>NZ_CP109650.1:0-4725477 GCF_056673315.1 Enterobacter cloacae complex sp. HYC042_NIDB
GGCCCCGAAAATATAGCCCAGGCTACTCAGGTGCAACTTAGCAAACACCATCATTGCAATAGCGACAGCTGCCTGAACGAAAGCGCGGATTTTGACGCTGATGTCGTATCTATCGTCCAGCGCACCAATCACAACAAGAACTGTTGAGCATATGAGATAAAGCCTGGCATGCGGAATATAGTAATCTGCAATAGCAAAAGTGAAGCAGATCCCCGCAAAAACAGAGATGCCACCGACCAGAGGGATCATGCCTTGATGACGTTTACGGAAGTTGGGTTTATCCACTAAGCCCAGATATTTTGCAACCTTACGTGCCAGAAACAAAAAGCAGGTGGTAAACAAGAAAATACTGGTTAGTTCAGTAAACGTATCAAGTAGGTTCACAATGGATGTTCTCAACAAATGTTAGTCAAGGAAGTATAACCATCAAGGGGCCGCGCCTGAAGTTATAAAGCAAACCTCTTACAATTCCATTTGTTTATTATTCAAGCTATTAATGTTTTTACTGTGCGAATTATCTTATTGTCGCACTGACCGGTCAAAATTGGGAGTAGGCGATACTAGCGTATAGTCCATAAAAGAAAAACGCCACGTAAAAACGTGGCGTTCGCTGGCTTTATTTACGTTACGAGCGCTTCATCATGTCGAAGAAATCGTCGTTGGTTTTGGTCATCGCCAGTTTGTTAATGAGGAACTCCATCGCGTCAATTTCACCCATTGGATGGATGATTTTGCGCAGGATCCACATTTTCTGCAGCTCTTCCTGGGTGGTGAGCAGCTCTTCTTTACGGGTACCGGAACGGTTGTAGTCGATAGCCGGGAAGACACGTTTTTCAGCGATCTTACGAGAGAGGTGCAGTTCCATGTTACCTGTACCTTTAAACTCTTCGTAGATAACCTCGTCCATTTTGGAGCCGGTATCGATCAGCGCCGTTGCGATGATGGTCAGGCTGCCGCCCTCTTCCACGTTACGTGCCGCACCGAAGAAGCGTTTTGGACGGTGCAGGGCGTTAGCGTCCACACCACCGGTCAACACTTTACCGGAAGCTGGCACCACGGTGTTGTAGGCACGCGCCAGACGGGTGATGGAGTCAAGCAGGATGATCACGTCTTTCTTGTGCTCAACCAGGCGTTTCGCCTTCTCGATAACCATTTCCGCAACCTGAACGTGGCGAGATGCTGGCTCGTCGAAGGTAGAAGCAACCACTTCACCTTTAACCAGACGCTGCATCTCGGTCACTTCTTCCGGACGTTCGTCAATCAGCAGCACCATCAGCACGCAGTCTGGGTGGTTGTAGGCAATGCTCTGCGCGATGTTCTGCAGCAGCATGGTTTTACCCGCTTTTGGCGGGGCCACAATCAGACCACGCTGGCCGCGACCGATTGGCGATGCCAGATCCAGGACGCGCGCGGTTAAGTCTTCGGTAGAACCGTTACCACGCTCCATGCGCAGGCGAGAGTTCGCGTGCAGAGGCGTTTCTCAAAGAGGATCTTGTTACGCGAGTTTTCTGGTTTATCGAAGTTAACTTCATTGACTTTCAACAGCGCAAAGTAGCGTTCACCCTCTTTAGGAGGACGAATCTTACCTGAAATGGTGTCACCAGTGCGGAGGTTGAAACGGCGGATTTGGCTGGGGGATACGTAGATGTCGTCAGGGCCGGCGAGGTAGGAGCTGTCTGCAGAGCGGAGGAAACCAAATCCGTCTTGCAATATCTCCAGCACACCGTCGCCAAAGATATCTTCGCCACTCTTAGCGTGCTGCTTCAGGATGGCGAAAATGATGTCCTGCTTGCGCATACGAGCCTGGTTTTCCAGTCCCATATTTTCGCCGAGAGTGATCAGCTCAGAAACCGGCGTATTCTTTAATTCGGTAAGATTCATAATGGTGTGGGTTCTTAAACTCGGAGTGATTCTCGAACTTAATGTTGTGAATGGTATGGCAGGGTCATCCATGCCTGTTTAGCGGCCATCACCTCATGTCTGTTCGCTGTCTGGTCACAGGGAAAGAACGCAGAACTGAAACGACAAGACGGATTGAGTGACAAGCCCGGAATTTAGCCACTTCACGCATTGTTCATGTCAACAAAGGGAAGTATCGGGTAAAACAAGATTCAAACAATAGATATGTTTAAAACGAAGTCATAGCTAACTTAGCACGACTTCAGCCGGGCGTCCAGAGTTCCACATCATTTAGCCGAGGGCTCTGGACGCACAGCGGAGAAACCTTACGCCAGGTTAGCGTCCAGGAACTCTTTCAGCTGACCTTTGGACAGCGCGCCCACTTTGGTCGCCGCCACTTCGCCGTTTTTGAACAGCAGAAGGGTCGGGATGCCACGGATACCGTATTTCGGTGCGGTGCCCGGGTTCTGGTCGATGTTCAGCTTGGCAACCGTCAGTTTGCCCTGATATTCGTCAGCGATCTCATCCAGAATCGGGGCGATCATTTTGCAAGGACCACACCATTCAGCCCAGAAATCGACGAGGATCAGCCCGTCAGCCTTAAGTACGTCCGTGTCAAAACTGTCGTCAGTCAGGTGAATAATTTTATCGCTCATATATAACTCCACAGGAATAAGCCTGGTACGTTGGTTTTGTCTCCACCAACGACGTGTTGATGTCGCATTAACCAACTAAAGGTTGACTTTATTTCACCGGATACGCTTTCGTAAAGCAATAGTAAGCTGATATTCTACCACACTATGAGCAAAACACATTTAACAGAACAGAAGTTTTCCGACTTCGCCCTGCACCCAAAAGTGATCGAAGCCCTTGAAACAAAAGGGTTTCATAACTGCACGCCCATTCAGGCTCTCGCCCTGCCGCTGACGCTGGCCGGTCGCGATGTTGCAGGGCAGGCGCAAACCGGTACCGGCAAAACGATGGCGTTTTTAACGTCAACGTTCCATTATTTACTTTCTCACCCAGCGATTGCAGACCGCAAAGTTAACCAGCCGCGCGCGCTAATTATGGCCCCGACGCGAGAACTGGCGGTACAGATCCATGCAGACGCTGAACCCCTGGCACAGGCTACTGGCCTGAAGCTTGGCCTGGCCTATGGCGGCGACGGCTACGATAAGCAGTTGAAAGTGCTGGAAAGCGGCGTGGATATCCTGATTGGGACCACCGGCCGTCTTATCGACTACGCCAAACAGAACCATATCAACCTCGGCGCCATCCAGGTTGTGGTGCTTGATGAAGCTGACCGCATGTACGATCTGGGCTTCATTAAAGATATCCGCTGGCTTTTCCGCCGCATGCCGCCGGCAAATCAGCGCCTGAACATGCTGTTCTCTGCCACCCTTTCTTATCGCGTACGCGAGCTGGCGTTCGAGCAGATGAACAACGCCGAGTATGTGGAAGTGGAGCCGGAGCAGAAAACGGGCCACCGCATTAAAGAAGAGCTCTTCTATCCTTCCAATGAAGAGAAAATGCGTCTGCTGCAAACGTTGATTGAAGAAGAGTGGCCCGATCGCGCCATTATCTTCGCGAACACTAAACACCGCTGTGAAGACATCTGGGGCCATTTGGCTGCCGACGGTCACCGTGTTGGCCTGTTGACCGGCGACGTGGCGCAGAAAAAACGCCTTCGGATCCTCGACGAGTTCACCCGTGGCGATCTTGATATTCTGGTCGCAACCGATGTGGCGGCACGTGGTTTACACATTCCGGCCGTGACGCACGTTTTTAACTACGATCTGCCAGACGACTGCGAAGACTACGTACACCGTATCGGTCGTACCGGTCGTGCGGGCGCAAGCGGTCACTCGATTAGCCTTGCGTGTGAAGAGTATGCGCTGAATCTTCCAGCCATTGAGACCTACATCGGTCACTCTATTCCGCAGAGTAAATACAATCCGGAAGCGCTGTTAAGCGAACTGCCGCCGCCTAAGCGTCTTTCCCGCCCGCGCTCCGGCAATGGTCCGCGTCGTTCAGGCGGCGCACCGCGTAATCGTCGTCGTTCAGGTTAATACATTATGCTCAGCTCCACCTCGCTCTATGCGGCAATTGATCTCGGTTCGAATAGTTTTCATATGCTGGTTGTGCGTGAGGTGGCGGGAAGCATACAAACGCTGACGCGCATTAAGCGCAAGGTCCGCCTCGCGGCGGGCCTGAGCAGTGATAATTACCTCTCGCCTGAAGCCATGGAACGTGGCTGGCAATGCCTGCGGCTCTTTGCTGAGCGTCTGCAGGATATCCCGCATGCTCAAATCACCGTTGTCGCCACAGCGACGCTCAGACTGGCGGTTAACGCCGTAGATTTTATTGCCAAAGCGCAGGAAATTCTGGGGTGTCCGGTTCAGGTTATCAGCGGTGAAGAAGAAGCACGCCTGATCTACCAGGGCGTTGCCCACACCACCGGGGGTGACGATCGCCGTCTGGTGGTGGATATCGGCGGTGCCAGTACCGAACTGGTAACCGGCACCGGCGCGCAGGCGACGTCGCTGTTCAGCCTGTCGATGGGCTGCGTGACCTGGCTTGAACGTTACTTTACTGACCGGAATCTGGGTAAAGAGAACTTCGACGAGGCGGAAAACGCCGCGCGCGCAGTGCTACGCCCGGTAATGGACGAACTGCGCTATCACGGTTGGAAAGTCTGCGTCGGGGCTTCGGGTACCGTGCAGGCCCTGCAGGAAATCATGATGGCGCAGGGCATGGACGAGCGGATCACGCTTGCCAAACTTCAGCAGCTTAAACAGCGTGCCATTCAGTGCGGACGTCTGGAAGAGCTGGAAATTGAAGGCCTGACGCTGGAACGAGCCCTGGTTTTCCCAAGCGGGCTGGCCATTCTGATCGCCATATTCACCGAACTAAATATCCAGTGTATGACCCTGGCCGGCGGCGCGCTGCGCGAAGGTCTGGTCTACGGCATGCTGCATCTGTCGGTGGATCAGGACATCCGCAACCGTACGCTGCGCAACGTCCAGCGTCGTTTTCTGGTTGATATCGATCAGGCTGGCCGCGTATCACAGCTGGCATCACGCTTTGCCGACCAGGTCGCTAACGCCTGGGATCTTGATCATCTGAGCCGCGATTTATTGCTGAGCGCCTGTGCGCTGCACGAGGTGGGGCTCAGCATAGATTTTAAGCAAGCACCTGCTCACGCAGCGTATCTGGTGCGCAACCTGGATTTGCCGGGCTACACGCCCGCACAGAAAAAGCTGCTGGCAACGCTACTGCTGAACCAGACCAACGCCGTCGATCTCTCCTCTTTGCATCAGCAAAATGCCGTACCGCCGCGCGTGGCCGAGCATCTGTGTCGTCTGCTGCGTCTGGCAATTCTGTTTGCCAGCCGCCGCCGCGATGATTTGTTACCCGCCATTAATCTGCTAGCCGATGATGAGAAGCTGACGCTGACGCTGCCGGAAAACTGGATTGAGAATCACCCGCTTGGGGCTGAGATGATCGAGCAGGAGTGCCAGTGGCAGAGCTATGTGCACTGGGTGCTTGAGGTGAAGTAATACGCTGAACACTGCCGGGTGGCGGCTTCGCCTTACCCGGCCTACTCATCATTATCCCTTCTCTTTGGCTTTTGCCAGCATGGCGCGAATGTTCGCCACGTTAGCCTGTCCTTTGTGCATCCGCTCTTCCGCGGTAATCACTTTGCGCTCCTGTTCCCAGATCAGATCGTCCTGCGGTAGTTCCAGCAGGAAACGGCTGGGTTCCGGACGCACGAGTTCACCGTACTGACGGCGCTCTTTACAGAGCGTGAACGTCAGCTCCTTTTGCGCGCGGGTGATCCCCACGTAGGCCAGACGGCGCTCCTCGTCGACATTATCTTCATCAATGCTGCTCTGGTGCGGCAATAAACCTTCTTCCATACCGACCAGATACACATACGGGAACTCCAGCCCTTTTGACGCATGCAACGTCATCAGCTGAACCTGGTCGGCCTCTTCTTCGCTCTCGCCGCGCTCCATCATGTCGCGCAGGGTAAAGCGGGTGACCACCTGCGTTAACGTCATCGGCTCATCTATCTCAGAGCCTTCCAGCATTTCGGTCATCCAGCTAAAAAGCTGGTTAACGTTTTTCATACGCATTTCTGCCGCTTTCGGGCTGGCAGAGGTTTCGTACAGCCAGGATTCGTAGTCAATGCCGTGGATCAGATCGCGTACCGCCGCCACGGGCTCGCGCTCAGCCAGGCGCTGCACTTCACCCAGCCAGTGAGTGAAGCGGGTTAAATTATCATACCCGCGCCCCGTCAGCGTCTGGCTCAGCCCCATATCAAAGCTGGCGGTAAACAGGCTCTTATTGCGGGTCATCGCCCATTCGCCCAGCTTTTGCAGCGTCGCCGGACCAATCTCGCGCTTTGGTGTATTCACGATGCGCAGAAACGCGCTGTCGTCATCCGGGTTCGTGAGCACGCGCAGATAGGCCAGCAGATCTTTAATTTCTGGCCGCGAGAAGAACGAAGTGCCGCCGGAAATTTTGTACGGAATGCGGTTCTGCATCAGCATCTTTTCAAAGACGCGCGACTGGTGATTGCCGCGATAGAGGATCGCGTAATCCTTGTATTCGGTTTTATTGACGAAGTGGTGGGCGATCAGTTCGCCCGTCACGCGCTCCGCCTCATGCTCTTCATTATTGGCGCTGAGCACCTTCAGCTCCGTACCGTAGCCAAGTTCGGAGAAGAGACGCTTTTCAAAAACGTGCGGGTTATTGGCAATCAGGATGTTTGCCGCCTTCAGGATGCGCCCGGAGGAACGGTAGTTCTGCTCCAGCTTAATCACCTGCAGCGCGGGGAAATCTTTGCTCAGAAGCACCAGGTTTTGCGGGCGGGCGCCGCGCCAGGAGTAAATTGACTGGTCATCATCGCCAACCACGGTGAAGCGCGCGCGATGCCCCACCAGCAGCTTCACCAGCTCGTACTGGCTGGTGTTGGTGTCCTGATATTCATCCACCAGCAGGTAGCGGATTTTATTCTGCCAGCGCTCGCGCACCTCTTCATTTCGCTGTAAAAGCAGCGTCGGTAAGAGGATCAGATCGTCGAAGTCCAGCACGTTGCACGCTTTCATGTGCGCGTCGTACAGACCATAGCAGTGGGCGAAGATCCGATCCCGTTCGCCTTTGGCGATCGCCGCAGCCTGGGCCGGTGTCATCAGATCGTTTTTCCAGTTCGAGATCGTTGAGATCAGCTGCTGCAACAGCACCTTATCATCCTCGATCAGCCCCTCGGTGAGCTCTTTGAGCAACGCCACCTGGTCGGTATCATCGAACAGCGAAAAGTTGGATTTCATCCCCAGCGCGGCGTATTCACGTTTAATGATATCCAGCCCCAGCGTGTGGAAGGTAGAGATCATCAGCCCGCGCGCCTCTTTGCGCCCCAGCGTCTGGCCAACACGCTCTTTCATCTCGCGCGCCGCTTTGTTGGTAAAGGTAACTGCCGCAATGTGGCGGGCCTGATAGCCGCAGCCGCGGATCAGGTGCGCAATCTTATTGGTGATGACGCGCGTTTTACCGGATCCTGCGCCCGCCAGCACCAGACACGGTCCGGTTACAAATTCGACGGCTTGTTGTTGTCCGGGATTTAAACGCATAAATGATCGCTCAATGAAAGTCAGGAGGGGAGAATAACAGCGTGGTAGTATAGCGAGCCTAATCCATACCACTCAAGGCACGATCATGGCAAAAACAGCAGCAGCACTGCATATTCTTGTTAAAGAAGAGAAACTGGCTCTGGATCTTCTGGAGCAGATCAAAAACGGCGCCGACTTCGGCAAGCTGGCGAAGAAGCACTCTATTTGCCCGTCAGGCAAGCGTGGCGGCGATTTAGGCGAATTCCGTCAGGGTCAAATGGTTCCGGCGTTCGATAAAGTGGTCTTCTCCTGCCCGGTGCTGGAGCCAACCGGTCCGCTGCATACTCAGTTCGGTTATCACATTATTAAAGTGCTGTATCGCAAATAAAAAAACCGGGTGGCGGCTGCACCTTACCCGGCCTACATCTTACGTTTTTGTAGGTCGGGTAAGCGAAGCGCCACCCGACAAGGTTGTTAACCTGCTACAGCAATACGTTTCATATCGGTCATGTAGCCACGCAGTTTGTGGCCCACTTTCTCGATCTGGTGGCTGCGAATCGCTTCGTTTACGTCGCGCAGCTGCGCGTTGTCTACCGCACCTTCCGCAATCGCTTTGCCCAGATCGCCCGTCTGCAGGGTGGTCATGAACTCTTTCAGCAGCGGTACGCAGGCGTAAGAGAACAGATAGTTACCGTATTCTGCGGTATCAGAGATAACCACGTTCATTTCGTACAGACGCTTACGGGCGATGGTGTTCGCGATCAGCGGCAGCTCGTGCAGAGATTCGTAGTACGCAGACTCTTCGATGATGCCGGAATCCACCATGGTTTCGAACGCCAGCTCAACGCCTGCTTTCACCATCGCAATCATCAGTACGCCTTTATCGAAGTACTCCTGCTCGCCGATTTTACCTTCATACTGCGGCGCAGTTTCGAACGCGGTTTTACCGGTCTCTTCACGCCAGGTCAGCAGTTTCTTGTCGTCGTTGGCCCAGTCCGCCATCATGCCGGAAGAGAATTCGCCGGAGATGATGTCGTCCATATGTTTCTGGAACAGCGGCGCCATAATGGTTTTCAGCTGTTCAGACAAAGCGTAAGCACGCAGTTTTGCCGGGTTGGACAGACGGTCCATCATGAGCGTAATACCGCCCTGCTTCAGCGCTTCGGTGATGGTTTCCCAGCCGAACTGAATCAGTTTTTCTGCGTATGCCGGGTCGGTACCTTCTTCCACCAGCTTGTCGAAGCAAAGCAGAGAACCCGCCTGCAGCATGCCACACAGAATGGTCTGCTCGCCCATCAGGTCAGATTTCACTTCCGCAACGAAGGAAGATTCCAGCACGCCAGCGCGGTGACCGCCGGTCGCCGCAGCCCAGGCTTTGGCAATCGCCATGCCTTCGCCTTTCGGATCGTTTTCCGGGTGAACTGCGATAAGCGTCGGCACGCCGAAGCCACGCTTGTACTCTTCACGCACTTCGGTACCCGGGCACTTCGGCGCCACCATCACTACGGTGATGTCTTTACGGATCTGCTCGCCCACTTCAACGATATTGAAGCCGTGGGAGTAACCCAGCGCGGCGCCGTCTTTCATCAGCGGCTGTACGGAACGCACCACGTCAGAGTGCTGCTTGTCCGGCGTCAGGTTAACGACCAGGTCCGCCTGCGGGATCAGCTCTTCATAGGTACCCACTTTGAAGCCGTTTTCAGTCGCTTTACGCCATGAAGCGCGCTTCTCGGCAATCGCTTCTTTACGCAGGGCGTAAGAGATATCCAGACCGGAGTCACGCATGTTCAGGCCCTGGTTCAGACCCTGTGCGCCACAGCCGACGATGACCACTTTTTTACCCTGAAGGTAGCTCGCGCCATCGGCAAATTCATCGCGCGCCATGAAGCGGCATTTGCCCAGCTGCGCCAACTGCTGGCGCAAGTTCAGTGTATTAAAGTAGTTAGCCATGGGTGATACCTCGTGATGTTGTGTGTCTTATTGTTCGGTTCGCGTTTCAGCGAGAATGTACCCACATTACAACAGGAAATTTATTGCGGAAATTGATATATTCACAACGTCACATTGCAATTTTTGCAATGTAAAAAGAGGGAGTGGAATCGGTGGATTTACGCGATCTAAAAATGTTCCTGCACCTGGCGGAAAGCCGTCACTTTGGCCGCAGCGCCCGGGCGATGCACGTCAGCCCGTCCACGCTTTCGCGCCAGATCCAGCGCCTTGAGGAAGACCTCGGCCAGCCGCTTTTCGTGCGCGATAACCGTACCGTTACCCTCACGGAAGCGGGCGAAGAGTTGCGCATTTTTGCCCAGCAGACGCTGTTACAGTACCAGCAGCTGCGGCACTCTATTGATCAGCAGGGGCCATCACTCTCCGGTGAGCTGCATATTTTCTGCTCCGTGACCGCCGCCTACAGCCATCTGCCCCCCATTCTCGACCGCTTCCGCGCAGCGCATCCGTCGGTTGAAATTAAGCTCACCACCGGCGACGCCGCCGACGCAATGGAAAAAGTGGTGACCGGCGAAGCGGATCTCGCCATCGCCGGAAAACCCGAAACCCTGCCGGGCGCGGTGGCGTTCTCGATGCTGGAGAATCTGGCGGTGGTGCTGATTGCCCCGGCCCTGCCCTGCCCGGTGCGTAATCAGGTATCGGTAGAAAAACCGGACTGGTCGACGGTGCCGTTTATCATGGCCGATCAGGGGCCGGTGCGCCGCCGCATCGAGCTGTGGTTCCGCCGTCAGAAAATCAGCAATCCGTCGATTTACGCCACCGTTAGCGGTCATGAGGCGATGGTGTCGATGGTGGCGCTCGGCTGCGGCGTGGCGCTGCTGCCGGAAGTGGTGCTGGAAAACAGCCCGGAACCGGTGCGCAACCGCGTGATGATTCTGGAGCGCAGCGACGAGAAGACGCCGTTTGAGCTAGGCGTGTGCGCACAAAAAAAGCGGCTGCATGAGCCGCTTATTGATGCGTTCTGGACGATATTGCCGAACCACTAGCCAGCCAGAAAGAACCTGAACGCCGGGTTGTGGGTTTCGTCGTGGCACTCATAGCCCAGCTCGTTCAGCCGCGTTTCGAAATCCGGCTCGTGCTCGCCCAGCTCGAACGCCGCCAGCACGCGGCCGTAGTCGGTGCCGTGGCTACGGTAGTGGAACAGAGAGATGTTCCAGTGCGTGCCCAGCGTGTGCAAGAACTTGAGCAACGCGCCCGGTGATTCCGGAAACTCGAAGCTGAACAGGCGTTCCTGGAGCGGCTTTGAGGGACGACCGCCAACCATATAACGCACGTGCAGCTTAGCCATTTCATCGTCGGACAGATCGACCACGCTGTAGCCGCCATCGTGCAGCAGGCTGAGGATCTCTTTACGTTCCTCCACGCCACGGCTCAGACGCACGCCGACAAAAATGCAGGCATCTTTCGCATCGGCAAAGCGGTAGTTGAACTCCGTTACCGAACGTCCCCCCAGAAGCTGGCAGAACTTGAGGAAGCTGCCCTTTTCTTCCGGAATCGTCACCGCCAGCAGCGCTTCACGCTGTTCGCCCAGCTCGCAGCGCTCGGAAACGTAGCGCAGACCGTGGAAGTTCACGTTCGCACCAGAGAGCACGTGCGCCAGCCGCTCGCCGCGAATGTTGTGCTGGGCGATGTATTTTTTCATCCCCGCCAGCGCCAGCGCGCCGGACGGCTCCGCCACCGCACGCACATCCTCGAACAGATCTTTCATCGCCGCGCAGATGGCGTCGCTGTCGACGGTGACGATATCGTCCAGATACTCCTGACACAGACGGAAGGTTTCATCGCCAATGCGCTTCACCGCCACGCCCTCGGCAAACAGCCCAACGCGCGGCAGGTCTACCGGGTGACCGGCGTCCAGCGCCGCCTTCAGGCAGGCAGAGTCTTCCGCCTCAACGGCGATGACTTTAATCTGCGGCATCAGCTGTTTAATCAGCACCGCCACGCCTGCCGCCAGCCCGCCGCCGCCCACTGGGACGAAGACGCGGTCGAGATGGGCATCCTGTTGCAACAGCTCAAGCGCCAGCGTGCCCTGCCCGGCAATCACCATCGGGTGATCGAACGGCGGCACCCAGGTGAAGCCCTGCTGCTGCGCCAGCTCGATCGCTTTGGCTTTGGCTTCGTCAAAGTTCGCGCCGTGGAGCAGCACTTCTCCGCCAAAACCGCGCACCGCGTCGACTTTGATATCCGCGGTGGCAACCGGCATCACGATCAGCGCTTTCAGACCCAAACGAGCAGACGAGAACGCCACGCCCTGCGCATGGTTGCCCGCCGACGCGGTAATGACGCCGCGCGCTTTCTGCTCATCCGTCAGCCCGGCCATCATCGCGTAGGCACCGCGCAGCTTAAAGCTGTGCACCGGCTGGCGGTCTTCGCGCTTCACCAGAATGACGTTGTCGAGGCGCGAGGAGAGTTTTTCCATTTTTTGCAGGGGCGTGACCTGCACAGCTTCATAGACCGGCGCGCGTAGCACCGCTCTCAGGTATTCCGCCCCCTCAGGGGCGGCGGATAAGGGTTGTGACTCGGCCATCATTAGCCCCCAAGTTTAGATTTATCGCGCACCGCGCCTTTATCTGCACTGGTTGCAAGGCTCGCATAGGCGCGCAGGGCGAAGGAGACTTCGCGCTGGCGATCTTTCGGCGTCCAGGCTTTGTCACCGCGGGCTTCCTGCGCTTCACGACGGGCCGCAATCTCCTGGTCGCTCAGCTTGAGCTGAATGCCGCGATTCGGAATGTCGATTTCAATCAGATCGCCATCTTCGATGATCGCGATGTTGCCGCCGCTTGCCGCTTCCGGGGAGACGTGGCCGATGGAGAGACCAGACGTGCCGCCGGAGAAACGACCGTCGGTGATCAGCGCACAGGCTTTACCGAGGCCCATCGATTTCAGGAAGGTGGTCGGGTAGAGCATCTCCTGCATGCCCGGGCCGCCTTTCGGCCCTTCGTAGCGAATGACAACCACGTCGCCTTCCACCACTTTGCCGCCGAGGATGGCATCTACCGCCTCGTCCTGGCTTTCGTACACTTTCGCCGGACCGGTGAATTTCAGGATACTGTCATCCACGCCTGCGGTTTTCACGATGCAGCCGTTTTCCGCAAAGTTACCGTACAGCACCGCCAGACCGCCGTCTTTGCTGTAGGCGTGCTCCAGCGAGCGGATGCAGCCTTCAGCACGGTCGTCATCCAGCGTGTCCCAGCGGCAATCCTGCGAGAACGCCTGGGTGGTGCGAATACCGGCCGGACCGGCGCGGAACATCTTTTTCACCGCGTCGTCTTTGGTCAGCATCACGTCGTACTGGTCCAGCGATTCCGGCAGCGTCAGGCCGAGGACGTTTTTCACGTCGCGGTTCAGCAGCCCGGCGCGATCCAGCTCGCCCAGGATACCGATGACGCCACCCGCGCGGTGCACATCTTCCATGTGGTACTTCTGGGTACTCGGCGCGACTTTACACAGCTGCGGCACTTTGCGGGAGAGCTTGTCGATGTCGCTCATGGTGAAGTCGATTTCGGCTTCCTGCGCGGCGGCCAGCAGGTGCAGAACGGTGTTAGTGGAGCCGCCCATGGCGATATCCAGCGTCATGGCGTTTTCGAACGCCGCTTTACTGGCGATATTGCGCGGCAGCGCGCTGGCATCGTCCTGCTCGTAGTAGCGTTTGGTCAGCTCAACGATACGTTTACCGGCGTTGAGGAACAGCTGCTTACGGTCGGCGTGGGTCGCCAGCAGCGAGCCGTTGCCCGGCTGGGAAAGGCCCAGCGCTTCGGTCAGGCAGTTCATGGAGTTGGCCGTGAACATGCCGGAACAGGAGCCGCAGGTCGGGCACGCGGAGCGTTCCACCTGATCGCTCTGTTCGTCAGAGACTTTCGGGTCTGCACCCTGGATCATCGCATCGACCAGGTCGAGCTTGATAATTTTGTCGGAGAGCTTGGTTTTACCCGCCTCCATCGGACCGCCGGAGACGAAGATCACCGGAATGTTCAGGCGCAGGGAGGCCATCAGCATCCCCGGGGTGATTTTGTCGCAGTTGGAGATACAGACCATCGCATCGGCGCAGTGGGCGTTGACCATATATTCCACCGAGTCGGCGATCAGCTCGCGCGACGGCAGTGAATAGAGCATTCCCCCGTGGCCCATTGCGATACCGTCATCCACCGCAATGGTGTTGAACTCTTTCGCCACGCCGCCGGAGGCTTCGATTTGCTCGGCAACCAGCTTACCGAGATCGCGTAGATGCACGTGGCCCGGTACAAACTGGGTGAAGGAGTTCACCACGGCGATAATCGGCTTGCCGAAATCGGCGTCGGTCATTCCGGTGGCGCGCCACAGTGCGCGGGCACCCGCCATGTTACGGCCGTGGGTGGTGGTGGCTGAACGATACTTAGGCATGCTTTATTGACTCCCGTCTGACTATTTAATGGGACGGTGCGTGCCGTCCCACATTTATACTTAGTGATTAACCTGATCCAACCAGCCGTATTTATCTTCTGTTTCGCCGGTGAAGAGGCCAAAGAACGCTTGCTGAATGCGCTTGGTGACCGGGCCACAGCGGCCTTCGCCCACCTGGATACCGTCTACGCTGCGAACCGGCGTGATTTCAGCCGCGGTACCGGACATGAACACTTCGTCTGCCAGGTAGAGGGATTCGCGGGACAGCACCTGCTCGCGCACTTCGATACCAAGGTCTTTCGCCAGCTTGATGATCGCGTCGCGGGTGATGCCCGGCAGCGCGGAAGAGGTGAACGGCGGGGTAAACAGAATGCCGTCTTTTACTTCAAACAGGTTTTCGCCCGCGCCTTCTGAGATGTAGCCGTTCACGTCGAGGGCGATGCCTTCCTGATAGCCGTGGCGGCGCGCTTCGCTGCCGACCAGCAGTGAGGAGAGGTAGTTACCGCCCGCTTTTGCGGCAGTCGGGATGGTGTTTGGCGCCACGCGGTTCCAGGAAGAAACCATTGCGTCGATCCCCTGATCCAGTGCTTCTGCGCCCAGGTAGGCGCCCCACGGGAACGCAGCAATGATCACATCGGTGTTGTAACCGGCCGGCGGGTTCACGCCCATGCCCACGTCACCCACGAAGACCAGCGGGCGAATATAGGCGCTGGTCAGTTTGTTCTGGCGAATCACTTCGCGGCAGGCTTCCATCAGCTCATCAACGCTTTGAGAGACCGGGAAACGATAAATTTTGGCTGAGTCATGCAGACGCTGCATGTGTTCGCGATGGCGGAACACCACTGGCCCTTTGTGAGAATCGTAGCAACGGATGCCTTCAAACACGGAGGTACCGTAGTGCAGCGCGTGGGACATCACGTGAACTTTCGCGTCTTCCCAGCGAACCATCTCACCATTGAACCAAATGTAATCAGCTTTTTTTGTCGTCATTTTTTCGTCCTGTCACGCTCAAGCGCGGATTTGTTGTGATGTGGTTGTGCTCTGGCAGATGGCAACATGGGCAACGTCTACCAGCTTTGATAACTGACTAAACAGTAAGTCGACCGGCCGCGGACTGGCAACGGTTAATTCGATACTGATGTTCTGGGCGTCGGTGGCCGTTTCCATATTCATAGAGCAAATCTGAAAACCACGGTGGCGGACCACACGCAAAACGCGTTCTAACGTTTCCGGGTTGAAGCGAGCCTGCACGGCGACCTGATGTTGCATCATGATAATTTCTCCAGCATTTGTGAGTTACTGGCACCGGGCGGTACCAACGGCCAGACGTTCTCAAGCTCGTCGATTGAGACATGAAGCAGGTATGGCCCTTCGCTTGACAGCATGGTGTCGAGTGCCGCTTCAACCTGGTCTTTACGGGTGATGTGCTGGCCAGGAATGCCGAAGGCGCTGGCCAGGGTGAGGAAATCGGGGTTATCGGTCAGGGTTGTCTCGCTGTAACGCTCCTGGAAGAACAGCTGCTGCCACTGGCGAACCATCCCTAAACGCTGGTTATCGAGCAACACGATCTTCAGCGGTAACTGCTTGCGCTTCACGGTGCCGAGCTCCTGAACGTTCATCATGAAGGAGCCGTCACCGGAGATACAGATCACGGTATCGTTCGGGCGGGCCACCTGTGCGCCTACTGCTGCCGGCAGGCCAAAGCCCATCGTGCCTAAGCCGCTGGAGGTGATGAAGTTCTCCGGGCGGGTGTAGGTCATGTGCTGGGCTGACCACATCTGATGCTGGCCCACATCGGTCGTCACCACGCTGTCGGCGGGTTTACGGTCGGACAACTGCTTCAACAGCAGCGGCGCATAGATGGCATCGCCTGGGTGATCGTAACGCCAGGCATGCTCAGCGCGCATGTCTGCGGTGTGCTGGCGCCATGCGTTGATATCCAGCGGCTGCTCCAGCGCCGGTAACAGCGCGTTAAGATCGCCCTGTAACGCCACGTGCGCCTGACGCAGTTTGTTCATCTCCGCCGGGTCGATATCCATATGGATCACTTTGGCATTTGGCGCGAAGGTATTCAGCTTGCCGGTGACGCGGTCATCGAAACGGGCGCCTGCGACGATAAGCAAGTCGCACTCCTGCACCGCCAGGTTTGCCGCTTTAGTGCCGTGCATTCCCAGCATGCCGAGGTAGTACGGGTAGTCCGCGTCGACTGCGCCCAGACCTTTCAGGGTGCAGGTGGCGGGCATTTGCGTGGTTGCAAGGAACGCGCGAAGCGCCGGAACAGCCTGCGCCATACCCACCCCGCCGCCGACGTACAGCATCGGCTGCTTCGCCTCCGCCATCATCTGACGCGCCTCTTCAACCTCTGCATGCGGAAACGCATCGTCGCTTTTCACGGTGGAGAAATGCGGCTCCAGATCGCCAGGTGCAACCTGGATATCTTTCGGGATATCCACCAGAACCGGGCCAGGACGGCCAGAGCTGGCAACCTCGAACGCTTCGGCCATCACGCGCGGCAGCTCTTCGAGGGACTGAACGAGGAAGCTGTGTTTAGTACAGGCCAGCGATAAACCAAGCACGTCCACTTCCTGGAAGGCATCGGTGCCGATGAACGGAGAGGCCACCTGACCGGTAATCGCCACGACAGGAACGGAATCGAGCAGCGCGTCAGCCAGGCCGGTGATCAGGTTCGTTGCACCCGGACCTGAGGTCGCCATGCACACACCGGTTTTACCGGTCGCGCGGGCATAACCAATGGCTGCCATCGCTGCGCCCTGCTCGTGTCGGCACAAGAGGTGTTCCACGCCGCCGTCATACAGTGCATCGTAAATCGGCATAATTGCGCCACCCGGATAACCGAATACGGTTTCGACTCCCTGCGCGCGCAACGCATGTACTACCCATTGTGCCCCATTCATAGTTAGTTCCCCGTCATAAATCTGGAGAAACAGAATTTTGTGCTAGTCGTCATTCTCTGCTCCTCATTTAAGTTTTTTAGTCATAAAAAAACCCCCGGACCTTTCGGTGCGGGGGTCTTAGTTCGTTAAGGCTTGATTTCTAAGCCTTTCCTCGTCCAAGTGCAGCCCCGCACGGTGGGATAATAATCACCACCACGCTAATCACGACCAGGCTAATCACTCGTAGAAGGGCTGTCATTTTCAGTTCTTTTTGCATCTTGTTCGAAGGAATACCTAAAGAGTTATCACAGTTTTTAAATCAAACACAAGATTTATTTATGAAGGATTTGGTTAGCAAGCGAATCAAATTTTATGAACGCATTGTTTTATATGAGGAAATTTGGAAGTGAATATTTTTCATTTTTTTATTGCAGATCTAACCCTTAAAGCGCGTCTTTTTACATTTTGCGAGTGTGCTTCCACGGTGATGCAATGGTTTCAATGCACCCTGAAAATCTCTGAACAGGCGGCGTAAATACGTGAAAAGACGCTAAACATAGAAAAAAGGCACTGGCATAGTCAGACCAGGAGGTAGTACAAATGTCACTGTCAGTTGTTTATACGCGAGCGGCTCTCGGGGTAAAGGCTCCGCTTATTTCCGTAGAGGTTCATTTGAGTAATGGGCTGCCCGGACTCACGCTTGTCGGGTTACCTGAAACCACGGTTAAAGAGGCCAGGGATCGCGTTCGTAGCGCAATAATAAACAGCGGTTATACCTTCCCCGCAAAGAAGATCACCATCAACCTTGCTCCCGCCGATCTGCCCAAAGAGGGTGGGCGATACGATTTACCTATCGCAATTGCGCTTCTCGCGGCTTCTGAGCAGCTTAATACGACCAGGCTAGGCTCGTATGAGTTCGTGGGTGAACTCGCGCTCACAGGCGCACTGAGAGGCGTTCCCGGTGCGATATCGGGAGCGCTGGAAGCCATACGTGCAGGGCGGCAAATCGTTGTGGCCAATGAAAACGCATCAGAAGTGAGTCTTATTGCAGAAAAGGGATGTCTTATCGCCGGGCATCTTCAGGAAGTGTGCGCCTGGCTGGAAGGCCGCCATGAACTGTCCGAACCGGAAGAGTGCGACGAGGCTATAGCGGATGTGCCAGAAGACCTCAGCGAGATCATGGGACAGGAGCAAGGGAAACGGGCGCTGGAGATTACGGCAGCGGGTGGGCACAATCTCCTGCTGATTGGCCCGCCGGGTACAGGCAAAACCATGCTGGCAAGCAGGCTAAGCGGATTGCTACCGCCGCTTAATAACCATGAAGCGCTGGAAAGCGCCGCCATCTATAGCCTGATCGGTTCGACGTCGTTGCACAAACAGTGGCGTCGACGTCCCTTTCGTTCGCCGCATCATAGCGCGTCACTGACGGCAATGGTCGGTGGTGGGTCTATTCCGGGGCCGGGTGAGATCTCGCTGGCACACAATGGCATTCTGTTTCTCGATGAGTTGCCTGAGTTTGAGCGCCGCGTGCTGGATGCGCTGAGGGAGCCCATTGAATCCGGTGAGATACACATTTCACGCACGCGAGCCAAAATAAGCTATCCCGCCCGTTTTCAGCTCGTGGCGGCGATGAACCCCAGTCCGACGGGGCATTATCAGGGCAACCATAACCGCTGTACGCCAGAGCAGACGCTGCGCTATCTGGGAAAGCTGTCTGGCCCGTTTCTCGACCGTTTCGATTTATCACTGGAAATCCCCCTTCCGCCGCCGGGCCTGCTCAGGCAGACGGATAAACTGGGTGAAAGCTCCGCGCATGTTCGCGAGCGGGTTATCGCGGCACAGGCGAGACAGTATGCCCGTCAAAACAGGCTGAATGCACGACTGGATAATGCAGGGATCCGACAGTTTTGTTCTCTTAACGTTGAAGATGCGGCTTGGCTGGAGGAGACGTTGACGCGCTTCGGGCTTTCCATACGTGCGTGGCAGCGCTTGTTAAAAGTAGCCAGAACCATTGCGGACGTGGAGGGCTGTACTGATATTGCGAGGAAACACTTGCAGGAAGCGCTGAGCTATCGGGCGATCGATCGTTTGCTTTTGCATCTGCAAAAGTTACTGGCATAAAAAAAGGGGCCGTAGCCCCTTTTTTTATTAGTCGTCAGACTCGGTGTAGTCTTCTGCACCTTCCATCTGCGGTTTACCGCCAGACAGCGTATGGAAACGTTTTGGACGCTTAATGCGAGCCATGTACTTGATCCATACACGTTCTGCTTCAGACTGCGGCTCACGCTCACCACGGCACACTGAGACAAACTGTTTTTCATCTTCAGTTGCAGGCTCACGTTTACCCAGATCCAGCTCGTTAAAGGCATAACCATGACGCTCAAGCAGCTGCGCCTCTTTGATGGTGAAATCGCCGTGACGAGAGAACCCGCGCGGATAATGTTTATTGTCGAAAAAACGATTAGTCGTCGTAAAGCTTTCCGCCATCCTACACGCTCCTAATTCTTTGGCCGAGCTATTTATGGCGCGGAGTATTAGTTACGCTTGACAGAGTGTAAAACAAAACATTTAAATCATAACGACAAATTATTTTGCGGAGAAAGATGTGGATACGGAATTGCTAAAAACTTTCCTTGAAGTGAGCAGAACGCGTCACTTCGGGCGAGCCGCTGAAGCCCTTTACCTGACGCAGTCAGCAGTCAGTTTTCGTATTCGACAGCTGGAAAATCAACTGGGTGTGAATCTTTTTACCCGCCATCGCAACAATATCCGCCTCACGCCTGCCGGTGAAAAACTGCTTCCGTATGCGGAGACATTGATGAATACCTGGCAGGCAGCGCGCAAAGAGGTTGCGCATACGTCGAGGCACAACGAGTTCTCGATAGGGGCCAGCGCATCTCTGTGGGAATGCATGCTCAGTCAGTGGCTTACCCGGCTATATCAATCCCATGGCCATTTACAATTTGAAGCCAGAATTGCGCAACGTCAGTCGCTGGTTAAGCAACTTCATGAGCGTCAGTTGGATCTGCTGATCACTACAGAAGCCCCCAAGATGGACGAATTTAGCAGCCAGATTGTTGGACAGTTCGGTCTGGCTCTTTATGCTTCTGAACCCTCAAAGATGAAAGCAGACCTGACCTATTTGCGGCTGGAGTGGGGACCTGATTTTCAGCAACATGAGACGGGATTGATCGCACCTGATGATGTTCCACAGTTAACAACCAGTTCTGCCGAGATTGCCTGTCAGCAACTCCCCTTGCTGAAGGGTTGCACCTGGTTACCAGTCCGTTGGGCAGATACCAAGCCTGGACTGCATGCCGTGGTGGATTCCACTACCCTTTCGCGGCCGCTGTATGCGATTTGGTTGCAAAATAGCGACAAGCAATCGCAAATAAAAGATCTATTAAAAATCAATGTAATGGATTGAGGCTGAGGCCAGCAGGGACGCTGGCTGCATTTAAGAATGCTGAAATTTCACCGGGTTTCAGGCAAAAAAAAATCCTTTGCCGAAGCAAAGGATTCTATATGGCAGGGGCGGAGAGACTCGAACTCGCGACACCCGGTTTTGGAGACCGGTGCTCTACCAACTGAGCTACGCCCCTAAAGTTTTTTGCCATTAAGCCTGCCATTACTGGCAGGCTTAACGTCTTAATAAGTGGCGGAACGGACGGGACTCGAACCCGCGACCCCCTGCGTGACAGGCAGGTATTCTAACCGACTGAACTACCGCTCCACCGAAGACTGCTTGTAACCACCGGATTAATGCACCGGCTTACTACTTAATTTGATGCCTGGCAGTTCCCTACTCTCACATGGGGAGACCCCACACTACCATCGGCGCTACGGCGTTTCACTTCTGAGTTCGGCATGGGGTCAGGTGGGACCACCGCGCTAAAGCCGCCAGGCAAATTCTGTTAATCTGTATCAGGCTGAAACTTGATTGTTCTGTCTCTCACCGCCAAAACAGCTTCGGCGTTGTAAGGTTAAGCCTCACGGTTCATTAGTACCGGTTAGCTCAACGCATCGCTGCGCTTACACACCCGGCCTATCAACGTCGTCGTCTTCAACGTTCCTTCAGGAGACTTATAGTCTCAGGGAGAACTCATCTCGGGGCAAGTTTCGTGCTTAGATGCTTTCAGCACTTATCTCTTCCGCATTTAGCTACCGGGCAGTGCCATTGGCATGACAACCCGAACACCAGTGATGCGTCCACTCCGGTCCTCTCGTACTAGGAGCAGCCCCCCTCAATTCTCCAGCGCCCACGGCAGATAGGGACCGAACTGTCTCACGACGTTCTAAACCCAGCTCGCGTACCACTTTAAATGGCGAACAGCCATACCCTTGGGACCTACTTCAGCCCCAGGATGTGATGAGCCGACATCGAGGTGCCAAACACCGCCGTCGATATGAACTCTTGGGCGGTATCAGCCTGTTATCCCCGGAGTACCTTTTATCCGTTGAGCGATGGCCCTTCCATTCAGAACCACCGGATCACTATGACCTGCTTTCGCACCTGCTCGAGCCGTCACTCTCGCAGTCAAGCTAGCTTATGCCATTGCACTAACCTCCTGATGTCCGACCAGGATTAGCTAACCTTCGTGCTCCTCCGTTACTCTTTGGGAGGAGACCGCCCCAGTCAAACTACCCACCAGACACTGTCCGCAACCCGGATTACGGGTCCACGTTAGAACACCAGCCATTAAAGGGTGGTATTTCAAGGACGGCTCCACGCAGACTGGCGTCCACGCTTCAAAGCCTCCCACCTATCCTACACATCAAGGACCAGTGTTCAGTGTCAAGCTATAGTAAAGGTTCACGGGGTCTTTCCGTCTTGCCGCGGGTACACTGCATCTTCACAGCGAGTTCAATTTCACTGAGTCTCGGGTGGAGACAGCCTGGCCATCATTACGCCATTCGTGCAGGTCGGAACTTACCCGACAAGGAATTTCGCTACCTTAGGACCGTTATAGTTACGGCCGCCGTTTACCGGGGCTTCGATCAAGAGCTTCGCGTTGCCGCTAACCCCATCAATTAACCTTCCGGCACCGGGCAGGCGTCACACCGTATACGTCCACTTTCGTGTTTGCACAGTGCTGTGTTTTTAATAAACAGTTGCAGCCAGCTGGTATCTTCGACTGATTTCAGCTCCGTCCGCAGGGACTTCACCTACATATCAGCGTGCCTTCTCCCGAAGTTACGGCACCATTTTGCCTAGTTCCTTCACCCGAGTTCTCTCAAGCGCCTTGGTATTCTCTACCTGACCACCTGTGTCGGTTTGGGGTACGATTTCGTGTTACCTGATGCTTAGAGGCTTTTCCTGGAAGCAGGGCATTTATCACTTCAGCACCGTAGTGCCTCGTCATCACGCCTCAGTGTTAAAGTGAACCGGATTTGCCTGGAACACACACCTACACGCTTAAACCGGGACAACCGTCGCCCGGCTGACATAGCCTTCTCCGTCCCCCCTTCGCAGTAACACCAAGTACAGGAATATTAACCTGTTTCCCATCGACTACGCCTTTCGGCCTCGCCTTAGGGGTCGACTCACCCTGCCCCGATTAACGTTGGACAGGAACCCTTGGTCTTCCGGCGAGCGGGCTTTTCACCCGCTTTATCGTTACTTATGTCAGCATTCGCACTTCTGATACCTCCAGCATGCCTCACAGCACACCTTCAACGGCTTACAGAACGCTCCCCTACCCAACAACACATAGTGTCGCTGCCGCAGCTTCGGTGCATGGTTTAGCCCCGTTACATCTTCCGCGCAGGCCGACTCGACCAGTGAGCTATTACGCTTTCTTTAAATGATGGCTGCTTCTAAGCCAACATCCTGGCTGTCTGTGCCTTCCCACATCGTTTCCCACTTAACCATGACTTTGGGACCTTAGCTGGCGGTCTGGGTTGTTTCCCTCTTCACGACGGACGTTAGCACCCGCCGTGTGTCTCCCGTGATAACATTCTTCGGTATTCGTAGTTTGCATCGGGTTGGTAAGCCGGGATGGCCCCCTAGCCGAAACAGTGCTCTACCCCCGAAGATGAGTTCACGAGGCGCTACCTAAATAGCTTTCGGGGAGAACCAGCTATCTCCCGGTTTGATTGGCCTTTCACCCCCAGCCACAGGTCATCCGCTAATTTTTCAACATTAGTCGGTTCGGTCCTCCAGTTAGTGTTACCCAACCTTCAACCTGCCCATGGCTAGATCACCGGGTTTCGGGTCTATACCCTGCAACTTAACGCCCAGTTAAGACTCGGTTTCCCTGCGGCTCCCCTATACGGTTAACCTTGCTACAGAATATAAGTCGCTGACCCATTATACAAAAGGTACGCAGTCACACCCGAAGGTGCTCCCACTGCTTGTACGTACACGGTTTCAGGTTCTTTTTCACTCCCCTCGCCGGGGTTCTTTTCGCCTTTCCCTCACGGTACTGGTTCACTATCGGTCAGTCAGGAGTATTTAGCCTTGGAGGATGGTCCCCCCATATTCAGACAGGATACCACGTGTCCCGCCCTACTCTTCGAGTTCACAACCTGTGCATTTTCGTGTACGGGACTGTCACCCTGTACCGTGCGACTTTCCAGACGCTTCCACTAACACACAAGCTGATTCAGACTCCGGGCTGCTCCCCGTTCGCTCGCCGCTACTGGGGGAATCTCGGTTGATTTCTTTTCCTCGGGGTACTTAGATGTTTCAGTTCCCCCGGTTCGCCTCGTTAACCTATGTATTCAGTTAACGATAGTGTGTCGAAACACACTGGGTTTCCCCATTCGGACATCGACGGGTCAAAGGTTCATATCACCTCGCCGTCGCTTTTCGCAGATTAGCACGTCCTTCATCGCCTCTGACTGCCAGGGCATCCACCGTGTACGCTTAGTCGCTTAACCTCACAACCCGAAGATGTTTCACTTCTGATTGCGAAAATTTGAGAGACTCGAACACACCTTAAAGATGTGTCGTTTCAATTTTCAGCTTGATCCAGATTTTTAAAGAGCAAAACTTCGCAGTGCACCTTTTCAGGTTCACTCTGAAGTTTTCTTGTGTTCGCAGTAAAAGATGGTGGAGCTATGCGGGATCGAACCGCAGACCTCCTGCGTGCAAAGCAGGCGCTCTCCCAGCTGAGCTATAGCCCCATCGTTTTGCCAACCTCTTCAAATTTGCTTCGCAAATTTGGTAGGCCTGAGTGGACTTGAACCACCGACCTCACCCTTATCAGGGGTGCGCTCTAACCACCTGAGCTACAAGCCTGTAGAGGTTTTTTACTGCTGTTTTTCATCAGACAATCTGTGTGAGCACTACAAAGGCAGGTTCTTTAAGGTAAGGAGGTGATCCAACCGCAGGTTCCCCTACGGTTACCTTGTTACGACTTCACCCCAGTCATGAATCACAAAGTGGTAAGCGCCCTCCCGAAGGTTAAGCTACCTACTTCTTTTGCAACCCACTCCCATGGTGTGACGGGCGGTGTGTACAAGGCCCGGGAACGTATTCACCGTGGCATTCTGATCCACGATTACTAGCGATTCCGACTTCATGGAGTCGAGTTGCAGACTCCAATCCGGACTACGACGCACTTTATGAGGTCCGCTTGCTCTCGCGAGGTCGCTTCTCTTTGTATGCGCCATTGTAGCACGTGTGTAGCCCTACTCGTAAGGGCCATGATGACTTGACGTCATCCCCACCTTCCTCCAGTTTATCACTGGCAGTCTCCTTTGAGTTCCCGGCCTAACCGCTGGCAACAAAGGATAAGGGTTGCGCTCGTTGCGGGACTTAACCCAACATTTCACAACACGAGCTGACGACAGCCATGCAGCACCTGTCTCAGAGTTCCCGAAGGCACCAAAGCATCTCTGCTAAGTTCTCTGGATGTCAAGAGTAGGTAAGGTTCTTCGCGTTGCATCGAATTAAACCACATGCTCCACCGCTTGTGCGGGCCCCCGTCAATTCATTTGAGTTTTAACCTTGCGGCCGTACTCCCCAGGCGGTCGACTTAACGCGTTAGCTCCGGAAGCCACGCCTCAAGGGCACAACCTCCAAGTCGACATCGTTTACGGCGTGGACTACCAGGGTATCTAATCCTGTTTGCTCCCCACGCTTTCGCACCTGAGCGTCAGTCTTTGTCCAGGGGGCCGCCTTCGCCACCGGTATTCCTCCAGATCTCTACGCATTTCACCGCTACACCTGGAATTCTACCCCCCTCTACAAGACTCTAGCCTGCCAGTTTCGAATGCAGTTCCCAGGTTGAGCCCGGGGATTTCACATCCGACTTGACAGACCGCCTGCGTGCGCTTTACGCCCAGTAATTCCGATTAACGCTTGCACCCTCCGTATTACCGCGGCTGCTGGCACGGAGTTAGCCGGTGCTTCTTCTGCGGGTAACGTCAATTGCTGAGGTTATTAACCTCAACACCTTCCTCCCCGCTGAAAGTACTTTACAACCCGAAGGCCTTCTTCATACACGCGGCATGGCTGCATCAGGCTTGCGCCCATTGTGCAATATTCCCCACTGCTGCCTCCCGTAGGAGTCTGGACCGTGTCTCAGTTCCAGTGTGGCTGGTCATCCTCTCAGACCAGCTAGGGATCGTCGCCTAGGTGAGCCGTTACCCCACCTACTAGCTAATCCCATCTGGGCACATCTGATGGCAAGAGGCCCGAAGGTCCCCCTCTTTGGTCTTGCGACATTATGCGGTATTAGCTACCGTTTCCAGTAGTTATCCCCCTCCATCAGGCAGTTTCCCAGACATTACTCACCCGTCCGCCACTCGTCACCCGAGAGCAAGCTCTCTGTGCTACCGTTCGACTTGCATGTGTTAGGCCTGCCGCCAGCGTTCAATCTGAGCCATGATCAAACTCTTCAATTTAAGTTTGATGCTCGTGAATTAAACTTCGTAATGAATTACGTATGTTCACTCAGAGACTTGGTATTCATTTTTCGTCTTGCGACGTTAAGAATCCATGTCACTTTGAGTGCCCACACAGATTGTCTGATAAATTGTTAAAGAGCAGTTGCAACGCGGCTTTCAGCTCACCGTTGCGAGGTCCCGTATATTACGTTTTCCTCATTCAGAGTCAAGCGATTATTTTCACTTTTCTCTGTTGGCGTTCATCTCTGAACCCCGCTAACCCGGCGGCCTGTAAGCCGTTGTTCCGTGTCAGTGGAGGCGCATTATAGGGAGTTCTCAGACGTTGACAACCCCTCTTTTAAAAAAAACTTTCAACCGTCTCTTTTTTGCTCAAAACCGTGCTACAGCGCCAGTTTTTCGAGCGTTTCAAAGCCATAACGGCGTAAAACGGGTAAAAGTTGCTCAGTCTCTTTCGTGATAGCCATGCAAAACGCGATATTTGCATCGGTAGATTTCGCATCCGGCGCTTCATGCTCCAGCAGCCAGGCCGTACGACGGGCGATCGCCGCACCAGAATCCACCAGCCGCGTCCCCTCCGGAAGCACTTCTAATAGCTCTTCCTGCAAGAGAGGGAAGTGGGTGCAGCCCAGCACAACCGTATCCGGTGGTTCGGGCATCCGCAGCCACGGACGAAGAATACGACGCAGCTCTTCGAGCGATACCGTCTCGCCGTGCAGTTTCGCTTCCGCCATCTCCACCAGCTCTGCGGAGCCAAGCATTGCAATCTGGCATTCGTTAGCAAAACGGTCGATCAGCTCGCGGGTATAAGGACGCTTCACCGTGCCACGCGTGGCCAGCAAGCCCACGATACCGTTCGCCGTCAGGCGCGCGGCAGGCTTTATGGCAGGAACAACGCCCACAACCGGGAACTGGAATTTTTCACGCAGGGCGGGAAGAGAAACGGTGCTCGCCGTATTACAGGCAATGACCGCCAGCGCAAGGGGATAGCGCTTTTGTACCGCGGTGACGATTTCAACCACGCGCTCAACGATAAAGTCCTCACTCTTCTCCCCATACGGAAAAGCGACGTTATCGAAGGCGTAGATGTAATGGAGATCCGGCAGGAGATGCCGAATCTCATCGTAGACCGAAAGCCCACCGACGCCGGAATCAAACACCAGCACGGTAGGGCGCGGATTAGAAGGTGTAGCTGCCAGACAAGGTGTATTCCCGTCCTGCAGTTTGGTAGCCATAAACTGTCTCGTAATCTTTATCGAACAGGTTGGCTATTTTACCACGAACTGTGAGGTGTGAGGTGACCGGATATGAAACTGCGACATCCCACAGGCTCACACCGCCCATTTTCACTTTTTCTGACGGATAAGAACCAAAATCAGTGTCGTAACGCGTGCCGAGATAGTGATACGTCAGGCTCCAGTCGAAATCATAGATCTGCGTATCGAGCTGATATTTCACCTGCTGCTTAGCACGACGGTCCAGAAGTTCGTTGGTCGCCGCATTGCGGGCATCCACATAGTCGTAGCCAACGGTATGCGTCAACGGACCTGTATCAAACGACGCCGTCGCTTCCACACCCTTAATGCGTGCTTTACCGACGTTGTAATATTCCTGAAGGTTATTATTGAAGTCGATGAGATTATCAACGTCATTACGATAGCCGGACACGCGCCAGCTCACACCTGCCGTCAGGCCTTCAAACGCCCCTTCCCACTGCTTGCTCTCTTCTGGATCAAGATGGTCATTGCCATAGAAGCCATAGAGTTGACCCAGATTCGGGGCCTTATAGGCCGTACCATAAGAAGCAATGAAGCGGTAACCGTCCACGAACTCCCACGCTGCACTGCTTTGCCAGGTGCCATGGCGACCAAACTGAGAGTTGTCATCGCTGCGAACCGCCCCTTCCAGAGTGAAATCGCCCAGCTGCTGCAGCCCGGTCAGGTAGACGCCGGTGTTACGCAGGTCGTAGCCGTTGGTCACGTAGTTTGTACCCGGCTCGGTGCTCTGCTTCTGCCAGTCAACGCCCGCACCAATGTTCCCGTGCCCCACATCAACGGAGTTGAGCCACTGAACGTTGTACTGTTTGATTTCATCCAGCGTGACAGTCGAATCGTAACGGCCCAAATTAGGGTCGTAGTTATAGTCTTTGCTGTGGCTATAGCTGGTGAGCAGCTGTGAATGGAATATATCCTCGTTGAAGCGTAATCCTGCGTCCCAGGTCTGGCTATAGAGCTGGCGGGTATCGACCAGAACGTCAGGGGTAAATGAGCTGTAATAACCGTCATAGGCCGTACGGTTGCTGTAGCCAAAGCCGCGAACAAATCCGCTCCACTGGTCTGAGAATGCGTGATCCACCGCACCGTAGAGCGTTTTATTCATAAAGCCGTCGCGATCGGTCTGGGCAAGGCCACCATTGTTGCCGTCCGCAACCACATCGAAACCTTTGGTATAGGTGTAATCCCCCGCCAGCGTGACGCGCGTGCTGTCGCCCAGCGTTTGCTGGGTACTGCCGCCATAATTCTGGTAACCGTGCGACCCTACGCCGGCATTCAGCGTCGTACCGTCCTTCGTGCGGGTGGTAATAATGTTGACTACACCGCCAATCGCATCCGAGCCGTATACCGCCGAACGCGGTCCACGCACATATTCGATACGCTGCACCAGGGAGATCGGGAACTGGCTGAGATCGGACGACCCCGTGACGCCCGCCTGGTTAAGGCGGATGCCGTCAACGAGAATCAGGACGTGGCTGGAGTTGGTGCCACGGATAAAGAGAGAAGAGAGTTGCCCCATCCCGCCATTTTGCGCCGTGTCCACGCCGGGCAAGCGACGCATAACGTCCAGCACCGAGGTTGACTGCCAGCGGTCAATATCGGCACGCGTAACCACCGACGTTGCTGCCAGAATAGTTTTTTCAGGTTGTTCAAAACGATTTGCCGTCACCACCAACGAGTCAGCGCTATCCTGCGCCCAGCCCGAAAATGCCGTGACGGACAGCGCCGTCAACAGCGATACTTTTTTAATCATTGTTAAAGCATCCACAATATAAGAAGGATGCCGCAGGCCTCATCTATAGCACGCGATGATGAAACCAAATGCGACGTGATCCCGGCAGGTCTTCGGGCTAGGTGGCGTTATACGGATGAAGACTTCCCATTTTCACAGTGTCTACAGCTCTCATCCCGCCAGTCTTTACCGCTGCGCGTCAGCTCCAGATTTTCACTGGATTCCCTTTTCACTCTCAGGAGACCGGAAACAGAATGCTACAATTAGACACGTATAGATGTCCAGACAGCTATTGGCCATTAAATCTGGACATCCCCTGAACAATCCCTACAATCCCCGCGTAATTCTTTATCACTCAGGACGCATCATGACCCCAGAACACCTCCCGACAGAACAGTACGACGCGCAGCTGGCCGAGAAAGTTGTCCGCCTGCAAAGTATGATGACGCCTTTCAACGCGCCCGTTCCCGAGGTGTTCCGCTCCCCTGTCAGCCACTACCGCATGCGCGCCGAGTTCCGCATCTGGCATGACGGCGACGACCTGTACCACATCATTTTCGATCAGCAGACCAAATCACGCATTCGCGTGGACAGTTTCCCGGCAGCGAGCGAGCTTATCAACCAGCTGATGACGCTGATCATTGAAGGCGTGCGCAACAATTCGGTGCTGCGCAACAAGCTGTTCCAGATTGACTACCTGACCACGCAAAGCAATCAGGCGATTGTCTCTCTGCTGTACCACAAAGCGCTGACCGACGAATGGCGCGAGCAGGCCGAAGCCCTGCGCGATGCGCTGCGTGCGCAGAACATCAACGTGCACCTGATTGGCCGCGCGACCAAAACCAAAATCATGCTGGATCAGGATTACGTCGACGAGCGTCTGCCGGTGGCGGGTAAAGAGATGGTTTACCGTCAGGTGGAGAACAGCTTCACCCAGCCGAATGCCGCGATGAACGTGCAGATGCTGGAGTGGGCGCTGAAGGCGACGGAAGGATCTAAGGGCGATCTGCTTGAGCTGTACTGCGGTAACGGCAACTTCTCGCTGGCGCTGGCGCGTAACTTCGAACGCGTGCTGGCAACGGAAATCGCCAAGCCGTCGGTAGCGGCCGCGCAGTACAACATCGCCGCTAACCATATCGATAACGTGCAGATCATTCGCATGGCGGCAGAAGAGTTCACCCAGGCCATGAACGGTGTA
The DNA here is from genome assembly GCF_056673315.1 of Enterobacter cloacae complex sp. HYC042_NIDB. NCBI lineage: Bacteria > Pseudomonadati > Pseudomonadota > Gammaproteobacteria > Enterobacterales > Enterobacteriaceae > Enterobacter > Enterobacter cloacae complex sp. HYC042_NIDB. The sequence continues at coordinate 29,853 of NZ_CP109650.1, forward strand.
CGCCAGTTTAACCGCCTGGAAGGGATCGATTTGAAGAGCTATCAGTGTGAGACGATTTTTGTCGACCCGCCGCGTAGCGGCCTGGACAGCGAAACCGAGAAGATGGTGCAGGCGTACCCGCGTATTTTGTACATCTCCTGTAACCCGGAGACGCTGTGCAAGAATCTGGAAACATTAAGCCAGACGCACAAGGTTGAACGTCTGGCGCTGTTCGATCAGTTCCCGTATACGCACCATATGGAGTGCGGTGTACTGCTCACGGCGAAGTAACTAGCCGGCGTTTTTGGCAGGTGGCGCTTCGCTTACCTGCCCTACTCAGACCTCATTACTCTGGCAGTTGGCTCTTGCGGCTACGCATGCGCGAGCCAATCCAGAACACCAGCGCCACGGACAGTACCGCAGGGAAGAAGTTAGAGCCGATATCCGGATACTCCGCGCGCACCACGGTGCTATACAGCAATACGCCCAGAATAAAACAGGCAGCGGCCAGCCCCGGTAACCCGACCGGCATCGTACGGTTCAGGTAACGCTGATGCAGGCAGTAGACCGTCAGCACCAGCGCAATAAGCGGGAAAATCGAAAATGGCACGATGGAGCTAAAAATAGCGGCAAACGTGCCATTAATGGATAAGCCAGCGATCAATGCCAGCAACAGCGTCCCTTTATCCTGACCTGACTGTTTCATTACTCACCTTCACTCTTCGGTTTGATGTGCCAGTTTCTCTTGTTCACGGCGATACCAGTAGTACGCGCCTTTGGAGATCATCCTGAGCTGCAATACCAATCGCTCTTCAAGCTGCTTGCGTTGTTCAATGCTGACGTCCAGCGCTTCGGCACCCGCGCTGAACACAATCGTCACCATCGCCTCGGCCTGTGCTTCAGTAAAGGCACGCGGCATATGGTTTTCGAGTTCAAGATAGTCGGCAAGTTCCGCGATGAAGTGCTGAATTTCCCGCGCGACGGCGGCACGAAACGCTGCCGATGTGCCCGAACGCTCGCGCAGAAGCAGACGAAACGCGTTGGGGTTATTGCCGATAAATTCCATAAACGTCGACACGGAGGTGCGGATCACGCTGCCGCCTTTGGCGATACGCTGACGCGCCTGGCGCATCAGCTGGCGCAGCATCAAACCGCTCTCGTCGACCATGGTCAGGCCCAGTTCATCCACATCACGGAAGTGACGATAGAAGGACGTTGGCGCAATCCCGGCCTCGCGTGCGACTTCGCGCAGGCTCAAACTGGCAAAACTCCGCTCAGCACTCAGTTGACTGAATGCGGCTTCCACCAGCGAACGCCGGGTTTTCTCTTTTTGTTGTGCTCTTACGCCCATCACGATAGTTGAATCCTTCCAAAGGCCTGATGGCACTATACCAGAGAATAAAATTAATCTGTTTGCTCAGCTTTGTGAATGATTGTTTACGTGCGGTTTGTGCTCCACTGCCGGAAAAAAGCACAACGATAATTGGGTTACCCTGGCAATGATGTTATGATTCTGTTGCTTTTATGTATAAGAACAGGTAAGCCTTGCCATGCCACATTCCTACGATTACGACGCAATAGTTATTGGTTCCGGCCCCGGCGGCGAAGGTGCTGCTATGGGTCTGGTGAAACAGGGAGCCAGAGTAGCGGTCATCGAGCGCTACCATAATGTCGGCGGCGGTTGCACCCACTGGGGCACCATCCCATCGAAAGCCCTCCGCCACGCCGTTAGCCGCATTATCGAATTTAACCAGAACCCTCTTTACAGCGACCACTCCCGACTTCTTCGTTCCTCCTTTGCCGACATCCTGAATCACGCGGATACCGTCATTAACCAGCAGACGCGCATGCGTCAGGGCTTTTATGAGCGTAACCATTGTGAAATCCTGCAGGGCAACGCGCATTTTGTGGATGAACACACCCTGGCACTCGAATGCCACGACGGTTCGATTGAGACAATCACCGCTGAAAAATTTGTGATTGCCTGCGGTTCACGCCCTTACCATCCGGCCGATGTCGACTTCTCACACCCGCGCGTCTACGACAGCGACTCCATTCTGAGCCTGCACCATGAACCCCGCCACGTCATTATCTATGGCGCAGGGGTCATCGGTTGCGAATACGCGTCGATCTTCCGCGGAATGGATGTCAAAGTTGACCTGATTAACACCCGCGACCGTCTGCTGGCGTTCCTCGATCAGGAGATGTCAGACTCCCTCTCCTACCACTTCTGGAACAGCGGCGTGGTGATTCGCCACAACGAAGAGTACGAGAAAATAGAAGGCTGCGATGACGGTGTGATCATGCACCTGAAGTCCGGTAAGAAGCTGAAAGCCGACTGCCTGCTGTACGCCAACGGCCGTACCGGCAATACCGATTCATTGCGGCTGGAAAATATCGGGCTTGAAACAGACAGCCGCGGTCAGCTGAAGGTCAACAGCATGTATCAGACCGCGCTGCCGCACGTATACGCGGTGGGCGACGTAATTGGCTACCCGAGCCTGGCCTCCGCCGCTTACGATCAGGGCCGCATTGCCGCTCAGGCGCTGGTGAAGGGTGAAGCAACGGCGCATCTGATCGAAGATATCCCGACGGGGATCTACACCATTCCAGAAATCAGTTCCGTGGGAAAAACCGAGCAGCAGCTGACGTCAATGAAGGTGCCTTACGAGGTAGGTCGTGCCCAGTTTAAACATCTGGCGCGGGCGCAGATCGTGGGGATGAGCGTAGGTACGCTGAAAATTCTGTTCCATCGCGAGACGAAAGAGATCCTCGGGATTCACTGCTTTGGTGAACGCGCGGCGGAAATCATTCATATCGGCCAGGCAATCATGGAGCAGAAAGGTGGTGGTAACACCATTGAGTACTTCGTTAACACCACCTTTAACTACCCGACCATGGCGGAAGCCTATCGGGTAGCCGCGCTGAACGGCTTAAACCGCCTGTTTTAACGCGCTGTCGAAATGGCCATCCATCGCACCGCGGATGGCCTCTGCCAGCTGCTCATAGCGGCTGCGCAGCGGTGACCCCGGACGATACACCAGGCCGATCGTGCGACGCGGCTCCGGCTTAATGCACGGCAGGTACACCACGCCATCACGCTTACGCTCGCGTGGCACGGCCAGCGCAGGCAGCAACGTAATACCGCTTCCCGCCGCCACCATATTACGCAGCGTTTCCAGACTGGTTGCGCGGAAGTGGGTATCTTCGTCAGCGCCCGCTTCGAAGCAGAAGCCCATCGCCTGATCGCGCAGGCAGTGACCGTCTTCCAGCATCAGCAGCTTTTCACCGGCCAGATCGGCCATCGGCACGCGATCGCGGTTCGCCCACGGGTGATCTTCATAGATCGCCAGCATCATCGGCTCATCGAACAGCGGTACTTCAATAAACGCTTCGCTCTCTTTTACCAGCGCCAGAATGGCGCAGTCGAGCTTGCCGCTGTCCAGCTGCGCCAGCAGCTGATGGGTTTGCGCTTCATGCAGGTACATTTCGAGTTTCGGGAACGTCTGGTGCAGCATCGGAATGATGTGCGGTAACAGGTACGGGCCAACGGTTGGGATCAGGCCAATATGCAGCGGGCCGGACATGGCCTCTCCCTGCTGGCTTGCCATTTCCTTGAGCACTTTGACCTCGCGCAGCACGGTGCGCGCCTGATCCACCAGCAGAAGACCGGCCTGGGTGAACAGCACCTTACGGCTGGTGCGCTCCAGCAGCATCACGCCCAGCTCGTCTTCCAGCTTGCGGATCTGCCCGCTCAGCGTCGGCTGGCTGACGTGGCAGGAATCTGCCGCGCGGCGAAAGTGACGATGCTCGGCTAACGCTACCAGGTATTCAAGATCACGAATATTCATTATTCATCCTCCGTCGCCACGATAGTTCATGGCGATAGATAGCATAGCAATGAACGATTATCCCTATCAAGCATTCTGTTGAATAATACGCCACATAGACGAGGCGGCCGTGTTTGACCCTTGACGTCCCCGCACCGTCAGCGAGTTTCTCTCAAAACTCGAACAACTAAAGCCAACGTGAACTTTTGCGGACCCCGTGGTCCGCTTTTTTTTTGCGTAAAAAAGCCTGGCGCTAAGCCAGGCTCCGTTTTTCTCCCTCTCCCTGTGGGAGAGGGCCGGGGTGAGGGCACCAGCCCGCACGGTTCAAACCAGCCGGTTTTTCGCATCCGCAATTGCCTGCGCCACCTGCTTCGGCGACACGCCGCCTTTCGCCGCACGCTTATCCAGGCAGGACTGCAGCGCCAGAATCGGGTACACATCCTCCCCGATCGCCGCGCTGAATTTTTGCAGGTCGGCAAGCGCCAGATCTTCCAGCGGTTTACCCTGACGAATCGCTTCCACCACCGCTTCGCCCACAATATGGTGCGCTTCACGGAACGGTACGCCCTTCGCGACAAGGTAGTCCGCCAGTTCAGTAGAGTTGGCATAGCCCTGCTGTGCCGCTTCCTGGCAGCGCGGACGTTTCACCTGAATGCCGTCCAGCACCAGCGCGCCCATGTGCAGGCAGTCAAGCCAGGTGTCGAGCGCGTCGAACAGCCCTTCTTTGTCTTCCTGCATATCTTTGTTGTACGCCAGCGGCAGCCCTTTCAGGGTCATCATCATGCCGGTCAGCGCGCCCTGCACGCGACCGCACTTGCCGCGGATCAGCTCCAGCGCGTCCGGGTTTTTCTTCTGCGGCATCAGGGATGAGCCTGAGGTCACGCGGTCGGACAGCTCAACGAAGCCCGCTTCACCGGAGTTAAAGAAGATCAGGTCTTCGGCAAAGCGCGAAAGATGCACCATCCCGATAGAGGCATTGGAGAGCAGCTCCAGCACGTGGTCACGGTCAGATACGCTGTCCAGGCTGTTGCGGGTGGCGGAAGCAAAGCCCAGCCATCCTGCCAGCTGCTCGCGGTCGATTTCATACGCCGTACCGGCCAGCGCGCCGCTGCCCAGCGGGCTGACGTCCAGACGCTTCAGGGTATCCTGAAGACGGCTTTCGTCACGCGCCAGCATCTCAACGTAGGCCAGACACCAGTGCGCAAAGGTCACCGGCTGCGCGCGCTGCAGGTGGGTATAACCCGGCATCACCGCGTCCTGATTGTTCTGCGCGGTCTCTACCAGCGCACTTTGAAGCTGACGGTTGGCCGCCAGCAGTTCGCCAACGGTCTCTTTACACCACAGCTTCAGGTCGGTGGCGACCTGGTCGTTACGGCTACGGCCGGTGTGCAGCTTTTTACCCAGCTGACCGACTTTGTCGATCAGCTTGCCTTCCACCCAGCTGTGAATATCTTCGGCATCGCTCTGCAGGATTTGCTGCGGATCCAGACGCACCTCTTCCAGCAGGTTGTTCAGCGCCTCTTCCAGCTGCTGCTGTTCGTCTGCGGTCAGTACGCCAACGGTCACCAGCGCTTTGGACCAGGCCACAGAGCCGACAATATCCTGTTCGGCCAGGCGGTAGTCGAAGCGCAAAGAGTCGTTGAACTGTTTGAACCGTTGATCCGCTGCCTGTGTAAAACGCCCACCCCAAAGTGCCATAACATCGTTCCTTTATTTGTTAGTTCCGCCGGGTGCGCTTCGCTTACCCCGGCCTACGGTCATTCACTAAAAACTTACGCCAGAATACGCGTGCCAATCGGCGTGCCGTTAAACAGCGCCGGGAGCTGCTCCGCGTGACGCCAGGAGGCGATATCCACCGGGCGGCCCAGCGTGCGCGCCGCATCCAGCGCGGCGTTCACTTTGACGATCATGCCGTCGGTAATAATGCCCTGAGCGATCAGCTGCTCGGCTTTGGCGGCGGTCATTTCCGCTATGCGCTGGCCTTTACCGTCGAGAATGCCGCTCACGTCGGAGAGCAGGATCAGGTCTGCGCCCAGCGTGGCCGCCAGCGCGGTTGCCGCCTGGTCCGCGTTAACGTTCATCAGCTCGCCCTCTTCGGTCACGCCGATAGAGCTCACCACCGGCAGGAAACCGCCTTCCAGCAGGGTGTTAATCAGCTTAGGCGAACCTGGCTGCGCCAGTCCAACATGGCCGAGCTCTTCGTCGAGCTGGGTCACTTTTACGCTGTCACCGTCGCCCAGGTAGAGGCCAACGGACGCAATATGGTGTTTCTTCGCCCATGCCAGCAGCGTTTTGTTCGCCGTGCCCGCCAGCGCGCCGGTAATGATGTCAATCTGGTCAGCAGGCGTGACGCGCAAGCCATTTTTCTTTTTCACCGGCAGATTCAGCCCTTTCATCAGCTCATCCACCACGCAGCCGCCGCCGTGCACAATCACCAGCGGACGCTGGTGCGATTCGCGATAGTTCACCAGCGCGGTAAACAGGCGCTCCAGCGCTTCTTCGCTGTCCAGCAGTACACCACCGAGTTTGATAATTAATGGGTTCATCATCACACCTTAAATAAGAGCCTGCGTTTCAGGGAAGCCGAAACGAATATTTGCACACTGCATTGCCTGTGCGGCAGCGCCTTTGAGTAAGTTATCTTCTGCGGCGACCACAATCAGATGCTCGCCCTGTACGGCAAAGCCGATATCGCAGAACGGCAGGCCAACCACGTTTTTGAGCGCCGGCACGCCTTTGTCGTACAGACGCACCAGCGGTTTATCCGCATACGCCTGCGTGAAAGCCTCGCTCACCTGCTCTTTCGTCACGCCCGACTTCAGGCGACAGGTGATGGTTTCGAGGATCCCGCGCGGGAAGCTGCCCAGGTGCGGGGTAAAAATCACCTCCGCGCCCAGATGGGTGGTGATTTCAGGGTGATGGCGGTGATTAAACACGCCATACGGCTGAAGGCTCACTTCGCAGAAGCTGTTGGAGATAGCGGCCTTGCGCCCCGCACCGCTCACGCCGCTGGTGGCGTTGATCACCGGCCACTGGCTCAGATCCAGCAGACCCGCGTCGATCAGCGGCTTCAGGGAGAGCTGCGCCGCCGTCGGGTAGCAGCCCGGAACGGCAATCAGGTCCGCTTCTTTCAGTTTATCCGCACTCCACTCCGCCAGGCCGTACACCGCTTTTTCAAGCAGATCCGGATGCTGATGAGTGAAGCCGTAATATTTTTCGTAGAACGCGCCGTCGTTAACGCGGAACGCGCCGGAGAGGTCAAACACCACGCAGCCGGCCGCCAGGAACTGCGGCGCAAGGTCGTGGCTGACCTCGTGCGCGGTGGCTAAAAACACCACGTCGACGCCGTCGGTAAACTCGCTGATGTCAGACATCGGCTGCAGCGGCAGATCGACCATGCCCTTAAGCTGCGGATGCAAATCGGAAATTAACTTTCCTGCATCATTGCTTTGCGCTGACACGGTCAAAGCGGTTATGGTCATATGAGGGTGGCGATTTACGTAGCTTACAAGCTCTGCGCCCGCATAACCGCTAGCGCCTACAATCAGCGTATTCAACATCGGGTTCCTTTATGCTCAACGTTAATGTATTTTTATTCACATTTATTGCATGAATATTGATACTATCACGACCTAAGGTGTGTCAACAATGAAAATGAACTTACCGCCATTTATCGAGATCTACCGCGCCCTGATTGCCACACCGTCCATCAGTGCGACCGAAGAAGCGCTGGATCAGAGCAATGAGTCTTTAATCAATCTGCTGGCGGGTTGGTTTAGCGATCTTGGGTTTAACGTTGAGGTTCAGCCCGTCCCCGGAACACGCCACAAATTTAACCTGCTCGCCAGCACCGGAACCGGCGCGGGCGGCCTGCTGCTGGCCGGCCATACCGACACCGTACCGTTTGACGATGGCCGCTGGACGCGCGATCCGTTCACCCTGACCGAGCATGACAACAAGCTCTACGGTCTGGGCACCGCCGACATGAAAGGCTTCTTCGCCTTTATCCTCGACGCGCTGCGTGACGTGGACGTGACGAAGCTGAAAAAACCGCTCTACATTCTGGCAACCGCCGATGAAGAGACCAGCATGGCGGGCGCACGTTATTTCTCTGAAAACACGTCGATTCGTCCGGACTGCGCGATCATCGGTGAACCGACCTCTCTGCAGCCGATTCGTGCGCACAAAGGCCATATTTCTACCGCGGTGCGCGTGCTGGGCCAGTCCGGCCACTCCAGCGATCCGGCGCGCGGCGTGAACGCCATTGAGCTGATGCACGACGCCATTGGCCGCATTATGACCCTGCGCGACGATCTGAAAGAGCGGTATCACTACGAGGCATTCACCGTGCCGTATCCGACGCTGAACCTCGGTAGCCTGCACGGCGGCGATGCGTCCAACCGCATCTGCGCCTGCTGCGAACTGCATATGGATATCCGTCCGCTGCCGGGCATGACGCTGAGCGATCTGGATGGCCTGCTGAATGAAGCGCTGGCCCCGGTGAGCGAGCGCTGGCCGGGACGCCTGACGGTCTCCGAACTGCATCCGCCAATCCCGGGCTACGAATGCCCGCCAGACCACCAGCTGGTTCAGGTGGTGGAAAAACTGCTCGGCGAGAAAACCGACGTGGTGAACTACTGCACCGAAGCGCCTTTTATTCAAACGCTTTGCCCGACGCTGGTCCTCGGCCCTGGCTCCATTAATCAGGCCCACCAGCCGGATGAATATCTGGAAACCCGCTTCATCAAGCCCACCCGCGAGCTCATTACCCAGGTTGTGCATCACTTCTGCTGGCATTAAAACCGCACCGAAAAGTCCCCTCTCCTCGTGGGAGAGGGTTAGGGTGAGGGCAACAAATCGCATGATCACCGTCACATTTCCATAAGCATCTCTTATCTGACGCAATGCGAATTAAATTTCGTAAATTGCCCGCATTTATTCGTTTGCTGAACCGTTTTCGCAGCAATTGACGACGGGGGTTTTACGTGGCTTTATAAAGGGAGATGACAAAATAATGTCCAGAAGATTTTCGCCTGGGCATAAACAAAAATGATGGGGTGACTGGGTTTTTATGAACGAACAATATTCCGCGTTGCGTAGTAATGTCAGCATGCTCGGCAAAGTGCTTGGAGATACCATCAAAGACGCGCTGGGGGAGAACATCCTCGACCGCGTTGAAACCATCCGCAAGCTGTCTAAATCTTCCCGTGCCGGTAACGAGGCCAGTCGTCAGGAGCTGCTCACCACCTTGCAGAACCTCTCTAACGATGAGCTGCTGCCCGTTGCCCGCGCCTTCAGCCAGTTCCTGAACCTGGCAAACACCGCTGAGCAATACCACAGCATTTCGCCAAACGGCGAAGCGGCCAGCAACCCGGAAGTCATTGCCCGCACCCTTCGTAAACTGAAAGACCAGCCAGACCTCAACGAAGCCACCATCAAAAAAGCGGTGGAGTCCCTTTCGCTGGAGCTGGTGCTGACCGCACACCCAACCGAAATCACCCGTCGTACGCTGATCCACAAGATGGTGGAAGTAAACAGCTGCCTGAAGCAGCTGGATAACAAAGACATTGCCGACTACGAGCGCAACCAGCTGATGCGCCGTCTGCGCCAGCTGATTGCCCAGTCCTGGCATACCGATGAAATTCGTAAGCATCGCCCAAGCCCGGTCGACGAAGCCAAATGGGGCTTTGCGGTGGTGGAAAACAGCCTGTGGGAAGGGGTACCAAACTACCTGCGCGAGCTGAACGAACAGCTGGAAGAAAACCTCGGCTACCGCCTGCCGGTCGATTTCGTTCCGGTTCGTTTCACCTCCTGGATGGGAGGTGACCGCGACGGCAACCCGAACGTGACCGCGGAAATCACCCGTCACGTTCTGCTGCTGAGCCGCTGGAAAGCGACCGACCTGTTCCTGAAGGATATTCAGGTGCTGATCTCCGAGCTGTCGATGGTTGAAGCGACGCCGGAACTGCGCGCGCTGGCCGGTGAAGAAGGCGCCAGCGAGCCGTACCGTTTCCTGATGAAAAAGCTGCGCGGTCAGCTGATGGCCACCCAGGCGTGGCTGGAAGCGCGCCTTAAAGGCCAGCGCCTGCCGAAGCCGGAAGGTCTGCTGAGCCAGAACGAACAGCTCTGGGAGCCGCTGTACGCCTGCTATAAATCACTCCAGGCCTGTGGGATGGGCATCATCGCCAACGGCGAACTGCTTGATACCCTGCGCCGCGTGAAGTGTTTCGGCGTACCGCTGGTGCGTATCGACGTGCGTCAGGAAAGTACCCGCCATACTGAAGCGCTGGGCGAGCTGACCCGCTATCTCGGCATCGGCGACTATGAAAGCTGGTCAGAAGCCGACAAGCAGGCGTTCCTGATCCGCGAATTGAACTCCAAGCGCCCTCTGCTGCCGCGCAACTGGGAGCCAAGCAACGACACCCGCGAGGTGCTCAACACCTGTAAAGCGATCGTCGATGCGCCGAAAGGATCGGTGGCCGCCTACGTGATCTCTATGGCGAAAACCCCGTCCGACGTGCTGGGTGTTCATCTTCTGCTGAAAGAAGCGGGTATCGACTACGCCCTGCCAGTCGCCCCGCTGTTTGAGACCCTCGACGACCTGAACAACGCCAACGACGTCATGACCCAGCTGCTTAACATCGACTGGTATCGCGGCTTTATTCAGGGCAAGCAGATGGTGATGATTGGCTATTCCGACTCCGCGAAAGATGCGGGCGTGATGGCGGCGTCCTGGGCGCAGTATCAGGCTCAGGATGCGCTGATCAAAACCTGCGAGAAAGCCGGTATTGAGCTGACCCTGTTCCACGGTCGCGGAGGCTCCATTGGCCGCGGTGGCGCACCTGCTCACGCAGCACTGCTGTCACAGCCGCCGGGAAGCCTGAAAGGCGGCCTGCGCGTGACCGAGCAGGGCGAGATGATCCGCTTCAAGTACGGCCTGCCGGAAGTGACCATCAGCAGCCTGTCGCTCTATACCAGCGCGATCCTGGAAGCGAACCTGCTGCCACCGCCGGAGCCAAAAGAATCCTGGTGCCGCATCATGGACGAGCTGTCAGATATTTCCTGCGATCTGTACCGCGGCTACGTGCGTGAAAACAAAGACTTCGTGCCTTACTTCCGTTCAGCAACGCCTGAGCAGGAGCTGGGTAAACTGCCGCTGGGCTCGCGTCCTGCAAAGCGTCGCCCGACCGGTGGCGTTGAATCCCTGCGCGCCATTCCATGGATCTTCGCCTGGACGCAGAACCGCCTGATGCTGCCCGCCTGGCTGGGTGCCGGTGCCGCGCTGCAAAAAGTGGTGGAAGACGGCAAACAGAACGAACTGGAAACCATGTGCCGCGACTGGCCCTTCTTCTCTACCCGTCTGGGCATGCTGGAGATGGTCTTCTCGAAGGCCGACCTGTGGCTGGCGGAATACTACGACCAGCGGCTGGTGAAACCAGAGCTGTGGGCGTTGGGTAAAGAACTGCGCGAACTGCTGGAAGGCGACATCAAAGTGGTGCTGGACATCGCCAACGACTCGCACCTGATGGCGGACCTACCGTGGATTGCCGAGTCTATCCAGCTGCGTAACATCTACACCGACCCGCTGAACGTTTTACAGGCTGAACTGCTGCACCGTTCCCGCCTGGCGGAAGAGGAAGGTAAAGAGCCGGATCCTCGCGTTGAACAGGCGCTGATGGTGACGATTGCGGGCGTTGCGGCGGGTATGCGTAACACTGGGTAATGCTTTATGCCGGGCAGGCGTTTTTAGCGCCGCCCGGCACGTTTCGGTAGTCTTCTCATGTATTCCGATATCACCCGAATTTTGGCTGACCTGGTGAACCGTACGTTACCGCTGGGCCAGATTCATTTCTCAGCGCTGGCTGAACAGCATCCCCGAACATCTCCCTGCCTCGTCATTACCCTTGCTCCCCCTTGTGAGGCGATATTTTCATCCTTTGGACACATCACGCTTCCAGCGCCTAACGTCCTGAGCATACATTTCGGTAAGCAGCAGCTGACTCTCGATTTACAGCGTGACAACGCGCTTTTGCAGCAGCTACAGGTTCCCCGGCGTGGCCCGCGAACGGGTGCTTTTCTTCTGCAAGCGCTCACCGAATTACAGATGCAGCCAGACGAGCAAGACACAGCCATGCTGGTGGTATTAAGCTTGCTCAGCCACTGCCGGGATCTGCTTGGCAGTGACATCCACACCGCTAACCGCAGCCGGGCGCTATTCGAAGCCGTTCGTAGCTATATCGAAGAAAATTACGCCTCTTCGTTAACGCGCGAATCCGTGGCACAGGCGTTCTACATCTCGCCGAACTACCTTTCCCATCTCTTTCAGAAGATCGGCCACGTGGGGTTCAACGAGTATCTGACACAAACGCGGCTGGAACATGCACGCCAGCTGCTGAAAGGCTACGATCTCAAAATTAAAGATATTGCCGCACGCTGCGGATTTCCTGACAGCAACTACTTTTGTCGCCTCTTTCGCAAGCACACCGAGCGTTCCCCTTCCGAATATCGTCGCCAGTATCACAGCCAGCTTATCGCCAAAAAATAGCATTGTGATCGCTATCGCACTTCGCTAAGGACATTACATTTGTCCAGTATTTGGCAAAATTGACCTGTATCCGCCGCACTCAGCCGGGCCTTATCCTTTATTCAACCTTTCTGACTTAAGGAAAAATAATGGAACTGTACCTGGATACCGCCAACGTGGCGGAAGTTGAGCGCCTGGCGCGCATTTTTCCCATAGCGGGCGTCACCACAAATCCAAGCATCATTGCCGCCAGCCGTGAATCCATCTGGGACGTGCTGCCGCGGCTGCAAAAAGCCGTCGGGCCGAACGGTACGCTGTTTGCTCAAACCATGAGCCGCGACGCCGAAGGCATGGTGGCGGAGGCCAAACGCCTGAGTAACGCCATCCCGGGTATTGTGGTGAAAATTCCGGTCACCGCGCAGGGGCTTATCGCCATTAAAGGGCTGAAAAGAGAGGGTATTACCACGCTGGGCACCGCCGTTTACAGCGCCGCTCAGGGTTTACTGGCCGCGCTGGCGGGCGCGAAATACGTTGCGCCGTACGTCAACCGCGTCGACGCACAGGGCGGCGACGGTATTGGCATGGTACAGGAGCTGCAGTCCCTGCTTGAACTGCATGCGCCGGAAAGCATGGTGCTGGCTGCCAGCTTTAAAACACCGCGTCAGGCGCTGGAGTGCCTGCTGGCCGGATGCGAGGCAATCACGATCCCCTTAGACGTAGCGCAACAAATGCTCGGTACACCAGCGGTAGAGTCGGCCATAGAAAAGTTCGAGCAGGACTGGAAAAACGCGTTTGGTAACCTCAATCTCTAAGGGAGAACTGTTATGGACCGTATCATTCAATCGCCGGGGAAATATATCCAGGGCGCGGATGTGCTGACCCGTCTCGGCGACTATCTGAAACCCCTGGCAAACCGCTGGCTGATCGTCGGCGATAAGTTTGTGCTGGGTTTTGCCGAAGACACCCTGCGCCAGAGTTTTAAAAAAGCCGAACTGCATGCCGAAATCGCGCCGTTTGGCGGCGAATGTTCGCAAAATGAAATCGATCGTCTGAAAAAGTTGGCCGACAGCGCCGACTGCCTGGCAGTACTGGGGATTGGTGGCGGTAAAACGCTTGATACCGCGAAAGCGCTGGCTCACTTTATGGACGTACCGGTCGCCATTGCGCCGACTATCGCTTCCACCGACGCGCCGTGCAGCGCCCTTTCCGTTATTTACACCGACAGCGGCGAGTTCGATCGCTACCTGATGCTGCCGCACAACCCGAACATGGTCATTGTGGATACGAAAGTGGTAGCAGGTGCGCCTGCACGTCTGCTGGCCGCCGGGATTGGCGACGCGCTGGCGACCTGGTTTGAAGCACGCGCCTGCTCGCGCAGCGGCGCGACCACCATGGCCGGGGGTAAATGCACACAGGCGGCATTAGCGCTCGCCGAGCTGTGCTACAACACGCTGGTTGAAGAGGGTGAAAAAGCGATGCTGGCGGCGGAACAGCATGTGGTAACGCCTGCGCTGGAACGCATTATCGAAGCCAACACCTATCTCAGCGGCGTCGGCTTTGAAAGTGGCGGGCTGGCGGCTGCACACGCTATTCATAACGGCATGACGGCGGTGCCGGACGCGCATCACTTCTATCATGGGGAAAAAGTGGCGTTTGGTACGCTGACGCAGCTGGTGCTGGAAAACGCGCCGGTAGAAGAAATTGAGACCGTCGCGGCGCTTTGCCACAGCGTAGGGCTGCCGATCACCCTGGCACAGCTGAACATCAAAGAGGATATTCCGGCCAAAATGCGTCTGATTGCCGAAGCCTCTTGTGCGGAAGGAGAAACGATCCACAACATGCCGGGGGGCGTCACGCCGGATCAGGTGTATGCGGCGCTGCTGGTGGCAGACCAGTATGGACAGCGATTCCTGCAGGAGTGGGAGTAATAAAAAAGCCGGGTGGCGCTGCGCTTACCCGGCCTACATGGCACTTTAATTTGTAGGCCGGGTAAGGCGTAGCCGCCACCCGGCACAATGGCTACTTCACGTCAAACCGATCCAAATCCATCACTTTCGCCCATGCGGCAACGAAGTCACGGACAAACTTCTCGTGCGCATCGCTGCTGGCGTAAACCTCGGCCAGCGCACGCAGGACGGCGTTCGAACCGAAGACCAGGTCGGCGCGGGTCGCGGTGTATTTCACTTCACCGCTGGCGCGATCGCTACCGGCAAACAGCTCGTTTGAATCGTCGGTCGCTTTCCACTGGGTATTCATATCCAGCAGGTTCACGAAGAAGTCGTTGCTCAGCACGCCCTCGCGGTTGGTGAATACTCCGTTCTTACTGCCATCAAAGTTCGTGCCCAGCACGCGCAGGCCGCCGATCAGCACCGTCAGCTCAGGTGCGGTCAGGGTCAGCTGCTGGGCCTTATCAATCAGCAATGATTCCGTCGTGGACACATCCACCTGCGCACGGTAGTTGCGGAAGCCGTCGGCAATCGGTTCGAGCAGGTTAAACATCTCGATATCCGTCTGATCCTGACGTGCATCCACACGGCCCGGCGTGAACGGCACGTTGACGTAAACGCCCGCGGCTTTCGCCGCCTGCTCAACGCCCACAACGCCCGCCAGCACGATGATATCCGCCAGCGAGGCTTTATTGGTGGTGCGCTGAATAGCTTCCAGAGCCGGTAACGCACGTACCGCCGCGGCGTTCACATCCCAGTCGCGCTGAGGCGCCAGCGCCAGACGCGCGCCGTTGGCGCCGCCGCGCTTGTCGCCGCCGCGGAAGGTCGATGCAGACGCCCATGCCACGGAAACCAGCTCGCTCACGGAGAGGCCAGAGGCCGCGATTTCCGCTTTCAGGCTTTCAATGTCTTCCTGCGTCGGGTGGAACACCGGCTGAGGCAGCGGATCCTGCCAAATCAGATCTTCTTTCGGCACTTCCGGGCCGATGTACCGCGCTTTTGGCCCCATATCACGGTGGGTCAGTTTGAACCACGCGCGCGCGAAGGCTTCGTTAAAGGCCTGCGGATCGTTCAGGAAGCGACGGGAAATTTTCTCGAATTCCGGGTCGAAACGCAGCGTCAGGTCGGTGACCAGCATGGTTGGCTTACGTTTTTTCGACGGGTCAAACGGGTCTGGCATGATTTCCGGCGCATCCACGGCTTCAAACTGAATCGCACCTGCCGGGCTGCGGGTCTGCACCCATTCGTATTTGAACAGGTTCTCGAAGAAGTAGTTGCTCCACTGGGTCGGAGTTTGCGACCAGATGACTTCCAGCCCGGAGGTGATGGCGTCAGCGCCAATACCGGTGCCGTGCGTGCTGGCCCAGCCTAAGCCCTGCGCTTCAATCGGCGAGGCTTCCGGATCGGTACCTACGTGCGTGGCTTCACCCGCGCCGTGGGTTTTACCGAGCGTATGGCCGCCGGCAATCAGCGCGACGGTCTCTTCGTCGTTCATACCCATGTTGCCAAAGGTGGCGCGGATTGCCGCCGCAGCAGACAGCGGTTCACCGCTGGCGTTTGGCCCTTCCGGGTTCACGTAAATCAGCCCCATTTCGGTGGCCGCCAGTGGGCGCTTCGCCAGTGCTTCCGGGTCACGGTGGGTCAGCCAGGCTTTTTCATCACCCCAGTTCACGTCCAGATCCGGTTCCCAGACGTCTTCACGACCGGCGCCAAAACCAAAGGTGCGGAAGCCGGAGTTCTCCAGCGCCACGTTACCCGCGAGGATAAACAGGTCGGCCCAGGAGATTTTTTGTCCGTATTTTTGCTTGATTGGCCACAGCAGGCGGCGCGCTTTATCCAGGCTGACGTTATCCGGCCAGGAGTTCAGCGGCGCAAAGCGCTGTTGGCCGCGTCCGGCGCCGCCGCGTCCGTCAACGGAGCGGTAAGTACCGGCACCGTGCCAGGCCATGCGAATAAACAGACCCGCGTAGCTGCCCCAGTCGGCAGGCCACCAGGGTTGAGAATCGGTTAACAGGGCTTTGAGATCGCCCTTGAGGGCGGAATAGTCGAGCTTGCTGAATTCTTTGCGGTAGTCGAAGTCTTCACCCAGAGGGTTCGAACGGTTGGAATGTTGGTTTAGAAGATCGATGCGGAGTTGTTTAGGCCACCACTCTTTGCTGCCGGTACCTGCGCCCGCGCTGTGATCGACGCCGCCCTGATGGAACGGACATTTGCCGGCGGATGCCGCGTTATTGGTCTCGTCTGACGTGCTCATCGCTATGCTCCCTTTACAGTGATACCGTTACGATATACACCACTAGCAATAAGATATAGTTGAATTAATCCACAGATTCGATAGTTAATACCTTTTAACTTTTTATATGATTAAAAAGCCCTCACTTTATGAGGGCTTTTTGCTGATTACGCCGGACGAACGCCCAGCGTATGACAAATGGCGTAGCTCATCTCCGCGCGGTTAAGCGTGTAGAAGTGGAAGTCCTTCACCCCTTCGCGGCTTAAGATCTTCACCATGTCCATCGCGATATTGGCCCCCACCAGCTTGCGGGTTTCCGCGTCATCGTCCAGCCCTTCGTACATTTTGGACATCCACAGCGGAATGCGAACGTTGGTCATATCGGCGAACTTCTTCGCCTGTTTGAAGTTAGAGACTGGCAGAATGCCCGGGATAATTTCGACGTCGATACCTGCCGAGACGCAGCGGTCGCGGAAGCGCAGATAGCTTTCCACGTCAAAGAAGAACTGGGTGATGGCGCGGTTGGCACCGGCCTCCACCTTACGCTTCAGGTTAAGCAAATCCGCCTGGGCGCTTTTCGCTTCCGGGTGGACTTCAGGGTAGGCGGCCACGGAGATATCAAAATCAGCAACGTCTTTCAGCAGCGCGACCAGATCGGTAGCGTACATGTCCGGCTTGCCGCTTCCCGGCGGCAGATCGCCACGCAGGGCAACGATATGGCGAATCCCGTTGTTCCAGTAGTCCTGGGCAATGGCGCGCAGCTCATCGCGGGTGGCGTCAATACAGGTCAGATGCGGCGCTGCTTCCAGACCGGTACGATCTTTGATGCCTTTAATAATGCTGTGCGTGCGGTCGCGCTCGCCGGAGTTGGCGCCGTAGGTCACGGAGACAAACTTCGGCTTCAGGCTGCTCAGGCGATCGATAGAGTTCCACAGGGTTTGCTCCATTTCACTGGTGCGCGGCGGGAAAAATTCAAAAGAGACGTTAATCTGGCCGTTTACTTCGGCCAGGCTCTGATTCAGTGCTTCCCGCTGGTTGGCGTGAAAAAAGCTCATACCTTACCTCTATCTTTCGCGTGTCATTGTCTGTTGTGTTGTGAACTTCTATACGTTTAGACGTCCAGATGTAAAAATGACGGAAAAGCGGCGTGACGTCAACAGAAATAATCACAATAACGGTGAGGTTTGCTCAGGGAAGATGAAGGGAGTTCATGATGAGGGTGAGCGCGGTCTGATGCCCTCACCCTAACCCTCTCCCACAGGGAGAGGGAAATTCACTTTTTACAGCAGCTTAGCCAGACGGTTAATATCGGACTGGATAGCCCCAGCGGTGACGTCGCGCCCCGCGCCCGGGCCGCGGATCACCAGCGGGTTATCGCGGTACCAGCGGCTTTCAATGGCGAAGACGTTATCGCACGGCAGCAGGGCCGCCAGCGGATGGTCAGGACGCACCGCCTCGACACCCACACGCGCCTTACCGTTCGCCTCGAAACGCGCCACGTAGCGCAGCACCAGCCCCATCTCGTTTGCCGCTTCCAGACGCTGCACCATCTGGTCATTCAGCTCGTCGCCGTTTTCGAAGAAGTGGTCAACAGAACCTTCTTCGCAGCCCGCAGGCACCAGCGATTCGACGCGTACGGAATCCGGCTCGATGTCATAACCGGCTTCACGCGCCAGGATCACCAGCTTGCGCATCACGTCTTTACCGGAGAGGTCAACGCGCGGATCGGGCTCGGTTAAGCCCTGCTGCCACGCCTGATCCACCAGGTCGGTGAACGGTACGGTGCCGTCAAACTGCAGGAACAGCCAGGAGAGCGTGCCGGAGAAGATCCCGCTCAGCGCCAGAATGCTGTCGCCGCTTTCAATCAGGTCACGCACGGTATGGTTAACCGGCAGGCCCGCGCCAACGGTGGCATTATAGAGCCAGTGGCGGCCCGTTTTTTCGAACGCGTCATGGATCTGACGGTATTTATCGGTGCTGCTCGCCCCCGCCAGCTTGTTGGCGCTGATGACGTGGAAACCGTGGCTGGCGAAATCCAGATACTGATCGGCAAGCTGTTCGCTGGCGGTGACGTCCAGCACCACCAGATCGTCATACGGGTGCGCGCGCATCCACAGGAACAGCGACTCTTCATCCTGCTCAACCGCTTCATCGTTAAAGAAGGCAAGCGCCCGGCTGGCGTCCAGCCCTTCGTAGTTCAGCAGGCTGCGGCGGCTATCCACCACGCCCGCAAGAATAAATTCAAACCCGGTACGCGCCGAAAGCGTGACCTGTTCGCGGGCGAACAGCTCCAGCCAGCGGGAACCGATGTTACCCTTGCCAAACAGCACCAGGCCGATGCGTTTTTCCGCGCGGAACAGCGAGGTGTGCAGACCCTGAATCAGGCTTTCGGTTGGGCCTTTACGCAGCACGGCGACCAGGCTGATGCCCTCTTCCGACTGCCAGGTGAACTCTACCGGCTGGCCCTTCAGCTGCTGCCAGAAGCGGTGGCAGTGCAGCGGGTTACGGGTGACGCCCGCGCCGACCATCGCCACCAGCGCCAGCCCCTGACGCAGGCGAAGCTCGCCCGGCAGGCCCGCTTCGTCGAGAATTTTCAGCGCGCTGTCCGCCACTTCGGCGGTATAGCAGAACTGCAGCAGCTGACGATCGTTATGCACGCCAACGGCCAGCGGACGCACCTGGGCGCGTTTCAGGATCGTGTCGATATCTTTATACGCCAGCCTGAAGTCCTGACCCGCAGGGACCTGGAACTCAATCAGGCAGATGTCGTCGTGGCTGGTGACAATACGCGCCCCGGTTCCGGACGCCAGCACGCGCTCAATGCGGGTAGACCCCTGATCCGGCGTATAGCTACAGCGCAGCTGCAGGTCAATATCGCTGCCGGAAACCGGCTGCAGAGTACGGGCGTGCAGAACCGGTGCCGCCAGACGCGCCAGCTCGCTCGCTTCGTCGAGACGCAGCAGCGGAAGCAGGCAGGCATCTTTCACTTTACGCGGGTCCGCGCTGTAGACACCGGCCACGTCGCTCCAGATGGTGACGCGGGACACGCCCGCCAGGGCACCAATCTGCGTTGCCGAGTAGTCCGAACCGTTACGACCCAGCAGCACGGTTTCACCGGCGTTGCTGCGGCTGATAAAGCCGGTGACGACAATACGTTTGCCCGGATGCTGCACCAGCAGCTGTTGCAGCAGCGGATAGGACAACCCTTCGTCCACCTGCGGCTGCGCGGCGTGTTCCGCACGCAGGAAATCACGCGCGTCGAGCCAGGCCGCGTCTACGCCCAGGTGTTGCAGTACGGCGGCCATCAGGCGCGCGGACCACACTTCACCGTGGCCCACCACTTCGGCATACACCGCGTCGGTAATCCCGCTGTCCAGCAGAGCAGCCAGACGCTCAAGGTCATGCGTGAAGGCGCTAATCAGCCCGTCCGCCACGTCCGCAGGCAGCAGGCCGGCAATCAGCTCGCTCTGGTAACGACGTAAGGACTGTTGCACCTGATGCGCAGAAAGGCGATCGGTCTGGCTCAGTTTCAGCCAGCTAATCAACTGGTTGGTGGTGCTGCCCGCCGCCGAGACAACCATCATGTCACCCGGCTGTGAATATTCGGTCATGATCCCTGCGACGCGCAGATAACATTTCACATCAGCAAGACTACTACCACCAAACTTGTGCAGCTGACGACCCTTCGCCCCTGCCTGCGCTATCACACTCATGATTACCCCTTGGCTGCGACCTGGAAGCCATTTTCCAGATCGGCAATTAAATCTTCAGAATCTTCAATACCGGTCGAGATACGCAGCAGCGTCTCGGAAATCCCGGCGGCGGCACGTGCTTCCGGTGCCATACCTGCGTGCGTCATGGTCGCGGCGTGGGAGATCAAGCTTTCAACCCCACCTAAGGATTCCGCCAGCGTAAACAATGACAGCCCGCTCAGGAAGCGACGCAGCGTTTGCTCGTCACCGTCCAGTTCAAAACTTAACATCGCGCCAAATCCCTTCTGCTGGCGCGCGGCAATCTCATGCCCCTGGTTTTCCGGCAGCGACGGGTGATAAAGCTTCTTCACCAGCGGCTGGGTTTTCAGGAAATCGACAATCGCCTTGGCATTACGCTGCGCCACGTCCATGCGCGGCGACAGCGTGCGGATGCCGCGCAACAGCAGGTAGCTGTCGAACGCGCCCGCGGTGACGCCGATATTATTAGCCCACCATGCCAGTTCCGTGACAACGTCGGGATCTTTTGCAATCACCACGCCCGCCACCACGTCAGAATGGCCGTTCAGATATTTAGTACATGAATGCAATACCAGATCCGCACCCAGTGCTAACGGGTTCTGAAGGGCCGGACTGAGGAAGGTATTATCCACTACACTTATCGCTCCCGCATCCCTTGCGAGCTGACAAATTTTCGCAATGTCGACAACGCGCAACAATGGGTTGCTTGGACTTTCCACCAGAACCAGCTTCGGCTTCTCTGCCAGCGCCTGTTTCAGCGCCTGTTCGTCGTTTTGATCGACAAACAGCACGCGGTAGCAGCCGCGCTTTGCCAGGCTATCAAACAGACGATAACTGCCGCCGTAACAGTCATGCGGCGCAACCAGCAGATCGCCAGGCTTCAGGAACACCGTGGTCACCAGGTGAATGGCAGACATACCGGTATTGGTTAATACCGCACCCGCGCCGCCTTCCAGTTCCGCCAGCGCGCGCTGGGTTACATCACGCGTAGGGTTGCCGCGACGCGAGTAGTCATGCGCGCGCGGTTCATTAAATCCGGTGAAATTGTAGGTGCTGGAAAGATGAATGGGCGGGACAACGCAGCCGTACTGCTCGTCATCATTTAATCCGCTACGCACTGCGATCGTGGCCTGTTTACGCGTCATGGTGAGGGCTTCCTGGCGAATGAGGTGAAAAGTCAGCCACCAGAGTAAACATTGAAAGTATGGACGTCAATACATCTGGACATCTAAACTTCTTTGCGTATAGATTGAGCAATGCGCAAATAGCCGTTAAAATTATATGCTTTAGTGCACGCTGCAGCGGCAATATCCGTGCCACGGTATCGTCTCTACGGTAAACTACGCAAGATTACGGTTCAAAACGGGCAGTGACCGGTTTGCACCTTTAGATTAATGACTGAGAGGATTAAAGGTATCTCATGGCTGAATGGAGCGGCGAATATATCAGCCCATACGCTGAGCACGGTAAGAAGAGTGAGCAAGTAAAGAAAATTACGGTTTCCATTCCTCTGAAGGTGTTGAAGATCCTCACCGATGAACGTACGCGTCGTCAGGTGAACAACCTGCGTCACGCGACCAACAGCGAACTGCTGTGCGAAGCGTTCCTGCATGCGTTTACCGGCCAACCGTTGCCGAACGATGACGATCTGCGCAAAGAGCGTAGCGACGAAATCCCGGAAGAGGCGAAGGTGATCATGCGTGAACTGGGTATTGACCCGGAGACGTGGGAATACTGAGAAGCGGATACAAAAAAGGCACCTTGCGGTGCCTTTTTTTCGGGAAACTTATTTAGCGCCCGGGATGCTGAAACGCTTGTTGAAGCGGTCAACACGGCCACCGGTTGCAACATCACGCTGCTTACCAGTGTAGAACGGGTGGCATTTGCCGCACACGTCCAGGTTCAGATCGTGACCCACGGTAGAGCGGATCTGGATAGAGTTACCGCAAGAGCAGTTTGCAGTAATCATTTCGTATTTCGGGTGAATATCTTTTTTCATGGGAGAACCTCAGTTAAGGCCGCGTCGCTCTTCCAGCCCTAACGCCAGACACCACGCGATGTTGAATGTAAGTTCTTTGGCGTAAAGTACACCAAAGGCGGCGAATCATACAGAATTTAACCAACGTATGCAAACTGATCCGCACGCCGCTTTTACTAATGTGTATACTAACGCGCCACTTTTCAAGTCAGGAAGATTCGATGCCCGTCGCTCACGTTGCCCTGCCCGTTCCGCTTCCCCGCACCTTTGACTACCTGCTGCCCGACAGCATGAGCGCCAAAGCGGGCTGTCGCGTGACCGTGCCGTTTGGCAAACAGCAGCGCGTGGGGATCGTCGTCTCCGTCAGCGATACAAGCGAATTACCCCTCAATGAACTGAAATCGGTGGTTGAGGTGCTGGACAGCGAGCCGGTTTACTCCACCAGCACCTGGCGACTGCTGCTGTGGGCGGCAGATTATTATCATCACCCGATTGGCGACGTTCTGTTCCACGCCCTGCCGATCCTGCTGCGCCAGGGCAAGAGCGCCAGCCACGCCCCGATGTGGTACTGGTTTGCCACCGAACAGGGGCAGGCCGTGGACATCAACAGCCTGAAGCGTTCGCAGAAACAGCAGCAGGCGCTGGCGGCGCTGCGTCAGGGAAAAATCTGGCGGCACCAGGTCGACGAGCTTGAGGTCAGCGAAACGGCGCTACAGGCATTAAGAAAGAAAGGGTTGAGCGAGCTGGCCAGCGAAGCGCCCGCCCTTCACGACTGGCGCGACGGCTTCTCCGTCTCGGGCGATCGCCTGCGCCTGAATACCGAGCAGGCTACCGCGGTAGGCGCCATTCATAGCGCCTCGGACCACTTTTCCGCCTGGCTGCTGGCGGGCGTGACGGGCTCCGGCAAGACCGAAGTCTATCTGAGCGTGCTGGAAAACGTGCTCGCGCAGGGCAAACAGGCGCTGGTGATGGTGCCGGAAATCGGCCTGACACCGCAGACCATTGCCCGCTTCCGCGAGCGCTTTAACGCGCCCGTTGAGGTTCTGCACTCCGGGCTGAACGACAGCGAGCGCCTCAGCGCCTGGCTGAAAGCGAAAAACGGCGAAGCGGCGATTGTGATCGGCACCCGCTCGTCGCTGTTTACGCCGTTTAAAAACCTCGGTGTCATCGTCATCGACGAAGAGCACGACAGCTCCTATAAACAGCAGGAAGGCTGGCGCTATCACGCCCGCGATCTGGCGGTCTACCGTGCGCACAGCGAGCAAATCCCTATTATTCTCGGATCCGCCACGCCTGCGCTCGAAACGCTGCACAACGTGCGCCAGCGTAAATATCACATGCTGCGCCTGACGCGCCGCGCGGGGAATGCCCGCCCGGCCATTCAGCACGTGCTGGATCTCAAAGGCCAGCAGGTGCAGGCCGGCTTAGCGCCCGCCTTGATTTCCCGCATGCGCCAGCATTTGCAGGCGGGGAACCAGGTCATTCTGTTCCTCAACCGTCGCGGATTTGCCCCCGCCCTGCTGTGCCACGACTGCGGCTGGATTGCCGAGTGCCCGCGCTGCGACCACTACTACACCTTCCATCAGGCCCAGCGACATTTGCGCTGCCACCACTGCGACAGCCAGCGTCCCGTGCCTCGCCAGTGCCCGTCATGTGGTTCCACGCATATCGTGCCGGTGGGGCTGGGAACGGAACAGCTGGAACAGGCGCTTGGCCCTTTCTTCCCGGACGTGCCTATTTCCCGAATCGACCGGGACACCACTAGCCGCAAGGGGGCGCTGGAGCAGCAGCTGGCGGAAGTGCATCGCGGCGGCGCGCGCATCCTGATTGGCACCCAGATGCTGGCCAAAGGGCACCACTTCCCGGACGTGACGCTGGTCGCCCTGCTCGACGTCGACGGCGCGCTGTTCTCGGCAGATTTCCGCTCCGCCGAGCGCTTCGCCCAGCTTTATACTCAGGTGGCAGGGCGTGCCGGACGCGCGGGGAAACAGGGCGAGGTAGTACTGCAAACGCACCACCCTGAGCACCCGCTGCTACAGACTCTGCTGCACAAAGGCTATGACGCCTTTGCCGAGCAGGCGCTGGCCGAACGCCAGACCATGCAGCTGCCGCCGTGGACCAGCCACGTCATCATCCGCGCGGAGGATCATAACAACCAGCAGGCGCCGCTTTTCCTGCAACAGCTGAGGAATCTTCTGCAGGCCAGCCCGCTGGTGGATAACCAGCTGTGGATCCTGGGACCGGTGCCGGCGCTGGCGCCAAAACGCGGTGGACGTTTCCGCTGGCAAATTTTGCTTCAGCACCCCTCGCGTATTCGCCTGCAGCACATCGTCAGCGGCACGCTGGCGCTCATCAATACCCTGCCGGAAGCGCGTAAAGTGAAGTGGGTACTGGACGTCGATCCCATCGAAGGCTGAAGACGGATCGAAAAATTTAACGCGCCTCACACTTTTTATGAAAATTCTGTAACCGATTCCATTAACTATCTGTAAAAATGGTGATGTCCGCAGTTCGGTGTTCAGGCGAGGAGAAGACGTTGAAGTCCAGGAAAGAGGTTGCCACGGCGACCATGAAAGACGTTGCCGAGAAAGCACAAGTCTCAACGGCAACCGTGTCCCGCGCATTAATGAACCCGGATAAAGTCTCCCAGGCGACCCGTAACAAGGTTGAACAGGCGGCGCTGGAAGTGGGGTATTTCCCGCAGGCGATGGGGCGGAACGTCAAGCGCAATGAATCGCGGACCATCCTGGTAATAGTGCCGGATATCTGCGATCCCTTCTTCAGCGAAATCATTCGCGGTATCGAAGTGACGGCGGCGGAGCAGGGCTATCTGGTGCTGATTGGCGACTGCGCTCACCAGAACCAGCAGGAAAAAACCTTTATCGACCTCATTATCACCAAGCAGATTGACGGCATGCTGCTGCTTGGCTCGCGCCTGCCGTTTGATGCCAGCATCGAAGAGCAGCGCAATTTACCGCCAATGGTAATGGCCAACGAATTTGCGCCTGAGCTTGAGCTGCCGACGGTCCACATTGATAACCTCACCGCCGCGTTCAACGCCGTAAACTATCTCCAGGAGCTGGGGCATAAGCGGATTGGCTGCATTGCCGGGCCGGAAGAGATGCCGCTGTGCCACTACCGCCTGCAGGGCTATGTTCAGGCGCTGCGCCGTACCGGTGCGATTGTCGATCCGCACTATATTGCGCGCGGTGATTTTACCTTTGAAGCGGGCGGACAGGCGCTGGAGAAACTGCTGGCGCTGCCGGAACCGCCAACGGCGGTGTTCTGCCACAGCGACGTGATGGCGCTGGGTGCGCTTTCACACGCCAAGCGCCGTGGCTTACGCGTGCCGAAAGATTTGTCGATTATCGGATTCGATAACATTTCACTTTCAGAGTTTTGCGATCCACCGCTCTCCACCGTTTCACAACCGCGCTATCAGATTGGCCGCGAAGCGATGCTGCTTCTGCTGGATCAGCTGCAGGGTCAAACGGTTAGCAGCGGCTCGCGCTTGCTGGACTGCGAGCTGATTATTCGCGGCTCTACCCAGGCATTGACTTAAAGTAAACGCCTTTCGGACACCCTTATCTGGTCAAAGCCCCGCCGCTTAAGTAACATGGCGGGCTGACGAACGAATAAATACAGCGAAACGATAGTGGCACAACGAGATTATGTACGTCGCGGCCAGCCGGCACCTTCGCGACGCAAAAAGAGCAGTTCAAAAAGCAAGCAGCGTAATCTGCCTGCGGTCTCGCCAGCAATGGTCGCTATTGCTGCGGCCGTGCTGGTGGCCTTTATTGGCGGCCTGTACTTCATCACGCACCATAAAAAAGAAGAGTCCGAGGCCCTTCAGGGCAACAAAGTGGTGGGAAATGGTCTGCCGCCGAAACCTGAAGAGCGCTGGCGCTATATTAAAGAGCTGGAAAGTCGTCAGCCCGGCGTGCGTGCGCCTACTGAGCCCTCAGCCGGTGGCGAAGTGAAGAATGCCGATCAGCTGACGGACGAGCAGCGCCAGCTGCTGGCACAGATGCAGGCCGATATGCGCCAGCAGCCGACGCAGCTGAATGAAGTGCCGTGGAATGAACAAACGCCAGCGCAGCGTCAGCAAACGTTGCAGCTGCAGCGTCAGCGCCAGGCACAAATTCAACAGCAGCAACAGCAGCAACAGCAGCAGTGGACGCAAACTCAGCCGGTACAGCAGCCGAAGGCCCAGCCATACCAGCAACCGCAGCAGCAGACGCGTACGGTGCAGTCGCAGCCTGTTCAACAGCCAAAAGCGCAGCCGCCAAAGCAAGCGGCGCAGCCGTATCAGGATCTGCTCCAGACGCCAGCGCATACCACCGCGCAGCAGCCGAAAACGCAGCAGGCCGCGCCGGTGACCAAAGAGACCGAAGCGCCGAAGCAGACGGCAGAGAAAAAAGACGAGCGCCGCTGGATGGTGCAGTGCGGTTCGTTTAAAGGTGCCGAGCAGGCGGAAACGGTACGTGCTCAACTGGCATTTGAAGGATTTGACTCACGCATTACCACCAATAACGGCTGGAACCGCGTGGTGATCGGCCCGGTTAAAGGCAAAGAAAACGCAGACGGCACCATTTCCCGTTTGAAAGTGGCTGGGCACACAAACTGCATTCGACTCGCCTCCGGGGGTTGAAACCCCCAAAATCCCCCCCATCTATCATTTAATTCAGCCCTGAGCACAGGCTCAGGGCTTCTGTTTCCCGAATCTGTAACCAGGGGGTCTGCTCGTGACAACAATAGTAAGTGTACGCCGTAACGGCCAGGTGGTAATTGCCGGTGATGGCCAGGCCACGCTGGGTAATACCGTCATGAAAGGCAACGTGAAGAAAGTCCGTCGTCTCTACAACGACAAAGTGATCGCCGGTTTTGCAGGCGGCACGGCGGATGCCTTCACGCTGTTTGAACTGTTTGAACGCAAACTGGAAATGCACCAGGGTCATCTGGTGAAAGCCGCCGTTGAGCTGGCAAAAGACTGGCGTACCGACCGTATGCTGCGCAAGCTCGAAGCGCTGCTGGCGGTCGCTGATGAAACCGCTTCGCTTATCATCACCGGTAACGGTGACGTGATTCAGCCGGAAAACGACCTGATTGCCATCGGCTCTGGCGGCCCTTATGCCCAGGCTGCAGCCCGCGCGCTGTTGGAAAATACCGACATGAACGCGCGTGATATCGCGGTGAAGGCGTTGGATATTGCAGGTGATATCTGCATCTATACCAACCACAACCACACCATCGAAGAATTGACCTCCAAAGCGTAAGGATCTCCCATGTCTGAAATGACCCCACGCGAAATTGTCAGCGAACTGAACAAACACATTATCGGCCAGGATAACGCCAAGCGCTCCGTGGCTATCGCGCTGCGTAACCGCTGGCGTCGTATGCAGCTTGACGAAGAGCTGCGTCACGAAGTCACCCCGAAAAACATTCTGATGATCGGCCCGACCGGCGTCGGTAAAACCGAAATCGCCCGTCGTCTGGCGAAGCTGGCGAACGCGCCGTTCATCAAAGTTGAAGCCACCAAGTTCACCGAAGTGGGCTATGTGGGTAAAGAAGTGGACTCTATCATCCGCGACCTGACCGATTCTGCGATTAAGATGGTGCGCGTCCAGGCGATTGAGAAAAACCGCTACCGCGCGGAAGAGATGGCCGAAGAGCGTATTCTCGACGTGCTGATCCCACCGGCGAAAAACAACTGGGGTCAGGCTGAACAGCAGGCTGAGCCTTCAGCCGCGCGTCAGGCGTTCCGCAAAAAACTGCGTGAAGGCCAGCTGGACGACAAAGAGATTGAGATCGACCTCGCGGCCGCGCCGATGGGCGTGGAAATCATGGCGCCTCCGGGCATGGAAGAGATGACCAGCCAGCTGCAGTCCATGTTCCAGAACCTGGGCGGCCAAAAGCAGAAAGCGCGTAAGCTGAAAATCAAAGACGCGATGAAGCTGCTGATTGAAGAAGAAGCGGCGAAGCTGGTAAATCCGGAAGAGCTGAAGCAGGACGCTATCGACGCGGTTGAGCAGCACGGTATCGTGTTTATCGACGAAATCGACAAAATTTGTAAGCGCGGCGGCAACAGCTCCGGTCCGGACGTGTCCCGCGAAGGCGTACAGCGCGATCTGCTGCCGCTGGTTGAAGGCTGCACCGTCTCTACCAAGCACGGCATGGTGAAAACGGACCACATTCTGTTTATCGCTTCCGGTGCATTCCAGGTAGCCAGCCCGTCGGATCTGATCCCCGAACTGCAGGGTCGTCTGCCGATCCGCGTTGAGCTGCAGGCGCTGACCACCGAAGATTTCGAGCGCATCCTGACGGAGCCAAACGCCTCTGCTACCGTACAGTACAAGGCGCTGATGGCGACCGAAGGCGTGAACCTTGAGTTCACCGAAGACGGTATCAAGCGTATCGCCCAGGCCGCATGGCAGGTCAACGAAACCACCGAGAACATCGGTGCGCGTCGTCTGCACACCGTGCTGGAACGCCTGGTAGAAGACATCTCATATGACGCGAGCGACCTCAACGGTCAAACCATTACCATCGACGCAGACTATGTGAGCAAACATCTGGATGCGTTAGTGGCAGATGAAGATCTGAGCCGTTTTATCCTATAATCGCGGTTACTGCATTCTCATCACTGTTAATGGGGGCTAAGGCCCCCATTTTTATTGGCTAAATTACTATGACTGATATCAGCCGTACTCAGGCGTGGCTCGAAAGTCTGCGCCCTAAAACGCTTCCTCTGGCTTTTGCCGCCATTATTGTCGGCACCGCGCTTGCCTGGTGGCAAGGGCATTTCGATCCGCTGGTGGCAGGTCTGGCGCTCATTACCGCCGGGCTGCTGCAAATCCTCTCTAACCTCGCGAACGATTATGGCGATGCGGTAAAAGGCAGCGACAAGCCTGACCGTATCGGGCCGCTGCGCGGGATGCAAAAAGGGGTGATCACCCAGGCACAGATGAAGCGTGCGCTGATTATCACCGTGGTGCTGATTTGCTTATCTGGTCTGGCGCTGGTGACGGTCGCCTCGAAAACTACCAGCGACTTCATTGGCTTCCTGGTGCTGGGCCTGCTCGCCATTATCGCGGCCATCACCTACACCGTCGGCACGCGCCCTTACGGCTATATTGGCCTTGGGGATATCTCTGTGCTGGTGTTCTTCGGCTGGCTGAGCGTAATGGGGAGCTGGTACTTACAGGCGCATACGGTGATCCCTGCCCTGTTCCTCCCGGCGACCGCCTGCGGCCTGCTGGCGACGGCGGTGCTCAATATCAATAATCTGCGCGATATCGACAGCGATCGTGAGAACGGCAAGAACACGCTGGCGGTGCGTCTGGGGCCGGTGAATGCGCGCCGCTATCATGCCTGCCTGCTTATTGGCGCGCTGGTTTGCCTGGCGCTGTTTAACCTGATTTCCCTGCATAGTCTGTGGGGCTGGCTGTTTGTGCTTGCCGCGCCGCTGCTGGTTAAGCAGGCCCGCTTTGTGATGCGTGAACTCAGCCCGGCAGCCATGCCGCCAATGCTGGAGCGAACGGTAAAAGGCGCGCTGCTGACTAACCTGTTGTTCATCATTGGGATTGTGTTAAGCCAGACGCTCAGTTAGCTGACAAATATCAATTAACAATTGATGATTTTGCCAACAACGCATTTCGCACGATATACTGAACACATTCGCAGCAACTGAGCGTTAAACCTATGAAATACGATACCTCCGAGCTTTGTGACATCTACCAGGAAGATGTCAACGTCGTTGAACCGCTGTTCTCCAACTTTGGTGGGCGGTCATCGTTTGGCGGGCAAATCGTCACGGTGAAATGTTTCGAGGACAACGGGTTGCTGTACGATCTGCTCGAACAGAACGGCCGTGGCCGCGTTCTGGTGGTCGACGGCGGCGGGTCCGTTCGTCGCGCACTGATTGATGCTGAACTTGCCGGCATTGCCGTCCAGAACGAGTGGGAAGGCCTTGTGGTGTACGGTTCCGTGCGTCAGGTAGACGATCTCGAAGACCTGGATATTGGAATTCAGGCCATCGCGGCCATTCCGGTAGGCGCTGCGGGTGACGGCATCGGCGAAAGCGACGTGCGCGTTAACTTCGGCGGCGTGACCTTCTTCTCAGGCGATCATCTCTACGCCGATAATACCGGCATTATCCTTTCTGAAGATCCGCTGGATATCGAGTAATAAACCATAAGCGTGAACCATAAAAAAACCGCCAACAGCAATGTGGCGGTTTTTTTTGTCCCTCGGGATTCGCGGTCCGTTGGGAAGTTTTGCAACCTTTAACCAGGATTTTTATCTTACCCTGGTTCAAACCTCAGGTAACCTCATCGACCCTTTATAAATTCCTAATTATCTATGAAAACCTTAACTACGCTGCTATTGCTCATTATGATGCAGCGTCCCTTTCCGCCATTTCGCACATGGGCATCGGTCCAGGGAAAGGTGTAACCACAACCGTAAAGCAGCCTTTAACCAGGCTTGTGTCCACCGACTTATCACCGGTGGTGAACGGTGGAGCGGTTAGCCGCAGGGACCGCATAATGAAACGCTATTTATGTATCGCGTTCATTGTCGCCAGCGTACTCGTTGTAAAAAGTGATGAACCGATCGGGTTTGTTGCGTTTACCACGACAGCGCAGGACAAGTAGCGTTAAGGCCGCCTTGGGCGGCCTTTTTTATGGTTGGATGTCAGTCAGCGAGAACCATAAAAAAAGCCGGGTGGCGGCGTCGCCTTACCCGGCCTGTTCAGTTCATCCCCAGTGGGAATCAGACTTCTTCCATACGTCCCAGCAGCGCCTGCAGGCGATCCTGCCAGCCGTTCTGCTGTTCGCGCAGCTGGTTGTTTTCGCGCTCCAGTTCTTCGCGGCCGTGCTGAGCGTTCTGAACTTCCTGCGCCAGGCTGTTGTTCTTCTCTTTCAGCTCTTCAATTTCCATCTGCAGCAGCGTGATGGTGTCAATCGCCTGCTGTACTTTCGCTTCCAGTTTCTCAAACACTTCTAAAGACATGATCCTACCTCTCCTGAATTGCAAGGCGACGCTTTAACGTAAACGCGCACAACATATGTTCCGATTGTATGGAGCGCAGTCGCCCCTGTCCAGCGGCATGCCACGCAGATCGCGGTTTGCAACACTTTTCGGCCTCGTCCTGGTGCGTTCGCGGCATATACCTCTAAGTTGTTAACCCATTCGTTAAAAAAATGATTCAGCTCACCGTGCGCGACTGATGCAAAAACGCGCTTTATGGCGCGAAAACGCTCATTTTATTGACACAGACCACACATTTTAATTTCGATATTTCTCGTTTTTGCTCGTTAACGATAAATTAACACTATGTCTACAGGGCATCGTGGCTGTCACGGGCGGCCACGCTAACAATAAACATCAATTTCTTCAGGATTCCGATTATGAGTCAGACATCAACCTTAAAAGGCCAGTGCATTGCCGAGTTCCTTGGTACCGGGTTGTTGATATTCTTCGGAGTGGGCTGTGTCGCTGCACTGAAAGTGGCGGGTGCCAGTTTTGGTCAGTGGGAAATCAGTATCATCTGGGGTCTGGGCGTGGCGATGGCCATCTACCTGACTGCAGGGGTCTCTGGCGCACATCTTAACCCGGCGGTGACTATCGCACTGTGGCTGTTCGCGTGCTTCGACGGACGCAAAGTTGTTCCCTTCATTATTTCTCAATTTGCCGGCGCGTTTTGCGCAGCGGCGTTAGTTTACGGGCTTTATTACAATCTTTTCATCGACTTCGAACAGACGCATCATATGGTGCGCGGTAGCGTCGAAAGTCTGGATCTGGCAGGCATCTTCTCAACCTACCCTAACCCGCATATCAATTTTGTGCAGGCGTTCGCAGTTGAAATGGTGATTACCGCTATTCTGATGGGCGTCATTATGGCTTTGGGCGATGATGGTAACGGCATTCCGCGTGGCCCGCTGGCGCCATTGCTGATTGGCCTGCTGATCGCCGTCATCGGTGCGTCCATGGGGCCGTTAACAGGGTTTGCGATGAACCCGGCGCGTGACCTGGGTCCAAAAACCTTCGCCTTCTTTGCAGGATGGGGCGACGTGGCTTTCACCGGCGGCAAAGATATTCCTTACTTCCTGGTACCGCTGTTCGGACCCGTCGTAGGGGCGGCACTGGGTGCATTTGGCTATCGCAAATTAATTGGTCGCCACTTACCGTGCGACACCTGTGTGGAAGAGGAGAAGGAAACGACTTCTACCGCACAACAAAAAGCTTCGCTGTAATCTGACTACGGGACACATACCATGACCGAAAAAAAATATATCGTTGCGCTCGACCAGGGCACTACCAGCTCCCGCGCTGTCGTAATGGATCATGACGCGAATATCGTCAGCGTGTCACAGCGCGAATTTGAGCAAATTTATCCTCGTCCAGGCTGGGTAGAACACGACCCGATGGAGATCTGGGCGTCACAAAGCTCCACGCTGGTAGAAGTGCTGGCGAAAGCCGACATCAGTTCCGACGAAATCGCCGCGATTGGTATCACCAACCAGCGTGAAACCACCGTGGTGTGGGAACGCGAAACCGGTAAGCCGATTTACAACGCCATCGTCTGGCAGTGCCGCCGTACGTCAGAGATCTGCGAACAGCTTAAGCGTGACGGGATGGAAGAGTACGTGCGTAGCGCCACCGGCCTGGTGGTTGACCCGTACTTCTCCGGCACCAAAGTGAAGTGGATCCTCGACCACGTGGAAGGTTCACGCGAGCGTGCAAAACGCGGCGAGCTGCTGTTCGGTACCGTTGATACCTGGCTTATCTGGAAGATGACTCAGGGACGTGTCCACGTTACTGACTACACTAATGCCTCGCGCACCATGCTGTTCAACATCAACACCCTGGAGTGGGATGACAAGATGCTGGACGCGCTGGATATTCCGCGCGCGATGCTGCCTGAAGTGCGTAAGTCGTCTGAAGTCTACGGCCAGACCAACATCGGCGGTAAAGGCGGCACCCGTATTCCTATCGCCGGTATCGCCGGTGACCAGCAGGCGGCGCTGTTCGGCCAGCTGTGCGTCAAGGAAGGGATGGCGAAGAACACCTACGGCACCGGCTGCTTTATGCTGATGAACACCGGCGAGAAAGCGGTGAAATCAGAAAACGGCCTGCTGACCACCATCGCCTGCGGCCCGCGCGGCGAGGTCAACTATGCCCTGGAAGGTGCGGTGTTTATGGCGGGCGCATCTATTCAGTGGCTGCGCGACGAGATGAAGCTGATCAGCGATGCGTTTGACTCCGAGTACTTCGCGACCAAAGTGAAAGACACCAACGGCGTGTACGTGGTGCCAGCGTTCACCGGTCTGGGCGCACCGTACTGGGACCCGTATGCCCGCGGCGCAATTTTCGGCCTGACGCGTGGTGTGAACTCAAACCACATCATTCGTGCGACCCTGGAATCCATCGCCTACCAGACGCGTGACGTGCTGGAAGCGATGCAGGCAGACTCCGGCATTCGTCTGCACGCCCTGCGCGTAGACGGCGGCGCGGTGGCCAACAACTTCCTGATGCAGTTCCAGTCCGACATTCTGGGCACCCGCGTTGAGCGCCCTGAAGTACGTGAAGTGACGGCACTGGGCGCGGCGTATCTTGCGGGTCTCGCGGTAGGCTTCTGGCAGAACCTGGACGAGCTGCAGGAGAAAGCGGTCATCGAACGCGAATTCCGCCCTGGCATCGAAACCACCGAGCGCAACTACCGCTACAGCGGCTGGAAGAAAGCGGTGAAACGCGCCCTGGCGTGGGAAGAGCACGAAGAGTAAGCCTATATTCCCTCTCCCCTGGGGAGAGGGTTAGGGTGAGGGGTTCCAACCGCACCGGTCCCCTCCCCCCTCCCCACTCTGTGATAAACTTCGTGCAATTCCTTTTGATTGTACGAGTCCCTCATGAAACGTGAACTTGCTATCGAGTTTTCCCGCGTCACCGAAGCAGCCGCCCTTGCAGGCTATAAATGGCTGGGTCGTGGCGACAAAAATACCGCAGACGGCGCGGCCGTCCACGCCATGCGCATTGTGCTTAACCAGGTCAACATCGACGGCACTATCGTCATCGGTGAAGGCGAGATCGACGAAGCGCCGATGCTCTACATCGGTGAAAAGGTCGGGACCGGCAAAGGCGATGCGGTGGATATCGCGGTGGACCCGATCGAAGGCACGCGCATGACGGCGATGGGCCAGGCCAACGCCCTGGCGGTGCTGGCCGTGGGCGATAAAGGCTGCTTCCTCAACGCGCCGGACATGTATATGGAAAAGCTGATTGTCGGCCCTGGAGCGAAAGGTGCAATCGATCTCAGCCTGCCGCTGGACGCCAACCTGCGCAATATCGCGGCGGCGCTGGCTAAACCGCTCAACGAACTCACCGTGACCATTCTGGCGAAACCGCGCCACGACGCCACCATCTCTTATCTGCAGGCACTCGGCGTGCGCGTGTTTGCCATTCCGGATGGCGACGTTGCCGCGTCTATTCTGACCTGTATGCCGGACAGCGAAGTCGACGTGCTTTACGGCATCGGTGGCGCGCCGGAAGGCGTGGTCTCTGCGGCGGTGATCCGCGCACTGGACGGCGATATGCAGGCGCGCCTTCTGCCGCGCCATGAGGTGAAAGGCGACAGCGACGAAAACCGTCGTATCGGTGAGGACGAGCTGGCGCGCTGCGCAGCGATGGGCATCGAAGCCAATAAAGTACTGGCGCTGAACGACATGGCGCGCAGCGATAACGTCGTCTTCTCTGCAACCGGCATCACCAAAGGCGATCTGCTGGACGGCATCACCCGCAAGGGCAACATGGCGACCACCGAAACGCTGCTGATCCGCGGTAAATCGCGCACCATCCGACGCATTCAGTCCATTCACTATCTCGACCGTAAAGACCCGGACGTGCAGACCCACATTCTGTAAAACCGTTTGATCGATAGAGCTTTCCGGCCCGAAGGGGCTGGAAATGTTTCCCACAAGTACGGAAGATAGAACAGAGAAACAGCACAGGAGAAGATCATGGCGGACTGGGTAACAGGTAAAGTCACAAAGATAGAATTCTGGACCGATGCGCTATTTAGTCTCACCCTGCATGCTCCCGTTCACCCGTTTAAGGCCGGGCAATTTGCCAAGCTGGGTCTGGATGTCGACGGCGAGCGCGTGCAGCGCGCCTACTCTTACGTTAACGCGCCGGATAACCCGGATCTCGAGTTCTATCTCGTCACCGTTCCTGACGGTAAGCTCAGCCCGCGCCTTGCCGCCCTTAAGCCCGGCGACGATGTGCAGATTGTGAGCGAAGCGGCAGGCTTCTTTGTGCTCGAAGAGATCCCTGACTGTGACACGCTCTGGATGCTGGCAACCGGCACGGCCATCGGTCCGTATCTCTCTATCTTGCAGTACGGTAAGGATCTGGAGCGCTTCAAAAACATCGTGCTGGTGCACGCCGCGCGCTATGCCGCAGATTTAAGCTATCTCCCGCAGATGCAGGCGCTGGAACAGCAGTACGGCGGAAAGTTAAAGATTCAGACGGTAGTCAGCCGCGAAACCGTAGCAGGAGCGCTTACCGGTCGCGTACCGGCGTTAATTGAGAGCGGCGCACTGGAAGACGCAGTGGGCTTACCGATGACGGCCGAAACCAGCCACGTCATGCTGTGCGGTAACCCGCAGATGGTCCGGGACACGCAGCAGCTTCTGAAGGATACCCGGCAGATGACGAAACATCTTCGCCGCCGGCCGGGCCATATGACCGCCGAACACTACTGGTGATCAGCGGTATTTCACCTCGACGGTATCTTTACCGTATTTATTTTCGCTCTGGGTGCCGATAAACGCGCCCAGATCGACAATCATCATCACGAAGATGACCGACGGCAGCAGCCTGCCCACGACCCACGGCAGGATGGAAGGCAGCATCGCCCAGTTCCCTGCCACCAGCATCCACGCCAGTATGATCAAAAATGCCCACGCGCCGGAGCGGCCGCGATCGTGCAGGCGTTTCACCACGACGGCCGCCGTTGGCCATAGCAGGCAGACCAGTGCAAATGCCGCCGTTTGCGTGCTCAGCCAGGCGTTATAAGCAACGAAAAAAAGAAGCAGCATGGCGACGACCCACGTCACCATCCAGACCCAGAAATCACGGCGTCCAATACGCCCTTTGAATGAAAACAGCCACTGCTGTATGGTCATGTAAGGTTCCTTATTATCGTTTAGCCCGCATTTTACCCTGGAGTTGTGACCTTTTGACAAGCCGACCAGATATCGTTTTAATCATGAGCACTTACGGCCAGGTGCAATGTTGATGAAAAATTCGGCACATTCTCTTTTCCTGTGTTTAGCGATGCTCGGCGCGGGTTTTCCGCTGCATGCCGCCAACACCGCGGCCCCCACCACTGCGCCGTATTTGCTGGCGGGCGCACCGTCTTTCGATCAGTCCATCAGCCAGTTTCGCGAAGCTTTCAATCAGGCCAACCCAGGGCTGCCGCTGGATGAGTTTCGCGCCATTGATAGCTCGCGCGATACCCCTACACTGACCCGTGCAGCGAGCAAGATTAACGAGAATTTGTATGCTTCCACGGCGCTGGAGCGCGGTACGTTAAAAATCAAAAGCATGCAAATCACCTGGCTGCCGATTCAGGGGCCAGAGCAGAAAGCGGCTAAATCGAAGGCGCTTGATTACATGAGCGCGGTGCTGCAGGCGTTTACGCCTGCGCTGACGAAAAAGCAGAGCCAGCAAAAGCTGCAAAAGCTGCTGACCGCCGGTAAAAACAAGCGGTACTACGCCACAACCGAAGGCGCGATTCGCTATGTAGTGGCGGATAACGGCGAAAAAGGACTGACCTTCGCCGTTGAACCGATTAAGCTGGCGCTATCTGACACCCTTGGCGGGGCCAATTAATGACAAAAAGCAAAGCCTTTCGAGGGAAAATCTCTATACTGATTCACAGACCATGCTGCCCGACAGGGCGGCCATATTCCTTAATTCGCTTATTTAGCGTGGAGAATTGAAATGCGACATCCTTTAGTGATGGGTAACTGGAAACTGAACGGCAGCCGCCACATGGTAAACGAACTGGTTGCAAACCTGCGTAAAGAGCTGGCTGGCGTGACCGGCTGCGCGGTTGCTATCGCTCCGCCGGATATGTACCTGGATCTGGCTAAACGTGCCGCTGACGGCAGCCACATCGTGCTGGGCGCGCAGAACGTTGACGTTAACCTGTCTGGCGCGTTCACCGGTGAAACTTCCGCTGAAATGCTGAAAGATATCGGCGCGAAATACATCATCATCGGCCACTCCGAGCGTCGCACCTACCACAAAGAATCTGACGAGTTCATCGCGAAGAAATTTGCCGTGCTGAAAGAGCAGGGTCTGATCCCGGTTCTGTGCATCGGTGAAACCGAAGCGGAAAACGAAGCGGGCAAAACCGAAGAAGTGTGTGCACGTCAGATCGACGCCGTGCTGAAAACGCAGGGCGCGGCAGCGTTCGAAGGCGCGGTTATCGCTTACGAGCCAGTCTGGGCGATCGGTACCGGCAAATCTGCTACCCCTGCGCAGGCTCAGGCAGTTCACAAATTCATCCGTGACCACATTGCTAAAGCCGACGCGAAAGTGGCTGAGCAAGTGATCATCCAGTACGGCGGCTCCGTAAACGCCTCCAACGCTGCTGAGCTGTTCACCCAGCCAGATATCGATGGCGCGCTGGTTGGCGGTGCATCCCTGAAAGCGGACGCTTTCGCGGTGATCGTTAAAGCGGCAGAAGCGGCTAAACAGGCGTAATGGCCTTTGTGGCGGGTGGCGCTTGCGCTTACCCGCCGCTACAAACGCCCTAACACGCTAAACCACAGATAATCCAGCGGCAGCAGCACCAGATACGTCGCAATCGCCAGCGCCAGGCAGAGCACCATCCCCGCCCTTGCAGGCACCTTTCCTAGCCCCATCGCCACCACAATCGGCGACGCCTGATACGGCAGTAGCGGCGTGGAATAGCCCAGTACCTGAATCATGATTACCGACAGCAGCGGGAAACCGGTCGCGTCCGAGAAGCTCTGCGCCAGCGTGGTGTAAAGCGCCGGAACGCCGTTGGCAGTCATAATGAAATTGAGTGCCGTAGTAATTCCGGTTAGCGCCAGGAAGCTGGTGAATGGTTTGTCCGCATCCAGCGGCATTATGCGCAGCAGCGCCTCGCCTACGGCCGCTCCGATACCCGTTTGCGTCACGACGATCGCCAGCCCGAGAATACCCGCAACGTAAATGCAGGTGCGCATATTTACCCCCACCGAGAACTCCTCGCCGGTGATAAAACCAATGCGCGGCAGCATAACGATAATCGAGGCCGCCAGCCCCGTCCACGCCGGCCCCACGCCGTGCCAGCTCTCCGTCACCCACATCATCAGCACCACCACCAGCAGCCAGGCGAGTCGTTTTTCGTCACGCCCCATCGGTTCAGACAGCGTGAAATCCTTCGCCGGTTTCGGGCTGCCGGGGAACAGCCAGCAGATGAGGCCAATCAGAATCAGGCCTTTGAGAATACCGAGCACCGGCGTGTGCAGCAGCAGATACGGGACATAGTTCAGGTGAATGCCGTACGAGCCTTCCGCCGCGCCGCTCATGACCAGGTTAGGCACGTTGGCGGGCAGAATGGTGGCCGAGAGCTGGAAGGTACCGAAGCCGACTGCCAGCGCAAGGCCGAACCAGGCGCGGGATCCGTCGGCGATACCGGCGCGTTTCGCCATCGCCGCGACAATGGGCATCAGCAGCGCAATACGCCCCATGTTTGACGGCATCACAAACGCCAGCGCGTAGCTGAGCAATACCACGCTCGCCACCATCAGCATCCAGGAGTCAGTGAGCTTTGCCGACAGCGCCCGGGCGGCCCTGTCCGCCAGGCCGGTTTTACGGATCGCCACGCCGAGCACAAAGCCGCTGAAGACCAGCCAGAAGGCCGACGAGGCAAAACCGCCAAAAATCACCTCCGGCGGGGCGATTCTGGCGGCCATCG
Source organism: Enterobacter cloacae complex sp. HYC042_NIDB (assembly GCF_056673315.1). Taxonomy (NCBI): domain Bacteria; kingdom Pseudomonadati; phylum Pseudomonadota; class Gammaproteobacteria; order Enterobacterales; family Enterobacteriaceae; genus Enterobacter; species Enterobacter cloacae complex sp. HYC042_NIDB. Next base: position 69,067 of record NZ_CP109650.1, read on the forward strand.
CCGCCGTGAAAAACAGCAGCGCGGTGATAAATTCCGGCAACAGCGACGTCGCCCACAGCACGATGGTGACGCCGACGATCAGCGAGGGCAGCAGCAGAGGATGCGTTAACCAGAGCGACATACCTGTCTCCTGTAGATTTTTTCAGCAAGTCTACGGTGACAGGCAGCCTGAGTAAACGCGATTTATAGTGGGGTTACTTCAGGATAGCGCATTGATGATCCTGCAATTCCTCTGCCGACGCGCGGTTAAGCGTGAGCAGGTTCCGCTCGGTCGCCAGCAAAACAAACGAACCATCTGACTGCTGCGCCATCGCCAGCGCGAAGCGTCCCATATGGTCGCGCGCCTCCGGCAGCTCTTCCGCCAGCATCATAAACGGACTGCGCTGGACCAGTTCATTCTCCGTCACCCGGCGTGCGAGGTACTCATGTCCTTCCAGCCCACCCGGGAACGGTAGCCACTGGGTGCTGATGTCTCCCTGCGCCGCGTTGAGCTTCTCGCGCACGTCCGGGCGCAGGCAGGAGATATGGATATGGAAATGGTTCTGCGTGCGTCCGGTCGGTGAGTTAATCGTCAGCGAAATAGCGCTGTCCGGCACTTCAGAGCCACGCTTCAGGGTCATAAAGCTGCGCGACTGCCACGCCAGCCAGAAGAAGTTTGGCGTATGAGGCTCGGTCAGGAGCGGGCTTTCGGTGCCGTTGATGCGGTACGTTGGCATCAGCAGATACTGCAGCGGCCCGTTGCGGTCCTTAAATACCACATAGCCCGCATCAGGCTTCACCTGCGCGCAGGGTGCCGGGTTACGGTGCTGCAGCTGATTAGGCAGACACTGGTCGAGGACGATATGGCGCAACGCATTCGGATTACCCGCTTTTATCCAGTACACGCCGCCTGCGGCAAGGGCGATGACAATCAGGATCAGTAAGATAATTTTTTTCACAACGCGTTCCCTGTTTTCAATAGAGGCAAAAGAGTAACGCAAAATGATGACCAAATAAAAAACCCGGTGGATTTCTCACACCGGGTCGCCGTGTCGTTTGCTAACCGTTAGCGCTGGCTAATCTGGTCGAAGGTGCCGCCATTAGAGAAGTGCTCTTTCTGCGCTTTCGTCCAGCCGCCGAATACATCATCAATGGTGAAGAGCTTCAGTTTCGGGAATTCGCTGTCGTATTTCTTCGCGACAGCCGCATCGCGCGGACGATAGAAGTTCTTCGCCGCGATTTCCTGGCCTTCCGGCGAGTAGAGATATTTCAGGTAGGCTTCCGCCACCGCTTTGGTGCCTTTCTTATCAACGACCTTATCGACCACGGAAACGGTCGGCTCGGCGAGGATGGATTCGCTCGGCGTCACGATCTCAAACTTGTCTTTACCCAGTTCGTGGGTCGCCAGCAGGGCTTCGTTTTCCCAGGCAATAAGCACGTCGCCAATTCCGCGCTCGACGAAGGTGTTAGTGGCACCGCGCGCGCCGGAGTCCAGCACTTCAACGTTTTTGTACAGGGATTTGACGAACTCCTGTGCTTTAGCCTGGTCACCGTTGTTGTGGTGCAGCGCGTAGCCCCAGGCCGCCAGGTAGTTCCAGCGTGCCCCGCCGGAGCTTTTTGGGTTCGGGGTAATCACAGAAACGCCCGGTTTGATCAGGTCGTTCCAGTCCTTAATCTGTTTCGGGTTGCCTTTACGCACCAGGAAGACGATGGTCGAGGTGTATGGCGCGGAGTTGTCCGGCAGGCGTTTGATCCAGTTTTTGTCGATACGGCCACGCTCGGCGATAGCGTCGACATCATAGGCCAGCGCCAGGGTAACCACGTCGGCTTCAATACCGTTAATCACAGATGTCGCCTGCTTACCAGAGCCACCGTGCGACTGGCGAACCACCACGTTATCGCCGGTTTCCTGCTTCCAGTGCGCCGCGAAGGCTTTGTTGTATTGATCGTACAGCTCACGCGTCGGGTCGTACGACACGTTGAGAAGTTGAATGTCCTTTGCCAGCACGCTGGTCGATGCCAGCAATAATGTTAACCCCACGCCCCATTTATTCATCGCCCAGCTCTCTTGTGTAGTGTTTTGATGAATGCAGCGTGCCAGAAAGCGAATCGATGATTAAAGAATAAAAAAAGATTGGCTATAACGTGGAGGAATAAAAGCCCTCTTCAGAAAGAAGAGGGCTCGAAGGATCAGTACAGTTTTTTCGCGCAGTCCAGCCAGTCACCTTTGAATGGACGCTTCATGTTTTCAATCGCGTCGATGATGTCATGGTGCACCAGTTGTTCGTTCTGAATACCGACGCAGCGGCCGCCGTGGCCCTGCAGCAGCAGCTCGATAGCGTACGCACCCATACGGGACGCCAGAATACGGTCGTACGGGCCAGGGGAACCGCCGCGCTGGATGTGGCCCAGAACGGTCGCGCGGGTTTCGCGTTTGGTTTCGGTTTCAATGTACTTCGCCAGCTCGTCAACGTCACAGATGTGCTCGGTGATAGCCACAATCGCGTGTTTCTTACCTTTCGCGATACCGGCTTTGATCTCAGCAACCAGATCTTCGCGGCTGAATTCCACTTCAGGAACCACCACAAACTCACAGCCACCGGCGATAGCCGCTGCCAGGGTCAGGTCACCGCAGTAACGGCCCATCACTTCAACGATAGAGATACGCTGGTGAGAAGAAGAGGTATCACGCAGGCGGTCAATGGCTTCCACAACGGTGCCCAGCGCGGTGAAGTAACCGATGGTGTAGTCAGTGCCTTTGATGTCGTTGTCGATGGTGCCCGGCAGGCCGATGCACGGGAAGCCCATTTCGGTCAGACGTTTTGCACCCATGTACGAGCCGTCACCGCCGATAACGACCAGCGCGTCCAGACCACGCTTTTTCATGTTCTCGATAGCCACTTCACGGATGTGTTCGTCACGGAATTCCGGGAAGCGCGCAGACCCAAGGAAGGTACCGCCACGGTTGATCATGTCAGACACGCTGTAGCGGTCGAGCTGAACCATACGGTCTTCATACAGACCCAGGTAACCATCATAGATACCAAAAACTTCCAGACCTTCCGTCAGCGCTGCACGGACAACCCCACGAATTGCCGCGTTCATGCCCGGCGCATCACCGCCGCTTGTCAACACACCGATTTTCTTAATCATGACTACCTCTGAACTTAGGAATGCAAAATTGAAATCTGTTGCCGGAAGAAACTTATCGACCAACGAATACTGCAAATAGTATATCAATCCCTTCTGGCTGAATTGATTCAGGTCAGACCAAATGGCGGTAATTTATACACAAAATGCTGGCCTGGCTCACTTTTTTACAACGAATTACGAAAGCCCAACATGTCCGGGTACAACCGAGCAGGGATCCTGGTGAATGATGACGTCTGAACCAGGAAAACGCTGCAAAATCGCCTGCTCGACCTGCTCAGCAATAACGTGAGCCTGTACCAGTGGCAGGTTGTCTTCCATTTCAATATGAATCTGAATAAAGCGGGTCGGCCCTGACTGCCGCGTTCGAAGATCGTGTGCACCGCTGACGCCGGGCCAGGAGGTCACGATAGAAAAAATTTCGTTACGTTCTGAGTCCGGAAGAGCGCGATCGAGCAGTGATTGCACCGCGTCATACCCCATCCGCAGGGCGCTATATAAAATATAGATACCAATCCCTAACGCAAACAACGCATCGGCCCGATGCCAGCCATACCAGGCCAGACCGAGCGCAATAAGAATAGCCCCATTCATCATAACATCAGATTGATAATGAAGCATATCCGCCCGTACGGCCTGACTTTGCGTTTTGCGAACGACCCAGCGCTGGAAAGTTACCAGAACAAGTGTGCTTATAAGTGCAATGACCGTGACGACCACGCCAACACCGGGATTGTTCATCGGTGAAGGTGAAACCAGATGCTGAATACCGGTCAAAAACAGGAACAGTGCAGAGCCAGAAATGAACATACTTTGCGCCAGCGCCGCGAGCGATTCCGCCTTGCCGTGCCCAAACGTGTGCTCTTCATCCGCCGGCTGCAGCGAGTAGCGCACCACCAGGAGGTTGGTCAGCGAGGCGGCGATATCGACCAGTGAATCCACCAGCGCCGCCAGAATACTGACCGAGCCGGTATACCACCAGGCAAAGATTTTGATCAGCAGCAGGCCAGAGGCCATGACGGTCGCCGCAATGGCGGCCCGGCTTACCAGCCTTCCATAGGATTGATTCATAAACGCTCCTGTCATGTCATGCCGCTAGTATAACGGAAGCATGGGGAGGCAAAGGATGAATAAACGGTTAACAAATCAGAATGCGGGGCAAAAAAAACCCCCACATCATGTGGGGGAAGACAGGGATGGTGTCTATGGCAAGGAAAACAGGGTTTACTGGTTACTACGGGTACTGCTATTGCTACTGAAAAACGTCGCTTCTGAGCTTCGCTGCATCCGTGCAACCTCACGCAGCTGGTCCATACGCTGCTGATGTTTGGCATTCAAAACCGCTTGCTGCTCGGGCGTTAGCAGGTGGAACATCTGGTTGCGGACCTTCGCCATTTCTACCTGGCGGGCAACCTGTTCCTGTGCCATTTTTTCGGCCTGAGCGCGAACAGCGCTTTCGTCAAAATTTTCTGCGGTGACAAGGCGATGCATTGTCTCCATTTCGCTAACATTAACAGGGGGCTGGTCGTGTCGTGCCCTCTGCATCAGATCTCGCATCTGTTGACGCTGATGTTCGGTTAAACTTATGCCGTCAAACATATGGCTTTGGCTGCTGTGCTGCGTTGCGCCCTCTTGCGAGGAACCGTTATCGCCGATGATAGCTACAGCAGCCTGGCTAAACGCACTGAACGCCAGCGTTGAGGCCATGACGGCAGCGGTAACTTTGCGCATCACTTGCTCCCAAAATCTTTCGTGTCGCGATTCAACGAGAGACAGTCTACGATTCAGGCTGCAAACATGCGTCAGGGGGTGTAAAACAACGTAAAGTCATGGATTAGATAGCCTTGATGTCGTAATTTCTGCCTCGGAGGTATTTAAACAATGAATAAAATCCTGTTAGTTGACGATGACCGAGAGCTCACATCCCTTTTAAAGGAGTTGCTCGACATGGAAGGTTTCAACGTCCTGGTTGCCCATGATGGCGAGCAGGCGCTGAGTCTCCTTGACGACAGCATCGATCTACTTTTGCTCGACGTAATGATGCCAAAGAAAAACGGTATTGATACGCTGAAAGAGCTTCGCCAGACACACCAGACCCCCGTTATCATGCTGACCGCCCGCGGCAGCGAGCTTGACCGCGTTCTCGGCCTTGAGCTGGGTGCGGATGACTATTTACCGAAGCCGTTCAACGACCGTGAACTGGTGGCCCGTATTCGCGCGATCCTGCGTCGTTCCCACTGGAGCGAGCAGCAGCAGAATACCGACAACAGCTCGCCAACGCTGGAAGTGGACTCCCTGAGCCTGAACCCGGGCCGTCAGGAAGCAAGCTTCGACGGCCAGACGCTGGAGCTTACTGGCACCGAGTTCACACTGCTGTATCTACTGGCGCAACATCTTGGCCAGGTGGTATCGCGTGAACATTTAAGCCAGGAAGTGCTGGGCAAACGCCTCACGCCGTTTGACCGCGCCATTGACATGCACATCTCTAACCTGCGCCGCAAGCTGCCGGAGCGTAAAGACGGTCACCCATGGTTTAAAACCCTGCGTGGTCGCGGTTATCTGATGGTTTCTGCTTCATGATAGGCAGCTTAACCGCCCGCATCTTCGCCATCTTCTGGCTGACGCTGGCACTGGTTTTAATGCTCGTTTTGATGTTGCCAAAACTCGACTCACGCCAGATGACGGAGCTGCTCGACAGCGAGCAACGTCAGGGCGTGATGATCGAGCAGCACGTGGAAGCGGAGCTGGCAAACGATCCGCCGAACGATTTAATGTGGTGGCGCAGGCTGTTTCGCGCTATCGACAAGTGGGCGCCGCCAGGACAACGTCTTTTGCTGGTTACCAGCGAAGGCCGCGTGATTGGCGCCGATCGCAATGAAATGCAGATCATCCGCAACTTTATTGGCCAGGCGGATAACGCCGATCACCCACAGAAAAAGAAATATGGTCGGGTAGAGATGGTCGGCCCTTTCTCGGTACGGGATGGGGAAGATAACTACCAGCTCTACCTGATTCGCCCTGCGAGCAGTTCCCAGTCCGACTTCATCAACCTGCTGTTTGACCGTCCGCTTCTGCTGCTGATCGTCACGATGCTGGTCAGTTCCCCGCTGCTGTTATGGCTGGCGTGGAGCCTGGCGAAACCGGCGCGTAAGCTGAAAAACGCGGCGGACGAAGTGGCACAAGGCAATCTCAGACAGCATCCGGAGCTGGAATCCGGGCCGCAGGAGTTCCTGGCCGCCGGCACCAGTTTTAACCAGATGGTCAGCGCGCTTGATCGGATGATGACGGCCCAGCAACGCCTGCTGTCGGACATCTCGCACGAACTGCGCACCCCGCTCACGCGCTTACAGCTGGGCACCGCCCTGCTGCGTCGCCGCAGCGGGGAAAGCAAAGAGCTGGAGCGTATTGAAACGGAAGCGCACCGTCTGGACAGCATGATTAACGATCTGCTGGTGATGTCGCGCAACCAGCAAAAAAACGCGCTGGTGAGCGAAACGGTGAAAGCCAATCACCTGTGGCACGAGGTGCTGGACAACGCGGCGTTCGAAGCGGAGCAGATGGGGAAATCGTTCACCGTCAACTTCCCGCCGGGCCCGTGGCCGCTGTACGGTAACCCCAACGCGCTGGAAAGCGCGCTGGAGAATATCGTGCGTAACGCCCTGCGCTACTCGCATACGAAGATTGAGGTGGCGTTCTCGGTGGATAAAGACGGGATCACCGTCATTGTCGATGACGATGGTCCAGGCGTCAGCCCGGAAGATCGCGAGCAGATTTTCCGTCCGTTCTACCGCACCGACGAAGCGCGCGACCGTGAGTCCGGCGGCACGGGGCTGGGGCTGGCGATTGTAGAAACCGCCATGCAGCAGCACCGCGGCTGGGTGAAAGCCGACGACAGCCCTCTGGGCGGGCTGCGGTTAACGCTGTGGCTACCGCTGTATAAGCGTTCGTAACGGTATGTGCCGGGTGGCGGCTTCGCCTTACCCGGCCTACTTTCTACGGAACCTATTTCCCCCACAATCTCCGCGAACTACTCTCGATCTTCCCGCTTAACCGCCGCTTTTGCATCGTTCTCGTCCAACTGGTAGACAACCCCGCCGCCGACAGCAGGCGATGATACTGTTCATCGTCGAAAGGCATATGCCAGGCAATAGCGCAGGCGTCGTAAACGGACACGTCGCTCAAACGCGACGCGATCTCAAGCGGGGCATCCGCAGATACTTGTCCTGCAAGCACCACGCGATACAGCCAGCCGGTTTTGCCCGCGTTTTGCAGCTGGGCCGACATATCCTGAATCCCGAAATGGTAGTTGAGCTTAAAGCACGGTGAGCGTGGCTGCGTCACCTGAATCAGAGCATCGCCCCAGCGGTAAATATCGCCAATAAAGACGTTCTTTTCCGTCAGCCCTTCCGTTGAAAGATTTTCGCCAAACGCGGGCGCGACGAAGAGGTCCGCCTGCTCAGGAAATTCGGTTTTCCAGTGCTGATAGTGCTCGCGCGGATAGTGGCACAGCGCGCGATCGGGCCCGCCGTGGATTTTCTTTTCGGCCTGCTGGTCGCCCACAAGCCCGAGCTCGGTCAGCGACAGTTCACCGTCGACCTGCACTTTGGCGATGGCGCTCGGGCGGCTGCCGTCGTACTCCCTTACCTTGCCTGTAAACACGTTCACCGGGTAATGCATCGCTGCCTCCATTACGCAGATACAAAAAAAGCGAGTCATCAGACTCGCTTCTCACAGGCGTCAATGCAACCTTATTTTTTAGCGGCGAAACGCGCTGCTGCTTCGTCCCAGTTCACGACATCCCAGAACGCTTTGATGTAGTCAGGGCGACGGTTCTGGAACTTCAGGTAGTAAGCGTGTTCCCACACGTCCAGACCCAGGATTGGGAAACCGGATGCGCCAGAGATCGCTTCACCCATCAGCGGGGAGTCCTGGTTAGCAGTAGAAACCACTGCCAGCTTGTCGCCTTTCAGAACCAGCCACGCCCAGCCAGAGCCGAAGCGGGTTGCAGCGGCTTTTTCGAATTCCGCTTTGAAGTTGTCTACGGAACCGAAGTCGCGCTCGATAGCCGCTTTCAGGTCGCCCTGCAGGGTGGTGCCGGTTTTCAGGCCTTTCCAGAACAGGCTGTGGTTAGCGTGACCGCCCGCGTTGTTACGCAGTACGGTTTTCTTGTCTGCTGGCAGCTGGTCCAGCTTGGTGATCAGCTCTTCAACAGGCAGATTAGCGAACTCTGGCAGGCTTTCCAGCGCAGCATTCGCGTTGTTCACGTAGGTCTGGTGGTGTTTAGTGTGATGGATTTCCATCGTCTGCTTGTCGAAATGCGGTTCCAGTGCGTCGTAGGCATACGGCAGGGATGGCAGTGTATAACTCATAATCCTCTCCATTATTGTCGGGCGGCACAGCTGTTAATGCCGCGTAAGCAGTTGGTTCATTATAGTTAATTAAATGATATTGAAAATGATTATCAATGCCGTAGTTTTTATAAGGTTATTCGGTTTTTGAGAAATAAAAGAATTGTGAGTCTGCTCACGCGCTTAACGTGCTGATTGCCATTCAAAACAAAAGTGCGGCAACCTTCTGAAGGTTCCTGAACAGCCTAATTTTTACACTCATCAAGTCGGGGGGAAGCCTCCGGCTATAAAAACGATGAGGACGTAAAAATGAATCATGCGATTACGATGGGTATCTTCTGGCATTTAATAGGCGCAGCCAGTGCAGCCTGTTTCTATGCCCCGTTCAAAAAGGTGAAAGGCTGGTCGTGGGAAACCATGTGGTCCGTTGGCGGTACCGTGTCCTGGCTAATTTTGCCGTGGACAATCAGCGCCATGCTGCTGCCCGATTTCTGGGGCTACTTCTCCTCCTTCAACGCCTCCACCCTGCTACCGGTATTCCTGTTCGGCGCGATGTGGGGCATCGGCAACATCAACTACGGCCTGACCATGCGCTACCTCGGGATGTCGATGGGTATCGGCATCGCGATTGGCATTACGCTGATAGTGGGCACGCTGATGACGCCAATCCTTAACGGCCATTTCGACGTGCTGATCAACACCCAGGGCGGCCGGATGACGCTGCTGGGCGTGCTGGTGGCGGTGATCGGCGTGGGAATCGTTACCCGCGCAGGCCAGCTAAAAGAACGCAAGATGGGCATCAGGGCCGAAGAGTTCAACCTGAAGAAAGGGCTGCTGCTGGCGGTGATGTGCGGGGTCTTCTCGGCGGGCATGTCGTTCGCCATGAACGCCGCCAAACCGATGCACGACGCCGCTGCGGCGCTGGGCGTTGACCCGCTGTATGTTGCCCTGCCAAGCTACGTGGTGATCATGGGCGGCGGCGCGCTGGTAAACCTCGGTTTCTGCTTTATCCGTCTGGCAAAAGTGAAGAACCTGTCGGTAAAAGCCGACTTCTCGCTGGCAAAACCGCTGATCCTCACCAACGTTCTGCTCTCCGCGCTCGGCGGCCTGATGTGGTATCTGCAATTCTTCTTCTACGCCTGGGGCCACGCCAGCATTCCGCCGCAGTACGACTACATAAGCTGGATGCTGCACATGAGCTTCTACGTGCTGTGCGGCGGTCTGGTTGGGCTGGTGCTGAAGGAGTGGAACAACGCCGGACGTCGTCCGGTTGGCGTACTGAGCCTGGGCTGCGTGGTGATTATCATTGCGGCCAATATCGTCGGCCTCGGCATGGCGAACTGATTACGCTGCTTTTCGACTGCGATGACGCCACTGAACCGGCGTCATCCCCACCTCACGGTTAAACACCACCGAAAAGTAGTTACTGTCCTCAAAGCCGCAGCGCATCGCCACTTCACTGACCATCAGCTCCGTATGCTGTAACAGATACTGGGCGTGGCAGATGCGCAGCTGGCGCAGGTAATGATTTATCGTCATTCCCGTCTGGGTGCGGAACTGCTGGCGCAGCGCGCGCTCGCTGCACTGCTCCTGCTCGCAGAATTTTTCCAGTACGAAACTCTTGTTCAGACTGCCCGCAAGCCGGGCGATCAGCTTATCCAGCAGCGCTTCCTGCGTGGTGGCGGAGGGATTATCCGTGGCGTAACGATGACGCTTCAGGGTCATCACCAGCTGGGCGAAAAGCAGCTCCGACATCTGGTTTGCCACCGGGTCGCTCTTCTGGCTCTCCTGCTCCAGCTGGGAAATCGTCTGGCGCACCTGAGCCATGCCGCTGCTGCTTAAGCGCCAGTGCGGTTCGCCTCCGGCATTCAGAATGCCCGGAATGTTGCTCGCCCAGTCGACATTCAGTTTAAGCCTGTCAGGGCAGTAGATGACGTTCTGCAACACCAGATCGTTAACCGAGGCGTAGGCGTGTTTGTCTTCGGCGCGAATGTAAAACAGATCCCCGCGCGTGATGCGGTAGGGCCGGTCGTTGAGGACGTGAAGGCCGTTGCCGCGCCACACCAGCACCAGCTCGCAGAACTCATGGGTGTGCTCGGCAAAGACATTTTGCGGGTAACGGTCGGCCACCGCGACGGCCTGACTCGCGGAGGCAAAAAAATCATCTTTGCGAAGAATTAACTGAGCGGCCACACCACAACCTCTACGGCGAATAACCGGGCATTATTAGCTTTTTTGCGGCCTGAAAACGGTGACTGCCCTCGCGTTACTGAAGCAACGCGTCTTTCCCCTGACGAATATCGCGCGGCGACCAGCTAAATTCCCGGCGAAATAGCGTCGAAAAGTGGTTACTGTCGCCGAAACCGCAGCGATAAGCAATTTCTGTAACGCTTTCGTCGGTATGCCGTAAAAGGTGACGCGCTTTGATCAGGCGCAGACGGTTAAGGTAACGCTGCGGCGTGAGCCCGGTATGCTGCTTGAGCTGACGATGCAGCGTGCGCAACGAGAGCGAAAAGTCGTCCGCCAGCGTTTCCCAGCAGACATCTTCAGCGAAATTATCTTCCAGCCAGGCCATAAGCTGGTTCAGCCGTGCGTCATTATTTTCCATCCCTTCCACCAAGCTGCTGCGGCGCAGCAGCACCAGCAGCTGCATAAACAGCAGCTCGCGGGTGGCAATCGCGTGCGTCTCCTGCCCGTCCTCGCTCTGCTCCATCTGGCTCACCAGCTGACGCACCTGCTGTAACGTGGATTGATTCACCCGCCAGTGCGACGGGTAGTGGCCGTCCTTCTCCTGCGGCAACAGCTGATTCAACCCGGAGAGAAACTGGAACGCGTCCGGGGAACGATAGAGCACGTTGGTCAGACACAGGTTGTCGGTATGTTCATAAAGGTGTCTGTCGTGGTCGCGCACGAAGCACACCGTACCGCCGCTGATGGTATACGGCTGACCGTTGAACACGTGGATGCCCGTTCCGTGCTCAACAATCACAATCTCATGAAAATCATGATGATGCTCCGGGAACGCAGCCTGAGGAAGCCGTGGCTCAATCGCGACGGGAGAAGCCCCCGAAGGAAAAAAATCGACGCTGTGCAGTACGGTCATAACGGCCCCCACCAATGAGAAAAGTTCTCAAAATAGTAATTAAGGCCCTCCACGCTCACCTTAAATTTTTGACAGTAAACCGCGCAAAAGCTGCCGGTTTTTCAAGAAACAGGCGGAAAGATCGGGAAATGCGGTCAGCGTCACACTGCCTGCAAACCCCGCCATTACTGGAAACTGTGAACTCCCTCACGTTCACCTTTGCTTTCTTGCCAGCGCGAGATTTGGGCTGTCAGTGGCGAGAAGGTGGCTATTTCTTCCCTTTCTTACACTCATCGCTAATGACTTAAGAAAGGACCCGACCATGACTTTTCGCCATTGTGTGGCTGTCGATTTAGGCGCATCCAGCGGCCGTGTAATGCTCGCCACCTGGGACTGTGACCAGCACACCCTTACGCTTCGCGAAATGCACCGTTTCGCCAATTTTCTGCAAAAACAGGACGGTTTTGTGACCTGGGATATCGATGCGCTGGAAGCGGAGATCCGCACCGGACTTCACAACGTCTGCGAAAACGGTATCCGCATCGACAGTATCGGCATTGATACCTGGGGCGTGGATTACGTGCTGCTGGACAGTCACGGCGAACGCGTTGGCCTGCCCGTCTCCTACCGCGACAGCCGCACCGATGGGCTGATGGCGCACGCCATCGCGCAGCTTGGCAAAGAGAACATCTATGGTCGCAGCGGCATTCAGTTTCTGCCGTTTAACACGCTGTATCAGCTGCGGGCGATGGTTGAGCAACAGCCAGAGCTGGTTGAAAAGGTGGCGCATGCGCTGCTGATCCCGGACTACTTAAGCTATCGTCTGACCGGCAACATGAACTGGGAATACACCAACGCCACCACCACGCAGCTGGTCAATATCAACACCGATAACTGGGATGAACACCTGCTGGCATGGACGGGCGCCTCGCCGTCCTGGTTCGGCGCGCCAACCCATCCGGGCAATGTCATCGGCCAGTGGATTTGCCCGCAGGGGAATGAAATTCCCGTTGTCGCCGTCGCCAGTCACGACACCGCAAGCGCGGTCATTGCCTCGCCGCTCGCCAGCAAAGACGCGGCCTATCTCTCCTCCGGCACCTGGTCGCTGATGGGTTTTGAGAGTAAAACGCCTTACACCAGCGACGCCGCGCTGGCCGCCAATATCACCAACGAAGGCGGTGCCGAAGGACGCTACCGCGTGCTGAAGAACATCATGGGCCTGTGGCTGCTCCAGCGGGTGCTGAAAGAGCAGAACGTCACCGACCTGCCCGCGCTTATCGCGGAAACCGAAAAGCTGAAGGCCTGCACCTTTCTGATTAACCCGAACGACGACCGCTTTATTAACCCGGTGCACATGAGCACTGAGATCCAGGCCGCCTGTTTTGACGCGGGGCAGCCGGTACCTTCCCGCCCCGCCGAGCTGGCGCGCTGTATTTTTGACAGCCTCGCCCTGCTCTATGCCGACATCCTGAGCGAACTGGCTGACCTTCGCGGTAAACCGTTCAGCCAGCTGCACATCGTGGGCGGCGGCTGCCAGAACCAGTTGCTGAACCAGCTCTGCGCCGATGCCTGTGGCATTACCGTGGTGGCAGGTCCCGTAGAGGCTTCCACGCTCGGCAACATTGGCATTCAGTTGATGACGCTGGACGAACTATCAAACGTCGACGATTTCCGTTCGGTGGTGACGGCGAATAACAGCCTGACCACCTTCACCCCCAATCCCTGCCATGACATTGCCCGCTACCGGGCGCAGTTTCAGCAAAAACGACTGACTAAGGAGCTTTGCGCATGACCACTCAACTTGAACAAGCCTGGGACCTGGCTAAACAGCGTTTCGCCGCCGTCGGCGTGGATGTCGAAGAGGCGCTGCGCCAGCTCGACCGTCTGCCCGTCTCCATGCACTGCTGGCAGGGTGATGACGTTGCCGGCTTCGAGGATCCGGGCGGTTCCCTGACGGGTGGCATTCAGGCAACGGGTAACTACCCGGGCAAAGCGCGCAACGCCACCGAACTGCGTGCGGATCTGGAGCTGGCGCTGAGCCTCATCCCAGGGCCAAAACGCCTGAACCTGCACGCGATTTATCTCGAATCCGACGCACCGGTCGCGCGTAACGAAATCAAACAGGAACACTTTAAGAACTGGGTGGAGTGGGCAAAGGCCAACCGGCTGGGACTGGATTTTAACCCGTCCTGCTTCTCGCACCCGCTGAGCGCAGACGGGTTTACCCTTGCACACGCCAACGACGAAATCCGGCAGTTCTGGATCGACCACGTGAAGGCCAGCCGCCGCGTCTCGGCGTATTTCGGCGAGCAGCTTGGCACGCCGTCGGTGATGAATATCTGGATCCCGGATGGCATGAAGGACATCACCGTAGACCGACTGGCGCCACGTCAGCGCCTGCTGGCCGCGCTGGATGAAGCCATCAGCGAGAAGCTCGATCCGGCGCACCATATCGACGCGGTGGAGAGCAAGCTGTTCGGCATTGGCGCAGAGAGCTACACCGTGGGCTCAAACGAGTTCTACATGGGTTACGCCACCAGCCGCCAGACCGCGCTGTGCCTGGATGCTGGCCACTTCCACCCAACGGAAGTCATCTCCGACAAAATCTCCGCCGCCATGCTCTACGTGCCGCGCCTGCTGCTGCACGTCAGCCGTCCGGTGCGCTGGGACAGCGACCACGTGGTCCTGCTGGACGACGAAACCCAGGCGATTGCCAGCGAAATCATCCGCCACGATCTGTTTGACCGCGTGCACATCGGGCTCGACTTCTTCGACGCCTCCATCAACCGCATCGCGGCATGGGTTATCGGCACCCGTAACATGAAGAAAGCCCTGCTGCGTGCCCTGCTGGAGCCAACCGCCGCGCTGAAACAGCTGGAAGAGAGCGGCGATTACACCGCGCGCCTGGCGCTGCTGGAGGAGCAGAAATCCCTGCCGTGGCCGGCGGTGTGGGAGATGTACTGCCAGCGTCACGATGCGCCTGCGGGCAGCCAGTGGCTGGACAACGTGCGGGCGTATGAGAAAGACGTGCTCGCCGCTCGTCAGTAAAAAATATCGCCCGGCGGCGCGTTGCTTGCCGGGCCTACAGGTAAAAGCAGGCCGGGTAAGCGTAACGCCACCCGGCATTTTCAAAGGAAACACTGTATGCAGACCATCACCACCTCCTGGTTCGTCCAGGGCATGATCAAAGCCACCTCCGACGCCTGGCTGAAGGGCTGGGACGAGCGCAACGGCGGCAACCTCACGCTGCGCCTGGACGATGCAGACATCGAGCCGTACGCCGCCGATTTTCACCAGAAGCCGCGCTATATTGCCCTGAGTCAGCCGATGCCGCTGCTCGCCAACACGCCGTTTATCGTTACCGGTTCCGGGAAGTTCTTCCGTAACGTTCAACTGGACCCGGAAGCCAATCTCGGTGTCGTGAGGGTAGACAGCGACGGCGCGGGATACCACATTCTGTGGGGGCTAACGGACGACGCGGTGCCGACCTCTGAACTGCCGGCGCACTTCCTCTCCCACTGCGAGCGCATCAAGGCGACTGACGGCAAAGACCGCGTCATCATGCACTGCCACGCCACTAACCTGATCGCCCTGACCTACGTGCTGGAAAATAATTCTGATTTCTTTACCCGCAAGCTGTGGGAAGGCAGTACCGAATGCCTGGTGGTGTTCCCGGACGGTGTCGGTATTCTGCCGTGGATGGTGCCGGGTACCGATGAAATCGGTCAGGCGACCGCGACGGATATGCAAAAGCACGCCCTGGTGCTGTGGCCGTTCCACGGCGTCTTCGGCAGCGGTCCGACGCTGGATGAAACCTTTGGCCTGATCGACACCGCCGAGAAATCCGCGGAGGTGCTGGTGAAGGTCTATTCCATGGGCGGCATGAAGCAGACCATCACCCGGGAAGAGCTGATCGCGCTGGGCAAACGTTTTGGCGTTACCCCGATGCAGTCGGCCCTGGATTTATACGCGTAACGCCACAGGCGATAGTTAAGGAGAATTATCATGAGCTTTATGTTGGCACTTCCCAAAATTAGCCTGCATGGCGCGGGTGCAATCGGCGATATGGTCAACCTGGTAGCGACCAGGCAGTGGGGCAAAGCGCTGGTTGTCACCGACGGCCAACTGGTGAAACTGGGCCTGCTCGACAGCCTGTTTACCGCGCTGGACGCCCATCAAATGTCATATCACCTGTTCGATGAGGTGTTTCCGAACCCGACGGAAGCGCTGGTGCAAAAAGGATTTGCGGCTTACCGGGACGCGGAGTGTGATTACATCATCGCCTTTGGCGGCGGCAGCCCGATTGATACCGCCAAGGCGATTAAAATCCTCACCGCCAACCCGGGTCCATCAACCGATTATTCCGGCGTCGGCAAGGTGAAAAACGCAGGCGTGCCGCTGGTGGCGATCAACACTACCGCAGGCACCGCGGCAGAGATGACCAGCAACGCGGTGATCATCGACTCCGCGCGTCAGGTGAAAGAGGTGATTATCGACCCGAACATCATCCCGGATATTGCCGTGGACGATGCCAGCGTGATGCTTGATATTCCGGCCTCCGTGACCGCCGCGACCGGTATGGATGCGTTAACGCACGCCATTGAAGCCTATGTGTCCGTTGGCGCGCACCCGCTGACCGATGCTAACGCGCTGGAAGCGATTCGCCTGATCAGCCTCTGGCTGCCGAAAGCAGTCGACGACGGTCATAACCTGGAAGCGCGCGAGCAGATGGCGTTTGGTCAGTACCTGGCAGGTATGGCGTTTAACAGCGCCGGGCTGGGGCTGGTACATGCTCTGGCGCACCAGCCGGGCGCAACGCACAACCTGCCGCATGGCGTGTGCAACGCCATCCTGCTGCCGATCATCGAAAACTTTAACCGCCCGAACGCGGTCGCGCGTTTTGCCCGTGTGGCGCAGGCAATGGGCGTCGATACCCGCGGGATGAGCGATGAAGCCGCCAGCATGTCCGCCATTCAGGCGATTCGCGACCTGAGCGCCCGCGTCGGCATTCCGTCAGGCTTCAGCCAGCTCGGCGTCACCAAAGCCGATATCGAAAGCTGGCTGGATAAAGCCCTCGCCGATCCGTGTGCGCCGTGTAACCCACGCACCGCCAGCCGCGACGAGGTCCGCGAGCTGTACCTGGAGGCATTATGATCCGCAAAGCGTTTGTGATGCAGATAAACCCGGACGCGCACGAGGAGTACGCGCGTCGCCACAATCCGATCTGGCCCGAACTGGAAGCGGTGTTGAAAGACCACGGCGCACACCACTATGCCATTTACCTCGATAAAGCACGCAACCTGCTGTTTGCGACGGTGGAGATTGAGTCGGAGGAGCGCTGGAACGCGGTGGCGAATAACGACGTGTGCCAGCGCTGGTGGAAATATATGGCTGACGTCATGCCGTCGAACCCGGATAACAGCCCGGTGAGCGCCGGGCTGAAAGAGGTGTTTTACCTGGAGTGATGCGTTAACGCTGCCGCCCCTGTGGTGGCAGCAATCTCCCGCCTGCTGCTCAGCGTAAACGCCGATACCACCGTAATCGCCAGCACGAAACAGCCCAGCATCAGATACGTCTCCTGAAAGCCGATCCGGTCATACATATTTCCGGCAAAGGCGGAGAGGAAAATCGCTGCCGACTGTTTGGCAAACTGAAAACCAATCAGGTAGATGGTGGCCGACAGGCGCGTATCAAACACTCCGGTAATGTATTTGAATGCCCCCACCAGCAGGAACGGGACTTCCAGGGCGTGCAGCATCTTGAGGGCGATGACCTCCACGGCGGTGGTGGCAAACGACGAGCCGATAATGCGCGTCGCCATAATCACCCCGGCAATCAGCAACGTGTTCTTCGCGCCGATGCGGTTAATGATCCACGGCGAGCAGAACATGATGATGGCGTTACAAATCTCCCCCGCCGTGGTGGCAAAACCAAAGGCACGGGTCCCTTCCTGCGGCGTGGCGAAGAAGGTTTTAAAGAAGGTGGCAAACTGCTGGTCGAAAACGTCATACACGCAGGCCACGCCAATCACGTACAGGATGAACATCCACATTCTGCGCTGGCGGAACAGGTTGAACACGGTTTTAGCGGTGATCTGCGGCTGGTTCGCGCCCAGGGCGTTCATCACCTGCGCCGTCTGGTTGGGCTTTGGTTTCGCGACCACCAGCAACAGCATCAGCAAAAGTGCCGCCGCCGATCCCATCCAGAAAACATACGACGGATCGATGCCGAACAGGATGCCGCCCGTTGAGGCGCACAGCCCCCAGCCGAGGCAGCCAAACATGCGCGCCTTACCATATTCAAAGAGGCTGTTGCGGCTCACGCGTTCAATGTAGGCCTCAATGGCCCCGGATCCGGCTGAAAAAACAAAGCCGATATACAGCCCGCCGCTCAGCGCGCCCAGCCAGATATTGGTTTTCAACAGTGGCGCGAAGACGTACAGGAAAAACGGCGCGAACAGAAACAGCAGCACCGAGATGATCCACAGCAGGTGTTTTTTCAGCCCCAGCTTGTCCGAAATGACGCCCAGCACCGGCTGGAACGCGATGGCCGACAGCGAGATGCAGGAGAAGACAATCCCGGTATGGGTTTTATTCAGGCCAATGATGTCCGACAGCCAAATCGGCAGGAACGGAAAGCAGGTGGCCATGATGAAGAAGTAGAGAAAGAAGAACAGCCCGAAGATCCAGAAGTTAGGGTTGTCTTTGTGGGTACAGGTTGTTGTGTTCATTATTTTTATCCTCAACGGAGGGCCGGTTGCCCGGCCCGTCACCTTTACACGCGTTCCACGCCAATCAGAATGGCGGTTTCCGGATCCAGAATCGGCAGCGCAATACCCGCCCGCATCAGCCATTCGCCGCTTGCCGTTTGCGGGGCTTCCATCCACGCTGGCAGCTTGCGCATGGTGTGCCCGCCCTCGCCCGTGATCTGAATGTTCGGGTGATCCAGCAGCGTGATGCGGTACTGCGCGCTGGCGTCTAACCCCGGCATGCGCAGCGGCATCATCAGGGTGTAATCCGGCATCGCGAGCTGGCTGACCATAAACAGCCCCTGCGCTTTGTCTTCACTCACTATACCCTGCGCCAGCGTGGTGGCATCCGGCATGTCCACGCGCCACTGGGTACCGCGATGAATCACCTCGCGCCACCGCTTATACAGTGCGGCATAATGGCGATAGCCCTCACGCTCCTGCGCATCCACGGTGAGCGGATCCAACTCCAGCCCCATATGCCCAAACAGCGCCGTCAGCCCACGGAAAGCGATGCTGTGCTGGCGGAAGGTGGCGTGACATTTATGATGACCGATATGCGCCCCCATCACTTCCGGCGGGAAGAAATAGCTCATACCGCGCTGGATCGTGTTGCGCTCCAGCGCGTCGTTGTTGTCGGAAGCCCAGAAGCGATGGCTGCGGGTCAGCACTTCATAATCGATTCGCCCCCCGCCGGAGGAGCAGGATTCAAATTCAATGTGCGGAAAACGCTCGCCCAGCACATCCAGCAGGTGGTAAAACTGGCGGGTCTGCGCGTCGGCGGCGGCTTTACCGTTGTGCCCGGGCTGCACCAGCTCGCGGTTCATGTCCCATTTCACATAGTCAACCGCATGCTCGCCCAGCAGCCAGCTCATGCGCTCCACGAGATAATCAAAGGCCTGCGGGATGTTGAGATTGAGCACCAGCTGGTGTCGTCCGGTCGCCTGGGGATAGCCCGGCAGCGCCAGCACCCAGTCAGGATGCGCGCGATAGAGATCGGAATCCGGGTTAATCATCTCCGGCTCGATCCAGATGCCAAATTCCATGCCGAGCCGTTTAACGTGACTGATTACCGGCGTCAGGCCGTTCGGGTATTTTTTCTCATCCAGGTACCAGTCGCCCAGCGCGGCATGGTCGTCGTTGCGGCCTTTGAACCAGCCGTCGTCAATGATAAAGCGCTCCACACCCAGCGCGGCGGCCTCGTCGGCCATGCGCATGATGTACTCCGGATCGTGGCTGAAGTAGATCCCCTCCCAGGTATTGAGGTGTACCGGGCGCGGTTTGTTTTCCGGGAAGCGGATGATGCTGTCGCGCAGGTAGCGGTGGAACTGCTGGCTCATGCCGTTCAGCCCGTGCGGGGAATAACTGGCATACAGGCGCGGCGTCCAGAGCGTTTCGCCCTCTTCAATCGCCATTTCACCCGGCAGGTAAAGCGCTTCTGCCTGTATATAACGGCGACCATCGGTTTTCGCTTCGGCGCGCAGGCGGTGGTTGCCGCTCCAGCCCAGATGCACGCCCCAGACGTCGCCCTGCATTTCGCTGAACGATGGCGTACCGGCGATCAGCGCCGGGAAATGTTCGTGGGACGTTTTACCCCGACGGTTTTCAATGACAAAGCTGTCGTGTTCAAGCGTGACGCGGTGCGGCTGAAATTCTCTGATCCAGCGTCCGTGAAAGGCCATTACCTCCTGCGCGCGCTCGGCCACCGGCAGCGTGACGGCGAATCGGTCCACCTGCCACGCCAGCGCTTTCAGGTTGGTTACTCCATGGCGCACCACCAGCACGCCGCTGGCCTCCAGCGTCAGCTCGCTGGTCAGACGCAGGCCCGCGCATCCATCTTCGGCGGTTATCGTCAGGGTGTTTACGTCCTGCTGCACCTGCGTGGTTTTAAACACCGGAGAACCGTCCAGCCCCTGGCGATGCCCCTCAATACCGGGCGAGCCAAACAGCCCGTGCCCCAGCTCGGCCATCAGCGTTACCGGGGAGTCCACATCCAGCCTGCCGTTTGCCACCGGCCGCGCCAGTGTAGCGACGTTCTGCGGCGAAAAGTGCTGAAGGTGTGGCCCCCAGTAGAGAATTTCGGCGAACGGTTGGGTTTTTATCACCACGTCAACCGTGGTGCTTTCGAGTCGTAAAATGGCATCTTGCATCAGACATCTCCTGTCGTCGGGATGTCTTGAGTGTTGATCCGAAACGTTTCGGATACAAACCAAAACGTTTCGGATCTGTGATCGGGTTTGGAAATTTACGCGGTTTAGGCCGTCTGGCCCGGGAAGAATTCGGGCTGCCAGAGCACCTGGAGCCGTTCGACGTCGTCGCCGTTAATCAGCTGGCGCACCATATCGGCAATCTGTTTCCCGACGCCCTGACGAGTGGACTGGATCACTGCCGCCACGTCAGCATCAACGATGCTGTCCTGCGGAAGTCCGTCATAAACCACCAGCGCAACGGCGTTCTCGCCTGTCAGGCGGCCCAGTTCCGCCAGCGCCATCGCCGCGCCGTCGCCGTGGGTGTTGCAGTCGGTAATGATGCCCGTGGGGGGCTGCGGCAGGGAGAGAAGTTCTTTCGTGGTGGCATACCCCACGCGGCGCGAAGGGGGCATAGCGCGCAGCCATTCGCTGGAGAGCCCGGCTTCCCGCAGCGCGTCCAGGTAGCCCTGTCGCCGCTGGGTGATGAATGCCTGATTATTGCTTTCGCCCAGCAGGGCGATGCGCTGATGGCCTTTCTCAATCAGCCAGCGGGTGGCCTGGTACGTGCCAGCATAGTTGTCAAAGTCGAACCATGCGTACGGCTGCGGTAGCTGGCTGCGGCCAAGCGCCAGAAAAGGGAAACCGACGGCCTGCAGCTGTTCAAGTCGCGGATCGCGATCGAGCGTGTGGGCCACAATCAGCGCATCCACGCGGCGGCTTTGCACCATGCGCATATAGCTGTGCTTATCCGCCAGATCATCGTCGGCGATGAGCAGCAGGTCGATCTCATGTCGCGCCAGTTCGTGGCTAATTTCGCCGACCATGTCCATAAAAACGCTGTTATTAAGCGGAACAGGATGCACGGGAAAAACGAGGCCGACGGCATCGATTTTGCCCATCTTCAGGCGGCGCGCAAACGTATTAGGTCGGTAACCACGGCGCTGGGCCTCCGCCTCCACGCGGGCGCGCGTCTCAGCAGAAACATCGTCATACCCGTTGAGGGCGCGGCTGACGGTAGTGACGGACAGCCCCAATTCTTTAGCAATGGCTTTGAGCGACATGATTTTCCGTATCTTCGTTAATTTTGTTCCGCCACCAGAAGGGCGTGGGTGTCTGGCTCCAGCGCCTTAAAGATATGCGGCTGATCGGCAGGGTAGCAAATGTAATCGCCCGGGCCGAGTTCTTCCGCCGCGTCGATCAGGCCGACCATCGCCCGCCCCTGGGTCACGATAATATGCTCAACCGACCCCGGCGGATGCGGCTGGGAAATACGGTCTGCGCCCGGCTGCGTCAGCAGCAGATAGATATCACGACGCGCCCCTGGCGGACACGCCGCCAGCAAAATCGCCTCGTAGTTTGCCTGCCCGGCAACCACCTTGGTGCCCTCGCCGCGGCGGATCACCTGCGTGACGGGCTGCTGCGGCTCCAGTAACCGGGCAAACGGGATATCCAGCGCCACGCAAAGCGACCAGAGCGTTTCCAGGCTAGGATTGCCGTTGCCAGACTCCAGCTGAGAAAGCGTAGATTTGGCGATCCCGGCACGGCGGGCAATTTCCGCCAGTGACAGCCCGGTTCGCAGGCGTTCCCGCACCAGGCTTTTGGCAATCACGCTGATTGGCTGCGTCATAAAAACGGCCTCTTTTTCTCTATAACGAACGATTCGTTCATCTTGTAAAACGATTTTGATGCGTTCATTATAATGGAAATACGTTCGATATGGCTAAAATGATATGAAGAATCCCCTCTCTTGCCTGAAAGGCGACACGATAAAAGCGATAATTTTGGTCTGCCTCGCGGTAGGCGTGGTCGGCATGTCTTACGGCTCCCTGGCGATGGCCTACGGTTTTCCGCTGTGGGTGCCGTTTGTGCTTTCCCTCACGGTGCTGGCGGGCGCATCCGAGTTTATGTTTATCGGCATTGTGGCAAGCGGAGGTAACCCGCTGGCGGCAGCGGCCGCCGGTTTGCTGGTCAACGCGCGCCATGTGCCGTTTGGCGTGACGGTGCGTGAACTGGTGGGCAAACGGGGTTTGAGCTATCTCGGCTGTCACATCATGAACGATGAAAGCGTGGTGTTTGGCCTGTCGCAAAAAACGCCCGAGCAGCGTAAAGCGGCCTACTGGCTGTGCGGTTTAGGCGTGGCGATTATCTGGCCGGTGGGGGCGCTGCTGGGTGCCATGGTCGGTAAACTGCTGCCGGACCCGGAGACCATCGGGCTGGACGCGGTGTTTCCGGCGATCCTGCTGGCGTTAGTGGTACCCGCGTTTAAAAACCGTACCACGCTGATCCGCGCCTGCAGCGGTGCCGCGCTATCACTGGCTGCCGTGCCGTTTGCCCCGGTGAGTTTACCGGTTCTGCTCTCGTTACTCGGTCTCGCTGCGAGGAAAAAATAATGGGAAATATGACGTTTTTTATTCTCGGCATCGCCATTCTTTCTGCCGGAACCTACCTGATGCGTCTCGGGGGGGCAAAGCTGGGCAACCGGCTGGCGCTTTCTGAAAGTTCGCAGGCGCTGCTTTCCGATGCGGCTACCGTTTTGCTGTTCTCCGTCGCGCTGGCGACCACGTTTTATGAAGGGGAACATTTTGCGGGTATGGCGCGCGTGCTGGGTGTGGGGTTCGCGGTGTTCCTGGCATGGCGAAAAATGCCGTTAATTGTGGTGATCGTCGCGGCGGCGGTGGTGACGGCGCTGCTGCGTCTGGCGGGTATAAACTAAAAAAGCGCCCCAGGGGCGCTCTTTCGACGGTATAGCGAAATTATTTGTTCAGTTCAGCGGTCATGTGTACGCGGTTACCGGTGAACGCCTGGGTAATTTTGTAGGATGACGCGCCCGCTTCCTGAGCCTGAGCCGCGATTTTCGCTTCTGCGCTATCAATGGTGGAAGCAGAGGCGGTCACTGTCTGTGCAGCGAAAGAACCGAAAGAAGCAGCCAGAGCGATTACAGCGACAAAAGTTTTGATGCTTTTCATGATATAAACCCTTTCATTAAGTTGTTTAGGTAAGGCACCGTGCCTTGATGAGATAAATACTAGCCCTCATCCTGAACAACTAAAAGCGGAAGGATTTGCTATTATCGTTCAAAATTACTGATCAACCATTAACCGCTGCGGATGGGTATAAATTGTCGCCCTGCCCGGCTTGCAGAACCCCACCAGCGTCAGATTGCAGCGCTCCGCCACCTCCACCGCCAGCGTGGTTGCCGCCGACACCGCAAACAGAATTTCCACGCCGCACATCGCGGACTTCTGCACCATCTCATAGCTGGCGCGGCTGGAAACAAGCGCCGCGCCCTGCTGCCAGAGATCGCTTTCCCCCGCACGACGGCCTAATAGCTTGTCGAGCGCGACGTGGCGGCCCACGTCCTCATGCCCTCCAGCAATATCTCCTGACGGCAATACCCACGCCGCCGCGTGCGTGCAGCCGCTCAGTTGGCCGATGGGCTGAACATCGTTGAGATTTTCCAGCGCACGGTCGAGATGCGCCAGATTGAAGGTCTGGGTAAACGGCAGTGGCGCAACGGGCTTGCCAATATCATTAAGCTGCTCAACACCACAGACACCGCACCCGGTACGCCCGGCCAGCGCGCGGCGGCGCTCTTTCAGCCCCATAAAGCGGCGGCTGGAGAGTTCGATTTGCACTTCAAGACCGTTACACGCCTGAACCACGTCCATGCCGTAGATCTCCTGCGGGTGCGCAATGATGCCTTCCGAAAGGGAAAAACCGATGGCGAACAGTTCGAGATCTTTAGGTGAGGCCATCATCACCACGTGCGAAATACCGTTGTAAACGAGGGCAACAGGCACTTCTTCAGCCAGAAAATCGGGTGTGGCATGGGTAATGTGGGGCGGTCTGCGTACCGACATTTCCACAATGCCCGCAGGCAGTGGCGATGAGCGGGTAGCACGGTTTTGTTTAGACACAGCGGTATTCCTGAACAACCACGGAAGTAGGCCTGCTATTGCAGCATAAACCGCAGGCCGTACGCATAGTATGGATCAACTTTTCGACACTCATTGTCCTACTCATTAAGAAGAGGTGCAACCCGGCCCCCGCTACACCTCTTTAACATGCAGAGTTTATAGTGTGATCAGTATCACACTTTATAATCAACACAGTGATAATACGTTCACTTTGTATTAACGCCGTTGGAACAGGTATACCGACATTGTGGTATTCTGATGATATCCCTCGGAGAAATGAGGGATTAACGCAAATTTTTCTCCTTTGCGGTCAATTCTCAACCGCGAAGTTAAAACTACATATATAAGCAATGTCGAACAAGGAGTGACCCATGCAGGTCAGCAGAAGGCAGTTCTTTAAGATCTGCGCTGGCGGTATGGCAGGCACCACGGCGGCGGCACTGGGCTTTGCGCCCGGCGTAGCGCTGGCGGAAACGCGGCAGTACAAACTGCTGCGCACCCGCGAAACCCGTAACACCTGTACGTACTGCTCCGTCGGCTGTGGGCTGTTGATGTATAGCCTCGGCGACGGTGCGAAAAACGCCAAAGCGTCTATTTTCCATATCGAAGGCGACCCGGACCATCCGGTCAACCGCGGCGCGCTGTGCCCGAAAGGGGCCGGTCTGGTGGACTTTATCCACTCCGAAAGCCGTCTGAAATTCCCGGAATATCGCGCACCTGGCTCCGATAAATGGCAGCAAATCAGCTGGGAAGAGGCGTTTGACCGCATCGCAAAACATATTAAAGAAGACCGCGATGCCAACTTTATTGAGAAGAACGCCGACGGCGTCACGGTCAACCGCTGGCTCTCCACCGGGATGCTGTGTGCTTCTGCCTCCAGCAACGAAACCGGCTATTTAACCCAGAAATTTACGCGCGCACTCGGTATGCTCGCGGTCGACAACCAGGCGCGTGTCTGACACGGACCAACGGTAGCAAGTCTTGCTCCAACATTTGGTCGCGGTGCGATGACCAACCACTGGGTCGACATCAAGAACGCCAACCTCATTGTGGTGATGGGCGGTAACGCCGCTGAAGCGCACCCTGTCGGGTTCCGCTGGGCGATGGAAGCCAAAATCCACAACGGTGCGAAACTGATTGTGATCGATCCCCGCTTTACGCGTACTGCGTCAGTGGCGGATTTCTACACCCCTATTCGTTCAGGTACTGACATCACTTTCCTGTCAGGCGTACTGCTGTACCTGATGACCAACGAAAAATATAACCGCGAGTACACCGAAGCCTATACCAACGCCAGCCTGATCGTGCGTGAGGATTACCACTTCGAAGATGGCCTGTTCAGCGGTTATGACGCGGAAAAACGCAAGTACGACAAAACCAGCTGGAACTACGAGCTGGATGAGAAAGGCTTTGCGAAGCGCGACACCACTCTTCAACACCCGCGCTGCGTATGGAACCTGCTGAAAGAGCATGTTTCCCGCTACACGCCGGACGTTGTTGAGAACATCTGCGGCACGCCGAAGGCGGACTTCCTGAAGGTCTGCGAGCTGATTGCGGAAACCAGCGCGAAGGACAAAACCGCGTCGTTCCTGTATGCACTCGGCTGGACGCAGCACTCCATCGGCGCCCAGAACATCCGTACCATGGCAATGGTGCAGCTGCTGCTCGGCAACATGGGGATGGCAGGCGGCGGCGTGAACGCCCTGCGCGGTCACTCTAACATCCAGGGTTTGACCGACCTCGGCCTGCTGTCTCAGAGCCTGACGGGTTACATGAACCTGCCGAGCGAGAAACAGACTGACCTGCAGACCTACCTGACGGCCAGCACGCCAAAACCGCTGCTCGAAGGCCAGGTGAACTACTGGGGCAACTATCCAAAGTTCTTCGTCTCGCTGATGAAAGCCTTCTACGGCGACAAAGCGACGGCGGAAAACAGCTGGGGCTTTGACTGGCTGCCGAAGTGGGACAAAGGTTACGACGTTCTCCAGTACTTCGAGATGATGCACCAGGGCCAGGTCAACGGCTATATCTGCCAGGGCTTTAACCCGGTGGCGTCGTTCCCGAACAAGAACAAGGTTGTTGAATCCCTCTCGAAGCTGAAGTTCCTGGTGACGATTGACCCGCTCAATACCGAGACCTCGACCTTCTGGCAGAACCACGGTGAGTCGAACGACGTCGATCCGTCGAAGATTCAGACCGAAGTGTTCCGCCTGCCGTCCACCTGCTTCGCGGAAGAGAACGGTTCTATCGTCAACTCCGGCCGCTGGCTGCAGTGGCACTGGAAAGGCGCGGACGCCCCGGGCATCGCCATGAACGACGGCGAGATCCTGGCCGGCATCTTCTTACGCTTGCGTAAGATGTATGCGGCAGAAGGCGGCGCGAACCCTGAGCCGGTGCTGAACATGACCTGGAACTACTCGACGCCGGAAAATCCTGCGCCGGAAGAAGTGGCCATGGAGAGCAACGGTAAGGCGCTGGCGGACGTTATCGACCCGGCCACCGGCGCGGTTCTGGCGAAGAAAGGCGACCAGCTCAGCACCTTCGCCCACCTGCGCGATGACGGTACCACCTCCAGCGGCTGCTGGATCTTTGCCGGTAGCTGGACGCCGAAAGGCAACCAGATGGCCAACCGCGACAACGCCGACCCGTCGGGCCTCGGCAATACGCTGGGCTGGGCATGGGCGTGGCCACTGAACCGCCGCATCCTCTATAACCGTGCCTCCGCTGACCCGCAGGGTAACCCGTGGGATCCGAAGCGTCAGCTGCTGAAGTGGGACGGCGCGAAATGGGGCGGCGTGGATATTCCGGACTACAGCACTGCCGCACCAGGCAGCGACGTTGGGCCGTTTATCATGCAGCCTGAAGGGATGGGCCGTCTATTTGCTATCGATAAGATGGCGGAAGGGCCGTTCCCGGAACATTACGAGCCGTTTGAGACGCCGCTGGGCACCAACCCGCTGCACCCGAACGTGGTCTCTAACCCGGCAGCGCGTATCTTCAAGGGCGACTTTGAAGCGCTGGGTAAAAAAGACAAGTTCCCGTACGTGGGCACCACTTACCGTCTGACCGAGCACTTCCACTACTGGACCAAGCACGCGCTGCTTAACGCCATCGCGCAGCCGGAACAGTTTGTGGAGATCGGCGAGAAGCTGGCGAACAAGCTCGGCATTGCCCATGGCGATACCGTGAAGGTCTCCTCTAACCGCGGCTACATCAAGGCCAAGGCGGTGGTGACCAAGCGTATTCGCACGCTGAACGTTCACGGTCAGCAGGTGGATACCATCGGCATCCCAATTCACTGGGGTTATGAGGGCGTGGCGAAGAAAGGGTTCATTGCGAACACCCTGACGCCGTTCGTCGGTGATGCGAACACGCAGACGCCGGAGTTTAAGGCCTTCCTCGTGAACGTGGAAAAGGTGTAACGGAGACGACTTATGGCTTATCAATCTCAAGACATTATCCGTCGTTCCGCGACTAACGGTTTCACGCCCGCGCCTCAGGCGCGGGACCACCAGCAGGAAGTGGCGAAGCTGATCGACGTGACCACCTGTATCGGCTGTAAAGCCTGTCAGGTGGCCTGCTCTGAGTGGAACGACATCCGTGACGAAGTGGGTCACAACGTCGGGGTGTACGACAACCCGGCAGACCTGACCGCCAAGTCCTGGACGGTAATGCGTTTCTCGGAAGTGGAGCAGAACGACAAACTGGAATGGCTTATCCGCAAAGACGGCTGTATGCACTGCGCGGATCCGGGCTGCCTGAAGGCGTGTCCGTCAGAAGGGGCTATCATTCAGTATGCCAACGGCATCGTCGACTTCCAGTCCGAGCAGTGCATTGGCTGCGGCTACTGCATCGCGGGCTGTCCGTTCGACGTGCCGCGCATGAACCCAGAAGACAACCGCGTCTACAAATGCACCCTGTGCGTTGACCGCGTTAACGTGGGCCAGGAGCCTGCATGCGTGAAGACCTGCCCAACCGGCGCTATCCACTTTGGCTCCAAAGAGGATATGAAAACGCTGGCGGCAGAGCGCG
The DNA here is from genome assembly GCF_056673315.1 of Enterobacter cloacae complex sp. HYC042_NIDB. NCBI lineage: Bacteria > Pseudomonadati > Pseudomonadota > Gammaproteobacteria > Enterobacterales > Enterobacteriaceae > Enterobacter > Enterobacter cloacae complex sp. HYC042_NIDB. The sequence goes on from NZ_CP109650.1 coordinate 97,512, forward strand.
TGGGCGAGTTGAAAACCCGTGGTTACGACAACGCGGGCCTGTACGATCCGGCAGGGGTTGGCGGTACGCACGTGATGTACGTGCTGCACCACGCCGACAAGCCGAACCTGTATCACGGCCTGCCGGAGAACCCGGAAATCAGCGCCACCGTGAAGTTCTGGAAAGGCATCTGGAAACCGCTGGCCGCGGTGGGCTTTGCTGCCACCTTCGCAGCGAGCATCTTCCACTACGTCGGCGTTGGTCCGAACCGTGCGGAAGAGGAAGACGACAACCTGCATGAAGAGAAAGACGAGGTGCGCAAATGAGAAAACGTGACACCATCGTGCGCTACACCGCGCCGGAACGCATCAACCACTGGGTCACCGCCTTCTGCTTCATGCTGGCGGCGATAAGCGGGCTGGGGTTCTTCTTCCCCTCCTTCAACTGGCTGATGCAGATCCTGGGCACGCCGCAGCTGGCGCGCATCCTTCACCCGTTCGTGGGTGTGGTGATGTTTGCCTCGTTTATCATCATGTTTTTCCGTTACTGGCACCATAACCTAATCAATCGGGATGATATCTTTTGGGCGAAGAATATTCGTAAGATCGTCGTCAACGAGGAAGTGGGTGATACCGGGCGTTATAACTTCGGCCAGAAATGCGTATTCTGGGCGGCGATTATCTTCCTGGTCCTGTTGCTGGTGAGCGGCGTGATCATCTGGCGTCCGTACTTTGCGCCTGCTTTCTCAATCCCGGTGATCCGATTTGCGCTAATGCTGCATTCATTTGCCGCAGTGGCGTTAATTGTGGTTATCATGGTGCATATTTACGCCGCCCTCTGGGTGAAAGGCACCATTACCGCGATGGTGGAAGGATGGGTAACCAAAACGTGGGCGAAGAAACATCACCCGCGCTGGTACCGTGAAGTCCGCCAGAAACAGGAAAAGTCATCTGAATGAGTATTCGCATAATCCCGCAAGATGAGCTGGGGTCGAGCGAGAAACGTACGGCGGAGTATATTCCGCCGTTGTTATTCCCCAGACTCAAGAACCTCTACAACCGCCGCGCAGAGCGTCTGCGCGAGCTGGCAGAGAACAACCCGCTGGGCGATTTTCTGCGTTTTGCCGCGCTGGTCGCCCATGCACAGGAGGTGGTGCTGTACGACCACCCGCTGCAAATGGACCTGGCCGCGCGCATCAAAGAAGCTAACGAGCAGGGCAAACCGCCGCTGGATATTCACGTCCTGCCGCGCGACAAGCACTGGCATAAGCTGCTTCATTCGCTGATTGCCGAGCTGAAGCCGGAGATGAGCGGCACCGCGCTGGCGGTCATCGAGAATCTGGAAAAAGCCTCTGACCTGGAGCTGGAAGAGATGGCGAGCGCGCTGTTTGCCTCCGACTTCTCGCTGGTCAGCAGCGATAAAGCGCCGTTTATCTGGGCCGCGCTGTCGCTCTACTGGGCGCAAATGGCGAGCCTGATCCCGGGCAAAGCCCGCGCCGAATACGGCGAAGCGCGCCAGTTCTGCCCGGTGTGCGGCTCAATGCCGGTCTCCAGCATGGTGCAGATTGGGACCACGCAGGGGCTGCGCTACCTGCACTGCAACCTGTGTGAAACCGAGTGGCACGTGGTGCGCGTGAAGTGCAGCAACTGCGAGCAGACTCGCGATCTCAACTACTGGTCGCTGGAAAATGAAGACGCGGCGGTGAAAGCCGAAAGCTGCGGCGACTGCGGAACCTACCTGAAGATCCTGTATCAGGAAAAAGACCCGAAAGTCGAAGCGGTGGCCGACGATCTCGCCTCGCTAATTCTGGATGCGAAGATGGAGCAGGAGGGCTTTGCCCGCAGCTCGATCAACCCGTTCCTGTTCCCGGGTGAAGGGGAGTAATCTCCGTGAGAGTGCCGGGCGGCGCGAGCTTGCCCGGCCTACACTTGGTAAGGCGTAAGGACCTCGTCAATACCCGCAAAATCTTTCGTGTTGCGAGAAATCAACGGACATTTTCTGCTCTGCGCTGTAGCCAGGATGATAGCATCAGGCAGTTTCATTCCATGCTTCTCACGTAGTAAAACGCTTCTTTCCGCGATATCCCGAGACACATCAATAATTTCAAAAGCGCCCATCACGGCTGCCGTTTTCGCTTCATGACCATGCCTGCGAGCGCCCACCATCACTTCCATCCAGGTAATTAAGCTGATGGCACGATGCGACGCGGTATGCTCAATCGCATCCGCAGCTTCAACACGGTTGTTGAAGAGATCAATGAGAATATTGGTATCAAACACTGCCATGTGCTCCATGATTACCACTCCTCACGCAGCTTGCGTTCATACTCAAGCCCGTCCTCTTTTCTGTCTCCCCACAGACCAAGCGCATTTCGGATAACAGAAGAACTCTGCTGGTCGAGATACAGCTCAATCGCTTCGCGAAGCAGTTCAGCACGTGGTTGATTTCGCAATTGCTTGAGGTTATCCAAACGTTGAATCACGTCATCAGACAAATCGATAAGTATTCTGCCCATATCAAGTTCCGCCAAAACGCTCATATATCACCTTAGTATATCATCATTGGTTAATTTTCAGGCAAAATACTCTTTATCAATTTAGGGTGAAAGGACGTTTTTTAGGGAATGATCGATTTTGCGAGCCGTTTTCCACAATATGCACCTCTCAACATTTCTCTGTTTTCATCTGCTGTAAACCAGGCTATAAACTGTATAAACACACAGTAAAAGGACGTAACCATGGCTCTGGAGAAGGGTATTGATAAGCTGGTACAGGAGTTTATTGCCGCAGGACGACCTTCCTCGCGAAAGCAGAGTATTGATGACCGGAGAAGCGGATATGTCGCCAGCACAGCGCTGGCCGGGGAAAAAGAAACTCGTGTCCAGGTTGAAACGCTTGTTCTTGAGGATTTGACCTTTCGGGTATTTTCGCCTGTCAATGCCCCTGAAACGTTACCTTGTGCCCTCTACTATCATGGCGGTTGTTTTGTCAGCGGTGGGTTTGAAACCCATGATAATCAGCTTCGCCAACTGGCGTTTTACGGTAACTGTCGGGTCATTGCGGTTCAGTACAGACTCGCACCCGAGCATACCTTCCCGGCTGCGCATGACGATGCAGAGAGAGCGGCAGATCTTGTCTGGCAAAATGCAGAACAATTAGGTGTGGATAAAAACCGGATTACACTTTGTGGAGACAGCGCGGGAGGCCATCTTGCGCTGGTAACGTCCTTGCGGCTTAAGGCCAAAGGTCTCTGGGATCCCGCGCAGCTCATTCTTATCTACCCCATGCTCGACGCTACGGCCAGTTTTGAAAGCTATACCCTCAATGGCATGGATTACGTGATTACTCGCGATACCCTTTTGAGCGGCTATGAAATGTATCTGGCTGGAGCCGACCGTCAGCATCCTGAAGTCAGCCCACTGTGGCGCAACGACTTTAGCGGTCTGCCAAAGGTCCACATTGTTACCGCTGAGTATGATCCGTTACGCGACGAAGGCGAGGCGCTTTGTCAGCGCCTCACGGAGCAAGGCGTGAAGTGTACCGCTCAACGATGGCGGGGTGTAATACACGGCTTCTTTCAGTTGAGTGGAATTAGCCAGTCAGCGCGAGACGTTATGCGAGATATTGCCTGGCGCATTAACCATGCCGGGCGAGAGTGAGAAGGAGACTACTCCTCCTCGTTCCCGCCCTCTTCATAAGCGCCATACGGCTTCGCAGGAAGAACGATATAGGTGCCTTCAAACACCGCGCCCGGCGTTTCATCGCCGAACAGCTCAACCTGCATCTGCACGCGCGCTTTGCGGCCACGTGCCAGACGATCAAGATCGCCGCCCAGCGCGCCAAGGTCCGCCACCGCGCTCGGCTTGCCGCTGATAGGCGCACTGTAGCGGATGTGGGCATCGGCCAGAATAATGGTGCCGCCAAGATGCCGCTCGCGCAGCATTAGCCAGATCAGCCCCCAGCCGGTGAGCGTCGCCAGGGAAAACAGGCTGCCGGCAAACAGGGTGTGGTGAGGGTTCTGATTGCCGGTTTCCGGCATGGTGGTAATGAATTTTTGCCCGGTGTACTGCTGAATGCGCACGCCCATCTTTTCACTCAGAGGGATGTGTTCATACCAGGCCTGCTGCAGCTGCCCGCACCAGTCCGCGCGATGAAGAATATCGTCCAGCGTGGCGATGGGTTTGATCATCAAAAAGTGGCGAATCGGCGTGGTTTGCGGAGCGGTGATTTCCCCCTGATTAACAAAACCGAGTTTGGCAAAAAACTCCACGGCATCTTCCCGGGCGCTACAGGTGACGCGCTTAACGCCTTCCTGACGGGCGACGGACTCCAGCGTCATCGCCATTAGCGTCCCCAGCCCTTTATCCTGCACGGAAGGGTGAACCGCCATAAAACGAATCGACGCTTCGTTATCAGCGTTGATATACAGTCGCCCGACGGCGACGAGGTTACCCTCTTCGTCCATCACCATCTGATGATGGGCCATCGCATCCCAGGCGTCGCGTTCAGATCCTTTTGGCTGATGCAGTGGCTTGCGCAGCATTTCCCAGCGGAACTGGTAATACGCTTCTAACTCTTCTTCCGTTTGCGGTACTCGAAGGTGATACATAGCTGTACTCTCTCTTGTTACCCGCGGCCACGCCGCCAGTTGGCTCATACCTGGAGCCAGAATGTGACGGGGCCATCGTTCACCAGCGAGACCTGCATATCTGCAGCGAATCGTCCGGTTTGCGTATTCATTTCCTGTTGGCGACAACGCTCAACAAAGTATTCGTAAAGTGCTTCTGCACGATCCGGCGCCGCGCCTTTAGAGAAACTCGGGCGCATGCCGCGCTCGGTATCCGCTGCCAGCGTAAACTGGGAAACCACCAGCACGCTGCCGCCCGCCTGCTGGACGTTCAGATTCATCTTGCCTTCCGCATCGCTGAATATGCGGTAGCCCAGCACGCGCTCGCATAAGCGGTTCGCTTTTTGTTCGTCATCATCCTTTTCGACACCTAACAACACCAAAAGTCCTGGGCCAATTTCACCCGTCACCTCTCCCTCCACGGTGACGCTGGCACGGGTTACGCGCTGTATCAATGCAATCATGGTTGGTCTGCTTCTAATTGTTTTTCAGCTTCTGCTGCTTTTTTAAGTTCGCGGTATACGCCGAGAGTGACAGTTATTTCGGCACCAAGCAAGACGATACACCAGGTCCAGTAAACCCAGACAAATAAAATGGGGATCACCGCCAGCACGCCGTAAATCAGCTGATAAGACGGGAACATGGTGATGTAAAGGGCAAACCCTTTTTTACCCAGTTCAAAAAGCACTGCCGCCACCAGCGCCCCAACTACCGCATCGCGGTTAGGCACGCGCGTGGTCGGTACAACGCTATAGAGCAGCCAGAACGAGAGCCAGGACAGGATCAGCGGAAAAATACGCAGCACGTTATCAATCACGCTGTTTAAATCACTCGCCCAGCGCAAGGAGAGAAGATACGAACTGATTGCCAGACTCGCCCCAGCCAGCAACGGCCCCAGCGTTAAAATCATCCAGTAGACGGCAAAGGAATAGACCTTAGGACGGATTTTTTTGCTTCGCCAGATGGTGTTAAGCGCGCTGTCGATAGAGTACATCAGCAGCAGCGCGGTGACGATAAGGCCGCACGCCCCCACTGCCGTCATCTTGCTGGAGTTGGCAACAAACTGCTCGATGTAGTTCTGGATAACATCCCCGGTGGCCGGGATGAAGTTCGCGAAGACGAAATGGCGAAGCTGCAGGCTAACGTCCGCGAACATCGGGAAAGCGGAAAAGAGCGCAAAGATAACCGCCACCAGCGGCACTAATGAGAGCAACGACACGTAGGCGAGGTTACCCGCCAGCGTGGTCATGTTGTCCTCATCAATGCGGTGCCAGAGCAACTTCAGCCAGGCCCTCAGCGGGCGAGTATGATGCGTGGCTTTTTGATGAACGGTTTTTAGCATAACTGCTTCGCAAAGTAGTTCGGTATCGTCTCTTTTCCGGTCACCAGAATTGACGTGATACCCAACTGGTTAGCTCCCTCTATATTATCGGCGTTGTCATCGAAAAAGACCGCATCGGCCGCGGTGAATCCCTCTGCCTGCAAAACAGCCTGATAAATTCGCGCTTCAGGCTTACGCATACCCATCTCTTGGGAAAGATAGATCTTATCTGCCGCCGCCTTAACTTCGGGGTATTCCTCTGGCCAGAAGGTCGTGTGCAGACGGTTGGTGTTAGACAGCACGACCACCCGGTGCCCCTGCTCGCGCAGTTTGTGCATAATGTCGATCACTTCCGGACGGATCGCGATGAATACCGCCTGCCAGCCGTGAGAAAATTGTTCATAGCTTAACGAAAGCCCCATCTCCTGGCAGAAGCGTTCAGCAAACTCTTCATCGCTAATCTCGCCGCGTTCATGCTGATGGAAGGTCTCACCCATCGCGAAATCCTGCTTTAACGTCGCCAGCGGCACACGGCTAAAGTCGCTCCAGGCACCCAGCACCCGGTTAAAATCGATATCGACGATTACGTTTCCTAAGTCAAAGATATAAAGCATGTTTATCTCCTTTCGCCGTGGAGAGATAACTGTAGCGGGAATCACGAGATTTGACTATGCGTGCCGTCTAAGGTGTGCGATTGATTTTTACGGCGCGTTTTTACGGCAGTACAGCGAAGGGACGTTTGACGCGGCAAAAAGCCACGCTCCACGGTACTCATCAATCATCAGGCTCAGATCTCTTCCCGGCGTGCGATAAAAACCCGGTAGCGTTGCATTGATATCAGCCTCATCCGCACTATCGGCGAAGGTTTTAACAATACGATCGTTATTTAATACGCGCGCGTTCTGGTGATCGCTGTAGTGGAAATAGATGGTGCGGTTGACTTCAGAAACCACGTGACCAAACAGTTTACCGTTAATGACAGCGGTCCCTTCCCGATGCTGCATTCGCCATGAAACCGTTCCTACAAATCGGTTTTTACCAATCGTCCACTCCACATCACCTGTACAGCGTATCGGCGCACTCGAAAAATGCGAATACGCTAACCAGCCGCTGGTAATAGCAGCCCCCAGCAACGCCGCCAGCAAAATAATACGATTCCCGAGTGTCATCATTGCTCATGCGCCCAAAAATAATGCGTGGTACATAACGCTGCCGCGTCATGTCGCGCATCGTTATTACAGACAAACGCCGCGATTCGCTCCGTTTTACTATAGCCGATGAGAAAAACGTATCGGTTTCCGGCACACAGGCTGGGATAATTTTTTAACAAGCGAAGGTAATGGTCCTGCATATGTTCATTAGGTGCATAAAAGAGTTGGCAGGCGTTGGTCGTGCTGCCCATTGAAAGTGGAATGTAGTGACTAAACGGCATGTTCTGGTGATGTTTATATAATATGACCCCGTTAATAAGCGCGATCAGAAAAAGCGCAGCGGTGGCTATTATTAACCACGCCGGCTTCTTCATCGCGGTGCCTTCGGCTATTGCCGCGTCTTCACTGGCAATTACCGGCTCGGCGGTTGGGGTAAATACTTCAACCTGGGTGGCTTCGGAAAGCGTCAACCCGCGACGCGAAATCGTTTTTACCGTATCGCGCGGTAACCCCACCTCAGCCAGCGCATTGCGCAATGTCAAAATGGCCTGGTAAAAGGTATTCGGTGTGGTGACATCGTTACGCTCACCCCATCCCACCACCATTAACTGATTTTGCGAAATTATTTCGCCAGGATGGGTAACGAGATAAAGAAAGCAGAGATTGGCAGGAAGCTGCAAATGTATCGTGCGCCCGGTAATATGATTCGCCAGGGTTTTGTTTTCCGGGTCATACTCGACCAGCTTGTTAATAAGATACAATTTTACTTTCCTCTGCAATAACAATATTTAACCCCGCAAACCCAAAAAACATACGTATATTTAACAACAGTATAGGTCAGAAGGATTAGAGCGCGACAGACCCGTACCTAAGATTAGAAACATCGCATTATTTTTCAATTGATTACAAGTCAGTTTTCTTAGGTGAGCCTCAGCTAAAAGGACATAATGAGATTTCATTACACTTCACCAGGTCAAATAATTATATTGAGCCACACGTTGAGAAAAGACTGACGTTCAGGCAGATCGAGGTGACGAATCTTTAGCTATTAGTGCTATTTCGTCAATTTCCTTCCGGGGTTGTTTTTGCCGAATAATCTTAATGGATTGATGAATATTCCTGGGTAAGGTCTGGCAATCAATGTTCTGTCGCTATGTCTGCGGCCTGCAAGAATAGAGACAGCCAGGAATTTATTTTCTCTGGCATTATTTCTCATAAATACGACAGAAACGCTGGATATGTTTCAAGATTGACACATTTGAAAGGCAGTGAAATATTGATAATGAAAATAAGACAGGAGTGGACTGGATGATAACATCGTCGCGAAAGGTTGTCCGCTGTATAAGCTGCGAATTGTCCTGTCAGTTATTTCCGGATAACACGGTGCGTTCACAATACTGTGGCAGCGCCTCCTTCGCAGTTTGGCCGGTGGGAAATCATTTCCTGCAACTTGCAGTAGAAAATAAAATATTGTCTGGGAACAAGAATCATTTATTACGCGGATTTATTTTTGTAGATTTTTCGATGTATAACCTGCGCCTGCTTGTCGATCCGCAATGGATTGAACATCTGGCGATGACCAACATGCACATCGTGCTTATCGCGGACCGTAAACTGGAGGCGTTGGCTCACTACTTTTTCGCTCACCACAGTGAAATAAAGGGAATTTTTTATTCAGATGACGATGACGCTATATTGCAGGAAAAAATTAACCATCTTTTTTCCGGCAGGCGAGTGAGCAGCAGGCGTGGTAATACCCTGAACACTGTTGAATTCACTTTACTTAACAGACTTATTTCAGGGGTGTGTCTCCGGGAGATAATAAAAACAACCAGCGTTGATGTGAAAAAAATTTACGTTCATAAAATACGATTAGAGAGGAAGTTAGGTACCAGCATTCATAAAATTCTCGTTTCTATTTTGTAATTTCAACTTCTTAACATACCCACATTTAATGGTGTGGAGGATGTTTTACGCCTGAAAGAAAGGGGGCAGTTATGCCATATTTATTGAAACATTCACCTGTCGCCGTTGCGATTTCGCTGGCACTATCGTCAGCGCTATTTACCGCGAATGCTGCAGTTATCGATTTTGCTAATTTACCAGCCACCGGAGCAGTAACGGATTTGCCTGCGGAAATACAGGCGCTGATTCCTGCAACGGCAAACGCGAACTTTAGCAAAAATACCAGCGATCCTAACTATGTCTACCAGTACAGCCCGGGCAATATTCCAGTCTACGGGGATGGGATCACTCTCGAAGGGCCGGGGGCGGAAGCCTTTGAGCACTCCGTGACCGTTATTCAGAACTCCACGTCCGGCAGCCCGGGGGTGATATTTGGTGACGACCTGACTATTCGTACCCAGTCAAAAGTGGCTGCCAATAACGGTAAAGATGTCGACGGTATTCGTACCCACGGTATGAACACGCCGAATAACCCGGTGTTTATCATTACCGGCGACCGCACCCACATTTACGTTAATGGCCAAAGCGGCGATGGCATCAATGCCGGGTACAGCTCCTTCAGCCAGGGTTCTCTCGGCTCCGCCAATATTTATGTGGGTGACGATCTCTATATCGAAACCACTGGCAGTACCGGTCGCGGTATTAGCGCCTATGCACTGAATGATGCCTCGAAGGCCAAAAATAACATTGTTGTCGGCGATCGTGCGCATATTGTGACGCGGGGTACCTACGCCGAGGGGATTCGTACCAACCAGAGCGGCTCATCCGTCCGTCTGGGGGATGAGGCCACCATCGAAACGTATGGCACTTCGGCCTACGGCCTGTATGCGGGTTCTGCCTCCAGAATCGAGCTGGGAAAAAAAGCGACCATTACCACCGACGCAGCCAATGCCTCCGGCGTGTACTCTACCGGCTCGTCAACCATCACCCTTGATGAAGGCGCGACCATCACCACCAACGGTGCCAGCGCGCATGGCATCTACGCTTATACAGCAGCGGTAAATGTGGGAGATAACATCACCATTGCGGTCAACAGCAGCGAGAAAACCAGCAGCTCCGCCCAGGCGCCGCACGGGATGTATGCCTGGTCACGCGGCGTGATAACGCTCGACGGTGGGGCAACCATTACCACCGCAGGCCAGCGCGACCAGGGTAGCTATGCCCTGAACGCCAGCAATGGCGGAATTATTGATGCCTCTGCAGGCGGAAAATTCCTCCTTAACGGCGATATCCTCGCCGCAGGTGGCGTCGCGGCCAACAGTACCCTTCCGGCACAAAACAGTACCATTACGCTGACAATGGGTAACAGCTCGCTGTGGAACGGAGCATCGTACATAGAAAGCAACGCTGCCGGGACCGGTACTCTTGCGCTTACGATGAATGATGCCGTCTGGAATATGCGCGACAGCTCAACGCTGACCAGCCTGACCCTGAACGCGGGCGGCACGATAAATTTCCAGCATGCTGAGGACGCGGCCTGGCAAACCCTGACCATCAACGAGGATTACACAGGCAACGGCGGTAAGCTGGTTTTCAATACCGTGCTGTCTGACGATACCTCTGAAACTGACAGGCTGATTGTTGAAGGAAACACATCCGGTCGTACCGCGGTTGACGTAAACAACATTGGTGGTGCAGGCGCACAAACCGTTGAAGGGATTGAAATAGTCAGCGTTGGCGGCAACTCGGAGGGAACGTTTGAGAAGGCCAGCCGTATCGTAGCGGGGGGTTATGACTATAACGTTGTGCAGAAAGGTAAGAACTGGTTTCTGACCAGCCTGGCTGAACCCGTTGACCCACCGATCGACCCGGTAGATCCTCCTGTTGACCCGGTAGATCCCCCTGTTGACCCCGTCGACCCGCCTGTTGACCCGGTGGATCCACCTGTTGACCCTGTCGACCCGCCTGTCGTCCCGGTAGATCCGCCCGTCGACCCGGTGATTCCGCCGCAAGAACCGGTACCGCCACCTGCGCCGCCGAAAAGCGAGCATCAGTATCGCCCAGAATTTGGCAGCTATCAGGCAAACAGCTATGCGGCAAATACGCTGTTTATGACCCGCCTGCACGATCGTCTGGGTGAAACGCAGTACACCGACATGCTCACCGGCGAGCAAAAAGTGACGAGCCTTTGGATGCGAAATGTCGGCGGGCATGCGCGTTTCAACGACGGCAGCGGCCAGCTAAAAACGACAGCCAACCGTTACGTGCTGCAGTTGGGTGGCGATATCGCCCAATGGAGCACAGATGGCCTGGACCGCTGGCATCTTGGCCTGATGGCGGGCTACGGTAACAGCCAAAGCCGGAGCGCCTCCAGCCTGACCGGATACCACTCACGTGGCGAAGTGAATGGCTATAGCGTAGGTCTGTACGGTACCTGGTACGCAAACGAAGCCGATAACAGCGGCACCTACGTTGATAGCTGGGTGCTGTATAACTGGTTTGACAATAAGGTGATGGGGCAGGACCAGGCGACCGAGCGTTATCGCTCCAGCGGCATAACCGCCTCTGTCGAAGCGGGCTATAGCGTTAAGGTGGGTGAAAGCGGCCGCAACAGCTACTGGATCCAGCCGAAGGCGCAGGCCGTTTGGATGGACGTGCAGGCTGACGACCATCGCGAGCGTAACGGCACGCGGGTGAAAGACGAAACCCAGGGCAACCTGATGACGCGTCTCGGCGTGAAGGCCTATATCAGCGGACATAACGCGATGGATGACGCTAAATCACGCACCTTCCAGCCGTTTATTGAAGCGAACTGGATCCACAATACCCAGACCACGCGTATCCGCATGGATGACGTCAGCAATGAGATGCGCGGTACGCGCAATATTGGTGAGTTAAAGACGGGCGTAGAGGGGCAGATTACCCCGCAGCTTAGCGTCTGGGGCAATGTGGCACAGCAGATTGGCGATAAAGGCTACAGCGATACGCAGGGAATGCTGGGGGTAAAATACAGCTTCAAATAACAAAAAAGCCGCTGAGAAATCAGCGGCTTTTTGCTTCAGGCGATATCATCGCTGGTACAGGCCAGCACCGTTTCAACCTTGCTGGATTTCAGATGATTTTGCAGCGCCGAGCCGGGCATCTCATCGGTGAAAAGAGCCGTTGTCTGCGCCACGTTGCCAATTTCCACCGCGGCGGATGCGTTAAATTTCGTATGATCGGCCGCCAGTAAAATGTGGCGGGAGTGGGCCATCATGGTTTTCACCACGCTGGCTTCATTCACGTCAAACTCCATCATCGCGCCGTCGTGCTCAATCGCCCCGACGCTGGTCACGAGATAGTCCGCCCGAAAACCAGACACAAACGCCGTCGCCGCAGGCCCGATAATGCCGCCGTTGTGCGGGCGCAGCGTGCCGCCCGGCACCATCACTTCAAAGCGCGGGTTCTTATACAGAATATGCGCCACCCGCAGGCTGTTGGTGATGATGCGCAGATGATTATGGTTAAGCAGCGCCCGGGCAACGTGCTCTACGGTCGTGCCGATGGTGATGAAAATAGTTGAGCCGTCGGGAATATAGTCCGCAATCGCCTCGGCAATCGCCCGCTTCTCTTCGGTAAGCGACACTTCGCGCTGTTCGAACGCCGTGTTTACCACGCTGGATGCCCTGCCCGCGCCGCCGTGATGACGCGTGATCAGCCCCTGCTCGCTGAGCTTACGGATATCCCGGCGCACCGTTTGCGTCGACACGTCCAGCAGCTGCGCCAGTTCATCAATGTTCATATAGCCGCGATCGGCAATCAGCGTCAGCAGCTGATCGTGACGCGGGTTGCCGGTCAGTTCGGTAAGGCTCATGGGCTGTCCTCTGAAAACCATCACGCTCCGCATTTTATACAAAAAGTGACAAAAAAGAGCGGGTTTGATCACAGTCGGGTATACCCGCGCGCCCGCCGGGCTTTGTGCATTTCAGGGCTGCGACGGCGCTGGCAAAACGCACGGCGTCTGCGGCGGTGGATTGCTGTCCCAGGCTGAACGCCAGCGCGCCGTGGAAAACGTCGCCCGCGCCGGTGGTATCCACCACGTTCACCTCAAAGCCGGATTGATGACACAAGGCGCTGTTTTCCAGCCAGTAGCAGCCGTCTCGCCCCTGAGTGACATACACATGTCCATTTGTGAGCATTTGTGCTTTTTTAAGAGCATCTTCTGCTTTATCCAACTGAGTTAGTCGCCGCAGGCCCGGCGCGGAGAAGGCCGCGTGGTCGCTTAAGGCTATCAGCTCCGCGATGTCCTGCGGGGTAACGTCGGCATCAAGCAAAGTAGGAACGCCCTGCTGACGGGCCAGGGTAAACGCCTGTTTTGCCCCGTCATGCCAGCGCACGTCTGCTAACACGATATCCCATTGCGAGAAGTCGATTTCATGCAGCCAGTCTGCCGTGGCAGGGAGATCGGGGCTGGGATAGTTGGCAATCACTCGTTCTCCGCCCGCGTCCACCAGCACCGCCGATTGTGACGATCGGGCACCCTTAAATACGCGGGTGTAACGGGTCTTCACCCCCAGGGATTCCAGCTCCGCAAGCAGCCGTCTGCCGGTATCGTCGTCCCCCACCCGGCCAATAAAATCCACTTCCGCACCCAGTTTTGCCGCGGCCACCGCCGCCGTGGCCGCCGGGCCACCGCCCACTTCCGTATAGTCTTTCGCGACATATTTCCCTCCTTCCTTAGGTAAATCATCGAGATACCAGATGCGATCCAGCACGGTAATGCCGACACAAACGATGCGAGTCATGGTGATTCCTTCTGCGATTTCTGATGCCTTCATTTTAATTTCACCAAATGTTTAAAAAGTGACCCGTGTCAATTTTTTGACTATAAATTACAAATACGATCAAAAACAGACAACACAAACGCGCAGAAATTGACACGATGTGACAGGAGAGAGGCATGTCAGCAATCGCATTTATCGGTTTAGGGCAGATGGGCGCGCCAATGGCGAAGAATCTGTTGAATCAAGGCCACCAGCTTAACGTGTTTGACGTGAACCCGCAGGCGGTTCAGGCGCTGGTAGAGAGCGGCGCACGGGCGGCGGCTACGCCTGCTCAGGCCGCAACGGATGCCGAATTCGTCATCACCATGCTGCCAAACGGCGACCTGGTGCGCAGCGTGCTGTTCGGCGAGCACGGCGTGTGCGAAGGGTTATCCCGCGACGCGCTGGTGATTGATATGTCCACCATCCACCCGCTGCAAACCGACGCGCTGATCCGCGATATGGCTGAACGCGGCTTCAGCCTGATGGACGTGCCCGTGGGACGCACGTCTGACCATGCCATCGCCGGCACGCTGCTCCTGCTGGCGGGCGGCACCGCGCAGCAGGTGGAACGCGCCACCCCCGTCTTAATGGCGATGGGCAATGAGCTGATTAACGCCGGCGGGCCAGGCATGGGCATCCGCGTGAAGCTCATCAATAACTACATGAGCATCGCCCTGAACGCGCTTTCCGCCGAGGCGGCCGTGCTGTGTGAAGCGCTTGGCCTCTCCTTTGACGTGGCGCTGAAGGTGATGAACGGCACGCCGGCGGGTAAAGGTCACTTCACCACCTCATGGCCGAACAAGGTGTTGAAAGGCGATCTTTCCCCGGCCTTCATGATCGACCTTGCGCATAAAGATCTGGGGATCGCCCTGGACGTGGCTAACCAGCTCCACGTTCCGATGCCGCTGGGCGCGGCGTCCCGCGAAGTTTACAACCAGGCACGCGCCGCCGGGCGCGGGCGCGAAGACTGGACGGCCATTCTTGAACAGGTTCGCGCATCTGCCGGGCTGAAAAAATCACACTGATACGAAAGGACTGAGGAATGACGATGTACACCCTGAAAGATATCACCCGACCTTCCGGCGGTTTTGCAATGCTGGCCGTGGATCAGCGCGAAGCGATGCGCCTGATGTTTGCCGCCGCAGGCGCGCCGGTGCCGGTAACCGACCAGCACCTGACGGATTTTAAGGTCAACGCGGCGAAGATTCTGTCGCCGTACGCCTCTGCCATTCTCGTCGACCAGCAGTTCTGCTATCGCCAGATTGTGGAGCAGCAGGCCGTAGCCAACAGCTGCGCGATGATTGTGGCGGCCGACGAGTTTATTCCGGGGAACGGTATTCCGGTCGACAGCGTGGTGATCGACAAAAGCATCGACGCCCAGGCGGTCAAACGCGACGGCGGCAAGGCGCTGAAGCTGCTGGTGCTGTGGCGTAGCGATGAAGATCCGCAGCAGCGCCTGGAGATGGTGAAAGCGTTCAATACGCTGTGCCACGACAACGGGCTGCTGAGCATTATCGAGCCGGTGGTGCGTCCGCCGCGTCGCGGAGCCGCGTTTAACCGCGAACAGGCGATTATCGATGCGGCCAAAGAGCTGGGCGACAGCGGTGCCGACCTCTACAAGGTGGAGATGCCGCTGTTTGGTAAGGGCACGCAGCAGGAACTGCTGACGGCCTCGCAGAAGCTGAACGAGAACATCGCTATGCCGTGGGTGATCCTCTCCTCCGGTGTGGACGATAAGCTGTTCCCGCGCGCCGTGAGCGTGGCGATGCAGGCGGGGGCATCGGGCTTTTTAGCCGGTCGCGCCGTCTGGTCATCGGTGATTGGCCTGCCGGATACCGAGCTGATGCTGCGTGATATTTCCGTACCAAAACTTCAGCGTCTGGGTGAGATCGTCGACGAAATGATGGCTCGCCGTTAAGAAAGGACCCGAACATGAAATGGTTTAACACCCTGAGCCACAACCGCTGGCTCGAACAAGAGACCGACCGCATTCTCGATTTCGGCAAAAACGCCGCCGTACCGACCGGCTTTGGCTGGCTGGGCAATAACGGGCAGGTTCGCAGCGATATGGGCACCCATCTGTGGATCACCGCCCGCATGCTGCACGTGTACGCGGTGGCGGCAAACATGGGCCGTCCCGGCGCGTATACCCTGGTTGAGCACGGCATTAATGCACTCAACGGCCCGCTGCGCGACAAACAGCACGGCGGCTGGTACGCCTGCGTAAACGATGAAGGCGTAATTGATGCCTCCAAGCAGGGCTATCAGCACTTCTTCGTCCTGCTGGGCGCGGCGAGCGCCGTCACCACCGGCCACCCGCAGGCACGCAAGCTGCTGGACGATGCCATCGAGGTGATTGAGCGCTACTTCTGGAGCGAACAGGAGCAAATGTGCCTCGAGTCCTGGGATGAAGCCTTCAGCAAAACGGAAGATTACCGCGGCGGTAACGCCAACATGCACGCCGTGGAAGCCTTCCTGATTGTCTATGACGTGACCCACGACCGGAAATGGCTCGACCGCGCCCTGCGCATCGCCTCGGTGATTATTCACGACGTGGCGCGCAAAGGTGAGTATCGCGTTAACGAGCATTTCGACACCGACTGGAACCCAATCCGCGATTACAACATCGATAACCCTGCTCACCGCTTCCGCGCCTACGGCGGCACGCCGGGGCACTGGATTGAGTGGGGCCGCCTGATGCTGCATCTGCGCGCCGCGCTGGAAGCGCGCTTTGAAACCCCGCCGGAGTGGCTGCTGGAAGATGCAAAAGGCCTGTTCCACGCCACCATCCGCGACGCCTGGGCACCCGACGGCGCCGACGGGTTTGTCTACTCCGTGGGCTGGGACGGCAAGCCTATCGTGCGGGAACGCGTGCGCTGGCCAATCGTCGAGGCGATGGGCACGGCCTATGCCCTCTATACCGTGACCGGCGAGGCGCAGTACGAAGCCTGGTATCAGAAGTGGTGGGATTACTGCATCAAGTACCTGATGGATTACGAAAACGGTTCCTGGTGGCAGGAGCTGGACACCAATAACGAAGTGACCACCAAAGTCTGGGACGGCAAGCAGGATATTTACCATCTGCTGCACTGCCTGGTGATCCCCCGCCTGCCGCTGGCGCCGGGCTTAGCGCCTGCCGTCGCCGCCGGATTGCTGGACAGCCAGGCCAAATAATAAAGACGGAGTTTTTATGCGTACCCTACACAATATTGACCTGAAAAATAACGAACGTGGCTTCACCCTGCGCTGGCAGGATCGCCTGATTTTATCCCACTCCGAAGAAGCGCCTTGCCTGTGGATCGGCGCAGGCGAGGCCGATATCGAGATGTTTCGCGGCAACTTCAGCATTAAAGACAAGCTCAACGAAAAGATTGCCCTGACGGACGCGACCGTCACGCAGCAAAGCGTGGGCTGGGCCATCCGCTTTACCCGCGGCGATGCGGTGAGCGCCACCCTGCTGGTGGGCGTGGATGCGGAAGGCCGTCTGGAGCTGAAACTGAAAAATGATGCTCCCGGCCATAACCGCATCTGGCTGCGGCTGGCGGCGCAGCCGGAAGATCATATCTACGGCTGCGGCGAGCAATTCTCGTACTTCGACCTGCGCGGCAAGCCGTTCCCGCTTTGGACCAGCGAGCAGGGCGTGGGGCGCAACAAGCAGACCTACGTCACCTGGCAGGCCGACTGCAAAGAGAACGCGGGTGGTGACTACTACTGGACCTTCTTCCCGCAGCCTACCTTCGTGAGCACCCAGAAGTACTACTGCCACGTGGATAACAGCTGCTACATGAACTTTGACTTCAGCGCGCCGGATTTCCACGAGCTGGCGTTCTGGGAAGATAACGCCACGCTGCGCTTCGAATGTGCGGAAACGTACGTCGATCTGCTGGAAAAACTGACCGGCCTGCTGGGACGTCAGCCGGAGCTGCCGGACTGGGTTTACGACGGCGTGACGCTGGGCATCCAGGGCGGCACCGAGGTGTGCCAGCAGAAGCTCGACGCCATGCGCGAGGGCGGCGTGAAGGTGAACGGCATCTGGGCGCAGGACTGGTCCGGCATCCGCATGACCTCCTTCGGCAAACGCGTGATGTGGAACTGGAAGTGGAACAGCGAGCTCTATCCGCAGCTTGATGAGCGGATTGCGAAGTGGAAACAGGAAGGGGTGCAGTTCCTCTCCTATATCAACCCGTACGTCGCCAGCGATAAAGATCTCTGCGAAGAGGCGGCGAAACGCGGCTATCTGACCAAAAACGCCGACGGTGAAGACTACCACGTTGAGTTCGGCGAGTTTTACGCGGGCGTTATCGACCTGACCAACCCGGAAGCCTACGGCTGGTACAAAGAGGTCATTAAAAAGAACCTGATCGAACTGGGCTGCGGCGGCTGGATGGCCGATTTCGGGGAATATCTGCCGACCGACACCTTCCTGCATAACGGCGTGAGCGCAGAGATCATGCATAACGCCTGGCCTGCCCTGTGGGCCAAATGTAACTACGAAGCGCTTCAGGAGACCGGCAAGCTCGGGGAGATCCTGTTCTTCATGCGCGCGGGCTACACCGGCAGCCAGAAGCACTCGGTGATGATGTGGGCGGGGGATCAGAACGTCGACTGGAGCCTGGACGACGGCCTGGCGTCCGTCATCCCTGCGGCGCTGTCGCTGGCGATGACCGGGCACGGCCTGCACCACAGCGACATCGGCGGCTACACCACCCTGTTCGAGATGAAGCGCAGCAAGGAGCTGCTGCTGCGCTGGTGCGACTTCAGCGCCTTTACGCCGATGATGCGTACCCACGAGGGCAACCGCCCTGGCGACAACTGGCAGTTCGACGGCGATGCGGAAACCATCGCGCACTTCGCGCGCATGACCACCGTGTTCACCACCCTGAAGCCGTACATCAAAGCTGCGGTTGCGCAGAACGCGAAAAGCGGCCTGCCGGTGATGCGTCCGCTGTTCCTGCACTACGAGGACGACGCGCGCGCCTACACGCTGAAATACCAGTACCTGTTTGGCCGCGATCTGCTGGTGGCACCGGTTCATGAAGAGGGCCGCCGGGACTGGTCGCTTTATCTGCCGCAGGACAGCTGGGTCAATGCGTGGACCGGGGAAACCTGCCAGGGCGGTGACGTGACCGTTGATGCCCCGATCGGCAAGCCGCCGGTCTTCTATCGCCAGCACAGCGAATGGGCAGATCTGTTTAGCACCTTACGTGATATCTGATAAGGCTCGCCCGCAGGGAAACCTGCGGGCAGACGGAGAACAATAATGAGTCAACATACTTCCGATCCGGCAACCCTACGCCTGCCGTTTAAAGAAAAACTCGCCTACGGGATGGGCGATCTCGGCTCTAACATCCTGCTGGATATCGGCACGCTCTATTTGCTGAAGTTTTACACCGACGTGCTGGGGCTGCCCGGCACCTACGGCGGGATTATCTTCCTGATTGCGAAGTTTTTTACCGCCTTCACCGATATGGGCACCGGTATCATGCTCGACTCCCGGCGCAAGATTGGCCCGAAAGGGAAATTCCGCCCGTTCGTGCTGTATGCCGCCTTCCCGGTGACCTTGCTGGCAATTGCCAACTTCGTCGGTACGCCATTTGAGATGACCGGCAAAACGGTGATGGCAACGGTGCTGTTCATGCTGTACGGCCTGTTCTTCAGCATGATGAACTGCTCTTACGGCGCGATGGTGCCCGCCATCACCAAAAACCCGGACGAGCGCGCCTCGCTGGCCGCCTGGCGTCAGGGCGGCGCTACGCTGGGCCTGCTGCTTTGTACGGTGGGCTTTGTCCCGGTGATGAACCTGATTGAGGGTAACGACCAGCTTGGCTACATCTTTGCCGCCACCCTCTTCTCGCTGTTCGGCCTGTTCTTTATGTGGTGGTGCTATAAGGGCGTTACCGAGCGTTACGTCGAGACGCAGCCTGCCAACCCGGCGCAAAAGCCGGGGCTGTTGCAGTCGTTTCGCGCCATTGCCGGGAACCGCCCGCTGTTTATCCTGTGTATCGCGAACCTGTGCACGCTGGGCGCGTTTAACGTTAAGCTCGCCATTCAGGTCTACTACACGCAGTACGTGCTGAACGACCCGATCCTGCTGTCGTACATGGGCTTCTTCAGCATGGGCTGTATTTTTATCGGCGTCTTTATGATGCCCGGCGCGGTGCGGCGCTTCGGCAAGAAAAAGGTCTATATCAGCGGGCTGGCAATTTGGGTGGCGGGCGATCTGCTTAACTACTTCTTCGGCGGCGGCTCGGTGAGCTTTGTGGCGTTTTCCTGCCTGGCGTTCTTCGGCTCCGCGTTCGTGAACAGTCTGAACTGGGCGCTGGTATCCGATACCGTGGAATACGGCGAGTGGCGCACCGGCGTGCGCTCCGAAGGGACGGTCTACACCGGCTTTACCTTCTTCAGGAAGGTATCCCAGGCGCTGGCCGGCTTCTTCCCGGGGATCATGCTCACGCAGATCGGCTATGTGCCGAACGTGGTGCAGTCCGCCGGGACGGTTGAAGGGCTGCGGCAGCTGATATTTATCTATCCGAGCCTGCTGGCGGTCATCACCATCGTGGCGATGGGCTGCTTCTACAACCTCAACGAGAAGATGTATGTGCGCATCGTGGAAGAGATCGAACTGCGCAAACGTACGGCCTAAATGACGTGATAGAGCGCCCTGCGGGGCGCTCTGAGGATCGACCATGACATACAATACTGATCCGTTAACCCTGAAATTGAGCCTGCGAGAGAAGTGCGCCTACGGGATGGGCGATTTTGGCTCGAATCTGATGCTGTGTATTGGCACGCTGTATTTGCTGAAGTTTTACACCGATGAACTGGGGATGCCCGCGTTTTACGGCGGCATTATTTTCCTGGTGGCGAAGTTTTTTACCGCGTTCACCGACATGCTGACCGGGGTGCTGCTGGATTCCCGGCGTAACATTGGCCCGAGGGGGAAGTTCCGGCCATTCATACTTTACGCCTCCGTCCCGGTGGCGCTGGTCGCGACGGCGCAGTTTATGGCCAACGACTTTAGCCTGACGGTCAAAACGGCGCTCGCCACCGTGCTCTTCATGATGTTTGGGCTCTGCTACAGCCTGATGAACTGTGCCTACGGTGCGATGGTCCCTGCCATCACCAAAAACCCGAACGAGCGCGCGCAGCTGGCGGCGTGGCGACAGGGCGGCGCCACGGTGGGGCTGTTGCTCTGCACCGTCGGCTTTATGCCCATTCAGGCGCTGTTCGTCCACCAGCCCTCCCTCGGCTATCTGGTGGCTGCGCTGGTGTTCGTCACCGGCGGCCTGTTCTGCATGTGGTGGTGCTACAGCGGGGTGAAAGAGCGCTATGTCGAGATAACGCCCGATCACCATAAGCCCGGCATTCTGAAATCGTTCTGCGCGATTTTCCGCAATCCGCCGCTGCTGGTGCTGTGCATTGCCAACCTGTGTACTCTCGCCGCGTTCAACATCAAGCTGGCGATTCAGGTCTATTACACCCAGTACGTGCTGAACGACCTGCATCTGCTGTCGTGGATGGGCTTTTTCAGCATGGGCTGCATTCTGATTGGCGTGTTTCTGGTGCCCGGCGCGGTGAAGCGCTTTGGCAAGAAGCCGGTCTATCTGGGCGGGCTGGCGCTGTGGGCGGTGGGCGACGTGCTGAACTTCTTCTGGGGAACCAGCTCCCTGCTGTTCGTGCTGTTTTCCTGCATGGCCTTTTTCGGCACCGCGTTTGTGAACAGCCTGAACTGGGCGCTGGTGCCGGATACCGTTGATTACGGCGAGTGGAAAACCGGCATTCGCGCCGAGGGATCGGTTTACACCGGCTACACCTTCTCGCGCAAAATCTCCGCCGCTCTCGCCGGCTTCCTGCCCGGCATCATGCTGACCCAGATCGGCTACGTTCCGCACGCCGTGCAGAGCGCGGGCACGCTGCTGGGTTTGCGTCAGCTTATTTTCCTCTGGCCGTGCGGCCTGGCAATCGTCGCCGCCGTGACCATGGGGCTGTTTTATAAACTCAACGAAGCGCGCTTCGCCTTTATTATCGAGGAGATTGGAAAACGGAAAAAACAGTCAGCGAATACCCCTGAGATAACACCCAACAATAAAGCGTCAGCAGTCACTTTATAACAATAAATTCGGCCCGTATTTCCTTCCTGTTCATCAGGAGGGAGGCCTTTCTGTACCTGATACATGGACAAATTATGAAAAGAATCATCACTGTACTGATCGTGTCGTCTGTGTCCTGCCCGGTATTCGCCGGGGCATATGTTGAAACCCGTGAAGCCTACAATACGGCCTCTGAGCTGCACGAAGTGATCCTGCGTGCCGGCTATAACTTCGATATGGGCGCGGGGTTGATGTTCACCAACGCCTACAACGTGGGGAGGTGGGATGAGCTCAAGCACAGCTATAACGAAATAGAGGGGTGGTATCCGCTCTTTAAACCGACGGACAAACTCACCTTCCAGCCGGGCGGGTTGATCAACGACAGCAGCGCCGGTTCGGGTGGCGCGGTTTATTTAGATACCAACTATAAATTCACGGACGGGTTTAATCTGACGTTCCGCTATCGCTATAACCATAACAATTACGATACGCCGGACTATAACGGGCAGATGGATAAGAACGACACGCACGAATTCGCCAACTACTGGAATTTCAAGGTGACGGATGCGTTTTTCTACACCTTTGAGCCGCATTTTTTCCAGCGGATAAATGATTACCACAGCAAAAATGGCAAAGACCATCACTGGGAAATTACCAACAAGTTCAGCTATAAGATCGACAGAAACTGGCTGCCGTACCTCGAACTCCAGTGGCTGGACAGATGGAATGATTACAACCGCGAGCAGTACAGGATCCGCCTGGGGTTACGTTATTCGTTCTAATAAAAAAGCCGCTGATTTCTCAGCGGCTTTTTTTACTACGGATTGACCGTATTAGTCTTCTTTCGCACCGCGCATAGCACGTTTACGATCGTTCTCGGTCAGGTGACGTTTACGGATACGAATTGACTGTGGAGTCACTTCTACCAGTTCGTCATCATCAATGAACTCCAGAGCCTGCTCCAGGGTCATCTTGATCGGTGGAACCAGAACCGTTGCTTCGTCAGTACCGGACGCACGCATGTTGGTCAGCTTCTTACCGGTCAGGCAGTTTACCGTCAGGTCGTTAGAACGGCTGTGAATACCGATGATCTGGCCTTCGTAAACTTCAGCACCGTGACCCAGGAACAGCTTACCGCGATCCTGCAGACCGAACAGCGCAAACGCAACCGCTTTACCCTGACCGTTGGAGATCAGTACGCCGTTGTTACGCTGGCCCACTTCGCCCGGACGAACGTCGTCGTAGTGGCTGAAGGTGGAATACAGCAGGCCGGTACCGGAGGTCATGGTCATGAACTCAGAACGGAAGCCGATCAGGCCACGGCTTGGGATCACGTAGTCGAGACGTACGCGGCCTTTACCGTCTGGATTCATGTTTTTCAGGTCGCCTTTACGCTCGCCCAGTGCCTGCATCACAGAGCCCTGGTGCTGCTCTTCTACGTCCAGCGTTACGTTTTCGAACGGCTCTTGTTTACGGCCATCGATTTCACGGAAGATTACTTTCGGACGGGAAACCGCCATCTCGAAACCTTCACGACGCATGTTTTCGATCAGAACAGACAGGTGCAGCTCACCACGACCGGAAACGCGGAATGCATCAGCGTCTTCGGTTTCTTCAACGCGCAGCGCAACGTTGTGCACCAGCTCTTTGTTCAGACGGTCAAGGATCTGACGAGAGGTAACGAACTTACCTTCTTTACCACAGAACGGAGAGGTGTTGACGTTGAAGAACATGGATACGGTTGGTTCATCAACGGACAGGGCTGGCAGCGCTTCGACGTTCTGCGGATCGCAGATGGTGTCGGAGATGTTCAGTTCACCCAGACCGGTGATCGCGATGATGTCGCCCGCTTCAGCGATGTCGCTCTCGATACGCTCAAGACCCAGGTGAGTCAGGACTTTACCGACTTTACCGTTACGGGTTTTGCCTTCGCTATCGATGATAGTGACCTGCTGGTTAGGCTTCACTTTACCGCGCTTGATACGGCCAATGCCGATTACGCCAACGTAGTTGTTGTAGTCGAGCTGGGAGATCTGCATCTGCAGGGTGCCTTCCAGGTCAACGTTTGGCGCAGGAACACGGTCAACAATCGCCTGATACAGCGGGGTCATGTCTTCAGCCATGTCTTCGTGGTCCAGACCTGCGATACCGTTCAGCGCAGAGGCGTAAACGATAGGGAAGTCCAGCTGCTCGTCGGTCGCGTCGAGGTTAACGAACAGGTCGAAGACCTGGTCAACAACCCAGTCAGGACGCGCGCCAGGGCGGTCAACTTTGTTGATAACAACGATTGGCTTCAGACCATGGGCAAAAGCTTTTTTGGTCACGAAGCGCGTCTGTGGCATTGGGCCATCCATTGCGTCAACGACCAGCAGAACGGAGTCTACCATGGACATTACACGTTCAACTTCACCACCGAAGTCGGCGTGCCCTGGGGTATCAACGATGTTGATACGGTAGTCATTCCATTTAATCGCGGTGTTTTTCGCGAGGATGGTAATCCCACGCTCTTTCTCCAAATCGTTGGAGTCCATCACGCGTTCTTGGGTTTCGGCACGCGCATCAAACGTACCGGATTGCTGCAGCAGCTTATCAACCAGGGTAGTTTTACCATGGTCAACGTGCGCGATGATGGCGATGTTACGCAAATTTTCGATCACAACTTTGCCTCAGGCATTTAGAAATAGCGCGTTATTGTACACGGATTAATCGCACTACAAAACAGGATCACAAACATCCCCCGCAAACAAGTATTGCAGAGATGCTTTGTGATCGCTTTCACGGAGCGGTAAAAGGGCACTTTAACGTAAATTGCACCAATATGGTGCTTAATGTTCACATTGAAGCACTATACTGGTGCAAAAAATCCATCATGGTGCAGCCCTTTTGCACTATGGTGCGCATGATAACGCCTTTTTGGGGTGTTTTAAAAGTTGGCACAGATTTCGCTTTATAAAAAATACATGGCAACAGCCAGTACCAACAGAAATTGAAGACCTCGTTACCACGACGACAATGACCAATCTGGAGAGTTAAGTATGTCCGCTGAACACGTTTTGACGATGCTGAACGAACATGAAGTGAAGTTTGTTGATCTGCGCTTCACCGATACCAAAGGTAAAGAACAGCACGTCACAATCCCTGCTCATCAGGTGAACGCCGAATTCTTTGAAGAAGGCAAAATGTTTGACGGCTCCTCCATTGGTGGCTGGAAAGGCATTAACGAATCCGACATGGTTCTGATGCCAGACGCAACCACAGCGGTCATTGATCCGTTCTTCGAAGAACCAACTCTGATCATTCGCTGCGACATCCTCGAGCCAGGCACGCTGCAGGGCTACGACCGCGACCCACGTTCTATCGCTAAACGCGCTGAAGAGTACCTGCGTTCCACCGGCATCGCGGACACCGTTCTGTTCGGGCCAGAGCCAGAGTTCTTCCTGTTCGACGACATCCGCTTCGGTGCCTCTATTTCTGGCTCCCACGTGGCTATCGACGACATCGAAGGCGCATGGAACTCTTCCACCAAATACGAAGGTGGTAACAAAGGTCACCGTCCTGGTGTGAAAGGCGGTTACTTCCCGGTTCCTCCGGTCGACTCTGCACAGGATATCCGTTCCACCATGTGTCTGGTGATGGAAGAGATGGGCCTGGTTGTTGAAGCGCACCACCACGAAGTGGCGACTGCGGGTCAGAACGAAGTGGCAACCCGCTTCAACACCATGACCAAAAAAGCGGACGAAATTCAGATCTACAAATACGTTGTGCACAACGTTGCGCACCGTTTCGGTAAAACCGCGACCTTCATGCCAAAACCAATGTTTGGCGACAACGGTTCCGGTATGCACTGCCACATGTCTCTGTCCAAGAACGGTACCAACCTGTTCTCTGGCGACAAATATGCCGGTCTGTCCGAGCAGGCGCTGTATTACATCGGTGGTGTTATCAAACACGCTAAAGCGATCAACGCCCTGGCGAACCCAACCACTAACTCCTACAAGCGTCTGGTCCCGGGCTACGAAGCCCCAGTTATGCTGGCCTACTCTGCGCGTAACCGTTCTGCTTCCATCCGTATCCCGGTGGTGGCGTCTCCGAAAGCGCGTCGTATCGAAGTGCGCTTCCCGGACCCAGCGGCTAACCCATACCTGTGCTTCGCAGCGCTGCTGATGGCCGGTCTGGACGGTATCAAGAACAAGATCCACCCAGGCGAAGCGATGGACAAAAACCTGTACGACCTGCCGCCAGAAGAAGCGAAAGAGATCCCACAGGTTGCTGGCTCTCTGGAAGAAGCCCTGCAGGCGCTGGATGCAGACCGCGAGTTCCTGACTGCGGGTGGCGTATTCACTGACGACGCTATCGATGCTTACATCGCCCTGCGTACTGAAGAGAACGACCGCGTGCGTATGACTCCGCATCCGGTTGAGTTCGAACTGTACTACAGCGTTTAATTTAGTTGTTTTACCCGGCGTCAAAAGCGCCGGGGGTAGTTGCCGTGGAAACTTTTAGCCCATCTCCGGATGGGCTTTTTTCTCCACCAACAACCTGATCTCACGCGCTTTTTACGCCGAAACCGCTATACTGCACTAAAACAGTGCAACGACTCCAGGAGACTGCTGAATGGCAACTGGCACGCTGCCCGATGCTGGGCAGATCCTCAATTCTTTGATTAACAGCATTCTGCTGGTCGACGACGAGCTGGCCGTCCATTACGCCAACCCGGCGGCGCAACAGCTGCTCGCCCAGAGTTCCCGCAAACTGTTTGGCACCCCGCTTCCTGAGTTGTTGAGCTATTTCTCGCTGAATATTGGCCTGATGCAGGAAAGTTTGCAGGCCGGTCAGGGGTTCACCGATAACGAAGTCACGCTGGTGATCGACGGGCGCTCACATATTCTTTCCCTTACTGCGCAACGTTTGCCGGAAGGACTGATCCTGCTGGAAATGGCGCCGATGGATAATCAGCGTCGCCTGAGCCAGGAGCAGCTTCAGCATGCGCAGCAAATTGCCGCCCGTGACCTGGTGCGCGGTCTGGCGCATGAAATCAAAAACCCGCTGGGTGGGTTACGCGGCGCGGCGCAGCTTCTGACCAAAGCCCTGCCCGACCCTGCGCTGGCGGAGTATACCAACGTCATCATTGAGCAGGCGGACCGCCTGCGTAACCTGGTCGATCGCCTGCTCGGGCCGCAGCAGCCGGGTATGCACGTTTCAGAAAGCATTCATAAAGTCGCTGAACGGGTGGTGAAGCTCGTCTCCATGGAGCTGCCGGAGAACGTCACGCTGGTGCGTGATTACGACCCAAGCCTGCCGGAACTGGCGCATGACCCGGACCAGATTGAGCAGGTTCTGCTGAATATTGTGCGCAATGCCCTGCAGGCGCTGGGGCCGGAAGGCGGCGAGATTATTTTACGCACCCGCACCGCCTTCCAGCTTACGCTGCACGGCGTGCGCTATCGTCTGGCGGCACGCATCGACGTTGAGGATAACGGGCCTGGCATTCCTTCTCATCTGCAGGACACCCTGTTCTACCCAATGGTAAGCGGGCGCGAAGGCGGTACGGGACTGGGCTTATCTATCGCCCGCAGCTTGATCGATCAGCACTCCGGAAAAATTGAATTTACCAGTTGGCCGGGACATACCGAGTTTTCGGTTTTCCTGCCGATTAAAAAATAAAGGTGACGTTTATGCAACGAGGGATAGTCTGGGTAGTCGATGACGATAGCTCCATCCGTTGGGTGCTTGAACGCGCGCTCACAGGGGCAGGTTTAAGCTGCACGACGTTTGAGAGCGGCAGCGAGGTGCTCGACGCACTCACCACCAAAACGCCGGACGTTCTGCTGTCGGATATTCGCATGCCGGGCATGGACGGGCTGGCGCTGTTAAAGCAGATCAAACAGCGCCATCCTATGCTTCCGGTCATCATAATGACGGCTCATTCCGACCTGGATGCCGCGGTGAGCGCCTATCAGCAAGGGGCGTTCGATTACCTGCCCAAACCGTTTGATATCGACGAAGCGGTGGCGCTGGTTGAGCGCGCGATTAGCCACTACCAGGAGCAACAACAGCCGCGCCACGCACCCGATTATGGGCCAACCACCGACATCATCGGCGAAGCGCCGGCGATGCAGGACGTGTTTCGCATTATTGGCCGTCTGTCCCGCTCGTCCATCAGCGTGTTGATTAACGGGGAATCGGGTACAGGTAAAGAGCTGGTGGCGCATGCGTTACATCGCCACAGCCCGCGGGCAAAAGCGCCGTTTATCGCCCTGAACATGGCGGCGATCCCGAAGGATTTGATTGAGTCCGAGCTGTTCGGCCACGAAAAAGGGGCGTTTACCGGCGCGAATACCATTCGCCAGGGGCGCTTTGAGCAGGCTGACGGCGGCACGCTGTTCTTGGACGAGATCGGCGATATGCCGCTGGACGTTCAAACTCGCCTGCTGCGCGTGCTGGCCGACGGGCAGTTTTACCGCGTGGGCGGCTACGCGCCGGTGAAGGTGGACGTGCGTATTATCGCCGCGACGCACCAGAACCTGGAGCTGCGCGTGCAGGAGGGCAAATTCCGTGAGGATTTATTCCATCGCCTGAATGTGATCCGCGTCCACCTGCCGCCGTTGCGCGAGCGTCGGGAAGATATCCCGCGCCTGGCGCGTCATTTCCTGCAGGTGGCGGCCCGCGAGCTGGGCGTGGAAGCCAAGCAGCTTCACCCGGAAACCGATGCCGCCCTCACCCGTCTGGCGTGGCCGGGCAACGTACGCCAGCTGGAAAACACCTGCCGCTGGCTGACCGTGATGGCCGCCGGACAGGAAGTGTTGATTCAGGATCTCCCTGCCGAACTGTTTGAGGCCACCGCGCCCGAAAGCAGCACCGGGCACGCGCTGCCGGACAGCTGGGCAACGCTGCTGGCGCAGTGGGCCGACCGCGCGCTGCGTTCCGGTCATCAAAACCTGCTGTCTGAGGCTCAGCCAGAGATGGAGCGTACGCTGTTGACCACCGCGCTTCGTCATACGCAGGGCCATAAGCAGGAAGCCGCGCGCCTGCTGGGATGGGGACGTAATACCCTGACGCGTAAGCTGAAAGAGCTGGGAATGGAGTGATCGTACGCCGCTGTGTAAAGGTTACTAATTGAGCGCAAATTGCCGTTATTTTGCGCTTTACTGTTCCGATGAGTTTTGTATGATCGTGCCCGGAAATTGGGGGAACCATCATGCTGGAATCATTAGTGACTTTACTGTCGAGCGGAGCAGCTGAAAGCCACACGCCGCAAACCGCTGTTGCTGCGGTATTATGTGCGGCGCTGGTTGGGCTGTTTAGCTAGCAGGTTAAAATGTAAAAGCCGGGTAGCGGCTTCGCCTTACCCGGCTTTGCGCCTTAAATCACCCGTGAAAACTGCTGCATACGCGCCTTCTGGCGCAGATACGCGTCAAAGCACATGCAGATATTACGGATCAACAGACGCCCTTTCGGCGTGACCTCAATCGCGTTCTCCGACACATCCACCAGCCCGTCTTTCGCCAGCGGCGCAATCAGCTTCAGGTCTTCCGCAAAATATTCGCTGAATGTCAGATTCCACTGTGCTTCCACGTCGCTAAAGTCGAGACGGAAGTTGCAGATAAGCGCCTTAATCACATCACGACGAATGCAGTCGTCACGGGTCAGCGCGATGCCGCGCCATAGCGCGTTGCCGGTTGCATCAACCTGCTGGTAGTAGAGCTTCAGCTCTTTCTGGTTCTGCGCGTAGCTATCACCGATCATGCTGATGGCGGAGACACCCATGCCGAGCAGATCGGTATCGCCCTGAGTGGTGTAACCCTGGAAGTTGCGGTGCAGAACGCCGTCACGCTGGGCAATCGCCAGCTCGTCATCCGGACGGGCAAAGTGATCCATGCCGATAAATTGATAGCCGCTCTCCGTCAGAGAGGTGATAGTTTCCTGCAGGATATCCAGCTTCTGCTGGGCAGAAGGCAGATCGGCATCTTTGATTTTGCGCTGGGCGGCAAATAGCGTCGGCAGGTGCGCATAGTTAAAGACGCTCAGGCGGTCTGGGCTAAGTTCAGCCACGCGCTTCAGCGTGAAGGCGAAGCTCTCCGGCGTCTGCTTTGGCAGGCCGTAAATCAGGTCGATGTTGGTCGAGGTAAAGCCGATATCACGCGCGTGGTTGAGTAAGGCGAAGATAAATTCCTCGTCCTGCTCGCGGTTGACCAGACGCTGCACCTCTTTATTGAAATCCTGCACGCCCATGCTCAGACGATTAAAGCCTTCGGCGCGTAAGTGATCCAGTACATCCAGCTCAATTTCACGCGGATCGACTTCGATCGAGATTTCATCGTCGTCGTTAAAATTGAAATTTCCGCGCAGCAGCGTCATCAGGCGGCTTATTTGCGCCTTATTGAGATACGTTGGCGTGCCGCCCCCCCAGTGAAGCTGGCTGACGTGACGACCTTTAAATAGCGGCGCGCGGTGCACAATTTCCTGTTCGAGCGCATCGAGGTATTGGTCGGCTTTATGGTGCTGACGGGTCACGATTTTATTGCAGCCGCAGAAGTAGCAGAGCTTGTGGCAGAACGGAATATGGACGTAGAGCGACAGCGGACGCTCTGGATAGCGCGCGACGGCCTGCTGAAAATCCTCCTCGCCGAAGGCATCGGAGAACTCCAGCGCGGTGGGGTATGAGGTATAACGCGGCCCGGAATAGTTATACTTCTGGATTAGGGCCAAATCCCAGTCGATAGTTGGTGCTGACATGCTCACTCCTTCCGTTGGTGTCGCGTTCGTATACGGCGGCCCGTTCTGGCCCCATCGCGGGCCATCATTCGGGTGCGCAGCCACTTCTGTCGCCGCGACAACCGCCGTAGTTTAACGAATAACCACACCAGATAACATATAACCGGAAGGGTTATAAGCAGGACTATCGTGCCTGCCGGGTGCAAATGTTAGTTTCCACCTTTCAGAAGACGCATCATATCTTCCTGCTTTTCTTCTTCCTCTTCGTCGTCTTCGTCATCGTAAGACAGACCCAGCTTCTGCATCAGCTCATCAATGCGGTCCAGTTTGGCATCTACCCATGACTGCTCTTCGGCGGTCAGGGTTTCACCCTCTTCAAGACGTTCCAGCAGCGCGTCCAGGCGCTCATCGTTCTCCAGCATATCCAGCTCAGCCTGCGGTGAAAGCATAGGTTTCTCGCTCTTTGGTTTGTGCTGCTTAGTGACCGGGGTGTCTGTCACGCCCAGTGGAATGGGAGTTTTACTGCCGATACGAGGGTCTTTCTGCTGTTTGCCTTTTGCAGAAGCGCCCGCTGCACCACCGCCGTTTGCACGGCTACCCGCAGCATGACCGCGATGTTTTTTGTCGCGTTTGCGGTCGCGCGCTTCCTGGTTCAGTTCTTCGCGCGTTTTGCGGCGTGCTTTTGCAGGGCGTTTCGCGCCCGCAGCGGAGGTTGGTTTTTTCATGATGTTTTATCTTAAAGTCGTTTTCTTCAGTATAGAATTGCGGCGAAATCTAGCAGAAAGCAAGCAAAGAAAAAAGGCGACAGAGCAATCTGTCGCCTTTTTCCTGACTCACAACCCTTAACGGGTCAGACATTCCATGTTTACCAACAACACACCCTGTTTATCCTTTGGCTGATACCGTCCGTGTATGGTTCCATTTCCTGTTAAAACGCCTCCAGGCGCTGGTCGTCCTGACTATCCTGCGTCTTCGCCTCCTGGCGCTCCTGACCCTAATCCTTAAGTCGATTTCCTGTTGGCTTCCTCGCCTTGCCGCATACTTTACCTTGTTCCGTTAAACTAACAAGCAACGAAACGGTACAAATACGGATTTTCAGATAATTACCTGGAAATAAGATTATGATTTAAAACAGTTTGCATTTTTTGACGCCTGCGAATTCTCTGAAATCTACCATAGCAACATTAGCCGATCTCTTACAGCCGTTTGGGCATTCGCCTGCAAGCCTCGTGCAATGAGAAAAGCCTTTTGCCCGCATTCGGGTATAATCCCTCCAGATTACGATTTTTGGAGACGACCACGTGACTACCTGGAACTACCAACAGACGCATTTTGTCACCAGTGCGCCCGATATTCGCCACCTGCCTTCTGATACCGGTATTGAAGTGGCATTCGCTGGCCGCTCAAATGCGGGGAAATCCAGCGCCCTGAATACGCTGACCAATCAGAAAAACCTGGCGCGTACCTCAAAAACACCTGGCCGTACCCAGCTGATTAACCTCTTCGAAGTGGCTGAAGGCAAACGCCTCGTAGACTTGCCGGGATACGGTTATGCGCAGGTGCCTGAAGAGATGAAGATCAAGTGGCAGCGTGCGCTGGGCGAATACCTGGAAAAACGCCTGTGCCTGAAAGGTCTGGTGGTGCTGATGGATATTCGTCACCCGCTAAAAGATCTCGATCAGCAGATGATCGACTGGGCCGTAGCAAGCGATATCGCCGTGCTGGTGCTGCTGACGAAAGCCGACAAGCTGGCAAGCGGCGCGCGTAAAGCGCAGGTGAATATGGTTCGCGAAGCGGTACTGGCCTTCAATGGCGATGTACAGGTTGAGCCTTTTTCTTCGCTGAAAAAACAGGGCGTGGACAAGCTGCGTCAGAAGCTCGACAGCTGGTTTAACGAGCTGGAACCCGCGACGGAAGCGGAAGAAGAGTAATACCGAGCGCGGCGATGTCCGCGCTTTTTTTTGCCCGAACTTTTCTTTGCCGCAATAAAAAACGCCCCAGTCAGTACTGACTGGGGCGGCTAAAATATTCAGCCAAATCCGATTACGTGAAGTAAAAGGTCTGAAAGATAGAACATCTTACCTCTGTACCCTACGTCGATAACTCTACCCCTTTTTTTGCTGTAGAAAAAGCACTTTTTGTAGTTTTTTTTCATTCTTTACATAGGGAATTCTAATGATCGTCACAAAACGCGCGTTGTTATGTTGCTAACTTACATAAAAAGCGCGTTATTCAAAGAACCTTTAGTGAGCCTGATCCCAGTTTTCACCGCTTCCCACCTCCACCAGCAACGGCACGTCCAGCGTCATGCTGCTTTCCATGAGTTCATGGATCTTTTTCGACACAATATCGAGATCGTCTTTGTGCACTTCAAACACCAGTTCATCGTGTACCTGCATGATCATTTTCACGCGCGGCTTCTCTTTTTCCAGCCAGGCATCAACGGCGATCATTGCGCGCTTGATGATGTCCGCTGCGGTACCCTGCATCGGGGCGTTGATCGCCGCACGCTCTGCGCCAGCGCGGCGCGCCGCGTTGCTGGATTTGATGTCCGGAAGATAGAGACGACGGCCATCCAGGGTTTCAACGTAACCTTTCTCTTTCGCCTGCGCGCGGGTGCGTTCCATATATTCCAGAACGCCCGGATAACGCTCGAAGTAAAGATCCATATACTTCTGCGACTCTTTGCGCGGAATGTTTAGCTGGCGTGAAAGGCCAAACGCGCTCATGCCGTAAATTAGACCGAAGTTGATCGCTTTTGCACTGCGGCGCTGTTCGTTGGTCACGTTGTCCAGCGGTAAACCAAAGACCTCCGCCGCGGTCGCCCGGTGGATGTCTTTTCCTTCCGCAAATGCCGTCAGCAGACCTTTATCGCGGGACAGGTGCGCCATAATGCGCAGTTCAATTTGCGAGTAGTCAGCCGAGACAATCAGGTAGTCATCAGGAGCTATAAAGGCCTGACGAATGCGGCGCCCTTCCTCATTACGCACCGGAATGTTCTGCAGGTTAGGATCGGTTGACGAGAGACGCCCGGTTGCCGCTACCGCCTGATGATACGACGTGTGCACGCGGCCCGTTTTCGGGTTGATCATCAGCG
Source organism: Enterobacter cloacae complex sp. HYC042_NIDB (assembly GCF_056673315.1). Classification (NCBI taxonomy): domain Bacteria; kingdom Pseudomonadati; phylum Pseudomonadota; class Gammaproteobacteria; order Enterobacterales; family Enterobacteriaceae; genus Enterobacter; species Enterobacter cloacae complex sp. HYC042_NIDB. The sequence goes on from NZ_CP109650.1 coordinate 131,201, forward strand.
GAAGTTTGTCCGTGTAGGTAGACTTCAGCTTCGCGAGACCACGGTACTGCAGAATCACTTTTGGCAGCGGGTAGTCCAGCGCCAGCTCTTCCAGCACCTCTTCAGAGGTTGACGGCGCGCCGCCAGGGGTTTTCTTCAGCGGCTTGATGCCCTGCTTTTCAAACAGAATAGTTTGCAGCTGTTTCGGTGAAGAGAGGTTAAACGGCTCGCCGGCAAGGTCATGCGCTTTCTGCTCGAGCTCGGTCAAACGCTGCGCGAGCTCGCCAGAGTGGTTATGCAGCACCGTTGGATCGATCTTAACGCCATTGCGTTCGATACGGGACAGCACGGGCACCAGCGGCATTTCAATATGCTGGAATACGTTCAGCGGACCTTCGTGCTTCTGCAGTTTTGGCCACATCTTCAGATGCAGTTGCAGCGTGACGTCGGCATCTTCCGCCGCGTAGCGCCCTGCTTCTTCAAGAGCAATCTGGTTAAAGGTGAGCTGATTTTTCCCTTTACCGGCAATCTCTTCAAAGGTAATGGTTTTGTGCTTGAGCCAGCGGTCAGATAAGGAATCCATATCATGGCGGCCCGCCACGCTGTCCAGAATGTAGGATTCGAGCATAGTGTCAAAGGCAATCCCGCGCAGCTCAATGCCGTAGTTCTGCAGAATGCCGCGGTCGTACTTGAGGTTTTGACCAACCTTCAGCGCCTTTTCGTCTTCCAGAATCGGCTTCAGTAGCTCGAGCGCGCGCTCGCGGGAGATCTGCTCCGGCGCATCCAGGTAGTCGTGCGCCACGGGAACGTAGGCGGCAATACCCGGCTCTGTCGCAAAGGACAATCCCACCATATTGGCTGAGATGTTGTCGAGGCTGTCTGTTTCGGTGTCAAAGGCAAAGACCGGCGCTTTTTTCAGTTTCTCGATCCAGGCGATCAGTTGTGACTCTTCCAGAATGGTTTCGTAGTTGTCGAAGGAGAGCGCTGCGGCTTCTTCTTCCGCCTGATCTTCGGCATCAACGACAATCGTCTCTTTCGGCTTAGCAGCAGGTTTGGCCCCTTTTGCCTGCAGCCATTTACCGGCCTCCACGTCAGTGGTCCAGCGCTTGAATTCGTATTTCTTAAACAGGCTCAGCAGGTCGTCAGCGGAAGGCTGTTGCACTTCCAGCTGCTCACAGCCCAGCTCCAGTTCCACATCGGTTTTGATTGTTGCCAGCTTATAGGAGAGATAAGCCACCTCTTTGTTCTCTTCCAGCTTCCCGGCCATGGTTTTTGCGCCACGGAAGGAAAGTCCGGCGATTTTGTCTGGTTCAGCGTAGAGCGTGTCCAGACCACCCAGCCCCTGAAGCAGCGCCTGCGCGGTTTTTTCACCGACGCCAGGAACGCCAGGAATGTTATCCGAGGAGTCGCCCATCAACGCGAGGAAGTCGATAATCAGCTCTGGCGGCACGCCATACTTAGTGACTACTTCTTCTGGCCCCAGAATGGTGTTGGTCATGGTGTTGATCAGGGTAATACCTGGCGTCACCAGCTGCGCCATATCTTTATCACCGGTGCTGATCAGCACCGGACGGCCCATTTTTTCAGCTTCACGCGCCAGCGTACCGATGACGTCGTCAGCCTCCACGCCAGAGACGGCCAGCAGCGGCAAGCCCATTGCTTTCACCATGGCGTGCAGCGGCTCAATCTGCGCACGCAGATCGTCAGGCATTGGCGGACGATGGGATTTGTAATGTTCGAACAGTTCATCGCGGAAGGTTTTGCCTTTCGCATCAAAAACGACAGCCGCATGGGTGGGCTGATACTGAAGAATCAGGCTGCGCAGCATGTTCAGCACGCCGTACATCGCGCCGGTAGGTTCCCCTGCGCTATTGGTCAGAGGAGGAAACGCATGGTACGCCCGATACAGGTAAGAAGAGCCGTCGACGAGAATAAGTGGGTTTTCTGGGATCTGAACCATAATGTCCGTGCCTTTAATCAATTTATGCGTAAAGGATGCCACAGAAGGATGAAAACATCAGTTATTCAGGTTCGATACAGGAAAAGATTTTGCGATCGTGAGGATCGCTCGCAAAATTCAAACTGTGGATAAGTTTGTGAATATTTTCACTTCAAATGAAAAACAGATACTAAAAGTAGGCACGCGTTGAGAATAAATTATTACATATCATAATGTTAACAACTAACACTGCATGAAAATAGCCTGCTGATGGCAATTTAGTCTATGTGGATATAAGTCCTGATTAGCGCACAATATTAGAGAAATCTTCTGCTTCAGGGGAAAAGCCGTCTATTGACGATATGAAAGCGCCATAATTTTGTCACTTTTCTGATAAAATCAGCCCCCAGCGCCGTATCATCGGCCGGTCCATTAAAGCTAACCACCTGAAAAAGCTCATCATGTCGAGATTGCTCACTGCAATAACATTACCGCTAAGCATCATTTTAACTATTCTGGTGACGATTGCGTGTTCTGTGCCAATCATTATCGCCGGGGTCGTTAAACTGCTGCTGCCTGTGCCTGCGGTGTGGCGATCCGTCTCTGCGTTTTGTAATTTCATGATGTATTGCTGGTGTGAAGGGCTAGCGATCCTGCTGTGCCTGAATCCGCATCTGAAGTGGGATGTCGAAGGGCTGGAGAGCCTCAACAAAAAGAACTGGTACCTGCTGATTTGCAATCATCACAGCTGGGCGGACATCGTGGTGTTATGCGTGCTTTTTCGCAAACATATCCCGATGAACAAGTACTTCCTGAAGCAGCAGCTCGCCTGGGTGCCCTTTATCGGGCTGGCCTGCTGGGCGCTTGATATGCCGTTTATGAAACGCTATTCGCGCAGCTATCTGATTCGTCATCCGGAGCGTCGCGGTAAGGATGTGGAGACCACGCGCCGCTCCTGTGAAAAGTTTCGCGCACATCCAACGACCATCGTGAACTTTGTTGAAGGCTCACGGTTTACGGAAGATAAACGTCAACAAACACGCTCCCCTTATCAGAACCTGCTTCCGCCAAAGGCGGCGGGTATTGCGATGGCACTTAACGTGCTGGGTGCACAGTTCGATAAACTTCTGAACGTTACGCTCTGCTATCCGGAAAATGACAGGACGCCATTCTTCGATATGCTCAGCGGCAAGCTGACGCGGATTGTTGTTCGGGTGAATTTAGTGCCGATCGATGCCGGGCTGCACGGTGACTACGTTAACGATAAGAATTTTAAACGTGGTTTCCAGCAGTGGCTTAATACGCTCTGGAAAGAGAAAGACGAACAGATAGACAGCATTAAATCTTCATACAAAAACGCCGGTCAGTGACCGGCGTTTTCATATCAACGAAATTACTTCTTCTCAACCAGGTATTTCACGGTATCAGCATACTGCTGTACGAAAATATCCATGCTGCTGGTGTCCATGCCCTGCATGTTCAGCTGATATTTGCCGTTAACAAACATCGCCGGAACGCCCTGAAGCTGCAGATCAGCGGCCGCTTTTTCCTGCTGAGCAACCAGAGATTTCACTACAAAGCTGTTCCACGCGGCGTCGTACTCTTCACCTTTCACACCGGCATCAACGAACACTTTGCGGATATCCGCAGTGGTCTGAACGGTCTGGGTTTTCTGTACGGCTTCGAACATTGGAGCAGTGATTTTATCTTCCACGCCCAGCGCCATCGCAACCGCCCACGCCTGAGTCAGGTCTTTACCCAACGGGCCCAGGAACTCAACGTGGTACTTGGTCATTTTGGTGCCTTCCGGCAGCTTCTTCTTCACGTTGTCAGAAACATGCAGCACCTCTTCGAATTGATAGCAGTGCGGGCAATAGAATGAGAAGAACTCCAGAACCTGTGGCTCGCCAGCAACCGGCTTTTCCAGCGTGATAAACTGTTTACCGTCGGTAAACTGCGCAGCAGAAGCGCTAAATGCCAGAATCATACCTGCCAGCGCCAGCCAAATTTTTTTCATGATTAACTCTCTCCTGGGTGTGTCCAATTAATACATCGGCGTTAATTGCAGTGGGGGTTCCTGAAGAACCTTAACCTGCTGAGTGAATGTAGATATCTGGCTGCGCCAGTAATCTTCTCCGGTAAGCCACGGGAAATTACGAGGAAATGCGGGGTCGTCCCAACGCCTGATTAACCATGCGAGATAATAAACAAAACGCATCGCACGTAAAGGCTCAATCAGGGCAATTTCGTCTGAATTAAACGGGCTAAATTCTTCATAGGCTTCAATAATCGTTTCAAGCTGCATGCGCTGCTCGGCTTTGTCGCCATTGAGCAGCATCCACAGATCCTGAACCGCTGGTCCCATGCGCGCATCGTCGAGATCGACAAACAGCGGACCATCGCGCCAGAGAATATTTCCGGCATGACAATCGCCATGCAGGCGCAGAACGGAAATATCATCACGCCAGCAGGTTTTCACCGCAGCAATAAGCTTATCGGTGGCGTTGAGGAAATCATCCTTTAACGCAGCGGGGATCAGCGCAGACGTTTCGAATATCTGACGTGGTTCGGTGAGATATTCATGAATCCCGATCGTTGGTCGGGCAGTGAACGCTGTTTTACGTCCCGTCTGATGAATGCGTCCCAGATAGCGAGCAACCCACTCCATCTGATCGATATTATCCGCTTCAAACTGGCGGCCACCCAGACTGGGGAATACGGCGTAGTAAAATCCTTCATGCGTGAGCAGCGTTTGGTTATTGCACTTTATCGGTGCGGCAACGGGGACGTCATCAACCAGCAGATCGTGAGCAAACTGGTGCTCCTCCTGAATTTGCTGTGCAGACCAACGTTCAGGGCGATAGAACTTTACGACGAAGCGCTGACGATCCTCGTCCTGAAATTGATAGACGCGGTTTTCGTAGCTGTTTAACGGAGTTAGCCCGGAATCCACACGAATACCCTGTTCAAACAGGGCATCCATAATGGTATCCGGGTGTAGTGTCTGGAAAGTAAAAGCCTGGTCGTTCATCCGATCATCCGGAAATTATACGAATGATTCAGGATATCATCTTGTAGCGATTTCGGTGGCTCCGCTTACAAGCTTTTACTCTTTAATTACGCCTCGGGCGCGCAGCAATGCAGTTTTAAAATCTTCCTCATAATCCTTCTGAATACCAGGAATAACAGCATCTTTGGCTGAGTCGCGCATTTTGAGGTGGTAGATCAGGATGTCGTCAGAAAGGTCTGCCAGATCGCCGTCAAAACCTGACTCTTTTGCCAGTTTCTGTAAGAATTGCATCAGATTCAGCTCTGGCTCTTTTTGCCAGGCTGGCTGGAGGAGTTCAATGACTTCATTCAGACGTTTACATTTCATGGTGGTGCTCCTTTCATTTAGAGTGACACGTTAGCAGGGTCAATCCCACAATAAAAGAGGCGATATTCGTGAATCTTAGCCTGGAAATCACTGGGGTCGTTCTGGCAGGCGGCAGAGCTACGCGGATGGGCGGGGAAGATAAGGGACTTCAGCTCCTGAAAGGCAAGCCCTTATGGCAGCATGTCGCTGATACGCTTGTCGATCAGGTATCGGCAATGGCGCTGAGCGCAAATCGCCATATCGATATTTACCAGCGCAGCGGGTTTCCCGTTTATCAGGATAATCTCGCAGATTTTCCGGGGCCGCTGGCCGGTATGCTTTCGGTGATGCAGCAGTCGCAGGGAGAGTGGTTTCTCTTTTGTTCGTGTGATACGCCATTTATACCCACCTGCCTGGTGGAACGGATGGTGCAACAGCGAGGTGATTCACCCGTGGTCTGGGTGCATGACGGCGAGCGCGACCACCCAACTATCGCGCTCATTAACCGATCCATGATTCCTGCTATGAGCGACTATCTGGCTTCCGGAGAACGAAGAGTGATGGTGTTTATGCGTAAGGTCGGCGGACATGCTGTTGATTTTAGCGACATGAAAACATCGTTCGTGAATGTGAACACAATAGAAGATTTACAGGCCATGCAGGAGAAGAGATGAACTCTGTTTTAGCCATTTCCGCCTGGAGTGGGACAGGAAAAACCACGTTGCTGAAAAAACTGATACCCGCGCTGTGCGCCCGCGGTATTCGTCCTGGCTTGATTAAGCATACTCACCATAATATGGATGTCGATAAGCCGGGCAAAGATAGCTATGAGCTGCGCAAAGCGGGTGCCGCGCAGACAATGGTAGCAAGCAACCAGCGTTGGGCATTGATGACAGAAACGCCGGATGAGGCACCGCTGGATCTCGCGTATCTGGTGAGCCGGATGGATCACTCCACGCTGGATCTGGTGCTGGTTGAGGGATTTAAGCATGAGGCCGTGCCTAAGATCCTGCTGTTCAGAAGTGATGCCGGGCACGATATCAGCGAGTTAACGCTGGATGAGCATGTGATTGCGGTGGCCAGCGATGTTGCTCTCGATATTGAGGTTCCGGTGCTGGATTTAAATGATGAGGATGGGATTGCTGAGTTTATTGTGAAGTGGTGTGCGGTCTGACTTGCCGGGTGGCGGCTTCGCCTTACCCGGCCTACATTTTTCGGTATATAAACGCAAAAAGGCCATCCTTTCGGATGGCCTCTTCACTTATTTGATGCCTGGCAGTTCCCTACTCTCACATGGGGAGACCCCACACTACCATCGGCGCTACGGCGTTTCACTTCTGAGTTCGGCATGGGGTCAGGTGGGACCACCGCGCTAAAGCCGCCAGGCAAATTCTGTTAATCTGTATCAGGCTGAAAATCTGTCTCTCACCGCCAAAACAGCTTCGGCGTTGTAAGGTTAAGCCTCACGGTTCATTAGTACCGGTTAGCTCAACGCATCGCTGCGCTTACACACCCGGCCTATCAACGTCGTCGTCTTCAACGTTCCTTCAGGAGACTTATAGTCTCAGGGAGAACTCATCTCGGGGCAAGTTTCGTGCTTAGATGCTTTCAGCACTTATCTCTTCCGCATTTAGCTACCGGGCAGTGCCATTGGCATGACAACCCGAACACCAGTGATGCGTCCACTCCGGTCCTCTCGTACTAGGAGCAGCCCCCCTCAATTCTCCAGCGCCCACGGCAGATAGGGACCGAACTGTCTCACGACGTTCTAAACCCAGCTCGCGTACCACTTTAAATGGCGAACAGCCATACCCTTGGGACCTACTTCAGCCCCAGGATGTGATGAGCCGACATCGAGGTGCCAAACACCGCCGTCGATATGAACTCTTGGGCGGTATCAGCCTGTTATCCCCGGAGTACCTTTTATCCGTTGAGCGATGGCCCTTCCATTCAGAACCACCGGATCACTATGACCTGCTTTCGCACCTGCTCGAGCCGTCACTCTCGCAGTCAAGCTAGCTTATGCCATTGCACTAACCTCCTGATGTCCGACCAGGATTAGCTAACCTTCGTGCTCCTCCGTTACTCTTTGGGAGGAGACCGCCCCAGTCAAACTACCCACCAGACACTGTCCGCAACCCGGATTACGGGTCCACGTTAGAACACCAGCCATTAAAGGGTGGTATTTCAAGGACGGCTCCACGCAGACTGGCGTCCACGCTTCAAAGCCTCCCACCTATCCTACACATCAAGGACCAGTGTTCAGTGTCAAGCTATAGTAAAGGTTCACGGGGTCTTTCCGTCTTGCCGCGGGTACACTGCATCTTCACAGCGAGTTCAATTTCACTGAGTCTCGGGTGGAGACAGCCTGGCCATCATTACGCCATTCGTGCAGGTCGGAACTTACCCGACAAGGAATTTCGCTACCTTAGGACCGTTATAGTTACGGCCGCCGTTTACCGGGGCTTCGATCAAGAGCTTCGCGTTGCCGCTAACCCCATCAATTAACCTTCCGGCACCGGGCAGGCGTCACACCGTATACGTCCACTTTCGTGTTTGCACAGTGCTGTGTTTTTAATAAACAGTTGCAGCCAGCTGGTATCTTCGACTGATTTCAGCTCCGTCCGCAGGGACTTCACCTACATATCAGCGTGCCTTCTCCCGAAGTTACGGCACCATTTTGCCTAGTTCCTTCACCCGAGTTCTCTCAAGCGCCTTGGTATTCTCTACCTGACCACCTGTGTCGGTTTGGGGTACGATTTCGTGTTACCTGATGCTTAGAGGCTTTTCCTGGAAGCAGGGCATTTATCACTTCAGCACCGTAGTGCCTCGTCATCACGCCTCAGTGTTAAAGTGAACCGGATTTGCCTGGAACACACACCTACACGCTTAAACCGGGACAACCGTCGCCCGGCTGACATAGCCTTCTCCGTCCCCCCTTCGCAGTAACACCAAGTACAGGAATATTAACCTGTTTCCCATCGACTACGCCTTTCGGCCTCGCCTTAGGGGTCGACTCACCCTGCCCCGATTAACGTTGGACAGGAACCCTTGGTCTTCCGGCGAGCGGGCTTTTCACCCGCTTTATCGTTACTTATGTCAGCATTCGCACTTCTGATACCTCCAGCATGCCTCACAGCACACCTTCAACGGCTTACAGAACGCTCCCCTACCCAACAACACATAGTGTCGCTGCCGCAGCTTCGGTGCATGGTTTAGCCCCGTTACATCTTCCGCGCAGGCCGACTCGACCAGTGAGCTATTACGCTTTCTTTAAATGATGGCTGCTTCTAAGCCAACATCCTGGCTGTCTGTGCCTTCCCACATCGTTTCCCACTTAACCATGACTTTGGGACCTTAGCTGGCGGTCTGGGTTGTTTCCCTCTTCACGACGGACGTTAGCACCCGCCGTGTGTCTCCCGTGATAACATTCTTCGGTATTCGTAGTTTGCATCGGGTTGGTAAGCCGGGATGGCCCCCTAGCCGAAACAGTGCTCTACCCCCGAAGATGAGTTCACGAGGCGCTACCTAAATAGCTTTCGGGGAGAACCAGCTATCTCCCGGTTTGATTGGCCTTTCACCCCCAGCCACAGGTCATCCGCTAATTTTTCAACATTAGTCGGTTCGGTCCTCCAGTTAGTGTTACCCAACCTTCAACCTGCCCATGGCTAGATCACCGGGTTTCGGGTCTATACCCTGCAACTTAACGCCCAGTTAAGACTCGGTTTCCCTGCGGCTCCCCTATACGGTTAACCTTGCTACAGAATATAAGTCGCTGACCCATTATACAAAAGGTACGCAGTCACACCCGAAGGTGCTCCCACTGCTTGTACGTACACGGTTTCAGGTTCTTTTTCACTCCCCTCGCCGGGGTTCTTTTCGCCTTTCCCTCACGGTACTGGTTCACTATCGGTCAGTCAGGAGTATTTAGCCTTGGAGGATGGTCCCCCCATATTCAGACAGGATACCACGTGTCCCGCCCTACTCTTCGAGTTCACAACCTGTGCATTTTCGTGTACGGGACTGTCACCCTGTACCGTGCGACTTTCCAGACGCTTCCACTAACACACAAGCTGATTCAGACTCCGGGCTGCTCCCCGTTCGCTCGCCGCTACTGGGGGAATCTCGGTTGATTTCTTTTCCTCGGGGTACTTAGATGTTTCAGTTCCCCCGGTTCGCCTCGTTAACCTATGTATTCAGTTAACGATAGTGTGTCGAAACACACTGGGTTTCCCCATTCGGACATCGACGGGTCAAAGGTTCATATCACCTCGCCGTCGCTTTTCGCAGATTAGCACGTCCTTCATCGCCTCTGACTGCCAGGGCATCCACCGTGTACGCTTAGTCGCTTAACCTCACAACCCGAAGATGTTTCACTTCTGATTGCGAAAATTTGAGAGACTCGAACACACCTTAAAGATGTGTCGTTTCAATTTTCAGCTTGATCCAGATTTTTAAAGAGCAAATATCTCAAACATGACTCGCAAGTCAGTTTTGAGATATGACGGCAGGTGACTTTCACTCACGAACCAGCAAGTGGCGTCCCCTAGGGGATTCGAACCCCTGTTACCGCCGTGAAAGGGCGGTGTCCTGGGCCTCTAGACGAAGGGGACACTGAAGTCTCAATCGCAAGACGCCTTGCTTTTTACTTTTCATCAGACAATCTGTGTGAGCACTACAAAGGCAGGTTCTTTAAGGTAAGGAGGTGATCCAACCGCAGGTTCCCCTACGGTTACCTTGTTACGACTTCACCCCAGTCATGAATCACAAAGTGGTAAGCGCCCTCCCGAAGGTTAAGCTACCTACTTCTTTTGCAACCCACTCCCATGGTGTGACGGGCGGTGTGTACAAGGCCCGGGAACGTATTCACCGTGGCATTCTGATCCACGATTACTAGCGATTCCGACTTCATGGAGTCGAGTTGCAGACTCCAATCCGGACTACGACGCACTTTATGAGGTCCGCTTGCTCTCGCGAGGTCGCTTCTCTTTGTATGCGCCATTGTAGCACGTGTGTAGCCCTACTCGTAAGGGCCATGATGACTTGACGTCATCCCCACCTTCCTCCAGTTTATCACTGGCAGTCTCCTTTGAGTTCCCGGCCTAACCGCTGGCAACAAAGGATAAGGGTTGCGCTCGTTGCGGGACTTAACCCAACATTTCACAACACGAGCTGACGACAGCCATGCAGCACCTGTCTCAGAGTTCCCGAAGGCACCAAAGCATCTCTGCTAAGTTCTCTGGATGTCAAGAGTAGGTAAGGTTCTTCGCGTTGCATCGAATTAAACCACATGCTCCACCGCTTGTGCGGGCCCCCGTCAATTCATTTGAGTTTTAACCTTGCGGCCGTACTCCCCAGGCGGTCGACTTAACGCGTTAGCTCCGGAAGCCACGCCTCAAGGGCACAACCTCCAAGTCGACATCGTTTACGGCGTGGACTACCAGGGTATCTAATCCTGTTTGCTCCCCACGCTTTCGCACCTGAGCGTCAGTCTTTGTCCAGGGGGCCGCCTTCGCCACCGGTATTCCTCCAGATCTCTACGCATTTCACCGCTACACCTGGAATTCTACCCCCCTCTACAAGACTCTAGCCTGCCAGTTTCGAATGCAGTTCCCAGGTTGAGCCCGGGGATTTCACATCCGACTTGACAGACCGCCTGCGTGCGCTTTACGCCCAGTAATTCCGATTAACGCTTGCACCCTCCGTATTACCGCGGCTGCTGGCACGGAGTTAGCCGGTGCTTCTTCTGCGGGTAACGTCAATTGCTGAGGTTATTAACCTCAACACCTTCCTCCCCGCTGAAAGTACTTTACAACCCGAAGGCCTTCTTCATACACGCGGCATGGCTGCATCAGGCTTGCGCCCATTGTGCAATATTCCCCACTGCTGCCTCCCGTAGGAGTCTGGACCGTGTCTCAGTTCCAGTGTGGCTGGTCATCCTCTCAGACCAGCTAGGGATCGTCGCCTAGGTGAGCCGTTACCCCACCTACTAGCTAATCCCATCTGGGCACATCTGATGGCAAGAGGCCCGAAGGTCCCCCTCTTTGGTCTTGCGACATTATGCGGTATTAGCTACCGTTTCCAGTAGTTATCCCCCTCCATCAGGCAGTTTCCCAGACATTACTCACCCGTCCGCCACTCGTCACCCGAGAGCAAGCTCTCTGTGCTACCGTTCGACTTGCATGTGTTAGGCCTGCCGCCAGCGTTCAATCTGAGCCATGATCAAACTCTTCAATTTAAGTTTGATGCTCGTGAATTAAACTTCGTAATGAATTACGTATGTTCACTCAGAGACTTGGTATTCATTTTTCGTCTTGCGACGTTAAGAATCCATGTCACTTTGAGTGCCCACACAGATTGTCTGATAAATTGTTAAAGAGCAGTGCCGCTTCGTTTTCGCTGCGGCGCGGGGTGTGCATATTACGCTTTCCCGCTTCAGAGTCAAGCGTTTATTTTGCTTTTCTCTGCTGACCTGGCGGCGTGTGTGCCGTTGTTCCGTGTCAGTGGAGGCGCATTATAGGGAGTTATTCTTAAGTGACAAGAGGAAATTCAAAAAAAGTTTCTGACCGTGTTTTTTTTCACCAACAGAGGTGATATCAAGCTACAAATTGTTCTATTTGATGTATCTGCAACCACAATCACATTCGAGGTGGCATAATTAACAGCATGAAACATTAAGGAATAAAAGCGATGCCATTAAGCGCACAACAGCTGGCCGCCCAAAAAAATCTGTCCTATGTGCTGGCAGAAAAGCTGGCGCAGCGGATTTTAGCGGGTAAATATGCCCCGGGGAGCATCCTGCCGGGCGAATTGGAGCTGGGTGAGCAGTTTGGAGTAAGCCGTACCGCGGTTCGCGAGGCGGTGAAAACCCTGACGGCAAAAGGTATGGTGCTTCCACGCCCTCGTATTGGCACGCGCGTGATGCCACAGAATAACTGGAATTTTCTCGATCAGGAGCTGCTCTCCTGGTGGATGACCGAAGACAACTTTCATCAGGTCGTCGATCACTTTCTGGTAATGCGCAGCAGTCTTGAACCTCAGGCATGCCTGCTTGCCGCCACGCTCGGGACAGCAGAGCAGAAAGCGCAGCTTAACGCACTCATGGAAGAGATGGTGTTCCTGAAAAAACACTTCAACCGGGAACGATGGATTGAGGTCGATATGGCCTGGCATGAACATATCTATATGATGAGCGCCAATCCGTTCCTCACTTCCTTTGCTTCGTTATTCCATTCGGTGTACCACACCTACTTTACCTCTATTACACAAGACGAAGTGGTAAAACTGGATTTGCATCAGGCGATAGTAGATGCCATTCAGGAGAGCGACGGGCAGCGAGCCCTGACTGCATGTCAGGCATTGCTGACCGCACCAACCCACCAGCAGGTAAATAAATGACAGAGAAAAAAGCGCGCAGCATGGCCGGATTGCCGTGGATTGCAGCCATGGCGTTCTTTATGCAGGCACTGGATGCCACCATCCTCAATACGGCGCTTCCCGCCATTGCGCAAAGCCTTAACCGCTCCCCGCTGGCAATGCAGTCCGCCATCATCAGCTACACCCTCACGGTAGCGATGTTGATCCCGGTAAGTGGCTGGCTGGCCGATCGCTTCGGTACCCGCAGAGTTTTCATGCTGGCCGTAACGCTCTTTACGCTCGGTTCACTGGCCTGCGCGCTCTCCACTTCATTAACGGAGCTGGTTATCTTTCGCGTACTGCAGGGAATAGGCGGCGCGATGATGATGCCGGTGGCGCGCCTCGCTTTGCTGCGTGCCTACCCACGCAGCGAACTGCTCCCCGTACTCAACTTTGTCACCATGCCAGGGCTGGTCGGCCCAATACTTGGCCCGGTCCTCGGGGGTGTGCTGGTTACCTGGGCAAGCTGGCACTGGATTTTCCTGATTAATATTCCGATTGGCGTGGCAGGGCTGATCTATGCCCGCAAATATATGCCGAACTTCACCACGCCAAGGCGCAGCTTCGATATGGGCGGCTTTTTCCTGTTTGGACTGAGCCTGGTGCTGTTCTCAAGTGGCATGGAGCTCATTGGCGAGAAGCTCGTTGAAACGTGGCTGGCGCTCGCCGTCATCCTCAGCGGTATTCTGCTGTTCCTTCTTTATATACGCCATGCGCGTCGTCACCCGACACCGCTTATCTCTTTATCTCTCTTTAACACCCGAACCTTTTCCGTCGGGATCGCGGGCAATATTGCCTCACGTCTGGGCACGGGCTGCGTACCGTTCCTGATGCCATTGATGCTGCAGGTGGGGTTCGGCTACCCGGCGCTGATTGCCGGCTGCATGATGGCGCCCACGGCAATGGGTTCCATTCTGGCGAAATCAACGGTCACGCAGGTGCTGCGCTGGTTTGGCTATCGTAAAACGCTGGTTGGCGTGACGGTCTTTATCGGTCTGATGATTGCGCAGTTCTCGCTGCAATCCGCGGCGTTACCGGTCTGGATGTTGATCCTGCCGCTGTTTGTGCTGGGAATGGCGATGTCAACGCAGTTCACGTCGATGAACACCATCACCCTTGCGGACCTGACCGACGAGAACGCGAGCAGCGGCAACAGCGTACTGGCGGTGACTCAACAGCTGTCGATCAGCCTCGGGGTAGCCGTGAGCGCGGCGGTGCTGCGGTTTTATGAAGGGTTTGACGGCACGAATACCGTTGAGCAGTTCCACTATACCTTTATCACCATGGGCGCGCTTACCGTGGTGTCGGCGCTGGTCTTTATGTTGTTAAAACCGAAAGATGGCCGGAACCTGATTAAAGAGCGTCACAAAGAGAAAGCTAAACCGAACCGCGTTCCATCAGAACAGGAGTAAGCTGCAAACGTTGCTGTTGCAGCGTGGGCTGCGCCATACGGTGGATCAACACGTCGATGGCCAGCTCACCCAGTTCATCCTTCGGCTGATGGATCGTGGTCAGCGGCGGCGTCATGTAGCGCGCCAGTTCGATATCATCGTAACCGACGATCGCCATATCGTCCGGAACGCGCAATCCCGCCTGATACAGCGCCTGATAGGCACCAAACGCCATCGCATCGTTGCCGATAAACACCGCCTGCGGGCGAGGCTCTTGCGCCAGCAGCGTCTGCATTGCCTCGAAACCGCCGTTAAACTCGAAATCGCCGGTGATGCGATAGCCATCAGGAATGGCAAGCCCTGCCCGCTCCATTGCCGAAAGATAGCCTTCCAGACGCAAGCGCGCCGGGGTTTTATCCAGCGGGCCGGTAATGCAGGCAATGCGGGTATAGCCTTTATCAATCAGGTGCTGCGTCGCCATATCGCCGCCCAGCAGCGAGTTATCCTGAATCAGATCGCTGGTCCCGTCGAACGGCGCCCAGTCCATCATTACCGTGGGAATAGAAGGATAGCGCTGAATGATCTCTTTTGAAGGTTGATGCGTTTCGGTACAGAGCAGCAGCAGCCCGTCGACGCGTTTTTGCATCAGCGTTTCCAGGTTGCGGTTCATACGCTGCTCGTCGCCTTCAGTATTGCACAGCACCAGACTGTAGCCACGCTCGAAGCAGCTGCGCTCTACGCCACGAACAAGTTCAGAATAGAAAGGATTGGTACTGGCCGTGATCAGCATGCCGATGGTGCGCGTCTGGTTAAGCTTCAGACTGCGCGCCAGCGCCGACGGCGCATAGTTGAGGTCTTTTACTGCGGCTTCGACTTTCTCCCGAATCGCCTCGCTGACGAAGCGGTCGTTATTAATAACGTGAGAGACGGTCGAAGTAGAAACGCCCGCCATGCGGGCGACATCTTTCATCGTAGCCAAGCGTTACCCCTGCTGACTTAAGAATTCATCGATCTCTTTACGCCACGGAACGGAAGGCTGTGCGCCTTTGCGCGTCACCGCAATCGCGGCGGCGGCATGCGCAAAGCGGATCGCGTCATCCATCGCTTTTCCTTCCAGCAATGCCGTCACCAGCGCACCATTGAAGGTGTCTCCAGCGGCGATGGTATCAATGGCTTTGACCTTAAAGCCCGGCACGCGACGGCCTTCGCCATTGACGCTAGCCCACACCCCGCGGCTACCAAGAGTAATGATAACGGTCCCGATGCCTTTTGCATGCAGCACTTTCGCCGCACGCGCGGCATCATTGTCATTTTCAACGCGAATGCCCGTCAGCTTTTCCGCTTCGGTTTCGTTCGGCGTAATGATGTCTACCAGCGCCAGCAGTTCATCTGATAATACACGGGCAGGCGCAGGGTTAAGTACGACAGTGGTATGATTTTCATGCGCAATTTTCGCGGCGGTCAGCACGCTTTCAACCGGGGACTCCAGCTGCATCAGCAGGGCCTCGGCCCCGCCAATGATTGCACGTTGCGCTTCTACGCGCTCCGTTGTTAGCGCTGCGTTAGCGCCAGCATGAATACCGATGACATTCTCACCTTCAGCGTTAACGAAAATCAGCGCCACGCCGGTAGACTCTCCCGCGACAACGCTGACCGGTGCGATATCGATGTTGTCGCTCGCCAGCTGCTTGCGTACGCGCTCGCCGGTATCGTCATCACCCGTACAGGCGATAAACGCGATATTCGCCCCGCTGCGCCCGGCGGCAACTGCCTGGTTTGCGCCCTTACCGCCGAACGCGACCTGATACTGATTACCGGTGACGGTTTCGCCCGGAGTGGGGAACGTTTCAAGGTTAAGAATGTGATCGGCATTGATACTGCCAAGGACGACGAGGTTGCCTGCGGTTTTCATGTATTGAGGTGTCCATCTGAGAGCGCCACCGGTATTACCCGGTGGCGTATGCCACACTTTTCTTTTATTTGGTGTCCCTCAGGCAGCCAGCGACTGCCTGAATCGCCTTTACTGCTTAATGACCAGCTTCAGGTCAACAGGGTATTTGGCCTGAACTTTTTCGCCCTTCAGCACTTTGTCGGCAGTTTCAACGCCAGTCGCGCCAATCTGCTCAGGCAGCTGAGCGATGGTCGCAGCCAGTTTGCCATCATTTACTGCTTTTTCACCATCCGGCGTGCCGTCAAATCCGACAACCATCACATCTGATTTACCTGCGGTCTGCAGGGCACGCAGCGCGCCCAGCGCCATTTCATCGTTCTGTGCAAATACCGCCTGCACATCTGGATGCGCGGTCAGCAGGTTCTGCATGACGTTCAGACCCTTAGTACGGTCGAAGTCTGCCGGCTGGCTGGCCAGCACGTTGAATTTGTGTGCAGCCACGGCCTGCTGGAAGCCTTCACCACGTTCACGGGCCGCGGAAGTCCCGGCAATGCCCTGCAGTTCGATAACTTTCGCGCCTTCACCGGCTTTCTTCGCGATGTAGTCACCAGCAATTTTACCGCCCAGCACGTTATCAGACGCAATGTGGCTCACAACTTCGCCTTTCGTTGCCTGACGGTCCAGAGTGATCACCGGAATTTTCGCCTGGTTTGCCATCTTCACGGCGTTGCCTACGGCATCAGAATCGGTTGGGTTGATCAGCAGAATTTTGGTGCCACGAACGGTTAAGTCCTGAACGTTAGCCAGCTCTTTCGCCGGGTTGTTCTGTGAATCCAGCACCACCAGGTTGTAGCCCAGTTTGTCCGCTTCTTTCTGCGCACCGTCCTTCAGGGAGACGAAGAACGGGTTGTTCAGGGTAGAGACAACCAGCGCGATGGTATCTTTCGCCATGGCGTTAGCACTTACGGTTGCGCTCAGCGCGACAGCAGAAACCAGGGTAGCCAGTTTTTTCATGTTCATATCTAAGATGTCCTGTAGTGTCGTCAGTTACTGTTTTTTGTTGTCTACCAGTACCGCCAGCAAAATCACCACTGCCTTAACGATCATCTGGTAATAGGAGGAAACACCTAACAAATTCAAACCATTATTCAGGAAACCGAGGATCAGTGCGCCGATCAATGTCCCAACAATGCGACCTTTACCGCCCGCAAGGCTCGTACCGCCCAGAACCACCGCCGCGATGGCATCCAGCTCGTACCCCGTCCCCGCCGTTGGCTGTGCGGAAGAGAGGCGCGCCACTTCGATGATGCCCGCCAGTGACGCCAGCAGGCCGCACAGGGAGTACACGATAATTTTGACTTTATTAACGCTGATACCGGACAGGCGCGTGGCCGCTTCGTTACCGCCCAGGGCATAGATATAACGTCCCAGACGGGTATGGTGCAGCATGTACCACGCCGCCAGGAAGACGATAGCCATGATCCAGACCGGGGTCGGGACACCTAGCGGGCGACCGATACCGAACCAGCCAAACAGATCCGCGTTATCCGTAAACCCGGTATTCACCGGGCTACCGTTGGTGTAAACCATGGTCACACCGCGCAGCAGCAGCATCATCACCAGCGTGGCGATAAACGCCTGAACGCGGCCTTTTGCCACAATCACACCGGTAACGGCACCAATCGCCGCGCCAGCCGCCAGTGCAGCCGCAACGGCCACCAGCGCGTTGACCTCAATTCCCACCATTGAAGCGGCGATCGCACCGGTGAGCGCCAGCAGGGAACCGACGGACAGATCGATACCCGAGGTCAAAATCACCAGCGTCATGCCGACCGCCATAATGGCGTTCACCGACGTCTGCTGCAGAATGTTGAACAGATTATTGACGGTAAAAAAGTTCGGGCTCATGGTCGAGACAATCGCGATCAGCACCAGCAGGGCAATCAGCGATTTTTGTTCCATCAGCCATGCCTTTGTGAAATAGCGGCGACCAGAAACAGCCTGGGTAGTCATCTTCTTACTCCTGATTCACGCGATTAAGCTTGCCCACAGCGGCAGCCATCAGAACTTCCTGGGTGGCCTGCTCGCGAGTGAATTCACCGCCGAGATGCCCTTCATGCATGACGATAATGCGATCGCTCATGCCTAATACTTCTGGCATCTCGGAAGAGACCAGAATGATGCTCAGACCGTCGGCCTTGAACTGGTTAATCAGCTGATAGATCTCTTTTTTCGCGCCCACGTCCACGCCGCGGGTTGGCTCGTCGAGGATCAACACCTTCGGGCGCGTCATCAGCCCGCGGGCAATCGCCACTTTCTGCTGATTCCCGCCGGAAAGCAGGCCAATAGCCTGCTCCATCGACGGGGTTTTAACGTTGAAGAGACGGATAAAATCACTGACCGCCTGCTGCTCATCTTTATGCTTCAGGCTGCCGCCGCTATGGCTGAAATAGCGCAGCGCGGTGAGGGACATATTCTCTTTCACCGACATGCCCAGCACTAAGCCGTCGCGCTTGCGGTCTTCGGAGATATAGACGATGCCGTTCGCCAGCCCGTCCTGCGGCGAGCGGGTCACCACTTCATGGCCGTCAAGGGTAACGTAACCGCTGGTGCGCGGCAGTGCGCCGTACAGCACTTTCATCAGCTCGGTACGGCCCGCGCCCATCAGGCCCGCCACGCCCAGGATCTCGCCCTGACGCAGGGTAAAGGTCACATCATTTACGCCCGGGCCGCAGAGATTATCTACCTTCAGGCGGATCTCGCCCGGTGCTTTGTCCAGATGCGGATATTGGTCTTCGAGCTTACGTCCCACCATCATTTCGATCAGCGTATCTTCGGTCAGCGTCGCCACTTCGCGCTCGGCGATAAACTGGCCGTCGCGGAAGACGGTAACGTCGTCGCAAATTTCGAAGATCTCTTTCATGCGGTGAGAGATATAGACAATGCCGCGTCCCTGCGCTTTCAGTTCGCGGATCACGCGGAACAGGGATTCGGTTTCGGTATCGGTCAGGGCATCGGTCGGTTCATCCATAATGATGACCTTCGACTCGAAGCTCAGCACCTTCGCGATTTCCACCATCTGCTGATCGCCGATGGAGAGGTCGCCCACCAGGCGGTCGCTCTTAAAGCGCAGGTTCAGCTTCGCCAGCAGCTTGTCCGCTTCGGCGTACATGGTTTTCCAGTCGATTTTGCCGAACCGGTTCACGAACTCGCGGCCCAGGAAGATGTTTTCCGCAATGGTCAGCTGCGGGATCAGGTTCAGCTCCTGGTGAATAATGCCGATGCCCGCTTCCTGAGAGGATTTCGGGCCGTTAAAGGTGGTTTCTTTACCCAGCCAAACGAGTGAACCAGCATCGCGCTGGTAGATCCCGGTCAGCACTTTCATCATGGTGGATTTGCCGGCACCGTTTTCGCCCACCAGCGCCATCACGCGTCCTGGGTAGACGTTAAGCGCCGCACCGGAGAGGGCTTTTACGCCCGGGAACGACTTATCGATCCCTTTGAGTTGCAGTAATGCGTCCATGATGGCCTCAGAAGGTGACGCCAGCACAGAGAATGATATTCGCATACGGGGAACACTCCCCGCTGCGAATCACCGCCTGACTGTCTGCGGTTTGTTGTTTGAACTGTTCGTGCGTTGTGTAACGAATTTCTATGGTGTTTCCCTGGTGTTGTTGCAGTTGCTCAATGTAGCTGAGCAACGTTTCGTGGAGTTGTGGATTATGTTGTTTGATTTCCGCCGCGAGAATGGCCGCCTCAACCTGCATCTCCGCCGTCACCACCTCCAGTACCTGCATAAACGAGGGCACGCCCTGCGTTAACGCCATATCGATACGGGTTGTGCTGCGCGGAACCGGTAAGCCTGCATCGCAAACCACCAGCGTATCGGTATGCCCAAGACGGGAAATAACCGATGAGATTTCTGAGTTGAGAACCGTGCCTTTCTTCATTTTCTTGCTCCACTAGCGAAACGTTTCGCTAAAAATAGTGTAGCCGCATAAATGTTCAGAAAACCATCATGACGTAACGGATTTGTGATCAACGTCGAAACGTTTCGCTAAGTGAAATGGAAGGGGAGGTAAATGCAAAACGGTAACCGTCAGGTTACCGTTTTAGATGTTTGCGCCCTCTCCCCGTGGGAGAGGGACGGGGTGAGGGCATCAGGCCGCACGGAGACTTAAATCTCGACCTGCGTCCCCAGCTCAATGACGCGGTTAGGCGGGATCTCAAACTGGTCAGGCGCGCGCAGGGCGTTACGCTGCAGAATCAGATACAGCTTACCGCGCAGACGCAGGTACCAAGGGCGCTTGCCGATGATCAGCGACTCGTGCGACATAAAGAACGACGTCTCCATCATCCGGCAGCTTAACCCTTCCAGACCGCAGCGGTGGAACACCTCTTCCACGTTCGGCGTTTCGCGCCAGCCGTAGCTCGCCACCACGCGCCAGAAGGTCGGGGACAGCTGCTCAATCTGTACGCGGCGCACGTTGTGAACGTACGGCGCATCTTCGGTGCGCAGCGTCAGCAGGATCACGCGCTCGTGCAGCACTTTGTTGTGCTTAAGGTTATGCATCAGCGCAAACGGGATCACATTCAGGGCACGAGACATGTAAACCGCGGTACCCGGCACGCGCACCGGCGGGGATTTCTCCAGCGACGCGATCATCGCCTCCAGAGAATTACCGTGCTCATGCATGCGGCGCAGCAGGCGGAAGCGCTCGCTTTTCCATGTGGTCATGACAATGAACATCAACAGGCCCAGCGTCAGCGGCAGCCAGCCACCGGAGACAATTTTGTCGAGGTTCGCAGAGAACAGCGGCACGTCAATGCACAGGAAGCCCACCAGAATCATCCCCACGAGGAACTTATTCCAGTGCCAGTTGCGGTACGCCACCGTGGTGGAGAGAAGCGACGTCAGCACCATCGTACCGGTCACGGCAATACCGTAGGCCGCCGCCAGATTACTGGAGTGTTCGAAGCTAACAATCACGATCACAACAGCGAAGTAGAGCAGCCAGTTAACGAACGGGATGTAGATCTGGCCCGACTCCATCTCTGAGGTATGGATGATGCGCATTGGCGAGAGATATCCCAGACGAACGGCCTGACGGGTCAGAGAGAACACCCCGGAAATCACCGCCTGAGAGGCAATCACGGTCGCCAGCGTTGCGAGGATCAGCATAGGCACCAGTGCCCAGTCAGGTGCCAGCAGGAAGAATGGGTTCTTAATCGCTTCCGGGTTCTTGAGCAACAACGCGCCCTGACCGAAGTAGTTCAGCACCAGCGACGGGAGCACCACAATAAACCATGCCACGCGGATAGGCAGCTTCCCGAAATGCCCCATGTCAGCATAGAGCGCCTCCACACCGGTGATGGAGAGCACGACCGCACCCAGCGCCACGAAGGAAACCACTTTGTATTCAAGGAAGAAATGCACCGCCCAGTAAGGGTTTAGCGCATGCAGCACTTCCGGGTTCGCAATAATGCTGCGCAAACCGAGCGCCGCCAGGATCAGGAACCAGGCCAGCATAATCGGCGCAAACAGTTTGCCCACCAGCCCGGTACCGTGTTTCTGGATCATGAACAGCAGCGTCAACACGATGATTGCCAGCGGGACAACCCAGGCATCAAGCTGCGGGGCAATAATCTCCAGCCCTTCAATCGCCGAGAGCACCGAGATAGCCGGTGTTATCACCACTTCCCCGTAGAAGAAGCTGCCACCTATCAGGCCGATAATCACCAGCACAGACGTCATTCTGGCCGAGGTATTGCGACCGGCAAGGGACATCAGGGTCAGGATCCCGCCTTCGCCCGCATTATCTGCACGCATAACGAAGGAGAGATATTTAACGGAAACGACCAGGATCAGCAGCCAGAAGATGAGGGACAGGAAGCCAAACACGGCATCGCGCTCAACACCAAAGCCAAATTGGCCGGACAAACATTCACGAAGCGTATAAAGTGGGCTGGTGCCGATATCACCGTAGACAACCCCGATCGCCGCAAGCGTTATTGCGGGTAATGATTGCTTATTATCAGTGCTCATAGACTAGTCTTTTCGTTTAAATAACAAATGTGTTCCTGTCCCTTGGTCCACAAAAAGCGCACAGTATGCACGATTCATTGCAAAATCGTACCCCTAAATGCAACCGCATTAATGTAGCGCAAAGAAAATTGCGCCGCACTTCAGCCTATTACCAGCCCTGACTGAAACGTCTATACTCGCTTCAATTGGCCGCCACAACGGCGAAAGGATGCAAAACTATTATGGCTCACTCACATTTATTAGCAGAAAGAATTTCCCGCCTCAGCAGCGCGCTGGAGAAAGGCCTTTACGAGCGTAGCCACGCCATTCGCCTTTGCCTGCTGGCGGCATTGAGCGGTGAAAGCGTATTTCTGCTGGGACCGCCGGGCATTGCCAAAAGTTTGATTGCACGCCGCCTAAAGTTCGCTTTCCAGAACGCTCGCGCATTCGAGTATTTGATGACGCGCTTCTCCACGCCAGAAGAAGTTTTCGGCCCGCTTTCTATTCAGGCGCTGAAAGATGAAGGGCGCTATGAGCGTCTGACGGCGGGTTATCTCCCGGAAGCGGAAATCGTCTTTCTTGATGAGATCTGGAAAGCCGGCCCGGCCATTCTGAATACCCTGCTGACGGCAATCAACGAACGCCGCTTCCGCAACGGCGCGAGCGAAGAGAAGATCCCCATGCGCCTGCTGGTGGCCGCGTCAAACGAACTGCCCGAAGCCGACAGCAGCCTGGAAGCGCTGTATGACCGTATGCTGATCCGCCTGTGGCTGGATAAAGTCCAGGATAAATCAAACTTCCGTTCAATGCTGGTGAGCCAGCAGGACGAAAACGAAAACCCGGTGGCACCTTCACTGCAGGTGACGGACGAGGAGTACCATCAGTGGCAGGAAGAGATCGGCAAAATTAAGCTGCCCGACGCCGTCTTTGAACTGATCTTCATGCTGCGCCAGCAGCTTGATTCCCTGCCTTCCGCCCCGTACGTCTCGGATCGTCGCTGGAAAAAAGCGATCCGTCTGCTCCAGGCCAGCGCGCTGTTCAGCGGTCGCGACGCGGTCGCCCCTATCGATCTGATCCTGCTAAAAGACTGCCTCTGGCACGACGCAGAAGGCATGAACCTGATGCAGCAGCAGCTGGACGTTTTGATGACCGGGCACGCCTGGGGGCAGCAGGCGATGCTCAACCAGCTGGGGGCGATTGCCCAACGGCGCATTCAGCTCCAGCAGCAGCAAAGCGATAAAACCGCGCTAAAAGTGAACCGACTGGGCGGCATGTTCGCCCGCAAACCGCATTACGAGCTACCCGCCGATCTGACCGGCACGACGCTGACACTGCTGCTCCAGCAGCCCCTCAAGCTGCATGATATGCAGGTGGTGCACATTACGATTGAGCGCGAGCCGCTGGCGCAGTGGCTGGATAAGGGCGGGGAGATCCGCGGAAAGCTCAACGGCATCGGTTTCGCGCAGCCGCTGAATATGGAAGTGGACAGCAGCCAGCACCTGGTGATCCGCGACGTGAGCCTTCAGGGATCGCGTCTTGCGCTTCCCGGCACCGCCTCGGACAGCGTGCCGGAAGAGATTAAACAGCAGCTGGAAGCGCTGGATACCGAATGGCATCAGCAGCACACCCGCTTCAGCGAGCAGCAAAAATGCCTCTTTATTCATAGCGACTGGCTAGGTCGCATTGAAGCCAGCCTGCAGGACGTCAGCGCGCAGATCAAACAGGCGCGTCAATGCTAACGCTGGACACGCTCAATATGATGCTGGCCGTCAGCGAGGAAGGGTTGATCGAGGAGGTGGTGATTACCCTTCTGGCATCGCCGCAGCTGGCGGCCTTCTTTGAAAAATTCCCGAAGCTCAAAAAAGCGATGACGGACGATCTCCCGCGCTGGCGCGACAATCTGCGGCAGCGGTTTAAGGAGACAGAAGTCCCGCCCGAACTGACGGAGGAAGTCGCGGCCTATCAGCAGTGTCAGCGGCTATCGACGCCACAGTTTATCGTCCAGATCCCGCAAACCCTTACCCTGCTCGATAAAGTCCACTCTCCGTTTGCCAGCCAGGCCAGAACGCTGGTCACAGAAAACGTCACCTTTACCCCGGCGCTGCACACGCTCTTTTTACAGCGCTGGCGCCTGAGCCTGGTCGTCCAGGCTACCACGCTGAACCAACAGCTTCTGGATGAAGAGCGGGAACAGCTGCTCAGCGAAGTCCAGGAACGCATGACGCTGAGTGGCCAGCTCGAAGAGGTACTGGTAGAAAATGAAAACGCCGCTGGTCGCCTCTGGGATATGAGCGCCGGGCAGCTGCGGCGCGGGGATTATCAGCTGATCGTGAAGTACGGCGACTTTCTTACCCAGCAGCCGGAGTTGATGAAGCTCGCGGAACAGCTCGGCCGCTCGCGAGAGGCCAAATCGGTCCCAAAGAAGGATGCCCCGATGGAAACCTTCCGCACCCTTGTACGCGAACCGGCTACCGTGCCGGAGCAGGTCGACGGACTCCAGCAAAGCGATGACATCCTGCGCCTGCTGCCGACCGAGCTAAGCACGCTGGGGATGACCGAACTGGAGTATGAGTTTTACCGGCGGCTGGTGGAAAAACAGCTTCTCACCTATCGGCTGCACGGCGAAGCCTGGCGAGAGAAGCTCAGCCAGCGCCCGGTCGTGCATCAGGACTTTGATGAGCAGCCGCGCGGGCCGTTTATTGTCTGCGTGGATACGTCCGGCTCAATGGGCGGCTTTAACGAGCAGTGTGCGAAGGCGTTCTGTCTGGCGCTGATGCGCGTGGCGCTCGCTGACCGCCGTCGCTGCTTTATCATGCTCTTCTCCAGCGAAGTCGTGGGCTATGAGCTGACGAACCAGCAGGGCATTGAGCAGGCCATCCGCTTTTTAAGCCAGCGTTTTCGCGGCGGCACCGATCTGGCCAGCTGTTTTCGCAGCATTGTAGAACGGATGCAGGGCGGCGACTGGTACGACGCTGACGCGGTGGTGATTTCCGATTTCATTGCCCAGCGGCTGCCGGAAGATGTGGTAAATAAAGTGAAGGAGCTGCAGCGCGTGCACCAGCACCGTTTTCATGCCGTGGCGATGTCCGCACATGGAAAACCCGGCATCATGCGCATCTTCGATCATATCTGGCGCTTTGATACCGGGTTGCGTAGCCGCCTGCTCAGACGCTGGCGGCGTTAATTAAAGAAGAGAATCGACGCTTTCACGTACCTGCTGCGGCCAGACCCCACACTGCACCTGACCAATGTGAGACAGTTGCAGCAGCAGCATGGTCAGACGGGACTGCCCGATACCGCCGCCGATGGTCTGCGGCATTTCACCGCGCAACAGCGCCTGATGCCACTCTAATTTAAGGCGATCTTCATCACCGGTCACCGCCAGCTGGCGCTTCAGCGCCTCTGCATCCACGCGGATCCCCATCGAAGAGAGCTCAAACGCATCTTCCAGAACCGGGTTCCAGACCAGAATATCGCCGTTCAGACCGGCATATTCGCTTTCGCCCGCGGTGCTCCAGTCATCATAATCCGGCGCACGAACGTCGTGACGTTTGCCATCAGACAGTTTGCCGCCGATACCAATCAGAAATACCGCGCCCAGCTCTTTGGCGATCGCCCGCTCGCGGCCTTTGGCATCCAGATCCGGGAAGCGGCTCAGCAGTTCCTGGCTGTGGACAAAGTGGATCGTATCCGGCAGGAACGGTACCAGACCAAACTCTTTGCTCACGGCCGCTTCGGTCGCTTTGATCCCCGCGTAGATCGCCTCAACGGTGGATTTCAGCGTGCCGACATGACGCTCGCCGTCACCCATTACGCGCTCCCAGTCCCACTGGTCAACGTAGACAGAGTGAATCGGGGAGAGGCGGTCTTCATCGGGGCGAAGGGCTTTCATGTGCGTGTAGAGCCCTTCGCCCGCGCTGAAGTCGTGTTGTCCCAGGGTTTGACGCTTCCACTTCGCCAGGGAATGCACCACTTCGAACTGTGCATCTGGCAGTGTTTTCACTTTCACCTGTACCGCTTTTTCGCATCCAGACAGGTTATCCTGCGTCCCGTCACCCACGCGGCTCAGAATCGGCGCCTGAACTTCAATAAGACCAAGCTTCTCTTCCAGCTGGCGGGAAAAATGGGATTTTACGAAACTGATCTGGCGTTGTTTTGCGATGTAAGCGGTTTTCATTATTTATACTCCTGCGTCCTGTTGATAATGATTAAGCAACAGAAGCGACACTTAATTCAATAACCCATCAACAAAAAGCCACCTTCACTTTTGATTCGTTAAAATAAGACGCTAGAATAGACGTATTCATTAATCTTCATAAGAAAAAGCTATGGAAAATTATCAGATCGACAATCTGGACCGCTGCATCCTTGAGGCCTTAATGGCCAATGCCCGTACAGCCTACGCCGAACTGGCGAAACAGTTTGGCGTCAGCCCGGGAACCATTCACGTTCGCGTAGAGAAGATGAAGCAGGCAGGGATCATTACCGGTGCCCGCATCGACGTCAGCCCGAAGCAGCTGGGTTACGACGTCTGCTGCTTCATCGGCATTATTCTTAAAAGCGCAAAAGACTACCCCTCCGCGCTGGCAAAGCTGAACGCGCTCGATGAAGTCACCGAGGCGTACTACACCACCGGGCACTACAGCATCTTTATCAAGGTGATGTGCCGCTCCATCGATGCCCTCCAGCAGGTACTTATCAACAAGATCCAAACAATCGATGAAATTCAGTCCACCGAGACACTGATCTCCCTGCAAAACCCGATCATGCGTACCATCCGCCCGTGATCGGGCAAATTCATTCCCACATTTTCCACAGGTAGATCCCAGCTCGTTCACAGCGTACAATGATCCCCTCTTTATCTGAGCGAGCGATCAATGGCGGACATTACCCTTATCAGCGGCAGCACTCTTGGCGGTGCGGAATACGTAGCGGAACATCTGGCTGAAAAGCTGGAAGATGCAGGCTTTTCTACACAAACGCTGCACGGGCCGCTGCTTGAAGATCTCCCGGTTGACGGGGTCTGGCTGCTGATCACCTCCACGCACGGCGCGGGCGATCTGCCGGATAACCTGCAACCTTTATATGACGAACTGCTGGAACAGCAGCCCGACCTGTCAAACGTCCGTTTTGGCGCAGTGGGGATCGGCAGTCGTGAATATGACACCTTTTGCGGGGCAATAGAGAAGGTCGAAGCCGCTGTTACCGCTTGCGGAGCAAAACAGCTGGGTGAAACGCTCAAGATCAACATCCTCGATCATGACATTCCGGAAGATCCAGCCGAGATCTGGCTCGCGGAATGGAAAGATTTACTCAAAAACGATTAAAGATCGCGCGAACAGATGTGGATAACTCTGGTTAAAAGCTCGTATTAACCCGTAGTTATCCAAAGAACAACCCTAGCGTCGTTTTTGACCTGTGTATAAAGTCGCGATCTGATCCCAGCTTATACGGTCCTGGATCACCGATCATTCACAGCAAACGATCCTTCCTAACTGCATGATCTTATTTGCAGGATCGGACTTATCCACACGTGTCCGCGATCCTAATAAGAGATCACAATAGAACAGATCTCTAAATAAAAAGATCTTCTTTTTAATAGCCCAAGATCCCAATGCTTTCTCGAAAGACTAAAGTTGAGTAGAATCCACGGCCCGGGCTTCAATCCATTTTCATACCGCTTTACGCGAGGCAGACCACCATGTTTTATCAGGATCCTTTTGACGTCATCATCATTGGCGGGGGTCATGCAGGCACTGAGGCCGCAATGGCCGCAGCGCGAATGGGTCAGCAGACCCTGCTTTTGACACACAATATCGACACGCTGGGACAAATGTCCTGTAATCCGGCGATTGGCGGCATTGGGAAAGGACACCTGGTAAAAGAAGTGGATGCACTTGGCGGCCTGATGGCGAAAGCGATCGATCATGCGGGCATTCAGTTTAGGATACTAAACGCGAGTAAAGGCCCTGCTGTTCGCGCCACTCGTGCGCAGGCAGACCGCGTGCTTTATCGTCAGGCCGTGCGCACCGCGCTGGAGAACCAGCCGAACCTGATGATCTTCCAGCAGGCGGTAGAAGATCTTATCGTTGAGAACGATCGCGTCGTGGGCGCCGTGACCCAGATGGGCCTCAAGTTCCGCGCCAAAGCCGTGGTGCTAACGGTCGGGACATTCCTGGACGGCAAAATCCATATTGGTCTGGACAACTACAGCGGTGGCCGTGCTGGCGATCCGCCGTCCATTCCGCTGTCTCGTCGTCTGCGTGAACTGCCGCTGCGCGTCAGCCGTCTGAAAACCGGCACGCCGCCGCGTATCGATGCGCGCACCATTGATTTCAGCGTACTGGCCCAACAGCACGGCGATAACCCGATGCCGGTTTTCTCGTTCATGGGCAACGCGGCGCAACACCCGCAGCAGGTACCGTGCTACATCACGCATACCAACGAAAAAACCCATGACGTGATCCGCAATAACCTCGATCGCAGCCCAATGTACGCTGGCGTGATCGAAGGGATCGGCCCACGTTACTGCCCGTCGATCGAAGACAAAGTGATGCGCTTTGCCGATCGTAACCAGCACCAGATCTTCCTGGAGCCGGAAGGGCTGACCTCGAACGAAATTTACCCGAACGGCATCTCCACCAGCCTGCCATTCGACGTGCAGATGCAAATTGTTCGCTCAATGCAGGGGATGGAGAATGCGAAAATCGTTCGCCCTGGCTACGCTATTGAGTACGATTTCTTCGACCCGCGTGACCTGAAGCCGACGCTGGAGAGCAAATTCATCCACGGTCTGTTCTTCGCGGGGCAGATCAACGGCACCACCGGCTACGAAGAAGCCGCAGCGCAGGGGTTGCTTGCCGGTCTGAACGCTGCCCGCTTCTCTGCCGAGAAAGAGGGCTGGGCGCCGGCGCGTTCTCAGGCCTATCTGGGCGTTTTGGTCGACGATCTCTGCACGCTGGGCACCAAAGAACCGTACCGTATGTTTACCTCTCGCGCGGAATATCGTCTGATGCTGCGCGAGGACAACGCCGACCTGCGTCTGACCGAGATAGGCCGCGAGCTGGGTCTGGTGGATGACGAACGCTGGGCGCGCTTTAACGAGAAGCTGGAACGTATTGAACAGGAACGTCAGCGCCTGAAAACCACGTGGGTAAACCCACAGGCGGAAACCGCTGCCGAAGTGAACGCTCACTTAACAGCGCCGCTGTCGCGTGAAGCCAGCGGCGAAGATCTGCTGCGTCGTCCTGAAGTCACCTACGAGAATCTGGTCAAACTGACCGCGTTCGCACCGGGCCTTGAAGACGCTGAAGCTGCCGAGCAGGTCGAAATTCAGGTGAAGTACGAAGGCTACATCGCGCGTCAGCAGGATGAGATCGAAAAACAGCAGCGCAACGAAAACACGCTGCTGCCGGAAATGCTGGACTACCGTCAGGTGACGGGCCTTTCCAACGAAGTGATCGCTAAGCTGAACGATCACAAACCGGTATCGATTGGCCAGGCCTCCCGTATCTCGGGCGTTACGCCGGCGGCGATTTCGATCCTGCTGGTGTGGCTGAAAAAGCAGGGCATGCTGCGCCGTAGCGCGTAATTGACATTGCTTTTGGCGGGTGGCGCTTCGCTGACCCGCCCTACTTATTCGTAGGCCCGGTAAGCGGCAGCGCCACCGGGCAAAAAAACTCTCAACAGGTATTCACCGTGCTCAACAAACTCTCTCGTCTGCTGGATCAGGCAGGTATTTCGCTCACCGATCACCAGAAAAACCAGCTGGTGGCGTATGTCGATATGCTGAACAAATGGAATAAAGCGTACAACCTGACGTCTGTGCGCGATCCCAACGAGATGCTGGTTCGCCATATTCTCGATAGTATCGTGGTGGCGCCGTACCTGAAAGGTGGACGTTTTATCGACGTGGGGACGGGGCCGGGTTTGCCGGGCGTTCCGCTGTCGATTGTCCGACCTGAGAGCCATTTCACGCTGCTGGACAGCCTGGGCAAGCGCGTGCGCTTTTTACGCCAGGTTCAGCATGAACTGAAGCTCGATAACATCACGCCCGTACAGAGCAGGGTAGAGGAGTTTCCGGCAGAGCCGCCGTTTGACGGCGTTATTAGCCGTGCGTTTGCTTCGCTCAATGACATGGTGAGCTGGTGTAAGCATCTGCCAGCAGAAGATGGCCGTTTTTATGCGCTGAAAGGACAGCTGCCCGGTGATGAAATTGAACAGCTTCCGGACGGTTTTAGCGTTGAAACCATCGAGAAATTAAACGTTCCGCAGCTCGACGGTGAACGTCATCTGGTGATAATTAAGCCAAACAATTTTTAAAAAAATAATAAAAAATGTGGAATTTGTGCTGTTCTGAGTATGTTAAAAAACAGCACAACTACCCGGGGTTAACCAGAGAGCGTTTAACCGCTTTTTTACCAGGGATTTTCTTGCGGTTAACCTCAAGTCGATTATTCATCGCGAAGATAGTCAACTATGAAAATATCAGCCTGCTAAAAGTGGAAGGCTGTAACCAGAACGCAATGTTAATTATTTATTAAGAATGTCAATAAAAGGTTTTTATTGTGTACGGGGCTGTTTTGAAAATAGTTGCGATATTTTGTGTTTAATTTCAGAAAGATAATCCTGGGTGATTTACGGCTTTGATAAATACAACCTTATCGCAAATGTGTGTTTTGTGATCTCGTGCACGCTTTGTAGTCAACGTTTTCGCGCTGTTTGCAGTTTTGCTCGAAGGTCGATGCTTTCTACGAAAGTTAAAAAATAGCGCTGGGGAAAAATATTTAAACATTTATTCACCTTTTCGCTACTTAATGTTTGAAATCACGGGTACGCACCGTATAATTTGTCCGCTTTTTGATGCTTGACTCTGAGCCTTAAAGGACGTTTTATACGACACGCGGCATACCTCGAAGGGAGCAGGAGTAAAAACGTGATGTCTGTGTCGCTCTTGAGTAGAAACGTTGCTCGTAAGCTTCTGTTCATTCAGTTTCTGGCTGTGATAGCAAGTGGACTGCTGTTTAGCCTCAAAGACCCCTTCTGGGGCATCTCCGCCGTGTGCGGGGGTTTGGCGGTCGTGCTGCCAAACGTGTTGTTTATGATTTTTGCCTGGCGTCATCAGGCGCATACACCCGCCAAAGGCCGCGTGGCCTGGTCCTTCGCCCTCGGCGAAGTGTGTAAGGTGTTGCTGACCTTTGCTCTACTGGTGATGGCGCTGGCGGTTTTGAAAGTGGTATTCATGCCGCTGATAGCAACGTGGGTTTTGGTGCTGGTGGTACAAGTTCTGGCTCCAGCTGTAATCAATAACAAAGGGTAAAAGGCATCATGGCTTCAGAAAATATGACGCCGCAGGATTACATAGGTCACCATCTGAATAACCTTCAGCTGGACCTGCGTACATTCTCGCTGGTGGATCCACATAACCCCCCGGCCACCTTCTGGACGATCAACATCGACTCCATGTTCTTCTCGGTGGTTTTGGGTCTTCTGTTCCTGGCCATGTTCCGCAGCGTTGCTAAAAAAGCGACCAGCGGTGTTCCAGGGAAATTCCAGACGTTCGTTGAGATGATCATCGGCTTCGTCCATGGCAGCGTGAAAGACATGTACCATGGTAAGAGCAAGCTGATTGCTCCGCTGGCCCTGACCGTGTTCGTTTGGGTCTTCCTGATGAACCTGATGGACCTGCTGCCAATTGACCTGCTGCCGTTCATCGGCGAGCACATCTTCGGCCTGCCTGCGCTGCGTGTTGTACCGTCTGCGGACGTGAACATCACCCTGTCTATGGCGCTGGGCGTGTTTATCCTGATTCTTTTCTACAGCATCAAAATGAAAGGCGTAAGCGGCTTTGTGAAAGAGCTTACCTTGCAGCCGTTCAACCACTGGGCGTTTATTCCGGTCAACCTGATCCTGGAAGGCGTTAGCCTGCTGTCCAAACCTGTTTCACTGGGTCTGCGACTGTTCGGCAACATGTATGCGGGTGAGCTGATTTTCATTCTGATCGCGGGTCTTCTGCCGTGGTGGTCACAGTGGGTTCTGAATGTGCCATGGGCCATTTTCCACATCCTGATCATTACGCTGCAAGCCTTTATCTTCATGGTTCTGACGATCGTCTATCTGTCGATGGCGTCTGAAGAGCACTGATTTTTTACCAACACTACTACGTTTTAATTGAAACAAACTGGAGACTGTCATGGAAAACCTGAATATGGATCTGCTGTACATGGCTGCCGCTGTGATGATGGGTCTGGCGGCTATCGGTGCTGCGATCGGTATCGGCATCCTCGGAGGTAAATTCCTGGAAGGCGCAGCGCGTCAACCTGATCTGATTCCTCTGCTGCGTACTCAGTTCTTTATCGTTATGGGTCTGGTGGATGCTATCCCAATGATCGCTGTAGGTCTGGGTCTGTACGTGATGTTTGCTGTCGCGTAGTAGTTGTTTTAAAACCCCAAGCCACAGAAATTTAAGAGGTATTGTGCTGTGAACATGAACGCAACAATCCTCGGCCAGGCCATCGCGTTTATTCTCTTTGTCTGGTTCTGCATGAAGTATGTATGGCCGCCTTTAATGGCTGCCATCGAAAAACGTCAGAAAGAAATTGCTGACGGTCTGGCTTCCGCAGAACGCGCTAAGAAAGATTTGGACCTTGCACAGGCCAACGCGACAGACCAGCTGAAAAAAGCGAAAGCTGAAGCTCAGGTAATCATTGAACAGGCTAACAAGCGCCGTTCTCAGATCCTGGACGAAGCCAAAGCTGAAGCAGAACAGGAACGTACTAAGATCGTGACACAGGCTCAGGCTGAAATTGAAGCAGAGCGTAAACGTGCTCGTGAAGAACTGCGTAAGCAGGTTGCGATTCTGGCTGTTGCTGGCGCCGAGAAGATCATCGAACGTTCCGTGGATGAAGCTGCTAACAGCGACATCGTGGACAAACTTGTCGCTGAACTGTAAGGAGGGAGGGGCTGATGTCTGAATTTGTTACGGTAGCTCGCCCCTACGCCAAAGCAGCTTTTGACTTTGCTGTCGAACACCAAAATGTCGATCGCTGGCAGAATATGCTGGCGTTTGCCGCTGAGGTGACGAAAAACGAACAAATGGCCGAGTTGCTTTCCGGTGCGTTAGCGCCTGAAACCCTCGCCGCGTCGTTTATCGCCGTGTGCGGAGAGCAACTGGATGCCAACGGCCAGAACCTGATTAAGGTGATGGCAGAAAATGGTCGTCTCCGTGTGCTCCCGGATGTTCTCGAGCAGTTTGAGCACTTACGTGCCCTTAGTGAAGCAACTGCAGAAGTCGAAGTGACTTCCGCGACTGAACTGAGTGACGAACAGCTTGCGAAAATCACCGCCGCGATGGAAAAACGTCTGTCACGCAAAGTTAAGCTGAATTGCAAAATCGATAAGTCTGTAATGGCAGGCGTAATCATCCGCTCGGGTGATATGGTCATTGATGGCAGCGTACGCGGCCGTCTTGAGCGCCTTGCAGACGTCTTGCAGTCTTAAGGGGACTGGAGCATGCAACTGAATTCCACCGAAATCAGCGAACT
The DNA here is from genome assembly GCF_056673315.1 of Enterobacter cloacae complex sp. HYC042_NIDB. NCBI lineage: Bacteria > Pseudomonadati > Pseudomonadota > Gammaproteobacteria > Enterobacterales > Enterobacteriaceae > Enterobacter > Enterobacter cloacae complex sp. HYC042_NIDB. The sequence goes on from NZ_CP109650.1 coordinate 164,740, forward strand.
GATCAAGCAGCGCATTGCTCAGTTCAATGTTGTGAGTGAAGCTCACAACGAAGGTACTATTGTTTCTGTAAGTGACGGTGTTATCCGCATCCACGGCCTGGCCGATTGTATGCAGGGTGAGATGATTTCCCTGCCGGGTAACCGTTACGCTATCGCACTGAACCTGGAGCGCGACTCCGTAGGTGCAGTTGTGATGGGTCCATACGCTGACCTCGCCGAAGGCATGAAGGTTAAGTGTACTGGCCGTATTCTGGAAGTGCCGGTTGGCCGTGGCCTGCTGGGTCGCGTTGTTAACACCCTGGGTGCGCCAATCGACGGTAAAGGTCCGGTTGAGCACGATGGCTTCTCCCCAATCGAAGTTATCGCACCAGGCGTTATCGACCGTCAGTCCGTTGATCAGCCAGTGCAGACTGGTTATAAGTCCGTTGACGCCATGATCCCAATCGGTCGTGGTCAGCGTGAACTGATCATCGGTGACCGTCAGACCGGTAAAACCGCGATGGCAATCGACGCCATCATCAACCAGCGTGACTCCGGCATCAAATGTGTGTACGTGGCTATCGGCCAGAAAGCGTCCACCATTTCTAACGTGGTTCGTAAACTGGAAGAGCACGGTGCGCTGTCTAACACCATCGTTGTGGTAGCAACCGCGTCTGAATCTGCTGCACTGCAATACCTGGCGCCATACGCAGGTTGCGCAATGGGCGAATACTTCCGTGACCGCGGTGAAGATGCGCTGATCGTATACGATGACCTGTCTAAACAGGCTGTTGCTTATCGTCAGGTTTCCCTGCTGCTCCGTCGTCCACCAGGACGTGAAGCATTCCCGGGCGACGTATTCTACCTCCACTCTCGTCTGCTGGAGCGTGCTTCCCGCGTTAACGCGGAATACGTCGAGAACTTCACCAAAGGTGAAGTGAAGGGCAAAACAGGTTCTCTGACCGCGCTGCCGATCATTGAAACCCAGGCGGGTGACGTTTCTGCGTTCGTTCCGACCAACGTAATCTCCATTACCGATGGTCAGATCTTCCTGGAAACCAACCTGTTTAACTCCGGTATTCGTCCGGCGGTTAACCCGGGTATCTCCGTATCCCGTGTGGGTGGTGCTGCTCAGACCAAGATCATCAAGAAACTGTCCGGTGGTATCCGTACCGCGCTGGCACAGTATCGTGAACTGGCTGCGTTCTCTCAGTTCGCATCCGATCTGGACGAAGCAACCCGTAAACAGCTGAGCCACGGTCAGAAAGTGACCGAGCTGCTGAAGCAGAAACAGTACGCTCCAATGTCTGTTGCTCAGCAGGGCCTGGTGCTGTTCGCGGCTGAACGCGGTTACCTCGAAGATGTGGAACTGGCGAAAATCGGTAGCTTCGAAGCCGCTCTGCTGGCTTACGTCGACCGTGATCACGCTCCGCTGATGCAAGAGATCAACCAGACCGGTGGCTATAACGACGAAATCGAAGGCAAGCTGAAAGCTATCCTCGATTCCTTCAAAGCAACCCAATCCTGGTAATCGTCCGGCGGCTTGTCTCAGGGCAAGCCGCCTGGCATTGAGGAGAAGCTCATGGCCGGCGCAAAAGAGATACGTAGTAAGATCGCAAGCGTCCAGAACACGCAAAAGATCACTAAAGCGATGGAGATGGTCGCCGCTTCCAAAATGCGTAAATCGCAGGATCGCATGGCGGCCAGCCGTCCTTATGCAGAGACCATGCGCAAAGTGATTGGTCACCTTGCAAACGGTAATCTGGAATATAAGCACCCTTACCTGGAAGAACGCGACGTTAAGCGCGTGGGCTACCTGGTGGTGTCGACTGACCGTGGTCTGTGTGGCGGCTTGAACATTAACCTGTTCAAAAAACTGCTGGCGGATATGAAAGGCTGGTCTGATAAAGGCGTTCAGTGCGATCTGGCACTGATTGGCTCTAAAGGCGTCTCTTTCTTTAACTCCGTTGGTGGCAACATTGTCGCTCAGGTGACCGGTATGGGTGATAACCCGTCCCTGTCCGAACTGATCGGCCCGGTTAAAGTGATGTTGCAGGCCTACGATGAAGGCCGTCTGGACAGACTGTACGTTGTCAGCAACAAATTCATTAACACCATGTCTCAGGTTCCAACGCTCACTCAGATGCTGCCGTTACCGGCATCAGAAGATGACGAGCTGAAGCAGAAAGCCTGGGATTACCTGTATGAACCCGATCCGAAACCGCTGCTGGATACCCTGCTGCGTCGTTACGTTGAATCTCAGGTTTATCAGGGCGTTGTAGAAAACCTGGCCAGCGAGCAGGCCGCACGAATGGTGGCGATGAAAGCCGCGACCGATAATGGCGGCAGCCTGATTAAAGAGCTGCAGTTGGTTTACAACAAAGCTCGTCAGGCCAGCATTACTCAGGAACTCACCGAGATCGTCTCGGGGGCCGCCGCGGTTTAACCAGGTTTACGAATTACGTAGAGGATTCAAGATGGCTACTGGAAAGATTGTCCAGGTAATCGGCGCCGTGGTGGACGTCGAGTTCCCTCAGGACGCCGTACCACGCGTGTACGACGCGCTTGAGGTACAGAATGGTAACGAGAGCCTGGTGCTGGAAGTTCAGCAGCAGCTCGGCGGCGGTATCGTGCGTACCATCGCGATGGGTTCTTCCGACGGTCTGCGTCGTGGTCTGGAAGTTAAAGACCTTGAGCACCCGATCGAAGTCCCGGTAGGTAAAGCAACACTGGGTCGTATCATGAACGTATTGGGTCAGCCAATCGACATGAAAGGCGACATCGGTGAAGAAGAGCGTTGGGCTATCCACCGCGCGGCACCTTCCTACGAAGAGCTGTCCAGCTCTCAGGAACTGCTGGAAACCGGCATCAAAGTTATCGACCTGATGTGTCCGTTTGCGAAGGGCGGTAAAGTTGGTCTGTTCGGTGGTGCGGGTGTAGGTAAAACCGTAAACATGATGGAGCTGATCCGTAACATCGCGATCGAGCACTCCGGTTACTCCGTGTTTGCGGGCGTAGGTGAACGTACTCGTGAGGGTAACGACTTCTACCACGAAATGACCGACTCCAACGTTCTGGACAAAGTATCCCTGGTTTACGGCCAGATGAACGAGCCACCAGGAAACCGTCTGCGCGTTGCGCTGACTGGTCTGACGATGGCTGAGAAATTCCGTGACGAAGGCCGTGACGTTCTGCTGTTCGTTGATAACATCTATCGTTACACCCTGGCCGGTACCGAAGTATCTGCACTGCTGGGTCGTATGCCTTCAGCGGTAGGTTATCAGCCTACGCTTGCGGAAGAGATGGGTGTTCTTCAGGAACGTATCACCTCTACCAAAACCGGTTCTATCACCTCCGTTCAGGCGGTATACGTACCTGCGGATGACTTGACTGACCCATCTCCAGCAACCACCTTTGCGCACTTAGACGCAACCGTGGTACTGAGCCGTCAGATCGCGTCTCTGGGTATCTACCCGGCCGTTGACCCGCTGGACTCCACCAGCCGTCAGCTGGATCCACTGGTTGTTGGTCAGGAACACTACGACACCGCGCGTGGCGTACAGTCCCTGCTGCAGCGTTACCAGGAACTGAAAGACATCATCGCCATCCTGGGTATGGATGAACTGTCTGAAGAAGACAAACTGGTGGTAGCACGTGCGCGTAAGATCCAGCGCTTCCTGTCCCAGCCGTTCTTCGTTGCGGAAGTATTCACCGGTTCTCCGGGTAAATACGTTTCCCTGAAAGACACCATCCGTGGCTTTAAAGGCATCATGGAAGGCGAATACGATCACCTGCCAGAGCAGGCGTTCTACATGGTTGGTTCCATCGAAGAAGCCGTGGAAAAAGCCAAAAAACTTTAACGCCTTAATCGGAGGGTGATATGGCAATGACTTACCACCTGGACGTCGTCAGCGCAGAGCAACAAATGTTCTCTGGTCTGGTCGAGAAAATCCAGGTAACGGGCAGTGAAGGTGAACTGGGTATTTTCCCGGGTCACGCACCGCTGCTCACCGCCATTAAGCCTGGTATGATCCGCATCGTTAAACAGTTCGGTCACGAAGAGTTTATCTATCTGTCCGGCGGCATTCTTGAAGTGCAGCCTGGCAGTGTGACCGTTCTGGCCGATACCGCTATTCGTGGCCAGGATCTCGACGAAGCGCGAGCCCTGGAATCGAAGCGTAAGGCTGAAGAGCACATTAGCAGCTCTCATGGTGACGTGGATTACGCTCAGGCGTCTGCGGAGCTGGCCAAAGCGATCGCGAAACTGCGCGTTATCGAGTTGACCAAAAAAGCGATGTAACACCGGCTTGAAAAGCACAAAAGCCAGTCTGGATACCAGACTGGCTTTTTTTTTCATCCTTAATTCATGATGAAAAAGATGTAGAATTTTAGGCATCAAACGTTTTTACTTCTCACTCAAACTACCGTCAGGATGCGTATGTCAAACAGTGCGATGAGCGTGGTGATCCTTGCCGCTGGCAAAGGTACCCGCATGTATTCCGATCTGCCTAAAGTGCTCCACACGCTGGCAGGAAAGCCAATGGTGCAGCATGTTATTGATGCAGCGAATGAACTGGGTGCCCGTCAGGTTCACCTGGTCTACGGCCACGGCGGCGATCTGCTTAAAAAGACGCTGAGCGATGATGCGCTCAACTGGGTGCTTCAGGCTGAACAGCTGGGTACCGGTCATGCGATGCAGCAGGCTGCGCCGTTCTTTGCCGATGACGAAGATATTCTGATGCTTTACGGCGACGTTCCGCTGATTTCCGTTGAAACGCTGACTCGCCTGCGTGCAGCCAAGCCGCAGGGCGGCATCGGTTTATTGACCGTTGTGCTGGACGATCCAACGGGCTATGGCCGTATCACGCGTGAAAACGGCAACGTAACGGGTATCGTTGAACATAAAGATGCCAGTGATGAACAGCGCAAGATTCAGGAGATCAACACCGGCATCCTGATTGCCAATGGCGCGGACATGAAGCGCTGGCTCTCTCAGCTCGACAACAATAACGCGCAAGGTGAGTACTACATCACCGACATCATTGCGATGGCGTATCACGAAGGGCGTGAGATCGCCGCCGTTCATCCGGCGCGCATCAGCGAAACGGACGGCGTGAATAACCGCCTGCAGCTTTCCCGTCTTGAGCGTATTTATCAGTCCGAGCAGGCCGAAAAACTGCTGCTCGCGGGCGTGATGCTGCGCGATCCGGCGCGTTTCGATTTGCGCGGCACCGTGTCTCACGGGCGCGACGTTGAGATCGATACTAACGTTATTCTTGAAGGCAACGTCACGCTGGGCAACCGCGTCAAAATCGGCGCCGGCTGCGTGATTAAAAACAGCGTTATCGGCGACGACTGCGAAATCAGCCCGTACAGCGTGGTGGAAGACGCGCGTCTTGATGCGGCGTGTACCATCGGCCCGTTTGCGCGTCTGCGCCCGGGCGCTGAGCTGCTGGAAGGCGCGCACGTGGGCAACTTCGTGGAAATGAAAAAAGCGCGTCTGGGTAAAGGCTCGAAAGCCGGTCATTTGACCTATCTGGGCGACGCGGAGATTGGCGATAACGTGAATATTGGTGCAGGAACCATTACCTGTAACTATGACGGCGCCAATAAGTTTAAAACCATCATCGGCAATGACGTGTTCGTGGGCTCGGACACGCAGCTGGTGGCACCGGTTACCGTGGGTAACGGCGTGACCATTGCCGCCGGCACGACCGTCACGCGCGACGTAGCGGATAACGAGCTGGTGTTAAGCCGCGTGCCGCAGGTACACAAGCAGGGCTGGAAACGCCCGGTGAAGAAAAAGTAACAACAAGGCGGGTGGCGCTACGCTTACCCGCCCTACGATTGAGTAGGCCTGATAAGGCGTAGCCGCATCAGGCAAACCCGGGAGAGGAGATAAATATATATCTCCCCCCACAAGCAGTACCCATAAAAATAACCCCACTCTCTACAAGGCTCGGGGCGCCCGGAAAGGGTAAATACAGGTCAGCGACAACGCAGGCATAATGCCTAAATTCGGAATCTAAAATATGTGTGGAATTGTTGGCGCAGTTGCGCAGCGTGATATTGCTGAAATCCTTCTCGAAGGTTTACGTCGTCTGGAATACCGTGGTTACGACTCTGCCGGTCTGGCTGTCGTGGATGCAGAAGGGCATATGACCCGCCTGCGTCGCCTCGGTAAAGTGCAGATGCTGGCTCAGGCCGCGGAAGAACATCCGCTGCACGGGGGTACCGGTATTGCGCACACCCGCTGGGCGACGCACGGCGAACCGTCTGAAGGTAACGCGCACCCGCATGTGTCTGAACACATCGTGGTGGTGCATAACGGCATTATCGAAAACCACGAACCGCTGCGCGAAGAACTGAAAGCGCGCGGCTATACCTTCGTCTCTGAAACCGACACCGAAGTGATTGCTCACCTGGTTCACTGGGAGCTGGCAAAGGGCGGTACGCTGCGTGATGCGGTGCTGCGCGCTATCCCTCAGCTGCGCGGTGCGTATGGTACGGTGATCATGGACTCCCGCGATCCATCTACCCTGCTGGCCGCGCGTTCCGGTAGCCCGATGGTTATCGGTCTGGGCATGGGTGAAAACTTTATCGCCTCCGATCAGCTGGCGCTCCTGCCGGTCACCCGTCGCTTTATCTTCCTGGAAGAGGGCGATATCGCGGAAGTGACTCGCCGCAGCGTGACCGTCTTCGATACCAAAGGCGAGCAGGTGAAGCGTCAGGAGATCGAATCTAACCTGCAGTACGACGCGGGCGACAAAGGCGCTTACCGTCACTACATGCAGAAAGAGATCTACGAGCAGCCAAACGCCATCAAAAATACCCTGACCGGGCGCATTAGCCACGGCGAGGTGGATCTGAGCGAGCTGGGGGCAAACGCCAACGAACTGCTCGGCAAGGTTGAACATATTCAGATCGTAGCCTGCGGTACTTCTTATAACTCCGGTATGGTCTCTCGCTACTGGTTTGAATCCCTGGCGGGCGTGCCATGCGACGTGGAAATCGCGTCTGAGTTCCGCTATCGCAAGTCTGCGGTGCGTCGTAACAGCCTGATGATCACCCTTTCCCAGTCCGGCGAAACGGCGGATACGCTGGCAGCGCTGCGTCTGTCTAAGGAATTGGGTTATCTGGGCTCGCTGGCCATCTGTAACGTCCCGGGCTCATCCCTGGTGCGTGAGTCCGATCTGGCGCTGATGACCAAAGCGGGTACCGAAATCGGCGTGGCCTCCACCAAAGCGTTTACCACTCAGTTGACCGTTCTGCTGATGCTGGTGGCGAAGCTGGCGCGTCTGAAAGGCGAAGATGCTTCCGTTGAGCACGACATCGTTCACGGTCTCCAGGCGCTGCCGAGCCGTATTGAGCAGATGCTGTCTCAGGACAAACGTATTGAAGCGCTGGCGGAAGATTTCTCTGACAAACATCACGCCCTGTTCCTGGGTCGTGGCGATCAGTACCCGATTGCGCTGGAAGGCGCACTGAAGCTGAAAGAGATCTCCTACATCCACGCGGAAGCCTACGCGGCAGGCGAGCTCAAGCATGGCCCGCTGGCGCTGATTGACGCGGATATGCCGGTCATTGTTGTCGCACCGAACAACGAACTGCTGGAAAAACTGAAATCCAACATCGAAGAGGTGCGCGCCCGCGGCGGCGTGCTGTACGTCTTCGCTGATAAAGATGCCGGTTTCGCCAGCAGCGACAACATGCACATCATCGAGATGCCGCATGTGGAAGAGGTGATTGCACCGATCTTCTACACCGTTCCGCTGCAGCTGCTGGCTTACCACGTGGCGCTGATCAAAGGCACCGACGTTGACCAGCCGCGTAACCTGGCGAAATCGGTCACCGTAGAATAATCCCTTCTGTTAATGGCTACACGACGTGTAGCCATTTTTCCTTACTTTTTTCTCATCAGCTTTCTCTTTGCTATCAATCATCTTATTCTGACGCATTTCGTTACTTTATTGTGTGAATAATGAACGAGATTGCTTCCAGGCATTAGTATTTTCTATTTTGATCACTAAACGATCAGCTTTTATTAACGGAATCCTAAAAATGGTTTGTTTATAAAATATGTGTCCTTTTTATGTGTATACTGAAAAGGAATTTTAATGATAAAGCAAAAATAATATTATATTTGTTTTTCTCTATTATTATTCCAGCTCTGGTTCGTCATTATTCCATTAATTTAAACTCCCCCCTTGAAGATCATTCTTCCCGAAGAATATTATTTCATCGCATTTGGGATGGCGTTGTCTTTATGATAAACGCAATATTGATTTAATTAATGGAGTTATCATGAAAAATAATGGAATTACGGTGGCGATTGCACTCGCATCGGCGTTAATGGCAGGACAATCATTTGCTGCGGATGGTACGGTTCATTTCCGCGGAGAGGTTATTGATTCAACGTGTGAAGTGACGCCTGATACCGCCGATCAGACAGTGAATATCGGCCGCGTTGCCAAAACGACGTTCTCCGGCATTGACTCAACGGCGTCAGTAAAAGATTTCCATATTAAACTGGAGAAATGCCCTGCAACCTATACTCAGGCAGCAGTTCGTTTTGACGGAACAGAAGATAAAGACACCATCGGCAAAGGATATTTGTCTATTGGCACGCCTGTTAACGGTGAAGCGGATACTGACGGTATTTACACCGGCGAAGGTGAAGCCGTTAAGGCTACCGGCGTTGCAATCAAGCTCTTCAACCTGAACGATGATACGGCGATCCCGCTGTATAACAATTCAAATTATGTTGCTATCACCGACGGCAAAGCGGACATGGGCTTTAAAGCGAAGTTTGTGCAGACGCTGGCTACGGTTACGCCGGGTACAGCGAACGCGGATTCCCAGTTCACCATTGAATACCTGAAATAATCTTCAGCTGTTCGCCAGGAGCCTGTTTTATCCTTTTTGCAGGCTCCTCCACAGGATGTGAGGATAACTGATGTATTTACGGCGTTTGTTGACTCTGTTCATCATGCTCTCTTTTTCATTTTTAACACCCTTGTCGACGGCTGGCGTCATTATTGGCGGAACCCGCGTTGTTTATAGTAGCGATAAATCCGATGCGACAATTAGCATAAAAAATAACGAAGCGACCACGCCTTATCTCATACAGACGTGGGTCGATCCTTTTAAAGGCGATACAGCGTCGAATAAACCTCCTTTTACCGTTATTCCGCCGGTTTCAAGGCTGGAGGCCGGGCAGGAGAAAGTATTGCGCATCATGAAAGTGAAGGGCGAACTGCCTCACGATCGGGAATCGCTGTTCTGGCTCAACATCAAAAATATTCCGCCGTCCAGTTCAAACCCCAATTCGCTCGAAATTGCGATTAAGACGCGGATAAAACTTTTTTGGCGTCCGGCGACCCTGAATATCACGCCTGAACGGGCTGCGGCGAAGGTTAAATGGCGTGTTCAAAACCAGCAGCTCGTGATTGAAAATCCGAGCCCGCTACATATTAACGTTATGAATGTCACCGTCGATAAAAAAGACGTTCCCTTAAACATCATTCCCCCTTTTGACACCGTGCGTTTGCCGCTTCCGGAAGGGATTAACGGCCACGCGCTGGTCTGGCGTTTCGTTAACGATTTTGGGGCAATCAGTCAGGAAATTCACGTCACGCTGTAAACATAGGGATGTTTGATATGGGGTGTTTCCGTTTTTTCATTGCGCTGGCCTCGGGGGTATCTCTCGGCTTTTCAGGCGTGACGCTGGCAAAAGATATCTTTAACCCTGCGCTTCTTGAAATTGACCATCCGGTGGATGTTGATATCCACCAGTTTAACCGCGCCAATACGTTACCTGCGGGCTCTTATAAGGTTGATATTCATGTTAACGATGAGTTTATCGATAGCCGGGAGGTCACCTTTATTGAAGATAAGGCTGGCGATAGGCTGCATCCCTGTTTTAAGCACGTCAGGACGGTGCTTGCGGAGCTCGGGGCTAAGGTGGCGGCGATCGGTTCGCTGGATCGCCTGGACGAAAACGCCTGTGTGGACCCTACCCCGCTGATCCCTGGCGCCACGTGGGCGTTCGATACCGATAAGCTGCTGCTCAACGTCACGCTGCCGCAGATTTACATTGATACCACCGCCCGCGGCACCATCAATCCTGCCCGCTGGGATGAAGGTATTAATGCGTTGATGATGAACTATGACTTTTCCGGCTCCAGCACGTTGCAGTCTGATGATGACGACAATAGCGATTTCTACTATCTGAACCTGCGAAACGGGGCGAACATTGGCGCGTGGCGTTTACGCAATTACAGCACGCTAAATATCATTGACGGTCATTCGGATTACCATTCCATCAGCACCTATGTGCAGCGAAACCTCGCGACGTTACGCAGCCAGATCATGCTGGGTGATACCTGGACCGCGAGCGATGTCTTCGACAGTACCCAGGTGCGCGGCGTGCGCCTTTATACCGATGATGAAATGCTTCCTTCCAGCCTGGCGGGCTTTGCGCCGGTCGTTCGGGGCGTAGCGAAAAGCAATGCGACGGTGATTATTCGGCAGAACGGCTACATCATTTACCAATCTGCCGTGCCGCAGGGACCGTTTGCGCTAAAGGATTTAAACACCACCAGCTCCGGCGGCGACCTGGACGTGACCATCAAAGAAGAAGACGGCAGTGAGCAACACTTCACGCAGCCCTACGCCTCGCTGGCCATCCTCAAGCGTGAAGATCAGACCGACGTCGATATCAGCGCGGGTGAACTGCGCGATCAAAGCGAATTCCAGCCCAACGTTTTTCAGGCGCAGATTCTGCACGGCTTTCCTGCCGGGATAACGGTTTACGGTGGCGTGCAGGCCGCGGAAGCGTATCGCTCGGCAGCGGTGGGGGTCGGCAAAGATATGGGGGCAGTTGGCGCGTTTTCCGTCGATATCACCCAGGCACGAGCGCAATTTACGGACGAGGACTCAGAGGAGTCCGGCCAGTCCTGGCGTTTTCTCTATTCGAAACGGTTTGATGAGACGGATACCACGCTGAGGCTGGTAGGGTATCGCTACTCAACGCAGGGCTACTACACCCTCAATGAATGGGCGTCACGCCAGAACAGTCAGCGCGATTTCTGGGTAACGGGCAACCGACGCAGTCGGCTTGAAGGGTCCTGGACGCAGAATTTCGGCGATGGCATGGGGAACATTTATCTCACGCTGAGCCGCCAGCAGTACTGGAAAACCGACGAAGTTGAACGCCTGGTTCAGCTTGGCTACAGCAATGTCTGGCGGTCGCTTTCCTGGAACCTCTCCTGGAACTACAGCGATTCCATCACCACGGCGCAGAGCGCGGAGTATACAGATAGCGACGATCGAGAAAGCGAACAGGTTTTTATGCTGTCGTTCTCCGTGCCGCTGTCAGCATTGCTGCCGGACAGCTATGTGAGCTACGGCCTCACGCAGAACAACAGCGGAAAAGGAATGCACCAGCTTGGCCTGAACGGTACGGCGCTTGATAACCGTAATCTCTCCTGGAACCTCCAGCAGTCCTGGGATGCGGATGACAGTGTGTACAGCAGCAGCGCGGGGGTGGGATATGACGGAACCTATGGCTCGGTTAACGGCAGCTATGACTACAACCAGGACAGCCAGCGGCTCAACTACGGCGCGCGCGGCGGGATCCTGCTGCATGGCGATGGAGTGACGTTCTCGCAGGAGATGGGCGAAACCGTGGCGCTGATTAAAGCACCCGGTGCAGCCGGTCTGGCAATGGAAAACGGCACCGGTACGGCAACCGACTGGCGAGGCTACACCGTTCAAACGCAGCTTAACGCTTACGATGAAAACCGTGTGGAAATTGAGAGCGGCTATTTTGAAAAAGCGAACGTCGAGCTGGAGAACAGTGTGCTTAACGTCATCCCCACGCGAGGTGCGGTGGTGCGGGCGGAATTTATCACCCACGTTGGCTATCGCGTGCTCTTTGAGGTCACACAGGCCAACGGCAAACCGGTTCCCTTTGGCGCAGTGGCGTCTGCCGAACTGGCGACGGGCAGCGTGTCGGGCATTACCGGCGAGAATGGCGAACTGTATCTTTCGGGCATGCCGGAAGAGGGAACGTTCACGCTGAAGTGGGGGAGTGAAAAGACAAAACCTTGCAAGGTCCATTATCAGTTCCCCAAACCAACGGGTGTTGAACTGGTTCAAACAGCGGTCGTGTGCCAATAGGGAAATGAGATGAAACGACGTATCACTTTTATAGCAGTCGCCATGCTGCTTTTTACCCCTTTTTCCCACGCTGCGACGACAGAAGGCGGGGTGTGTTTCGCCATCGGCGGCACCTATATTTTCAATCTGAATCTTAACGGGGCAGAAATACCGGCAGATAAAAACCAGGCGGGAACCGAGGTGCGCGATCTGACGACCCTGCAATCGCCTTCCCAGTATAAACTGGGATGTAACTGCCTGACCCATTTCACCACCACGTTTCGTAGCGTCTACTTCACCGCGCGTTCGCCCTTAAGCGTTAATACCGTTAAAAATGGATATACCTACTACAGGTTGAACGATCACCTCAGTATTGCGTCCTCTATTCACGTGCTGGGACGTGACTATCTCGCCGTTCCCTTTGAGGCGGAGCCCAACCGGGTGACGTCCGGTATCTACTGTTATACCTCCAGTGTAGAGGGCTCAGAGGCAACGCTTGATACCGGCTCTCAGGTAAAAATATCGTTTTTGATCGACAAGCCCTTTATTGGAAAAATTACCGTTCCGGGTACGACGATTGCCACGCTCTATGGCGGTATCGATGAAGCGTCCTCTCTGGCAAGTACCGAGAAGCTCGCCGAAATAAAAATTGCCGGAGACATCGTGGTACCGCAAAACTGCGAGATTGCGCCGGGTCAGTCGCTGGAAATTGATTTTGGAAAAATTCCCGCCAGCGCGTTTTCAGCCACCAAAGGCGAGGCGGTCGGTAGCCGCAAAATCCGCAAGATGATACAGGTGAAATGTACCGGCATGCTGGATGAGAACATCGTCCGATCCGCTTTCCATGCCGATCCCGTTGACGCTGACGCCACGATGATGAAAGTGAACGGCAATGATGATGTAGGGATCGTTATTTATGATAAATGGGACCGCGTCGTCAACGTCAATGGGGGGAGCATGGAGATGGATATGGGAGCCAACCAGGGGGGCGCCGAAGTTAACTCACTCACCTTCTCTGCTGCCCCGGCCAGCGCGACGGGGAGTATTCCGAAGCCCGGCGCCTTTGAAGCCTGGGCAACCGTGACCTTCGAAATTCAAAATTAATAACAACGGCTGTTTATGACAGCCGTTGTCATATTCACATCTTTGAACCAGGCTTAACGCATCTCAGTGTGACATTATCATGACAGGGATATGATTTTATTTGTATTAAAATCATTACCTTAAATCAAACACGTTGATTGTCATAAAACTGTCATATTTCGTACATTTATCTGTCACCTGTTTGTCCTATTTTGCTCATCGTAGCCACTTAAACAATGATTTACGAAATCCTTGCAGGAGACATTATGAAAGTTATGCGTACCACTGTCGCAACTGTTGTCGCCGCGACCTTATCTCTGAGCGCTTTCTCTGCTTTTGCAGCAGCAAGCCTGACTGGCGCTGGTGCAACCTTCCCTGCGCCGGTGTATGCCAAATGGGCGGATACCTACCAGAAAGAAACCGGTAACAAGGTTAACTATCAGGGTATCGGCTCCTCCGGTGGCGTAAAACAAATTACCGCGAATACCGTTGATTTCGGCGCATCCGACGCTCCGCTGTCTGATGAAAAACTGAATCAGGAAGGCCTGTTCCAGTTCCCGACCGTGATCGGCGGCGTTGTGCTGGCCGTTAACATCCCTGGCCTGAAATCAGGCGAGCTGGTGCTGGACGGCAAAACCCTGGGCGATATCTACCTGGGCAAAATCAAAAAATGGGATGACGAAGCCATCACTAAGCTGAACCCGGGCGTTAAGCTGCCTTCGCAGAACATCGCTGTGGTTCGCCGTGCTGACGGCTCTGGTACCTCCTTCGTGTTCACCAGCTACCTGGCAAAAGTGAACGAAGAGTGGAAATCGAAAGTCGGCTCCGGCTCTACCGTTAACTGGCCAACCGGTCTGGGCGGTAAAGGTAACGACGGCATCGCTGCCTTCGTACAGCGTCTGCCGGGCTCTATCGGTTACGTAGAATACGCTTACGCGAAGCAGAACAACCTGGCTTACACCAAACTGGTTTCTGCTGACGGCAAACCGGTTAGCCCAACTGAAGAGAACTTCGCTAACGCAGCGAAAGGCGCTGACTGGAGCAAATCCTTCGCACAGGATCTGACTAACCAGAAAGGCGACAACGCGTGGCCAATCACTTCTACAACGTTCATTCTGATTCACAAAGATCAGAAGAAACCAGAGCAAGGTACTGAAGTGCTGAAGTTCTTTGACTGGGCATACAAAAACGGCGGCAAACAGGCTAACGACCTGGATTACGCCAGCCTGCCAGACAGCGTGGTTGAGCAGATTCGTGCTGCATGGAAAACCAACGTGAAAGACAGCAGCGGTAAAGCATTGTATTAATTTAGCATTCTGACGAAAATGGCGGGTGGCGCTTGCGCTTACCCGCCGATTTCGTAAACGCGTTTAACAGAAGAGTGATTTATGGCTGCAACCAAGCCTGCATTTAACCCTCCGGGTAAAAAAGGTGACATGATTTTCGGCGCGCTGGTCAAACTGGCTGCGCTGATTGTGCTATTGCTGCTGGGCGGCATTATCGTGTCTCTGATTTTCTCCTCCTGGCCGAGCATTCAGAAATTCGGTTTCTCCTTCCTGTGGACCAAAGAGTGGGACGCGCCGAACGATATCTACGGTGCGCTGGTGCCGATTTACGGTACGCTGGTGACCTCGTTCATCGCCCTGCTGATTGCGGTTCCGGTAAGCTTCGGTATTGCGCTGTTCCTGACGGAACTCGCGCCGGGCTGGCTGCGTCGCCCGCTGGGTATTGCCATCGAACTGCTGGCGGCCATCCCAAGTATCGTATACGGCATGTGGGGCCTGTTTATCTTTGCGCCGCTGTTTGCCACGTACTTCCAGGAGCCGGTAGGTAATGTTCTCTCCGCCGTTCCGTTTGTGGGTGCCCTGTTCTCTGGCCCGGCATTCGGTATCGGTATTCTGGCGGCAGGTGTGATCCTCGCCATCATGATTATTCCGTACATTGCGGCGGTAATGCGCGATGTCTTCGAACAAACCCCGGTGATGATGAAAGAGTCGGCCTACGGCATCGGCTGTACCACCTGGGAAGTTATCTGGCGCATTGTCCTTCCGTTCACCAAAAATGGGGTGATCGGCGGCGTAATGCTGGGCTTAGGTCGCGCGCTGGGTGAAACTATGGCGGTCACCTTTATCATCGGTAACACCTACCAGCTCGACAGCGCTTCACTCTATATGCCGGGTAACAGTATTACCTCCGCGCTGGCAAACGAATTTGCCGAAGCGGAATCCGGGCTTCACGTCGCAGCGCTGATGGAACTGGGTCTGATTCTGTTCGTTATCACCTTCATTGTTCTGGCGATTTCCAAGCTGATGATCCTGCGTCTCGCGAAAAATGAGGGGGCACGCTGATGGCAACTCTCGAAATGCAAAGCACCGCTCAGCTTGCCGAATCCCGCCGCAAAATGCAGGCGAAGCGTCGTTTTAAAAACCGCATTGCGCTGACGCTTTCCATGGCAACGATGGCATTCGGCCTGTTCTGGCTGATCTGGATCCTGATGTCCACCATCACGCGTGGTATTGATGGAATGTCTCTGGCGCTGTTCACCGAGATGACGCCGCCGCCAAATACGGCGGGTGGTGGTCTGGCGAACGCCCTGGCGGGCAGCGGCCTGCTGATCCTGTGGGCGACCGTTTTCGGTACGCCGCTGGGCATCATGGCCGGCATCTACCTGGCCGAGTACGGGCGTAAATCCTGGCTGGCAGAGGTGATTCGCTTCATTAACGACATCCTGCTTTCCGCTCCGTCGATTGTCGTGGGCCTGTTTGTTTACACCATCGTAGTCGCGCAAATGGAACACTTCTCCGGCTGGGCGGGCGTAATTGCGCTGGCGCTGCTGCAGGTGCCTATCGTCATTCGTACCACCGAAAACATGCTGAAACTGGTGCCGGATAGCCTGCGTGAAGCAGCTTACGCGCTGGGTACGCCGAAATGGAAAATGATTTCTGCGATCACCCTCAAAGCGTCGGTCTCCGGGATCATGACCGGTATCCTGCTGGCTATCGCCCGTATTGCCGGTGAAACGGCACCGCTGCTGTTTACTGCCCTCTCCAACCAGTTCTGGAGCACGGACATGATGCAGCCGATCGCCAACCTGCCGGTGACGATCTTTAAATTTGCGATGAGCCCATTCGCGGAATGGCAGCAGCTGGCCTGGGCCGGGGTGCTGATCATCACCCTTTGCGTACTGTTGCTGAACATTCTGGCGCGCGTCATTTTCGCGAAGAAGAAACACGGTTAATTTTTTACGGCGCGGCAGCTCGCGGCGTCGAATGAGGAAATGAGTCAATGAGTATGGTTGATACTGCCCCGGGTAAGATTCAGGTTCGTGATTTGAACTTCTACTACGGCAAATTCCATGCCCTGAAGAACATCAACCTGGATATCGCGAAGAACCAGGTCACGGCATTCATCGGTCCGTCTGGCTGTGGCAAGTCCACGCTGCTGCGTACCTTTAACAAAATGTATTCGCTCTATCCGGAGCAGCGCGCTGAAGGTGAAATTATCCTGGATGGCGAAAACATTCTGACCCAGGCCCAGGATATCGCCCTGCTGCGTGCCAAAGTGGGCATGGTGTTCCAGAAACCGACGCCGTTCCCGATGTCCATCTATGACAATATCGCGTTTGGCGTTCGCCTGTTTGAGAAGCTCTCCCGTGCGGACATGGACGAGCGCGTGCAGTGGGCATTGACCAAGGCCGCATTATGGAACGAAACCAAAGATAAACTTCATCAGAGCGGGTACTCTCTCTCCGGTGGTCAACAGCAGCGTCTGTGCATTGCGCGCGGTATCGCCATTCGCCCGGAAGTCTTGCTGCTGGATGAACCATGTTCAGCGCTGGACCCGATCTCAACCGGCCGTATTGAAGAGCTGATCACCGAGCTGAAGCAGGATTACACCGTGGTTATCGTGACCCACAACATGCAGCAGGCTGCGCGTTGCTCAGATCACACGGCGTTTATGTACCTGGGCGAGTTGATTGAGTTCAGCGATACGGACGCGCTGTTCACCCGGCCCGCGAAGAAACAAACCGAAGATTATATTACTGGCCGCTACGGTTGATTTGCCTTAGTGCATGTGGAGAAACCATGGACAACCTCAATCTTAATAAACACATTTCAGGCCAGTTCAACGCAGAGCTGGAAAGTATTCGCACGCAGGTGATGACCATGGGTGGCATGGTCGAGCAGCAGCTTTCTGATGCGATTACGGCAATGCATAACCAGGACAGCGAGCTGGCGAAGCGCGTCATCGAAGGCGACCATAACGTCAACATGATGGAAGTGGCGATCGACGAAGCCTGCGTGCGTATTATCGCCAAGCGTCAGCCGACCGCGAGCGACCTGCGTCTGGTAATGGCGATCATTAAAACCATCGCCGAGCTGGAACGTATTGGTGACGTGGCGGATAAAATCTGCCGCACCGCGCTGGAGAAGTTTTCCCAGCAGCATCAGCCGCTGCTGGTGAGCCTGGAGTCGCTGGGCCGCCACACTGTGCAGATGCTGCACGACGTGCTGGATGCCTTTGCGCGTATGGATCTGGACGAAGCGGTGCGTATCTACCGTGAAGACAAGAAAGTCGACCAGGAGTATGAAGGCATTGTGCGTCAGCTGATGACCTACATGATGGAAGATTCCCGTACCATCCCAAGCGTGCTGACGGCCCTGTTCTGCGCGCGCTCAATCGAGCGTATCGGCGACCGCTGCCAGAACATTTGCGAATATATTTTCTACTTCGTGAAGGGTCAGGACTTCCGTCACGTGGGCGGCGACGAGCTGGACAAGCTGCTGGCGGGTAAAGATCCGAAAGAGTGATGTTTGTGGCGGGTGGCGCTGGCGCTTACCCGCCCTACGTTAGCTTAACGCGTAATATCCCACCCGCGTGCCTTCCACAACTCTGGCAATTGCGCCAGATCGGTAAAGGTCGTCACTTTTGGATGATCGATCGGCTTGTTGTGCGGATCGGCACAGAAGTAAAACACCTCCATCCCCGCATCAATCCCCGACTGGGCGCCCGCAGGCGAGTCATCCACCAGAATGCAGTTCTCCACGTTGACGTTCATTGCTTTCGCCGCGTGGAACATCAGGGCCGGATCGGGCTTCCAGCGCTGGATATCGTAGCCGCTGAACAGTTTTTCCGGAAAGTGGTGCAGCATTTCAAGCTTGCCCAGTGAATGCTGCATTTTGCTGACCGGACCGTTGGAAACTACGCAGATTGGCACCGTCATCGCATCCAGCAGCGCGTTAGCCCCGGCAATAACTTCCAGTTCTGAGTCAAAGAGGCGTGCGACCTCGGCGCGGTACACAGGCTCCAGATCCGCTTTCGCCAGATCCACCCCGTGCTCTTCGTTAATGATGTCGATGATCTCGTACAGCTTCACGCCCTTAAAGCGTTTGAACACCTCTTCGAGATCGAGCGTAATGCCAAATTCCTGGAACATGGCGACATACGCGCGGGAACAAATGACCTCACTGTCGACCAGCGTACCGTCACAGTCGAAAAATACCGCTTCAATTCCGGACATGTCCTTCCCTTTTAACAAGTTTAACGTTTACGTACGACAGATTTACGAGACGCAATCGTTGCCGTATAAGCATAATCAATGAAAAAAGTATCCCGTAACCGCCACTATTGTCGCATTTTGGTATAGGATAGCGACGAATTTTCCCTCCTTGTTCGGAAATTGATGATGAGTCAACAACACACAACCCAGACATCTGGTCAGGGTCTGCTTGAGCGCGTATTCAAACTGCGCGAGCACGGCACAACGGCACGCACCGAAGTGATCGCCGGTTTCACCACCTTCCTGACGATGGTCTATATCGTTTTTGTGAACCCGCAAATTCTGGGCGTCGCTGGCATGGACACCAGCGCCGTCTTTGTAACCACCTGCCTGATTGCGGCGCTTGGCAGCATCCTGATGGGCGTTTTCGCTAACCTGCCCGTGGCGCTGGCACCCGCTATGGGCCTGAATGCGTTCTTCGCGTTCGTGGTGGTTCAGGCGATGGGCCTGCCGTGGCAGGTTGGTATGGGCGCTATCTTCTGGGGTGCGGTCGGCCTGCTGCTGCTGACCATCTTCCGCGTCCGCTACTGGATGATTGCCAATATCCCGGTGAGCCTGCGCGTGGGTATCACCAGCGGTATCGGTCTGTTCATCGGCATGATGGGGCTGAAAAACGCCGGTGTGATCGTGGCGAACCCGGAAACGCTGGTGAGCATCGGTAACCTGACCTCGCACAGCGTGCTGCTGGGCGTGCTGGGCTTCTTCATCATCGCGATCCTGGCGTCGCGCAACATCCACGCTGCGGTGCTGGTCTCTATCATCGTGACCACGCTGCTGGGCTGGATGCTGGGTGACGTGCATTACAGCGGTATTGTCTCTGCGCCGCCGAGCGTCTCTACCGTGATTGGTCACGTTGACCTGGCGGGTTCCCTGAACCTGGGCCTGGCGGGCGTGATCTTCTCCTTCATGCTGGTCAACCTGTTTGACTCCTCCGGTACGCTGATTGGCGTGACGGACAAAGCGGGTCTGGCTGACGAGAAAGGCAAATTCCCGCGCATGAAGCAGGCGCTGTATGTGGACAGCATCTCGTCCGTCGCCGGCTCTTTCATCGGCACCTCATCTGTTACCGCTTACATTGAATCCTCTTCCGGCGTGTCCGTGGGTGGCCGTACCGGCCTGACGGCGGTGGTGGTGGGTATCCTGTTCCTGCTGGTGATCTTCCTCTCTCCGCTGGCGGGTATGGTTCCACCGTATGCGGCTGCCGGCGCGCTGATTTACGTGGGCGTGCTGATGACGTCGAGCCTGGCGCGCGTGAAGTGGGAAGATTTAACCGAAGCGGTGCCGGCCTTTATTACCGCCGTGATGATGCCGTTCAGCTTCTCGATCACCGAAGGTATCGCGCTGGGCTTTATCTCTTACTGCGTGATGAAGATCGGTACCGGCCGTTTCCGCGAACTCAGCCCGTGCGTGATTATCGTTGCGCTGCTGTTTGTGTTGAAGATTGTGTTTATTGACGCGAAATAAACAGGTTTGTTCCCTCTCCACGTGGGAGAGGGCCAGGGTGAGGGCATCAGGCCGCTCCGGCTTACGCCTTCACCCGCTTAATATAATCCCCAAACGCGGTCAGCTGGCCAGAGAGATGGTCACGCGTGCTCTGATCCACCACTTCACCCGTCTGCGGGTCGACCTTGTTTTGAATCACACCACCCATAAATTCCGGCTTGTTCATCACCATCGCATCCAGGAACACCAGGATCTGACGCAGGTGATACTGGCAGCGTGCGCCACCAATCGCGCCCATTGAGCTGGTCTGGATCAGCACCGGTTTGCCAGACAGCGGCTGCTCCGGTAAACGGGATAACCAGTCAATCGCGTTCTTCAGGCCACCCGGAACCGAGTAGTTATACTCCGGCGTGACAATGACCACACCGTCGGCCTGGCGGATCTGCTCGGCTATCGCCTCCACGCTCTGCGGGAACCCCTCTTCCTGCTGGACATCTGCATCATACAACGGGATATCGCCAATAGATGGCAGGGCGCTAATTTCCATACCTGCCGGGGCCAGCTGCGGCAGCGTGCGGGCAACCATTCCGTTAAATGAACCTTTGCGCAGGCTTCCCAGTAACGTAACTACTTTCAACGTATCAGACATGATTACTCCTGTTTCATCATGATGACCCTGATTGGATCAGCTATGGGTAAATGCTTTTTCTGCCGGTAAACTGGTTAAACGTATCAGGCGTGCGGCGGGCTCGTTGGCGCGCTCGGGCACATCCGGAAGGCTACTCCATCCCTCTTTACTGTCAAATTCCCAAATCTTTAGCCGTTCGATGGCTGGGCTAACTGCAACAGACCATATCAACACATCTTCTGCATCGCTGAGCGCCTCTACAAGCGTAGCTTTAGCAGCACGCAGGCGTCCGGAGCCGGGCAACAATTGCAACAGACTGGCGTCGTCTGAAGCGCATCCGCAGAGCTTGCGAATACTCTGGCGCAGGGTGATGAGCTGGGCTCTGGCCTCGACGGAGTCGTTCTGGTTGCGTACCCACAGCTTCTCATTACTGGAGAGCGGGTAGTCATCGTGCGGGCTTGCGCCGTGGAAGCTCCGCGTTGCACGCTGAAGCTCCATATCCAGCCCGCAATCCCCTTCGGTGGTCAGCGCCACGCCAATGATATTGCCCGTATAGGCAATGGAAAAACGGGGGAGTTCCGGGTCAGCAAAGACCGGGCGGCCTTCAGGTTGCGTGACGATCTCCGGCAGTTCGCTGGTGCCGTACAGCATAAACAGCAGTTCTGCGAGAAGTGCTCTCGAGGCTAAAAACCGCGTCCTGCGGTGTTCGGGGAGTTTGAGCGCCTCACTGTGACAGGCTGAAGAGAGTCTGGCCGATACGAGACGTCCTTCTGTAAGTATCCCTCTTGCAAAGTGCGTTGCCATTTTTCGCTCCTTGATAATGGTCGTAATCGGTTAAACGGTTACATGATTATCGCTTAACTTGACTCCTGTTTTAATCAGTAAATCGGAGTAAGAGAAGCCTGAAGGCCGAACTTTACATTTTCTTAGGCAAAAATTGGATCGCTGCCACCGTACAACGCCTTGATGGTCTCCCGCAGCCAGAGGATTTTCGGATTATGGCTGTTCCGTTTATGCCAGATCAGCGTGAAGGGAACGGTCAGCTTTTCAGCCTGCGCTTCGTCAATGGGAATAGGAAGCGCGATCAGCTTCCGCTGGTGGAGTTCATTGTAGTGGCGACAGTAGTGGGGAGCCGTGGCGATATAGTTATGACCGGGCTGCGCCGCCATAAACATCGACTGCTCAAAGCCCGGCAAACACATGGCAATGTTTCTCTCCCGCCCCATCTCTTTTAGCACCTCATCCAGCGCCCAGGTGTCGCTCCGTTCCCAGAAGATACTGATATGGGGATAGCGCAGGAAGGTCTCCAGATTCCACTCCTCCTGCAGAGCGGGGTGGTCCTCACGCAAATAGACGTATGGACGGTCGCTAAACAGGATTTCGTAGTCGATAAACCACGGCATCAGCTTCAGCAGTTCACGCGAGCGCGGGTGGGTTTCGCGACCAGTGAAGCCAACGTCCACTTCCCCGCGCGTAATGGCGTCCAGCGAGTCGTAATCCCAGTGACGCATCTTCACCGTCGCCTGAGGATAACGCTGGTTCACCTGCTCAAGCAGGGCGTTAAAGCGGATGAGCATCAGCGGCGTTTCGGCGGCCAGCACAAACGTCAGCCCGCCAGGCGAATCATGGTGAGATTTATCGAGGATCTGGTTGCCAATCTGCATCCAGTCGGCCAAATCCTGCTCCAGGCTGACCGTCAGCGGCGTAGGCAGCAGCCCTAACGGCGTTTTGACAAACAGCGGGTCGTCAAACCAGTCGCGCAGCCTGGCCAGCGATTTACTCACCGCCGACGGCGTCACGTTCATCCGCTTTGCGGCTTTGGTGACGCTGCGCTCCTGCAGCAAAAGCTGCAGGCAAAGCAACAGGTTAAGATCGAGACTGCTGATGGGCTTCTTCATACTGTGCCGCGGGCTGGATGACCATAAGTAAGGTGATGCAGACTATGCTACAGCCAATCAGAATCCCGATCAGCATATTGAGCGCGTTAAGTCCGATGACCGCCGCCAGCCATATCCACAGAGACGAGCCGCAGACCTGCGCGATCCCCAACACCGAGCTTGCCACGCCTGCCCGCAGCGAGAACGGGCCAAGCGCCTGACTCATCGCCACGCCAAAGCCAACCGAGAACCCGGCACAGATGAGCGTAATGCCCACCAGCATCAGCGCATGCGAGCTGGTGGTTGCCAGAACCACACCTGCGGCGAGAAACAGTACCTGCGAGGTCAGCATCAGCGTGCGCTGGCGGAAGAGATTCAGCGCGAAGGGGGTAGAAAATGAGACGGCCATACTGACCATAGCGGTTAATGCCATCACCGTTGAATACTCACCGCGATCGAAACCCATGGTCTCCATCAGCAACACCGGGGAAACGTTTACATACGTCAGGATCACCGCCACGCTTAACGTGGTTACGGCCAGACGGCTGAGGAAAAAGCGATTGAGAAGTTTCTCTGCCGGATGAATGGTCGCGGTATGGCTGGGATTCTGCGAGCCCGGGTGGGTTTCTTTCAGTACGGCGATCGACAGCATAAAGACCAGGGCGCCCATTGCAGCCATGGTCCAGAACAAGCTCTGCCACGGGAATTTCAGCATGATCAGATAGCCTACAACCGGTGCCAGCACCGGAATGATGCAGGTTATCCCGTTCAGCATGGAGAGCACTTTAGCACGGCGCTGGGCGCTTAAGGTGTCGCGCAAAATAGCAAACGCCACCACGTAACAGCCGCCGGCACCAATGCCCTGGATGAACCTTCCTGCCAGGAACAAGGTGCTGTTCTGTGCCTGTGAGCAGAGAAGAGAGGCCAGGGCA
The DNA here is from genome assembly GCF_056673315.1 of Enterobacter cloacae complex sp. HYC042_NIDB. Classification (NCBI taxonomy): domain Bacteria; kingdom Pseudomonadati; phylum Pseudomonadota; class Gammaproteobacteria; order Enterobacterales; family Enterobacteriaceae; genus Enterobacter; species Enterobacter cloacae complex sp. HYC042_NIDB. Next base: position 188,404 of record NZ_CP109650.1, read on the forward strand.
AAGATAATGGCTCCGGTTATTGCGACGGGCTGACGGCCAGCCTTATCCGCGATCTTCCCGGCAAAGACCATCGACGACGCCATTCCTGCGAGGTAGGCCGAAAACGCGATATGCAGCTGCGCTTCGCTGGCACCCAGATCGCTGGCGATGTGCGGTAATCCCACCAGATACATATCAATACCCGACGGATAAAGCAGAACTAATGCGAAACTACAAAACAGAAAACGCGCCATAAACCCCCCATAAATGCAGGCATGCAGAATAGGGGGTGAAAAGGGTTTAGGCGAGTTGCCATTTGGACAATGGTGATTTCCCAGGAGGAAATCACCATTGATTAGCGGGAATTACTTACCAATACAGAAGCTCGAAAAGATCCGTCCCAGCAGATCGTCCGACGTAAACTCCCCGGTGATCTCGCTTAGATTCTGCTGCGCCAGGCGCAGCTCTTCCGCCAGCAGTTCACCCGCCCACGCACCAATCAGCTGCGCTTTGCCCTGGTCAAGATGGCGTGCCGCCTCTTCCAGCGCCTGCAGGTGACGGCGACGCGCCAGGAAGCCACCTTCCATGCTGGTGTCAAAGCCCATGCTCTGCTTGAGATGATTACGCAGGTCGTCCACGCCTTCCCCTGTACGTGCCGAAAGGCGAATAAGTGAGTGACCATTCACATCGCTGATGCCCAGCGTTTCGCCGGTAACGTCCGCTTTGTTACGCACTACGGTGATAGGCAGCTTGGCCGGCAGACGGGCGATAAAGTCCGGCCAGATCTCCGCCGGGTCAACGGCGTCGGTCGTGGTGCCATCTACCATAAACAGCACGCGGTCGGCCTGCTCAATCTCCTGCCAGGCGCGTTCAATACCGATACGCTCGACTTCATCGCTGGCATCGCGCAGGCCCGCGGTGTCGATAATGTGCAGTGGCATCCCGTCGATGTGGATATGCTCGCGCAGCACGTCGCGGGTGGTCCCGGCTATGTCGGTGACGATCGCCGCTTCACGGCCCGCCAGGGCGTTCAGCAGGCTCGATTTCCCGGCGTTAGGGCGACCAGCAATGACGACCTTCATCCCTTCACGCAGCAGGCTGCCCTGACGCGCTTCGGCGCGGACGGCATCCAGATCGCTCATCACCTGGTTCAGCTGGGCTTCGATTTTGCCGTCAGAGAGGAAGTCGATCTCCTCGTCCGGGAAGTCGATAGCCGCTTCGACATAGATTCGCAGGTGAGTAAGTGCTTCCACAAGGTGATTCACACGTGCGGAAAACGCTCCCTGCAGCGAGTTCAGGGCGGAGCGGGCCGCCTGTTCAGAGCTGGCGTCGATCAGGTCTGCAATCGCCTCGGCCTGTGCCAGGTCGAGCTTGTCGTTCAGGAAGGCACGCTCGGAGAATTCGCCCGGCTTCGCAATGCGCAGGCCAGGCAGGGTCAGAATACGTTTTAACAGCAGGTCGAGGATAACCGGGCCGCCGTGGCCCTGAAGTTCCAGCACGTCTTCGCCGGTAAAGGAGTTCGGGCCGGGGAACCACAGCGCAATGCCCTGGTCCAGCGGCGTGCCGTCGGCATCTTTAAACGGCAGATAATCAGCGTAGCGCGGCTTTGGCAATTTACCCAGCACCGCTTCAGCCACCTCGCGTGCCTTCAGGCCGGAGATGCGCAGAATGCCTACACCACCGCGTCCCGGTGGGGTTGCCTGGGCGACGATAGTGTCGTTATGGCTCATGGTTGCTCTCGTTCAATACAAATAAAAAAGGCGGTCAATCGACCGCCCTTATTTTAGCGTTATCTTACCGAATCAGGACTTTTTCTTTTCGCGGCTATGCAGGCCACGTTTTTCCAGACCACGGTAAATCAGCTGCTGCTGGATGATGGTCACCAGGTTGCTGACGATATAGTACAGCACCAGACCTGACGGGAACCACAGGAAGAACACGGTGAAGATGACCGGCATAAAGGTCATGATCTTCTGCTGCATCGGGTCGGTCACGGTGGTTGGCGACATTTTCTGGATGAAGAACATCGTCACGCCCATCAGGATCGGCAGGATGTAGTACGGGTCCTGTGCGGACAGGTCATGGATCCACAGGGCGAACGGCGCGTGGCGCAGCTCAACGGAACCCATCAGCATGTAGTACAGCGCAAGGAAGATTGGCATCTGAATCAGCAGCGGGAAGCAACCACCCAGTGGGTTCACTTTCTCTGCCTTATACAGGGCCATCATCTCCTGGCTCTGACGCTGTTTATCATCGCCCAGGCGCTCACGCATCGCCTGAATCTTCGGCTGCAGCATGCGCATCTTCGCCATGGAGGTGTACTGCGCTTTGGTCAGCGGGTACATGATGCCACGCACGATGAAGGTGATAACGATGATGGAGAAGCCCCAGTTACCCAGGAAGCTGTGGATGAACTTCAGCAGCTTAAACAGCGGCTGAGAGATGAACCACAACCAACCGTAATCCACGGTCAGATCCAGGTGCGGCGCAACAGCGGCCATTTTGTCCTGGATTTCCGGGCCGACCCACAGGGTGCTTGCCAGCTTACCGGTTTGACCCGGCTGAACCAGAACAGGCTGTGATTTGTAGCCGATGGCTGCAATACCGTTGCCCAGGTTCGCGGTGTAGAAGTTATTCGTACCGTCGTTATTCGGGATCCACGCGGTCGCGAAATACTGCTGCAGCATTGCGACCCAACCGCCTTTGGAGCTGACGTTCAGGTTTTCGTTATCGGCAATGGTGTCGAATTTGTATTTCTCGTACTTCGCATCAGGCGTGGAGTACGCCGCGCCACGGAAGGTATGCAGCGCAAAGTTGCTGCTTCCGGTGTCACGGTGTGACGGCAGATTGATGGACTGCTTCAGCTGACCGAAGGTAGACAGTTCCAGCGGTTTCGCACCGGCGTTCTGTACGCTGTAGCCCACGTTCACCGCATACTCACCGCGTTTCAGGGTGAAGGTTTTGGTGAAGGTGTTGCCTGCCGCGTCGGTGTAGGTCATCGGGATAACGAGTTCGTTCTGGCCATCAGCCAGTACAAAGGTGTCGTTCTCGACGTTATACAGTGGACGCGCACCGTTAGCCGGGTTATCCGGGCCATCACGACCGGTCAGGCCGCTCTGCGCCTGATACAGGAACTCCGGTGTGGTTTCCAGTAACTGGAACGGTTCGTTAGACTTCAGCTCTTTCGGGTAGGTCAACAGCAGCGCCTGCTCAACATCACCACCACGGGTGTTGATAGTCAGCTCAAGCACATCGGTCTTAACCGTAATCTGTTTCCCCTGGCCACTGGCCGGTACGCCCTGGTCGGCGGCGCTACCCGCTGCGGTGGTCGTGGTCTGCGTGGTCTGCTGCTGGGGTTGAGGATTTTTATCCTGCTCCCATGCCTGCCAGATCATGAAAGACACGAACAACAAAGCGATGATAAGAAGATTGCGTTGCGAATCCATCGTTAGTGTTCTCTGGTATCAAAAGGTCCTGGGGGGACGGGGTCGTCTCCACCGGGGTGTAAAGGGTGGCATTTTAATACGCGTTTCACCGTCAACCAACTGCCTTTTATCACTCCAAACCTGCGCAATGCCTCAATTCCGTAGCTTGAGCATGTTGGTGTGAAACGGCAGTGCGGCCCGAGTAGCGGACTAATCAGGCGTTGATAGACCCGAATGAGGGCTATCAGGACCCGTGAGCCAGGCGACAGTGGCGGCGCCATAATTTTTCCAACGCTTCCGAGAGAGCACGGTTATCGAGGTCGGCAACCCCCTTTTTAGCCACCACCACGAAATCCATAGAAGGCAGTTCGTGCTGACGTAAACGGAAGCTTTCACGCGTCAGACGTTTAATCCGGTTGCGTTCATGCGCACGCTTAACGTTTTTCTTAGCGACTGTGAGACCGATGCGGGGATGCCCCAGCGAATTTTGGCGGCCGAGGATGGTGATTTGCGGCGTGCCAGCCCGTTGTGGCTGCTGGAAGACGAAAGTGAAATGAGTGGGAGTTAACAAACGTAACTCCCTGGGAAATGCTAGCTTAACCACTCAGGGGTTAGCTTTATTACTTGGAAACGGTCAGACGAGCGCGGCCTTTAGCACGACGACGTGCCAGAACCTGACGACCATTTTTAGTAGCCATACGAGCACGGAAGCCGTGAGAACGGTTGCGCTTCAGTACAGACGGTTGAAAAGTGCGTTTCATGGCGATTTCTACCTAAACTTGAAAAAATTCATGACTTTTGCGGATGCCCGACCGAGTTTCGAATGACGGACGCCGAAGCCGTGGGTGATTAAAGAGGCCGGATTGTAATAATTGTACACTCCGGAGTCAATTCTCTTTCCTTATTTCCCGCGTATTTCCGCACGATTTCGCGTGGAAAATGAGCAACGGACGACGCAGGAAGATGAGCATCACGCGCCGGGTCGAGGATTATACGGCCTCGCCAACAAAGCGCAAGGATCGTCCCGGATCTTCGTTAGATCATTTAAGCAATAAATTGTCGCTGCTCATTAAATTTTCCAATATGCGGGCTAAATCGCGGGGCACTCGCGCCAGGATCGTTTACACTTACCCGGTTTCGGATCTTCCTGTGGATAAATCGGGAAGAATCTGTGAGAAACAGAAGATCTCTGGCTCAGTTTACGCTATGATCCGCGGTCCCGATCGGGATCCCAGGATCCTGGTCAGGATAAATTGCAGATAGCAATTCGCACGTCCCCCTTTACGCAGGGTCATGTCGATGTGCGCCAACAATCATGAATATTCAATAGTTTTCTTTTATTGTTCGAGTGGAGTCCGCCGTGTCACTTTCGCTTTGGCAGCAGTGTCTTGCCCGATTGCAGGATGAGTTACCAGCCACAGAATTCAGTATGTGGATCCGCCCGTTGCAGGCGGAGCTGAGCGATAACACGCTGGCTTTGTATGCGCCAAACCGTTTTGTGCTCGATTGGGTAAGAGACAAGTACCTCAATAACATCAATGGCCTGCTGAACGATTTTTGCGGGTCAGATGTCCCACAGCTGCGTTTTGAAGTGGGCACAAAGCCGGTCACCCAAACCGTTCGTGAAACCGTAAATGTAGCCGCGCCCGCTCAGGCTGTTCCGGCTCCGGCGCCTCGCGTTGCACCCGCTCGTCAGGGCTGGGATAACGTCCCTGCCCCCGCAGAGCCAACCTACCGCTCTAACGTTAACGTGAAACACACGTTCGATAACTTCGTTGAAGGTAAGTCGAACCAGCTGGCGCGCGCGGCAGCCCGTCAGGTTGCCGATAACCCCGGCGGTGCTTACAACCCGCTGTTCCTGTATGGCGGCACGGGTCTGGGTAAAACCCACCTGCTGCATGCGGTAGGTAACGGCATTATGGCGCGCAAGCCCAACGCGAAAGTGGTGTATATGCACTCCGAGCGCTTCGTTCAGGACATGGTAAAAGCCCTGCAAAACAATGCGATCGAAGAGTTTAAACGCTACTACCGTTCCGTTGACGCGCTGCTGATCGATGACATCCAGTTCTTTGCCAATAAAGAACGATCGCAGGAAGAATTTTTCCACACCTTCAACGCTCTGCTGGAAGGTAATCAGCAGATCATTTTGACCTCGGATCGTTATCCTAAAGAGATCAACGGCGTTGAAGATCGTCTGAAATCCCGCTTCGGCTGGGGCCTTACCGTGGCGATCGAGCCACCTGAGCTGGAAACCCGCGTCGCGATCCTGATGAAGAAAGCCGATGAGAACGACATCCGCCTACCGGGTGAAGTGGCGTTCTTCATCGCCAAGCGCCTGCGTTCCAACGTGCGTGAGCTGGAAGGGGCGCTGAACCGCGTTATCGCCAATGCCAACTTCACCGGTCGTGCGATCACCATCGATTTTGTGCGTGAAGCACTGCGCGATTTGTTGGCATTGCAGGAAAAACTGGTCACCATCGACAATATTCAAAAGACGGTGGCTGAGTACTACAAGATCAAAGTGGCAGATTTACTGTCTAAACGTCGTTCCCGCTCGGTGGCGCGTCCGCGTCAGATGGCGATGGCGCTGGCAAAGGAGTTAACCAACCACAGTCTGCCGGAAATCGGCGATGCGTTTGGTGGCCGTGACCATACGACCGTGCTGCACGCTTGTCGCAAGATTGAGCAGTTACGCGAAGAAAGCCACGACATAAAAGAAGATTTTTCCAATCTAATCAGAACATTATCATCGTGACGCTATGAAATTTACCGTTGAACGTGAACATTTATTAAAACCGCTGCAACAGGTGAGTGGCCCATTAGGCGGCCGCCCAACGCTGCCTATTCTCGGAAACCTGCTGCTTCAGGTCGCGGACGGTACGCTGTCGCTGACCGGTACAGATCTGGAAATGGAAATGATCGCGCGCGTTACGTTGACGCAGCCGCACGACGCGGGCGCGACCACGGTTCCGGCACGTAAATTCTTTGATATTTGCCGCGGGTTGCCGGAAGGCGCTGAAATCGCCGTGCAGCTGGAGGGCGACCGCATGCTGGTGCGCTCTGGCCGCAGCCGTTTCTCGCTCTCCACGCTGCCCGCTGCGGACTTCCCGAACCTGGACGACTGGCAGAGTGAAGTTGAATTCACTCTTCCGCAGGCGACGATGAAGCGTCTGATTGAAGCCACGCAGTTCTCCATGGCGCATCAGGACGTTCGTTACTACTTAAACGGCATGCTGTTCGAAACCGAAGGTGAAGAGCTGCGTACCGTCGCCACCGACGGCCACCGTCTGGCGGTCTGTTCCATGCCGATTGGCGACTCGCTGCCGAACCATTCGGTGATCGTGCCGCGTAAAGGCGTGATTGAACTGATGCGTATGCTCGACGGCGGTGACACGCCGCTGCGGGTGCAGATTGGCAGCAATAACATCCGTGCCCACGTGGGCGATTTTGTCTTCACTTCGAAGCTGGTTGATGGCCGTTTCCCGGATTATCGCCGCGTATTGCCGAAGAACCCGGACAAAACGCTGGAAGCGGGCTGCGATAGCCTCAAGCAGGCGTTTGCCCGCGCGGCCATTCTCTCGAACGAGAAATTCCGCGGCGTGCGCCTGTACGTGAGTGAAAACCAGATCAAAATCACCGCCAACAACCCGGAGCAGGAAGAGGCAGAAGAGATTCTGGACGTCACCTACGCCGGGGCTGAGATGGAAATCGGCTTCAACGTCAGCTACGTGCTGGATGTGCTCAATGCACTGAAATGCGAGAATGTGCGCATTCTGCTGACAGACTCCGTTTCGAGCGTACAGATTGAAGATGCGGCCAGCCAAAGCGCGGCTTATGTTGTCATGCCAATGAGACTGTAATGTCGCTCACCCGTCTGTTGATCCGCGACTTTCGCAATATCGAAAGCGCGGATCTCGCTTTATCCCCCGGCTTTAACTTCCTGGTTGGCGCGAACGGCAGCGGCAAAACCAGCGTGCTGGAAGCCATCTATACGCTCGGCCATGGCCGGGCGTTTCGCAGTTTGCAGATTGGTCGCGTCATTCGCCACGAGCAGGAATCCTTTGTTCTGCACGGGCGTTTGCAGGGCGCAGAGCGGGAAACCGCCATCGGCCTGACCAAAGACAAGCAGGGCGATAGCAAGGTGCGCATCGACGGCACCGACGGCCATAAGGTGGCGGAGCTGGCGCTGCTGATGCCAATGCAGCTGATTACGCCCGAGGGGTTTACTTTACTCAACGGCGGCCCCAAATACAGAAGAGCGTTCCTCGACTGGGGATGCTTTCACAATGAAGCCGGTTTCTTTAACGCCTGGAGCAACCTGAAGCGTCTGCTTAAACAGCGTAACGCCGCGTTGCGCCAGGTCACGCGCTACGCCCAGCTGCGTCCGTGGGACATGGAACTCATCCCTCTTGCGGAACAGATAAGCCGCTGGCGTGCCGAATACAGCGCGGGTATCGCCGAAGATATGGCCGACACCTGCAAACAGTTTTTACCCGAGTTCTCTCTCACCTTCTCCTTCCAGCGTGGCTGGGAGAAAGAGACGGACTATGCCGAGGTGTTAGAGAGAAGCTTCGAGCGCGACCGCATGTTGACCTACACCGCGCACGGCCCGCACAAGGCGGATTTCCGCATTCGTGCCGACGGTGCGCCGGTGGAAGACACGCTGTCGCGCGGGCAGCTCAAGCTCCTGATGTGCGCGCTACGCCTGGCGCAGGGGGAGTTCCTCACCCGCGAGAGCGGACGACGCTGCCTGTACCTGATAGATGATTTTGCCTCGGAACTTGACGACGCGCGGCGCGGGCTGCTTGCCAGCCGCTTAAAAGCCACGCAGTCGCAGGTTTTCGTCAGCGCCATTAGCGCTGAACACGTTATGGACATGTCGGACGAAAATTCGAAGATGTTTACCGTGGAAAAGGGTAAAATAACGGATTAACCCAAGTTGAAATGAGCGAGAAACGTTGATGTCGAATTCTTATGACTCCTCCAGTATCAAAGTCCTGAAAGGGCTGGATGCGGTGCGTAAGCGCCCGGGTATGTATATCGGCGACACGGATGACGGCACCGGTCTGCACCACATGGTATTCGAGGTGGTAGATAACGCTATCGACGAAGCGCTCGCGGGTCACTGTAAAGACATCGTGGTCACCATCCATGCGGACAACTCCGTCTCCGTTACCGATGACGGTCGTGGCATCCCAACCGGTATTCACCCGGAAGAGGGCGTCTCTGCTGCGGAAGTGATCATGACCGTACTGCACGCAGGCGGTAAGTTCGACGATAACTCCTATAAGGTTTCCGGCGGCCTGCACGGCGTAGGCGTTTCCGTAGTAAACGCCCTGTCGCAAAAGCTGGAGCTGGTTATTCAGCGCGAAGGCAAAATTCACCGTCAGATCTATCAGCACGGTGTGCCTGAAGCCCCGCTGGCCGTTACCGGTGATACCGATAAAACCGGTACCATGGTGCGTTTCTGGCCGAGCCTTGAAACCTTCACCAACGTCACTGAATTCGAGTACGACATCCTGGCGAAGCGCCTGCGTGAACTGTCGTTCCTGAACTCTGGCGTCTCTATTCGCCTGCGCGACAAACGCGACAATAAAGAAGACCACTTCCACTACGAAGGCGGTATCAAGGCGTTTGTTGAGTATCTGAACAAGAACAAAACGCCAATTCACCCAAATATCTTCTATTTCTCCACCGAAAAAGACGGTATCGGCGTGGAAGTGGCGCTGCAGTGGAACGACGGTTTCCAGGAAAACATCTACTGCTTTACCAACAACATTCCACAGCGCGACGGCGGTACTCACCTTGCGGGCTTCCGTGCGGCGATGACCCGTACCCTGAACGCCTACATGGACAAAGAAGGCTACAGCAAAAAAGCGAAAGTCAGCGCCACCGGTGACGACGCCCGTGAAGGCCTGATTGCCGTGGTCTCCGTGAAGGTGCCGGATCCGAAGTTTTCCTCACAGACCAAAGACAAGCTGGTTTCTTCTGAGGTGAAATCGGCGGTTGAGCAGCAGATGAACGAACTGCTGAGCGAATACCTGCTGGAAAACCCGAACGACGCGAAAATCGTGGTGGGCAAAATTATCGATGCGGCACGTGCTCGTGAAGCAGCGCGTAAAGCCCGTGAAATGACCCGTCGTAAAGGCGCGCTGGACCTGGCAGGCCTGCCGGGCAAGCTGGCTGACTGTCAGGAACGCGACCCGGCACTGTCCGAACTGTACCTCGTGGAAGGGGACTCCGCGGGCGGTTCTGCGAAGCAGGGCCGTAACCGTAAGAACCAGGCGATCCTGCCGCTGAAGGGTAAAATCCTCAACGTTGAGAAAGCGCGCTTCGATAAGATGCTCTCTTCTCAGGAAGTGGCGACGCTCATCACCGCGCTCGGCTGTGGCATTGGCCGCGACGAGTACAACCCGGACAAGCTGCGCTATCACAGCATCATCATCATGACCGATGCGGACGTCGACGGCTCGCACATCCGTACGCTGCTGTTGACCTTCTTCTATCGTCAGATGCCTGAAATCGTTGAGCGTGGCCACGTCTACATTGCGCAGCCGCCGCTGTACAAAGTGAAGAAAGGTAAGCAGGAACAGTACATTAAAGATGACGACGCGATGGATCAGTACCAAATCGCGATCGCCCTTGATGGCGCGACCCTGCATGCGAACTCCAGCGCGCCGGCACTGGCAGGCGAGCCGCTGGAGCGTCTGGTCTCCGAGTTCAACGCCACGCAGAAAATGATTGGCCGTATGGAACGCCGCTATCCAAAAGCGCTGCTGAAGGAGCTGGTCTATCAGCCAACCCTGACCGAAGCCGATCTGAGCAACGAGCAGGCCGTGACCCGCTGGGTGAATACCCTGGTGAGCGAGCTGAACGAGAAAGAGCAGCACGGCAGCCAGTGGAAGTTCGACGTTCAGCAGAATGCGGCACAGCAGTTTGAGCCGATTGTTCGCGTGCGTACTCACGGCGTCGACACCGACTACCCGCTGGAGCACGAATTCGTGACCGGCCCGGAATACCGCCGTATCTGCACCCTCGGCGAGAAGCTGCGCGGCCTGATCGAAGACGATGCCTTCATCGAACGTGGCGAGCGTCGTCAGCCGGTAGCAAGCTTCGAGCAGGCGCTGGACTGGCTGGTGAAAGAATCCCGTCGCGGTCTGTCTATCCAGCGTTATAAAGGTCTGGGCGAAATGAACCCGGATCAGCTGTGGGAAACCACCATGGATCCGGAAAGCCGTCGCATGCTGCGCGTCACCGTTAAAGACGCGATTGCAGCGGATCAGCTGTTCACCACCCTGATGGGCGATGCGGTAGAACCACGTCGTGCGTTCATTGAAGAGAACGCGCTGAAAGCGGCGAATATCGATATTTAACAGTCGCTATCCCGCATGAAAACTGGCCGCGCTTTTAGCGCGGCTTTTTTATGGGCGCAGGAATGTCCAGCGACATCGCCGCCGGTAAACGGCTCGCCAGCGCATCTATGGCCATTCTTACCCTCAGGGGCAGGTACGGCGTCTGTTGCCAGACGGCATGGACGTCAAAATGGACATCCTGCGCCTGCTTAAAGAGCGGGACAAGCTTTCCCTGATGAATTTCTTTGATGGCCATCCAGCAGGGGAGCCAGGCAATGCCGTGCCCGGTCACCGCCGCGTCGCAGATGGCCTGCAAATCATCCATATTGAGTGATGACCGCGGCGTAAACGTGCGCGGCGTTCCGTCGCTGTCCATAAGCTGCCAGGATAGCACGCGGCCTGCGCGCAGATAGTTAATGGCCGCGTGCCGGGATAAATCATCCACAGCGTCTGGATGACCTCTTTTTTGCAGATAGTCGGGCGAGGCGCACAGGACCATGCGGTGTTCTCCCAGCTTTCTGGCCACCAGCACGCTGCTGTCCTGCAGCGTGCCGTTACGTACCGCCATATCGAAGCCTTCCTCGACCAGATCCACCACGCGGTCGCTGAACGACATTTCAAGCTCAAGCCCAGGGTGTTCCTGCGCCAGTTCAATCAGCAGCGGCGCGACGCACTGGCGTCCAAACAGCACCGGCATGGCAACACGAAGCCGACCGTTGATCTGATGTTTCCCCGTTTCCAGCAGGGATTCCGCGCTCCTGATCTCCTCCAGCGCGCGCAGGCAGCGCTCGTAGAACAGGGCGCCGTTATCGGTGAGCCGCTGGCTGCGGGTGGTGCGCTGAAACAGCCGCACTCCCAGACGTTCCTCAAGTCGAGCAATGCTTTTACCCACCGCAGAGCGCGACAGGTGCAGGCGAACTGCGGCCTGCGCAAAGCTTCCTGCCTCCACGGCAGCGACAAAAACAGGAATATCTTTCAGCGTATCGGTCACGGTTTGTATCCATTCAGGCGTCAATGAAGAGAAAACTTATCGCCACTGGTGACGAGGAGTCAACGGTAGACTGTCATTACTGAAGCTTATCTGATGGCAGGAGAAAAAAATGACAGAGACAATGCAGCGCTGGTCAATGAACGCCCTCGGGCGCGAGAATCTCAAACTCATTCATGAATCGGTTCCACAGCCAGGCCCGGGTGAGGTTCGCGTACGGGTAAATGCCGTTGCGCTCAACTATCGCGATAAAATGGTTATCGAAGGCACGATGCCGATTCCGCTTTCCTTCCCGTTCACCCCGGCGTCTGACATGGCGGGCGTGGTGGACAGCGTAGGTGAAGGTGTCACGCGTTTCAAACCCGGCGCTCGCGTCATTTCAACCTTCTTCCCGGAGTGGATCGACGGCAAGCCGCAGGCAGACGCGCGTGATTTGCCCTACAAAACGTCCGGCGGCTATTTCCAGGGCATGCTGGCCGAATATGTGGTTGTAAATGAAAACGCGCTGGTAGCCTCTCCGGAAACTCTGAATGACGCAGAGGCCAGCACGTTACCCTGCGCAGGGCTTACCGCCTGGTTCGCGCTGGTGGAGCGGGGTCAGCTCCGCGCCGGGCAATCGGTGCTGGTACAGGGGACGGGCGGCGTGGCGATTTTCGCCCTGCAAATTGCAAAAGCGCACGGCGCAGAGGTTATTGTCACGTCCGGGAGCGATGAAAAGCTGGCGCTCGCCAAAAAACTGGGCGCCAGTCAGGGCGTCAACCGCCTGAAAAGTGACTGGGCTGAAGAAGCATTGGCGCTGACTCAGGATCGCGGCATCGACCATATTATCGAAACCGTAGGTGGGGAAAACCTGAAGCATTCCCTGCGTGCCGTTGCCGTTCACGGGCGTATCTCCGTCATTGGCGTGCTGGCCGGGACTGACATTTCGCTGCCTGCTGGTGAGCTGCTGCTGAAATCCCCCGTCATTCAGGGGATTGGCGTGGGACACCGCCGGGCGCTGGAGGATTTCGTCCGCGCTGTTGACGTCACGGGACTGAAGCCGGTGATTGAGCATCGCTACCGTTTTAACGAGCTTGAACAGGCCCTTGAACATCTGGATCGCGGCGCATTCGGTAAAATTGTTCTCACCCGCGAGTAAGTCGTCGTTCCCCGGGTTAAGCGTAAAAGGGGTGTTTCTGTTGCGCAATGTAGCTCTATTTTTGTGTGCTTAATCGCGTTAGCATGAGGCAGCACTCATTTATCCCGGGGAACTCATGGCTATCAAACTCATTGCAATCGATATGGACGGCACGCTGCTGCTGCCAGACCACACTATCTCTCCTGCCGTTAAAAACGCGATCGCTGCCGCACGAGCGAAGGGCGTGAATGTGGTTCTGACCACGGGGCGTCCGTATGCGGGCGTACACAGCTACCTGAAAGAGCTGCACATGAATCAGCCGGGCGATTACTGCATCACCTATAACGGCGCGCTGGTGCAGAAAGCCGCAGACGGCAGCACGGTTGCGCAAACTGCGCTGAGCTATGATGACTACCTGTTCCTCGAAAAACTGTCCCGTGAAGTGGGCTCCCACTTCCACGCGCTCGATCGCAATACGCTCTACACCGCCAACCGTGATATCAGCTACTACACGGTGCATGAATCCTACGTTGCGACCATTCCGCTGGTGTTCTGTGAAGCCGAGAAAATGGACCCGGCGACGCAGTTCCTGAAGGTGATGATGATCGACGAGCCGGAGATCCTGGATAAAGCCATCGCGCGCATTCCGGCGGAGGTAAAAGAGAAGTACACCGTGCTGAAAAGCGCGCCGTACTTCCTCGAAATCCTCGATAAACGCGTCAATAAGGGTACCGGCGTGAAATCACTTGCTGATGCGTTAGGGATTAAGCAGGAAGAAATCATGGCGCTCGGCGACCAGGAAAACGACATCGCGATGATTGAATTCGCGGGCGTTGGCGTGGCAATGGATAACGCCATTCCTTCGGTGAAAGAGGTGGCTGATTTCGTCACCAAATCTAACCTCGAAGACGGCGTTGCCTACGCGATCGAGAAGTTTGTGCTGCAGTAACGCTTATTTTTAATCATCAGCCCCGGTTATCAACCGGGGCTTTTTTTTGCCCTGCATTTATCGAATTGTTCTTTTTGTGATCTTGATTGTAGTACAACATTAACTGATTGTACTACATTGTCACCACGGCAAAGAAGAATGGCCTCACGTTTGTACTGCAAAAGTGAGGCGAAATTCAGCGGTCGCGGTAAAGTAGTGATGGACATACAGAGCACAAGGACTCTCCATGACTCTCAATAAAACCGATCGCATCGTTATTACGCTGGGCACCCAGATTGTGGGCGGTAAATACGTTCCCGGTTCGCCGCTCCCCGCAGAGGCTGAACTGTGCGAGGAGTTTGAAACCTCGCGCAACATCATCCGGGAAGTGTTCCGCTCGCTGATGGCGAAGCGGCTGATTGAAATGAAGCGCTATCGCGGCGCGTTTGTTGCTCCGCGCAACCAGTGGAACTACCTCGATACCGACGTGCTGCAGTGGGTGCTGGAAAACGACTACGACCCACGGCTTATCGGCGCGATGAGTGAAGTTCGAAACCTGGTGGAGCCAGCAATTGCGCGCTGGGCGGCGGAACGCGCGACCTCCGGTGATTTGGCCCAGATTGAATCGGCTTTAAACGACATGATCGCCAATAACCAGAACCGGGAGGCGTTCAACGAGGCGGACATTCGCTACCACGAAGCGGTGCTGCAGTCGGTGCATAACCCGGTTTTACAGCAGCTTAGCGTGGCGATCAGCTCGCTACAGCGAGCGGTATTTGAACGTACCTGGATGGGTGATGAGGCCAACATGCCAAAAACGCTCCAGGAACATAAAGCGCTGTTCGATGCGATACGGCATCAGGACGGCGATGCGGCAGAGCAGGCGGCGCTAACCATGATTGCCAGCTCGACACGAAGGCTGAAGGAAATCACATGACATCTCGCTACATCGCAATTGACTGGGGATCGACCAATCTGCGCGCCTGGCTTTATCAGGGCGAGCAGTGCCTGGAGAGCAGGCAATCTGAAGCAGGCGTGACGCGCCTGAACGGTAAATCCCCCGAGGCGGTGTTAGCAGAGGTCACACAAAACTGGCGCGACAGCGCCACGCCGGTGGTAATGGCGGGAATGGTGGGCAGTAACGTAGGCTGGAAAATTGCACCTTATCTGCCGGTTCCCGTCCATTTCTCCGCTATTGGCGAGCAGTTAACGTCCGTTGGCGACAATATCTGGATTATTCCCGGTTTGAGCGTCTCTCGCGACGATAACCACAACGTGATGCGCGGCGAAGAGACGCAGCTGCTTGGCGCGCGCGCTCTCTCACCTTCTTCTGTCTACGTCATGCCCGGCACGCACTGTAAATGGGTCCAGGCTGACGCTGAGCAAATCCACGATTTTCGCACCGTAATGACCGGCGAGCTGCACCATTTGCTGCTCAACCATTCGCTGGTCGGGGCCGGTTTACCTGAGCAGGAATCCTCGTCAGAGGCGTTTGCCGCCGGGCTTGAACGTGGGATCGCCTCCCCTGATGTGTTGCCGCAGCTTTTTGAGGTTCGCGCCTCGCACGTGCTGGGACTTCTCCCGCGCGAGCAGGTCAGCGAGTTTCTCTCCGGCCTGCTGATTGGCGCAGAGGTCGCCAGCATGCGTGAGTTCATCGCGCACGAGCAGGCCATTACGATTGTCGCAGGCGCATCGCTAACGTCGCGCTACGAACAGGCATTTCGCGCCGTTGGGCGTGATGTTTCGACGGTATCCGGCGACACGGCATTTCAGGCAGGAATAAGGAGCATCGCTCATGCAGTGGCAAACTGATCTTCCCCTTATCGCGATTTTGCGCGGCATCACGCCCGATGAGGCGTTAGACCACGTCGGCGCGGTTATCGACGCCGGATTCGACGCGGTAGAAATCCCGCTCAACTCGCCCGACTGGGAAAAAAGCATTCCGGCCGTGGTGGAGGTTTTCGGCGATAAGGCGCTGATTGGCGCAGGCACCGTGTTACAGCCTGAGCAGGTCGATCGGCTGGCAAAGATGGGCTGCAGGCTTATCGTCACGCCCAATATTCAGCCTGAGGTGATCCGCCGCGCGGTGGGTTACGGCATGACAGTCTGCCCGGGCTGCGCCACCGCTACGGAAGCCTTTACTGCCCTTGATGCGGGCGCGCAGTCGCTCAAAATTTTCCCGTCATCGGCTTTTGGACCGGACTACATCAAGGCGTTGAAAGCGGTATTGCCCGCCAGCGTGCCGGTCTTTGCCGTGGGCGGCGTAACGCCAGAAAACCTGGGCCAGTGGATGAGCGCTGGCTGTGTGGGCGCAGGGTTGGGGAGCGATCTTTATCGTGCCGGACAGTCCGTGGAACGTACCGCACAGCAGGCGGCAGCATTTGTGAAAGCGTATCGAGAGGCAGTGAAATGAAAATAACCAAACTCACCACGTACCGTTTACCCCCGCGCTGGATGTTCCTGAAAATCGAAACCGATGAAGGGGTTGTAGGCTGGGGCGAACCGGTGATTGAAGGGCGCGCGCGCACCGTTGAAGCGGCAGTACACGAGCTGGGCGAATACCTGATTGGTCAGGATCCGGCGCGCATTAACGACCTGTGGCAGGTGATGTACCGCGCGGGCTTCTACCGAGGTGGTCCGATCCTGATGAGCGCCATCGCCGGTATCGACCAGGCGCTGTGGGATATCAAAGGTAAAGTGCTTAACGCGCCGGTATGGCAGCTTATGGGCGGCCTGGTGCGCGACAAAATCAAAGCCTACAGCTGGGTAGGCGGCGACCGTCCTGCGGAAGTGATCGACGGCATCACGCAGTTGCGCAATATCGGCTTTGACACCTTCAAGCTCAACGGCTGCGAAGAGATGGGCGTTATCGACAATTCGCGTGCGGTAGACCGGGCGGTCAATACCGTGGCGCAAATTCGTGAAGCCTTCGGCAACGAGATTGAGTTTGGCCTGGATTTCCACGGCCGCGTCAGCGCGCCGATGGCCAAAGTGCTGATCAAAGAGCTGGAGCCGTATCGCCCGCTGTTTATCGAAGAGCCAGTGCTGGCCGAGCAGGCGGAGTACTATCCGAAGCTGGCTGAACAGACCCACATTCCTATCGCGGCGGGTGAACGTATGTTCTCGCGCTTCGAGTTTAAACGCGTACTTGAAGCGGGCGGCATAGCGATCCTACAGCCGGACCTTTCTCATGCGGGCGGCATCACCGAATGCTACAAAATTGCCGGGATGGCAGAAGCTTACGATGTGGCGCTGGCACCGCACTGCCCGCTCGGCCCAATCGCGCTGGCGGCCTGCCTGCACGTCGACTTCGTCTCCCGCAATGCGGTGTTCCAGGAACAGAGCATGGGGATTCACTATAACAAGGGCGCGGAACTGCTCGATTTTGTGAAAAATAAAGAAGACTTCTGCATGGAAGGCGGTTTCTTTAAACCGCTTACGAAGCCGGGCCTTGGCGTGGAAATTGACGAAGCTAAAGTCATTGAGCTGAGTAAGAATGCGCCGGACTGGCGAAACCCGCTGTGGCGTCATGAGGACGGCAGCGTAGCGGAATGGTAATCGCCATCCCGTAGACCCGGTAAGCCTCCGGGCAAAAATCATACATACAAAAATATAACCCTCTGTAAATTACAGGGCATGGTGAGCGGCTTCGCTATGCCCAAAATCTGGAGACAGATTGCGATGGATATTCCAGTTACCGCTACAAAAATCGGGCGTCGCCGCTACCTGACGCTGATGATGATCTTTATTACCGTGGTCATTTGCTATGTCGACCGCGCCAACCTTGCCGTGGCATCGGCCCATATTCAGGAAGAGTTTGGCATCACCAAAGCGGAAATGGGCTACGTCTTCTCGGCGTTTGCCTGGTTGTATACCTTATGCCAGATCCCCGGCGGCTGGTTTCTTGACCGCGTGGGTTCACGTCTGACCTACTTTATCGCCATATTAGGCTGGTCCGTGGCGACCCTATTCCAGGGCTTCGCCACCGGGCTGATTTCGCTGATTGGCCTGCGTGCCATCACCGGGGTTTTCGAAGCGCCCGCGTTTCCGACCAACAACCGTATGGTGACCAGCTGGTTCCCGGAACACGAGCGCGCGTCCGCCGTTGGTTTTTACACCTCTGGCCAGTTTGTCGGCCTGGCGTTCCTGACGCCGCTGCTGATCTGGATCCAGGAGCTGCTGAGCTGGCACTGGGTGTTCATCGTCACCGGCGGGATTGGCATTATCTGGTCGCTAATCTGGTTCAAGGTCTACCAGCCGCCGCGTCTGACCAAAAGTATCACCAGGGCCGAGCTGGACTACATCCGCGACGGTGGCGGTCTGGTGGATGGTGATGCGCCGGTGAAAAAAGAGGCGCGCCAGCCGCTGACCAAAGCGGACTGGAAGCTGGTCTTCCACCGTAAGCTGGTGGGCGTTTATCTGGGACAGTTCGCGGTTACTTCTACGCTGTGGTTCTTCCTCACCTGGTTCCCGAACTACCTGACCCAGGAAAAGGGGATCGCGGCGCTGAAGGCGGGCTTTATGACCACCGTGCCGTTCCTCGCCGCATTTTTCGGCGTACTGCTCTCCGGCTGGCTGGCCGATAAGCTGGTGAAAAAAGGATACTCGCTGGGCGTGGCGCGTAAAACGCCGATTATCTGCGGCTTGCTGATCTCAACCTGTATCATGGGTGCCAACTACACCAACGATCCGGTGTGGATTATGGCCCTGATGGCGGTGGCGTTCTTTGGTAACGGTTTCGCCTCTATCACCTGGTCGCTGGTGTCGTCCCTCGCGCCGATGCGGCTGATTGGCCTGACTGGCGGTGTGTTCAACTTTGTCGGCGGACTGGGCGGGATCACCGTACCGCTGGTCATCGGCTACCTGGCGCAGGACTACGGCTTCGGCCCGGCGCTTGTCTACATCTCTGCCGTGGCGCTGATCGGGGCACTCTCCTACATCCTGCTGGTGGGCGATGTGAAACGAGTAGGCTAATCCCTGCGGATGTTTTACCCTGATGCACTCACCGTGCATCAGGGTATCCTCATGAAACAAATCACCTTCGCTTCCCGCAACCACCAGCTGACCAACATCAATACCTGGACGCCGGACAGCCGGTGGCTGGTCTACGACGTACGTCCGTCAGGCGCGTCATTTACCGGCGAAACCATTGAGCAGGTCAACGTCGTTACGGGCGAGGTGGAGGTGGTTTATCGCGCTACTGACGGCGCGCATGTCGGCGTGGTGACCGTTCATCCGGCACAGGACAAATACGTCTTTATCCACGGTCCGAAAAACCCGGATGCTGGCTGGCACTACGATTTTCATCATCGTCAGGGTGTGATTGCGCATCACGGTCAGGTGAGCAACCTGGACGCGATGGATATCACCGCACCTTATACCGCAGGCGCGCTGCGCGGCGGCAGCCACGTGCACGTCTTTAGCCCGAACGGGCAGTTCGTCAGCTTTACCTATAACGACCATGTTTTACATGAGCGCGATCCGAAGCTCGATTTACGCAACGTCGGCGTGGCGGCACCGTTTGGCCCGGTGAACCCGCAGGGGAATCATCCACGTGAATATTCAGGCACGTTCTGGAGCGTGCTGGTCAGCCGCACAACACCCAACCCGCAGCCGGGCAGCGATGAAATCAACCGCGCCTACGAAGAGGGCTGGGTGGGCAACAACAGGCTAGCGTTTATCGGCGATACCCTCTCCGCGCAGGGCGAAAAAGTGCCTGAACTGTTTATTGTTAACCTGCCAGAAGACGAGCAGGACTGGAAACAAGCGGGCGATGCGCCGCTGCAGGGCACCCCAGACACCCTGCCAGCGCCGCCTGCCGGGGTGAAGCAGCGTCGTCTGACCTTTACCCACCAGAGGGTCTACCCGGGTCTGGTGAACGTGCCGCGTCACTGGGTGCGCAGTAACCCCCAGGGGACGCAAATCGCGTTTCTGATGCGGGATGATAACGGCATTGTGCAGCTGTGGCTGATCTCTCCTGAGGGCGGCGAGCCGCGCCAGCTGACGCGCACCGGGAGCGGTATTCAGTCTGCGTTTAACTGGCACCCTTCCGGGAACATGCTGGGATTTGTGCTTGAAAACCGAATCGCCTGCTGTGACGCGAAGACTGGAGAAGTGACGTTTTTGACGTCCGATCACGGCAATCCGCCGTCTGCTGATGCGGTCGTGTTTTCCCCGGACGGGCGCTTTATTGCGTGGATGCAAGAGACGGGCGGTTTCCGTCAGCTTTGGGTAACGGAAACCGCGAAGGACTAGCGCGGCGGCATCTCGGCGGGCGGGATAACGGCGTTTGTCGCCAGATTTTCCTGCTCGCTTTTCTCTACCCGTGAGCGCACGGAATCGTCCTTACGGAATACATCCCACGGCAGCAGAAGCGTATCCGCCACTGCTGTAAAGGGCATATCCAGGATAACCAGGGATTTGGTGCCCCAGTTCGTATCGTCATCGGAGATCATCGCCGCGCTGGCGCGCGTCCCCGGATATGTTCCTTCTTTACCGCCGGTGTGAGACATCACGCTCGAACACCCGCAAAGTAAAACCACCCCGCTGAACGTCGTCAGCTTTATCAGAACATTTTTCATCATCACTCAGTCATCGTTAATGGCACTGCATAGACCTGCAACTCAGGGTTATAGCGAGCCTTATCCGAAATGAATAGCCCGATAACCCCGCACTGTGGCAGCCATCGCAATTTAACCCTTTGTGCTGTTGTCCCAGAGTCTATGCGACAACCAGCAAAGTGCAAAAAAATCTCGCCTAAATAGTCTTGAAAAGCTCGGTTCCAGACCCATTTTAAGAATGTGACCCGATAACGAACACGCCTGATGGGTGCTCGGGGGCGCAAAGGCCTGTCCATGGTGGAAGGCTACAATTTCTCGCTGATTTCAGGAGTATTATCTATGCGTAACTTCGATCTTTCTCCGCTATACCGTTCTGCAATTGGTTTTGACCGCCTGTTTAACCATTTAGAAAATAACCAAAGCCAGAGCAACGGCTACCCTCCATACAATGTTGAGCTGGTTGACGAAAACCACTACCGCATCGCTATTGCCGTCGCCGGTTTTGCAGAAAACGAGCTGGAAATCACCGCGCAGGACAACCTGCTGGTGGTGAAAGGTTCCCATACGGCCGAGCAGAAAGAACGTACCTACCTTTACCAGGGCATCGCCGAGCGCAACTTTGAACGCAAGTTCCAGTTAGCCGAGAACATTCACGTTAAAGGCGCGAACCTGGTTAACGGCCTGCTGTTTATCGAACTGGAACGCGTGATTCCGGAAGAGAAAAAACCGCGCCGTATCGAAATTAACTAATTACGCGGGTCGCGCGAGCGGCCCACCCAGACTTGCTTGCCGTAACGGGAGCATATGCGAATCCATCAGGATTTGCAGGAACAACTGTGCACAAAATTAAACTGTGCCGAACTCGCTTCTCAGAAGGAGATTTAGTATGCGTAACTACGATTTATCCCCCCTGCTGCGTCAGTGGATTGGTTTTGACAAACTGGCTAATGCCCTGCAAAGCACCACCGAGCAACAGACATTTCCGCCGTACAACATCGAAAAAAGCGACGATAACCACTATCGCATCACCCTTGCGCTGGCCGGGTTCCGCCAGGAAGATCTGGATATCCAGCTCGAAGGCGCGCGCCTGACCGTGAAGGGTACGCCGGAAAAACAAGAGACCGAAACCCGGTGGCTGCATCAGGGTCTGGTTAATCAGCCGTTTAGCCTGAGCTTTACCCTGGCAGACCATATGGAAGTGTCCGGTGCGACGTTTACCAACGGGCTGCTGCATATCGATCTTATCCGTAACGTGCCGGAAGCCATCGCGCCGCAGCGTATCGCCATTAGCGAGCGGCCGGCGTTGAACAGCTAATCCGCTTTACTCACAGACTGCACAAAGCCCTGCTCCGGCAGGGCTTTTTTGTGCGCCATCGCCCATACAATCGCATCCGGCTCTGAGAGAATCCATAGCATAACTAAGGTTATACACAGGATGTGGATCATGAGTGATATCGCGTTAACCGTAAGCGTGTTGGCCCTGGCCGCGGTTGTAGGGCTATGGATTGGCAATATCAAAATCCGTGGCGTCGGGTTTGGAATTGGCGGGGTGCTGTTTGGCGGCATTTTTGTCGGGCATTTTGCTGACAAGCTCGGGCTGGTTCTCAGCGCCGATATGCTCCACTTTATTCAGGAGTTCGGCCTGATCCTCTTCGTCTACACCATCGGGATTCAGGTAGGGCCGGGCTTTTTCGCTTCCCTGCGCGTCTCCGGGCTACGGCTCAATCTGTTTGCCCTCGGCATTGTGGTGATGGGCGGGCTGGTCACCGCGATCCTGCACAAAATCTTTGCTATCCCGCTGCCCGTGGTGCTGGGCATTTTCTCCGGGGCGGTCACCAACACGCCGGCGCTCGGAGCCGGGCAGCAAATCCTTCGCGATTTGGGCATTGAACCCGGCATTGTCGACCAGATGGGGATGAGCTACGCCATGGCCTATCCGTTTGGGATTTGCGGCATTCTGCTCTCCATGTGGCTGGTCCGCGTCCTGTTTCGCGTTAACGTCGACAAAGAGGCGAAGGATCATGAAACCACGCTCACCAATGGCCACATGCCAATCAAAACCATCAACATTCGCGTCGATAACCCCAACCTGAACAATATGGCGATTCAGGACGTACCGATCCTGAACAGCGCCAATATTATCTGCTCCCGCCTTAAGCGCGACGACGTGCTGATGGTGCCTGCGCCCGGCACGATGATCCAGCAGGGTGACCTGCTGCACCTGGTCGGCCAGCCGGGGGATTTGAACAACGCGCGGCTGGTGATTGGTCAGGAAGTGGATACCTCGCTTTCGACTCGCGGCACCGATATGCGCGTGGAGCGTGTTGTGGTGACTAACGAGCACGTTCTGGGCAAGAAAATACGCGATCTGCAGGTAAAAGAGCGCTACGACGTGGTCATCTCCCGCCTCAACCGTGCGGGCGTTGAACTGGTTGCCAGCCCGGAGGCCAGCCTGCAGTTCGGGGATATCCTCAACCTGGTCGGACGCCCGTCGTCCATCGACGCCGTGGCGGATATGGTGGGCAACGCCCAGCAAAAACTGCAGCAGGTGCAGATGCTGCCGGTGTTTATCGGCATCGGGCTTGGCGTGCTGCTCGGCTCTATTCCGCTGTACGTGCCGGGCTTCCCGGTGGCGCTCAAGCTCGGCCTGGCGGGCGGGCCGCTGATTATGGCGCTGATCCTCGGGCGTATCGGCTGTATCGGGAAGCTCTACTGGTTTATGCCGCCGAGCGCTAACCTGGCGCTGCGCGAGCTGGGCATCGTGCTGTTCCTGGCGGTTGTCGGGCTGAAGTCCGGCGGGGATTTTGTCGATACCCTGGTCAAGGGCGAAGGGATGAGCTGGGTCGGCTACGGCATCTTTATCACGGCGATCCCGCTGCTGACGGTGGCAATCCTGGCGCGGATGTTCGCCAAAATGAACTACCTGACGCTGTGCGGTATGCTGGCGGGCTCCATGACCGACCCGCCAGCGCTCGCTTTTGCCAACAACCTGCACGCCACCAGCGGCGCGGCCGCGCTCTCCTATGCCACCGTCTACCCGCTGGTGATGTTCCTGCGCATCATCACCCCGCAGCTACTGGCGGTGCTGTTCTGGGGGATGGGCTAACAGCTCTTCCGGGTGGATGCGCCGCAGATGGTAGTCCACCTGGTAATCGCTGGTATTTCGGAACATCACGGAATAATTGAGGAACTCGCCGCTGTCGCTGTAGGAGAGAGAGGTAATTCGCAGCAGTGGCGTCTGTTCCGGCAGATTCATATAACCGGCCAGCTGTTTATCTGCCAGCACCGGCGTCAGGCTCTCGTAGTTGCCGCTGATGGTGATCCCGCACTCCTTCTCGATGTAATCAAACTTAGACCCCTCAAGATGCGCGAGCGACAGGTTGCGGAACAGCTTCACCGGCATAAAGCTGTCCTCCAGCATCAGCGGCTTTCCGTCCACGTAGCGCACCCGCCGTGAAAAGTAGATCCGCTCATCCACCTGGATCCGCAGCTGGCTGGCGATGGCGGGCGGGGCGGGCATCACTTCGAACTGCAGCACCTTGCTCTGCACCTCTTTTCCCTGCTGACGCAGCACCTCCACCAGCCCGGTCAGGTTAGTGGTTTCGTGGTGAACGTCTTTGCGCGAGACAAACGTTCCGCTGCCGTGCCGGCGCTCAACCAGCCCCCAGCTCACCAGCAGATCCAGCGCCTTGCGGATGGTCATGCGCGCCACGCCAAACTCCTGCGCCAGCGCTTTTTCACCAGGCAGCGGGCTGCCGATGTTGTAGTCCGATGAATTCAGCCGCAGCCGCAACCTGTCAGCAATTGATTTGTAGATCACCAATAGACCTCTCTGCCCTTATCAGGGCGTGGAATGCGTCCTGACATGTCCATATTTACCGCAAGAAGTAGACCTGACTGGTCAAAATAAAACCATGAATGCGATCACGAATCGCAGCGGCACGCCATGTTCGTACATCAGTAAGTTCTTATGCTCACCTCAGGCCAGCACAAAACCATAAAGGCCTCTACCCCTACAGGTTGTTACATGAGGATTTAAAAATGCTCAGTCAAATACAACGTTTTGGCGGTGCCATGTTTACCCCGGTGTTGCTGTTTCCGTTTGCCGGGATCATGGTGGGAATCGCCATCATGCTTCGCAACCCGCTGTTTGTCGGCGAAGCCTTAACCGCCCCCGATCATCTTTTCGCGCAGATCGTTCACATCATTGAAGAGGGCGGCTGGGCGGTGTTTCGCAATATGCCGCTGATTTTTGCCGTCGGCCTGCCGATTGGGCTGGCGAAGCAGGCGCAGGGCCGCGCCTGTCTGGCCGTGCTGATTAGCTTCCTGACCTGGAACTACTTCATTAACGCGATGGGGATGACCTGGGGCCACTTCTTTGGCGTCGACTTCTCCGCCGAACCAACGGCGGGAAGCGGGCTGGCGATGATTGCCGGGATCAAAACACTCGATACCAGCATCATCGGTGCCATCGTGATCTCAGGCATCGTCACCGCCATCCACAACCGCTATTTCGACAAGCCGCTGCCGGTCTTTCTGGGGATTTTCCAGGGCAGCTCGTTTGTCGTTATCCTCGCGTTCTTCGTGATGATCCCCTGTGCCTGGCTGACGCTGCTAGGCTGGCCGAAAGTGCAGATGGGCATCGAATCCCTGCAGGCGTTCCTGCGCTCTGCCGGTGCGCTGGGCGTGTGGGTGTATACCTTCCTGGAACGCATTCTGATCCCAACTGGCCTGCATCACTTTGTCTACGGTCCGTTCATCTTCGGCCCGGCGGCGGTGGAGGGCGGTATTCAGGTCTACTGGGCGCAGCATCTGCAGGAATTCAGCCAGAGCACCCTGCCGCTGAAGACCCTCTTCCCGGAAGGTGGCTTCGCACTGCACGGCAACTCAAAAGTGTTTGGCTCGGTCGGGATTGCCTTCGCTATCTGGTACACCGCGTCGCCAGAAAATCGCGTCAAGGTGGCGGGCCTGCTGGTTCCGGCCACGCTCACCGCCGTGCTGGTAGGCATTACCGAACCGCTTGAGTTCACCTTCCTGTTTATCTCGCCGCTGCTGTTCGCCGTGCACGCCGTGCTGGCGGCCACCATGGCGACGGTGATGTACGCCTTCGGCGTCGTGGGGAATATGGGCGGCGGCCTGCTGGACCAGTTCCTGCCGCAAAACTGGATCCCGATGTTCCATAACCACGCCTCGACGGTGTTCACCCAGATCGGCATTGGTGTCTGCTTCACCGGCATCTACTTCGTGATCTTCAAAACGCTGATTGAGCGTCTGAACCTGAAAACGCCGGGCCGGGAAGAGAGCGAAATCAAACTCTACAGCAAGGCCGACTTTAAGGCGGCGCGCGGGCAAACCACCGCCCCGGCGGCGGCCAGCCAGCAGGTTGGGCAAGCCGCCGGATTCCTGCAGGCGCTCGGCGGCGCGGCCAACATCGAAAGCATCAATAACTGCGCCACCCGCCTGCGTATCGCGCTGGTGGATATGGCGAAAACCCAAAGCGACGACGTCTTCAAAGCCCTGGGCGCACACGGCGTAGTGCGACGCGGCAACGGCATTCAGGTGATTGTCGGCCTGCACGTTCCTCAGGTGCGCGACCAGCTGGAATCGCTGATGAAAACCCCTTTAACAAATGAACAAACCACCCTGACAGAGGCTATATCATGAAAAAATTCTCAGTTGTCATTGCAGGCGGCGGCAGCACCTTTACGCCTGGTATCGTCCTGATGCTGTTAGCCAACCGTGACCGTTTCCCGCTGCGCGCCCTGAAGTTCTTTGACAACGACGGCGCGCGTCAGGAGACCATCGCCGAAGCGTGCAGAATCATCCTTAAGGAGCAGGCCCCGGAGATTGAATTCAGCTACACCACCGATCCAAAAGCGGCGTTTACCGATGTCGATTTCGTGATGGCGCACATCCGCGTGGGCAAATACCCGATGCGCGAAAAAGATGAAAAAATCCCGCTGCGCCACGGCGTGCTGGGCCAGGAAACCTGCGGACCGGGCGGTATCTCTTACGGCATGCGCTCTATCGGCGGCGTGCTGGAGCTGGTGGATTATATGGAGCAGTACTCCCCGAACGCGTGGATGCTGAACTACTCCAACCCGGCGGCGATTGTCGCAGAAGCCACGCGCCGCCTGCGTCCGAACGCTAAAATCCTCAACATCTGCGATATGCCGATCGGCATTGAAGGGCGCATGGCGCAGATTGTCGGCCTGAAAGACCGCAAAGAGATGCGCGTGCGCTACTACGGCCTGAACCACTTCGGCTGGTGGACGTCGATTGAAGACCTGAACGGCAATGATCTGATGCCGAAGCTGCGCGAATACGTGGCGAAAAACGGCTATGTTCCGCCTTCGGAAGATGCACATACCGAAGCGAGCTGGAACGATACCTTTGCCAAAGCTAAAGACGTGCAGGCGCTGGATCCGGACACCATGCCTAACACCTACCTGAAGTATTACCTGTTCCCGGACTACGTGGTCGCGCATTCCAACCCGGAACGGACCCGCGCCAATGAAGTTATGGATCACCGTGAGAAGCATGTGTTCAGTTCCTGTCGGGCGATTATCGAAGCCGGCAACTCCGCCGCCGGTGAGCTGGAAATCGACGAACATGCGTCGTACATCGTCGATCTGGCGACTGCGATTGCCTTTAATACCCAGGAGCGGATGCTGCTGATAGTGCCAAACAACGGTGCCATCCATAACTTTGACGCCGACGCGATGGTGGAGATCCCGTGCCTGGTGGGCCATAACGGACCGGAGCCGCTTACGGTGGGCGATATTCCGCACTTCCAGAAAGGGCTGATGAGCCAGCAGGTGGCGGTGGAAAAACTGGTGGTGGATGCCTGGGAGCAGCGCTCGTACCAGAAGCTCTGGCAGGCCATTACCCTGTCGAAAACCGTGCCGAGCGCCTCCGTCGCGAAAGCGATTCTGGATGACCTGATCGAGGCCAACAAGGAGTACTGGCCAGAGCTGCATTAATCGTCCTGACCGGCATCGCCCGATGCCGGTCTCCTTGTCCTTGTCGATTTACGCTATGCTGAAGCCTGCCCGTAGCACGACAAGGAACCTTCATGAAAATTTCCCGCCTCGGCGAAGCGCCGGACTACCGCTTCTCTCTGGCTAATGAACGCACGTTTTTAGCGTGGATCCGCACCGCACTGGGCTTTCTGGCCGCAGGTGTCGGCCTTGACCAGCTCGCCCCCGATTTTGCCACGCCGCTGATTCGTGAAGTGCTGGCGCTGCTGCTGTGCCTGTTCGCGGGCGTGCTGGCGATTTACGGCTACCTGCGATGGCTGCGCAATGAGAAGGCGATGCGCCTGAAGCAGGATCTGCCCTATACGCGCGGGTTACTCATCATCAGCGTGATTCTGCTGGCGGTGGCGGGCGTGGTGATGGGGCTGGTGTTCTATGGCGGATAATCGCAAAGCGCGGCGCGAAGCGGACCCCGGCCTGCAGCCGGAGCGGACGTCGTTGGCCTGGCTGCGCACGTTGCTGGGGTATGGCGCGCTGATTGCCCTGGCGATTAAGCACAACTGGCACCGAACCGGGGTGCCATTCTGGATCTCTATTATTGTGCTGGCGCTGGTGGCCATCATTTTATGGCGCTATACCCGCAGCCGTAACCTGATGGACGTGGCGCAGAACGATTTTGTACAGCCGAAAGCAGTGCGGGATAAATTCCTGATCGCACTCGCTGTTCTCTCGCTATCGCTGCTGTTTGCGGTAACCCATATTCAGCAAATTTTGAGCCTGTAAGCCCGGTGGCGGCTTAATTACTTCCCTTTAGCCAGATACTTCGCCATCTCGTCTTCCGGCACCATGCCGCCGCCGGTTGCCCACACCAGGTGGGTAACGTTGGTATGAGAATGAACGCGCACCGGCCCGGCCATCCCCGCCAGCGCTGAAGGCTCAAGGCGGATCCCTTCCTCCTGCGCCAGCCAGCCGAGCATGTCGTACATGCTCCGATCGGAAAGCGTATAGAACCCGTCGAGCAGGCGCTCCATCGCGCGGCCTACGAAGCCGGACGCGCGCCCAACCGCCAGACCGTCCGCCGCCGTCACGTTATCAATGCCCAGATCCTGCACTGCAATCGCATCATGCAGGCCGGTGTAAACGCCCAGCAGCATGCACGGCGAGTGCGTTGGCTCCCCGAAGAAGCAGTGCACGTTATCACCAAAGGCCAGCTTCAGGCCAAACGCCACGCCGCCAGGCCCGCCGCCTACGCCGCACGGCAGATAGACGTACAGGGGATGATCCGCATCCACCACGCGGCCCTGTTCGGTGAACTGCGCTTTCAGGCGCTCGCCCGCCACCGCATAGCCCAGGAACAGGGTGCGGGAATTCTCATCGTCAATGAAGAAGCAGTTCGGATCGCTTTCCGCCGCTTTGCGCCCTTGCTCCACCGCCACGCCGTAATCCTGCTCATATTCCACGACGATGACGCCGTGGCTGCGCAGCCTGGCTTTCTTCCACTCGCGGGCGTCGGCGGACATATGGACCGTCACCTTAAAGCCGATGCGTGCGCTCTTTATGCCAATGGATAACCCCAGGTTGCCGGTGGAGCCCACGGCAATGCTGTACTGGCTGAAGAAGGCCTTAAAGCGTGGCTCCAGCAGAACGCTGTAGTCGTCTTCAACGCTCAGCAACCCGGCGTCCAGCGCCAGTTTTTCCGCGTGGGTCAGCACCTCATAGATGCCGCCGCGCGCTTTAATCGAGCCGGAAATCGGCAGGTGGCTGTCTTTTTTCAGCAGCAGCGTGCCGGGAATGGATTTGCCAGATTCTCTCTCCAGCCGCGCCTGCATTGCCGGAATGGCGACCAGTTCAGATTCAATAATCCCACCCGTTGCCGCCGTCTCCGGGAAGGCTTTCGCCAGATACGGCGCGAAGCGGTTGAGGCGCGCGTGGGCGTCGTCCACGTCGGCTTTGGTCAGCCCGACATAGGGTAACCCTTCCGCCAGCGTGGTGGTGCGCGGGTTAAGCCAGGTGGTTTCTTTCAGGGCAATCAGATCCTCAACCAGAGGAAACTGTGCGGTTAAAGTGGTGATAGTTGCGTTTTCCATAATATGTCTCTTCGCGCTCAGATAATGAAAGAAAGCAGGAATGTGCCGCCAAGTGTAAGCACCGAGGCGATAAACGTCACCGTCGTATAGTATTTGAAGGTCTCATTCAGGGTCGCGCCGCAGTATTGCTTCACCAGCCAGAAGAGAGAATCGGTCACGATCGTGCAGCCAATGGCGCCGGAACCGATGGCAATGGTGATGATCTCCGGGCTGACGTTCGGGTAGAGCGGCAGCATCGGCGCGACGATGGCCGTGGCGCCCATCATCGCGACCGTGGCGGAGCCTACGGCGGCATGCAGCACCAGCGCCACCAGCCAGGCGAGCAGGATAGGGTGCATGTGCAGGTTCGAGAGAATTTGCGCCAGCGAGTCCGCCAGTCCGCTGGTTTTCAGGATGGCGTTGAACGCGCCGCCCGCGCCGATAATCAGCAAAATGTTGGCGATAGAGCCAAAGCCGTGCTCGGTGTGCGTCAGCATCGCGCCCATGCCCATGTGCTGGCGGATGCCCAGCAGGTAGTAGGCGACAAACACGGCGATAAACATGGCGGTGATCGGGTTGCCGATAAACTCCAGCAGCGTATACAGCGTGCCGTCTTTTGCCATATTCAGTTCAGCGATGGTCTTCACCAGCATCAGGGCAATCGGCAGCAGCACCGTAAACAGCGCGGCCGGATGCGGCGGCACCACGCAGTGCACCGCCATCAGCGCGGTACAGAGCGGAATGGCCAGCTTGAGCAGCGACGTGTGGGTCTTTTTGGCGATGGAAAACGCCAGCGGTATCAGCAGGACCACGCCCACTTCCACGAACAGCGTAATGCCGCAGATCAGGCCCACCAGCACCATAATCACGTCTGCTGACAGCCAGCGGCAGCGCTGCAACGTAATCCCGATGCGCTCTGCCGCGCCGGAAACCTCCATCATCTTGCCGAGAATGGTCCCAAGACCAATCACGGCCGCCAGGAAGCCCAGCGTGCCGCCAATCCCACTCTCAATGGCGTTTACCATATCCAGCGGGCTCATTCCCATCATTGCGCCGACGAAAAAGCTCGCCAGCAGCAGCGCGAGGAACGGGTGAAACTTTAGCTTAACGATGGTTAAAACAATCAACACAATGCTGACCAGCAGCGTTGCCACAACCCAGACCTGAGATCCCATATCTCACCTCACCCTTATGTCATCTGGGGGTATTGGACGAAAAAGCGGCGTGGGCTGACAAACGATATAAATTGGCGTTCAGGTGAGCCAGATTGAATCAACTGAGTGACTGCGCTCTAAAAAACGCACTTAAACCGCATTAGGTTCACATATATTCACCCTTAAACAGTATGCTGAGCGCAGAAACCACGCGTGAGAATTGTGATGACCGATGCAAATGAAGCCAGAAACCGGCTGCTCAACGGCTGGCAGCTGTCGAAAATGTACACCTTTGAAGTGGCGGCTCGACATGAATCCTTCGCGCTGGCGGCGGAGGAGCTGTCGCTCAGCCCCAGCGCGGTGAGCCACCGCATCAACCTGCTCGAAGAAGAGCTCGGTATTCAGCTGTTTGTCCGTTCGCACCGTAAAGTCGAGCTGACGCAGGAGGGAAAGCGCGTTTACTGGACGCTAAAATCGTCCCTCGACACCCTGAATCAGGAGATCCTGGACATCAAAAACCAGGCGCTGTCCGGCACGCTGACGGTCTACTCCCGGCCGTCGATCGCTCAGTGCTGGCTGGTACCCATGCTGGGCGACTTTACCCGCCGCTATCCGTCGATTTCGCTCACCGTCCTGACCGGCAATGATTACATCAATATGCAGCGAACGGGGGTCGATCTGGCGCTCTATTTCGACGATACGCCGCCAAACCATCTGTCTCATCACTTCCTGATGGACGAAGAGATTTTGCCCGTCTGCTCGCCGCAGTATGCCCGCGAGCATGAGCTGTTGAAAAACCCCGATAACCTTAGCCACTGCACGCTGCTGCACGACCGTCAGGCCTGGAGCAATGATTCCGGTACGGATGAGTGGCTGAGCTGGGCGCAGCACTTTGCGGTGAATATGCCGTCATCGTCGGGTATTGGTTTCGATCGTTCCGACTTAGCGATTATTGCGGCCATCAACCACGTCGGCGTCGCGATGGGGAGAAAGCGGCTGGTGCAAAAACGGCTTGAACGGGGCGAACTGATCGCCCCGTTTGGTGACAAGACCCTGAAATGCCATCAGCACTACTATGTTTCGACGCTTTCGGGCCGACAGTGGCCGAAAATAGACGCCTTTATCGGCTGGCTGAGAGAACTGGCAGGTTGAAGAATTATTACGCTTTCGCGCTACACCAAATGTGAAAAAGCGTGCTAAATACAGGTAATGCTTTCGATTTATCCAGGGTAAACCGTGTTAAAGCCTCTTATAGCGACCGCGTTACTGATCTCTTCCGGCTGGGCCATTGCCGCTGAGCCGCCGCTGACGGCTGCCCGTTATGCGCAGCAGCTTGGCGTCGGGATGGATGTGGACTGGGCGCGCACCGAGCGCGGCATACGCGAGTTCGACCCGCTGGTGGTTCGCGATTTTCGCGCAAAAGGCATTACCCACGTGCGCATTCGCGTCGCCGATGAGCCGACGGAAGCGCGGCTGATCCACCTGCGCAAGCTGGTGGAAGCCTGCGAGCAATATGGCGTGATCCCGATTATCGCTTATCAGGCCGATGAATATAAAAACGACCCCAAAGCCGATAACGAGAAAGAGACGATCAACTGGTGGATTGCCGTGGCGCACTATTTCGGCCAGAGCTATCCGCTGCTGGGTTTTGATCTCATCTATGAGCCAGCCGACAAGCTTAACCACAACCTCGCGTCGTTAAACCGCGTGTATGAAAAAACCATTAAAGCGATCCACGACATCGACCCGCAGCGCATGATTTTCATTGCGCCGCGCCTGCGTGCCGCGCCGGAAGATTTATCCGGCCTGAAGCTGCCTGCGCACAGTCAAAACTACCTGCTGGCGGAGTGGCATATTTTCCCGTGGGGGCCGCTGAAAAATAGCGGTAAATACCCGTGGACGTCCGGCACGGCGGCGGAGAAGGCGGCTATCCGTAACCGCATCAGCACCGCGCTGCGCTGGCAGCAAAAAACCGGGCACGTCAGTTGGGTCGGGGGCTGGGGCGTGGGGGAGTCAAACCACCTCACGCCAACCGCTTCGCAAATGGCCTTCGCCACCTTTATGGCCTGCGAGCTGCAAAAGGCGAAAATCCCGTATGCGCTTAACGCGGATTTCCAGTTTTACGACGGGGAAGAAGGGGCCTGGCGGCCTGCGCCGGAGCCGTTATTGCAGGCGATGATTGCGCCCGTCTGTGAAAAGCCCGGCGAGAAGCCGGGCCATCATGCGGTTAAACCGGCTGCTCGTGATGCGGAACGCGCGACGACAGCGGCAGCCAGCACAGTAAAATCAGCAGCCCCATTAGCGTCATCAGCAGGCCCAAACTAGCCTGCCCGGTCTGCGGCATCATGGCCGAGAGCCAGGCCAGCGCGCCGGAACCGATGTTCTGCAAACCGCCCACCAGCGCGCCCGCCGTGCCTGCGAGGAACGGGAACGGCTCCATCGCGCCGCTGGTGGCGAGCGGGAACAGCATTCCCGCGCCGAAGAAGAACAGCGCCGCCGGAATCAGCAGCGTCCAGACGGTCATCACGCCAAACAGCCCCGGGATCCACATCATCAGACCCGCCAGCAGGCAGCTGATCACGGCCTGCCACATCAGGGTTGAAAAGCGCTTGTTCTGACGCCCGGCAAACCAGGCGCCAAAGAACGCCGCCGGGATCGGCAGAATAAACAGAATGCTCACCACCATGCTGCTCAGGCCAAGGCCCGCGCCCAGCAGCACGCCGGAGCAGGCTTCGAACACTGCAATACCCGCCAGGCCGCCGATCAGCATCAGCAGGTAGCAGGTAAACGCGCCGTTGCCGAACAGCGTCTTATAGCTTGTGAGAAGCTTCGTGCGCGGCGCGTCTTTTGGACGGGTTTCCGGCATCCAGCGCGCCATGCTGAAGGTGACAATTACGCAGAGCACCAGCAGAAAGGCGTAACAGGCGCGCCAGGACCACATTGTGTCCAGCAGGCCGCCAATCAGTGGAGCGAGAAGCGGGCTGACCAGAATGCCCATGTTTAACAGGCTGTTGGCGTGGCGGAGCTGGGTGCCCTGATACATATCGCGCGGTAAGGTTCGCGCCATCACCCCGCCGACACCCGTCCCAACGCCCTGCAGGGCGCTGGCGGCAATCAGTACGGTCAGGCTGTGGGTGGTAATGGCAATCACCGTCGCTACCATGAAAATGCTCATGCCCACCAGGATCACCGGGCGACGCCCGACGCGGTCGGAGAGCGGGCCGTAGAAGAGCTGTGAAACGCCATAGGTCAGCAGGTAGGCTGCCATCACGCTCTGCACCGCGCCTTCGCGGACGTTCAGTTCCTTTGCCATGTCGGCAATCGCCGGAATGTAGATGGTTTGCGCCATCTGACCGACGGCCACCAGTAACACCAGCATCAACAATAAGTTAACGTTCCTTTGCTTTTTCATGTCGCTGAATACTTTTGCCAAAAGAGAGAAATGAAGAATAAGTGACTACGCATTACCATAAATGCGCGAGGAATCTACCACAGACAGATGACAATTTAAGCATTGTTGCGGTGAATGAAAAAACCGGGAAAGGCAGGATTTGTAAACAAGAACGGCAACTAATGTTGCCAGCGATTTACGCCAGACGCAGCAGAATTGCGCCGACAGCAATACCCAGCGCTGCCGCGATGCGCAGGCCCGCAACCTTCTCTTTTAAAAGGACAAAGGCGATCAGCGCCCCGAAAAGAATCGAGGTTTCACGCAGCGCGGCGACCACCGCCAGCGGCGCCTGCGTCATCGCCCAGAGGGCCAGACCGTAAGAGCCCATGGTCCCCACGCCGCCGAGCAGCCCTTTTTTCCAGTGCAGGCGCAGGTAGCTGGACGCCTCGCGCCGACGCGCCACCATCGCCCAGCCCAGCAGGCAGAAGCCGTTCATAAAGAAGGTCCAGAGCGTGTAGCCCAGCGCGGTGTTCGACAGCCGCACGCCGGTGCCGTCCACCAGCGTATACCCGGCGATAAAACAGGCATTCAGCAGCGCCAGCCAGATCCCCCTGCGTGACTGCATGCGGCCATTCATCGCCATCGCCAGAATCGACAGGCAAATGACTCCGATACCGGACCAGGCGAGCCAGGAGAGATGGTCGCCGAGCGCCAGCACGCTGATCAGCGCCACCAGCAGCGGGGCGGTGCCGCGCATCAGCGGATAGGTCTGGCTCATGTCCGAGACCTGATAGGTCTTCGCCACCAGCACGGTGTAGACCACCTGTAAGGCGCAGGAGACGATCAAAAACGGCCAGCTTGCCGCAGAAGGCTGTGGTGAGAAGGGCAGTAAAATCAGGGCAATAATCGCGGCTGAGCCGCTAACGCCGATCGCAGAGTAGAGTTTATCCGTTCCGGCTTTAACGATAGCGTTCCAGCTGGCATGCAGCAGTGCGGCGAAAAGCAAAATGCAGAAAACGGTGATGGTCATGGCGTATTGGGTGATGAATTGTCACTCAACTGTAACATTCACATCCTGATGCCGCCAGCCGGTTACACCGCACAAAAAAGGCGGTGCGTCACCCGCGGTTCGTCTGAGACCAGCGTAAAACCGGCTCGATTGTAAAATCCGTACGCGCTGTCCGGCGCGTGAGTATTCAGAAAATCAAACCAGATGCTGGCATCCGCCATCACTACGGTTAAAAGCTGTTTTCCAATGCCCAGCCCGCGGCACTTCTCGCTGACGTAGAGATGGCGAATGCGTCCGGCACGCGGCTGCTGGCTGAACGGATCGCGGTTGAGGCCACACACGCCCACCAGCTTGCCGTTAAGAAACGCACCCAGCAGCTTTTCACCCGGCGCGTTAAAGCGGTTCTCACCCCGCAGCCAGTTCTCTTCCAGCCTGCGCAGCATGTTGAAATTCAGCGCGATACTTTCCGCCTTCAGGGCGATATACCCCGGCTCATCCGGTGTGACAGGCTCAATTAACAGACGCGACATAGCATTCCCTCGTTATTAAAGAGGGGCGGTTGCCCGCCCCTCTCAGGTGCGACTTGAACCTGAATTACCGAACGTATTTCAGGACAGCATCAAGCAGTTGCAGTACTGCAACAATGAGTTTGAGGATAAGTATCACCATATCCACTACGCTCATACGCGTCTCCTTTTGGTTAAAAGGAGCACGATGCTGGCGTACCTTTCCGCCGCCTGTTGCCAGCACCTGGATTGACGTAACACAGTGTGCTCACTTCAGGGGTTAAGGCACTGACGGCACCACCCGTTTCAGCCAGGACTTCGTTGCGCCGGTAAACTGCGGCCCCCTCGCTCACTGCGAACACCCTCAGTATAGATAAATACTGTATGCATGAACAGTATTTTTTGGACAAAATTTGGAAGGTGATCCATACTCATAAACGTCAAAATCCGTGCCGGAATTGCGCGTTCGAGTTCTATCGCGTATACTTTTTCCGTTGACGTAACACAGTGTGTTCTGCGGCGACCAACCGCAAAACCCTGATAAAAACCTCGCTCCGGCGGGGTTTTTTGTTTTCAGATGTTAGTCAGAAAAACGATACGTGTTGACACATTGGCAATGCATGATATTGTTGCCATAATGGCAACGGACGCAGCAGGCATGCAGCATGCATTTAATTTCTATGAAGGCAATTATTGATGCGGTAAAACAGTTCCCGCAGCATAAGGAAGAGCTCCTTTTTTAGGTCGCACTATCGAAAAGAGCCATTGCCCGACACCTGCTGCGCTGAAACAAATTTTTCCGACCCTGGATAACTTTAAATATCTGGATAAGCATTATGTGATTGATATTGCAAATAACAATCTCAGAGTAGTGGCTCTCATATTCTTTGAAAGCCAAAAGTTCTATGTGCGCCATGTTTTTACTCATAAGGAATATGACCGTTTTACGGAGAAACATCGCACTAAGGGGAAGAAATGATGATCGTCGCTGATGCAATGAAAGCAACGCATGCCCTTGTCGAGGCTGTCCCTTTACTGGGTGAACATCCGAATGAGAAAGATTACCAGGATGCGCTTGAGCTGGTTGAGTATCTGCTCATGAATGAACCTGGTAGTCCTTTGCTGGATATCGTATGTGCAAGAATAAGTCGTTATGAAGCGAATCGACCCGAGATTGTCGCCTTGCGTCAGGAGATGGAATCTGTTCCAGTGGGAATTGCGGTTTTAAGAACCCTTATGGATCAGTACAAACTGACCATTTCAGATTTTCAGGATGAAATTGGCAGTAAATCAATGGTTTCAAGGGTATTGAATGGACAGCGTCAGCTGACGTTAAACCATATAAAAAAACTGGCGGTGCGCTTTGGGGTATCGCCTGCACTGTTTATTGAATGAAATAAAACGGTCGACAGCCCTTTATCACTCAACAAACGAAACGTGATCCCTGACGCATTTTTGCGCAGATGAAAATATTTCCATTGTCACGCCCGAAAACCTGTGTTTGTATAAATTCAATCAATGATTCCAAACACAGGTCCCCAATGACTTCATCCATCTTCACTTCGACCCTACTAAAAACTGCGCAACCTGCCGCAGTGGTCGTCGTGCGTGTGGTGGTGGTCGTCGGCAATGCGCCGTAGGGACTGGATCAACACACGAATCCAAAACCCCGCCGGCGCAAACCGGGCGGGGTTTTTCGTTTAGGACCCTCCCCGGAAAGTCGGCCCAGAAGAAAAGGACTGGAGCATGGCAAGTTCGGGCACAACATCCACAAAGACGCGTTTTACAGGCGCGCAGCTGATTGTTCATTTACTGGAACGACAGGGCATCACCACGGTTGCGGGTATCCCGGGTGGAACCGTGCTGCCGCTGTACGATGCGTTGAGCCAAAGCACGCAGATCCGCCATGTGCTGGCGCGTCACGAGCAGGGGGCAGGCTTTATCGCTCAGGGCATGGCGCGTACGCAGGGCAAACCGGCGGTCTGTATGGCCTGCAGCGGCCCCGGCGCAACCAACCTGGTGACCGCCATCGCCGACGCGCGCCTCGACTCCATTCCGCTGATCTGCATTACCGGCCAGGTACCGTCCTCGATGATCGGCACCGATGCGTTCCAGGAAGTGGACACCTACGGCATCTCTATCCCCATCACCAAACATAACTATTTAGTTCGCGATATCAGCGAGCTGCCTCAGGTTATCAGTGATGCGTTCCGCATTGCGCAGTCTGGCCGCCCGGGCCCGGTGTGGATAGACATTCCTAAGGATGTCCAGACCGCAGAGATCGAGATCGACGTGTTGCCGGAGCCGGGCGAGCGCGCCCCCGCGCCGGAATTCAGCGCTGAAAGCGTGCGCGACGCCGCCGCCATGATTAACGCCGCCAAACGCCCGGTGCTCTATCTGGGCGGCGGGGCGATTAACGCTGCGGATGAAATCCGCCAGTTTGCGGAAAAGGCCAACCTGCCGACCACCATGACCCTGATGGCGCTGGGTATGCTGCCTAAAGCGCATCCGTTGTCATTAGGCATGCTGGGCATGCACGGCGCGCGCAGCACCAACTACATCCTGCAAGAGGCGGATTTGCTGATTGTTATGGGGGCACGTTTTGATGACCGGGCGATTGGCAAAACCGAGCAGTTCTGCCCGAACGCCAAAATCATTCACGTGGATATCGACCGCGCCGAGCTGGGTAAAATCAAACAGCCGCACGTGGCGATTCAGGGCGACGTGGCCGAAGTGCTGGCGCAGCTGATCCCGCAGACTGACGCAACTGACCGGGCCGACTGGCGTCAGCTGGTGGCCGATCTGCAGCGCGAGTTCCCGGGCGCCATCCCAGCTGAGGGCGACCCGCTGAGCCACTACGGGCTGATCAACGCCGTGGCCGCCTGCGTGGACGACAGCGCGATTATCACCACCGACGTGGGCCAGCACCAGATGTGGACCGCCCAGGCCTACCCGCTGAACCGTCCGCGCCAGTGGCTGACCTCCGGCGGTCTCGGCACCATGGGCTTTGGCCTGCCCGCAGCTGTGGGCGCGGCGCTGGCGAATCCGGACCGCAAGGTCATCTGCTTCTCCGGCGACGGCAGCCTGATGATGAACATTCAGGAGATGGCGACCGCAGCCGAAAACCAGTTAGACGTGAAAATCATCCTGATGAACAATGAGGCGCTGGGCTTGGTACACCAGCAGCAGAGCCTGTTCTACAAGCAGGGCGTTTTTGCGGCGACCTATCCGGGGATGATTAACTTTATGCAGATTGCCGCTGGCTTTGGCCTGCACACCTGCGATCTGAACGCGGAAGAAGACGCCCACGCGGCGCTGCAGGCGGCGATTTCTCGTCCCGGCCCGGCGCTGATCCACGTGCGTATCGACCCTGAACAAAAAGTGTATCCGATGGTGCCGCCGGGTGCGGCCAATACTGAGATGGTGGGG
The DNA here is from genome assembly GCF_056673315.1 of Enterobacter cloacae complex sp. HYC042_NIDB. NCBI lineage: Bacteria > Pseudomonadati > Pseudomonadota > Gammaproteobacteria > Enterobacterales > Enterobacteriaceae > Enterobacter > Enterobacter cloacae complex sp. HYC042_NIDB. The sequence continues at coordinate 227,285 of NZ_CP109650.1, forward strand.
GAATAAGCCATGCAGAAACAACATGATAACGTCATTCTGGAACTCACCGTCCGCAACCACCCTGGCGTTATGACCCACGTCTGTGGGCTGTTTGCCCGCCGCGCGTTTAACGTGGAAGGTATTCTCTGCCTGCCGATTCAGGGCAGCGAGCACAGCCGCATCTGGCTACTGGTCAACGACGATCAGCGTCTGGAGCAGATGATGGCACAGATCGACAAGCTGGAAGACGTCACCAAAGTGGCGCGCAACCAGTCCGATCCCACCATGTTTAACAAAATTGCGGTGTTTTTCGAGTAAATCGCTTAAGGTAAGCGTCTTTCGCTCTTGTAGGCCGGATAAGCGCAGCGTCATCCGGCTTTTTCAGATCGCAGGAACACACATGACCACCATCGCTCTCATCGACGACCACCTTATCGTCCGCTCCGGCTTTGCCCAGCTTCTTAACCTCGAACCGGATTTTCAGGTCGTGGCCGAGTTTGGCTCCGGTCACGAGGCGCTGGCGGGCCTGCCGGGGCGCGGGGTGCAGGTCTGTATCTGTGACATCTCGATGCCGGATCTCTCCGGGCTGGAGCTGTTGAGCCAGCTGCCGAAAGGGATGGCGACGATCATGCTCTCGGTTCACGACAGCCCGGCGCTGGTCGAGCAGGCGCTCAACGCGGGGGCGCGCGGCTTCCTCTCCAAACGCTGTAGCCCGGACGAGCTGATCGCTGCCGTGCGCACCGTCTCCACCGGCGGCTGCTACCTGACGCCGGATATCGCCATCAAGCTGGCGGCCGGACGTCAGGATCCGCTCACCAGACGCGAGCGCCAGGTGGCGGAGAAGCTTGCCCAGGGCATGTCGGTGAAAGAGATTGCCGCCGAGCTGGATCTGTCGCCGAAAACCGTGCACGTCCACCGCGCCAACCTGATGGAAAAACTCAACGTCAGCAACGACGTCGAGCTGGCGCGCCGCATGTTCGACAGCTGGCAATGAGTCCCGTGTTTTCGCGGCTGATCGCCGTCGTCGCCAGCTTTTTTATCTTCTCCGCCGCGTGGTTTTGCCTGTGGAGCATCAGCCTGCATCTGGTGGAACGCCCGGAGCTGGCGGTGCTGCTGTTTCCCTTCGGCCTGCGTCTGGGGTTAATGCTCCAGTGCCCGCGCGGCTATTGGCCCGTTTTGCTCGGCGCGGAGTGGCTGATGCTGGTCTGGCTGGCGCAGGAGGTGGCCCTCGCGCATCTTCCCTTATTGATGACCGGAAGCCTGCTTACGCTTCTCCCCGTTGCCCTGATTTCCCGCTACCGCCACCAGCGCGACTGGCGCACGCTACTGCGTCAGGGGGCGGCGCTGATTGCCGCCGCGCTGTTGCAGTCACTGCCGTGGTTAGGCGAGAAGGAGATGCTTAACGCCCTGCTTCTGACCCTTACCGGTGGTCTGACCCTCGCGCCGACCTGTCTGGTTTTCTGGCACTACCTCACCAGCACCGTCTGGCAGCCGCTCGGCCCCGCGCTGGTCTCCCAACCGGTGAACTGGCGCGCCCGACACCTCATCTGGTATTTGCTGCTGTTTATGGTGAGCCTGTGGCTGCAGCTTGGTCTGCCCGCCGAGCTTTCGCGCTTCACGCCGTTTTGCCTGGCGCTGCCGATCATCGCTCTGGCCTGGCACTACGGCTGGCAGGGAGCGCTGATCGCCACGCTGATGAACGCCATCGCGCTGATCGCCAGCCAGACCTGGCACGATCATCCGGTGGATCTGCTGCTCTCGCTGCTGGCCCAGAGCCTGACCGGGCTGCTGCTCGGCGCGGGCATTCAGCGTCTTCGCGAGCTGAACCAGTCCCTGCAAGCCGAGCTGGCGCGCAACCGTCGTCTGGCGGAGCGTCTGCTGGAGACCGAGGAGAGCGTGCGTCAGGAGGTGGCTCGCGAGCTGCACGATGATATCGGCCAGACCATTACCGCCATCCGCACGCAGGCGGGCATCGTCCAGCGTCTGGCGGCGGAAAACGCGGTGGTGAAGCAGGGCGGGGCGCATATCGAACAGCTTTCGCTGGGTGTCTATGACGCCGTTCGCCGCTTGCTGGGACGGCTGCGTCCGCGCCAGCTTGATGACCTGTCGCTGGAGCAGGCGATACGCTCCCTGATGCGCGAGATGGAGCTGGAAAGCCGCGGCATTGTCAGCCATCTCGACTGGCGCATTGATGAATCATTGCTCAGCGAAGGCCAGCGCGTGACGCTGTTCCGCGTCTGCCAGGAAGGGCTGAACAATATCGTTAAACATGCCAATGCCAGCGCGGTCACGATCCAGGGCTGGCAGCAGGACGAGCGCCTGATGCTGGTGATTGAAGACGACGGCTGCGGCCTGCCGCCGGGCTCCGGCCAGCAGGGCTTTGGCCTGGCGGGCATGCGCGAGCGCGTCAAGGCGCTGGGCGGCACGCTGACCCTCTCCTGCACCCACGGGACGCGCGTCAGCGTCAGTTTGCCGTTAAGGACGTACCATGTTTAAAACCCCAACCAGCGCGGCTCCGTTGCGCGACAAGGCGGAAATCGACGCCCGCTACCGCTACTGGCGTCGCCATATCCTGATTACCATCTGGCTCGGCTACGCGCTGTTCTACTTCACCCGCAAAAGCTTCAACGCCGCCGCGCCGGAAATCCTCGCCAGCGGCGTGATGACGCGCACCGATATCGGCCTGCTGGCGACGCTGTTTTACATCAGCTACGGGCTGTCGAAGTTCTTCTCCGGCATCGTCAGCGACCGCTCGAACGCGCGCTATTTCATGGGCGTTGGGCTGATCGCCACCGGCGTGGTGAACATCCTGTTTGGCTTTTCCACTTCGCTGTGGGCCTTTGCCCTGCTGTGGGCGCTGAACGCCTTTTTCCAGGGCTGGGGCGCGCCGGTCTGCGCCCGCCTGCTCACCGCCTGGTACTCGCGCAACGAGCGCGGCGGATGGTGGGCGATCTGGAACACCGCGCATAACGTTGGCGGGGCACTGATCCCGATGGTGGTGGGGGCTGCCGCGCTGCACTACGGCTGGCGCACGGGGATGATGATTGCCGGTGCCCTCGCGATTGTCGCCGGGCTGTTCCTCTGCTGGCGCCTGCGCGACAGGCCGCAAACCGTCGGCCTTCCGGCGGTGGGCGACTGGCGGCACGACGAGATGGAGATCGCCCAGCAGCAGGAGGGCGCCGGGCTGTCCCGCCAGCAAATCCTCACCAAGTACGTGCTGAAAAATCCGTACATCTGGCTGCTGTCCCTCTGCTACGTGCTGGTCTACGTGGTGCGCGCGGCGATCAACGACTGGGGTAACCTGTACATGTCCGAGACGCTGGGTGTGGATCTGGTCACCGCTAATTCGGCGGTCACAATGTTCGAGCTGGGCGGGTTTATCGGCGCGCTGGTGGCGGGCTGGGGCTCGGACAAGCTGTTCAACGGCAACCGCGGCCCGATGAACCTGATTTTTGCCGCCGGGATTTTACTCTCCGTCGGCTCGCTGTGGCTGATGCCGTTTGCCAGCTACGTGATGCAGGCGGCGTGCTTCTTCACCATCGGCTTTTTTGTCTTTGGTCCGCAGATGCTGATCGGCATGGCGGCGGCGGAGTGCTCGCACAAGGAGGCGGCAGGCGCGGCGACGGGCTTTGTCGGGCTGTTTGCCTACCTCGGCGCGTCGCTCTCCGGCTGGCCGCTGGCACGGGTGATCGACGTCTGGCACTGGAGCGGGTTCTTCGCGGCGATCGCCATCGCGGCGGGCATTTCCGCCTTGCTGCTGCTGCCGTTTTTGCACGCCCAGGCGCCGCGCGAAGCGTGACGTGCCTCACCTTTTGTTGCCGAATGGCGCAAAACTAAGAAATTTTCCCGGTTTCACCTGGACGCTGTCTCAGGCATCTCTCCCGGCTGATTTTTACAATGCTGCAAAAATCAGCTCAGGAGTAAACCAACCATGCTGGCCTTCTTAAACCAGGTGCGCAAGCCGACCCTGGATCTGCCGCTCGACGTGCGGCGCAAGATGTGGTTCAAACCGTTCATGCAGTCTTATCTGGTGGTCTTCATCGGCTACCTGACCATGTACCTGATCCGCAAAAACTTTAACATCGCGCAGAACGACATGATCTCAACCTACGGGCTGAGCATGACGCAGCTGGGGATGATTGGCCTGGGCTTCTCCATCACCTACGGAGTGGGGAAAACGGTTGTGTCCTACTACGCGGACGGCAAAAACACCAAGCAGTTCCTGCCGTTTATGCTGATCCTCTCCGCCATCTGTATGCTCGGCTTCAGCGCCAGCATGGGCGCGGGCTCCGTCAGCCTGTTCCTGATGATCGCCTTCTACGCCCTGAGCGGTTTCTTCCAGAGCACCGGCGGGTCGTGCAGCTACTCCACCATCACCAAATGGACGCCGCGCCGCAAGCGGGGTTCGTACCTCGGCATGTGGAACATCTCCCACAACCTCGGCGGGGCGGGTGCGGCAGGCGTGGCGCTGTTTGGCGCGAACTATCTGTTCGACGGCCACGTGATCGGCATGTTTATCTTCCCGTCGATTATCGCCCTGATCGTCGGCTTTATCGGCCTGCGCTTCGGCAGCGACTCCCCGGAATCGTACGGCCTCGGCAAAGCCGAAGAGCTGTTCGGGGAGGAGATCAGCGAAGAGGACAAAGAGACCGAAGAGAACGAGATGTCCAAATGGCAGATCTTTGTTGAGTACGTGCTGAAAAACAAAGTGATCTGGCTGCTGTGCTTCTCAAACATTTTCCTGTACGTGGTGCGCATCGGCATCGACCAGTGGTCTACGGTGTATGCCTTCCAGGAGTTGAAGCTGTCGAAAGAGGTGGCGATTCAGGGCTTCACCCTGTTCGAAGTGGGTGCGCTGGTCGGCACGCTGCTGTGGGGCTGGCTCTCCGACCTCGCCAACGGCCGTCGCGCGCTGGTGGCCTGCGTCGCGCTGGCGCTGATTATCGCCACGCTCGGCATCTACCAGCACGCCAGCAACCAGTACGTTTACCTGGCGTCCCTGTTCGCGCTCGGCTTCCTGGTGTTTGGCCCGCAACTGCTGATTGGCGTGGCGGCCGTAGGGTTCGTGCCGAAAAAAGCGATCGGCGCCGCCGATGGGATTAAAGGCACCTTCGCCTACCTGATCGGCGACAGCTTCGCCAAGCTTGGCCTGGGGATGATCGCCGACGGTACGCCGATTTTCGGCCTCACCGGCTGGGCGGGCACCTTCGCGGCGCTGGATGCGGCAGCGATTGGCTGTATCGTCCTGATGGCGATGGTCGCGGTGCTGGAAGAACGTAAAATTCGCCGCGAGAACCGCGCGCAGAAATTAAAAGCGGCCTGAGTGTGCAGGTAACGTCTTTGCCCGGCTGACCGCCGGGCTTTTTTTATTTGCTCGTCCTACCTTTACCCCGCTTTACACACCCACTCCTCTCCATGCTCTACAGTGTTTTTTGCTGCCGCCTTTCGTGCAGCCTTAGCCCCTTTTGCTAACGGAGAGCTTGCATGTTAACCCGACGATTGTCCTGCCTGGCGCTGCTGATGGCGCTGGCGTCCCCCGCAATGGCTGCGGATGCCCCCACCTACGGCGAGAAGCTGGAAGGTTTCGACTACGGCTGGCCGGTAAAACACTTTACCTTTACCTCGCAAAACCAGTCTCTGGATATGGCTTACCTGGACGTGAAGCCGGAAAAACCCAACGGACGTACCGTGGTGCTGATGCACGGCAAAAACTTTTGCGCCGGCACCTGGGACGGCACGATCAGTGCGCTGTCGGCCAGCGGCTATCGCGTGATCGCACCCGACCAGATCGGCTTCTGTAAATCCACCAAGCCGGACCATTATCAGTACACCTTCCAGCAGCTGGCGGACAACACCCACGCGCTGCTCACATCGCTTGGCGTCGATCGCGCGACGGTTATCGGCCACTCGACCGGCGGCATGCTGGCAACCCGCTACGCGCTAATGTGGCCGCAGCAGGTAGAGCAGCTGGTGATGGTCAACCCGATAGGGCTTGAAGACTGGAAAGCGCGCGGCGTGCCGCATATCACGGTTGACCAGTGGTACCAGCGCGAGCTGAAAGTCAGCGCCGACGGCATTCGTCAGTACGAGAAAAATACCTACTACGCCGGGGAGTGGAAGCCGGAGTACGAACGCTGGGTCACGATGCTTGCCGGGCTGAACAACGGGCCGGGTAAGGCGCGCGTGGCGTGGAACTCGGCGCTGCTCTACGACATGATCTACACCCAGCCGGTCATCTATGAATTTAGCGACCTGAAGATGCCGGTATTATTGATGATCGGCACGAAGGACAACACCGCCATCGGGAAAGACCTCGCCCCGCCGGAGGTCCGCAAGACGCTTGGCAACTATGCGGTGCTGGGCAAAGAGACGGCGAAGCGCATCCCGCACGCGACGCTGGTGGAGTTTAACGACATGGGCCACGCGCCGCAGATGCAGGATCCCGCACGCTTTCACGAGGCGCTGTTGAAGGGGCTTCAGGCGCGCTGACGGGTCTCCAGCAACAGCCCGCGCAGCCACGCCTGCGCGGGATTGCTTTCATCGCATTTATCCAGCTTTTTTCGGTTCACTATTCTGGCCGTACCCGCTGTCGACACGCTGCGTTTCCCGCTATGATGAGCGGCTAGTCTAAGGAGAACGCATGGTCTGGATAATGCTGGCAACGCTTGCCGTGGTGTTTGTGGTGGGATTTCGTGTCCTGACCTCAGATTCCCGCCGCGCCATCAAACGTTTAAGCGAACGGCTGGGGATTACCCCGATGCCAATCGAGTCGATGATTGACCAGTTCGGTAAAACACCGGGCAATGAATTTATCCGCTACCTTGAGCGGCCTGACGAGGCGCATCTGCAAAACGCCGCGCAGGTGCTGCTCATCTGGCAGGTCTGCATTGTCGACGGTAGCGAAGAGAATCTGCATACCTGGCACCGTATGCTGCGTAAAGCCCGCCTTGCCGCACCCATTACCGATGCGCAAATTCGTCTGGCACTTGGCTTTATGCGCGAAATGGAGCCCGATCCGCAGGAGCTGAACGCCTTCCAGCTGCGCTATAACCAGCTATTTCTGCCGGAAGAAGGTGTGTTTTATCTGCATTAAGCCTTTTTGCCGCACAAGATATTCTGAGCGTTCAGGATCTCCTCTCTGTTTTCATTGAGGCGAGTTGCGGCATAGATATCAATATTTAATCTCTTTGCCTCATCGTCCGTTAGTTCGCGATAGCATAGCCCCTCCTGATTGAAGGTGCATTTTGACTGAGGCAGCAGCGCAAACCCTTTCCCTCTTGCGATACGGCTTAGCATCACGAGGGAATCATCCGGCTCTTTAATACGCTTCAGCGGCGTTTTCAGCGTGTCAAAGTAGCTTTCGCATTTATCATAGAATGACGGATTAGCGCTTCTCGAAAACCAAAAAAGTGGAAGATCGCTAATGTCTTCCAGCGAGACTTTCTCTTTCAGACTGGCAGGATGTAAAGAAGGCATTGCGATGAGCAACGGTTCCTGGCAGACCCAGCGGTATTGAACAATGTCTTCATGACCCGTTCCTTTTTCCCCGGTCAGCACCAGATCCAGCATATTTTTAGACAAGCTTTGCAGCAGCTGTGCTGACGTCAGGTCGGGCGTTTCAACGTCATCTCCGGCGTTCATTTTTTGAAGCTGGGTATTTACAGGTTCAATATATTCAAAATTAAGCGTGCGCGTGAGACCGATGCGCAGATTCGTTTCTGAAGAGTGAGGATCTTCTTTTAAGATGCTGATGTCTTTGAGTATTTTTTCTGCCTGAACGACCAGCGCTCGGCCTGCTTCAGTGAGGCTAACGTCATGCGTACTGCGACTGAACAACTGACGTTTCAACACCGCTTCAAGGCATTTTATCTGACGCGTCAGAGGCGGTTGAGTCATGCGCAGACGTTCGGCAGCCTTACGAAAGTTCAGTTCATGTGCAACAGCGAGAAAGCATTGTAATTGTTTGATACTGGGCAGGTTATTGCTGATTAAATGTTCTGCTGTAGCCATACGTGGGTCCTAAATGCGAAAAGGTATTTCGTCTTTTTTCCATTTCGATATTACACGCTAAATGCTGGCAGCAAAACCCGTTTTAACAGTAATACAAAAAATATATTACAAATTTAACAATTCCAATAGTTTCCTGTATTGATAAATTTCTATCCGAATCCTCACTTAATCAATACTCGGAGTAATTATGTCGTCCAAATATGTACTGGTATCACGCTTCCCATTAAAAAACACTTTTTCTGAAAAAGAATTTACTTCCTTAAAAAGCAATGAAAACGTTCGCTACTATACCTGTGAAGAAAACGGCGTTAATGAATTGCTGGAATTACGCGCATTCAACGATATTAAAGAAATTGCATGGGTTGAAAGTGAAATGGAATCCATGTTCCATCGTTTCTCTGAAGTTCTTTCTGCCGATATCCGTCGCGAACTGCTTAAGTTTGTTGAATCCCCAATTGATAATAAAAATAGCTTGCCACAATCAAATTATATTCAACTCCGACACGTCGAAGTGCCTGCGCATAACTATCAGCAGTACCGTCAGTGGCGCGATGAAACCATTTTTAATGTTGTAAGAGATAACAAAGATAAGATTGAAAGTTTCGAAGCATTTCATTCACTGATCAGCGGCGTTCCGGGTGTAATGTTTATCTCCTCATTCAACGGTGATAAAGCAGCATATAAAGAAGCATTTACCAATGCGCGTTATCAGGAAATCATTCAACAGGCCGGCGATAACTTTATTACTGGCGGTAATGACGGCCTTTATACACGTATCTATCGTGCTTGCTGTTGTTGAGGGACAATGAATGAACTGTAAAAAGTTGGTAGTTGTTGGCGATAAATTTAATGAATTTGCCAATGGTAAAGATGTACTGACTATATCTCAGCTAGAATTATTGACTCAAATCCCTGCGAATATCATTGATAAAGAACATGAAATTATTGTTGGGCAGGGCGTGCGCAAGGATTTTGCCGGAAAGGTAATTTCAAACCAGGCAAGAAATGCGATTCATGGTAATAAGTTAAAAATGTGCTCTCTGGAAAAACTGGTTAGCGACAAAAAAAATGCTTATTGCCATAAAAGACTGGAACAGAATGTACTTATAGGACCTGCGGAACAAGCTGAGCATAACCACGATCTTTATGCGATGCCGCTGTTAATCGATGAGCGTTGCGAATTGATGGCGGATCATCAGACGGGGCAGCATATTCAGGGAATGCTCCTGGTTGAAGCCAGCCGACAGGCCTTTATCGGTGTCACCGAAGAATTTATTTACCCACAGGAAAGTGGACGCTATTACGTCATTAATAGCATGGCAATCAATTTCGCCAGTTTCCTGTTCCCTTTACCGGCGCTGGTCCACTTTGAATTTCTTGAAAAAGATATTAACGACCGCCGGGGACGTTTCAAGGCTCAGGTTCGCGTCACTCAGCACCAAACGCTTTGCGCGACAATGGATGTCTCGTTCACCGTCTATCCTTCCGCCCTGATTACAGAGAAAGAGAAATCTCTGGCTGAGGTTGCCATGCAGGCGACCCTTATTGAGCAGCAAGGGGTGACTCAGGGGGTAACGCATGCCTGAATTACGTAGCCAGAAATACCGTCTGGCTGCGACCACGCAGGGGCCGCTTTACCCCCCTGCGGAGGTCATGGACGGGAAGGGTAATTTTGTCGTGGTTGGCATGGTGCCAGGGGATAACGGACTGCAGTGGCGAAGCGTCATTGTCTCTCCGGACAGCCCGCTTCCGGCATTTGGGGAAGTCGCACCCTATAACATTCTGTGCGATCTGGAAAAGATGCCTCAGGACGCGTTGAAGGACATCATTCTTCATACTCTTCCTTTACCCATTCCGATGAACAACTATCGGATGATTTTCGCACCAGAACAGCGGCCACAGGCCAATAATGAAATAAGGCCTGGCCTGCCACTTCATGAAGGCTATATCGCGGATTATCGCAGCAGCGATGGAAAGCGAGAGATCGAGCCAGTGACCCTCGCTGCCTGGCTCGAGGCAGAGGGCTCCTTTGAGGTCACATTGTCCGAAGATAAGAAACGAGCCCGGTTCACGTTTTCGTTCCGGAGCCTTGTTCCGGATAGCGTTTACACCGTGATGAGTCTCAGGGAAAACGATCTAGCCTCGGAGGATCCGAGCAGGCCAGGTCCGCTGGGAATACCCAACGTATTTATAACCGATAGCGAAGGTAATGCCGAATATTGGGCAGAGTTAACCGATCCTTTCCCGGCTCCGGCGAGGAAAGGAAACAGAATTATTAACGTAGTCGTACTTTATATGAGCTCGCGTCAGAGCTACGGCGGGGCAATTGGCTTTTATGGTCTTGGAGGCGATATCCATGCCCATTTAAAACTCAAAGGCCGTTCCTTCGATGAATTTACAACTATAGAGTGAGAAAAATATGCCATTTGTTCATGTTATGACCTGGCCTGCGAAAGATGAAAATCAAATCATCAGACTCCAGGAAGATATTACATTTGCCGTTCACAAAAACACGGGTGCGCCGCTGGATAAAATTTCCGTGGTGGTTTCTGAAATTGCGCCTTCCCGCTGGGCGGATGCAGGCGTGTCTGGTACGGATAGAGATTTTCCGGTTAAGAGTCGAAGAAAAAACTACGAGGAATAAAGTTTGCGTAAACATGCCGCTTTTTTTGATGTTGATGAAACGCTTATAAATATTAAAAGCATGTTTGATTTCTATGATTTCTGGTGCAGGGAAAATAATCAAAACGATCGTCTTCAACGCTATATGTCTCGTTTTCGCACCGACGTGAAAAACGGCGTGCCAAGGGAAGCCCTGAACAGAGATTATTATCGTCAGTTTAAAGGTGTGTCTTGTCGTTATCTGGAAGAAATGGGTGAGAAGTGGTTCAGGCGTAAGCTGGAAAGCGAGTTTTTTATTGAGAGTGCTGTTTCAGCCCTTAAAAAACATCAGAACCAGAACATGTATACCGTATTTATATCGGGCTCTATGCTTCCTATTCTTTCACCCATTGCAAAATATCTTGGAGTAACGGAAGTACTCTGTGCGCCGGTGATAATAAATGACGCAGGTGAGTTGACGGGTGAAATCGGCCTGCCTCAAACAATTGGAACAGGTAAAAAAGACGCGCTTATCGCCTTTTGCGATGATAAAGAGATTAACCCCGTGGATTGTTATGCCTACGGCGACGATCTTTCGGATATTCCAATGCTGGAAGTCACTGGCCATCCCGTCTGTGTGGGAGAGCATTCCGCGCTTACCAGATATGCAACTGAAAAAAATTGGCACATTATTTAAATCCTTATTGAGGTAAGTAGTATGACTTCAGAACTCACTCCGCAGAATATGACGTTAAGGTCATGGCTTGCTTTATTCATTCTGGCTATTTCAACCTTTACTATTGTCACCACCGAACTGGCGCCAGTCGGATTATTAACGCCAATCGCAGAGGGGCTACAGTCTTCGGAATCTGCGGTGGGCATGACCGTGTCGCTTTATGCCTGGGTGGGGGCGTTGAGTGCGCTGTTTGCCTCCGTCTTTTTAGGGAATGTGGCTAAGAAGCGGCTTTTACTTGTGCTCACTGTGGTACTTCTGATCTCTAACGTTATGGCTGCAACGGTAAACGTCTATAGCATGCTGCTTAGCGCCCGCGTACTGGGAGCGCTCGCTCACGGCGCATTCTGGGCGATGATCGGCGCAACGGCGGTGGCTATGGTCCCTGCCAGATATATAGGGGCGGCGACGTCAATCGTATTTGGTGGTGTTTCCGCAGCAAGCGTTTTTGGCGTACCGGTATCCAACTATATTGGTATTCACTTCGGCTGGCGGCAGGCATTTTGGCTGATGGCCGCGCTGAGCGTAATTGCCTTTGTGGGTATTAGCGTTCTTGTTCCCAGGATTACCAGCAAAAGTGCGCTCGGGCTGGATGCGCTTAAAGGCGTGCTGAAATCGTCAACATTATGGAAAATTTACTCAGCAACCTTGCTGGCTGTGACGGCTCACTTTGCTGCCTTTACGTACATTGAACCCTGGCTACACACGCAGAGTTTACTGTCCACCACCATTATTCCTGCTGTGCTTTTTGTTTACGGCATCGCGGGTCTGGCAGGTAATTTCCTGACCGGCGTGTTGATTGATAAGTATCTCAAGCTGACGGTCTCTTTGTCTGTACTGCTGATCTGTGCAGTGCTGCTGTTCCTGGGCCTGTCTGGTTCCTCGCTCTCTGCTGCGTTGATATTTACCAGTATGGTTGTCTGGGGTGTCGCCGTATCAGGAATATTTGTCGGTTTCCAGACGTGGGTTTTACGTATGGCAGAGGATAAAGCCTTCCCGGCCTCCGCAATCTACGTTTCATTTTTCAATACCGCCATTGGTATCGGTGCGTCAGTCGGTGCCTGGATGGTTTCATCATTTTCAATGCCGCTCCTGTATATCGTCGCCGGTACGGCCATCGGTCTGTCCGTTCTGCTTGTCGCGGTTATTCCGGCAACGTTGACCGCAAAACAATCCCGTATGGAGAAATCTTATGAGTCAAATTAATGACCGCACGCGCTATGGCAGAGAGATTATGGACCGTCTTGAAGCGGGGCTCGCGGATAAAGTCACCCGCCGCCTGAGCGAGCTGGACCCGGGGCTGCCCGCCCTGATTACCGACTATGCGTTCGGGGATGTGGTGGGTCGTCCGGGACTGGATCTCAAAACGCGCGAAATGTTGACCGTCGCCTCGCTTGTGACGCTGGGTAATGCCATGCCGCAGCTAGAACTGCATATGCGAGGCGCGCTGAATACCGGCGTGACGCCGGAAGAGCTGCTTGAAATTGTGATACAGATGGCGGTATATGCTGGCGTTCCCGCCTGCATGAATGGTCTTACTGCATACCGCGCGGCAATGGCCGCGACGGGCCATACTTTGCCAGGACTGAAGGGAAGTGACGCATGAGCGAGATTGTTATTATTGCAGCCCGCCGCACGGCGACGGGCGCATTTCAGGGCGCGCTTGCGGAGCATTCAGCCTCTGATCTGGGAAGCCGCGTTATTCAGGCGCTCCTGAAAGAATCTGGCGTAGAAGCCAGTGATATCTCTCAGGTCATTATGGGACAGGTTCTTACTGCGGGGTGCGGCCAGAACCCGGCCCGACAGTCGGCACTGAATGCTGGATTGCCCGTAGATACGCAATGTCTGACGGTAAACAAAGTGTGCGGGTCCGGGCTTAAGGCGGTCCATCTTGGCATGCAGGCGCTGCAGACGGGGGAGGCTGAGTTTGTTATCGCCGGTGGTCAGGAGAGTATGTCCAACGCGCCGCATATCGCCACGACGTCGCGTAGCGGAACGCGGCTGGGTAATATTACTCTCAAAGATAGCCTGGTTTCTGACGGGCTCTGGGATGCCTTCAACGATTATCACATGGGTATCACTGCAGAGAATGTTGCGACGGAGTTTGGTATCAGCCGCGAAATGCAGGATGAATATGCCCTTGTCTCTCACCACAAAGCGCTTGAAGCGCAGGCGCGTGGCATTTTTGAGCGTGAAATTGTCCCGGTTGAATGGCAGACGCGAAAAGGTGAAACGATAAGCGTGGAGAGGGATGAAGGACCCCGTGCAACCAGTATCGAAAAATTGACGAAACTGAAGCCTGTCTTCCGAAAAGAGGGTACGGTGACGGCGGGAAATGCTTCATCGTTGAATGACGGTGCCGCGGCGGTCCTGCTTTGTACGCGTGAGACTGCCGAAGCACGTGGTTTGCCAGTTCTGGCATCGCTGGGCGTATTTTCCAATTCCGGTATCCAGCCGGCATTAATGGGTGCAGCCCCGATTCAGGCCATTGCCGACTGTCTTTCCCGCTCGGGATGGAAGCCTGAGGATGTGGATCATCTCGAATCCAACGAAGCGTTTGCCGCCCAGGCGCTGGCCGTGATTCAGCGGGCCGGGATTTCCCCGGATCGTATCAATCCATACGGCGGGGCAATCGCGCTTGGGCATGCGGTAGGTGCATCCGGCTGCCGAATTTTGGTGACGCTGGTTCATTCCCTGATCCGTAATGATGCCAGGCGTGGCGTTGCCGCACTGTGCGTTGGCGGCGGGGAAGGCGTCGCGTTGAGCGTTTATCGCTAACGGCGTTTCCGTAGAAATAAAAAAACCGGGGAAACCCGGTTTTTTTATTTCCAAGATGCCGTATCAGGCATTCACGCCCTTCATACCCTCGGCAGAATAACGATCGCCTTTAATCGCTACCCGGCGATGAAGGTTGTTCAACGATTCGATATCGCTCTTCTCAAGCACAATATCGGCAGCGCGCGCGTTCTCGGCCAGATAGCTGACGTGCTTAGTACCCGGAATGGGAACCAGCCGATCGTATTGTGCTAACAGCCAGGCAAGCGCAATCTGACCTGCGGTACAGCCGTATTTTGTCGCCAGCGGGGTAATGATATCGAGCAACTGGCGATTATGATCGAGGCTGGACTGAACAAATCGTTCGTTATTCTTGCGGAAATCACCTTCTGCAAAATCGTTGTTGTTCAGGTATTTTCCCGTCAGGAAGCCTCTGCCAAGAGGTGAGTAGGGCACCAGGCCGATACCTAGCGCTTTCACGACCGGCAAAATGTTTTCCTCGATGTCTCGTGTCCACAGAGAATATTCTGTTTGCAATGCGGTGACCGGATGCACCGCATGCGCCCGTTGCAGCGTTGAAGCCGACACTTCGCAAAGGCCGATGTGGTTGATCTTGCCCTCTTTAACAAGGGTGCGCAGACAATCCATACTCTCTTCGATCGGGGTTGCGTTGCTCACTCTGTGAAGATAAAAGAGGTCGATTCGCTCCACGCCAAGCCGCTTAAGGGATTCGTTACAGCAGCGGATGATATAGTCCGGCGTATTGTTGATGGTGCGGGCGTAGGACTCGTCAGGAGAGCGATCGATGCCGCACTTCGTGGCGATTTTGAACTGGTCGCGAGTGTTTTTATCCAGCCCGGCAAGAAAGTGACCGATTAGCCTTTCATTATGGCCACGGCCATATAAATTTGCGGTATCAATAAACGTCACGTTCAGATCGATGAGGTTATGCAATACCTGCAGTGAACCTTTGTCATCAGTCTGGCCATAAAATTCACTCAGACCCATGGCACCGTAGCCGACGGCACTGACGGTAAGATTTTGAGATAAAGTACGTGTTTTCATAGTTTCTCCTTTTCAGACGCTATGATTGTTTCACCTCAATTGTGGTTACTGAATTTTCATTTTCGTTATGCTGAAAAGGTATCAGTCACCGCCGATCTGCCTTCCGAATTATTAAAAACGACAAAAGTTGTCTAAACGTTAAATTCGTCACACTTTTGATGATAAACTGCGCGACTTTTCCGCACGTTTTTATCTTCAGGTGACGCTATGACAGAACATATCCAGCCCACAATCAGACCGCAGACCAAAGAGGTGTCGCGCCCCAACTGGTCGGCGGTTTTCTCCGTGGCGTTCTGCGTCGCCTGCCTGATTACCGTTGAGTTTCTGCCGGTGAGCCTGCTGACGCCGATGGCGCAGGATCTGGGCATTTCCGAAGGCGTGGCGGGGCAGTCCGTTACCGTCACCGCCTTTGTGGCGATGTTCGCCAGCCTGTTTATCACTCAGGTGATTGGCGCGATTGATCGCCGCAAAGTGGTCATTCTGTTCAGCGTGCTGCTGACGCTCTCCTGCCTGCTGGTCTCTTTCGCGGAAAGCTTCACTCTGCTGCTGCTCGGTCGCGCCTGTTTGGGGCTGGGATTAGGCGGCTTCTGGGCGATGTCGGCCTCGCTGACCATGCGCCTGGTGCCCGCGCGCACCGTGCCAAAAGCGCTGTCCGTTATCTTCGGCGCGGTCTCTATTGCGCTGGTGATTGCCGCGCCGCTGGGCAGCTTCCTTGGTGGGATTATCGGCTGGCGTAACGTCTTTAACGCGGCGGCAGTGATGGGTGTGCTCTGCATTATCTGGGTGTGGAAGGCGCTGCCGTCCCTGCCGGGCGAAGCGGCGCACCACAAACAGAACATGTTCGCGCTGCTCAAGCGTCCGGGCGTGCTGGCGGGGATGACCGCCATCTTTATGGCCTTTGCCGGGCAGTTTGCCTTTTTCACCTACATCCGCCCGGTGTTTATGACCATGGCGGGCTTTGACGTGGACGGCCTGACGCTGGTGCTGCTGAGCTTCGGTATCGCCAGCTTTATCGGCACGTCGCTGTCGTCCCAGTTCCTGAAGCGCTCCCTGAAGGTGGCGCTGGCGGGTGCGCCGTTGCTGCTGGCGGTGAGTGCCACGGTGCTGATTCTGTGGGGTAGCGACAAGTGGGTTGCCTCGGCGATTGCGATTATCTGGGGCTTTGCCTTTGCGCTGGTGCCGGTGGGCTGGTCGACGTGGATCACCCGAACGCTTGCCGATCAGGCGGAAAAAGCCGGGTCGATTCAGGTGGCGGTGATCCAGCTGGCGAACACCTGCGGTGCGGCCATTGGCGGCGTGGCGCTCGACCATCTGGGGCTGACGTCACCGCTGGTGATTTCCGGCACGCTGATGCTGCTGACCGCGCTGCTGGTGGCGGGGAAGGTTAAGGCGAAGTAGTGTTTTTCTCCCTCTCCCGTGGGAGAGGGTTGGGGTAAGGGCATCAGGCTACGCCGATGCCTTAACCCTTCTACGCGAATCCATCGAAATCAGCACCACCGACGACACAATCAGCAGCGTCCCCAGCCAGTCCGGCAGGGTGAACGCCACGCCCAGCAATATCACCGACAGCAACGCGCTGCTCAGCGGCTCGGCGCAGCTCAGAATGCTCGCCTTCGGCCCGCCGATCATCTGCGCGCCCTTCAGGTACAGGCTGAACGTCAGCGCCGTGCCGATCACCACCAGGTAGAAAAACGCCAGCAGCAGGCCGCCGTCAATCACGAAAGTGGTGCCGCGCCCGGCGTAGAACGGCGTCAGCATTAACCCGGCAATCAACATGCTCCAGCCGACAATCGGCAGCGTGCCGTAGCGGGCAATCAGCGCTGACGGATAGGTGGTGTAAAACGCGGCGGCAAACGCCGAGGCGATGCCGAAGAACAGCGCGGCAGGGGAGATGGAGAGCGAGGTTGGGTCGCCGTGGGTCACCAGCAGGAAAGTGCCGATCAACGACGTAAAAATCGCTGACAGGACAAACACGCCGGGACGCGTTTTCCGCGCCAGGGCGAACCACGCCACAATGATGGTCGGCGACAGGAACTGGAGCACGGTCGCCGTAGCGGCGTTGGATTTTTCAATCGTCAGCAGGAAGGTGAGCTGCACGGTGAGCGCGCCGACCAGCGAGAAAAACAGCAGACTGAGGGCGTCTTTACGATGCTTGATGATCGAGAAAATCTTGTCGCCGTGAACGAAGGAGAGCGTCAGCAGGATCACGCCGGTAAACAGCAGGCGAACCATGGTCAGGTAAGGCGAAGAAATGTGGCTTTTCTCCATGATGTACTGCGCGCAAACTCCGGAACTGCCCCATAAAACGGCGGCGATCAGGACGTTCAGCATCCCTTTACGTGTGGAACCCATTTTCTCCCCTGCTATGTTGTCGTTAATTGGCCAACAGCATAGCATGGTTGTGTGCGGCCTGATGCCCTCACCCCGGCCCTCTCCCACGGGGAGAGGGGGAAAACCGTAGGCCGGGTAAGCGTAGCGCCACCCGGCATGTTGTTGACCTTAGAACCACGCCTCCCACATCGCGCCGAC
This sequence comes from Enterobacter cloacae complex sp. HYC042_NIDB, assembly GCF_056673315.1. Lineage (NCBI taxonomy): Bacteria > Pseudomonadati > Pseudomonadota > Gammaproteobacteria > Enterobacterales > Enterobacteriaceae > Enterobacter > Enterobacter cloacae complex sp. HYC042_NIDB. Next base: position 244,977 of record NZ_CP109650.1, read on the forward strand.
GTTGAAGTCGTCGAGCGTCTCGTCTTTGGTATTGTTCACGCGCGCGGTGCGTTCATTATCCACCTTGCCGCCGGTGACGTAGAAGCGCAGCATCGGACGGAACTCAGGCCCCATGGCGATAGACATGTTCTGCGACAGGGTCAGCTTCCAGCCCTTGTTGTCGCCGCCGTTATCGTAGTCAACGTGCTGCCAGCCTGCTTCCAGCCAGGTGGAGTGAACGTCGTTCCACCAGTGCATTGGGCGCACGATGGCGTTGTAGTTCTTGCGGTTGTCGGTCTTATCGCGGCTGTTGTCGTAGTCGTGGAAGGCGAGGATGTACTCCACCTGCGTGGCCTGGGTGAATTTATACAGCCCTTCGAAGCTGGCGTAGACCGTGGTCAGATCTTCGGTTTTGTTGAACACGCTGTTGTCCGCGTTATCGGAGTAGCGGGCTATCACCTTGTTCACGCCGCTGTCGTTGGTGTGGCTCAGCACCACGCCGCCCTGCCAGGCGTTCAGGCGTTCGTCGCTTTCAACCGCTTTCGAATCAAAGCCGTAGTTGGCGTACAGCTCCATGTCGATCGGGCCGAGCTTCATGCCGTGGATTTTGGAGGTCGCGGCGTAGTTGCCCTTGTCGCCCGTGCCGGAACCGCCGGTACAGGTGATGCGCGACGGGTTCGCTTCGTCTTCCATCACTTCCGGACTACAGGATTCGACTGCCGCCACGGCAGCCACGTCAAACTGCACGCCGCCGATGTCGAAGTTCTTCACGCCGGCGCCCTGGCCGTCGTGGTTCATCCAGAAGTAATCGTTGATGCCCTGCTGCGGACGCTGGTGGAAGTCACGACCGGCCCAGAAGTAGGCATTTGGGTTGGAGGCCATAATGTTGGTCACCCCCGCGTAGGCTTTTTTCAGGTTAACCTCGTCGCCCCAGTGGTCGATCATCACGTTGATGTCCCAGATGGCGCCGTTGTCCCCTTTGAAGGCCTTGGAGAGCTGGAATTCCCCGCCGTTACCTTCGTTACCCAGACGACCAATCGCGGACGCGCCGTTGTAGGAGCCGTCCACCGCCACGTATTTCTGATCGGCGGCCTGGAAGTGCGCGCCGTAGCGGGCGTAGCCGGTGAATTTAATCCCGAACGGGATCGCCATATCCGGGGATTGTGCCGCGCTTTGCGGCTCGGTCACCACGTCCGCTTTTTTCGCAACCGCCGCATCCATTTTGGCCTGACGCTCGGCCAGAGCTTTATCTACCGCTTTCGCCACAATGGCGTCGATTTGCTCCTGGGTAAATTCTTGTGCGAGTACGGAAATTGGGCAAAGCGCGGCGATAACCGCCATGGTTAATGGAAGTTTTTTAATCGTATTCATGGTTATCTCAATATAGTTTAATTTTATTCAGACAATAACCATCCCGCTCCGATCTGACAGAGTATGTCGCTATCATCAGAACAAGTGGATCTCTATTTAGGGTACAGAGGTATTACATTAACTTTATTTCGCCATAGACTATCTCTGATATAAATGAATAATTTCTTCAGACAATTCACGCGCTAATAAGGAATTCATTAAATGATCCTGCGCGTGCACCATGATTAACGTCATCGGCTGGCGGCCTTCGCCCGCATCCTGCTCGATCAGTTTGGTCTGCATCTTGTGCGCCTGGCGCGCGTAGCCGTCGGCTTCGTGCAGCAGGCTTTTGGCCTCGTCAAAGTTGCCCTGACGCGCCGCGTGCAGCGCTTCAAAGCACAGGCTGCGGGACTGTCCGGCGTTGACGATAATTTCCATTACGGCTTCTTCTAGTGCGATCATCATTATTACTCTTTTTCAAAACTATTATTTAAGGCGGTGGCGGCAAACCACTCTCCGCTTTTCTTAATGGTGCGCTGCTGCGTCTCTAAATCGAGCTGAATAAATCCGTAGCGATTTTTATAGGCATTACACCACGACCAGTTATCAATAAATGTCCACATATGGTAGCCAAGGCAATTGCACCCTTCGCTAATCCCTTTGTGCAGCCACGTTAAATGCTCAGAAATAAACTCTATGCGGTATTGATCGTTAATCTGGCCATTTTCAATAAAGCGCTGTTCATTTTCGACGCCCATGCCGTTTTCAGAAATAAAGCAGCGAGGGTTGCCGTAATTGTCGCGCAGGTTAACCAGAATATCGTAAATACCCGGCTCGTAGATTTCCCAGCCGCGGTACGGATTCATCTTGCGGCCCGGCATCTCGTAGTTATCAAAGAACCACTCCGGCATAAACGGCGCCTGCGGGTTCACCGCGCTGTCGCGACACTTCACGCGGCGCGGCTGATAGTAGTTCACGCCGAGCAGGTCGATTTTCCCTTCCGCAATCAGGAAGCCGTCTTCCGGCTTGCAGGCGGGCAACTGATCGTAGGATTTCAGCAACGCCACCAGGTCGGCCGGATACTCCCCGCGCAGTACCGGGTCAAGGAAGCTGCGGTTAAACATCAGGTCCGCGATGTGAGCCGCCTTCACGTCCGCCGGGTTCTGCGAGCGCGGGTAGGACGGCGTCAGGTTCAGCACGATGCCGATCTCACCCGCGTAATGTCCGGCGCGGTAAGCCTGAACGGCCTTCGCGTGGGCCAGCACGGTGTGATACGCCACGGTGGCGGCCCGACGAAAATCCACCACGTTGGGATAGTGGAAGTCGTACAGATAACCGCCCTCCACCGGGACGATGGGCTCGTTGAAGGTAAACCAGTGCAGTACGCGGTCGCCGAACAGCTCGAAGCAGATCTGCGCATAGCGGGCGTAAGCGTCCACCACGTCACGGTTTTCCCAGCCGCCGATCTCCTGCATCGCCATCGGCATGTCGAAATGGAACAGGGTGATAAACGGCGTGATGCCCTGTTCATTCAGCTCATCAATGACCTGATTGTAAAAATCGACCGCTTCCGGGTTCACTTCACCGATACCGTCGGGGATCAGGCGTGCCCAGCTAATCGAGGTACGAAAGCTGTTGTGGTTCAGCTGCTTTAACAGCTGAATGTCCGTTTTCCAGTTTTGATAAAACGTGGAGGTATGCTGCGGCCCCACGCCGTTGTGAAAACGGTTCGGCTCGCGGGCAAACCAGTAATCCCATGTGGTTTCCCCCTCTCTTGCCCCTTCGGTCTGGAGAGCGGAGCTTGCGCTGCCCCACCAGAAGTTATCGGGAAATGCGTATTTCATGTCCTTTCCTCTTTGACTTAATTGCTTGCGGCTTCAGCGGTACCGACGGTTGCAGCCTGGGCTTTTTGCTCTTCGTTTTTAATCAGCGTACGCTCATAGGCGCGCAGGAACGGCAGGTACATCAGCGCGGACATCACCATGCAGACCAGGCACATCACCACCGGGCTCAGCGCCCAGTTTGCCGCCCATGAGGCACCAATCGGCGCGGGGGTGGTCCACGGGGTTAATGACACCACCTGAGCCAGCCAGCCGAGCTTCGTTGCGCCGTACGCCAGGCAGGCATTGACCAGCGGAACAAACACGAACGGGATAAACAGCATCGGGTTCATGATGATCGGCGCGCCGAACAGAATCGGCTCATTGATGTTAAAGAAGCTCGGCACAATGCCCATTTTACCGATGGTGCGCAGGTGCGTGGCGCGGCTGCGCAGCAGCAGGAACGCCAGCGGCAGCGTGGAGCCTACGCCGCCAATCAGCAGGTAGTGATCCCAGAAGCCCTGCAGGTAAACGTGCGGCAGCGCCGCGCCTGCGGCGAGCGCCGCCTGGTTTGCGGAGAGGTTCGCCATCCAGAATGGGTTCATGATGCCGGTGACAATCAGCGAGCCGTGAATACCGGCAAACCAGAAGATCTGGCACAGCAGCACGGAGAGCAGTATCGCGGGCAGGGAGTCGGATGCGGATACCAGCGGCTCCAGCAGGTGCATGATCGCCTGCGGGATGATCATTCCGGTCTGCGCTTCAATGAACAGGTTCAGCGGGTGCAGCGTACCGATCACCACCATCACCGGGATCAGGATCTCAAACGAACGCGCCACGCCGGTGGGCACTTCCTTCGGCAGGCGGATGGTCACGTTGTTCTGCTTCAGCCACGCATAGACGCGGGTGGCGTAAATCGCGGTGATAAGCGCGGTAAAGATGCCCTGACCGGAGAGATACTGGGTCGAGATTTTACCGTCGGCATACGGCGCGGCGACCAGCAGGAAGGCCATAAAGGCCAGCAGGCCGGACATCACTGGGTCGAGGTTAAACTGACGCCCCAGGCTCGCCCCAATCCCCACCGAAATGAAGAAGGTCATCACGCCCATGCTGAGGTTAAACGGCAGCATCAGCTGTTCGCGGTAGGTCTGGGAGAAATCCAGCCAGCCGCGGGCGAAGCTGTTGGTGGTATCCGCCGAGAACGGCGGGAAGATGAACACCAGCATAAACGAGCCGATGATCATAAACGGCAGCGCGGCGGTAAAGCCGTCGCGGATGGCAATCACATACTTTTGCTGGCCGAGCTTCGCGGCCAGCGGGGTAATTGACTGCTCAATCACCGCGACCATGGATTGATATAACGAACTCATGTGAACACCTTTTAGTGTGCCGCTTCGATGAGCGACAGAGCATAGTCCAGTACTTTATCGCCACGCTGCATGCCGTAGTCCATCATGTCGATGGGCTGCACCGGAATGCCTTTCGTAGCCGCCTTGTCTGAGAGTGTCTGTAACATGTATTTCACTTGCGGTCCGAGAAGTACCACCTGGTATTGCGGAAACTGCGTATCAAATTCGGAAACACCGTACGCATCAATCTTCACCGGCAAACCACGTTCTTTCGCGACATCGACCATTTTGCTAACCAGCAGGCTGGTGGACATCCCGGCAGAACAACACAGCATAATCTTGAACATCGACAACCATCCTCTAAATGTAAATAGTTATTGCGAGAATGATTGGACATGATACGGAAACCGGTTTCCATTTATAAAAAGCAGAACTGTGATAACCATCAAGATCCAATGCTTATGAGGCTAATTAACCGGATGTGGGTCACATAATTTGGCTGTTCTGACATCATTTTGAGTGGAAACGGAAAATCGGTTTCCATGAAAAACGGAAACGGATATACTCCGTTCTGGCTATAATGTGAGCCGTAGCGGTTATGGAATTTGCAGGCGCGAGGTTAGCCTGCTAGGGGAAAGAGATGTCGACAATCAATGATGTATCACGTCTGGCCGGGGTGTCTAAAGCCACGGTATCGCGAGTGTTGAGTGGGTCACGTGGCGTTAAGGAAGCCAGCCGTCAGGCCGTGCTGAAGGCGGTGGATGAGCTGAACTACCGGCCTAACGTGATTGCCCAGTCGCTGCTGAGCCAGTCGACGGGCTGCATTGGGGTGATTTGCGCGCAGGAAAACATTAACCAGACCACCGGGTATCTTTACGCGCTGGAAAAACAGCTCAGCCAGCACCAAAAACACCTGCTGCTGCGCTTCGCCCATAGCAAAGCGGAAGTGATGAATGCTCTTGAAGAACTCTCCTGCGGCCTGTGTGACGACATTCTGGTGATTGGCGCCCGTTTCCCGCTGGACGTGGATATGGAAAACGTCATTCTGGTGGACTGCATGGAGGCTGATAACTCCAACAGCATTCAGTTCGATCACGCCTTTGCCGCCGAAACCGCCTGTAACTATCTGACCAGCCAGGGGCGTCGCCAGATTGCGCTGATCCATCCCCACGGCAGCGGGTTTGCCGACCAGGTGCTGCTTGGCTATAAGCACGCGCTGGAGAAAAATTTCCTGCCTTTTAATCGCAACCTCGTCTTTATGGACGCGACCTCCTCGTCCGTTGCGCTTCAGGAATTACTCAACAACGCGTCCACGCTAAACTTCAACGCGTTACTGGTGGCGGACGAGCAGGAAGCCCAGCGGGTGATCCCGCAGCTGCAGGCGTTTAATAAATCCGTACCGGACGACATTATGGTCTTTAGCCTGGCCGGATCGCTGCACCTGCCGGGTATTCCGGTGATCCCGGCGATTGAATATTCCATGGATGCCATGGCGGCGCGTATCGTAAGCTGGCTGACGGAGAAAACGCAGATGCTCGGGTCCTATGTTCTGCGCGGGGATCTCATCATTCCGGACGTGCGGAAGCGTTAAAACATTTTCCAGGCCGGGTAAGCGCAGCGCCACCCGGCGAGAACTCAATAATCTTCCAGACAATCCACCTGACCAACCGCAGCCCAGTAGGCGTCCAGGTTGTCGCGCTTCACGGCGGTGATGGCGTTTTTGATCAGCAGCTGATTGGCCTCGGACGACAAAATCATCTCCTGCCAGGCCTTATCGCTCTGCTTTTTCTGTGGCGTACAGGTTTTCTTAATATCTTTCAGGACCTGTTGCTTAATCTGCGCCTCTTTCGCCGGATCGTCCTTTTCCTGAGCATGGACAAACGCGGCGAAGAGCAGACAAACCAGCAGGCAGACCAGGTGCGCAGCTTTCATCAACAACCCCCTTTAGACGTCACAGGCTTCCCATGAAATATATCGTTACATTCAGTGTAGCGATTCCAGTCGAAAGTATGATTTTCTCTTTTCTGCGCATGAGAATCGCCCACCGATAAGGTTACTGGATCCCCCCGCCCAGCGACTGCCACAGCGTGATGCGGTTCTCCAGGTCGGTTTGCTGCAGCGCAATCAGCGATTCCTGCGCCGACCACAGCGACCGCTGCGCAGTCAGTACCGTCAGATAATCCCCCGCGCCCGCCTTATAGCTGCGCGTTGCCACATCCAGCGTTTTTTGCTCGGCCGCCACGTATTCTCGCTGGGCATCAAGCTGCTCGCTGAGCGTTTCACGGCGCGCCAGCGCGTCGGCCACGTCTTTAAACGCGCTCTGGATGGCTTTTTCATAGGTCGCAATTAACCCTTTTTTCTCGGCTTCTGCATAACGCAGCTGCGCCAGATTGTTGCCACCGCTGAACAGCGGCAGGGTGATGGACGGCGCGAATGACCAGACCTTCATCCCGTGGCTGAACAGGGAGGAGAGCGAGTCGCTGCCGACGCCCGCGCTGGCGGTCAGTGAAATGGTCGGGAAGAAGTTGGCGCGCGCCGCGCCGATATTGGCGTTGGCGCTCAGCAGGTTATGCTCCGCTTCCTGAATGTCCGGGCGGCGCAGCAGCGCGCTGGAGCTGACGCCCGCCGGGATCAGCGTGATGGCGTTGTTGCTCAGGCTCTCCAGCGTACCGGGCAGCAGGTTCTCCGGCACCGTATCGCCCGCCAGCAGATTGAGGGCATTTTTATCCTGCATCACCAGCGTCCGGTAGCTTGCTACGCTGGCGCGCGCCTGCTGGTAAACCGCCATCGCTTCACTGACGTCCGTAGCCGCCGCGACGCCCACTTCCTGCTGGCGCTTCACAATCTTCAGCGAGTTTGCCGCGCTCTCCATTGTGGATTTCGCCAGCGCCAGGTTGCTGTTATCCGCCGCCAGCGTCACCCAGGCCGTGGTCAGCTCGCTAACCATCGTCAGGCGCGTGTTCTGCGCGGTGAACTCGCTGGCAAGCCAGGTTTCACGCGCGGCGCGGGAGAGGCTCTGGTTGCGACCAAACAGATCCAGCTCGAAGCTGGAGACCGCGCCGTTGGCTTCGTCGCTTGTCGCAACACCGCTTGCCAGCGTGCGGCTGCGGGTGTGGCTCAGCTCGGCGTCCACCGTCGGAAACAGGGACGAGCGCGTTTCACCGTACTGTGCGCGGGCGGCGTCGATATCCGCGATCGCTTTTTGCACGTCGCGGTTGCTGTTCAGCGCCATCGTCACCACGCTTTTCAGCCTCGCGTCGTTCATCACCTGCTGCCACTGGCTCACCACGGCGGTGGCTTCGCCGTGCGCGCCGGGCAAGGTCGCCGGGACGGGAGCGTCCGGGCGTTGATAGGTAGGGTCTAACGACACACACCCTGCGCTCAGCAGGGCTAACGCTAAAACAGTGACACGAAACATTATGACCTCCGGTTCGCGTGTTTACCGGAGAACAGACGTTTCACCAGTACAAAGAATAAAGGGACGAAGAAGATCGCCAGCAGCGTCGCGGCCAGCGTTCCGCCGATAATGCCGGTACCAATTGCCACGCGGCTGTTGGCACCGGCACCGGTTGCAACGGCCAGCGGCGTCACCCCTGCGATAAACGCCAGCGACGTCATGATGATGGGACGCAGACGCGTCTGGGCGGCACGCAGGGCGGCGCGCGTCAGGGAGTAACCTTCTGCGACTTTGGCTTCGGCAAACTCGACAATCAGGATGGCGTTCTTCGACGACAGGCCAATAGTGGTGAGCAGCGCCACCTGGAAGTAGACGTCATTACTCAGGCCGCGCAGGGAGGCGGCAAGCGCCGCACCCAGCACCCCAAGCGGGATCACCAGGATGACCGAAATCGGCACCGACCAGCTTTCATACAGCGCCGCCAGGCACAGGAATACCACGAGAATGGAAAGGGCATAGAGGCTAATTGCCTGACCGCTCGCCAGTTTTTCCTGCAACGATAAACCGCTCCACGCCCAGGTGCTGCCGGATGGCAGGCTGTTTGCCAGCTGCTCCATTTTGCTCATCGCCGTGCCGGAGCTCGCGCCGCTGGCGTTTTCGCCCTGTATCTCATACGCCGCCGAGCCGTTGTAGCGCACCAGGCTTTCCGGGCCATACTCCCAGCGGGTGGTGGCGAAGGCGGAGAACGGGGTCATGGTGCTGTCGCTGCCGCGCACATACCATTTGTTGAGATCGGACGGCACGGCGCGATAGTCGCTGTCGCCCTGGATGTAGACCTTTTTCACGCGGCCGCGATCGATAAAGTCGTTCACGTAGGTCCCGCCCCAGGCGCTGGAGAGGGTGTTGGTGACGTCGCTCAGGGACAGCCCCAGCGACACGGCCTTGTTGTTGTCGATATCCACCTGAAGCTGCGGCATCTGCGGCAGGTCGTTGGCGCGCACGGCGTGCAGCGAGCTGTCCTGGTTGGCTTCGCCAATCAGCTGGTTACGCAGTTTCAGCAGCGCGTCGCGGTCGGTGCCGCCGCTGGCCATCAGCTCAAAGGTAAAACCGTTGCTCTGGCCCAGGCCGTCCACCGCAGGCGGCGTCATCGCAAAGATGGTCGCATCGCGGATGGTGCTCAGTTCCTGCGTGGCACGCAGGGCGATGGCCTGAGCTGTGTTTGCATCGCCTTTACGCTCTGACCAGTTCTTCAGGGAGACAAACGCCATCCCGGCGTTCTGGCCGCTGCCGCTGAAGCTGAAGCCTTCAATGGTGAAGATCACGTTGGTGTTGGCTTTCTCTTTGGTGAGGAACCACTCTCGCACCTGGCGGCTGACTTCGGCGGTACGTACCGTCGTCGCGCCAGCTGGCAGGGTGTACTGCACCATGATTTCGCCCTGGTCTTCCGTCGGCAGGAAGCTGCCCGGCAGCTTAAGCATGGCGAAGCCCATCGCGCCGCAGAGCAGGGCGTAGATGACCAGCATGCCGCCGGAACGGCGCAGAGCGCGCAGCACCTTGTTCTGATAACCGCGCTCGGTCCTGCTGTAGAAGCGGTTAAACGCGCCGAAGAAGCCCTTTTTGTGCGGCGTCGTGTGGCTCAGAATCGAGCCGCAGAGTGCGGGCGTCAGGGTCAGCGCCACCACCACGGAGAGGAACATCGCCGAAATAATGGTGACCGAGAACTGACGGTAAATCACCCCGGTGGAGCCGCCGAAGAAGGCCATCGGCAGGAATACCGCAGAGAGTACCAGCGCAATGGCGACCAGCGCGCCGGAGATTTCGCCCATCGATTTCTCGGTGGCTTCCCGAGCGGGCAGCCCCTCGTCGCGCATAATACGCTCGACGTTTTCCACCACCACGATGGCGTCATCCACCAAAAGCCCAATCGCCAGCACCATCGCAAACAGCGTCAGGGTATTGATGGAGTAGCCGAACAGCGCCAGCACGCCGAAGGTACCCAGCAGAACGACAGGTACCGCCAACGCGGGGATCAGCGTCGCGCGGATGTTTTGCAGGAACAGGTACATCACCACCACCACGAGGACAATGGCTTCGAACAGGGTCTGAATCACGTCCTCAACGGAGATCTTGATGAACTCGGTGCTGTCCTTCGGGTAGGCCACGTCGTAGCCTTCCGGCATCGACTTTTTGAACTCGGCAATCTTGTCTTTCACCGCCGTCGCAGTGTTGAGCGCGTTCGCACCCGGTGAGAGCATGACTGCCATACCCGCCGCCGGGTGGCCGTTGAGCTTCGCGGTGGCGGTATAATCTTCGCTGCCCATCTCCACGCGGGCGACATCGCTGATGCGCACCACCGCGCCGTTGGACTGGCTCTTCACAATGATGTTTTTAAACTGATCCACCGTCTGCAGGCGTGACTGGGCGCGGACGGTGGCGGTCAGCTGCTGGGCGTTCGACGAGGGCAGCGCGCCGATTTTACCGGCGGAAACCTGCACGTTCTGCGCTTCAATCGCGCTCTGCACGTCGGACGGCATCAGCGAGTAGGATGCCAGCTTCGCCGGGTCGAGCCAGATGCGCATCGCGTATTCCGCCCCGAACACCTGCAGGCTCCCGACGCCTTCCACGCGCGCCAGCGGATCCTGCATATTACTCACCAGCCAGTCGGCAATATCCGAGCTGCTGGCGATGTCGGTTTTATCGTACACGCCCATGATCAGCAGGAAGTTGCTCTGGGATTTTTCGACGGTGATCCCGGACTGCTGCACCTCGGTGGGCAGGCGCGATTCCGCCTGCTGGACTTTGTTCTGCACCTGCACCTGAGCGGTGTCCGGGTCAGTGCCCTGCTCGAAGGTGACGGTAATGCTCACCGATCCGTCCGAGCTGCTGGTGGAGGTGAAGTAGAGCAGGTTATCCAGCCCGGTCAGCTGCTGCTCGATCACCTGCGTCACGCTGTTTTCCAGCGTCTGCGCGGAGGCACCGGTATAGGTGGCGGAGATTTTGATCGACGGCGGCGCAACGTCCGGGTACTGCGCGACTGGCAGCGTGCGGATGGCCAGCATCCCGGCGAGCATGATAAGAATAGCGATAACCCAGGCAAAGACCGGGCGACGCACGAAGAAACGGGAAAACATCAGGCGTTTCCTCCGTTGGCTTTCATCTCTTCGGCCTTCACTTCCTGCCCGGCGGTGACTTTGTCAGTACCTTCCACAATCAGCCTGTCGCCCGCCTTCAGCCCGCTCAGCACCAGCCATTTGTCGCCGTAGGTGTCACCCGTTTCCAGCTGACGCTGCTCGACCTTGTTGCTGGCATTGACCACCAGAGCGGTGGCGGTGCCTTTGGCGTCACGGGTGATGCCCTGCTGCGGCGCGAGGATCGCGTCGCTCATGACGCCTTCATCTACCCTGGCGCGGACAAACATGCCCGGCAGGAGCTGATGCTGCGGGTTCGGGAAGACGGCGCGCAGCGTGACCGAGCCGGTTGATTCATCCACCGCCACTTCGGTTAACGCCAGGCGGCCTTTCTCGCTGTAGGTGCTGCCGTCTTCGAGGATTAACGACACGCTTAGCGTATCGCTATTGGTGGCAAGGGTTTGCTTGCGTAAACGCAGCAGATCGGCGCTGGAACGGGTTAAGTCGACGTACATGCTGTCCAGCCCGCGAATGGTGGCGAGCGCGGTATCCTGCTGGGCGGTGACCAGCGCGCCGGGGGTGACGGAGGAGATGCCGATGCGTCCGGCAATCGGCGCGGTGACTGTGGTCCAGTTGAGGTTAATGCGCGCGCTCTCCTGCGCGGCCTTCTTTGATTCAACGCTGGCCTTGTCCTGCGCGCAGGTGGACTTCGCGTCTTCTGCGTCCTGACGCGACACGCCGTCGTCTTTCACCAGCTGCGCATAGCGCTGGGCTTTCTGGCAGTCGGCCTGCACCAGCGCCTGGGCCTGTTTCAGCGCCGCGGCGGCTTCATCAAACGCCGCGCGGTAGCTGGAAGGGTCAATTTGATACAGCGCCTGTCCGGCCTTCACGGTATCGCCTTCGGTGAACAACCTCTTCTGAATAATGCCGCCCACCTGCGGGCGCACTTCGGCGCTCATGGCGGCGGTGGTGCGGCCCGTGAGCTCGCTGACGACGGAGACCGGCTGGCTCATGAGGGTGACAATCCCCACATCCGGAAGAGGATGCTGGGGAGCAGATGTTTGCGCATTATCGCACCCGGTCAGGAGGAGTAATGCCGCGATGGAGGTTGTTATGGTTTTCATAATCTTTTTCCAGGGTGAACGATGCCTGCCCTGTTAAAGGATCAACAGGGAGGGGGGCTATTTAAAGGCACAGCGATACCGCATCTCCGGCAAGGCCGGAAATGTAAAGTTGGGAAATTACTTATTCCCGCTAATTATTCACATGCGATTACTTCGCAGAGAAAAGCATATTTAAAATATTCTGATAGATAGGCTCTAATTGTTCTGACGGTACTTTTAAAGGCGTGAGTCGACGGTAAATCGTGCCTTCGATCATCACCGCGGTAATTTCCACGCAGCAGCGAATATGTTCATCGCTCAGATGGGGAAATTGTTTTTTCAGGTGCGCACAGGCGTTGGTAAACATCCGGGCATCGGCTGCGATCAGCATGGCCGCCACCTGCGGGTTACGGGTCGCCTCGGCAGACATTTCGAGCATCAACGCATCGTCGTCTTCGTTGAGCGTCTGACGCCAGGCGAGCGCCTGCGGCATCCCTTCCACCACCGTTTTGTCCTGCATCCCTTCGATGCGTGAGTCGATAATGCGGCGGATCATCTCTTCAATAATCGCGTCTTTGTTACTGAAATAACGGTAAATTTGCCCGACGCTAAGCTTCGCCTCACTGGCAATTTGCGACATGCTGGCGGCGTGAAATCCGCTGGCGCGAAAGCAGCGACGCGCGGCGGTGATGATTTCGTCCTGACGTTGTTTTTGTCGTTCTTCCAGCTTTGTGCTCATCGTCGTCTACCGTGTAAAAGTGAGAATGATCGTTCTCAGTATACGTTTTGGGTGCGTATTGGAAAGGCTTTTTTTATTTAGTTATTGAGTGAATGTTTCTGTATTAAAAAAATGGAGGAAATTAGGAGTTTTTATGAAGGTTAAGCTGTGAGATATTCAAATTGCGCGGAAAATAAGGAGAGAAATATGCACCTGAGCATTACTTATAATGTAACACCCGCAGAAAAAGAAGAGCTATTTGTGGGGTTAAGAGCCTATAACGGACAGTTTATCGATCTGACAAACTTTAGCGGCGACATTGGTGTTTATGTACGAGACGATAAAGGCGTCATGCTCGGCGGGCTCATTGGGGTGCGTAAAGGTGACTGGCTGAATATCGATTTTCTCTGGGTCAGCGACACCGTGCGGGGTACCGGCGTGGGCAGCCAGCTTATCAAAACGGCGGAAGATGAAGCCAGACGCAAAGGCTGCAAGCATGCGCTGGTGGATACCGTCAGCTTCCAGGCGCGTCCGTTCTATGAAAAACAGGGGTACCAGTTGCAGATGTCTTTGCAGGATTATCCGTACCCGGGCATGCAGCGACATTACTTGGCGAAAGTCCTTTAAGCTCTGAATCCGTAGGCCGGGTAAGCGCAGCATCACCCGGCCATACCCGCATATAACTTATCCTTCTTATTGATTCTTTTTCGTTTTTTATTTCACCGCCTCGTTGTCGATATAGTCACTACAACATTCAGCAAAAGGAACTTTCTCGTGAAACGTCGATTGGGTGCTCTGGTTCTCGCTGGCCTGCTGCTGGCAGGGTGCGATCAAAGTGGCAGCGATGCCAAACACATAAAAGTGGGCGTCATCAACGGCGCTGAACAGGACGTGGCGGAAGTCGCTAAAAAGGTGGCAAAAGAGAAATATGGCCTGGACGTGGAGCTGGTCGGCTTCAGCGGCTCGCTATTGCCCAACGATGCCACTAACCAGGGAGAGCTGGATGCCAACGTCTTCCAGCATCGCCCGTTCCTTGCAGAAGATAACAAGGCGCATGGCTACAAGCTGGTGGCCGTGGCGAACACCTTTGTTTTCCCGATGGCCGGCTATTCCCGCAAAATCAAATCCGTCTCTGACCTGAAGGACGGGGCGACTATCGCCATTCCAAACGATCCGACCAACCTTGGCCGCGCGCTGCTGCTGCTGCAAAAAGAGAAGCTCATCACCCTGAAGCCGGATACCGGGCTGCTGCCGACGGCGCTGGATATTATCGCCAACCCTAAGCAGCTGAAAATCATGGAACTGGAAGGGGCACAGCTGCCGCGCGTGCTGGATGACCCGAAAGTGGATGTCGCCATCATCAGCACCACCTATATTCAGCAAACCGGGCTGTCGCCGGTGCATGACAGCGTCTTTATTGAAGATAAAAACTCGCCGTACGTGAACATCGTGGTGACGCGCGAAGACAACAAAGACGCGGAGAACGTGAAGGCGTTTATCCAGTCCTATCAGTCACCGGAAGTGGCGAAAGCGGCAGAGACGATCTTTAACGGCGGGGCGGTGCCGGGCTGGTAAAGGTGCCGGCAGAAAACGCGGTGATGAAAATGGCCCGATACCATCGGTAATCGCCCTTTAGCCCACAGCACCAATTGTGACGGCTGGCTATCCTCCTTATCACACCAACCGGAGGATAGCCCATGAACATTACCCAAATTCGCAATGCCACCCTGCTGATTACCTACGCCGGAAAACGCCTTTTAATCGACCCGATGCTGGCCCCGAAAGGCGCTTATCCGGGCTTTCCCGGTACGGCGCATGACGATCACTGGGATCGCACCGCGGCAGAGCGGATCGCCAAAGACAAACCGATCTACGTGCAAAACGATCGTGACGCCGCGCTGCTGCGCAGCCAGGGGTTTAGCAACCTGACGATCATGACCGACGAGACCACCTTCGGGGAGGTTCGGATTGCGAAAACGTACGGCGGCCAGCACGGGACCGACCGCGCTTACGCCGTGCCAGAACTGGCGGAGCGGCTGGGCGAGGCCTGTGGCGTGGTGCTGCGTCATCCTGATGAGAAGACGCTCTATCTTGCCGGGGATACCATCTGGCGCGAAGAGGTGGCAGCCGATCTGCAAAAACACCAGCCAGATGTGGTGGTACTGAACGCCGGTAATGCCCACGTCATCGGCTTTGGGCCCATTATTATGGGACAGGAAGATGTGCTTAACGTCCATTTCCTGCTGCCGCAGGCTAAAATCGTCGCGAGCCACATGGAGGCGATTAACCACTGCCTGTTGACCCGCAGCGCGCTGCGTGAGTACGTCGAAGCCAACCAGGTGAGCGATGTGGTGAGCATTCCCCAGGATGGCGAAACCGTTATATTCTGAGTGCGTTAACGGGAAAGGAGAGACAGATGTCGCTAATCAACGTCGCGATTGTCGCGGTAGACGGGTTCAGCCCGTTCCACTACTCCGTTCCCTGCATTCTGTTTGGTGATTCGGTCTCCGGCGAAAAGCGCTTTAACGTGACGATCTGCGCCGAAACGCCGGGGTTGCTTACCTCAAAAGACGGGTTTGCCCTCAACGCCACGCAGGATTACACCGCCATCGGGCAGGCAGACATTGTTGTCGTTCCCTACTGGCAGCACGTCCTTGAACGGCCGCCTCAGGCGCTGCTCGACAGCCTGGTGTTGGCGAGAGACAACGGCGCGGAAATTGTCGGCCTGTGTCTGGGGTCGTTTGTGCTGGCCTGGGCGGGGATCCTCGACGGTAAACGGGCCGCCACCCACTGGGAGTTTGAACATCATTTCCAGTCGCTCTTTCCGAACGTCCAGCTGGATATCAATGCCCTCTACGTGGATGACGGCAATATCATCACCTCTGCCGGTACCGCGGCTGCGCTGGACTGCTGCCTGTACATCATTCGCCAGCGTTTTGGCAGCGTCGTCGCCAACCAGATTGCCCGTCGGATGATTGTCCCGCCCCATCGCGAGGGCGGGCAGGCGCAGTTCATCGCCCAGCCGGTTCCGAAAGATACCCGTGACGCACGTATTAACTGCCTGATCGACTACCTGCAGCAGCACATCACCGAACCGCATAGTCTGGACTCGCTGGTGCAGCGGGAGTTGCGGGGGCCGCGTCAGGGGAGCTGGCTGCGCATGCGATAGCCAGCGTGCTCTATCCGGAAGTGAAAGACCTGTCGAAACTGAGCGAAGATCAAAAGCAGACGGTCATTACGCTGGCTTCAGTATCGGCGGGGATGGCGGGTGAATTGGCGGGAGGGAGTACGGCTTCGGCAGCTGCTGGGGCGCAAGGGGGAAAGAACGCGGCTGAGAATAATGCAACCTCCATTCCGCTCCCCTCCGGCCTTGATAATTACATGAAAGCCGTGGGGTCATGGAATCAATATGCTGAAAGCCAGGGCTTATCTGTAGAAGAAAAACAGGCCGGTCTGGATAAACTGGCGAAAGGCGACTTACCTGAGGGCGCTAATATCACAAAAGTGATTGTCGAAGGTTACCAGGATGGGGTAATGATCGGAGCTGCCTGGTATTTAGGACCTGCGGCGTCCGTGGGTAAAGTTGTTGGCGGGGGAGTGATTGCGGAAATCGCCAACGGAGGGTACCAGTGGTTTAGTCTGAGTCAGCCTGGCAATGAAAATAAATCATGGGATTATAAAAGCAGCATTAGTGCTGGCGTAGGAGGAATGCTTGCTCCGGGCAGGAATACCTGGCAAAACGTCGGCATAGCTATGGGAGGGGCATTCTTTACTGATGGCCCAGATACGGGATCGCTTATTGATTCAGCATTAGGTTCATGGGCTGGCGGTAAATTCGGTGAGCTGGCACCTTTCCCTGGGGAAGTTAATGATCTGATTGGTGGTTTGGGAGGGGAGTTAATCGGCGATAAAGTTAAGGATAAAGTTAATGGCAAATAAAAAGACGTTTCATCGGGCTACGTTTTTGGTTTTTCTGCTTAGTACCCTTTATTACGGCGTATGTTTTTTTTGCACTTATTTTTATTGTAAACAATGTGCTGATCGAGTTTATAAGCTCTGGAAAGATTGATTTTTCATCAAAATCATTAAGTTATTTGTCTGTGGTGAGCGCTATTGTTGGCGTCGCCGCAGGTGCCAGAGTATGGCTCTTTGCAAAGATAGATGAACGCAAAGCGAGAAGATCATCCTCAATAGATCGCCACTAATTGACAGGCCCATCCGGGTTGTATGGAAATTTGATATGCCTGGGAAATATTCTTTCCAGGCATAATTTTGCTACAAACGAGACCTTCCTGACGATTTTTTCTTACCGGCTACCCCAGCCTCTCCACCCTCGTCTCCCCCTCCGCCATCGACAGCTGATACAGCGAAAACGATCTGTGCTTCTCAATCAGCTTCGCCAGCTCCGGCGAGTGGCTGGTGAGCCAGATCTGCGAGTAGCGGCTGGCCTCGGCGATTAAGCTCGCCAGGGCGGGCAGCATCTGTGGGTGCAGGCTGTTTTCCGGTTCGTTTAACGCGATAAACGCCGGCGGGCGCGGGCTTAACAGCGCCACCGCCAGGCACAGAAAGCGCAGGGTGCCGTCGGAGAACTCCGCCGGTTCCAGCGGCCTGCTCAGCCCCTCGCGCTGCATCATCATGCGAAAACGTCCACCGCTGTTGTCGCTGTAAAACACGCAGCCGGGGAAGGCCTGGTCGAGGATGCGCATCAGCAGCAGCTCGTCGCCAATCTCCACGATAGTCTGAAACGCCGCCGCCAGGTTGGCGCCGTCGCTGGCCAGCACCGGGGAGCGGAAACCGACCTGCGGGGCGCGCATCGCCGAGCCGATTGATACAGAAAACTCATGATAAAAGCGCCAGTTACGAAGGGACTCGCGCATCTGCGACACTTCCGGGTAAAGGTGCGGTTCGCCGAGCTGTCCGAATACCGATTCGTTCTCGTACAGCGTGCCGCTGTGGGTCACTTTTTCATGATGCACGTTGTTCAGAAATACGGCCTGATTCCTGCGCTTCATCAGCTGTGACGAAGGACGACGGTGCTGGCCGCTCAGCCAGATGGACTCCTCCTTGATCACCGGGTCGAGCTGAAACTGTGAGGGATACGGCAGCTTCTCCACAAAACCGACCTGCAGTTCGTATTCGTAGGTCTCTGTTTCCACGGCCAGATTCATCCGCCGCAGTTGGTCGCTGCGGGTTTTGCCTGCCCAGAACACCTTCAGAATGCCGCCCTCGTTCGCCAGCGCCTGGGAAAACTGCCCTTGCGCGGCGCTGTGCATCAGGTGTATCGCCTTGTAAATATTGGATTTCCCGGTACCGTTCGGCCCGAAGACGATGTTGAGCTGCTCCAGCTCCAGCGACATCTCGCGGATGGAGCGGTAGTTTTGAATGTGCAGGGTGTTGATCACAGGCAGGCCCCTTTTGCAGAATAAGCCTGTATATAATCACAGTCTTTAGATGAAATGCAAAAAAGAGACGACAGTGAGGATGTCGTCTAAACGGGGTACTGCTTTGGGCCTCTATGGGTCAATGGGGCCTTCGCATTTTTTTCATCACTTGACTGCCAGACGCAGACCCAAATCATCAGGATAGGGATCAAAGTAGTTTTGCGTCATCAGATACCGGTCGGGGTATTCGGCCAGGTAGTGCTTCAGCAGCGTGATCGGCGCGAGGATAGGCAACTGTCCGTTGCGATAATGCAGGATCACATCGCGCAGCTCGCCGCGCTGGCGGGTGTTGAGCTGGTTACGAAAATAGCCCTGAATATGCATCAGCACGTTGGTGTGATTCTTCCGCGAGGCGGGTTTTTTCAGGATGGTCATCAGCTTTTCCCGGTACGCCACGAAGAAGGCGTCCAGGTCTTCCCACTCGTGCAGCGAGGCAACGAACGGGCCGATTTCACGGTAACCCGCCTGATGGTGCGCCAGCAGCTGAAGCTTATAGCGGCTGTGGAAGTCCAGCAGCGCGCGGCGGGTCAGGCCATTTTTACGTAGCGTGTTGAGTTCGTGCAGCGCAAAAACGCGCTCGACGAAGTTTTCCCGCAGCACCGGGTCGTGCAGGCGTCCGTCTTCTTCCACGGGCAGCCACGGCAAGGTTTCAAGGAGAGCGGCGGTGAACAGCCCGACCCCCTCCTTGCGGCCCCGGTTGCCGTTTTCATCGTACAGCCGCACGCGTTCCATGCCGCAGCTTGGGGATTTTGCACAGACAACAAAGCCTGCGAGATCGCCGATTTTCGGCAAATAATCTGCCGCAAAGTCAGCCATTTTCTGCGTTACGTCTTCGTGAGGCGCGTGGCTGAAGCGCATCTGCGTTTCACCGTCTGTCGTGACGATCAGACGCAGCGCCGGGCGAGGCGTCGGCAGGCCGATGGCCATCTCCGGGCAGACGGGCCTGAAATTCACCCACTGGGCCAGCTCATCCATGATGAAGCCCATGCGCTTATGTCCGCCGTCAAAGCGAACGGCGGATCCGGTCAAACATCCGCTAATACCGAGCACAGGTTTCGTTGTCATGGTGTAGTCCTCCCGTTCATATAACTAAAACTTACACAACATGACTAATTTGTCCAAGTATTCGCGGAACTATTTTTTATAATCCTTCAAAATCAATGCGTCTTAACTGCCCTTGTAGGTCGAGTAGCCGTACTGGCTAAGCAGAAGTGGGATGTGCAGCTTCTCGTTGGTGCGGGTCACGGTAAACAGCACCGGGATCTCCGGGAAGAAGGTATCCAGCTTTTTGCCGTGGAAATACTCTGCGGTTTTAAAGGTTACTTTGTACACGCCAGGCTGCATGTCCTGATCCTGCGGATAGAGCGATTTGATACGGCCATCGTGGTCGGTTTTGCCGCTGGCAACCTGAGTCCATTTGTCCTGCTGCTGCTTCTCCAGCGTAACGGTAACGTCTGATGGCGGCATTCCGGTTTGCTGGTCAAGAATGTGGACGCTTAGCGTGCCGGCAGGGGCGCTAAAGGCGGCAGGGGCAAAGGCCATCGAGGCCAGGATCAGCAGAGGGGCAGTTTTTTTCATGGTGTTTTCCTGTTGAGTTATTCGTCACAGGAAAACGTTAGCATCTACGGCGCGGGAAAATATTCAACTTTTCGTGAAGATTCCCGCAGGAGAAAATTATCAGAGGATAATCACTTCAAGCGATACCTGCTGCTGCCACTGCTCCACCTGCTTTTTCCGCCCGGCGGTGAGCTTGCCGCTGGTGACCAGCAGCCATTTCCGCTCCGGGAAAATCTCCGGTGCCAGCGCGTTTGGCGGAACCGGCAGGATGTCGATGCGATGGCCCTGCCCGGTGCGCGTTAGGGCTTCGAGCCAGATCTCGCATGGGTCGTTCAGGTGCCAGCCGCTGAGCAGAATATTGTCGCCCGGCGCTTTTTTATCGCCTTCGAGGCAAAACGAGGTGTAGGCGATGATGATGCCGTCGAGGATCGCGCGCAGGGTCAGGGCAGCGGCGACGTTAGCCGAGACCTGGCTGCGCAGCGGGCGCAGTACGTTCGCGACCAGTTCCGGCCTTGGGTACTCGCGTCCGGCGTCGTAAATCATCTGGCGCAGGGACTCGACTTTGCCGTCCTGCAGGCGTTGCAGCATGCTCTGCTGCAGCGTTTGCCAGTTGTTGGTCCGCCCCGGCGTCGGGCGCTCCAGCAGCGGTTTGACCTGGCCAATCGGGACGCCTTTTTTTACCCAGTCGAGGATTTTGAGCGCCTGCTGGACGTCCTCATCGCTGTACTGGCGGTGGCCGCCTTCCGTGCGCTGTGGCTTGAGTAAACCGTAGCGACGCTGCCACGCCCGCAGGGTGGTGGCGGTGATGCCGCTGAGTCTGGCGAATTCGCCGATGGAGTAAGCCATGTCCGTGTCCAGGGTGGAGGAATACTCTCAATATACTACGAATTTTCCCGAACGGGATGAAGCGCCGAAACGGTGCACTACACTTAACTTCCAACCGTGCAAATGAAAGGAATTCTCATGAAGCTATGGCCTGTTGTGACCGGTGTTGCGATTGCCCTGACGCTGGTCGCCTGTAAATCCCCCACGCCGCCGAAAGGCGTGCAGCCTATTACCCACTTTGACGCCAGCCGCTATCTCGGCAAATGGTACGAAGTCGCCCGTCTGGAAAACCGCTTTGAACGCGGTCTGGAACAGGTGACGGCGACCTACGGCGAGCGCAGCGACGGCGGCATCAGCGTGCTTAACCGGGGTTTTGATCCGGTGAAGAACAAGTGGAGCGAGAGCGAGGGGAAAGCGTACTTTACCGGCGAGCCGACCACCGCCGCGCTGAAGGTATCGTTCTTCGGCCCGTTCTACGGCGGGTATAACGTGATCAGGCTGGACGATAAGTACCAGTACGCGCTGGTGAGCGGCCCGAACCGCGACTATCTGTGGATCCTGTCACGCACGCCGACCATCCCGGATGCGGTAAAGCAGGATTACCTGAACACCGCGCGCAGTCTGGGCTTCCGGGTTGATCAGCTGGTATGGGTGAAGCAGTAAAAATCGTGCTTTCTTCCTGGGGCATTACTGGCTCGCCTGGATAGACTTCCGTTAAAAGCCCAACGGAGAAAGACGACATGAACCGGCGAGCGGAGCTGCCATCCCTGCGGGGAGCGTCACAGCAGCTACAGGATATTCACCTTGCGGCAGGCGTGCCGATGGAAAACGTCACCGTGGTGGTACCGAAGGATGGGGTGATGGGGAACAGATCGCAAAGAGTGGATTGAAATAGTTCGGTTTTCTAATCATGATCTCCCCATGAAAATAGAAACCGCACTCCCAAGACACTTTGAACGTCTGGTTGCGATCTGGGAATCTTCCGTTCGCGCCACCCATCACTTTTTACAAGAAAGCGATATTGCGGCGCTGCGCCCGTTATTGCTTAACGCCTATCTGCCTAACCTCAAGGTCGTGATTGCTCGCGATGACACAGGCGTTCTTCACGGCTTTTTGGGCGTGGATGAAAACCGCATTGAAATGCTTTTTGTGGATGACGCGAGCCGAGGGAAGGGCGTCGGGAAACTACTGCTGCAATACGCTATTGCAGAGTTCGGTGCGAACGAGGTGGATGTGAATGAACAGAACCCGCAGGGCGTCGCGTTTTATCGCCATATGGGGTTTGAGCAGGTCGGACGCTCGGAACTGGACGGGCAGGGGAATCCGTTTCCGTTGTTGCATATGAAGCTGAGCAGAGATACCGGGATTAGCGCTTAGCCTGTTTATCCCATTTTAATAAGCCGACGATATCTTTCTCACCTTCGGCTTCTTTCAGCAGGCGCTGCTTTTTTTCAAACTCAATGTAATCTGAGCACGCCTTCTCATCAGCTGCTTTCTTACTGATTTTGCCAGCTCCTTCTAAAACGTCCCGGTCATTAAATTTCAGGAACTGATCGAGTTTGGTTTGCCAGTCTCGTAAAAATACCTGCTTGCGACGTTTGGCCTGATCTTCGGCAAAATCGAGCCACATATTAACGACGCGATTAAGCTCGCTGACCTCATCCTGAGACAGATAATTTTTTGCCGTGGTGACATCGCTTTTACGGACTTCTTCGCCCTTATAGCTGGTCAACCCCATATGCGGTTGAGTGGCGTCCGCACGTTGGTGAATCAACTCAGCAGCGGTAAGACCCGTGCAGGCAAAATGCAGTTTATTTTGGATTGTCTGGAAGAATTGCGTGGTTTCTTTGAGTGATGGCTGATAGTCAGCGGCTAGCGCAAAAATCTCCCTCACGCGAAGATAGACCCGGCGTTCACTGGCCCGTATGTCGCGAATGCGTTCCAGCATTTCATCGAAATAGTCAGGCACGGCGGATGAACCCACAGGTGGGTTTTTCAGACGCTCGTCGTCCATAACGAAGCCTTTAACCAGATATTCCTGCAGCGTTTGGGTGGCCCACTGGCGGAACTGTGTACCTCGTGCGGAGCGAACGCGATAGCCGATGGCAAGAATGACGGGCAGGCTAAAGTATTGAACGTTATATACTTTACCATCGCTGGCAGTTGTTCGGTAAAACCGAACAACTGAATTTTCGACCAGCTCACCCTCATCAAAAATATTCTTGATATGCCCGCTGATCGTAGCTTTGGCTTTGCCGTATAACTCACAGATCGTGGCCTGTGAGAGCCACAACGTATCGCTTTCGAAGCGGCATTCAATGCGAACTTTTCCATCCTTGCTGGCAAACATGACGAACTCACCGGCTGGTGAATTCATTAATTTTTCATATGTCATGCTGCCTCCGAGTCATAAGGTTGATGCCGGTAAGCTCGTAGTATGCCAGAAATAGCCGCTAAGCCAGGTGGTTTGTATTTGATTTTGCGAGGCGCTTTCCAGCATGTGGAATTTGGATCGCTGCAAGCGCATCCTCTATCTCAATAAGCTTTGCTTTCGTCCGTTTATAATCATCCTGCAACCTCTGCTCCTGCTCGTTATACGCCACCAGAACGATACATCCTTTCATGACTTTTATCGTGACCTGCTGCCCGGTATCAAAACCCGCGGCGCGTAGCCACATTTTCGGCGTGGATTTGTCGAAAACATTCGGGCGGTATCCCACAATTAACGAACGCTCGGTTCCGAATTGGTCGGTGTCTGGGGTAGAATGCGAATCAGCCATAATCAACTCCTTGATAGTTGGTGAGGTTAGACGCTCCGTTTGTGTTCCCGCACATCGGGGCGTTGTTAATACAGGGGGGTGTTAGGTGGCCTCCTATATGGTTAAGATTAAATAGATAGGTAGCCTCATGTCAATCATATCGCGCGAAAAAAAACCAAAAGGCGGTGGGCAATCTCCGCAGTTTAAGATGCGTATTGATCCGGCGTTGAAGGAGCAATTGGATGCTGTGGCGGCTGAGGAAGGGGTGAGTCTCGCCAGTTGGTTGAAGGAACTGGCGAGGGAAGAATTGCTTAAAAGAGGAATTAAACCGAATGGTTAATAATATTTTCAAGCTAAACCGTATTCAGATTTAATCATATTTTTACATTTCATAAGTGTTAATTTTGAAGGTATAGTGCCATGCCCAGAATCGATGGAGGAGTAAAATATTGTCCATATCTTTTTAAAGTTAATGTGTTCATCAGTAATACTCCATGAAGGAAATGTTCTCCAATCAATTGCCCAGCGATGGCTTATTTTTTCGAATAAAAAGGTATTTATTGTAGTAACTAAATTATTACATACAGCCATTATATCCTGTAGTTCTGAATATCCAATGGTTATATAGCTCTTATCTTTTGAACTATTTAACCCTAGTTTTATTGCGTTTTTACCTGCAATTATTCTACTTGAATGAACGATCCCATGCCTTAGTTCACATATTTTATCAAATTCTTCGAATATTTTTACAAATTGTGGGATTTTTAATTCAATTCCAATGTAATTTCTTGCAGATTTAAAAATCATATCAGAATCAGCAAATGATAAATGTTCGAAGGCACCTCGAGCTATATCCCCTACAGGGTGCCAAATTACAGAGCCAAGATTTATAGGTGAACTGGCAGATGTTTTTTGAGCGCATGGGCAAATACTTATTATTTCTGAGAATATTTCTCTAAAGTAATTCTCGGTTGATGAGAATATACCTAGACTTAGATAAGAACCTAACCAATCACATGTTAAGAAATCTTGCGGTGCGAATTTTGAAATAATGTCTTTTGTTTCAGTGTAGAACACATCTATTGGAGCTGGGTAAGGTTTCACTTTGCTATTAATACAAGTGGAAAGTAAAGTGGAAGTATGCGTTCCCGTTGTTTGATTAACTGAGCGTCTCCAGTTATTAATAGTCATTACGCAATAACCTCTTCAGCATAAGATTTTATACGTTGACACCAGTGAGGCCCAATCATTGCCACGCTTTGCAATTCACTATTGTCATGATCCATCAGAATATCTTTGACAGTGCGAATATTGCTATATCGCTTAATATTTTCGGCTCTGGCTTTGGTAATTGGAAGAACATTTATATCTTGATTTATTATATTCTCAAATACAGACGCTTCTTTTAGGACCGCGCCACAATTGGAACAGAATTTAGCATTCTCTGATACCCTTGGCGTTTTACAAATACTACAAGGGGGTAGTGAAAGACTGACTGATTTTAATATATCTATATCGCCAAGAATAGATTCTACAGTATGGCGAGGATATGTTCTGGCATCTCTGGAGGAAAATGCTTCACAGTAATTTTCTTTATTTATAGATCTTTTGCTGAAAAAAACATTTCTATCAATAATTGCAGAGCAATGTAATTCATATAATTGATAGACACCTTTATCCCCCCTATTACTCTGGCTGACTAAAGATATTAATCCTGCATATTGGAAAAAGCCAAAAATCTTCTCCAATTCTGAAGCGATAGGTTTTTTTATTGCAATGATAGAACTCTGCTTCATTGGGTCATTGCTGAAATTCTTATTATATTCTTTTAATATAACAAGCATTTTCTCATAAACTCTATCACCTAAATCTATGAAGCTAGAATACATCGGAAGTTTGAATTTTAAGGATTCATATATATTATACGTCGACTTAAATGCTTCTTTTATTTCCTTGACAACTTTCTGAACGGTGAAGTTTGTAATATCTAATTCATCAGTGCCATTTTTTTGTTCAATACAAAATTTAGAAATTACATTTAAAAGCGTTCTTGGAATGCCATATGATGAATAGCAAAGAAGATTAATAAGATTCATATCTGCAGAAAGTTTGCTATAAAACTCTTCATTGAATCTATTTTTTAGTATTGAATGCATGAAGTCTATATATTTATCAGCATTTGGTTTCATCCATACATCAATTTCTTCAGCATCATGTCCAATATGAAATGTTGAAGAGTAATTAGTTACTCCAGGATAAACTGCAGCCTTTGGTGAAATGTTTTTCCTTCTTATTTGTCTAAATAGCTCAAAAAAATCCTGTTGTTGTTGGCTGGAAAAAGCATGCGCTGCATCATCTAATAAAAGTACGCAGCGTATTTTCTTTAATGCAACTAAACATTGTTCTATTTTTTCAACAACACTTTCAACTGTAAGCATGTCATCATCATTTAATTTATCAACCCTTCCCATTTCGAGCATGCTTAAGTTTCTGATAATATCTGATTTATTATAAAAATTATCTATTTTCTTTTCTTGTTTGATGGCTGTTACTGCCGTTAATATTCCTTCTGCAATTTTATACAACATCCATTGGTTAAACCAATACTGCGCACTACTATCATTTTTATAAAGAGGTTCTAATTTTAAGGACGATTTGTAATTAACATATACTCCTAAAGTGTTTTTACTTTTTAAAGCTATAAAGTAAGTTTTTAGCATAAGAGTTGTTTTACCACAGCCCCTGGGACCAACGATTAATTTTGCGCCTCCGTGACTTAATTTTTTAATAATCATATCTTCATCGATATGAGTAGTTGTCCATTTTTCAAATGAATCTTTAGGAATATATTCTGCTTGTTCTGTGAAAACATCTAATTCTTGCATTTTCAACTCCATATGTATGGAATGTTATGAATGTACTTAAATTACCAGCCTTTATGATAAAACATCATGGCACTAAGTTGCTCAAGATGTAAACCCTTTTAATAACTATTAAAACTCGAACGTAACATTTTGGATAATTAATAGGACGTGTTGACAATACTGGTTACAATCTTAGCTTCGGAATCTTGCAAAGGGCGGGAATGATTAAAAATCATTTTGGCGGAAGATCACAGGAGTCGAACCTGCCCGGGAACGCTGGCGCCCCCAACTGGATTTGAAATCCAGCCACCTCACCGGAGATGACGATCTTCCGCGCCTGCATTGCTACATGGAGGCGGGGCGCATTATAGCTACTTTCAGGCATTTACCACATACCCCACACCACTTTTTTCACCTCTCTTTTGACCTGTACCCCCCTGTTTCAGCTAATTCCTAAGAAAATCCTCAGGTTAGCCTTTTGTGCTCTCCAACATTTATCGCGATCACAAAAAACAAGAAACGTAATCTGCTAACCAGAAAACGCAATACCCGCCGTTGAAACAATGGTTTAAAACCAATGCAACCGGTCTCAGCGCCCCCTACAGCGTGAAGGATAAAAAAGATGAGCGAAGTATTGTCAGTAAAAGAGAAGATTGGCTATGGCATGGGTGACGCCGCCAGCCACATCATTTTTGATAACGTCATGCTTTATATGATGTTTTTCTACACCGATATTTTCGGCATTCCCGCTGGGTTTGTCGGCACCATGTTCCTGCTGGCCCGCGCGCTGGATGCGATCTCTGACCCGTGCATGGGGCTGATTGCCGACCGCACCCGCAGTCGCTGGGGCAAGTTCCGCCCGTGGATTTTGTTCGGCGCCATCCCGTTCGGCATCGTCTGCGTGCTGGCCTACACCACACCGGACCTCAGTCTCAACGGCAAAATGGTTTATGCCGCCGTGACTTACACCCTGCTGACCCTGCTCTATACCGTGGTCAACATTCCGTACTGTGCGCTGGGCGGGGTAATCACCAGCGACCCGACGCAGCGTATCTCCCTTCAGTCCTGGCGCTTCGTGCTGGCGACGGCGGGTGGCATGCTCTCCACGGTGCTGATGATGCCGCTGGTGAAGCTGATTGGGGGCGAAGATAAGGCGTTCGGCTTCCAGGGCGGGATCGCCGTGCTGTCGGTGGTCGCGTTCCTGATGCTGGCATTCTGCTTCTTCACCACCAAAGAGCGCATCCAGGTGCCGCCGAGCACCACCTCCATGCGGGAAGACCTGCGCGATATCTGGCAAAACGACCAGTGGCGCATTGTCGGCGTGCTCACCATCCTCAACATTCTCGCCGTCTGCGTACGCGGCGGGGCGATGATGTACTACTGCACCTGGATCATGGGATCGCCGGAGGTGTTCGTCGCATTCCTCACCACCTACTGCGTCGGCAATCTGATCGGCTCCGCGCTGGCGAAACCGCTCACCGACTGGAAGTGCAAGGTCAGCATTTTCTGGTGGACCAACGCCGCGCTGGCGGTGGTCAGCGTGGCGATGTTCTTCGTCCCGATGCACGCCACCGTGCTGATGTTCGTCTTTATCTTCGTTATCGGCGTGCTGCACCAGCTGGTGACGCCAATCCAGTGGGTAATGATGTCCGATACCGTCGACTACGGCGAATGGACCAACGGCAAACGCCTGACCGGCATCAGCTTTGCGGGCACGCTGTTCGTGCTGAAGCTCGGCCTGGCGCTGGGCGGGGCGATGATCGGCTGGATGCTGGCAGGCGGCGGCTACGACGCGGCGGCCAAAACCCAGAACAGCGCGACCATCAGTATCATTATCGGCCTGTTTACGCTGGCGCCGGCGATCTGCTACGTGCTGAGCGCCATTATCGCCAAACGCTACTACACGCTGAAAACCCCCTTCCTGACCAAAATTCTGGGTGAGCTGGCGCAGGGCGCGCGCCGCAATCAGCAGGATTTTGAAAACCTGCCGGTCAGTAAAGAATTGCAGAACTAAGAGGATGAAAGCATGAAAATCAGTGATGGAAACTGGCTTATTCAACCGGGCCTGAACGTGACCTGTCCGGTTCAGGTGTTCGACGTGGAGCAGCAGGGCAATGACCTGGTGGTGTATGTTGCGCCGCGCGACGTGCGTGAGCGCACCTGGCAGCTCGACACGTTGATGTTCACGGTGCGCCTGTTTGCTCCACAGGAAGGGATTGTCGGGGTGCGCATCGAGCACTTCCAGGGCGCGCTGAACAACGGCCCGCACTATCCGCTGAACGTTCTGAAAGACGTGAAGGTCGAGATTGAAAACAACGCCGAATTTGCCGAGCTGAAAAGCGGCAGCGTCAGCGTGCGCGTCACCAAAGGCGAGTTCTGGGCGCTGGATTTCCTGCGCAACGGCCAGCGCATTACCGGCAGCCAGCTGAAAAACAACGGCTACGTGCAGGACAGCAATACCCACCGTAATTACGTTTTTGAGCGTCTGGATCTGGGCGTGGGGGAAACAGTCTACGGCCTGGGCGAGCGCTTTACCGCGCTGGTGCGCAACGGGCAGACGGTCGAAACCTGGAACCGCGACGGCGGCACCAGCACCGAGCAGTCCTACAAAAATATCCCGTTCTACCTGACCAACCGCGGCTACGGCGTGCTGGTGAATCACCCGGAAAACGTCTCGTTTGAAGTCGGCTCCGAGAAGGTCTCTAAAGTGCAGTTCAGCGTGGAAGGGGAATATCTCGAGTATTTCGTGATCGACGGCCCGACGCCAAAAGAGGTGCTGAACCGCTATACGCAGTTCACCGGGCGTCCGGCGCTGCCGCCTGCGTGGTCGTTCGGCCTGTGGCTGACCACGTCGTTCACCACCAACTACGATGAAGCGACGGTGAACAGCTTTATCGACGGCATGGCCGAGCGCGACCTGCCGCTGCACGTGTTCCACTTCGACTGCTTCTGGATGAAGGCCTTCCAGTGGTGCGACTTCGAGTGGGACCCGGTGACCTTCCCGGATCCGGAAGGGATGATCCGCCGCCTGAAAGAGAAAGGGCTGAAGGTCTGCGTGTGGATCAACCCGTATATCGGCCAGAAATCCCCGATTTTCCGCGAGCTGAAAGAGAAGGGCTATCTGCTCAAGCGTCCGGACGGCTCCCTGTGGCAGTGGGACAAATGGCAGCCGGGGCTGGCGATTTACGACTTCACCAATCCGGACGCGTGCCGGTGGTATGCCGACAAGCTGAAAGGCCTGGTGGATATCGGCGTTGACTGCTTCAAGACCGACTTCGGCGAGCGTATCCCGACGGACGTGCAGTGGTTCGACGGGGCCGATCCGCAGAAGATGCACAACCACTACGCCTACATTTATAACGAACTGGTGTGGAACGTGCTGAATGAGACCGTCGGCGAAGAGGAGGCGGTGCTGTTTGCCCGCTCGGCGTCCGTCGGGGCGCAACAGTTCCCGGTACACTGGGGCGGCGACTGCTACGCCAACTACGAGTCGATGGCGGAAAGCCTGCGCGGTGGGCTGTCGATTGGCCTGTCCGGCTTCGGGTTCTGGAGCCACGATATCGGCGGGTTCGAAAACACCGCTCCGGCGCACGTCTATAAACGCTGGTGCGCGTTCGGGCTGTTCTCCAGCCACAGCCGTCTGCACGGCAGCAAATCCTACCGCGTGCCGTGGGCGTACGATGACGAGTCCTGCGACGTGGTGCGCCACTTCACGCAGCTGAAGTGTCAGCTGATGCCGTACCTGTACCGTCAGGCGACGCTGGCCCGCGAGTTCGGCACGCCGATGCTGCGCGCGATGATGCTGGAGTTCCCGGACGATCCGGCGTGTGATTACCTCGACCGTCAATACATGCTGGGGGATGCCCTGATGGTCGCTCCGGTGTTCTCCGAGGCGGGGGACGTGCAGTTCTACCTGCCGGAAGGCCGCTGGACGCACCTGTGGCACAACGACGAAATCCATGGCAGCCGCTGGCATAAGCAGCAGCACGATTTTATGAGTCTGCCGGTCTACGTGCGCGACAACACGCTGCTGGCGCTGGGCAACAATAACCAGAAGCCGGACTACGCGTGGAACGAGGGGACGGCCTTCCAGCTGTTTAACCTGGAGGATGGCGCAGCGGCGGTGAGCGAAGTGCCTGCGGCGGAAGGTTCCGTGGCGTTTACGCTGAAGGCGTCACGTCGGGGCGACATTGTGACCTTTACCGGCGCGGGTGACGCGAAAAACTGGTCGGTGTGCTTGCGCAACGTGCAGAAGGTGAGTGGCGTGAAAGGCGGCTCGCACGCGGGCAGCGAGTGGGGTGTGGTGGTGAAAGCGGAGGGGGATGAGGTGGTGGTTCAGCTCTGAGGTGGAAAATGCCCGGTGGCGCTTCGCTTACCGGGCCTACGGTAATTCTGCGCTCTGATGTCCTCACCCTGACCCTCTCCCAAAGGGCTGAGGGTTCCCCAGAAAAATGAAAAGCACGATGAAGTGTGATCTACTGGTTGCGCTAACAAATCAGAAGAGACCTCATCGTGCCTTTACAGACAG
Source organism: Enterobacter cloacae complex sp. HYC042_NIDB (assembly GCF_056673315.1). Taxonomy (NCBI): domain Bacteria; kingdom Pseudomonadati; phylum Pseudomonadota; class Gammaproteobacteria; order Enterobacterales; family Enterobacteriaceae; genus Enterobacter; species Enterobacter cloacae complex sp. HYC042_NIDB. Next base: position 275,795 of record NZ_CP109650.1, read on the forward strand.
TCTGCCAGAAATTTTTCTCCGCGTCTTTATCTGACATTCACAGCTTCCGGGTTAATGTCCTTGTTTCCATGGCCGTCGCGCTCACCCACGGCGCATCCCTGACCCTGACCAGCCTGGGGCGAACCCTTCCCGGCAGGGCGCACGTCAAAAATAAAATTAAACGTGTTGACCGTGCCCTGGGTAATGCCGCCCTTCACCGTGATATTCCCCGCATTCAGCACCTGCTCACACATACCATCACCTCCCTGATGCCCTTCTGCGTTATCGCTGTCGACTGGACCGGCTGGCATGACAGGAACTGGCATCTTCTGCGGGCAAGCCTGGTCTGTAATGGTCGTTCACTTCCGCTTATGAGTGAGGTTGTCCCCGCAGAGCTGGCGCAGAACAGTGATGTCCAGTGCCGCTTCCTTGACCGCCTGCATGCTGCCATCCCGAAAGATAAAGCCATTACCATCCTTACGGATGCCGGCTTTCGGACAGACTGGTTCCGGCATGTAAGTCAGCTGGGCTGGAGCTTCACTGGCAGAGTCAGGGGCTGTATCAGCTTCCGGCTGGACGGAGATAAAAAGTGGATGAAAATCAGCGAGCTTGAGGCTACCGGGCAACCGGTCTGCGTGGGTTACGGTGTCCTGTCCCGTAAACACCGTATCCCCTGTTACGGCCGGTTTTATCTGCACAAACGCCCGGAGGCAGGGCGTCGCGGAAAGGGAGGCATGCCAAAAACACAGCGGGAACACCGCAGCAGTGCGCGGGAGCCCTGGCTGCTGTTCAGTAATGCAGAAGGGCTGGAACCGCACCAGATAATGGCCCTGTACAGCCGACGAATGCAGATAGAACAAAACTTCCGGGACGACAAAAGCCCACGCTTCGGGTTCGGTCTGAGGCTGAGCCGGAGCCAGGGAAAAGGGCGACTGGAAGTGCTGAATATGGTCGCGGCGATGGCAAGTCTGGTGATGTGGCTGGCAGGTTACAGGGCAGAAAGGCAGTGTTTACACTGGCATTATCAGGCAAGCAGTATCAGGCACAGGCGGGTGCTGTCTTACCTGAGTCTGGCAGAAGAAGTGCTCCGGCATGAACCTGGAAAAGTGAGGCGGCTGAATATAGGTAACGAGATGAAAAAGCTGGGAAAAGAGTACAGTAATATGGTCATGGAGGCATGACCATATTACTGGGGATCCCTCAGCCCAAAGGGAGAGGGAACAAACATCAAAAACTTTATTGCACAGGCGTTGCAACCACGCCGCCCGTCATCGTCTGCTCTACCTGCTGCTTATCCATATTCACCGCGTTCAGCTTCCCATTTACCGTTGGCTTCAGCGGCGCACCGGCCTGCACGCTGCCGCTGGCGGTCACCTGAATATTGCCGTCGCCCGTAATCGGTAACGCAGGCCAGCCCCACTGCTGCAGCACGTTGAGCGGTACGCCGCGCCCGTTCAGGCTCACGGTGGTTTGCCGCTGTGGCAGCTGTGACACGGTGGCGGTCGCTTCCAGGATCCCTTTCTCTGTAAAGGCGCTCAGGTCGCTAATGTTCACCGTGGCGGCGTTGGCATTCAGCGCCAGCGACGGACGGCGCACGTCGACGCGGTTAAAGGTCGCCGCCGCGCCGTTTAATGTTGCGCTGCCGCCCCAGACGCCCCACTGGCGATCTTTCGCCAGCTGCAGGTTTGCGCCGTAGCCGTCCAGGGAGGTGATCTGCCACGGGAAGGCGGGATCGATGTCGATCACCAGGTTGCGGCTCAGGCCGAATTTTTGCAGCGTGACGCTGTTCAGCCATTCCGGCAGCGGCTCCATCCACAGCGTTTTCCAGTTTTCAGGAAGGGTGTACTCCAGCCCGGCGATGGCAACATCGTCCAGAACCAGCGCTTTACCGTCGCGCAGCCAGTTGCCGGACGTGCGCACCATACCGCCTTCCCAGCGGGAGGTGAACTGACGCAGCGCTATGCCCTGCGGGGAAAACTCCGCATTCAGGATCGGGTCAAACAGATGCAGCGAGCCGAAGATAAACTCGCTGGCGTTCATGGACAGGCGACCTTCCTGGCTCTGCCAGTCGCCTTTGCTGAGAGTCAGGTTGCGCAGGCTTAAGTCGAGATCGGTCACCGCCCAGTCCGGGCCCTGCAGGCGGGCATCGGTGACCTCCAGACGGCCAATTTGCAGGGAAGGGATGGTAGCCAGCGGCGCGAAGAATGCTTTCAGCGTTTTGTCGCTCTGCAGGCGGATCTCGTTCAGGCGCATGGTGTCGATTATCCAGCTTCCGTCAGCGTTACGCAGGGCGGAGCCGGTGAGCGAGCCACGGGCCATATCGGCACCAATGGTGTTCAGCACCACCTCCTTGCCGTTCAACTGGCCGTCGATTAGCACGTTGGTGGCTGGTACGCCGTTCAGGGTCAGCGAGCCGGCGCTCATCTGGATCTTCGCGTTTTTACCCAGCACGTTCCCGGCTTCTGGCTGCCATGGGCTGACGCCGCCCGTGACCTTCTGTGCGCTCAGATCCCATTCAGTATTCGGGCTGTTAAAGGCCATGTTGTTCAGCTGCAGACGATCGGCCTGGAAGGGCAGCGGCGCTGTTTGAGGCGAGAGATTCAGCGTGCCGTCGAACAGGGTGATAGTGCCCATGTGCAGCGGAGCAGTGATCTGACGGCTGCTCAGGCCAATATCGACTTTTTTGGCAACTAATGTGGCGGGTTTACCGTCCCGCCCAAAGGTGACATTTTCCAGAATGAGGTGGGAAGGCGATGAAAAGCGGTGATTCATCTTGTCGAAACTGAGTTCGTAGTCGGTATTCACCGTAATCCAGCTGCTGACCTGCGCCGCGCCCCAACGGGTCTGGAGCAAAATATAGAGCGCCAGCAGCACAATAAGCAGGGCTACCAGAAGATAGACGAGTAGCTTTCCAATAAATTTCATGGTCTTCCATCCCGCGAAACGAACATAAGGGAGTTATGCACGATTTATGCGCAATGCTCAAGGCGGGAATGGTGTAATTAGATGTCACGGCAGGCATTGACCGCCTGCCGTGAGGGAGATCAGTTCTTCTCAGGCGGGAAAACGAGGTTCAGCACGATAGCGGTGATACCGCCCGCGGCAATGCCGGAAGAGAGCAGGTTTTTAACCCAGTCCGGCGCAAACTGCAGGATCAGCGGCTGCTGGGAAACACCCAGACCAACGGCCAGCGACAGCGCGATAATCATGATCGCGCGACGGTTCAGCGGCTCGCGGGAGACGATACGCACGCCGGAGGCCGCGATAGTCCCAAACATCACCAGCGTTGCGCCGCCCAGCACCGGCTCAGGAATGTGCTGCACAAAGCCGCTCACCGCCGGGAACAGGCCGAGGACGATCAGCATCAGCGCCACCACGAAACCAACGTAGCGGCTGGCCACGCCGGTCAGCTGGATCACACCGTTGTTCTGGCCGAAGCAGGAGTTCGGGAAGGTGTTGAATACCGCAGAGACAAACGAGTTCAGGCCGTTCGCCAGCACGCCGCCTTTCAGACGCTTCATGTACAGCGGGCCGGAAACCGGCTGCTCAGAGACGTCGGAGGTAGCGGTGATATCACCGATGGTCTCCAGAGAAGTAATCATAAAGACCAGCATCAGCGGCAGGAGCAGACCCCAGTCTATGCCCAGGCCGTAATAAAGCGGCGTTGGGACGGTGATCAGCGCGTTGTTGGTCGGCGCGGTGTTCTCCGGCAGCATCCCCAGCGCCCACGCCAGCAGATAGCCCGCCGCCATGGCGATCACCAGCGAGGCCACGCGCAGGTAAGGGTTACGCTGACGGTTAAGCAAAATAATGATCGCCAGCACCACGCCCGCCAGCAGCAGGTTTTTCGGCGCGCCGAAGGTGTGGTCGCTCATTGCCGCGTAGCCGCCGCCGATGGAGGTGAGGCCCACCTGAATCAGCGACAGGCCGATAATCATCACCACCACGCCGGAAACCAGCGGGGTGATCACACGGCGAGCCAGGTGCAGAACGCGGGAGATGACCATCTCCGTGCAGCTTGCAAGCATCAGGGTGCCGAACAGCGCCGCCATCATGGTCGGAACATCCGCACCGCCGGTTTTCAGCGCCGTACCGCCCATGATCAGCGGCGCCACGAAGTTAAAGCTGGTGCCCTGAATCGACAGTAGCCCAGACCCCACCGGACCCCAGGCTTTAATTTGAATAATGGAGGCCACGCCGGAGGCGAACAGAGACATACTGATAATGTGCTGCGTGTCCTGCGCCGGTAAACCGAGTGCCTGGCAAATCAGCAGCGCCGGGGTGATCACCGCAACAAACATCGCCAGAAGATGCTGGCAGGCGGCAAAAATCGTCTGCGGCAGCGGCGGTCGGTCTTCAAGGCGGTAAATCAGTTCGCTATTTTGCTTCTGCGCAATCGGTTGCGCATCTGGCGATTCTATGGTGTTAACGGACATCGGCGACAATCCCACGGTGGAAAAGCGGGCATTTTATCTGACCACCTGGTAAAAGCAAACGATTGCCAGCAAAAAAAAGGAAGAAAATCTGCCGCTGTGAGCAGGTTTTTTACAACCTATCGGAAAAAAAAATTACACTTTTTGCGCCGGGGGCTCATGACGAGCGCAAACCGGCCCAGGATAACGCCGCGTGTGTATGGAATACGCGCATAACAGGAGCCTTTTATGATTCATCTCGATACGTTGTCGACCCTTGTTGCCGCAACGCTGGTTCTTCTGCTTGGTCGCAAGCTGGTCCACAGCGTTTCCTTTCTGAAAAAATACACTATTCCTGAACCTGTCGCCGGCGGTCTGCTGGTGGCGCTGGCCTTGCTGATACTGAAAAAAAGCATGGGCTGGGAAATTGATTTTGATATGTCCCTGAAAGACCCGCTGATGCTGGCTTTCTTTGCCACTATCGGCCTGAACGCCAACCTGGCGAGCCTGCGCTCGGGCGGTAAGGTGCTCGGCGTATTCCTGATTGTGGTGGTGGGGCTGCTGCTGATGCAGAACGCCATTGGCATCGGTATGGCAACGCTGCTGGGGCTGGATCCGCTGATGGGGCTGCTGGCGGGGTCGATTACCCTTTCGGGCGGTCACGGCACCGGCGCGGCGTGGAGCAAGCTGTTCATCGAACGCTACGGTTTTGAAAACGCGACGGAAGTGGCGATGGCCTGCGCGACCTTTGGCCTGGTACTGGGTGGCCTGATTGGCGGCCCGGTAGCGCGTTATCTGGTGAAGCACTCCACCACGCCGAATGGCAGACCGGACGATGAAATGGTGCCGACCGCGTTTGAAAAACCGGACGTTGGCCGCAGCATCACCTCGCTGGTGATGATTGAAACCATCGCGATGATTGCCATCTGCCTGACCGTGGGCAAAGTGGTTGCGCAATGGCTGGCGGGTACCGCGTTTGAACTGCCGACCTTTGTCTGCGTGCTGTTTATCGGGGTGATCCTGAGCAACGGTCTGGCGCTGATGGGCTTCTATCGCGTGTTTGAACGTGCGGTATCGGTGCTTGGCAACGTCTGTCTGTCGCTGTTCCTGGCGATGGCGCTGATGAGCCTTAAGCTGTGGGAGCTGGCCTCGCTGGCGCTGCCGATGGTGGCGATTCTGGCGGTGCAGGCGCTGTTTATGGCGCTGTATGCCATGTTCGTGACCTGGCGCATGATGGGGAAAAACTATGATGCGGCGGTGCTGGCGGCCGGTCACTGCGGGTTTGGTCTGGGGGCTACCCCAACGGCTATCGCCAACATGCAGGCGATCACCGAACGGTTCGGGCCATCGCATATGGCGTTTCTGGTGGTCCCGATGGTCGGCGCATTCTTCATTGATATCGTCAACGCGCTGGTGATCAAGCTGTACCTGATGCTGCCGATATTTGCCTGAGATCAGGCGTTGGAATACCGTTCGGTTTCCGGCATCCAGCGTTCAATTAACGCTGCCGCCTGTTCGGGGTAGCGTTCATGAATATGGCGCGCAAGGCGCTGAACTTCCGGGATCATGGCCTGATCGCGCAGTAAATCCGCCACTTTGAATTCAGCATTTCCCGTCTGGCGCGTGCCCAGTAGTTCGCCCGGGCCGCGTATCTCCAGATCTTTTTGCGCAATCACAAAACCGTCGTTGCTGTCGCGCAGCACCTGCAGTCGCATCTGGGCGGTTTTTGAAAGCGGTGCTTTGTAAAGCAGCACGCAGTGAGACGCTACCGCGCCGCGGCCAACGCGCCCACGCAGCTGGTGGAGCTGGGCAAGCCCCAGACGTTCCGGGTTTTCGATAATCATCAGGCTGGAGTTCGGGACGTCCACCCCCACTTCAATGACCGTCGTGGCGACCAGTAAATGCAGTTCACCCTGCTTAAACGACTGCATCACCGCCTGCTTTTCGGCTGGCTTCATGCGTCCGTGAACCAGGCCAACGTTCAGCTCGGGCAGTGCCAGCTTGAGCTCTTCCCACGTCGCTTCGGCGGCCTGGGCCTCCAGCAGTTCAGACTCTTCAATCAGGGTACAGACCCAGTAGGCCTGTCGCCCTTCATGGGTGCAGGCGTTGCGCACGCGGTCAATGATGTCGCTGCGGCGCGTATCCGGTATGGCGACCGTCGTCACCGGCGTTCGGCCCGGCGGCAGTTCGTCGATGGTAGAGGTATCCAGATCGGCGTAGGCGGTCATCGCCAGGGTACGCGGGATCGGCGTGGCGGTCATGATCAGCTGGTGCGGGTGGAAGCCCTGCTGCAGCCCTTTTTCCCACAGCGCCAGACGCTGATGCACGCCGAAGCGGTGCTGCTCGTCGATAATCACCAGCGCGAGGCCGTTAAACTGCACCTGCTCCTGAAAGATAGCGTGTGTGCCGACAATCATCTGCACCTGGCCGCTGGCGATGGATTCCTGCTGCGCAAGACGCGCTTTGCCTTTTTGCTTTCCGGCGAGCCAGCCCACCTCAATCCCGAGCGGTGCGAACCAGGCGCGGAAATTATTGGCGTGCTGCTCGGCCAGCAGCTCTGTCGGTGCCATCAGGGCGACCTGTTTGCCGTGGGCGATGGCGCGTAACGCGGCCAGGGCGGCAACCAGCGTTTTACCTGAACCTACGTCGCCCTGCACCAGGCGCATCATCGGCACGTCGAGCGCCATATCGCGCTCAATCTCGGCGGTGACGCGCGCCTGCGCGCCGGTGGGCTTAAAGGGCAGCGAGGCCAGCAGCTTATCTTTGAGCACATCATTCGGGCTTAACGGCTGAGCGTGGAAACGCTGCGCGCCGGCGCGCAACGCCAGCATGCTCAGGTTATGCGCCAGTAATTCCTCAAGGATAAGACGCCGTTGAGCGGGGTGTTTACCGCTTTCTAAATCGCTGAGCTGCAGCGTTGGCGGCGGGCGGTGCAGGGTGCGCAGCGCCTCGGGCAGGCTCATCATCCCCTGAGCCAGTTCTGGCGGCAGCAGTTCGGTAATGGCGCAGGTATCCAGCAGTTCCAGCGCCTGATCGGTGAGCTTACGCAGCGTCGCCTGCTTAACGCCTTCGGTCGTCGGGTAAACCGGGGTGAGCGTCTCCTGCAGTTCCGGCGTGCTGAGATCGCCCTGTACGCGGTACTCCGGGTGGATCATTTCTGCGCCGTATTTCCCGCGTTTAGCTTCGCCATAGGCCAGCACCCTACGGCCGGTCGCCAGGCTGTTCTTCATCGCCGCGCTGAAGTTGAAGAAACGCATGGTGAGGATGCCGGTGCCGTCGCTGATCTGACAGGTCATCATCCGGCGTCCGCCGAACGTGATATTGCAGTTCAGGACTTCGCCTTCAACGGTGGCGTAAATGGCGGGAAGCAGATCGCCAATCTTGTAGAGCTGAGTGCGGTCTTCGTAACGCAGGGGGAGGTGAAGCAGGAGATCCTGCACGGTGTGCAGGCCAATTTTTGCCAGCTTATTGCTTTGCGCCGCGCCCACGCCCGTCAGGCTGTTGAGCGGGATAGCATCCAGCAGGCGGCCTTTCATCGGTTACCCGGCGTACTGCATAGTGGCCCACCACTCGGCATCGGCTTCAATTTCGCCCTGCGCGTTGACGTGGGGGTAAGGCAATTTTTTCTGCTTCGCAACGCGAGCCAGCACCGGATAGCCACCTTCAAACAGCAGGCGCTGCTGTTCTTCTTCCGGCAGCATGCTGTTGCTGCGCTCGTACATCCCGGCGTTCTGACGCTGGCGCTGCGCTTCATACAGAATGAGCGCGGACGCCACGGAGACGTTAAGGGACTGGACCATGCCGATCATCGGAATGATGATGTCCCGATCCGCCAGATCCAGCGCTTCCTGGGAGATCCCGGTTTTCTCCTGACCCATCAAAATGCAGGTCGGGCGGGTATAGTCGATCTCGCGGAAATCCACGGCCTTATCGGACAGGTTTGTCGCCAAGATCTGCATCCCGCGTCCTTTCAGATGCGATACGGCATCGCCAATCGTCTGGTGAGATTTGACGGATACCCAGCTGTTACTGCCTGCCGCAGCAGAGACCATGGTTCGCATCCGGTGACCCGGCCAGACGGCGTGCACTTCATGCACGCCGACGGCATCTGCGGTACGGACGATGGCAGAGACGTTATGAGGTTTATGCACCTGCTCCATGCAGACCGTCAGGTCAGGCTGGCGTCTGGCGAGCATTTCGCAGATACGGGCATAACGTTGTGAATTCATAAACCTAGTTTCGGTTTCGGGTGACTTTAATCACGTCCGGCATGACGCGGATCTTGCGCATAATGTTCGCCAGATGCACGCGGTCGCGAGCGGTCAGACGAATAAAGGCGCTATAGACGCGGCCGTCTTTTTCTTCCGTATTCAGGCTCTGAATGTTGGACGAGGCCGTGTTGATGGCTGCCGTCAGGTTCGCCAGGGCACCCTGGTGGTTGAACATATCCACCTTAATTTCGGTGATAAATTCCTGCGCCGTCTCTTTATCCCACTCGACCGCCATAAACTTCTCGGCTTCTTTCTGGTAGCCGCGAATGTTACGACAGGATTCATGGTGGATAACCAGCCCTTTGCCCGGACTGACGTGCGCAATAATCGGGTCGCCAGGGATTGGACGGCAACATTTTGCGAAGGTGATCAGCACCCCGTCCGCGCCTTTGATCGGCAGATGAGCATGGCCGGATGCGCCTGGAGCAGATGGCGTCGCTTCGCCCTGCTGCAGGTTTTTCGCCACCACGACGCTCATCGCGTTACCCAGACCAATTTCCGCCAGCAGATCGTCCAGAGACGTGAGCTTCATACGGTCGAGTTCACGCTGAATATGCTCCGGTGGGATCTCAGCCAGCTTGCGGCTGCCGCCCAACGCGTGGTTGAGCAGACGACGCCCCAGGCTGACGGAGTCATCGCGCTTGAGGTTTTTCAACAGCTGACGAATTTTGGCACGCGCTTTGGAACTCACGACAAAGTTCAGCCAGGCCGCGTTCGGACGTGCACCCGGCGCGGTAATAATTTCTACCGTCTGTCCGCTGGAGAGCGGCTGAGACAGCGGGTAAGGCTGTCTGTCGACGCGCGCGCCCACGCAGGCGTGCCCGATATCGGTATGCACGGCGTAGGCGAAGTCGACCGGCGTTGCGCCCGCAGGCAGTTCGACAATGCGGCCTTCTGGGGTGAAAACGTAAATCTCATCCGGGAAGAGATCGGATTTAACGCTCTCGATAAATTCGAACGAGCTACCCGCACTCTGCTGAAGCTCCAGCAGGCTCTGCATCCAGCGCTGGGCGCGGATTTGCGCGGTGGTGCTGCTTTCGCCACCGTGCTCTTTGTAAGCCCAGTGCGCGGCTACACCCATCTCTGCCATCTGGTCCATGTCTTCGGTGCGGATCTGCACTTCAACAGGCACGCCGTGCGGACCGATCATCGAGGTATGCAAAGATTGATAGCCGTTCGCTTTCGGAATAGCGATGTAATCTTTCATGCGCCCCGGGCGCGGTTTATAGAGGCTGTGCATCTGCCCCAGCACGCGGTAGCAGGTGTCAGAGTCGTGGACGATTACGCGGAACGCGTAGATATCCATGATCGAGTGAAAACGCTGCTCTTTGAGCACCATTTTGCAGTAGATGGAGTAAAGATGTTTTTCGCGACCGCTGACGCGGCACGGGATTCCCGCTTCCTGCAAACGCCCTTCAATTTCAGAGAGGATCTTTTGAATCATCTCTTTACGGTTACCGCGTGCGGCTTTCACCACCTCTTTAATCACGCGATAGCGGTTCGGGTACAACGCTTCAAAGCCCAGCTCTTCCAGCTCGGTTTTGATGTGGTGGATACCTAAACGGTGCGCCAGCGGACTGTAAATTTCGAGGGTTTCACGGGCAATGCGGCGACGTTTATCCGGGCGAAGTGAGCCCAGCGTGCGCATGTTGTGGGTACGGTCAGCGAGTTTGATGAGAATGACGCGGATATCCTGCACCATCGCCATAATCATCTTGCGGAAGTTTTCGGCTTGCGCCTCTTTCTTGTCGCGGAATTTCAGCTTATCAAGCTTAGAGACCCCTTCCACCAGCTCGGCAACGCTTTTGCCAAACAGCTGTTCCATATCCTGGTAGGTGGCAGGGGTATCTTCGATCACGTCGTGCAGCAGGGCGGCCATCAGCGTTTCGTAGTCGAGTTTCATCTCGGCCAGAATACAGGCTACCGCAACCGGGTGCGTGATGTAGGGTTCACCGCTTGAACGTGTCTGGCCCTCGTGAGCGTCACGTGCAACGAGATACGCCTGCTGAAGACGCTTAATCTGGTCTTCAGGCAGGTAGGTTTGAATCAGTTGATTCAGGCTTTCAAACAGATACAAGGGCGACCCGCAGGTTTAATTAACGACGACCTTCAGCAATGGCGGTTACGGCCTGCAGTTCTGCGGCTTCCTGCTCTTGCTGCTCCTGGCGCTCACGCACGTCGAGGATCTGGTTGTTGATCAGACCTTCTTCGATTTCGCGAAGTGCAATAACGGTGGTTTTATCGTTTTCTTCCGGTACCAGCGGATCTTTACCGCCCACCTGCATCTGACGAGCGCGACGCGCGGCGACCAGCACCAGGTCAAAACGGTTACCAATTTTCTCTACAGCGTCCTGAACAGTTACGCGTGCCATACTTAAAATGCTCCACAGGTGAAGAAATGACTGGGCATGATACTGAAAGTGGGTTCAGTCTGCCAACAGTTTGGTGATTAATGCGTCATGTCGCTGCTTCTGGCGGCTCATACGCAGTCGTTCTGCGCGAAGAATGGTTTTGAGATCGCTCAGCGCGGCATCAAAATCATCATTCACAATAAGGTAATCATATTCCGCGTAATGGCTCATTTCTGCAACTGCCTGTTCCATACGCTTTGCGATGACTTCTTCACTGTCCTGACCGCGGCCACGCAGGCGGCGATCCAGCTCATCCTTCGACGGCGGTAAAATAAAGATACTGCGCGAGTCAGGCATTTTCTTGCGAATTTGCTGTGCGCCCTGCCAGTCGATGTCGAGGAACACATTCACGCCCGTCGCCAGAACCTGCTCAATGGTTTCACGCGAGGTGCCGTAGTAGTTACCAAACACTTCTGCGTGTTCAAGAAACGCATCTCTGCCGATCATCGCTCTGAACTCGTCGTGATCCACAAAGAAATAGTGTTCACCGTGCACTTCACCCGGACGCGGCGCTCGCGTGGTGTGAGAAACAGAAACCTGTGTGTCGTACAACGGTTGGGTTTTTAACAGTGCCTGAATAAGGCTGGATTTACCCGCGCCGCTAGGGGCAGAAACAATATAAAGCGTGCCTTGAGCCATGAGAGTCTTTTGTATGTGTTAACGAAGAAGTCCTACATACGGGCTTATTATACACGTCGCCGCTGTGTGACGTAGCCTTTGTCACACTTTTTCCCCTGGATTATTGAATTTTGCGTACCGTTTTCAGGTTTTACCTGCGGTTTGCAGCAATAAAAATTAACGCTGGATAGCGCCTCGCAACGTGAAAGGTTGCTATTAGCGTCGTTTCTCACGTCAGGTTATACCTCCTGCATTGCAAAGGAGGGATAGCGATGTGGCGATGGATAAGCGGGTTAATGCTGTTGTGGTGTGGTTATGGGGCGGCGGTGTGCCCGGTGTGGTTACAGGCAAAAGCCGAAAAAGAGATTGCATCATTAAGTGCACAAATCAAACGCTGGGATGAGGCTTACTGGAAGCTGGGGGTGAGCGAGGTCAGTGACGAAGTGTATGACCAGCTCAACGGCCGTTTAACCCAGTGGCAGCGCTGTTTCGGCAACGATTTTGCTGAGAGCGCCCTTCCTGCGCTGGAGGGAAACGTAAAACATCCTGTTGCCCATACGGGGGTACGTAAAGCAGCCAGCAAAGAAGCGCTGGGTCACTGGATGCACGGCCGGAAAAATCTCTGGATGCAGCCAAAAGTCGATGGCGTGGCGGTGACGCTGGTGTATCGCAACGGAAAGCTAGCGCGGGCCATCAGCCGTGGTAATGGGTTAAAAGGCGAGGACTGGACCGCCCGCGTGCGTTTGATCCCGTCCGTACCCAAGGAGGTATCCGGCGCGCTTGCAAACAGCGTCTTACAGGGGGAGCTTTTCTGGTTACGCGAAAACCACGTCCAGCGGCAGATGGGCGGAATGAATGCTCGCGCAAAAGTGGCGGGTGCGATGATGCGACAAAAGGACAACGCGCTTCTGAGCCAGACAGGAATATTTATCTGGGCCTGGCCGGATGGACCGAAGGGAATGGAAAACAGGCTTTCTGAGCTGTCCAGCGCAGGCTTTTCCCTGACGGCGCGCTATACGTTGCCCGTACAAGCGGTTGATGCTGTTGAAAAACAGCGTTTGGCCTGGCAAAACACGGCATTGCCCTTTGCCACGGATGGCATAGTGGTTCGGTCTGCGGAGCCACCTACAGGGGAGAGTTGGCTGCCCGGCGAAGGCAACTGGATTATCGCGTGGAAATATTCGCCTGCGGCACAGGTCGCTGAGGTCAGGAATATTCTTTTTTCCGTGGGGCGCACGGGCAAAATTTCTGTCGTGGCGGCACTTGAGTCTGTGCAGTTGGACGATAAACGGGTGCAGCGAGTGAGTCTCGGTTCGGTTGGGCGCTGGCAGAGGCTGGATATTGCCCCGGGCGATCAGATCCAGGTCAGCCTGGCAGGGCAGGGTATCCCCCGGTTTGATAAGGTGGTCTGGCGAGGGGCGGAAAGACAAAAACCTGAGCCTCCGGCCTCGCGTTATCACTCCCTGAGTTGCTTTTATGCCTCGCCGGAGTGTATGGAACAGTTCTTTGCCCGGCTGACGTGGCTCAGTTCAAAGCAGGTATTCAACATTGAAGGATTAGGTGAGTCAGGCTGGCGGACACTCTGGCAGGCGCATCATTTTGAACATCTCTTTTCGTGGCTGCTATTAACGCAGGAGCAGCTGCAGTCGACGCCGGGATTCTCTGCCGCACGCGGGCTGGCGCTCTGGCATCGCTTTAATCAGGTGCATGAGCAGCCTTTTATCCGCTGGATTATGGCGCTGGGTGTTCCGCTGCCACAGGCCTCGCTGAAGGCGTTGGAAGATGTGTCGTGGCAGAAGATGAGCGAACGCAGTGAAAAGGCCTGGCAGGCCTTGCCGGGTACGGGAGCGGAGAAGGCGCGGCAAATCGTTGCCTGGCTGCACGCGCCAGAGATCGATGTGCTGGTCAGGTGGCTTGCTCAGCAGCACATCAATGGGTTCTGAGATCAGTGGGCGCTGTGCTTATAGTGAAACACGGGCAATCCGAGCTTCAGACGCAGCGCCAGCATGCGGGCCGTAAAGCCAAACAGCAGCGTGGAGATGACCACCACGTCGTGGTTTGAAACGTAATGCTGCAGGGCAATGTAGAGCACCGCTGCGGCGAAGGAGATGCCGGCATACAGCTCTTTTTGGAAGACCAGAGGAATGCGTTTGCAGAACATATCGCGCAGCACGCCGCCGAAAACGCCCGTGACCACGGCGGCAATGGTAGCGATAACCGGACCTTCCCCCATATCGAGCGCGATTTGCGCGCCGATGATAGAAAAGACGATCAGCCCCAGCGCGTCAAGCACCAGGAACAGGCGGCGAAGGTGCGGCATAACGGGTGCCACGATGGTGGTTAATACGGCAGCCGTTGCGACGATAATCACATACTCAGGATGTTTCACCCAGCCGAGCGGGTAATGGCCAAGCAGGATATCGCGCACGGAACCGCCGCCCAGCGCGGTTGCAGTGGCAATAATGATCACGCCGAAGGTGTCCATCCGGCGACGCCCGGCGGCGAGAGCGCCAGTCATGGCTTCGGCGGTGATACCAATAAGATAAAGAATGTGAAGCAGCATATACCCTCCGGTGTGAACGCGGAAAGGTTAGCGATTTGTGCGCAAGATCACGATTGAGATTTTCTAAGGCGATTGGGTTTCACCTATAAAATTTAATCAATACATGTTGAATATCTTTGATTCTTGGCTGCTGAATTTGAAAAGAGACGGGAATTCGGATTAGAAATAATAATGGATGGCGTCAGCCGACGCCACCCAAAAAGCGATTACTCAATATTCTGGATCTGCTCGCGCATCTGCTCAATCAGAACCTTGAGTTCAATCGCTGAGTTGGTCACTTCAGCGTTGATAGACTTAGACGCCAAAGTGTTCGACTCGCGGTTGAACTCCTGCATCATAAAGTCCAGGCGGCGGCCTACAGCTTCCTTCTTCTTCAGGATGTTATAGGTCTCTTTCACGTGCGCTTCCAGACGATCCAGCTCTTCGGCAACATCGATACGCTGCGCCATCAGCACCAGCTCTTGTTCCAGACGGGTGTTTTCCAGCTGAACTTCCGCTTCTTCCAGCTTGGCGACCAGACGCTCGCGTTGCCATTGCAGCACTTCCGGCATGTGGGTGCGGACTTTGGCTACTTCAGCGCTGACGCCTTCAAGGCGCTGCTCAATCATCGCTTTCAGCGCCTGACCTTCGGTTTCGCGGGCAACGATAAAGTCATCCAGCGTGCCGTCGAGGGCTGCCAGAATTTCTGCGGCAATCGCGTCCAGATCCTGCTCGCCGGCGGCCATGACGCCAGGCCAGCGCAGAATATCAACGGGGTTGATTTCGCCTTCATCGCTCTGCATTTTGACCCAGTTCGCCGCATTCACGAGCTGTTTCGCCAGTTTTTCGTTGAGGATCAGCTCGCCCTGTGCGCTGGCATCTGGCTCAAAGCGCAGGTTGCATTCCACTTTCCCGCGGGTCAGACGCGTACGGATACGCTCGCGCACTACAGGTTCAAGGCTGCGGAACTGTTCCGGCATACGGAAATATGTTTCCAGATAGCGCTGGTTTACCGAACGCATTTCCCAGGTAGCGCTACCCCAGCTACCCTTGATTTCACGCCGGGCGTAGGCGGTCATACTGCGGATCATAGACATTCCCGTTTTTAAAGGAGAGATGGGGGGATTATAGCTTTCGGGGGCTTCTCAGGATAGGAATAAGCGTCCTTTATCCGTATAATGCGCAGCCACATTCGTTTCAAGCCGGAGAATCCATCATGCGTCCATCAGGTCGTAGCGCCAATCAGGTGCGTCCCGTCACCCTGACCCGTAACTATACAAAACACGCTGAAGGCTCCGTGCTGGTTGAGTTTGGTGACACTAAAGTGCTTTGCACCGCGTCCATCGAAGAGGGCGTTCCGCGCTTTCTGAAAGGTCAGGGCCAGGGCTGGATCACCGCAGAGTACGGCATGCTGCCGCGCGCGACCCATACCCGTAACGCCCGTGAAGCGGCAAAGGGTAAGCAGGGTGGACGTACCATGGAAATCCAGCGCCTGATCGCACGTGCGCTGCGCGCCGCCGTTGACCTGAAAATCCTCGGTGAATTCACTATTACCCTGGACTGCGACGTGATTCAGGCAGATGGCGGCACGCGTACCGCGTCCATTACCGGTGCCTGTGTGGCGCTGGCCGATGCCCTGAACAAGCTGGTTGCAGCCGGTAAGCTGAAAACCAACCCTATGAAAGGGATGGTCGCGGCGGTTTCTGTGGGGATCGTTAACGGTGAAGCGCTTTGCGATCTGGAATACGTTGAAGATTCTGCCGCCGAGACCGACATGAACGTGGTGATGACCGAAGATGGTCGCATCATTGAGGTGCAGGGGACGGCGGAAGGTGAGCCGTTCACCCATGAAGAACTTCTCTCCCTGCTGGCGTTGGCCCGAGGGGGAATCGAATCCATTGTAACGACGCAAAAAGCGGCGTTAGAAAATTGATTTTAAAGGCGACCAATGAGTCGCCTTTTTTTTGCCTGTAAGACAGAAAAAACCAAAGGAGCGAATCCATGAAATCGTATCAGCGCCAGTTTATTGAGTTTGCGATTAATAAACAGGTACTTAAGTTTGGCGAATTTACGCTGAAATCCGGGCGTAAGAGCCCGTATTTCTTCAACGCCGGGCTGTTTAATACCGGGCGCGATCTGGCACTGTTAGGCCGCTTCTATGCCGAAGCGCTGGTGGATTCCGGGATTGATTTCGACCTGCTGTTTGGCCCTGCGTACAAGGGCATTCCGATTGCAACCACCACGGCGGTGGCGTTGGCGGAGCACCATGACCGTGATGTGCCGTACTGCTTTAACCGCAAAGAGGCCAAAACCCACGGTGAAGGCGGTAATCTTGTGGGCAGCGCGCTGCAGGGCCGCGTGATGCTGGTCGACGACGTGATTACCGCAGGCACCGCGATCCGTGAATCTATGGAGATTATCCAGGCCAACGGTGCGACGCTGGCTGGCGTGCTGATTTCTCTTGATCGTCAGGAGCGTGGTCGCGGCGATATCTCTGCTATCCAGGAAGTAGAGCGTGATTACAGCTGCAAAGTGACCTCTATCATCACCCTGAAAGACCTGATTGCGTATCTGGAAGAGAAGCCAGAGATGGCGGATCACCTGGCGGCGGTGCGGGCGTATCGCGAAGAGTTTGGCGTGTAATTAAAATGCCCGGCGGCGCTACGCTTACCGGGCCTGCGGTGTTACTGCAGCTGCGCTGCCACTAACGGCCAGCGGGCGTCAAAATCGTCCGTTGGTCGGTATTTGAATTCGCTGCGCACAAAGCGGGAGAGCATGCCTTCACAAAACGCCAGAATCTGGCTTGCCAGCAATGTCTCATCCGTATTGTATCCTTCGCCTTCACGCATTTTCTTCTCGCGCAGCACCTGGCGCAGCTGCGCTTCAATACGCTCAAAAAGCTGATTGATGCGGCCCTGCAGCCTGTCCTGCTCAAACATCAGCGCGTGGCCGGTCAGGATACGGGTTAAACCCGGATTGCGCTCCCCAAAGCCCAGAATTAACAGCACAATCAGACGAAGACGCGCGGTGGTATCTTTTTCATCTTTCAGAATCAGGTTAATGCGCGTGATCAGACTGTCTTCAATAAACTCGATCAGGCTGTCGAACATTTTTGTTTTGCTGGGGAAATGACGATACAGCGCCGCCTCAGACACGCCCACAGAGGCGGCCAGTTTGGCGGTGGTGATGCGTTGACTGCCATCGCTGGATTCAAGCATCAGAGCCAGAGATTGAAGTATTTCTTCGCGACGATTCCTTTTCGCGGTTTGTTTTTCTGCCATGTTACAAAATACCCCTGAAAATAAGCACTTGCCAGGCTGGCATCCACACAGCGACCGCAAACTGACGTTTGCGGTTTGTTATTGCGTTATGGCGCTGCGAGATACGTGTGTCGGGCGGTTATTTGCGCCCGGAATGGCCGAAGCCGCCTTCGCCACGGTCGGTGTCATCAAAGTCTGCCACCAGGTTAAATTCTGCCTGTACCACCGGTACAAAAACCATCTGCGCGATACGCTCGCCCGGTTCAATGGTGAAGCTGTCCTGACCACGGTTCCAGACGGACACCATCAGCTGACCCTGGTAGTCGGAGTCGATCAGGCCGACCAGGTTACCCAGCACTACGCCGTGCTTATGGCCCAGACCCGAGCGCGGCAGGATCACTGCCGCCAGAGACGGGTCTGCAATGTGGATCGCCAGGCCAGTCGGGATCAGGGTAGTGGCACCGGGAGCCAGTTCTACGGCGTCATCGAGACAGGCGCGCAGGTCAAGTCCGGCAGAGCCGGAGGTGGCATAGGTTGGCAGCGGGAATTGCTCGCCAACACGCGGGTCCAGAATCTTAACGTCGATTTTTTTCATCATAACGGGTAACGATCTCGTCCAGTAATTGTTGGCCCAGGAGTTCCTTGCGCTCAAGCGGTAAGATTTTATCTCCATCCTGCCAGAAAAGGTGCAGTGCGTTGCTGTCGCTATTAAATCCTTGCGTGGCCAGCGATACGTCGTTCGCGCAAATTAAATCGAGGTTTTTGCGGGTACGTTTTTGCCGGGCATATTCTTCCACATTATTCGTTTCTGCGGCAAATCCAACAACGTAAGGACGATGGCTTTTTAATGCGGCGACACCGGCAACAATGTCCGGGTTTTTCACCATTTTCAGTGTTAATTCATCGCCTTGCTTTTTGATTTTAGACTCGGCGATGGTCTCGGCGCGATAGTCTGCCACGGCCGCACAGCCGATAAAAATCTGCTGGCGTTGCGCATGAGCCTGCACGGCGGCTTCCATCTCCAGCGCGGTGGTAACATTAATACGCTGTACAAAAGGTGGCGTAGGTAACGAGACCGGGCCGCTGACCAGCGTGACGTTAGCACCGCGTTTTGCCGCTGCGGCAGCAATTGCAAAGCCCATTTTACCGGAGCTGTGGTTGGTGATGTAACGCACCGGGTCCAGCGGCTCGCGCGTCGGGCCCGCGGTAATCATGATGTTGAGATGTTGCAGGTCGTTGACAGGTGAAAAATGGGCGGCGGCCATATCCACAATCGTCAACGGGTCGAGCATACGCCCCGGGCCAACGTCGCCGCAGGCCTGGCTGCCGCTGTCCGGGCCCCAGACAAGCAGGCCGCGCGAAGCCAGCGTCTCCAGATTATGCTGGGTGGCGGCATTGCGGTACATCTGCTGGTTCATGGCGGGCACAACGGCGACGGGCGCAGGCGTCGCGAGGCAAATGGTCGAAACCAGATCGTTCGCCATACCGGCCGCCACGCGGGCAATTAAATCTGCCGTGGCAGGGGCAAGAATCACCAGATCGGCCCATTTCCCAAGCTCAATATGCCCCATCGCGGCTTCGGCGGCCGGATCGAGCAGGCTGTCAGATACCGGGTATCCTGAAACCGCCTGCAGGCTCAGAGGGGTGATAAAGGCTTTACCGCCTTCGGTTATCGCGACCCGCACGTCCGCCCCGCGCTCGCGCAGACGACGCACCAGCTCAGGCGCTTTATAGGCAGCAATGCCGCCGCTCACGCCAAGAACGATTTTTTTACCGGCCAGGCTCATCATGATTCTTTCCTGTTGGGTTTCACCAGAGAGCGGGCATTTTACCACAATCCCAAATAGGGGGGTGATGAAGTCCTTTATGCACTTTGCGAGGCGCTACGCAAGAACGAAACCTCAGCGTCGAGCCCCGGATTTGCCTGTGGCAGCATAATGGCAAACAGAAGGAGGCCGGGCATGGAAGAGACTGAACTGCTGCTACCGCGCGAAAAAATGCTGCGTCATGGCGTCGCGTTATTAAAAGACGAGGAGCTGCTGGCGCTCTTTTTACGTACAGGTACGAAGGGAAAAACGGTATTTACGCTGGCGAAAAATCTGATAGACCATTTTGGTTCACTACATGGTTTGCTGACAGCCGAACTGGAGGCGTTTACGCACTTAGAAGGCATTGGCGTCGCGAAGTATGCCCAGTTACGGGGTATTGCTGAACTTGCCCGGCGATTTTATAACGTACAGATGGAGGAGCAAGATCCGATCCTTACCCCTGACATGACCCGCGAATTTTTGCAAAGCCAGCTATCTGGTCTGGAGCGGGAGATCTTTATGGTGATCTTTCTCGACAACAGGAACCGGGTACTGAAGCACAGCCGCCTGTTTTCGGGTACACTGAGCCACGTTGAGGTACATCCGCGTGAAATTGTGCGTGAAGCGATAAAAGTGAATGCAGCGGGGGTGATCCTCGCGCATAATCACCCCTCTGGCTGTGCAGAACCGAGCAGAGCTGACAAAGAAATCACCGAACGCATTATCAAATGCTGTCAATTCATGGACATTCGTGTTCTGGACCATCTGATAATTGGCCGCGGAGAGTATATTTCTTTTGCAGAACATGGCTGGATTTAGGCTATTTCTCGCGATCCATCGGGATCTTTGTCTGTTCGGGACTTGAGCACACCGCCGAGTCAGCGTATACTACGCCACCTTTGAGAATCTCGGGTTTGGCATTTGGGCCTGGCAATCGAGAGTTCACTTAGAACTACGCGATGACCGGGCTGTAAAGCCTGACGAGGCGCCGATACCCCATACGAAGCTCGAGCTAATTTGATTTTTGGAGAATAGACATGTCCCGAGTCTGCCAAGTTACTGGCAAGCGTCCGGTGACCGGTAACAACCGTTCCCACGCACTGAACGCGACTAAACGCCGTTTCCTGCCGAACCTGCACTCTCACCGTTTCTGGGTTGAGAGCGAGAAGCGTTTTGTCACCCTGCGTGTATCTGCTAAAGGTATGCGTGTAATCGATAAGAAAGGCATCGATACAGTTCTGTCTGAACTGCGTGCCCGTGGCGAAAAGTACTAAGTACTTAAAGAGGAAATAAATCATGGCTAAAGGTATTCGCGAGAAAATCAAGCTGGTTTCTTCTGCTGGTACAGGTCACTTCTACACCACCACGAAGAACAAACGTACTAAGCCGGAAAAACTGGAACTGAAAAAATTCGATCCAGTTGTACGCCAGCACGTACTGTACAAAGAAGCTAAAATCAAATAATTTTAGCCTCCTTGTATTGAAAAACCCCGCAACTGCGGGGTTTTTTGCATTCTGCATCTCAACGGAGGAACCATGCCTGAATTACCTGAGGTAGAGACCAGCCGTCGCGGCATTGAGCCCCATCTGGTCGGCGCGACTATTCTTCATGCCGTCGTTCGCAATGGACGGCTGCGCTGGCCGGTGTCCGATGAGATCCACGCGTTAAGCGACAAACCCGTCCTTAGCGTGCAGCGCCGCGCGAAATACCTGCTGCTGGAGCTGCCTGACGGCTGGATCATTATCCATCTTGGGATGTCCGGGAGCCTGCGCATCCTGACCGAAGAATTGCCTGCGGAAAAACACGATCACGTTGACCTGGTAATGAGCAACGGCAAAGTGCTCCGCTACACCGATCCGCGGCGCTTTGGCGCGTGGCTGTGGACGAAGGAGCTGGAAGGACACAACGTGCTGGCGCATTTGGGCCCTGAGCCGCTTTCAGACGCGTTTAATGCGGACTACCTGAATGAGAAGTGCGCGAAGAAAAAGACCCCGATCAAGCCCTGGCTGATGGATAACAAGCTGGTGGTCGGCGTGGGGAATATTTACGCCAGTGAATCGCTGTTCGCGGCCGGGATCCATCCCGATCGGCTGGCGTCGTCGCTGTCCGCGCAGGAGTGTGAGCTGTTGGTTCGGGTCATTAAAGCAGTGCTGCTGCGCTCGATTGAGCAAGGCGGGACCACCCTGAAGGATTTTCTGCAAAGCGACGGTAAACCAGGCTATTTTGCCCAGGAGCTGCAGGTGTATGGCCGTAAGGGCGAGCCATGCAGGGCATGCGGGACGCCGATTATTGCCACGAAGCACGCCCAACGCGCCACGTTCTACTGCCGCCAGTGTCAGAAATAGAACTACTTTAGCTTTTCCATCAGTGCCAGGTGGACGTTATCCGGCAGGAAATGGGTAACGTCCCCGTGATGGCGCGCCACCTCTTTTACCAGCGTGGACGAGATAAACGACCACTCTTTTGACGGCATCAGGAATACGCTTTCCAGCTCCGGCATCAGGTGGCGGTTCATGTGCGCCAGCTGCATCTCATACTCGAAGTCTGCCACCGCGCGCAGGCCACGAATCAGAATATTGGCCTGCTGGGCGCGGGCGAAGTTCGCCATCAGATCGCTGAACCCGACAACTTCAACATTCGGCAGGTGCGAAATGGCGTCGGTGGCAAGTTGCACGCGCTCGTTGAGATCAAACATCGGCTTTTTGCTGGGGCTGGCGGCAATCGCCAGGATCACCTTGTCGAACATGCACGCTGCACGGGTAATGATGTCAAGATGACCGTTAGTGATCGGATCGAAGGTACCCGGATAAATCGCTTTTGTGCTCATGGCTCACGTTTTCTCTGAGTAGCCGCGGCAGAGCGCCCACAGCTCGGTGTATTTGTTGAAAGTATACTGGGCATTCACTACCGCCAGTAACCAGCCCTGCTTACCATCCAGCACACCGCCGCGCAGCAGCAGCGTTTTCAGAAACGCGCCCAGCGTGTGGGTGAAGATTCCTGTCAGCGAGGCCTTCTTGCCGCGCTGGTGGCGTTCCTGCGCCCATGCGGTGGCATAGTTGAGCTGCTTTTGCTGGAAGCTGGCGAAATCACGGCAGGTCAGATGCAGCAAATCACCCGTCAGGGGGATGACCTGGGCGCCGTCGCAGGCCAGTGACTCATGGACAAGGTTGTCGTTGTACTGAAAGCGCCCGCGCTCGTAGAGGCGCATTACGCGATCCGGATACCAGCCGCTGTGGCGCATGAAGCGGCCAAGGAAGTAGTTACGACGCGCGATGCTGTATACGGCGCCAGGCTGGGGTGAGGAAAGCACCGCCTGAATGGCCTGCTGGAGTTCCGGGGTGACGCGCTCGTCGGTGTCGATCATCAGCACATAATCGCCCGTGGCGTGAGCCTGCGCGCGCTGGCGCTGAATGCCGTAGCCCTGCCAGTCGGTATCGGTAAAGACTTTTGCGCCCGCGGTCCGGGCGATGTCCACCGTGTTGTCCGTGCTTCCGGAGTCGAGGATAACAATTTCGTCAGCCCAGGCGACGGAGGCCAGGCAGTCCGGAAGCAGGTCGGCGGCGTTTTTGGCGATCATGACGACCGACAGACGCGTAGACATTAGTGGCTCCGCTGAGGCAGATAAGGTTGCAGAAGCTGCAGCAGACGGGTGAGTGCGCCCTGGTTCTGGTGCAGCACTTCGACGGCGTGGCGACCGTACCACAGGCGGTAATCTTCATCCGTCAGAAGGGTCGATACTTCTTTGACGACCGAGTCCGCATCGGTCACGGTAATTAAACCATCGGCCTGCTGCAATTTAGCGCAGATATCTTTGAAGTTAAACGTGTGTGGACCCATCAGCACAGGAATGGCGTGGGCTGCCGGCTCGAGCGGGTTATGGCCTCCGCGCTCCACCAGGCTGCCGCCAACAAAGGCGAGGTCAGCAATGCCGTAGAGCAGCATCAGTTCGCCCATCGTATCGCCAATCACCACCTGGGTACTGCCGGAAGGGATCTCTCCGCTACTGCGCAGGGTGAAGCTGAAGCCGCCTTTCTGCACCATTTCGCGGGCATCTTTAAAACGTTCGGGGTGACGAGGCACCAGAATCAGCAGTAGGTCCGGGAAGGTTTCCAGCAGCTTACGGTGCGCCTGCAGGATAATTGCCTCTTCGCCCTCATGAGTACTGGTCGCTATCCAGACCTGGCGACGCGGAGCCCACTGGCGGCGCAGCGTGATGGCGCGGGCGGCCAGTTCAGGGGTAACGGAAATATCGAATTTCAGGCTGCCGGTCACGGCAAGCTGGTTGCGCTTCAGGCCCAGGGAGATAAAGCGCGCCGCGTCTTCTTCGTTCTGCGCGGCAATCAGCGTGATTTTGCTCAGCAGGCGGCGCATAAATTTGCCCAGCTTGCCGTAGCCTTTCGCCGAGCGCTCTGAAAGGCGCGCGTTGGCAATCACCAGCGGAATTTTACGGGCGTGCAGAGCGGAAATCATGTTCGGCCACAGCTCGGTTTCCATCACGATCACCAGCTTCGGGCGAACGGTGTTCAGGAAACGATTCATAGCGCAGGGCAGATCGTAAGGGAGGTAGACGTGATGAACGTCTTTGCCAAACGCGGATAGCGCGCGCTCTGAGCCGGTTGGCGTCATGGTGGTGACGGTAATCGGCAGAGACGGGTAGCGGTGGCGCAGAGCGCGAACCAGCGGGATCGCCGCCAGCGTTTCACCGACAGAAACGGAATGCAGCAAAATACCGTCCGGGGCGACTTTATTGCGGCAAAAGCCATAGCGTTCAGCCCAGCGTTTACGATACGCAGGCGCTTTACGGCTACGAAGCAACAGTCTCAGCCACACCAGTGGCTGAATGATATAGAGCAGGGCGGTATACAACAATTCCAAGCGATTATCCGTCTTTTTAGTTTCGGCGGGCAAATTCTAAGCATTTAAGCCAGGTAAAGCTATCTCTTATGCCAGATACCGTTTTAAACGGAAGTAGCGTCGGCCCAGGCGCCAGCGCAAACGCGGGCTTTTGGCACTTTTCCAGATAAGCTTCCAGATCCCGGTGTCGAAGAACTCTTTGATAATCATTGTTTTCTTTGTCTCATCCTTCATGTTGTCGAAGGTATGAATGATCCCCAGCCCCTCTTTGGCGATTTGCCAGTGGCAGGCGGGGATATTTTTCACTTTATCCGGGTAACGCTGGTTAATGGCATCAAGCATCTGCAGGATTTTCATGTAGTGGCGCGCGGAGCGGATCAGCGTGTCGTCATTATCCGGCGTATGCGATACCGAGGCAGAGTGAATGTAGTAGTCATAAAAGCGTTCACTGGTGTACTGAACGCGCTCTGCGGCAAGCAGCACCTCGGTGGTCCACGGGATATCCTGATGGCGCAGCCCGGGTTCGAAATGGAAACTGTGTTTACGAATAAAATCGTGGCGATAGATATTAAGCCAGGTCACGTGCAGGAACTTACGTGAATCCAGCGCCATCTTTAACCATGCTGGGCCCGTCATAACGCCCGTTGAGGCGAGTTTATCCTCGGGGAAGATAGGTCGAGACGGTTTCTTATCATTTTCCCAGACGTAGTTGCCGTTGCAGGTGGCGACATCCAGATCCTGCGTGACGGCCATATCCAGCAGACGCTGGTACATGCCAGGTTTGAAGACGTCATCAATATCC
The DNA here is from genome assembly GCF_056673315.1 of Enterobacter cloacae complex sp. HYC042_NIDB. Lineage (NCBI taxonomy): Bacteria > Pseudomonadati > Pseudomonadota > Gammaproteobacteria > Enterobacterales > Enterobacteriaceae > Enterobacter > Enterobacter cloacae complex sp. HYC042_NIDB. The sequence continues at coordinate 300,753 of NZ_CP109650.1, forward strand.
GGGAAAGAGAGATACTGACCGGTTGCAACGGCCAGGCCGGTATTTCGCGCAATGGAAACGCCCTGGTTTTGCTGTTCAATCACCTGCATCTGCGGCAGTTTTTCACGCCAGCTTTCGACGATCTGCATCGAGCGGTCAGTTGAGCCATCATTGACAATAATGACTTCCATGCTGTCGATGCGTTGATTCACAAGGCAGGTAAAGAACTGATCCAGAAAAGCTTCGCCGTTATAAACGGCAACCACCACGCTTAACAATGGCGCTGAATTTTGCATAAGAAACCTGATTATTTTTGATTGTCGACCAAAGCAATGTACTGCTGGCAAATGGCATTGATACCGAACGACGCAATCGTTGCATCGCCAACGACCGGCGGGGCGGTATAAATATCTACCAGGGTTTTTGCCAGTGACGCGTCATTTAGCTCTGCCAGCCCGCGCGCTAAGGCGCCGGTGAGGATTTCTGCGGGGCCACCCGGACAATTGGTACTGACCGGTGGCGTCTGGCAGATAATGGATTCCACCAGCACATTACCAAAACCTTCGCAGTCAGAACTTAACACTAAGAGGCGTGCCCCTTTAATCCAGGGGTAGGGATTGGAGTCGAAGGGACGGAAAACCGTCTTGTCTTCAATACCCAGGTCGCGGGCAAGCTGTTTGAGCTTTTGAATTTTGGCTTCGGAACCATTGCCCATCATGACAAGCGTAGTGTCGAGCTGGCTCTGTGCGAATGCGCGTAAAAGACGGTCGTGGCGTTTGTGTTCATGGAAGCGGCCGACATGGATGATGTAATCTTTCCCTTGCATCTCGAAGGGGGCATCCGCCAGACGCTGAATTTCAGGGATATCAAAAGGATTGTGGATAACCGCTTTACGCCGGAGTTTCAGAGCCAGGGTCTCGGAAAGGTCTTTCAGCACGGCGCCTGAGACGGCGACAACGTTTCGGTTTTCGTAGGTATGACGAATTTTAAGATGCTTAAACCAGCGCGAAAGCCCGCTGCGATGGCGAAGATAGGAGAAAGAGAACATGCCATGCACGCAGAACCAGACTTTTTCACGCTCCAGCGCGCGGCAGTGCGCCACAATGCGGTCAGTTTTGTGCAGATGAGAGAACACAACGTCAAATTTTCCGCTGCGCTCAGCCCGCTCAATTGCCTGATCCAGCAGGCGGGCTCGGCGTGGGATCTCCGTCAACTTGCGCCACGGTTTTTTGCAGGTATCCTGAACCACCTGATAATCAATGCCTTCCGGGATGGCGTAATCACACACTTTCCGCAGAGAGAAAAGGGAGACCTGATGCCCCATTTCCGTTAATCCGCTGGAAAGTGTAAGAACTGTTTTTTCAGCTCCCCCACCGGGTAAACCATCAATAATCATTAGGATGCGCATTTTTAATCCAGTAATTTTTGATAAAGCGAAATAAGCTGACTTGACAGTTTTTCGGGGGTGGCGTCTTTTACCCGTTCACGTGCCGCTTGCCCCATCGTGTTATTTTTTCCCAGAGAAGGAGTGGCTGCAATTGCCTCCTTCAATGTGTTGATATCCAGGGCGTCACAATAAAATCCGTTCTGGCCTTGCTGAATAAATTCAGCGCCTCCGCAACTCTCTGAAGTAATGACGGGCAAGCCGCAGGCCATCGCTTCAAGAATGACGTTTGGAAAGGGATCATACAGCGTTGGCAACAGTAAACCATCGGATAGCTGATAAAAAGGCAGCGTTTCTTTCTGCATCCCCAGGAAACGGATTTGCCCTTCGCAGCCCAATGAACGGGCGAGGTCACGATAACGATGTTCTGCTTTATCCTGTCCAACCACAATCAGCCAGGCTGAAGTTCCTGCGATAGCGCGTATGGCGCTGGCCAATCCTTTTCGTTCAAATCCCGATCCTACAAAACAGAACACCACGGCATCGGCTGGCAAACCAAATTGCTGACGCAGCGCGGCACGCTGTGATTCCTGGGCTGGAACGAAGCGGCTGGAATCAATTGAATTATAAATCACATGTATCTTTTTTGCGTCAATATCAAAGTCTTCGACGATTTCGCGTTTGATCATCTCCGCATTACAGATAACCGCTTTCAGCTCTGGCGCCTGGTACATTTCACGCTCGGCGTGCATCACGTAGCGGTGATAGCGGTCGACCATCAGCATTTTCGCGCGCCAGGCGGGCAGGATGCGCGCACGCTGTAGCAGCCAGCGGCGATGAACGCCATCGCCAGCGCGGTAGATATCACAGCCCGGAATCCGCTCGTGGCTTTGCACAATATCAAACTGCTGTTGCTGCCACAGCGCGCGGGCAGCATGGGCAAACCCGCGTTCGCGGCTAATTCGGCCCCATTTGCGCGGGTCGCAAATATGGATATGCCAGTCGTCCTGTCTCTCGCCCTGCCATTCACGCGTAATGACGTTGAGTTCAAGATTCTGATTGCTCAGCGCGGTGAGCGCACGTGAAACGAAGCGCTCCGCTCCGCCATCAGGGCGATACTTTTGGCGAACAATCGCCAGACGATGGTGTTTCATGACAAATATCTCCTTGCAGCGGAGACGACAGCATCAACAGGAATGGCGTCCAGATAGCGTTCTTTCGTTTTGGTATCAATAGCGTCGGGATCGGGAAGGGGACCGTAGTCGCCAGCCCAGATGACTTCACCGTTGACTTGCCATGGAGACCAAAACGTCAGTTTGGAAGGGCCAAACAGCGCCACGCAGGGCGTCTGCAGCGCGGCGGCCATATGCATCGGAACGGAGTCAACGCCAATAAAAAGACACGCGTGGTCGATGAGTGAGGCCAGCTGGCGCAACGTTAGCTGTCCCGCCAGCGAGACGACCCCCGTTTTCGATGAGGCGGCGAGTATGCGATCTATCATCGCCAACTCTTTTTTATCCGGCCCGGCCGTGAGTACAACGGTATGCCCATCCTGCTGCAGCGCGGTGATGGTTTGCGCCATTTTGCTTTCATCCCAGCATTTGAAGAACCAGCGTGATGTCGGCTGAATGACGATGTAGTTATCGCCCACTCCTTTTTGCACCAGTTGCTGGTGGGCGTGGTGCCAGTCTTCTGCGCTGTAGGCCATGGTAACAGCTGGCTCAGGCGCGACCTGTAATGGTGACAGAATGGAGAGATTTTGTTCGACGGTGTGCAGGGATTTGTGATTTGCAACAGAGACTAAATCGCTATGACAGAAACGCCAGAATGGATTGTTGCGTTTGTTAAAGGCGAATCCGAGGCGAACCGGCGCACCAGTGAAACGGGTGACGATAGCGCTACGCCACTGATCGGCAAGATTTATCACCAGATGATAATGTTGCTTTCGTAACGCGCAGAGTAACTGCCACTCCTTTTGAAGGTGCTTTAGCGTGCCCAGTTGCTTCCATTTACGATCGATTCCATAAATAGTGCCAATCGTCGGATGCGCGGCGAGCATATCGCGTGTTTCTTCATACAACAGCACGTCAATTTGCGCTTGTGGCCATTTTTGACGTAATGAATCAATGACGGGGGTGGTCAATAACATATCGCCATGATGGCGGAGTTTGATCAGTAGAATGCGCAAATCAGGCGTGTCAGGTAAGTTATTCATCATCATCTTATCGGCGTTGTACTGTTGGCAATTCTAATAGACCTGGTAGCGACTTGCACTCTTTCTCCATAATCTCAGGAATTTCCCAGGAAGGGTTTACTCAGGCTTTGGAGAGTGCGTAACATAGCGCTAACTTCCCTTTCATGCGGACTCATTATGAAAAAACCAGCGTTTATCATCACGATTGATACTGAGGGCGATAATCTCTGGGAGAATCACCGCGTCATTAAAACGGAAAATGCGCGCTATCTGGCCCGGTTCCAGGCCCTCTGTGAGCGTTTTGGTTTTAAGCCCGTATGGCTGACAAACTATGAGATGGCAATCGAGCCCGTTTTCATTGAATTCGCCAGGGACGCGATCGCTCGCGGTCAGGGGGAGGTGGGAATGCACCTTCACGCATGGAATAGCCCACCTGAGCACGATCTCACGGGAGATGACTGGCGCTGGCAACCGTATCTGATTGAATTTTCAGACGAGGTGATGCGTGAGAAAGTGCTGTTCATGACCCGTCTGCTGGAAGAGACATTCCAGACCAAAATGCTGAGCCACCGCGCCGGGCGTTGGGCATTTGATAGCCGCTATGCAAAATTGCTCGTTGAACTGGGCTACCAGGTTGATTGCTCCGTGACGCCGCGCGTGAACTGGCGCAACGCGAAAGGCGCTCCGCAGGGCAATGGCGGAACGGATTATCAGCATTTCCCCGACCACGCCTATTTTATGGATTTAGATACTATTTCCCGGGCGGGAAATAGCCCCTTACTCGAAGTGCCGATGAGCATTCAGTATAAACATCCGGCCTGGTTGAACACGATCAAACAGGGATACGATCGGCTTCGCGGTAAATATCGCTCGCCTTCCGTGAACTGGCTACGACCGACCGGTGGCAATGCGTCGCAGATGATTCAGGTCGCGCAGCAATGCCTGTCGCAGGGACAGGATTATGTGGAGTTTATGCTTCACTCGTCTGAATTTATGCCAGGCGGAAGTCCGACCTTTAAAGATGAGGCGGCGATTGAAGGGTTATATCAGGATTTAGAAGCGCTTTTTAGCTGGCTATCCGATAAGACGGTGGGGATGACGCTGGCGGAGTTTTATCAATACAAGAAAAAATAATGCCCGGCTGGCGGGCATTATCTCTTATTGATGTTGTCTGGTTTGCGATAAAGGAGTACTCAATGCAAACAGAGTAACAAAGAATATTAGGGCTTCTGAGCTCAATAAAATGACGTCTGTCAGGCCATAGAGTAATAAAAGAAGCATCGTTGTCAGCAGCAGGCCATTTCGGTTTTTAAGCGCGTAAGCGATCATCGAAACGAAGAAAAAGAGTAATATCGCCAGACCCGGAAGCCCTTGCAGAGAGTATTTTTCGATAAATTCATTGTGTAGGTGTATTTTTAAATAGCCAAGTGCAGTGATTAGATTAGGATGTCCATCATTAATATAATGTTGCGTCCAGAAATACCTTTCTTCTAATGATTGCCCTAGTGGATGTGCAAGCCCGTTTTGAATACCTACATTCCACATGGTAAAACGAGAGCCAAGTGAGGTGCCGTCTACTCCGCTTTCATATTTCTCAAGCTCAGCCTGTACTTGCATAATCTTGGGTGAAATTAATGGTTTGTAACTAACGACAACTACACCTGCCACAATACATAAAAAAATCAGCGTTGATTTCAGATGAATTCTTCTGAAGTGGTAGAGCGTGAGTACAATCGCAAGGAGCAAATATAATCCCATTGCAGCACGCGTCCCCGTTAAAAGAATAACGAAGTAAGATATTAAGATGGTAAGACCCGCGACTATATACAGTTTTCTGTTTTTTTGAAGATAAAGGCTGTATACCAGCGCCAGTGACAGTACGGAGTAAACATAGGCAGACACGGTGGCGCGATTGATGGCCATCTCTATACGTGCCATACCCTGCGTCGCCTGCCATAAGCCATATCCCGTGGCGAGGACAAACCCTGTACCTGCCGCGTACAGGAAGTACTTCTGGAAAGCGCTTTTATCGACGTAAGTTTTAAACCGGTCAAGATAGAAAACGAGAATGCTCGCTAATATCAGTTTCTTACTGGCACCCAGATAATCGCTGTAAGCGTTTAAACCTTCGCTATGATATTCGTACACCATATACCAGACAAGATTGAGTAGCCCAATCAGCAATATGGGGAGCGCGATTGAAAAGGGGCGCAGGGTGATTTTTTTATATTCGCAAGCTAAGCCGATAATGCTGGCATAAACCGCAATATAGAAAAATTCGCGTTGTTTACCTGAGCTCAGCAGCGCCAGTGCAAACGAAATGAGGCTCAAAATCAGCGTCAGCTGATAGAGCCGCAGTTTTACTTTTTCCATAATGCCTCAATGACCCTTTTTTTGTAGCTGAAACGTACATCTCTGGAGAAGAAAAAAGAGAAAGAATAAAGTGCATTTACCCGCGCCTTAACCAGTTTGAGCTGCAGGTCGGTCAGATATTGTCGGTGATTACTGTAAATATCAAACCAGTGGCAATTAATAAGATGCTTAAATGATTGCGGGAATGTATTTTCCATCTGTAGCGTACATTCAATCAGCGTGGCGATTTTACTGGCGTCAAGACGGCTCGACAAACTGTCGCTGCGTTTGATGTAAAAATAGTGTCCCTGACGCTGAAAGAAGATTTTACGCGATTGCCTCAGCATGCCGGGAAATACCGCGAAATCTTCATAGCAGACCATAGAAGGGATCGGGTTGCTTGCATACAGCTTGCGGTGGATGAATTGCCCGATGAGATGCGCCTGAAAATCTTTGTGCTGCAGGAAACGCTTTATTGCATCATGTTGCGATAATGAGACGGGCGTAAATCCCTGCCAGGCGGAGGTGATTTTCCGCATATCGCGTATTTCCAGCAGGCGCGTCAGCAACATATCAGGACGCTCTGCTTTCAGGAAGGCGACGGCATCCCGGATGCTACCCGGCTTTAACAGATCGTCGCTATCAAGCATCGTGATGTAATCGCCTGACGCCAGCGAGACTGCGCTGTTTCGAACATGCCCTACGTTACGGTACTCAACGTATTGGCATTGCGCATGCGGAAGCTTTGGCAACCACGCCTCAATAATATCTTGTGTGGAATCGTTGGAACTGTCATTAATGATAATAACTTCTACATCATCGCCTGCATTCTCAATCGCGTTTTGCAGACTTTCCAGCGTGGCGTGAAGCGTGTTTTCGGCATTATGTGCGGCAATAATGATGCTGAGAAAAGCCATATTAATTAGTTTCCCTGAGCATCAAAGGCAGATTTTGCTGTTGGTAGCCCGCAAATGAAATGTTTGAGTTCGTCCAGCGATTCATCTGTTACCGCGAAGAGTTCTTCCCGGCCTTGCGAGAAATAATAACGAGTTTCAAAAACATACGAGCAAATATTGTCATCGTTGCCAATCAGCAACACGTTGCCAAGCGGGCGCTGCTCGTAGTGACAGCACGGACCGAACAGTAAGACGACCGGCACGCCAACCGCATCGGCGATGTAGACATTCCCCGAGTCGGAGGCGATATAACAATCCATTTTAGAAATTGCCCACGGAAGCTCTTCAAGCGAGATCTTGCCAATCAGATTAATAAAGTTGGGCAGTTCACCGTAAGCGCGGGTGATGTCATCCATCCAGGACTGTTCATTCGGGGCGCCAAAGACATAAAACTCGCAGGGCAGGTCGGCGAGGCGATCGGCAATTTGCTTCCAGATGACTGGCGGAACGGTTTTTGCTTTATTCCCGGCGGCTACGCTGATGCCAATGCGGATCACGCCGGGTTTATCAAGGATCGCCGGATAAGTCGCGGGTTTAAACAGTGGCTTTGTGGCGTGCTTTGGAGAGTCTTGCCAGGTCAGAGCGCGGTCGGCCAGCTTAAGATAGTTAGTGACTGTTAACGTTTTTCTACCGTGGTCAACCGTACCATCGGCCGTTGAATAGAAAATCCCGTGATACCACCTGCGCGTGTAAGTGCTTAAGAATTGCTTGTTTTTGGCGTTACAAACGGAGGCGAAAAAGAGGTTCACGCTGTTAGGCTGCAGAAGGTAGACGTTGTCATAGCGGTTCATGATCCTGCAGGCGAAACAGAGCTTACGCCACAGGTTACGCTTATGCTGCTCAATAAAATAAATCTCTTCGACCGTCTCGTCGTGCTTCGCCAGCGCACCCACGCTGCGGCTGATGAGCACGTCGCTTTTTTGCAGCCAGGCCAGAAGAGGCGTTGCATTAACAAAATCACCGATTTTGGCTGTCTGAATGACCAGGTTTTTCCCTGTCTCTTTGCGCAACAGCTTCCGGATAAGCTTCACCGGAAAGAGTAAAATCAGCAGAAATACGTAACTCATGGGTTAAATATCCCTGTTGGAAAGCCAACGGCTGCCCTGTAAAAATGAAAAAATCGCATCTGCGCTGATATCCTTCGTTTGCTGAGTCGGGCTGACCATCTGATGCTGGTTTTTGCCATAGCCCCCGATCAGGCCGGGATCGGTCGGGCCAAAAAGGGTGATATTTGGGCGATCCAGCGCCGCGGTTAAATGGCTTAAACCCGTATCCACGGAAACAACGGCGTTAGCGCCTGCCAGCTCTGCGGCAACCTGCGCCAGCGTGAGTTTGGGTAACACCTCGACGTGGGAAAAGCCTGCTGCCAGACGCGCCGCACGCTGCCGCTCATGCTCAGCGCCCCACGGGAGTTTAATATGGATACCGGAGGGTTGCATTAGTTCAATCAGCCTTCGCCAGTGTGTTTCCGGCCAGTGCTTATCGTCGCGCGTTGTGGCATGCAGAAAGACAAGATAGGGCTGAGCACAGGGATCTGTATTGCGCAAAAAGTGCTGCGCAATGGCGTAGTCGCCCTGCGCCTCCGGTTTCGCATAGCCGAGGCTTTTCGCAAACAGCTCGCGGGTGCGTTCTACGGCGTGCTGCTGCTTTGCGATGTGGTGGCGGCGGTTATAGAACAGGCTCGCCAGCGGTTCGCGGGCGGTGTGCCAGTCCATGCCGTGCTTTACGCCGTGCGCCAGACGCGTGACCAGCGCCGCGCTTTTCACCAGCCCCTGCGCGTCGATAATCGCGTCGTAACGCTGCGCCTGCACCGTTTCACGGAAGGCTTTACGCTCGGCTTTAATCGGCGCGGAGAACCACGCTTTGCGCCAGCGGCGAATCGCGACCGGGATCACGCGGTCAACCGCTTCATGCCAGGTGGGGATCTGCGCGAAGCCTTCTTCTACCACCCAGTCAAAACGGATGCCGGGGATGGCCCGCATCGCGTCCGTCAGCGACGGTAGCGTATGCAGCACATCGCCCATTGAGGAGGTTTTAACGATCAATACCCGCATCCGTTATCCTTCTTCGCTCAACAGCAGTTCGTTGAGCTCTTCGAGAACGCGCTCTGGGGTAATGTCGATCAGGCTCTGATGGTAACCTTCAGCGGCATCGCCTTTGCGTACCTTGTGGTAGCCGGTGATCAAACGGATTACGCGCGCTTTGTGCGACAGCGGCGGCGTGAAGTCCGGGCTGCTTGGGCCATACAGCGCAACCAGCGGACGATCCAGCGCGGCGGCGACGTGCATCAGGCCAGAGTCATTGCTGACCACGGCCTTACAGGCGGCAATCAGGATAACGGCCTGCTCAAGCTGCGTTTCTCCAGCCAGGTTGCGGCACCAGGCCTGTTGCTCGGTGCTCAGCGTGGCGAGAATTTCGTTGCCCGCCTCGTGATCCTTCGCCGAGCCAAACAGCACAATCTGGTAGCCCTCGTCGATCAGCTGTTTCGCCAGTTCGGCGTAGTGGTAGTGCGGCCAGCGTTTAGCCGGGCCAAATTCTGCGCCGGGGCAGAAGCCAATCATTGGGCGTTCGGACGAAAGGCCAAACGCGTTGCAGGTGTGGGATTTCTCCCCCTCGTTCACCTGAAGCTGCGGCCACAGCAGCGGCTGCGGCAGGTCTTTCGCGCTGCGCATCACCCCTTTGTCGTAGGCCAGCGCCACGTAGCGCTCCACCATCAGCGGCCAGGCCGCTTTATCCAGCACCCGCGCGTCGTTCAGCAGACCGTAGCGCATTTCGCCGCGCCAGCCGGTACGGTGCGGAATGCCCGCAAAGAAGGGCACAAGGGCGGATTTGAAGGAGTTAGGCAGCACGTACGCACGGTCATAGCGCTTCTCGCGCAGGCTATGGCCGAGCTTGCGGCGCTCGCCGATTTCCAGCGCCCCGTGGCCGAGCGGCATCGGGATCGCCTCGTTCACTTCCGGCATACGCGACAACAGCGGACGGCACCAGGCGGGTGCCATCACGTCGATTATCGCCTGGGGATAACGCGCCTTGAGCGTGCGATAGAGACTTTGCGACATCATCATGTCGCCCACCCATGACGGGCCGATCACCAGAATCTTCATACTTACGCGTCGCGGTTCAGCCAGGCCATATATTCCGTTACGCCTTCGGCAACGGTCTTGAACGGCTTGTCGTAGCCCGCGGCGCGCAGGTTGGTCAGGTCGGCCTGCGTGAACGCCTGGTAACGGCCCTTCAGCTTGTCAGGGAACGGAATGTACTCGATGCTGCCTTTCTTATGGTATGCCAGCGTCGCGTCTGCCACCGCCTGGAAGGATTCCGCGCGGCCCGTGCCCAGGTTGAAAATGCCGGAGACGCCGTTTTCCAGGAACCACAGGTTTACGGCTGCAACGTCGCCTACGTAGACGAAGTCACGCTTGAAGCCGTCGCTGCCTTCGAACAGTTTCGGGCTTTCACCGTTATTCAACTGGGTGTTCAGGTGGAACGCCACGCTCGCCATGCTGCCCTTGTGCCCTTCGCGCGGCCCGTAAACGTTGAAGTAGCGGAAGCCGACAATCTGTGAGTTCGCTTCCGGCAGGATCTGACGCACGTACTCGTCAAACAGGAACTTGGAGTAGCCGTAGACGTTCAGCGGCTGTTCGTATTCGCGGGATTCGATGAAGTCCGAGGTGCGCCCGCCGTAGGTTGCCGCGGAAGAGGCGTACAGGAACGGAATTTCACGCTCCAGGCAGTAGTGCAGGATCTCTTTAGAGTACTGATAGTTGTTATCCATCATGTACTTGCCGTCCCACTCGGTGGTGGAAGAGCACGCACCTTCGTGGAAGATGGCTTCGATCTCGCCGAACTCTTCACCCGCCATAATCTGGATAAGGAAGTCTTCTTTATCCATGTAGTCAGCGATGTTCAGATCCACCAGGTTAACGAACTTGGTGCCGTCTTTCAGGTTGTCCACCACCAGAATGTCGGTGATGCCCTTATCATTGAGGGCCTTAATAATGTTGCTGCCGATAAAGCCCGCGCCGCCGGTAACGATGATCATAACTGTAACCTTTGAAGTGTTGAGCCCGGGGACAATCCCGGACGCTAATATTCATATCATATCATCACAATGCCCGGTCTTCAGCCATTCACCGATATGCAGCAGGGGTACACGTGATTTATGCTGCAAAAACGAGAAGAGATACGGCGTCATCTCGTCATGAACTATAGGTTTGGGTAATATGTGCCAAAATTTGCCGAGTCTGGAGAATTGCAATGCGTGGTGATTTTTACAAACAGTTAAACAGCGACCTCGACACCGCACGTGCGGAAGGGTTGTTCAAAGAAGAGCGTATTATCACGTCTGCCCAGCAGGCGGATATCACCGTTGCCGACGGCAGCCATGTGATCAACTTTTGCGCGAACAACTACTTAGGTCTTGCGAATCACCCTGAGCTGATTGCCGCCGCGAAAAACGGCATGGACACCCACGGCTTCGGCATGGCCTCTGTGCGCTTCATCTGCGGCACCCAGGATAGCCACAAGCAGCTTGAGCAAAAGCTGGCAAACTTCCTCGGAATGGAAGACGCGATTCTGTACTCCTCCTGCTTCGACGCCAACGGCGGTCTGTTTGAAACCCTGCTCGGCGCAGAAGATGCGATTATCTCCGACGCCCTGAACCACGCCTCCATCATCGACGGTGTTCGCCTGTGTAAAGCGAAGCGTTTCCGCTACGCCAACAACGACATGGTTGAGCTGGAAGCGCGGCTCAAAGAGGCACGCGACGCGGGTGCCCGCCATGTACTGATCGCGACCGACGGCGTGTTCTCCATGGACGGCGTGATCGCCAACCTGAAAGGCGTGTGCGACCTGGCGGATAAATACGACGCGCTGGTGATGGTCGATGACTCCCACGCGGTCGGTTTTGTCGGCGAAAACGGCCGCGGCTCCCACGAATACTGTGACGTGATGGGCCGCGTGGACATCATCACCGGTACGCTGGGCAAAGCGCTCGGCGGCGCGTCCGGCGGTTATACCGCTGCGCGTAAAGAGGTGGTTGAGTGGCTGCGTCAGCGCTCCCGCCCGTACCTGTTCTCCAACTCCCTGGCGCCAGCCATTGTGGCCGCCTCCATCAAAGTGCTGGAGATGGTGGAGTCCGGCGCCGAGCTGCGCGACCGACTGTGGGCAAACGCCCGTCTGTTCCGCGAAAAAATGAGCGCCGCAGGGTTCACCCTGGCCGGCGCTGACCACGCGATCATTCCGGTGATGCTGGGCGACGCAGTTGTGGCGCAGCAGTTTGCCCGTGAGCTGCAGAAAGAAGGGATTTACGTCACCGGGTTCTTCTTCCCGGTGGTACCAAAAGGTCAGGCGCGTATCCGCACCCAGATGTCTGCGGCGCATTCGCCTGAACAAATTGAGCGTGCGGTGGAAGCCTTTACCCGCATCGGCAAACAGCTGGGCGTAATTGCCTGAGGACGTGTGATGAAAGCGTTATCCAAACTGAAAGCGGAAGAAGGGATTTGGATGACCGACGTGCCGGAGCCGGAAGTCGGTCATAACGATCTGCTGATCAAAATTCGTAAAACCGCCATCTGCGGTACTGACGTTCACATCTACAACTGGGATCAGTGGTCGCAAAAAACCATTCCTGTCCCAATGGTTGTCGGTCACGAATATGTTGGTGAAGTGGTCGGCATCGGCCAGGAAGTCAAAGGCTTTAGCATTGGCGATCGCGTCTCTGGTGAAGGCCATATTACCTGCGGTCACTGCCGCAACTGCCGTGGCGGTCGCACCCACCTGTGCCGCAACACCGTCGGCGTGGGCGTAAATCGTCCGGGCTGCTTCGCGGAATACCTGGTGATCCCGGCGTTTAACGCCTTCAAAATCCCGGACAATATCTCTGACGATTTGGCCTCCATCTTCGACCCGTTCGGCAATGCGGTACACACTGCGCTCTCCTTCGACCTGGTAGGTGAAGACGTGCTGGTTTCCGGCGCCGGCCCAATCGGCATTATGGCGGCAGCCGTGGCGAAGCACGTGGGTGCGCGCAACGTGGTGATCACCGACGTGAATGAATACCGCCTGTCGCTGGCGCGCAAAATGGGCGTCACCCGCGCGGTGGATGTCTCGAAAGAGAGCCTGACCGACGTGATGGAAGAGTTGGGCATGACCGAAGGCTTTGACGTGGGTCTGGAGATGTCCGGCGCGCCGCCGGCGTTCCGCACCATGCTGGACACCATGAACCACGGTGGCCGTATCGCGATGCTGGGCATTCCGCCGTCAGATATGTCCATCGACTGGAACAAAGTCATCTTCAAAGGGTTGTTCATCAAAGGCATCTATGGCCGCGAGATGTTCGAAACCTGGTACAAGATGGCAGCGCTGATCCAGTCCGGCCTGGATCTGTCCCCGATTATCACTCACCGTTTCTCCATCGATGAGTTCCAGCAGGGCTTCGACGCGATGCGTTCCGGCCAGTCAGGGAAAGTGATCCTGAGCTGGGATAAGTAAACAAAAAGGGGCCTCAGGCCCCTTTTTTACTGATTCTTTTTCTCTTCGTCCGTCAGGTAGCGCACCTTGCGGGTATAGTCCTGCCCTTTGAACAGCAATTTGTTATCCGGCGATTCCAGATACTTCTGCCATTCGGAAAGCGGGAAACCCCCGTGCGCGCCAATCACCTCTTTCGGCACAACGGCTTCCTGACCGCCGATCTTCTTGGAGACCGGCCAGTTCATCCAGTCACCCAGATTAACCGTTTTTACATCCAGCATGTCCAGCAGCGCGGCGAGCGGCAGCTGATCGGTCGGCGGCTGCGTGTCGTCCATCAGCTCCCAGGTATCCTGGAACAGCGTCAGCCACAGCGGGCAGATGCGACGCCAGGTCTTTTTGGTTGCGGCAAGAAACGCGCCGTTAACGTGATCGACCAGATACGGGCGCACCGTTTCTTTGTAATATGCCGGCACTTTTTCTGCGGGGGCGCCGTCCAGCTTGGCGATCATTTTGCCCTGACGGAAGCTGGAGTAGATGTGCATATCGGCCATGTTGATCTGGGGCATCTTCAGCAGGTTGAGATCGGAGTCGATCATCAATACGCCTTCTCCGCGCGCCTGAAGCGGAGCGTTAAGCTTCACCAGACGGCTGAGGTAGATTTGCTTATAGCGGTACCCCTCTTCACGTTTTGGCAGCGTGAGGGTCACAACGCGGGTTTTTGGCGGCAGCTCGCCGAAAGCGGATTCAGGCTGATCGCTGACGATAACAATCTCGCTGACGTCGGTGGCGTAACGCTCTGCAAAGGTCGCTGATAATAACGCCTCTTCGACAAAATCCGCGCCCGTACAAGGGATCACGATGGAATCAACCGCAACGAGATCGCGCGTGACCGGAAGGGAAGCGTACGGAATGTTATGACGCCCGGTAATGTGGCGGTAGCGAGCATTCAGGAATTTAAACATGTTCTTCTCGTTTGGTTATTGCGCGCCAAGAACGGCCTCGACACCGTTAACATAGCTTTCAATGGCATACACGTTGCAGACATTCTGGTGCGCGGCTGCGGCGAGCCGGGCGCGCAGAGCAGGATCCTGCCAGATATTATCCAGATGTTGAGCAAGTTGCGACACATCGCTCCACGGGAACAGCAGCCCGGTCGACTCATGGTCGATCAATTCTGCCGTGCCGGTTACCTTTGAGCCAATCACCGGGATGTTCAGCAGCATTGCCTCCAGCACGACGCGGGGCAAACCTTCGCTCTTCGAAGCCAGAATAAACGCGTCAAAGGTGGCGAGATAGTCAAAAGGCGTGTTCTGGAAACCGGTAAAAATGATGTGCTCAGCAATCCCCAGCGCGTCAGCCTGCGCCGTCAGCGCGCCGCGTTCAGCCCCTTCACCGACCAGCACCATCTTCCATTTTGCCTGCGGGTGCTTCTGGCTGAACTGGGCCAGCGCCTCCAGAGTATGGTGGTTGGACTTGCGAGGGATAAGCGACCCAATGCTGCCGAACACAAAGGTGTCGTCATCAATGTTCAGACGCTGGCGCATGGCGCGTCGGTCGGGCAAAGGCTGGTGGATGTCGATGGCGTTGTTGACCGTGGTACACAGCTCGGGCCGGACGCCATGCTGAAGAAGCACGCGTTCAACGCCGTGCGAAACCGCGATAATTTTTGTGGCATGTGCGTTGACCAGCTTCACCAGCGGTGGGGTCAATACAGGTTCAATGCGACAGTGCTGAATCAACCGCGCCTGCAGTTTCGCTGCCGCGAGATAGCCTTCCTCATTTGAGCCGGGTTGGTTATTCATATAGAGCGTATCGAAACCGCCCTCCATGAAAAGCGTCTCGATTTTGCTGACGTTAGGCCTGATTCGCCACAGGATATCCACGTAACGAGTCAATGTCTTACGGGCGCTGCGTGAGAAAAAAAGCAGGCTACGTCCCGCTTCCTTCAGTAATTTGGCCCAGAGCGGCTGCTGACGCTGAGGGATCACGATGAGCGGGATCCCGATGCTGTTGAGCACCTGACCAATCGTCTCACCTTCAGCGCGGCTATAATCACTGTAAAAACAACACGTAATATCGA
Organism: Enterobacter cloacae complex sp. HYC042_NIDB; assembly: GCF_056673315.1. Classification (NCBI taxonomy): domain Bacteria; kingdom Pseudomonadati; phylum Pseudomonadota; class Gammaproteobacteria; order Enterobacterales; family Enterobacteriaceae; genus Enterobacter; species Enterobacter cloacae complex sp. HYC042_NIDB. The sequence goes on from NZ_CP109650.1 coordinate 316,166, forward strand.
ATTTATCGCGATTGATCCGCTTCAGGAGCTCAAGCATACTGTTGGTGCCTCCCCCCCATTCTTTACCCGTATCCAGGAGGAGAATTTTACTTTTGTGCGGCATGTCTGAATCCGTGTGCTACCTTTCATCTGACTGCATTATAAAGAATCTGTTGAAATAAAATAGATTTTTCTATTTTATTGCGCTTCAGAATTAGACAAAACGTCATACGTGCTTATTTGAAAAGTGTGATTCAGGACTTTAATCATCTCTACTCATTTATATAGTATTAATCATATTCATTTATGCTGCTGTTGAGAGTGGAAACATGTTTAAAATAACGATCTGCTTATTAACGTTTAATTCTGAAAGATTATTGCACGATGTTATTCCGCCTCTTTTAAAAATAGCGGATGAGATCGTCGTTGTAGATTCAGGCAGTACGGACAAAACACGTTTTATTTGTGAGAGCTATGGACTGCTCCCTGTCTATAAAAAATTTGGCTGGCATGGCGAGCAGATGAATTATGCCATATCCTTAGCCAGCAATGACTGGGTCCTGTGCATCGACAGTGATGAAATTCTTGACCAGGAAACAGTTGATGCTATTTCAGCGTTAAAAGCAGGTGATGAGCCTGACCCCGGAACGGCATGGCGAATATGCCGCCACTGGTTTGTTCTGGGTGAAGAAGTCCGGACGATCTATCCTGTTTCATCCCCTGATTACCCTGTACGTCTTTTTAACCGTAAACAGTCCCGATTTAATAACAGACCGGTAGACGATCAGGTGGAAGGTTTTCTCCGTTGTGAACGTATTCCGGGCTATGTAAAACATGATACGTTTCCCACTCTGCATGAGCTTTTTAACAAATTAAATTGTTATACAACCCGTCTGGTACAATATCATAAAATACGCCCCTCTATCGGGCGCGGCATCATCAGTGCCATCGGGGCTTTTTTTAAATGGTATTTGTTTAGCGGCGCCTGGCGTCAGGGTAAATTGGGAGTGGCGACAGGACTGTATGCTACAGCCTACAGCTTTTTGAAGTATTTCAAATCCTGGTATTTGCATCAGGAGAAAAAAGAGCCCGTTGCGAATGAGCAGACGGGCTCTCAGATTGCGAAATAAGCGTCAGGCTTTCTTGCCCCATCCCTGCCACTGCTGCTGGACGTATTTCACCAGCGTACTGTTACTGATGCTGTCTCCGATGACAGAGAAGACGCGGGTCGCGTAGACCGGTTCTAGCGGCTGCTTCGGTACACAGCGCTTCACGCCGCGGAACGGGTTACGCGGTGCCGTCGGGACGGGCTGCGCAGAATTCGGCGTAGAGGTATCCACCTGCGGCTCGTTCAGCAGATCGCTCGGGCGTACCAGCGTGATATCGGCAGGTAAGGTCGGCAGCATTTGCTGTAAAACGCGAACGGTAGACGGATGCGGGTGCCCGATGGCAATCGCCGAACCGTTACGGCGCGCCAGCTGTACCGCTCGGTTGAACTGCACGCGGATATCCGCTTCGTTCTGGGAGTCGTCCAGGAAGACTTTGCGCTTGATGACCTTCACCCCCGTACCCTGAGCGGCACGCATCGCCTGGCTGTTGCCAATGGTCATGCTGTCAAGGAAATAGAGATTGTAACGCTCCAGCGCCTGCATCACCTTCAGCATACCGTACAGGCTGGAGGTCATCGCGCTGCCCATATGGTTGTTCAGACCCACGGCATACGGCACCTTGTTGTAGGCGTCGCGGATGATGCGTTCGATCTCATCGCTGCTCATATCCGGGCGCAGGGTGTCTTTTTCCAGCGGCTGCTTGCTGAGCGGTGCCATCGGAAGATGGATGAGGACCTGGTGGCCGCTATTGTGCGCTTTGGTCGCCATTTCATGCGCGTGAGGCGCATTCGGCAGGACGGCGACGGAGATGGCTGATGGCATCGCCAGCACCTGATTTTCATAGTGTGGTCGATAACCGAAGTCATCAATCACGATGGCGAGTTTACCTGCATATACCGGTAGTGCAGCCAGCGCCAGTGCGCTGACGACGGAGAGAACCATTCGACGAAATTGAAGCAAAACTTATCTTCCCAACCACGGCTGTGGATTGACCGCCTGACCCTGACGACGAATTTCGAAATAGAGTGACGGGCGGCCCTGACCGCCACTGCTGCCCACAAGGGCGATGGGTTGGCCGGCGCGCACCTGGGTGCCGACGCTGACCAGCGCGCTCTGGTTGTAGCCGTAAAGACTCATGTCGCCTTTACCATGCTCGACCACCACCACCAGCCCGTAACCCTGCAGCCAGTCGGCCAGGATCACGCGGCCATCGGCGATGGCTTTCACTTCGCTACCTTCAGACGCACCGATAACGATCCCTTTCCAACGTAGCTCACCCTGCAGCTGTTCGCCATAGCGATGCAGAATAGTGCCGCGAACGGGCCAGTAGGCCTGACCGCGCGGGGAACCCAGACCGCCGGTACGCGACATCAGGGAGCGTTCGCTTTCGCTTGGCTTGTAGGTGGTCCCTTTGCGGGAGGCTTCCTGCTGCTTGTCGCGAACCGCCTGCGCCTCGCGGGCCTCTTTTTCGGCGCGCGCCTTCGCTGCGGCTTCCGCACGGGCAATGCTGTTACGCAGTTTTGATTCGTTGGCGCGCATTTCGCTCAGCTGGCTCTGTCCTGCCTGAATGGAGGACTCAAGACCCGACAGCGTTTTCTTGCGTTCGTTACGGGCCTGCTCAAGTTTCGCCTGCTGCGCTTTTTGTTCGTAGAGCAACGTCTGCTGCTGGCTCTGCTTCTCTTCCAGCTCCGCTTTTTGGGTGGAGACCTCTTCACGCGTTTGTTTCAGCTGTGCAATGGTCTCCTGACGCGCCTGGTTCAGATAGCCGAAATAGGCCTGCAGACGCTGGCCGCGCTGGCTCTCTTCACCGCTGAGGATCAGCTGGAGTCCGGTATGCTCACCCTGGCGGAATGCGGCATCCAGCTGTGCTGCGAGGTTGCGCTCCTGCGCATCACGCTGGCGCTCCAGTTTGGCAATCGACGCATTCATCTCGTCGATCTGTTTGTTCAACTGGGTGAGGGTGTTTTGCGTTTCACGGAGTTTACGTGCGGCAGCGGAGATGGCCTCTTCCTGCTGCTTAAGCTGGGCGAGCAGGGTGGCGCGCTGCTGTTGCTGCTGGCGTACCGCACGCTCTTTGGCGGCGATATCGGCCTGAATGGATTTCAGCTGGTCGCGGTCATCCGCGTGGGCGGATGCGGCGCACAGCAATACGCCAGCGCTGAGTGCGCTGGCGCAAAGCAGAGGTCTGACTGATAGCCTAAGCGGCTTCACGACCCATGTGATTGAAAAAATCGCCTTTCCCCTCATGGGGAGCGATTATTCCACGATGAACAGCGGCTTACCAGTCATCTCTTCAGGGATCGGCATACCCATCAGCGACAACATGGTTGGCGCGATGTCGGAAAGCTTGCCGCCTTCTACTGCTTTCAGTGATTTATCACCCACATAAATCAGTGGAACAGGCAGGTTGGTATGGGCGGTGTGCGCCTGACCGGTTGCCGGGTCACGCATCTGCTCGGCGTTACCGTGGTCAGCGGTGATCAGCAGCTGGCCGCCAACGGACTCAACCGCTTTCGCAACCTGCTCAACGCAGTGGTCCAGCGCTTCAACCGCCTTCACTGCCGCTTCCATTACGCCGGTATGGCCGACCATGTCGCCGTTCGGGTAGTTACAAATGATGGTGTCGTACTTGCCGCTTTCGATGGCCGCGACCAGTTTTTCAGTCAATTCCGCAGAGCTCATCTCTGGCTGCAGATCGTAAGTCGCGACTTTCGGCGAGTTGATCAGAATGCGCTCTTCGCCTTTGAACGGCTCTTCAACGCCGCCGTTAAAGAAGAAGGTCACGTGCGCGTATTTTTCCGTTTCGGAAATACGCAGCTGCGTTTTGTCGTTCTTCGCCATCCACTCACCGAAGGTGTTAGCCAGCGAGGCTGGTGGGTAAGCGCAAGGGGCGTTGATATCTGCCGCGTATTCGGTCAGCTGGATGAAGTCGATGTTCACCACTTTCTTACGGGCAAAACCGTCGAAGTCGCTGTTGACGAACGCACGGGTGATTTCGCGCGCGCGGTCAGCGCGGAAGTTCATAAAGATCAGCGCGTCGCCATCTTCCATTGCGGCATCGGCCTGGCCTTCAGCGCGGATCACGCTCGCTTTCACGAATTCGTCGTTTTCATCACGCGCGTAAGCGGCTTCAAGTGCTTCAACCGCAGTCGGGAACTGGAATTCCCCTTTTGCCAGAGTCATCAGGTCATAGGCCTGTTCAACGCGATCCCAGCGGTTGTCGCGGTCCATAGCGTAGTAACGGCCAATGATGGAGGCCACGCGGCCTTTGCCCAGCGCAGCGAATTTGTCTTCGAAAGCTTTCAGGGACCCTTCTGCGCTGCGCGGTGGCGTGTCACGACCGTCCAGGAAGGCGTGCAGGTAGATTTTTTCCGCACCGCGTTCAGCGGCCAGTTCAACCATCGCCATGATGTGATCTTCGTGGCTGTGCACGCCGCCTGCGGAGAGCAGACCCATGATGTGCACCGCTTTACCTGCCGCAACGGCTTTATCTACCGCACCGCAGAGAACCGGGTTAGCGAAGAAGGTGCGTTCTTTGATTTCGACGTCCAGACGGGTCAGATCCTGATACACGATACGACCCGCGCCGAGGTTAACGTGGCCAACTTCGGAGTTGCCCATCTGGCGATCCGGCAGGCCCACTTCCAGACCGGATGCGTTAATCAGGGTATGCGGACGTTTTGCCCACAGTGCATCCATGACCGGGGTTTTTGCGTTGAAAATAGCGTTATCCTGGCTATCTTCACGGTAGCCATAGCCATCCAGAATCACCAGTACCATAGGTTTTTTAGAAACCGACATTGCAACAACCTTATGCTCAAGAGTCAAAATTTGCGTAATTTTACTACAGCTGAATCGATCAAATAGCCGCAGAAGATCAAAGAAAACGCGGGGGCAAGATGCTGACCGGACCATTTTGAGGCATTTTTTTAGGTGGCATGCCGCAGAAAATGGATTAGGTTATGGTCGCTGGCTGTATTTGCCAGAACGCACAGGTATACTCCTGTCCTGGTTTTTTTATCACTTAGTCGGGAGTAGTTACCCTCCATGCAAGAAATTATGCAATTCGTTAGCCGCCATCCGGTACTGAGCATCGCGTGGATTGGCCTGCTGGCTGCTGTGCTGTTCACCACATTTAAGAGCCTGACGTCTAAGATTAAGGTTATCACCCGTGGTGAAGCGACGCGTCTGATTAACAAAGAAGATGCCGTCGTTGTCGATCTGCGTCAGCGTGACGATTTCCGTAAAGGTCACATTGCCGGCGCAATCAACCTGTTGCCAGCTGAAATCAAAGCCAACAACGTTGGTGAGCTTGAGAAACACAAAGCCCAGCCCATTATCGTTGTGGATGCGACCGGTATGCAGGCGCAGGAATCTGCCAGCGCGCTTTACAAAGCGGGCTTCGAAAACGTAACGGTACTGAAAGAAGGTATTTCCGGCTGGAGCGGGGAAAATCTTCCTTTGGTTCGCGGTAAATAAGGAGTTCAGTCATGGCCAATATTGAGATCTACACCAAAGCGACGTGCCCGTTCTGCCACCGTGCGAAAGCGCTGCTGAGCAGCAAAGGCGTCACGTTCCAGGAACTGCCGATCGACGGTGACGCGATCAAACGCGAAGAGATGATCCAACGTAGTGGTCGTACGACGGTTCCGCAGATTTTTATTGATGCGCAGCACATTGGCGGCTGTGATGACTTGTATGCGCTCGACGCCCGTGGTGGACTCGATCCGCTGCTGAGCTAAGAGACTTTAGGACAATTAAAAAGGGTATTTCCATGTCAGAACAAAACAACACCGAAATGACTTTCCAGATCCAGCGTATCTACACCAAGGATGTCTCTTTCGAAGCGCCAAATGCGCCGCACGTTTTCCAGAAAGACTGGCAGCCAGAGGTTAAACTTGATCTGGATACCGCATCCACCCAGCTGGCGGATGACGTGTATGAAGTCGTACTGCGTGTGACCGTGACCGCCTCTCTGGGCGAAGAAACTGCATTCCTGTGCGAAGTACAGCAGGGCGGTATCTTCTCCATCGGCGGCATCGAAGGCAACCAGATGGCGCATTGCCTGGGTGCATACTGCCCGAACATCCTGTTCCCGTATGCCCGTGAATGCATCACCAGCCTGGTTTCTCGCGGTACATTCCCGCAACTGAACCTTGCGCCAGTGAACTTTGATGCGCTGTTCATGAACTATCTGCAGCAGCAGGCTGGCGAAGGTGCCGAACAACATCAGGATGCCTGATGAGCACTGTTAATGCGTCAATGACTGTGATCGGTGCCGGCTCATACGGCACCGCTCTTGCCATCACGCTGGCAAGAAATGGTCACGACGTGGTCCTGTGGGGCCACGATCCAAAACATATCGCCACGCTGCAGCGCGACCGTTGCAATGTGGCGTTTCTCCCGGACGTTCCGTTCCCTGACACCCTGCACCTGGAAAGCGATCTTGCAACCGCGCTGGCGGCCAGCCGCAACATTTTGATTGTGGTGCCAAGCCATGTCTTTGGCGACGTGCTGAATCAGATCAAGCCGCTGATGCGCCCGGATGCGCGTATCGTCTGGGCGACCAAAGGGCTGGAAGCGGAAACCGGACGTCTGCTGCAGGACGTTGCCCGCGAAGCGCTGGGGGATGAGATCCCGCTGGCGGTCATCTCCGGGCCGACCTTTGCCAAAGAGCTGGCTGCGGGCCTGCCGACGGCGATCTCGCTGGCATCCACCGATCAGGCCTTCTCCGACGATCTCCAGCAACTGCTGCACTGCGGCAAGAGCTTCCGCGTCTACAGCAACCCCGATTTTATCGGCGTGCAGCTGGGTGGCGCGGTGAAGAACGTGATTGCCATCGGGGCCGGGATGTCTGACGGTATTGGCTTTGGCGCCAACGCGCGTACGGCGTTGATTACCCGAGGCTTAACCGAGATGTCCCGTCTGGGCGAAGCGCTGGGTGCCGATCCGGCCACCTTTATGGGGATGGCGGGTCTGGGGGATCTGGTGCTGACCTGTACCGATAACCAGTCGCGTAACCGCCGCTTTGGCATGATGCTCGGACAGGGCAGCGATGTAAAAAGCGCGCAAGAGAAGATTGGACAGGTGGTGGAAGGCTACCGCAATACCAAAGAAGTCCGCGAATTGGCGCACCGGTTTGGTGTCGAAATGCCAATAACCGAGGAAATTTATCAGGTATTGTATTGCGGAAAAAATGCGCGCGAGGCAGCATTGACCCTATTAGGTCGTGCGCGCAAGGACGAGCGCAGCAGTAACTAGTCGGAACCGTTGTCACCTGAATGACCCAGCCAGCGCAGAACTGGCTGGTCATTAACTATCGTCTGGAGTAAGCAATGCCGTGTGAAGAACTGGATATCGTCTGGAATAACATTAAAGCCGAAGCCCGCGCTTTGGCGGACTGTGAGCCTATGCTGGCCAGTTTCTATCACGCGACGCTACTCAAGCACGAAAATCTCGGCAGCGCGCTGAGCTATATGCTCGCCAACAAGCTGGCTTCCTCCATCATGCCTGCTATCGCCATTCGTGAGGTAGTGGAAGAGGCCTACGCCGCCGACCCGGAAATGATCGCCTCTGCCGCCTGTGATATCCAGGCCGTGCGCACCCGTGACCCGGCGGTCGATAAATACTCCACGCCGCTGCTGTACCTGAAAGGCTTCCACGCGCTGCAGGCGTACCGCATTGGCCACTGGCTGTGGAATGAAGGCCGCCGCGCGCTGGCGATCTTCCTGCAAAACCAGGTTTCCGTGACGTTTCAGGTTGATATTCACCCGGCGGCGAAGATTGGCCGCGGGATCATGCTCGACCACGCCACCGGTATCGTTGTCGGGGAAACGGCGGTGATTGAAGACGACGTCTCGATCCTGCAGTCGGTTACCCTGGGCGGTACCGGAAAAACCAGCGGCGATCGCCATCCGAAAATTCGTGAAGGGGTGATGATTGGCGCGGGGGCTAAAATCCTCGGCAATATCGAAGTCGGGCGCGGCGCGAAGATTGGCGCAGGGTCGGTTGTGCTCCAGCCCGTGCCGCCGCACACCACCGCCGCTGGCGTACCGGCGCGCATCGTTGGTAAGCCAGACAGCGATAAGCCGTCCATGGATATGGATCAGCACTTCAACGGCATTCACCATACCTTCGAGTATGGTGACGGCATTTAACTTCTGAGAATGGCGCCCGGGTAACCCAGCTGGCGCCAGGCTTCATACACCACCACCGACACCGCGTTCGACAGGTTCATGCTGCGGCTGTCCGGCATCATCGGAATACGGATTTTCTGCTCAGCGGGCAGGGCATCCAGGATCGTGGCCGGCAGGCCGCGGGTTTCCGGGCCAAACATCAGATAGTCACCCTCCTGATAGCTCACGGCGCTGTGCGCTGGCGTGCCTTTGGTGGTCAGGGCGAACATGCGCTGCGGCTTCTCTGCTTCCAGAAACGCGGCGTAATCGTGATGGCGAACCACGGCGGTAAATTCATGGTAATCCAGCCCCGCGCGGCGCAGGCGTTTGTCGTCCCACGTAAAGCCCATCGGCTCGATGATGTGCAGACGAAAACCGGTGTTGGCGCACAGGCGGATGATATTGCCGGTGTTCGGCGGAATTTCTGGTTCGAATAAAACGATGTTAAGCATGCTGCCCCCTTAATTGCGGGGGCAGAATAGCAGAAAAGAGAGGAACTACGCGACGCCGGGTTCCTGCGAGCGGCTGTACAGCATTTTGTAGACGGTTGCCGCCGCGGCTACCAGAGCGGGCACGCTGAGGATCATTAAAATACTGTCTGCCTGCCACTGCATCGAAAGAAGCTGGGCGCTGGTCATGGTTCCCGCCACGCCGCCAAAGCGGCCGATGCCCTGCATCCAGGCGATGCCCGTCGCGCGGCACTCGGTAGGGTAAAAGGTGGCCGCGAGGGTTTGCATGCCCGACTGCGCGCCGTTCATCGCGATCCCCATCAGGAAAATCAGCCCGCCAAACAGGGCGATATGGTTATGCTCAAGGCCAAGCAAAAGAATCAGGCCCATCGTCAGCACAAAACCACCTGCGACCACCTTGTGCGCTTCCCAGCGGTCCATCATCCAGCCCGCGAGCAGAATGCCTGCGGTGCCGCCGAAGGTAAACAGCGAGGTGAGCCAGGCGGATTCCGCCAGGGCATAACCCATCCCCTGCATCAGCGTCGGCATCCAGCTCAGCAGGACGTAATAAATCACCAGCCCCATAAAATAAGTCACCCACAGCATCAGGGTGCCGGGTAGCCAGGGCATGGAAAACAGCTGCCCCACGCTCCCTTTTTTAGACGCGGCTTTCTCTTCCGCCAGGAAAAAGCCCGTAACGCTCTCCAGCGTACTGCGGCTGAACCGGCTGGCAATGCGGCGAACCTGCGCGACGTCTTTCCCACGCTGCACCAGAAACTTCACCGATTCCGGCAGCAGCAGCGCCAGCAGCACGGTTAAAATCAGCGGCGCAATCGCGCCGGTCAGCAGCACGCTTCGCCAGCCGTGGTGGGGAATTAGCCAGGAAGAGATCGCCCCGCCGCCCGCTGCGCCCAGAGGGAAGCCGCAGTACATGGTATTAATCGCCATGGCGCGGCAGCGCTGGGGGGCAAACTCTGAGATCAGCGTGATGGCGTTTGGCATGGCGGCGCCGAGCCCGAGACCCGTCAGAAAGCGCCACAGCGTCAGGGTATTCAGGCTTTGCGCCCAGGCCGTCCCCAGGCTCGCCAGGCCGAAGAACAGGCACGAAAAGACCAGCACGCGCTTGCGTCCCATCCGGTCCGATACCGGACCTGCAATAAGGGCTCCCAGCGACAGGCCCAGAAGCGCCGCACTCAGCACCAGCCCCAAATCCTGCTTATGGATCCCCCATTCTGCCGACAGCGTGGGCGCGATGTAGCCCATCGCTGCCGTATCAAAACCATCGATCGCCAGAACCAGAAAGCCCAGCACGATAAGAAGCCAGTGAAACCCTGAAAAAGGACTCTCGTCGATCACCTGCTGAATATCCACCTTACCTGAATAGGTCATACGCTCCCCTCCGATGTGATGTTGTTTTTGTGTTCTTGTATTTGCTTGTCTATACAATTGCGAACGGGAGGGATGTGTCAAATTTTCTTATCCAGAATGTTACGCAGGTGTTATTTTCGACAAAAAAAGCGCCCGAGGGGGAAATCGGACGCATGGGAAAGGTGGGGTAACGGGAGAGGATCAGGCCGCGTCGCCATGTGACAGCGGAGCCAGCGCCGCCGGCAGTTTACCCAGCTCCTGCACCAGCGAATCCTTGCTGATTTCACTGATCGACTTCGCGCCGGTCAGGGTCATCGCTACCTTCATCTCTTTCTCGATCAGGTTCAGCAGGTTTGCCACGCCTGCCTGACCAGCCGTCGCCAGGGCGTAAAGATATGCGCGTCCCAGCAGCACGCTGTCGGCGCCCAGGGCAATCATGCGCACCACGTCCAGCCCGTTGCGGATGCCGCTGTCGGCCAGAATGGCAATATCGCCTTTCACCGCATCGGCAATGGCCGGCAGGGCGCGGGCGGAAGAGAGCACGCCGTCGAGCTGACGTCCGCCGTGGTTAGAGACCACAATTCCATCCGCGCCAAAACGCACCGCGTCACGGGCATCTTCCGGATCGAGGATCCCTTTGATCACCATCGGGCCATCCCAGAACTCACGGATCCACTCCAGGTCTTTCCACGAGATGGACGGATCGAAATTGTTCGCCAGCCAGCCGATGTAATCCTCCAGCCCGGTCGGTTTGCCAAGGTAGGCCGAGATGTTCCCCAGATCGTGCGGTCGGCCGTTCAGACCCACATCCCACGCCCACTGTGGATGCGTTACCGCCTGCCAGTAGCGGCGCAGGGCGGCATTCGGGCCGCTCATGCCGGAGTGGGCATCACGGTAGCGCGCGCCGGGCGTGGGCATATCGACTGTAAAGACCAGCGTGGAGCAGCCCGCCGCTTTGGCGCGCTCCAGGGCGTTACGCATAAAGCCGCGATCGCGCAGGACGTACAGCTGGAACCACATCGGGCGCTTGAGGGTCGGCGCGACCTCTTCAATCGGGCAGACGGATACGGTAGACAGGGTAAACGGAATGCCTTTGGCATCCGCTGCGGCGGCGGCCTGCACTTCGCCCCGGCGGGCGTACATGCCGCATAAGCCGACAGGCGCGAGCGCTACCGGCATGGAAAGCGTTTCGTTGAACAGTTTCGTCTCAAGGCTCAGGTCAGACATATTCTTCAGCACGCGCTGGCGCAGGGCCACTTCTGACAGATCCTCCACGTTTCGGCGCAGGGTGTATTCGGCATACGCCCCACCGTCGATGTAGTGGAACAGGAACGGCGGCAAAATGCGCTGCGCCGCGGCGCGGTAGTCACTGGCTGCTGAAATAATCATGCTTTGTTCTCCCTGGAAATATCACTGTCGCCAGGCAGACGGGTAATACGCGCCTGTCGGGCCTGGTCTTCATCAAATCGTTTAATGGTAGTGTGCACGAAGCCGAGATGCGCCATCATCGCCTTGCGCGCGGCTTCGGCATCGCCGGCCAGAATGGCGTTGAGCACCGCCTCGTGCTGTTCGGTCAGTTGGGCAAAGACCGGCGGGACTAGATACATGCGCTGGCGGCTCTGCTTCACGGAGGATTGCAGCAGGTCGAAGAACCCGCGCATGGTCTGGAGCAGCACCACGTTGTGCGACGCCTCGGCGATTGCCAGATGGAAACGCACGTCCGCCTGGGAGGCGATGTCCGGGTCGCTGCTTAGCGTGGCTTCGAAGCAGGCTTTGAGCTTCTCTTTGTCGGCTTCGGTTGCCCGCATCGCTGCGTGCCATGCGGTACTGGTTTCGATGGCGTGACGCGCTTCAAGAATGTCGAAGCTGTAGTCCGGGTCGTTTTCCAGCAGCGTCTTCAGCGGCTGAACGATGTTTTGCTCGGACCAGTCATCATGCTGCCAGCGCACAAAGGTGCCGCCGCCGCGACGGCTCACCAGTACGCCTTCGCTGACCAGCGTCGCCAGCGCCTCGCGCAATGAGTTACGCGATACGCCAAGCCGGGCGGCAAGCTGGCGCTCGGCGGGCAATTTCATGCCCGCTTCCAGCTGTTGTTCTTCAATCAGCGCCCGCACGCGAGAGGCAATCTCGTCGGACAGGCGTCTGGGCATCACTATCATGGGATCATCCAGGTTAAGACATAGGCCTGCAGGGTGGTGATCACGCCCACCATGCAGGTGAATATCAGGCTGTGTTTCACGGTAAAGCGGAACAGGTCCGACTCTTTGCCCACCAGTCCCACCGCCGCACAGGCAATGGCGATGGACTGCGGGGAGATCATTTTGCCGGTCACGCCGCCGGTGGTGTTCGCGGCGACCAGCAGCACGTCCGACACGCCAATCTGCTGCGCAGCCGTCGCCTGCAGGGCGGCAAACAGGGCGTTAGACGAGGTATCTGAACCCGTCAGGAACACCCCCAGCCAGCCGAGGAACGGCGAGAAGAAGGTGAATGCGTGGCCGGTGTGCGCCAGCGCTAACGCCAGCGTCGACGACAGGCCGGAGTAGTTCGAGATAAACGCGAACGCCAGCACCATGCCGATGGAGTAGATCGGCAGCATCAGCTCTTTAATTGTTGCCGCAAAAGTCTGTACCGCGGCGGCAGGCTTCATGCGCAGCCACACCACGGAAAGGAGTGCCGCAAACAGGATGGCGGTCCCGGTGGCGGAGAACCAGTCAAACTTAAACACTGCCGCATACGGGGTGGCGTCGTGCACGACCGGCGGCATACGGGCAACCATCTTGTCGAGGAACGGCACGGAGATGTTAATCACCATGTCGTACAGCGCGCCGCCGGGAGCGAACAGCGATTTAAACGGCGGTATGCTCCACAGCGTCACGGTAGCGGTCAGGAACAGGAACGGCGACCAGGCGCGGACGATCTGTCCGGCGGTATAGCCGGTGCGGGCGAGGGTCTGATCCACATGCGATGCGCCCATGTCCGCAAAGCGGAAGATACGCACCGGCTGCCAGCGTTTCAGGAACAGCGTCAGACAGACCAGCGACACCAGGGAAGAGATGATGTCCGGCAGCTCCGGGCCAAGGAAGTTCGAGCTGAGGTACTGGGCAATCGCGAACGAGCCGCCTGCCACCATCACCGCAGGCCAGGTCTCCTTCACGCCGCGCCAGCCGTCCATAATCGCCATGATCCAGAACAGCACGATAATGGTCAGGAACGGCAGCTGGCGGCCAACCATCTGGCCGATCTCAAAGCTGTCCAGCCCAGTCACCTGACCCGCGACCAGAATCGGAATCCCCATCGCGCCAAACGCCACCGGTGCGGTGTTCACAATCAGGCACAGGCCAGCGGCGTACAGCGGGTTAAAGCCCAACCCGACCAGCAGCGCGGCGGTGATCGCCACCGGTGCGCCGAATCCTGCCGCGCCTTCAAGGAACGCCCCGAAGGAGAAGCCGACAATCAGCATCTGCAAGCGCTGGTCAGGGGTGATGGAGAGAATCGACGAACGAATGATGTCGAACTGCCCGGTCTTTACCGAGATTTTATAGACAAAGACCGCGGCGATGATGATCCACGCAATCGGCCACAGGCCGTAGAAGAAACCGTAGACGACGGAGGCCAGCGCGCGGTCGACCGGCATTTTGTAGAAGAACAGCGCCACCAGCAGGGCGATGGCAACGGTATACGTCGCGGCGAGGTAGCCCTTCAGCTTGAGCTTAATCAGCGCAAAGAAGAAGAACAGGATCGGTAGCGATGCGATCAGGCTCGACAGCCAGATATTGCCGGCCGGGTCGTAGTTTTGTTGCCAGAGGCTCATGCAGGTCTCCTGGGGACCAGACAGCCTGTGCTGCGGGTGAGTCTCCGCTCAACTCTGCGTCACAAACTGTGTAAAAGTGGTCCTGCCAATATTGTGTTGTAGGGTTAATGACAATGAATGGTTAACCAGATGTTATGGAGTGGCAATGGTTTTGTGAGCGCAAATAATGGAATTGTGAACCGGGGGAGGATTGATTGCGCTATTGGTTGGACCAATTCACGCGAAGGGGAAAAGAGTAGGCCGGGTAAGCGCAGCGCCACCCGGCATGAAATCAGAATGCGGTCTTACAAAAACCCGTCATCTCTTTCAGGCCCATTTCGCGGCCAAGCTCGGTCATCGGGTGCACCACCACCAGACCACGGACGCTTTTCTTCAGCTTGCCCATGTCAGCCTGCTCTTTTTTGGTGATCGCGCGGCGGTGCGGCATGTTCATCAGCTTCTGCGCTTCTTTGCTCAGCTTCTGGCCTTTCACTTCGCGCAGGCGCTCGATTTCCGCTTCCAGCTTCGCGGACTCTTTTTCCAGCTCGGCATATTTCTCGGCGGAATCAACCAGAGACAGGCCAGCCATCTGGTGACGGATCAGATCCAGACGGTCGCTCAGGCGTTTAATTTCGTTCTTTTCGACTTCTTTCATGACAATTGACTCTAAATCGGGGGAATTACAGGGAAGGATACACCAATGTGAACGGGGTTACTTCTGAAACGCTTTTTTTAAGCTGATTTTAGAAATCAGCTCAGTCAGGGAGAGGACCATAGTGGAACGGACAACCTGTTGATAGCGCAGCTTTTGCATCGCGTAAAGTTCAGGGTCGCTGTTATCAAAATGGGGAGCAGGAGGCAGGGCGGTGACGCAGTGCAGCTCGCCGAACGGCCCCAGGATCTCATCATCGGTAAAAGTGTACTCATTACCGTCATGATTGAGCTCTTCGCGCAGCGCCATTAACAGTTCAGCGTCTTCATACTCCTGGCGGTTGAGCACGCCAAGACCATAAATCAGCTTCAGACGCACCGACAGATCGCCCAGCGGTCCGTCTCCGTCCAGTAACGGTTCTACAGCGTACTTTACCGCGTAGTCGTCTTTGCGAAACACCTGAAGCACCAGGATATTCACCGCCTCGGTTAACAGCTCGACGGCGGCAATCAGGAAACTTCGTACGGTTTTGCCAGCATTCAGACGCTCAAGCACACGATTTTCAAAGGCCTGGGTTTGTTCCATTATTGCCTGCATATCTGACAATCTGTTATTCGGGCGCAGGCTTACCTGCGCCGGATTCTGCATCATTTGGTTGCGTTGTATGCGTTAACCGCCTCCGCAACCACGTCGCTGCTGGCGTCCAGACCGGAAATCTGCGCCAGCGCAGCCTGCGCGCCTTTGTCATCAATCAGCTGAGCCAGCTCAATCGCCTGCGGGTCCTGCTCGCTGCGGTAGTGCATCGCGGCAGCAATTCCTTTCACCAGGTTGGCGTGCGGCAGACCGTATTCCAGCGTGCCCAGCAGCGGCTTAATCAGGCGGTCGCCCGCGCTCAGCTTACGCAGCGGCTGACGGCCCACGCGCTCAACGTCATCTTTCAGATACGGGTTTTCAAAACGACCGAGGATTTTCTGGATGTATGCTGCGTGTTTATCAGCATCAAAACCGTAGCGTTTGATCAGCACCGCGCCGCTCTCTTCCATTGCCCCTTTCACCACCGCGCGGATCTGCTCATCGAGGATCGCGTCGCGAATGGTCTGATGACCGGCCAACTTTCCGAGGTACGCGGTTATAGCATGCCCGGTGTTCAGCGTGAAGAGTTTGCGTTCGACAAATGCCATCAGGTTATCAGTAAGTTCCATTCCCGGAATGGTCGGCAGCGCGCCCTTGAACTGAGTTTTATCGACGATCCACTCGCTGAAGGTTTCAACAGTGACTTCCAGCGGATCGTTGGTGGCGGATTCGGACGGCGGAACGATACGGTCTACAGCGGAATCCACAAACCCGACGTGCGCTTCAACCCAGGCTTTATCTTCCTCAGCCACGGCCGCCATAACGTGGCCTTTCAGCTGCGTGGTGCCGCGCACCATGTTTTCACAGGCGATGATGTTCAGCGGTGTTTCAATGCCCTGTGCTTTACGCTTCGTCAGGCCTTTCGCGACCGCAGGAGCAATACGTTCGAGCACCACCGGACCCACGGCGGTGGTCACCAGATCAACGCTGGCGATCAGGTCAATCACGTCGTCGCCGATGCTGCTGACCGCGTTAACGCCAGAGACGGTTTCAACCTGTTCGTTTTCACCCACCACATGAACCTGATAGCTATGACGGGCATTCAGGGCATCCAGAACCACCTGATTCACATCGGCGAATGTCAGGGTAATGCCCGCGTCTGCCAGCAGTTTACCGATAAAGCCACGACCGATATTACCTGCGCCAAAATGTAATGCTTTCATAGTGTTAACCTTCATCAATGTTTTCACCCGAGAGGGCTGGGGTGAGGAACGTTTCCCCCTCACCCTAGCCCTCTCCCCGAAGGGGAGAGGGAAGAGGCGCTGCTATTTGTTGAGCAGGGCCAGAACTTCTTCAACGCTTTCAGTTTGTGCCAGGCGCTCGATGACGGACTCATCATCCAGCGCGTTGGTCAGGCTGGTAATCACCTGAATATGCTCGTTGTTGCGAGCGGCGATACCAATCACCAGACGGGCGATGTCGTCCTCTTCTTCACCGAAGCGCACGCCGTCAGGATACTGACAGAACACCACGCCGGTTTTCAGCACGCGGTCTTTCGCTTCAACCGTACCGTGCGGAACCGCGATGGATTCACCCAGGTAGGTTGGCGTCAGTTTTTCACGTTCCAGCATCGCGTCAACGTATTCTGGCTGAACGTAGCCGCCCTTCACCAGCTGTTCACCGGCAAAGCGAATCGCCTCTTCTTTGGTGCTCGCGGTACGGCCGAGGAAGATGTTCTCCGCGCCCAGCTTAAACAGGTGAGCGTTGCTCTCGTCAAAACTGTCCTGCAGGCTGGTGCGCACCTTCACTTCGTTGTCTTCGTGGCGCTGCGCGGCAACCAGACGTTCGGTCAGGCTGGTGTACAGGCCGCTGTCCAGGAAGTTGGTCAGCGAGATGTGCTGTGCCTGCGGTACCTGACGCATAGCGCGCTCGGTCAGATCGCGGTGCGTGATGACCAGGTCAACGTCCGGCGGCAGGTTGTTAATCGCGCTGTTGGTCACGGAGATATTGGTCAAACCCGCATCCTGCACTTTCTTACGCAGCACGCCGGCACCCATTGCGCTGGAACCCATACCGGCGTCGCAGGCAACGATGATTTTACGCACGTGGCTCAGGTCGTTAGAAACATCGCCAGCCGCCAGTGGGGTCGCGCCTTTGGATTCGGCTTTCATGTCGTGCATACGACGGGTTGCCGCTTCGATATCGTCGTCTTCTTTCACCTTGCTGGTTTTCAGCAGGATAGAAGAGACCACGAAGGAGACCGCCATCGCCGCACAGATCGCCGCGATGTTCGCGAAGTACGCGCCTTTCGGCGTCATCGCCAGCACCGCCAGGATAGAGCCTGGAGAAGCAGGGGAGACCAGACCGCCGCCCAGCACGCTCAGGGTGAACACACCAGTCATACCGCCGAGGATAACGGCCAGGATCAGACGTGGGTTCATCAGCACGTACGGGAAGTAAATTTCGTGGATACCGCCCAGGAAGTGGATGATAGCCGCGCCGCCAGCAGACTGCTTCGCGCTGCCGCGACCAAAGAACATGTACGCCAGCAGAACGCCCATACCCGGACCCGGGTTCGCTTCAATCAGGAAGAAGATGGACTTGCCGAGATCGTGAGACTGCTGAATACCCAGCGGCGAGAAGATACCGTGGTTAATGGCGTTGTTCAGGAACAGGATTTTCGCCGGTTCAACAAAGATAGACGCCAGCGGCAGCATGTCGTGCGCCACCATGAAGTTAACGCCCGCCGCCAGCAGTTTGGACAGCACTTCAACAGCCGGACCAATGCCGAGGAACGCCAGAATCGCGAGGATCATCCCGATGATGCCCGCAGAGAAGTTGTTCACCAGCATTTCGAAGCCGGACTTGATCTTGCCATCAACCCAGACGTCGAATTTCTTAATCGCCCAGCCGCCCAGAGGACCGGCAATCATCGCACCGAGGAACATCGGCATATCCGCACCGACGATCACGCCCATGGTTGTGATGGCACCCACGACGCCACCACGGTCACCGCCCACCAGACGACCACCGGTATAACCGATGAGCAGCGGCAGGAGATAGGTAATCATTGGGCCAACAAGTTTCGCCAGCGTTTCGTTAGGCAACCACCCTGTCGGAATGAACAATGCGGTGATAATACCCCACGCGATAAACGCGCCGATATTTGGCATCACCATGTTGCTGAGGAAACGACCAAAGCTTTGAACTTTGATCTTGAAATCGGATGACATAAAACACCCCTTCTTCTGTTTACGCTTAGGCTTGCGGCCCGAGGTTTATTGTTAATGAGGCGGCAGAGGTAGCCGGACCCTGTTCTGATGCTGTGAAATCTGGCACTGAATCGTTCAACTGTCCAGACAGCGGAATTTTGTGTGATGCATGTCACGTAAATGTAGGGGGTGCGGTGTTGAATGAAGTGACCTGAGTCACAAAATAGGCGAGTAAAAAAAATACGATGGCGAAAAATAGAGCAAAAACCACCTCTTTATGTGATTGATGTCACATTTTGTTTTTGCGTGTTTGTTTCCGGATTGTGACTGATTTCACAAAATATTTTTATGCGGATTTCTCCGACTGCGATCGGCGTCAGGACGGCCTCGAGTAACACGGAAAGCTAATAAAACAGTTTTCATATGTAGTATGGCGGAAAGTTGAAACCTGAATTACGCTCATAATGTAAGGTTGAGTATATTATTATTCAGGATATATTTTGACACGCTTATAAACTTGCGTGGAGATATTATAAAAACCGATACTCCCCGGCTCTGAAATAATCAGTGTGCCTTTTAAATTTAAAAATAAATTAATTAGGCTGCGTGCTGTTTTATTAATGTAATGAGTTGACGTTGTTTAAGTGAGGAGACTATGTTTCTCAACTATTTCGCGCTGGGCGTATTGATTTTTGTATTTCTGGTTCTTTTTTACGGAATCATCGCCATCCATGACATCCCCTATAATATGGCTAAAAAGCGTAATCATCCCCATGCCGATGCTATTCATACGGCAGGCTGGATCAGCCTGTTTACGCTCCATGCCATCTGGCCGTTCCTGTGGATTTGGGCCACGCTGTACCGCGAAGATCGCGGCTGGGGCATGCAGAACCACATTACTAAGCCTGATGAGGTTCCGGGGATGAATGCGCTGGCCAAACGCGTGGCCGAGTTAGAACACAAGCTGGCAGCGGTTCAGCCCTCTGATGATAAAAACACGCTGGAGCGCTAATCATGGATCTGTTGATTATTCTAACCTATGTGGCATTTGCCTGGGCAATCTTTAAAATATTCCGTATTCCGGTAAATCAGTGGACGCTTGCTACCGCGACGTTAGGCGGGGTGTTTATTGTTGCCGGACTCATTCTACTAATGAACTATAACCATCCGTATACCTTTACGGCGCAAAAAGCGGTAATTTCCATTCCGATTACGCCGCAGGTCACGGGGGTGGTTACTGAAGTGACCGATAAAAATAACCAGCTCATTAAAAAAGGCGAAGTGTTATTTAAACTGGATCCGGGCCGCTATCAGGCGCGCGTCGACAGACTGAAGGCGGACCTGGTGACCGCGACGCACAATATCGACACTCTGAAAGCGCAGCTTTCGGAAGCGGTTGCCAATACGACACGCGTCTCCGCTGAGCGCGATCGACTATATAAAGATTATCAGCGCTACCTCAAAGGCAGCCAGGCGAAGGTGAATCCGTTCTCTGAAAGCGATATTGATAACGCGCGGCAGAACTATCTGGCGCAGGATGCCATGGTGAAAGGCTCCGTTGCTGAGCAGACGCAGATTCAAAGCCAGCTGGACAGCATGGTGAACGGCGAGCAGTCGCAGATTGCCTCGTTACGCGCCCAGCTTGCTGAAGCAAAATACAACCTCGATCAGACCGTGGTGCGCGCGCCGAGCAATGGCTATATCACCCAGGTGCTGATTCGTCCGGGAACCTATGCCGCCGCGCTGCCGCTGCGCCCGGTGATGGTCTTCATTCCTGAACAGAAGCGCCAGATTGTGGCCCAGTTCCGTCAGAACTCGCTGCTGCGTCTGAAGCCGGGCGATGAAGCGGAAGTGGTATTTAACGCGCTG
Source organism: Enterobacter cloacae complex sp. HYC042_NIDB (assembly GCF_056673315.1). NCBI lineage: Bacteria > Pseudomonadati > Pseudomonadota > Gammaproteobacteria > Enterobacterales > Enterobacteriaceae > Enterobacter > Enterobacter cloacae complex sp. HYC042_NIDB. The sequence continues at coordinate 336,342 of NZ_CP109650.1, forward strand.
CCGGGCCAGGTTTTCACCGGTAAGCTCACCAGCGTTCTGCCGGTAGTGCCGGGCGGGTCGTATCAGGCGCAGGGTGCCTTGCAGGCACTGACCGTTGCGCCGGGTACGGATGGGGTACAGGCGCTGATTGAACTGGAGCCTAACGCCGACGTCGATGCTTTGCCGGACGGTATTTATGCCCAGGTGGCGGTCTATTCGGATCATTTCGCCCACGTCTCGGTGATGCGTAAAGTGCTGCTGCGTATGACCAGCTGGATGCACTACCTCTATCTCGATCACTAATCCTTCCGGGGCGGGAATGCGACACGCATAACTGCCCTTTTTTCATCGCTTGATCCATACTGACTTTTTCCCGGCATCAAGGATCAGGCAATGAAACTCATCGGTAGCTACACCAGTCCCTTCGTGCGAAAAATCTCGATTCTCCTGTTGGAGAAAGGGATTGAATTTGAATTCGTTAATGAACAGCCCTACAACGCCGAAAACGGCGTCGCGCAGTATAACCCGCTGGGGAAAGTTCCGGCGCTGGTGACGGACGAGGGCGAATACTGGTTCGATTCCCCCATTATTGCGGAGTATATCGAGCTGCTGGGCATCGCCCCGGCAATGCTGCCGTCTGACCCTAAAGCGGCGCTGGCGGTGAAGCAAATTGAAGCCCTGGCCGACGGCATTATGGATGCAGCACTCACCTCCGTTCGCGAGCAGGCAAGGCCCGCCGCCCAGCAGTCAGAAAGCGAGCTGCTGCGCCAGCGGGAAAAAATCAGCCGCAGTCTGGATATGTGTGAAAAGCTTATCCGGGAGGGCAAGATCCACACCGACAGCCTGGACCTGGCAACCATCGCCATCGCCTGCGCCATCGGCTATCTCAACTTCCGCCGGGTGTCCCCTGGCTGGTGCGTTGACCGTCCGCTGCTGGTGAAACTCGCAGAAACACTCTTTAGCCGCGAGAGCTTTGCCCGCACCGAACCGCCAAAGGCTTGACGCGGGTTATAACACTTCGGCGTCGGAGGCGGTACAATCCCTCCACATGTTAACTCCCTCTCCCGTCGGGAGGGGGGAAGATATTTACTCGCCAGGCGCTTTCATGACTACTCATCATTCGCTGTACAGCCAGATCCCCGCGACCGACCGACTTCTTCGCGAGCCCCGCATTCACGCTGCCGTTGAGCGCTTCGGCCATACCGCGACGGTGGAGATGTTACGTCTGCTTCAGGATGAAGCCCGAGGCCATATCCAGGCCGAAAACGCCTTGCCCGACTGGTGCGCAGCGTGGGAGCAGGAAGTTGAGTATCGGCTGGGTGAGAAGGCGCAAAGCGCGTTACGCCCGGTGGTCAACCTGACGGGGACCGTGCTGCACACCAACCTGGGACGCGCCCAGCAGGCGGAAGAGGCGGTGGCTGCGGTCGTGCAGGCCATGCGCTCGCCGGTGACGCTGGAGTACGATCTGGACGGCGCCGGGCGCGGGCATCGCGATCGCGCGCTGGCGGATCTGCTCTGCCAGCTAACCGGTGCGGAAGATGCCTGCATTGTTAATAACAACGCGGCGGCGGTGCTGCTGATGTTGGCGGCGACCGCGAGCGGCAGAGAGGTGGTGGTGTCCCGCGGCGAGCTGGTGGAGATTGGCGGGGCGTTTCGCATCCCGGACGTGATGCGCCAGGCGGGCTGCACGCTGCATGAAGTGGGTACGACTAACCGTACCCATGCGAAAGATTATCGCGCGGCGGTGAATGAAAACACCGCCCTGCTGATGAAGGTCCACACCAGCAATTATCATATTGAAGGCTTCACCAAAACGGTTGAAGAGGCCGAGCTGGCGGCGATTGGGGGTGAGCTGAATATTCCGGTGATTGCCGATCTCGGCAGCGGTTCGCTGGTGGATCTCAGCCAGTACGGGCTGCCTGAAGAGCCGATGCCGCAAGAGATGATTGCGGCGGGCGTGAGCCTGGTCAGCTTTTCCGGCGACAAACTGCTGGGCGGGCCGCAGGCCGGAATTATCGTCGGCAAGCGCGAGCTGATTGCGCAGCTGCAGCAGCACCCGCTCAAGCGCGCCCTGCGGGCCGATAAAATGACCCTTGCCGCGCTGGAGGCGACGCTGCGCCTCTATCTCCACCCGGAGAAACTGGCTGACCGCCTGCCCACGCTGCGCCTGTTAAGCCGGGATGCCGCCTCGATTCGCGCCCAGGCCGAACGGCTGCTGCCGCGCGTTGCCCCGCACTACCCCGATTTTGACGTTCGCATTGAGCCCTGTCAGTCGCAAATTGGCAGCGGTTCGCTGCCGGTGGACAGGCTGCCGAGTCAAGCGCTCACCTTCACCCCGCGTGACGGGCGCGGTAGCCGCCTTGAGGCCCTGTCGTTGCGCTGGCGTAGCCTGCCGACGCCCGTTATCGGACGGATTTACGACGGCCGCATGTGGCTGGATCTGCGCTGCCTTGAAGATGAAGAGCGATTTCTGGAGATGTTGTTGAAATGATTATTGCCACCGCCGGTCACGTCGACCACGGAAAAACCACGTTACTGCAGGCAATTACCGGCATAAATGCCGATCGTCTGCCGGAAGAGAAAAAGCGCGGCATGACCATCGATCTGGGCTATGCCTACTGGCCCCAGCCCGATGGCCGCGTGCTGGGCTTTATTGATGTTCCGGGGCATGAAAAATTTCTTTCCAACATGCTGGCGGGCGTGGGGGGCATCGATCATGCCCTGCTTGTGGTGGCCTGCGATGACGGCGTGATGGCGCAAACCCGTGAGCATCTGGCGATCCTCCAGCTGACAGGCAACCCGCAGTTGACCGTGGCGCTGACTAAAGCCGATCGCGTTGACGACGCGCGCGTCAGCGAGGTGCGCGAAGCGGTGCAGGCGACCTTACGGGAATATGGTTTTGCCGATGCACCGCTTTTTGTCACCGTAGCGACAGAAGGGCGCGGTATCGGCAAACTTCGCCACCATTTGCAGCAGCTTTCGTCGCGAGACCACGCCAGCCATCACCGCTTCCGTCTGGCGATTGACCGGGCGTTTACCGTCAAAGGCGCGGGGCTGGTGGTCACCGGTACGGCGTTAAGCGGTGAAGTGAAGGTGGGCGATAGCCTCTGGCTGACGGGCGTTAATAAACCGATGCGCGTGCGCGGCTTACATGCGCAAAATCAGCCTGCGGAGCACGCCCACGCCGGGCAGCGGATCGCGCTCAACATTGCCGGGGATGCGGAAAAAGAGCAGCTTAACCGCGGCGACTGGCTGCTGGCCGACGCCCCGCCCGAGCCGTCTGAACGCGTCATCGTCTCCCTGCAGACAAACGTCCCGCTGACCCAATGGCAGCCGCTGCATATTCACCACGCGGCCAGCCATATCACCGGGCGCGTGTCCCTGCTGGAAAACGATCTTGCCGAACTGGTTTTTGATTCGCCGCTCTGGCTGGCGGATAACGACCGTCTGGTACTGCGGGACATTTCCGCACGGGAAACGCTGGCCGGGGCGCGGGTAGTGACGCTGAACCCGCCGCGACGCGGCAAGCGTAAGCCTGAATACCTGCAATGGCTGGCTGCGCTTGCGCAGGCTCAGGATGATAACGCCGCGCTGCGGGTTCATCTTGAGCGCGGGGCCGTGAGCCTGAGTGATTTTGCATGGGCACGCCAGCTGAGTGGCGAAGGGTTGCATCAGCTGACCCAACAGCCGGGCTTTATTCAGGCCGGCAACAGCCTGCTCGATGCGCCGGTTGCGGCAAACTGGCAGCGTAAGATCCTGAACACGCTCGCCACTTACCATGAACAGCATCAGGATGAACCCGGTCCTGGTCGTGAGCGCCTGCGACGCATGGCGCTGCCGATGGAAGACGATGCGCTGGTGCTGCTGCTGATTGAAAACATGCGCGAAAGCGGGGTGATTAAAAGCCATCACGGCTGGCTGCATCTGCCGGATCACAAAGCCGGGTTCACCGCAGAGCAGGAGGCAATCTGGCAAAAAGTGGCCTCGCTGTTTGGCGATGAACCCTGGTGGGTTCGCGATCTGGCGCGTGAAACGAACACCGACGAGCAGGTAATGCGCCAGGTATTGCGCCATGCGGCGCAGCAGGGGCTGATAGTCGCGATCGTGAAAGATCGTTATTACCGTAACGATCGCATTGTGGCGTTTGCTAACCTGATCCGCGAACTGGATCAGGCGCGCGGCTCCACCTGCGCAGCCGATTTCCGCGACCGGCTGAACGTTGGCCGCAAGCTGGCGATCCAGATCCTGGAATATTTCAACCGCATCGGTTTTACGCGTCGCCGGGGTAATGACCATCTGCTTCGCGACGCGCAGTTGTTCCCCTGAGCGCTACGTGCGGCGGGAGAGTTTTTGCTTAGCCAGCCATACCGCGCCCAGCCTTCCCGCCTGGTTACCCAGCTCGCAGGGCAGAATGGGCACCTTGAGCGCCTCCCACTCCTCGAATCGCTGCAGGTACTTATCGAGCAGGAGATAGATTTTCTCCTGCTCGCTTACCCCGCCGCCAATCAGCACTGCCTGTGGATCGAACATCGAGATTACGCTGTAAACGCCGCGCGAGAGGCAATGGGCCCACTCCTCAATGGCCTCACGCAGATGCACGTCGCTCTCCATGCGTTTAAACAGCTCCTCGCCGTCAGGCATCTCTTCTTCTGATACGGCCAGCGCGCGGCGGCAGGCTTTCATCAGGCCGCTGGCCGACGCCACGTCATGCATGGGTTCGCCGTTATTACCCACGGGCAGCACGCCAAATTCGCCGGCGCGGTAATGCGACCCGCGATAAAGATCGCCTTCCATCACAATCCCGCCACCGATGCCCGTGCCGATGGTGATGCAGACGAAATGCTCATAGTCCTTACCCGCGCCCTGCCAGCGCTCGCCCAGCGCCGCACAGTTGGCGTCGTTTTCCACGGTGACGGGAAGATCGGTTAGCCCGGCGAAGAGTTCGCACAGGTTTTCGCCGTCGAGATAGTCGAGCGCGCCCGCTTTTGCCGCTTCGCCGCTGTGGTGGTTAATATGGCCGGGAAAGCTCACGCCGATACCGACGATGTCGTGTTCGTCCTGATACGCTTCAACTACCGCTTTCCACTTCTTTTTGAAGGTGTTTTTATCCTCAGGAGTATCGTACTCGTCCGTCGTCAGCTCCTTGCCATTTTCATCAATCACGCCGTGTTTGATGTGGGTTCCGCCTACGTCAAAACCGATAAACAGCTGCATCGCATCGTTCCTCATGAGCCCTTGAGCTGTTAAGTATGGCTCAGTGGCAGAAACGAAACGTAAAGTACGGTAATCCGTGATACGGCTCGTAAACCCGTCACCCACTGGCGAGAAAACCGCCAGCCGGGACTACCCTTGTTGTACACCAACAGCAAGGAGACGGTCATGACAAACAATCCTCCCTCTTCGCGTATCCAGCCCGGCGAGTATGGTTTTCCCCTCAAGCTGAAGCCCCGTTATGACAATTTTATCGGCGGCGACTGGGTGGCCCCCGTCGACGGCGAATATTATTCCAACCTGACGCCCGTTACCGGCCAGCCGCTGTGCGAGATTGCCAGTTCCGGCAAGCGGGATATCGATTTGGCGCTGGATGCGGCGCACAAAGCGAAAGATAAATGGGGCCATACCTCCGTTCAGGAGCGCGCGGCCATTTTGTTCAAAATCGCCGACCGGATGGAGCAGAACCTGGAGCTGCTGGCGACGGCGGAAACCTGGGATAACGGCAAGCCGATCCGGGAAACGATGGCGGCAGACGTGCCGCTGGCTATCGACCACTTCCGCTATTTTGCCTCCTGTATTCGCGCGCAGGAGGGCGGAATAAGCGAGGTAGATAGCGACACCGTGGCGTACCACTTCCACGAGCCGCTGGGGGTCGTCGGGCAAATTATTCCGTGGAACTTCCCGCTGCTGATGGCGAGCTGGAAAATGGCGCCCGCGCTGGCCGCCGGGAACTGCATTGTGCTTAAACCGGCGCGTTTAACCCCGCTCTCTGTCCTGCTGCTGATGGAAATTGTTGCCGATCTTCTGCCGCCGGGGGTGATTAACGTGGTGAACGGCGCGGGCGGTGAGATAGGGGAATATCTGGCCACCTCAAAACGGATCGCTAAAGTGGCGTTTACCGGGTCGACGGAAGTGGGCCAGCAGATTATGCAGTACGCCACGCAAAACATCATTCCGGTGACCCTGGAGCTGGGCGGGAAGTCCCCGAACATCTTCTTCGCGGACGTGATGGAGGAAGAGGACGCTTTCTTCGACAAGGCGCTGGAAGGGTTTGCGCTGTTTGCCTTTAACCAGGGCGAAGTCTGCACCTGCCCAAGCCGCGCGCTGGTGCAGGAGTCCATCTACGAGCGCTTTATGGAGCGGGCCATTCGCCGCGTCGAGTCTATCCGCAGTGGTAACCCGCTCGATAATGTTACGCAGATGGGGGCGCAGGTCTCGCATGGCCAGCTGGAGACTATCCTCAACTACATCGATATCGGCAAGAAGGAAGGGGCGGATATCCTGACCGGCGGTCGCCGTAAGGTGCTCGGCGGGGATCTGCAGGAAGGGTATTACCTTGAGCCGACGATCCTGTTCGGGCAGAACAACATGCGCGTCTTCCAGGAGGAGATTTTCGGACCGGTGCTGGCGGTGACTACCTTCAAAACGATGGAGGAGGCGCTGGAGATTGCCAACGACACGCCGTATGGCCTGGGGGCGGGAGTCTGGAGCCGTAACGGTAATCTGGCCTATAAAATGGGCAGGGGTATACAGGCCGGGCGCGTATGGACCAACTGCTACCACGCCTATCCGGCTCACGCGGCATTTGGCGGGTATAAGCAGTCGGGCATCGGGCGTGAAACGCACAAGATGATGCTGGAGCATTACCAGCAGACGAAATGTCTGCTTGTCAGCTACTCCGATAAACCGCTGGGGCTGTTCTAATCGCCCAGCTCAGGCCGTCCATGGACGGCCTGAGCAATTTGCTGGCGCAGGCAGTTGAGGACACCATCCAGAACATATTGTACGCGCCAGGGCTGATATTCGCGCTTGCGGAAGATGGCGGTCAGATCGAGCCACCACTCTTCCTGATGCGGGAAACAGGGGACCAGCGTGCCTTGCGTTAATTCTTTCTTCAGGCTTTCTTTCGGCGCGAACACAATGCCAAGATTATTTCTTGCCAGCTCCAGTGCCGTCTGGGTATTGTCGCAAATATAGTTTCCGGTTACCCGATAATCATGCACATCATCACTGCCATGCATGCGAAAACGCCAGATGTTGGCATCATCGACCAGCATGGAGTCGATCAGAATACAGGAGTGATTACTTAAATCTTCAGGTCCGGTTAAAGGATGTTTATTTAAATATTCCTGGGTTGCGAATGCAGTGACGGAATATTTTGCTAACACGCTGGCGACCAGACTTTCATCTTTTGGCTGAGCATAGGTAATTAAAATATCACAGTCATCCGGGAAGGACACACCTTCTGAATATTCGTTGCGGTCCAGGTTGTAGGTTTTCAGGGAAATACGAATGTCCCCGATGTCCTTTATCTGGTGGATCACGTGGCGCGCGAGATAGGTCACAATGCCCGTTGGGGCGTAAATCGTGACTTTTCCACGCTTTTCATGCTTATAATCGGCAATGAAATTAATAAGTTGCGTGTTTTTGTCCAGCGTGGCGTCGACATAGGGAAGCAACGCCTCACCGAACTGCGTCAGAGCGAGCTGGCGGGTCGTGCGCTCAAAAACCTTAAGCCCAACCCGCGTTTCAAAATCCGAGAGATATTTACTGACATTGGCCTGCGCCATGCCCAGCAGGGCGGCGGCATCACCAATGCTGTGGGTGGCTGCGATGACGGAGATTATTTTTAACTCGCGTGGCTTTAGCTGTAATTTATTCATCATGCGCACCCATCTATATGGTTTTATATATAATATTATATAAACTGCAGCGTTGCACCGGCAAATTTGTAACCATTATTATTCGCCCCGCTTATTTGGCGTATAAATGGATTACTTCACATGACTATTAAATACAATTTACTGATTGCTGCCACGTTATTTGCAACCTCTTCTGCAATGGCCGGTGATTTTTCACTTGGCGCGGGGGCCGTATTTAATGAGTCTCCTTATAAAGGCTATAACGAAAATACCACCGCGGTGCCGTTAATTAGCTATGAGGGCGATCGCTTCTATGTTCGCCAGACCACGGGCGGATGGATCCTGTGGAAAGACGCAAAAAATGAACTCAGCCTGACCGCATCCTGGATGCCGCTGCATTTTGATCCGGATGATAACGACGACCACCAGATGAAGCAGCTTGATGAGCGTAAAGCCTCTGCGTTCCTCGGCGGTGCGTACTACCGCCACGAAAGCTGGGGTTCTCTGAAAGTGGCGGTCTCAGGCGATGCCACGGATGAAAGCGGCGGCGTGGTGGGCGAGGTATCCTACTTCCGTCCAATCAGGATGGAGCGTTTGACCCTGACGCCTTCTGTCGGTGTTTTTTACAGCGACGAGAGCTATAACGACTACTACTACGGCGTATCCGGCAGCGAGTCACGCCGCTCAGGTCTGGATCAATACACCGCCGGCGACAGCTGGACGCCCTACGTTGGTCTGGTAGCTAAATATCAGTTAACCCAGAAGCTGTACCTCAACGCCAGCGCGGTCTACACCGTGTTGCCTGATGACGTGAAGAACAGCCCGATGATCGACCGCGATGATAGCTTCACGCTAATGACCGGCCTGACCTGGCGCTTCTGATGGGGTAAAGCCGGGCGACGGTGTTGCCTTGCCCGGCCTACGATCTTGCCTGCATTTTTATCTGCAATACAACGTATTCCTTTTTCATTTCTCGATGCTTCTTCCTGTTCCGCCAAAACACGGCTGCACTGATGTTCCTTATGCGCTAATGTGATTCGACCCGATAGCAATGGTGTGTATCATGTGTATAATCATGGAAGGGCTGGGATGTGAAAAGTGCGGATGTCATTACCGTTCTGATCGGCCACGGCTGGAAATGTGTCAGAACGAAAGGAAGCCATCATCAGTTTCGCCATCCCGAACAGAAAGGGCTGGTTACTGTCCCACATCCTAAGAAGGATATTAAACCGGGCACGCTCGCGCAGATATGGCGGCAGGCGGGAATTAAACACTGATATCAGGAGTAGTTATGTTTTATCCGGCTTACATTCATTCTGACACCGACGGTAGCGCCAGCGGCTTTTTTCCTGACGTTCCAGGCTGTTTTTTTGCGGGTGATTCCCTGGACGACGCTTTTCAGGATGCACGTGAGGCGCTCACCGCGCACTTCGAAGCGCTGTTTGAAATGGATGAAGCATTGCCTCTTCCGGGGAATGTCGAAGTGCACCTTGAAAATCACCCTGACGACTTCACGGGCGGGCAATGGTTGCTGGTGGATATTAATATGAAGCAGTTTGACGGCAGAGCCGAGCGTATCAACATCACGATGCCTCGACGTTTGCTGGTAAAGATTGATTCCTTTGTTAGCGAGCATCCTCAGTTCGGTAATCGAAGCGCATTTCTGGCTGAGGCAGCACGTCGCGTGCTGCCTGGGTAAAAATTAATTATATAGAGCCGCCGTTGCTTTAAGGATATCTGCAAAGGAATAGATATCATCGACTGTCGATATAGGGTGACGTGTTTCGTTTTTTTCTATGTCGAAAAGTCCGATGTATTTTTGCGTACGATTAAAATGCAATCGGCATATTGGTTTGCGGTTGTTATCATCCACAAGAATGCCAAAATAGCTTTTGGTATCTCTGTGAGTGATACGTGGTGCCTCTAGTACTGCTCTGGTAATTGCTTTAACAATATGATATCCCTCAAGTTCCTCTAGCGTTGTTATCACATCGCTTTCATCTTTATGGTCATCTTCTTCAATATGCGATGGCTCATTTGATGTTTCGGTAATCGCTGGGGTTATACCCGTAATGGCAGACTTAAGTCGCTCATTAACTTGATCATTTATGTACTGACTTGCAGCCTTTTTAGTTAAATTTAAAAATGAATCTCTGACTTTTTGCGTCAGAATTCCATCATAAACCCTGGATGCAAAAAATTTCACAAAATCATCTTCGGGATTATTAAGCTGAGAGTGAAGGATTTTTTTGATTTGGCTAACATATTTTAACTCACCAGCAGCATTGATAATTGATTCGAGATCAAATGAAGATTTAGTTAGTTTCTTTAATTCAGGTATTATATTTTCGTCAATATCAAGTAGATCGACTTCCAAAAATGGTTTTTCGTCCATTTTGTTTGGTGCGTCAAGGTCAGTGAAAAATTTATAATTTTGACCATTGGTAAGAATTGAAATCCTTGCGTTTGTTACGTGAAAATATCTGAATAACTGCGACGCATGATTTATATTTAATGGTTCGCCAATTTTTTTACATTCAATAAGTATTTGTACGTCATTGTTTTTCATTATGGCGTAATCGATTTTTTCTCCTTTTTTTGTGCCAATATCACAGACAAATTCAGGTGTTACCTCTGAAGGATCAAAAACATCGTAGCCCAGGACATTATGAATGAATGGCATTACAAATGCAGTTTTTGTTCCTTCTTCAGTATTTATTACATCAATTTGTTGTTTTATTTTATTTGATAAGGCATTTAATCTTTCAGTGAATTCCATGGGATATCCTTATTTTTAGCTGTGTGTCTTTATGGAATAACACTAAAATGTGTACTAGACAATGGTATGCTGAGATGATGGACACCAAAAAAAACAATACCGAGGGTTAGATCACATTGTCTTTCGATTGATAATAAATCACAGAGCTCGGCATCACCGAGCTCGATAAAAATATTATATATTATGAAAATTAGTATTACCCTTATTTATGCTTCATCCACCCATATCCGCATTTCCCCTTCTCCCCGGTTAGCCCAGCTAAACCACGGAATAAAGGTCAACGTACGGGGCTGACGCTGTACCGGCGAGCGGTCGTACTGCCACAACGCATCCGTTTCCTTCATGTGACACCCAATCCCTTCTGTCTGTATCAGCATCTTATGCGCGAAAATGCCTTTGCCTTCATACACCCGGAACTCGCTATCTCGGGGCAAGGAGAGGTTATGCAGGTTGGCGCCGTTATCAGCTTCTTCCAGGCAGTAAACCAGCGGCCCGCGCTGTAGCGCGACTTTACCCGCCTGCTGGCGCACCTGGGGGTTACCGTACACGCGGCGGACCGGCATCGGTAGCGTCAGGGTCAGGTTGTCGCCTTCCTGCCAGCAGCGGGAGAGGTAGAGATATCCGCGTGACGCTTCACCGGTAATGGCTTCGCCATTCAGCGAAACGGCAGGCTCCGCGCACCAGTCCGGCAGCCTGAGTGCCAGCGTGTGGGTGACCGGAACCGACGAGGTGATTTCGATCTTCACCTGCTCCTGCCACGGATAGTTACCGCTAATGCGCAGCTGTAGGGTGTTATCGCCCACCGGAATGGCGACGTCGTTCCCCACGTACAGGTTTATCAGCAGCGCATCCGGGCGAACGGTATAAATGTAGTGCCCCAGCGAGGTCAGCACGCGGGCGATATTCGGCGGGCAGCAGGCGCAGCCGAACCAGCGCTGACGCACCGGCTTCACGTGGTCATAGATATGGTTAAAGGCCAGCGTTTTCGGATGCACTTCCAGTGGATTGACATAAAAGAAATGCTTACCGTCCAGCGCCATCCCGCCCAGCACCGTGTTGTACAGCGCGCGTTCCATCACGTCGGCGTAGTGGCCGTCTGCCTCCATCTCCAGCATCCGGCGGGCGAACATCATCAGGCCGATTGAGGCGCAGCTTTCGGCGTACACCGTATCGTTGGGCAGATCGTAATCGCTGCTGAACGCCTCCCCGCTGCTCTGCGAGCCAATCCCGCCGGTAATGTACAGCTGGCGCTGCGCCATGTTGTTCCACAAACGCAGACAGTCCTGACGTTTCCCCTCGTCGTTGCTCAGGCGCGCCAGATGCGCCATGCCCGCCATCAGATAGACGAAACGCACGGCATGGCCGATGGCCGTTTGCTGTTCCGCAAGGGGCAGATGCGCCTGGCTGTAGGCTTTGTCCTTGACCATCCACGCCGGACCATAGGTGTTCCAGTAAGATGTTTTGCCGCGCTTCTCGTATTCGCTATCGTAGAAGTGAGGCTGCGCGCCGCGTTCTTCGATAAAGTATTTCACCAGATTGAGATAACGCGGCTCCTGCGTGACGTCGTACAGCCGCATCAGCGCCAGCTCGATTTCCGGGTGACCAGGGTAACCGTGTAGCTGTGTTTCTCCCGGGCCAAACACGCTGTCGATATGGTCCGCCAGCCTGCACACCACGTCCAGCAGGCGACGTTTTCCGGTTCCCTGGAAGTACGCCACGCCCGCTTCAATCATATGCCCGGCGCAGTACAGCTCGTGGCATTCGGCCAGATTCGTCCAGCGTTCCTCGGGGGCTTTTACCGTAAAGTAGGTGTTGAGGTAGCCATCTTCACACTGCGCCGCCGCGACCAGCTCAATCACCTCGTCGGCGGTTTTTTCCAGTGCTGCATCCGGCTTCTGGCACAGCGACCACGCCACGGCTTCGAGCCATTTCGCCACGTCGCTGTCCTGAAACACCATCCCGTAAAACTCCCCCTGTTCCAGCTCGGCCGCGATGCGGAAGTTAGCGATGGCGTGGCTGGGTTCGGCCTCCGCCACGCGGTCGTTAAGCGCATCCCACTGGTAAGGGATCACCACGTCACGGACCAGCCGTTGATATTGCCCGAGAAACGGATCGTTGATTTTCAGCTGGTGCAGGTCGGGTTCCATTATGGACATAGCGTTCTCCTCAGGACGGTACGTGACGCTGGCGCAGGTCGGTGGAAATGCGCGACATCATTGGGTTATTAAGCCTGCACCAGCGGATAGCGACCGCCAGCAGCAGGTGGAAAAGGGCAGGCAGCAGCGTCTCCATGGCGGTGATGCCCTGCAGTGAGGCTGGCGTCTGGTTGCCCGCGCCTGGCTGATAGGCCACGGCAATAAACACCAGGCTGATAATCCCGGCGCTGGACGCCCACGCAAGCTTGATGAAAAACAGGTTGAAGGCGAAGTTCATGCCCGACGAACGCACGCCGGTTTTCCACTCGCCGTAGTCATCGGCAAAGGCCATTAGCGAGAAGTGCAGCGGCAGGGTGAAGCCCAGGATCACGCCGTTGCTTAAAATGACGATCAGCCATAGCGTCTGGTGCGCCGGGCCACCCGGCAGAAACCACATGCCCACCGCAAGCGCAGCGAGCACCAGGTTGGTGTAGTAGTAGAGTTTGACGGTATCAATACGGCGCGACAGCGGGCTGACGATCACCGCGCCCAGAATAGCGGCAAAGGTCACCATGGTGAAAAACAGCGAGGTGTACGCCGTGCTGCCCTGAAGCACGTAGGTGATAAAGTACATATATCCACCGCCGCGAATGTTGAAGACGTTGATCAGCAGAAACGACATCAACAACATCAGCAGCAGCTGATCGTTTTTACGCAGGCCCGCCAGGTGCTCGCGCAGGGTGAATTTGCCCATCAGCGCCAGCGGAACGCGTTCGCGAACCCAGAAGAAGCAGCACAAGAACATCACCACGGCGATAGCGCACAGCACGCCAACGCCCAGTTGATAACCCTTCGCGGCATCGCCCTCACCCAGCTCCGCTACCAGCCACGGCAGGCCAACGGAGACCAGAAAGCCCGCCACGCCGCACAGCACAAAGCGCCAGGACTGGCAGGCGATCACCTCGTTGTGGCGGGTGGTCATGGTGTTAATCAGCGCGCAGTAGGGCACGTTGATGGCGGTATAGCCCACGGATAACAGCAAATAGGTGCCGAACGCCCAGGCGATTTTCACGCCCATGCTGGCTTCCGGAACGGTGAAGGTCATTACCCCGATAATGCCTATCGGGACGGCGACCCACAGCTGCCAGGGACGAAATCGGCCCCAGCGGCTCTGCGTGCGGTCAGCAATGACGCCCATCACCGGATCGGAAATGGCGTCAAACACGCGAAGGGCAATAAACAGCGTGCCCACCAGCGCAGGGGTGAGACCAAATACATCGGTATAGAAAAAGGTCAGAAAGTTCATGATCAGGCAGGTAATCACCGTGCCGCCCGCATCGCCCAGGCCGTAGCCCATTTTCTCGCGGACGGACAGCCGGTCATCGACTTTCTGTTTTGCAGCGTCTGCGTCTGTAATCGGTGTGGAAGTCATGAAGTAACTCCTCGGAGATCGAATTTATTATCGTATTTATGCTGGGTACCTCTTTATTCTGCATCGAACGGAAAGGCCAACAAGGGAAGGGAAAAGTATAAAAAGGTGACGATTCCGACCTGATGATAAAAATGTGATTCCGATCGGACAGATATTTTAATATTGATTAATAATCAACGGGTAAGTCGAATATTAACGACAATAAAAGCGGAATGGTGAATATCCATGCTCGAATTATCCATAGCGCTTCCGGTTAAGGTTCAAAATGGCGGGCTATTTATCTCCCGCGGAGTGGGCCGCCACCCTGCGCGAAAATTAACATCGTGGGAGATTATTTTTGTCGAAAAAGGGACTTTAACGATCCAGGAAGAAAATCATGTTTTTGATGTTAATGCGGGAGAGAGTTTATTGCTCTGGCCGCAGCGTCGGCATGTGGGCGTGGAGGATTTCCCGGCGGACCTGCGCTTTTACTGGCTGCATTTTGAGGTGGAGCCGCAAGACCCAACGTTACCCAACGCTGCTCCTCTGGCAATAGAACAACACTGCCGCGTAAGGGATGCGGAATATGTGATTGCGCTCTTTCGTCAATTCCTCAGCGAGCAGGAGAAATTACGGCGTAGCCTGGCGCTGGAGATGATTTTATTATTGATTTTACAGCAGGTGTCGAACTCTTCAGGATATGAAGACAGCGCAGATCAGGCCGGCGCGGCGATGGCATGGAAGGCAAAACAGCTTATTCGCACGCAGTTTCATTTACCGATATCCACCTCGCAGCTGGCAAAAGCGTTGCACTGTAATGCAGATTATCTCGGGCGCGTCTTTCGCCGGACTTTCCATTTAACCCTGACGGAGGCGATACATCGCCAGCGCGTCAGGGCGGCGGAAAAACTCCTGCTCAACGACGCTGCGTCATTAACCGAGGTCGCAGCGCGCTGCGGCTTTAACGACGTGGGATATTTCCGGCAGATATTCTCGAAGCATACCGGGTTAACCCCCGCCGTCTGGAAACGGCGGTACTGTAAGGAGCATATTAATTCCGGTTGATTACTGCCCGTAATAGGCATTCGCCCCGTGCTTGCGCAGATAATGCTTGTCCAGCAGCGCCTGCTGCATAGCCGGTAACTGTGGTGCGAGCTGGCGTGAGAACAGGCCCATATAGGCGCACTCTTCCAGCACGACGGCATTGTGGACCGCATCGGCAGCGTCTTTGCCCCAGGCGAACGGGCCGTGGGAATGAACCAGTACCGCCGGGACCTGCATTGGGCTGAGATCGCGCTCCTCGAAGGTTTTAATGATCACTTCGCCCGTCTGGTATTCGTATTCCCCGGCAATTTCTGCCGTGGTCATCAGCCGCGTGCAGGGGATCGCTCCGTAGAAATAGTCTGCGTGCGTCGTGCCCCAGGCGGGTAAATCCTGTCCCGCCTGCGACCAGATGGTGGCGTGGCGGGAATGGGTATGTACGATGCCGCCAATCTCCGGATAACGGCGATACAGTGCCAGATGGGTTGGTGTGTCAGAGGAGGGTTTTTTACTGCCTTCGACCACCAGGCCGGTGGCAATGTTCACCACCACCATATCCTCCGCCGTCATCACGTCGTACTCCACGCCGGACGGCTTGATGACCATCATGCCGCTTTCGCGATCTATTGCGCTGACATTGCCCCAGGTAAAGGTCACCAGCTGGTGGGCTGGCAGCGCCAGGTTTGCCGCCAGTACCTCGGTTTTGAGTTGTTCTAACATGTCATGCCTCCTTCCTGCATACGGGCTTCAATCCAGCGGCGTGCCTGGATAATCTCCAGCACCGGCTCTTTGGCTTTTTCGGTCCACATTTCAATCAGAAACGCGCCGCGATAGTTCAGCTTATTCAGCGTGTTAAACACGCCGACAAAATCGACGCAGCCATCGCCAAACGGTACATCGCGGAACTGTCCGGGGCTTTGCGCGGTAACGGGTTGGGTATCTTTCAGGTGAATAGCCGCAATGCGGTCAATGCCCAGCGTCAGCTCGGCGGTAACGTCGTTACCCCACGCGCTCAGGTTGCCAACGTCCGGGTAAACGCTGAACCACGGCGAGGCGAGCATGCTGTCCCACTTTTTCCACTTGCTGATGGAATTCATAAATGCGGTATCCATGATCTCGACCGCCAGCATCACCTGTGCGGCGGCGGCCTGCTCGACGGCCCATGCCAGTCCTTCGGCAAAACGTTGTTGAGTACCTTCATCGTGCTCTTCGTAATAGACGTCATAACCCGCAAGCTGAATGGTGCGAATACCTAAGTCGCGTGCCAGCCTGATGGCTTTGGTCATGATCTCACGGGCGCGCTGGCGCACCGTTTCGTCGCGGCTGCCAAACGGGAAACGACGGTGGGCAGACAAGCACATAGAAGGGATAGACACTCCGGTTTCCAGCATCGCTTCAACCAGAGAGGCGCGCTGCGTGGTACTCCACTCAAGGCGCGATAAACGCTCGTCGGTTTCATCAACCGACATCTCAACGAAATCGAATCCGCAGCTCTTCGCCAGGACCAGGCGTTCCGGCCAGGAGAGATCTTTCGGCAGCGCTTTTTCATAAATACCTAACGGATGCTGACGCATGGTTACGCTCCCCAGATATCGCGGATTTGCGAATGGAATGCCTGTGCCACCTGAGGCGGATTATCCGCGCCCGCCAGCGCGCGCCCGGCGATAAACGCTTTGACGTTGATTTGCTTAAACAGGGGGAGATCGGCAGGCGTGATGCCGCCGGTAATCGAAAGCTGTAAACCGATATCTGAGAGGACTTTCATTCTGGCGAGATCCGTCTCACCCCACTGCTGACCGCTGGCCTGCGCGTCTCTTCCCCGGTGGTATATCGCCTGTTTTACGCCGATACGTTGCCATGCGCGCGCGTCGTCCAGCGTCCAGTTACCAAAGAGCTCTATCTGGATTTCTCCTCCGCAGCGCAGTGCCACCTCGTGCCCTCGCTCAACGGTGGCCAGCGGAGCGGCGCAGATAATGGTCATCCAGTTCGCGCCCGCGCCAAACGCCTGTTCTGCCAGCGTCTCCCCGGCATCGGCCACTTTCCAGTCCGCCACGATAATTTTCTCCGGGCACTGTTTGCGCAGCGCGCGGACGGCGCTTAGTCCTTCGGTCAGACATAAAAGGGTACCGGCTTCGACGATATCGACGTGATCCACAAGCAGGGCAACATCGCGCTGCGCGGCCTGAAGTGAGGTGTGATCGAGCGCCAGCTGCAGTAATGGTCGGCTCATAGGTCGTGCTCCTTAACCTGGGCGTGATAGCCCTGTAATGCTGAAATCAGTAACTGATAGCGGTGATATTTGCGTTGATAGGCCGCATGGGCATTCATGTCGGGTTCAATCACCCGGATGTCATGTTTAAGGGCGCGTTGCGCCGTGTGGAAATCGGGATAGATGCCTGTACCGACCAGTGCGGCCAGCGCGGCACCGGAACAGCCAGTCTCTTCTACCTTGGGTAATTGAATTGTCAGACCGCTGACGTCCGCAAGCATCTGCATCCACACGTCCGAATGGGCCGGGCCACCCGTGACGCGCAGTGCCTGCACCTCGGTAAAGCGCTCAAGCATGCGGTTAAGATGGGTCATGTGGCTGAATACCACGCCTTCGTAAACCGCCTGCAGCAGGTGCGCGCGGGTGTGTAGCGCCTGCATGCCGTAGAAACCGCTGGTCATCTCCAGACCCGCGTTGCTGCCGTAGAGGAATGGCAGGAAAATCAGATCGCTTCCGGCTTTTGGCAGACCAGCGACGGCATGGTTGATTTCATCGAATGACATATCGCCCCACTGGGCGGTGAGCCACTCAAGATTGCCGGAGGAAGTCGGACTAGCTTCGTGAACGATGTACTGCTGCGGATGAACGTAGCGGCCATAGACGTAGGGGAACGGCTCGCTGTCGCGGATGCCATGCGCAATCCCGCTGGAGACGGCCCAGGTGCCCATTACGGCATTCAACGTGTGTTCGTCGTGTAGGCCGGCGCAGATCGCGGTGGAAACCACGTCAAACAGTCCACCAACGACGGGCGTACCCGCCGCGAGACCGGTCAGGGCGGCTGCCTGAGCGGTGATTTCCCCGCAAATTTCTGCTGAACCGACAATCGGCGGCAGGGCGCCGTCAATTTCGCTGATACCGAGCCAGCGTGTGAGCTGTGGGTTGTACTGGCCGGTATTCATATTGTAGAGATTGGACTCCGAAATGTTGCTCTCTTCGCAGGCTTTGGTGCCGGTGAGGCACCAGCGAAGATAATCGTGCGCCATCATCACGCAGCCAATTTTCTCGAAGCGCTGGGGCTCATTCTCTTTTACCCAGCGCAGAAGCGAGGCCGGATGCCCGGTCCACAGCGTCTGGCGCGTATGCGAATAGAGTTTTTCTGGAATGCCGTCCTGCTGCCAGCGTTGCACAATCTCCAGCGCCCGGCGGTCAGAAGAGAGCATGGCGTTGCCCAGGGGCCGATCCTGTTTATCGAGTAGAAACAGTCCTTTGCCCTGAGCAGAAATGCCGACGCCTTTGATCTGCTCTCCGTCTACGCCTGAACGTTTGAGCAGCGTGGCGACGGTAGCGTGGCAGTGCTGCCAGAGCTGGTGCATATCCCGCTCCGCATAGCCTGCGCGTGGGCTGAGCGTGGCCACCGAGCGACGTTCGATACACATTTCCTTTCCCTGGCGGTTGTATAACCCGGCTTTCAGATAAGTACCGCCACAATCGATACCCAGCCAGAAGGGCTCTTTTTCACTCATCTTCATCTCACTTATTCGCCGGGTGGCGCTTCGCTTACCCGGCCTACGGTTCGGTTTAGTGGGTTGGGTGAGGGCATCAGGCCGCACGTTTATGCGGATTCACCGTGGGATTGGGTTCTGCTCCGGCATCACATTTCGCTGGTAACAGCAGTGCCAGCAGCGCAGCCAGTGCCAGAGAAATCGCCAGGCAGTAAACTCCCGCATCTTTGCTGTACAGCGTTATCAGTACGCCTACCGCATAAGGGCCGCAGAATCCGCCGAGGTTACCAAGCGCATTGATCACACCGCGCGCACCGCCTGCCATTTCGGCGCTAAACAGACGTGCAGGAATCGTCCAGAACACCCCAGCGGCGGACTGCAGGAAGAATCCGCAGCCGACCAACGCGGCATAGGCCAGCCAGGTGTTTGCCTTCAGCGCCACGGAGAGGAACATGCAAAGTGCGAAGCCAATCAGCGGCAGGGAGACAAACAGCTTGCGCTTGCCGGTGCGGTCAGAAAGCGTAGAGAACAGGAACATCCCCGCAATGGCACCGATGTAAGGCAGAATGGCGAGCACCCCGACCTGGCCGATGCTGGTGTGCGTCAGCTCTTTCAGGATGGTGGGCAGCCAAAGGGTATAACCGTAAATCCCGGTCTGGTAGAAGAAGTTCAGGGCGATTAATTGCCACATGGTTTTATCGGAAAGCACGGCACTCAATGAGGCATTTTTCACCTCTTTTCCGGCGATGGCTTGCTGTTCAGCGGCCAGCGTTTGCACCAGATAGTTTTTCTCGGCCTCTGAGATCCAGCGGGCTTCCTGCGGACGGTCGTAAACGGTGAACGCCCACAGCACCAGCACCACTATGGACATCAAACCTTCAATGATAAAAAGCCAGCGCCAGTCGAGCGCGGTAATAATCCAGCCAGAAAGTGGCGCGGTGATGATCCCGGCAATCGGCACGAACATGATCACAATCGCGTTGGCGCGGCCACGTTCGGCATCCGGGAACCAGTTGCTTATCATCGTTAACACAACGGGCAGCATCCCGCCTTCCGCCACGCCGAGTAAGAAGCGCAGCACCAGCAACTGATACTGGTTGGTGACAATACCGGTCAGGACTGAGATGACTGCCCAGGCGACCAGGGACCAACCGATAAACTTCTTGCCGCTACCATGAACAGCAATCTTGCCGCCCGGAACCTGCAGGAACAGATAGCCGATAAAGAAGATCCCGCCTGCCAGGCCTGCCATGGTGGCGGAAATACCCAGTTCTTCATCCATACCTCCGGGCATCGCAAAGGCGATATTTACGCGGTCCATGTAAGAAATAATGCAGGCGATAAGAATAGGTGGAATGATTCTTAGCCAGCGCTGGCGCGGAATATCCGCATGTAGAGCATTCGTTGAAATATTCATAGTTAATGTCTCTGTGAATGTAATCGGAATATGTTTTTATTTTTATTGTGTCGCTTTATTCATAGCGCTAATGCCGTCACGCAAAATGGCGATGCGATGGCTGACATCAGCATTAGCATTTATTTCCAGTAATTTAATACCGGAGAATTTCAATGTTGCGGCGCTCGCCGCAGTAAAGAGTGATGTAGCCTGTTCAGTCGTCATTAAACTGTCGGCACAGAACGAAGAAAACGGCGCGTGCAGATCCTGCCACTCGCCATATTCGCCGCGTGTGGTGGTGCCAGAGAACATCAGCGCGCCCAATTTTCCGGCTTTACATGCGGCCTGAACGTGTTCAAGCGGAACGGTGGAATTACGGCCTTCAATGGCCGACCGTGCCCAGTTGATGCAGACGCTGATGTCGGTTCCGTTTACCACCTC
This sequence comes from Enterobacter cloacae complex sp. HYC042_NIDB, assembly GCF_056673315.1. Taxonomy (NCBI): domain Bacteria; kingdom Pseudomonadati; phylum Pseudomonadota; class Gammaproteobacteria; order Enterobacterales; family Enterobacteriaceae; genus Enterobacter; species Enterobacter cloacae complex sp. HYC042_NIDB. The sequence goes on from NZ_CP109650.1 coordinate 357,091, forward strand.
CAGCACCTGTTCTAAGGGTAAAAAACCTTTACGCGGTGCAGGTCCGGTCATGGCATCGCAGTGTTCCAGCACCAGATCGCAGGACCAGTTCCAGCTCACAATTTCGCGGATTGAGCGGGAGAATGCCTCGGTGGCCTGTTCGACGGATGCATTCCCGGCCTGCGGCGCCGCCTGCATCTCCAGGGCTATGACTTTTCCCGGAAAACGCACATTTACAGCGTCAATTTTCTGGTGCAGATGCCGGTAAAATTCAACGCATGCTTTACGTTGTTCTTCGTCTGCTGATGCCAGACCAAAAGCGCCGTTCGTGCCACGACGGCGCATGGTTTCCATCACCGCCGTGACCACGATTTGCCACTCGTCCGGCGTATGACGGAACAGCCACTCGTCACCGAAAGGATGAAGGTTTTCCAGGCAAGGTTGTTCCAGCCCTCGTATGTACGGTGTGTCGGAAAGTTCCCGCCAGAAGGATTGTTCTTCTTGTTCCCCTTTCTGGTGAAACGAGGGTGCGCAGGGGTACGCACCAATAATAAAACCGGTGTTGGTCATTTCGCGTTCCTGTATTCGTCAGAAAATTACAATAATTCGCTAATTGCCACTTTCACCACAATTTTACGAATTACCGCTTCCTTGTTTTTAATACAGGCAGGACGATGAACATCCTGCGGGAAAAATATGGCATAACTGCCAGGTACCATTTCTATAAACGACTCATTTTCGCTGTCGTGATAAAAAATAATATCTCGCTGTTCCAGTAATGATTCGCTTATTTTGTTATTGCCGGTATCAATAGCGATACCGATTTTCTCTTCACCCCAGGCCAGAAACTGAATATCCAGATAGCGGCGGTGCACTTCAGGACGGTTTTCGTGTTGTTCCTTTGTGGTGAGGTCGAGCACCTGGGCAAAAATAGTGCGGCCTTCAATTTCCACTACGCCTGGCTCCAGGGTGGTGAAATCCGTGGTGCGCAGAAAATGAAGCGCTTTTTCAATCGCCAGCGGCAGGCGACACGGATTGGGCTGCGAAATATGTCCGAATATCATCATCCCCTCCTTACAGAGACTGGATTTTCGCCCATACGCTGTCGTCAATGGTTATGCCGTTGCGACGGTTCTCTTCCTGCAGACGCGTGAATTCATGTCCCGGCAAACGAACGGCAACATTCTCATCAGCGCGTTCGGCGGTAGTGATGAAGTCCATGATGCGTTGCAGTTTGGCATCGCGGGTTGGCCCGTCGATCAGGCGATCCACTTCAATAGCGATAAAGATCTGCGATACGCCATATTCGTCGCTGTTGTCCTGGGTCACTTCTGCGACGGAAGAGCCGTTAGAGAGCAGGGTAGCGATCATGTCGAGCACGATGGATAAGCCTGAACCTTTCCAGTAGCCCATCGGCAGAATACGGCGGTTTTTCTCAATCACGCCAGGCTCCCGGGTGAGATTGCCCTCGTCGTCAAAGCCGCCATCTACAGGCAACTCGCGCCCGGCCAGGCGGTTCACTTCCAGCATGCCGTAGGAGAACATCGACATCGACATGTCGACCATGGTGATGGGATTCGACGGGATAGCGACGATCAGCGGGTTTGTGCCGATGCAGCATTCTTTTGATCCCCACGCAGGCATTACTGCAATGGAGTTGGTCCAGCAAATTCCAATGTAACCTTTCTCAGCCGCCTGCCAGCCGTAACTGCCGCCGCGCATCCAGTGGTTGGCGTTACGCAGCGCCACCAGGCCGATACCGTGGTCGGATGCCAGTTCGGTGGCGCGATCCATCATCTTTTTCGCCGTCAGGTTGCCGATGGAGCGTCGGGCATCCCACTGTTCGATGGCACCCAATGAGGTCACCCGTTGTGGCTGGGCGTCAGGGATGATGTCGCCCGCATCCAGTTGCTGAATAAAACGCGGGAAGCGGTTTACGCCATGCGAGTAGACACCGGACTCGGTGGTGCGGGCAAACATCTCTGCGCAGGCATCGGCAGTCTCCACTTTTATGCCGCGATCGAGCAGAACCCGATTGAACGCCGCTTTCAACTCTTCGAAGGTCACTTTCATCCCTGTTCTCCTGTTTTTTAGGGGCAAGTGCGAACGCTTTTTTATCGTTAAATTTCACTATGCGAAATATGATTTCAAATATAGCGATCAATTTTTGTCAGATCAACGACATTCACGTTTTTCAAAAATCATTAAAATCAACTGGTTGTGTTTTTTCTGTTGAGATCGTGAACTAAACCACACTTTGCGCTACCATCAGGAGCGCGATAAAAAGGAGCGATTTGATGAGCATGAAAGAGAGCGAAATAACGCAGGAAAAAGAGAGGCCAGCGGGCAGCCAGAGCCTGTTTCGCGGCCTGATGCTGATTGAGATCCTCAGCAACTACCCGAACGGGTGTCCGCTTGCGCATTTATCGGAACTGGCAGGTTTGAATAAGAGCACCGTCCACCGGTTACTCCAGGGTCTGCAGTCGTGCGGGTACGTTACCCCGGCGCCAGCGGCGGGCAGCTATCGTTTGACCACTAAATTCATTGCTGTCGGGCAAAAGGCGCTGTCATCGCTCAACATTATTCACGTGGCGGCCCCGCATCTTGAGGCGCTGAACATTGCCACTGGCGAAACGGTGAACTTTTCCAGTCGGGAAGATGACCACGCGATCCTAATTTATAAGCTCGAGCCGACAACCGGCATGCTGCGTACGCGTGCTTACATCGGACAGCATATGCCGCTCTATTGTTCTGCAATGGGCAAGATCTATATGGCCTTTGGTCATCAGGATTACGTGGCCAGCTACTGGCAAAGCCATCAGGAACAGATTCAACCGCTGACGCGCAATACCATCACTGAACTGAGTGCTATGTACGATGAGCTGGCGGAAATTCGCGATCGCAGCATGGCAATGGATAAAGAAGAGAACGAGCTGGGTGTCTCCTGTATCGCCGTGCCGGTGTTTGATATTCATGGTCGCGTGCCGTATGCGATCTCCATTTCGCTGTCGACGTCCCGCATGAAGCAGGTTGGCGAGAAAAACCTGCTCAAGCCTCTGCGCGAAACGGCAGAGGCGATATCAAAAGAGCTGGGTTTTAACGTGCGTGAGGGGTAGCGTGTTACTGGCTGCCTTCGTGCCACGCTTTTTCAATTTCTTCGGCGAGAATTTTGATGCCCGCTTCGATTTTTGCCGGATCGGGCACGTAGTTCATGCGCATGCACTGGTGGGTGTGCGGCCATGGCTTATCCAGACCCGGGAAGAAGTAATCGCCCGGCACCATCAGCACGCCACGCTTTTTCAGTCGCTGATAAAGCAGTTCTGTAGTGATCGGCAAATCCTTAAACCACAGCCACAGGAAAATCGCTCCTTCAGGTTTGTGGATCAGGCAGCGTTCTTCCGGTAAGTAGCGGCGAAGCGTCGCAATCGTCTCCTGAACGCGCTGGTAATAGAACGGTTTGATGACTTCATTAGACAGACGCAGCAAGTCGTTGCGCTTGATCATTTCGCACATCATCGCCGGGCCGATGCCGCCCGGTGAAAGGCTGATAATGCCGTTCATATTGGTAATGGCGGTGATGATTTTCTCGTTGGCGATGATGATGCCGCAGCGGCTGCCCGGCAGACCCAGCTTAGAGAGGCTCATGCACAGGACAATGTTCGGGTTCCACAGCGGACGTGCTTCGCTGAAGATAATGCCCGGGAACGGCACGCCGTAGGCATTGTCGATCACCAGCGGGATGCCGTGCTGGTTCGCCAGGACATCCAGCTTCATCAGTTCGTCGTCGGTAATCACGTTGCCCGTTGGGTTCGTCGGGCGCGATACGCAGATCATCCCCGTCTCTTCACCAATATGCAGGTGTTCAAAATCGACGTGATATTTGAACTGGCCTTCCGGCAGCAGCTCGATGTTCGGGCGCGCGGAGACGAACAGATCCTCTTCCAGGCCGGAATCAGCATAGCCGATATACTCCGGTGCCAGCGGGAACAGCACCTTTTTGGTGGTGCCGTCGGCACGACGCCCTGCGAAGAGGTTAAACAAGTAGAAAAACGCGCTCTGGCTGCCGTTTGTTAGTGCAATATTCTGTGGTTCGATATCCCAGCCCAGCTCTTCACGCAGCATTTTGGCAAGGAGAGTCAGTAGCTCGGTTTTACCCTGCGGACCGTCGTAATTGCAGAGCGCATCGGTCGCTTTGCCGTTTTCCAGCATCTGCGCGAGCAGCGTCTGGAAATAGGTTGTCATCTCCGGAATTTGCGCCGGGTTTCCGCCGCCGAGCATGATGGCACCCGGTGTGCGCAGCCCGTCGTTGAGGTCCTCCATCAGGCGAGTAATGCCTGAATGGCGGGTGAATTTGTCGCCAAAAAGTGAAAACGTCATAGCAGGTGTTCTATCGAGCTTATTTTGAAAGTGGGTAACCATAACGCTAGCACTGTGCTGGTGCAAATCGGGAGATGTGGTCGGATTTGTTGTTTTGTATGGCGGAGTGGGATTTATGTAGTGAATAGTTCTGGTGGGTTTCACCCCTCACCCCGGCCTTCTCCCCATGCGGGGAGAGGGCCAGGGTGAGGGGGGGATAATTATTGATTACCCGCCCATACCACCATCACCTTATCGCCCTTGTGCTCGCGTACGAAGCCGTACCCCTCTTTCAGCGACAGCGTGGTTTGCTTGCCTTCACCGATCGCCGGATGGCGGGCGCGGAACTGGCCCAGCGTTTGCCAGTGGGCGACGGTTAAGGCCTGCTTGCTCGTCACGTCCTGCCAGTTCATATCCGAGCGGGTACCCTGCAGCGGGTCAGACCCCGTCGGGCCAAACGGACGCTCGGATTCATCACCGTAATAGATTTGTACGCTGCCCGGTGCCAGCAGGAGCAGCTCCGCAGCGCGCTGGCCTCCTTCGCGGAACAGGCGTGTGTCATGGGAGGAGAGATAGCTCAGCACGTTGAAGCTTTGCAGCTTTTCCGCCATTTGCTGCCAGGTGAGATCCATATCGGCCAGGCAATTCACCGCTTTTGCCGCCTGCTCCTGATAATCAAAGTTGATCATTGCGTCGAAACCGTGGCGGTAATAGTCGCTTTGCATCACTCCGTGGCCCCAGGACTCGCCGGTCATCCAGAACGGTGCGTTATCGAGCTTTTTGTCCGGGTTGGCCCCTTTCCACGCGGCCAGCGCCTGACTAGCCTGGTCCTTTAACTGCTGCCAGGCCGCAAGCTCGACGTGCTTCGCGGTATCCACCCGGAAACCGTCAATGCCGTAGTCGCGCACCCACTGGCTGAGCCAGTGGGTGAGATAGTCGCGCGGGGTATATCCCGGGATGGCTTTCGCGTGGGTATCGGGCTTGTGTTGATAAAAGTTGGGTAATCCGGAAGGGGCGGTGGATTCCGTTTTCAGATCAGGTAGGAACGCCAGCGACATGGTTAAATCGTCGAAGCCGGGGTTGTCGTAATCACCAATGTCGGTGCGGATCCATTTCTTGCCCCACCATTTTTCCCATGCGGCTTTGTCGCTAAAGTTGATGTAATCGTTGAAGCTATGCCAGCTTTGGCCCGCGCCCGGCTTCCAGTCCGTCCAGCGGTCGCCCAGGGTCTTTTTCAGCTCATCACCCTGCAGATACAGCGCGCCAAACTGGTACTCCTGCATGTCCGCAAGCGTCGCGTAGCCCGCGTGGTTCATGACGATATCGAACAGGATGCGAATGCCGCGCCTGTGCGCTTCATCAACAAGATGTCGCAGATCATCCTCGGTGCCCATGTTGGCATCGAGCTTCGTCCAGTCCTGGGTGTAGTAGCCGTGATAGGCGTAGTGTGGGAAGTCCCCTTTGGTGCCACCGCCTACCCAGCCGTGGATCTGCTCAAGCGGGGAACTTATCCAGAGCGCGTTCACCCCCAGCTGCTGTAAATAGTCGAGCCTGCTGGCGAGCCCTTTGAGATCGCCACCGTGGAAAGTGCCAATCTCCTGCATGCCGTCTTTGTGACGACCGTAGCTGTTGTCGTTGCCCGGGTCGCCATTCACAAAGCGGTCGGTTAGCACAAAATAGACGGTGGCGTTCTGCCAGCTAAACGGCGCTGGTTTGTCGGTTTCGGCGCGCTCAAGCAGCAGCAGGCCACCACTGCTGGCGTCTGGCTGCAGGGTTATGTTTCCGTTCTGCACCGTCGCGGTCTGTTTGCTGTAGAAATCACGCACCACGGTGCCTTCCGGGAAGGTATGGCTGACGTCCAGCGTCAGCGGTTTACCGTCCCACTTCGGGCACTGGCGGATAACGCTTGCAACCGGCTGTTCTGCGGTACTCTGAATTGTCAGCAGCAGCGTGGGCGTGCCGGATCGGGTATCAATCCGCATCTGGTATTCACCGTCGCGGAAAAGGCGCCACTGCGGCGGAGACCCGTCGCAGGGCTTGAGCGACAGCATCTCATTGAGTTTTATCGCCTCCGAAGGCTGCCAGCACGTCTTGTCAAAACCCAGCGTCAGAGGACGCGTACCCTTCGTAAGCTTTGCCTGGCTGGTGAAAACACCGGTGCCTTCGGCGCGTAATGTGTTAAACCCCGGCGATGACCAGTCGGCATGTGCCAGAGCGGGTAACATCAGAAAAGCTAATGCGGTGCGTTTCATTCCATTTCCTGTCGCGGCATTTTTGACCAGTGTGCCATCAGGTTGTGGTTAAAAACTCATCCCCCATCGCTTTCTGTCGGGATGACCTGTGAGGATGAGTGATCCCGCGCGAAATGAGACAGTTATCTGCGATATCGCACACATTTTTTCAGGAATGATGTTTTTATGAGCAAGTTTCAGGTGACATAGTTTCGGATTTGGACTATTTCTATACGTGCTCTTGAAGTCTATTTTTGATATGATTTGAGATTCCGCTCTCAAATTTGTGAAAAAAATAAGGTGTTGGGATGATTACATCCGACCAGGAGACCTAATGATATCGACTCCCATTCGACGATATGGGGCCGCGATACTCATGTTACTCACCACGACATTTTCGGGTGGGGTGCTTGCGAAGACGCACACGGATACAACGAGTAAGAAAGCCCACGTAATAAAGACGACAAGTAGTAAGGTTAGCAGTAAACAAGAGTATTCTCGCAATAGTGCAAAGAGTAGTTCACTTCCTGATTTGCGAAAATACCCTTCCGGAACACCAAGAAAAAAAGCGTTTCTCCGGACGGTAATGCCTTACATAACAAGTCAAAATGCCGCGATTACGGCGGATCGTAACTGGTTAATTTCAAAACAGTACGATAGCCGCTGGTCGCCGTCTGAACGCGCGCGTCTGAAAGACATCACGAAGCGCTACAAACTGAGCTGGAACGGTAACACGCGTCGCGTACCGTGGAATGCTCTCCTTGAGCGTGTGGACATTATCCCAGGCAGCATGGTAGCGACCATGGCAGCAGCCGAAAGCGGCTGGGGAACGTCTAAGCTTGCGCGTAATAACAACAACCTGTTCGGCATGAAATGTGCGAAAGGGCGTTGTACGAATGCGCCTGGCAAGGTGAAAGGCTATTCGCAGTTTGAATCTGTGAAAGATTCCGTGAACGCCTATGTGGTGAATCTGAACACGCACCCGGCCTACTCATCGTTCCGTAAATCACGCGCTCAGCTGCGTAAAGCGGACCAGGAAGTGACGGCCAGTACGATGATCCACAAGCTGAAAGGTTATTCGACGAAGGGACAGAGCTATAACAACTATCTGTTTGCTATGTACCAGGATAACCAGCGCTTAATCGCCGCCCATATGTAATCTCAAAAAAACGCCTTCCACTGGAAGGCGTTTTCTTTTCTAGATCAGCACCTCGCTGTGGCGATCCCGGTACTCTTTCGGCGTGGTGTCATACTCTTTGCGAAACACCGAATAGAAATACTGCAGCGACGGATAGCCGCACATCTGCGAGATTTCGTTGATCGACAGTGACGTAGAGACAAGCAGGCTGCGGGCTTTCTCCAGCTTCTCCGCATGAATGACGGCATGAATGGTTTCGCCCACCTCTTCTTTGAATCGCTTCTCCAGATTCGAGCGGGAAATGCCCACCGAGTCCAGGACCTGATCGACCTTAATCCCTTTGCAGGCGTGGTTGCGGATATAGTGCATGGCCTGAATGACGGCCGGGTCGCTTAGGGAACGATAATCGGTTGAGCGACGCTCAACGACGCGGACGGGGGGAACCAGCAGGCGCTGAAGCGGCAGAGCCTCTTTATCCAGCAGACGGTGCAACAGCTTTGCCGCCTGATAGCCCATCTGACGTGTGCCCTGTGCTACGGAGGAGAGCGCCACGCGGGACAGGTAGCGGGTCAGTTCTTCGTTATCAATGCCAATCACGCACAGTTTTTCGGGCACCGGGATATGCAAATGTTCGCAGACCTGCAGCACGTGTCGGGCGCGGGCGTCCGTCACGGCAATAATGCCGGTTTGCGGTGGCAGCGTTTGCAGCCAGTCCGCCAGGCGGTTTTGCGCGTGCTGCCAGTTTTCCGGTGCGGTTTCCAGCCCCTGATAGACCACGCCGCGGTACTTCTCCTGTGCGACCAGCTGGCAAAACGCATGTTCACGCTCCACGGCCCAGCGCTTGCCGCTGGTGGCGGGTAAACCATAAAACGCGAAGCGATGGACGCCTTTCTCCTTTAAATGGAGAAAGGCGGCCTCGACCAGGGCATGGTTATCGGTGGCGATGTAGTGGACCGGCGGGTAGTGTTCGGGTGAATGATACGAGCCGCCGACGCCCACAATCGGCACGTCGACGTCGGTTAGCAGCTGCTCGATGATGGGATCGTCATAGTCGGCGATAACGCCATCACCCAGCCAGTCTTTGATGTTCTCCAGACGGGTGCGGAAATCTTCTTCAATAAAAATATCCCATTCGGATTGCGACGCCTGCAAATATTCACCCACGCCTTCTACCACCTGACGGTCGTAGGCTTTGTTGGCATTGAATAACAACGTAATGCGGTGACGCTTTTCAAACATGGCTCGCTTCCCAGTTAAGTCACAATGCGGTTATCAGGCTCGTCGCTTGGTGGCAGAGTCCATCCAGACTGCCAGTAAAAGAATGGCCCCCTTGACGATATACTGCCAAAACGTCGGGACGTCCATCATACTCATCCCGTTATCCAACGACGCCATGATAAATGCCCCCATGACCGCGCCCGCCACGCTACCGATACCGCCTGCGAGGCTGGTGCCACCGATGACGCAGGCAGCGATAGCATCCAGCTCGGCGATGTTACCGGCGGAAGGAGAGCCTGCCCCCAGTCGCGAGCTGAGGATCAACCCGGCGATAGCGACCATCAGGCCGTTAATGGCGAAAACCGCCAGCTTGGTACGTTCGACGTTAATACCCGACAGGCGAGCAGCTTCAAGGTTGCCGCCGATGGCATAAATACGACGGCCAAACGCGGTGCGCGTCGCCATAAACATGCCGCCGAGCAGTAACAGCGCCAGCAGCAGTACCGGCGTCGGAACGCCGCGATAGTCGTTAAGAAGCCAGATGGCGCCCAGCACAATGACCGCCGTCAGCGCCTGACGTCCTACCACGGACGTTGACGCTGGCGACGCAAGACCCAGCGCCTGACGGCGCATACGTCCACGCCACTGCCACGCGACAAACGCCAGCAGTCCCACCACGCCGATCGTAAAGCCTATGCTGTCCGAGAGGTAACTCTGGCCAATTTGGGACATCGCCGCGCTGGTCGGGGAGACGGTCGTGCCGTTGGTGATACCGATCAAGATCCCGCGGAAGGCCAGCATTCCCGCCAGGGTGACGATAAACGATGGCACCTTCCGATAGGCAACCCACCAGCCGTTCCAGGCCCCTAAAACCAGCCCCAGTACCAGCGTCACCGCCACGGTCAGCGGCAGCGGCCAGCCGAGCCAGACGTCAAAAATGGCCGCCACGCCGCCGAGAAGACCCATCATCGACCCGACCGACAGGTCGATTTCCGCAGAGATGATCACGAACACCATGCCCACGGCCAGGATGCCGGTGATGGCGGTCTGGCGGAGCAGGTTTGAGACGTTACGCGCGCTTAAGTACGAGCCATCCGTCATCCACGTGAAGAACAGCATGATGACGATAATCGCCGCGATCATCACGAAAACCTGCAGGTTCAGCGCTTTTAGCCCCGCGAACGCGCCGGGCGTCGGAACAGCGACTTTGATATCAGACGGATTGGTTTTCGACATGACGTTCGCTCCTTAAAGCGGCTTCCATCACCTGCTCTTGCGTCAGGTTCTGGTTAATCAGGTTGGCTTTCAGTTTCCCCTCGTGCATGACCAGCACGCGGTCGCTCAGGCCGAGCACTTCGGGTAACTCAGACGAGATGACAATGACGGCAATCCCTTGCTGTACAAGCTGATTAATCAGTTTGTAGATTTCGTATTTGGCACCGATATCGATCCCACGCGTCGGCTCATCAAGGATTAATATGCGTGGATTGAGGAGCAGACAGCGCGCCAGAATCGCCTTCTGCTGGTTACCACCGCTCAGTCGGCCAATCGCCAGTTCCGGCGAGGAGGTTTTGACCTTCAGCCGGGCAAGTGACTGAAGGATGCACTGCTGCTCGGCGGCATCATCCAGGCTGCTCAGCGCGCCGGAGAACCGATCGAGTGCCGCAAGGGTGATGTTTTTACCCACCGCCATGACCGGTACGATGCCGTCTTTTTTGCGGTCTTCCGGCACCATGGCAATGCCGCGGGCAATCGCCTGCTGGCAGTTGTCGATTCTCACGGGCTGGCCGTCTATATATATCGTGCCCTCCCAGCGCCCTGGCCACACGCCAAACAGGCACTGCACGGCTTCGGTACGCCCGGCACCGACGAGCCCAGCAATCCCAAGAATTTCGCCGCTGTGAAGGGAAAACGAAACGTTATTGACCCGCTTAATGTGGCGGTTAACGGGGTGCCACGCGGTCAGGTTTTCCACGCGCAGCACTTCATCGCCCTGACTGTGGGGCTCATTCGGGTAGAGTGCGGTCAGCTCGCGGCCCACCATCATGGTGATGATGTCATCTTCACTCATGCCCGCAGCTTCACGCGTGCCGATGTGTTGCCCGTCGCGGATCACGCAGATGGTGTCCGAAATGGCTTTTACCTCGTTCAGCTTGTGCGAAATGTATATGCAGGCGATACCGTGGTTTTGCAGATCGCGGATAATATTGAGCAGAACCGCAGTTTCCTGTTCGGTGAGTGACGCCGTTGGCTCATCAAGGATCAGCAGCCTGACCTGTTTATTCAGCGCCTTCGCAATTTCGACCAGCTGCTGTTGCCCCAGCCCCAGATCGCCCACGCGGGTATCCGGTGAAATGTTGAGGCTCACCTGCGCCAGCAGCTTTTCACAGCGGAGCGTCATGGTGTCGTAATCCAGCACGCCGTGGCGGGAAATCTCGGCTCCGAGGAAGATGTTCTCCAGCACGGTGAGATGTTTCACCAGCGCCAGCTCCTGGTGGATGATGGCGATGCCTTTACGTTCGGTGTCGCGAATGTGCGTCGCCTGGATGATTTCACCGGCAAAGACAATTTCGCCTTCGTAACTGCCGTGCGGGTAGATCCCACACAGGACTTTCATCAGCGTTGATTTGCCCGAACCATTCTCGCCACACAGCGAAACCACTTCGCCAGGGTTCAACCGGAGACTGACGTTGTCGACGGCTTTCACCGTGCCGAAGCGCTTGGTGATGCTTTTCATTTCAAGTAAATAAGGCATAACTGCTCCACATAACCCGAGGGAAGAACAGTACAACGTGATGCGCCCCCGCAGAGCAGGGGCAGCGCCGGATTACAGTTCGCTCTTCTTGTGGAAACCGTCTTTAATAACGGTGGCGTCAATGTTCTCTTTATTGACTTCAATTGGCGTGAGCAGGCGAGCCGGAACGTCTTTCAGGCCGTTATTCAGCGTTGCATCTGCTTTAGGTTGCTTACCGTTGCCCAGCTCAACGGCAATTTCCGCCGCCGTATTGGCAAGCTCAGTAATCGGTTTGTAGACCGTCATGGTCTGAGTACCTGCGATAATGCGTTTTACGCCCGCCAGGTCGGCATCCTGACCAGAAATCGCGACTTTACCGGCCAGTCCCTGGGCACTCAGAGCCTGAATAGCCCCGCCTGCTGTGGCATCGTTGGAGGCCACGACAGCATCAATTTTGTTGTTATTGGCCGTCAGCGCATTTTCCATAATCTTCAGGGCATTTTCTGGTAACCATCCGTCGGCCCACTGATCGCCGACCACCTTAATTTTGCCGCTGTCGATGTACGGCTTAAGGACCTTCATTTGCCCTTCGCGGAACAGTTTGGCGTTGTTATCCACCGGCGAACCGCCCATCAGGAAATAATTGCCTTGAGGCACTTTGTCGATCAGGCTTTGCGCCTGTAATTCGCCCACTTTTTCATTGTCGAAGGAAATATAATAATCAATATCGGCGTTATTAATCATGCGGTCATAAGCGAGAACTTTTATGCCTTCCTGCTTCGCTTCTTTCACCACGTTACTTAATACCTGGCCGTTATAAGGGATAATGACCAGAACATCGACTCCCCGGTTGATCATATTCTCGATCTGCGACATTTGCGTTTCTTCATTGCCGTTAGCCGACTGAACAAACACATTCGCACCGAGTGATTCCGCTTTTTTCACAAAAATATCGCGATCTTTTTGCCAGCGCTCCAGACGCAGGTCATCAATCGCCATGCCAATTTTGACCTCCTTGGCATGCCCTGCAAAGCTTACAAGGAGGAGCGTAGTGCAGAGCGTTAGGGTCAGGTTCTTTATCTTCATAATTATTAGGCCTTTTTGTAGGGGTATGTGTTGCTGAGATAAAAGAAACATTCACTACTGGGTCGCAGCAAATTTTTAACGCGGAAAGGCGGGCTGGCAATTACAGATTTTTATCTTCTCATTACGATATTTGGTTTATTTCTGAATTTATGACCGCGATCGGATTTTAAAATTCGTAACGCCTTAATTACATTTGATTCTGGAATGCGCGCCTAAAAATAGTTTGTCTGCGCATTATTTTGCGAGCCAGCGCACAGTTGTGCATTCTCTCAATAGCAGTGTGAAATAACGTAATTGAGCAACCCAAAATGTCTATTCACTATTACTCCTGAATCAACGACTCGCCGCATACCCTGATTATGGAGCTCAATATGCAAGCTTATTTCGACCAACTCGATCGCGTTCGTTACGAAGGCCCAAAAACGACCAATCCTTTAGCATTTCGTCACTACAATCCGGATGAGCTGGTGCTGGGTAAGCGCATGGAAGATCATCTGCGCTTTGCCGCCTGTTACTGGCATACCTTCTGCTGGAACGGCGCCGATATGTTCGGCGTGGGTTCCTTTGACCGTCCGTGGCAACAGCCGGGTGAGGCCATCGAGCTGGCGAAACGCAAAGCCGACGTGGCGTTTGAGTTCTTCCACAAGCTGAACGTGCCGTACTACTGCTTCCATGATGTTGACGTATCGCCGGAAGGGGCGTCGCTGAAAGAGTACCTGAACAATTTTGCGCAGATGGTGGACGTGCTGGCAGAAAAACAGCAGCAAAGCGGCGTGAAGCTGCTCTGGGGTACGGCAAACTGCTTCACCAACCCACGCTACGGTGCGGGTGCGGCCACCAACCCGGATCCGGAAGTGTTTAGCTGGGCGGCTACGCAGGTGGTGACGGCAATGAACGCTACGCATCAGCTGGGCGGCGAAAACTATGTCCTGTGGGGCGGCCGTGAAGGCTATGAAACCCTGCTCAATACCGACCTGCGCCAGGAGCGCGAGCAGATTGGCCGCTTTATGCAGATGGTTGTCGACCATAAGCACAAAATCGGCTTCCGCGGCACGCTGCTGATCGAGCCTAAACCGCAGGAACCAACAAAGCATCAGTACGACTACGATGTCGCCACCGTGTATGGCTTCCTGAAGCAGTTTGGTCTGGAAAAAGAGATCAAAGTGAATATTGAGGCTAACCACGCTACCCTGGCGGGCCACTCATTCCATCACGAAATTGCCTCTGCGATTGCGCTGGGCATCTTCGGATCGGTAGATGCGAACCGCGGCGATCCGCAGCTGGGCTGGGATACCGACCAGTTCCCGAACAGCGTGGAAGAGAATGCGCTGGTGATGTACGAGATCGTCAAAGCGGGCGGTTTCACCACCGGCGGCCTTAACTTTGACGCCAAGGTGCGTCGCCAGAGCACCGACAAATACGATCTGTTCTACGGCCACATTGGCGCGATGGACACCATGGCGCTGGCGCTGAAAGTGGCGGCGCGTATGATTGAAGACGGCGAGCTGGATAAGCGCGTGGCGAAGCGCTACAGCGGCTGGAACAGTGAGCTGGGCCAGCAAATTTTGAAGGGTCAGTTATCGCTTGCGGACATCGCGAAGTACGCTGAACAACAGCAGCTGGCGCCGCAGCACCAGAGCGGGCATCAGGAACTGCTGGAAAACCTGGTTAATCACTACCTGTTCGATAAATAACAGCATCCAGGCCCGGTAAGCGGAAGCGCCACCGGGCATTTCTGTCAAAGGAGTCACCACAATGTATATCGGGATCGATCTTGGCACATCGGGTGTGAAAGCCATCCTGTTAAGCGAGCAGGGCGACGTGTTAGCAACGCAGACTGAAAAGCTGCAGGTTTCACGCCCGCATCCGCTGTGGTCGGAGCAGGACCCGGAGCAGTGGTGGCAGGCGACGGATCGCGCGATGAAAGCCTTAGGCGAGCAGCACAGCCTGCGCGACGTGAAAGCGCTGGGCATTGCCGGACAAATGCATGGTGCAACGTTGCTGGATAGCCAGCATCGCGTTCTGCGCCCGGCTATTCTCTGGAACGATGGCCGCTGTGCGGAAGAGTGCGCAATCCTTGAAGCGCGTGTGCCCACGTCCCGCGAGATTACGGGCAACCTGATGATGCCGGGCTTCACCGCACCAAAACTTTTGTGGGTACAGCGCCACGAGCCGGAGATTTTCCGTCAGGTGGCGAAAGTCCTGTTGCCAAAAGACTATCTGCGTTTTCGCATGACAGGCGATTTCGCCAGCGACATGTCCGATGCCGCGGGCACCATGTGGCTCGACGTGGCGAAGCGCGACTGGAGCGAGGCGATGCTGGATGCCTGCCATCTGACCCGGGAACATATGCCCGCGCTGTTCGAAGGCTGTGAGGTGACGGGTACGCTGCTGCCAGACGTTGCGGAACGCTGGAATATGCCTGCCGTATCGGTGGTGGCCGGGGGCGGTGATAACGCGGCGGGTGCCGTGGGTGTCGGGATGGTTGAGGCGGGGCAGGCGATGCTGTCGCTGGGAACCTCTGGGGTCTATTTTGCCGTCAGCGACGGCTATCGCAGCAATCCCGAAAGCGCTGTGCACAGTTTCTGTCATGCGCTTCCGGGAAAATGGCATTTGATGTCGGTGATGCTGAGCGCGGCATCCTGCCTGGACTGGGCGGCGAAGCTTACCGGCATGGCGGACGTTCCGGCACTCATTGCGGCAGCGCAGCAGGCGGATGACGCGGCGAGTACCGTCTGGTTTTTACCCTATCTTTCTGGCGAGCGTACGCCGCACAACAACCCGGAAGCGAAAGGGGTATTCTTTGGCCTAACCCATCAGCACGGCCCGGCAGAGCTGGCGCGTGCGGTTCTGGAAGGTGTGGGGTATGCGCTGGCCGACGGAATGGATGTGGTGCACGACTGCGGCCTGAAACCGGCGAGCGTCACCCTGATTGGCGGCGGCGCGCGAAGCCCTTACTGGCGACAGATGCTGGCGGATATCAGCGGGTTGCAGCTGGATTTCCGCACGGGAGGGGATGTAGGCCCCGCGCTCGGCGCCGCGCGTCTGGCGCAGATCGCTATGAACCCGGAAAAGCCGCTTTCGCAGCTGCTGCCGCAGCTTACGCTTGAACAGGCGCATGTGCCTGACGCGGCAGGACATGCCCGTTATGCAGAAAGGCGCGAGGTGTTCCGCAAAATCTATCAGCAGCTGCTGCCGCTGATGTCATAAACTCGCTTGTCCGACAGAGGCACGAGGATGTCCTTTTTTGGTCTGTGCGTGCCTCTCTTTCCTTGCCAGTATGGTGACACACCCACTGGCGAGGAGATTTATCATGTCACGCATTGCACTCATCAATATTGATACTCAGCAGTCCTTCCATCATCGCCCTTACTGGCAGGAGGGCGACATTCCTGCCTTTCAGCAGGCGATGCTGGGGCTGATCGAAGGCTGCCAGGCGCGCGGTATTCCAGTCGTTGATATTTTTCATGTGGATGAAGACGGCCCCTTCACGCTGCAAAGCGGCTATGTCAAACCGATGGCCTTTTTGCGTCATCAGCCGGATGTGGTTTTCCAGAAACACGTCCATAATGCCTTCACGGATACCGGGCTTGACCGCTGGCTGCGCGAGCGTGATATCAACCAGCTGATTATCTGCGGCATTCGCACGGAACAATGCTGTGAAACCACCGCTCGGGTAGCATCCGATCTGGGTTATGCTGTGACGTTTGTGAGCGAGGCAACGCTGACGTTTCCCATGATGTACAAGGGCATTACCCTGAGCGCAGCGGAAATTCGCCATCGTACCGAGACGGTACTGGCCGGGCGTTTTGCCGAAATTAAAACGGTAGCGGAGACGCTGGAGTCACTATAATGCGCATCGACGTCTGGTTCGTGATGTTACCCGGGGTACTGGCACTGGATATGTCAGGCCCGGCGGAGACCTTTGTGCTGGCTGGCGACGCGTTTCGTCTGCATTACATTGGGCCGCAACCGGACGTGCCGACGTCGATAGGCCTGACGATGGGCGGCATCCAGCCGTTGCCGGAAAGTCTGCCTCCGGGGAGTCTGCTGGTCCTGCCGGGGGTGAGCGACTCCCGCGTTCAGTTCTCAACGCCGCAGGCGCAGCAGATCCAGCACTGGCTAATGCGTCTGCAGCCGGTCATTCAGCGCCGGGATATCACGGTGATGTGCGTCTGTTCTGGTGCACTGCTGGCGGCGAAATCGGGCCTGCTGAATAACAAACAGTGCACAACCCATCATGACGTTATCAGCCGTTTACGCACTGTGGCTCCCACGGCGACGATTAAAGAAAACCGCATCTTTGTACAGGACGAGAATATCTGGACCAGCGCGGGGATCACGTCGGGCATCGATCTGGCGCTGCATATGATTAACCGCCTGTGCGGTCCCGAAAAGGCGCTGGCCGTGGCGCGCGAGATGGTGGTCTGGTTCCGCCGTTCCGGTGACGATCCCCAGCTTTCACCGTGGCTGCGCTATCGCAACCATCTTCATCCGGCGATCCATCGGGCGCAGGATGCGCTCACCGCCGAGCCGCAAAAAACGTGGAGCTTGCCTGATATCGCCGCACTGGCGCACGTCAGCCCGCGCCATCTCACCCGGCTTTTCCAGACGCATTTAGGGATTAGCGTCCGCGATTATCTGGAGCAGCTGCGTCTGGCGGTGGCGGAGCAGTGGCTGATGCAGGGGCGCGGCGTGGAACAGGCCTCGCTGGCGGCAGGCTTCTCCTCCCCGCGCCAGTACCACCGCGCCCGGCAGCGCAGCGTTAGCTGACGAAGCGGCGCGCGTCGATTTTTTGCAGCAGCATCGACAGCAGCAGGCTGATAACCAGCGTAGCGGCAAAAATCCAGACGATATCCAGCACCGGCCAGCTTTTGAGCTCAACGCCCCTTGTTCGCAGGGCGTGGATCACCAGCGCGTGAAAACCGTAAATTCCCAGCGAGTGCCGCGAGATAAAGCCCAGCACGGGAAGGGGACGCGCGTTCAAGGTGTTTTTAACGAGCGTGAGCAGCGATACGGCACAGATAAAGACCATCGGCCCGCAATACAGATACCAGGTATCGGCAAAATTGCCGCGCCACTGAAGCTCATGTAGCGTCCCGCGTGAAATCACCGCCACGCCGGCGATAAACAGCGCTCCGCAGAGCCAGTTCAGACCGCGCTTTTGCGTGTCCATCATCCCGATGGCGCGCCCCAGCATGCCGTAAAGCACGTAGTAGAAGGTGTCGCCGTTGATATAGAGGTTTACCGGCAACCATTCGAAACCGTCGATTTTCTGCGAGATCGTGTTCGGGTTGGCGACGATGCCAATCACCACCATCAGGGCCAGAAGCATTTTCCCGCTGACGTTTTTCACCTGAATGAGCGGAGAGACCAGATAGATAACGATGATGGCGAAGAAGAACCACAGGTGGTAGAAAACCGGTTTTTGCAGCAAATATTTGAGGGATAACCCGGCGTTAATGGAGGTAAACAGGGTGATATAGAGCAGGGCAACGGCGCTGTAGAACCCCAGACAGGCCGCGATGCGGATGAAGTGCCTCGGCTGCGCGCTACGCTCGCCAAAAAAGAGAAAGCCGGAAATCATAAAAAACAGCGGCACGCTGACGCGCGACGCGGAGTTGAGGATATTGGCAATATCCCAGTTAACGTGGCTGATGCTGTGGGCATTCGTGACATACCAGGTCGTCGTGTGGATCATGACCACCATCAGACACGCTATTCCTCGCAGGTTATCAATCCAGTTAATTTTTGACGGCATCAGTTCCTCGTATTCCCTGTAAAGTGAGTGGGACTCCCATTGTCCAAAAGTCTTCGTTTGGAAAATTCTGAGTTTTATGCGCAGGCTTGCCGGGAGACCGCGAGATTCGCAGAATGGCAGACCTTAATCTATAAAAGTGTTGATACTAAAAATAACAGCCGCTGACCAGGACGGTAATAAAAATGATGATGAAGCGTGTGGCATCACTCTTTCTGCTGTTGATGCTGGCAGGATGCAGTGCGCCACAGGAAGTCCCCGTGCAAAAAGCGCAGCAGGGGAAAATAAGCCCGGAGCGTTCGCTGAATATGGAAGCGCTCTGTAAAGAGCGGGCCGCTCGGCGCTATAACTCGGACGTTCAGAAAATTAACGTCATCGGATTCGAGCGCTTTCAGGGCAGCTATGAGCTTAGAGGGTATACGGCGCGTAAAGAGGGCTTTGTCTGCTCGTTTGATGCGGACGGTCAGTTTTTACATCTCTCCATGCGCTAGCCTGCTCGCATAATCAACAACCAGACGCCGCCAGCGTTCTGGCCGGAAGGCTTATTTCCCAATTTTCCCTAAACAACCCCGTTTCGTACTGTATATCTTGCAGCCAGCGGGTATACTGGTCCCTTCCATTTAAAACCACACGTATCCAGCACGAAATACTATGCAAAAGTTTGATACCAAGACCTTCCAGGGCCTGATCCTGACCTTACAGGATTACTGGGCTCGTCAGGGCTGTACCATTGTTCAACCTTTGGACATGGAAGTCGGCGCCGGCACTTCACACCCGATGACCAGCCTGCGCGCGTTGGGGCCAGAGCCAATGGCGACCGCGTATGTGCAGCCTTCCCGTCGTCCGACCGATGGTCGTTACGGTGAAAACCCGAACCGTCTGCAGCATTACTATCAGTTCCAGGTGGTGATTAAGCCATCACCCGACAACATTCAGGAACTGTATCTCGGGTCGCTGAAAGAGCTGGGTATGGATCCAACCATCCACGACATCCGTTTCGTGGAAGACAACTGGGAAAACCCAACGCTGGGTGCCTGGGGTCTCGGTTGGGAAGTGTGGCTGAACGGCATGGAAGTGACCCAGTTCACCTACTTCCAGCAGGTTGGCGGTCTGGAATGCAAGCCGATCACCGGTGAAATCACCTACGGTCTGGAACGTCTGGCCATGTACATTCAGGGCGTAGACAGCGTTTACGACCTGGTCTGGAGCGACGGCCCGCTGGGTAAAACCACCTACGGCGACGTGTTCCATCAGAACGAAGTGGAGCAATCCACCTATAACTTCGAATACGCGGACGTGGATTTCCTGTTCACCTGCTTCGAGCAGTACGAGAAAGAGGCACAGCAGCTGCTGGCGCTGGAAACTCCGCTGCCGCTGCCTGCCTACGAGCGTATTCTGAAGGCCGCCCACAGCTTCAACCTGCTGGACGCCCGCAAAGCGATCTCCGTGACTGAACGTCAGCGCTACATTCTGCGTATTCGCACCCTGACCAAAGCCGTTGCAGAAGCTTACTACGCGTCCCGTGAAGCCCTTGGCTTCCCGATGTGCAACCGAAACAAATAAGAGGCGGCCATGTCTGAGAAAACTTTCCTGGTGGAAATCGGCACCGAAGAGCTGCCACCAAAAGCCCTGCGTAGCCTGGCTGAATCTTTTGCTGCGAACGTGACCGCCGAGCTGGATAACGCTGGCCTGGCACACGGTAAAATTGAGTGGTTTGCTGCACCGCGTCGTCTGGCGCTGAAAGTGGCAAATCTGGCGGCGTCTCAGCCGGATCGCGAAGTCGAAAAACGTGGCCCGGCGATTGCCCAGGCGTTTGACGCGGAAGGCAAGCCAAGCAAGGCTGCCGAAGGCTGGGCGCGCGGCTGCGGCATCACCGTCGATCAGGCCGAGCGTCTGACCACCGATAAAGGCGAATGGCTGCTGTATCGTGCCCACGTGAAAGGCGAAAGCGCGGAAGCGCTGCTGCCAAACATGATCGCCACTTCTCTGGCGAAGCTGCCGATTCCTAAGCTGATGCGCTGGGGCGCGTCTGACGTACACTTCGTGCGTCCGGTACACACCGTGACCCTGCTGCTGGGCGACACCGTTATCCCGGCGACCATTCTGGGCGTGGCGTCCGATCGCGTGATCCGCGGCCACCGCTTTATGGGCGAGCCAGAGTTCACCATCGACAATGCCGACCAGTATCCGCAGATCCTGCTGGAACGCGGTAAAGTGATTGCCGACTACGAACAGCGTAAAGCCAAAATTAAAGCGGACGCGGAAGAAGCGGCGCGTAAGATTGGCGGTAATGCCGACCTGAGCGACAGCCTGCTGGAAGAGGTCACTTCTCTGGTGGAATGGCCGGTTGTGCTGACCGCGAAATTCGAAGAGAAATTCCTGGCCGTTCCGGCAGAAGCGCTGGTGTACACCATGAAGGGTGACCAGAAGTACTTCCCGGTTTACGCCAACGACGGCAAGCTGCTGCCAAACTTCATCTTCGTGGCGAACATCGAATCGAAAGATCCGAGCCAGATTATCTCCGGTAACGAGAAAGTGGTGCGCCCGCGTCTGGCGGATGCCGAGTTCTTCTTCAATACCGACCGTAAAAAGCGTCTGGAAGATAACCTGCCGCGCCTGCAGACCGTGCTGTTCCAGCAGCAACTGGGTACGCTGCGCGACAAAACCGACCGTATCGCGGAGCTGTCCGGCTGGATCGCCCGTGAAATCGGTGCCGACGTTAACCACGCGACCCGCGCGGGCCTGCTCTCCAAATGCGACCTGATGACCAACATGGTGTTCGAATTCACCGACACCCAGGGCGTAATGGGCATGCACTACGCGCGTCACGATGGCGAAGCGGAAGACGTGGCCGTAGCTCTGAACGAGCAGTATCAGCCGCGCTTTGCGGGCGACGATCTGCCGTCCAACCCGGTTGCCTGCGCTGTAGCGATTGCCGATAAGATGGACACCCTGGCGGGTATCTTCGGTATCGGCCAGCATCCGAAAGGCGATAAAGACCCGTTTGCGCTGCGTCGTGCCGCGCTGGGCGTGCTGCGCATCATCGTTGAGAAGAACCTGAACCTTGATCTGCAGACCCTGACCGAAGAAGCGGTGCGTCTGTACGGCGACAAGCTGACCAACGCGAACGTGGTGGATGACGTGATCGACTTTATGCTCGGCCGTTTCCGCGCGTGGTATCAGGACGAAGGTTACACCGTCGACACCATTCAGGCGGTGCTGGCGCGTCGTCCGACTCGTCCGGCTGACTTCGATGCGCGTATGAAGGCGGTTTCCCACTTCCGTACGCTGGAAGCGGCATCTGCTCTGGCGGCGGCCAACAAGCGTGTATCCAACATCCTGGCGAAATCCGACGAGACGCTGAACGAGCGCGTAAACGCCGCGACGCTGAAAGAGCCGGAAGAGATCGCCCTGGCGATGCAGGTTGTGGTGCTGCGCGACAAGCTCGAACCGTACTTCGCGGAAGGTCGCTACCAGGAAGCGCTGGTTGAGCTGGCGGAGCTGCGTGACGTGATCGACGCCTTCTTCGAGAAAGTGATGGTGAACGTAGAAGATAAAGAGCTGCGTATTAACCGTCTCTCCATGCTCGAAAAACTGCGCGAGCTGTTCCTGCGCGTGGCGGATATTTCGCTGCTGCAGTAATGTGCCCGTTGTAACAAATGCTAAAAACCCGCTTCGGCGGGTTTTTTTATGGGTCTTTTGTAGACCGGATAAGCGCAGCGCCATCCGGCAGGTTTAGCCGATCGCGATTGTGCCTTCGTCTGTCTGCAGCCAGCGCGGTGCCTTCAGCGTATCAGCAAAGTAGCTGACCAGCTCGCACAGCAAATCTTCCATCACGATTTCAGATTGTCGCGACAGTGAGCCGTTCATCAGCATCTGCGTAAGCTCCTGACAGTAGCGCCCCAGCTGATCGCATTCGGGTTCGAAAGCCGGAACGCGTGACGGGAGTTCCTTCACGGTCAGGCTGGCTTTTAAAGCGTCCGGAACAGGTTCCAGAAGCGTGGGTTGCAGAAGATTCAGACAGGCATAAAGTCTGCCGTAAAGCGCCATTTTTGGGGCGGGTTCTTCGCAATCTACCAGTGCGTCGGTAAAACGTTCGCAGTTATCCGCCAGTTCGGTGAAGTCGGTGGCGTGGTTGAAGGGCAGGGTGAATAAAGAATGAGCTTGGGTTGGGGTAGTAGCCATATTGGCAGCCTCCGATAAGTGATAAAGCTTCCACCACCGGAAATGCTAACTTCGCTGGTGGTGGACTGAACAGAGTTAGCATTACCGGCCTTATCGGATACCGGCGCATCTTTCGATGCCCCTGCTCAGCCCACCATTGAGATGTAGCAAAGCATGCTGCACATAATGTGCCGCCGATAAGATAAGCCAGGATGCTAAACCCGGCACCTGATTTTGCAGGTGCAAAGAGAACTTACTGCTCATCAAAACAGGCGGCAATAGATTTGAGCTATGCCACTGAGGATATTACCATTTCTGGAAAGAGACTCGCAAAATTACCGCAATGAAAAGCATACTGCGGGCAGAGGTCTTACAGCGACGCTATGGTCCGGCTGTAAATCGCTGAGGCGTTTCCTGCAGGCCTGGGCGAGGCGCATGGATGCGCCGAGAGGGCGGGCTTTACAGGGATGTTACCTCCGCCCGTCCCCGATAAGCCGGAAGGAATAAGCCGAAGGTACCGCGTAGCGGCGATTTACCGCCGGGAGCCCGGGTAGCCAGGGTGGTGGCGATTGAGCCACCCTGGCACGTTCACGGGTATTGTCGTTACAGAGTAGCAAGGAACATAAAGTGAACGGAATGACCACCAGAGTCGTATGCTTCCCCTCACCCCAGCCCTCTCCCTCAAGGGAGAGGGGGCCGTCTGTGCAGGCAATATTTGGTGGGGATCCCTCAGCCCAAAGGGAGAAGGAGTACAAATCGTCCAAAATTTAACCTTGAAATGGTCAACCCATTACCGCTATCCTTATCTCCGTTAAATTTCTCGCTCTGGAGCGCCCCCCAAAAATGAACAAACACGACTGATGAATTTCGATCCTTGCTAAACGCCACCGCGTGGGCAGGGGATGTTTTGATTTCATTCAGGAGTGCTTATGGCTCATTTTGCGCAGTCCCCTTCTTTTATTCTGCATCAGGTCACCTGTCAGTTTGCGACGGGCGATACCCTTTTTGGTCCGCTGAGTTTTTCTCTGGAGCCGTCTCTGTGCGCTCTGGTTGGCCGTAACGGCAGCGGGAAAACGCGTCTGCTGCGTCTGCTGGCGGGGCTTGATGAGCCTGCAAGCGGGCATATTGAACGTACCGGAACCCATGTCTATGTGGCTCAGCAGCAGGACATTTTGCCGCACACGACGCTGGCTGAGCTGCTCGGGTACGAGGCCATCTTCGCGGCGCGAGCGCGTATCGACAGCGGCGATTACCAGCCTGACGATCTGGAACTGCTTGATGGATTCTGGGATTTAGCTGAACGTCTTGGCGAGGCGTTTGCCCGGGCGAAACTTCCGCCGTTTGATCCAGATAAGCCAGCCGGTGAGCTCAGCGGCGGCGAGCGTATTCGCGCGCTGCTGTGCGGGGCATTTACGGCTGAAGCGGATTTCCTGCTGCTGGACGAACCGACTAACCATCTGGATCGACAAGGACGGGCGTGGTTCTACGACCAGCTTGCCCGTTATCAGGGCGGCGTGCTCGTCGCCTCCCATGACCGTGAGCTGCTGGCGCAGGTGCCGCGTATTCTTGAGCTAAGCAGCGGTGGGCTGCGCAGCTACGGTGGGAATTATGCGGATTATCAAACCCAGCGCGATGCCGAACAGCAGGCGGCCCGCGCGGCGCTGGAGCACGCGGCCACGGAGCGCAAACGCACCCGCGCACGTATGCAAAAAGAGCATGACGACAGCCAGCGGCGCTCGGCAAAAACATTACGCACCGTCGATACCCTGAATATCGCGTCGTTTGAACGCGTCAAATACAAAGGCGCGGCAAAGGAACGTATTGGCGCCTGGAAAAAACAGCACAGCGAGCAAAATGAAGCCCTGAATGCCGCGGTAAACAAGGCGCGTGAGCGGGTTGAGGAAGATAACCCGGTGATGTTTACCCTGCCGGGGAGTCAGATCCCGGAAGGTAAACAGGTGCTGGTGCTGGAAGATCTGGTGCTGCCGCATGTGCCTGTTCCTCCGCTTAGCTGGCGGATGGATGGGCCAATGCGGGTGGCGCTAAAAGGTCCGAACGGCTGCGGGAAATCGACGCTGTTGAAAGCCATCCTCGGCGACATTAGTCCACGCTCAGGAACCTGCAAGGTGTCGGTCAGCTGTGCTTATCTCGATCAGCATCTTTCCCGGCTCGATCTGTCGCAGTCGGTCATGACGCACCTCAACCTGGGCAATACGCCCCTGGAAGAGGGTATTTTACGTACCCGTTTAGCCCAGCTTCAGCTGGGGGCCGACAAAGTCTCGCTCCCGCTGGCGGAACTGAGC
Source organism: Enterobacter cloacae complex sp. HYC042_NIDB (assembly GCF_056673315.1). Taxonomy (NCBI): domain Bacteria; kingdom Pseudomonadati; phylum Pseudomonadota; class Gammaproteobacteria; order Enterobacterales; family Enterobacteriaceae; genus Enterobacter; species Enterobacter cloacae complex sp. HYC042_NIDB. The sequence goes on from NZ_CP109650.1 coordinate 382,058, forward strand.
GGCGGTGAGCGTCTGAAGGCTGCGCTGGCCTGCGTGCTTTGGCGCGGGGAGGCCACGCAGCTCCTGTTGCTGGATGAACCGACCAACCATCTGGATCTGGCTTCAGTGCAGGCTATTGAAGCGGCGCTGGCTGGTTTCCCCGGCGGGCTGCTGGTGGTGTCACACGATGATGCGTTTTTAAAAGGGTTAACGTTGACGCACGAGATGGTGTGGGAAGAGACGGGCTGGCGTTTCGAGAGCCTTTAAACACAAGCCCCCGCAGAGGCGGGGGCGTTCAAACTTTACTACGCTATCTGTTTGCTGAGTGCAGGGTTGGCCTGAATCAGGCGCATCAGCTTTAACTCGGTTGGGGTGGGTTTCTCTCGTTTTGACTCCCACTCCAGCACCATAGCCACGCTGACACCCATCGCTCTGGCGAATTCTTCAGTTTTCAGTCCTGTCCCTTTGCGCAATTGCTCATATTCTGTAAAGGGATTGGATTTTTGTTGCAGGGTAATGGCCTGCGGTACATCTTTAAAAACGATCTGTTCCAGACTGCTCAGCAGCTCAAACTCAGGATCTTTATATTCCATTGAGAACTCCTCTTAAATCTCACATCGTGATCAAGAACATCAGAGAGCCAATTAAGAATAGTCCCTAATACAAACCAAGGATCGTCACGGCTGTGATTAATCGTGCGGTAACGATCGCTTTACGCGATTCAGCTATCTGGATAGTTATGCTAATTCCCTGATTAACCATATGTCGGCTTCGCCAGGTATTTTTTTGTAAATAGTAAGAAATAAATCGGCAATAGTCGTTTTACATGAAAAGAGTATCTTGCAAGGCTGACCTGGACTATCCTTGTCAGCGTCGGGCACGCGTGTGCCGGTGTGCGCTTTTTTGGGTGAAAGGAGTAATAAAATGGCGACAGGAAAGTCCTGCTCTCGCTGGTTTGCGCCTATTGCGGCGTTGTTGATGGTTGTTAGCCTGAGTGGGTGTTTTGATAAAGAAGGCGATCAGCGCAAAGCGTTTATCGATTTTCTGCAGAATACAGTGATGCGCAGCGGCGAGCGGTTGCCGACGCTGACTGCGGATCAGAAAAAACAGTTTGGCCCCTTTGTGTCCGATTACGCCATTCTTTATGGGTATTCACAGCAGGTGAGCCAGGCGATGGACTCCGGTATCCGCCCGGTAGTGGATAGCGTGAACGCCATCCGTGTTCCCCAGGATTATATGACTCAGCGCGAGCCGCTGCGCCAGTCCAACGGTGCGCTCGGCGTGCTGAGCCAGCAGCTGCAAAATGCGAAAATGCAGGCTGACGCGTCACGTTCTGCGCTGAAGCAGGGCGAGGATCTCAAACCGGTCTTCGATAAAGTGTATGAGAAAGTAGTGACGAAACCGTCTGAAGCGATACAACCGCTGATTCCGGCCGCGCAGGTCTTCACTCAGCAGCTGGTTCAGGTCGGGGATTTCATCTCGCAGCAGGGGACACAGGTGAGCTTTGTTGCCAACGGCATTCAGTTCCCAACCTCGCAGCAGGCAAGTCAGTACAATACGCTGATTGGGCCGCTGGCCGCCCAGCACCAGGCCTTTAGCCAGGCGTGGGGCGCAGCAGTCGCTGCCACAGAATAAACCGAAAAACCCCGCCTCAGGCGGGGTTTTTTTTCGGCATTCAGAAAATAACGCTTGTCATTCCTCTACCACATCGGTATAACTGTTCGCGTCGGTTTGTTACACAGACCTAAAGCAGTTTAGTAAAGCAGTCCAGATTGTTATCCATAGATACCCTTCGTAGTGACCCTTCCTTCATCGCTTAAAAATCTGTAACGCAATCCATCAAGCCGGAAGGCACAATATATTTGTTAATAAGGTAATTTCTATGTCTGCTAAAATGACTGGTCTGGTTAAATGGTTCAACGCTGATAAAGGTTTCGGCTTCATCACTCCTGACGATGGCTCTAAAGACGTGTTCGTACACTTCTCTGCTATCCAGAACGATGGCTACAAATCTCTGGACGAAGGTCAGAAAGTTTCCTTCACCATCGAAAGCGGCGCTAAAGGCCCAGCAGCTGGTAACGTTGTAAGCCTGTAAGCTTCCAACCCAGTAGCACAAAATTCAAAAACCCGCCTTCTGGCGGGTTTTTTCGTTTCTACTGTTGGATCTGCGGGTTAACGCAGTTCCTGTCTACTTTTCCAGCAAGCGCGGCTATCAGGTTATCTACTGCCGTCGCCGCCATATTGTAGCGCGTCTCGTGGGTAGCAGAGCCGATGTGTGGCAGGGCGACGACGTTTGGCATGCTCAGCAGCGGGGAATCCACCGGAAGCGGCTCCTGCTCAAACACGTCCAGACCCGCGGCGTGGATCTCGCCGTTTTGCAGCGCTTCAATCAGCGCTTGTTCATCCACCACCGGGCCGCGACCCGCGTTGATGAAGATGGCGGACTTCTTCATTTTTTCAAACGCGGATTTGCCAATCAGATGGCGCGTTTCATCCGTCAGCGGCAGGATCAGGCAAACAAAATCGGCTTCCTGCAGCAGCGTATCCAGCTCGCAGTAACGCGCGTTGAAGCGTTCTTCTGCTTCACTGTGATGACGGCGCGCGTTATACAGAATCGGCATGTTGAAGCCGAAATGCGCGCGCTGCGCCAGCGCCAGCCCGATACGCCCCATACCCACGATGCCCAGCGTTTTGCCATGCACATCCACACCGAACCAGTCCGGCCCAATGCTTTTCGTCCATTCGCCGGCTTTCACACGCTCGGCCACTTCCACCACGCGACGGGCCGTGCTGAGCACCAGCGCCATCAGCGTATCTGCCACGGTTTCCGTCAGGGCATGCGGCGTGTGCATCAGCAGGATTTTACGGGCGTTCAGGGCATCCACGTCGAAATTGTCATAACCCACGGAAACGGTTGAGGTAGCACGAAGCTTCGGCATTTTCTCCAGCAGGGCGACATCCACTTTTTCGCTTGAACCCAGCAGGCCTTCGGCGCTGGCGAACGCATCGGCGTGCTGCGCCACGGTCTCCGGGCTCAGGTTCTTCACCTGCGTAACGGTGAAGTGTTCTTCCAGGCGTTTCTGCAGATCTTCCGGCAGAGCTTTATACAAAATGACGGACGGCTTCATGCTAATCTCCGTTGATTTTTAAGGATTCAGGCGTGGCGTGCGCCGACGAGGTGCTGTTGATTATTAGCAGGCTTAACAATCAAAGTAAGCCACACGGAGGCGAAAAGCGCTACCCCCATAAAGATGTACGACGCGGATGGGCTGCCGGTCACACCGTTCAGGTAGCCGACGAACCAGGATCCGCAGAACGACCCCAGAGCGCCCATACTGTTAATCAATGCCATTGCACCGCCCGCGACGTTACGCGGCAGCATTTCCGGGATGATGGCAAAAAACGGACCGTACGGGGCGTACATGGCGGCACCGGCAATCACCAGCAGGGTATAAGAGGCCCAGAAGTGATTCGCGCCCACCGCCCACGAGCCGATGAAGGCGAAAGCGGCAATCAGCAGCAGCGGCCAGACAAACAGCTTGCGGTTTTGCAGCTTGTCCGACGCCCAGGAGACAACGATCATCGCGATGGTCGCGGCGAGATACGGTACGGAAGAGAGCCAGCCCACTTCCACCATGCCGAGGTTCTCGCCGCCGCTGCGGATAATCGACGGCAGCCACAGCACAAAGCCGTACACGCCGATACTCCAGGTAAAGTACTGCGCGCAGAGCAGGATAACGTTGCGGGAGCGGAACGCTTCGCCGTAGTTGCGTACCGCCTTCAGCCCCTGCTGCTCTTTATCCAGCTGCGCCTGCAGCGCGGCTTTTTCATCTTCGGAAAGCCACTTCGCCTGGGCAGGCTTATCTTTTACCAGCACCCACCAGCAGAATGCCCAGATAATTGCGGGTACCCCTTCGATGATAAACATCTCGCGCCAGCCGAAGGACTGGATCAGGTAGCCGGAGACTACCGACATCCACAGTACGGTGACCGGGTTACCGAGGATCAGGAAGGTATTCGCGCGTGAACGTTCAGATTTGGTAAACCAGTTGCTTATGTAAATCAGCATCGCCGGCATTACCGCTGCCTCAACGACGCCGAGGATAAAGCGAATGGCCGCCAGGGCAGGAATATTGTTCACCACGCCGGTCAGTGACGCGCAGGCGCCCCACAGGATCAGACAGATGAAGATCAGCTTACGCACGCTGCGGCGTTCCGCGTAAATCGCGCCGGGGATCTGGAAGAAGAAGTAGCCCAGGAAGAAAAGGGCACCCAGCAGGGATGAAATACCTTTGGTGATGCCGAGGTCTTCGGTGATCCCCGCCGCGGACGCGAAGCTGAAGTTGGCACGATCGAGGTACGCCAGGCTGTACGTGATAAACACGATTGGCATGATGTACCACCAGCGTTTTACTGCATTGGTCGAACTGTTCATAGGCTTGCCTCTGTTGTTGAGGTTGTTACCGCCGTTGTCTGTAGGGTACACGGTGGCTTAATTATTTGGTGTGGCATGCTGCCCTCACCCTCACCCTGGCCCTCTCCCTCGCGGGAGAGGGAATTTAAACGCCGAGCTCTGCTCGCGTTGGCAATCCTTCGCTGTCTCCCTGCACCTGAATCGCCAGCGAGCCAATCTTATTGCCCCGCGCGACGGCCTGCTGCAGCGGTTTGCCTTCCAGCAGGGCGCTAATGACGCCTACGGCAAAGCCATCGCCCGCGCCGACGGTGTCGACAACGTTCTCAACCTTCACCGCCGCGACCGCGCCCTGTTCGCCGTCTGCCGTTTTGAACCATGCACCATCGGCACCGGTCTTCAGCACCACCGCTTTTACCCCTTGATTCAGATAGAAATCAGCAATGCCTTCCGGCGTATTTTCACCCGTCAGAATCATCCCCTCTTTCAGGCCCGGCAGAACCCAGTCCGCCTGGAACGCAAGGCGGTTCAGCTTCTCGACCATTTCCGCTTCGCTTTTCCACAGCACCGGGCGCAAATTCGGATCGAAAGAGATCGTTTTGCCCAGCGACTTCATGGTCGTTGCCGCATGGTCCAGCAGTTCATAGGAACTGTCAGAGAGCGCCGCCGCCACGCCGCTCAGGTGCAGATGGCGGGCGGAGGCAAAATAGCCGGCGTGGTAATCTTCCGTTGAGAGATGGCTTGCCGCCGAACCTTTGCGGAAATACTCCACGATGGGATCGGTTCCATTTTCGACCTTCGATTTAAGCTGAAAGCCGGTAGGAAAGCGTCCGTCCAGGGTGACGCCTGCGGCATCAATATTCTCTTTTTTCAGCGAGTCGAGAACGAAATGGCCAAAGCTGTCATCCCCCACGCGGCTGACCCAGCCGACGTTCAGACCGAGACGCGCCAGGCCGGTCGCGACGTTCAGCTCTGCGCCCGCTACGCGTTTCATAAAGTGCTCTACCGCGCTCAGTTCGCCCGTTTCGGTCGCGACAAACATCGCCATAGCCTCGCCGATCGTGATGGCATCCAGCGTTTTGTGCATGATTTACTCCTCGCGCAGCAGGTTGACGTAATGACGGGTAACGGCGGTTAAATCCGCCCCTTCCAGCGGGAACTCAATACCGCGCGGAGCATTTACAGGCAGCTGGCCGAGCAGATCCAGCCAGCGCGCGTCTGCGCGGTCCGGCGCCACGGCGCGGAAGTTATCTTTATGCGGCACGGCGGCTTTAACGTGGATATAGCTCACCGCAGGGGCCAGGTGACGTGCGGCCTCTTCGGGGGAGTCGCCGACCCACAGCCAGTTGCCCATGTCGAAGGTCAGCGTGACGGGCAACGCCATTTCCCGACAGGCGGCCTGGAAGCGCCGCATGGGCGCGAGCTGCCCGCAGTCGGTCTGATCGTTCTCCACAACAAGCGCCATACCGCTGGCATTCAGCAGGGCGCGCAGGGCGTCGAGAGGATGTGTGTCGCTGAAATGGCCGAGGGAAACCTTCAGCCACAGGGCGTTAAGGGTGTTGGCCTCAGAGAGATAGCGGGGCAGGTCCGGGTTAAGGGTGCCGTCGGGCATAAACAGGGCGGCGGGCGCGGAGTAGCACGCCAGCAGACCCATTAGCTCGATGGATTCGCTCAGTGCAGGCAGCGCCAGCAGCTCATCGCTGTTAAACAGTTCGCGGCGGATCTCCACGCCGTCTGCCCCTGCGCCTGCAATAACGGGGAGCATCGCCCGCTGACCGCCTGCCTGTCGCACCTGTTCCGCGCCATACGCGGCGGTGACCACCATGATTTTCCTGCCCATCTTCGGACTCCATCGCAACATATCAATACTATTACGCTAGATGGAACCGGTTCCAAAGAAAAGATCAGGATGTCGAATTTATGATCGCTATCACAAGGGGGAATTAACGGGCGGTGGAGCCGCGAACGATCAGCTCGCCGGAGAAGACCTGCTCGCGTACGGCATCGCGGGTACCTTCAATACGACGAATCACTTGTTCTACAGCGGCATAGCCAATCTGCCAGGTGGGTTGTTTAAGGGTCGTAATACCCACGCCAGCGAGCTCCGCCCACTCCAGCTCATCAAAGCCCAGCAGACCGATATCGCTGCCCCAGTGCAGGCCAATGCGCTTGAGCGAGCGGGCGACCTGAAGCGTCAGCGCCCCGTTGGCGGAGATAACGGCTTTGCGCATCCCGCGATGGCGGGTATGGAACTGGCGCAGGGTGTTGTCGATCTGGTCGGCTTCGTGAAGCGGCGTTTCGGCATTTTCGGCGATCGCTCCGGGATAACGCGCAAGCGTGGCGCGAAATGCCGCCAGGCGGTCGCGTCGGGTATTTACCATGCCCAGGGGTTCGCTCAGGAAAAGAATCGCTTCGAAGCCCTGTTCGATCAGGTGCTCGGTCGCGGTTGTGGCTGCCTGGGTGTTATCCAGCCCGACGACATCGCAGGCGAATTCCGGGATTTTACGGTCGATGAGGACCATGGGCAGGGAGGACTGCTGCAGGCGGTTCAGGCCCTCTTCACGCATGCCTACTGCGTTAACCACAATCCCTTCCACCTGGTAGCTGCGCAGCAGATCGAGGTAGTGCAGCTCCTGGTCGACTTCGTTGTTGGTATTACAGACCAGCGGCGTGAAGCCCTTCTCGCGGCAGGCGGCCTCGATACCGCTGAGGACGTTGACGGAGTAGGGGTTGGTGATATCGGCGATAATAAGGCCGATCAAACGGGTGCGACCGCGTTTGAGCCCGCGCGCCATCAGGCTGGGACGATAGTCGAGATCGGCAATGGCCTGTTCAATACGCGCCAGCAATGCGTCGGACAGCAGATGTTTCTCGCCGTTAAGGTAGCGCGAAATGCTGGTTTTACCGGTTTTGGCGGCTTTCGCCACGTCGCTGATGGTGGCCCGGGCTGGTTTGCTCATCGCTGATTTCCCTGAATTTAGTGAGAATACCTTAGCGGGAAAATCAACGATGGCAAGTGGTTCATGCCGGGGTGTGCGGTCTGTTGCCCTCACCCCGGCCCTCTCCCTCGGGGATTACTGAATCGGGCTCAACGTAATCTCTACGCGACGGTTTTGCGCTTTACCTTCCGCCGTGCTGTTGCTGGCGATAGGATTGGCAGGGCCCATGCCGCTGGTGCGGATGCGGTTTGCTTCAACGCCCTGGGTTATCAGGGAGCTGGCCACGGAATCGGCACGCTGCTGAGACAGACGCATGTTCAGATCCTGGCTGCCGGTGCTGTCGGTGTAGCCAATCACGTTCACGGCGGTTTTGTTGTACTCTTTCAGCACCATCGCCACGCCGGTCAGGGTGTTCGCGCCCGCAGGTTTCAGCGTGGCGCTGCTGCTGTCAAAGGTCACGTTGTTCGGCATGTTCAGGATGATGTTATCGCCGCTGCGGGTGACGCTCACGCCGGTTCCCTTCATTTTGTCGCGCAGTTTCGCTTCCTGCACGTCCATGTAATAACCGACGCCGCCGCCCAGCGCCGCACCTGCCGCTGCGCCAATCAGCGCGCCTTTGCCGCGGTCTTTCTTGGAGGAGGAGAGCGCCCCAACGCCTGCGCCGACCAGCGAGCCGATACCTGCGCCGATGCCGGATTTACCCGCTTCGCGCTCACCGGTGTAAGGGTTGGTTGTGCAGCCTGAAACAGCCAGTGCACCGCTCACCAGAGCGGCAATAACGAGTACGCGTTTTTTCATCTTCTTTCCTTAATCCTTTTTATTCTTTGCCACGGCGAGCGTGGCAGTTGATTATGACGTCCAGATACGGAGAAAATTCCGGGTATAACTCTGAAATTTGTGACAAACCATAAACGGCCTCAACGAGAAGGCCGTAAACCTGCACGCAACCAGGAGCGCACGCTTGAGCACCTCAACAAAAACCATTCTGACCGCCGCCCACTGGGGGCCGATGCTGGTCGAAACCGATGGCGAAAATGTTCTGTCGTCCCGTGGGGCACTGCCAACACAACATCCCAATTCGTTACAGACCGTCGTACGCGATCAGGTGCACAGCAAAACGCGCGTGCGCTGGCCGATGGTGCGCAAAGGTTTTCTGGCCTCGCCGGATAAGCCGCAGGGGATCCGTGGTCAGGATGAGTTTGTTCGCGTGAGCTGGGACGATGCGCTGGCGCTGATCCATACGCAGCATAAGCGCATTCGCGACAGCTATGGCCCATCGTCCATTTTTGCCGGCTCCTATGGCTGGCGCTCGAACGGCGTGCTGCACAAGGCCTCGACCCTGCTGCAGCGCTACATGAGCCTGGCCGGGGGCTATACCGGTCATCTGGGAGACTATTCGACCGGCGCGGCGCAGGCGATCATGCCGTACGTCGTGGGAGGAAACGAAGTGTACCAGCAGCAGACCAGCTGGCCGCTGGTGCTGCAGCACACCGACGTGGTGGTGCTGTGGAGCGCCAACCCGCTGAACACGCTGAAAATTGCCTGGAATGCCAGCGACGAGCAGGGGATTGGGTATTTCGACGCGCTGCGCAAAAGCGGCAAACGCATCATCTGCATTGATCCGATGCGTTCTGAAACCATGGATTTCTTCGGCGACAGCGCCGAGTGGATTGCTCCTCATATGGGCACCGACGTGGCGATGATGCTGGGTATCGCCCATACGCTGGTGGAGAATGGCTGGCACGACCGCGATTTCCTCGCCCGGTGCACCTCCGGCTTCGACAAATTCGCCGACTACCTGACGGGCGAATCTGATGGGGTAGTGAAAACGGCAGAGTGGGCCGCGGAAATTTGTGGCGTTCCAGCCGCTAAAATCCGCGAACTGGCGGCACTGTTCCATAAAAATACCACGATGTTAATGTCCGGCTGGGGGATGCAGCGTCAGCAGTTCGGCGAGCAGAAACACTGGATGCTGGTGACCCTTGCCGCGATGCTAGGACAGATTGGTACGCCGGGCGGCGGTTTTGGTCTTTCCTATCACTTTGCGAACGGCGGTAACCCAACGCGTAAAGCGGCGGTGCTGGCGTCCCTGCAAGGCTCGGTGCAGGGCGGCGTGGATGCCGTGGATAAAATCCCGGTGGCACGAATCGTTGAAGCCCTGGAAAACCCGGGCGGTTTTTATCAGCATAACGGTCTGGACCGCCACTTCCCGGACATTAAATTTGTCTGGTGGGCGGGCGGGGCAAACTTCACGCACCATCAGGATACCAATCGCCTGATCCGCGCCTGGCAAAAGCCGGAGCTGGTGGTGATTTCCGAGTGCTTCTGGACCGCCTCGGCCAAACATGCCGATATCGTGCTGCCGGCGACCACGTCGTTTGAGCGTAACGATCTCACCATGACCGGCGATTACAGCAACCAGCATATGGTGCCGATGAAGCGCGTGGTGGCCCCGCGTGATGAAGCGCGTGATGATTTTGACGTGTTTGCTGAACTGAGCGAGCTCTGGGAAGCGGGCGGTCGCGAACGCTTTACCGAAGGGAAAAATGACCTGCAGTGGCTGGAGAGTTTCTACCAGATCGCCGGACAGCGCGGTGCGGCGCAGGGCGTGACGCTTCCGCCATTTGCTGAATTCTGGGAGGCGAACCAGATTCTCGAAATGCCGGAAAGCGAACAGAACGCCCGATTTGTCCGTTTCGCCGATTTCCGTCGCGACCCGGAAAACCATCCGCTTAAAACCGAGAGCGGCAAGATTGTGATCTACAGCGAGCGCATCGCCAGCTTTGGATATGCCGATTGTCCGCCACACCCTTCGTGGCTGGAGCCGGACGAGTGGCACGGCAACGCTCAGCCGGATCAGCTGCAGGTTCTGTCTGCCCATCCGGCGCATCGTCTGCACAGTCAGCTTAACTACACCTCTCTGCGCGAGCAGTATGCGGTCGCCGGGCGGGAGCCAATTACGCTGAATACTTTAGACGCCAAAGCGCGTGGGATTGCGGACGGTGACGTGGTGCGCGTCTGGAACCAGCGTGGGCAGGTGCTGGCAGGGGCGGTGGTCAGCGACGGGATTAAGCCAGGCGTGATCTGTATTCATCAGGGAGCCTGGCCCGACCTTGAGCCCACCGAAGGTGGGATCTGTAAAAACGGGGCGGTTAACGTGCTGACCAAAGATCTCCCCAGCTCGAAGCTGGGGAATGGTTGCGCAGGGAACACGGCGCTGGCCTGGGTCGAGAAATATGAGGGGCCCGAGCTTACCTTAACGGCGTTTGATCCGCCTGCCAGCTCATGATCCACGTCGGGTGCTGGGTATCATCCTGCCAGGCGCTGTCTTCAATGCGAAAGCCCTGAGCATGATAGAAATTCACCGCCCGGACGTTTTTCTGATACACCTCCAGGGTTAAGTGCGGGAAGCGCTGTTGAACATGGTTCAGCAGCGCGCGCCCGATGCCTTTTCCGATATACGCTGGCGTAACGAACAGCGCCCCCACAAACTGCGACTGTATGACGCTGATAAAACCGCGCGGCGTGCCGTTCTCCTCCCAGACCCAGGTTTCGGCGGCGGGAAGGTATTCATCCCGCACCAGCGCTTCGTTCGCTTTCCAGTAGGCGGCGTCGATAAACGGATGCGCCTCGGTGGTGCTCTCAAGCCACAGTCTCAGGAGCTGAGCGGTATTCTCACTGTGCCATTTGCGGATCATGGTTGCCCTCCGGGTGGCAGATGCAGCCCGTAATATGGTCATTGACCAGCCCGCAGGCTTGCATAAAGGAGTAACAGATGGTGGTGCCCACAAACTTGAAGCCGCGTTTTTTCAGCGCTTTCGACAGGGCATCCGAGGCAGGGGTCGAGGTTGGGATCTCTGCAAGCGTGGCGGCCCGCGTCACCTTCGGCTCGTTATCCACAAACGACCAGACAAATGCTGAGAAGGGTTCGCCGTTTTGCTCCATCGCCAGATAAGCCCGCGCGTTACCGATAATGGCCTGAATTTTACCGCGATGGCGGATGATACCGGGATTCAGAACCAGCCTTTCCACGTCGTCGTCGGTCATGGCGGCTACCGCAGCCGGATTGAACCGGTGGAAGGCATTGCGGTAGTTCTCACGCTTTTTCAGAACGGTGATCCACGACAGACCGGCCTGCTGGCCTTCAAGGCAAATCATTTCAAACAGTTTTTCACCGTCGGTTTCCGGTACGCCCCATTCCTTGTCGTGATAATCGATATAAAGCTGATCCTGGCTTACCCAACCGCAACGTTGCATAGGTCATCTCCCTTCCTGATACGATAAACGCAAAAATTTCAATCTGCCCGGCTTGACGTGTCTGCTAAAGAGACAATAGTTAATACAGGGCTATATGCCCCAATACCTCTTCGAACAATGACATATATCGCCGAACTCGGCTCTTTCTGGAGTCGCTTTGATGATGATAAAAAAAATCAGTGGTCGCCATGCTGCTTCTGGCCTGGTGGGCGTTTCAGCCTGCCTGCTTATATGTAACACCGCTATTGCGTGGCAACAGGAATATATCGTTTCAGATGCACAAAGTAATACGACAGAACGCTATACATGGGACGCCGATCACCAACCTCGTTATGAAGATATTCTCGCGGAGCGTATTAACCATTCGCAGAATGCTGCGGGCTTTGCGCTGAACGACCCATCCGGTTCGGATGCGGAAACCGTTCTGAGCGTTGGCTGGAATTTTCCCGTGGCGGGGCATATCACAACCGGGCCGGTCATGGCGTGGCGCACGGAGGGCACTCCACCCTCAACGGTAAATACGTTTAGTGATACAACCACCGCGCAGTCGCTTACCGAACCCCTCTGGCATGCCAGCGTGAACTCGCTGGGGTGGCGTGTTGATACCCAGTACGGCGATTTACACCCCTGGGCGAAGATCAGCTACAACCAGCAGTCGGAAGAAGAATATTTGTATACCCTGGGCTTAAGCGCCAAATTTTAGGGTTGTTACTTTTTTAAACGCTGCGGTAACATATTTAATACAATAACGGCGAGGGTTGTGGTGATAGTGGTTACTCACCTTTAAACGTTTTCTTCTCCGGCAAGGTCGTTCATTCCCGCTTCCAGGCATTTCATTCCGTTTCTCCTGCATTTCATGCCGTTTTACCCCTGGCGTTTTGGGGTTTTGTTTATCGTGTCCTCAGCGAATTTCCTTAATTTCTCTTGCAGGATACTGCCATGAACACCTCAACCTATAACCGCACGCGCTGGCTGACGCTATTCGGCACCATCATTACCCAGTTCGCACTGGGTTCGGTTTATACCTGGAGTCTGTTTAACAGCGCCTTGTCTGATAAGCTCGGCGCGCCGATAAGCCAGGTGGCATTCTCCTTCGGCTTGCTGAGTCTTGGATTAGCGATTTCCTCTTCCGTGGCGGGCAAACTTCAGGAACGCTTCGGCGTGAAGCGCGTGACCATGGCCTCCGGCATTCTGCTGGGCCTGGGCTTTTTCCTGACGGCGCATTCCAGCAACCTGATGATGCTGTGGCTGAGCGCCGGCGTGCTGGTGGGGCTGGCGGACGGCGCAGGTTACCTGCTGACGCTGTCGAACTGCGTGAAGTGGTTCCCGGAGCGTAAAGGCTTGATCTCCGCGTTTGCTATCGGCTCCTATGGCCTGGGCAGCCTTGGCTTTAAATTTATCGACTCTCAACTGCTGGCGTCCGTTGGCCTCGAAAAAACGTTCATGATCTGGGGGGCTATTGTCCTGGTGATGATTCTGTTTGGCGCCACGCTGATGAAAGATGCCCCGCAGCAGGAAGTGAAAACCGTTAACGGCGTGGTGGAGAATGATTTCACCCTCGCGCAGTCCATGCGTAAACCGCAGTACTGGATGCTGGCGGTGATGTTCCTGACGGCCTGCATGAGCGGTCTGTATGTCATCGGTGTGGCGAAAGATATCGCGCAGGGGATGGTAAAACTGGATGCCGCGACGGCGGCGAATGCGGTGACGGTCATCTCCATTGCTAACCTCTCGGGTCGTCTGGTGCTCGGTATCCTGTCTGACAAAATCGCCCGCATCCGCGTGATTACGCTGGGGCAGGTCATCTCTCTGGTGGGCATGGCGGCGCTGCTGTTTGCTCCGCTGAACGAGGCGACCTTCTTTGCGGCGATTGCCTGCGTCGCCTTTAACTTCGGCGGCACCATTACCGTTTTCCCGTCGCTGGTAAGCGAGTTCTTCGGCCTCAACAATCTGGCGAAAAACTACGGCGTCATTTATCTCGGCTTCGGTATCGGCAGTATCTGCGGGTCGCTGATTGCCTCGCTGTTCGGTGGCTTCTACGTGACCTTCTGCGTGATATTTGCCTTGCTGATTATCTCGCTGGCGCTGTCCACAACGATTCGTCAGCCGCAGCGCGAAGTGTATAAAGAAGCGCATGCATGATTCGATGAAAAGGGGCCTCAGGGCCTCTTTTTTTTATCTCAACATCACTTCCGGACTTGTTATTTTGTAAAAAATTTCCTCGATCACACTCTCTGCTGCCACTTTTCTTTCCCGCTGTGGTCTACTTATCGCGCTTGTAGACGTTTCTGATAACGGTTTCGCTCGCATCTACTTACTCTGTCAGCTTTCTCACTGAGATTCGGCGGGTCTTTATACCCCTTCCCCCAGGGTTGTTTGCATGAAATATATTAGGTCTCTTACCCAGCAAAGATTGTGTCTGATGCTGGCTGTCTATATCGGTTTGTTTCTGAATGGCGCGGTACTGTTCAGACGTGTGGAAGGTTATTTCGAACACCTCAGCGTAAGAAATGGAATTTTTGCCGTCATCGAAGTGTTTGGCTCTATCCTGGCAACCTTCTTCCTGTTACGCCTGCTCTCACTTTTTGGCCGACGTACATGGCAAATTCTGGCCTCGCTGGTGGTGATTATCTCTGCCGCCGCAAGCTATTACATGACATTCATGAACGTGGTCATTGGCTACGGTATTGTCGCCTCGGTGATGACCACGGACATCGACCTCTCGAAAGAGGTGGTGGGTCAAGGGTTCATCATATGGACGATTTTGACCTGCCTAATCCCGCTCTTCTTTATCTGGAGTAATACCTGCCGTTATACCCTGTTACGCCAGCTGCGTACCCGGGGACAGCGCATCCGCAACGTCGCCGTCGTTCTGCTGGCGGGCCTGCTGGTGTGGGCGCCGATTCGCCTGATGGAAAAACAGCAAAAACGGATCGAAAAAGCGACGGGCGTGGATATGCCGAGCTATGGCGGCGTGGTGGCTAACTCGTATCTGCCGTCCAACTGGCTGTCCGCGTTAGGTCTTTACGCCTGGGCGCAGGCGGACGAATCCAGCGATGTGAAATCACTGATTAACCCGACCAAAAAGTTCACCTACCAGGCGCCGGCTGACGGGCTGGATGATACTTACGTAGTCTTTGTCATCGGTGAAACGACGCGCTGGGATCATATGGGTATCCTCGGTTATGACCGCGATACCACACCGAAACTGGCGCAGGAGAAGAATCTGGTGGCTTACCGCGGCTATTCCTGCGATACCGCCACGAAGCTCTCGTTGCGCTGTATGTTTGTGCGTGAAGGCGGGGCGAGCGATAACCCGCAGCGTACGCTGAAAGAACAAAACGTCTTTGCCGTGCTGAAGCAGCTTGGATTTAGCTCCGATCTGTTCGCCATGCAAAGTGAGATGTGGTTCTACACCAACACGCTGGCAGATAACATCGCGTATCGTGAGCAGATTGGTGCCGAGCCTCGCAACCGCGGGAAAAACGTGGACGACATGCTGCTGCTTGAGGAGATGTCCCAGTCTCTGAAGAATCACCCGCAGGGCAAACATCTCGTCATTCTGCATACCAAAGGGTCGCATTACAGTTATTACCAGCGTTACACGCGCGATTTCGCGAAATGGCAGCCTGAGTGCGTAGGCATTAATAAAGACTGCAGCAAGCAGGAGCTGATCAACGCCTACGATAACTCGGTACTGTATGTGGATACCTTCCTGAGCCGGGTGATCGACCAGCTGCGTGATAAAAAAGCGATTGTTATCTACGCCGCAGACCACGGTGAGTCCATTAATGAGAAAGAGCACCTGCACGGTACGCCGCGCAAGCTGGCACCGCCGGAGCAGTTCCGCGTGCCGATGATCATGTGGATGTCGGATAAGTATCTTGAAAATCCGGAGAAAGCGAAGATGTTTGCTCAGCTTAAGAAAGAGGCGGAAATGAAGGTGCCGCGCCGTCACGTTGAGCTGTATGACACCATTATGGGTTGCCTCGGCTATACCTCACCGAACGGTGGGATTAACGAAAACAACAACTGGTGTAAACTCCCTGATAACACCGCAAAAGCCGCGCAGTAGCTGCTCTGGCGAGAATATCGCCAGTTGAATGGCTTTTTGAAAATAAGGGATTGACGGGGGCGCACCTCAGCAGTAAGATGCGCTCCGCATTCGGCGAGTAGCGCAGCTTGGTAGCGCAACTGGTTTGGGACCAGTGGGTCGGAGGTTCGAATCCTCTCTCGCCGACCACATTCTGAAAAGGGCTAACCGCAAGGTTAGCCCTTTTTGCATTAACGGCTTACTCATCCAGATTCAGTAAAATGCCCCTTATCCCCGCTTCTTCCTGCCTGTTAACGATTTTGTGACATAATCCATTGTATTTTTTTATATATAGATTGATCTTTTTTCGCGTTGCTTATGGATAACCTCAGCATTTTTCGCTGTGCGTTTTAACGTTCGCGGTATTTAGTGCTCAGATAATCACCATTCTGCAAGAAAATTTACCCATTCTGAATAAAAGTTAATCACTGATTGTTGCGAAATATGAAGATATTTGTGCTGCAAGTTGGCGAGTAGCATAAATTTCCCTGCTGAAAACTGGCGTTCAGGGTTTTTTTAATCTTTGTTTGCGGTTTCTCACACTCGGCGCAAATCCCCGTCACCTGTATTGACGTTTTCACATTCTGTTGACAGATTGTAGGGCATGAGGGGCATTTCAGGGACGATCTGCGCTGCAACTCAAACGCTCTTCTGAAAGGATTCTCCATCCCTTTAACGCCTTCGGGCACCTCCGACCGGACCGGGTAAAAAATAAATAAAGGTCTGGCGGCGTAACACAACAAAGCAAAACATCACATTGGAGCAGAATAATGAGTATTTCCTTGAAGAAGTCAGGGATGCTGAAGCTTGGTCTGAGCCTGGTGGCTATGACCGTGGCAGCAAGCGTACAGGCAAAAACCCTGGTTTACTGTTCTGAAGGCTCGCCGGAAGGCTTTAACCCACAGCTCTTTACCTCTGGTACGACTTACGACGCAAGCTCTGTACCGATCTATAACCGTCTGGTTGAATTCAAAACCGGCACCACGGAAGTGATTCCGGGTCTGGCCGAGAAGTGGGACATCAGCGAAGACGGCAAAACCTATACCTTCCACCTGCGCCAGGGCGTGAAGTGGCAGGACAGCAAAGAATTCAAACCAACGCGTGACTTTAACGCCGACGACGTTGTGTTCTCCTTCGACCGTCAGAAAAACGCCCAGAACCCGTACCACAAAGTGTCTGGCGGCAGCTACGAATACTTCGAAGGGATGGGTCTGCCTGACCTGATCGCCGAAGTGAAAAAAGTAGACGATAAAACCGTTCAGTTCGTGCTGACCCGTCCGGAAGCGCCATTCCTGGCTGACCTGGCCATGGACTTCGCCTCTATTCTCTCTAAAGAGTATGCGGACAACATGCTGAAAGCCGGCACGCCGGAAAAAGTGGACCTGAACCCAATCGGTACCGGCCCGTTCCAGCTGCTGCAGTACCAGAAAGACTCCCGTATTCTGTATAAAGCGTTCCCGGGCTACTGGGGCACCAAGCCGCAGATCGACCGTCTGGTCTTCTCCATCACGCCTGACGCATCCGTACGTTACGCTAAACTGCAGAAAAATGAATGCCAGGTGATGCCGTACCCGAACCCGGCAGACATCGCGCGCATGAAGCAGGACAAGAACATCAACCTGATGGAGCAGGCGGGCCTGAACGTGGGCTATCTCTCCTTCAATACCGAGAAGAAACCGTTTGATGACGTGAAAGTACGTCAGGCGCTGACCTACGCGGTGAACAAAGAAGCGATCATCAAGGCCGTTTACCAGGGCGCGGGCGTTGCTGCCAAGAACCTGATCCCACCAACCATGTGGGGCTATAACGACGACGTTAAGGACTACAGTTACGATCCTGAGAAAGCGAAAGCGCTGCTGAAAGAAGCGGGCCAGGATAAAGGCTTTACCGTCGAGTTGTGGGCGATGCCGGTACAGCGTCCGTACAACCCGAACGCACGCCGTATGGCGGAAATGGTCCAGGCTGACTGGGCGAAAATTGGCGTTCAGGCCAAGATTGTGACCTACGAGTGGGGCGAGTATCTGAAGCGCGCCAAAGCGGGTGAGCACCAGGCGGTAATGATGGGCTGGACCGGTGACAACGGGGATCCGGACAACTTCTTCGCCACCCTGTTCAGCTGTGCGGCAGCGAAAGACGGCTCTAACTACTCTCGCTGGTGCTACAAGCCGTTTGAAGACCTGATCCAGCCGGCGCGTGCGACCGACGATCACAACAAACGTATTGAACTCTACAAGCAGGCTCAGGTTGTTATGCACGATCAGGCTCCGGCGCTGATTGTTGCTCACTCCACCGTGTATGAGCCAGTGCGTAAAGAAGTGAAGGGCTACGTGGTTGATCCACTGGGCAAACACCACTTCGAAAACGTATCGGTTGAATAATTAAAAGCAACGCCAGGCGGCGCTGCGCTTGCACTGGCCTACGGTATGTAGGCCGGGTAAGCGTAGCGCCACCCGGCAGCAGTGCTTTATTGCCTCTCTGAAAGGGGAGGGAATAAGATTTGTGAGCAATACAGACGTCACGCCACTGGCCGTGCGTCATCAGAGAGAATCCGGGTTATGTTGCAGTTCATCCTCCGACGTCTGGGACTTGTTATCCCGACGTTTATCGGTATCACCCTTCTCACTTTTGCCTTCGTCCATATGATCCCCGGCGACCCGGTAATGATTATGGCGGGCGAGCGTGGTATCTCCCCTGAACGTCATGCGCAGCTGCTAGCTGAACTCGGCCTCGATAAGCCGATGTGGCAGCAGTACCTCCACTATATCTGGGGCGTGATGCACGGTGACTTAGGGATTTCGTTAAAAAGCCGTCTTCCGGTGTGGGACGAGTTCGTGCCGCGTTTTAAAGCGACGCTGGAGCTTGGCATCTGCGCCATGATTTTCGCCACTGCGGTGGGTATTCCTGTTGGGGTACTGGCTGCCGTTAAGCGTGGCTCTATTTTCGACCATACCGCCGTGGGTCTGGCGCTGACCGGTTACTCCATGCCTATCTTCTGGTGGGGCATGATGCTGATCATGCTGGTCTCGGTGCAATTGAACCTGACGCCGGTCTCCGGACGCGTCAGCGATATGGTCTTCCTTGATGATACCAATCCGTTAACCGGCTTTATGCTGATCGACACGGCCATCTGGGGCGAGGAGGGCAACTTCATTGATGCCGTTGCGCACATGATCCTGCCTGCCATGGTGCTGGGCACCATTCCTCTGGCGGTGATCGTGCGTATGACCCGTTCCTCCATGCTGGAAGTGCTGGGTGAAGATTACATCCGTACCGCGCGCGCCAAAGGTTTAACCCGCATGCGCGTCATCATCGTCCACGCGCTGCGTAACGCCATGCTGCCGGTGGTGACCGTTATCGGCCTCCAGGTGGGTACGCTGCTGGCGGGGGCGATCCTGACGGAAACCATCTTCTCCTGGCCGGGCCTCGGACGCTGGCTGATTGATGCGCTGCAACGCCGTGACTATCCGGTGGTGCAGGGTGGGGTGCTGCTGGTCGCGACGATGATTATCCTCGTCAACCTGCTGGTCGATTTGCTGTACGGCGTGGTGAACCCGCGTATTCGTCATAAGAAGTAAGGGGCCATCATGTCACAGGTTTCTGAAAACAAAGCTGTTGCTGCACCGGTTCCAATGACGCCGCTGCAGGAGTTCTGGCACTACTTCAAGCGCAATAAAGGCGCGGTAGTCGGGCTGGTGTATGTCGCTATCATGATCCTGATTGCGGTGTTTGCGAACTTTCTGGCGCCGTATAACCCGGCGGATCAGTTCCGCGATGCGTTGCTGGCACCTCCTGCCTGGCAGGACGGCGGTAGTCTGGCGCACCTGCTGGGTACCGATGATGTGGGCCGCGATGTGCTGTCGCGTCTGATGTACGGCGCGCGTTTGTCGCTGCTGGTTGGCTGTCTGGTGGTGGTGCTCTCCCTGATTATGGGGATCATCCTCGGCCTGGTTGCCGGTTACTTCGGCGGCATCGTTGATAACATAATTATGCGTATCGTCGACATCATGCTGGCACTGCCAAGCCTGCTGCTGGCTCTGGTGCTGGTGGCGATCTTCGGCCCGTCGATCGGTAACGCCGCCCTGGCGCTGACCTTTGTGGCGCTTCCCCACTACGTGCGATTAACACGCGCGGCGGTGCTGGTGGAAGTGAACCGCGACTACGTCACCGCCTCTCGCGTGGCGGGTGCCGGTGCGATGCGCCAGATGTTCGTTAATATCTTCCCTAACTGCCTTGCGCCGCTGATCGTTCAGGCGTCGCTCGGTTTCTCTAACGCCATTCTTGATATGGCCGCTCTTGGCTTCCTGGGCATGGGTGCGCAGCCGCCAACACCGGAGTGGGGCACCATGCTCTCCGACGTGTTGCAGTTCGCACAAAGCGCCTGGTGGGTTGTCACCTTCCCGGGTCTGGCAATCCTGCTGACGGTGCTGGCATTTAACCTGATGGGTGATGGCCTGCGTGATGCGCTTGATCCCAAACTGAAGCAGTAAGAGGCACGAGATGGCGTTATTAAATGTAGATAAATTATCGGTGCACTTCGGCGACGAAGGCACCCCGTTTCGCGCCGTGGACCGCATCAGCTACAGCGTCAATCAGGGCGAAGTGGTTGGTATCGTCGGGGAGTCCGGTTCCGGTAAGTCGGTGAGTTCACTGGCAATCATGGGGCTGATTGATTACCCGGGCCGCGTGATGGCGGAAAACCTGCAGTTCAACGGTCAGGACCTGAAGCGCATTTCTGAGAAACAGCGCCGCCAGCTGGTGGGCGCCGAAGTGGCGATGATCTTCCAGGACCCGATGACCAGCCTGAATCCGTGCTACACGGTTGGCTTCCAGATTATGGAAGCGATTAAGGTGCACCAGGGTGGTAACAAGAAAACCCGTCGCCAGCGCGCGATCGACCTGCTGAACCAGGTGGGTATTCCTGACCCGGCATCGCGGCTGGACGTATACCCGCACCAGCTTTCCGGTGGGATGAGCCAGCGCGTGATGATCGCCATGGCGATTGCCTGTCGACCAAAGCTGCTGATTGCGGATGAGCCGACAACGGCGCTGGATGTGACCATTCAGGCGCAAATCATCGAGCTGCTGCTGGAGTTGCAGCAGAAAGAGAACATGGCGCTGGTGCTGATTACGCACGATCTGGCGCTGGTGGCCGAAGCGGCACACAAGATCATCGTGATGTACGCGGGCCAGGTGGTTGAGACCGGAAATTCGCACGATATCTTCCGCGCGCCGCGTCACCCGTATACCCAGGCACTGCTGCGCGCGCTGCCGGAGTTTGCTCAGGACAAAGCGCGTCTGGCGTCGCTGCCGGGCGTGGTTCCGGGCAAATACGACCGTCCGCAGGGCTGTCTGCTTAATCCGCGCTGCCCGTATGCGACGGACAAATGCCGCGTTGAGGAGCCAGAGCTGAATCTGCTGGCCGACGGTCGACAGTCAAAATGCCACTACCCACTCGATGATGCCGGGAGGCCAACACTATGAGTACGCAACAGGCCACCACGCAACAACCGCTGTTGCAGGCCATCGACCTGAAAAAACACTACCCGGTGAAAAAGGGGATTTTTGCCCCTGAGCGCCTGGTGAAAGCGCTGGACGGCGTCTCCTTTAACCTCGAACGCGGTAAAACGCTGGCGGTGGTGGGGGAGTCAGGCTGCGGGAAATCGACGCTGGGCCGTCTGCTGACGATGATTGAAGTCCCGACCGGCGGTGAGCTTTATTATCAGGGCCAGGATCTGCTCAAGCACGATCCGCAGGCGCAGAAGCTGCGCCGCCAGAAAATCCAGATTGTGTTCCAGAATCCGTACGGTTCTTTGAACCCGCGTAAAAAAGTGGGACAGATCCTGGAAGAGCCCCTGCTGATTAACAGCAATCTGAGCAAAGAGCAGCGCCGTGAAAAAGCGCTGGCGATGATGGCGAAGGTCGGCCTCAAAACCGAGCATTACGACCGCTACCCGCATATGTTCTCCGGCGGCCAGCGTCAGCGTATCGCCATCGCCCGCGGGCTGATGCTCGATCCGGACGTAGTGATTGCCGATGAGCCGGTTTCGGCGCTCGACGTGTCCGTGCGCGCGCAGGTGCTGAACCTGATGATGGATCTCCAGCAGGATCTGGGGCTGTCTTATGTGTTCATCTCTCACGACCTGTCGGTGGTAGAGCATATTGCCGATGAAGTGATGGTGATGTATCTGGGGCGCTGCGTGGAGAAGGGGACCAAAGAGCAGATCTTTAGTAATCCTCGTCATCCGTACACCCAGGCGCTGCTGTCTGCGACGCCGCGTCTGAACCCGGACGATCGTCGCGAGCGCATTAAGCTGACGGGTGAACTGCCAAGTCCGCTGAATCCGCCGCCGGGGTGTGCCTTCAACGCGCGCTGCAGCCGCCGCTTTGGCCCGTGCACCCAGCTTCAGCCGCAGCTGAAGGATTATGGCGGTCAGCTGGTTGCCTGCTTTGCGGTCGATCAGGATGAAAATGGCGAGAAGCCGCACGCATAACGAAAAAAAACCGGCGCTAAGCCGGTTTTTTTTATGTCTGCCTGACTATTTTCGCAGGCGAATCTGGTCGACGGCGTGCTTCTCGCTCTTGGTGAGGATCAGGCTCGCACGCTCGCGCGTCGGGAGGATGTTCTCTTTGAGGTTCACGTAGTTGATCTCATTCCACAGCCCCCTGGCCACATTAATGGCCTCTTCTTCAGAAAGCTGGGCGTAGTGGTGGAAATAGGAGTCCGGGTCGGTGAATGCCCCTTCGCGGAACTTCAGGAAGCGGTTGATATACCAGTTCTGCAGCAGATCTTCCGGCGCATCAACATAGATAGAGAAATCGACGAAATCCGAAACGAACACATGATGCGGGTCATGAGGATAGTCCATGCCGCTTTGCAGCACGTTCAAACCTTCAAGGATCAGGATATCCGGCTGGACTACCGTTTTATCCCCATCCGGGATGCGGTCGTAAATCAGGTGTGAATAGACCGGCGCCGTGACGTGCGGCACGCCAGATTTCAGGTCAGAGACAAATTTTACCAGACGGTGCATATCATAAGAGAGCGGGAAGCCCTTCTTCTTCATCAGCCCGCGTTCTTTTAAGACCTCGTTCGGGTGCAGGAAGCCGTCGGTGGTGATCAACTCAACGCTGCGGTGTTCCGGCCAGCGGCTCAGCAGCGCCTGCAGCACGCGTGCGGTAGTGCTTTTACCCACGGCCACGCTGCCCGCAATACTAATGATATAAGGAATGCGCTGACCATTGGTTCCGAGGAACTGCTCCAGCACCGCCTGACGGCGCAGGTTGGAGCTGATATAGAAGTTAAGCAAGCGAGAGAGGGGGAGATAAATTTCTGCCACCTCTTCCAGGGACAGATCTTCGTTTATCCCTTTTAACCGTGCGATTTCACCTTCCGTCAGCGTCATAGGGACGGAATCACGCAGGGCAGCCCACTGGCTGCGGTTAAAGTGAAGATAAGGCGTCATTAACGTTTGCTCTTTTTTGCTCATAAGCATGCTTCAGTGAGCCAGCGCTATGCTGCCGGGACGTGGCTCATCACACAGTTAATTTTGGACAATGGGCAGGAGGTTA
This sequence comes from Enterobacter cloacae complex sp. HYC042_NIDB, assembly GCF_056673315.1. Classification (NCBI taxonomy): domain Bacteria; kingdom Pseudomonadati; phylum Pseudomonadota; class Gammaproteobacteria; order Enterobacterales; family Enterobacteriaceae; genus Enterobacter; species Enterobacter cloacae complex sp. HYC042_NIDB. Next base: position 405,306 of record NZ_CP109650.1, read on the forward strand.
ACACCAGATGGCGGGAATAATAAGAAAAAAGATGGAAAGCGCTGCGTTACGCGGAAGCCGTCACGCTACGGTGTATGCGATGTAAATCATGCCTGTATGTTGATTATTTGACCCGTAATGGCTACTTTTACATCGCTTAGCGCTGCGTTCGCATAAAATGTGAGCGAAAGAACGTTTTATGCAAATTTTTAGTTGCATGACCGCGCAGGTATCCATAGAATGCGCGCTACTTGATGCCGACTTAGCTCAGTAGGTAGAGCAACTGACTTGTAATCAGTAGGTCACCAGTTCGATTCCGGTAGTCGGCACCATCAAGTCCGGTGGGGTTCCCGAGCGGCCAAAGGGAGCAGACTGTAAATCTGCCGTCACAGACTTCGAAGGTTCGAATCCTTCCCCCACCACCACTTTCTGGCAGCGTAAATGCCGCCGGAGCTGGTTGGAAAAATTAGCCAGCTCAAACTGAAAAAGAGAGAAATCTCTTTTTTTGTTACAGAAAGAACTGGGTAGCCGAGTTTCAGGATGCGGGCATCGTATAATGGCTATTACCTCAGCCTTCCAAGCTGATGATGCGGGTTCGATTCCCGCTGCCCGCTCCAATACGTGCTGATATGGCTCAGTTGGTAGAGCGCACCCTTGGTAAGGGTGAGGTCCCCAGTTCGACTCTGGGTATCAGCACCACTTCACTTCTCCTTCCCGTTTCTCTCTGTTTCAATTTTACTGTATTCAACAATTCAGGCATTTCGCCTGGTTGATGTGGTGATATCACCGATTTATCCGTGTCTTAGAGGGACAATCGATGTCTAAAGAAAAGTTTGAACGTACAAAACCGCACGTTAACGTCGGTACTATCGGCCACGTTGACCATGGTAAAACAACGCTGACCGCTGCAATCACTACCGTTCTGGCTAAAACCTACGGTGGTTCTGCTCGTGCATTCGACCAGATCGATAACGCACCAGAAGAAAAAGCTCGTGGTATCACCATCAACACCTCTCACGTTGAGTACGACACCCCGACTCGCCACTACGCACACGTAGACTGCCCAGGCCACGCCGACTATGTTAAAAACATGATCACCGGTGCTGCGCAGATGGACGGCGCGATCCTGGTTGTTGCTGCGACTGACGGCCCAATGCCTCAGACTCGTGAGCACATCCTGCTGGGTCGTCAGGTAGGCGTTCCTTTCATCATCGTGTTCCTGAACAAATGCGACATGGTTGATGACGAAGAGCTGCTGGAACTGGTAGAGATGGAAGTTCGTGAACTGCTGTCTCAGTACGATTTCCCGGGCGACGACACTCCAATCGTTCGTGGTTCCGCGCTGAAAGCGCTGGAAGGCGACGCTGAGTGGGAAGCGAAAATCATCGAACTGGCTGGCTTCCTGGATTCTTACATCCCAGAACCAGAGCGTGCGATTGACAAGCCATTCCTGCTGCCAATCGAAGACGTATTCTCCATCTCCGGTCGTGGTACCGTTGTTACCGGTCGTGTAGAGCGCGGTATCATCAAAGTTGGTGAAGAAGTTGAAATCGTTGGTATCAAAGAGACTGCGAAGTCTACCTGTACTGGCGTTGAAATGTTCCGCAAACTGCTGGACGAAGGCCGTGCTGGTGAGAACGTTGGTGTTCTGCTGCGTGGTATCAAACGTGAAGAAATCGAACGTGGTCAGGTTCTGGCGAAGCCAGGCTCAATCAAGCCACACACCAAGTTCGAATCTGAAGTGTACATCCTGTCCAAAGACGAAGGCGGCCGTCATACTCCGTTCTTCAAAGGCTACCGTCCACAGTTCTACTTCCGTACAACTGACGTGACCGGTACCATCGAACTGCCAGAAGGCGTAGAGATGGTAATGCCAGGCGACAACATCAAGATGGTTGTGACTCTGATCCACCCAATCGCGATGGACGACGGTCTGCGTTTCGCAATCCGTGAAGGCGGCCGTACCGTTGGCGCGGGCGTTGTTGCTAAAGTTCTCGGCTAATCGCTGATAACATTTGACGCAATGCGCAATAAAAGGGCATCATTTGATGCCCTTTTTGCACGCTTTCACATCAGAACCTGGCTCATCAGTGATTAATTTTGTCATAATCATTGCTGAGACAGGCTCTGCGGAGAGCGTATAATACGAAAAGCGAATAGCATTTCGATTGGTTTGCCTCGCACTCGCGGGGTGAAAATGTTTGTAGAATACTTCTGACAGGTTGGTTTATGAGTGCGAATACCGAAGCTCAAGGGAGCGGGCGCGGCCTGGAAGCGATGAAATGGGTAGTTGTAGCCGTGCTGCTGATTGTGGCGATTGTCGGCAACTATCTTTATCGTGACATGATGCTGCCGCTACGCGCGCTTGCAGTGGTAATTCTGATTGCTGCGGCGGGTGGTGTCGCGCTGTTGACGACAAAAGGCAAAGCGACCGTTGCGTTTGCCCGCGAAGCGCGTACCGAAGTCCGCAAGGTCATTTGGCCGACTCGCCAGGAAACATTGCACACCACGCTGATCGTAGCGGCGGTTACCGCTGTAATGTCACTGATCCTGTGGGGACTGGATGGTATTCTGGTTCGCCTGGTATCCTTTATCACTGGCCTGAGGTTCTGAGATGTCTGAAGCCCCTAAAAAGCGCTGGTACGTCGTTCAGGCGTTTTCCGGTTTTGAAGGCCGCGTAGCAACGTCGCTGCGTGAGCATATCAAATTACACAACATGGAAGAGTTGTTTGGCGAAGTTATGGTTCCGACCGAAGAAGTGGTTGAGATCCGTGGCGGCCAGCGTCGCAAAAGCGAGCGCAAATTCTTCCCGGGTTACGTGCTGGTTCAGATGGTTATGAACGACGCGAGCTGGCACCTGGTGCGCAGCGTGCCGCGTGTGATGGGCTTTATCGGCGGCACGTCTGACCGTCCGGCGCCAATCAGCGACAAAGAAGTTGATGCGATTATGAACCGCCTGCAGCAGGTGGGTGATAAGCCGCGTCCGAAAACGCTGTTTGAACCGGGTGAAATGGTTCGTGTTAATGACGGTCCGTTTGCTGACTTTAATGGCGTGGTTGAAGAAGTGGACTATGAGAAGTCCCGCCTGAAAGTTTCTGTTTCTATCTTCGGTCGTGCGACCCCGGTAGAGCTGGACTTTGCCCAGGTAGAAAAAGCCTAAGCAGCGATCAAAAAAGCGACGATTTAATCGTTGCACAAGGCGCGGGATTGGAATACAATTTCGCGCCTTTTGTTTTTATGGGTCCCTGCCCGTAAAACGAATTTTATTCACGGGGAGCCTCCCTGAGGCGCTATTACCCAATCAGAGGATTTTAGAATGGCTAAGAAAGTACAAGCCTACGTCAAGCTGCAGGTTGCAGCTGGTATGGCGAACCCAAGTCCACCAGTTGGTCCAGCTCTGGGTCAGCAGGGTGTGAACATCATGGAATTCTGTAAAGCGTTCAACGCAAAAACTGAATCCCTGGAAAAAGGTCTGCCAATCCCAGTCGTAATCACTGTTTACGCTGACCGTTCTTTCACTTTCGTTACCAAAACCCCTCCAGCAGCAGTTCTGCTGAAGAAAGCGGCTGGTATCAAGTCTGGTTCCGGTAAACCGAACAAAGACAAAGTGGGTAAAATTTCCCGCGCTCAGCTGCAGGAAATCGCGCAGACCAAAGCTGCCGACATGACTGGTGCCGACATTGAAGCGATGACTCGCTCCATCGAAGGTACTGCACGTTCCATGGGCCTGGTAGTGGAGGACTAAGAAATGGCTAAACTGACCAAGCGCATGTCCGTGATCCGTGACAAAGTTGATGCGACCAAACAGTACGACATCAACGAAGCTATTGCTCTGCTGAAAGAACTGGCGACTGCTAAGTTCGTTGAAAGCGTTGACGTTGCCGTTAACCTGGGCATCGATGCTCGTAAATCCGATCAGAACGTTCGTGGCGCAACTGTACTGCCACACGGTACTGGCCGTTCCGTTCGCGTAGCTGTATTTGCTCAGGGTGCAAACGCTGAAGCTGCTAAAGCTGCCGGCGCTGAACTGGTAGGTATGGAAGATCTGGCTGATCAGATCAAGAAAGGCGAGATGAACTTTGACGTTGTTATTGCTTCTCCAGATGCAATGCGCGTTGTTGGCCAGCTGGGCCAGGTTCTGGGTCCACGCGGCCTGATGCCAAACCCGAAAGTGGGTACTGTAACCCCTAACGTTGCTGAAGCGGTTAAGAACGCTAAAGCAGGTCAGGTTCGTTACCGTAACGACAAAAACGGCATCATCCACACCACCATCGGTAAAGTGGACTTTGACGCTGACAAACTGAAAGAAAACCTGGAAGCTCTGCTGGTTGCGCTGAAAAAAGCTAAACCAACTCAGGCGAAAGGCGTGTACATCAAGAAAGTTAGCATCTCCACCACCATGGGTGCAGGTGTTGCAGTTGACCAGGCTGGCCTGAGCGCTGCTGCAAACTAATGCCTTTACGTGGGCGGTGATTTTGTCTACAATCTTACCCCCACGTTTGCTAACGAAAGTTAGCGGCTAAAAGATTTGTTCGTTGGAGCCTGGCCTATCCAGGCCTCCGTCGAAGACCGCAGGTGTTTCGCAAGAAACTTAATCCCCTGCGTAGACGGTGACAGAACGCTAAGATTATTTTTAATACTCTGGCTTGTTTCTGCTCACCGTATTAAGACGCTCTTCCCGTTGGGTTGAGTGAAGTGAGTTCCGGAACATGAGTTCCGGCAAACATCCAGGAGCAAAGCTAATGGCTTTAAATCTTCAAGACAAACAAGCGATTGTTGCTGAAGTCAGCGAAGTAGCCAAAGGCGCGCTGTCTGCAGTAGTTGCGGATTCCCGTGGCGTTACTGTAGACAAAATGACTGAACTGCGTAAAGCAGGTCGTGAAGCTGGCGTATACATGCGTGTTGTTCGTAACACCCTGCTGCGTCGCGTAGTTGAAGGTACTCAGTTCGAGTGCCTGAAAGACACGTTTGTTGGTCCGACCCTGATTGCATACTCTATGGAACACCCGGGCGCTGCTGCTCGTCTGTTCAAAGAGTTCGCGAAAGCGAATGCAAAATTTGAGGTCAAAGCTGCAGCCTTTGAAGGTGAGTTGATCCCGGCATCGCAAATCGATCGCCTGGCAACCCTGCCGACCTACGAAGAAGCAATTGCACGCCTGATGGCAACCATGAAAGAAGCTGCGGCTGGCAAACTGGTTCGCACTCTGGCTGCTGTACGCGATGCGAAAGAAGCTGCTTAATCGCAGTTATCTTTATAAAGCATTTGCTTACGTATAAACTTATTCTGATTTTCAGGAACAATTTAAATGTCTATCACTAAAGATCAAATCATTGAAGCAGTTGCAGCTATGTCCGTAATGGACGTTGTAGAGCTGGTATCTGCAATGGAAGAAAAATTCGGTGTTTCTGCTGCTGCTGCTGTAGCTGTAGCTGCTGGCCCGGCTGAAGCTGCTGAAGAAAAAACTGAATTCGACGTAATTCTGAAAGCTGCTGGCGCGAACAAAGTTGCTGTTATCAAAGCAGTACGTGGCGCAACTGGCCTGGGTCTGAAAGAAGCTAAAGACCTGGTAGAATCTGCTCCAGCTGCGCTGAAAGAAGGCGTGAGCAAAGACGACGCAGAAGCACTGAAAAAATCTCTGGAAGAAGCTGGCGCTGAAGTTGAAGTTAAATAAGCCAACTTTTCTGGTTGCAGCCTAAGCAATTAGGCTGATGGCTGGTGACTTTTTAGTCACCAGCCTTTTTGCGCTGTAAGGCATCAGTAGCATTTCACACTGTTTGACTGCTGATTGTCCTGACAATGCTTGTTTCTATCGACGACTTAATATACTGCGACAGGGTGCTCGCTCTGTGTAAATCGCAATGAAATGGTTTAAGCGTGATAGCAACAGGTATTGCGGAAAGTATTCAATTTTCCGGTCCACAAAATGGTGTTGCACAAACTGTCCCTTCGTCGGACAGATGGGTCGACTTGTCAGCGAGCTGAGGAACCCTATGGTTTACTCCTATACCGAGAAAAAACGTATTCGTAAGGATTTTGGTAAACGTCCACAAGTTCTGGACATTCCATATCTCCTTTCTATCCAGCTTGACTCGTTCCAGAAGTTTATCGAGCAAGATCCTGAAGGGCAGTACGGTCTGGAAGCAGCCTTCCGTTCCGTGTTCCCGATTCAGAGCTACAGCGGTAACTCCGAGCTGCAGTACGTCAGCTACCGCCTTGGCGAACCGGTGTTTGACGTTCAGGAATGTCAGATCCGTGGCGTGACCTATTCCGCACCGCTGCGCGTAAAACTGCGTCTGGTGATCTACGAGCGCGAAGCGCCGGAAGGCACCGTAAAAGACATTAAAGAACAAGAAGTCTACATGGGTGAGATTCCACTCATGACAGACAACGGTACTTTCGTTATCAACGGTACTGAGCGTGTTATCGTTTCCCAGCTGCATCGTAGCCCGGGCGTCTTCTTCGACAGCGATAAAGGTAAAACACACTCTTCCGGTAAAGTACTGTATAACGCACGCATCATTCCTTACCGTGGTTCATGGCTGGACTTCGAGTTCGATCCAAAAGACAACCTGTTTGTCCGTATCGACCGTCGTCGTAAACTGCCTGCAACCATCATTCTGCGTGCACTGAACTATACCACTGAGCAGATCCTGGACCTGTTCTTTGAGAAAGTGATCTTTGAAATCCGCGACAACAAGCTGCAGATGGAGCTGGTGCCGGAACGTCTGCGTGGTGAGACCGCGTCGTTCGACATCGAAGCCGACGGCAAAGTGTATGTGGAAAAAGGTCGCCGTATCACCGCGCGCCACATCCGCCAGCTGGAAAAAGATGATATCAAACACATCGAAGTTCCGGTTGAATACATTGCAGGAAAAGTAGCCGCGAAAGATTACGTTGATGAATCAACTGGCGAGCTGATCTGCCCGGCGAACATGGAGCTGAGCCTGGATCTGCTGGCTAAGCTGAGCCAGTCTGGCCACAAACGTATCGAAACGCTGTTCACCAACGATCTGGACCACGGTCCGTACATCTCTGAGACTGTACGCGTCGACCCAACCAACGATCGTCTGAGCGCGCTGGTAGAAATCTACCGCATGATGCGCCCTGGTGAGCCACCAACTCGCGAAGCGGCTGAAAGCCTGTTCGAGAACCTGTTCTTCTCCGAAGACCGCTACGATCTGTCCGCGGTAGGTCGTATGAAGTTCAACCGTTCTCTGCTGCGCGACGAGATCGAAGGTTCCGGTATCCTGAGCAAAGACGACATCATCGAAGTGATGAAGAAGCTCATCGATATCCGTAACGGTAAAGGCGAAGTGGACGATATCGACCACCTCGGCAACCGTCGTATCCGTTCCGTTGGCGAAATGGCGGAAAACCAGTTCCGCGTTGGCCTGGTACGTGTAGAGCGTGCGGTGAAAGAGCGTCTGTCTCTGGGCGATCTGGATACCCTGATGCCTCAGGATATGATCAACGCCAAGCCGATTTCTGCAGCAGTGAAAGAGTTCTTCGGTTCCAGCCAGCTGTCCCAGTTCATGGACCAGAACAACCCGCTGTCTGAGATCACGCACAAACGTCGTATCTCTGCACTCGGCCCAGGCGGTCTGACCCGTGAACGTGCAGGCTTTGAAGTTCGAGACGTACACCCGACTCACTACGGTCGCGTGTGTCCAATCGAAACGCCTGAAGGTCCAAACATCGGTCTGATCAACTCCCTGTCCGTGTACGCACAGACGAACGAATACGGTTTCCTTGAGACCCCGTATCGTAAAGTGACCGACGGTGTGGTTACCGACGAAATTCATTACCTGTCTGCTATCGAAGAAGGCAACTACGTTATCGCTCAGGCGAACTCCAACCTGGATGACGAAGGCCACTTTGTAGAAGATCTGGTTACCTGCCGTAGCAAAGGCGAATCCAGCTTGTTCAGCCGCGACCAGGTTGACTACATGGACGTATCCACCCAGCAGGTGGTATCCGTCGGTGCGTCCCTGATCCCGTTCCTGGAACACGATGACGCCAACCGTGCATTGATGGGTGCGAACATGCAACGTCAGGCCGTTCCAACTCTGCGTGCTGATAAGCCGCTGGTTGGTACCGGTATGGAACGTGCTGTTGCCGTTGACTCCGGTGTTACTGCAGTTGCTAAGCGTGGCGGTACCGTTCAGTACGTTGACGCATCCCGTATCGTTATCAAAGTTAACGAAGACGAGATGTATCCGGGCGAAGCGGGTATCGACATCTACAACCTGACCAAATACACCCGTTCTAACCAGAACACCTGTATCAACCAGATGCCTTGCGTATCTCTGGGTGAGCCAGTTGAGCGCGGCGACGTGCTGGCAGACGGTCCGTCCACCGACCTCGGTGAACTGGCGCTCGGTCAGAACATGCGCGTAGCGTTCATGCCGTGGAACGGTTACAACTTCGAAGACTCCATCCTCGTCTCCGAGCGTGTGGTTCAGGAAGATCGTTTCACCACCATCCATATTCAGGAACTGGCCTGTGTGTCCCGTGACACCAAGCTGGGGCCAGAAGAGATCACTGCCGACATCCCTAACGTGGGTGAAGCTGCGCTCTCCAAGCTGGATGAATCCGGTATTGTTTACATCGGTGCGGAAGTGACCGGCGGCGACATTCTGGTAGGTAAGGTGACGCCGAAAGGTGAAACCCAGCTGACCCCAGAAGAGAAACTGCTGCGTGCTATCTTCGGTGAGAAAGCGTCTGACGTTAAAGACTCTTCTCTGCGCGTACCAAACGGTGTTTCCGGTACGGTTATCGACGTTCAGGTCTTCACTCGTGATGGCGTTGAGAAAGATAAGCGTGCGCTGGAAATCGAAGAGATGCAGCTCAAACAGGCTAAGAAAGACCTGTCTGAAGAACTGCAGATCCTCGAAGCAGGTCTGTTCAGCCGTATCTATGCGGTGCTGGTTGCCGGTGGCGTTGAAGCTGAGAAGCTCGACAAACTGCCACGCGATCGCTGGCTGGAACTCGGCCTGACCGACGAAGAGAAACAAAATCAGCTGGAACAGCTGGCTGAGCAGTATGACGAACTGAAACACGAGTTCGAGAAAAAACTCGAAGCGAAACGCCGCAAAATCACTCAGGGCGACGATCTGGCACCTGGCGTGCTGAAGATTGTTAAGGTGTATCTGGCCGTTAAACGTCAGATCCAGCCTGGTGATAAGATGGCAGGTCGTCACGGTAACAAGGGTGTTATCTCTAAGATCAACCCGATCGAAGATATGCCGCACGATGCTAACGGTACGCCGGTAGATATCGTACTGAACCCACTGGGCGTACCGTCTCGTATGAACATTGGTCAGATCCTGGAAACCCACCTGGGTATGGCTGCGAAAGGTATCGGCGACAAGATCAACGCCATGCTGAAACAGCAGCAGGAAGTCGCGAAACTGCGCGAATTCATCCAGCGTGCCTACGATCTGGGTACCGACGTGCGTCAGAAAGTCGACCTGAACACCTTCAGCGATGAAGAAGTGCTGCGTCTGGCAGAGAACCTGCGCAAAGGTATGCCAATTGCAACGCCGGTATTCGACGGTGCAAAAGAAGCTGAAATTAAAGAGCTGCTGCAACTGGGTGGTCTGCCAACGTCTGGTCAGATTACGCTGTTTGACGGCCGTACCGGTGAACAGTTTGAGCGTCCAGTAACCGTAGGTTACATGTACATGCTGAAACTGAACCACCTGGTCGACGACAAGATGCACGCTCGTTCTACCGGTTCTTACAGCCTGGTTACTCAGCAGCCGCTGGGTGGTAAGGCACAGTTCGGTGGTCAGCGCTTCGGGGAGATGGAAGTGTGGGCGCTGGAAGCATACGGCGCGGCATACACCCTGCAGGAAATGCTCACCGTTAAGTCTGATGACGTGAACGGTCGTACCAAGATGTATAAAAACATCGTGGACGGCAACCATCAGATGGAACCAGGCATGCCAGAATCCTTCAACGTACTGTTGAAAGAGATTCGTTCGCTGGGTATCAACATCGAACTGGAAGACGAGTAATTCTCGCTCAAACAGGTCACTGGTGCCGGGTTAACCCCCGGCACCGGATTGTGCTAACTCCGACGGGAGCAAATCCGTGAAAGATTTATTAAAGTTTCTGAAAGCGCAGACTAAAACCGAAGAGTTTGATGCGATCAAAATTGCTCTGGCTTCGCCAGACATGATCCGTTCATGGTCTTTCGGTGAAGTTAAAAAGCCGGAAACCATCAACTACCGTACGTTCAAACCTGAGCGTGACGGCCTTTTCTGTGCGCGTATTTTCGGGCCAGTAAAAGACTACGAGTGCCTGTGCGGTAAGTACAAGCGCCTGAAACACCGCGGTGTGATCTGTGAGAAGTGCGGCGTTGAAGTGACCCAGACTAAAGTACGCCGTGAGCGTATGGGCCACATCGAGCTGGCGTCTCCAACTGCTCACATCTGGTTCCTGAAATCTCTGCCGTCCCGTATCGGTCTGCTGCTGGATATGCCGCTGCGCGATATCGAACGTGTACTGTACTTCGAATCTTATGTAGTTATCGAAGGCGGGATGACGAACCTGGAACGTCACCAGATCCTGACTGAAGAGCAGTATCTGGACGCGCTGGAAGAGTTCGGTGACGAATTCGACGCGAAGATGGGTGCGGAAGCTATTCAGGCCCTGCTGAAGAGCATGGATCTGGAGCAGGAGTGCGAGCAGCTGCGTGAAGAGCTGAACGAAACCAACTCCGAAACCAAGCGTAAAAAGCTGACCAAGCGTATCAAACTGCTGGAAGCGTTCGTTCAGTCTGGTAACAAACCAGAGTGGATGATCCTGACCGTTCTGCCGGTTCTGCCGCCAGATCTGCGTCCGCTGGTTCCGCTGGATGGCGGTCGTTTCGCAACGTCAGATCTGAACGATCTGTATCGTCGCGTAATCAACCGTAACAACCGTCTGAAACGTCTGCTGGATCTGGCTGCGCCGGACATCATCGTACGCAACGAAAAACGTATGCTGCAGGAAGCGGTAGATGCCCTGCTGGATAACGGTCGTCGCGGTCGTGCGATCACCGGTTCTAACAAGCGTCCTCTGAAATCTTTGGCCGACATGATCAAAGGTAAGCAGGGTCGTTTCCGTCAGAACCTGCTCGGTAAGCGTGTTGACTACTCCGGTCGTTCTGTAATCACCGTAGGTCCATACCTGCGTCTGCATCAGTGCGGTCTGCCGAAGAAAATGGCACTGGAGCTGTTCAAACCGTTCATCTACGGCAAGCTGGAGCTGCGTGGCCTGGCCACCACCATCAAAGCCGCTAAGAAAATGGTTGAGCGTGAAGAAGCTGTCGTTTGGGATATCCTGGACGAAGTTATCCGCGAACACCCGGTACTGCTGAACCGTGCACCAACCCTGCACCGTCTGGGTATCCAGGCATTTGAGCCAGTCCTGATCGAAGGTAAAGCTATCCAGCTGCACCCGCTGGTTTGTGCGGCCTATAACGCCGACTTCGATGGTGACCAGATGGCTGTTCACGTACCGCTGACGCTGGAAGCCCAGCTTGAAGCGCGTGCGCTGATGATGTCTACCAACAACATCCTGTCTCCAGCGAACGGTGAACCAATTATCGTTCCTTCTCAGGACGTTGTATTGGGTCTGTACTACATGACCCGTGACTGTGTTAACGCCAAAGGCGAAGGCATGGTGCTGACTGGCCCGAAAGAAGCTGAGCGTATTTATCGCGCTGGCCTGGCCTCTCTGCATGCGCGCGTTAAAGTGCGTATCACCGAATACGAAAAAGATGCAAACGGCGAATTCGTTGCGAAGACCAGCCTGAAAGACACGACCATTGGCCGTGCCATTCTTTGGATGATCGTACCGAAAGGTCTGCCTTTCTCCATCGTCAACCAGGCGCTGGGCAAGAAAGCGATCTCCAAAATGCTGAACACCTGTTACCGCATTCTGGGTCTGAAGCCGACCGTTATCTTCGCTGACCAGACTATGTATACCGGCTTTGCTTATGCAGCGCGTTCAGGTGCATCTGTTGGTATCGATGACATGGTCATCCCAGAGAAGAAACACGAGATCATCTCTGAAGCGGAAGCTGAAGTTGCTGAGATCCAGGAGCAGTTCCAGTCTGGTCTGGTAACCGCGGGCGAACGCTACAACAAAGTTATCGATATCTGGGCAGCGGCGAACGATCGTGTATCCAAAGCGATGATGGATAACCTGCAAACCGAAACCGTGATTAACCGTGACGGCGTCGAAGAGCAGCAGGTTTCCTTCAACAGCATCTACATGATGGCCGACTCCGGTGCGCGTGGTTCTGCAGCACAGATTCGTCAGCTGGCAGGTATGCGTGGTCTGATGGCGAAGCCAGATGGCTCCATCATCGAAACGCCAATCACCGCGAACTTCCGTGAAGGTCTGAACGTACTCCAGTACTTCATCTCCACGCACGGTGCGCGTAAAGGTCTGGCGGATACCGCACTGAAGACAGCGAACTCCGGTTATCTGACGCGTCGTCTGGTTGACGTTGCGCAGGATCTGGTTGTGACCGAAGACGATTGTGGCACCCTCGAAGGTATCACCATGACCCCGGTTATCGAGGGTGGTGATGTTAAAGAGCCGCTGCGCGATCGCGTACTGGGTCGTGTGACCGCGGAAGACATTCTGAAGCCGGGCACTGCAGACATTCTGGTTCCACGCAACACCCTGCTGCACGAACAGTGGTGTGACCTGCTGGAAGCGAACTCTGTTGACTCTGTGAAAGTGCGTTCCGTTGTATCCTGTGACACCGACTTTGGTGTGTGTGCACACTGCTACGGTCGTGACCTGGCGCGTGGCCACATCATCAACAAAGGTGAAGCCATCGGCGTTATCGCGGCACAGTCCATCGGTGAGCCGGGTACACAGCTGACGATGCGTACGTTCCACATCGGTGGTGCGGCATCTCGTGCGGCTGCTGAATCCAGCATTCAGGTGAAAAACAAAGGTAGCATCAAGCTCAGCAACGCGAAGTCTGTTGTTAACTCCGCAGGCAAGCTGGTTGTGACCTCTCGTAACACCGAGCTGAAGCTGATCGACGAATTCGGTCGTACCAAAGAGAGCTATAAAGTGCCTTACGGTGCGGTTATGGCGAAAGGTGATGGCGAGCAGGTTGCCGGCGGTGAAACCGTTGCAAACTGGGATCCACACACCATGCCGGTAATCACCGAAGTAAGTGGTTTCATCCGCTTTACTGACATGATCGACGGCCAGACCATTACTCGTCAGACCGACGAGCTGACCGGTCTGTCTTCTCTGGTGGTTCTGGATTCTGCTGAACGTACTACCGGCGGTAAAGATCTGCGTCCTGCACTGAAAATCGTTGATGCTCAGGGTAACGATGTTCTGATCCCGGGTACCGATATGCCTGCGCAGTACTTCCTGCCAGGTAAAGCGATTGTACAGCTGGAAGATGGCGTACAGATCAGCTCTGGTGACACCCTGGCGCGTATTCCTCAGGAATCCGGCGGTACCAAGGACATCACCGGTGGTCTGCCACGCGTTGCGGACCTGTTCGAAGCACGTCGTCCGAAAGAGCCTGCAATCCTGGCTGAAATCAGCGGGATCATCTCCTTCGGTAAAGAGACTAAAGGTAAGCGCCGTCTGGTTATCACCCCAGTAGATGGCAGCGAGCCGTACGAAGAGATGATTCCTAAGTGGCGTCAGCTCAACGTGTTCGAAGGCGAACGTGTAGAACGTGGTGACGTGGTTTCCGACGGTCCAGAAGCGCCGCACGACATCCTGCGTCTGCGTGGTGTGCATGCTGTTACTCGTTACATTGTTAACGAAGTACAGGACGTATACCGCCTGCAGGGCGTTAAGATTAACGATAAGCACATCGAAGTTATCGTTCGTCAGATGCTGCGTAAAGCAACCATCGAAAACGCGGGCAGCTCCGACTTCCTGGAAGGCGAGCAGGTTGAATACTCACGCGTTAAGATCGCTAACCGCGATCTGGAAGCGAACGGCAAAATCGGTGCGACCTTCGCACGCGATCTGCTGGGTATCACCAAAGCGTCTCTGGCAACCGAGTCCTTCATCTCCGCAGCATCGTTCCAGGAAACGACTCGTGTCCTGACCGAAGCCGCTGTTGCAGGTAAACGTGATGAACTGCGCGGTCTGAAAGAGAACGTCATCGTGGGTCGTCTGATCCCTGCCGGTACCGGTTATGCGTACCATCAGGATCGTATGCGTCGTCGCGCTGCGGGCGAACTGCCAGCAGCACCGCAGGTTACTGCTGAAGATGCATCCGCGAGCCTGGCAGAACTGCTGAACGCAGGTCTGGGCGGTTCCGACAACGAGTAATCGTTGATGCCGTAAATAAAAAACCCGCCTCGGCGGGTTTTTTTATATCTGCATTTCTTCAATTCACTAACGGGATGCGTCGATAAAGCTCAATCATATCGCCCGCCAGATCCTGAATAACCATTGCGTTCATCAGGTGGTCCTGAGAATGAACGGTGATTAGGTTAACAGGCAGTTTCCCGGTCCCTTCGTCAAGTCCAATAAGCTGCGTCTGGATCGTATGCGCGTGCTTCACATATTCGCGGGATTCTTCCATCGCTTTTTCAGCTTCGTCAAACTCACCTTTACGCGCCATCTGCAGAGCCGTCAGGGCCGCACTGCGGGCCGCACCGGCGTTGACCAGCAGTTCCATGATTGTGGTTTCTAAGTCTTCCATTATGACTCCAGCAGTTTAAGCGCTTTTTCCAGTACGGCATCGCCTTTCATCATGCCGTAATCCATCATGTCGATCACCGCGACCTTTTTACCCAGAGGGTCGGCCTGTGCCTGCAGTTTAGCCTGCTCGTATTTGACCTGTGGCCCCAGTAATACGATGTCGGCCGTCGCGATATTGTCTTTAAACTCCGCAACCGGAACGGCTTTAATGGTGACTTCAACCCCTTTTTTCTGCGCGGCATCTTTCATACGTTGAACCAGCATGCTGGTTGACATTCCCGCTGCACAGCATAAAACGATGTTCTTCATAATCAGCCTCGATCTACATGTGTTTATTGATAATTATCCTGCGCAGAGAGCTTCAACAACCGCTTTACCGCGATTGTGTGTCAGGCATCACAAAGAAAGCGGCATTTTTCTGAAACCGGTTACAATTCTTCGAGTAACAGAGAAAGTCAGCCGACGGCAGTGCGAACAATACGGTTTTTTCCCTGCTTTTTAGCACTGTAGAGCGCGTTATCAACGCTACCTACAAATTGTTCCAGCGGTTCGAAATGCCATTCACCCAGACCCGCGCTGAACGTGACGTGCAGATTTTCTTCCCGCCATGCGCGTCTTTCAACGGCGGTGCGCCATGCGTCAAGCAATGAAAATGCGGCAGCGATCTGCTCGGCCTGGAAAATTACCGCGAACTCTTCACCACCGTAGCGATAGACCGAGACGTGGTGGGGCTGCATTATCTGGATCCCCTCGCGCGCCACGTTACGCAGGACAATGTCGCCGCTCAGGTGTCCCCACGTGTCGTTAATTGACTTGAAGTTATCAATATCAACCAGCGCCATCGCGAAAGGCTGGTGGGCATTTAATAATTCCTCCACATCGTTATCGAACGCACGGCGGTTTTTGCAGCCGGTCAGCGCATCGTGAGTGGCCTGACGAACATACGCCATCTCACGCTCTTTATTGGACTGAATGGTGCGGCTCAGCATCGCTTCCAGACGCGGCGCCTGGCTCACATCGCCCGTTTTGATCGCATTGATAATGGTCATCAACACGGTACGCGAGGCATGACGCAGATAGAGGCCGAAGAGAATGATAATGATGGCCGCCAGCGCGAAACCCCAGCCTACGATTGTCGTTTCGTGTCGGGTGATATCGGTAAGCGTTGCGCCAGAGACCCTGTAGATGACAAACCAGTCCGGATTGGTAAATGAGTAGTAGTAATACCAGGCGTCGGTTTTCTTATCGTAAAGGTGGCCTTCGCCGCTGGTCATTTTATCCATCAGCGCTTCGCTAACGTACTGTTTGAAAAGCGCGCCCGTATCAGGGTGCAGCACGACGGCGCCATCGCGTTCGACGACGAAGAATTCCCCCTGAACAGGGGCGACCATCTGACGCAGGGTGTAGCCCATTGACGTTAAGTCGAGATGAAACGCAATCGTACCTTTAAGTCGACCTTCTGGTGAAATCAACGGTTTATAGAGTGTGACCGTCGGATGACCGTTGAAGTAGTCCATATAGGGACGGGTGTAGTGGCTGAATATACTGGCTTCAGCATGGGCGACAAACCACGGACGCGTCCGGGGATCGAAGGTTTTACTCTTTTCCGTCTGGAGCACTTCCGGCGCGCGCAGATAATGTCCCTGCGTGTCTACCAGCGAGATGGATGACACGGTCGGCATCAGGTTTTGCAAATGCATCATCATCTGCAGCCCTTGCGTCGGGTTGACGTTGAGGGTCTCGTTTAGCCTGTCATCGCGTGCAAAATACATCGCGGAGCGGCCCAGGATATAGTCGTTTTCACGCAGGATTGACTCGGTGTAGTTCACCGCAAGGTTATGGGTGAAATTGCCATTAATCTTATGATAGTCCTCAAGGAAATCCTTTCGTTGTGAAAGAGTTACCACGACCGCGATCAGCGCAAAACTGCACAGAATCCCCGCGAAGCTGAGCATAATGGGTCGGGTGAAAGAGAGCTTTTTGCTGTGAAGTGCCATGAGTTGTACATCGATCCTGATGGTGAATATTTTTCGTCTGCCGATATCCTCTCAGCATAGTCGCTGTCCTGCGGTTAGCGGTGAATTATACGGAACACGATTTCAGGCGAGATGATTTATCTTAAGAATCACTAAGAAATTCCTTATCCATACTTTTGCGCCCCTCTTATGCACGGAATCGGAGGCAGGGCGAAACGAGGAAGAAGCTTTTCGCCCTGGTCAGCATCCGTTGCTGACCTGATGACAATAAAAAACCGGACGATCGCTGACAATCATCCGGTTTTACCTTTCCGTAACGCCTCGATAATTTTCTACCGTGTTGCAGTGCGTTAAATCGTCATTGCGAGGCTCTTCCCAGCCAGCTGTCCCAGTCTTTCCAGACAGGCTGTAAACCCTGTGCCGTCAGGGCGGCGGCAACGGCTTCCGGACGCCGTCCGTCATGCGGTGCAAACTGCTCAAGCTCCGGATGATCGTCTGCATACCCGCCCGGCTGCGTTTTGGAAAACGCGCTGACGTTGTTAATCGCCAGCGGGATGACGCGATCGCGAAACGCCGGAGATTCACGCGTTGAGAGCGATAACTCCACTTCCGGGGCGAGCAGGCGAAACGCGCAGATGGTCTGCACCAGCTGGCGTTCATCCATCAGCGAAGCCGGTTCAATGCCGCCTGCGCAGGGGCGCAGGCGTGGGAAGGAGATGGAGTATCGGGTCTGCCAGTAGTGCTGTTGCAGCCACAGCAGATGTTCTGCCACCATGTAGCAATCTACCCGCCAGCTATCGGAAAGCCCAATTAGCGCACCCAGCCCGATTTTGTCGATCCCGGCGCGGCCCAGCCTGTCCGGCGTTTCCAGCCGGAAGAAAAAATCCTGCTTCTTTCCTTTCAGGTGATGCCGCGCGTACGTCGCCTCGTGGTAGGTTTCCTGATAGACCATAACGCCGTCCAGCCCGAGTGTTTTTAACTCCGCATACTCGTCCTGCGACAGGGGCTGAACCTCCATCTGCAACGACGCAAACTCCCGACGTATCGCAGGCAGATGCTGGCGGAAATAGTCCATTCCCACTTTCCCCTGATGCTCGCCCGTGACCAGCAGAAGATGTTCGAACCCCATTTCACGAATAGCAGCACACTCGCGTGCGATCTCCTCTTCATCGAGCGTTTTCCGCTTGATGCGGTTGCTCATGGAAAAACCACAGTAGGTACAGTCGTTGGCGCACAGGTTCGAAAGATAGAGCGGGACGTAGAAGCTCACCGTATTGCCAAACCGCTGCCGGGTGAGGCGCTGGGCGCGCTGCGCCATTGGTTCAAGGTAGGCGCTGGCCGCCGGCGAGAGCAGGGCCATTAAATCCTCCCGGTTCAGATGACGGGCATTCAGCGCGCGCTCGACGTCAGCAGTCGTTTTGCTGTTGATGCGCAGGGCAATATCGTCCCAGTTAAGCTCGCGCCAGCGCTCGGTAAACGTGCTCATGAGATCGCCTCCAGAAAACCGGTCAGCGGGCTGGTGGCCTGTGCCTGAAAACTGCGCGAGCCGGGGCCGGACTCTCTGGCCAGTACGCCAGCCTCCACGGCGAGACGAAACGCACGCGCCATCATGACCGGGTCGTCGGCCACCGCAATGGCGGTATTCACCAGCACCGCGTCGGCCCCCATTTCCAGCGCCTGCGCGGCATGGCTGGGCACGCCGATCCCCGCATCCACCACCACCGGCACGGTCGCCTGCTCGATGATGATCTCCAGCATCGCGCGGGTTTCCAGCCCCTGATTGGAGCCAATGGGCGCCCCCAGCGGCATGACGGCGGCGCAGCCGACCTCTTCCAGACGCTTACACAGCACGGGATCCGCGCCGCAGTAAGGCAGAACGGTAAACCCCTGCTGCACCAGCTTTTCTGCGGCTTTCAGGGTCTCGATAGGGTCGGGCAGCAGCCAGCGGGCATCCGGGTGAATTTCCAGCTTCAGCCAGCGGGTACCGAGCGCTTCCCGCGCCAGCTGTGCGGCGAAAATCGCCTCCTCGGCCGTTTTCGCGCCGGAGGTGTTGGGCAGCAGCGTCACGCCTGCCTCCAGTAGCGGCGCAAGTATGGCATCGTTGTGCTGGCGCAGATCCACGCGCTTCATCGCCAGCGTCACCAGCTGGCTGCCACTTTCACGAATAGCATCCACCATCAGCTGCGGCGAGGCGAATTTGCCGGTTCCGGTAAACAGATGTGAATCAAAGACTTTATCAGCAATACGTAACATCTCAGCCCCCAGCGATAACCTGAAACAGCAGGATCTGGTCGCCTTCATTGACCTGCTGAAGTTCCCACTGCTCGCGCGGCAGGATCTGTTGATTGAGCGCCAGCGCCGTTCCCGGCTTGAGCTGGCGCAATTTGTCGAGCAGGGCGGCAACGGTGAGACCGTCGTCGCACGTCATCGGCTCATCGTTAAACAGAATGCGCATCGTGGCCTCCGCATACCGGGCAGTGGCTGGCGCGGTGTAGTGCCAGATGGCGCCAGCCGCTGGAGCGGGCGTCGAACAGCCGGAGCGTGTTGCGTTCCGTCTCCATGCCGCTGAGCAGCTTGATAGCCTCCAGCGCCTGAAGGGTACCCATCACGCCCACCACCGGGCCAAGAATGCCTGCCGTGCGGCAGTTACGCTCCGGTTCAGCCTCGTCCGGCCACAGGCAGCGGTAACAGCCCTGCGCCCACGGCGGGGTCAGGACCATTATCTGCCCACCGAACCCCACCGCGCTGGCGGTGATAAGCGGCGTATTAGTGGCCACGCAGGCGGCGTTAATCGCCTGACGCGTCGCCATGTTGTCCGTGCAGTCCAGCACCGCGTCGGCAAGGGCAACTTCACGTTGCAGCTCGTCTCCGCTAAGCCGCGTCTGGAGCGCAATCAGTTCGATATCCGGATTAAGCTGGTTAAGCCGCTGCCGGGTGATCTGCGCTTTAGGCTGGTTAACATCTTCAGTCGTGAAGAGGATTTGCCGTTGCAGGTTGCTGAGGTGCACCTCGTCGTCATCGGCCAGCACCAGCGTGCCCACGCCCGCACCGGCCAGATACAGCGCGGCGGGCGCGCCTAATCCGCCCAGGCCGACAATCAGTACCCGGCTGGCGAGCAGCTTTTGCTGCCCGTCAATGGCAATATCCTCCAGCAGGATCTGGCGGCTGTAGCGCATAAAATCGCGGTCATTCATCGCCTGCTCCTGCCAGCTGTAAAAGCTGCGCGGTGGCGGACCGCCAGTCTGCCGCCTGGGTGATAGCGCTGACGACGGCGATACTGCCGACGCCGGTCTCCAGCACCGCCGGGGCGCGTTCAAGGCTGATTCCACCGATGGCGACGGTCGGGTAATCGGCAAGGCGCTTAACGTGGCTCGCCAGCTGCGTCAGACCCTGCGGGGCAGAAGGCATCTGCTTGGTTTGCGTCGGAAAAACGTGACCGAGGGCGATGTAGGAGGGGCGGGCCGCCAGCGCCACGTCGATTTCCATATCATCGTGTGTTGAAACGCCAAGGCGCAGGCCAGCCTGGCGAATGGCGTTCAGATCGGTGGTTTCCAGATCCTCCTGACCCAAATGCACGCCGTACGCCCGGTGCTTAACGGCCAGCCGCCAGTAGTCGTTGATAAACAGGCGGGCATTGTAGCGATGCCCCAGCGCGATGGCGGCGACGACGTCGGCCTCCACCTCTTCATCACGCTTATCTTTGATGCGCAGCTGGAGGGTGCGAACGCCGGCCTCCAGCTGGCGGGCGATCCACTCCACGCTGTCCACCACCGGGTAAAGCCCTAAGCGAAAGGGCACGGAGGGGAAATCGGGCTTGTACATTACGCCTCCTCTTTTTTGAGGTAAATTTCGCCGCCTCTGGCGCGGAAGGTTTCCGACATGTCCGCCATACCGACTTCAATGGTCTGCGCGGCGGCGTAATCCCGCACCTCCTGGCTGATTTTCATCGAGCAGAATTTTGGCCCACACATGGAGCAGAAGTGCGCCACCTTGCCCGACTCCTGGGGCAGGGTTTCGTCGTGGTAGGCGCGGGCGGTAAACGGATCCAGCGCCAGGTTAAACTGGTCTTCCCAGCGGAATTCAAAGCGCGCTTTGGACATGGCGTTGTCGCGGATTTGCGCGCCCGGGTGGCCTTTCGCCAGATCCGCCGCGTGGGCGGCAATTTTATAGGTAATCAGTCCCTGCTTTACGTCCTCTTTGTTGGGCAGGCCGAGGTGCTCTTTCGGCGTCACGTAGCAGAGCATGGCGCAGCCGAACCAGCCGATCATCGCCGCGCCAATCCCGGAGGTGAAGTGGTCGTAGCCCGGTGCGATATCTGTGGTCAACGGCCCCAGAGTGTAGAACGGCGCTTCGTGGCAGTGCTCCAGCTCCTCGGTCATGTTGCGGCGGATCATCTGCATCGGCACGTGGCCCGGGCCTTCAATCATCACCTGCACGTCATACTCCCAGGCGATTTTAGTCAGCTCGCCCAGGGTGTGCAGCTCGGCAAACTGCGCCTCGTCGTTGGCGTCGCGGATGGAGCCAGGACGCAGGCCGTCGCCCAGCGACAGGGAGACGTCGTACGCGGCGCAGATCTCGCAGATCTCGCGGAAGTGCTCGTAAAGGAAGTTTTCCTGATGATGGGACAGGCACCATTTCGCCATGATGGAGCCACCCCGCGAGACGATGCCGGTCAGACGTTTCGCCGTCATCGGCACGTAGCGCAGCAGCACGCCCGCGTGGATGGTGAAGTAGTCCACGCCCTGTTCCGCCTGCTCCAGCAGCGTGTCGCGGAACGCTTCCCAGGTGAGGTTTTCGGCGATGCCGTTGACCTTCTCCAGCGCCTGATAAATCGGGACGGTGCCAATCGGCACCGGGCTGTTACGCAGGATCCACTCGCGGGTTTCGTGGATGTAGCGGCCAGTGGAGAGGTCCATCACCGTGTCCGCGCCCCAGCGCGTGGACCAGACCAGCTTTTCCACCTCTTCTTCGATGGATGACGTCACCGCCGAGTTGCCGATGTTGGCGTTAACCTTCACCAGGAAGTTGCGGCCGATAATCATCGGCTCCGATTCCGGGTGGTTGATGTTGGCGGGGATAATCGCGCGCCCGGCGGCCACTTCGTCACGCACAAACTCCGGCGTGATGTTCTCCGGCAGGCGAGCACCAAAGCCTTCACCCGGATGCTGGTGGCGCAATATTTCGCTGCGGATGCGCTCGCGGCCCATGTTTTCGCGGATGGCGATGAACTCCATCTCCGGCGTGACGATACCCTGGCGCGCGTAGTGCAGCTGGGTTACGCATTTGCCCGCTCTGGCACGTTTTGGCGTCAGCAGGCCGGTAAAGCGCAGCTCGTCCAGACCGTCGTCGGCCAGGCGTTCTTTGGTGTACGCAGAGCTGCGCACGCTCAGTTCTTCGCAGTCGTTACGCGCGTCAATCCACGGCTGGCGCAGCTTTGCCAGACCTTGCTGGACGTTGATAGCAACATCAGGATCGCCGTACGGGCCGGAGGTGTCGTATACCGGCACGGCTTCGTTGTCTTCATATTGGGGGTTCTCTTTGCTGCCGCCGATAAGAGTCGGGCTGAGCTGGATTTCGCGCATCGGCACGCGGATATCGGCCTGTGAACCGGTGATGTAGATGCGTTTCGAGTTCGGGAAAGCGGTGCCTTCCAGGGTGTCGATGAAGTGTTGGGCCTGTGCACGCTGTTCGCGGCGGGTCAGTTTTGTTGTAGACATAGCTCATTCCAGAAGTGAAGGACATGGCTTGTCAGACGACGGATGAAGCAAGAGGAGATCGCCCCAGGGGCGATACAACAGCAGCGTGACTCTTGTTCCCTTCGCAGGTATTAACCTGATCAGGTTCCGCGGATCCCGAATTAACGGTCTCAGCCCGTGCTTACACACTGGGCACTCCGACAAGAAAAATCCCCCTCCGCAGAGGGGCGACTGGTTGTAAATTACTCGTTAACGGTTAAGAACTCAAGCAGGGCGCGCAACGTTATCGCTGCTGCTGATATTCAGGTTGTTATCCAGTACGAGGGCGATGAGCTTATCTTCCAGCGTGAATCGCTCTTCCAGCGCTTCGCCCAGGTCGGACAGCGCCTGCTGGAACTCAAGATAGTTATCGTGATCGATGGCGTTCTCGAGTGTGGAATCGTAATAGTCCATGATCTGCTGGGTATTGGCTTCCAGCTGCGGACAGAGTTTGCTGGCCGCTAAATACGGCGTTGTCCCTTCCATTTCGCGGATAATGCGTTCATAAATGTTGAAATGGCCGTCGGAGAGGTAGTCGACAAGGCTCTGACAAAAATCATCCAGCGCTTTTTCGTTCAGCCGCATAAAGGATTCTTTGCCAGGCTTAAGACCGACCAGATTGTAATACGCCACAAGGAGATGCTTGCGCACATGTAGCCAGCGATCCACCAGGGTGTTACTTCCTCCAACGCGCTCAGTCAGGCTTTCCAGCTGGTTTAACATGGTCGACTCCATAAGGTTTAGAATGGGATCTGCTTATCCAAAATGTAACCACAATGCTAACAACATGTCAGTGAAGCGAAGGTAGTGCAATAGATATGGATCGTATTATTGAAAAATCAGATCTGGGTTGGTGGATCGTCAGCCACGAACAAAAATTATGGCTGCCCTCAGGAGAGTTGCCCTACGGTACCGCGGAAACGTTCGATCTGGTGGGCCAGCCCGCGCTGAAGATCGGCGAGTGGCAGGGCGATCCCGTGTGGTTGATCCAACAGGCGCGCCGTCAGGATATGGGATCCGTACGTCAGGTGTTAGATCTGGACGTCGGCCTGTTCCAGCTGGCGGGGCGCGGCGTACAGCTGGCGGAGTTTTACCGTTCGCACAAATATTGCGGTTACTGCGGCCACACCATGCACCCAAGCAAAACCGAATGGGCGCTGCTCTGCGGCCACTGCCGTGAACGCTACTACCCCCAAATCGCGCCGTGCATCATCGTCGCCATCCGCCGTGATGATTCCATCCTGCTGGCGCAGCATACCCGTCATCGCAACGGCATTCATACCGTCCTCGCCGGGTTCGTCGAAGTCGGCGAAACGCTGGAGCAGGCGGTGGCGCGCGAGGTGATGGAGGAGAGCAGCATCAAGGTGAAGAACCTGCGCTACGTGACCTCCCAGCCGTGGCCGTTCCCGATGTCTCTGATGACCGCGTTTATGGCGGAATATGACAGCGGCGAGATTGTTATCGACCAGAAAGAGCTGCTGGAGGCGAACTGGTACCGCTACGACAATTTACCGCTGTTACCCCCTCCGGGAACGGTGGCGCGTCGCCTGATAGAAGATACCGTGACAATCTGTCGGGCCGAGTATGAGTAGTGTTACACTGACGGACTGACGCAATAAGGAACTGCAAAATGACCGAACTGAAGAACGATCGTTATCTGCGTGCGCTGCTGCGCCAGCCCGTTGATGTCACCCCGGTGTGGATGATGCGCCAGGCGGGACGCTATCTGCCAGAGTACAAAGCCACGCGCGCGCAGGCGGGCGATTTTATGTCGCTGTGCAAAAACGCCGAGTTGGCCTGTGAAGTGACGCTCCAGCCGCTGCGCCGCTTCCCGCTGGATGCCGCCATTCTCTTTTCGGACATTCTTACCATTCCGGACGCGATGGGCCTGGGGCTCTATTTCGAAACCGGCGAAGGCCCGCGCTTTACCTCGCCGATCAAAAGCAAAGCCGACGTCGATAAGCTGCCGATCCCCGATCCGGAAGGCGAACTGGGCTACGTGATGAACGCCGTGCGCACCATTCGCCGCGAGCTGAAGGGCGAAGTGCCGCTGATTGGCTTCTCCGGCAGCCCGTGGACGCTGGCCACCTACATGGTTGAAGGCGGCAGCAGCAAAGCCTTCACTATGATTAAAAAGATGATGTACGCCGAACCGCTGGCGCTGCATGCGCTGCTCGACAAGCTGGCGAAGAGCGTTACGCTCTACCTCAATGCGCAGATTAAAGCGGGTGCGCAGTCGGTGATGATTTTCGACACCTGGGGCGGCGTGCTGACCGGACGCGATTATCAGCAGTTCTCCCTGTACTACATGCACAAAATCGTCGATGGCCTGCTGCGTGAATACGACGGTCGCCGCGTGCCGGTGACGCTGTTCACGAAAGGCGGCGGCCAATGGCTGGAAGCGATGGCGGCCACCGGCTGCGACGCGCTGGGCCTCGACTGGACCACCGATATTGCCGATGCGCGCCGTCGCGTGGGCGACAAAGTGGCGCTACAGGGCAACATGGATCCGTCCATGCTCTATGCTCAGCCTGCCCGCATCGAAGAGGAAGTGTCGACTATACTGTCTGGTTTCGGCCAGGGTGAAGGCCACGTCTTTAACCTCGGCCACGGCATTCATCAGGATGTGCCGCCTGAACACGCAGGCGTATTTGTGGAGGCGGTGCATCGGCTTTCTGCCCAGTATCACAAGTAAGGAGTGGTTATGGATCTCGCGTCGCTACGCGCTCAGCAAATCGAACTGGCTTCATCGGTGATCCGCGAGGATCGTCTGGATAAGGATCCCCCGCAGTACATTGGCGGGGCGGACGTCGGGTTCGAGCAGGGCGGTGAAGTGACGCGGGCGGCGATGGTGGTGCTGAAATACCCGTCGCTGGAGCTGGTGGAGTACAAGGTGGCGCGTATCGCCACCACCATGCCCTATATTCCCGGCTTTCTCTCCTTCCGCGAATACCCCGCGCTGCTGGCCGCGTGGGAGCAACTCTCGCAAAAACCTGACCTCCTGTTTGTTGACGGGCACGGTATCTCCCATCCGCGTCGCTTAGGCGTCGCCAGCCACTTTGGTCTGCTGGTGGACGTGCCGACCATCGGCGTGGCGAAAAAACGCCTGTGCGGCGCGTTTGAGCCGCTTTCTGCCGAACCGGGCGCGCTGGCGCCGCTTATCCATAAAGGCGAGCAGTTGGCGTGGGTCTGGCGCAGTAAAGCGCGCTGTAATCCGCTGTTTATCGCCACCGGGCACCGGGTGAGCATGGACAGCGCGCTGGCGTGGGTGCAGCGCTGCATGAAGGGCTATCGGTTACCGGAGCCAACCCGCTGGGCTGACGCCGTTGCCTCTTCACGTCCGGCATTCATTCGTTGGCAGGAAATTCAGCCGTGATTCAGGTAAACTGCGGCTAATTTTCGATTCGAGACATCATCATGTTACAAAACCCGATTCATCTGCGCCTTGAGAAGCTGGAAAGCTGGCAGCACGTGACGTTTATGGCTTGCCTGTGCGAGCGCATGTATCCCAACTATGCCGCGTTCTGTAAGCAAACGGAGTTTGGCGAAGGCCAGATTTATCGACGTATCCTGGATTTGATCTGGGAGACGCTGACGGTGAAAGACGCAAAGGTGAACTTCGATTCACAGCTCGAAAAGCTGGAAGAGGCGATCCCGGCGGCGGACGATTACGACCTGTACGGCGTTTATCCGGCTATCGACGCCTGCGTGGCGTTGAGCGAGCTGATCCACTCCCGTCTGAGCGGTGAAACGCTGGAGCACGCCATTGAAGTCAGTAAGGCATCCATCACGACCGTCGCGATGCTGGAAATGACGCAGGAAGGCCGTGAAATGACCGACGAAGAGCTACGTGCTAATCCGGCGGTTGAACAGGAATGGGATATTCAGTGGGAGATTTTCCGCCTGCTGGCAGAGTGTGAAGAGCGTGATATTGAGCTGATCAAAGGGCTGCGCGCGGACCTGCGTGAGGCCGGTGAGAGCAATATTGGTATAATTTTTAACCAATGAGACAACAAAACGTGATTTAACGCCTGTTTTGTCGCACCTCGACTCTTCCCTTCTGCCCCCCGTCTGGTCTACATTTGGGGGGCGAAAAAAAGTGGCTATCGGTGCGTGTATGCAGGAGAGTGCTTTTTTGGCATTTTCGTCGCACTCGATGCTTAGCAAGCGATAAACACATTGAAAGGATAACTTATGAACAAGACTCAACTGATTGATGTAATTGCGGACAAGGCTGATCTGTCTAAAGTGCAGGCTAAAGCTGCTCTGGAATCTACCCTGGCTGCTATTACTGAGTCTCTGAAAGAAGGCGATGCTGTACAACTGGTTGGTTTCGGTACCTTCAAAGTGAACCACCGCGCTGAGCGTACTGGCCGCAACCCGCAGACCGGTAAAGAAATCAAAATCGCCGCAGCTAACGTGCCGGCATTTGTTTCTGGTAAAGCACTGAAAGACGCAGTTAAGTAAGACGCGTGGCAGTGAACAGTTTTAACGAAGGGGCGGCAACGCCCCTTTTGTCATTCTGGCGTGGCACGCTCGCGCTGGCAGGCGTACTGTTGCTGTCTGCCTGTAGCCATCATTCCTCACTCCCCCCGTTTACCGCCAGCGGCTATGCTGACAACCAGGGCGCGGTCAGGATCTGGCGCAAAGATTCCAGCGATGAAGTCCATATGCTTACCGCGTTCAGCCCGTGGCATAACGGCAACACCTCGACCGCAGAGTACCGCTGGCAGGGCGATGCGCTATCGCTGATTGAACTGAACATCTACAGCAAGACCCCTGAACACGTGAAGGTGCGTTTCGACGACCACGGCGAGCTGAGCTTTATGCAGCATGAAGTCAGCGGATTGAAACAGCAGCTTTCCAGCGATCAGGTCGCCCTTTACCGCTACCGCGCCGAACAGCTCCGTCAGACCAGCGACGCGCTGCGCCAGGGCCGCGTGGTGCTGCGCCAGGGCCGCTGGCATGCCGATGGCACGGTGACCACCTGCGAAGGGCAGACCGTAAAGCCTGAGCTTGAATCCTGGGCAACCGAACACATTCAGCGCCGTCAGCGGCATTCGTCTATGGAAGTGAGCGTGGCGTGGCTTGAGGCGCCGGAAGGCTCTCAGCTGCTGCTGGTGGCGAACGAAGACTTCTGCACCTGGCAGCCGACAGAGAAAAGTTTTTGATTTAAGTTCCCTCTCCCTTGAGGGAGAGGGTCAGGGTGAGGGGGAAATTACTCCCCCTGCTCCCGCGCAATAGCACGATAACCGATATCCTGACGGCTGAAGCTGCCGTTCCAGTGAATATCCGCCATCAGCGCATAGGCGCGTTTCTGCGCTTCTGCCACGGTCTGGCCCAGCGCGGTCGCACACAGCACGCGGCCGCCGTTGGTGAGCACGCGGTCATCGTCAGCCAGCTTCGTACCGGCGTGGAACACCTTCGCGCCGTCAATCTCTTCCAGCGGCAGGCCGTGGATCTCATCTCCGGTGCTGTAGTTCCCCGGATAGCCACCTGCAGCAATCACCACGCCCAGAGACGCACGCTCGTCCCACTCTGAGGTTTTCTCGTCCAGCTTGCCTTCGCAGGCCGCCAGACACAGATCCACCAGGTCGGATTTCATGCGCAGCATGATGGGCTGGGTTTCCGGATCGCCGAAGCGGCAGTTGAATTCAATCACCTTCGGGTTACCCTGCTTGTCAATCATCAGGCCCGCGTAGAGGAAACCGGTGTAGGTATTGCCTTCCGCCGCCATGCCCTTCACGGTAGGCCAGATGATGCGATCCATGGTGCGCTGATGCACCTCATCGGTAACCACGGGAGCAGGGGAGTAAGCGCCCATCCCGCCGGTGTTGGGGCCGGTATCGCCATTGCCAACGCGCTTGTGATCCTGGCTGGTGGCCATCGGCAGAACGTGCTCGCCGTCGACCATTACGATAAAGCTCGCCTCTTCGCCGTCGAGGAACTCTTCGATCACGATTCGGTGGCCCGCGTCGCCAAAAGCGTTGCCTGCCAGCATATCCTGAACGGCCGCTTCGGCTTCTTCGAGCGTCATCGCCACGATAACGCCTTTCCCGGCGGCCAGACCGTCGGCTTTGATGACAATCGGAGCGCCTTTTTCACGCAGGTAAGCCAGCGCGGGCTCGACGTCGGTGAAGTTCTGATACTCCGCCGTCGGAATGTTATGACGCGCGAGGAAATCTTTGGTGAAGGCTTTGGAGCCTTCCAGCTGTGCGGCACCTTCCGTTGGACCGAAGATTTTCAGGCCCGCAGCGCGGAAGGCGTCAACCACGCCAATTACCAGCGGCGCTTCCGGGCCGACGATGGTCAGATCGATGTTCTCGGTCTGGGCAAAGCTCAGCAGCGCCGGGATATCGGTCACGCCGATAGCCACGTTCTGCAGCGCGGGTTCCAGTGCGGTACCGGCGTTACCCGGTGCCACGAAGACAGTTTTAACCTGCGGAGACTGCGCCGCTTTCCACGCCAGAGCGTGCTCGCGCCCGCCGTTACCAATCACTAATACTTTCATTTTCTGCTCCGGGAATTAATGGCGGAAGTGGCGCATGTCGGTGAAGATCATTGCGATGCCGTGTTCGTCGGCAGCGGCAATCACCTCGTCGTCGCGGATAGAGCCGCCAGGCTGGATCACACAGGTGATGCCCACCGCAGCCGCAGCATCGATACCGTCACGGAACGGGAAGAAGGCGTCAGAGGCCATGGCGGAGCCTTTCACTTCCAGGCCTTCGTCACCTGCTTTAATACCCGCGATTTTCGCAGAGTAAACGCGGCTCATCTGGCCTGCGCCTATCCCGATGGTCATGTTCTCTTTGGCGTAAACAATGGCGTTAGACTTCACAAACTTCGCCACTTTCCAGCAGAACAGTGCGTCACGCAGTTCCTGTTCGGTTGGCTGACGTTTGGTCACCACGCGCAGGTCGGCTTCTGTCACCATACCCAAATCGCGATCCTGAACCAGCAGACCGCCGTTCACGCGCTTGAAATCCAGGCCCGGCACGCGCTCCGCCCACTGGCCGCAAACCAGTACGCGCACGTTCTGTTTCGCCGAGGTGATTTTCAGCGCTTCTTCGGACGCGGATGGCGCGATGATCACTTCGACAAACTGGCGGGAGATAATGGCCTGCGCGGTCTCGGCATCCAGCTCGCGGTTGAAGGCAATAATGCCGCCGAATGCGGAGGTCGGGTCGGTTTTGTAGGCGCGATCGTAGGCATCCAGAATAGAGGTGCTTACCGCAACGCCGCACGGGTTGGCGTGCTTGACGATAACGCAGGCCGGCTCGCTGAACTCTTTCACGCATTCCAGTGCGGCGTCGGTGTCGGCAATGTTGTTATAGGAAAGGGCTTTGCCCTGAACCTGCTGTGCGGTCGCAACGGAGGCTTCCTTGACCTCTTCTTCTATATAGAAGGCAGCCTGCTGGTGGCTGTTCTCACCGTAACGCATATCCTGCTTCTTAATGAAGTTCAGGTTCAGGGTGCGCGGGAAGCGGCCAGAAGGATCTTTGCTTTCACCGTGGTAGGCAGGAACCAGGCTACCGAAGTAGTTGGCAATCATGCTGTCGTACGCGGCGGTGTGTTCGAACGCCTTAATCGCAAGGTCGAAGCGGGTTTCGAGAGTGAGGGAGCCGTCGTTAGCATCCATCTCATTAATAATGGCGCTGTAGTCGCTGCTCTTCACCACGATGGCCACATCTTTATGGTTCTTCGCCGCGGAGCGCACCATGGTTGGGCCGCCGATATCAATATTCTCAACCGCATCTTCCAGAGAGCAGCCTTCGCGGGCGACGGTCTGGGCAAACGGGTAGAGGTTAACAACAACCATATCGATAGGCGCGATATCATGCTGTTCCATAATGCCGTCGTCCTGACCGCGACGGCCCAGAATGCCGCCGTGCACTTTCGGATGCAGGGTTTTGACGCGTCCATCCATCATTTCCGGGAAACCGGTGTAGTCGGACACTTCGGTTACCGGCAGACCTTTATCTGCTAACAGGCGAGCGGTACCGCCTGTAGAAAGCAGCTCCACACCGCGTGCGGAAAGTGCCTGAGCGAATTCGACGATACCGGCTTTATCAGAAACACTGAGCAGAGCGCGGCGGACTGGACGACGTTGTTGCATGGTAAATCCCCTGGATTTCACGATTACAGAGAGCGTTAGATGAATTTTCCAGCGAAAAACTCATCTAACACACCTGACGAGGCCTCCTTGTTAAGCGCGAGCATTTTAACGAAAACGTTTGCGCAACGCTCGCATATTTTCACTTTTTCGAAGCGCTGTGGATAACTCTGTGTGTAAAAGGGTATAAGGCGGGGTTTTGCTGGGGAATGCAGCAGTCAGTCATTTTTCTGTCATTTAACGGTTGCGGCCCGCGGAGAACTCCCTATAATGCGCCTCCATCGACACGGCGGATGTGAATCACTTCACAGTTAACCCGGTCGGTTGAAGAGAAAAAATCCTGAAATAACGGGTTGACTCTGAAAGAGGAAAGCGTAATATACGCCACCTCGCAACGGTGAGCTGAAAGCCGCGTTGCAACTGCTCTTTAACAATTTATCAGACAATCTGTGTGGGCACTCAAAGTGACATGGATTCTTAATGTCTTCGGACAATAAATGAATACCAAGTCTCTGAGTGAACATACGTAATTCATTACGAAGTTTAATTCACGAGCATCAAACTTAAATTGAAGAGTTTGATCATGGCTCAGATTGAACGCTGGCGGCAGGCCTAACACATGCAAGTCGAACGGTAGCACAGAGAGCTTGCTCTCGGGTGACGAGTGGCGGACGGGTGAGTAATGTCTGGGAAACTGCCTGATGGAGGGGGATAACTACTGGAAACGGTAGCTAATACCGCATAACGTCGCAAGACCAAAGAGGGGGACCTTCGGGCCTCTTGCCATCAGATGTGCCCAGATGGGATTAGCTAGTAGGTGGGGTAACGGCTCACCTAGGCGACGATCCCTAGCTGGTCTGAGAGGATGACCAGCCACACTGGAACTGAGACACGGTCCAGACTCCTACGGGAGGCAGCAGTGGGGAATATTGCACAATGGGCGCAAGCCTGATGCAGCCATGCCGCGTGTATGAAGAAGGCCTTCGGGTTGTAAAGTACTTTCAGCGGGGAGGAAGGTGCTGAGGTTAATAACCTCAGCAATTGACGTTACCCGCAGAAGAAGCACCGGCTAACTCCGTGCCAGCAGCCGCGGTAATACGGAGGGTGCAAGCGTTAATCGGAATTACTGGGCGTAAAGCGCACGCAGGCGGTCTGTCAAGTCGGATGTGAAATCCCCGGGCTCAACCTGGGAACTGCATTCGAAACTGGCAGGCTAGAGTCTTGTAGAGGGGGGTAGAATTCCAGGTGTAGCGGTGAAATGCGTAGAGATCTGGAGGAATACCGGTGGCGAAGGCGGCCCCCTGGACAAAGACTGACGCTCAGGTGCGAAAGCGTGGGGAGCAAACAGGATTAGATACCCTGGTAGTCCACGCCGTAAACGATGTCGACTTGGAGGTTGTGCCCTTGAGGCGTGGCTTCCGGAGCTAACGCGTTAAGTCGACCGCCTGGGGAGTACGGCCGCAAGGTTAAAACTCAAATGAATTGACGGGGGCCCGCACAAGCGGTGGAGCATGTGGTTTAATTCGATGCAACGCGAAGAACCTTACCTACTCTTGACATCCAGAGAACTTAGCAGAGATGCTTTGGTGCCTTCGGGAACTCTGAGACAGGTGCTGCATGGCTGTCGTCAGCTCGTGTTGTGAAATGTTGGGTTAAGTCCCGCAACGAGCGCAACCCTTATCCTTTGTTGCCAGCGGTTAGGCCGGGAACTCAAAGGAGACTGCCAGTGATAAACTGGAGGAAGGTGGGGATGACGTCAAGTCATCATGGCCCTTACGAGTAGGGCTACACACGTGCTACAATGGCGCATACAAAGAGAAGCGACCTCGCGAGAGCAAGCGGACCTCATAAAGTGCGTCGTAGTCCGGATTGGAGTCTGCAACTCGACTCCATGAAGTCGGAATCGCTAGTAATCGTGGATCAGAATGCCACGGTGAATACGTTCCCGGGCCTTGTACACACCGCCCGTCACACCATGGGAGTGGGTTGCAAAAGAAGTAGGTAGCTTAACCTTCGGGAGGGCGCTTACCACTTTGTGATTCATGACTGGGGTGAAGTCGTAACAAGGTAACCGTAGGGGAACCTGCGGTTGGATCACCTCCTTACCTTAAAGAACCTGCCTTTGCAGTGCTCACACAGATTGTCTGATGAATGATGAACTTCTGAATGTACTTTTGAGTGCATTAAGAAGTTTTGCTCTTTAAAAATCTGGATCAAGCTGAAAATTGAAACGACACATCTTTAATGGTGTGTTCGAGTCTCTCAAATTTTCGCAATCAGAAGTGAAACATCTTCGGGTTGTGAGGTTAAGCGACTAAGCGTACACGGTGGATGCCCTGGCAGTCAGAGGCGATGAAGGACGTGCTAATCTGCGAAAAGCGACGGCGAGGTGATATGAACCTTTGACCCGTCGATGTCCGAATGGGGAAACCCAGTGTGTTTCGACACACTATCGTTAACTGAATACATAGGTTAACGAGGCGAACCGGGGGAACTGAAACATCTAAGTACCCCGAGGAAAAGAAATCAACCGAGATTCCCCCAGTAGCGGCGAGCGAACGGGGAGCAGCCCGGAGTCTGAATCAGCTTGTGTGTTAGTGGAAGCGTCTGGAAAGTCGCACGGTACAGGGTGACAGTCCCGTACACGAAAGCACACAGGTTGTGAACTCGAAGAGTAGGGCGGGACACGTGGTATCCTGTCTGAATATGGGGGGACCATCCTCCAAGGCTAAATACTCCTGACTGACCGATAGTGAACCAGTACCGTGAGGGAAAGGCGAAAAGAACCCCGGCGAGGGGAGTGAAAAAGAACCTGAAACCGTGTACGTACAAGCAGTGGGAGCACCTTCGTGGTGTGACTGCGTACCTTTTGTATAATGGGTCAGCGACTTATATTCTGTAGCAAGGTTAACCGTATAGGGGAGCCGCAGGGAAACCGAGTCTTAACTGGGCGTTAAGTTGCAGGGTATAGACCCGAAACCCGGTGATCTAGCCATGGGCAGGTTGAAGGTTGGGTAACACTAACTGGAGGACCGAACCGACTAATGTTGAAAAATTAGCGGATGACCTGTGGCTGGGGGTGAAAGGCCAATCAAACCGGGAGATAGCTGGTTCTCCCCGAAAGCTATTTAGGTAGCGCCTCGTGAATTCATCTTCGGGGGTAGAGCACTGTTTCGGCTAGGGGGCCATCCCGGCTTACCAACCCGATGCAAACTACGAATACCGAAGAATGTTATCACGGGAGACACACGGCGGGTGCTAACGTCCGTCGTGAAGAGGGAAACAACCCAGACCGCCAGCTAAGGTCCCAAAGTCATGGTTAAGTGGGAAACGATGTGGGAAGGCACAGACAGCCAGGATGTTGGCTTAGAAGCAGCCATCATTTAAAGAAAGCGTAATAGCTCACTGGTCGAGTCGGCCTGCGCGGAAGATGTAACGGGGCTAAACCATGCACCGAAGCTGCGGCAGCGACACTATGTGTTGTTGGGTAGGGGAGCGTTCTGTAAGCCGTCGAAGGTGTGCTGTGAGGCATGCTGGAGGTATCAGAAGTGCGAATGCTGACATAAGTAACGATAAAGCGGGTGAAAAGCCCGCTCGCCGGAAGACCAAGGGTTCCTGTCCAACGTTAATCGGGGCAGGGTGAGTCGACCCCTAAGGCGAGGCCGAAAGGCGTAGTCGATGGGAAACAGGTTAATATTCCTGTACTTGGTGTTACTGCGAAGGGGGGACGGAGAAGGCTATGTCAGCCGGGCGACGGTTGTCCCGGTTTAAGCGTGTAGGTGTGTGTTCCAGGCAAATCCGGTTCACTTTAACACTGAGGCGTGATGACGAGGCACTACGGTGCTGAAGTGATAAATGCCCTGCTTCCAGGAAAAGCCTCTAAGCATCAGGTAACACGAAATCGTACCCCAAACCGACACAGGTGGTCAGGTAGAGAATACCAAGGCGCTTGAGAGAACTCGGGTGAAGGAACTAGGCAAAATGGTGCCGTAACTTCGGGAGAAGGCACGCTGATATGTAGGTGAAGTCCCTGCGGACGGAGCTGAAATCAGTCGAAGATACCAGCTGGCTGCAACTGTTTATTAAAAACACAGCACTGTGCAAACACGAAAGTGGACGTATACGGTGTGACGCCTGCCCGGTGCCGGAAGGTTAATTGATGGGGTTAGCGGCAACGCGAAGCTCTTGATCGAAGCCCCGGTAAACGGCGGCCGTAACTATAACGGTCCTAAGGTAGCGAAATTCCTTGTCGGGTAAGTTCCGACCTGCACGAATGGCGTAATGATGGCCAGGCTGTCTCCACCCGAGACTCAGTGAAATTGAACTCGCTGTGAAGATGCAGTGTACCCGCGGCAAGACGGAAAGACCCCGTGAACCTTTACTATAGCTTGACACTGAACACTGGTCCTTGATGTGTAGGATAGGTGGGAGGCTTTGAAGCGTGGACGCCAGTCTGCGTGGAGCCGTCCTTGAAATACCACCCTTTAATGGCTGGTGTTCTAACGTGGACCCGTAATCCGGGTTGCGGACAGTGTCTGGTGGGTAGTTTGACTGGGGCGGTCTCCTCCCAAAGAGTAACGGAGGAGCACGAAGGTTAGCTAATCCTGGTCGGACATCAGGAGGTTAGTGCAATGGCATAAGCTAGCTTGACTGCGAGAGTGACGGCTCGAGCAGGTGCGAAAGCAGGTCATAGTGATCCGGTGGTTCTGAATGGAAGGGCCATCGCTCAACGGATAAAAGGTACTCCGGGGATAACAGGCTGATACCGCCCAAGAGTTCATATCGACGGCGGTGTTTGGCACCTCGATGTCGGCTCATCACATCCTGGGGCTGAAGTAGGTCCCAAGGGTATGGCTGTTCGCCATTTAAAGTGGTACGCGAGCTGGGTTTAGAACGTCGTGAGACAGTTCGGTCCCTATCTGCCGTGGGCGCTGGAGAATTGAGGGGGGCTGCTCCTAGTACGAGAGGACCGGAGTGGACGCATCACTGGTGTTCGGGTTGTCATGCCAATGGCACTGCCCGGTAGCTAAATGCGGAAGAGATAAGTGCTGAAAGCATCTAAGCACGAAACTTGCCCCGAGATGAGTTCTCCCTGAGACTTTAAGTCTCCTGAAGGAACGTTGAAGACGACGACGTTGATAGGCCGGGTGTGTAAGCGCAGCGATGCGTTGAGCTAACCGGTACTAATGAACCGTGAGGCTTAACCTTACAACGCCGAAGCTGTTTTGGCGGTGAGAGAGACAATCAACTTTCAGCCTGATACAGATAACAGAATTTGCCTGGCGGCTTTAGCGCGGTGGTCCCACCTGACCCCATGCCGAACTCAGAAGTGAAACGCCGTAGCGCCGATGGTAGTGTGGGGTCTCCCCATGTGAGAGTAGGGAACTGCCAGGCATCAATTAAGAAGAACCCCGTACCGTAAGGTGCGGGGTTTTTTGCTTTTGTTTTTCTCCCTCTCCCTGAAACTTTCTCACCTTCGACTTGCAGGCTCGACATTCATACCATTTCTGGGTATCGTTAGCTGTCTGGATGTCTAAACGTTTATACGTATATTGTGAGGAAGTAAGGTTATGCCGATTCGGGTGCAGGACGAGCTACCAGCCGTCAATTTCTTACGTGAAGAGAACGTCTTCGTGATGACGGCTTCACGCGCGACAGGTCAGGAAATTCGCCCGCTGAAGGTTCTCATCCTCAACCTGATGCCGAAAAAGATTGAGACGGAGAATCAGTTTCTGCGTCTGCTGTCGAACTCCCCGCTGCAGGTCGATATTCAACTGCTGCGTATTGATGCCCGCGAGTCACGTAACACGCCCTCTGAGCATCTGAATAACTTCTACTGTAACTTCGAAGATATTCGGGGGGAAAACTTCGACGGACTGATTGTGACAGGCGCGCCGCTCGGTCTGGTTGAATTTAACGATGTTGCTTACTGGCCGCAGATCAAACAGGTGCTGGAGTGGGCAAAAGATCACGTCACGTCAACGCTGTTTGTCTGCTGGGCGGTACAGGCCGCACTCAACATTCTCTACGGTATTCCCAAGCAAACCCGCACTCAAAAGCTCTCCGGCGTATACGAACACCACATTCTTCATCCACACGCACTGCTGACGCGTGGTTTTGATGACACCTTCCTGGCCCCGCATTCCCGCTACGCCGATTTTCCGGCCCAGCTGATTCGTGATTACACCGATCTGGAGATCCTGGCCGAAACGGAAGACGGGGATGCCTACCTGTTTGCCAGTAAAGACAAACGTATCGCGTTCGTTACCGGCCATCCTGAGTATGATCCCGATACTCTCGCATCAGAGTATTTCCGTGATGTCGAAGCGGGTCTTAATCCGGATATCCCGTACAACTATTTCCCGAAAAACGATCCGCAAAACAAACCAGGAGCCACCTGGCGCAGCCACGGAAATCTGCTGTTCA
This sequence comes from Enterobacter cloacae complex sp. HYC042_NIDB, assembly GCF_056673315.1. Taxonomy (NCBI): domain Bacteria; kingdom Pseudomonadati; phylum Pseudomonadota; class Gammaproteobacteria; order Enterobacterales; family Enterobacteriaceae; genus Enterobacter; species Enterobacter cloacae complex sp. HYC042_NIDB. The sequence goes on from NZ_CP109650.1 coordinate 442,230, forward strand.
CTAACTGGCTCAACTATTACGTCTACCAGATTACGCCGTACGATCTTCGCCACATGAATCCGACGCTGGAGTAATCGTCTGCATTAAACGATCCTAAAGCGTTTCAGCTATTCAGATCAGGCACCTTCGGGTGCCTTTTTTATTTCCGAAATCCCGTTCAACATACCAGGAAACTTTAACTGCATATTAATCATCATGTTGCGTTGTAATTAAAATTAAAATGGAAATTGTTTTTGATTTTGGAAAAATTATAGATAGTCTTAATTCTGCTGAGCGAAAACTACACAACGATCTTTCGTTCGCATTGGGGGCGTGATTTTGGATCTTTGATGAGGAGCAGAACGATGACTCAACAGGCAACCACGGTCGATGAATTGACCTTTACCCAGCCGAATGGTGAGCAAGAACAGCAGGTTTTGACGGCCGAAGCGGTAGAGTTTCTGACTGAGCTGGTGACCCGCTTTACGCCGCAGCGCAATAAGCTGCTGGCGGCACGCATTCACCAACAGCAGGAAATCGATAACGGCAAGTTGCCAGGATTTATTTCGGAAACTGCTTCCATTCGTCGTGGTGAGTGGAAAATCCGCGACATTCCTGAAGATTTACAGGATCGTCGCGTTGAGATCACTGGTCCGGTAGAGCGCAAAATGGTGATCAACGCCATGAACGCCAACGTTAAAGTCTTTATGGCCGATTTTGAAGATTCGCTGGCCCCGGACTGGAACAAAGTTATCGACGGGCAGATCAACCTGCGCGATGCCGTCAACGGCACCATCAGCTACACCAACGAAGCCGGGAAAATCTACCAGCTCAAACCGAATCCGGCGGTGCTGATCTGTCGCGTACGAGGTCTGCACCTCCCTGAAAAACATGTCACATGGCGTGGAGAAGCCATTCCGGGCAGCCTGTTTGATTTCGCACTCTATTTCTTCCATAACTACAAAAACCTGCTGGCAAAAGGTAGCGGTCCCTATTTCTATCTGCCAAAAACGCAGGCCTGGCAGGAAGCCGCCTGGTGGAGCGAAGTATTTAGCTACGCGGAAGATCGATTCAACCTGCCGCGCGGCACGATCAAGGCCACGCTGCTGATTGAAACGCTGCCCGCCGTGTTCCAGATGAATGAAATTCTGCATGCCCTGCGCGACCACATTGTCGGCCTGAACTGCGGACGCTGGGACTATATTTTCAGCTACATCAAGACGCTGAAAAACTATCCCGATCGCGTACTGCCGGACCGCCAGGTCGTGACCATGGATAAACCCTTCCTGAGCGCCTATTCGCGTCTGCTGATTAAAACCTGCCACAAGCGCGGTGCCTTTGCGATGGGCGGCATGGCGGCCTTTATTCCGAGCAAAGACGCGGAGCGCAATAATCAGGTGCTCAACAAGGTGAAAGCCGATAAAGAGCTGGAAGCCCGTAACGGTCACGACGGCACGTGGATTGCCCATCCGGGCCTGGCCGATACGGCGATGGAGGTCTTCAATCGCGTACTCGGCGATAACAAAAATCAGCTGTTTGTCACGCGCGAAGAAGATGCCCCAACGGCTGAAGAACAGCTGCTGGCACCGTGCGCGGGCGAGCGAACGGAAGAGGGGATGCGTGCCAATATTCGCGTCGCGGTCCAGTACATCGAAGCGTGGATCTCCGGCAACGGCTGCGTGCCTATCTACGGCCTGATGGAAGATGCTGCCACGGCGGAAATTTCGCGCACCTCTATCTGGCAGTGGATCCACCATCAAAAAACGCTCAGCAACGGCAAGCCGGTCACCAAAGCCCTGTTCCGTCAGATGCTGGCCGAAGAGATGCGGGTCATCCAGGACGAGCTGGGCGAACACCGCTTCAGCAGCGGACGCTTTGACGACGCAGCGCGCCTCATGGAGCAAATCACCACATCAGATGACTTAATCGACTTCCTGACCCTGCCGGGCTACCGCTTCCTGGCGTAACTCACCACATAACAATATGGAGCATCTGCACATGAAAACCCGTACCCAACAAATCGAAGAATTAAAGAAAGAGTGGACTCAACCGCGCTGGGAAGGCATCCGCCGTCCTTACAGCGCGGAGGACGTGGTGAAATTACGCGGCTCGGTCAACCCGGAATGCACGCTGGCACAGAACGGTGCGGCGAAAATGTGGAAGCTGCTGCACGGTGGCTCCAAAAAGGGTTATATCAACAGCCTCGGTGCGCTGACCGGCGGTCAGGCATTGCAGCAGGCGAAGGCCGGCATAGAAGCCATTTACCTTTCCGGCTGGCAGGTCGCGGCGGACGCTAACCTGGCCTCCAGCATGTATCCGGATCAATCTCTTTATCCAGCCAACTCGGTACCGTCGGTGGTGGATCGGATCAACAATACCTTCCGCCGCGCGGATCAGATCCAGTGGGCCGCAGGCATTGAGCCCAACGATCCGCGTTTTATTGATTACTTCCTGCCGATCGTGGCGGATGCGGAAGCGGGCTTCGGCGGCGTGCTGAACGCCTTCGAACTGATGAAATCGATGATTGAGGCCGGTGCAGCGGCCGTTCACTTCGAAGACCAGCTGGCGTCGGTGAAGAAGTGCGGGCATATGGGCGGAAAAGTTCTCGTCCCGACCCAGGAAGCGATTCAGAAGCTGGTTGCCGCGCGTCTCGCTGCTGACGTGCTCGGCGTGCCGACGCTGGTGATTGCCCGTACCGATGCGGATGCGGCAGACCTGATCACCTCTGACTGCGATCCGTACGATAGCGAATTTATTACCGGCGAGCGCACCAGCGAGGGGTTCTATCGCACGCATGCCGGTATCGAACAGGCCATCAGCCGCGGCCTGGCCTATGCCCCTTACGCCGACCTGGTCTGGTGTGAAACGTCCACGCCGGACCTGGCGCTGGCGAAGCGCTTTGCCGATGCGATTCATGCGAAATACCCGGGCAAACTGCTGGCCTACAACTGTTCGCCGTCCTTCAACTGGCAGAAAAAGCTGGATGACAAAACCATCGCCAGCTTCCAGCAGCAGCTGTCGGATATGGGCTACAAGTACCAGTTCATCACCCTGGCAGGCATCCACAGCATGTGGTTCAACATGTTCGACCTGGCGCACGCTTACGCGCAGGGTGAGGGCATGAAGCACTACGTTGAGAAGGTGCAGCAGCCGGAGTTTGCCGCTGGTAAAGACGGCTATACCTTTGTTTCTCACCAGCAGGAAGTGGGGACGGGCTACTTTGATAACGTGACGACCATCATCCAGGGAGGCGCCTCATCCGTTACCGCCTTAACGGGGTCAACCGAAGAAGCACAGTTCTAAACTTTTCCCCCTCTCCCCTCCGGGGAGAGGGACGGGGTGAGGGGGAATATATGTCGCGTGGCCTGGAATTGCTGATTGCCCAAACCATTCTGCAGGGCTTTGATGCCCAGTATGGCCGTTTTCTGGAAGTTACCTCCGGCGCGCAGCAGCGCTTCGAACATGCAGACTGGCATGCGGTTCAGCAGGCCATGAAGCAGCGTATTCATCTCTATGACCATCATGTGGGTCTGGTGGTGGAGCAGCTGCGCTGTATTACCGACGGTAAAAGCCCGGACGCGGCATTTTTACTGCGCGTGAAAGAGCATTACACCCATCTGTTACCCGACTACCCTCGCTTCGAGATTGCGGAGAGCTTTTTCAACTCCGTCTATTGCCGGTTATTTGACCACCGCTCATTATCTCCTGAGCGGTTATTTATCTTCAGCTCCCAGCCTGAGCGCCGCTTCCGTACCATTCCGCGTCCGCTGGCGAAAGATTTCTTTCCCGATCGCGGGTGGGAAAAGCTCCTGCATCGCATCTTAACGGATTTGCCGCTGCGCCTGCCGTGGGAGAACAAGCTCCGGGATATCGGCTATATCCATGCGCATCTTCGTGAAACCTACGGCGAGGAGGTGCTCAGCCGCAGCCATTTGCAGGTGGCCAACGAGCTGTTCTACCGGAATAAGGCCGCCTGGCTGGTGGGCAAACTGGTTACGCCGACGGCCATTGTGCCGTTTCTGTTGCCCATTCACCGTACCGACGACGGCGAACTGTTTGTCGATACCTGCCTGACCACCAGCGCCGAGGCCAGCATCGTGTTTGGCTTCGCCCGCTCCTATTTCATGGTGTACGCCCCGCTGCCTGCCGCCCTGGTGGAGTGGCTGCGCGAGATCCTGCCGGGCAAAACCACCGCCGAGCTGTATATGGCGATTGGCTGTCAGAAGCATGCCAAAACGGAAAGTTACCGGGAATACCTGCGCTATGTCACCGCGGCGGATGAGCAGTTTATCGAAGCGCCAGGTATCCGCGGCATGGTGATGCTGGTCTTCACGCTGCCGGGCTTCGACCGGGTCTTTAAGGTGATAAAAGACAGATTCGCCCCGCAGAAAGAGATGACCGCCGCCCACGTCCGCGCCTGCTATCAGCTGGTAAAAGAGCACGATCGCGTCGGGCGAATGGCCGATACCCAGGAGTTTGAAAACTTTGTGCTGGATAAGCAGCAGATCGATCCGGCGCTTATGTCGCTGTTAATGCAGGAAGCGCCGACGAAAATCACCGATCTGGGCGATAAAATAGCGATTAGCCATCTCTATATTGAGCGCCGTATGGTGCCGCTCAATATCTGGCTGGAACAGTCAGAGGGCCAGGCATTACGTGATGCCATCGAAGAGTACGGCAACGCTATCCGCCAGCTCGCCGCCGCCAATATCTTCCCTGGCGATATGCTGTTTAAAAACTTCGGCGTCACCCGGCACGGGCGGGTGGTGTTCTACGATTACGATGAAATTTGCTACATGACCGAGGTGAACTTTCGCGATATCCCGCCGCCCCGTTACCCGGAGGATGAGCTCTCCAGCGAGCCGTGGTACAGCGTTTCGCCGGGCGATGTGTTTCCCGAGGAGTTTCGCCACTGGCTGTGTGCGGACCCACGCATCGGGCCGTTATTTGAAGAAATGCATGAAGATCTGTTCCACGCCAGCTACTGGCGCGGGCTACAAACGCGGATCAAAAATGGGCACGTGGAGGATGTGTACGCTTACCGCCGCAAGCAGCGGTTTTGTGTGCGGTTTAACGAATCCCACCGTACGCCAGCGTCACCTCTTTCGCGGCCTTAATCACCAGCGCGCCCAGCTCGGTCACCCGGTCGTCGGTCATACGTGAGATGGGGCCAGAGATGGAGATCGCAGCAAACGGCTCGCGATGTTCGTCGAAAATACAGGACGCGAGGCAGCGCAGCCCCAGCGCATGTTCCTCGTCATCAAACGAATAGCCGCGCTTGCGGGTCAACGCCAGATCTTCTTTCAGATGCACCGGCGACACCAGCGTGGCGTGGGTATAGGCGTGCAGCCCTTTTCGGTGCAGCAGCCCGGTCACCTGCTCTTCGCTCAGCTGCGAGAGAAACGCTTTCCCCGCCCCGGATGCGTGCATCGGCAGCTTGCCGCCAATCGGCGCGGACATGCGCATCAACTGCGTGCACTGCACCTGGTCGATGATAATCGCCTGGTGGTCGCTCTGGTCGAGCACCGCAAGGTTCACCGTCTCGCCGGACTCCTCCATCAGCTTGCGCAGGATCGGGTGCACAATCGCCAGCAGGTTACGGCTCTGCAGGAAGCTGCTGCCCACGATAAACGCATGCGCGCCCACCGCCCAGTGCCCCAGCTCGCCGACCTGGCGGACAAAGCCCAGCTGCTGCATGGTGGTCAGCAGGCGGTGCGTGGTGGAGTTCGGCAGACCAGCCTGCTGGGCCAGCTCCGTCAGGGCCACGCTGCCGTGCGATTCGGCTATCCACTCCAGCAGCTTCAGACCGCGCGTCAGGGATTGAACCTGTCCGCCGGGTTGTGCAGCGGCGGTGGCGGCAGGTTTTCTGCCGCGTTTGGCGGGAACGGTCGCGACCATGACGATCTCCTTTTTCTGTATCGTGGAAATCATTTTCGTTTTATTTGGTGAATTTGCAACCGCTTTCCTGACTGATCGGAGGAGTGATGGTGAACATGTCTCATGTTACCGCGGCGTGACTTTTCCACCCTGCGAGATTGTGCCAGTATGGAACGCAGCCTTTTGGCCTTGTTGAGCTTTGTCGGGAGCAAGTGTGAGCAGCAAAGTAGAGCAACTGCGTGCGCAGTTAAATGAACGAATTCTGGTGCTGGACGGCGGCATGGGCACCATGATCCAGAGCTATCGTCTGAGCGAAGACGATTTCCGCGGCGAGCGCTTCGCCGACTGGCCCTGCGACCTGAAAGGAAACAATGACCTGCTGGTGTTGAGCAAACCGTCCGTCATCAGGGATATCCACAACGCCTACTTTGAAGCGGGTGCGGATATTGTAGAAACCAACACTTTCAACTCGACAACCATCGCCATGGCGGATTACCAGATGGAATCCCTGTCGGCGGAGATCAACTATGAGGCGGCCAGGCTCGCCCGCGCCTGTGCCGACGAGTGGACGGCCCGCACGCCGGACAAGCCGCGCTACGTTGCCGGGGTGCTTGGCCCGACCAACCGCACCGCGTCGATTTCACCGGACGTCAACGACCCGGCGTTTCGTAATATCACCTTTGACCAGCTGGTTACGGCGTATCGTGAATCGACCAAAGCGCTGGTGGAAGGTGGCTCCGACCTGATCCTGATTGAAACGGTGTTCGATACCCTCAACGCCAAAGCCGCGATATACGCGGTGAAAGAGGAGTTTGAGGCGCTGGGCGTTGACCTGCCGATCATGATCTCCGGCACCATCACCGACGCCTCCGGCCGCACCCTGTCCGGCCAGACAACCGAAGCGTTTTATAACTCCCTGCGCCACGCCGACGCGCTCTCCTTCGGCCTGAACTGCGCGCTGGGACCAGACGAACTGCGCCAGTACGTGCAGGAGCTTTCGCGCATCGCCGAATGCTACGTTACCGCGCATCCGAACGCCGGTCTGCCGAACGCGTTTGGCGAGTACGATCTGGATGCTGACACCATGGCGGCGCAAATCCGCGAGTGGGCCGAGTCAGGCTTCCTGAACATCGTCGGCGGCTGCTGCGGCACCACGCCGGAGCACATCGCCGCCATGAGCCGCGCCGTGGACGGGCTGCCGCCGCGCAAGCTGCCCGAGCTGCCGGTTGCCTGTCGCCTTTCCGGCCTGGAGCCGTTGACCATCGGCGACGACAGCCTGTTTGTGAACGTGGGTGAACGTACCAACGTTACCGGTTCCGCTAAATTCAAGCGCCTGATCAAAGAAGAGAAGTACAGCGAAGCGCTGGACGTCGCCCGCCAGCAGGTGGAAAGCGGGGCGCAGATTATCGATATCAACATGGACGAGGGGATGCTTGACGCCGAAGCGGCGATGGTGCGTTTCCTCAACCTGATTGCCGGTGAGCCGGATATCGCCCGCGTACCGATCATGATTGACTCCTCCAAGTGGGAGGTCATCGAAAAGGGGCTGAAGTGCATTCAGGGCAAAGGCATCGTTAACTCCATCTCGATGAAAGAGGGCGTGGATATCTTTATCCACCACGCGAAGATGGTGCGCCGCTACGGTGCGGCCGTGGTGGTGATGGCCTTCGATGAGGTGGGCCAGGCCGACACCCGCGAGCGCAAAATTGAGATATGCCGCCGCGCGTACAAAATTCTGACCGAAGAGGTGGGCTTCCCGCCGGAAGACATTATTTTCGACCCGAACATCTTTGCCGTCGCGACCGGCATCGAAGAGCACAACAACTACGCCCAGGACTTTATCGGCGCGTGTGAAGACATCAAGCGCGAGTTGCCGCATGCGCTGATCTCCGGCGGCGTGTCGAACGTCTCGTTCTCGTTCCGCGGCAACGACCCGGTGCGTGAGGCGATCCACGCCGTGTTCCTCTACTACGCCATCCGCAATGGGATGGACATGGGTATCGTCAACGCCGGACAGCTGGCGATTTACGACGATCTGCCTGCCGAACTGCGCGATGCCGTAGAGGACGTGATCCTCAACCGTCGCGACGACGCCACCGAGCGCATGCTCGACCTGGCGGAAAAATACCGCGGCAGTAAATCGGATGAATCGGCCAATGTTCAGCAGGCCGAGTGGCGTTCCTGGGACGTGAAAAAGCGTCTGGAATACTCGCTGGTGAAAGGGATTACCGAGTTCATCGAGCAGGACACCGAGGAAGCGCGTCAGCAGGCAGCCCGCCCGATTGAGGTGATCGAAGGGCCGCTGATGGACGGCATGAACGTGGTTGGCGATCTATTCGGCGAGGGCAAGATGTTCCTGCCGCAGGTGGTGAAATCCGCTCGCGTCATGAAGCAGGCAGTGGCTTATCTTGAACCCTTCATCGAAGCCAGCAAAGAGAAGGGCTCCAGCAACGGTAAAATGGTTATCGCCACCGTGAAGGGCGACGTGCACGACATCGGCAAAAACATTGTTGGCGTGGTGTTGCAGTGTAATAACTACGAAATTATCGACCTTGGCGTGATGGTTCCGGCGGATAAAATCCTCAAGACCGCGCGCGAAGTGAACGCCGATCTGATTGGCCTCTCCGGCCTGATTACGCCGTCGCTCGACGAAATGGTCAACGTGGCAAAAGAGATGGAGCGTCAGGGCTTCACCATTCCGCTGCTGATTGGCGGGGCGACCACCTCGAAAGCGCACACGGCAGTGAAGATCGAGCAGAACTACAGCGGACCGACGGTTTACGTGCAGAACGCCTCGCGCACGGTGGGCGTGGTTTCCGCACTGCTCTCCGAGACTCAGCGCTACGAGTTTGTGGCGCGCACTCGCCAGGAGTACGAAACCGTTCGCGTGCAGCACGGGCGCAAAAAACCGCGCACGCCGCCGGTGACGCTCGCTGCCGCACGCGATAACGACCTGGCCTTTGACTGGGCAAGCTATACGCCGCCGGTCGCGCATCGTCTGGGCGTGCAGGACGTGACGGCCAGCATCGAGACGCTGCGCAACTACATTGACTGGACGCCGTTCTTTATGACCTGGTCGCTGGCGGGCAAATATCCGCGCATCCTCGAAGATGAAGTCGTAGGCGAAGAGGCGAAGCGTCTGTTTAAAGACGCCAACGATATGCTGGACACGCTGAGCGCAGAGAAAACCCTCAACCCGCGCGGCGTGGTGGGGCTGTTCCCGGCGAACCGCGTGGGTGACGACGTGGAAATCTACCGCGATGAAACCCGCACCCACGTGCTGGCCGTGAGCCATCACCTGCGGCAGCAAACCGAAAAAGTGGGCTTTGCCAACTACTGCCTGGCGGATTTCGTTGCGCCGAAGCTGAGCGGGAAAGCTGACTATATCGGCGCCTTTGCGGTAACCGGCGGTCTGGAAGAAGACGCCCTGGCGGACGCGTTTGAAGCGCAACACGATGATTACAATAAGATCATGGTGAAAGCGATTGCCGACCGCCTGGCGGAAGCCTTTGCTGAATACCTGCACGAACGCGTACGTAAGGTGTACTGGGGTTACGCGGCGAATGAGAACCTCAGCAACGAGGAGCTGATCCGCGAAAACTACCAGGGGATTCGTCCGGCGCCGGGCTATCCGGCCTGTCCGGAACACACCGAAAAAGGCACTATCTGGAAACTTCTGGACGTGGAAGCGCATACCGGCATGAAGCTCACCGAGTCGTTCGCCATGTGGCCGGGCGCGTCCGTGTCGGGCTGGTACTTCAGTCATCCGGACAGCAAGTACTTCGCCGTGGCGCAGCTGCAGCGCGATCAGATCGAAGATTACGCCCTGCGCAAAGGCATGAGCGTGTCAGAGGTAGAGCGCTGGCTGGCGCCGAATTTAGGCTACGACGCGGACTAACGTCACTTTTCCTTACAACAAACAGGGCACCTCAACGGTGCCCTGTCTCTTTCTTACGTTTAAACCCTTATACTTAATCATAAAATCTATAACGATAAGGAGAACCCACTTCCGTGCTGACGTTGTTACATCTGCTTTCGGCAGTCGCACTGCTCGTATGGGGCACCCATATTGTCCGCACCGGCGTGATGCGCGTGTTCGGCGCGCGCTTACGTACCGTCCTCAGCGGCAGCGTTGAGAAGAAGCCGCTCGCCTTCTGCGCGGGGATTGGCGTCACGGCGCTGGTGCAAAGCAGCAATGCCACCACCATGCTCGTCACCTCCTTCGTGGCGCAGGATCTGGTCGCGCTCGCCCCGGCGCTGGTGATCGTGCTGGGTGCTGACGTTGGTACCGCGCTGATGGCGCGTATCCTGACGTTCGATCTCTCCTGGCTGTCGCCGCTGCTGATTTTCATCGGTGTGATCTTTTTCCTTGGCCGCAAGCAGACCCGGGCCGGGCAGCTTGGCCGCGTGGGCATTGGCCTCGGACTGATTCTGCTGGCGCTGGAACTGATTGTGCAGGCGGTGACGCCTATCACCCAGGCGAACGGCGTGCAGGTCATCTTCGCCTCGCTGACCGGTGACATCATGCTGGATGCGCTGATCGGGGCAGTGTTTGCCATCATCAGCTACTCCAGCCTGGCCGCCGTGCTGCTGACGGCCACGCTCACCGCCGCGGGCGCGATCTCCTTCCCGGTGGCGCTGTGTCTGGTGATCGGCGCTAACCTCGGCTCTGGCCTGCTGGCGATGCTCAACAACAGCGCGGCCAATGCTGCCGCCCGCCGCGTGGCGCTGGGGAGTTTGCTGTTTAAGCTGGTGGGCAGCCTGATTATTCTGCCGTTTGTCCATCCGCTGGCAAACCTGATGGACAACCTCCCGCTGCCGAAAGCGGAGCTGGTGATCTACTTCCACGTCTTCTATAACCTGGTGCGCTGCCTGGCGATGGTGCCGTTTGCCGCGCCGATGGCCCGCTTCTGCGAGCGTCTTATCCGTGATGAACCGGAGCTGGATGCGCGCCTTAAGCCGAAGCATCTGGATACCTCCGTGCTGGACACCCCCGCGCTGGCCATCGCCAACGCCGCCCGCGAAACGCTGCGCATGGGCGACGCGATGGAAACCATGCTCGAAGGGCTGAAAAAGGTGATGCACGGCGAGCCGCGCGAGGAAAAAGAGCTGCGCAGGCTGGCGGACGACATCAACGTGCTGTATACCGCCATCAAGCTCTATCTGGCGCGTATCCCGCAGGACGAGCTGGCGGAAGAGGAGTCCCGCCGCTGGGCGGAAATCATTGAGATGTCGCTTAACCTGGAGCAGGCCTCGGACATCGTTGAGCGTATGGGCAGCGAAATCGCGGACAAATCCCTGGCCGCGCGTCGGGCGTTCTCCGTGGAAGGGCTGAAGGAGCTCGAAGCGCTGCACGAAAAGCTGGTGAGCAACCTGAAGCTGGCGATGTCGGTGTTCTTCTCCAGCGACGTACCGAGCGCGCGCCGCCTGCGCCGCAACAAGCATCGTTTCCGCATTCTCAACCGTCGCTACTCGCACGCCCACGTTGAACGTCTGCACCAGCAGAACGTGCAGAGCATCGAGACCAGCTCCCTGCACCTGGGGCTGCTGGGGGATATGAAGCGTCTTAACTCGCTGTTCTGCGCAGTGGCGTATAGCGTGATGGAACAGCCGGATGAAGACGACGAGCGGGATGAGTATTAATCTCTGAAAGCGCCTCGCAGATCCTCTCCATGAGGCGTGACCAAACTCTACTGAAAACGTAACGTCACGCCACAGGTCATAAGCAGACCTGTGGCGTGAGACAATGTAATCTTTTATGTATAAAATTTTATACAGGGATGTGGTATGCTGTCAGAAAAACCAGCAATGAGACCCATTGCATGGATGGGGAGTGCCTTCGATGATTTGCTCGGCTTCCCGGAGGAAATCCGGCGGGAAGCAGGGTATCAGCTACATCGATTACAGGCTGGATTAGAGGCGGCAGACTGGAAGCCGATCTCAGAGATTGGCAAAGGCGTTGCAGAGATACGGCTACGCGGTGACACGGGCGCATACCGAATCATCTATTTGGCTCGTTATGAGGATGCTGTTTACGTACTGCATTGCTTTAAGAAGAAAACGCAGCGGACATCAGGCCATGATAAATACATAGCAAAGGCACGTTTTCAGGCGGTGCTTGATGCTCGGAGAGGATGAAAATGGGAAGACGCGTTGATACAAAAATTCGGCATGTGACAGCTTCAGAAACGAACATTTTTGCTGAGCTGGGTTTTGAAGAAAGTGAAGCTAAACAGTTGCACGAAAGTGCCGAAAAAGAGGTTGAGCAGTTGCTTGCCATCAAGCGGCAACTGATGCAGGAAATTTCCTCGTGGATTGCGGAGAATAAACTGCGTCAGACTGACGCTGCCGCCAGGCTAAACGTCTCTCGTCCCCGCGTGTCTGATGTCGTGAACCTCAAAACCAGTAAGTTCACCCTTGATACGCTGATCATGATGTTATGTAAACTTGGAAAACCCGTCTCAGTTACGGTCGGCTAATCTTTTTTTCCAGTCCATACCTAAGGTATATTTCGCCCTTCACAGGAGAAACTATGCTGCCAACTCAATCAACCCGATTAAACAAATACATTAGCGAGAGCGGGATCTGCTCACGTCGCGAGGCGGACCGTTACATTGAACAAGGTAACGTGTTCCTTAACGGCAAACGCGCCACGATTGGTGACCAGGTGGCCCCTGGCGACGTGGTTAAAGTGAATGGTCAGCTCATTGAACCGCGTGATGCTGAAGACCTGGTGTTTATCGCGTTGAACAAACCGGTTGGGATTGTCAGCACCACGGAAGACGGCGAGCGGGACAACATTGTTGATTTCGTGAACCACAGTAGCCGTATTTTCCCGATTGGCCGTCTGGATAAAGACTCTCAGGGGCTGATTTTCCTCACCAACCACGGCGACCTGGTGAACAAAATTCTGCGTGCCGGTAACGACCACGAGAAAGAGTACATCGTGACGGTGAACAAGCCGGTGACGGACGAATTTATCCGCGGCATGGGCGCAGGCGTGCCGATTCTGGGCACCGTGACGAAGAAGTGCAAGGTCAAAAAAGAAGCGCCCTTTGCGTTCCGTATCACGCTGGTGCAGGGCCTGAACCGCCAGATCCGTCGCATGTGCGAGTATTTTGGTTATGAAGTGACGAAGCTGGAACGTACGCGCATCATGAACGTCAGCCTGTCCGGGATCCCGCTGGGCGAGTGGCGTGACTTAACGGACGACGAGCTGATCGAGCTGTTCAAGCTTATCGAAAACTCCTCGTCCGAAGCGAAGCCGAAAGCCAAAGCCAAACCGAAAACGCAGGCGATTAAACGTCCGGTAGTTAAGGCACCGCAGGCGGAAGAGAAAGGGCGGGGCAAGCCGGGTAACGGAAAACGCTTTACCCAGCCGGGTCGCAAAAAGAAAGGGCGCTGATTAGCGCCTTCCACGGGTTGATGTATTGGCGGACCAGGAAAAGGTCGCCTCTGCATCCGGCTTATAAGCCTGCTCTTTTTTCAGCTTGCGGGCTTTTTTCGCCGCAGCCTCACGTTGCGCCATCAGCTTGTCGATGTACTCTTTTTTAACCTGATTGGTTTCGGCGTTCGTCAGCGTGCGGCCATGGGCGATGCGGGCGCGGTCGAGAAGCGTTTTCAGTTCGCGCTGCTCGGCTTCCGTCATGTCTTTCTGGGTCAATCGTGGTGTAGCCATTGCTGAAGCCTCCTGATGGGGAGGCTTCAGTGTAAAGCAAGCCGCGTCAATTAACCCTGCTTCAGCGCATCTTTTTTCGGTTGCTCATCAATCGGCTTACCGGACCAGTAGCCCGCCAGCAGCGAGCCGGACAGGTTGTGCCAGACGGAGAACAGCGCGCCCGGCAGGGCCGCCAGCGGTGAGAAGTAAATTTTACCCAGCGCCGCTGCCAGGCCGGAGTTCTGCATGCCTACCTCGATTGCCAGCGTGCGGCAGGTGGACTCGTCAAAGCCAAACAGCTTCCCGCCCCAGTATCCGCCCAGCAGGCCGATGGTGTTGTGCAGTACCACCGCGACGATCACCACAAAGCCTACGGAGGCAATGTGCGACGCGGAACCGGCCACCACGGCGCTGATGATCGCCAGAATGCAGACCATCGAAAACGCGGGCAGGTACGGCTCAACCGCCTTCACCACGCGTGGGAACAGATGGTGGATAACCAGCCCCAGCGCAATCGGGATCACCACAATCTGCAGAATACTGAGCAGCATGCCCATCACGTCCACCTGAATATGCGCGTCCACGTACAGGCGGGTTAACAGCGGTGTGGCAATCACGCCCACCAGCGTGGATACCGAAGAGATGGTCACGGAGAGCGCCACGTCACCTTTCGCCAGATAGATCATCACGTTAGACGCCGTACCGCTGGCGACGCTGCCCACCAGTACCATCCCGGCGGAGAGATCGGGCGGCATCTTAAAGGCCATCGCCAGCAGCCAGGCCGCGAGCGGCATCACCAGGTAGTGCAGGAAGATCCCTGCAGCCACCGGCGCCGGGCGCGACAGCACGCGTTTAAAATCGTCGATTTTCAGGTGCACGCCCATGCCGAACATAATCAGCATCAGCAGCGTGGTGACCCACGGACCAATACCCGTGAAGGTGGTAGGGGTGTAATACGCGAGTACGGAGAGCAGCAGCGCCCATAGCGGGAACAGCCGGGTGATAACGGATAACATAGTGAATTCCTTGCAGTATTGTCGTGTTGTTTAGTTATGAAAAAGCCGGGTCTGTGCCCGGCTTATAGGTATTGTTTATCGTGCTAACGAATTTTATTCAAACAAATTCTGATGAAGTTTCTGCACCACCTGCTCGGCCTGATCGGCAGGGACCAGGAAGCAAAGGTTATAGCTGGAGGCACCGTAGCAGATCATGCGGATGTTGAACGGGTCAAGCACGCCGAACACCTCTTTGCCCACGCCGCAGGCGCGAGACAGCTTGTTACCGATGATGGCCACCAGCGCCAGGTCTTCTTCGACCTCCACGCGGCACAGCTCAGACAGCTCAATCAGCAGCGACTGCGTCAGCAGGGTGTCGCCGGTGGAGGTGGAGCCGGTGGTGTCCAGCGTCAGCGCAATGCTCACCTCGGAGGTGGTAATCAAATCTACAGAGATGTTATGGCGCGCGAGGATGCCAAACACTTCCGCCAGGAAGCCGCGGGAGTGCAGCATATTGTGGCTGTGCAGCGTGACCAGCGTCTGGCGGCGGCGCAGGGCCAGCGCGCGGAACAGCGGCGGGTTCTCGGTTTTCTTGCAGACCAGCGTCCCGCCCGCTTTTGGATCTTTACTGGAGCCAACGAAGACCGGAATATCGCTGCGCACGGCAGGCAGCAGCGTTGCCGGATGCAGCACTTTTGCACCGAAGGTGGCCATTTCAGCTGCTTCTTCAAAGGCAATCACATCAATACGTTTTGCCGCGGAAACGACGCGCGGATCGGTGGTGTAAATACCCGGCACGTCAGTCCAGATATCCACGCGCGTTGCGTGCAGGGCTTCGCCCAGCAGCGCGGCGGTGTAATCGCTGCCGCCACGGCCAAGCGTGGTCGTGCGTCCTTTCGCTTCGCTGCCGATAAAGCCCTGGGTGATCACCATGCCTTCTGCCAGGCGCGGCGCCAGCTGCTGGTTGGTGAGCTCGGCCAGCATCTCAACGTCCGGTTCAGCGCGCCCAAAACGATCGCTGGTGCGCATCACTTTACGCACGTCAAACCACTGCGCCTGAACGTTACGCTCGCGCATAATTTCAACGAACAGCAGGGTAGACATCAATTCACCGTGGCTGACCAGTTCATCGGTCAGGGCGGTAGAGGTGGCCAGGGACGCCGCTTCTGCCAGGGTGGTGATATTTTCCAGCAGGCGCTCCACTTCTTCGCGGATCACGTTCGGGTTTTGCAGACGTTCAAGAATGTCGAACTGAATTTTGCGCAGTGCATCCAGCTTCACGAAACGTTCTGTCGCTTCCAGTCCTTCAGACAGAGAAACCAGCAGGTTCGTCACGCCGGCGGATGCAGAGAGCACCACCAGGCGGGTATTCGGATCGGCCAGCACCACATCGGCGCTGCGGTTCATGGCATCGTAATCGGCCACACTGGTGCCGCCAAACTTGGCGACCACAAAACTCGTCATAACAACCTCGTGTCAGGGAATGAATAAGCGACCTTGGCACAAGAATGAAACGAAAACAGGTGCAGGCGCAAAATACGGCCCTATAAATAAAATGCGGGGGAGGTCCTGTCAATGCTGGGATTATGCGGATTTTTTATGGGGGGGTACCCCTGAGAAACAGGACTTATAACAGGCCCATATTTTATGCTCCTTTTTACCCCCTTTTGACCGACATTTCGCCACGCCGGAAGGGCGCGACAGCAGCTATACTTTTCGGGTCTTTTCACCTGCGTTTGATGCAGACCAGGGCAATGGCATAAAAACCATCACAATTTTTATTTGCAGGCGCTACAATCGACCGCAGTCACAATTCTCAAATCAGAAGAGTATTGCTAATGAAAAACATCAACCCAACGCAGACCGCTGCCTGGCAGGCACTCCAGAAACATTATGATGAAATGAAAGACGTCACCATCGCGGATCTGTTCGCGAAAGATGCCGATCGTTTCACTAAGTTCTCCGCGACCTTCGATGACCTCATGCTGGTGGATTTCTCCAAGAACCGCATTACCGAAGAGACGCTGGCAAAACTGCAGGATCTGGCGAAAGAGACCGAGCTGGCCGACGCCATCAAATCCATGTTCTCCGGCGAGAAGATCAACCGCACCGAAGACCGTGCCGTGCTGCACGTGGCGCTGCGAAACCGTAGCAATACGCCAATCATCGTTGACGGCAAAGATGTGATGCCGGAAGTAAACGCGGTGCTGGAAAAGATGAAAACGTTCTCCGAAGCGATCATCTCCGGCAGCTGGAAAGGCTACACCGGCAAAGCGATCACCGACGTGGTTAACATCGGTATCGGCGGCTCTGACCTCGGCCCGTTCATGGTGACCGAAGCCCTGCGCCCGTACAAAAACCACCTCAACATGCACTTTGTCTCTAACGTCGATGGTACCCACATCGCCGAAGTGCTGAAGAACGTAAACCCGGAAACTACCCTGTTCCTGGTGGCGTCTAAAACCTTCACCACCCAGGAAACCATGACCAACGCCCACAGCGCGCGCGACTGGTTCCTGAAAACCGCGGGCGACAACAAGCACGTGGCGAAACACTTCGCGGCGCTGTCTACCAACGGTAAAGCGGTCAGCGAGTTCGGTATCGACACCGCGAACATGTTCGAGTTCTGGGACTGGGTTGGCGGCCGCTACTCGCTGTGGTCTGCAATCGGTCTGTCCATCATCCTGTCCGTGGGCTTTGACAACTTCGTTGAGCTGCTCTCCGGCGCGCATGCGATGGACAAACACTTCTCCACCACCGCGCCTGAGAAAAACCTGCCGGTGCTGCTGGCGCTGATCGGTATCTGGTACAACAACTTCTTCGGCGCTGAAACCGAAGCGATCCTGCCATACGACCAGTATATGCACCGTTTTGCGGCTTACTTCCAGCAGGGCAACATGGAATCCAACGGTAAGTACGTTGACCGTAACGGCAACGCGGTGGATTACCAGACTGGCCCGATCATCTGGGGCGAGCCGGGCACCAACGGCCAGCATGCGTTCTACCAGCTGATTCACCAGGGTACCAAAATGGTACCGTGCGATTTCATCGCCCCGGCGATCACGCACAACCCGCTGTCCGACCACCATCCGAAGCTGCTGTCTAACTTCTTCGCACAGACCGAAGCGCTGGCGTTCGGTAAATCCCGCGAAGTGGTTGAGCAGGAATACCGTGACCAGGGTAAAGATCCGGCCACGCTGGAGCACGTTGTGCCGTTCAAAGTGTTCGAAGGCAACCGTCCAACCAACTCCATCCTGCTGCGCGAAATCACCCCGTTCAGCCTGGGCGCGCTGATTGCGCTGTACGAGCACAAGATCTTCACCCAGGGCGCGATCCTGAACATCTTCACCTTTGACCAGTGGGGCGTTGAGCTGGGCAAACAGCTGGCAAACCGCATTCTTCCAGAGCTGGGTGACGATAAAGCCATCGACAGCCACGACAGCTCCACCAATGGTTTGATTAACCGTTATAAAGCATGGCGTGCGTAATTAATATGTCATGAAAAATGCCGGCGATATGCCGGCATTTTTTTATCGGATAATTCCTGATGTCTGTTAGTTAACTCAAATTCTGACTCTGAGTTTAATCTGAAAAAGGCGGTTAACCTGCTAATTGCTGCGGTTTATTTTAAGAAAATACGCAGAGCCAAGATAATAAGGATATATTATAATTTATTGATTTTTATCGATTATTTATTTTAAATATTTGTTTTTCGTTTCTGTTTTATCCATTAGTCCGAAAACCGTCCCCCTATTTCCCCCCACGGTAAACCCTCTGCTGTAGTTGTGTATACTCGATTCCGCCTGAATTTCTTTTCGGGCAAATCTCCATTCATTCATTGAAGGGAAATTGTTATGAAGAAAGTACTGTATGGCATTTTTGCCATATCTGCACTTGCGGCGACGTCTGTCTATGCAGCTCCGGTCCAGGTCGGGGAAGCAGCAGGGTCGGCAGCGACGTCTGCGTCTGCGGGAAGTTCTACCGCAGCCAGCACCAGCACCGTAAGTTCAGCCGTGGGTGTCGCGCTGGCGGCAACCGGTGGCGGTGATGGCTCCAATACCGGAACCACGACCACTACGACAACCAGCACCCAGTAATACAGGGTGTTTTAATCATAACCACACTTCGGTGTGGTTATTTCGCCCCTTCGGAGAAGAGTCGTGAAGCGACCTGCAATCATTCTGATTTGCCTGCTGTTGCAGGCGTGCTCAGCCACCACCAAAGGGCTGGGTCATTCACTGTGGGAAAGCCTGTTCGGCACGCCGGGCGTTCATCTGACCGATGACGAACTTCAGAACATGCCGTACGCCAGCCAGTACATGCAGCTAAACGATGGCCCGCAACTGTTTGTGGTGCTCGCTTTCGATGAAAACGGGCAGCAGAAATGGGTGACGCAGGATCAGGCCACCATCGTCACGCAGCATGCCCGAATTGTGAAAACGCTGCTCGGCGGCGACAACTTGCTCGAGGTGAATAATCTCGCCGAAGACCCGCTCATCAAGCCAAATCAGATCGTCGACGGCGCAAGCTGGACGCGCACGATGGGCTGGACCGAGCATAAGCAGGTGCGCTACGCCACGGCCCGCTCCACCTTCCGCTGGGACGGTACGGACAGCGTGAAAGTCGGCAGCGACGAAACTCAGGTGCGCGTATTGGATGAGAAGGTGACAACCGACCAGGCCACCTGGCATAACCGCTTCTGGATCGACGAGGATGGGCAGATCCGTCAGTCCTTGCAGTATCTCGGTGCCGGTTTCTTCCCGGTGAAAACCACCCTGATCAAGGCGGCGAAATCATGAAAACGCTCATCCACGCTGCGCTTCTCGCCAGCCTTGCCGCGCCGCTGGCATGGTCCGCAGGAACGGTAAAGGTCTACACGCCGGACAGTGAAAAACCCAAAACCTTAACCAACGCCGAGCATCTGCTCGATCTCGTCGGGCAGCCAAGGCTTGCCAACAGCTGGTGGCCGGGAGCGGTGATCGGCGAGCATCAGGCGACGGTTAAGGCGGAGCAGGAACACCGTGCCCTGCTGGCCCGCCTGACGAGCCTGGCGGAGCAGGAAGACGGCGACGATGCCGCGGCCATTAACAGCGTTCGCCAGCAGCTTCAGGCGCTGAAAGTGACAGGCCGCCAGAAAGTCAATCTTGATCCAGATGAAGTGCGCGTCACGGAAAAGGGCAACCCCACGCTTGAAGGGGAGTACACCCTCTGGCTTCCGGTGAAGCCGACGACGGTGACCGTGATGGGGCTTATCAGCAGCCCCGGTAAAAAGCCCTTTACGCCCGGCCGCGACGTGGCGAGCTATCTCGACGAACAAAGCCTGCTGAGCGGCGCGGATAACAGCTACGCATGGATTATTTATCCAGACGGGCATACGCAAAAAGCGCCGGTGGCGTACTGGAATAAACGCCATATCGAACCCATGCCGGGCAGCATCATTTTTGTCGGTTTTGCCGACCATTTCTGGACGAAGGCATATGACGGGCTTAACGCCGATATCCTTCACTCCCTGACACAGCGGATACCGGAAGAATGAAAAGAACCTATCTCTACAGCATGCTGGCGATCTGCGTAAGCGCCGCCTGCCATGCAGAAACGTATCCGGCACCTGTTGGCCCGTCTCAGTCAGACTTCGGCGGCGTCGGTTTACTGCAAACGCCTACCGCGCGCATGGCGCGTGAAGGGGAAATTAGCCTTAACTACCGCGATAACGACCAGTATCGCTACTATTCCGCCTCCGTACAGCTTTTCCCGTGGCTTGAAACCACGCTGCGCTACACCGACGTGCGTACGAAACAGTACAGCAGCGTCGACGCCTTCTCCGGCGATCAGACCTACAAAGATAAAGCCTTCGACGTCAAACTGCGCCTGTGGGAAGAGAGCTACTGGATGCCGCAGGTCTCCGTGGGTGCAAAAGATATCGGCGGGACCGGCCTGTTCGACGCGGAATACATCGTGGCCAGCAAGGCCTGGGGACCGTTTGATTTTTCTCTCGGTCTTGGCTGGGGCTATCTCGGCACCAGCGGCAACGTTAAAAACCCGTTCTGTACCTACAGTGACAAATACTGCTACCGCGATAACAGCTACAAGAAAGCCGGTTCCATCAACGGCGACCAGATGTTCCACGGCCCGGCCTCGCTGTTCGGCGGCGTGGAATACCAGACGCCGTGGCAGCCGCTGCGCCTGAAGCTGGAGTACGAAGGAAACGACTACTCGCAGGACTTCGCCGGGAAGATTGAGCAGAAGAGCAAGTTTAACGTGGGCGCCATTTATCGCGTCACCGACTGGGCCGACGTTAACCTCAGCTACGAGCGCGGCAACACGGTGATGTTTGGCTTCACGCTGCGCACTAACTTTAATGACATGCGGCCGCACTACAACGATAACGCGCGGCCTGCCTACCGGCCGGAGCCGCAGGATGCGATTCTGCAGCACTCCGTGGTGGCAAACCAGCTGACGCTGTTGAAATACAACGCCGGTCTGGCCGATCCGAAAATTCAGGTGAAAGACGATACGCTGTACGTCACCGGCGAGCAGGTGAAATACCGCGACTCGCGTGAAGGGATCGAACGCGCCAACCGGATCGTGATGAACGATCTCCCGGACGGGATCCGCACGATCCGCGTGACGGAGAACCGCCTGAATCTGCCGCAGGTCACCACCGAAACCGATGTCGCCAGCCTCAAGCGCCATCTTGAAGGCGAACCGCTCGGGCATGAAACCGAGCTGGTGCAAAAACGCGTAGAGCCGATCGTGCCGGAAACCACCGAGCAGGGCTGGTATATCGATAAATCGCGCTTTGATTTCCACATCGATCCGGTACTGAACCAGTCCGTCGGCGGGCCGGAAAACTTCTACATGTATCAGCTGGGTGCGATGGCGACGGCGGATCTGTGGGTCACCGACCACCTGCTGACCACCGGCAGCCTGTTCGGCAACATTGCGAACAACTACGACAAGTTTAACTACACGAACCCGCCGAACGACTCAAAGCTGCCGCGCGTGCGTACCCGCGTGCGTGAATACGTGCAGAACGATGTCTACGTGAATAACCTGCAGGCCAACTACTTCCAGTACTTCGGCAACGGTTTCTACGGCCAGGTTTACGGTGGCTATCTGGAAACCATGTTTGGTGGCGCGGGGGCGGAAGTGCTGTATCGTCCCGTCGACAGCAACTGGGCGTTCGGGATTGATGCCAACTACGTTAAGCAGCGTGACTGGCGCAGCGCGCAGGACATGATGAAGTTCACCGACTACAGCGTCAAAACCGGCCACCTGACCGCCTACTGGACGCCTTCGTTCGCGCAGGACGTGCTGGTGAAAGCCAGCGTCGGCCAGTATCTGGCGGGCGACAAGGGCGGCACGCTGGATATCTCCAAACACTTCGACAGCGGCGTCGTGGTGGGTGGCTACGCCACCATCACCAACGTTTCGCCGGACGAGTACGGGGAAGGGGACTTCACCAAAGGGGTCTACGTGTCGATTCCGCTGGATCTGTTCTCATCCGGTCCGACCCGCAGCCGAGCGGCCGTGGGCTGGACGCCGCTGACGCGTGATGGCGGCCAGCAGCTTGGGCGTAAGTTCCAGCTGTACGACATGACCAGCGATAAGAACATTAACTTCCGCTGATGCTTCACGCCGGGCGGCACTGCGTTTGCCCGGCCTACGGTTTTTGTAGGCCTGGTAAGCGCAGCGCCAGCGGGCGAATGCGCCAAACATAAACAAAAAATATAGATCCCCGTCACATTTTTGCGTTATACAGGAATCTCGTCCTGGAGAATGAGGTGCTGTATGACATCCCTGACTCGCCCGCGCGTTGAGTTTATCTCAACGATACTCCAGACCGTGCTGAACCTCGGTCTGCTGAGCCTTGGCCTGATCCTGGTCGTCTTTCTCGGCAAAGAGACGGTGCATCTGGCGGATGTGCTGTTCGCCCCTGAGCAAACCAGCAAATATGCGCTGGTGGAAGGCCTGGTGGTCTACTTTCTCTACTTTGAATTTATTGCCCTGATTGTGAAGTACTTCCAGTCCGGCTTTCACTTCCCGCTGCGCTATTTTGTCTACATTGGCATCACCGCCATTGTGCGACTGATCATCGTCGATCATAAATCCCCGCTCGACGTGCTGATCTACTCGGCGGCGATCCTGCTGCTGGTGATCACCCTCTGGCTGTGTAATTCGAAGCGGCTGAAACGCGAATAAAAAAATGGCGGCCCGGAGGCCGCCTAACAACAGTCACAAGTTGGGTCAATACAATACGTCTAAAGTTGAGGGTTGCAGTGGCATAACAGATGAAACTTAACCTTTCACGCCGCCCGCCGTCAGGCCATTCACCAGCCAGCGCTGGGCCAGCAGGAACACCACGGTAATCGGGATGGCAGACAGTACGGCCGCCGCGGCAAAGTCGCCCCACAGGTAGTTTTGCGGGTTGAGGTATTGCTGCATACCTACGGCCAGGGTGTAGCTGTTCACATCGCGCAGTAACAGTGAGGCGACCGGTACTTCGGTGATCGCCGCGATAAACGACAGGATAAACACCACCGCCAGAATCGGCACTGACAGCGGCAACAGCACCAGACGGAACGCCTGCCACGGGGTAGCGCCATCCAGCGACGCCGCCTCTTCCAGCGAGCCGTCGATGGTTTCGAAATAGCCTTTGATGGTCCACACATGCAGGGCAATACCGCCGAGATAGGCAAAGATCACGCCGCCGTGGGTATTCAGGCCAATAAACGGCACGTACTGGCCCAGACGGTCAAACAGGGCATACAGCGCCACCAGCGACAGCACCGCCGGGAACATCTGGAAAATCAGCATGCCTTTCAGCAGCGTTGCTTTGCCCGGGAAACGCATGCGGGCGAAGGCATAAGCACAGGTGGTGGAGAGCGTCACGATGCCGATCGCGGTGATGGTTGCTACCTTCACCGAGTTCCACAGCCACAGCAGCACCGGGAACGGCGGCGGGGTGACGCGGCCATCGGCGTGCTCCACGCTGAAGCCCAGCGCGAGCTTCCAGTGCTCCCAGGAGATTTCATCCGGGATCAGGCTCCCGGTCGCAAAGTTACCCGAACGCAGGGAGATGGCGATAACCATCAGCAGCGGGAACATGATGGCCGCGATGAAAATCAGCAGGCCTAAGTGCGTCGCGAGGAGGCGCAGCTTCTGAGATTTGGGTTGTACCATTGCCATGTTCAGTGCCCTCCTTAATCAAATTTCATACGTGTGGCTTTCAGGTTCACAATCGCCAGAGCGCCAACCAGCAGGAAGATCAGGGTGGCAATCGCCGCCGCCAGACCAAAGTCCTGGCCGCCGCCGCCTTCAAAGGCGATACGGTAGGTGTAGCTCACGAGCAGGTCGGTATAGCCTGCCGGCGTGGTGGTGCCAAGGCGGTCCGGGCCGCCGTTGGTCAACAGCTGAATCAGCACGAAGTTGTTAAAGTTAAAGGCGAAGCTGGCAATCATCAGCGGCGTCAGCGGCTTAATAAGCAGCGGCAGCGTAATTTTAAAGAAGTTCTGGAACGGACCCGCGCCGTCCATCGCCGAGGCTTCATACAGATCGTCCGGAATCGCCTTCAGCAGCCCCATGCACAGGATCATCATGTACGGATAGCCCAGCCAGGTGTTGACGATGATAATCATCGAGCGGGCGGTGGTCGGGTCGCTGAACCAGGCCGGTTTGATACCGAACAGCGCGCTCAGCATCATGTTGATTTCACCGAAGCTCTGGTTAAACAGCCCTTTGAAAATCAGAATCGAGATAAACGACGGCACGGCGTAAGGCAGAATCAGCAGCACGCGGTAAATCGCTTTGCCTTTCAGGGACTCCCACTGCACGAGGCAGGCCAGCACCATGCC
Organism: Enterobacter cloacae complex sp. HYC042_NIDB; assembly: GCF_056673315.1. NCBI lineage: Bacteria > Pseudomonadati > Pseudomonadota > Gammaproteobacteria > Enterobacterales > Enterobacteriaceae > Enterobacter > Enterobacter cloacae complex sp. HYC042_NIDB. The sequence goes on from NZ_CP109650.1 coordinate 466,592, forward strand.
TACGGCAACGGTCAGAATCACCGTTAGCACCGAGAAGACCACCGTCCAGACGAAGATGGCGAAGAACGGTTTCTGGATACCTTCGTCGGTAAACACGCGGGTAAAGTTGTCCCAGCCGATGGTGACGGTATAGCCAGGGCTGAGCTTGTCATCACCCCATTTGCCATCGGCATTTACAGACTGATAAAAACCAATGTCGTTATTCGGACGGTACTTCACGCCGCTCTGGTTGTTGGTCAGCGTGCCGTCGTCCGCCAGGGTATATAGCGGCTGCGTGCCGGAGAACTGGCGCAGCGAGCTCATGGTTACTTTGCTTTCATCGGGCAGCACGGCGGTGAGCTGGGTCAGCGCCTGGCGATTCTGGGTAATGATACGCAGGTTCGCACGTTCACCCTCCGGCAGGGCCGCGGCCTCTTTTAAGACCAGCTTCTGCTCGCCGCCAAATTTGAACGCGTCGGAAAGATAGTTTTTGCCGCTCTCACCGTCAGTGAGCGCTAACTTCCACTCGTCACCTGCAGGATACAGGCCGAAGTTAAAGGTTTTACCCGCCTGATAAGAGCGATCCAGAAGCACCTGAGTGGCGCGCTCCTGCGCGAGCTGGTTGGTGCTGCTGTAGTTGGTGAACGCAATGGCGATGGTGCAGATCAGCGGGAACAGGACAAACAGCCCCATCCCGGCCACGCCCGGGTAGACATAGCGCCAGGCATAGGCTTTACGGTTGGCGAAAATATACAGGCCAGCAGAGCTTAAGATCAGCGTCATGATGGCGAACAGATATTCCCCTTGTACGTACATTAAAACAACAAGGTAACCCACCAGCAGACACAGCAGACCGATCGCTGACCACTTCAGCGCGTCGCTTTGCCACCAGTGCTTCTTTTTAATGACATCCATGGGGTTCTTCCTCTACAACGGTGGAAACTTTTCGTCAGGTGGCGCTGCGCTTACCTGACCTACGGATCGTGCCGTAGTCGTAGGGCGGGTAAGCGCACGCGCCACCCGCCGTTTTTCTTCTTACTTAGTAATACGACCCTGAGCATCTTTCAGCGCGGCATCGACGGTCTGGCGACCGCTTGCAGCGTTGATGACGGCGGTACGGGTGGCGTACCAGAACGCGGCCATCTGTGGGATGTTCGGCATGATTTCGCCTTTCTGAGCGTTATCCATGGTTGCCGCGATGCGTGGATCTTTTGCCAGCTGATCCTGGAAGGATTTCAGCGCCACGGCGCCCAGCGGTTTGTCCTTGTTCACTTCACCCAGACCCTGATCGGTCAGCAGGTAGTTTTCCAGGAACTCTTTCGCCAGCTCTTTGTTCGGGCTGGCGGCGTTGATGCCCGCGCTCAGCACGCCCACGAACGGTTTAGACGGTTTGCCGTTGAAGGTTGGCAGCAGGGTCACGCCGTAGTTGATTTTGCTCTTGTCGATATTGGTCCAGGCCCACGGACCGTTGATGGTCATCGCGGTTTCGCCTTTGTTGAACGCCGCTTCCGCGATGGAGTAGTCGGTATCCGCGTTCATGTGTTTGTTCTTAATCAGGTCAACCAGGAAGGTCAGGCCTTTTTTCGCGCCCGCGTTGTCCACGCCCACGTCTTTCACGTCATATTTGCCGTTTTCAAACTTGAACGCGTAGCCGCCGTCGGCAGCAATCAGCGGCCAGGTGAAGTACGGCTCTTGCAGGTTGAACATCAGGGCGGATTTACCTTTCGCCTTCAGCTCTTTATCCAGTTTCGGGATCTCTTCCCAGGTTTTTGGTGGGTTTGGCACCAGGTCTTTGTTGTAAATCAGTGACAGGGCTTCAACCGCGATTGGGTAGGCGATCAGCTTGCCGTTATAGCGAACGGCGTCCCAGGTGAACGGGAACAGTTTGTCCTGGAAAGCTTTGTCTGGCGTGACTTCAGCCAGCAGGCCAGACTGCGCGTAACCGCCGAAACGGTCGTGTGCCCAGAAGATGATGTCCGGACCGTCACCGGTTGCCGCAACCTGCGGGAATTTCTCTTCCAGTTTGTCCGGGTGCTCTACGGTGACTTTGATACCGGTGTCTTTCTCGAATTTTTTGCCCACTTCGGCCAGGCCGTTATAGCCCTTGTCGCCGTTAATCCAGATAACCAGCTTGCCTTCTTCAATTTTGGCGAGCGCTGGGGCGGAAACCATCATTGCTGCAAGGGCGGACAATGCGAAAACGCGTGCGCCAGTCTTGATATTCATATCTGCCATCCTTTTTGGTGATGTGCTCGTGGATACATAAGGTGGTTCAACGTGACTCAGTCTCCTTATTTGACATCCTCTTTCCATCCTCCCAACCCCTACGCCCCACCCCCCGTTTGTGTGATCTCCGTTGCATAAATTTAAGTTATGAGTGCTGGCGCACATAAAAACCCACCGAATTTTGCAGGCGGCTTCACGAATTTCGCCTCAGCCCCCCGGCTGCGGTCGCAGAGCCTGTTCTCTCATCCTCCCGCCTCCTCCCCCATAAAAAAGGCGGGGGGTGGAGGATTCACGAAAGTAATGGATACCCCATAGTGAACTTATCTTGAATGTTTCTGTCGGTGACAGGTTGTAACGAAGGGAGAAGGGCATGGCGAGCGTACAGCTGCGTAATGTAACGAAAGCCTGGGGCGACGTAGTGGTGTCGAAAGACATCAATCTGGACATCACTGAAGGCGAGTTTGTGGTGTTTGTCGGCCCATCAGGCTGTGGTAAATCAACTCTGCTGCGTATGATTGCCGGTCTTGAAACTATCACCAGCGGCGACCTGTTGATCGGTGATACCCGAATGAACGACATCCCGCCAGCCGAACGCGGCGTAGGCATGGTGTTCCAGTCTTATGCGCTTTATCCCCATCTTTCCGTTGCCGAGAACATGTCCTTTGGCCTGAAGCTGGCCGGGGCGAAAAAAGAGGTCATTAACCAGCGCGTCACGCAGGTGGCTGAAGTGTTGCAGCTGGCGCACCTGCTGGAGCGTAAACCGAAAGCGCTTTCCGGCGGTCAGCGTCAGCGCGTGGCGATTGGCCGTACGCTGGTGGCCGAGCCGCGCGTGTTCCTGCTTGATGAACCTCTCTCTAACCTGGATGCCGCCCTGCGCGTCCAGATGCGTATTGAAATCTCCCGTCTGCACAAGCGCCTTGGCCGCACGATGATTTACGTCACCCACGATCAGGTCGAAGCGATGACCCTCGCTGACAAAATTGTGGTGCTGGACGCCGGTCGCGTGGCGCAGGTGGGCAAACCGCTGGAGCTGTATCACTACCCGGCAGACCGCTTTGTTGCGGGCTTTATTGGCTCGCCAAAGATGAACTTCCTGCCCGTTAAAGTGACGGCGACGGCGATTGAACAGGTACAGGTGGAGCTGCCAAACCGCCAGCAGGTCTGGCTGCCGGTCGACAGCGCCAACGTACAGGTCGGGGCAAATATGTCCCTTGGTATCCGTCCTGAGCATCTACTGCCAAGCCACATTGCGGATGTGACGCTGGAAGGTGAAGTTCAGGTCGTCGAACAGCTTGGTCACGAAACACAGATTCATATCCAGATCCCCGCCATCCGTCAGAACCTGGTCTACCGCCAGAATGACGTGGTGTTGGTAGAAGAGGGTGCCACATTCGCTATCGGCTTGCCGCCAGAGCGTTGCCATCTGTTCCGTGAGGATGGCACCGCATGTCGTCGGCTGCACAAAGAGCCAGGCGTTTAAGCAATCCCAAAAGAAGACACGAAACCGACAGGTGAAGTGTTCAAAGAAAAGCAATGATCTCAGGAGATAGAATGATGATTACTCTGCGCAAACAAGTCCCTCTGGCGGTCGCCATTGCGGCAGGCATCCTGTCTGCCCAGGCTGGCGCCGTGGACTTTAAAGGTTATGCTCGTTCCGGCATTGGCTGGACCGGGAGTGGCGGTGCCCAGCAGTGCTTCCAGGCAACGGGTGCTCAAAGTAAATACCGTCTGGGTAACGAATGTGAAACCTATGCGGAATTGAAGCTGGGCCAGGAAGTGTGGAAAGAGGGCGATAAGAGCTTCTATTTCGACACTAACGTCGCGTATTCCGTTGCGCAGCAGAATGACTGGGAAGCCACTGATCCGGCCTTCCGTGAAGCCAACGTGCAGGGTAAAAACCTGATCGAGTGGCTGCCTGGCTCCACTATCTGGGCCGGTAAGCGCTTCTATCAGCGTCATGACGTCCACATGATCGACTTCTACTACTGGGACATTTCCGGTCCTGGTGCGGGTATCGAAAACATCGACCTGGGCTTCGGTAAACTCTCTCTGGCAGCCAGCCGCTCCACTGAAGCTGGCGGTTCTTCTACCTTCGCCAGCAACAACATCCGTGACTACACCACCGACACCGCGAACGACGTGTTTGACGTGCGTTTAGCGCAGATGGAAGTCAACCCGGGCGGTACGCTGGAGCTGGGCGTTGACTACGGTCACACCAACGTTAACGATGATTACTACCTGCAGCCAAAAGCTTCGAAAGATGGCTGGATGTTCACCGCAGAACATACCCAGAGCATGCTGAAGGGCTTCAACAAGTTCGTTGTTCAGTACGCAACGGACTCTATGACCTCCCAGGGTAAAGGTCTGAACCAGGGCGCAGGCATTGGTCTTGGCAATGACGATTCCGATGGCAAACTGTACGGATACGGCATCAACAACAACGGTAGCCTGCTGCGTATCCTTGACCACGGTGCAATCTCCCTGGGCGACAGCTGGGACCTGATGTACGTCGGTATGTATCAGGATATCGACTGGGATAACAACAACGGCACCAAGTGGTGGACCGTCGGCGTGCGTCCTATGTACAAATGGACGCCAATCATGAGCACCCTGCTGGAAGTAGGCTACGACAACGTCAAATCTCAGAAAACTGACGAAACCAACAACCAGTACAAAATCACCCTGGCACAACAGTGGCAGGCTGGCGACAGCATCTGGTCTCGTCCTGCAATCCGTGTCTTCGCAACCTACGCCAAGTGGGATGAGAAGTGGGGTTATGACACTTCCGGTAGCCCGATCTCTACGAGTTCCAACTATAACTCCAACTTCGGTATGCAGACTGCAGGCCTTGGCCGCGGCGACACTGACGAGTGGAGCTTCGGTGCCCAGATGGAAATCTGGTGGTAATTCGCAAGACCTGACGTAATGACCTGAAAGAGGGGCGTAAGCCCCTCTCTCCTTAGGGCCCTGCGCGCTATTGCCTGGCCACCGCAGAGCTGATGCTATCAGAGGTAATAACAATGAAAATGAAGAAAAGTCTCGTCGCGCTGTACCTCTCTGCGGGGCTGCTGGCCAGCGTGCCGGCGCTAACGTTCGCAGAAGTGAATTTTGTTCCTCAGAATACGTCCACGGCGCCTTCCGTTCCTACGGCAGCGCTGCAGCAGCTGACCTGGACACCGGTTGATCAATCCAAAACGCAGTCCACACAGCTTTCCACGGGCGGGCAACAGCTGAATGTGCCCGGCATTTCCGGCCCGGTTGCTGCCTACAGCGTTCCGGCCAATATTGGCGAGCTGACCCTGACGCTGACCAGCGAAGTGAATAAGCAGACCAGCGTATTTGCGCCGAACGTGCTGATCCTCGACCAGAACATGACGCCATCTGCCTTCTTCCCGAGCGAGTATTTTACCTATCAGGAGCCCGGCGTGATGAGCGCGGACCGGCTTCAGGGCGTGATGCGTCTGACGCCAGCGCTGGGTCAGCAAAAAATCTACGTGCTGGTATTCACCACCGATAAAGATTTGCAGCAAACCACCAGGTTAGTGGATCCGGCAAAAGCGTATGCAAAAGGTACTGGCAACGCGGTGCCGGATATTCCCGACCCGATTGCCCGCCACGCAACGGACGGTCTGGTGAAGTTAAAAGTCTCCACCAATAGCGCTTCCAGCGTGCTGGTTGGCCCGCTGTTTGGTTCGTCTGGTCCGGGGCCGGTCACCGTCGGTAATACCGCCGCTCCAGCCTATGCCGCGCCAGTTGCCGCAGCGCCAGCCGCAGCGCCAGTCCCGGCGAAGAAAGCCGAGCCCGTACTGAACGACACCGAAGAGTACTTCAACAACGCCATTAAGCAGGCGGTGAAGCGCGGCGATGTCGATAAAGCGCTGAAACTGCTTGATGAAGCCGAACGTTTAGGTTCAACCACTGCCCGTTCCACCTTTATCAGCAGTGTAAAAGGCAAGGGGTAACTGTTCCCCACAGTGCTGATTTGTTAGTAGTTTAGTGCGCCTGAGTGGGCGCACTTTTTTTCGTATTCGCCAGGCTGTTGCGCCCATGTTGCGATAGTGATCGTTAAATAACGTTTGGCCCCCCCTCATTGCCCGTTTCTGCGATACAATGCCATTACGTTATGTATCGGAGAGTCTGGCATGTCACACCCCGCGCTAACGCAACTGCGTGCGCTGCGCTATTTCGACCAAATACCTGCGCTTGATCCGCAGCAGCTGGACTGGTTGCTGCTGGAAGATTCCATGACAAAACGTTTTGAGCAACAGGGTAAAACGGTCACGGTAACCCTGATACAGGAAGGGTTTGTCTCCGGCGATGAGATCGCCAGCGAGCTGCCGCTGTTGCCGCAAGAGGAACGCTACTGGCTGCGTGAAATTTTGCTCTGTGCCGATGGCGAACCCTGGCTTGCCGGGCGGACGGTGGTGCCCGAATCTACCCTATCCGGGCCTGAGCTGGCGCTGCAGCGGCTGGGGAAAACGCCGCTGGGACGTTATCTTTTCACCTCATCTGAGCTGACCAGGGATTTCATTGAAATTGGGCGTGATGCCGAACTGTGGGGGCGCCGTTCCCGCCTTCGCCTGAGCGGTAAGCCGTTAATCCTGACGGAGCTATTTTTACCGGCATCACCGTTGTACTAAGAGGAAGAAAAAATGGAGTGGACCCTGACGCAGAATAAGCTGTTGGCGTATCACCGCTTAATGCGTACCGATAAACCCATTGGCGCGTTGCTGCTGCTGTGGCCGACCTTATGGGCGCTGTGGGTGGCCACGCCGGGCATGCCGCCGCTGTGGATCCTGGGCGTATTCGTTGCCGGCGTCTGGCTGATGCGCGCGGCGGGCTGCGTGGTGAATGACTATGCCGATCGTAAATTTGACGGCCACGTAAAGCGCACTGCCAACCGCCCGCTACCCAGCGGCCAGGTGACCGGGAAAGAAGCGCGCGTACTGTTCATCGTTCTGGTGCTGCTCTCTTTCCTGCTGGTATTAACCCTGAACACCATGACGATTCTGCTGTCCGTCGCGGCGCTTGCTCTGGCCTGGGTTTATCCCTTTATGAAGCGCTACACCCATCTGCCTCAGGTGGTGCTGGGGGCGGCGTTTGGCTGGTCGATTCCGATGGCGTTTGCGGCAGTTAGTGAGTCCTTACCGCTTAGCTGCTGGCTGATGTTCCTGGCGAACATTCTCTGGGCCGTGGCGTATGACACGCAATATGCGATGGTTGACCGCGATGATGACCTGAAAATTGGCATTAAATCCACCGCCATTCTCTTTGGACGCCAGGACAAACTTATCATTGGCATTCTGCAGGTTGCTGTACTGGCGCTGATGGTCGCGATTGCGCGCCTGAACGGACTGAACTGGGAATTTTACTGGTCGATACTGGTAGCAGGGCTGCTGTTTGCCTACCAGCAGAAGCTGATTGCAAAACGCGAACGCGAAGCCTGCTTTAAAGCGTTTATGAACAATAACTATGTCGGTCTGGTGCTGTTTTTAGGCCTGGTCATGAGCTATTTTTCCTGATTGACGCGCGGTCATGCCCCGCCGGGTATGGCCGCGTCGTTACCCGGCATTACCGCCCTCACAAATTTAAACCATCGTTTCATAAATTCGCGCTTTTGTGAGGCGCTTCACCTAAGCTTCTCCCGGGCTAGTCTATTTTCTAAGCGTAAAAAAATAAAACACTGTTTTAACGCTGACATCGCTACCCTGGAGCTGACTCAATGAAAACGACCCTTAAGCCGTTACTGGCCGCGCTGTGCCTGTCTGCTTTTGCCTGCACCGTTTCTGCCCAAACCATCAAAGCCGCCGATGTGCATCCTGAAGGCTACCCGAACGTGGTCGCGGTTCAGCACATGGGTGAAAAACTCAAACAACAAACCGACGGCAAGCTGGAGATTAAGGTCTTCCCCGGCGGCGTGCTGGGGGATGAAAAGCAGATGATTGAGCAGGCGCAGATGGGGGCGATTGACATGATCCGCGTCTCCATGGCGCCGGTTGCCGCCATCCTGCCGGATATCGAAGTCTTCACCCTGCCGTACGTTTTCCGCGATGAGGATCATATGCATAAAGTGATCGACGGGGATATCGGCAAGCAGATCGGCGACAAGCTGACCGCGAATCCAAAATCCCGCCTGGTGTTCCTCGGCTGGATGGATTCCGGCACCCGCAACCTGATCACCAAAGAGCCGATCGTCAAACCTGAAGATCTGAAAGGGAAGAAAATCCGCGTGCAGGGCAGCCCGGTGGCACTCGCCACGCTGAAGGACATGGGGGCGAACTCGGTGGCGATGGGCGTTAGCGAGGTTTACAGCGGCATGCAGACCGGCGTGATCGACGGCGCGGAGAATAACCCGCCCACCTTTATCGCCCACAACTACATGCCGGTTGCTAAAAACTACACCCTCAGCGGCCACTTTATCACCCCGGAAATGCTGCTCTATTCAAAAGTGAAATGGGACAAGCTGAGCGCTGATGAACAGCAAAAAATCCTGACCCTGGCCCGTGAAGCGCAGTTCGAACAGCGCAAGCTGTGGAATGCGTATAACGACCAGGCGCTGGCGAAAATGAAGGCGGGCGGCGTGCAGTTCCACGATATCGATAAGACGGTATTCATCAAGGCCACAGAGCCGGTGCGCGCCCAGTATGGCGACAAGCATCAGGATCTGATGAAAGCCATCGCTGACGTCCAGTAATACGGAGCACGTATGTCCGAACTCTACCTGAAGTGGATGGACCGTCTGTACCTGCTCGCCATGGCGGTGGCGGGTGTCTCGCTGCTGGTGATGACGATTGTCATCCCCATCGGCATCTTTTCACGCTACGTGCTCAACCGCGGCGAATCCTGGCCGGAGCCCGTCGCCATTATCTGCATGGTAACGTTCACCTTCATCGGCGCGGCGGTGAGCTACCGCGCCGGGTCGCACATTGCGGTCAATATGCTCACCGACCGTCTGCCCGCGTCGCTGCAAAAGTTGTGTGTACGTGTGGTTGATCTGCTGATGCTGCTGATTTCCGGTCTGATGTGCTGGTACAGCTACTGGCTGTGCGTCGAGCTCTGGGAGCAGCCGGTGGCGGAGTTCCCGATTCTGACTTCCGGCGAAAGCTACCTGCCGCTGCCGATCGGGTCGGCGATTTTGATTCTGTTCGTTCTTGAACGCCTGCTGTTTGGCGCGCAGGAAAACCGTCCGGTCGTGCTGATCGGCAATCACAGTTAAGGGGTGAACAATGGATGCTTTTGTTTTGTTATTCACCCTCGCCATTTTGCTGGCGCTGGGGATGCCGGTGGCCTTCGCCGTGGGGCTGAGCGCCGTGGCAGGTGCGCTGTGGATTGATTTACCGCTGGAGGCGCTGATGATCCAGATCACCAGTGGGGTGAACAAATTTACCCTGCTGGCGATCCCGTTCTTCATCCTCGCCGGAGCGATCATGGCGGAAGGGGGCATTGCCCGACGGCTGGTTAACTTCGCCTATGTGTTTGTCGGCTTTATCCGCGGCGGGCTGTCGCTGGTGAACATCGTCGCCTCGACGTTCTTCGGCGCGATTTCTGGCTCGTCGGTGGCGGATACAGCGTCCATCGGCAGCGTGATGATCCCGGAGATGGAGAAGAAGGGCTATCCGCGCGAATACGCGGCGGCGGTCACGGCGAGCGGGTCGGTGCAGGCGATTCTGATCCCGCCCAGCCACAACTCGGTGATTTATTCCCTGGCGGCGGGGGGAACGGTCTCCATCGCCACGCTGTTTATCGCGGGCGTATTGCCGGGCCTGCTGCTGGGCGTGAGCCTGATGGTGCTCTGCCTGTGCTTCGCCCGCAAACGCGGCTACCCGAAGGGGGATAAAATCCCGTTCAGACAGGCGCTGAAAATCATGCTCGATGCCCTGTGGGGGCTGATGACGGTGGTGATTATCCTCGGCGGGATCTTGTCCGGGATTTTTACCGCCACCGAATCTGCCGCCGTGGCCTGCCTGTGGGCGTTTTTCGTCACCATGTTTATCTACCGCGACTACAAATGGAGCGAACTGCCGAAGCTGATGTGCCGCACGGTGAAAACCGTTACCATCGTGATGATTTTAATCGGCTTTGCCGCGGCGTTTGGCGCGGTGATGACCTACATGCAGCTGCCGATGCGCATCACCGAGTTCTTCACGTCGCTCTCTGATAATAAGTACGTGATCCTGATGTATCTCAACATCATGCTGCTGCTGATCGGCACGCTGATGGACATGGCGCCGATCATCCTGATCCTGACGCCGGTGCTGCTGCCGGTGACCAACGCGCTGGGGATCGACCCGGTGCACTTCGGGATGATCATGATGGTTAACCTGGGGATCGGGCTGATCACCCCGCCGGTCGGATCGGTGCTGTTTGTGGCGAGCGCGGTGAGTAAGCAGAAGATTGAAACCGTGGTGCGGGCGATGCTGCCATTTTACGGCATCCTACTGGTGGTGCTGGGGATGGTGACGTATATCCCGGCGATATCATTGTGGCTGCCGAGGATGTTAGGGATGCAGTAACGCCGTTTTTTGCCGGGTGGCGGCTGCGCCTTACCCGGCCTACGGTTCAGAGTTGTTATTGGCCCGGTAAGGCGCAGCCGCTACCGGGCGTTTTTATTTCCGCCGTAATAATCTCAACGCGTTAGCCGTGACCAGCACCGTCGCCCCGGTATCCGCCAGCACCGCCAGCCACAGTCCGGTCATGCCGAGGAGCGTGGTGACGAGAAATATCCCCTTCAGACCCAGCGCAATGCCGATGTTCTGGCGAATATTGGCGCGCGTCGCCCGCGCAAGATCTATCATCTGCGCCAGCCCGGTCAGACGGTTATGCGTCAGCGCCGCATCCGCCGTCTCCAGCGCTACGTCGGTGCCGCTGCCCATCGCAATACCGAGGGTGGCGGCCTTCATCGCCGGGGCATCGTTAATTCCGTCACCGACCATCGCCAGCGGCGCGCGGCTGTTCAGTTCGGTTACCGCGCTGACCTTGTCCGCAGGCAGTAATCCGGCCTTAAACGCCAGCCCCAGCTCGTCAGCAATCGCAGCCGCTGCGCGCGGGTTATCGCCGGTGAGGATCACGCCCTGTACGCCCAGCCTGTGCAGCGCCTCGACGGCATCTCTCGCATCGTCACGCAGGGTATCGCGCAGGGCCAGCATGCCCATCGGTACGCCGTCCTGCATCACGGTAACAACCGTCTGCCCGGCCTGCTCTAACGCCTCAACCTGTGGATGAGAGAACGCGCCCGCCGCAACAATCAGCACTTTTTTGCCGTCGACGACGGCCTCAATCCCTGACCCGACCAGCGCCCGTTGGGCGGTTGCCGAAGGGATAGCCAGCCCGCGCCTTTGCGCTTCACGCACTATCGCCTGCGCCAGCGGGTGAGTGGAGCCCTGCTCAACGGCGGCGGCCATGATCAGCAGTTCGTCCTCACTGATGTCCTGCGGATAGACGCCGGTGACCTGCGGCTTACCAACCGTCAGCGTGCCGGTTTTATCGAAGGCGATGTGCTGAACCTGGCTCAGCTGTTCCAGCGCCGCGCCGCCCTTAATCAGCGCCCCGCGACGTGCCGCCGCCGCCAGACCCGAGGTAATCGCCGCGGGCGTAGAGATCACCAGCGCGCACGGGCAGCCAATCAGCAGCAGGGTCAGCCCTTTATAAATCCAGCCCTCCCACGGCGCGCCGAAGAACAGCGGTGGAACGACGGTGACCAGCAGGGCGACCAGCATGATGGCGGGGGTGTAAATCCGGCTGAAGCGGTCAATAAAGCGTTCGACCGGCGCGCGGCGCTCCTCGGCCTCTTCAATCAGCTTCAGGATGCGGTCGATGGCGCTGTCGCCCGGCTCGGACAGGACTTTGAGCTGCACCAGGCGGTCGACGCTGGTGGCACCGGCAGGGACTTTTTCGCCTGCCGCACGCTCCACCGGAATGGATTCCCCGGTCAGGGCGCTTTCGTCAAAGCTCGCGGTGGCGGTAACGAGAGCCCCATCGGCAGGCAGACGCCCGCCCGCGGCGACTTCAATCACGTCGCCCGGGCGCAGCGTGTTGATGGCGACCGTTTCACGTTTGCCTTCATTAACCCGCGTGGCGGTTTCTGGCTTCAGCGCCATCAGCGCGCTCACCCCTTTGCGTGCCCGGCTCGCTGCCCAGCCCTCAAGCCGCTCGCCGATCAGGAACAGCAGCAGGACCATCGCCGCTTCCGCCGTCGCGCCAATGAACAGCGCGCCAATGGCCGCCACGCTCATCAACGTTTCAATGGCAAACCAGCTGCCGCTTCTCATCAGGCGCAGTGCCTGACGGGCAATCGGGAACAGCCCGACCAGGGTAGTGGCAATAAACGCCAGATTACCGAACGGGTGGTTAATCTGCTCCAGACCCCAGCTCAGGGCCATCATGATGACGAGCGTGATAAGGGGCAGGTTTTCTTTTAGCGGAGACGTTTTTTCAGCGGGGACTGCTTCGCTGCGCAGAGCGTAGCCCGCCTTGCTGACGGCGGCTTCAACCTGCTTGCTGACGTCTTTTTCGGCGCTGACCAGCAGTTTTTCGGTGGCGAACAGGACCTGAACGTGGTTCACGCCCGGTACCTGCCTCACCGCGTTTTCCACTTTGCGGGCGCAGGCCGCGCAGTCCATGCCGTTGATGATCCAGCTGTAGCGGTTGCCGCCTTCAGGCAGCGCGTCGACCTGCGTTTCGCACGCGCCCTCGCAGCAGCAGTCGTCTTTCGGCGGAACCGGGCTGAGCTTAAGCGCCGAGAATTGTGGGACTTTTTTTGGAATTTCTGGAGTCGACATGGCAGTCTCCGGTAATGATAATTTTCTCATTAACCGCAGCATACACTCTGGAGTCGACTCCAGAGTCAAGCGTTATTTAGATATACAATGAACGCACGATCAGGAAGTGCCCGGCAAAGTAGCAGGCGGACGAAATCGCGTTATCCGCGCGGAAGCGGCGGCGATAGTGGCTGCCCAGCCAGACGATATTGCCGATTAACAGCAGCGCCGCGCCGAAGAACGCGGACATCGCCTGAGATGTCGGACGGAAGAACCACAGTTCACCGGCCAGCCACACCATCACCAGCGTCATGGCGATAAACGTGCATACCGGCAGACGCATCTCTTCCAGACGCGACCAGATCACCGCAATCAGCAGCGCGCCAATCACCAGCAGCACCAGCGGCAGCGGCCAGAAGAAGGAGAGCGTCATCTGGCTGGCAAAGTAGATGGTATACAGCAGATGGGAGAGGAAAAATGCCCCCACGGCATACAGCAGGCGCTGACGCGGCAGCAGGGTTAAGGCATCACCAATCAGGGAGGCACACAGCCCGGCGAGCACCAGATAGCTGATGGCGTTAAACATCGGAGCCTGCCAGGCGAGCAGCAGAAGCAACAGCAGCGTGACGGGTTTAAACAACCAGCGCTGCCAGGCTGGACCGCGATAGGACGCATCGACATAAAGCCATGCGGAAAAACAGACAGCGATAAATGACCAAAGCATATTAACTCCCTGTAACTGTTGAGGCTGAATAATCAGTTTCTGATCCAGTGTAGTGACGCGAGCGGGCGTTTGGCAATGCCGGGGCAGGCGAGGTATCCTGAATTCCGCATAATCTGATGGGATGTTTCAATGAGCAAGATGCCGCTGTTTTTCATTATCGTGGTGGCGATTATCGTCATTGCCGCCTCGTTTCGCTTCGTGCAGCAGCGCCGCGAAAAGGCGGACAACGACGCCGCGCCGCTGATGCAAAAGCGCGTAGTGGTGGCGAACAAACGCGAGAAACCGCTTAACGACCGCCGCTCTCGCCAGCAGCAGGTGACGCCTGCGGGCACCGGCATGCGCTATGAAGCCAGCTTTAAGCCGGAAACCGGCGGTCTGGAGATGACCTTCCGCCTGGAGGCGCAGCAATACCATCAGCTGACGGTGGGAGAGAAAGGCACGCTGAGCTATAAAGGGTCGCGTTTTGTAGGTTTTAGGGCTGAATAATGCGCGATCGGTCCCCTCTCCCAGTGGGAGAGGGTTAGGGTGAGGGCATCACACCGCACCTTACTTCTTCACCTGCGCCTTAAACTTCTTCATCCACACCAGAAGTTCAAACACGCCGAAAATAAACACCCGCAGCTGCTGCCAGCCGGTCATCGGCGGGCCATCTTTCGGCAGGCCGTTTTTCAGCATCACCATCTGCAGGGCGTGCATGAACGAGGTGAAAATCAGCGCCACGTTAACGAAGATGTTCAACGGGCGCGGGAACGGGTGCACCAGATTCAAAATCAAAAATGCCCAGACGCCCAGCATCAGCAAGCGTCCCAGGTTAATCAGTACCGGCATCGGATCCTCCTTGTGCCTGACGGTGATACAGACGATAAGCCACCTGGCCTGCGACCTTCTCGCGGTGCAGATCCCAGTGAACGGGAACGGGTGGCAGGCCGTTTTCCACTTCGCTTTCTACATAAATCAGCGCGTCATCCGCCAGCCAGCCATTGTGCTCCAGCAGGGATAACGTCTCTTCCAGCAACCCCTTGCGGAACGGCGGGTCGACAAAGACCACATTATGCGGCGTACCCTGCTGCGCGAGGAAGCTCAGCGTATTGGTGTTGACCACTTTCGCGTTCGTCGCCTTCAGCGTCGCCAGATTTTGCTGCAGCGTCTGCGCAACGCCGCGCTCCATCTCCAGCAGCGTGGTGCTGGCGGCATAGCGAGACAGCGCTTCCAGCCCTAAGGCACCGCTTCCGGCGAAGCAGTCCAGGCAGTGGGCGTCTACCATTGATGGGGCAAGCCAGTTAAACAGCGTCTCGCGAACGCGGTCGGTTGTAGGGCGTAAACCGGGGCTGTCCGGCACCGGTAATTTCCGGCCTCGCCACTGGCCGCCGATAATGCGAATTTGACCGGCCGGGGCGCGGGTGGGTTTCTTCATCTCTGGAAAGCTCTGTTAACCATAGCCCTGCGATTGCGGGCGGTGATGTCAATTAAGTAAAGTGTTAGACTATTTCATCATTTTTTTAGCTTCCCTGTATATAGCGCCGCGAGGAGTGTAGTCGCAGATGGCAAAACAAAAAAAACGTGGCTTCTTTTCCTGGTTGGGTTTCGGTGAAAAAGAGCAAGAAACAGAACAGAAAACCGAAGAGCAACAGGTTGTAGAAGAGCAGTCACAGCCTGAAACGCCTGTCGAAACCGCTGCGGTTGTCGAAGCGGAAGAACCAGCGCACAGCAAAGAAGAGATTGAATCCTTTGCTGAAGAGGTGGTTGAGGTCACTGAGCAGGTTCAGGAGAGCGAGAAGCCAGAGCCGGTTATCGTAGAAACCCTTACCGAAGCGCCGCAGGCCGCTATCGAACACGAAGCGCTGCCGCTGCCCGAAGAGGTTAAAGCTGAAGAGGTTTCTGCCGAAGAGTGGCAGGCTGAAGCGGAAACCGTTGAAATCGTTGAGGCGGTGGAAGAAGAGGCGGCACTTGAGCCAGAGCTGACCGACGAAGAGCTGGAAGCTCAGGCGTTGGCGGCGGAAGCGGCTGAAGAAGCGGTAATCGTCGTGCCGGTGGAAGAGCAGGCCGAAGAAGAGATCGTTCAGGAGCAGGAAAAACCGACCAAAGAAGGTTTCTTCGCGCGCCTGAAGCGCAGCCTGCTCAAAACCAAAGAAAACTTAGGTTCCGGATTTATCAGTCTTTTCCGCGGCAAGAAGATCGACGACGATCTGTTTGAAGAGCTGGAAGAGCAGCTGCTGATTGCGGACGTGGGCGTGGAAACTACCCGTAAGATCATCGCCAACCTGACCGAAGGGGCGAGCCGCAAACAGCTGCGCGACGCCGAGGCGCTGTACGGCCTGCTGAAAGACGAGATGGGTGAAATTCTCGCAAAAGTTGACGAACCGCTTAATATTGAAGGCAAAACGCCATTTGTTATTCTGATGGTTGGCGTTAACGGCGTGGGTAAAACCACCACCATCGGCAAGCTGGCGCGCCAGTTTGAGCAGCAGGGCAAATCGGTGATGCTGGCGGCGGGCGATACCTTCCGTGCGGCAGCGGTTGAGCAGCTCCAGGTGTGGGGCCAGCGCAACAACATTCCGGTGATTGCCCAGCACACCGGCGCAGATTCCGCATCCGTGATTTTCGACGCCATCCAGGCGGCGAAGTCGCGCAACGTGGACGTGCTGATTGCCGACACCGCAGGGCGTTTGCAAAACAAATCGCACCTGATGGAAGAGCTGAAGAAAATCGTCCGCGTCATGAAGAAGTTGGACGAAGATGCACCGCATGAAATTATGCTGACTATCGACGCCAGCACCGGGCAGAACGCCATTAGCCAGGCGAAGCTGTTCCATGAAGCGGTAGGGCTGACGGGGATCACGCTGACCAAACTGGACGGCACCGCGAAAGGCGGGGTGATCTTCTCCGTGGCCGACCAGTTCGGCATTCCTATCCGCTACATCGGTGTGGGCGAGCGTATTGAGGATTTGCGTCCGTTTAAGGCGGACGACTTTATTGAGGCATTATTTGCCCGAGAGGACTAACAATGATTCGCTTTGAACACGTCAGCAAGGCCTATCTCGGTGGGAGACAAGCGCTGCAGGGGGTGACGTTCCACCTGCAGCCAGGCGAGATGGCATTCCTGACCGGCCATTCCGGCGCGGGGAAGAGTACCCTGCTCAAGCTTATCTGTGGGATCGAACGGCCAAGCGCCGGGAAAATCTGGTTCAGCGGCCACGAAATTAGCCGTCTGAAAAACCGTGAAGTGCCGTTTCTGCGTCGTCAGATCGGCATGATTTTCCAGGATCACCACCTGCTGATGGATCGCACCGTTTTCGATAACGTGGCGATCCCGCTGATTATTGCCGGCGCCAGCTATGACGATATCCGCCGTCGCGTCTCTGCGGCGCTGGACAAGGTCGGGCTGCTGGACAAAGCGAAGAACTTCCCGATCCAGCTTTCCGGCGGTGAACAGCAGCGCGTGGGCATCGCCCGCGCGGTAGTGAACAAGCCTGCCGTACTGTTGGCGGATGAACCGACCGGTAACCTGGACGATGCCCTGTCCGAAGGGATTTTGCGTCTGTTTGAGGAATTCAATCGCGTAGGGGTAACGGTACTGATGGCGACGCACGATATGGGGCTGATTTCCCGTCGTTCGTACCGCATGCTGACCCTGAGCGACGGGCATTTGCACGGAGGCCACGGTGAACAAGCGTGATGCAATGAACCAGATTCGGCAGTTCGGGAACCGGTTCGACCGTTTCCGTAAGCCGCAGGGCGGCGGTGACGGCAATCGTAATGCGCCTAAGCGCCAGAAAGCGGCGCCGAAACCGGCCTCCCGCAAGACCAACGTGTTTAACGAACAGGTGCGCTACGCCTTCCACGGCGCGCTGCAGGACCTGAAAAGCAAACCGCTGGCGACGTTCCTGACGGTGATGGTGATTGCCATCTCCCTGACGCTGCCAAGCGTCTGCTACATGGTCTATAAGAACGTCAACCAGGCGGCGTCGCAGTATTACCCGTCACCGCAGATCACCGTTTATCTGGATAAAGCGCTCGACGATAACGCGGCGGCGCAGGTGGTCGGGCAAATCCAGGCCGAGCAGGGCGTGGAGAAGGTGAATTATCTCTCCCGTGAAGAAGCGTTGGGCGAGTTCCGTAACTGGTCAGGCTTTGGCGGCGCGCTGGACATGCTGGAAGAGAACCCGCTGCCCGCCGTGGCGGTGGTGATCCCGAAGCTGGATTTCCAGGGTACCGATTCGCTGAATACCCTGCGCGACCGCATCACACGCATCAACGGGATTGATGAAGTGCGCATGGACGACAGCTGGTTTGCCCGTCTTGCGGCGCTGACCGGGCTGGTGGGGCGCGTGTCGGCGATGATCGGCGTGCTGATGGTGGCGGCGGTGTTCCTCGTCATCGGTAACAGCGTGCGTCTGAGCATCTTTGCGCGTCGCGATACCATCAACGTGCAAAAACTGATTGGCGCAACGGATGGTTTCATCCTGCGTCCGTTCCTCTACGGTGGCGCACTGCTCGGTTTCTCCGGCGCATTTCTTTCACTGATATTGTCAGAAATTTTGGTGATGCGGCTTTCGTCTGCCGTCACAGAAGTGGCGCAGGTTTTCGGAACTAAGTTTGATATCAGTGGCTTAGGCTTCGATGAGTGCCTGCTGTTGCTGCTGGTGTGCTCCATGATCGGCTGGATTGCCGCATGGCTGGCAACGGTTCAACATTTACGCCACTTTACTCCCGACTAATAAAAGCGTGATATAATCTTTCCCTGCACCGAGATGTTCGCTCTGCAGGGAAAGCGTCCCTGTTGTCTCTTCCCCTGTTATCATCTCCATGTCACATTTTGTGCGTAATTTATTCACCGTTGCACCTGGAACTTGTGGATAAAATCACTGTCTGATAAAAGAGTGAATGCTAATCTCGTTGCTCAAACGCTTTGGCATGGTTGTTGCCTGACGGGGACAGCCTGGACCAGAAGAAACATTGAGAGGAATGAATGACCAAAGAAATGCAAACTTTAGCTTTAGCCCCTGTTGGTAACCTGGAATCTTACATCCGGGCTGCGAACACCTGGCCGATGTTAACGGCCGAGGAAGAAAAGGAGCTTGCTGAAAAGCTGCATTACCAGGGCGATCTGGAAGCAGCGAAAAAGCTGATCCTGTCTCACCTGCGCTTTGTTGTTCACATTGCTCGTAACTATGCGGGCTATGGCCTGCCGCAGGCGGACTTGATTCAGGAAGGTAACATAGGCCTGATGAAGGCTGTACGTCGCTTTAACCCGGAAGTGGGCGTGCGACTGGTCTCCTTCGCTGTACACTGGATCAAAGCAGAAATTCATGAATACGTGCTGCGCAACTGGCGTATCGTGAAAGTCGCCACGACAAAAGCGCAACGTAAGCTGTTCTTCAACCTGCGTAAAACCAAGCAGCGTCTGGGCTGGTTCAATCAGGATGAAGTGGAAATGGTGGCGCGCGAGCTGGGTGTATCCAGCAAAGACGTCCGTGAGATGGAATCCCGTATGGCCGCGCAGGACATGACCTTTGATATGTCCTCCGACGACGACGCATCTGACAGCCAGCCGATGGCACCGGTTCTGTATCTGCAGGATAAAACCTCTAACTTTGCCGACGGCATTGAAGAGGACAACTGGGAAGATCAGGCTGCGAACAAGCTGACCCATGCGATGGAAGGCCTCGACGAGCGTAGCCAGGACATTATCCGCGCCCGCTGGCTGGACGAAGACAACAAGTCCACGCTGCAGGAGCTGGCTGACCGCTACGGCGTTTCTGCGGAACGTGTCCGTCAGCTTGAAAAGAACGCCATGAAAAAACTTCGCGCTGCTATCGAAGCGTAATTACCGCGAAGTACACCGAGAGCCCTCGAATGCAAATTCGGGGGTTTTGTTTTTTTAGCGCCCGCTCTGGCGAATTTCTCCCCCCTGGCAAACACTTACTGATGCGCTAAGCAGGCGATTTTCTCAGGGGGTCAGGGTGAAAAATAACGAACTGAATGACCGGCGTTTACAGGCGACGCCGCGCGGCATCGGCGTGATGTGTAACTTCTATGCTGATAAAGCCGAAAACGCCACGGTGTGGGACGTGGAAGGCAATGAGTACATCGATTTCGCCGCCGGGATCGCGGTGCTGAATACTGGCCATCGCCATCCCAAAGTTATCTCCGCTATCGAAAAACAACTCCACGCTTTTACCCACACGGCCTACCAGATTGTGCCGTATGAGGGCTATGTGGCGCTTGCCGAGCGCATCAACCAGCGCGTGCCGATTGACGGCCCGGCCAAAACCGCCTTCTTCTCGACGGGTGCTGAAGCGGTCGAAAACGCGGTCAAAATTGCCCGCGCGTATACCAGACGCCCCGGCCTTATCACCTTCGGCGGCGCGTTCCACGGTCGCACCTTTATGACCATGGCGCTGACCGGTAAGGTCGCTCCGTACAAGCTGGGTTTCGGCCCGTTCCCCGGTTCGGTATACCACGCTCAATTCCCTGACGGTCTGCACGGCATCAGCACGGCGGAAGCATTAAAAAGCCTGGAGCGCATCTTTAAGGCCGATATCGCCCCAGACCAGGTGGCGGCCATTATTCTCGAACCGGTTCAGGGAGAGGGCGGGTTCAACATTGCGCCCGCTGATTTTATGCAGGCGCTGCGCGCCCTGTGTGATACCCACGGGATTTTGCTGATTGCCGACGAGGTGCAAAGCGGCTTCGCCCGCACCGGCAAGCTGTTCTCGATGGAACACCACTGCGTGAAGCCGGACCTGATCACCATGGCAAAAAGCCTCGCGGGCGGGATGCCGCTCTCAGCGGTATCGGGCCGCGCCGAGGTGATGGACGCGCCTGCACCTGGCGGTCTGGGCGGTACCTACGCAGGTAACCCGCTGGCGATTGCCGCGGCGCACGCGGTGCTGGACGTGATTGATGAGGAAGATCTCTGCACGCGCTCGGCGCACCTCGGCCATCATCTGGTAGAAGTGCTCAACAAAGCGAAGGAAAACTGTCCGTTCATCGCCGACATCCGTGCCCAGGGCTCGATGGTCGCGGTAGAGTTTAACGATCCGCAATCTGGGCAACCGTCGCCGGAATTTACCCGTCAGGTGCAGGAGCGCGCGTTGAACGAAGGGCTGCTGCTCCTGAGCTGCGGCGTTTACGGCAACGTGATCCGCTTCCTTTATCCGCTTACCATCCCCGAAGCGCAGTTCCGCAAAGCGCTGGACATTATCTCCGCGTCGCTGACACGTTAAAGCCACCAGCCCGGCGGTAAATCCTGTCGGGCTTATCATATATTCATTTCAAATTAGCTATTCCAAAATCATAAAAATGGGGTATGTTTTAGCAGAGTATGCTGAAAAAGCGCGAACAGCACACCAATAACTGAAATAAAGCGCTGCACAACAACATCACAACAATCGTAATAACCATAATAATGGGGAATCTCAGGATGAACATGAAGGGTAAAGCGTTACTGGCAGGATGTATCGCGTTGGCATTCAGCACCATGGCGCAGGCAGATATTAAAGTGGCCGTGGTGGGCGCAATGTCCGGTCCGGTAGCACAGTACGGCGACCAGGAATTTACGGGCGCAGAACAGGCAGTTGCAGACATTAATGCTAAGGGCGGCATCAAGGGCGAAAAACTGCAGATCGTAAAATACGACGATGCCTGTGACCCGAAGCAAGCGGTCGCGGTGGCGAACAAAGTGGTCAACGACGGCATCAAATACGTTATCGGTCACCTGTGCTCCTCTTCTACTCAGCCCGCGTCTGACATCTACGAAGACGAAGGTATTCTGATGATCACCCCGGCTGCGACCGCACCGGAGCTGACCGCGCGCGGCTACAAGCTGACCCTGCGTACCACCGGTCTGGACTCCGATCAGGGCCCAACGGCGGCTAAGTACATTCTGGAAAAAGTGAAGCCGCAGCGTATCGCGATTGTTCACGACAAACAGCAGTATGGTGAAGGTCTGGCCCGTGCGGTGCAGGACGGTCTGAAAAAAGGCAATGCCAACGTGGTCTTCTTTGACGGGATCACCGCCGGCGAGAAAGACTTCTCCACCCTGGTGGCGCGTCTGAAGAAAGAGAATATCGATTTCGTTTACTACGGCGGCTACCACCCGGAAATGGGCCAGATCCTGCGTCAGGCGCGCGCGGCGGGTCTGAAAACCCAGTTCATGGGCCCGGAAGGCGTGGCGAACGTTTCCCTGTCTAACATCGCGGGTGAATCTGCCGAAGGTCTGCTGGTGACCAAGCCGAAGAACTACGACCAGGTGCCAGCGAACAAACCTATCGTAGATGCCATCAAGGCGAAGAAGCAGGATCCAAGCGGCGCGTTCGTCTGGACCACCTACGCAGCGCTGCAGTCTCTGCAGGCGGGCCTGAACCAGTCAGCCGATCCGGCTGAGATTGCCACCTGGCTGAAAGCCAACACGGTGGAAACCGTGATGGGGCCGCTCTCCTGGGACGCGAAGGGCGATCTGAAGGGCTTTGAGTTCGGCGTGTTTGACTGGCATGCTAACGGCACGGCAACTGACGCCAAATAATACCCTGGGAAAATGCGGTAGAAATTGTAGGCCGGGTAAGGCGCAACCGCCACCCGGCTTTCTTTTAGCGCTTCTCCCACCCGCTCTCCTGCGCCGTAAACCCTAACGCCTGCATAAACGCCGCCATCACGCCGCGGTCTTCCACGCCCACGTCGGCCATCCACCATGAGTTTACGTTCGGGTTTTCGCGGATCACTTCTTCAATTAAATACTGTCCCACACCGCGACGACGGGTCACGTCACGCACGCGCAGCGAGTCCAGCGCCCCTTCTGTACCGCTCAGGGTCACGCGAACCGCGGCCAGCAGGCGCTCGTTGAAGCGCGCGGCATAAATGCGATGGTTCTCGTCGACATGCAGCGACGAAGGGGAATATTCCGGCCAGATCTTGCCCAGGTCGATATGATCCTGGTCGCTAAAGGTCACCAGACGCACGATAGTCAGTTTCATTAGCAGCTTGTCCAAATCAAATTGAGTAGAGGCAGTGTACTCAATTTATTCACTCAGCGGCTTCCTCTTTTTATTCTCATTAACCAGGTGATTAGTTTTTTAGCAATGCAATGGGCAGTGTGAAAACACATGGATCGAAAAATAAGCAGAATTTTAACCTGAATGGCAGCGATTTATTCGGCGCTTTGTACCGTTATTTTATGCTGCAAACTGCACTTTTATTTGTTTATCTCTGCCTGATTTCAGAATATTATCTTTCCTTAATCGCCTGAAAAATAGAGATTTTAGTCTGGTTTTTGACAAAAAACTGCGCTAAACCATTAAAGGCACTGGTAAAAATAGCGTTGTTCATTAAAAGTACAGAATGCTTTTTAACCATAATAAAACAAAATATAAACACGACATCACGAATGGGGATTCTGAGATGAAAAGGAACGCGAAGACATTTATCGCGGGAATGGTTGCACTGGCGATCTCGCATGCGGCCATGGCGGAAGAGATTAAAGTTGCGGTAGTCGGTGCGATGTCCGGCCCTGTTGCCCAGTGGGGTGACATGGAGTTTAACGGCGCGCGTCAGGCCATCAAAGACATCAACGCCAAAGGCGGCATCAAGGGCGACAAGCTGGTAGGCGTGGAGTATGACGACGCCTGCGATCCGAAACAGGCCGTTGCGGTCGCCAACAAAATCGTCAACGACGGGATTCAGTACGTCATCGGCCACCTGTGCTCATCCTCCACCCAGCCCGCGTCCGATATCTACGAAGACGAAGGTATTCTGATGATCACTCCGGGCGCCACCAACCCTGAGCTGACGCAGCGCGGCTACCAGCACATCATGCGTACCGCCGGGCTGGACTCCTCCCAGGGGCCAACCGCGGCCAAATACATCCTCGAGACCGTTAAGCCACAGCGTATCGCCATCATTCATGACAAGCAGCAGTACGGCGAAGGCCTGGCGCGCTCCGTGCAGGACGGCCTGAAAAAAGGCGGCGCGAACATCGTCTTCTTCGACGGCATTACCGCAGGCGAAAAAGACTTCTCCGCGCTGATCGCCCGTCTGCAAAAAGAGAACATCGACTTCGTCTACTACGGCGGCTACTACCCGGAAATGGGCCAGATGCTGCGCCAGGCGCGCGCCACCGGTCTGAAAACCCAGTTTATGGGGCCAGAGGGCGTGGGCAACGCCTCCCTGTCAAACATCGCAGGGGATTCTGCCGAAGGCATGCTGGTGACGATGCCAAAACGCTATGACCAGGATCCGGCCAACAAGGCTATCGTGGATGCGCTCAAGGCGCAGAAGAAAGATCCGAGTGGTCCATACGTCTGGATCACCTACGCGGCCGTGCAGTCTCTGGCAACCGCACTGGAGCGTACCGGCAGCAAAGAGCCGCTGGATCTGGTGAAAGATTTAAAAGCACACGGGGCGAACACCGTGATTGGGCCGCTGAACTGGGATGAGAAAGGCGATCTGAAGGGATTTGAGTTTGGTGTCTTTAAGTGGCACGCCGACGGTTCGTCCTCGGTCGCCAAATAATTATCCCACCGCCCGGCTCACCGGGCGGGTATAAAAAGGTTTGCATATGTCCGAGCAGTTTCTCTACTTTTTGCAGCAGATGTTTAACGGCGTCACGCTGGGAAGCACCTACGCGCTGATCGCCATCGGCTATACGATGGTTTACGGCATTATCGGCATGATCAACTTCGCCCACGGCGAGGTGTACATGATCGGTAGCTACGTCTCCTTTATGATTATCGCCGCGCTGATGATGATGGGCATCGACAGCAGCTGGCTGCTGGTCGCCGCCGGGTTTGTTGGCGCGATCGTGATCGCCAGCGCCTACGGCTGGAGCATCGAGCGCGTGGCCTACCGGCCGGTGCGCAGCTCCAAGCGTCTTATTGCGCTGATTTCCGCGATTGGGATGTCGATCTTCCTGCAAAACTACGTCAGCCTGACCGAAGGTTCGCGCGACGTGGCGTTGCCAAGCCTGTTTAACGGCCAGTGGATTGTGGGGGCCAGCGAAAACTTCTCTGCCTCTATTACCACGATGCAGCTGGTGATCTGGGTCGTGACCTTTGTCGCCATGCTCGCCCTGACCCTGTTCATCCGCTACTCCCGCATGGGACGCGCCTGCCGCGCGTGCGCGGAAGACCTGAAGATGGCGAGCCTGCTCGGCATCAACACCGACCGCGTAATCGCCCTGACCTTCGTGATTGGCGCGGCGATGGCGGCGGTGGCTGGCGTGCTGCTCGGCCAGTTCTACGGCGTAATTAACCCGTACATCGGCTTTATGGCCGGGATGAAAGCCTTCACCGCGGCGGTACTGGGCGGCATCGGCAGCATTCCGGGCGCGATGATTGGCGGCCTGATCCTGGGCGTGGCGGAAGCGCTCTCCTCGGCGTACCTGAGCACCGAATATAAAGACGTGGTGTCGTTTGCCCTGCTGATTCTGGTTCTGCTGGTGATGCCTACCGGTATTCTGGGCCGTCCGGAGGTAGAGAAAGTATGAAACCGATGCATTTTGCAATGGCGCTGCTCTCTGCCGCCATGTTCTTCGTGCTGGCCAGCGTCTTTATGGGCGTCCAGCTTGAGCTGAATGGCACCAAACTCGTTGTCGATACTGCAGCTGATATTCGCTGGCAGTGGGTCTTTATCGGCACCGCCGTGGTGTTCCTGTTCCAGCTGCTGCGCCCGCTGTTCCAGAAAACGCTGAAAAATGTCTCCGGACCGAAATTCGTCCTGCCGGCGATCGACGGTACAACGGTCAAACAGAAGCTGTTCCTCGTGGCGCTGCTGGTGGCTGCCGTGGCGTGGCCGTTTATGGTGTCGCGCGGCACGGTGGACATCGCCACCCTGACCATGATTTATGTGATCCTCGGCCTCGGTCTGAACGTGGTGGTGGGGCTGTCCGGCCTGCTGGTGCTGGGCTACGGCGGTTTCTACGCTATCGGCGCGTACACCTTCGCGCTGCTGAACCACTATTACGGCCTCGGCTTCTGGACCTGCCTGCCGCTGGCGGGGCTGGTCTCTGCCGCCGCAGGCTTCCTGCTCGGCTTCCCGGTGCTGCGCCTGCGCGGTGACTACCTGGCGATTGTGACCTTAGGCTTCGGTGAAATCGTCCGTATCCTGCTGCTCAACAACACCGAAGTGACCGGCGGCCCGAACGGCATCAGCCAGATCCCGAAGCCGACCTTCTTCGGCCTGGAGTTCAGCCGTACCGCCCGCGAAGGCGGCTGGGATACCTTCAGCAACTTCTTTGGCATCAAATATGATCCCTCTGACCGCGTGATCTGGCTCTACCTGGTGGCGCTGCTGCTGGTGGTCATCACCCTGTTCGTGATCAACCGCCTGCTGCGCATGCCGCTGGGCCGAGCGTGGGAAGCGCTGCGCGAAGATGAGATCGCCTGCCGCTCTCTGGGCCTGAACCCGACCCGCATCAAGCTAACCGCGTTCACCATCAGCGCCGCGTTTGCCGGTTTCGCCGGCACGCTGTTCGCCGCGCGCCAGGGCTTCGTCAGCCCCGAGTCGTTCACCTTTGCCGAATCGGCCTTTGTGCTGGCGATTGTGGTACTCGGCGGGATGGGCTCGCAGTTCGCCGTTATCCTCGCGGCCATCCTGCTGGTGGTCTCTCGCGAGCTGATGCGCGACTTTAACGAATACAGCATGCTGATGCTGGGTGGTTTGATGGTGCTGATGATGATCTGGCGTCCGCAGGGTCTGCTGCCGATGACGCGTCCACAGCTGAAGCTTAAGAATGTGGAAGCGAAAGGAGAGCAGGCATGAGTCAGCCATTATTATCCGTAAACGGTCTGATGATGCGTTTTGGCGGCCTGCTGGCGGTCAACAACGTGAACCTGGACCTGCATAAAAAAGAGATCGTCTCCCTGATTGGCCCGAACGGCGCGGGGAAAACCACGGTCTTTAACTGTCTGACCGGCTTCTACAAGCCGACGGGCGGCACCATCATGCTGCGCGACCAGCACCTGGAAGGGCTGCCGGGCCAGCAGATTGCCCGCATGGGCGTGGTGCGTACCTTCCAGCACGTGCGCCTGTTCCGCGAGATGACGGTGATTGAGAACCTGTTGGTGGCACAGCATCAGCAGCTGAAAACCGGCCTGTTCTCCGGCCTGCTGAAAACCCCGGCCTTCCGCCGCGCGCAGGAGGAGGCGCTCGATCGCGCCGCCACCTGGCTCGACCGCATCGGCCTGCTGCAGCACGCCAACCGTCAGGCGAGCAACCTGGCCTATGGCGACCAGCGTCGACTGGAGATTGTGCGCTGCATGGTGACCCAGCCGGAGATCCTGATGCTCGACGAACCGGCGGCGGGCCTCAACCCGAAAGAGACTAAAGAGCTGGACGAGCTGATTGCCGAGCTGCGCGATCATCACGACACCACCATCCTGCTGATTGAGCACGACATGAAGCTGGTGATGGGCATTTCGGACCGTATCTACGTGGTAAACCAGGGCACGCCGCTGGCAAACGGCACGCCGGAAGAGATCCGCAACAACCCGGACGTGATCCGCGCATACCTTGGTGAGGCATAAGATGGAAAAAGCGATGTTAACGTTCGACAAGGTCAATGCGCACTACGGCAAGATCCAGGCGCTGCACGACGTCAGCCTGCACATCAATCAGGGTGAAATCGTCACCCTGATTGGCGCCAACGGCGCGGGCAAAACCACGCTGCTCGGCACCCTGTGCGGCGACCCGCGCGCCACCAGCGGGCGGATTGTGTTCGATGGTAAAGACATTACCGACTGGCAGACCGCCAGAATTATGCGTGAGGCGGTGGCGATTGTCCCGGAAGGGCGTCGCGTCTTCTCCCGCATGACGGTGGAAGAGAACCTGGCGATGGGCGGATTCTTCGCTCACCGCGATGAATACCAGACCCGCATCAAGTGGGTGTACGAACTCTTCCCGCGACTGTGGGAGCGCCGCATTCAGCGTGCGGGCACCATGTCCGGCGGTGAACAGCAGATGCTGGCGATTGGCCGCGCGCTGATGAGCCAGCCGCGCCTGCTGCTGCTGGACGAGCCGTCGCTCGGCCTGGCACCAATCATTATCCAGCAGATATTCGACACCATCGAGCAGTTGCGTAAAGAGGGGATGACCATCTTCCTCGTCGAGCAGAACGCCAACCAGGCGCTGAAGCTCGCTGACCGTGGCTACGTGCTGGAGAACGGCCGCGTGGTGCTTGAGGATACCGGAGACGCGCTGCTGGCGAACGAAGCGGTGCGGAGCGCTTACCTGGGCGGCTGAGCCGTCTGTATTGTCCGGTGGTGCTACGCTTACCGGGCCTACAGGGATCGAGTAGGCCGGGTAAGGCGCAGCCGCCACCCGGCTTTTTTCATATTAACCCCTTCACACAACCATCATCCCCCTGACCCTTTACTGTCACTTATCTGTAAACAAACAGTTATTTTTCTGTCATTCGAGCATGTCATGTTACCTCGCGAGCATAAAACGCGTGATATCGCGCATCCGGCACAATAAGAGAGATGACAATGACATCGTTACGACACACAGCTTTGGGTCTGGCACTGGGTCTGGCTTTTGCGACGAACGCAATGGCTGTGACCACCATTCCGTTCTGGCATTCCATGGAAGGGGAGTTGGGTAAAGAAGTTGACTCCCTGGCGCAGCGTTTCAACGACACCCATCCGGATTACAAAATTGTGCCGGTGTACAAAGGTAACTACGAGCAGAGCCTGAGCGCGGGCATCGCCGCCTTCCGTACCGGCAACGCGCCTGCACTGTTACAGGTGTATGAAGTGGGCACCGCCACCATGATGGCCTCCAAAGCTATCAAGCCGGTGTATGAAGTGTTCAAAGAGGCGGGTATCAACTTCGATGAATCCCAGTTCGTGCCGACCGTAGCGGGTTACTATACCGATTCCAAAACCGGTCACCTGCTGTCCCAGCCGTTTAACAGCTCCACACCGGTGCTGTACTACAACAAAGACGCCTTCAAAAAAGCCGGTTTAGATCCGGAGCAGCCGCCAAAAACCTGGCAGGACCTGGCCGAATACACCGCGAAGCTGAAAGCGGCGGGCATGAAGTGCGGCTACGCCAGCGGCTGGCAGGGCTGGATCCAGATTGAAAACTTCAGCGCCTGGCACGGCCTGCCGGTTGCCACCAAAAACAATGGCTTCGACGGCACCGACGCGGTACTCGAGTTCAACAAGCCGGAGCAGGTGAAGCACATTGCGCTGCTTGCCGATCTGAACAAGAAGGGCGACTTCAGCTACTTCGGGCGTAAAGACGAATCCACCGAGAAGTTCTACAACGGCGACTGCGCCATTACCACTGCCTCGTCCGGCTCGCTGGCGGATATTCGTCACTACGCCAAATTCAACTACGGCGTGGGCATGATGCCGTACGACGCTGACGTGAAGGGCGCGCCGCAGAACGCCATCATCGGCGGGGCGAGCCTGTGGGTGATGCAGGGTAAAGATAAGGGCACCTATAAAGGCGTGGCCGAATTCCTCGACTTCCTGGCGAAGCCGGAAAATGCCGCCGAGTGGCACCAGAAGACCGGCTACCTGCCGATCACCAAAGCCGCGTACGATCTGACCCGCGAGCAGGGCTTCTACAGCAAAAACCCGGGCGCGGACATCGCGACGCGTCAGATGCTGAACAAGCCGCCGTTGCCATTCACTAAAGGCCTGCGTCTGGGCAACATGCCGCAGATCCGCACCATCGTGGATGAAGAGCTGGAAAGCGTGTGGACCGGGAAGAAAACGCCACAGCAGGCGCTGGATTCCGCAGTAGAGCGCGGGAATCAGCTGCTGCGCCGCTTTGAGCAGTCGACGAAATCGTAATTTGTGATTCGCCCGGTGGCGCTGCGCTTACCGGGCCTACGACGTGCCCCATCCAGGCCGGGTAAGGCGCAGCCGCCACCCGGCATTGTTCAGGAACCCAATCTCCATGTCCTCATCCCGTCCGGTGTTTCGCTCCCGCTGGCTGCCGTACCTGTTGGTCGCGCCTCAGCTGGTCATCACCGTTATCTTCTTTATCTGGCCTGCGGGCGAAGCGCTGTGGTACTCGGTACAAAGCGTCGATCCGTTCGGGCTCTCCAGCCAGTTTGTCGGGCTGGACAACTTTACCGCGCTATTCCATGACAGCTACTACCTGGACTCCTTCTGGACGACGATGAAATTCAGCGCGCTGGTCACCGTCAGCGGCCTTGTTGCCTCGCTGTTTTTCGCCGCACTGGTGGACTACGTGGTGCGTGGCAGCCGCCTGTATCAGACCCTGATGCTGCTGCCTTACGCCGTGGCCCCCGCCGTCGCCGCTGTGCTGTGGATCTTCCTGTTTAACCCCGGTCGCGGGCTGATTACTCACTTCCTGGCAGAGTTCGGCTACGACTGGAACCACGCCCAGAACAGCGGTCAGGCGATGTTCCTGGTGGTGTTCGCCTCGGTGTGGAAGCAGATCAGCTATAACTTCCTGTTTTTCTTTGCCGCGCTGCAGTCCATTCCGCGCTCGCTGGTGGAGGCCGCGGCAATTGACGGCGCAGGCCCGATCCGCCGCTTCTTCAGGCTGTCCCTGCCGCTGATTGCCCCGGTGAGCTTCTTCCTGCTGGTGGTTAACCTCGTGTACGCCTTCTTCGACACCTTCCCGGTGATCGACGCCGCCACCGCGGGCGGCCCGGTGCAGGCGACAACGACGCTTATTTATAAGATCTACCGCGAAGGTTTTGCCGGACTCGATCTCTCTGCTTCTGCCGCCCAGTCCGTCGTGCTGATGTTCCTCGTCATCATCCTCACGGTGGTGCAGTTCCGCTATGTTGAAAGTAAGGTGCGCTACCAATGATTGAGAACCGTCGCGGGCTGACGATTTTCAGCCATACCATGCTGATTTTAGGGATTATCGTCATCCTGTTCCCGCTGTACGTGGCCTTTGTCGCCGCCACGCTGGACACCAAAGCGGTGTTCGACACGCCGATGACGCTGATCCCGGGCGGGCATCTTTTCGAGAACATGAAAACCATCTGGACCCAGGGCGTGGGCGCCAACAGCGCGCCGTTCTGGCTGATGATGCTCAACAGCTTCATCATGGCGTTCGGCATTACGGTGGGCAAAATTACGGTGTCGATGCTCTCGGCCTTCGCCATCGTCTGGTTTCGCTTTCCGCTGCGTAACCTGTTCTTCTGGATGATTTTCATCACCCTGATGCTGCCGGTGGAGGTGCGTATCTTCCCGACGGTGGAGGTGATTGCCAACCTGAAGATGCTGGACAGCTACGCGGGCTTAACCCTGCCGCTGATGGCCTCGGCGACCGCCACCTTCCTGTTCCGCCAGTTCTTTATGACCCTGCCGGACGAGCTGATTGAGGCCGCGCGCATCGACGGTGCCTCCCCGATGCGCTTCTTCCGCGACATCGTGCTGCCGCTGTCGAAAACCAACCTTGCGGCGCTGTTTGTGATCACCTTTATCTACGGCTGGAACCAGTACCTGTGGCCACTGCTGATTATTCAGGACGTCAACCTCGGCACCGCCGTGGCGGGCATCAAAGGCATGATTGCCACCGGTGAAGGCACCACCCTCTGGAACCAGGTGATGGCGGCGATGCTGCTCACCCTAATCCCACCCGTAGTCATTGTTTTAGCCATGCAGCGCGCGTTTGTCCGCGGCCTGGTCGATAGCGAGAAATAAGATGGCAGGTTTAAAACTTCAGGCAGTTACCAAAAGCTGGGACGGTAAAACCCAGGTCATTCAGCCGCTGACGCTCGACGTGGCGGACGGTGAATTTATCGTGATGGTCGGCCCATCCGGCTGCGGGAAGTCCACGCTGCTGCGCATGGTGGCGGGGCTGGAGCGCGTCACGTCCGGGGATATCTGGATTGACCGCCAGCGCGTCACCGAGATGGAGCCGAAAGACAGGGGCATCGCGATGGTGTTCCAGAACTACGCCCTCTATCCGCACATGAGCGTGGAAGAGAACATGGCCTGGGGGCTGAAAATCCGCGGCATGGGCAAAGGCCATATTGACGAACGCGTGAAAGAAGCCGCCCGCATTCTGGAACTCGACGGTCTGCTGAAGCGCCGCCCGCGCGAGCTTTCCGGCGGCCAGCGCCAGCGCGTGGCAATGGGGCGCGCCATCGTGCGTGACCCGGCGGTATTCCTGTTCGACGAGCCGCTGTCTAACCTCGACGCCAAGCTGCGCGTACAGATGCGCCTTGAGCTGCAGCAGCTGCACCGTCGTCTGAAAACCACGTCACTGTACGTGACTCACGATCAGGTCGAAGCCATGACTCTCGCCCAGCGCGTGATGGTAATGAACAAAGGCGTTGCCGAGCAGATTGGCACCCCGGTGGAAGTGTACGAAAAACCGGCCACCCGCTTTGTGGCGAGCTTTATCGGCAGCCCGGCGATGAACCTGCTGGAAGGGCGCATCAGCAACGCGGGCACCCACTTTGAACTGGAAAGCGGGATGGCGTTGCCGATCAACTGGTACTATCGTGGCTACGCCGGGCGTAAGATGACGCTCGGTATCCGCCCTGAGCATATTGGTTTAACCTCTCAGGCGGACGGCGGCGTGCCGCTGGTGATGGACACGCTGGAGATGTTGGGTGCAGATAACCTGGCGCACGGGCGCTGGGGCGAGCAAAAAATGGTGGTGCGCCTGGCGCATCAGGAGCGCCCGAAAGCGGGCAGCACGCTGTGGCTCCACCTGCCGGAAAACCATCTGCACCTTTTTGACGGTGAAACAGGACAACGAGTATGAGCAACTGGCCTTATCCCCACGTCGTCGCCCACCGTGGCGGCGGTAAGCTGGCCCCGGAAAACACCCTGGCGGCGATCGATGTCGGCGCGCGCTACGGCCACACGATGATCGAGTTCGACGCCAAGCTGTCGAAGGACGGCGAAATTTTCCTGCTGCATGACGACAATCTTGAACGCACCAGCAACGGCTGGGGCGTGGCGGGTGAACTGCCGTGGCGCGATCTGCTGAAGGTGGACGCCGGAAGCTGGTACAGCGGCGAGTTCAAAGGCGAACCGCTGCCCCTGCTGGCGGAAGTGGCCGATCGCTGTCGCCAGCACGGCATGATGGCGAACATCGAAATCAAACCGACCACCGGCACCGGGCCGCTGACGGGCAAAGTGATTGCCCTTGCCGCGCGCGAGCTGTGGGAAGGCATGACCGCGCCGCTGCTGTCGTCGTTTGACATCGACGCGCTGGAGGCCGCACAGGCAGCTGTACCTGAGCTGCCGCGCGGGCTGCTGCTGGACGAGTGGCGTGAGGACTGGCGTGAACTGACGGGCCGCTTAGGCTGCGTCTCGATCCATCTGAACCACAAGCTGCTGGATGAGGCGCGGGTGAAAATGCTGAAAGACGCGGGTCTGCATATTCTGGTCTACACCGTTAACAAACCCCAGCGCGCAGCCGAGCTGCTGCGCTGGGGCGTGGACAGTATCTGTACCGATGCGATTGACCAGATCGGCCCGAAATTTATTTATTGAGCATACTGCCGTTCTGCTGGGTCGGCAGCATATGCTGCTGACCGCTGCTTTGCGACATCCCGCCCCCTAACATCCCGCCGTTTTTATTTGGCAGCGGCTGCTCGCGCACCTGTCCCTGCTGCACGCGCTGGGTGTTGGCGTTCATCTGGTTTTGCAGGCTCTGCTGCTGCATCTGGGTCTGCGTTCTCAGCTGCTGATTGAGCATCCCTTTCTGCTGCTGTTGCTGGCTCATCATCTCGGTCTGCATACGCTGCTGGCTCGGGATGACATAACCCTGCTGGTTCGGGTTGTTCATGGTGTTGAGTGGCTGTGCGAGCGCGGCAAACGGGATCAGCGCCGCAATAATCATCAAGCGTTTCATTGTCATTTCCTCCTCTTGAGGTCTCTCTTAAGTTTACCCTGATTTCACCATGACGATGATTTTTTAGGAGTTGTGAACCAGGCTTAAGCGGGGAATATGGATCCCTTCACCTGGAGAACAATAATGATGAAACCAACCTTCTTGCGCTGGGTCGCCATCGCCGCGCTGATGGCAGGCGGCACATTTACCGTGGCGGCCAACCCGCCCGCCGCTCCTCCCGTCTCTTACGGCGTGGAGGAGGATGTTTTTCACCCCGTGCGGGCCACGCACGGCATGG
The DNA here is from genome assembly GCF_056673315.1 of Enterobacter cloacae complex sp. HYC042_NIDB. NCBI lineage: Bacteria > Pseudomonadati > Pseudomonadota > Gammaproteobacteria > Enterobacterales > Enterobacteriaceae > Enterobacter > Enterobacter cloacae complex sp. HYC042_NIDB. Next base: position 500,358 of record NZ_CP109650.1, read on the forward strand.
TGGCCTCGGTTGACGCGCTGGCGACCCAAGTGGGCGTCGATATTCTTAAGCAGGGCGGTAACGCGGTGGATGCGGCGGTCGCCGTCGGCTATGCGCTGGCGGTAACGCATCCGCAGGCGGGGAATCTGGGCGGCGGCGGCTTTATGATGCTGCGTACCAAAGACGGCAAAACCACGGCCATCGACTTCCGCGAAATGGCGCCTTCTCAGGCGTCCCGCGATATGTTCCTCGACGACCAGGGCAACCCGGACAGTAAAAAATCTCTGACCTCGCACCTCGCCTCCGGCACGCCGGGCACCGTTGCGGGCTTCTCGCTGGCGCTGGAAAAATACGGCACGATGCCGCTGAACAAGGTGGTGCAGCCTGCCATCAGGCTGGCGCGGGAGGGATTTGTGGTCAATGACGCCCTGGCGGACGACCTCAAGACCTACGGCAGTGAAGTCATTCCCAATCACGAAAACAGCAAGGCGATCTTCTGGAAAGACGGTGAGCCGCTGAAGAAGGGCGATAAGCTGGTGCAGAAGAACCTCGCCAAAAGCCTGGAGCTGATTGCGGAGCACGGCCCGGACGCGTTCTACAAAGGGGCGATTGCCGACCAGATTGCGGAAGAGATGCAGAAGAACGGCGGGCTTATCACCAAAGCGGACCTGGCGGAATACAGGGCGGTGGAGCGCGAGCCGATTAGCGGCACCTATCGCGGCTACGAGGTCTTCTCCATGCCGCCGCCGTCCTCCGGGGGCATTCACATCGTGCAGATCCTCAATATTCTTGAAAACTTTGATATGCACAAGTTCGGCTTCGGCAGCGCAGATGCCATGCAGGTGATGGCGGAGGCGGAAAAACGCGCCTATGCCGACCGCTCGGAATATCTCGGCGATCCGGACTTCGTGAAGGTGCCGTGGCAGGCGCTGACCAACAAGGCGTATGCAAAATCTATTGCCGATCAGATCGACATCAACAAGGCTAAGCCGTCGAGCGAGATCCGCCCCGGCAAGCTGGCGCCGTATGAAAGCAACCAGACGACGCACTTCTCGGTGGTGGATAAAGACGGTAACGCGGTGGCGGTAACCTATACGCTCAACACTACCTTTGGTACCGGGATCGTAGCGGGCAACAGCGGTATTCTGCTGAACAACGAGATGGATGACTTCTCCGCCAAGCCGGGCGTGCCAAACGTCTACGGGCTGGTCGGCGGCGATGCGAATGCGGTGGGGCCGAAGAAGCGTCCGCTGTCGTCCATGTCGCCAACCATCGTGGTGAAAGACGGGAAAACCTGGCTGGTGACCGGCAGCCCTGGCGGGAGCCGCATCATAACTACCGTGCTACAGATGGTGGTGAACAGCATCGACTTTGGCATGAACGTCGCCGAGGCGACCAATGCGCCGCGTTTCCATCATCAGTGGCTGCCGGATGAACTGCGCGTGGAGAAGGGCTTTAGCCCGGACACCATCAAGCTTCTGGAGCAGCGCGGACAGAAGGTTGCGGTGAAAGAGGCGATGGGCAGCACCCAGAGCATTATGGTGGGGCCAGACGGCGCGCTGTTTGGCGCGTCGGATCCGCGTTCGGTGGATGATTTGACGGCGGGGTATTGATTATTCCCCTCACTCTAACCCTCTCCCCATAGGGGAGAGGGGAGTGTGTCACTTCATTCTCGCCATGAAGTACGCGTCCACATATTCGCCGTTGCGCAGGGCGTAGCGCTTGCCGGTGCCTTCAATTTCGAACCCGTGCTTTTTGTACACCGCGATTGCCGGTTCGTTATCAACAAATACCGTTAACTCAATGCGATCGACGCGCAGCCAGTTGTCGCACATATCAATCATGGTTCGCATCAGCGCGCTGGCAACGCCCCGATTTTGCCATTGCGCACCCACACAAATACCGAAATCGGCAACGTGGCTGCGACGCGGGCGTTGTGCGACGGCAATGCACAGGTGCCCGGCGACGGTCCCGTCGATACAAGCCACCAGCTGTTTAATGCCGGGCTGATCGGTTAGCCGGTCATGCCACATCTGCTCTGAGGGATGAGGAACCTGTAGCGTGTTGTGGTACACCTCCGGCTGGGCGTGGATCTGACGAATGGCATCGTAATCTCTCGGTTCAGCGTGGCGTATCACTATCTCACTCATTCCTTGTTCCTCAGTCGGTTAAAAGTCCCCTCCAACATCAATGACTTTAAAATTTGAGTCAACCGCTATTTTTTGCAAAAAGTATTGGACAAGTGCGAATGAGAATGATTATTATTGCTTTGCATTCAGGAGGACCCCTACGGGAACCTGAAAGCACGACATTGCTCACATTGCTTCCAGTATTACTTTAGCCAGCTTCTCGCTGGCTTTTTTTTTGTTATGGTTAAACTCAGTAACCTTCTAAAAGGACTGAGCCATGACACTACATTGCGCATTTATTGGATTTGGCAAAAGCACCACGCGTTACCACCTTCCGTATGTCCTCCACCGTAAAGACACCTGGCATGTGGCCCATATCTACCGCCGCCGCGCGAAGCCGGAAGAGCAATCCCCGCAGTACTCCCACATTCACTTCACCAGCGATCTCGATGAAGTATTGAATGACCCGCAGGTAAAGCTGGTGGTTGTCTGCACCCACGCCGACAGCCATTTTGACTATGCGAAACGCGCGCTCGAAGCGGGCAAGAACGTGCTGGTGGAAAAGCCGTTCACCCCGACCATTGCCGAAGCGAAAGCGCTGTTTACGCTGGCGAAAAGCAAAGGGCTGACCGTCACACCGTATCAGAACCGTCGCTTTGACAGCTGTTTTCTGACGGCGAAAAAGGCGATTGAGAGCGGCAAGCTTGGCGACATTGTGGAAATCGAAAGCCACTTCGATTACTACCGCCCGGTGGCGGAAACCCAGCCCGGCCTGCCACAGGACGGCTCGTTCTATGGTCTGGGCGTACACACCATGGACCAGATCATCTCCCTGTTTGGCCGCCCGGACCACGTGGCTTACGACATCCGCAGCCTGCGCAACAAAGCCAATCCGGACGACACCTTCGAGGCCCAGCTGTTCTACGGCGACCTTAAGGCTATCGTTAAAACCAGTCATCTGGTGAAAATCGACTACCCGAAATTTATCGTTCATGGCACCAAAGGCTCGTTCATTAAGTACGGCATTGACCAGCAGGAGACCAGCCTGAAGGCCAACATCATGCCGGGCGAACCGGGCTTTGCGGCGGACGATTCCGTGGGCGTGCTGGAGTATGTGAACGATGAGGGGGTGACGGTCAAAGAAGAGCTGAAACCGGAAACCGGCGACTATGGCCGCGTCTATGATGCGCTATATGAAACCCTTACCAGCGGCGCGCCGAATTACGTCAAGGAATCTGACGTTCTGACCAACCTTGAAATCCTTGAACGGGCCTTCGAACAGGCTTCTCCTGCCACGGTAACCCTCGCGAAATAAGCAAAAACGGCTCCTCTGGGCTTGTTCATAATTTTTGAACAGAGGAGTCAATTTTCACCCTCTATGATCCCCGACCGTTTGAGTCCACACTTACTCCATCGAAACGAACTGAGGGTGAAAACAATGATCTACTTACGCAAAGCAAACGAACGCGGTCACGCAAATCATGGCTGGCTGGACTCATGGCATTCATTCTCGTTTGCCGACTACTACGACCCGAACTTCATGGGTTTCTCCGCGCTGCGCGTGATTAACGACGACGTGATTGATGCAGGCCAGGGCTTCGGTACCCACCCGCACAAAGACATGGAAATCCTGACCTACGTGCTGGAAGGGGCGGTTGAGCACCAGGACAGCATGGGCAACAAAGAGCAGGTGCCGGCGGGCGAGTTCCAGATTATGAGCGCGGGTACCGGGGTGCGTCACTCTGAGTACAACCCGAGCAAAACGGAAAAACTGCACCTGTATCAAATCTGGATCATTCCAGAAGAGACCGGCATCACGCCACGCTACGAGCAGCGCCGCTTCGACGCGAAACAGGGCAAACAGCTGGTGCTGTCCCCGGACGCGCGTGAAGGTTCCCTGAAAGTGCATCAGGATATGGAGCTGTACCGCTGGGCGCTGGCGAAAGACGAGCAGTCCGTGCACCAGATTGCCGCCAACCGCCGCGTCTGGATCCAGGTGGTGAAAGGGGAAGTGTCTATCAACGGCACCAAAGCCACCACCGCCGATGGTCTGGCCGTCTGGGATGAGCAGGCGCTCTCCGTGCACGCCGACAGCGAAAGCGAAATCCTGCTGTTTGACCTGCCTCCGGTCTAAATAATTTCTCAACCTTCCCTTTAAACGGGGAAGGTTGAGCTTTGTCCGTGATAAACTGAGCAAATCTCTCACTTCAAGATTTCTCAGGACGATGAAAAAGAAACGCCCCGTACTTCAGGATGTTGCCGATCGCGTCGGTGTGACCAAAATGACGGTCAGCCGTTTTTTACGTAACCCGGAACAGGTTTCCGTGGCGTTGCGTGGCAAGATTGCCGCCGCCCTTGATGAACTGGGTTATATTCCCAACCGCGCCCCCGATATTCTCTCCAATGCGACCAGCCGTGCGGTGGGCGTTCTGCTTCCTTCCCTGACCAACCAGGTTTTCGCTGAAGTTCTGCGCGGCATTGAAAGCGTTACCGATGCTTTTGGTTACCAGACCATGCTCGCTCACTATGGGTACAAGCCGGAACTGGAAGAGGAACGTCTTGAATCAATGCTTTCCTGGAACATTGACGGTCTGATTTTAACCGAACGTACCCACACGCCGCGCACGCTCAAAATGATTGAAGTCGCCGGTATTCCGGTGGTGGAGCTCATGGACAGCCAGTCGCCATGCCTCGACATCGCCGTTGGGTTCGATAACTTTGAAGCGGCTCGTCAGATGACAGCGGCGATCATCGCCCGTGGTCATCGTCATATTGCCTACTTGGGTGCGCGTCTTGATGAACGTACTATCATCAAACAGAAGGGATACGAGCAGGCGATGCTCGACGCAAATTTAACCCCGTACAGCGTGATGGTGGAGCAGTCCTCATCTTACACCTCGGGTATTGAGCTGATGCGTCAGGCACGACGCGAGTATCCGCAACTGGACGGTATTTTCTGTACCAACGATGACCTTGCGGTCGGTGCAGCGTTCGAATGCCAGCGTCTGGGGTTGAAGATCCCTGAGGATATGGCGATTGCCGGCTTCCACGGCCACGATATTGGTCAGGTGATGGAGCCGCGTCTGGCGAGCGTTCTGACACCGCGTGAACGCATGGGCCGCATTGGCGCAGAACGCCTGCTGGCGCGCATTCGTGGAGAGACGGTTACCCCTAAAATGTTAGATTTAGGTTTCACCTTGTCACCGGGTGGATCTATTTGAACTGACAAATTTGAAGTAGCTCACACTTATTCACTTCGCGCACGTTTGGATATTGCTTCTCTTTTGCCCCAGCAGGACAATGTTACCGATAACTGTTACCCGTAACAATTGACTGAGGGACACCCTTTGAGCACGACTAATCACGATCACCACGTTTACGTCCTGATGGGCGTGTCCGGTAGCGGTAAATCTGCCGTGGCGAGCGAAGTGGCGCATCAACTTCAGGCTGCGTTTCTTGATGGTGACTTCCTCCATCCGCGCAGCAACATCATGAAAATGGCCTCCGGCGAACCGCTGAACGATGACGACCGCAAACCGTGGTTGCAGGCGCTGAATGACGCCGCGTTCGCGATGCAGCGCACCAACAAAGTTTCCCTGATCGTCTGTTCCGCGCTGAAAAAAACCTACCGCGACCTGCTGCGCGACGGCAATCCGAACCTCTCGTTCATCTACCTGAAAGGCGATTTCGGGGTGATTGAAAGCCGTCTGAAAGCGCGTAAAGGCCACTTCTTTAAAACCCAGATGCTGGTGACGCAGTTCGAAGCGCTTCAGGAGCCGGGTGAAGATGAAAAAGACGTCTTAGTGGTTGATATCGATCAGCCGCTGGAAGGTGTTGTAGCCAGCACCATTGAGGTCATTAACAAAAGGCAGTAAGTTTTGAGTACATTAACGCTAGTTTTGACAGCAGTGGGTTCGGTATTGCTGCTGCTGTTTTTAGTGATGAAGGCGCGTATGCACGCCTTCGTTGCTTTGATGGTGGTTTCTATTGGTGCAGGTCTCTTTTCCGGTATGCCGCTCGACAAGATCGCCGCGACGATGGAAAAAGGGATGGGAGGCACGCTGGGCTTCCTGGCGATTGTGGTCGCGCTGGGCGCGATGTTTGGCAAGATTCTGCATGAGACGGGCGCGGTCGACCAGATTGCCGTCAAAATGCTCAAATCCTTCGGGCACAGCCGCGCGCATTACGCGATTGGCCTGGCCGGTCTGATTTGCGCACTGCCGCTGTTCTTCGAAGTGGCGGTGGTGCTGCTCATCAGCGTCGCCTTCTCCATGGCGCGCCATACCGGCACTAACCTCGTGAAGCTGGTCATTCCGCTGTTTGCGGGCGTGGCGGCGGCTGCGGCGTTTCTGCTGCCAGGGCCGGCGCCGATGCTGCTGGCCTCCCAGATGCACGCCGATTTTGGCTGGATGATCCTGATTGGCCTGTGTGCGGCCATCCCGGGGATGATTATCGCCGGTCCGCTGTGGGGCAATTTCATCAGCCGTTACGTTGAGCTGCACATTCCGGACGACATCACCGAGCCGCACCTGGGCGAAGGCAAAATGCCATCCTTTGGCTTCAGCCTGTCGCTGATCCTGCTCCCGCTGGTGCTGGTGGGCCTGAAAACCATCGCCGCGCGCTTTGTGCCGGTCGGTTCTGCCGCGTACGAATGGTTTGAGTTCATTGGTCACCCGTTCACGGCGATTCTGGTGGCGTGTCTGGTGGCGATTTACGGCCTGGCGATGCGCCAGGGTATGCCGAAAGACCGCGTGATGGAGATCTGTGGTGCCGCGCTGCAGCCTGCGGGTATTATCCTGCTGGTGATCGGTGCCGGCGGCGTGTTCAAGCAGGTGCTGGTGGATTCCGGCGTGGGCCCGGCTCTGGGTGAAGCACTGACCGGAATGGGCCTGCCGATTGCGGTAACCTGCTTCGTGCTGGCTGCGGCGGTGCGTATCATTCAGGGTTCCGCCACCGTGGCATGTTTAACCGCCGTGGGTCTGGTGATGCCGGTGATTGAACAGCTGAACTACTCCGGTGCCCAGATGGCCGCACTGTCTATCTGCATCGCGGGCGGTTCGATTGTCGTCTCGCACGTTAACGACGCTGGCTTCTGGCTGTTCGGTAAGTTTACCGGCGCGACCGAAGCGCAAACCCTGAAAACCTGGACGCTGATGGAAACCATCCTCGGCACCACCGGGGCCATTGTCGGGATGATTGCCTTTACGCTGCTCAGCTAAATGCAATGATTTAACAAGGCAAAAAAGGCCCGGTAGCGTTAGCGCTTACCGGGCCTTTTTTATTATCCAGGGCATCAGGCCGGGTCATAACCCGGCATTGTGTTACTCGCCCTGCGTCGCGCTCTCAATCGTCAAGCGCACATCCGACGTAATCAGTTCAGCCAGCATCTGGTAAACCTTCAGCGTCTCTTCCGGCTCGGCATCGCCCGTATCGCTGATGAAGCCTTCGTCACGCAGCGTCAGCACCAGCGAGCTGAATACCGCCTTGTCGAAGAATTCCGGGGCGTTAATGCCGTGCAGAACGGACAGGCGCTGGGCCAGCGTTCGGCTCTCTTTCTCCAGCGTGCCGCGGTTGATCGACGGGTTCGCGCTCAGCAGCCAGAACGTAATGGCGTAGCGCTGCAGCGTTTCGCGCGCACCGGCCGCCAGCAGTTGCAGGGTACGGGAGCGTGACGGATTGATGTGCAGCTCGTCGTTCGCAACGGTGATCAGCCCCTGACGGCGCAGCTCTTCCGTCAGTTTATCCAGCTCAACGGCCAGTTCTTCCTTGCTCCAGCGCAGGAATAGCTCCGCTTTAAGCATCGGGTAGAGCGTCTCAACGTGGCGCAACAGCTCCTGACGTGAAATACGGCGATGCTGGGTGATAATGGCCGCCATGAGCGATGGCAGCATCAGCATATGAGCGATGTTGTTGCGGTAGTACGTCATCAGTACGGCCTGCTCGCGCGGCAGAATGATGATATCGCCGATCGTATCTTTCTCGACTTCAAACTTGTTCATCTGCAGCGCGTGATCGATAAGCTCGCTGGCGGTAGCAGAAGGAGCTGTCGAATCAACCGAGTATGGCACGTTGCGCATCATGTCCAGATAGCAGTCCAGCTGCTCCGTGAGCTGTTCACGGGTCAGGGAACGCTGACGTGAAGCCAGCAGCGCCGTACAGCACAGGTTCATCGCATTGGCCGCACCGGCGTTGTTAATGCGCACCATCAGTTCGGACGCGATACCGTTCACCGTTGGCGTCAGCCAGGCCGGACGCACCGCTTCGATAGGGTCGATAGACTCGCGCCAATCCGGAACATGATGGTTCAGATACGTCATCAGCGGCATCGGCTCGCCAAAGTTTACGTAGCCCTGACCCAGGTTGCGTAACTTGCTCAGGCCGCGCAGCATCTGCGGCAGGCTCTCTTTCTCTTTGGTCGCACCGCGCAGCTCTTTGGCGTACGTGCCAACTTCCATCACGTGCTCATAGCCAATGTAAATTGGCACAAGCGTGATTGGACGCGTACCGCCGCGCAGCATCGCCTGAATGGTCATCGACAGCGTGCCGGTCTTCGGATCGAGCAGACGACCGGTACGGGAGCGCCCGCCCTCAACGAAGTACTCTACGGAGTAGCCGCGGCTGAACAGCTCGCCCAGATACTCGCGGAACACGGTGGAGTAGAGCTTGTTGCCCTTGAAGGTACGACGAATAAAGAACGCGCCCAGGCGGCGGAAAATCGGGCCTGCTGGCCAGAAGTTCAGGTTAATACCGGCGGCAATGTGCGGCGGTACCAGTCCCTGGTGATAGAGCACGTAGGAGAGAAGCAGGTAGTCCATGTGGCTGCGGTGGCAGGGGACATAGACAATCTCATGACCATCGTGCGCCAGCTGACGTACACGCTCAGCGTTATGCACGTTGATGCCCTGATACAGGCGGTTCCAGGTAAAGCCGAGAATACGATCGGACAGGCGAATCATCTCGTAGGAGAAGTTCGCTGCGATCTCTTCCATCAGCGCAATGGCGTTCTGCTGGGCTTTCTCATGGGAAATTTTCTTGCTGCGCGCTTCGTCTTCAACGGCGCGGGCGATCGCTTTGGAGGCCAGCAGCTTGTTGAACAGGTCCTGACGCGCCGGAAGACGTGGCCCTACGGCCGCCAGGCGCTGACGGGCGAAGTGCATACGTGCCACGCGCGCCAGTTTTTGCGCGATGATCTTGTCAGTGCCGTGCTCGTCCGCCATTCGGCGAAGGGAGACGGAAGGGGAGAAGCGCACAAAGCTGTCGCGTCCCAGCCAGGAGACCGCGAAGAACTTCTGGATGCCGTTAAGCATGCGCAGCGGCGGGTTCTCTTCGCCTTTTTCGCGGCCCGGACGGCGACCAAACATCACCGATACCGGCACCATCTGCACATCCAGGTCAGGATTGCTGCGGTGCAGGTCGAGATAGTCGTGGAACAGCTTGATGGACTCTTCTTTCGGCGTGTAATAGGTAAACACGCGCGGCCCGCCGTGAATGAACACGTAGCGCGGCAGCAAAGTGCCGTCAACTTCCAGTGGTTCAAGCGGATCGGGTAAATCATGCGCCAGACACTGGGCACGGAGCGTTAGCAGGTCTGCCTTAGAGTTATAAGGCAAAACGTACATAATAGGGCGCGACGTATCGAGCCCCAGTTCCAGCGCGGGTTCTGCTGGGATAGACTTGCTTTTTACCAGTATGCTTAATGGTAAATTAAGTAATTTGTAGTAAATTCGTGGCCAGCCGGACATAAACGATGTAAAGCCTCTGGTTAATAATGCAATTGCGGCGCAAGGATAACAGAAAGCGCGCAAAATTTCTGTTGTTACCCGTCATACTTCAGGCGGCAGCGAAACGCGCTGCAGCTCCTGTTACTGACGCTCTTTTTTAAAAAAGGTTCTTTTAATGGCCAATAATACCACTGGGTTGACGCGTATCATCAAAGCCGCCGGCTATTCATGGAAAGGTTTCCGTGCCGCGTGGGGCAATGAAGCTGCTTTTCGCCAGGAAGGTGTCGCCGCTATCGTCGCGGTTATCATCGCCTGTTTCCTTGATGTAGATGCCATTACCCGCGTGCTTCTCATCGGTTCCGTACTTCTGGTGATGATAGTGGAAATTCTCAATAGCGCTATTGAGGCCGTGGTCGATCGAATCGGTTCTGAATTTCACGAGCTCTCTGGCCGTGCGAAAGATATGGGCTCCGCCGCTGTCCTGCTGGCGATTATCACCGCAGCCATTACCTGGGGCACGCTGCTTTGGTCACATTTCCGATGATGCTCGAGGAATAATTAAGTCCCTGGTTTTTTGTGCAGTTTTTGGTTCCAAAATCGCCTTTGACTGTATATACTCACAGCATAACTGTATATACACCCAGGGGGCGGAATGAAAGCATTAACGACCAGGCAGCAAGAGGTGTTTGATCTCATTCGGGATCATATCGGCCAGACGGGTATGCCACCCACGCGTGCGGAAATCGCGCAGCGTCTGGGTTTCCGTTCTCCGAATGCTGCCGAGGAACACCTGAAAGCGCTGGCGCGTAAGGGTGTGATTGAGATTGTGTCAGGCGCGTCGCGTGGTATCCGCCTGCTGGTGGAAGAAGAGACGGGCATTCCGCTGATAGGCCGCGTTGCCGCAGGTGAACCGCTGCTGGCACAACAGCATATTGAAGGTCACTACCAGGTCGATCCTGGTATGTTCAAGCCGAGCGCTGATTTTCTGCTGCGCGTTAGCGGGATGTCGATGAAAGACATCGGCATTCTTGATGGCGACCTTCTGGCCGTTCACAAAACGCAGGATGTGCGAAACGGCCAGGTGGTGGTTGCGCGCATTGATGATGAAGTGACCGTTAAGCGCCTGAAAAAACAGGGTAACACCGTTCAGTTGTTGCCCGAAAACAACGAGTTCACCCCGATTGTGGTCGACCTGCGCGAACAGAGCTTCTCTATTGAAGGTCTGGCTGTTGGCGTGATTCGTAACGGCGAATGGCTGTAATCTCTTCCTGACAGGCTACGCTTCCGCTGTAGCCTGCTTCATTTACCCTTCCCGGTATCTCTCATGTCACTGCTGACGGCATCTGATAAGGCATTGTGGCGTCTTGCCCTGCCGATGATTTTCTCCAATATCACCGTGCCCTTGCTGGGTCTGGTCGATACGGCCGTTATTGGTCATCTCGATTCCCCTGTTTATCTTGGCGGCGTGGCGATTGGCGCGACGGCAACCAGCTTTCTGTTTATGCTGCTGCTCTTTTTGCGTATGAGTACTACCGGGCTCACGGCACAGGCGTATGGTGCGAAAGATCCGTTACGTCTGGCGCGTGCGCTGGTGCAGCCGCTGATCCTGGCGCTTGGCGCGGGGGTACTCATTGTTTTACTGCGCACGCCCCTGATAGACCTTGCGCTCCATGTTGTTGGTGGCAGCGAGGCGGTACTGGAGCAGGCGCGTCGCTTCCTGGAAATCCGCTGGCTCAGCGCGCCCGCTTCGCTGGCAAACCTGGTTCTGCTGGGTTGGTTACTGGGTGTGCAATACGCCCGTGCGCCAGTGATTTTGCTGGTCGTGGGAAACCTTCTCAACATTGTGCTCGATCTCTGGCTGGTGATGGGCCTGCATATGGACGTGCGCGGTGCGGCACTGGCGACGGCGATTGCCGAATACGGAACCTTACTCATTGGGCTGTGGATGGTCTGGCGCGTGATGGCCCTGCGCGGGATATCCCTCGTAATGCTGAAAACCGCATGGCGCGGCAATATCCGTAAACTGCTGGCGCTCAACCGTGACATCATGCTGCGCTCGCTTCTGCTACAACTCTGTTTTGGCGCATTGACGGTTTTTGGTGCCCGTCTTGGGCCTGAGATCGTCGCGGTGAATGCGGTCCTGATGACATTGCTGACGTTTACCGCCTACGCGCTGGACGGCTTCGCCTACGCCGTTGAGGCGCATTCCGGGCAGGCGTACGGCGCGCGGGAAAGTGGCCAGCTTAGGGATGTCTGGCGGGCAGCCTGTCGACAAGCGGGACTGGTGGCACTGGCGTTTGCACTCATTTATGCCTGTTTTGGCCGTGACATTATTGCATTACTCACTTCGATCCCGGCTTTACGTGAACTGGCGGACCACTACATCGTCTGGCAGGTGATCTTGCCGGTGGTGGGGGTGTGGTGTTATCTGCTGGACGGCATGTTTATCGGTGCGACGCGCGGAGCGGAAATGCGCAACAGTATGGCGGTTGCGGCGGCGGGGTTTGGTTTGACGCTGCTGACGCTTCCGTGGCTGGATAATCACGGTTTGTGGCTGGCGCTTGCGGTCTTTCTCTCCCTGCGCGGCCTCTCGCTTGCCTTTATCTGGCATCGCCACTGGCAAAATAATACCTGGCTTCCTTCCCGTCACGATATATCGTGACGGTTAAAGATTCCGAATATGAAATCAACTGCCGAATCCTCAACTATTATTATTATCACGTCCAGCAGAAAAGAACGTAACGGACGTTACGACCCGACGCTTAACTAAGAGGACACGATGATGAATAAAGACGAAATCGGCGGCAACTGGAAGCAGTTCAAAGGTAAAGCGAAAGAACAGTGGGGTAAACTGACTGATGACGATATGACCGTCATTGAAGGCAAGCGCGATCAGCTTGTCGGTAAAATTCAGGAACGTTACGGCTACGAGAAAGACCAGGCGGAAAATGAAGTCAAAGACTGGGAAACCCGTAACGATTACCGCTGGTAACGCTGAATAACCCACAGAGGCGGCTTAAGAGCCGCCTTTCTTTTGCTGCTAACGCGGCTTTTTCTTTATCAGAATTGAGTGGTCGTGCTGACACGCATCCTGATGTCGACAGGCTTCCACCTCAACGCATGCAGAACACAGCCCGTGCGCTTCAATCACGTTATGACGCAGGGCAAAACCCATTTTTGCCGCCAGCGTGTGCATAATGTCCTCTACGCCTTCCGCTCCCTCTTCTTTCACTACGCCGCAACGATCGCAGATAAACATGGCCGATGTATGCGTTGGCTGATCGAAAAGATGGCACAGGACATAGCTGTTTGTGGATTCGACTTTATGCACAAACCCTTGTTCCAGCAGGAAATCCAGCGCGCGATACACCGTGGGCGGTTTAGCCTGCGGCTCGCTTTCGCGGAGCAGGTCGAGCAGATCGTAGGCGCTGATCGCCCCCTGTTGCAGGCTCATCAGGCGCAAGACTTCAAGGCGCTGCGGGGTCAGGCGCACATTGCGTTGCGCGCACAGCTTTTCGGCCTGCGCTAACAGCTCTTTTGTGGACTTATCCATTTAGCACCTCGGATGTTCTGGGAGATAAAACCCTCACTTTATCATGTTCTGGCAAAAACACCGATATCCGCCAGGCTGTGCTATACCTGACGCATCGCAAACCGGGAATGTAACAATGAAAAAACCAGACTGTATCAAGCACTGGCGCGACGTAGAAGGGCCAGATGACGCCACCTACCCCGACAGTAACGAGCTTTTTTCCATCGGATCGCCGCTGGCGCGCAGCCTGGGCCTCAGGCGTATAGGCATTCATCATGAACGTTTACCGCCGGGGCGTCGGACGTCCTATCCCCATGCGGAAAGTGACGAAGAAGAGTTTATCTACGTGCTTGAGGGCTATCCTGAAGCCTGGATTAATGGCTATTTGTGGAAACTCGAACCCGGAGACAGCGTGGGCTTTCCCGCCGGAACGGGGGTATGCCACACCTTTATCAACAACACAGAGGAAGAGGTTCGGCTACTGGTGGTGGGGGAGGCCAACAAGAAGCACAACCGCATCTACTATCCGCTTAACCCGGTTTATGCCGCCACGCGGGAAGATCGCTGGGTAGACCATCCGCCACAGTTTTTTGGGCCGCACGATGGAAAACCTGGGAAAAAATAATTTCCTCTTCTATAAATATTGAGGGCCGTCACAAATTACAACAGGCCGTAAGGAAGTTTTACTTAGGGAATGAATTAGCGGGTCTTTTTATCTTTATTCACAGCAATAGTTCGCGCCTGTTTGGGGGATAACAGACAGGGGTTATTTCATAACAGACTATAAGACGGGCATACTGTGAAAAAACATTTTAAATTTTCGGTGGTTAGCATCGCTGTCTCCTTGTTTATGGCAAATCAGGCGGGAGCAGCCAATACCTGGACAGAATCACGTAGCGACGCGATGGGGGGCACCGGCGTTGCTTCGGGCAATTATGGTAGCGGGGCGTTAATTAACCCCGCGCTGCTGGCAAAGGCAAAACCGGACGATGACGTGACGGTCATTTTGCCGTCCGTTGGGGTGCAGGTAACGGATGAGGATAATCTTCAGGATGAGATTGATACCATCAACGACAAAATCAATCACTATAAGGATGTGGTTGATAACCTTACGCCAATCGAGGTTATTACTAATCCGTTAGGCTCCATCAACCAGTTCCAGGGCGCGGCCAAAGATCTGGCCGATGAGCTGGACTATCTCAAGGGCAAAACCGCTCGCGCGACGGCAGGAGCAGGCCTTGCCGTGAGTATCCCTAACGATGTGCTTTCCGTGGCCTTTATGGCGAAAGGGTACGCCCATGGCCGGGTAAGTTCGTCTATCGACCAGCAGGATATTGATTATCTGCGCGGTATTCAAAGAAGCAATCTGGTGGCTGCCGGCGTTGCCCTGGACGCTGCGCTGAACGGCACGGACCAGATCACTAAAAACCTCAACTCAACGGCGTCCGGTCGGGCGGCGATTATCTCCGACTACGGTATTGCCGTTGCCCGCCAGTTTGACCTTGGCGGCGTTCCGGTTTCCGTGGGCGTGACGCCAAAACTGCAAAAAAGCTGGATCTATAACTACACCACCTCGATCTACGATTACGACAGTAATAAGTGGAACGATAGCCGCTACCGTACAGACGATACCGGCTTTAACGTCGATGCCGGTATTGCCGCTGATTTTGGCGAAAACTGGACGGTCGGCGTGAGCGGGCAAAACCTGATGTCGCGCGATATCGACACCAAAGATATCCGCATCCGCAACGGGCGTACGGGGGAAGTGGTGAGCTATAAAGACACCTACCAGATCCGTCCGCTGGTGACCGCGGGCGCTGCCTGGCACAACGATCTGGTGATCCTGACCGCCGATGGCGATCTGACCGAAACCAAAGGCTTTAAGAGCGAAGATACGTCGCAGTATGTTGGGGTCGGTGCTGAAGTGACTCCGCTGAGCTGGCTGGCGGTGCGTGCCGGTTATCGTGCGGATATGAAAGGGAACGACAGCAACGTCTTTACCGGCGGTGTCGGTTTCGCGCCGTTCAATACCGTTCATGTTGACCTGATGGGCCTGTATGGCGAGGACGAAACCTGGGGCGCAGGAGCTCAGCTGAGCATGACGTTCTAAAGTACACCGGAGGCGCTGCGCCTCCGGCTTTTCTTTGTGCTATAGTAGCGCCCCTTTTCCACCAGATGCTTAAAACTTCGCCATGTCGTCAGAACACCAGACCGCTTTTCCTGCACACCGTTTCTCTATTGCGCCGATGCTCGACTGGACGGACAGACACTGCCGCTATTTCCTGCGCCAGCTCTCCCGCCATACGCTGCTGTACACCGAAATGGTGACCACGGGCGCAATTATTCACGGTAAGGGCGACTACCTGGCATACAGTGAAGAAGAGCATCCGGTTGCGCTGCAGCTGGGGGGCAGCGATCCGGTCGCGCTGGCCCAGTGTGCAAAGCTGGCGGAAGAACGCGGCTACGACGAGATCAACCTGAACGTCGGCTGCCCTTCCGACCGCGTGCAAAACGGCATGTTCGGCGCCTGTCTGATGGGCAACGCACAGCTGGTGGCGGACTGCATCAAAGCGATGCGCGATGTGGTCTCCATTCCGGTGACGGTCAAAACCCGTATCGGCATTGACGACCAGGACAGCTATGAATTCCTGTGTGATTTCATCAATACGGTGTCAGGGAAAGGCGAGTGTGAGATGTTTATCATCCACGCCCGCAAAGCCTGGCTTTCAGGCCTTAGCCCGAAAGAGAACCGTGAGATCCCGCCGCTGGACTACCCGCGCGTGTACCAGCTGAAACGTGATTTCCCGCACCTGACGATGTCAATCAACGGCGGTATTACGTCGCTGGAAGAGGCGAAAGCGCACCTTGAGCATATGGATGGCGTGATGGTCGGGCGCGAGGCGTATCAAAATCCGGGCATTCTGGCGACGGTCGATCGCGAAATCTTTGGCGTTGCAGGCGCAGACACCGATCCGGTTGCCGTCGTGCGTGCCATGTACCCTTACATTGAGCGCGAGTTGAGCAATGGCACCTATCTTGGCCACATCACCCGCCATATGCTTGGCCTGTTCCAGGGTATTCCGGGCGCGCGCCAGTGGCGTCGCTACCTCAGTGAGAACGCGCATAAAGCCGGTGCTGATATTGAGGTGCTGGAACATGCGCTGCGGCTGGTGGCGGATAAGCGATAATTTCGCTAAAAGATCGTCAAATTCACCACGCCCTGCGGATCCTCGCGGGGCGTTTTGCTTTAAGAACAATACGTTAGCTTTGGCATGATTCTTGTAATGATTGCAGCATCATTCGGGAACTCGTGGGAGAGCACAATGCTTGAACTACTTTTTGTGATTGGCTTTTTTGTCATGCTGATGGTCACGGGCGTGTCGCTGCTCGGCATTCTGGCCGCGCTCGTTGTGGCCACGGTGGTTATGTTTATCGGCGGATTATTTGCCCTGACGATCAAACTGCTGCCGTGGCTGCTGCTGGCTATCGCCGTGGTGTGGGTAATACGGGCGATTAAAGCGCCAAAACTGCCGACTTATCAGCGCAATAACCGCTTCCGTTACTAAGGTATTGAGGGGTTCGTCACATACTTGTAACTTTTCCGGCAGCATAGCTTAGAACAGAATAGGATTTACTTATCGAATCTGTCACTATGGCTGCCGCTACAGAATTCATCGAGCTGTACCCTACATACAGCCGAATTAAAAAAAGAAAGGGCTTCCCACGGGAAGCCCAATTTCTTTTTGGGGGTCAGGGAATTAGCAGACTTGAACCCTGCGTCGCCCGGCTTTCCAGCACCTCATGCGCACGCTGCGCATCGGTTAGCGGGTATTTCTGCGCATCCGCCACATCCACCTTAATCACGCCGCTGGCTATTAGCGAGAACAGCTCGTTGCTGGCTTCCTCCAGTTCTTCCCGGTTGGTGATGTAACCCTGCAAAGAAGGGCGCGTCACGTACAGCGACCCTTTCTGATTCAGAATGCCGAGATTGACGCCGGTGACAGCGCCTGAGGCGTTACCAAAGCTCACCATCAGCCCGCGACGCTGCAGGCAGTCCAGCGACGCTTCCCAGGTGTCTTTCCCCACCGAGTCATACACGACGCGTACTTTTTTGCCGCCGGTAATCTCTTTTAGCCGCTCGACGATGCTCTCTTCCCGATAGTTGATCACCTGCCACGCGCCCGCGTCCAGCGCACGCTGGGCTTTTTGCGCACTGCCTGTGGTGCCGATCAGCTTCGCGCCTAAGGCTTTCGCCCACTGGCAGGCAATCAGCCCCACGCCACCGGCGGCAGCATGAAACAGGAACTGCTCATCGGGCTTAATTTCGTAGGTTTTGCGCAGCAGGTAATAGACCGTCAGCCCTTTCAGGAATGAGGCGGCCGCCTGCTCAAAGGTGATGGCGTTCGGCAGCAGGGCGGCTTTGTCCGCCGGGACGTTGTGGACGGAGCTGTAAGCGCCCAGGGCAGACTGTGCATATACCACACGGTCGCCTTGTTTAATGTGCTTAACCGCACTGCCCACTTTGCTGACGATGCCGGCCGCTTCAGTGCCCAGGCCGCTCGGCATTGACGGAGGCGGGTAGAGCCCGCCGCGAATATAGGTATCAATGTAGTTAATGCCGATGGCTTTGTTTTCAACCTGAATTTCGTTCTCGCCAGGCGCAGCAGGGGTAAACTCCACCGCTTTCAGCACTTCAGGACCGCCGTGTTTCTGGAACTCAATGCGCGTTGCCATGCTCCCTCCGTAAGAAAAATATGGTAATCTTTCGACCCACTCTTTATCTCGGTAACTCCATTCACTATGGCAGGAAACAAACCCTTCAACAAACAGACTGAACCTCGCGAGCGTGATTTCCAGGTCGCAGGGTTAAAAGTCCCGCCGCACTCGATTGAAGCGGAACAGTCGGTGTTGGGCGGTTTAATGCTGGATAACGAACGCTGGGACGACGTCGCCGAGCGCGTAGTGTCTGAAGATTTCTACACCCGTCCGCACCGCCATATCTTTACCGAAATGGCGCGCCTACAGGAGTCCGGCAGCCCGATTGACCTGATCACGCTCGCGGAATCGCTGGAGCGTCAGGGGCAGCTGGACAGCGTTGGCGGCTTTGCCTACCTGGCAGAACTGTCAAAAAACACGCCAAGTGCGGCGAACATTAGCGCTTACGCCGACATCGTGCGCGAACGTGCCGTCGTCCGCGAGATGATCTCGGTAGCGAACGAGATCGCCGAAGCCGGTTTTGATCCGCAGGGTCGCACCAGTGAAGACCTGCTCGACCTTGCCGAGTCCCGCGTCTTCAAAATCGCCGAAAGCCGCGCCAACAAAGACGAAGGCCCGAAAAACATCGCCGACGTGCTCGATGCCACCGTTGCGCGTATAGAGCAGCTTTTCCAGCAGCCGCACGACGGCGTGACCGGGGTGAACACAGGCTATGACGATCTGAACAAAAAAACTGCCGGTTTACAGCCGTCGGATTTAATTATCGTCGCGGCGCGTCCGTCGATGGGTAAAACGACATTTGCGATGAACCTCGTCGAAAACGCGGCGATGTTGCAGGATAAGCCGGTGCTTATTTTCAGTCTCGAGATGCCCTCGGAGCAGATTATGATGCGTTCTCTGGCATCCCTGTCGCGCGTGGATCAGACCCGCATCCGTACCGGCCAGCTCGACGACGAGGACTGGGCGCGCATCTCCGGCACCATGGGAATTCTGCTGGAAAAACGGAACATCTACATCGATGACTCCTCCGGCCTGACGCCGACGGAAGTGCGCTCCCGCGCGCGCCGCATCGCCCGTGAACACGGCGGTATCGGCCTTATCATGATCGACTACCTTCAGCTGATGCGCGTCCCGTCGCTCTCCGACAACCGTACGCTGGAAATTGCAGAGATTTCCCGCTCGCTCAAGGCGTTAGCCAAAGAGCTGCACGTGCCGGTGGTGGCGCTGTCGCAGCTTAACCGCTCTCTGGAACAGCGTGCAGACAAACGCCCGGTCAACTCCGACCTGCGTGAATCCGGCTCCATTGAGCAGGATGCCGACTTAATCATGTTCATCTACCGTGATGAGGTCTATCACGAGAACAGCGACCTGAAAGGGATCGCCGAAATTATTATTGGTAAGCAACGTAACGGCCCCATCGGTACGGTACGTCTGACCTTTAACGGACAGTGGTCGCGTTTCGACAACTATGCCGGTCCTCAATATGATGATGAGTAATTTCTAAGGAATTCAAATGCAAGCGGCAACTGTTGTTATTAACCGCCGCGCTCTGCGACACAACCTGCAACGTCTGCGTGAACTGGCGCCCGCCAGCAGGCTCGTTGCAGTCGTGAAAGCGAACGCTTACGGACACGGTCTTCTTGAGACCGCGCGAACGCTCCCCGATGCCGACGCCTTTGGCGTCGCCCGTCTTGAAGAAGCTCTCCGCCTGCGCGCAGGCGGCATTACGCAACCGATTCTGCTCCTTGAAGGCTTTTTTGAAGCCTCGGATCTGCCGACCATTGCAGACCAGCAGCTGCATACGGCTGTCCATAACGAAGAACAACTGGCCGCGCTGGAAACGGCTGAACTGAGCGAGCCGGTCACCGTCTGGATGAAGCTCGATACGGGCATGCACAGGCTGGGCGTGCGTCCGGAAAACGCGGAGGCGTTTTATCAGCGTTTGTGCCAGTGCAAAAATGTGCGTCAGCCGGTCAATATCGTCAGCCACTTCGCCCGTGCCGATGAGCCCGAATGTGGCGCAACCGAGCAGCAGCTTGATATCTTCAACACCTTCTGCGAAGGCAAGCCGGGAATGCGCTCCATTGCGGCATCCGGCGGCATTCTGCTGTGGCCGCAGTCCCACTTCGACTGGGCGCGTCCGGGGATTATCCTGTATGGCGTTTCCCCACTAGAGAATAAACCCTGGGGGCCGGACTTAGGCTTTAAGCCGGTGATGTCGCTGGTATCAAAGCTGATTGCCGTGCGGGAGCACAAAGCGGGCGAGCCGGTGGGTTACGGCGGTACCTGGACCAGCGAGCGCGACACGCGGCTTGGCGTGGTGGCGATGGGCTACGGCGACGGCTATCCGCGCGCGGCACCAACGGGCACGCCGGTGCTGGTCAATGGTCGTGAAGTGAAAATTGTCGGCCGCGTGGCGATGGACATGATTTGCGTGGATCTTGGGCCCGGCGCGCAGGATAAAGCGGGCGACGATGCGGTGATGTGGGGTGAAGGTCTGCCCGTTGAACGCATTGCTGAGATTACAAAAGTGAGTGCTTACGAACTTATTACGCGTCTGACGTCGCGGGTGGCGATGAAGTATCTGGATTAATCCGCAAAAAACGGTGGCTCCAGGGTAGCCACCGTCACCGTTTTACGGACGAAGCAGCATCACAAAGGTTCCGGCAATAATGGGTTGCCCATTCGTTCGGTTAATCACCCGAACCGCGTGTTGTCCCTGATGCTCGACAACATCAATGTCCAGGTTTGCAAAGTGCTCAACGTGCACCTGGTTGATGTCAGGAGAAGGGATCACATGCACAAACCCTGTGCTGGTCCGGTAAATCACTGTCGCATGCCCGACACCGATAATCATGGCGCTATAATCAGCCAGATAGTGTTGAGCCTCCTGCTCTAACGCCTGACGATTAACGTAATCTCCCAGCATTGAAGGCGTGATAATTCGGCAGCCTGCGCCTTTCAGATCGGTACGGGCCAGGTTGCGATTAACATCATCTTCATTCGGGGCCTGCGCGGCGAGGCCGGGAAGATGGTGGGCAATCTGAAGGGCATCCCACTGGTTTTCGAGAATATCGTTGCGGGAATAGGTACCGAAATTAGCCAGAACCATCTGCAGGCAATTCGGGAAGCACGAATTCTGGAAAACCATATTTTTATAATTAAAACCATATTGATTTAACCACGGCATATCTTTCTCCTTTGTTAATTGTGTTTACAGCACAGAAATAATAAGCAGCAGCGTTATCAATGAATATATGCTCTGTGGGAAATGCTATTTTTCGTAGAAAATGATGCAGAACATTATTTGTGAATTTCACTCCTGCTTCATCTTGATTTTAGTCATACTGTATATGATGTTTACCCTATGGCAAATGATGTTTTATAAGATCTCAATTAGCGCTCATACTCATTTTCGGAATATGTTGTTATTCATAACCTAAAAGAATAGTACTCAGGTGAGGTTAAGTTGAGATGAATATATTGATGATCGATGAGTTACCGATCTACATTCATGGTATGAAAAATGAGCTGAAAAGAGTCATGCCAGAATGTACTTTTTCTGCTACCCACAGCTACGAAGATGCAAAAGAAGTGCTCAAGTCAACGCCTGTTTCGATTGTGCTGCTTGATGGAGATATGGACTATTCTGGGTTTATTGATGAACTTGACGTTGAATGGCCAACGATCCCGGTAGTGATGATGTTTCGTAAAGCGTGCGATAGAAATTTTAACCTTTACCAGCACCATAATATAAAAGGGGTTGTTATAAAATCACTCTCTGCTGAAAAAATAATGCAGGTCATCAATGTGGTATTATCTGGTGTTATTTGTATACCTGAACAGGTCATTATGCATGAAGCCACAGCGAAAGTTAATTCTCCGGTTCTTATGCTCAGCCAGCGCCAAAAAGAAGTATTAAGCTTGCTGGCAAATGGCGGAACAAATAAGCAAATCGGTAGAGAATTGAACATTAGCGCAGGTACCGTCAAAGTCCATCTGGAGTCAATATTTCATCGTCTTCAGGTGAATAATCGCACACAGGCAGCTAAGCTTTACTTTAAATATATTAATAAATAAAGTATCTTTTTCACTCTATTACGTTCTGAAATTATCTTTCTAAAAAATGCGTGACAACGATGGCGTTTGTCACGCATTTTATTGTGCGGTCGTTATCTTGTTAAAAAGAAACGAATGATGATCATTAAGGTTCCCGCGTCCTGAAGGAACCAGAAAGGAACGCTTGCGCTTACATTATCATGGCCTGTCAATAAACTTTCAATATTCAGCCCGCTCTGGGCAAATAATCCAAAAGCAATCGCAGCGAATCCAGCCTTATAGAGAATAGGTTGTTTTTTGATTCTTTTACTGTAAGCGCAAAAGAGGATCACAAAAGAGATGACAAGGTCCAGCATGATTGTGATGAATAACATCCACCAGTCCGTTACGCTGTTCATGTTAGTCCTCTTTATCCGTGTTGATCAGGGATGAATTGGGGAGTGCCTCATTGCGCACCTTTTTTTTGATGACTGAGGCAACATCAAAAATATCCTGCTGTTCGTGGCGGCGAAAAAAATTAGCCAGCCAGACAATAAGACCATTGCTCATCGCCCCTAAAATATAACCTAGCCCCATGGTGATATCTGGTTGGGTTAGATCAATCTTTAACCATCTTGCTGTAAGGCCACCTAACGCGACTGCGGCACCCATACTGATTCCACCAAAGATTATGCCCGCAATGAACTTGCTGTGCTGATGTAAACGCTGCGGTTGCCAAAAAAAAGAGATGCTTACACCACCGAATAATCCTGCGAGTGCCAGGAGTGAAGCGCTAATTAATGCCGGAGGAATGGAGGCATGCATAGTAATCTCCTCATTGATAATAAGACCCTCAAAAGAGAGTCTTATGTTCAATACATCTAAAATAGTTGAGTCTATTTGACATAATTGACCAGTGTCTGGCCGACCCCATTTATGAAATTTTGCTGTTTATAGCTTTTCAGTGTTACATTATCAACCAGATCGTTCGGTATAATGATTTCCATATCGTTGCTGTATTCATTGTTATAACATTTAAAGTAGAAACGATAGCGTGATAGCGTTGGGATGAGAAAATCGTTATCCGCAACAGGAATTTCCATTCTGCGCATGGCTTCTTTAAGCTCTCTTAGTAATTCTGATTTATCATGCGTTGGCGATTTAAACCTCTCATCATGGCATACAATAACACGTGCGGGTGTATTAATGTTGACGATATTAAGGTAGGCCATTCCATTGCCCAACGTGTCGGCACAATCCGACATATAGCCTAGCGTCAGCGTTTCCGTACTGCTGACATAAAATCCAGACCATTCCGCATCATTTTTTGTTTCGTTAAGATATTTCGTCGAATTCCAGTCTTTTGCTTTATATTTGCAGGCCTTGTAGCCGAGTACTCCTGCAGGAAAGTATTCTGTTTTCAGTTCCATCATGCTTCTCCGATGTTAACGTGTGAGTTAATTGCAGGCTGCCACTTCCACTAAGTGTTGATATTTATCGGTGGTGATATACCGCTGAGGTCCGGAAAGGGTATAGATCAGGCGTTTGGCACTGCGATATCCTTTAACAACATCAATATCGGCGCTAAACCAGGATTGCGCTGAGGGAAGTTTTGGACTGGTGTAGTTATCTCCACCTATCCATTTATTATTCGTAGGTTTAAGACCCCAAAGTGTTTCTGTTTCATTACCCGACCAGCCCAGGCGTTTCGCTTCATCGCTGGAGATATAGCGGGACGGCAGTCGCCCGGTTTGTGTGAGACTGCGCAATGTTTTTGCAAGACCATCCACATCATTTATTTGGGCAGTTCCCTGAAGAGAAAGGAAGGTGTTAACGTCTTTAATCTCATTCTCGCAGGTGGGTAACGCTGCATTGGCTTGCATAACGGCCAGCAGAGGTGCAAACAAAAGCACATTTTTTAAAGCGACAGATAACGTCATATTAACCTCCAGATTTAACTAAGGAACAATTTCATTTCGGCATCACGGCGACGCGTCAGACCGGCCAGTACTTTACCGCCTGCCTTATTCCAGCATTTGAACTGCAGTGCAGCTCCCTGGATATCGCCTGCGTTGAATTTTTTGAGTAGCGTTGATTTCTTTAAATTACCCACGCCAAGGTTGAAGGCGAATGAAACCAGCGCGTCGAATTGGTTCTGTGTCGAAGCGCTGCACAGCAGTTTCTTCACGCCGTCCTCGGTGCGTTTCAGATCTTTGCGCAGCAGATCTTTAGCTTCACCGGTAGTGATTTTTGTGAGCTTTTCCATCTCCTCTTTGAGAATCAAATGGCCATAGCCGATGGTCCACAACCCCACGGCATCGCGATAGCGCTCCAGTTTCAGCCCTTCAAACTGGCAAATAAGCTGAATGCCTTTGTCACCTGTACGTTCTGGTTG
Source organism: Enterobacter cloacae complex sp. HYC042_NIDB (assembly GCF_056673315.1). NCBI lineage: Bacteria > Pseudomonadati > Pseudomonadota > Gammaproteobacteria > Enterobacterales > Enterobacteriaceae > Enterobacter > Enterobacter cloacae complex sp. HYC042_NIDB. The sequence continues at coordinate 524,868 of NZ_CP109650.1, forward strand.
TTTTTGCATTACGAAGTCTCCTCTGCTTTCGGGCGGGGAATCACCTTGTTGGTGTATTCATCAATCAAACGCATGACGCTTTCCGGCGGCTCAAGCGCGGTAAATTGCATCTCCACATCGACGTGGCGGCTGTCACGCCCGCCTTTGTTATCGCTAGAAGGCGAAAGGCTGACGTGAAAGCGGCCAAATTCGTTTTCACCGGACTGGCGGGACGGTGCCTGCATGCCTTCCGTGCGGATCGTCAGATTGACCTTCATCTTTTCCAGCATCAGCCCGCGCGGTGTCGAAAGCGCGACTAAAGGCAGGTCAAAGTAGTGTTTTTCATCCAGTGCCAGCTGTACCGTGCGTGGCATCAACGAACCGTCTTCTGCGGGTTCAAAAAAGGGATCCAGCGCCTTCATATACTGCTGAGCAATCAGTTCGTTGGCCGCCGTGGCCGCGTACTGCATCCCGCGCGTGATATCTTCAAGCGAGATCGGCACGCCGGGAATATCGACTGGCGTAGGGGGCGTGTTTCCCTGTACCGGCGGCGTGCCTTCATCCTCTTTACCTGTTCTGTTTTCCGGCTCTTCATCCTTGCCGCCGCGCAGCCATTTTTTAAAAGACATATTTCGCTCCTGGATAAAAAAGGGCTACCCGGATAGCCCTTGCGTTACGGAATCGCACGTATGTCGCGGCGTGGGAGATTATTGCGCGGCGACAGGCTTGGTTTTGGCGTTGGTCAGGTAATCAATTACGCGCTGCAGAGCTTCAGGTGGCTCCTGGCGTTTAATCTGGGTATGAATGGAATATTTAGCGCGTGTATCGGTCGAGCGGGTCTGCTCCGATTTATGGGAGACCTTGCCGGTCATTTTCGCTTTGAATACGCCCCAGCCGACGGACGCTTCCACGGAAGCCTCTGCTTCGGTGCTGCTGGAACTGGCTTCGCTCTGGCTCACCTCCAGCTCAAAGTCGATGGTGCCGTCTTCGATACAGATGATAGGGTGGGTGATTGCCGCCAGCAGAGGAATGCTCATCTTGCGGGTCACGCTGCCTTTGTTCACGCCTTGTTCATCTACTACGGTTTCGTCGTAGTCGAACTCGATCGCGACGGCTTTGCCGTCTTTAATACAGACAGAGAGCAGGAAGTCGGTATATGACTTGCTTGCCTGAACCTGTGCTTTGATCATCGCCTGAAGAGGACCGCCGATCATATGCTCCAGCGGCAGGGCGTTAATGACTGAACCAATAAATTGTGAATCCATAATGTGAACTCCTTGAATCAGTGAATGCGCGGTTGCGCAGGAGTCACATTACGGAAAGCGAGAAGGGGAAAATATTGGGTAAATGTCATGGAGAGAGGGCGCAAAAAACCTATGCCGATCGCAGGATAATCTTAAGGGGTGGTGTTGCGTGATATTCCGGTTTATTGTTGAAATCCCTGCCTCATCGAATTCCGGAGAACCATCGCGTGTTTCAGAACGTTGACGCCTATGCCGGCGACCCTATCCTCTCCTTAATGGAGCGTTTCAAAGAAGATCCTCGCAGCGATAAAGTGAACCTCAGCATTGGTCTGTATTACAACGAGGACGGCATCATTCCTCAACTGAAAGCCGTTGCCGAAGCCGAAGCACGTCTTAACGCAACCCCGCACGGTGCTTCGCTTTATTTGCCGATGGAAGGGTTAAACACCTACCGTAATACGATTGCGCCGCTGCTGTTTGGTGCGGACCACGCGGTGCTCGCGCAAAAGCGCGTGGCGACTATCCAGACGCTGGGCGGCTCGGGTGCGCTGAAGGTAGGCGCTGATTTCCTGAAAAAATATTTTCCGGATTCCGGCGTGTGGGTCAGCGACCCGACGTGGGAAAACCACGTGGCCATCTTTGAAGGTGCGGGCTTTAAGGTCGAGACCTATCCGTGGTTCGACAGCGAAACCAATGGCGTGCGCGTCGAAGCGCTGCTGGAAAAACTGAACACCCTGCCGGCGCGCAGCATCGTGCTGCTGCACCCGTGCTGCCATAACCCGACCGGGGCGGACCTCACCAATGCCCAGTGGGATGCGGTGATCGAGGTGCTGAAGGCACGTAACCTGATCCCGTTCCTCGACATCGCCTATCAGGGCTTTGGCGCGGGCATGGAAGAAGATGCTTACGCCATCCGCGCCGTTGCCAGCGCCGGGCTGCCAGCGCTGGTCAGCAACTCCTTCTCAAAAATCTTCTCTCTCTACGGTGAGCGTGTTGGCGGTCTGTCCGTGGTGTGTGAAGACGCCGAAGCCGCGGGGCGCGTTCTCGGCCAACTGAAAGCGACGGTCCGCCGTATTTACTCCAGCCCGCCGAACTTTGGTGCGCAGGTGGTGGCGACCGTTCTGGGCGACGAACAGCTGAAAGCCACCTGGCTTGCGGAAGTGGAAGCGATGCGCAAGCGCATTCTGTCGATGCGTCAGGAACTTGTTAACGTGCTGAAAGAGGCGGTGCCGGGGTATAACTTCGACTATCTGCTCAAGCAGCGCGGGATGTTCAGCTATACCGGACTGAGCGCGGCACAGGTCGATCGCCTGCGTGACGAGTTCGGCGTCTACCTGATCTCCAGCGGCCGTATGTGCGTGGCGGGCCTGAATGCCGGCAACGTCCAGCGCGTGGCGCAGACGTTTGCTGCTGTAATGTAAATGCTCACTAACCCAGCCCTCTCCCCGTGGGAGAGGGCTGGGGTGAGGGCATCAGACCGCATAAACACGTCCCCCGGCACTTTGTGATCGTCTTCTTTTTATTCATCTTTATAAGTAAAAACTCCTTTCCTTCCCCTCCCGCTGGGGTTATGGTCGGATAGATTTTTGACCATTCACTCAAAATATAAAGATAACAAACTGAATATTCAGGGGAAAATATGCGCAAGATCACACTGGCGCTCAGCGCCGCCTGCTTATTGTTCTCGCTTAATAGCGCCGTCGTCGCGCGAGCTTCCGCACCGACGCCGCTTTACACCGGTACCACCGCCGCCATCCTTGCCGAGCAGGCACCCATTCACTGGGTTTCCGTGGCCCAAATCGAAAACAGCCTGGTGGGCCGCCCGCCAATGGCCGTGGGCTTCGACATTGACGATACCGTGCTGTTCTCAAGCCCTGGCTTCTGGCGTGGCAAGAAAACGTATTCTCCTGACAGCGAAGCGTATCTGAAGAACCCGGAGTTCTGGGAAAAAATGAATAACGGCTGGGATGAGTTCAGCATTCCGAAAGAGGTGGCCCGAGCGCTGATCGCCATGCACGTTAAGCGCGGCGACAGCATTTACTTTGTCACCGGCCGTAGCCAGACCAAAACGGAGACCGTCTCCAAAACCCTGCAGGACGATTTTCAGATCCCGGCGGCCAGCATGAATCCGGTCATTTTTGCCGGTGATAAAGAGGGACAAAACACCAAAACCCAGTGGCTGGAGCAGAAAAACATCAAAGTGTTCTACGGTGATTCGGATAACGACATTACCGCGGCGCAGGATGTGGGGGCCAGAGCGATCCGGGTGCTGCGTGCCTCTAACTCGACCTATCGACCGCTGCCGATGGCAGGCAAGTTTGGCGAGGAGGTGATTGTTAACTCCGAGTATTAGTTCTTGAGCGGCGGGTTTGATTCTTTTTTGAACAAATCCGCCGCTGCGGGTTTTACCTTTCGCCTTCTTGCTGCACACTTAGAAAGATTCATCTTTCAGAACGGAGCAGCTCATGTGGTATCAACAGACCCTGACCTTAAGCGCTAAACCCCGCGGGTTTCACCTTGTGACGGACGAAGTCATCGGGCAACTCCGCGACCTGTCGCGCGTCAAAACGGGTTTACTGCATCTGCTGCTTCAGCACACGTCAGCCTCCCTCACGCTTAATGAAAATTGCGACCCTACCGTCCGGTCTGATATGGAACACCATTTCCTGAAGACGGTTCCGGACAACGCCCCCTACGAGCACGATTATGAAGGCGCAGATGACATGCCTTCGCATATCAAATCTTCTCTGCTGGGCGTATCGCTGATGCTGCCGGTTCATAACGGGCGGCTAATGCTGGGAACATGGCAAGGGATCTGGCTGGGAGAACATCGCATTCACGGTGGTTCGCGTAAAATTATCGCAACGCTACAAGGGGAATAAAGATGACAATTTCGGAGATACTTCAGTACTGCATGAGCAAGCCTGGCGCGGAACAAAGCGTTCACAGCGACTGGAAAGCCACGCAGATCAAAGTGGGAGACGTGCTGTTTGCGATGGTGAAAGAGGTTGAAGGGCGCCCGGCGGCGTCGCTGAAAACCAGCCCGGAACTGGCGGATCTATTACGTCAGCAGCATGATGATGTGAGGCCGAGCCAGCACCTCAATAAGGCGCACTGGAGTACCGTTTATCTGGACGGCTCGCTGCCCGGCTCACAAATTTACTATCTGGTGGATGCGTCCTACAAGCAGGCGGTTGAGCTGCTGCCGGAAGCGACCCGACAGCAGCTCTCCGTGTAACAATTACAGCAACGGTTTAAGGAAGCGCGCGGTGTGCGAGGCTTCGCACTCTGCAACGGTCTCTGGCGTACCGGAGACGAGGATTTCACCCCCGCCGCTGCCGCCTTCCGGGCCGAGATCGACAATCCAGTCCGCGGTTTTAATCACGTCAAGATTATGTTCGATGACCACAATCGTGTTGCCCTGATCGCGCAGCTGATGCAGCACCTCAAGCAACTGCTGGATATCCGCAAAGTGCAGGCCGGTGGTCGGCTCATCCAGAATGTAGAGCGTCTGGCCGGTACCACGCTTGGACAGCTCGCGCGCCAGCTTCACGCGCTGCGCCTCACCGCCGGACAGGGTTGTTGCTGACTGCCCCAGGCGAATGTAGGTCAGGCCTACGTCCATCAGCGTCTGCAGCTTACGCGCCAGCGCAGGGACGGCGTCAAAGAACTCGCGCGCCTCTTCGATGGTCATGTCCAGCACTTCGTGGATGGTCTTGCCTTTGTATTTAATCTCCAGCGTTTCGCGGTTATAGCGCTTGCCTTTGCACTGGTCGCACGGCACGTAGATATCCGGCAGGAAGTGCATCTCAACCTTGATCACGCCGTCGCCCTGACACGCTTCACAGCGGCCGCCGCGCACGTTAAAGCTGAAACGTCCTGGCGTATACCCGCGCGAACGCGCTTCCGGTACGCCAGCGAAGAGTTCACGTACGGGCGTGAAGACGCCGGTATAGGTCGCCGGGTTGGAACGCGGCGTACGGCCAATCGGGCTCTGGTCGATGTCGATAACCTTGTCGAAATGCTCCAGCCCCTGAATGTCGCGGTACGGTGCAGGCTCGGCCAGCGTCGCGCCGTTCAGCGCCGTCTGCGCAATCGGGAACAGCGTATCGTTGATCAGCGTCGATTTACCGGAACCGGACACGCCGGTAATGCAGGTAAACAGGCCAACCGGCAGCGTCAGGGTGACGTCCTTCAGGTTGTTGCCGCGCGCCCCTGTGAGCTTCAGCACTTTTTCCGGGTTCGCCGCGACGCGCTGTTTTGGCACTTCAATTTTGCGCTTGCCGCTCATGTACTGGCCGGTCAGCGACTCGGGCACCGCCATAATGTCCTTCAGCGTACCTTCCGCCACCACCTGGCCGCCGTGCACGCCCGCGCCCGGGCCGATGTCGATCACGTGGTCTGCGGCGCGAATTGCGTCTTCGTCGTGCTCCACCACGATTACCGTGTTGCCGAGATTGCGCAGGTGGATCAGCGTGCCGAGCAGACGCTCGTTGTCGCGCTGGTGCAGGCCGATGGACGGTTCATCCAGCACGTACATTACGCCGACTAAGCCCGCGCCAATCTGGCTCGCCAGACGGATACGCTGGGCTTCACCGCCGGAGAGCGTTTCTGCCGAGCGGGAAAGCGTCAGGTAGTTCAGGCCAACGTTCACGAGGAACTTGAGGCGATCGCCGATCTCTTTCAGCACTTTTTCGGCGATTTTCGCACGCTGGCCGGAAAGCTTCAGGTTGTTGAAGAAGTCCATTGCGTGGCCGATGCTCATGTCTGAGATGGTCGGCAGCGCCGTGTTTTCCACAAACACGTGGCGCGCTTCGCGACGCAGACGCGTGCCCTCGCAGGTGGCGCAGGAGCGGTTGCTGATGAACTTCGCCAGCTCCTCGCGCACCGCGCTGGATTCGGTCTCTTTGTAGCGGCGCTCCATATTGTGCAGCACCCCTTCGAACGGGTGGCGACGCACGGAGGTATCGCCGCGATCGTTCATGTATTTGAACTCGATGTTCTCTTTGCCGGAACCGAACAGGATCACTTTGTGCACGTTCGGGCTCAGGCTTGCCCACGGCGCTTCAACGTCGAATTTGTAGTGCTCCGCCAGCGACTTCAGCATCTGGAAGTAGTAGAAGTTACGCTTATCCCAGCCGCGAATCGCACCGCCCGCGAGCGACAGCTCGGGGTTCTGGATCACGCGATCCGGATCGAAATACTGCTGCACGCCCAGACCGTCACAGGTCGGGCACGCGCCCGCCGGGTTGTTGAACGAGAACAGGCGCGGTTCCAGCTCGCGCATGCTGTAGCCGCAAATCGGGCAGGCGAAGTTGGCGGAGAAGAGCAGCTCTTCCGCTTTCGGGTCGTCCATGTCGGAGACCACGGCCGTGCCGCCAGAGAGTTCCAGCGCGGTTTCAAAGGATTCAGCCAGACGCGTGGCGAGATCGTCACGCACCTTAAAGCGGTCAATCACCACTTCGATGGTGTGTTTCTTTTGCAGCTCAAGCTTTGGCGGATCGGACAGGTCACACACTTCGCCGTCGATACGGGCGCGGATATAGCCCTGGCTTGCCAGGTTCTCCAGCGTTTTGGTGTGCTCGCCTTTACGCTCTTTGATGATCGGTGCCAGCAGCATCAGGCGTTTGCCTTCCGGCTGCGACAGCACGTTATCCACCATCTGGCTCACGGTCTGTGCCGCCAGCGGGACATCGTGGTCCGGGCAGCGCGGCTCACCCACGCGGGCATACAGCAGACGCAGGTAGTCATGGATTTCGGTAATGGTACCGACCGTTGAACGCGGGTTATGCGAGGTAGACTTCTGCTCAATAGAGATAGCAGGCGATAACCCTTCAATATGATCGACATCCGGTTTTTCCATCAGCGACAGGAACTGACGCGCGTACGCAGAAAGTGATTCGACGTAACGACGCTGTCCTTCGGCATACAAAGTGTCGAAAGCCAGTGAGGATTTGCCAGACCCCGAAAGCCCGGTCACGACGATGAGTTTGTCGCGAGGGATTATGAGGTTGATATTCTTGAGATTATGGGTGCGGGCGCCCCGAACTTCGATCTTATCCATTCACCTTTCCCGGTTGGAACACGGATTGCCTGGTTTGTTTGAAGGACAAACGGCTGTCAGAAACGGCTAATTATGACACAATTTGACCTGTTTGAATATACAGTATTGGAATGCATTTTCTGATTCGCTGTGTAACAATGTCGAGTTCGCGGGAGATTTCTGAACCGACCACGCAACTATGCAAATTGCCGCGTGGAAATGGTACACTCGCGCGTTTACACTATTAAGAAACGTATTCAGGAGACACGAACATGGCCAGCAGAGGCGTAAACAAGGTGATTCTCGTCGGTAATCTGGGCCAGGACCCGGAAGTACGCTACATGCCGAGTGGTGGCGCAGTTGCCAACATTACGCTGGCTACTTCCGAATCCTGGCGTGATAAAGCGACCGGTGAAATGAAAGAGCAGACCGAATGGCACCGCGTTGTGCTGTTTGGCAAACTGGCAGAAGTAGCCGGTGAGTATCTGCGTAAAGGTTCTCAGGTCTATATCGAAGGCCAGCTGCGTACCCGCAAATGGACCGACCAATCCGGTCAGGAAAAATACACCACGGAAGTGGTGGTGAACGTGGGCGGCACCATGCAAATGCTGGGTGGCCGTCAGGGCGGTGGCGCACCGGCAGGTGGCGGTCAGAACCAGCAGCAGGGTGGTTGGGGTCAGCCTCAGCAGCCGCAGGGCGGCAACCAGTTCAGCGGCGGCGCGCAGTCTCGTCCGCAGCAGCAGTCTGCTCCTGCTCCGTCTAACGAACCGCCAATGGACTTCGACGACGATATCCCGTTCTGATCAACGGATGCTAAAACAAAAAACCCAGACATCGTCTGGGTTTTTTTATTGCTGAAGGGATCAGGTAATCACCATCGGCCAGTCTGGTGGGGTGTGGTTCATCGCCTCAACCATCACCACTTTTATATTTTCCCAGACCGCGGCCATATCCAGCAGGGTAATGCCCAGCAGGCCCGTTGCGAACCAGCAGGCCGCGCCAAGCCCTAACAGGGTACTTATGACGGCAAGACCCGCGTAGTCGGATTTACGAAACTGAATGTTCAGCGTGCTGGCTAAAAACATCAAAACCGCGCTCAACAAGGGCCAGCGCAGGAGAACCATGCTGGTAGTAATGGTTGCCATAAAACCCATCCTCTACAAAACAGACGAACTGAATGAAACAGTGTTTCTCGTTACACAATATGTGTGAACTATATCACATTTGTTGATTTATTCGCCAGTGCCTGCGTAGCCAAAAAAGGGATTTTATTACCCGGAAAAAAGAGCATGCGGTGCGGGACCGCCTTCGGACAGGGGGAGGCGGATCCACAACGCGCTGAGGTAATCCCGTCGGGTAAGTGGGGAAGAGCATCTGGAGGCAGAGAGACGGCCAGCCGTGCCGTTTTTAGGGGGCGCATTATTTTCTGATAATATTGTGGTGATGTCTGATTATTTATAAAACAACGAACAAAATATACCCGCAGAAATAGGATGAAACGTCACGTTGGTGTTGTACTTTTTTCATTCCGCCAGAAGTTTTGCTTAATCAGCGATCCTCTGTTGTGTTCTCTTCAAACCTCCCGTACGCGATGGATAATTATTTTCCTTAATTAAAACGGAACGAATACTTACAGTTTAGCTTACGGGAAAATATTATCGTCATAACGAAATTTAAGATTTTTAATACTAAAAGTCAGTTGCTAACTTCGCATGATTCATGCAACGTAATCACCTGTTTAACAAAGCATCCGGCCTTCATTACTACAGGCGTACAACATGCAGGGATATAGGGCGGGAAATGAATCGTAGCGCGCGGCGCAAAATGCTCAGAGTGGTAGGGATCATCATGGTAGTTATGCTGCCGGTGATGCTTGCTCTATGGTTTGCCCAGCTACGAGCCGAGTCGGAAACGAGCGCTCAGCTACGGACATTTGCTGAACTGGCTTTAGACAAAACAGAACTGGTAATTCAACAAGTTGAACTGGCCAGGGGCGAGGCAGAAAAATATCAGGGTGAACGTTGTACGCCGGAACATCGTCAATATATGTTGAACGTTGTTCGTGGCCGCCTGTTTGTCGCCGATTTAATTTATGCGGAAGGTCAGAATTTTCTTTGTTCGACCGTTTTTACACCGGATCAACCCTACGTCATTCCGGTCGCTAATTACACGCGTAAACCTGACGTTGCTATCTATTATTTTCGCGATACGCCATTTTATACTGGCTATAAAATGACATATATGCAGCGCGGAAATTATGTCGTGGTGGTCAATCCGCTTTCTTACAGTGAAGTGATGTCTACCGATCATTCCCTCGCATGGGGGGTATACGACACGGTAACTAATGCCTTCTTTTCCGTCAGCCAGAAAGCCAATGCGACTTTATTAAATTCGATGATTCGGGATAAGGAATCGGTATTTCAAAAAGATAACCGTTTCTATACCGTCGTGAAATCGACAAATCGGCCTATTGCCGCCATCGTGTCGACGTCAGATAAACGTTTTTATGAAACGCTCTATCACCAGGCGACGTTGACGTTACCGCTGGGAATGATCTGCAGCATTATTATTTTGCTGGTGTGGTCCCGCACCCATCGTGAGCTTAATTCGCCGGGGCGCTTACTGCACCGGGCGCTAAACAAGCGACAGCTTTGTGTGCACTATCAGCCGATTATTGATATCAAGAACAACCAGTGTGTGGGGGCAGAGGCGCTGTTGCGCTGGCCTGGTTTCAATGGGCAGGTAATGAGCCCGGCTGAGTTTATTCCGCTTGCGGAAAAAGAGGGAATGAGCGAGCGGATCACGGATTATGTCGTTGAGGAGGTGTTCAGCGATCTGGGCCATTTCCTGGCGGCGCATCCGCATCTCTATATTTCGATCAACCTGTCGGCCACGGACTTTCACTCCTCGCGGCTGATCGCCATGATTTCTGACAAGGCCCGGCACTACGCCGTACGCGCCCAGCAAATTAAAATTGAAGTGACGGAGCGCGGCTTTATCGATGTGCCAAAAACCACGCCGGTGATTCAGGCCTTCCGTCAGGCGGGCTATGAAGTGGCGATCGATGATTTCGGGACCGGTTATTCCAACCTGCACAACCTCTACTCGTTGAACGTGGATATTCTGAAAATCGATAAATCGTTTATCGACACCTTAACCACCAACAGTACCAGCCACCTGATCGCCGAGCATATTATCGAGATGGCGCAAAGCCTGCGGCTTAAAACCATTGCGGAAGGGGTTGAGACGGCTGAGCAGGTGAGCTGGCTGTTGAAGCGCGGCGTTGAGTTCTGTCAGGGATGGCACTTCGCGAAAGCGATGCCGCCCCAGGAGTTTATGACCTGGCAGCAGCAACCTTTGCACTGATATGCATTAATTCAACTGGTGGCGATAATCGCTCGGCGTACGGTCAAACTCGCGGCGAAACACGCGGGAAAAGGTTTGTTGCGAAACATAGCCAAGATCCATCGCGATATCAAAAATCGGCCGCTGCGTTGAGCGTAACGCCTGCGCCGCCAGCAGGAGCCTGCGCTGGCGAATGTACTCCCCCAGCGTCTGGTGCATGACCGTGCGGAACATTCTCTGTAAATACCATTTCGAATAGCCCGATTTTTTTGCGACCACATCAATGTTCAACGGTTGGTCGATATGATCGTCAATCCATTCAATAAGTGTCTGAATAATTTGCTGATGCGACATAAGGTTGCCCCTCTGTAGATACAACTTTCTCGGTTGATTCGTCGTTTTCTCTGCGGGGGAGTATAATTCCTCAAGTTAACTTGAGGTAAAGAGGTTTTATGGAAAAGAGATTGCCGCGCATTAAAGCGCTTTTAACCCCCGGCGAAGTGGCAAAGCGAAGCGGCGTTGCGGTATCGGCGCTCCACTTCTATGAAAGCAAAGGGTTAATTAAAAGCATCCGTAACGGCGGAAACCAGCGCCGCTACACCCGTGACGTGCTCCGCTACGTGGCGATTATCAAAATTGCGCAACGCATCGGCATTCCCCTGGCGACAATCGGTGAGGCATTCGGCGTGTTGCCGGAAGGGCATACGCTTAGCCCGAAAGAGTGGAAAGAGCTTTCGTCCCAGTGGCGTGAAGAGCTGGACAGGCGTATCCACACGCTGGTGGCGCTGCGTGACGAGCTGGACGGCTGTATCGGCTGCGGCTGCCTGTCCCGTAGCGACTGCCCGCTACGTAACCCTGGCGACAGGCTGGGCGAGCAGGGGACCGGGGCGCGGCTGCTGGAGGAGGATTAAGTTCTTGCGGCAAAAAGCATAATAAAGAACTAAAGCGCCACTAAGGGCGCTTTAGTTTTTCCCGGTCTTTGTCTTTCTCTCTATCCCGCTGGTTCACGGGAGGGTTTCCCCCGACATCAGCACCCCTCGTGTCGAGCTGGTTGGGGAGGTTCCGGATTGTGCTGACACTTTAATTCTATGCAAGACCCGTTTTTTCGCCAGCCGCGCTAGCCGTTTTTTAGACGAAATTTTTTCGCGGTGTTGTTCGATTTTCTATAGTTAAAAAGTATGAATAACAGGAGAAAATCATGCTCACGGTACATCACCTTAACCAGTCGCGCTCGCACCGCGTGATCTGGGCGCTGGAAGAGCTCGCCCTGCCTTATGAGATTGTTCACTACCAGCGCGAAAAGAACATGCTGGCACCCGAGTCCCTCAAAAAGGTGCATCCGTTGGGCAAATCGCCGGTCATTGAAGATAACGGGCTGATCCTTGCGGAGTCAGGCGCCATTCTGGAGTATCTGCAGGAAACCTATGATGCCGAATCGCGGCTGAAGCCTTTAGACCCCGCGCATAAGGTGCAATACCGCTTCTGGCTGCATTACGCAGAAGGGTCGCTGATGCCGCTGCTGCTCATGAAGCTGGTCTTCAGCAGCCTGGGCAAGCCGCCCGTGCCGTTTGGCATCCGAACGCTGGGTAAGGCGCTGGGGCAGGGGGTACAGAAAGCGTATCTCAACCCCCAGCTGGAGACCCATGCGCGCTTTATTGACTCACATCTTGCTAAAAACAGCTGGTTTGCCGGAGAGACGTTAAGCATGGCCGACATTCAGATGAGCTTCCCCCTCTTTGCCCTGCTGGCGCGCGGCGGCATTGCTAATCTGCCGCATATTCAGGCATGGAAGCAAAAAGTGGAAACTAGTCCTGGCTGGCAAAGAACCCTGCAACAAGGTGGCCCGTTAACGATCCCGGGCGAGGATTGAAATGTAAACAAATTGCGCATAGACGATAACGTTTGCGCATCCTCTGTTTATTTCTTCATCGTCATAAGTGAATTTTAGCGAAAAACGATAAAGTTCAGTTGAAAAGGGCGGGTATTAGGCTGGATAATCGTTTGCCTTAATTTGACCACCCGTTTTATAAGCGCGGAGCTAAACGTTTGCTTTTTTTGTGACGCCCTTTCGTCGCAAACGCAACACACGGATTTGACGTTTTAGCTGGCAGCGGTGTCTCCACCACGCTTATGGACGTTCTATAAAAACTCTCAGGGGATGTTTTCTATGTCTACGCCATCTGCGCGTACCGGCGGTTCACTTGACGCCATGTTTAAAATTTCGGCTCGTGGCAGCACCGTGCGCCAGGAAGTCGTTGCTGGTCTGACCACGTTTCTGGCGATGGTTTACTCCGTCATCGTGGTGCCGGGCATGCTGGGCAAGGCGGGCTTCCCGCCTGCGGCTGTCTTTGTCGCCACCTGCCTGGTGGCCGGCGTGGGCTCCATCGTAATGGGCCTGTGGGCGAACCTGCCGCTGGCGATTGGTTGCGCCATCTCTTTGACCGCCTTTACCGCGTTCAGTCTGGTGCTGGGCCAGCAGATCAGCGTACCGGTTGCCCTCGGCGCCGTGTTCCTGATGGGCGTACTGTTTACCGTTATTTCTGCCACCGGCATCCGTAGCTGGATTTTGCGCAACCTGCCGCAGGGCGTGGCGCACGGCACCGGTATCGGTATCGGCCTGTTCCTGCTGCTGATCGCTGCCAATGGCGTGGGTCTGGTCATCAAGAACCCGCTGGACGGCCTGCCGGTAGCGCTCGGTCATTTCGCGAGCTTCCCGGTCATTATGTCGCTCATCGGTCTGGCGGTGATTATCGGCCTGGAAAAACTGAAGGTGCCGGGCGGCATTTTGCTGACCATTATTGGCATTTCTATTGTCGGCCTGATTTTCGATCCGACCGTTCACTTCTCCGGTATTTTCGCCATGCCGTCGCTGAGCGATGACAAAGGCAACTCCCTGATCGGCAGCCTGGATATCGTCGGCGCGCTGAACCCGGTGATCCTGCCAAGCGTGCTGGCGCTGGTGATGACCGCGGTATTTGACGCCACCGGTACCATTCGCGCGGTGGCCGGTCAGGCCAACCTGCTGGATAAAGACGGTCAGATTATTGATGGCGGCAAAGCGCTGACCACCGACTCCCTGAGCAGCGTCTTCTCTGGTCTGGTGGGGGCGGCGCCTGCGGCGGTGTACATCGAATCTGCAGCGGGTACGGCGGCAGGCGGTAAAACCGGCCTGACGGCCATCACCGTCGGCGTGCTGTTCCTGCTGATCCTGTTCCTCTCTCCGCTCTCCTACCTGGTGCCTGCGTATGCGACCGCGCCAGCGCTGATGTACGTCGGCCTGCTGATGCTGAGCAACGTGGCGAAAATCGATTTTGCGGACTTCGTGGATGCGATGTCCGGCCTGATTACCGCAGTGTTTATCGTCCTGACCTGTAACATCGTGACCGGCATCATGATCGGTTTCGCGTCGCTGGTGATTGGTCGTCTGGTTTCCGGAGAGTGGCGCAAGCTGAACATCGGCACCGTGGTGATCGCCGTTGCGTTGGTCGCCTTCTACGCGGGCGGCTGGGCAATCTGAGTTATCCATTGATGCGAAAACGGGTGGCTCAGGCCGCCCGTTTTTATTTTCAGGACTCATCCCGTTGCCTTTTGCGTTACTCTGGAGAGGATAGAATAAGAGGCACGACGCCTCAGGTTTGGCTTAAAAAGAAACACAGCAAACAGGGAACGCATGGAAATTTTCTTCACAATACTCATCATGACCCTTGTGGTCTCATTATCCGGGGTGGTTACACGCGTACTGCCCTTCCAGGTCCCCCTGCCTTTAATGCAAATAGCCATCGGCGCGCTGCTTGCGTGGCCGACGTTCGGTCTGCACGTGGAGTTCGATCCGGAACTGTTCCTCGTGCTGTTTATCCCGCCGCTGCTGTTTGCCGATGGGTGGAAAACGCCGACGCGCGAATTTCTTGAGCACGGGCGAGAGATCTTCGGCCTGGCGCTGGCGCTGGTGGTCGTTACCGTGGTCGGGATTGGTTTCCTGATCTACTGGGCCGTACCGGGTATCCCGTTAATTCCCGCCTTTGCGCTGGCCGCCGTGCTGTCGCCGACCGACGCCGTGGCCCTTTCCGGCATTGTGGGTGAAGGGCGCATTCCGAAGAAAATAATGGGCATTTTGCAGGGCGAGGCGTTGATGAACGACGCTTCCGGCCTGGTGGCCCTGAAGTTTGCCGTGGCGGTAGCCATGGGCACCATGGTCTTTACCATTGGTGGCGCGACCCTGGAATTCTTCAAGGTGGCGATTGGCGGTATTCTCGCGGGCTTCGTGGTGAGCTGGCTGTACGGTCGTTCGCTGCGCTTCCTCAGCCGCTGGGGCGGCGATGAACCGGCGACGCAAATCGTTCTGCTGTTCCTGCTGCCGTTTGCTTCTTACCTTATCGCTGAACATATCGGCGTGTCGGGCATTCTGGCGGCGGTAGCGGCGGGGATGACCATCACCCGCTCCGGCGTGATGCGCCGTGCGCCGCTGGCGATGCGCCTGCGCGCCAACAGCACCTGGGCGATGCTGGAGTTTGTCTTTAACGGCATGGTCTTCCTGCTGCTGGGCCTGCAGCTGCCGGGCATTATGGAATCCTCGCTGATCGCGGCGGAGGCGGATCCAAACGTTGAAGTCTGGATGCTGTTTACCGATATCGTGCTGATCTACATGGCATTAATGCTGGTGCGTTTCGGCTGGCTGTGGACGATGAAAAAATTCAGCATGCGCTTCCTGACCAAAAAGCCGATGGAGTTCGGCTCCTGGACCACGCGCGAGCTGCTGATTGCCTCCTTCGCGGGCGTACGCGGGGCGATAACCCTCGCCGGTGTGCTCTCTATTCCGCTGCTGCTGCCGACGGGCGACGTCTTCCCGGCGCGCTACGAGCTGGTGTTCCTGGCGGCGGGCGTGATTCTCTTCTCGCTGTTTGTCGGCGTGATTATGCTGCCGATTTTACTCCAGCACATTGATGCCGGTGACTCAACCCAACAGCACAAAGAGGAGCGGATAGCCCGCGCGGCGACGGCAGAAGTCGCGATTGTCGCCATTGAGAAGATGGAGGAGCGTCTGGCTGCCGATGCCGAAGAGAACATTGATAACCAGCTGCTGAAGGAAGTCAGTTCACGCGTGATTGGTAATTTGCGCCGTCGTGCTGACGGACGTAACGACGTGGAAAGCTCGCTGCAGGAAGAGAACCTGGAGCGTCGTTTCCGCCTGGCGGCGCTGCGCTCCGAGCGTGCCGAGCTGTATCACCTGCGCGCCACGCGTCAGATCAGCAACGAGACGCTGCAAAAGCTGCTGCACGATCTGGACCTGTTAGAAGCGCTGTTAATAGAGAATCAGTAGCGCGTTGTTGCCCGGTGGCGCTACGCTTACCGGGCCTACATTTGAACCGTAGGCCGGGTAAGGCGAAGCCGCCACCCGGCACTATTCAGACCGCACCCAAAACCCCTCACAACATTGCAGCCACGCCTGTGCGCTGTGCGACAGATACACCCCTTCACGCCAAATCATCCCTAACTGCCAGTGCAGGTCACTCTCCAGCGGGATCCAGCGCAGCGTGTTTTTATCAAGCCGCTCGCAGATCGGCTGTGGCAGAATGGCAATTCCCACGCCCGCCTGCACCATTGCCGCGAGGAAATCCCACTGGCCGCTGCGTACCGCAATGCGCGGCTTCACGTTATGGTGGTTAAACAGGGTCATCAGCTGGCGGCTTAAGGCGAAGTCTTCGTTGTAGATCAGCAGCGGGTGTTCGCCGAGCAGATCGGGCTTCACTGAGTCTATCTTCAGCCAGTCGCCGGAGCGGGGCACCAGCACGCATAGCGGATGGCTGAACAGCGGCAGCGTTGCCAGCCCGCTCTCTTCCTCCACGGGAAGGGCCGTCATCGCCACGTCCAGCTCGCCGTTGATCACCGCCTGCTGCACGGTCAGGCCGCCAAATTCAGAAATTTTGAGCTCAACGCCAGGGTAACGCTGGCGAAACAGGCTTATCGGCCCGGCCATCATCATGCCAACCATCGGCGGAATGCCGAGCCGCAGCAGACCTTTCGTCAGGTGGTTGATGTCCGCAAGCTCGGCCTCAAGCTGGCGAAACTCCGCCAGGATCGCCAGC
Source organism: Enterobacter cloacae complex sp. HYC042_NIDB (assembly GCF_056673315.1). Lineage (NCBI taxonomy): Bacteria > Pseudomonadati > Pseudomonadota > Gammaproteobacteria > Enterobacterales > Enterobacteriaceae > Enterobacter > Enterobacter cloacae complex sp. HYC042_NIDB. The sequence goes on from NZ_CP109650.1 coordinate 541,562, forward strand.
CCGCGCTCGAACACCACGCGTCCGGTATCGGTCAGCAGCAGCTTGCGTCCGTCGCGGATCAGCAGGGTACAGTTCAGCTCGTCTTCGAGGTTTTTCAGCATCTTGCTGATGGTTGGCTGGGTAACGAACAACTTCTCCGCTGCGCGGGTAAAACTTTGCTGGCGAACCACCTCGACAAAATAGCGCAGCGTTCTTATGTCCATGATTATTCCTCGAAACTATACCTTCGATGATTTTAATTCATTTCAGTCGATGACGTACGCTCACTATACTGGCGCCTCGTCTCAATTCTGAGGAAAAAACCCATGGCCGTGGCGTTAAGCCGTGTTACGCCTGCCGTTGTGCAACGACTCCAGGTCCCGGTTCAGGTACTGCTCTACGCGGGACTGTTTATTTTTGCGGAATACCTTGTCGACTGGCTGCACCTGCCTTTACCCGCCAACCTGGTAGGGATGGTGCTGATGCTGGTGCTGATCCTCTGCCGCGCGTTGCCCCTCAGCTGGGTGCGCGCCGGCGCGCGCTGGCTGCTGGCGGAGATGCTGCTGTTCTTTGTTCCGGCCGTGGTGGCGGTGGTGAACTATGCGCAGCTGCTGATGGTCGACGGCTGGCGCATCTTCGCGGTTATTGCCCTGAGCACGCTGATGGTGCTGGGTGCCACCGCCTGGGTGGTGGATAAGGTGTACCGGTTCGAAATCAGCAGGCAAAAGCATGACTAACTTTCAGATAAGCGTGTTGTGCCTGATCGTGACGGTCACCATCTACTTTGCCAACAAGCGCCTGTATCGCCGCTTTCGCACGCTGCCGCTGATGCCGCTGGTCTTTACGCCGATCCTGCTGGTGCTGATGCTGGTCTTCGGCCATATCTCCTGGCAGAACTACATTGGTGAATCCCACTGGCTGCTGTGGCTGCTCGGCCCGGCGACTATCGCTTTTGCCGTACCCGTTTATGACAACCTCGCCATTATCAAACGCCACTGGATGTCGCTCAGCGCGGGCGTCGTCACCGCGACGGTGGTGGCGGTCTGTAGCTCCGTCTGGCTGGCGCGGCTGTTTACCCTCTCCGATGAAATTCAGCGCAGCCTGGCCGTGCGCTCGGTGACCACGCCGTTTGCGCTGGCGGCCGCCAAACCGCTCGGCGGGCAGCCGGATCTGGTGGCGCTGTTTGTGGTGGTGACGGGCGTCTTTGGCATGGCGGTGGGAGATGTACTGTTCCTGCGGCTCTCTATCCGTGAAGGGATGGCGAAAGGAGCAGGGTTTGGCGCGGCATCTCACGGGGCAGGCACGGCGCGTTCGTATGAGCTGGGTCAGCAGGAAGGGGTCGTTGCAAGCCTGGTGATGATGCTCTCGGGCGTGACGATGGTGCTGATTGCGCCGCTGGTGGCGTGGGTGATGTTTTAAGCTCCCCGGCCAGCGTGACCGGGGAGAAAGGCTTAGTGTGCGCGGCCCTGCTCAACGCCGAGGCCGGTTTGTGAGCGGATAAACTGGGCGCGGAATTTCTCACGCTCCAGGTTACCCTCCGGCGAGTTGTCGGTAGCCGAGAAGATCCAGATACCGATAAACGCCACGGCAATGGAGAACAGCGCCGGGTACTCGTACGGGAAGATAGCGCTTTCGTGACCGAGGATCTGCACCCAGATGGTCGGGCCGAGGATCATCAGAATTACCGCTGTCAGCAGGCCGAGCCAGCCGCCTATCATCGCCCCACGGGTGGTCAGTTTGGACCAGTACATGGAGAGCAGAATGATTGGGAAGTTACAGCTTGCCGCAATCGAGAAGGCCAGTCCCACCATAAAGGCGATGTTCTGCTTCTCAAACAGGATCCCCAGCAGAATAGCGACCACGCCCAGCACCAGCACGGTGATTTTGGAAACCTTCAGCTCGTCGCGCTCGCTCGCGCCTTTACGGAAGACGTTGGCGTAGAGGTCGTGCGATACCGCAGACGCGCCCGCCAGCGTCAGCCCGGCGACCACCGCAAGGATGGTGGCGAAGGCCACGGCGGAGATAAAGCCGAGGAACAGGTTGCCGCCCACCGCATCGGCCAGGTGCACCGCCGCCATGTTGTTACCGCCAATCAGCGCGCCCGCCGCGTCTTTAAACGCCGGGTTCGCGCCCACCAGCATGATCGCGCCGAAGCCGATGATAAAGGTCAGGATGTAGAAGTAACCCATAAAGCCGGTGGCGTAGAAGACGCTCTTACGCGCTTCACGCGCGTCTGACACCGTGAAGAAACGCATCAGAATGTGCGGCAGGCCAGCGGTACCAAACATCAGGCCGAGACCGAGAGAGAGCGCGGAGATCGGATCTTTCACCAGCCCGCCCGGGCTCATGATCGCTTCTCCTTTCGGGTGGACAGCCATCGCTTCGGTGAACAGGTTATTGAAGCTGAAGCCGACGTGTTTCATCACCATAAAGGCCATAAAGCTCGCGCCGAACAGCAGCAGTACGGCTTTGATGATCTGCACCCAGGTGGTGGCCAGCATGCCGCCGAACAGAACGTACATCACCATCAGCACGCCCACCAGCACCACCGCGACGTGGTAGTTCAGGCCAAACAGCAGTTCGATAAGCTTGCCCGCGCCCACCATCTGGGCGATCAGATACAGCGCCACCACCACCAGCGAGCCGCAGGCGGAGAGGGTACGAATCGGCCCCTGCTTCAGGCGATAGGATGCCACGTCAGCGAAGGTGTAACGTCCCAGGTTGCGCAAGCGTTCGGCAATCAGGAACAGAATGATCGGCCAGCCAACGAGGAAGCCGAGGGAGTAGATCAGGCCGTCATAGCCGGAGGTGTACACCAGCGCGGAGATCCCGAGGAACGAGGCGGCGGACATAAAGTCACCCGCAATCGCCAGCCCGTTCTGGAAGCCGGTAATGTTGCCGCCCGCAGTGTAGTAATCGTTACGGGAGCGAACGCGTTTCGACGCCCAGTACGTAATGTACAGCGTCAGCACCACGAAAATCAGGAACATGATAATCGCCTGCCAGTTGGTGGGCTGTCGCTGAACCTCGCCGGTAAGGGCATCCGCCGCCTGGGCAGCAAAGGGAAGTGTGGCGGCAAGCGCCGTCAGGACTCGCTTCATGATGCTTTTACCTCTTGCAGCACTGCTTTATTAAGACGATCGAATTCACCGTTCGCACGCCAGACGTACACACCCGTCAGCACAAACGAAATCACGATAACGCCAATGCCAATCGGGATACCGCGCGTAACGCTGGTTCCGGCGTGCAGCGGCGTACCGAGCCACTGCGGCGCAAAGGCGATCAGCAGAATAAAGCCGACATAGATAATCAGCATGATGATGGAAAGGGTGAAGGCAAACCGTTGCCGCTTATCGACGAGCTCCCTGTAGTGCGCACTATTCTCTATCTGCTGACAAATATCGTTATTCATCACAGAAATCTCCAGAGGTAAGGTTGGTTTGTTTTATCCCCTCTCCCCTATGGGGAGAGGGTTAGGGTGAGGGGAGGAAGGTGCGGTCTGATGCCCTCACCCCGGCCCTCTCCCACGGGGAGAGGGAGAAAACATTACGATGGCATTGCGATGGCCTGCTTCTCTTCGAGCAGTTTGTCCACCACGCCAGGATCGGCAAGCGTTGAGGTATCGCCGAGGTTGCTGGTATCGCCTGCCGCGATTTTGCGCAGGATACGGCGCATAATCTTGCCGGAACGGGTTTTCGGCAGCGAGTCTGTCCAGTGCAGTACGTCCGGCGTGGCAAGCGGGCCAATCTCTTTACGTACCCAGTTGCGCACCTCGGTATACAGCTCCGGCGACGGCTCTTCACCGTGGTTCAGGGTGACGTAGGCGTAGATCGCCTGGCCCTTGATGTTGTGAGGAATGCCGACCACCGCCGCTTCGGCAATCTTCGGATGCGACACCAGCGCGGACTCAATTTCTGCCGTACCCAGACGGTGGCCGGAAACGTTCAGCACGTCGTCCACGCGTCCGGTGATCCAGTAATAACCATCTTCATCCCGGCGCGCGCCGTCGCCGCTGAAGTACATGTTTTTGAAGGTCGAGAAGTAGGTCTGCTCGAAGCGCTCGTGATCGCCAAACAGCGTGCGCGCCTGGCCCGGCCAGGAGTCTGTGATCACCAGGTTACCCTCGGTAGCGCCTTCCTGCGGATTACCTTCGTTATCCACCAGCGCAGGCTGCACGCCGAAGAACGGACGGGTTGCCGAGCCGGCCTTCAGCTGCGTCGCGCCCGGCATTGGGGTGATCATGAAGCCGCCGGTTTCGGTCTGCCACCAGGTGTCCATCACCGGGCACTTCTCGTTACCGATTTTCTTCCAGTACCACTCCCAGGCTTCCGGGTTGATGGGCTCGCCCACGGAGCCGAGGATGCGCAATGAGGAGCGGTCAGTGCCCTCGATGGCCTTATCACCTTCCGCCATTAACGCGCGGATCGCCGTTGGCGCGGTGTAAAGAATGTTTACCTGGTGCTTATCGACCACCTGACACATGCGCGCCGGGGTCGGCCAGTTCGGTACGCCCTCAAACATCAGCGTCGTTGCGCCGCAGGCCAGCGGGCCGTACAGCAGGTAGCTGTGTCCGGTGACCCAACCCACGTCGGCGGTACACCAGTAGATGTCGCCCGGATGGTAGTCGAAGACGTATTTAAAGGTGGTGGCCGCATAGACCAGATAGCCGCCGGTGGTGTGCAGTACGCCTTTCGGTTTACCGGTTGAGCCGGAGGTGTAAAGAATAAACAGCGGATCTTCCGCATTCATCTCTTCCGGCTGATGCTGGTCGCTCGCTTTTTCAATCAGGTCGCTCCACCACAGGTCACGCCCCTCGTGCCAGTCGATCTTGCCGCCGGTACGCTTGAGGACAATGACGTTATTGATGGATTTGACGTTCGGGTTTTTCAGCGCTTCATCGACGTTTTTCTTCAGCGGAATACCGCGCCCGGCGCGTACGCCCTCGTCGGCGGTGATCACCAGCTTCGAGTTCGAGTCAACGATGCGCCCGGCAACCGCTTCAGGGGAGAAGCCGCCGAAGATGACGGAGTGGATCGCGCCGATACGCGCGCAGGCGAGCATAGCTACTGCCGCTTCCGGCACCATCGGCATGTAGATCGCCACCACGTCGCCTTTTTTAATCCCCTGGTCCAGCAGCACGTTAGCGAAGCGGCAGACGTCGCGGTGCAGCTCTTTATAAGAGATATGTTTGCTCTGAGAGGCATCGTCGCCTTCCCAGATAATGGCCGTTTCGTTGCCGCGTTCGGCAAGATGGCGGTCCAGGCAGTTCGCCGCCAGGTTCAGCGTGCCGTCTTCATACCATTTAATGGAGACGTTGCCTGGCGCGAAAGAGGTATTCTTCACCTTCTGATAAGGTTTGATCCAGTCAAGGATGTGACCCTGCTCGCCCCAGAAGGCGTCCGGGTTGGTAACAGATTGCTGATATTTCTCGTGGTACTGCTCCGGGGTGATCAGGCAACGGTCCGCAATGTTTGCGGGAATGTCGTGTTTGTGTATTTGGCTCATGGCTTTTTTTCTCCTTGTAAGATGTTAATAATATGTCGCAAAAACGTTAATAGTAGGGGCTTTACAAGCTTTGTTTAGTATTTGGGCGACAGATCACGCATTGTTTGAACAGGTTGAAAATTGAGCGAATGAAACTTTGAAGGGAAATAATTCACGATGCCGATTATTCACAATTCTTTATAAAAAAGCGTTTTTATAACAAAAGGTTATTTATCAGAATTATGACAAACTCGCGTCATAACCGCTTTTGATAGTGAAATGCGTCGTTCTTTAAGGCTTGCGCAACAGGTCGTGCAAATGATACTCATACGCCGCGTTAAAAAATCCCATAAACCAACGCAACACAATTCATACCCTTTCAGTATGTCTCCATATTCATGCAGTTTTGCTGGTGCGGAGATTTCATTGAGGAAGTCAGTTTCTATGAAAAATTTGAAAGTCAGCCTGGCCTGGCAGATCCTGCTGGCCCTTGTGCTGGGCATCTTGCTGGGCAGTTATCTTCATTATCATAGCGACAGCCGCGAGTGGCTGATTGCGAACCTGCTCTCTCCGGCAGGCGATATTTTTATTCATCTGATTAAGATGATTGTGGTGCCTATTGTGATCTCGACGCTGGTGGTCGGTATCGCGGGCGTCGGCGATGCGAAGCAGTTAGGCCGCATTGGCGCGAAAACTATTCTCTATTTCGAAGTGATCACCACGGTTGCGATTATCCTCGGCATAACGCTGGCGAACGTATTCCAGCCAGGCTCCGGGATCGATATGTCGCAGCTGGCGACGGTGGATATTTCGAAATACCAAAGCACCACCGCTGACGTGCAGAGCCATTCCCACGGTCTGATGGGGACTATCCTGTCGCTGGTGCCGACCAACATCATTGCTTCCATGGCGAAAGGCGAGATGCTGCCGATCATCTTCTTCTCGGTGCTGTTTGGTCTGGGTCTCTCCTCCTTGCCGGCAACGCACCGTGAGCCGCTGGTGACCGTATTCCGCTCTATCTCCGAAACCATGTTCAAAGTGACCCACATGGTGATGCGCTACGCGCCGGTTGGGGTGTTCGCGCTTATCGCCGTGACCGTGGCGAACTTTGGTTTTGCCTCCCTGTGGCCGCTGGCGAAGCTGGTGATCCTGGTGCACTTCGCCATTCTGTTCTTCGCACTGGTGGTGCTGGGGATTGTGGCGCGCCTGTGCGGGCTGAGTATCTGGATCCTGATCCGTATCCTGAAGGATGAACTGATTCTGGCGTACTCCACCGCAAGCTCCGAGAGCGTGCTGCCGCGCATTATCGAGAAGATGGAGGCGTACGGTGCGCCAGCGTCGATAACGAGCTTCGTGGTGCCGACCGGCTACTCCTTTAACCTGGATGGCTCGACGTTGTACCAGAGTATTGCGGCGATCTTTATCGCGCAGCTGTACGGCATTGACCTGTCGCTGTGGCAGGAGATCGTACTGGTTCTGACGCTGATGGTGACCTCAAAGGGCATCGCAGGCGTGCCGGGCGTCTCCTTCGTGGTGCTGCTGGCGACGCTGGGCAGCGTCGGTATTCCGCTGGAAGGCCTGGCGTTTATCGCCGGTGTGGACCGTATCCTCGATATGGCGCGTACGGCGCTGAACGTGGTGGGTAACGCGCTGGCGGTGCTGGTTATCGCCAAGTGGGAACACAAATTCGACCGTAAAAAAGCGCTAGCGTATGAACGCGAAGTGCTGGGTCGTTTTGATAAGACGGCTGACCAGTAACATCCTAAGCCCGGTGGCGCTGCGCTTACCGGGCCTACGGGTTTTGTAGGCCGGGTAAGGCGAAGCCGCCACCCGGCACGTTATTCTCCGCTCAACGCATCAAACTCTTCACACCCCGTATCAAACCCTTCGGTACAGCTCAGGTTTAGCCAGTAGAGCGCTTTCTGCTTATTCGGCGTGATAAAGCCTTTCTCACCCTGCTGGAACAGCATTCCTGCCCAGTATTCCGCATAGCCCGTACGTGACAGCGACGAGCTGCGCTTAAACCATGACGCCGCCTGTACGTCATCCTGCGGCACCTCTACGCCGTTGGCATAAATCAGCCCCAGCAGCAGCTGCGCATCGACCGCCGAGTCGTTGTCGATATCTTCGGCCGCCGTTTGCAGGAGCTTGATGGCCTGAGGATAGTCGGTTTTACCCGCCTGCGTGTTCACCATAATACGCGCCAGCATAATCGTGCCGCGCTTGCTGCCGGCGATGGTGGCCTGCTGTGCCAGCGCTTTAGCCTGAGCGTAATCCCCCTGCGTAAAGAGGATCTGCGAGAGTAACCCCATGGCGTCGACATCACCGCCTTTCGCGGCTTTCTCGGCCCACAGCGCTGCCTGCTTTCTGTCACCGGAGCTGAAGTAGGTATCGGCGAGATAATACTGGGCGCGGGCATCGCCGGCTTCCGCCTGCTTCTGATACTGGCTGCCTATCTCATCCGCGCGGGCGAACGACGTAAAAAATAACAACAACAGAAAAATGGCTTTCATGGATTCTTATCATCTGGGTACACGCCGCGCAGTATAATCGCGGTAGTAAAAGAAAAAAATGGGTGCATTAAGACCTTAGCATCCCACAAGCCGGGCGAAACCGTGGTTTCGCCCGTAGAGGTTAGCCTGCCACGCAGGCTAATTTCGCCGCCACCTCCTGATGTTCACTCTTTATTGAAAACTCGCAGAGTCTACCGCGAGTAATAAAGGTAAATATCACTATCGTCAGGCAGATAGTAAAGACGATGCCTAACGCAGTTTTTAATGGCGTCATGCCTTTTACTCCTTGTCAAAAAAAGAATAAGAGGCTACTCTCAACCTGTTGGTAGTTGAGGGGTAGCCTCGGGTGAATGAAAATTTCCCGGGGCTTTCCACTTTCTGTCCCTCAACAATGCTCAAGACAGAAAGTCTTAAGCACCCGCCGCACATCTTATCCTTCTGAATTAAAATGCAAAGATGTAATTCTGTTCTGCGCGAATTACATTATTTTGCGAGCCGCTTTCCAGAATAATAATTGATATTTTTTAATGTTTTAAGCGGAAATAAAAAGGGAGTGAATAACTCACTCCCTTTATTCAACGATTAATTAACGGCTTCAACCCATTGCGCTTTCACGCAGCCGTGCTTTCAGCTTGTTATATTCGTCGATCACATACTGTTCCGCCGCGTGCTGATCCGCAATCGGCTCCACGTTGACGGCGCAGTATTTATACTCCGGCGTTTTGGTTATCGGGCTGAGGTTCTCCGTCACCAGCTCGTTACAGGCACCAATCCACCACTGGTAGGTCATATAGACCGCCCCTTTGTTTGGACGGTCGCTGACCTGCGCGCGGGTAATGATGCGGCCTTTGCGCGAATTCACCCACACCAGCGCTTCATCCTCAATGCCGAGGCGCTCCGCATCGGCGGTGTTGATCTGCGCGTAGCCCGGTTCGTCCGCCAGCGCCGCCAGCGCGGCGCAGTTGCCGGTCATCGAACGGCAGGAGTAGTGGCCTACTTCACGCACGGTAGAGAGCACCATCGGGTATTCGTCGGTGAGTTTATCGATCGGCGCAACCCAGTCGCAGGTGAAGAACTGCGCCAGCCCGTTCGGGGTGTCAAATTTCTCTTTAAAGAGATACGACGTCCCCTGGTCGGCCTCCGACTCGTCCCGGCACGGCCACTGGATGTAGCCCAGCTCACCCATTTTTTCATAGGTTGCCCCATAAAAGTCCGGGCACAGATGCCGCAGCTCGTCCCAGATCTCCTGGGTGTTGTTGTAGTGCATCGGGTAGCCCATGCGGGTGGCGATTTCGCTGATGATCTGCCAGTCCGTTTTCAAATCCCACTTCGGCTCGACCGCCTTAAAGAAGCGCTGGAAGCCGCGGTCCGCCGCCGTATAGACGCCTTCATGCTCGCCCCAGGAGGTCGACGGGAGAATCACATCCGCCGCCGCCGCGGTTTTGGTCATGAAGATATCCTGGACAATCACCAGCTCCAGATCCTCAAAGCCTTTGCGCACCGCAGACAGCTCGGCGTCGGTCTGGAGCGGATCTTCACCCATGATGTAGGCCGCCCGCACTTCACCGTGCGCCGCGCGGTGCGGCAGCTCGCTGATGCGATAGCCGGTGTGTGCCGGCAGGCTCTCCACGCCCCAGGCCTTCGCGAACTTCTCGCGGTTTTCCGGGTACTTCACGTACTGGTAGCCTGGATACGTGTCCGGCAGCGCGCCCATGTCGCAGGCACCCTGGACGTTATTCTGGCCGCGAACCGGGTTAACGCCGACGTGCGCTTTGCCCAGATTCCCGGTCAGCATCGCGAGGCTGGTCAGGGAGCGCACGGTTTCCACGCCCTGGTAGAACTGGGTCACGCCCATGCCCCACAGGATGGCGGCGGTTTTCGCTCCGGCATACATCCGTGCCGCCTGGCGGATCTCCTGCGCGCTCACGCCGGTTATCGCCTCTACCGACTCCGGCGTGTAGCCTTCGACAATTTTCCGGTACTCTTCAAAACCTTCCGTACGCGTGGCGACAAACGCCTGGTCGTACAGGTTCTCCTCAATAATGACGTGCCCCATCGCATTCAACAGCGCGATATTCGAGCCGTTTTTCAGCGCAATGTGCATATCCGCAATGCGCGCGGTTTCGATTTTGCGCGGATCGCAGACGATGATTTTCGCCCCGTTCTGTTTAGCGCGAATCACGTGGTTCGCGACGATAGGGTGAGAATCCGCTGGGTTATAACCGAAGATAAACACCAGATCGGTGTTATCTATCTCGTTGATAGCATTACTCATTGCGCCGTTACCGACCGACTGGTGCAGACCTGCAACCGATGGGCCGTGTCAGACGCGAGCGCAGCAGTCGACGTTATTGGTACCAATAACGGCGCGCGCGAATTTTTGCATCACATAGTTGGTTTCATTCCCGGTCCCGCGTGAGGAGCCGGTGGTCTGAATGGCATCCGGGCCATACTTGGCCTTAATGGCACTCAGGCGCGTGGCGACGTAATCCAGCGCCTCGTTCCAGGAGACGGCTTCCAGCTTGCCGCCGCGCTCGCGGCGGATCATAGGGTTTTTCAGGCGCGGGGTGAGGATTTGTGTATCGTTAATAAAATCCCAGCCGTAATACCCCTTCAGGCACAGCGTGCCCTGGTTGGTTTTCCCCTGCGCGGCCTCCGCCCGGACGATTTTGCCGTTATCGACCACCAGGTGGATCTTGCAACCTGAGGCACAATAAGGGCAAACCGTGACGACTTTTTTCATCAGTCTGCTCCAGTTAATCAAATCTTTCGCACCGACTAATGCAGCTTCTATGCCATGTTTTTAGTGGGGTTACTCACCGGCTTTACGGTGCATTCACGGCGAAATCCCTGACGAAAAGCAGACAATCGTCAAAATTGACGTGTCGAATGAGCGGCGGATGTGACATGGGTTGAATTTCCGTCACGGAAAAATTCATTTCACTGGAGCCGACGGCAGAATGGTTCAGACTTAACATAATCCCCTGACGGAAGCATATGATGAAACCGGCGATTCTGGTGGTTGATGACGATATGGCAGTGTGTGAACTGCTGCAGGATGTGCTGAGCGAGCACGTCTTTAGCGTGCTTGTCTGCCACAACGGCCAGGATGCGCTGCGGCAGGTCCAACGGGAGCCGGCTATCGCCCTTGTTCTGCTGGATATGATGCTGCCGGACATCAACGGCCTGCAGGTTTTGCTGCAGCTGCAAAAGCAGCGCCCGGCGCTACCGGTGATCATGTTAACCGGGCTGGGCAGTGAATCAGACGTGGTGGTGGGGCTGGAGATGGGGGCTGACGATTATATTGGCAAACCGTTTAATCCACGCGTGGTGGTGGCCCGCGTTAAGGCCGTGCTGCGTCGTACCGGAGCGCTGGCAGCCGAAGCGCCGATGCCACGTGCGGCGGGGATAACCTTCAACGACTGGACGCTGGACACCACCCGCTGTGAACTGATTGATCCGCAGCGTAACGCCGTGCCACTGACTCAGGGTGAATATGGCCTGCTGCTGGCGCTCACGCAAAATGCCCGCCGGGTACTGAGCCGCGAGCAGCTGCTTGAGCTCACCCACAGCGAAAGTACCGAGGTATTCGACCGCACGATTGACGTGTTGATCATGCGCCTGCGGCGAAAAATCGAGGTCAACCCGCATCAGCCTAAGCTCATCAAAACCATGCGCGGTCTGGGCTACGTTTTTGCCGCCGATGTGTCTCATAGCGAGAAAGCGGCCTAAGTATTCTCTTTAATAAACAGCTGCAGCTCGGCCAGCGTTTTCGCGCCGTCAATCGCATTGGCCGCCAGCAGGCTTGCCCGCGCGCAGGCGTGCGCCAGATAAATACTTTCTGTCAGCGGCAGCGATTCATGGCAGCCGTATAAAAAGCCCGCGCAAAACGCATCGCCCGCGCCGACGCTGCCGATAATCTCGTTCTGCTCCAGCTTCCACGACGGAACCCATCGGCCTGCTTCTCCCGGTGTTTCACCCCATGCCCCTTCCGGGCAGTGGATCACCACCCGCTGACGAACGCCTGCCGCCAGCAGCTGCGCCGCGGCATCGGCGATATGGGCGATGTTCAGGGCATCGTCGGCGTCGCGCATCTCCAGCCCGCTAAACTCACCGGCCTCGAGCTCGTTAATCACCAGATAATCCAGATGGCGCAGGGCAGGGAGCACCAGCGGCTGGTATCGCGGGTCGCCCTTGCGGGACACCAGGTCAAGGGAGGTTTCATACCCCTGCTCGCGCATCTGCGCCAGCAGCCGCGCGCTGCGGGTGCCAAACTCGTCATCCGGCATATCCAGGCTGTCGAGCAGCAGCAGGTAGCCGAGATGGAAGATCTTCATCGATCCATCGAGACGATCGAAGGCGGGAAGATCCAGCAGACGGTTGGCACCCGGCGAGTGGAAAAAGGTGCGCTGCCCGCTGGGATCGGTCATCACCTGCGACATGGAGGTTGGGGCGAAGGTGGTGCGCTGCACGCGCTGGCGGTTGACGTGGTACTGGTCGAGCATCGCCAGAATGTAATCCCCGTCGCCGTCTTCCCCGATCAGCCCCACCGCCTGCAGCGGCAGGCCGGCGTGCATTTTCGCCAGCGTCAGCAGCACGTTGAGCGGCGCGCCGCCGGTGGAGCGTTCGCTGTGGGTGATTTCCGCCAGCCAGCCGCGCTCCGGCCACTGCACGATCTGGTGAACGTGATCCACCAGCATATTGCCTGCGGCGATGATGCCTTTGCGTTCCATTATGCCTGCCCCGCGCTGCCGAAGATGCGCATCTGCTCGGCGACCGTATCGGTTATCGCCTCTTCTATCCCCAGCAGTAGTTCGGCAAACTCATCGTACAGCGGCTGGCGGTTCGCCATACGCTGCTCAACGGCGGCGAGCGCGGCCTGCGACATGCCAGTGTAGAAGTTGATTTTATGAATGCCCAGCTCGATGGCGCGGCGGAAGTCGGCATCGCTAATCCCGGAGCCGCCGTGCAGCACCAGCGGCAGCCCCGTCTGCTGACGAATGGCGTCCAGGCGCGGGAAATCGAGCTTCGGCTCGCCTTTGTATTTGCCGTGCGCGTTGCCGATGGCGACCGCCAGCGCGTCGATGCCGGTCTTATCGACAAACTCCCGCGCCAGCTGCGGGTCGGTAAAGAACGCTTCATCCGCATGTCCGTACAGCGCGCCGCCTTCATCCCCGCCGACCGCGCCCAGCTCCGCCTCCACCGAGACGCCCACCGCGTGGCACATCTTCACCACTTCCCGGGTCTGGCGAATGTTCTCCTCGTAGCTCAGCGTCGAGCCGTCGAACATCACCGAGCTAAACCCCAGGCGCAGGGCGCGCACGACGGCCTCGAAATGCAGACCGTGGTCGAGATTCAGCACCACGGGAATATCGTGACGGGCGGCTTCGAACTTAACCGCTTCGACCAGCGAATCCAGGGAAACATACTTAAAGTGCACTTCGGCGATGTTGATGATAAACGGCGAACGTTCCTGCTTTGCGGCGGCAAACAGCGCGCGCAGGAAATGGGAGTCGAGCACGTTGAACGCGCCCAGCGCGTAGCGATGTTTCCTGGCGTGCTCAAGACCGTCGGCAAGAGAAATCAGTGGCATCATTCACTCCTTATCTCCGAAACAGGTTGTACTCGTTGCACAGCACCAGCACCGCCGGTTCGTCTTCTTCGATGTTGTTATAGCGGGCAACGGGCTGCAAAAAGTGGTTGTCGTGCTCGTCGTCATTCACCGACGACACTTCGCCCACCAGCACGTCGCCAAAGCCGCGTTCGCCCCAGAAGCTGTGATACAGACCGGGCGTGAGACAGATGCTTTCCCCTGGTGTGAGGCGCAGCTGGCTGCCGGGAGCATGGGTTTGCCGACAGCCGTCAATCGTGACGGTCACGTCGGTGTTTTCGGTCTCCTCATGCATCCCGGCATTCCATAACTCAATAATCAGGTTCCCGCCGCCCCGGTTAATGATGTCTTCCCGCTTGCGCCAGTGAAAATGCATCGGCGTCACCTGGCCGTCGAGCACGTGCATGATTTTTTCGGCGTAGCATTTCTCATACGGCACGCCGTTGGGGGAGCCGTTGCGCAGGGTAAACAGGGTCAGACCCTGCGCGGCAAAGCTGTTGCCGCCGAAAGCGGTCACGTCCCAGCCGAGCTTGAGGTCAAACACTTCCTGCCATGCGGCCCGATCAAGCTGCTGCCATTTGGTTGGCGGAAAGCTGGCAAACGGCGGGAGATGCACGTCGTGCATGGAAAAGAACTGCCGCGTGTGGCCGAGGATTTCATTGATGTCGGAGCGTTTCATGGGGACTCCTTGAAAACAGTTCCCTCTCCCTGTGGGAGAGGGAAAAGGATCATTTAACCGTCCACCCCTTATACGTGCCGACGTTCTTTTTATCGATCATCGTCACTGGGATCAGCACAGGCTCTTTCGGCGCGGGTTTGCCCTGCAGAATGTCATAGCCGATCTCCACCGCCTTCGCCGCCATCACCTGCGGATCCTGCGCCGGGGTCGCCACAAACAGGGAGTTTTCGCGCTTCAGCGCCTCTTCACCGTCCGGGGAACCGTCCACGCCGACGATAAAGAACTCGTTGCGCTGGGCCTGTTTCGCCGCCAGATCGGCGCCGATCGCGGTCGGATCGTTAATCGCGAATACGCCGTCGATCTTCGGATTGGCCGCCAGCAGGGAGGTCATCACTTCCAGCCCGCCTTCACGACTGCCTTTGGCATTCTGGTTGTCCGAGAGCACCTTGATGTCCGGATGTTTTTTGAATTCCGTCTGGCAGCCTTCCACGCGGTTCTGCACCGCGGAGACCGGCGGTCCGTTGATGATCACCACGTTGCCTTTGCCTTTCAGGCGGTCGGTAATGTACTTACAGGCCATTTCCCCCGCCTGAGTATTATCGGAGGTGATGGTCGCATCGGCCCCTTCCGCCGCCACGTCCACCGCCACGACCACGATCCCCGCTTCTTTGGCCCGCTTCACCGCCGGGCCGATCCCTTTGGAATCCGCAGCGTTGAGGATGATCATGTCCACCTTCGCGGCGATGAAGTTATCGATCTGCGACACCTGCTGGCCCAGATCGTAACCGCTGGAAACCAGCGTCACCTTGACGTTATCGCCAGCCAGCTTGCGCGCTTCCAGCTCGGCACCTTTGGTGATCTGCACGAAGAACGGGTTAGCCAGGTCGCCCACCGTCACGCCGATGGACTTCAGATCTTTTGCCTGCGCAAACGGCGTTGCGGCCAGCAGCGCGCCAGCACAGAGCGCGGTCACTAAGGGTTTCAAACGCATCTTGTCTTCCTCGCTTGTAGGGTATTGTTGTTATGCACTTTGATGATGTCGGGTACGGTATTTGTCGATTAGCACCGCTATGATGATCACCGCCCCTTTGATCACCAGCTGCCAGAAGTAGGAGACGCCCATCAGCGTCATGCCGTTGTTGAGGGTGGCTATGATCAATGCCCCCACCAGCGTGCCGGTGATCGTGCCGATCCCGCCGACGAAGCTGGTGCCGCCGAGGATCACCGCCGCAATCGCATCCAACTCGTAACCCGTGCCGAGGTTACCGTTGGCGCTGTAGAGGCGCGAGGCGCTCATCACCCCGCCGAGGCCGGAGAGCAGGCCGCTCATGCCGTAGACAAACAGCAGCACCAGCCAGACTTTGATGCCGGTTAAGCGCGCCGCCTGCATGTTGCCGCCGACCGCGTAGATATGAACGCCGAGCGTGGTGCGGCGCAGGATGAACCAGCAGATAGCGATGACCGCCAGGGCAATGACGACGAGCCACGGAATCGGGCCGAGATAGTTATTGCCGATCCACTCGAAGCTGATGCTGGAGTTAATCACCGTGGTACCGTCCGCCAGCAGATACGCCGCGCCTCGCAGCGCCGTATAGGTGCCAAGCGTGACGATAAACGGCGGCAGCCCGGCGAAGGCCACCAGCGCGCCGTTGAACAGCCCCAGCACCATGCCGAGCATCAGCGCCGCCGGTATGGAGAGCATCGCGAATTCAGGAATAAGCGAGACCACCATCGCCGCCACCGCCGTGGTGCCGAGAATCGAGCCCACGGAGAGGTCAATCCCGCCGGTCAGAATGATGAAGGTCATCCCCGCCGCCAGCACGATGTTGATCGACGCCTGACGGGTAATGTTGAGCAGGTTACTTTCGGTAAAGAAGTTTGGGGCGATAAAGCCAAACACCGCCACAATCAGGATTAAAATCGGCAAAATGCCGACCGTTTGCATCAGATCGCTCATCAGCATTTTTTTGGCGGAGGCGGATTTCGCCACCTGCTGCGGATGGGTTGGAGTTGTCATGATTGCACCGCCTGATGATGTGTGTCGTTCACGCCGGTTGCCAGCGTCATAATATTTTCCTGAGAGATGTCGCGCCCGTGCAGTTCACCCGCAATGCTGCCTTCCCGCATTACGTACACCCGGTCGCTCATGCCTACCACTTCCGGTAGCTCGCTGGAGATCATCAGAATCGCCACCCCCTTGCGCGCCATCTGGTTCATGATGCGGTAGATCTCGCTTTTGGCACCGACGTCCACCCCGCGCGTGGGTTCGTCGAGAATCAGAATGCGCGGGCCAATCGCCACCCAGCGGGAGATCAGCAGCTTTTGCTGGTTGCCGCCGGAGAGCCCGCCCGCGCGCACCTGAGAATGGGGCACGCGGATGTTAAGCAGGGCAATAGCGTCATCGGAAATGGACTGGGCTTTTTTGCGGTTAAGCATGCCGAAGGTGGCGTCGCGCTCCAGTGTCGCCATGGTGATGTTCTCCTGCGCCGCCAGCTCCAGAAACAGCCCCTGCTCCTTGCGGTTCTCGGTGAGAAAACCAATCCCGTTTTCAATTGCCGCGCGCGGGGAGTGGATCACCACCGGCTCTCCGTCCACCTCAATCATCCCGCCGGTGGCCTTGCGCACGCCGAAAATCAACTGCGCCAGCTCGGAGCGTCCGGCCCCGACCAGCCCCGCCAGCCCGACGATTTCACCGGAGCGCACCTGCAGGCTGCATGGCTGCACTTTTTTACCGTCGGTGAGGTGGTGCACGTTGAGACGCGGGCTGCCGAGAGGGATATCGCGCTCTTTGTTGAACAGATCGCTGAGCGGGCGGCCCACCATCATCTTCACCAGTTCAGACGCGTTCAGCTTGTCGCGCGTCAGGCTGCCGACGTACTGCCCGTCGCGCAGAACGCTCACGCGGTCAGAGAGTTCATATACTTCCGCCATGCGGTGGCTGATATAGATAATCGCCATGCCTTCATCGCGCAGGCGCAAAATCAGTTCGAACAGGCGATGGGTTTCGCGGGAGGAGAGGGCGGCGGTGGGTTCGTCCATCACCAGGATGCGGCTGTTGCGGTGCAGCGCGCGGGCGATTTCCACCTGCTGCTGCTCGGCGATGGTCAGCTTCATCACCAGATCGGTGGCGCTGAACTGCGCGCCGAGACGGTCAATCACCGCCTGCGCCTGGGCGGCCATCTCCTTGCGCTGCACCAGCCCGCCGCGCGACAGCTCGCTGCCGAGGAAGATATTTTCCGCGACGGTCAGATTGGGGGCGAGCTGCATCTCCTGGTAAATCAGGGTAATGCCTGCGGCCAGCGCGTCCTTCGGCCCTTTGATGTGAAACGGCTGGCCGTCGATCAGGATCTCGCCGCCGGTGGCGGTATAGGCCCCCGCGAGGATCTTCATCAGCGTGCTTTTTCCCGCGCCGTTTTCCCCCATCAGCGCGTGGATCTCACCGGGGAAGACCGTCAAATCCACGCCCTTGAGCGCGTGGAAATTGCCAAAGGTTTTGGCAATGTGGCGCATCTCTAAAACCGGGGTTCTGCTCATGGCGGATCTCCTGTGAATGTCGATATCTGCACTTCATCACAGGTGCGTAAATGCAAAATGTCAGAAGCTGTTCATATTTGTCATAGTTATGAATAGCGAATGTGGATCACAGTTACGGAGTCAACATGTCTTCACGCCCCCCGTTCTTCTCCAGCGCCCGCGGTCGCCTGCTGATATTTAACCTGCTGGTGGTCGCCGTCACGCTGATGGTGAGCGGCGTGGCGGTGCTCGGCTTTCGTCATGCCAGCCAGATCCAGGAGCAGGTCCAACAGCAAACGCTGGACGACATGACCGGGAGCATGAACCTCGCGCGCGACACGGCCAACGTGGCAACGGCGGCGGTGCGGCTTTCGCAGGTAGTGGGGGCGCTGGAGTACAAAGGCGAGGCCGAGCGGCTGAAGCAGATGCAAACGGCGCTGCGCCGCTCGCTGGAACAGCTGGCGGATGCCCCGCTGGCGCAGCAGGAGCCGGCGCTGGTGGCGCGGATTATTCGCAGAAGCAATGAATTACAGCAAAGCGTAACGGGGATGCTGGAGCGTGGGCAAAAGCGGCATCTTGAGCGTAACGCGCTGCTGAGCTCGCTCTATCAAAGCCAGAGCTATTTACGCCATCTTCAGGACATCAACCGCCGCTTCGGCAGCAACGTGCCGGACGCGCGGCAACTGATGGAGATGGATCGGCTGATCGCGGCCGCGATTGATACACCTTCGCCGCGTGCTACCGTTCAGCAACTGGACGCCGTGACCGCCACGCTGCCCCGAAGCGCCATACAGCCGGTCGTGGAGGGCGTTCTGCCCGATTTTAACGCCGAGCTGCGCAAGCTTGCCCCGCTGTCGAAGCAGCTGGAGGAGAGCGATCTGTCCATCAGCTGGTATATGTTCCACATTAAGGCGCTGGTGGCGATCCTTAATAGCGATATTAATCAGTACGTTGAGCAGGTGGCGCAGGCTTCCCGGCTTCGCACGGCCCAGAGCCATCACGAGTTGCAATCCATCAGCGTGTTTATCAGCATCTTCGCCGTGCTGGCGCTGATCATCACCGGCTGCGCCTGCTGGTATATCTACCGCAATCTGGGCTCCAACCTGACGGCCATCTCCCGGGCGATGTCGCGACTTGCCCACGGTGAACAGGATGTTTCTGTTCCTGCGCTGCAGCGGCGCGACGAGCTGGGCGAGCTGGCGCGCGCGTTTAACGTTTTTGCCCGCAACACCGCCTCGCTTGAGCACACCACGCGTCTGCTGAAAGAGAAAACCACGCAGATGGAGATCGACCGCATCGAGCGTCAGGGGCTGGAAGAGGCGCTGCTGCACAGCCAGAAGATGAAGGCCGTCGGACAGCTGACAGGCGGGCTGGCGCATGATTTTAACAACCTGCTGGCGGTAATTATCGGCAGCCTTGAGCTGACAGACCCCGAATCAAACGACGCGCCGCGCATTACCCGTGCGCTGAAGGCAGCCGAACGCGGCGCGCTGCTGACCCAGCGGTTGCTGGCGTTTTCCCGCAAACAGTCCCTGACGCCGCATGCAGTAGAGATGCTGCCCCTGCTGGAAAACCTTCGGGAACTGATGCGCCACTCGCTGCCCGCCACGCTTACCCTGGAGATTGAAGCGCAAACCCCGGCATGGCCCGCGTGGATTGACGTCAGCCAGCTGGAAAACGCCATTATCAACCTGGTGATGAACGCCCGGGATGCGATGGAAGGCCAGAGCGGGGCGATCAAAATTCGCACCTGGAACCAGCGCGTGACCCGCAGCGACGGACGCAGGCAGGATATGGTAGCGCTGGAGGTCATCGATCGCGGCAGCGGGATGTCGCAGGAGGTGAAATCCCGGGTTTTTGAACCGTTCTTCACCACCAAGCAGACCGGAAGCGGAAGCGGGCTGGGCCTGTCGATGGTGTACGGTTTTGTGCGTCAGTCCGGGGGGCGGGTAGAGATCGAAAGCGCGCCGGGACAAGGAACGACCGTGCGGCTCCACCTCCCGCGCTCGACGCTGCCCGCCGTTTCGGAGGATGAAGCGCTGGCTGCCACAACGTCCGTGGATAACGAGCGGCTTGTACTGGTGCTGGAAGATGAAGCGGACGTTCGTCAGACCCTGTGCGAACAGCTGCATCAGCTTGGCTACCTGACGCTCGAAGCGGACAGCGGCGAGCAGGCCCTGAGCATGCTGGCGGCGTCGCCGGATATTGGTATGTTCATCAGCGACCTGATGTTGCCCGGAAGCCTGAGCGGGGCCGAGGTGATTAACCATGTGCGCAGCCATTACCCGCAGCTTCCGGTGCTGCTGATCAGCGGGCAGGATTTGCGCCCGGTGCATAACCTGCAGCTGCCGGACGTTCCGTTACTGCGTAAGCCGTTTACCCGCCAGCAGCTGGCGCAGGCGCTGCGGAAGGTGATGGTAATTTGAGATTCCTCCGCTACCCCGGTTCCCAGCCATTCATTACCGTAAGGCCAGTTCCCCTGCGAGTCTGGCCTTATGAAACGTTACTCTACCGTCCTGTTATTTGGTCTGCTGACTTTAACCAGCCAACTGGCGCATGCCGATGTGATTGATGACGCCATTGGCAACATTCAGCAGGCGATCAACGATGCCTACAACCCCAGCAGCAGCCGTAATGACGATGACGACGATCGTTACGACCGCAGCCGTCAAATCGACAGCCGACAGTACGACGATCGTCGTCGGCAGCTCGAAGACAGACGCCGCCGCTTAGACGAGCGTCAGCGCCAGCTGGACGACGACAGGCGTCGGTTAGAAGAAGATGAGCGCAGGTTGGAAGACGATTACGATCGCGGCTAAGTGCGGCCTGTTGCCCTCACCCCAACCCTCTCCCACGGGAGAGGGAGAAAACCTAATCCAGCACCAGTACCATCCCGTCATATCCCGCTTCAATGCCGTCCGGCAGCGGGTTATCCATCATCCATGCGTCAAACCGATGGCTAATGTGCGTCAGGATCACCTGCGGACAGCCAATCACCTCGTTCAGGGCCATCACCGTATTTAAATCACAGTGGTTGCGCGGCGTCTCCGGACGCGGTTCATGGCTGCAGTCGATGATTATCGCCTGTGGCTGATTGTTGAGCAGAAACGTCACCGTTTTATCCGGCAGCCCGGCGGTATCAGAAAGCCACGCCACGCGGCTATGGGCCGATTCCAGCAGATACCCGAAGGTCAGTTTTGAATGGTTTAGCGGCAGCGGCGTGACCCGCAGCCCCTGCAGCTCAAACATCACGAACGGCTCGACCGTGTGGCTGAAATCCAGAATGCCGGGGTGTTTAAACAGGTCGTCACAGCCCGCTTCATCCGGCGGGCCGTAGACCGGGATGGTTGCGCCCACGCCCCAGCGCAGGGGGAATAACCCCTGGACGTGATCCATATGATAGTGCGTGAGTAAAAACTGCTGGAAGCTGCCCGCCGGCCAGTCGTCCATCAGGTGCGGAATGCCCGCATCCAGCAGGGTGACTGCATCGTTGAATTTGACCACCGCGCTACAGGGGCGACGGCGATAGTTGTCCTGCAAACGCGCCCTGCGACACGCCGCGCAGTCGCAGCCAAAGACCGGGACCAGCTGGGCGCTTCCGGTTCCCGTTAACGTGATGGTCAGACTCATAACGCACCTCTACAGCGGTTTGGTGAATCGAAAATGGCTCTGCGTATATCCCTCACGAACGTAAAAGCGGTGGGCGTTCGTGCGCTTCACGCTGGTGGAGAGTTCGGTCAACTCCGCGCCCGCCTCTCGTGCTACGTCTTCCGCCCAGGCCAGCAGCTGGCTGCCAATCTTTAACCCGCGCGCCTGCGGCATCACCACCAGTTCCTGGATCTCGCCGATCCAGCGGGCATGATGCAGGTGAAACTGCATGTGCAGGCCGATCATGCCGACGACCTGTCCGTCCAGCTCGGCAAGCTGGTAGCGCATGTTGTGATCCTGAAGGTTGGCCAGAAATCCGGCGTGAAACGCCTGGTGATCGAACTCTGCCTGCTTCAGTTCACAGATCAGGGCGTAAACAATTTGCGCATCGTCGGCGGTGGCGGGGCGAAGCTGGCAGTCAGGCATGCTGTCTCTCCTTCTGGCGAATAAGCGATAAAAAGGTCTCGACTGACTGTAGCAAACTTCCGTCGTTATTGAGGACGTGACAGCCCGACGGGGTGTAGCGCGCCGCACGTTCCAGCCGCTGGTCGATCTCACGCGCATTTTCGCGCCCCCGGCTTTGCAGGCGGCTGCGCAGAATATCCGGAGAAACCTGCAAACAGACCGGCAGCAGCGCCGCTTCGTACCGGGCTTTTGCCTGCGGCAGATGTGCGCGCGAGCCGTTAACCAGCACGTCGAAGCCCGCGTGCAGCCAGAGGTCGATCTCGATGCCGACGCCGTAATAAAAGCCGTTCGCGTGCCAGCTCAGCGCCAGCAGATTTTGCCCGGCGCGGGTAAAAAACTCCTGCTCGCTCAGGGCGATATGGTTTTCACTGCCAGCGTTCGCCGCGCGGGTAATGTAGCGGTGCGCCACCAGCAGCTGTGAATGTTCAAGCTGCCGTAACGCCGACAGCAGGCTGTCCTTCCCGGAGCCGGACGGGCCCATTAACCAGATGAGTCTTCCCATCAGAACACCCTTTTTCCCTGACGCCAGACGTGGTCGATATGAACGTGCTCGCCCTTGCGGTGCGCCAGCACCAGGTCTGCCTGTTTGCCTTCGGCAATCTCACCGCGGTCGTGAAGGTTGAGCGCGCTGGCCGGGTTTTTCGTCACCAGTCGAATCGCCTGCGGCAGCGTAAAGCGGTTGTCCTCGTCGTCTGCAACGCGGAAGGCCGCGTCCAGCAGGCTGGCGGGGTAGTAGTCAGACGAGAGGATATCCAGCAGGCCGAGGGAAGCGAGTTTGCTTGCCGCCACGTTGCCGGAGTGCGATCCGCCGCGCACGATGTTCGGCGCGCCCATCAGCACGTTCATGCCGTGTTTGCGGGAGGCTTCAGCCGCTTCGAACGTGGTGGGAAATTCGGCGATCACGCTACCAAGCTGGTGGGATTCCCGTACGTGATCGTGCGTGGCGTCGTCATGGCTGGCCAGCACAATGTTGCGGTCCCGACACATCGCGGCAATGGAGAGACGGTTCGGCTGCGACCATTGTGCCGCAAGCGCCAGCTGCTCTTCTTCGTAGCGCGCCATCTCCGCGTCGTTGAGCGAGTATTTGCCCTGATAGTATTCGCGATATTTTTCAATGTTGGCGAACTGGCGCTGTCCCGGGGAGTGATCCATCAGCGAAACCAGCGAGACCGGCTCGCGGCCGACCAGCTTTTCAAACAGCGGCAGGGTGGTGTGGTGCGGCAGCTCGCAGCGCAGGTGCAGGCGGTGCTCGGCGCGGTTGAGGCCGCGCTTTTGCGTCTCCTCCACGGCGTTGATCATCTTCTCCAGATTTTCCAGACGATCGCCGCCGTCGCGCACGTCGCCGATCGCCACCGCGTCCAGCACCGTGGTGATGCCGCTGGCGACCATCAGCGCGTCGTGGCTGCTCATCGCCGAATGGGCGGGCCAGTCCACCTTCGGGCGCGGGGTGAAGAATTTATCCAGATTATCGGTATGCAGCTCAATCAGCCCCGGCAGCAGCCAGCCGCCGTCGCCGTCCATCGCTTCAGGAGAACGGCTTTGGGTTTCGGCAAAGGCGCGGATGACGCCGTCCTGGATTTCAACCGAACCCTTCACGACCTCATTTTCCAGCACCAGCCTGACATTATTGATAATCATGCGTTTGTCCCCATCGGGTGCAGCCTGTCCGCCACGCGATTGCGGACGGCGTCGTCGTGGAAGATCCCGACGATCGCCGCCCCGCGCGCTTTGGCCTGTTCGATCAGCGCTATCACCGCTGCGCTGTTTTTAGCGTCGAGCGAGGCGGTGGGTTCATCCAGCAGTAAAATCGGATAGTCGACGATAAACCCGCGCGCGATATTCACGCGCTGCTGCTCGCCGCCGGAAAAGGTCGACGGGGCGAGGTGCCACAGGCGCTCCGGCACGTTGAGGCGCGTCAGCAGGCTGGCGGCCCTGGCGGCGCAGGTTTCGCGCGGCACGCCGAGATCCAGCAGGGGCTGCATCACCACGTCCAGGGCGGAGATCCGCGGGATCACCCGCAGGAACTGGCTGACCCAGCCGATCGTTGAGCGGCGCACTTCCAGCACCTTGCGCGCCGGGGCCTGAACCAGATCGACCCACTCTTCGTTATGGCGGATGTGGATGTGGCCTTCGTCCGGTAAATAGTTGGCGTACAGGGAGCGCAGCAGGGTCGATTTACCGCTGCCGGAGTGGCCGTGCAGCACCACGCATTCACCCTGACTCACCTCTAACGAGGCGTTTTGCAGCACCGGCAGGCGTACGCCATTTTGCTGGTGGAGCACAAAGGTCTTACTGACATTTTCAACGTGGATCATGTTGGCCTCTCAATTCTGTAATACCGAGGACACCAGCAGCTGGGTGTATGGATGATGCGGGTCGTCGAGCACGCGGTCGGTCAGCCCACTTTCCACCACCTGACCCTGCTTCATCACCAGCAGGCGGTCCGCCAGCAGGCGCGCAACGCCCAGATCGTGGGTGACAATCACCACCGCCAGGTTCAGCTCCACCACCAGGCCGCGCAGCAGGTCGAGCAGGCGGGCCTGCACGGAGACGTCCAGCCCGCCGGTGGGTTCATCCATAAACACCAGCTTTGGATGGGTGACCAGATTGCGGGCAATTTGCAAACGCTGCTGCATACCGCCGGAAAAGGTGGTTGGCAGGTCGTCAATGCGCGAGGCGGGGATCTCCACCTCCTCCAGCCAGTGCTGTGCGGTGGCGCGGATGTTGCCGTAGTGGCGCGCGCCGGTGGCCATCAGCCGTTCGCCGATATTGCCTCCCGCCGACACCTGACGGCGCAGGCCGTCCATCGGGTGCTGATGCACCACGCCCCACTCGGTGCGCAGCAGGCGACGGCGCTCGGCCTCGCTTATGTCGTAGAGGGAGCGTCCCTGATACAGGATCTCGCCGTGTTGCGGCGTCAGGCGCGCGGAGATGGACTTCAGCAGGGTGGTTTTGCCGGAGCCGGACTCGCCGACAATGCCCAGCACTTCGCCCGGCCACAGCTCGAACGACACGTCGCTGAAGCCTTTTCCCGGCGCATAAAGGTGGGTCAGGTTATTAACCGAAAGCAGCGGTTTCATTGGCCGTTCGCCTCGCTCTGTTGGCGGCAGTAATCGGTGTCGGAGCAGACAAACATCCGTTTGCCCGTATCGTCCAGCACCACTTCATCGAGATAGCTGTGTTTGGATCCGCAGATGGCGCACGGCTCGTCCCACTCCTGCACCGTAAACGGGTGATCGTCGAAATCCAGGCTTTCGACACGCGTATACGGCGGTACCGCGTAGATGCGTTTTTCACGTCCGGCACCAAAGAGTTGCAGGGCAGGCATCATGTCCATCTTCGGGTTATCGAATTTTGGGATCGGCGACGGGTCCATGACGTAGCGCCCGTTGACCTTCACCGGGTAGGCGTAGGTGGTGGCGATATGGCCGAAGCGGGCGATGTCTTCATACAGTTTGACCTGCATGATCCCGTACTCTTCCAGCGCGTGCATGGTGCGGGTCTCGGTTTCGCGCGGCTCGATAAAGCGCAGCGGCTCCGGGATCGGCACCTGGAAAATCAGAATCTGATCTTCCGTCAGCGGAGTCTCCGGAATGCGGTGGCGGGTCTGGATCAGCGTCGCGTCTTCGGTTTTTTCGGTGGTGTTGACGCCCGTCACGCGCTTAAAGAAGTTGCGGATCGACACGGCGTTGGTGGTATCGTCCGCGCCCTGGTCGATAACCTTCAGCACGTCCGCTTCGCCAATCACGCTGGCGGTGATCTGAATGCCGCCCG
Source organism: Enterobacter cloacae complex sp. HYC042_NIDB (assembly GCF_056673315.1). Classification (NCBI taxonomy): domain Bacteria; kingdom Pseudomonadati; phylum Pseudomonadota; class Gammaproteobacteria; order Enterobacterales; family Enterobacteriaceae; genus Enterobacter; species Enterobacter cloacae complex sp. HYC042_NIDB. The sequence continues at coordinate 567,228 of NZ_CP109650.1, forward strand.
TGCCCCAGCCGTACGGCATCGGCATTTCACGGCCACCAAACGGCACCTGATAGCCCGGAATAGCCACCGCTTTTAAAATGGCGCGGCGGATCATGCGTTTAGTTTGCTCATCCAGATAGGCAAAGTTGTAGCCGCTTAAGTTAGCCATTGGCGCGCTCCCGTTGCAGGCGTTTCAGCAGTTCCAGTTCGGCCTGGAAATCGACGTAGTGCGGCAGCTTGAGGTGCGAGACAAAGCCTGCGGCCTCGACGTTGTCCGCGTGGGCCAGCACGAACTCTTCGTCCTGCGCCGGGCCGGCAATGTGCTCGCCGTAGTCCGGCGCCTGCAGGGCGCGGTCAACCAGCGCCATCGCCATCGCCTTGCGCTCGCCGAGGCCAAACACCAGCCCGTAGCCGCGGGTAAAATGCGGGTCTTCATTCTCTGGCGCGACGAAACCGTTGACCATTTCGCACTCGGTCATCAGCAGTTCGCCGACGTTCACCGCAAAACCCAGCTCTTCCGGCACGATTTCGACGTCGAGATAGCCGCTGCGGATCTCTGCCGCGAACGGGTGGTTGCGCCCGTAGCCGCGCTGTGTGGAGTAGGCCAGCGCCAGCAGATACCCTTCGTCGCCGCGCATCAGCTGTTGCAGGCGGGACGAGCGTGAGCACGGGTAGACCGGCGGCGTGCGGGTGACGTCGTCCGGCGTGGCGCCAGTGTCTTCTTCCGCTTTCGCCAGCCCCTGGTTTGCCAGCAGGCTGAAGACGTGCGGAGACGGTTCCTGTTCGACGTCTGAAGTGCTGAGCGTTGGGGCTTCGCCGTTCGCCAGCAGCGTGAAGTCCAGCAGACGATGGGTGTAGTCGTAAGTCGGGCCAAGCAGCTGGCCGCCGGGAATGTCTTTATAAACGGCAGAGATTCGGCGCTCCAGGCGCATTTCCGCCGTGTTCACCGGCTCGCTGACTGCCAGACGGGGAACGGTGGTGCGCCAGGCACGCAGCAGGAAGATGGCTTCCACGTTATCGCCGCTGGCCTGCTTCAGCGCCAGCGCTGCAAGCTCGCGGTCAGCAACGCCGCCCTCGGTCATCACGCGGTCAACCGCGAGGTTAAGCTGTTGCTCAATCTGGGCGACGCTCAGCTCGGGAAGCTTTTCATTGCCCCGTCGTCTGCGCGCCTGCAGCGCATGGGCGGCTGCGATCGCCTTTTCGCCTCCTTTGACGGCTACGTACATCAGCACACCTCCACGTGGGTAGTCCGCGGGATTGCCAGCAGGCGCTCGCCGCAGGTCAGGATCAGGTCAATGCCGAGCGGGAACGGGTGCGGGCGCTCGGTCAGCTCATGGATGATGCACTCCGGTAGCTGAGGCGCGACCATCCGCTCGTCGGCGATGCCTGCGCCCGTCAGGCGAAGCATGCGGCCACCGCTCAGGCTGGAGACCTGCAAAATCAGCGTGGCGCTGGTTTCCGGTGCGACGGCGCTGCCTTCGCTCAGGGCGTTAAGCTGTTCATGGCTGATCTGTTCGTCGGCGACGGCAAAGACCGCCTGCTGGGGCTGATCGACCAGCGGCGCGCTGGTGTGAAAGCGCAGGTTCTGGCTGGCGATATCGTTCAGCAATGCGCCTGACAGCCATACCGGGGTGTCGTTGTCCGCCAGCGTCAGCAGCACGCTGGTGGAGGCGAGGTTCAGCGGCAGCCAGCCCTGCGAGAGCTGGTGCAAGGAGACAATCACCCCCGGCTCGCTCATGGCCTTCAGCAGGCGACGGAAACTCTGTTGGGCATCCTGGACGGCCAGGGTAAAAGCAGGTTGAAGCGTCATGCGTTGTCTCCGCGAACGAGCGTAAAGAAGTCGACCCGGCTGGTGTTCACTTCGGCCTGACGCGCGGCAAGGCGTGCGGCGCGGTCGGCTTCCAGCGGGGCAATAAGGGTTTCCATTAACGTCTGGAAATGCGGGTGTTCCTGTAAAAGCGCGTCGATCACCGCGCAGCGCTCGGCGTGCGTTTTGTCTCGCCCAAGTACGTAGCTATAACCCAGCGTGCCGCTGTTAAGGCGGATAGCCGCGCGGGTGAGGGTGGCATCGCCGGCGAAGAAGCGCTCGCCGGTGCCGCCCATGCGTGCCTGGATCTGCACCAGGCCGATCTCCGGCGCGCGGATCGTGTCGTAGTCCGGCGTCAGGCCGAGTGCGTTCATGCGGGCGGCCAGCGCAGCAGGCTGGCTATGGGCCAGCACGCGCATCCAGCGCTGTCGGGTGGAGGTGTCGAAGTGCATTCAGTGCTCCATGGTGAATTCAATCATGTCGGCGCGGGTCAGGCTGACGGAGTATTCCGTCGCGTTAATCTCGCCGTCACGGTGGTTGAGGGTGCGCACGCAGAGCAGCGGGGCCATATTGGGGATCTCCAGCACCTTGCTCTCTTTCGCCTGCGCGCGGCGGGCGCTGATGCGCGTCTGGGTGCGTTTGAGCGCGATACCCGTCGCGTCCTGAAGGAAATCATGCAGGGAACCGCTGGCGAAATGTTGCAGCACGGGCCAGAGGGCCAGGTCCGCGAAGTAGTGGTCAATCTGGCAGACCGCCACGCCGTTGACCCGGCGCAACGTACGCAGGTGTACGACGTTGTCACCCTCCTGAATCCCGAGCGCGTCCGCCACGTGGCGGGAGGCCGGGCGCAGTACCGAGAGCAGCTTTTCGCTGGTCGGATGGCTACCCTGATCCAGCAGGTTCTGGCTAAAACGCGCCTGGGCGTTGAGTGGGTAGTCAAACGGGCGCATCAGCACCAGCACGCCGACGCCCTGACGGCGCTGGACCCAGCCGCGCTCCACCAGCTGGTCAATGGCGCGGCGCAGGGTATGGCGGTTCACTTCGTAGCGGTCGGCAAGCTGCTGCTCGGCGGGCAGGTAGTCACCGCAGCGGTAATGCGTGCGCAGCTCCACTTCGAGCCTGGCCGCAATCTCTTGCCAGCGGGTAGGGTAACTGGTCGGATGTCTGGATAAGTGCATACCAATCAAAGCCTCGCTAATCAGATGAAGTGCTTACGCAAGCGTTGAGAGAGGAAATCCAGCAGGCTGACGGTGACGATGATGAGCACCATCAGGGCGCAGGTTTGCTGGAACTGGAAACCGCGAATCGCTTCCCACAGGGTGACGCCAATCCCGCCTGCGCCCACCATACCGACTACGGTGGCGGAGCGAACGTTGGACTCGAAGCGGTACAGCGAGTAGGAGATCAGCAGCGGCATCACCTGCGGCAGGACGCCGTAGAGGATCTCTTCGATTTTGTTGGCGCCGGTTGCGCGAATACCTTCCACCGGGCCGGGCTCGATGGCTTCGACCGCTTCCGAGAGCAGCTTGGAGAGCACGCCGGTGGTGTGGATGAACAGTGCCATCACGCCGGCGAACGGACCCAGGCCAACGGCGACCACGAACAGCATCGCAAAGACCATTTCGTTGATGGCGCGACAGGCGTCCATCAGGCGACGCATCGGCTGGTAAACCCACCACGGTACGATGTTCTCGGCGCTCATCAGGCCGAACGGAATGGAGAGAACGACGGCGAGGGCGGTGCCCCAGACGGCGATTTGCAGGGTGATCGCCATTTCGCTGAGGTAGTCCTGCCACTGGCTGAAATCCGGCGGGAAGAAGTCGGCGGCGAAGGTCGCCATGTTGCCGGAATCTTTGAAGAGCAGCAGCGGATCCATCTCCGCGCCCTTCCAGGAGATAACGAGTACCGCCAGCAGGATGGCCCAGCTTATGAGCGAGAACCAGCTGCGCTTCGGCGGCGGGAGGGTGATGGTTTGCATGTTGGCTCCTTAATCTGTTCTCCCTCTCCCCCAAGGGAGAGGGGACTTGTGTTACTGCACCGCTTTATTCACGCTCGTCATCGCACCCAGCGCGGCGGTCAGGCGGTCGAGGTCTTCCAGCTGGGCCTGGATTTCAGAGACTTTGCTGGTCTTCTCCTCTTCCTTCAGCCCTTTGTTGTCCTTCACGGCCTGCATCTGCTTAAACAGCGCCAACTGGCGAATCGGGACCAGCTGCAGATCGCTGGACGCGCGGAACGGTGCCCAGCCCAGACGTTCCAGAACCGCTTTCTCTTCCGGCGTTTTGCCGTAGTTCATAAAGAAGTCGTAGACCTTGTCCTTGGTGCTTTCGGAGATATTTTTGCGCCAGACGATCGGGTCGCCGGGGATCAGCGGGGATTTCCAGATGACCTTCAGCTCTTTCAGCTTGTCAGGCGCGGAAGTTTTCAGCTTGTCGAGGTTTTCGGTGTTGTTGGTGGCAACGTCCACCTGCTTGTTCGCCACGGCCAGCGCGTTGGTTTCGTGGCTGGCGTTTACGGTGCGCTTAAAGTCGCTGGCGGAGATGTTGTTTTTCGCGAAGACGTAGTAGCCAGGGACGAGGAAGCCGGAGGTGGAGTTCGGATCGCCGTTGCCAAAGGTCAGATCTTTGCGTTTGGCGATCATGTCGTTGAGGTTGTTGATCGGGCTGTCTTTGTTCACGATCAGCACGCTCCAGTATCCTGGAGAACCATCTGCCGCAACGGTCTGGGCAAAGACCTGACCGTTGGCGCGGTCCACCGCTTCCATGGCGGAAAGGTTGCCGTACCAGGCGATGTCCACTTTGTTAAAGCGCATCCCCTGGATGATGCCCGCGTAGTCCGGGGCGAAGAAGGCGTTCACTTTGATCCCCAGTTTGGTTTCCATATCTTTCAGGAACGGTTCCCACTGCGGCTTCAGGTTTTGCTGTGATTCCGTTGAAATGATGCCAAAGTTCAACGCTTTTTCCTGCTCTTCGGCGTACGCCGGGCTTAACAGGGTGCTGATGCTGAACATGCTGGTGAAGGCCAGCGCGGCAACGGCTTTGTAGTTCATTTCCATTCCTCGTTATCGGGGCGTTAAGCAGCCTGCGCGCGTTCTTCGACGCGGTTTACGCTGCGGTAGAGATGGTCAAAACGTTCGTTATCAAACAGATGGCTGGCGCCATCGAAGAACACGTGGCCCTGACGCAGGGCGACGATGCGCTCGCAGTAGCGCAGGGCGTAATCCACCGGATGCAGCGTCACCACCACGGTGATGCCGTCGTTCTGGTTGATGTCGCGCAGGGTTTCCATCACGATGCGGGCTGACTCCGGATCCAACGAGGCGATGGGCTCATCGGCGAGAATGATTTTGGCTTTCTGCATCAGGGCGCGGGCGATAGCGACGCGCTGCTGCTGCCCGCCAGACAGCGTGGACACGCGCTGGTGGGCGAAGTGCGCCATGCCGACGCGGGTCAGCGCCTGTAAGGCTTCCTGCTTCTGTGATGGGGAGAACCAGCGCAGGCAGGTGCGCCAGAACGGGGTGCTGCCGAGCGCGCCAATCAGCACGTTCTCCAGCACCGTCAGGCGGTTCACCAGGTTGAACTGCTGAAAGATGTAGCCCGTCCGGGCGCGGCTTTTGCGAATATCGCTCGCCAGACGGCCCGCATGCTGCACGGTGTTACCCAGCAGCTCGACGCGGCTTTCCGGCGCTTTATCGCAGGTAATAAGGCCACTTAAGTGACGCAGAAGGGTGGATTTTCCTGAACCGGACGGCCCCAGCAGCGCCACCATTTCGCCCTGCTGGACGGTCAGATCAACGGCATGCAGCGCCTTGTTGTGATTGAAGGTCTTGCTCAGTTTCTCGACGCGGATGACAGTGTGCATGTGCTGGGCCTCACGATAAATGTGGCCTCATGCTGGCGCATCAATATGACATTTGGGTTAAGTGCAGGTTGCGGGAGTTTGAAGAGTTGAGGGGAGTTTGATGACAGGCGGAGGCAGACCGCCTACCGCCCGAAAATTAGTGCTGCTGCTTAACGACGTTAATCATCCACGGCACGCCGTACTTGTCGGTGACCTTACCGAAGCCGTGCGCCCAGAAGGTTTCCTGCCAGGCCATGTCGATATTCCCGCCATCGGCAAGGTTGTCGAACCAGCGCTTGCCTTCTGACACATCCTGCGTGTCGAGCACCAGCGTGAAGCCCGCGTACTGTGCGCTGCTGCCCGGCGGCAGCCCGTCGCTCATCATGATATCGCTGCCCGCAATGCGAACGTTGGAGTGAGCGATAGCCGAATCCGGAAACTGCATGCCGGACGGACAGCCTTCTTCGCTGTTATCGCTTTTTGGCATTTCGCCGAAGGTGATTTTATAGAGGAGTTCTGCGCCGACGGCCTGCTGATAGAAGGCGGTAGCCTCTGCACAGTTGCCGGCAAAAGAGATGTAGGGACTTAACGGCATAATCTGTACCTCACGTAAGAAAAGCCCGTTAAGTGTAGTTCCCGAAAGCCCGGTAAGCGAAGCGCTACCGGGCGGGTTAAATCAGTTCTTTTTCACGAACTCAGATTTCAGTTTCATCGGACCGAAGCCGTCAATTTTGCAATCGATATTATGATCGCCTTCCACCAGACGGATATTCTTCACTTTGGTGCCGATCTTAAGCATGGAAGAGCTGCCTTTCACCTTAAGATCTTTCACCACGGTGACGCTGTCGCCATCCGCCAGCAGATTACCGTTGGCATCTTTGACGATCAGCGCATCAGCGTCCTGCGCTGGCTCGGCATCATTCCATTCGTGTGCACATTCCGGGCAGATGAACATGCCATTATCTTCGTATGTGTATTCAGAATTGCATTTTGGGCAGTGTGGGAGTTGCATGTCGGTATCCTCAAAAGTGTTAACGCGCTGGAAAGTGCCAGCTAAATGACGGCAGAGTGCCGAAAAAGGCGGCAAGTATAACGCAAATCCACACTTTTGTCGGTGCTATTGTGAATTTAAAAAACGCAGAAAATGTGTTGCGAGTGACACTTACTGTCAGTCAGCTAAGCGATGCTAACGTCATTAACACGGTGGAAAGAGAAGTCGCTAAATATATCGAATATTTTATTGCGGCAAATTGCTACGCACCTTCATTTCGGATAAGGTGAAGCAACGCATTGTTATTTATCTTCGAACTTTACTGCCATGCATTTCTTATGTTGGCGGCCTATCCCTCTCTTTTTAGGTGGGTAAATAATGATGATATATCCTGAAGCTTCTTAAAATGGGCCAGGCTTTTTATCTTTTGGCTTTCAGGCCTTGAGGAGAGCTTTACACGCCATGCAGGGATAGCCATTTATTTCTGATTATCTTCAATTAGTTATATTTTGGTGAACATGTTTTCCACACGTGATCATATAAGCCTGAACATCATAATTAATACAAGTGGCTTAATAAAAGTAATAAATTTGCGTTAAGGAAAGGCTTTTATCATGCACACACAGACCATTTTTGAATTAAGTCAGGAAGCTGAGCGTTTGTTACAGCTTGCCCTGCAAAATCTCGATACCCTGAAATCAATGCCGACAGCGAAGCTGGAGAGCACGACGGCTGCTATTACAGGTGAAAAGAACAACGTGCTGCCTTTGCATTTTAGTGCGCGAGGCGTCGAAGCGCAGCTGGCAACGCTGAATAATGAATTACGCAAAATAACACGTCTGGAAATGGTTCTGGCTATCGTTGGCACGATGAAAGCGGGGAAATCGACCACCATTAATGCCATTGTGGGTACCGAAGTGTTGCCGAACCGCAACCGCCCAATGACGGCGCTGCCTACGCTGATCCGTCATACGCCAGGTCAGAAAGAGCCGGTGCTCCACTTCTCACATGTCTCTCCTATTGATGATTTGATTCACCTGCTGCAGAAAAAGCTTGGCGATTACGATCGCGGCAAGCTGGCTCTGCAACTGGAAATTGATAAGGACATGAATACGCTGCTGGAGCGTATTGAGAAAGGCGAGGCCTTTGAAAAGCATCATCTCGGGGCGCAGCCAATATTTCATTGCCTGAAAAGTCTCAATGACCTGGTGAGGCTCTCCCAGGCGCTGGGCGTGGCGTTTCCGTTCTCTGAATACGCGGCCATCGAACATATTCCGGTGATTGAAGTGGAGTTCGTGCATCTTGCGGGTCTGGATGCGCACCTCGGGCAACTGACACTGCTCGATACCCCCGGCCCCAATGAGGCCGGACAACCGCATCTGCAAAAAATGCTTAGCGAACAGCTAGCCCGCGCGTCGGCGGTGCTGGCGGTGATGGATTATACCCAGCTTAAATCTATTTCTGATGAAGAGGTTCGTCAGGCTATTTCGGTTGCGGGGAAATCAGTGCCTCTGTATGCGCTGGTGAATAAATTCGACCAGAAGGATCGCAATAGCGACGATGAAGAGCAGGTCAGGGCGATGATCTCCGGTACCTTAATGAAAGGCACTATTTCGCCTGGCCAGATCTACCCTGTTTCCTCTATGTGGGCGTATCTGGCAAACCGCGCCCGCAACGAGATGAATGCCCGTGGACGCCTGCCGGATCATCAGGAGCAGCCCTGGGTGCAGGATTTTGCCGAAGCCGCACTCGGACGCCGCTGGCGTTCGGCGGACCTGGACGATATAAACCATATCCGTCACGCAGCCGATTTGCTCTGGGAAGATTCGCTGTTTGAACAGCCGATACGCAAACTGATTTACGCCGCCTATGCCAATGCCTCGCTATTCGCGCTGCGCTCGGCCTCGCATAAGCTGCTCAACTACGCGCAAAATGCCCGGGAGTATCTCGACTTCCGCTATCAGGGGCTGACGGTGGCCTTTGAGGGGCTGGAACTGAACATCGCGCGTCTTGAAGAGGATATGGCGCTGCTGCAGACGCGCCAGAGCGCGGTGAGCGATGAGGTGAAACATGAAGTTGACCAGGCGCTGAACGCGACCGCGGACTTTATGGAGGCCGAAAAATCGGCGCTTCACCAGGCAGTGGGCCATGTTTTCAGCCCTCAAAATATTCTTGATTTGGCAGGCGTTGAGCGGCTGAATCGCCGCAGTGACAAACTGCAAGAGCGGGAACCGCTGGTTCTGGATGATGAAGGTCAGGCGCAGATCGTCCTGAGTAAAATTCGCTCCTCCTGTGAACTCATCATGCTGGATGCGCAGACAAAAATCGCCCGGGAGCTGGCGTTACGCTTCGATCAGCTGGAATCTACGCTGGCGCGCTCGCTGAATGACGCTATCCGCCCCATTGAAACGCGTATAAAAGAGCATCTGAGCCATGCCGGCTTCCGGGCGCGGATCAGCTTCCCCGCTTTTCAGGCAAACCAGCTTGACTTCAATACGCGGGCACTGTTTAACGATGCCATTGCACAGGATAACCGCCCGGCAGGTCAACTTTCCGCCGGGAGCAGTATGCGTGAAACCGTTTCGCGTTGGCTCAATAATCCGGGCTGGGGCTGGGATGAGTACGTGGTCACGCGCACGCACTATGTTATCGACATTGCGCAACTGCATGACAAATTTAAGCAACATATTGATCAGTTTTGTGAACAAATACGTAAAGCTTTGTCCGCGCAGGTCGATGTCTCTGTTACGGCCGGAATGGCGACGTTCTTTGCAGAATTTTCGTTATGCCTGACCGGGTTACAGGAAAGCTTGCGTGATAGCCTCGCAGTGCGTCAACAAAATGAGCATTCAACCCGAGCGCTCAGCCAGCTGTTGAAGCAAAGCATTACAACTGCGACGTGGATTCAGGAAGATACCCGACTGTTACGCGATGACATTCAAACTCTATTCGCAGCAGAGCAACCATGACAACACAGCTACTGGACGGTCCCGGGCGGACGCTGGAGTGTATTCATCCCAGGTTTATGGTCGATCTTGTGCAGGGCGTGGACGCGGCGCGCCATCCCCATCTGGGGCCGCAGCAGCTGCAGTTTCGCGAACGTTTGACTCAGGAGATCATGACGCATACCCGGCTACGGCCCTGGGCGATGGCGGGAATGCTTAACGAGAACGCGGCCCTGCGCCTGGGGCTGGCGGAAAAACTCGCCGGCATGTTGGATCCAGGCCATCTTGCGCTGACGCTGATGGCCGATAAACTGACTGCACTGTGCCAGCAGGCTCACCTGCGCGCTCAGCCATCTCCCGGCCTGCTTGAACAGTATGCGGAGCTCTCCTCTCATTTTACCCAACGTGCCGCCTATAAAGAAAAGGCGCTGACCCAGCGTGGACTGACGGTACAGGCGGGCGAGCACAGTGAACAAATTTTCACCCGCTGGCGAGCCGGTCACTATGATGGCTGGTCTTTGGCCGGGCGCTGCTTCATTGTTCTGGAAGAGCTGCGTTGGGGAGCATTTGGCGATGCCTGCCGTCTGGCGAACAACGATGTGTCGGCCATGCTCAAGGATAATTTACGCAGCATGGCCGCCAACTACCTCGCGCAGGGCATTAATGCGTCTCCCACAACGCGCCATTTCTATCATCAATGGCTGACCACACCCGCTTCGGCGGGTTTAATCGATCACAAAGACATGCTGGGCTGGCTGGGCGACTGGTGTCAGGCGGATATACACCCGGTGAGTTGGTCAGTGACGCAAAACTGGCAGACCGTCGCGCTGGGTATGCCGAGGCTGTGTTCGGCAAAACGGCTGGTGGATGCGATGGTGGAAGAGATTTTTGGTTGAACCCCTCATCCTGACCCTCTCCCCCCAGGGGAGAGAGGATGGCTGGCGCGGTGTGTTAGTGATTCATTTCTATCGGTTTCGGTTCAGGCGGGATCTCTTGCACATTTCCGTAGCGTTTCGCGTATAGCGCCGTGATGATGGGCACCAGGATTGCGGTGACAATCACGCTGGCGGCAACCAGTGCCGTTGCGGACGCGGCCACCGGTTCGAAGGCCGGGTTAATCTGGGCGATAATCACCGGGTTTGCAACGGCAGCGCCTGCGGCTGAAGAGGCGGCGACGCCCGCCGTGCCGTTTCCTCCCCCGATTACGCGGTCAGCAATGATCAGCGGAATACCGGTGATGATGATAACCGCGACACCCAGCACAATCCCCAGCAGTCCCGTATCCAGAATCACGTTCAGGTTGATGGTATTACCCAGCGCAAAGCCAAAGAATGGGATCAGCACCGGCGTGGCTTTGCTGAAGAAATCACGCAGATCGTGATCCAGATTGCCCAGCGCGAAGCCGATCAGGAATGGCAGGATCGCGCCGACAAAATGATGGGGCTCAAAAGAAGCCAGGCCAGCGGACCCCAGGATCAGCATCGTCATGAGCGGGCCGGACTCCAGAGACATCAAAACAAACGCGCCGGACTCCTCTTTCGTTCCGTACTGGTTCATCAGGCTGGCATACAGCCCGCCGTTGGTCATGTCCATCGCCGAGACAATCGCCAGGACGGATAACCCGGCGAAGAAACCGGTCTGAATTCCATTTTCAGGAATGAACATCGCGCATATCATTGCGACCACCCAGGCAACCGCTATTTTGGTTATCACCAGCGTTCCGGATTTGCGTAATACGGTACCGGTTGCCCGCAAATTAATGGATGCGCCGATACAAAAGAACCAGACCGCCAGGATGGGAACGGTACCCGTAATCATCCCCTTTGTGAAACCACCAAAATAAGCCCCGGTTTCAGGTGCTAATGTATTCAGAATAGCACCGAGTACCAGCGGCACCAGCATCATACCACCCGGTATGCGTTCTATCGTGGCTTTAATCTTCATCTCTAACCCTCACAATTTCGCCTCTCATGGTGAGCGGCAGGTGCGAATAAAAAAATCAATAAATTCAATTTGATGAAGGGTGCTCTTGATGATTGGTTTGTGATAACCCTGCACCGAAATTCAGTTAGCGCTCTCGTTTCCTCTCGTCAGAAAACATGCGTCGCTATGTTTCAGGAATTATCATGCGATCGATGGAATATTGATTCAATGAAAATAAAACGGTGTTTTAGTTATCTTCATCACATATTGAATGTAAACTTTACGGCGCGTTGTGAGAGCTGAAAATTTATGTAAATCTCTTGTAAAAAATATGGCTTTTTATTCTGTTGGGAAAAGAAAAAGGATGAGGGCGAAAATGAGGGCTCTGGAAGGTTGAGAAAGTACTTATTTGCGGTAGTTGACAAAAACTGTCTTCACCTGACGCAGTATAAATATATGTGTGAAGTTGATCACAAATATAAACGCTGGTAGGGTAAAAAGGTCATTAACTGCCCAGACAGGCGTCAACAGGTTCGGTTGTATCGACGGTAAACGTCAATGTAAGTAAACCTGCTACGCTTGAAGATGGAGGTTCGCACGGAGCGGATCTCGGGTTCACAGATTGCGAGTTGGCTGTGGAACGGACAGGGCTAAGTCTACGAGGAAAGCTATGCTAAGAAGGAAAAAGGTTAAACCCATTACGCTTCGCGACGTCACCATTATTGATGACGCTAAACTGCGTAAAGCGATCACCGCCGCCTCGCTCGGTAATGCGATGGAATGGTTCGATTTCGGTGTCTACGGCTTTGTTGCCTATGCATTAGGTAAAGTGTTCTTCCCCGGTGCTGACCCTAGCCTGCAGATGATTGCCGCGCTGGGTACATTCTCCGTTCCTTTCCTGATCCGCCCGCTGGGTGGTCTGTTCTTCGGTATGCTCGGTGACAAATACGGTCGCCAGAAAATACTCGCTATCACCATTGTCATTATGTCGATCAGTACGTTCTGTATCGGCCTAATACCCTCCTATGCCACGATCGGCATCTGGGCACCTATTCTGCTGTTGCTCTGTAAGATGGCGCAGGGCTTCTCCGTCGGGGGCGAGTATACCGGGGCGTCGATCTTCGTCGCGGAGTATTCTCCTGACCGTAAGCGCGGCTTTATGGGCAGCTGGCTGGACTTCGGTTCGATTGCCGGGTTCGTGATGGGCGCGGGCGTCGTGGTTCTGATTTCAACCGTGGTCGGTGAGGAGAACTTCCTCGACTGGGGCTGGCGTATCCCGTTCTTTATCGCGCTCCCGCTGGGTATTATCGGTCTTTACCTGCGACATGCGCTGGAAGAGACACCTGCGTTCCAGCAGCACGTTGAGAAACTGGAGCAGGGCGACCGCGAAGGGCTGCAGGACGGCCCGAAAGTGTCCTTTAAAGAGATCGCGACAAAGCACTGGCGCAGCCTGCTGACCTGTATTGGTCTGGTGATTTCCACCAACGTCACTTACTACATGCTGCTGACCTACATGCCGAGCTATCTGTCGCATAACCTGCACTACTCGGAAGATCACGGCGTGCTGATTATTATCGCCATCATGGTGGGTATGCTGTTTGTACAGCCGATTATGGGTCTGCTGAGCGACCGCTTTGGCCGTCGACCGTTTATCATCCTGGGTAGCGTAGCGCTGTTCGCGCTGGCGATCCCGGCGTTTATTCTGATCAACAGTAACGTGCTGGGTCTGATTTTCGCGGGTCTGCTGATGCTGGCGGTGATCCTGAACTGCTTTATCGGGGTGATGGCATCCACATTACCTGCGATGTTCCCGACGCACATTCGTTATAGTGCGCTGGCGGCGGCGTTCAACATCTCCGTTCTGATTGCCGGCCTGACGCCTACGCTTGCCGCCTCTCTGGTGGAAAGCACGCAGAACCTGATGATGCCAGCCTACTACCTGATGGTTATTGCGGTAGTCGGCCTGGCGACCGGCCTGAACATGAAGGAGACGGCGAACCGTCCTCTGAAAGGGGCGACGCCTGCGGCATCTGATATTCAGGAAGCGAAAGAAATCCTGCGCGAGCACTACGATAACGTTGAGCAAAAAATTGAGGATATCGACGCAGAGATTGAAGAGCTGCAGAAGAAACGCTCCCGTCTTGTTGATCAACATCCACGCATTAACGAGTAATAAAGAAACCCGCCAACGGCGGGTTTTCTTTTATTAGCATCCGGCGGCGATGTAGTCGCCGTTGGCGCTAATGGGGATGACGGTCAGGAACAGGACGGTCGCGAACAGGATCAGGATGATACCTCCGGCAATTTTAACTGCCGGCACCAGCCATCTGAACGCGCTATCTCCCCCGAACCATGCCACCGTGCGTTCACGGGCATAACGAACCGCCAGTGATAGCCCCATAATAGAGAGTGCCGTTCCTAAAGACATGGTCATAACGGCCGCCATTCCCCAGGTGACAATGCCCAGCGCGTTCGAAAACATCAGAATCATGATCGCACCGCTGCACGGACGTGCGCCAATCGCCAGAATGACGCCCAGACGCGTTTTCCAGTCACCTTGTGTCAGATCTGCGCCCACGCCGTGATGACCACAGCCACAGTGTTCATCGTGCTGATGAAGGGGAGTGATGGCTGAGATCCTCATTCTTTGAGGCCGCAGGCTTTTCAGCGCCTGGTAAATGATGAAAGCACCAAACGCGCCAATCAGCACGGCGCTTATCTTCTCGACATACCAGCGGCTGGTGCTGATATCCCCTGACGCGAGGTTAAATCCTACTGCCAGAATAAAGACAAACAGAATGGCGCTGACGCCCTGCATCAGGCTGCCAAGAAAGGGAACGGTGCGTGCGGCCAGTTCGCTCTCCTTATTTGTGCTCAGGTAGGTTGTCACGATGAACTTCCCGTGCCCCGGCCCGATGGCGTGAAGGACGCCATAAAAGAAAGCGCCTGTTAAGAGCCATAATCCACCGCTGTACTGGTTGTTATTAAGCTGCAGGAGATACATCACCAGATAACGGTGCAGCGTAATCTGCGTGGCAAGGCACCACTGGATAAAGGCGTTCCAGTGCGTATGCAGCGTAAAAGCGGCGAAGAGGATGGTCAGCAGCATCAATCCGGCCGTAGGGAGGCGCCAGTCGCGAGGCAGGCGTTGTGTATTCATCAGGGGGAGCTCTGCGGAGAAGAATATTTGCCGCTAGTATAGTTGATCTTCTCTTTCAGTTCGCAGGATCGCATCAGGATCTTGCTGTAATTGTGGATAAGTCTGTGCGTAAAAGGGTATAAAGCGGGGTTTTGCTGGGGAATGCAGCAGTCAGTCATTTTTTTGCAACTTTTCTGTTGCGGGCTGCGGAGAACTCCCTATAATGCGCCTCCATCGACACGGCGGATGTGAATCACTTCACAGTTAACCCGGTCGGTTGAAGAGAAAAAATCCTGAAATAACGGGTTGACTCTGAAAGAGGAAAGCGTAATATACGCCACCTCGCAACGGTGAGCTGAAAGCCGCGTTGCAACTGCTCTTTAACAATTTATCAGACAATCTGTGTGGGCACTCAAAGTGACATGGATTCTTAATGTCTTCGGACAATAAATGAATACCAAGTCTCTGAGTGAACATACGTAATTCATTACGAAGTTTAATTCACGAGCATCAAACTTAAATTGAAGAGTTTGATCATGGCTCAGATTGAACGCTGGCGGCAGGCCTAACACATGCAAGTCGAACGGTAGCACAGAGAGCTTGCTCTCGGGTGACGAGTGGCGGACGGGTGAGTAATGTCTGGGAAACTGCCTGATGGAGGGGGATAACTACTGGAAACGGTAGCTAATACCGCATAACGTCGCAAGACCAAAGAGGGGGACCTTCGGGCCTCTTGCCATCAGATGTGCCCAGATGGGATTAGCTAGTAGGTGGGGTAACGGCTCACCTAGGCGACGATCCCTAGCTGGTCTGAGAGGATGACCAGCCACACTGGAACTGAGACACGGTCCAGACTCCTACGGGAGGCAGCAGTGGGGAATATTGCACAATGGGCGCAAGCCTGATGCAGCCATGCCGCGTGTATGAAGAAGGCCTTCGGGTTGTAAAGTACTTTCAGCGGGGAGGAAGGTGCTGAGGTTAATAACCTCAGCAATTGACGTTACCCGCAGAAGAAGCACCGGCTAACTCCGTGCCAGCAGCCGCGGTAATACGGAGGGTGCAAGCGTTAATCGGAATTACTGGGCGTAAAGCGCACGCAGGCGGTCTGTCAAGTCGGATGTGAAATCCCCGGGCTCAACCTGGGAACTGCATTCGAAACTGGCAGGCTAGAGTCTTGTAGAGGGGGGTAGAATTCCAGGTGTAGCGGTGAAATGCGTAGAGATCTGGAGGAATACCGGTGGCGAAGGCGGCCCCCTGGACAAAGACTGACGCTCAGGTGCGAAAGCGTGGGGAGCAAACAGGATTAGATACCCTGGTAGTCCACGCCGTAAACGATGTCGACTTGGAGGTTGTGCCCTTGAGGCGTGGCTTCCGGAGCTAACGCGTTAAGTCGACCGCCTGGGGAGTACGGCCGCAAGGTTAAAACTCAAATGAATTGACGGGGGCCCGCACAAGCGGTGGAGCATGTGGTTTAATTCGATGCAACGCGAAGAACCTTACCTACTCTTGACATCCAGAGAACTTAGCAGAGATGCTTTGGTGCCTTCGGGAACTCTGAGACAGGTGCTGCATGGCTGTCGTCAGCTCGTGTTGTGAAATGTTGGGTTAAGTCCCGCAACGAGCGCAACCCTTATCCTTTGTTGCCAGCGGTTAGGCCGGGAACTCAAAGGAGACTGCCAGTGATAAACTGGAGGAAGGTGGGGATGACGTCAAGTCATCATGGCCCTTACGAGTAGGGCTACACACGTGCTACAATGGCGCATACAAAGAGAAGCGACCTCGCGAGAGCAAGCGGACCTCATAAAGTGCGTCGTAGTCCGGATTGGAGTCTGCAACTCGACTCCATGAAGTCGGAATCGCTAGTAATCGTGGATCAGAATGCCACGGTGAATACGTTCCCGGGCCTTGTACACACCGCCCGTCACACCATGGGAGTGGGTTGCAAAAGAAGTAGGTAGCTTAACCTTCGGGAGGGCGCTTACCACTTTGTGATTCATGACTGGGGTGAAGTCGTAACAAGGTAACCGTAGGGGAACCTGCGGTTGGATCACCTCCTTACCTTAAAGAACCTGCCTTTGTAGTGCTCACACAGATTGTCTGATGAAAAGTAAAAAGCAAGGCGTCTTGCGATTGAGACTTCAGTGTCCCCTTCGTCTAGAGGCCCAGGACACCGCCCTTTCACGGCGGTAACAGGGGTTCGAATCCCCTAGGGGACGCCACTTGCTGGTTCGTGAGTGAAAGTCACCTGCCGTCATATCTCAAAACTGACTTGCGAGTCATGTTTGAGATATTTGCTCTTTAAAAATCTGGATCAAGCTGAAAATTGAAACGACACATCTTTAAGGTGTGTTCGAGTCTCTCAAATTTTCGCAATCAGAAGTGAAACATCTTCGGGTTGTGAGGTTAAGCGACTAAGCGTACACGGTGGATGCCCTGGCAGTCAGAGGCGATGAAGGACGTGCTAATCTGCGAAAAGCGACGGCGAGGTGATATGAACCTTTGACCCGTCGATGTCCGAATGGGGAAACCCAGTGTGTTTCGACACACTATCGTTAACTGAATACATAGGTTAACGAGGCGAACCGGGGGAACTGAAACATCTAAGTACCCCGAGGAAAAGAAATCAACCGAGATTCCCCCAGTAGCGGCGAGCGAACGGGGAGCAGCCCGGAGTCTGAATCAGCTTGTGTGTTAGTGGAAGCGTCTGGAAAGTCGCACGGTACAGGGTGACAGTCCCGTACACGAAAGCACACAGGTTGTGAACTCGAAGAGTAGGGCGGGACACGTGGTATCCTGTCTGAATATGGGGGGACCATCCTCCAAGGCTAAATACTCCTGACTGACCGATAGTGAACCAGTACCGTGAGGGAAAGGCGAAAAGAACCCCGGCGAGGGGAGTGAAAAAGAACCTGAAACCGTGTACGTACAAGCAGTGGGAGCACCTTCGTGGTGTGACTGCGTACCTTTTGTATAATGGGTCAGCGACTTATATTCTGTAGCAAGGTTAACCGTATAGGGGAGCCGCAGGGAAACCGAGTCTTAACTGGGCGTTAAGTTGCAGGGTATAGACCCGAAACCCGGTGATCTAGCCATGGGCAGGTTGAAGGTTGGGTAACACTAACTGGAGGACCGAACCGACTAATGTTGAAAAATTAGCGGATGACCTGTGGCTGGGGGTGAAAGGCCAATCAAACCGGGAGATAGCTGGTTCTCCCCGAAAGCTATTTAGGTAGCGCCTCGTGAATTCATCTTCGGGGGTAGAGCACTGTTTCGGCTAGGGGGCCATCCCGGCTTACCAACCCGATGCAAACTACGAATACCGAAGAATGTTATCACGGGAGACACACGGCGGGTGCTAACGTCCGTCGTGAAGAGGGAAACAACCCAGACCGCCAGCTAAGGTCCCAAAGTCATGGTTAAGTGGGAAACGATGTGGGAAGGCACAGACAGCCAGGATGTTGGCTTAGAAGCAGCCATCATTTAAAGAAAGCGTAATAGCTCACTGGTCGAGTCGGCCTGCGCGGAAGATGTAACGGGGCTAAACCATGCACCGAAGCTGCGGCAGCGACACTATGTGTTGTTGGGTAGGGGAGCGTTCTGTAAGCCGTCGAAGGTGTGCTGTGAGGCATGCTGGAGGTATCAGAAGTGCGAATGCTGACATAAGTAACGATAAAGCGGGTGAAAAGCCCGCTCGCCGGAAGACCAAGGGTTCCTGTCCAACGTTAATCGGGGCAGGGTGAGTCGACCCCTAAGGCGAGGCCGAAAGGCGTAGTCGATGGGAAACAGGTTAATATTCCTGTACTTGGTGTTACTGCGAAGGGGGGACGGAGAAGGCTATGTCAGCCGGGCGACGGTTGTCCCGGTTTAAGCGTGTAGGTGTGTGTTCCAGGCAAATCCGGTTCACTTTAACACTGAGGCGTGATGACGAGGCACTACGGTGCTGAAGTGATAAATGCCCTGCTTCCAGGAAAAGCCTCTAAGCATCAGGTAACACGAAATCGTACCCCAAACCGACACAGGTGGTCAGGTAGAGAATACCAAGGCGCTTGAGAGAACTCGGGTGAAGGAACTAGGCAAAATGGTGCCGTAACTTCGGGAGAAGGCACGCTGATATGTAGGTGAAGTCCCTGCGGACGGAGCTGAAATCAGTCGAAGATAGCAGCTGGCTGCAACTGTTTATTAAAAACACAGCACTGTGCAAACACGAAAGTGGACGTATACGGTGTGACGCCTGCCCGGTGCCGGAAGGTTAATTGATGGGGTTAGCGGCAACGCGAAGCTCTTGATCGAAGCCCCGGTAAACGGCGGCCGTAACTATAACGGTCCTAAGGTAGCGAAATTCCTTGTCGGGTAAGTTCCGACCTGCACGAATGGCGTAATGATGGCCAGGCTGTCTCCACCCGAGACTCAGTGAAATTGAACTCGCTGTGAAGATGCAGTGTACCCGCGGCAAGACGGAAAGACCCCGTGAACCTTTACTATAGCTTGACACTGAACACTGGTCCTTGATGTGTAGGATAGGTGGGAGGCTTTGAAGCGTGGACGCCAGTCTGCGTGGAGCCGTCCTTGAAATACCACCCTTTAATGGCTGGTGTTCTAACGTGGACCCGTAATCCGGGTTGCGGACAGTGTCTGGTGGGTAGTTTGACTGGGGCGGTCTCCTCCCAAAGAGTAACGGAGGAGCACGAAGGTTAGCTAATCCTGGTCGGACATCAGGAGGTTAGTGCAATGGCATAAGCTAGCTTGACTGCGAGAGTGACGGCTCGAGCAGGTGCGAAAGCAGGTCATAGTGATCCGGTGGTTCTGAATGGAAGGGCCATCGCTCAACGGATAAAAGGTACTCCGGGGATAACAGGCTGATACCGCCCAAGAGTTCATATCGACGGCGGTGTTTGGCACCTCGATGTCGGCTCATCACATCCTGGGGCTGAAGTAGGTCCCAAGGGTATGGCTGTTCGCCATTTAAAGTGGTACGCGAGCTGGGTTTAGAACGTCGTGAGACAGTTCGGTCCCTATCTGCCGTGGGCGCTGGAGAATTGAGGGGGGCTGCTCCTAGTACGAGAGGACCGGAGTGGACGCATCACTGGTGTTCGGGTTGTCATGCCAATGGCACTGCCCGGTAGCTAAATGCGGAAGAGATAAGTGCTGAAAGCATCTAAGCACGAAACTTGCCCCGAGATGAGTTCTCCCTGAGACTATAAGTCTCCTGAAGGAACGTTGAAGACGACGACGTTGATAGGCCGGGTGTGTAAGCGCAGCGATGCGTTGAGCTAACCGGTACTAATGAACCGTGAGGCTTAACCTTACAACGCCGAAGCTGTTTTGGCGGTGAGAGACAGATTTTCAGCCTGATACAGATTAACAGAATTTGCCTGGCGGCTTTAGCGCGGTGGTCCCACCTGACCCCATGCCGAACTCAGAAGTGAAACGCCGTAGCGCCGATGGTAGTGTGGGGTCTCCCCATGTGAGAGTAGGGAACTGCCAGGCATCAATTAAGAAGAACCCCGTACCGTAAGGTGCGGGGTTTTTTGCTTTGTGCACCGGAAAATACCGGGTGGCGGCTTCGCCTTATCCGGCTATAGGTTTTGCAGGCCCGGTAAGCGCAGCGCCACCGGGAAATGCTAACCGCACGATCTTCCCGGGAAGAAATAGAGGGGTATAAATAAGGTAAGGTTTTGATAAACGCAGAAAAGCAAAAACCCAGCCATAGGCTGGGTTCTTTAAATAGTGGTGCCCGGACTCGGAATCGAACCAAGGACACGGGGATTTTCAATCCCCTGCTCTACCGACTGAGCTATCCGGGCAACGGAGCGCATTAAACCGCAATCGCGCCTTATCGTCAACATTATTTCAGGAAAAGCTGTTCAACTGCTTAAGTTTGCGGCAATCTGTACGTTTTCACCGTGAAAATGCACAAATCTTCCAGACAATACCGGGCCGTGCGGCAATGCTGATGACAACAGGAGGGCAGTATGGCAAACGACTGGCTTGAGCTCCGTCAGCATGCGGATACCGGCATTGAAACGATTAAAGCGCACTTCGAAGGCCATGCCTTCGATCCCCACTGGCACGATAGTTATCTGGTCGGGATTACCCTTTCAGGCACCCAGCAGTTCCACTGTCGTCGCGAACGCCACCGCAGCCATCCTGGTGATGCGTTCTTACTGGAGCCGGGCGAAATTCACGACGGCGACGCGCCTGTGGAAGGAGGCTTTACCTATCTCACCTTCTATCTTGACGAGCAGTGGCTGACGCGTACCCTCCGTGGATTATATGAGGCCACGCCGGATCGCTACTCGCTTCACTTTGCTCAAACGCTAACGCGAGAACCTCAGCTGGTCCGTTCTATCGGCGAGACATTTAACGCGTTGCATAGCGATGAGATGAAAATTGTTCAGCAGAGTACAATGGATAAGCTGCTCTCTCAGATCACCTCCCATTGCCACTGGCGTAAGAAACTCCCGTCGCAGCTACAGAGCGCTGCCGTGGCGCACCGCGCACGCGACTATCTTTATGCGCATATCGGCGAGAACGTGGGGTTGTCAGACCTTGCGCGCGAGACGGGCACGGATCGCTTTACGCTGACGCGCTGCTTTAAGCGCGAGTTCAACCTGGCACCGCACGCCTGGCTTATTCAGCTGCGTCTGGCAAAGGCGCGACAGCTGCTGGCGCACGGCGAACAGCCTGTTAATGTGGCTACAGCGCTCGGTTTTGCCGACCAAAGCCATCTGGGACGCTGGTTCCAGCGTGCATACCGCATTTCCCCTGCCCACTACCGCCGGTTGTGCACAAACCTTCCAGACGTTTCCAGAAAATAGCGGCACAGTAATGGCTCTAATAAAAAAGGAGCCATCTGTGAGTCTGATGCCTTATCTGCTGTTTGCCTTTGTCGCGTCGATAACGCCCGGCCCGACGAATATCCTCGTTCTCACTAACAGCCAGCACTTTGGTGTGAAAAATACCATTCCCGCCATTTTGGGGGGATGTATTACGGCGAGTCTGATTGTGCTGATATCGGGTGCCGGCGCCGGGGAGGTGCTGCGTCAGTTTCCTCTGATACGCCAGGCAATGAGTTGGGCGGGCGTGCTGTGGCTAACCTGGATGAGCTGGCAACTGTATCGGGCGCCTGCGGCGAATCTCTCTGAGAAGACGCCTCATCGCTTCACCGCGCAAGCCGCAGCGCTGCTGCAGATGGTGAATCCGAAAACGTGGATGATGGCGCTGGCAGTAGTGAGTCTTTTTGCTCCCGCGAGCATTCATCCGTTAAGAGATATTGCGCTGATGGCGCTATGGTTCTTATTGATTTCTGTGATGTGCCTGATGTGCTGGGCGTGGCTGGGGAAGGCGGTAAACCGGGTGTTTCGCACCACCGTGGCGATGGTGCGGTTTCAGCGCCTGATGGCGCTATGTCTGCTCGTCTCCGCCTGGGCGGGCATGCTGGTCTAGGTTAACGCCCCGCCCATACGACACTGGGCAAAGCGCA
Organism: Enterobacter cloacae complex sp. HYC042_NIDB; assembly: GCF_056673315.1. Taxonomy (NCBI): domain Bacteria; kingdom Pseudomonadati; phylum Pseudomonadota; class Gammaproteobacteria; order Enterobacterales; family Enterobacteriaceae; genus Enterobacter; species Enterobacter cloacae complex sp. HYC042_NIDB. Next base: position 589,332 of record NZ_CP109650.1, read on the forward strand.
GAATGTCTTCCGCAAGGCGGTGCGCCGTATCCACATCGGCCTGGCTACGGTTCACCAGCATGCGGCTCAGACAACCCTCCAGTACGAGCTCCATCTGCTTAGCGACCATTGCCGGGTCATCCACTTCAAGCGTTGTCAGCAGTTCGTGGGTGAAGTCATGCGCCGCACGTTTTTGCTGATCCGCCAGCTGGTGTATTGGATGGCCAGGATCGGGATAAAACGTACAGGCAGCAATAAACAGGCAGCCTGGATAACGATTGTTGCTGACGCACTCTGTCAGGGCGGTGTAGCGCGCTAACAGTTTTTGCTCAGCGGTCAGCTCTTCATTCAACATTAGCTGCCTGCGCCAGATATCCACCTGCTGGCTAAGATAGCGTAGGGCATCATAAAGCAGCGCCTCTTTATCCGGCCAGAAGCGCTTAAGCTCATCCAGAGGGTAATCGATACGGTCGGCTACCATCTCAAGCGTGGTGCTGGCGATCCCTTGAATCTCAAGTAGTTGCAGGGCTTGTCCCAGTACGTCTTCGCGTTGCACGGTTATCTCCTCCGCTATTCCCAACGGTATGTCCCGTCTAAAGTGTTGTTTACGGTTGGCGATTGCGCAAATGCGCGCTGAATGCCGTTGCGTCCATAAACCCGGTTACACGCTGTTCTGGCAGCTCTTCGCCCTGCTCATTGAAGAACAGAATGGTTGGCAGCCCGAGTACGGTAAGGTGTTTAAGCAGGGCCTTATCCTGCGCATTGTTGGCTGTGACGTTTGCCTGAAGGAGTACCGTCTCTTTCAGGGCATTTTGCACCTGAGGATCGCTAAAGGTGTATTTTTCAAACTCTTTGCAGGCAACACACCAGTCGGCATAGAGGTCGAGCATCACCGGTTTGCCTTTTGCCTGCGCCAGCGCGCTGTTGAGCTCATCGACGTTCTTAACGTGTATAAAGTTTAAATGTGCCTGCGTCTGGCCCACAGGCGAGCCGAACGCCCAATCCTGAAGCGGGCGCACGCTCACCAACGCGGCGGCGAGCAGGAGAATTTGCACCAGACGCATCCACGCTTTTTTTGCCCCCAGGCTGACGATAAACGCCCAGGAGAAGAACGCCACGCCGAGCATGGCCCACAGGCGCAAACCCCACGCGTCACCCATGATGCGCTCCAGCAGGAACACCGGGAGCGCCAGGATGACAAAGCCGAACGCGGTTTTCACCGTCTCCATCCACGGGCCGCTCTTTGGCAGCAGGCGGTTGCCAAACACCGTCACCAGAATCAGCGGCAGCCCCATCCCCAGCGCGTAAAGATACAGCGTACCCCCGCCGAGCCACATATTACCGCTCTGGGCAATGTACAGCAGGATAGCGCTCAGCGGTGCTGTAGTGCAGGGGGAACAAATCAACCCGGCGATGGCGCCCATTGCGAACACGCCGCCCGCAGAGCCACCCTGCTGGCGATTGCTCATCAGCGTTAAGCGGGTTTGCAGCGAAGAGGGCAGCTGAAGCGTGAACAGGCCAAACATCGACAGCGCCAGCAGAATAAATACGGCTGACAGGCCGATTAGCACGTAAGGGTGCTGAAGCGCTGCCTGGAACTGCAGTCCGGCCGCGGCGACCACGAGGCCGAGCGCGGTATAGGTGAGCGCCATGCCCTGCACATAAATAAAGGCCAGGAGCAGCGCCCGGGCGGTAGAAAGGCGCTGTTTGCCGCCCAGTACAATCCCGGAGATAAGCGGGTACATCGGCAGGACACAAGGGGTAAAGGCAATGCCGATACCAATCAGTAAGGCCCAAAGTGCTGAGAACGGCAGATCGGAAGCAGCTTTGGCTTCGCCTTCATCCCTCACCCTGTCCCTCTCGCCTGAGGTGAGAGGGGAGGCAGCCGCTTTAACTTCAGTAAGCGGAACGACCTTCGTTTCAGGAGGGTAGCAGAAGCCCGCGTCGGCACAGCCCTGATACGTAACCGTCAGCGTGGCATCTTTATCCGCCTGATTCACCGTGACGGGCACGCTTAAGCGCTGGCGATAAATTTCACTTTTACCGTAGAACTCGTCCTCATGCCATTCGCCAGCGGGCATCTGCAATGCGCCAACGTTAGCCTTTGCTGGCGTGATGCTGACCTGCTTGCGGTAGAGGTAGTAACCCTCTTTCACCTGCCAGGTCAGATTGAGATCGTGCTGGTTTTGCTGAAAGTCGAAAATGAACGCCTGGTCGGCGGGAATAAAGTTCGAACGGCCGGGCGCGTCAAACAAACCGGCAAATACTGACGTGCTGCACAGCAGCAGGATCAGCGTAAAGAAGCGTTGAGCCATGAGAGATAGTCGTTATCGCCGTGGACCACTGGCAGCGCCAGCAGCTCCGGGGTTTGATAAGGATGATGAGACTTGAGGCAGTCAAGGAGCGCCTGCTGATTCGCCAGATTGGTTTTGAGCAACATCTGGACTTCATACTCCTGCTCCAGCTTGCCTTCCCAGTAATAAAGGGAGGTCGCGCCGGGGAGCAGCGTGACGCAGGCTGCCAGTTTTTCGGCCAGCGCTTTGGCGGCGAGATCCTGGGCAGAGGCTTCATCAGGGGCGGTACACAGTACGACAACAGCATCAGGCGTGTTCACAAGTCGACCTCCTCATCACGAAAGTCTTCACTATATCACGCCATGCGATTGGTCATTAATGAAACGGGCCGCAGAGCGGCCCGATTTTAACTATTTTTACAACGGCTAACCGTTTACAGCACAATGCCGCCAATGATAAAGCCGAGGACGACGCAAAGCGTAATCGCCACCACGCCCGGGATCAGGAACGCGTGGTTAAACACGTACTTACCGATGCGGGTTGAGCCGGTATCGTCCATCTCAACCGCGGCCAGCAGGGTTGGGTAGGTGGGCAGAACGAACAGCGCAGAAACCGCCGCAAAAGAGGCAATCGCCGTCAGCGGCGTCACGCCCAGCATCAGTGCCGCAGGCATCAGCGCTTTGGTGGTGGCAGCCTGAGAGTAAAGCAGCGTCGCGGCAAAGAACAGTACCACCGCCAGCAGCCACGGGTAGTTGTGCAGCAGGTCGCCGGCAACGGTCTGGATGTCGCTGATGTGCGCTTTCACGAAGGTGTCACCGAGCCACGCCACGCCCAGTACGCACACGCAGGCGCTCATACCGGATTTGAAGGTGCTGGCGTTCAGCACTTCGCTGGTGTCAATTTTACAGGTGATGCTAATCAGCGTGGCGATGGTCAGCATGAATACCACAATCGCTTCGTTACGTGGCAGCACCGGGTTCTGGATCAGCCCCACGGTGTCGCTGATGGCGGTCGCGTAGAACATCACGGCGACGATACCGATCAGGAACAGCAGCACGGAGCGTTTCGCGTGCGGCTTCAGCTCGAATACCTGGCTACCGCGCAGGCTCACTTCACCTTTTGCCAGACGCTCCTGGTAAACCGGATCGTCTTTCAGCTCGGCACCCAGGAAGTTACACAGCACTGCGGTAATCATCACCGCAATCAGCGTGACTGGAATACAGATCGCCAGCAGCGTCAGGTAGCTCACGCCCATCGGCTCAAGGATACCCGCGAAGAAGACTACGGCGGCTGAGATTGGCGACGCGGTGATCGCAATCTGCGACGCCACCACGGCAATAGAAAGCGGACGAGACGGGCGGATCCCCTGTTCTTTTGCCACCTCGGTGATCACCGGCAGCGTGGAGAACGCCGTGTGGCCGGTTCCCGCGAGAATGGTCATAAACCAGGTCACCAGCGGGGCAAGGAAGGTGATGTATTTCGGATGGCGGCGCAGCATGCGCTCCGCCAGGCTCACCAGGTAGTCCATACCGCCCGCCACCTGCATGGCCGCAATAGCGGCAATAACCGCCATGATGATTTCGATAACGTCAAAAGGGATTGCGCCGGGTTTAATCTGAAAGATAAGGGTAAGCACGAGCACCCCGAGACCGCCGGCAAAACCAATGCCGATACCCCCGAGCCGCGCGCCCAAATAAATCGCCAACAGGACGATGACGAGTTCTGCTCCAAACATAAAGACCTGCCTTGCTTATTAACAAGTTGATATTGAATTGTTGTATTTAGGTAACGCCTAAAAAGAAAAAAGGCACGTCACAAGTGACGTGCCTTTCGGAAGCCTAGCCTGAACTGTTACTGTTCGCTTTCATCGGTATATCGTTTCGCTTTATATGCCGGATGCATCAGGTTCTGGGCCGAGAAGATATCGTCCAGCTCGGCTTCGGTCAACAGTCCACGCTCCAGCACGACTTCACGCACGCTCTTACCGGTTTCGGCGCAAATCTTACCAACGATGTCACCGTTGTGGTGGCCGATGAACGGGTTGAGGTAAGTAACGATCCCGATGGAGTTATAAACATAGCCTTCACAGACTTCTTTATTCGCGGTGATGCCGTTAATGCATTTTTCCAGCAGGTTGTAGCAGGCATTAGTCAGGATGTGAATGGATTCAAACATCGCCTGGCCAATCACCGGCTCCATCACGTTCAGCTGCAGCTGACCGGCTTCGGAGGCCATGGTCACGGTGGTGTCGTTACCAATCACCTTGAAGCAAACCTGGTTCACCACTTCTGGCACTACCGGGTTAACTTTGGCTGGCATAATGGAAGAACCCGCCTGCAACTCTGGCAGGTTGATTTCGTTCAGGCCAGCGCGCGGGCCGGAGGAGAGCAGGCGCAGGTCATTACAGATTTTGGACAGTTTCACCGCCAGACGTTTCAGGGCGCTGTGTACCATTACGTACGCGCCGCAGTCGGATGTGGCTTCAATCAGGTCTTCCGCAGGCACCACAGGCAGGTTAGACACTTCCGCCAGCTTCTGAACTGCCAGCTGCTGATAGCCATCCGGGGTGTTCAGACGCGTACCGATGGCGGTGGCGCCCAGGTTCACTTCCAGCAGCAGCTCGGAGGTGCGCAGCAGGTTTTTGGTCTCTTCGTTAAGCAGCACGTTAAACGCGTGGAATTCCTGACCGAGGGTCATTGGCACCGCGTCCTGCAGCTGGGTACGGCCCATTTTCAGAATGTCCTGGAACTCAACGGCCTTACGCTGGAAGCCATCGCCCAGTTGGTTGATCGCGTCGACCAGTTTGACCACGGAGGCATACACCGCGATACGGAAGCCGGTTGGGTAGGCGTCGTTGGTGGACTGGCATTTGTTAACGTGGTCGTTCGGGTTGAGGTACTGGTATTCACCTTTCTGGTGGCCCATCAGCTCAAGGCCGATGTTTGCCAGTACTTCGTTGGTATTCATGTTGACGGAGGTACCCGCGCCGCCCTGATAGACGTCAACCGGGAACTGGTCCATGCATTTGCCGTTGTTCAGCACTTCATCGCAGGCAGCGATAATCGCATTTGCCGCGCTTTTAGGAATGGTTTGCAGCTCTTTGTTCGCCAGCGCTGCGGCTTTCTTCACCATCACCATGCCACGGACAAACTCAGGGATATCGCTGATTTTGCTGTTGCTGATGTAGAAGTTTTCAATCGCTCTCAGAGTGTGAACACCATAGTAGGCATCCGCTGGAACTTCCCTGGTACCCAACAAGTCTTCTTCGATACGAATGTTGTTTAACATGTGAACCTTCTTTTCAAGCTGCCGATGGATTGTACTAAACACACAACATATATGTGGTTTTGAATATTTTCTGACCGACGATTATTCCCTCAATCGGCCAGATGTTCGAGATCATATGCTGATGATAGCGAATTGCCGTAAGCTGGATCACTTATTATCGACCCGATTCCATGATAATTATTAATCTGTGAAATGTGTCACCGCTTTAATATTTCCGAAAAAAATATCCGTGCAAACCGATTGAATTTTGGCTAACCGTCTCCATCTCTTACAGACGCGTGACGCGAACACATTCAGACAGGGGCCAGATGGCACCTGCCACACAGGAGATGCCAGTGCGCTGGATACCGTTTATTGCTTTCTTTCTCTATGTTTACATTGAGATTTCTATTTTCATTCAGGTAGCTCACGTGCTGGGCGTCCTGCTGACGCTGATTCTGGTGATCTTCACCTCCGTCATCGGCATGTCGCTGGTGCGTAATCAGGGTTTCAAAAATTTCCTGATAATGCAGCAGAAGATGGCCGCAGGCGAAAGCCCGGCTGAAGAGATGATCAAAAGCGTGTCGCTGATTATTGCTGGCCTGCTGCTGATCCTGCCGGGGTTCTTCACCGACTTCCTCGGCCTGCTGTTGCTGTTGCCGCCGGTGCAGAAGCACCTGACCATGAAGCTGCTGCCGCACCTGCGCTTCAGCCGCATGCCGGGCGGCGGGTTCAGCACAGGGCCAGGCGATACCTTCGAAGGGGAGTATCAGCGCAAGGATGAACAGCGCGACCGTTTAGACCATAAAGACGATCGATAATTTTTTTGCCCGGTGGCTTCGCTTACCGGGCCTACGGATTTTTCCGCTTCGGTAAAAACGCCCACAGCCCCGCCAGCATGACGATGGCGTACGCACTCTTCCATCCCACCATCGCCAATAACAGCAGGCACAGCACGCCCCCGACGACCGCCAGTGCTTTATAGCGACCTTTCAGCAGACGACAGCCCGCCAGCATGCACAGCAGGTAGATCATGATGAAAATACCGTTGGCGTAGATAATTAGAGCATCGAGGTTGATGTCGAGAAGATAAATACCCAGCGAGCTCAGGACGCAGCAGCCCAGCACCGCATTCAGCGCATTCATCGGGAGTTGACGTTTAGACAACCGCGCGAGGCGGCTCTCAGGTTTGTAGCGCGCCTGTGACCACACCAGACGGGCGAAGCTCTGGATATAAATGTTGAGGCTGGCAAAGCAGGCGAGATAGCCAATCACACAGGCCACCCATAGCGCCTTCACGCCGAAAAGTTTAACCACGATACCCGGTAGCGATGCGGCGGCGGCTTTATCTTCGCCGAACGCTTTGAAGTGCAGCACCAGCACGGTACAGGCCCAATATACGGTGCCCGCCAGCAGTAAACCAATCATTAGAGCGCGGGGAAAATCACGCTCGGGCTGTTTAAACTCGGATGCCAGGTGAGCGAACGCTTCAAGGCCAACAAAACACCAGAACATGACGGATAACGCAGCGAAAAGCTGTGAATGGTCGATATCGTTTATCGCAGGGAAGGGGATATCTGCTACGGTAATGTTACCCGCAAACCAGATGGCGACGATCAGCACGACGATCAACGCTGCAACCAGCGTTTGCAGATTCGCGCTTGAATTGGCTCCGCGCGAGCCCACCCACCAGACGATCGCCAGCGTACCCAACTCAGCCAGCAGCAGTTGCTCGTCGTGCCAGCCAAACAGCGCCTGTCCAAAGCCGGTGGCGATATGCAGGGCTGCCGGAAGGCCAACGGGTATTACCGACAAAAACAGCCAGCCGGTTACGCGCTCCATGCGCGGACCAAACGCCATGCCGACAAAATGCGCCACGCCGCCCGCGCTGGGGAAGTGCCGCCCGAGTATGGCAAACACAATCGCCACCGGGAACACCAGCAGGATCAGCACCGGCCATGCCCAAAGACTGTTATTTCCGGCGACCAGCGCCGCCAGTGCCGGTACGGCAAACACGCCGGTACCTAACAAGGAGGTTGAAAGCAGGCCAACGCCCTGCGCCAGCCCCAGCTCCTGCCTGAGTCCACTCATTTACCTTGCCCTGCCACCATCAAAAGAGAGTGGATGGTAACACTTTCGCAAATTTTTTTTCGATTCCCCCTTGAAGGGGGAAAAAGCTATCCCCATCTCTCAGGGCACTAGTCGGAAAACCGCATGCGGGCCGGCGTCATCCATAACTGATAATGACTTTCTCAAAGGAGAGCTATCAATGAGTATTCGTCCGTTACATGATCGTGTGATCGTCAAACGTAAAGAAGTTGAAACCAAGTCTGCTGGCGGCATCGTTCTGACCGGTTCTGCAGCAGCCAAATCAACGCGTGGCGAAATCATCGCTGTCGGTAAGGGCCGCATCCTGGAAAACGGAACTGTGCAGCCGCTGGACGTTAAAGTTGGTGACATCGTAATTTTCAACGATGGCTACGGCGTGAAATCCGAGAAGATCGACAATGAAGAAGTGTTGATCATGTCCGAGAGCGACATTCTGGCAATTGTTGAAGCGTAATTTACGCACGAGAATTTGAGGAAATAAGAACATGGCAGCTAAAGACGTAAAATTCGGTAACGACGCTCGTGTAAAAATGCTCCGCGGCGTAAACGTACTGGCAGATGCAGTTAAAGTGACCCTGGGCCCGAAAGGCCGTAACGTAGTGCTGGATAAATCCTTCGGCGCGCCAACCATCACCAAAGATGGTGTTTCCGTTGCACGTGAAATCGAGCTGGAAGACAAGTTCGAAAACATGGGCGCGCAGATGGTGAAAGAAGTTGCCTCTAAAGCGAACGACGCTGCAGGCGACGGTACCACCACCGCGACCGTACTGGCGCAGGCTATCATCACTGAAGGCCTGAAAGCCGTTGCTGCGGGCATGAACCCAATGGATCTGAAACGTGGTATCGACAAAGCTGTCGCATCCGCTGTTGAAGAACTGAAAGCGCTGTCCGTACCGTGCTCTGACTCTAAAGCCATTGCTCAGGTTGGTACTATCTCCGCTAACTCCGACGAAACCGTAGGTAAACTGATCGCTGAAGCGATGGATAAAGTCGGTAAAGAAGGCGTGATCACCGTTGAAGACGGTACCGGTCTGGAAGACGAACTGGACGTGGTTGAAGGTATGCAGTTCGACCGCGGTTACCTGTCCCCATACTTCATCAACAAGCCAGAAACTGGCGCTGTTGAGCTGGAAAGCCCGTTCATCCTTCTGGCTGACAAAAAGATCTCCAACATCCGCGAAATGCTGCCAGTGCTGGAAGCCGTTGCGAAAGCAGGCAAGCCGCTGGTTATCATCGCTGAAGATGTTGAAGGCGAAGCGCTGGCGACCCTGGTGGTTAACACCATGCGCGGCATCGTGAAAGTGGCTGCGGTTAAAGCACCTGGCTTCGGCGATCGCCGTAAAGCAATGCTGCAGGATATCGCAACCCTGACCGGTGGTACCGTGATCTCCGAAGAGATCGGTATGGAGCTGGAAAAAGCGACCCTGGAAGACCTGGGTCAGGCGAAACGCGTTGTGATCAACAAAGACACCACCACCATCATCGACGGTGTGGGTGAAGAAGCCGCTATTCAGGGCCGTGTTGGTCAGATCCGTAAGCAGATCGAAGAAGCCACTTCTGATTACGACCGTGAAAAACTGCAGGAGCGCGTAGCGAAACTGGCTGGCGGCGTTGCGGTAATCAAAGTTGGTGCGGCGACCGAAGTTGAAATGAAAGAGAAGAAAGCACGCGTTGACGATGCCCTGCACGCGACCCGTGCTGCGGTAGAAGAAGGCGTAGTTGCTGGTGGTGGTGTCGCGCTGGTACGTGTAGCCGCTAAGCTGGCTGGCCTGACCGCTCAGAACGAAGACCAGAACGTGGGTATCAAAGTTGCGCTGCGCGCAATGGAAGCTCCTCTGCGTCAGATCGTTTCCAACGCCGGTGAAGAGCCATCTGTGGTTGCGAACAACGTGAAAGCGGGTGAAGGTAACTACGGTTACAACGCGGCAACTGAAGAATACGGCAACATGATCGACTTCGGTATCCTGGACCCAACTAAAGTGACCCGTTCTGCTCTGCAGTACGCGGCATCTGTAGCTGGCCTGATGATCACGACCGAGTGCATGGTAACCGACCTGCCAAAAGGTGACGCGCCTGACTTAGGTGCTGCTGGTATGGGCGGCATGGGTGGAATGGGCGGCATGATGTAATCATGTTGTTCTGAACCTCTCAGAACGAACCCCGGGCAGAAATGTCCGGGGTTTTTTATTGCCGCTACTCAAATGTTCCCTTCACGCATGCTGCGCCTTCGCGCACCATCTGGCGGCCTTTCGCCCAGACCTCGCGGATCTTCAGGTCATCCGTCAGCACCAGGAAATCGGCATCGCATCCGGGCGCGAGCCGCCCCTTATGCTCCAGCCCGAGAAACTCCGCTACGTTACGCGTAAACGGCAGAAGCGCCTCCTCCAGCGGCAGGTGATACCGGCTGACCAGTTGCTGCAGCGTCTGAGGCAGAGATTCGAACCCGGCTACGCCAATGCCCACCAGATTACCGTTCGCGTCAAAATTCGGTTGGCTGCCGTTACCGTCCGAGCTGAGCGTAAGCCGGTTAAACGGCACCTGCGCTTCACGGGCCGTCGCGATGGCGGTGGCGGCATCAATGGGCTCACTGATGCTGGTGGTGATGTCGATATAGCCCCCATCACGTGCATAATCCAGCGCGGCGAGGAACAGCGCCTGGTCGCGGTTAACGTGGGTTGGCAGCAGCTTCGTGCGTGGCACGTCGGCGTTTTTCAGGATGTTAAGCAGGGGCTCCAGCAGCTTCGGGCTGTTGCCGAGGTGAAACACGGATATGCCCGCTTTGGCGCCCAGCAGCCCGCCGACGCGCGACTGGGCGGCCATATTCGCGAGCTGGTCATCCGCTGGTGCGGAAGAGCGATGGTCGGAAATCGCGCATTTCACGCCGATGATTTTATCAATCAGCGCCACATCCTTTTCGATGCTGCCGGTAATCGTCGGAGAAGGCAGCCCGTATGCGCCTGTCAGCATCCACGCGCTGATCCCTTCATGCTCAAGCGCCCGCGTTTTTGCCAGCAGAGATTCGGGATGGCGGGTCACGCCGTCGGTACCCAGCAGGCCAACAACGGAGGTGATGCCCGCCGCCACCAGCGCGGACAACCGTACCTCCGGCGTCCGGGTGTGCGGACCGGCTTCACCGCCGCCGCCGATCAGGTGTACGTGCTGATCGATAAAGCCCGGGCAAACCACCGCCCCGGCGAGATCGGTTTCAGGACAGTTAAGCCGCATTGCTGCGCGATCCGTTTTTTCAATCGCGACGATTTTTCCCCCGGCGATCAGCAGATCGCAACGTCCCCGATCCTCCGGCGCGTAAAGGTGCACATTGCGGAAAAGATGGGGTTCCAGCACTGAAAAATCCATTTTTATCTCCTCAGAAGAGTAGCTGCATTACCCACATTGAGAGCAGGGCGTTAATGACGCAGACGGTAATGATGTGTGGATAATACTTCGGGTTAACGCCTGCGGTGCCCAGGCAGCGGCCGGTGTTTTGCACCGGATTGCCCATCAGATAGATGGCGGGCAGCAGAACGGTGGCATCGTGGCCGTTGAGCGTGCCGGCAGCCACCAGGCTGGCGCAAACCCCCACGCCGCCGCCCATACTCATCACCGAGGCCAGCAGGACCGTTGCCGCCGCGCCCGGAAGCCCCCACAGTGCCATAATCGGCTCGCAAATATTGCCAACAATATCCAGCAGGCCGGTCACCTTGAGCGCCTGAATGATGACAAACGCCATAACCACGTTCGGCAGCAGGCTGGTGGTGGCGATGGTAAAGCCTCGGCGGGCGCCATCGATAAACATGTCCATGATATTTTTACGCGGCTGGGCGATCATTTTTTTCCTCCTGAATACGACGATCTTCCATGTGAGCGATCCACAGACGCAGGAGGTTCGCGCCAACAAATTTAAACATCAGTATGACGGCCAGCGGCGTGATTACCGGGACGGTAATAAACGTGAAGAGTGCGGCGCCGGAAGAAAAATAGTTGGTAATGATGGCGCTACCGCTGGTCTGGAAGGTGGCGAAAATGGCGCGCTCGCGATCGGTAATAGCCCCTTCGTCGGTCAACTCTTTGGTCATCCCTGCTGCGGCATCGGTATTTTGCAGGTTGGCGATGAGGGCCAGAGAGCAGACGCCCGGTACGCCAAGCAGTGGGCGCAAAATGGGCGTCATCAGCTGTTGCGCGGCACGCAGCCCGCCCAGCCCCTCGGTGACGGCAATGATCCCGAGCGATAAAATGACCGAAGGCGCCAGTTCAAGGGCAAATAAGAAACCGTCTTTCGCCCCCGTGCCGCCCTCACCGCGAAACGTGAGCGCGCCGTTCACCGGACCGAAGCTGCCGTTTAGGACGGTAAAATCCAGCACGCGCCACCATTCGGTACTTTTGGCGAAAAAGCCTGAGAAAAATACGATGGTGAGCACAAACGCCAGATAGCCCACCCATGTTACCTTTTCCTCTCCTGAGGATGATGCACTCATGAAACCCCCTGTTTTAATCGCGTACAAAAGTTGTACGTCGCAACACTAAAAACGATCGAGGGCTAAAACACGATATCCCAAAGGGCATTATCAGAATTCATTTAAGATGTCGGAGGAGTGATGTACGGAATCCGGCTCGCAGAAATGCGCGGGGATTTTTCTTTTAGTCATCTTTTAGGTATAAGATTTACACACGGACAATTACTGTCCAGCTTATTGAAAACGAGGAATAACATGCGCGTAAAAGTCTGTGCAGGGATCGTAGGAGCAGCGTTGCTGCTGGCGGGTTGTAGCTCCAGCAATGAACTGTCGGCAGCGGGCCAGGGCGTTCGCTTTGTGGAAGATAAGCCAGGCAGCGAATGCCAGCTGTTAGGCACGGCCACCGGTGAACAAAGTAACTGGATGTCGGGTCAGCACGGTGAAGAAGGTGGCTCTATGCGCGGCGCGGCGAATGCACTGCGTAACCAGGCTGCTGCAATGGGGGGGAACGTGATTTACGGCGTGAGCAGCCCGACGCAAGGAATGCTCTCCAGCTTCGTGCCAACGGCCAGCCAGATGAGCGGCCAGGTCTATAAGTGCCCGAACTGAGTTTACTTGCTGATGGCGCTGCGCCCCACCTCGTAGGGCAGGTAAGCGTAGCGCCACCTGCCTTTTAGCGCTGCCGCAGTTGCAAATCCAGCGGCGTCTTACTCGGCTCTCCGCCAATCTCGCGTGCCAGCTTCGGCACCATATAACCTGAAACCAGCGTTAACAGCTCGCGCATAATCTGTCGGGCTTCCTCATCCGTCACCATGAAATGCGCCGCGCCCTGCACGCGATCCAGCACGTGCAGGTAATAGGGCATCACGCCTGCGTCAAACAAGGCATTGCTGAGATCGGCCAGCACCCGGGCGCTGTCGTTCACGCCGTGCAACAATACGCTCTGGTTGAGCAGCGTCACGCCCGCCTTACGCAGACGCGCCATCGCCGCGCGAAATTCATCGTCGATCTCGTTTGCGTGGTTGATATGGTTTACCAGCAGCACCTGTAGACGTGACTGCTCCAGGCGTGCAACCAGGCCGTCAGTGATACGTGCCGGAATGACAATCGGTAAACGGCTGTGAATGCGCAGACGTTTGATGTGCGGGATGGCTTCAAGCTGCGTCAAAAGCCAGTCCAGTTCATGATCTTTTGCCATCAGCGGGTCACCGCCGGAAAAAATAATCTCATCCAGCTCTGGATGGGCGGCGATATAGTCCAGCGCAACCTGCCAGTTGCGCTTATTTCCCTGGTTTTCGGCATACGGGAAGTGCCGACGGAAGCAGTAACGACAATTTACCGCACAGCCGCCTTTTACCAGCAGCAGGGCGCGATTGAGATATTTGTGCAGTAAACCCGGCACCACGCTGTTTTGCTCTTCCAGCGGATCGGTGCTGTAGCCCGGCGCTGTAATAAACTCATCCTGCGACGTAAGAGTTTGTTTTAATAAAGGATCGTCAGGGTTGCCTTTTTCCATGCGCGCAACAAACGCGCGGGGAACACGCAGGGCGAAAAGTCGCTTTGCCTCACGGCCAGCAAGCAACTCCGGATGCTGATCGAGGTCTAAAAGACGCAGCAATTCATCAGGACTGGTGATTACATCGGCAAGTTGCGATAACCAATCTTCTCTGGATGGGGTGTTTAGGGTTACAATATGCGCCATTTTGTGGCTTAGCTACCAGTTAACAAATTTAGAGGGCCTTATGGCAACGTACTATAGCAACGATTTTCGTGCTGGTCTTAAAATCATGATGGACGGCGAACCGTACGCGGTTGAAGCCAGCGAATTCGTTAAACCAGGTAAAGGTCAGGCATTCGCACGCGTTAAGCTGCGCCGCCTGCTGACCGGCACCCGTGTTGAGAAAACCTTCAAATCTACTGACTCCGCTGAAGGCGCAGATGTTGTCGATATGAACCTGACTTACCTGTACAACGACGGTGAGTTCTGGCACTTCATGAACAACGAAACCTTCGAGCAGCTGTCTGCTGACGCGAAAGCTATTGGCGATAACGCGAAGTGGCTGCTGGATCAGGCTGAGTGCATCGTGACCCTGTGGAACGGCCAGCCTATCGCCGTTACCCCACCAAACTTTGTTGAGCTGGAAATCGTTGAAACCGATCCAGGTCTGAAAGGTGACACCGCGGGTACTGGCGGCAAGCCAGCAACGCTCTCCACCGGCGCTGTGGTGAAAGTACCGCTGTTCGTACAGATCGGTGAAGTGATCAAAGTGGATACTCGCTCCGGCGAATACGTATCCCGCGTGAAGTAATTTACGTCATGATTCAAGGCGCAGCGCCCGCTGCGCCTGATTTTTGCAGGCAGGGATGATGAAACGTACCGTTAAAATTCTGCTTCTGTTAGCGCTCTCCAGCGTACTGCTTTCCGGCTGTAACACTGCCCGTGGCATGGGGGAAGATATCCAGGACCTCGGTCATATCATTTCTCACGCAGCCAGCTAAGTCCGTCTAATTTTCCTAAAATTGCTTCCTTTTCCGTCAATCGGCGGGATCTTGTCTATTCTTAAGTTGCTATACACAAAACAACTTTGGCTATAAAAGGAAGATATTATGGTTAAGAAAACAATTGCAGCGATCTTTTCTGTCCTCGTGCTTTCCTCCGTGTTGACTGCATGTAATACCACCCGCGGCGTAGGGGAAGATATCTCCGACGGTGGTAACGCGATTTCTGGTGCAGCAACTAAAGCTCAGAACTAATGAAGCATGGACGGTACGGCACGTGAGTTTCACCGTACCGTCAATTCTCTGCTTCCTGCAGGGATAAAAACGGTGAAAAGCGTGTATCCATATGCAGCTTCATGCGGATATTGCGTTTATAGGTATAAACCGTTTTTCCGTTAATGCTCAGGTGAGCGGCTATCTTTTGGTTGCTCGCGCCGTCCATCCATAACGTCAACACTTTCTCCTCCTGTCGTGTCAGCAAGGGGGCGGCCACCGTCGGGCGGTACGTGCTTGCGCGCGAAATTAACGCGTCATTGATAACCGTCGCGATTTCCTCAAGAGGGGCATTTTTTATTAGCGAAGACCAGACCGGGAAGTTCCCGAGCCAGGTCGCCAGGTCCTTGTCCTCTTCCGATTGCAGCATAATAAAAGGTAATTTTTCGCTGGCATTCAGCAAAGAAGAGAGTTGCTGGAAATGGTGAATATCCTGCCTGAAACCATACAGGTCAGCGATGACCAGCTCAGGTTTCCATTGCAGAATGTGCTCCCTGGCGAGGAATAGATTGTTCAGCCCGGTCACAACGTAGTGCCCTGGGAACAAACCGGAATGATTGAGCCATGCTTCAAACCCGGTGCGGGTGAAGTGACAACGGTCAATCAAAAGAATCTTGAACATATTTTATTCGCAGTCGGCTAGTGGTTTGGCTTCCTGCCATCAGAAAGCACATCATCATAGAGAAGTCCGATGAGCTATAAATGCCTGAACTCCGTGCCATACTGCGGCTATTTCTGGGCTTAACGCGTTCATCAGAAAATGATTGAAAAAAAATCACACGCTAACCAAAATATGGGGTGTTATCTGCCTTGCGGGACGACCCGTAAGCGCTTCCTTCATCGGGGACGGCCCCAACTGTTTTTAAGTTAAGGAGCCCGAGATGTCCTGGATTATTCTCTTTATTGCTGGTCTGCTCGAAGTGGTATGGGCGATTGGTCTCAAGTACACCCACGGATTTACCCGCCTGACGCCCAGCGTTATTACCGTTACGGCGATGATCGTGAGCATTGTTCTGCTATCGTGGGCAATGCGTTCTCTGCCCGTGGGAACTGCCTATGCCGTCTGGACGGGGATCGGTGCCGTAGGCGCGGCCATTACCGGCATTCTGCTGCTGGGTGAGTCAGCGAGCCTGGCGCGCATTGCCAGCCTCGCTCTGATTGTTGCCGGTATCATTGGGCTGAAGCTCAGTACCCATTAACGGGGCTGTTTTACCCAAATAAGTTTCGACACATCAAACCCCTGTCGGGTCGCGACGTCCAGCATCTGCTGTTTCATTTCTGACGAAATAGTTGGCGTGCGGGAAAGTATCCACAGATAGTCGCGATCCGGCCCGCAGACCAGCGCGTGACGGTACTCTCTGTCGAGTGCTATTACGTTATAGCCGCCATAAAACGGGCCGAAGAAAGAGACTTTGAGCGCGGCCCGTCGCGGGTCGCCAGTGAAGTAGGCTTTCCCGACCGACTGCTGCCACATCTCCCGATCGGGATTATAGCCCCGGTTGATCACCTGAATACCGCCATCATCCATTGGGCTGTAATTAGCAGTAACCTTCTCTAAGCCCTGCTCAAACCGATGGTCGAGGCGCGCGATTTCATACCATGTTCCAAGGAAGCGTTGTGCATCAAAAGGCGTGACGACGGTAACGCCAGGAGGTGGGGTAGGGGAACTGCAGGCCACCACTAAAAACGCGGCTGTCACCGCGGCGATAACAGGCAAAATGCGCATAGGAGTTTCCTTACTGTTTTTTGTTAAGTGTAGATGACGGCAAGGAAAATGTGCTTTTTGTGCGGTGTGTTTCGCCGGGTAAGCGCAGCGCTACCCGGCAATGTTTTACTGCAGCGCGTCGAGGATACGGTATGCCGCCTCAACTCGCGCCGGGTTCGGATAGCTTTTATTCGCCAGCATCACAATGCCGAGCTGCTTTTCAGGAATAAAGGCCACGTAGCTGCCAAACCCGCCGGTGGAGCCCGTTTTGTGCACCCATGAGGCCTTAACCGGGGGAACGGGTGGATTCACTTCTCTCGCAGGCAACGGTGCCAGCGCCACCTTGTTATCACTGCCTCCGACGACGGTTTTGGCATCGACCGGCCAGTTAAGCATCTCCCAACCTAACCCCTGATACATGGCACCCACGCGCCAGTAGCGAGACTGCGCCAGCGTAATGCCTTGCTTCAGGGACGTATCCTGCAGTGCGTCAGGGGCCATATTGGCCATCACCCAGCTCGCCATATCCTGCACGTTGGTTTTCACGCCATATGCCTCTGCATCCAGCATGCCCGGTGAAACGTGGACCGCTTTACCGTCACGATATCCCCAGGCGTAATGCGTCTCCTCCGCTTTCGGAACGTTAATCCAGGTATGATCCAGCTTGAGCGGCTTAAAGACCCGCGTCGTCATGGCCTGCTCATAGCTCATGCCGGAAGGTTTGACCGCCAGCGCGCCAAAAAGACCGATGCTGGAGTTGGCGTAAAGACGCGTTGTGCCCGGCTTCCACTGAGGCTGCCAGTTTTGATAGAAGCGCAGCAGGGAAGCGTTATCTGTAACCTCATCGGGCACCTGTAAAGGCAGGCCACCGGCGGTGTAGGTTGCCAGATCCAGCATGCGAATCCCTTGCCACTGCTTGCCGGTCAGATCAGGCCAATATTTGGTTACCGGATCGCCCAGCGAAATTTCGCCGCGGGCAATAGCATCGCCCCCCAGCACGCCGGTGAAGGTTTTACTTATAGAGCCCAGCTCGAACAGGGTTTGCGGGGTGACGGGTTTGTTCGCCGCGATATCGGCCTTTCCAAAGGTAAAGTAGTGTGGCTGGCCCTGATAAATCACGGCCACCGCCATGCCTGGAATACCCTGCGCTTTCATCAGGGGCGTAACGTTACGTTCTACCACGTCAGCCAGCTGTTTTTCCGACATCGGCGCGGCGAGTACAGAGCAGGATGTGCTGAGCAGCAGGGCGCAGCAAAGGAATTTTTTCATCATCAATTATCTTCCATAATAGCAGGTCAAGGGAGTGTCCGGGCCCGGCAGACCGCTGTAGTCTGTTGGATTTGACTATGGCTGACAAACGGTTAAATTTAGCATGAGCTGTTAATTTTTCTAACGGATGGAACAATGACCCGCAGCTATCTTCCGCTTAATTCGCTTCGCGCCTTCGAAGCGGCCGCCCGGCACCTCAGTTTTACGCATGCCGCGATAGAGCTGAACGTCACCCATTCCGCCATCAGCCAGCACGTTAAGGCGCTGGAGCAGCATCTGAATTGCCAGCTGTTTGTCCGCGTCTCGCGCGGCCTGATGCTGACAACCGAGGGTGAAAATCTGCTGCCGGTGCTGAATGATTCATTCGATCGTATCGCCGGAATGCTGGATCGCTTTGCCAGCCAGCGCGCTCAGGAGAAGCTAAAAATTGGGGTAGTAGGGACTTTCGCCACGGGTATCCTGTTCTCTCATCTCGCGGACTTTCGCCGCTGTTATCCGCATATCGATCTTCACCTTTCCACCCATAACAACCGCGTCGATCCGGCTGCTGAAGGGCTTGATTATACGATCCGCTACGGCGGTGGGGCGTGGCACGGCACCGAGGCGCAATTCCTGTGCCCTGCGCCGCTGGCGCCGCTTTGCTCGCCCGAAATCGCCGCCGTGCTCCAGTCTCCGGCCGACATCCTGAAGTTTACCCTGCTGCGCTCTTACCGACGCGACGAATGGTCGGCGTGGATGCAGGCGGCAGGCGAGCATCCTCCGTCGCCAACGCACCGGGTGATGGTGTTTGATTCGTCTGTCACCATGCTGGAAGCCGCACAGGCAGGTATGGGCATTGCCATTGCGCCTGTCGATATGTTTACCCATTTGCTGAACAGCGAGCGCATCGTGCAGCCGTTTACAACGCAAATTGATCTGGGCAGTTACTGGTTAACGAGACTGCAGTCGCGGGCTGAAACGTCCGCAATGCGTGAATTTGCCCTGTGGCTGGTGGGAAAGATGCAGAAATAAAAGGCCCGCCGGATGGCGGGCCAGAAGCGTCAGATAGTGACCACGGCAATCAGCGTCACCACGGTCAGGATGGTTGCCAGCCCGTAGAACACCCATTTACCGCTCGGCACATGGATTTTCAGGTCATGCATCGCATGGTGAATGCGGTGCAGGCCGCACCACAGCGGCAGGACGATCATCAGGAAGATGAACACGCGGCCAATAAAGCTGCTCGCAAACGCCAGCACGCGCTCGTAGCTCAGCGCATCGCCCGGAAACAGCCCCAGCGGCAGCATAATGCCGACCAGCAGGATGATCACCGGGGCGATGATGGCACTCCACATGCCGCCTGCGCCAAACAGGCCCCAGAAGACCGGCTCGTCTGAACGTTTTGGATTTGGATTGATCACAGTAGTCTCCTTACCAGAACAGTGCGACAAACAGAATGACAACAGTGACCAGGATCGTCACTGCCCATAGCCCTTTAATGACTGGCTCCGGCCCCATTTTTTCGTCTTTAATGATGATGTTTGCCGCTTTTGGCGCCAGTTCAAACCAGGTTTTGGTATGAAGTAGCGCCGCCGCGAGCGCGATCAGGTTCAGAACCACGATGATTGGGTTTTGCAGGAAACCGACAAAGTTCGCCCAGGTTTCCGGCCCGTGTTTAAGGGCAAAAACGCCATACATTAACTCAAGGCTGAACCAGACCGCCGGTACCGCCGTGCCTTCACGCAGCATATAGAAGCGATAAAACGGCAGGTTTTTCCACCAGGTGGACGGCACAGGCCGCACGTAGGCTTTGCGTTTAGTCGTCATCATGCACTCCTTAGCGTGGTTTCAGGGTAGCGATAAGAAAGTCTTTCGAGCTTTCCACTTTACCCTGCTGAATTGCGGCGGCCGGGTCGACGTGCTTCGGACAGACTTCGGAGCAGTAGCCCACAAACGTACAGGTCCAGACGCCGTTCTGGCCGTTTAGCTGCGCCATACGTTCTTTTTTGCCGTGGTCGCGGCTGTCTTCGTTATAGCGGTGCGCCAGGGTAATGGCGGCCGGGCCGATGAACTCCGGGTTCAGGCCAAACTGAGGACAGGCGGCGTAACACAGGCCGCAGTTGATGCAGCCGGAGAACTGATGGTATTTCGCCATCTGCGCCGGCGTCTGGGTGTTCGGACCCTGGTCCGGCGTGCGCGGGTTGCCGATGATGTACGGCTTAATCGCTTCCAGGCTTTCGATAAAGTGGGTCATATCGACCACCAGATCGCGCTCAATCGGGAAGTTGCCCAGTGCTTCAACCTTAATGCCTTTGGTGTAGTCACGCAGGAAGGTTTTACAGGCCAGCTTCGGCACCTTGTTGACCATCATGCCGCAGGAGCCGCAGATCGCCATGCGGCAGGACCAGCGGTAGCTCAGGTCCGGCGCCAGGTTGTCTTTGATATAGCCGAGCGCATCCAGGAGGGAGGTTTGCTCGTCATAAGGCACTTCGTAGAAAGCGCTGTGGGGGGCGGTATCCACTTCCGGGTTGTAGCGCACCACTTCAACTTTCAATTTTTGCATCTCAGCCATTCGCCTTCTCCTTCTTCTCGGCGGCTTCTGCTTCTGCGCCATACACGCGTTTAGCCGGTGGCAGCGTGGTGATTTTCACGTCGCTGTAGTCCAGACGCGTGGTGCCATCCGCATCGCGCCAGGCGAGAGTGTGTTTCAGGAAATTGACGTCGTCACGTTCGGTGCAGCCTTCGTCCAGACGCTGGTGGGCGCCGCGAGACTCTTTACGCGCCAGCGCAGAGTGCGCCATACATTCCGCGACGTTCAGGCCGTGGCCAAGCTCAATGGTATAGAGCAGGTCGGTGTTGAAGACGCTGGAGGTATCAGTGATGCGCACGCGCTTGAAGCGCTCCTGAAGCTCCGCCAGCTTGTCGACGGTTTTCTGCATCAGTTCCGGCGTACGGTAGATACCGCAGCCTTCTTCCATCGACAGGCCCATCTCGTCGCGGATCTTCGACCAGTTCTCGTTACCTTCCTGGTTCACCAGATCCTTCAGGCGTTTTTCAACGTCTGTGACCTGCGCATCCAGCGCCGCACCGTTTGCTTCGCCTGCGGTCGCCGCACGCTCCATGGCGCGCTCGCCCGCCATGCGGCCAAAGACGACCAGCTCTGCCAGCGAGTTAGAGCCCAGACGGTTGGCGCCGTGCAGGCCGACGGAGGAACACTCGCCCACCGCGAAAAGCCCTTTAATGCGGGTTTCACACTGCTGGTCGGTTTCAATCCCGCCCATGGTGTAGTGCGCGGTTGGGCGTACCGGTATCGGCTCTTTCACCGGGTCGACGCCCACGTAGGCTTTTGCCAGTTCGCAGATAAACGGCAGACGCTCCAGCAGTTTCTTCTCGCCCAGGTGACGCAGGTCGAGATAGACCACGTCGCCGCGCGGCGTTGAGATGGTGTTGCCCTTGCGCCACTCGTGCCAGAAGGCCTGAGAAACTTTGTCGCGCGGGCCGAGCTCCATGTATTTGTTCTTCGGCTCGCCGAGCGGGGTTTCCGGGCCCATGCCGTAATCCTGCAGATAACGGTAGCCGTTTTTGTTGACCAGAATACCGCCTTCACCGCGGCAGCCTTCCGTCATCAAAATGCCGGAGCCCGGCAGGCCGGTTGGGTGATACTGCACAAACTCCATATCGCGCAGCGGCACGCCGTGGCTCAGCGCCATGCCCATCCCGTCGCCGGTGACGATGCCGCCGTTGGTGTTGTAGCGATAGACGCGACCCGCACCGCCCGTTGCCATCACCACCGCATTGGCGCGGATCTGGACGAGCGTGCCTTCCATCATATTCATCGCCACCAGGCCACGTGCATGACCGTCGTCGACCAGAATGTCGAGGACAAAATGTTCATCGAAGCGCTGAATTTGTGGGAACTGAAGGGAGGTCTGGAAGAGGGTGTGCAGCATGTGGAAGCCGGTCTTATCGGCGGCGAACCAGGTACGTTCGATCTTCATGCCACCGAAGCGGCGGACGTTGACGCTGCCGTCCGGACGGCGGCTCCACGGGCATCCCCATTGTTCCAGTTGGGTCATCTCCGTTGGGCAATGGTGCACGAAGTAGTCAACGACATCCTGCTCGCAAAGCCAGTCGCCCCCTGCAACCGTGTCGTGGAAATGGTATTCGAAGCTGTCATGATCCTGCGCGACGGCGGCGGATCCTCCTTCTGCTGCCACCGTGTGGCTGCGCATCGGATAGACTTTTGAAATCAATGCGATTTTAGCGTTCGGGTTGGCTTGTGCCGCAGCAATTGCAGCGCGTAATCCAGCCCCGCCAGCGCCTATTACGGCAAGATCGGCTTGAAAAGTTTGCACGACATTCCTCCAGATTTTTGTTTTCCCGCAATGCGATGCACTAAAGGAAGTTCACCTGCCCGAACGGGCGATTGCGGAAGCGATTCCACTGCTCCTTTATGGGTATAACAGTATAACCGCGTAGATGTGAGGGAAATTTGACGTGTTCGATTTTTTTGCTGTTCTGTGCGGTGATTTATCATCGTGATTGATGAAATGCATCACAGAATAATCCACATAAATGAAATACGCGTTTTTACTGCGCAAAATTTGTCTCTGCCACTGCTAACGAGTAGACTTCGTGCCCTTGTCTGAAATCGGAGAAAAACTCATGAGCGAAACGGCCACCTGGCAGCCGAGCGCATCCATCCCAAATCTGTTAAAACGCGCCGCAATTATGACGGAGATCCGCCGTTTCTTTGCCGACCGCGGCGTCCTGGAGGTGGAAACCCCGTGCATGAGTCAGGCAACGGTAACGGATATTCATCTGGTCCCGTTTGAAACCCGTTTTGTTGGCCCAGGCCACTCCCAGGGCATGAATCTGTATCTGATGACCAGCCCGGAATATCACATGAAGCGCCTGCTGGCGGCGGGGTGTGGTCCGGTGTATCAGCTGTGCCGCAGCTTCCGTAATGAAGAGATGGGGCGTCACCACAACCCGGAATTCACCATGCTGGAGTGGTACCGCCCGCACTATGATATGTACCGCCTGATGAATGAGGTGGACGATCTGCTGCAGCAGGTACTGGACTGCTCAGAAGCCGAAACGCTCTCCTATCAACAGGCCTTCCAGCGCCATCTGGAAATCGATCCGCTGTCGGCGGACAAAGCTCAGCTGCGTGAAGTGGCGGCAAAACTGGATCTGAGCAACGTGGCGGATACCGAAGAGGATCGCGACACGCTGCTGCAGCTACTGTTCACCTTCGGCGTGGAACCGCAGATTGGCAAAGATCGCCCGACGTTTGTCTATCACTTCCCGGCAAGCCAGGCGTCACTGGCGCAGATTAGCACCGAAGACCACCGCGTGGCGGAACGTTTTGAGGTCTATTACAAAGGTATTGAGCTGGCGAACGGCTTCCACGAACTGACCGACGCGCGCGAACAGCAGCAGCGTTTCGAGCAGGACAACCGTAAGCGCGCCGCACGCGGTCTGCCGCAGCAGCCGATTGATGTTAACTTGCTGGAAGCATTAAAAGCCGGTCTGCCGGATTGCTCCGGCGTGGCGCTGGGCGTGGATCGTCTGGTCATGCTGGCGCTGGGCGCCGAGCAGCTGGGCGATGTGATTGCCTTTACGGTCGATCGCGCCTAAAGCATGGCCGGGTGGCGCTGTCGCTTACCCGGCATATAGTATCTGTGGCAATATTCCTTTCCATTTCTTCTCCGCAACATTAAAAACTACCATTTTCTCTGTACACGGGTCTTTTTCTTAAATTGCCTCGTATAGCCACAATATTAGTCTGGTCATCTGCTACCATCCGCGCAGTTTAATTCCTCTTCGGATGGTTATATGTCCCAGTCACTCAAAAAGATGACCCTCACCGGGCTCATTCTGATGATTTTTACGTCAGTTTTTGGCTTTGCCAACAGCCCGTCGGCTTTCTATCTGATGGGCTACAGCGCGACGCCGTTTTATATCGTTTCTGCTCTGTTCTTCTTTATCCCGTTTGCGCTGATGATGGCGGAGATGGGCTCGGCTTACCGGAAAGAAGAGGGCGGTATCTATTCATGGATGAACAATAGCATCGGCCCGCGCTACGCGTTTATCGGCACGTTTATGTGGTTCTCCTCCTACGTCGTCTGGATGGTCAGCACGGCGGCCAAAGTCTGGGTGCCCTTCTCCACGTTTCTTTTCGGTGCGGATAAAACGCAGGTCTGGTCTTTAGCCGGGCTGAGCTCCACGCAGGTGGTCGGGATTCTGGCGGTGTGCTGGATGGTGGTGGTGACGCTGGTGGCGTCAAAAGGCATCAACAAAATTGCCCGTATCACCGCCGTTGGCGGTATTTCCGTGATGTGCCTGAATCTGGTGCTGCTGCTGGTGAGTATCGCCATTCTGTGCCTGAACGGCGGACACTTCGCGCAGGAGGTGAACTTCGTTTCATCGCCTAATCCGGGCTATCAGTCCGGGCTGGCCATGCTCTCCTTCGTGGTATTTGCCATTTTTGCCTACGGCGGTATTGAAGCGGTAGGTGGGCTGGTCGATAAGACCGAGAACCCGGAAAAAACTTTGCCAAAGGGATTATTTTTGCCGCCATCGTGATTTCCATCGGCTATTCGCTGGCGATTTTCCTCTGGGGCGTTAGCACTAACTGGCAGCAGGTGTTGAGTAACAATACCACTAACCTCGGGAACATCACCTACGTGCTGATGAAAAGCCTGGGAATGACGCTGGGTAACGCCATGCACCTGACGCCGGAAGCATCGGCCACCATGGGGATCTGGTTTGCGCGCATTACCGGCCTGTCGATGTTCCTTGCCTATACCGGCGCGTTCTTCACGCTAATCTATTCGCCGCTGAAAGCAATCATCCAGGGTACGCCAAAAGCGCTGTGGCCGGCACGCATGACGCAGCTCAATACCGCAGGCATGCCTGCCAACGCCATGTGGATGCAGTGTCTGCTGGTGTGCGTGTTCATTCTGCTGGTGTCATTTGGCGGTGATACCGCGTCTGCGTTCTATAACAAGCTGACCCTGATGGCGAACGTGTCGATGACGTTGCCGTACCTGTTCCTGACGCTGGCGTTCCCGTTCTTTAAGGCGAAGCGGGATCTTGAGCGTCCGTTTGTGATCTTCAAAACCCGCGCGGCAACGCTGCTGGCGACCACGGTGGTGGTGCTGGTCGTGGCGTTTGCCAACATCTTTACCGTTATTCAGCCCATAGTTGAGGCGAAC
Organism: Enterobacter cloacae complex sp. HYC042_NIDB; assembly: GCF_056673315.1. Classification (NCBI taxonomy): domain Bacteria; kingdom Pseudomonadati; phylum Pseudomonadota; class Gammaproteobacteria; order Enterobacterales; family Enterobacteriaceae; genus Enterobacter; species Enterobacter cloacae complex sp. HYC042_NIDB. The sequence continues at coordinate 614,383 of NZ_CP109650.1, forward strand.
GACTGGAACAGCGCGCTGTGGATGGTTGGTGGGCCAGTCTTCTTCTCGCTGCTGGCGATGGGGATTTATGAGAATTACCGCCGGCGCTCAATGGCGTACGTCACGGAAGTGGCGTAGCGGTAAAATGCCCCTCCCGAAAGGGAGGGGAGAACGATTACAGACTTCCCGCCGGGCGCGATCTTGCCGCCGACGTGAGCGTTTTACCCATCTTGCGTCCGTCCATGCTTTCCAGACGCATCTGGAACGGTGGGAACGGCATATCAATACCATGCTCGCGGAAGCCCGCCAGAATCAACTGGTGGATCTCATGGCGCAGCGGCATGCGGTGCCCCATTTCGGCGGCGTAGATACGCAACTCGAAAATCTGGATCCCCTGCTGTAAATCAACCAGGAATACTTCCGGCGCAGGGTTATCGAGCACCAGCGTACAGCGTTCAGCGGCGGTGTAGAGGATCTGCGTGACCTCTTCACTGTTGGCATCCGACGGCGCCGGTACCGTCAGCACCACGCGCGTAACGGAGTCCGACAGGGACCAGTTGATAAACTGCTCGGTAATAAATGCCTTGTTCGGCACGATGATCTCTTTACGGTCCCAGTCGCTGATCGTGGTGGCGCGGGTGTTGATCTTCGTTACGCTCCCGGTCAGATCGCGGATCGTCACCGTATCGCCAATGCGAATCGGCTTTTCAAACAGGATGATCAGGCCGGATACAAAGTTAGCGAAAATCTCCTGCATGCCAAAGCCAAGGCCAAACGTCAGCGCGGCCACCAGCCACTGCAGTTTAGACCACTCAATACCAATCATTGAGAACCCGACCATTCCGCCAAACAGCAGTATCAGGTATTTCGTAATGGTCGTAATGGCGTATCCCGTGCCGGGGGTTAAATCCAGATGCTGCAGCAGCGCCAGCTCCAGCAGAGCCGGGAAGTTACGCACCAGTTGGGTGGTGATGATCAGCACCAGGATGGCAATCAGCACCGCGCCTAAGGTGATCGGCTCCAGGCTTTCAACGCCCTGCACCGTGGACGTCACGTCCCACAGAGAGATGTTCTCCAGGAAGCCAAACGCGGAGTGAATTTCCGACCACAGGAAGATCACCGACAGAAGGGCAATCAGCATCAGGAGGGAGCGCACCAGGCGCAGAGACTGGGTACTGATGGCATCCAGATCCAGTTCGACCTCGTCCGCATCCATCGTGCCTTCCGTGCTGTTGACATGGGTTGGCTCTTCCTCGCCACGGGCACGCTGAGCGAGGATCTCTGCCCTGCGATGCTTGGCGCGGTCAAAGGCCAGACGGCGGCGCTGGATCAGCATCCCGCGCCGGATCACGTGATACACCACCAGCAGCAGGAACCAGATCGCCACCGACGTTTCCAGTCGCGCCAGCAGCGCCTGCGAGGTTGCCAGGTAACCTACCGCCGCTGCCAGCATCGCAATCAGAGGAGCGCTCAGCAGCAGGTTCCAGAGCAGCCGGTTGAACATGTTGTCGCCGCTGCCGGATTTATCCAGATAGAGCGGTATCCCCGCGCGTTTCAGGCTGAGCGTGACGATGGCCAGCGCGCCGCAGATCAGCATAAAGCAGAGGCGGCCCAGCGAGCCTGAGAATTCCCGGTCGTTGAGATTATCAAACATGATCAGCGCCATAATCAGCGGCACAATCAGCCCGATGCTCATCAGGTAATAGCGCATGGCGCGCGCCACGCGGTTACGAGGCCAGCCAAAGTGGGCGATGAACAGGCCGTTAGGCCGCGCGAACGTCGCGCAAATCATCACCACCCACAGCAACGGTACCGTGGCGGTGACGCCATCGCCAATGGCGACCGCGAGCGGATAGGGCCAGGCTTCCCGCAGGCCATAGCCAAGCGTCATCCACAGCACCGGTAGCGGAGAGGCGACGAGAATCGACCAGAACACGGTGCGCAGCGTCAGCCAGAAGTGATCCTGAGTGACTTTCCCCACCCGCGCGCTGGAACGCTCCAGGAAGCGGGTGAAATGTCTGCGCGAATAAATGCTGAAGCCCACCAGAACCAACGCGCCAAGCAGCGGGAAAATCGTCTCTTTACTGGTCAGCATCATCACGCTGGCCTGTCCGAGCTGGCTGAAGGTGTCGAGGGAAATCAGGCGGCGCAGATCCTGAACAATCTCAATTGGCCACGAGAAGGTCATTGGACGTACGTCGGATGTCCAGAAGAGATAACGGTGCGTAGCCTCGTTCACCTCTTTCAGCGCGTCTTCCAGCTGGCTGTTAGAGACCTTGAGCTTAGTCAGTTCCAGAATCAGCGTATCCCCGCCCTGCAGCAGGGAGTTCAGCAGTTCGCGCTGGGTGCGCAGCTGGGCTTCCAGAATACGGTTTTGCTCGCTGGTCAGAGGTTGTCCGTCAGACTGACGGATCTGGCGTATTTGCGGCTGCTTATTGAGAAGATCTTCAAAGTGCAGTCGCTGCACGCGCAGCTGGGCCATCTCGGTATCCAGCTGCTGCGGTTTCGGCATTTCCGGCAGGCGCGCGACCTGGGCGCGTAACGCTTCGCCCAGCAGGTTTGATGACCCGAGCCACTGGGACTGCTCGCGCAGGGTGTTGAGCGCCTGGCGCACCTGCAGGGTTTGATTCGTCGCCTGACGCTGCTGGGAGGCAACCAGATCCATACGCTGCGCCTGCTGATTCAGGGCGGCAGAAAGCTCGCGGTTGACCTTAAACTGATCGACGATACCTTCCGGCAGATTGGCGCTGTTTTCCGCCAGCAGCTCGGTGCTTTCAAGCGCTCGCTCGGCTTCGCGCTGGCGCTGGCTGTTAAGCAAATTACGCAGGGCCTGAAGGTACGCATCCAGCTGCTCGCTCTGCTTCTGAGCGAGTTCAGAGCGCATCCGCGCCAGCTCCTGGCGGTTGTTGGCGGAAAGCTGCGCCAGCTCCAGCTCATCCACAAGGGCCTTCAGACGGGCAGATTCCGCCTGCAGACCCAGATTTTGCGCCTGAGCCTGCGGCGTGTTGCCGCTTTGCGTACCCACGCGGCGCTCAACGTCGTTAAGCTGGCGGCGGGCGTCGGTTTGCTGCTGCGGAAGCTGGCTGAGGGAGTCGGCAATTTCACGCGCTCGCTCCTGCTCCTGCTGAGCCTGGCGGCTCTTTTCCAGGAGCTGGCTGCTGACCTGCAGGATTTCCTGGTTCAGGGCGTCGGTGGTCATGCCTTCCGGCACTTCGCGCGGCTCATCGCGCAGATTAGCGAGTTGCGCGCGCAGCGTTTGCGAGAGTTTAGGGAAGTTGTCGATAACCTGCTGATACTGCTGAGCGCGCTCAAGCGAGCCTTTCCGCTCTTCAAGCGCGTTCAGTGCGGACTGGAGTGACTCAACGGTCTCTGGCTGAGCGGGTTTAGCCGCTTTCGCCTGCTCCAGCTCCTGGGTTATCTGTTTGGCGTCGGGGGCTGTCGCTGCGTACGCCCCCATGCTGAGGCACCAGGCCATCAGTAGAACGATAATCGGGCGCACGTCAGCGATCCTTCTTTTGTTAGCCTTCGTCTTTTTTGTCGTCAACCAGCGGGCTGGCGTCGTGCTCGGCGTCGATCTCTTCTTGCGGCAGCGGAGCAGGTTCTGCATCCGGCGTCACGAAGGTTTCGGTAGAGACCGCCAGCGGCTGACCCAGTTTGGTGACCGACAGGCTTTCGAGCTGCTCAGCCAGCTTCACTTTGCCCGGCGCAAACAGGTTGATGACGGTAGAGCCCAGCTTGAAGCGACCCATTTCCTGGCCTTTCAGCAGGGCGACAGAACCTTCTTCTTCACCGGCAGGCCACGTCCAGCGCTTGATCACGCCTTCACGCGGCGGGGTAATGGTGCCAGCCCAGACGGTTTCGATGCTGCCGACAATGGTCGCGCCCACCAGAATCTGCGCCATAGGGCCGAACTCAGTATCGAACAGGCAGATGACGCGTTCGTTACGGGCAAACAGGTTCGGTACGTTTTGCGCGGTCAGGTGGTTCACGGAGAACAGATCGCCCGGCACGTAGATCATCTCACGCAGGATACCGTTACACGGCATGTGTACGCGGTGGTAGTCGCGCGGTGACAGATAGGTGGTGGCAAAGGTGCCGTTGCGGAACAGGTCCGCCATCAGGTAATTGCCCGCCAGCAGCGCTTCCAGGCTGTAGTTATGGCCTTTCGCCTGCAGGATTTTGTCGTCTTCGATGTTACCCAACTGGCTGATCACGCCGTCTGCTGGCATCACCAGGACGTTAGGGTCGGTGTTCAGCGGGCGCACTTCGTCGCGCAGCGGGCGCACGAAAAACTCGTTGAACGTGCGGTAGCTGGCGGTGTCCGGCTTCTGCGCTTCTTTCATGTCGACCTTGTAATACTTAACGAAAAGGTCGATGACCAGTTTGGTCAGCCAGCCCGCGCGTTTGCTTGCGCCCCAGCCCGCCAGGCGAGTGAGCCACAGTTTTGGCAGAATGTATTGAAGCGAAAGTTTAAATGCGTTTAACAAGGTAGCCTCCAGGCCATTGTTTTGTCGTTCCTGATCCGGCAGTAAGCCGCCGGAACCTGAAAAAAGGGGACGATTTTAGCGATGCTTAGCTTAGTTGTCAGTTATCAGAATCAGAAAAGTTTTTACGCGTTTTTACCTGATCCATGCTCTCAAGAATGCGGTGGTAATTCTCGAAGCGGGTCTCCGCGATTTCACCTTTCTCAACCGCTTCGCGGATAGCGCAGCCTGGATCGTTATCGTGTTTGCAGTCGCGGTATTTGCAAGCGCCTAAATAATCATGGAATTCGACAAATCCATTAAAGATTTGTTCCGGCTCAAGATGCCATAAACCGAATTCACGCACGCCCGGTGAGTCGATCACATCGCCGCCGTGCGGGAAGTGATACAGGCGTGATGCGGTGGTGGTGTGTTGGCCCAGACCCGAGACGTCAGACACATCGTTAGTGAGGATTTCCTGCTGGAGGCCGAGAAGGTTGTTTAGCAGGCTCGATTTCCCCACGCCGGACTGACCCGCAAAGATGCTGATGCGATCGGTAAGCGCCTCTTCCAGCGGTTTCAGTCCGTCTTTGGTGTAGCTGGACACCATCAGAACGCGGTAGCCAATCTTGCGGTAGATATCCATCTGCTCATTAACGAAAGCCATCCCTTCGTCATCCAGCAGATCGATTTTGTTCAGCACGATAATCGGTTCAACCTGCAGCGTTTCACAGGCGACAAGGTATCGGTCGATAATATTGAGCGAAAGTTCGGGCAAAATCGCCGATACGATGACAATCTGGTTAATGTTGGCGGCAATCGGCTTCACCCCGTCGTAAAAATCGGGACGGGTTAACACGGACGTACGCTCATGGACCGCTTCAACGATACCTTTTACCGTAACGCCCTCTGCCGCCTCTTTACCCGGTCGCCAGACGACGCGGTCGCCGGTCACCAGAGAACGAATGGTCCGGCGAATGTTACAGCGGTGGATTTCGCCATCGGCGGATTCCACGTCGGCGTGCATACCGAAACGGCTGATAACTACGCCTTCCGTTGGTTCGCCAAACAGGTTGTCGTCGTAATCGACCTTCTCCGAAGTGGTTTTAAGACGGCGCTGATGATTGGCATTCACGCGGCGCTGCTGCCCTTTGGAGAGTTTATTTTTACTCAATCGCACTGGCTCCTGGTCGCCCGTAAGGGGCAAAACCTCTATGATACACTCTAATTAATACTAGTTAACCTGCTACTGCCGGTTATGCGAGAAGGGTGGAAAATAACATGAGCGCGGATGAAAACAACCTGATTTGGATCGATCTCGAAATGACCGGGCTGGATCCCGAGCGCGATCGCATTATTGAGATTGCAACTCTGGTGACCGATGCCAACCTGAATATCCTTGCCGAAGGGCCAACGATTGCGGTGCATCAGTCCGACGACCAGCTTGCGCTGATGGATGAGTGGAACGTGCGTACCCACACCGGCAGCGGTCTTGTCGAGCGCGTGAAGGCGAGCACGCTGGGCGATCGCGAGGCGGAACTGGCGACGCTCGAATTTCTGAAGCAGTGGGTACCAGCGGGTAAATCGCCGATCTGCGGGAACAGCATCGGTCAGGATCGCCGTTTCCTCTTCAAGTACATGCCGGAGCTGGAGTCTTACTTCCATTACCGCTATCTGGACGTGAGCACCCTGAAAGAACTGGCGCGCCGCTGGAAACCTGAAATTTTGGACGGCTTTAAAAAACAGGGTACGCACCAGGCGATGGACGATATCCGCGAGTCTGTGGCGGAACTCGCGTACTACCGCGAAAACTTTATTAAGCTGTGATTTTGAGATCCGGCACCTTGCGTGGCCGGGTTTTTGTCGTTAAATTGTTCAGCTTGCCGATTAAATAAGCACTTGAACTGAATTTCGAAAAAATCACTTTAAGGGGGGTTGCAGCTAAAAGGATTTCTCGTATAATGCGCCTCCCGTAACGACAGAGAATTACACGTTACGACAGCAACAAAAGCAGTACAGATTTGCGGGAATAGCTCAGTTGGTAGAGCACGACCTTGCCAAGGTCGGGGTCGCGAGTTCGAGTCTCGTTTCCCGCTCCAAAATTTGAAGGTGCTTCCACAGCACAGACTGCCCAAGCGGGAATAGCTCAGTTGGTAGAGCACGACCTTGCCAAGGTCGGGGTCGCGAGTTCGAGTCTCGTTTCCCGCTCCAAAATTTGAAAGTGCTTCTAAAGCACGGACCACCCAAGCGGGAATAGCTCAGTTGGTAGAGCACGACCTTGCCAAGGTCGGGGTCGCGAGTTCGAGTCTCGTTTCCCGCTCCAAATTCTTCTTCATCTCTAAAATATCCACAGCGAAAAGACGCGCTGGGGACGTTTTCTATTGCATCTGAAATACTCTTGTAAACAGAGTTATCCACAGAATTCTCGCTTTACCCAAACCGTACAGAAAGTTAGCAGGGTGAATAATATCTTTCCAAGGCACTGTATTAATTGGATAAAATTTCATTTCAAAATGTTATTGAGATCACTTGACCTCTTCTCAAGTCCAGATGGCGCTTGAGTTTTTATTTTTATACACAGGCTGTGAATATATCACGCATCCCGCGTAAGCCCTTTTTCAATCACCCTAACCAGCCGCTGTTTCTTAGGAAGCTGCACCTCGACCACGCAGGCATTTCGCTTCTCGATTTGCTGCGCAATCGCCCATTCTATGTGTTCATCAAGAAGTGGGTGCTCACCTCTACGGCTTTCGAGCGCCTGAATATTCGCTTCATCCCACGGGGCATTGCCCAGCGCGACGGCCACGTTTCGCAGCCAGCGCAGGTGGCCGATACGCCGAATAGCGGAACCTTCCGTCACCTTCAGGAACCAGGCTTCGGTCCAGGCGAACAGCTCAATAAGCTGTGGCGCATGCAGCGCTTTACGCGGGCTGAAGTCCTCTTCGTCCGTCAGCTGTGAATAGCGGTTCCACGGGCAAATCAGCTGGCAGTCGTCGCAGCCGTAGATCCGGTTGCCGATAAGCGGTCGGAATTCTTCCGGGATCGCCCCTTCAAGCTCTATCGTGAGATAGGAGATGCAGCGGCGGGCATCAACGGTGTAAGGCTCAACGATGGCGCCCGTCGGGCAGATGGTCATGCAGGCCACGCAGCGGCCACAGCCTTCCTCCACCGGGCCGTCTACCGGCAGGGGTAAATCTATCAGCAGCTCACCGAGGAAGAAGAACGATCCGGCGTCGCGGCTCAGGATAAGTGAGTGCTTACCTGTCCAGCCAAGTCCGGCTTTTTCGGCGATCGGGCGCTCAAGAACAGGCGCGGAATCGACAAAGGGTCTAAAATTCAGCGAATCACAGTGCTGCTGAATGGTTTCCCCGAGTTTTTTTAAGCGGTTACGCAGAAGCTTATGGTAATCACGCCCCAGAGCGTACCGGCTGACGTAACCCAGGGAGGGATTTTTTAGCGTGCGCGCAAAGGCCGCGTTGGCAGGCAGGTAGTTCATGCGCACGCTGATGACGCGTAGTGTACCCGGTAAAAGTTCATGTGGACGGGCGCGCATCATGCCGTGACGCGCCATCCACTCCATTTCGCCGTGGTATTGTTTGTCCAGCCAGGCCTGCAGTTTTGGCTCGCTGGCAGAGAGGTCGGTATCGGTAATGCCTACCTTCTGGAAGCCAAGCTCAGCACCCCACTGTTTTATTTTTTGCGCTAATTCATTGAGATCGAGGGGCTGTGACATGACGGACCATACGGTGAAGAAAAACCCCGCAAGTATACCACATTCCATCTGGCATGCGGATGACCTCCGGCGCGCCGAAAAAGAGGCCGCAGACAGTCTCGGCATTACCCTTTATGAACTGATGCAGCGCGCGGGAGAGGCGGCGTTTAACGTTGCCCGCAGCGCGTACCCGCAGTCCACTCACTGGCTGATTTTGTGCGGGCACGGCAATAACGGCGGCGACGGTTACGTCGTTGCGCGTCTTGCCGTTGCTGCCGGTCTCCGCGTTACCCTGCTGGCGCTGGAGAGTGATAAGCCCCTGCCGGAAGAGGCCTGCGCGGCGCGGGAGGCATGGCTGAACGCAGGCGGCGTGATTCATGCTCCTGATATCGTCTGGCCGGAAGATGTTGATCTGATTGTTGATGGTCTGCTGGGGACCGGGCTACGCAGCGCGCCTCGCGAAAACATTGCCGCGCTTATTGAACACGCTAACGGGTACTCTGCGCCGGTAGTCGCGCTGGATATTCCGTCGGGCCTGATCGCGCAGACCGGTGCGACGCCTGGCGCCGTTATTCAGGCTGCGCACACCGTGACCTTTATCGCCCTGAAGCCGGGCCTGTTAACCGGAAAAGCGCGGGATGTGGTCGGCGTATTGCACCATAACGCGCTGGGGCTGGAGAGCTGGCTCGTTGGACAGGAAACGCTCCTGTCGCGCTTTGATTCCTCGCAGCTAAAAGAGTGGCTTCCGCCGCGCCGCGCAACGTCTCACAAGGGCGACAACGGCAGGCTGGTGATTATTGGTGGCGATCGCGGTACGGCAGGAGCGGTTCGCATGACCGGTGAGGCGGCACTTCGCAGCGGTGCCGGGTTAGTGCGAGTACTCACTCGCATTGAAAATATTGCGCCAATCATCACAGCCCGACCGGAACTGATGGTCCATGAGCTTACGCCCCAGACGCTGGAAGAAAGCCTCGAATGGGCGGATGTGGTGGTTATTGGTCCCGGGCTTGGGCAACAGACATGGGGTAAACAGGCCCTGCAAAAGGTCGAGAATTTTCGTAAACCGATGCTGTGGGATGCCGACGCGCTTAACCTTCTGGCAATAAATCCGGATAAGCGTCACAATCGCATTCTGACGCCACACCCCGGCGAAGCCGCGCGCCTGCTTAACTGCAGCGTGGCAGAAATTGAAAGCGATCGCTTACTTTCTGCTCAGCGTCTGGTAAAACGTTACGGAGGTGTTGCCGTTTTGAAAGGGGCAGGCACCGTTGTCGCCAGTGACGAGACGCAGGGCATTATTGATGCCGGAAATGCGGGCATGGCGAGCGGCGGTATGGGCGATGTGCTTTCAGGCATCATCGGCGCATTGCTTGGACAGAAACTTCCCCTTTATGATGCAGCCTGTGCGGGCTGCGTGGCCCACGGCGCGGCAGCTGACAGGCTTGCTGCGCGGGAGGGGACACGCGGTATGCTGGCCACCGATCTCTTTTGCACGCTGCGGCGTGTTGTTAACCCGGATGTGATTGACGTAGAAAATGACTAATCGAGCGATTCCTTTACCTGATGAACAAGCCACTTTAGATCTCGGCAAGCGCGTGGCGCAGGCCTGTCAGGGGGCAACCGTCATTTATCTGTATGGCGATTTAGGTGCGGGTAAAACCACCTTCAGCCGGGGTTTTTTGCAGGCGTTAGGGCATAACGGGAACGTGAAAAGCCCTACCTACACGCTGGTCGAGCCGTACACCCTCGACAATCTTATGGTGTACCACTTTGATTTATACCGCCTTGCGGATCCTGAGGAGCTGGAATTTATGGGGATCCGTGATTATTTTGCCAACGACGCCATCTGCCTGGTGGAGTGGCCGCAACAAGGTGCGGGTGTGCTGCCTGACCCGGATGTCGAAATTCACTTAGATTACCAGGCTCAAGGGCGTGAGGCTCGCATCAGTGCGGTTTCCTCATCAGGGTGTTCCTTACTGGCGCGTCTCGCCGGTTAAGAGTAGGGATGACGGGATGATTAGTCGCGTTAAAGGTTGGGTGTTGGCTGCGACGGTGCTGCTGTGCGCGCAGGCCGGGGCGGCAAGCCTTTCGGATATTCAGGTGTCAAACGGCGAAAGCCAGGCGCGGATTACGTTCAGCTTTATGGGCGACCCTGAATACGCGTTTTCACAGCCAGACAGCCACAGCGTGGCGCTGGATATCAAACAGACAGGCGTGATCCAGGGATTACCGCTGCGGTTCAGCGGTAACAACCTGGTGAAAAGTATCCGCTCGGGTACCCCTCAGGACAGCCAGTCGCTGCGCCTGGTGGTCGATCTGACCGAAAAGGGCAAAACGAAGGCGGTGAAGCAGCAAAACGGGGCGAACTATACGGTGGTCTTCACCATCAATGCCGATGTTCCGCCGCCTCCGCCGCCACCGGTTGTCGCGAAACGCGTGGAAGAGCCGGTGTATACGCCTCGCCCATCGGAACCTGCGCGTAATCCGTTTAAATCGCAGAACGATCGCATCACCGCGGCAACCAGCAGTAACACGGTAACGCGTCCGGCGGTCAGCGCACAGCGTACGGTCAGCGGTGACAAAGTGATTATCGCCATTGATGCCGGGCACGGTGGACAGGATCCTGGAGCGATTGGCCCAGGCGGCACGCGAGAGAAAAATGTTACTATTGCGGTGGCCCGCAAGCTGCGGACGCTGTTAAACGATGATCCGATGTTTAAAGGCGTACTAACCCGCGACGGCGACTATTTTATCTCTGTGATGGGCCGCTCAGACGTGGCGCGTAAGCAAAACGCCAATTTCCTGGTCTCCATTCACGCGGATGCCGCACCGAACCGTAACGCGACGGGCGCCTCGGTATGGGTCCTGTCGAACCGCCGGGCAAACAGCGAAATGGCCAACTGGCTGGAAGAGCATGAGAAACAGTCTGAACTGTTAGGCGGTGCGGGTGATGTGCTGGCAAACAGCCAGTCTGACCCATACCTCAGCCAGGCGGTGCTGGATTTACAGTTCGGTCATTCTCAGCGCGTCGGGTATGATGTCGCCACTAACGTATTGAACCAGTTGCAGGGCATCGGGGCATTGCATAAGCGCCGCCCTGAACATGCGAGCCTGGGCGTTCTGCGCTCGCCGGATATTCCGTCAATTCTGGTAGAGACGGGCTTTATCAGCAATAACAGTGAAGAGCGCCTGCTGGGCAGCGACAGCTATCAGCAGCAAATTGCCGAAGCGATTTATAACGGTTTACGTAAATATTTTGAGGCGCATCCTCTGCAGTCCGCGCCGCAGGGCGGAGCAGCCCAGACGGCCAGCGCCGCGCAGCCGGGTGGGTTGACCGCCACAAATTAAGGAGATTTCATGCCGATTCAGGTTCTGCCGCCGCAGCTCGCGAACCAAATCGCCGCCGGTGAGGTGGTGGAACGCCCTGCGTCGGTGGTGAAGGAGCTGGTTGAAAATAGCCTCGATGCGGGCGCCACCCGCATTGATATTGATATCGAACGCGGCGGCGCAAAGCTTATCCGCATTCGCGACAACGGCTGCGGCATCAAAAAAGAGGAGCTGGCGCTGGCGCTGGCGCGTCATGCCACCAGTAAAATTGCCTCTCTGGATGACCTGGAAGCGATTATCAGCCTCGGTTTTCGCGGCGAAGCGCTGGCCAGTATCAGCTCGGTTTCTCGTTTAACGCTGACCTCCCGCACCGCTGAACAGCAGGAAGCCTGGCAGGCCTACGCTGAAGGGCGGGATATGGACGTCACGGTCAAACCCGCGGCGCACCCTGTCGGTACTACGCTGGAAGTTCTGGACCTGTTCTACAATACTCCCGCCCGCCGCAAGTTTATGCGTACCGAAAAAACCGAGTTCGGCCATATCGACGAGATCATCCGCCGAATTGCGCTCGCCCGTTTCGACGTCACCATCAACCTCAGCCATAACGGCAAGGTAATGCGCCAGTACCGCGCGGTGGCTGAAGGTGGTCAGAAAGAGCGGCGGTTAGGCGCTATCTGCGGGACGCCGTTCCTGGAGCAGGCGTTGGCTATCGAGTGGCAGCACGGCGATCTGGCTTTACGCGGCTGGGTGGCCGATCCGAACGCCAGTAGCGCGGCGTATTCTGAAATTCAGTATTGCTACGTGAACGGCCGCATGATGCGCGACCGCCTCATTAACCACGCCATTCGCCAGGCCTGCGAAGACAAGCTCGGGGCCGATCAGCAACCGGCCTTTGTGCTTTATCTGGAGATCGACCCGCATCAGGTGGATGTCAACGTCCATCCTGCCAAGCATGAAGTACGTTTCCATCAGTCGCGTCTGGTGCATGATTTTATCTACCAGGGCGTGCTGAGCGTGCTGCAACAGCAGCTTGAACCCACGCTGCCGCTGGAAAAAGAAGACTCCGCACCGCGCCCCATTCCGGAAAACCGTGTTGCTGCGGGCCGCAACCATTTTGCGGAGCCTGCCGTCGCGCGTGGACCAGACGCCCCGCGTTTTTCCTCTGCAGGAGCCGCGCCGCGTCCGACGGGCGTGAACTACCCGAACGCTCAGCCCGGCTATCAGAAGCAGCAGGGGGCGCTGTACCGTAAACTGCTGGAAACGCCCGCAGTCGAGCGCAAAGAGCACGTTTCGGTGGCGACACCTTCCCTTGAAGGCCATAGCCAGAGTTTTGGCCGGGTGCTGACGATTATCGCACCGGATATGGCCCTGCTTGAGCGCGACGGCAAACTGCTGCTTCTGGCGCTGCCGGTTGCCGAACGCTGGCTCAAGCAGGCGCAACTGACGCCAGGGGAAAATGCGGCCTGTACGCAGCCGTTATTGATCCCGGTTCGCCTGAAAATATCCGCTGAAGAAACAAGGGTATTGCAGCGTGCAGAGGCCCAGCTGGCGCAAATGGGCATTGAAATTGTGCTCGAACCACAACATGTGACAATTCGCGCAGTGCCTTTACCCTTACGCCAACAAAATTTACAAAACTTGATTCCTGAACTGATAGGCTACCTGGCGCAGCAAACATCGTTGGAGGCTGCCAACACCGCGCAGTGGATCGCCCGCCATCTGGCCAGCGAACATTCACCGTGGAGTATGGCGCAGGCGATTACCGTGCTGGCGGAGGTGGAACGCCTCTGCCCACAGCTGGTGAAAGCGCCGCCGGGTGGGTTATTACAACCTGTTGATTTAAAAACGGCGATGACCGCCCTGAAACATGACTGACGTAAGCAAGGCGAGCCTGCCAAAGGCAATTTTTTTAATGGGCCCAACGGCCTCTGGCAAAACAGCGTTAGCCATTGAGTTACGTAAAGTTTTGCCTGTAGAGTTGATTAGCGTTGATTCCGCCCTCATCTATCGAGGGATGGACATCGGCACGGCGAAGCCCGGCGCAGACGAACTGCGTGCGGCACCGCACCGTTTGCTGGATATTCTCGACCCGGCAGAGGCTTACTCCGCAGCGGATTTCCGCCGGGATGCCTTAGCTGAGATGGCCGAGATAACGGCGGCGGGGCGTATACCGCTGTTGGTTGGCGGAACCATGCTCTACTTCAAGGCGCTGCTCGAAGGTTTGTCACCCTTACCTTCTGCAGATCCTGAAATCAGAGCAAAGATTGAGCAGCAGGCGGCAGAGCAGGGGTGGGACGCATTGCATAAGCAACTGGCAGAGATTGACCCGGTTGCGGCGGCGCGAATCCATCCAAACGATCCGCAAAGGCTTTCCCGGGCACTGGAAGTTTTTTTCATTTCGGGTAAAACTTTAACGGAACTGACGCAAACGTCAGGAGACGCTCTGCCGTATCAGGTGCATCAGTTCGCCATCGCCCCGGCGAGCCGTGAACTGCTCCATCAACGAATTGAGCAGCGTTTTCATCAGATGTTGGCTTCAGATTTTGAAGCAGAAGTGCGGGCGCTATTTGCCCGTGGAGATTTGCATACGGATATGCCTTCCGTTCGTTGTGTGGGATACCGCCAGATGTGGTCGTATCTTGAAGGTGAGATTTCATACGATGAAATGGTTTATCGAGGTGTTTGCGCCACGAGACAGTTAGCGAAGCGCCAGATCACCTGGTTGCGCGGTTGGGAGGGGGTTCACTGGTTAGACAGTGAAAAACCGCAACAGGCGTTAAACGATGTGATTGAGGTTGTTGGTGATATCGCCCACTGAATGTGTACAATTGAGACGTATCGTGCGCAATTTTTCAGAATCGCAAGGTTCTAAGTACAAAACAAGCATATAAGGAAAAGATAGAATGGCTAAGGGGCAATCTTTACAAGATCCGTTCCTGAACGCATTGCGTCGGGAACGTGTTCCAGTTTCTATTTATTTGGTGAATGGTATTAAGCTGCAAGGTCAGATTGAGTCTTTCGATCAGTTCGTGATCCTGTTGAAAAACACGGTCAGCCAGATGGTCTACAAGCACGCTATCTCTACTGTTGTTCCGTCCCGTCCGGTCTCTCATCACAGCAATAACGCTGGCGGCGGCACAGGCAGTAACTACCATCATGGCAGCAACGCGCAGGGTTCTTCTGCTCCTGCGCAGGACAGCGACGAGACCGAATAAGGTTTTAGCTGTTATCCACACGGGGAGCCAGGGATCCTGCGTTCCCCGCTGATCTTTTTAGAGAGGTTTACGCTTGTTTGACCGTTATGATGCCGGTGAGCAGGCGGTGCTGGTACACATCTATTTTTCGCAAGACAAAGATATGGAAGACCTCCAGGAGTTTGAATCTCTGGTCTCTTCCGCCGGTGTCGAAGCAATGCAGGTGATTACCGGTAGCCGTAAAGCGCCGCACCCAAAGTATTTTGTTGGTGAAGGTAAAGCAGTAGAAATTGCGGATGCCGTAAAAGCAACCGGCGCGTCAGTCGTGTTGTTTGATCATGCGCTGTCTCCAGCCCAGGAGCGCAACCTGGAAGCTCTCTGCGAATGCCGTGTTATCGATCGCACGGGATTGATTTTAGACATTTTTGCTCAGCGTGCCCGTACCCACGAGGGGAAACTGCAGGTTGAGCTGGCGCAGTTGCGCCATCTGGCGACGCGTCTGGTGCGTGGCTGGACCCACCTTGAAAGACAAAAAGGCGGGATTGGTTTGCGCGGTCCGGGTGAAACCCAGCTCGAAACCGACCGCCGTTTGCTGCGTGGCCGTATTACCCAGATCCTCTCACGTCTGGAACGTGTCGAGAAACAGCGTGAACAGGGGCGTCGGGCGCGAACCAAAGCCGACATCCCCACGGTGTCGCTGGTGGGCTATACCAACGCCGGTAAATCCACCCTGTTTAACCAGATAACCGAGGCCCAGGTGTATGCCGCAGACCAGCTGTTTGCGACCCTGGACCCGACGCTGCGCCGCATTGACGTTGCAGACGTGGGTGAAACAGTGCTGGCGGATACCGTAGGGTTTATCCGCCATCTGCCGCACGATCTGGTGGCGGCGTTTAAGGCGACGTTGCAGGAGACGCGTCAGGCGACCCTGCTGCTGCACGTGATTGATGCGGCTGACGTACGCGTGCAGGAGAACATCGACGCGGTGAACGTGGTGCTGGAAGAAATTGACGCCCACGAAATTCCCACCCTGTTGGTGATGAATAAGATCGATATGCTGGAGGATTTCGAACCGCGTATCGACCGTGATGAAGAGAACAAACCGATTCGGGTCTGGCTTTCTGCTCAGGCCGGAATCGGTGTGCCACTGCTTTTCCAGGCTTTGACAGAACGTCTTTCCGGTGAGGTAGCTCAGCACACGCTGCGACTGCCGCCACAGGAAGGCAGGCTGCGCAGCCGGTTTTATCAGCTTCAGGCGATAGAAAAAGAGTGGATGGAGGATGACGGCAGCGTGGGGATGCAGGTGCGTATGCCGATCGTTGACTGGCGTCGCCTCTGTAAACAAGAACCTGCGCTGGCGGACTATATCGTCTGATCAGAAAGGGGAAGCCTGAAAAATTCGCCCTTGCATAACAAATATGGAGCATATACATGGCGTGGAATCAGCCCGGTAATAACGGACAAGACCGCGACCCGTGGGGAAGCAGCAATAATCAAGGCGGCAACTCTGGGGGAAATGGCAACAAAGGTGGTCGCGAGCAGGGGCCGCCGGATCTGGATGATATCTTCCGCAAGCTGAGCAAAAAGCTTGGTGGCCTTGGCGGAGGAAAAGGTTCTGGCTCGGGTGGCAGTTCCAGCCAGGGGCCGCGCCCGCAATTAGGTGGCCGCCTGGTGGGCATCGTTGCTGCCGGGCTGGTGATCGTCTGGGCAGCCAGCGGGTTCTACACCATTAAAGAAGCAGAACGCGGCGTGGTCACCCGTTTCGGTAAGTTCAGCCATCTGGTTGAGCCGGGCCTGAACTGGAAGCCGACCTTCATTGATGACGTGACCGCAGTTAACGTGGAGTCCGTCCGTGAACTGGCCGCCTCCGGCGTGATGCTGACGTCTGACGAGAACGTGGTGCGCGTCGAGATGAACGTGCAGTACCGCGTGACCGACCCTGAGCGTTATCTGTTTAGCGTGACCAGTGCCGATGACAGCCTGCGTCAGGCGACCGACAGCGCCCTGCGTGGTGTGATCGGCAAATACACCATGGACCGCATCCTGACCGAAGGTCGTACCGTTATTCGTAGCGATACCCAGCGCGAGCTGGAAGAGACGATTCGTCCGTACAACATGGGTATCACCCTGCTGGACGTCAACTTCCAGGCTGCACGTCCGCCGGAAGAGGTGAAGGCCGCGTTTGACGATGCGATTGCTGCCCGTGAAAACGAACAGCAGTACATCCGTGAAGCAGAAGCGTACACCAACGAAGTTCAGCCGCGTGCTAACGGTCAGGCGCAGCGTATTCTGGAAGAGGCGCGTGCGTATAAGACCCAGACCATCCTGGAAGCTCAGGGTGAAGTGGCTCGCTTCGCGCGCATCCTGCCGGAATACAAAGCCGCCCCGGAAATTACCCGCGAGCGTCTGTATATCGAGACTATGGAAAAAGTGCTGAGCCACACCCGCAAAGTGCTGGTTAACGACAGCAAAGGCGGAAACCTGATGGTTCTGCCGCTGGATCAGATGCTGAAAGGCGGTTCTGCACCGGCAGCGAAAGACACCAGCGGAGCGAACAACCTGCTGCGTCTGCCGCCAGCCTCATCAGGCAGCTCCAGCGCGAACACAACGCCTTCTTCGAACGATGGTGACATTATGGACCAACGCCGTGCTAACGCGCAGCGTAACGACTACCAGCGTCAGGGGGAATAAGGATGCGTAAGTCAGTTATTGCGATCATCGTCATCGTACTGGTCGTGCTGTATACCTCGATCTTTGTGGTGAAAGAGGGTGAGCGTGGGATCAAGTTCCAGTTCAGCAGCGTCGTGCGTGATGGCGACAAACGTCCGGTGATTTACGAGCCGGGTCTGCACTTCAAGGTGCCGTTCATTCAGTCTGTGAAAACGCTCGATGCACGTATCCAGACCATGGATAACCAGGCTGACCGTTTCGTGACTAAAGAGAAGAAAGACCTGATCGTTGATTCTTACATCAAATGGCGCATCAGCGATTTCAGCCGTTACTTCCTGGCAACGGGCGGCGGTGACGTGTCTCAGGCAGAAGTGCTGCTGAAACGTAAGTTCTCTGACCGTCTGCGTTCTGAAATTGGTCGTCTTGATGTGAAAGACATCGTGACCGACTCCCGCGGTCGTCTGACCCTGGAAGTGCGCGATGCGCTGAACTCCGGTACAGCGGGCACCGAAGACGAAGTGGCAACGCCAGCAGCGGATGACGCGATTGCTAAAGCGGCCGAACGCGTTCAGGCTGAAACCAACGGTAAAGTGCCGGTGATCAACCCGAACAGTATGGCGGCGCTGGGTATCGAAGTGGTTGACGTGCGTATCAAGCAGATCAACCTGCCAGCGGAAGTGTCCGAGGCGATCTACAACCGTATGCGCGCCGAGCGTGAAGCGGTTGCCCGTCGTCATCGCTCCCAGGGTCAGGAAGAGGCTGAAAAACTGCGTGCGGCAGCGGACTATGAAGTGACCAAGACGCTGGCGGAATCAGAGCGTCAGGGCCGTATCCTGCGCGGTGAAGGCGATGCGGAAGCGGCGAAGCTGTTTGCCGATGCATTCAGCCAGGATCCAGACTTCTACGCCTTTATCCGTAGCCTGCGCGCTTACGAGAATAGCTTTAAGAGCAACCAGGATGTAATGGTGCTCAGCCCGGACAGCGATTTCTTCCGTTATATGAAGACGCCGACCAACGCAACGCGATAAACTCAGGCTCGTTTGAGTATTCAAACCACCGCTCCCAACGGAGCGGTGGTTTTCTTTTATAAGGATGAAAAATGAATTCAACGATCTGGCTCGCGCTGGCCCTGGTTCTGGTGCTGGAAGGTCTCGGCCCGATGCTCTATCCGCGCGCATGGCGTCGTATGATCGCGACCATGAGCCAGCTACCGGATAATATTTTGCGTCGTTTCGGCGGTGGTCTTGTGGTTGCCGGTATCGTTATCTACTACATGTTGAGGAAAACGATTGGCTGATCAAAAACTAGCCGCAATTGGCGTATTTTAAGGTCAAAAAGTGCTGTATATCTGAAAAAGCGATGGTAGAATCCATTTTTAAGCAAACGGTGATTTTGAAAAAAATGGGTAACAACGTCGTCGTACTGGGCACCCAATGGGGTGACGAAGGTAAAGGGAAGATTGTCGATCTTCTGACTGAACGGGCTAAATATGTTGTACGCTACCAGGGCGGTCACAACGCAGGCCATACTCTCGTAATCAACGGTGAAAAAACCGTCCTCCATCTTATTCCATCAGGCATTCTTCGCGAAAACGTCACCAGCATCATCGGTAACGGCGTTGTGCTGTCTCCTGCTGCGCTGATGAAAGAGATGAAAGGTCTGGAAGACCGTGGTATCCCTGTTCGTGAGCGTCTGCTGCTCTCCGAAGCCTGCCCGCTGATCCTGGACTATCACGTGGCGCTGGACGTGGCGCGTGAAAAAGCGCGTGGCGCGAAAGCGATTGGCACCACCGGTCGTGGTATCGGCCCGGCTTACGAAGATAAAGTTGCACGTCGCGGTCTGCGCGTCGGTGACCTCTTCGACAAAGCGACCTTCGCTGAAAAACTGAAAGAAGTGATGGAATATCACAACTTCCAGCTGGTGAACTTCTACAAAGCTGACGCTGTTGACTACCAGAAAGTGCTGGATGACGTCATGGCGATTGCAGACATTCTGACCGGTATGGTTGTTGATGTGTCCGATCTGCTGGACCAGGCGCGCAAGCGTGGCGATTTCGTCATGTTCGAAGGTGCGCAGGGTACGCTGCTGGACATCGACCACGGTACCTATCCGTACGTCACCTCCTCGAACACCACCGCGGGTGGCGTGGCGACCGGCTCTGGCCTGGGTCCACGTTATGTGGATTACGTTCTGGGCATCATCAAAGCGTACTCTACTCGCGTAGGTGCGGGTCCATTCCCTACCGAACTGTTTGATGAAACCGGCGAGTTCCTGTGCAAGCAGGGTAACGAGTTTGGCGCGACCACCGGTCGTCGTCGTCGTACCGGCTGGCTCGATGCGGTTGCCGTGCGTCGCGCAGTGCAGATCAACTCCCTGTCTGGCTTCTGCCTGACCAAGCTGGACGTGCTGGACGGCCTGAAAGAAGTGAAAATCTGCGTAGGCTACCGTATGCCAGATGGCCGCGAAGTGACCACCACGCCGCTGGCTGCTGACGACTGGGAAGGCATTGAGCCAATCTACGAAACTATGCCGGGCTGGTCTGAGACCACCTTCGGTGTGAAAGAGCGTAGCGGCCTGCCGCAGGCGGCGCTGGATTACATCAAGCGCATTGAAGAACTGACCGAAGTGCCGATCGATATTATTTCTACCGGCCCGGATCGTACTGAAACGATGATCCTGCGCGACCCGTTCGACGCATAATCTTCGTGACTGCTGGCCTGCGGGGAGACCCGTAGGCCGGATAAGCGTAGCGCCAACCGGCGACCGCTCCTGGATCTCCGCTTTTTCGCCCCGTCTGTCAAATAAATTAGCCGCTAACTATCTGGCTGGTTTATCATCATTAAAGAATATCTCTGCGGTTTAACCGCGTTTTCCCTTTTTCCTGAGGTTGATGTGCAGTTAACAAGTTTCACCGATTACGGCTTACGCGCGCTGATTTACATGGCGTCGTTACCCGAAGGGAAGATGACCAGTATCTCTGAAGTGACAGAGGTATACGGTGTATCCCGTAATCATATGGTCAAAATAATCAATCAACTTAGCCGTGCCGGATACGTTGCTGCCGTCCGCGGGAAGAATGGAGGGATCCGTCTTGGTAAACCGGCACAGAGTATTCGTATCGGGGATGTGGTACGCGAGCTGGAGCCCTTGTCTCTGGTGAACTGCAGCAGCGCGTTCTGCCACATTACGCCCGCTTGCCGCCTGAAACAGGCGCTTTCTAAGGCCGTGCAAAGTTTTCTCAAGGAACTGGATAACTACACGCTGGCCGATTTGGTTGAAGAGAATCAACCGCTTTATAAATTATTGCTGGTGGAATGAAGAAAATTTCCACCGGAGCTGACAACGGAGGAACCGACATGTCACAAGATCCTTTCCAGGAACGCGAAGCCGAAAAATACGCGAATCCTATCCCCAGCCGCGAGTTCATCATTGAACACTTAACAAAACGCGAAAAACCCGCCAATCGTGAAGAACTTGCCGTTGAATTAAATATTGAAGGTGAAGAGCAAATTGAAGCCCTTCGCCGCCGCCTGCGCGCGATGGAGCGTGACGGGCAACTGGTCTTTACCCGCCGCCAGTGCTACGCGCTGCCGGAACGCCTCGATCTGCTGAAAGGGACCGTCATTGGTCACCGCGATGGCTTTGGCTTCCTGCGCGTGGAAGGCCGTAAGGACGACCTTTACCTCTCATCCGAACAGATGAAAATGTGCATTCACGGCGACCAGATCCTGGCGCAGCCGCTGGGTGCAGACCGTAAAGGCCGCCGCGAAGCGCGCGTGGTTCGCGTGCTGGTGCCAAAAACCAGCCAGATTGTGGGCCGCTACTTTACCGATGCGGGCGTAGGCTTCGTGGTGCCTGACGACAGCCGTCTGAGCTTCGATATTCTGATCCCACCTGAAGAGGTGATGGGCGCGCGTATGGGCTTTGTGGTGGTGGTTGAACTCACCCAGCGTCCGACCCGTCGCACCAAAGCGGTCGGTAAAATCGTCGAAGTGCTGGGCGATAACATGGGCACCGGCATGGCCGTCGATATGGCGCTGCGTACCCATGAAATTCCGTACGTCTGGCCGAAAGCGGTCGAAGAGCAGATCGAAAACCTGCGCGAAGAAGTACCGGAAGAGTCCAAAGCGGGCCGTGTGGATCTCCGCTCCCTGCCGCTGGTCACCATTGATGGTGAAGACGCCCGCGACTTCGATGATGCCGTGTACTGCGAGAAAAAACGCGGCGGCGGATGGCGTCTGTGGGTGGCCATTGCTGACGTAAGCTATTACGTGCGTCCGCACACGCCGCTGGATAACGAAGCGCGCAGCCGCGGTACCTCGGTCTACTTCCCGTCGCAGGTGGTACCGATGCTGCCGGAAGTGCTCTCCAACGGCCTGTGCTCCCTGAACCCGCAGGTTGACCGTCTCTGTATGGTATGTGAGATGACTATCTCCACCAAAGGGCGCTTAACGGGCTACAAATTCTACGAAGCGGTAATGAGCTCGCACGCGCGTCTGACCTATACCAAGGTCTGGCATATGCTGCAGGGCGACCAGGACCTTCGCGAGCAGTACGCACCGCTGGTTAAACACATTGAAGAGCTGCATAACCTCTACAAAACGCTGGAGCAGGCGCGCGAAGAGCGCGGCGGGATCTCCTTTGAGAGCGAAGAAGCGAAGTTTATCTTCAACGCCGAGCGCCGCATTGAGCGTATCGAACAGACCCAGCGTAACGATGCGCACAAGCTGATCGAAGAGTGTATGATTCTGGCGAATATCTCGGCGGCACGCTTCGTTGAGAAAGCCAAAGAGCCTGCGCTGTTCCGTATTCACGATAAGCCGACCACGGAAGCCATTACGTCGTTCCGCTCCGTGCTGGCTGAGCTCGGCCTGGAGCTGCCTGGCGGTAATAAGCCTGAGCCACGCGATTACGCTGAACTGCTGGAATCCATTAGCGACCGTCCTGACGCAGAAATGCTGCAGACGATGCTGCTGCGCTCCATGAAGCAGGCGATTTACGATCCGGAAAACCGGGGGCACTTCGGCCTGGCGCTGCAGTCTTACGCGCACTTTACCTCGCCGATCCGTCGCTATCCGGATCTGTCACTGCACCGCGCGATCAAGTATCTGCTGGCGCAGGAGCAGGGCCACAAAGGCAACACGACCGAAACCGGCGGCTATCACTACTCCATGGACGAAGTGCTGCAACTGGGTCAGCACTGTTCCATGACCGAGCGCCGTGCGGATGAAGCGACGCGCGACGTGGCGGACTGGCTGAAGTGTGACTTTATGCTGGATCAGGTGGGCAACGTCTTTAAGGGCGTGATTGCCAGCGTGACCGGCTTTGGGTTCTTCGTTCGTCTGGATGAGCTGTTTATCGACGGTCTGGTGCACGTCTCCAGCCTGGATAACGACTACTACCGCTTCGACCAGGTCGGCCAGCGTCTGATTGGCGAATCAGGCGGCCAGACCTACCGTCTGGGCGATCGCGTGGAAGTGAAGGTCGAAGCCGTGAATATGGACGACCGTAAAATCGACTTCAGCCTGATCTCCAGCGAGCGCGCGCCGCGTAACGTCGGTAAAACCGAGCGTGAAAGGGCGAAAAAAGGCGGAAACGGCAAAGCGAGCGGTAAACGTCGCCAGGCGGGCAAAAAGGTAAACTTCGAGCCGGACAGCGCGTTCCGCGGCGAGAAGAAACAGAAGCCAAAGGCGGCGAAGAAAGAGGCTCGCTCAGCGAAAAAGCCTTCCGCGAAGACGCAGAAAATCGCTGCCGCGACAAAAGCGAAGCGCGCAGCCAAGAAAAAGCAGGCGGAATAATTCTCCCCTCACCCTGACCCTCTCCCAACCGGGAGAGGGGAAATACTTATTACGAGAACCATCAATGAGTGAAATGATTTACGGCATCCATGCGGTGCAGGCCCTTCTCGAGCGCGCACCGGAGCGTTTTCAGGAAGTGTTTATTCTGAAAGGTCGTGAAGACAAACGTCTGATGCCGCTGATCCACGCGCTGGAAGCGCAGGGCGTGGTGATTCAGCTGGCGAACCGCCAGTTCCTGGATGAGAAAAGCGAAGGCGCGGTGCACCAGGGGATCATTGCCCGCGTGAAGCCGGGCCGTCAGTATCAGGAAAACGATCTGCCGGATCTGATTGCTGAGCTGGAGAATCCGTTCTTCCTGATCCTCGATGGCGTCACCGATCCACATAACCTCGGCGCGTGCCTGCGCAGCGCGGATGCGGCGGGCGTGCACGCGGTGATCGTACCGAAAGATCGCTCTGCCCAACTGAACGCGACGGCGAAGAAAGTGGCCTGCGGCGCGGCGGAAAACGTTCCGCTGATCCGCGTGACCAACCTGGCGCGCACCATGCGTCTGCTGCAGGAAGAGAATATCTGGATCGTCGGTACCGCGGGCGAAGCGGATCATACTCTGTATCAGAGCAAAATGACCGGCCGTCTGGCGCTGGTGATGGGGGCGGAAGGCGAAGGCATGCGTCGCCTGACCCGCGAGCACTGCGATGAGCTGATCAGCATCCCGATGGCGGGCAGCGTGTCGTCTCTGAACGTTTCCGTTGCAACGGGTATCTGCCTGTTTGAAGCGGTGCGCCAGCGCGGAGAATAAACAGCAAGGCCGTCCAAAGGACGGCCTTTAGTGTTTTCTCCCTCTCCCCGTGGGAGAGGGCCGGGGTGAGGGCACCAGACGGTGACAATCTCACTCCTCTAACGACCGTAAATGGTCATCCTTCCTGAGCGTCATCAGCGCGAAAATACTCACCACCGCCGTTGCCATCACGTAATAGGCCGGAATGTCCAGGTTGCCCGTCTGCTTAATCAGCCCGGTAATGATTAACCCCGCACAGCCCGAAAAAATCGCATTTGATAACGAATAGGCCAGCCCAAGTCCCGTATAGCGCACGCGCGTTGGGAACATCTCAGACAGCATCGCCGGGCCCGGCCCCGCCAGCATGCCCACCAGACCGCCCGCAATCAGCACCACAATCGCTTTGACCGCCATCGTACTGGACTCCGCCTGCAAAATTTTCAGCAGCGGCAGGGCGAGGATCAGCAGGAGCACGGTGGCCATAATCATCACCGTTCGCCGCCCGATCCTGTCGCTCAGCATTCCCGACGGAATGATGGTGAGCGCAAACCCAATGTTAGAAATCACCGCTATCAGCAGCGCCTGATTAAACCCGGTGTGCAGCGCAGACTGCAGATAGGTCGGCATGATCACGAGGTAGGTATACCCCGCCGCGGACCAGACCATCACGCGGCCAATGCCCATCAGGATGGTTTTGAGCGTGGCGGAAGTACTGGCCTGAGCAATGACCGCTTTTTCCTTCTGCTGCACAAAGCTCGGCGTCTCTTCCATGCTCACCCGCAGCCACAGCGCGACCACGCCCATCGGCAGAGCAAGGAAGAACGGAATGCGCCAGCCCCAGTCGTGCAGGGCTTCAGGCGTGAGGAGGGTAGAGAGCAGCGCGACAATACCTGCGCCCGCTAACAGCCCGAGCGCCACGGTAAAGGACTGCCACGCGCCGTACAGACCGCGCCTGCCGCGCGGGGCGAATTCCGTCATCAGTGAGACCGCACCGCCGTACTCGCCGCCCGCGAACAGGCCCTGCAGGATGCGCAGCAGCGTAACGATCAGCGGCGCAGCAATGCCGATGCTGGCGTAGACGGGCACGATGCCGATGGCCGTGGTGGCGAGCGTCATTAGCACCAGCACAATAATCAGCGTCGGTTTTCGGCCTATCCTGTCACCAATGCGGCCAAATACCACCGCACCCAGCGGACGGAAGAAGAAGGCAATGGCAAACGAGGCCCAGGTGAGGATCAGACTGGTCAGTCCCGCCTCTCCCTCAAGCTGGAAGAAGTTCTTCGCAATCACGGTCGCCAGAAAACCGTAGACCGCAAACTCATACCATTCGATAAAGTTACCAATGGAGCCTGCAATTAATGCTCGCTTGTGCGCATCCTGTTGCATAACGATCCTCACAAAGACGGGTTAAGAATAAATTATTCAACATAAGCGAAGTAATGAAATAGTTTATTCTTATGTTCTGTGAGCTATTTCACGAATGATATCAGCGGGATCGCCATCGTGTGACCTCACTCCCATGCAGCGTTCATACGGTCTGTCCATACTTACCTTCATTGCCACTGAAGGAGGGAGACAGCATGCACTGGCAGACCCATACCGTTTTTAATCAACCAGCCCCACTCTCTAACAGCAACCTTTTCCTCTCTGACTGCGCCCTGCGCGACGCGGTTGCGCGCGAGGGTGCCGAGTGGGATATGGATCTTCTTGCCAGCATCGGACAGCAGTTAGGCACGGCGGAGTCGCTGGAGCTGGGCAGGCTGGCGAACGTGAATCCGCCGGAGCTATTACGCTACGACCCCACGGGTGAGCGGCTGGATGACGTTCGCTTTCATCCGGCATGGCACCTGCTGATGCAGGGGCTCTGCGCTAACCGGGTACATAATCTGGCATGGGAAGAAGAGGCACGAAAAGGGTCTTTCGTCGCCAGGGCCGCGCGCTTCGTGCTCCA
The DNA here is from genome assembly GCF_056673315.1 of Enterobacter cloacae complex sp. HYC042_NIDB. Lineage (NCBI taxonomy): Bacteria > Pseudomonadati > Pseudomonadota > Gammaproteobacteria > Enterobacterales > Enterobacteriaceae > Enterobacter > Enterobacter cloacae complex sp. HYC042_NIDB. The sequence goes on from NZ_CP109650.1 coordinate 640,255, forward strand.
TGCTCAGGTAGAAGCGGGGACGTTATGCCCGGTGACCATGACCTTCGCCGCCACGCCGCTGTTGCAGCAGTCGCTGCCCAAACCGTTTCATGAATGGTTAACGCCGCTGATGAGCGACCGTTACGATCCCCATCTCGCGCCGGGTGGGCAAAAGCGCGGCCTGCTGATCGGCATGGGAATGACGGAAAAGCAGGGCGGCTCGGACGTGCTCAGCAACACCACCAGAGCGGAAAAATGCAGCGACGGCAGCTACCGACTGGTGGGCCACAAGTGGTTTTTCTCCGTGCCGCAGAGCGATGCGCATCTGGTGCTGGCGCAGGCGAAAGGCGGTTTGTCCTGCTTCTTTGTCCCGCGTTTCTTACCCGACGGACAGCGCAACGCCGTACGGCTGGAACGTCTGAAAGACAAGCTCGGCAACCGCTCGAACGCCAGCAGCGAGGCGGAGTTCCTCGATGCCTCCGGCTGGCTGCTGGGTGAAGAGGGAGAAGGCGTGCGGCAAATCCTGAAGATGGGCGGGCTGACGCGCTTCGACTGTGCGCTGGGCAGCCACGGGCTAATGCGCCGGGCGCTTTCCGTGGCGCTGTACCACGCCCATCAGCGTCAGACCTTCGGCAAAAATCTTATCGATCAGCCGCTAATGCGTGAAGTGCTAAGCCGTATGGCGCTTGTGCTGGAGGGACACACGGCGCTGTTGTTCCGTCTGGCACGAGCGTGGGATAACCGCACCGACCCGCAGGAGGCCGCCTGGGCGCGGCTTTTTACCCCGGCCGCAAAATTCAGTGTGTGCAAAGCGGGCATTCCGTTCGTGGCGGAGGCGATGGAGGCACTCGGCGGGGTCGGGTACTGCGAGGAGAATGAACTTCCACGCCTGTATCGCGAGATGCCGGTGAATAGCATCTGGGAAGGATCGGGCAATATCATGTGCCTGGACGTGCTGCGGGTGCTGGCGAAGCAGTCAGGTATCCACGACCTGCTTGCCGACGAGTTTGCCCAGGTCAAAGGACAGGACAGACACTTTGACCGCAGCTGGCGGCAGCTTCAGCAAAAGCTGCGTAAACCGCAGGAGGCGCAGGGGAGGGAGATCGCTCAGCAGCTCTTTTTGCTGGGGGCCGGCAGCCAGATGCTGCGGCACGCATCGCCGCCCGTGGCGCAGGCGTGGTGCCGCATGATGCTGGATACCCGTGGCGGTACGCTCATGAATGAGCAGGTGCAAAGCGATCTGCTGCTGCGCGCCACGGGCAGGGTTGGCTAGCGTTTAAGCTGGAACAGGCTGACCAGTTGGGTAAGGTGTGACCCTTTCTCGCGCAGCGTGCGTGCGGTTTGCTCGCTGCGTGAGATGCGATCGGCATTGATATGCGACGCTTCGCCAATGTGGGTCATGGCAAGATTGACCTGGCCGATCCCCGCGGACTGCTCGCGTGACGCGTGGTTAATCTCCGTGACCAGCTGGCTGATGTTGTCGATATGAACGATGATGGAATCCATCGCCAGACGCGTCTGTTCAGACAGCGCGTGGCCTTCGCCCACTTTTCGCAGGGTATCGCCAATCAGATGTTCAATCTCCTTCACCGCGTTGGCGCTTCGACCTGCCAGGGCGCGAACTTCTTGCGCGACCACGGCAAAACCTTTTCCATGCTCGCCTGCGCGTGCCGCTTCTACCGCCGCATTCAGCGCCAGAATATTAGTCTGGAACGCGATGGACTCGATCACGCGGGTGATGTCTTCGATACGTTTTGACGCTTCGCGAATGTCGTCCATGGTGGCAACCGCATGGGTCACCGTTTCACCACCCTGATGAACCGCGCGCGAGGTTTCACCTACCAGTTGCTGCGTTTGCTCCATGTTGGCGGCATTTTGCTGCACGGTCGCGGCCAGTTGCTCCATGCTGGCGGAGGTCTCCTCAACGCTGCTGGCCTGCTTGTTGATCTGCTCGGAGATGTCTCCGGTATCGGAGGCCAGCGCATTGGTGCCCAGATGGATCTCGCCCGCGGCCTCGCGGACCTGCAGGACAATTTTTTGTAGCCCATCGCCGATACCGTTAATGGCTTCAACCAGCTGGCCAACCTCGTCCTGGCGGGTCACGGGCAGGCTGGAGCGTAGATCGCCCGCGGCATACTGGCGGGCAAGGTCAATCACGTTACGCAGCGGACGGGTCAGCATCCGGCGAATAAGTATCACAAACAGGCCCGCGAAGAGGACAGACAACGCTACGCCGGCCAGCAGGAAACGGTCGCGCATAGCGTTAACGCTTGAGAGCAGGACTGATTTATCCACTTCACCGACGATGGTCCAGTTCCAGCCGGGCAGCGGCGTATAGGCCATTTTCAGCGTGCGACCGTCGTCGCTTACGCGTTCCAGCGAGCCTGAGGAATCGCTCAACAGCTGCTGTTGGGTGGCGCTATCCCACTTCGGCAGTTTTCCCTCTTCGCTGGCGTGGAACAGATACTGACCGCGCGTTTTGCCGTTGCTGCGGTCCAGCACGAAAAAGTGCCCGCTCTCGCCCAGGCGGCGGTTGAGGATTTTCTCGCGCATGACATTCCAGGAGTGAGTGATATCCACCCCAACGAAGATGATCCCGATAACCTGACCTTCACTGTTCTTCACGGGCTGGTACTGGGTTATGTAGCGCTTGCCAAACAGGAGCGCCAGGCCGCGGTACACCTCGCCTTTCGTGACGGAGGCAAACGCCGGGCTGCTCGTGTCCAGAACCGTCCCCATAGCGCGATCGCCATTCTCTTTGCGCAGGGAGGTGGCAACGCGAATGAAGTCGTTACCGCTGCGAACAAACAGCGTTGAGATCGCTCCCGTACGGCTCAGAAAATCATCAGAAAACGTTGTATTTTCATGGAGTTCAGCGTCGCCACCTTTCAGCAGGGGAACGGCGAGCCCGTTTATGGTCCGGGTCTGCTGAGTATCGACGCTAAACGGCTGGGGCAGAAATGTCGTAAACAGTCTGGTGTAGCTTTCGACTTCTTCGCTCAGGCTGGTATTAAACATCTGCACCATGTCGACCATACCGGTGGACTGATTATGCAGATCTTCTACCGCGAGGGCTTCAAGCTGCTGGCTGGCTTTTTGGCTGAGCAGGAAAGTGAAAAGCAGAAACAGCGTGGCGACACTGACGCCTGTCAGCAGCGACAGCTTTGTTCCAAGGCCCGCACGGCGGAAAACATTGATCATAAATTGCTCATCATTGAAAAGGTATGGTTCTTCAACGGCAGAGCGGAGATTACGTTTACTGAATTAATGTAACAAAATGTTATTTTATTGTTTTAGAGTGGTTTTAAATTAGATAAAAAATTTGCAAAAACGAAAAGCCACTAAAAATAAGTGGCTTTTATCAGGAAGGATTTATACGTAGAGAATGGCCTGTACCCGCCACTGGTCGATATGGTTATCTTCCTGCATCTGGATGATGCGATACCATGACGCGCCCTGTTCATCGGCCTTTAATGCCACGATACGTTCAACGTCTTGCGGGCTCCCCGGAATGTTATTGACGGAGATCTGGCCTATTTCATTCAGACCTGTTACGCAATCCGCACTGGCGAATTCTGCTGACTGCGCGGTGGTGCTCACCAGGCCTGCAGAGAGCAACAGAGAGGTCAAAGCAAGAGTTCGTTTCATCGTCAGCTCCATTTCACATATTTCCGGTATCCGCCGGGCAATCCTTCGCGAATAAACTCCCATTCCTTGTCGCTGGCATGGAGTTTATTGTGGACAGGAAAATGTCTATGGACGCAAAGCAGTGTAAATGTCGTTCAAAGGTAAACCATTATTTCCGGTACAAAATGGCTTGTGAATACCACTGTCCCGTTATGATGGTTTCGTCGATCATAATAATGACGTAATAATCTGCTTTGGCAGCGACGGCTTGTGCCTTTATTGCGTCTTCTGCGTCATCCGGCGAACCGCGAACGAGCGCGGAGACGGTGCCCATTCGCTGTAATCCTTCCGTCTGATTACGACGAATCTCCTGCGGATGATCGGCAACCGGGGGAGCGGGTTGCGGTGTACCCTGCAGTGCGCTACAGCCGCTGAGCAGAAACACCAGCAATAAAGCAGCAAACCTGTGCATAACCATATCTCGTTTCCTGTTAGCCATAGTGTAGTTGTCTGCGAATTTAGTTTTGGGGGAATGTTCCCGAAGTGTTATCTGGGACGTAATTTTCGAATGAAAATAGCGTCAAACCGTAATCCAGTTCTCAACATTATGAATCATTCATTCGTACAGGGTCGACAATGATTGAAATTGAAATACGCCATCTCGGCGACCATGAAATTTTACACGCTGTGCCGGCAGGGAAACGTGATAAATCGCTGCCTGTTGTGGTTTTTTATCATGGGTTTACCTCATCGAAACTGGTTTACAGTTATTTTGCAGTGGCGCTGGCTCAGGCGGGTTTTCGCGTGGTAATGCCGGATGCGCCTGACCACGGCGCGCGCTTTACGGGCAATGAGCGGGCGCGACTGGGGCAGTTCTGGCACATTCTGCACGGCAGCCTGACCGAGTTTGCCGGGTTGCGCGATGCGCTCTATGAGGCAGGGCTGGTGGCCGATAATCGGCTGGCGGTGGCCGGGGCGTCGATGGGCGGCATGACGGCGCTGGGGATTATGACGCATCATCCTGACGTGCGGTCTGTTGCCTGTCTGATGGGCTCGGGCTATTTTACCTCGCTGGCGAAGACGCTTTTCCCCCCTCAGGATTTAACGGAAATTACGCCGATGCTGGCAGAGTGGGAAGTGACCCAGGCATTGCCGCGCCTGGCCGATCGCCCGTTGCTGCTATGGCACGGTGATGCGGACGATGTTGTCCCGCCCGATGGAACCTTCCGCCTGCAGCAGGCGTTAAAGAATGAAGGACTGGACGCTAATCTGACCTGTTTGTGGGAATCAGGCGTCCGCCACCGCATCACGCCAGCGGCGCTGGACGCCACGGTGGCGTTTTTCCGCAAGCATCTTTAAACGCGCAGGACTTTCACCCCTTGATCTTCCAGCTTCTGGAGGATCTCGGGGTTCGCCCCTTTGCCGGTGATCACCATGTCGATCTGTTCTGCGCGGCTGAACAGCATGCCTGCGCGTTCACCGACTTTGCTGCTGTCGACCAGCACAACGAGCTTGCCCACCACGTTGAGCATGTTTTGTTCCGCCATCGCGGTCAGCATATCGGTTTTATACAGGCCGTCAGCGGTCAGGCCTTTGCCGCTGGTAAACATCCAGTGCCCGGCGTAGAGACTGTTTTCGCTGTCCTGCGGGCTGAGCGTGATGGACTGGCTTTTGTTGTACTGGCCGCCCATGATCACCACGCTCTCATGTTCCTGATCGATCAGGTAGTTAGCCAGCGGTAAATAGTTGGTAATGATTTGCACCGGCTTGCCGCACATTTCACGGCCCAGCAAAAACGCCGTGGAGCCGCAGTTGATGACGACGCTCTCACCGGGGTTCACCAGCTGCGACGCCGCTCTGGCAATCCGTACTTTTTCATCGTGATTCTGCGCCTGATGAATATTCATTGGCGACCAGCGTGGACGCTGCTGGCTGATGGCTTCTGCGCCGTTGCGGACTTTTTTCAGCTTGCCGCTCACATCCAGCTTGTTGATGTCTCGCCGCGCGGTGGCGGGGGAGATCCCTAAACGTTCGATCACTTTCTCGACGGTGATAAACCCTGTTTGCGCCAGGAGTTCCAGTAAAATTTGATGCCGTTGCGCTTCCGTCATGAGCTATTCCGATAAGAATTGATTTGAAAAGATGATATTTGAAATAGCGTGAAATTACTAAAATAAATATGAAATCGCCAGACACAGGGTCTGGCGATGTGGCCTCACAATCAGAGGAAGGATTTGAACGGGAGATCTGGCTCAATGGTGAAGCAATCATCGAAGCCGCGCGGGTAGTGATACTCAAGATTGTCTTTGTCCAGCGGCCAGGTGAACTTGCCGCCTACCTGCCAGATAAAGGGCTTGAAGCCGTACTTCAGGCGGTCTTTTTTCATCTCCCACAGCACGCGGATCTCTTGCGGATCGGCCTGGAAGTTTGACCAGATATCGTGGTGGAACGGGATCACTACTTTGGTGTTGAGCGCTTCCGCCATGCGCAGCATATCGGCGCTGGTCATTTTGTCCGTAATACCGCGCGGGTTTTCCCCGTACGAGCCCAGCGCCACGTCAATCTGATGTTCGTTGCCGTGCTTCGCGTAATAGTTAGAGTAGTGGGAATCACCGCTGTGATACAGGGAGCCGCCCGGCGTCTTGAACAGGTAATTCACCGCACGCTCGTCCATGCCGTCTGGCAGTACCCCAGCAGCCTTCTGGTCGGCTGGCAGGGTAATCAGCGCGGTACGGTCAAAGGCATCCAGCGCGTGGATTTCAATGTCTTTAATTTTCACCACGTCGCCAGGCTTCATCACGATGCAGCGCTCTTTAGGCACGCCCCAGCCAATCCAGAGATCTACGCAGGTTTGCGGCCCGATAAACGGTACGTCGTCCGCGCAGTTTTGCATCACCGCTGCCGCCACGTTCACGTCGATATGGTCGTTGTGATCGTGAGTAGAAAGCACGGCATCGATCTGGCGAATGGCAAAAGGATCAAGCACAAACGGCGTGGTGCGCAGGTTCGGCTGGAGCTTTTCCACGCCGGCCATACGCTGCATCTGGTGGCCTTTTTTCATCAGCGGGTTACCGTGGCTCTGTTTGCCGGTGCCGCACCAGAAATCGACGCAGATATTGGCGCCGCCTTCAGATTTCAGCCAGATACCGGTGCAGCCCAGCCACCACATTGCAAACGTGCCAGGAGCAACCTGTTCCTGCTCGATCTCTTCGTTCAGCCAGCTACCCCACTCCGGAAAGGTGCTCAGAATCCATGATTCACGGGTAATGGTTTTCACTTTACTCATCGTTTTGACTCCTGGTTTAATCAAAAATAATCACATAATGATTCGTTATGATTAATGCTGGCACTATTTGACGTGCTTTGCAATGGTAAAAGTGCGGAATTTTATCTGCGCGACTTCACGGACTCTCCACTCTTTACTTGTTAGATTATCCTGCATTAAACATTAATTTTATGAATTATAAGGATTAATTTATTTTTGTGGTGCGGTAGTGAAAATCATTACTAACAGCATGGAAATAAATTGCGTGATGCGTCACAAATAATCAAATGCAATCTTGTGATGATTATTTGTGATTAATAGAGTGATGGCACCAACCGCACAGGGATTGCCCCTTGTGTTCTCATTTCTGGAGAGAGTTATGGAGATCCTCTACAACGTCTTTACCGTTTTCTTTAATCAGGTAATGACCAACGCCCCGCTGTTGCTGGGTATCGTGACGTGCCTGGGGTACATCCTGCTGCGCAAAAGCGTCAGCGTGATTATTAAAGGCACCATCAAAACCATTATCGGTTTCATGCTGTTGCAGGCGGGGTCAGGCATTCTGACCAGCACGTTTAAGCCGGTCGTCGCCAAAATGTCGGAAGTGTATGGCATCAACGGCGCTATCTCTGATACCTACGCCTCAATGATGGCGACCATCGATCGCATGGGTGATGCCTATAGCTGGGTGGGATATGCGGTGCTACTCGCGCTGGCGCTGAACATCATTTACGTGCTCCTGCGCCGCATTACCGGCATTCGCACCATCATGCTCACCGGGCACATCATGTTCCAGCAGGCGGGGCTGATCGCGGTTTCTCTCTATATCTTCGGTTACCCAATGTGGACCACGATTATCTGCACCGCGGTGCTGGTCTCGCTCTACTGGGGTATCACCTCCAACATGATGTACAAGCCAACGCAGATCGTGACCGACGGCTGTGGTTTCTCCATCGGTCACCAGCAGCAGTTTGCCGCCTGGATTGCCTATAAAGTTGCGCCGTACCTGGGCAAAAAAGAGGAGAGTGTCGAAGACCTCAAACTGCCTGGCTGGTTGAATATCTTCCACGACAACATCGTCTCCACCGCGATTGTGATGACCCTCTTTTTCGGCGCCATTCTGCTCTCTTTCGGCATTGACGTCGTGCAGGCGATGGCGGGTAAAACCCACTGGACGGTCTATATCCTGCAGACCGGTTTCTCCTTCGCGGTAGCGATTTTCATCATCACTCAGGGCGTGCGTATGTTCGTCGCCGAGCTGTCGGAGGCCTTTAACGGCATCTCTCAGCGCCTGATCCCTGGTGCGGTACTGGCGATTGACTGCGCGGCTATCTATAGCTTTGCGCCAAACGCCGTCGTCTGGGGCTTTATGTGGGGCACCATCGGCCAGCTGATTGCGGTGGGCATCCTGGTGGGCTGCGGCTCCTCAATCCTGATCATTCCTGGCTTTATCCCGATGTTCTTCTCCAACGCCACCATTGGCGTGTTTGCGAACCACTTCGGCGGCTGGCGCGCGGCGCTCAAGATCTGCCTGGTGATGGGCATGGTGGAAATCTTCGGTTGCGTGTGGGCGGTCAAGCTCACCGGTATGAGCGCCTGGATGGGCATGGCGGACTGGTCAATTCTGGCACCGCCGATGATGCAGGGCTTTGCCTCCGTCGGTCTGGCCTTTATGGCCGTCATCATCCTGATTGCTCTGGCTTATATGTTCTTCGCTGGCCGTTCGCTGCGAGCTGAAGAAGATGCGGAAAAACAAACAGCAGAAGTGTCTGCTCATTAAGGAGTTTCGATTATGACCGTACGTATCCTGGCTGTGTGTGGCAATGGGCAAGGTAGCTCCATGATCATGAAGATGAAAGTGGACCAATTTTTGACCCAGTCAAACATCGACCACACGGTGAACAGCTGCGCAGTGGGTGAATACAAAAGTGAACTGAACGGCGCGGACATCATCATCGCTTCAACTCATATTGCCGGTGAGATTAGCGTGTCGGGCAACAAATATGTGGTAGGCGTGCGCAACATGTTGTCGCCTGCGGATTTCGGGCCAAAACTGCTGGAAGTGATCAAAGAATACTTCCCACAAGACGTGAAGTAAGGACACCACATGAAACTACGTGATTCGCTGGCAGAGAATAACGCCATCCTTTTACAGGCCGACGCCAGCACCTGGCAGGAAGCGGTGAAGCTGAGTGTGGATCTGCTGGTTAAAGCGGACGTTGTCGAGCCGCGCTATTACCAGGCCATTCTGGATGGCGTGGCGCAGCACGGCCCCTATTTCGTCATTGCGCCGGGCCTGGCCATGCCGCACGGCCGCCCGGAAGAGGGCGTCAAGAAAACCGGTTTTGCGCTGGTGACCCTGAAAACGCCGCTGGTGTTCAACCACGAAGATAACGACCCGGTCGACATTCTCATCACCATGGCGGCCGTTGATGCCAACACCCACCAGGAGGTGGGCATCATGCAGATCGTCAACCTGTTTGATGACGAAGCCAATTTTGACCGTTTACGCGCCTGCCGCACCGCGCAGGAAGTGCTGGATTTAATTGATAACGCCACTGCGGCGGCCGTTTAAGAGGAATTGAACATGTCATTACCAATGTTGCAAGTTGCGCTGGATAACCAGACGCTGTCTCACGCTTACGAAACCACCCGTCTGATTGCGGAAGAGGTGGATATCATCGAAGTAGGGACCATTCTGTGCGTGGGCGAAGGCGTGCGCGCCGTTCGTGACCTGAAAGCGCTCTATCCGCACAAAATCGTGCTGGCGGATGCCAAGATTGCTGACGCAGGCAAAATCCTTTCCCGCATGTGCTTTGAAGCCAACGCCGACTGGGTCACCGTGATCTGCTGTGCGGATATCAACACCGCCAAAGGCGCGCTGGACGTGGCAAAAGAGTTTAACGGCGACGTGCAGATTGAACTGACCGGCTTCTGGACCTGGGAGCAGGCGCAGGAGTGGCGCGATGCGGGCATCCAGCAGGTGGTGTATCACCGCAGCCGCGATGCGCAAGCCGCAGGCGTGGCGTGGGGCGAAGCGGATATCAGCGCGATTAAGCGTCTGGCGGATATGGGCTTCAAAGTCACCGTCACCGGTGGCCTGGCGCTGGATGATCTGCCGCTGTTCCAGGGCATCCCTATTCACGTCTTTATCGCTGGCCGCAGCATTCGCGACGCGGCATCTCCGGTGGAAGCGGCGCGTCAGTTCAAACGCTCAATCGCTCAGCTTTGGGGTTAAGGAGCGGGTATGTTGTCAAAACAGGTCCCGCTTGGCATCTATGAAAAGGCACTCCCTGCAGGGGAGTGCTGGCTGGAGCGGTTACGGCTGGCAAAACAGCTGGGTTTCGATTTTGTCGAAATGTCCGTGGATGAGACGGATGTGCGCCTTTCTCGCCTGGACTGGAGTCGCGAGCAGCGCCTGGCGCTGGTGGGCGCCATTGCCGAAACCGGCGTGCGCGTGCCGTCCATGTGTCTGAGCGCCCACCGCCGTTTTCCGCTCGGCAGTGAAGACGATGCCGTGCGCGCTGAAGGGCTGGAGATCATGCGCAAAGCCATTCGTTTTGCGCAGGATGTCGGCATCCGCGTGATCCAACTGGCGGGTTACGACGTTTACTATCAGGAAGCCAACGACGAAACGCGCCGTCGTTTCCGTGACGGCCTGAAAGAGAGCGTTGAGATGGCAAGCCGCGCGCAGGTCACGCTGGCGATGGAGATCATGGACTACCCGTTGATGAACTCCATCAGCAAGGCGCTGGGCTATGCGCACTATCTGAATAACCCCTGGTTCCAGCTTTATCCGGATATCGGCAATCTGTCGGCCTGGGATAACGACGTGCAGATGGAGCTGCAGGCGGGCATCGGGCATATCGTGGCGGTGCACGTCAAAGATACCCGCCCTGGCGTGTTTAAAAACGTACCGTTCGGCACCGGGGTGGTGGATTTCGAACGGTGCTTCGAGACGCTCAAACAGACAGGGTATTGCGGGCCTTATCTGATTGAGATGTGGAGCGAAACGTCAGACGATCCGGCTGCGGAAGTGGCAAAAGCGCGGGACTGGGTGCGCGAGCGTATGGCGCGCGCGGGGTTACTGGAGGCTGAACATGCTTAAGCTGAAACAGCAGGTCTTTGAGGCCAATATGGATCTGCCGCGCTATGGCCTGGTAACGTTCACCTGGGGCAACGTGAGCGCCATCGACCGTGAACAAGGTCTGGTGGTGATCAAGCCGAGCGGCGTGGCGTATGAAATCATGAAAGCGGACGATATGGTGGTGGTCGACCTCGAAGGAAACGTCGTTGAGGGCAAATGGCGTCCTTCTTCTGATACGGCGACCCATCTGGCGCTGTACCAGCGTTATCCATCGCTGGGTGGCGTTGTGCATACCCACTCCACGCACGCCACCGCCTGGGCACAGGCGGGGCTGGCGATTCCGGCGCTGGGAACAACGCATGCGGACTACTTCTTCGGCGACATTCCCTGCACGCGGGCATTATCGCAGGCTGAAGTGGAAGGGGAGTACGAACGCAACACCGGCAAGGTGATTATTGAAACGCTGGGTGAAACTGAACCGCTGCATACGCCGGGGATTGTGGTGTATCAGCACGGTCCGTTCTCCTGGGGTAAAGATGCTCACGACGCGGTACATAATGCTGTCGTGATGGAGGAGGTAGCTAAAATGGCGTGGATTGCCCGCGACATTAATCCACAGCTTCAGGGCATTGACGATTACCTGATGAACAAGCATTTCATGCGCAAGCACGGCCCGAATGCCTACTACGGGCAGAAGTGAATAAGTGCTCTGGAATACCGAAAAACAGTTGTAACCGGTGGTATTCCGGAGCCATTCACAAAAAAAGCCCCCGGACAGGGGGCAACGTCAACTATGGCTATGTTCTCGTTGTTGGCTTTCCTGGTGCTAGCGTTAAAGGTTACCGGTAGATATCTGCACTGGCGTGCATGTTGCCGTTGCTGCCGGGCTCACGGGTTAACATCACGTGGTAATAGGTTGCGCCCTGGGCATCGGTCTCTTCATTTAGTGCCCGATCTGCTTCGCTTTCAGTGGCGAAATTATGATTGATATAGATTACGCCTAAGCTATGCACATCATCCATGTTTCTGGCCTGCCGGCCGTCTATTTTGATGGCTGCCATCGCGTTTGCACTGAGCAAAAGCGCCGCCATTATGGCTACTGCGATTTTTTTCATGATATGCGCTCCACGACTGCGTGCTGTGTGAGGGGAATACTCCTTCTTTAATTCAGCTGATCTCTGATTAAAGTGTAATCATTCCTCCGGCGGGGATGCGTGACCATTTCTGATGCAGTTGTTCAAAAAAACAACGCTTCCTGATGCGATTAATTTTAAATCACCCACTTAGACCAGCTTTACGCTTTGTGCGAATTATTTGTGCAATCAGCTTGAGTTTCCTGGGGGGGGCAAGTATTATGACGCGTCAATTTTTCAGCCGACCTTTAACACGTTCCTTGCCTCCCCGGGCCTCGGCTGACCCAGACAGGAGGCTGAATAATCCGTAAGGAGCAATTCGATGCGTCATTACGAAATCGTTTTTATGGTCCATCCTGACCAGAGCGAACAGGTTCCGGGTATGATCGAGCGTTACTCTGCTGCCATCACTGGTGCAGAAGGTACGATCCACCGTCTGGAAGACTGGGGCCGCCGTCAGCTGGCTTACCCGATCAACAAACTGCACAAAGCACACTACGTTCTGATGAACGTTGAAGCGCCGCAGGAAGTGATCGATGAGCTGGAAACTACCTTCCGCTTCAACGATGCCGTTATCCGCAGCATGGTTATGCGTACCAAAAACGCAGTTACCGAAGCATCTCCGATGGTTAAAGCGAAAGACGAGCGCCGTGAGCGTCGCGATGATTTCGCAAACGAAACCGCAGATGATTCTGATGCTGGGGATTCTGAAGAGTAATTTCTGATGACCAACCGTCTGGCGTTGTCCGGCATCGTATGCAGGGCTCCCCTTCGAAAGGTCAGTCCATCAGGAATTCCGCATTGCCAGTTCGTGCTTGAGCATCGTTCTGTGCAAGAGGAAGCCGGGTTTCACCGGCAGGCGTGGTGCCAAATGCCCGTTATTATTAGCGGACACGAAAACCAGGCCATTACTCACAGTTTAACGGTCGGTAGCGCAGTAATCGTTCAGGGGTTCATCTCTTGCCACAAGGCAAAGAACGGCCTGAGCAAAATGGTTCTGCATGCCGAGCAGATTGATTTGATAGATACTGGAGACTAGCCATATGGCACGTTATTTCCGTCGTCGCAAGTTCTGCCGTTTCACCGCGGAAGGCGTTCAAGAGATCGACTATAAAGATATCGCAACGCTGAAAAACTACATCACCGAAAGCGGTAAGATTGTCCCAAGCCGTATCACCGGTACTCGTGCAAAATATCAGCGTCAGCTGGCTCGCGCTATCAAACGCGCTCGCTACCTGTCCCTGCTGCCGTACACTGATCGTCATCAGTAATCGGGCACGGTCCATTAATACGACTTTAAGAGGATAAGGTAATGCAAGTTATTCTGCTTGATAAAGTAGCAAACCTGGGCAGCCTGGGTGATCAGGTTAACGTTAAAGCGGGCTACGCTCGTAACTTCCTGGTTCCACAGGGTAAAGCTGTTCCAGCTACTAAGAAAAACGTAGAGTTTTTCGAAGCACGTCGCGCTGAACTGGAAGCCAAACTGGCTGACGTTCTGGCGGCTGCTAACGCTCGCGCTGAAGCAATCAACGCACTGGGCACTGTTACCATCGCTTCCAAAGCTGGCGACGAAGGTAAACTGTTCGGTTCCATCGGTACCCGCGATATCGCTGATGCAGTTACTGCAGCAGGCGTTAAAGTGGCTAAGAGCGAAGTTCGCATGCCGAACGGCGTTCTGCGTACCACTGGTGAGCACGAAGTTGACTTCCAGGTTCACAGCGAAGTGTTCGCTAAACTGGTTGTTAACGTTGTAGCTGAGTAATTTTTTACTCTGCTCGCGTCGAAGCGCCGGCCTTGTGCCGGCGTTTTGCTTTTTTAAGGCTACCGGAAATTCTCTTTTTATCTCGTATGGTAGCTATTCCTGACGCATTCTCTGATAATAAATTGAAACGCAATTTTATTTATGAGATTTGTCATGGATACCGCTCTGCCCACGCCCGTCTTTGCCCGTCGACATGTGGCCTACGCCTGCGCCACGCTCTGCTGCCTGCTTTGGGGGAGCTCGTACCCGGCCATTAAAAATGGCTACGAACTCTTTCAGATCGCGACCGATGATATTCCGTCCAAAGTCGTTTTTGCCGGATACCGTTTTCTGTTTGCCGGTGCCTTGCTGCTGCTCTTTGCGCTGGCCCAGCGCAAACCGATTGGCAGGCTCATGCCCGCGCAGTTTGGCCAGCTCACGATCCTCGGGCTGACCCAGACCACCATTCAGTACACTTTCTTCTATATAGGACTGGCCTACACGACGGGGGTAAACGGCTCAATCATGAACGCCACCGGGACTTTCTTCAGCGTACTGTTGGCGCACTTTATCTACCACAATGACAAACTCAGCTATAACAAAACGCTGGGCTGTATTCTTGGGTTTGCTGGGGTGATGCTGGTGAACTTTCACAGTGGGTTAAGCGATTTCCAGTTTATCTGGAAAGGCGACGGTTTTGTGGTGCTGGCGGCTTTTATTCTCTCTGCCGCCACGCTTTACGGGAAACGTATTTCCCAGACCGTCGACCCAACGGTGATGACCGGCTGGCAGCTGGCGATAGGCGGGGCTGCGCTGGTTGCGGGAGGTTATGCCACGGGCGGAACGCTGGAAGTGCACAGCATGAAGGCCGTTGCGGTGCTGGGGTATCTGACGCTGCTCTCATCGGTGGCGTTCGCCCTGTGGAGCGCGCTGCTGAAAGTGAACCGGGTAAGCATGATTGCTCCGTTCAACTTTGTCATTCCTGTTGCAGGGACGGTGCTTTCCGCCATTTTCCTCGGCGAAAACATTCTGGATATCAAATACGCGATTGCGCTGGTGCTGGTCTGCTCGGGGATCTGGTGGGTGAATAAACGGAGTGCCTGAGAACAAAAGTGCCGGGTGGCGGCTTCGCCTTACCCGGCATACGCCATTAACGTGCTCTGATGAAACTGCCGTCCGGCTGGCGGGTAAACAGCACCTGCTGACCATTTCCGGTATCAATGGTCAGCCCGGTGACCACTCCGCTGGCGTTCTGGCGAATCTGCACCATCTGGCCGTTCTGTAAGTTGCTCAGCGGTTTACCTGCGCCTTCCACTTTTGCCATGGCATACACGTCGGTCGGCGGCAGGTTGTGGTCGCGGAAAAGCTGTGCCAGGGTTTTGCCCGGCTCCACGCGATAGGAACGCCACTGCTGCTCAATGCCGGTCGGCTGCTGGGTTTGCGGTTCAGACGGCGCTGCGGCCTGCTCCTGTTCATCCTGAACGGGTTCGGGTTCAACAGGCGCGACCTGACCCGGATCGTTAGACGGGGTTACCAGCTGCGTCTGCATCGGCTGCGCGTCAGGCTGCGGCCGCGTTTGCGACTGAAGATCCAGCTGCGCATTGCGGGTGACCGGCGCGGTATCAACATCATCACCGCCGGAAGGAAGCAGGAAGCCCACGATCACCATCAGCGCACCAATGATGATCCCCCTGCGGTGCAGAGGAGGCAGCGGGTCCATAATGCGAAAATTGTCCGGCGCCTGCCAGATTTTCGCCAGGGTAGGTTTCAGTTCAAATCGCCCGGGCATGGCTCTCCTCCTGCTCCGCGTCTTTTATATCCTGTGCTTCGAAGTATAGTTCGCTAACTGCCTGAACGACGTAGCAAACCGGACATCCGTGACATCAGTTCGGGATTAATCCTGGTTGTCTCTATTGTTTCTGTTTCGTCGCGGTTTGTCACCTTAACTTCAGACAAAGTTTTACCCATAAGGGCATGGCTGATATGCTGCCCGCTACTTTAAATGTGATGGAAGGAAAACCCATGACCACCCCGACTTTTGACACTATCGAAGCGCAGGCAAGTTACGGTATCGGCTTGCAGGTAGGACAGCAGCTGAGCGAATCCGGCCTGGAAGGTCTGTTACCTGAAGCGCTGGTGGCGGGTATCGCTGATGCGCTGGAAGGCAAACAGCCTGCCGTTCCGGTTGACGTTGTGCATCGTGCGCTGCGTGAAATCCACGAACGTGCTGACGCCGTGCGTCGCGCGCGCTTCGAAGAGATGGCAGCCGAAGGCGTGAAATATCTGGAAGAGAACCGCGAGCGCGAAGGCGTGAACAGCACTGAATCCGGCCTGCAGTTCCGCGTGATCAACCAGGGCGACGGCGCTATCCCGGCGCGTACCGACCACGTTCGCGTGCACTACACCGGTAAGCTGATCGACGGTACCGTGTTCGACAGCTCCGTGGCGCGCGGCGAACCGGCTGAGTTCCCGGTCAACGGCGTTATCGCGGGCTGGATCGAAGCCCTGACCCTGATGCCAGTGGGTTCCAAATGGGAACTGACCATCCCGCACAACCTGGCTTACGGCGAGCGTGGCGCTGGCGCGTCCATCCCGCCATTCAGCACTCTGGTCTTTGAAGTCGAGCTGCTGGAAATTCTGTAATCGACTTTACTTATTTCCTCTCTCCCCCCGGGGAGAGGAAAATAGTGATAAAACCCATAGTTACGACGGAATCAACATTTTATCTTGCAAACGAAACTGTTGCGTGTATTTTTGTGAGCTGTTTCGCGCTGTATGAGTGATATGACACTCACTTTCAACATATTATTAACATAATATCTAAATCATAGTATTCATCCCGCCGATTCTTACCTAATATCGAAAAACCCTTACGAAGGGACCGTCATTTATTTGACGTTTTTAAAGGCCAGAAGAGCCTTAACAACACAGACAGGCATAAACAGGAAAAAATACATGGTAGATCAGGTCAAAGTCGCCGCTGCAGAAGAGGCGACGTCTGAACAGTCGCTACGGCGCAATCTCACAAACCGTCATATACAGCTTATCGCCATCGGCGGTGCCATCGGCACCGGGCTGTTTATGGGGTCGGGCAAAACCATCAGTCTTGCCGGGCCGTCGATCATCTTCGTTTATATGATCATCGGTTTTATGCTCTTCTTCGTGATGCGCGCAATGGGTGAATTGCTGCTCTCGAACCTCGAATACAAATCCTTCAGCGACTTCGCGTCGGACCTGCTCGGCCCGTGGGCGGGCTACTTTACCGGCTGGACCTACTGGTTCTGCTGGGTGGTCACCGGCATGGCGGACGTCGTGGCGATTACCGCTTACGCGCAGTTCTGGTTCCCGGGGCTGTCGGACTGGGTCGCCTCGCTGGCGGTGATTATTCTGCTGCTGAGCCTCAACCTCGCCACCGTGAAAATGTTCGGTGAGATGGAGTTCTGGTTCGCGATGATCAAGATTGTCGCTATCGTGGGGCTGATTGTGGTGGGCCTGGTGATGGTCCTGACGCACTTCCAGTCGCCAACGGGCGTTCAGGCGTCCTTCACCCATCTGTGGAACGACGGCGGCTGGTTCCCGAAAGGCATCAGCGGCTTCTTTGCGGGCTTCCAGATTGCGGTGTTCGCGTTTGTGGGGATTGAGCTTGTCGGAACGACCGCTGCGGAAACCAAAGATCCGGAGAAGTCCCTGCCGCGCGCCATCAACTCCATACCGGTGCGTATCATCATGTTCTACGTCTTCGCGCTGATCATCATTATGTCCGTGACGCCGTGGAGCTCCGTGGTGCCCAGCAAGAGCCCGTTCGTTGAGCTGTTCGTGCTGGTAGGGCTGCCTGCTGCGGCGAGCCTGATTAACTTCGTGGTGCTGACCTCTGCGGCATCTTCTGCGAACAGCGGCGTGTTCTCAACCAGCCGTATGCTGTTTGGTCTGGCGCAGGAGGGCGTGGCGCCGAGCGCCTTTGCGAAACTCTCTAAACGTGCGGTACCGGCGAAAGGGCTGACCTTCTCCTGCATGTGCCTGCTGGGTGGCGTGGTGATGCTCTACGTAAACCCAAGCGTAATTGGCGCGTTTACCATGATCACCACGGTGTCGGCGATCCTGTTCATGTTCGTCTGGACCATTATCCTGTGCTCGTACCTCGTGTACCGCAAACAGCGTCCGCACCTGCATGAGAAGTCGATCTACAAGATGCCGCTGGGCAAGCTGATGTGCTGGGTGTGCATGGCGTTCTTCGTGTTCGTGCTGGTGCTACTGACGCTCGAAGATGACACCCGTCAGGCGCTGATCGTCACGCCGCTGTGGTTTATCGCGCTGGGGCTGGGCTGGCTGTTTATCGGTAAGAAACGTATGGCAGGCATGCGTTAAGCATGTTGCCGGGTGGCGCTGACGCTTACCCGGCCTATGTTCGAGGACGTTGTAGGCCCGGTAAGCGCTAGCGCCACCGGGCTTTTTTATTCCCCCGCCAATGCCCGCGGGAACAGCACGTTATTCTCAAGGCTGATGTGCTCCATCAGGTCGTCAATCATCTCGTTAATGCCGTTGTACATCGCTTTCCAGGTGGTGCACGCTTCCGGCGGCGGCGTGACGTTGTTAGTGGTGTGTTTGATCACGTCCAGCAGTTCGCCCGCGTCATCGTGCTCGCTTTCCATTACGCTGATAGGTCCCATCGCCTGGCTTCCCATTCCCTGTTTAATCATCGGGAAGAGGATCTGCTCTTCTTTCATCATGTGGCTGGAAAGCTCTTCATGCAGCATGGTCAGGTATTTTGCCAGACCGCGCGGCACGGAAGGCTTGTCGGCATGTACGCGCTCAACTTTCGTTGCCAGCAGGATCAGCTCAGGCAGCTGTTCACGGTGGCGGTCGTGGTAACGCACGATGATATGGTCGATGATTTCCGTGAGCGGGGCGGTGCGCCAGTCTTTTTCAACAGGCTGTTCAGCCAGCAGCGCCAGCTCCGCTTCGATAGCCTCCACGTCCAGTTCCTTGCGCGAGGCCGCTCGCGCCAGCGTTTGCTTACCGCCGCAGCAGTAATCCATATCGTATTTACGGAACAGCGCGGAAGCGCGAGGGATGGAGAGCGCCAGCTCGCCGAGGGGTTGGTCGCGAAAGGCCATAGCAGTTACCTCGTCATTAAAAATACAAGATGCATATTAAATGCATCTTTAAGGCGGCGCTATAACCCTTTAGAGGGAAGGGGTAAAGTGCGATGCGGATCACAAAAAAATGTCCCGTTTAACTCTCTGAATGGATTTAGGAAAGTGGTTTAGAAAGTTTTTAAAGGTGGAGAAACAGTAAACAACCCGCCGCGCGTGCCGATAGATACACGTCAGACAAACCTGCATATAACAAAGGCAACGCATGTTTAAACGTATAAAAGTCATTACTCTTCTTATTTCGGTGCTGCTTGTGCTCGGCATCATGCAAGTGATTTCCGCGGGTATCTTTATCAACGCGCTGAATAACGATAAAGACAACTTCACCGTGTCGCAGCTTTCCAGCCAGAACGTGGCGGAATTTACCGACGCCTGGATCAGCCTGAACCAGGCGCGCGTCACGCTAAACCGCGGGATGCTGCGTCTGCAAAGCAGCATGGCCTCTCAGATTAACGGTGGACAGCTGAACGAGCTGGTTAACACCGCGAAAAATCTGCTGGCCAATGCGCAGGTCCATTACGACAAATACTACGCTCTGCCGAATACCCCGGGTCTGGATGAGAACCTGGCCGATCGGCTGGAAGAGCAGTACCGCATCTACTCCGCCACGTTGACGCAAATGAACGTTCTGCTGGGCCAGGGCAACCTGGAAGATATGTTCAAACAGAATGCCGAACAGAAGCAGACGGCAATGCAAAAGGTCTATCGCGAGTGGCGCGAGGCGCAGGCTGCGCTCACCAGTAAAGGCATTCAGGATAACGAAAGCGACTACAAGCGCATCCTGTGGATCCTTTCTGCCGTCATGATCCTCGTCATTGCGGTGATTATCTCCAGCTGGATCGCCATGCGCCGGGTACTGCTCCTGCCGCTGGAAGAGGTGATCAACCATATCCGCGCCATCGCGGCAGGGGATTTAACCCAGCCGATTCAGGCTGAAGGCAAAAACGAAATGGCTATCCTGGCGCGCAACGTGCAGGAGATGCAAACCTCGCTGGCGAACACCGTGGGCGTGGTGCGTGAAGGCGCAGATACCATCTATACCGGTGCGGGTGAAATCTCGGCGGGCAGCAACGACCTCTCTTCCCGTACCGAGCAGCAGGCCGCGTCTCTGGAAGAGACGGCAGCCAGCATGGAACAGCTGACCGCCACTGTGAAGCAGAACGCGGATAACGCGCGTCAGGCGTCTCGTCTGGCGCTGGATGCCTCCTCAACCGCGAAGAAGGGCGGTAACGTGGTGGAAGGCGTGGTGCGCACCATGGACGAGATCGCCACCAGCTCCAGCAAAATCGCGCAAATTACTAACGTTATCGACGGCATTGCCTTCCAGACCAACATTCTGGCGCTGAACGCGGCGGTGGAAGCGGCGCGTGCGGGCGAGCAGGGCCGTGGCTTTGCGGTGGTTGCAGGAGAAGTACGCACGCTTGCCCAGCGCAGCGCCCAGGCGGCGAAAGAGATTAAGGCGCTGATCGATGATTCCGGCGAGCGTGTGAACGCGGGTTCTCAGCTGGTGAACGAAGCGGGCGCGACGATGGCGGAAATCGTTAACGCGGTTACCCGCGTGACCGACATCATGGGCGAAATTGCCTCTGCCTCTGACGAGCAGAGCCGCGGTATCGACCAGGTTGGTCAGGCGGTAGCCGAGATGGACCGCGTGACCCAGCAGAACGCCTCGCTGGTGGAGGAGTCTGCGGCGGCAGCGGCGGCGCTGGAAGATCAGGCCGCACGCCTGAACGAAGCGGTAGCAGTGTTCAAAATAACGCGTAATCAGGCGGTCAAAGCGGCACCGGTGAAAACCTATGTGCCAAAAGCGCAGCCAGCAGCGACGGCGTCTGAAGCGAACTGGGAAACGTTTTAAGGGCTTGCCCGGTGACGGCTACGCCTTACCAGACCTACTGTTTTGTAGGCCCTGCAAGCGTAGCGCCGCTGGGCATTACTCACATCTCCGAAGCCGGAACGACCCTCGGTTTTTCCGGCTTCGCTCTTACCGCCATCACCACCCCCACCACCAGCAGCGCGATCCCGCAGGCCGTTAACAGCGGCGGCACGCTCTGGCGCATCAGGAAGGTGTACAGCAGCCCGGCCAGGGTTTCGAACACAATCAGCGGCCCTAAGATCACCGTCGGTAGCTTCTGGCTGGCAATGTTCCAGCACAGCGCGCCCACCCAGGAGCACAGCACCGCAATCGCAACCATTAAGCCAATAAAGACCCAGGGTCTTGGCCCGAAGGGCTGGGCAAACTCCGGCTGCTGATGACCCAGCCAGAGGCATGCGCCGGCATACCCCACTAACGAGACGGGGAGCGTGACCAGCGCCTGCGCCGTTGCCCACATCATCGGGTGTTTGTCCGGGTTCTCCCGCAGCCAGCGCGCATTGCGCAGGGCGTACCAGGCCCAGCACGCGACCGAGATGAACGCTAAAACAATCCCCGAACCGTAACGCCATAAGCTGAAGTCTGCCAGGCCGTGGCGCAGCTCGGCGATATTGACGCACACCAGCCCCACGGCGGTGCAGGCCAGGGCGGGTATCATTTTCGACCACGCCAGCTTGCCGTCCCGATGGCTATAAAGCAGATTCGCGAAGATGGGGATGACCACCGGCAGCGTGCCGATAATCATGGTCGACACCGGCGCTCCGGTTCGCTGAATGGCGCTTGCCAGGCAGACGTAATAGATGAGATTGCCCATCATGGTCAGCGCCAGCGCGGTGCCCCAGTCCTGACGGCTGAGCTGTCGCAAGCGCGTACGCCCCAGCCATGCCAGAGGAAGGGCAATCAGCCCGAGCGCCAGATAACGTCCGGTAGACTGCAATATCGCCGGGTATTCCGGCACGATAAGAGGGCCGACAAAGATCAGCCCCCACATCAGACCTGCAAGCAGGGCATACAACACGCCGCTAATCATTTTTCCATCCACATTGATTTACTCTGCACTCAGTCTAGAAGGGGGAAACGCGCGCGTATTGTATGAGATTGCGCATTAGCGCCGGGCGACCTGTTTCTGGTAGCGCACGGGCGTAATGCCGTAGCGGCGGGTAAACGCGCGGGTTAAATGCGACTGGTCGGTCAGCCCCGTTGCGGCGGCGACTTCGGCGGCGGGCATACCGTGGGTGAGAAACGCCTTGGCGCGCCACAGGCGGATGGCCATTAACATCTGGTGCGGCGTAACGTGAAAATGGGCTTTGAACTGGCGCTGGAAATGGTACGGGCTGAGCGAGACAACGTTCGCCAGTTCGTCCAGCGTCAGGGCGTGCATATAGTTGTCGTGCAAATACTCGCGCACGCGCTCGAAACGGTGTGCGCCTTCCTGAACCACCGGCGCGTGATGGGCTAGCGGCTGAAAGGTCTCGATCAGATCCAGCAATAAGCCTTTTTGCGCCAGCGGATCGTCCGTATGCCACAGGCCGTAAATTAGCCTGCCGATCTGCTGAGAGCGCTGCGGGTCGTAACGGGTTACGTCGCTGAACCACCAGTGGCGCAGGCCGGTTACCTCTTCCAGAAGATCGGGTTCGATGTAGACCATCCGGTAGCGCCAGCCGTCTTCGGTCGCGGACTCCCCGGTATGGATCTCGTCCGGGTTCATGGTAACAACGGATTTTTCAGGTGCGAGATGCTGGGTGCCGCGATAGCGAAAGCGTTCGGCGCCGGTTTCGATGGTGCCGATGCCGAAGGCTTCATGGGTGTGGGGCTCAAAGGCGTAGTCAGAGATATGCGCGTGATAGAGTTCAAGGCCCGGCAGCTGCGCCAGATGGCGAAAGCGCGCGCTGTCTCTCTCGTCAGTAAACTGTTCCGGTACGCCTTGCACGATGAGCCTCCTCATGGGTCATCACTACATTATCAGAGATGACCCGAGGGGATGCCACAAAAAATAACCAATCCGTAACAATTACAGAATGGCTTTGACGCTCTCCGCCAGCGGTGTAGTCGGGCGGCCAATCAGCTTGCTCAGGGTACGGCTGTCGTCAAACAGGCCGCCTTTGGACGCGCCCACGTCGGAGTCCGCCAGCATATCCGCCAGCCCAGCGGGTAAACCCACGCTCTTCAATGCGGCTGCAAAGTCCGCTTCGCTCAGGTTTTGATACGCCACAGGTTTACCGCTCTGCTTGCTCAGTTCCGCCGCCAGCTCGCTCAATGTCCAGCCGTGGTCGCCTGCCAGTTCGTATACCTTGCCCGCATGACCCTCTTCAGCGATCACTTTGGCTGCCGCCGCGGCATAGTCTGCGCGGGTGGCAGAGGCAATTTTGCCTTCGCCTGCGACACCAATGAATACGCCGTGTTCCAGCGCAGGCGGCGCGCTCGCCAGGTAGTTTTCGGTGTACCAGCCGTTGCGCAGGAGGGCATAAGGAATGCCGGACGCCGCCAGCGCTTTTTCAGTGGCGACATGTTCAACGTGCAGACCCAACGGTGATTTATCCGCGTGCAGCAGGCTGGTGTAGGCGATAAATTTCACGCCTGCCGCTTTGGCGGCGTTGATCACGTTCTGGTGCTGGGTCGCGCGCTGGCCCACTTCGCTGGAGGAGATGAGCAGCAGCTTTTCCACGCCGCTCAGCGCGGCAGTAAAGGCGGCCTTATCGGTGTAATCCGCCTGACGAACCACAATACCCTGGTTGCTTAACGCTTCAGCTTTCGCCGGGTTACGAACAATGGCAACAATCTGGTTTGCTGGAACGGTTTTCAGCAGTTCTTCAATAACGTGCTGGCCAAGCTGGCCGGTAGCGCCGGTAATCGCGATCATGATAAATCTCCTTCGTGTTTGTCTGGTGTTGTGGCACACTATCACCATAGCTAACTTTTAGTAAGTACGTACAAAAAGGTAAGTATGAAAAAAACGATCCCAACGCTCAGCGAGCAAATGCGCGATGGCAATCTCTTCGCGGAACAGTGCCCTTCACGGGAGGTGCTTAAACACGTTACCAGCCGCTGGGGCGTGCTGATCCTGCTGGCTCTGCGCGGAGGAACGCACCGTTTTAGCGAGCTGCGCCATAAAATGGGCGGGGTGAGCGAAAAGATGCTGTCCCTGTCGCTTCAGGCGCTGGAGCAGGACGGGTTTGTCGATCGCGTGTCGTATCCGGTCGTGCCGCCGCACGTCGAGTATAGCCTGACACCGATGGGCAACGAGGTGAGCGAGAAAGTCGCCGCGCTGGCGGACTGGATTGAAGTCAATACGCCGAAGGTGATGGCGAATCGGGATGAGCGTGCGGCGTAAAAGCCGGGTGGCGGTTTCGCCTTACCCGGCACAATCACCGCTACCTGCTCAAATCCACCTGATAAATCGCGAACCCGATATCATCCGTCGCAACCTTCTTCATCGGATACTGCGCCTTATCCTTAATAAACGCGGCTGCCTTATCGGACGGTGACGTTTCAAAGCGGATATCCAGTTTCGCATCGCTGTGGATTGGCGCAAGACGCCAGTTGTTATCCACCGCCGGGTGAATTTCGCCCGCCTTCTTCGACTCCGCGCCGATCCACGCCGCCAGCACCGAGCGGTTTTCGTCCGGTGACGCAAAAGCGATGTGGCTATCTCCCGTACCGGCAAACTTGCCGCCGTAGGCACGGTAGTTATTGGTTACCACCAGGAAGGTGGCATTCGGGTCGATCGCCTTGCCGTTGAACGTCAGGTTTTTGATGCGTTCGGCCTGCGGGTTAATCGCCTGGCACTCGCCGTCATATTTCGCCGGCTGGGTGACGTCAATCTGGTAATTTACGCCGTCGATCACGTCGAAGTTGTACGTGCGGAAGCCGTCCCAGTTAATCAGCGGCTGTGGTTTACTGCTCTTCGGGTCGATCTGGTTAAACTGCCCGGCGGAGCACTCCAGCCACTCCTTCACCTCTTTCCCCGTGGCTTTAACCACCACCAGGGTATTCGGGTAGAGATAGAGATCGGCGGCGTTACGGAAGGTCAGCTGGCCTTTTTCGACCTCAACATAGCTTGCCGGGTCGTTCTTGCGTCCGCCCACTTTGAATGGCGCAGCGGCAGACAGCACCGGCAGTTTTGCCAGATCCGGATCGCCCTGAACAAAGTGTTCGGCATAGGCTTTCTGGGCCATGTTGACCACCTGAACGGTCGGATCGTCCTGCACCAGCGCCAGGTAGCTGTACATGTTGTCGGCGGATTTGCCGATCGGCTTGCTGACGAATTCGCGGGTGGCGTCGTGGTCGTGCTTCAGCACGTCGACCAGCTTTTTATCTTCACCTGCCAGGGATTTTTTAGCCGCCGCGTCGTAAATTGGGCGCGCTTCGGCTTTTGACTGCGTCACCTTCCAGCTGCCGCTGTCGTTATTTAGCACCAGATCCACCACGCCAAGGTGGTCGCCCCACATGCCCGGCATCACAGACGGCACGCCGTTGAGCGTCCCTTTCTCGATATCCGCCCCTTTAATGCTGGCAAAATCTTTGCCCGGGAAAACAGCGTGAGCGTGGCCGAACAGGATCGCGTCAACGCCCGGGACTTCGCTCAGATAATAAACGGAGTTCTCCGCCATGGCCTGATACGGATCGGCGGAGAGACCCGAGTGGGCGACAATCACCACCAGATCTGCGCCTTTCGCGCGCATTTCCGGCACGTACTTGCGCGCGGTTTCGGTAATGTCATTAACGGTCACTTTGCCGTCGAGGTTGGCTTTATCCCAGGTCATGATCTGCGGCGGTACGAAGCCGATATAGCCGATTTTCAGCGTCTGCTTTTTACCGTCCCGATCGACAACTTCACTCTCTTTAATCAGGTAAGGGGTAAAGAGCGGCTTTTGCGTCTTAACGTCGATGATATTGGCGTTAACGTACGGGAACTTCGCGCCGGCAAGCGCATCGTGCAGGTATTTCAGGCCGTAGTTGAATTCGTGGTTGCCCAGGTTGCCGACGGCATAGTCCAGCGTGTTCATCGCTTTATAAACCGGATGGATCTCGCCTTTCTTCAGACCTTTCGCCGCCATGTAATCGCCAAGCGGGCTGCCCTGAATGAGATCGCCGTTGTCCACCAGCACGCTATTTTTGACTTCACCCCGCGCGGCGTTGATCAAACTTGCTGTACGTACCAGTCCGAATTTTTCCGTAGGGGTATCTTTGTAGTAATCGAAGTCCATCATATTGCTGTGCAGATCGGTCGTTTCCAGAATACGCAGATCTACCGTCGCCGCCTGCACGCTCGCTGCAATCAGCGTCGCCAGAAGCGTTGCACTAAACTTAATCATCAGAGGAGTCCTTTTTTCGATCCGTTCCACAAAAGAGTATGTATCTATCGTTTGTTGCTTACAGAAATGTGAATCCTGACAGAAAAAAGCGACCTGAAACCGGAATTGCTTCACAGATAGCGGAATTATTCACATTACGATATAACTAAAACAAAGAGTTAACCTCACTGCGTTAACAAAGAGGTGGAAAATGCTAGATAAGATTTGTCAGCTCGCACGGGATGCGGGAGATGCCATCATGCAGGTGTATGACGGTGTTAAACCGATGGAGGTCGTCAGCAAGGCGGACGACTCCCCGGTCACGGCGGCCGATATCGCGGCGCATAAGGTGATCCTGCAAGGTCTGCAGACCTTAACGCCGGATATCCCCGTCCTGTCTGAAGAAGCGCCGCAAAGCTGGGACGAGCGCCAGCACTGGCAGCGCTACTGGCTGGTCGATCCGCTGGACGGGACAAAAGAGTTCATCAAGCGCAACGGTGAGTTCACCGTCAATATTGCCCTGATTGAGAAGGGTAAAGCGGTGCTCGGCGTGGTCTACGCGCCGGTAATGAAGGTGATGTACAGCGCCGCAGAAGGGAAGGCCTGGAAGGAGGAGTGCGGCGTACGCAAGCAGATCCAGGTGCGCGATGCCCGTCCACCGCTGGTGGTGATTAGCCGCTCGCACAGCGACAGCGAGCTGGAGGAATACCTGCAACAGCTGGGTGAACACCAGACCACCTCGATTGGCTCGTCGCTGAAATTCTGCCTGGTGGCGGAAGGTCAGGCGCAGCTGTATCCGCGCTTTGGGCCAACCAACGTCTGGGATACCGCGGCAGGCCATGCCGTTGCCGCGGCCGCCGGGGCGCATGTCCATGACTGGCAGGGCAAGCCGCTGGACTATACCCCGCGCGAATCATTCCTCAACCCCGGCTTCCGCGTCTCTCTTTACTGAGCCAGCAGTTTGTGCAGCAGGGCGACAACCTGCTGCACCTCTTCCTGAGTTAACGCGCCGTCTTTCACCCACTGCACGCGACCGTCCTTATCCAGCACGACAATCGCGGAGCTCTCTTCCTCAAGCTGCCAGGCCTTACGCGTCACGCCATTGCTGTCAACGATAAACTGCGACCACGGGTAGAGCTTTTTATTGCTCTCAAGGCTTGAGCGCACAAACATCCCGGAGCCCGGAATGGCATCATCGGTGTTCACAATCGTGGTGGTCTGGTAGCGGTCATGAGGGAATTTTGCGGCCTTGATCGCCTCCACGAGGTTGGCATTCTTCTCTTTTGCGGATGTACGACCGGCAATATGTTGTACAACTCTCACTTTGCCCGCGAGCTGCGCGCTATTCCAGGCTTTATAGCTAAACTTATCATTGTCGAGAATCAATTCTCCCCGGTCAGCAATGCCGACTGGCGGTACACGTTGTCCTTTTTCAATGCTGTGAGCGGAAGCACACAGGGGCAGCAGCAGGCAGGCTGCCGCAAGGATGTTACGTAGGGTCATGGCGTTTCCTTATTGTTTGCAGGTGATCCGACCACTTGGTCATACGCTTTTAATCATAAGTGCGATCAATGTGGTTTTCCCGCAATCCCAGTGCCAGTTTGCGGGTGAACGCACATATCCATGAAAAAACGACGGCTTATACTGCTCTCTCTCACGCTTTGCAAAGATTATTCTGAATAATTGTAATCAAACGGTAAATAAACTTATGCACACTGGGTAACACCGTAGTTCTGGTCTATAGTCATTGGGCATCAAAATTTGCGCTCAGGACAGTCGGGCCGATTGTGGCACCGCAAGAGCGTATGATTCGCAGGAGATACAAGAATGAAAATTTTCCAACGCTACAACCCGCTTCAGGTGGCGAAGTACGTGAAGATCCTGTTCCGTGGACGGTTGTACATCAAGGATGTTGGCGCTTTTGAGTTTGATAAGGGCAAGATCCTTGTCCCAAAAGTGAAGGACAAACAGCACCTGTCTGTGATGTCCGAAGTCAACCGTCAGGTTATGCGTCTGCAAACTGAGATGGCTTAACCAACGTGCTATGCAGTAGGTAGTTAAAAAGACGGCTCCCGATGGGAGCCGTTGATGTTTGTGGGGGCAGGAACGTTACGCCGACACCTTCTCTTCCGCGTCCGGCAGCTTCGGCACCAGTACGGTCGGCTTGTTGTCAATACGCGTCACCAGCAGCTGGTCGATGCGGTAGTTATCAATATCCACCACCTCAAACTTGTAGCCGGAGAACTTCACCGAGTCGGTGCGTTTCGGGATTTTACGCAGCATAAACATCATAAAGCCGCCGATGGTTTCGTAGTTACCGGACTGCGGGAACTCGTCGATATCCAGCACGCGCATGACGTCTTCAATCGGCGTACCGCCGTCGATCAGCCATGAATTATCGTCACGCTGAACAATCTGCTCTTCCAGTCCCTGGCCAACCAGGTCTCCCATCAGCGTGGTCATCACGTCGTTCAGCGTGATGATACCCACCACCAGCGCGTATTCGTTCATGATCACCGCGAAGTCTTCCCCGGCGGTTTTGAAACTTTCCAGCGCTTCGGAGAGCGTCAGGGTGTCCGGCACAATCAGGGTATTGCGGATCTGCACGCCGCTGTTGAGCGCCAGGCTCTGGTTTGCCAGCACGCGGTTCAGCAGGTCTTTGGAGTCGACGTAACCGATGATGTGGTCGATATCTTCATTACAGACCAGGAACTTGGAGTGAGGATGCTGCGCCACTTTGTTCTTCAGGCTCTGCTCATCTTCATGTAAATCGAACCAGATAATGTTTTCGCGGCCCGTCATGGAAGAGGGCACGGTACGGGATTCCAGTTCAAATACGTTCTCAATCAGCTCGTGTTCCTGCTTACGCAGCACCCCGGCCAGCGCGCCGGCTTCCACCACCGCATAAATGTCGTCAGAGGTGATGTCGTCTTTACGCACCATTGGCAGCTTAAAGATGCGGAAAATCACGTTCGCCAGGCCGTTGAAGAACCACACCAGCGGACGAAACACATACAGACAGAAGCGCATCGGGTTGATGATACGCAAAGCTACAGCTTCTGGCGCAATCATACCGATGCGTTTCGGGGTCAGGTCTGCAAAGAGGATGAACAGGCCGGTTACCAGCGAGAAGGAGAGAATAAAGCTCAGCTGTTCGGCAAGCTCAGCGGACATGTATTTGACAAAGAGGCTATAAAACGCTGGAGAAAAGGCCGCATCGCCCACGATACCGCCGAGAATGGCGACCGCGTTAAGGCCAATCTGCACCACGGTGAAGAACATGCCGGGGTTTTCCTGCATTTTCAGGATGCGGGTGGCATTGATGTTGCCCTCGTCGGCAAGCAGCTTCAGTTTGATTTTACGGGACGCGGCCAGCGAGATCTCAGATATCGAGAAAAATGCACTGACGGCAATAAGACAAAGTATTACTAAAATACTGTTTAACATAGTTTATCCGGCTTCTCGCCAGATCCTCAGAAGGGGAGTTGATACCATTTGTGTGAAAACACGTAGAACGTCAGCTCGTAGCGTTGAGCCGATTATTTCAGCGGTAGTATAGCGTAAAGAGATGTAAATCTGCCAGAGGTCACATTTTTGGCATAAAACAGACCGGACAGCGTGCGCTGTCCGGTACGGGTGACGTTTTAACGGTTAATAATCAGGCCAGCTGTGGCGGCAGGCAGACGCCGATGCCCCCGATGCCGCAGTAGCCGTACGGGTTTTTGTGCAGATACTGCTGATGATCGTCCTCGGCATAGTAGAACGGCTTCGCGGTGGCGATTTCCGTGGTCACCTCGCGCGTATCGCCTGCTTCACGCATGGCCTGCTGGAACCGCTCAAGGCTGGCGCGCGCAGCGGCGTCCTGCTCAGGCGTGAGCGGATAAATGGCCGAGCGATACTGTGTGCCGTGGTCGTTGCCCTGACGCATGCCCTGCGCCGGGTCGTGGTTTTCCCAGAAGACCTGCAGGAGCTGTTCGTAGCTGATGACCGTCGGGTCATATACCACGCGTACCGCTTCCGCATGGCCGGTTTCGCCGGAGCAGACTTCGCGGTAGGTTGGATTCGGCGTATAACCGCCCGTGTAGCCGGCCGCGGTACTGTAAACGCCGGGCAACTGCCAGAAGAGGCGCTCAACGCCCCAGAAGCAGCCCATGGCGAACAGGGCGATTTCCATTCCATCAGGAACGTTGGTCATTGAATGGTTATTGACGGCGTGTAAGGTCGCCACAGGCATAGGGGTGTTGCGTCCCGGTAATGCATCAGCTTGTGAAACCAGATGCTTCTTGTCGAATAAACTCACGATGGGGCCTCCCGGGGTGCGATGTTTCGGTTAAGGTTGTCACGAAGCGTTTAATTGAACACAATAAATGCGCTGAATGAGACTAGATTTAATCATAAGAAATATTTGGGTGTTACACCCGTTTTCAACCCACGATTTGGGTTTTTGGCTTCCAGGCCGTATTTTGCCGCACGGCGGCGCTTCATTTGCTTCCAGGGTGGAAAAGGGATATTCAGGAGAAAACGTGACAAAAATCCGCCAGTTATGTTTAGTCAGTGTATTGCTGACAAGCGGGGTTGCCAGCGCGGCGAATGTCCGTTTGCAGGTTGAGGGGTTATCCGGGACGCTGGAAAAAAACGTGCGTGCGCAGCTGTCGACCATCCAGAGCGATGAGGTGACGCCGGACCGGCGTTTTCGCGCGCGCGTGGATGACGCGATCCGTGAAGGGCTAAAAGCGCTGGGGTATTACGAACCCACCATTGATTTCGATCTCCGCCCGCCGCCAAAGAAGGGGCGTCAGGTGCTTATTGCCCGCGTCTCGCCGGGCGAGCCGGTGCTGATTGGCGGCACGAACGTCATCCTGCGCGGCGGCGCGCGTACCGACCGCGACTACCTGGACCTGCTCAGCACGCGGCCGAAAATCGGCACCGTGCTCAACCACGGTGACTACGACCACTTCAAAAAAGAGCTGACGAGCGTCTCCCTGCGCAAGGGCTACTTCGACAGCCAGTTCAATAAAAGCCAGCTGGGCATTGCGCTGGAGCGACGTCAGGCCTTCTGGGATATTGACTACGACAGCGGTGAGCGCTACCGCTTTGGCGATGTAACGTTTGAAGGTTCGCAAATTCGTGAAGAGTATCTGCAAAACCTCGTGCCGTTTAAAAAAGGCGATTACTACCAGTCGAGCGATCTGGCGGAGCTGAACCGTCGCCTCTCCGCTACCGGCTGGTTTAACTCCGTGGTTGTCGCACCGGAATTTGATAAGTCTCGCAAAACCAAGGTGTTGCCGCTGCATGGCGTTGTCTCGCCGCGCACCGAGAACACCATTGAGACCGGTGTTGGCTACTCGACAGACGTCGGTCCGCGCGTGAAGACCTCCTGGAAAAAGCCGTGGATGAACTCCTACGGCCACAGCCTGACCACCAGCGCCAGCATTTCCGCACCGGAACAGCAGCTTGATTTCAGCTATAAAATACCGCTGCTGAAAAACCCGCTTGAGCAATATTACCTGGTGCAGGGCGGCTTTAAGCGTACCGATTTGAACGATACCGAGCAGGACTCGACAACGCTTGCGGTTTCACGCTTCTGGGATCTCTCCAGCGGCTGGCAGCGCGCCATTAACCTGCGCTGGAGCCTTGATCACTTTACCCAGGCAAACGTCACCAACACCACTATGCTGCTTTATCCGGGCGTGATGATCAGCCGCACCCGCTCGCGCGGCGGCCTGATGCCAACCTGGGGTGATTCACAGCGGTACTCTATCGACTACTCCAATACGATGTGGGGCTCTGACGTCGACTTCACGGTGGTGCAGGCGCAAAACGTCTGGATCCGCACGCTGTATGACAAACACCGCTTTGTGATGCGCGGCAATCTCGGCTGGATTGAGACGGGTGATTTCGAGCGCGTTCCGCCGGACCTGCGCTTCTTCGCCGGGGGCGACCGCAGCATTCGCGGGTATAAGTACAAATCGATCTCACCTGAAAACGAAAAAGGCCAGCTGACCGGGGCATCCAAACTGGCGACCGGATCGCTGGAGTATCAGTACAACGTCAGCGGCAAGTGGTGGGGTGCCATGTTTGTTGACGGTGGTGAAGCGGTGAACGATATCCGCCGCAGCGATTTCAAAACCGGTGCAGGCGTGGGCGTACGCTGGCAGTCACCCGTCGGACCCATCAAGCTCGACTTCGCCGTGCCGGTGGGCGACAAAGATGAACACGGATTACAGTTTTACATCGGTCTGGGGCCTGAATTATGAGTTTATGGAAGAAAATAAGCCTCGGGGTGCTGATTTTTATCGTGCTGCTGCTCGGTACGGTGGCGTTTCTGGTGGGAACGACGACCGGGCTGCATCTGCTGTTTAACGCCGCTAACCGTTGGGTGCCGGGGCTGGAAATTGGTCAGGTAACGGGCGGCTGGCGAGACCTGCGTCTGAAGAACATCCGCTACGAGCAGCCGGGCGTGGCGGTCAACGCCGGGGAATTCCATCTCGCGGTGAAGCTGGGCTGCCTGCGGGACAGCAAGCTCTGCGTGAACGATCTGTCGCTAAAAGACGTCAACGTGGCGATAGACTCAAAGAAAATGCCGAAGTCTGCGCCGGTTGAGGAAGAGGACAGCGGCCCGCTGAATCTCTCCA
This sequence comes from Enterobacter cloacae complex sp. HYC042_NIDB, assembly GCF_056673315.1. Lineage (NCBI taxonomy): Bacteria > Pseudomonadati > Pseudomonadota > Gammaproteobacteria > Enterobacterales > Enterobacteriaceae > Enterobacter > Enterobacter cloacae complex sp. HYC042_NIDB. The sequence goes on from NZ_CP109650.1 coordinate 673,039, forward strand.
CGCCATACCCGATTGCCCTCTATCGGGTGGCGCTCGATAACGTCAATATCAAAATCGACGACACTACCGTTTCGGTGATGGACTTCACCTCCGGCCTGCGCTGGCAGGAGAAAAACCTCACCCTGACGCCAACCTCGCTGCAAGGGTTGCTGATCGCGCTGCCGAAAGTGGCGGACGTGGCGCAGGAAGAGATCGTCGAACCGAAGATCCAGAACCCGCAGCCGGAAGAGAAGCCGCTGGGCGAAACGCTGAAAGAACTCTTCTCGAAGCCTGTCCTGCCTGAAATGACCGACGTGCATCTGCCGCTGAACCTCAACATTGAGGAGTTCAAAGGCGAACAGCTGCGCCTGACCGGCGACACCGATCTGACGGTCTTTAACATGCTGCTGAAAGTCAGCAGCATTGACGGCAACATGAAGCTCGACGCGCTGGATATCGATACCAACCAGGGCTCGGTGAACGCGTCAGGCAACGCCCTGCTGCGCGACAGCTGGCCGGTGGATATCACCCTCAATAGCGCCCTGAATATCGACCCGCTGAAGGGCGAAAAAGTGAAGGTTAAAGTGGGCGGGGCGCTGCGCGAGAAGCTGGATATCGGGGTGAATCTCTCCGGCCCGGTAGACATGGCCCTGCGCGCGCAAACCCAGCTGGCGGAAGCCGGGCTGCCGCTCAATCTGGAGGTTGTCAGCAAGCAGCTTAACTGGCCGTTTACTGGCGAAAAACAGTATCAGGCCGACGATCTGAAGCTGAAGCTGAGCGGCAAGATGACCGACTACACGCTCTCGTTCCGCACTGCGGTGAAGGGGCAGGGCGTGCCGCCCGCGACCATCACGCTGGATGCAAAAGGCAATGAACAGCAGGTTAACCTCGACAAGCTGACCGTCGCGGCGCTGGAAGGCAAAACGGAACTGACCGCGCTGCTCGACTGGCAGCAGGCGATCAGCTGGCGCGGCGAGCTGAAGCTGACGGGAATTAACACCGCCAAAGAGGTGCCGGACTGGCCGTCGAAGCTGGACGGGCTGATCAAAACCCGCGGCAGCCTCTACGGCGGCACGTGGCAGATGGACGTGCCGGAAATCAAGCTCACCGGGAACGTGAAGCAGAACAAGGTGAACGTAGAAGGCTCGGTGAAGGGCAACAGCTACCTGCAGTGGATTATCCCGGGACTGCACGTGGCGCTGGGCCGCAACACGGCGGATATCAAAGGCGAGCTGGGGGTAAAAGATCTCAATCTTGACGCCACTATCGACGCGCCAAATCTGGATAACGCCCTGCCGGGTCTGGGCGGTACGGCGAAAGGACTTGTGAAAGTGCGCGGCACCGTGGACGCGCCGCAGCTGCTGGCAGATATCACCGCCAACAATCTGCGCTGGCAGGAGCTGAGCGTTGCCCGCGTCCGCGTGGAAGGGGATGTGAAATCCACCGATCAGATCGGCGGCAACCTGAACCTGCGCGTGGAGCGCATTTCCCAGCCGGACGTGAACATTAGCCTGGTGACTCTGGACGCCAAAGGGAACGAGAAGCAGCACGACCTCCAGCTGCGCGTGCAGGGCGAGCCCGTCTCCGGCCAGCTTCACCTGACCGGCAGCTTCGACCGGAAGGAAACGCGCTGGAAAGGAACGCTGGACAACACCCGCTTCAACACCCCGGTGGGGCCGCTGGCGCTCTCGCGCTCCATTGCGCTGGACTACCGCAACGCCGAGCAGAAGATCAGCATCGGGCCTCACTGCTGGACCAACCCGAACGCGGAGCTGTGCGTGCCGCAGACCATTGATGCGGGGGCGGAAGGGCGCGCGCAGATCAACCTGAACCGCTTCGATCTGGCGATGCTGAAACCGTTTATGCCGGACACCACGCAGGCCAGCGGCGTCTTCAGCGGGAAAGCCGATGTCGCCTGGGACACCACCAAAGAGGGGCTTCCACAGGGCAGCGTCACGCTTTCCGGGCGCAACGTGAAGGTAACGCAGGAAGTCAACGACGCGCCGCTGCCGGTGGCCTTCGACACCCTGAATGTGAGTGCAGACCTGCATAACAACCGTGCAGAGCTGGGGTGGCTTATCCGTCTGACCAACAACGGCCAGATGGACGGGCAGATACAGATTACCGATCCGCAGGGGCGGCGCAATCTGGGCGGCAACGTCAATATTCGTAACTTCAACCTGGCGATGGTCAACCCGATCTTCGCCCGCGGGGAAAAAGCCGAGGGCATGGTGAATGCCAACCTGCGCCTGGCGGGCAACGCGCAAAGCCCTCAGCTGTTCGGCCAGCTGCGGCTCAGCGGTGTGGATATCGACGGTAACTTTATGCCATTCGATATGCAGCCCAGCCAGATTGCGATGAACTTCAACGGCATGAGCTCGACGCTGAACGGCTCGGTATTAACTCAGCAGGGGCAAATCAACCTGAGCGGCGACGCGGACTGGAGCCAGCTCGACAACTGGCGCGCCCGTATTGCCGCGAAAGGCAGTAAGGTGCGCATCACCGTACCGCCAATGGTGCGCCTGGACGTCTCGCCGGACGTGGTCTTTGAGGCGACGCCAAGCCTCTTCACCCTGGATGGTCGCGTGGACGTGCCGTGGGCGCGCATCGTGGTTCACGAGGTGCCGGAAAGCGCGGTCGGCGTCTCCAGTGATGAAGTTATGCTCAATGAAAATCTGAAACCTGCCGAAGAGAAGAGCGCTGGTATACCGATTAATAGTAACCTTATCGTGCACGTGGGAAATAACGTGCGGTTGGATGCGTTTGGGCTGAAGGCGAGGCTCACGGGCGACCTGAAAGTGGCGCAGGATAAACAAGGGCTTGGCCTCAACGGGCAGATCAATATTCCTGAAGGGCGTTTCCATGCCTATGGTCAGGATCTGATTGTCCGTAAAGGCGAGCTGCTGTTCTCCGGCCCACCGGATCAACCGCTGTTGAACATCGAAGCGATTCGTAACCCGGAAGCGACGGAAAACGACGTCATTGCTGGCGTACGCGTCACCGGCTCTGCCGACGAACCGAAGGCGGAGATCTTCTCCGACCCGGCGATGTCGCAGCAGGAAGCCCTCTCTTATCTGCTGCGCGGACAAGGTCTGGACAGCGGACAAAGCGACAGTGCGGCGATGACCTCAATGTTGGTCGGTCTGGGGGTTGCACAAAGTGGGCAGGTTGTGGGTAAAATCGGCGAGACGTTCGGCGTAAGCAATCTGGCGCTGGACACCCAGGGCGTGGGTGACTCCTCGCAGGTGGTGGTCAGCGGCTATGTACTGCCGGGTCTGCAGGTAAAATATGGTGTGGGGATCTTTGACTCACTGGCAACACTCACGTTACGCTATCGCCTGATGCCTAAGCTATATCTGGAAGCAGTGTCCGGCGTAGACCAGGCACTTGATCTGCTCTATCAGTTTGAGTTTTAGCAATGCGAATATTTGTCTACGGCAGTTTACGAACCAGGCAAGGCAACAGTCACTGGATGACCAATGCCCAGCTACTGGGGAATTACAATATCGAGAACTACCAGTTGTACAGCCTGGGCCACTATCCAGGCGCGGTTCCCGGCGAAGGAACAGTACAGGGTGAAGTTTATCGTATTGATAATGCTACACTTGCCGAACTTGATGCCTTGCGCACCAGGGGCGGTGAATACGCTCGCCAGTTGATCCAGACACCGTACGGAAGCGCGTGGATGTATGTCTACCAGCGTCCGGTCGACGGGTTAACGCGGATTGTAAGCGGTAACTGGTTAGACAGAGACCAGTACTGAAAAACGACAACGCCACCGTGAGGTGGCGTTGTTTTTTTCAGTTTCAATTCTCTTCTGTATCCCTGCGTCGGGTTAAAAAAAGAGGAACGAACAGCATGATGTATGGGGCAATAAGCCATAAAAAACACAAGGCGCGTGAACGGCCATAGTAGTTTATGCATCGCGTATTGCTTGATATGACGGGCAGGAAAAACAATAAAAACAGCAAAATCGCATAATCGCTTCGATAAGGGATCCATAAGTAAAACAAAAACCAGGCAAGTTGGAATGTCAGGATGCAGAGATACTGCCATTTGCTGTCTTTGCCGTAACAGTCAAACGCCTTTATGTAGCCCATCTTTATGCTTTGAAGAAAGAAACTTAGCATGTATAACGCTCACGATCGCGACGGTCAGAAGCGTGCTCGTCAGCAACGCTCCTAAAAAATAGCTGTGGGTGATATCAGTAGCACCCGAGCTTAAAGTATGTAATTTACTATATCCTCTATCTACTGCAACAAAAAGCGTATATAGCCCGATGTTAATACAGAACTGAAGCAGACAAGAAGTGACAATATTCGCTGGAATTCTTTTTAATAGAGTGAGTAACGTATAAATAATACTTGCTGAAAGAGCGAAGTAAAGCCCGTTAAATAAACTGGATAGTAAGGATCTGTTTATTTCGCTGAATATTAAATTATCGCTTCCATAATACCATGCCAGATATTGAGTATACGTACTTCTGCCAAAGATAAAGGAGGCAATAATAATGACGAGTAGACTTACGATATGGATTTTCTTACTCATAATTTTGCTCCCTTAGAAAGCAGTTCCTTCATCGTTTTACTGGCCTCCAGCTGATCTTTGATTATGGCAAGGTCACGATTGTTGTGATTATATTTTGCAATAGCGGTTGGCGTTCCTTTACCACCATTGTCCATAAAGAAGGACCTGTGGGATGGGATCACGCCCATAGCTCACCGCCTGAGGAAGGGAGTGAATAGACTCTGTCGTGAGGAAGCGAGGAATATTTTCATGCTCAATATTGCCTAAAGGTGTAGTGGCAACAAGAGAGCCGATAAAATCAGTCGTATACACTAACGTATCTGTATCTTTGGTCGTTACTTTCGAGCCCGTAAGATATTTTATCTGTTGCCAAAGTGTAATATCTTTTGGGGTAACCTTAACACCATCCATAAACATATCTTGCTTGCGTTTTAGCTGAATGACAGTGCGGTGTACCTGTGTCAAAGAGGGGCTGATTTCCCCAACGGAAGGCATAAGTCCATCGCGGGAATATAGCCTTTCAATAATAAAGTAAATTCCAGTTGGGCGGGCAACATCAATGTTAATGGATGACATATGAATCCTGTAATCAATGGGGATTAATGCTCATTATGACAGTATGTGATTAATTGACAGCCTATTCAACCACTCCCACCATAAATGAGAGGGTGTCTTTGTTGTATTAACATGAAAGCCAAAGGGAACGGGATTTATCTTAAAAGCTAATGTATGCTGCTTTTAACAAAGATAAAAAAAGCCCCTGTATGCGGGGCTTTCATCAATCGACAGTAAGAATTACTTCTTAGCAGCGCGTTCGAAGGAGGCGATGATTTCTGCTTTCGCCGCTTCTGCGTTGTCCCAGCCGTCAACCTTAACCCATTTACCTTTTTCGAGGTCTTTGTAGTGCTCGAAGAAGTGGGCGATCTGCGCTTTCAGCAGCTCTGGCAGGTCATTCACATCTTTAATGTGATCGTACTCTTTGCTCAGCTTGGTGTGCGGTACCGCAACCAGCTTCGCATCTTCACCCGCTTCGTCAGTCATCTTCAGCACGCCAACAGGACGGCAGCGAATGACGGAGCCAGGCTGCAGTGGGTATGGCGTTGGAACCAGCACGTCAACCGGGTCACCGTCCAGAGACAGGGTGTGGTTGATGTAGCCGTAGTTGCACGGATAGAACATGGCGGTAGACATGAAACGGTCAACGAACAGCGCACCGGTGTCTTTGTCGATTTCGTATTTGATTGGATCTGCGTTGGCCGGGATTTCAATAACAACGTAGATGTCTTCTGGCAGTTCTTTACCCGCTGGGACGTTGAGTAAGCTCATGTCGGTGTCCTTTAAAATGGATGGTAAACAAGTGGCAGGTATTATAGCCAACTCACGCTGAATGTCTCCGCCTCTTTTCGCTTTCTATCCCCGCAAGCCCCACTTTTCAGACCGTTTCCATGACAGGAAAATCCATAAACTCAGCCGCATTTTTAATGGTGAAATGAAAGCGATTACAAACTTGTGATTAACATTTTATTCACTTTACTGAAGTGTGATGTAACGCAATTCGTTACATATTTCATTGGCTATAGTCATTTCGCAGAACATCTTTTAACCAACAATAAACACCCCTACGAGGACGCTCATATGTGGAAGCGCTTACTTCTTGTCACAGCAGTTTCGGCAGCCATGTCGTCTATGGCGATGGCCGCTCCCTTAACCGTAGGTTTTTCGCAAGTTGGCTCTGAATCCGGCTGGCGTGCGGCGGAAACCAACGTTGCGAAAAGCGAGGCTCAGAAACGCGGCATCACTCTGAAAATCGCCGATGGTCAGCAAAAGCAGGAAAACCAGATCAAAGCCGTGCGCTCGTTTATCGCCCAGGGCGTGGATGCCATCTTTATTGCGCCAGTGGTGGCGACCGGCTGGGAACCGGTTCTGAAGGAAGCGAAAGACGCTGAAATTCCGGTCTTCCTGCTCGACCGTTCCATCGATGTTAAAGACAAATCTCTCTATATGACCACCGTCACCGCTAATAACGTGCTTGAAGGGCAGTTAATTGGCGACTGGCTGATTAAACAGGTCGACGGCAAACCGTGTAACGTCGTTGAACTGCAGGGCACCGTCGGCGCGAGCGTGGCCATCGACCGTAAGAAAGGGTTTGCTGAGGCCATTGCCAAAGCGCCAAACATCAAGATTATCCGCTCCCAGTCCGGCGACTTTACCCGCAGTAAGGGTAAAGAGGTCATGGAGAGCTTTATCAAGGCTGAAAACAACGGCAAGAATATCTGCATGGTTTACGCCCACAACGATGACATGGCGATCGGGGCGATTCAGGCGATTAAAGAAGCGGGCCTGAAGCCGGGCAAAGATATCCTCACCGGCTCTATCGACGGCGTGCCGGACATCTACAAAGCGATGATCGACGGTGAAGCCAATGCCAGCGTCGAGCTGACGCCGAACATGGCGGGCCCGGCATTCGACGCGCTGGAGAAATTCAAGAAAGACGGAACGATGCCTGAGAAGGTGACCGTCACCAAGTCCACGCTCTACCTGCCTGATACAGCGAAAGAAGAGTTAGAGAAGAAGAAAAATATGGGCTACTGATCCAGTGAAATTGCCGGGTGGCGCTGCGCTTACCCGGCCTACGGGAACGTGCCGGGGACGTGAATATGAAAACTGAACAACACCAGGAAATCCTCCGCACAGAGGGCTTGAGTAAATTCTTCCCCGGCGTAAAGGCGCTGGATAGCGTTGATTTCAGCCTGCGGCGCGGTGAAATCATGGCGCTGCTGGGCGAGAACGGCGCGGGAAAATCGACGCTGATTAAATCGCTGACCGGCGTTTATCACGCCGATCGCGGCACCATCTGGCTGGAAGGCAACGCTATTTCGCCAAAAAATACCGCCCACGCCCAGCAGCTGGGGATCGGGACGGTTTACCAGGAAGTGAACCTGCTGCCGAATATGTCGGTGGCGGACAACCTGTTTATTGGCCGCGAGCCACGCCGCTTTGGCCTGCTGCGCCGCAAAGAGATGGAGGCGCGCGCCACGAAGCTGATGAAGTCCTACGGCTTCTCCCTCGACGTTCGCGAGCCGCTGAACCGCTTTTCCGTGGCGATGCAGCAGATCGTCGCCATCTGTCGCGCGATCGATCTCTCTGCGAAGGTGCTGATCCTCGATGAACCCACCGCCAGCCTCGATACCCAGGAAGTGGAGATGCTCTTCACCCTGATGCGCCAGCTGCGCGATCAGGGCGTGAGCCTGATCTTCGTCACGCACTTCCTCGATCAGGTGTATGAGGTGAGCGACCGCATTACGGTGCTGCGCAACGGCAGCTTTGTCGGCTGCCGCGAAACCCGCGAGCTGCCGCAGATCGAGCTGGTGAAAATGATGCTGGGCCGCGAGCTGGAAACCAACGCGCTCCAGCGCGCGGGCCGCACGCTGCTGAGTGAAAAACCGGTTGCCGCGTTCAGCGATTACGGCAAGAAAGGCGTGATATCGCCGTTTAACCTTGAGGTGCGTCCCGGCGAAATTGTCGGGCTGGCGGGCCTGCTAGGCTCGGGCCGAACCGAAACCGCCGAGGTGATCTTCGGGATCAAGCCTGCCGACAGCGGCACCGCGCTGATCAAGGGCAAACCGCAAACCCTGCGATCGCCGCATCAGGCCTCCTGTCTGGGCGTTGGCTTCTGCCCGGAAGACCGGAAAACGGACGGCATCATTGCCGCCGCCTCGGTGCGGGAAAATATCATCCTGGCCCTGCAGGCCCAGCGCGGCTGGCTACGCCCGATCCCTCGTAAAGAGCAAAACGCCATCGCCGAGCGCTTTATCCGCCAGCTCGGCATCCGCACCCCGAGCGCGGAACAGCCGATTGAATTTCTCTCCGGCGGTAACCAGCAGAAGGTGCTGCTCTCCCGCTGGCTGCTGACCAAACCGCAGTTCCTGATCCTTGACGAGCCGACGCGCGGTATCGACGTGGGCGCGCACGCCGAAATTATCCGGCTTATCGAAACGCTCTGTGCGGACGGGCTGGCCCTGCTGGTTATCTCATCCGAGCTGGAGGAGCTGGTGGGCTATGCCGATCGCGTCATCATCATGCGCGATCGCAAACAGGTGGCAGAGATCCCGCTGGATAAACTGTCCGTTCCGGCAATCATGAATGCCATCGCGGCGTAAGGAGTGAATCGTGATGTCCCGTTCGCTTTCGCAAACCGGTGAGTCAAAGCGCCGCTTTAGCTGGCCAACCGGCACGCCGCAAATTGCAGCGCTGCTGGTGGTGCTGTTGGTAGATAGCCTTGTCGCACCGCATTTCTTCCAGATTATTGTTCAGGATGGCCGCCTGTTTGGCAGCCCGATCGATATTTTAAACCGCGCCGCGCCCGTGGCGCTGCTGGCGATTGGAATGACGCTGGTGATCGCCACCGGCGGAATAGATCTCTCCGTCGGCGCGGTGATGGCTATCGCCGGGGCCACGGCAGCCTCAATGACCGTGGCCGGTCACAGCCTGCCGGTGGTACTGCTGGCGGCCTTAGGCACCGGCGTGCTGGCCGGACTATGGAACGGCATTCTGGTGGCGGTGCTGAAAATTCAGCCCTTTGTCGCTACGCTGATCCTGATGGTGGCCGGGCGCGGGGTCGCACAGCTGATCACCTCGGGGCAGATTGTTACCTTCAACTCTCCGAGCCTGGCATGGCTTGGCAGCGGCAACCTTCTGTTCTTCCCGACGCCAGTGATTATTGCCCTGGTCACGCTTGTTGTCTTTTGGCTCTTCACCCGCAAAACGGCACTCGGCATGTTTATTGAGGCGGTGGGGATCAACATTCGCGCCGCGCGCAACGCCGGGGTCAACACCCGCCTGATGGTGATGCTGACCTACGTGCTGAGCGGCGTCTGCGCCGCCATTGCTGGTGTCATCGTCGCCGCCGATATTCGCGGGGCCGATGCCAATAACGCCGGGCTCTGGCTGGAACTGGATGCGATCCTCGCGGTGGTGATCGGCGGCGGGTCGCTGATGGGCGGGCGCTTTAACCTGCTGCTCTCGGTGATCGGCGCGCTGATCATTCAGGGTATGAACACCGGGATCCTGCTCTCGGGATTCCAGCCGGAACTCAACCAGGTGGTAAAAGCGGTAGTTGTACTCTGCGTGCTGATCGTCCAGTCGCCGCGCTTTGTCAGCATCATTAAGGGGATCCGTGGCCATGATAAAACGTAATTTACCGCTAATGATCACGCTGGGCGTGTTTGTGCTGGGGTATCTCTACTGCCTCACGCAGTTCCCCGGTTTTGCCTCAACGCGCGTGATCTGCAACATTCTGACGGACAACGCCTTTTTAGGCATTATCGCCGTCGGCATGACCTTTGTGATCCTCTCCGGCGGGATCGATCTCTCCGTCGGGTCGGTGATCGCGTTCACGGGGGTATTCCTCGCGAAGGCGATCGGCTTCTGGGGCATCTCGCCGCTGGTGGCGTTTCCGCTGGTACTGGCGATGGGCTGCGCGTTTGGCGCCTTTATGGGGCTTCTGATCGACGCGCTGAAAATTCCGGCCTTTATCATCACGCTGGCCGGGATGTTTTTCCTGCGCGGCGTAAGTTATCTGGTTTCTGAGGAGTCGATTCCGATTAACCATCCGGTGTATGACACGCTCTCCAGCCTGGCGTGGAAAATCCCCGGCGGCGGTCGCCTGAGCGCGATGGGGCTGCTGATGCTGGGCGTGGTGGTGATTGGCATTTTCCTTGCCCACCGCACCCGGTTCGGCAATCAGGTATACGCCATTGGCGGCAACGCCACGTCGGCCAACCTGATGGGGATCTCAACCCGCAGCACCACCATCCGCATCTATATGCTTTCGACCGGCCTGGCAACGCTGGCGGGTATTGTCTTCTCGGTGTATACCCAGGCGGGCTATGCCCTGGCAGGCGTCGGCGTGGAACTGGATGCGATTGCTTCTGTGGTTATCGGCGGCACGCTGCTCAGCGGCGGGGTAGGGACGGTGCTGGGGACGCTGTTCGGCGTCGCGATTCAGGGGCTGATACAAACCTATATCAACTTTGACGGCACGCTCAGCTCGTGGTGGACGAAGATCGCCATTGGCATTCTGCTGTTTATTTTTATTGCCCTGCAGCGGGGGCTGACGGTGCTCTGGGAGAACCGTCAAAGCTCGCCTGTTACCCGCGTAAACACATCGGTAACAGAGCGATAACACGCTGAATTTGCTTAAAGTCTAAACATTTTCCGGTAGCGGCCGATACTCTTCTTTTATGCCCAGAAATATCTCGCTACCGGAAATAATATCATGCTTAAAACGCTATCGATTCGTACCGGCTTGCTCTCTTTACTGGCCGTTATGACCCTTCTTCTGCTGATTGTCAGCGGCATCGGCATTTATGCCCTCACACAGAGTTCTTCCTCACTGCAGCGCATTAATCACCTTCAGGGTGAGCAGATGGTGCAGCTGAACACCGGCTATACGCTGATCCTGCGCGCGCGCAATGAGGCGGGTCAGGCCGTCCGCATGATGGAAATCGGCATGCTGGACGATGCGGCCAAAGCGGTAAAAAACATCAATCAGGAAGTCGCCCTGGCCCGGAAAACGTTAAAAGGCGTGATTGACGGCGGCGTGGCTGACGAACAGGGGCAGCAGCTCCTCGACAAAGTCGCGGCCAGCCTGGCGACGTATAACCAGCAGGGGATCGGCCCGATGCTGAAAACCCTGAATGACCAGAGCGCAGACAGCTATTACGATCTGCTGGAGAACACGCTGATTCCGGTGGCGAAGCAGTTCGATAACGACGTGCAGGCGTTTCAGAAATGGAGCGAAGCGCGAGGTCAGGCGGAAGTGAGCGCCGTGCAGGCGAGTAAAACCCGCGTGCTGATCCTGATTATTGTCGCTGCGCTGCTGACGGCGGGCATTATCGCGCTCGCCTGGCTGGCGCTGCGCCATATGCTGCTCAAGCCGCTCTCGGCGTCGATTGCTCAGCTGGAGAACGTGGCGGCGGGCGATTTAACCCACACGCTGAATGCCCCGGCGAGCCAGGAGTTTAACCGCCTCAACGCGGCGATAGAGGAGATGCGTCAGTCGCTGATGAGCTCGGTTCTGCGGGTTCGCGATGCCAGCTCGCAAATTGATACCGGCAGCCGCGAGCTGACGGCGGGGAACCGGGATCTTGCCGAGCGCACCGAATCCACCGCCACGTCGCTGGAGCAGACCGCCGCCAGCATGGAGCAGATCACCGCCACGGTGAAGCTTAACGCCGACAACGCCGAGCAGGCGCACCAGCTGGCGAAGTCTGTTTCCGACACCGCCGATCACGGCAGCGAAATGGTCTGCTACGTGATTGAAAAAATGCGCGATATCTCCGGCAGTTCGGCGCGCATCGCCGACATCCTGAGCGTGATTGACGGTATTGCCTTCCAGACCAACATTCTGGCGCTTAACGCCTCCGTGGAAGCGGCGCGCGCGGGCGAGCAGGGGCGCGGGTTTGCCGTGGTCGCGGGTGAAGTCCGCAACCTTGCCAGCCGCAGCGCCGACGCGGCGAAAGAGATTCGCTCTCTGATCGGCGATTCGCAGGCCCACGTTAACGAGGGCAGCGAGCTGGCCCAGCAGGCGGGTGAAACGATGGATGAGATTGCCACTGAAGTGCTGCGGATGACCAAACTGATGCGTGAAATTGCCACCGCGTCTCAGGAGCAGAGCCGCGGCATCGAGCAGGTGAATATTGCGGTGAACCAGATGGATGAAACCGCGCAGCAGAATGCGGCGCTGGTGCAGCAATCCTCCGCCGCGACCCGCTTCCTTGAGGAGCAGTCGCGTCAGCTGATGGAAGCCATGTCATCATTTAAAGTGACGGCTCAGACTGCGGCATAATATTTCCCAGCCCCGGTGCGTTCTGTGCCGGGGCTTTATTTCTCGCGGAATTTACCGCCGCAATATTATCGTGAATATCACCCATTAATAATTCCAGCGAGCTGGTTAACGCTAACGCTTTTTCAGTCGGCTCGAGATATAAACCTTTGCGGAAAAATAACGGCTCATCAAACAGTTGATTAAAACGCTTCAACGCCAGGCTCACCGCAGGACGTGACATCTCCAGGCGCAAAGAGGCTTTTGCCATACTGCCGCAGCGGACGACTTCAATAAATACAGGGATAAGATTTAAATCAATGCCGGTATTAGCCCGGGAATAATTTTTCATTGCAATTCTGCTCCAGGAAATAAATGTCAAACTGTTATGGAAATAATGCAGGAGCAGGGGTGAAGATTAAAGCGTGATTTTTATAAACACTTATACGGTAAAATATATAAATGTGTTGGGGAGCCAGACTGGCTCCCCGGGAGAGATATTACGCGTCCGGGTACTCACGGATAAAACGTTCAACGTCTTCAACCATATGGTTGTTGCCAACGAAGAACGAACGACGCTGGTGAAGGCTTTCCGGCACGATGTCCAGAATACGCTGTTTACCGTCGCTCGCCTTGCCGCCCGCCTGTTCGGCCAGGAACGCCATCGGGTTGCATTCGTACAGCAGGCGCAGCTTCCCGTCCGGGTGGCTGGCGGTGCTTGGGTAGAGGTAGATACCGCCCTTCAGCAGGTTACGGTGGAAATCCGCGACCAGAGAGCCAATGTAGCGGGACGTGTAAGGGCGCTGGGTCGCTTTATCTTCTTCCTGGCAGAATTTGATGTACTTCTTCACGCCGTTCGGGAACTTGATGTAGTTGCCTTCGTTGATGGAGTAAGTGCTGCCTTTCTCCGGGAAGCGCATACGTTCCTGGCACAGGCAGAAGACGCCCAGCGACGGATCGTAGGTAAAGGCGTGAACCCCGCATCCGGTGGTGTAGACCAGCATGGTGGACGAGCCATAAACGACGTAACCGGCCGCAACCTGGTTACTGCCCGGCTGCAGAAAATCTTCTTCGGTTACCGGCGTACCAACAGGCGTGACGCGGCGGTAGATGGAGAAAATGGTACCGACAGAAACGTTAACGTCGATGTTGGAGGAGCCGTCGAGCGGATCCATCAGTACGACGTATTTCGCGTGTTCACACCCTTCGAATACAACAATTTCATCTTCTTCTTCGGAGGCGATACCCGCAACGATGTCGCGCGCGCGCAGTGCAGCTTTCAGTTTTTCATTTGCGAACAGATCGAGTTTCTGCTGAACCTCGCCCTGAACGTTCTCGGCACCGCTGGCACCCAGGATATCGACCAGACCGGCCTTGTTGATATCACGGTGGATGATCTTAGCGCCCAGCTTTATTGCCGACAGCAAAGCAGTGAGTTCACCCGTAGCATGAGAGAACTCGTGCTGCTTTTCGACAATAAATTCACCTAACGTTTTCATAACACTTTCCCTGCATCTTTGTGAGTAGAGCGATTGTATGTTCACTAAAACGACTAAAGCCCAACAATCTTAACAAATATTCAAATAGTAGCGCAGAGGTGAATCGCGCCAGCAACATACGGATTTACCTGAAATGCGTTTCACAGCCGCTAACATGTGAGTAAAATGTGCGCCACATTAAAGAAGGATAGTGACGTATGCGCATTCATATATTGGGGATTTGTGGCACTTTCATGGGCGGACTGGCAATGCTGGCGCGCTCGCTGGGCCATGAAGTGACAGGTTCGGACGCCAATGTGTATCCGCCGATGAGCACGCTTCTGGAAAAACAGGGCATCTCTTTAATTCAGGGCTACGATGCCAGCCAGCTGGATCCCGAGCCGGATCTGGTCATCATTGGCAACGCCATGACCCGCGGTAACCCGTGCGTTGAAGCGGTGCTGGAACGCAATATTCCGTTCATGTCCGGCCCGCAGTGGCTGCATGATTTCGTGCTGCGCGACCGCTGGGTGGTTGCCGTAGCCGGTACCCACGGCAAAACCACCACCGCCGGCATGGCGACCTGGATCCTCGAAGCCTGCGGCTACAAGCCGGGCTTCGTGATCGGCGGCGTGCCGGGTAACTTCGACGTCTCTGCGCGTCTCGGCGACAGCCCGTTCTTTGTGATTGAAGCGGATGAATACGACTGCGCATTCTTCGACAAGCGTTCCAAATTCGTGCACTACTGCCCGCGCACGCTGATCCTCAACAACCTTGAGTTTGACCACGCGGATATCTTTGACGACCTGAAAGCCATTCAGAAACAGTTCCACCACCTGGTGCGCATTGTTCCGGGCCAGGGCCGCATTATCCTGCCGGAGAACGACATCAACCTGAAGCAGACCATGGCGATGGGCTGCTGGAGCGAGCAGGAGCTGGTGGGCGAGCAGGGCCACTGGCAGGCGAAAAAACTCAACGCTGATGCCTCCGAGTGGGAAGTACTGCTCGACGGTGAGAAAGTGGGCGAGGTGAAGTGGGGCCTGGTGGGCGAGCACAACATGCACAACGGCCTGATGGCGATCGCCGCGGCGCGCCACGTGGGCGTGCTGCCTGCGGATGCGGCCAATGCGCTGGGGACGTTTATCAACGCCCGCCGCCGCCTGGAGCTGCGCGGCGAAGCGAACGGCGTGACGGTGTATGACGATTTCGCGCACCACCCAACGGCCATTCTGGCGACGCTTGCCGCCCTGCGTGGCAAGGTTGGCGGCACCGCGCGCATTCTGGCGGTGCTGGAACCGCGCTCGAACACCATGAAAATGGGCATCTGCAAAGACGACCTCGCGCCGTCCCTGGGACGTGCCGACGAAGTCTTCCTGCTGCAGCCGCAGCATATTCCGTGGCAGGTGGCTGAAGTGGCCGACGCCTGCATTCAGCCTGCGCACTGGAGCGCGGACGTGGATGTCTTAGCGGATATGGTGGTGAAAGCCGCACAGCCTGGCGACCACATTCTGGTGATGAGCAACGGCGGGTTCGGTGGGATCCATCAGAAGCTGCTGGACGGTCTGGCGAAGAAAGCCGCGGCCACAGAGTAAAAAAAAGCCCGGTGGCGCTAGCGCTTACCGGGCTTACATTATCTCTTCTCCCTCTCCCCTTTGGGGTGAGGGGATTACTCTGCGTTCTCAGACAGCTCGCGCAGATACTGGAAAATCAGACGCGCGGATTTCGGCGGCTTATTCCCCTCTTTCTCTTTCTTCGCGTTGCGGATCAAAGAACGCAGCTGCTGGCGGTCGGCATCCGGCCACAGGTTCAGCACTTCCGGTACCGCATCATCACCCTGTTCAATCAGACGATCGCGGATCTGCTCCAGCTTATGGAACAGCGCAACCTGCTGGTTGTGGCGGTTTTTCAGCTTGTCCAGCGCCTGACGGATCGGATCCACGTCGCGCTGACGCAGCATTTTACCAATAAGCTGAAGCTGGCGACGACGGCCTTCTTTCTTGATTTTCTGTGCCAGTTCAATGGCATCACGCAGATCCTGGTCGAGCGGGATCTTATCCAGCGCGTTTTTACCCAGTTCTACCATTTCAGCGCCAAGCTGTTTTAACTCTTCGGCGTCACGTTTAATTTCACTTTTACTGACCCAGATGATCTCATCATCTTCGTCTTCGATGTCATCACCGGGAACGTCGTCGAGCCAGTCTTCGGGCTGCTTAGTCATGTCAGGCTCCTTAAAAAAAGAGGCTAATGTTACCAGTTAAGACGCGCACTGAAAAACGGTTCTCTGTTAGACTTCACTTAACTCTCTCTTACAGTATGGCATTTGCGATGAAAGTAACCTCACAAGTTGAAGCGCAGCGTAAGATTCTGGAAGAAGCCGTCTCCACCGCGCTGACGCTCGCTTCAGGTAAATCAGATGGCGCCGAAGTGGCGGTCAGCAAAACCACCGGCATTAGCGTGAGCACCCGCTATGGCGAAGTGGAGAATGTAGAATTTAACAGCGATGGCGCGCTTGGGATCACGGTGTATCACCAGAACCGCAAAGGCAGCGCGTCGTCCACCGATCTCAGCCCGGATGCCATCGCCCGCACGGTGCAGGCGGCGCTGGATATCGCCCGTTACACCTCTCCGGATCCTTACGCAGGCGTGGCGGATAAAGATCTGCTGGCGTTTGACGCGCCGGATCTCGATCTGTTCCATCCGGCTGAAGTCACGCCGGATGAAGCGATTGAACTGGCCGCGCGCGCCGAGCAGGCGTCTTTGCAGGCTGACAAGCGCATCACGAATACCGAAGGCGGCAGCTTCAACAGCCACTACGGCATCAAAGTTTTCGGCAACAGCCACGGCATGCTGCAGGGCTACTGCTCCACCCGTCACTCGCTTTCAAGCTGCGTAATTGCCGAAGAGAACGGCGATATGGAGCGTGACTACGCCTACACCATTGGCCGCGCGCTGGGGGATTTGCAGTCTCCTGAGTGGGTGGGCAAAGAGTGTGCCGAACGCACGCTGTCTCGCCTGTCGCCGCGTAAGCTCTCCACTATGAAGGCCCCGGTCATTTTTGCCAATGAAGTGGCGACCGGTCTGTTTGGTCATCTGGTGGGCGCTATCGCGGGCGGCTCGGTGTACCGTAAATCGACCTTCCTGCTCGACTCGCTGGGCAAGCAGATCCTGCCGGAGTGGCTGACTATCGAGGAACATCCGCACCTGCTGAAAGGGCTGGCCTCCACGCCATTCGACAGCGAAGGCGTGCGCACGGAACGCCGCGATATCGTTAAAGACGGCATTCTGACCCAGTGGCTGCTGACCAACTACTCCGCGCGCAAGCTGGGGCTGAAAAGCACCGGACATGCGGGCGGGATCCACAACTGGCGCATTGCCGGTCAGGGCCTGAACTTCGAGCAGATGCTGAAAGAGATGGGCACCGGTCTGGTGGTCACCGAGCTGATGGGCCAGGGCGTAAGCGGCATCACCGGCGACTATTCTCGCGGTGCGGCAGGCTTCTGGGTCGAAAACGGCGAAATTCAGTATCCGGTGAGCGAAATTACCATCGCCGGTAACCTGAAGGACATGTGGCGCAATATCGTTACGGTCGGTAACGATATTGAAACACGTAGCAATATACAGTGTGGTTCTGTATTACTGCCGGAAATGAAAATCGCCGGCCAGTAATACCCGAAAAGCGTTTTAATAATAAAAAAGGAAGTGAGCAATGCGTAAACACCTGTTAGCGATCGTCGCGGCTTCAACGCTGGTTCTTGGCTCTTCTGCGTTTGCTGCCGATCTCGAAGACAACATGGACATCCTCAGTCAAAACCTGAAGGTAGTGCAGAAAACGGACAATGCGGCGGAAATGAAAGGCGCACTGACCAAAATGCGTGAAGCGGCGCTGGACGCGCAAAAAGCGACGCCGCCAAAGCTGGAAAGCAAAGCGGCAGACAGCGCAGAGATGAAAGACTATCGCCACGGCTTTGACGTGCTGGTCGGTCAGATCGACGGCGCGCTGAAGCTGGCTAACGAAGGCAAAGTGAAGGAAGCCCAGGCGGCGGCCGACCAGTTTGTGGCGACGCGCAACACGTACCACAAGAAATACCGTTAATTGGGTGCCTGAGCTGTACGTCCTTCCTCCGTATGCGGAGGCGCACTAAGCGCCCCCGCATCCTTGCTCCCTACTGGCCGGAGCGACAATCCATCCGCGCTGTCACTTCAAGCGAGCCGTTTCGAAAACGGATCTCGCACAGTGTTTTCCTCGTCACCAGCGTTAAGATGATTATTGTCAAAGCAACAATCATCGAAACCCGGATAATTGGGGATCGGCGTTTCATGGATGCCTCCTTGCTGTAAAGCGGGCGAGGTAGCGAACTCCACGGTCGTGACGTGTCGTTTCGAGCCCCCGCCCTGATTTTCTATCAGGCGGGGCTTTCCACTTTCCGTCCCATGCCTGAGACGGTCAGTCTCAAGCACCCGCAGCCACTCTAGCGAATCCCCATAAGAAAACCTTATCCACGTCACATTTCTACGAGCCTGCTCGTAAACTTTTCCACTCCGCTTACCTGTTTAGTGCCGCTTAATAGCGTGATATTCATCACGCAAATGCGGCCGTTAATCCAGATTCACCATATTTATGTGGCACAGATCACTGCTGCGGCTCGCCTTTCCACTTCGAAGTGGAAAACAACTCGCTACAAACCCTCCACGCCCAACGTTAGTTTTATTCCAGAGCCATTAACGGGGTAAGACGAGTGATTAACGGAGCGGTAATGAACGACGTTGGGGAACAGGCGGTGCAAACAGAACAGCTCGCGAACACCATGCTGCAGCAGGTTTATGCCCTGCTGGCCCGGCACAACATCATCCCCAATGCGGTACAGGAGCAGATGCTCACCTCCCACGTTCGCGCAATGGCGCACCGGTCCGTGACCGGCGAGCCGCTGCCGGAGGTTGAAGCAGAGTTGTTCGACGAAATTTCACCAGATTCAATGCAGCTTGCCCGTGAAGTGGTGGCGCAGTTTGGCAACCTTCCTGATGAAGAGGCCTGGCTGCTCTCCGTTCACTTTGAAGTCGCGAAAGACAACCTTTAAGGAGCAACACATGGAACAGATTACAGTCGTGATTGGCGATCGCCTGGGTAAAGGTCAGAAAGTGGCTGCGGGTGTGGAAAAAGCAGGTGGACGCGCAGTGGTTGTGCCGGGCATGGCGGCGGACATGAAGCTCGGCGACGTAATGAAAGCGGAAAACGCCACCTTCGGCATCTCCTTCTGCGGCAGCGGCGGCGCGGGTGCCATCACCGCCCAAACCAAATATGGCTACAAGGCCAAATACGGCATGCGTTCCGTGGAAGAGGGCGTGACCGCCATCAACGAAGGCTGCAACGTGCTGGGCTTTGGCTTTATGGATAAAGAAGAGCTGGGCGAGCGTCTGGTGCAGGCGTGGCAGAAGAAATACGGCGCATAAGCATGAAAGAACAGTTCACAACCACGGTGAGAGTGAAGGGGAAGGGCGACGCCAAAGCGCGCGCCTTTGCCGACGCGCTCAACCACGTTCAGGCCGCGGTGATGAAAGCCTCACCGCATATCTTACTGCGTATTGAGCCACAGGATGTGCAGGTTGTTCAGGCGCAAGAAGCGGTGCGTAAAGAAGCGTTTCTGTTCTTCTTTTTGCGCCGGGAAAGACGCACCTACAGCGTGGAGCTGGATGTGACCGTCAACGTGACCGCCATCAATCTTGACCGGGTGGATTTCGTCACGCAACGCTGATTATTCATAAAAGGGCAGACTGATGTTCTTAATTATATTAATAAAATCGCTCATCATTGGCGGCCTGGTTGGCGTCGGTGTCGGAGCCGGGGCTGCACGCATGTTTCATGCGCCTACCACTCAGGGTATGGGCGCGTTTCGTACGTTGGGGGAACTGAACTCCTGTGAAGGGGATCCGGCGTCCCACTTCTCCTTTGGGTTAGGTTTCTTCTTTAACGCCTGGGCCTCTTCCGTGGCTGCAGGTGCCTTCACACAGGACGTTGACCACCGCATCATCCCGAACTGGGGTGCTGCTGCACTGATGATCAAAAACCGTAACGTCGGCGAAACGCTGCACGATCCCCGCAAAATGGCGATTGCCTGCGGCGTGATTGGCATGCTCGTCGTCACCTTCCTGAACCTGACCGCCTCCTCCGTGCCGGCAGCGCTGCAGGTCACCGCCGTGAAGGTGCTGGTGCCTGCCGCGAACCTGCTGGTTAACACCGTGATGCCGGTGATCTTCTGGCTGGCGGCCATCGACGCGGGTAAAAAATCGGGCTTCTGGGCCACCATCTTTGGCGGCGCGGCGCAGCTGATCATGGGGAACGCCGTACCGGGTCTGGTTCTCGGCATCCTGATCGGTAAAGGCGTTGAGGAGAGCGGCTGGAACCACGTCACCAAAGTGATGATGGCGGCGATCGTCCTGCTGTTCGTGTTGAGCGGCTTCTTCCGCGGCTTCGACATGAAGATGATCGAATCCTTCCATCTGACCGTGCCGAACTGGCTCGACATGATCCACAACTCGCTCAGCGGTAAATAACAGGAGCCTCTAAATGGAACAGAATAAAGGTTTTTGGTATGCCGACTGGTCGTTCCCGATCTTCGTTGGCCTGCTCTCCTCCGGCGTCTTCGCCGGGACGCACATGTACTACCTCTACGGCATCGGCGCGTTTAACGAAGTGGCCTTCGTGGCGATGCTGAAAGCGGGCATCGATACCGGCGTCTACGGCGCGGTGGCGGCGTTCGGCGCGAGCTTCCTGTTCGCCCGCATTATTGAAGGGTCGCTGGTGGGTATTCTCGACATCGGTGGGGCGATCCAGACCGGCGTGGGCCTCGGCGTACCGGCGCTGCTGCTGGGCGCGGGGATCATGTTCCCGGTGACCAACTTCATTGCCTCGCTGATTACCGGCCTGGTGATTGGTCTGGCGATTGGCTACGTCATCATCCTGGCGCGTAAGTTCACCATCAACCAGAGCAACTCCACCTACGGCGCAGACGTGATGATGGGCGCGGGTAACGCCTCCGGCCGCTTCCTCGGGCCGCTGATTATCCTCAGCGCGATGACCGCCTCCATTCCAATCGGCGTCGGTTCGCTGGTGGGCGCGCTGCTGTTCTACATCTGGCAGAAGCCGATTACCGGTGGCGCCATCCTCGGCGCAATGATTTTGGGATGGCTGTTCCCGGTCGCCCTTTAATACCCGCGGGCGCTCCGGCGCCCGCCCTATCAGGAGATCCTCATGTTTGATTTACTCCTGCGCCGTGCGCGCCTCGCCGACGATACCCTGACCGATATCGCCATTCAGGACGGGAAGATCGCCGCGACGGGCGAAATTGACGCTCCCGCCCGTAAAACGGTTGAGCTTAACGGTGACGTGTACGTTAGCGCGGGCTGGATTGACTCCCACGTTCACTGCTACCCGAACTCACCGATTTACCACGACGAGCCGGACAGCGTGGGTATTGCCACCGGCGTCACTACCGTGGTGGACGCGGGCAGTACCGGGGCCGACGACGTGGACGATTTTTATGAAATCACCCGCAAAGCCTCCACCGACGTCTTTGCCCTGCTGAATATCTCCCGCGTGGGGCTGATTGCCCAGAACGAGCTGGCCAACATGGCAAATATTGACGCCGATGCGGTGAAGCAGGCGGTGAAGCGCCACCCGGATTTTATTGTCGGCCTGAAGGCGCGCATGAGCAGCAGCGTGGTCGGTGAAAACGGCATCACGCCGCTGGAGCGCGCCAAAGCCATCCAGAAAGAGAATGGCGATTTGCCGCTGATGGTGCACATCGGCAATAACCCGCCGAACCTCGATGAAATCGCCGAGCTGTTAAGCTCCGGCGACATCATTACCCACTGCTACAACGGCAAGCCTAACCGCATTCTGACGCCGTCCGGCGAGCTGCGCGCCTCCATCACCTCCGCCCTTAAGCGCGGCGTGCGTCTGGACGTCGGCCACGGTACGGCGAGCTTCAGCTTTGAGGTGGCGAAACGCGCCATCGCGATGGGCATTCTGCCGCACACCATCAGCTCGGATATCTACTGCCGCAACCGCATCAACGGCCCGGTTGGCTCGCTGGCAAGCGTGATGTCGAAGTTTCTCGCCATCGGCATGTCATTGCCGCAGGTGATTGACTGCGTGACCTCGAACGCCGCCGACGGCCTGCGCCTGACGCGCAAGGGTCGCATCCAGCCGGGTCTCGACGCCGACCTGACGCTGTTCACGATTAAACGCCAGCCAACGGTGCTGACGGACGCTGAAAACGACAGCCTGCAGGCTGAACACATTCTGGTGCCGCTTGCCGCGATCCGCGCGGGCAAGGGCTACATGACCGAACAAGGGAGCACGGAACATGCCTTCGATTTATGAGAAGTATAATTTAAAGCAGGTTATCAACACCTCTGGCCGCATGACGGCGCTGGGCGTCTCCACGCCGCGCCCGGAAGTAGTGCAGGCGGCGATGGACGGCATGAATCATTACTTCGAGATGAAGGATCTGGTTAACAAAACCGGGGAATACATCGCGAAGCTGCTGGATGTGGAAGGCGCGACGGTGGTCTCCTGCGCGTCGGCGGGCATCGCCCAGTCCGTGGCGGCGGTGCTGGTAAAAGACAGCGACTGGCTGCTGGAAAACCTGCACGTCACGCCAATCGAGAACAATGAAATCGTCCTGCCGAAAGGCCACAACGTTAACTTTGGCGCGCCGGTCGGCACCATGGTGGCGCTGGGCGGCGGCAAGCTGGTGGAAGCGGGTTACGCCAACGAATGCTCCGCCGACCAGCTGGCGGCGGCCATCACCCCGCGCACGGCGGCGATCCTCTACATCAAATCGCACCACTGCGTGCAGAAAAGCATGCTCAGCGTCGAGCAGGCGGCAGTCGTCGCACGTAAACACTCCCTGCCGCTGATCGTTGATGCTGCGGCGGAAGAAGATCTGCACGTGTACTACCGCTCCGGCGCGGATCTGGTGATTTACAGCGGCGCGAAGGCGATCGAGGGGCCAACCAGCGGCCTGGTAATCGGCAAAACCCAGTACGTCGAGTGGGTGAAGCGCCAGACGGCGGGCATTGGCCGCGCCATGAAGGTGGGTAAAGAGGGGATCCTCGGCCTGACCTGCGCCATCGAACACTACCTGACGGCCACCAAAGAGAGCGGTGCCGAGATGGTGGCGAAGATGACACCGTTTATCGACGCGCTCAACACCCTGAACGGCGTCACCGCGCGCGTGGTCTGGGACAGCGCGGGTCGCGATATCGCCCGCACCGAAATTAAGTTCGACGAAGCCACCACTGGCGTCGGCACGGGTGACCTGGTGAACGCGCTCAAGCAGGGCGAATACGCCATCTATTTCCGTGGCTACAAGGCCAACGAAGGGATTATCGAAGCGGACGTGCGCAGCGTAAGTGCTGACCAGCTGAACATCGTCTACCGCCGCATTAGCGAAGTATTAGGACAGGAGAAAAACGCATGAAACTGACCCCCAACTTTTACCGTGACCGCGTCTGCCTGAACGTGCTGGCCGGCTCGAAAGCCAACGCCAGCGCCATTTACGAGGCGGCGGAAGGTCATGTGCTGGTGGGCGTGCTCTCCAAAAATTACCCGGACGTGGCGAGCGCGGTCGCGGATATGCGTGAATACGCGGCGCTGATTGATAACGCGCTCTCCGTAGGGCTGGGCGCGGGCGATCCGAACCAGTCGGCGATGGTGAGCGAGATCTCCCGCCAGGTGCAGCCGCAGCACGTTAATCAGGTCTTCACCGGCGTGGCCGCGAGCCGCGCGCTGCTGGGGCAGAATGAATCGGTGGTCAATGGTCTGGTCTCTCCGACCGGTACCGTCGGTATGGTGAAAATCTCCACCGGCCCGCTGAGCAGCAAAGCGCCGGACGGCATCGTGCCGGTTGAAACGGCGATTGCCTTGCTGAAAGACTTCGGCGGCAGTTCGATTAAGTACTTCCCGATGGGCGGCCTCAAGTGCCGTGACGAATACCAGGCGGTGGCGGAAGCCTGCGCCCGTCACGACTTCTGGCTGGAGCCGACGGGGGGTATCGATCTGGAAAACTATGAGGCGATCCTGCAGATCGCCCTCGACGCGGGCGTGAGCAAAATCATCCCGCATATCTACAGCTCGATTATCGACAAAGCCAGCGGCGATACGCGTCCCGAAGATGTGCGTACACTGCTGGCGATGACGAAGAAGCTGGTGAAGTAGAACTCACACATATAAAGGAGCCACCATGCACACCCGTAACCTGCTTGTCGCTTCACTCTCAATGCTCGCCACCGCCGCTATCGCCCAGACGCAATACGCCTGGGTAGGCACCTATAATCCGAACGGTGAAGGGCTGTACCGTTTTACCGTTGACCCGCAAACCGGCGCGCTCGATAACAAAACGCTGGTGAGCAAACTGCCGAACGCGGCGCAGTTGACCCTTTCGCAAGACGGTAAAACGCTGTATCTGGCAAGCGAAGTGGAGCAGGGCGTGGTGCAGGCGCTGCGCGTCGGCGATAACGGTGAGCTGAGCGAGCTGAATCAGGTGGCCTCCGGCGGCGCCGGGCCGGTGTATCTTTCGCTAACGCCAAACGGCAAGCATCTGCTGGTGGCGAACTACGTCAGCGGATCGATTGCCGTTTTGCCCGTCAACGCGGACGGCAGCTTGGGTGACGCGACGGACAGGCATCAGGACCAGGGCGAACCGGGCGCGGCGAAGCCGGAAGCGGCTGTCGAAGGTAGCTTTGCCATCAGCGATCACAACGGCCCGCATGCGCACATGATCGCCGCCGATCCGAGCGGGAAATACGTTTTTTCCACCGATCTTGGGCTGGATCGTATCTATCAGTACCGCTTTGACGATCGAACCGGAAAGCTCACGCCGAACGATCCGCCGTTTATCAGCGCCTCCTCAAAAGGCGCCGGCCCGCGTCATTTTGTTTTTACGCCGAAAGGCGATGCCCTGTGGCTGATTAACGAAGAGGCGTCGACGCTCACCCATTATGCGCTGGACAGCAGCGGCAGACTGAAAGAGGGCAAAACGGTCTCTGCCCTGCCGGACGGCTATAAAGGCACCAGTTTTGCTGCCGGGCTGGCGCTAAGCGCCGATGGTAAACAGCTGTACGTGGCGAACCGTTTGCATAACAGCATCGGGCACTTTACCGTAACAGCGGAGGGCACGCTGACACATCAGGAGGATGTCTGGACGCGCGGCGACTACCCGCGCACCCTGACGCTCGATCAGCAGGGCCGCTGGCTGTACGTCATGAACCAGCGCAGCGACAACATTACCCGTTTCCGCGTGGCGCAGGACGGCAAGCTGAGCTTCGAGCCAGACTATACCCCGGTCGGCAGCCCATCCCAGATGGTCATTTCACCCTGAGCAGTAAGAGGACAACGACGTGCGATTTCCGAACCAACGTTTAGCGCAACTTTTCGATCTGTTGCAAAACGAGACGCTGCCGCAGGACGAGCTGGCGCAGCGGCTGTCGGTCTCCACGCGAACCGTCCGCGCAGATATCACCGCCCTGAACGCGCTGCTGGCGAGCCACGGCGCGCAGTTTATTCTGAGCCGGGGTAACGGCTACCAGCTTAAAATTGACGATGCCGAGCGCTATCAGCAGCTGCAGGCATCGCACCCGCGCGCGCTGCGTATTCCCCGAACGGGACCGGAGCGCGTGCACTATCTGGTGGTGCGTTTCCTGACGTCGGCGTTTTCACTTAAGCTTGAAGATCTGGCCGACGAGTGGTTTATCAGCCGCGCCACCTTGCAGAGCGACATGGTGGAAGTGCGCGAGTGGTTCCAGCGCTATAACCTGACGCTGGAAACCCGCCCGCGCCACGGCATGAAGCTGTTTGGCAGCGAGATGTCGGTCCGCGCCTGCCTGACCGATCTTCTGTGGGAGCTGGCGCAGCAGGACAGCCTTAACCCGCTGGTGACGGAGGTCGCGCTCAACGCCGGGGTACCGGAGCAGATGGTGGTCGTGCTTCACGACGCGCTCACCCGCCATCACATTCGTCTGACCGACGAAGGCGAACTGTTCCTGCGCCTGTACTGCGCGGTGTCGGTGCGGCGCATCAGCGAGGGGTATCCGCTGCCGGAATTCCACGCGGAAGACGTGGAAGAGAACGTGCGCGAGGCGGCGAAGGATATCGCGGTGGCCATTCAGGAGCTGGCGGGCAAGGCGCTTGCGCCATCGGAAGAGAGCTGGCTGTGCGTCCACATCGCGGCGCGGCAGATTCAGGAGATTGCCCCCAGCGCGATTAACGCCGACGACGACGAAGCGCTGGTCAACTATATCCTGCGCTACATCAACACCCACTATAACTACAACCTGCTCAGCGACGCGCAGCTGCACGCCGATCTGCTCACGCACATCAAAACCATGATCACCCGCGTGCGCTATCAAATCATGATCCCCAATCCGCTGCTGGACAACATCAAGCAGCACTATCCGATGGCGTGGGATATGACACTCGCGGCGGTGTCGAGCTGGGGGAAATACACCCCGTATGCGATCAGCGAGAACGAGATTGGTTTTCTGGTGCTGCACATCGGCGTGGGGCTGGAGCGCCACTACAACATCGGCTACCAGCGCCAGC
This sequence comes from Enterobacter cloacae complex sp. HYC042_NIDB, assembly GCF_056673315.1. Classification (NCBI taxonomy): domain Bacteria; kingdom Pseudomonadati; phylum Pseudomonadota; class Gammaproteobacteria; order Enterobacterales; family Enterobacteriaceae; genus Enterobacter; species Enterobacter cloacae complex sp. HYC042_NIDB. Next base: position 699,449 of record NZ_CP109650.1, read on the forward strand.
CGCGCGTGCTGCTGGTGTGCGACGCCGGTAATGCGATGGTGCGCATGATCGAGGCGGTGCTCCAGCGCAAATACCCGCAGATCGAGGTGACGCGCACGCTCACTCTGCGCGAATACGAGCTTGCGGATGCCATCGGTGAAGACTTTGTCATCTCCACCGCCCGCGTGAGTGAAAAATCTAAACCGGTGGTGACGATCGCCCCGTTCCCGACCGATTATCAATTGGAGCAGATCGGCAAGCTGGTGCTGGTGGACCGCACCCGCCCGTGGATGCTGGAGAAATACTTCGACGCGGCCCATTTTCGCATTCTCGACAAGCCTGTTGACCAGCAAACGCTGTTCCGCGAGCTGTGTGAACAGCTTGAGGCCGAAGGCTTTGTCGGCGCGGAGTTTCTGGATTCGGTCGTTGAGCGTGAAGCTATCGTCAGCACCATGCTCGGCGACGGTATCGCGCTGCCGCACTCCCTCGGCCTGCTGGCACAGAAAACGGTGGTCTATACGGTGCTGGCTCCGCAGGGTATTCAGTGGGGGGATGAAACGGCGCACGTCATCTTCCTGCTCGCCATCAGCAAAAGCGAGTACGAAGAGGCGATGGCGATTTATGACATCTTCGTCACTTTCCTGCGAGAACGCGCGATGGCGCGCCTGTGCCAGTGCGAGGATTTTGCGGCGTTTAAGGCTGAGGCGATGGAGAGTTTGAGCCGGTTTTGAGGCCAGGCGGATAGAGGTTATCCGCCTTCATTCACCGTAAATGATGTACAACCTGGTTACTGCTGCCGCGCCAGATCAGGGCCGGGTCTTTCAAATCCTTCACGAACTTGCCGTCCACCAGCACGTTAATCAAATCCACGACTTCCCTTTGAGCAGCATTCAGCTCTTCCAGCTTATATCCCGTCCAGACCCAGATATCTTTTCCCGCGCACTCGCGGCGAATGCGTTTCACCAGCTTCAGGATCTCCGGCACGTTTTGCGGATGGAGCGGATCGCCGCCGGAGAGCGAAATCCCCTGGCGTTTGATGCGCGTGTCGTTCAGGTCGTTGATGATGCGGTCTTCCATTTCAGCGGTAAACGGCATGCCGGAATTTACGCGCCAGGTGCTTTTGTTGTAGCAGCCGGGGCACTCATGTACGCAGCCTGAAATGAACAGGGTGCAGCGGGTGCCGGGGCCGTTGACAATATCGACGGGGTAGTACTGATGGTAGTTCATAGCGGTTAACCAAGCCGGGTACAGTGTGAGTGCGGATTGTAGGCCCGGTAAGCGTAGCGCCACCGGGCATAAATGTGGCAGTGGCTCAACCGATCTGCCCATTCCCCAGATGTTTCACCCGGCGCTTCACCTCTTCCTGCTTGCCGGCGTTAAACGGACGGGCATCCGGGCTGCCGAGATAGCCGCACACGCGGCGGGTCACGGAGACACGGGCTGCATCGTGGTTGCCGCATTTCGGGCAGGTAAAGCCTTTGCTCGTACACTCGAACTCACCGGTAAAGCCACACTCGTAGCATTCGTCGATTGGCGTATTGGTCCCGTAATACGGCACGTGCTGATAGCTATAATCCCACACGTCTTCCAGCGCCTTCAGGTTGTGCTGGATGTTCGGGTACTCGCCGTAGCAGATGAAGCCGCCGCTGGCGATGGGTGGATAGGCCGCTTCGAAGTCGATCTTGTCGTACGGGTTTACCTTTTTCTCCACGTCGAGGTGGAAGCTGTTGGTGTAGTACCCTTTGTCGGTCACGCCTTCCACAATCCCGAACTCGGCGGTGTCCAGACGGCAGAAGCGGTCGCACAGGTTCTCGCTCGGCGTACTGTAAAGGCTAAACCCGTAGCCAGTTTCCTCTTTCCACTGGTCAACCGCGTCGCGCAGGCGCTGGACAATCGCAATGCCTTTTTCGCGCAGGGCCTCGCTGTCGTACATATGCGCGTCGCCAGACAGGGCGTTGATGGTTTCGTGGATGCCGATATAGCCCAGCGAAATCGACGCGCGGCCGTTTTTGAAGATCTCGGACACGTCATCGTCCGCCTTCAGGCGCACGCCGCAGGCCCCTTCCATATAGAGGATGGGCGCCACGCGGGCTTTCACCCCTTCAAGGCGTGCGATACGGGTCATCAGCGCCTTACGCGCCAGCTGCAGGCGCTCATCCAGCAGTTTCCAGAATTCAGCTTCATTGCCTTTGGCCTCCAGCGCGATGCGCGGCAGGTTCAGGCTGATGACGCCCAGGTTGTTACGCCCGTCGTGGATCTGCTCGCCGTTTTCATCCTCGTACACCCCGAGGAAGCTGCGGCAGCCCATAGGCGTTTTAAACGAGCCGGTGACTTTTACCACCTGGTCGTAGTTCAGAATGTCCGGGTACATGCGCTTGCTCGCGCACTCCAGCGCCAGCTGTTTGATGTCGTAGTTCGGATCGCCAAACTTGTGGTTCAGGCCGTCGCGGATGGCGAACACCAGTTTCGGGAACACCGCGGTTTTGCGGTTCTTGCCGAGGCCGGAAATACGGTTGCGCAGAATGGACTGCTGGATCAGGCGTGATTCCCAGCTGGTGCCCAGGCCAAAACCGAAGGTCACAAACGGCGTCTGCCCGTTGGCGGTATGCAGCGTGTTCACTTCATATTCCAGCGACTGGAACGCGTCGTAGCACTCTTTTTCGGTACGGGAGCGCGCATAGCCGTCCGCGTCCGGGATCTGCCACTCTTCGGCAGTTTTCCGATGCTTGTTGAAGCTCGCCGTCACGAACGGGGCCAGCACTTCGTCAATGCGGTTAATGGTGGTCCCGCCATAAATGTGGCTCGCCACCTGAGCGATAATCTGTGCCGTTACCGCTGTCGCCGTGGAGATCGACTTAGGCGGTTCAATCTCGGCATTACCCATTTTAAAGCCCTGGGTCAGCATGCCTTTCAGGTCGATCAGCATGCAGTTGAACATCGGGAAGAACGGCGAGTAATCGAGGTCGTGATAGTGGATCTCGCCGCGCTCGTGTGCCGAGACCACGTCGCGCGGCAGCAGATGCTGGCGGGCATAGTGTTTGGCGACGATACCGGCCAGCAGATCGCGCTGGGTCGGGATCACTTTGCTGTCTTTGTTGGCGTTTTCATTGAGCAGGGCAGAGTTGGTCTGCTCCACCAGGCCACGGATCTCCTGATTCAGGCGACCGCGCTTCTCACGCTGCACGTCGCGATCGTGGCGATACTCAATGTAGGCGCGGGCTAACTGTTTGTAGGGGCCAGCCATCAGCTGGTTTTCAACCGCGGTCTGGATCTCGTTGATATCGACCTGGCTGCGTTCAGTCATCTGGCTGCTAACGACTTCTGCGACGGTGGCGCAGTAATCTGCGTCATCGACTCCCGCTGCTTTAGCTGCACGCAGAATGGCTTCCTGGATGCGCTCTGATTTAAACGGCACTTTACAGCCATCACGTTTCATCACATGCGGTGTCATGATCACTCCATTTTTAAAAACAGGTTATCCACAGAGGTGGAGAAGTATTCACCGGACATATTCCCCGCCAGGCCAAAGACTTCCCCCGTTCCCAGCTCGTGTTATCCACAATTCCGGCCAGCGTAAGCGCCGTCTTGTTGTTGGAATAGTAGACGATTAATACAAGATGTTGGGTCGGCGTGCATTTTAAGTTCTACATATAGTGATTTGCATCAAACAAGTTTGCGATTTATTTGACGCAGAACAAAGTAAAAAGACGAGAGTACAAACGGCGGGCGCTTCAGCCTTTGTAAAGACGCGAAGGAAAAATCCGATTAATTATTCAACAAAAACAAGCGCTCAACGTGGTACATGCTGAGCGCCGTTCGGTTAACTCACCGCGCAGGCCCAGCTCAATCCTGCCTGTAAAAAGGCTGCGGTAGCGATACTGCCCAGTATCACCGGAATGAGAAGGGAGCGGTCAGGGGCCGCATCCTGTTTTTGAGGTTCTTCAGCACTCAGGGCGGACATCGCCTCTTCCCGGGTGCGCGCCGCCAGAAGCTGCGCGCGCACTCGATCTTCTGTCAATAAACTGGTCAGCGTCGTCAGCAGCTGCATGTGGGTACTGCCTGCTTCCGCGGGCGGAATGGCGAGCAGGAAAACCATTCTGACCTCTTCATCACCGTCCAGCCCCGGCCAGCGTATCGGATCGTCAAAGAGTGCCACACAAAACGCCGCCTGCTGCACCGCCTCGGTTTTACCGTGCGGAACGGCGAGCGCTTCACCCAGCGCGGTAGGGCCTTCGCTTTCGCGCTGTAACACGCTCTGGATGAATGTTTCTTTATCGCAGATGATTTTTCGCCTGGCGAGCGGTTCGGCGAGCCAGCGGATCAGCGCTTCAGGCGTACGGTGCGGCGGGTTGATAAAAACCAGATCGGGGTGCGTCAATGCAAGCAAGTTCATATTAAGCCTCCATCAAAAAATCGCAGGTTGCGAAAGCGGGGATTGCCGTTACCGGCGGCACAGGCTCTTCCAGATAGTTGATCTGACGTAGCCCCGCCAGACTTTCCGGGACGGGAACCGGCTGCGTCCCGGCGTTAAACACCCGGACGACGGTGCCATTCGATCGTTGCGCATGGGGCAGGGCAGAAAGGACTAGCGGCTCCGGCAGGGTCAATAATGAGAATTGTGCCGGAAGCTGATGCTCGGGCAGACGCAACGCAAAGCGCTCAAGTCGGTGATCGAGCGTATGTAGCGTTTGCCGCTGATAGGTGAAGGGCTGTCCGGCCGCCTGATTTTCCAGTTGGCGAAGCGTGAGATGATCGGCGCTGTCGGCCAGCGCGACGGTAAATGAAAAGTGCAGCGGTTTCAGTAACTGGGCGTCGGGGGTCTCAACCACCGTATTATTAATGCCGGACGCCCGGCCCGGTCGCCAGTCGAGATCGTTGCGCCCGAGCACGCCCGTCGCTTTAAATAACGTCAGGGCAATCGTCGCGGGTTCGCTGCCGATAATCTGAAATTCCTTCATACCGCGACTATTCACCACCAGCGCTTTGCCCGCTTCCGCGACAGCGATAATACCTTCGGTGGTTTCGATATCGACGGGCATCTCGCGATAGCGCTCCTGCCAGTTTCCACTCTCACACCCCGTATCGCGCTGGATTATCGCGAAGGGTTGGGAGGCGATAGCGTGACGGGTGCGAATATCGCTGCCGATCAGTAAACGTAGCCGGTGATCGCAGTGGCTGTTTTCCAGCGAAGCCTCGACGTACAGGTTCGGATCGTCTTCGCGTAATGTGCACTCCAGACGAATGGATAACGGCGTTCGGGCAGTATCCTGGCGTCTGGCGAGATCTGGCGGAAGAAACAGGGTGGCTTCAACGATCAGCTTTTCGACAAGCGGCGTTTTCAGGCAGCCGACGAGCGTGAAATGGTCGCATCGCGTCGGGGTATCGCCCGCAAGCGGTGAGAAATCGTAGCTGTCGCCCGCATCCGCACAGTCTTCAAGGGTAAAGAACGAGGGGATGCATCTGCCGCTGCGTTTGTCGTGCAGGGTTAGCGTTCCGTCGTCCAGCGTTAATCGATAATGTGCATTCTCTATCTCGCTGCCCGTTGTCTGTTGAGGCTGCCGGAAAGGCGCCGGGTCATCTTCAACGTTAACGCTGAGATAGCCGACCGGCGGCAGAACCGGTGTTTTCACAGCAACGTGCCAGCGGTAATAAGGGGGAAGGGGTGTTTCACACTCGCCTTCGGCGTTAAGGGAGATCGCCGTTCCGCCGGGCAACACGTCTCTTTCCAGGACGTCGAAGGGGATGGCCTGCCCCTGATACATCAGGGCGATATTTTCAGCGCGGCTATAGAGAGTGGTTTTCACCACGCGCTGCGTTTGCGTGGCCAGCGGGTTAAAAATCAGCAGATCGCCTTCCCGAGCGCAGGCGGCGGCTAGGGTTTTCACCACCAGGTTCCACAGGCTATGGCACAGCTGTTCGGTTTGCTCCAGTCGATGCAAAATATCGCGGTTGGTGGCATCGCTGTTACAGCCGCCGATGGAGTCATGGGCATGGCTTCGCAACAGCTTCTTCCAGAGCGTATCGACCACCGAGAGGTTGACCGGCAGCCCCTGATGACGCGCCATGGCGATTGTCGGCTCCAGCTGCCGCAGGATGAACTGCTCAACTGCATCATTTTTCTTTTTAATGTCGTAGCGCACGGAGCCGATCGTTTTATGGATGCGGGTGTAGCGCGGCGATTTCAGCTCTCCTTCCCAGAATTCAAACTGCTCACGCTGCGCGCGCAGAATGTCGACGTAGCGCTCCAGCGAACTGATGACGTACCGGTCCTCATCCGGGGAGCGTGCGCTGGCGACCTGCAGGATTTTCGGCAGCGCCGGGTCGATGCTGACCTGATCGCCACCGCAGGGCAGCAGCAGGTCATTTATTCCGGCCCGCGAGCGCAGGAGATTGACCATCGGATAGATTTTTCCCTGCAAATGGCTCGCGTCTGAAGAGATGTTTTTAGCCGCGCCATAACCGAGCGCCATCGCGCAGGCGATAACGGTCGCCCCTGACGGCGCGCGCCAGAGGAACTGGCTGCTTTTCGCCTGTCTGTCGTGATCGATACCGCGCCAGAAGACGATGTTGTCGATATTGCAGCCCTGCAAAATCGTGGGCATCTGCGCATTGTGGCCGAAGGTATCCGGAAGATACCCAACCTGCATGGCGTGCCCCAGCTTACGGGCAGAGAAGATGCCGTATTTGAGGTTGCGGATAATGGATTCGCCATGCACGTTGTAGGTATCCGTCTGGGTATACCACGGCCCCACAAAAATCCTTTTCGCTCTGACCAGCGTCTCCAGCCTGGTGCGATACTCGGGATTGATGGCGAGAAAGTCCTCTACCACCGCCATCTGTCCGTCAAGGTGATAGCAGCTGTAAGCCGGGTCGTGCTCCAGCGTGTCGATGACGTCCGCAAAGTTATATGACGCCAGCACCATGCTGTCCTGACGGGTGAAATACCACTCTTGATCCCAGTGCGTATGGGCAATGACGTGGATCTGATTCATGACCTTCCCCTTAGCTGGCGTTCTTTGGGCTGACGTAAAGCACGCCCAGGGCGCAAATCAGTGCGCCAATAAAGACGCTCGCCAGGTAGCCCGCCACGTTGGTTGCCAGCGGCCAGCCCCAGATGGCCGGCAGCGGCAGCGTCTGCTTCACGCCGAGTGCAATGGCGACCAGCGCGCCGGCGACGGCACCGGTCATAAACACCGGGATCAGACGTGGGTTTTTCAGGATGAACGGGATCGCGCCTTCGGAGATCCCAATCACGCCCAACAGCAACGAGGTGCTGCCAACGGTTTTCTCTTCCCGGCTAAAAACATCCGGTAGTCCAAAGCGGCCGTTGAGGAACGCGGCAAAGCCGACGCCAATAGAGGGGATCACGATGGAGAGTTCGCGGGCGGTGAGATCAAACGTTTCGCTCATGCCATTCAGGCCGAGCGCGACTGAGCCTGCCGCCTTGTTGACCGGGCCGCCCAGATCGAACGCGGTGCCTGCGGCGATCATCGCGGAATAGAATCCGCGCCCGGTGTCACCTGCCGAGGTAAAAAAGAGCACCATCAGCTGGTTAAGCGAGCCAAAAATCGGGTTAATCAAATATTCCATGACCATCACCAGCGTAATGCCGGTGATGAGCGGGACGACAAGCATGGTCTTGATGGTGGTGAGCTGTTGGCGGACGTGAATGGAATCATTCAGCCAGCGCACCAGATAGCCCACAAAAAAGCCAATGCCGATCGCGCCGAAAAAGCCGGACGGCATAAAGCCTTCGATATCAAAGAAGCGCTTGTAGACCTCGTCTGACATGATGCCGCCGATAAGTCCGGGGATCAGCGCCGGTTTGCCGGCAATGGAAAACGCCAGATACATGGCGAAAACCGGATACATGAACTTAATGGTCATAAAGCCCACTTTATCCAGCACGCTGAACGGCGAATGGTCGATGTTAATAAACTGGCCGGTAATTTTAGCCGTTGCCATCATCAGCCCGCCCATGACCACCACCGGCAGCATATAGCTGATGGCCGCCATGATATGGCCGATAAAAATCTGGTAAGCCGAAGGCTGGAGTTCGTCTTCATGTACGACAGTCGTGACGTTTTTTTCCATGGCAAGCGCCTGACGCAGATAGCGATCGGTATGCTTGATCAGCTCTTGCGTGCGGGTCTGAAGGTGGGGAATGTTTTCAAAGCGCTCGGCATCCTGAATGGGGACGTCGATTGCCAGAATAATGGCCGTGGCGGAGGCGATATCCTGCTTCGTTAAGCGGTTTTTAACGCCGTCGCTGCCCTGCGTTTCGACCTTAACCTCAATATTGTGCTCTTTAGCCCATGCAATAATTTTATTCGCCGCCATAAAGGTATGTGCAATGCCCGTCGGGCAGGCCGTTACCGCGACAACTTTCTGTTTCGTCATTGTCATAATTCCCTGGATGTGAAAACAGGGAAAGTATAAAGAGAACCTAAAACAGTTTTTAACGTTTGCTAATACTAATTAAGTATCGCGATACGCGTAAATGCAATGTGTGAAGCGCCTTCCAGAGACTATTTCTCTGTTGTGTTAATATCATGCCGGGATTAAACAGGGTGTAATATATGAATTCATTCCAGGGAAGTGAACGCTTGATATTTGAATATATTCAGCATCACGCGTGTAATATTTCTAATATTTCGGCAAAAGAGATTGCCCGTGATACCTTTACAACGACAACATCCGTTAATCGTGTGTGTAAAAAAATGGGGTATAAAAGCTATACCGAGCTTCGGTATCGTTTTTTACGCGATCATTTTACCCCTGCGCCTGCAGTGCCCGACGCGGGTCCGCAGGCGGACGACATTGTGGCGGAGGTGTCCAGGCTGCTCATCCATTCCAGCCATATCTATCTGTACGCACGCGGCGCCTCGCTTACCAGCCTCAACTACCTGTCGCGCTTTTTATCGCTGGCGAGCCTGCCGCATCTTATTTTGAATGACATGCACCAGCTGACACGGGTATCGAAGGGGACGCTGGTGCTGATCAGCAAATCCGGGGAGACACAGTCGCTGATAGAAATGGCGCGAAACGCGCTGCGCAAGGGCTTAAAGATTATTGCAATTACCCGTCAGGGGGCGACGCTGGCGTCGATCTCAACGCTATGCTGGCCGTTATCGATCGACATTAACGCGGTATCGCTGTATCAGCGGGAGGGACAGCTTGAACTGTTAAGCGCCGTGGACCGTATCGGCTGCAGGCTGCTGCAGCACGATACGGTGTAGTCAGGCCGTCAGAGCTGCTTCACTATCCCCAGACGTACGGCATAATCATTTTCATGGTTGCCGTCATTGTTGATATAGGTTTTATCCAGTGACACCAGCTCGACGTAAGGCGTCCAGCCATCGTCGAGCTGGTAGTTGAACGCAACGGTATGCTCCCAGTAGGTATCATCCCCGGTTCCCTGATCGACATTATCCTGCCAGCGGAAGCGCGGATTGTAGGACATACCGAATTTGCCAATGTTGTACGCGAACCAAATGTCGAACTGGTGTGACTGACGGCGGGTATAGCCGCTGCCGTCGAGTTCTTTGTCGCTGTGCGTGTCATTGATGGTGTTATAACGGTAACGGGCGGAAAGATTCAGACCGTTATCAAACGCTTTCCAGCCCTGAATGAAGGGGCGATAGTGGGTATTACTGGGGGTGAAAACCGTCACCATGCCAGGCGCAACGGCAAAGCCATTGCCCAGATTGAAGCGCCAGCGCGTTTCAATCTCCTGTGCCGCCTCCGTTAATCCTTTGTCATCGGGATTATTTCGGTCGGTATCACCAAAAAAGGTGTCGTTATGGTTTTGTGCGGCTTCAACGGAGAAGTAAAAACCGTTATCCGCCTGATGCATAACCTTAATACGTGAATCATTTACGTCAGAGCGCGTATTATGGCCAAAGCGAAGGTCGACGGACGTATTTCCGCACCATCCCTGTGTGCTCAATAATAATGCGCTAATACACGTTACTTTAATAATTGTCTTTTTCATCATGTCCTGCCGAGGTTATTTAATTGGCAGGACTATTTTTATTTTCGGTACGCCGTGATGTAAAAGTTATCGTCGTACATTTAGCGTATCGCTAAACATAAAAAAAGGAGATACAGCATGCTGTATCTCCTGACGTTTATTCCTGCACCCACCAGATGGCTTCAAACGGGCGCAGTTGCAGCGTATCGGGACGAGAGGGGACGTCCTCATAGTTGCTGAGTGCGACCTGCCATGCGCCCTGTACCGGGTCCGGCTGCCACTGCTGGCGCTCTCGGCTCAGGTTCGCCACCACCATCAGCGTCTGGCCCTGCCACTGGCGGCGATAGCACCACAGGGAAGGGTGTTCCGGCAGCAGATCGTCATAATCTCCCCACGTCAGCACCGGGAGGGTTTTGCGCAGACGAATCAGCGACTGATAGGTGTAGAACACTGAATCCGGGTCGTCCAGCGCCGTACGGGCATTCACGGTTTCATAGTTATCGCAGACCCCAATCCAAGGCTCGCCCTCGGTAAAGCCCGCATTGTGCGACGCGTCCCACTGCATTGGGGTTCGCCCGTTATCGCGGGATTTACTCGCCAGAATCGCCAGTAATTCATCCGGCTCACGGCCATTGGCCCGCAGTTCGGCGAACATGTTCAGGCTTTCCACGTCGCGGTAGTCGGTGATGCGGCTGAAGTGCGGGTTGGTCATGCCCAGCTCTTCACCCTGATAGATGTACGGCGTGCCCTGCATGCCGTGCAGCACCATGCCGAGCATCTTTGCAGCGTGAACACGGTGTTCCCCTTCGTCGCCAAAGCGCGACACGATGCGCGGCTGGTCGTGGTTACACCAGAACAGCGCGTTCCAGGCTTTGTTGTGCATCCCCTGCTGCCAGTGGCGGAAAAGGGTTTTCAGCGCCACGAAGTCCGGCTTTGCCTTCGTCCACTTTTCGCCGCCGGGGTAGTCCACCTTCAGGTGGTGGAAGTTAAAGGTCATCGACAGCTCGCGCCCGTCGAGCGACGCGTACTGCTGGCAGTTCTCCAGCGAGGTTGACGACATCTCGCCCACTGTCATCAGGTTGCGCGGGGTGAAGACGTCGCGGCTCATCTCCTGGAGATATTCGTGGATGCGCGGGCCGTCAGTGTAGAAGCGGCGACCGTCGCCAATGGTGTCGTCCGGGAAATCCTGATCTTTAGAGATGAGGTTAATCACGTCCAGACGCAAGCCGTCCACGCCGCGATCGGCCCAGAACTCGCATACCTTTTTCAGCTCGGCGCGCACCGCCGGGTTTTCCCAGTTGAGATCCGCCTGCTCGGGCGCGAAAAGGTGAAGATAATACTGCTCGCTCTCGGCGTGCCAGCGCCAGGCGTTGCCGCCAAACTTGGAGCGCCAGTTGTTGGGGAGCTGCTCCGGCGTACCGTCGCGCCAGATGTAGAACTGGCGGTACGGGCTCTCTTTGTTCAGCGACTCGCGGAACCATGCGTGCTGCGTGGAAGTATGGTTAAACACCATATCCAGCACGATGCGAATGCCGCGTTCGTGCGCTTCGGCAACCAGCTCGTCAAAGTCATCCAGCGTGCCAAAGGACGGGTCGATGGCGGTGTAATTCGCCACGTCGTAGCCGTTATCCACCTGCGGGGAAATATAAAACGGCGTCAGCCAGATAGCGTCGATGCCGAGGGTTTTCAGGTAATCCAGCCGCTGCGTCACGCCGCGCAGATCGCCGGTGCCGCTGCCGGTGGTGTCCTGAAAACTCTTTGGGTAAATCTGGTAGATGACGCCGTTCTGCCACCAGTGAGGAAGGGTATTCATAGTGCGTTCCTGCAAATGCGAAGGGGCGCAACTGCGCCCCGAAAGATGAAGTTAAACAATCTGCAGCGTGCCCTGACGGAACTTACGCTGGTAAACCACGGTGGTGAGCGCCATGGGGACGATAATCGCCACCGCCATGGCCAGGGCAAACACCTGCCAGAAAGTAGGCTGGATGGAGAGGATCCCCGGCAGGCCGCCGACGCCAATCCCGTTCGCCATCACGCCGTTCAGGCCGCACAGCAGGCCCGCCAGGCCAGAGCCGATCATCGCGCAGAGCATCGGGAAGCGGTACTTCAGGTTGATGCCGTACATCGCCGGTTCGGTGACGCCGAGATAGGCGGAGATGGCCGCCGGAACGGAGATCTCACGCTCGTTGTGCTTACGGCTAACGATAATGATGCCGGTCACCGCAGAGGCCTGTGCGATGTTAGAGAGGGCGATAATCGGCCAGACCGGGGTACCGCCGAGGCTCTGAATCATCTGCATATCGATGGCCAGCGTGGTCTGGTGCACGCCGGTGATCACCAGCGGGGCATACAGGAAGCCAAACAGCGCGGCACCGATTGGCGCGAAGCTGCCGGTCATCAGATGACGCACCGCGAAGGCCACGCCGTCGCCGATCATGCGGCCAAACGGACCGATAAAAGCGTGCGCCAGGAAGACGGCCAGGATCAGCGAGCAGACCGGCACCACCACCAGGTAGAGGTAATCCGGCACGATGCGCTTCAGACGCGTCTCAATAAAGCCCAGCGCCAGACCCGCCAGCAGGGCCGGAATGACCTGCGCCTGATAGCCCACCTTGGCGATGGTAAACAGACCGAAATTCCATACCTCAGGCACCTGCTGACCAAGTAAGTAAGCGTTCATTAACTGCGGAGAGACCAGCGTGACGCCCAGTACGATACCGAGAATTGGCGTACCGCCCATCTTGCGCACCGCGGACCAGCAGATCCCGACCGGCAGGTAGAAGAAGATCGCTTCGCCAATCAGCCACAGGAAGTCATAGATGCTTTGCAGCGCCGGGTACATCTGCGCCAGGGTTTTACCGTCGCTCATCGGCACATCGCCGATGACGTTACGGAAGCCCAAAATTAAGCCCCCGCTGATCAGCGCCGGCAGCAGCGGGAAGAAGATTTCTGCAAAGTGGGAAATCAGCTGCTCGTGCCACTTCATATTCTGGCGCGCCGCCTTCTTCGCCTGCTCTTTATCGGCAGAAGAGTGTCCGGTAGTCGCCAGCAGAGCCTGATAGTAATCGCCCACTTCGGTACCAATCACCACCTGGAACTGTCCGGCGTTGGTGAAGCAGCCTTTCACCATGGAAAGCTCTTCAATCGCCTTCGGGTTGGCCTTGGCCGGATCGTTCAGCACGAAGCGCAGGCGGGTAATGCAATGGCTGACGGTGGCGATGTTTTCGCGGCCGCCGACCAGGACGATCAGCCGATCGATATCTGCTTGTTTGACTTTACTCATCATGAAACCTCATGACAGATGTTGAGGGGGGTAATGACCTGAGCGCAAGCCTACTCCTTCAGCGTGACGGCGAAAATGGGAACGTTCCCGAAATCGGGCGAAGATCACAATAAACGATTCAGGGGGGTTATGAGAGACGGGCAGGAATAACGATCTGGCGCGGCTCGCTCCGCCCGTTGATCTGCTCGATCAGCTGTGCGGCGGCCTGTCTGCCGGACTCGGCGTAGCCCGGATCGACGGTGATAATTTCAGGGTGCAGGAACTTCATCAGCGGCGTGCTGCCGACGCTCGCCACCTGCAGGTTATCAATGCGCTGCTCCTGCAGATACTTGCTGGCACCCAGCGCAAGGGTGTCCGTGGCGCACACCAGCGCGGTGGTCTGCGGCGTCAGGACGCTGGCGACCTGCTCGTAGCCCTGCTTCATGCCCAGCCCCGGCAGGGAGGCCACGGCAGGGAGATTGTGCTTTTTGCAAAAGGCCAGATAGGCTTCGTGGCGGCGCTTGCCGGTGGTAACGTCCGCGTGCGGCACGCCCAGATAGCTGATGTGGCGGTGGCCTTCTTCGTACAGGCGCTGCATCAGGGTGATAATCGCCCCCTCATCGTCATAACAGACGGAGGCAAAACCGTGGGCATCGCGCGCCAGCAGCACCAGAGACGGCTGCCAGTGTTTCAGCATCTCCTCGTCAATGCCGGTAAAACCAAACAGCACCACGCCGTCAATGTTACGGCGCTGGAGCATGCCGAGATGTTCTTCCACCAGCTGTGGCGAGAACTGGCTCTCCATCATGATCGGATCATAGCCCTGCTCGTAGAAGGCAGGCAGCATGGTTTGAACGGCGAGGTTTTCGGAGAGGGAATCCAGACGCGAAACGATGATCGCAACCACTTTATCGCTCTGCCCGCGCATGGCGCGCGCGGAGCGGGAAGGGGAAAAACCGTGCTGATTCATGACCGCCTCAACGCGCTCGCGGGTGCGTTCGCTGACGCCGCTTTCGTTGTTCAGCACGCGTGAGACGGTTGATTTCCCCACGCCGCTTAAACGCGCGATGTCTTTAATTGTAAGGCGGTTCTGCATGCTGTATTCCCTGTAACAACGACAAAATGGTCAATTGAGCCTAATGCTATAGCGCGATTTCGCTATGGGCAAAGTCTGGTTTACGTACTGTTTATTTGCAGGCGCGTATAATACCGCCCGAATCGTCACAAAGGGTACGCTTAAATCTTTATACTGCGCGGCGACACCCTGTTTTTTTACTTACCGGAGGCTTTATGGATCCCGATCCCGCACCTCTCCTGAACGGGAGAATTTGTTCTTTCCGGTAAGCCAGCTTTTGCTGTCTCACCGGTAATGTGAGGCAGCAACGTCCCAAACGTTCCTGCTTGAAAAATTGAGTGCCTGACAGGTACGGCTTTGCCACGCCTGAAGGGAATGCTGCGTCCGCCTGGCGGATGCGGAGGAATGTCTATGTTTAAAAATATCACCCGGCAGCTGCAGGCGCTGCTGAGCCGCCATCTGCCACACCGTCTTGTTCAGCGCGATCCGCTGCCCAATGCCAAAAACATGGCGGGAGCGGCGATCCCGGCGTCCCTGACCGAACGCTGCCTGAACGTGGCGGCGATGGATGAAAACGAAGTCTGGCGCGCCTTTGGCGGCCATCCGGAAGGGCTGAACGCGTCTGAAGTGGAAAAAATCCGCGCCGTGCACGGCGATAACCAGATCCCGGCGCAGAAGCCCTCTCCGTGGTGGGTGCACCTGTGGCTCTGCTACCGCAACCCGTTCAACCTGCTGCTGACCGTACTCGGCATTATCTCTTACGCGACGGAAGATCTCTTTGCCGCGGGCGTGATTGCCCTGATGGTGGGTATCTCCACGCTGCTGAACTTCATTCAGGAAGCCCGCTCCACCAAAGCGGCGGACGCCCTGAAAGCGATGGTCAGCAACACCGCAACCGTCTCGCGCGTGATTAACGACCTCGGCGAAAACGCCTGGGTTGAGCTGCCCATTGACCAGCTGGTGCCGGGCGACCTGGTGAAGCTGGCGGCGGGAGACATGATCCCGGCGGATTTACGCATCATCCAGGCGCGGGATCTGTTCGTGGCGCAGGCCTCCCTGACCGGCGAGTCCCTGCCCGTTGAGAAGGTATCGCGCAGCCGCGACCCGCAGCAGATGAACCCGCTCGAGTGCGACACCCTGTGCTTTATGGGCACCACGGTGGTCAGCGGTACCGCGCAGGCAATTGTCACCGCCACCGGCGGCAATACCTGGTTTGGACAGCTTGCCGGGCGCGTCAGCGAGCAGGAGAGCGAGCCGAATGCGTTCCAGAAAGGGATTGGCCGCGTCAGCATGCTGCTGATCCGCTTTATGATGGTTATGACGCCAATCGTGCTGCTGATCAACGGCTACACCAAGGGCGACTGGTGGGAGGCGGCGCTGTTTGCGCTCTCCGTGGCCGTCGGCCTGACGCCGGAAATGCTGCCGATGATTGTTACCTCCACGCTGGCGCGCGGGGCGGTCAAACTCTCTAAACAAAAGGTGATCGTCAAACATCTCGACGCCATCCAGAACTTTGGCGCAATGGACATTCTCTGCACCGATAAAACCGGCACCCTGACGCAGGATAAAATCGTGCTGGAGAACCACACCGACATCGCCGGTAAAACCAGCGAGCGCGTGCTCCACAGCGCGTGGCTGAACAGCCACTACCAGACCGGGCTGAAAAACCTGCTCGACGTGGCGGTGCTGGAAGGCGTGGACGAGGAGGCCGCCCGTACGCTCTCCGGCCGCTGGCAGAAGGTGGACGAAATCCCGTTCGACTTCGAGCGCCGCCGCATGTCGGTGGTGGTGAGCGAGCAGCCGGACGTGCACCAGCTGATCTGCAAAGGCGCGCTGCAGGAGATCCTGAACGTCTCCACGCAGGTTCGCCATAACGGGGAGATCGTGCCGCTGGACGACACCATGCTGCGCCGCATCAAGCGCGTCACCGACAACCTGAACCGTCAGGGGCTGCGCGTGGTGGCGGTGGCGAGCAAATTCCTGCCCGCGCGGGAGGGGGACTATCAGCGTATCGACGAATCCGATTTGATCCTCGAGGGTTACATCGCATTCCTCGATCCGCCGAAAGAGACCACCGCACCGGCGCTGAAGGCGCTGAAGGCGAGCGGCATCACCGTCAAAATTCTCACCGGCGACAGCGAGCTGGTGGCGGCCAAAGTGTGTCACGAAGTGGGGCTGGACGCGGGCGACGTGGTGGTTGGGAGCGACATTGAGCACCTCACCGACGACGAACTGGCGCAGCTTGCCCAGCGCACGACGCTGTTTGCCCGCCTGACGCCGATGCACAAAGAGCGCATTGTGACGCTGCTGCGTCGTGAAGGGCACGTGGTGGGCTTTATGGGCGACGGCATCAACGATGCGCCCGCGCTGCGTGCGGCGGACATTGGCATCTCCGTGGACGGCGCGGTGGATATCGCCCGTGAAGCGGCGGATATCATCCTGCTGGAAAAGAGCCTGATGGTGCTGGAGGAGGGCGTCATTGAAGGGCGTCGCACCTTCGCCAACATGCTCAAGTACATCAAAATGACCGCCAGCTCCAACTTCGGTAACGTCTTCAGCGTGCTGGTGGCGAGCGCGTTTCTGCCGTTCCTGCCGATGCTCCCGCTGCACCTGCTGATCCAGAACCTGATGTACGATGTCTCTCAGGTAGCGATCCCGTTTGATAACGTTGATGACGAGCAGATCCAGAAGCCGCAGCGCTGGAACCCGGCCGATCTGGGCCGCTTCATGCTGTTCTTTGGGCCGATCAGCTCCATCTTCGACATTCTGACCTTCTGCCTGATGTGGTTTGTGTTCCACGCCAACACGCCGGAACACCAGACGCTGTTCCAGTCCGGCTGGTTCGTGGTAGGGCTGCTGTCCCAGACGCTGATTGTGCATATGATCCGCACGCGGCGCATTCCGTTTATCCAGAGCCGTGCCGCGTGGCCGCTGATTGTAATGACGGGCATTGTGATGGCGCTGGGTATCGCGCTGCCGTTCTCGCCTCTTGCAGGTTACCTGCAACTTCAGGCGCTGCCGCTGAGCTACTTCCCGTGGCTGGTGGCGATCCTCGCGGGCTATATGGTGCTGACGCAGATGGTGAAAGGATTCTATGCGCGTCGATATGGCTGGCAGTAAGCTCATTTTGCCACAATCCAAACGTAGGCCGGGTAAGGCGAAGCCGCCACCCGGCATCTGGCTTTCCTCCCAAATTCAACAACCTGTGATCTCCGTCGGCGCATTCGCTTGACGACAATTTGTACGCATGTTAACAGAATGTTTTGCCTGTATTTGGCCCGTCAGATAAGGAACATTCATGTTACGGTACAGTCTCTTAACCGCCGGGCTTATGCTCGGCGCCTCCGCTTTTGCCGCGCCGGCAGGCGACCTTCCCCTGATGCCCTGGCCTGCGAAGGTTGAACGCCCGACGACGCAGGGCGCGCTGGTGCTTAACAATCAACTCTCCGTGAGCGTCAGCGGCGACGATCTGGGGGACGCGGTCAACCGCCTGCGCCAGCGCATTGCGCTGCAAACCGGCTGGACGCTACAGCCACAGGCCGAAAAACCTGACAAGCCAACCATCCGTATCGCCATCGCTAAAAAGGTGAAGCCGCAGCCGCTGCCGGACAGCGATGAGAGCTACAAACTCATAGTGGATGCCAACGGCGTGAACATCTCCGCTAACACCCGCTTTGGCGCATTGCGCGCAATGGAAACCTTGCTCCAGCTGATGCAGAACGGTGCCGAAAACACCTCGATTCCGTGGGTAACCATCGAAGATTCGCCGCGCTTCCCGTGGCGCGGGCTGCTGCTCGATTCGGCGCGCCATTTCATCCCGTTACCCGATATCAAACGCCAGATCGACGGTATGGCCGCGGCTAAGCTCAACGTCCTGCACTGGCATCTGACTGACGATCAGGGCTGGCGCTTTACCTCGAAGCGTTATCCAAAATTAACCCAGCTTGCCAGCGACGGGCTGTTCTACACCCCTGAGCAGATGCGCGAGATTGTGCGTTACGCAGCCGAACGCAGCATACGCGTGGTGCCGGAAATCGATATGCCGGGCCACGCCTCAGCGATTGCCGTCGCCTATCCAGAACTGATGAGCGCGCCGGGGCCGTACGCTATGGAGCGCCATTGGGGCGTGCTGAAGCCGGTGCTGGATCCCACCAAAGAGGCGGCCTACACCTTTGCCGACGCGATGGTCAGCGAACTGGCGGCGATCTTCCCCGATCCGTATCTGCATATTGGCGGCGATGAGGTGGACGACAGCCAGTGGAAGGCAAACGCGGCGATCCAGAGATTTATGCGCGACAACAAACTGGCGGACAGCCACGCGCTGCAGGCGTATTTCAACCGCAAGCTGGAGACGATCCTTGAGAAGCACCACCGGCAGATGGTCGGCTGGGATGAGATCTACCATCCCGATCTGCCGAAAAGCATTCTGATCCAGTCCTGGCAGGGACAGGACGCACTGGGGCAGGTGGCGCAGAACGGCTATAAGGGCATTCTCTCAACCGGCTTCTACCTCGACCAGCCCCAATCCACCGCCTATCACTACCGCAACGAAATCGTGCCGCAGGGGCTGAATGGCGTGGACGTGATAGCGGACACCGACAGCGTCCAGAGCTGGGCTTTCTCCATGCCGCGCCTGAAGGGCAAGCCGGTGGAAGGCAGCTTTACGCTGGTGAAAGGCGACGCCGGGTGGCGCGGTTTTATTGATTTTGCCGGGAAATCGCGTCGGGCGGTGAATAACATTCAGTGGCGCGACGACAACCAGGTGACCTTTACCGTCGACACCTGGATGGGTGAAACGCGCCCGGTGGTCAACGTTGATAACGACAAACTCACCGGCTATTTCCTGGTGGGAAACACCCGCTACCCGATTAGCGGCGCGCGTCTGGACGACGTGCCGAAAGGTACCCCTCCGGTCGTGCCGGACGTGGCGAATCAGGCCAACCTGCTCGGCGGCGAAGCGGCGCTGTGGGCGGAAAACGTGGTCGCGCCGGTGCTGGACATCCGCCTGTGGCCGCGCGCCTTTGCGGTGGCGGAGCGGCTGTGGTCCGCGCAGGACGTCAACGACGTCGATAACATGTATACCCGCCTGCAGGCGATGGACAGCTGGTCGACGGTGTCCGTCGGGCTGCAGCAGCATACCCAGCAGCAGGTGCAGTTCACGCGCCTCGCTAACAATGCCGACACCCTGCCGCTGCAAATCCTCGCCCAGGCGCTCGAGCCGGCCCAGTATTACACCCGCCAGCACCTGAAGTTCCAGGCCGGAAACTACCATCAGTTTGAGCCGCTTAACAGACTTGCAGATGCGCTGAACGCCGAAAGCGCCACCGTGCGCCAGATGCACAAGTGGGCGGACCGCCTGGTGAGCGACGCGGAAGACACGGAGAGCGCCGAGGCGCTGCGCCACGTCTTTAACCGCTGGCAGAACAACATCAGCGACGTGCTGGCCTTGAGCGAAAACAGCTATCAGCTGAAGGCCATTAAGCCGGTCATTCTGGAGGTGGATAAGCTGGCCTCGATTGGCCTGAGGCTGACGGATCTGGTGGCGCGTCAGGGGACGCTGGACGACAAAGAGATCGCGTCGATCCAGAGCGAGCTGGACAGCGCGGCGAAGGTGCAGGATGAGGTGGTGATTGCGGCGGTCTATCCGCTGGAGACGCTGCTACGCGCCACGCGAAATCAGTAACACGCATGCCCGGTGGCGCTGCGCTTGCCGGGCCTACGTGGTGTAGGCCCGGCAAACGCAGTGCCGCCGGGCGTAAAGGCCACTCAGTTCTTCAGAACCCACGCCTCTTTCCAGTGTGCGCCAACGCCTGGCTCATACTGGTTTGCGGTTGGGCTGTACTGCACGCAGAAGCCGCTGTACGGGAAAGGCTTACATTCGTAGGTCTTACCGTCTTTAGGCTGAAGCACCACGGTACCTGCCTTGTACGACGCGATATTGTCCGGGAAGGTAAAGTCGTGGTGGCCGGTGCTATCCGCGGCGGCATCGCCTTCCAGCATCAGGTTCAGGACGTCCTGCGCGAACAGGGTGCCGTCTTTATTGGTCGCGTAGTATTTCAGCATGTGGTGACCGGCGGTCACGTCGGTCAGGGTCATGGTGACGTCCTGATTGCTGTTGTTCATGTCCTGCTTCAGGTAGCCTTTTTCCGCACCGTGGTGGTTCATCACGTGTGCTTCAAAATTCACGTCACCCTGCGTATTCACGTGGAAGGTCACGGTCGCGTTGCCATGTTCGATTTTGCTGTATTGCAGATCGGTAACGGCGATGGTTTCGCTCACCTGCGCTTTCTGCTCTTCATAAGAGATAGCAACGGACTGTAAGGTGCTGCCGTCTTTCACGAAGACGCTGTTGGCGCCGTGAACCGGGCTGATGTCACCGGCTTCATCCTTCACGCCGACGCGCACGTCGTGCTGCGCGGTGTTGATCTTCTGCGCCAGATCGTAGGACCACTGGTTAGCGTCGCCTTGTTCAGCAGAGCCGATGGTCATCTCGGTGCGCATGGCGGTCACTTCGCCGTGGGCGTCGAAGAAGCGTGCGATAACTTTATCGCCCACGTTCAGGTTATTACCGGCAATCTGGCCGCTCAGGGTTTTGCTCCACTCGGACACAACCGCAGGCGTTTCGTCCGGGGTAACGTTGCCGCCATTCCCGAAATCAACGTCGATAGCCTGATAGAAGCTGTTTGTGGTATCTGCAATTTCCCATACGCCGTAAATTACCTGATAGCCTGTGCGTTCAGGAACATTACAGGTCATGGATTTAGTTACGGCTGGCGCCTGGCTATTTCCGTTAATTGTACAGAACGGGGTTAATTCAAACTGATCGCGAGTTAGCGGCTTATTTGGGTCCCAGTTTTGTTTGGTAATGTAATAACGCCAGTTGGTGGTTTTGTGCGGCGCAGTATGGTGCCAGACAAATTCATGCGGGCCCGCGGTCATCGGGTTTTTAGTCCACGCATTCAGGCTCTGCTTATCCAGCTGAGAATATTGAGAGATACCCGCGCTGGCGAGGTGTCCGTCTGCTGGCTCTGCCCCGGTCGGGAAGCCGGAGGTTTTCTCTACGCTCTGCGGTTCATACTGTACGGAGCCGCAATCAATATTTTGACCCAGCTTACACATATAGGCGCGGCTGGCAGGAGATTCAATATATCCGTGAGCAAATGCCGAAGATGCAACGGTCACTGTTGCGAGGGCAAGTGCAATTTTTGAAAGTTTCATTACTCATCCATTATTAGAGAATATTACTAGGCGAGGGAGAGTCTAATAATGGATCTGGCTCTGTGTCATTTTACCCGGAGAGTAAAAATAACCGAAATAAAAAAGGCAGCCCGAGCTGCCTTCTGTTTATTGAAATGTATTAACGACGTACGGCGATCGCTTCAATTTCAATTTTCACGTCTTTTGGCAGACGCGCCACTTCCACGCAGGAGCGCGCCGGGAAGGTGGCGTTGTGCTCGGTGAAGAACGCTTCATACGTAGCGTTAACGGTGGCGAAGTCGTTCAGATCTTTCACGAACACCGTCGTTTTGACGATATCACCCACTTTCAGGCCCGCAGATTCAACGATAGCCTGCACGTTTTCCAGCGACTGACGCGCCTGCGCCGCCACGTCGGCCGGTACTTCACCGGTTTTCGGGTTTACCGGGATCTGGCCAGAGGTGATGATCATGCTGCCCAGATCAACGCCCTGAACGTATGGGCCGATAGCCGCTGGTGCATTTTCCGTCGCGAGTGCTTTGCTCATTTTTTCTCCAGAATTACAGCGTTAAGAATGTTCCCGGCCATTATAACAGCCGGGATTTCATTACCAACCTCAATTAGTTGGCCAGCACCACATAATGGGAAAACTCTTTTTCGCAGTATTTGCATTTGAGCGCGATGTCGTTGGCGCGCTTTTTCACTGCAAAGCTGGACGAAACCGGCTCGGCGTGGCTGATGCAGTTGCTGTTCGGGCAGACCAGCACGCTTTCGATGCGCTCCGGCAGGCTCGGGCGGGATTTGCCCACCACGTCGTAATCGTCGATGCGGTTAACCGTGGCGTCCGGCGCGTACAGCGACAGCTGGTTGACCTGCTCGTCGGTCAGGAAGGTGTTCTCGATCTTGATCAGATCTTTACGGCCCATTTCGCCGGACGGCAGGTTCAGGCCGATGGTGATGCGCTGGTCGGTTTCGGTCAGTTTGAACAGCGTCAGCAGCTTAAAGCCCACCTGCGCAGGGATGTGGTCAATCACGGTGCCACGCTTGATGGCTTCAACCTGGAGTTTGTTATCGTGTGTCATGGTCGTCTCCCCTTACAGAGCTAATTCGCGATTCAGAACCAGTGCCAGTAACGCCTGGCGAGCGAAGATGCCATTCCCGGCCTGCTGGAAGTACCAGGCGTGCGGCGTTTTATCCACGTCGGTGGCAATCTCATCAATGCGCGGCAGCGGGTGCAGCACCTTCATGTTGTCGCGCGCGCCGTCGAGGTCGCTGGCGCGCAGCACGAACTGCGCCTTCACGTTGGCGTATTCGGACGGATCCAGACGCTCTTTCTGCACGCGGGTCATATAGAGAATATCCACGTTGCCCACCACCTCTTCGATGCTGGCGTGCAGGCTCCACGTAATGCCTTTCTCGTCCAGCATGTCGAGGATGTACTGCGGCATCGCCAGCGCGTCCGGGGCGATGAAGAAGAAGCGGTTGCCGCTAAATTTCGCCAGCGCCTGGGTCAGGGAGTGGACGGTGCGGCCGTACTTCAGGTCACCGACCATGGCGATGTTCAGATTTTCAAGCGTGCCCTGGGTCTCCTGAATGGTGAACAGGTCCAGCAGGGTCTGCGTCGGATGCTGGTTGGCGCCGTCACCGGCGTTCAGCACCGGAATGCCGCCGGAAAACTCGGTGGCCAGACGCGCCGCGCCCTCCTGCGGGTGGCGCATCACAATCGCGTCAACGTAGGTGCTGATCACTGAAATGGTATCCGCCAGGGTTTCGCCTTTTTTGCCCAGCGACGTATTGCTGCTGTCCGAGAAGCCCACCACGCTCGCGCCCAGGCGGTGCATGGAGGTTTCAAAGGAGAGGCGGGTGCGCGTCGAGGCTTCAAAGAAACAGCTCGCGATCACCTTGTGCTTCAGCAGCTCCGGCTGCGGATTGGCCTTCAGTTTTGCCGCGGTTTCCAGAACCAGTTCCAGCTCTTCGCGGCTGAGGTCGTTTATGGAAATGATGTGTTTTTGATAAAGCGGATTCATGTTTATCTCCTGACGCCGGGCAAAAAAAAGCCCCTCAAATGAGGGGCTCTGGGAATAGGTTTAGCAACGGGAAGAAAACGGCAGGCCAGCGTCTGATTTCAGACGCGGTAAGACGTTATGTCGTACACGCTTGACCATGCTTCCTCCCGGCAAATTGTCGGGCATTATACGCAGCTCGTTTTTGGGATCAAGCGATTTAATGCACGCTTTACTCAATGCAAACGGTTCTTTATGAATATTAATGCATTCTGAGTAAATAATTAATTTGCTTATGCACCAGCGCGGTACGCTTCACCACCCGGGGCGCGACCCAGACAATACTGCTTCCCGCCACCACGCCTAAAATTTCCGGTAACTGGTGATAATCCAGAATACGCGCCACCGCGCGGCCATATCCGGCGACGGTATGAATAAGGATAAATTCGCTATTGTGCTCCACGCTCACCACCATTTCGGAGACGGTACGCGCGGCGTCGGGGGCAGGGCGCAGTTGGGGATTCAGCGAATAAATCTTTAGCCCTTTGGCATTGCGAATTTTTATGACGCCAAGCAGCTTGAGCAGACGTGAAACGGTGGACTGGCTGATGGTCTCAAAACCCCGCTCCTGCAAGTCGCGGCGGATCTCTTCCTGAGAGAGATAGCTCTTTTCCGCGATCAGACGCTGGCAGACCGTTAGCTGTAGTTGCTCTTTGGAAGAGTACTCTTCGTAATCCATCATAGTTCCCATATCAGTTCCCGAAATAACCGGTGGCACCGCACCGATCCGTAGGCCGGATAAGCGCAGCGCCATCCGGCAAATCACAACAACGCGCCCAGGCTTAACGCCACCATAATCACCACCGTCAAAATCCCCAGCAGCGGCGCGACCCATTTCAGATAGCGCACGTAGGGCACGCGGGCGATAGCCAGCCCGCCCATCACGACGGCAGAGGTGGGGGTGATAAGGTTAACGATGCCGGACGCCGACTGGTAAGCCGTAACCACCAGGTCGCGGTTGACGTTAGCGAAATCGGCAAGGGGCGCCATGATCGGCATCGTCAGAACGGCCAGGCCGGACGAAGAAGGCACAAGAAACGACAGCACCACCTCCAGCCAGTACATCACGTTAATGAACGCCACCGTCGACAATCCGGTGACCAGCCCTTCCGCGCTGTGCAAAATGGTGTGGGTAATCATGCCCTTATCCATAATCACTACGATACCGCGCGCGATGCCGATAATCAGCGCGACGCCCAGCAAATCTCGCGCGCCGTTGATAAACGTCGACGTCAGCTCCTCTTCGCTCATGCGGGCGATAAGCCCAACGATAATGGCGCTGGCGAGGAACACCGCCGAGATCTCCGCCATCCACCAGCCCAGCACCGCCACGCCGTAGATCATCACCGCGAAGGCGAGGGCGAAAATCACCAGGATGAGTTTGCGCACCGGGGTAAATTCCAGCGACTGCTCGCCCTTGTTGCCGAGGAAGTGGGCGAGGTTCTCCTCCTGTTTATCCGCCACGATCGACAGCGACGGATCTTTGCGCACCTTACGGGCATAGCGCATCACCCACGCCACGCAGATGATCCAGCCGATGACCAGCAGCGCGATGCGCAGCATGATCCCATTGGTGAAGGGGATCCCGGCGGCGTTGGCGGCGATCACCGTCGCGAACGGGTTAATGGTGGACCCGAGCGTGCCGATCCCCGCCCCGAGCAGTACGGTGGACGCGGCAACCACCGGATCGAACCGCGCCGCCAGCATCACCGGCACCAGTAAGGTATAGAAGGGCAGCGACTCTTCGGCCATGCCGTAAATCGTGCCGCCTGCGGCAAACAGCGCCATCAGGATCGGGAGCATCCACTCTTCGCGCCCGCGCAGCTTAGTGGTGACGCGCTCGATCCCGGCGTCAATTGCCCCGGTTTTGGTGACGATCCCGAGAAATCCCCCGATGATCAGGATAAACAGCGCAACGTCGATCGCCCCAGCCTGGCCGGACTCCGGATCGTACAGCCCGGCTATCGGCGCCATCAGCACCGACACCAGCCCCTGCGGGTGCGATGCCACGTGCGCATAGGTGCCGGCAACCGGCACCTCTTTGCCGAGCGCCTCGTTCATCGCCATATGGTACTGCCCGGCCGGAACAATCCACGTCAGCACGGCAACCACGGCAATCAGAAAAAAGAGAATGGTGTAAGCGGAGGGAAACTTGAACTTGCCCATGATGTTCTCCTGAATCCCGGCGCACCCCGCGGCGCGCCGGGCGGTGATTAGTCGCCGAGTGTCGCCACCATGACCGCCTTAATGGTGTGCATGCGGTTTTCTGCTTCGTCAAAGACGATGGAGTTCGGTGATTCAAAGACCTCTTCCGTCACCTCCAGCCCCTTCAGGCCGTACGCCATCTCGATCTCGCGGCCCACTTTAGTGTGCTCGTTGTGGAACGCGGGCAGGCAGTGCATGAACTTGACGTTCGGGTTGCCGGTGGCCTTCATGACGTCCGCGTTGATTTGATACGGCTTCATCAGGCTGACGCGCTCGGCCCAGGCCTCCTTCGGCTCGCCCATGGAGACCCACACGTCGGTGTAGAGGAAATCGGTACCGTGCACGCCTTCTTCCACGTCGTCGGTGAGGGTGATGCGCGCGCCCGTTTCTTTGGCGATGGCGCGGCACTGCTCAACCAGCCCGGCTTCCGGCCAGAACGATTTCGGTGCCACGAGGCGGATATCCATCCCCATCTTGGCCGCGCCGACCATCAGGGAGTTGCCCATGTTATTCCGCGCGTCGCCGAGATAGGCAAAGCTCAACTCCGGCAGGGTTTTGCCCGGTGAATGCTCCAGCATGGTCATCAGGTCGGCGAGAATTTGCGTCGGGTGGAACTCGTCGGTCAGGCCGTTCCATACCGGCACGCCCGCGTACTCGCCCAGCTCCTCGACGATGGCCTGGCCGTAGCCACGGTACTCGATGCCGTCATACATGCGGCCCAGCACGCGGGCGGTGTCTTTCATCGACTCTTTATGGCCGATCTGCGACCCGCTTGGGCCGAGGTAGGTAACCTGCGCGCCCTGGTCAAACGCGCCCACTTCGAAGGCGCAGCGGGTGCGGGTGGAGGTTTTTTCAAAGATCAGGGCGATGTTTTTTCCGACCAGCGTCTGCTTTTCGCGCCCGGCTTTTTTGGCCGCCTTCAGCTCGATGGCGAGGTCGATCAGGTACTGAATTTCCGCCGGGGTGTAGTCCAGCAGTTTGAGGAAGTTGCGGTTTTTCAGGTTGATGGTCATGGCTAAATCCTTTTTAAAATGAGTGATCAGTTACGAATCAGCGTGCCTTTCTCGCCCGCCAGGATCTCCGCGCCGTCGGCCAGCGCGCCGATCCCGGCAATGCCGTTGCAGGCCTCAACAAACTCGCGGCAGGCGGCGACCTTCGGCCCCATCGATCCGGCGTCGAACGGCATGTCTTTAAGCAGTTCCGGCGTCACCTGCGCCAGCGGGCGCTGGGTCGGCTTGCCCCAGTCGAGGTACACCGCGTCGGCATCGGTGAGGATCAGCAGGGCGTCGGCCTCGATCTGACGCGCCAGCAGGGCGGCGGAGAGGTCTTTGTCGATCACCGCCTCAACGCCGCGATAGCCGTTGGCGTTTTCCACTACCGGCACGCCGCCGCCTCCGTTGCAGATGACCAGGTGGTCGCGCTGGATCAGCGCCGTGATGGCGTCGCTCTCCACGATGCGCTTCGGCTGCGGAGAGGGCACCACGCGGCGGAAATAGGCGCCGTCTGCCCTGAACGTCCAGCCTTTTTCTGCGGCCAGCGCTTTCGCCTGCGCTTCGCTGTACACCGGGCCGATGTATTTGGTCGGGTTGCTGAAGGCCGGATCGGCGGCGTCCACTTCCACCTGGGTGAGCAGGACGCTCACCTCACGCTGCGGCAGATTGTTTTTCAGCGCCTGCTGGAGCATGTAGCCGATCATCCCCTGGCTTTCCGCGCCGAGAACGTCCAGCGGGTAGGGCGTCACTTTGTCGTAGGCGCTGTTCTGCAGCGCCAGCAGCCCGACCTGCGGGCCGTTGCCGTGCACCAGCACCACGCGCCACTGCGCCGTCAGCCCGGCGATGGTGCGGGCGGCCTGCTCGATGTTCTGGCGCTGGATATCCGCTTCCAGCGGCTCGCCGCGCTTGAGCAGCGCGTTGCCGCCCAGGGCCACAACCAGAGTGGGTTTTCGTTCCATGATGGCTCCTTAAATTCCGTCGCGTTCCAGTGGGCAGCTCATGCAGCGCGCGCCGCCGCGACCGCGTCCCAGCTCGTCGCCGGGGATCGGCAGCACGGTAATGCCCGCTTTGTCGTACTTCTCGTTGGTCCAGACGTTACGCTCGTAGCCGATCACTACGCCCGGGCGGATGGTCAGAACGTTGTTGGCGTCGTTCCACTGCTCGCGTTCCGCTTCAAAGGCGTCGCCGCCGGTGGTGATCAGGCGGACCTGGTTAATGCCGAGGGCTTTCTCGATGGCGTGCAGCAGCTCGGTTTCCTGGGTGCGCAGCAGGCCACCGCGTCCGTCCGGCGTGAGCGTCCAGCACTGGGCGTCTTTGCGCACCACTTCCGGATAGACGGAGAAGGTGTCCACGTCGATGTGGGTCATCACCGTGTCGAGGTGCATGCAGGAGCGGTGTTTTGGCAGCTCAACGGCAATCACGCGTTCGGCCTGACGGTGTTTAAACAGGCTGTTGGCGAGGAACTCCACGCCCTGCGGCGTTGTGCGCTCGGACATGCCGATCAATACCGCCCCGCGGCCAATCACCAGTACGTCACCGCCTTCTAAGGTGGCGTGGTCGTAATTAATATTCTCGTCGCCGAAATACTTAATAAAATCGCCGTCGGCAAATGCCGGGTGCCAGCGATATATCGCGCGCAGATTATTGGTTTCACGCTGGCGGGCGGGTTTCGCCATCGGGTTAATGGAGACGCCGTTATAAATCCAGCAGGAGGTATCGCGGGTAAATAAATGGTTCGGCAGCGGCTTCATAATAAAATCATTCGCCGTGTGGGTATCCACTACCATATTTTTAATGGCTGCCGGAATTTCGCCGTAGGTTAATCCCCCGCTTAATCGCCGCGCCAGTTCGCGGTGCGGCATATCCGCCAGCCAGCCGCGCACGTCGCCGGCAAAGGTTGGCCCGAGGCGATAGTCGGAAATTTGTGTTTCAAGAAGCCAGGCTTTCGCTTCTGCGATATCAAGGGTTTGCGTGAGCAGGTCGGTCAACAGCAGGACTTCCACCCCCTGCTCGCGCAGCGTGTTGGCGAAGATGTCATGCTCCTCACCCGCCCGTTCAACCGACAGTACATCATCAAATAACAGTTCCTGACAGTTTGAGGGCGTTAACCGCTTCAGGCTTAAATTAGGGCGGTGCAGCATAACGCTACGCAATTGACCAATTTCAGAACCGACGTAATGCTTTTCCATAATTATTCCTTTAACTGTTTTTCAGAATAAAAAGGGCATGCGCCATGTGGTGTGATTAATTACATGGCGGCTAAGCTCAATTGATTTCGTGATTTATAGTAGGCAGTTAAATAATCCGTAATGTGATATTGCTCACGCGGAAATGGATATTAATGAGTTTGTTTTCATTTGCATGATTCGCATCAGATAATGATTAATTTCATATTATTGGGAGTTGAATAGCTAAGCAGGATCCGGTGGCATTATTTGAGGTTGTTATTATTTTGTAGAATTACACATTTTGTAATTATTAGTTATCCATTTGATTTTAAAAGATTAAATAAAGTGGAAGGAATGGCTATGCAATAATGACAATTAACTATTTTTGACTTAAGGAAAATCCATAAATAATTATGGGCTTATAACGGAAATTATCAAAGTCGTAAAATGTGATACGGCAGCGGGTTTTGTTATTAAGCTCTTTATTTCAGTGGGTTATGTGAGAGCCTTAGTGTGCGCGAAATGAGGTTATGCATAACCGCTGCATAATTGCCTGGGCAGGATTAACAGCGGGTTAACACCTTTCCCAATAAACATGCGCTCGCGCAAGCCTCGTCGAAAAAGGGCTGGTATGGCAGGCTAGATTCTCGTATAAAAGGTAAAAATGAAACATTGTTTTATATTGAGGATTGAAACATGATTATTGGAAACATTCACCATCTGCAGTCCTGGCTGCC
This sequence comes from Enterobacter cloacae complex sp. HYC042_NIDB, assembly GCF_056673315.1. NCBI lineage: Bacteria > Pseudomonadati > Pseudomonadota > Gammaproteobacteria > Enterobacterales > Enterobacteriaceae > Enterobacter > Enterobacter cloacae complex sp. HYC042_NIDB. The sequence goes on from NZ_CP109650.1 coordinate 729,100, forward strand.
TGACGCGCTGCGCCAGGCCATTGAGCACGTTAAAGCCCACGTCACCGACGCCACGCCGCACGGCAAGCACGACATCAACGGCAACAGCCTGTTTTATCTGGTGTCAGAAGACATGACCCAGCCGTTCGCCGAGCGCCGCGCCGAGTACCACGCGCGCTATCTGGATATCCAGATTGTGCTGAAGGGCCAGGAAGGGATGACGTTCAGCACCCTGCCGCACGGCACGCCGGACACCGACTGGCTGGCGGATAAAGACATCGCGTTCCTGCCGGAAGGCGAGCAGGAGAAAACCGTGGTGCTGAGCGAAGGGGATTTTGTGGTGTTCTGGCCGGGTGAAGTGCATAAGCCGCTGTGCGCGGTGGGGGAGCCTGCTAAGGTCAGAAAAGTGGTTGTTAAAATGCTGGTGGAGTAATTTCCCCTCACCCCAGCCCTCTCCCACAGGGAGAGGGCTGGGGCACCAGACCGCACCCACGCATAATGTGATCCAGCTTAAACTTCCCGCACTCCCTCCTCATCTCCCATTTACCTCCCCTTTTTCTGCGTCATAGTATGATCGTTAAATTAATGAACGCTGTTCTATAATGTAGAACAAAATGATTCAACAAGGAGATCTTATGCCGCAGTCCGCGTTGTTCACGGGAATCATTCCCCCTGTCTCCACCATTTTTACCGCCGACGGCCAGCTTGATGAGCAGGGCACCGCCGCGCTGATCGACGATCTCATCAAAGCAGGCGTTGACGGCCTGTTCTTCCTGGGCAGCGGCGGCGAGTTCTCCCAGCTCAGCGCCGAAGAGCGTAAGACCATTGCCCGCTTTGCTATCGATCATGTCGATCGTCGGGTGCCGGTCCTGATCGGCACCGGCGGCACCAACGCCCGGGAAACCATTGAACTCAGCCAGCACGCGCAGCAGGCGGGCGCGGACGGCATCGTGGTGATCAACCCCTACTACTGGAAGGTGTCGGAAGCAAACCTGATCCGCTATTTCGAACAGGTGGCCGACAGCGTCACGCTGCCGGTGATGCTCTATAACTTCCCGGCGCTGACCGGGCAGGATCTGACCCCGGGGCTGGTGAAAACCCTGGCCGATTCGCGCAGCAATATTATCGGGATCAAAGACACCATCGACTCCGTCGCCCACCTGCGCAGCATGATCCTCACCGTCAAAGCCGCTCATCCGCACTTCACCGTGCTGTGCGGCTACGACGATCATCTGTTTAATACCCTGCTGCTCGGCGGCGACGGGGCGATTTCGGCCAGCGGCAACTTTGCCCCGCAGGTGTCGGTGAATCTTCTGAAAGCCTGGCGGGATAAAGACGTGGCGAAAGCGGCTGAGTATCATCAGACCCTGCTGCAAATCCCGCAGATGTATCAGCTGGATACGCCGTTTGTGAACGTCATTAAAGAGGCGATCGTGCTTTGTGGTCGTCCTGTCTCCACGCACGTGCTGCCGCCCGCCACGCCGCTGGACGAGCCGCGTAAGGCGCAGCTGAAAACCCTGCTGCAACAGCTCAAGCTCTGCTGAGCCGGACGATAACGATGACCATTGAGAAAATTTTCACCCCACAGGACGATGCGTTTTATGCGGTGATCACCCACGCGGCGGGGCCGCAGGGCGCGCTGCCTCTGACCCCGCAGATGCTGATGGAATCCCCCAGCGGCAACCTGTTCGGCATGACGCAGAACGCCGGGATGGGCTGGGACGCCAACAAGCTGACCGGCAAAGAGGTGCTGATTATCGGCACCCAGGGCGGTATTCGCGCCGGGGACGGACGCCCGGTTGCGCTGGGCTACCACACCGGTCACTGGGAAATCGGCATGCAGATGCAGGCGGCGGCGAAGGAGATCACCCGCAACGGCGGGATCCCGTTTGCGGCCTTCGTCAGCGATCCGTGCGACGGGCGCTCGCAGGGCACGCACGGCATGTTCGACTCCCTGCCGTATCGTAACGACGCGGCGATCGTGTTTCGCCGTCTGATCCGCTCTCTGCCCACGCGCCGGGCGGTGATCGGCGTGGCCACCTGCGATAAAGGGCTACCCGCCACCATGATCGCGCTGGCCTCCATGCACGACCTGCCGACCATTCTGGTGCCGGGCGGGGCGACGCTGCCGCCGACCGTGGGGGAAGATGCGGGCAAGGTGCAGACCATCGGCGCGCGCTTTGCCAACCACGAGCTCTCATTGCAGGAGGCCGCCGAGCTCGGCTGTCGCGCCTGCGCGTCGCCGGGCGGCGGGTGCCAGTTCCTCGGCACGGCGGGCACCTCGCAGGTGGTGGCGGAAGCGCTGGGGCTGGCGCTGCCGCACTCCGCGCTGGCGCCGTCCGGGCAGGCGGTGTGGCTGGAGATCGCCCGCCAGTCGGCGCGGGCGGTGAGCGAGCTGGATAACCGCGGCATCACCACGCGCGATATCCTCACCGATAAAGCCATCGAAAACGCCATGGTGATCCACGCGGCGTTCGGCGGTTCCACGAACTTACTGCTGCACATCCCGGCCATCGCCCACGCGGCGGGCTGCACGATCCCGGACGTAGAGCACTGGACGCGCGTCAACCGCAGGGTGCCGCGCCTGGTGAGCGTGCTGCCCAACGGCCCGGACTACCACCCGACCGTGCGGGCGTTTCTCGCAGGCGGCGTGCCGGAAGTGATGCTCCACCTGCGCGATCTCGGCCTGCTGCATCTGGACGCCATGACCGTCACCGGCCAGACGGTGGGCGAGAACCTCGACTGGTGGCAGACGTCCGAGCGCCGTAAGCGCTTCCGCCAGTGCCTGTGCGAGCAGGACGGCGTGGAGCCGGATGACGTGATCCTGCCGCCGGAGAAAGCAAAAGCGAAAGGGCTGACCTCGACGGTCTGCTTCCCGACGGGCAACATCGCGCCGGAAGGTTCGGTGATCAAGTCCACGGCGATCGACCCGTCGGTGGTGGATGACGATGGCGTTTACCGGCACACCGGCCGGGTGCGGGTGTTTGTCTCGGAAGCGCAGGCCATCAAGGCCATCAAGCGGGAAGAGATTAAGCAGGGGGATATCATGGTGGTGATCGGCGGCGGCCCGTCCGGCACCGGTATGGAAGAGACCTACCAGCTTACCTCCGCGCTGAAGCATATCTCGTGGGGCAAGACGGTGTCGTTAATCACCGATGCGCGCTTCTCGGGCGTATCGACGGGCGCCTGCTTCGGCCACGTGTCGCCGGAGGCGCTGGCGGGGGGACCGATTGGCAAGCTGCGCGACAACGACATCATCGAGATTGCCGTCGACCGCCTGACATTAACAGGCAGCGTGAACTTTATCGGCACGGCGGATAACCCGCTGACGCCGGAGGAGGGCGCGCGCGAGCTGGCGCTGCGGCAGACGCACCCGGACCTGCACGCCCACGACTTTTTGCCGGACGATACCCGGCTGTGGGCGGCATTGCAGTCGGTGAGCGGCGGCACCTGGAAAGGCTGTATTTATGACACCGATAAAATTATTGAGGTAATTAACGCCGGTAAAAAAGCGCTCGGCATTTAATTATTTTTCACGCGATTGTCGTCTACGGAATATATTCCGTGGGCGGCTTTTTCGTATCTGTAATTTGTTAATTTAAACAATAAGTTGCGATATATCGTTGGCGTCACAAAAGCAAAATAACGTAATTCAGAAATAAGATATGACCATTGCTGGTTAATTGAACAGCTCATTACACTCCATTAACACGATGTTGTAATTCAGCACACTACCAAAGGGTGTAATTCTGATGACGCAATTAACCATGAAAGACAAAATTGGCTACGGGCTGGGTGACACCGCCTGCGGCTTTGTCTGGCAGGCCACGATGTTCCTGCTGGCCTATTTCTACACCGACGTGTTTGGTCTCTCTGCGGGCATTATGGGCACGCTGTTTTTAGTCTCCCGCGTGCTCGACGCCGTGACCGACCCGCTGATGGGGCTGCTGGTAGACCGCACCCGCACGCGGCACGGCCAGTTCCGCCCGTTCCTGCTGTGGGGCGCCATCCCGTTTGGCATCGTCTGCATGCTGACCTTCTACACGCCGGACTTCTCCGCGCAGGGCAAAATCATCTACGCCTGCGTGACCTACATTCTCCTGACCCTGGTTTACACCTTCGTTAACGTGCCCTACTGCGCCATGCCGGGGGTGATCACCGCCGACCCGAAAGAGCGCCACGCCCTTCAGTCCTGGCGTTTCTTCCTCGCCGCAGCGGGCTCGCTTGCCATCAGCGGCATCGCGCTGCCGCTGGTCAGCATCATCGGCAAGGGGGACGAGCAGGTGGGCTATTTCGGCGCCATGTGCGTGCTGGGGCTGACCGGCGTGGTGCTGCTCTACGTCTGCTTCTTCACCACCAAAGAGCGCTACACCTTTGAGGTGCAGCCTGGCTCGTCGGTGGCGAAAGATCTCAAACTGCTGCTGGGCAACGGCCAGTGGCGCATCATGTGCGCGTTCAAGATGATGGCGACCTGCTCCAACGTGGTGCGCGGCGGGGCGACGCTCTACTTCGTGAAATACGTGATGGATCACCCGGAGATGGCGACCCAGTTTTTACTCTACGGCAGCCTCGCCACCATGTTCGGCTCGCTCTGCTCCTCACGCCTGCTGGGCCGCTTCGACCGCGTCACCGCCTTCAGGTGGATCATCGTCGCTTACTCGCTCATCAGCCTGCTGATTTTCTTCACCCCGGCCGAGCACATCGCGCTGATTTTCGCCCTCAACATCCTGTTCCTGTTCGTCTTCAACACCACCACGCCGCTACAGTGGCTGATGGCATCTGACGTGGTGGATTACGAGGAGAGCCGCAGCGGACGTCGCCTTGACGGGCTGGTGTTCTCCACTTACCTGTTCAGCCTGAAGATTGGCCTGGCGATTGGCGGGGCGGTGGTGGGTTGGATCCTGGCCTGGGTGAACTACTCCGCCAGCAGCAGCGTGCAGCCGGTTGAGGTGCTCACCACCATCAAAATTCTGTTCTGCGTGGTGCCGGTGGTGCTCTACGCAGGCATGTTCATCATGCTGTCGTTCTACAAGCTCACCGACGACCGCGTGGAGGCCATCAGCCAGCAGCTGATCAAACACCGCGCGGCGCAGGGCGAGGCCGTTCCCGACGCCGCGACAGCCGCATCCCATTAACCGGAGGCAACATGGAAATTACCAACCCGATCCTGACCGGCTTCAACCCGGACCCGTCCCTGTGCCGTCAGGGCGAGGACTACTACATCGCCACCTCGACCTTCGAGTGGTTCCCGGGCGTGCGCATCTATCACTCCCGCGACCTGAAAAACTGGTCGCTGGTCAGCACGCCGCTGGACCGCGTGTCGATGCTGGACATGAAGGGCAACCCGGACTCCGGCGGCATCTGGGCGCCTTGCCTGAGCTACGCCGACGGCAAATTCTGGCTGCTCTATACCGACGTGAAGATTGTCGACTCGCCGTGGAAAAATGGCCGCAACTTCCTCGTCACCGCGCCGTCCATTGAGGGGCCGTGGAGCGAGCCGATCCCGATGGGCAACGGTGGGTTCGATCCGTCCCTGTTCCACGACGACGATGGGCGTAAATACTACCTCTACCGTCCGTGGGGGCCGCGTCACCACAGCAACCCGCACAACACCATTGTGATGCAGGAGTTTGACCCGCAGACCGGCACGCTCTCGCCCGAGCGCAAAACGCTGTTTACCGGCACACCGCTCTGCTACACCGAAGGGGCGCATCTTTATCGCCACGCGGGCTGGTACTACCTGATGGTTGCCGAGGGCGGCACCAGCTACGAGCACGCAGTCGTGGTACTGCGTTCCAAAAATATCGACGGGCCGTACGAGCTGCACCCGGACGGAACGATGATGACCAGCTGGCACCTGCCGGAGAACCCGCTGCAAAAGAGCGGCCACGGCTCGCTGCTGCAGACCCACACCGGAGAATGGTATATGGCCTACCTCACCAGCCGCCCGCTACGCCTGCCCGGCGTGCCGCTGCTGGCCTCCGGCGGGCGCGGCTACTGCCCGCTGGGGCGCGAGACCGGCATCGCCCGCATTGAATGGCGCGACGGCTGGCCGTACGTGGAGGGCGGCAAGCACGCGCAGCTGACCGTGAAAGGCCCGCAGGTGGTGGAACAGCCCGCAGCCGCTCAGGGTAACTGGCGGGATGACTTCGACGGCAGTACGCTTGACCCGGAGCTGCAGACCCTGCGCATTCCGTTCGATGACACCCTCGGCTCGCTCACCGCCCGCCCGGGTTACTTACGGCTCTACGGCAACGACTCGCTCAACTCGACCTTTACCCAGTCGACCGTGGCGCGCCGCTGGCAGCACTTCACCTTCCGGGCCGAGACGCGGATGCAGTTCTCGCCGGTCCACTTCCAGCAGAGCGCGGGGCTGACCTGCTACTACAACAGCAAAAACTGGAGCTACTGCTTTGTGGATTTCGAGGAGGGGCAGGGGAGGACCATCAAGGTGATCCAGCTCGACCACAACGTGCCGTCGTGGCCGCTGCACGAGCAGCCCATTCCGGTGCCGGAACATGCGGAGAGTGTCTGGCTGCGGGTGGACGTGGATACGCTGGTCTACCGCTACAGCTACTCCTTCGACGGCGAGACGTGGCACGCCGTGCCGGTGACCTATGAAGCGTGGAAGCTGTCGGATGACTACATCGGAGGGCGCGGCTTCTTTACCGGCGCGTTTGTGGGGCTGCACTGCGAGGACATCAGCGGCGACGGCTGTCACGCGGACTTCGACTACTTCACCTACGAGCCGGTATAGCCCAGCGCGCGTGACAGCTCGAGCCCGGCCTGCTGAAGCTCCTCGCGGAAGCGGGCCAGCTCGGCGTCATCCACGCGGGAGGTGAGCGTCGACAGGCTCAGGGCGGCAATCACGCGGGATTCGTGGTTCCACACCGGCACCGCCACGCAGCGCACGCCCTGCTCGTTCTCTTCGCTGTCCAGGGCGTAGCCCTGCTCGCGGGTCTGCGCCAGGGCGGCCATTAACGCTTCGCGGGAGGCGAGGGTAGCGGGTGTAAAGGTGGTGTACTGATAGCCCTCCAGCAGGGCGTTCAGCTCGGCCTCGCCCAGCCAGGCAATCAACACCTTGCCGATGGCGGTGGCGTGCACCGGCAGGCGGCGGCCGATACGCGAATAGGCGATGGCGGCCAGCTTGCCTTCAATCTTCTCGATATAGACCCCTTCACGCCCGTCCAGGATCCCCAGATGGGTGGTCTGCCCGGTCCGCTGCGACAGCTCCGTCAGCCAGCCTTTCGCCTTCTGGCGGATATCGATTGAGCCCACGACAAAATGACCGCGCTCGACCAGCTTCATGCCGAGGCGATATTTGCCGTTTTCCGGATTCTGATCGATATAGCCGTGAAGCTGGAGGGTTTTCAGCAGCGAGTGGAGGGTGCTCTTGCTCAGCCCCATCAGTTTGCTGATGTCGGTGATCTTAAGCTCGGTGGCCTGCTCGTTGAACAGGTCGAGGATCTGCAACGCACGTTCAACAGACTGAATAATCGGCATAATGCTGGCATGTCCACGCTGGAATGAAGGCGAAAACGTACCTTTTTCGGGGTGAAAAATCAATGAAGGGGAGTCGGTTTGCCCGGCGGCGCTTCGCTTGCACGGGCCTACGGGGTGGGTTTTCTCCCTCTCCCTGTGGGAGAGGGCCGGGGTGAGGGCACCAGACCGCAGAGGACCCAATCACTCCCCAAGCGTCGCCACCATCACCGCCTTAATCGTATGCATCCGGTTTTCAGCCTGATCGAACACAATGCTCGCCGCCGACTCAAACACCTCGTCCGTCACCTCCATCCCGCCGTGCAGGTCGAACTCCTTCGCCATCTGCTTGCCGAGCGTGGTCTGGTCGTCATGGAACGCCGGCAGACAGTGCAGGAACTTCACGTCCGGATTGCCGGTCAGCGCCATCATCTGCGCGTTCACCTGATACCCGCGCAGCAGCGCAATCCGCTCAGCCCACTTCTCTTTGGCTTCGCCCATCGACACCCAGACGTCGGTATAGATAAAGTCCGTGCCCTTCACGCCCGCCGCCACGTCTTCCGTCAGGGTGATTTTGCCGCCGTGCTTCTCCGCCAGCGCGCTGCACTCCGCCACCAAGCTCTCTTCCGGCCAGCAGGCCTTCGGGGCCACCAGGCGCAGATCCAGCCCGGTCAGCGCCGCCGCTTCTAGCATCGAGTTGCCCATGTTGTTGCGCGCGTCGCCCGCGTAGACTAGCGTCATCTCGTTAAACGCCTTGCCCGGCAGGTGCTCCTGCATGGTCAGCAGGTCCGCCAGCAGCTGGGTCGGGTGGAACTCGTTGGTCAGCCCGTTCCACACCGGGACGCCCGCATACTGCGCCAGCGTCTCGACGACTTCCTGGCCGTGGCCGCGATACTGAATGCCGTCGTACATCCGCCCGAGTACGCGCGCGGTGTCCTTAATTGACTCTTTATGCCCAATCTGGCTGCCGCTCGGTCCTAAATACGTGACGCGTGCGCCCTGGTCAAATGCGGCAACTTCGAAAGAGCAACGGGTACGGGTCGAGTCTTTTTCGAAGATGAGCGCGATGTTTTTACCGGTAAGCTTCTGTACTTCCTTGCCCTTTTTTTTATCGGCCTTGAGCTGTGCGGCAAGGGTCAGCAGAGAAGTGAACTGTGCAGGGGTAAAGTCGAGCAATTTCAGAAAGTGTTTCTTGTACAAATCAGACATTTTATCCTCACATGGCGAACGCCACTTATTGAATTAAAATTCACTTTATATGTGTAATTATTCATTTGCAACCCCGTTTCACAAATCTTTCCAACAAAGGTGGAGGCAAACCCGTCCGTGTGTGAAAATAGAAGTATCTGCCGCACTTTAAAGAGGATTGAGCCATGGCAAACCCGGAATTACTGGAAGAGCAACGCGAAGAGACGCGTCTGATTATTGAAGAACTGCTGGAAGACGGTAGCGATCCGGACGCGCTGTACACCATCGAGCACCATTTCTCTGCGGATGATTTCGACGCGCTGGAAAAAATGGCCGTAGAAGCCTTCAAGCTGGGTTACGAAGTGACCGAGCCGGAAGAGCTGGAAGTGGAAGAGGGCGACACCGTCATTTGCTGCGACATCCTGAGCGAAGGCGCGCTGAAGGCGGAGCTGATCGACGCGCAGGTAGAACAGCTGATGAACCTGGCCGAGAAGTTTGAAGTGGAGTACGACGGCTGGGGAACCTACTTCGAAGATCCAAACGGTGAAGACGGCGAAGAAGGCGACGACGAAGATTACGTCGACGAAGACGACGACGGCGTGCGTCACTAAGTGATTCAGGCGGTGGCGCGCGCCACCGCTTTTTTCAAGGCAGAACCATGGATTACCCGCAGATACTCGCCCCCGTACTCAATTTCCTCCAGTGCCCGACCCCGCAAGCATGGATTGATAAAGCCCGCGACCCGGCGAACCTGCCGCTGCTGCTCACCGACCACATGGTGTGCGAGCTCAAGGCCGCCCAGACCGCGCTGCTTCTGGTGCGTAAATACGTCGCCGACGAAAGCGGTGCCGACGCGCTGCTCGAGTGGCTCAAGCCCTACGAACAGTTCACCTTCCGCGACGGCCCGGAGCCGGACTTCATCGCCCTGCATAAGCAGATTGGCAAAAGCGTAATGCCCAAAACCGACGACCCGTGGGGCCAGGGGCTCATCGACAGCATGGTGCTGCTGATTAAAGAGGAGCTGCACCACTTCTGGCAGGTGCGCGAGGCGATGCTGGCGCGCGACATTCCCTACGTTAAAATCACCGCCAGCCGCTACGCCAAAGGGATGCTGAAGGAAGTGCGCACCCACGAACCGCTGACGCTGATCGACAAGCTCATCTGCGGCGCCTACATCGAAGCCCGCTCCTGCGAACGCTTCGCCGCGCTGGCTCCGTTCCTCGACGATGATTTGCAGAAGTTCTATCTCTCGCTGCTGCGCTCGGAAGCGCGCCACTATCAGGACTACCTGGCGCTGGCCCAGCAGGTAAGCGACGACGATATCTCACCGCGCATACAGCATTTTGGCGAAATTGAAGCCACACTTATCTCGACACCGGACCACGAGTTTCGCTTCCACAGCGGCGTGCCGGTGTAAACCGGCATAACGCAAGGATAAGGATGCGAGATGAAAAAAACGTTGATCAGTACGGTCATTGTTGTTGTCGCGGCTGCCGCCGTGGCGTTCTGGGTCTTCTTCGACAGGCAGCGCGCTCCGGAAGCGCAAATTGATACCGCCCTCAACGCGATGCCCGCCTGGCAGGTGATCAAGGAGCAGGAGCCTGTGCTGCATCAGCGCATCCTTGACCAGATGGCCGCCCTGCAAAAGGCCGGCGAGCCGGAGCAGCACATTATCGACACCATCCAGCCGCAGATCCTGCATTTGCAGATGACGCGCCTGCAAAACGCCCCGGACGCCAACGTGGTGAACTACATGACCATCAACATGGAGCAGACCGCCGCCATCCAGAAGGTGAGCGACGACGCCTGCTTCCGCTTCCTCTACCCGATGGTGAAGGGCGGCATCAATCCGATGCGCATGCTGGATAAAGACCTGATGGCGCGGCGCATGCAGGCTGACGCCGACATGATGCGCGCGGCCTACGGCAAAAACCGCCACACCGTGACGCAGGCCGAGCGCGAGGCTGCCGTCGAGGATGTGCGGCCGATTATGAAGGAACTTGCCGATAAGTACGGCGAGGACATCCAGCTGCTGCAGATGCCGGAGAAGGCGGCGGGTAAAGAGAAGCTCTCCTGCGATATGGTGCAGGAGATGTGGGCGAAGGTGCTGGCGCTGCCGGAGCAGAAGGCGGCGAGAGTGATTCGGCTGGCAGTGTCTGAGCTGGACTGACGGTAGCGCTGGTTTTTTGGGCACTTAGCGCGGGTTTAGCGCGTCGTCGCTTGCATGGCGGCGCGCGACAGGTATAATCCACAACGTTTACGCATCCCCTTCAGTGCCGAAGTGGCGAAATCGGTAGACGCAGTTGATTCAAAATCAACCGTAGAAATACGTGCCGGTTCGAGTCCGGCCTTCGGCACCATAAGATGCAAATCAAAGTCGCTTAAGGGCGGCTTTTTTTGTGTCTGAAATCTAGTATCGGTTAGGCTTTCCTCGCTTTTTTCACTCAACCTAAGTCAACCTGATTCAATCACATCAACTTACTGATGCGGGTATAATTACGGGTAACAAGGCTCTACGAGTGATGGAACATGACACAAAAACGGAAGTATGTGGGCGTGGTTTCAGGACGATGGCTTGTAGTCCTCTGAATTTCGAGGAATGCGGTAGAGCGGCAGATGAATCATCAGGCACGTAACTCTGTGCGTGCGGAGTATAACCATAACGCGGAAGACATGGATGAACGTAAGCTGATGTTGCAGTGATGGACTGATTTACTGGATGCGAACTGGGAGAAGATGATGACGACGTTTGATAATGCGAGGAGCGATCAGGGGAACGACGAGTGAGCTGTTGATAAATGCACTTTCGTCTCTAAATTAAAATCTGACGGCTAGTTTATGTCAGATGTTGGTCAGCGTAGAAGATCGACATGTTATAGCTGAGCCCCATCGGGGCTCATCGGCAAAACGAGCCACGCAGACCTGTCAGTTAGAAAAGGGTTAATCATATAATTGAGTAGGCTGACTATCGTGATATGGTTTCTAGCACACGATGAGTACTATTCTGCATCTGCACGAACAACACAATTATTCTGCGTGGATTGAGACGTAGCTTCTTGCCCGCGTAGATATTTATTAAACTTGGCCATTAGATGCATATTCATAGTACCTAAGACACATACACCGGAACGTTAGAAGGAGCTTACTGTTATGGATAAATATCAGCTCAGCGAGCGTGATATCTGCACCAAGTTCATCACACCAGCTATTCAACAGTCTGGCTGGCAGCAGCATCAGTTCCGGGAGGAGGTAAAACTCACAGACGGTCGTGTGATGGTACGCGGTAAGATGGCCTCTCGAGTAAAAAACCCTGAGGCTAAAGGCGGCCCCAAGCGTGCTGATTATGTGCTTTATGCAAGTCCAAATGTGCCGATCGCGGTTTTAGAGGCCAAACAGGCGAAGTTCTCTATTGGGCATGGTATGCAACAAGCTCTATCCTATGCCGAAATGCTTGATGCGCCGTTTGCCATCAGTAGCAATGGTGAGGGTTTCCTTTTGCATGACCGGACTGGTCTCTCTCTGCCTGTTGAACGAGAACTTAAGCTTACCCAGTTCCCGACCTTGGCCGACTTATGGACAGTATATCAACAATGGAAAGGATTAGATGCTCCTGAGGCTGTAAAGCTGATTCAACAACCGTGTTATGCCGATGGCAGCGGCCGCGAACCACGTTACTACCAGCGAGTGGCGATTAACCGCACCATCGAAAAGGTAGCCAAGGGTCAGCAGCGAGTGTTGCTGGTTATGGCCACCGGTACGGGAAAAACGTACACCGCTTTTCAGATTATTTGGCGTTTGTGGAAGGCAAAAGTCAAGAAACGAATTTTGTTCTTGGCTGATCGTAATATCCTCATAGACCAGACCATGCAGCAGGATTTCTCCCCCTTCGGCGAAGTGATGCACAAGGTAACCAATCGTGAAGTAAAAAAGAACTACGAGATCTACCTTGCTCTCTACCAAGCGGTAACGGGGAAGGAAGAATGGAAGCAAGTTTATCGCCAGTTTCCAGCGGATTTCTTCGACCTGGTCGTGATTGATGAGTGCCATCGTGGAAGTGCTGCGGAAGACTCGGCATGGCGCGATGTACTTGATTATTTCACTACTGCCACCCACCTTGGCCTGACCGCCACACCGAAAGAAACCAAAGAAATAAGCAACATCACCTACTTCGGAGATCCTATTTATACCTATTCGCTCAAACAAGGTATTGAAGACGGTTTTCTTGCCCCCTATAAGGTTATCCGCATTGCAACTGATGTTGATGCTGTTGGCTACATACCGGAGAAGGGAAAAATTGACAAGCTAGGCCAGGTCATTGAGCAACGGCACTACAACACCAAAGACTTTGATCGCAATCTGATACTGGAGAAGCGCACAGCTCTGGTCGCCAACAAGGTATGGGAATACCTTCAGGCAACCGATCCGATGGCCAAGACGATTGTTTTTTGTGATGATCAAGGTCATGCTGAGCGGATGCGCCAAGAACTGGTAAAACTTATACCTGCTGCCGCAAATAATCGCCGTTACGTCATGAGAATTACCGGGGACGATAACGAAGGGAAAGCACAGCTCTCCTACTTTATTGACAACGATGAGCCATATCCGGTTATTGCTACCACTTCAAAACTGCTTACCACGGGGGTAGATGCCAAAACCTGTAAGCTGATTGTCTTGGACCAGAATATCAACTCGATGACTGAGTTCAAACAGATCATTGGCCGCGGCACTCGCCTGCGTGAAGACTATCAAAAACTTTACTTCACCATCATGGATTTCAAAGGGGCTACACGGCTGTTTGCTGATCCCGAATTCGATGGCGAACCTGTAGTGATCTACGAACCTAGCCCTGATGACCCAGTGCTACCGCCAGATGTTGTCACGCCCCCTAGTATAGACGAGCCAGAACCTCCACATTATGATCCAAGCCTCACAGATAAGGCTGGTGGCAGCTCAGGCCGAATCAGGTATGTGATTGATGACGTCAATGTGCGTCTAGCAGTAGAACGCTCACAGTACCTCGATGTCGACGGCAAGCTCATTACTGATGATTATCGAGTCCTACTAAAAAATGACATTAAAAGTACCCTACAGGCTGAATTCGGTAACCTAACCGACTTTCTGCGCCGCTGGAGCAACGCCGAGCGCAAACAAGAAGTGCTAGAGCAATTAGCCGAACATGGCGTACCATTCAAGGTGTTACAACAGGCTGTCGCTAACGGCAGCGAACTGGATGCTTTTGATCTGGTAACTCACGTCGCCTTTGACCAGAAGCCTCTCACTCGACGTGAACGAGCCAACAACGTCAAAAAGCGCGATGTGTTCGGTAAGTACGGTGAGCAAGCTAGGGCTGTGCTCGAAGCCTTACTTGAAAAGTTTGCTGATCACGGTGTGCAAGACATAGAAGATGCTAAAGTGCTTGAATTGCCACCTTTTGAACAATTTGGTAGTAAAACACAAATCCGACGGGGCATTTTTGGTGGCTTAGAACAGTACACTCAAGCCGTAAAGGAGCTGGAACTGGCACTCTACGACATCTCTGAATCAAAACAGGCTTAATCAAATAATAGGCCCTTGACAAGCGAATAGTAAGATGAATCTCAGCAGTACAATTAAATCCATTCAAGATATCATGCGCAAGGATGATGGCGTCGATGGCGACGCTCAGCGTCTTGGTCAGCTTACATGGATGCTGTTCCTCAAAGTTTTCGACCAACGAGAGGATGAATGGTCGGACGACAACCCAACGTATAAATCCCCTTTGCCAGAAGAGTACCGCTGGCGTAACTGGGCTGCTTATATAGTCGATGCTTATGGCAAAAAGAAACCACAGATTGCCGGTAGTGAACTTATTAGCTTCGTCAACAACGAGTTATTCCCGACTCTCAAAGAGATTGATGCCAACAAGAGCCTTCAGCACAAAGTAATCCGTAGTGTTTTTGAGGATGCTAATAACTATATGAAATCCGGCCCGCAAATGCTGGCCGTGATAGAGAAGCTGGAAGAGGCTATCAATTTTCACGATTTTACCATCCGTGCCAATATTGGTGATGTGTACGAGCAAATGCTCAATGATCTACGCGGTGCAGGTAATGCAGGAGAATTCTACACTCCGCGCGCCATCACGGCTTTTATGGTTGATAGGGTCGGCCCGCGTCTAGACAAGCGTGAGACAGTCATGGATCCAGCCTGTGGAACAGGCGGTTTCTTGACCGCCTCCATAGATTACTTCCGTAACCAACTCGCGACAATGAAATCACCGCGTCCTGAAGACAAGCGAGCAATTGAAGAGTTGATTCAAGGCATCGAAAAGAAACAGTTGCCGCACCTGCTCTGCACCACCAACATGCTGCTGCACGGTATTGATGTGCCCAGCCAGATCGAGCACAAAAACACATTAGGTATTGGCTGGAACGAATGGAGTGCCAACGATAAGGTTGACTGCATCATTACCAACCCGCCATTCGGAGGGTATGAGGATGATGGGGTAGGCAGTGACTATCCGGCTGACCTTCGAACCCGCGAAACCGCCGATATGTTTATGGCGCTCATCATTAAAAAACTACTTAAGGAAAAAGGTCGTGCTGCCGTGGTATTGCCCGATGGATTTTTATTTGGCGATGGCATCAAAGGCACGCTGAAAAAACTGCTGCTGCGCGACTGCAAACTGCACACCATCATCCGCTTACCCAAAGGTGTTTTTGCGCCGTATACCACCATCAAGACCAATCTGCTGTTTTTCACCAAGGGCAGCACGGTGGACGATGGCACCGAACACTTCCAGACTGACACCATCTGGTTTTATGAACACCCCTACCCTAAGGGCTACAAGAGCTACTCCAAAACCAAACCCATTCGGCTAGAAGAATTCGAACCCGAGCGAGGGTGGTGGGGCTCGGAGGAAAACGACTTTGCCGACCGCGTAGAAAATGAGTTCGCCTGGAAGGTGGATTTCAAAAGTAAGCGCGAACAGGCCGAAGCTGCTGCACAACCGTACTGGCAACTCGCCGAAGAGCTCAACAACAAAGCCAGCGAATTGGATAACCGCATTCGCGATATGCGCGATTCCATTAAAGGTGTCAGCGATAAAACCCAGCGCCAGGCTGTTGATGATGAAATTGAAATTTTGCGCTATGAAAGCGAGAGTCTACGCTTAAAAGCCCGTGATGCCCAAGCGGCGGGTGATCGCCACTATTGGCCGATTTTCAATCTTGACCTAAAAAACCCTAATGCCCCAGAAAAAGAAAGTTTTGATCCCGAAGAACTTTTGACCAAATACAAAAAGCTGCTGGGAGAGATTGAAGAAACTGAAAATGAGCTCAAAAGCGAGTTAGCCGCAGCCTTGGCTCACCACTTTTCTGGTGAGGATGCTTGATGGACGCGAAACAATTTTTGTCTGAATTTGGGCATGTGGCTCATGCGCCGGGAGGGATTGCACGGCTGCGAGAGTTGATTTATCAACTTGCGGTAACGGGTAGACTAACCACCCAAGATGAAAAAGATAGCGATGCGGACGAATTACTCAACAACGTCGCTCGTATCCGACAGCAACTTATTGCCGGAAAAAGATATAAGCGCTCACCAAAATTGGAGTCATCAAAACTTGTTCCACCAGCCATTGATCTTCCCCTCAATTGGCGCTGGAGCCGATTACTAGATCTTGGTGAAATCAATCCACGCAACCAAGCTGAAGAAACGGCCATGGCCACATTCGTTCCCATGGCTGGAGTTTCTGAAAAACATTCAAAAAAAATAACAGGTGAAATAAAACCTTGGTCAAAAATACACAAAGGTTATACCCATTTTGCCAACGGTGATGTTATTTTGGCAAAAATTACCCCCTGTTTTGAAAACGGTAAAGCAGCTGTTGTTTCCGGCCTCGAACATGACATAGGCGCTGGCTCCACAGAGTTCCATGTTTTTCGCCCAATTAGCCAGTTTATTCATCCTGGTTATGTGTACCTGTTCTTGCGCTCACCTTTGTTTCGGGCAAAGGGGGAAGCCAGTATGACTGGCACAGCAGGGCAAAAACGTCTACCTACAGATTACTTCGCGCTTTGTGCCATGCCATTACCCCCTACGGCTGAACAAACGCGCATAGTCGCCAAAGTCGATGAGCTGATGGCTTTGTGCGACAAGCTGGAGGCGCAACAGCAAGCCCGCCACAAACTCCAAAACGCGCTGCGCCAGACCACCCTGCAAGCAGTCGCCAGCGCCAGCAGCCCACACGAACTCCGAACCACTTGGACTCGCGTGGCCAACAACTTTGGGTGGCTGTTTCATACACCAGAGGATGTGAAAGAGCTGCGGAATCTAATTTTCCAGCTTGGAATCCAAGGCCTACTCGTTGACCAATGTGAAACTGATTCTGAAAAGGCGATTGAATTCATACGCTCTGTGCAGACAAAGAAGGATCGATTAGTAACCAGTGGTGTGATTAGGAGGGCAACTTCATTTCCTACCGTCGAAGAAAGAGAAGTGCCTTTTATACTGCCGCGTGGATGGGTGTTTTGCCGACTGGGTGAGGTTTCAATTTGTAGAGACGGGCAGCGCATCCCATTATCGAAATCGGAGCGAGAGCCTAGACGCGGAGAATTCCCCTATTACGGTGCGTCGGGAATCATTGACCATATCGATGACTTTATATTTGAAGAAGATCTTCTACTCGTTGGCGAAGATGGAGCGAATCTTATTAATCGAAGCACCCCAATCGCCTTTATTGCAACTGGTCGCTACTGGGTAAACAACCATGCACACGTGCTTGACACCGTCAATGGTATCGCCCTCAGATACCTCGAGCTGTATATCAATGCAATCGATCTTAAGCCCTATGTAACCGGGACAGCGCAGCCAAAGATGAATCAGGAGAAAATGAATCTGATAGTTGTTGCAGTGCCACCACCCGAGGAGCAAGCACGTATTGTCGAACGCATAGATAAGTTAATGAGCTTCTGTGACACACTGGAAAAGAAACTTTTTGATGCAGTGAAAACTGCCGAGCGGGTTGCAATATCTGCCGTCGCCAGCCTCACTGGGATCGCCATCGAACAAGAGGAAGAACCCATGAAAGCCCCGCAAATCGAGCTGATAGTTCCACTACGTTTGGGCACAACGCCTGACATTAAAGCCCAAGCGCCGCTGGCTACAATTCTGGCACGTCACCATGGTGAGATGAGTGCCAAGGATTTATGGCAGCGATTCGGCGGTGAGATTGACGCCTTCTACGCGCAATTGAAAACAGAAGTGGTGCATGGTTGGATTCTGGAACCGGTCCCCGCCGAAGTGCGTGAAAAACCAGCCGACAAGGTAAGTGCCTGATATGCAATTGCTGCACATCATCATCCCAACTTTTCGCAATCTACGCGATCTCGACATCACTTTCGCAACGCACTTGCAACCAAGTGCAAGCGCGACCGATGCACCACCTAAACCCATCCGTAGCCATGCCCTGATTGGCCAGAACGGCACTGGTAAGTCCAACCTAATTGAAGCATTGCTTACAATCTTCCGCGATGTCGATTTGGACCATGACGCGGCGTTCGATTACACGCTGGAATACAGCATTCGTGGTCATGTGGTACGCATTGGGGCTAATACCGCCAGGCAAAAACGCCCCTACGTGTGGGTTGACGGTAAAGCTGAATCTCAAGGCTACTTGTTGAAAAACCGTGAGCTGCTGCCTGCGCATATTTTTGCTTATTACTCGGGCCGTAACGAGCGTATCGAAGCCTTGTTTCAAGAGCACCAGCGCCGTTTCAACCAGCGCCAGGAAATCACTACAGATGAAGTGCTGTCTGAGCAACTGCTGAAGAACTTTACCGGGTCCGAATCAGATATTCGCGCCGTCGAAGAAGCCAAACGCCGTCATGAGTCACGACTGAAGCAAGCGGGAGATGACCGCTTGCGCCGTCTGTTTTATTGTCGCGGTGGCCATAGCCAACTGGTGCTGCTGGCCTGCCTGCTGTCTGACGACCCGGTGTTTCAGAAGATGCTTAAGAACTTACATATTGAGTCGCTGGAGTCCGCTCTGTTTGTGCTGAAAGAACCATACCGCCTGCGTGAAAAGCGCCGTAGCGGCAAATTCGACCAGCAAGAACTGAACGAGGGTGACCCGCGCTTTTGGTATGCGCGCGGCAATGTGGTGAGCGAATTCCTCGATAAACTGTGGCAAGTGGCTTGGGCTCCGATTGAGCAAGAGGCGATCAAACAGATCGACTTTCGTGGCCGTACCGAAAAACAGAAGCAGCTGTATCTGTTTGTGCCAAATCAGGAAAAACTTAAACAACTTGGTGAACTGATCGGCAGCGCCGATAGTTTCTTCCGCTACGCCGAGGGTGCCTATATTGGTGACCTGATCGAAGAAGTGCGTATTACGGTGAAGAAGCGCGATGAACATGGCGGCAAGGTAAGTTTTACACATTTATCAGAAGGCGAGCTGCAAATGCTCACCGTGTTAGGCCTGATGCGCATCACCCGAGAAGACCAGTGCCTGTTCCTGCTTGATGAACCCGACACCCACCTGAATCCTATCTGGAAGTTGCGCTATTTCGACGATATTGAAGGAGTAATGAGTTCCAATACTGCATCGCCAGTAAGGAGCGAGTCGCAGATAATTATAACCACTCATGACCCCATGATGGTGGGTAGTCTGAAGCGTGAGCAAGTTTATATAATGCGTCGTGATGGTAACCGTACATTGGTCGATACCCCGGATGAGCACCCGCAAGGGATGGGCGTAACAGGGCTACTCAAGAGCGACTTGTTTGGTTTATCGTCCACGCTGGATATCGAAACCGAGCGCCGCTTGTTCCGTCGCAATGAACTGTTCGTTCTGTCACCTCGCTCCCTCGAAGAGGATGAGGAACTGAGCCGTTTGTCAGCAGAGCTGGCTGACTTGGGCTTTTCGACCGCCGACTTCCGTGATCCCGACTACGCAATGTTTGTGCGCAAGATGGCGCAACATCGCCGTTTCCGCAAACCTGTGCTCACACCAGAGGAACAGGCCGAGCAGGATGTCATCGCCGATTCGATCATTGATGAGATTTTGCGAGAGGAAGGTGACCAATGATCTGGATTGACCTAGAGCACAAGCGACCTACCGATACAAACATCCCGAACTGGGTACCATGGACACAAGCACGATGGGATGCTTGGTTGGCGAAATCGGCCCAACTAGTAGGTGCCTTGGCTGCCTTAGACGCAGAAGACGAGCGAAACGAACGCAACGCACTGATAGATGCCAACAGTGCGCACTGGGGTGTACTGAAGGAATGGTTGTTGGCCTTGTCAGCGGGTAAATGCTGGTTTTCTGAGGTACGTGAGTTGTACTCACATTACGATGTGGAGCATTTTCGCCCCAAGAAAGAAGCTAAGGCGTTGGATGCAAGCCTGCGTGATGGCTACTGGTGGCTGGCATTTGACTACATGAATTTCCGTGTGTGCGGCAACGTCGGCAACCGTAAAAAAGGTGGGTGGTTTCCACTCAAGGACGGCTCACTTTGTTCTACCTACTCCGAGCCCTGTGAGGAATCCGAAACGCGTTATCTACTCGATCCGATTGATGATGATGATGTTGCACTTATTGCCTTCGACGAAGAAGGGAAGGTCATTCCTATGCCAGGTTCCTCTGCGTGGGAGCAGGAGCGAGTCAATGAGACGGTAAAGCGACTCAAACTCAATGAACATGCCCCCCTGGCAGAAGCTCGTCGCAAAGTCTGGCAGCAAGTTGACAGGCTAATCGATGATTATACAAAAGCCAAAGCTCGCTGCAGAACAGGCAATAATCCAGTAGCCAAAGCGAAGTTGACCGAGGTTCGAGCTAGAGTGCGCGAAATGACCAGCACAACAGCTGAATTATCAGCTGTAGCTCGTTGGTGTTTGCTGGTGCGCAACGATCCACAGCTTTCTAGATTGGTTGGGTGAGGTGAGGCGAATACATGATCAGCCTGAAGGCTCACTGAACTTGGTAAATTTCTACTTTATGCGACAGTAGGTGGCATTACTCCCACCTACTGTCGCAGTAATTTATCCAATCAACTTTCCAGCCAGCGCACTAATCTCTTCATTAGGGCTACGGTTACGTTTCAATCAGTCATTAATGCGTGGGGCTAATTCTTCCGCGCTACCAGCCTTGGATTTAATGGATATCTGACTTGCATGTTCGAGCATAAAGGGCCGGTGCAACAGCTTCGGATAAGTTAACTTTGCTGGCAAATGTCTCGCCACTCTCCACTTTCTCCGCCAGTATTCTGATGAGCTCAGTTCTGATAAGGACGGCTCAACTTTTTTGTGCTGTGCTCTTTCCTCCCTGACTTGATTGTACCTTCCTTTTTAAGCGCAGTCCTTCACTCTGTGCAATTTCAGCCCATCCCCTGAACTGACCATAACACTCATTAGCTTTGATTAGCGCGTTGTAATATGGATACGATTCTTCTGGCGTGATGCAGTACCTTACCGCCAAACGAACCGGAAAACAAATAATGAAAAAACTCTAACTTGGTGGCCAATTTTGTCGACCGCTACATGTGCACCTCTGAGTCATTTTAAATGACTCAGAGGTGTCTGTTATACCCGCAGCGATTCACAGTTTGGAGCAGTAAGGTAAACAAAAAGCCAGCTTTTTTATGTCATGACAACGCTTTAATCAGGGCTTCAAGGCGTGCCATATACGCATTCAGCAGCTTCCTGCTTTCCCAGGGAACAGTTACATCATTGTAAAGGTAGCGATCGTTAAGCGGTGCATACATTGTGGAAAATTTTGGCAGCTCGGCAGGGCCATCGACAGCATAATCAATGTAATCAATTATTGGTGTACTCATTGATTCGCCAATGATACCAAGCGGTTTATATCCCCGATTGAGAACCACATATCGACCAGGTGCGATCTCCTGAATGCAGTACGGTACCATAAAGCGGAAGAACGGTTTAACGCTTTCTGTAAAACGTGTTGGAATCTTGGTATTTCCGCGCCCCCAGCCCTCAACGTCCTCATCAAGCATCCAGCGCAGTCCGTTTAACACATGCTCAAGCTGTGCATGCAGAGTGTTAAGTTTCATTTGATTTCTATCTCCTTTAATAACTTCAATGTCAAAGACGAATCCAGCATCCCTTCACAAAAATGCTGGTTATTTAGAAAACTTATCTTTCAGGAACGAAATGAAGTTCACGATCAGCTGGCTTAGCGGCGTGGCTATCTCAACAGCTGTTGAGTCCACATCGTGCTTAGCTGGTTTATCCGTTGGGTGGTTAAAGGAGAACTTTAGCATCGTCAGAATGAGCGTTAAACCAACCCCCAGAACAAATGCCACGATCGAGATTAGAGAACCAGCTGACAACCAATCGGTGTTTAAATTAACTGCATTAGGAAGCTCTTTAAGCTGTGAGGTGCCTGCGCTTTCGGTGATGCATTTCAGTGGCACCAGGCATTGGTTAGAATCAGAATTGGTAAGAGCGCCAACAATGCTTTTCTTAGCAGAAAGGAGGCCATATCCAACATCTAAGGCGAAAGATAATCCCGCAGCAAGAAAGACAACTGCAAAGAGAAGAACAACGAAAAAAAGAACAACACGCATAGACCGGCGTTCGTGTGCATCTTCTTCTTCGCGCTGAATTAAAGAATTTTTGTATCGATCGGGAACCGCTGGCTTTTCCTTTTTGCCATCCTCAGCCGAAGGCTTGTCAGGAGTGGTATCTTTCTCTTCTTCTTCGTCGCCAGATAAATCTACAGGGGTTTCATCAGCCATAAAAAAAATCACCATCATTATTAATTGTATGATGGTGATTTATATCTCTATTTAGGAGAGTAGGGAAGCAGTTAGTAAGCTAATCCTATCTCTTTCAGGCGCCAATGCATTGCCGCTTCAGATACTTTGAAAATCCTAGCGAGTTCCAGTGTCGTTGATACACCTTCGCGGGTAATTAAAGTACGAATTGCTACCTCAGGCATCAGCAATGCTGCAGCGAACTTATTCGCTTCAATTTCTAGGTGGCTCTTCGCACCTGTTGAATAATCGGCAACGCTGTCACGATGCTTTTCACCTTCCTTTGTATGTCCAAGGACGTGATGAGCAAGTTCATGCGCAATTGTAAAGCGCTGGCGATTAGGATGATCAGAGGGGCTGTAGTAAATGCGTGGCACACCTTTTTTGATTACAGCAATGCCGCTCAACCCATCATTGTCATAATCCGATTCCGAGTCGGTAATCTCTTCAACACGAGCACCCCATGCCTCAGCGATTTTTTTCGGATCGATAGGTAGTTGGCGATCCCAATAACGATCAAGAACAGTGTTAACTGTATGGTTCATGGTTGCCTCCTACTTGATAAATTATTGATGGTCTGTCAATGGTTCAAACGCCCCGAAAAGCTATCGAATTTCAAACTAAGGCGCTATTAGTTACGCTAGTTTACCACATTCTGTGGTTTTTCAATACCTGATTTGATGTGTAATGTCACACATCGCATCTAGTATAGCGGCACTGACCTGCCCCCAAGATTAGATACAACGCTCCGTTAATAATGTCGGATCCTTCACTATCAGAATTACACTTTCTCCAGTCCGCCGCAAATTCAGACGGAGTCTAATAATTCATCGTGGAGTGTGGGCGGCACTTGTTATAATCCTGACGCCATTCACTAATGGTTTTCCTAGCATGACTGATGTCGCTGAACCAGTGTTCATTCAGGCATTCATCGCGAAAGCGTCCGTTAAAACTCTCAATAATTCAGAACTGTGTCGGCTGCAGGGCTGGATAAGCCGCAGCTCCAAGTCATGCTCATAAGCCCACTGGTCAAGTGCTCTACAGGTAAATTCCGGCCCCAGGTCCGTTCTTATCGTAGCCGGATAGCCGCAAAACAGTGCAATGCTGTCCTGGATACACGTGACATGCACGCCTGAACCCCCAAATGCAAAAGTGATCTTCAGACATTCCTTCGTGAAGTCATCCACGCAGATAAGGCATTTTATCCTGCGAACGGTGGCCTGTGCGTCCATGAAGAAATCCATCGACTAGGTCAGATTGGGCGCCACCGGGCGGAGCAGCGGCAGACGCTCTGTTGCCAGCCCTTTACGACGTCGTCTGCGTTTTACGCCCTGCCTACTCAGATGATAAAGGTGGTATCCCGGCTTCAACCTCGCGGAGAATACTGATGATCTATTGGTCTGAAAAACGTTTCGTCATGGGGAGTTCCTCATGTGGCATATAAAGACATTACTAACATTGCGGTATATTAGATGAGAATTGATACCTGCCTGCCTGAATCTTGCTTTGACAGCCATATCGGTGTTCTACTGGTATGGCTTTACACCCACTCGCAATGTCTATTTTTTGTACGGATTTTAACTTGTGGGTACAACTGCGGGTATAACTATTTATGCCTGTTTGTAAACTATATTGATATCAGTCTATTAGATGTGAAATTCGAGTCCGGCCTTCGCACTCATCCTCTAAATACCTCTCTCCGATGCCACTCCACAAACCCCTCCCCAGGATAATTCCCTTTCACCATCGGCAACGCAATCTGCTTCCCGGCAAAATCCCAGAACAGCCGCCCAACAATCCCGCCCCCATTCACCGCCTCGGACACCAGCACCCGCATACTCTCATCCAGCCCAATTGACCCCTTATCAAACGCCTTATGATGAATCGCACACAGCGCCAGCCCGTTCGGTATCTCACACGGCCCGCCAAACTGCTTCCATTTAATATGCGCGGCTTCAAGTCCAACGGTGGCATTATCATGCCGCATGTTGAATCCGCAGATTGCACATTCATAGTTATAAGCACGCAGCACCTGCTGGCGGAACAGCGGATCGCGAACCTTACGGATCTGTTGAATATCAAAACCCATCTCATCCGCGATCTCTTCCTGAATGCTTTCAGGAAAGTGCGCTTCAAGAATCTGCTGCGCCAGCGAGCCGATCAGATTTTTGTTCTTATTCAGCAGCGCAAAGTGTTCTTCATCAAACCCGCCTGCGACGTTATGTTCCACAAGTTCTTTAACAGGCGGTTGCTTACTGCCAGTGGTCGAACAGAACTCAGTATTCTTCAGATCCCAAAAACCGTCCCCTTTGAGCCGCCAGAAGGGCATATTTGGGTAATGCGCCTTCCTCTGTGGGCCAAAGCGTTCTAGCAGGCTAAGCAACTGTTCGTGGACCTCAGTACCGTAATCAAACAGTCGCGCATGCCCCTGCTGATAGTTCGCCAGCACGTACAGAAGCAATAAAGGCTTATGCGGCGCACGCTGTTCGCCTTTGCGCCAGATGGTGATGTCGGCAATTGCCTGTTCGAGAGTTTTGCTGGAAGCCATCGCGTTACGGTAGAAGGTAAATAATTGCGATGATGCTCGCAAAACCTAGACCAATCAACCCGCAAACAAGAAAAACATGACCTTATCGTACATAACATTATTTCCTGAATCCCCCTCGCAAATTCCAAATTTCCCCACACCAAACCGCTGTATTTATATTCAGCCCTGTATAATGAGCACAAGAAATTACGCCGAACGGCAAAGGAAGTATCAAAGAGAATTTAACGAAGAATTCGCGATATGAAGGTGCTGCAACACCCCCATACCGCTAACCACAACCAACTAATATGGAGTTGTATATGGCTGCGACGAATTTTAAGCCAGAGTTTACCGTTTGCAAAACAGAATCAGACGCTTTCACCGGCATGATTGAAAACCGCGAACTGGTACGCAAAAACAGCGCCCGCCGTCTGCACGGCAACCAGACCAACGCGGCACCCGTCCATCCACGCGCGGAAACACCGCAGGACAGTGCAGCCTGTTGCGAACTGTATGCTCGCATAGACATGAAATACCTTCTTCTGGGCGGAAACTGGTTAACCCGTGCAGGTTTTATCAACGGTATGCCGGTGAAAATCCGCGCCATGAAAGACTGCATTGTGATTACACCACAGCATACAAGAGAATTATGGGGATGCCTGGAAGGTATGAGCGTGGTGAATATAAATAAGCAGAAAGTCGCGCAGTGGTTAAAAACATTTCCGGGCGCGTTAAATGACACCGGTGATATTCCGGTGATTAAGCGCAAAGCCTGATAAATATCCCGGCCCTGCGCCGGGATTATTATTTATATCGCTCTCAAAACACCGGCACCCCCAACCCAACCTTCACCTCCCTCAACGTCTCCTGCGTCACCCCCTGCGCCCGTTCGGTCCCGCGCTTCAGCATCGCC
The DNA here is from genome assembly GCF_056673315.1 of Enterobacter cloacae complex sp. HYC042_NIDB. Lineage (NCBI taxonomy): Bacteria > Pseudomonadati > Pseudomonadota > Gammaproteobacteria > Enterobacterales > Enterobacteriaceae > Enterobacter > Enterobacter cloacae complex sp. HYC042_NIDB. Next base: position 754,943 of record NZ_CP109650.1, read on the forward strand.
ATTAGCTCCCCCTTGTCCTGCATATACATCGCCCTCCGCTCCCGCATCGGTGCAATCAGTTCCTGCAAACACGCCTCCAGCTCGTTCTTACATACCCGGTCACCCAGCCCGCCCGCCTGATAGTGGGCCTTCATCGCCGCCACTTTCTCCTTGTCCGGATGAAACGCGTCGAGGTACGTAAACACCACGTTCCCCTCAATCTGTCCCGGGTCGCTCACCTTCAGGTGGTTCGGGTCGGTGTACATCGCGCTGACCGCACGGTGAATGGTCTCTTCGCTGGCCGAAAGGTGCAGCGTGTTGCCCAGCGATTTCGACATCTTGGCGCTGCCGTCGATGCCGGGCAGGCGGCTGGTGTCGCTCAGCATGGCCTTGCAGTGGCGTAGCACCGGGGCGGGCAGCAGGCTATTCATCTTGTGCACAATCTCGTTGGTCTGCTCAATCATCGGCAGCTGGTCGTCGCCGACGGGCACGCACTCGGCCTTAAACGCGGTGATGTCCGCCGCCTGGCTGATGGGGTAGGCCATAAACCCGACCGGCAGCGAGCGGGCAAAGCCCTTCTGCGCAATCTCGTTTTTCACCGTCGGGTTACGCTCCACGCGGGCGACGGTGACGATGTTCATATACAGCATCGTCAGCTCGGCGAGGGCGGGCAGGGCGGACTGGAGGCAGATCGTGGTCAGGTTCGGGTCGATGCCGGCGGCGAGGTAGTCGGCCAGCACTTCGGGGATGTTGTCGCGAATTTTTTGCGGGTTGCTGCCGTTGTCGGTCAGCCCCTGCAGGTCGGCAATCAGCACAAACTGGTTGTGTGTGTGCTGGAGCGCCACGCGCTGGCGCAGCGATCCGACGAAGTGGCCGAGGTGCAGCGGGCCGGTTGGGCGATCGCCGGTGAGGATGGTTTGCATGTTCATAAAGACTCCTTAATGTGCAGTTGCCGAAAGGGGTCTTAGAAATGTGAAAGCCGCCTTTCGGCGGCTATCTGAAAATGGGGAAAACTACTCCGTGCCGCCTTTAAGAAGGCAGCCACCAGCGGTTTACGGTGAGGACGGCGTGGTTTATGTTCATGCTTTTACCGTACCACGTTCGGCGCGAAAAACAAAAGGGCACGTCATGCTGCAATCACTCAACCACCTGACCCTCGCGGTCAGCGACCTGCAAAAAAGCATCAGCTTCTGGCACGAGCTGCTGGGGCTGACGCTGCACGCCCGCTGGAATACCGGGGCCTATCTCACCTGCGGCGATCTATGGGTCTGCCTGTCGTACGACGAGGCGCGCCGGTACGTGCCGCCGCAGGAGAGCGACTATACCCACTACGCGTTTACCGTGGCGGAAGAGGATTTTGAACCGTTCTCGCAAAGGCTTGAGCAGGCGGGCGTCACCGTCTGGAAGCAGAACAAAAGCGAGGGGGCGTCGTTTTACTTTCTCGATCCGGACGGGCACAAGCTGGAGCTGCACGTGGGCAGCCTCGCCGCGCGGCTGGCGGCGTGTCGCGAGAAGCCCTACGCGGGCATGGTGTTTACCTCAGACGAGGCTTGAGGCGCGCACTTTCAGCCTGCCCGCCAGCGTCACGTGCGTGGCGGCATCTTCCTCATTGCACAGGTACTCCACCGCCAGCCGTCCCAGCTCGCTGTAGGGCAGCTGAATACTGGTCAGCGGCGGGGTGAGCTGCTCGGAGATCTTCTGGTCGTCGTAGCCCGCCAGCAGCATGTCCTGCGGAATGCGCACGCCATTCACCGCCAGCGCCTGATAGCAACCAATCGCCAGCCAGTCGCTGGCGCAGAAAATGGCGTCCGGGCGCTCGGCCAGCTCCAGCAGGGCTGTGGTGGCGGTAAAGGACTCGCTGAACTGCCAGTTGGTCTGGCGCACCAGGCCGTCGTCGCACGCTAATCCGGCCTGCTGTAGCGCCGCCCGGTAGCCCGCCAGACGCTGGCGGGAGGCCTCCATCCAGCTCTCGCCGGTGATGTGGGCGATGCGCGTGGCCCCGCAGGCGATGAGGTGTTTAGTCACCTGGAAAGCGTTGGCGTAGTCGTCCGGGATAAACGACGGCAGCAGCGGCGAGCCGGGGTCTCGCTGGTTGAGCAGCACCAGCGGGATGCGGGTGCAGTCGTGAAACGCCGTCATGTCCACCAGCGTGGTGACCGGAGAGGCGAGAATAATCCCGATGCAGTTGCGCTTCTCGAGCTGGCGGATAATGTTCAGCGCCAGCTCCACGTCGTCGCCGTAGTCGTAGACGGTGAGCAGGGTCTCGTTGCGCCACGCCGCTTCCCGCGCCTGGCTGATGGCGTCGATAAACGGGTCAAAGCTCTGCATGGAGCTAACCAGCAGGGCGATCTCTTCCTGGTTGCGCGGGGCGTGAACGGCGGGGAGGCGGTCGTAGCCGAGCTCGGTGGCGACGCTAATCACCCGCTGGCGGGTGTCGTCGCTGAGCTTGATGTTGCGGGCCTGGTTAAGCACCAGCGATACCGTCGCCTGCGACACCCCTGCCGCCCGCGCAATATCATTCATCGTCACTTTTGTTTTTCGCTTCATCCGTCCTCTCCCTTTCGCGACTTCGCATCATACCCTAACCGCACGCTTTAGCGCCGTCGATCACGTTTCTCATTCATCGAAGCGTGAACTTTGTGAGGGGCATCGCTTTTCTAAACGCCGTGATTTGCGCATTTATCCCGCAGCTAATATTTATTAGCTAAATATTATCAGTAAGAGGATGCGTAATGAAAGAGCAGTGGAGCAGGGAGCAGGCACAGGCGTGGTATGAGCAGAAAGGCTGGCTGTGCGGGTTTAACTATTTGCCGTCGACGGCGGTGAACTGGACCGATATCTGGCAGGCAGAGACCTTCGATGCCGCAACCATTGACCGCGAGCTGGGCTGGGCGGCGGAGGCGGGCTATAACACCCTGCGCATTAATCTGCCGTTTATCGTCTGGGAGCATGACCGCGACGGGCTGATGGCGCGCATCGACCACTTTTTGACGATTGCCGACGACCACGGGTTCAGCACAATGCTGACCCTAATGGACGACTGCGGCTTCTCCGGCGACGAGCCGTACCTTGGCCCGCAAAAGCCGCCCGTGCCGGGCAAGCACAACAGCCAGGCGGCGGCGAGCCCCGGTCGCGATAAGGTGTGCGATCCCGACTGCTGGGCAGACATTGAACGCTATATCCGCGACGTTATCCGCCAGTTCCGCGACGATAAGCGCGTGCTGCTGTGGGATCTCTATAACGAGCCGGGCAACCGCGGCATTTTCGCGACCGGCACGCAGGAGGTGCAGTACGACGCGAAGCTGGAGACCTGCGCCCACGCGCTGATGAAGCTGGCGTTCCGCTGGGTGCGTGAAGAAGATCCAACCCAGCCGCTTACCGTCTGCGCGTGGCGCCTGCCGCCGGAAGAGGAAGGCGAGACGTTCTTCCAGCACCCGCTGGACCAGACCGCGCTGGCGCTCTCGGACGTGGTGAGCTTCCACGCCTACACCAATACCGGGCGCATGACGGCGATTATCCAGCAACTTCAGGCGCTGGGCCGCCCAATCTTCTGCACCGAATGGCTGGCGCGCCACGTGGGCAGCACCATCGAAGAGCAGCTTCCGCTGATGTACATGGCGAAGGTTGCGCCGTATCAGTGGGGGCTGGTGCGCGGCAAAACCCAGACGTGGCTGCCGTGGCCGGTGGTGATGAAGGAGTCCACGGACTACTGTCGCCTCTGGTTCCACGACGTGTTTGAGGAGAACGGCATTCCGTTCTCACGCGCTGAAATTGCGCTGATGCAGAAGCTGCGCAAAATCGCCCCGAATCCGCAGGGCTAATAATAACGACCCGGCGTGCTGTCGCCGGGCAACCAGGTACGCACTATGGCAACGACAATGAAAATACCGTCTCGCGAGTTGTGGTCTTATTTTGGCTATGGTTTAGGTCAGTGTTTTAGCTTTGGTTTAGTGGGTTCGTTTATTAACTATTTTTACACCGACGTGCTGGGGATCTCGGCGCTGGCGGCGAGCACCATCTTCCTGATTGCCCGCGCGTGGGACGCGGTTCACGATCCGCTGTTTGCCAGCATAATGGACACCATTAACAGCCGGTTCGGCAAGTTTCGCCACTTTTTGCTGATTGCGCCTTTGCTGATCACCGGCGTCACGCTGTTGTCGTTCTATAAAATCGAAGCGGACATGACCACCAAAATCCTCTACGCCGGGGTGACGTATATCCTGTGGGGGACGCTGTACGCCATCTCCGATATCCCGTTCTGGTCGATGTCGTCGGTGATGACCAACGACTCCGCCCAGCGCACCCGCGCGGTGACGGCGGCGATGCTCGGGGTGAACGCCGGGATTGCCTGCGCCAATATCTTCTTCCCGAAGCTGGCGGCGTTCTTCGCCCAGTACAGCAACGATAAAGGCTACTTTATGGCGGCGCTGGTGATGATGCTGGTGGGCCTGCCGCTGATGCTTAACGGCTTTATGCAGATCAAAGAGCGTGTGCCGCCGAGCCCGGAAAAGGTGACCATCCGCGACACCTTCCACAACCTGCGCCAGAACAAGCCGCTGTTTATCGTCCTGCTGTCGTTCTTCTTTTGCGTGTTCCACAACGTGGCGGGCGGGCTGTATATCTACTTCTTTATCAACAACCTGGGCGACGGCAGCCTGCAGATGGCGATTGGCGTGATGGGCATTGTGGCGGCGGTGCTGTGTCTGGTCGCCCCGATGCTGACGCGCCGGATGCAGAAGCGGAAGCTGTTTATGATCCTCTGCGGGCTGGACGTGGCGGTGCGCGTGGTGATGTGGTTTGTCGGATATCAGCAGGTGACGATGCTGTTTATTCTGCTCGGCCTGAGCACGCTGTTCGTGATGATGACCAACATCCTCACCTCGTCGATGATTGCCGACACCATCGAGTACGCGGAGTACCACACTAACAAGCGCTGCGCGGCGATCACCTTCTCCGGGCAGACCTTTACCGGCAAGATGTCGGTAGCGGTGGGCGGCGGGCTCATCGGCGTGTTTCTGACGATGATCGGCTACGTGCCGCAGGCGCAAATCCAGAGCGAAGGCGTACTGTCGGGGCTGTTCTTCGGGATTTGTTTGTTACCGGCGATTGGGTCGCTGATCCGCATGGGCTTTATGTCGCGCTTTACCTTTACCGAGGAGAAGCATGCGGAGGTTTGTCGGTTGCTGGCGGAGCGTCGGCATCATGTAGAAAATAGCCGTGCGGAGAATGATCGGCTGGAGCGTCCGGCCCCGGCGAACTAAGAGAAATGGGCGCCTGTCATGCAGGCGTCCACTTCAGAACTTAATTCACGTCAGTTATCCCACAGCAATCACGCGCTAATTTCAATAATTGCTGAGCCATTGTGACGGCATCTGCTGCTAAATCTACGGTGGCAAAGTGGATTTTATGCCCCTGTACCTCAACGAATTCGTAGAGCATTACATCGACGGCTGGATGAAGTAATAATCCAGCTGAACGGAGAGATAATGGGTCTGTTCGGTTCTCCTGCGTCCGCAGATAGGTATAAATCTGGTAGATATAACCGCTGCGCAAGCTCTTATCGCGATACCAGCCTTTAGTCAGAATGTTATTGAATTTGGTGTCGATGATGACGCGCTGTGCAGGTTGCTTGTGCTCAAGAATAATGTCCGAGTTCATGGTTGGGAAAATACTTTCGCTCCCTGCACTTTGAGACGTTAATCCCCATTTCAACTCTTTTCCGGCAGCGACTGTCCAGTCTTTTTTGGGAAGATGGAAGTGATAGAAACCCGCCATACTTTTCTCGAACAGCTTGCGCATCCAATAAGGGTCATCAGACGGCGTTGGCAACAGTTTTTGCCCCGCAGTTTGGGTTGGTAGCCATAATTCAAATGCCAGCTTCGCGGCATCGACCATGGCTTTATCCGCCGCATCGTGGCGGCCAAAACGTGTGATTGACGGCAGTTCACCTTTGCCGGGCATACTCCCCTCAATACCACGACGACGCAAATTGATTGCCATTGCGCGACATTGTGCAGCCAGCGTGCCGTCGCTGAGCAGCGGAACAAGGTGCTCTAACGCAGAGCGAACATAGCGATTTCGTGGTGTGTCCAGCGTCATTTCCTGAAACTGGCAGGCTACCTGTGCCCGCTCAAGCAATTGTCGACTGGTTGTGCGCAGAACATCAATGCGTCCCCTTACCCTGTTAAGCGTGGCGCGGCGAGTTTGGTATCCCATACTTAAATGCCTTAACAGCCGCTGCTCCACTTCGTGAAGCAGGATCCTCGCCACCAGCGCCGGGATCTCCTCCGGATTGTTTTCAGCGGCAACCATGCTGCGTCCGTGGTGGCGAAACAGACTGGAGGCGTACAGCATCAATAGCCAGATATTCCGCAAAGGAATACGCGATACCGCTGCCCGAGCCTGCGTATCGTCACGTTCAGCAAGATCGGTCATACGCTGAGAAGCTCCTTTCTGGAATCCTGGACTTTCTCCGGCGCATCAAACCAGTATTCGGCAAGTAAAGGGCAGATTTCGGTTTCGACAACCTGCTCGTACCAGGCCATCCCGTCGTCAATTTTCAACCCCGCAGGTGGGGTTACATAGCTATGCCCGATACAAAATTGAGGTCCCAGGGCCGCATCCCTGGACAATTTTTCATTTAACGCGGTTAATTTGGATTCGATAAGGGCTAATGTTTCCAGACTCACATTAAACCGTTGGTTAACCCATTTTTTCCACGCGTCGTTAAACTCGGGCTTTAGATCAATAAACGCAAAGCGGCGCCGTAATGCCAGGTCTAGCAGGGCAAGCGAGCGGTCAGCGATATTCATCGTCCCGATGATATACAGGTTTTCAGGAATGTAGGTTTTTTCATCCATATCAGATCGATATGAGAGCTCAAGCGCCTCATTCGGCGTACGTTTATCCGCCTCCATCAGCGTCAGCGTTTCGCCAAAAATTTGCGCAGGATTGCCCCGGTTAATCTCCTCAATAATGACCACGTACTTAGTTGTCGGATCGTTTACTGCTTTGTCGATTGCATGGAGAAAAGGCCCGTCTACCAGTGCTAAACGTCCTTCATTGTTAGGACGCCAGCCGCGAATAAAGTCTTCGTAGGAGAGGGTAGGGTGGAACTGCACCGCGCTGATGCGCTTAGAGGTTTCCTCGCCCATCAGACAATACGCCAGACGGCGCGCAAGCCAGGTTTTACCGGTTCCCGGCGGGCCCTGAAGGATCAGGTTTTTTTTGGCCTGTAACCGCTGAAGGATGAATTGGATTTTTTCCTCTTCTAAAAAGCAGCCCTCATCGATCAAATTGCTTATCGTGTAAGGCTTGTGGGGGATTTCTGCGGGCACGTTCTCTTCAACCGTTTCCTCGGTGATGCTCTGCAATTCACCTTTATCGAAGTTGAGGTATTCATAATTGCCGGGGGTCTGAAACTCCAGTTCATCATCATCACGTAGTTTTTGCAGATAATATGAAATGGATGATTCAATAGTATTGTTATTGGGATAATCCGCCTTAATCTCATCCAGATAGGCCTCTTTTAACTCCCTCAAAGAGAAAAATGGGCTGTCTTTACGTAGGCACAGCACCTTGATCTTATTGAGCAAATACGCTTTCCATGTCAGCCGCTCGACTTCATCATTTGACTGTTGCAAATCGATATTCCATGCCGCCAGAGAGAGTTCAGGGAAGGAGTGAACCGGATAGTTTGGCTGGGTAAAAGCCTTTTTGAGCGCCAGGGCTACGGTCTGATAGTTGTGTCCGCTACAGCGCCCTTTGGCACCTTTTTTAATGATTTTAATGTTCAGGACTTTCTGGATGTAGTACTGAGACTGGCTATCCAGCGTAGGGTAGAACCAGGGGCGTAGCCAGTACAATCCCATTGTCAGGTTCCAGCCCACATTGCGCACGTTAGATGCGGCGTCATAAGAAAATAGGAAGTCAGCGGGATCGGCGTTTGGGGTGTCGGCGAAGGAGATTGCCTGAGAAAACATTTCCCACAGCGTATCGATGTCTTCAGGCTTACGTGATTTCTCATAGCCAAAGAACCATGATTTCTGATTGTTTAGTAGCGGAATACCGTCGAACGATTCAGGAACCTTTTCACGAACGCCTATCAGTTTTGCCAGGCTGGCTGCGATATTTCTTCGGTTGGTAACGGTAAGCGAGCGATTAAACAAGCCCATAGTGGTGAAAGGACAAATGTCTTTCAAAGGATGGGGGACGCCATTAGCGGGCTTGTCCTGTAGGTGTGACATACTACCAATCTCAGCAGCAATGCGGTGAATACCCGCCACCAACTCCTCTCTTCGATTTCGCCAGGTTAGTAGCTGAGAGGCAAAAGCCTGATAAAAGTCTGCCCATTCGAATCTGACGTCTTGCTCAACTGCGTCCATATGCTCTCCAGTAAAATTACAGGCTTCAGTAACCTGGCGAATGAATTTTACGGGATTGTAAGCCTGAGTGAATAACTACCTAAAACAGTGATCTATAAGGGCATGCCGGATCAACATGCCCCTGGACGACATTACAGCGACTTCACAAACGCCAGCAGATCTTCGTTGAGCTGATCCTGGTGGGTCAGCGCGAAGCCGTGCGGGGCGTTGTCGTACACCTTCAGCGTGGCGTTTTTGATCATCTCCGCCGCCAGCTTGCCGGTGCTTTCAAACGGCACGATCTGGTCGTTGCTGCCGTGGATCACCAGCGTCGGCACGTCGATTTTCGCCATATCCGGGCGGAAGTCGGTTTCGCCGAAGGCGGTCACGCAGTCGATGGTGCCCTTCAGGGATGCCAGCAGAGCGATGTTCAGCGTCTGGGTCAGGGCACCGGCAGAGACGGTCTGCCCGGCGTTGATGCCGTAGAACGGCGTCGCGAAGTCGCTGATGAACTGGGCGCGATCTTTACGCAGTCCGTCGCGAATACCGTCGAACACGCTCTGATCCACACCCTGCGGGAAGGAGTCGGATTTACCGAAGATCGGCGTGACCGCGCCCAGCAGCGCCAGACCGGCCACGCGCGCGCTGCCGTAGTTGTTGATGTAGCGGGTCACGTCGCCGCCGCCCATGGAGAAGCCCACCAGCGTCACGTCCTGGAGGTCCAGGGTGGTGATCAGGTCGTTAATGTCGGACGCAAAGGTGTCGTAGTCGTAGCCGTTCCACGGCTGATCCGAGCGGCCAAAGCCGCGACGGTCAAAGGCGATGGCGCGGAAGCCGCGCTCCGCCAGGTAGTTCAGCTGGCTATCCCACATGTCGCCGTCCAGCGGCCAGCCGTGGCTGAAGAGAACCGGTTTGCCCGCGCCGCAGTCTTTGTAGTAAATCTGCGTGCCGTCTTTTGCCTTAAACGTTGCCATAGTGTGTTCCTGTACAGGTGATGGTTATGGTTATACCGGCGCGACCAGATAGCGAATTGCCGGTGATGTTGTGCCCTGATGAAAAGCCAGAACGCGGCTCTGCAGCAGGAGGTCATTCATGGTGTGGCGCTCCTGCTGGCGCAGATGCTCAATCCACGAGCCCATCAGGAAGATCTCAATAAACAGGCCGGGGCGTTCGATATCCTCGTACACCGCCCAGCTCATCGCGCCGGCGCGGCGGCGCACCCGGCGCAGCTCGTGTACCGCCTCCAGGAAGGCTTTCGCGTTATGCGGGTCGATGATGTACTCGTGCGACACCAGCACCGGGCCGCGCTCGTTCGGCAGCTCAATCTCCACGCCGTCCAGCGGCTGCCCGCTCAGGTCGAGGTTTAAATCAGGATCTTTCTCCAGCTTCCAGCGGAACACCGTTGCGCTTGCCAGCACCATCCCGAGTGTGGCGACAACCAGCGAGGTTGGGGTGCCAAACTGCGAGGCGATCTGCCCCCAGATGGCGCTGCCCGTGGTCATCGAGCCGAAGAACACCGTCAGGTAGACCGCCAGCGCCCGGGCCTTCACCCAGCGGGCGGCGCTGCGCTGTGCGCCGAGGTTGAGGGTGGAGAGCACCGCAATCCACGCGAAGCCGGTGAAGAACTCAAACAGGTTGAGCAGCCAGACGTGGCGCACGAACGCCAGCGCCAGCATGGTGAGGGCAAAAACCAGACTCGCGGCCACCATCAGCCGATCGGCGTTCAGCCGCTGGCGCAGGCGCGGCAGCAGGATCGCCCCGGCAATCGCCCCCAGGCCGATGCACGCCAGCATCACGCCGTAGCCCGCCGGGCCTAAGCCCAGCTCGCGGCGCGCCACCAGCGGCAGCAGTGCCCAGCCCGCGCTGCCGAAAACGAAGAAGGCCACGGTGCGCACCAGCACGTTGCGCAGCACCGGCGCGGCGTGCACGTAGCGAATGCCGGAGCGCACCGCGGAGAAGAAGTGCTCCGGCGGCAGGCGCTGCACGGACGGGGCCGGACGCCAGCGCCACAGCACCCACGCCACGCCCACCACGGACAGCGCGTTCAGGGCAAACACCATCCACGGCCCGGCGAGCGAAAGCAGAAAACCGCCCAGCGCGGGGCCAATCGCCCGGCTGATATTCACCCCGAGCGAGTTCAGCGCCACGGCGGCACCCAGCTCCGGCTTGCTCACCAGATCGGGCACCACGGCCTGGAACGGCGGCGAGCTCATCGCCGCGCCCACGCTCAGCAGGAACGTCGCCACCAGCAGAACGGTAGGGGTGACGTGTCCGGTGAAGGAGAGCACCGTCAGCCCGGCGGCGGCGATGAACACCCACAGTTGTGAGAAGAGCAGGTATTTACGTCGGTCAACGATGTCCGCCATCACCCCGGACGGCAGGGCGAAGAGGAACATCGGCAGGCTGCTCGCCGCCTGCACCAGCGCGATATCCAGCGGATCGGCGCTGAGCGTCAGCATGCTCCAGTTGATGCCGACGTCGCTCATCCATGAGCCGACGTTAGAGACCACCGTGGCGATCCACAGCATGCGGAACACCGGCTGGCTCAGCGGCTGCCAGGGCGAAACCGCCCGCGCGGGCGTCGTCTCAACGTGTGCGTCGCGAACGTCGTTAACCTGGGTCATGCGAACCTCTCCGTTGCCTTACGCTGCAGCCGCCACTGGCCCGGCCCGGTGAGGGCGAGAGTGGTGAAGATAATCAGCAGCAGCCAGCCAAACTGCCCTTCGGCAATCGACCAGTCCGGGTGGACCGCCAGCATCGCCACCAGCAGCACGGCGATAATCGGCAGGCACGCCAGGCGGGTGTAGACGCCCGCAATGATCAACAGCGGGCAGATGACCTCGGCGACGATCGCCGGGATCAGGCTCGCGTAAGGCCCGAAGCCGAACGGATCTTCAATGCGCGTCAGCTCTTCGCTGAAGTGCAGCACCTTCGGCAGGCCGTGCACGTAGAGCAGCAGCAGGCTGCCGGTGAGGCGCAGGAAGAACAGCCCCAGATCGACCCGGGGCGGCATAGTAGTGTTTTTCATCAGAATGCAAAGCAGCTGCAGCCCAGCGCCCCCCAGAAAGCGTTATCGTCGGACACCGGCATCTCTGACGTGCGGGCGAAATCATGCTGGTGGCTGTGAACCCCGCACGGGCCGCTGCAGTGGTGAGCCACACTCATGCCCACGCGGGCGGCCTGCGGCGGCGCGCTGCGGTAGTGGCCCGGCACTTTCACCACCGGAGACCACTCGGGCAGGACCGGAATGGCCGGTGGCGCGAGCGGGCCGAAGGTGCCTGCGGCGTAGACGATGTCGCCGTTGACCACCGTCAGGACGGACTCGATGCCCTTGATCTCCTCTTCCGGCACGCGGAAGTAGTCTTTGCTCAGCACCGCCAGATCCGCGAGCTGGCCGACCTTGATCTGCCCCTTCTGGTTCTGCTCGCTGGAGAACCACGCGCTACCCTGGGTCCAGAGCATCAGGGCGGTATCGCGGTCCAGACGGGCGCTATGATCGTACATCTGCATCCCGCCTACAGTGCGGCCGGAGACCAGCCAGTAGAGCGCGGTCCACGGGTTGTAGCTCGCCACGCGGGTGGCGTCCGTCCCTAAGCCCACCGGCACGCCGGTCTCGAGCATTTTCGCCACCGGCGGCGTGTGGCGGGTAGCTTCGATGCCATAGCGCTCGGCAAAGTACTCCCCCTGGAAGGCCATGCGGTGCTGCACGGCAATGCCGCCGCCCAGCGCTTTGATGCGGTCGATGTTGGCCTGGGTAACGGTTTCCGCATGGTCGAAGAACCAGTGCAGGCCGTTGAACGGAATGTCGCGGTTCACCTTCTCGAACACGTCCAGCATGCGGCTGATGGATTCGTTGTAGGTGGCGTGCAGGCGGAACGGCCAGCGGTGCTCCACCAGATGGCGCACCACGCGCTCCAGCTCGTCCTCCATGCCCGGCGCGAGGTCCGGGCGCGGCTCGAGGAAGTCTTCAAAATCGGCGGCGGAGAAGACCAGCATCTCGCCCGCGCCGTTGTGGCGGAAGAAGTCGCTGCCCTGGCCCGGCGTGAGCATGTCGGTCCATTTTTCAAAGTCTTCCAGTTCGTGACCCGGACGCTGGGTAAACAGGTTATAGGCGATGCGGATGGTCATCTGCTTTTTCTCGTGCAGCTCGGCAATCACCTCGTAATCTTCCGGGTAGTTCTGGAAGCCGCCGCCCGCGTCGATGGCGCTGGTCAGCCCCAGGCGGTTCAGCTCGCGCATAAACTGACGCGTGGAGTTGACCTGCTGCTCCAGCGGCAGCTTCGGCCCTTTCGCCAGCGTGGCATAGAGGATCATAGCGTTCGGACGGGCAATCAGCATCCCGGTCGGGTTGCCGTTGGCGTCGCGCTGGATCTCGCCGCCCGGCGGGTTCGGCGTCTCTTTGGTGTAGCCGACCACCTTCAGCGCGGCGCGGTTGAGCAGAGCGCGGTCGTACAGGTGCAGAATGAAGACCGGGGTGTCCGGCGCGGCGTCGTTAATCTCGTCCAGCGTCGGCATGCGGCGCTCGGCAAACTGGAACTCGCTCCAGCCGCCCACCACGCGCACCCACTGGGGCGACGGCGTGCGCAGGGCCTGTTCTTTCAGCATCCGCAGGGCATCAGCCAGCGACGGCACGCCTTCCCAGCGCAGCTCGAGGTTGTAGTTCAGCCCGCCGCGGATCAGGTGCAGGTGCGAGTCGTTCAGGCCGGGGATGGCGGTGTGGCCTTTCAAATCCACCACCTTAGTGCCGTCGCAGTGGTACTGCATCACCTCGGCGACGGTACCCACTTCCAGAAATTTTCCGTCGCGCACGGCAACGGCTTCCGCGACAGGATTTTCGCGATCGACGGTGTGAAACTGGCCGTTAACCAGAATAAGATCGGCTTTACCGAGGGTAACCATAACTGCTCCTGACTGAGAGGGGGAATGGTCAGGATTATGGGAACCGGTTTCGGCAAAAATCCAGTTATACAATAGGATAGGTATACCAAAGTATAACTATACCTAAGGTTAACTATACGAAGAGATAATTACGCGCGGCGACGGAAAACCGCAGGATGAGGGTGACTTTATCGTCGCGGCGCTCGCGGCGATTTCTACCCTTAACCACTGGAAAATGCTATGACCTCTTCAAAGCTCGAAGTGTTAACCCCTGCGAACTGTCAGATCATCTTTATCGATCACCAGCCACAGATGGCGTTTGGCGTGCAGTCTATTGACCGCCAGGTGCTGAAAAACAACACCGTGGCGCTGGCGAAAGCGGCCAAAGTGTTCAACATCCCGACCATCATCACCACCGTTGAGACCGAAAGCTTCTCCGGTAACACCTATCCGGAGCTGCTGGACGTGTTCCCGGGCCAGGACATTCTGGAGCGTACCTCCATGAACTCCTGGGACGACCAGAAGGTGCGCGACGCGCTGAAGGCTAACGGCAAGAAGAAGGTGGTGGTTGCCGGCCTGTGGACCGAAGTGTGCAACAACAGCTTTGCCCTGTGCGCGATGCTGGAAGGCGACTACGAAATTTATATGGTGGCGGACGCGTCCGGCGGCACCTCCAAAGAAGCCCACGACTTCGCGATGCAGCGCATGATCCAGGCAGGCGTGATCCCGGTGACCTGGCAGCAGGTGATGCTGGAGTGGCAGCGCGACTGGGCGCGTAAAGAGACCTACACCGCGGTAATGGATATCGTGCGCGAACACTCCGGCGCGTACGGCATGGGCGTGGATTACGCCTACACCATGGTGCACAAAGCACCGTCTCGCCAGAAGAGCGAGCACCGCACCTTAGCGCCGGTCCCGGCTCGCTAAGTTCCGCTGGCGGGCTGGTCCCTCATCCGGCTCGCCGCTGCCTCTTTCTCTGGAGTTCACAATGAGTACTGGGCTGATATCTCTTGCCGCAGGCGTGTTGATTGGCCTGATGTATGCCGTGCTGAAGGTGCGCTCCCCCGCGCCGCCCGCGCTGGCGCTGATTGGCCTGCTGGGGATGCTGGCGGGTGAACAGGCGACGCGCCATCTGTTATCCCGCGACGGCGCGCCGCCTCCTCAGGTAACGGTTCCGCAGGTGAAATCGCAGACGGGAGCGACGTCATGAGAGCATGGATAATTTCGCTGGTGTGCGGCGTGGTTGCTGGGGTAATTTACGCCCTGCTCGACGTTCATTCCCCGGCACCGCCGGTTGTCGCCCTGCTTGGCCTGTTTGGCATGCTGGTGGGTGAACAGCTCATCCCGGTGGGACGGCGTTTACTGAGTCGCGAACCGTTTACCCTCGCCTGGTTTCGTCACGAATGCGTGCCGAAAATCAGCGGCACGGCGCCCCCCGCGCCCGCTAAGGACGATCGCGACGTTTAATGATTTTTTTGAGGAAAGACAGCATGACGCTGCCGTGGCGCATTGCCATCATTGATGACGAACGTTCCGTCCGCAGCGGGCTGAGTAATCTCCTGGAGTCGGAAGGGTATGCCGCCGATACGTTTGATTCGGCAGAGGTATTTCTGAGCCATCCGCTCGCCCTGTCCGGCGCGGCGCTGGTGATCGCCGATATCAAGCTGCGGGGCATGAGCGGCCTGGAGCTGTTTGACAAGCTGCGGCTGCTGGCCGTTCCCCCGCCGCCCGTGATCTTTATCTCCGGTCATGCTGATGAAAATATGCAGCGGTACGCTCTTAGCCTGGGCGCCGCTGCATTTTTGCGTAAACCCATTAACATCGATATTCTGCTGGATCATA
This sequence comes from Enterobacter cloacae complex sp. HYC042_NIDB, assembly GCF_056673315.1. Taxonomy (NCBI): domain Bacteria; kingdom Pseudomonadati; phylum Pseudomonadota; class Gammaproteobacteria; order Enterobacterales; family Enterobacteriaceae; genus Enterobacter; species Enterobacter cloacae complex sp. HYC042_NIDB. The sequence continues at coordinate 770,005 of NZ_CP109650.1, forward strand.
TACAGCGGGAGCTGGCCCGCCGACGATAAGGATCGCGGATGAACGAACACGAGCAGCCTGCATTCTGGCCCGCCCAGGGGAATCTTCACCAGGGGCGGGTTTTTGTCCTTAAAGAGGATGTGATTTTTACCGTGCTGGCGCAGGAGGGCGGTATCGCCTGGATGCACGCGCGCCATCCCCATTCAGGCGGCTCGTTCATCATTGCCACAGCGGTGAGCGACGAAGAGGAAGAGCGGGCCACGCGGCTGCTAAAAAACGAATTTGCGCTGCGTGACGTGCTGCAGGACAGCTGGGCCATCCGCGCCGTTGCCTCCACCCAGTACCGGGGACGTTTCGCGCTGGTGTATGCGCCGTTTGCGTTTGAACTGCTGGCGCGGCGCGCGGGCAGGGCGATCTCGGGGATCTCGCGATTTATTGAGATGGCGATCCAGATCTGCGTTCCCCTGCGCCAGATGCACCTGCAAAACCTGATCCACGGCGATATCAAGCCCGGCGCGATTTTTGTTCATCACGATGCCACCTGCCGTCTGGGCAGCTTTGGCCTCTCCTGTAGCCTCTCCGGTGCCTTCTCCCAGACCCGGCTTGCCGTTTCAGGCGGTACGCCCGCGTATATGTCGCCGGAGCACACCACCCGCACCCGGCGTCCCGTTGACGGCCGCAGCGATCTCTACAGCCTCGGCATGGTGCTGTATGAACTCCTGACCGGTCGCCTGCCGTTTGAGTTGGGGGAGGACGATCAAACCAACTGGGCGCACTACCATATTGCCTCGGAGCCGCTGGCCCCGGACGTGATTCGCCCGGACGTGCCGGGGATGCTGTCGACCATCATCCTCAAGCTGCTGGAAAAGCACCCCGATAACCGCTACCAGACGGTCGACGGGCTGATTGCCGACCTCCGCCGCTGCCAGGCGACGCTGACCTGCGAGGGCGAGATCGTCGCCTTTACGCCCGGCCAGCAGGACCGCACTCCCGCGATCCATCTGGCGGACTCCCTGTTCGCGACGCATCCGCAGGCGAATGACGTCATTGCCGCGTTTGAGCGGGTGGGGCAGAACCTGGTGCCGGAGCTGGTGACGATCGGCGGGCCGTCGGGGATTGGCAAATCGTCCATCATCGCGACGACGCTCAAAACGCTGCAGCAGCGTCAGGTATTGCTGGCGGTGGGGAAAGTCGATCAGTTCTCGCCGTCTTTGCCCTACGGCGTATTAAGCTCCGCGTTCCGCACCCTGACGCTGCACCTGCTGGGGCTGCCCGCGGAAGAGGTGGCGAAGTGGAAAATCCGCCTGTCCCGCGCCCTGGAGGGGTACGAAGCGCTGGCCGTCAGCCTGGTGCCCGAGCTGGGGCTGCTGCTTGAGAGCAAGCCGCGCTACTCGGCGGATACCTTTTCCATTGATGCCCGGGCGCGCTTCAGCCATATGGTGCTGGCGCTGGTAAAAACCTTTGCTTCTCAGGGCTGCCCGCTGGTGCTGGTGCTCGACGATCTCCAGTGGAGCGACGCGGCCAGCCTGCATACGCTGAAACATCTGCTGGTGACCTGCGGCGCTATCCCGCTGCTGCTGGTGGTCGCCCACCGCGATATCGGTTCGTTGTCTGAACCAACGCTGCAACAGCAGCTGGCGAGCCTGCCGGAAGCGGCGCAAAACGCGACTGAAATTGTCCCGCAGGCGCTGTCCGTGAAGGCGGTGGCGCGCTGGCTGGCGACGATATTTCGTGCCCGCAGCGCGGCGACGACCGACCTCGCCACGCTGATCCACGAGAAAACCGGGGGCAACCCGCTCTTTGTGCACGAATTTTTCCGCCGCATCGTGGATGACGGGCTGGTGGTGCACAACAAATATCAGGATAAGTGGCACTACGATCTGCAGGCGATCCGCGCCCGGCACTACACCGAAAACGTCGTTACCCTGGTGCTGGAGCAGCTCGAAGAGTTGCCCGACGAGACGCGCCGCCTGCTGGGCAGCCTCGCCTGCCTCGGCGGCACGGGCGAGATGGAGATGATCTGCCGGGTGGTCAGCATGTCGATGGCGGAAATGCGCTATGCGCTGCATCCGGCGGTGATGGCCCAGCTCATTGTGCTGACGGAAAAAGAGTACGCCTTCACCCACGACCGGGTGCAGGAGGCGGCCTTTGCGATGCTGGATCAGCATGAGAAAAGCCATCTTCACCTGACCACCGCCAGCCTGCTGGCCGACGCCGCGCGTCAGGCCGCGGGGAACGAACTGCTGTTCCGCGCCGTTCACCACGTCACGGCCGCGCTGGACTGCATCCAGCCCGCGCCGCAGCGCCAGATGTTCCGCGAGCTGAGCCTGCTGGCCGCACGACGGGCAAAGCGTTCGGGGGATTATCCATCGGCGCTCAGCTATATCCAGACCGCCAGAGCGCTGGGCAACGCCGGGACGGTGTCAGACTTTATGCTTGATATCGAAGAGGCGGGCTGCGAGTTTGCTCTGGGGCACCTGGAGCGCACCCGCGAGTTGTGTGACGCCATCCTCGGCTGCCCCGGCGGGCTGACCGAAAAGGCGCTGGCGGCCAACCTGCTGGTGGAAGTGTACATTCGCCAGTCGGACAGCCGTCTGGCGCTGGAGGCGGCGCTCTGCTGGCTGGGGATTTTTGGTATTCAGATTGGCCGCCACCCGGAAGATGCCGACTGCGACGAGGCCTGGGAACACTTCTGCAACCGCACGGCCGACGCGCCGCAAAGCCTTTTTGCCCAGCTGTCGCGAATGGATAACCCGGAAACCGAAGCGGTGATGAACCTGCTCTACAGCGCCAGCATTTGCGCCAGCTTCATCTGCCCGCGCCTGCATTTTTTGCTGCTCTGCCGCATGATGCACCTCACCCTCGACCACGGCATCACTGGCGCCTCCACCACGGCGATGGCCTGGTTTGGCGTGCTGATTGGCCAGCGCTACGCCGAGTACCGCCTCGGGTTCCAGTACGGCACCCTGGCCCGCGAGCTGGTGAACCGCCACGGCTACGACGCGTTCGAAGCCAAAACCCTGCTGCCCCTCGACCAGCTCAGCGTCTGGACCCAGCCGCTGTCATTCACCATCGAGTGCGCAAAAGCCTGCTTCACCGCCGCCGTTACCCACGGCGATATGACGGTGGCCTGCTTTGCGGCCTGCCATCAGGTCATTAACTTCCTCTCACGGGGCGATCACCTGGATGGGGTATTGACCAGCATCGATCGCGGCCTGGCGTTTGTGCGTAAAACCCACTTCCAGGACGTGGAGACCATATTGATGCTCCAGCGCACCTTCGTGGAGTTTTTGCGCACGCCGACGATCGGCACCTGGACCGCGTCGCAGGCGCTGCCCGAGGCGCTGCTTCCCGCGTCGCCGGAGCAGGCCCCGGAGCAGACCTCCACCATGCTGTTCTGGTACTGGCTCTACCGTGGCATGGCGCACTTTACCTGCGGCGAGTATACCGACGCGCAGGCGGATCTTGAGATGGCGGGCTGGTACGCGTGGTCTGCACCGGGCCATATCCATCTGCTGGATTACCATCTCTACAGTGCGCTGGCGCTCTCACGTCAGCTGACGCCGGAGACGTTTTCGGCGAATCACCGCCGCAGCATTCACGCACACTACGACAAAATCGCCCTCTGGGCGCGCATTAATCCCGGCACGTTCGCGGATAAAGAGGCGCTGATCTACGCCGAAATTGTCCGTCTGGACGGGATGAACAGCATTGCGCTTGAGCAGTATGAGAAGGCGGTCCGACTCTCCCGCGAGGGTGGCTTTAACCCGATTAACGCCCTGGCCCACGAGCTGGCGGGCCGCTTTGCGCTGGCCTGCGGCTACCCGACCGCATCAGACGCGCACTTCCGCGGCTCGATTGCCGCCTGGGGCCGCGCGGGCGCGCAGGCCAAGGTGCGCCAGCTGGAGCAGGATTTCCCGCACCTGCTGGCCTCCGGGCAGGCCAGCGCCTACGACACGGTGGCGTTTGCTCAGAACGAGACGATCCGCGATCTGCAGAGCGTGATCAAGGCTTCCCGCGCGCTGTCGGAAGAGATCAATCTTGAGCGCCTGATTGAAAACCTGATGACCATCCTGCTCGAACGCGCCGGGGCGCAGCGCGGCCTGCTGCTTCGCGTGAGCGATAACCTGATCCCGGAGATCGAGGCCAGCGCCTGGACCAGCACCGACGGCGTGCGGGTGCGGATCCTGAAAGACGTGCCGATGGCGACCGACATGCCGCTGTCGGTGCTGGCTGCGGTGATCCGCACCGGGCAGGAGATCCGCACCGGCAAGCCGGAGGAGTTTCATCCCTTCAGCCAGGACCCTTATCTGGTGACCTCGGGGGCGGCGGTGATGTGCGTCCCGATGTTCAAACAGGCGCGGCTGGTGGGCGTGCTCTACCTGGAAAACCGCCTGATGCCGGAGGTCTTCACCGCCGAGCACTCGCGCGTGGTCAGCCTGCTGGGCGCGCAGGCAGCGGTATCCCTGGAGACGGCGCGGCTCTACGCCGAGCTGCTGGCGGAGAACATTCAGCGCCGCCGGGTGGAAAAAGAGCTGCGCGCCAGCCAGACCTCGCTGATGCTGGGCGAGCAGATCAGCCACACCGGCAGCTGGCGCTGGGAGCTGGAGCAGGATCTGATGTTTGTCTCGGAAGAGTACGCCCGCATTCTCGGCCTGCCCGACCAGCAAAAGATGATCTCCATGGCGGAGTTTTTAACCTTCGTCCACGAGGACGATTACGCCCGCATCAGCGCCATCGTCACCCAGAGCGTGCGCGACGGGCTCTCCATGCGTGCGGAGTTTCGTATAAAGCGCACCGACGGCTCAACGCGCTACATCCTCGGAATTGGCGATCCGGTGGGGGTGGGCAGCGAGGTGAACGAGTACTACGGCATTATTACGGATATCACCAGCCAGCGCGCCGCGGAGGATGCCATGCGGGTGGCGCAGGCGGATCTGGCGCGCGTTTCCCGCGCCACCACCGTCGGGCAACTGACCTCCTCCATCGCCCACGAGATCAACCAGCCGCTGATGTCCATCGTCTCGAATGCCGGGGCGAGCCTGCGCTGGCTCAGCCGCGAGCCCGCCCGCCTGGATAAAGTGCGCGAAGGGCTGGAGGAGATCGCCGCGGAAGGCGCGCGTGCGGGGGAGATCATTCGCAGCATCCAGTCCCTGACGCGCAAGCAGGATCCCACCTTCTCGCGCATCGATATGCACTACCTGATCCACCATATCATCACGCTTTCGCGCAGCGAGCTGGAGCAGAGACACATTAGCGTTGATTATCTGTTGAACGCCAGCGACAGCTTTATCACCGGGGACAGCGTGCAGATCCAGCAGGTGCTGCTGAATCTGGTGATGAATGCGGTAGAGGCGATGGCCGAGGTGAGGGATCGCGCCAGCACCATCATCCTCAGCACCGCCAACGCGGACGGGAAAGTGATCGTTGAGATCGCCGATACCGGGAGCGGCATTGAGCCCGAACGGCTGGAGCAGATTTTTGACTCGTTCTACTCCACCAAGCCGCAGGGGATGGGGATGGGGCTGACCATCAGCGCCAGCATCATCGAGCGCCACTGCGGAAAGCTGAGCGCGCGCCGCCGGGAGCCGCACGGCACGGTGTTTACCTTCGCGCTGCCGCTGGCCGCGCAGGAAGGGTAAACGTTACTCCGCGGGCTGGCTTTTGGTCAGGCGCTCAACGGCCCTGACCAGCTCGGCCACGGAGCGCACCTGCATTTTCTCCATCACGCGGCGGCGGTGCACCTTCACCGTGATCTCGCTGACGCCTAGCTCGGCGGCAATCTGCTTGTTGAGCTTGCCGGTGATGGCAAGCTCAAGCACCTCGTGCTCGCGCGGCGTGAGGGACAGATGGCGCTGCTTCAGGGCGTAGTGCTCTTTATTGCGCTCGGCGTTGTTTTCCGCCAGCTGCAGCGCGGACGCAATGGCGTCGATCAGCGCGGCGGATTCGACGGGCTTGGTGAGAAATTCGTACGCGCCGCCTTTTATGGCGCGCACCGACATCGGGATAGTGCCGTGGCCGGTGAGAAAAATAATCGGGATCTCGCGCCCGCTGTCTTTGAGCGCGTCCGCCACCTCGAAGCCAGAGATGGCGGGCATCTGCATGTCGAGGATCACGCACGACGGCAGATCCTCAAACCGGTGTTGAAGAAACGTTTCTGCTGATGAAAAGCCGATGGCGTTTAAGTCTGCCGATTCCAGCAGCCCGATTACGGACTGCCTGACCGCGTCATCGTCATCAACCACATACACAATGTGTTCCATTCACCGCCCCGGTGCTGATTTAAATGTCGAGGATGCAAACAGTCTCAACGGTGGCGTAAGAGACTGTTTATGCTGACTTTCATCTTAACACATTAAATATCATTATCATTTAACAATATGATAACCATATGAAGTATAGCGAGCCGGGGCGGGGGCGGTGAAGGAATGAAACGCTGTTTTTATGCACCGACAAGCTCAATGCGGTTGCCGTCCGGGTCCGCGATCACCGCTTCATAGAAGCCGTCCCCGGTCATGCGCGGGGCGCTGAGCAGCGTGCCGTTTGCCTGCGCCCGCTCGGCCATGCTGTCCACCTTTGCCTTGCTGCCGACGTTAATGGCGATATGCGCCCAGCCGATAAACTCCGGGTGCGACGGGGCGTCGGGCAGGTCCGGCAGCGTCATCAGCTCGAGGGTCGGCCCGTCATCCAGGGTAATAAAATGGGATTCAAACCCCGGACGGTTTTTGCTGACGTAGCGTTCGTTACTGCGGCCATTAAACACCGTTTCCCAGAACTGAACCTGGGCTTCAAGGCTGCGGGTCCAGAGTGCGACATGTGCGATATTCATAAGCTCCCTCGTTATTTGTCTGTGAGGACTTTCACCGATAAAACAGGCTACACTCTGGTTTTGAGCGCGACAAGCTGAGGAAACAACAATGCACTACACACTGAAAGAAAGCGACAAGGACAAAGCGGAAGGGTCAAGCGGCGCGGGCGCTCTGCAGCAAAAACTGCTGGAGTCCCGTTCGATTGTCATCTCCGGCGAGATCAACCAGGAGCTGGCGCAGAAGGTCATTACCCAGATGATCCTGCTGCAAAGCGTCAGCAACGATCCGATCAAGCTGTACATCAACAGCCAGGGCGGCCACGTGGAAGCGGGTGACACCATTCACGACTTCATCAAGTTCATCCGTCCGGAAGTGCACGTCATCGGCACCGGCTGGGTGGCGAGCGCGGGGATCACCATCTTCCTGGCAGCGAAAAAAGAGCACCGCTACTCGCTGCCGAATACCCGCTTTATGATCCACCAGCCGCTGGGCGGCGTGCGCGGTCAGGCGACGGATATTGAGATCGAAGCGCGCGAGATCATCCGCATGCTGGATCGCGTCAACAATCTGATCGCTGACGCCACCGGCCAGCCGCTGGAAAAAGTGAAAAAAGACACCGACCGCAACTACTGGATGTCTCCGGCAGAAGCGCTGGACTACGGCATCGTGGGCAAACTGATTACCCATTACGACGAGCTGAACCTGGATTAAGTTTTACTACCGTGTACGTGTCGGGTAGCGGCTTCGCCTTACCCGACCTACGCGCGCTCGTTTGACCCATGACAAGTTCCCCCTCTGCCTTCTTGCCTATAATCGCGCCTGTTTCCCCTCTCACTGGTGCTACCCATGGCGTATCAATTGAACCTGAACTGGCCGGAATTTCTTGAGAAATACTGGCAAAAACAACCCGTAGTGCTGAAAAATGCCTTCCCGAATTTTGTCGACCCGATTACCCCGGACGAGCTGGCAGGCCTGGCGATGGAGCCGGAAGTCGATAGCCGTCTGGTGAGCCACGCTAACGGCAAATGGCAGGCCAGCAATGGTCCGTTTGAGCACTTTGACGGTCTGGGCGAAACCGGCTGGTCGCTGCTGGCGCAGGCGGTGAACCACTGGCATATGCCCGCCGCGGAGCTGGTGCGTCCGTTCCGCGTCCTGCCGGACTGGCGTCTGGACGATCTGATGATCTCCTTCTCCGTGCCGGGCGGCGGCGTGGGTCCGCATATCGATCAGTACGACGTGTTTATCATTCAGGGGATGGGCAGCCGCCGCTGGCGCGTGGGCGACAAGCTGCCGATGCGTCAGTTCTGCCCGCATCCGGCGCTGCTGCACGTGGATCCGTTTGAGCCGATCATCGACGAAGATCTTGAGCCGGGCGATATCCTCTATATTCCGCCTGGATTCCCGCATGACGGCTTCACCCATGAAACCGCGCTCAACTACTCCGTCGGCTTCCGCGGGCCGAACGGCCGCGATCTGATCAGCAGCTTTGCCGACTACGCGCTGGAAAACGATCTGGGCGGCGAACACTACAGCGATCCGGATCTGACCTGCCGCGAACACCCGGGCCGCGTGGAGCAGTACGAGCTCGATCGTATCCGTCAGATGATGATCGACATGATTAGCAAGCCGGACGATTTCACGAAATGGTTTGGCAGCTTCGTCTCCACGCCGCGCCACGAGCTGGATATCGCCGCCGCCGAGCCGCCGTATTCGGCAGACGAGGTGCTGGACGCGCTGCAGGGCGGCGAAACGCTGTCGCGCCTGAACGGCCTGCGCGTGCTGAACGTTAACGGCAGCTTCTTCATCAACAGCGAACAGCTGGAGACGGTAGACGCGAAGGGCGCGGATGCGCTGTGCCGCTACACCGAACTCGGCCAGGCCGAGCTGGGCGACGCGCTGAAAAACCCGGCGTTTGTTGACGAACTCACCGGGCTGATTAACCACGGGTACTGGTACTTCGACGAGTAACAGGAGGCGGCGTTTAGTCAGCCTAAACGCCGCTACGTTCAAACCAGCATATTACACGCCTTCCAGTAGTTCAAAAGCCGCTCGTCGTCGCGCTCTTTCTCCGCTTTGATTTTCATCGCCTGGGCGAGATTCTCTCGCGATACCTCATGGCCTTTTTGCACGATGTCCAGGACCGCTTCACCAAGAGCCAGCGAAATTTCTGCCCGATTATTGTTGCGAATCGTCATAAATACCTCCTCGTTGGTTGCGATAATTTAATTATGATCGGGAAATAATCAGTCGGAAATAATTCATCTCATTCTTATTTTTTCACTTCGGCGTTAAATAGACATAATATTCCATTCTGTCAATGATGTTTCAAAATGCTAATAAGCCTTTTAAGCCTGAATTTATGCGCTACAGTTATTTTTCGTGCAACAGGCAAATAACCGAAACAGGAGAATGATTATGGTAGATAAAAGCGCAATTAAGGATCACACTCAGGTTGTCGCCAGCTGCGGAACGCACGTCGGGGTTGTGGACCATTTAGACGGCGAGCGTATCAAGCTTGCTAAGAGTGACCCTGAATCAGGCGGCAAGCACCACTTTATTCCTCTCGGCTGGGTCGATAAGGTCGAAGATAATAAAGTTATCCTGACCAAAAACCATAAAGAGGTTTTTGCTGAGTGGCAGGAAGCATAAATATATTTCTCGTAAAGAAATATATATCTTCGCTCCGGCTTTGTCCGGAGCGTAATAGTGTCTGCGCCCGGTGATTGCTGATATGGCAAAGGGATGGTACTGTTTTGCCTGTCCTTTTCCCGATGCAGGCCCCGAATTATGCTCCAGAGTGAAAATAGATCAGCGAAACGCATATTTTTTGTTGAGGATTTTCAGGTATTCGGCGAGCGCTACGGCATCGACTACCGTTTCCCGCTGTTAAAAGGGGAGCAGGTCAGCGGCAGCCCGGTGTTGCAGGGGAATGTGGAAGAGATGACGCTCTCGTCCGGCATTTCGCTGACCCACTCCGACGTGCATGTATTACAACCCTACGAAACCACATCCCGCCACAGCAGCCCGCTCTATATGCTGGTAGTCCTGGAAGGGTGCGTTACGATCGCGCTCAATGGCATCGACTATCACGTTCGTCCCGGCATGGCGTTCAGCGCCCGTCTGAGTGAGGAACAGGTGATGAGTGCGCGTCACGACGCCGACAGCGCGCTGAAAACGCTCTCGTTTGGCGTGTACCCGCATGAAGCCGGGCGTGAAGCCCTGCTTGAGTCGCTGCTGCTGGAATGGCAAAACCTGAATACACCCACGTTTGTCTGGCACGTTCCCGAGTTTGTTATGTCAGGCATTCAGCATGCGCAGCAGCAGAGGGGAAGCATGCTCGCGCGTAAGCTATTGCTGGAGGGGCTGATGTACCAGCTGCTCGGCCACGGCCTGAACCAGCGCCAGCAGCCCTGCCCGAGCCGTCCTGATCATGCGCGCCTGGAACGTGTGCGGAGCATGCTGGAACAGTCTCCTGAACGGGATCATACTCTCGCGCAGCTGGCAGCCCTGGCTGCAATGAGCCCAAGCAGCCTGCGCAGCAAGTTCCGTCAGCGCTACGGCTGCACCCTCTTCGATTATCTTCGCGACTGTCGCCTTGCGCTGGCGCGCCGCTATCTGCTGGAAGGCCACAGCGTGCAGCAGGCGGCCTGGATGTGCGGGTATCAGCATGCCACCAACTTCGCCACCGCATTTCGTCGTCATTACGGAATTTCACCGGGCGACGTGCGCAAACTCCGCTAACGTAATTTCGCCCATCGCGCGAACGCATCCCGTGCGGTTTAGCATCGCGCATACGTAACCTGGCGGCGCGCATAGCCGTTTGCACTCTCAAAAAGGTAATAATTCTTATTAACAATAAGAAATATCTCTGGAGAGGGTTATGCTTGCTAAATCGCGTCTGGCACTGCTGGTGGGATGGGTTACCGGTAGCGTCGCTTTTCCTTTACTGGCGCAGGATGCGCAAAAAACTGACACCGTGGTGGTGACCTCGCAGATGCAGTCTGCGGCCACCAAGCTTGAAACGCCGGATATTGAAACTCCGCAGTCGGTCTCTATCGTCACGCGCGAGCAGTTCGAAGAGCAGGGCGCAACCAGCGTGCGTCAGGCCGTGAGCTACACGCCGGGGGTCTACAGCAACCAGATTGGGGCGTCTAACCGCTTTGACTACATGGTGCTGCGCGGCTTCTCTGACGGCAGCCTGGACAACGTCTACCTGGACGGCCTGAAGATGATGGGCGACACTAACTCCCACAGCTCGCTGGTGGTTGATCCGTGGTTCCTGGACAGTATCGAAGTCGTGCGCGGTCCGGCCTCCGTGCTCTATGGCCGTTCATCGCCGGGCGGGATTGTGGCGCTTACCTCCCGTAAGCCGTCGTTCGATCCGGGCGGGGAGATCAAGCTCTTCGCCGGGAACAATAGCCAGCGTGGAGCGATGTTCGACGTCACCGGCCCGGTTGATGATAATGACCGCGTGGCGGTGCGCCTCAGCGGGATGACCCGCTATGCCGATTCCCAGTTCGATCCGCTGAAGGAAGAGCGTTACGCGCTGATGCCGAGCCTGACCTGGCGTATCACCGATAACACCCGTCTGGATCTGATGGCCTACCTGCACCGCGATCCGGAAGGCGGCAGCCACTCCGGCCTGCCGTACGAGGGCACGGTTGTGCCGCACAGCGGGAAGAAAATCTCCAACACGTTCTTTGAAGGTGAAGACGATTACGACAAGTACGATCGTCGGGAAAACATGGTCGGCTATAACCTTGAGCACCTGTTTGACAGCGGCTGGTCCGTGCGACAGAAGCTGCGCTACCTGCACACCAAAGTGGAGCTGAACCAGGTGTATGCCGCAGGCTGGCTGAATGACACCGAGCTGAACCGCGGCTATTCCGGCTCCGACGAGAAGATGAACGCCATCACCCTGGATAACCAGGTCGACGGCAGCTTCGACACCGGGGTAGTGAACCACCGCGTGCTGATCGGGATGGACTACCAGGACCGCACCAACAACGTGACCGGCTACTATGGCGGCTTCCCGCCGATTGACGCCTTCCACCCGGTTTACGGTGCGAAGCCGGACTACATCACCCAGTACAGCAGGGAAAAGCATAAGCTTCGCCAGACCGGTTACTACCTACAGGATCAGATGTCCGTTGACCGCTGGCGCCTGACGCTCGGCGGGCGTTACGACCAGGTGAGCGTGTCGAACGTCGACAACTTTAACCACACCCGCAGCGATCTGGATAAAAACAACTTCAGCAGCCGCGCGGCGCTGCTGTATCTGTTTGATAACGGCGTTGCGCCGTACGTCAGCTACTCCACCGCCTTTACGCCGACCAGCTTTGCCGACGAGCAGGGCAATATCCTGGATCCGATGAAGGGCAAGCAGTGGGAAGCGGGCGTGAAGTATGAGCCAGAAGGGATGAACAGCCAGTTCAGCGCCTCGGTGTTCCGCATCAACCAGAAGAACATTGCCACCAAAGAGGAGCCGACCGATCCGTACCGTTCCATCGGTGAAATCGAATCCGAAGGCGTTGAGCTGGAGGCGATTGGTCAGCTGACCGACAGCCTGCGTATGCAGGCGGCGTACACCTACACGGATATTCGCTATAAGAAGAGCAGCCCGGAAGAGGAGGGCAAGCGCGCCGTCTATGCCCCGCGTAACATGGCCAGCGCCTGGCTGAGCTACGACGTCAAAACCGGCCCGCTGGATGGCCTGACCGTCGGCTCCGGCGTGCGCTATGTCAACGGGATCGCCAGCGATCGCCAGAACACCCATACGCTTCCATCGTACACGCTGGTGGACATGGTCGTGGGGTATGACCTGTCGAAAGTGGGGCTTACGGGCGTGAGTGCGCAGCTGAACGTCAATAACCTGACGGACAAAAGCTACGTCGCGGCGTGTAACTCGCTCTCTTACTGCTACTTCGGTGCGGAACGCAGCATTGTGGGCAGCGTTTCGTGGAAGTTCTGAGTCGTTGATTTTGCCGGGTGGCGGCTTCGCCTTACCCGGCCTACTCTATTCCGTAGCGCCACCGGCGCTAAAAAACGTACTACTCCTCCATCGCAATCACAATCGCCTCGCCCATCTTCTTCAACGCCTCGCGATGTTTATCCGTTGGCGGCAGCGCCACGTTGATCCGCAGGCAGTTGCGGTACTTCCCTGACGCGGAAAATAACGATCCGGCCGCCGCCTGGATCTTCAGCCGGCACAGCTGCTTGCTGACGCACACCATATCCACCTTCTCTGGCAGCTCAACCCACAGCAGGAAGCTCCCCTGCGGGCGCGTGACGCAAATCTCCGCCGGAAAATACTGCCGCACCCAGCAGGTGTAGGTTTCCATATTCTGCTGATAAATCTGGCGCATACGGCGCACGTGGCGATGGTAGTGGCCGTCGCGAATAAAAGCCGCCACCGCCATCTGGGTGCCCGGCACGTTAAACCCGCCCGCGGCGTATTTCATGTGCATCACCCGGTCGTAATAGCGTCCCGGCACAATCCAGCCGACGCGCAGGCCCGGCGCCACGGTTTTGGTAAACGAGCTGCAGAGGATCACGCGGCCATCGATGTCCATCGAGTGAATGGTGCGCGGGCGCGGGTACTCCGCCGCCAGCTCACCGTAAATGTCATCCTCCACAATCACGATATCGTGCCGCTGGGCGAGGGCTAAAACCTGTTTTTTCCGCGCTTCCGGCATGATAAACCCGAGCGGGTTATTGCAGTTGGGCACCAGGATTACCGCCTTGATCGGCCACTGCTCCATTGCCAGCTCTAACGCCTCAATGCTGATCCCGGTTTCAGAGTCGGTGGGAATTTCAATCGCCTTGATGTCAAACCCGCGCAGCATCTGCATGGTGCCGTGAAAAGATGGCGACTCCACCGCCACGATGTCCCCCGGTTTGCACACCGAGAGCAGGGCGATCGACAGCGCGCCGTGGCAGCCGTTGGTGATCACAATGTCGCTTGCCGAGACGGTCGAGCCGCCGTCCAGCATCAGGCGGGCGATCTGCTCGCGCAGCTCAAGGCGGCCGTCGAGCACGTCATAGCTCAGCATCTCGCTTGGGTTATGCTGCGCAAGGCGGCTCATCTCGCGCCACAGGGGCTTCAGGCTCGGCTGGTTAATGTCCGGCGAGCCGCCGCCAAAGGAGATCATCTCTTTGTCGGCGCGGGCGTCCAGCAGCATCATCACCTCATCCCACTGGGTGACGTCCACCGGGCGCTGCACCGGGCGCGTCATCGCCGGGACGGGCGGCTGGGCTTTGCGTTTCGAGACAAAATAGCCGGAGCGCGGCTGGGGGGTGATCAGCTGAAGGTTTTCGAGGATCTGGTAGGCCTGCTGTATGGTGCTGATGCTCACGCCGTGCTCCTGGCTCAGGGCGCGCACCGACGGCAGACGCTCGCCGCTGCGATACAGCCCTTGTTCAATGCGTTCTGCCAGAAGGTTGGCCAGGTGTTGATAGCGTGTCATGCTGTATCCTTTATTTTCACCATACAGATTATTAAACCAGTACAGATTGCCGCAAAAAACGGCATGCAGATACCGTTTTAGCGGATCTGTATGTTAAACAAAAGTTGTTTTTGCATCTGTATTGCGCAGGTCGATTTGCAGGAAGATAACCCCACTGGCACAGTGAGGAGAGCATTATGGAATTCTACGAGAACCGTTCAAAACGTCCGTTCGTCGTATTTGTCTGGATCGGCAAAACGATCCGCAACTGGTATCGCATCAACCGCACCCGCCGCATCCTGAGCCAGATGAGCGACGAGCAGCTCAAGGACGTTGGGTTATCGCGATATGATGTATGAGGATAGGGTTGTCCGGTGGCGCTACGCTTACCGGGTCTACAGAAGAACGTAGGCCGGGTAAGGCGTAGCCGCCACCCGGCATATAACAAGCGGATTATTCGGCAGATTTTACGGACGTGTTTTCAGCGATACGGCGCAAATATTCGTTGTTCTTGAACGCAACCATAATCAGTTCGAACATCACGCGGCATCCGACCAGGCTGCATACTGTACCGATAAAGCCGGTGATGAGATGGTCGCTGAACATGGTATACACACCGCCTGCAAAAATAAGCAGCATGGCGATCCAGTAAAATAAGACCAGCACGCGTGGTGTTAATAAATAATCAAATCCCAAAATTGATTTCATTTTCTTTTCCTTAGAAATGTAAAAAGCCATCAGATTATATCGATATTTTAAATTGGTGCTAATTGGGCAGATATCTGAATTCAGAGTAATATCTCCAGCGTCTGCCGTTTCGGCCTTTCCAGCAGCTCCACCGCCTCCTGATACGTCCGCACGTTGTTATAGCCCATCACCAGCCCGTAGCGTTTGCCCGACCCGCGATACCACTCCGAGAGTGCATTGACCTGCAGCTGCTGTTCCTGCCAGCAGCGGGCCACTTCCCGGTCGCAGCTCCCTTTGGTGAGAAACGCCACGATATGCATCCCGCCGTCGTTTTGCTCGGTGAAAAACAGATCGCCATACACCTCGCGCAGGGCGGCAATCATCCAGTCGCGGCGGGTCTGGTACAGCGCGCGCATCTTTTTGAGATGGCGGAAAAAATGCCCTTCGTTGAGAAACGCGGTGAGGATCTTCTGCATCAGCACCGGCTGGCCGCTGGTGGTGATATCCGCGCAGTCGGTAAAGGCCCCGACGGTGCTGGCGGGCATCACCACGTAACCCATGCGCAGCGACGGCATGATGGTTTTACTGAAGGTGCCCATAAAGATCACCCGGTCGTGCTGGTCGAGGCTTTTCAGCGACGGCAGCACTTTGCGGGTGTAGTGAAACTCCCCGTCGTAATCGTCTTCGATAATCCACGCCTCGTTCTGGCTGGCCCAGTCGAGCAATTGCTGCTTGCGCGGCAGGGAGAGCGTCACCGCCAGCGGGCTCTGGTGCGAGGGGGTGACGATGGCAAAACGCGCATCACGATGGTGACGAAGCAGGTAGTCCGTATCAATGCCGCAGCGATCGACCGGCGCCGTATGCAGGCGCGGCACGATCCGCTTCAGCAACTGCTGACCCATAAAGTAGCCCGGATCTTCAAACACCACCTTGTCGCTGCGGCTGGCGAGGGTGTCAAGGATCAGCCGCAGGCTGCCGCTGTAGCCGCTGGTGATCAGCACCTGTTCGGCGGTGCAGGACAAGCCGCGTGAGATATTGAGATAGCTGGCGATGGCCTGCCGCAGCGGATACCAGCCCAGGACGGGCGGGTTGAGCATCTCCTCCTGACGCATGGCGCGCGTCGCCTGGCCCGCCAGCAGCAGCCATTTTTTATACGGGAAGCTGTCGAGGGCGGGGATGCCGGGGCGCAGAAAACCGGCCCGCTCGCGCTGGCTGATAAGCGAGGCCGGAAGCGTGCCGGTAGGCTGTTCTGCAGGGGCATTGTTATCCGGCAGCAGTAAATCCGGGTTGACCCGCGTGCCGCGCGCGCCCTGGCTCACCAGATACCCTTCACCCGTCAGAATGGCATACGCCGTTTCGACGGTTTTGCGCGCCACCTTCAGCTCTTCCGCCAGTACGCGGATGGCAGGCACCTTATCGCCCGGCTTCAGCACGCCGCGCGTGATGTTGTCGCGATAGCGGGAATAAATGTCGTGATAGCCCGGCTTCATGTCCTACCTCATTTCACGCTTTTTGTATCTTTTTACTATGTCATGAACGGCGTAGATTTGCCTCATCGCACGGCACATGCCGCACAAAAAGAGGAAAGACAATGAGCACTCGCGTTAACCACCATAAAGTTACACCTGCCCTCGCCAACGCGCTGTCTGCCCTGAGCATGGAGGTGGCAAAAACCTCCATCGACCCGGCGCTGAAGCACCTGATCGACATTCGCGTGTCGCAGCTGAACGGCTGTACGTTCTGTCTGGATATGCACTCTAAAGAGGCCAAAATCGCCGGGGAACGCGAGCTGCGCCTGTACCATCTGGCGGCCTGGCGCGAGTCCCCGCTGTTCAGCGCCCGCGAGAAAGCCGCGCTGGCCTTCACCGAAGCGCTGACCCAGATTGGCGTTCACGGGGTGAGCGACGCGCTGTACCGCAGCGTGGCGGAGCACTTCTCGGACGTGGAGATTTCAGAGCTGAACTTCGCCATCGTGGCGATCAACGCCTGGAACCGTCTGGGGATCACCTCCCGCATGGCGCCCGGCTCGCTGGACGCGGCTTACGGGCTGAATAAGGCTAACCTGGAATAATCCCGCGCTCGCGGATCATCGCCACCAGCGCCCGCAGTCCCGGCGGGACGTGGCGATGGCCGGGGTAATACAGGCGCAGCCCGGCAAAGGGCTGCGCCCAGTCGTTTAAAACGCTCACCAGTTCTCCACGCTCAAGCTCTTCCCGGATATACAGTTCCGGCAAAAATCCTACCCCTAATCCCGCCTTTACGGCGCGGATCGAGGCGAAAAGATCGGATGTCGCAAAGCGCGGCGGTACGGCAAGGGCGTACGTTTCCCCCCGACGCGCCAGCTCCCAGCGGTAGATCCCGCCGTGGGCCATGCGCATGCCGATCCCCTGATGTGAAAGCAGATCGTCCGGCGTCTGCGGAGTACCGTGACGGGCAAAATAGTCCGGCGTGGCGGTCACCAGCTGACGGATCTCGCCGGTCAGCGGCACGGCGATCATGTCCTGCGGCACGGACTCCTCGAGGCGGATCCCCGCGTCGTAGCCTTCCGCGACGATGTCGATCATGCGCGCTTCGCTGACGGTTTCCACGCGCATCTTCGGGTAGCGGATCATAAAGTCGATCAGCAGCTGGTCCAGAAACAGGGTGCCGATATGGTTCGGCACGTTCAGACGCAGCGTGCCGGCGGGTTCCCCGGTGTCGCTGTGGATCTCCTCGCTGGCGAGGCGGATCTCCTGCAGCGCCGGGCCAACGCGCGCCACGTAGCGCTGTCCGGCGTCGGTGAGCGCCACGCTGCGGGTAGTGCGGTTAAAGAGGCGGGTATCCAGGCGGCTCTCCAGCCCGGCGATGGCGTTACTGACCGCCGTGGCGGACATGCCGAGCTCCTGCGCCGCGCCGCGAAAGCTGCCGCGCCGCACCACCGCCATAACCACTTCCAGCTCTGTCAGACCTGAACGATGCATAGATTATCCTGAAAATCGAAACAACCCTTGCAGCATAGCGTGGATTATCGCAACGGAGAAGCCGTGCCAGACTGTGCTCACACAGCCTGAGGAGGTTTATATGCACACTATCGAACAGATCTTTATTAACGGCGAATTTGTTACCCCGCACGGCACCGAACGGTTTGATTTATACAATCCGGCGACGGCGCAGGTCATCGGGCAGGTACGCCTGGCGGATGAGGTTGACGCAGCGCGCGCCGTTGCGGCGGCAAAAGCGGCGTTCCCCGCGTGGTCGCAGACGACAAAGCAGGAGCGCATTGCCGCGCTAAAACGTATGCACGCCGCCGTGGCCGCTCGTCACGACGATCTGCTGGAAGCGGTCATCGAAGAGTACGGCGCGCCCGCCTCGCGCTCGGCGTGGATGGCCAGCTATCCGGCGGAGGTGATTGCTCAGGCGATTGAGGCGCTGGAGGCGTTTGAATTCGTCACCCCCGCGGGCGCAGCCACGGTGCAGATGACGCCGCTTGGCGTGGCCGGGCTGATTACGCCGTGGAACAGCGACGCAGGATTTATCTGCGGCAAGCTGGCGGCCGCGCTGGCCGCGGGCTGTACGGCGGTGATCAAGCCGAGCGAAATGAGCGCCCTGCAAACGCAGATTGTCACCGAAGCGCTGCGCGATGCGGCTCTGCCGCCGGGCGTGTTTAACATCGTCACCGGGCGGGGTGAGACGGTCGGTGACACAATCAGCCGCCATCCGGACGTGGCAAAAATCTCGTTTACCGGTTCGACGCATACCGGCAAGGCGATCCTGCGCAACGCGGCGGAAAGCTTTAAGCGCGTGACGCTGGAGTTAGGCGGGAAATCGCCGACGATCCTGCTGGATGACGTGGATCTGGCGCAGGCGATCCCGCTGGTGATTCAGGCCGGGTTTATGAACAGCGGGCAGGCGTGCGTGGCCGGAACGCGCATTCTGGTGCCTTACTCGCGTAAGGCGGAGATCGAAACCGCGCTGGCGCAGGCCGTGGCGGCGGTGAACTCCGGCGACCCGCGCGATAAATCAACGGACGTCGGCCCGATGGTCAGCGCAAAGCAGTGGCAGCGGGTGCAGGGCTATATCCGCAAAGGTGTCGAAGAGGGGGCGCGCCTGCTGGCGGGCGGCGAGGGGCGGCCGCAAGGCACGCAGGACGGCTGGTTTGTGCGCCCGACGCTGTTTGCCGACGTGAACAACCAAATGACGATTGCCCGCGACGAGATTTTTGGCCCGGTGCTGTGCGTAATTCCCTATCGTGACGAGGCGGAGGCGATTGCCATTGCCAACGACACGGACTACGGCCTGAGCGCGGTGGTGCTGGGCGGTGCGGACCGCGCGCGCCGCGTGGCGCAGCAGATTGTTTCCGGTCGCGTGCTGGTGAACACCCTGGCCCATGAACCGAAAGCGCCGTTCGGCGGGTTTAAGCACTCCGGCGTGGGGCGCGAGATGGGCGAGTGGGGGATCCGCGCGTTTATGGAGCCGAGGTCGGTTCTGGGCTAAAGCTTCGCTCTTTACCGAAGCATTGTGCTTTTCCATCCTGCATTCTCTCCTCAACATCACAGCGGAGAGACCATCATGATCGCAGTCCTTTTCGAAGCCAAAGCCGCGCCTGCCCATCAGGCGCGCTACTTCCAACTTGCCGCAGAGCTTAAGCCTTTGCTGGCCGACATCGACGGCTTTATCGACATCGAACGGTTCCAGAGCCTGACGACCGACGGCAAAATACTTTCCCTTTCCTGGTGGCGGGATGAAGAGGCCGTCCGCCGCTGGAAGCAGAACGTCTTCCATCAGGCGGCGCAGGCCGAAGGGCGGGAGTCGATTTTCTCTTTCTACCGTATTCGCGTGGCGCAGCTGGTGCGGGAGTACAGTTCCGAAACGGGAGGGCGCGCGAATGTATGACGTTCACGTGATTTTCCGCGACGGGCCCGGCGAGCTGGCGCGCTTTGGACAGCTTTTAGGCCGCAACGGCGTGGGGCTGGAAGGCGGTGGCGTATTCGGTACGGAGGCCCATTTCCTGGTGGAGGACGGTGAAAAAGCGCGACGCGTGCTGCTCGACGCCGGGTTTACCGTGCAGGCGGTGCGAAAGCCGGTGATCAGAAAGCTCAGGCAGTCGCGTCCCGGCGAGCTGGGTGAAATTGCGGCGGCGCTGGCGGCACGCGGCGTGTCTGTTCTTACCCAGTACAGCGACCATGCGAATCACCTTATTCTGCTGACGGATGATGATAAGCTGGCCGCAGAGATCACCGAACCCTGGGCAGCACATGTTAAAGACAAGCTTACCGACTGATAACGGCGCGGCGCTGGAGCAGGCCATTGCGGCGGTGGCGGCGGCAATGGCCGATCCGTCGCGCGTGAAGATGCTGTGTGCGCTGATGGACGGGCGGGCGTGGACCGCCACTGAACTGAGCACCGCGGCAGACGTCGCCCCCTCGACCGCCAGCGGGCATCTCGCCCGGCTGGTGGAGGGAAAGTTGATTACCTGTCTGTCTCAGGGGCGGCACCGCTACTATCGTCTGGCGGGGCACGACGTGGCGGAGCTGATCGAACAGATGATGGGGCTCTCCTGGAGCCGCATTGCGCCGCCGGAAACCACCGCGCCGAAGGCCATGCGGGAGGCGCGGACCTGCTACGATCATCTGGCGGGCACGGTGGCGGTAAAGATCTACGATTTCATGCAGGCGGAAGGCTGGCTGGAGGTAGACGGTTCAGCGCTCACGCTGTATGGCCGGGAGCAGTTTCTGAAGCTCGGCGTGTCGTTAAGCGCTCATCCGCGCCGCAAGGCCTGCTGCGCCTGTCTGGACTGGAGCGAGCGGCGGTTTCACCTCGGAGGCGAAGCTGGCGCGGCGCTGCTTATTCATCTGGAAAGCAAAGGGTGGATCCAGCGGGTGGCGGGGTACAGGGAGGTGGTGGTGACGGCTTCGGGAAAAAGTGCCGTCAGGAGGCATTTTAGCCGCTAAACTCCACTGCGGGCTGGTGCCCTCACCCCGACCCTCTCCCACGGGGAGAGGGAGACATCGTTTTCGCAATTCCTGCTCTTTCGTCTCGCGTTTCTTGATACTTACCCTGATAACTATTATCTTGACCGCGTGTGACGAGAGGTTTCCCCATGAGTGAAGAAGAACTGTTCTGCCGCAGGCCGATGGGCATGCGGATGGCAATGATCGTGCGCCAGTGGCGTGCGGTGATCGATGATGCCATTCTCGATACCGGCTTAACCCAGTCGAGCTGGACGGTGATGATGCAGCTTCATCAGCTCGGGGATAACGTCTCAATGAGTGAGCTGGCGGAGGTGCAGGGTATTGAACTGCCGCCGCTGATGCGCACCCTGACACAGCTGGAAAAACAGGGTTACCTGCTGCGCACCACATCGCCTTATGACAAGCGCATCCGGCTTCTGACGCTGACGCCTGAGGGAAAAGCCATATTAAAAAGGCTCACTCAGGTGATTGAGACCTATCAGGCGCGCGTGTCGCAACACATCGCGCCGGAACATCTCGAGATTTTCAGCGCCACGTTAAATCAAATCGCCTGCAATTTGCGGACAATCCGCGAAGAAGACAACAAGACCGAAAAATAATGACCCCTGAACAAAAATTTGCCCGCTGGGTAAGGGTGAGTATTGCCTCTTTCCTGCTGATGTTTATCTATTTTGTCGTCGCGGATATCTGGATCCCGCTGACGCCGGACTCCACCGTCATGCGCGTGGTGACGCCGGTTTCTCCGCGCGTCTCCGGCTACGTGGCGGCGGTACATGTCCACAACAACAGCCAGGTGAAGAAAGGCGATCTGCTGTTTGAGCTCGACGACACGCCGTTTCGCAATAAAGTGGAAGCGGCGCAAATCGCGCTGGAGCAGGCGCGTCTTTCTAACGAACAGCTGGACGCGCAGATCGCCGCCGCGCAGGCCAGCCTGAAAACCGCGGTGCTGACCGCGCGTAACGACAAGGTGACCTTCGAACGCTATCAGAAGCTGAGCACGTTACAGAACGTCTCGCAGGCGGATCTGGATAAGGTCCGCACCGCCTGGCAGAGCAGCGAGCAGTCCGTCAGCACGATTCGGGCCAACATCCGGAACCTGCGCATCCAGCGCGGCGAGCGCGAGGAACACCGCAACGTGACGCTGCAAAAATACCGCAACGCGCTGGATGAAGCAGAACTGAACCTCGGCTGGACAAAGGTCTACGCCCAGGCGGACGGCACGGTCAGTAACCTGCAGTTAAGCCCCGGTTTTTACGCCTCATCCGGCTCCGCCGCGCTGGCGCTGGTAAACAACCAGACCGATATCGTGGCCGATTTCCGCGAGAAGAGCCTGCGCCATACCCGTCAGGGCACCGATGCCGCCGTGGTGTTTGACACCTTCCCGGGGCAGGTGTTCCGCGCCCACGTGGCCAGCAGCGACGCGGGGATCCTCGCAGGCCAGGAGGCGGTTAACGGCCAGCTCTCCCAACCGGAGACCTCTAACCGCTGGGTACGAGACGCCCAGCGCATGCGCATTCACGTCACGCTGGATGAGCCGCTGCCGAAGCCGCTGCCAACCGGCGCGCGGGCGACCGTGCAGCTCTACAACAGCGAAGGGCCGTTTGCGCGCTTCTTCTCCGGAATGCAGATCCACCTGGTGAGCCTGCTTCACTATGTCTATTAATACGCTGGCGCGGGTCTTTACCCCGCACGGCAACATCGTCTACACGGCAAACGACTTTCGCCAGACCCTGCGCATCGTTTTTGCCGGGATGATTGCCCTGAGCATATCGAGCTTCTACAACACCAGCTACGGCGTGTTTTTCGTGGTCTATCCGATCATGCTGCTGTCGCTGGTGCCGGTGTTTAACCGCCACGTGGCGAAGCAGTTTTTCTTCAGCGCATCGCTGAACTGCGTCGAAATGGTGATTATCATCGGCTATCTTTCCCAATGGCCGGTCATCATGACGCTGGTGGTATTTGCCCTTTACGTGATGCGTTTTCGCTTTATGAGCAAAGGGCCGCTGTTCCTGTTCGGCTCGATGGGCGTTGTGTGCCAGAGCGTAATGCTCAACTTTATGAGCTACCCCACCACCAACTGGCACACGCTGCTGTTTTCCAACATTGAAGCGAGCGTGATGGCGGTGTGCCTGAGCGCGCTGATGAACTACCTGCTGCCGGACGTGGAGCCCCGCAAGCCGCCGCCGCTGATTGAGAAAGACGACGCCCGCGTGCGCCACGAGTTGCTGCTCTCCGGCAGCGTCGCGACGATGATTTTCGTGGTGTTTCAGATTAGCGACTTAAGCGATTCGCTCTCGGCGCTGATGGCAGGGATTCTGATCCTGTTCCCTATGCACTACCGCGGCGCGGTGATGAGCTCCATCTGGCGCGTGGTCGGGGTAGTGCTGGGCTGCCTCTACATTCTGGTGGTGCAGCTTATCCTCTACGATCACAGCAGCCATATGCTGCTGATGATGCCGCTGATTGGCCTCGGCCTTGCGTTTGGCGCGCGGCTGCACGTGATGGAGAAAGTGGGCGCGGGCGTGGGGTTTTCCAGCATCACGACCATCGGCATTATGTTCGGGCAGAACATGCACCCGGACAGCGACCTGGTGTTCAGCGATCTCTATCGCATCACCTCCGTGACCTTTTCGCTGGTGGCGACGCTGACGATGGTCTTTCTGGTGCATTTGATCCTGAACCGTTTCGCCGCCACGCGCTACGTCATTCAGGGCTGATAGCGTTTGCCGCCACTGAAGCTCCAGTCCTCAGCGGCCGTAAACTGGATAACGACCATCACGTCTCCACCGTCAATGCCCATCTTCTCATTCAGTTGCGCAGCCAGCTGATGGTAGAGGGCAGATTTCTGTTCAGTGCTCCTCGGCTTACCAGCAACGATATTAAACAGTATCGCCCCCTCCGTTCTGCCCGTGCTGAGATAGTGCCGATCAATGTATCGATCCCCGGCCGCGAAGCATTCAAAAAAATGGAACCTGTCCTGTGCAGGAACGGCGAAGGTTTCCGTCAGCGCCTGGTGCAGAATGTCCGAGATCTGCTTTTGCTGCATCTCGCTATAGCGGTCACCCGTCATGATACGAACAAACGGCATTACTGTTTCTCCTCTGCAAGGCTGCTCAGCGCGCTGACGGCGGCCGGCCAGCCTGCGTAAAACGCCAGATGGGTAAACGCTTCGGCTATTTCGTCGTCCGTCACGCCGTTTTGCCGGGCGAAGCCGATATGCCAGGGAAGCTGCGCGGTGCGCCCCAGGGCTGCCAGCGCGGCAAGCGTGATCAGACTGCGATCCCGCGGGGCTAGCTGCGGACGCTGCCAGATATCGCCAAAAAGGACCTGCTGGCTCAGTTCCGCCAGCTTAGGGGAAACCTGCGCAAGCGTGTCGCGATTCAGTGTTGTGCTCATTTTTATTCCTCCTGTCGTCTGGAAATCACTCTCGCAGGCTGCCACCATAAATAAAATCGCAATGTTCAGGACTGAATGTCCTGAAAATGAGGATGATATGGATAAACGCTTTTCAGCATTAGACCTGGACGCGCTGCGCAGCTTTGTGGAGGGGATTCAGTCCGCCAGTTTTGCCGAGGCGGCGGACAGGCTGTGTCGGTCCACCTCTGCGGTCAGTGCCCAGTTAAAAAAGCTGGAGCAGCAGTGTGGCATGGCTCTGACCGTTAAGCAGGGGCGTACGCTGGCACTGACCCGAGAGGGTGAAATTCTGCTGAGCTACGCCCGACGCATGCTGGTATTAAATGATGAAGCGCTCCGGGCTATCAGAGGTGAGTTGCTTCAGGGCGAGGTGCGGCTGGGTATGCAGGAGGACTTTGGCGAGTCCGTGATGCCGAAGGTCCTCGGCGATTTTCACAGACAACACCCTGAGCTTCGCATGACGGCACGCGTCGATCGCAACCCGCCGCTGCTGCGCGGCGTGGCGGCGAATGAACTCGATCTGGCGCTGGTCTGGCAGGAAGGTCGAGAAGGCGACTACGTGCGAAGCGAATCGCTGGCATGGATTTGCCGGTCCCGCGAGGACATTGAGGTCCTTCTGCAACGAGGTGAGCCGCTGCCGCTGGTGATGTTTGACGCGCCCTGCCTCCTGCGAAGCCGGGCCATCGCGGCACTGGATGCCGCAGGTATTCCCTGGCGTATCGCTTATACCAGCTATAGCCTGAGCGGGCTGTGGGCGGGAGTTAGCGCGGGGCTGGGTATTACGCTCCGCACGCGTATTGGTCTGCCCGAGACGTTACGGATCGACAGCCACCTGCTGCCAGATGCAGGAGAGCTGGGGATCGCGCTGCATCAGGGGAGCGCCTCCCCCGATGCAGCTATTACCAGCATGAAGGCGCTGATCCTCAGGACGCTGAATGGATAAGCGTTGGGACTTGCGAGAGTAAGAACAGGATTAGGCCTATCGTCCCGCCCACCAGCGTGCCGTTGACGCGGATGAACTGCAGGTCTTTGCCGATGTTCAGCTCAATCTGGCGGGACATGTCTTTGGCGTCCCAGCTTTTGACCGTGTCGCTTATGTGGCGGGTCAGGAACGCGGCGAAATCCGGTGCGACGCGGTGCGCGGCCTGCTCCAGATGCTCGTTCAGCGACGCGCGCAGGCTGGCGTCGTTTGTTAGCGTTTCGCCAAACCACAGCCCGGCGTTGGCGATGCGCTGCTTCACGCGCGAGTCCTCGCTTTGCATATCCGCCTTCAGCCACTGGCGCAGGTCAGCCCACATCTCGCCCAGATAGCGGTTAAACGCCTCATCGTTTTTCAGGTAGTGCTTGATGTTGTCGGCTTTCGCCGCCATTTCCGGATCGTTTTTCAGGTTGTCGATAAGCTTCAGCGTGGCGCGGTCGAACGCCTGGCGGATCTGGTGCGTGCGGTCGTGGCTGATATCGTCCAGCAGCGTGTTCACCGCGTTCGACACCATCTCCGCGCTTTGATCGCCCAGCCATTCGGTAGGCAGCACCATCGCCTTGCGCGGGTGTTCGGTTTTCAGCCAGTGGACAATCTGATCGGCAATAAACTCCCGCGTGCTTTCCCGCTGAATCAGGGTAATCAGCCGGTTGATGATGGCGTCCAGCAGTACCTGATGGCGGTTGTTTTTGGTCATGCTCTCCAGCATGACGGCGCTGGCTTCGGTGAAATCGACCTTGTCGATGGCCTTATGCACCGCCCGTTTAAGCAGGCGCTGAATACGTCCGTCATCGGTCAGCTCGAGAAAACCGCTCATCACCTGCATCAGATGCAGCCCGACACGCTGGGCGTTGTCGGGCTTGCTGAACCAGGCGCCAATCATCTGCGCTGGCTCATAGCGGCGGATCAGCGCCACAAGCGACTGAGTATCAAGAAACTTCTCCTGCACGAACTGGCCAAGATTGTCGCCGATTCGGTCCTTATTGCGCGGGATAATCGCCGTATGGCGTGAGATAAACGGAATGGGAACCCGGCGGAACAGCGCGACGACGGCAAACCAGTCCGCCAGCGCGCCGACCATCGCCGCCTCGGCAATGGCTTTGACGCCGCGCACCCAGAAGGTCTGCGGCAGGAAGAGGGTGGTGACAAAGGCCGCGGCGGCAATCAGCAGCAGCGACAGCGCCAGCAGCTTGGCGCGTTTGAGTTCAGCGATTTTTTCCATGGGTTAAGGATAGAGGCAAGTGAACCAAAAGTGCAAAGCTGGTGTAAGGAGGAGACGCAATCTCTGCCTGAACACACGGCTTTTATATAAAAATTATATACATCAAAATTATCTATTATTAATTTTTCTATATTTTTTGTGCTTATTTATTGTGGACGTGATGTTTTGTGACCATCGTAATCATTTTAACGCTCTTATTAGCCATAAGATAAAGGACTATTCATGAAAGGAGACGGTATTGATGACATGGGAGTATAAAGTTTCGACAGGGATATTGAGTCATAATGGTGTGTTTGTCGCTAACTGCTACAGCGGTGCGGGTGAATCGAAAGATAAGCCAGAGTGTGAAAGTCAACGAAACAGAGGACCCATTCCCAGAGGTATTTATTTTATTTCCGGATGGAATAATCATAAAAGTGCTGAGGCCATTATTCTTGAGCCTATAGCGGGGACCAATACCTTTGGTAGAGATCATTTTCAAATTCATGGTGATAAAAAAGGTCAGCCGCCAGGTTCTGCATCAGCAGGCTGCATCATTATGAACGGCCAGGACAAGCGTCATATTATTTATGATTCGGGTGACACAATACTGGTGGTGCGATAATGAAATATATGATTGCACTACTCTTCTTATGTGCTCCGATGGCTCTCTTTGCCAAAAAACACACTCCTGCGCAGATTATCCAGATGATAAACGATAAAGGTGCAAGAAGTGTTGTAGCAGAGTTGTATGCTAATGATAGCGGTGAGTCGGAATGGTGGAATCATGTCATTCCAGAGATAGGTAAAGGAACTCAGGCATGGTTAGCCGTGGCGAGTGCTCTTGAGCCCGGAGTGGACGCCAGTACGGCTGAAGATTTAAAGGCATCGCTTTCTGAAGCCATCCCGCATAACCCTGAGGGTGTTTTAGCAATCTTAAATGACGATAAACCGTTGCTCACTATTGAACAAGTCTGCGCTTTTGCCAATTTCCCCGAGACGGAAGCAGAGAGTAATAAGCTTTATGTCGATTCAATCAGGGAGATGTTTAAAGTTAAAAGCCCAAAGGGTAAAAGATGTCTCGCCGTTATGATCGCCACCCTTGAACACTCTGTTCCATTCGATAAGGATATTTAAATGGCCATTCCGGGATATATGTCATTAACTGACGATGCGGGTAATATCATAAAAGGGAGCGTGATAGTTAAAGACCGTGAAAACCAAATTGAGGTTTTAGGGCTCTATCATAACGTAAGCTATAATTCTGACCTGCATAATGGCAGAGCATTGAGTAAACGCCAGCATCGTCCCTTTCTTATTGAAAAGGAAATTGATGCCTCCAGCGTTTTTCTCTATAAAGCGCTTAGCACGGGCGGTACGCTCAGGAAAGCGACTATCGACCTGTACAGAATCAATGATGCCGGTCAGGAAGAAATTTATTTCACAATAACGCTGGAAGCGGTGAAGGTCGTCACGGTGTTTTCATTAATGCATGACGTGAAAGAGACTTACCATGAAAAGCAGGGGCATCTTGAGCTCGTTTTGCTTCGTTATGAAAAGATTACCTGGCATTACCGTGACGGTAACGTTATTCATTCGGATGACTGGGATTACCGGTTAGGGGCTTGATTAGCCAGCTCCGGGAGAAAATTTTCCCCGGAGCATGAACGCATTCTGACGAACAGAATGTAACGCTTTTGACCCTGGAACAAATGAGTATCAGTTCTCCTGATAAGCCTTTTCGATGAGCAGTTTCGCTTTCATGAGGTCATTTTCATTGCGAACGACCAGCTCAACGTTGCCCGTTCCCCAGTGCCCAATATGCGTTACATCCCGGCTAAACCCCTCTTCCAGCTGAATATGCTCAGGATCCAGTTTCAGCCATAAGCGGATATGGGGATCGGTGACGGGGTAAACGCCGGCGCAAACAAAATTCCTCAGACGACGGAATGCGCCGTATAGCTTCAGCTCTTTGTATTGCACTTCATCGCCAAGAGACAGGACGTAGCTTTTTAGCTGCTCGAATAAGGTGGCTAATTTTGTGGACGCGCTGGCGAGCTGTTCGCTATGCGTTCGTGTGTTACGCTTGCCTGAGGTTGAGGTTAGCGTATCGTTTGCTGCTTCCGAGAACGCGTTTTCAACCACGGCATTGACCAGTTCGAACATTAGCAGGTCGTCAGAAAAAAGCTTGTAACGAATCAGGCTGATATTGCGGTTAATCTGCTGTACGGCATGTTCGTCATACTTATTGAAATCAGCGGCAATACAAAGCAGGCGCGTACCTGACCAGTCGATAGCCTCCGCCGTCTCTTTGCCGAGCTTCTCCATTACCAGCCACTTAAATTCAGCCTTATGATCGAGGAGCCAGTCCAGATAAAACAGCCCCTGGTTGATCACATTTTCGTTGCTGTGACGTTTGTATTCGATAATGACCGGACAGTTATTTTCGTCCAACCCCAGTGAATCAATACGTCCACGGTGAGTCTTACCGGTGCTGTATTCACTGTCGAGAAAACGAACCCCGAGAAAAGTCTCCATTCGGGATTCGATCAAGGATTGCAGCTCTTTTTCGATGGTTATTGCTTTCCCGGAAAGTTCTTTTACGCCGCTAGCACTGTAACGGAACAGCTGGATATCACTCATGAGTCAATTCTCTGCGCATTTTTGCGATGTCATACATCAGGTGAGCAAACCCTTTGGCAACGTCAGGGGACGATAAGTACTGCATCATCATCTCCTTGTGCGCTTCATTACTGTCCATCACGGCATCATCAATGGCTTTCGTAAAGTCGCCCAGCATCGCCTGCTCACGGGTGTTGTTGTCGAGTTGGGTCATGACAAGTTTGTTTTCTGCAAGCTTATCGTATACCACGAAGGCGTAGTTGAGCATGTCTTTATCGGTCAGGTTTTCGGTGATAAACAACTCGTTAAGCTGTGACAGCACCTGCGACAAAAACTCCTCTTTCTTATCTTTTGCTTTTGCAGTGCCGACGTCATTAACCGGGTTGAGCTTATACTCTGCTGCATCCTCCTGAAGCTTAATATGCTGCTCCTGGATCTTTGAAAGCCGATAGTGGCTCATTTCAACATTGGAAAGATCGACGTCATCTTCATCTATCGACTCTTCGCGCAGCAAGGGGCGAAGGTGACGACAATAAAGGCTTAACTTCTCCAGCGACTTGTCATCGTAGGCGACGATCTGGGACATAAATTCGTAAAAGCGTACAAAGCTGCCGAGATCTTTTTTGAAGATCTCGAGACGATCTTTTTCCTGCTTGCAGGCTTTAAAACTGTTTTCCGCGTTGGCGAGCAAAATGGGATTAGGGGAATCCCTTTTCGTTAACTCATAGATCTGTTTGGCGCTGATATACGCCTCTTTCGCGGAGGTATACCGCATTGCCCAGCGGTTTACTGCGGGCAGGCAGATGTTGCTGATCTTCGCATTCGATTTTTTCTTGCTGTAAAAAGCCTCACAAAGCTGTTCGACTTCGTGCCATAAAAATATGCCCATTGCGCGAAGTTTCTCGTACAGATCGAAAACCTGACCTGGATCGCTGACATCGGTCAATTCTGCCGTCTGGTAGTAGGGCTGAAAGGCCGCGAGGATATCGTCAGGCTCGTTATAAAAATCGAGTACAAAAGTGCCGGATTCCTTTTTACCGGGGTAGGTTCGGTTCAGCCGTGACAGCGTCTGTACGCACTCCACGCCGCCAAGCGCTTTATCCACGTACATGGCGCACAGCTTCGGCTGGTCGAAGCCGGTCTGGAATTTGTTGGCCACCAGCATCACCTGATAGTCATCAGTATCAAACGCCTTACGCATATCGCGGCCTTTGAGCGCCGGGTTCATACTGATTTCAGTAAATTTCTGGTGCAACAGCGCGAGGTCGTTCATGTCATTTTCCTGGAATTTGACTTCGCCTGAGAATGCCACCATTGCGGCGATTTTTCCGTAGCCCATTTCAGCGATGTATTTATCGAAAGCCAGCTTGTAGCGCACCGCAGCCTTGCGCGAGCTGGTCACTACCATCGCCTTCGCCTGCCCGCCGAGCAGATGCATCACATGCTGACGGTAGTGCTCAACGATGACTTTTACCTTTTGCGCGACATTGTGTTCATGCAACGTCACCCACTGGTTGAGCCTGATCTTCGCCCGATTGCTGTCCACTTCCTGGTCTTTATCACCCATTTTTTGCAGCAGCTTATAGGCGACTTTGTAATTGGTGTAGTTCTTCAGCACGTCGAGGATAAAGCCCTCCTCAATGGCCTGGCGCATGGAGTAAACATGGTATGCCGCAGGTTTGTTGGTCCTGGACGCGGGTTCGTGCGGGTTGGGTCGGCGGCCAAAAAGCTCCAGGGTTTTCGCCTTCGGCGTCGCGGTGAAGGCGTAGAAATTAAGGTTGCTGCTCCCGCTGCGTGCGGCAAGGGTGGCGTCGAGGATATCTTCAGAGGTCAGGACCACATCGTCGTCGGCCCCTTCGCTCATCAGCACTTCTTTCAGCTGGCGCGCCGTGGAGCCGCTCTGGGAAGAATGCGCTTCATCTGCGATGATCGCGTAGGTTCGCTCTTTTAGGCTGGTGCTGTTTTCAATTGCTTTAAGTACGAACGGGAAGGTCTGGATAGTAACGATGATGATGGGCTGTGAGTGCTCCAGCGCGCTGGCGAGCTTCTCCGATTTCGACCCTTCGCCCTCGCGGTTGTTGATTCGTCCGACCACGCCGTCCGCATGTTCAAACTGATAGATGGTGTCCTGCAGCTGGTCATCCAGCACGGTGCGGTCAGTCACAACGATCACCGAGTGGAAGCGTTTTTCACCCTTTTCGTTATGCAGGCAGGAGAGCTGATGCGCCGTCCAGGCGATGGAGTTCGATTTCCCGGATCCGGCGCTGTGCTGGATAAGGTATTTGTTGCCGGTGCCTTCTTCGACTGCGGCGGCAATAAGCTTGTTCACCACGTCCCACTGATGATAACGCGGGAAGATCAGGCTCTCTTTTTTGACCTTTTTACCGTCCCAGTCCTCTTTCTCCTCGATTTGCAGATGGACAAAGCAGGCAAGAATTTTTAGCAGGTTGTCAGGGAGTAATACTTCATTCCAGAGATAGCTGGTGGCGTATTCATGGTTATCCTCCGGGATATCGTTACCCGCACCTCCCTCTTTAGTGCCTTTGTTGAATGGCAGAAAGAACGTGTCATCGCCAGCAAGCCGGGTGGTCATGTAGACCTCATACTGGCTGACGGCGAAATGCACCAGCGCACCGCGCTTGAAGGTCAGCAGCGGCTCAGGCTTGTTGGTCGCCGGATCTTTTGGCAGGCGCGTTTTTTTATACTGGTTAATGGCGCTGCTGACCGTCTGCTTGAACTCGGATTTCAGCTCAAGCGTTGCGACGGGGAGGCCGTTAATAAACAACACCAGATCGATGCGCCAGCGTTTGGCTTTGGCCTCCGCATCGGTACCGCTCGCGTGGGGGCTGTAAACCAGTTCGGGGACGATTCGACAGATGTTCTGCCGATAGCGCGCAAGGGTGTCCGGGTTGAGGTTGTGATCCGGCTTGAACTGGCATAATGAGAAGCGCGCATTATGGCTTTTGATGCCGTGGCGCAGCACCCCCAGAGTACCGTAGGTCCGGGACTGGAGATCGGTGGCGTTGGCATCGGCTTTTTTAAGCTGCGCGACCAGCGCATCGAGAAAATGACGCTCGGTGTCGTTGGGGTAGATGCGGGTGAATTTTTCCCACTCTTGCGGCTGGGTGATCTGGACAAACGTCAGCGCATCCTGCGGATAGAGCGCGCGTTCGCGATCGTACTTGCTGCCAGTGCCGGGGATCCAGCCGTTCTGGCACATCTGGATTATGATATCGGCCTGTAGATTGGCTTCTTTGGTGACGTCGGCGATCATGCTGTGGCCTCCTCAGCGGTGAGGTATGCTTCGGTGCTGCTGGCGGGAGGTGTCCAGTTGCGGAGATCGATTTTGCCGGTGACGGCGGCGGCGATCAGGGCGGTGCGACGTTCTTTCAGAAGCTCAATTTGCTGGAGTTGTTTTTGGATGAGGGTGTCGATTTTTTTAGTTTCATTATCAATCATTTCATGAATTTCTTTTTGCTCCGTTTTAGGAGGTAAAAGTACGGGAATTGTTTTAAATTCTTCAGGATCTAAATCCCATTGATTAATGCGTATGCCTTTAGAACGACATAAGTATTGGGTAATGTATAGCGTATTTCTTAGCAGGTGATGTATATATTGACTCTGAGCTAATTCATTTATTGATTTCTGGGGTGTGTATACAAAATATGCAGGGCTTACAATCCCTTCAAATTTTGAAATGGCTATTGAACCTTGCCATGCTTTCATTTTATTTAACACTAAGTCGTCAATTTTAACTAACTGGTATTGAGATAAATCATCAGAGGGTTTGTTATTATTATCATCTCTGCTGGATTTTGGTATGACACCATGTTCTCTGTAAACTGATAACAGCTCTTTATCTGCTTTTCCGGTACGTTTTATTCTATTATATAACCTTCCTACCTGGATTATATTCCAGTGTTCAGGAATTCGATCCAACCACTCAACCCCAGAATCTTTCATCGGAACATCAGGATTTAGCCCTTTAGTTACGGCATGGCTAATTACTGCCTGACGTTTTTCTTTTAGTAGTTCGATGAGTTGTAGTTGTTTTTCGATTAACCCATTTATGCTGGTTATTTGATGCCCAAGATAAATAGCAATCTTTAACTGTTCTTTGATAGAAGGTAAATGTAGTTTAAGTGAATCAAATGTTTCACTTCTTACTACCTTACGTAATCCAGTATAGTAAGGTTTTAACCTTTTAAATGAGTCGATGTACAAGAAGTAATAATAAATGAATGACGGGTCTGCTTTGTTATTGCATTTGTAAACATTGTATGCTCCGGTGATCATTCCGCTTTGTGAACTTAATCCTACAGTTCTAGGTGTTTCATCCATATCAAATAGACAAAAAATTAAATCGTTTCTTTCAACGCGTTGATATGTTGCAAAGCTTTCAGGGATTTTCCCTTCACCGGAAGAAATATCTCTAGTAATAACTCCATTTAAAGTTAGTGATAACAAAGTGAAGTTGGTATGATTATTACCGACTATCTCATTCTTAAGTTTTAATAAATGCTTAATTTTAATTGTATGCCAATGAGAAGGTGGATTATCTAAAAATATAACCCCAGAATCCTTATATTCCGGATACGCCTTATACTTAGCCATCAGGAGTGTACCTCCTGCAGCAGCTTCATAATCTCCGCGCTCAGCGCATCCAGCTCCGCATCAATCTCCTCCAGCGGGCGCGGTGGCTTATAGACATAAAAATGTCGGTTAAACGGAATCTCATACCCGACAACGCCAACCTCGCCGTCGCGGGCGTCGCGCTTGTCGGCATTAATCCAGGCGTCCGGCACGTGCGGCAGCACTTCCGCCTTCACATAGCCTTCAATCAAATCGCTGGTCGAAACAGACGGATCGAGCGCCACGTTCTCGTTGTCGCGCAGGTCTGCGTCCTGTTCAAATTCCACCACCTGTCCGCGGTACGAAAACGCGCCGTACAGCGGCTGCGCATCTTCCTTGAGCACCTTTTTAACGACCGGCTCCGCGTCCGGGTTTTTGCGGGTGATGGCCTCGATAAACTGCTTATGCTCTTTGGCATCAAGCTTCACCGCGGCAGCTTTGAACGCCTCTTTGAGCGTCAGCTGGAACTGATTGAAATCATCGCTCGGCTGAGCGCGACCGCCTGCTTTACTGTCCAGCGCCGACTGGATTTTTTGCGCTTTTACCATTAGCGCGCGCTGGTGTTGCCACAGCGTTGCGTCGAGCAGATCTTTAATCTGCTTCTCTTTAAGCTCGGAGAATTCGGCTTTGATAATGGCGCGTGCTTCCGGCTCGAACTCCGCAAAACTGCCGTAGTTCTCGTCCTGCCAGAAAGCCCCGAACGCGTCGTACAGGCACATCATTGGTGCATTGAGCGGTTTTGGCGCAAAGCGCAGCGCGCCAATGGCTTCATCCGTGACCTGGGCCGTCAGACGCAGCGGGCGCTCAATGGTCAGGCGGCGGAAACCAAAGTCGGTGCTGTTGAATATCTTGCAGGCCAGGGTGCGTTCTGCATCGGCGTTTTTAACTTCCACGACGTCGAAGTCGCCAAAGGTGCGAGTAATGAGCCGAATGTCTTCCTCACTCATCATGTTGCGCTTAGCGCCCAATGACTTACGCATTTTGCTGCACAGCTTGCTGGCGTCGATCAGCTGGATCTTGCCCTTACGCTCCGCCGCCTTTTTGTTCGACAGGATCCACACGTAGGTGGCGATCCCGGTGTTGTAGAACATGTCGGTGGGCAGGGCGACGATCCCTACCAGTAGATCGGCTTCAAGGATGTAGCGGCGGATCTCGCTTTCGCCGCTGCCCGCGCCGCCCGTGAACAGTGGCGAACCGTTGAGGATGATCCCGATGCGCCCGCCGGTATCGGCATCGCGCATTTTGCTGATTAAATGCAGCAGGAACAGCAGTGAGCCATCGGAAACGCGCGGCAGGCCAGGCCCGAAACGGCCATCAAATCCTTTGCGATGCTCGTTGTTAACGTCGGCTTCGATCTTCTTCCAGTCCACGCCAAACGGCGGGTTCGACAGCATGTAATCAAAGCGGTCGGCAGGAAGCTGATCGTTAGAAAGGGTGTTACCCAGCTTGATGCGGCTGACGTCCTGACCCTTTATCAGCATGTCGGCCTTGCAGATGGCGTAGGATTCCGGGTTCAGCTCCTGCCCAAACGCGCGCATTACCGCTTTTGGATTCAGCTCGTGAACATACTCCATCCCGGCCGAGAGAAAGCCTCCCGTACCCGCCGTTGGGTCGTAAAGAGTTCGAATAACGCCCTCTTTGGTGAGCGCCTCGTCATCTTCCATAAACACCAGCGAAGTGGTGAGGCGCACGATATCGCGCGGCGTGAAGTGTTCACCGGCGGTTTCGTTGGAGCTTTCGGCGAAACGACGGATTAGCTCTTCAAAGACCAGCCCCATATCATGGTTGGAGATGGCCCGCGGGCTGAGATCGGTGGTGGCAAACTTCTGCACCACTTTGTAGAGGAGATTAGCATCGTCCAGCAACCCAATGAATTCGCTGAATTTAAAGTGCTCGAAAATCTCCCGCGCGTCTCTGGAAAAATACTGGATGTAGTTTTCCAGGTTGGCCTTGATGTCGTTTTGCCCCATTTTGCTCAGGTCCAGCGGCGAGGCGTTAAAGAACGTCAGCCCGTTGGTGGCGCGCAGAATTAACTTTTCTTTCGCTTCTTCCGGTAGGGGAGAAGAGCGAACTTTTTGAGCCTCAATAACGACGGCCTCTTTCGTCTCTTTAAGCACGCATTCCAGGCGGCGCAGCAGGGTAAACGGAAGAATAATGCGGCCATATTGAGATTGCTTAAAATCACCGCGCAGCAGATCGGCGACAGACCAGATAAAGGCTGCCGTTTGGGAGAAATTCAGGGTACTCATAAAAGCGTCCTTGCCCATTTTTAAGGCATTTTGATGATCAATTAAAACCCTCTTTTTATCATGATCAAAACCATTGATCACTAAAAACCGATCTAAATCAGTATGTTATGTATATATATTGCAGTGATTTATGGATTTAATGAATGTATTTTTCAAAATAAATGATGGAGTCTGGTTATATAGCATTAACGCATAATCGCCACAGCACCCACCCGCCAAACCCCATCAGCACCACCCCCGCCGTGCGCTCTATCAGCCACAGCGCACGGCTGAGCTTCTGCTGGACCGCGGGCAAACCCATCAGCGACACCAGCGCCAGATCCCATACCAGCACCACCATCACCATCCAGAGACCGCAGGTCGACTGCTGAAGCAGCGTCACGTCCGGTCCCAGTAGCGCCGTCATCAGCGCCAGATAGAACAACGCGTTCTTCGGATTAAGCAGCGCCGAGCCGAGCCCCAGCAGGATCTGCTTGCGCAGCGAGGGGCAGCGCTGACGGGGTTCATTCAGCGCCAGTGCCTGCGGTTGGCTGCGCACAAGATGCGAGCCGATCCACAGCAGGTACAGCGCCCCGCATACCTCGATAAGCGTAAACAGCCACGTAAACTGGCGCAGCGCGCTCCAGCCGATAATCACCAGAACAATATAGAGCGCGTTACCCGCGGCGATGCCGACGCACAGCCCGGCGCTGCCGCGCAGCCGATAGCGCGCCGCGTAGCCCACAAGCAGGAAAAAATCCGGACCCGGGCTCAACAGCGCAACAAAATGCGCCAGCACCAGAGCGAGAAAAGCGGAAGGGAAGAACAGTTCCATAGCGACCTCAGTTAACCATCTGAGGACAGGCTACGGCGCTGCAGAACCTATTTATTGTCTGATATTGATCGGCCCGTGGCGTACTGGCGCGGCGTGGCGGCGGTATAGCTGACGAAGGTCTTATGAAAATGGCTCTGGTCGGCAAAGCCGCTCTGGTAGCCGACGTCGGCGATGTCGTCCCCGGCACGTAGCCGCGCTTTGGCGAACTCCACGCGGGAGATGTTGAGGAAGCTGCCCGGCGTCAGGCCGGTGTCCTGCCGGAAGGTGCGGATCAGCGTCTCCTTGCGCAGCGAGAAGCGTTGGGCAAGTTCGTCGAGAGAGGGCGGGCTGGTGAGATTGGAAAGAAACGCCTCCTGAACCTGCTGGCTGGTTGGGCGAAGCGCGTCTGCGTTATCCACGCAGCGGGGAAGGGCAGAAAGCAGCGCTTCCACGGACGCTGGAGACATTGTCTTAACGACGTCCAGGTAATGGGCAAACAGGGCAGGGTTACGAATCACCTGTAGCGCCAGAGGAAGATCGGTGTCGATATAGAGCATATGGTAGCTGCGCGGCTGCCCGTCGACGGGGTTGCAGCTGTGCGGCACATAAGCCGGGATCGCAATGAGGTCCCCGGGATGAAGAATGTACTCTTGGTCATGGCACACGCAGCAGGTCTGGCCCTCAACAATCGCGCCGATGGAGAGTTGAGGGTGACAGTGGCGTTTGTACGCCTGCGTGCTCTGCCAGGTGCTGCGCAGCTCAAGGCCCCTGGCGCGGTGAAAAGTCTGGCGAACGTGTCGGGTATCGGTCATGGAAACTCCTTCTGGACGTTTTTTATACCACGTCAGCGAACCGTCCGGCACTGCTTAACTCAGAACCTTCCGGATATACCCAACTTTACGTCCACAGCCAGTCATGTTGACTACCCTTAATACCCTAAGCGGTAAAACATGGAGATTCGATATGGCTTATCAGACAGTAAATCCTGCCACTAACCAGCTCATCAAAGAATACCCCTCACATACCGACGCGGATATCGAAGCGGCGCTCAAGGCGGCCGATGCGCTTTACCATTCGGAATGGGCGAAAGGCGACATCAGCCAGCGCCTGCCGGTGCTGCATAAGCTTGCCGACCTGATCGACGAGCGCGTGGAGGATCTGGCCAAAATCGCCAGCCAGGAGATGGGTAAGCTCATCGAACAGAGCCGCGGCGAGGTGAAGCTTTGTGCGCAGATCGCCCGCTACTACGCCGACAACGCGAAGCAGTTCCTCGCCCCGGTGAAGTACGACTCTGAACTTGGGGAAGCGTGGGTGGAGCATCACCCCATCGGCGTGCTGATGGCCGTCGAGCCGTGGAACTTCCCGTACTACCAGCTGATGCGCGTCCTGGCACCAAACCTGGCGGCGGGTAACCCCGTTATCGCCAAGCATGCCAGCATCGTGCCGCACTGCGCCGAGACCTTTGCACATCTGGTGCGCGAGGCGGGCGCGCCGGAAGGGGCGTGGACGAACCTGTTTATCTCGTCGGAACAGGTGGCGAATATCATCGCAGACGATCGCGTGCAGGGCGCAGCGCTAACCGGCTCCGAAAAGGCGGGCAGCGTGGTGGCCGCGCAGGCGGCGAAGCACATTAAGAAATCGACCCTCGAACTGGGCGGTAACGACGTCTTTGTGGTGCTGGACGACGCGGACCTGGATAAAGCGGTTAAGATTGGCGTGAATGCGCGGCTCAACAACGCAGGGCAGGTTTGTACCGCGGCGAAGCGCTTTATCCTGCATGAAAAGATTGCGGATGCCTTCCTCAGCAAATTTACCGAGGCGTTTAAGCAGGTGAAGATTGGCGATCCGCTGGACGAGAGCACCACGCTGGGGCCGCTCTCTTCCAAAGATGCGCTGGAAACGCTGACCAAACAGGTTAACGAGGCGGTGAAAAACGGTGCCACGCTGCACTATGGCGGCAAGCCGGTGCAGCGCGACGGGAGCTTCTTCGAACCGACGATCCTGACGAATATATCGCGTGAGAACCCGGCGTACTTCGAAGAGTTTTTCGGCCCGGTGGCGCAGATGTACGTGGTGAAAAACGACGACGAGGCGGTCGCGCTGGCGAACGACTCCCACTACGGCCTGGGCGGGGCGGTGTTCAGCCAGGACATCGAGCGCGCGAAGAAAATGGCGTCGCGGATCGAGACCGGGATGGTGTACATCAACTGGCTCACCGATACCGCAGCAGAGCTGCCGTTCGGCGGCGTGAAGCGTTCCGGCTACGGACGCGAGCTGTCGGATCTGGGGATCAAAGAGTTTGTGAACCAGAAGCTGGTGGTGGTGCGTAAGTAAGAGGTAATAAAAAAACCTGCCGGTTGGCAGGTTTTTTTAGTTGATTACTGTACTTCGATCTTGTCCCAGCCGCTTTTGAACATGCAGCTGTCGACTAACGTATCCCGGCGATATTCATTCGCGTCTTCAACCGTGTAGCTCGTGGAAATATCCTTTTTCTTGTTCTTTTTGTCCGTTTTTTCCGAGCTCGAACCGGTCACCACGTTATCCGGAGGCAGATCGATCAGGGCCTGCGCTTCGCATTCCGTAAGCTTTTTATTCATCTCAGCGTCGCTCACGCCCGGTTTTACCCATTTGTACTGGACGCAGCCGGTGAGCATCAGCGTGAGGCTCAGAACGCAAAGCGCGGTAATGCGGTGTTTCATCAGAAGCTAACTCCACCGCCGACATATGCGCCATCAATCAGGGTGTGGTTTGGACGACCATCTTTGCCGTCAACGCTCACGTGGCGGTAGCCTACTTTCAGCGTAACCGGTTTGATTGGGGTCCAGCTTACGCCGCCGTTAGCTTCAACGTAGTTTTTCACGCTGTTGTTCAGGCCTTCTGGTGCCGCATAGCCTTCGCCATAGACGTGGATGCTGTCGGTCAGCGCAACGTTTACGCCGCCGCCAATCGGGAAGGCCACGCCGTTATCGCCTTTTTTCGGGCCGATGTAGATGGCTTTTGCACCCGCATTCAGCATCACCGGGCCCACTTCCAGGTTGTAGCCTGCGCCCACGCCACCGGTCTGGGTACCGTCGTCGGTGTTTTTCAGCCAGTTACTTTCGAGATAAACACCGGATGAGGATTTGCCCATTTCCAGGTTGAGGTTGGTAAAGTTTTTACCCTGCTCAATGCTGCCGCCCATTGCCAGTGCGGAACCCGAGATGGCGGTCAGTGCAGAAAGAAGAAGAATGTTCAGTTTTTTCATGTTTCGTGCCTCATCATCAAATTAATCTGGGAGCACCTTAACAAGCGATGTTTATGACTGCAAATGTGATGCAAATCGACTTTTCATGCTGTAATTGTTAATTCTTTTATCTTTATTTGTAACGCTTAAGTTGGGTTGTCGGCGTGTCAACGCGCAAATTTCAGGTGTTGAGGAACAGTTTAATTTTTTGACTAAACGAAATCTGAACGAGGCAGGGATAGTGATTTGAGATGCATTAATTGCGCTTCTAATAATTTCCAATTCCATTTCTAAAATCACATAAAAAAACAAATTTTTACATTTTTATGGTCATTATTCGTTCAGATGCCCGACCACGTTTCCTTTCCATGTCATTTTTCTGACACGTTTGTTCATTACGTTGTGGGCTTCACTTTCCGGATGCTAACAATATGAAAAGAAAAATCATTCCTGTGCTTATCGGCTGTACGCTCTCTTTCTCTGGCCTGGCGGCGCAGCCCACGGCTGAGCGCTATGTTGTCAGCTTCCCTGACGGCTCACACGTGAAATACAGCGGCGCGTTTGCCGGTGCGTTTCCGAATGGACTCCCGGTAGGGATTGGCTCCGGCCTGCTGTTTACGGGCAAGCAGGGCGATGCTCTGACCTTCGCGACCGTGACCGATCGCGGTCCCAACGCCGATGCGCCCAAAATGGGTAAAAACGAAGCCAAAATTTTTGTCACGCCGGATTTCGCGCCGCTGCTGATGACCATTCGCGTTCAGAACGGCAAAGCGGAGGCAACGGATGCCCGCCCGCTGCATGATGATAAAGGCGAGATTAACGGCCTGCCGCTGCAAAGCGGCGTGATTGGAGCCACCAACGAGGTGGCGTTCAGCGATACCCTCAAAATTCTGAAGGGTGACAACCGCGGGCTGGACACGGAAGGCATCACCCCGGACGGCAAGGGCGGCTTCTGGCTGTGCGACGAGTATGGCCCGTTCCTGATTAACGTCGACAGCAAAGGGAAAATTCTGGCGATCCACGGGCCGCAGGCGGCGGAAGGGGAAAAATCCATCGCGGGCGGTCTGCCAAATGTTATCAAATGGCGCCAGCCGAACCGGGGCTTTGAAGGCCTGACCCGGATGCCGGACGGGCGGATTATCGCCGCCGTGCAAAGCACGCTGGATATCGACGGTAAGAGCAAAAAGCAGGCGCTGTTTACGCGTCTGGTCAGCTTCGACCCGGCGACCGGGAAAACGGTGATGTACGGCTACCCCATCGACAGCGCGGCCTACAGCAAAAACAACGACGCTAAAATCGGCGACATCGTGGCACTGGACGACCAGCACATCCTGCTGATTGAACAGGGTGAGGATAAAAATGACGCGATGCGTAACCTTATCTACAAGGTGGATCTCAGCAAGGCGAGCGACCTGACCGCTTTCGACAAGCCGGGCGAGTACCCGGAGTTTGATGATGAGAAAACCCTGGCGCAGCGCGGCATTACCCTTGCTGCAAAAACGCAGGTCGTCGATCTGCGCGCGCTGGGCTGGAAACAGGAGAAGGCCGAAGGGCTGGCGCTGATCGACGGCAAACGGCTTGCGGTGGCGAACGATAACGACTTTGGCGTGAAGGTGGCGATGCAGCATCCGGTCGAGGGCAAAAAGCTCAAGGACTATCGGGTTAACGAGGAAGGCAAGCTGACGCTGGATGATAAACCGGTGGAAACCACGCTCAGCGTGAAGCCGCTGAAGAAGCCGGAGTCAGAGAGCGAGCTGTGGATTGTGACGCTGCCGGAGGCGTTGAAATAATTTTACCCATCATCCTTCCCCTCTCCCCACAGGGGAGAGGGGAAGCAAGGCGGTTATTTCTTCAGACCTGCAAACGCTGCTCGGATTTCTTCTTCCGGCAGCTGTATACAATAAACACCATCACGCTGTGCGGCGCTTCATCGCCCCACGGGCGGTCCCAGTCGGCGCTGTACAGGCGCTGTACACCCTGAAACAGCAGGCGGTTCGGCTCGCCGTCGATCCACAGCATGCCTTTGTAGCGCAGCAGCTTGTCGGCAAACGACAGCAGCAGGTTTTCCATTACCCGCGAGACCTCGCTGATGTCCACCGGGTAGTCCAGCTCCACCACAATCGACGCCACGTCGTTTTGCTTGTCTGCCATAAAGTGGAAGCGCGGTTTTGCGGTGATGTTCTCCTCCAGCATAAAGCCGTTGGTGTTAAACAGCTGGGATAGATCGATATCGCCATGCGTCACCGTATAAATCGGCGCGCGCGAGTTGATGCGCGTCAGGCGCTCGCGGAGTCTTTCGCTGTCGCCTGCCACGTCGGTTTTGGTCAGCAGAATGCGGTCGGCGTAGCCTATCTGAGACTGGGCAATGGTGAACTGGTTCATCTGCTCGTCGGCGTGGACCGCGTCTACCAGGGCAATCACCCCGTCCAGCAGGTAGCGCTGGCAAAGAATATCGTGCGAGAAAAAGGTCTGAATAATCGGGCCGGGGTCGGCCATGCCGGTGCACTCGATCACCAGGCGGTCGAAGCCGATGACACCGCGATCGCGGCTGTCGAGCAGGTCCAGCAGGGCGTCTTCCAGCTCGTTAGAGCGGGTGCAGCAGATGCAGCCGTTGGTCAGGGTTTTGATTTGCGTGGCGCGGTCTCCGATTAATTGATCGTCAACGGAGACTTCGCCAAATTCGTTTTCGATGACGGCGATTTTGAAGCCGTGCTGCTCGTTCAGGATGTGGCGCAGCAGGGTGGTTTTACCGGCGCCGAGGAAACCGGTCAGCAGGGTAACGGCAATCGGGGTCATGGTCTCTCCTTTAGCAGCAGCGGACGCCGCCTTCTCCACTTCCGCCGTAGCGCGCTTCCTGACGCTCGCGGAAGAATTCGGTGTAGGTCATGTACGGCTTATCCGGATGGTTGGTCTTCATATGCTCAACGTAGTTGTCATAGTCCGGAATGCCAATCAGCATCTTCGCCGCCTGACCGAGGTATTTTTTTGCTTCGCCTAAGTTACCAAACATAGTCCATCCTGATAAGAACAAAGCCCCGCCGAAGCGGGGCTGAATACAACCAGATTAATGGTGTGAAGAGGTCTTCACGCCGCCTTCCGGCACCGGCACGTACGGGGTCTCTTTATCCGTACGGCCTTCGGTGTTGCGCACTTTCATCCAGGTTTTGATGCCGTAGAAGATAATGCTGTACACCACCACCAGGAACAGAATGCTCAGACCCGCGTTGGTGTAGTTGTTCACCACGATATGGTTCATGTTGGCAATCTGCTGCGCGGTCAGATCCGCGCCGCCTGCGGCAATCTTCTCTTTGTACTGGTTAGCCATGAAGAAGAAGCCTTCCAGCTGCGGGTTGGTGCTGAACAGCTTCAGGCCCAGCGCCCAGGTGGTGCAGAGCAGCAGCCACAGCGCAGGAACCACAGTCACCCAGATGTATTTGGTGCGTTTCATCTTCACGAGGACAACGGTACCGAGCACCAGGGCAACGGCTGCCAGCATCTGGTTAGAGATACCGAACAGTGGCCACAGGCTCTTCACGCCGCCGAGCGGGTCGACAACGCCCTGGTACAGCAGGTAGCCCCACAGGCCTACGCACCCGGCAGTACCCAGAACACCCGCTACCAGAGAGTCGGTTTTCTTCAGGAACGGCACGAAGTTGCCCAGCAGATCCTGCAGCATGAAGCGGCCCGCACGGGTACCGGCATCCAGCGCGGTGAGGATGAACAGCGCTTCGAACAGAATACCGAAGTGGTACCAGAAGCCCATGTCCGCCCACGGCAGCACTTTGTGGAACACGTGTGCGATACCCACGGCCAGCGTCGGCGCGCCACCTGCGCGGTTCAGCACGGACGGTTCGCCAAT
This sequence comes from Enterobacter cloacae complex sp. HYC042_NIDB, assembly GCF_056673315.1. Classification (NCBI taxonomy): domain Bacteria; kingdom Pseudomonadati; phylum Pseudomonadota; class Gammaproteobacteria; order Enterobacterales; family Enterobacteriaceae; genus Enterobacter; species Enterobacter cloacae complex sp. HYC042_NIDB. The sequence continues at coordinate 813,848 of NZ_CP109650.1, forward strand.
GTCCTTCGCGGTCTGCATGATCTGCTCAGGCGAGATCACGAAGCCCCAGGAGCTGACGGTCGCCGCCGCGTGTGCGCTGGCCTCTTTCAGCTGCGCCATGATCAGCGCGGTATTTTCCCCGCCCATCTCATGCAGGTTTGGCATGGTGATGCCCAGACCCGCCGGCGGGGTGTTCATCGCGAAGTACAGGCCTGGCTCGATAATCGACGCCGCAACCAGCGCCATGATCGCCACGAAGGACTCCATCAGCATCGCGCCGTAACCGATAAAGCGCGCGTCGGTTTCGTTAGCCATCAGCTTCGGCGTGGTGCCGGAGGCGATCAGCGCGTGGAAGCCAGACACGGCGCCGCAGGCGATGGTAATAAACAGGAACGGGAACAGGGCGCCTTTCCACAGCGGACCGGTGCCGTCAATGTACTGAGTCACCGCCGGCATTTTCAGCTCAGGGTTGATGATGACAATCCCGATCGCCAGCCCGACGATGACACCGATTTTCAGGAAGGTCGCCAGGTAGTCGCGCGGAGCCAGAATCAGCCACACCGGCAGCAGGGCGGAAACGAACGCGTAACCGATCAGCGCGAAGGTGATGGTGGTGTCTTTAAAGGTCAGCGCCGGGCCCCAGTACGGGTCGTGCGCAATCACGCCGCCGAAGTAGATGGAGGCGACCAGCAGCACGATACCAATGACCGACACTTCACCCACACGGCCAGGGCGCAGGAAGCGCATATAGATGCCCATGAACAGCGCAATCGGTACGGTAGAGCAGACGGTGAAGACGCCCCACGGACTTTCGGCCAGCGCTTTCACCACGATCAGCGCCAGCACGGCGAGGATGATGATCATGATCAGGAAGCAGCCGAAGAGGGCGATAGTTCCCGGCACGCGGCCCATCTCTTCTTTGATCATCTCACCCAGCGACGAGCCGTTACGGCGCGAGGAGATAAACAGCACCATAAAGTCCTGCACCGCTCCCGCCAGCACCACGCCCGCCAGCAGCCAGAGCGTACCCGGCAGGTAGCCCATCTGGGCGGCCAGCACCGGGCCGACCAGCGGGCCAGCGCCTGCAATGGCGGCAAAGTGGTGACCAAACAGCACGTAGCGGTTGGTTGGCACGTAGTTCAGGCCGTCGTTGTTAATGACCGCCGGGGTGGCGCGCGTCGGGTCGAGCTTCATGACCTTCTGCGCGATGTACAAGCTGTAGTAGCGATAGGCCACAAGGTAGACGGAAACCGACGCGACCACGATCCACAGGGCGCTGACGTGTTCGCCCCGGCGTAATGCGACAACCGCCAGACAAAAAGCGCCGAGGATCCCGAGTAAGGCCCAGGGCACGTGCTTAAGTAGTTTTTTAGTATCCATAGTAAGACCTGGTTTTTTATGTAAAGAAAAAAGGGTCAGGGTTCGTTGTGAGGAGGTATTGATTAATGCTGGAGCGATCGTGCCAGATCCGCGCGCGCGTAAAGGACGGTAAATGAGTGAGTGGTTGAAAGTGATGGATGAGCGGTCAAAGGACGCGGCGAGTGGTTCAGGCTCGCCGCTGGTCGGGAAAATTATGTGATTGAGATCACGTGGTTTTCCGGGCTGCGCTCCATCGACAGGTAGCTTTCCAGCGTCTTGATGAGTTTCTCCTTCAGCCAGCTTGGCTCCAGGATCTGAATATTCGGCAGCCAGTAGAACAGCAGCGGCAGGATCTGGTTTTCGTGTGCCGCCTGGCAGCGCAGCGTGACGCCGCCGCGCCGCTCCTCCAGCAGCTCCTGTTCCGGCAGGAGATCGCGGCGCAGGAAGTAATGTGAAATATTATCCTTAATGAATATTTTCACGGTGAAAGTAGTTTCGGACACCCACGGGTCGAGGCTTTTTTCCAGCAGTTCCCGAACATTTTCATCAGGGGTAAAAAAGGTTTTTTGAACATCAAACCAGCTAATCTGGCTTAATGAAAAGGATTTCAATCGGCTATTTTCGGTAGCTTGTAAATACCATATATTTTTTTTGTTAATGAGTTTATAGGGATTAATCAGACGGGTTTTACCCTTATAAACGATCTGACAGACATTATGGTTCTTAATCGATTTCTCGATTTTCGCTAAATGGCGGCGGATATCACGCTGCACCGTGTGCTCTGCGTCATTACCGAGGATAAGAATATGGTTTTCGTCGACGCGCGCCTCCAGCTTTTGCCAGAAGTCCGTATTTCTTTCAGGGAAAAAGTTATCGGCATTCAGGAAGTTAGCCAGAGCATGATGTAATCCCTGCCCGCCGGGAGATTGGGCGGAGTGGATCAGTCGATATAGCCCGTTACCGGTATGTTCAACAATGGGCGAGAGCGCATTTAAATCCCGGTAGACGGTACGCTCGGTAATTTTAAATTTCTCCATTAGCGCACTGCGGTTTACCACCCCGTGTAAATGTAGCTCAAGGAGAATATCGACCAGACGTTCAGCCGAGCGGCTCCGCGTCGTTTTAGCCATAAGGTCTTCCTGTATATTGGGTATGCGCTGAACAATGCAAAAGCACTGACCGGAGATGTCAGTATTCAGGCACAGAAAATTTCTCTTATGGATATATAACGGCGTGATTTAGCGGAAACCTTAGGAATTTTTGTAGAAAGCGGCGCTGGCCCGAAAAAAGGCCAGCGCGAGGGGGATCACACGACGGCTTCCATCTCCATCATCACCGGGTGGAAACGGCGCTTAAAGTAGATCAGGCCGTGTCCCGCGTCACTCAGGATGATGTTTTTCACTTCGACAAGATAAACCAGATGCGTGCCGATGGTTTGCACCTGGGAAATCTCGCCTTCCAGGCTCGCCAGCGCGCCTTTCAGCACCGGCTGCCCCAGCGGGCCTTTCTGCCAGCAGGAGAGGGCAAAGCGCTCCTCCATTGCCATCCCCGTCATCCCGGCGAAGTGGCGGGCCATGATCTCCTGCTCGTGGTTCAGCACGTTGACGCACAGCCTGCCGTTGCCCTGAAAGACCGGGTTCATGGCGCTGTTGGCGTTAATGCAGACCATGACCGACGGCGGTGTATCCGTCACCGAGCAGACGGCGGTGGCGGTAATGCCGCAGCGTCCGGCGTCGCCCTCTGTGGTGACCACATTGACCGCCGCCGACAGGCTGCTCATTGCGTCGCGAAAACGCAGGCGTTGTTCATCTGAATGCATTGTAACCTCCCGCTGCGCTATTTCAGCAGCTTGTCGAGCATGTTGATATCGCTGTTGTTGTGCAGGTGCGGCACGGTCCAGCCGTGCTGGTCGTACTCGGACATGCAGCGGTCGACCATTGCCATCATCTTGTCCATATTCCCGGAGCTTTGCGCCTGACGCAGGCATTGCAGGCGGATCTCATCCTGGCTGCCGGAGTAGTTGATTTCGTACAACTCGTGACGACCCCCAAACTCGCTGCCGATGGCGTCCCACATCAGTTTCAAAATCTTGATGCGTTCGACGTGATCCATTCCGTTGGAGCCGCGCACGTACTTCGCCAGATACTGGTCGATCTGCGGGTTGTTCAGGTCCCGCGCGCTGGACGGCAGATAAATTAGCCCGGAGGTCACGTTACGTTCGATGATGTTCTTGATCTTCGCGTAGGCCATCGGGGCCATCACGCGGTAGGTTTGCAGCGCCGCGTGGTCCGGCAGGTACGCGCCGTTCACCCACGGCGTGGCTTCGGAGCACATGGAGTCGCTCAGCGCCCAGAACATATTGCGCCAGGCCACTACTTCACCGAGATCCGCCTGCACGCCGCGGAACTCAAGGGTACCGGTGCACTCCAGGGATTTCTTCAGCAGGGCGGTGATGAAGTCGAGCTTCACCGCCAGACGCACGCAGGCCTGCAGCGGGTACATGCGGGCGAAGCCGCCCTCCATCGTCCAGCGACGGCAGCGGTCGAAATCGCGGTAGATCAGCACGTTTTCCCACGGGATCAGCACGTTATCCATCACCAGGATCGCGTCGTTCTCGTCGAAGCGGCTGGAGAGCGGGTAGTCGTACGGGGAGCCGGTTGCGCCTGCCACCATCTCATACGAGGCGCGGGAGATCAGCTTCACGCCTTCGGCATCCATCGGCGCGACGAACATCAGCGCGAAGTCCGGGTTTTCGCCCATCACCTGCGCGGAGCCAAAACCGATCATGTTGTAGTGGGTCAACGCCGAGTTGGTTGCGACGACTTTCGCACCGCTGACGATAATCCCGGCATCGGTCTCTTTCTCCAGCTTGATGTAGACGTCCTTCACCTCGTCCGCCGGCTTGTGGCGGTCGATCGGCGGGTTGACGATGGCGTGGTTGAAGTACAGGCCGGTTTCCTGAATGCGGGTGTACCAGTTCCGGGCGTTCTGCTCGAACTGGCCGTAGAAAGCCGGGTTAGCACCGAGCGCGCAGCCGAACGCCGCTTTGTAGTCCGGCGTGCGGCCCATCCAGCCGTAGCTCAGGCGCGACCACTCGGCGATGGCATCGCGCTGCTGGCGCAGGTCGTCGGCGCTTTTCGCCACGCGGAAAAATTTGTGGGTGTAGCCGCCGCTGCCGGTGTCGGTGCCCCAGCACAGCGTGTCCTGCATGTCCGGCTTGTGCAGGGCGTCGTACATCTGGGCGATGGACGCCGCCGCATTGCGAAACGCCGGGTGGGTGGTGACGTCCTTAACGCGCTCGCCGTAGATATAAATCTCGCGTCCATCCTGCAGGCTTTTTAAATACTCTTCGCCGGTTAACGGACGTTTGGCATCAGCGCGGAAATCTTCAGGCTTCATAGGGACCTCGTATCGGAAGATGATTGTTAAATTTATGTTTTGTTTTTGTTGTTTAATTGAAGCGTGAGAGGGGCGGAACGTGAAGGGACGTTTGGGACAACGGCGGGTACTTTTCGGGCGGGATTGGGATTTGTGATCTGTGCGGGTTTTTGGCGGGTGGCGCTGCGCTTACCCGCCCTACATACCGCGATGCGCTCAGGAAACCGGTACTTTCTGCGCCCGATACGCGCTGGGCGAGCAACCCGTCAGGCGATTGAAAAACCGGGCGAAATAGGCTGGATCTTTAAATCCCAGCTGCCAGGCAATCTCGCTGACCGTGCTGTCGGAAAACAGCAGCAGGCGCCTGGCCTCGCGCAGCTGCCGGTCGAAGGTCAGCCGTTTCGGCGAGCGGTTGGCGAAGCGGCGGCAGATGTCCGTCAGGCGGGATTCGGTCAGGTGCAGTTCGCTGGCGTATTCCGGTACCGTCCAGTGCTGGTGGTAATGGGTGTCGATCAGCTGGGTAAAGCGCTGGAACAGCTTCAGCTCGCCGCGCATCCCGCTGGCCGCGTGGTCGTCGAGCTTCGCGTTGCGCAGCAGCAGGGTAAATACCGCCTGCGCCAGCAGGACCAGCGTATGCTCACGGCCCGGCAGCTGCGCCGTGGTTTCCCGGGCGATGAGCTGCCAGTAGTGCTTCAGCGCCGCCAGTTCGTCAGGCTTGTCGGCAAGCGACAGACAGATCCCCGGCAGGCCGAACGCTTCCCGCGTGCCGGGGTAGAGCACCTCCAGCAGCGGCCAGATGAGATCCTCGCGCACCGTCAGCACGTGCCCGTCGCTGTCGGATTCGGTGATAAACGCGTGCGGCACCGACGGCGGCGTCAGCACAAACAGCGGCGCCTGCACCGAATAGCGGTGGTCGTCGAGCTGGAGCTCAATCTGCCCGGTGTCGAGAAAGTGCATCTGAAAATACTGGTCGTGACGATGCGCCTGCATGTCGCGGCCAAAAAAGGCCGCCATGCGGGCGAACGATTGATAGTGCACGTCGTCGGTGCCCAGGCTTTCGTCGTACTCCTTGCTGATATCAATGTTGGCGATAGGGCTCTGGCACATGATCGTTCCTCTGTTGAACCCGCTGCGTCATCGGGATACGCGTCAGCACCAGCGCGCCGACCACCAGCAGACCCGCCACGAACCACAGCCCGGAGCTGAAGCTGCCGGTCGCGTCGCGCAGGATCCCAATCAGCAGCGGGCTAACGGCGGATCCGACGTTACCGATGGCGTTGATCACCGCCAGCGCCACCGCGCGGGATTGCAGGCTAATAACCTGGTCCGGTGTGGTCCAGAATATCGCCATGGCGGTAAACGATCCGGTTGAGGCCATGATGATGCCAAGCAGCTGGATCAGGCTGTGATCGGTCGCTGAGGCCAGCATCCATCCCGCCGCTGCAAACAGGTACGGCAGGATGGTGTGCTTTTTTCGCTCTTTCAGCCTGTCGGAGCGGCGACTCCACCAGATCATCCCGAGGATGGTACAAAACTGCGGGATCGCCGCCAGCAGGCCAATCACGATATTACTGCTGCCGGTGTTGAAGCTTTGCAGGATCTGCGGCGTCCAGATGTTGATCGCGCTCAGCGTATTGGTCAGGCAGAAGTAGGCCAGCGTGTAGAGCAGCACGGCGGGCGTAAGCACCTCGCGCAGCGTCGAGCGCGGCGTGACGGATTGGGCGATGGCGACCTCCTGCTCGCGCGCGATCATCGTTTTCAGCGCCTGCTTTTCGTCTTCATCCAGCCAGGTGGCCTGATCCGGCGTGTCGTTGAGGTAAAACCAGGTCACCACGCCGAGCACCACCGATGGCAATCCCTCCAGCAGAAACAGCCACTGCCAGCCCTTCAGGTTCCACAGCCCGTCCATCGCCAGAATATACCCGGAGAGGATCGAGCCGAGCATCATGGTCACCGGCATGGCGATCATAAACAGCGCGTTGGCGCGGGCGCGGTGATAGGCCGGAAACCACCAGGTGAGATAGACCAAAATCCCCGGCAGGAAACCGGCTTCCGCAATGCCCACCAGCATGCGCAGGACGTAAAGCGTTTCGGGGCTGGTGGCGAACATGGTGCAGGTGGAGGCAATGCCCCACACCACCATGATCCCGGCGATCCAGCGGCGAGCGCCGACCTTCGCCAGCATGATGTTGCTGGGGATCCCGCACAGCACGTAGGTGACGTAAAACAGCGTCGCGGCCAGGCCAAACATGGTCGACGTGAGGCCCAGATCTTTGCCCATCGTCAGCCCGGCAAAGCCGATGTTGATGCGATCGAGAAACGAGAAAACAAACAGGATAAAGAGAAACACGATCAAACGACGGAACAGCTTATTTATTGCGCGATGTTCTACATCTTTATTATGCAGGGTTGAGGTCGTCATGTTGCGCTCCACATCGTACGTTTAGTAGACGGATTTATTGTTATCAACTGCTGTGGTGACGTCGGTAAAGCGGGCCGCCAGCGCTTCGGCGCTGCGGGCGAGCAGGGTGGTATCTACGCCGACCGCCACAAACAATGCGCCGAGGCCGAGATAGCGTTTCGCCAGCTGTTCATTCGCCATCAGGATGCCGGGCGCTTTGCCCGCGCTGAGGATCTGCGCGATCGCCTGCTCGATGGCGGCCTGCACCTCCGGGTGCTGCGGATTGCCGGCAAAGCCCATGTCGGCGCTCAGATCCGCCGGGCCGATAAACACGCCGTCGACGCCTTCCACGTCCAGGATCTGCGGCAGGTTTTTCAGCGCCTCGCGAGTTTCGATCTGCACCAGCACGCACATGGCGTCGTTAGCCTGATGCAGGTAATCCGGGATGCGATTCCAGCGCGAGGCGCGCGCCAGGGCGCTGCCGACGCCGCGAATGCCCGCAGGCGGGTAGCGGGTGGCGCTTACCGCCAGCCGCGCCTCGTCAGCGTTTTGCACCATCGGCACCAGCAGGGTTTGCGCGCCTATGTCCAGCAGCTGCTTGATCTGCACCGGATCGTTCCACGACGGGCGCACTACCGGCTGGCTGGGATAAGGGGCGATGGCCTGGAGCTGGGTCAGGACGGTCTGCACGCTGTTCGGCGCGTGCTCGCCGTCGATCAGCAGCCAGTCAAAACCGGCCCCGGCCAGCAGCTCTGCGCTGTAGCTGCTGGTCAGCCCCAGCCATAAACCGATTTGCGGGCGGCCCGCCTTCAGCGCCGCTTTGAATGCGTTTTGCATGGTCGCCTCCTTACACAAAGCGACAGCTGATGGAGCCCATGTTGCCGTAGTCAACATGGAAGGTGTCGCCTCTGCTGGCGGCAACCGGACGGGTAAACGAGCCGCCGAGGATGATTTGTCCGGGCTCAAGCTGCACGTCGTACGGCGCGAGCTTGTTCGCCAGCCACGCCACGCCGTTCGCCGGGTGGTTAAGCACGCCCGCGGCGACGCCGGTCTCTTCGATCACGCCGTTGCGGTAGAGCAGGGCGGAGATCCAGCGCAGATCCAGCGCGTCGGGCTTAATCGGACGACCGCCGAGGATCACCCCGGCGTTGGCGGCGTTGTCGGAGATGGTGTCGAACACCTTGCGCGGGCGCTGGGTCTCCGGGTCAACGTTGTGGCAGCGGGCGTCGATCAGCTCCAGGGCGGGAATGACGTAATCCGTGGCGTTGTAGACGTCGAAGATCGTGCAGTTCGGGCCGCGCAGCGGTTTTGCCAGCACGAAGGCCAGCTCCACTTCGATACGCGGGACGATAAAGCGGTCAACGGGGATGTCGCTGCCGTCGTGGAAGAACATATCGTCCAGCAGCGCGCCGTAGTCCGGCTCGCTAATCTGCGAGCTGGCCTGCATCGCTTTCGAGGTGAGGCCAATCTTGTGGCCTTTCAGCACGCGGCCTTCGGCAATTTTCAGGCTCACCCATTCGCGCTGTACGGCGTAGGCGTCTTCGATGGTGATCTCCGGGTACTCTAGCGAGATCGCGCGGATCTGCTCCCGGGACTGTTCCGCCTGATGCAGGCGCTGGGCGATCAGGGTATGGGTGTGTTTGTCGAGCATGGTGATATCCTGTTTTTGCCGGGTGGCGCGTAGCGATCCCGGCCTACGTTCTTGGCCGTTGTAGGCCCGGTAAGCGAAGCGCCACCGGGCGAGCAGACGGCTACTTAAACAACGCGTGCACGTTGTTTTGTTTGTAGTTGAGCGTCGGATCGAGTTCTTCCATGGCGAACGACAGCGCCAGATAGCGCTCCGCCATCAGCCCCGCGAAGTGGGTTTTGATCAGCGCAAACAGCATCTCCCCCACGGCTTCCCGGCTCTCCAGGCTGCGCCCGGCGCCGATCTTCAGCGTCATATGCACAAAGGCGTAATCATGCTTACCGTCCGCCATCTGCCAGGTGTCCAGCCAGTGGGCGCGGCTGCGGATGCCGCCGAGCGGGAAGATCCCCGTGGCGGCCAGCGCCTCGTTCACTTTGGCGAACAGCCCCGGCAGGTCGGCCTGCGCGCGGATGTTGTCGGTACATTCAGCAATAAAGTGCGGCATAACAACTCCTTATGCGGGAAGCGGGAAAACGGCGTTGACCTGGCCGGTGCCGGAGCTGGCGAACAGCTCGGTGAGGAACTCCACCTTGCCGTCGTATTTATCCCAGCCCAGCATCCCCAGCAGCATCACCGTGTCGTGCATGTTGCCCTCGCCGTAGCAGTAGTCGGCGTACTCCGGCAGCATGCTGCAAAACTCTTTAAACTGGCCTTCGCGCCACAGCTTGACCACGCGCTCGTCCATCTGACGGTCGAACTCGCGGGTGTAGCTGTTCATCCCTTCTTCCGCACGCTGGTCGTCGATAAAGCGGTGCGACAGCGAGCCGCTGGCGAGCACCGCCACGGTGCCGTCGTACTTTTCGATGGCGCTGACGATGGCCTCGCCCAGCCTGCGGCTGTCGGCGAAGTCGTGAACCGTGCAGAACGCGGAGATGGAGATCACTTTGAAGTGCTTATCCGCGTTCATGTAGCGCATCGGCACCAGGGTGCCGTACTCCAGCTTGAGACTCGGGATGTTGTGCGCCTTGGCACGTACGCCGAGCTTCACCGCTTCGTCGGCGATCAGCTGCCCGAGCTCCGGGTTGCCGTCGTAGTCGTAGGTCATGTCGCGGATAAAGTGCGGCAGCTCGTTGCTGGTGTAGACGCCCGAAAAATGATCCGCACAGTTGATGTGGTACGCGCTGTTTACCAGCCAGTGGGTGTCGAACACGATGATGGTGTCCACGCCCAGCTCGCGGCAGCGCTTGCTGATCTCTTTATGCCCGTCGATGGCCGACTGGCGGCAGCCGTGGTTTTTCCCCGGCAGCTCGGAAAGATACATCGACGGCACGTGGGTGATTTTTGCCGCTAACGCTAGCTTGCCCATTGTCAGATCCCCCATTTTGGAATCGGATGGTCGCCCATGGAGATGCAGACGTTCTTCATCTCCGCGAACACTTCAAAGCTGTACTCGCCGCCCTCGCGCCCGGTGCCGGAGGCCTTCACGCCGCCAAACGGCTGGCGCAGGTCGCGCACGTTCTGGGTGTTGACGAACACCATGCCCGCTTCAATGTTGCGCGCCAGACGGAGCACCTTGCTGACGTCCTGGGTCCAGATGTATGACGCCAGGCCGTACTCCACGTCGTTGGCCAGCCGCAGCCCTTCCGCTTCGTCCTTAAACGGCAGCAGGCAGGCCACCGGCCCGAAGATCTCCTCCTGCGCCACGCGCATGCGGTTGTCGACGTCCGCCAGCACCGTCGGGCGCAGGAAGTTGCCGCCTTTCAGGTGTGCAGGCAGATCGGTCGGTTTGTCCGGGCCGCCCGCCAGCAGGGTGGCGCCTTCCTCGATGCCGAGGCGGATATAGCCGGAGACTTTCTCCCAGTGCTGCTGGCTGATGAGCGCGCCAATCTGGGTGTTCGGATCGGTCGGATCGCCCACGCGCAGGCGATTGGCGCGTTCGGCGAAGCGTTTGACGAACTCCGGGTAAATGCTCTGCTGGATGAAGATGCGCGAGCCCGCGGTGCAGCGCTCCCCGTTGATGGAGAAGATGGTGAACAGCGCGGCGTCCAGCGCGCGCTCGATGTCCGCATCTTCAAAAATCAGCACCGGGGATTTGCCGCCCAGCTCCATGGAATATTTCTTCAGCCCGGCGTTTTTCATAATGTTGCGCCCGGTGGCGGTGCCACCGGTGAAGGAGACGGCGCGCACGTCGTGGTGGCGCACCAGCGCGTCGCCTGCCGTCGCCCCGTAGCCCTGCACCACGTTCAGCACGCCCGCCGGAATGCCCGCCTCCAGCGCCAGCTCGCCCAGACGGTCGGCGGTCAGCGGCGAGAGTTCAGACATCTTCAGTACCGCGGTGTTGCCCAGCGCCAGGCACGGCGCGACCTTCCAGGTGGCGGTCATAAACGGCACGTTCCACGGCGACACCAGCGCGCAGACGCCCACCGGCTGCACCAGCGTGTAGTTGAGCATTTTGTCGTCGACCGGGTAAGTTTTGCCGTTCATCTGCTGGCACACCTCGGCGAAGAACTCGAAGTTGTGCGAGGCGCGCGGGATGAGCACATTTTTGGTCTGGTGGATCGGCAGGCCGGTGTCGGCGGTTTCCATGGCGGCGATCTCGGGCACGTTCTGGTCGATCAGATCCCCCAGGCGACGCATCAGGCGCGCGCGCTCCTTCATCGGCAGGTTGGCCCATTTCGGGAACGCCTCTTTAGCGGCGGCAACGGCCTGATGAATTTCCGCTTCACCGCCGGAGGCGACTTCCGCTAATACCTCGCCGGAGGCCGGGTTAGTGGTATGGAAGTACTCGCTTCCGGCGACGTTTTTACCGTTGATCCAGTGGTTAATCTTTTTCATTTTGCAGTCTCCTCGCTGACAATCCGGTTCACCAGGCGGCCCACGCCTTCCACTTCCACCACCACTTCATCGCCCGGCACCACATCGGACAGCCCCTTCGGCGTGCCGGTGGCGATCATGTCGCCCGGCTGTAGGGTCATAAAATCGCTCAGATACGCAATCAGGTAAGGAATGCTGAAAATGAGATCGGCGGTGGTGCCTTCCTGACGCAGTTCGCCGTTGACGAAGGTGCGCAGGGTTAAGTTATGCGGATCAGGAATGGCTTCTTTCGGCACGATGTTCGGGCTGATGGGGGTTAATCCGTCGCGGCTTTTGACCCGCAGGTTCGGGCGGTAGTAATTTTCCAGGTAGTCGCGGATGGCGTAGTCGTTGCAGACCGTGTAGCCCGCGACATACTCCATCGCTTCGGCTTCGCTCACCTTACGCGCGGTTTTACCGATGACCACCACCAGCTCCGCCTCGTAGTGCATGTATTCGATATTGTTCGGGCGCACCGAGGTCTGGTTGTCGCCATTGAAGGTGTTCGGCGCTTTGATAAACACCAGCGGCTCGGTGGGCGGCTTGAAGTCCAGCTCGCTGGCATGATCGGCGTAGTTAAGACCGAGGGCGAACAGCGTGGCGTGTTCAGGCGTGCGGTGGGAAAGGGCGACGTCGCGCTCGTTCACCACCGGGTTTTCCAGCGGCGGGAAACCTTCTGCAAGAATGCGTACCCGATCGCCCGGGCGGATCTCCACGCGGCTTTGCGGCGTGCCGAGCAATATCGTATCGCCGGGATTGAGGGTGGCGAATTCGCTCAGGGCGCTCAGCAGTTCGGCGGCGCTGCGCTGCAGATCGGCGGTGTTCCAGTGGTCCGCTTCGCGGCCGTTGATCTCGGTGATGATGGTCAGGTTGTCGACGTTATCAACGGCGGCCAGCTCGCCAAGCGGGCAAAAGCCGTCCCGGCATTTGGCCTTAATGGCCGGACGGTAGAAGCTCTCTTCCGGCAGGCTCACCTCGTTGGCCAGCGCGTACCCGGCGATGTAGGCTGCGGCGTCCTCTACGCGCACCCTGCTGGCGGTTTTACCCACAACCAGCGCCACCGTCGCGCCGCTTAACACCGTTTCCCCCTGCGGGAAAGGAATGGGCTCGCCCGCGCGAATCACCGTGTTGTGCGGTTTGATAAACCACACCGGCGTTTTTGGCGGCGTGTTGTAAGGGGCTTTTTCAAACGCCTCAGCCCAGGCTTCTTGCTGACTCTGGTGGTTCAGCGCGACGGCAAATACGGTATCTTTCATTCACCTACTCCTCACCCCGACGGTCCGGGTTATGATTTCATTAATATGTTAATGATCTGTTTTTATGCTTTTGCTGTTTATTTCGCAATCAGAAGTGAAGAATTTGTGATATGAATAACAATAAATTTACATTTTGGTTTTTAATGTTATGTAAATCAGGTGCTTAATAAAACAGAATGGTTTCTGTTAGACTTTCTGGCAGGAAACGCGTTGTTTATAAAAACATCTTTTATGAATCGTTTACTTGTTAATGATGTGAAGGGGAGAGGCTATGCATGATTCATTAACCATCGCGCTTTTGCAGGCGCGGGAAGCGGCGATGTCGTACTTCCGTCCGATTGTGAAGCGGCATAACCTCACCGAGCAGCAGTGGCGCATCGTGCGCGTGCTGGCTGAACATCCGTCGATGGATTTTCACGATCTGGCGTTTCGCACCTGTATTCTGCGCCCGAGCCTGACCGGCATTCTGACGCGCATGGAGCGCGACGGCCTGGTGCTGCGCTTAAAGCCGGTGAACGACCAGCGCAAGCTGTACGTGTCGCTGACCAAAGAGGGAAATGCGCTGTACGAGCACGCCCAGGCGCAGGTGGAAGAGGCGTATCAGCAGATTGAGGCGGAATACACCCCGGAGAAGATGAAGCAGCTGACGGCGCTGCTGGAAGAGTTTATTGAACTCGGAAACCGGCATAACGCAGCGCGGGAAGAAGAGTAAAAACCACAAATTCCAGGATGATTTTCGTAAAGTTTTCCCTTTCCAGGCCGAAAATTCTGTATCTGTCTGAGGAAAGAGAAAACATGTTAAACCGTATCAAGATTGTCACCAGCTTAATGCTGGTTTTAGCGATATTTGGCCTTTTACAACTCACATCCGGTGGTCTTTTCTTTAATGCTCTGAAGAATGACAAAGAGAATTTCACCGTCCTGCAAACCATTCGTCAGCAACAATCCACCCTTAACGGGAGCTGGGTTGCGCTGCTGCAAACCCGTAATACCCTGAACCGCGCGGGCATCCGCTACATGATGGATCAGAACAATATCGGCAGCGGCGCGACCGTTAACGATCTGATGCAGATTGCGTCTGCCTCGCTGAAACAGGCGGAAAAAAACTGGGCTGACTATGAAGCCCTGCCGCGCGACCCGCGTCAGAGCGACGCCGCTGCGCTGGAAATTAAACGTAACTACGATATTTACCACGGTGCGCTGGCTGAGCTAATTCAGCTGCTGGGGGCGGGCAAAATCAACGCCTTCTTCGACCAGCCGACCCAGAGCTACCAGGATGGATTCGAGAAGCAGTACGTGAGCTACCTGCAGCAGAACGACAAGCTTTACCAGATGGCGGTTGAAGACAGCAACAGCTCTTACACTCAGGCTATCTGGGTGCTGATCAGCGTGCTGGTTGCCGTGCTGGTGGTGATCGTGGCCGTCTGGCTGGGTATCAAGCAGGCGCTGATCTCTCCGCTGACGCGTCTCATTGACAATATCCGCCACATCGCCAGCGGCGACCTGGTGAAGCGCATCGACGTGGAAGGCTCTAACGAGATGGGCGAACTGGCCGACTCGCTGCGTCATATGCAGGGCGAACTGGTGCGTACCGTGGGCGACGTGCGTAACGGCGCGAACGCTATCTATAGCGGCGCGAGCGAAATCGCGATGGGCAATAACGACCTCTCTTCCCGTACTGAACAGCAGGCCGCTTCTCTGGAAGAGACCGCTGCCAGCATGGAGCAGCTGACGGCGACCGTTAAGCAGAACGCCGAGAACGCCCGTCAGGCGAGCCACCTGGCGCTAAGCGCGTCTGAAACCGCGCAGAAGGGTGGCAAGGTGGTGGACAACGTGGTGCAAACCATGCGTGACATCGCGGGCAGTTCGCAGAAAATTGCCGATATCATCAGCGTGATCGACGGCATTGCCTTCCAGACCAACATTCTGGCGCTGAACGCGGCGGTAGAAGCGGCGCGTGCGGGCGAACAGGGCCGTGGATTTGCGGTGGTGGCAGGGGAAGTGCGTAACCTGGCCCAGCGCAGCGCTCAGGCAGCACGTGAGATCAAGAGCCTGATTGAAGACTCCGTGGGACGCGTGGAAGTGGGTTCAACGCTGGTGGAAAGCGCCGGTGAAACCATGGGTGAGATCGTGAACGCGGTGACCCGCGTGACCGATATCATGGGCGAGATTGCCTCTGCGTCCGACGAGCAGAGCCGCGGTATCGACCAGGTGGGCCTGGCGGTGGCAGAGATGGACCGCGTGACCCAGCAGAACGCCTCGTTGGTGGAAGAGTCAGCCGCAGCGGCGGCGGCGCTGGAAGAGCAGGCGAGCCGTCTGACGCAGGCCGTGGCAGTGTTCCGCATTCAACAGGAGCAGATGAAGGCGCGCGAGTTCGCTGCCGCGAAAAGCGTTGCCGCGCCGGTGATGTCGCGTAAAGTCGCGACGGCGGACGCGGGCGATAACTGGGAAACGTTCTGATCCAGCGCGTTGTGCCGGGTGGCGGCTACGCCTTACCCGGCCAACGGAAGCTTGTTGTAGGCCCGGTAAGCGAAGCGCCACCGGGCGATATCAAAGCGGCAGGCGCATGGCGCAGCGGGAGTCATACGCTAAACCGTGCGCCGTCTCTTCTTCGCGTTTTTCACGCAATTCAGACGTCAGCCTCGTCATCATTTCAAACCCCAGCCGCGCATAGAAGGGCGCATTCCACGGCACGTCCCGGAACGTCGTCAACGTCAGCGATCTCAGCCCCATTTGGCGGGCATGGTCAGCCGCACAGGCGATGAGCTGCCGACCGATCCCTTTTCCCTGCCAGGCCAGATCGACCGAGAGCTCCACAATAAACAGCGACGTAGGGTGCGCTTCAGTGAGGATAAACCCCACGGGACGGTCGTTCGCCAGCGCCAGCCAGCTTAGCCCCCGTTCGGCATAGCCGAGATGCTGTACAGCGGAAATGACCTCGCCATCGGCAAGCCAGGCGAGGTCGGGGTAGTCACGAAAACGCTCTCCCGCCGCGCGCTCAATGGCGGGCAGGGCGGCAACGTCGTCGGAATGTGTGGGCCGAACGGTGAGGTTAAGGGCGACCATTAGCCTGCGCGACTCACAATTTTAATTTCAACCATGCCGATCCCGAGCTGGCGCGGTGAATGGCCGAGAATATTTCCTTCATTGGTGGACTGCGGGTCTGGCGGCACAATCACCAGGGTACTGCTGCGCGATGGATTCTCAAAATGCAGGGTGTGAGTGCTTACGTCATTTCCAAGCGTAAGCGTCTGCTCTTGATCGCCCACGCGCACCGGTACAGGTTTATTCGCGTTAGGCCCGTACGCCCTGGCCGTGATCACCAGATCAAATTGCTCCGGCAGCGGATGGGTGTACTCAATTTTCACCTCGTTACCCAGCTGCGCGTTTGACCAGCGTCCCCACGACTCCGGACGGGAGATGCCGCTAAACTGCTTCACCTCTTCGGGCGCGCCGGCCACGTTAAAGATAAAGCTGTCCGCTTTATAGCGGATGTCGTTGTCGACGATTTTCAGCATGTCGATGTTGTGCTGATAGCGAGCCGTATCAATCACCGTATCTTTAAAGGCGGTTTTGCCTTTCCACTGGGCTTTGTCGACATGCTGCACGGTTTGCTCCCCGCCAAGCTGGCCCTGAGAGACGCACCAGTCCGTAGAGAGCGCCAGCGGCTGCGACCAGAGCTGACCCATTTTGTAACACCGGTCAATCCAGACGAAGTTATCGCGAGGGGCGAAATCGGCCAGCTGGAAGCGCAGCGGCGCGGAATACTCGCTTTCCGGCAGCGGTTCGACGCGACTATCCGACACGCGCACCAGCAGCGGCAGGCGGAAATTGCTGCCGGAGAAGGCAACGGTGTTTTTATCCCGATCGACGGTGAAGTCTTTCATCTCTTTCGGGAAATTCCACAGGCGGATGATGTCGGGCTTCCAGGCGAGGATTTTCTCCTTCATGTTGAGGAACACTTCCGACAGGGATTGCCCCGACAGCGTGCTGCGCCCGAGGCCAATAAAGTTGTCGCCCCCCAGAATGTCCAGCACGGTTGCGCCGTTATCCATGGAGTTGCGTTTGGTGGCGATTAACTCCTGCTGCGGCTGGTCGCCGCGCAGCACGAAGAAAAGATTGCTGCGATCCTGCTTGCTGAGCTGGTCCCACGCGCTGTTTTTCATTGCCAGATGGTCAGACGATACGACGATGACGGTGTTTTTAAACCACGGCGAGGCTTTGATTTTCTCGACCAGCGCGGCGATGTGCTCCTGGCTACAGGTCACGGCGCTGAAAGACTTGTTGTTTTTGCCGTCCACGTCATAGCTTTTTCGCTTACAGGTGCGCGAGACGAACCCGTCCGGATGGTGCGTATCTACCGTCAGCGCAAAGAGAGAAAAACGCTTCCCGGCGCGGGAAAGTTCCTCGAATTTCTTCCAGGTTTCGTCCAGCACCGTATCGTCATAGAAGCCCCAGTCGTTGCGGTAGGTGGGATCGGCAACCGTCGTTTTTAACTCTTCTGAGCCATACAGGTGGTCAAAACCGTGGGATTTCAGGAACACATCTTTTCCGGCAAAGCGCAGGTTTGCTCCCTGCATAAAGTAGTTTTCATAGCCGGAGTTTTTCAGGATATCGCCCAGGCAAATATTCTGCGGGAAGAACGTCGACATCGAGGCGGAGGCGTTGCCTTCAAAAGGTGCGAACAGCGGGATACCGCACTGGGAGGCCACCATCCCGGCGATAGTGTAATCCGTGCCGGGTAACTGCATGGTGTGGCTGAAATCGAGGCCTTCGTTTTTCAGCGCGCCCAGTTCCGGCGTGAGGTTCGGAAACGCATCGTTATCAAAGTAGGTGCGCTCCAGGCTTTCACCGTAGATGTAGACCAGGTTGAGCTTCGGGTTGGCGATCGTTTTCGACGGCTCTTTATAGTAGGCCACGAAGTCCGGATCGCCGTCGCGCGACTGGGATTTTACAAGCTCGGTGATCTGATGAAACGCGGGGCTGGCGTCGACGGAGGCCAGCGCCAGGAAAAGCGCCAGCAGGCTGTAGCCATGATGGTGAGGAAGATGGCGACGGCGGCGCAGCACCCAGGCGAGCGCGCCGAAAATCGTCACCAGCGCCACGATCAGTCCCAGCCCCGGAAGGATGTATTTACCTACTCCCGCGCCCGTCAGGCTGTTCGTCAGGGTGTAGAGCACAGCATCGTTAATGCCGTCGCCGGTGAAGTAATCGCTGGCGTATAAGGTAATGTTTAAAACGATAAAAATGCCGAGCACCACCAGCGTGGCGATAAACCACCAGGTGTTACGGCCGGCTTTCCAGGCATAAACGCCGACGGAAGCCAGAAAAAGGATAAGAGAGATGAATTCTGACAACAGCATATCCTCATGACGCCAGGTGCTTCGCTGGCTAACTGTTTATTTTTGGTAAGACAATGTAATGGCGATGTCGTTTAGCTGCAATTTTAGTGTCACGAAAGTGTGCTGTTGTTAGGATTTGGTTTATAAAATCGTTTTTATGAGGATGGTCGCATCCTGACAAACGGACGCTGAGACGGTGGCAGGTAGGAAAAACGCTCGTTTAACGCCGCGATGCAAGCCTATCGCATTAAACGCGGCGTGTTGTGGCAGAAAATGGGGCGGATCAGGAGATGAAATTAACGCCTTGTTTCAGCACCAGATCGCAGGCTTTGGTTTTCACCTGTTTTGCCAGGGCGGAGTTGCCGAGGGTGCTCAGGTTAAGCTGTTGGCCGTTTTGCGCGTTAAGCAGGCCCTGAATGCCGTCCATATAGCTGGTGTCCGCTTTTTGCTCCTGCGTGTCGAGACCCAGTTTACCCAGCACCTGGTTTTTCACGTTTTGCGCGTCGGTCACCGAGGCCAGCTTTTGCTTAGCGCAATATTCCAGAATCCCCGCCGCGTTGTTCATCGTGTCCGCGCTCAGGCTCTGGGAACTGTTGCTCAGCAGGCTGGTGAGAGAAGAGGCCGAGAGCCCGCCCTGGGCGCTGCTGCTCTCTTTGGTCAGCTCATTCGCGGCGCTTGACAGGGACTCCTGCCACGAAGCCGCTTGTGCTGCGCCGGTAACCAGCAGCGCGCCTAAAAAGGTGCTGATAAGAATCTGTTTTTTCATAATGGCTTTCTCAAAAAGGTCCGTTTTGGGCCGGAAGGGGTTCCAGTATATACCTGCGCCCTGCTGGCGATTCCTGGAACTGTCTTAATACTCTTTGCCGGTGACGCGGCTGCGGTAACTGTCCCAGTCGAAAATGACATACAGACTGTTGCCCAGCTTCATGCGGTCCATGACGCGTTCACCCAGTAAGCGGGTCATCTCGTCAATGTTGTGGTTCGTCAGCATCCCGGTGGGACGTTTGGACGAAGAGCGGCGATCGACTATCTGGTTAATGATGACCTTTTCATAACGGGATTCGGTCTGAACGCCAATCTCGTCGATGACCAGTAGATCGACATTGCTCAGATCGTTAAGAAGCTGCTCTTCGCTGGTTTCACGGTTGCTGAAGGTGTCTTTCATGGCGGACATGATATCGGCCACGGTGATGATGAGGACCGATTTACCGCGCAGAAGCAGTTCGTTGCAGATGGCGGCCGCGAGGTGGTTTTTACCTGTGCCCGGCTTGCCGCTAAAAATGAAGCTGGCGATATTGCCGTCAAATTCATCCACGTACTGACGCGCGGCGGCGAGCGCGTTCATCTGCCCGCTGGTCTCAATTTTATAGTTATCAAACGAGCAGTTCTGATGCAGGGGACGAATACCGGAGCGGTTAAAGGTGCGCTGCATTTTCATTGCCCGGTTTTCGCGGGCGAGCGCGGCGGCACGAATTTTACCTTGCTCCTTTTGCCACGCCAGCAGCTCTTCACCCGTGGTGAAGGCGGGCTTCACGTTGGCTGGCATCATCTTTTGCAGACGTTTCATCAGGTCGCCGACGTTCTTCATTTCGCACCTCGGAATCCACTTGGGATCTGTTTATCCGGTTCTGAAAACGTGTTGATATCGCGCTTAGGCTGGCCATTGTTACTGGCGCGGGTAATTTGAAGATGACGCGCGAGCTTTTGCTGCCACTGAATGTGGGTGAACACTTTGCCTTCCGCCTGCCACCAGGCGATAAACGCGGCGAGCTCTTCCGCGGTGGCTGGCTGAGTTAACGCAATGCCCCACAATGCTGCCTGCCGCTGAAAATCTGCGTCAGGCTGCCAGCCCGCGTACAGGACAAATTTGCCCATCGGAACGGTTAGCGGGGTATTAACCGGTTCTTCAAAAAACTGGTTATCCAGCGTGACGTCGCTTGCCGGACGTGACATCTGCGCTTCGATCTCCAGAAGCTGCGCCAGACGTTCCGGCGTGATTGCGTAAAACGCCGGCGCGTTGTCGGCAAAAACCGCAACCGTGCCGCCTTCGGCGTGGGTCAACACACCGCGTGGGTCGCGCATAAAGGCATCAATGCCAGCAATGCTGGTGGTCAGAATTCTGGAGGACATAACGCTTACTCAACTGATTACTACGGGCGTGATATGGGCTTATGGTAGCACAGAGAGGGGAGGGGATGGAGGGGATTTCCCCGGTGGCGCTGCGCTTACCGGGGCTACAGTCGTAGGCCTGAAAAGCGCAGCGCCATCAGGCAGTTATCACGCGATAATATTCAGGGTCACGTCGATGTTGCCACGGGTCGCGTTAGAGTACGGGCAAACGATATGCGCCGCATCGACCAGCTTTTTGGCTTCCGCAGGATCCATACCTTCAACGTGGATATTCAGTTTTGCTTCGATACCAAAACCGGTCGGCAGCGGGCCGATACCCACTTCGCCTTCAATAAACGCTTCTTTTGGCAGGGTAAATTTGTCGCGAGCCGCCACAAACTTCATCGCGCCCAGGAAGCAGGCAGAGTAACCCGCAGCAAACAGCTGCTCAGGGTTCGTGACTTCTCCACCCATACCGCCCATCTCTTTGGGCACGCCCAGTTTAACGTCCAGAACTCCATCGGAAGAGGTCGCGCGGCCGTCACGGCCCCCGGTGGCTTTTGCTTTGGCGGTATAAACAACTTTTTCTAAAGACATGGCAGGTTCCTCATCTTACTTTTGTATGTGCTATTAAATAGCGTGCGATATATATGGGTAAATAATAACGCGTAAAGTATAGCCTTACGCGCGTTGAATCTGTTGTCGCAAAAGTTCCAGCTGCTGCTTGAGCGCCAGCATGGTGTCGGTATCACACTGTGCGGCGCACCCCACCGCGTGTGGGATACCCAGTGCCTGCTGCTGAAGTTCACGTCCGGCTTCAGTCAGCGTGATGGCGACCTGACGTTCATCTTTACGCGAGCGGTGGCGGTTGATTAGCCCTGCGCTTTCCAGACGCTTCAGAAGCGGCGTCAGCGTTGCGGAGTCAAGGAACAGCCGTTCACCGATGTCCGACACCGTCACGTCATCCTGCTCCCACAGCACCAGCATCACCAGATATTGCGGGTAAGTCAGGTTTAGCGGCGCCAGCAGTTGCCGGTACAGCTTATTAAGCGCCAGATTTGCCGAATAGAGGGCAAAACAGAGCTGGTTATCCAGCAGGAGCGCAGCGGTCGTGTCGTTCGTTTTTGCGTTCATGAAATGAATATAGATTGTGCGCGATTTAATTGCAAGCAATTTTAGGGGCAGGTATAACGCAGCGCCACCTGAACGGCCATTTTACGGTAGTGCTGGCGCTGGGCCTGCTCGTCTGCACCCTCTTCAAACAGCAGGGTGAAGGTGTAGCTGTTGGCAACGTAGTGAAAGCTGAAGCTGCTGATCAGACGGTGAAGGTCGCGGGCGTCAACCGTCTGGCTGAAAAGCTGTTTTTCTTTGCCTCGGCGCAGGATACCTTCCAGCAGGTCGAGCGCGCTGCGGTTGACCTGCCGCAGATAGTTTGACTGCTGCATAAAACGGCCGCGCTGCATGTTTTCCATGCAGATAATACGGATGTAATCCGGGTGGTCGGCATGATAGTCAAAGGTGGCTTCAACCAGATGGACCAGCGCTTCGACGGGAGGCATATCCGCCAGGCTAAGCGCCTTTTCACTGGCGCGAATTTGGGTGTAAACGTACTCCAGGACGAGCAGGTAGAGATTTTCTTTGTTTTTAAAATGGTAAACGACCATGCGTTTGGTGGTACCTGCTTTCTCCGCGATCTGCTCCATGCGGGCGCCATTCAGTCCAAATTCGGCAAACAGCGCGATAGCGCTCTGAAAAATTTTCTCTTTCAGGCTCGATTCTTCACTGTGATCGGGGTGTTCGCTGCCAGAGTTAGCCACATCCTTTCCTTATTTTTACCAAACGGACCAGAAAGATTATCTCCACGGCAGCGAAATAACACAAATATCAAACGCGCGGGCGTTTGCGGTAGAGCCATAGCCCGGGTATCGACAGCCCGATAGAGAGCGCACCGACGATGGAGGACGCCTTAAGAAAGTTGCTAAGGAGAAGAATCATCTGCGGCTCGGTGTAGCCAAAATGGCTGATTTTCACCGCGGAAATCATCGCCGTATAGGCAGATATGCCGGGGAACATCGGGATAACGGCGGCGACGGTGAACACTTTCGGATGCGCCAGATACCAGCGCGACCACTGAATACCGATGCTGCCGACCAGCATAGAGGCGATAAACGTCGACCATTCGATGTTAAAGCCCGCCGTCATCATCACCATTCGCGAGCCGTGGCCAATTGCGCCCAGCAGCGCACACCACGGCAGAGCGCGTTGCGGAACGTTAAATACCATCGCAAAGCCGACGGCAGGAATGGCCGCCAGGGCCATGTCCTGTGCCAGCGCCAGCAGAAAATCTATTACGCCCATCCTCGTAACCCCCACAGCGTCATCGCCATCACCACGCCGATGCAGGTCGCCAGCGTCAGCAGGCTGGCGATAGCCCAGCGTGCCAGCCCGGTATTGATGTGCCCTTTAAACATGTCGGCAACGGCGTTAATCAGCGGGAAGCCCGGCACCAG
The DNA here is from genome assembly GCF_056673315.1 of Enterobacter cloacae complex sp. HYC042_NIDB. Classification (NCBI taxonomy): domain Bacteria; kingdom Pseudomonadati; phylum Pseudomonadota; class Gammaproteobacteria; order Enterobacterales; family Enterobacteriaceae; genus Enterobacter; species Enterobacter cloacae complex sp. HYC042_NIDB. The sequence continues at coordinate 836,662 of NZ_CP109650.1, forward strand.
CAGAAGCACGCTGGCGGCCATCGCAATCGTCGGGGTAGCGGCAAACTGCGGCAGGCGCAGCAGCAGGCCAGACACCGTAGTGGCAACAAACGCGGTAATGCAGAAGTTAATTTGTGGGTGCAGCTGCCGGTGCGTCAGCAGCTGGCGCACGTACATGGCGATGCTGCTGGCGAAAAAGGTGACGATCGCGCCGTCCCAGCCGCCTTTATTGAGCTTACAAAAACAGGCGCATGACAGCCCCACCATGAGCACGACCAGCCAGCGTGGATAACGTAATGGCTTGATTTGGTTAAAACGTTTTTCAATCTCCTTGAGATCGAGAAGCTTATGCTCAGCCAGGATGACGATGTGCTGGACCTCGGTTACAACGTGCATATTAATGCCGCGGTCGTGATTTTTACGGGTGGACGTAAGACACTGCCCGTCTTTAATGGTGGTCAGCACAATGGCGTTGGACGAGATAGCGCTCTCAACGCTGTCCATCCCCAGCGCCAGCCCCAGCCGGGTTGAAAGCTCCTCGACCAGCGCGCTTTCCGCGCCGTGCTGGAGCAGAAAAAGACCGCACTGAATACAGAGCCGCGTGATAGCACGCTGCGTTGACCGATCTGCCTGCATGTATTATCCCGAAGATAAGGTGAATAGTTGCCGGTTGGCCCGTAATGCCTACTTTTAGCACAAAGTGCAGTGGCTCTTGCTGTGGGTCAGATCAAGGTTTATGCAAACAGTTACCCCCCTCGTCACGACGACTTACAGGATTAATTTATTAATACGATGAATTATTAATTTGAAATAATAAAATATTTGTATTTAGAAATTCTAATTTTATTTTGTTGTTATTTTAATGTCTGCACAATTAAATTGATTTGCGCTTTATGAGATATTAGCGCTGTTTTAGGCATTTCCTAAACTAAGAACATATCTCATCTTCTGCTTGTATTAATCTTTTTATACTCAGGGAAGAAAATATTTATACCTTGGTGCGTTTTACATGACGCACCGAAGGAAAATGGACACGGAGGGTCTATGTTGTCGTTGCCTGGTAAGCATGGCGTTGTCATTAGCCGGATACCCGTCATGCAGAATGGGTTAGGGGACGTGATGGCACGTCATTTCCCCGATTTTGAATTGACCTACTGCCGCTCACTGCAGGAGTTAACCCTGCTTCAGTTGCGCCGCGCAGATGTGATTATCGCCGACGTTTCAGGCGAATACAGGAACCCACGGGGTACGCTCGAAGAGTATTACCGCTTACTGAACCAGTACCGGGAAATCCACTGGATCTTTTTGGTCTCCCGGCCGTTTTACCCTATTGCCGTTGAGCTGCTTATGCGGCCGGAAAGCACGCTGCTTTCTGATATGGAACCTATCGAAGGTGTCGTTAACGCTATCCGGGCAGGGAGTGAACGCGCAGAACGGATAAGCCAGACGTTATTAACCCCAGAACCTGAGGAAAGTGAGGATGACGACGAACACTTTATTGCGCTCACGCACTCAGAACGTAAGGTGCTTCGCCTGTTAGGCAAAGGGTGGGGGATTAACCAAATCGCTACGTTGCTTAAAAAGAGCAATAAAACGATCAGTGCGCAGAAAAACAGTGCGATGCGAAGGCTCTCATTGCGGAGTAATGCCGATATGTACGCCTGGATCAACAGTACACAGGGAATGAGAGAGCTGAGTTTAATGTCAGCCTATGGAGAGTTCGAGGAATGGAAAAAACCGATTCAACAAGACATATCGCCATCATCGAAAATTGCTCGATGAGTGCGGTCGGGCTGCAGCATCTTTTTACGCAGCCTGAACTCAGCCAATATCAACTGCACCTGTTTAATGATTTTGATGGCTTTAAGAAAGCACTGCTACACGTGAATTTTTTCTCGCTGATCTATTCGCTTTCCGATGCGCGAGAAGAACGACGTAACTGCCTGGCGCATCTGCGGGATCTCGCGTTTACGCATAGCCATATTCAGCGCATTATCCTGGTCTCGGATGAGATGGAGGCGAGGTTGATTAGCCATCTTTCGCCTTCACGTCTTCACGGTGTGGTCAGTAAATCGGTGACCCTTGAACACCTGCTGAAGGAGTTAGTGGTATTGTTGAGCGAAACGCTGCGCATTAATGACAATATGCTTAACCACTGGTACTGCAGTCAGAACCGGATGTTAAGCCCAACGGAAAGAGCAATTTTACGTTATATGTCATGCGGATATTCCATTCCCGAAATCGCGGCGCAGCTTGAACGCAATATCAAGACTATTCGCGCGCATAAGTTTAATGCGATGGTGAAGCTAGGGGTGAATTCTGACGTAGGATTGCTTGATGCAGCGGATATTCTTACCCATCTTCCGGTTAGAGAACCGAGAACTGTGGGGCTAAGCAAACCGACATTTTTGTAACCTGTGCCTTTTGCGCGCCAGATATGCCCTGGCGCGCCATTCAGATGCACACATCAACCCACTTTGCTGAAGTCAGCTCTGCCATTCTGTCCGGAGAAATACGTACGGCGCTATGGATAGCGCCAGCGGCGGGAAGCACTTCAGCGTATTGTTTTAAAGAGATATCGCAGTAAACCGCAAGTGGGTTTTCAAGCCCAAACGGGCAGACGCCACCAACGGGATGACCCGTCACGGTAACCACTTCATCACTGCTGAGCATGCGTGCTTTCGCGCCAAACGTGTCTTTCAGTTTTTTATTATCCAGACGCGCATCACCCTTCGCCACCACCAGAATCACCTCATTTTTAACCTTCAACGATAGGGTTTTGGCGATTTGTCCCGGCTCTACACGGTGGGCGGCAGCAGCCAGCGCAACGGTAGCCGTACTCTGGCTAAGTTCTATTACCTCTATTTCCGGCGCGTTGTCGGCAAAAAACTGCTGTACGGACTGCAAACTCATTGTTTCCTCCTGACAAATATCCTGCGTAATCTGTCATAAGAATTTATGCTCTGTAAATATCTCTTAAGTAACAAATATCCAGGATGGCTGATTTCTGGATCCTCTTCACAATCACAGAAACCGGTTACAGTAACCGGTTGCAGAGCGTGATGCGTAGATTAATACTGAGTATGTAACGTCCCCTGTATCCAATAATAAGAGCCAATTATGAAACCATTTCGTCTGAGCAGTACCGCTGGTACGCAAGCCAGCAAGGTTGTGAAGCTGATTTATGGAACAACGTGCGGCGCGAGCGCGCCTGTAATAAACGTCTGACAGGAGATCAATCATGTCTGCCAACCATGCTGCGTTTAATCTGATATTCCGTTTCGTTGAAAATTACGTGAGCCCGATCGCCGGGCGGATCTCGTCCCAGCGTCATGTCATGGCTATTCGTGATGGGTTCATCTCCGCGATGCCGTTCATGATTGTGGGTTCATTTTTATTAGTGTTTGCTTACCCGCCGTTTTCGCCTGATACCACCTGGGGTTTCGCGCGCGCCTGGCTGGATATGGCGAAGCAGTTTGAAGGCCAGATCCTGACGCCGTTTGATATGACGATGGGCATTATGTCCATTTATATCTGCGCGGCCATCGCCTATAACCTTGGCAAACATTATGTCAAAACGCACCAGCTGGATCCGTTCATGTGCGCCATGCTGTCGCTGATGGCGTTTCTGCTGGTTGCCGCCCCGAAAACCAAAGGCACGCTTCCCGTCGATAGCCTGGGTGGAACGGGTATTTTTACCGCCATTCTGGTGGCGATTTACTGCGTTGAAATGATGCGTTTCCTGAAGGCGCATAACATCGGTATTCGCCTGCCGGACCAGGTGCCGCCGATGATCAAAAACTCCTTTGACCTGCTGATTCCGGTGCTGGTGGTGGTGTTAACGCTTTATCCGCTGAGCCTGGTGATTCAGTCTCAGTTTGACATGCTGATCCCGCAGGCAATTATGTCCATCTTCAAACCTCTGGTTTCCGCGGCGGATTCGCTGCCCGCGATCCTGCTGGCGGTGTTGATTGGTCATTTGCTGTGGTTCGCCGGGATCCACGGGGCGGCTATTGTCTCCGGGATGCTGCAGATGTTCTGGCTGACTAACCTCGGAGCGAACCAGACCGCGCTGGCTGCCGGCCATCCTCTGCCACATATTTTTATGGAAGCCTTCTGGACGTTCTTTATCGTGATTGGCGGGTCGGGTGCGACGATGGGTCTGGTGATTTGCTATCTGCGCAGCCGTTCAGCGCATTTACGCTCTATTGGCCGATTGAGCGTGGTGCCCAGCTTCTTCAACATCAATGAACCCGTTATCTTCGGTACGCCGATTGTAATGAACCCGGTGTTCTTTATTCCGTTCCTGCTAGCCCCGATGGTTAACGCCGTGCTGGCCTGGGCGGCGATGACATTTGATCTGATTGGTCGTGTTATTTCAGTTGTTCCCTGGACGGCACCGGCACCGATAGGCGCAGCATGGGCCCTGGGCTGGGATTTCCGCGCGGCTATCCTGGTTGTGGTTCTGGCCTGCGTGTCGGCAATCATCTACTACCCGTTCTTCAAGGTGTACGAGAAGCAGCTGCTGGAGCAGGAAGCGGAAGAAGCACAGCGTAATGGGGAAGAGGACAATCAGCAGGTGGCTTAAAGACGTTGTGCCGGGTGGTGGCTGCGCCTTACCCGGCCTACGAGTCGAGGTTTTTGTAGGCCCGGTAAGCGAAGCGTCACCGGGCAATTCACTGCACTACTTCAGCGTGCAATCCCCGCACTGCTTAACGTCCGGCAGGCGATAGCGCTGGCAGCAGGTACGACGCACCAGAAGCCCGTCACGGAGCACAACGGTACGGAATAACGGATTATCGCGACCATCGGAAAGCTGTTTGGCAAAGAAGCAGGACTGGCGCAGGGCCTCCACTTTCTCATCGCCAAGCAGCGGCTTCATTTCTGTTAAATACCAGTGAATTAAATACCCGGTATTACTCCAGATAAGCTTCCCGTTGATCTCGCCCGTTGCTTCAAGTGCCTCTACCACTGGGATCAGGGCCTGGATGACAAGCTGTTCCAGACGTTCCTGAGCAGAGAACTGCTCTGCGCCGCGATCTTCGTGCAGATCAATCCAGAAGCAGGCTGCTCGGCCAGTTTCGTGGAACTCGACGTGAAAATGATCCGGGGAGAGCGCCAGCATGCTCTTTTGGGTTAATACCGCCAGCATGAGCGGGGGAACCATCAGCCCGATATACCACTGTGCCCACAGGGAAAGCAGAGGTTTATTTTCCCGCGTTAGGTTCGGCTGATTGCGATAGATATGGTCGGAATAGGTTGCAAGCAGCGACTGCAGCGTAGAGGGCTGCTGCCACTCAGCGAGCGTCATGGCGTGGTGCGGGGGCGCTTCATCAAGCCTGATAAAGTCCAGCAGGTGGGCGCGCGTCTTAGCAATCTTGTCCCGTATGGCATCCGCAAGCGACGCATTCCCGCTGGTGAGGGGCGCTCGCCAGAGGAGTGGTTCAACGATGTGTGCGGTATGCGTAGCCATAGTTGAGATAGAAATCTAAATGATAATGATTGCCAATCCTAACTATTGCTCATACCAATGGCAAGACTTTTGTCCTGATTAACCGAAGACGCGCTTAAGCGGTTTGTAGCTCTTCACTCAGCAGAATGTTATTGCGACCTAAATGCTTTGCTTCATAGAGGGCTCTGTCCGCTCTCTCCAGAGCGCTTTCCACGTCCTCGTTTTCGAAAATGGCAATACCGATGCTGATGGTGACATTGGTGGCGACGCTTTCGTTGAACAGATGGGGGATTTTCAAATCATAGACTTTCTGACGGATCCCCTCTGCCGTATGGCGGGCGTGTTCAAGTGAAATATTCGTCAGCAGCACCATGAACTCTTCCCCACCGAAACGCGCCACAATATCGCGCGAACGGACGGCATCACGAATTGCCGCAGAGACGCGCTTCAGCGCCTGGTCACCCATCATATGGCCATAATGGTCGTTATAGGCTTTGAAGTGATCGATATCCATCAAAAGAACAAAATGTTCGCCGTTTTCTACCGCCGGCAGGTTCTCCAGACGGCTTTGCAGGCCGCGACGATTATAGAGCCCGGTTAGCGGGTCCATCATACTGAGATCGGTCAGAGTTTCCCGTTCTTCCAGCAGGCGAGAGAGCAGCTCCTGGGCGAAGCGATCGTTGCGCCGTTGCAAAATGTTATGAATAGCAATAGCCACCACAGGAAGTGCGAAAGAATAGGACATTCTTAGCCATATATCCTGGTCACTTAACCACAGGCAGACAATAAAGGCGGGGAGCGAGTGCAGCGTAAATGCTTTGATATTACTGGCGAAGGCCAGTGTTCCGATAAAAAGCACCGTGAGTAAAGCTATTATCAAATACATCGCCTGGTCATGGGTAATTAGCGAAAATTTCGAATCTATTTGCCAGGCCCACAAAATACCAAAGATTGCTGAAACGGCAGGAATATTTATCTTCCGCGCGCGTTTTTTCCAGTGCCAGACGAACAGGCCAGTACTGATCGCGAAAATAGCAATCAGAGGGGCAGAAAACACGCGTACAGAATAGAGCGGGTTTGTTACCGAGAACACGGCTGACGTTGCGTTCAGAAATAAAAATAAACGTAACGATAATTGATATTTTCTTTGAACCAAAGACCGCCAGGATTGTGATGTCATAGTCGTGCGTTTTTATTAAAACTTAATTAAAACAGATGAATAGGTGTGGTTTCGCACTTAATTATGCAAAAAACTCAAAGCGTAATTATAAGAAAAAGTTTATGTGTAGTTAACAGGTGAGCAATTTATCACCTTAGGAAATTTCTGTCATTCTACATAAGGAGAAAGGGCGATTTTTTTTGCTTCACCGCGCTGACAAATGATAATTTTTATCATATGATATTGTTTATCATTATCGTTATGAAAGGGCGATGTATGTTGAACAGGGCGCTGGGAAGTGCATGGGGAGTATTGCTGCCGGGCGTAATCCTTGGCGGTTTGATGTTTGCCGATCTCTCCATCGAAAGCTGGAAGGCCATCATTGTGTCAGGGCTACTGATGACGTCAGGCATGATCTGGCATAAGCACCTACGCCATTATGTGTTACTGCCATCATGCGTCGCATTAGTCAGCGCAATTCTGGTGATAATGATGAGTTTGAAATAACAGGGAAAATAAGAGGTATTACAGAAGGGAGATAAGATAATTGGTGCGAGGGGGGGGACTCGAACCCCCACATCCGTAAGGACACTAACACCTGAAGCTAGCGCGTCTACCAATTCCGCCACCTTCGCACAGTCATCTTACTATTTTTGATATCGCCTCGTTGGTGCGAGGGGGGGGACTCGAACCCCCACATCCGTAAGGACACTAACACCTGAAGCTAGCGCGTCTACCAATTCCGCCACCTTCGCCCAGTGCGAGCAATATCAACGTGATTTATGGTGCGAGGGGGGGGACTCGAACCCCCACATCCGTAAGGACACTAACACCTGAAGCTAGCGCGTCTACCAATTCCGCCACCTTCGCATACCATCGATACTGTAAAAGTATCGTAACCACGGAGGCGCATTCTAGATGTTTTCAGCTTTACGTCAACAGAAAAGTGCGCACCTTTTATTGATTGCTGTAAAAATGGACGGAATTGCGACGCCTGCTTGCCAGATGGCGCTGGCGCTTATCCGGCCTGCATTGTATGGCGAATTATTTCTTTGCCTGACGCGTCATCACGGTGCGGTAGACCTTAAAGCGGCCCGTCTGGGCGATCACTTCGTGGAAGCCGAAGGTTTCGTCCAGCACTTTCGGGTACGCCAGGAAGGCGTTCGCCACGATGCGCAGCTCGCCGCCGCTGTTGAGGTGGCGAGTCGCGCCACGGATCAGGGTTTGCGCAGCTTCGAGGCTGGTTTCCATCCCGTCGTGGAACGGCGGGTTAGAGATGATCATGTCAAAGCGGCCGGTGACGTCAGAGAAGACGTTGCTGGCAATCACGTCGCCTTCAATGCCGTTGGCCGCAAGCGTTGCGCGGCTGGCTTCTACCGCCGGGGCGCTCACGTCACACAGGGTTAAACGCACTTTTGGTGAATGGCTGGCAAGCACCGTTGAAAGCACGCCCGCGCCGCAGCCCACGTCCAGCACTTTGCCTTTGGTGTGCGGCGTCAGGGTGGAGAGCAGCAGCTTGCTGCCCGTATCCAGCGCGTCACGGCTGAAGACACCCGGCAGGGTTTTGATGGTCAGGCCGTCAAGCTGGTACTCGTCCCAGAAGGTGTTGGCATCGAACGTTGTCTGCTTTTCCAGACGGCCATGATACAGACCGCAGCGACGTGCACTGTCGACTTTGGTCAGCGGCGCGTAGGCTTCCAGCATCTGCTCGGCGCTACGGACACCGCTGCGGTTTTCACCGACCACGAAAATATCGCAGCCAACCGGCAGCAGGGAGAGCAGGTTCATCAGCTGGAACTGGGCTTCCGGCTTGTTCTTCGGCCAGTAGTAGATCAGCGTATCGCAGTCGGCAATATCGCTCTGCTCCGCCACCAGGCTGAAGCGTGCGCGCTCGCCCATCTGGCGGCTCAGCACCTGCCAGTGGTGGTAGTATTGGGTGTGGGCACGGCTTTCAGCACAGTCGAAACGCGCGGGCAGGTCATCCTGCATATCTCCGGCAAACAGAATACGGCTTTCTTCGAAATCATCACTGTGACGCAGCAAGACTTCACTTGCCGGGGTAAATGCAGACATGAATTGTTCCTCAATAAACTCAGGCGGGGATTATAGTAGGTAGATGGCGCACTTTCGACACATTTGCTATATTTGCGCGCCTGAGAGACAGGAGTTATCCCTATGACATCCCGACGAGACTGGCAGTTGCAGCAGCTGGGCATCACCCAGTGGGCTTTGCGTCGCCCGACGGCGTTGCAGGGCGAAATCGCCATCTCCATCCCCGCGCACGTTCGGTTGGTGATGGTGGCGGAAGAACTGCCTGCCCTGAATGAGCCCCTGATCGGTGATGTCCTTCGCTGCCTGAAGCTGACGCCCGACCAGGTCTTACAGCTGACGCCGGAACGGGTTGCCATGCTTCCTCCTGATAGCCGCTGTAACAGCTGGCGCATCGGAGAGACAAACGACATCTCTCTTCAGGGGAGCCAAATCAGCTCACCAGCGCTGGACGAGCTGAAAGCCAATCCAAAGGCGCGCAGCGCGCTATGGCAACAAATCTGCGAATATGAACACGATTTCTTCCCTCACGACGCCTGACCTGACCGCAGCGTTCGCGATTGAAACACGCGCCCACGCCTTTCCGTGGAGCGAAAAAACGTTTGCCAGCAATCAGGGCGAGCGCTATCTGAACTACCGTCTGGACGTTGACGGCACCCTGGCCGCGTTTGCCATCACGCAGGTGGTTCTTGACGAGGCGACGCTGTTTAACATCGCCGTCGACCCGGCGTTTCAGCGCCGTGGGCTGGGCAGAGAACTGCTTGAGCATCTCATTCGTGAGCTCGAAACCCGCGACGTTTTCACCCTGTGGCTGGAGGTGCGCGCGTCGAATGTCGCCGCCATCGCGCTCTATGAAAGCTTAGGCTTTAACGAGGCGACAGTCCGACGTAACTACTACCCCACCGCAGAGGGACGTGAAGACGCCATTATCATGGCTCTGCCAATTGGATAACGAATATAAGGTTGTAACGATGAAATGGGACTGGATTTTCTTTGATGCCGACGAAACGCTGTTTACGTTTGACTCGTTCGGCGGCCTACAGCGGATGTTTCTCGACTATAGCGTGACCTTCACCGCCGAAGATTTTCAGGACTATCAGGCGGTGAACAAGCCGCTGTGGGTGGATTACCAGAACGGTGCCATCACCGCGTTACAGCTACAGCACCAGCGATTTGACGTCTGGGCGGAGCGCTTAAAGGTCAGTTCGGGGACGCTGAACGAGGCTTTCCTTAACGCCATGGCCGATATCTGTGCGCCCCTGCCGGGCGCGGTTTCCCTGCTGAATGCGTTGAAAGGCAAGGTGAAACTGGGGATCATCACCAACGGTTTTACCGCCCTGCAGCAGATCCGCCTTGAGCGCACCGGCCTGCGCGATCATTTTGACGCACTGGTGATCTCGGAAGAGGTCGGCGTGCCGAAACCGGATCCGCGAATTTTCGATTATGCGCTGGCGCAGGCCGGTAATCCCGACCGCGATCGCGTGCTGATGGTGGGTGATACCGCAGAGTCTGATATTCTTGGCGGTATGAAGTCAGGTTTGTCGACCGTCTGGCTGAATGCGCATGGCCGCGTGAAGCCTGAAGGCATCGAGCCAACCTGGACCGTCACGTCATTGACCGAACTGGAGCAACTCCTGTGTAAACAATGATTGCCTGCCCCCCGTTGATGGGTAAAATAGCCGCAATTTTGTATTCCATGATGCGTGGCGTGCTGCCGCGCTTATAAAAGAAGATTTAATTATGACGTTGTCTCCTTATCTGCAAGAGGTGGCCAAGCGCCGTACTTTTGCCATTATCTCACACCCGGATGCCGGTAAAACGACCATCACCGAGAAGGTGTTGCTGTTCGGACAGGCGATCCAGACTGCGGGTACCGTTAAAGGCCGTGGCTCCAGCCAGCATGCAAAATCTGACTGGATGGAGATGGAAAAGCAGCGTGGTATTTCGATTACCACCTCCGTGATGCAGTTCCCGTATCACGACTGCCTGGTGAACCTGCTGGACACCCCGGGGCACGAAGACTTCTCCGAAGATACTTACCGTACCCTGACGGCGGTGGACTGCTGTCTGATGGTGATCGACGCCGCGAAGGGTGTAGAAGATCGTACCCGCAAGCTGATGGAAGTTACCCGTCTGCGCGATACGCCGATCCTCACCTTTATGAACAAACTCGACCGTGACATCCGTGACCCGATGGAGCTGATGGATGAAGTGGAAAACGAGCTGAAGATCGCCTGTGCGCCAATCACCTGGCCAATTGGCTGCGGTAAGCTGTTCAAAGGGGTTTATCACCTCTATAAAGACGAAACTTACCTGTATCAGACCGGTAAAGGCCACACCATTCAGGAAGTGCGCATTGTGAAAGGTCTGGACAACCCGGATCTCGATGCCGCCGTTGGCGAAGAGCTGGCCGCGCAGCTGCGCGACGAGCTGGAGCTGGTGAAGGGTGCGTCTCACGAGTTCGACAAAGAACTGTTCCTGAGCGGCGAAATTACCCCGGTCTTCTTCGGTACCGCGCTGGGTAACTTCGGCGTTGATCACATGCTGGACGGTCTGGTGGAGTGGGCACCTCAGCCGATGCCGCGTAAAACCGACACCCGCGAAGTGGAAGCGAAGGAAGAGAAGTTCACCGGCTTCGTCTTTAAAATTCAGGCCAACATGGACCCGAAACACCGCGACCGCGTGGCCTTCATGCGCGTGGTGTCCGGTAAGTATGAGAAGGGCATGAAGCTGCGCCAGGTGCGCATCGGTAAAGATGTCGTGATTTCCGACGCGCTGACCTTTATGGCGGGCGACCGTTCGCACGTTGAAGAGGCGTATCCGGGCGACATCATCGGTCTGCACAACCACGGTACGATCCAGATCGGCGATACCTTCACCCAGGGCGAGATGATGAAGTTCACGGGTATTCCGAACTTCGCACCGGAGCTGTTCCGTCGCATTCGTCTGCGCGATCCGCTGAAGCAGAAACAGCTGCTGAAAGGCCTTGTTCAGCTCTCTGAAGAGGGCGCCGTGCAGGTATTCCGTCCAATCGCCAACAACGATCTGATTGTCGGCGCGGTCGGTGTGCTTCAGTTCGACGTGGTGGTTGCGCGCCTGAAGAGCGAGTACAACGTGGAAGCGATTTACGAATCGGTCAACGTGGCGACCGCGCGCTGGGTTGAGTGTTCTGACGTGAAGAAATTCGAAGAATTTAAGCGTAAGAACGAAATTCAGCTGGCGCTCGATGGCGGCGACAACCTGACCTATATCGCGCCAACGATGGTCAACCTGAACCTGACGCAGGAACGTTATCCAGACGTTCAGTTCCGCAAAACGCGCGAACACTAATCCTCTCCCGGAGCACGGCAATCGCCGTGCTCTTCTTTTATTCCTGTCTTATTAGTCCCTTGCGGAATGTTCTTAATTCACCGCAAATTCACGCTATTCGCGCGTTTTTTACGCAATTCTGAAAGCGGCATTGTGAGAGTGATCTATATTTAACTCAGTGTTTAGCACCGGGCATGGATGAATTAACTGTTCAATGCATGTCGATTGGTTCTCCATTTCGCCCGTGTGTTTATTCGCGATATATAAAACTACTAAGGAAGTATTTAGCCCGAATAACGGGTAAAACACAGGAATACATCGATGAATATGACAAGACTGAAGATTTCTAAAACTCTGCTGGCTGTAACACTGGGTAGCGTTCTGGTTAGCGGTTCCGCCCTGGCGGAAAGCAGCACCATGGATAAAGCACAGTCCACGGCCGACACCGCAGGGCAAAAAATCGATAGCTCTATGAATAAAGTCGGTAATTTCATGGACGACAGCTCTATCACAGCAAAAGTGAAAGCCGCACTGGTGGATGATGAAGCCATCAAGAGCACCGATATTTCCGTTAAGACCGACAAAAAGGTCGTTACCCTGAGTGGCTTTGTTGAAAGCCAGGCCCAGGCCGAACAGGCTGTGAAGGTGGCGAAGGGTGTCGAAGGTGTTGCATCCGTGAGCGATAAACTGCACGTTCGCGACGGTAAAAACGCCTCGGTGAAAGGTTATGCCGGTGATGCCGCTACTACCAGCGAAATCAAAGCTAAACTGTTAGCAGATGACATCGTGCCGTCTCGTAAGGTGAAAGTGGAAACCACCGATGGCGTGGTTCAGCTTTCCGGTACGGTTGATTCACAGGCGCAAAGTGAACGCGCCGAGTCAATTGCGAAAGCCATTGATGGTGTTAAAAGCGTTAAAAACGATCTGAAAACGAAGTAATTCTGGACCATTCGCCCGTAAGGTTTAACCCTGCGGGCGAAATAAGAACGACTCTGGAAAAACGCCGGTGAGTGACCTGAGCGCTCACGTTTAGCGGCCGACATTAACTATGGTAAAGGAGAAGCTTATGTTTCGTTGGGGCATTATATTTCTGGTTATCGCGTTAATTGCCGCCGCATTGGGCTTTGGTGGTCTGGCAGGTACAGCGGCATGGGCAGCTAAAATTGTCTTCGTCGTCGGTATTATTCTGTTCCTGGTCAGCCTGTTTACGGGTCGTAGACGTCCGTAGCAAACGCAATATTCCTTCAACAAAATAAAGCCAGTCACTGCGACTGGCTTTTTCTTATTTGCGTTACAGGTCGGGTGCGTTACTGTGGAGTGATAAAATAATCAAAACAGGAAAGCAGAGGTGGGGCAACGAATTCCCGTTACGCTCGGCAATATTGCGCCGCTGACGTTAAAACCGTTTAGTGCGGGTCAACTCGCACTGGTCTGCGAGGGGGGAGGACAGCGCGGCATTTTTACCGCCGGCGTGCTGGATGAATTTATGCGCGCGCAGTTCAACCCGTTTGACCTCTACTTCGGCACGTCCGCCGGGGCGCAGAATCTCTCTGCCTATGTCTGTAACCAGCCCGGCTACGCGCGAAAAGTGATCATGCGCTTCACCACGGCGAAAGAATTTTTTAACCCGGTGCGCTTCGTGCGCGGCGGCAACCTGATCGATCTCGACTGGCTGCTGGAGTCGACCTCCAGCCAGATGCCGCTGGCCATGGATACCGCCGCCCGCCTGTTTGATAGCGGCAAAGAATTCTGGATGTGCGCCAGCCGGGGGGATGACTATTCGCCGGGCTATTTCTCACCGCAGAAGGAGAACTGGCTCGACATCATCCGCGCCTCCAGCGCTATTCCCGGTTTTTATCGTACCGGCGCGCTGCTGGATGGCATCAGCTATCTGGACGGCGGCATCAGCGACGCGGTGCCGGTGCAGGAAGCCGCGCGACGCGGGGCGAAAACTATCGTGGTGATCCGTACCGTTCCGTCGCAAATGTATTACACCCCCCAGTGGTTTAAGCGGATGGAGCGCTGGCTGGGCGACAGCAGCCTGCAGCCGCTGGTGAACATCGCGAAGCAGCATGAAACCACCTACGGCGCGATGCAGCGCTTTATTGAAAAACCCCCGGGCAAGCTGCGCATCTTTGAAATTTATCCGCCTAAGCCGCTGCTGAGCATGGCGTTGGGCAGCCGGCTGCCTGCGTTGCGTATGGATTACAAAACGGGGCGGCTGTGCGGGCGTTACTTCCTGGCGACCGTCGGGAAAATGCTGGCCGAGCAACCGCCTCTGCATCGCCATAAACGCATTATTACGCCACCTGCAATTGTCGCCAATGACGCCCTGACCATGCCGCTGGTGGACATTCCGCAGGCGAATGACGCTTTACTGGATAATGAGGATCTGGCGTGACGCACCGCTTTGTTGATACCCACTGCCACTTTGATTTCCCGCCGTTTACGGGGAATGAAGCGCAAAGCATTGCGAAAGCTGCCGAAGCCGGCGTGCAGGCCATCATTGTGCCGTCGGTTGAAGCCGCCTATTTTACCCGCGTGCTGGAGCTTTCCGCGCGATACTCCGCGCTTTATGCCGCGCTCGGCCTGCATCCGATTGTGATTGAGCGCCATCGTGATGAGCATCTTGAAGAGCTGGATCGGGTGCTGCAACGTGCGGGAGAGAAACTTGTCGCCATCGGCGAGATCGGCCTCGATCTCTATCGCGAAGATCCGCAGTTTGAACGCCAGCAGACGATCCTCGACGCGCAGCTTCGGCTGGCAAAACGTCACGATCTGCCGGTGATCCTCCACTCCCGACGCACTCATGACAAACTGGCGATGCACCTGAAGCGCATCGACCTGCCGCGACGAGGCGTAGTGCATGGTTTTTCCGGCAGCCTGCAGCAGGCGCAGCGTTTTATTGAACTGGGCTATAAAATTGGCGTCGGTGGCACCATCACCTATCCGCGCGCCAGTAAAACCCGTGACGTAATGGCGCAGCTGCCTCTCTCTGCGCTGTTACTGGAAACGGATGCCCCCGATATGCCGCTGAATGGTTTTCAGGGGCAGCCGAATCGCCCGGAACAGGCGGCGCGGGTGTTTAACGTGCTGTGCGAACTGCGTCAGGAACCTGAAGAGGTCATTGCCAGCGCGCTGCTCGAAAATACCCGTTCGGTTTTTGGCATCACGCTATAGATAAAGCGCCGGACGAATCACCGTTATCTTCTGTTTTTCCAGCGCCCGCGCCAGCGGTTCAATATCCTCCTGCGTGGCGCTGCGCCATGACGCCGCCTCGCCGTAAACTCCGTGTGCATGAAACGCGTTAATACGCACCGGAACGTTCCCCAGCCCGTGGATGAACGCGATCAACGGTTTGATATGTTCCAGATAATCACACTGTTCCGGGATGACCAGCAAGCGGAGCTCCGTCAAACGGTGACGGTCTGCCAGCCAGCGAATACTCTCCTTAATCTGCGGGTTTTCGCGTCCGGTCAGGAAGCGGTGATGTTCATTCCCCCACGCTTTGAGATCCAGCATTGCGCCATCCAGCACCGGCAGCAGTTTTTGCCAGCCGGTTTCGCTTAGCAGACCGTTGCTGTCTACCAGGCAGGTTAAATGATGTAGCTCAGGATCGGTTTTGATCGCGGTAAACAGGGCGATCAAAAACGGCAGCTGGGTTGTGGCTTCGCCGCCGCTCACGGTGATCCCTTCGATAAAGGGCGCGGATTTACGGACCTGAACGAGGATCTCGTCGACGCTCAGGCGGTGCGCCATAGGCGTGGCCTGCTGCTGGCACAGGCGCAGGCAGGTGTCGCACTGCTGGCAATGACTCTCCTGCCACCAGACGCGTCCGGCCTGAATGGTCAGCGCGTCGTGCGGGCAGTGGGGCACGCAGTCCCCGCAGTCATTGCAGCGCCCGATGGTCCACGGGTTGTGGCAGGTTTTGCAGCGCAGGTTACAGCCCTGCAGGAACAGCGCCAGGCGGCTGCCCGGCCCGTCCACGCAGGAGAAGGGGATGACCTGACTAACTAAAGCGCATCTGCTGTTCATGGCTTATCACGCGCGGCTGACGTTCCAGAATACGTGTATTGCGTGCGGCCTCTTCCCCCAGCCACGTGGTGTTCGTTCTTGAACCCGCTTCCCGGTATTTCTCCAGATCCGACAAGCGAACCATATAGCCGGTCACGCGTACCAGATCGTTACCGGCCACATTCGCGGTGAACTCACGCATACCGGCCCTGAACGCCCCCAGGCAAAGCTGAACCACCGCCTGCGGATTGCGTTTTACCGTCTCATCCAGCGTTAAAATATCGCTGATCCCGGAATGATAGTGTTTATGGTGCGGCGCTACGGCCAGCAGATGACTGACAGGATCCGGCTCGTCACCGTACGGCAGACGCGCCCCCGGCGTGGTGCCCGAATCGGAGCTGATGCCTGACTGGGCGTGCAGCATCGCGCGATGCTTCCAGCCGTGCTTCACCGGCGTATTTTCAACAAACGCCGCAAGCTGTTCGCTGATGCGATAACCCAGCGCGTTGGCCTGCTCGTCTTTCCCGTAACGCCCCGCCATGCCTGCTTTCTCACACAGTCCGTTCACCGCTTCGGCAAGACCGTACATGCCAAACATCGGCACAAACCGATCGGCATCAATCAGCCCCTCTTTCACCAGGAAGCTATTCTCAAAGAAGCCGGATTGCCCGTACAGAAAATCGCAGCGCGCATCGATGATGGCGATTTGCTGCTGGCAGTAGTGCGGTAGCGTGCGGGTGAAGAAGTCGTCAATGGATGTGCTGTGTTCGGCGATTGTCTTGAGGTTAAGGCGCACCAGGGTGCTGCCACCGCCCGCCAGCGGCAGAGAGTTGTAACAGCTCACCACGCCAAAACGGCCTTTTGTGAAAATTTTATCATTCACCGGGCCGTTTGAAATATGCGGTTTGCTGCATTCACAAATGTTTTTTGCCACCTCAAGCAGTAAATCGTCTGGGGTGATCTCAGGATCGTAGATAAAGGTCAGATTGGGCGCAACCTGCTTCAGTTCAGCATCTGCACGCAGAATGGCACGGGTGACAGGGCCGTCGGTGGGCCCGATGTTGGCGTGCATAAACGCATCGGGCAGCGTTCTGTCGAGATAGCGCCAGAAACGTTTTATTCGGCTATCGATTTCTTCTTGTGTTAGAATTCTAACATACGGATTCAGTAGCGCATCAAGCTGCCCCAGATAGACCGGCATTGATGTCACTGAAGGAACATGGTGATAGAGAATAGTTAACAGAGAGAGGGCGTCATCAAGATCTTTCGCGCCTTCCAGCTCCAGCCATTCCGAACCGTTAGCCAGGAATTTTTCATAATCCGGCAGCACGTAACGCGGTTTGTAGGGGGCATGACCTTCGTACATGTCGCAGATAAACCCCTCGTCCAGCGCGGCGCGTGCGGCCGGAGATAGCGTCGGGTAGGGCAGATAATTTTCCGCTTCCAGCGCCAGAAAATGACGTTTTTGCTCCGGGGTTAACACCGGGCTTGTCACAATGTGCTGGCAACGTTGTTGCAGGGCGTCGGGCATGTTCACTTCCTTGAATGTTCTGCGGATGATGAACGGATTGTAGGAAGCCAGCCTGCCGGCGCTTTTGATCCAACAAGGGGTATCGCTGCTTTAGTCAGCAATTTGCACGCTAAAGTTTGAAGAAGATCTCATTACAGTAATGCAAATTTGTACGCAGTTTTCATTAACTGTGATGAATGTCGAAGTGTGGATGCGGGTGAATGTTAGAATACTCACAGACCCGCAAGGTAAAATTTATACGGCACTGCCGTTGGAGAATGTTATGACCGATTTAACTGCAAGCAGCCTGCGCGCGTTGAAGCTGATGGACCTGACCACCCTGAACGATGACGACACCAATGAAAAAGTCATCGCCCTGTGCCATCAGGCAAAAACGCCAGTGGGTAACACCGCCGCCGTCTGTATCTACCCGCGCTTTATCCCGATTGCCCGCAAAACGCTGAAAGAGCAGGGCACGCCGGACGTGCGCATTGCAACCGTGACTAACTTCCCGCACGGCAATGACGACATTGAGATTGCGCTGGCGGAAACCCGCGCGGCAATTGCCTACGGCGCAGACGAAGTTGACGTGGTGTTCCCGTACCGCGCGCTGATTGCCGGCAACGAGCAGGTCGGTTTTGACCTGGTGAAAGCCTGTAAAGACGCGTGTGCGGCGGCAAACGTGCTGCTCAAAGTGATCATCGAAACCGGCGAGCTGAAAGAAGAGGCGCTGATTCGTAAGGCGTCAGAAATCTCCATCAAAGCTGGCGCAGATTTCATTAAAACCTCTACCGGTAAAGTGCCGGTCAATGCGACCCCGGAAAGCGCGCGCATCATGATGGAAGTTATCCGCGATATGGGCGTATCCAAAACCGTTGGCTTCAAGCCTGCGGGCGGCGTACGTACCGCGGAAGACGCGCAGCAGTTCCTGGCGATTGCCGACGAACTGTTTGGCGCTGAGTGGGCTGACTCCCGCCACTACCGCTTCGGCGCGTCCAGCCTGCTGGCAAGCCTGCTGAAGGCGCTGGGTCACGGCGACGGTAAGAGCGCAAGCAGCTACTGATTGCCAGACAATGCCGGATGGCGCTTCGCTTATCCGGCCTACAGGATCGCAGGGCGGGTAAGCGTACCCGCCGCCATTCACCCGATTCCGCATGGGGGTTACCGTGTTTCTCGCACAAGAAATTATTCGTAAAAAACGTGATGGTCTTGCTTTAAGCGACGAAGAAATTCGCTTCTTCATCAACGGCATTCGTGACAACACCGTCTCAGAAGGGCAGATTGCGGCTCTGGCGATGACCATTTTCTTCCACGATATGTCGATGCCTGAGCGCGTGTCGCTGACCATGGCGATGCGAGATTCAGGAACCGTTCTGGACTGGAAAAGCCTCAACCTCAACGGCCCGATTGTGGACAAACACTCCACCGGCGGCGTGGGTGATGTGACTTCGCTGATGCTTGGCCCAATGGTGGCAGCCTGTGGCGGTTACGTTCCCATGATCTCCGGGCGCGGCCTGGGCCACACCGGCGGCACGCTCGACAAACTGGAAGCCATTCCGGGCTTCGATATCTTCCCGGATGACAATCGCTTCCGCGATATTATTAAAGACGTTGGGGTGGCGATTATCGGCCAGACCAGCTCTCTTGCTCCGGCAGACAAGCGTTTTTACGCGACGCGTGATATTACCGCCACCGTAGACTCCATCCCGCTGATCACCGCCTCTATCCTCGCCAAAAAACTGGCGGAAGGGCTGGACGCGCTGGTGATGGACGTGAAGGTGGGCAGCGGCGCGTTTATGCCGACCTATGAACTCTCTGCTCAGCTTGCCGAAGCGATCGTTGGCGTCTCCAACGGCGCGGGCGTGCGCACCACCGCGCTGCTGACCGACATGAACCAGGTGCTGGCCTCCAGCGCCGGTAACGCGGTTGAAGTCCGCGAAGCCGTGCAGTTCCTCACAGGCGAATACCGTAACCCGCGCCTGTTCGATGTCACCATGGCGCTGTGCGTTGAGATGCTCATCTCCGGCAAGCTGGCCAAAGACGACGCGGAAGCCCGCGCGAAGCTTCAGGCGGTGCTGGACAACGGCAAAGCGGCGGAGATCTTTGGCCGCATGGTGGCGGCGCAAAAAGGCCCGACCGATTTCGTCGAAAACTACGCGAAATACCTGCCAACCGCGATGCTCAGCAAAGCTGTATATGCGGATGGCGAAGGTTTTGTCTCCGCCATGGACACCCGCGCGCTTGGCATGGCTGTTGTATCTATGGGCGGCGGTCGTCGTCAGGCATCGGACACCATTGATTACAGCGTCGGCTTTACCGACATGGCCCGTTTGGGCGACAGCGTCGACGGCCAACGTCCGCTGGCGGTGATCCACGCGAAAGACGAAGCCAGCTGGCAGGACGCGGCGAAAGCGGTGAAAGCGGCAATATCTCTTGACGATAAAGCACCGGAAACCACACCGACGGTCTATCGTCGTATCACTGAATAGCGGTATACTGATCTGATCGCATTTTATGAAGCACTAAGTACGGAGAACAATTATGAAACGTGCATTTATTATGGTGCTGGACTCATTCGGCATCGGCGCAACCGAAGATGCAGAACGTTTTGGTGACGTGGGTTCCGATACCATGGGTCACATCGCGGAAGCCTGTGCAAAAGGCGAAGCGGACAACGGTCGTAAAGGCCCTCTGACTCTACCTAATCTGACCCGCCTCGGGCTGGTAAAAGCGCATGAAGGCTCTACCGGTAAAATCGCAGCCGGTATGGACGGCAACGCGGAAGTGGTGGGCGCCTACGCCTGGGCGCACGAGCTCTCTTCCGGGAAAGATACCCCGTCCGGTCACTGGGAAATCGCCGGCGTGCCGGTGCTGTTCGACTGGGGCTACTTCTCCGATCACGAGAACAGCTTCCCGCAGGAGCTGCTCGATAAGCTGGTGAAGCGTGCCAACCTGCCGGGCTACCTCGGTAACTGCCACTCTTCCGGCACCGTGATTCTGGATCAGCTCGGCGAAGAGCACATGAAAACCGGCAAGCCGATTTTCTACACCTCTGCTGACTCCGTGTTCCAGATTGCCTGCCACGAAGAGACGTTTGGCCTGGATAAACTCTACGAGCTGTGCGAAATCGCCCGTGAAGAGCTGACCGAAGGCGGCTACAACATTGGCCGCGTTATCGCACGTCCGTTTATCGGCGACAAAGCGGGTAACTTCCAGCGTACCGGTAACCGTCACGACCTGGCCGTTGAGCCACCGGCGCCAACCGTGCTGCAGAAGCTGGTTGACGAGAAGGGCGGTCACGTGGTGTCCGTGGGCAAAATAGCGGATATCTACGCCAACTGCGGTATCACCAAAAAAGTGAAAGCGACCGGTCTGGATGCGCTGTTCGATGCCACTATCAAAGAGATGAAAGAAGCAGGCGATAAGACCATTGTCTTCACCAACTTCGTGGACTTCGACTCCTCCTGGGGCCACCGTCGCGATGTAGCCGGTTATGCTGCGGGCCTGGAGCTGTTTGACCGCCGTCTGCCGGAGCTGATGGAGCTGGTGGGGGAAGATGACATTCTGATCCTGACCGCAGACCACGGCTGTGACCCAACCTGGACCGGTACCGACCACACCCGTGAGCACATTCCGGTACTGGTGTACGGCCCGAAAGTGAAGCCGGGCTCGCTGGGTCACCGTGAAACCTTCGCGGACATTGGCCAGACCCTGGCGAAATACTTTGGTACGTCTGACATGGAATATGGCAAGGCCATGTTCTAAACGGATTGGGTGCGGCCTGATGCCCTCACCCCGGCCCTCTCCCACAGGGAGAGGGAGAACAGAATGTAGGCCGGGTAAGGCGTAGCCGCCACCCGGCAAAAACAACAATGTAAAAGGAACTGAAGATGGCAACTCCTCACATTAATGCAGAAATGGGTGATTTCGCTGACGTCGTATTGATGCCGGGCGACCCGCTGCGCGCGAAGCACATTGCAGAAACCTTCCTCGAAGACGTGCGTGAAGTGAACAACGTTCGCGGCATGCTGGGCTTCACCGGTACCTATAAAGGCCGCAAAATCTCCGTTATGGGCCACGGCATGGGTATCCCGTCCTGCTCCATCTACACCAAAGAGCTGATTACCGATTTCGGCGTGAAGAAAATCATCCGCGTAGGCTCCTGCGGTGCGGTGCGTATGGACGTTAAGCTGCGTGACGTGGTGATCGGCATGGGCGCGTGTACCGACTCTAAAGTTAACCGCATCCGCTTTAAGGATCATGACTTTGCGGCAATCGCTGACTTTGACATGGTGCGTAACGCGGTTGACGCGGCAAAAGCGCTGGGCGTTGACGCACGCGTGGGCAACCTGTTCTCTGCCGATCTGTTCTACTCGCCAGAAGGCGACATGTTTGACGTGATGGAAAAATACGGCATCCTGGGCGTGGAAATGGAAGCGGCGGGTATCTACGGCGTGGCGGCTGAGTTTGGTGCGAAAGCGCTGACCATCTGCACCGTGTCTGACCACATCCGTACCCACGAGCAGACCACCGCTGCCGAGCGTCAGACCACCTTCAATGACATGATCAAAATCGCGCTGGAATCCGTTCTGCTGGGCGATAAAGAGTAAGAGCTGTTGTGCCGGGTGGCGGCTTCGCCTGACCCGGCCTACGGTTTTCCAGGCCCGCTAAGCGCAGCGCCAGCGGGCTTTTTTACTAGCGTACTGCCTGCGCAATCCATGCCGATAAGTCCCGCAACTCTTGTTCCTGCTCCGGGAAATCCCCCATTAACGCGTCGCACTCCTGCTGCAGCATATCCGCCCGATACAAACAGCCCTGCAAGCGGGCCGCCAGCGCTTCCAGCGGTGCCGGGTTGAGGCTGTCCGTAAACACCTGCGTACGGGTAATGTGGCCTTTCTCCACGTCAAAGTGCAGCTCCACGCCGCCCCAGGTAAAACGTTCGTCCAGCAGGTGTGAAAACGCCGGGGCCTGGCCGAAGTTCCATTCCCAGCTGCTCTGGCGTGCAAAGGTTTCGGCGAAGTTAGGCAGATCCGGGGTCTTATCCGGCGAAATCACTTCCGCATCCACGCGCTCGCCGTAATGTTCAAAGAACGCTTCACGGATCGCGTCGCAAATCTGCTCGTGCGTAATCCCCGGCAGCAGCTCCACCAGATTCGCCACGCGTCCGCGCACAGAGGTAATGCCCTTA
Organism: Enterobacter cloacae complex sp. HYC042_NIDB; assembly: GCF_056673315.1. Lineage (NCBI taxonomy): Bacteria > Pseudomonadati > Pseudomonadota > Gammaproteobacteria > Enterobacterales > Enterobacteriaceae > Enterobacter > Enterobacter cloacae complex sp. HYC042_NIDB. The sequence continues at coordinate 859,322 of NZ_CP109650.1, forward strand.
GCCTGGAGCTTTTTCTTATCAGGATTAAGGTAGTTCGCCAGACGGCTCAGGTCGGCGTTCAGCAGCAGGGTGCCGTGGTGGAACCCGCGATCCATCGTTTCGCGGTAGGCGGAGCCGGAGATCTTGCGGTCGCCCTCGGGCGTTTTGACCACGAGATCGTTCCGCCCCGAGGCTTCAGCCGTCACGCCGAGCGCATTGAGCGCGTTGAGCACAATAGACGTAGAGATAGTTTTGTCGTATTCCGGTTTTCCCGCCATAAAGGTAAAGCAGGTATTGCCCAGATCGTGAAACACCGCGCCGCCGCCGCTGCTCCTGCGTGCGAGACGGACGTTGTCCTCTTCCATACGCCGGGTGTTGCACTCTTTCCACGGGTTTTGCGCGCGGCCGATGACCACCGTATCGGCGTTACGCCAGAGAAACAAGACGCGCTGGGTGGCGGGCATCTGGCGGAAGATGCACTCTTCAACCGCGAGATTAAACCAGGGATCGTGAGAGTCAGAGATAAGCAGGCGTAACGTCGTCATGGCAGAGTTCCTTTTCCATATCTTTCGCCTACTTTATCACTATTCCTTCTTCTCGCTCTCTTCGTCTTCGGGAACCGACCTGCTGGCGGTCAGCAGGAACGGCGACTGCTGCCAGCGGGTACGCTTGCCCTGAAGCAACGTGCGCGCCAGCACGACGCCAATCGCCAGCGAGAGTAACAGCATCAGGCGCAGAATATTGGTGGTGTTATCCACCTGCTTAGCTTCTGTTGGCAGGGTGTGGGTATCCAGCGTCAGGCGCAGATACCCCAGCGGGCCATTTTTACCCTGAACGGGTTCGACAATCTGCTGGTTGAAATAGCCTCCGGCTTTTTTGCCGTCCAGCGCCAGCCTGTCGCGCACGTCGACGTGCTCACCGGCGCGGGCAATCAGGTCGCCTTTTTCATCGTACACGCCCGCATCCAGAATGCGGCTGTTTTCCGTGAGCTGACGCAAGACCTGGCCTATCCGCTTATCGTCCGGCGTTTCATTGCGCATCAGGGGCGCAACGTTGAGCGTCACCTGACGCGCCAGGGTACGGGCCAGCTCTTCAAACTGCGGGTTGCGCTGCCGCTGATGATTCTGGCTAAACCATGATGCCCCTTGCATCAATGCGACTAACAGTGCGAGACAGATCAGGACAATCACGGCGCGATGAAGCCGGAATTTCAGTTTTGCGCGAGCCATATTCCACCTGCTGAAAATTTAGGGCTTAATGTTGCCAGAAGTGATGGTTACAGGGTAGCCTCATGCGTTATTTTCCCTCTGGAACCTTCCGGCGCGAACAAAATTACAGGAGCTTTAATGCCGAACATTACCTGGTGTGACCTGCCAACGGATGTCTCTTTATGGCCAGGATTGCCGCTCTCGTTAAGTGGCGATGAGGTGATGCCTCTGGATTACCACGCTGGCCGTAGCGGCTGGCTCCTCTATGGACGCGGTCTGGATAAGCAACGCCTGACCCAGTATCAAACCAAACTGGGCGCGGCGATGGTCATTGTTGCCGCCTGGTGCGTGGAAGATTACCAGGTCATTCGCCTCGCGGGTTCCCTGACGCAGCGCGCCACGCGCCTGGCGCACGATGCCGGGCTGGACGTTGCCCCGCTCGGCAAGATCCCGCACCTGAAAACGCCGGGCCTGCTGGTGATGGACATGGACTCTACCGCCATTCAGATCGAATGTATTGACGAGATCGCTAAACTGGCAGGCAGCGGCGAGCTGGTGGCGGAAGTCACCGAGCGTGCGATGCGCGGCGAGCTGGACTTCACCGCCAGCCTGCGCCAGCGCGTGGCGACCCTGAAAGGGGCCGATGCTAACATCCTGCGCCAGGTGCGCGACGTGCTGCCGCTGATGCCGGGGCTGACGCAGCTGGTGCTGAAGCTCCAGTCCCTCGGCTGGAAAGTGGCGATCGCCTCCGGTGGCTTTACCTTCTTTGCGGATTATCTACGCGAGAAACTGCATCTGACCACGGTGGTCGCTAACGAGCTGGAAATCATGGACGGCAAGCTGACCGGCCAGGTGATCGGCGATATCGTGGATGCCCAGTACAAAGCCAATACCCTGACGCGCCTGGCGGAAAAGTATGAGATTCCGGTCGAGCAGACCGTCGGCATTGGCGACGGCGCGAACGATCTGCCAATGATCAAAGTGGCTGGCCTTGGCATTGCCTACCATGCCAAACCAAAAGTGAATGAAAAGACGGAAGTCACTATCCGTCACGCTGACCTGATGGGGGTGTTCTGCATTCTCTCCGGCAGCCTTAATCAGAAATAACGAGGTAAACCGTGGCGAAAGCTCCAAAACGCGCATTTGTCTGTAATGAATGTGGTGCGGATTATCCGCGCTGGCAGGGGCAATGCAGCGCCTGTCATGCCTGGAACACCATCACCGAAGTGCGTGGTGTGGCGGCTTCGCCGAGCGTGGCCCGCAATGAGCGCCTGAGCGGCTATGCGGGCAATGCAGGCGTGTCGAAGGTGCAAAAGCTTTCTGATATCAGCCTGGAAGCGCTGCCGCGCTTTTCCACCGGCTTCAAAGAGTTTGACCGCGTGCTCGGCGGCGGCGTGGTGCCGGGCAGCGCGATTCTGATCGGCGGTAACCCGGGGGCGGGGAAATCGACCCTGCTGCTGCAAACGCTCTGCAAGCTCGCCGAACAGATGAAAACCCTGTACGTGACGGGTGAAGAATCCCTCCAGCAGGTGGCGATGCGCGCTCACCGTCTCGGCCTGCCGACCGGTAACCTGAACATGCTGTCGGAAACCAGCATCGAGCAGATCTGCATGATCGCCGAAGAAGAGCAGCCGAAGCTGATGGTGATCGACTCCATCCAGGTAATGCACATGGCGGACATTCAGTCCTCGCCGGGCAGCGTGGCGCAGGTGCGTGAGACCGCCGCTTACCTGACGCGCTTTGCCAAAACGCGCGGCGTGGCGATTGTGATGGTCGGCCATGTGACCAAAGATGGCTCTCTGGCGGGTCCAAAGGTGCTCGAACACTGTATCGACTGCTCGGTGATGCTCGACGGCGACGCGGATTCCCGCTTCCGCACCCTGCGCAGCCACAAAAACCGCTTCGGCGCGGTGAATGAGCTGGGTGTGTTTGCTATGACCGAGCAGGGGCTGCGCGAGGTCAGCAACCCGTCGGCCATCTTCCTGAGCCGCGGCGATGAGATCACCTCCGGCAGTTCGGTAATGGTGCTGTGGGAAGGGACGCGCCCGCTGTTGGTTGAAATTCAGGCGCTGGTGGATCACTCGATGATGGGTAACCCGCGGCGCGTGGCGGTCGGTCTGGAGCAGAACCGCCTGGCGATCCTGCTGGCGGTGCTGCACCGTCACGGCGGCCTGCAGATGGCGGATCAGGATGTGTTCGTCAACGTGGTTGGCGGGGTGAAAGTCACTGAGACCAGCGCAGACCTGGCGCTGCTGCTGGCGATGGTCTCCAGCCTGCGCGACAGACCGCTACCGCAGGATCTGGTCGTCTTCGGTGAAGTGGGTCTGGCCGGGGAAATCCGTCCGGTGCCGAGCGGCCAGGAGCGTATCTCCGAGGCGGCAAAGCACGGCTTCCGTCGGGCGATCGTTCCCGCCGCCAACGTACCGAAAAAAATCCCGGAAGGGATGCAGGTCTTTGGCGTTAAGAAACTCGCAGATGCGTTAAATGTCTTTGACGACTTATAATTACGTATTCGATTTTGCAGGAGGCACCGTAATTTATGTCATCATTTGACTACATCAAGACCGCGATCCGCCAGAAGGGCTGCACGCTGCAGCAGGTGGCGGACGCCAGCGGCATGACCAAAGGCTACCTGAGCCAGTTGCTGAACGCCAAAATCAAAAGCCCCAGCGCGCAGAAGCTTGAAGCGCTGCACCGCTTTCTGGGGCTGGAGTTCCCGCGAATGCAAAAGAACATCGGCGTGGTGTTCGGCAAGTTTTATCCGCTGCATACCGGGCATATCTATCTGATCCAGCGCGCCTGTAGCCAGGTGGACGAGCTGCACATCATCATGGGCTACGACGAAACGCGCGATCGCCAGCTCTTCGAAGACAGCGCCATGTCGCAGCAGCCCACCGTGCCTGACCGTCTGCGCTGGCTGCTTCAGACCTTTAAGTACCAGAAAAACATTCGCATTCATGCCTTTAACGAAGAGGGCATGGAGCCGTACCCGCACGGCTGGGACGTGTGGAGCAACGGCATCAAAGCGTTTATGGAAGAGAAGGGCATTGCACCTAACTGGATCTACACCTCTGAAGAGTCCGACGCGCCGCAGTTCCGCGAGCATCTGGGCATCGAGACGGTGCTGATCGACCCGAAACGCACCTTTATGAACATCAGCGGGGCGCAGATCCGCGAGAACCCGTTCCGCTACTGGGATTATATTCCGACCGAAGTGAAGCCGTTCTTCGTGCGTACGGTGGCTATTCTGGGCGGCGAGTCGAGCGGTAAATCAACGCTGGTCAACAAGCTGGCGAACATCTTCAACACCACCAGCGCGTGGGAGTATGGACGCGATTATGTATTCTCTCACCTCGGCGGCGACGAGATGGCACTGCAGTATTCCGACTACGATAAAATCGCGCTCGGGCATGCCCAGTACATTGATTTCGCGGTGAAATACGCTAACAAAGTGGCGTTTATTGATACCGATTTCGTCACCACGCAGGCGTTCTGTAAAAAGTACGAGGGGCGCGAGCACCCGTTCGTGCAGGCGCTGATTGACGAATACCGCTTTGACCTGGTGATCCTGCTGGAAAACAACACCCCGTGGGTGGCCGACGGCATGCGCAGCCTGGGCAGCTCGGTGGACAGGCGCGAGTTCCAGACCATGCTGGTGGAGATGCTCAACGAGAACAACGTTGAGTTTGTGCATGTGGAAGAGTCGGATTATGACACCCGCTTCCTGCGCTGCGTCGAGCTGGTGAAGGAGATGATGGGGGAGCAGGGGTAATAACTTCCCCCTCGCCCTTTTGGGGTGAGGGGGGAATACCTCAGAACTCAACCACCACCTTCCCGCGCATATGCCCCTCCAGCACCTTACGGTGCGCTTCGGTAATGCTTTCCACGCTCAGCCCGTGCAGCGTTTCGCTGAGCGAGCTTTCCACCACGCCGTTATCTACCAGCTTCGCCACCTCATTTAAGATCTCACCCTGACGCGCCATATCAGCCGTCTTGTACATGCTGCGGGTGTACATAAACTCCCAGTGCAGGGCGGCGGATTTGGACTTCAGCTTGTCCTGGTTCAGCGGATGTTCATTCTCAACGATGGAACAAATATGCCCCTGCGGCGCAATCAGTTCACTGACCGCATCCCAATGCCCGTCGGTGTCGTTGAGGATGAAAATATAATCCACGAAGGTAAGTCCCTGCTTCGCCAGCTCGCCTTTTAGATCGCGGTAGTTGACCACTACGTCAGCACCGCGATCGCGGCACCATTGGGCGGAATCTTCTCGTGAAGCGGTTGCGATAATCTTCACCTTGCTGTTGTGCTTCGCAAACGGGATCGCCAGCGATCCCACGCCGCCCGCGCCGCCGATGATCAGCAGGGTTTTGTCCGCTTCGGCATCCTGAATGTTCAGCCGTTCAAACAGACCTTCCCACGCGGTGAGCGCAGTTAAGGGTAGCGCAGCGGCTGCCGCCCAGCCGAGGCTGGCAGGCTTGTGGCCGACAATGCGCGCATCTATCAGCTGATGAGTGGTATTGCTGCCCGGGCGGGTGATGTCGCCCGCGTACCACACCTCATCACCTGGTTTGAAGCCGGTGACGCCAGCTCCAGCGGCTTTGACGACCCCGCTGGCATCCCACCCCAGAATTCGCGGCTCGTTCAGCCCATTTTTGGCGATGCCTGCATGCACTTTGGTATCAACCGGGTTAATCGATACGGCTTTCACCTCTACCAGCAGATCGTGTTCGCCGGGCGTCGGCATTGGCGGGGTGATTTCAATGAAGGTGGACGGATTTTCTGGGTTAACGGCAATGGCTTTCACTGACATGGTGTGCTCCTCAATGGAATGCGTTTTGTTGAGGCTAGTCTATTAAGTGGCCAGCCGCATGATAAGATGGACAATCATGAACTCAGCGTTCGTACAGAGTGAACAATCATGTTTAAACAGCTGCAGGATATGGCGCTGTTTGCGCTGGTGGCGGAGATGGGCAGTTTCACCGCGGCGGCGCAGAAAGCCGAACTGCCGAAATCCAGCGTCAGCCAGCGGATCAGCCTGCTGGAGCAGCAGGTGGGGATCCGTCTGCTGAATCGCACCACGCGCAGGATCAGCCTGACGTTCGCGGGCGAGCACTATCTGGTGCACTGTCGGGAGATGCTGGCGGCCAGCGAGCGGGCGGAGTACGCCATTCAGCGCCTGCGTGAAAACCCCAGCGGCCGGCTGCGTATTACCTGCCCGGCGGGGATTGGCGCGACCCTGCTGGCGCATATGAATGCCGAGTTTCAGCTTCGCTATCCTGACGTGTCGCTCGATGTATCGATCTCTGACGACGTGGTGGACCTGGTCGAGTCCGGTTTTGACGTGGCGCTGCGCACCGGCAAGCCGCAGGACTCCTCTCTGATAGGCAGAATGATCGGGCACTGCCCGCGCTACATGCTGGCCTCGCCGGATTATCTGGCACGCCGGGAGCCGTTAATCCATCCCCGACAGCTGGTGGAGCACCGCTGTATTACGCACCGGGCGTGGTCGGAATGGCTGCTGCGAAGCGAGGGTGAGGATTACCGCTACCTGCCGGACAACGGCCACATGACCGATAATCTGGTGTACGCCCGCGAATGCGCGATTGCCGGGGCGGGGATCACGCTGCTACCCGCATTTCTGCTGGAAGATAAGATCGAAAAGGGGGCGTTGGTTCAGGTGCTGCCGGAATGGCGCGTTGAAGGTAACGATCTCTGGCTGGCCTATCCGAGCCGGAAGCTGAATTCGCCCGCGCTGATGAGCTATATCGAGTTTGCGATGCAGTTTGATGAGGTGAAGCGGTATTACGTGGGTGGGTGATGTTGTGCGGTCTGATGCCCTCACCCTGAATAAAAAACGGCAACCGAGGTTGCCGTTTTGCTTTTATTTCGCAATACGCTTGTACTTAATACGCTTCGGCTCCAGCGCGTCTGCGCCCAGCGTGCGTTTTTTGTACTCTTCGTATTCGGTGAAGTTACCTTCGAAGAACTCCACTTTACCTTCGTCCTGGTAGTCCAGGATGTGGGTCGCGATACGGTCCAGGAACCAGCGGTCGTGCGAGATAACCATGGCGCAGCCCGGGAATTCCAGCAGGGCGTTTTCCAGTGCGCGCAGGGTTTCGATATCCAGGTCGTTGGTCGGTTCATCGAGCAACAGAACGTTACCGCCCACCTGCAGCAGCTTCGCCAGGTGCAGACGACCACGCTCGCCGCCGGACAGCTCGCCCACGCGTTTGCCCTGGTCGGTGCCCTTAAAGTTAAAGCGGCCAACGTAGGCGCGGCTTGGCATCTCGGTGTTGCCGATACGCATGATATCCAGACCGCCGGAGACTTCTTCCCACACGGTTTTGCTGTTATCCATCGCGTCACGGAACTGGTCAACGGAGGCCAGCTTCACGGTTTCACCCAGGGTGATTGAGCCGCTGTCTGGCTGTTCCTGACCGGACATCATGCGGAACAGGGTCGATTTACCCGCGCCGTTCGGACCGATGATGCCAACGATAGCGCCTTTCGGTACGGAGAAGGTCAGATCGTCGATCAGCACGCGGTCACCGTAGGACTTACGCAGGTTGGTCACTTCAACCACTTTATCCCCCAGACGTGCTCCAGGTGGAATAAACAGTTCGTTGGTTTCGTTACGTTTCTGGTATTCGGTGTTGTTCAGCTCTTCAAAGCGTGCCAGACGGGCTTTGCCCTTAGACTGACGGCCTTTCGCGCCCTGACGAACCCACTCCAGCTCTTTCTCGATAGACTTGCGACGGGCCGCTTCCTGAGACGCTTCCTGCGCCAGACGTTGATCTTTTTGCTCCAGCCAGGAAGAGTAGTTGCCTTCCCACGGAATACCTTCACCGCGGTCCAGCTCCAGGATCCAGCCGGCGACGTTGTCGAGGAAGTAACGGTCGTGGGTAATTGCCACCACGGTGCCTTCGAAGTCGTGCAGGAAGCGCTCCAGCCACGCCACGGATTCCGCATCCAGGTGGTTGGTCGGTTCGTCGAGCAGCAGCATGTCTGGTTTTTCCAGCAGCAGGCGGCACAGCGCCACGCGGCGGCGTTCACCACCGGAGAGATTCGCGATTTTCGCATCCCAGTCCGGCAGACGCAGGGCATCGGCCGCGCGCTCCAGTTGCACGTTCAGGTTGTGACCGTCGTGCGCCTGGATGATCTCTTCATATTTGCCCTGCTGAGCGGCCAGTTTGTCGAAGTCCGCATCCGGCTCGGCGTATTTGGCATACACTTCATCCAGACCTTTCAGCGCGTTAACCACTTCGGATACCGCTTCTTCAACGGATTCACGTACGGTGTGTTCCGGGTTCAGCTGAGGTTCCTGCGGCAGGTAGCCGATCTTGATGCCTGGCTGCGGACGGGCTTCACCTTCGATGTCTGTATCGATGCCGGCCATGATGCGCAGCAGGGTGGACTTACCGGCACCGTTGAGACCCAGCACACCAATTTTTGCGCCCGGGAAGAAGCTCAGCGAGATATTTTTAAGAATATGACGTTTCGGCGGGACAACTTTGCCGACACGATGCATGGTATAAACGAATTGAGCCACGTGGACTTCGCCTCTTTTATCGTAAATGAGAAGGAATTTCAGCCTCGAAGTGTAGCCTTTTTCACGCCCTAATCCCAGCCAGGAACGTCGGGAGTGTTAAAACGCGCAAGAAAGGTAAAAAAGTGTCCATGACGTGGCGCGTTGCTGGATGCCTGGTTAGCATAAGTTGTTGTGACTTTGACGTGGCAAGACGCTGCAATTGACGAAAAAACAATGAGGAAGAGCTTGTGGAAAAAGCCAAACGGGTGGTCTGGCGTCTGCTGGCTGCCAGCGTATGCGTAATGGCGGTAAGCCAGGCGGTGCATGCCGATTCACTGGATGAACAACGTAACCGCTACGCCCAGATTAAACAGGCGTGGGACAATAAGCAGATGGATACCGTGCAGGCGCTGATGCCGACGCTCAAGGATTATCCGCTGTATCCGTATCTGGAGTATCGCCAGATTACCGACGATCTGATGAACCAGCCGACCGTCACCGTGAATAATTTCATTCAGGCGAACCCGACCCTGCCGCCTGCCCGAAATCTCCAGTCTCGTTTTGTGAATGAGCTGGCGCGACGTGAAGACTGGCGAGGCCTGCTGGCGTTTAGCCCTGACAAGCCGAATACCACCGAAGCGCAGTGTAATTACTACTATGCGAAATGGGCGACCGGGCAGCAGGAAGAGGCCTGGGCCGGGGCGAAAGATCTGTGGCTGACCGGCAAAAGCCAGCCGAACGCCTGTGATTCCCTGTTCGGCGCATGGCGCGCTTCCGGCAAGCAGGATCCGCTGGCCTACCTTGAGCGCATCCGCCTGGCGATGAAAGCCGGCAACACGCGTCTGGTAACCGCACTGGCAGGGCAGATGCCGTCCGATTACCAGACGATCTCCTCGGCGGTTATCGCGCTGGCAAACGATCCGAACAGCGTCCTGACCTTTGCCCGCAGCACGGGCTCGACCGATTTTACCCGCCAGATGGCGGCGGTGGCTTTTGCCAGCGTGGCGCGTGACGATGTCGAAAACGCGCGGCTGATGATCCCGCAGCTGGTGCAGGCGCAGCAGCTGAATGAAGATCAAACCCAGGAGCTGCGCGACATCGTGGCCTGGCGACTGATGGGCACGGACGTGACCGACGAACAGGCGCGCTGGCGTGACGATGCGATCATGCGCTCAAACTCGACCTCGCTTGTCGAGCGCCGCGTGCGCATGGCGCTGGGCACCGGCGACCGCCGTGGCCTCAACACCTGGCTCGCGCGTTTGCCGATGGAAGCCAAAGAGAAGGACGAATGGCGCTACTGGCAGGCCGATCTGCTGATGGAGCGCGGTCGTGAAGACGAAGCCAAAGAGATTCTTCACTCGCTGATGCAGCAGCGCGGGTTCTACCCGATGGCGGCGGCGCAACGGCTGGGCGAGGAGTACACGCTTAAGATCGACAAAGCGCCCGCTAACGCGAACCCCGCGCTGACGCAGGGGCCAGAGATGGCGCGCGTGCGCGAGCTGATGTACTGGAACATGGATAACACCGCGCGCAGCGAGTGGGCCAACCTGGTGACCAGCCGCACCACGGATGAAAAAGCGCAGCTTGCCCGCTATGCGTTTGATAATCGCTGGTGGGATCTGAGCGTGCAGGCGACGATTTCAGGCAAGCTGTGGGACCATCTCGAAGAGCGTTTCCCGCTGGCGTATAAAGATCTGTTTGACCGCTACACCAGCGGCAAAGATATCCCGCAAAGCTACGCCATGGCGATTGCCCGTCAGGAGAGCGCCTGGAACCCGAAAGTTCGTTCACCGGTGGGTGCCAGCGGGCTGATGCAAATTATGCCGGGGACGGCGACGCATACGGTGAAGATGTTCAACATTCCAGGTTACAGCAGCCCGTCACAGCTTCTCGATCCGGATACCAACATCAACATCGGCACCAGCTATTTGCAGTATGTCTATCAGCAGTTTGGCAATAACCGCATCTTCGCGTCGGCGGCGTATAACGCCGGTCCGGGCCGCGTGCGCACCTGGCTTGGCAACAGTGCAGGACGCATTGACGCAGTGGCGTTCGTGGAGAGCATTCCGTTCTCGGAAACGCGCGGCTACGTGAAGAACGTGCTGGCTTATGACGCCTACTATCGCTACTTCATGGGACAGAAAGATACCCTGATGAGCGATGCCGAGTGGCAGAGACGTTACTGATCGGCATGGGTTGTGTTATGCTGTACTCGCTAAAGAGTACAAGAGGCAGCATAACATGACCCAGCATTCCCCGTATTCCTCGGCAATGGCCGAACAGCGTCACCAGGAGTGGCTTCGTTTTGTGGAGCTGCTTCGCCAGTCTTACGAGCAGGATTTGCACCTACCCCTTATGCAGCTGATGCTTACGCCGGACGAGCGTGAGGCGCTGGGCACGCGCGTGCGGATTATTGAAGAGCTATTGCGCGGTGAGATGAGCCAGCGCGAGCTGAAAAACGAGCTGGGCGCGGGCATCGCGACGATCACCCGTGGATCGAACAGCCTGAAGTCTGCGCCGGTTGAGCTGCGCCAGTGGCTCGAATCAGTCTTATTGAGCGATCAACGATAAATGGCGTTATGAAACGGGCTCAGCGCCAGGATCACCGCCTGATGGTAAACCCCTGAACGCGTGAGCTTACCCGCCGTAAAGACGCCAATCGCCCCTTCTTTACGCCCAATCTCATCAATGCCGGTGTACTGTGACATCACCGGCCCGAGCGCTTCACCTGCACGGACTTTTTCCAGAATGATCTCCGGCAGCGGCAGGGTGGCTGAGCGTGCTTCGCCGCGCTGCTCACGGCTTTCAATCACCACCCAGCTAAAGGTTGCGCCTTCGTCGATGCCTGCTTCAATGGCGACCCAGTAGTCAGCCTTCGGGGCCGCGGCTTTTGCATTTGCCACGCGATTTCGTGCGCCAGCGCGCGTTTCCTCGCTGCCAAACGGCTGTTCAGGTACGCCACTCTCGACGCCGATGGCCTCAATATGGCAGGATCCTTCGCCGAAAATCTCTTCAAAAGCCTTTAGAATTGCCTGAATTTTGGCAGGATTGGTGGTAGCAGAGACAACATGGTGCATAATTAAGCTCGATTCAAAAAAACTCATCGCAGTATAACGGAAAAAAAGCATGTTACAGGTATACCTTGTTCGCCACGGTGAAACGCAGTGGAACGCCGAGCGACGTATTCAAGGCCAGTCAGACAGTCCTCTCACCGAGAAGGGTGTGCAGCAAGCGTGGCAGGTGGCGGAACGCGCCAGAACGCTGGGCATTACCCACGTTATTACCAGCGATTTAGGTCGCACACAGCAGACGGCGCGCATCATTGCCGACGCCTGCGGCTGCGATGTGATGCTTGAGCCGCGCCTGCGCGAGCTGGATATGGGTGTGCTGGAAAAGCGCCATATTGATACGCTGACGGAAACGGAAGAGGGCTGGCGCCGCACGCTGGTGAACGGTACCGAAGATGGTCGTATTCCTGAAGGGGAATCCATGCAGGAGCTGAGCGTGCGTATGCATGCCGCGCTGGCGGAATGCCTCAAGCTTCCGGCAGGCAGCCGTCCGCTGCTGGTGAGTCACGGTATCGCGCTCGGCTGCCTGGTGAGCACCATTCTGGGGTTACCGGCTTACGCTGAGCGTCGGTTACGCCTGCGTAACTGCTCCATTTCCCGGATTGATTATCAGGAAAGCGCGTGGCTGGCGTCGGGCTGGGTCGTGGAGATGGCAGGGGACATTTCGCATCTCGATGCCCCTGCGCTTGATGAACTGCAGCGTTAACGACGGACAGGAATCAAGAATTCCATACGCAGATTGATTGGGCCTTCTTCCGGTTTGGCATCCTGCGCCGGGTAGTAGCGCTCGATATCCTGACCTTTACGGCGATTCAGATTCAGCATTGGCATGCACGTCCCGTAAACGGTCAGGATAAACTCCTGGACGCCCGTACCCAGTCCTTCATACGAGAACATCACGTACTCGCCGCCTTCCAGCACGACCGGCTTCGAACCCTGAATGTAGCCATTCGCCAGCTCCGGCGTCAGCGCGGTGGTGTAAAACACCTCCTGCTCGTCGTCTTTTTCCTGGCTTGGGTGCGTTTCGTTGAGGCCATACAGGATCGGCGGAATGGCCGGCGCATGGCTCAGGAAATCGCGCCAGAACTGGACGCGCATCTGATGGCGGAACTCAGAAATCTGCTCCAGAGAGCACGAGTAGCTCTGGGTTGTACCGATCAGATGGGTTTCCGGCAGAGTGACCATTTCGTATTTCGGCATTGCGAACTCGCCCAGACGCAGCGGCGGACGCATGCCAAACGAGCTCCAGTCAGGCGAGCGGCGATAGAGCGCTGGCGTCAACGAGAACTGTTTTTTAAAGGCGCGGGTGAAGGTCTGCTGCGAATCAAAACGGTACTGCAGGGCAATATCCAGAATTGGCCGCGCGGTCAGGCGCAAAGCCACCGCAGATTTCGATAAACGACGTGCGCGAATATAGGCACCGATAGCATGACCGGTGACATCCTTGAACATCCTTTGCAGATGCCACTTGGAATAGCCCGCTTTAGCCGCCACATTATCCAGTGACAAAGGCTGGTCGAGATGACCTTCCAGCCAGGTGAGCAGGTCGCGAATAATTCCAGCCTGATCCATATACTATCCTCATCCTTAAAACAGCAGGTGCCTGATAACAGGTTAGCGGATAATAGCATTTTTTGATGTTTTAGCATTCAGTGTTTTTTTTGCGCATTAATGCCTTTTCTCTCTCATTTTGGGTGAATATATTCTAATCCTGTGATCTTGCTACATTTTTGACTAACGTGTTGAATAATCGCTCAATGCAATTTTAAAGAATGGTAACAATATGAAATACAAGACTTTGCTTCTTACTGCCCTGTTACTGGTAGCGGGCCGTGCGGCGCAGGCGGAACAGATTGGTTCTGTCGATACCGTGTTCAAAATGTTCGGTCCGGACCACAAAATTGTGGTGGAGGCGTTTGACGATCCGGACGTGAAAAACGTCACCTGCTACGTCAGCCGTGCGAAGACGGGCGGTATTAAAGGCGGCCTGGGGCTGGCGGAAGACACTTCCGATGCGGCGATCTCCTGTCAGCAGGTGGGACCGGTTGAGCTGAGCGATAAAATTAAAAACGGCAAAGCGCAGGGCGACGTGGTGTTCCAGAAACGGACCTCGCTGGTGTTTAAAAAGCTGCAGGTGGTGCGTTTCTATGATGCAAAACGCAACACCCTGGCCTACCTGGCGTATTCCGATAAAGTGGTGGAAGGGTCACCGAAAAACGCCATTAGTGCGGTGCCGATTATGCCGTGGCATTAATTCAGGGATGAACCATGCAACGACCTGTAGTCTGGCTGGTTGAAGACGAAACCAGTATCGCCGATACGCTAATCTACATGCTTCAGCAGGAAGGATTTGCAGTAAAAGCGTTTGAGCGCGGTTTACCGGTGCTGGAGGCGGCGCGCCAGCAGGCTCCGGCGCTCGCCATTCTTGACGTCGGGCTGCCGGACATCAGCGGCTTTGAGCTCTGCCGCCAGCTTCTGGCGCAGCATCCGTCACTGCCCGTGCTGTTTCTGACGGCACGCAGTGACGAAGTGGATAAACTCCTCGGCCTGGAAATGGGCGCAGACGACTACGTCGCCAAGCCTTTCTCCCCGCGTGAGGTGTGCGCCCGGGTAAGGACCATTTTACGGCGGATGCAAAAATCCGCCGCCCCAGCGGAGACGGTGCGTATCGGACAGTTTGAGCTGAACGAAGCTGCTGCCCGAATTAGCTGGTGCGGTGAAGCATTACCGCTCACGCGCTATGAGTTTTTGCTGCTTAAAACGTTACTACAGGCTCCGGGAAGGGTTTTCTCTCGGCAACAGTTAATGGACAAGGTGTGGGGCGAAGACGGCGACAGTTACGATCGTACCGTGGACACTCACATCAAGACCCTTCGCGCCAAGCTGCGGGCAGTGAATGAGGAACTGTCACCCATCAGCACCCATCGCGGTATGGGCTATAGCCTGGGGCTTTATTAATGCGCATCGGAATGCGTTTGCTGCTGGGGTACTTCCTGATCGTCGCCATCGCCGCATGGTTTGTGCTGTCGATCTTTGTTCAGGAAGTGAAGCCCGGCGTGCGCAGGGCAACCGAGGGCACGTTGATCGATACCGCGACCTTGCTCGCCGAAGTTGGGCGTGAGGATCTTCTTTCGGGCAATGCGCAGCAGGGCAGACTGGCGCAGGCCTTTTTACAGCTCCATCAGCGGCCTTTCCGCGCCAATATCGGCGGCATTCATAAGGTGCGCAACGAGTATCACGTCTACATGACCGATGCGCAGGGCCGCGTCGTGTTTGATTCTGCCGGCCTGGCCGTGGGGCAAGATTACTCTCGCTGGAACGATGTCTGGCTGACGCTTCGCGGCCAATACGGCGCGCGCAGTACCCAGAGCCATCCCGACGATCCGGAGAGCACGGTGATGTATGTTGCCGCACCGGTTGTTGAGCAGGGCAAGATTATCGGCGTGCTGTCGGTGGGGAAACCGAACAGCGCGATGGCACCGGTGATTCACCGCAGCGAGCGACGGATATTGTGGGCAGGCGGGGCGCTGCTTGGCATTGCTTTACTGATCGGTTTTCTCGTCGCCTGGTGGATCAATCGTTCCATCAGTACGTTATCGCGCTATGCCGACTCGGTGACCACTGATACGCCTCTCCCGCTGCCTAATCCAGGCAGTAGCGAACTGCACAAGCTGGCTCAGGCGCTGGAAAATATGCGTATTCGCCTTGAGGGGAAAAACTACATTGAACACTATGTCCATGCGCTGACCCACGAGCTGAAAAGCCCAATAGCCGCCATACGCGGCGCGGCAGAAATCCTCACCGAGCAGCCGCCGCCGCAGGTGGCCGCGCGGTTTATCGATAATATTCTGGTGCAAAACGCGCGTATGCAGTCGCTGGTTGAAAAACTGCTGACTCAGGCGCGGCTTGAAAATCGGGTCGAGATTACGCCCCAGGCCGTCCGCGTCGACCTGCTGTTTACACGGCTTGCCGACGCGCGTTCGGCGCTATTGGCGGCAAAAAAGATTGCGCTGACCCTCCAGCCCGCTTCGCTTCTTGTTGAAGGCGATCCCGACCTGCTCGAACAGGCGCTCGGTAATTTACTGGATAATGCTATCGATTTTACCCCACAGGGCGGTGCCATTGAACTGGCGGCCCGGGAAGAGCAGGGGCAGATACGGCTGATCGTCACCGACAGCGGAAGCGGGATCCCGGATTATGCGCTGGAGCGTATTTTTGAGCGCTTTTATTCCCTGCCGCGCGAGAACGGGTTGAAAAGTAGCGGACTCGGGCTGGCGTTTGTTCAGGAGGTGGCGCGTCTGCACCACGGAGAGATTACATTGCGTAATCGTGATGAAGGTGGCGTGATAGCCACGCTGACACTTCACCGTCCCTTCACATAACTTCAAACTGGCCCCACACAGCCTGGTTACGCTCTCCACATCACAAAGGAGACGTAATGATGAAATCCCCCCTGTTCTGGAAAGTAAGCACCCTGCTGGGGTGCATCCTGCTGTTGTTAGTCCCACTGTTTATGGTGAGTAACCTCATTTCAGAGCGTGAAAGCTACCGCAACGATGTCGAAAATACGCTTCGCCAGAGCACCAGCGGGCCGCAAAAATTGGTCGGCCCGCTGATTGCGATCCCGGTAACCGAGGTTTTTTACAAGTTAGAGGATGAGAAAAAAGTCGAGTACAAGAAAAGCTATATGCATTTTATCCTGCCGGAGTCTCTGCGCGTTGAGGGTAACCAGCGCGTTGAGTCGCGAAATATCGGCATCTATGACGGACAGATCTGGAATACCGACCTCAACATAAAAGCCCGATTCAACACGGAAAAAATGACGCAGCTGAAAGGGGAGTCGATGACCCTGGGGCAGCCGTTTATCGTTGTTGGCGTGGGCGATGCTCGAGGCATTGGCACGGTGAAAGTCTCCAGTATCAACGGCGAGACGCTAAGTGTGGAGCCGGGTACAGGCGTGTATGGCGCGCTTCCCGGTATCCATATCCCGCTGACTGACAAAGCGCTGGAATTAAAAACGTTTGCTATGGATATTTCGCTGAATCTGACGGGGACAGGAAGTTTTGCCGTGGTACCTGTAGGACGTAGCAGTGAAATGGCGCTGAACAGCAACTGGCCGCATCCTGGCTTTATGGGTAATTATCTGCCGGTGAAGCATAAAATTGGTGACGCCGGTTTTCAGGCGAACTGGCAGAGCAGCTGGTTTGCGAACAATCTTGAGAGCTGGTTCAACGGAAGTGAGTCGCCGTCATGGGAGTCGATCCCCGCCTTCAGCGTTACGGTAGCCACGCCCGCCGATCAGTATCAACTGACTGATCGGGCGATCAAGTACGCCATTTTGCTGATTGCGCTGACGTTTATGGCCTTCTTTGTTTTCGAGACCTTAACTGGGCTGCGCCTGCATCCGATGCAGTATCTGCTGGTGGGGCTGTCGCTGGTGCTGTTCTATCTGGTGCTGCTGGCGCTATCAGAACATGTCGGGTTTACGCCAGCCTGGGTAGTTGCAAGTTTGGTTGGTGCGGCGATGAACGGAATGTACCTGCAGGCCGTGCTGAAAAGCTGGAAGCGCAGCGGACTGTTTGTGCTGGCCTTGCTGGGGCTGGACGTGGTGATGTGGTTCCTGCTGCGCTCGGAGGATAGTGCACTGCTGTTGGGGTCTGCGGTTCTCGCGCTGGCGCTGTTCGCCGTCATGTACCTGACTCGTCATTTCGACTGGTATTCGCTTTCACAGCCGAAGCGACCTGCGCCGCCCGCAGAACCTGATAACGACACAATGCGGATCTGGAAATAAAAAAAACGGCGCAAATGCGCCGTTTTTTCATGCGTTAACTGCGGGATTACTCCTGCAGATCACCGCAGAAACGGTACCCTTCGCCGTGGATGGTGGCGATGATTTCCGGCGTATCAGGCGTCGATTCGAAATGCTTACGAATACGACGGATGGTCACGTCTACGGTACGGTCATGAGGCTTCAGCTCACGACCGGTCATTTTCTTCAGCAGTTCTGCACGGGACTGAATTTTGCCCGGATTTTCGCAGAAGTGCAGCATCGCGCGGAATTCGCTGCGCGGCAGCTTATACTGCTCACCGTTCGGGCTAATCAGCGAACGGCTATTGATATCAAGTTCCCAGCCGTTGAATTTGTAGCTGTCGACGCTACGACGCTCTTCGCTGACCGTGCCCAGGTTCATGGTGCGGGACAGCAGGTTGCGTGCACGAATGGTTAACTCGCGAGGGTTGAACGGTTTGGTGATGTAGTCATCCGCACCGATCTCCAGGCCAAGAATTTTATCAACTTCGTTATCACGACCCGTCAGGAACATTAACGCGACGTTCGCCTGTTCACGCAGTTCGCGCGCCAGCAGAAGACCGTTTTTGCCCGGCAGGTTGATATCCATGATCACCAGGTTGATATCATTTTCAGAAAGGATCTGATGCATCTCTGCGCCATCGGTCGCTTCAAAGACATCGTAGCCTTCTGCTTCGAAAATGCTCTTTAACGTGTTGCGTGTTACCAACTCGTCTTCAACGATAAGAATGTGCGGGGTCTGCATGTTTGCTACCTAAATTGCCAACTAAATCGAAACAGGAAGTACAAAAGTCCCTGACCTGCCTGATACATGTCGCAAATTAACATGATCGGCTTAACGTGACTAAAGTACGTAATTGCGTTCTTGATGCACTTTCCATCAACGTCAACAACATCATTAGCTTGGTCTTGGGTACTTTCCCTTTGGACCCGACAGTGTCAAAAACGGCTGTCATCCTAACCATTTTAACAGCAACATAACAGGCTAAGTGACACCAGACACCCAATAAAACTACGCTTCGTTGACATATATCAAGTTCAATTGTAGCACGTTAACAGTTTGATGAAATCATCGTAGCCGAATGCTAGCCTTTGTCACAATTTTTCAATAAACCAACTAGTTGCGGAGATTGATTTATAAACAAAGCGAATCCAATCAGAACAGGGTATTCACGTTGCCATTATCATTATAAAACATAGGGATAATAGGCTTCTGTTAACATTCTAACTGATTGTTCAGACACAAAATAGTTTAGCGTCTTTAATTTGTTATGAAACGCTATTTCGGTGATTTGTGTTGCAAATTTGTAAATTCGTGCTGCGTAATATGTTGAAGTGCATCACACTTTTCTCCGCTAACTGATTAAAAAGAGAGCATAAATGCATCTGTCGATTGTACTGGTCGCTCCAGCCAGAGCCGAAAATATAGGCGCTGCGGCGCGTGCCATGAAGACCATGGGTTTTACCGATTTACGTATTGTGGACAGCACTGCGCACCTGGAGCCTGCCGCCCGCTGGGTGGCGCACGGTTCGGGGGATATTCTCGATAATATAACGACTTACGCTACGCTTGCCGACGCGCTGCATGACATTTCATTTACCGTTGCCACCACAGCACGCAGCCGGGCGAAGTTCCACTACTACGCCACGCCTGCTGAACTGGTGCCCATGCTGGAAGAGAAAAGCCAGTGGCTTGAGAAAGCCGCGCTGGTATTTGGTCGTGAAGATTCCGGGCTTACCAACGAAGAGCTTGAGCTGGCGGACGTTCTCACCGGTGCGCCGATGGTAGCCGATTATCCTTCCCTGAATTTAGGCCAGGCGGTAATGGTCTATTGCTATCAATTAGCTTCCCTAATGCAAATCCCTCAATCCCAGACGGAAGCCGCCAATGAAAATCAGCTGGCCGCGCTTCGTGCTCGCGTAGAGCGTCTTTTATCGAGCCTTGGCGTTGCGGACGATCAAAAAATGGCCGACTGGCTACAGCAGCGCCTTGGACGTCTTGAGCAGCGGGACACCGCCATGTTGCACCGTTTGCTGCACGATATTGAAAAAAAATTGGCCGAGTAAAATGCTGTCATAAGTTTTTACTATGGCGAAAAGGTCTGTCGTGGTGGGTTGCGGCTGGGGGATTCGGATGAAAATAAAACGTCACGCAGCGTGACGTGAACGTCCGCGGAATTGTGATCAAATTAAAAATTCATTGACTTAAGGTGCCCGATCCTTTAACCCTAAAAGAATACAGCACAGACAGATAATAATGACAGAGTACACAACATCCATGAAACGCATCAGCATCACCACCATTACCACAACCATCATCATTACCACAGGTAACGATGCGGGCTGACGCGTACAGGAAAAACAGAAAAAAGCCCGCACCTGAACAGTGCGGGCTTTTTTTTCGGCTAAAGGAAACGAGGTAGAACCATGCGAGTGTTGAAGTTCGGCGGTACATCAGTGGCAAATGCAGAACGTTTTCTGCGTGTTGCCGATATCCTGGAGAGCAACGCCAGGCAGGGGCAGGTTGCGACCGTGCTCTCTGCCCCGGCAAAAATCACAAACCATCTGGTGGCGATGATTGAAAAGACCATCGGTGGCCAGGATGCACTCCCGAACATCAGCGATGCCGAGCGTATCTTCGCCGAGCTGTTGCAGGGGCTGGCAGAGGCGCAGCCTGGTTTCCCGCTCGCGCAGCTGAAGTCTTTCGTTGAGCAGGAGTTTGCTCAGATCAAGCATGTGCTGCACGGCATCAGCCTGCTGGGCCAGTGCCCGGACAGCGTCAACGCGGCGCTGATCTGCCGGGGCGAAAAACTCTCCATCGCCATCATGGCGGGCGTGCTGGAAGCGCGCGGCCACAACGTTACCGTGATCAATCCGGTTGAGAAATTGCTGGCAGCGGGCCACTACCTCGAATCTACCGTTGATATTGCCGAATCAACCCGCCGTATTGCCGCGAGCAAAATCCCCTCTGACCACATGATCCTGATGGCGGGCTTTACCGCCGGGAACGAGAAGGGCGAGCTGGTAGTGCTGGGCCGTAACGGCTCCGACTACTCTGCCGCCGTGCTGGCCGCCTGTTTACGCGCAGACTGCTGTGAGATCTGGACTGACGTCGACGGCGTCTATACCTGCGATCCGCGCCAGGTGCCGGACGCCAGGCTGCTGAAGTCGATGTCCTACCAGGAAGCGATGGAGCTTTCCTACTTCGGCGCCAAAGTGCTTCACCCGCGTACCATCTCCCCCATTGCCCAGTTCCAGATCCCATGCCTGATTAAAAACACCGGTAACCCGCAGGCGCCAGGCACGTTGATTGGTGCCAGCAGCGATGAAGATGGTCTGCCGGTGAAAGGCATTTCCAACCTGAATAATATGGCAATGTTCAGCGTCTCCGGTCCGGGGATGAAGGGGATGGTCGGCATGGCGGCGCGCGTTTTTGCGGCCATGTCACGCAACGGTATCTCGGTGGTGCTGATCACCCAGTCCTCTTCCGAATACAGCATCAGCTTCTGCGTGCCTCAGGTCGACTGTCTGCGCGCCCGCCGCGCGCTGGAAGAAGAGTTCTATCTGGAGTTGAAAGAGGAACTGCTGGAGCCGCTCTCTATTCAGGAGCGCCTGGCGGTGATTTCCGTGGTTGGCGACGGTATGCGCACGCTGCGCGGTATCTCCGCCAAATTCTTTGCCGCGCTGGCGCGGGCCAATATCAACATCGTGGCAATTGCCCAGGGCTCGTCCGAGCGTTCAATCTCCGTGGTGGTGGATAACGATGACGCCACTACCGGCGTGCGCGTGGTTCACCAGATGCTGTTCAACACCGATCAGGTTATCGAGCTATTCCTGATTGGCGTGGGCGGCGTCGGCGGTGCGCTGCTGGAGCAGGTGAAGCGCCAGCAGGAGTGGCTCAAGAAAAAGCACATCGATCTGCGCGTCTGCGGAATTGCGAACTCGAAAGCGCTGCTTACTAACGTTCACGGTCTGAACCTGGAGAACTGGCAGGCGGAGCTGGAAGAGGCGAAAGAGCCGTTCAACCTGGGGCGCCTGATCCGTCTGGTGAAAGAGTATCACCTGCTTAACCCGGTTATCGTTGACTGTACCTCGAACCAGGCGGTGGCCGACCAGTACGCCGACTTCCTGCGCGAAGGCTTCCACGTGGTGACGCCGAACAAAAAGGCCAACACCTCGTCGATGGATTACTATCACCAGCTGCGCCTGGCGGCGAGCAAGTCGCGCCGCAAGTTCCTGTACGACACCAACGTCGGCGCCGGCCTGCCGGTCATCGAGAACCTGCAAAACCTGCTGAACGCGGGCGACGAATTGCAGCGTTTCTCCGGCATCCTCTCCGGCTCCCTGTCGTTTATTTTCGGCAAGCTGGATGAAGGGATGAGCCTGTCGGAAGCCACCCGTGCCGCGCGCGAGCTGGGCTACACCGAGCCAGATCCGCGCGACGATCTCTCCGGGATGGACGTGGCGCGCAAGCTGCTGATCCTGGTGCGCGAAACGGGCCGCGAGCTGGAGCTTTCGGATATCGTGATTGAACCGGTGCTGCCAGCTGAGTTTGACACCAGCGGCGATGTCAGCACCTTTATGGCGAATTTACCTCAGCTTGACGATGCCTTTGCCGCACGCGTTGCGAAAGCCCGTGATGAAGGTAAGGTATTGCGCTATGTTGGCAACATTGAAGAGGACGGCGTATGCCGGGTGAAGATTGCCGAAGTGGATGGTAACGACCCGCTGTACAAAGTCAAAAACGGCGAAAACGCCCTCGCGTTTTACAGCCACTATTATCAGCCATTGCCGCTGGTGCTTCGCGGCTATGGCGCAGGGAATGATGTGACGGCGGCGGGCGTGTTTGCCGACCTGCTGCGTACCCTGTCATGGAAGTTAGGAGTTTAAGATGGTTAAAGTATATGCCCCGGCTTCCAGCGCTAATATGAGCGTCGGATTTGACGTGCTGGGTGCGGCGGTGACGCCGGTGGACGGTTCGCTGCTGGGCGATACGGTAACGGTTGAGGCGGCAGAAAGCTTCAGCCTGAATAACGTTGGCCGTTTCGCCAGTAAGCTGCCGCCTGAACCACGCGAGAATATCGTTTATCAGTGCTGGGAGCGCTTCTGTCAGGAGATCGGCAAAAACGTGCCGGTCGCCATGACGCTGGAAAAAAGCATGCCGATTGGCTCGGGCCTGGGCTCCAGCGCGTGTTCGGTTGTCGCCGCGCTGGTGGCGATGAACGAGCACTGCGGCAAGCCGCTGAACAACAGCCGTCTGCTGGCGCTGATGGGCGAGCTGGAAGGGCGCATCTCCGGCAGTATTCATTACGATAACGTGGCGCCGTGCTTCCTCGGCGGCATGCAACTGATGATTGAAGAAAATGGCATCATCAGCCAGCAGGTGCCAGGGTTTGATGAGTGGCTGTGGGTGCTGGCCTATCCGGGTATCAAGGTCTCTACCGCGGAAGCACGTGCGATCCTGCCTGCGCAGTATCGTCGCCAGGACTGTATCGCCCACGGGCGTCACCTGGCGGGCTTTATTCACGCCTGCTACACCCGCCAGCCGCAGCTGGCGGCGAAACTGATGAAAGACGTCATTGCCGAGCCGTACCGTACGAAGCTGCTACCCGGCTTTAACGAGGCGCGACAGGCTTCAATGGATATCGGCGCGCAGGCGTGCGGCATCTCCGGCTCCGGCCCGACGCTGTTCGCCCTGTGCGATAAGCCAGACACCGCGCAGCGCGTGGCGGACTGGCTCTCTAAACACTACCTGCAAAATCAGGAAGGCTTTGTTCATATTTGCCGTCTGGACACGGCTGGCGCACGAGTACTGGGATAACGAATGAAACTCTACAACCTTAAAGATCATAACGAGCAGGTCAGCTTCGCGCAGGCGGTGACTCAGGGGCTGGGCAAAAATCAGGGGCTGTTTTTCCCGCACGACCTGCCGGAATTTCAGCTGATCGAAATCGATGAGCTGCTGAAGCTGGACTTTGTCACCCGCAGCACCAAAATTCTGTCTGCGTTTATTGGCGATGAAATCCCGCAGGAGCTGCTGGAAGAGCGCGTGCGTGCGGCGTTTGCTTTCCCGGCTCCGGTTAAGCAGGTGGAGCCTGACGTCGGTTGTCTGGAGCTGTTCCACGGTCCGACCCTGGCGTTTAAAGACTTCGGCGGCCGCTTTATGGCGCAGATGCTGACCCACATCAGCGGCGACAAGCCGGTGACCATCCTGACCGCGACCTCCGGTGATACCGGTGCGGCGGTGGCACACGCGTTCTACGGCCTGAAAAACGTCCGCGTGGTGATCCTCTATCCGAAAGGCAAGATCAGCCCGTTGCAGGAAAAACTGTTCTGCACCCTCGGCGGCAACATTGAAACCGTGGCGATCGACGGCGATTTCGATGCCTGCCAGGCGCTGGTCAAGCAAGCGTTCGATGATGAAGAGCTGAAGGCCGCGCTGGGGCTGAACTCGGCGAACTCCATCAACATCAGCCGCCTGCTGGCGCAGATCTGCTACTACTTCGAAGCGGTGGCTCAGCTGCCGCAGGAAGCGCGCAATCAGCTGGTAGTTTCCGTACCAAGCGGCAACTTCGGCGACCTGACGGCGGGGCTGCTGGCGAAATCTCTCGGTCTGCCGGTGAAACGCTTTATCGCTGCCACCAACGCCAACGATACCGTGCCGCGCTTCCTGAAAGACGGCAAATGGGCGCCTAACGCTACGCAGGCGACGCTCTCCAATGCCATGGACGTGTCGCAGCCGAACAACTGGCCGCGCGTGGAAGAGCTGTTCCGCCGCAAGGTGTGGCGTCTGGGTGACCTGGGCTACGCTGCGGTGACGGACGAAACCACCAAAGCCACCATGCGCGAGCTGAAAGCGGTGGGCTACACCTCTGAGCCGCACGCGGCAATTGCTTACCGCGCGCTGCGCGACCAGCTTAACCCGGGTGAATATGGCCTGTTCCTGGGCACCGCGCATCCGGCGAAGTTCAAAGAGAGCGTGGAAGATATTCTGGGCGAAACGCTGCCGCTGCCAAAAGAGCTGGCCGAGCGCGCCGACCTGCCGCTGCTGTCTCATGAGCTGCCGGCGGATTTTGCGGCACTGCGGAATCTGATGATGACGCGCGCGTGATTTTGTTGCCCGGTGGCGCTACGCCTTACCGGGCCTACAACGACGAGATGACCGTAGGCCGGGTAAGCGCAGCACCACCCGGCTTTTTTATGAAGAAATTAAGGAGAAAAATTGCAGGAAAAAAGCAGAAATTCCCAATAAATGCGGTCACTTAGCGTTTAGGATTGCAGAGAATAACATCCACCGTTCCCCTCGCGTACTCTCCTTACATCGGCCCACGTTGGGCAAGAAGAATAAGGAGTCACCTGTGTCTACACTAAAACCTGCACTCATTGCGCTTTCTCTTGTGCTGGTCGCCCCCATGGCGGTACAGGCATCTGAAATTACTCTCGTACCTGCGGTAAAACTGCAGATTGGCGATCGGGACAATAGCGGGCATTACTGGGATGGCGGCCGCTGGCGCGACCACGACTGGTGGAAGGCGCATTATGACTGGCGCGATAACCACTGGCGTCCGCATGACGAGCATCGCGATCGTGATGACCGACACGACCATCATCACGACGACCACCGTCCGGGCCCGGACTGGAAGCACCATTAACGCAAAACCCCGCCAGATGGCGGGGTTTTGCGTTAATGCTCGTGGCGCTTAAATACCAGCTCACCTTTCCCTGACGACGCCTCGTCAAAGAAATAGCCGTCGGTGTTGAATCCCGTTAACTGCTCCGGCTTCGTCAGGCGGTTCTGAATGATGTAGCGGCTCATCAGGCCACGCGCTTTTTTCGCATAGAAGCTGATGACCTTGAACTTGCCGTTCTTCTCATCAAGGAAGACCGGCTTAACGATCTCCGCGTTCAGCTTTTTCGGCTTCACTGACTTGTAGTACTCATCGGATGCCAGGTTAACCATCACGTTATCACCCTGAGCATGCAGCGCCGCGTTCAGCTTGTCGGTGATGATGTCGCCCCAGAAATGGTAAAGGTCTTTGCCTTTGGCGTTTTCCAGGCGAATCCCCATCTCCAGACGATATGGCTGCATCAGATCCAGCGGGCGCAGTACGCCATACAGGCCCGACAGCATTCGCAGATGCTGCTGGGCAAAATCAAAGTCGGCTTCGCTAAAATCTTCCGCCTGCAGGCCGGTGTAAACATCGCCCTTAAACGCCAGGATCGCCTGGCGCGCGTTGGCGGGGGTGAAATCCGGGTGCCACTCGTGGAACCGGGTCGCGTTCAGGTCTGCCAGCTTGTCGCTGATGCTCATCAGCGAGGCGATTTGCGGCGCAGAGAGTTTGCGCGCTTCGCGGATCAGCTGTTGCGAATAGTCCAGCAGTTCTGGCTGGGTATAACGCTCGGTGGCGAGCGGGCTCTGGTAGTCGAGCGTTTTTGCAGGTGAAATCAGAATCAGCATATCCAGTCCTTGCAGGAAATTTAGAGCGACTTTAACAAAAAATCGCCCTGAATTGATCGATAGCTGTTATCGCCGGGGCAAATCATCCCAGGTGCCGGGGGCAAGCTGTGACTGAATTTCGGGATAGCGTGCGGCATCAAATACCGGGGGAACGCCCAGCTTGCGCTGGCGAAGATAATCCCTGGCAATAAGGTTCACAACGGGCGAGAGCAGCAGGATCGCCGTCAGGTTAGTGATTGCCATTAGCGCCATAATGACATCCGCCAGCTGCCAGACCAGCGGCATATTCAGAAGGGAGCCCGCGATCACCATCAGTACTACGCCCAGGCGAAGCAGGAGGATGGCCGGACGAGAGTCGTATTTCAGGAAGATAAGGTTATTTTCGGCGTACAGGTAATTCACCACAATCGAACTGAAGGCGAACAGCATCAGAATGAGCGAGACAAATCCCGAACCCCAGCCGCCGGTCAGGTTCACCAGCGCCTGCTGGAGAAGCTGTATTCCGTCGATATCCGAGTCATGCGCCACAGGACTGGCCAGCAAGAGGATCATGGCGCTGGCGGAACAGATAATAACGGTATCCATAAACACGCCTATCATCTGCACGATACCCTGCGCTGCCGGGTGCGGCGGCCAGGAAGAGGCGGCCGCGGCGGCGTTGGGAGTAGAGCCCATCCCGGCTTCATTGGAGAACATGCCTCGCTGAAAACCTGCCATCAGCGCCTGGCTCAGGGTGTAACCCAGCGCGCCTGAGGCCACCTCACGCCAGCCAAAGGCGCTTTTAAAGATGGTCGCAATCACGCCCGGAACCTGGTCGGCATGCAGCGCAGCGACGACCAGGCTCGCGGCAACCCAGAGCAGCGCCATGATGGGAACCAGCCACTGCATCATGCGGGCAACGCCTTTCAGGCCGGCAGAAATGGTGAGCAAAACAAAGAGGGCTAAACCGATGCCGGTGATCCACTCCGGGCAGGAGAAGGTATAGCGCAGGGCATGGGCGACGGAGTTTGACTGCACGGTATTAAAAATAAGACCGTACGCGAGCAGTAAAAAAAGCGAGAACAGAACGCCCATCCAGCGCATTCCTAAGCCACGCGCCATATACCAGGCCGGACCGCCGCGAAACTGCCCGTTTCTGTCTTTCTCTTTGTAGAGCTGCGCCAGCGAACTTTCGGCAAAAGAGGTAGCCATTCCGAGAAGCGCCGTGACCCACATCCAGAACACCGCGCCTGGCCCACCGGCGCTGATGGCCAGCGCAACGCCCGCCAGGTTTCCGCTACCGAGGCGGGCAGCCAGGCTGGTACACAGCGCCTGGAACGACGTTAATCCGCCCGGCTGGGGCGTGACGCTGTTTTTCAGACTTCTGCCAAACTTGCGAATATAGCGAAACTGGATAAACCCACTGCGTAGCGTAAACCAGATACCTGCTCCCAGAAGCAGGTAGATCATTATCGAACCCCAGAGGACTTCGTTAATAAAGAAAAGGAAATCAGGCATTAACGTCCCTCTTGTTGATGCCAACGTGAATATGTAAGCGCTACCACTGATTGGGCATGCTGTTGCTTAGCAGCCTGTTAATATTTTGAGTTTATCATACTCTGCCTAAGCGCACTGTCTGCGGTTGCGCTACCCCTCCGTCGTGTTATCATCAGGGCAGACCGGTTACATCCCCCTAACAAGTAAACCTGTCATTTTTCCGCTGCAGGCATGCTGTCGGTAGCGTGAATTATCCAGGGCACGTTAAAAGAGAAACACTATCATGACGGATAAATTGACCTCCCTTCGTCAGTTCACCACTGTCGTAGCTGACACCGGAGATATCGCGGCAATGAAGCTGTACCAGCCGCAGGATGCCACAACTAACCCTTCTCTGATCCTTAACGCCGCACAGATCCCTGAGTATCGCAAACTGATCGACGAGGCTGTGACCTGGGCGAAAGCACAGAGCAATGACCGTGCGCAGCAGGTTGTGGATGCTACCGATAAACTGGCAGTGAACATCGGTCTGGAAATCCTGAAGCTGGTTCCGGGCCGTATCTCTACCGAAGTGGATGCACGTCTCTCCTACGACACCGAAGCGTCAATCGCGAAAGCAAAACGCCTGATCAAACTGTACAACGACGCGGGCATCAGCAACGACCGTATCCTGATCAAACTGGCGTCGACCTGGCAGGGCATTCGCGCTGCCGAGCAGCTGGAAAAAGAAGGCATCAACTGTAACCTGACCCTGCTGTTCTCCTTCGCGCAGGCGCGTGCATGTGCGGAAGCAGGCGTGTACCTGATTTCTCCGTTCGTGGGCCGTATTCTGGACTGGTACAAAGCCAACACCGACAAGAAAGAGTACGCGGCGTCTGAAGATCCAGGCGTGATTTCCGTGACTGAAATCTACGAATACTACAAACAGCATGGCTATGAGACCGTGGTTATGGGTGCAAGCTTCCGTAACGTGGGCGAAATCATTGAGCTGGCTGGCTGTGATCGTCTGACCATCGCCCCTGCGCTGCTGAAAGAGCTGGCAGAAAGCGAAGGTGCTATCGAGCGTAAGCTGTCTTACACCGGCGAAGTGAAGGCGCGCCCGGAGCGCATCACCGAATCCGAGTTCCTGTGGCAGCACAACCAGGATCCAATGGCTGTAGACAAACTGGCGGACGGTATCCGTAAGTTTGCTATCGACCAGGAAAAACTGGAAAAAATGATCGGCGACCTGCTGTAATCATTCTGCGTGACCGGGCTCCCGGTCACGCGTCTTCTTCTGTCCTCTGTCTGAATTTTCCCTCTGCGTGTATCATTCCCTTTAATCAGTACTTTTTGAATGGAATGGATATGAATACCTTACGCATCGGCTTAGTGTCGATTTCTGACCGCGCCTCCAGCGGCGTTTACCAGGATAAAGGCATCCCCGCTCTGGAAGAGTGGCTGGCAAGCGCGCTGACCACCCCGTTTGAGATCCAGACTCGCCTCATCCCCGACGAACAGCCGATCATTGAGCAGACCCTGTGCGAGCTGGTGGATGAGATGAGCTGTCACCTAGTGCTCACCACGGGCGGAACCGGCCCCGCGCGTCGTGATGTGACGCCGGACGCGACGCTGGCTATCGCCGACCGTGAAATGCCGGGCTTCGGCGAACAGATGCGCCAGATCAGTCTACACTTTGTCCCGACGGCAATCCTTTCCCGCCAGGTGGGGGTGATCCGCAAACAGGCGCTGATACTGAACCTGCCGGGGCAGCCAAAGTCGATCAAAGAGACGCTGGAAGGATTAAAAGCCGAGGACGGTCGCGTCATCGTGCACGGCATATTTGCAAGTGTACCGTATTGTATACAGTTGCTTGACGGGCCGTATGTGGAAACTGACGACAAAGTGGTAGCAGCATTTCGTCCTAAAAGCGCACGCCGCGAGACAATCTCCTGAAATTTACTAAAATGTGACATTAGCGCCAGCCGCAGTAGCGTGTAAATGGATTTACGATATAGTAATTTTTTCTTTACGATTGCTGTAAAAAATAATCCACAACACATGCACAATGGTTCGCTATGTCACATAACACCCGACCTCTGAATCGACAGGACTACAAAACGCTTACGCTCGCCGCCTTAGGTGGCGCGCTGGAGTTTTACGACTTCATCATCTTTGTCTTCTTCGCCGCCGTGGTGGGGGCGCTCTTCTTCCCGGCGGATATTCCGGAATGGCTGCGTCAGGTGCAAACCTTCGGCATCTTTGCTGCCGGGTATCTGGCACGTCCGCTGGGCGGCATCGTCATGGCTCACTTTGGCGATCTTGTCGGGCGTAAGAAGATGTTTACCCTGAGCATCCTGCTGATGGCGGTGCCGACGCTGGCCATCGGCCTGCTGCCCACCTATGCCTCCATGGACATTCTCGCCCCGCTATTGCTGCTGCTGATGCGCATTCTTCAGGGCGCGGCCATCGGCGGGGAAGTGCCGGGGGCCTGGGTGTTTGTGGCGGAGCATGTTCCTGCCCGCCGCATCGGGATCGCCTGCGGAACGTTAACGGCGGGGCTGACCGTCGGGATCCTGTTGGGGTCGGTAGTGGCGACGATAGTCAACACCAGCATGACGCAGCAGGCCGTGCACGACTGGGGCTGGCGTGTTCCGTTCCTGCTGGGCGGGGCGTTTGGCCTGGTGGCAATGTACCTGCGCCGCTGGCTGCAGGAGACGCCGATTTTCCTCGAAATGCAGCAGCGTAAAGCGCTGGCGCAGGAGTTGCCGGTCAAAGCCGTTGTGGTGCGTCATAAAAAAGCGGTGGTGGTGTCGATGCTGCTCACCTGGCTGCTGTCGGCGGGCATCGTGGTGGTGATTTTGATGTCGCCGGTGTGGCTGCAGAAACAGTACGGTTTCGCCCCTGCCGTGACCTTACAGGCAAACAGTATTGCGACAATTATGCTCTGCTTTGGCTGTCTGGCCGCCGGACTAGCGGCGGATCGTTTCGGTGCCAGCCTGACCTTTATTGTCGGCAGCCTGCTGCTGGCCGCGTCGAGCTGGGCGTTTTACCATCTTGCGGGCAGTCATCCTGAACAGCTGTTCCTGCTTTACGGCGTGGTCGGACTGTGTGTGGGCGTCGTGGGGGCTGTGCCTTACGTCATGGTGCGCGCCTTCCCGCCGGAGGTTCGCTTCACCGGGATATCGTTCTCTTATAACGTCGCGTATGCCATTTTCGGCGGGCTGACGCCGATAGTGGTCACGGTCATGATGGGGGTGTCGCCGATGGCGCCTGCCTGGTATGTACTCGCGCTCTCGCTGATGGGGCTGGGATTAGGGGTTTGGCTTCGTCAGGCGGGGGAATATCGTGCCCGCGAGGCGGGCACGACAGAGGGATCAGTGTTTTTCACCAATAGGTAAAATGGTGCGGTCAAACTGTTCGTTCAGCACTTCACCCATTGCCAGGTAGATAGCGCTTGCGCCGCACACCAGGCCAATCCAGCCTGCTACGTGAACGATGCCTTCGTTATCCGCCAGGTGGCCAATCGCCAGCAGGGCGAACAGCACGGTCAGGCTCAGGAAGACGAACTGCAGCGCGCGGTTGCCTTTCAGGGTGCCGAAGAACATGAACAGGGTAAAGACGCCCCACAGGCCCAGATAGACGCCCAGGAAGTGGGCGTTTGCCGCGTCTGCCAGGCCCATTTTAGGCATCAGCAGGATGGCGACCAGGGTCAGCCAGAACGAGCCGTAAGAGGTGAAGGCGGTTAAGCCGAAGGTGTTGCCTTTCTTATATTCCAGCAGGCCCGCGAAGATTTGCGCGATACCGCCGTAAAAAATGCCCATCGCCAGGATTACGCCGTCCATCGGGAACATCCCGATGTTGTGCAGGTTCAGCAGAATGGTGGTCATGCCAAACCCCATCAGGCCCAGCGGAGCCGGATTAGCCAACTTAGTGTTGCCCATAAGTCCTCAAAAAAAATCATCATTAAAATGGTGAAATGGTTAAACCCGCGTCAATACTCCCTGACGGGGCGCGGCATCATAATGGGCGGCATCGACGCCGTCTATGATCTCATCAGGGTGAAATTAAAATTTTTTTTATGCTTGCCCCTTGATGGATGCCGTCGCGACCCCATCTTGTAGTCAACCGCAGTGTGTGGACCTGAAAAAAATCAAATCTGGGCAGTTGAAAAAGCACGTTCTGCCCTTATTACAGGTACACAACCACATGTTGACTGAATTTTTAGTGGAGACGTTTAGATGGGTAAAATTATTGGTATCGACCTGGGTACTACCAACTCTTGTGTAGCGATTATGGACGGCACTACTGCACGCGTGCTGGAGAACGCCGAGGGCGATCGCACCACGCCTTCTATCATTGCTTATACCCAGGATGGTGAAACTCTGGTTGGTCAGCCGGCTAAACGTCAGGCAGTGACAAACCCGCAAAACACCCTGTTTGCGATCAAACGCCTGATTGGCCGCCGCTTCCAGGACGAAGAAGTTCAGCGTGACGTTTCTATCATGCCTTACAAAATCATCGCAGCAGATAACGGCGATGCGTGGCTTGATGTGAAAGGCACCAAAACGGCACCACCGCAGATCTCTGCTGAAGTGCTGAAAAAAATGAAGAAAACCGCTGAAGATTACCTGGGTGAGCCGGTAACTGAAGCTGTTATCACCGTTCCTGCTTACTTCAACGATGCTCAGCGTCAGGCAACCAAAGATGCTGGCCGTATCGCAGGTCTGGAAGTAAAACGTATCATCAACGAACCAACCGCGGCTGCACTGGCTTACGGTCTGGATAAAGAAGTCGGCAACCGTACTATCGCGGTTTACGACCTGGGTGGTGGTACCTTCGATATCTCTATTATCGAAATCGACGAAGTTGACGGCGAAAAAACCTTCGAAGTTCTGGCAACCAACGGTGATACCCACCTGGGTGGTGAAGACTTCGATACCCGTCTGATCAACTACCTCGTTGACGAGTTCAAGAAAGATCAGGGCATTGACCTGCGTAACGACCCGCTGGCGATGCAGCGCCTGAAAGAAGCCGCTGAGAAAGCGAAGATCGAACTGTCTTCTGCTCAGCAGACCGACGTGAACCTGCCGTACATCACCGCAGACGCGACCGGTCCTAAACACATGAACATCAAAGTGACCCGTGCGAAACTGGAAAGCCTGGTAGAAGACCTGGTGAACCGTTCTATCGAGCCGCTGAAAGTTGCACTGCAGGATGCTGGCCTGTCCGTATCTGACATCCAGGACGTTATCCTGGTGGGTGGTCAGACCCGTATGCCAATGGTTCAGAAGAAAGTGGCTGAATTCTTTGGTAAAGAGCCACGTAAAGACGTGAACCCGGACGAAGCGGTAGCTATCGGTGCGGCGGTTCAGGGTGGTGTATTGACCGGTGAAGTGAAAGACGTACTGCTGCTGGACGTTACCCCGCTGTCTCTGGGTATCGAAACCATGGGCGGTGTGATGACTGCGCTCATCAACAAAAACACCACCATCCCAACCAAGCACAGCCAGGTGTTCTCTACCGCTGAAGACAACCAGTCTGCGGTAACCATCCATGTGCTGCAGGGTGAGCGTAAGCGTGCGTCTGATAACAAGTCTCTGGGTCAGTTTAACCTGGACGGCATCAACCCGGCACCGCGCGGCATGCCGCAAATCGAAGTTACCTTCGACATCGATGCTGACGGTATCCTGCACGTGTCTGCGAAAGACAAAAACAGCGGTAAAGAGCAGAAGATCACCATCAAGGCATCTTCTGGCCTGAATGAAGCGGAAATCGAAAAAATGGTTCGCGATGCCGAAGCTAACGCGGAATCCGACCGTAAGTTCGAAGAGCTGGTTCAGACCCGTAACCAGGGTGACCATCTGCTGCACAGCACCCGTAAGCAGGTTGAAGAAGCGGGCGATAAACTGCCAGCGGAAGACAAAACTGCTATCGAAGCTGCACTGACCGCGCTGGAAACGTCTCTGAAAGGCGAAGACAAAGCGGATATCGAAGCGAAGATGCAGGAGCTGGCACAGGCTTCCCAGAAGCTGATGGAAATCGCTCAGCAGCAGCACGCACAGCAGCAGGCAGGCGCTGACGCTTCTGCGAACAACGCGAAAGACGACGACGTTGTCGACGCTGAGTTCGAAGAAGTTAAAGACAAAAAATAATCGCCCTGATGCAGGGTAATTAATCGGCACGGGCGTAGGAGAACTCTCCACGCCCGTGCTCGCATGTTAAGGGGCTTAAAAAAACCAATGGCAAAGCAAGACTATTACGAGATTTTAGGCGTTCCGAAAACTGCGGAAGAGCGTGAAATCAAAAAGGCGTATAAGCGCCTGGCCATGAAATTCCACCCGGACCGTAACCAAGGTGACAAAGAGGCTGAAGCAAAATTTAAAGAGATCAAAGAAGCCTACGAAGTCCTGACCGATGCACAAAAACGTGCGGCCTATGACCAGTACGGCCACGCGGCCTTTGAACAGGGCGGCATGGGCGGCGGTGGATTCGGTGGCGGCGGCTTTGGCGGCGGTGCGGATTTCAGCGACATCTTTGGCGACGTGTTCGGCGATATCTTCGGCGGCGGTCGTGGTCGTCAGCGCGCAGCGCGCGGCGCGGACCTGCGCTACAACATGGATCTCACTCTTGAAGAGGCCGTTCGTGGCGTCACGAAAGAGATCCGTATCCCGACGCTGGAAGAGTGTGACGTTTGTCACGGCAGCGGCGCGAAAGCGGGTACCCAGCCACAGACCTGTCCAACCTGTCATGGCTCCGGCCAGGTACAGATGCGCCAGGGCTTCTTCGCGGTACAGCAGGCCTGTCCGCACTGTCACGGTCGCGGTACGCTGATTAAAGATCCGTGCACCAAGTGTCACGGCCACGGTCGCGTTGAGAAAACCAAAACCCTGTCCGTTAAGATCCCGGCTGGCGTGGATACGGGCGACCGCATCCGTCTGGCGGGTGAGGGCGAAGCAGGCGAGCACGGCGCGCCGGCAGGCGATCTGTACGTTCAGGTTCAGGTGAAGCAGCACGCCATCTTCGAGCGTGAAGGCAATAACCTGTACTGTGAAGTGCCGATCAACTTCGCGATGGCGGCTCTCGGCGGTGAAATCGAAGTGCCGACGCTGGACGGTCGCGTCAATCTGAAAATCCCTGGTGAAACCCAGACCGGCAAGCTGTTCCGCATGCGCGGCAAAGGCGTGAAATCCGTTCGCGGTGGTGCGCAGGGCGACCTTCTGTGCCGCGTCGTCGTGGAAACGCCGGTTGGCCTGAACGACAAGCAGAAACAGCTGTTGAAAGAGCTTCAGGAGAGCTTTGGCGGCCCAACGGGTGAGAAAAACAGCCCGCGCTCCAAAAGCTTCTTTGATGGCGTCAAAAAATTCTTCGATGATTTGACCCGCTAATTCGTTAGCTGTGTCTAACTTCAAAAAGCCCGGAAGCGATTCCGGGCTTTTTTTTGCAGTTATAGATCGGTAAAACTGAGTCTATACCCAATATTAATCTGTTTTTGCCGAGCTATTTGGCTTGGTATTATGGTTTTATCGAGGTATCGTTGTAAAAGAGAGAACAAAAATGAAATTACTACACCGTTTCTTTAGCAGTGAGGCGTCCGGTGGTGTGATCCTGATTATTGCCGCGGCCGCCGCGATGGTGCTGGCTAACCTGGGCATGACCCGCGATCTCTATCACGCATTTCTGGAAACGCCCGTCGAGCTGAAGGTCGGAGCGCTGGAAATTAACAAGAACATGCTGCTGTGGATCAATGATGCGCTAATGGCGGTGTTCTTCCTGCTCGTTGGTCTTGAGGTTAAGCGCGAGCTGGTGCTAGGTTCGCTAGCCAGCCGCCAGCGCGCGGCGTTCCCGGTTATTGCCGCGCTCGGTGGGATGGTCGTTCCAGCGCTGCTCTTTCTCGCATTTACCTGGCAGGATCCTGTCGCGCGTGACGGCTGGGCTATCCCGGCCGCAACGGATATCGCCTTTGCGCTCGGTGTCTTAGCTCTGCTCGGCAGCCGCGTGCCGGTTGCGCTGAAAATCTTCCTGATGGCGCTGGCGATCATTGATGACCTGGGCGCCATTGTGATTATCGCGCTGTTCTACACCAGCGATCTGTCGATCCTGTCCCTGAGCGTAGCCGCAGGGGCGATTGCGGTGTTGGCGGTGCTGAACATCTTCAACGTTCGCCGCATCGGTATCTATATCCTGGTGGGGATGGTGCTGTGGACGGCGGTGCTGAAATCCGGCGTGCACGCCACGCTGGCCGGCGTGATTGTGGGCTTCTTCGTGCCGCTTAAGCCGCAGGACGGTAAGTCACCCGCTAAACAGCTGGAACATGTGCTGCACCCGTGGGTCGCCTTTATGATCCTGCCGCTGTTTGCGTTTGCCAACGCTGGCGTTTCCCTGCAGGGGGTCACGCTGGACGGGCTGACGTCTGTCCTGCCACTGGGCATTATTGCCGGGCTGTTTATCGGTAAGCCGCTGGGGATCAGCCTCTTCTGCTGGTTGGCGCTGAAGATGAAGCTGGCATCGTTGCCGAACGGTACAACCTTTAGTCAGATCATGGCCGTCGGCATACTGTGCGGTATTGGATTCACCATGTCGATCTTTATCTCGACGCTGGCGTTTGGTGCAAACGCGCCAGAGCTCATCGTCTGGGCGAAGCTCGGCATTCTCATCGGGTCATTACTGGCGGCAGTGATTGGGTATACTTTGTTGAAGGTGAAGTTGTCCGGACAGGCCGTCCAGGCATAACGGAACACCGGGAGAAGGTCACTCTTCTCCCGATACACACTCAGGGAGCGAAGACGCGATGCCTCATTTGAATTACAACCATCTTTACTACTTCTGGCACGTTTACAAACAGGGCTCGGTCGTGGGGGCTGCAGAGGCGCTTTACCTGACGCCGCAAACCATCACCGGGCAAATCAAAGCCCTTGAAGAACGGCTGCAGGGTAAGCTCTTCAAGCGCAAGGGCCGTGGGATTGAGCCCAGCGAACTGGGTGAACTGGTTTTCCGCTATGCGGACAAAATGTTCACCCTCAGCCAGGAGATGCTGGATATCGTCAACTACCGCAAAGAGTCGAACCTGCTCTTTGATGTGGGGGTGGCGGATGCACTGTCTAAACGGCTGGTAAGCGGCGTGCTGGATGCCGCTGTGGTAGAGGATGAACAAATCCATCTGCGCTGCTTTGAATCCACCCACGAGATGCTGCTGGAGCAACTGAGCCAGCACAAGCTGGACATGATTATCTCGGATTGCCCCATCGACTCCACGCAGCAGGAGGGGCTGTTCTCGGTGAAAATTGGCGAATGCGGCGTCAGCTTCTGGTGCATCAATCCACCGCCGGAGAAACCTTTCCCGGCCTGTCTGGAAGAGCGTCGCCTGCTGGTGCCGGGAAGGCGTTCCATGCTCGGACGCAAGCTGCTGAACTGGTTTAATTCGCAGGGGCTGAACGTGGAGATCCTCGGTGAGTTCGACGATGCGGCGCTGATGAAAGCCTTTGGCGAAGCGCATAATGCGATCTTCGTGGCGCCAACGCTCTACGCGCACGATCTCTATTCAGACGATAAGATTACGGAGATTGGCAGAGTAGATAACGTGATGGAGGAGTACCACGCCATATTCGCCGAAAGGATGATTCAACACCCGGCGGTGCAGCGAATCTGCAACCGTGACTACTCGGCGCTGTTTACGCCACCGGCATTCTGAAGACATAAAAAAACCCGCGTTAAGCGGGTTCTTTAAACAAGCAACAACAAGTAGCGATTAAGCCAGTTTGTTGATCTGCGCGGTCAGGTTTGCTTTATGACGCGCTGCTTTGTTTTTGTGGATCAGACCTTTAGCAGCCTGACGATCCACGATTGGTTGCATTTCGTTAAATGCGTTCTGCGCTGCAGCTTTGTCGCCAGCTTCGATTGCTGCGTATACTTTCTTGATGAAAGTACGCATCATAGAGCGACGGCTTGCGTTGTGCTTACGAGCCTTTTCAGACTGAACGGCACGTTTCTTAGCTGATTTGATATTAGCCAAGTCCAACTCCCAAATATGTTCTATGTGGACAATTCAAAGGCCGAGGAATATGCCCTCTTTGCCTTCTTTTGTCAATGGATTTGTGCAAATAAGCGCCGTTAATTAGCGACGCTACGTTACGTAGTGATGGCGCAGGATTCTACCAGCTTGTCTTTCGTGAATACAGCCTTTCGGCGTAAAAATCGCAGTTCACGGGCAGATTTTTTCGCTGTGAAAGGTCAGCCTGATGAAATCATTACGGCTTTCTGTTTTGCGCGAACAATCGCCGGTTAACCTTAACCGCTGTACAAGGTATACTTTGGCGATTTTCACTGTTTTGAGCCAGACATGAAGCTGATACGCGGCATACATAATCTCAGCAGAGCGCCACACGGGTGCGTGCTGACCATTGGTAATTTCGACGGCGTGCATCGTGGTCATCAGGCGCTGTTGCAGGGATTGCGTAAAGAAGGGGAGGCCCGTGGCCTGCCCGTTGTGGTGATGATTTTCGAGCCACAGCCGCTGGAGCTGTTCGCGGGCGATAAATCTCCCGCGCGCCTCACTCGCCTGCGCGAAAAGTTGCGCTACCTGGCGGAGTCCGGCGTGGACTACGTATTGTGTGTGCGTTTCGATCGCCGCTTTGCCGCACTGACAGCACAAAATTTTGTCAGCGACCTGCTGGTTAAGCGTCTTGGCGTTCAGTTTCTCGCCGTGGGGGATGATTTCCGCTTTGGCGCTGGTCGTCAGGGCGATTTCTTGCTATTACAGAAGGCTGGTCTGGAGTACGGTTTTGACGTCACCAGCGCGATGACCTTCTGTGAAGGCGGCGTGCGCGTCAGCAGCACGGCGGTGCGGCAGGCGCTGGCTAATGATGAACTGGAGACGGCAGAAAATTTGCTGGGCCATCCGTTCACCATCTCTGGCCGCGTGGTTCATGGCGATGCGCTGGGCCGCACGATTGGTTTCCCGACGGCGAATATACCGCTGCGTCGTCAGGTTTCCCCGGTTAAAGGGGTCTATGCGGTGGAAGTGGCAGGACTGGGCGATAAGTCGTTTTACGGCGTTGCCAACATTGGCACGCGTCCTACCGTTGCCGGTGTGCGTCAACAGCTAGAAGTGCACCTGCTGGACGTTGTAATGGACCTTTATGGTCGCCATATAGATGTAATACTGCGTAAAAAAATACGCAACGAGCAGCGATTTGCTTCGCTGGATGAACTTAAGGCGCAAATCGCGCGAGATGAATTAACGGCCCGCGAGTTTTTTGGGCTTTAGAACCGGCTTAACTGCCTACGTGATAAATACGGAACCGAGAATCTGATGAGTGACTATAAATCAACCCTGAAT
The DNA here is from genome assembly GCF_056673315.1 of Enterobacter cloacae complex sp. HYC042_NIDB. NCBI lineage: Bacteria > Pseudomonadati > Pseudomonadota > Gammaproteobacteria > Enterobacterales > Enterobacteriaceae > Enterobacter > Enterobacter cloacae complex sp. HYC042_NIDB. Next base: position 898,169 of record NZ_CP109650.1, read on the forward strand.
TTGCCGGAAACAGGGTTCCCGATGCGCGGCGATCTCGCCAAGCGTGAACCGGGAATGCTGGCGCGTTGGACCGATGATGACCTGTACGGCATCATTCGTGCAGCCAAAAAAGGCAAAAAAACCTTCATTCTGCATGATGGCCCTCCATATGCGAATGGCAGCATTCATATTGGTCACTCTGTAAACAAGATTCTGAAAGATATTATCGTGAAGTCCAAAGGACTCGCAGGTTTTGACTCGCCTTACGTTCCGGGCTGGGACTGCCACGGTCTGCCGATCGAGCTGAAAGTGGAGCAAGAGTTTGGCAAGCCAGGTGAGAAGTTCACTGCTGCAGAGTTCCGCGCGAAGTGCCGCGAATACGCGGCCACCCAGGTTGAAGGCCAGCGTGCTGACTTTATCCGTCTGGGCGTGCTGGGCGACTGGTCGCACCCGTACCTGACCATGGACTTCAAAACCGAAGCCAACATCATCCGTGCGCTGGGCAAAATCATCGGTAACGGCCACCTGCATAAAGGCGCCAAGCCTGTGCACTGGTGCGTGGACTGCCGTTCTGCGCTGGCAGAAGCGGAAGTGGAATATTACGACAAAACTTCACCTTCAATCGACGTGGCCTTCGAAGCGGTCGATCAGGATGCCATTAAAGGTAAATTCGGTCTGCCTGGCGTTAGCGGCCCGATCTCTCTGGTGATCTGGACTACTACCCCGTGGACGCTGCCAGCCAACCGTGCAATCTCTCTCTCCGGCGAGTTCGAATATGCGCTGGTGCAGATTGATGGCCGCGCGGTTATCCTGGCGAAAGATCTGGTTGAAAGCGTGCTGAAACGCGCGAATATCACCGACTACACCGTGCTGGGCACCGTAAAAGGCGACGCGCTGGAGCTGATGCGCTTCAAACACCCGTTCCTGGACTTCGACGTTCCGGCGATCCTGGGCGACCACGTCACGCTGGACGCGGGTACCGGTGCGGTACATACCGCCGGTGGCCACGGTCCTGACGACTACAACATCAGCCTGAAATACGGCCTGGAAATTGCCAACCCGGTAGGCCCGGATGGTTCTTACCTGCCTGGCACCTACCCGGCGCTGGATGGTATCAACGTCTTCAAAGCCAACGACATCATCGTTGAGATGCTGCGCACCAGCGGCGCGCTGCTGCACGTTGAAAAAATGCAGCATAGCTATCCGTGCTGCTGGCGCCACAAGACGCCGATCATCTTCCGTGCGACCCCGCAGTGGTTCGTCAGCATGGATCAGAAAGGCCTGCGCGAGCAGTCTCTGAAAGAGATCAAAGGCGTGCAGTGGATCCCGGACTGGGGCCAGGCGCGTATCGAATCCATGGTGGCTAACCGTCCTGACTGGTGTATCTCTCGTCAGCGTACCTGGGGCGTGCCGATGTCGCTGTTCGTGCATAAAGAGACGCATGAGCTGCACCCGAACACCCTGGAACTGATGGAAGAAGTGGCGAAGCGCGTCGAAGTTGACGGCATTCAGGCGTGGTGGGATCTCGACGCCCGCGACATCCTGGGCGCGGACGCGGACAACTATGAGAAAGTGCCAGACACCCTGGACGTGTGGTTCGACTCCGGGTCGACTCACGCCTCCGTAGTTGACGTGCGTCCGGAGTTTGCCGGTCACGCTGCCGACATGTATCTGGAAGGTTCCGACCAACACCGCGGCTGGTTCATGTCATCCCTGATGATCTCCACCGCGATGAAAGGTAAAGCGCCTTACCGTCAGGTACTGACCCACGGCTTCACCGTGGATGGTCAGGGCCGTAAGATGTCTAAATCTATCGGCAACACCGTTTCGCCGCAGGACGTGATGAACAAGCTGGGCGCGGACATCCTGCGTCTGTGGGTAGCCTCAACCGACTACACTGGCGAAATGGCGGTGTCTGACGAGATCCTGAAGCGTGCTGCCGACAGCTATCGTCGTATCCGTAACACCGCGCGCTTCCTGCTGGCGAACCTGAACGGGTTCGATCCAGTGAAAGACATGGTGAAACCGGAAGAGATGGTCGTGCTGGACCGCTGGGCGGTAGGCTGCGCGAAAGCGGCGCAGGAAGATATCCTGAAAGCCTATGAGTCTTACGACTTCCACGAAGTGGTGCAGCGCCTGATGCGCTTCTGCTCCATCGAGATGGGCTCGTTCTATCTCGACATCATCAAAGACCGCCAGTACACCGCGAAAGCGGACAGCGTGGCGCGCCGTAGCTGCCAGTCCGCGCTGTTCCACATCGCAGAAGCGCTGGTGCGCTGGATGGCGCCGATCATGTCCTTCACCGCGGATGAAATCTGGGGTTATCTGCCGGGCGACCGTGAGAAGTATGTCTTCACCGGCGAGTGGTATGAAGGTCTGTTCGATCTCTCCAGCACCGAAGCAATGAACGATGCCTTCTGGGACGAGCTGCTGAAAGTGCGTGGCGAAGTGAACAAGGTTATCGAGCAGGCGCGTGCGGATAAGAAAGTTGGTGGCTCTCTGGAAGCGGCAGTGACCCTGTACGCCGAACCGGAGCTGGCGGCGAAGCTGACCGCGCTGGGCGATGAATTGCGATTTGTCCTGTTGACCTCCGGTGCAAAAGTTGCGGATTATGCCGAGGCTTCTGCTGATGCTCAGCAGAGCGAGTTGCTCAAAGGCCTGAAAGTCGCACTGAGCAAAGCCGAAGGTGAGAAGTGCCCGCGCTGCTGGCATTACACTACCGATATCGGCCAGGTGGCGGAACACGCAGACATCTGCGGACGCTGTGTAAGCAACGTCGCCGGTGACGGCGAAAAACGTAAGTTTGCCTGATGAGTAAAACTCTCTGTTCAACAGGACTGCGCTGGCTGTGGCTGGTTGTGGTGGTGCTGATTATCGATCTGGGCAGCAAGTTCCTGATCCTCCAGAATTTCGCTCTGGGGGAGACGGTTTCGCTGTTCCCGTCGCTTAACCTGCACTATGCGCGCAACTACGGCGCGGCGTTTAGCTTCCTTGCCGACAGCGGTGGCTGGCAGCGCTGGTTCTTCGCGGGTATCGCTCTCGGTATCTGCGTGGTACTGGCTGTGCTGATGTACCGCTCGAAGGCCACGCAAAAGCTGAATAACATCGCCTACGCGCTGATCATTGGCGGCGCGCTGGGCAACCTGTTTGACCGCCTGTGGCACGGCTTTGTGGTCGATATGATCGACTTCTACGTCGGCGACTGGCACTTCGCGACCTTTAACCTGGCCGACACCGCCATCTGCATCGGTGCGGCGTTAATCGTGCTGGAAGGCTTCTTGCCTAAACCCGCAGCGAAAGAGCAGGCGTAATTGTCAATGCCGGGTGATGCGCTGCGCCACCCGGCACAACATTAAAGAGCAATGTGTATGTCTAAATCCGTACAGAGCAACAGCGCGGTTCTCGTTCACTTCACGCTGAAGCTGGATGACGGCTCCACGGCTGAATCCACCCGCAATAACGGCAAACCTGCCCTGTTTCGTCTCGGCGATACCTCCCTGTCTGAAGGTCTTGAGCAGCAGCTCCTGGGCCTGAAAGAGGGTGAGAAAAAAGCGTTCTCGCTGGAGCCGGATGCCGCGTTTGGCGTGCCAAGCCCGGACCTGATTCAGTATTTCTCGCGCCGCGAGTTTATGGACGCGGGCGAACCGGAAATCGGGGCGATTATGCTCTTTACCGCTATGGACGGCAGCGAAATGCCTGGCGTGATCCGCGAGATTAACGGCGACTCTATCACCGTTGACTTCAACCATCCGCTTGCCGGGCGTACCGTTCATTTTGATGTTGAAGTGCTGGAGATCGATCCGGCACTGGAGGCCTGAAATGCAGATCCTGTTGGCTAACCCGCGCGGCTTCTGCGCCGGTGTAGACCGCGCTATCAGCATTGTTGAAAACGCGCTGGAGATTTACGGCGCGCCGATTTACGTGCGTCACGAAGTGGTGCATAACCGCTACGTGGTCGACAGCCTGCGCGAGCGCGGTGCTATTTTCATCGAGCAGATCAGCGAAGTGCCGGACGGTGCGATCCTGATCTTCTCTGCGCACGGCGTCTCTCAGGCGGTCCGTAACGAAGCGAAAAGCCGCGATCTGACCGTATTCGATGCCACCTGTCCATTAGTGACAAAAGTGCATATGGAAGTGGCGCGCGCCAGCCGTCGCGGTGAAGAGTCGATTCTGATTGGCCACGCCGGTCACCCGGAAGTTGAAGGCACCATGGGCCAGTACAGCAACCCGGAAGGGGGAATGTACCTGGTGGAGTCGCCGGAAGATGTCCTGACGCTGAACGTGAAAAACGAAGCGCGTCTGTCGTTTATGACCCAGACCACGCTCTCCGTAGACGACACCTCAGACGTGATTGACGCCCTGCGCCAGCGCTTCCCGAAAATCGTCGGGCCGCGTAAGGATGATATCTGCTACGCCACCACTAACCGTCAGGAAGCGGTGCGCGCGCTGGCTGAACAGGCGGACGTGGTGCTGGTTGTCGGCTCTAAAAACTCCTCTAACTCCAACCGTCTGGCCGAACTGGCGCAGCGTATGGGGAAAGCGGCGTTTTTAATCGACGACGCGACGGACATCCAGGAAGCGTGGGTGAAAAATGCGGCCTGCGTTGGCGTTACCGCAGGCGCTTCCGCGCCGGATATCCTGGTGCAGAACGTAATTGCTCGTCTGCAGGAGCTGGGCGGGGGCGAAGCGGTTCCGCTGGAAGGACGCGAAGAGAATATCGTCTTCGAAGTGCCGAAAGAGCTGCGTATCGACGCCCGCGAAGTGGAATAATTTCTTTTCTGATGAAAGGCCAGCACCTCCTGTGCTGGCCTTTTTTTTGCCCCGGACTTTATCGTGACGACAAAATCATGTCTTTTACTGATATCTGAGTCGGTTTCACGTTAAATTCTAATTATTGGTGTTTTCAGTTGGCAGCCTTTACGAAGGCTGGTTAATCTGAAAACGGTTTACATCATTTTAACGTAAGAGAATAACTATGCATGATGCACAGATCCGCGTCGCCATTGCGGGCGCGGGTGGACGTATGGGTCGCCAGCTGATTAAGGCGGCAATACAAATGGATGGCGTGGCACTCGGCGCGGCGCTGGAGCGTGAAGGTTCATCCCTGCTGGGATCCGATGCGGGTGAACTGGCCGGCGCGGGCAAGACAGGTGTTACCGTTCAGAGCAGCCTTGATGCGGTGAAAGATGACTTTGACGTGTTCATCGACTTTACCCGTCCCGAAGGCACCCTGACTCACCTGGCGTTTTGCCGCCAGCACGGTAAAGGGATGGTGATTGGCACCACCGGCTTCGATGATGCGGGTAAACAGGCCATTCAGGATGCAGCCACCGACATTGCGATTGTCTTTGCCGCGAACTTTAGCGTAGGCGTTAACGTCATGCTGAAGCTGCTGGAAAAAGCGGCGAAGGTGATGGGCGACTACACCGACATTGAGATTATTGAAGCGCACCACCGCCATAAAGTTGATGCTCCATCAGGCACGGCGCTGGCGATGGGCGAAGCGATTGCTTATGCAATGGATAAAGATTTAAAAGACATCGCAGTCTATTCCCGTGAAGGGCATACCGGAGAACGCGTGCCGGGCACCATTGGTTTCGCAACCGTCCGGGCAGGCGATATCGTCGGCGAACACACGGCGATGTTCGCCGATATTGGTGAACGTGTTGAGATTACGCACAAAGCGTCAAGTCGCATGACGTTCGCCAATGGCGCAGTACGCTCCGCATTGTGGCTGAAATCGAAAGAAAAGGGCCTTTTTGATATGCGAGATGTGCTGGATCTCAACAATTTGTAAGCTTTATTACCCATCGTGATGTGGTTATTGCAGTCGTAATATATTGATTGCATAGGGCAATAATTTATTGCCCTCTTATTTTATTTGTTTTATATGGATTTTGATTTTTAATGGTCATAAATCTGAGTTTTATGCCATTATTATGTGAATTGAATGTAAATTTTGACCATTTGGTCCACTTTTTGTCGCTCTCGTCTCTTAATTTCCATAAAACCTACCGCGCAAGCGTTTTCCAGGATGATTTACCTGATCTTTTTGCCCGTTAAATCCCATTCAGGCTGCCAGTCCTGCAAAAGAATAAACAAAATATCCGTTTTAAGTTGACTTTTACCCACCAAATCTCCAGAATGCCGCCGTTTGCCAAAAATCCGCTGGCAACACATTTGCATTGATCTATGACATAGTCATGAATTAATATGCAAATAAAGTGAGTGAATATTCTCTGGAGGGTGTTTTGATTAAGTCAGCGCTATTGGTTCTGGAAGACGGAACCCAGTTTATCGGTCGGGCCATAGGGGCAACGGGTTCGGCGGTTGGGGAAGTCGTTTTCAATACTTCAATGACCGGTTATCAAGAAATCCTCACTGATCCTTCCTATTCTCGCCAAATCGTTACTCTTACTTATCCTCATATCGGCAATGTCGGCACCAATGCGGCTGACGAAGAATCCTCTCAGGTACATGCGCAAGGCCTGGTCATTCGCGACCTGCCGCTGATTGCCAGCAACTTCCGCAACACTGAAGACCTCTCTTCTTACCTGAAGCGCCATAACATCGTGGCGATTGCCGATATCGATACCCGTAAGCTGACGCGTCTGCTGCGCGAGAAGGGGGCACAAAACGGCTGCATCATCGCAGGGGATAACCTCGATGCGGCCCTGGCGCTGGAAAAAGCGAAAGCCTTCCCGGGCCTGAACGGTATGGACCTGGCGAAAGAAGTGACTACCGCCGAAGCCTACAGCTGGACGCAGGGGAGCTGGACGCTGGAAGGCGACCTGCCGGAAGCGAAAAAAGAGAACGAACTGCCGTTCCACGTGGTGGCCTATGATTTTGGTGCCAAGCGCAACATCCTGCGCATGCTGGTTGACCGCGGCTGCCGCCTGACGGTGGTACCAGCGAAAACCTCCGCTGAAGAGGTGCTTAAGATGAACCCGGACGGCATCTTCCTCTCTAACGGCCCAGGCGACCCGGCACCGTGCGATTACGCTATCGACGCCATCAAGTCCTTCCTGGAAACCGACATTCCGGTATTCGGCATCTGCCTCGGCCATCAGCTGCTGGCGCTGGCGAGCGGTGCGAACACCGTCAAGATGAAGTTCGGCCACCACGGTGGTAACCACCCGGTGAAAGACATTGATAACAATACGGTGATGATTACCGCGCAGAACCACGGTTTCGCCGTCGATGAAGCCTCTATGCCGGCTAACCTGCGCGTGACGCACAAATCACTGTTCGATGGCACCCTGCAGGGTATCCACCGTACCGATAAGCCAGCGTTCAGCTTCCAGGGCCACCCGGAAGCCAGCCCGGGCCCGCACGACGCCGCGCCGCTGTTCGATCACTTCATCGAACTTATCGAGCAATACCGTAAGACCGCTAAATAATCAGGAGCCGAGAAGACCATGCCAAAACGTACAGACATAAAAAGCATCCTGATCCTTGGCGCTGGCCCGATCGTCATCGGCCAGGCCTGCGAATTCGACTACTCCGGCGCGCAGGCGTGTAAAGCGCTGCGCGAAGAGGGTTACCGCGTTATCCTGGTGAACTCTAACCCGGCGACCATCATGACCGACCCGGAAATGGCGGATGCCACCTACATCGAGCCGATTCACTGGGAAGTGGTACGTAAAATCATTGAAAAAGAGCGCCCGGACGCGGTGCTGCCAACCATGGGCGGCCAGACGGCGCTGAACTGCGCGCTGGAGCTGGAGCGTCAGGGCGTGCTGGCTGAATTTGGCGTCACCATGATTGGTGCGACCGCCGACGCGATTGATAAAGCAGAAGACCGTCGCCGCTTTGACGTGGCGATGAAGAAAATCGGCCTCGACACCGCGCGTTCCGGTATTGCGCATAACATGGAAGAGGCGCTGGCCGTTGCGGCAGAAGTGGGCTATCCGTGCATCATCCGTCCATCGTTCACCATGGGCGGCACCGGTGGCGGTATCGCCTACAACCGCGAAGAGTTCGAAGAGATTTGCGAGCGCGGTCTGGATCTCTCCCCAACCAAAGAGCTGCTGATTGATGAATCGCTGATTGGCTGGAAAGAGTACGAGATGGAAGTGGTGCGTGATAAAAACGACAACTGCATCATCGTCTGCTCCATCGAAAACTTCGATGCGATGGGTATCCACACCGGCGACTCCATCACCGTTGCGCCAGCCCAGACGCTGACCGACAAAGAGTATCAAATCATGCGTAACGCCTCGATGGCGGTACTGCGTGAAATCGGCGTGGAGACCGGCGGCTCTAACGTGCAGTTCTCCGTTAACCCGAAAACCGGCCGTCTGATTGTTATCGAAATGAACCCGCGCGTGTCCCGCTCCTCCGCGCTGGCCTCCAAAGCCACCGGCTTCCCGATTGCGAAAGTGGCGGCGAAGCTGGCAGTGGGTTACACCCTCGACGAGCTGATGAACGACATCACCGGTGGCCGCACGCCTGCGTCCTTCGAGCCGTCCATCGACTACGTTGTGACTAAAATTCCTCGCTTTAACTTCGAGAAATTCGCGGGCGCGAACGACCGTCTGACGACCCAGATGAAATCTGTGGGTGAAGTGATGGCGATTGGCCGCACGCAGCAGGAATCCCTGCAAAAAGCGCTGCGCGGTCTGGAAGTGGGCGCCACCGGCTTTGACCCGAAAGTGAGCCTGGACGACCCGGAAGCGCTGACCAAAATCCGCCGCGAGCTGAAGGACGCGGGCGCAGAGCGTATCTGGTACATCGCCGATGCCTTCCGCGCGGGCCTGTCCGTCGACGGCGTATTTAACCTGACCAACATCGACCGCTGGTTCCTGGTGCAGATTGAAGAGCTGGTGCGTCTGGAAGAGAAAGTGGCGGAGCTGGGCATCAACGGCCTGGACGCAGACTTCCTGCGCATGCTGAAGCGTAAAGGCTTCGCCGATGCGCGTCTGGCTAAGCTGGCGGGCGTGCGCGAAGCGGAAATCCGCAAGCTGCGCGACCAGTATGACCTGCACCCGGTTTACAAGCGCGTGGACACCTGTGCAGCAGAGTTCTCGACCGATACCGCGTACATGTACTCCACCTATGAAGACGAGTGCGAAGCGAACCCGTCCGTCGACCGCGACAAGATTATGGTGCTGGGCGGCGGTCCAAACCGTATCGGCCAGGGCATCGAGTTCGACTACTGCTGCGTGCACGCCTCGCTGGCGCTGCGCGAAGACGGTTACGAGACCATCATGGTCAACTGTAACCCGGAAACCGTTTCTACCGACTACGACACCTCCGATCGCCTCTACTTCGAGCCGGTTACCCTGGAAGACGTGCTGGAAATCGTGCGCATCGAGAAGCCAAAAGGCGTTATCGTGCAGTACGGCGGTCAGACCCCGCTGAAGCTGGCGCGCGCGCTGGAAGCGGCAGGCGTACCGGTTATCGGTACCAGCCCGGACGCGATTGACCGCGCGGAAGACCGTGAGCGTTTCCAGCAGGCGGTTGACCGTCTCAAGCTGAAGCAGCCGGCGAACGCCACCGTGACCGCCATTGAAATGGCCGTTGAGAAGGCGAAGGAGATTGGCTACCCGCTGGTGGTGCGCCCTTCCTACGTCCTGGGCGGCCGCGCGATGGAAATCGTCTACGACGAAGCCGACCTGCGTCGCTACTTCCAGACGGCGGTGAGCGTTTCCAACGATGCGCCCGTACTGCTTGACCGCTTCCTCGACGACGCGGTTGAGGTGGACGTTGACGCCATCTGCGACGGCGAAATGGTGCTGATTGGCGGCATCATGGAGCACATCGAGCAGGCGGGCGTGCACTCCGGTGACTCCGCCTGTTCTCTGCCGGCCTACACGCTGAGCCAGGAAATTCAGGACGTGATGCGCCAGCAGGTGCAGAAGCTGGCCTTTGAGCTGCAGGTTCGTGGCCTGATGAACGTTCAGTTCGCGGTGAAAGACAACGAAGTTTATCTGATTGAAGTCAACCCGCGTGCGGCGCGTACCGTACCGTTCGTCTCTAAAGCGACCGGTATTCCGCTGGCGAAAGTGGCGGCGCGCGTGATGGCTGGCCAGACGCTGGCGCAGCAGGGCGTGACAAAAGAGATCATCCCGCCGTATTACTCGGTGAAAGAGGTGGTGCTGCCGTTCAACAAATTCCCGGGCGTTGACCCGCTGTTAGGGCCAGAAATGCGCTCAACCGGGGAAGTAATGGGCGTGGGCCGCACCTTCGCAGAAGCGTTTGCCAAGGCGCAGCTGGGCAGCAGCTCTACCATGAGAAAATCGGGCCGTGCGCTGCTCTCCGTTCGTGAAGGCGATAAAGAGCGCGTGGTTGACCTGGCCGCCAAGCTGCTGAAACAAGGCTTCGAGCTGGACGCGACCCACGGTACGGCGATTGTGCTGGGTGAAGCCGGTATTAACCCGCGTCTGGTGAACAAGGTGCATGAAGGCCGTCCGCACATTCAGGATCGTATCAAGAATGGCGAATATACCTACATCATCAACACCACCGCAGGACGCCAGGCGATTGAAGACTCCAAGCTGATTCGCCGCAGCGCGCTGCAATACAAAGTGCACTACGACACCACCCTGAACGGCGGTTTCGCAACAGCGATGGCGCTGAATGCGGATGCCACCGAGAAGGTGATTTCGGTGCAGGAAATGCACGCGCAGATTAGCAAGTAACCCCCATTGCCCGGTACCGTTCGGTTACCGGGCAATTTTCCCATCTTAAGAACCTTCTGGTTTTTCATCCGCTTTCAGTCAGTTAGCCTAAAATAGTTAGGTCGATAACGAAAATTCAACTGAGAGCAGGGGAAAACACCATGCAAAATAAACTACTGATCGCTTCCGTTCTGGCTGCCACCGCAATGTTTACCGTCGCGGGCTGTTCGTCCAATCAGGCCGTAAAAACCACCGATGGCAAAACGATTGTCACCGACGGAAAACCGCAGGTGGATGACGATACCGGGCTGGTGTCGTACAAAAACGCCGAAACCGGTCAAACTGAACAGATCAATCGCGACCAGGTGAAATCCATGGGCGAGCTGGATAACTAATTCAGAATTCTGACGTAAGCCCGTCAATAATATTCACTATTAGCCTGTTGAATTACTGACTACACTCTTTTGTTAAAAGAAGGCAGTAAAACAACAGGCTACTCAATGATTCTGATAATTTATGCGCACCCTTATCCGCAGCACTCGCATGCGAATAAGCGGATGCTTGAGCAGGCAAGGACGCTCGAAAACGTAGAGATACGTTCCCTCTATCAACTCTATCCCGATTTTAATATTGATATCGCCGCTGAACAGGAGGCGCTCTCCCGTGCCGATCTGATCGTCTGGCAGCACCCGATGCAGTGGTACAGCACGCCGCCGCTCCTGAAGCTGTGGATTGATAAAGTCTTCTCCCACGGCTGGGCTTACGGCCACAACGGCAATGCGCTAAAAGGCAAAAGCCTGATGTGGGCGGTTACCACCGGCGGTGGGGAAAGCCACTTTGATATTGGTACCTTCCCGGGGTTTGACGTCCTGGCGCAGCCGCTGCAGGCTACGGCGCTTTACTGCGGGCTGAACTGGCTCCCGCCTTTTGCGATGCATTGCACCTTTGTTTGCGACGATGAAACGCTGCAGGCGCAGGCTCGCCATTATAAACAACGCTTACTCGAGTGGCAGGAGACGCACCATGGATAGCCATACGCTGATACAGGCGCTGATTTATCTCGGCGCGGCGGCGCTGATTGTGCCGGTGGCGGTACGTCTGGGGCTGGGGTCGGTTCTCGGCTACCTGATTGCGGGCTGCGTCATTGGGCCCTGGGGCTTTCGACTGGTAACGGATGCGGAGGCGATCCTCCATTTCGCTGAAATTGGCGTCGTGCTGATGCTGTTTGTGATTGGTCTGGAGCTGGATCCGCAGAGGTTATGGAAACTTCGCGCCTCGGTATTTGGCGGAGGCGCGCTGCAGATGGTGGCCTGCGGCCTGCTGCTCGGTGGGTTCTGCATCCTGTTGGGCATGGACTGGAAAGTGGCGGAGCTTATCGGCATGACGCTGGCGCTCTCCTCGACGGCCATCGCCATGCAGGCGATGAACGAGCGAAATCTGACGGTCTCGCAGATGGGACGCAGCGCGTTCTCGGTGCTGCTGTTCCAGGATATTGCCGCTATTCCACTGGTGGCGATGATCCCGCTGCTGGCGGCAAGCGGCTCGTCCACGACGCTGGGGGCGTTTGCGCTGTCGGCATTAAAAGTCGTGGGGGCGCTGGCGCTGGTGGTCCTGCTTGGCCGCTACGTGACCCGCCCGTTACTGCGGTTTGTTGCCCGTTCAGGCCTGCGCGAAGTGTTCAGCGCCGTGGCGCTGTTCCTGGTGTTTGGCTTTGGTTTGCTGCTGGAGGAAGCCGGGCTGTCGATGGCAATGGGGGCGTTCCTCGCAGGCGTTCTGCTGGCGAGCTCTGAATATCGTCACGCCCTGGAAAGCGATATCGAGCCGTTCAAAGGGCTGCTGCTGGGGCTGTTTTTCATCGGCGTAGGGATGTCCGTCGACTTCGGCACGCTGGTCACGCACCCGCTGCGGATCGTCATCCTGCTCGTCGGTTTCCTGGTGATTAAAATGGCGATGCTGTGGCTAATTGCGCGTCCATTGAAGGTGCCGAACAAGCAGCGCCGCTGGTTTGCCGTACTGCTGGGTCAGGGGAGCGAATTTGCATTCGTGGTCTTTGGTGCCGCGCAGATGGCAAACGTGCTCGATCCCGAGTGGGCGAAAGCGCTGACGCTGGCGGTCGCGCTGTCGATGGCGGCAACGCCTGTTCTACTGGTGGTGCTGACGCGTCTGGAAAAATCAGGCAGCGAGCAGGAGCGCGAAGCCGACGAGATCGATGAGGAGCAGCCGCGCGTCATCATCGCCGGATTTGGTCGCTACGGGCAGATCGTCGGGCGTTTACTGCTGTCAAGCGGGGTGAAAATGGTGATTCTCGATCACGATCCTGACCATGTCGATACCCTGCGTAAATTTGATATGAAGGTGTTTTACGGCGATGCGACTCGCGTCGATCTGCTGGAATCCGCCGGGGCGGCAAAAGCCGAAGTATTGATTAACGCCATTGACGATCCTGAGACCAGCATGCAGATGGTGGAGCTGGTAAAAGAGCATTTTCCGGGGCTGACCATTATCTCCCGCGCGCGCGATGTGGATCATTACATCCGGCTGCGTCAGGCGGGCGTAGAGGCGCCGGAGCGTGAAACGTTCGAAGGCGCGCTGAAGTCTGGCCGCCTGGCGCTGGAGAATCTGGGGCTCGGCGCGTATGAAGCGCGCGAACGTGCGGACCTGTTCCGGCGCTTTAACACCGGGATGGTGGAAGAGATGGCGGCGATGGCGGGAAGTTCGGCCACGGAGCGTGCGGCGGTGTTTAAACGCACCAGCGCCATGCTGACAGAAATCATTAACGAGGACCGCAATCACCTGTCGCTGATCCAACGTCATGGCTGGCAGGGCACGGAAGAGGGCAAGCATACCGGCGATCCGGCTGACGAGCCCGAGAGTAAACCTTCCGCGTGAAGTGGAGTTGCCAGCAATAATAAAAAATTTCTGTATCTTTACTCTGCCGCCAGTCGACGAAAGATTAAGCTTTCCGTATAGTGGCGGCAATTTTTTGCATCCGGGAAATTTTCAATGATCAGTCTGATTGCAGCGCTGGCAGTGGACCGCGTTATCGGTATGGAAAATGCCATGCCGTGGAACCTGCCTGCCGATCTCGCATGGTTTAAACGTACTACGTTAAACAAGCCGGTAGTGATGGGCCGCCTGACCTGGGAGTCGATTGGTCGTCCATTGCCGGGCCGTAAGAATATCGTTATCAGTAGCCAGCCGGGCACTGACGATCGCGTCGAATGGGTTAAGTCCGTTGATGAAGCGATTGCCGCCTGCGGTGACGCCGAAGAGATCATGGTGATCGGCGGCGGCCGCGTGTATGAGCAGTTCCTGCCAAAAGCGCAGAAGCTGTATCTGACCCACATTGATGCGGAAGTGGAAGGGGACACCCATTTCCCGGATTACGATCCGGACGAGTGGGAATCGATATTCAGCGAGTTCCACGACGCGGATGCACAGAACTCCCACAGCTACTGCTTCGAGATTCTGGAACGTCGTTAAGTGATGTCCCTCTCCCGCCCGGGAGAGGGAATGATTCAGGAGGCAACGGCCTCACTTCCCCCTAAGTCCAGCTGTCGGTTGGACGGCTGAACAAAGTAAGTTTTATCTTCCCAGCGTAAGCAGGTCAACTCTCCGCCCCAGCAGCATCCGGTATCCAGACCGTAGATCCCGTCCGGCGTGCCTTTTCCTTCCAGCGCAGCCCAGTGGCCAAAGACGACGTTGTACTCGCTTGTCACGGGTCCAGGAATGGCAAACCACGGTTTGAGCGGGGCAGGCGCGCTTTCCGGCGTCTCTTTGGAATACATGTCCAGCTGCCCGTTCGGGAAGCAGAAACGCATGCGCGTAAAAGCGTTGGTAATAAAGCGCAGGCGGGCCAGACCGCTGAGATCCTCGCTCCAGTGATTCGGCATATCGCCGTACATGGCATCAAGGAAGAAGGGGTACGAGTCGCTCGCCAGCACCGCCTCAACGTCACGCGCGCAGGTTTTAGCCGTCTCAAGATCCCATTGCGGGGTGATCCCGGCATGAGCCATGACCAGCTTTTTCTCCTCATCGACCTGCAGTAAAGGCTGGCGGCGCAGCCAGTTAATCAGTTCGTCCGCGTCTGCCGCATCCAGCAGGGGAGAGAGGCGATCTTTAGGTTTGTTGCGGCTGATCCCGGCAAATACGGCCAACAGGTGAAGATCGTGATTGCCCAGCACCATGCGCACGCTGTCGCCCAGAGATTTGACGAAACGTAAAACCTCAAGCGAGCCCGGGCCACGCGCCACTAAATCGCCCGTCAGCCAGAGCGTGTCCTGTCCTGGCGTAAAGTCGACCTGTTTTAACAATGCGATCAGTTCATCGTAGCAACCGTGAACGTCGCCAATCAGATATGTAGACATTAGATTAATGAATGAGTGTGGTTACGGCGAGACGGAACACAGGAATAGCAACGCGGAACACATTGCCATCGACGTCGACCATTTCGTAATGGCCTTGCATGGTACCCAGCGGCGTTTCAATTACCGCGCCGCTGGTGTACTGATACTCTTCGCCAGGGGCGATGTGGGGCTGTTCACCGACCACACCTTCACCCTGAACTTCAATTTCGCGGCCATTGCCGTTGGTGATAAGCCAGTAGCGCCCGCGCAGCTGCACGGGCATCCGCCCCAGATTGCGAATGGTCACGGTGTAAGCAAAGACAAAACGCTCTTCATCCGGCGAGGATTGCGATTCAACATAGACGCTTTGTACATGGACACATACGCGGGGCGAATCAATCATGGCTTAACTCTCCTTCGGCGGCGCATTTTCGCTGATGTAATTAGCCAGCTTGCAGTACTGCTCTACGGAAATGTTTTCCGCACGCATTGCCGGGTCGATCCCCAGCTCTGCTAACACCTCAACGGTAAACGAATTGCTCAGACTGTTACGGATCGTTTTACGGCGCTGGTTAAAGGCTTCCGTGGTGATGCGGCTCAGTACACGCAGATCTTTAACCGGATACGGTTTCGTTTTGTGCGGCACAAGGCGCACAACCGCAGAATCTACTTTCGGTGGCGGCGTGAACGCTGATGGCGGTACTTCGAGTACCGGGATCACGTTGCAGTAATATTGTGCCATCACGCTTAAACGACCATACGCTTTACTGTTCGGCCCTGCAACCAGACGGTTAACAACCTCTTTTTGCAACATGAAGTGCATGTCGGCAATGGCATCAGTATAGCTAAAGAGGTGGAACATTAGCGGCGTGGAGATGTTATACGGCAGGTTGCCGAACACGCGCAGCGGCTGGCCCATTTTTTCCGACAGTTCGCCAAAGTTCATGGTCATGGCATCCTGCTGATAGATGGTCAGCTTTGGTCCGAGGAACGGGTGCGTTTGCAGGCGTGCGGCAAGGTCGCGATCCAGTTCGATAACGGTCAGCTCGTCGAGGCGTTCGCCTACCGGCTCGGTCAGTGCGGCAAGGCCCGGGCCGATTTCGACCATAGCCTGACCCTTCTGCGGATTAATAGCAGAGACGATGCTGTCGATCACGAACTGATCGTTGAGAAAGTTTTGCCCGAAGCGTTTACGGGCTAAGTGGCCCTGATGGACTCGATTAGTCATTGAGTATTAACAATCATTTTGATGGCGAGATTAAGCGCCGTAATAAAACTGCCGACATCCGCTTTCCCCTGGCCTGCCAGATCCAGCGCAGTGCCGTGGTCAACGGACGTTCGAATAAAGGGTAAACCGAGGGTGATATTCACCCCGCGGCCAAAGCCCTGGTATTTTAGCACGGGCAGACCCTGATCGTGGTACATCGCGAGGACGGCGTCGGCATTATCCAGGTATTTTGGCTGGAAAAGGGTGTCCGCAGGCAGCGGCCCGCTGAGATTCATCCCTTTGGCGCGCATTTCTTCAAGCACCGGAATAATGGTGTCGATCTCTTCGGTGCCCATGTGACCCCCTTCACCCGCGTGCGGATTCAGGCCGCAGACCAGAACGTGCGGCCGCTTGATGCCGAACTTCGTTTGCAGGTCGTGATGCAGGATCCCGATGATCTCCCGCAGCAGTTCCGGGGTGATGGCATCAGGAATGGCCTTGATCGGTAGATGGGTGGTCACGAGAGCAACGCGCATCGCTTCCGTCGCCAGCATCATCACCACTTTCGGGCTGTGCGAGCGCTCTTCGAAGAATTCCGTATGCCCTGTAAAAGGGATGCCCGCTTCGTTGATGACGCCCTTATGCACGGGGCCGGTGATCAGAGCGGCAAATTCCCCCTTCAGGCAACCGTCGCAGGCGCGGGCAAGGGTTTCCACGACGTAGTGGCCATTTTCCGTGCTGAGCTGGCCTGGAATAACGGGTGTACGAAGGGGAACAGAAAGAAGAGTGAGCGTACCGGCCTGCTGTGGTGCGGGCTGTTGGCCTTCAACGTAAGGGATGAGCGTTAAGGGCAGACCGAGCAGATTCGCCCGGTCTTGTAACAGTGTTGCATCCGCGCAGACAACCAGTTCTACTGGCCAGCTGCGCTGGGCGAGCTGGACAACGAGGTCAGGCCCAATCCCGGCGGGTTCGCCGGGAGTGATAACAACACGATGCTGTTTCATTAGTTGCTCAGGACTTTCACGTAAGCACTGGCGCGCTGTTCCTGCATCCAGGTTGCCGCTTCTTCGGAGAACTTACGGTTAAACAGCATACGATAGGCTCTGTCTTTCTGCGCCGCATCCGTTTTGTCCACGTTGCGGGTGTCCATCAGCTCGATCAGATGCCAGCCAAATGAAGAGTGAACCGGGGCACTGATCTGGCCTTTATTCAGCTTCATCAGCGCATCGCGGAAGGCAGGATCGTAAATGTCCGCAGCCGCCCAGCCCAGATCGCCTCCCTGGTTCGCAGAGCCAGGATCCTGAGAGAACTCTTTCGCTGCATTGGCAAACGACGTTTTACCGCTCTTAATATCTGCGGCAATTTGCTCCAGCTTCGCACGCGCCTGATCGTCAGTCATGATCGGTGACGGCTTCAGCAGAATGTGGCGAGCGTGAACTTCAGTCACGGAGATATTCTGGCTCTGACCGCGCAGATCGTTCACTTTCAGAATGTGGAAGCCCACCCCTGAACGGATTGGACCGACAATATCGCCTTTCTTCGCCGTGCTCAGCGCCTGAGCAAAGATAGATGGCAGCTCCTGGATACGTCCCCAGCCCATCTGGCCGCCTTTCAGGGCCTGTTGGTCAGCAGAGTAGGTGATAGCCAGCTTGCCAAAGTCGCCGCCGTTACGCGCCTGGTCGACAATTGAACGTGCCTGACTTTCTGCTTCAGCAGCTTGATCTGACGTTGGGTTCTCTGGCAGTGGGATCAGAATGTGGCTCAGGTTCAGCTCTGTGCTCGCATCGTTCTGGTTGCCCACCTGTTTTGCCAGCGCATCCACTTCCTGAGGCAGGATGGTGACGCGGCGACGGACTTCATTATTACGCACTTCCGAGATCAGCATCTCTTTACGGATCTGGTTACGGTAGGTAGCGTAGCTGATGCCGTCATAGGCCAGACGGCTGCGCATCTGGTCCGGCGACATGTTGTTCTGCTTTGCAATGTTAGCGATAGCCTGATCGAGCTGCTCGTCGGTCACCTTCACGCCCATTTTCTGACCCATCTGCAGGATAATCTGATCCATGATCAGACGCTCCAGGATTTGGTGGCGCAGCGTGGCGTCATCCGGAAGTTGCTGACCCGCTTCGCCCGAATTGAGCTTCACGGATTTCATCAGACCATCAACGTCACTTTCGAGCACGACGCCGTTGTTAACGACAGCGGCGACCTTATCAACAACCTGGGGGGCCGCGAAGCTGGTATTCGCAACCATAGCGACACCAAGCAGCAGCGTTTTCCAGTTCTTCATACTTTTTCCATTTCAATTAACCGCAAAGCGGATTACGTTGTAAATCAAGCACATTACAAAGAACTACTGTACGGCAGAATGTTCGAACGCAGCATCTGATGCGTGCCTAAGCCGTAGTTGGAGCTCAGGCCGCGCAGTTCGACATTAAAGCCAATCACGTTATCGTATTTGCTCTGATTGTTTACAGTGTCCCAGCCGTTAAGCTTACGCTCGTAACCGACGCGCAGCGCGTAACAGCAGGAGTTATATTGCAGACCTACCATCTGGTCCGCTGGCTTATTCGCGTTGGTGTCAAAGTAGTAAGCGCCTACGATTGACCAGCGGTCGGCGATAGGCCAGCTAGCTACCGCACCAACCTGAGAAATTCCGTCTGAATATTGCGGTAGTTTCCAGTAATTAATGCTGTTCTGATCGTTACTCTTCGGAAGCGTCGCCTGAATGTATTCCGGGCTAGCGTAGCGATAGCTTAGTTGAATCATACGATCTTCATCACGACGATACTCTATAGCCGCACTACTATTAGCAATATTGTCGAGACGAGTATCATATTGCACTCCGCCACGCAGACCCCAGCGATCCGTCATACGCCAGTAGGTATCTCCCGCCCATACCAGCGATCCCGTTTTGTTGTCTTTCTCCCACTGAATGTTGTCATCGCCGGTGCGAGACTCGGTGAAATAGTAGATTTGACCAACAGAAACGTTAAAACGTTCAACGGCGGCATCATCATAAACGCGTGTTGTGACGCCGGTCGTTAACTGGTTAGCGGATGCGATACGGTCCAGACCGCCGTAAGTACGATCGCGGAATAGGCCGCTGTAGTCAGACTGCAGCAAAGACGAGTCGTAGTTTTGAATATTGCTCTGATCGCGATACGGCACGTACAAATACTGCATACGCGGTTCAAGCGTCTGGGTATAACCATCCGCGAGCAGGCCCATATCACGCTCGAAGATCAGCTTCCCGTCCATTTTGAACTGCGGGAGCGTTCGGTTAACCGACTCTTCCAGATGCGCATTGTTCGTGGTGTTGTAATTATCAACATTTTTTTGCTGATAGTGGGTCGCCATCAGCTTGGCTTCGGTATTCAGGCTTGCCCAGTCGTTAGACCACGGCAGATTGATCGTCGGCTCCAGGTGAACACGCGTAGCTTCCGGCATGTCCGAATCCGTGTTCACGAAATGTACCGCCTGAGCGTAAACCCGGGTGTCGAATGGACCTACATTATTCTGATACCAGTTAACGTCCAGCTGCGGCTCTGCACCATAGGTAGGCGTGGACTGGTCAGAGAATACCTGGAACTGTTTGGTTGAGACGGTTGCATCAAAGTTCTGCACCGCATAGCCTACGCTGAACTTCTGCGTGGCATAGCCATCCGTGCTCGAACCGTATTTAGACGAGAAGTCGTTAAAATAAGATGAGTCGCTGACTTTGGTATAGTCAACGTTAAAGCGCCACACCTGATCCATCACTCCGGCATGCTGCCAGTAGAATAGCCAGCGGTGTTTATCGCCTTCTGTAGGATGCTCATCCTGGAAGACCTTATCCGACGGCAGATAATCCAGCTCCATCAGGCCAGCACCGGCCTGAGTCAGATAGCGGAACTCGTTTTCCCACATGATGTTGCCGCGCTTGTGAATATAGTGCGGCGTGATCGTGGCGTCCATGTTGGGCGCGATGTTCCAGTAATACGGCAGGTAGAACTCAAAGTAGTTCGAGGTGCTGTATTTGGCATTCGGGATCAGGAAGCCCGAGCGACGCTTGTCACCCACGGGAAGCTGGAGATAAGGGCTGTAGAATACCGGCACCGGACCCAGCTTAAAGCGTGCGTTCCAGATCTCTGCGACCTGCTCTTCACGGTCATGGATAACTTCGCTCCCGACCACGCTCCAGGTATTTGAACCCGGCAGACATGATGTAAAGGAGCCATTCTCCAGAATCGTATAGCGGTTTTCACCGCGCTGTTTCATCAGGTCCGCTTTACCGCGTCCCTGGCGACCCACCATCTGGTAATCACCTTCCCAGACGTTAGTATCTTTGGTATTCAGGTTTGACCAGGCTTTCGGACCTTTCAGGATGACCTGATTGTCGTCATAGTGCACATTACCCAGCGCATCCACCGTTCGTACCGGCTCGACCGCGCCTTGCGGCTGCTTCTGGTGCAACTGCACTTCATCAGCCTGCAGGCGGCTATTGCCCTGGTTAATATCCACATTGCCCGTAAACGTGGCATTGTCAGGATAAGTACCTTTGGAGCTATCGGCAGTAATGGTTACCGGCAAGCTATTTGTATCGCCCTCCACCAGTGGGCGATTATAACTTGGGACGCCAAGCATACACTGCGAGGCGAGATCGGCCGCCAGCCCCTGTTGACTGTACAGGGCGGAGCCAATCATTGTGGCCAGGAGGGTGGGGATACGTTTTTTCATACGTTATATTTTATTGTTCCGTCATCAGTGGCTACGGCTTACAAACGCTCAGAGACTATCTTACTCATCAGCGCAGTACCAGCGTTAATCCTGCCCGTTTGCGCGCCAGAGTGTTAGGCTCGCTATCGAATGACGAGTATGATAAAGCAAATTATAGGCGATGTCCTTCAATTGACCGTGGCTTGAACACTGTGATGATGACGTTGCGTCGGCAGGGAATATGACTATCCGGGGAGTATATGCAGTATTGGGGTAAAATAATCGGCGTTGCGTTCGCCATCATCATGGGTGCCGGGTTCTGGGGAATTGTGCTTGGGCTTATCATTGGCCATATGTTTGATAAGGCACGCAGCCGCAAAATGGCCTGGTTTGCCAATCAGCGCGAGCGCCAGTCGCTCTTTTTCTCCACCACCTTTGAGGTCATGGGGCACTTAACCAAATCCAAAGGCCGCGTGACCGAAGCGGATATTCAGATTGCCAGCGTTTTTATGGATCGCATGAACCTGCATGGTGAGTCCCGCCTGGCGGCGCAGAATGCGTTTCGCATCGGTAAATCGGATAACTATCCGCTGCGTGAAAAGATGCGCCAGTTCCGCAGCATTTGCTTCGGACGTTTTGATTTAATTCGGATGTTTCTGGAAATCCAAATCCAGGCGGCGTTTGCCGACGGCTCGCTTCACCCCAATGAACGCGATGTCCTGTACGTTATTGCGGAAGAGCTGGGTATCTCCCGTATGCAGTTTGACCAGTTCCTGCGCATGATGCAGGGCGGCGCCCAGTTTGGCGGCGGCTATCACCAGCAGTCTTCCGGCGGTGCATGGCAGCAGGCGCAGCGTGGCCCGACGCTGGAAGATGCCTGCAACGTGCTTGGCGTGAAGCCCACGGACGATCAAACCACGATTAAACGTGCCTACCGTAAGCTGATGAGCGAGCATCATCCTGACAAGCTGGTGGCGAAAGGTTTACCGCCGGAAATGATGGAGATGGCGAAGCAAAAAGCGCAGGAAATCCAGAAGGCGTACGAGCTCATTAAAGAGAAGAAAGGTTTCAAATAAGAAAAAGCCCGACAATGTCGGGCTTTTTTTTCAGAAGTCCACCGGGGCTTTAAACGTCATCGCGTTACCGAAAGTAGGGTGGGTGATGGTGAGCGTCTGCGCATGGAGCTGCAGGCGTGGCGCTAACGCCAGGGCCTCTGGCGGGGCGTAGAAGCGGTCACCCAGAATCGGGTGACCCAGCGCAAGCATATGCACGCGCAGCTGGTGTGAACGTCCGGTAATCGGCTTAAGCAGGACGCGCGCAGTATTATCCGGTGCGTACTCCAGCACTTCATATTCGGTTTGCGCGGCCTTGCCGGTTTCATAACACACCTTCTGCTTTGGCCTGTTCGGCCAGTCGCAAATCAGCGGTAAATCCACCAGCCCTTCCGCCTGCGCCGGGTGGCCCCAGACGCGGGCAACATACTGCTTCTTCGGCTCGCGCTCGCGGAACTGACGCTTCAGCTCGCGCTCCGCCGCTTTATTCAGCGCCATCACAATCACGCCGCTGGTGGCCATGTCCAGGCGATGTACGGACTCGGCCTGCGGATAATCGCGCTGAATGCGCGTCATCACGCTGTCCTTGTGCTCATCCAGACGGCCCGGCACGGACAACAGGCCGCTGGGCTTGTTGACCACCATAATGTGTTCATCCTGATACAGAATGACCAGCCAGGGATCCTGCGGCGGATTATACGGCTCCATCACCATCTTGCGCTCCGTTTACTGATGCGTCACAACGATAAGACGCAGGGCATCGAGACGCCATCCCGCCTGATTCAGGCTTTCCAGCACCTGCTGACGGTTGCTTTCAATTGCCGCCAGTTCGTCGTCGCGGATGTTCGGGTTGACCGCTTTTAACGCTTCCAGACGGGACAGCTCGGCAGACAGTTTCTCGTCGGCTTCATTGCGCGCGGCGTCAATCAGGTCTCGGGCCGCTTTTTCGATCTGGATTTCGCCCTGCTGGAGAATGGCGTGCACGTCCTGCTGGACCGCGTTCACCAGCTTGCTGCCGGTATGGCGGTTCACCGCGCTCAGCTGGCGGTTGAAGCTTTCGAACTCCACCTGTCCTGCCAGGTTCGTACCGTTTTTATCCAGCAGCAAACGCACCGGCGTTGGCGGCAGGAAGCGGTTGAGCTGCAGCTGTTTCGGCGCCTGCGCTTCCACAACATAGATCAGCTCCAGTAGCAGCGTGCCTACGGGCAGCGCCTTGTTTTTCAACAGGGAGATGGTGCTGCTGCCGGTATCACCGGAGAGGATCAGATCCAGCCCGTTGCGGATCAGCGGGTGTTCCCAGGTGATGAACTGAGCATCTTCGCGGGACAGCGCCACGTCACGCTCGAAGGTGATGGTACAGCCATCTTCCGGCAGGCCCGGGAAATCGGGCACCAGCATGTGGTCTGACGGGGTTAACACGATCAGGTTCTCGCCACGATCGTCCTGGTTAATCCCGACAATGTCGAACAGGTTCATGGAAAAGCCGATCAGGCTGGTGTCGTCATCTTGTTCTTCAATGCTCTCGGCAAGCGCCTGCGCTTTTTCGCCACCGTTGGAGTGGATCTCCAGCAGGCGGTCGCGCCCCTGTTCAAGCTGCGCCTTCAGCGCTTCATGTTTCTCGCGGCAGGATTTAATCAGATCGTCAAAACCGTCGGTATTTTCCGGCGCGGCCAGGTAACCGATCAGATCGCCATGCACCTGGTCATAAATGGTGCGGCCCGTTGGGCAGGTATGCTCAAACGCATCCAGACCTTCGTGGAACCAGCGCACCAGTACCGACTGAGCGGTTTTTTCCAGGTACGGCACGTGGATCTGAATATCATGCGCCTGGCCGATACGATCCAGACGGCCGATACGCTGCTCCAGCAGATCCGGGTTGAACGGCAGATCGAACATCACCAGATTGCTGGCGAACTGGAAGTTACGCCCTTCAGAACCGATTTCGGAGCACAGCATCACCTGCGCGCCGCTGTCCTCTTCACTGAACCACGCCGCCGCGCGGTCGCGCTCGACGATGGACATGCCTTCGTGGAACACGGCGGCACGAATGCCTTCGCGCTCGCGCAGAACCTGTTCCAGCTGCAGCGCGGTGGCAGCTTTGGCGCAGATCACCAGCACTTTCTGGGAGCGGTGCGCGGTCAGGTAGCCCATCAGCCACTCCACGCGCGGGTCGAAGTTCCACCAGGTGCCGGTATCGCCTTCAAATTCCTGATAAATCTGTTCCGGATAGAGCATGTCACGCGCGCGCTCTTCCTGAGTTTTGCGCGCGCCCATAATGCCGGAGACTTTAATCGCCGTCTGATACTGCGTCGGCAGCGGGAGCTTGATGGTGTGCAGTTCGCGTTTCGGGAACCCTTTCACGCCGTTACGGGTGTTGCGGAACAGCACGCGGCTGGTGCCGTGACGGTCCATCAGCATGTCGATCAGCTCTTTACGCGCGGATTCCGCGTTGTCGCCGTCGCTGTTCGCGGCCTGCAAAAGCGGCTCGATATCCTGCTCGCCGATCAGATCGCTCAGGGTGTTGAGTTCGTCATTAGAAAGACGCTTGCCCGCCAGCAGCAGGGCGACGGCATCCGCGACCGGACGGTAGTTATTCTGTTCTTCCACAAACTGCTCGAAATCGTGGAAACGGTTTGGATCGAGCAGGCGCAGACGGGCGAAGTGGCTTTCCAGACCCAGCTGTTCCGGCGTAGCGGTCAGCAGCAGGACGCCGGGCACGCGCTCGGCAAGCTGTTCAATCGCCATATATTCGCGGCTTGGGGCATCTTCGCTCCACACCAGGTGGTGCGCTTCGTCGACGACCATCAGGTCCCATTCGGCATCGCACAGATGCTCAAGGCGCTGCTTGCTGCGGCGCACGAAATCCAGCGAGCAGATCACCAGCTGTTCGGTTTCAAACGGGTTGTCCGCGTCGTGCTGCGCTTCGGCATAGCGCTCGTCGTCGAACAGGGAGAAGCGCAGGTTAAAGCGGCGCAGCATCTCCACCAGCCACTGGTGCTGGAGGGTTTCAGGCACGACAATCAGCACGCGCTCGGCAGCGCCAGAGAGCAATTGCTGGTGCAGGATCATGCCTGCTTCGATGGTTTTGCCCAGGCCCACTTCGTCGGCAAGCAGTACGCGGGGCGCATGGCGACGGCCCACGTCATGGGCGATATTCAGTTGGTGGGGGATCAGGCTGGTGCGCTGACCGCGCAGGCCACTCCACGGCATGCGGTACTGTTCGCTCTGGAACTTACGCGCGCGGTAGCGCAGGGAGAAGCGATCCATACGGTCGATTTGCCCGGCAAACAGGCGGTCCTGCGGCTTGCTGAACACCAGTTTGCTGTCGAGCAGTACTTCACGCAGGATGACGTTCGTCTCGTCGGTATCAAGACGCGTTCCGATGTAGGCGAGCAGTCCATTCTCTTCTTTTACGTCTTCAACCTTTAGCTGCCAGCCTTCGTGGCTGGTCACGGTGTCGCCCGGATTGAACATTACGCGGGTCACAGGGGAGTCATTGCGAGCGTACAGGCGGTTTTCACCGGTAGCAGGGAAGAGGAGGGTAACCATGCGCGCATCAACGGCAACGACGGTTCCTAATCCAAGTTCGCTTTCTGTATCGCTGATCCAGCGTTGACCAAGTGTAAAAGGCATAGTTGTTCGGCTCTAATCTTTAATTGCAGGCAATAGTTCGACCCCCGTCAAAAAAGACGGTCATCGAAAAATGGGTCCGGGAATGGAAAGGGCGCTATGGTACTGGATGGCAGCCATTTCGTCACGCGTCAAAATAGGCCAAGTTGCCCTGTCACAAGTGTAGCAAAATCGTCGTCGATGAACGGTAAAATTCCCTCCGCAACCGGCTGAAGCTGGCGGGTCAGGTAGTGATCGTAATCGAGAGGCGACTGCTGGTAATCAACGGGCTCCGGCCCGTTCGTTGTCCAGACGTATTTTATCGTCCCCCGGTTCTGATACTGCGGCGCGCGGCCCCGGCGTACATTCTCTTCGTCCGCCAGGCGCGCGGCGCGCACGTGGGGCGGGACGTTGCGCTGGTACTCCGCCAGCGGGCGGCGCAGGCGCTTGCGATACACCAGCTGGTCATCCAGCTCGCCGGCCATCAGGCTGGCGATGGTTTCGCGGATGTAGTCCTGATAGGGCTCGTTGCGGAAGATCCGCAGATAGAGCGTCTTCTGGAACTGCTGGGCCAGCGGCGTCCAGTCAGTGCGCACCGTCTCCAGCCCCTTAAACACCATTCTCTGCTTTTCACCCTCCTGGATCAGCCCGGCGTAGCGCTTCTTGCTGCCCTGGTCAGTACCGCGGATGGTGGGCATTAAAAAGCGGGCAAAATGGGTTTCAAATTCCAGTTCTAATGCGCTGGTTAACCGCTCTTTTTGCAAATGTTCCTGCCACCAGTCGTTTACGAAGGCCACCAGTTCTTTGCCGATTCGTGAGGCGTCGTCTTCTGAATGTGCGCCCTTAAGCCACACAAAGGTTGAATCCGTGTCGCCGTAGATAACGTCATAGCCCCGGGATTCAATCAGCGCTTTGGTCTGACGCATGATGTCGTGTCCGCGCATGGTGATGGACGACGCCAGACGCGGATCGAAGAAGCGGCAGGCGCTGGTACCCAGCACGCCGTAGAAAGCGTTCATAATAATTTTCAGGGCCTGCGAGAGCGGCTTGTTGCCATGACGTTTCGCCTCGTCGCGGCCGTGCCAGATGTTTCCCACAATCTCCGGCAGACAGTGTTTTTCGCGCGAGAAGCGTGCTCCGAGAAAACCTTCGGTGCTGTGCGCGTCGTCTGGCTGCGCCATCCCCTCCACCAGCCCCACCGGGTCAATAAGGAAAGTGCGGATAATTGACGGGTAGAGGCTTTTGTAGTCCAGCACCAGAACCGAATCATACAGTCCTGGGCGGGAGTCCATCACGTAGCCGCCGGGGCTGGCCTGCGGCGGTACGTCCCCGAGGTTGGGCGCAACATAGCCCGCACGGTGCATTCGTGGGAAATAGAGGTGGCTAAAGGCGGCTACCGAGCCGCCGTGCCTGTCAGCCGCGAGGCCATTTACCGTCGCGCGCTCCAGCAGGAACGGCATGATCTCGGTTTTGTGGAATATCTGCGTCACCAACTCGCAGTCTTTCAGGTTATAGGTGGCGAGCGCCGGTTTGTCTTCGTTGAAGCGCCGGTCAATCTCGTCCATGCGGTCCCACGGATTGTCGATGGATTTGCCTTCACCGAGCAATTCCTGCGCTACCGCTTCCAGAGAGAAGGAGGAGAAATTCCAGAACGCGGATTTCAGCGCCTCGATGCCGTCGATAATCAGGCGGCCGTTGGCCTGCGCAAAGAACACGCCGTTCTTAAAGCCGTGCTCACGCCACTCCAGCTCCGTATTTCCGCGCCCGAGCATCAGTGGGATGCGATACCGCTCTGCGTGTTTTTGCAGTACGCGCAGGTCAAACTGCACCACGTTCCAGCCGATCAGCACGTCCGGGTCGTGCTCGGCAAACCACTGGTTAAGCTTCTCCAGCAGCTGCGGTCGGCTGTTGACGTACTCAAGCTGAAAATCGAGCGCGGACGCATCGCCGTTCGGCGGTCCGAGCATATAGACAACCCGCTGCCCGCAGCCTTCCAGGCCGATGCAGTACAGTTCGCCGTGGCGGGTGGTTTCGATATCCAGGGAAACCCACTTTAGCGGGGGGCGATAATGCGGATTAGGCTTCAGGCGAGCGTTGATAAGGGTGCCGTTTTGCTCAGCGCCGTCAACCCAGACGGGGGCGGTAATAAACCGCTCCATCAGAAAGCGTTCCGGCGGACGAATGTCCGCTTCGTAGAGCGTCACGCCCGCTTCGCGCAGCAGTTTTTCGTAGCGCATCAGCTGGCGGTGGGCGCGGCAGTAAAGGCCATACACCGGCTGACGATGGAAATCTTTTAGCTCAAGAGGCGTGAGGCGCCAGCCGTTCTCATCGCGCAGCAGTTGTTTTACCTTCTCGACGTAATGTTCAGGGATAAACGCCACGGATTCCTGAGGAGGAAGCGTAACGTGCAGCGGGCCGTTATCTGTCGCCAGCCAGAACGCAACCTCGGTGCCCTGAGGGGTATCCCGCCAGTGTCGGGTCAGTAAAAAGCCTTCTTGCGCCTGTGCCACGCCGTTATCCCAAAAACAAAACCAGGCCTGATTATAGCCTGGTTGAATGTTTTATGCTGGGGATATATACAGTTTATTGTCCGTAATAGGCCTTCGCGCCGTGCTTGCGCAGGTAGTGTTTATCCAGCAGGGTTTGCTGCATATCCGGCAACTGCGGTGCCAGCTGGCGGCAGAAGATCCCCATGTAGGCGATTTCCTCCAGCACTATTGCGTTATGCACCGCGTCTTGCGCGTTTTTACCCCAGGCAAACGGGCCGTGGGAATGCACCAGTACGCCGGGCATTTGCGCCGCGTCGATCCCCTGTTTTTCAAAGGTTTCGACGATCACGTTCCCGGTTTCCCATTCGTACTCACCGTTAATCTCCGCATCGGTCATCAGACGCGTGCAGGGAATGGTGCCGTAAAAGTAGTCCGCGTGGGTGGTGCCGGTGGCCGGAATGGACTGGCCCGCCTGCGCCCAGATGGTCGCGTGACGCGAGTGGGTATGCACGATGCCGCCGATAGTCGGGAAGGACTGATACAGCAGACGGTGGGTGGGCGTATCGGATGACGGTTTTTTGTTACCTTCCACCACTTCACCCGTTTCGATGCTGACCACGACCATATCCTCTGCGGTCATCACCGTGTAATCCACGCCCGAAGGCTTGATCACGAATACCCCTTTATCCCGGTCAACGGCGCTGACGTTGCCCCAGGTCAGGGTCACCAGGTTATGTTTTGGCAGCGCCAGGTTGGCTTCAAGTACCTGACGTTTGAGATCTTCTAACATCGTTGTCTCCCTGCCCGGCGAGCGCAGCGCCACCGGGCATTACGTACTTAGCGTTTTGAACCGTAATAGACTTCGTTCCAGCGCAGCGCGTCTTTAAAGGCTGGCAGACGGGTGTCGTTATCAATCACGGTCAGCTCGATATCGTGCAGCTCGGCAAACTGGCGCATATCGTTCAGGTCCAGCGCGTGGCTGAAGACGGTGTGGTGCGCGCCACCCGCCAGGATCCACGCCTCTGACGCGGTTGGCAGGTCCGGCTGCGCTTTCCACAGGGCATTGGCGACCGGCAGCTTCGGCAGAGAGTGCGGGGTTTCAACCGCATCGACGCAGTTCACCAGCAGGCGGAAGCGGTCGCCGAGGTCGATCAGGCTGGCGTTGATGGCCGGACCGGTACGGGTGTTGAAAATCAGACGGGCCGGATCCGCTTTGCCGCCGATGCCGAGGTACTGCACGTCAAGGATCGGTTTCTCTTCAACCGCGATGGAGGGACACACTTCCAGCATGTGCGAACCGAGCACCAGATCGTTGCCGTTCTCGAAGTGGTAGGTGTAGTCCTCCATAAAGGAGGTGCCGCCCTGCAGACCGGTCGACATCACCTTCATGATGCGAAGCAGAGCGGCAGTTTTCCAGTCGCCTTCACCCGCAAAGCCGTAGCCCTGCTGCATCAGACGTTGTACGGCCAGACCCGGCAGCTGTTTAAGGCCGTGCAGGTCTTCAAATGTAGTGGTAAAGGCGTGGAAGCCGCCCTGTTCCAGAAAACGCTTCATGCCCAGCTCAATGCGTGCGGCATCCAGCACGTTCTGGCGCTTGTCGCCGTTGATTTGCGCCGCAGGCGTCAGGCGGTAGCTGCTTTCGTACTCGTCCACCAGCGCGCTCACGTCGCTGTCGCTGATGTCATTCACCACCTGCACCAGGTCGCCCACCGCCCAGGTATTCACGGAGAAGCCGAACTTGATCTGCGCCGCGACTTTATCGCCGTCGGTCACCGCCACTTCACGCATGTTGTCGCCGAAACGCACCACTTTCAGGTGACGGGTATCCTGCTTAGAGACCGCCTGACGCATCCAGGAGCCGATACGCTGTTGCGCCTTGCCGTCCTGCCAGTGGCCGGTGACCACAGCGTGCTGCTGGCGCATGCGCGCGCCGATGAAGCCGAACTCGCGGCCGCCGTGCGCGGTCTGGTTCAGGTTCATGAAGTCCATGTCGATGCTGTCCCACGGCAGGGAGGCATTGAACTGAGTGTGGAACTGCAGCAGCGGTTTGTTGAGGATTGCCAGGCCGTTGATCCACATTTTGGCCGGTGAGAAAGTGTGCAGCCACACGACCAGGCCGGCGCATTTGTCGTCGTAGTTGGCGTCACGGCAGATATTGGTGATTTCGTCCGGCGTCGTACCCAGCGGCTTCAGCACCAGTTTGCATGGCAGTTTGGCTTCCGCGTTCAGCGCGTTAACCACGTGCTCCGCGTGTTTCGTTACCTGCTGCAGCGCTTCCGGTCCGTACAGATGCTGGCTGCCAATCACAAACCACACTTCATAATTATTAAAAATGGTCATCATCGTGTCCTTAATGGGTCAGGGTTGCCGTAGTGTCCGCGGTGCTTTTGGCCGGGGCGGCGACAGGGAGATAGTGAAGCTCGGCGCTTTTTGCCCATTGCTGGTAGCGCTGATAAAGCTGTTCAAAGCGTTGTGCCTGCTGGACACGCGGCTGGAGCGTGTTTTCGACGGCGCTTGCCATGTGCTGCTGCGCGGTCGGGATATCCGCATGAACGCCTGCGGCCACGGCAGCGAAAATCGCGGCGCCCAGCGCGCAGCACTGATCGGAGGCCACAATCTGCAGCGGACGGTTCAGCACGTCGCAGCAGGCCTGCATAATCACCGGGTTTTTACGGGCGATACCGCCCAGCGCCATCACGTTGTTCACGTCGATGCCCTGTTCGGTGAAGCACTCCATAATGGCGCGCGCGCCGAACGCGGTGGCGGCAATAAGACCGCCGAACAGCGCCGGGGCATCGGTCGCCAGGTTGAGATCGGTAATCACCCCTTTCAGGCGCTGGTTGGCAAACGGCGTGCGGCGACCGTTAAACCAGTCCAGCACCACCGGCAGGTGGTCGAGAGACGGATTTTTTGCCCAGGCTTCGGTGAGCTGCGGCAGGAGCTGTTTTTTGCTCGCGGTAATCTGCGTTTTCAGCTCAGGATGCGCGGCAGCCAGCTGATCCAGCGGCCAGCCGAGCACCCGGCCAAACCAGGCGTAGATATCGCCAAACGCGGACTGACCGGCTTCGAGGCCGATAAAATCTGGCACCACGCTGCCGTCAACCTGGCCGCAGATCCCTTTCACCGCGCGGTCGCCGACGCTGGCTTTATCTGCCGTCAGAATGTCGCAGGTGGAGGTGCCGATTACTTTCACCAGCGTGTTAGGCTGCGCACCCGCGCCCACGGCACCCATGTGGCAGTCGAACGCGCCGCCGGAAATGGTCACGTTTTGCGGCAGGCCGAGACGCGTCGCCCACTCTTCGCAGAGCGTGCCGACCGGAATATCGGCGGTGAAGGTGTCGGTAAAGAGCGGGTATTTCAGATTTTTGTTGATGATCGGGTCAAGTTCATCGAAGAACGCTGCCGGAGGAAGACCGCCCCAGCCTTCATGCCACAGGGATTTATGCCCGGCGCTGCAGCGGCCGCGGCGGATATCCTGCGGGCGAGTGGTGCCGGAGAGCAGGGCGGGAACCCAGTCGCACAGCTCAATCCATGATGCCGCGGCCTGGGCGACCGAAGCGTCCGCGCGGGTAACGTGCAGGATTTTGGCCCAGAACCATTCGCTGGAGTAGATGCCGCCGATGTAGCGCGAGTAGTCGGTTTTGCCCGGCTGATGGCATAAGCGGGTGATGGCTTCCGCCTCTTCCACGGCGGTATGGTCTTTCCAAAGCACGAACATGGCGTTCGGGTTGTCGGCAAACTCCGGGCGCAGCGCCAGCACGCGGCCTTCAGCGTCCATCGGAGCTGGCGTTGAACCGGTGCTGTCGACGCCAATCCCCACGACGTCGGCCCGCTGGGCGTCAGTCAGTTCAGCCAGCACGGTTTTGATCGCCGCTTCCATCGATTCAATGTAATCGCGCGGGTGGTGACGGAACTGGTTGTTTGGCGCGTCGCAGTAGCGCCCCTCTTGCCAGCGCGGATACCACTCAACGCTGGTTGCTATCTCCTGGCCAGTCGTACAGTCCACTGCCAGCGCGCGAACCGAGTCGCTGCCAAAATCGAGGCCAATTGCAATTGCCATGGTGTTGCTCCATCCGAAACAGGTATGGAAGAACATTAGAGACTGGGGACAAAAATCGTCAGGCAGGATCCGCTAATCTTATGGACTAAATTGCTGTTACGACGGAAAGTGTGACGCCGTGCAAATATTCAATGTGGACATTTCTGCCGCACTTATAGACACTTTTGTTACTGCTTCTCTGCCCGTGCCGGCAGAAAAATCAGGGGAAAAGGCTGAAACATGGCGGACGTAAAAGAGGCGTGATGCTTTTTGGATCTTTTCGCAGGCCATTTTTATACTGCTTTTATCGATATGGACAAATGGTTTCCTTCAGGACCCTTGGGAGAACTGAATCTATGGCCGAACCGCAAAACGATCCCCTGCTGCCGGGATACTCATTTAACGCCCATCTGGTGGCGGGGCTGACGCCAATTGAGGCCGAGGGGTATCTCGATTTTTACGTCGACCGGCCGCTCGGCATGAAAGGGTATATTCTGAACCTGACCGTACGCGGGGAAGGGGTGATAAAAAACGGCGATCGGCAGTTTGTTTGCCGACCGGGCGATATGCTGCTGTTCCCGCCGGGGGAGATCCACCACTACGGGCGTCACCCGGACGCCAAAGAGTGGTATCACCAGTGGGTCTATTTCCGTCCGCGCGCCTACTGGCAGGAGTGGCTCTCATGGCCGGCTATTTTCGCGCAAACGGGTTTTTATCGTCCGGATGAGGCGCATCTGGCGCAGTTTCGTGAACTGTTCGCACAAATTATTGAGGCGGGGCAGGCGGGCGGGCGCTATGCCGAACTGCTGGCGATCAACCTGCTTGAGCAGGTGCTGCTGCGCCGCATGGAGGCGATCAACGAGTCGCTTAACCCGCCGCTGGATAACCGCGTCCGCGACGCCTGCCAGTACATCAGCGACCATCTGGCCGACAGCCAGTTTGATATCGCCAGCGTTGCCCAGCACGTCTGTCTTTCGCCGTCCCGCCTGTCACACCTGTTCCGCCAGCAGCTTGGCGTGAGCGTGCTGAGCTGGCGTGAGGATCAGCGCATCAGCCAGGCAAAGCTGTTGCTCAGCACCACCCGGATGCCTATCGCGACCGTCGGACGCAACGTGGGCTTTGAAGATCAGCTCTATTTCTCTCGCGTGTTTAAGAAGTGCACCGGCGCCAGTCCCAGTGAATTCCGCGCGGGATGTGAATAAACGGTAAACATTCAGGTGAACTTCAGGAGCATCCTGTAAACTATTCAGACAATTGATGCCTTGACGCGGTGCGGGGCGCTAAGCAGAATCGCTGATTCGTTTTCTGACCGGAATAGTTATGCAGGCATTGCTGGAACACTTTATTACCCAGTCCGTTATGTACTCGCTCATCGCCGTGGCGCTGGTGGCGTTTCTGGAATCGCTGGCGCTGGTTGGGCTGATCCTGCCCGGCACCGTGATGATGGCGGGGCTTGGGGCGCTTATTGGCAGCGGTGAGGTCAATTTCTGGCAGGCGTGGCTGGCCGGGATTATCGGCTGCCTGCTGGGGGACTGGATCTCCTTCTGGCTGGGCTGGCGCTTTAAGAAGCCGCTGCACCGCTGGTCGTTCATGAAAAAGAACAAAGCGCTGCTGGATAAAACCGAACATGCGCTGCACCAGCACAGCATGTTCACCATTCTGGTAGGCCGCTTTGTCGGGCCAACGCGTCCGCTGGTGCCGATGGTGGCGGGGATGCTGGATCTGCCCGTCGCAAAATTCGTGGTGCCGAACATTATCGGCTGCGTATTCTGGCCGCCGTTTTACTTCCTGCCGGGGATCCTCGCGGGTGCGGCCATTGATATCCCTGACGGTATGCAAAGCGGTGAGTTCAAGTGGCTGCTGCTGGGAACGGCGGTGCTGCTGTGGCTGGCGGTCTGGCTCTGCTGGCGGCTATGGCGCAGCGCGAAAGCCAGTGTCAATCGCCTGACGCACTATCTCCCGCGCACGCGCCTGCTCTGGCTGGCCCCGCTGACGCTGGGCGTGGCGGTGGTGGCGCTGGTCGCGCTGATTCGTCACCCGCTGATGCCGGTGTACGGCGAGATCCTGCTGAAGGTGGTGAGCCGTTAAGGTGTTTTCCCTCTCCCCGTGGGCTGAGGGATCCCCAGTAATATGGTCATGCCTCCATGACCATATTACTGTACTCTTTTCCCAGCTTTTTCATCTCGTTACCTATATTCAGCCGCCTCACTTTTCCAGGTTCATGCCGGAGCACTTCTTCTGCCAGACTCAGGTAAGACAGCACCCGCCTGTGCCTGATACTGCTTGCCTGATAATGCCAGTGTAAACACTGCCTTTCTGCCCTGTAACCTGCCAGCCACATCACCAGACTTGCCATCGCCGCGACCATATTCAGCACTTCCAGTCGCCCTTTTCCCTGGCTCCGGCTCAGCCTCAGACCGAACCCGAAGCGTGGGCTTTTGTCGTCCCGGAAGTTTTGTTCTATCTGCATTCGTCGGCTGTACAGGGCCATTATCTGGTGCGGTTCCAGCCCTTCTGCATTACTGAACAGCAGCCAGGGCTCCCGCGCACTGCTGCGGTGTTCCCGCTGTGTTTTTGGCATGCCTCCCTTTCCGCGACGCCCTGCCTCCGGGCGTTTGTGCAGATAAAACCGGCCGTAACAGGGGATACGGTGTTTACGGGACAGGACACCGTAACCCACGCAGACCGGTTGCCCGGTAGCCTCAAGCTCGCTGATTTTCATCCACTTTTTATCTCCGTCCAGCCGGAAGCTGATACAGCCCCTGACTCTGCCAGTGAAGCTCCAGCCCAGCTGACTTACATGCCGGAACCAGTCTGTCCGAAAGCCGGCATCCGTAAGGATGGTAATGGCTTTATCTTTCGGGATGGCAGCATGCAGGCGGTCAAGGAAGCGGCACTGGACATCACTGTTCTGCGCCAGCTCTGCGGGGACAACCTCACTCATAAGCGGAAGTGAACGACCATTACAGACCAGGCTTGCCCGCAGAAGATGCCAGTTCCTGTCATGCCAGCCGGTCCAGTCGACAGCGATAACGCAGAAGGGCATCAGGGAGGTGATGGTATGTGTGAGCAGGTGCTGAATGCGGGGAATATCACGGTGAAGGGCGGCATTACCCAGGGCACGGTCAACACGTTTAATTTTATTTTTGACGTGCGCCCTGCCGGGAAGGGTTCGCCCCAGGCTGGTCAGGGTCAGGGATGCGCCGTGGGTGAGCGCGACGGCCATGGAAACAAGGACATTAACCCGGAAGCTGTGAATGTCAGATAAAGACGCGGAGAAAAATTTCTGGCAGACTGTCTGTAAAGGCACGATGAGGTCTCTTCTGATTTGTTAGCGCAACCAGTAGATCACACTTCATCGTGCTTTTCATTTTTCTGGGGAACCCTCAGCCCCGTGGGAGAGGGCCAGGGTGAGGGCGTCAGACCGCACGAATGCCTAACAATGAAGACGCCTCCGCGTTACCACTCAGAAGTTCTTCTGTTTCTCCATCCCACAAAATCCGTCCCTCCGCGATCACTACCGATCGCGGCGCAATGCGTGCGGCATCTTCAATGCTGTGCGAAACCATCAGCATCGTGATCTGCTGGCGCTGGCAAACCTCTTCCACCAGCGAGAGCATGTCCTGGCGCAGGGCCGGGTCGAGTGCCGAGAAGGGTTCGTCGAGCAGCAGCAGTGGCTGTTCGCGCACCAGACAACGTGCCAGCGCCACGCGCTGACGCTGGCCGCCGGAAAGCTCACCGGGCAGTCTTGAAATCAACGCGGACAGGCCCATTTGTTCGGCAATCGCCTCCAGCTTCTGACGCTGCGCAGCATTGAGTTTTAACCCCGGATCGATTCCCAGCGCGATGTTCTGCCACACCGTAAGGTGATTAAACAGATTGTTTTCCTGAAACAGCATCGACACCGGGCGCTTAGACGGCGGAGCGTAGGTATACTCGCCATTATCAATGACTATCGACCCGCTGACAGGCTGCAAAAAACCGGCAATCAAATTGAGCAGGGTACTTTTACCGGCCCCGCTTGGGCCAAGCACCGCAATTCGCTCTCCCTGACGAACAGAGAGGGTAAAACGCATCGGCAGATGCTGGTAAAGCCAGGTTACATCAGTCAGTTTTAACATCACGCCCCGGGAGTTTTTCGATAACGGTAAATAACGCAAAGCACAGCACCAGCAGTAAAAGTGCCGTGACCGCGCCGTCCTGGCTGCGATAGGAGCCAATTTGCTGATAAAGCCAGAAAGGCAGCGTGCGGAAATCCTCGTTGCCAAAGAGGGCCACCACGCCAAAATCCCCAATCGACAGCACGCAGGCGAAGGCCATCGCCTGGGCGAGCGGCCGCTTCAGGGCACGTAGTTCGACCACTTTCAGCCGCCGCCAGCCCATAATGCCAAGGGACTGGCACAGGGCGCTGTACCGGCTGTTAATATCCCGCATCGGGTTTTCCAGCACCTTCAGCGCGTACGGTATGGCCATTAAGGCGTTGGTAAAAATGACGATGCCGTCGGCGCTTTCCGGCAGGCCGATGGTGCTGTTAAACAGTAAAAAGAAGCCGGTCGCCAGCACAATGCCCGGCATCGCCAGGATCAGCATGCCCGTCAGTTCCAGCGCGTGTCCGGCTTTACGGGCATGTCGCGCGTACAGCTCGCGGCTGCTCCAGAGCAGCATCATGGTGAGCGTCACGCAGATTAGCCCGGCTGCCAGCGCGATACGCAATGAGGTCCATGTGGCTTGCCACAGGACCGGCTGTTGAAGTACCGATACCACATTCCTGTTGAGGCCATCGGCGATCACGGCCAGCAGCGGCGGCAGCAGAAGCAGGAGCGCCAGCGCGATCAGCATCACGTCCGAGATGCGGCTGTGCAGGCTGTCCTGCGGATCGCGCCAGCCAGAAAGATTATTGCTTCCTGCGGGGATCGCTTTGCTCAGCCGCTGGCTGAGTAACACCAGCGCCAGGCAGCACACCATCTGTACGATCGCCAGCAACGCGGCGCGGCCCGGATCGTAGTCGTAGCTTAATGCCTGATAGATCGCCAGCTCAATGGTGGTGGCCTGCGGGCCGCCGCCGAGAGAAAGCACGGTCGCAAAGCTGGCGAAACAGAGCATAAAGATCAGCGCGGCCACCGGGGCAATCTGGCGTCGCAGCCACGGCCATTCGACAAAGCGGAAGAATGACCATCCGCGCATGCCGAGCTGGGCCGCAATCTGGCGCTGCTCGCCGGGTATGTTCTCCAGCGCCTGCAAAAAGAGGCGCGTCGCCATCGGCATATTGAAGAAAATGTGTGCCAGCAGGATGCCCTTCAGCCCGTAGGGAGAGAAGGTCCATTCCAGGCCTAAAGACGCGAAGAGCGAGGCCAGCCAGCCCTGGCGACCGTATACGCTCAGAATGCCAAAAACGGCCACCAGCACGGGCAGGATCAGCGTCATGGCGCACAGGCGCAGCAGGGCCAGCCTGCCGGGGAAACGTCTGCGATAGAGGGCACGCGCAAGAAAAATGGCCGGGATGACTGACAGCAGCGCGGAGAGAAACGCCTGCCAGAAGGAGAAACGGATAACGTGCCAGAGATAGCTATCGTGCCAGAGCGCGGGCAGATCGCTCTCTGGCGCGTTAAACCACAGCGCCAGGAACGCTCCCAGACTGACGACCACCATCAGTATGGCGGCAATCAGTCCGGGAACTAACCAGCCGGGGATCAGCGGCTGACGGCGCGTTGCCATTCGCTTATCCATGCGGCGCGCTGCGCGGCAACCTGCTGCGGCGTAAATTCCAGCGCGGTCTGCGGTTTGTTCAGCTGCTCAAAGCCTGCCGGCAGCGTCGCGTCGGTAACCGGGTACATCCAGTTGCCCGTCGGAATGGCGTTCTGGAATGCCGGGGAGACCATAAATTTCAGGAACTTCTCGGCCAGTTCCGGCTGTTTGCTGGCGGCGGTGCGGGCAGCCACTTCAACCTGCAGGTAGTGACCTTCAGCGAAATTCGCAGCCGCGTAGTTGTCTTTCTTCTCGGCAATAATATGATATGCCGGAGAGGTGGTGTAGCTCAGCACCAGATCGCTTTCGCCTTTCAGGAACAGGCCATAGGCTTCGCTCCAGCCTTTAGTGACCGTAACGGTTTTCGCAGCCAGCTTCTGCCACGCCTCCGGCGTTTTGTCGCCGTAGACTTTCTGCATCCACAGCAGCAGCCCCAGGCCCGGCGTGCTGGTGCGCGGATCTTCATAAATCACGCGCCATTTCTGGTCGCTTTCGACCAGCTCTTTCAGGCTCTTCGGCGGGTTCTTCAGCTTGTTTTTATCGTAGACGAACGCAAAGTAGCCGTAATCGAAGGGAACGAAGGTGTCGTTTTTCCAGCCGCCCGGCACGTTGACGGCATCTGCCGCTACGCCGCTTTTGGCAAACAGTCTGGTTTGCGTGGCGGCTTCCAGCAGGTTGTTATCCAGCCCGAGCACCACGTCGGCCTTGCTGTTTTTCCCTTCCATGCGCAGGCGGTTAAGCAGCGACACGCCATCTTCCAGCGCCACGAACTTCAGCTCGCAGTTGCAGTCGGCTTCAAAGGCTTTTTTAACCACCGGGCCGGGGCCCCAGTCGGCGGAGAAGGAGTCGTAGGTATAGACCGTCAGAACAGGCTTAGCAAAAACAGGCAGCGCAACCAGCGCCAGCAGAGGAAGAACGTTTTTTAACACTTTGCACCTCAGGGTTGAGTGGCAAAGGATTTTGAGAAACAGCCTCAAATCCCTTCGCCGGCGTTATCCGGATCAGGTTCGACGGGTATTATCTCAGCGCACATCTGTGATGCAGCACCCCGTTGAGAACGGCGCTATTGTAATGATTTGGTGAATATTACGAAAGCGTTATGGCTCCGGCGGCGCAAACCAGGCGGATTTAAAATCAAACCAGCCCAGGGTGTTCATCCGCAGGCCGCGCATGCTGCGCTGTCCCTGGATCAGCAGCCAGTGGTGGATCAACGGTACGATCGTCTGCCCGGCCAGGAGCTCCTGGCACCACGCGGCCAGATCCATCTCTCCTGCCCGCCACTTCGCGGCGTCCTGCTGCCAGTCCCGGCTGATGCAGTGCTGAATGAGAGGCACTTCATACAGGTGTGAAAAGAGCGAGAAATCCAGCGGCAGCGTAAAGTTGGCGCTGTTGAGCCAGATATCGCTGACGACATCCCCCCGGTGCCATTCATCATAATCGACTTCCTGTATCGCCAGCGTCACGCCTTCGGCCGCGAGCAGCTTGCTCATGATCCTCGCGATAAACCGGTGCTCAATGTGATCGCGATAGTAGCTGAGGGTGATGGTCTCCAGCCCGGCGGGTTTTTCACTGCGCACCGGCTGAGCATGGTGCCAGCGCGGAAGCAGGCCATAGGCCGGAAACCACCAGGTCTGGTATTGCTCTTCAGCGTGATAAATCAGGTTAGCCGGGGCCAGAATATGGCTGATCCACTTGCGGACATCGTGGTTTGCTCCGCGGTGGCTGCGGCTGTCAAAAAGAAGATAGTAGCAGCCCTCCTCCAGGCGACTCTCGAACGCCTTTTCGCTGGTTGTGGGCCCCTCAAGGGTGAGGCCTGCGCTCAGTTCTTCGTTGAGGTCCGGTAACACCCAGACGTTCACTTCGTCGATCAGCGCCCGATAGCCAAAATAGTCATCAAAGGCGCGGATCTTCAGCTGATTGCTGTTATTGCGCGTAACGGAGTAGGGGCCTGTACCGATCGGCTGGCTGGAAAAATTGTTCAGGGATCGCCACTCGGCAGGCAGGATCATCGAGGGCACGTAGCCCAGAAGCCACGGCAGCCAGTTGTCTGGCTGGGACAGCTCAATATCCAGCGTCCAGGCCGTTGGGGAGTGGATCCGCGTGATATGCGAATAGAGCGGCAGCGTGCGGGCGCGCTCTAAAGAGGCGATGACGTCACGCATCTCCAGCTCGCGTCCATGGTGGAAGTGAATGCCCGGGCGTAAAAAGAAACGCCAGTGCAGGGGGGAAAGCTGCTGCCAGTGGTGCGCGATATCCGCTTCCAGTTCCCCGTTTTCCTCATTTATTTTCGTCAGACCGCTGAATATCTGCCGGGCCATGTGGGTTTCAGAACGTCGCAATGCCGTACCGGGCAACAGATTTTTCATCGGACGATAGTAAAGCACCCGCAGAATGTGGCGTCCCTGGCGAAAGCTGCGTCCCAGGTGTGAGACCAGCATCTGGCGCACGGCGGCTTTGTCGCCCACCAGCTGTACCAGCTGATCGATACGGTCCTGCTCCAGCAGATCCTCCGCCCGCTGCTGCTGCAGCGCCAGGCCGGTATACAGGAAGGTCAAGCGTGAGCGCTTGCCGCGTCCCGCCTCGGCCTCCCAGCTTAGCCAGCCCTGCTGCTGCATAGTGTTGAGTAACGTGCGCATATGGCGGCGAGAGCAGTTGAGGAGTTCTGCCAGCTCGTTAAGCGTGGTCTCCTGCGATTGTCCCTCGCAGCACTGCCACAGGCGGATGAATTGTTGTTGCAGTCGACCGGAGGGCATAAAAGAGGAACTCCTGACAAAAAATCAGCAATTTATTAATCCCTATATTAAGCCAATAATGCTTCCCGATGAAGTGAGGAGGTAAATTATGAAGAGGTCTACCGCACGTCAGTTTTATCAGCAGTACTTTTCAGCGACAAAGGGAGTGTCCTGGCTGGCCCGCCAGTGTGCAGAGCAACGGCTGAGAATCCTGGAAGATCTGATGCAGTGGGACGTTACGAAACCGACCTCTTCTCGCTAACTCGCCTCGATCATGTGTGACTGAGTATTGGTGTTTATCACCCGCCAGCAAAATGTTTTTGCTGGCTTTTTTCGTTTATTCTTTCACCCAATTTCGATTCGCTTTCACAAGGACTTGCGCATGCTGTGGTTGATGACGATGGGGCGCCGCCTGAATGGCGTGTACGCTGCTTTTATGCTGGTGGCCTTCATGATGGGCGTGGCCGGTGCGCTACAGGCACCGACGCTGAGCCTGTTTCTCAGCCGCGAGGTGGGGGCGCAGCCGTTTTGGGTGGGCCTGTTTTATACCGTTAACGCGATTGCCGGGATCCTCGTTAGCCTGGGGCTGGCGAAACGATCCGACAGCCAGGGCGATCGCCGCAGGCTGATCCTCTTTTGCTGCGCCATGGCCGTGGGCAACGCGCTGCTTTTTGCCTTTAACCGTCATTACCTGACGCTCATCACCTGCGGCGTGCTGCTGGCCTCTCTGGCGAACACCGCCATGCCGCAGCTGTTCGCGCTGGCCCGTGAATACGCCGACAGCTCGGCGCGAGAGGTAGTGATGTTCAGCTCGGTGATGCGCGCACAGCTCTCGCTGGCGTGGGTCATCGGCCCGCCGCTGGCCTTCATGCTGGCGCTGAACTATGGCTTTACGGTCATGTTTTCTATCGCGGCAGGCATTTTTATTATCAGTCTGGCTCTGATTGCCTTTGCGCTGCCGTCTGTCGCCCGGGTTGAGCAGACGACGGATAAGCCCATCACTCAGGTGAGCGGCTGGCAGGATAAAAACGTGCGGATGCTGTTTATCGCCTCCACGCTGATGTGGACCTGCAACACCATGTACATTATTGATATGCCGCTGTGGATCAGCAGCGATCTAGACCTACCGGACAAGCTTGCGGGGATCTTAATGGGGACCGCCGCCGGGCTGGAAATTCCGGCGATGATTCTGGCGGGGTATTACGTTAAGCGCTTCGGAAAGCGTCGGATGATGATCGTTGCCGTGGCGGCTGGGGTGCTGTTCTACGCGGGGCTGCTCCTTTTCCATTCGCGTGAAGCGTTGCTGGCGCTGCAGCTGTTTAATGCCGTGTTCATTGGCATCGTTGCCGGGATCGGCATGCTCTGGTTCCAGGATCTCATGCCCGGCCGCGCCGGCTCTGCGACTACGCTTTTTACCAACAGTATTTCGACGGGCGTTATTCTGGCGGGAGTGATTCAGGGCGCGCTGGCGCAAAGTTATGGTCATGCCTCGGTTTACTGGATGATTGCGGCGATTTCGGTGGTAACGCTTGGGCTGACCTGCCGGGTCAAGGATGTTTGATTCTGGAAGGCGGCTTCACGAAATGAAACGATTTTCTGACAGATACAGAGAAGGCGCATAGAGTGCGTGACGGGTGCTTGAGGCTGTTTGCCTCAGGCTTTCGCAAGAGGCAAACAGTGGAGATTCCCACATCAAAAAACTGATGGGGAGACCAACTTCACAACCAACATTGCGAGGTTAGTCTCTTCATTGCCGAAAAGCAATAAGGAGGCTGGAATGCCAAAACGTACTCTGCTGTTAGGTTTGTTTCTGATCTGTACGACGCTATTGATCTTCACCTGGATGGTGCGTGATTCGCTGTGTGAGTTGCACTTCAGACAGGAGAAAACAGAGCTGGCGGCAGTGTTGGCTTACGAAGCGAAACGTTAGCGGTATTGGCGGGGGAAGTGTCCCCGCCTCTCCAGAGTGGTTGAGCCTCAACGCACCCTTATCAATGGCCCGCGCCCTGTGGGCCATTGCCTTTAGCCCATAAACGCAGGCTGTTTTTTCTCGTACGCTGAGATGGCATCCTCGTGCTGGAGCGTCAGGCCAATGCTGTCCAGACCGTTCAACATGCAGTGGCGACGGAAGGCATCAATGCTGAAGCTGTAGGTCTTATCCCCGGCTTTCACCACTTCCGCTTCCAGATCCACCTCAAATGCCATCCCCGGATTTGCCTTAACCAGCGCGAACAGTTCATCGACCTGCTCGTCGCTCAGCGTCACCGGCAGCAACTGGTTGTTGAAGCTGTTGCCGTAGAAGATATCCGCGAAGCTCGGGGCGATAACCACTTTAAAGCCGTAGTCGGTCAGCGCCCAGGGCGCATGCTCACGCGAGGAGCCGCAGCCGAAGTTTTCCCGCGCCAGAAGAATGGATGCACCTTTGTATTCCGGGAAGTTCAGGACGAACTCCGGGTTTGGCACTTCGCCTTTGTCGTCCAGAAAACGCCAGTCGTTGAACAAGTGTGCGCCAAAACCGGTGCGGGTCACTTTCTGCAAAAACTGTTTCGGAATGATCGCGTCCGTATCGACGTTAGCGGCGTCCAGCGGGACAACACGGCCCGTATGTTGGGTAAATTTCTCTGCCATGATTGTCTCCTTATTTCAGGCTGCGAATATCGGCGAAATGGCCGGTGACTGCCGCAGCGGCGGCCATTGCCGGGCTGACCAGGTGGGTGCGTCCACCCCGGCCCTGACGGCCTTCAAAGTTACGGTTGCTGGTGGAGGCGCAGCGCTCGCCCGGATTCAGGCGGTCGTTGTTCATCGCCAGACACATGGAGCAGCCCGGCAGGCGCCATTCGAAGCCTGCTTCGATAAAGATCTTATCCAGTCCTTCCGCTTCCGCCTGGGCTTTCACCGGACCGGAGCCAGGAACCACCAGCGCCTGCACGCCCGGCGCCACTTTGCGACCTTTGGCAATCTCTGCCGCCGCGCGTAAATCCTCGATACGGGAGTTGGTGCAGGAGCCGATGAACACCTTATCAATGTTCACGTCGGTCAGCGGTACGCCGGGTGTCAGCCCCATATAGGCCAGCGCTTTTTCCGCGCTGGCGCGTTCGACCGGATCGGCGAAGGAAGCCGGGTCAGGAATGCTGTCGTTGACAGAGATGACCTGGCCAGGATTGGTACCCCAGGTGACTTGCGGCGCAATCTCTTCCGCCTGCAGCGTGACAACGGTATCAAAGGTGGCACCGTCGTCAGTTTTCAGGGTTTTCCAGTACGCGACCGCGTCGTCAAAATCCTGACCTTTCGGCGCGTGCAGACGGCCTTTCACATAGTTGAAGGTGGTTTCGTCCGGTGCGACCAGGCCTGCTTTAGCACCCATCTCAATCGCCATGTTGCACAGGGTCATACGGCCTTCCATGCTCAGCGCTTGAATCGCGTCGCCGCAGAATTCCACCACGTGACCGGTACCGCCTGCGCTGCCGGTTTTGCCGATAATCGCCAGCACGATATCTTTCGCGGTGATACCCGGCGCGGCTTTGCCCTTCACCTCAATCTTCATGGTTTTGGCGCGGCCCTGTTTCAGAGTTTGCGTCGCCAGAACGTGCTCAACTTCCGATGTGCCGATGCCGAACGCCAGCGCGCCAAACGCGCCGTGGGTCGCGGTATGGGAGTCGCCGCAGACGATGGTCATGCCCGGCAGCGTAATACCCTGCTCAGGTCCCATCACGTGGACGATACCCTGATACGGGTGGTTCAGATCGTACAGCTCCACGCCAAATTCGTTGCAGTTCTTGATCAGCTCCTGCATCTGGATGCGCGCCATCTCGCCGGAAGCATTGAT
Organism: Enterobacter cloacae complex sp. HYC042_NIDB; assembly: GCF_056673315.1. Taxonomy (NCBI): domain Bacteria; kingdom Pseudomonadati; phylum Pseudomonadota; class Gammaproteobacteria; order Enterobacterales; family Enterobacteriaceae; genus Enterobacter; species Enterobacter cloacae complex sp. HYC042_NIDB. The sequence goes on from NZ_CP109650.1 coordinate 942,513, forward strand.
GTCTTTGGTCTGGGTGGAGACGTTGTGATCCATCGTGGCAAAGGTTTTACCCGGCTGGCGCACCGGACGCTTGTGCGCGCGCAGGCCGTCGAAGGCCTGTGGAGAGGTCACTTCGTGCACCAGGTGGCGGTCAATGTACAGCAGCGGGGTTTCGTTTGGCGCCTCGTAGACAACGTGCGCATCAAACAATTTTTCATATAACGTCTTGGCCATGATTACACCCCTTCAGCGACATAGCGGGCAATGATGTCGCCCATTTCATCAGTACTGACTGCTGCCGTGCCGCGCGCTAAGTCACTGGTACGGACGCCTTCTTCTAACGCCCGGTTAATGGCGTTTTCAATTGCGGTTGCTGCGTCACCTGCATCGAGGCTGTAGCGCAGCAGCAGGGCCAGGGAGAGGATCTGCGCAATCGGGTTCGCAATGTTCTTGCCTGCGATATCCGGCGCGGAACCGCCCGCCGGTTCGTACAGGCCAAAGCCTTCTTCATTCAGGCTGGCCGATGGCAGCATGCCCATAGAGCCGGTGATCATCGCGCACTCGTCAGACAAAATATCGCCGAACAGGTTGGAGCAGAGCAGCACGTCAAACTGGGACGGATCCTTAATCAGCTGCATGGTCGCGTTGTCGATGTACATATGCGACAGCTCAACGTCCGGGTACTGCTTAGCGACTTCACTGACGATCTCGCGCCACAAAATGGACGACTGCAGCACGTTCGCTTTATCAATGGAGGTCACCTTATGGCGGCGCTTGCGTGCAGATTCAAAGGCGATATGGGCGATACGTTCAATTTCGAAACGGTGGTACACCTCGGTATCAAACGCTTTCTCGTGCTGACCGCTGCCTTCGCGACCTTTTGGCTGACCGAAGTAGATCCCGCCCGTCAGCTCACGCACGCACAGGATGTCGAAACCGTTGGCCGCGATATCCGCGCGCAGCGGACAAAACTCTTCCAGCCCCTGATACAGCTTAGCCGGACGCAGGTTACTGAACAGCTTAAAATGTTTACGCAGCGGCAGCAGCGCGCCGCGCTCTGGCTGCTCTGCCGGCGGCAGGTGTTCCCATTTTGGACCACCGACGGAGCCAAACAGCACGGCATCGGCATTTTCGCAGCCTTCAACGGTGGCTTTCGGCAATGGCGTTCCGTGATTATCAATCGCAATACCGCCCACGTCGTAGTGGCTGGTGGTAATTTTCATCGCAAAACGCGAGCGAACGGCTTCCAGTACTTTCAGCGCCTGTGCCATCACTTCCGGACCAATACCGTCACCCGGCAACACAGCAATATGGTAGTTCTTCGACATTACACGGTTTCCTTGTTGTTCTCTTTATTCTGAGCTTTGCGTTGCAACTCTTTTTCGACTTCAGCGGCGCGCCAGATGTTGTTCAGGACGTGCACCATCGCTTTCGCGGAGGATTCGACAATATCCGTCGCCAGGCCCACACCGTGGAAACGGCGGCCATTATAGTTGACGACGATATCCACCTGACCCAGCGCGTCTTTACCGTGCCCTTTCGCCGTCAGGTCGTATTTCACCAGCTCTACGTCGTACTCGGTAACGCGGTTGATCGCCTGATAGATGGCATCCACAGGGCCGTTACCGTTGGCGGCTTCCGCTTTGATTTCATCACCGCAGGCCAACTTGACCGAGGCGGTAGCGATATCGCTGGAGCCGGACTGCACGTTGAAATAGTCCAGACGGAAGTGCTCTGGCTCTTCCTGCTGTTTGTTGATGAAGGCCAGCGCTTCCAGGTCGTAATCGAATACCTGGCCTTTCTTGTCGGCCAGCTTCAGGAACGCGTCGTACAGCTGATCCATGTCGTAATCGCTGTCCTGATAGCCCATCTCTTCCATCCGGTGTTTCACTGCCGCACGACCGGAACGGGAGGTCAGGTTCAGCTGAACCTGGTTCAGGCCGATGGATTCCGGAGTCATGATTTCGTAGTTTTCACGGTTTTTCAGCACGCCGTCCTGGTGAATACCGGAGGAGTGGGCGAAAGCGCCGGTTCCAACAATCGCCTTGTTAGCCGGGATCGGCATGTTGCAAATCTGGCTGACGGTCTGACTGGTGCGCCAGATTTCATTGTGATTGATGCGGGTGTGCACGTTCATGATGTCTTTGCGCACCTTGATCGCCATGATCACTTCTTCCAGTGAACAGTTGCCCGCGCGTTCACCGATACCGTTCATTGCACCTTCTACCTGACGTGCACCCGCGTGCACCGCAGCGATGGCATTGCCTACGGCCAGGCCCAAATCATCATGGGTATGTACTGAGATGATTGCTTTATCAATGTTAGGTACGCGCTCATACAGGCCGGTAATGATGTTGGAGAACTCAAACGGCATGGTATAGCCGACGGTGTCCGGGATGTTGATGGTTTTAGCGCCCGCGTTGATGGCGGCTTCGACTACGCGCGCCAGGTCTTCAATCGGCGTACGGCCCGCATCTTCACAGGAGAATTCAACGTCATCGGTGTAGTTGCGTGCGCGCTTAACCATGTATACCGCGCGTTCAATGACCTCATCCAGCGTGCTGCGCAACTTGGTTGCGATGTGCATTGGTGAGGTTGCAATAAAGGTATGAATACGGAAGGCTTCGGCCACCTTCAGCGACTCAGCCGCAACGTCGATGTCTTTCTCTACGCAGCGCGCCAGACCGCACACGCGGCTGTTTTTAATGGTGCGGGCGATAGTCTGTACGGATTCAAAATCACCCGGAGAGGAGACGGGGAAACCGACCTCCATCACGTCGACGCCCATACGCTCGAGAGCCAGCGCAATCTGCAGTTTTTCTTTTACACTCAGGCTTGCCTGTAATGCCTGTTCACCGTCACGTAAAGTAGTATCGAAAATAATGACTTGCTGGCTCATGGGTTAGGTCCTTGTCAGTCTTAGGGCGCCTTGCTACGAGCATAAAAAAACCCGCGCAGTGGCGCGGGTTTTTAGTCTTACTGGTGACGATTCAACGCTGAATTTCGCCCGCCAGTCTACCGCGCACAGTGGATGCGTTTAGTAGTAGTAGACCGATGAAACGAATGGTGCGTGTCATGAATCGTGCTCCGTTAAATTCAATATGCTTTTAGTGGTACTGGATACAGCTGTGCATGTCAACCCCTGATGGTAAAAACGGCCCCAGAAGGCTAAACAGAGAGGGTGTGTTGTTTAGCTTATTGTGCTGGGTTTTTGATTTTTAACTTAACTAATTGTCTATTTTTGGACTTAAAAAACATTTGCAGAAACGAATAAACATAACGGGTATTTTTCAGGTGACGCAGTCCTCACAAGTGCTTTCTCTTTAAACCGTTTTACTATCATCGAGTTATCTTTTTTTTAGAGAGCTTTTTCTCCCTTCAAACAGAATCATTGATAACAGATTGTTAACTTAATTCTGCTCAATGTCGATAACAGTTTAATTATACTTAAGTCATCCTTAACTGGATGGTTATTGTATATTGATTTGGTTTATGGTTTCATTCAAACACTAAAGTTAAGCATATCCTTTGTGCCGTTTTGTATTATAGCATTATTAGATAATCTTTATATATTCCGATTTTTAAACAATTTTCTTTCGCTGGTCGTATCTGCATGGTAAATCATATTTTTCGAAATTATTACAGTGCGTTGGCGAAGGGAGTGTAGCGTGACAGTGGAGTCAGAAGTGCCAGAAAATAATATTAAACAACCACAGATTACTGATGGAATTAAACCACAGTTACGCACGGTGGATCTTAATCTACTGACGGTGTTTGATGCTGTCATGCAGGAGCAGAATATCACGCGTGCGGCACAAGCCCTGGGGATGTCACAGCCTGCCGTAAGTAATGCCGTTGCCAGGCTTAAGGTTATGTTCAACGACGAATTGTTTGTTCGTTATGGAAGAGGGATCCAGCCTACAGCGCGGGCTTTCCAGCTTTTCGGCTCCATCCGCCAGGCGCTGCAGCTGGTGCAAAATGAGCTGCCGGGCTCGGGCTTTGAACCCTTAAGCAGTGAGCGAGTATTCCATCTCTGCGTCTGCAGTCCATTAGATAATTATCTGACATCAATTATTTATAATAAAGTTGAAGAGATCGCACCTAATATTAATCTCGTCTTTAAATCGTCCTTAAATCAAAACACCGAACACCAGTTACGTTACCAGGAAATCGAATTCGTCCTGGGTTATGAAGAATTCCGCCGTCCTGAATTTTCCTGTGTACCGCTGTTTAAAGATGAAATGGTGCTGGTTGCCAGCAAAAAACATCCACGACTGAATGCGCCGTTACGTGAAAGTGACGTTTATAGCGAACAGCATGCCGTTGTTGCGCTCGACAGATATGCCTCCTTTAGCCTGCCCTGGTACGACACTGCGGAGAAACAGGCGAGCGTGGCTTATCAGGGGATGGCCATGGTCAGCGTATTAAACGTCGTTTCCCAGACGCAGCTGGTGGCAATTGCCCCACGCTGGCTGGCAGAAGAGTTCTCTGGCGCGTTAAATCTGCAAATTTTGCCTCTGCCGCTCAAGCTAAATAGCCGCACCTGCTATCTCTCCTGGCATGAAGCTGCTGGACGGGATAAAGGACATCAGTGGATGGAAGAGCTACTTATTAGCATCTGCCGTCGGTAATCGAGTCAGGATAAATTGCATCTTTGCATGTGATTTATCCTGGTTTTGTTTCTTTTATTAATATTTTGTTCTGTTGCGTATTTTATCTGGCGGCTGCCAGGCCCGTAAAAATAGATGATTTTCTACATCGCCGCGCTTTTCAGCGATGATTTATCATCTCATCCCCTAATTTCAGATGAATTAACCATATCCTCTGACAATGTCTGTTTTTTCTGCTTTCACGGCCTCTTCTCTCTCCTGGTTTGCGAATTGCCTGCCTCATAACGAGCGGTTAAGGTAAGTATCACTCTGCAAAATAGAAGACGGGTTCATCCCGATCGCAAGACGGTGCGGAAATGAATTCGGCGGTCCGTCTATAACAAAATGCCTGGAGGCAAAGCATGGAGATGTTGTCTGGCGCGGAAATGGTCGTCCGGTCGCTGATCGATCAGGGCGTAAAGCAAGTGTTCGGCTATCCTGGCGGCGCGGTCCTCGATATTTATGACGCACTGCATACGGTAGGGGGTATTGACCATGTGCTGGTACGCCATGAGCAGGCGGCGGTACATATGGCCGATGGCCTGGCGCGTGCGACGGGTGAAGTGGGCGTGGTCCTGGTCACGTCGGGGCCCGGTGCGACAAACGCCATTACCGGCATTGCGACCGCGTACATGGACTCTATTCCGCTGGTGATCCTTTCCGGACAGGTCGCGACATCACTGATTGGCTATGATGCGTTTCAGGAGTGCGACATGGTCGGGATTTCGCGTCCCGTCGTGAAGCACAGCTTCCTGGTCAAGCAAACCGAAGACATTCCTGGCATTCTGAAGAAGGCGTTCTGGCTGGCGGCAAGCGGGCGCCCGGGGCCGGTGGTGGTCGATCTCCCTAAAGATATCCTGAACCCGGCAAACAAGCTGCCTTATGTCTGGCCGGAATCGGTGAGCATGCGCTCTTACAACCCAACAACGCAGGGTCACAAAGGTCAGATCAAACGCGCGCTGCAAACGCTGCTGGCCGCTAAAAAACCGGTGGTCTATGTCGGTGGCGGGGCCGTCAATTCAGCGTGTGAGGCACAGCTTCGTGAACTGGTTGAAAAGCTCAATCTTCCTGTTGCGTCATCGCTGATGGGACTCGGAGCGTTTCCCGCCACCCACCGTCAGGCGCTCGGCATGTTGGGTATGCACGGTACCTATGAAGCCAACATGACGATGCATCATTCTGACGTCATCTTTGCCGTCGGCGTGCGTTTTGACGATCGTACGACCAACAACCTGGCGAAGTATTGCCCGAACGCCACCGTGCTGCACATTGATATCGATCCGACGTCAATTTCAAAAACGGTGTCGGCTGATGTACCTATCGTCGGCGACGCGCGACAGGTCCTTGAACAAATGCTGGATCTGCTGGCGCTGGAAAACACAGCGCAACCGCTGGATGAAATCCGTGACTGGTGGCAGCAAATTGAGCAATGGCGCGCGCGGCAGTGTCTGAAATATGACACCCAAAGCGAGCATATTAAGCCGCAGGCGGTCATCGAAACGGTATGGCGACTGACGAAAGGCGACGCGTATGTGACCTCTGACGTGGGCCAGCATCAAATGTTTGCCGCCCTCTATTATCCGTTTGATAAACCGCGTCACTGGATCAACTCGGGAGGTTTAGGCACGATGGGCTTTGGCCTGCCTGCCGCGCTGGGCGTGAAGCTGGCGCTGCCAAATGAAACCGTCGTCTGCGTGACCGGAGACGGCAGTATTCAGATGAACATTCAGGAACTTTCCACCGCGCTGCAATATGAGCTGCCGGTACTGGTGCTCAACCTCAATAACGGCTATCTCGGTATGGTGAAGCAGTGGCAGGATATGATCTACTCGGGCCGCCACTCTCAGTCATATATGAAATCGCTGCCGGATTTTGTTCGTCTTGCTGAAGCTTACGGTCATATAGGGATGCGGGTGACCGATCCGGCTGAGCTGGAAACGAAGCTCGCCGAAGCGCTTGAGCACGTTAAAAACAACCGCCTCGTCTTTATGGATGTCATCGTTGATGGAACCGAGCACGTTTATCCGATGCATATTCGCGGCGGCGGTATGGACGAGATGTGGTTAAGCAAAACGGAGAGAACCTGATATGCGCCGGATATTATCGGTATTACTGGAAAACGAGTCTGGCGCACTGTCGCGCGTCATTGGGCTTTTTGCGCAGCGTGGCTATAACATTGAAAGCCTGACCGTGGCGCCAACGGACGATCCGACGCTGTCGCGTATGACGATTCAGACCGTTGGCGATGCCAAGGTAATTGAGCAGATCGAGAAACAGCTGCATAAGCTGGTCGATGTGCTGCGCGTAAGCGAGCTGGGGCAGGGCGCTTACGTTGAGCGTGAGGTCATGCTGGTAAAAATACAGGCCAGCGGTTACGGGCGCGAAGAGGTCAAACGCAATGCGGATATTTTCCGCGGACAGATCATCGACGTCACGCCTTCTCTTTATACGGTTCAACTGGTCGGAACCAGTGACAAGCTGGATGCTTTCCTGGCATCCGTGCGGGATGTAGCAAAAATTGTTGAGGTGGCGAGATCGGGGATCGTTGGTCTGTCACGCGGCGAGAAAATCATGCGGTAGTTGTTAAAAAGGTTCGCCTCTTTCAGCCCGGTCACCAAAGCCGGGCTTTTTTTTGCGTAATCAGCCGACAACGCAGATAAAAGCGGTTGCCGCGAAGGCTTTTCTGCGTTTAGATGTTAAAAGATTTAACCATAACCTTGACAGGGCCATGGACTCTTTTCTTTTTTTAAGGGGCAATTGTGAAACTGGATGAAATCGCCCGGCTAGCCGGCGTGTCACGAACAACGGCCAGTTATGTGATTAACGGCAAAGCAAAGCAGTACCGCGTCAGCGATAAGACCGTTGAAAAAGTTATGGCGGTGGTTCGTGAGCATAACTACCATCCGAATGCTGTCGCTGCCGGCCTGCGTGCCGGGCGCACCCGCTCTATTGGTCTGGTGATCCCGGATCTGGAAAACACCAGCTATACCCGTATCGCCAACTATCTCGAACGTCAGGCCCGCCAGCGCGGTTACCAGCTGCTGATAGCCTGTTCTGAAGACCAGCCCGATAACGAGATGCGCTGCATTGAACATCTGCTCCAGCGTCAGGTCGATGCCATCATCGTCTCGACCTCCTTACCGCCGGAGCATCCGTTTTACCAGCGCTGGGCGAACGATCCGTTCCCCATCGTGGCGCTGGACCGCGCGCTCGATCGTGAGCATTTCACAAGCGTAGTGGGTGCCGATCAGGATGACGCGGAAATGCTGGCCGCTGAGCTGAGAACCTTCCCCGCTGAAACGGTGCTGTATCTTGGCGCGCTGCCCGAGCTTTCCGTAAGCTTCCTCCGTGAGCAAGGGTTCAGAACCGCCTGGAAAGACGATCCGCGTGAAGTCCACTATCTCTATGCCAACAGCTATGAACGCGAAGCCGCTGCGCAACTGTTCGAAAAATGGCTGGAGACGCACCCGATGCCCCAGGCGCTGTTCACCACGTCATTTGCCCTTCTGCAGGGGGTAATGGATGTCACCTTGCGTCGTGAAGGCAAGCTTCCCTCTGACCTGGCGATCGCCACGTTTGGGGATAACGAGCTTCTCGATTTCCTTCAGTGCCCGGTGCTGGCGGTGGCCCAGCGTCACCGAGATGTAGCGGAACGCGTCCTGGAGATTGTTCTGGCGAGCCTGGATGAGCCGCGCAAACCGAAGCCGGGTCTGACGCGTATCAAACGTAATCTCTATCATCGCGGAATTTTGAGCCGCCATAAATGAAATGACGGGGCGGCGAAAAACCGCCCCTTTTTACTGGAATAATTCGCCGAGTTAATTCCCGCAGTGAAATTAGGATAATTCTTGAGAGATCCTAATCTACTATTTTTCTTAATTCATTTTGCCGTTTAAAATGGTCCATAAAGAATCATGAAGCGATTTTTAAAAGCCTCTCTTTGTATTACTTTGTTACAAACCCTCTTCGGTCGATGAATATTCAGACGTTTTTCCTTCCCCCCGACCGGCCAGCAACGCAACCGCCGCTTCCACCGACCGATTGAGTGAATCTGGCGCTGTTATCCCCTGACAATCTGTCATAAAATGCTGCCCGCGTCGCAAACTGACACTTTATATTTATCTGCGATGATATTGAGTGAGCCTTAACGCTAGTGTGCATATTCGGTTTTTTTCTTACAAATATTCATAACGTTAATTTGCCTCGCCAGTTGTGCAGTTATTAACCAGGACTGTTTATCTCTGTAAATAGAGGGCTTTCGGGTCTCTGCAGGGAGAGTCCTGGCTTGACAAGCTTTTCCCTCGCTCCGTAAACTCCTTTAGGTGGGAATTTGTGGGTTAAAGTGGTGAGGAGGGGTGAGACTGGCATGTTCCGTGGAGCTACGTTAGTCAATCTCGACAGCAAAGGGCGTTTATCGGTCCCAACCCGATACCGCGACCAGCTGATTGAGAATGCTTCGGGTCAAATGGTTTGCACCATTGACATCAACTCCCCCTGCCTGCTGCTTTACCCCTTACCTGAATGGGAAATCATTGAGCAAAAGCTGTCGCGACTGTCGAGCATGAACCCGCAAGAGCGCCGCGTGCAGCGGCTGTTATTGGGACATGCCAGTGAGTGTCAGATGGATAGCGCCGGGCGATTACTGATTGCGCCCGTGCTGCGGCAACATGCCGGTCTGACCAAAGAAGTGATGCTGGTCGGGCAGTTCAACAAGTTTGAACTGTGGGACGAAACGACCTGGTATCAACAGGTCAAGGAAGATATCGACGCTGAGCAGTCTGATTCCGCAACTTTATCGGAACGGCTGCAGGACTTGTCTCTATAAATATGATGGAAAATTATAAACATAAAACGGTGTTACTGGACGAGGCCGTGAACGGCCTGAATATTCGTCCGGATGGCATCTACATTGATGGCACGTTTGGTCGCGGTGGTCACTCGCGGTTGATCCTTTCCCAGCTTGGAGAGGAAGGGCGACTGCTGGCAATCGATCGCGATCCGCAGGCGATTGCCGTGGCACAGACCATCAATGACCCACGCTTTTCCATCGTGCATGGACCTTTTTCTGCGCTCGCGGATTACGTGGCCGAGCGCGATCTCACGGGCAAGATCGACGGGATTCTTCTCGATCTTGGCGTATCTTCACCCCAGCTTGATGATGCAGAACGCGGCTTCTCCTTTATGCGCGACGGTCCGCTGGACATGCGTATGGACCCGACGCGCGGCCAGTCTGCCGCCGAATGGCTGCAGACCGCTGACGAAGCAGATATTGCCTGGGTGATCAAAACCTTCGGCGAAGAACGTTTTGGCAAGCGCATTGCGCGCGCCATCGTTGAGCGTAACCGCGTTGAGCCAATGACCCGCACCAAAGAGCTGGCCGAAGTGATTGCGGCGGCGACGCCGGTGAAGGATAAGCACAAACATCCCGCGACCCGTACCTTCCAGGCGGTTCGCATCTGGGTAAACAGTGAACTGGAGGAAATAGAGCTGGCGCTAAAAAGCTCGCTCGACGTGCTGGCCCCGGGTGGGCGGTTATCCATCATCAGCTTCCATTCGCTGGAAGACCGCATTGTAAAACGCTTCATGCGTGAACAGAGCCGCGGTCCTCAGGTTCCAGCGGGGCTGCCGATGACGGAAGAACAACTCAGGAAGCTGGGGGGCCGTCAGTTGCGAGCATTAGGCAAGTTGATGCCGGGCGAAGAAGAGGTGGCAGAGAATCCACGTGCCCGTAGTTCAGTGCTGCGAGTTGCAGAGAGGACGAACGCATGATCGGCAGAGTGACAGAAACCCTAAGCAAAGTTAAGGGATCGTTAGGAAGCAACGAGCGCCATGCCTTGCCTGGCGTGATCGGCGACGATCTTTTGCGATTCGGGAAACTGCCACTCTGCCTGTTCATTTGCATCATTGTTACGGCAGTTACGGTGGTGACCACAGCTCACCATACACGTTTATTGACTGCGCAACGCGAGCAGCTGGTGCTGGAACGCGATGCGCTGGATATTGAATGGCGAAATCTGATCCTTGAAGAAAACGCGCTCGGCGATCACAGCCGGGTTGAACGGATCGCAACGGAAAAGCTGCAACTGCAGCATGTTGATCCTTCCCAGGAAAATATCGTAGTACAAAAATAAGGGAACACGCGACGCATGAAAGCAGCGGCAAAAACGCTTAAACCAAAACGTCAGGAAGAACAGGCCAACTTCATCAGTTGGCGTTTTGCGTTGCTTTGCGGCTGCATTTTACTGGCGCTGGGTTTCCTGCTGGGACGCGTGGCGTGGTTGCAAATCATCGCCCCTGACATGCTGGTACGCCAGGGCGATATGCGCTCCCTTCGCGTTCAGGAAGTGTCGACTTCTCGCGGAATGATCACTGACCGTTCAGGTCGCCCGCTGGCGGTGAGCGTGCCGGTGAAAGCGATTTGGGCCGACCCGAAAGAGCTGCACGACGCCGGTGGCATCACGCTTGATAACCGCTGGAAAGCGCTTTCAGATGCGCTCAAAATGCCGCTGGATCAGCTAGCCTCCCGCGTCAACGCGAACCCGAAAGGGCGTTTTATCTATCTGGCGCGCCAGGTTAACCCCGACATGGCGGACTACATTCGAAAACTGAAGCTGCCGGGCATTCATCTGCGCGAAGAATCCCGTCGTTACTATCCGTCCGGCGAAGTAACCGCTCACCTCATCGGCTTCACCAACGTCGACAGCCAGGGGATTGAAGGCGTTGAAAAAAGCTTCGATAAGTGGCTCACCGGCCAGCCTGGCGAGCGAATTGTGCGTAAGGACCGCTACGGGCGCGTCATCGAAGATATCTCCTCTACAGACAGCCAGGCGGCGCACAACCTGGCTCTGAGTATTGACGAGCGCCTGCAGGCGCTGGTCTACCGCGAGCTGAACAACGCCGTGGCGTTTAACAAGGCAGAATCCGGCAGCGCCGTGCTGGTGGATGTCAGCACCGGAGAAGTGCTGGCCATGGCCAACAGTCCTTCCTACAACCCGAACAACTTTACCGGCACCGCAAAAGATGCGATGCGTAACCGGGCGATTACCGACGTGTTCGAACCCGGCTCCACGGTGAAACCGATGGTGGTGATGACGGCGCTTCAGCGCGGTATCGTCAATGAAAACACGGTCCTGAACACGATCCCTTACCGTATTAACGGCCACGAGATTAAAGACGTGGCGCGCTACAGCGAATTGACCCTGACCGGGGTGTTACAGAAGTCGAGTAACGTCGGTGTTTCAAAGCTGGCGTTAGCGATGCCGTCCTCAGCGTTAGTAGAGACTTACTCACGTTTTGGACTTGGAAAGGCGACCAATTTGGGGTTGGTCGGAGAACGCAGTGGCTTATATCCTCAAAAACAACGGTGGTCTGACATAGAGAGGGCCACCTTCTCTTTCGGCTACGGGCTAATGGTAACCCCGTTACAGTTAGCGCGAGTCTACGCAACGATTGGCAGCTACGGCGTCTATCGCCCGCTGTCCATCACCAAAGTTGATCCACCGGTTCCGGGCGAGCGTATCTTCCCGGAATCCATCGTTCGTACCGTTGTGCACATGATGGAAAGCGTGGCGCTGCCGGGCGGCGGCGGCGTGAAGGCGGCCATCAAAGGCTATCGCATCGCCATTAAAACCGGTACGGCGAAAAAGGTGGGGCCAGACGGCCGCTACATCAACAAATACATTGCCTATACCGCAGGCGTTGCGCCTGCTAGCAATCCGCGTTTTGCGCTGGTGGTTGTGATTAACGATCCACAGGCGGGTAAATACTACGGCGGCGCCGTTTCCGCGCCTGTGTTTGGCGCCATCATGGGCGGCGTGTTACGCACCATGAACGTTGAACCAGATGCGCTGGCGACGGGCGAAAAAAGTGAATTTGTAATTAATCAAGGCGAGGGTACAGGTGGCAGATCGTAATTTGCGCGACCTTCTCGCTCCGTGGGTGCCAAATGCACCGGAGCGAGCACTGCGAGAGATGGTACTGGACAGCCGCGTGGCTGCTTCTGGCGATCTTTTTGTGGCGGTGGTTGGTCATCAGGCGGACGGGCGTCGTTATATCCCGCAGGCGATTGCGCAAGGTGTGGCTGCCATTATTGCTGAGGCTAAAGACGAGGCAACCGACGGTGAGATCCGTGAAATGCACGGGGTGCCGGTTATCTATCTCAGCCAGTTGAATGAGCGTCTCTCTGCACTGGCAGGACGTTTTTATCACGAACCTTCCGACCAGCTGCGTCTGGTTGGCGTGACGGGCACGAACGGAAAAACCACCACCACGCAGCTGATGGCGCAGTGGGCTCAGTTGCTGGGTGAAACCGGCGCGGTGATGGGGACCGTTGGTAACGGCCTGCTGGGCAAAGTGAGCCCGACGGAAAACACCACCGGTTCTGCGGTTGACGTACAGCACGTGCTTGCCGGTCTGGCAGGGCAGGGGGCAACCTTTGCCGCGATGGAAGTTTCTTCGCACGGCCTGGTACAGCACCGCGTCGCGGCACTGAAGTTTGCTGCTTCAGTGTTCACCAACCTGAGCCGCGATCACCTTGATTATCATGGTGATATGGAACACTACGAAGCCGCCAAATGGCTGTTGTTCTCTACTCACCATTACGGCCAGGCCATCATCAACGCCGACGACGAAGTGGGCCGCCGCTGGCTTGCGAAGCTGCCAGACGCGGTAGCGGTGTCGATGGAAGACCATATCAATCCGAACTGCCACGGCCGCTGGCTGAAGGCCGTTGACGTTAACTATCACGACAGTGGCGCGACGATCCGCTTTGCCTCTTCCTGGGGTGAAGGTGAAATTGAAAGCCGCCTGATGGGGGCGTTCAACGTCAGCAACCTGCTGCTGGCGCTGGCAACGCTGCTGGCGCTGGGTTATCCGATGGCGGAACTGCTGAAAACGTCAGCGCGTCTCCAGCCGGTTTGCGGCCGTATGGAAGTGTTTAGCGCGCCGGGCAAACCGACCGTGGTTGTCGATTATGCCCACACGCCGGATGCGCTGGAAAAAGCGCTGGAAGCGGCACGCCTGCACTGCACCGGTAAACTCTGGTGCGTCTTCGGCTGCGGTGGCGATCGCGACAAAGGTAAACGTCCCCTGATGGGCGCCATTGCGGAGCAGTTCGCGGACATTCCTGTGGTCACCGATGACAATCCGCGTACCGAAGAGCCGCGCGCCATCATCAACGACATTCTGGCGGGTATGCTGGACGCCGGTCGCGCCCGTGTGGTGGAAGGCCGCGCGGAAGCCGTGACAAACACCATCATGCAGGCAAAAGAAAATGATGTCGTTCTGCTGGCCGGTAAAGGTCATGAAGACTATCAGATTGTTGGCAATCGTCGTCTGGACTACTCCGACCGCGTAACGGCAGCGCGTCTGCTGGGAGTCGTCGCATGATTAGCATCACCTTAAGCCAGGCCGCTGCGGTACTGCACGGAGAGCTGCTGGGGCAGGATCTGACCATTGACGCGGTCACCACCGACACCCGTAAAGTGACCGCGGGCTGTCTGTTTGTGGCGCTGAAAGGCGAACGTTTTGACGCGCATGATTTTGCCGGACAGGCCAAAGAAAACGGCGCTGGCGCGCTGCTGGTCAGCCGCAGGCTGGATATCGATTTGCCGCAGATTGTCGTGAACGATACGCGTCTCGCATTCGGTGAACTGGCCGCCTGGGTTCGTCAGCAGGTGCCTGCTCGCGTTGTCGCGCTGACCGGGTCATCGGGCAAAACGTCAGTGAAAGAGATGACGGCGGCCATCCTCAGCCAGTGCGGTAATACGCTTTATACCGCAGGCAACCTCAATAATGACATCGGCGTGCCGATGACATTACTTCGCCTGACCAAAGAGCATGAGTTTGCGGTGATCGAGTTAGGGGCAAACCACCAGGGCGAAATCGCCTGGACCGTGAGCCTGACTCGCCCGGAAGCGGCGCTGGTGAATAACCTCGCGGCAGCGCATCTGGAAGGTTTTGGCTCGCTGGAAGGCGTGGCAAAAGCGAAAGGCGAAATCTACACCGGTCTGCCTGCTGACGGCATTGCCATTCTCAATGCCGACAACAACGACTGGCTGAACTGGCAGAGCATCATTGGCTCGCGTAAAACCTGGCGCTTCTCGCCGAACGCGGCCAACAGTGACTTTACCGCGACCAATATCCATGTGACGTCGCACGGTACGGAATTCACGCTTGCTACCCCAACGGGTGACGTAGACGTGCTGTTACCGCTGCCGGGACGCCATAACATCGCCAATGCGCTGGCGGCAGCGGCCTTGTCGACGGCGGTGGGAGCGTCACACGAGGCGATTAAAACCGGGCTGGCGAATTTGAAAGCCGTGCCGGGACGCCTGTACCCGATCCCGCTTGCAGAAAACAAATTGCTGCTTGATGACTCCTACAACGCGAACGTCGGCTCAATGACGGCGGCGGTGCAGGTGCTATCTGAAATGCCGGGCTACCGCGTCATGGTGGTTGGCGACATGGCGGAGCTGGGCGATGAAAGCGAAGCCTGTCATACCCAGGTGGGTGAAGCGGCGAAAGCGGCGGGACTGGACTGCGTGCTGAGCGCAGGAAAACTGAGCCAGGCGATTAGCCATGCCAGCGGCGTTGGCGAACATTTTGCCGACAAAGCCGCGTTGATTGAGCGCCTTAAGGCATTAATTACAGAAAAACAAATTGTGACAGTGTTAGTGAAAGGTTCACGTAGTGCCGCCATGGAAGAGGTTGTGCACGCATTACAGGAGAACGGGACATGTTAGTTTGGCTGGCCGAACATTTGGTCAAATATTATTCAGGCTTTAACGTCTTTTCGTATCTGACGTTTCGCGCCATCGTCAGCCTGCTGACTGCGCTGTTCATCTCGTTGTGGATGGGCCCGCGCATGATTGCCCGTCTGCAAAAACTCTCTTTCGGCCAGGTCGTACGTAACGACGGTCCGGAGTCGCACTTCAGCAAGCGCGGTACGCCGACGATGGGCGGGATCATGATCCTGACCGCGATCGTCGTTTCCGTACTGCTGTGGGCCTATCCGTCTAACCCGTACGTCTGGTGCGTGCTAACCGTACTGGTGGGCTACGGCATTATCGGGTTTGTGGATGATTACCGTAAAGTCGTCCGCAAAGACACGAAGGGCCTGATTGCCCGCTGGAAGTATTTCTGGATGTCAGTGATTGCGCTGGGCGTCGCCTTCGCGCTGTATCTGGCAGGAAAAGATACGCCCGCCACCGAACTGGTGGTGCCGTTCTTTAAAGACGTGATGCCGCAGCTGGGGCTGTTCTACATCCTGCTGGCCTACTTTGTAATTGTTGGTACCGGTAACGCCGTTAACCTGACCGACGGTCTGGATGGCCTGGCAATCATGCCTACCGTCTTCGTGGCGGCCGGTTTTGCGCTGGTGGCGTGGGCGACCGGTAACATGAACTTTGCGAACTACCTGCACATCCCTTATCTGCGTCATGCGGGTGAGCTGGTGATCGTCTGTACGGCGATTGTCGGCGCGGGGCTGGGCTTCCTCTGGTTCAACACCTATCCGGCGCAGGTCTTTATGGGTGACGTCGGTTCTCTGGCGCTGGGCGGCGCGCTCGGCATTATCGCCGTGCTGCTGCGTCAGGAGTTCCTGCTGGTGATCATGGGCGGCGTGTTTGTGGTTGAAACCCTGTCGGTGATTTTGCAGGTCGGCTCCTTCAAGCTGCGCGGTCAGCGCATCTTCCGTATGGCGCCGATCCACCACCACTATGAACTGAAAGGCTGGCCGGAGCCGCGCGTGATTGTGCGCTTCTGGATTATTTCGCTGATGCTGGTGCTGATTGGCTTGGCAACGCTGAAGGTACGTTAATCATGGCAGATTACCAGGGTAAAAAAGTCGTTATCATTGGGTTAGGCCTCACTGGCCTCTCCTGCGTGGACTTTTTCCTTGCGCGCGGTGTGACGCCGCGCGTGATGGATACGCGTGTCTCTCCGCCGGGTCTGGACAAGCTGCCGGAACAGGTTGAACGCCACCTTGGTGGTCTGAATGATGACTGGCTGCTGGCAGCCGATCTGATTGTCGCCAGCCCGGGTATGGCGCTGGCGCACCCTTCACTGAGCGCTGCTGCGGATGCGGGCGTTGAGATTGTCGGCGATATTGAACTGTTCTGCCGCGAAGCGCAGGCGCCGGTTATCGCGATCACCGGTTCTAACGGCAAAAGCACCGTCACTACCCTGGTGGGTGAAATGGCGAAAGCCGCGGGCATGAACGTAGGGGTAGGCGGCAATATCGGTCTGCCTGCGCTGATGCTGTTGGACAAAGGCTGCGAGCTGTACGTTCTGGAACTTTCCAGCTTCCAGCTTGAAACCACCTCCAGCCTGCATGCGGCGGCGGCAACGATCCTCAACGTGACGGAAGATCATATGGATCGATATCCATTTGGTCTGCAGCAGTATCGCGCGGCCAAGCTGCGTGTTTACGAAAATGCCAAAGTTTGCGTGGTTAACGCCGACGACGCGCTGACCATGCCGGTGCGCGGCGCGGACGAGCGCTGCATCAGCTTTGGTATCACCATGGGTGATTATCATCTGAACCGCCAGCTGGGCGAAACCTGGCTGCGCGTGAAAGGTGAAAAAGTGCTGAACGTGAAGGAGATGAAGCTTTCCGGCCAGCACAACTATACCAATGCCCTGGCGGCGCTGGCGCTGGCAGATGCCGTAGGGCTGCCGCGCTCTTCCAGCCTGAAAGCGTTGACCACGTTTTCCGGCCTGGCACACCGTTTCCAGCTGGCGCTGGAGCATAACGGCGTGCGCTGGATTAACGACTCCAAAGCGACCAACGTGGGAAGCACGGAGGCCGCGCTGAACGGTCTGCACGTTGACGGCACCCTGCATCTTCTGTTGGGTGGCGACGGCAAATCTGCTGATTTCTCCTCCCTGAAACAGTACCTCACCGGCGATAACATCCGCCTGTACTGCTTTGGCCGTGACGGCAGCGAGCTGGCTGAACTACGCCCGGAAGTTGCTGAGCAAACTGAAACGATGGAACAGGCGATGCGCCTGATTGCCCCGCGCGTGCAGCCTGGCGACATGGTTCTGCTCTCCCCGGCGTGCGCCAGCCTCGATCAGTTTAAGAATTTCGAACAGCGTGGCGATGTCTTTACCCGCCTTGCGAAGGAGTTAGGCTGATGCGTTTATCTCTCCCTCGCCTGAAAATGCCGCGCCTGCCAGGATTTGGAATTCTGGTGTGGCTGTTTGCGGCGCTGAAAGGCTGGGTGATGGCTTCACGGGATAAAGATTCCGATAGCCTGATTATGTACGACCGCACCCTGTTCTGGCTGACGCTGGGGCTGGCGGCGATCGGCTTTATCATGGTGACGTCGGCCTCTATGCCCGTTGGACAGCGTCTGGCGAACGATCCCTTCCTGTTCGCCAAGCGTGACGGGCTTTACATCATACTGGCGTTCTGCCTGGCGCTGGTAACGCTTCGTCTGCCGATGGCGTTCTGGCAGCGCCACAGTACCGCGATGCTGATCGCCTCCATTATCATGCTGCTGATCGTGCTGGTTGTCGGGAGCTCCGTTAACGGGGCATCACGCTGGATCGCCTTCGGCCCGCTGCGTATTCAGCCTGCGGAGTTCACCAAGCTTTCGTTATTCTGCTACCTGGCAAACTACCTGGTGCGAAAAGTCGATGAGGTGCGTAACAACCTTCGCGGCTTCTTAAAGCCGATGGGCGTCATTCTGGTGTTGGCGATCCTGCTGCTGGCGCAGCCTGACCTCGGGACCGTTGTCGTACTGTTTGTCACCACGCTGGCGATGCTGTTCCTGGCAGGGGCCAAGCTGTGGCAGTTCATCGCCATCATCGGGATGGGGATTTCAGCGGTGGTGCTGCTGATCCTCGCCGAGCCTTACCGTATCCGCCGCGTGACCTCGTTCTGGAACCCGTGGGAAGATCCGTTCGGTAGCGGTTACCAGCTGACGCAGTCGCTGATGGCGTTTGGCCGCGGTGAAGTTTGGGGGCAAGGTCTGGGCAACTCGGTACAGAAACTGGAGTATTTACCGGAGGCGCACACCGACTTCATCTTCTCCATTATTGGGGAAGAACTGGGTTATATCGGTGTGGTATTAGCGCTTTTAATGGTATTCTTCGTCGCTTTCCGCGCCATGTCGATTGGCCGAAAAGCGCTGGAGATCGATCACCGCTTCTCAGGCTTCTTAGCCTGCTCAATTGGTATCTGGTTTAGCTTCCAGGCGCTGGTTAACGTCGGGGCCGCAGCGGGTATGCTGCCGACCAAAGGTCTGACGTTGCCGCTGATCAGCTATGGTGGTTCGAGCCTGTTGATCATGTCGACGGCCATTATGTTTTTGTTACGCATAGATTATGAGACGCGTCTGGAGAAAGCCCAGGCGTTTACACGAGGTTCACGATGAATCAACCGAAGCGGTTAATGGTGATGGCAGGCGGTACCGGTGGACACGTGTTCCCGGGGCTGGCGGTTGCGCACCATTTAATGGAGCAGGGCTGGCAGGTACGCTGGCTGGGAACCGCAGACCGCATGGAAGCCGACCTGGTACCGAAGCACGGTATTGAGATCGACTTTATTCGTATTTCCGGCCTGCGAGGCAAAGGCCTCAAGGCCATGCTGCTGGCGCCGGTGCGTATTTTTAACGCCTGGCGTCAGGCGCGCACCATCATGAAGCGCTTTAAGCCCGATGTGGTGCTGGGTATGGGCGGCTATGTTTCTGGTCCCGGCGGGCTGGCCGCGTGGTCGTTAGGCATTCCCGTTGTTCTGCACGAGCAGAACGGTATTGCCGGTCTGACCAACAAGTGGCTGGCGAAAATCGCCACCAAAGTGATGCAGGCGTTTCCCGGTGCGTTTCCGAAAGCGGACGTGGTGGGTAACCCGGTGCGCGTCGACGTGCTGGCGCTGCCTCTACCGGATGCCCGCCTGGCGGGACGTGAAGGCCCGGTTCGTGTTTTGGTCGTTGGTGGTTCTCAGGGTGCGCGCATTCTGAATCAGACAATGCCGCAGGTGGCGGCAAAGCTGGGTGATGCCGTGACTATCTGGCACCAAAGCGGTAAAGGCGCTCAGCAGACCGTTGAGCAGGCGTACGCTGATGAAGGCCAGCCGCAGCATAAAGTGACGGAATTTATTGACGATATGGCCGCAGCCTATGCCTGGGCCGATGTCGTGGTCTGCCGCTCTGGCGCGCTGACGGTGAGCGAAATCGCCGCCGCCGGCTTGCCAGCGCTGTTCGTGCCGTTCCAGCACAAAGACCGACAGCAGTACTGGAACGCGCTGCCGCTTGAGAAAGCCGGCGCGGCGAAAATTTTTGAGCAGCCACACTTTACCGCCGATGCGGTCGCCACCACCCTGGCGGGATGGAACAGAGACGCACTGCTGGAGATGGCACAGCGCGCGCGCGCTGCCGCTATCCCGGATGCGACAGAACGGGTGGCAAAAGAAGTGAGTCTGGCAGCCCAGGCTTAACCCTCGCAGCGCGTGTTGCGCTGCACGAATTTTAAGTAGTCGATGGCGTTTATAGAATGAATACACAACAACTGGCAAAACTGCGTTCAATCGTGCCCGAGATGCGTCGCGTCCGGCACATTCACTTTGTTGGCATCGGTGGTGCTGGCATGGGCGGTATTGCCGAAGTGTTAGCTAACGAAGGTTATCAGATCAGCGGGTCTGACCTGGCGCCAAACCCTGTTACGCAGCAGCTGGCGTCGCTTGGGGCGACTATCTATTTCAACCATCGCCCGGAAAACGTGCGCGATGCAAGCGTGGTGGTGGTATCGAGCGCCATCTCCTCTGACAATCCGGAAATCGTTGCCGCGCACGAAGCGCGCATTCCAGTGATCCGCCGCGCAGAAATGCTGGCGGAACTGATGCGGTTCCGTCACGGCATTGCGATTGCCGGTACCCACGGTAAAACCACGACCACGGCGATGGTTTCCAGCATTTATGCGGAAGCGGGTCTCGATCCGACGTTTGTCAACGGCGGTCTGGTGAAAGCCGCAGGCGTCCATGCGCGTCTGGGCCACAGCCGTTATCTGATTGCGGAAGCGGATGAGAGCGACGCGTCGTTCCTGCACCTGCAGCCGATGGTGGCGATTGTCACCAATATCGAAGCTGACCATATGGATACCTACCAGGGCGACTTCGAAAACTTAAAGCAGACCTTCATCAACTTCCTGCACAACCTGCCGTTTTATGGCCGCGCGGTGATGTGCGTGGACGACCCGGTGATCCGCGAGCTGCTGCCGCGCGTCGGTCGTCAAATCACCACCTACGGCTTCAGCGAAGACGCTGACGTCCGCGTGGAAGAGTACAAACAGATTGGTGCGCAGGGGCATTTCACTCTGGCGCGTCAGGACAAAGAGCTGCTGCACGTCACGCTGAATGCGCCAGGGCGCCATAACGCACTTAACGCCGCAGCGGCAGTGGCTGTTGCGACGGAAGAAGGCATTGATGATGAGGCGATCCTGCGTGCGCTGGAAAGCTTCCAGGGGACGGGGCGTCGCTTCGACTTCCTCGGCGAGTTCCCGCTGGATGCGGTGAATGGTAAGCCAGGTACCGCGATGCTGGTGGACGACTACGGTCACCATCCGACGGAAGTGGACGCGACCATCAAAGCCGCACGCGCGGGCTGGCCGGAGAAGAATCTGGTGATGATCTTCCAGCCGCACCGCTTCACGCGTACCCGCGATCTTTATGACGATTTCGCCAGCGTGCTGTCACAGGTGGATACCCTGCTGATGCTGGATGTTTACGCCGCTGGCGAAACGCCAATTCCAGGCGCAGACAGCCGTTCCCTGTGTCGTACCATCCGCGGGCGCGGTAAAGTTGACCCTATTCTGGTTTCTGACCCGGCACAGGTGGCGGAAATTCTGGCACCGGTCCTGACCGGTAACGATCTCATCCTGATTCAGGGTGCGGGAAATATCGGCAAGATCGCCCGTACCTTAGCTGAAATCAAACTGAAGCCGCAAACCCAGGAGGATGAGCATCATGGCTGATAAGATTGCAGTCCTCTCTGGCGGCAACTCCGCCGAGCGCGAGGTTTCTCTGAATTCCGGCGCTGCCGTGCTGGCGGGCCTGCGTGAAGGCGGCGTAAACGCACATATTGTCGATCCAAAAGAGGTCGACGTGACGCAATTAAAAGCGATGGGCTTCGATAAGGTCTTTATCGCGTTACATGGTCGTGGCGGTGAAGACGGAACCCTGCAAGGGCTTCTGGAGTTGATCGGCCTGCCTTACACCGGCAGCGGCGTGATGGCATCCGCCATCTCTATGGATAAACTGCGCAGTAAGTTACTCTGGCAGGGAGCGGGTTTACCCGTTGCGCCGTGGGTGGCGCTGACGCGCGGCGAATTTGAATTGGGCCTGTCGGACAGCGTTAATACACGCATTGCGGCACTGGGCTTACCGGTTATTGTAAAGCCGAGCAGGGAAGGGTCGAGCGTCGGAATGTCAAAGGTCGATAAAGCTGCAGATTTAACATCTGCTTTAGCGCTGGCATTTCAACATGATGAAGAAGTTCTGATTGAAAAATGGCTCAGCGGGCCGGAATTTACCGTCGCGATGCTTGGTGAAGAAATTTTACCGTCAATTCGCATCCAACCCGCCGGAGTCTTCTATGATTATGAGGCGAAGTATCTGTCTGATGAGACGCAATATTTCTGCCCTTGTGGTCTTGAAGCAGAGCGCGAAGCCGAATTACAGTCCCTGGTGCTTAAAGCCTGGAATGTTTTGGGCTGCAGCGGCTGGGGACGCATTGATGTGATGCAAGACAATGACGGGCAGTTTTATCTGCTGGAAGCCAATACGTCACCGGGAATGACCAGCCACAGCCTTGTGCCGATGGCGGCGCGTCAGGCGGGAATGAGCTTCTCGCAGTTAGTCGTACGTATTCTGGACCAGGCGGGCTGATATGTCTCAGGCTGCATTGAACACGCGCAACCGCGATGACGAAGAAGAATACACTTCTTCACGCCGGAGTAATGGAACGCGTCTTGCAGGGATAATCTTCCTGCTCGGGGTGCTGTGCACCGTGTTTATCAGCGGCTGGATGGTGCTGGGCTGGATGGAAGACGCACAGCGGTTGCCGCTGTCAAAGCTGGTGGTGACCGGCGAGCGTCACTACACGCGTAACGATGATATTCGCCAGTCAATTCTGGCGCTGGGATCGCCCGGCACCTTTATGACGCAGGACGTCAATATTATCCAGAGCCAGATTGAACGTCTGCCCTGGATAAAACAGGCGAGTGTCAGAAAACAATGGCCTGATGAATTGAAGATTCATCTGGTTGAATATGTGCCCATTGCGCGTTGGAATGATCAGCACATGGTTGACGTAGATGGAAATTCCTTCAGCGTCCCGAGCGATCGTGTCAACAAGCAAAATTTACCGATGTTGTATGGCCCTGAAGGCAGCGAAAACGAAGTATTGCAGGGTTTTCGTGAAATGGGGCAGGTGCTGGCGAAGGACAGGTTTACGTTAAAAGATGCTGCGATGACGGCGCGCCGCTCCTGGCAGCTGACGTTGACGAACGGCATTAAGCTCAACCTGGGACGCGGCGACACAATGAAACGTCTTGCGCGTTTTGTAGAACTTTACCCGGTTTTACAACAGCAGGCGCAGGCGGACGGCAAACGGATAAGCTACGTTGATTTGCGCTATGACTCAGGCGCAGCAGTCGGTTGGGAGCCGGCTCCGGTCGAGGAACCTAATCAGCAACAGAATCAGGCACAGGTACAGGCAGAACAACAATGATCAAGGCGACGGACAGAAAACTGGTAGTTGGACTGGAGATTGGCACCGCGAAGGTTGCCGCTTTAGTAGGGGAAGTTCTGCCCGACGGTATGGTCAATATCATTGGCGTGGGCAGTTGCCCGTCCCGTGGTATGGATAAAGGTGGGGTAAACGACCTTGAGTCGGTGGTGAAATGCGTACAGCGCGCCATCGACCAGGCTGAATTAATGGCAGATTGCCAGATTTCTTCTGTCTATCTGGCCCTTTCTGGCAAGCACATTAGCTGCCAGAACGAAATCGGTATGGTGCCGATTTCTGAAGAAGAAGTGACGCAGGAAGACGTTGAAAACGTTGTGCATACGGCGAAGTCCGTGCGCGTTCGCGATGAGCATCGCGTGCTGCACGTGATCCCGCAGGAATATGCGATTGACTACCAGGAAGGGATCAAGAACCCGGTTGGTCTGTCTGGCGTTCGTATGCAGGCAAAAGTGCACCTGATCACATGTCACAACGATATGGCGAAGAACATCGTAAAAGCCGTTGAACGTTGTGGCCTGAAAGTTGACCAACTTATTTTCGCCGGTCTGGCGGCAAGTTATTCCGTGCTGACCGAAGACGAACGTGAACTGGGTGTCTGTGTGGTGGATATCGGTGGTGGTACAATGGACATGGCCGTGTATACCGGCGGTGCGCTGCGCCACACCAAAGTGATCCCTTACGCAGGGAACGTTGTGACCAGCGATATTGCTTACGCTTTTGGTACGCCACCGAGCGATGCAGAAGCGATTAAAGTACGCCACGGCTGTGCGCTGGGGTCTATCGTTGGTAAAGATGAGAGCGTTGAGGTGCCGAGCGTGGGCGGCCGTCCGCCGCGTAGCCTGCAGCGCCAGACGTTGGCAGAGGTAATTGAGCCGCGCTATACCGAGCTGCTCAACCTGGTCAACGAAGAGATTTTACAGCTTCAGGAACAGCTTCGTCAGCAGGGTGTTAAGCATCATCTTGCGGCGGGGATTGTATTAACCGGCGGTGCAGCGCAAATTGAAGGTCTTGCGGCCTGCGCTCAGCGCGTGTTCCATACGCAGGTGCGTATTGGTGCGCCGCTGAATATTACCGGTTTAACGGATTATGCTCAGGAGCCGTACTATTCAACGGCTGTGGGCCTGCTCCACTACGGGAAGGAATCTCATCTCAGTGGTGAAGCAGAAGTGGAAAAACGCGTCTCAGTGGGGTCGTGGGTCAAACGACTGAACAACTGGCTGCGAAAAGAGTTTTAATTTTTTAAAGAGACCGGAGAGAATTAGCGGTCTCGGGCGACAGGCACAACGGAGAGAGAAATTATGTTTGAACCTATGGAACTGACCAACGACGCGGTGATTAAAGTCATCGGCGTCGGTGGCGGCGGCGGTAACGCCGTAGAGCATATGGTGCGTGAACGCATTGAAGGTGTTGAATTCTTCGCAGTTAACACCGATGCGCAGGCACTGCGTAAAACGGCAGTTGGCCAGACTATCCAGATCGGCGGTGGCATCACCAAAGGGCTGGGCGCTGGGGCTAACCCGGAAGTCGGTCGCAACGCGGCTGAAGAAGATCGTGAAGCCTTGCGTGCTGCACTGGAAGGTGCGGACATGGTCTTCATCGCAGCAGGCATGGGCGGCGGTACCGGTACCGGTGCAGCACCTGTTGTCGCTGAAGTAGCTAAAGATTTAGGTATCCTGACCGTTGCTGTCGTGACCAAGCCTTTCAATTTTGAAGGCAAGAAGCGTATGGCCTTCGCGGAACAGGGTATCACCGAGCTGTCCAAGCATGTGGACTCGCTGATCACCATCCCGAACGACAAGCTGCTGAAAGTTCTGGGTCGTGGTATCTCCCTGCTGGACGCCTTCGGCGCAGCAAACGACGTGCTGAAAGGCGCGGTCCAGGGTATCGCAGAACTGATTACCCGTCCTGGCCTGATGAACGTTGACTTTGCAGACGTTCGCACCGTGATGTCCGAAATGGGCTACGCGATGATGGGCTCTGGTGTGGCGAGCGGCGAAGACCGTGCGGAAGAAGCGGCTGAAATGGCTATCTCTTCTCCACTGCTGGAAGATATCGATCTGTCCGGTGCGCGCGGCGTGCTGGTCAACATTACCGCTGGCTTTGACCTGCGTCTGGATGAGTTCGAAACCGTGGGTAATACCATCCGCGCGTTCGCCTCTGACAACGCGACCGTGGTAATCGGTACTTCCCTTGACCCGGAAATGAACGACGAGCTGCGTGTTACCGTTGTTGCGACCGGTATCGGTATGGACAAGCGTCCTGAGATCACCCTCGTGACCAACAAGCAGACTCAGCAACCGGTAATGGATCGTTACCAGCAGCACGGTATGTCTCCTCTGACTCAGGAGCAAAAACCGGCCGCGAAAGTGGTGAACGACCCAACGCCGCAAACGGCAAAAGAGCCAGATTATCTGGACATCCCGGCGTTCCTGCGTAAGCAAGCTGACTAAGAATTGGCTGGAATTTGGGGATTTGCGCTCTTTGTGCTAAACTGGCCCACCGTTAGTGATATACACTCTCGGTTGGATAGTTAATTTGGCGAGATTATACGATGATCAAACAAAGGACACTTAAACGTATCGTTCAGGCGACGGGTGTCGGTTTACATACCGGCAAGAAAGTCACACTGACGTTACGCCCTGCGCCGGCCAATACCGGGGTCATCTATCGTCGCACCGACTTGAATCCACCGGTAGATTTTCCGGCCGATGCCAAATCTGTGCGTGATACAATGCTCTGTACTTGTCTGGTGAACGAGCATGACGTGCGGATTTCTACCGTAGAGCACCTGAACGCCGCCCTGGCGGGTCTGGGTATCGACAACATCATTGTTGAAGTCGATGCGCCAGAAATCCCGATTATGGATGGTAGTGCTGCGCCGTTCGTTTATCTGTTGCTGGATGCCGGCATCGAAGAACTGAACTGTGCGAAGAAATTTGTTCGCATCAAAGAGACCGTTCGCGTCGAAGATGGCGACAAGTGGGCTGAATTCAAACCGTACAATGGTTTCTCGTTGGACTTTACCATCGACTTTAACCATCCGGCGATTGACTCCAGCACTCAGCGCTACGCGATGAACTTCTCTGCTGATGCGTTTATGCGCCAGATCAGCCGCGCACGTACGTTTGGCTTCATGCGTGATATCGAATATCTGCAGTCCCGCGGCCTGTGCCTGGGCGGCAGCTTCGATTGTGCCATCGTTGTTGACGATTATCGCGTACTGAACGAAGACGGCCTGCGTTTTGAAGATGAATTCGTTCGTCACAAAATGCTGGATGCGATCGGCGACCTGTTCATGTGTGGTCACAACATCATTGGTGCATTTACCGCGTTCAAATCCGGTCATGCACTGAACAACAAATTGTTGCAGGCCGTCCTGGCAAAACAGGAAGCCTGGGAATATGTGACCTTTGAAGACGAAGCGGAACTGCCGCTGGCGTTCAAAGCACCGACTATGGTCCTGGCGTAACGGTTAACGCCGTTTCGTAAGAAAAGCGACTGGTTCACCTGGTACTCTCTCCGACCAGGGAAGCCAGTCGTTTTTATTTCTGCCCTTCTTTGATTTGCCCCTCTACTCCCTGGCCATTGTCGGGTGCCGAATAACGGTGTGTTCGCTGCATTATTGACCGTTTTTACCTGCTGCAAGGTGTCATTCCTGCTGCTGCGTATTGGCTTTAGTGGTAATATCTGGGCGCTAAAAAAGAATAATTGAACTCAGCCTGCACTGGCGGGCGATTGTGGTGGAGCAAGTGAGCGGAATACTGACGCGCTGGCGACAATTTGGCAGACGTTACTTCTGGCCGCATCTCTTATTAGGGATGGTCGCGGCGAGTTTCGGCTTGCCTGCGCTCAGCAACAGTGCGGAAGCGGCGACGCCAGCACGTTCCACGACAACTAAACACGATCTCTCGACGCGGGTTAACTTTACTAATCTCGCGTGGCTTGAAGCCAGCCGTCGTCCTAATTTCTCCGTTGATTACTGGCAGCAGCACGCCATCCGCACGGTTATTCGTCATCTGTCGTTCGCGATGGCGCCGCAGACGATGCCTGTTGCTGAAGAGTCGCTGCCGGTTCAGGCTCAGCATCTTGCCCTGCTCGATACGCTTAATGCGCTTCTGACGCAGGATAACCAGCCGCCCGTGACTGTGAGTCAGACGGCGCAAACCTGGTTTGTTCCTCCTGTATCATTCTCCGTTTCGACATGGATTAGCCAGGTTCACGGCATCCGTGCCGGGCCTCAACGCCTCAGCTAAATTAACCTTTTTCAATACCTTAATTTATCTGCCCGTCTGGGGCGTTTGAGAATTTATTATGCTAATCAAATTATTAACCAAAGTTTTTGGTAGTCGTAACGATCGTACCCTGCGCCGTATGCGCAAAGCTGTAAACATCATCAACGGTATGGAACCGGCGATGGAGAAGCTCTCTGATGATGAGCTGAAAGCGAAAACGGCGGAATTCCGTGCGCGTCTGGAAAAAGGTGAAACCTTAGAAAGCCTGATCCCGGAAGCTTTCGCCGTTGTGCGTGAAGCGAGTAAACGTGTGTTCGGCATGCGTCACTTCGACGTTCAATTGCTGGGCGGTATGGTGCTTAACGAACGCTGCATCGCGGAAATGCGTACCGGTGAAGGTAAAACCCTGACCGCAACGCTGCCGGCTTACCTGAATGCACTGACCGGTAAGGGCGTTCACGTCGTTACCGTCAACGACTATCTGGCCCAGCGTGATGCCGAAAACAACCGTCCGCTGTTCGAATTCCTCGGCATGACCGTCGGCATCAACATGTCCGGACTGCCGGCACCCGCCAAGCGCGAAGCCTACAACGCGGACATCACCTACGGCACCAACAACGAATACGGCTTCGACTACCTGCGCGACAACATGGCGTTCAGCCCGGAAGAGCGCGTCCAGCGTAAGCTGCACTATGCGCTGGTGGATGAGGTTGACTCCATTCTGATCGATGAAGCGCGTACCCCGCTGATCATCTCCGGCCCGGCCGAAGACAGCTCTGACATGTACCGTAAAGTCGACAAAATCATTCCACACCTGCTGCGTCAGGAGAAAGAAGACTCCGATACCTTCCAGGGTGAAGGCCACTTCTCCGTAGATGAAAAAGCGCGCCAGGTGAACCTGACCGAACGCGGTCTGGTGAAAATCGAAGAGCTGCTGGTGGCTGAAGGCATTATGGAAGAGGGCGAGTCCCTGTATTCCCCGAGCAACATCATGCTGATGCACCACGTGACCGCCGCGCTGCGCGCCCACGCGCTGTTCACCCGCGACGTTGACTACATCGTGAAAGACGGCGAAGTCATCATTGTCGATGAACACACCGGCCGTACCATGCAGGGTCGTCGCTGGTCTGATGGTCTGCATCAGGCCGTTGAAGCGAAAGAAGGCGTGGATATCCAGAACGAAAACCAGACGCTGGCATCCATCACCTTCCAGAACTACTTCCGTCTGTATGAGAAGCTGGCGGGGATGACCGGTACCGCAGATACCGAAGCGTTTGAATTCAGCTCCATCTACAAGCTGGATACCGTGGTTGTGCCAACCAACCGTCCGATGATCCGTAAGGATATGCCGGACCTGGTGTACATGACCGAAGCGGAAAAAATTCAGGCGATCATCGAAGATATTCGCGACCGTACTGCCAATGGTCAGCCGGTTCTGGTGGGGACCATCTCCATCGAGAAATCCGAGGTGGTTTCCAATGAGCTGACCAAAGCAGGCATCAAGCACAACGTTCTGAACGCCAAGTTCCACGCTAAAGAAGCGGACATTGTTGCTCAGGCGGGCTATCCGGGAGCCGTGACCATCGCCACCAACATGGCGGGTCGTGGTACCGATATTATGCTCGGCGGTAGCTGGCAGGCTGAAGTCGCTGAACTGGAAAACCCAACGCCAGAGCAGATCGAGCAGATCAAAGCCGACTGGCAGGTGCGTCACGACGCGGTGCTGGCATCCGGTGGTCTGCACATCATCGGTACCGAGCGTCACGAATCTCGTCGTATCGACAACCAGCTGCGTGGCCGTGCGGGCCGTCAGGGTGATGCCGGTTCTTCCCGCTTCTACCTGTCTATGGAAGATGCGCTGATGCGTATTTTTGCCTCCGACCGCGTGTCCGGCATGATGCGTAAGCTGGGCATGAAGCCTGGTGAAGCCATTGAGCACCCATGGGTGACTAAAGCGATCGCTAACGCCCAGCGTAAAGTGGAAAGCCGCAACTTCGATATTCGTAAGCAGCTGCTGGAATATGATGACGTGGCCAACGATCAGCGTCGCGCGATCTACACCCAGCGTAACGAACTGCTGGACGTGTCCGACGTGAGCGAAACCATCAACAGCATCCGCGAAGATGTGTTCAAAGCCACCATCGACGCGCATATTCCACCGCAGTCTCTGGAAGAGATGTGGGACGTTGAAGGCCTGCAGGAACGTCTGAAAAACGACTTCGATCTCGATCTGCCAATCAAAGAGTGGCTGGATAAAGAGCCTGAGCTGCATGAAGAGACCCTGCGCGAACGTATCTTTGAAACCGCGCTGGAGGTTTATAAGCGTAAGGAAGAAGTGGTTGGCGCTGAGATGATGCGTCACTTCGAAAAAGGCGTGATGCTGCAGACGCTGGACTCCCTGTGGAAAGAGCACCTGGCGGCGATGGACTACCTGCGTCAGGGTATCCACCTGCGCGGCTATGCGCAGAAAGATCCGAAGCAGGAGTACAAGCGTGAATCCTTCTCCATGTTTGCCTCTATGCTGGAGTCACTGAAGTACGAAGTGATCAGCACCCTGAGCAAGGTTCAGGTGCGCATGCCGGAAGAAGTGGAAGCGATGGAGCAGCAGCGTCGTGAAGAAGCTGAGCGTCTGGCGCAGATGCAGCAGCTGAGCCACCAGACTGACGAAAGCGAAGCCGCAGCAGCGATCGCCGCGCAGACCGGCGATCGTAAAGTCGGTCGTAACGATCCGTGCCCGTGTGGTTCCGGTAAAAAATACAAGGCGTGCCACGGCCGCCTGAGCTAAGAACATAACTAACTGAAAAGGCGCAGATATCTGCGCCTTTTTTATGGAAGTGACGCTATGAAAATACTGCAAATTGCCGTCGGGATTATTCGCAACCCGCAAAACCAAATCTTCATCACCCAGCGCGCTGCTGACGCCCATATGGCGAACAAGTGGGAGTTTCCTGGCGGGAAAATCGAATCAGGAGAAACACCGGAAGAGGCGCTGGTGCGTGAGCTGCAGGAAGAGGTGGGGATTACCCCGCTTGGCGCCACGCTGTTCGATAAGCTGGAGTATCAGTTTCCCGACAGGCACATCACGCTGTGGTTCTGGCTGGTGGAAAGCTGGGAAGGTGAACCCTGGGGAAAAGAGGGACAGCCGGGTAACTGGGTGGAACTTCAGGTCAGTGATGCCGACAAATTCCCGCCAGCCAATGAGCCTGTGATCCGCCGCTTAGCGACAAACATGTAGGCCTGCCGAACGAATCGCCAGCAGGCTTTGAACGTTACTGCTGGCTTTCGCTCCAGTCATCGCTATCCGAGAGGTCGCCTTCGCTCGGAATTCGTTTCTCTTCCGCCGCCCATTCGCCCAGATCAATGAGCTGACAGCGCTTGCAGCAGAACGGGCGAAACGGACTCACTTCTCCCCAGACGACAGTTTTCCCACAGGTTGGGCAGTTTACGGTGGTGACGTCAGACATTGGCACTCCTTAACAACAGGCCAGTTCAAAATCGAGGCGTTCCGGCACGGTGCCATTTTCACTGTCCAGCGGCATAAAGCGGATCGCGAAACGGCTTTTATGCCCGGAAATTTGTGGATAAAGCTGCTCGCTAAGAGACAAATTTAGACGCAGAAGATCGGCGTCGTCGCCGTTGTCCTGATAAAAACCGTTGAGACTGGTTTGCTTGCGGAACGGGGCAGAGTTACGCACAAGATCGAGGATCAGCGATAGCGTCTGATTCATCGGCTCCAGGCTACCCAGCCAGCTGTTTACCTGGCGATCGCGCTGTTCCTGCGGCATATGCAGCCACATATGCAGCGTTGGCAGATCAAAGCTACAGCAACCGCCCGGTATGCTCAGGCGCTGGCGCACCAGCGCTATCAAACGGTCTTCTCGTAAATATTGCCCAACGCGCGGCGCGGCCATCAGCGTCGTGCTGCTGTTTTTCAACTGCTGGCGTAAGGCGTCAATTCGACTTTGATCCACGCCCGGTACTTCGGCCCAGGCCTGTAATTTACGCTGCTGGCGCTCCAGCTCTTTCAACAGCTCCGTGCGGACATCGCCACGTTCAATCACATCCAGCAGATCGCCTACGTTGCGAAAGAAGTGCAACGCCGTGGCATGATCGTTAACAGGCAGATGTTGTGAAAGCTGTTGGATGAGAAATTCAATGCGCAGCCAGGTACGCATTTTTTCATTAAGCGGGTGCTCAAAAAGGATGTGAGTCGACATTATGGTTTTTCCTGTGCAACGGCCTGCGCGGCGAAGGTTAGATACTGCTCGTGCAGGCGGGCAACATCCGATGCAATGGCATCTGGTGCGCCGTTATTATCAATAACATCATCCGCAACGGCAAGGCGCTGAGCGCGAGTGGCCTGAGCGGCAAGAATTTGTTCAGCATGTTCACGCGAGACGTGGTCGCGCGTCATGGTTCGCTGGATTTGCGTCTCGGGTGTGACATCAATCACCAATACCCGATTGGCTTTCTTATGCAGCTGATTTTCTACCAGGAGCGGAACCACCCACAGGACATAGGGCGAGCGGGCTGCGGCTATCTGACGCTGAGTTTCCTGGTGGATAATGGGGTGGAGCAGGGCATTAAGCCAGGCTTTTTCCGCAGAATCGGAAAAAATATATTCGCGAAGCTGACGGCGGTTCAGTGTGCCATCGGCATTGATGATTGCCTGACCGAAATGGTCGGCGATGGCCTTTAGCGCGGGTGTATTGGGCTCTACCACCTGACGGGCAATAATATCAGCATCAATAATCGCGATGCCGAGACGAGAAAACGCGTCCGCAACGGTACTTTTGCCACTACCGATGCCGCCGGTTACTGCGACGATATACCCCATTAAATCAAATCCTGGGAATTATTCATTATGGAAATCAGTTGCTTAAAAAACAAACGTGCGACAGTAATTGTTTGATTCTCTTTACCGGCTTTTTACCAGGTAAATTTATAGGATTGTAGCGTAAAAAAAGAGAATTTCGCAGTCTTGCGGAGCAGGTATTAGTGCGTATGATAGCGTCACTGGAGTTGTGCTTTTAACATATTTGCCTCTAACCCCAGGAATCCGCACATGCGTATCGAAGAAGATCTGAAGTTAGGTTTCAAAGACGTTCTTATCCGCCCTAAACGCTCTACACTGAAAAGTCGCTCAGACGTTGAACTCGAACGTCAATTCACCTTTAAGCATTCCGGTCAGACGTGGTCTGGCGTGCCAATCATTGCCGCCAACATGGATACAGTCGGTACCTTTGAGATGGCAACGGCGCTGGCTCAGTTCGATATTCTTACTGCAGTCCACAAGCACTACACTCCTGAAGAGTGGAATGCGTTTGTTGCGTCCGCCTCTGCTGACGTGGTGAAGCACGTGATGGTTTCCACCGGTACTTCCGACGCCGATTTCGAGAAAACCAAACAGATCCTGAATGCTAACCCGGCGCTTAGCTTCGTTTGTATTGATGTGGCGAACGGTTACTCCGAGCACTTCGTGCAGTTCGTCAGCAAGGCGCGCGAAGCCTGGCCGACCAAAACTATCATCGCGGGTAACGTGGTGACCGGTGAAATGTGTGAAGAGCTGATCCTTTCCGGTGCCGACATCGTGAAAGTAGGCATTGGCCCGGGCTCCGTATGCACCACGCGCGTGAAGACCGGAGTTGGTTATCCGCAGCTTTCCGCGGTCATTGAATGTGCCGACGCGGCGCACGGCCTGGGCGGCCAGATCATCAGCGACGGCGGTTGCACCATGCCGGGCGATGTCGCAAAGGCCTTTGGCGGCGGCGCGGACTTCGTCATGCTCGGCGGTATGCTGGCAGGCCACGAAGAGAGCGGCGGCACCGTGGTGGAAGAGAACGGCGAGAAATTCATGCTGTTCTACGGTATGAGCTCTGAATCCGCGATGACCCGCCACGTCGGTGGCGTGGCTAAATACCGTGCGGCAGAAGGCAAAACCGTGAAGCTGCCTCTGCGCGGCCCGGTTGAAAACACCGCGCGCGACATCCTGGGCGGCCTGCGCTCAGCCTGTACCTACGTGGGTGCATCCCGCCTGAAAGAGCTGACGAAACGCACAACGTTTATTCGCGTTCAGGAGCAGGAAAACCGCGTTTTCAATAGCCTGTAATGGCTTTCGCTGGCGCATGCTTGTGCGCCAGCGCTGCTGCACTACCCCGCGCTCATCGCATCACCCAGATGGAAAATCGGCAGATACATTGCCACCACCAGCGTGCCGATGATAACCCCCGTAACAACCAGGAGCAGTGGCTCCAGAAGCGCCGCCAGGTTGTCTGCCCGTTGAAAAGTCTGTTCCGTGTGATGGCGAGCAAGGTTTGCCAGCATGACGTCCAGCGAACCTGACATCTCACCGGTTCGTAAAAGCTGAATACAGAGCGGAGTAAACATTGCCGCCTTCTGAAAGGACGACCAGACGGGGAGACCTTTTTCAATGTTCTCGCGTATGCTGCGGAGTATTCCCTGCCAGTACCGGCTTTCAACAGTCTCTTCTGCACTTTCAAGCCCCTGTAAGAATGCAATGCCCGCCTGCTGCGTGAGCGACAGCACGGTGAAGATCTGCCCCAGTTTTTGCCCTTTCGCCAGCGCGCCCATTACGGGAAAACTCAGCAGAATACGCTGCCAGCGAGGATGGTGTCGCAGAGGCCAGGCTGCGGTTACGGGAACAAGCAGCATCGCGAACAGCGCAAGGGCATATGACTGCATAAACGCGGCTATCCCCATAACAATTCGCGTCAGCGCCGGAAGCGGGGTATTAAAGGTTTTGTAGATCGCGGCAAATTCGGGCAAAACCAGGGTGACCATTGCCAGCACGACGAGCACGGCCAGCGTCAGGACGATCGCCGGGTAGCGCAGCGCTTTTTTCACCTTCGCGCTGAGCTGCTGCTGCGCTTTTTGCTGCTCTGCAAGCTCTCGGCAGCACGCTTCAAGCTTCCCCGTTAGCTCTCCGGTTTTCACCATTGAGATATGCAGTGGGCTAAAGACTGCTGGCCACCGTTTGAGCGCCTCAGAAAAAGGACAGCCTTCACTGAGTTCATCGGCAACGTTTTGCAGTAGCCCCCGCCACGGTTCTACTGGATGTTGGTCTGCCAGCATTTGCAGACTATGCGCGAGCGTCAGCCCGGCCTGCAGGAGCGTTGCGAGCTGACGAAACATCTCGTAGCAGTGATGTGGACGCCAGCGGTGCCTTTGAGCGCATCGGGTCAGGGCCAGAGGATGGAGGTCGTTACGCATCAGCCTGGTGAAGGCTGCGTTGCGGTCGGTGGCCCAGAGT
Source organism: Enterobacter cloacae complex sp. HYC042_NIDB (assembly GCF_056673315.1). Taxonomy (NCBI): domain Bacteria; kingdom Pseudomonadati; phylum Pseudomonadota; class Gammaproteobacteria; order Enterobacterales; family Enterobacteriaceae; genus Enterobacter; species Enterobacter cloacae complex sp. HYC042_NIDB. Next base: position 977,392 of record NZ_CP109650.1, read on the forward strand.
ACCCCGTTTCGGGGTTCTCCTTCAGCGGAGAGTGCTCGCCAGCGCCAGAGTTGATTAGCAGCCATCGGGCATACCCAGAACACGCACTAACTCTTCAAGCGTGGTCATCCCTTGTTCAACGGCCATGCAGCCGTGTTCAAACAGCGAGATGAGTCCAGCCTGTCGGGCGCTGGCTTCAATCACCTCGGTGCCTGCCCCGCTGGCAATAGCCTGGCGCAGGGGATTATCGATCGCAAGTACTTCAAAAATGGCCACGCGCCCGTAAAAACCGTGATAACAACGATCGCAGCCTGCAGGTTGCCAGCGAGGAAGTTGCCGCGGCCAAACCGAGCGCGGCAGGTCCGTATGCTCCCCTGTTTTCTGTCGGCAGTGCGGGCAAAGGCGCCGAACCAGCCGCTGGGCAATCACCATCGAAAGCGCGGAAGAGATCATCCAGCGCGCCACGCCCATCTGCTCCAGACGAATGAGGGTTTCCGTCGTCGAGTTGGTGTGCAGCGTCGACAATACCAGATGCCCGGTCTGCGCGGCTTTAATGGCAATTTCTGCCGTTTCACCATCGCGAATTTCCCCGACCATAATGATGTCCGGATCCTGACGGAGCAGCGCTCTCAGTACGCTCTGGAATGTTAAGCCCGCGCGGGGGTTAACCTGCGTCTGATTTAACCCCGCAAGCGGGATCTCGATGGGATCCTCCACGCTGCAGATGTTGACGTCAGGGGTGTTACGCGCCTGCAGCGCGCTGTAGAGCGTTACGGTTTTGCCGCTGCCCGTCGGGCCGGTGACCAGAATTAGCCCCTGAGGCTGGTGGAGTACCTCATTAAAACAGGCCAGCTGTTTAGCGCTCATGCCAAGCGCGTTCGGCTCCAGCGCCTGCTGAACCTGATGTAGCAAACGCAGCACAATTTTCTCACCGCCGTTGCAGGGAAGCGTGGCGATACGAAACGAGACCGGCTCGTTTGTCAGCTCAATCGTAAACTGACCGTCCTGCGGCAAGCGTCGTTCCGCAATATCCAGATTACCCAGCACTTTTAACCGGGCGCTGAGCATCGTCGCCAGCGCGGCGGAAACGGGAGGCTGCGGATAAAGTACCCCGTCGATACGTAAACGGATCTGGCACGCGTGCTCCATTGGTTCGATATGGATGTCAGACGCGCGCTGGTTTATTGCCTGCTGCAGCGTGTAGTTGAGGATATCCACCGCGGAGTGGGGTTGCGAAACGACGGGCAGATGCGATTGCGCGGTTAACTGCCGGTGCTTTTCCATGCGTTCAGCGCTCCAGCATTCGATATCAATCCGCTTCTGGGTCGCGAAGTGCAGGGCCTCCATCAGTTCAGGCGCGGGGGTTCCCACGACGGCGATGCTAATCATGTCGCTGTCACTGGTGAGCAGCAGGGCATGGTGGCGAAGACAAAGCGCCACGAGTTGATCGGTGTTCATTATCCGCTCCTTAGTTAGTGTCGAAGCGGAAGACGTCTTCGCAGGCCTGCTTAAGCGCGCTGTCAGCACTGATATTGCAGTCACGCGTCCAGCCCGTCATACCGTTGCCGTTGCTCCACTGCGGCGTCATGGTTACCGTCAGCCCGTTCAGGCTCTCCTGGCCTGTTAAGGTCACGATCCCTTTCGCCACGCTCATTCCTGAAACGTAACGCGTCGTGGCAGGAGAGGGAATACCGTTACTGCCGGCATCGCAGCTTTCCACGCCGCCGCGATCGAGCGCGCAAAGCTCAATGGCAGTGCGATAGGGAACGAAAGTTTGCAGCATATCGGTGAGGGCTGCTTTACGCAGGTAGTTCTGATAGGCGGGAACGCCGATGGCGCTCAGAATCGCAATGATGCCAATGACCACCATCAGCTCAATGAGTGTGAATCCTTGTTGTCTGTCCATATCTGCTCCTTATGCAAAGTGGCTCTACTTTGTCAGCGGGACAGGGCAGAAACGAGGGGCAAAAAAGAGAACGAGAAAGGAGCTTCAGAGAATTCATTCCGTGTTGCAGAGAAGGACAATGGATTTGCGAGCGAGGCTGAAATTCCCCTCTCCGGGCAGAGAGGGGAGCATGCGTTATTTGAAGCGCATTGAGAGATCGAGGGCGCGCACGTGCTTGGTCAGCGCGCCAACGGAGATGTAATCCACGCCGGTTTCGGCGAACTCACGGATCGTGTCGAAAGTGACGTTTCCGGACACTTCAAGCTGGGCCCGGCCGTTGGTCAGTTTCACCGCCTCGCGCATCTGCTCCGTCTCGAAGTTATCGAGCATGATGATATCGGCCCCGGCCTTGATCGCCTGTTCCAGCTCTTCCAGGCTTTCGACCTCCACCTCAACCGGCACATCCGGATGCAGCCAGAAGGCCTTTTCCACCGCCTGACGCACGGAGCCAGAAGCAATAATGTGGTTCTCTTTAATCAGGAAAGCATCGGATAAGCCCAGACGATGGTTTGCGCCGCCGCCGCAGAGCACCGCGTACTTCAGCGCAGTGCGCAGGCCCGGCAGCGTTTTGCGGGTATCAAGCAGCTGGGTACGGGTGCCGGCCAGCAGGTCAACGTAGCGGCGCACTTCACTGGCGACGCCAGAGAGCGTTTGGACAAAATTGAGCGCGGTACGCTCGCCGGTCAGTAATACGCGGGAAGGACCGTCCAGCTCGAACAGCGGCTGATTGGCGGTCACTGCATCACCATCATCAACGTGCCATGTCACCTGTACATCGTCACCCGCCAGCTGAGTAAAGACCTCTTCAACCCAACGCTTGCCGCAAAAAACGCCCTCCTCACGGGTGATAATGACCGCGTGCGAGCGTGTCTCTTTTGGCAACAATTGTGCGGTAATATCTTTATCGGCGTTAACGTCACCCCCCAGGTCTTCTTTCAACGCATGGGCGACGCTTGCCGGAATATCCATATTAATACGTTCCAGAAGCGCTTCACGTCGGTGGTCGGGGTTGTAGCGGCGAGGCGGCATGATAAAACTCCAAATTGGTAACGAATCATAATATTGAAACATGCTACTCTGAACCGAGTCATTGCACCATACAGAAGGAGTTCCAGCATGTTGTTAGAAAACGGATGGCTGGTGGATGCGCGGCATGTGCCCTCGCCGCACCACGACTGCCGCCCGGAGGATGAAAAGCCCACACTGCTGGTGGTTCATAATATTAGCCTCCCGCCGGGTGAGTTTGGCGGCCCGTGGATCGATGCGTTATTCACGGGAACGATAGATCCCAATGCACATCCCTTCTTCGCTGAGATTGCGCATCTGCGCGTGTCGGCTCACTGCCTGATTCGCCGTGATGGTGAGGTGGTTCAGTATGTTCCTTTTGATAAGCGCGCCTGGCATGCCGGGGTATCGATGTATCACGGGCGCGAACGGTGCAACGATTTCTCGATTGGGATTGAGCTGGAAGGCACGGATACTACCCCCTACACCGATGCCCAGTATCAGCAGCTGGTTGCTATTACCCACACGCTTATCGGACTCTACCCGGCAATCGCCGACAATATTACCGGGCACAGCGATATCGCTCCGGCGAGAAAAACCGATCCCGGCCCGGCATTTGACTGGTCGCGGTTTCGCGCCATGCTTGCCGCGTCGTCAGAATAAGGAGATACCATGACGTTGTTTACCATGCTGCTGGTTATCATCGCTGAACGCCTGTTCAAGCTCGGCGAGCACTGGCAACTGGATCACCGGCTGGAGGTGTTATTCCGCCGCATCAAGCACTTTTCCATGCTGCGCACGCTGCTGATGATGGCGGGCGTCATGCTGATTACCTTCCTGCTGCTGCGCTCGCTGTACGGACTCTTTTTTAACGTGCCGCTGCTGGTGGTGTGGCTCCTGCTCGGCGTGCTGTGCATCGGTGCGGGCAAGGTGCGTTTGCACTATCACGCCTACCTGAAAGCCGCCTCCCGTGACGATGCCCACGCGCGCGGCGCGATGGCGAGCGAGCTGACGATGATCCACGGCGTGCCGCCGGACTGCGACGAGCGCGAGTTCCTGCGCGAGCTGCAAAACGCGCTGCTGTGGATTAACTTCCGCTACTACCTTGCTCCGCTGTTCTGGTTTGTGGTGGGCGGCCCGTGGGGGCCGGTACTGCTGATGGGCTATTCGTTCCTGCGCGCCTGGCAGACCTGGCTTGCCCGTTATCTGACGCCGCATGAGCGTTTGCTGTCCGGCATTGATGCCATCCTGCACGTGCTCGACTGGCTTCCGGTGCGTCTGGTGGGCGTGGTGTACGCCTTAATTGGCCACGGTGAAAAAGCGCTGCCCGCATGGTTCGCTTCTCTTGGGGACCGCCATACGTCCCAGTACCAGGTGTTGACGCGCCTGGCGCAGTTCTCGCTGGCGCGCGAACCGCATACCGACAAGATCGAAACGCCAAAAGCCGCCGTTTCAATGGCGAAGAAAACCTCGTTTGTGGTGGTGGTGATTGTGGCGCTGCTGACGATTTACGGCACGCTGGTGTAACCCAGCGCGCCGCAGACGCTATAACGTATCCGCAGGCGGGATGCCGAAATCAGGCATCCCGTTTTCGTCCCAGCGGACAAGCTTCAGGCGGGTATGACGGTTCGGATCGTAAAGCGGATCGCCTTCAATTTCGGTGTAATTTCTTGCGTGGTACACCAATACATCTTCCCCTTCCGGCGTTTGCGTAAAGCTGTTGTGGCCTGGCCCGTACTGGCGGTTCTCGTAGCTGGTGACGAAAACCGGGCGAGGGGATTTGTGCCAGTTCGCCGGGTTTTGCGGATCGGCGTTCAGGTCTATCCACAGTAACCCCATGCAGTAGTTCTCATCGGTGGCGCTGGCGGAGTAGCTGATAAACAGCTTATCGCCGTGAACCAGCACCGCCGGACCTTCGTTGACCCAGAAACCACGGCATTCCCAGTCGTATTCTGGCTTGCTGAGCATCACCGGCTCGCCTTTCAGCGTCCACGGGTTCTCCATTTCACACAGATAGAGGTTAGAGTTACCGGAAATATCCGGGGCTTTTTGCGCCCACAGGTACCAGCGTTTGCCCTGATGAACAAAGGTGGTGGCGTCCAGGGCGAAGGTGTCGAACGGGGTGTTGATTTGCCCTTTCTCGATCCAGGTACCGCTGAGCGGATCGCGGTCCGCACACTCAATCGCAAACATGCGGTGCTGGAACATCCCGAGCGCGTCGAGCGCCTGGGTGTGCGTCGCGGCAAAATAGATGTACCACTTTCCGTCAACGTGGTGCAGTTCTGGCGCCCAGATTAGCTGGCTCATCGGGCCGGTCTCGGGTTTACGCCAGACCACCACTTCTTCAGCGCCGCGTAGTCCTTCCAGCGAGTCCGCGCGGCGGATCGCCAGCCTGTCGTACTGCGGCACGGAGGCAATAAAATAGTACTGTCCCTCATGGCGTAAAATGTACGGGTCGGCGCGTTGTTCGATAAACGGGTTTGGCCAGTTATGCATGCGGCTTTCCTTATTTAGTCTCAGCGGCTTTGAGTTCCTGATAGTCATTCAGCTCGCGGTAATTGTTGCGGCGTTTTTCCAGATCGGACTGGATCTGCTTCATGGTCTCACGGTCCACTTTCAGCAGACGTACCACCCCAGCGGTAATTAAGTATCCAATGCCCGGAATGACGGTAAAGAGCAGCACGATCCCGTTAATGGCGTCCGCGCTTTGCGCTTTTGCGCCCGCGTCATAACCGTACCAGGAGAGCAGGAAGCCGACCATCGCACCGGCAATCGCCAGGCCCAGTTTCAGGAAGAAGATGTTACCTGAGAAGCTGATCCCGGTGATGCGTTTCCCGGTTTTCCACTCGCCGTAGTCGTCCACATCGGCCATCAGCGACCAGTGCAGCGGAGACGGGATCTGGTGCAGGATGTTCAGCAGGACGTAGAGCACCACGATGGTAACGGTGGCTTTCGGGTCGAAGAAATAGAAGGCGCAGGAGAATGCCGCCAGCACAATATTGGTCCAGAAGAAGACCTTCAGCTTACACCAGCGGTCGGTCAGCACTTTCGCCAGCACGCTGCCAAGCATCATGCCGACAACGCCCAGGCTGATAAACAGCGTGGCGAAGTGGGTGCTCTGGCCCATCACCCAGGTGACGTAATACATGGTCGCCGCCATGCGGATAAAGCCCGGGCAGACGTTGCACAGCGTGAGCAGCAAAATGCGCACCCACTGGTCGTTTTTCCACACGTCTTTCAGGTCGTTTTTCAGTTCGTCGTTGGTTTGCACTGCCGGACGCACGCGCTCGCGCACGGTGGCGAAGCAGAACAGGAACATACAGGTACCAATCAGCGCCAGGACGGTCATCGCCATCTGGTAGCCTTTGGCTTTGTTATCCCCGCCAAACCAGTCGGCCATCGGCAGCAGCGTTAAGGAGAGCAGCAGCGTGGCGATGCCGACCAGCACGAAGCGATACGACTGGCAGGCCACGCGCTCTTTTGGATCGTTGGTGATCACTCCACCTAACGAGCAGTATGGGATGTTGATGGCCGTATAGGTTAACGAGAGCAGGAAGTAGGTGACAAACGCATAGATAACTTTGCTGTTATAGCTCCACTCCGGGGTGGTGAACATCAGAATGCTGAACAGCGCGTAGGGGAACGCAATCCACAGCAGCCATGGACGAAACCGGCCATATTTACTGCGGGTACGGTCGGCAATCGCCCCCATAATCGGGTCCGTTACGGCGTCAATTACGCGGACGGACAGCAGCAGCACGCCGACCAGCGCAGGCGCCAGGCCAAAAATATCCGTATAGAAATAGTTAACAAACAGCATGATGGCGCCGAAGATGATGTTGCATCCCGCGTCGCCCATCCCATAGCCGATCTTTTCTTTTACTGACAGTTTGTTGTTATCCATCGACAGCTCTCCGGTTTACGGTATGGGGAGAATTATTCGCTGGCAAAGGAATATATGCGTTGCAGTATCAGGGCGGTGATATGGATAAATGTGCTGTTGGCGTGAAAGTGTGAAGGAGGTAACAACGCGCGGCACCCTCAAAAACAGGTGCCGCGGCGAGAGGTTTAGTGCGCCTTCATGGCATTACGGCTTTTCTGGCTGAAGAGATAGCCAACGCCAAGGATCGCAATCCAGACCGGGATCAGGTAGACGGAAATCGCCATGCCCGGCGTGATCAGCATGATCACCAGCACGGCCGCCATAAACAGCAGGCAAATCCAGTTACCCAGCGGATAGAGCAGGGCAGGGAAGCGCGTGGTGACGCCCTGCTGCTGTTTCGCGCGGCGGAACTTCATGTGCGCCAGGCTGATCATCGCCCAGTTGATAACCAGAGCAGAGACTACCAGCGCCATCAGCAGGCCAAACGCCGATTCCGGTGCCATGTAGTTAATCAGCACGCACAGCGCGGTCACGATGGCTGAAACAATGATGGTATTCACCGGCACGCCGCGTTTATCCACGTTGAGCAGCATCTTCGGCGCGTTGCCCTGCTGGGCCAGGCCGAACAGCATACGGCTGTTGCAGTATACGCAGCTGTTGTAAACGGAGAGCGCTGCGGTCAGCACCACGATGTTCAGGGCGTTGGCGACAAAGGTATCGCCCAGCTCGTGGAAGATGAGAACAAACGGGCTGGTGTCAGCGGTCACGCGCGTCCACGGCAGCAGGGAGAGCAGCACGGCCAGTGAGCCCACATAGAAGATCAGAATACGGTAGATAACCTGATTTGTGGCTTTCGGGATGCTTTGCTCCGGGTTATCGGCTTCGGCGGCGGTAATACCCACCAGCTCCAGGCCGCCGAAGGAGAACATAATGATCGCCATCATCATCACCAGACCGGTCATGCCGTGAGGCAGGAAGCCGCCCTGTTCCCAGAGGTTACGCACGGTAGCCTGCGGGCCGCCGTTGCCGCTGAACAGCAGCCAGCCACCGAAGATGATCATCGCCACAACGGCAATGACTTTGATAATGGCAAACCAGAACTCCATCTCGCCGAACACTTTTACGTTGGTCAGGTTAATGGCGTTGATAATCACGAAGAAGGCTGCAGCAGACGCCCATGTTGGGATCTCCGGATACCAGAACTGAATGTACTTCCCGACGGCGGTCAGCTCGGCCATAGCAACCAGAACGTACAGCACCCAGTAGTTCCAGCCGGAGGCGAAGCCCGCAAAGCTGCCCCAGTATTTATAGGCAAAGTGGCTGAACGAGCCTGCGACCGGCTCTTCAACGACCATTTCGCCAAGCTGGCGCATGATCAGAAAAGCGATGAAACCCGCAATCGCGTAACCCAAAATAATACCCGGACCGGCTGACTGGATAACGGATGCGCTGCCCAGAAACAGGCCGGTACCAATCGCACCGCCCAGTGCGATGAGCTGTATATGGCGGTTTTTAAGTCCGCGCTTTAGCTGATCGCCGTGCTGTTGAGCTTCCATTTGAAACCTCGTGTGTGGTTGTTATGTTCACGCTGTGCGTGTGTAATTATGAAAGTCCATATTCTGTATTTTTTTCTTTACGGTTAAACAAACCGAAAAAAGCGGAGATGACTTCCGTAAGCGCCAGAATAGTGGTAAGCGCCTGCGAATGCACCTGCTTTATGAAGGGATGCTGACGACTTGAATAAAAAGAAAGCATTTGTAAATCGGCCCGCTTATTCTTCCTAACCCAACCTATAGAATAGAAATGCTTCTTAAGTGGGCGAATTTTCATTATTTGCCATGTTGAATCGCTTCAGATTGCAAAACCCCTCGTTTCATTATGGTTAAAACTCCCTCTTTGGGAGTAATCAACTCATTTGTGCAAAGTTACATTTCTGAAACGTTATTTCTGTAAGGTTGTTAAAATGTGCAGGGTTTACTGATTTCAATCAAAACCAATATGGACAGAAGGTGAATACTTTGTTACTTTAGCGATACGAACTAGAAATTGGTAAGACCAATTGACTCCGGGCAAAAAGGCGTAAGACAGGGAATATGGCCTACAGCAAAATTCGCCAACCAAAACTATCTGATGTGATTGAGCAGCAGCTGGAGTTTTTAATCCTCGAAGGGACTCTGCGCCCGGGTGAGAAACTTCCGCCAGAACGCGAGCTGGCAAAACAGTTCGACGTTTCACGTCCCTCTCTGCGTGAGGCGATTCAACGCCTCGAAGCAAAGGGCTTGCTGCTTCGTCGCCAGGGCGGCGGAACCTTTGTGCAAAACAGCCTGTGGCAGAGCTTCAGCGATCCGCTGGTAGAACTTCTCTCTGACCACCCAGAATCCCAGTTTGACCTGCTTGAGACCCGTCACGCGCTTGAAGGTATTGCGGCCTATTACGCCGCCCTTCGCAGCACTGATGAAGATCGCGTGCGTATCCGCGAACTGCATCAGGCCATTGAACGGGCACAGCAGTCCGGCGATTTAGACGCCGAGTCCAGCGCCGTTGTCCAGTATCAAATCGCCGTCACCGAAGCGGCGCACAACGTGGTGCTCCTCCATCTGCTACGCTGCATGGAGCCGATGCTGGCCCAGAACGTTCGTCAGAATTTTGAATTGTTGTATGCCCGTCGGGAGATGCTCCCGCTGGTAAGCAACCATCGCACCCGAGTATTCGAGGCGATAATGGCCGGGGAGCCGGAGCAGGCGCGCGAAGCGTCGCACCGTCACCTGGCTTTCATTGAGGAAATCTTGCTGGACCGCAGCCGTGAACAATCGCGTCGCGAACGTTCATTACGCCGCATACAGCAACGAAAGGATTAAGCGCCAGGTACTTTTAGAGCGCGTCAACTAAACGCAGAACCTGTCTTATTGTGTTCTTGCCCAAGAGCACAATGGGACAGGTTCCAGACAAATCAACGTATTAGATAGATAAGGAATACCCCCATGTCAGAACGTCTCCAAAATGACGTGGATCCGATCGAAACTCGCGACTGGCTACAGGCGATCGAATCGGTCATCCGTGAAGAAGGTGTTGAGCGCGCTCAGTATCTGATTGATCAGCTGCTTTCTGAAGCCCGCAAAGGCGGCGTGAAGGTTGCTTCAGGTGCAGGGGCTAGCAACTACGTAAACACGATTGCCGTTGAAGACGAACCGGAATACCCGGGCAATCTGGATCTGGAACGTCGTATCCGTTCTGCAATCCGCTGGAACGCCATCATGACCGTTCTGCGCGCGTCCAAGAAAGACCTGGAACTGGGTGGCCACATGGCGTCCTTCCAGTCTTCTGCGACCGTTTACGAAGTGTGCTTCAACCACTTCTTCCGTGCAGCGAACGAGAAAGACGGCGGCGATCTGGTGTACTTCCAGGGCCACATCTCTCCGGGCATCTATGCACGTGCATTCCTGGAAGGTCGTCTGACTGAAGAGCAGATGAACAACTTCCGTCAGGAAGTTCACGGTAAAGGTCTGTCTTCTTATCCGCACCCTAAACTGATGCCTGAATTCTGGCAGTTCCCGACCGTATCTATGGGTCTGGGCCCAATCGGTGCGATCTACCAGGCTAAATTCCTGAAGTATCTGGAACACCGTGGTCTGAAAGACACCTCTGAGCAGACCGTTTACGCCTTCCTGGGCGACGGCGAAATGGATGAGCCAGAATCTAAAGGTGCGATCACCATCGCAACCCGTGAGAAGCTGGACAACCTGTGCTTCATCATCAACTGTAACCTGCAGCGTCTGGATGGTCCGGTAACCGGTAACGGCAAGATCATCAACGAACTGGAAGGCATCTTCGCAGGTGCTGGCTGGAACGTGATCAAAGTCATGTGGGGTTCCCGTTGGGACGAACTGCTGCGTAAAGACACCAGCGGTAAACTGATCCAACTGATGAACGAAACCGTTGACGGCGACTACCAGACCTTCAAATCCAAAGACGGTGCCTACGTGCGTGAGCACTTCTTCGGTAAATACCCTGAAACCGCAGCGCTGGTTGCCGACTGGACTGATGAGCAGATCTGGGCCCTGAACCGCGGTGGTCACGATCCGAAGAAAATTTACGCTGCACTGAAAAAAGCGCGTGAAACCAAAGGTAAAGCGACTGTAATCCTGGCCCACACCATCAAAGGTTACGGCATGGGTGATACCGCAGAAGGTAAAAACATCGCTCACCAGGTTAAGAAAATGAACATGGACGGCGTGCGCTATATCCGCGACCGTTTCAACGTTCCAGTGACCGATGAGCAGGTAGAAAACCTGTCTTACATCACCTTCCCGGAAGGCTCTGAAGAGCACAAGTACCTGCACGAACGTCGCCAGGCGCTGAAAGGCTACCTGCCAGCTCGTCAGCCTAACTTCACCGAGAAGCTGGAACTGCCAGCGCTGGAAGACTTCTCTCAGCTGCTGGAAGAGCAGAACAAAGAGATCTCTACCACTATCGCTTTCGTTCGTGCCCTGAACGTGATGCTGAAGAACAAGTCGATCAAAGATCGCCTGGTGCCAATCATCGCCGACGAAGCGCGTACTTTCGGTATGGAAGGTCTGTTCCGTCAGATCGGTATCTACAGCCCGAACGGCCAGCAGTACACCCCGCAGGACCGTGAGCAGGTTGCATACTACAAAGAAGACGAGAAAGGTCAGATTCTGCAGGAAGGTATCAACGAGCTGGGCGCAGGCGCATCCTGGCTGGCTGCTGCGACTTCATACAGCACCAACAACCTGCCGATGATTCCGTTCTACATTTACTACTCCATGTTCGGGTTCCAGCGTATTGGTGACCTGTGCTGGCAGGCAGGCGACCAGCAGGCTCGCGGCTTCCTGATCGGTGGTACTTCTGGTCGTACGACTCTGAACGGTGAAGGTCTGCAGCACGAAGATGGCCACAGCCACATTCAGTCTCTGACTATCCCGAACTGTATCTCTTACGACCCGTCCTACGCGTACGAAGTTGCTGTCATCATGCATGACGGCCTGCAGCGCATGTACGGTGAAGCGCAAGAGAACATTTACTACTACATCACCACCCTGAACGAAAACTACCACATGCCGGCAATGCCAGCAGGTGCCGAGGAAGGTATCCGTAAAGGTATCTACAAACTCGAAACCATTGAAGGTAGCAAAGGTAAAGTTCAGTTGCTGGGCTCCGGCTCTATCCTGCGTCACGTGCGTGAAGCAGCGCAGATCCTGGCGAAAGACTACGGCGTGGGTTCCGACGTGTACTCTGTGACTTCCTTCACCGAACTGGCGCGTGATGGCCAGGATTGTGAGCGCTGGAACATGCTGCACCCAATGGAAACCCCACGCGTTCCGTACATCGCTCAGGTGATGAACGACGCGCCAGCGGTGGCGTCCACTGACTATATGAAACTGTTCGCTGAGCAGGTTCGTACATACGTTCCAGCTGATGATTATCGCGTTCTGGGTACTGACGGCTTCGGTCGTTCTGACAGCCGCGAAAACCTGCGTCACCACTTCGAAGTAGATGCTTCTTACGTGGTAGTAGCAGCACTGGGCGAACTGGCTAAACGTGGCGAAATCGATAAGAAAGTGGTTGCGGACGCAATTACCAAATTCAACATCGATGCAGATAAAGTTAACCCGCGTCTGGCGTAAGAGGTAAAAGAATAATGGCTATCGAAATCAATGTACCGGACATCGGGGCTGATGAAGTTGAAATCACCGAGATCCTGGTCAAAGTGGGCGACAAAGTTGAAGCTGAACAGTCGCTGATCACCGTAGAAGGCGATAAAGCCTCTATGGAAGTCCCGTCTCCTCAGGCTGGCATCGTTAAAGAGATCAAAGTCTCTGTTGGCGATAAAACCGAGACTGGCAAACTGATCATGATTTTCGATTCCGCCGACGGTGCAGCAGCAGCTGCACCTGCGCAGGAAGAGAAGAAAGAAGCCGCTCCGGCCGCCGCTGCTCCGGCAGCTGCCGCGGCAGCGAAAGAAGTGAACGTGCCTGACATCGGCGGTGACGAAGTTGAAGTCACTGAAATCCTGGTGAAAGTGGGCGATACCGTTGCGGCCGAGCAGTCACTGATCACCGTAGAAGGCGACAAAGCCTCTATGGAAGTACCAGCGCCATTCGCCGGTACCGTAAAAGAGATCAAGATCAACACCGGCGATAAAGTGTCTACCGGGTCGCTTATCATGATCTTCGAAGTGGCGGGTGCTGCACCTGCTGCCGCGCCTGCACAGGCCGCTGCTCCGGCTCCGGCCGCTGCACCAGCCGCTGCTGGCGGTGCGAAAGACGTTAACGTACCGGACATCGGCGGTGACGAAGTTGAAGTCACCGAAGTGATGGTAAAAGTGGGCGACAAAGTTGCCGCTGAACAGTCACTGATCACCGTTGAAGGCGACAAGGCTTCCATGGAAGTACCTGCGCCGTTCGCCGGTACCGTTAAAGAGATCAAAATCAGCACTGGCGACAAAGTGTCTACCGGCTCCCTGATCATGGTCTTCGAAGTGGAAGGCGCTGCGCCTGCCGCAGCTCCGGCTGCCGCGGCTGCTCCAGCACCGGCTGCTGCACCGGCTCAGGCTGCTAAACCAGCCGCTGCCCCTGCTGCAAAAGCAGAAAAATCAGAGTTCGCTGAAAACGACGCTTACGTCCACGCGACTCCGCTGATTCGTCGCCTGGCGCGCGAATTCGGTGTGAACCTGGCGAAAGTGAAAGGGACCGGCCGTAAGGGTCGTATCCTGCGCGAAGACGTTCAGGCTTACGTGAAAGACGCGGTGAAACGCGCCGAAGCTGCACCTGCGGCAGCCGCTGGCGGCGGTATCCCGGGCATGCTGCCATGGCCGAAAGTGGACTTCAGCAAGTTCGGCGAAATCGAAGAAGTGGAACTGGGCCGTATTCAGAAAATCTCTGGTGCGAACCTGAGCCGTAACTGGGTGATGATCCCGCACGTTACCCACTTCGACAAAACCGATATCACCGATCTGGAAGCGTTCCGTAAACAGCAGAACGCCGAAGCCGAGAAGCGTAAGCTGGACGTGAAATTCACCCCAGTGGTCTTCATCATGAAAGCCGTTGCCGCTGCTCTGGAGCAGATGCCACGCTTCAACAGCTCCCTGTCCGAAGACGGCCAGAAGCTGACGCTGAAGAAATACATCAACATCGGTGTTGCGGTAGATACGCCAAATGGTCTGGTTGTTCCGGTATTCAAAGACGTGAACAAGAAGAGCATCACTGAGCTGTCCCGTGAACTGACCACCATCTCCAAGAAAGCGCGTGATGGTAAGCTGACTGCCGGCGAAATGCAGGGCGGCTGCTTCACTATCTCCAGCATCGGCGGGCTGGGTACCACCCACTTCGCGCCGATTGTGAACGCGCCGGAAGTGGCTATCCTCGGTGTGTCCAAGTCCGCGATGGAGCCGGTGTGGAATGGCAAAGAGTTCGTGCCGCGTCTGATGATGCCAATCTCTCTGTCCTTCGACCACCGCGTGATCGACGGGGCTGATGGTGCGCGTTTCATCACCATCATCAACAACATGCTGAGCGACATTCGCCGCCTGGTGATGTAATCGAAAAGCCGGCCAGTCGGCCGGCTTTTTTCTGATAATCTCATGGTGTTTATGAGGTTATTGGTGAAAGCGACAATTCGTGAGCCGTTTGTTGTTTCAAAATTGTTAACAATTTTGTAAACTGCGGGCGGATAGAACGACCCGGTGGACGACGGGTATAAACTAAGAGGTCATGATGAGCACAGAAATCAAAACTCAGGTCGTAGTACTTGGGGCAGGCCCGGCAGGTTACTCCGCAGCATTTCGTGCAGCGGATTTAGGTCTGGAAACCGTCATCGTAGAGCGTTACAGCACCCTCGGCGGTGTTTGTCTGAACGTCGGCTGTATCCCTTCTAAAGCGCTGCTGCACGTAGCGAAAGTTATCGAAGAAGCCAAAGCGCTGGCTGAACACGGTATCGTCTTTGGCGAGCCAAAAACCGATATCGACAAAATCCGTACCTGGAAAGAGAAAGTTATCACTCAGCTGACCGGCGGTCTGGCGGGTATGGCCAAAGGCCGTAAAGTGAAAGTGGTAAACGGTCTGGGTAAATTCACCGGTGCGAACACCCTGGAAGTGGAAGGCGAAAACGGCAAAACCGTTATCAACTTCGACAACGCGATCATCGCGGCAGGCTCTCGCCCAATCGAACTGCCATTCATTCCACATGAAGATCCACGCGTGTGGGATTCCACCGATGCCCTGGAGCTGAAAACCGTTCCTAAGCGTCTGCTGGTTATGGGCGGCGGTATCATCGGTCTGGAAATGGGTACCGTGTACCATGCGCTGGGTTCAGACATTGACGTGGTTGAAATGTTCGACCAGGTCATCCCGGCTGCTGACAAAGACATCGTTAAAGTCTTTACCAAGCGCATCAGCAAGAAGTTTAACCTGATGCTGGAAACCAAAGTGACTGCCGTTGAAGCGAAAGAAGACGGTATTTACGTTTCCATGGAAGGCAAAAAAGCCCCATCCGAACCGCAGCGTTACGACGCCGTGCTGGTGGCTATCGGTCGTGTACCGAACGGTAAAAACCTCGACGCGGGCAAAGCTGGCGTGGAAGTGGACGACCGTGGCTTCATCCGCGTTGACAAACAGCTGCGCACCAACGTGCCGCACATCTTTGCTATCGGCGACATCGTCGGTCAGCCAATGCTGGCGCACAAAGGCGTTCACGAAGGTCACGTTGCCGCTGAAGTTATCGCCGGCATGAAGCACTACTTCGATCCGAAAGTGATCCCATCTATCGCGTACACCGAGCCAGAAGTTGCATGGGTCGGTCTGACCGAGAAAGAAGCGAAAGAGAAAGGCATCAGCTACGAAACCGCCACCTTCCCGTGGGCTGCTTCTGGCCGTGCTATCGCGTCCGACTGCGCAGACGGTATGACCAAACTGATCTTCGACAAAGAGACTCACCGCGTTATCGGTGGTGCAATTGTCGGCACCAACGGCGGTGAGCTGCTGGGTGAAATCGGTCTGGCTATCGAAATGGGCTGTGACGCGGAAGACATCGCGCTGACCATCCACGCGCACCCGACGCTGCACGAGTCCGTGGGCCTGGCGGCTGAAGTGTTTGAAGGTAGCATTACTGACCTGCCAAACGCGAAAGCGAAGAAGAAATAAGTTTTGTTGTGATTGCTAAGCGCCTCCTTCGGAGGCGTTTTTTTTAATTCTATTCTTAGTTATTAATATATAATTAAATATTCAGCCTTCATTAAACGGTTATTTATTAGGTAAATATTTTAGAGTTCTCCATTGATTATTAGTATATAAAATTCATATCAATATCGTTTGGAAAAATATTCTAAAAATTGATTTGCCGGTTTGACATAATATTTAAAGGGTATATAACTATTTCGGAGGTATATTTTCAATAAAAGGATGTATTATGAATAGTTATGTTTCAATATCTGATATTCGTGATTTAAAAGTTATGGGAGCCAGAACGCAATTAGGAAATGCCTGGGCAAGTTCAACACACAAACTGATTGCGCTTGATAAAGAGACTCTACTGCCCGTGAGCGTTGACTGGTGGTATGAGGATGAATCCACACCTCGCCATACTGGCCCCATTTTTACCGATACACGTCCCGACGTGCGACTGCTGGCAAACTCTGATATCTATCGCCTGGGTGACGTTATTAATATCAGCAATTTTGGTGGTTCAGGTGGCGCATTGGCTGCTATTAAAAATGATGGTGTTGTTGAAGCGTGGGGTGTGCCAGAAAGCGGTGGTACTTCCCCGACCAGCGATCGTAATCATAATGTTAGGGCTATTTACGGTGGGCGAGAAATTTCTGCCGCCATTAACTCTAATGGACAGGTTTTTACCTGGTCTGTTGATGGTAATAATCCTCTGCCGGATCACATTGCAGCACTGACCGACATAGTAGCTATTAAAGTAGCTGAATATGGGTATGATAGCGGAAGCAATTCTTATCTTGCGTTGCGGGCTAACAATCAGGTAGTACAGTGGACAGACGGTGCGCCTCGTGACGATTTTCCGAAAGATATTGCTGAACGCAAGGATTTCGTCGCTATCCAGACTACGGAATATGCCTTTGCAGGAATCACCCAAAATGGTCACGTGATCGCATGGGGGGATGGTGCATACGGAGGCGAGTTGCCGATTCATTTAAAAGAAGTTAACGATGTTATCGCATTACACAGTAATACTGGTACATTTGTGGCGCTCAGGGCTACAGGCAATATTTTTGCATGGGGAAGTGCTAAATACGGTGCTGATATACCAGACAATATAGCAAACCTGTCGGACATTGTTTCTATACATAGCACTGATACAACTTTCATTGCTTTGAGAAAAAATGGTAGTGTGGTTTTTTGGGGACAATCGTATTACTTAAGCGAGCTGCCACAAGAAATTGCGTGTCTGACTAATATTATCGATGTTCAGGCTGCTATTAATGGCAGCTATGCATTTTTAACATCAGATGGAGACGTATACTGCTGGGGGCATGTCGCTAATCGTATGCCCCAAAATGTAACAAATGTAGTTTCTCTGACAGGCGGTGCCTGGAATGCATTTGCGGCGCTTCGTCGTGATGGCACTGTATTAGCCTGGGGAGATAAATACGAAGGCGGAGATACTACCCCGGTAGCTCATGAATTATACAACATTCGCGCTATCTATTCGTGTGGCTATCGCTTTATCGCGTTGCGTGATGATGATCAAGTCTTTGAGTGGGGCGTAGAGGCAAGAACCGACATTTCAAAAATGCCGGCAAATTTACAAGGCAATATCACCTATAGCTTCGTTAAATAAAATTTGAATTAAAAGTGACCGCTGCCCAGCACTTTCGCCGGGCAGTGATTAAGGCGTTACCTTTTGCCAAGGATTTTCTGATGTAAACTGCCCGATTGCCTGCACTGCATCTTCCGTTTCCTTTCCAAGATCTCGCTGATAGACTCGATCGTCCTGGTTAATTAAAAAGCTCATTATCCCCGTCTGACCGTAGCTCACAGGCCAGGCAACCATGGCAAAGCCATTTTTATCTGGCAGGATGCGGAAGCGATAGCCATGGTAACCCGCGCCTGGCTCTTTAGGGCTAAATGCCGGACCAAGCGGGCTTGGCGCTTCACCAGGCGAAACGGGCCAGTACAGACCGTCCTTCTTCCCTTCAGAACTGACAATCTTCTGCGCGTATTTCTGATTCATCGCAAAATAGCTCTGCTGAGCGGCCACGTAAGCATGCAGGGCTTCGATGGTGGCAAGTTCGTTGCGCCCAATTTCGCGGGTCAGGATCTCCTCGGCGCCTTCTTTGATGTCAAACTGCCAGCCGGAGGCGGTTTTGATCACCGGAATGGGAAGTTGCCAGCCGCTGTCTCCGACAACCAGATGCGCTTTATCGCCTTCGACAATGGTGTTATGACGGACTTTCCAGTCGCGCAGAAAGCGATCGACTGCGTCAGGATCAACGCCTTCAGGGGGCAGGAAGTCGCGCCAGTTCTCACCGAGCAGGTTGCTCATCGCGCTTTCGTTTTGATCGCGGATGGCGCTTTCCAGCGCATTGGTAGCCTGTTCTGGTGAGCTGAAGGATTGCTGCGCCATGACGGTCGCCGAGACCATGAACAACACCATTCCACTGAGTAATTTACGTTTCATGTCGGCTCCCTTAGCGATGACGGAATTCACGGTGTTCAGCACGTCCAGCCGCTGCCGGGCGTAGCTGCTGCTGACGAGCGGCGAGGTGTCTGCTTTGCGCCCCACGCTGCTGCTGCGCCTGCCAGTTGGCGGAACGGCTGTCGTTGCCGCTCAGTGCATTGGCCCGGAGCTGACTGTTTCGCTGCTGGAAGGGACGTTGCTGAGAGGGCTGAATCCGTTTCTCTTGTCTCTGCGCGGTGGTCTGTCGGTTTTCTCGCTGCTGCGTGGTGGCCCGCTTCGCCGTCTGCGGTTTGGTGTCATAGCCACGGTAGTTATTGCGCTGAGAAATCTGTTTCAGCTGTTCACTTGAGGCCTGTCGCTGCGCCGCTTTCGTGCCCGGGCGAGCAGTCTGTGGGAAGGTTTTACCTGTCGATTTCTCCATCTGGCTCAGCGCCGCCTGACGCTGGCTATCGCGATTAACCGGTTGTTGCGTTGCACTTAGCCCTGTGGCCGTGTTGGTGGAGTGGAAACGCGTGTTGAGCTGGTTTGTCGGGTAGGGGACACCTTCCCGATAGGCCGGGTTGTGCTGCCAGATACGGTTGGCGTCCGTCAGGCGTTGTCCGCTGATTTTATTGAAGTTCTCAACGTTAATATTGATGTTGTTATCTCCGTTGTGGTTATAGCCGCCGTGATTATCCCAGTCGTCATGGTGATGATCCCAGTCATCGTCATCATCCCAGTCGATATTGCTGAAGATGGCGTAGGTTGTTGCGACCCCGAGGCTGAAACCTAAACCTTTAACCAGGCTGTCGGTGAATTGCTCGCCGGGGGAGGGTGGGAGATATACCGGCGGGTAAGTGGTGTTAGGCCATGTACCATAAACCGTATTTGGGTCATAGGTGGGAACGTAAACTACCTGCGGATCGGCGGACTCGATCTTAATAACGGTCGGGCTGGTGGTTGTTTCCGTTGCCGTAGTTGATGCTGTTTTTGCCGGTGCGGGCTTCGTGACGGTAGTGACCGTCTGCTGCGGCGTGGATTGTAGTGCACCCGCTTGTTGCGCCAGCAGGCGCAACCGTTGCACCGAATCCATCACATCTTTCGGCTGCGCGAGAAACGCATCGCCCAGATTTTGTACCCACGGCGGATTCTCTCCCATCAGCGACATAAGCTGAGGAAACGCGACCAGGGATTTTACGCTGGGATCCCAGGGCTGGCTGGCAACGGCCTGAATCGCGGCGTCCCCTTCCATTTTGGGGTTGTCTTTGGACCACTGCGCCGCTTGAATCACGTTGGCCGGGTAGGTCGAGGCCATCAAGATTTGTGACAGCAGAGCATCCGGGTAGAGCGCGATGGGGGCAACCCACTGATCGATTTGCGCGGCGGTGTAGGTTGGCGCGACAACAGGGGCCGGCTGGGCTGCGGTAGGCGCTGACGGTGGTTGCGCGACGGGGGCTGGCGCAACGGGTTCCGTTGCACGACTTTTGACAAACATGACGCCTGAGGCGGCAAACAGCCCGGCACTGCACAGAAGGACAAGCAGATGTGGCTTAAAGGGCAACTTCATAAAATGACTCCAACGAGACAGGCGCTGTGCCGTGAGGCGTTACGGTTGGCGTGAGTATTATTCACCCGTCTTTTACTGTTTTGACTTTTATTGGGAAGCGTCCGGTACGTCCGGATAAAGAGTGTGAGTATTTATTACACAATTATATGCGATGCGGGAAAAGGCGCCGGGAATTCAGAAGGCCGTTCTTACGAGCGGCCAGCAGCTAGTTGCCGAGGTTGACGACAAACAGCACCGTGATGTCGGATATGTTCCAGCCACCGTGCAGCGCGGTAAGCAGTAAACCAATTGCAACGATCAGCGCAGTGATTCGCATCTCCATTGCGTGCGTTCCTGTACAGGCTACGCGGGTTCCTTCTTCACCGGAAAAGGCAGAACCAGGCAAATGAGTACATTGCCGCGTAGGTTACGGAACTGCTTCCGGGCCCGGTGACTGGTTGCTACACCAGCGAAGCAGGCCGGGGGCAACAGTATTACAGCCGAAATGGACTGAAAAGAGGTGAAATGCAGTTTCATCCTTTTACATTCGAAACTGGATGGCGGCTCGTAAACACAAAACATGTGCTTGCGGATCTGCATACTCAGGAGCATTATTCATGCCGAGTGCATTGCCGCAAATCTGCCAACCCGGTGTGCTACCACCGCAAGGCAACAAAATAACCGCTACCAGGCGGTTTTTTTGTCCCCAAAATTCACCTCGCCTCCCCGCTACACCATGCTTAACGATTCAGCAAACTTTTTAATGTTGCTTTTTTGTAAACGGATTAACACTGTGCAGAAATCCTGCTATGCTGCCCGACGCGGTATCGGGCATTTACCCTACAAACTGCTGTCTCACAGGAGCGTGAAGAGAACGCCCGCCGCATATGACAATGAGAGCGAGGAGAACCGTCGTGCTAGAAGAATACCGTAAGCACGTAGCAGAACGTGCCGCCGAGGGAATTGTACCCAAACCTTTAGATGCAACCCAAATGGCCGCGCTCGTCGAGCTGCTGAAGAACCCGCCTAAGGGCGAAGAAGAATTCCTGTTAGATCTGTTGATCAACCGCGTACCGCCTGGCGTAGATGAAGCTGCCTACGTAAAAGCCGGATTCCTTGCTGCTATCGCCAAAGGCGAAGCCACCTCCCCACTGGTTACTCCTGAAAAAGCCATTGAACTGCTCGGCACCATGCAGGGTGGTTACAACATTCATCCGCTGATTGACGCGCTGGATAACGACAAGCTGGCACCGATTGCCGCTAAAGCGCTCTCTTCCACGCTGCTGATGTTCGATAACTTCTACGACGTAGAAGAAAAAGCCAAAGCGGGCAACGTCTATGCGAAGCAGGTGATGCAGTCCTGGGCCGATGCCGAATGGTTCCTGAACCGCCCTGCGCTGGCGGAAAAAATTACCGTGACCGTCTTTAAGGTGACCGGTGAAACCAACACCGATGACCTGTCTCCGGCACCGGACGCGTGGTCTCGTCCTGATATCCCGCTGCACGCCCTGGCGATGCTGAAAAACGCCCGTGAAGGCATTGAGCCGGATCAGCCGGGCGTGGTGGGCCCGATCAAACAGATCGAAGCGCTGCAACAAAAAGGTTTCCCGCTGGCCTACGTCGGTGACGTTGTGGGTACCGGCTCTTCCCGTAAGTCCGCCACCAACTCCGTACTGTGGTTCATGGGCGACGATATTCCGCACGTGCCGAACAAGCGCGGCGGCGGTCTGTGCCTCGGCGGCAAAATTGCGCCAATCTTCTTCAACACCATGGAAGATGCGGGTGCGCTGCCAATTGAAGTAGATGTGAGCAACCTGAACATGGGCGACGTGATTGACGTCTACCCGTATAAAGGCGAAGTGCGCAACCATGAAACCAACGAGCTGCTGGCAAGCTTCGAACTGAAAACCGACGTGCTGATTGACGAAGTGCGTGCCGGTGGCCGTATTCCGCTGATCATCGGGCGCGGCCTGACCACCAAAGCGCGTGAAGCGCTGGGTCTGCCGCACTCCGACGTTTTCCGTCACGCGAAAGACGTGGCAGAAAGCAACCGCGGCTTCTCGCTGGCACAGAAAATGGTGGGTCGCGCGTGCGGCGTAGCTGGTATTCGCCCTGGCGCATACTGCGAGCCGAAGATGACCTCCGTGGGCTCTCAGGACACCACTGGCCCAATGACCCGTGACGAACTGAAAGACCTGGCGTGCCTGGGCTTCTCTTCTGACCTGGTGATGCAGTCCTTCTGCCACACGGCGGCCTATCCGAAGCCGGTTGACGTGACCACGCACCACACGCTGCCAGACTTCATCATGAACCGCGGCGGTGTTTCTCTGCGTCCGGGTGACGGCGTCATCCACTCCTGGCTGAACCGTATGCTGCTGCCGGATACCGTGGGTACCGGCGGTGACTCCCATACCCGTTTCCCAATCGGTATCTCCTTCCCGGCGGGCTCCGGCCTGGTGGCGTTTGCTGCAGCGACCGGCGTAATGCCGCTGGACATGCCTGAATCTGTGCTGGTGCGCTTCAAGGGCAAAATGCAGCCGGGCATCACCCTGCGCGACCTGGTTCACGCGATCCCGCTGTATGCCATCAAACAGGGCCTGCTGACCGTTGAGAAGAAAGGCAAGAAAAACATCTTCTCTGGCCGCATTCTGGAAATTGAAGGTCTGCCGGATCTGAAAGTTGAGCAGGCGTTCGAGCTGACCGATGCATCCGCCGAGCGTTCTGCGGCTGGCTGTACCATCAAGCTGAACAAAGAGCCGATCATTGAGTATCTGACCTCCAACATCGTGCTGCTGAAGTGGATGATTGCAGAAGGCTACGGCGATCGTCGTACGCTGGAGCGTCGTATTCAGGGCATGGAGAAATGGCTGGCGGATCCGCAGCTGCTGGAAGCTGACGCAGACGCAGAGTACGCGGCGGTGATCGACATCGATCTGGCGGATATTAAAGAGCCAATCCTCTGTGCGCCGAACGATCCGGACGATGCGCGTCTGCTCTCTGACGTGCAGGGCGATAAGATCGACGAAGTGTTCATCGGCTCCTGCATGACCAACATCGGCCACTTCCGTGCTGCCGGTAAGCTGCTGGATACCCACAAAGGCCAGCTGCCGACCCGCTTGTGGGTGGCACCGCCAACCCGTATGGACGCGGCTCAGTTGACCGAAGAGGGTTACTACAGCGTGTTCGGTAAGAGCGGGGCGCGTATCGAAATCCCTGGCTGCTCCCTGTGTATGGGTAACCAGGCGCGTGTGGCCGACGGTGCGACGGTGGTTTCCACCTCTACCCGTAACTTCCCGAACCGTTTAGGTACTGGTGCGAACGTCTACCTGGCCTCTGCGGAGCTGGCGGCGGTTGCGGCGCTGATTGGCAAACTGCCAACGCCGGAAGAGTACCAGACCTTCGTGGCGCAGGTGGATAAGACGGCGGTGGATACCTATCGCTATCTGAACTTCGATCAGCTTTCTCAGTACACCGAGAAGGCTGACGGGGTGATCTTCCAGACGGCGGTATAAACAGCAAAACCGTCTCTACGAGACGGTTTTTAGTGTTTGCACCCTCTCCCGTGGGAGAGGGACGGGGTGAGGGCATCAGGCCGCAGGGTCTTGCTCTCACCTTTTTATTTTCATTCCTCCCACCTCTCCCGCTTTTTTTCTTTCCCTCTGCTGCGATAATTACCCTAATGGCTTTGCTGAGGAAAACGCTATGGATTACGAATTTTTGCGCGACATCACCGGTGTGGTGAAAGTGCGCATGTCGATGGGGCACGAAGCCGTTGGACACTGGTTTAACGAAGAGGTGAAAGAAAATCTCGCCCTTCTTGATGAAGTCGAACAGGCGGCAAATACGGTGAAAGGCAGCGAGCGCTCCTGGCAACGCGCCGGACATGAATACACCCTGTGGATGGACGGCGAAGAGGTGATGGTGCGCGCCAACCAGCTTGAGTTTTCAGGGGATGAGATGGAAGAGGGGATGAGCTACTACGACGAAGAGAGCCTGTCGCTGTGCGGCGTGGAAGACTTCCTGCAGGTAGTGAATGCCTACCGTGAGTTTATGAAACAGAAGTAACTCCCCGAAGCGTCCCTGCTCCGGGCAACACTTACACGGCCGGAATATTGCGGCCGTAGTAGATTTCGCGCATCTCTTTCCAGAGCAGGTCGGTGATGACCTTGCGCTCTTCTTCACTTAAATCTTCCGGCTTCGTGTGGAACATGTAGTGCTTAAGGTCGAACTCCTTAAGCATCATCTTGGTATGGAAGATGTTTTCCTGGTACACGTTCACGTCCATCATGTCATACAGCGATTTCATGTCCTCGGACATAAAGTTCTGAATGGAGTTGATCTCGTGGTCGATGAAGTGCTTCATGCCGTTGATATCACGGGTAAAACCGCGCACGCGATAATCAATCGTGACGATGTCCGATTCCAGCTGGTGGATTAAATAGTTCAGCGCGTTCAGCGGGGAAATCACGCCGCAGGTCGACACTTCAATATCCGCGCGGAAAGTGCACAGCCCGCCTTCCGGGTGGCTTTCCGGGTAGGTGTGAACGCAGATATGGCTTTTGTCGAGGTGGGCGACGACCACTTCCGGCAGCGGACCCGGGTGTTCAGTTTTGTCGATAAGCTGCGGGTCGACCGGCTCTTCGCTGACCAGAATGGTGACGCTGGCACCCTGGGGCTCATAATCCTGTCGTGCGATGTTCAGAATATTGGCACCGATGATCGAGCAGGTTTCTGACAGGATCTCGGTCAGACGGTTGGCGTTGTAGAGTTCATCGATATAGGCGATGTAACCATCGCGTTCTTCCGCTGTTTTGGCATAGCAGATATCGTAAATACAAAAACTCAGGCTTTTAGTCAGGTTGTTAAAGCCATGTAGTTTAAGCTTTTTCAATTAGCTCACCCCCTTAGTGGATAATGCGTCTTGCAGGTACTGCGGCAGAGCAAACGCTGCGGTATGAATAGCCGGATTGTAGTAGCGGCACGTGAGCCCGGCCTGATGGAAGCGGGCCTGGATAATTTCGGTAGAGAGATGACGCAGCACGTCGTTATCCGTTGCCCATGCAAAGGTCATGATCCCGCCGTAGTACGTCGGAATTGCCGCCTGATAGAAGCTGACGTCACCGAAATAGGTGCTGAGCTTGCGATGGCTGTCGAGCGCTTCGTCCTGCTGCAGGAAGCAGACACCGTTTTGTGCGACGAAGATCCCGCCCGGGTTCAGGCAGCGCTTGCAGCCTTCGTAGAACGAGGAAGTAAACAGCGACGCGCCAGGGCCGATGGGGTCGGTACAGTCAGAGATAATCACGTCGAAGGTCTGCGTGGTCTGGTTAACAAAGTTAACGCCGTCGTCGATAACCAGATTAAAGCGCGGATCGTCATAGCTGCCGGCATTATGGTTGGGCAGGTACTGGCGGCAGAAAGAGACCACGCCCGCATCGATCTCAACCATGGTGATGGTTTCAATGGAACGATGACGTGAAACCTCGCGCAGCATTGCGCCGTCGCCGCCGCCGATAATCAGAACATGCTTCGCGTGTCCGTGGGCCAGCAGCGGAACGTGGGTCATCATCTCATGATAGATAAACTCGTCGCGCTCGGTCGTTTGCACAACGCCATCCAGGGCCATCACGCGGCCAAAGGCGGCGTTTTCGAAGATGATCAGATCCTGGTGATCCGTTTTCTCATGATAGAGCACGTTATCAACGGCAAAGTACTGACCAAACTGGTCATGCAGTGTTTCATGCCACAACGTGTGGTCGGCCATACGCGGACTCCTCCTTTGTTAACATCCGTAACGCTCACAAAAAATGAGCGAAACATGATAGCTAACTATAACCGTGGTTGCACGGGTATAGGTTGAACAGGGGGCGTCGGGAAGGTTATTTCACGTAGGCGAGCAGGCTGAGCGAATCGCGGGCCAGCGCTTTGCATTTTTTAGCCGTGGGAATGCCAATACCGCTCAAGTCACGGTAGCTGTCTTCACCGAGCGCCTTCATGTCAAAGCTGTCGTAATTGCTGAGATCCCACTGGTTCTGCTGGGCGAAAAAGACCAGCGCGCGGCGAATTTGCCCGTTGGGTAAATTCTGGTAGCCACAATCATTTTTCAGGAATACAAAAACCGCCGTTAAATCGGCCATATCTTCCGCTTCATTTTCACTGAGCGCATAGCTGTTCGCACACATTGCCATCAGGCTTCCGAACAAAATTGTCCTGAAAAACGTCTTCATTGCTTCTACCACTTCTTCACGGAAAATTAACGTTAGCACACTTGATGCCAGTGCGACGATCTTTATTATTGCCGCTTTACTTGACCTTCCGGTAAGGGGAGGGTTTATGCTCAAAAGATCGCCTGCTGGAAATAAGGAAATGAACATGCAACGTCGTGATTTTTTAAAATATTCCGCTGTGCTGGGGGTTACCAGCGCATTACCACTCTGGAGCCGCGCGGTTTTTGCGGCTGAAAGGCCTGCCTTACCCATTCCTGACTTACTGACCGCAGACGCCCGTAGCCGTATTCAGCTCGTGGTTCAGGCCGGTAAAACCTCCTTCGGTGGGCACAGCGCCACAACCTGGGGCTACAACGGCAATCTGCTCGGCCCGGCGCTTCAGTTACGCAAAGGGAAAGCGGTGACGGTGGATATCCATAATACGCTTGCCGAGGAGACCACGCTGCACTGGCACGGGCTGGAAGTTCCGGGCGAAGTGGATGGTGGTCCCCAGGGTTTTATCAAGTCTGGGGGTAAACGCAGCGTAACCTTTACCCCTGACCAGCGGGCGGCAACCTGCTGGTTCCACCCGCATCAGCACGGCAAAACGGGCCATCAGGTGGCAATGGGGCTGGCCGGACTGGTGTTGATTGAGGATGACGAAAGCCGTCTCCTGCGCCTGCCGAAACAGTGGGGTATCGACGATGTGCCGGTGATTGTGCAGGACAAAAAATTCAGCGCGGACGGGCAGATTGACTACCAGCTGGACGTGATGAGCGCGGCGGTCGGCTGGTTTGGCGATACGCTGCTGGCCAACGGTGCGATCTATCCGCAGCACGCCGCCCCGAAAGGCTGGCTGCGCCTGCGCTTGCTTAACGGCTGTAACGCCCGCTCGTTGAACTTCGCCACCAGCGATAAGCGCCCGCTTTACGTGGTGGCAAGCGACGGCGGCCTGCTGCCGGAACCGGTAAAAGTGAGCGAGCTGCCGATGCTGATGGGCGAACGCTTCGAAGTGCTGGTGGACATCAGCGACGGCAAGCCGTTTGACCTGGTAACGCTGCCTGTCAGCCAGATGGGGATGGCAGTGGCGCCGTTTGATAAACCGCATCCGGTGCTGCGCATTCAGCCGCTACAGGTCACGGCCTCCGGTATGCTGCCGGACACCTTAGCCACGCTGCCAGCTCTCCCGTCGCTGGATGGGCTCACGCAGCGTAAGCTTCAGCTCTCCATGGACCCGATGCTCGACATGATGGGCATGCAGGCGCTGATGAAAAAGTATGGCAATCAGGCCATGGCGGGAATGCACCACGGCCAGATGATGGGCCACATGAATATGGACCACGGCAAAATGGGCGGTATGGATCACGGCGGTCACGGGTTCGATTTCCACAACGCCAACAAGATCAACGGCAAAGCGTTCGATATGAACACGCCGATGTTTGCCGCCACGAAGGGGCAGTTTGAGCGCTGGGTGGTTTCAGGTGAAGGGGACATGATGCTGCACCCGTTCCATATCCACGGCACGCAGTTCCGTATTCTGTCTGAGAACGGTAAAGCGCCGGAAGCGCATCGAGCAGGCTGGAAAGATACGGTGAGAGTGGAAGGCGGCGTCAGCGAGGTGCTGGTGAAGTTCGACCACGAAGCGCCTGAAGAGTTTGCCTATATGGCGCACTGTCATCTGCTGGAGCATGAAGATACGGGGATGATGCTCGGTTTTACCGTATAAAAAAAGCCGGGTGGCGGCTTCGCCTTACCCGGCCTGCATTGCTAAAAACGGCAACTTTCGTTGCCGTTTTGCTTTTATTTGCCTTCGTCCGGCAATGCATACGCGACAATATAGTCGCCCATCTTCGTACCAAACGAACCGTGACCACCCGCAGAAATGACGACGTACTGCTTGCCATTCACTTCATAGGTCATCGGCGTTGCCTGTCCACCGGCCGGCAGACGGCCTTGCCACAGTTTTTCACCGTTGGTCATGTTGTACGCGCGCAGGTAGTTATCTGCGGTTGCCGCGATGAACAGCACGTTACCGGCGGTGGAGATTGGGCCACCCAGCATTGGCATACCCATATTGAACGGCACCGGAACCGGCATCGGGAACGGCATGCTGTCCTGCGGGGTACCAATACGTTTTTTCCAGACGATCTGGTTGGTTTTCAGATCCAGACCGGAGATGTAACCCCAGGCAGGCTGTTTACACGGCAGACCAAACGGAGACAGGAACGGGTTCAGGGTAACGCCAAACGGTACGCCATACTGCGGCTGGATACCGGCTTCGGTCCCGCTGCCTTTCGCGTCTTTCGGCTGCTCCATCGGGTTACCCGGACCGCGTGGGATCAGACGGGAAACGAACGGCAGCGCCATTGGGTTGGCAATCGCCACCTGACGGTTAGGGTCGACGGAAATACCGCCCCACTCGAACATTCCCAGGTTGCCCGGGAAGACCAGCGTGCCCTGCTCAGACGGCGGTGTGAAGATGCCTTCATAGCGCAGCTGATGGAACATCACGCGGCACACCAGCTGGTCAAACATCGTGGCACCCCACATGTCTGCACCGCTGAGGTCTTTCTTCGGACGGAAGCTCAGGTCAGAGAACGGCTGGGTTTTGCTGACGTAGTCGCCTTTGGCCGCACCCTGCGGAACCGGTTTTTCCGGGGCAGGCACAACCAGCTTACCGTTGCTGCGATCCAGCACGAAGATGTTGCCGGTTTTAGCCGGAGCGTAAATGACCGGTACGGTTTTGCCGTTAACGGTAATGTCCGCCAGCGTCGGCTGGGACGGCATATCCATATCCCACAGATCGTGGTGAACGGTCTGATAGCTCCACGCCAGCTTACCGGTGGTTGCATTCAGCGCCAGGATAGCGCTCGCATAACGTTCCTGCTCCGGCGTGCGGTTACCGCCCCAGATATCCGGCGTGGATACGCCCATCGGCAGGTAGACCAGGTCCAGCTTCGCGTCATACGCGGCTGGTGCCCAGGAGTTCGGCGAGTTGAAGGTAAAGGTGTGCTCGTCAGACGGGATCGCGTTTGGATCTTTCGCGCCCGGGTCGAAAGCCCACAGCAGTTTACCGGTGTTCACGTCGAAACCACGGATAACGCCGGAGGTTTCACGTGTAGAGAAGTTATCCGTTACCGAACCGGCAATCACGATGGTTTTATCGGTGATGATTGGCGGGGAGGTTGGCTCATACAGACCCGGCGTGGTGTCCGGCATGTTGGTCTGCAGGTTCAGAATGCCTTTGTTGGCGAAGGTTTCGCACAGCTTGCCGGTCTCAGCGTTGATGGCAAACAGACGGCCATCGTTCACCGGCAGCATAATGCGGCGAGGACAGTCGGCAATGACTTCCGGGCTGGCATTATCGGCGCGCGCTTCGTGGTAAGAGACGCCGCGACAGGTCACGTGCTGGAACGACGGATTGGAGTTCAGCTGTGGATCAAAGTGCCATTTCTCTTTACCGGTGGCCGCGTCGAGCGCGAACAGACGCTGGTGCGCCGTACACAGGTAGAGCATGTTGCCCACTTTAATCGGGGTCACTTCGTTGGTCAGCTCGCCCGGATCGTTCGGCATTTTCAGGTCGCCGGTACGGAATACCCAGGCTTCCTTCAGGTTCTTAACGTTGTCCGCGTTGATCTGCTTCAGCGGGGAGTAACGTTGACCTTCCTGGTTACGGCCATAAGCAGGCCAGTCACCGTCAGCGACCTGCGAGATAGCTGCCGCAGGCGTGGACTCCGCGTTCAGCGTACCGTTGATCTCCTGCGGGTCGTTAAAGCCAGCCCAGGTGAGAATGCCGCCGCTGATTAACAGAGCCACCAGCAGGGCTGCAACGGCACCGCTGGAAGGGACAATCAGGCGGCGCCAGACAAACGGCAGGATCAGCCAGATACCGAAGAAGACCAGGATGTCGCTGCGCGGCGTCAGGGCCCAGAAATCGAAACCGACTTCCCAGACGCCCCAGATCATGGTGGCAAGAAGGAGGGCGGCATACAGCCACAGTGCGGATTGTTTTCTACGCCAGAGCAGGACGGTTACGCCAAGCATAACCAGGCCCGCAATCGGGTAGTACCAGGAGCCGCCGATCGCGACCAGCCAGACGCCACCGATTAACAGGTACAGGCCGCAGAAGGCGGCGAATAGCGCTGTTAGTGTCACCAGTAGACGCGGCTGTTTAGTGTTTGTTTCAGCCATAGAAAGTGTACTCGTCAGTTTTTGTTAATAATTTGCTAGCAACTAATTATAGGTGTTAACAAGTGTGATCGGAATCACAATATTTGCTTTTTATAACTCATACGCCAGGCTTATCCATTTACTGATATAATGGCTGGCTTGCGTATCGATGCCGGAGCAAGATTCATCCGCATTGAAAGATTTTCATCAAAATCATTTGGTTAGTAATATGAAACATACTGTTGAAGTGATGATCCCGGAAGCCGAGATCAAAGCGCGTATCGCCGAACTGGGTCGTCAAATCACCGAGCATTACAAGGACAGCGGCAGCGAAATGGTGCTGGTTGGTCTGCTGCGCGGTTCTTTCATGTTCATGGCAGACCTGTGCCGTGAAGTGCAGGTACCGCACGAGGTCGATTTTATGACCGCTTCCAGCTACGGCAGCGGCATGTCCACAACCCGTGATGTGAAAATCCTGAAAGATCTGGATGAAGATATTCGTGGCAAAGATGTGTTGATCGTTGAGGACATTATCGACTCCGGCAACACCCTTTCAAAGGTGCGCGAGATCCTGAGCCTGCGCGAGCCGAAATCGCTGGCGATTTGTACGCTGCTGGATAAACCGGAGCGTCGTGAAGTGCAGGTGCCGGTAGAGTTTGTCGGTTTCTCCATCCCGGACGAGTTCGTGGTGGGTTACGGTATTGATTACGCGCAGCGTTATCGCCATCTGCCGTATGTTGGGAAAGTGGTATTGCTGGACGAGTAATTGCGGGCTGATGCCCTCACTCCGACCCTCTCCCACGGGGAGAGGGCGAAAACCCCCGGCTTTATTTATGGTTCACATGCTTAAGCTTGAGGTTGGCAATCCCCGAACGGTAACGCTGCTCCAGCGTTTCGCGGTTGGTGGCGGTGACTTCCAGATTGCGCAGCAGGCCATCGTGAATACCGTACGCCCAGCCGTGGATTGATACCTTCTGCCCACGTTTCCACGCCGACTGCATGATGGTCGAATGCCCAAGGTTATATACCTGCTCCATCACGTTCAGCTCGCATAGCGTGTCCATGCGTCGCTCCTGCGGCATTTCGCCGAGCAGTGAACTATGTTTGAACCAGATATCGCGGATGTGCAGCAGCCAGTTATCAATTAAACCCAGTTCCGGGTTTTCAACCGCCGCCTGCACGCCGCCGCAGCCGTAGTGGCCGCAAATAATGATGTGCTCGACTTCCAGGACGTCAACGGCATACTGAACCACGGAAAGGCAGTTGAGATCGGTATGAATCACCAGGTTGGCGACGTTGCGGTGAACAAACAGTTCGCCGGGCTCAAGGCCGGTCAGGCGCTCGGCAGGTACGCGGCTGTCTGAACAGCCAATCCAGAGAAAGCGCGGGTTCTGAGCTTGTGCGAGTTTTCCAAAAAATCCGGGGTCTTCCTCCACCAGCATTTTTGACCATAGTGCATTGTTGCTAATGAGTGTATCTATGTCGTTCATGGAGGTTAGCGACCTGTAACCGAGTAATTGCGTTGCGCTACTATAGGGTAACCCGACTTTTAATGAAACCACACAACGTGTGTAAGAACTGAAGGTAAGTTAAATTCATGGCAATTGCACTGGAGCTTGAGCAGCTTAAAAAAACCTATCCGGGTGGCGTTCAGGCGCTACGCGGGATAGACCTAAAAGTAGAGGCCGGGGATTTTTACGCGCTTCTGGGGCCGAACGGGGCGGGGAAATCCACCACCATCGGGATCATCAGCTCGCTGGTGAATAAAACGTCCGGACGGGTGAGCGTCTTTGGTTACGACCTGCAAAAAGATGTGGTAAACGCCAAGCGCCAGCTGGGGCTGGTACCGCAGGAGTTCAACTTCAACCCGTTTGAGACGGTGCAGCAGATTGTCGTTAACCAGGCGGGTTATTACGGCGTTGAGCGTAAAGAGGCGCTTGAGCGTAGCGAAAAGTACCTGAAACAGCTCGATCTGTGGGAAAAGCGTAACGAACGTGCGCGGATGTTGTCCGGGGGGATGAAGCGCCGCCTGATGATTGCCCGCGCGCTGATGCACGAGCCGAAGCTGCTGATCCTTGATGAACCCACCGCAGGCGTGGATATCGAACTGCGTCGTTCTATGTGGGGTTTCCTCAAGGATCTTAATGACAAAGGCACCACCATCATTTTGACCACCCACTACCTTGAAGAAGCAGAGATGCTATGCCGCAACATCGGCATCATTCAGCACGGCGAGCTGGTGGAGAACACCTCGATGAAGGATCTGCTCTCCAAGCTGAAATCCGAAACGTTTATTCTCGATCTGGCGGCAAAAAGCCCGCTACCGAAGCTTGAAGGATACCAGTATCGCCTGGTGGATACCTCAACGCTGGAAGTGGAAGTGCTGCGCGAGCAGGGGATCAACAGCGTGTTCTCCCAGCTGAGCGCGCAGGGGATTCAGGTTTTAAGTATGCGTAACAAAGCGAACCGACTGGAAGAGCTGTTTGTCTCTCTGGTGCAGGATAAACAAGGAGACAAGGCATGACGCATCTTTATTGGGTCGCGCTGAAAAGTATCTGGGCGAAAGAGATTAACCGCTTTATGCGTATCTGGGTGCAAACCCTGGTACCGCCGGTCATCACTATGACGCTCTATTTCATTATCTTCGGCAACCTGATTGGTTCCCGCATTGGTGAGATGCACGGTTTTACCTATATGCAGTTTATCGTGCCGGGCCTGATTATGATGGCGGTGATCACCAACGCCTATGCAAACGTGGCCTCGTCGTTCTTCAGCGCTAAGTTTCAACGCAATATTGAAGAGCTGCTGGTGGCGCCGGTGCCAACGCACGTCATCATAGCCGGTTACGTGGGCGGCGGCGTGGCGCGCGGGCTGTGCGTGGGCATCCTGGTGACGGCGATTTCGCTGTTCTTCGTGCCGTTCCAGGTGCACTCGTGGCTGTTCGTGGCGCTGACTCTGCTGCTGACGGCAATTCTGTTCTCGCTGGCCGGTCTGCTGAATGCGGTGTTCGCTAAAACGTTTGACGACATCAGCCTGATCCCGACCTTTGTGCTGACGCCGCTGACCTATCTCGGCGGGGTGTTCTACTCCCTGACGCTGCTGCCGCCGTTCTGGCAGACACTGTCGCATCTGAACCCGATCGTCTACATGATCAGCGGCTTCCGCTTTGGCTTCCTCGGCATTACCGATGTTCCGCTGTTTACCACGGTGGCGGTGCTGGTGGTATTCATCATCGCCTTCTACCTGCTGTGCTGGTATCTGATCCAGCGCGGGCGCGGTCTGCGTAGTTAACCCTCTGCCCGGCGACGCTCTGGTTGCCGGGCACTTTCTTTGACGGTTATCACCGTAAGCAAACCTTCACTCCGCTAAACTACTTGCCTGCTAAGGAGAGAGTTATGCTGGGATGGGTGATCACCTGCCACGATGAACGAGCGCAGGACATGCTGGATAAGCTTGAGGCCAAATTTGGCCCGCTGGCGCAATGCCGGGTGGTTAATTACTGGCGCGGGTTGAGCACCAACATGCTCAGCCGGATGATGTGCGATGCCCTGCATGAAACGGATACCGGTGATGGGGTGATTTTTCTTACCGATAAATCCGGCGCGGCGCCTTACCGCGCGGCCGCTTTGCTGAGCCACAAGCATGATAATTGTGAAGTGATCTCCGGTATCAGCCTGCCTTTACTCGAAGCCCTCTATCCGCTTCGCGCCTCATTGAGCAGCGCAGAGTTTCGGCACGCTATCGTGGCGGAGGGCCAGCCGGAGGTGAGCAGCCTGTGGCACCAGCAGCAGAAAAACCCGCCTTTCGTTCTGCTTCACGATCTGTATAAGCATTAAACATTGGTATTGATGTCGCTTTTGCTACAATGGCGACTGATTTCCCGTGTCGATTTATATCCTATGTTCATGCGCGTGTTCTTTCTCCTTTTGCTGCTGGTTTCCGGCGGGGCGTCTGCCAGCCTGATAAGTCAGCAAGGGCTTCCTGCTCAATATATGCAAACCACTGAGGATGCTGCCATCTGGGCTCAGGTAGGTAACTCCGTGGTTAATGTGGGCAATATTCGCGCAGGGCAGATCATCGCGGTCTTTCCCGCGGCGGCGGATTATTACGAATTTCGCTTCGGGTTCGGTACCGGCTTTATTGATAAAGACCACCTTGAGAAAGTGCAGGGTAAGCAACGCGTTGAGGACAGCCTGGGCGACCTGAACAAGCCGCTCAGTAACCAGAACCTCATCACCTGGAAAGATACGCCCGTCTATAACGCGCCCAATAGCGGAAGCGCGCCCTTTGGCACCCTGAGCGCCAACCTGCGCTATCCCATTCTGAATAAACTCAAAGACCGCCTGAACCAGACCTGGTATCAGATCCGCATCGGCAACCGCCTGGCGTGGATAAGCAGCCTGGATGCGCAGGAAGATAACGGCATTCCGGTTCTGACCTATCACCATATCCTGCGCGATGAGGAGAACACCCGTTTTCGCCATACCTCCACCACCACCAGCGTGCGCGCGTTCAGCAACCAGATGACCTGGCTTCGCGACCAGGGGTACACCACGCTGACGATGTATCAGCTGGAAGGCTACGTGCGCAACAAGATGAACCTGCCCGCGAAGGCGGTGGTGATTACCTTTGACGACGGCCTGAAGTCGGTGAGCCGTTACGCGTATCCTGTGCTGAAAGAGTATGGCTTCAACGCGACGGCGTTTATCATTTCGTCACGTATTAAAGGCCATCCGCAGAAGTGGGATCCTAAATCGCTGCAGTTTATGAGCGTTCAGGAAATTAAGGGCATTCAGGATGTGTTCGACATTCAGTCGCACACTCACTTCCTGCACCGCGTGGACGGGTATAAACACCCGATCTTACTGAGCCGCAGCTATCACGTGATCCTGTTTGATTTTGAGCGTTCTCGTCGCGCGCTGTCACAGTTCAACCCGCGTGTGCTCTACCTTTCTTATCCCTTTGGCGGCTATGACAATAAGGCGATCAAGGCGGCGAATGATGCCGGTTTCCATCTGGCCGTGACCACGGTGAAGGGGAAGGTGAAGCCGGGGGATAATCCGTTCTTACTCAAACGACTCTATATTTTAAGAACGGATTCGCTGGAGACGATGTCGCGGCTGATCAGCAATCAGCCGCAGGGATAAGCTATTCGTAGGTGACCTGCAAAGTGCCGATGGCGCTGAACGTTCCTGAAGTGACTTTTTCTGTACCAGATTTAACCAACTGAGCCGTGAGAGACTCGCTAAATGACGGGATGATGGTGTTCCCTTTTGTCGCATAGTTGTTAGTTGAATTAGGCACCGCCAGGCTGTTGTCCGGCCACTTCAGCAACACGCCCACGCCTTTTGCCGCATTCGACGATGCGGTGTTCGCGAGTAAAGAGCCATCAGTCCCGGTTGTCTTGCTGGTGGTCAACTTCATCGTAATTTTGCGTGTGTTGGTGCAATTCCCTGACACGGTAGCAGAGACTTTTTGCGTGTTATCGTTCTCGACATCGGAAACATCATACTCCCCCAGATCTACGCTTTTAGGAGCCGTAAGAGTGCAGGTCGGTTTTTCAACAGGAACATTGAAGGCCATATCGGGTATCGTGATTAACGGACGTGGATGGTCACTTTCATCTGAGCTCCAGGGGTTACCTACGACAATATTGCCAATATTCCCGGCCACTGGACCAATCTGTGTGACGCTTGCGGGCACGCCAGCATATGAGGGTAATTGATAAAATTCCATACGGGCATACCACCATACTGCTTTAACCAGATCCGAATTATCCCCCTGATTGGCCGTTTCTACATAACTTCCTGTAGTCGAAGGGAAAAAGGCATTAAAAGCGTTGTTGGTCGGGTACATGGCCAGCGTATAGGCGATCCCCGTTACGTTAGTTTTAAAGAGTGCTTTTCCGTCCACGCCACCGACGACCAGTGTACTGTCCGTTTTCTGATAGACGCGCTCGCCATCTCTACCCATTGAGCACCAGGAGTAGAGGCCCGGAGTCACCTGCAAATCAATAAGGCCGCTTATTTTTGTTGGCGCGCTGACGCTCTCCAGGGGAACGATCTTGGGCTTTGCACCTTTGACATCCGAAATAGGCTGAACACTGTAACCATTAAATTTGCATTCATACAAATCGGCCGATGCAGAAAAACTTATTGCAAGAATTGACAAAGCAAGGCCTGCACCTTTTATGAAGAAATGACTTGTTCCGGCTCCTGCTATATAACACATTCAAAAATTCCTTATATCCGATGCTTGGTATATTTTAATTGTAAGTAACGCTGACCAGCACGCTTGTGGTAACTTTCCCCGCGCTGACAATCCCTGTGTCTTGATAACGGGCATAGAAATTATAATTTGTTAAATACTGGCTTTCGGTTTGGTTAGATACATCAAAAATAACATCTGACGTTCCTGACGCATTGACCACATTGGTATTGTCTTTTTCTGAGAAAATCACAACGCCGACGTTCTCTGCTCCTCCCCCGGAGGCGGGAATTTCATTGGCGAACACCTGTTGAGAGCTTCCGATAACTATCCCACTTTGAGGTTTAAACTCAAAATGCAGGGTTTTTGCCAGTCCAGATTCACTTTCCGCACAGCTTTTCAGCTGAATTTCGAAGCGCGTTCCCCCAGCTGCGTCACCGGGTTGTAGCCGTGGGCTGCCGTCGGAGTTATAAAACCAACCTTTGCCAACGATCGGTAAAATAACTTTGCCATCATTCGGAATACTTACCTGACACGTATTGTTGATGATGTTTGCCGTCATATCCATCTCCAGGCTCGAGGCAAAACCTGCTGCGGGAAACCCCAGACAGCAGGCGAGCCATAACATCGCACTTCTAAAGTTTAAGCGGGAGTGGAACATCCTGTTTAAGCTATCAGTCTTAATAAACATTATTGATAGGTCACGATAAAAGTCACAGGGGCGCTGACCGAACCAGTGGTCACGTCAGAAATGGTTTTATCTTTAGCAATAACGATGCGCGCATCCATTTCAAATTTTCCCGCCCCGTTAGACAGGTTGACGATAGAAGTTGGGGCCGTGGCGCAGTTCAGCAGGGAACCTGAGTCGACAGAACCTTTCCAGATTTCAAAACCAACGTTATGCCCGGCTGCATATGAGTTCCCATTTTTGGCATTGCCAGTACAGGACCCGCCAGCACCCGGCGTGGCTTGAACGGAGGCATTTTTGACCCCGGCACAGTTAGTGAACGCGATTTTGAATGCCCCTGTTCGGTTCTGGCTCACCAGATCGGACTTAAATACATCGCCAAACGGCAAGATGCTAATGGGAGCCCCGCTCGCATCCTGAATCTCGGCATTACAGGTTCCGGCTTCAATGGTGGACGTAAAGGTGGCCTGAACGCTCGTCGTACCCGTAATGGCGCTTAAACAAACGGAAGGCAGGATGGCAGTCATCGCAAACACCAGTGATGTCATTTTCTTTTTCATATTAACGCTCCGTATTGCGCCAGTTATTCATAGGTGAAATTAAACGTAGCGATACCGCTAAAGTTGCCGGTCATGCCTTGCCCGCTTGCAGTTTCCACCAGCGTCGCCAGGAGTTGAACTTCGCCAGCACTTATTTCTCCGCTCGACCAGACGAGGCGCTGAGTATCAGTGGATGAATTAATGACAAAAGGGGCATCCGGAGTGGCGGTGCGGGAAATCGCCACGCCAATATTTTCTGCGCTGCCCTCACCGGAGAGTGAATTTTTAATTGCCGTATTCAGTGGGCTGGCACTACCACTAATGGTCGTGTTCAGCTTTGTCAGACTCGAAGGGCATGAGACCATTTTGAGTTTAAAATTTGTTGTTGCTTTGGCATTTTTGAGGATGATGTAATCCAGGCGTACCTTGCCGTCGGTGCCAATGGGAATAACGTTGCTGGAGCCATCACCGCTGCCACCTTCAATTTTCATATCGCAGGTGGTGTCACGGATATTAGCGGTAAAGGTAATATCGAGATTATCGGCGTATGTTCCGAGCGACAGCGCCATCAGACTCGAACTTAATACCCATAATCCTGTTTTTTTCCCAGGTTTAAAAAGCATGCTCTAACTCCTTTTATAATACTGTGATGTGGCAGGTCTGGCCTGTCAGCAGCGTTGTTGGTCCAATCTTTTTCGCGTTGGGCGGAATCTGATAGGAGACAGTACAGGATGTGCCGGACTCACTTCCCCAGATGATTTTTAACAACCCTTTATCTTCAATTCCGCGAATCCAGGCTTGGCCGGCCTGGCCTACGCTACCTACGGATACGCCTTGCTCAGTTTGAACATCGGCACCAAGCGGAATAAACCCACCGTCGTCACGCGTTAGTTCCATTAACACTGAACGCCCTTGATCGGTCTCAAAATTAACCAGCACAACGGCACCGCTACGAGGGACAGTAGTGGAACGGGTATTTTTCACTTCAACGTCAGAGCGCATATCGCTGATATCAAGACCGACGTTGTTTTCACGGTAGGCAGACAGATAGGGCATAAGGGCATAGCCTGAAGAGCCAATTTCACCGTTACCGATGGAGACTCGGGCACCTTCTGCTCCCTCAGCTTTAATCAGCGCAAGCGTATCGCTTTCGCTAATGCTGCCAGGGGCGAGTGTTATGCCACCAGAGTGCAGAATCATCCCGCCGCTATAGCTGGCGGAATATTGTCGGCTATCATCATCGGATGCGGAGACGGAAAGACTCACCGGTCCATGCGGGCCGTTATAACTCCCGTAACCGCTTAGCTGATTTAACGTATCGTCGTTACGCGTGGTGCTTTCGGTGATGCTGTAACTGAACCGGTTATCTTCGGT
The DNA here is from genome assembly GCF_056673315.1 of Enterobacter cloacae complex sp. HYC042_NIDB. NCBI lineage: Bacteria > Pseudomonadati > Pseudomonadota > Gammaproteobacteria > Enterobacterales > Enterobacteriaceae > Enterobacter > Enterobacter cloacae complex sp. HYC042_NIDB. The sequence continues at coordinate 1,016,568 of NZ_CP109650.1, forward strand.
GTTGCCGTTGGCGCTGGCGTTAAAACTTCCACCGCCTTTTAGATCGCTGCCGATGCCCGTGGTGAGGGATGAGAACCCGCCTGCACGCTTGCCGTTACCCATCAGCGTGTCGAAAGGAATTGTGAGGCTCAGATAGACACTATCATCTTTTTCCCCGAACTCGTTGTAGGTGCGCTGCACGGAGAGGCTGTAACTTCCCCAGCTTAACGATTGACTGTGGCCAACCGAGTACTGCGCTGATGAGCTGCTTTCATTCCAGTAGTCCTGCCAGGTGGAGTTGACATACAGCGATCCCAAATCAAGGCCGTTAAAGGCCAACGGCTGGCTGATGTTCACCTGGATCTGGTTCTTCATGCGCTGGAAAGTCTGGTACACATCGCTGTTATCACGGTCAGGGTTAAGTTCCCTGTCACGGTATTTGATCTCGTTGGTCAAGGAAGCTGCATCGCTCAGGCTGAGATAGTCAGATGTCGAAAACCGGTATGCTGCTACGTTGAAAGAGGTATTCGTGGCTTCCATGAGTTTGCTGTAGGAGATACGATAACTCTCACCCTTAAGATGCCGTAAGCCGTCGATCCGGGCATCAGAATGCGTGACATCAAAGGCGAATGCGCCAATGCGGGTGTTCATAGCCAAACCCACCAATGCGGCGTAAAAATCGCTATCGGTGTACTCCAGACCCGCATAACCTGTGAAGGTATTGGTTAATCCATAATAACCCGTGGCGTAACCTACCTTTGGCTTGTCACGTAGGTTATCGTCACGCAGTTCGCCCACGCCGACATCCCATCGGGAGTAGCCCGGGCGCAGCATTTGCGCGACCGAGGAATACGCGACCGAGAAGGAACGTTTGCTGCCATCCGCTTCTTCTACAGTGACGATAAGATCGCTGCCATAACCCGTCGTACTGAGATCTGAGATTTCAAAGGGCCCCGGCGGGACGGAGGTTTCGTAAATCGTGTTTCCGCTCTGTGCGATCGTGACTTTGGCGTTGCTGTTTGCCACACCCCGAATCACCGGCGCATAAGTCGATATGCCATTAGGAAGCATACGATCATCGTTATATAAACGCGCCCCGCGCAGACTAATGGAATCGAAAGCATCTCCACGGGTGTAGGAATCTCCCGCGATAAACTGTGCTTTCAGCGGCGTGATATCACGCTGGAGATAAATGTCCTGGCTGGCGTAATGGGTACCGGAATCCCGATCCCAGTTCAGATTACCTCGTGCCCGGAGCCGCCACGGGCCCAGGTTTGCTCCATAGCGCAACCCTGCGTAGGCCGTATCGGTGCTGTAATCAGACGTGTCAGCGTGCCAGCCGTTAAGATCCCAGGAGAGCATCGCCGCCGGGATCCCGTCTTCCCAAAGTGAAGGATCGACAAATCCCGTCGGGCGCTGAATGACGAAAGCCTGGGGAATAGAAAGGTCCAACTCCTGTGTGGAAGGATCGTAAGCCACACGTGAGCCGGGATAGGCGTCTGACACAGAGATGCACGTATCTTCGGAATCATCCCCTGCTGGTTTAAGTTGCTCGGTTGCTACATTTGTCTGGGTGAGCAGTTTACGCGTGATGCAGGGCGTGGCGCGCGGTGTACCATTCTCCTTAAACACAAGATCCGTGGTAATGGAAGGTTTTCCGTTAATAACCACCTTCACCTTATACGTCCCGGCAAGAACAGGGTTGCCTTTTGAAAAACGGCTGACATCAATTGATGTACCGGTGTTATAAAGAAACTGATCGTTAAACTGCACGTCTTCTTCTTTATTATTTTCAGCAGCAAATGCACAAAACGGCAATACCGCACTTATCGATAAACATAGTAGTGAACGTTTAAACCGCATGATGTACTCTGTCCCAGAGTTAAGCTAATTATAGTCATTCCGAATGATACGAGGCGGATAAATAATCAATTCTGTATGGATTCATACTTATCAATTCCACCGAAATCATTGATGGCTTGCCAGGTGATTTTGTTATACCCCAGGGTGTTATGATTTTTTACGTTCATAGTCTGGCTTGAGAATGGCTCAATATAATGCGTTTCAATATCGTAACTTTTAGCACCAGCAATAAGCGTTGCCCCCGCCAGTGATACATAATAAGGTGAATCATTCTTCGCACTTAAAACGATATTTTGACCTTGCCGGGTTTCAGTCCATTTAAGATTTTTAGCCGCATCTGTCGGTTCTCCTTTCAAACCTGTAGGCCGGAAAAAGAGTTTTATGCGGGTACGGAATGCCAGCTGAAGCATGCTTTGCGTATCGCTTTCCTTTGCCTTTGGCGGAACTTCCAGAACGTTAAACCAGAACAGGGATTCTTTATCTTTTGGCAATGACTGACCAAGCCAGGTGATTCTGACCGTTTGCCCTTTTTGCGGTTCTACACGCGATACAGGAGGCGTGACAATAAAGGGAAGTTTCAGCTCTTGAGGATTAGTGGTATCTCTTCCGTCATCGAGCCAGGTTTGTACCAGTAAAGGTCTGGTGCCACGGTTATCCATAGACACCGTTACGTCTTTTGCCGATTCTGGATAAATGACACGGGTGCCGGAAATCACAATATCTGCACTGGCGTTAAGAGCAAAAACGCTCACCGAGGCCAGCAGCAGGGCTTTTAATCCGCTCTTAATATTCAGTAAGTACATGTCTACTCTCAAATAATACGAAAAAATGTGCCCGGCTGGGCACATTAACAGGACGAATAAAATTATTCGTAGCTCATGGTGAAGTAAGCGTTGGCGCTGACTTTACCTGACTGTACAGGGCTAGTATCTTTCACCCAGTTGGAGCCAGGGACATAAGCAACACGGTAGAACAGTTTACCGGAGCCGGCTTTCAGGTCTGTTTTCTGCGTATTATTGTCAGGCTGGCCTACCATAATACGAGATGAAATGGTTGGGGCATTGTTAAACAGGGCAAGTGCAACGTTGGTTGCAGAGCCTTGTACGTTAGCATCGGGTTCAATAGTACCGTTCGCAATAGCGCCCATATTTTTTGACATGAAGCTTGCAGAAGCATTCTTTAATGTCTCAGGGCAATTGGTGAGCAGCAGTTCAAAGTTTTTGGAACCGACGCCAGTATCAATAGTTGTGGATTCAACTTCAGATTTTTTAACGACGGGTAAGGTAATAGTAATATTGCTTTGTGATTCACCATTAGAGGTGGAAATATTACATGTTGTGTCTGTTACCGCACCATCAAAGGTGATTAAACCAAGATCCGTATCTGCGATTGCTGAAAAAGAACCTACTGCAAACAAAGCTACAGCTGAAGCTAATAACGTTTTTTTTAACATAATTGAAATTCCATTTAAAAAACATTGTAATGATTTAATACAAGCAAAATGATGATAGGGATCTCTGTATACGTTGGGTATTTAGAATTACTAAAAGTTATAATTAGAAAAAATTAAAGATTGATAAGTCATTGAAAAAGATCTTGAAAATGATCTCAAAAAAAACACTGGGGGTTATTTTTTATTGCGTTGATATGCTATTGGCAGGCTTGGATTATTAATGACATTGATCATTTTCCCTTCGTATATAACTGAGGGGAATGTTTATTGAAGAAAGAAGACGCGAAAAGAGAGGTGAAAATAAGAGAAATGAGTAAAGAGATGCTATTTACATAATTCACAATGATGTGTTTTTTCCTGTTAAGGAGCGGATCCAGAGGGTTCCGCTCCTTGTTAGAATCAGGCAACCTGAACCGGAATCGCCTTTGCGGTGCGCTTCATTTCATTGTCGCCTTCGAAGTAGGCCACTTTAGGCTGCCAGCGGCGGGCTTCTTCGTCAGACATCATCACGAAGCTGGCGATGATCACAATGTCGCCCACGTCCGCACAGTGCGCCGCAGCGCCGTTAACGGAGATGATTTTAGAACCGCGCTCGGCGGCAATCGCATAAGTAGAGAAGCGTTTACCGTTGTTCACGTTCCAGATATCAATCGCTTCGTTTTCAAGGATACCCGCCGCGTCGAGAAAATCCTGGTCAATGGCGCAGGAGCCTTCATAGTGCAGGTCGGCCTGCGTGACTTTCACACGGTGAAGCTTACCTTGCAGCATTTTGCGAATCATTACGTTTACCTTTAATTATCAAGGGTGAAGAACTACGCCAGCTCAACCACTTTATTGTCAATCAGGCGTGCCTGGCCGAGCCATGCCGCCACCAGGATGACTGCGCGCTTGCTGTTCTGGGTTAATTCCAGCAGCGTATCAGCATCACGAATTTGTACGTCGTCAGCACGAAGGCCCTTATCGTTAAGCGCCTGCTCGGCAAGGGCAATAATCTCTTCTGCTGTTAACTCTTTTGCCAGCATCTGCTCTGCCATGGTGTTCATAACCTTGCTCAGGCCCGGCGCGATTTTACGCTGTTCGGCGGTCAGGTAACCATTCCGCGAGCTGAGTGCCAGACCGTCTTTCGCACGCACAATCGGTACGCCGACGATCTCAATATCGTAACCCATGTCAGCAACCATCTTGCGGATCAGCGCCAGCTGCTGGAAATCTTTCTCACCGAAGCAGGCAACGTCCGGCTGCACCAGGTTAAATAGCTTGCTGACGATGGTGGAGACGCCGCGGAAGTGGCCCGGACGGCTTGCTCCTTCCAGCATGGTAGAAATGCCCGGGACGTCAACGTAGGTCGCCTCTTCGGTACCCTGCGGGTAAACGTCCGCCGGTGCAGGTGAGAAGACGATATCCGCGTGGCGTTTTTTGAGCTTCTCGCAATCTTCCTGCAGAGTGCGCGGATAGCGTGCCAGATCGTCGGCGCGGTCGAACTGCATGGGGTTCACGAAGATACTGACCACCACGATATCTGCTCGCGCACGGGCTTCGTCGACGAGCTTCATGTGGCCGTCATGCAGGTTGCCCATGGTCGGGACCAGTGCGATACGTTTACCTTCCTGACGCGCGCGGCGGATATGCTGGCGAAGCAGCGGCAGGGTTTCAATGATTAGCACAACGAGACTCCTTAATGGAAACTGTGTTCTTCACCCGGGTAAACACCGGATTCAACGTCGGCAATATACTGCCTGACCGCAGCGCGCATGTCGCCCGCTTCAGTGAGGAAATTTTTGGCAAATTTCGGGATATGCCCACCAGTAATACCAAAGGCGTCGTGCATCACCAGAATCTGACCGTCGGTCACGTTGCCTGCACCAATACCAATCACCGGAATGGAGAGTGCGTCGGTGATGCGTTTCGCCAGCTCAACCGGCACGCACTCCAGCACCAGCAGCTGGGCGCCTGCGGCTTCCAGCGCCAGGGCATCCTCAAACAGCGTATGCGCTGCGTCGCCGCGGCCCTGCACCTTATACCCGCCAAAGATGTTGACGGACTGCGGGGTCAGGCCCAAATGACCACACACCGGCACGGCGCGTTCGGTGAGCATTTTCACCGTCTCCACCAGCCAGGCGCCGCCTTCAATTTTGACCATGTTAGCACCAGCGCGCATCACTGCCGCCGCGTTTTCAAATGCCTGCTCTGGCGTGGCATAGGCCATAAACGGCAGGTCGGAAAGCAGAAGGCAGCCTGGCGCACCGCGGCGTACCGCACGGGTGTGATATGCAATATCTTCGACCGTGACCGGCAGGGTGGAATCATGTCCTTGTACCGTCATCCCTAACGAATCTCCGACCAGCATGACGTTGATCCCCTCTTCGGCAAACAGTTTGGCGAAGCTGTAGTCATACGCGGTGATGGTGGCGAAGCGTTTTTTTTCCTGTTTGCATTTCTGCAGTAAGGAGATGGTGGTTGGTTTCATACTGTTTCCTGATAGCCCAAAAGCGAATCTTTGCGCATTCTAACAGTAACATTCGAGGGAACAATGATTTTAGGCAACCGATTAACCACAATTATTTTGTGGTCAACCGGTGAGGGAAGAGGATCACCAGCGAGCGGGTCTTTCCGCGTTCAGGTTGTCCAGAACGGCCTTGAGCGGGATGCCTTCCGGGAAGGTGAGATCGGGCGCCACTTCAAAGAGCGGCCAGAGCATAAAGCCACGATTTTTCATGTCGTAATGCGGTACGGTGAGGCGTTCAGTGTTAATCACCTCATGGCCGAACAGCATAATATCGAGATCAAGCGTGCGCGGCCCCCAGCGTTCGGCTTTGCGTACGCGCCCCTGCTGCAGTTCGATGCGCTGAGTGTTGTCCAGCAGCGTTTCGGCATCGAGGGATGTTTCCAGCACCACGGCGGCGTTCAGATAATCAGGCTGATCCTGCGGGCCTAGCGGCGGCGTGCGGTAAAAGGAGGAGACCGCCACGATACGGCTTTGCGGGATCTCACCCAGCGCCTGTACGGCAGCATTCACCTGCTCCAGCGGAGAGGCTAAATTGCTGCCGATGGCGATATACGCGAGGGTCATGCTGTCCCTTCACGACGCGGTGCGCGTTTGCGCGGACGACGATGACGGCGACGCGGGGCAGGTTCTTCATCCAGCCCGGTCAGCATATCTTTCTGCTCCGGCGGGGCGGAAACCTGGAATTCGGCCCACCACTGCGCCAGGCGCTGCAGCTCCTGATTGCGTTCAGTTTCCGCACGCAGCGACAGCAGGTCGAAGGCGGCGCGGAACTTTGGATGCTCCATCAGCTTCCAGGCACGTTTGCCCTGACGGCGGGACATGCGCAGCTGAAGCTGCCAGATGTCGCGCACCAGCGTGGTAATACGTTTTGGGATAGCCAGCGTGCGGCACCCTTCGTCCAATACATCGTTCGCGGCCAGCGCGAAGGCATCGTAATAGGCGAGGCCGCTCTCCTGGGTGATTCTTTGAGCCGTTTCCAGCAGCGGGTACCAGAACATTGCCGCAAACAGGAATGCCGGGTTCACGCGCATATCGTTATGGATGCGGGTGTCGGTATTTTTCAGTACCTGCGCAATCATCCGCTCCATTGGGCTGTCACCGTTTTCGGTGAAGTAACGGGTAATGGTCGGGAACAGCGGCTGGAACAGGTTGTATTCGCGCAGAAGTTTGTAGGTTTCGAACCCGTAGCCGGCCTGCAGCAGCTTCAGCGCCTCTTCAAACAGGCGGGCAGGCGGCACGTCGTTAATCAGCGTCGCCAGACGCGGGATCGGCTCTGCGGTTTCCGGACTGATGCGCATGTTCAGCTTGGCGGCAAAACGCACGGCGCGCAGCATGCGCACCGGATCTTCACGATAGCGCGTTTCCGGCGTGCCGATCAGGCGGATCAGACCCTCTTTCAGGTCCTGCATGCCGCCGACGTAATCACGCACGGTGAAATCCGCCACGCTGTAATAAAGGCTATTGATGGTGAAGTCGCGACGCTGGGCATCTTCTTCGATAGAGCCGAAGATATTGTCGCGCAGCAGCATACCGTTCTGGCCGCGCTGTGACGTGGTGCGGTCGGATGCACCCGCTTCGTGGTGGCCGCGGAAGGTCGCCACTTCGATGATTTCCGGCCCAAACATCACGTGAGCCAGACGGAAACGGCGGCCAACGAGACGGCAGTTGCGGAATAATTTACGCACCTGCTCGGGCGTGGCGCTGGTCGTCACGTCGAAATCTTTAGGTTTTTTGCCCAGCAGTAAATCACGCACCCCACCGCCAACGAGATAGGCCTCGTAGCCCGCTTTATTCAGACGATAGAGTACCTTGAGGGCATTTTCACTGATATCTTTGCGGGAAATATTGTGCTGCTCACGCGGAATAACCGACATGTGTGGCTGTGCAATAGCGTCGTTCGCCATGCTCTCTTCGCGGCTTAGCACTTTACGGCAAAAATTAGCGACTCGGGTAAAAATGGTACACCTCGTAGTGTGTTTTGTTATGAAAAAAGCGGCTAATCATAGCTCAGCGCAACGCATTTGAGAATGCTGGATTTTTGGCACTGCCGCGAGCGTCCAGTTGGCAATGGCTATTTTCAGCAATTCGTCAATGCGCAGATCCTGCCATTCGTTGGTTACATTCTGGTTGAGAAATCGCAGCGCGTCGATCAAAACAGGACGCGGATCGCCGTCTGGCAGGGCCGGGGCGTGGTTTTGCTTGGAGAGCTTAACGCCCTGCGCATTGACCGCCAGCGGCAGATGAATGTAATCCGGCGCCGTCCAGCCAAACTGATGATAAAGCGAGATTTGCCGTACGGTCGGTTCGACCAGGTCCGCCCCGCGCACAATTTCCGTCACGCCCTGGAAATGATCGTCGACGACCACCGCCAGGTTATACGCAAACAGACCATCACGACGGTGAATAATAAAATCTTCACATGCCAGACGTTCATCCGCCCTAATCTCACCGGAGAGCCGATCGTGGAAGCGGGTGACGGGCGCGCGCTGTAGCAAGCGTACGGCGGCATTTTCCGGGGGAAGATTCAGCGTGCGGCAGTGGCCGTCATACACACCTCCCACGCTCTGGATACGCGCGCGGGTGCAGGTGCAGTTATAGGAGAGCCCCTGAGCGCTGAGCCAGGCCAGACGTTCCCGATAAGCCTCATGACGTTGTGACTGCCACAGAACGTCGCCGTCCCAGTGAAGACCGTAATGTTCCAGCTGACGCAGAATGGTGTCTGCAGCACCGGGAACTTCACGCGGAGGGTCAATATCTTCGATGCGGACGAGCCATTTACCCTGACTGGCGCGAGCCTGCAGGTAGCTGCCAAGCGCGGCAATTAATGAGCCGAAGTGTAATTCACCGGAAGGAGATGGCGCAAAGCGCCCGATATAGTGTGATTCAGACATATCAACAGTAACAAGGCGGGAGAGACTCCCGCCTTTGAAGTGTATAAACAGCGCTGGCGTTAGCCGGCCATCTGTTTTTCGCGGATTTCGGCCAGCGTTTTACAGTCGATGCACAGATCGGCGGTTGGACGCGCTTCCAGGCGACGAATACCGATTTCAACACCGCAGGATTCGCAGTAGCCAAAATCTTCGTCTTCGACTTTTTTCAGCGTTTTCTCGATCTTTTTGATCAGCTTGCGTTCGCGGTCACGGTTACGCAGTTCGAGGCTGAACTCTTCTTCCTGAGCGGCACGGTCTACCGGATCCGGGAAGTTAGCAGCTTCATCCTGCATATGCGAAACGGTGCGATCCACTTCATCCCTGAGTTGATTACGCCATGCTTCAAGAATACGCTTGAAGTGCGACAGCTGGGCTTCGTTCATATACTCTTCGCCCGGCTTCTCTTGATACGGCTCCACCCCAGCGATGGCGAGAATACTCAGGGACGATGTTTTACGGTTTTGCCCTTCTTGCATGTTGCTTCTCCTTAACACGCACTATCGATCCCCGTGTTGGGGGAAAAATCAGGTCGCTATAAATAGCAGATGCTTTTCCGTATGGCAATTATCTAAACGTAACACTTGACAAGCCTGTGAGGAAAAGCGTATTTGCGCACGCGGCCAGAACACTTATTCATCAATCGTCTAATCCCTTATAAGACAATGGGAAGAGACGATCTCAGAGTCATATTATCGGCAGAAAGTTCCGCTTTATAAGCTAAAACCTCTACCCCCTGCTTTTGTGCCTCATTCAACAGTTGTGCGTATTTAGGATCGATATGGCGGGCAGGGGAAAACCGTTCAATCGCTGTATGCAACACCGCAAACAGCAATACGGCGCGTTTGCCCGCCGCCGCAACACTCATTAGCTCTCGCAGATGCTTCTGCCCGCGTAGCGTTACCGCATCCGGAAAGAAGCCGTTTTCCTGTTCCGCTAACGTCACTGATTTTACTTCAATATAGCACTCAGGACGGCCTTCCGCCTGTAACATGAAGTCAATTCTGCTGCCTTCATCGCCGTATTTCACTTCTGTTTTATGCGTACCGTAACCCACCAGTTCGGGAATGGCGCCATTCGTCAGCGCTTCCTTAACCAGCTGATTTGCACGCAGAGTATTAACACAAATAAACGCCCCGTTTTGCGTTTCGGTTATTTCCCAGGTATGGGGATATTTGCGTTTAGTATTTTCTGAAGTGGAATACCAGACCGTGTCACCCGGCGCGGCGCAACCGGTCATGGCGCCGGTGTTGGGGCAGTGCAGGGTGAGCTCTTCGCCTTCCGGCGTCACTACGTCGGCGAGGAAGCGTTTATAGCGTTGGATCAGCGTGGCGGACTGGAGTGCAGGACTAAACTTCATCGGAATTCCTTGTGGTGTCGCCCAACGTCCAGCGCTGTAGCGGCCTGTAGCGGGTGCGTCCCCGTGCAAAGACGGATTCATAAAGCGCGAATTCATTAACCGGAAAAGCCCAGTGAAAACCCGGCGGCGGAATGGCAACGGCCTGCCCGGCATCGCGCAGGAGCGTGACGTGCGGATGAAACGGCTGCGGGCTCTGGTAACAGCCACTACGCGCTGCCTGCGCGCGCAACATATTGGCGAGCTGTAACAACCCGCGCGGCGGCTGGCGCGTACCCAGCCAGACCACGCGCGAACGCAGCCACTGACCCGCATCGTCAAGGTGCAGCGTAAACGCCGGCTGGGCAATACGCCCGGCCATGGCGGCTAATGCCCGCTGTTTTTCGGCGCTCACGTCACCCAAAAAGGCCAGCGTCAGGTGCAGGTTTGCCGCCGCAACGGGTCGGCCCGCCTCCGGTGGAAAATGTTCCGCGCGCCAGCGAACGATTTGCCGCTGTAGGGTGGTGGGCAATTCAATGGCAAAAAACAGCCGTTTCGAATCAGACATACGGGGGACTCGGTAATGATATGCGCCGATGCTACAATGTACGCCGACTAATGTTAACCCTCTGGAGCTGTTAGTGTCCTCATTGCCGGTCGCCGTCGTTCTTCCTGAGCTTCTCGCTGCCTTACAACATGCCCCGCAGGTTTTGCTTAACGCGCCTACGGGGGCGGGTAAATCTACCTGGCTGCCGCTGCAGATCCTTAAAGAGGGGAAGATTGCCGGGAAAATTATCCTGCTGGAGCCGCGCAGGCTAGCCGCGCGCAACGTGGCGCAGCGCCTGGCGGAACTGCTGAATGAAAAACCGGGTGAAACGGTAGGCTACCGGATGCGCGCCGAAACCTGCGTCGGCCCGTCCACGCGGCTTGAGGTGGTCACCGAGGGCATTCTTACCCGCATGCTGCAAAACGACCCGGAGTTGAACGGCGTCGGGCTGGTGATCCTGGATGAATTCCACGAGCGCAGCCTGCAGGCCGATCTGGCCCTCGCGCTGTTGCTCGACGTTCAGCAGGGGCTGCGCGACGATCTGCGGCTGCTGATTATGTCGGCGACGCTGGATAACGAGCGGCTACGACAGACATTACCCGATGCGCCGGTCATCAGCTCAGAAGGACGGGCATTTCCTGTTGAGCGTCGCTATCAGCCGCTTCCTGCCCATCAGCGCTTTGACGAAGCGGTAGCTATTGCCACTGCTGACCTGCTTCGCCAGACGCCCGGCTCGCTGCTGCTGTTTTTGCCCGGCGTGGGGGAGATTCAGCGCGTGCAGGAGCGGCTGGCCTCCAGGGTGGGCAGTGACGTACTGCTTTGCCCGCTCTATGGCGCCCTGTCGTTGACCGAGCAGCGTAAAGCCATCCTTCCCGCCCCGGCGGGGCAGCGTAAAGTCGTGCTGGCAACCAACATTGCCGAAACCAGTTTAACCATCGAAGGCATTCGCCTGGTGGTGGATAGCGCGCAGGAGAGGGTGGCGAGCTTTGATCCGCGCACCGGGCTGACTAAATTGCTGACACAACGCATCAGTCAGGCGTCAATGGTGCAGCGCGCGGGCCGTGCGGGGCGTCTAGAGCCGGGTATTTGCCTGCATTTGACCAGCGCGGAGCAGGCTGAACGCGTGGCACAGCAAAGCACGCCGGAGATTTTACAAAGCGATCTCTCCGGGCTGGTGATGGATCTCCTGCTGTGGGGCTGCCCGGATCCTGAACAGCTCACCTGGCTTAATCCACCGCCTGTCGTGAATCTCGCCGCCGCGCGCAGCCTGCTCACCCAGCTTGGCGCGCTGGAAGGGGAACGTCTGACGGCGCGCGGTCAGAAAATGGCGGCGCTGGGCAACGATCCGCGTCTGGCGGCGATGCTGGTGGCCGCTCAGGGCGAAGATGAAATTGCCACAGCGGCGAAACTGGTGGCTATTCTTGAGGAGCCGCCGCGCGGAGGCAGCAGCGATCTGGGGCAGGCGTTTTCGCGCAATCAGGGAAACTGGCAGCAGCGGGCGCAGCAGCTGTGCAAACGCCTGAACTGCCGGGGCGGTTCACCTGACGGCGATAAGATTGCCTCCCTTCTGGCGCTGGCCTTCCCGGACAGGATTGCGCGCCGCCGCGGGCTGGATGGACGCTACCAGCTGGCAAACGGCATGGGGGCGATGCTGGACAGCGATGATGCCCTGACGCGACATGAATGGCTGATCGCGCCGCTCCTGCTTCAGGGCAGCCAGTCTCCTGATGCCCGTATTTTACAGGCGATTGCCGTGGACATAGATGCCCTGACGCGTACCTGCCCGCAGCTGCTCCAGCAATCGGACATCGTGGAATGGGATGACGCTCAGGGGACGCTAAAGGCGTTTCGGCGTAGTCAGATTGGCAAACTGATCCTCGGGACGAAACCGCTGGCGAAGCCGTCGGAAGAAGAGTTACACCAGGCAATGCTGAACGGCATTCGGGAAAAGGGCCTTAACGTTCTGAACTGGACGCCGGAAGCTGAACAGTATCGCATTCGTCTGCACTGCGCCGCGAAGTGGCTACCGGAATACGGCTGGCCCGCGGTGGATGATGAGAAGCTGCTCGCGACGCTTGAGCAGTGGCTGCTGCCGCAAATGAGCGGCGTGCACTCTCTGCGCGCCCTTAAGGCGCTTGATGTTAAGACCGCGTTACAGAATTTACTGGACTGGTCATTACGTCAACGTCTGGATAGTGAGCTTCCTGGGCATTACACTGTGCCCACCGGGAGCCGGATTGCCATTCGTTATCATGAGGATAATCCTCCGGCGCTGGCGGTTCGGATGCAGGAGATGTTTGGTGAGGCAACCACGCCGTCTATTGCGGAAGGGCGGGTGCCGTTGGTGCTTGAGCTGCTCTCGCCTGCGCATCGCCCCCTGCAGATCACTCGCGATCTGGGGGCGTTCTGGGCCGGGAGCTACCGTGACGTGCAGAAAGAGATGAAGGGACGGTATCCCAAACACGTCTGGCCGGACGATCCGGCGAATACGGCGCCGACGCGGCGGACGAAGAAGTATTCCTGACAGGAAAGTCTTGCTGTTTATTTTGAGAGATTTCTTCTTCCACAGACCTGTGAAAGAAAGGAAAATCTGGCCTTTGCGCCTGAAAGTTGCGGAGAAAAAGCATGGCGGGGAATGACCGCGAGCCAATAGGACGTAAGGGAAAACCCGCGCGTCCGGCGAAAGAAAAGGTAAGCCGTCGTCGCCTCAGAGATGAGGAGTATGACGATGACTATGAAGACGATTATGAGGATGAAGAACCCATGCCGCGTAAAGGAAAAGGCAAAGGGCGTAAGCCTCGTGGGAAGCGCGGCTGGTTCTGGCTGCTGCTGAAGCTTTTCATTGTTTTTGTTGTGCTGATCGCGATTTACGGCGTTTATCTGGATCAGAAGATCCGCAGCCGTATCGACGGGAAAGTCTGGCAATTGCCGGCGGCAGTGTATGGTCGCATGGTGAACCTTGAGCCGGACATGTCCATTAGCAAGAACGAGATGGTGAAACTGCTGCAAGCTACGCAGTATCGTCAGGTCACGAAAATGACCCGCCCGGGCGAATTTACCGTCCAGGCGAAGAGCATTGAGATGATCCGCCGCCCGTTCGACTTCCCGGACAGCAAAGAGGGGCAGGTGCGCGCGCGTCTGACTTTTGACGGCGATCGGCTGGAAACCATTGAGAACATGGACAATAACCGCCAGTTCGGTTTCTTCCGTCTTGATCCGCGTCTGATCACCATGCTCTCGTCCGCCAATGGCGAACAGCGCCTGTTCGTGGCGCGTAACGGCTTCCCGGATCTGCTGGTGGATACCCTGCTGGCAACCGAAGACCGCCATTTCTACGAGCACGACGGTATCAGTCTCTACTCCATCGGCCGTGCGGTGCTGGCGAACCTGACTGCGGGTCGTACCGTGCAGGGGGCGAGTACGCTTACCCAGCAGCTGGTGAAGAACCTGTTCCTCTCCAGCGAGCGTTCTTACTGGCGTAAAGCCAACGAAGCGTATATGGCCGTGCTGATGGATGCGCGCTACAGCAAGGATCGTATCCTTGAGCTGTACATGAACGAGGTGTACCTCGGCCAGAGCGGCGATAACGAGATCCGCGGCTTCCCACTGGCGAGCCTGTACTACTTTGGCCGTCCGGTGGAAGAGCTCAGCCTTGACCAGCAGGCGCTGCTGGTGGGCATGGTGAAAGGGGCGTCCATTTATAACCCGTGGCGCAACCCGAAACTGGCGCTGGAGCGTCGTAACCTGGTACTGCGTCTGCTGCAACAGCAGCAGGTGATTGACCAGGAATTATACGACATGCTTAGCGCACGTCCGCTGGGCGTGCAGCCGCGCGGTGGGGTGATCTCTCCGCAGCCTGCTTTCATGCAGATGGTGCGCCAGGAGCTGCAAAGCAAGCTCGGTGATAAGGTCAAAGATCTCTCCGGCGTGAAGATCTTCACAACCTTTGACTCGGTAGCCCAGGACGCGGCAGAAAAAGCGGCGGTGGAAGGCATTCCGGTGCTGAAGAAACAGCGCAAGCTGAGCGATCTGGAAACCGCGATGGTGGTGGTTGACCGTAACACCGGCGAAGTGCGCGCGATGGTGGGCGGCGCAGAGCCGCAGTATGCGGGCTACAACCGCGCGATGCAGGCGCGTCGTTCGATTGGCTCTCTGGCTAAACCGGCGACCTATCTCACCGCGCTGAGCCAGCCGAATTTGTATCGCCTGAACACCTGGATCGCCGATGCGCCAATCTCCCTGCGTCAGCCTAACGGCCAGGTCTGGTCACCGCAGAACGATGATAAACAGTTCAGCGGCCAGGTGATGCTGGTGGATGCGTTAACCCGCTCCATGAACGTACCTACGGTTAACCTCGGTATGGCGCTGGGCCTGCCGGCCATTGTCGACACCTGGCAGAAGCTGGGCGTACCGAAAGATCAGCTGCACCCTGTTCCGGCGATGATTCTGGGGGCGCTTAACCTGACGCCGATCGAAGTGGCGCAGGCGTTCCAGACCATTGCCAGCGGGGGTAACCGCGCACCGCTCTCTGCCCTGCGTTCGGTGATTGCCGAAGATGGCTCCGTGCTGTATCAGAGCTTCCCGCAGGCTGAACGTGCCGTTCCTGCGCAGGCGGCCTACATGACGCTGTGGACGATGCAGCAGGTTGTGCAGCGCGGTACCGGTCGTCAGCTGGGGGCGAAGTATCCTGGTCTGCATCTGGCGGGTAAAACCGGGACCACCAACAACAACGTCGATACCTGGTTTGCCGGTATTGATGGCCGTGAAGTGGTGATCACCTGGGTAGGCCGTGACAACAACCAGCCGACCAAACTTTACGGGGCGAGCGGGGCGATGTCGATTTACCAGCGCTACCTGGCGAACCAGTCACCTGTGCCGCTGAACCTGGTCGCGCCGGAAGATATCGTCGATATGGGCGTGGATGGTTCCGGGAACTTTATCTGCGGCGGCGGGATGCGTACCCTGCCGGTCTGGACGACCAACCCGGACTCACTGTGCCAGCAGAGCCAGCCTGAACAGCCAACGGGCAACCCGTTCGATCAATCTTCTCAGCCGCAGCAGCCGCAGCAACAACCGGCCCAGCAGCAGAACGAGAAGAAAGACAGTGATGGCGTGGCCGGCTGGATCAAGGATATGTTTGGTGGGAATTAATTAATTCCCTGAATAAAAAGCCGCTTTAATATAAAGCGGCTTTTTTGTTTTTTACATTCTGCAATTTTTAAAAAAATTAAATATCTAATTTAGAATTTTTAAGTTCTCATTTTTTTCATCTAAAACATGCATTTGAAATCTTCTACATGTTGCGTAACTTTATCCTCTCTGGACACAATGAAGAATAATCTGATGTAATCGCCATAAGAAATTCACTGGCTCAAAGGATATTCCTATTTAGTCAGTCATGTGTAACATGCTGGATAACATTTCGACTCAAAATATTTGTAGTGCGAATGGATGCCACAATTGTCAAATATAAGGATATTTTTCATGAACAAAAAAGTTGTCGCTACATTTTTAGCCGGAAGCGTTATGGCCGCGCTGTCTCTGCCTGTATTTGCATCAAACGATTCCGGTACGGTGAACTTCGCCGGAAAAATTGTTGCCGATACCTGTGAAATTAACGTTGATGGCACAGGGACTAACGCTTCCACCGTCACTTTCGCAGATACCTATCCTTCGGATTTTGGCGCTGACGGTACGGTTGGCACCTCAAAAGCCTTTAAGATTGAAGTGAAAAAATGTGATCCGCTGGTCGCTAAACTGAACCTCAAGTTTAGCGGCACAACAACAGACGCCGCTAACAAGCGCTTGAAGAACGATCTGACTGGCGCAGGCAATGCGACCAACGTTGGCATCATCGTAAGCAATGAGAACGGCGCTAAAGGCGATGTTGTTTTCGACGGTTCAGTACCGGATACGGGTACCGATGTGAATAACGATGCGACCGGGGCAACGGCTTCTGTCTTTAACTACACCGCGAAAGTGATTCAGGTGGGGGATACCGCGCCAACCGCGGGCCATTACTCCTCCTCTGCAACATTCGAGGTTGTCTATCGCTAAGCAATGACGGGCAGCCTGAACGGCTGCCTTTTTGGAACATTGTATGAAGACTTTATTTAAATTGTTATGTGGTTGTTTAATTATTTCCTGCTGTTCAGTACAGGCAAGTGTTGTTCTCGGTGGTACGCGAATTATTTATCCATCGAATAAATCAGAAGTTCAGATAGCACTTAAAAATAAAGATCCGCATACACGTTATCTGGTGCAAAGCTGGGTCAGTTACCCCAATGATGCGAAAGCGCCATTTATTATTACTCCTCCTGTTTACAAATTGCAGGAAAATCGTCAAACCCTTTTGCACGTTATTTTTACCGGCGATAAAAAAAGCCTGCCCGCAGACCGGGAATCTCTGTTTCTGGCAAACGTTAAATCCGTATCGGCACTCTCGCCGGAGCTGAAAGAGAAAAACACGCTGCAATTTGCGATGAAAACGCGCCTGAAGCTTTTCTGGCGTCCGGCTCAGCTGAAGGAAAGCGATGCCCTGGAAGCCTACGCAAAAATCACATTCCAGCGTCAGGGCGACACGCTAATTGCAAACAACCCGACCCCGTTTTACGTCTCGTTTGGCGAGCTGGCCGTTGGTGGGAAAAGTGTTCCGGTGAAAGAGACCAAAACCACGCCAGGCGCCATTTCAATGATGGTGGCTCCGTTCAGCGAGCAGCGTTTCGCGCTACCGAATTCAGCAAAGGGCGCGGTGACCTGGACGGCAATCAATGATTTCGGTGGGCAAACCCCACAGCGCAAGCAGGCTCTTTAAATCATCATGTTGGTATTTTATGTCGTCATCTCTGCTTCACAAACAGGTACTGTACGGGATCGCGCTGACGCTGCTCGCCGCGATCCAGCCTGCAAGTGCTGATGACGAATTTAACCTGCGGATCCTTGAGCTGGATACGCCCCTCGAAAATACCTCTACATTAAAAAACTTCATTAACGATAACGGGCTACTTGCCGGAAGCTACCTTACGACTGTTATGTGGGATCGGGATGTAGTGGATAAACGTCCCATCGCTTTCGTGCTGTCTGACGATAAACAGCGCCTGCTGCCGGAGCTGACGAAAGCGGATCTGCGCGATTACGGCGTGAAAGTCGACACGATCCCGGACTTAAAAGATCTGGATGACGGCGCTTATGTCCGCGATATCTCCCATTTCATTGAAAATGCCCGTTACGAATACAATCAGGATGATCAGACCCTGAAGCTGGTCATCCCGCAGGCGTATCGCGACCATGCTGCCGCTGGCGCGATACATCCAAAATTCTGGGATGACGGCGCGCCTGCCGCCTGGACAAGCTATCAACTCAGCGGTTCTCAGCAGCACTACAGTTCGGGCAAAACCTCTTCGACCTGGCTTGGCCTGGAGTCGGGGATTAACCTTGGGGCGTGGCGGCTGCGGAATAACAGCACCTGGAGCGACGCTTCCGGCTGGGAGGGCATTGCCAGCACGTTACAACGCGACATCAAAACGCTGAAAAGTCAGCTTGAGATTGGTCAGACATATACCAATGGTGAACTTTTTGACAGCGTCCAGATGACCGGCGTGAAGCTGGAAACGGATACTTCTATGCTGCCTGTTAGTCAGCAGGGCTTTGCGCCCGTCGTGCGCGGTATTGCCAATAGCGATGCGAAAGTCACTATCAAGCAAAACGGCTACACCATCTATCAGACAAACGTCTCACCGGGGCCGTTCGAGATCCGCGATTTAAGTCAGGTAACATCCGGAGCCGATCTGGAAGTGACCGTCGAAGAGGCGGACGGCAGCGAGCATAGCTTCATCCAGGCCAGCGCGTCGGTGCCGGTGTTACAGCGGGAAGGCGGCTTTAAGTATTCGCTGGCCGCAGGGCGCTATCGCGGTAATGAAGGTGAAGACGAACCCACCTTTGCGCAAGGCACGGCCATCTATGGTCTGCCTTACGGCGTCACGGCGTATACCGGCGCGCTGGGTTCATCACTGTATCACGCGCTGCTGCTGGGGCTCGGTGCCGATCTGGGGCATTTCGGCTCCGCCTCTGTCGACCTCACGGCCGCGCGTACCGCGTTTGATGACGGGCGTGACGATGCCAGCGGTTTATCCTGGCGGGCGCAGTATTCAAAAGATATTCCCGATACGGATACCACCATCACGCTTGCCAGCTATCGCTACTCCACATCGGGGTTCTATACCTTTCAGGAAGCTATCGATCAGCGTGACAGCGAAATCGATGACGGCATTTATACCTACCGCAGAACTAATAACCGCCGTAGCCGCATGCAGCTCAACCTTTCCCAGCGGGTTTCTGACTGGGGCTCGGCCTATCTCAACGGCTATCAGCAGGACTACTGGGATATGGACGGCCATGAGCGTAGCGTCAGCGCGGGGTTCAGCTCCAGCTGGCGCGACATCACCTGGTCGATAAGTTACAACCTGACCCGCACGCCAGATGCCGATACCGACCGGCAAATGGCGTTGACGGTCAACATTCCGTTATCAAAGTGGCTGCCGAATTCCTGGGCAACCTACAGTGCCAATACCTCCAGTGGCGGATTTGTCTCGCATCAGGTTGGGCTTGGCGGTACCGCGCTGGAGGACAATAAGCTGAGCTACAACCTCCAGCAGACCTATGCCAACCAGGATACGGGTTACGGCGGCAGCCTGTCCGGGCGTTATCGCGGGGCTTCCGGTGAGGTAGGGATGGGGTACAGCTACGGTGGTAACAATCGGCAGTGGAACTACAGCGCTCAGGGGTCAATCGTTGCTCACGAGCATGGCGTGACGCTGGGTCAACCCGTACGCGACGCCTTCGCCATTGTGCACATTAAAGATGGTGATAACGTCAAAGTGCAAAACGGGCGCGGCATCACGACGGACCGTTTTGGTAACGCGATTGTTCCTTCTCTGACGGCCTATCGGCACAACGTCATCACCGTGAATACGCAGGATCGAGAAGATATTGATATCGACGCGGCAACGCTGGATCTCGTGCCGACGAAAGGGGCGGCAGTGCCGGCCACGTTCGACGCGCGCGTGGGACGACGCGCGCTGGTGACCTTGCTTTACGCGGGTAAGCCCGTGCCGTTTGGTGCCCTGGTGGCGCTGGACAACACCACGGCCATCGTGGGTGATGACGGGGAGGTTTACCTGACAGGGCTGTCCGGCAAAACAACGTTTAGCGTGCAGTGGGGAGAAGAGCGCGATCGGCAGTGTCACGGGACGCTGGATCTTCCCTCGCACAGCCCGGCAGGGATCGTAAAAACCACGGTCAACTGCCTTAACTGAGGTATTTCATGAATCTACGTCGTATCGTTAACACATACCTGCCACCGGTACTGCTTGTGCTGGCGGGGGCATTTTGCCATTCAGCCCGGGCAGATTGTACCTTCAACGGCAGCGCTGACGCGGATGCCGTGGTGACGTTTCAGCTTCCCCCGGTCATTATTGTCGCCCCCGACACGCCCGTCGGCACCGTGCTTTATGACGCCAGCGTCGAGAGTAAAGCGGTGACGGTGGATTGTAGCGGTGACGCGCAAATTCGACGCGGGTATTTGTACCTCACGGATGCGGATGCGCGCGAAGGTGTGATGAGCGGGGTTTATCAGACCAACGTGCCGGGTATTGGCATCCGTGCGGCGTCATCGACCGAACGGCTTCCCGGTTACACTGAACAGGATTTAGTCCGGCCCATGCAATTTCTGGGATCGATCCACGGCTCTTCGACAAGTACATCTGTATTTCGCGCCGCTGCCCAGCTGGTCGTCACGGGCGCTATCCAGGAGGGTGATCTTGATACCTCACGGTTAACCTCAATGGATATCATGGGCAACGCGCCGATCGGTGAAATGCGCTTCTCTCCCACCACTATTCGCATCACCACAAACACCTGTAACCTGGTCAATCGCAACATCTATGTGCCGCTGAAAACGGTCAATACCCAGGACTTTAGCGGCCAATACTCTGACATCCTCACGGACGGCAGCTTTAAGATTGAGATCACCGACTGCGCGGCAGGCACAAAGGTGGATTATCAGTTTACCAGCGCGGGATCAACGGGCGTCACGAACGGCAATATTTTGGGGATCGCCTCCGGAGATTCCGCCGCTGAAGGCGTCGGCATTCAGATCCTTGACCAGAATGATACTGTACTGCAGTTCGATCGGAACTATACGGCGATAACCGGCACGCAGGACAACGTTCCTGTCGAGATCCCACTCAAGGCTCGCTACGTCAGGACGGGGGAGATAAAAGCCGGCAAAGTCGATTCTGTCGCGACGTTCGAGCTCTTTTACCGTTGATTCATCCTGCCCGCTCTGGCGGGCTAAGGATCATTTCACTAACTTCGTTAACCCTCTCTTTTCATCTGGTTAATTCTTAAACCCTTAAATCTTGTAGGGCCGCTTACTGCTTGCTATGCAACCAGCGTTTCGCATATTATTCTGCGGTCATAATAATAATTCTCGTTTACGTTATCATTCACTTTTCCATCAGAGATAAACATGGCGCTTTCCAATACTGCTCAGCCAATTAACACGTCGCTGCGTAAAGTCGCGGTTGTCGTAGCCACAGCGGTTGCTGGCATGTCTGCATTTGCTCACGCTGCCGAAACCCCGAAAAAAGAAGATACTATTACCGTTACCGCTGCACCTGCTGCACAGGAAAGTGCCTGGGGACCTGCTGCGACTATCGCCGCCCGCCAATCTGCGACCGGTACCAAAACAGACACCCCAATTCAAAAGGTTCCACAGTCTATTTCTGTGGTGACGGCCGAAGAGATGGCGCTGCACCAGCCGCGTTCGGTTAAAGAAGCCCTGAGCTATACCCCGGGCGTTGCAGTAGGCACCCGTGGTGCTTCCAATACTTACGACTACCTGGTTATTCGCGGTTTCGCGGCCGATGGCCAGAGCCAAAACAACTACCTCGACGGCATGAAAATGCAGGGGAACTTCTACAACGACGCGGTAATTGACCCGTACATGCTGGAGCGCGCCGAAATCATGCGCGGTCCGGTTTCCGTTCTGTACGGTAAAAGCAGCCCAGGCGGCCTGCTGAACATGGTAAGTAAGCGCCCAACAACCGAGCCGCTGAAAGAGATCCAGTTTAAAGTGGGTACCGACAGCCTGTTCCAGACAGGCTTTGACTTCAGCGATGCGATCGACGATGACGGTGTCTATTCATACCGCCTGACGGGCGTTGCGCGCTCGAACAATTCGCAGCAGGAAGATAAGGGCGAGCAGCGTTATGCCATCGCGCCATCCTTCTCCTGGCGTCCGGATGACAAAACCACCTTCACGTTCCTCTCCTACTTCCAGAACGAGCCTGAAACGGGCTACTACGGCTGGCTGCCAAAAGAGGGGACGGTTGACCCGCTGCCAAACGGCGATCGTCTGCCGACTAACTTCAATGAAGGCGCGAAGAACAACACCTATTCCCGTAACCAGAAAATGGTGGGATACAGCTTCGACCACGAATTCAACGATACTTTCACCGTGCGTCAGAATCTGCGCTTTGCCGAGAACAAAACCTCGCAAAACAGCGTTTACGGCTACGGCATGTGTTCCGATCCGCTCTATTCGAGTAATCCGGCATCCAGCCCTTGCGCGAGCATTCCTCAGTCACAATGGGGGCATACGCTGACTCGCCAGTATGTGATCGATGACGAGAAGCTGCAAAACTTCACCGTTGATACGCAGCTTCAGAGCAAGTTCGCGACGGGGGCTCTCGACCATACTCTGTTGACAGGCGTTGATTTCATGCGCATGCGTAATGACATTAACTCCTGGTTCGGCTACGCCGGCTCCGTTGCGCCATCCGATATTTACGATCTCGATCGTGGCGATTTCGATTTCGGTTCACACCCTGGACCATCTGGTGCTTACCAGGTGCTGAACAAGCAGAAGCAGACCGGCGTTTACGCTCAGGATCAGATCGAATGGGATAAAGTGCTGGTGACACTGGGCGGCCGTTACGATTGGGCCGATCAGGAGTCCTACAACCGCGTATTAAATACCACCGCCAAGCGTGATGATACTCAGTTCACCTGGCGTGGCGGCGTTAACTACCTGTTCGACAACGGGGTAACTCCTTATTTCAGCTACAGCGAATCCTTTGAACCGGCTTCCCTGACCGACGCTCAAGGTAAACCATTCTCACCGTCTAAAGGCAAACAGTACGAAGCGGGCGTGAAATACGTGCCTAACGATCGTCCGATCGTGATCACCGGTGCAGTGTATCAGCTGACCAAAACCAACAACCTGATGGCTGACCCAACTGGCTCACCCTTCTCCGTTGAAGGCGGCGAGATCCGCGCCCGTGGCGTAGAGCTGGAAGCGAAAGCGGCGCTCTCTGCCAGCGTGAACGTTGTCGGTTCTTATACCTATACCGATGCGGAATACACCACCGACACCAACTACAAAGGCAACACGCCGGCGCAGGTACCAAAACATATGGCATCCCTGTGGGGTGATTACACGATGTTTGACGGCCCACTGTCTGGCCTGACGCTGGGTACCGGTGTGCGTTATACCGGCTCCAGCAAAGGTGACCCGGCGAATAGCTTCACTGTTGGAAGCTATACACTGGTTGATGCACTGGTCAGATACGATCTGGCGCGTGTAGGCATGGCCGGATCAAACGTCGCGCTTCACGTGAACAACCTGTTCGATCGTGAGTACGTTGCCAGCTGCTTCAACACCTACGGTTGCTTCTGGGGTGCTGAACGCCAGGTTGTCGCCACCGCGACCTTCCGCTTCTAACCTCTTTATGGGCACGGTTCGCCGTGCCCTTTTTATTTAAGTTGGCTGACATGCAGGATAATAAAACGCAATCCGACACCACCTTTACGCTCAATAATCTCTCCTTTCGCGTACCCGGGCGCACCCTGTTGCATCCGCTCTCTCTGACGTTCCCTGCCGGTAAAGTGACGGGCCTGATTGGCCACAACGGTTCCGGTAAATCCACGCTGCTCAAGATGCTGGGACGCCACCAGCCACCTTCTGAAGGGGATATTCTGCTGGACGATCGGCCGCTGGAGGGCTGGAGCAGTAAAGCCTTTGCCCGCAAGGTGGCCTACTTGCCGCAGCAGCTGCCGCAGGCGGAAGGGATGACGGTGCGTGAGCTGGTAGCGATTGGCCGCTATCCGTGGCACGGGGCGCTTGGCCGCTTCGGCGTCGCCGACCGGGAGAAAGTAGAAGAGGCGATTGCGCTGGTAGGGCTAAAACCGCTGGCGCATCGCCTGGTGGATAGTCTGTCCGGCGGTGAACGTCAGCGGGCGTGGATTGCGATGCTGGTGGCGCAGGACAGCCGCTGCCTGCTGCTGGATGAACCGACCTCTGCGCTGGATATCGCCCATCAGGTCGACGTGCTGGCGCTGGTGCATCGCTTAAGCCAGCAGCGCGGCCTGACGGTGATCGCTGTCCTGCACGATATCAACATGGCGGCACGCTACTGTGACTACCTCGTCGCGCTGCGCGGCGGTGAAATGATCGCTCAGGGCACGCCGTCTGAGCTGATGCGCAGCGAAACGCTGGAACATATTTACGGTATTCCGATGGGTATTTTGCCTCACCCTGCCGGGGCTGCTCCCGTGAGCTTTGTCTACTGATGCTGGATTCAACATACATTAGCCGCCGTCGCCTGCTGACGGCCATGGCGCTCTCGCCGCTGCTGTTGAAGATGGCCCCGGCCCGCGCCGCCGCTATCGATCCGCACCGCATCGTGGCGCTGGAGTGGTTACCCGTCGAGCTGATGATGGCCCTGGGTATCACGCCCTACGGCGTGGCCGACATTCCCAACTACACCCTGTGGGTGAATGAGCCAAAACTGCCGGACTCGGTCATCGACATCGGTCTGCGCACGGAGCCAAACCTTGAGCTTCTCACGCAGATGAAACCGTCTTATTTATTCTGGTCTGCGGGGTATGGCCCGTCGGAAGAGATCATGGCGAAGATTGCGCCGGGACGAGGCTTTTCCTTTAGCGACGGTAAAAAGCCGCTGACCATGGCAAAAAATTCCATCCATGAGATGGCCCAGTTCCTCAACCGGGAAGCGGAAGCAAAACAGCATCTCGATGAGTTTGACGCGCTGATTGAGTCTCTTAAGCCGCGCTTTGCCCGCCGTGGCGATCGGCCTTTGCTGATGGTGACGCTGCTGGATGCCCGCCATATGCTGGTCTTTGGAAAGAACTGCCTGTTCCAGGAAGTGCTCGACAACTTCGGCATTCGCAACGCCTGGGAAGGCGAGATGACTTTCTGGGGAAGCACCGCCGTGGGCATCGACCGCCTGGCGGCGTTTCGCGACGTCGACGTGCTGTGCTTTGACCACGGCAACGAGCGTGAAATGCAAACCCTGATGGCGACCCCGCTCTGGCAGGCGATGCCGTTCGTGCGCGAGCAGCGCTTCCTGCGCGCCCCTGCGGTATGGTTTTACGGCGCGACGCTGTCGGCAATGCACTTTGCCCGCGTGCTGGACAACGTGATGGGGGGCAAAGCATGAGTACGCGTATTGCCCGTTTCCCGGCGCTGCTGCTGGGGCTGATTTTTCTGGCGGCGCTGGCGCTAACCGGGTTCAACCTCTCCACGGCACTGCCGCGCGAGCAGTGGGCGGCCGCGTTTGCCGCTCCGGATATCGACAATATTCAGCAGATGTTGTTCCACTACAGCCTGCTGCCGCGTCTTAGTATCTCCCTGCTGGTCGGGGCGGGGCTGGGACTGGTGGGCGTGCTGTTCCAGCAGGTGCTACGTAACCCGCTGGCGGAGCCAACCACGCTGGGCGTGGCGACGGGGGCACAGCTGGGGATCACCATCACCACCCTCTGGACGCTGCCGGGGGCATTAACCTCTCAGTTTGCCGCGCTGGCAGGCGCCTGCGTCGTGGGCGCGCTGGTCTTTGGCGTGGCCTGGGGAAAACGTCTCTCGCCGGTCACGCTGATCCTCGCCGGGCTGGTCGTCAGCCTCTACTGCGGTGCGATCAACCAGCTGCTGGTGCTGTTTCACCACGATCAGCTGCAAAGCATGTTTATGTGGAGCACCGGCACGCTCACCCAGACCGACTGGAGTATCGTCCAGCGCCTGTGGCCACAATTGTTTGGCGGCGTGGTGCTCACGCTGCTGCTGCTGCGCCCGCTGACGCTGATGGGGCTGGATGATGGCGTGGCGCGCAACCTGGGGCTGGCGCTGTCGCTGGCTCGTCTGGCGGCGCTCACGCTGGCGATTGTGTTAAGCGCTCTGCTGGTTAACGCGGTTGGCATCATCGGGTTTATCGGCCTCTTTGCGCCGCTGCTGGCGAAAATGCTCGGGGCGCGTCGCCTTCTGGCACGTCTGCTGCTGGCGCCGCTGATCGGGGCGTTGATCCTCTGGCTTTCCGATCAGATCATTCTCTGGCTGGCGCGCGTCTGGATGGAAGTGTCTACCGGGTCGGCAACGGCGCTTATTGGGGCGCCGCTGCTGCTGTGGCTGCTCCCGCGTCTGCGCAGCATTAGCGCCCCAGCGATGGACGCGGGCGATAAGGTCTACGCTGAACGTCAGTCGGTGCTGTGGTTCAGCCTTGCTGGTCTGGCGGTGTTGCTTATCGCCTCGTTTGCCGCCCTCGCGTTTGGGCGCGATGCCGCAGGCTGGCACTGGGCAACGGGTGACTTACTCAACGAACTGCTGCAGTGGCGCTGGCCGCGTATTCTCTCCGCGCTGATTGCCGGGGTGATGCTGGCGGTGGCGGGCTGTATTATTCAGCGTCTGACCGGCAACCCGATGGCAAGCCCTGAAGTGCTGGGGATCAGCTCCGGCGCGGCCTTTGGCGTGGTGCTGATGCTCTTCCTGGTGCCGGGCAATGCGTTTGGCTGGCTGATGCCTGCCGGGAGTATCGGTGCGGCGGCCACGCTGATGATTATTCTGGTTGCCTCTGGCCGCGGCGGATTTTCTCCGCACCGCATGCTGCTGGCCGGTATGGCGCTCAGCACCGCCTTTACTATGCTGCTGATGATGCTGCAGGCGAGCGGCGATCCGCGCATGGCGAAGATCCTGACCTGGATTTCCGGCTCAACGTACAACGCCACCGCCAGCCAGGTTGCCTGGTCCGGAAGCGTTATGATAGTGCTGCTGGCGATGGTACCGCTGTGCCGTCGCTGGATGACCATTCTGCCGCTGGGGGGCGAAACCGCGCGTGCGGTTGGCTTAGCGCTGACGCCAACGCGCGTCGCGCTTCTTCTGCTGGCGGCGTGTCTGACGGCAACCGCCACCATGACCATCGGTCCACTAAGCTTTGTAGGGTTGATGGCGCCGCATATCGCCAGAATGATGGGTTTCCGACGGACGATGCCACATATTGTGATGTCGGCCCTGACGGGCGGGGTCATTCTGGTGTTTGCCGACTGGTGTGGAAGGATGGTGCTGTTCCCGTATCAGATCCCGGCAGGACTGCTGTCGACCTTTATCGGCGCGCCGTATTTTATTTATCTGTTGAGAAAGCAGAGCCGGTAATAAAAATAAACGGCAATCCTTAGATTGCCGTTTTAGAAATGCCCTTAGAGCTTCGCAAACACCTTACGCGCCGCGTCGATGGTGTTATTAATATCTTCTTCGCTGTGCGCCACGGACATAAAGCCCGCTTCGAACGCGGACGGTGCCAGGTACACGCCTTCTTCCAGCATCAGGTGGAAGAACCGCTTGAAGCGCTCAACGTCGCACTTCACCACGTCCTGATAGCGGGTCACGGTTTTCGCATCGGTGAAGAAAATCCCGAACATGCCGCCCACGTGGTTAACAACCAGCGGAATTCCCGCTTCTTCTGCGGCTTCCAGCAGACCGTTTGCCAGCTGCGTGGTACGGTCCGTCAGGGTTTCATGAATACCCGGCTGCGCCACTTCGGTCAGACAGGCGAAGCCTGCAGCCATGGCAATTGGGTTACCGGAGAGAGTGCCCGCCTGGTAAACCGGGCCGGTTGGTGCCAGGGCTTCCATCACGTCCTTACGACCGCCGAAAGCACCGACCGGCATGCCGCCGCCGATGATTTTGCCGAGGCAGGTCAGGTCCGGCTCAACCTCATAATAAGACTGGGCGCCCGCCAGTGCCACGCGGAAGCCGGTCATCACTTCATCGATGATCAGCAGCGCGCCGAACTCATCGCACAGAGCGCGCAGGCCCGGCAGGAAGTCAGGCTGCGGCGGGATGCAGTTCATATTGCCCGCAACCGGTTCAACGATAATGCAGGCGATCTCCTGCGGATACTGCTCGAACGCCGCGCGAACGGTGTTCAGATCGTTGTAGGTGCAGGTCAGGGTGTGCTTCGCGAAATCAGCAGGTACACCAGGCGAGTTTGGCTGGCCGAGGGTCAGCGCGCCGGAGCCCGCTTTCACCAGCAGGCAGTCTGCATGGCCGTGGTAGCAGCCTTCGAATTTGATGATTTTGTCGCGACCGGTAAAGCCGCGCGCCAGACGGATGGCGCTCATGGTGGCTTCGGTACCGGAGTTCACCATACGCACCATGTCCATGGTCGGCACCAGTTCGGTAACCAGCTCCGCCATTTTCACTTCCATCTCGGTCGGCGCACCGAAGCTCAGGCCGCGCTGCGCGGCTTCGATGACCGCGTTACGAATGGCGGGATGGTTATGTCCGAGAACCATCGGCCCCCAGGAACCGACGTAATCGATATAGGCTTTGCCATCGACATCATACAGATACGCGCCGTCAGCACGTTCAATAAACAGCGGCGTGCCGCCCACGCCGGTAAAGGCGCGTACTGGCGAGTTCACGCCACCGGGGATTAGCTCGCGGGCTGCACTGTAGAGGTTTTCAGACTTGCTCATGGCGTCGTTCCTGGTTCGTATAAAATGATTAAGCACACTATTCTAAGTGATCCGCAGAAGGTTATGAAATTTTTAGCCTGTTAATGCTTTAAGATTTGTTAAGTATTTTTCAGGCGTCGCAGGGAAGGTCTCTGGTAAAATCTTCGCGGCTTTTTGTATGACGAATAAGAACAGGACATGAAATCAGATTCCCCGTCTTTTGAAGAACAACAGTTTACGCGCGCCCAGCACCGAATCAGCATTCGGCGGCTGCTCAATCGCGATAAAACGCCGCTGGCGATCCTGCTGGCCGCTGCCGTGGTGGGTACCCTTGCAGGGCTGGTTGGCGTGGCGTTTGAAAAAGCGGTTAACGCCGTACTCAACTGGCGAGTGGGTACCGTAGCCGGTTTTGCCGATCGTGAATGGCTGGTCTGGGTAGCGGCATTCGGCCTGTCTGCGCTGTTTGCCATGGTGGGGTATTTTCTGGTGCGTAAATTCGCCCCGGAGGCGGGCGGGTCTGGCATCCCGGAAATTGAAGGCGCGCTGGAGGAGCTGCGCCCGGTGCGCTGGTGGCGGGTGATCCCGGTTAAGTTTATTGGCGGCATGGGGACGCTGGGCGCAGGGATGGTGCTCGGCCGGGAAGGGCCAACGGTGCAGCTGGGGGGGAACGTCGGCCGCATGGTGGGCGATCTGTTCCGCATGCGCAGCGCCGAGGCGCGCCATACGCTGCTGGCCACCGGTGCAGCGGCGGGGCTTTCTGCGGCGTTTAACGCGCCGCTGGCCGGTATTTTGTTCATCATCGAAGAGATGCGCGCGCAGTTCCGCTACAACCTGATCTCCATTAAAGCGGTGTTTACCGGCGTCATTATGTCGAGCATCGTCTTTCGCATCTTTAATGGCGAAGGGGCGGTGATTGAAGTCGGTAAACTGACCAACGCACCGGTTAACACCCTGTGGCTATACCTCATCCTCGGCATGATTTTTGGTGTGGTGGGCCCGCTGTTTAACACCTTTATCTTACGCGCTCAGGATATGTTCCAGCGCGTTCACGGCGGCAATACCACGAAATGGGTGCTGATGGGCGGCCTGCTGGGCGGCATTTGTGGCGTGCTCGGCTTTATCGAACCGAATGCCGCGGGCGGCGGTTTCGGGCTGATTCCCATTGCCGCAGCCGGGAATTTCAGCGTGGATTTGCTGCTGTTTATGTTTTTCTCAAGGGTCATTACGACGGTACTGTGCTTCTCCTCCGGCGCGCCCGGCGGGATTTTTGCCCCGATGCTGGCGTTGGGAACGCTGCTCGGCACCGCGTTTGGTATGGCGGCTGAGGCTGGTTTCCCCGCTTACCACCTTGACGCCGGCACCTTTGCAGTGGCCGGGATGGGGGCGCTGCTGGCCGCGTCTCTGCGCGCGCCGTTAACCGGCATCGTGCTGGTGCTGGAGATGACGGATAATTACCAGCTCATTTTGCCAATGATCATTACCTGTCTCGGCGCGACACTATTAGCCCAATTCCTGGGTGGAAAACCGCTATACTCCACCATCCTCGCGCGTACCCTGGCAAAACAAGAGGCGGAGCGGGCCGCCACGTAGAATACTTGAATGAATTACCAGGGTATTAGATAATGACGAAAAGAATTGGGTGAATTTTACCCAATAGCAGTATTCATGGGAGCATAAGATGAGTGATGACGTAGCTGTGCCGCTGGAGTTTACCGAAGCAGCAGCCAACAAAGTGAAAACCCTGATTGCCGACGAAGACAATCCGGATCTGAAACTGCGTGTCTATATTACCGGTGGTGGCTGCAGCGGCTTCCAGTACGGTTTTACCTTTGACGATCAGGTGAACGACGGCGATATGACCATCGAGAAGCAAGGCGTCGCGCTGGTAGTTGACCCGATGAGCCTGCAGTATCTGGTGGGCGGTTCGGTGGATTACACCGAAGGTCTGGAAGGTTCGCGTTTTGTGGTGACCAACCCGAACGCAACAAGCACCTGCGGGTGTGGTTCTTCATTCAGCATTTAATCCTGAATGCGGATTGTAGGCCCGGTAAGCGAAGCGCCACCGGGCTTATAAACGACGCCTATCTTGAAGTTTCATCCAGCGCAAACGTCGGCAGCTTCAGGTGCCAGCGTATCGCCGCTAAACGTATCACCAGCGTCACGACCATCCCCAGCATCGCGGCGTTTTCCAGCGGAAGTGCAAACGTGTAGTACGCGGTCGCGTGGACAATGCCGCCCGCAATACAGGCCGTTGCGTAAATTTCAGTACGCAGGATCATCGGCACCTCACGCGCCAGAATGTCGCGAATGATGCCGCCGCCCACGCCGGTTAACACGCCCATGCAGATCGCCACCATCGGGCCGGTGCCCGCATTAAACGCCTTATTGACGCCAATACCGACAAACACGGCCAGACCGACGGCATCCAGCACCGGCAATATCCATTTGGGTAATCGGCGGGGCTGGCGAACCAGCACAATGGTTAACAGACAGGTGACCATCGCGACCACAAGATCGGTAGGATCTTTCACCCAAAACACCGGGCCATTTGCCAGCGCCATATCGCGGATTGTCCCGCCGCCAACGGCGGTCACCACGCCAAGCACCAGCACGCCAAACGGATCCATGCGTAGTTTTCCGGCGAGCAGGACGCCGGAGATAGCAAAAACGGCTGTACCAAGAATATCCAGCCAATAAACGAGCATCGTTAAATCCTCGAACAAATGTTAATGACCCTCTGCCAGGGCGGCACAGAGCTGTTTTGCGGCGAGGATAATACGCGGGCTGGCGCGTTCAAACCAGTCACCGTTGAGTGGGATCACCGGAATTTTTAGCTGGCTCTGCCAGAATTGTTTAATTTTAGGAATCTCGCTCGCATTTCCGACCACGACGATGGCCTGCGGCTGGCGCGCCAGAACCTGCTCACGGCTCACCTGAGGCCACGGTACCCGGCTGGCAGCAAAGATATTTTCACCGCCGCACACTTCCAGCACCTGGTTCTGAATCGAGCCTTTTCCGGTGGTAAACAGCGGCTGGCTGCCGAACTGCAGGAAGATGCGCTTTTTAACAGGCGTATCGTATTGGGCTTTCAGCGCGGCATAGTCGCTGAGCATCTGGTTCGCCGCACTCTCGGCTTTTTGAGGCGCAGGGCTATAAGGGGCCAGGGCGCGCAGAGCCTGAGCGACCTGCTCAATACTTACCGCGTCAACCCACATGACCTTGATGCCAAGCGAGGTGAGCTGGTTCACCTGCCGCTCGGCGTTACCGCCGCGCCAGGCCAGCACGAGATCCGGCTTAAGCGCCACAATGCGCTCAAGGTTCATCCCTTGCCAGGTTGCCACTTGTTCAATGCCGGCCGCCTGTGGGGGGTAATCTGAAAAGCTGCTGACGCCAACGGGGGTGATCCCGGCGGCAAACGCCAGTTCGGTGTTAGCGGGAGAGAGGGTAATCACACGCGGCGCGGCGAACAGCCACGCCGGTGCAAGCAGCAGCAGGGCGGCCAGCGCCCTGATAGACCGTTTAGCCACGCGCCAGGTTCTGCACCAGGCGTTCCACCATCACGGTGGACTGTTTTGCCGCAACGGCCAGGAACTCGTCGAAGCTGATGTGAGACTGCTGGTCTGCCACGTCAGAGATGGCGCGAACCACCACGAACGGTACGCTGAAATTGTGGCAAACGTGCGCAATCGCGGTCGCTTCCATCTCTACGGCAACCGCCTGCGGGAAGTTATGACGGATTTTCGCCAGACCGACCGAGCCATTGATGAACGCATCACCGCTGACAATCAGGCCGCGTACCGCGTTGAGATTGAGCTCAGCAATGCAGGCTTCAGCCGCCGCAATCAATTTATCGTCAGCTTTAAACCCTGCCGGGCAGCCCGGAAGCTGGCCATACTCGTAGCCGAACGCGGTGACGTCAGCATCGTGGTAACGCGCTTCGTCGGAGACAACGATATCGCCCACTTTCAGCGTCGGTGCCAGACCGCCTGCTGAGCCCGTGTTAATGATGACGTCCGGCTTGCAGCGCTCAAGCAGCAGGGTCGCACCCAGCGCAGCAGCCACTTTACCGATGCCTGATTTCAGCAGAGCCACCTCAACACCGTTCAGCTGTCCGGTGTAGATCTCACAACCCCCGAGAGAGAGGGTCTGACGGTTCTCAATTTTGTCACGCAGGAGCGTAACTTCTTCTTCCATTGCACCAATAATGCCGATTTTCATAGATTTACTCGCGATGTGCCTTGTTAAGAGGCATAGTCTATCATGCGGTTAAGGGGAAACGCATTCTCACGCGGGGGAGCACATGTCACCAATCGATTTTCGTACCAAAATTAACTGGCACCGACGTTTCCGTTCGCCGCAGGGCGAAAAGAGCGAACATGAGATCCTGCGTATCTTCGAAAGCGATCGCGGCAGGATTATTAACTCGCCCGCCATCCGGCGTCTGCAGCAAAAGACCCAGGTATTCCCGCTGGAGCGTAACGCCGCGGTGCGCACGCGCTTAACCCACTCCATGGAAGTGCAGCAGGTCGGGCGTTATATTGCCAAAGAGATTTTAAGCCGCCTCAAAGAGCAGCGTTTACTGGAAACCTATGGCCTGGATGAGCTGACGGGGCCTTTCGAGAGCATCGTTGAGATGGCCTGCCTGATGCATGACATCGGCAACCCGCCTTTTGGCCATTTTGGCGAGGCGGCTATTAATGACTGGTTTAAACAACGGCTTTATCCGTCGGATGCGGCAAGCCAGCCACTCAGCGATGACCGCTGCATCGTGCGCGATTTACGCCTGCGTGAAGGCGAAGAAGGGCTGAACGATCTGCGCCGCAAAGTGCGCCAGGATCTCTGTCACTTTGAGGGCAACGCGCAGGGGATCCGGCTGGTGCACTCCCTGATGCGCATGAACCTGACCTGGGCGCAGGTTGGCTGCATTTTGAAATATACGCGTCCCGCGTGGTGGATGGGGGAGACGCCCGCATCCCACAGCTATTTAATGAAAAAACCGGGCTATTACCTTTCCGAAGAGGCCTATATAGAACGGCTGCGTAAAGAACTTTCCCTGACGCCAAACGGCCGATTCCCATTGACGTGGATTATGGAAGCCGCCGACGATATTTCCTATTGCGTGGCTGACCTGGAAGATGCCGTTGAGAAAAGAATATTCAGCGTCGAGGAGCTTTATCAGCATCTTTATGCGGCATGGGGAACCCATGAAAAAGGATCGCTGTTTGCGCAGGTTGTCGAAAATGCCTGGGAAAAATCGCGCTCAAATACGTTGAGCCGCAGTACGGAAGATCAGTTCTTTATGTATTTGCGGGTCAATACATTAAATAAACTGGTGCCGTATGCCGCCTCGCGCTTTATTGATAATTTGCCGCAAATCTTTAGCGGGGAATTCAATCATGCGCTATTGGAAGATGACAGCAGTTTCAGCCAACTCCTTGAGCTTTATAAACATGTGGCAATGCGGCATGTGTTCAGCCATCCTGATGTCGAGCAGCTGGAACTGCAGGGATACCGTGTAATCAGTGGATTACTGGAAATTTATTCCCCGTTGCTTCAGCTCTCCGTCGAGGAGTTTAGCGAGCTGGTGGAAAAAGAACGCGTGCGGCGAATTCCTATCGAATCCCGGCTTTATCAGAAACTTTCTACCCGCCATCGACTGGCGTATGTCGAAGCGATGGGTAAGCTGGATCGCCACGCTCTGGAATGGCCGGTGATGGAATATTATTATCGCTGCCGTCTAATCCAGGACTATATCAGCGGCATGACCGATTTGTATGCCTGGGATGAATACCGCAAGCTCATGGCCGTGGAATAATTCCGGAGTTTTGTAAAGAAGGCCAATAAATTTTTACCTTTTCCATAAACTTATGGCCGGAACTAAGCGGTATAAAATGAATCTGAGTTACACAGCAATTTTGCGTTACCTGTAAATCGAGATTGAGAAACATGAAAAAAACCACATTAGCAATGAGTGCACTGGCTCTGAGTTTAGGTTTAGCGCTGTCTCCTCTGACTGCTACTGCAGCCGAGACCGCGTCGTCGGCAGCAACCGCGCAGCAGATGCCAAGCCTGGCACCGATGCTCGAAAAAGTGATGCCATCGGTGGTGAGTATTAACGTTGAGGGCAGCACGACCGTCAATACGCCGCGCATGCCGCGTAACTTCCAGCAGTTCTTCGGTGACAATTCACCGTTCTGCCAGGACGGTTCGCCATTCCAGAGTTCTCCGTTCTGTCAGGGCGGTGGCGCAGGGGATGACGGCCAGGGCGGCGGCCAGCAACAGAAATTCATGGCGCTTGGTTCCGGTGTGATTATTGATGCCGCAAAAGGCTACGTGGTCACCAACAACCACGTTGTGGATAACGCCAGCACCATTAAAGTTCAACTGAGCGATGGTCGTAAATTCGATGCTAAAGTGGTGGGTAAAGATCCGCGCTCCGACATCGCGCTGATCCAGATTCAGGATCCGAAGAACCTGACGGCGATTAAAATTGCCGACTCCGATGCGCTGCGCGTGGGCGATTACACCGTCGCTATCGGTAACCCGTTCGGTCTGGGTGAAACCGTGACCTCCGGTATTGTTTCTGCGCTGGGCCGTAGCGGCCTGAATGCGGAAAACTATGAAAACTTCATCCAGACGGACGCGGCAATCAACCGCGGTAACTCCGGCGGTGCGCTGGTGAACCTGAACGGCGAGCTGATCGGTATCAACACCGCTATTCTGGCGCCGGACGGCGGCAACATCGGGATCGGCTTTGCTATCCCGAGCAACATGGTGAAAAACCTGACTGCTCAGATGGTGCAGTACGGCCAGGTGAAACGCGGTGAACTGGGTATTATGGGTACCGAGCTGAACTCCGAGCTGGCGAAAGCGATGAAGGTGGATGCGCAGCGCGGTGCGTTCGTCAGCCAGGTTATGCCGAACTCCTCTGCAGCGAAGGCGGGCATTAAAGCGGGTGATGTGATCACCTCTCTGAACGGTAAACCGATCAGTAGCTTTGCCGCCCTGCGTGCGGAAGTGGGCTCGATGCCAATTGGCAGCAAAGTGACCCTTGGCCTGCTGCGTGACGGCAAACCGGTTAACGTGAGCCTGGAGCTGCAGCAGAGCAGCCAGAATCAGGTGGACTCCAGCACCATCTTCAGCGGAATTGAAGGCGCAGAGATGAGTAACAAGGGCCAGGACAAAGGCGTGGTGGTGAACAACGTGAAAGCAAATTCACCTGCTGCCCGTATCGGCCTGAAAAAAGGCGATGTGATCATGGGGGCTAACCAGCAACCGGTGAAAAACATCGCTGAACTGCGCAAAATTCTCGACAGCAAACCGTCCGTGCTGGCGCTGAATATCCAGCGCGGTGACACCTCAATTTACCTGCTGATGCAGTAATTCTCTTAAGCCCCTGTACGCAGGGGCTTTCTCGTTTCTGTGACGCCTACCGCAACTCCATACTTCCCCCTCTCACTTTGTGCATTCGCACAATGCAGTCGCTGCTGAACTTCCCTATGCTTGAGCTCTGCTCACAGGAGGGTTACATGGCTGGCTGGCATCTTGATACCAAAATGGCGCAGGATATCGTGGCGCGCACCATGCGCATCATTGATACCAATATCAACGTAATGGATGCCCGCGGGCGCATTATTGGCAGCGGCGATCGCGAGCGTATTGGGGAATTGCACGAAGGAGCCCTGCTGGTGCTCTCTCAGGGCCGCGTGGTTGATATCGATGATGCGGTAGCGAAACACCTGCACGGCGTGCGTCAGGGGATCAACCTGCCGCTGCGTCTGGAAGGGGAAATTGTTGGCGTCATCGGCCTGACGGGCGAACCGGAATCCCTGCGTAAATACGGCGAGCTGGTCTGTATGACGGCGGAAATGATGCTGGAGCAGTCGCGTCTGATGCATCTGCTTGCTCAGGACAGCCGCTTACGTGAAGAGCTGGTGATGAACCTGATTCAGGCGGAAGAACATACGCCTGCACTCAGCGAATGGGCGCAGCGTCTGGGGATCGATCTGAACCAGCCGCGCGTGGTGGCGGTGATTGAGGTCGATAGCGGACAGCTTGGCGTAGACAGCGCGATGGCCGAGCTGCAGCAGCTGCAAAATGCGCTGGCGACGCCGGAGCGCGACAACCTGGTTGCGATCGTCTCGCTGACGGAAATGGTGGTACTCAAACCCGCGCTCAATGCGTTCGGCCGCTGGGATGCGGAAGATCATCGTCGTCGCGTGGAACTGCTGATTTCACGTATGCAGGAGAACGGCCAGTTGCGTTTTCGCGTTGCCCTGGGCAATTACTTTACCGGGCCGGGCAGCATCGCCCGGTCCTGGCGTACCGCGCGCACCACCATGATGGTGGGCAAGCAGCGGATGCCGGAGAGCCGCAGTTATTTCTATCAGGATCTGATGCTGCCGGTGCTGCTCGACAGCCTGCGCGGCGGCTGGCAGGCCAATGAGCTGGCGCGGCCATTAGCGCGCCTGAAGGCGATGGACAACAATGGGTTGCTGCGCCGGACGCTGCAGGCGTGGTTTCGCCATAACGTGCAACCGCTGGCGACCTCAAAAGCGCTGTTTATTCACCGCAATACGCTTGAGTACCGGCTAAACCGGATCTCGGAGCTGACGGGGCTGGATTTGGGGAACTTTGACGACAGGCTGCTGCTCTATGTCGCGTTGCAGCTGGACGAACAGAGATGACTGAGTGCGGTCTGGTGCCCTCACCCCATCCCTCTCCCACGGGGAGAGGGCGCAAACACTAAAAACGGCAATCAGGGATTGCCGTTTTGCTTTTATTTCCGCGTTAATTTCTCAAGATCCGCTTCAATCTCGCTGATCTTGTTGGTGACAACGCTTTCAAGGTGACGCAAATCGTCGAGGATCTTACGCTTGAGATCGACTTCGGTGCGATCGCGCTGGCAAATCTGATCGAGTTCATCGATCACATAGCGCAGGTTAGGGCTGATTTCCTGCACCTCTTTGTACCCTTGTCCTACGCCGTCAGCGACGACGGTCTTACGCTGGCGTGGATATTTAAACTTCACGCTCTTGGCGAAAAACTCTCCTTTATCCTTGTGAAAATAGATTTTTAAAATGTCGTTGTTGGCTTCCTGGCGAAGGCTGTAACGATCGATTTCATCAGGATTGGTAATGCCCAGACTTTTCAGATTATCGTACATAGCGGTACCCTTATCTCAACATAACCTTTGAATAATTAATGAAAAAATTCCTTTTTGCCACCCTCATATACAAAAAAAGCGGGGTCGATCCTGATTACATTTCACTGAAATTACCGGGCAGGGAAGGTGCATTGCCCCCACTCGTTTATTGTTGTTTTTAACGACTACGTCAAGTGGAAATCAATTTAATACCAAAACCTGACGATCTGAGCGCTAGCGCAGTAAGGCGAGGGAGGCCAGCATTTCGCTTTCCGTGGTGGTAATTTCCTGTTCCAACAGTTCGTCGATCCGCTGTTTTTTGATTGCCTGATTGACGCCGAACAGATCGAGCTTATCCAGCAGGAACATCACCAGCGCCGTAATCACGGCGGTCAGGACCGATGAGAGTAAAATGGGAAGCGGTCCTGGTAGACCAAGGCCGCTGAGCCATGACTCAAGGCCAATAGCCGCAAAGACGGAAAGAGAACCTGCTACAAGCTTAAGAATGGCATCGCCTTTTTGGGCCATACTGCTGTGTTTATCCCTGAGGATCGGTACCGTCGGCATCAGGACCTTAAAGCCTTCTTTTACCATCCGCATGATGTTTTTGAACACGCCAACGAAGCAGTTAACAATCCCTTCCAGCAGCATCGACACGAAATTTTTAATAAAGCCGACGGCAACATCTTTTAATAAAACGACAGCGTTTTTGAGAATGTGATCTTTCATGCGACCAAGACGAATCGACAGAGCCTGCGAAAAATCGCTCGCACCTACGCCAGCTTCAATACCGTGCGTTAAACAGCTGCGCAGCTCATAGTAAAGAGGCTTGATAATGAAGAGAATGAGATCGCCCAGCGACTGATGACCTGATGCCTGGGCCGCATCTTTCGCCAGAACTTTTTGGACGTCGCGATCCTTGCGGATATTATCAAATACGGTTTCATTGGTTTTGGTATCCATCGTTTGCTGCGCGATGTCCATTTTCTCGACCATCACCTGCCGCGTTTTGATTTCCTCTTCTGTCAGCGGATGCGCGACATCTTTTTTCCCTTTTTTGACAACTACAAAGCCCTGATCGATCTCCTGCTGGAGTTCTTCGCGGGTTTTAGCGAACTTACCGGTTTTCTCGCCACGGTTATTTTGCATGCTGGTAACAGCATAATTTTCGTCAATATTGAGAATATTTTTGATGTCATCAAGCTTCAGAGCCTTGTTGCTTTTGAGGTTGTTGCATACTTCGGCGCAGGAGACGACATGATCGACTTCGGCAGCCTGCTTCTGCTCTCCCTCGCTTTTCGCATGTTTTTTGTACTGGTAGATCGTGCCGTTACCATATTCATCCTCAGCGCGCAGATTACCGGAGAAATGGTTCTCTTTACGGGCCTTCATTTTTGCACCATCGCGCATGTTCAGAGAGTCGTTG
Organism: Enterobacter cloacae complex sp. HYC042_NIDB; assembly: GCF_056673315.1. Classification (NCBI taxonomy): domain Bacteria; kingdom Pseudomonadati; phylum Pseudomonadota; class Gammaproteobacteria; order Enterobacterales; family Enterobacteriaceae; genus Enterobacter; species Enterobacter cloacae complex sp. HYC042_NIDB. The sequence goes on from NZ_CP109650.1 coordinate 1,055,555, forward strand.
TTGCGCGTCATTTCGCCGCCGTTAAACGACGATTGTTCAGAAAAACGGTCAATGTTTTGACGCTCGTTCAAGTGCTCGCTGTAGCTATCCAGCATAAAGGCATTTCTTTCGGGCGCTTCGTAACTGAACGCCCGGCACTCCTGGTACAGGCGGGACGGGGTAACACCTTGTCGGGTGCCGATATTGCAGGCGCGCATTGTGCCGTCGAGCAGGCTGAGAAACACGGGTTCGAGGATATTGTCGATGGCGCTGCCCGTTGAGATTACGTCCAGGCGGGCCATAACGTCGTCGTTGCTGACCGTCAGGTTGGCCCCCATGATCGCTTCGCGGTAAATGCTGCCGGTATCGCACCCCTTTATAAATGCAGCATCGACTTCTCCGGTCAGATGAGCTTCGATGGCGGACGCCGTCGCCACGGATTTTAGCGCAGGGGCATTCCGTACCTGTTGCAGCTTTTTCATTCTGGCGAGATGTGCATTAAGATTTGTCATCCGTCGTCCTCAGGCCGCAACCAGTAAGTTCCAGGAGGCCATAAAATCACTTTCGCTTTGTGTTCTTAGCTCATCCTGACTTGCCATCATGCCAACAATGAGGCTAAACCTCTCCAGGCTTTTCGCATCGTTAAGCTGATATTCATTTATAAGTGACCAAACCGTTGGCAGATTGGGCGGTGTTTCGACCATCTCGACGATTTTCTGCTGAACGGCTTGAGGTAACTTTTCCCGCGGAACAAGACCAGACACTGCATCATCCAGCAGGGCAATATTTTCCGCTGGGGTCTTGCCATTAGCCTTGATGCAGCATGTCCCCAGCGCATACGCCGCGAGGATAAAGTCATCCCGTTTACTGATATCGCGCATCTTGTCCGCCAGTTCAGTCTGGAGTTTTTTGATCTTTTCGGCGTATTCAGCTTTTGCGATCTGCTGCCCTTCAGCAATCCCTTCGTCTTTGCCGTTATTTTTTCCCCATAAATACGTCCCGGCCAGAGTGACCAGACCTGCGATCCCCGCACCAATTATTTTGCCGTAATGACTCATTGCACGATTCCCGTTTATTGCCCTCAAGGCCAGATTATTATTTGCTGTTCACGAATAATATCGTTAATCCTGTTTTTCAACAAAGCTATGTTTTAAAAGAAAAAATTTGCATTAAGTAACGAGGTGAACTTGCTTGTAAAGAGATTCATCATTGTTACTTCAGCTGAGAAAAGGCGAGCGAGACGGGTATTCAAAAGCGGGGAAATGAGGCAAAGTTATCGCACAAAAGCGTAGCCCGCGGGGATAATGACATGTCAGGACGCATTGATTATCAGATCGAAAAATACAGCTTTGGCGCCGCAGATGAGAGCCCAAGGCTCACGCACCAGTGGGCAGAAGTCGCCGCAGAGTGCCGCCAGCTAAAGGCGGGTGCGGAAGAGCGTTTACGTATTGCCTTACTGAACGTGGATTATGTCACCAGCTTCGAACTGCCGTTCCGGCTGGTGCTGACCCGCGCCCCTCAGCTTATCGCCGGGCTGCGCGATGAGTTTCAGCTAAGCCAGAAGAACGTCATCTTTAACGGCAAGCGCTTTGGCTGCGTCTACAGCCTGAAAGCCGATCTCAATGCGATTCCTGAGGCTTTTCAGTACCGCATGAGTACCCGCATTCGGCGGATCGATCCCACCGGGCTTACTGCAGAGCCCTTCCGGCAGATCGCCAAAGAGGTAAAAGCGCCGCGTGAGCGACTGAAGCTGGCGCTGGAGTCGGGTCTGGCCGTGACGGCTCTCGACGGGCTTTTCTGGCTGGGGAGCCAGCGTATGGCGGCGGATATCGCAGGGTTGAGAAAAAAGGGAATGGCAATCGCGACTGCGGAAACGGACGTTTTTGATGATTATACCGGGACGCACAGGCGCGTCCCGGTTTATCAACGCGTCGGGGATTAGTCGATGGTGCGCAGCAGTTCGTTGATGCCCACTTTACCGCGGGTTTTCGCATCCACTTTCTTCACGATAACGGCACAGTACAGGCTGTATTTACCGTCTTTTGACGGCAGGTTACCGGAAACGACCACTGAGCCCGCCGGAACGCGACCGTAGTGCACTTCGCCGGTTTCGCGATCGTAAATGCGGGTGCTCTGGCCGATGTAAACGCCCATGGAGATCACGGAGCCTTCTTCCACGATCACGCCTTCAACCACTTCTGAACGCGCGCCGATGAAGCAGTTGTCTTCGATGATGGTCGGGTTAGCCTGCAGTGGCTCCAGAACGCCACCGATGCCGACGCCGCCGGACAGGTGAACGTTTTTACCGATCTGCGCGCAGGAACCGACGGTTGCCCAGGTATCGACCATGGTGCCTTCGTCAACGTACGCACCGATGTTCACATAGGATGGCATCAGCACGGTGTTACGTGCGATGAATGCGCCCTGACGAACTGCCGCTGGTGGGACTACGCGGAAGCCTTCTTTCTGGAAACGCGCTTCGTCGTAATCCGCGAATTTCATTGGCACTTTATCGAAGTAGCGGCTTTCTGCTCCGTCGATAACCTGGTTATCGTTGATGCGGAAAGAGAGCAGCACGGCCTTCTTCAGCCATTGATGAGTAACCCACTGACCGTCGATTTTTTCTGCCACGCGCAGGGCGCCGGAATCCAGCAGGGAAATAACCTGGTTTACCGCTTCACGGGTCACGGTATCCACATTTGCCGGAGTGATCTCGGCGCGACGCTCAAAAGCGGACTCAATAACGTTCTGTAACTGCTGCATTGTTTACTCTTTCCATTTCACTAAAAAACACGTCACCCTTTATCGTTTGGATTGAGGGCTGCTGTCAACCGTTGTTGCACTTCAAGCTGCAGGTCATTATTAAGGGCACGCCGGTCGGCGGTGGCGATTATAAATAAATCTTCTACTCGCTCGCCAATGGTTGTAATTCGGGCCCCATGGAGCGAAATTCCCAGATCGGCAAAAACCTGGCCGACGCGGGCAAGCAGCCCTGGCTGGTCGAGCGCGATCAGCTCCAGGAACGATTTACGGTCGGTGTGGGTCGGCAGGAAGTTGACCTCGGTATCGACAGTAAAATGACGCAGTTTCGCCGGCTGACGGCGCGGCTGCGGGGGCTGCCAGCTGCGCTGCGTGATCGCTTGCTCCAGACCGAAGCGAATCCCTTCATGCCTGTCCGAGGACAGCGGGCTGCCGTCCGGCTCCAGCACAATAAAGGTATCCATCGCCATGCCGTCGCGGGTGGTAAAAATCTGCGCGTCGTGAACGCTAAGGTTACGTCTGTCCAGCTCGGCGCAGACGGCAGCAAACAGATAAGGCCGGTCCGGGCTCCAGATGAATATCTCCGTTCCACCGCGCGTGGCCTGCGGGCTCAGCAGGATCATCGGTTGAGACAGATCGTGCTTCAGCAGGTGCCGCGCGTGCCAGGCAAGCTGGTTTGGGCTGTGGCGCACAAAATAGTTGGCACGGCAGCGGGCCCAAATCTGATGCAGCGCCTCTTCATCAATGTTATCCATCCGCAGCAGCGCCAGCGCCTGCAGCTGGTGATGACGCACGCGCTCGCGCATGTCCGGGGTGTTTTGCATCCCGCGTCGCAGCTGTTTTTCGGTGGCGAAGTACAGCTCGCGCAGCAGGCTCTGCTTCCAGCTGTTCCACAGGGTCTCGTTGGTGGCGCAAATATCGGCCACCGTCAGGCAGACCAGATAGCGCAGACGGTTTTCCGTTTGAACTTCTTCGGCGAACTGCTTAATAACCTCAGGGTCCTGAATATCGCGACGCTGGGCGGTGACCGACATCAGCAGGTGATGGCGCACCAGCCAGGCGACCAGCTGCGTTTCGCGCGAGTTGAGACCGTGCAGTTCGGCAAATTTCAGCACGTCCTGTGCGCCCAGCACCGAGTGATCGCCGCCGCGGCCCTTGGCGATGTCGTGGAACAGGGCGGCAATCAGGATCAGTTCCGGATGGGTCAGGCGCGGCCACAGCTCCACGCACAGCGGGTGGCGGGAGCGCGTCTCTTCTTTGGCAAAGCTTTCCAGCTTGAGCATCACGCGGATGGTGTGTTCATCCACTGTGTAGGCGTGGAACAGATCGAATTGCATCTGCCCAACGATGTGCGACCACTGCGGCATATAGGCCCACAGCACGCTGTGACGGTGCATCGGCAGCAGCCCGCGGCTGACGGCACCCGGATGGCGGAGCATACTCAGGAACAGTGAGCGCGCTTCCGGGATGTAACACAAAGGCTGCGTCAGATGGCGGCGCGCGTGGCGCAGATGGCGCAGGGTGGTGGAGTAGATCCCGGTGATGGTGCTGTTGCGCACCATGGTGTAGAACATCCGCAGAATCGCTTCCGGCTCACGGATAAACAGCGTTTCGTCGCGCAGATCGATAAGCGTGCCGCGCAGCTGGAATTCATCGTCAATCGGGCGCGGCTTTTCGTCGGCAGTCAGGGCCAGAATGGCCTCGTCGAACAGCTGCAACAGCATCTGGTTCAGCTCGGTGACCCGGCGGGTGACGCGGAAGAAATCCTTCATCATCTGCTCAACCGGCTCGTTGCCTTCGCCCTGATAGTTCAGCCGCTGCGCTACGCTGAGCTGACGGTCAAACAGCAGGCGGTTATCGTAGCGGGTAACTTCCAGATGCAGGGCAAAACGGATGCGCCACAGCAGGTGCAGACACTCGTTTAGCTCGTTACGCTCGGCCTCGGTCAGGAAGCCAAAGCCGACCATCTCGTCCATCGAGGTGGCGCCAAAGTGGCGACGGGCGACCCACTGTAACGTGTGGATGTCGCGCAGGCCGCCGGGGCTGCTTTTAATATCGGGTTCAAGATTATAGCTGGTGCCGTGGTAGCGCTGGTGGCGCTGGTTTTGCTCCTCGACCTTGGCGGCGAAGAATTTCTCAGATGGCCAGAAGCCGTCGCTGAAAATATGCTTTTGCAGCTCCAGGAACAGCGCGACGTCGCCAATCAGTAGGCGGGTTTCAATCAGGTTGGTGGCGACGGTCAGGTCCGAGAGCCCCTCCAGCAGACACTCTTCCAGGGTGCGCACGCTGTGGCCCACTTCAAGCTTGACGTCCCACAGCAGAGTCAGCAGCTCGCCTATTTTCTGCGCCTGTTCGTCCGGCAGCTTTTTGCGGCTCAGGATCAGCAGGTCGATATCGGAAAGCGGATGCAGCTCCCCGCGGCCATAGCCCCCGACGGCAACCAGCGCGACGTCGCTCACCTGCCCGAAACCGTAGTCGATCCACAGACGCTGCAGGAGCTGATCGATAAATTCGGTGCGCGCTTCGATGAGCTGCTCGGCAGAGACGCCCGCGTCGAACGCGCTGCCCAGCCAGCGGTGGAAAACATCCATATGGGCTTTTATATGCGCGCAGGTCAGCTCGTGCGGCGGCCAGACGCCCGGGTTATCGGGCTGGTCGGGGAGGGTGGGAAGTGCTGTGTTAGCATACTGTTCGGGTAATAGATTACTCATCGTGCGCCACCCATAAGAAAAAGCTATCGCCATTAAAAAAGCCGGCATTTGCCGGCTTCTTATCACTCAATGTTCGTCAGTATCGCCGGGATGGTGTCATCCTTGCGCAACGTCATAATTTCGCAGCCGTTGTCCGTTACCACAATAGTATGCTCGTACTGGGCAGACAAGCTTCTGTCTTTGGTTTTCACCGTCCAGCCGTCTTTCATAGTGCGGATGCGGTAGTCACCGGCGTTGACCATCGGTTCGATGGTGAAGGTCATCCCTTTTTGCAGCACCACGCCGCCGTCATCGGCATCATAGTGCAGAACCTGCGGTTCTTCATGGAAGACGCGGCCAATGCCGTGACCGCAGTATTCGCGCACCACGGAGAAACCTTCCGCTTCCACGAATTTCTGAATTGCGGCACCGAGAGTGCGCAGGCGGATGCCCGGCTTAACCATTTTCAGCGCCAGGTACAGGCTCTCTTGCGTCACTTTGCACAGACGCTCGCCCAGAATCGTTGGTTTACCAACGATGAACATCTTCGAGGTGTCACCGTGGTACTCGTCTTTAATAACGGTCACGTCGATGTTGACGATGTCGCCATCTTTCAACAGTTTTTCGTCGTCCGGAATACCGTGGCAAACCACTTCATTAATAGAGATGCAGACGGATTTCGGGAAACCGTGGTAGCCGAGACAGGCGGAAACCGCGTGCTGCTCGTTAACGATATAGTCATTACAGATGCGATCCAGTTCCCCGGTGCTGACGCCCGGCTTCACGAACGGCTCGATCATTTCCAGCACTTCCGCGGCCAGACGACCGGCGACGCGCATCTTTTCAATTTCTTCAGGTGTCTTAATAGAGATAGCCATGTAATCTGTCCATCGGTGTCGATTTTTTCGACAATACTAGTCTAAGTGTCGTCAATGGTATCAGTCAGGCACGCCCCGTGCCAAATTGAGAATCATTAACAGCACACTCCGCCAACAACTGTTGGTTTCTGGTCGTGTTTTGTGGTATAAAGCGCGCCGGACTTCCGATCCATCTCAGATACACAGGCTGGACGGAAGCGACAAATCTCACTTTGTGTAACAACACACACGTATCGGCACATATTCCGGGGTGCCCTTCGGGGTCGGTAATATGGGATACGTGGAGGCATAACCCCAACTTTCAATATAGAGGTTTTAAAACATGGCAACTGTTTCCATGCGCGACATGCTCAAGGCTGGTGTTCACTTTGGTCACCAGACCCGTTACTGGAACCCGAAAATGAAGCCTTTCATCTTCGGCGCGCGTAACAAAGTTCACATCATCAACCTTGAGAAAACTGTACCAATGTTCAACGAAGCCCTGGCTGAGCTGAACAAGATCTCTTCCCGTAAAGGTAAGATTCTGTTCGTTGGTACTAAGCGCGCTGCAAGCGAAGCTGTGAAAGATGCTGCTAACAGCTGCGACCAGTTCTTCGTGAACCATCGCTGGTTGGGCGGCATGCTGACCAACTGGAAAACTGTTCGTCAGTCCATCAAGCGCCTGAAAGATCTGGAAACCCAGTCTCAGGACGGTACTTTCGACAAGCTGACTAAGAAAGAAGCGCTGATGCGCACTCGTGAACTGGACAAGCTGGAAAACAGCCTGGGCGGTATCAAAGATATGGGCGGCCTGCCAGACGCGCTGTTCGTAATCGATGCAGACCACGAGCACATCGCTATCAAAGAAGCTAACAACCTGGGTATCCCGGTATTCGCTATCGTTGATACCAACTCCGATCCGGACGGTGTTGACTTCGTTATCCCGGGTAACGACGACGCAATCCGTGCTGTTAGCCTGTACCTGAGCGCTGTAGCTGCTACCGTTCGTGAAGGCCGTTCCCAGGATCTGGCTTCTCAGGCGGAAGAAAGCTTCGTAGAAGCTGAATAATAAGGTTTTACCCCTTATTAGTACCGTGTATGAATAGGGGCCCATTATCGGCCCCTTTTTTCAATTTACACTGTTTGGCCTCCGGCCGGGCAGTTCACATCTCCCGAGGATTTAAGAATGGCTGAAATTACCGCATCCCTGGTAAAAGAGCTGCGCGAGCGTACTGGCGCAGGCATGATGGATTGCAAAAAAGCGCTGACTGAAGCGAACGGCGACATCGAGCTGGCAATCGAAAACATGCGTAAATCCGGTGCGATCAAAGCAGCTAAGAAAGCAGGCAACGTTGCTGCTGACGGCGTGATCATCACTAAAATCGACGGCACCTACGGCATCATTCTGGAAGTTAACTGCCAGACTGACTTCGTTGCTAAAGATGGCGGTTTCCAGGCATTTGCGAACAAAGTTCTGGACGCAGCTGTTGCTGGCAAAATCACTGACGTTGAAGTTCTGAAAGCACAGTTCGAAGAAGAACGTGTTGCGCTGGTTGCTAAAATCGGTGAGAACATCAACATCCGTCGCGTATCTTCCCTGGAAGGCGAAGTACTGGGTTCTTACCAGCACGGCGCACGTATCGGTGTTCTGGTTGCGGCTAAAGGCGCTGACGAAGAGCTGGTTAAACAGCTGGCAATGCACATCGCTGCAAGCAAACCAGAATTCGTTAAGCCAGAAGACGTGTCTGCTGAAGTGGTAGAGAAAGAGTACCAGGTTCAGCTGGACATCGCGATGCAGTCTGGTAAGCCAAAAGAAATCGCAGAGAAAATGGTTGAAGGCCGCATGAAGAAATTCACCGGCGAAGTTTCTCTGACTGGCCAGCCTTTCGTTATGGATCCAAGCAAGTCTGTTGCTCAGCTGCTGAAAGAGCACAACGCTGACGTAACTGGCTTCATCCGCTTCGAAGTGGGCGAAGGCATCGAGAAAGTTGAGACTGACTTCGCAGCAGAAGTTGCTGCAATGTCCAAGCAGTCTTAATGATTGAAAAGGAGCCGCCTGAGGGCGGCTTCTTTTTGTCACCCGTCACAGGAAATCAGACAGGCTCCAGTATCGCCGTGCTGATTTGCGGCATATTATGTCGCCAGAATTAACTCCCATCTTAATCGTTGACAGTCTCAGGAAAGAAACATGGCTACCAATGCAAAACCCGTGTACAAACGCATTCTGCTTAAGCTGAGTGGCGAAGCGCTGCAGGGATCGGAAGGCTTCGGTATTGACGCAAGCATCCTTGATCGCATGGCACAGGAAATCAAAGAACTGGTCGAACTGGGTATCCAGGTTGGCGTGGTCATTGGCGGTGGCAACCTTTTCCGTGGTGCTGGTCTGGCGAAAGCGGGGATGAACCGCGTAGTGGGCGACCACATGGGTATGCTGGCAACCGTGATGAATGGCCTGGCAATGCGTGATGCGCTCCATCGCGCCTACGTGAATGCCCGCCTGATGTCCGCGATTCCCCTGAATGGCGTATGCGATAATTACAGCTGGGCAGAGGCCATCAGCCTGCTGCGCAACAACCGCGTGGTGATCCTCTCCGCCGGTACGGGTAACCCGTTCTTTACCACCGATTCCGCTGCCTGCCTGCGCGGTATCGAAATTGAAGCCGACGTGGTGCTGAAAGCGACCAAAGTAGACGGCGTGTTTACTGCCGACCCGGCAAAAGATCCTTCTGCGACCATGTACGATCAGCTGAGCTACAGCGAAGTGCTGGATAAAGAGCTGAAAGTGATGGATCTTGCCGCCTTCACGCTGGCTCGCGACCACAAACTGCCGATCCGTGTCTTCAACATGAACAAGCCTGGCGCACTGCGTCGCGTGGTCATGGGCGAAAAAGAAGGCACTTTGATCACGGAATAATTTCCGTCGACGATAAATACAGGTAAGATTCCGCTTTACTTTGTAGTGGTATCTTACCTGGACGCGCCTTTGGCGTTGTCATGAATTAAACGCGACTATACTTAGCACACCTGTAGCGCTGTGCTGGCGGATAGTCTGCCTGAGACAAGTTTTCAAGGATTCGTAACGTGATTAACGACATCAGAAAAGATGCTGAAGTACGCATGGACAAATGCGTAGAAGCGTTCAAAAACCAAATCAGCAAAATCCGTACTGGCCGTGCTTCCCCAAGCCTGCTGGATGGCATCATCGTAGAATACTACGGTACGCCAACCCCTCTGCGTCAGCTCGCGAGCGTGACGGTTGAAGATACCCGTACGCTGAAAATCAACGTCTTCGATCGCTCTATGAGCCCGGCCGTTGAGAAAGCGATCATGGCTTCTGACCTGGGTCTGAACCCAAGCTCAGCGGGTGCTGACATCCGCGTTCCGCTGCCTCCGCTGACGGAAGAGCGTCGTAAAGATCTCATCAAAGTGGTTCGCGGTGAAGCTGAGCAGGGTCGTGTTTCCGTGCGTAACGTGCGTCGCGATGCGAACGATAAAGTGAAAGCACTGCTGAAAGAAAAAGAGATCAGCGAAGATGACGATCGTCGTTCTCAGGACGACATTCAGAAAATGACCGACGCTGCCATCAAGAAAATTGATGCGGCGCTGGCAGAAAAAGAAGCGGAACTGATGCAGTTCTGATTTCTGTCGTACACTGATAAACGCCGTTCAGAGGGACTTCGGGTCTTGCTGGCGGCGTTTTGCTTTTATCTGGTCTAACTTTTTTCGGGCATCTCATGAAGCATTTAACACTCCTCGGCTCAACCGGTTCCATTGGTTGCAGTACTCTCGACGTCGTCCGCCATAATCCTGAACTTTACACCGTGACAGCGCTGGTGGCCGGTAAGAATGTGCAGCGTATGGTCGAGCAGTGCCTGGAGTTTATGCCCCGCTATGCGGTGATGGATGACGAAGAGAGCGCACGCCTGCTAAAAGCCCAACTGCGTGAGAAGGGCAGCCGAACCGAGGTGCTGAGTGGCCAGCAGGCGGCCTGCGAGATGGCGGCGCTGGATGAGGTTGACCAGGTTATGGCGGCCATTGTCGGCGCAGCCGGGCTGCTGCCGACACTTGCTGCGATCGATGCCGGTAAAGATGTTTTGCTCGCCAATAAAGAGTCGCTGGTGACCTGCGGACGTCTGTTCATGGACGCGGTAAAACAGCGCGGGGCGCGTCTTTTACCGGTCGACAGCGAGCACAACGCCATTTTTCAGAGTTTACCGCAACCTTTTCAACAGAACCTGGGGTACGCTGACCTGGAGCAGAATGGCGTTGTGTCGATTCTGCTTACCGGGTCTGGTGGCCCGTTCCGTGAAACGCCACTGTCTGAACTGCGCGCAATGACGCCGGATCAGGCGTGCCGTCATCCGAACTGGTCAATGGGGCGTAAAATCTCCGTGGATTCTGCCACCATGATGAACAAAGGTCTGGAATACATTGAAGCGCGCTGGCTGTTTAATGCGTCGGCGAAACAGATGGAAGTACTGATCCACCCGCAGTCGGTGATTCACTCGATGGTGCGCTATCAGGATGGCAGCGTGCTGGCACAGCTCGGCGAGCCGGATATGCGTACGCCTATTGCTCATTCAATGGCATGGCCGAACCGGGTGAAATCCGGCGTGAAGCCGCTTGATTTCTGTAAGCTCAGTTCTCTGACGTTCAGTGAACCAGACTACGATCGTTATCCTTGTCTGAAGCTTGCAATGAACGCCTTTGACCAGGGGCAGGCGGCGACGACGGCACTGAATGCAGCCAATGAAATTACCGTTGACGCATTTCTGAATCAGCAGATCCGTTTTACCGATATCGCGTCCTTAAATTTATCGGTACTGGAAATGATGGATTTGCGCGAGCCACAAAGCGTGGAAGAGGTGCTGGCGGTGGATACAGCTGCTCGTGATATTGCGCGTAAACAGGTGACACGTCTCGCAAGCTGGTGATAAAGCAAGCACTAGTGGTCGTGCTATTTGTTAGCGTTGGGCTTCAGTGATATAGTCTGCGCCACCTGATCGCAGGAATTTGACTTTATGTGGTCAGGTAAGCCGTGGTTTGACACGGCTTTTTTATGTACAGGCTTAAGTATTCCTGAGTACCGTTAAATCCTTTCAGGGACAAAAAACGCGTTATGTTGTCTGCGAATCAACCAATAAGCGAAAACTTGCCAGCTCATGGCTGCCGTCATGTAGCAATCATTATGGATGGCAACGGGCGCTGGGCGAAAAGACAAGGGAAAATACGAGCCTTTGGGCATAAAGCGGGAGCGAAATCTGTTCGCCGCGCCGTCTCTTTTGCCGCCAATAACGGCATTGATGCGTTAACGCTCTATGCTTTTAGCAGTGAAAACTGGAATCGACCTCCGCAGGAAGTGACTGCGTTGATGGAATTGTTCGTGTGGGCGCTAGACAGCGAAGTAAAAAGCCTGCACCGCCACAACGTTCGCCTGCGCATCATTGGCGATACCAGTCGTTTTAACTCACGTTTGCAGGAGCGGATTCGTAAAGCAGAAGCGCTGACGGAAAATAATACCGGTCTGACGCTCAACGTTGCGGCGAATTACGGTGGACGCTGGGATATTATCCAGGGCGTTCGGCATCTGGCCGAACAGGTTCAGGAAGGGCTGTTGAGACCCGACCAGATTGATGAAGAGGCGCTGAGCAAGCAAATCTGCATGAATGAACTGGCACCTGTGGATTTGGTAATTAGGACAGGGGGGGAACATCGCATAAGTAACTTTCTGATATGGCAAATTGCCTATGCTGAACTTTACTTTACGGATGTTCTCTGGCCCGATTTTGATGAACAAGACTTTGAAGGTGCGCTGCATGCCTTTGCCAATCGAGAGCGTCGTTTCGGCGGCACCGAGCCAGGTGGCGACAAAGCCTGATGGGGGTAGCTTTTGCTGAAGTATCGCCTGATTTCCGCTTTTGTTTTAATACCCATTGTCATTGCGGCGCTGTTTTTACTGCCCCCGGTGGGATTCGCCATTGTCACGCTGGTAGTGTGCATGCTTGCCGCGTGGGAGTGGGGACAGTTTAGCGGCTTTACCTCGCGCAGCCAGCGAGTATGGCTTGCGGTACTCTGTGGCTTTATCCTGGCCATAATGCTGTTTACGTTGCCTGAATATCACCATGATATTCATCAACCGCTGGTTGCCGGCTCCTTGTGGATGTCGTTGGCCTGGTGGGTTGTTGCGCTGTTGCTGGTGCTTTTTTATCCAGGTTCGGCCGCAATCTGGCGTCATTCAAAAGTGCTGCGACTGATTTTTGGTTTGCTCACCATTGTTCCGTTTTTCTGGGGCATGGTCGCGCTGCGCGCCTGGCATTATGACGAAAACCACTACAGCGGTGCGATCTGGCTGCTTTATGTGATGATTCTCGTCTGGGGGGCTGACTCCGGGGCCTATATGTTTGGTAAACTGTTTGGCAAACATAAGCTGGCACCAAAAGTTTCGCCGGGGAAAACCTGGCAAGGCTTCATCGGCGGCTTGTTTACGGCAGCGATCATTTCCTGGGGCTATGGCGTCTGGGCAGATCTGGCCGTGGCACCATCAATACTGCTGGTGTGCTCGATTTTTGCTGCACTTGCCTCAGTGCTCGGTGATTTAACCGAAAGTATGTTTAAGCGTGAAGCAGGGATTAAGGACAGCGGACATCTTATTCCAGGGCATGGCGGTATACTGGATCGCATTGACAGCCTGACAGCGGCTGTTCCAGTATTTGCTTGCCTGCTTTTACTGGTATTCGGGACGATTTAACGGAAGGTTTTATGCTGAGCATTCTCTGGAATCTGGCGGCGTTCATTGTTGCACTGGGTGTACTGATTACCGTGCATGAATTTGGCCATTTCTGGGTTGCTCGCCGTTGTGGTGTGCGGGTAGAGCGATTCTCCATTGGTTTTGGCAAATCACTCTGGACGCGCACCGACCGTCACGGCACGGAATTTGTCATCGCTCTTATCCCGCTTGGCGGCTACGTCAAAATGCTCGACGAACGTGTTGAGCCTGTCGCTCCCGAACTGCGACACAGTGCGTTTAACAACAAAACCGTTGGACAACGCGCCGCTATCATCGCTGCCGGACCGGTAGCCAACTTCATCTTTGCGATTTTCGCTTACTGGCTGGTGTTTATCATCGGCGTACCTGGCGTGCGTCCGGTAGTGGGGGATATTGCCCCTGACTCCATCGCGGCGAGTGCGCAAATTACCTCCGGGATGGAACTTAAAGCGATTGATGGCATCGAAACCCCTGATTGGGATGCCGTGCGACTGCAGCTGGTAGCCAAAATTGGCGATCCGCAGACAACTATCAGCGTATCGCCGTTTGGGTCAGACGCGCGTCAGGACAAAGTACTGGATTTACGCCACTGGCGTTTCGAGCCAGACAAAGAGGATCCCGTCGCTGCACTGGGCATTCGTCCCCGCGGCGCGCAGATTGAGCCGGTATTAGCCGAAGTACAGGCAAATTCGGCGGCGAGCAAAGCGGGTTTGCAAGCTGGCGACAGGATCGTTAAAGTCGATGGTCAACCATTAACAGAGTGGATGACCTTTGTTACTCTGGTGCGCGATAATCCGGGGACGTCCCTCGCGCTGGAAGTTGAAAGGCAAGGCAGTCCGCTTTCGCTGACGCTGATCCCGGATACGAAGTCGGTCGGCAAAAAGGCAGAAGGGTTTGCAGGCGTTGTGCCAAAAGTGATCCCGCTGCCAGATGAGTACAAGACAATACGCCAGTATGGGCCGTTCAGCGCCATTCTTGAAGCCACGGATAAAACATGGCAACTGATGAAGCTGACGGTCAACATGTTGGGGAAATTGATAACCGGTGATGTGAAACTGAACAACCTCAGTGGGCCAATCTCGATTGCTCAGGGGGCTGGGATGTCAGCGGAGTTCGGGGTGATTTACTATCTCATGTTCCTCGCGCTTATTAGCGTGAACCTTGGGATTATCAACCTGTTCCCGCTTCCCGTTTTAGACGGGGGTCATCTGCTGTTTTTAGCGATTGAAAAGCTAAAAGGCGGGCCGGTATCCGAGCGAGTTCAAGACTTTAGTTATCGCATTGGCTCGATTTTGCTGGTGCTGTTAATGGGGCTTGCACTTTTCAATGATTTCTCTCGGTTGTAAGAGAGTTAGTTAGGAAGAACGCATAATAACGATGGCGATGAAAAAGTTGCTCATAGCGTCGCTGCTGTTTAGCAGCGCCACCGTATACGGTGCTGACGGGTTCGTAGTGAAAGATATTCATTTCGAAGGCCTTCAGCGTGTCGCCGTTGGTGCGGCCCTCCTCAGTATGCCTGTGCGCCCCGGCGATACGGTTAATGATGAAGATATCAGTAACACCATCCGTGCTCTGTTTGCCACCGGCAACTTCGAGGACGTCCGCGTCCTGCGCGATGGTGATACGCTGCTGGTACAGGTAAAAGAACGTCCAACGATCGCCAGTATCACTTTCTCCGGCAACAAGTCGGTGAAAGATGACATGCTCAAGCAAAACCTTGAAGCATCGGGTGTTCGTGTGGGTGAATCTCTGGACCGCACAACCCTTTCAGACATTGAAAAAGGTCTGGAAGACTTCTACTACAGCGTCGGTAAATACAGCGCCAGCGTGAAAGCGGTTGTCACTCCGCTCCCGCGTAACCGTGTTGACCTGAAGCTGGTCTTCCAGGAAGGTGTTTCTGCGAAGATCCAGCAGATCAACATCGTGGGTAACCACGCGTTCAGCACCGACGAACTGATCTCGACCTTCCAGCTGCGCGATGAAGTGCCGTGGTGGAACGTGGTTGGCGATCGTAAATACCAGAAACAGAAGCTGGCGGGCGACCTTGAAACCCTGCGCAGCTACTATCTGGATCGCGGTTATGCCCGCTTCAACATCGACTCGACTCAGGTCAGTCTGACTCCGGACAAGAAAGGTATCTACATTACGGTTAACATTACTGAAGGCGATCAGTACAAGCTTTCTGGTGTTGAAGTGAGTGGTAACCTGGCGGGGCATTCTGCTGAGATCGAATCGCTGACCAAAATTCAGCCGGGCGATCTGTACAGCGGATCCAAAGTCACCAAAATGGAAGACAGCATTAAGAAGCTGCTCGGCCGCTATGGTTATGCCTATCCGCGCGTACAAACTCAGCCGGAAATCAACGATGCGGATAAAACCGTTAAGCTGCACGTTAACGTTGATGCGGGTAACCGTTTCTACGTGCGTAAGATCCGCTTCGTCGGTAATGACACCTCTAAAGACTCCGTTCTGCGTCGTGAAATGCGTCAGATGGAAGGGGCGTGGCTGGGCAGCGACCTGGTCGACCAGGGTAAAGAGCGTCTGAACCGTCTGGGCTATTTTGAAACCGTAGATACTGAAACTCAGCGTGTACCGGGCAGCCCGGATCAGGTTGATGTCGTTTATAAAGTGAAAGAGCGTAACACCGGTAGCTTTAACTTCGGCGTGGGCTACGGCACGGAAAGCGGCGTGAGTTTCCAGGTAGGCGTCCAGCAGGATAACTGGCTGGGTACGGGTTACTCTGTTGGTATTAACGGTACCAAAAACGACTACCAGACCTACTCTGAGTTCTCCGTTACCAACCCATACTTCACCGTTGACGGTGTGAGCCTGGGCGGTCGTATCTTCTATAACGACTTTAAAGCGGATGATGCAGATCTGTCTTCCTACACCAACAAAAGTTACGGTGTGGACGGAACGCTTGGCTTCCCGGTTAACGAATACAACACCCTGCGAGCGGGCTTAGGTTACGTGCATAACGACCTGTCCAACATGCAGCCGCAGGTGGCGATGTGGCGTTATCTGGATTCTATCGGCCAGTCGGCGAGTACCTCCAGCGATGACAACGGTTTTGCTGCAGATGACTTCACCTTCAACTATGGCTGGACCTACAACCGTCTTGACCGCGGTTTCTTCCCAACAGAAGGCTCTCGCGTTAACCTGAACGGTAAGGTGACCATTCCTGGTTCCGATAACGAGTTCTACAAGGTGACGCTGGATACCGCGTCCTACTTCCCGATTGATGACGATCACAAGTGGGTGGTGCTGGGTCGTACCCGTTGGGGCTATGGTGACGGTATCGGCAGTAAAGAGTTGCCGTTCTATGAGAACTTCTACGCGGGTGGTTCAAGCACCGTGCGTGGCTTCCAGTCTAACAACATTGGTCCGAAAGCGGTTTATTACGGCGGTAATGATGAAGATAACTGCGCAAGCCGTGATCCAAAACAAGTATGTAGCTCTGATGATGCGGTAGGCGGTAACGCCATGGCCGTGGCCAGCCTGGAGTTCATCACCCCAACGCCATTTATCAGTGATAAATACGCGAACTCCGTACGTACGTCCTTCTTCTGGGATGCGGGTACGGTGTGGGATACCAACTGGGAGAATACTGCCCAGATGCGCGCGGCTGGCGTTCCAGACTATAGCGATCCGGGCAATATTCGCATGTCTGCCGGTATCGCATTACAATGGATGTCACCGCTGGGGCCGTTGGTCTTCTCCTACGCCCAGCCGTTTAAGAAATACGATGGAGACAAAGCGGAGCAATTCCAGTTTAACATTGGTAAAACCTGGTAATAATCCGCTGCAATGGAATGCGTTGGCAGTGTAGCGCTGACAACCGGCGATCGGTAAAACGGTCGCCTTGCCACGCAAAGAACGGTACCTTCTGGTGCCAATGGGATGGTAAGGAGTTAATTGTGAAAAAGTGGTTATTAGCTGCAGGTCTCGGTTTAGCGATGGCAACTTCTGCTCAGGCAGCAGACAAAATCGCAATCGTCAACATGGGTAATTTGTTCCAGCAGGTCGCTCAGAAAACAGGTGTTTCTGCGACTCTGGAAAACGAATTCAAAGGCCGTGCGAGCGAACTGCAGCGTATGGAAGGCGATCTTCAGTCCAAAATGCAGCGTCTGCAGCGTGATGGTTCTACCATGAAAGCAAGCGATCGCAGCAAACTGGAAAAAGACGTTATGGCTCAGCGCCAGACCTTCTCCCAGAAAGCGCAGGCTTTCGAGCAGGATCGTCAGCGTCGTTCTAACGAAGAGCGTGGCAAGCTGGTGACTCGCATTCAGACTGCTGTTAAAGCAGTTGCTGCCGATCAGAGCATCGATCTGGTTGTTGATGCGAACGCCGTTGCTTTCAACAGCAGCGATGTTAAAGACATCACCGCTGATGTTCTGAAACAGGTTAAATAAGTAATGCCTTCAATTCGACTGGCTGATTTAGCTCAGCAGTTGGATGCAGAATTACACGGTGATGGCGATATCGTCATCACCGCTGTTGCGTCCATGCAATCTGCTAAAGCTGGCACGATTACCTTCATGGTAAGCCCTAAGTACCGTGAACAACTGGCTCAATGCCAGGCGTCAGCTGTTGTTCTGACGCAGGACGATCTTCCTTTTGCCACTGGAAGCGCGCTGGTAGTGAAAAATCCCTACCTGACGTATGCACGCATGGCTCAAATTCTTGATACCACGCCGCAGCCGGCGCAGAACATTGCTGCCAGTGCAGCGATTGATCCGACGGCTAAGCTGGGTAACAACGTGGCCGTTGGCGCGAATGCGGTTATTGAATCTGGCGTTGAGCTGGGAGATAACGTCGTCATTGGCCCTGGATGCTTCGTTGGGAAAAATACGAAAATCGGCGCTGGCACCCGTTTATGGGCCAATGTGTCCGTTTATCATGAAGTTGAAATCGGCGAAAATTGCCTCGTCCAGTCCAGTACCGTGATTGGTTCTGATGGCTTTGGTTACGCGAACGATCGCGGTAACTGGGTTAAGATCCCGCAGCTTGGTCGCGTTATTATTGGCGATCGCGTGGAGATCGGAGCCTGTACCACGATCGATCGTGGTGCACTCGACGACACTATCATTGGCAATGGTGTTATCATCGATAACCAGTGCCAGATTGCGCATAACGTTGTGATTGGCGACAATACCGCGGTTGCGGGGGGCGTCATCATGGCGGGCAGCCTGAAAATTGGTCGTTACTGCATGATTGGCGGCGCGAGCGTGATTAATGGCCATATGGAAATATGCGACAAGGTGACGGTGACGGGCATGGGCATGGTAATGCGTCCTATCACTGAACCTGGCGTCTATTCCTCCGGTATTCCGCTGCAACCCAACAAGGTATGGCGTAAAACAGCAGCTCTGGTGATGAACATTGATGATATGAGCAAGCGACTCAAGTCTCTTGAGCGTAAGATCGATCAACAAGACTAAACGTCACCCGTTTAACGCTATCTTTCCCGGCCTGTCGGCTTTCTAATAAACCGGCAGGCCGTGTTATTATTGTTATCAGTACATTTTGACAGGAAGAGTATTTTGACTACTGACACTCATACTCTGCATATTGAAGAGATTTTAGAACTTCTGCCGCACCGCTACCCGTTTTTGCTGGTAGACCGTGTGCTGGATTTTGAAGAAGGTCGTTTTCTGCGCGCAGTGAAAAATGTTTCCGTGAACGAGCCGTTCTTCCAGGGACACTTCCCGGGTAAGCCTATCTTCCCGGGTGTGTTGATTCTGGAAGCGATGGCTCAGGCTACCGGTATTCTGGCGTTTAAAAGCGTCGGTAAGCTGGAGCCGGGTGAACTGTATTACTTCGCAGGTATTGATGAAGCACGCTTCAAGCGTCCTGTCGTGCCTGGTGATCAGATGATCATGGAAGTCACTTTTGAAAAAACGCGTCGTGGCCTGACTCGCTTCAAAGGCGTAGCGCTGGTTGACGGCAAAGTTGTTTGCGAAGCGACGATGATGTGTGCTCGTAGCCGGGAGTCCTGATACGTGATTGATAAATCCGCCTTTATTCATCCTACCGCTATTGTGGAAACCGGTGCCATTATTGGCGCAAACGTCCACATTGGCCCGTTTTGTATTGTTGGACCCCATGTCGAAATTGGTGAGGGTACAGTACTGAAATCTCACGTTGTCGTGAATGGTCACACGACCATTGGCTGCAATAACGAGATCTATCAGTTCGCTTCCATCGGCGAAGTTAACCAGGATCTGAAATATGCTGGTGAGTCGACCCGTCTGGAAATTGGCGATCGTAACCGTATTCGCGAAAGCGTCACCATTCATCGTGGAACAGTGCAGGGTGGTGGGTTGACGAAGGTGGGCAGCGACAACCTGTTCATGGTGAATGCGCACATTGCGCACGACTGTGCCGTGGGCGATCGCTGTATTCTTGCCAACAACGCAACGCTGGCAGGACACGTATCGGTTGATGACTTCGCAATTATTGGCGGCATGACCGCAGTCCATCAGTTCTGCATCATTGGTGCACACGTGATGGTCGGCGGATGCTCCGGTGTGGCGCAGGACGTCCCGCCGTATGTGATTGCGCAGGGCAACCATGCCACGCCGTTTGGCGTGAACATCGAAGGCCTCAAGCGTCGTGGCTTTAGCCGCGAAGCGATTACTGCTATCCGCAACGCGTACAAGCTGCTGTACCGTAGCGGTAAAACGCTGGAAGAGGCGAAGCCGGAAATTGCCGAGCTGGCGAATAAGCATCCTGAAGTGAACGCGTTCATGGTGTTCTTTGACCGTTCCACGAGGGGTCTGATTCGTTAATGGTCGACAGTCGTCCGCTTACGATAGCCCTGGTCGCCGGAGAAACCTCCGGCGATATTCTTGGTGCAGGTCTCATCCGGGCGCTTAAGGCGCGCGTACCCAATGCTCGCTTTGTTGGCGTGGCTGGCCCGCTGATGCAGGCCGAAGGCTGTGAAGCCTGGTATGAAATGGAAGAGCTGGCCGTGATGGGCATCGTCGAGGTGCTGGGGCGCCTGCGACGCCTGCTGCATATTCGTGCCGCTCTCACCCGCCGCTTTACCGAACTCAAACCCGATGTGTTTGTCGGTATCGATGCACCTGATTTCAACATTACCCTCGAAGGTAATCTGAAAAAGCAGGGCATCAAAACCATTCACTATGTCAGTCCGTCCGTCTGGGCGTGGCGACAGAAACGCGTTTTCAAAATCGGACGGTCCACCAATCTGGTGCTGGCTTTTCTGCCTTTCGAAAAAGCGTTTTACGACAGATTTAATGTTCCGTGCCGTTTTATCGGTCATACCATGGCGGATGCGATGCCGCTGGATCCGGATAAAAACGCGGCGCGAGACGTGCTGGGTATCCCGCATGATGTGCACTGTCTGGCGTTGCTGCCGGGCAGCCGTGGCGCAGAGGTCGAGATGCTGAGCGCTGATTTCCTGAAGACCGCGCAGATTCTTCGCCAGACCTATCCCGATCTTGAAGTGGTTGTGCCGCTGGTGAATGCCAAACGCCGCGAGCAGTTCGAGCGTATCAAAGCCGACGTTGCCCCGGATCTTCACGTTCGTCTTCTCGACGGGAAAGGGCGGGAAGCCATGTATGCAAGCGATGCCGCACTGCTGGCTTCCGGCACGGCAGCGCTGGAGTGTATGCTGGCGAAATGCCCGATGGTGGTCGGTTATCGCATGAAGCCGTTTACCTTCTGGCTGGCAAAACGTCTGGTGAAAACGGATTATGTCTCCCTGCCAAACCTGCTTGCCGGGCGCGAGCTGGTTAAAGAGCTGTTGCAGGATGAGTGCCAGCCGCAGGCGCTTGCGGATGCCCTGCTGCCGCTGCTGGCCAACGGCAAGACCAGCCACCAGATGCACGATACTTTCCGTGAACTGCATCAGCAGATCCGCTGTAATGCTGATGAGCAGGCGGCTGATGCAGTGCTGGAGTTAGCAAAATGATGGAATTTACTTATCCCCACACGCACCTCGTTGCCGGAGTGGATGAAGTCGGGCGCGGCCCGTTGGTCGGTGCCGTGGTGACCGCGGCGGTGATCCTCGATCCAACGCGCCCGATTATTGGTCTGAACGACTCAAAAAAACTCAGTGAGAAGCGCCGTCTGGCGCTGTTCGATGAAATTAAAGAGAAGGCGCTGGCGTGGAGCGTAGGGCGCGCAGAGCCGAATGAAATCGACGATCTGAATATTCTGCACGCCACGATGCTGGCAATGCAGCGAGCCGTTGCTGGCCTGAAGGTTGTGCCTGAATATGTACTGATCGACGGTAACCGTTGCCCGGCGCTGCCGATGCCTTCGATGGCCGTCGTTAAAGGCGACAGCCGCGTCGCAGAGATCAGTGCAGCTTCTATTATTGCCAAAGTGACGCGCGACGCCGAAATGGCCGCGCTGGACCTCACTTATCCCGCGTATGGTTTCGCCCAGCATAAGGGATATCCAACGGCTTTCCATCTGGAAAAGCTGGCTGAACATGGCGCAACTGAACATCATCGGCGCAGCTTTGGCCCGGTGAAGCGCGCGCTGGGACTGGTGTCCTGAATCAAGACGCAAGCAATTAAGTAACGCGGGATCTGAAGATGGCTGAACCACGTTTCGTACACCTGCGGGTGCATAGCGACTACTCCATGATCGATGGGCTGGCAAAGACCGGGCCGCTGGTAAAAAAGGCGGCCTCGCTTGGCATGCCTGCGCTGGCGATCACCGATTTTACCAACCTGTGCGGCCTGGTTAAGTTCTACGGGACGGCGCATGGCGCGGGGATGAAGCCTATCGTCGGTGCGGATTTCCATGTGCAGAGCGATCTCATCGGCGATGAACTGACGCAAATCTCCGTGTTGGCGATGAACAATACGGGTTACCAAAACCTCACTCTGCTTATCTCAAAAGCCTATCAGCGCGGTTATGGGGCGCTGGGTCCGTGGATTGACAGGGAATGGCTGGCTGAGCTGAACGAAGGGCTGCTGCTGATCTCCGGCGGCCGCATGGGCGATGTCGGTAAATCACTGCTGCGCGGTAACAGCGCGCTGGTGGATCAGTGCGTCTCGTTCTATGAAGAGTACTTCCCGAATCGTTACTATCTGGAGCTGATTCGCACCGGCCGCCAGGATGAAGAGAACTATCTGCACGCTGCTGTCGCGCTGGCAGAAGAGCGCGGCTTGCCCGTGGTGGCAACGAATGACGTGCGTTTCCTGGAGTCCGGTGATTTTGACGCGCATGAAATTCGCGTCGCTATCCACGACGGCTTCACCCTCGACGATCCAAAGCGTCCGCGGAACTACTCATCGCAGCAGTATATGCGCAGCGAAGAGGAGATGTGCGAGCTCTTCTCCGACATTCCGGAAGCGCTGGAAAACAGCGTAGAGATTGCCAAGCGCTGTAACGTGACCGTGCGCCTCGGCGAATACTTCCTGCCGCAGTTCCCGACCGGGGACATGACCACGGAAGATTTCCTGGTCATGAAATCGAAAGAAGGTCTGGAAGAGCGTCTCGAATTCCTGTTCCCGGATGAAGAAGAGCGTAAAAAACGTCGTCCGGAGTATGACGAACGCCTGGATATTGAACTCCAGGTGATTAACCAGATGGGCTTCCCGGGCTACTTCCTGATTGTAATGGAGTTTATCCAGTGGTCGAAGGATAACGGCGTGCCGGTAGGTCCGGGCCGTGGCTCGGGTGCGGGCTCGCTGGTGGCGTATGCGCTGAAAATTACCGACCTCGATCCGCTGGAGTTTGACCTGCTGTTCGAACGTTTCCTTAACCCGGAACGTGTTTCCATGCCCGACTTCGACGTCGACTTCTGCATGGAAAAACGCGACCAGGTGATTGAGCACGTGGCCGATATGTACGGTCGTGACGCGGTTTCGCAGATCATTACCTTCGGTACCATGGCGGCGAAAGCGGTTATCCGCGACGTGGGCCGCGTGCTGGGCCACCCGTACGGTTTTGTCGATCGTATTTCAAAGCTGGTGCCGCCCGATCCGGGCATGACGCTGGCAAAAGCCTTTGAAGCCGAACCTCAGCTGCCGGAAATCTACGAAGCTGATGAAGAGGTAAAAGCGCTGATCGACATGGCGCGCAAGCTGGAAGGCGTGACGCGTAACGCCGGTAAGCATGCGGGGGGCGTGGTTATCGCCCCGACCAAAATCACCGACTTTGCGCCGCTCTACTGCGACGAAGCGGGCCAGCACCCGGTCACCCAGTTCGATAAAAACGACGTGGAATACGCCGGGCTGGTGAAGTTCGACTTCCTCGGCCTGCGCACGCTGACCATCATCAACTGGGCGCTGGAGATGATCAACGCCCGCCGCGAGAAGAACGGCGAGCCGCCGCTGGATATCGCGGCCATCCCGCTGGATGACAAGAAAAGTTTCGACATGCTGCAGCGCTCGGAGACGACAGCCGTCTTCCAGCTTGAATCCCGCGGCATGAAAGATCTGATTAAACGCCTGCAGCCCGACTGCTTCGAAGATATGATCGCGCTGGTGGCCCTGTTCCGTCCGGGCCCGCTGCAGTCAGGGATGGTGGATAACTTTATCGACCGTAAACACGGGCGCGAAGAGATTTCCTACCCGGACGTGCAGTGGCAGCATGAAAGCCTGAAACCGGTGCTGGAGCCGACCTACGGCATCATCCTGTATCAGGAACAGGTCATGCAGATCGCCCAGGTGCTTTCCGGCTATACCCTTGGCGGCGCGGACATGCTGCGTCGTGCGATGGGTAAGAAAAAGCCGGAAGAGATGGCCAAGCAGCGCTCCATCTTTGAAGATGGGGCGAAGAAAAATGGCGTCGATGGCGAACTGGCGATGAAAATCTTCGACCTGGTGGAGAAATTCGCCGGGTACGGATTTAACAAATCTCACTCCGCCGCCTATGCTTTGGTTTCTTATCAAACGCTGTGGCTCAAGGCCCACTATCCCGCTGAGTTTATGGCGGCGGTAATGACCGCAGATATGGACAACACTGAGAAGGTGGTTGGCCTGGTGGACGAGTGCTGGCGCATGGGGCTGAAGATCCTGCCGCCGGATATTAACTCGGGTCTGTACCATTTCCACGTTAACGATGACGGGGAAATCGTCTACGGGATCGGCGCGATTAAAGGCGTGGGTGAGGGGCCGATCGAGGCGATCATCGAAGCGCGTAATAACGGCGGCTATTTCCGTGAGCTGTTCGATCTGTGCGCCCGTACCGATACCAAAAAACTGAACCGCCGCGTGCTGGAAAAACTGATCATGTCCGGCGCGTTTGACAGGCTGGGGCCACACCGTGCCGCGCTGATGAACTCGCTCGGCGATGCGTTGAAGGCGGCCGATCAGCATGCGAAAGCGGAAGCCATTGGTCAGGCGGATATGTTCGGCGTGCTGGCGGAAGAGCCAGAGCAGATCGAGCAGTCCTATTCCAACTGCCAGCCGTGGCCAGAACAGGTGGTACTGGATGGAGAGCGGGAAACGTTAGGTCTGTACCTGACGGGGCACCCGATCAACCAGTATCTTAAAGAAATTGAGCGCTATGTCGGCGGCCACAGGCTCAAAGACATGCATCCGACAGAACGTGGTAAAATCACCACGGCTGCGGGGCTCGTGATTGCTGCAAGGGTAATGGTCACCAAGCGCGGCAATCGTATCGGCATCTGTACGTTAGATGACCGTTCCGGGCGTCTGGAGGTGATGTTGTTCACCGACGCGCTGGATAAATACCAGCAATTGCTGGAAAAAGACCGCATACTTATCGTCAGCGGACAGGTCAGCTTTGATGACTTCAGCGGGGGGCTTAAAATGACCGCCCGCGAAGTGATGGACATTGACGAAGCCCGGGAAAAATATGCTCGCGGGCTTGCTATCTCGCTGACGGACAGGCAAATTGATGACCAGCTTTTAAACCGACTCCGTCAGTCTCTGGAACCCCACCGCTCGGGGACCATTCCAGTACATCTCTACTATCAGAGGGCGGATGCACGTGCGCGGTTGCGCTTTGGTGCAACGTGGCGTGTCTCTCCGAGCGATCGTTTACTGAACGATCTCCGTGGCCTCATTGGTTCGGAGCAGGTGGAACTGGAGTTTGACTAATACAGGAATACTATGAGTCTGAATTTCCTTGATTTCGAACAGCCGATTGCTGAGCTGGAAGCGAAAATCGATTCTCTGACAGCGGTAAGCCGTCAGGATGAAAAACTGGATATTAACATCGACGAAGAAGTGCATCGTCTGCGCGAAAAAAGCGTAGAACTGACGCGCAAAATCTTTGCCGATCTCGGCGCATGGCAGATCGCGCAGCTGGCGCGTCATCCACAGCGTCCGTACACCCTGGATTATGTCCGCCTGGCGTTTGACGAATTTGACGAACTGGCAGGCGACCGCGCATACGCTGACGATAAAGCTATCGTTGGCGGCATCGCGCGTCTGGATGGACGTCCGGTGATGATCATTGGTCACCAGAAAGGCCGTGAAACCAAAGAGAAGATCCGTCGTAACTTCGGTATGCCAGCACCAGAAGGCTACCGTAAGGCCCTGCGTCTGATGGAGATGGCTGAGCGTTTCAATATGCCAATCATCACCTTCATCGACACGCCGGGTGCATACCCAGGCGTAGGCGCGGAAGAGCGCGGCCAGTCTGAAGCTATCGCACGCAACCTGCGCGAGATGTCTCGCCTGAAGGTTCCGGTCATCTGCACCGTTATCGGTGAGGGTGGTTCCGGCGGTGCGCTGGCGATTGGCGTGGGCGATAAAGTGAATATGCTGCAGTACAGCACCTATTCCGTTATCTCCCCGGAAGGCTGTGCGTCCATTCTGTGGAAAAGCGCCGACAAAGCGCCGCTGGCCGCTGAAGCGATGGGCATCATTGCGCCGCGTCTGAAAGAGCTGAAGCTGATCGACACCGTTATCCCGGAGCCTCTGGGCGGCGCGCATCGTAAGCCGGAAGTGATGGCTGCTTCCCTGAAAGCACAGCTGCTGGCCGACCTGGCCGATCTGGACGTCCTGAGCAAAGAAGACCTGCTCAACCGTCGTTACCAGCGTCTGATGACCTACGGTTACGCGTAAGCTTCACAATTATCTGAAAAGCCGCACATTGTTGCGGCTTTTTTTATACCTGCCGTTTACCTTAACTATGCTTATCTGATGTTTTTCAAGGAGGTAAACCATGAACATCATTGCCATCATGGGGCCACATGGCGTCTTTTATAAAGACGAGCCCATCAAGGAGCTGGAGCAAGCTCTTAAAGCACGCGGTTATCAGCTGATCTGGCCGCAAAACAGCGCCGATCTGCTGAAATTCATCGAACATAATCCGCGCATCTGTGGCGTGATATTCGACTGGGACGAATACGACATGGAGCTGTGCAGCGAGATCAACAGGCTGAATGAATACCTTCCGCTCTACGCCTTTATCAACACTCACTCGACCATGGACGTGAGCGCGCACGATATGCGCATGGCGCTGTGGTTCTTCGAATACGCGCTCGGCGTGGCCGAGGACATTGCGACCCGCATTCAGCAGTACACCGGTGAATACCTGGATAACATCACGCCGCCGTTTACGCGCGCGCTGTTCACCTATGTGAAAGAGGGGAAATACACCTTCTGTACGCCGGGACACATGGCCGGAACGGCCTATCAAAAAAGCCCGGTGGGGTGTCTGTTCTATGATTTCTTCGGCGGCAACACCCTGAAAGCAGACGTGTCGATTTCAGTGACAGAACTGGGTTCTCTGCTGGATCACACCGGCCCGCATCTGGAAGCCGAAGAGTATATCGCCCGCACCTTTGGTGCCGAGCAGAGCTATATGGTGACCAACGGCACCTCGACCTCGAACAAAATCGTCGGGATGTACGCCGCGCCAACCGGAAGCACGTTGCTGATTGACCGTAACTGCCATAAATCGCTGGCGCACCTGCTGATGATGAGCGACGTCGTTCCGATCTGGCTGTCACCCACGCGTAACGCGCTCGGTATCCTCGGCGGCATTCCGCGCCGGGAGTTCACGCACCAGGCCATCGAAAGTAAGGTTGCGGCGATCCCCGACGCAAGCTGGCCTGTCCATGCGGTAATCACCAACTCCACCTATGACGGTCTGCTGTATAACACGAACTGGATCAAGCAGACGCTGGACGTACCGTCGATCCACTTCGATTCCGCGTGGGTGCCCTATACCAACTTCCACCCGATTTACTCGGGCAAAAGCGGGATGAGCGGCGAGCGCGTGCCGGGCAAGGTATTTTTCGAAACGCAGTCGACGCACAAAATGCTGGCCGCGTTTTCGCAGGCTTCGTTAATCCATATTAAAGGCGAGTACGACGAGGATACGTTTAACGAAGCCTTTATGATGCACACCACCACCTCACCGAGCTATCCGCTAGTGGCCTCTATCGAGACGGCGGCGGCGATGCTGCGCGGCAATCCGGGTAAACGCCTGATTAACCGCTCGGTGGAACGGGCGCTGCATTTCCGTAAAGAGGTTCAGCGGCTGAAGGATGAGGCCGACGGCTGGTTCTTCGATATCTGGCAGCCGGAAGAGATCGACGAGGCGGAGTGCTGGCCCGTCGCGCCGGGAGAGAGCTGGCACGGCTTCCGGGATGCTGATGCGGACCATATGTTCCTCGATCCGGTTAAGGTGACGATCCTGACGCCGGGGATGGACGAACAGGGCGTGATGGGCGAGGAGGGGATCCCCGCCGCGCTGGTGGCGAAGTTCCTTGACGAACGCGGCGTGGTGGTGGAGAAGACCGGTCCTTACAATCTGCTGTTCCTGTTCAGCATCGGGATCGATAAAACACGGGCGATGGGGTTGCTCCGCGGGCTGATGGAGTTCAAGCGCGCCTATGATCTCAACCTGCGGGTGAAGAACATGCTGCCGGATCTCTACGCGGAAGATCCTGACTTTTACCGCAACATGCGCATTCAGGATCTGGCCCAGGGGATCCACCGTCTGATCCGCCAGCACGATCTGCCGCGCCTGATGCTCCAGGCGTTTGACGTCCTGCCTGATATGAAGCTGACGCCGCACAAGGCCTGGCAGCGGCAGGTGAAAGGCGAAGTCGAAACCGTTGAACTGGAAAATCTGGTCGGGCGGGTATCGGCCAACATGATCCTGCCGTATCCGCCGGGCGTGCCGCTGCTGATGCCGGGTGAGATGATCACCGAGGAGAGCCGGGCGGTGCTCGATTTTCTGCTGATGCTCTGTTCGGTAGGACGTCACTATCCAGGCTTTGAAACGGATATCCACGGCGCGAAACGCGATGAAAACGGCGTGTACTGGGTGCGAGTCCTAAAATAAGGGTGACCGCTTGCATGGTGCGGGTTTTCGGTTGTAACGTTCAGGCATCATAAAAAGGAGAAGCTATGCTGGGTTTAAAAGCGGTTCACCATATTGCGATCATCGCCACCGATTATGCGAAAAGTAAGGCCTTCTACTGCGACATTCTTGGCTTTACGCTCATGAGCGAGGCCTACCGCGAGGAGCGTGACTCCTGGAAGGGCGATCTCGCGCTAAACGGGCAGTATGTGATTGAGCTGTTCTCTTTTCCTTTCCCGCCTTCGCGTCCGTCCCGCCCGGAAGCCTGCGGCCTGCGTCATCTGGCTTTCAGCGTTGATGACCTTGATAGCGCAGTAAAACACCTGGAAGCGCACGGCGTGACGTGCGAGGCGATTCGCGTCGATCCGTTTACCAACAAGCGGTTTACCTTTTTTAACGACCCGGACGGCCTGCCCCTGGAGCTTTACCAGCAGTAATGTTTGTCCTGTGTGATAATGCCCGCTCAGTTCGGGCATTTTTTATGTGTAATTTCCTATGACCTTACCCGCTATCGCACAAGCCGTTTCACCGTACCGCCAGCTGCTGGTGGGGTTTAGCGGTGGCCTGGATTCCACCGTGTTGCTGCATCGCCTTAAGCTCTGGCGCGACCGGGACCCTGGCGTCCAGCTTCGGGCTATACATATCCACCACGGACTAAGCCGTCATGCAGAGGAGTGGGTGGCACACTGTGAAGCCTTGTGTGATGCGTGGGCTATCCCGCTCATCGTTGAGCGCGTCACGCTTGCTGATGAAGGATTGGGTATTGAGGCGCAGGCGCGTAAAGCCCGCTATACCGCTTTTGCCGGCGTATTGCTGCCCGGCGAAGCGCTGGTCACGGCGCAGCATCTGGACGATCAGTGCGAAACCTTTTTGTTGGCACTTAAGCGGGGCAGCGGACCCGCGGGGCTTTCCGCCATGCCGGCGCGTTCAGAGTTTGCCGGGACGCAATTATTACGGCCGCTGCTTGGCGAGACACGCGCGTCGCTGGAAGCCTGGGCGCGGGAACATCAGCTGAGCTGGATCGAAGATGAGAGCAACCAGGACGACAGCTACGATCGTAACTTCCTGCGTCTGCGCGTCCTCCCGCTTTTAAGTGAGCGCTGGCCGCATTTCGCCGACGCGACGGCAAGAAGCGCCATGCTGTGTGCCGAACAGGAAAGCCTGCTGGATGAGTTACTCAGCGAGGAGCTGTCTGACCTGATTTCAGAAGACGGTGCGCTGGCAATTGCGCCTCTGGAGGCGATAAGCCCGGCGCGTCGGGCCGCGCTGTTACGTCGCTGGCTCGCCACTCATCATGCTGCGATGCCGTCGCGGGCAATGCTGAGCCGTATCTGGGACGAAGTCGCGCAGGCGCGGGAAGATGCTTCCCCCTGCGTACACCTGAGTGGATATGAGGTCAGACGCTATAAAGGCAAGCTCTGGTGGGTAAAATACTCCCCCTCGCTGACCGATGTGGTGCTCCACTGGACCTCACCAGAGGCACCGCTGATTTTGCCCCAGGACACGGGGAGTGTCTCTCTGATGCCGACTGGCCATGTGCGTCTGCCAAAGCCCGGAGAATCCGTCAGCGTGCGCTTTAAGGCTGGCGGCTTGCTGCATATCGTCGGACGCAACGGGGGACGGAAGCTGAAAAAGATATGGCAAGAGTACAACGTGCCGCCGTGGTTGCGCGACACCACGCCGCTGCTGTTCTACGGTGAAACGCTGATTGCTGCTGCAGGGGTGTTCATCACGGAAGAGGGGTGGACAGAAGAGGGTGCCAGCTTCGAGTGGCGGAAAGCGTAACGGGCAGCCCGGCTGCCCGTTAATGTCATCAGGATTCGCTCACCACGACGGTGCCGATTTGCGGGTGGCTGAAGCTGGCTATTTTGTCCAGACGCAGCTCGCGCGTCGCACCGGCATCTTCCACGACCAGGTATTCCACATTCTTGCGTGAAAGTAGATCGCTGGCCTTCGCCTTCAACACTTCGCCATCTTTTAGCTCCAGCGTCAGTATTAAATGATGCTGGCAGGCGAGTTCGAGGTTGTCATAGTCATCACAATTGATGGGTTGATAAGTATCATTCATCGACATAATCGCTCACCAGTAAATTCGCCGCAGCATACGCTGCTTTTTCCCTGACCGACTCTGAAAGGCTCTCATCAGAGGCCACTTCATTAAGCACCTTCAATACACAGCCCAACGCGTCCGGGACATACCCCAGATCTCCGCTGGCGATTTCCGCATACCGTTTGCGAATTAACTCACAATAATTATTCACATCCCCTCCCGCCAGCGCACTGACTTACTGTGAGATATCATTAAGCCTACGAAGATAAACTCGGTTTAGCAAGGTGACTATACCATACTCATTTAAGCAATATCAGCGCCTTGATAGCGGTGTATTTATTACTCCGTAACAGCCTTTTGCCTCCGTTTTCGCTACAATGTGCGGCTGATTCGAATGGAGTTCTCTCATGGCGCTGAAAGCGACAATTTATAAAGCAGTGGTCAACGTGGCCGATCTTGATCGCAACCAGTTTCTGGACGCGTCGCTTACGCTGGCACGCCACCCCTCCGAAACACAGGAGCGTATGATGCTGCGCCTGCTGGCGTGGATTAAGTTTGCTGATGAACGTCTGCAGTTTACCCGTGGGTTAAGCGCGGAAGACGAGCCTGAAGCCTGGCTGCGCAACGACCATCTGGGGATCGATTTATGGATTGAACTCGGTCTGCCGGACGAGCGCAGGATTAAAAAGGCGTGTACTCAGTCTGCGGAAGTGGCGTTATTCGCCTATAACCAGCGCGCGGCGGAGATTTGGTGGCAGCAAAATAAGAATAAATGCGCGCAGTTTAAAAATCTCGCCGTCTGGTATCTGGATGATGAACAGCTGGCGCAGCTGAGCGAGTTCGCCAGCCGGACGATGGCGCTGCAGGCAACGATCCAGGACGGAGCCATCTGGCTTTCTGATTCTCAGAATAATCTGGAAATTCATCTGGCAGCCTGGCAGCCTGCGCCATGATCGTCTTGTCCCGAAGCGTCAGTATCCCTGATAGCGAGCTGCAGATCGCCGCCATCCGTGCTCAGGGCGCGGGCGGGCAGCACGTCAACAAGGCGTCGACGGCTATCCATTTGCGTTTTGACATTCGGGCCTCAAGCCTGCCAGAGTATTATAAAGAAAGTCTGCTTGCTGCCAGCCATCACCTGATCACCAGCGATGGCGTGATTGTGATCAAAGCCCAGGAGTACCGCAGCCAGGAATTAAACCGGGAAGCGGCGCTAGCCAGGCTGGTGGCGGTCATCAAAGAGTTAACGGCAGTACAAAAAAGCCGCCGGGCAACGCGGCCAACCCGCGCATCGAAAGAGCGTCGGCTGTCCTCGAAAGCCCAAAAATCCACAGTGAAAGCATTACGCGGTAAAGTTCGTCGCCCGATGGAGTGACGAAAGGGAACACAATTTTCATAAGGAATTCATTGTGAAAAAAGCATTATTTTCAGCGCTGGCAGTGAGTACATTGTTTGCGCTTTTCGGGTGTAACAACCGTTCTGAAACGCAGGTTTTGCAGCCAGCGCAGAATGAAGAGTTAAAGCCAATGCAGCAGAGCTGGCGCGGCGTATTGCCTTGCGCGGACTGCGAAGGCATTGAAACGTCACTGTTCCTGCAAAAAGACGGTACCTGGGTGATGAACCAGCGCTACCAGGGCGCGAAAGAACCCTCTTCATTTGCCACCTACGGGACATGGGCGCGTACGGCGGAGAAGCTGGTCCTGACGGATACCTCCGGTGACAAAACCTGGTTCCGCCCTAAAGGTGAGAACATGGAAATGCTCGACCGGGAAGGCAATCCGATTGAATCCCAGCTCAACTACACGCTGACGCCGGTGAAAGCGTCGCTGCCAGCCACGCCAATGGCGATGCGGGGGATGTATTTCTATATGGCGGATGCGGCGATCTTTACCGACTGCGCTACCGGTAAGAAAGTCAGCGTGGCAAACAATGCGCAGCTTGAACGTGATTACGCCGTGGCGCGCGGCAATGACAGCAAGCCGGTATTGCTGACGGTTGATGGCCACTTTACGCTGGAGCCAAACCCGGATAGCGGGGAGATGGTGAAAACGCTGGTGGCAGATAAAGACGCGAAGTTTGTCGCGGGTAAAGACTGTAACAGTAAATAAATTGACGTTGAGCCATTAAAAAACCCCGCCAGAGCGGGGTTTTTTGTTTAGCCTTTGATGGCTTTCACCAGGTAATCAAGAATATCGCCGGTCTTGATCATCTGTTTTTCGCCGCTGCGACGGTATTTGTATTCAATCTCATCGCTGTCGAGGTTACGGTCGCCGATGACGACGGTGTGCGGGATACCGATCAGTTCCATATCGGCAAACATCACGCCCGGACGCTCTTTACGGTCATCCATCAGCACTTCGATACCCTGAGCGCGCAGCTCGGCGTACAGCTTCTCGGCCAGCTCCTGCACGCGGTAAGACTTGTGCATGTTCATTGGCAGAATGGCCACCTGGAACGGCGCGATGTTGTCCGGCCAGACGATGCCGCGCTCGTCGTAGTTCTGCTCGATGGCCGCAGCCACCACGCGCGTTACCCCGATACCGTAGCAGCCCATGGTCAGGATCTGGTTACGGCCATCTTCACCCTGAACGGCGGCGTTCAGCGCACGAGAGTATTTATCACCCAGCTGGAAGATGTGGCCCACTTCGATACCGCGCTTGATCATCAGCGTACCCTGGCCGTCCGGGCTTGGGTCGCCTGCAACCACGTTACGGATGTCTGCCACTTCTGGCGTCGCCACGTCGCGATCCCAGTTAATGCCGAAGTAATGTTTACCGTCGATGTTAGCACCCGCGGAGAAGTCGCTCATTGCAGCAACCGTGCGGTCAATAACGACAGGAACCGGCATATTCACCGGACCGAGAGAGCCTGGGCCGGCATTCACGACGGCGCGGATTTCCGCTTCCGTGGCGAACGTCAGCGGGCTGGCGACCTGCGGCAGCTTTTCGGCTTTCACTTCGTTCAGTTCATGATCGCCACGCACCAGCAGGGCAACCAGCGGGTAAGCGCTGCCTTCGGTGGA
This sequence comes from Enterobacter cloacae complex sp. HYC042_NIDB, assembly GCF_056673315.1. NCBI lineage: Bacteria > Pseudomonadati > Pseudomonadota > Gammaproteobacteria > Enterobacterales > Enterobacteriaceae > Enterobacter > Enterobacter cloacae complex sp. HYC042_NIDB. Next base: position 1,088,952 of record NZ_CP109650.1, read on the forward strand.
TTTCACCAGCAGCGTTTTCACGGTTTTTTCGACTGGCAGACTGAACTGCTCAACCAGCTCGGCGATGGTTTTCGCATTTGGCGTATCAACCAGCGTCATCTCTTGCGTTGCCGCGCCGCGAGGTTCTTTTGGTGCCAGCGCTTCTGCAAATTCGATGTTCGCCGCGTAGTCTGAAGAGTCAGAGAAGATCACATCGTCTTCACCGCTCTGCGCCAGAACCTGGAACTCATGGGACGCGCTACCGCCGATGGAGCCGGTATCAGCCTGCACAGCGCGGAAATCCAGACCCATGCGGGAGAAGATTTTGCTGTAAGCCTCGTACATTTTGTCGTAGGTCTCTTGCAGCGATTCTTGTGACGTATGGAAAGAGTAGGCATCTTTCATCAGGAATTCGCGAGAGCGCATCACGCCGAAACGTGGGCGCACTTCGTCACGGAACTTGGTCTGGATCTGGAAGAAGTTCAGCGGCAGCTGTTTGTAAGAGCTCAGCTCATTACGAATCAGATCGGTAATGACTTCTTCATGCGTTGGACCGAGAACGAATGGACGCTCGCCGCGATCGACGAAGCGCAGCAGTTCTGGGCCATATTGCTCCCAACGACCGCTCTCCTGCCACAGGTCAGCGGGCTGAACCACGGGCATGGACACCTCGATAGCACCGGCGTTGTTCATCTCCTCACGCACGATGTTTTCGACTTTTTTCAGGACGCGCACGCCGGTCGGCAGCCAGGTGTATAACCCGGAGGCCAGCTTGCGGATCATCCCGGCGCGCAGCATCAGCTGATGGCTGATCACTTCGGCGTCGGCAGGTGTCTCCTTCAGAGTGGAGAGCAGATATTGGCTAGTACGCATGTTGTTACGGTTCCATTTCGACGATTGGAACAGGCTGAAACGCCAGCCTGACACAAAAAAAGTGGTTTAGTTTACCAGTGTGGCAAAGATGCCAAAAGAGAGGAGAACAAAATTACCTGGGTTCTAGGGCAAACACTTCGAAACCTGCCCCAGTGACGCGCCAGCGCACGTTAAAATCCAGCAGCCAGACGGCGTACGTCTTTCCTGCTTCCTCTTCTTTACGGTAGGCCGGACGGGGGTCCTGTGCCAGAACTTCAGTGATGAAATGCCGTAAGCGAGGATAGCGTTTCTCCAGCTGACTCAGCTGTAAGGCTATCTCAGGCGTAAACGAGACTGGCATATCCGCCTGCGGTGCGTCCTGAGCGTAGCTTGCACGCGCATTCGGGAGGGATTCGGCGAAAGGCAAATAGGGTTTAATGTCGATAACCGGCGTGCCGTCAACCAGGTCCAGGCTGCCCAGCTCAAGGATGACCTGATCCTTCTGGCAACGTATGCCTTTCAGTTCAACCAGCGACATCCCGATCGGATTTGGGCGGAAGGTTGAACGAGTCGCAAACACGCCCATTCTCGCATTTCCGCCCAGGCGCGGGGGACGCACGGTGGGACGCCAGCCGCCTTCCATTGTCTGGTGAAAAACAAATACCACCCATAAGTGACTGAAAGACTCGAGCCCGCGTACCGCATCGGCCTGGTTATAAGGTGCCTGAAGATGAAGCTCGCCGCTGCCGCTGGTGACCAGACCGGGCTGGCGGGGCACGGCGAACTTCTCTTTATACGGAGAGTGGATAACGCCTATTTGCTCAAACTGAAATGCACTCATTTCGCCGTAATGTTCAGCGCAGAACCGATGCAAACCGCCTGACGGTAGCAGCCCGGCGTGCCGCTGGTGACTTCGCAGCTGTGCAGCAGCACCGCGTTAGCTTTCATTTTTGCGGCGTTAATCTGCATGCGTTTACGCGCAGTCGGGATATTCGGTGGAGAGTCCTGATTGGTTGCCTGACAGGATTCACCGCTCACTTCACCCAGTTCACGGAACGGTTTGCCGACCAGTTCGTCAGCCTTGGTGATAATGCGAACCGGCGCAGGGCGAACCACTTTCGGTTTTGCAGGCTCTGTTTTTGGCGGGGTTGCCGTGCTTTGAACGGGTTCAACAGGAGATCTGCTTAGCATAGAACAGCCGCTCAGCATGAGTGCTAAAAGACAGATCGGTAAAGCACGCATAATAATTCCTCAATGGATAATCAAAACGTCAGATATTGAATCAGGTGACTGCACAAATGACAAGACGGGCATAAGCCCGTCCTGATGATATTACACTGAGGTGAGATTACCAGCCTTTAACAGCGCCGCCGTTAAACACTTTGTTGGCTTCCTGGTAAACTTCGTCTGACTGATAGGCCTGGACGAACTTCTTCACGTTTTCCGCGTCTTTGTTATCTTCGCGAGTCACGATCAGGTTAACGTACGGAGAGTCTTTATCTTCAACGAAGATACCGTCTTTCGCTGGCGTCAGGCCAATCTGGCTGGCGTAAGTGGTGTTGATAACGGCCAGGGCAATCTGCGCATCGTCCAGAGAACGCGGCAGCTGCGGTGCTTCCAGTTCAACAATTTTCAGATTTTTCGGGTTCTCGGTGACATCCAGAACGGTTGGCAGCAGGCCAACGCCGTCTTTCAGTTTGATCAGGCCCACTTTCTGCAGCAGCAGCAGGGAGCGTCCGAGGTTGGTTGGATCGTTAGGCACGGCTACCTGAGAACCCGGCTGCAGTTCGTCCAGCGATTTAATTTTCTTGGAGTAGCCTGCAATCGGGTAGACGAAGGTGTTACCCACGCCAACCAGCTTATAGCCGCGATCTTTGATCTGCTGATCCAGGTATGGCTTATGCTGGAAGGCGTTGGCGTCGATATCGCCTTTGCTCAGCGCTTCGTTCGGCAGAACGTAATCGTTGAAGGTTACGAGCTCAACGTCCAGACCGTATTTTTCTTTCGCCACTTTCTGAGCAACTTCAGCAACCTGCTGTTCTGCACCTACGATAACGCCCACTTTAATATGGTTTGGATCTTTTTCGTCCTGACCGCAACCCACCAGTGCCAGAGATCCAATCAGCGCGCCTACTGCTGCAAAGGTCTTTAATTTAAACGCCATGTTTTATCCTTAACTCGTCGAGTTTGTGTTGTGTGTAACGTTATTTGTGAGTAACAGCCCGGACGATGCGATCGCCAGAGAACTGGATTAAGTAAACCAGAACAACCAGCAATACCAGAACGGTATTCATCACGGTAGCGTTATATCCAATATAGCCGTACTGATAACCAATCTGTCCTAAACCGCCAGCGCCTACGGCACCGCCCATCGCGGAATACCCTACCAGAGTAATAAGCGTAATCGTTGCCGCGTTCACCAGGCCCGGCAGTGCTTCAGGCAGCAGAACCTTGCGGACGATCTGCATAGGTGTTGCCCCCATTGCACGAGAAGCTTCAATCAAACCGGTTGGAATCTCCAGTAGGGCGTTCTCCACCATACGGGCGATAAACGGCGCAGCGCCTACGGTCAGCGGAACGATAGCCGCCTGCAGACCAATCGATGTGCCGACGATCACGCGGGTAAACGGAATCATCCACACCAGCAGAATAATAAACGGGATGGAACGGAAGATATTCACCAGCGCGGAGAGCGTACGGTAGAGCTTCGCGTTCTCAATGATTTGACCCGGACGCGTCACGTACAGCAGTACGCCTACCGGCAGGCCAATCACAAAACCAAAGAAACCCGATACAAAGGTCATTGCCAGCGTTTCCCAAACGCCGCGAACCAGTAGCCACATCATCGGCTCAGACATAACCCAGTACCTCTACTTTTACATGATGTTCTTGCAGCCAGGCGATTGCGGCCTGGGTTTCTTCTTGAGTGCCGTGCATTTCCGTCAGCATGATGCCGAACTTCACGCCACCGGCGTAATCCATCTGCGCGCTAATAATGTTGTTGTTCACGTTAAAGCGACGCGCGGTTTCGGAAAGCAGAGGGGCATCAACGGACTGACCGGTGAATTCCATACGCAACATCGGGACGCTATCCGCCGTTGCCTCGGTTTTCAAACGCTCCAGATAATCTTCTGGAATATCCAGATGCAGCGTGGACTGAATAAACTGCTGCGCCAGCGGCGTTTTCGGATGGGAAAATACTTCGCTTACCGTGTCCTGCTCGATCAGTTCACCGTTGCTAATGACCGCCACGCAGTCGCAGATGCGTTTCACCACGTCCATCTCGTGCGTAATAAGGAGGATCGTCAGGCCCAGGCGACGGTTAATGTCCTTCAGCAGTTCCAGAATAGAACGCGTGGTGGCCGGATCCAGTGCGCTGGTAGCTTCGTCGCACAGCAGTACTTTTGGGTTGCTGGCCAGCGCGCGGGCAATAGCAACACGCTGCTTCTGCCCACCGGACAGATTTGCCGGGTAGCTATCATGCTTATCACCCAGACCCACGAGGTCGAGCAGTTCGGTAACGCGACGCTTCACTTCTTCTTTCGGCGTGTTATCCAGCTCCAGCGGTAAGGCGACGTTGCCGAACACCGTGCGGGAAGCCAGCAGGTTAAAGTGCTGGAAGATCATGCCAATTTGACGGCGCGCTTTGGTGAGTTCTTTTTCTGAAAGGGCGGTAAGTTCCTGACCGCCAACTTCTACGCTGCCCTGGGTTGGGCGCTCAAGCAGGTTAACACAACGGATCAGCGTGCTTTTACCCGCACCCGATGCGCCAATGACGCCATAAATTTGACCAGCAGGAACATGCAGGCTGACGTTGTTCAGCGCCTGAATGGTTCGGTTCCCCTGCTGGAACACTTTGGTGATATTGGAAAGTTTAATCATTAGATTATTTTTATCGTATGTAAGTTAGCCGTGGCATTTTCTTCTGCCAGATACGGGTGATGACCGTAAACAAAACGGATGTTAAGGCATCCAGACGTCTAAATCAATCCAACTCTGTACGATGAGCACTTTATTGCGCTGCGATTCATGAGATACTAGCTCAACAGGCCTTTTTCAGGAGCAAACCGGTGGCAAAATCAGTACCCGCAATTTTTCTCGACCGTGATGGCACTATTAATGTGGATCACGGTTATGTGCATGAGATCGATGAATTCGAATTTATCGACGGCGTTATAGAGGCAATGCGCCAGCTAAAAGAGATGGGCTATGCGCTGGTGGTCGTAACGAACCAGTCCGGCATCGCGCGTGGTAAGTTCACCGAAGCGCAGTTTGAGACGCTGACGGAGTGGATGGACTGGTCGCTGGCCGATCGCGGGGTCGATCTTGATGGCATTTACTACTGCCCGCACCACCCGCAGGGAACGGTAGAAGAGTATCGTCAGACCTGCGACTGCCGTAAACCGCATCCGGGCATGTTTAACTCTGCGCAGGAGTTCTTGCACATTGATATGGCTGCTTCTTATATGGTGGGCGATAAGCTGGAAGATATGCAGGCGGCCGCAGCGGCGGGAGTGGGTACCAAAATATTAGTGCGTACCGGTAAGCCCGTAACACCAGAAGCAGAAAGTGCAGCGGATTGGGTGATTAATAGTCTGGCAGAGCTGCCAAAAGAGATAAAAAAGCATCAGAAATAGCCTTTTTGGCGAAAAGGTGAGCGGTCGAAATAAAAATGCATATTTCCGCTTGTCATTCCTCGGCAGCTCCCTATAATGCGCCTCCATCGACACGGCGGATGTGAATCACTTCACAGTTAACCCGGTCGGTTGAAGAGAAAAAATCCTGAAATAACGGGTTGACTCTGAAAGAGGAAAGCGTAATATACGCCACCTCGCAACGGTGAGCGAAAGCCGCGTTGCAACTGCTCTTTAACAATTTATCAGACAATCTGTGTGGGCACTCAAAGTGACATGGATTCTTAACGTCGCAAGACGAAAAATGAATACCAAGTCTCTGAGTGAACATACGTAATTCATTACGAAGTTTAATTCACGAGCATCAAACTTAAATTGAAGAGTTTGATCATGGCTCAGATTGAACGCTGGCGGCAGGCCTAACACATGCAAGTCGAACGGTAGCACAGAGAGCTTGCTCTCGGGTGACGAGTGGCGGACGGGTGAGTAATGTCTGGGAAACTGCCTGATGGAGGGGGATAACTACTGGAAACGGTAGCTAATACCGCATAACGTCGCAAGACCAAAGAGGGGGACCTTCGGGCCTCTTGCCATCAGATGTGCCCAGATGGGATTAGCTAGTAGGTGGGGTAACGGCTCACCTAGGCGACGATCCCTAGCTGGTCTGAGAGGATGACCAGCCACACTGGAACTGAGACACGGTCCAGACTCCTACGGGAGGCAGCAGTGGGGAATATTGCACAATGGGCGCAAGCCTGATGCAGCCATGCCGCGTGTATGAAGAAGGCCTTCGGGTTGTAAAGTACTTTCAGCGGGGAGGAAGGTGCTGAGGTTAATAACCTCAGCAATTGACGTTACCCGCAGAAGAAGCACCGGCTAACTCCGTGCCAGCAGCCGCGGTAATACGGAGGGTGCAAGCGTTAATCGGAATTACTGGGCGTAAAGCGCACGCAGGCGGTCTGTCAAGTCGGATGTGAAATCCCCGGGCTCAACCTGGGAACTGCATTCGAAACTGGCAGGCTAGAGTCTTGTAGAGGGGGGTAGAATTCCAGGTGTAGCGGTGAAATGCGTAGAGATCTGGAGGAATACCGGTGGCGAAGGCGGCCCCCTGGACAAAGACTGACGCTCAGGTGCGAAAGCGTGGGGAGCAAACAGGATTAGATACCCTGGTAGTCCACGCCGTAAACGATGTCGACTTGGAGGTTGTGCCCTTGAGGCGTGGCTTCCGGAGCTAACGCGTTAAGTCGACCGCCTGGGGAGTACGGCCGCAAGGTTAAAACTCAAATGAATTGACGGGGGCCCGCACAAGCGGTGGAGCATGTGGTTTAATTCGATGCAACGCGAAGAACCTTACCTACTCTTGACATCCAGAGAACTTTCCAGAGATGGATTGGTGCCTTCGGGAACTCTGAGACAGGTGCTGCATGGCTGTCGTCAGCTCGTGTTGTGAAATGTTGGGTTAAGTCCCGCAACGAGCGCAACCCTTATCCTTTGTTGCCAGCGGTTAGGCCGGGAACTCAAAGGAGACTGCCAGTGATAAACTGGAGGAAGGTGGGGATGACGTCAAGTCATCATGGCCCTTACGAGTAGGGCTACACACGTGCTACAATGGCGCATACAAAGAGAAGCGACCTCGCGAGAGCAAGCGGACCTCATAAAGTGCGTCGTAGTCCGGATTGGAGTCTGCAACTCGACTCCATGAAGTCGGAATCGCTAGTAATCGTGGATCAGAATGCCACGGTGAATACGTTCCCGGGCCTTGTACACACCGCCCGTCACACCATGGGAGTGGGTTGCAAAAGAAGTAGGTAGCTTAACCTTCGGGAGGGCGCTTACCACTTTGTGATTCATGACTGGGGTGAAGTCGTAACAAGGTAACCGTAGGGGAACCTGCGGTTGGATCACCTCCTTACCTTAAAGAACCTGCCTTTGCAGTGCTCACACAGATTGTCTGATGAAAAACAGCAGTAAAAAACCTCTACAGGCTTGTAGCTCAGGTGGTTAGAGCGCACCCCTGATAAGGGTGAGGTCGGTGGTTCAAGTCCACTCAGGCCTACCAAATTTGCGAAGCAAATTTGAAGAGGTTGGCAAAACGATGGGGCTATAGCTCAGCTGGGAGAGCGCCTGCTTTGCACGCAGGAGGTCTGCGGTTCGATCCCGCATAGCTCCACCATCTTTTACTGCGAACACAAGAAAACTTCAGAGTGAACCTGAAAAGGTGCACTGCGAAGTTTTGCTCTTTAAAAATCTGGATCAAGCTGAAAATTGAAACGACACATCTTTAAGGTGTGTTCGAGTCTCTCAAATTTTCGCAATCATGAAGTGAAACATCTTCGGGTTGTGAGGTTAAGCGACTAAGCGTACACGGTGGATGCCCTGGCAGTCAGAGGCGATGAAGGACGTGCTAATCTGCGAAAAGCGACGGCGAGGTGATATGAACCTTTGACCCGTCGATGTCCGAATGGGGAAACCCAGTGTGTTTCGACACACTATCGTTAACTGAATACATAGGTTAACGAGGCGAACCGGGGGAACTGAAACATCTAAGTACCCCGAGGAAAAGAAATCAACCGAGATTCCCCCAGTAGCGGCGAGCGAACGGGGAGCAGCCCGGAGTCTGAATCAGCTTGTGTGTTAGTGGAAGCGTCTGGAAAGTCGCACGGTACAGGGTGACAGTCCCGTACACGAAAATGCACAGGTTGTGAACTCGAAGAGTAGGGCGGGACACGTGGTATCCTGTCTGAATATGGGGGGACCATCCTCCAAGGCTAAATACTCCTGACTGACCGATAGTGAACCAGTACCGTGAGGGAAAGGCGAAAAGAACCCCGGCGAGGGGAGTGAAAAAGAACCTGAAACCGTGTACGTACAAGCAGTGGGAGCACCTTCGGGTGTGACTGCGTACCTTTTGTATAATGGGTCAGCGACTTATATTCTGTAGCAAGGTTAACCGTATAGGGGAGCCGCAGGGAAACCGAGTCTTAACTGGGCGTTAAGTTGCAGGGTATAGACCCGAAATCCGGTGATCTAGCCATGGGCAGGTTGAAGGTTGGGTAACACTAACTGGAGGACCGAACCGACTAATGTTGAAAAATTAGCGGATGACCTGTGGCTGGGGGTGAAAGGCCAATCAAACCGGGAGATAGCTGGTTCTCCCCGAAAGCTATTTAGGTAGCGCCTCGTGAACTCATCTTCGGGGGTAGAGCACTGTTTCGGCTAGGGGGCCATCCCGGCTTACCAACCCGATGCAAACTACGAATACCGAAGAATGTTATCACGGGAGACACACGGCGGGTGCTAACGTCCGTCGTGAAGAGGGAAACAACCCAGACCGCCAGCTAAGGTCCCAAAGTCATGGTTAAGTGGGAAACGATGTGGGAAGGCACAGACAGCCAGGATGTTGGCTTAGAAGCAGCCATCATTTAAAGAAAGCGTAATAGCTCACTGGTCGAGTCGGCCTGCGCGGAAGATGTAACGGGGCTAAACCATGCACCGAAGCTGCGGCAGCGACACTATGTGTTGTTGGGTAGGGGAGCGTTCTGTAAGCCGTTGAAGGTGTGCTGTGAGGCATGCTGGAGGTATCAGAAGTGCGAATGCTGACATAAGTAACGATAAAGCGGGTGAAAAGCCCGCTCGCCGGAAGACCAAGGGTTCCTGTCCAACGTTAATCGGGGCAGGGTGAGTCGACCCCTAAGGCGAGGCCGAAAGGCGTAGTCGATGGGAAACAGGTTAATATTCCTGTACTTGGTGTTACTGCGAAGGGGGGACGGAGAAGGCTATGTCAGCCGGGCGACGGTTTTCCCGGTTTAAGCGTGTAGGTGTGTGTTCCAGGCAAATCCGGTTCACTTTAACACTGAGGCGTGATGACGAGGCACTACGGTGCTGAAGTGATAAATGCCCTGCTTCCAGGAAAAGCCTCTAAGCATCAGGTAACACGAAATCGTACCCCAAACCGACACAGGTGGTCAGGTAGAGAATACCAAGGCGCTTGAGAGAACTCGGGTGAAGGAACTAGGCAAAATGGTGCCGTAACTTCGGGAGAAGGCACGCTGATATGTAGGTGAAGTCCCTGCGGACGGAGCTGAAATCAGTCGAAGATACCAGCTGGCTGCAACTGTTTATTAAAAACACAGCACTGTGCAAACACGAAAGTGGACGTATACGGTGTGACGCCTGCCCGGTGCCGGAAGGTTAATTGATGGGGTTAGCGGCAACGCGAAGCTCTTGATCGAAGCCCCGGTAAACGGCGGCCGTAACTATAACGGTCCTAAGGTAGCGAAATTCCTTGTCGGGTAAGTTCCGACCTGCACGAATGGCGTAATGATGGCCAGGCTGTCTCCACCCGAGACTCAGTGAAATTGAACTCGCTGTGAAGATGCAGTGTACCCGCGGCAAGACGGAAAGACCCCGTGAACCTTTACTATAGCTTGACACTGAACACTGGTCCTTGATGTGTAGGATAGGTGGGAGGCTTTGAAGCGTGGACGCCAGTCTGCGTGGAGCCGTCCTTGAAATACCACCCTTTAATGGCTGGTGTTCTAACGTGGACCCGTGATCCGGGTTGCGGACAGTGTCTGGTGGGTAGTTTGACTGGGGCGGTCTCCTCCCAAAGAGTAACGGAGGAGCACGAAGGTTAGCTAATCCTGGTCGGACATCAGGAGGTTAGTGCAATGGCATAAGCTAGCTTGACTGCGAGAGTGACGGCTCGAGCAGGTGCGAAAGCAGGTCATAGTGATCCGGTGGTTCTGAATGGAAGGGCCATCGCTCAACGGATAAAAGGTACTCCGGGGATAACAGGCTGATACCGCCCAAGAGTTCATATCGACGGCGGTGTTTGGCACCTCGATGTCGGCTCATCACATCCTGGGGCTGAAGTAGGTCCCAAGGGTATGGCTGTTCGCCATTTAAAGTGGTACGCGAGCTGGGTTTAGAACGTCGTGAGACAGTTCGGTCCCTATCTGCCGTGGGCGCTGGAGAATTGAGGGGGGCTGCTCCTAGTACGAGAGGACCGGAGTGGACGCATCACTGGTGTTCGGGTTGTCATGCCAATGGCACTGCCCGGTAGCTAAATGCGGAAGAGATAAGTGCTGAAAGCATCTAAGCACGAAACTTGCCCCGAGATGAGTTCTCCCTGAGACTTTAAGTCTCCTGAAGGAACGTTGAAGACGACGACGTTGATAGGCCGGGTGTGTAAGCGCAGCGATGCGTTGAGCTAACCGGTACTAATGAACCGTGAGGCTTAACCTTACAACGCCGAAGATGTTTTGGCGGTGAGAGACAGAACAATCAAGTTTCAGCCTGATACAGATTAACAGAATTTGCCTGGCGGCTTTAGCGCGGTGGTCCCACCTGACCCCATGCCGAACTCAGAAGTGAAACGCCGTAGCGCCGATGGTAGTGTGGGGTCTCCCCATGTGAGAGTAGGGAACTGCCAGGCATCAAATTAAGTAGTAAGCCGGTGCATAAATCCGGTGGTTACAAGCAGTCTTCGGTGGAGCGGTAGTTCAGTCGGTTAGAATACCTGCCTGTCACGCAGGGGGTCGCGGGTTCGAGTCCCGTCCGTTCCGCCACTTATTAAAAGCCCTGAGTTAACGCTCAGGGCTTTTTTCATATCTGACGATTAATTATTGCGATATTAGCAAAAATCCTCTGCGTTTTACGATCTTTTTCTCTATAACACCGCCAGCGATAATCGTCCTCAGTTAACGAACATAACGATTGAGGAATATTATGACTCTCCCTGCATTCGGTCTTGGCACTTTCCGCCTGAAAGACGACGTAGTTATCGCATCAGTTAAAACCGCTCTTGAACTTGGCTATCGCGCAATTGATACGGCACAGATCTATGAAAACGAAGCTGCCGTTGGACAGGCTCTTGAAGAGAGCGGTGTACCGCGTAATGAACTGTTCATCACCACCAAAATCTGGATCGAAAACCTCAGCAAAGACAAGCTCATTCCAAGCCTGAAAGAGAGCCTGAAGAAACTGCGTACCGACTATGTCGATCTGACGCTGATCCACTGGCCGTCACCGAACGATGCCGTTTCTGTGGAAGAGTTCATGCAGGCGCTGTTGGAAGCGAAAAAGCAGGGCCTGACCCGTGAAATTGGTATTTCCAACTTCACCATCCCGCTGATGGAAAAAGCCATTGCCGCAGTTGGCGCAGAGAATATTGCGACCAACCAGATCGAGCTGTCTCCATACCTGCAAAACCGCAAAGTCGTGGACTGGGCAAAACAGCACGGGATCCACATCACCTCTTACATGACGCTGGCCTACGGTAAGGCTCTGAAAGACGAGGTAATTATCCGTATCGCAGAGAAACATAACGCGACTGCTGCGCAGGTTATTCTGGCATGGGCAATGGGTGAAGGCTATGCCGTGATCCCATCATCAACCAAGCGCGAAAACCTGGCCAGCAACCTGCTAGCGCTGGATCTTGATCTGGATGACGATGATAAAAAAGCGATCGCAGCACTGGAGTGCAACGACCGCCTGGTGAGCCCGGAAGGTTTAGCCCCTGACTGGGATTAATAAGACCCTCCCTCTGTAACCCGAACCCTCACACAGCTCCTCCGGGAGCTGTTTTTATATGCTCGCTCAGGAAGTCGATAAAGGCGCGTATGCGCGTGCTTACCGCTCTGTCGCTGTAATACACCGCGCTGAAAGGCATCTCGACCGGCAAACGTTTATCGGCCATTAGCTCTACCAGTTCACCCCGCGCTATCTCTTTATCAATCATATAGTCTGACAAGCAGGCGATCCCATTCCCTTCCAGGCAAAGCTGCTTCAGCGTTTCTCCGCTGTTAGACGATAATCCGCAGGTAATTTCATGAAGCTGGCCATCATGACAGGCAACAGGCCAGGTGTTCAGCGACACCGGCTCCGTAAAGCCCAGGCACAGATGCTGCTTCAGTTCTTCAACCGTCTCCGGTTTACCATGTTCAGCAATATACTGTGGCGACGCGATAATTTTACGGTAGCTGGCAAACAGCGGGCGGGCCCGCAGGCTGGAATCCGTCAGGGTTCCCGCCCGAATAGCCACATCCACTTTCCGCTCGATGAGGTTAATAAACGTCTCGGACGAGACCAGAGAGAGCGTCATCTCCGGATAGCGTTCACGGAAAGGTTTGATGAACGGCATCAGAAAATGAAGCACAACCGGCGTGGCAGCATCAATGCGCAGCAACCCGCGCGGCGTGCTGCGGGTTTCCATAATCTCCGTCTCCGCTGCGGCCATCTCCTGCAGCACCGACTGCACGCGGCGGAAATAACGTTCCCCTTCTTCCGTCAGGCTGAGCTGCCGCGTCGTTCGGTTGAGCAGACTCACCCCGAGCTTCATCTCCAGCTTTTTCACCGAACGGCTAATGGCCGAGTTAGCCTGTCCCAGCTGCTCGGCTGCGCGGCTAAAGCTGCCGCTTTCGACGACGGCGACAAAGATTGTCAGCTCTTCAGACGTAGCTTTCATTGTTGCACCACCTGCAAAATTCTATTGATATTTTGACCATTTTTGTTATTTAAGCACTGGCGCATACTGCCTGTCATCTTAATCCTGATGATACGGAGTATTTTATGCCACTGGCGCTACTTGCCCTGACGATCAGTGCCTTTGCAATTGGCACGGCCGAATTTGTTATCGTGGGACTGGTTCCCACCATCGCTAACCAGCTTGCCATCTCGCTGCCCTCAGCCGGGTTGCTGGTGTCCATCTACGCCCTGGGCGTTGCCGTCGGCGCGCCGGTGCTGACGGCCCTGACCGGACGTTTTCCGCGTAAGCAGCTGTTAGTCGCGCTGATGGTGCTGTTTACCGCCGGGAACATTCTGGCCTGGCAGGCACCGGACTACACCACGCTGGTGATTGCCCGCCTGCTGACCGGTCTGGCACACGGCGTGTTCTTCTCAATTGGTTCCACCATTGCAACCAGCCTGGTCCCCAAAGAGAAAGCGGCTTCAGCGATCGCGATCATGTTCGGTGGGTTGACCGTCGCACTGGTCACAGGCGTACCGTTGGGAACGTTTATCGGACAGCATTTCGGCTGGCGTGAAACGTTTCTGGCCGTCTCCTTACTGGGCGTTATCGCTCTGGTGACTAGCCTGCTGCTGGTACCGTCGAATATCCCGGGCCGGGCGAGCGCCAGCCTGCGCGATCAGCTGAAAGTGCTTACCCATCCGCGTTTGCTTATCATCTATGCGGTTACGGCTCTGGGCTATGGCGGCGTATTCACTGCCTTCACCTTCCTGGCACCGATGATGCAGGACCTGGCGGGCTTCTCCCCGAATGCCGTGAGCTGGATTTTGCTGGGATACGGTATTTCTGTGGCCATTGGCAATATCTGGGGCGGTAAGCTTGCGGATAAGCATGGTGCGGTACCGGCGCTGAAATTTATCTTCGCCGCCCTGGTGGTTCTGCTGATGATTTTCCAGTTCACGGCTTCAATGCAATACGCCGCGCTGGTCACGGTACTGGTGATGGGGATCTTCGCCTTCGGTAATGTGCCAGGGCTTCAGGTTTACGTTGTCCAGAAAGCCGAGCTCTATACGCCGAATGCGGTGGATGTGGCATCCGGTCTGAATATTGCCGCTTTTAATATTGGTATCGCGCTGGGCTCCATTATTGGCGGACAAACCGTCGAACACTTCGGATTAACCCAGACCCCATGGATTGGCGCGGTGATTGTCCTGGTCGCCTTCCTGCTGATCGGCCTGAGTGGACGCCTCGATAAGCCAGCCCGCGTAGCGCTGGGATAACATCAGTAAGTGCTTGCTTACAAAACTGGAAAGCGGTTTCTCAGAAATTGCGTTGAAAGTGTGACCTAAAGTCCCTATAACATTAGAACCAGTCCGTTTTCAGGGCTGGTTCATGTTACAGGGGCTGTTTCCAAAAGTGCGAAAAAATACCTATGCCATGCGTTATGTTGCCGGAATGCCCGCGGAGAGGATCTTACCTCCGGGGTCGTTTGCGAGCATAAGCCAGGCATTACCCGCCGGCACACCGTTAAGCAGCGATGATAAAATCCGGGTTCTGGTCTGGAATATCTTCAAGCAGCAGCGCGCGGAGTGGTTATCGGTACTCAAAAATTTTGGAAAAGATGCCCACCTGGTTCTGCTCCAGGAGGCGCAAACTACCCCTGAACTGGTACGGTTTGCCACCACGAATTACCTTGCCGCCGACCAGGTGCCGGCATTTGTCCTGCCGCAGCATCCCTCTGGCGTAATGACGCTTTCTGCTGCCCATCCGGTCTACTGTTGCCCGCTCCGCGAGCGCGAACCTATCCTGCGCCTGGCGAAATCAGCGCTGGTGACGGTCTATCCTCTGCCGGATACCCGTATGCTGATGGTCGTCAATATCCACGCGGTAAACTTTAGCCTCGGCGTGGATGTGTATAGTAAGCAGTTACTTCCTATTGGCGATCAGATTGCGCATCACAGCGGGCCCATCATCATGGCCGGCGATTTTAATGCCTGGAGCCGTCCGCGCATGAATGCGCTGTATCGCTTTGCGCGCGAAATGTCGCTGCGTGAAGTTCGCTTCAGTGATGATCAGCGTAAAAAAGCTTTTGGTCGTCCTCTCGACTTTGTCTTCTATCGCGGTTTGAGCGTGCACGACGCCTCCGTTCTGGTGACGCGCGCTTCGGATCACAACCCTCTACTCGTTGAATTCAGTCCCGGCAAACCTGATAAATAATGGTGTGTCAGGTCTGCCGTGGGGCAGGCCGCGCGGGTGCTGCCCTTTTATTTTTTAACCAACAAAGGACAGTACGATGACAACAACACACTCCCATCATGACAACGTAGAAAAACAGTTTGGTTCTCAGGCAAGTGCTTATCTGAGCAGCGCCGTGCATGCTTCAGGTCGCGATCTGGTGCGTCTCGGTGAACGTCTGGCGGCATTCCCGCAGGCGCACGTGCTGGACCTGGGATGTGGGGCAGGGCACGCCAGCTTTACGGCTGCGCAGCAGGTAGCCCACGTTACCGCATATGATTTATCGAGCCAAATGCTGGACGTCGTTGCTGAGGCGGCGAAAGCGAAAGGGCTGAACAATATTGATACGCGGCAGGGCTATGCGGAGTCTTTACCGTTTGATGACGCGTCGTTTGATGTCGCGATCAGCCGGTATTCCGCACACCACTGGCATGACGTCGGCCAGGCATTGCGCGAAGTCAGACGTGTTCTGAAGCCGGGTGGCACCTTCATCATTATGGACGTGATGTCTCCCGGACATCCGGTGCGTAATATCTGGCTGCAGACGGTCGAAGCGCTGCGCGACACCTCGCACGTGCAAAACTACGCCAGCGGGGAGTGGTTATCGTTTATCACTGAAGCCGGGCTGATTGCGCGCTCGTTAATAACAGACCGTTTACCGCTGGAGTTCAGCTCCTGGATAGCCCGTATGCGTACCCCGGAGGCGTTAAGCCAGGCAATTAGGCTTTACCAGGAGAGTGCGTCCGCAGAGGTGAAGGCGTACTTTGAACTGCAGGCGGATGGCTCATTTACGAGCGATACCATCATGGCTGAAGCGCAAAAAGCGGGATAAACAAAAAAGGCACCGAGGGGAATCGGTGCCTTTTTATCTTTCGATCGTGTTATCAGGAGTCTGGCGTGGCGCTGTTCTTCACAAACAGCGTCAGCTGGTCGCCCGGTTTCAGATTGTCAGTATCATTATTCCAGCGCATCACATCTTTGATGTTCACGCCGTGTCGTTTTGCGATACTGGACAGTGAATCGCCTTTGCGCACGCGATAGGTGATGCTATCGCTGTTGCTGGCGAGACGCTGTGCGCTGTTACCTGCACCCACCGTCAGTGTCTGACCCACCTTCAGCCCAGAGCTGCGCAGATTATTCCACTGCTGCAGATCTTTCGCCGTCACGCCAAGACGTGAGGCAATGCCTGAAAGGGTATCCCCTGAACGCACCTTATAGCTGCGGCTGCTAACGGATGAAGCATCGGCGATCAGCGTTGACTGAACGGCGGCAATTTCACCCGATGCTAAAGACTCACGTAACTGCGCCGCATGTTTCTGCGGAACCATCACATACTGCGGGCCGCTTGCCCCCAGCGTCGAGCCTTTAACGCCTGCATTAAAGGTTTTCAATTTACTTACCGACATACCCGTCATATCAGCAACTTGTTGAATATCAACCGGATTGCTGAGGCGCACGCGCGCCAGTGCACGACTTTCGTCTGGTGTTGGCAGTTGTACACCGTAACGCTTGCTGTTCTTGAGAATATCGCTCAAGGCCAGCATCTTCGGTACGTAAATCTTCGTTTCCTGTGGCAGTGAGAGCGACCAAAAATCGGTGGATTTACCCCGTGCTTTATTCGCTTTCATTGCCTTCAGTACACGACCTTCGCCACTGTTATACGCTGCGACCGTTAACAGCCAGTCGCCGTCAAACATCTTGTTCAGACGTTGCATCATGTCGAGAGCGGCTGTCGTTGAAGCGACAACATCGCGACGCGCATCATAGTTGCGGGTCTGTTTCAGACCATAGTTTCGCCCGGTGCTCGGAATGATCTGCCAAATGCCTGCGGCATTGGCGCCAGACGTCGCGTGTGGGTCAAAAGCGCTCTCCACTATGGGTAGGAGTACCAGCTCCATAGGCATGTTACGTTTTTTAACTTGCCCGGCTATCCAGTACATATACGGCTCTGCCCGTAACGTTACATCGTGGAGATAGCTCTTATTTCTTAAATACTTCTGTTTCTGTTCGCGAATCCGGCTGTTTTCCGGAATTCCCATCTTTAGCTCGTCGCCAATAGAGGTCCACAAGTCTTGCTCCTGCGCGAAAGATGTCCCATCGTCCATCCAGCGCGCCGAACTTGTAAACTTCCCTGCTTCCCCTTGACCAGCTGCAGAAAGGCTCTGTGCGTGCTGTTGTACGTTGCTGCCGTTCTGCGACTGGCAACCTACAAGCAGGACAGAGGCGAGTAATATCGCTTTTGCCTTCATGTGTGTGTCAATAGTTGCTTAAAAGACGAGCGATGATAACGGCGAAATTTTGAAAAGGCAACCCGCATTTATCTGAAGTTATCTTTCTTTGACCTTAACCATGCAAATCGCTGTTCAGGTTGTTGCAAATTTGTTTCTTGGTTAATTTTATTAATTAAATCAATATCATCTGTTCGTAAAAATAAATTAATCTGGCGCTCATTTTTCAGAATTACGGGCAGTGTATTTTGGTTTTTTGCACGTAACTCCTTCACTTTGTGATAATAATCCTGAATCGCCCGATCCTCAGGTAAGAGGCTTGCAGCAAACTTCATATTTCCTAATGTATACTCATGGGCGCAACAAATAAGAGTGTCATCCGGTAACGCACTAATCTTTTGTAAAGACTGATACATCTGTTCCGGCGTGCCTTCAAACAGTCTTCCGCAGCCGCCAGAGAACAAGGTGTCGCCACAAAAAAGATAAGGTTTGCTGTAGAAACACAGATGTCCCAAAGTGTGACCCGGTGTAGCAAATACGGAAAACTCCCACTCGTGGATGAGGATATTTTCGCCTTCTTCGACTACTTGCGTCGTTCCCTTATTTTGTGTCTCAGCCGGTCCGTACACCACAAGATGCGGAAATTGGGCGCGCAGTTCCTGCACGCCGCCAGTATGATCGTTATGATGATGCGTCAACAGAATGGCGTCAGGCTGCCAGCCGTTATCATTTATGGCGCGCAGTGCAGGGGCGGATTCGCCGGGATCGACAATGACGCATCGACGATCGTCATCGATCAAAACCCAGATGTAATTGTCCTCAAAAGCGGGAATACTGATAAGATTCATACATTACCTCTTATAGCGTGGCGGGTGTTTTGATGAAACCGGCAAGGATACCTCAGACTGTCGCAGCACCGGAACGTTGGGCGGAATTGCCCTGGGGTGAATACTATCGCGAAGCACTGGAGCAGCAGCTGAAGCCCTGGCTCGCGAAAATGTATGGCTTTCACCTGCTTAAGATTGGCAATCTCAGCGCGGAAATCAATACCGAAAGCTGCGCTATCTCACATCAGGTTAACGTCTCTCTCGGCGGATCGCCGGTTCAGGTGAAGGCAGACCCGTTGCATCTGCCATTTGCAGAGAAATCCGTTGATGCATGCCTTCTTGCACACGCGTTGCCCTGGTGCAGCGATCCTCACCGTATGCTGCGTGAAGCCGATCGCGTTCTGATTGATGACGGCTGGCTGATCCTCAGCGGATTCAATCCGCTGAGCCTGATGGGGCTGCGCAAGCTGGTGCCCGTGCTGCGCCGAACGCCACCCTATAACAGCCGAATGTTCACCATGATGCGCCAGCTCGACTGGCTTTCACTGCTGAACTTTGAAGTGCTTTGCTACGGCGGTTTTCAGGTACTGCCGTGGGCGCGGAAGGGGGGAGTGTTGTTAAGCACGCATTTGCCCGCCTTAGGCTGCATGCAGTTTATCGTCGCGCGTAAGCGAACCATCCCCCTTACGCTTAACCCGATGAAGCAGAGCAAATCGAAAACGCCTATCCGGCAGACCGTTGGCGCAACGCGGCAGTACAGAAAGCCCTGATCAGGATTCAGGCTGGTAGCCTGCATCCTCATGGGCCGGGTTTAAAGCCGCCGCGCGCGCCAGTTCGTCGCAGCGTTCGTTCTCAGGGTGACCAGCATGCCCTTTTACCCATTCCCATTTTATTTGGTGCTGACCTAATGCCGCATCCAGCCGCTTCCAGAGATCGACATTTTTAACCGGCTTTTTATCCGCAGTTTTCCAGCCGCGTTTTTTCCAGTTGTGGATCCACTGGGTGATACCCTGGCGCACGTACTGGCTGTCGGTACTGAGCACCACGTCGCAGTGTTCTTTTAAGGCTTCCAGCGCCACAATGGCCGCCATCAACTCCATACGGTTGTTGGTGGTCAGGAAATAGCCTTCGCTAAAAGTTTTTTCATGCTGGCGATAGCGCATAATCGCGCCGTAGCCGCCGGGCCCTGGGTTGCCGAGACAAGATCCATCGGTGAAAATTTCTACCTGTTTACGCATCTCTGGTAGACTTCCTGTATTTGAAACGTTCAGTTAAACGATAAGTCTGACATAAATGACCGCTATGAGCACTGCAATTACTCGCCAGATTGTCCTCGATACCGAAACCACCGGTATGAACCAGATCGGCGCGCACTACGAAGGGCATAAGATCATTGAGATCGGTGCCGTTGAAGTGGTGAACCGTCGTCTCACGGGGAACAACTTCCATGTGTATCTCAAACCCGATCGGCTGGTGGATCCAGAGGCGTTCGGCGTTCACGGTATTGCCGATGAGTTCTTGCTGGATAAACCGACCTTTGGAGAGGTGGCAGACGAGTTTCTGGAGTACATCAAAGGCGCCGAACTCATTATCCATAACGCCTCGTTCGATATCGGCTTTATGGACTATGAGTTTAGTAAGCTCCATCGCGATATTCCGAAAACAAACACCTTTTGCAAAGTGACCGATAGCCTGGCGCTGGCGAGGAAGATGTTTCCCGGCAAGCGTAACAGCCTCGATGCGCTCTGTTCACGTTACGAAATAGACAACACCAAGCGAACGCTGCACGGGGCATTGCTCGATGCCCAGATCCTGGCCGACGTCTATCTGGCAATGACCGGCGGACAAACGTCGATGAAGTTCAGTATGGAAAATGAGTCACAGCAGACGCAGGGCGAAGCGGGCATTCAGCGCGTTGTCCGTCAGGCAAGCCGCTTGCGGGTTGTTTTAGCCAGTGATGAAGAGCTACTTAACCATGAATCCCGTCTCGACCTGGTTCAGAAGAAGGGCGGAAGCTGTATGTGGCGCGCCTGAAAAAACGCCACAATGCCTGTAAAATCATCGGTTGGGTGAATTTTGCAGCAAACGATTCAAAACGTGAGAAAAAGCGTTGACGAGATCGGAGGCACACCGTAATATGCGCCTCGTTCCCCAAGCGGGAACAGTGGAGCGGTAGTTCAGTCGGTTAGAATACCTGCCTGTCACGCAGGGGGTCGCGGGTTCGAGTCCCGTCCGTTCCGCCACTATTCAGGCCCACGTTATTTATAACGTGGGCCTTTTTCATATCTGTACTTTTTCGTCTGCGCGTTCGCTCTTCGCGACTTTCCTTTGCGAGGCGCGAGAGCAGAGGGCAATGCCAAACAGAATTAGTACCGTGCTGACCAGATGATACGAATGCAACGTAACGTGCAGGAACATCACGCTGAACAGACCGCCGCTCAGCGGAATAAGGTGGGAATAAATCTCCCCGCGGGTTGCACCGATAGCCGCAATGCCTTTATTCCACAGCAGGTAAGAGAGCCAGGAAGGAAAGACCACCAGGTACATCAGCCCGCTTAAAAAGCCCGGTGCGGTATAGGCCGTCCAGTCAGGTAAGCCGGTCTTTATCAACGATATCGCCAGTACCGGTAACAACACCAGGGCACCGAGGACCGCGCTCACGGCCACAAAGGCATTCCCACCGACGCTTTTCGGCTTCATCCGCAAGAAAGCACAATAAACGGCCCAGCTGGCGGCAGAGCCCATGGTCCAGATATCGCCGCGATTCAGATTTTTAAGCGTATCCAGATGCAGCAGATCGCCCTGCATGACCAGCCAGACGACGCCCAATGAACTGAGAACAACGCCAGCAATATTCTGTACTGATATTTTCTCTTTAAAGACCAGCTTATTTATCAATAAAACCAGGACAGGCGTTGTAGATAAATAAATAGCTGCATTAAGAGATGAAGTATATTGCAGACCGATATACAGCGTGAGTGGGAACATAACCTGTCCGCACAGCGCAAGAAATATGATCGTACCTTTCGCCTTTTTCATCATCGGCCACTGGGCGCGAATCTGTCTGATATAAAGCATCGATAAAAGAAGAGCCGTAATTATCCAGCGTGCGGCGGATAATATAATCGGGTCTGCATGCGCCACCAGTAAATGACCGACGACATAATTACCCCCCCAAAAACAGGCCGCGAGACTGAGTAAAAAATAGGGCATAGAGGCTCCTGATAATAAACATTTTGTCTGCCTTTAGAGTACTGCCGGTGCAGAATTAAATGCTAATATAATATTTTCATCTCACGGTATTGGCTGAAACTATGAAGTTTACTCTCAGGCAACTTGAGTTCTACATTGCGTTAGCGGAAACATTACAAATTTCCAAAGCGGCCAGCCGTTGTCATATATCGCAATCTTCCATGACGGTCTCTATGCGCAACCTGGAGGAGGCGGTGAATGCCCCTCTCTTTATCCGTCATGCAAAAGGGATCCAGTTAACTCCCGTCGGCGAGCGATTTCTCAATCATGCCCGCAAGATCCTCCACGATAGCCGCGCGGCGGTGGAGGATCTCCATCAGCAGCCTGAGGCGATTAACGGCGTCGTGCGCATCGGCATTGCCGAAACCCTTTCCGCTTATCTGCTGCCCAATCTCTGGGGCGATATCGCGCAGCGTTTTCCGCTGCTGGAGACGGCATTTCATGAGGCGCCCGCATCGCAGCTGCTTCAGGCCTTGCGTCAGGGAGATCTCGATTTTTGTCTTTTGCTGACCTCCAATATCAGCCACGATAGTACGCTTGAGGTCGAAACGTGGATCCGTTCGCCGCGCCGGTTATGGACCGCCATCGGCCATCCTCTTCTCAGCGTGCCGGAGCTTCGGTTAAAGGATGTGGAAAAGGCGCCATTTCTGTTGCTGATGACGGACGATTATCCCGATGTGATATCCGACTACTGGCAAAGCAGGGGCTGCCATCCTGACATTCATTTTCGTACCAACTCCTTTGAGGCGATTCGAAGTCTGGTCGCGCAGGGAAAGGGGGTGACGATTTTATCCGATCTGGTCTATCGCCCGTGGGCGCTCGGCGGTCAGCGCGTGATCCGGCGCACCATTGACGACTGCATTACCTATATGGATGTGGGCATCGTCAAAAACGTCGGGCAGCCGCTTTCGCCGGCCTGTTTGCGGTTGATGGATTTTTTACGACAACAAACGGCACGTCTGGGCGAAGCGCGCTGAACTGCGTCCCTGAGATTTCCGTTATCCGCCAGATATTTCCTGATTTCCCTGAGGGCCTTCTTGCCCGCAGGTCGTGTATTCCGCTGCTGGGGATGAAGACAATAAGCGCCTTGCTTATTTTCTTTACCGAAACGGAATTGTGCTATGTCTGGTATCACCGCGAGCGGTATTCGTTCCCTGCTCGCCACCCGTCCACTCTTGTTGGTTCTCTGCTGTGCCACCGCTTTGCCGGCATACGCTGAAGAGTCGATGACCGTTGAGGGGTATTATCGCGATCCCGCGTCATTTATCGCTCCGGCTCATACTCCAGCAAAACAATTGCCTGCCAGCGACGGTGCGGGCGCGCTAAAAAACATCCCGGGTTTTTCCGTGCTGCGCAGCGGCGGGAGTAACGGCGATCCGGTGTTGCGCGGGATGTTCGGTTCCCGACTGACGTTGCTTGCAGACGGCGTCAGCACTCAGGGGGGCTGCGGCTCGCGCATGGATACCCCAACGGCCTATATCACTCCGCAAAGTTACGACACGATAACCGTCATCAAAGGCCCACAAAGCGTGCTCTGGGGGCCAATGGGGTCCGCCGGAACATTGCTTTTTGAACGCCAGCCGGACTATTTCAGCGTACCTGAGCTAAAAGGCAGCGCTGAGCTGCTGCGGGGCGCTAACGGACGCGCGGATCAAAACCTTAATCTCGCGTTTGGCGACCCGCGCGGCTACGTCCGCCTGGACGGTAATCATTCGGAGGCGGATGACTACCGGGATGGTCATGGCAACCGCGTGCCGGGCCTGTGGCGCAGATGGAACAGCGGCGTCACGGTTGGGCTCACGCCTGATGAGGACACGCTGGCGGAGCTAAGCGTGGGAGCCAGTGACGGTAAAGCCCGCTATGCGGGTCGGATGATGGATGGTAGCCGTTTTGCCCGTAAAAGCGCGGCGCTAAAACTGGAGAAATACCACCTGAGCGAGCACGTCAGCAAACTTAGCTGGCAGCTCTATGCCAATGATACTGACCACATTATGGATAACTACAGCCTGCGTCAGCCCGTTGGACCGAAGCGTAAGTCTGAAGTTGGCGGCGTGGTGATGGGCAGCCGCCTTGCCGGCGTGTGGGAAGATGAAACCACCACGCTTACCGCCGGCGCGGACGTAATGCGTAAAAGTCACCGTAAAAAAAACGCGGGATCGTGGCGTGACGATGCCCGTTTTACCCAGGCGGGGCTGTTTAGCGAATGGCGCCAGTCCGTCACGGCGGACGATACGGTCATCGTGGGTGCGAGACTGGATAGCATTCGCGCGGACGATCGGCGCAGCGCGCAAAATAGCTCCCGGCACGACCTCCTGCCCGGCGCATTCACGCGCTATGAGTATCGCGTACCTGACGCACCCGTCATGCTTTATAGCGGCATCGGTTATACCGAACGTTTTCCTGATTACTGGGAGCTATTTTCCGGCAAGGCTGGAGAACAAAGCTTTCGTCAGCTGAAAACAGAAAAGACCCTGCAATGGGATAGTGGCGTGCAGTTACACGGCGACAAGGTTAGCGCCTGGGCATCGGCCTATGTCGGGCGAACTACCGATTACATTTTGTTTGATTATAGCCGCACGCCGTCGCAGGCCAGCAACATCAATGCCGCCGTAATGGGCGCGGAGACGGGCGCAAGCTGGAGCCTGACGCCCAACTGGGCACTGACGGGAAGCCTGAGCTACGCCTGGGGCGAGAATCGTAGCGATAAACAGCCGCTGCCGCAGATGCCGCCGCTCGAAGGGCGGCTGGCGCTGGACTATACCGGGCAACAGTGGCGCACCGGATTACTGTGGCGTGTGGTTGCGCCGCAGCATCGCGTGGCGCAAAACAAAGGTAACGTCACCGGCCAGGATCTCGGCCCGAGCGCGGGGTTTGGTGTGCTTTCGTGGAGCGCGGGCTACACATTTAACGACCATTTTGAGTCCCGCGTGGGTATTGAGAATCTGTTCAATAAATACTACAGCGAGCACCTCAACCTGGCGGGCGCCAGCCAGTTCGGATACGCCGCAAATCAGCAAATCCCTGAACCGGGGCGCGTCTGGTGGCTGGCGATGACATACCATTTTTGATCCTGAGCGTCATTGCTGAGAGCGACCGTTGAGGCGTACGTTTGCCTCTACCGCCTGTTTACAGGCGGTTTTTTTATTTCAGATAGCAATATCGAACATTTGCGTTTTCGCCAGCAGGCAATAGAGCTGACAGTCGCTGTTTACCCCCAGTTTTTCCATCGCGCGCAGTTTATGGGCGCTGACGGTTTTATTACTCAAATGCAGCTGTCTGGCGATCTCTGTCAGACTCATCCCTTTGCAGAGCATACGCAACACATCAATTTCACGGGGCGAGAGCTCTTGCTCCGTTTGTGCGCCGGTCTGGAACAGGGAATGCATCAGCTCGCGCTCAATATAAACTTCCCCATTGATCACTGACGTCAGCGTTCTGCTCAGGGTTTTCTCACAGGTGTCCCGACTAATATAGGCTTTGGCGCCTGCCTCCAGCGACATGCGGATAAGCTGCGTGTTCTTGTAGGGTGAAAGCACAATGATTTTAAGCTGCGGATATTTACGGCTGAGCCATTTAATCAGCAATACGCCGTCCATTCCGTTGAGCGGGTTAACGGTTTGGCTGGTGGCAAGAGAAAAGCCAAGGAACAGAATGTCGACAGGCTGTTGGGATAGCAGTGAAAGCAGCTCAGATGGCGTTGCGGTATCGCCCTGAATGCAAAACTCCGGGCGGGGTGAGCCGTCGCTGAAAAGAGAGTGCATATTGGTGATCATGGATAAGACGCCACGACGGATAATGGTGTGCTCATCGGCAATAGCGATACGGACTTTCATGGTTTCTCCTTCGAAAATGTGGGCGACGGTAGGGATAACGCCGCCGGATGACCAGAAAGATACAGATCCTATGCAGAGCATTCTTTAGTACTTGTCAGATAATTCCTTCAGTGCGGTATCAAGTTGCTGCAGATTGGCTTCCATGCGCGCGCAGAAACGCGATGTCAGCGCAGGCAGGGCTTCAGCCGTTATGATCCCTGCCGCCAGCATCTCCGGCAACACTTCAATCGCCTGGCAGGTGCGGGTGGCGTTGCGCATGGCAAAGAGGCTCCAGGAGGCCTTCAGACGATGCGCGAGCTGGCTTAGCGTTTGCGGTGACGGGGTGTTTTCCCGTAGCTGTCGAATATCAAGGGTAATGGCTTCGCGCATTTGCTGGCGCATCAGGGTCATGATCTCCGGTTGACCGTTGGCCAGACGCCGGAGTTCGCTGAGGTCAGGCCCCTGATTGCGCAGGCTGTATTGCTGCGTCAGCGCCTGATGCAGGGCATTGAGGGAGAGCGGTTTTCGCAATAACGCGTCCATTCCGGCATGTTTTGCCCGATCGTCCTCACTCTGCAGCGCGCTGGCGGTGTAACCGAGAATCGCGGCCGGCGCGGTGATACTGCCGGCAATATCGCGCAGGAGTATTAACGATGTAAGTTGATAGCCGTCCATGAGGGCCATCTGGCAGTCGGTTATCAGAATATCCACCGGCTCGTTTTCCAGGCGCGCAAGCGCTTCGCCAGCGCTGGCGCAAGGAATAACCTCCTGACCCAGTTCCTGCAACTGGAGCGCTAACACCGTCAGGTTTGCCGGAAAATCGTCAACGATCATGATGCGATGCGGTGGCAGCGGGGTTATTACAGGTGTCTCATCGGCCGTTGCCGCCGGGCTGGCGACATGAAGCGGTATGCTCACCGTCACCTGCGTACCGCTCCCCGCTTCGCTGGCTATCGTCAGCACGCCTCCCATCAGCTCGACTAACTGGTAACAGATCGCCAGCCCCAGCCCGCTGCTTTGCGGCGTGCTGCTGTCAGTCTGAAACCACGGCTGGCCGAGGTGTGGAAGGGCATCGGCCGGGATACCGATGCCAGTGTCGCGAATCAACAGCTGCAAATGTTCACCGTTGAGCTCGGCGTGAAAAACAATTTCTCCCTGCGGCGTATATTTAATGGCGTTGCCCAACAGATTGGCGATGACCTGATTCAGCCGTGCTTTATCGAACAGGAACCAGCCGTCGTGCGGCACGTTCAACTCGCTGCGCCAGTGGAGACCTTTAGCGTTGGCGCTGCTGGCAAAAATCTCCGCGCTGGCGTTAAGTGTCTGCCACAGGGGCCAGGCCTGTGGCTCCAGCCTTAACTCGCCTGCTTCAATGCGCGACAAATCCAGTACGCCGCCAATCACGTCGCGCAATGACCCGGCTGCCTGCCAGGCGATGTTGAGGGACTCGCTTTTGTCGCGCTCCATCTCAAGCAGGCCCAGCATGGCGTTGAGCGGGGTACGAATGTCATGGCTCATGCGGGCGAGGAAGTTCGATTTTTCAGTGCTGGCCTGCTCCGCCTGCGCCAGCGCCTGATTGAGTGCAGCGGTCAGCGCGGCTTTTTCAGTGATATCGATCCAGCCTCCGACCACGCCCTGAGGCCGCCCCCGCGTATCGGTATAGCGGCAAAGCCACCAGTAAAGGGTGGAATTGTTCTGAGTGGTTTCACCCGTTAACGGCGACGCGGCATGGAGCAGCGAGAGGCGATGCGGCAACGTAAACTGTTGGGCAAGCTCGCCCAAAGGCAGGCTGGAAAAGGGGGCGCCCTCTTCGGGCAGTGCCGTGAGTAACGGTGAGTGAATAAAGGAGTCGTTATAGCGCGTCAGCCGCCCGGTCGGATCGCAGACAAACAGCGGCACCGGGACATTGTTCATCAGAGTTTGCCAGAGTGAGAGCGCGTTGTGCAGCTCTGCCGTGTCCCGCTCGCGCTGGCGTCGCTGGCTCTGCGCGGCGCTAAAGGTCAGCAGGGCGACGAATGCCGCGCAAATCGCCACCACGGCGAGCATGACCAGCCATAGCGATTGCACCGGGGCGGTGGTTGTCGTCTGTACGGCCTGCGACAGGTTAAGGCTCGCGTAGATATCAGCCTGCGTTACGGACGCCATGACCGCATTCACCCTTTTGGCATCCGCCGGGTCAGAAATATTTGGTACAAACCATAGCGGCACTTCCGGCAGCGCCAGCGGCGTCAGCGACAGATTGCTGGCGTTATGCTGGCGCAGCAGGTGATGGAGTATAAACGCATCGCCCGCAAGCCCGTCCGCGCCTCCGGCTTTGAGCAATTCAAAACCCTGATCGAGCGAGTTAACCAGCACCAGGTTATCCGCAGGTAACGCCTGACGCAGTAACGTGACGAGCGGAGAGATGCGTATGACGGCAATCCGCTTATGCTGTAATGCGGGCAAGGAGCCGGAAAGCGGGTTGCTGTCCTCACTGAGCAAGGCCCAGCTCAGTGAGTCAAACGTGATGGCACTCTTTGACGGTGGCGTCGCGCTGGCGACTATGCGCAACGTGTTCTCCGCATACTGAAGCGGGGGCGCATCAAGGTTGAAGGTCAGGCTATAAAGGTTGGACGGAAACAGATTGAGCAGCAGATCGCGCCATACCCCCTGAATATGCCCGTCAGCCGTGAGTGTGACCATTGGCGGCGAAATAGCGGGAAGCAAAACGTGCAGCGTGATTTTAGGCGCATTTTCCTTCACGGGGGAATGGCGGGCGTCAAAGACGCTGCCGTCCGGCAAAAGCCACTTTTGTTCCAGCCATTCAGCGTCTTCCGGGTTAAGGGTGTGAATACGCTCGTTGAAGATTTCCAGCGTGTTTGCCTGCTCAGGCAGAGCCCAGGCACGAAAATGTAGCGGGGGAGTATCGTCCAGCGGCGTCAGGGTCAGCGTGGTGGCGGGGGAGTGGGTCAGCCAGTTACGTAAAACAAACTCCGGGGCGATGAATTCCCGCGCTTTCCCTGCTGCCAGCTGCCTGACGTTTTCTCCCGGTGAGGCTGAACCCGTCGCAGAGCAGCGGGTCGCGACCTCTGACGGTAATTCCGGAAAGCAGAGTGTACCGCCGCGTCCCTCTTTTATGCTCAGGGACGCCAGCGGGAAAGCGAACATTGGCTCGCTGGCGACCAGATCGGCTGCAGGACGCCGGGCGGCAATTAACACATCGATGCGCTTTCGCTTCAACGCATCCAGCGCCGTTGCCGGGTCGCTAAAACGCTGGACGTCCGGCAGCGTCGTATTGCTAAACAATATGCTGAGTTCATCATCCAGAATGCCCGGCGGCCGATCGATTACGAGAAAAGGCGGCGCGGCGCTCAGCAGGCCCACGCGCAGCGTGCCAGCCGCCGCGTGCCCGCTTATCAGCATGAGGATAAATAATGTCGCCAGCCAGCCTCTGCGCATGCTCAGCTAACCAGCCCCAGACTTTGCGCGCACTGGAGCAGCTCGAAATCATTCCTGGCGTTGAGTTTGCTCATGGCACTCTTTTTTTGCGTACTGATGGTCTGCTTCGTCCGGTTAAGCTGGGCGCTGATCTCGTTTACGGTGAAACCGCGCACCAGCAGGCGCAGCACTTCTGTTTCCCGTTCGGTCAACTGCGCCTGAGGCTTCACCGGTTCGATTTGCCCCCGCAGGGTGCTGCGCAGCGTCTGCAGCAGATTGTTGGACAAACTGGCTTTGTTGAGAACGGCATGCACCCCGCTGCGCCGCAGCGAGTCCAGAAGCTCAGGATTGGTGATCATGGTGACCACCACAATCATGCTCTGCGGATAATGGCGAATCAGCGAGCGGATCATGGTTAGTCCGTCCGGGCTGCGCGTGCCGGGCATACTCAGGTCGGTGATGATGATATCGACAGGCTCGCTCGCCAGTTTATTCATGAGTTCATCAGCACTGAGAGCTTCGTGAACGACCCGATAAAGGTCCGGGCGCGTCTGCAGCAATGTGCGCAAGCCTAATAAATAGACAGGGTGGTCGTCGGCAATCAGAACTGTTTTTAGCATGACATCCGATCCGGCAAGGAAAAGACAGGTGTTCACCGCACATCTTAGCGAATGGCGCTTTAGCATCACTCTTACAGTGTAGAGCAGAGTGAGGTGAAAAAGAGTAGCTAAAAAGTGGTGGGCTGTATAGTTGCTGGGGGGCATCAGCCGATCCTGATGGAAAACCGAAAGGTAAAGTAACGACGTTTTCACATTCTATGATAGAGATTTTTTCCGGAGCAGCTGAATGGTTTGTTATTTATCGCGAAATAGCGGCATGGAGGGCGATATTTCTCAGGTACGGAAAGGAATTCCTTATTGTTCAGGTTGGATATCAGGTATTACTCAGGCGTTACTCAGAATAAACTTTCTGAAATCATGAATTGGTTGTGGAAAAATCAGGACGGGAAATAGCGCAAAGAGCGAAGGTACTATCATTTATAAGGATATGTTGTTAATTTGTGCCTGAATTAGATAACAGACATGTAATTGTTAATACCTGCGCTTTTTCGTCATAACAATGTAAACGCTGTAATTTTATTATCCAGGACCTACCCGTGAATAACGAAGAAATCTCTCTTTCAGCGTCAGTAACGTTCGTACCGGAAAAATCATCTCTGGCAACCGTGGATCATGGTGATATACATCTGACGCCCAACGAACGTCGTTTGCTGGAGTTGATTCTCAGCGGCAAATGTAAAAAAGAGACCATATTTGAAGAGATCTGGCTTAACCAGGGCATGATTGTTAGCGAATCCAGCTATCACCAGCTTATAAAAATGCTCCGCCGCAAGCTGCAAAATGCCGGCCTGCCGGGCTCGATCATTAAAACCATTCCCCGTTATGGTGTAGTACTGGCACCCTGCGAAACGCAGGACAATGAGGTCGCTTGCCCGCCGCCAGAAGAGCCTGATAACGCGTCTTGTCCCACTCCCGTCGATTGCCCGTCGTTGCCTGCTATCACGGCGGAGTCAATGAAAACTCCCTCACGTCAATACGGGACTCTGCTGGCGGCGCTGTGCAGCTTGTTGATTATCCTTCCAACGCTGGTGGTGGTCTGCACGGCCGACACGCCGCAGGCGTTTCAGGAAAATCTCTACGTAGATGGCGTCATGTTTCATCTCTCTTCGCTGCGCAGTGTCGATCGGCAGGCGCTGGCGAGAAAGCGGCATGCCCTGCCGGCGGGCATCAATAACGTATACATCGCGTCGAACGGTCCAAAAGTGTTCGTTGCGCAATGTGAAGGCGAACTATCTCAGGAGGGAAAATGCGGTTACGAATACTATTCGTCATATTGATGGTTTGCATCAGCGTTTCGCTGGGTGGCGCGCTGGCTTACCTGACCAGCAACTACCTGGAGAGCAGAAAAGTGCCCGCCGAGCCCTGCAGTAGCGTCATACGTAATGGCAAATTTATTGATGAAAGCCTGCAGCATTACCAGTTTAATGGTGTGATCACCTGGTGGCCTAAACTCCACAGGCTAACGCTATTTGGTGTAAAAACCGATGAGGCCGGTAACCGGGTATTCAACCGAACCCTGCAGTTAAAATCGGTGACACAGAAGGGAAATGTCATCAATGGCCGGGTGGCAGAATTAAAAATTGCCGTTGGCGATCAGCTGCCGGAGAAGACCTTTCTGATAAGTGAGGATGGTCAGTATATTAACCTGTTATTCAAGCCGATTAATAAAGATAGCTGGCTGATGAAAATTAATGATAACTGGGTAGCAATGTGTGAGTATAAATAATCTCACGATAATTTTATTATAAGACATATCCAGGCTGGCGAGTTTTAAATCTGCTGCTGCAGTGAGCTGTTCTCCTGTTTTCAGGAAGATGAATATCCTATCTTGTGGGACAGGATTTCATTATTAAACCTGGAGCAGGATATCTCCCATGTTAAAGAAAAATAAAATATCTCTGAGCGCTATCGCCGCAGGGCTGGCGTTAAGCGGAATGCTGGTCAGCACGTTTAGCCATGCGGCCGCAACCGACGCCGCCTCACAGATGCCGGATATCAGTCAGAAAAAAATTCTCGTAGGTTATTGGCACAACTGGGGAATTAACCCGGAAGAGATAGACAAAGCGCGCGGCTATCAGGGAGGCTTACCTTCTGATATGTCGCTGCGTGAAGTGCCGAGAGGCTACAACGTCGTCAACGTCTCCTTCATGAAAGTTATGGATGGGCAGAGCGGGAATATCCCCACCTTCAAACCCTACAACGCGAGCGATGAGGAGTTCCGCGCTCAGGTTGCAGAGCTGAACGAGCAGGGGCGCGCGGTGTTGATTTCACTGGGCGGCGCTGACGCGCACATTGCACTGAACAAAGACCAGACTGAAGCGCTTGCAGCGGAGATTATTCGCCTGACCGATCGCTATGGTTTTGATGGTCTTGATATCGATCTGGAGCAGACGGCCATTACCGCTGCTGACAACAGTACGGTGATCCCGGCAGCGCTGAAAATGGTGCGCGACCATTATCAGCAGCAGGGCAAACACTTCATCATCAGCATGGCGCCAGAGTTCCCTTATCTTCAGTCCGATCGCGGGGTGAACTACAAAGCCTACCTGCAAAATCTTGAGGGCGTGTATGACTTTATCGCTCCACAGTATTACAACCAGGCGGGCGACGGCGTGAATATGATGACGCAGGAGGAGAAGGACGAAGTCGGTGAATGGTGGCTGCCGCAGGAATGGGGGAAGGGCTATAGCGACCGTCAAAAAGAGCTTTTCCTTTACTATCTCACCGACAGCCTGGCAAACGGGACGCGTGGTTATGTGAAGATCCCGGCGAACAAGCTGGTGATTGGTCTTCCGGCCAACCCGGATGCGGCAGGAACCGGCTATGTGCGAGACGCGCAGAGTGTCTTTAACGCACTTTCGCGACTGGAAGCGAAAAATGAAGCGGTAAAAGGGCTCATGACCTGGTCAGTGAACTGGGACAATGGCAACACTAAAAATGGTCAACATTACGGCTATGAATTTCTGAACCGCTACCAGAGCATCCTTGACGGCAGTCTGCCGGATGGGGGCGACGAAACGGATACTCAGGCGCCAACACAGGTGCAGGGCGTGCAGGCCACGCTGAAGGGGCAGGATGTTTCGCTCAGCTGGCTGCCAGCTAAGGATAATACGGGCGTGGCGGGGTATGCCATCTGGCGCGGTCTGGAAAAGATCGGTGATACCCATGAACTCAACTTTACCGACACCCAAACCCAGCCTGGCATGAGCTATCGCTATACGGTCATCGCCTATGATGCAGCCAACAACTTCGCTACGCCGAGCCAGCCGGTCAACGTTACCGTGCCCGATAATGACGATGGCGGAGGCGAAGAGGGCGGCCAGGGCGGCGACGTTACCCCATTCACGCCGGGCAAACTCTATGCCGTAGGGGATAAAGTGCTCTATGAGGGCAACGTTTATCGTTGTCAGATTGGCCATACAGGTGCCAGCCATTGGTCGCCGGATCGGGCCCGCAACTTGTGGGTAGCTGAATAACCTCTTTCTTAAACAGCATGGCTTCGCAGGGAGCCGTGCTGTTTGTTTTACAGGACAACGACTATGCAAACTTCTCTGGTTATTGCCAAACGTTACGATCGGTTTTCTCGCCTTCTGCACTGGGTGGTCGCAGCCGTCATTATCTACGCGATGTGCATGGGCTATATTCTGCACGCGCTGGAAGGAACCCGCTGGTTTACCTTCTTCTCCGTGCTGAATATGTCGCTGGGTACCATCGCCACGCCTGTCATGATGGTGCGCTTCGTCTGGCGTTTCTTCCGCCCTTCGGTGCCCTATCCGGCAACGGTAGCCGGACGTAAAAAACAGCTGGTGGTATTTATTCATGAGCTGTTTTATCTGACCATTATGGTGGTGCTGGTTAGCGGTTTTCTGATGCTGCAAAAAGACTACAACCTGTTTGGTCTGGTGCCGGTTTCCCGCCCGATTGCCATTGCCGAAGTGAATGCGTTTTTCTTCCAGGTGCATCGCTATAGCTGCATTCTGCTGGGTGTGATTCTGCTTGGGCATGTCGCGGCGGTGTTGAAGTACACCTTTAGCGGGCAGCGGGAGATTCTGCAGCGGATGCTGTGAGAAAGAGGCTCACTCCCCCCATCAGATGCGCGGTGTTGCCGATCCTGTGAAACAGCACCATCCCGCGCATCTGCCTTCCGTGCAGCGTTTGCAGAACAACTTCCCGGGCAAAGCTGCTTTCACGTTGCTGTGAGTACCAGGCGCGAAAACCGGGCAGGAACGGCGTATCGCAGTGTGCGTCCAGTAGCGTCAGGGTGCTCAGCGTCTTTTCCTCATCAGGGAACAGCGCTTCCGTACTGCCTTGCCAGTGGATCTCCTCCTCTGGCATCGAGAGGCGAAACACGACGCAAGAACCCGTCTGCGACAGGCGAATAATGATGGCACTGGTGCTGGCCGCGAGCGCCTGTTGCTGTTGGATCCAGCGGCGGTACTGATATAAACAGTTGGCAAAAATCGCCGAAAATACCAGGTACCACTGCGCCTGCCAGATTGCGGGGATGAGATCGGGCGTTAGCGTGTAAAAAATCCCTTCCCGCTGCTGGGTCGCCAGCACCACAATCAGGTATTGAATAAGCAGCAGAGCGCCAACGCCGCGTCCGGAGAGCGCAAACACGCTCAGTAAAACCACCGTCGTTTGCACCAGCAGCAGGTTTAGCCCCTGCCAGAGCGGTGGCAGGAAAAAGTACCCCGTTATCAGCACCAGGGTATTCGCGGCAAGGAGCAGAGCTTCCCGCCCGTTAAACTGCGGGTGCGACGGCATTTTGCTCTCACGCAGCAGCGGCAGAATGGCGAGAATGCCGGTTAATGCCGCCAGCACCCAGGAAAAAAAATGCAGAGGCGCAATCGGATACCCTGAGAGTAACAGCGCCAGATTAAGCAGCAGGCTGCCGCAAAAAATGCTGAAGATTAACTGCAGGGGGTAGATCAGTTCACCAATAATCGGCCTGCGCGCAAAACGCAGCGCAGGCAGTTGCGCATTCAGACGAAAGACGGCGACGCACAGCGGAAATATCGCGATGTCGAAGAGGGCGAACAGGCACGCCAGCGTGAGCGGGCGGCCTATCCAGACGCCAGCAAAAACATGCAGCAAGCCCGCGGTAGCCAGCCACAGCGGCCACTCTCGCGGGGCCGTCAGCCATAACGCGGCGAAAAGCAGCGGCGCCGGGAGCCAGAGCGTGGTGGAGAGGCTCCAGCTATCCCGCGTATGAAAGCTCAGCAATGCCAGCAGGATATAGAGACCCGAAAAGGCCAGCCAGCGGATAATATTGGTAATCAGCGTTGTTCTCCCACTGAGGCATTCAGCGTTATTCAGGTATTTATCATTTTAAGCTCAATTATTTTATCGTCGCTATTGATACGCTGGGATTTTTTCTAAAGGGCTTAACGATGGACTGGCAAAGCGACAAACGCGATCCTGCTACCCTGTGGTTTTCACTTTCTTCACGAGCGGCAGAACATGAACAGGGAAAGGAGTGGCATATCGCGGCATTATTGTGGAAAGAAGCGGCACAATATGCAAAAGCGCATCTGAATATTGAATGGGCGAACTTGCGCGGAGACTTTTGTACTTTACGTGCAAACAGGCTGCCTAAATATAACGAGTAGTCTCTGCTATTATCGGAGATTGCATGTCCCTCAGAGTGTGGAACCATGGTTGAGAGTGTAATACTCGTTTTTAGCGTTTTTCTGGGCGCCATTATCGGCAGTTTTTGCAATGTCATCATTTATCGGCTCCCCTTGATTCTCCACGGTGAAGCACTCTCTTTATCGTGGCCTGCTTCCCACTGCCCACGCTGTAAACACCCCATTAAATTTCGCCACAATGTTCCTCTGATGGGCTGGCTGCTGCTGCGCGGGCGCTGCGCCAGCTGTGGTCAGGCGATATCGTGGCGCTATCCGCTGGTTGAAGGGCTTATGGCGCTGCTGTACGGGGTGATTATCTGGCAGCAGGGCGTCACGCCGCAGAGCCTGTTTGACCTGCTGGCGGTGACGTTTTTGCTGCCGCTGTTGTTTATCGACCTGCGCACCATGCTCCTGCCCGACCGTCTGACGCTCCCGCTGCTGGCGATGTCTCTGACGTTTGCCGTCAGCGGCTATAGCCGGGTGGAGCCAACGCAGGCATTAATCGCCGCTCTGCTGGGATTTGGCGTGCCCTGGACGCTCTCTTTGCTGTTCCGTTTATTGCGCGGCCATGAAGGGATGGGGATGGGGGATATGAAACTGCTGGCGGCGATCGGGGCGTGGCTTGGCCCGCTGGCGCTGCTGGATGTTTTTGTTGCCTCGACCCTGCTGGCGCTGATCACGGCGCTGATTCTGTTGCGGATCAAGCCCGGTCAACCGTTTCCTTTCGGCCCGTATCCGATTATTGCCGCGATAGGGTGGGTGATCTTATACCGATAAAAAAGCGCCGGAACGAAGGGGCGATTTCCGGCGCAAAAATGATAACGAAAGTGTAGGCAGGGAATGATAATGTGAGGCGCGGGTCAGTGAAGACCCGGCCAGAGTTAACTTACAGTATTATTTGCACTCTTTAGGCATGTTGGCAGCACCTTCTTTCTTCCAGACGCCCCACTCGCCATCGGAACCAGGCTTAACGCCTCGGGTTTCCCAGCTGTTCAGCCAGATGTTGCCCTCATAGCTCACTTTTTCACAAGGTGTCTTGTAAGTCTTGCTGTGATCCCAGGCTTTTACATCGGTTTGCGCCGGGCGCAGCTTGATCACCTTCGTTGCCGTGGAGACTTTACCGGTGTCAGGCGCCGTCACTTTCACCTGCAGCGTCACGTCCACATTGTCGGTATACGGATGTTTACCCATGAGGTTGGTGCTGAAGTTATTTGGTGACGAGATCTGAATCTTATCGGCGTGATTCAGTGCGGACCATTCAATTTTTGCCCCTTTTAACGAGTCATTATTTTTGGACACGACGGCGGCAGCAATAACGTCACTGCCAACGATGGTGTCCTGGTTGTTGCCCGTATTGATCTGCACATCAGAAGCCTGCTGCGCTTCCTTCACGGTCACGGTGATATCGTCGGTGCTGGTTTTGCCATTTTTGGCCGTCACGGTCAGGCGATAGGTCACTTTACCGATTTTGCCGGGCTTAATCAGCGCGCGGGCTTTTGCCGCGTGGACGGTTGAAACCCATTCGCCACCGTTAGCGACCTGCAACGCACCAATGTCCTGTCCTGAAACGATAGTCCATTGGTATTTTTCAGCATTGACGCTTGCGGAACCGTTAAGGTCATAACCACGTGATTCACTGTTGCTGTGAACGGTGAAGTCACTGCCTGCCTTCGCCTCCGGTGCCGTGCTATCCGCTTCAGCTTTGGCATTCAGGGTGACGGTTTTTGAATCACTCACGTTTTTATCATTGGTGACGGTCAGCTTCACGTTGACGGTAAAATCGCTCTCAGGTTTAGCCTTCAGGCGAATGCTGGCTTTAGCACTGGTACTGTTTTCCAGAATGACCTTATCGGCATTGCTGGTGACGGCCCAGCTGTACTTCAGCTCTTTCCCCGTTGAGGCGCTACCGTCCAGCGACAGCATGCTGGTTGACAGGTTATGACTGGATGGCGTGACGTTGGCCACCGGTTTGGTAATGACTTCACCGCCAAAATCGACGTCAATCATCTGATAAAATGCGTTATCGGTATCGCGCACGCGCCAGACGGCATAAATTTTCTGCTTACCTTCACGCTCCGGTACGTCGCAGGTGTGGGTTTCGAAGCCTGTCGGGAGAGAAATATCGGCCGACGGGTTGCCTGGCGCATAGGTATAAACCTTATGGCAGAATGGCTTATCTTCAAACATCGCCCTGGTCAGGCGCGAATCCGCACCCGGAACAGACTGCCAGTCCGGCTTAGTGATGTAGTAGGTAAAATAGGTGGTGCGGTGCTTAGCCGGTAAATGCCATTTAAACTGGTGCGGACCCGCAGACATCGGGTTGTTGTAGGTATTCTGCTTTTCGTCATCGAGCTTGCTGAAGGCGGGAGTTGCCGTTGAACCACCGCTTGCCAGTTTTCCATCCGGCGGGAACTGGAATAGCTGTTCGTTGGCGATCGGGGTTGGGCTCATATCGTTGCCAGCCGGGAGCTTCGGCGCTTCCACGGCATCAGCAGGCCAGACGTTACTATGCTCACCCTTATCGTTCATCGGCGGGAAATGAATCACCGAACGGGATTTTGGTTCAAAAACATAGCCATGCGCCAGTGCGCCCGTGGAATACATACCAATCAATGCCACGGCTAAAGCCGACGTAATATTATTCATCTTGAGTAGTTTCAAAATAATCTTCCCTGAATTAATTGAAGGACACTTCTACGTGACTGAGAGGGTTGTTCTGTTTGGCATACACCTTATTTGGCTCTGACTCATCGGGTGTAATCTCGCCGTTGCTGTGCCTGAAACCGGCACGCAGTTCGGGGTGCTGCTGGTTGATAGCCTGGGCGAGGGCGTAGGACCAGTGGGCCTCTTCGCCAGCAAGAATGGTGACGCGCGTTTCCAGATTTGGCAGTTCGGTTCCGTCGTTAAAGAAGCGCGCACGAATCGTTTGCCCTTCAACGACCTTCACTTTCTCACCGTTGACGGCGCGTTCCAGCGTGCCTAGTTCTTTCATGCAGTTCTGGTGACCCTGTTCGCAGTTTGCCGATGGCGAGGTCGTGGCGGCGTTGGCTGAAACGCTGACGCCCGCCCCTGCCAGTAAAGCGGCAAGGACAAAAGCAGATCCTGTTAATTTCATAAGTTCCCTTATTTATTACTGAACAATAACGAAAAGTTAATCTCACCTGCGGCGCAGGTAAAAAGGCGTTATTACCGTGTGATAACAGGGACAAATAGTAACGGGAGGAGACAACCGGCTTGAATAAGAGACTTCTCTGAGCAATTAAGAGTCGGGGAGTTTCGGCAGAGAAGAGCGACCGTTCGTGCTGTAAAGAGGGCGGAGCGCGACAGAGTATGAAATAGTACTGCCCATTTCAGTCCTTGATGCGCATTAATAAAATCTGAGCGAGTACGGAGTTTAAAAATGACGTTTTTACGGTTGTCCTGAGTGTTGAATTAATAAAATAAAGCCTGGCTTATATCCAGGCTTTACTATTATGTTAACCAAAAGGGTTTTTAAGGGCAGCTATTATTAGCTGCATCCGACGTTCGCCATGCCCCCCACTCACCGCCGCTTCCTGGCTCTTCTTGACCTGCGTTGACATACCACTGATTCAGCCAGATTTTGCCGTTATGCGATACGCGGGTACATTTCACCGGGTAGGCGATCCGCGGGTTATACGCTTCTGAGCTGTCATCAGGAATATCAGGTAACTGCGGTTTTTTCACCGTTACGGTGATCTTCTCAGCGCTCACGCTTCCGTCTTTGCCCGTGACGGTTAACCAGTAGGTTGCTTCTCCGTCTGTATTGGCAGGAATGAGTGCCCGGGCGGTAGGCCCTGAAACTTCACGTACCCAGCCTCCGGCATGTTTCTCCTGTAGCCAGAATGTGCCAGTACTGTTTTTGTCGATAGTCCATTTCCAGGAGACGGCATTCTTGCTGGCGCTCCCGTCTAACTGATACGCACGGGAAGAATCGGTCGTGCCGGTAACGGTAAAGCTTTCTCCCGGCACTGCCTTTACCTCCTCCTGCTCTTCCTCTTTGAGTTCCAGAATCCTGGCTACCGCTTTTGCCATATTGGGGTGAGTACCTACTTTCGCTGAATCCCCCGCAGCTAAAGGTGTACCGGTTTCCTGGAGAATGGAGCGCATCTGTTGAGGCGTGACGGTGATATTGTGCGCTTTTGCAATGGCCGACAGGCTGGCGACCACGCCTGCGATAATCGGGTTCGCGGAGGACGTGCCGGAGAAACTTGAGGTGTATTCCGCATTTTTTATGCTATGCAAACCGCCGTAACCCGTAGTAACCACATCCCAGCAGCCCCAGCTGGCGCTGGTCACACGTGAGCCATAGGTGCTGAAAGAGGCTTTTTTGCCATTGTTTGCACAAAACGCGCCCGCAATGATCGCGCCGGAATCCCGCTTTTTAACGTCAAATTTTCCATTAAATCCGGCGTGATCGAGGTTGATATTGCCATTACCTGCCGCCTGAATCACGTGCACGCCCTTATCCGTCAGCGCTTTTATCACGTCATAATAGGCTGGAGCGTTTTCCTGGGGGACATAGCAAGAGGAGGTGCAACCTGTCACATCTCCTCCGCCGGTCTGCATACCTATTTGCACCACATCACCTGCCTGGAGTCTGGGGATCATATTGTAGAGATTATTGGCCTGCCATTTGACGTATCCCATACGGGCGTTCCACGTCAGGCCTTTGATGCCCGCATTGATATCTTTCGCCGCCATAATCCCGACGGAGCTGGTGTCGTGATCTTCGCCTGGCGTATAGCGCTTATCACCTTCATGGAAATCGATCGGCGGCAAATTCACATGGCTGGTATTCCATGCGTTGTTTTCCATTGAGACCAGCGAAATGCCGCTACCATCGTGCCCTGAATACTGACTTACGCTGTCGCGATTAACGCCACCCATATAGTAGCCGGGCCGTTTTTCATCAGGCGATTTGGTGTAATCCTGCAATCCACGAAAATCCGGGACGGTGGCCTGGCTGGTACTATTCAGGGCATAGCTCAGCCCGGAATAGGGCGGCAGGTCGGGAACAGTGACCCCCTTTTCCAGCGACACCGGCATAGATTCCGGGTAAGCCAGCTCAATATCTTGTCGCGCCGCCAGTTCATTAATTACGTCATTGATATATGCCGCGTCGTGTTGCTTATCGGCTGGCAGGGCTATACGTAAATAACGGTTAAAGCCGTAGCGTTCATTAAGCGCATCCATCTCGCTTAATTCACTGCTGCGCAAATGATTTGCCGTAAATAACGGACTCACGGCGAGGGTACTGTCGCGTAATGAAAAGGGTGAAGACTTATTAAGCGTTGTACCGGGTTTTAATTTCACGATAACGGAGAGATACGAAGTGCCTTCCCAGGCTTGCTCGAGCGTGACGGAATTTTGCGCAAAAGCGGGGGCACTCAATAGTGCACAAATAAGCAGGGCCAGTCCAGTTTTATTCATGTCAACGATCTTCCTTATTAAATGACATCCAGAGTATTGCTGGGATCATCCTGCCATTAGGGGAAAACCTGCATAAGAAGACGGTCAGCAATAAAATTGCGAGGTGTCTGTTCCAAGTTAAGAATTACCTGCTCCGGAAAATATACGGCTGAAGTTGGGCTGAGAAATTTATGAAGCAGGCTGAAAGAGTTGTTAAACATCAACGCCTAAGCATTGAATTTAATGAGGGACGGAAAATCTCATGATCATCTCCTGATTACTGTATGGAGTTTAGGAATTATCTGGATCTTAATATCGCTAACCAGGGAGTTTAATTAATTAGGGATGCGTCACAATGCCCAGTGTTTCGTACTGTTCTTTACGTCAAAAATTATCCGTGTGGATAATCCTTTTACATTATTTATTTTCCATCTTTTTGCTCACGGTTCCCCCCGTCGCGCGGGCGCAAACTGAAACTCACGCAACCATTGAAAGCGAAAGCAATCAGCCCCTGCGGGATAAAATGGCCGGCATGTGGGGAAGCGCCCAACAAAACGGCGCGGGTGATGCCCTGCGCGGTGCGGCAAATAGCGAGGTGAATGCCGCGTTAACCCAGGAAGTGGAAGCGTGGTTAAACAATATCGGCGGGAAAGCCCGCGTTACGGCAGACGTCGGTATAGGCGGGAGCGATAGCCGCGATTTCGGGCTGGACTATCTGTGGCCGGTTAAAATCTGGCAACACGACATTCTGTTCACTCAGATGAGCGCACACCGCTGGAACGAGCGCGATATCCTTAACGTTGGCCTGGGCTGGCGACATACCTTTAACCCGCATCTGATGGCGGGTGGAAACCTCTTTTTCGATCAGGATGTCACGCGGCACCATAACCGAATGGGGGCCGGCGCCGAGCTGTGGAGCGATGGGATTCGTGCGTCCGCGAACTACTACCTGCCCCTGAGCGGCTGGCGTCATTCTGACGACAGCATGTTTAATGACGATCCCGACCGCTATGAACTGTATGAACGTGCCGCCCGCGGCTGGGATCTCAATCTGGAGACGGCCCTTTCACAGCACGTCGCGCTTAAATTGGGCTGGTTCCAGTGGTATGGCGACAAAGTGGACGTTAACGGCAGCCGCAGCGAAGCCAGCCACAATCCTCACGGGCTTAACCTCGGGCTTAAGTGGCAACCTGTGCCGCTGGTAGGGGTCAGCGCGGAGCAGAGCATGATTAGCGGGCAGCGGGATAACTTCTCTGTGGGTCTGAATTTCCACTGGGAGTTTGGCCGAAAACTTTCCGAGATGCTGGCAAGTGAAAATGCGGCGGCTTTGCCATCGCTCATGCAGTCCCGCACGGAGTTCGTTACCCGTAATAACAACATCGTTCTCGCCTATAAGCAGGAAGAAAAAGACAGACGTCTCTATTTCAGCCCGACGGAAAAAACCACGCAGGCTGGCGTGCCTTTGCTGCACGCGGTGAAAGGTGGGCAGGGGGGCGTCATTCGCTACACCTCCTCCAGCACGGCGATCGCGACCGTGGAGCCGGGCAGCGGTCTGGTGAACCCAACGCATCGGGGCGATGTCACCATCACCGCGACGGAAACGTCACCTGTCGATCCGGAGCACGTATTAAGTTCCGCCAGCTATCACCTGACCGTGACGCCGGGCGATTTTGCCCCTTCCGTCGAGGGCGTTGCCATTAAGGGGGACATGTCGCCGGGCCAGATCCTGGAGGGGAGTTATCTCTATAAAAGCAATGAAGGGGAGGATGAAGACCCCGAGCAAACCCGGATGCGTTGGTATGACGCAGATTCAGGCGAACTGCTCAAGGAAGGCAGTGCCACGTATGAAGTACAAACGCGCGACATGGCCCGCTCCGTGATCTTCGAAGTCACCCCGGTTAACAAAAAAGGGATCGCGGGTAACAGTGTCTCGGCAACGGTTAAGGGTAGCGCGAAGCTAGGCGCACTGCATATTGGCTTGATGACGCCGGGCGAAGTCCGCCCGGACGGCAGTGTGAAGTTTTATGTTCAGAGCAATGGCGCTCTGCAACTACTCACCGAAGTAAAAAACGCTAAAGAGGAGGCGGTGGAAGGGCTGACGGTTTACTGGACAAGCCAGAATGCGTTGGGTCATTTGTCACAACACGTAACGCACACCGACCCT
Organism: Enterobacter cloacae complex sp. HYC042_NIDB; assembly: GCF_056673315.1. Lineage (NCBI taxonomy): Bacteria > Pseudomonadati > Pseudomonadota > Gammaproteobacteria > Enterobacterales > Enterobacteriaceae > Enterobacter > Enterobacter cloacae complex sp. HYC042_NIDB. The sequence continues at coordinate 1,131,500 of NZ_CP109650.1, forward strand.
AAAGGCCAAACGTCGGTGAGTGTGGAAGAGATTATGAGCAGCGGTCAGGATCAGATCACGGCCTCGCTCTCCCCGCTGGTAGCAGGCTATAGCGGCAACGTTACTGAAGATAATGGCAGACACAGCCATATGAAACTGAACGTCAATTTTGCCAAAGCCAACAGACTGACCTTTATTCAGCCTCCTGAGCACGTAATGGTGGGCGCAGCCCAGCCATTTACGGTGAAACTCACCGATCAGGATGGCGAAGACTTTAAAACGAGTGTTGATATCGCCTGGCAAAGCAACGGTCATCCGACAGACCAGCTGAGCCATACCAATGATCGGGGCGAAGCAAGTATTACGCTGACAGCTCCAACGCTGGTAGGGACAGACTGGGAGGTAACCGCTACCGTAGAAGGCGGCAACCCTGTGACGGTAAAAATTCCCCTGGTGGCCGATGTTGCAACGGCAAAAGTCAGCGCGCTGGAGGTAATCGACAATAACGCCGCAGCAGACGGGACGGACACGACGCGCGTCAGGGTGACGGTGAAGGACGCCCACGAGAACCCGGTTGCCGGGCAGGTGGTGAATTTCAGGGCCGGCGAGGGGGTTATCCTTCCGGCAACGGCAACGACGGAGAAGGACGGCTCCGTCACCGTCAGCCAGACCAGCCTGAAGGCCGGGGAGTTCCGGGTGGAGGCCACTACCGGCGATAACTGGACGCAGGCGAAGTCAGGCCAGGTGACGTTTACGGCTGACAGCAGCACGGCAAAAGTCAGCGCGCTGGAGGTGATCGACAATAACGCCGCAGCAGACGGGACGGACACGACGCGCGTCAGGGTGACAGTGAAAGACGCCCATGAGAACCCGGTTGCCGGGCAGATGGTGAATTTCAGGGCCGGCGAGGGGGTTATCCTTCCGGAAACGGCAACGACGGAGAAGGACGGCACCGTCACCGTCAGCCAGACCAGCCTGAAGGCCGGGGAGTTCCGGGTGGAGGCCACCACCGGCGATAACTGGACGCAGGCAAAGTCAGGCCAGGTGACGTTCACGGCTGACAGCAGCACGGCAAAAGTCAGCGCGCTGGAGGTGATCGACAATAACGCCGCAGCAGACGGGACGGACACGACGCGCGTCAGGGTGACAGTGAAAGACGCCCATGAGAACCCGGTTGCAGGACAGGTGGTGAATTTCAGGGCCGGAGAGGGGGTTATCCTTCCGGCAACGGCAACGACGGATAAGGACGGCACCGTCACCGTCAGCCAGACCAGCCTGAAGGCCGGGGAGTTCCGGGTGGAGGCCACTACCGGCGATAACTGGACGCAGGCGAAGTCTGGCCTGGTGACGTTCACGGCTGACAGCAGCACGGCAAAAGTCAGCGCGCTGGAGGTGATCGACAATAACGCTGTGGCAGACGGGACGGACACCACGCGCGTCAGGGTGACGGTGAAAGACGCCCACGAGAACCCGGTTGCAGGGCAGGTGGTGAATTTCAGGGCCGGCGAGGGGGTTATCCTTCCGGCAACGGCAACGACGGATAAGGACGGCACCGTCACCGTCAGCCAGACCAGCCTGAAGGCCGGGGAGTTCCGGGTGGAGGCCACCACCGGCGATAACTGGACGCAGGCGAAGTCTGGCCAGGTGACGTTCACGGCTGACAGCAGCACGGCAAAAGTCAGCGCGCTGGAGGTGATCGACAATAACGCTGTGGCAGACGGGACGGACACCACGCGCGTCAGGGTGACGGTGAAAGACGCCCACGAGAACCCGGTTGCAGGACAGGCAGTGAGTTTTGATGCCGGAACCGGCGTCATCATTCCGGCAACGGCAGAGACCGGGAAGGATGGTACCGTCACCGTCAGTCAGACCAGCCTGAAGGCCGGGGAGTTTCAGGTAAACGCGACCATTGGCGATAACTGGTTACACGCAAAATCTGTTCTGGTGACGTTCACGGCTGACAGCAGCACGGCAAAAGTCAGCGCGCTGGAGGTGATCGACAATAACGCCGTGGCAGACGGGACGGACACGACGCGCGTCAGGGTGACGGTGAAAGACGCCCATGAGAACCCGGTTGTCGGGCTGGTGGTGAGTTTTGATGCCGGAACCGGCGTCATCATTCCGGCAACGGCAGAGACCGGGAAGGATGGTACCGTCACCGTCAGTCAGACCAGCCAGAAAGCCGGGGAGTTTCAGGTAAACGCGACCATTGGCGATAACTGGTTACACGCAAAATCTGTTCTGGTGACGTTCACGGCTGACAGCAGCACGGCAAAAGTCAGCGCGCTGGAGGTGATCGACAATAACGCCGTGGCAGACGGGACGGACACCACGCGCGTCAGGGTGACGGTGAAAGACGCTCATGAGAACCCGGTTGCCGGGCAGGTGGTGAATTTCAGGGCCGGCGAGGGGGTTATCCTTCCGGCAACGGCAACGACGGAGAAGGACGGCACCGTCACCGTCAGCCAGACCAGCCAGAAAGCCGGGGAGTTTCAGGTAAACGCGACCATTGGCGATAACTGGTTACACGCAAAATCTGTTCTGGTGACGTTCACGGCTGACAGCAGCACGGCAAAAGTCAGCGCGCTGGAGGTGATCGACAATAACGCCGTGGCAGACGGGACGGACACCACGCGCGTCAGGGTGACGGTGAAAGACGCCCACGAGAACCCGGTTGCCGGGCAGGTGGTGAATTTCAGGGCCGGCGAGGGGGTTATCCTTCCGGCAACGGCAACGACGGAGAAGGACGGCACCGTCACCGTCAGCCAGACCAGCCTGAAGGCCGGGGAGTTCCGGGTGGAGGCCACCACCGGCGATAACTGGACGCAGGCGAAGTCTGGCCAGGTGACGTTCACGGCTGACAGCAGCACGGCAAAAGTCAGCGCGCTGGAGGTGATCGACAATAACGCTGTGGCAGACGGGACGGACACCACGCGCGTCAGGGTGACGGTGAAAGACGCCCACGAGAACCCGGTTGCAGGACAGGCAGTGAGTTTTGATGCCGGAACCGGCGTCATCATTCCGGCAACGGCAACGACAGAGAAGGACGGCACCGTCACCGTCAGTCAGACCAGCCAGAAAGCCGGGGAGTTTCAGGTAAACGCGACCATTGGCGATAACTGGTTACACGCAAAATCTGTTCTGGTTAACTTTGTGCCAGGAAAGGTCAACCGGGTGACTTTTGTCGACGAGCCGGAAAGTGTTCAGGCGGACGGTGTCACTCATGCCACCTGGCAGATAGCGATGTTCGACAGCTTTAACAATCCAGTGCCAAATACGGCTATAAACTGGATTTTCCCAGGGGCACTGGCGACAAAAATCGACAGCCAGAGCGATACAATGACCAACAACTCTGGGGTGGCTAAGCTGACGCTGCAAATGGGTACAGTAAAAGCGGAAAATCTGGTCGTGACCGCGAAATCGGAAAACAACGTTGAGGATTCCTCCTCGATTGCCCTGCCGCCGGTTGCTGGTAGCGTTGAACTTACGATGGTATCGACTGCACGCGTGGACGAACCTGTCACGCTCACGGTAACTGCAAAGGATAAAGGCGGAGTACTGATGCCTGGCGCTGTGGTCACGTTTAGTAGCAACCATCCGGACTGGATGGTGATAACGCCAGAAAGCGCAACAACGGGCAGCAACGGTGTTGCCACCGCTGTGGCTACCATCAGACCGGAAAAAGGGTTTGGTGCAATGGGAGGCTATACCCTCACAGCGAAAGTCAGCGAGTCAGTGAAGGATTCGAAAACGTTACAGCTCAGTGTAGGGCAAATTGATTACGCGAAGTCGAGTCTGACCCCCGTCAGTGACACGATGGTCGTTGGCAATCAGTTATCCATGCTGATAGCGATGAAGGATAAGTTTGGTAACCCTGTCAGTGGCCTGACGGGACGAATCGGCGCCGTGCTGGCCGATAGTCAGGGGAGAAACAATGGAGGATTGATCCATACTAACAGCGGGGGAATTGTTGAGACTGAAAAAGGAAACTATCCGTTCAATGTAAAAGGAACACGTGCTGATACCTATACTGTCACGCCTGTTGTAGACCGAGTTGAGTTAAGCGCGCTTAAAGCGACCGTTAAGGTGATGGCGCAAAAACCCTGGATCGCGGGTACGCCACAAATAGGCTACACCCTCACGATAGGCAAAGGTTCCGGGTTTAGTACGGCAACAGTCAACTGGAAGGTTAATGGCACAATCTACCGTTCGAGCGCCAATACCACGGTGGACAGCGCATCACTTGAGTTGACAGACACCACGCTGATAAACCAAAAGGTGAGCGTAGAAATTATCGATAGTCATAACCCATCAGTGCGGCTTGAATCAGATTCGGTCACGATTCGGGGTACACCTTCCGCGAGCGATGTGAAGATTAAGGGCGATCCAGTATATGGAAACCAAATCTCGGTGGACTACGTTTATCAAGCCAACGGCGGAGGCGATGAGAGCGGAACTCAGTATCAATGGTACTGGTCTCAGAACAGTTACGATAAATCTCCGACACCTATTCCTGGTGCAACCGGAAGAACGCTGAAGACCGATCGCGGTCAGTACGGGTTATATCTTTATGTCTCGGTCACGCCAAGGGGCAGTGCTGGCGGCTCAGGTACTAAGGTATTTAACGACGGGTATTTCAGGGTTACAGATGCGGGTACACCTTCTGTCAGCCAACTTCATATTGAGAATGAAGCCCGGGTGGGTAATACAATTGAGGCCAGTTATATCTTCAATGCTAATGGCAGTGGTGAGGATAACTCGTTATATCAGTGGGCTTCATGGGATGAATTTAGCGGCCGTTATCGGAATTTAGACGGAGAGACCGGTAAAACGTTATACATAAAAGAAGCCTATGGATTTTTGAAAGATATCCGGGTAAGTGTTACCCCACGCGGTACTCTGGGGTCGCAAAGAACAGGCGGTACAGCCTATTCCGACCCGGTTAATATCGTCAAATAAACGCTACCAGTGTTAACCATTAACACTTATATCAGTGTAGCGTAATTCACCTCTCGCAGGCTCCCGGAAACGGGACCTGCGGTTCGTTTTTCCCCCGGAAGGTCCCATCACAGGCCCTTTCCGCTTTGGCAAACTGTTCTGTATCATGGTTAAATAATCCGACGGCTTAATGGGGGGTAATGCCTGTGTTAGCGTGATGCTAATAAATACGGGAATTAAAAGTAATGCTGGATTCAGCATTTTGACAGGTGGGTTCGTTAATTCAGTCTAAGGTAATGTTGTAAGCTGGGGTATGGGTTTTTCTATGATCCTGTTAGCTGGTTCTTAACGAAAAAGAGGCTCGCATGCATGAAAAATGCTTATCCTGAAAAGCAAGCATCACTACTCATTGGTGATGCCGCCACGCAGTTATCTTTGCAGGGTATAAAAATTGATCATGTTTCGCTCAGGCATTACCTGAGTAAAAAACTTGAGTATGCCAGGCGTATTGATGATTGCTTGTATGCTGAGGTGATTGGTATTGCACTTGCAATGTTGAAGGAAAACGCCAGGCCAGCCGAACGGTTCTGTTATAACGATGAGGCGTGTCGCGATAAACCTGTCGCTTAAAAGCATGGCGTATTATTGCATTATCAGTCCTGCCTTTTGTTGCCTCGTGAAATTTTCACTTCTTCAGCAAAATCCAGAGCCTCTTTGTAATCAAAACGACGTGTCTTTGCGTTATGTCTGCCGGGTAACGGTGCCGGTATTTTCACGCCGAACAGCTTTCCTGTTGTCATCAGTGCATAAACTAATTCAGCCTCACTCACGTCGGCCATCTTTGCCATCATATTCGTCCTGATACAAAAACTTAATTTCACCTGCCTTCCTCCTTTTATAATGGTCAATAATATTGTCGAGATTGGGGAGCATAAAGTTCATGGCATCAATCGTGTCACGCCAGCCCGCCAGGGATTCATTTGCTTTTACATACCATGCATGCTGTTCGCTCCGGGGGAGATGACCGGTGATCAAAACAAGCATGTCGGGTTTTATTCTCCTGATGAACTCCAGATACTTCACCAGATGCGTCTTCGTACCAAATGTGTCTGCATCAATAATGCAGAGCATTTTGTCTCGGGCGATAAAGTAATAGCGTGCTAATTCCGCAAGGCCCTTTTCGAATAAAAAAGAGTTCGTCCGCACACAAACCCGAATTTTTTCAGGAGTCTGTTTAATTGATTGATCCATCTTTTGTCTCGCTTATTATGGCACAAAGTATGAGATGGCTTTCAAGCCTACTCTTCCAGTCTGAATGCTGGCAAGGCAGTATATTCATTCCTCAGAATAAAATAAGGCAGAACGAGTTATGCGACTAATAAGAATTGTCTCTGCATCCGTGAGTTAAAAACAAATAAACGATGATTTTATTCAGAGTCATGTTTTACTGTCTGATACATTAAGATATGGTCACTGTTGTGCAAATTTGTACTTTTTTATATTTCTCAAAGAGGACATTTTCATGACAAAGACCGTCGTAGCATTAGCCATGCTTAGCGCTTTTTCAACGGCATCAGTATTTGCCAGTGATTATGCGCGTATGATTAACATTGAAAACCCTGACCATCTTAAAATCAGGGTTCAGAATGCTATTTATGAAGAGGGTTACGATAGCGATTTTATTCCTCATGTCTGGTTTGGTAACGAAGATAACGGCGTGATGAATATCATTGTCGATAATGGTGCGGTGCTGAACGAATCTATTGAAAACGGCCTTAACTGCAACTATGCCATGATTGTCAGTAAAGACAACGGCGTCAACTTACAGGCAAACGGGAAAAACTGTCGTTATAAGAAAAAGAGTTACCGTTCCATTAACTCTCCGGTGATCACCATTATTAATGATTCATCTTTAACGCTTCGCCCCTATTTTTCCGTTAACGGGAATGACTTTTTTGCTGCCGCCAGCGCGATCATCCCCAACGGGATCCGCATGTTCACCGGGGACAGTGGCGACTGGAAAAAACAGGGCGTTCGCCACGGGGATAACCTGAAAGTGAAATTTAGCTACACGCTTGCAGAGTCGGGTTCGCAAAAAGAGGTCGTCTGCCCGTCTCTTGACACCTTAACGGAAAACCGACTTTATCGCCTTCAGGGCGGTGAGCAAAATGCGATCTGCGTCCTTGAGAGTAATGAGATTCACATTAAAAACGATCGTATTGTTGCCGGATGGAACAAACCTCTGACCAAAGCAGAGCTGCTGCAACGGATTGAAGCCACCGCCGCAGACGATGACGTCATCATAGATATGCCAGATGACAAATACATGGCGCTCTTTACCCAGCCGGATGAATATAAAATCCCGCTGAAAGCAGGGGACGCAAAGACGACCATTACCTTAGTGGTTAGCAAAGTGACTATCCCCGTCGCGCAGTAAAAAGGCCATCTATTAGCGAAGCGGGCAGGCAACGTTTTACAGAGCCTGTTGCCTGCCCTATTCGTGCCGTTACGCCGGGCAGACCAGACTGCGTGACAGGGACATCAGGTCTCGCCACATCATTGCATTAGCGACCACAGGCCGCAGGCAGCGGGGCCTGCGGATCGCTCTCTACCTGAAATTTCCAGTCGTAATACGTTTTCGCTTTGGCAAACTGTTTTGGATCGTGACGAAAGCCGACTTTTTTCCGTGGCGTACCTTTTCCGAGACTGCGCACGCCAATCCAGCGCCCCTGAGGATCGAGGATCATCCCCCAGTTTTTACTCCCGGTTAGCGGGTCGGCGTAGTGCTGGCGCAGGTGATAAAGCGGTTTTCGCCCGCGTTTATCAATAAGCAGCTGTTCGAAACGCACGGGAAAACAGCCATCACCGTTGCCGCGGTAGGCCTGTATCGCCGCGCGGATTTGATCCCCGCGAAATAAAAGCTCAGCCTCCTGTTGCGCCTGATAACGCATCTGCACCTCATCGCGGCTTTTCAGCAGCGACAACGCCAGCGTGGAGAGCGCAATCAGCAGCAGCAGATAGGTAAAACCTCCCTGTCGTTTAATCGAACGCATCGCGATGATCCTGACCGGGTTTAGGCGGCGTCTCGACGTCAATAATTTGCCCTTCGTCATCGGTCTTCGCCTCCCAGATATCGCGGCGGTTGGTGATGGGATCCAGCGGCATCTGGCGCAGATAACCGGCCTCGATCAGATCCTCCAGGCTGTATGGCCCCGCCAGGCGATCGCGGCGGTAGTGATCGATCGCGCTGCGCAGCGCATGCAGGTTATGCTCGCGCACCACCTCTTTGGCTCTGTCCGCGTGCTGGAAAAAACGTGGAGCGACCAGGGTCATCAATGTCGCGATGATCGCCATCACCACCAGCAGCTCGATGAGCGTAAAACCTTTTTCACCATTGCGCATAGGGCACTCCATTCAGACCGCTGGCCGTACTGGTACTACTGACATCAAACACGTCTTTCCCGCCGCCGCTGAAATCGCCGGGTGGCTGCGTGGATGCGCGTAACCGCCAGGTCTCTTCATCATTTTTTCCCTCGCAATCGCACATCGGATCGCGCGGTATATGGCGCAGGAAGTAGATCATCGCGCCAGTGGGCGATGTCTTATCCCGGACGCCTTCCACCAGGCTTTTTAGTGTCGGCGGATATCCCGATTCGCTGGTTTTTTTCTCAATGATGCCGTCCACGCTTGCCTGGTGATAACGGTCAATGGCATCGCGTAGCGTGCGCAGCGACTCACGTAGCTGCGTCTCCTGCTGCCGCTGATGGTAGTTACGCATCAGCGGCGCAGCGGCAGCGGCAAGCGTGGCGAGTAGCGCCAGCGTGACGATCATCTCAATCAAGGTAAAACCGCGCTGGCGCTGCATTACGATGCTCCGTTTTCCGTCTCTGACTCATCGAGGATCGGTGGCGGCAGCGTGGCCGCCCGGTCAGGGAAATGGGCTGGCGGCGCAAGCGCCGGTGCGGTAAACCCGCTTCCCGGCTCGTCGCGCTGCAGGTCGCGCAGTTGAATGCTGTCGCCCGTTAAATCGTCGCTGCCCATCTCAATGGTACTGACGTGGCTTCCCGGTAAATCGAGGTTGCGCTCAATGGTCGGCGTAATTAACAGCACCACCTCCGTGCGCTCTTTGTTGTCGGAATTGCTGCTAAACAGGCGGCCCAGCCCCGGGATGTCACTTAATAACGGCGTTCCTTTTTGGGTCGTGGTTTCATCCTGCTTGATCAGCCCTGCCAGCATCTGGGTCTCGCCGTTCATACTGCTGAGCGTGGTATTGGCTTCGCGTTTCGTGGTGCGGTAATACTTTGCTCCGTTCTCACCGGGTTCTTCGGCGCCCAGGGCACTGAGCGTGAACTTCACCTCCATTGAGATATTGTCATCCATACTGACTTCCGGGGTGACTTCCAGCTTCAGGCCAACGTCCTGATAATCCACTTTCTGTTGCGAAATCCCGTCATTGACGGTTGTGGTCAGTACCGGGATCGTTTGACCAATATCAACCAGCGCTTTTTTATTGTTTTTCACCCGGATCCGCGGGTTGGCCAGCACTCTGGCGTTGCTCAACACCTTTTTCATGTCAATGGTCATATTGTCGATATCGACCATGATATTTTTGGCGCTCAGGTCGCCCAGCGGGATCCCGCTTCCCTTTAAATCACCTTCTTTACTTTTCGCAAAACCCGCACTGATGGTTTGCGGCAGCTTCACGCCAAGCGCTTCGAGATCGTTGGTATTTACTTCCAGCACCTCAACGGCCAGCGTGACCTCCGCTTCAGGCCGGTCGAGCGTCACTAACAGGCGCTCCGCTTTTTCTACGTTCTCTTTTGGCCCACGCAGGGTGACGGAGTTGGTTCGCTCATCAACGTGCACATCCTTCAGCTTGACCATATTGCGCAGGGCGACGTTGACCTCTTTTGCTTTCGCATAACCCAGGAAGATGGTTTTGACGACCACGTCGCGATAGATCTTCTCTTTTTGCGCGGTGGCGGGGTAGATCAGCAACGTATTGCTGTTCAGCACCTTCTTCCGCAGGTTATTCGACAACAGCAGCACGTTGATAGCATCTTCCGCAGTGGTGCGTTTGGCTATCAGGCTGCCGGTTGTGCTGGAGGAAATATCTTTGTCAAAAATGATATTGACCCCGGTCATCTGGCTGATGGTGTTAAAGATGGCCATCAGGCTGTGCTCGCGAAAATTAAGCGCTATCGTTTTTTGCAGTTCCCGGTTCAGACGCTGCTCCGGCTGGTTGATCCGCGACACCTCACGCATCAGGTGATCGCGCAGCGCGCGCGCCTGGGGCCAGTTGGGATCTTCTTCCAGTACCTGCTGGATTTTGTGCAGCGCACGTGCCGGGTCGCGGGTGCTGTTAGCCACCGCCTCCTTATACAATGCGTCCAGCGCTCTACGGGCATCGAGTTTGCGTAAGCCCTGCAGGGCGCGCAGGTTGCCGGGCTCATAGGTAAGCGCATCGCGCCACATTTGCGTCGCCAGGGTGTAGTTGTTCTGACGCACCGCGAGATCGGCGTTTTTCAGATAGTCATTTACCAGCTTTTTGCTGATGTCAGCCTGCTCGGCGCGAAGCGCAATATCCTGTGGGCTGGCGATGCGCTGTTGGTCTATCTCCTTAAGCCGCTTAACCAGCACCTGCGGCGAGGCGGTCACTGATTCCCGGACCGGAGGCGCCGCACGTTGTGCACAGCCGCTCAGTAGCGCGCATGACAACAAAAAAGTGAGAGCAATTGTTTTTTTCATGATTAATGTGTCGGTTCCGATTGCAGCTCATCCAGTTCCAGCCGCTGCTGGCTATGGGTGGGCTGCCATTCAAACAGGAGGTGGTCGTTCGCCACCGCTTTTAAAATCCAGTTGTTGACCGGCGAACTGCCGATCCAGATCCTGCCGTCCGCCCTGCAGTGCTCGCAGACCGGCCAGGTCTCTTTGCCATCCGTCAGCACAACGATCCTCTGACGGTTTTCCCACCAGGCACCGAGGAGCTGAAGCGGTAGCGGCGGTGTGGTTGGTGTCGCCTCTTCAGGCCGATCGTTTTCCGGCGGCTGTTCTGCTGCGTCTTGCGCCCTGCTATGTGGCGTTGAAAAGAGATCGATGCGCGTTGCGTGAGCCGTCTCCGGCTTTGCTGGCGCGGGGCGCGGGCGTGAGACCGGCTGCGCCTCAAGCGGCGCTTGCGATATCTCGTCATCGGCAAACTGGCTCCAGAAAACAGCACCGGCGGTCAGCACCAGCGCCAGCTGTAAATAGCGCGGCAGTTTCATGGCGACTCCTTCAACAGGCGAAGCTGCACGGTGGCGCTGAGCTGGCTTTCCGATGGCCCGGCGCGCCGCAGGCTTAGCTGCTCAATGCGTAACGGCAAAGTGCGGCTTAGCGTTTCCAGGGCGTCCATCAGCGGCAGATATTCACCGCGCAGCGGAATATCCAGCCGTAGCGCGGTTTTGCCGTCGTCGTTTTCCAGCTGATAGCGGCTGGCGTCGACCTTCATTCCTCGGCTCCTGAACTGCTCAAAAATGAGCCTGACCTGCTGATATTCTCCGAGGCTGATGCGGCTTTGCAGTTCCGGCTGCTGTTTATCCAGCGGCAGCGCGGTTTGTAGCTGCGCCTGGATCCGGGCAAGGTTCTCCTGCAAATGGATGGTGTGCGGCCGCACGCCGCCAAGCCATAACAGCAGCAGTCCTGCGGGCAGCCCGGCGAGCACGAGCGGAACCGTTCCGATGCGCCCGGCAAATAACGCCGCCTGCCAGCGCAGCACGGCGGGTTTATTCTGAAGCCGCATGGTGCGCCTCCGTCGTCACCTTGACGTCGAGTACCGCGTTAATCGGCCAGGCAGGATCGCCCTGCGCCGACTGGCGATGGTTCTCAAGCACCACATGCGCCGGCAACTGCTGTAGCCGCTCGCTAAAGGCGAGCAGGGCGTCAAGATTGCCTGCATTTACCGTAAGCCGCGCATCGCCTTTACTGGCAATGACGTCAATATTCAGGAGCGCAATATCAGGCGTCAGTACGCTGCTGATGTTGTCCAGCAGCTTGATGGCCGGCGGGACGGCCTGCAGTTGCTGAGCCTGGCGCAACCGGCGCTGCTCCGCTTCACGCAGCTGGCGCAGCACCTGCTGCCGTTGGGCGAGCTGCTGCTGTACCTGCGACGTCTCCAGCTCAAGGCGCTGGTGCTCAAACAGGCCATACATCACGGCACCGGTGAGCGGTAAGCAGAGGAGTCCGGTTAACAGCAGCGTGCGTGCGGCCCACGGGGAACTACGCGTAAACAGCGGCGTCATGAGGACTCTCCTGTAGCGCGACTTCCTGGTGATGCTCACCGTCGGTATGAATGACGTAGCCAGGACAGTCCTGCATTCCGCTTAGCCGGGCGATAACCCGCAGCTGGGCGTCCATCTCCTGCTGTGGCAGGGTGAGTGTCCAGACGTCGCGCCAGCTGTGGTGCTGACGGCTGGCAATCCGGCTATGGTGGGGACTCATCGCCACAAACAGGCCGTTTTCCGGCAGGGCGCGGGCGAAGTGGCTTAACAGCTTTTGAAACGGCGTGACAACCCCGCGAAAACGCAGCCGCTCCCGACGCGCCAGCGCGCCAAGCAGATGCCAGCAAGGTTGCTTCAGGCACGCGGCCAGCGCCGACTGCTGCCAGTTCAGGGTCTCGAAGCGGACCAGCCAGTCGACGGGCGGACTCGCGCGATGAACCGCCTGCTGACGGGCGAGCTGGAGCAGCTCCTGCGGTGTGGTCACGCCGTCATGCCAGGGCTGGATTAAAAACGTCAGATCGTCGGTATCGAGGTGAAACTCCACCGCGTCACGCCACGGTAAGGCGGCGGGGCGCAGGCGCAGCAGCGTTTCGAGCGCGGCCTCCAGAGGCTGATCGGGCTGGCGTTCATGCGTGGCAAGTACCACATTGTTGCGGCGCAACCGCACGGCATGAGGCCAGATGTCGCACTGCCAGGTGTTAGTGAGTGATAACACGGTTCACCTCCTCCCAGGTGGTTTTGCCTTCGACCACGGCGCGCAGCGCGATGGTCGAGAGCGGAACAAAACCGTCATTCAGCGCTACTTCCTTTAGCTTGCGCCGGGGCGATCGCGCCAGCATTGCCTCTTTCATCGCATCGCTGAAATGCAGCACTTCCGCCAGCGCCAGCCTGCCGCGAAAACCGCTGTCGCGGCAGGTATCGCAGCCTCGCCCTCGACGCCAGCGGGGCGTGAGCTGCTGCAGCGGTCCGGATTGCCACGCCGCGAGAAGGTCATCTGTGGGCGTGGTGTCATCAATACAGTCCGGGCAAATCTGGCGCACCAGCCGTTGCGCCACGACGCCGTTAAGGGCGGTGATCAGGCTGGCGGGCTCCACCTGCATATATAAAAAACGTTCCAGTACGCTAAAGACGTCATTGGCGTGAACCGAGGAGAGCACCACGTGGCCGGTGAGCGCCGCCTGCACGGCAATGCCGGCGGTTTCACCGTCGCGGATCTCACCCACCAGGATGATGTCCGGGTCGTGACGCAAAATGGCGCGCAGGCCGCGGGCGAAGGTGAGCCCTTTTTTATCGTTGACCGGAATTTGCAGCACGCTGTTGAGCTGGTACTCCACGGGATCTTCAATGGTGATAATTTTGCATTCACCGCTGTTGAGTTCGCTGAGTGCTGAATAGAGGGTGGTGGATTTCCCGCTCCCCGTTGGCCCGGTGACGAGTACCATACCGTGGGGCAGATGGGTTAACTGGCGAATCGCACCCAGCGTGTGCTCATCAAAGCCGAGCGTCTCCAGGCGCAGGTTTTGATCGTGAGATTTATCCAGCACGCGCAGTACGGCATCCTCGCCATAGACGCCCGGCATGATGGACACGCGAAAATCGACGGGACGCTGGAGAATCAACGCCTTAAAGCGCCCGTCCTGTGGCGTGCGTCGTTCGGAAATGTCCATGCAGCTTAATACTTTGAGACGGGAGATCACCTGCTCCGCCTGCTGAAGCCCGGCGCAGTGGCGAATGCTGTGCAGGACGCCATCGATGCGGTACTTCACCATCAACCCATCCGCGACGGCGCAAAGATGAATATCGCTGGCGCGGCTCTGCAGGGCATCAAACAGCGTGGCGTTAACCAGCTTAATGACGGCGTGGGGTTCACTGGCGATGGCTGCTGGGGTGATCTCCAGCCACCGGGCCTCTTTATTCTCTTCACTCTGCTGCTGCTCCAGCTGATCGAGCGTGCGCTGCTGTTTTGCCAGTTCATCAAGGCGGGCATTAAGCTGAGAGAGCGGGGCGAGCGCGGGGAGCGCATTCACGTTATAAGCCCACTGGCGCAGCGCCAGTGAAAACGGATCGCCCAGCGCAACGTGGAGCTGACCGTTAACGCGCAGCGGCAATGCTCGCTGGCTGAGCGATTCGGTCAGCGGCACGGCTTCGAAATCCTCTTCGCTGTCGGCGAGCTGTGTGGGTGAGAGCGGCGTGAGCCCCAGGGAACCGGCGGCTTCTTCTAACGCGCCGGGGAAACTGTCCAGCAGTTCCGCCAGCGCCTGACAGCGCTGCTCGTCTGGCAGGTCGAAAAGGGGTTCTACAGACGGTGAGTGAGACATTATTGCAATCCTCCTGCCAGTTCAAAAATGGGCATGTACAGTAAAAACACGACGAGCCCAACGATGCCGCCAACGACCATCATCAGAATCGGTTCAAAAATTTTGCTAAAGGTTTCAATCGCGCGTTCCAGCGATTCATCATAAAAAGCGGCGATCCGCTCGCACATGGCAGGTAGTTCGCCGCTGCGTTCGCCGACCTGCAGCAGGCGGCTGGCGACAGGAGTCGTCATCTGTTGCGCTTCCAGCATGCGGGAGAGCGACTCGCCGGCGGCGACGTCGCGGATAACCTGTTCAACCTGCTGACGATGCGTGGCGGGCAGGATCTCCCGGCTCAGCATTAACGCATCTGGCGCGGGAAGGCCGCCCTGTAACAGCAGGCCCAGCGTGCGGTAAAAACGCACCAGCACAGAAAGCTGATGCTGCTGGCGTAAGGCGGGAATGCGCAGCAACAAACCGAGCGCACGCTGGCGCAGGCGCGGGCTGCGCACCGCCATCACGATGCCTGCAACCGCTGCCGCGCAACCGGCCAGCAGCAGCGAGCCATGGGTTTGCGTCAGGCGTCCCCACCAGAGGATAAGCTGTGCGCTGGCGGACGGGTTCTTCATCCCGTCAAACACCACGGAAAAACGCGGAATAATAAAGCCGAGCAGAAAGAACAGAATTATCCCGCCAGCGGCAATGACAATCGTCGGATAGAGCAGGGTTGATTTAATCCGCTTGCGCAGAATTTCCATTCTTGATTCGTAAAACTGAAAACGCTTTAGCGCCTCGGGTAAGTGTCCGGTTTGCTCAGAAGAGGCAACGGTGTTAATCAGCAGAGGCGGAAACAGTGCTGGTAACGCCATCATCGCCTGGGAGAGTTGCGCTCCTTCGTAGAGCTTTTTAACCAGCGTATCCAGAACCAGCGAGGTGCCACCGTCGCGGCTGCTTTCGCGCAGCGCTTCGACGGCCTCAACCACGACCAGCCCGGCTTCCAGCAGAGCGATAAGCTCCTGCAAGAACAGATTCAGTGGAAAGCGTTTCTCCTTGCGGACGGGGCGTTCCTGTACCTGCAAAACGATGCCGCCGCCAGCAATAATGCGGGCGCTGGCATCATCAGGCGACGCGGCAAGTACGGTCTGACTGACGCGTTTCCCCCCCTGGAGGATGGTGACGGTATATGGTTTCATTTTGGCGACAGTGTATGGCTCTGCCTTTTAAGGCGGGCATAATGCGGAGCCACTTTTTTTATGTATTGTTGACGAAGCGCGCGGCGCTGGGGGGTATTTGCCGTTCCGGCGTTATACGCTCCCACCGCGTCCCAGGTATAACCAAAGCGCTGGATTTGACCTGCCAGGATCCAGGCGCCGGTCATGACACTTTGGCAAGGGTCGGTTAGCAGATCTTTTTGACTAATACGAAATTTACGCAGCGCATCGAAGTGAATGCTATTGATCTGCATCAGACCGACATCCATTGAGCCATCACGATTTTTGTTGATGGCCCGGGTATTACCGTTGGATTCCACTATCGCTATCGCCTGTAATAGCTCTGGCTCAATGCCGTAACGTTCTCCCGCCAACTGCCAGCAATCGGCCCGGCAGGAAAATACGCTGAAGATAAACAGCGAATATATGGACAGGCGCAGCATAGTCAGAACCCGTAAGTGACAGGCTTACCGTCTTTACCGCCGGAGGTTATTTCGACTTCATTAATGGCGTCTTTTGTCCGGGCGGGGTTATGCCACTGGTACGGATTGCCCCAGGGGTCTAACGGCACATGCTGGCTAAGATAAGGGCCATTCCAGTTTTGCGCGTTGGAAGGCTTTTCAGTCAGCGCTTTCAGACCTTGTGTTTCAGTTGGATAACTGCCGGTGTCGAGGCGATATTGCCCGAGTGCCTCAGCAAGCGAGCGCATCTGGCGCATGGCGGTTTTCTCCTTAGCCGAGTCGACATTTGAGAAGACTTTTGGCCCGACAAATCCTGCCAGCAGCGCAATAATCATCAGCACGACCAGCAGTTCAAGCAGGGTGAAACCACCCTGTTTTCGCATCACGTTTGTTGCATATTTCATTGAGAGCGTCCCTAGTTGGATAATAGTTGTGATTAATTCCTGAATTTTCCCTGATAAAAGAGCGGGAACACAGGTATGCCATCTTTTTTAATTGGTGAAGATGGGAAAATTAAATAAAGAAGCGTCTTACAGGATGCGAGAATTCTCCCGCGCTGTCGTTGAAGTATTTATTATAAATGCGAGAGATATTTCTTATTTAATGCGGAGGATTTCCTGATTCACCACTCTATTATCCCCAACGATCTCGGCGCTAAAAAAAAAGACAATTTGCGAGGTAATCCACAGGACTATCATCACAAAGCAATAAGGAACTTTGATGAAAAAACTTACATTATCTCTGTTAATTGGTAGCGCACTAATGGCGCAGTCGGCTTTCGCGGCGCAAGCACCGCGAGCGGTCACCTATCTGACCTCCTGGGGTGTTCCGGTCGAGTCCGTTGAGGATATGAAAGAGGTGAAAGCGGATACGTTCCTGCTTTCATTTGGTGGCTGGGATGCAAGCGGTAAGCTGTCCAGTTCCGATAATATTGTTGCAGTACCACAATATGATCCCTGGTACATTAATGCGCCAGCCTATGTCGTGTGGAGTCAGCTGAAGCTGGCGCACCCGGAGAAAAAAATGATGCTGGCGCTCGGCGGCGAGACGTATTCCGCGATGTGGTCTTATCTGAATAACGCGCAAACGCGAGAAACGCTGGCGCAGAATCTGGTGAATCTGCTGAATACCAACTTCCCGGTATATAAAAAGAACCTGAAGCCGGAAGAGATGGTTGGGGAATGCCTGAGCGCCGACTGGCAAGGCAAATGTAATATGGCGAACTACCAGAAGGCGGGTACCGTTCAGCTTGACGGCATCGATTTTGACTTTGAAAAGCCCGATCGCGTCACGCCAGAGGAAAACGCAAACCTGCTGGATCTGGCTGAACGGGTTCGTAGCAAGCTCAATGCGTCCGGCAGCAAAAAGCTGCTGAGCCTGACCACCTATCACGTTGGTGCTGACCCGAAGAACTGCACCAACAGCGCGGTAACCGAGAATTGTTCCTTCGTTGAGGCGGCTCGCTCTTCACACCATGGCGAAGTTCTGCCGCTGCTGACGCAGGGGAAAAACGTTTTCGATTTCTTCAACGTCATGGCCTATGACGCCGGCCCACGCTTTAAGTATGACGTGGCGATGGCTAACTACGCCCGGGCGGTGGGTGATAAGAGCAAAATCGTTCTCGGTCAGACCATCAACTCCCAGTGGGGGCCAGAAGGTCGCTTTGTTGAAAACCGACAGAACAACGTAAACCGTGCGGGCTGGCAGGCGGAAAACGGCTATGGTGGGTTCTTTATCTGGACGTTGGGTTCAAACGATCAGCAGCTGTCCATCCCGCAGCAGGTTGACTATTTCAATGAAATGAAAGAGCGCGCGGACCTGATGTCGCCTGAACGCCCGCAGGATACCGTCGCGCCAACTGCGCCAGCAGGACTGAAGGTGCTGAACAATGGCTTGACTATCACCCTTGCCTGGCAGCCCTCCACCGATGACCGTGGCGTAGTGGGATATGACATCTACCGTAATGACATCAAAGTCGGGTCTTCAACGGACACCCAGTGGACCGATAATGCAGTAGAGACCGGCGGTGTGGTGTACCACTACAGCGTGAAAGCACGTGATGCAGCGAACAATATCTCTGAAAGCAGCAACGTGGTTAAGGTAGAAACCGTACAGGTCGAAGAGGGACGTCCTGACGCGCCAGGCGGCCTGGCCCTGGTTTCTTCGACGGAAAACAGCCTGACGGTGAAATGGAATGCGGTAGACAACGCGGTGAAATACCACGTACTACGCGATGGGGCGGAGTTACTCACCGTAAGCGGAACGCAGATCTTCGACAGCGGCCTGCGCGCGGGAACAACCTACAGCTACCAGGTGATCGCCGAAAATGCCAAAGGTCATCAGTCTCTCGCCAGTACACCGCTTAAAGCCACGACGAAAGAGGGGTCTGTGACGCCTGAGCCGGAAGGCGAGTGGAAAGTCGGTACGCGCTATAAGACTGGAGAAATTGTCACGTATAACGGCACACAGTATCGCTGCGTGCAGGGGCACACGTCTCAGTCCGACTGGGCGCCGACTGCGGCTGCGACGCTTTGGCAGCCTGTTCCTTAATCTTTCGCGGCCCTCGCAAGGGGGCCATTTTCAGGCGTAAGCACGCCTTATTTATTACTTTTTGTTAACTTATTGTTATCATTTATAGTGCAAAAAATTAACAATGGCACTATTGTAGTGCGATATTTGCACTGTTTTTGTGCGTTTCATGTTCTTTTCTGGCCTTTATCGTCTCAGGATGCCGCTTGCATCTGTAACAATACGTTGCTGTAACCCCTTCATTTAATATCGCTTTTTTAAATCTCTTTTGAACCATTAAAAAATTGGTTCGTTTATTGCTTAATCATTAGCACGATAAGTAGCACGTCATATCAATAACTTATCGTTCATAAAAAGAAAATAACGATGATAGTGAGCGAACCAATATGGAAAAACCGTCACGGTTTCTGGCCAATTCCAGCACCGCGCTTGAGCAACTGCGCGGGCTAATCAACCAGCATGAGTCAACACCAGGCACTCCGCTGCCCACGGAACGTGAGCTGTCGGAAACACTCGGCGTAGGACGACGCGAAGTGCGTCGCGCGCTGGACGTGCTGGAAGAAGAAGGGCGGATCTGGCGTAAACAGGGCAAAGGCACCTTTATTGGTCCGGCTGCCCCTGTTGAACCGCTGGCCCTTCAAGGATTGGTTCAGCAGACCAATCTGCTGGAAGTGATGGAAGCTCGTATACAGATCGAACCCGGCTTAGCCCGGCTTGCGGCACTGCGTGCCACCAGGGAAAACCTCGCGCTCATGCAGCGCATGCTGGAACGCATCGACAAGGTCAGCCCGGATGACCGCGATCTCAATGAACTCTGGGATAGCGCCTTTCACCGCGCCATTGCCGAGGCGGCGGGCAATCGCCTGATGCTCGGCCTGTTTGACGCCATTGACGCCGTGCGGCGCGAACCCGGCTGGCAGCATCTGCGTGAATTAGCCCGCACGCCCGAACGTGTCGACAGCTACAACGACCACCATCACAAGATCATGTCCGCGATTATCCATCGCCAGCCTAATGAAGCAGCGGCCGCCATGCGCGAACACCTGCTCAGCCTGCAAAACGCCCTGATTCAGGCGATCCACCTTGAGGACGATTTCACGCTATGACGACGATCCCGTTTAAGGACTCCACGCCTGTACTCCGGCTGAATAATCTCAACGTTAAGTTTTCCGGCTCGCCGGTCAGCGTCCTGGACGGCATTTCCCTGACGGTCAAAGCGGGCGAAACGCTGGCGCTGGTGGGGGAGTCCGGCTGCGGGAAAAGTATCACCTCACTGGCGCTGATGGGTTTACTGCCCGCCAGCGCGCAGATTGTCAGCGGCGAGATGCAGTTTCGCCGCCACGACCTGCGCAAGCTTTCGCCGCGGGAGTATGCCGACCTGCGCGGGAGCGAGCTGGCGATGATTTTCCAGGAGCCGATGACCTCGCTCAATCCGGCCTTCACGTTAGGCGATCAGCTCAGTGAAGCGGTCATGCGTCACCAGAACGTTACGCGCCCGGAGGCGATGAAGGTCGCGCTGCAGATCCTTGAGAAGGTGCAGATCCCGGCGGCGGAGATGCGCCTCAAGGCGTATCCGCACCAGCTTTCCGGCGGCATGCGCCAGCGCGTGATGATTGCCATGGCCCTGATCAACCACCCTAAACTGCTGATTGCCGACGAACCCACCACCGCGCTCGACGTCACCATCCAGGCGCAAATCCTGACCCTGCTGAACACTCTAAAAGAGGAAACCGGCACGGCGGTGCTGATGATCACCCACGATTTGGGCGTGGTTGCCGAAGTCGCCCAGCAGGTGGCAGTGATGTACGCCGGGCAGGTGGTGGAGCAGGGGAGCGTTGAGGCAATATTCGCTGACCCGCAGCACCCGTACACCATCGGCCTGATGGGCTCGATCCCTTCGCTGGGCGCACGCAAAGGCCAGCTCTCCACCATTCCCGGATCGGTCCCGCTACCGGAATCCATGCCGCAAGGCTGCCGTTTCGCGACGCGCTGCCCGTTTGCGCAGTCGCGCTGTCATGATGAAAAACCGCAACTCACTACGCTCGGCGCGGGCCATCAGGTCGCCTGCTTCCGCGTGCCGCTCGAACACCACATTGCCCTGGGAGAGACCGCATGACCACGCCCATTCTTGAAGCCCGGGACCTCAGCAAGCTTTTCCCCGGTCCGAAAAAACTCTTTTCCCCGGCCCGGTTTGTCACGGCGGTCGATCGCGTTTCGCTTGCCGTGATGCCGGGCGAAACGCTGGCGATTGTCGGCGAGTCCGGTTCCGGGAAATCCACCCTCGGCCGTCTGCTGCTGCGTCTGCTGGCCGCCAGCGAAGGACGCGTGTTTTATCAAGGGGAGGAGATTACCCACGCTACAGGCGCACGTCTGAACCAGCTCCGGCGCGAGCTGCAGATTATTTTTCAGGATCCTTTTGCCTCGCTGAACCCGCGCATGACGGTGGAGCAGATCGTCGGTGAGCCGCTGTGGCTGCACCAGAACATGAAGAAAGCGGACCGTCAGTACCGCGTCGCGGAGCTGCTCAAGACCGTTGGCCTGCCTGCCGCCTGGGCCGGGCGCTATCCGCACGAGTTTTCCGGCGGGCAGCGCCAGCGTATCGGCATTGCCCGCGCGCTGGCTTCGGGGCCAAAGCTGCTGCTGGGCGACGAGCCGGTTTCCGCGCTGGATGTGTCGGTGCAGGCGCAGGTGGTTAATCTGCTGGAGAGCCTGAAGCACCAGCTGGGGCTGACGATGGTGATCGTCGCCCACGGTCTGGCGGTGATCCGCCACATGAGCGACCGCGTGGCAGTGATGTACCTTGGGCAGATCGTTGAGCTTGCCACCGTCGACGAGATCTTTGACGCACCGCTGCACCCTTACACCCAGGCGCTGATCGCCTCGGCGCCGCAGATGCAGCCGGGTATTGAGCGCGACGCGCCGCTGCTGCAGGGGGATCTGCCGAACCCGGCGAACCCGCCGTCGGGCTGTCGCTTCCACACCCGCTGCCCGTACGTCACTGACGAATGCCGCCAGGTCGAGCCGATTAATCAGGTGTTCGACGGCGGGCGTCAGGTTGCCTGCCACCGCTGGCAGGAAATTAACCGCGATCGCAGCGTTATCCAGATCGCACCGCCATCCGCAGCCTTTCTGCGCCGCCGCGCGCTGTTTGAACACGCGGCCACTCACTCCTCCCTTCCTTCAAGGAACTCATGATAATGACAATGCGTAATTCTCTTTTGACCGTACTGGGAAGTGTTATGTTGCTTGGCGCGGCGCTGCCCGCCCATTCTGAAAGCGTGCTGCGAATCGGCCTGGGGGCAGACCCGGACATGCTCGACCCGCACCTGGCGCGCACCTACTATGGCCGCTTCGTGTTTGCCTCCCTGTGCGACAGGCTGGTGGACGTCGACGAGCATCTGAAGGTCGTGCCAGGTCTCGCGAAATCGTGGGCCTGGAGCGCCGACGGCAAAACGCTGACCATGGATCTGCGCGAAGGCGTGACCTTCCATGACGGAGAGAAATTCGATGCCGCCGCCGCGAAATACAACCTCGACCGCGCCCTAACCCTCAAAGGCTCCCTGCGGAAAAGCGAGATCTCCTCCGTGGAATCGGTAGAGGTCACCGGCCCGATGCAGATAGCGCTGCACCTGAAAACGCCGGACGCCGCGCTGCTGATGCAGCTTACCGACCGCGCGGGCGCGATGATGGCGCCCGAGGCTGCGAAAAAGCCTGACTTTGCCGCCCATCCGGTCTGTTCCGGCCCGTACAAGTTCGACAGCCGCGTGTCGCAGGACCGCATCGTTCTGACCCGCTTCGACAACTACTGGAACAAAGGCGCCTACCACTTCGACAAAATTATCTATCTGCCGATCCCGGATGCCTCCGTGCGTCTGGCGAACCTGCGCGCGGGCGATCTGGATCTGACCGAAGGCATCGCCGCCAGCGACGTCAAAACCGTCGAAGCCGACAGCAAGCTGGCGCTGGCTAAGGTCACCGGCCTGGGCTATCAGGGGATCACCTTCAATATTAACAACGGCAAGGTCCCGGCGAACGATCCGTTCAAAGATGCCCGCGTGCGCGAGGCGTTTTCTCAGGCCATCGACCGCGATGCGTTAAACCAGGTGGTCTTCGAAGGCCTCTACACCCCGGCAAACCAGGCGTTTTCGACGGTCAGCCCGTATCACGTGAATCTGCCGGTTCCGCCGCGCGACGTTGATAAAGCCAAAGCGCTGCTCAAAGCGGCAGGCGTCACCGCGCCGCTGACCGTCAACCTGCTGGTGCCGAACAACCCAACCTCGCAGCAGGTGGGTCAGGTATTGCAGGCGATGGTCGCCGAGGCCGGGTTCACGCTGAACCTGCAGATGACCGAATTTGCCACGCTGCTGGATCGCCAGCAGAGCGGTGATTATCAGCTGAGCTTCTCCGGCTGGTCGGGTCGCCCGGATCCGGACGGCAGCATCTACGGCTTTATCCACAGCAACGGCACGCTTAACGATGGCCGTTACAGCAACGCGCAGGTCGATGAGTGGCTGACGCAGGCGCGCCAGAGCACCGACCAGGCCGCCCGCCAGCCGCTGTATGACAAGGTGGTGAAGCAGCTGCAAACCGACATGCCGATTGCCTATCTCTACTTCGAGCCGCGCATTTTTGGCCTGAACAAGCGCGTGCAGGGCTTTAAGCCTTACCCGGACGGCATCGTGCGTCTGGCGGGTTTGACGCTGGCCAAATAAACGTCCTGAGGAGAACCCATGCTGGAACTGATTTGCAAACGTCTGCTGCTGGCCGTCCCGACGCTATTGCTGGTGAGCATGATGGTGTTCGGGCTGCAAAAGCTGCTGCCCGGCGACCCACTGATTGCGATGGCCGGTGAGGAACGCGATCCGGCGGTGATCGCCCAGCTGCGCGCGGAGCTGAACCTGGATGCGCCGATCCCGGTTCAGTATTTCCACTGGCTGACGCGGGCGCTGCAGGGCGATCTGGGCGTCTCCTTGCGCACGCACGAGCCGGTGACCGAGCTTATCGCCAGCAAGCTGCCGGTTACGCTAGAGCTGTCGCTGCTGGCGATGATTATTGCGCTGGTGTTTGGCATCAGCATGGGGATCCTTGCGGCGGTGAACAAAAACAGCTGGGTCGATCACGGGGCGAACTTCGTGGCGATCTCAGGGATCTCTATTCCCCACTTCTGGCTGGGGATCCTGCTGATTCTGGTCTTCTCGGTGAACCTGCAGTGGCTGCCCGCGTCCGGCTACGTGCCGTTCAGTGAAGATCCGCTTCAGAACCTGCGCACGCTGCTGCTGCCCGCGTCCGTGCTCGGAACCGGGCTGGCGGCGACGCTGATGCGCCATACCCGCGCGTCGATGATTGCGGTGCTGAAAGCGGATTATATCCGTACCGCACGCGCCAAGGGGCTGCTGCCGAAGGCGGTCATTCTAAAGCACGCGTTTCGCAACGCGCTGGTGCCGGTGATCACCCTCACCACGCTGCTGTTCGGCGAGCTGCTGGGCGGCGCGGTGCTGACCGAGCAGGTGTTCACCATTCCGGGCTTTGGCAAGATGATCGTCGACTCGGTGTTCAACCGTGACTACGCGGTGGTGCAGGGCGTGGTGCTGATCGTGGCGATCGGCTTCCTGCTGCTCAACCTGCTGGCCGACGTGCTTTACGTCCTTATCAACCCGAAAATGCGAGGTTAACGATGGCGGAACTGACGACGCAAACCGTAGCCCCCGCGCTGCCGCGCGCGCAGAACCGGGTGCTGAAGAAATTCCTCGCCAATAAAAGCGCGGTGATTGGCGCGCTTGTGGTGGGTTTCTTTGTGCTGGTGGCGCTGCTGGCGCCGTGGATCGCCCCGTTTGACCCGGTTAAAGCCAACTTCCTCGCGGTGCGCAAAGCGCCGTCAGCGATGTACTGGTTCGGCACCGACGAGCTGGGGCGTGACATTTTGTCCCGCATTATCTGGGGAGCGCGAACCTCGCTGATGGCGGGCTGTATGTCGGTGGTTATCGCGGTGGTCATCGGCGTGCCGCTGGGGCTGGTGGCGGGCTACTTCCAGAAGATGTGGGACGGCGTCATCTCGCGCTTTATCGAGGCGCTGCTGGCCTGTCCGTTCCTGATCATGGCGATCGCGCTGGGGGCATTTTTAGGCCCGAGCCTGACCAATGCGATGATCGCCATCGGTCTTTCGGCGATGCCGATCTTCGCCCGCCTGACGCGCGGGCAGGTGATCGCCATTCGCAACGAAGAGTACATCGACGGCGCGCGGGCGATAGGCCTGCCGGATCGCTGGATCATCATTAAATACGTTCTGCCAAACGTGATGTCGCCGATCCTGGTTCAGGCCACGCTGGCCATTGCCTCGGCGATTATTGCCGAAGCCAGCCTGTCGTTTTTAGGGCTGGGGCAGCAGCCGCCCAATCCGTCCTGGGGGTCCATGCTTAATACCGCGAAAGGTTTCCTTGAGCAGGCGCCGTGGATGTCCGTTTTCCCCGGCGTGGCGATTTTCCTTGCCGTGCAGGGCTTTAATTTACTTGGCGACGGGCTGCGCGATGCGCTCGATCCGCGCCACGACTAAGGAGTCATGATGACCAAAGCGCTTGATTTTACATCCGGTTACGCTTCACGCCGCCCGCCGATGATGGGCCACAACGCCGTTGCCACTTCGCAGCCGCTGGCGGCGCAGGCGGGAATGAAAATGCTGCAGCTGGGTGGCAACGCCGTCGATGCGGCCATTGCCACCGCCATGGCGCTGACCGTTGTCGAGCCGACCGGCAACGGCATCGGCAGCGACGCCTTTGCCATCGTCTGGGACGGTGAAAAACTTCACGGCCTCAACGCGTCCGGGCGCTCGCCGGCCAGCTGGCATGCGGATCTGTTTGCCGGTAAAAGCGCAGTGCCGGAAATCGGCTGGGACGCGGTGACGGTGCCGGGTGCGGTGTCGGGCTGGGTGGCCCTGGCGGAACGCTTCGGCACGCTGCCGCTGACCACGCTGGCGCAGCCTGCGATTGACTACGCGCGCAACGGCTTCCCGGTCTCGCCGCTGATTGGTCATCTCTGGCAGCGCGGCTATAACAAGCTGAAAGATCAGCCGGGCTTTAGCGCCTGCTTCGCGCCGGAAGGCCGCGCCCCGCGCGTGGGGGAGATCTTCCGTAATCCAGCGCAGGCTCATTCGCTGGAGCTGATTGCCAAAACCAACGGTGAAGCCTTTTACCGCGGCGAGCTGGCGCAGAAAATTGCCGCCTTCGCCCAGGAGCACGGCGCGCACCTGTCAGCGGAAGATCTGGCAAACCATCGCGTGGACTGGGTTGACCTGCTGTCGCGCGACTTCGCGGGCGGCTCGGTACAGGAGCTGCCGCCAAACGGCCAGGGGATCGCCACGCTGATTGCGCTCGGTATTCTGGAGCAGTGCGGCATTGAGAAACATCATCCGGACTCCGTGCAGTCTCTGCACTTATCCATTGAAGCCATGAAGCTGGCGCTGGCGGATCTCGACCGCTACGTGGCGGATGAAGAACATATGGAGTTCGCAGCAAAAGAGCTGCTGAGCGACCACTATCTGAAGTCGCGTGCGGCGCTTATCGATCGCGATAACGCCTCTGACTTTGTGTACGGATCACCGACGCAGAGCGGCACGGTCTACATCAGCACCGCGGACGCCAGCGGGATGATGGTTTCGTTTATCCAGTCCAACTTTATGGGCTTCGGTTCAGGCATTGTGGTGCCGGATACCGGAATCAGCCTGCAAAACCGCGGCTGCGGCTTTGTGCTCGATCCCAAACACCCGAACGCGCTGGCGGGCAGCAAGCGTCCTTTCCACACCATCATTCCGGGCTTTGCGATGGACGGCAACGGCCAGCCGCTGATGTCCTTCGGCGTGATGGGCGGCCCGATGCAGGCGCAGGGGCATATGCAGATGGCGCTGCGCATCATGCTGCACGGGCAAAACCCGCAGGCGGCCATCGACGCGCCGCGCTGGCGCGTGGTGCAGGGCAGGGAAGTGATTGTTGAATCGACGTTTGATCGCAACACCATTGCCGCGCTGCGCGAGCGCGGGCATCAGATCGTGGTGGAAGATCCGCTCCAGGATTACAACTTCGGCGGTGCGCAGGTGATCTATCGTATGCCGGAGGGGCACTACGTGGCCGCGACGGAGAGCCGCAAAGACGGGCAGGCGTTAGTGAGTTAAAAGAAGCGAGCAACATTGGTAGGCCGGGTAAGGCGTAGCCGCCACCCGGCATTTTTTCACCCAATGCTAAACGGATCCGCATCCTGCCACGCCGGAAACTTCTCCCGATACTCCTTCAGCGCCGTTAACGATAATTCAGCATCAATGCGCGTCGCCTGATGCGGTTCGGCGGTGGCAATAATCTCGCCCTGAGGGTTCACCACCCGGCTGTCGCCGCGGTAGTGGTGGCCGTTGCCGTCCGTCCCCACGCGGTTACAGCCCACCACGTACGCCTGGTTTTCAATCGCGCGAGCCACCAGCAGCGCCTGCCAATGCAGCGAGCGCGGCGCGGGCCAGTTGGCGACGTACAGCGCCAGGTCGTAATCGTTGCGGTTGCGCGACCATACCGGGAAGCGCAGGTCGTAGCAGACCAGCGGCAGAATACGCCAGCCGCGCCACTCGAACACCACGCGTTCGTTACCGGCTTCATAATGATGATGTTCATCGGCCATGCGGAACAGGTGGCGTTTATCGTAAAAATGCACCTTTCCTTCCGGCTCAACCAGCAGGAAGCGGTTCACCGGGCCGCGTTCCGTCTGCAGTGCGGCGCTCCCGGCGATCAGCGCGTTGGTTTGCTGCGCTTTGGCATGCATCCAGGCGACCACCTCTTCCTGGGGCATCGACTGTTTCGCCGCTTCCATCGCGAAGCCGGTGGTAAACATCTCCGGCAGGACAATCACATCTCGCCCGGTAATCTCTTCCAGTTGACGATCAAAGTGGCGCAGGTTGGCAGGGCCATCCATCCACACTAAAGGCTGCTGCAAAATCGAAATCTTCAAACCAGGCACGATACAGACTCCTCAAACGACCCCTTTTTGACACTGTAGCACGTCATTACGAGAAAATGTGGCAATAAAAAACCCCGCACCGGGCGGGGTTTGTCAGAGCGAAGCGGGTTATGCCGCTTCAGGTTTGCGATGCTTCTCCGGCAGCTTTACCGGCTGCGTCGCCAGCTCTTCCGGTTCGAAATCATCCACGTTAATACTGCGCAGACGGCTCTCTTCGGCTTTCACCAGCAGCGCAGCTTCGTCGTTATTGATAATGCCACCGGCCAGCGCCTGTTTCGCCAGTTCGTCCAGACGGGTAAACGGCAGGTTTTTACCCAGCTGTTTGCAGATTTTCTGGTGAATCGGGTCGGCGGCCATCACGTCCAGCAGCGCCTCTTCCAGCAGGCCCACCGGGTTATGCGGCGTTGGTGCCAGATACTGACCGCGGCCAATGCGGGAGCGGGTGGCGCTCGGAACCTGCAGGATCTTCGCCACTTTGTGGTCCAGCTTGTCGGACGGCGCCAGGTGATGACGACCGGTCGGGAAGATCACCACGCGCAGAGCGCCAGCCACGAAGCGGTTCGGGAAGTTCGCCAGCAGGTCGTCAATCGCCTGTTCCGCCTGATACATCGCATCCTGCACGCCCCAGTGCACCAGCGGCAGATCCGCTTCCTGACGGCCTTCGTCGTCGTAGCGTTTCAGCACCGCAGAGGCCAGGAAGATCTGGCTCAGCACGTCGCCCAGACGGGCGGAGATACGCTCGCGACGCTTCAGGCTACCGCCCAGCACCGCCATGGAAACGTCGGACAGCAGAGCCAGGTTGGCGCTCAGACGGTTCAGATGCTGGTAGTAACGTTTGGTCGCATCGCCGGTTGGCGTCGCGCTGGTCAGGCCGCGCGTCAGGCCCAGCCAGAAGCTCCGCACCTTGTTACTGCCCACGTGACCGATATGTTTGAACAGCAGCTTGTCGAAGGCGTCCACGTCGTTATTCTGCGCAGCGGCCATCTCTTCAAGCACGTACGGATGGCAGCGAATCGCACCCTGGCCGAAGATCATCATGCTGCGGGTCAGGATGTTAGCCCCTTCCACGGTGATGGCAATCGGTGCGCCCTGATAGCCGCGCGCCAGGAAGTTGCCTTCGCCGAGCATAATACCTTTACCGCCCGCGATATCCATCGCGTCAATGATCGACTGCTGCGCGCGGTGGGTACAGTGGTACTTCACAATCGCGGACAGCACGGCCGGTTTTTCGCCCAGCATAATGCCGTAGGTAATCAGGGATGCAGCGGCGTCCATCACGTAGGCGTTGCCCGCGATGCGTGCCAGCGGCTCTTCGATACCTTCCATCTTGCCGATGGAGATTTTGAACTGACGGCGAATGTGGGCATAAGCGCCAATTCCCATCGCGACGGACTTCAGGCCGCCGGTTGAGTTCGACGGCAGGGTAATACCGCGACCCACCGACAGACATTCCACCAGCATGCGCCAGCCCTGACCGGCCATTTTCGGGCCGCCGATGATGTAGTCAATCGGCACAAAGATATCCTGGCCGCGGGTCGGACCGTTCTGGAACGGCACGTTCAGCGGGAAGTGACGACGACCAATTTCCACACCCGGCGTCGAGGTTGGGATCAGCGCACAGGTAATGCCCAGATCCTCTTCACCGCCCAGTAGTTTTTCCGGGTCGGAGAGCTTAAAGGCCAGGCCCAGCACGGTGGCGATAGGTGCCAGGGTGATATAGCGTTTGTTCCAGGTCAGGCGCATGCCCAGCACCTGCTGGCCCTGCCACTCGCCCATACAGACCACGCCGGTATCCGGGATTGCGCCTGCATCGGAGCCTGCTTCCGGGCTGGTCAGCGCGAAGCACGGGATTTCCTGACCGCGCGCCAGTCGCGGCAGATAGTGATCTTTCTGCTCTTCCGTACCGTAATGCTGCAGCAGTTCGCCCGGGCCTAAGGAGTTCGGTACGCCGACGGTAATCGCCAGGATCCCGGAGACGCCCGCCAGCTTTTGCAGCACGCGAGCCTGCGCGTAAGCGGAGAACTCAAGACCGCCGTACTCTTTCTTAATGATCATCGCGAAGAAGCGATGCTCTTTCAGGTACGCCCACAGCTCCGGCGGCAGGTCGGCCATTTCGTGGGTAATAGCAAAGTCGTTCGCCATGCGGCACGCTTCTTCCACCGGGCCGTCAATAAAGGCCTGTTCTTCGGCGGTCAGGCGCGGCTGCGGATAGTTGTGCAGCTTTTTCCAGTCCGGGTTACCCTGGAACAGGTCGCCTTCCCACCAGGTGGTGCCCGCATCAATCGCTTCTTTCTCGGTGCGCGACATCGGCGGCATCACTTTGCGGAAGCCTTTAAATACCGGCGCGGAGATCATCGACTTACGCATCGGGGCCAGGTTAAACGGCAGGAGAATGATGGCAAGAGGGACCAAAATCCAGATATTCCAGAGACCTGCGACGCCAAGCGCAGCCGTCCAGGCCAGAAGAATCAGGCTGCTCAGGAATAAACTGACGCGGTGATAGAACAACACACCGAGCAGTACAACGGTTGCGAGAATGCTCAAAATCATCATAAAGAAAAGCTCCCTTGCTTGTAGGAGGTCTGACCACTTGTGATGATATGGTTGTAGTTGATGTGAATTCCTTTAGCAATGTGTTTACAAAATAATTACAACCTGGTTCACATTGTTCGCGTTTTCGCCGGCACAAAAAATCAAAACGCCGGACGATTCGCATGGCTTTAGCTTCTCGCTTTTCCCGCTATCCGGTACACTCCACTGTGTTATTTCATCAATACTGAAGGATTATCCTCATGTACCAGGATCTTATTCGTAACGAACTGAACGAAGCGGCGGAAACGCTGGCGAACTTTCTGAAAGATGATGCCAATATTCACGCTATTCAGCGCGCGGCGGTCCTGCTGGCCGACAGTTTTAAGGCCGGTGGCAAAGTGCTCTCCTGCGGTAACGGCGGTTCCCACTGTGACGCCATGCACTTCGCCGAAGAGCTGACCGGACGCTATCGCGAAAACCGTCCGGGCTACCCGGCGATTGCGATTTCCGACGTGAGCCACATCTCCTGCGTAGGCAACGACTTCGGTTACGACCACATCTTTTCCCGCTACGTTGAGGCAGTAGGCCGTGAAGGCGACGTGCTGCTGGGTATCTCTACCTCCGGTAACTCCGCGAACGTGATCAAAGCGATCGCCGCCGCGCGTGAAAAAGGGATGAAGGTGATCACCCTGACCGGGAAAGATGGCGGTAAGATGGACGGTACGGCGGATATCGAAATTCGCGTTCCGCACTTCGGCTATGCAGATCGCGTTCAGGAAATTCACATCAAAGTGATCCACATCCTGATCCAGCTGATCGAAAAAGAGATGGTTAAGTAAGGCTTCGCTGGGGGGCACCGGTGCCCCCCGCTGTTGTGGAGGTGATGTATGTGCGAACTGCTCGGGATGAGCGCCAATGTGCCAACCGATATCTGCTTTAGCTTCACCGGGCTGGTTCAGCGCGGTGGGGGAACCGGGCCGCATAAAGACGGCTGGGGCATCACCTTCTATGAAGGCAAAGGGTGTCGCACGTTCAAAGATCCACAGCCCAGCTTTAACTCACCGATTGCCAAACTGGTGCAGGACTATCCCATTAAATCCTGTTCGGTGATCGCGCATATTCGCCAGGCAAACCGCGGCGAAGTTGCGCTGGAAAATACCCATCCCTTTACCCGCGAGCTGTGGGGCCGTAACTGGACCTACGCGCACAACGGGCAGCTTACGGGCTATAAATCTCTGGAAACGGGCAACTTCCGCCCGGTGGGCGAAACGGACAGCGAGAAGGCCTTCTGCTGGCTGCTGCATAAGCTGACGGAACGTTATCCGCGCACGCCCGGCAATATGGCCGCTGTATTCAAATACATCGCGACGCTGGCAGCTGAATTGCGTGAAAAAGGCGTATTTAACATGCTGTTGTCTGACGGACGCTACGTGATGGCGTTCTGCTCGACGAATCTCTTCTGGATCACGCGCCGTGCGCCGTTTGGCGTTGCTACGCTGCTCGATCAGGATGTGGAGATAGATTTTCAGAAAGAGACCACACCGAACGATGTGGTCACTGTTATTGCAACGCAGCCGCTGACGGGCAACGAAACCTGGCAAAAGATTATGCCAGGCGAGTGGGTGCTATTTTGTCTCGGGGACCGTGTAATTTGACGCCAGCTGCGGGTGGACGACTTCGTGGCTCAGCGGTTTGCTGACCACGTAACGGCCATCGACGATAGAGACTACCGGCGGCTTGTGGGTCTGCTCAAAGTAGTCATAACCCGGCTTCAGCTGTTTCCAGAAATCGGCGTAGTAAGAGTACTTATGGCGCGCCATATTGGCATCGGTCATGCGGAACGGATAGATGCTGACCTGAACGTTAGGCTGCCCAAAGACCAGTGCGCCGGTTACGAACTGGAAAATCTCATCAATGCCGGAGTCGGTCATCGCGTAGCAGCCGACAGACACGCAGGCACCGTGGATCATCAGGTATTTCCCTTCATAACCGTGAGCACGGTCATAGGCGTTCGGGAAACCGATGTTGATGGCTTTATAGAAGCGGCTATCCGGCTTTAGCTGGTTACGCTGAACGTTGTAAAAACCTTCCGGGCTTTTGAAATCGCCCTGACGCTGTTTCGGGCCCAGCCCGCCGGAATAGTTACAAATTTTGTAGCTATCAAGCAGCTGATATGTTTCGCCCATTTTTACAAACAGATCGAGCGTGCGCTCTTCCTTGAAGATCTGAATATAAACCGGGGATCCCATTAACTGCTGTTTATATTCTTTGCTGATCGGCGTGGTGGAGCTGTTGCTGCTGAGCAGCCCGGCAAACGACATGCACGGAATCAGAAGCATCGCAATGAACAATGCGATTTTACGCATACTACAAATTCCTTGATAAAACCTGGACTAACTTGCCAGGACGGCAAAAGAGACCCGAAATCAGATTATTCTGTTAGGTGCGCTCACATTAGCACCGCTATAGATTTTCGCAAGAGCCGGGCGGTGAGTTTACAAATTAGTTTTACTTTATAAACCATCAAAAACGCGCTGGCTCCAGGAACTTTGCGTAATAGCTCGCATTTTGGCGCGCCCGACGGTGGATCCCCTGCCCGAGAGAAGGGGAAAATGTTACACTTTGCGCCCACTGGATCGTTGTTTATGGAAACCTGCTAACCACATGTTTAAAATAAAAAAAGGACTTAATTTGCCGATTGCAGGCGTGCCTGAGCAGCACGTCTCGGGTGGCGCAAGCGTCCGTCATGTCGCAATTTTAGGTGACGATTATCTGGGCATGCGTCCTTCAATGCTGGTGCAGGAGGGCGATCGCGTGATCAAAGGGCAGGCGCTCTTTGAAGACAAAAAAAATCCCGGCGTCATGTTCACGGCCCCCGCCAGCGGCACCGTGGTAGCGATCAACCGCGGCGAGCGTCGCGTGCTGCAGTCGGTGGTAATCCGCATTGAAGGCGATGAACAGCGTGAGTTTGCTCGTTATGATGCGGCAGATCTCGCGACGCTTAGCCGCGAAGATGTGCAGGCTCAGCTGCTCGCGTCCGGCCTGTGGACGGCGCTGCGTACGCGTCCTTTCAGCAAATCACCCGTTCCTGATACCGCCCCGGCTGCCATTTTCGTGACGGCCATCGACACCAACCCGCTCAGCGCAGACCCGCAGCCCATTATCCTGGCGCAGCGTAAAGCCTTTGATGCCGGGCTGACCGTTCTGACTCGCCTGACGCCCGGAAAAGTGCACGTTTGCCAGGCCAGCGGCGGCAAGCTTGGCGGCCATTCGCAGGGACAGGTTACGTTTAATGAATTTTCCGGCCCGCATCCGGCGGGTCTGGTCGGGACCCATATCCACTTCCTTGAGCCGGTGAGCCTTAAAAAACAGGTCTGGCACCTTAATTATCAGGATGTCATTGCCATCGGTAAGCTCTTTACGACGGGTGAACTCTGCGCTGAACGGATTATCGCTATCGGCGGGCCGCAGGCCGCAAACCCGCGTCTGGTTAAGACGCTTCTGGGAGCAGACATTAATGAACTGCTGGCAGGGGAAACGAAAGAGGGTGAAAACCGCCTCATTTCCGGTTCGGTACTCAGCGGCCGCCGCGCTGTCAATGCGCACGCGTACCTGGGACGTTTCCATCTTCAGGTGAGCGTCGTTCTGGAAGGGCGTGAGAAAGAGCTGTTCGGCTGGGTTCTGCCTGGCGCAGAAAAATACTCTGTCACCCGCACCACGCTTGGCCACTTCCTGCGTCATAAGCTCTTTAACTTCTCGACCAGCACGAACGGCGGCGAGCGCGCGATGGTTCCGATTGGCAACTACGAACGTGTAATGCCGCTGGATATTCTGCCTACCGTGCTGCTGCGCGATCTTCTGGCAGGCGATACCGACGGCGCGCAGGCGCTCGGTTGTCTGGAACTGGATGAAGAAGATCTGGCGCTCTGTACCTATGTGTGTCCGGGTAAATACGAATATGGACCCGTATTGCGCGAGGTGTTAACCCGCATTGAGCAGGAAGGATAACCATGGGATTAAAACACCTCTTTGAAAAAATTGAGCCGCACTTTACCGAAGGGAAGCTCAAAAAGTACTACCCGCTGTATGAAGCGACGACGACTATTTTCTACACTCCGGGTCTGGTGACGAAAGGGGCAGCGCACGTTCGCGATGCCATCGACCTGAAACGCATGATGATCCTGGTGTGGTTTGCGGTTTTCCCGGCCATGTTCTGGGGCATGTACAACGTTGGTCTGCAAACCATTCCGGCGCTGCATCATATGTACGACGCTCAGCAGCTGGCGCAGGTGATCCAGTCTGACTGGCACTATCGTCTGGCGCAGTCGCTGGGCGTGAGCTTTGCGGCTGATGCAGGCTGGGTCAGCATGATGACGCTGGGGGCCGTCTTCTTCCTGCCGATCTACATGACCGTTTTTATCGTGGGCGGCTTCTGGGAAGTGCTGTTCGCCATCATCCGCAAACACGAGATCAACGAAGGCTTCTTCGTGACCTCCATTCTGTTTGCGCTGATTGTTCCGCCGACTCTGCCGCTCTGGCAGGCGGCGATGGGGATCAGCTTTGGCGTGGTGATTGCCAAAGAGATTTTCGGCGGCACCGGTCGTAACTTCCTCAACCCGGCGCTGGCGGGGCGTGCGTTCCTGTTCTTTGCTTACCCGGCGCAGATTTCGGGCGACCTGGTGTGGACGGCTGCGGACGGTTTCTCCGGCGCGACGCCGCTTTCTCAGTGGGCGGCAGGTGGCGGCGAAACGCTGGTCAACAATGCTACCGGCCAGCCCGTGACCTGGTTTGACGCGTTTCTTGGCAACATTCCGGGCTCCATTGGCGAAGTATCTACCCTGATGATTTTGATCGGCGGGGCCATCATCCTCTTTGGCCGCGTGGCGTCCTGGCGCATCGTCGCGGGCGTTATGCTCGGCATGGTGCTTACCGCCACGCTGTTCAACCTCATTGGTTCAGACACGAACCCGATGTTCTCCATGCCGTGGTACTGGCACCTGGTGCTGGGAGGCTTTGCGTTTGGCATGATGTTCATGGCCACCGATCCCGTCTCGGCTTCCTTTACCGACAGGGGGAAATGGTGTTACGGCGCGCTCATTGGCGTGATGTGTGTACTTATTCGCGTGGTCAACCCGGCCTATCCGGAAGGGATGATGTTGGCCATTCTGTTTGCCAACCTGTTTGCGCCGCTGTTCGACTACCTGGTCGTGCGCGCCAACATTAAGCGGAGGAAGGCGCGTGGCTGAGGTTAAAAATAACGACAGCATCAGCAAAACGCTGCTGGTGGTTTTGGTGCTGTGTCTGGTCTGTTCCATCGTGGTTGCCGGTTCCGCCGTAGGGTTGAAACCGCTGCAGCAGGAACAGCGCGCGCTGGATAAACAGCGCAACATCCTGGCCGTGGCCGGGCTGATGCAGGAAGGCATGACGAAGGACGACGTCGCGGCCGTGTTTGCTGAACGCATTACCGCACGGCTGGTGGATTTAAAAACCGGCGAGCTGATGGATAAAGACCCGGCGAAATATAACCAGGCGCTGGCATTAAAGGATCCGCAGATGAGCACCGTGCTTGACGCCTCGCAGGATCCGGCTGGCATTAAGCGCCGCAGCAATGTCGCGGAAATTTACCTCGTTCGTGACGAGCAGAAGCGCATACAGGAAATCGTGTTGCCCATCTACGGCAACGGCTTATGGTCAATGATGTATGCGTTTGTGGCACTGGATACCGATGGCCGCACGGTCAAAGGTATTACTTATTACGACCAGGGCGAAACGCCGGGGCTGGGTGGCGAAGTGGAAAACCCTAACTGGCGTGCGCAGTTTATCGGTAAAAAAGTGCTCAATGATAACGGTCAGCCTGCGCTGAAGGTGGTGAAAGGAGGCGCGCGTCCTGGGGATGAATTCGCTGTTGACGGTCTTTCCGGCGCCACACTCACCTCTAACGGGGTGCAGCACAGTTTTGATTTCTGGATGGGTGAACTGGGCTTTGGTCCCTTCCTGAAGAACGTACGTGAAGGAGCGCTGAACAATGGCTGATACGGGTGAACTGAAAGAAGTTAAAAAAGTGCTGATTGGCCCACTTTTAGCCAATAACCCGATAACCCTGCAGGTGCTGGGTGTGTGCTCGGCTCTGGCGGTGACCACTAAGCTGGAAACGGCGGTGGTGATGACGCTGGCGGTAACGCTGGTGACGGCGTTTTCCAGCATGTTTATCTCGATGATCCGCCACCACATCCCCAACAGCGTGAGGATCATCGTGCAGATGGCGATCATCGCCTCGCTGGTGATCGTGGTCGATCAGCTGCTGCGCGCGTTCGCCTACGAAACCTCGAAGCAGCTTTCGGTGTTTGTCGGCCTGATTATCACCAACTGCATCGTGATGGGGCGCGCTGAAGCCTACGCCATGAAAATGCCGCCGCTGGCGAGCTTTATGGACGGTATCGGCAACGGCCTGGGCTACGGCGTGATCCTCCTGACGGTCGGTTTCCTGCGCGAGCTGATTGGCAGCGGCAAGCTGTTTGGCGTTCAGGTGCTGGATACGGTACAGAACGGCGGCTGGTATCTGCCGAACGGCCTGTTCCTGCTGGCCCCAAGCGCGTTTTTCATTATCGGTTTGCTGATCTGGCTGATTCGTACGTTGAAGCCTGAACAGCAGGAAAAGGAGTAACCGACAATGGCTCATTACCTGAGTTTATTTGTGCGCGCGGTGTTTGTTGAAAACATGGCGCTCGCCTTCTTCCTGGGCATGTGTACGTTCCTTGCCGTCTCTAAAAAGGTCTCGACGGCATTTGGCCTGGGCGTGGCGGTCACCGTTGTGCTGGGGCTTTCGGTTCCGATTAACAACCTGGTGTTCAACTTCGTGCTGCGGGACGGCGCGCTGGTGGAAGGCGTCGATCTTAGCTTCCTGAACTTCATCACCTTCATCGGGGTGATTGCGGCGCTGGTACAAATCCTGGAGATGATCCTCGATAAGTATTTCCCGTCGCTGTACAACGCTCTGGGGATCTTCCTGCCGCTGATCGCGGTGAACTGCGCCATCTTCGGTGGCGTCTCGTTTATGGTTCAGCGCGATTACAACTTCAGTGAATCGGTGGTGTACGGCTTCGGTTCCGGTATCGGCTGGATGCTGGCGATTGTCACCATGGCGGGGATCCGTGAAAAAATGAAATATGCCAACGTGCCTGCGGGGCTGCGTGGCTTAGGGATCACCTTTATCACCACCGGCCTGATGGCGTTGGGCTTTATGTCCTTCTCCGGTGTGCAGCTATAAGGGCTAACAGATGGAAATTATTCTTGGCGTGGTGATGTTCACGCTGATAGTACTGGTGCTGTCAGGGCTGATTCTGGCGGCGCGCGCAAAGCTGGTTAATTCCGGGGATGTGATCATTGATATCAATGACGATCCGCAGAACCAGATCCGCACTCCGGCAGGGGACAAGCTGCTTAATACGCTCTCCGGGAACGGGATTTTTGTCTCGTCAGCCTGCGGTGGAGGCGGCTCATGCGGGCAGTGTCGTGTGACGGTGAAAGAGGGGGGCGGTGATATTCTGCCTACTGAACTGTCGCATATTACGAAGCGTGAAGCGAAAGAGGGGTGCCGCCTGGCGTGCCAGGTCGCGGTGCGTCAGAACATGAAGATTGAGCTGCCGGAAGAGATCTTCGGCGTGAAAAAATGGGAGTGCGAGGTTATCTCGAACGATAACAAAGCCACGTTCATTAAAGAGCTTAAGCTACGTGTCCCTGAAGGGGAGAGCGTCCCGTTCCGTGCAGGCGGGTATATCCAGATTGATTGTCCGGCGCACACCGTGGCCTATGCGGACTTCGACGTGCCCGATGAGTACCGGGCCGACTGGGATAAATTTAATCTTTTCCGCTTTGTTTCCGAGGTAAAAGAGCCCGCGCTGCGCGCCTATTCCATGGCTAACTACCCGGAAGAGAAGGGCATTATCATGCTCAACGTGCGTATCGCAACGCCGCCGCCAAACGTGCCTGACGCGCCGCCGGGCGTGATGTCGTCGTATATCTGGTCCCTTAAGCCAGGCGACAAGGTGACGATCTCCGGTCCGTTCGGCGAGTTTTTTGCTAAAGATACCGACGCCGAAATGGTCTTTATCGGCGGCGGTGCGGGTATGGCCCCTATGCGCTCGCACATCTTTGACCAGCTCAAGCGTCTCGGCAGCAAGCGTAAAATCAGCTTCTGGTACGGTGCGCGCTCGCTGCGCGAAATGTTCTACGACGATGAGTTTGAACAGCTGGCGCGTGAGAATCCGAACTTTACCTTCCACGTGGCGCTCTCCGATCCGCAGCCGGAAGATAACTGGACGGGCTATACGGGATTCATTCACAACGTGCTGTATGAAAACTACCTCAAACAGCACCCGGCACCGGAAGACTGCGAGTTCTATATGTGTGGTCCGCCAATGATGAACGCCGCCGTGATCAAGATGCTCAAAGATCTCGGCGTGGAAGATGAAAACATCCTCCTTGATGATTTCGGAGGCTGATTATGTTGACCTTTCTGGCAACCTTTGCGGTGTTTTTGCTGGTGGTGTTCGGTATGTCTTTAGGCTGGATCATCAAGCGTAAAAGCATTCAGGGCAGCTGTGGAGGTATCTCTTCCATCGGAATGGAAAAGGTGTGCGACTGCCCCGAACCGTGCGATGCGCGTAAAAAGCGCATGGCCCGGGACCAGCAGAGGATCATCTAGGAAAAGGCCGCTTCGTGCGGCCTTTATCATTTATTTTGCCCAGCTTTTGGCTTTGGCTGGTGAGTCTACAAGAACCCCTTCGGCACCCAGTGTTTTCGCCTTCTGGTAATCCTCTTCAGAGTTCACGCCGATAAAAATCAGATGGGCATTGCCCTGAGAGCGGAAGCAGTCAACGGCCTCTTTGTCCCACGTTAATGTTGCAGGAGAGACACCTTCGCCTAAGGTGAATTTCTCGACCACTTCTACTTTTCGGTTTAACTCAAGCCCATACCAGTAATCGTCCATTTTTTGTGAAGGAGGCAGACATTCATGGCTCAACGAAATCGTGGCCAGACGCGTACGGGTTTCGCTGCGCGTGACAAAGCGGGGGATTTCGACAGGCAATGCTTTCATATAGCGATCTTCGGTTGAATAAACGCGAACGCGATTCAGGCTGTTGGTCTCTTTCAATACGTTAAGCAGCGCGTTGCCCATGGTCGACGGATCGGCATCCGGCGATTTGATGTCAATGAAAAAACGCGTATCTGGCCAGGCGCTCAGCACCGACTTCAGCGTCGGTATCGGGGAATTAAGCAGGTTTTCCGGCAGGTCCTTATCTTTCCACTTCACGCTGGCATCCGCCTTTGCCAGTTCTTCAGCGGTATACTGTGACACCTTTCCCTGCAGATTGGTTATCGCTTTCAGATCGGCAGGTCGATAGAGAACCGGTACGCCATCCCGACTTAACTGCACGGTTATCCAGACGATATCTGCTTTGTTTTCGAGTGCGAGCTTAATGGCTGGCAGGGTATTTTCAGGTGCATCGGCAGTCCCGCCCCGGTGGGCAACGATCGCAGGGCTAGCAGATGCAGCACTCGCCAGAAACAGTAACGAAATCGGGAGAATTTTCTTCATGAATAATTACGCTCCATTGATTTTATAAATGTATGTATATAAAGGCTTTATTACGAATTTTTGTAACACGTTTATATGACAACCGTGAGTAAGGAAAATAGCTGACGCATTTTTTGCCTTTTGTTATACTGTATATAAATACATGTGTGGTATGACCGATGCGCAAAATAATCCATGTCGATATGGACTGCTTTTTTGCCGCAGTGGAGATGCGTGACAATCCGGCGCTGCGGGATATTCCCATCGCCATTGGC
The DNA here is from genome assembly GCF_056673315.1 of Enterobacter cloacae complex sp. HYC042_NIDB. Classification (NCBI taxonomy): domain Bacteria; kingdom Pseudomonadati; phylum Pseudomonadota; class Gammaproteobacteria; order Enterobacterales; family Enterobacteriaceae; genus Enterobacter; species Enterobacter cloacae complex sp. HYC042_NIDB. The sequence goes on from NZ_CP109650.1 coordinate 1,171,540, forward strand.
GGCAGCCGCGTTCAGCGCGGTGTGATCAGCACCGCCAACTATCCTGCACGCAAATTTGGCGTGCGCAGCGCCATGCCGACGGCGATGGCGCTGAAACTGTGTCCGCACCTTACTCTTTTGCCCGGGCGCTTTGACGCCTATAAAGAAGCCTCAAACCATATACGCGAAATCTTCTCCCGCTACACCTCACTGATTGAACCGCTTTCGCTGGACGAAGCCTATCTGGACGTCACCGACAGCCTGCACTGTCACGGCTCCGCTACCCTGATGGCGCAGGAGATCCGCCAGACCATTTTCAACGAGCTGAATCTCACCGCGTCGGCAGGCGTCGCGCCGGTAAAATTTCTCGCCAAAATTGCTTCCGATTTAAATAAACCCAACGGCCAGTACGTCATCACCCCTGAAGAGGTCCCGGCGTTTTTAAAAACGCTGCCGCTTGGCAAAATCCCCGGCGTAGGCAAAGTCTCCGCCGCGAAGCTGGAAAGTATGGGGTTACGCACCTGCGAAGACGTGCAGCGAAGCGACCTGGCTATGCTGCTCAAGCGCTTTGGGAAGTTTGGCCGCGTGCTGTGGGAGCGCAGTCAGGGCATTGACGATCGTGATGTAAACAACGAACGGCTTCGTAAATCGGTCGGGGTTGAGCGCACGCTGAGCGAAGACATCCATGACTGGTCGGAATGCGAAACCATTATTACGGAACAGCTCTATCCAGAGCTGGAGCGACGCCTGATCAAAGTAAAGCCTGATTTACTGATTGCCCGACAGGGCATCAAGCTGAAATTTAACGACTTTCAGCAGACGACGCAGGAGCACGTCTGGCCGCGCCTGAACAAAGAAGATCTTATCGCAACAGCGAAAAAGGCGTGGGAAGAACGACGAGGCGGACGAGGGGTGAGGCTGGTGGGACTGCACGTCACGCTGCTGGATCCGCAGCTGGAGCGTCAGCTGGTTTTGGGATTGTAGATTGCACTCATCGTAGGCCCGGCAAGCGTAGCGCCGCCGGGCAACAGACGACAAATTACTTCGCAGGGATCGCCTTCAGCAGTTCCGTCAACAGCGTCCAGTAATGACCGACGCTTTCAATATGAACCTGCTCATCCGGCGAGTGTGGACCGGTAATGGTTGGCCCGATGGAAACCATGTCCATGTCCGGATACGGCTTCTTAAACAGACCACATTCCAGACCCGCGTGGATCACCTGGATGTTCGGGGTGCTGTTGAACAGACGCTGATAAGTTTCACGCACCAGCGCCATCACCGGAGAGCTTGCATCCGGCTGCCAGCCAGGGTAGCTGCCTTTGGCGGAGGTTTTCGCGCCCGCCAGCGCACCCAGAGATTCCAGCATGCTTACTACATACTCTTTACCGCTGTCGATCAGGGAGCGGATCAGGCAGATAATTTCCGCGCTGTCGTCGCTCATGGTCACCACGCCCACGTTCAGAGAGGTTTCCACCACGCCTTTCGCCACGTCAGAGTTGCGAATCACGCCGTTTGGCGTCGCGTTCAGCAGCTGAACGAAGCTGTCGCGAGACTGCGCGGTCAGGGCGGCTTTATCCGTAGACACGGATTCAAGCACCACGGTCAGGTTCTTCTCTTTCGCCGACAGTTCGTTTTTCAGGATATCCAGGTAGACGCTGGAGAGTTTTTTCAGCTCGTCCGCTTTCGCCGCTGGCACCGCCACGGTGGCAAAGGCTTCGCGTGGGATCGCGTTGCGCAGGGTGCCGCCGTTGAAGTCCACCAGACGCAGGTCCAGCTCGGCCGCGTGGCCCGCCAGGAAGCGCGCCAGCAGTTTGTTGGCGTTACCCAGGCCCAGGTGAATATCACCGCCGGAATGGCCGCCTTTCAGCCCTTTCAGCGTCAGCTTGAAGGTCTGGAAGCCCGCAGGAATCGCTTCGCGTGACAGCGGCAGGGTAGAGATGAAATCAATCCCGCCCGCGCAGCCCATGTAGATCTCGCCTTCTTCTTCGGAGTCGGTGTTGATCAGGATATCTGCCTGCAGCCAGTTCGCCTGCAGACCGAACGCGCCGTCCATGCCCGCTTCTTCGGTCATGGTCAGCAGCACTTCCAGCGGACCGTGTTCAACGCTGTCGTCAGCCAGCACCGCCAGCGCAGAGGCCATACCGATGCCGTTGTCCGCGCCCAGGGTGGTGCCGCGCGCTTTTACCCAGTCGCCATCGATGTACGGCTGGATTGGGTCTTTAGTGAAGTCGTGAACGGTGTCGTTGTTTTTCTGTGGCACCATGTCCAGGTGCGCCTGCAGTACAACCGGTTTACGGTTTTCCATGCCTGCGGTAGCCGGTTTGCGGATCAGAATGTTGCCAACCTGGTCGCGCTCTGCGTGCAGACCTTTTTCCTTCGCCCAACCCATAATATGTTCGGCAAGCTGTTCTTCATGGTAGGAAGGGTGTGGAATGGAGCAAATTTTGGCAAAAATATCCCACAGCGGCTGCGGAGATAATTGAGACAGTTCAGACACGATAAGTCTCCTTGTCGAGGCGCTGCAAACAGGGTTGCAGGCCACAGGGTTAGCAGGTTAATAGTTACCACAAGACAGGCTTGCGAGATGCAACTGAGAATACCACTTTCTCTGCTGGCTGGTAGCATAAAGCATGTAAAAACTCAGGCAGGAAGCGCTAAACACTGGTTTTTAGTGCGCCAGATCTCTATAATCTCGCGCAACCTATTTCCCCCTCGAACACTTTTTAAGCCGTATAAAAACAGGCTGGGACACTTCACATGAGCGAAAAATACGTCGTCACCTGGGACATGTTGCAGATTCACGCACGCAAACTGGCTGCGCGTCTGATGCCTTCCGAACAGTGGAAAGGCATTATTGCCGTCAGCCGTGGCGGTCTGGTACCGGGGGCGCTGCTGGCACGTGAGCTGGGTATTCGTCATGTCGATACCGTCTGCATCTCCAGCTATGACCATGATAACCAGCGTGAGCTGAAAGTGCTGAAACGCGCTGAAGGCGACGGTGAAGGCTTCATCGTTATCGACGATCTGGTGGACACCGGCGGTACTGCGGTCGCTATTCGCGAAATGTATCCAAAAGCGCACTTCGTGACGATCTTCGCTAAGCCAGCGGGTCGCCCACTGGTTGACGATTACGTCATTGATATCCCGCAGGATACCTGGATTGAACAGCCATGGGATATGGGCGTGGTCTTCGTGCCGCCTATCTCAGGCCGTTAATTTCAGTACGTAACTTTACACGCCCGGCTGTGCCGGGCGTTGTTCTTTTTGGCCTGCCACGCGTTACAATGGGTACTATATGACGTATCCATGGAGGCAACGCAATGACGCAGGCGAATCTCACCGAGACTCTCTTCAAACCCCGTTTCAAACACCCTGAAACGTCGACGCTGGTCCGTCGGTTTAATCCGGGAACCATGCCTGCCGTCCAGTCTGCGTTAGACGGTAAAAACGTGCCCCACTGGTATCGCATGATTAACCGCCTGATGTGGATCTGGCGCGGTATCGATCCCCGTGAAATCCTCGACGTGCAGGCGCGTATCGTAATGAGCGAGTCGGAGCGTACCGACAGCGAGCTCTACGACACGGTGGTCGGCTACCGGGGCGGGAACTGGATCTACGAATGGTCTAAACAGGCGATGCTCTGGCAGCAAAAAGCCAGCCAGGAAGAGGATGCCACGCGAAGCGGCAAGCACTGGCTGCATGCGGCCAACCTCTACGCCATCGCCGCCTATCCGCATTTGAAAGGGGATGAGCTGGCCGAGCAGGCTCAGGCGCTGGCGAATCGTGCCTATGAGGAGGCTGCTCAACGTCTGCCGGGTCAGATGCGCGAGCTTGAGTTCGCCGTTCCGGGCGGAGCGCCCGTCACCGGGTTCCTGCACATGCCTGAAGGCGACGGCCCGTTCCCGACCGTGCTAATGTGCGGCGGGCTGGACTCCCTGCAAATCGACTATTACAGCCTGTATGAGCGCTACTTCGCACCAAAAGGGATCGCGATGCTGACGCTCGATATGCCTTCTATTGGATTTTCATCGAAGTGGAAGTTAACGCAGGATTCGAGCCTGCTGCACCAGCATGCGCTTAAAGCGCTGGAAAATGTTCCGTGGGTTGACCACACCCGCGTCGCGGCGTTCGGCTTCCGTTTTGGTGCCAACGTTGCGGTGCGTCTGGCTTACCTTGAATCTTCACGTCTGAAGGCCGTCGCCTGCCTGGGCCCGGTGGTTCACGCCCTGCTCAGCGATCCTGCCCGTCAGGGCAGCGTGCCGGAGATGTATCTGGACGTCCTTGCCAGTCGACTTGGCATGCATGATGCCTCAGACGAAGCGCTGCGCGTCGAACTCAATCGCTACTCGTTAAAAACGCAAGGGTTGCTTGGACGCCGCTGCCCGACGCCGATGCTGTCCGGTTTCTGGAAAAACGATCCGTTCAGCCCGGAAGAAGAGTCGCGCTTAATCACTTCGTCATCTGCGGATGGCAAATTGCTTGAGGTGCCGTTCAGCCCGGTGTATCAGAATTTTGACAAAGCCTTGAAAGAGATCACGCGCTGGATCGCCCAGAGAGTGTGTTAATAGATTGCTAAATTTCGCTGGTTTGGTAAAACAGTGGCTTCACAAAAGGAGATCGCAATGACGTTACCGAGTGGACACCCGAAAAGTAGGCTGATTAAGAAATTTATGGCTCTCGGCCCGTATATTCGAGAAGAGCAGTGTGAAGAGAATCGCTTTTTTTTCGACTGCCTGGCTGTATGCGTCAACGTGAAGCCTGCACCCGAAAAACGTGAATTCTGGGGCTGGTGGATGGAAATGGAAGCAGAGGAGAAACGTTTTACGTATAGCTACCAGTTTGGCCTGTTTAACAAAGACGGCAACTGGCAGGCTACTACCATCAAAGATCAGGAAGTGATCGATCGCCTGGAATACACCCTGAAAGAGTTCCACGACAAAGCGAGCGCGCTGCTGGCCACCCTGGACCTTAAGTTAGAGCCAGCGGATGATTTTTCCAGCGAAGCGGTTAAGCTGACCGCGTAATGGTTTTTCCCTCTTCCTGTGGAAGAGGGCCGGGGTGAGGGCAGCAGACCGCATTTACCCTGGGCAAAAAAATCCCGGCTTGTATGCCGGGATTTTCTTATCTGGATAATCTTAGAACTGATACGTCACACCCAGCGCAACGATATCATCGCTGCTCACGCCCAGCTTATTATCGTCGTCAATCTGGTTGATTTTATAATCAACAAACGCGGACATGTTTTTGTTGAAGTAATACGTGGCGCCCACGTCAATATATTTCACGATATCTTCGTCGCCAATGCCTTCGATATCTTTACCTTTGGACTGTACATAACCCACGGATGGGCGCAGACCAAAGTCAAACTGATATTGTGCAACCACTTCGAAGTTTTGCGCTTTATTTGCAAAACCACCGGAGATAGGGGCCATATTGCGGGTTTCAGAATAAATAGTGGCCAGGTAAATATCGTTCGCGTCGTATTTCAGACCGGTTGCCCAGCCCTCGGCTTTTTTACCTTCACCGCGCGCCTGCAGGTTCTGCGCGTTGGTGCGATCGGAGCTGGCATAAGCACCAATGACGGAGAAATCGCTGCCGCCGAAGTCATAGGCCAGAGACGTACCAAAGCCGTCACCGTTCTGCTTTTTCACGTCGCGGTTTTCGTTTTTGCCCTGGTACTGCAGGGTCATATCAAGACCGTCTACCATGCCAAAGAAGTCGGTATTGCGGTAGGTGGCCAGTCCGGAGGCACGTTTCGTCATGAAGTTGTCGGTCTGTGCCAGGCCGTCACCGCCGAACTCAGGGAACATATCGGTGTATGCCGCGACGTCATAAAGCGCGCCCAGGTTACGGCCGTAATCCAGTGAACCAAAGTCTTTCAGTTTAATACCGGCGAACGCCAGACGTGTTTTCTGCGAGGAGTCGCTTTCAGCTTTGTTACCTGCGAATTCAGCTTCCCAACGGCCGTAGCCCGTCAGCTGATCGTTAATCTGGGTTTCGCCTTTAAAACCGAAACGAACGTAAGTCTGGTCACCATCTTTGGTGTCATCATCACTGATATAGTGCATAGCTTTCACTTTGCCGTACACGTCCAGTTTATTACCGTTTTTATTATAAACTTCTGCTGCGTGAACAGATGCGGAAGCCACCACGCCCATAACCACTAATGCCAGAGTGCTCTTTTTCATTTTCGATCCTGTCTTATAAACGCGCTTTAAAAATTCGCTGGACGATAAGCTGATGCTTAAGTCCCGTGAAAAAACAGGAAGGGTTTTATCGTTCTGGAATGAAACTTTTATGACAAACTAAGAATAATTTTAAAAAACTGTGATTTATTATTACGGTAATAAATTTGTCAAATTCTGCCGCTACGCTTCCTGATCCCGCGCAACAAAGTGCCTGGTGATGCACTAAGGCAGTTGGCAACCGGGCTGACTCCTGTTAAAACGTTCGTTCGACATTACTTTCCCTTATCGTTGAACGGCAGAGAATCATGAGTGACAGCCAGACGCTGGTGGTAAAACTCGGTACCAGTGTGTTAACAGGCGGATCGCGCCGCCTAAATCGCGCCCACATTGTTGAGCTTGTACGTCAATGCGCTCAGCTGCATGCCGCAGGGCACCGTATTGTGATTGTGACCTCCGGGGCGATTGCCGCCGGGCGTGAACACCTGGGTTATCCCGAACTCCCCGCGACGATCGCCTCTAAACAGCTGCTGGCCGCCGTGGGACAAAGCCGACTCATTCAACTCTGGGAACAGCTGTTCTCTATCTACGGTATTCACGTCGGGCAGATGCTGCTGACGCGTGCGGATATGGAAGACCGGGAGCGCTTCCTGAACGCCCGCGATACCCTGCGCGCGCTGCTGGACAACAATATTGTTCCCGTTATCAACGAAAACGATGCCGTTGCCACCGCTGAAATAAAAGTGGGCGATAACGATAACCTCTCTGCGCTGGCCGCCATTCTGGCCGGGGCCGATAAACTCCTGCTTCTGACCGATCAGCAGGGGCTGTTCACCGCCGACCCGCGCTCCAACCCGGAAGCCGAGCTGATTACCGATGTTCATGGTATCGACGATGCGCTGCGCGCCATCGCCGGTGACAGCGTGTCCGGCCTCGGAACGGGCGGGATGGGGACCAAGCTGCAGGCCGCCGACGTGGCGTGCCGCGCCGGTATCGATACCATCATTGCCGCGGGCAGCCGCCCTGGCGTGATTGGCGACGTGATGGAAGGCATTTCCGTCGGCACCCGCTTCCACGCCCAGGAATCCCCGCTGGAGAACCGCAAGCGCTGGATCTTTGGCGCGCCGCCTGCCGGTGAACTCACCGTTGATGAAGGGGCAACCGCGGCGATTCTGGAACGAGGGAGTTCATTGCTTCCTAAAGGAATTAAAAGCGTGACAGGCAACTTCTCCCGTGGTGAAGTGATCCGCATCCGTAACCTGGAAGGTCGCGACATCGCGCATGGCGTAAGCCGCTATAACAGCGATGCCCTGCGCCGCATTGCGGGCCACCACTCGCAGCAGATCGACGCTATTCTGGGCTATGAATATGGCCCGGTTGCCGTGCATCGCGATGACATGATTATTCGTTAAGGAGCCAGAACATGCTGGAACAAATGGGCGCAGCCGCGAAGGCCGCCTCTTACAAACTGGCGCTCCTTTCCAGCCGCGAGAAAAACCGCGTGCTGGAAAAAATCGCTGATTATCTGGAAGCACAGTCTCAGGACATTTTGCTTGCCAACGAGCAGGATCTGCTGGAAGCGCGTCGAAACGGCCTGAGCGAAGCGATGCTAGACCGCCTGGCGCTGAACCCGGCGCGTCTTAAAAGTATCGCCGACGATGTTCGTCAGGTTTGTAACCTGGCCGACCCGGTAGGACAGGTGATTGACGGTGGGCTGCTCGACAGCGGTTTGCGTCTGGAGCGTCGCCGCGTGCCGCTCGGCGTCATCGGCGTGATTTATGAAGCCCGTCCAAACGTGACGGTTGACGTCGCTTCCCTGTGCCTGAAAACAGGTAATGCCGCCATTTTGCGCGGTGGGAAAGAGACCTGGCGCACCAACGCCGCGACGGTGAAAGTCATCCAGCAGGCGCTGGAAGAGTGCGGTTTGCCGGCGGGTGCCGTGCAGGCGATTGAGAGCCCTGACCGCGCGCTGGTCAACGAGATGCTGCGCATGGACAAATACATCGACATGCTGATCCCACGCGGTGGCGCGGGCCTGCACAAGCTGTGCCGCGAGCAGTCGACCATTCCGGTCATCACGGGCGGCATCGGCGTATGCCATATCGTGGTAGACGACAGCGCCGAAATTGAGCCAGCGCTGAAGATTATCGTCAACGCCAAAACCCAGCGCCCAAGCACCTGTAACACCGTAGAAACGCTGCTGGTGCATCAGGGGATTGCGAGCGCCTTCTTGCCTGCTCTGAGCAAACAGATGGCGGAGAGCGGGGTGACGCTGCACGCTGATACCAATGCCCTCGCGCTGCTCCAGGGTGGCCCGGCTAGCGTGGTTCCCGTAAAAGCGGAGCAGTACGACGACGAGTTCCTGTCGCTGGATCTGAACGTGAAGGTGGTTGCGGATCTCGACGACGCTATTGCGCACATTCGTGAACACGGCACGCAGCATTCTGACGCGATCCTGACGCGTACGCTGCGCAATGCCGATCGCTTTGTGAATGAAGTGGATTCCTCTGCGGTATATGTGAACGCCTCCACCCGCTTCACGGACGGCGGCCAGTTCGGACTTGGCGCAGAAGTGGCGGTCAGCACGCAGAAACTGCACGCGCGCGGTCCGATGGGCCTTGAAGCGCTGACCACCTATAAGTGGATCGGCTTCGGTGACGATACGATTCGTGCGTAAATAGTCACGGGTGATGCAAAAATAGCCGTTTGATTCAAAAGGGCATTGACGCATCACCCGGTTAGATCTAACCTTTTGCCCCGTGGTTACACTCGTAACCGACCTCTCAGGGCCGATATAGCTCAGTTGGTAGAGCAGCGCATTCGTAATGCGAAGGTCGTAGGTTCGACTCCTATTATCGGCACCATCTAAATTTCCTCAAACGTCCGTATTCATCCGTAAAAACCCTGATTTATAACACTTTTACCGCCTTTTTAGTCCATCATTGTCCGTGACCATCCAGTAGAATCCGATACGGAATGTGTATAGGATTGTGTATATGTTCCTGTTCGGTCTTGGATTCCTATACACATGCCTTTAAACGATATGCAGATTCGCCGCGCTAAGCCTGAAGATAAACCCTATACGCTTGGGGATGGGCAAGGCCTGTCATTGCTTATAGAACCTAATGGAAGCAAGAGCTGGCGGTTCCGCTATCGCTATGCTGGTAAACCCAAAATGATCTCGCTTGGTGTTTACCCAACGATAACCCTTGCCGATGCTCGCTCCCGTCGTGATGAAGCTCGAAAACTTGTGGCAGAAGGAAAGAACCCTAGTGAGGTTCGAAAAGAGCAAAAGCTGGCTCTGCAAACAGAATCAGAGAATGCCTTCGAAAAGATAGCCAAAGAGTGGCATCAACTTAAATCTACAAAATGGTCGGCGGGATATGCATCAGACATAATGGAAGCTTTTAAGAACGACATTTTTCCTTTTGTCGGAACAAGGCCTGTTGGAGAGATTAAGCCGCTGGAGCTGCTGAACGTTCTGCGTAAAATTGAGAAACGTGGTGCGTTGGAGAAAATGCGCAAAGTGCGACAGCGTTGCTCCGAAGTGTTTCGCTACGCAATTGCGACGGGTAGGGCGGAGTACAATCCTGCGGCTGATCTCTCCAGCGCTCTCGAAGTACACCAATCAAATCATTTCCCATTCCTAAAAGCTGATGAGATACCTGATTTTCTGCGTGCCTTAGAGGGTTATACCGGGAGTAAGCTTGTCCAAATAGCCACAAAATTACTCATGATTACAGGTGTTAGAACCATCGAATTACGTGCGGCGTCATGGTCAGAATTTGATCTAGATAACGCTCTTTGGATAATTCCTGCAGAAAGGATGAAAATGCGTAGGGCGCATCTTGTGCCGTTGTCGACTCAAGCGTTAGATTTACTTAATGAACTCAAGATCATGACAGGGAACTATCGTTATGTTTTTCCTGGACGGAACGATCCGAATAAGCCTATGAGTGAGGCGAGTATAAATCAGGTTATCAAACGTATTGGCTATGGTGGGAAAGTAACCGGTCATGGTTTTAGACATTCTTTATCTACCATCCTCCATGAAAAAGGATATGATTCGGCTTGGATTGAAATGCAGCTTGCTCACACAGATAAAAATAATATCAGAGGTACTTATAATCATGCTCAATATATTGAACAGCGGCGGGATATGATGCAGTGGTATTCAAGTTACGTTTCGATTAAGGGGTGAGTGAGAATATTATGTACAGCGCTACACATTCAAATAAATGTTATTCCCATAACCTCTATAAAACCTTTATTAATGTATTAAATTGTTCTTATCATTATTTTTATTATATTGTTACGTGTTGGTTGAATATAGACTTTGAGCTATCCCAAGCTCCACGTTTAATGAATGGAAGTTGTATTTTTGCGAAATATAAGTTGCTTTTCTCAAACAGGTAAAAATTAAGTATATATAGCATGTTGTCATGTGCTATATTCATAATCATGCACTCACTTATTGCAATAGTGGGATAAGAAATAATTAACTCAAGGAGATGGTAATGAGCAATGAATTTGATAGTAGTAAGCTAGAGAATTGTTTCGATCTCGCGCTAGAAAATATTATTAGACACGGCGATACAGATATTTTTCCATATCCATTTGAAAGTCGGTTATTTGAAGACCGTAAGGAAATCGTAAAAACTGCCTTAATGCAAACATTTGATGACTTTGAGAATAAACGGACAGAGGTTCCACCAAACATGATTAATAGCTTTTCTAGCATCGGCTATTATGGTTACAGGTGGGCAACACAAATTGATCCATTCTGGAATGCTTTTTTTCTTGGTCTAGTTTTGAAGATCGCTGAAGATATAGAGAAAATAAGATCTACTAATACGTCTGTTTATTCATATCGTTTCAATCCAAACCTTGCTGCGGGCTCACTTTTTGATAAGGATATTACATGGAGAAAATATCAAGAAGACAGCATTGCCGAATGTGCTAAAGATGAAATTAAGTATGTACTTACATGCGATATAGCAGATTTCTATCCACGCATATATCACCATCGTTTAGAAAATGCACTAGACAGAATAGATCCTAATAAAAAATACTCTGGTAAAATTAAGAAATTGCTACAGACATTTAGTGAAACAAAATCATATGGAGTACCAGTTGGGTGTCCTTCATCAAGAATATTAGCAGAGCTAGCCCTTGATTCCATTGATAAGCTATTGTCTATGAATAGGGTTAACTACAAGCGTTATGTTGACGATTTTATTATATTTTGTAACTCAAGAGAGGATGCTCATAAGACTTTAACTTTACTTAGTAAAAAATTAATGGAAAATGAAGGGCTAACTTTACAGAAACATAAAACCAACATTGTTACTAAAGAAGAGTTCCTTTCAGTGACTAAAGCTAAATTGCATGGCAATGATGAAGATGAAGAGTCTCCTATGAAGGCCAAATTTATGAGCTTGCCTATTAGATTTGACCCTTATTCAGCAAACGCAATCGAAGAATATGAGGAAATTAAGGAGTCTTTGAAAGATTTCGACTTGCTAGCTATGCTGAGTAGCGAATTGCAAAAGTCAAAAATAAATCAATCTTTTAGCAAGCATTTGATAAAGGCATTCTCTGCAACGTCTGATGAAATAATAAGTAGTGCTTTCAAAGTGATGTTCAATAATCTGCACGAGCTTTATCCGATTTTTACAACTATAATTCAGGTGGCAAATTCTAACTGGCAAAGATTAAGCTTAGAAACTAAAGGGATTATTCTTGAAAAAATAAATACACTAATTCAAGAAAATTCATATATCTTAAGCACTGAGCTTAATTTAGCATATGTAGCTCGGATGCTTTCTAAAGAAAATACTGAAGAATCCACTCTAATCCTTTGTGAAATTTATAATAAAAACCCAGAAAGCATCTTAGTTAAAAACATCGTTACGCAGTCAATGGCAAAAATTAATTCTTATGCGTGGCTTTCTGATATCAAAAAGAACTTTGCAGGAATGCATCCGTTACAGAGAAGGTTATTAATTGTCTCCAGCTATTTTTTAGGAGATGAAGGCAAACACTGGAGAGAGCATAATAAAAAATCATTCAATTTCATAGAAAATATATATAAAGATTGGGCAGGTCAAAGACAAACTGCAAGAAATCTTGAGGACGCACTATGATCTCGGAATTAACATTCTCTAGAAAGTTCACTTCATTTTGGAATCAATTACTTCCAAATGCTAATAACTTTATACGTATCATTAACGGTAGTCTCATTGAGGATGTCTATCCTCCCCTAGATGAAAGCGCCAACAGAGCAAATAACGTCTTTGTCAATGAATGTGCATTTAACTTGTACAAAGCCATACAAAATGGCTCAATTGATAGAAATATACTTTCAGTGCCAGGCTTATTTCATAGCGCAGATTTTCAAACTATTTTTGAGCAGACGAAAGAGTATTTAAAGAGGTTCAGTTACGGTTCTAACTTCAAACTTCCTTTAAGTATGGTCGAATACAATACTATCAGGGAAATAGCTAAAAGTATATTTTCTCGATATGGTGAGAAAAATCAAGTTGAAGTATCTCCAAATTTTGATGGGTGTGGTGTAATAAATAATTCATATGGTGATATTTGTTATTCAAATATTCTTGTTGAAATTAAATCTGGAGATAGGAAATTTAGTGTATACGACTTAAGGCAAATACTCATTTATTTTACTTTGAATTTTTACTCAAAAAATAAAAGAGGCATCACCAGTTTTGAGCTTTTCAATCCTCGAATGGGTATTATATACAGTGACTCCATTGTCAATCTTTGCAAAGAGTTAGCATTTATTCAACCGGAGGAGTTGTATTTTGAAATAATGAATTCTATTACAGAGGAAAACTTCATAGAAACTGAAATGCAACGTTAGATGTCATAATAGACCGCTATGGTTCATTGTGGCGGTCTTTTAAAAAGATAACATAAAGAACAAAAGGATTGGTTTTTTACGTGATTATTAATTCAAAGTGAATTTCTCTCTAAATATCTTTGCTCACTAATAAATCCAGATTATCATATAAAAATAACATGAAACTTTATTCTTAGCTTCAGCGCGTAATGCTCTCCCCGCCACACCCGCTCGTTTAGAAGGCGCTTCTAATGCTTGTGCAAAGGTGGACTTACAACCCGCTGGAACTGGCCCTGGTAGGTAGTACAGGAACTAGAAAGTGCGTGCAAAACGATGCTCCTTTTGGATGCATGCTTTAACGCGGAAAAACAATGGGATTTAAGTGGTATTTTGACCGACTACCCAAGGCATGTTCAGCGCGTTGACAGAGGTAAATTACACTCTTGAGCAATGAATTTTTCAAAATTATTCACCCACTAAACAGCATCAAGCCTGTAATGCTGTCTACCGCGTTGTTCTACTCTGACCTGCTACTCTTCTCCCTCATGCCTTGCGTTTCAACAGCGCATCAAAGAGGCGTGATTTCCTCCTGTCTTGACCCAGCCTGCTTCTTGAGATGTGTACGTTCGACATCATTTAACCCCACAGCGCGCGCTCGTAGCCCCGCCACGCCTGCCCGCTTTATGGAGTGGTTTTCATGCAGTTGCATGATAGGCTCTTAACCGCGCCTTATCTGGCCTGGGAAGTAAAAATGCAAGTGCATAAAGTCATGCGATTTCATGCAGTATAGACATGCACTCAGGCTACAGACATCAAAAAACCCGGCACTGGCCGGGCTTAAGTGAGCTGTTCAGGTCAGAACAGCTTTCTTTTTTTTCTGTCTTCATGTGATCCTGATACCGGTGCTGAACCGGTCAGACTCATCACGTCGTCCCGGAATCTCAACGGCAATATTTCATTCGTCCACTTCAGCATTAGATTCAGGATAAATTCACGATACAACGTATCTGCATCATTTGTACCTTCAATAATGCCCGGTATATGCACTGAGCTATTCCGCTCGAATTGCCTGTACTTCATCCTGAGTAGGCTGCTCAATTCAGCACCGTGGAAAATAAAAAAGTCTCGTAAAAGCTCATCGATACGCTCCTCAGTGATGCCATGATGGAAGTTTATATAGACGTTTGCCTTACGCGCGGTCGCTTGAGCCAGTACCGGCAGCTGCTCTTCTTTTTCAGTAATCAGCCCGGCCAGTTCTGTGGCTGTTTCCTGTTGTTCCAGATACTCAGCCCGAAGAGCTTTCATCTTCGGCGTTACGATGCCGCCGCTCTGGTTAAGCAATTCCCTGAACTGCGCCCGATTGTCTTTGCTGGTCTGCTCAGTTTCGGTCTGATGCTGGCGCAGAGCCCGAAGGTTCTCAATGGCTGCTTCTTCGGCCTGTCTGGCCTCCACCCAGGCCTGCATTTTTTGGTAAAGGTCGATAATTCGGGACTGCCAGTCGGAGGAAAGGCTTTTTGTCAGTTTTTCCGTCTCGCGGGCTATTTCATTTGCAGGCAAATTCATGAGCCAATCCGCATCCTGAAGTGGTTTTTTTGCCCTCGCGAGGAGTGTTACTACGTGTCCGGTTGCGGCCTGAATCTGGTTTTCAGTCAAGTGTTGTTCTGCCATATCATTGTTCCTCCTCATTTTATTGTGCATGACGGTCTTTAAGAGTGCAGGCTGAACCGTAGCGGCCCAGGGTCTGTGGCTGACGCTCGAGGGAATCGCTCCTCGATTCAGGCTCCGACGCAGCTGGTTTATGGGGTTTCATAATTATCGTGTCGACACTTTCAAGGGCAGTAAATGTGCACGAACATTCGAGATTCTGGCACTGATACCATGAGCGCTTAACCGATGGAGCTTCATAGGCGCTGGTTCTGGCATGAGCGACCGTGCCACATTCAGGACATTTCAGGGCCATATCAGTACCCTCCTTTTGCATTAAGTCTGTTGAGGCGAGCCAGGAAAACTTTATGTTTTGCCGGGGTGAAACTGGCTGATGCATTAGCACGCATTGATGCATCCACCGTTAATCCGGTTTCGTCGATAATGCTCTTATATGCTGCTGGACTTACAGGAGTATTCATTCCTTCTCGCCCCCTTTAACCATGTCACGCTGTTTAAGCATCCGGGAACGCGCTGCAGGGCTGGGGGATTGTCTGGAATCCTGGAGGGCTTTATCGTCCGCATAAATGCTGATTCCTGGCAGGGCAATATCTTCCCTTGAAGATACGTTACAGGACAGTGCCGGTGTGGTGAGATGCTCGCTGATAAATTGCTTAAGCACGCTTTCGGGATCGTTAACGGTATGAACTACGCCGATAACGGAAGAAGCGCTTCGCCCCAGAGTCATTTTCAGCAATCCAAGGATCTGAATAAGTTTCTGGCCGTGATCTTTCATAAACTCATTCCAGAGCCACACTGCATGAGTTTCAATCAGCCGGTTATGTTCGCTAATGTAGCGGTTTGCAGCATCCGCAGTTTTCCAGGGCAGGAATTCATTTTCTGCGGCGTGAGCTGCAAGCAAATCTTCGAACTCATCCAGCGTTTCGCGTCCCAGGGCGATTTCTGCCCGCAGTTTTTTCATTCGTGGCGTCATATTCCCCTGATTCTCACGAAACAGGTTTCGCCATTCTTCATTAAGCGCCTGCGTTTCCGTTTTTGTATCTTCCTGACGTTTACGGATAGTTTCAGTCATTGCAGCGGCTTCAGTTTGTTTTCGCCGTTCTTCCTGCCAGACAGCTTTTGCTGCTTTAACTTTTTCTACCGCTTCGCGAATTTTCGTTGGGAGGGAGGGGGTAATGTTTGCATCAGGGATCTGGTTAACAGTTGTCATGGCTGCTCCGGTAGTGTTTTGTTGTTGTGTCAATTGTGCCGGTGCCCATACAAGCGCACTACCGATGGGGATTGTGCCAGTGACTGAACAATGACCTTGTTCTGGCTAGCCAGAGAAAGGTGTCATGTCTTATCTTCACCCTTCCTTTAATACATACTATTCACTACTGTTCACTTTTATAAAAGTATAGTAAATACATGAAGTTAAGGAGTGTAGTGTTTAAATAAAAGTGGTCATCCACTGTTCATGACTGTTCACAGAGATAAATTCAAACTTATATTTGTTTTTCATATAAGTCGCGATCTTTATTTCAGTTTATTACTGGATTTTTCCTCCTCACCAATATTCACACGTATTCAACACTATTCAATATACAGTATAAAAAGTGTCTTATGTCTGCTTGCGAATTCAGGCTTAACTTCCCTACACTCGGTTGCATTTCAGGAAGCTATCCATAAAAATGAATCTGTCCGATGCTCATTAAACACATCCGGATAAATGCGGAAGGATGCGGGTAATGTAATTTTTTTTAGTCATTAACTTAATTAATACATATGATGAACTGTTTTTTATGGATGTTTTTTGGCCCTTTTATTATTCCGGTGCTGTCTTCGTCCTTATGATGTAACGCCCGGAATGATATGGTCTGGTCCAGACTTGAGTTGCGATCTTGTCTGGTGGAATAGACTTTTTTATTCTTGATGCTCCTTATTATATTCCATGAACGAATAATTTGTTTTTGTCCGTTTTATCCGGTTTTTAGCTGTTTTATTTTTTGAGAAAGCAATATTTCACTCTAATTAAATAAAGCATGCGCGAGCCGCTTATATAAACATAATAAGGAACTACCTGAATCCGGATGGAATTGTCCGGACTACTGAAAACATATTAGAGAGGTAGCGAGATGCATACTATTTCCGTTTACACCCCGGCACCAGCCGCTCCGGTGCTCCCGGTTCCGACTCAGCAGGAGCGCTTCATACGATTACCTGAAGTGATGCACCTTTGCGGGCTATCCCGTTCAACCATCTACGACCTTATCAGCCGTGATGCCTTCCCGCAGCAGATCTCCCTGGGGGGAAAAAATGTTGCCTGGGTACAGTCGGAGGTCAGTGCATGGATGGCGGCGCGAATTGCAGCCCGCGAACAAGGAGACCATGCGTGAATCTGGCTTTGCAGTCTCATCTCTTTTTTTGTGGCTTGCGTCCTGGCAACCTTTCCAGTTATAGTTTTTCCGCTGCCGCAAAATCGGCAGCCGGGATTTGCAGCCCGTGTAACTTATTGGCGACACAGCACGCGTCGAGCGTGTTTTTTTATGTCGTTGCTCAGGCACACCTATTTTTCGGGCTGTGGTGCTTACACCGTGGCTCCTGTCAGATAATGGTGGTCCGGGCGGGGCAGCCTTCGGGCTGGCCGGTTTCCAATAAGGCCGGTACTGCAAACCCCGTCCGGGCCATCACCCATGAGATTTGCAGCTCTGGTGGTGGCAATAACCGCTACTTATTGGAGTTTGCCCTTATGGCTACGATCCTCGCCCCATCACATCCTCAATTTATATTTGTTTTTGCCGCCGTTCGTCGTGCAGAACGTAAACCACGTATCAGTATGCTGCGTATCGTCGCCAGCAATGAGCATCATGCACGTCTTTCACTGGTCCATGAGTATGTGCTTTGCCTTGCTGCTCGCCTGCCTGTCCGGGAGGTGATCTAATGAATCACGCCGCAATCTCTTATGACGATATTGTCCGCCTGAAGCATCTTCGTAACGTGGGGGAGTTTGTCACCGGAATGGCTGTTCTTCAGGATTGCTACGAAAAACCTGCCGGTGCTCAATGTGAGCAACTGGTTTCCCTGATTTATCTGATGACAGAGCAGCTTGATGGCGTGGTACAGCGTTGCCAGGATGACCTGATGAACATGGAGGTGGTGCAATGAAATCACGCACTCTTTCCCTTTCACTTCGGGTAGCGTTGTATCGCCGCGCGGTAGCCTGCGCTTGGTTGAGTGCCTGCTATCAGCAAAACCGCCACCTGCAGCTCACTCTGGATGAAATTGAAACCGCTATTGCCCGTGAGCTTGAAGGATTTTATCTGCGACAGCACGGGCAAACAAAAGGCATGGAAATCGCCTGCGCCCTGCTTTCAGACCTGATGGAATCCGGCCCTCTAATGTCCTGTCCCGCACTCTCCCAGCTCGGAATGGCCGTAATGGATGAGTTATGCGTCCGTCACATCAAAAAGCCGGTTTTACACTGAGGGAGAACTGCATCATGTCAGGAATGAAAGTCAGTCAGGCCGTGAAGGTTGCCCGCGGTCACTGGGCTCAGATTCTGCCAGCGCTGGGCGTGAATATATTGAAAAATCGCCATCAGCCTTGTCCGGTCTGTGGCGGTAAAGATCGTTTTCGCTTCGACGATCAGGAAGGACGCGGAACATGGTTCTGCAATCAGTGCGGAGCCGGAGATGGTTTAGCGCTTGTCACCAGGGCACTTAATGTGGATATCAGTGAAGCAGCTGACAGGATACATGGACTGACACATGGTCTGTCTATAGCTAATTCCGAAGTCAGGACGTTAACCGCTGATACCGATAGCGGGAAAGATGCAGCGGCAGCACTTGCCGCGCGACTGCTGCAAGCCTCGCGTGAATCTGCCGGAAACACTTATCTTACACATAAAGGTTTCCCGGAGCATATTTGTCATGAGCTGACTTCAGCTCATAAAACCGGTGGGGTGATGTTCCGCCCCGGTGATTTGATCGTCCCGCTCTATAACGCTGACGGGGAGCTGGTGAATATTCAGCTTATCAGTGGCAATGGTAGCAAGTGTTTTCTTAAAGGAGGTCAGGTTAAGGAGGCCTATCATCTGATAGAAGGAAGCGGGAGTTCAGTAAGAAGGATGTGGATTGCGGAAGGCTACGCCACGGCGCTTACCATTCATCATCTGACAGGAGAAGCCGTCATGGTGGCATTTTCGGCGGTCAACTTCCTTTCCCTGGCCAGCGTTGCCCATAACAAGTATCCAGGATATCAGTTAATTATTGCAGCGGACCGCGATCTGAATGGTTCAGGCCAGAACAGGGCTGAAGCTGCTGCAAAAGCGTGTCAATGTGACATTGTGCTGCCACCGGTTTTTGGTGACTGGAATGATGCGCTTGCCCATTACGGAGAGGAATCCACCCGGAAGGCAATTCTTGAGGCTTTGAAGCCACATAACGCCAGTCCTTTCGACACGATGAGTGAAGCAGAATTCACAGCGATGAGTGTCAGCGAAAAAGCTCAGAGGGTTCGGGAGCATTACAGGGATGAACTGGCGGTTGATCCGAACGGTCAGCTTTTATCCCGCTATGAGTCTGGAGCGTGGAAAGTGATTTCTCAGTCTGATTTTGCCCGAGATGTCGCAGCCCTTTTCCAGCGCCTCGGTGCGCCGTTTTCCTCAGGAAAAATTGCCTCACTGGTGGAAACATTAAAGTTAATTGTTCCGCAGCAGCAAAATCCGGCACGTCATCTGATCGGTTTTCGTAATGGCGTCCTCGATACGCGAACAGGGCTGTTTAATCCGCACTGTAAAGAGAACTGGCTGCGTACCCTGTGTGAAGTTGATTTCACGCCACCGGTAAATGGGGAAACGCTTGAAACTCATGCCCCGGCATTCTGGCGCTGGCTGGACAGGGCAGCCGGGCGCAAGCCAGCAAAACGCGACATTATTCTCGCAGCGCTGTTTATGGTGCTGGCGAACCGCTATGACTGGCAGCTCTTTCTGGAAGTGACTGGCCCTGGCGGAAGTGGCAAAAGTATCCTTGCTGAAATTGCAACGATGCTTGCAGGAGAGGATAACGCCACCTCAGCGACAATTGAAACTCTGGAGTCCCCGCGAGAACGTGCGGCTCTGATCGGTTTTTCTCTTATTCGCCTGCCTGATCAGGAGAAGTGGAGCGGCGATGGCGCCGGGCTTAAGGCTATAACCGGTGGCGATGCAGTATCTGTGGACCCCAAATATCAAAATGCTTATTCAACACATATTCCGGCGGTTATCCTGGCCGTAAATAATAATCCTATGCGCTTCACTGATCGCAGTGGTGGTGTGTCCCGCCGGAGAGTTATTCTGCATTTTCCTGAGCAGATAGCACCGGAAGAACGCGATCCGCAGCTGAAAGATAAAATTGCTCAAGAGCTTGCTGTGATTGTTCGCCAGCTCATGCAGCGTTTCAGCGATCCGATGAGCGCCAGAACATTGCTTCAGTCGCAGCAGAATTCTGATGAGGCTCTCACCATCAAGCGTGATGCTGATCCAGCATTTGATTTTTGTGGGTATCTTGAGGCATTACCCGACACCAACGGCATGTTTATGGGGAACGCCAATATTGTCCCGCGCCAGCCACGTACATACCTTTACCATGCCTATCTCATATACATGGAGGCTAATGGCTATAAAAATACCCTCAGCCTGACAATGTTTGGCAAAGGGCTGCCAGTTATGCTGAAGGAGTACGGGCTACATTATGAGAAGCGGCGAACTAATCAGGGAATGCAGACTAACCTCACTTTAAAAGAAGAGAGTAATGCAGACTGGCTACCAAAGTGTGATGAGCCAACAATCAAATAATTGCTAATGACCCGGCTTAGGCCGGGTTTTTTTATATTCAAAAATGTAGAGTTTACCGTTCACTCATCACCTAAGGGTTAACGCGTATCTTGTTGATTAAATTTAGCTAAATTGATTGGTGAACAGTGTGTACTGTTTTCTTAAGAAAAACTATTTGTGGGGAGGGTAGGTGTTTGAATTTTGAACGCATACGGCGATGTGTATAGCTATGTGTATAGGTATTTTTTTAGATTTAATAAATATGATAAAAAACAATTAGTTGATTGTTAATATTTGTTCCTATTATCGCACTCACACAACAAAATCCTTTAAAAACAATCAATTAAGACGATTGTCACTCTCAAGGTACAATCTTTTTTTAAGGGATTCTATGACCAACAGTTGCCGCTATGGTTAACAGTGGCTATTCAGGGAAGTTAGCACGTAGCGGCCTGTAGTTGTAAAGCTCGAACAGGTACAAAGCGTGAACAGTCCCCACGAACCGCTATCAACTCGAAGCTGATGACGCTGCCAACGTCTCTAAAACCTCCCAAAACAGATTGATCACATGCATTTAAGCCCGATGTGTGGCCGTATGAGCCACGTAAACAGGTGAATAGTGGTAAACGTACCTGCACACGACATGCAGGCTCTGCCAGCGCTTCGCTCACGCTCCGAAAGGTACACGAGCACCCTGATAAGGTGTGATCCCTCTGACAATCTGATTTGGTCACTGGTGACTTTCGCAAAGCGAAACCAACTAGGTTGGCCTGATGAAGTCGCTACGCTCCGCTTGTTGCTTGTACCACTAACGGGGCTTTATGGATGCTATTGTCTGAAATCTGATACATTGCACAAACATCATGTGGATTGCTGTAAAGTTCATCAGTATGATTGCTTGCACAATCAGCGATTGGGAAAACACTTCTGGAAGATAAGGGACGAGACGATATGAAAGTGACTGATGAGGCTTTGTTACGTTCAGGGTTTACACCATCGGATTTGCAGAAGATAAAAAACAACGTTGAAAGCTACGGCGGAACCTTGGGGGAAGCGATTCAGGATCTGGCTAATCGATTCAGGGTTGTTTTATGGATAACATCGGCATGTCTGATGGTTTTTATCATTTTAGTGTTGTTTTCTGCGAAAGAAACCGTCGTGGGTGGTGGTATATCAATTCTGATCGCAATAGTCATCGTTGCATTTATTCAGCCGCCAGTCCTTTCTTACAAATCCTGGCGGTTCTGGAGAAAATTCAGAGGTTAATGGTTCGATGTGTCAGTAGAAAGCAGGTCAAATATTACTTTGGCCTTAAGTCCATAACCTACTATTTTCATTGTTAATTTTGGGCGGCTCATCGTATCGACCTTGCGATAGAAATCACGGGGCATCCATTTAAATAGCCTCCATGCTTCGGGTCTTCTGGCTAATCCAAAGATGCTATATACATTTGCAGTTAACGTAATAGCGTTATAAATCGCAAGTCCTGTTTCAGGCTTGAAACCCATAAACTGGGCCGCTTCCATAGTGCCATCAGCCACAAATCCCTCTGTTTTATATTGTTTTCCATATATACCGGGAATGATTTCTTTTGACAGACCGTTAATGCCATCTGTTACAAGGATAGCCCCTGCCAGCATACCTAAAGGTGTCATCGTTGCGACCATCAACGCACCGCCAGCAATTGCCATTCCAGAAACCACAATGTGAATAGCTGATATCACGTATCCGACGATTTTATTATTTTCTTTAACAAACTCAACCTTCGCGTAAAGCTGTGCGGACTTGGTTTTTAACAGACGCTCTTGTTCAAGCAGATTGTCTGTTTCAGCACGAAGATTTTTGATGCATGCAATGCATTCTTCATCGGTTTTAGCTCGTCGTGCTGTTTCAAATTCTTTATCTACAACCTGTTTTATCTCTTCGACAAACTTGATTCGTGTAAGACCATCTTGCAAATAGAATGCTGACAGTCGGTTTGCTGTTTCGACGAGTTTCCGGGCTTCAAGATTCACCATGGTATCTGACCATGTTCTGTTCCAGCCCCTGTTGAGCAGCGCAATATCCATTAAAGACTCCTTCCCAAAATGTGTCTGGTCATTTTACGTGCAATAAGGTCGAAGACAACAGGAAATGCTTTCATAACCCGCCCCCGTGGGTGTCCCGTTGTTTTATCCTTCCAGTTTACATTCTCCTGCTGAAAATATCCCCGCCTCTGTTGGACCGCTGCTAGGCCGTCAGCCCAGGCCCTCGGTGAAAAGCGCTTTTCTTCGCCAAATTGGCTTTTTTGGTCAGGTATTGCTTTTCGGCGCGTTGGCGTGAAGCGGGGTATACAACAGCGATTTGATCAACAGAAGGATAGCATTCGGGAGGATTTGAGGTGAGTTTACTTGTCCAAGGATTTTGGATGAGTTTGTCTGGTCACCCCACAACTTCAGGTTTCAGGCCTTTGATTCTGCCAGAGCATTAAACGCCATAAAAGCATATTTTTCTATTCACCAGCAGATACAAAGCCACTACGGCGACGTTACCACAACGGGTAGAAGGTCTACCCTCACCTGGCGAAATTCTCCCGTCCTGGCGGTCATAGATGCGTATCTTTTTCCACACCAGCGCATGCAGTCCCATCAATCCCTTCTACGCTTCACCAGAAGCCCTCAGCGGCGATTTCTAGCACCAGATAGAACTGGCGTACCGATTATCCATGACTTCCCACAGCGCGATACAGGATTCACCAGAGGTCATCTGTCTTGATGACAGTACGTCGTCTTGCCCTTGAATAGCATTAAGTGTCGCCGCATAAGCAACTTAATCCTCGTCATCACTCTGTAATACCCTACGCAGGATTCGGCTCGATTCCAGTATCGGCAGATCTTCCATTAATAACGCCGATCGCGATGGCAATTTATTAAACAAGCGCTCTGTTTGCGAGGCGAGATAGGCCACCAGAGGATGTGCGTCAGGGTCGCCTGAAATCAACTCCACGTTGTATTGCGTGACCGTGCCTTCACCAAAGACCCCCGAGCAGTAGTTGGTCCCTCCCAAGTATCTGAAGTCTTCAATAAAAAAGCTGAACATGCGCATTATTTTGTGAGCATCGCGTTGGTCAGTACGGTTGTCTGCTATCCGAAACAGTATGGTATTACCTTCAATGTCATATTGATAACGAAGGCGGTGCTGCTTAAATAGCAAGATAAGCAGTAAACGATTTATCCTGCTGAACTGTTCCGTCACCCTGACAACGTTGTTAATCATAGTATCTGACCGCTTTTTCATTTTCGCGTGGCGATGCGCCGCGCTTTTGCCGGGCCGAAGCTGTGGCTTTTCGATTCCCTGAAGGAGCTGAGCATCAATGACCCCATGCTCAATGACGTAATGAATATGCTTAATGGCGGGCTCCAGCGCCTCAATGGAAAACAGCTCGGTATAGCCGTCGCCGGCATCAATGCCCGTTTGATATTTGGCCAAAAGAAAATGCAGCATTTTTTCCAGCTTAAAGACCTCGGACTGCGGTAACGCAATGCGGTAAGAATGGGCATAATCCACATCGCCCCAGACCCGTTTTAGCGACTGAATGCGGTTATAGATATTATTGGCTTTACCCACTTTCATCATCTTTTTGGCCGGGAAGAGCAATAAATAGAGAAAAGAAGGGGTGTCCATAAAGCGCCTGTGAATGCGGTAACAGAAAAAGCAATGATAGAAGTTTTTTCATGCCAGGCGTAGCGCAGCGTTCACAATGCTGAGCGCTTCATGCTTAAGGCCGGTATAGCCCCAAAAGGCTATACCGCCACTCCCTCCTATCGTTCAATTAACGCAAACACGCCCCAGCCAATATATTCCCTTGTGTAAGCTACATGGCGCTTAGGCGCTACCGTCAGCTCCGCGCGCACCTCCTGTGCAAAATCATCGTCGGGGTTTTGATCCAGCCAGCGGCGCAGGGTCATCCATTTCGCAGCTTCGTATCTGTCCCAGCCTTCCTGATCTGCCAGCACCATTTCGACCAGGTCATAGCCCTGGCGATCGAAAGACGCGACAAGGTCGGGCAGGGTGAGAAAGTCTGCGGTGGAGGAGACGCCGCAAGCCCGAGCCGTCTCCTCCGTTGCGGGAACCTGTCGCCAGTAAGGTTCACCGATGAGCATGATTCCCCCGGGCTTAAGGCTTTGTGCCAGCAGGTCCATCGTCCCGGCAACGCCGCCAGCAATCCATGTGGCGCCAACACAGGCCGCCACGTCGCATTGTTCATCAGCCACGTAGCCAGCCGCGTCGTTATGCACAAAATGGACGCGTTCGCTGACGCCGAGCGCCTCTGCGCGCCGCGTTGCCTGCGCGGTAAAGAGCGGGCTCATGTCGATGCCGGTACCGGTAATCCCGTGATCGCGTGCCCAGGTGCAGAGCATCTCTCCCGAACCGCTGCCGAGATCGAGAAGGCGCGCGCCTGGCTTCATGCGTAACACGCGCCCGAGCGTGGCGTACTTTTCTGGCGTGAAGGGGTTATGAATGCGGTGTTCGCTTTCGCTAACAGTAAATATGCGTGGGATATCCATCATCCTCTCCTTAACGATTATCAGGCTGGGCACGGACGTTGTTCAGCCCGGTAGTATTGATGCGGTAGGGCTGACCGTTAACGGATTTGATCAGCTTTTTGGTTTTGAGCTTTTTGAAGACGGCGAGCGTGCAGTCGCTGAGCAATAGCCCTTCGCGGCTGTAGCATTCAACGGCGGTGACGCGGCCGGACGTATCGCGGACGTGCACAATACGGCCACCTTTGGCGAGAACGTGTAAGGTACGCTGTTCCTGACGGGATAAATTCATACTGGAAAACCTGTTTAATCATCATGTGCAAAACGTGCAAACACACAGCGGTGTCCGCATTCGATTTCGGCGCATTGATAATCAGTCCGGCCTGAAAAGGTCGGGGAGCTGATTATCGGATGATTACATTCTCCAGCATCAAAGCCTCGGATTGAGTTGAAAGGTATTTACGGGGTGAATGATAACACCCGGTCATTGTATGTGTATACCCAGGGTTGAAAAGTGTGATCCCGGTAAGATCACACTGTACCGTTTTTTATATTTTTATCGATTTCAGCCTGTGGCTTTCCGAACAGATAGCCCTGCACGAGATCGCAGCCCAGCGCCTGAAGCCGTTCAAGCTGCGCTTCAGTTTCCACACCTTCTGCAATGACCCGCATATTGAGGCTCTTCGCCATGCCGGTTATCAGTTTAACGATATTAAGCGCATCGTCTTGGGTGGATATCGGATTCACAAAGGATTTATCAATTTTAATTTTATCAAAATTGAGTTCACTCAGCCTCGAGAGCGAGGAATAACCCGTTCCGAAATCATCAATGGAGATTTTTACCCCCAGCGATCTGAGTTTTTTGAGAATAGTGAGCGGCGTGTTGCTGTCACTGAAGAGCGATGACTCCGTAACTTCCAGCTCAAGTCGGCTGGCCGGCAGGCCTGTCTCTTTCAGGATGGACTGAACCATTGCAGTAAATGATTTAGTCCCCAGCTGAACAGGTGAGACGTTTACCGAGATTCTGGCCGGAACCGCCCAGGAAACCGCCTCCCGGCAGGCAAGTTCAAGCACATTTTTGCCAATCTCATTGATCATCCCTGTTTTTTCAGCAACAGAAATAAAGTAATCAGGCGACAAAATCCCCTTTACCGGGTGTATCCAGCGAATAAGCGCTTCATAGCCGTAAATTTCATTGCTGAATGAATCGACAATAGGCTGGTAATAAACAACGAATTCATGGTTGCTGATCGCGAGAGCCATATCATGCTCAAGGGTTCTGCTTTCCTGCAGCTTCTGCAGCATCCACTGACGGAAGACTTTTATCTGCTGTGAGCCCTCTTTTTTGGCTTCGTAGAGGGCCAGATCGGCAAATTTATAGAGATAATCCGAGCGCCGCTCATTATCAGATAAAACGATACCTACACAGGTGGCAATTTTTATCAGCTGGTTATTGATCGTATAGGGCAGACTGATGTGAGCGCTGATCTCTTTGGCGCGCGAAACCGCTGCGTTCTCGGTCAGGCCGCTGGAGAGAAGTGCAAATTCGTCACCGCCCAGGCGGTAAAACGTATCCGTCGCGTTACTCATTGAGGTAAGCCGTCGGGATACCTGATTCAACAGTAAATCGCCAGCGTCATGGCCATAGGTATCGTTGACCTCTTTGAACCGATCTAAATCAAATAACATCACCGTGACAGGGGTATGGTTTTTATCTGCCTGAAGGGTAATTTTATTGAGATCGTCCCAGAAGAACAGACGGTTTTTCATGCCGGTAAGGGAGTCATGATACACATCATATTCCAGCTTCGAATTCTGTATTTGCAGCGTTTCTTTTGACCGCTGAAGTTCGTCAGCGAGGGTTTTAACCTGCATGTGGGCTTTAAGAATATTTTTATTCTGATAGATCATTAAGAACCCCAGAATAAAGCTTAATATCACCAGAAGTAACGAAAGTACAGAGTAAATATAATATAGGATCTGTATTTTATGGTTGGATTCATTAATTGTGTTAATATCTTTGGTTAATGCGCTTGAAGACAGTTGACTGAGCGGCGCGTCGAGCAGGTGCATATTTGCCAGGAACTTTTTTAATTCTTCATGGCTCATTTTTTCCAGGTTACTGTCCAGATACGCCAGTATTTCTTTCAGGCGTGCAGCGATCTCTTGATGCGTTTTATCGCTCTCAATATAGCGGCCTAAGTCTCCCCCGTTCAGTAACTCGCCCTGGCTGAGCATAATTTCGAGACGCATGCGGGCCTGGTCTATCGTAACGTCATCGGTATCGGTTGCGTATAGACCAAGCCATGATTCAAATCGGTAATACTCTGATACCAGTTGAGCCACGGACCAGGACTCAGTGTAGTGAGTCAGTTTTTGCAGCTCTTGCTGACGATCGTAAACAAGAAATGCAATATATCCCGTCGTGATAAAAAGAGAAAAAATGATACCAACCAGTATCCTGTTCATTATGTTCTCCTGAACTGCTATTCAATCTTCATTTTGCTAACCTGCCATGCTGAACGCGAGTAATAAATTTGATTATTCAACTCAGGAAGACTGTCATAAGGGTATACAATGAATGATGGGCCTTTATCGCGGATACGCATATATTCGCCATTAATCTTTAAGGCAAGAATAGCATTATATTTCTTAAAATCGCTGAGAGGAATAGCGGTAGCGTAATCATTAAGGGCAATAACATTAACGACAGAACCCTTTGCTCCAACATAATCCATGAGTTTGTTCATTGGAACACCCTCAAACTTTGTCCTGCCCGTATACCAGGGAGATGTCGTCTCGAAACTCACCATGCCGAGTTTTTCAAGGCTTGCGAGATCAAACACTGCTTTTCCATCTTCGTTAGTATTTTCTATATTCCCGTAAATCGTCAAAATGGGTTTTCCGGCGGGTTTCGGCAGTTCACCCGCCCAGGCTAAACTCTGAACCAGACAGCATACCAGCATTAGGATTAATCGCATTATGGCCTCCACTTTTGCACAGAAGTATATGAATTATAATTTAGTTATCCTACTAGTTTATGTATTTTGTTGAGACGCTACCGTTTTTGGATATGCGTTGCAGGAAAATGTTTTAAAATCATCGAGTTGAAGTGGTTTGGTGCGAGCGGGTTTTACAGCACTGGGAGTGCTTCTTTTTTTAAGTACGCGACCATTATGTGAATAAAGTCGCTTTCGGCTAAAAAACGATCGTTTTTTATTGACGCGCACGAGGCATAGCCCGGGCAGCGTTGCTAACCATAACGTCGGATGCCCCAGACTGCAGGTTACCGGGACAACGACGCCTGGTTATTTTTCGCCAATTTATATGTCGCGCTAATTGTGCCGTTTAATTATCACACTCCGGCGATTTTTTATTCGAGAGCGGATAAAAAGGCCTTTTTTTATTTAATTTTTCTGGTTGCCGCTTTTCGTCATGCTGGCAAAAACGCTATCCCGGTAGATCCAGGCATGTACTAATGCAGCAGAAATATGTAATAGCACCACGGCAAAAAGGAGTTTTGCCAGAAGGCTATGCGCATCGTGGCACCAGGCGAAAAGGGTTGGGCTTACTGGCAAAATCGGTGGGAGATTAAATCCCTCGAACATGACGACGGGCAAGCCTGCTGCCGACAGCTGCGCCCAGCCCAAAAATGGCATTGCCAGCATGAGCGCATACAGCAGCCAGTGCGACGCTTTAGCCGCAAGCACTTGCCAGAAGGGTAAATCAGCAGGCAGCCGGGGCGTCTTGCTACGAAGTCGGTTCACCAGACGGAGCAGCGCCAGCAGTAATATGGCAATCCCCAGAGGGCGATGCAGGTCGATAAGCGCAATCCGGTGATGAAGCGTCGTCATCATTGCGGTACCAATAAACAGCATGGCCAGAATCATCGCCGCCATTAGCCAGTGTAGTCCTCTTGCCAGGGCGTTGAAATGCTGCGGCGCTTTTCCGTGTTCTTGATTCGGGTTCATTTTACCTCCTGCTTTTCAACAGCTTCGGTGGCTTTGCCGTAACCAATTTCCCGTTCCCGGCGACTAAAGGAGTGTGAATACGCGGCAGAACGCGCGTTTAACACCGGATCGTCAGACACGTTCACACCCGAAGGAACCGTCGAGGGGTCGAAGTTAACGTCGCGGCACGGACCGTCAGCCTGGGCTTCGACGCGCACCACTTCCAGCGTACCGGCCACGATCTGCCTGCGATCGTTAGGCCACGGCCGGGAAGGGTCATCCACCGGATCGCCCGGCTGGGCGAGTTGCAGAACAAAATCCCAGTAGAGAGGCTTCTGAGCAAGCCTCTGGCTGACGCCCTCGAACATGATGTTGCGATCGGCCTTCTGGCGCTGCTCCTCGCTCAGCGACACAAAAGGATCGTGCGGGCGCATCATCCAGCGTACCGCCTGGCGATTTCCGAGACCGTCCACGAGGTAAAAGGCGTTAATGCTGTAGAACGTTGCGCCGGCAAAGCTCCCGGGGGCGGGCTTTTGTGCCGCCCATTTGAGGTATTTCTCTGCTTCCGGATAGGCTTTTAAGAATGCCGCGAGGCGCTGTGGATTCGGCTTGCCGGTGGCCGGGTCTGGCGCGGTTGCCTGGTGCAGCGCCAGAAATCCTTCAGGGTCCCGGGTCGCAAAGAAGGGTTCGTTGTTCATCGCCATACGCCACTGCTGGTTATCGTCTGTTCTGAACATCAGGGCCATGCTCAGGGTTTTCGTTGAGCTATCCGCCGCGTGGGGGTCGCCAGTGCCGATGGAAAACCGTCCGACAACAGGGGTGTGCTGCTGGGAAAAAAGGCGCGCGGTTGACAAAGACGTTGCTGAACCGGCTGGAATGAAGTTTCCCGTAAAACACATTCCTTTGCCATGTGCCCGGCGAAATCCGGGAGGAAACGGCGTTGGTGTTTCCGAGACTAATGCCTGACTGGTGGTGCGAGAACCGATCCAACCCGCCGTCCACGCAAATGCGGATGCTATCGCGCCCACGATCGCGGCGATGATGGCCAGCGCTACCCAGGATTTTTTGGATCGTAAATCCACATTAGACATAGACGTTTTTCCAGTGTGAAAGAATAATGCCTGACACGCGCACGAACATCTGCGAGCCACGCATTAATACAGGGATAAAGTTGAGGCGATTATTTTTTTATAATCGCGGTAATATGCCAGAGGATATTTTTATGATGAGGCGATTATAGACGCGCTAAAGAATAATAGACTGAAAAGCCACTATTTTTATAACGTGCGTTTTACGCTCTGAGAAGAGTATATAAGGTAAACTTTATTAAAAAAGAATATCACGAAAAGTTTATAATTTTTTGATGCCAGATATTTTCGCGTTCGCCACCCGGCGGGCGGTCTAGCCCGCCTCCAGCATCCCAAAACTCACAATTCGCGAGCGTCCCAGCTCTTTCGCCCGGTACAGTGCCACGTCCGCGGCGCGCAGCAGGTTGTCACTTTGAGCATGCTCTGGATAGCTGGCGATACCAATCGACACATCCACCGGCCCAATCTCGGTCAGCCCGTAGCGAAGCGATAGCGCATGCACGCCGTTGTAAATCTTCTGCGCGCAGGCGTGCGCTTCTGCTTCACCGGCCCCGGGAAGCAGAACCAGAAACTCCTCGCCCCCGTAGCGGAATGCCAGCCCGCCGTCGTGCGCGGCCCGCTGAACAATCGTCGCCACGTTTTTGATTACCTGATCGCCGGCCTCGTGACCGAAGCGGTCGTTAATGCTTTTAAAGTGATCGATGTCGATCATCATGCAGCTTAACGGCTCGCCGTTGCGCATGGCCTGCGTCATTTGCGTGTGCAGGGTGTCTTCCAGATGATGACGATTACGCAGGCCGGTAAGCGGGTCAAACAAGGCTTTTTCCAGCAGCGCGTCGCGCAGGCGCTGATTCGCCAGCGCCAGTCCGAGCGCCTCGGCCATCAGTTCCAGATACGCGCGTGCAGGAGCATTTTCCGGGGTGATGTTCTGGAACGAGAGCAACCCAATGGCCTCGCCCTGGGCGATAAGCGGTACGCACAGCGCGCTTTCCGCCTGTGATTCCGGGAGATGATAGCAGGCGACATCCGGTTCACCGTTAACCGGCGGATGGCTCTGACCGCGACGCACGGCCCAGCACGCATCGGGGTGGAACGTGGCCTCATCATCTGCCGGTGAAAGCCACTGGGCGACGCAGCGCATTTGCCACGGATCGCGGTCAAAAACGTAGAGCCGGCCCGCTATCCCCGGCGCGATATTGGGCGCAAACAGCTCCGCCACGTTGATCACATCGTCAAAGTTTTCACACCCCTGCAGCCGCTGCGTCATGCGCGCCAGCAGCTCGCGGATGGCCCAGTCGGCGTCACGCTCTTTTTCCAGACGCTGTCGCGCAAGGCCGTTTTCACGAAAGATGCGGATGGCCTGGGCCATATCGCCAATCTCATCAATCTGGTTAAAGTTGGGCGTTTCGACCGCGAAGTCCTGAGAGGCCAGACGGTGAACCACGTCGCTCAGGCGTACCACCGGTCGCAGCACGCGGCGTTTTAATATAAAGCCGAGCACAAACAAGAACAGCAGGGCGGTCAGGCCAACCATCACTTCAGAAGCCGTGCGCAGCGCTTTCGATTTTTTCGTCGCCTCCCGCACGGAGGCGATGACACGTTTGTCGAGTATCTGGCGAAAGCGATCGATTTGGGTTTGTGCGCGCTCAAGCTCCTGCTCGTAGGGCATGCCATAGAGCAGGGCAACGGCCTGCGCATCTTCACCCCGGGCCGCGCTCGTCAGTGCCGCCTGCTGCTCATCCTGCAGTGCATCAATGATTTTTAAACCATCATGCAGCAGGGCCAGCTCGTCATCTGAAGCGCCGGTGTCCTGCAGTTTCTCCAGCTTCAGCTCGATGCTCTTCAGTTTTTTCTCTGACGCATTGTACTCATCCAGGATTTGCGGATTTTTTTTGATGACATACAGGCGCGCTAAATCGGACTGTTTCCAGGCGTCGGTTTCAATATTTTCTGTAAGCTCATCAAAATTTTGACGTAGTTCAATGGCCTGACGTTCGGCGGTGTCCGCACCGGAGGCCATCAGCATGATAATGCCGGAGGCGATAGTCAGGCAGACCGTGGCACCGTAGGCCCAGTTGGTTATTGTCGCGATTCGCACCTGGAGATCCTTTTACCGCATAAAGAGGATGGCGTTCTTCAAATTATAGAAAACGTATGATTTAAGGCGAAAAAAAGGCGGCACAGCGCCGCCTGATGTGGTCGTTATCGTCACGTCCCTACAAATCTGGAGAGTTTTTTCCCTCTTCGATGAACTCGGCGTCCAGCTCTTCGGCATTCCCCGCGTGATCGCGGCCGGAGAAGAGGTTCCAGCAGGCGATAAACAGCGCGGCGATGAGCGGCCCAATCACAAAGCCGTTAATGCCGTACAGCTCCATGCCGCCGAGGGTAGTGATCAAAATCAGGTAGTCCGGCATTTTGGTGTCTTTCCCCACCAGCAGCGGGCGCAGGATATTGTCCACCAGCCCGACAATAATCACGAAGAAGCCAACAATAAACAGCCCCTGCCAGATCTGGTGCGTGGCGAACAGGTAAATGGCGGCTGGCACCCAGACAATCGCCGAGCCGACGGCGGGGACCAGCGAGAGGAACGCCATCAGCGCACCCCAGAGCACGCTGCCGTCGATGCCCACGATGGCAAACGCGATCCCGCCGAGCGTGCCCTGAACGACGGCCACCACTGCCGTCCCTTTCACCGTCGCCCGGGAGACGCCGACGAACTTGGCGAACAGGTGCTGTTTAACAAAATCAGACAGCGGCAGGGAGTCGAGGATCTGGCGTACCAGATACGGTCCATCCTTCAGCAGGAAGAACAGCAGATAAAGCATGATGCCGAAGCTAATCGCAAAGCCAAACGTGCCTTTGCCGATCAGGAACGCGCTGCCTGCCAGATACTGCCCGCCCTGCAGCGCAACGTCGGAGAGTTTTTTCTGGATCTGCGCCGCGTTGGTCAGGTTGTGATCCGCCAGGAAGCCGCTGGCCCAGTCCGGCAAGTGGTTGAAGATGCTCGCCACCACCTCCGGGAATTGGGTGTTGTTCTCCTGAAGCTTCGTGTAAACCACGTTCAGCTCAATGGCGAGCGAGGAGAGGATCACCATCAGCGGGATAAAGACGATCAGGCAGATAATGCCAATCGTCAGCAGCGAGGCCAGCCCGTTGCGATCCCCCAGCGCGGCGCGCAATTTGTTTTTTACCGGGTTGAAAATGACGGTCAGAATAGCGGCCCACAGTATCGCGGAGAAATAGGGCGACAGCACGTCGAAGAAGGCCCAGGTCACAAGGGCGAGAATGAAAATAAAGAAACCTTTGGTCAGTCCGTTAAAGCGCATCAGTCAGTCCTGGTTACTAAGAAACTGTGACGACTATAGAACCGATTGCGAGAATTACCAACCCGGCGGTCAGTTCAGCAATATCGCAGTATGAATTTGCGCTTCACGGATAGCACTTTCGACTGACCGAAGATCGCAGGTTCCGCACCATGCTGTTAGTATCTGCTTGCGGAGGTGCTTATGGCCTGGCGTCCCATTCTTTATGTGATCCTCACAACCCACCCCAGACTCAGCGCGCGGCGTGCCCGTTTACGTCTGGTCATCTAGCTTTTTATTAACAATCGCGGTATAACACCTTCTTTGGATGTTTAGATGTCCATACGTATAGAAGGTAATATGCAAACACAACAAGAAAATGGACAGCTTAAGCGCACCATGAAAACACGCCACCTGATTATGCTCTCACTGGGCGGCGTGATTGGGACAGGGTTATTCTTTAATACCGGATACATCATTTCCACCACCGGTGCGGCGGGCACGCTGCTGGCGTACCTGATCGGCGCGCTGGTGGTCTGGCTGGTGATGCAGTGTCTGGGCGAGCTCTCCGTGGCGATGCCGGAAACCGGCGCGTTCCACGTCTATGCCGCCCGCTATCTCGGCCCGGCGACGGGCTATACCGTGGCGTGGCTCTACTGGCTCACCTGGACGGTGGCGCTCGGCTCGAGCTTTACCGCCGCCGGGTTCTGCATGCAGTACTGGTTCCCGCAGGTGCCCGTCTGGGCGTGGTGCGTAGTCTTTTGCGTGGTGATTTTCGGCCTTAATGTCATCTCCACGCGCTTCTTTGCCGAAGGGGAATTCTGGTTCTCGCTGGTGAAGGTCATCACCATCATCGCCTTTATCATCCTCGGCGGGGCGGCGGTCTTTGGTTTCATCCCGATGCAGGACGGTTCACCCGCGCCGGGCTTAAGCAACCTCACCGCCGAGGGCTGGTTCCCGCACGGCGGTCTGCCGATCCTGATGACCATGGTGGCGGTGAATTTTGCCTTCTCCGGGACCGAGCTTATCGGCATCGCGGCGGGTGAAACGGAAAATCCGCACAAGGTCATTCCGGTTGCGATCCGCACCACCATCGCGCGGCTGATCATCTTCTTTATCGGCACCGTGTTTGTGCTGGCGGCGCTGATCCCGATGCAGCAGGCGGGCGTGGAAAAAAGCCCGTTCGTGCTGGTGTTTGAAAAGGTCGGTATTCCTTATGCCGCTGATATTTTTAACTTCGTGATCCTGACGGCGATCCTCTCGGCGGCGAACTCCGGGCTGTACGCCTCCGGGCGCATGCTGTGGTCGCTCTCGAATGAGAAAACGCTCCCGCGCTGCTTTGCCCGCGTGAACAAAAACGGCGTGCCGCTGACGGCGCTCTCGGTTTCCATGCTCGGCGGCGTGCTGGCGCTGTTCTCAAGCGTGGTGGCCCCGGACACGGTGTTTGTCGCACTCTCGGCCATTTCTGGCTTTGCGGTGGTGGCGGTGTGGATCAGCATCTGCGCGTCGCACCTCGTTTTCCGTCGCCGTCATCTGCAGTCCGGTCAGCCGCTCTCTGCGCTGCAGTACCGCGCGCCGTGGTATCCTCTGGTGCCGGTGCTCGGTTTTATCCTCTGCGTGGTGGCCTGCGTCGGCCTGTGGTTTGACCCCAGCCAGCGCATTGCCCTTTATTGCGGGCTTCCGTTCGTCGCCCTGTGTTATGGTGCCTACTACCTGACCCGAAATATGACATCGCAGGAGCCTGAACATGTCGCAGAATAATCCGCTTACCGCCATCCTTGAAAAACAGCCGTTTGTGGTGCTGGATGGCGCAATGGCAACGGAGCTGGAAGCGCGCGGCTGTAACCTTGCAGACAGCCTCTGGTCGGCCAAAGTGCTGGTGGAAAACCCGGATCTTATCCGTGAAGTGCATCTTGATTACTACCGCGCGGGCGCGCAGGTGGCGATCACCGCCAGCTACCAGGCCACGCCTGCGGGCTTTGCGGCACGCGGTCTGGATGAGGCGCAGTCCCGCGCGCTGATTGGCAAAAGCGTGGAGCTGGCGCGTAAGGCGCGCGAAGCGTACCTGGCCGAAAACCCGCACGCGGGCACGCTGCTGGTAGCGGGCTCCGTTGGGCCGTACGGCGCGTATCTGGCAGACGGCTCAGAGTATCGCGGCGACTACGTGCGCAGTGCCGAAGAATTCACAGAATTCCATCGCCCGCGCGTGGAAGCGCTGCTGGACGCGGGGGCAGACCTGCTGGCCTGCGAAACGCTGCCGTCGTTCACGGAAATAAAGGCGCTGGCCGCGTTGCTGACGGCATATCCCCGCGCGCGGGCGTGGTTCTCCTTCACCCTGCGCGATAGCGAGCACCTGAGCGACGGTACGCCGCTGCGGGAGGTGGTTTCTTCTCTGGAGGACTATCCGCAGGTCGTCGCGCTGGGCATCAACTGTATCGCGCTGGAAAACACCACGGCGGCGCTGAAGCAGTTGCAAAGCCTGACGCCGCTGCCGCTGGTGGTCTACCCGAACTCGGGCGAGCATTATGATGCGGTAACCAAAACCTGGCACCACCACGGCGAAGCGTGCGAGACGCTGGCGGGGTATCTGCCGCAGTGGCTGGCGGCGGGAGCGAAGTTAATCGGCGGATGTTGTCGCACCACGCCGAAGGATATTGCAGAGCTGAACGCGCAGCGCTGAGTTTGTGCCGGGTAAGGCGCAGGCGCCACCCGGCACAAACCAACCGCACAAAATCAACTATCCTTTCCCGCTTTTTTTCTAAAAACGAATCGTCATTAGCGATTCTTTTTTATTCCTTTATCAAAATTCCCGCGCCGGAAATACTGCCCTCATAACAACAGGGGAGCAGGCACTATGGCAATTTCATCGCGAATCACACTTCTCGGCGCGCTGGCGCTGTGGACATTTCAGGCGCAGGCGGTGGACGTTACCGTCGCGTATCAAACCTCGGCTGAGCCGGCGAAGGTTGCGCAGGCGGACAATACCTTTGCGAAGGAGAGCGGCGCGAAAGTCGACTGGCGCAAGTTCGACAGCGGCGCGTCCGTCGTGCGTGCGTTAGCGTCCGGCGACGTGCAGATTGGCAATATCGGCTCCAGCCCGCTGGCGGTCGCGGCCAGCCAGCAGGTACCGATTGAGGTTTTCCTCCTCGCCTCTCAGCTCGGTAATTCCGAAGCGCTGGTGGTGAAGAAAAACATCACCAAACCGGAAGACCTGATCGGCAAACGCATCGCCGTGCCGTTTATCTCCACCACCCACTACAGCCTGCTGGCGGCGCTCAAACACTGGGGCATCAAGCCGGGGCAGGTGCAAATCATCAATCTTCAGCCGCCGGCGATAATCGCCGCCTGGCAGCGCGGGGATATTGACGGGGCCTACGTGTGGGCACCGGCAGTAAACGAGCTGGAAAAAGACGGCACCGTGCTGACCGACTCCGAAAAAGTGGGCCAGTGGGGCGCGCCAACCCTCGACGTGTGGGTGGTGCGTAAAGACTTCGCCGAGAAACATCCTGAGGTAGTCAAAGCCTTCGCGAAAAGCGCGATTGCCGCTCAGCAGCCGTACATCAGCAACCCGGATGAGTGGCTGAAGCAGCCCGCCAATCTGGAAAAACTCTCCCGCCTGAGCGGCGTGCCGGAAGCGGACGTGCCGGGGCTGGTGAGGGGCAATACCTATCTGACCCCCGCGCAGCAGGTGCAGCAGTTAAACGGGCCGGTGAGCAAAGCGATTGTAGATACCGCCACCTTCCTGAAAGAGCAGGGCAAAGTGCCTGCGGTCGCGGCGGATTACAGTCAGTACGTCACCGACCGCTTTGTGAAATAAGGAGTCCGCCATGCTGAACATTACGAACCTGTATGCCGATTACGGTGGTAAACCCGCACTGGAGGACATCAACCTGACGCTGGGCAGCGGTGAACTGCTGGTGGTGCTCGGCCCGTCCGGCTGCGGAAAAACCACGCTGCTGAATCTGATCGCCGGGTTTGTACCGTATCAGCACGGCACCATTCAGCTGGAAGGCAAAAAGGTGGATGGCCCTGGCGCCGAGCGCGGCGTGGTCTTTCAGAACGAAGGATTGCTTCCGTGGCGCAACGTGCAGGAGAACGTGGCGTTTGGGCTCCAGCTTGCGGGCGTGAACCGTGAACAGCGGCTGGCAACCGCGCGGGCGATGCTGAAAAAAGTGGGGCTGGAAGGGGCGGAAAAACGCTTTATCTGGCAGCTTTCCGGTGGCCAGCGTCAGCGCGTCGGGATCGCCCGCGCGCTGGCGGCGAATCCGCAGCTGTTGCTGCTGGACGAGCCGTTCGGGGCGCTGGACGCCTTTACCCGCGAGCAGATGCAAACCCTGCTGCTGCGCCTGTGGCATGAGACGGGCAAGCAGGTGCTGTTAATTACCCACGATATCGAAGAGGCGGTGTTTATGGCGACCGAGCTGGTGCTGCTGTCGCCGGGGCCGGGGCGCGTGCTGGAGCGGCTGCCGCTTGAATTTGCCCGTCGCTACGTCGCGGGGGAGCCGGTGCGCAGCATCAAATCCGATCCGCGGTTTATTGAGCAGCGTGAATACGTCTTAAGCCGCGTGTTCGAACAGCGGGAGGCCTTCTCATGAGCATCGTCTTTAGTGAAAAAACGCGCCGCACGCGTCCGGCGCTGCGCTGGCCGTTCTCGCGCCCGCTCACGTTGAGTGTCGGCACGCTGCTGGTGCTGCTGGCAGCGTGGTGGGCGGTTGCGGCCCAGCAGTGGGTCAGCCCGCTGTTTCTGCCACCGCCGGGACAGGTGCTGGCGAAACTCATCTCCATCGCCGGGCCGCAGGGCTTTATGGACGCTACGCTCTGGCAGCATCTCGGCGCAAGCCTGACGCGCATTCTGGTGGCGCTGCTGGCGGCGGTGGTTATCGGTATCCCGGTCGGGATCGCGATGGGCCTAAGCCCGACTGTGCGTGGCATCCTTGACCCGCTGATTGAGCTTTACCGCCCGGTGCCGCCGCTGGCCTATTTGCCGCTGATGGTGATCTGGTTCGGTATCGGCGAAACGTCGAAAATTCTGCTGATTTATCTGGCGATTTTCGCGCCGGTTGCCATGTCGGCGCTGGCGGGCGTGAAGAGTGCCCAGCAGGTGCGCATTCGTGCGGCGCAGTCGCTGGGGGCCAGCCGTACGCAGGTGCTGCTGTTCGTGATTCTACCCGGCGCGCTGCCGGAGATTTTAACCGGGCTGCGCATCGGCCTCGGCGTGGGCTGGTCCACGCTGGTGGCGGCAGAGCTGATCGCCGCCACGCGAGGATTAGGGTTTATGGTTCAGTCGGCGGGAGAGTTCCTGGCGACTGACGTGGTGCTGGCAGGGATCGCGGTGATTGCCGCGATCGCCTTCGGATTAGAACTGGGGCTGCGCGCGCTACAGCGCCGCCTGACGCCCTGGCATGGAGAAATACAATGAGTGAACGACTGACCATCACCCCGCTGGGGCCGTACATTGGTGCGCAGGTGTCGGGCCTGGATGTGTCCCGCCCGCTGAGCGATAACCAGTTTGAGCAGCTGTACCACGCGGTGCTGCGCCATCAGGTGGTGTTCCTTCGCGAGCAGGCGATCACCCCGCAGCAGCAGCGCGCGCTGGCGTTGCGTTTTGGCGACCTGCATATTCACCCGGTCTATCCGCATGCGGAAGGGGTAGAGGAGATTATCGTTCTGGATACCCACAACGATAACCCGCCGGACAACGACAACTGGCACACGGACGTCACCTTTATCGAGACGCCGCCCGCAGGGGCAATTCTGGCAGCAAAATTACTGCCAGAGACCGGCGGCGATACGCTGTGGGCGAGCGGGATTGCGGCGTTTGAGGCGCTCTCTGCGCCGTTCCGGACGCTGCTGAGCGGCCTGCGGGCGGAGCACGACTTCAAAAAATCGTTCCCGGAATACAAGTACCGTAAAAGCGAAGAGGAGCATCAGCGCTGGCTGGAGGCGGTGGCGAAGCATCCGCCGCTGCTGCACCCGGTGGTGCGCACCCATCCGGTCACGGGCAAGCAGGCGCTGTTCGTGAACGAAGGATTCACGACGCGCATTGTGGACGTGACGGAAAAAGAGAGCGACGCGCTGTTAGGTTTCCTGTTCGCACATATCACTAAACCGGAATTTCAGGTGCGCTGGCGCTGGCAGGAGAACGACCTGGCGATCTGGGATAACCGCGTGACGCAGCACTACGCCAACGCGGACTATCTGCCGCAGCGCCGGATTATGCAGCGGGCGACGATTTTGGGCGATAAGCCGTTTTACCGCCCCTGATCCTGGAGTACCCGTAGGCCGGGTAAGCGCAGCGCCACCCGGCGTAAACGGTGCACAATTGCCGGCCAATTAAAGGTGCGCCTCAATATACCGCTGATAGCGGTTCGCCTTCAGGTAGCACAAATCCACCAGCACCAGACCGTCTACGCAGTTGTTGAACGCCGGGTCGCTGCCAAAATCAATAAACTGCACGCCGCCGGGCTCGCATAGCTCGGAATACTGTTTATACAGCGGCGGTATGCCGCAGCCCAGATTGCCGAGCAGGGATTTCAGCTTCGTCAAATCGTCCACGTAATCCACGCCGCCAAACTGTGCCAGCACGTCCGGTAAGGATGCCGGATACGGCTGACGTGACGCGGCTAGCGGATGCGTCGCGGGGAACCACAGGCGGTAAAAGGCGACCAGCAGATCCCGTGCCGCAGGCGGTAAGCCGCCGGAGATGGAGACGGGGCCAAACAGGTAGCGATAATGTGGGTAACGCGCCAGGTAAGCCCCGATGCCGGACCATAAATAGTCCAGACCGCGACGCCCCCAGTAGCGCGGCTGAATAAAGCTGCGCCCGAGCTCAATGCCGTGCTCAAGCACGTCCTGCATTTTGTCGTCGTAGTGGAACAGGCTGTAGCTGTACAGACCTTCAACGCCGCGTTTTTCGATCTGCATGGCCGTCGGCATAAAGCGATACGCCCCGACGATCTCCAGATCCTCTTCATCCCAGAGGATCAGGTGCAGATAATCGTCATCGTAGCTGTCGGTGTCCCGGCGTTTACCGCTCCCTTCCTCCACCGCGCGAAACGCAATCTCGCGCAGGCGGCCCAGTTCGCGCAGAAGAGGCGCCTCTTCCTGCCCGTTGCGCTGCCACAGGTAGATGGTTTTACCGTCGCTGGTTTTACCCAGACACTCCGCCTGCGCCAGCTCGCGTTTCAGGGTGGCCCGGTCTTCCGGACGAGCAATGGCGCACTGGGTTTTGAAGACGCCAGGCAATCCCTTGCCAAGACGCATCACGTGCTGACGGCACTGCTCGGCCATCTCACGTGACGAAAGAGTGGCGCTATGCCAGTGATGCCAGGCGATTTGCTGGCCGATTTTAATCGGCAGCTGGCTGTGGCGGCGGCGGAACATCTGCTGCATTAGCAGCAGCATCGACAATGTCGGCGACACCAGCGTACTGGCATAAAAGAGCAGGCTGTTATGCGCCTGAATATGCACCGGCAGCAGCGGGGCGCGCAGCTTGCTGGCGAGTTTGATAAAGCCGGAGTGCCATTTTTTATCGCGAATGCCTTTGCGCGTGGGACGTGAAACTTCACCCGCCGGGAAGAAGATCAGCACGCCCGCGTTTTGCAGATGCTGCTCCATCTGAACCAGAGACGATTTCGCCGTCCTGCCGCCCATATTGTCCACCGGAATAAACAGCGAACTGAGAGGCTCAAGGTGGGTCAGCATCCGGTTGGTCACGACTTTAACGTCGCGCCGCACGCGGGAGACAGCGTACATCAGCGCCAGCCCGTCCAGCGTGCCTGTCGGGTGGTTGGCAATAATAACCAGTGGGCCATGTTCGGGGATTTGTTCGAGATCGCGGGCGGAAACGGTGCAGAGAATATCAAGGTGCTCCAGAACTTGCTCCACCATATCCAGTCCTTTCAGGTGGCGGTGAGCGGCGGCAAACTGCTGGAATTCTTCTTCGTAAAACAGCCTTTTTAACAGACTTTTTTGCCAGGGTGCAGGCCTCGCCTGAGGCCAAAGATCGTCGAGAACGCTATTGAGGCTAAACATGATTACTCCTCCTGCCGTCTTGCGAAGACAGTAGAAGGAGCAGATGTCGGTTGTATTGCAGTTTGGTGAAGATTAGCGGAGGATTTTTTTCTCGGCCAGATCCAGCGCGAAGTAGCTGAAGATCAGATCCGCGCCCGCGCGTTTGATCGCGCCCAGGCTTTCGAGGATCACTTTCTCTTCGTCGATGGCACCGGCCAGCGCGGCGAATTTGATCATCGCGTATTCACCGCTCACCTGGTATGCCCCCAGCGGCAGTTCGGTGCGCTCGCGAATGTCGCGCAGAATATCGAGATAGGCGCCAGCAGGTTTCACCATCAGGCAGTCTGCGCCCTGGGCTTCATCAAGCAGGGATTCACGAATCGCTTCCCGGCGGTTAAGCGGGTTCATCTGGTAGGTCTTACGATCGCCCTTCAGCGCCGTACCCGCCGCTTCACGGAACGGACCGTAGAAGGAGGAGGCAAACTTGGTGGAGTAGGACATGATGGCGGTGTCGGTAAAGCCTGCCGCATCCAGTGCCTGACGGATAGCCTGAACCTGTCCGTCCATCGCCGCAGACGGCGCGATGAAGTCCGCACCCGCAGCGGCAGCCACGACCGCCTGCTTGCCGAGGTTCAGCAGGGTGGCATCGTTGTCCACGCCGTGATCGCACAGCACGCCGCAGTGCCCGTGGGAGGTGTATTCGCAGAAGCAGGTGTCGGACATGACCACCATTTCTGGCACGGTATCTTTGCAGATGCGGGACATGCGGGCCACAAGGCCATCTTCTTTCCATGCATCGCTGCCGGTGGCGTCGGTATGGTGGGAGATGCCGAAGGTCATCACCGAGCGGATCCCCGCGTTGGCAATGCGTTCGATCTCACGCGCCAGGTATTTTTCAGGAATGCGCATCACGCCCGGCATGGCTTCGATGGCTTTGTAGTCATCAATCTCTTCTTCAACAAAAATCGGCAACACCAGATCGTTTAAGCTCAGTGTTGTCTCTTCAAACATGGCGCGCAGTGCGGGTGACTTACGCAGGCGGCGGGGACGTGCAATTAAATCGGTCATGGTATGCCTGATGTTTGTGGAACAAAGAAGGTTAGTGTACCTCAAAGTGAAGTGAGGTGTTTTACTAAAGTGGGCATTTTGATACCGATTAATGCGGCCTGTCTATGATTGCCAGTGAATTATATATAATTAACTAATCCTGCGGAATGTCGGTTCGAATTATTGATGTTAATTCTATTACGAAGGGAATGTATAAATAAAAATGATCTGTTTATAAAGCTTATATCACCTTTGCTTGTTTAGTTTATTTTGACTTTTTCTTTATAGTATTTATATTTAGCGCTCTTTTTCTCTCGTTTTACATCTGCTGATTGTCTGGATACGGACTTAAACGAATCATTCATTGAACCTTTTCTGAATGAAACTGCATAATTCACTCCGCAATTAAACATTGCTAATTGATTTACGGACAAACATGCTTACGTCCCTGAGGAGGGATGACCCAATGCAAACATGGAAAAAGAAACTGGTTGTATCTCAACTTGCATTAGCTTGTACGCTGGCTATCGCTTCTCAGGCTAATGCGAAAGATATTTCCGGTACGACATATAATACTTTTGGATATGATAATACCGCATCTACGCCGTGGTATTATGGCTACGCAGATTGGGATTACTCAGATGCCACCCATGATGGTGACATTTATCCGGTCATCAATAAATCAACCGTAAACGGTGTTATTTCGACTTACTATCTGGATGATGGGGTCAATGGCCGTGCGAACGCGTTGAGTATTTCTAACAGCACCATTAACGGCATGATCACGTCAGAGTGTATGACCACGACGTGTGCAGATGGCGTGGATACTGACGGCACCAGTCATACCCAGTACGATCGTTTTAGCCTGACCGTTGATAACTCCACCATCAACGATGCCTACGAGCATTACGCGTATGATGTCGTCAATGGCGAGAATACTGAAACGCATTATCTGGACACCTATG
Source organism: Enterobacter cloacae complex sp. HYC042_NIDB (assembly GCF_056673315.1). Lineage (NCBI taxonomy): Bacteria > Pseudomonadati > Pseudomonadota > Gammaproteobacteria > Enterobacterales > Enterobacteriaceae > Enterobacter > Enterobacter cloacae complex sp. HYC042_NIDB. The sequence goes on from NZ_CP109650.1 coordinate 1,214,910, forward strand.
GTCTGGGTAACGCAATTACCCTGGACGTTGAATCTGATATCGTTATTCAGAACAACTCCCACGTCGCGGGTATCACGCTGACGCAGGGTTATCAGGAGCTGGATAACACACCATACGACGGCGTTGAAGGCGTTGCTAACAGCAGCAATGTCTTTACCGATACGCTGGTGGTGAAAGACTCCGTGCTGACCTCTGGTGCGTACAGCGATCTGGGCACCAACGGGTTCTACGGTCAAACGGCGAAGCCGAGCGACTACGGTGAAACCAACGCCTCGGCTGCGGATGATGCGGCGCTGATCGTTGCGGCCGGCGCGTCTGACAACGCCATGCAGACCACCGCTACCTTCGATCACTCTACCGTAACGGGTGACATTCTTTTCTCCAGCACCTTTGATAACAACTTCTACGAGAATGGCGATCCGGCAACGGATACCACTGAAGATGGTGTCTATAACCCAACCACCAACGGCTGGGACGGTACCGATACACTGGATGTTACGCTGACTAACGGCAGCAAGTGGGTCGGTGCAGCGCAGTCCAGCGTTGAAGCTATCGGCACTGCGCAGATGTATGGCCAGGGCTACAGCAACGTTGACTGGCACGCTCTGTCCCCGAACAGCATCTGGCCTGATTCTACCTTCGACAGCAACGGTCACGTTGCCGGTGAAGAGGTGTACCAAAGCGGCCTGTTCAATGTGGCGCTGGATAACGGTTCCGAGTGGGATACCCGCAAGGTCTCCAACATTGATGCGCTGACGGTGAACAACCAGTCTCAGGTCAATGTTGAAAACTCCGGCCTGCTGGCGGATTCAATCACCCTGACCAATGCTTCAACCATGAATATTGGCGACAGCGGAGCCGTGGCAACCGACAGCCTGTATCTGGACAGCTATAGCCGTGCGGCACTGACTGAAGAGACAGCAGAGCTGTATGCCAACACCATTACCGTAGACAACGGTGCCGAGCTGGCGCTGGGTCTGGGTCAGGTTGATACGCACAATATGGTACTGACCGATGGCGGCGTGCTCAACGTTGCCAGCCGCGATTATGTGCTGAACAGTGATCTGAACAACGCACGCTATATCACCAACGATCGCTACAACGCGGAGTATGACTACGGTGTTGTCGCGCTGAACTCCGACGGCCATCTGGCGGTGAACGGTGACGTTGCCGGTAACTACAAGGTGCGCATCGACGATGCAACCGGCGCTGGTTCAGTTGCCGACTACAAAAACAAAGAGATCGTTCGCGTCTACGACAATAACGCAGATACCGCAGCCAGCTTTACTGCTGCAAACAAAGCTGATTTAGGTGCTTACACCTATCAGGCGCAGCAGGAGGGTGACACCGTTGTTCTCCAGCAGAAAGAGCTGACTGACTACGCCAACATGGCGCTGAGCATTCCTTCTGCCAACACCAATATCTGGAATCTCCAGCAGGATACCGTGGGTACGCGTCTGACCAACAGCCGTCATGGCCTGGCAGACAACGGCGGAGCGTGGGTGAGCTATTTCGGCGGCAATTTTGACGCGGATAACGGCACCGTCAGCTACGATCAGGACGTAAGCGGCATTATGGTCGGTCTGGACACGCAGATTGACGGTAATAATGCGAAGTGGATCGTCGGTGGTGCAGCTGGTTTTGCGAAAGGCGATATCAGCGATCGTACGGGTCAGGTCGATCAGGACAGTCAAACTGCGATGATCTACGCGTCTGCGACGTTTGCGAACAACGTCTTCCTCGACAGCTCACTGAACTACACTCGCTTTAACAATGACCTCTCTGCAACCATGAGCAACGGTCAGTATGTTGACGGTGATACCACCTCTGACGCTGTCGGCTTCGGGATGAAGCTGGGCTATGACTGGAAACCAAACCTCTCAGGCTATATCACCCCTTATGCGGCGATTTCCGGCCTGTTCCAGTCAGGCGACGACTACCAGCTGAGCAACGACATGCGTATCGATGGTCAGTCTTACGACAGCATGCGTTATGAACTTGGCCTGGATGCGGGTTATACCTTCAACTACGGCGGCGAACAGGCGCTGACCCCGTACTTCAAGCTGGCTTACGTCTATGACGATGCTGACAATAATGCTGATATCAACTCTGACAGCATTGATAACGGCGTCGAAGGCTCTGCGGTTCGCGTTGGGCTGGGCACCCAGTTCAGCTTCACCAAAAACTTCAGTGCTTACACCGATGCGACTTATCTGGGCGGCGGCGACGTTGACCAGAACTGGGGAGCAAACCTGGGTGTGAAATATACCTGGTAAATAGAAAGCGCGGGGGATATTTTCCCCCGCTTTTTTATATGGTTTAAAAATAATAAAGAACCGACAGATACAGATGCTTTGAGGTATGCATGAACGTTAATGCGAAACCACTTTCTGAATTAAGCCGGCTCGCAAAATGTCTGGAAGTCGCCGGTACCCCCTTTAAGATCGAACCACAGCAATTAATAACAACCGGCAATAATGATGATGAGCCATTTACTTTTATAATACAGTCTGGTCTTACCGCTATCCATCGTAAATCTGATGAACTTCTGATGGGCATTGCGCAGGCACCTTTTATCTATGGTTTGAATGCATGGATAAATGATAGTTATCTGGAATATTCCATGATGACACACACAACCTGTTCTGGGTTTTATTTACCGGTCTCTGCCACGCGTCAACTTATTCAGCAAAATCATCTCTGGCAGGATGCTTTCTGCTGGGTGTCATGGATTAACCATATTCTGGGCAAGCGTGACCTGCAGCTGGTGGGAAATAACTCTTATAGTCAGATCCGGGCGATGTTGATCAATATGGCCGAGTGGGATGACTCGCTGCGCTCAAAAATTGGCGTTATGAATCATATTCAGCGTAGCACACGTATTTCACGTTCGGTCGTTGCAGAAGTCCTGGCTGCGCTGCGTCAGGGGAACTACATCAATATGAGCCGGGGCAAGCTGGTCAGCATCAACCGCTTGCCCACGGAATATTAAGATCAGTTAGACGCAGTAAGCACCTGGGCTTTATTGGCGCTCAGTTCGGCCACCAGGTTATTGATGCCGTCACTCATATTAACGAAGCGCGTGTTCGGAGAACGGGTGACCACCACAAACGCGCCCACGTTGGACTGCGGAATCATTGCCATGTAGGTAATGAATCCGCCGCCGCCGCCGGTTTTCTGAATGATGCCCGGACGACCATTTTTCGGTGCCATATAGACCCAGCCCAGGCCGAGCGCATCGGCTTTACCCGGCACGTCCATCCCGATGACGCGATGCAGCTGAGTACGCTGATAGATAAGGGTCTGCATACGATCGGCCTGGCTGCTGCGGGAGTAAAAATCCGAAGAAAGGAACTGCTGCATCCAGCGCATCATGTCGCCAGGGGTGGAATAGACCCCGCCGCTGCCCACGGCCGCCAGCGTGTTGTTACAGGGGCTTGCGCCTTTCTCTGCCACCATCAGACGTTTGCACTGGTCCGGGGAAGGGGTAAAGGTGGTGTCTTTCATGCCCAGCGGACGCGTGATCTGCTCTTCAAAAAGCTGCGGGTAAGGTTTGCCCGCCGCCGTTGAAAGCGCATCCGCCAGCAGATCGAACGCCAGGTTCGAGTAAGAGGCCTGCGAGCCCGGGGCGGATTTCAGCGTGGCGGTGCTCAGGTAGTTCCAGCGCTGTTGGCGCGTTGGCCAGACAAAAACGTCGCGGTGCGCCGCGCCGCCCGGCTGCTCGCGCGGCAGAGCGCTGGTGTGCGTCGCGAGGTTCACCAGGCGAATTGGCGTGCCCTGATACGTCGGCACGCGGGCACCCGGCGGGGCGTATTTGCTGAGCGGATCGTCGAGCTTTACCACGCCCTGGTCGAGCAGCTTCACCAGCATTTCGCTGGTCATCAGCTTGGTTAAGGACGCGACGCGCACAACGGAATCCAGCTGCGGACGAACGTTATTACCTGGACGCGTTTCACCAAAGCTGCGGAAAACGCGCTGGTTGCCGTCGATGACCACCATTGCCATCCCTGTCGCGCCGCTGCCGTAATAGATAAGGTTCGCGTAGCGATCGGCAATATCGGAAGCCAAAACGGGCGCCGTCAGCGGCTGGGCTGCCTGGGCGGTGGAGAAGCTCACCGCACACAGCGCGGCAAAAGAGAGCAGACAACGTTTCAACGAAAAGCATCCATGAAGTGAATGAGGAAAGTAATGGGTATTTATACTACTAATCGGCACCGTGCAATGCCCCGAATAGCATAACCATAGCGAGAAAAACGTAACCATGGGTAAATATGAAGAATTTCCCTGCGAGCGCTCTCCCATTTTGTGACATCGGGCTTATGATAGGCACCAGTGTTACTCAATCTTGCGGAGAACGGTATGTCTGAAAAGCGTGTGGTAATGGTGGTTGATATGCAGAACGGGGTGTTTGAAACTCCGCGTCATCAGCGCGAGACGTGTGTCTCTCTGATCAACCAGCTTACGCAGGCTGCCGACACGGTGATTTTTATTCAGCATGCCGAGGCCGGGGGGCTGGAAGAGGGAAGTGACGGGTTTGCGTTGCTGCCTGAACTCCATCAACCTGCTGGCGCGCTGTACGTGACCAAAACCGCCTGCGATGCCTTCTATAACACCGGGCTTGAGGCGCTGTTACGCGAGCAGGGCATTCGCGAGTTTGTCATCTGCGGCTGCGCCACCGATTACTGCGTTGACGCCACGGTCAAGAATGGCGTCAGCCGGGGTTACCACATTACCGTGGCGGAAGATGCCCACACCACCGCCAACCGCCCGGCTGCCGAAGCACAGATCCTGATTCACCACCACAACGACGTCTGGCGAAACTTCATTGCGCCAGCGAACCCTGTCGCGGTGAAACGCACCGAAACAATTCTCGAAAACTGGAAAGCGAACTAATAATCAACCCACGGGTCTGACCTTTTTGCCCGAGCCGGGGTCCGGCTCGGGCAAGGTATTCGTGTGGTAATGTGTTGAGCACAGCAACAACCATAACAACAAGAAGGAAGTATCATGTTTAAGTCTTTTTTCCCAAAGCCGGGGCCTTTTTTCCTGTCGGCATTTATTTGGGCACTGATCGCAGTCGTGTTCTGGCTGGCGGGCGGCGGTGCATGGCTGACACGCATCGTGGGGGCGACAGGCGAGGTGCCGATTAGCGCGGCGCGCTTCTGGTCGTTCAGCTATCTGCTGTTTTATGCCTATTACGCGCTGTGCGTCGGGCTGTTTGCGCTGTTCTGGTTTAATTATTCCCCTCATCGCTGGCAGACGTGGTCCATTCTCGGAACGTCGCTGATTATTTTTGTCACCTGGTTTCTGGTCGAAGTGAGCGTAGCCATTAACGCGTGGTATGCCCCGTTCTACGATCTCATCCAGAAAGCGCTTAGCGCCCCTAACAGGGTGCCAATTGGCGAGCTTTATAATCAGTTAAAAATTTTTATGGGCATTGCGATGATCGCTGTCACCGTGGCGGTGCTGAATAATTTCTTCGTCAGCCATTACGTCTTCCGCTGGCGTACGGCGATGAACGAATTCTACATGACTCACTGGGAGCGTCTGCGCCATATTGAAGGTGCTGCTCAGCGTGTTCAGGAAGACACCATGCGTTTTGCGTCAACGCTTGAGGATATGGGCGTCAGCCTGCTTAATGCCATCCTGAAACTGTTTGCGTTCTTACCGATTCTGGTCGCGCTTTCTCCCCATATTTCAGCATTGCCGATTGTCGGACATTTACCGTACGGCCTGCTCATCCCGGCGCTGATTTGGTCGCTTATGGGCACAGGCCTGCTTGCCGTCGTCGGGATTAAGCTGCCGGGCTTAGAGTTTAAGAATCAGCGTGTGGAAGCGGCCTATCGTAAGGAGCTGGTCTACGGAGAGGACGACCCAACGCGCGCTGCGCCCCCGACGATAAAAGAGCTGTTCCGCAACGTCCGTTTCAACTATTTCCGGCTCTATTTCCACTACATGTATTTCAATATTGCCCGTATTTTCTATCTGCAGGTCGATACTGTTTTTGGACTATTCCTGTTGTTCCCGTCTATTGTTGCGGGAACAATCACGCTGGGCTTACTGACCCAGATTACCAACGTGTTCGATCAGGTCAGAAACTCGTTCCAATATCTGATCAACTCCTGGACCACGCTGGTGGAGCTGATGTCCATCTACAAACGTCTGCGCAGCTTTGAACATGAGCTGGACGATCGGGACCTGCAGGAAGTCACCAACACATTTAGCTAATACAGGGAGTTGCTATGTCTTTTGCCGTACCGCGTGCGTTACCGCTGTCCTTGCTGGCTGCCCTCGTTCTGGCGGGCTGTGCCGAAAAAGGGGCTGCTCCGCTTAAAAAGGGCGAGAAGCCCGTGGATGTCGCAAGCGTTGTGCGGCAAAAAATGCCCGCCAGCGTGAAGGATCGCAATGCGTGGGCGGATGCGCTGGCAAAAACCTTTGAAAGCCAGAAGATTGCCCCAACCGAGGAGAATATCTGCTCGGTGCTGGCGGTGGCGCAGCAGGAGTCGATGTACCAGTCAGACCCGGTGGTGCCGGGTCTCAACAAAATTGCCTGGAAAGAGATCGACCGCCGCGCGGAATCGATGCATATCCCGGTATTCCTCGTGCATACCGCGCTGAAAATCACTTCGCCAAGCGGCAAAAGCTACAGCGAGCGGCTGGACACGGTGAAAACCGAAAAACAGCTCAGCGCCATCTTTGATGATTTCATTAACATGGTGCCGATGGGGCAGAAACTGTTTGGCTCACTGAACCCGGTTCACACCGGCGGCCCGATGCAGGTGAGCATTGCGTTTGCCGAGAAGCATACCGACGGCTACCCGTGGGAAATTGACGGTACGGTGCGTCAGGAGGTCTTCTCCCTGCGCGGCGGGCTATGGTTCGGCACGTATCATCTGCTGAACTATCCGGCGAACTACAGCGAGCCCTTGTACCGCTTCGCAGACTTTAACGCGGGCTGGTATGCCAGCCGTAACGCGGCGTTTCAGAGCGCGGTTAGCCGCGCAAGCGGCGTCAAGCTGGCGCTGGACGGCGATCTTATCGCCTACGGCAGCAGCGAGGCGGGAAGCACCGAGCGGGCGATCCGGAAATTATCGACAACGCTTGATATGAGCAACAGCGACATTCGCCGTCAGCTTGAGAAAGGCGACAGCCTGGCATTTGAGAAAACGGATCTCTACAAGAAAGTGTTTGCGCTTGCCGATAAGAAGAGTGGGAAAACGTTGCCGAGGGCAATTCTGCCGGGGATTCAGCTGGAAAGCCCGAAGATCACGCGTAACCTGACCACCGCATGGTTCGCAAAACGCGTGGACGATCGCCGGGCTCGCTGTATGGGGCTTTAATGGCGACGACGAAAGCGCAGGACGAGCGCGACAACGCCTAAAATCATACACCCCGCGAGGAAGGGAACGAGGCCAAACAGCGTGCTCACGCCAAACCCGATTTCAACCCGCGGGCGTCCGTTATCCTGCACCTGCATCAGGTGTTCATAAACGCCCGGCGCGTGCACCAGCATATTAAGCAGCTGGGAGCCAGCCCAGAAGCAGAACAGGACAAACAGGGCATACGCGATATTACCCGCCGTGGAGGTTTTTGGTTTGCCGCCAAAAATCGGTTTCGACAATGTAAAGTCAGCCATGTTGACCTCCCGAAATATCACTCTGTTTTAATACGCGTCTTACGGGGTGAGTTTGACAGGTCATCGCATTTGTCAATATCAGAATCGTGGTAATTTTCGCTCAGGATTTCTCCTGGATTGTTGATTTCTGCAGCATGTCACAATTTGTTAACTTAAATGAAACTGCACCGCATTTCAGAATTTCCGCATCTGCCACAGACCTGGCGGTGAAACTGTGAGAGGATGTCTTTTTTTCCTGCCGGAGTTGTTATGAAGCTCTCGTCCAAACTTCGCCGTGACTGGCACTACTACGCCTTTGCTATCGGGCTGATCTTTATTCTTAACGGCGTCGTGGGGCTGTTGGGATTTGAAGCAAAAGGCTGGCAAACCTATGCCGTGGGCCTGGTGACCTGGGTAATCAGTTTCTGGCTGGCAGGGCTGATAATCCGCCGCCGTCCGGAAGAGACGACAGCGGAGGAGACGGCTAAGGGTACCGATTAGCCGTTAACGGAACTTTTCAGGGCGCTGTCGGCGGCATGACGCTCCAGCGCCAGCTCGATCAGGCGGGTGATCAGCTCAGAGTAGCCAAGCCCGCTGGCCTGCCACAGTTTTGGATACATGCTGATATTGGTGAAACCCGGCAGCGTGTTGATTTCATTGATCACCACCTCGTTCTCCGGCGTCAGGAACACGTCCACGCGCGCCATGCCGCTGCAGCCGAGCGTCTGATAGGCCTCAATGGCGATCGCCCGGATCTTATCGTTAATGGCCGGATCGATATCCGCAGGAACAACAACCTGGGCGCCTTTATCATCAATATATTTGGTGTCGTACGAGTAGAAGTCGCTGTTTAAGACCACTTCACCGCAGGTGCTGGCCTGTGGGAAATCGTTGCCCAGCACCGCGCACTCAATTTCGCGGCCTTTGATCCCCTGCTCAACCACCACTTTATGGTCGAACTCAAACGCCAGACGGACGGCTTGCGTGAACTCTGTTTCGGTGGTGACTTTGCTGACGCCCACGGAGGAGCCCTGGTTGGCTGGCTTCACAAACAGCGGCAGACCCAGTTCAGCGCTAATTTGCGCGAAGCTGTGCTTGTCGCGGTTGGCGCGGGTGAGCGTCACGAACGGCGCGATATTCAGCCCGGCATCGCGCAGCAGGCGTTTGGTGACGTCTTTGTCCATGCAGGCGGCGGAGCCCAGCACATCCGAGCCCACGAACGGCAGGTTGGCCATGCGTAACATTCCCTGCAGGGAACCGTCTTCGCCGAGGGTGCCGTGCACGATGGGGAAGACCACGTCGATCTGGGCGAGAGCCTGCGCGTTGCCTGCGTCGATGAGCTGACCCTTCACGACGCCGGGTACGGTGGCGACGCTAATTTCCGAAGGATTAAGGGCGATGTGTGCCGGATCGTGTGCATTCAGCAGATACTGGCTGGCATCGTTAACATGCCACTGGCCCTGTTTATCAATGCCCAACAGCACCACGTCGAAACGGCTTTTATCGATCGCATCAACGATATTTTTAGCCGATTGCAATGACACCTCGTGCTCCGCTGATTTTCCCCCAAAGACAATACCTACGCGCTGCTTTGCCATCTCACTCTCTTCCAGTCTGACGAAAAGCCAATAACATACCACGATGCCCTGCGGGTTTCGCGGCCTTCTGCCATAATGTTTTGGGGAACAGTGAGGGGGGAGAGTGAAAGGAAAAACGCTGCTGACCATTTTCATCCTTGGGGCAATCGCAACGGCGGGCTATCGCTGGCTGCCGTCTTACTACAACCCTTTCACGCCGCTGAACCTGGACGACCCGCCTGGCCGCATTACCCAGTATAAGCTGCGGCGCTTAACGCCCGAAGCCTGCGCGAGTCTGTTAGCGCAGGCTAATCAAAAAAACCTGATCCGCACCCTGGCGGTCGCTGACAGCGGCGGGGAATGCCCGCTGAACAACGTCGTGCGCGTGCGTGACTTTGGCCCGGTGAGCCTGAACGGCAGTTTTCTTGCCAGCTGTCCGCTGGCGCTCAGCTCAGCCCTGTTTGTCAGCCAGCAGGCCCGGCCCCTGACTAAACGCTTTACCGGCAGTGAACTGACGCGCATTGAGCACCTCGGCAGCTTTGCCTGCCGCAATATCTACCACCGGCCCGATGCGCGGCGCAGCGAGCATGCCACGGCAGAGGCGCTGGATATCGCCGCTTTTCGGCTGGCGAACGGAGAGCGCGTTACGGTACTTAACGGCTGGAAATCGGCAAAAACGCAGCCCTGGCTGAAGGCTCTGCTGGCGGCAAGCTGCGGTTACTACGGAAACGGTCTTGGGCCGGAATATAACGCGGCGCACGCCAGCCATTTTCATCTGGGAATGCGCGGCTTTGGTCTCTGCCGCTGAAGCATAATCTTCCGCCAGAAAATGGATGAATTGTGACTTATTTCACAAATATGATGACTGGGAAGATAAAACACCAAAGTCAGCGAGGCCGCATCTCTGGTGCGACGTTAAGGCGCGTAACTTGCTAATCTGACGGCGAATTCGCCTAAAAATGAAGACTATTTCTGTATGGAATCCTGGAAAGTTAATCTCATCTCGGTCTGGTTCGGCTGCTTCTTCACCGGGCTTGCCATCAGCCAGATCCTGCCGTTCCTGCCGCTGTACGTGTCACAGCTGGGGGTCAGCTCTCACGAAGCGCTGTCCATGTGGTCCGGGCTGACGTTCAGCGTCACGTTTCTGGTCTCCGCCATTGTGTCACCGATGTGGGGCAGCCTGGCGGATCGGAAAGGGCGCAAGCTGATGCTGCTGCGCGCCTCCCTCGGGATGGCGATTGCTATTCTGCTCCAGGCTTTCGCCACCAACGTCTGGCAGCTGTTTTTCCTGCGGGCGGTGATGGGGCTGACGTCCGGGTATATTCCCAACGCCATGGCGCTGGTTGCCTCTCAGGTGCCGCGCGAGCGCAGCGGCTGGGCGCTGAGTACGCTCTCCACCGCCCAGATCAGCGGCGTTATCGGCGGCCCGCTGCTGGGAGGCTTTTTGGCTGACCATGTCGGTCTGCGCGCGGTATTCATCATCACCGCAATCCTGCTGGTGATCAGCTTTCTGGTTACGCTCTTTCTTATCAAAGAGGGGGGCCGCCCCGTTATCAGTAAATCTGAGCGCCTGAGCGGCAAGGCCGTCTTCGCCTCGCTGCCATACCCGGGACTTGTGATTAGCCTGTTTGTCACCACCATGGTGATCCAGCTCTGCAACGGTTCGGTCGGCCCGATTCTGGCGCTGTTTATCAAGTCGATGGAGCCGGACAGCAACAATATCGCCTTTCTCAGCGGCATGATTGCCGCCGTGCCGGGCGTCTCCGCGCTGATCTCTGCCCCGCGTCTGGGAAAACTGGGCGACAGGATCGGCACGGCGCGCATCCTGATGGCGACGCTGATATTTGCGGTGGTGCTCTTTTTCGCCATGTCGTTTGTTACCTCTCCGCTTCAGCTGGGCGTGCTGCGGTTTTTACTCGGCTTTGCGGATGGCGCTATGTTGCCCGCCGTACAGACATTGCTGGTCAAATATTCCAGCGACCAGGTCACGGGGCGTATTTTTGGCTATAACCAGTCGTTTATGTATTTAGGCAACGTCGCCGGTCCGCTTATTGGTGCGTCCGTTTCTGCAATGGCGGGTTTTCGCTGGGTATTTGCCGCGACGGCGATTGTCGTTTTAATCAATATTATCCAGCTGGCTATTGCCCTGCGTCGCCGCAGGCAATTAGCGGAGGCGAAATCAGCGAAATAACCTTTTCGAAGATGTATTATATATTCTTATGGTAGCCGCATTTTTATATAACAAAATGCGGCGTTTTTTTATAGGAAAACGTTTCGCTGAAAAGATCGCTGCGCTAATTTGGCGGCAATGTCACTTTTGCATAAGATAATACTTTTCTCCGCTTTGCATATTTCATTCCTGGTGTTAATTTCAGAGGAAATCCCATAAGGAAATAGCACGATGAAAAATCTCATTGCTGAGTTGCTGGTTAAGCTTGCACAAAAGGAAGAGGAGTCGAAAGAGCTGGTCGCCCAGGTCGAAGCGCTGGAAATAGTTGTCACCGCGCTGCTGCGGCAGATGGCAACATCGGATCAGCAGGCGTTAATTGAAAGTATTGAAGGAGCGCTGGATAAGGCGCGGCCCGATACGCAGGTTCCGCCACAAGATGCCGAGTTGCTGCAGCAATACGTAAAGAAGCTGTTGAGGCATCCGCGCAGTTAAGCCGTTACTGACATGTCATAGGATTGTCATGCAGGATGCCTGGAGTCGCTCTGTTTTATTTTTGTATTTGTACATGAAGAAAATAAATTGAAACAGAGCGCGCTTTTTAGCGCGTTACATTCCCTGTTAATTACCTCTGCCAGTTATGCTGATACCGTCAATTCCTGCGCGCTGGAACTGAAATGATAAATTCCCGGCGGAAATCACATCTGCCGGGTGGTTTTTTTCCTGTCACGAACCAGACTTACAGAGAATGTTCACAAAAGGATGGTGCAATGAAAACAACATTACTGGTTACTCTGCTCTCCGGCCTGTTCCTGATCTCCTCGGCGAACGCGGAAGAAAAAACATTAACGCCGCAACAGCAACGCATGACCACCTGTAATCAACAGGCGACGTCCCAGAGTCTGAAGGGGGATGCACGTAAAACCTACATGAGCGACTGCCTGAAAAACGGCGCCGCGAAACCCGGCGAAAAAAGCCTGACGCCGCAGCAGCAAAAAATGCGCGAGTGTAATGCGAAAGCAACCGAACAGTCTCTCAAGGGCGACGATCGCAGCAAGTTCATGAGTGCCTGCCTGAAGAAAAAAGTGTAGTTCTAACGGGTGAGCGGCTCCGGCGGCTCACCCGAAATTTCATACTTTCCCCGCAGACCCCCTCTCTATAATTTGGGAAAATGTTTCAGAATATTCCCAAAAATGATGAATGATGACATTTATTACTACAAAAAGCGCATTCGGGAAGAGTGGAGTTTAACCCTTTCTCAGGATGACCCTCACCGTACCGGCATCCAGTTTGCCAGGCGAGCCCGGCTGGCGCGCGTTGTCGGGCTGGCGGCGATGTTTGTCCCGGTGGCGGAAATTCTGGTCAGCCATTTTTTACCCGGCGGCTGGTGGTTGTTGCTGGTGGGGTGGGCATTCATCTGGCCGCACTTTGCCTGGCAGTTATCCTGCCGCGCCGCTTCACCTCATCAGCAGGAAATTTTTAACCTCAAGATGGATGCCGTTATCGCCGGGGTCTGGATCGGCGTGATGGGGATGTATGTATTACCCACTGCGGCGCTGGTGATGATGGTGGGGATGAACATGATGGGCTCTGGCGGCTGCCGCCTTTTTATCGCGGGGATCGTGCTCACCCTGCTTACTGCGCTGCTTACGTTACCGCTTGCTGGCAGAGCGCAGCCCTTTAATCCGGGGGCGCTGGAGTGGGGCTTAACGCTTCCTGTCCTAATGCTTTATCCCATGCTGTTTGCCTGGCTTAGCCATCGAACGGCCGTCAGGCTGGCGGAACATAAGCGGCGGCTGGAAATGATGAGCACCCGTGACGGGATGACCGGGGTGTTTAACCGCCGACATTGGGAAATGCTGCTGCGCAATGAATTTGAGCACTGTCGCCGGAACCACTGCACCGCCACGATATTGCTGATTGATATCGACCACTTTAAAAACATCAACGATACCTGGGGGCACGACGCAGGCGACAAGGCCATCGTTGCCATTACCCGCCAGCTTCAGATGTCGGTACGGTCAGGCGATGCGATAGGCCGGTTTGGCGGGGATGAGTTCGCGGTGATTATGTCCCAGACGGCCGCTGAAAGCGCCATCGCCGTCATGTCGCGGGTTCACGCGCGGCTGGAAACGCTGTCGTTACCGTGTGCGCCGAAGGAGCCTCTGCGCATCAGCGTGGGCGTGGCCCCATGGGGGCCGCAGTTTGTACACTATCGGGAATGGTTGAAGGCGGCAGATGTGGCGCTGTATAAGGCGAAAAATGCCGGGCGCGGCCGCACCGAAGTGGCCGCCTGACGCCCGGCCAGACATCAGGATTTACTCAGCTTCTCTGACTTTTCCATGCATTTTGCCATCGCTTCGATAACCGCAGAACGGAACCCGCGTTCTTCCAGCACCCGCACCGCTTCGATGGTGGTACCGGCCGGGGAGCAGACCATATCCTTCAGTTCACCCGGGTGTTTACCGGTCTCCAGCACCATTTTGGCGGAGCCCATCACTGCCTGCGCGGCGAATTTATACGCCTGCGCGCGCGGCATACCGCCAAGCACGGCGGCGTCCGCCATCGCTTCTAAAAACATGAAAACGTACGCGGGGGCTGAACCGCTCACGCCGACCACCGGATGGATCATGGATTCTGCAATCACTTCCGCCTCGCCGAAGCAGCGGAAAATGTTTAGCACGTCCGCCACCTCTTCTGAAGTCACCAGCGCGTTAGGGGTGACGGAGGTCATACCGGCGTTGACCAGTGAGGGGGTATTCGGCATCGCGCGGACGATTTTACGATCGTGGCCCAGCGCGCGCGCCAGTTGATCGAGCGTCACGCCTGCGGCGATCGACACGACCAGCGTCTCTTTATTCAGGCTGGAGGTGATGTCGCTTAACACTTTGATCATGATGTTCGGCTTAACGGCACCAAAGACGATATCGGCAACCTGGGCCACCTCCTGCGCGCTTTCGGCGGCGTTGATCCCGTATTGATCGCGCAACGCGGCGACGTTATCCGGTGACGGTGTATAAACCCAAATCTGACCCGGCAGAACCTGCCCGCTGGCGATCAGGCCGCCCAGGATGGCTTTGCCCATGTTACCGCAGCCGATAAACCCGATTTTCTTGTCCATCATGATTCTCCGTCATTATGCGTTGTTTTCTCTGATTGATAGCTTAACAACGAAATGCAGGCGACAATAGTCGGCAGAGTCATTATGGGGAGACAACATGGCGATTTGGGTTGATGCGGACGCGTGTCCGAATGTGATTAAAGAGATTTTATTCCGCGCCGCCGAGCGCGTTCAGATGCCGCTGACGCTGGTAGCGAACCAGAATATTCGCGTCCCGCCTTCGCGGTTCATTCGCTCCCTCCGCGTGCCGGCCGGGTTCGACGTGGCAGATAATGAAATTGTTCGTCTGTGCAGCGCGAAAGATCTGGTCATCACCGCCGATATTCCGCTGGCGGCGGAAGTGCTGGAGAAAGGGGCGGCGGCGCTCAATCCGCGCGGCGAGCGTTATTCGCCTTCAACCATCCGGGAAAAACTCACTATGCGTGATTTTATGGATACGATGCGGGCCAGCGGCGTGCAGACCGGTGGACCGGACAGCCTGTCCCAGCGCGATCGCCAGCAGTTTGCTGCCGAACTGGATAAATGGCTGCTGGAAGTGAAGCGCCGTACGGCGTAATGATAATTATTGTCAATATGTGGTACAGTGTGGCCTCCACAGGGTTGTCATCCCGTACCGCTTTGCAGTAAAGTATTCGACACATCTTCTGCAATTATTTCTTTACACTCTTCAGCCATTCGGCATCAAGGGGAACACCTGGCTATGACCCAACCCATCTTTTTAGTTGGCCCCCGCGGCTGTGGGAAAACCACCGTTGGCGTGGAACTGGCACGCGCATGTCATCGTCAGTTTGTTGATACCGACCACTGGCTGCAGACCGAGGCCGGCAAAACCATCGCAGACATCGTGGAGCAAGAGGGATGGGAAAGCTTTCGCGCCCGCGAAACGGCCGCGCTGAAAGCGGTCACCACGCCGTCAGCCGTCATTGCGACGGGAGGCGGTATTGTTCTGGCCGAATGTAATCGTCACTTTATGCGCGAAAAAGGCATTGTGATCTATCTCTGCGCGCCGGTGGCGGCTCTGGTAGGGCGACTTGAAGCATTTCCTGAAGAGGGACAACGCCCGGCGCTGACGTCACGACCGCTCAGCGAAGAGGTGAGCGAAGTGCTGGCCGAGCGTGATGCCCTCTACCGTGAAGCGGCACACCATGTCGTGGATGCCTCTGCGGCCCCGGAAGATGTGGTAATTCAGATTATTACCGCCCTGCGTCTGGCGTGTGCCAGCTAACCGCCGTCTATACTGATAGCTCAGACATAAAAAAAGGATGAGCTATGCCAACCAGACCTCCCTATCCGCGCGAAGCACGTATTGTTACCGTTGAAAAAGGCAATGGCGACCAGACCGTCACCTGGTACCAGCTGCGTGCCGATCACCCCAAACCGGACTCGCTGATCAGTGAACATGAGACTGAACAGGAAGCGCTGGATGCCAAGCGGCGCTACGAAGATCCCGAAAAGTCGTGAATGTTTTCCTAAACGCTCCAATACCGTGCCTGAATCACACTTTTTACTCATCGCAAATGTTAAGCAGGAGTTAATATTTAGTTATTACAGGTAGCTCCGTTACCGGCAGGCGATCTTTACATTTCGGGGCAGAGATCGCCTGCTACGCTTGGTGCTGTTTTGTTGAAAAAACGAACTGTACAGCGTAGAGAGCCTGTACCTGTGTTTACGTTTTTGTAGTGATGGAAGGCGAAGAAGATGAAGGCAACGTTGGCGATCCTCACCATTGGTGTGGTCCCTGTAAGCGAAGTGTTACCGCTCTTAACCGAGCATGTATCTGAACAACAGATCACGCATCTCAGCCTGCTGGGTAAGATGAGCCGGGAAGAGGTCATGGAAGACTACGCTGTAGAGGCGGGGGAGGATCCCCTGGCGACGTTATTAAGCGACGGTAAACTGGCGCATGTTTCTCGGCAGAAAATTGAGCGTTCGCTGCAGGCAGTAATAGAAGTACTCGATAATCAGCAATATGACGTTATTTTGCTGATGAGCACCGCCCCCATTAAGGGACTCATCGCGCGCAATGCGATTTTGCTTGAGCCGATGCGCATTATTCCTCCGCTGGTAGCCTCCATTGTTGACGGGCATCAGGTGGGGGTCATTGTGCCCATCGAGGAGCTTATGGACAACCAGGAAGCAAAGTGGCACGTGCTCGAAAAAACGCCCCTGTATGCGCTGGCAAACCCCTTCTGGGACAGCGAGGCTAAACTCATTGCTGCCGGGAAGGAGCTGCTGGAGAGAGGGGCGGATGTATTGATTCTGGACTGTCTTGGTTTTCACCAGCATCACCGGGATTTACTGCAAAAGGCGCTGGACGTGCCGGTGCTGTTATCCAACGTTCTGATGGCTCGCCTGGCCTCAGAACTTCTGACGTAATGATTTTGCGTGACAGGTGATGAGCATGGCCCCTATAGTGAATTTTTATCTCTGAATATAAGGGCCAGTTCATGCTTCAAAGTAACGAATACTTTTCCGGTAAAGTGAAATCCATCGGTTTTACCAGCAGCAGCACTGGCCGCGCCAGTGTGGGCGTTATGGCTGAAGGGGAATACACCTTTGGCACGGCGGAAGCGGAAGAGATGACGGTGGTCAGCGGCGCGCTGAACGTCTTACTGCCGGGTGAAACGGAATGGAAAGTTTACGCTGCCGGGCAAGTTTTCAACGTCCCTGGCCACAGCGAATTTCATTTGCAGGTCGCTGAACCGACCTCTTATCTGTGCCGCTACCTGAAATAATCTTCTTTCCTCTCCCCTTTGGGGAGAGGATCAGGGTGAGGGGAAATTATCTCTGCGCTTCGCCGCCGAGACCTTCCACCAGATTCTGAATTAACGCGGCCAGTTCGCCGGTCATCAGGATAAAGTCCGCGTCAAAGCGCTGGGCGTAATCTTCCCGGTCGATATCTTCGTTGTGATCGCGCAGCTCGTCGCAGAACTTCAGACGCTTCACGGAACCGTCGTCGCACATCACGAACTGAATGCGCTGCTGCCAGTCGAGCGCCAGTTTGGTGACCACTTTGCCCGCTTCAATGTGTACGGCGATCTCGTCGCTCACCAGATCCTGCTTTTTCGCGCGGATCACGCCGCCATCTTCCAGCAGGGCTTTCAGCTCGGCTTCGTCCAGAATCTGGAAACCTTGCGCCGCGGTACCGCTGCGGACCCACTCGGTCAGGGTCAGCTCAATCGGCGTTTCCAGCGCCAGCGGTACGACCGGTAAAGAGCCGATGCTTTTACGCAGCAGGGCCAGCGTATCTTCCGCTTTTTTGGCGCTGGCGCAGTCCACCATGATCAGCCCGTTAACGGTATCGATCCACATCATCGTCTGGCTGAAGCGGCTGAAGGCGCGCGGCAGCAGAGAGTGCAGCACTTCATCTTTCAGCGAATCTTTTTCGGTTTTCTTCAGCTTGCGGCCCTGCTCGGCTTCCAGCTTGAAAATTTTTGCTTCAAGCGCCTGCTTAACTACCGGCGTGGGCAGAATTTTCTCTTCTTTGCGGGCACAGACGATGATTTGACCCGTGCTGCTGGCGTGGGTCAGTGCATCGCTTTGTGAACCCATTGGCGGAACCCAACCGGTTTTCGCCATATCCTGGCTACCGCAAGGGGAAAAGCTATAAGCGGCTAACTGTTTTTCCATCTCTTCTGCGCGCAGCGAAACGTCGCGGCTAAGACGGTAAACCATCAAATTTTTGAACCACAGCATGATAATTTCCACGGCCTTGTCGTTAAATCAGCGGGCATGATAACGAATTGTCGCATCGCTTGCATTGCTAATCGGGAAGCGTGCTTCTACTCTGTTGATAATCAAAATAATGAGGAGAGTCTTGTGCGTATTGGGATTGATTTGGGCGGCACCAAAACAGAAGTCATCGCATTAAGCGAGCAGGGGGAACAGCTGTTCCGCCACCGTCTGCCGACGCCGCGCGATGATTATCACCAGACGATCGAGACGATTGCCCGGCTGGTTGATATGGCCGAGCAGGCGACGGGCGAGAGGGGCACGGTCGGGATGGGGATCCCCGGCTCCATTTCGCCTTATACGGGAGTGGTGAAAAACGCCAACTCTACCTGGCTCAACGGTCAGCCGTTTGATAAGGATTTGAGCCAGCGTCTGAACCGGGAAGTGCGCCTGGCGAATGACGCTAACTGCCTGGCGGTCTCAGAGGCCGTTGATGGTGCAGCCGCAGGAGCGCAGACCGTGTTTGCGGTGATTATCGGTACCGGCTGCGGCGCGGGCGTGGCCTTTGGCGGACGTTCACATATCGGCGGCAACGGCACGGCGGGTGAGTGGGGGCACAACCCGCTGCCGTGGATGGATGAAGACGAGCTTAAATACCGCGCTGAAGTCCCGTGCTACTGCGGCAAGCAGGGCTGTATCGAGACCTTTATCTCCGGCACCGGTTTTGCAACCGACTACCACCGCCTGAGCGGCCAGCCGCTCAAGGGGAACGAGATAATGCGTTTGGTGGAAGAACAGGATCCGGTGGCCGAACTGGCACTCAGCCGCTACGAAATGCGTCTGGCGAAATCGCTGGCGCACGTAGTGAACATTCTCGATCCGGACGTGATTGTGCTCGGCGGTGGCATGAGCAACGTTGACCGGCTGTACGCCACGGTACCAAATCTGGTGAAACAGTGGGTCTTCGGCGGCGAGTGCGAAACCCCGATCCGCAAAGCCGTCCACGGCGATTCCAGTGGCGTGCGCGGCGCGGCGTGGTTATGGCCGGAGTAAACGCAAAACGGCAACTTGCGTTGCCGTTTTTGATGTTTAGAGGGCCAGGGAGAGGGCACCAGACCGAATCGACCCAACACTCACCCCACCGCAAACTCCCTGTCCAGCCTGCTATACCCCAGTCCGTTGATCTTCTTCACCTTGATCTGCACCGGAATGCGCTCTTTCATCGCCTCGACGTGGCTAATCACCCCGATGGTTTTCCCGGTGGCGTTCAGCGCGTCGAGCGCATCCAGCGCGGTATCCAGCGTTTCACTGTCGAGCGTGCCGAATCCCTCATCCAGGAACAGGGAATCAATCCGCGTTTTGTGACTGACCAGGTCAGAAAGCGCTAACGCCAGCGCAAGGCTGACCAGGAAGCTCTCGCCGCCGGAGAGCGTGCGCGTATCGCGCACCGCATCGGCCTGCCAGGTGTCGACCACTTCCAGCTCCAGCGCCTCGCTGGCCTTACGCTGTAGGAGATAACGGCCGTGCAGGCGGTTAAGCTGCTGGTTTGCGAGCCAGACCAGGTTATCCAGCGTCAGCCCCTGAGCGAACTTGCGGA
The DNA here is from genome assembly GCF_056673315.1 of Enterobacter cloacae complex sp. HYC042_NIDB. Classification (NCBI taxonomy): domain Bacteria; kingdom Pseudomonadati; phylum Pseudomonadota; class Gammaproteobacteria; order Enterobacterales; family Enterobacteriaceae; genus Enterobacter; species Enterobacter cloacae complex sp. HYC042_NIDB. The sequence continues at coordinate 1,234,659 of NZ_CP109650.1, forward strand.
ACTTGTCGCCGGTGCTGGAGCCGATCAGCGCGTTGAGATAGCCCCAGTCGTCGGCCTGGCGCGCGGCCTCTTCAATTTGCAGCATTAACGCCTGCTGATGCTGGCGGTTATCGCTGTCCTGCTTAAGCTGCTGGCGGATCTCGCCCTGATGCGTGGTGTTCTCACGAAGCCGTTGCGCCAGCTGCTGCAGCTGGCTTTGCAGGGTAGACGCATCCGCGTCAAGTTCTTCCGGGCGCAGCGCAAGGTGCGCCTGCAGCTGCTGATTAGCCTGGCCGGAAAGGGCCGCGGCCTGCTGTATCTGGTTTTCCAGCGACTGTTTCAGCTGTTCGAGGCGGCGAATAGCATCGTCATCCAGCAGCGCGGCAAGGAACGCATCCCGATCGGCAAAACAGCTTGCGGAGAGCGCCGCGGTGAACTGCGTCTGCGATTGCTGCAGGCGCTCGCGCTCCAGCGCCTCCTGCTGCTGCAGGGCGGCGAGCTGGCTTTGCAGCGACACGCATTCATTATGGATGTCGCGCCAGTCATCAGGAATGGCCGGCTCAGCCTCTTCGCCGTGTGTTGCCGGAAGCGTGTCGAGCAGCGGCTTCAGCGCGCTCATGCGTTCCTGAAGCACGCCGTGCTGCGTTTGCTTCTCCTGCCAGTGGGCAAATTCCGCTTCGCGGGCATGCAGCCAGTCGGCTTCATTACCCTCTTCGGGAACGCTAAGCGAGAGCGCGAGAAGGGTATGTTCCAGCGCCTGGCGCGTTGCGGTGCGCTGCTGCTGATACTGGCGTTCCTGCGCTTCCTGCTCGTTCAGCTGGTTTTGCAGGTTCAGACGCTGGCTGAGCTGGTAAAGCTGGCGCTCGTAGTGTTCCTGCTCGTTCATCCATGGCGCGATATCCTCCTGAATATTCAAAGCGATATTCAAAGACGCGCACGCCTCCAGCCACGCTTTAGTGAGCGCTTGCTCTTCCTGAGAAAGCATCTGCGCTTCGTCTGTCTCACGCTGGATCTGTTGAGCCAGGGCATTAACCTGTCCCAGTACCAGCAGGCCTTCCTCCTTAAGCGCGGCGACCTCTTTTTCGAGCGCATCACGGCGACGCTGGTTATCCGTCAGCTCAAGCGACCGGTAGGTCTCCACGGCAGGATGCTCGTGGGAGCCGCACAGCGGGCAGGGTTTGCCTGCCTCAAGCCGTGAGCGATAGCTTTCCAGATTTTTAATCGTCGCTTCGCGTTCGCACAGGGCTTTCAGGTCCAGATAGTGCTGCTGTTTCTCTTTGTACTGCTGGCGGCGCAGCGCCAGGATTTCATTGAGCTTGCTCTGCTCCGCCTGGGCTTTCTGCACGCTTTCACCGTTCTGGCTCAGGCGCTTTTGCAGCGGCTGATAGCGGGCATGCAGCGACGTCAGCTGCTGGCGTAGCGTGCGGGACCGGGACTGCTGCTCCATGGCCGCGCTGACCTCATCCGCCGTCAGCGTCAGCGTATTTTCCGGCATCTCAGCCAGCTTCTGACGTAGCTCAGTCATCCGCGCAGCAAGCGCGACGAGCTGACTTTTGTCACGGTTTAGCTGTGAGAACTGGGCGCGCCAGCCGGCAATTTCCTGGCCCAGCAGGCGATAACGCTCATTCTCCGCCAGCCACTGTCCCAGCGCCGTCAGTTCGGCCTGTAGCCGCTCATGGGTACGCAGGGCAGTATTGCGGATCCGCGCGCGCAGTGCGGTTTTGGTCTGTAAGCGAGTATTTACTTCGTTAATTCGCTGCTGGGTTTGCGTCAGACGTGCGGTTTGCTCCTGCTGATGCTCCCAGAGCGGACGAAGCTGGGCGGCGGGCTGGGCAAGCTGGAGTTTTGCCAGTTCCGGCGCCGCGTTCGCCTGCGCCTGTTGCGCCTGCTGCTGCAGGGCGGCAACGCGCTGCTGCTCCCGCACGAGCTCGTCATGACGCGTAAGCCACTGAAAATCTTTCTGTTGGCTTTGCTGCTGGGCCAGCAGGGTTTTCTCTTCGTCAGTAAGTGCCTGCAAACTTTGCTGCAACTGCTGCTGTTGTTCTTCGCTGAGCAGCACGACGCCCGCCGCCTGCGCCTCGCATTTTTCCAGCACGCTGCGGGCGGCTTTGTGTTTCTCAAACACCATCGCGGAAATCTGGCCGTAGATTTCGGTGCCGGTGAGTTCTTCCAGCAGTTCTGCGCGATCGGCCGGTTTGGCATTCAGGAAGGCGGCAAATTGCCCCTGCGAGAGCAGCATTGAACGGGTAAAACGGCCGTAGTCCAGCCCGGTGAGCGCCGCGGTTTGCTCCAGTTTATCCGACACCTTATCGGCCAGAATCTTGCCATCCTCGCAGCGGGCCAGCTCCACGCGCGGTGCCTGCAAGTTCCCGTCCGGCTGGTTGCGCGCCCGGTTCTGGCTCCAGAATGCGCGATAGGCAACGCCTTTCACCTCAAATTCCACTTCCGCCAGGCACTCGGCGGTATCGCGCGTCATCAGATCGTTTTGCGCCTGAGAGACCTTATTCAGGCGCGGGGTTTCGTGGTAGAGCGCCAGGCAGATGGCATCGAGCAGGGTGGTTTTACCCGCGCCGGTTGCGCCAGTGATGGCAAACAGGCCGTTGCTGGCAAAAGGCTCCGCGGTGAAGTCAATTTTCCACTCGCCCTTGAGGGAGTTGAGATTTTTCAGGCGCAGGCTCAGAATTTTCATGCGTTTTCTTCCTCGTCATTGAGGGCGTGCAGAGTATGGCTGAACAGCTCGTTGAGCCTGACGCGCTTTGCATCATCGATCTCTTCCTGCGACAGTCGGCGCTCGAACACCTCTTCTACGCGCAGTTCGCTAAGCGTTTCGCGCTGGGCGCCGAGCAGAATTTTCTCGCGCTGCTCGCGGCTGCGGCGCACCAGCAGCACCTCAACCGGCAACTCTTCGGTCAGCGACTGAATTTTCCGCTGCATAGCGTGCAGGTAGTCATCGGTGGTGATTTCAATACCCAGCCAGACGGGCGGGTTAAGCTCAGCGCCGCGCCACTGCTCAAGCTGGGCGGTGATGGCAGCCAGATCGCCCTTCAGCACCGCCAGCGGCTGGGTGACCGGCACTTCCAGCGTCTCGACGGCGCTGAGTTTGCCCTCATCAAAGCTCACCAGATGCACGGATTTGGCTTTTCCGGTTTCATCGAAGCTGAGCGAAATAGGGGAGCCACAATAGCGGATATGCTCGCAGCCGCCGATGACCTGGGCGCGGTGAATGTGCCCGAGCGCGATGTAGTCCGCGGGCGGGAAGTTTTGCGCCGGAAAGGCGTCCAGCGTACCGATATAGATCTCGCGGACCGCGTCACTTTTGCTGGCCCCGACGGTAGTGAGGTGCCCGGTGGCAATGACCGGAATGGCCTGTTCACCGCGCAGGGCACAGGCTTCCGCGTGCTGCTGGTGATAGTAGTCGGTGATGGCCTGCAATAAATGCTGCTGCTTTTCCGCGCCCGACAGTCCCGCCTGGCTGTGCACGATGTCGCGTGGACGTAAAAAGGGAATCGGGCAAAGTACCGCGCCCGGCGACCCGTCGCGTTTTTTCAGGATCTGCGGCGCGTGCCCGGCGCTGGCGACCACGGTGGTATTGAGAAACGCCAGGATGTCGCGGGATTCATTGAGCGTGGCGACGGAGTCATGGTTTCCGGCGACAATCACCAGATGACAGCCGGTCTGCTGCAGGTTCACCACGAAGCGGTTATACAGTTCACGCGCATAGCTCGGCGGCGAACCGGTATCAAAGATGTCACCCGCCACAATAATGGCATCCACCTCGTGCGCCTGGGCCGTTTCCAGAAGCCAGTTCAGGAACGCTTCATGTTCAGCCGCACGGCTTTTGCTGTAAAAATTTTGACCCAGATGCCAGTCCGAGGTGTGAAGTATGCGCATAGGAGATCCGTGGCGAAAAACGATGCGGGCGATTATAAACTGTCAGGGAAAGGAAAATAACCGCTGTAATAAAACAACAGTTTGCCATTTATAGTGGTACTGTTTTTCATAAATCTGTCATAAATCTGACGCATAATGGCGCCGCATTACAAACTTGTAACTTAAATAAGATAAGACAGGGCAAAGTATGGCGAGACGTATTCTGGTCGTAGAAGATGAAGCTCCAATTCGTGAAATGGTGTGCTTCGTGCTCGAGCAAAATGGCTTCCAGCCGGTTGAAGCGGAAGATTATGACAGCGCGGTGAACCAGCTGAATGAACCCTGGCCCGATCTGATTCTGCTTGACTGGATGTTGCCCGGCGGCTCCGGACTGCAGTTTATCAAACATCTGAAGCGTGAAGCGCTGACCCGCGACATCCCGGTGGTGATGCTCACGGCGCGCGGAGAGGAAGAGGATCGCGTGCGCGGTCTGGAGACCGGCGCGGACGATTACATTACCAAGCCTTTCTCCCCGAAAGAGCTGGTTGCCCGCATTAAGGCCGTCATGCGCCGTATTTCCCCGATGGCGGTGGAAGAGGTGATCGAGATGCAGGGCCTCAGCCTTGACCCAACGTCACACCGCGTGATGACCGGCGAAAATCCCCTCGACATGGGGCCTACCGAATTTAAACTCCTGCACTTCTTTATGACCCATCCGGAACGCGTTTACAGCCGCGAGCAGTTGCTGAATAACGTCTGGGGAACTAACGTGTATGTCGAAGACCGGACGGTTGACGTACATATCCGCCGCCTGCGAAAAGCGCTGGAACTGAGCGGCCACGATCGCATGGTACAGACGGTCCGCGGCACGGGTTATCGTTTCTCGACCCGTTTCTGAATAATGACAGGAGTGTGACGCGTGCTGGAACGTCTGTCATGGAAAAGGCTCGTCTTTGAACTGATCTTATGCTGTATTCCGGCCCTTCTTCTGGGGGCCTTACTTGGGCATCTGCCGTGGTTTCTGCTGGCGGCGGTCACCGGGCTGTTAGCCTGGCATTTCTGGAACCTGCTGCGTCTCTCCTGGTGGCTGTGGGTGGACCGCAGTATGACCCCGCCGCCGGGAAGCGGCAGCTGGGAGCCGCTGCTGTACGGCCTGCACCAGATGCAGATGCGTAATAAAAAGCGTCGCCGCGAGCTGGGAAGCCTGATCAAACGCTTTCGCAGCGGCGCAGAGTCGCTGCCGGATGCGGTGATCCTGACGACAGAAGAAGGAACTATTTTCTGGTGTAACGGGCTTGCGCAACAGCTGCTGGGCCTGCGCTGGCCGGACGACAATGGTCAGAATATCCTTAACCTTCTGCGTTATCCCGAGTTCACGCTGTATCTGAAAAAGCGTGATTTCACCCGTCCCCACAATCTGAAGCTGAATAACGGTCGCCATCTGGAAATCCGCGTGATGCCCTACAGCGATCGCCAGTGGCTGATGGTGGCGCGCGACGTCACCCAGATGCACCAGCTGGAAGGGGCGCGTCGTAACTTCTTCGCCAACGTCAGCCACGAACTACGCACCCCGTTGACCGTGCTGCAGGGCTACCTGGAGATGATGCAGGAGCAAACCCTGGAAGGCGCGCCGCGTGAAAAAGCGCTGCATACGATGCGCGAGCAAACGCACCGTATGGAAGGGCTGGTGAAGCAGCTGCTGACGCTGTCAAAGATTGAAGCGGCGCCTTCTCTTGCGCTGAATGACACCATTGATGTGCCAATGATGCTGCGCGTCGTCGAGCGTGAAGCGCAGACGTTAAGCCATAAAAAACATCAGCTGACCTTTGACGTCGACAACACGCTGAAGGTGCTGGGCAGCGAGGATGAACTGCGTAGCGCCATCTCCAACCTGGTGTACAACGCGGTAAACCATACGCCGGAAGGAACGGATATCGTGGTGCGCTGGCAGCATACGCCGGCAGGCGCCGAGTTTAGCGTTGAGGATAACGGGCCGGGGATCGCCCCGGAGCATATTCCGCGCCTGACCGAGCGCTTCTACCGGGTGGATAAAGCGCGATCGCGGCAGACGGGGGGGAGCGGCCTGGGGCTGGCGATTGTGAAACACGCGGTGAATCACCATGAAAGCCGTCTTGATATCCAGAGTACCCTGGGTAAGGGAACCCGCTTTAGTTTCGTTATTCCGGAACGATTAATTGCCAAAAAGAGCGCCTGACGGCAGGCGTGTTATTTTACCTTTCCACGGGTCAGCCATCGCTGGCCCGTTTGCTTTGCAGTCAAGCGAAACGCGTGTGAATTTTATACGGTTGGCTATTTTTTGTTCGCATGATTAGCCATGGGTTTTTCCTATAATTAGCGCATTGTTCTGGTGTGCGTTTTCATACTGGCATATTGTTCTGGTTTTGCGATCCCTCCTTGCCTTTAAACGTTATAAGCGTTTAAATTGCCCCCCAGATACTGTCAGACCGACTGTATTTGCGTGGTAAATCGAAAAACTATTCTTCTCCACGCCAGGACGGGAGCATTTCCCGCTGAAATTGAGCAAATTTTCGGCTGTATCGTCCCGTCAGGGAAATCGAAAAATCTCAACGTTTTCAACACCACATCCACAGGCAGTAAGGTTTTATGACCCATCACTTAAAATCGCGTGACATTATCGCGCTGGGCTTTATGACATTTGCGCTGTTCGTTGGCGCAGGCAACATCATTTTCCCTCCAATGGTTGGCTTACAGGCGGGTGAACACGTCTGGACCGCCGCGTTCGGTTTCCTGATTACGGCCGTGGGTCTGCCGGTACTGACCGTTATCGCACTGGCGAAAGTCGGTGGCGGCGTGGATAGCCTTAGCACCCCGATTGGCAAAGTGGCTGGCGTTCTGCTGGCTACCGTCTGCTATCTGGCCGTTGGTCCGCTGTTTGCCACCCCGCGTACCGCGACCGTTTCCTTCGAAGTGGGCATCGCCCCGCTGACCGGCGACGGCGCGATGCCGCTGTTCATCTACAGCCTGATTTATTTCGCCATCGTGATTCTGGTTTCCCTCTATCCGGGCAAGCTGCTGGACACGGTAGGTAACTTCCTGGCGCCGCTGAAAATTGTAGCGCTGATCGTGCTGGCCGTGGCGGCCATCATCTGGCCAGCCGGCCCGATTAGCGACGCGATGGATGCCTATAAAAACGCCGCGTTCTCTAACGGCTTTGTGAACGGCTACCTGACGATGGATACGCTGGGCGCGATGGTGTTTGGTATCGTTATCGTTAACGCCGCGCGTTCCCGCGGCGTGACCGAAGCGCGTTTGCTGACCCGTTATACCATCTGGGCTGGCCTGATGGCCGGTGTGGGCCTGACGCTGCTGTATCTGGCGCTGTTCCGCCTGGGCTCTGACAGCGCGATGCTGGTTGATCAGAACGCGAACGGTGCGGCTATCCTGCACGCTTACGTTCAGCACACCTTCGGTGGGGCGGGCAGCATGCTGCTGGCGGCGCTGATCTTCCTGGCGTGTCTGGTAACCGCGGTTGGCCTGACCTGCGCCTGCGCAGAGTTCTTTGCGCAGTATCTGTCGCTCTCTTACCGTACCCTGGTGTTTATCCTCGGTATCTTCTCGATGGCGGTGTCTAACCTCGGTCTGAGCCACCTGATTCAGGTCTCTATTCCGGTGCTGACGGCGATCTATCCGCCATGCATCGTGCTGGTGGTGCTGAGCTTCACCCGTCCGTGGTGGCATAACTCCTCACGAATTATTGCGCCAGCCATGTTTATCAGCCTGATTTTTGGTATCCTTGACGGGATTAAAGCATCAGCGTTCGCTGAAATTCTGCCAGCCTGGACACAGCGTCTGCCGCTGTCCGAGCAGGGCCTGGCCTGGCTGATGCCTACCGTTGTTGCACTGGTTCTGGCGGTTATCTGGGACCGTGCTGCAGGGCGTCAGGTCACATCGAACGCTCATTAATCAACGGCAACAAACTGTTTAACCACGGGGCTTAAGGCCCCGTGGTTTTTTGTTTTTTTCGTGTTGAATGGCAAGATTTAAATGGAAAGCACTAACAAACTTAAACGTGGATTGAGCACGCGCCACATCCGCTTTATGGCGCTGGGCTCTGCTATCGGCACCGGTCTTTTTTATGGCTCGGCAGATGCCATCAAAATGGCCGGTCCAAGCGTTCTGCTGGCCTATATCATCGGCGGCGTGGCGGCGTATATCATCATGCGCGCCCTCGGCGAAATGTCGGTTCACAACCCGTCTGCCAGCTCCTTCTCCCGCTACGCGCAGGAAAACCTCGGCCCGCTGGCCGGGTTTATCACCGGCTGGACCTACTGCTTCGAAATTTTGATTGTGGCGATTGCCGACGTAACGGCGTTTGGCATCTACATGGGCGTCTGGTTCCCGGCGGTGCCGCACTGGATCTGGGTGCTGAGCGTGGTGTTGCTCATTTGCGCCGTCAATCTGATGAGCGTGAAGGTGTTCGGCGAGCTGGAGTTCTGGTTCTCCTTCTTCAAGGTCGCGACTATCATCATCATGATTGTGGCGGGATTCGGGATCATCATCTGGGGGATTGGCAACGGCGGCCAGCCGACCGGCATCCATAACCTCTGGAGCAATGGCGGCTTCTTCAGCAACGGCTGGCTCGGGATGGTGATGTCGCTACAGATGGTAATGTTCGCCTACGGCGGCATCGAGATTATCGGCATCACCGCCGGGGAAGCGAAAGATCCGGAGAAATCCATTCCGCGCGCCATCAACTCGGTACCGATGCGTATTCTGGTGTTCTACGTGGGTACGCTGTTCGTGATTATGTCCATCTACCCGTGGAACCAGGTAGGCACTAATGGTAGCCCGTTTGTCCTGACCTTCCAGCATATGGGCATTGCCTTTGCTGCCAGCATTCTGAACTTTGTGGTGCTGACCGCGTCGCTTTCGGCCATCAACAGTGACGTCTTTGGCGTGGGCCGCATGCTGCACGGCATGGCGGAGCAGGGCAGCGCACCGAAGGTATTCGCCAAAACTTCACGCCGCGGCACGCCGTGGGTGACGGTGGTGGTGATGACCGTAGCGCTGCTGTTCTCGGTTTACCTGAACTACATCATGCCGGAGAACGTCTTCCTGGTGATTGCGTCCCTGGCGACCTTCGCGACCGTGTGGGTGTGGATCATGATCCTGCTGTCGCAGATTGCCTTCCGCCGCCGTCTGTCGCCGGATGAGGCGAAAGCGCTGAAGTTTAAGGTGCCGGGCGGGGTGGCGACGACCGTGGTCGGGCTGATCTTCCTGGTGTTTATCATTGGCCTGATTGGCTACCATCCGGATACCCGCATTTCCCTGTACGTGGGCTGTGCGTGGATCGTTCTGCTGCTGATCGGCTGGGTGTTTAAGTGCCGCCGTGACCGTCAATTGGCAGAAGCACAGTAATATTTTTATCCCCCCTCCCTCGCGGGAGAGGGGATTTTTGCCTCCTCCCCCGTCCTCCTCCCCCAATAAATCTCGTCATGGTGAGCTATCCTTAACCACCCTGTGGCAAGGTGACGTCAATTTCATCAGAGGGGATTCGTGATGTTAAATGCCTGGCACCTTCCGGTTGCCCCATTTGTTAAGCAAAACAAAGACAACCTTGTGATTACGCTCTGGCTGGCGGGGGAAAATCAGCCGGAACGCGTGACGCTCCGCGCTGAAATTGATAACGAAGAGACCGGGCTGAAAATGCACAAGCTGCGCAGCCAGCCGCAGCCGGGGATTACGGCGTGGCGGGCGAATATCGATTTGCGCACCGGGCAGCCGCGCCGTCGCTATAGCTTTAAGCTTTTGTGGAACAACCGTCAGCTGTGGTTTACCCCGCAGGGGTTTAGCCGTTTCCCACCGGCCCGGCTGGAGCAGTTCGCCGTCGATTACCCGGATAACGGCCCGCAGTGGGTTAACGATCAGGTCTTTTATCAGATTTTCCCGGACCGCTTTGCGCGCAGCGAAAAACGCACCGCCGGCCAGGACAAGGTCTATTACCATCATGCCGCGGGTCACGACATCATTCTGAAAAAATGGGATGAACCGGTGACGGCGCAGGCGGGCGGCTCGACGTTCTACGGCGGCGATCTCGACGGCATCAGCGAAAAGCTGCCGTACCTGAAAAAACTCGGCGTGACGGCGCTGTACCTCAACCCGGTGTTTAAAGCCCCGAGCGTACACAAATACGATACCGAAGATTATCGCTACGTTGACGAGCAGTTTGGCGGTGACGAGGCGCTGCTGCGCCTGCGTGAGAATACGCAAAAGGAGGGGATGCGCCTGATCCTGGACGGCGTGTTCAACCACAGCGGAGATTCGCACGCGTGGTTTGACCGTCATAACCAGTCGATGGGCGGAGCATGTCATAACCCGGATTCGCCGCAGCGCGACTGGTACAGCTTTAGCGAGGAGGGCCGCGCGCTGGACTGGCTGGGCTACGCGAGCCTGCCGAAGCTGGACTTCCAGTCGCCGTCACTGGTGAACGAGATTTACGGCGGGGAAGACAGCATCGTGCGTCACTGGCTGAAGGCGCCGTGGAATATGGACGGCTGGCGTCTGGACGTGGTGCATATGCTCGGTGAAGCGGGCGGGGCGCGAAATAACCTTCAGCACGTGGCCGGGATCGCGCGTTCGGCGAAAGCGGCTCAGCCGGAGGCGTTTGTCTTTGGCGAACACTTTGGCGACGCGCGCCAGTGGCTGCAAAACGATGCCGAAGATGCGGCGATGAACTATCGCGGCTTTACCTTCCCGCTGTGGGGATTCCTGGCTAACACCGATATCTCCTACGATCCGAACCATATCGACGCCGAAACCTGCGCCGCGTGGATGGATAACTATCGCGCTGGCCTGTCGCATCAGCAGCAGCTGCGGATGTTTAACCAGCTCGATAGCCACGATACCGCGCGCTTTAAATCCCTGCTCGGCAAGGATGTGGCGCGTCTGCCGCTGGCGGTCACCTGGCTCTTCACCTGGCCGGGCGTACCGTGCATTTACTACGGAGACGAAGTGGGGCTGGACGGCAACAACGATCCGTTCTGCCGCAAAACCTTCCCGTGGGAGGCAGAGAAACAGGATAAGGTGCTGTTCAGCCTGTATCAGCGGCTGGCGAAGCTGCGCAAACAGAGTCTCGCCCTGCGCTACGGCGGCTGTCAGGTGGCGTACGCCCACGATAATGTGGTGGTCTTTGTCCGCGTCTATAATCAGCAGCGCGTACTGGTGGCGATTAACCGGGGCGAGGCCTGCGAAGTAGTGCTGGATGATTCGCCGCTGCTTAAGGTGGCGACGTGGACGAACAAAGAGGGCAAGGCGACGATACAGGATGGCGTGCTCGCGCTGCCTGCGGTATCCGCGACGGTCTGGCTCGGCAGCTAATGCGCTAAAGTTTCCCCTTTTAAGATGGCGCAAATGCAACGATTTGTGTCAATCTTAACGGATCGTTTACGGTGAAGGTGGAAACATGGACGAGCTTTACATCCTTGGCTGTTTATTCCTGGTTTTTGCGCTGCTGGTTGCCCCCGTGCTTGCGGTTATCGGGTTTAATCGAAGCACGGCGGCGCAGCAGGAGATCGCCCGGCTACGCCAGCGCATTGAGGTGCTTGAGCAGCGCGGCGCAGCTCAGGTAGCGCCGGAGACAGAACAGGTGCATGCGGTCACTCCGGCTGTCGTGACCGCGCCGGTGGCTGAGGACGCGCCCGCGCCTGTCGATCCCTGGCGTCCCGACATTCCTACAGCCGAGGCAAAACCCGCTCCGGCCCCTGCGCCTGCGGCTAAACAGCCATCTGCCTTTGGCGGCATTGTGACGTCGCTGACGCGCTGGTTTATGCAGGGTAATCCCCTGGCGAAGCTTGGCATTCTGCTGCTCTTCCTCGGCCTCTCTTTCCTGCTGCGCTATACCGTTGAACACTCCCTGTTCCCACTTGAGCTGCGCCTGGTGGCGACGGCGCTGTTTGCCATCGTGCTGCTGGCGGTTGGGTGGCGGCTGCGGCACAAGCAGCCGATCTACGCGCTTATCTTACAGGGCGGGGCGACGGGCATTCTCTACCTGACGGTCTTCGGCGCCTTCCGGCTCTGGCAGATGCTGCCGATGACGCTGGCCTTTGCGCTACTGGTGGTGATTTGCGCCGCGAGCGTTGGGCTGGCCGTGCTGCAGAAAGCGCTGAGCCTTGCCATGCTGGCGAGCCTCGGCGGGTATCTTGCGCCGCTGCTGCTATCTACCGGGGGCGGCAGCTTTGTGGCGCTGTTTTCCTTCTATCTCCTGCTTTCCATCGGCATTCTCGCCATCAGCATCTGGCAGCACTGGCGCGAGCTCAACCTGCTCGGGCTGCTCTTTACCTTTGGCGTGGGCGGCCTGTGGGGGCTGAGGGAGTACCAGCCTGAAGACTATTGGATCTGCCAGCTGTTCCTGATTGCCAATACGCTGATATTCGGCGTGCTGAGCGTGGCACTGTCGCTGCGGGCGCAGGAGAAAGGAAAGCAGATTATTGACGGCGTGCTGCTGTTTGCCCCGCCGCTGATAGGCTTTGGGATGCAGTACGGTATGACCCGGCACTGGGAATATGGTCCGGCCCTGAGCGCTTTGGGATACGGCGCATTTTATCTGGCCCTCGCTTTCCTTGCCCTGCGCCGTTATCCGTCCATCGGGCGACCGCTGGTGATGGCGGCGCTGGCGATCGGCGGCGGGTTTGCCACGCTTGCGATTCCGCTCGCGCTCTCCGCGCGGTGGACGGCGATGGCCTGGGCGCTGGAGGGGCTGGGCATCCTCTGGCTGGGCGTGCAGCAGCACCAGCGGCGCATGAGCTATAGCGGGACGGCGCTGCTGGGGCTGGCGCTCGGCAGCGCGCTGTGGGCGCAGATGAACGGCGTTACGCCGCTGAGCCTGCTGCTTATCTTCGCCATCCTTAGCCTTTGCTGGCTGGCTGCGGCCTGGCTGTGGCGGAACCTCTTTCTGCCGGTTAGCTGGGCGCTGCTGGCAGGCGGGCTGCTGTTCTGGCTCGTGGCGCTATTTGGCGCGTCGCGGCTGGTGTTGAAGCAGGAACTGCCTGTTCTGGCAGGCGTGCTGGCGCTGACGGCGGCGTCGGTCTGGGGCTGGCGGCAGGCTGCCGTTCGTCTGGCGTGGCGGGAGCTGGATGCCAGCAAATGGCTGCTGTGGCCGCTGATGCTGGTGATGGTGGGCTATCAGCTCTCGCACCAGCAGATGTTCGCCGCCGGCTGGTCAAATCTGGCCTGGGGTATTGCGCTTCCCGCCGCGCTGATGCTGCTGCGGCGCGACGGCGCCCGTTTAGCGCCGCGCATCTCTATGGGGCTGCATCTGGCGCTGTTCTGGATGATATTACTGGCGCTGGCGGCGGAGCTTTACTGGTTTGCCCGGTCGCTGCCGTGGGGCATGGCGGCCTGGGGCAGCGGGCTGGCGATGGCCGCAGGCGGCGGGGTGATTATGGCGCTCTCTGCGGCGGTGCGCCGTCGCGGGTGGCCGTTCCGGGAGTGGCCCGCGCTCTACGCGTGCATAGCACCGATCCCCGTGCTCGCGGCGCTGCTGGTATTGCTGGTGGTGACCAATTTCCAGGACGGCGTGGTTTATCGTCAGACCTGGCTGCCGCTGGTGAACCCGCTTGAAGAAGGCGCGGCGTTCGCGCTGCTGGGGCTGGTGGTCTTTTACCGGGCGGTGGATCGCTACTACCCGACGCAGCTCTTGCAGGCCCGTCCGTGGCCTGCCGTCGCGATTATGGCGTTTGGCTTCTGGTGGCTTAACGGTGCGCTGATGCGCGCCCTGGCCTGGTACGGCGACGTGGCCTGGAATATGGCGTCGCTGTGGGATTCGCGGCTGATCCAGACCTCGTTTGCCCTGTTCTGGATGCTGAGCGCGCTGGTTATCATGGTCCACGCCACCCGTAGAGCTTCCCGTCAGGAGTGGCTTGGCGGTGCCGCGCTGCTGGGCGTGGTGATGGTTAAACTGATGCTGGTGGACAGCGCGGGTGGAGGCGGTCTGTCGCGTGCGGTGGCGTTTATCGGCGTGGCAATACTGGTGCTGATCGTGGGGTATTTCTCGCCGCTACCGCCCAAAACAGGAGATGAAAAATGAAATGGATGAAAGCGGTAGCTTGTACCGCTCTGCTGGCGCTTGCAGGCCCGGCGTTCTGCGACGAGGTACAAACGGAATCGCCCCGGGACTATGCCTTTGGCCGCTCGCTGGATACGTCTGCTCCTTCCCAGTGGTATCGGGTGACGCTGCCGCTCGCTGTCTATACGCAGAGCACGTCGCCGGATCTGCATGACGTTCGCGTCTTTAACCAGTCGGGCGAGCCGGTTCCTTTCAGCCTGGTCACCGCGACGCGTCCGCAGGTGGCAGCGCAATCCACGGCGCTGCGCCTCTTTCCTCTGGACGCCTCACCGCTTGCGCCTGCGCGTGGGGATGAGGGCAGCGATAAGATCCTGCTCCGTTCCGGAAACGGCGTAGAGATTGTGCTGGAGGGGCAAAAAGCCGCCGCAGCCGGGCAGCATTATCTGCTGACCCTGCCGGAGCAGGTTACGGGTGAGATTGCCCTGTCCCAGCTGCAGCTGCTCTGGAATACCCCTCAGGCGCCGTGGCAGGGAACGGCGTCGGTCTATTACAGCGAGGATCTTAAGCGCTGGTATACCCTGCGCGAGGATATGCCGCTGCTGGACGTGATGAGCGGGCAGGATCGTCTTAAGCTCGATCGGATCGATACCGATATCGTTTTGTCTCCCGATACGAATCGCTATCTCCTGGTTGTGCTGAATGCTCAGAGCCAGGGGGTGACCTTAACCGGCGTTAACGCGATTAGCGCCCCTGCGCGGGCGACGCCGGACGCGATCGCTCTTGAGGGGGTAGGGGAGCAGCTATCGACAAGCGAAGCGCAGTGGCACTGGGCGCAGCCGCAGCCGCTGAGTGCTATCAGCATTTTACTGAATGGCGACGGCGTCCTTCCCGTCGAGATAGCGTGGCGGAGTACGGATAAAGACACATGGCACCCCCTGAAAAAAGAGGTGCTTTACCGTCTGGAGGGCAAAACGTCTCCACCGGTTTCGCTTAGCGGAGGCCTGGTGCAGGCGGTGAAAATCACGACGCTGAATGCGCGCCTGCCGGAATATCTGCCGGGCGTCACCGGGCATCGTGACCGCTATGATCTGGTGTTCAACGCGCAGGGAAAAGCGCCGTACGTGCTTGCCTGGGGTAATGGCGCTGCAAAGCCTGCCAGCGTGGAGCCTGACATGCTGATCCCAGCCGATCTGCGCAAAACCTATGATATGGAGCGCCTGCCGCAGGCCGACATTCTGGATGATGTCGCGTTAGGCGGCGAGGGGCGTCTGACCGCTACCTCTGCGTCCGAGCGGGAGAGCCGGATGAACGCGCTGCTGGTGTGGGGCGTGCTAATTGCGGGCGTAATTCTGCTGGCGGGAATGGCCTGGCGCATCTGGCGAGAGACGCAGCGTAAGGCATAAAAAAAGGCCCGCATAAGCGGGCCTTCTTCGTAAACCGTGCCGATTACAGGCTGGATACGTTCTCAGACAGGTATTTAGCAACGCCGTCTGGGGACGCAGCCATACCTTCTTTACCTTTTTCCCACTGAGCCGGGCACACTTCGCCGTGCTCTTCGTGGAACTGCAGCGCGTCAACCATGCGCAGCATTTCGTCGATGTTACGACCCAGCGGCAGATCGTTCACAACCTGGTGACGAACGATGCCGTTTGCGTCGATCAGGAAGGAACCGCGCAGCGCAACGCCAGCGTCCGGATGTTCGATACCGTAAGCCTGCTGGATTTCGCGTTTGATGTCCGCAACCATTGCGTATTTCACCGCACCGATGCCGCCGTTTTCGACAGGGGTGTTACGCCATGCGTTGTGTACAAATTCAGAGTCGAAGGAGACGCCAACCACTTCCACGCCACGCTTCTGGAATTCTTCATAACGTTTGTCGAACGCGATCAGCTCAGACGGGCAAACGAAAGTGAAGTCCATTGGCCAGAAGAACAGAACGGTCGCTTTACCGTTGGTGTGCTGTTTGAAGTTGAAGTTTTCAACGATTTCACCGTTGCCCAGAACTGCTGCAGCTGTAAAATCCGGAGCCGGACGAGTTACCAGAACCATATGATTCTCCTGTAGATACTAAGGTTATTTGGAACGCAACGCGAGCCAGTATAGAGAGTGTTCGTGGATAAGACAAAGAGGTGGTGACAATCGTTCCGCCAGCTTTTACCTATCAATGATCGTGCTGTCAGAGCTGCTTGTTTTTCGCCTGCGCCATCATGCGCGGATAAAACTGCCAGAATTGGCTCTCCAGCGCATCGTAATGCTCATCCAGGTCGTACCAGGAGTCCCGCAGCGCATCCAGCCGCGGGCGACGGCTCGCCATGCCATTCAAGACATTCTGGATAAAGTCCATCTCGCGATAGCGCTCCAGCCAGCGTTCCGACCACAGGTAGTTATTCAGATTCACAAAGCGCGGCGGCGAGTCGGGCAGAATGATCGACACCTGCTGGTGGGCGTAGCGCACAAACGCCGGCAACGGCATCTCCGGCGAGAGCTGTTCCCAGTGGCGAGACAGGAAATGGTCCCACATCACGTCGAGCGTGATCGGCGCAACGCGGCGCGTTTCAGGGCGAAACCACGCTTTCGCTTCCGTCACCTCGGGCAGATTATCAGTGATGACATCAATGCGGCGGTGCATAAAAATCCCGTCGACAACCTCGGGAGAATACGCTTCAGCGGGGTTGCCGCGCACGAAATCGGCCAGCAAATTGCCGGAAAGGGAGCTGTCAGCGAGGTGAGCGAGATGCAGGTGAGCGAGAAAATTCATGCGTTTTATTTGTCCAGTGGCGGCTAGTTGTTGCAGCAAAAGGGTGTGAGCACTAGACTATGCCGCCTGTTTTTAAGTCACGAGTATACGTCATGCGCGTCGCCGATTTCTCCTTTGAACTACCTGAATCCCTGATTGCTCACTATCCCATGCCTGAGCGCAGCAGCTGTCGCTTACTGTCACTGGATGGGCCAACGGGCGAGCTGACGCACGGTACTTTCACCGATTTGCTCGACAAGCTCAACCCTGGCGATCTGCTGGTCTTTAACAATACCCGCGTGATCCCGGCGCGCCTGTTTGGCCGTAAGGCCAGCGGCGGCAAGATTGAAGTGCTGGTCGAACGTATGCTCGATGATAAACGTATTCTGGCACATATTCGCGCTTCCAAAGCGCCGAAGCCGGGCGCGGAGCTGCTGCTGGGTGATGACGAAAGCATCAAGGCGACCATGACCGCGCGCCACGACGCGCTGTTCGAGGTGGCGTTCGACGACGAGCGCACGGTGCTCGATATCCTGAACGCCATCGGCCATATGCCGCTGCCGCCGTACATTGAGCGCCCGGACGAAGAGGCCGACCGCGAGCTGTACCAGACCGTCTACAGCCAGAAGCCTGGCGCGGTCGCGGCGCCAACCGCAGGTCTGCACTTTGATGAACCGCTGCTGGAAAAGCTGCGCGCGAAGGGCGTTGAGATGGCGTTTGTGACGCTGCACGTTGGCGCGGGCACCTTCCAGCCGGTGCGCGTGGACAGCATTGAAGACCACATCATGCACTCCGAGTATGCCGAAGTGCCGCAGGATGTGGTGGACGCGGTGCTGGCGGCGAAAGCGCGCGGTAGCCGCGTCGTGGCCGTCGGTACGACGTCCGTGCGTTCACTGGAAAGCGCCGCGCAGGCTGCAAAGCGCGATCTTATCGAGCCGTTCTTTGGCGATACGCAGATCTTTATCTACCCGGGCTATCAGTACAAAGTGATTGACGCGCTGGTGACCAACTTCCATCTGCCTGAATCGACGCTGATTATGCTGGTCTCTGCGTTTGCGGGTTATCAGCATACGATGAATGCGTACAAGTCTGCGGTAGAACAAAAATATCGCTTTTTTAGCTACGGGGACGCGATGTTTATCACGTACAATCCGCTGGCTTTGAATGAGCGTGTCGGGGAATAAGTCCGCGGCACCGTATGACAACGTTGGACTGTTTTTCTGACGTCGGAGAAAAAATGAAATTTGAACTCGATACCACCGATGGCCGCGCGCGTCGCGGTCGCCTGGTGTTTGATCGCGGCGTGGTGGAAACCCCCGCGTTTATGCCTGTGGGCACGTACGGCACCGTAAAAGGGATGACGCCGGAAGAAGTTGAAGCCACGGGCGCACAGATTATCCTCGGCAATACCTTCCACCTGTGGCTGCGTCCAGGTCAGGAGATCATGAAGCTCCACGGCGATCTGCACGATTTTATGCAGTGGAAAGGCCCGATCCTGACCGACTCCGGCGGCTTCCAGGTCTTCAGCCTGGGCGATATCCGCAAGATCACCGAGCAGGGCGTACACTTCCGTAACCCGATCAACGGCGACCCGATTTTCCTCGATCCGGAAAAGTCGATGGAGATTCAGTACGATCTCGGCTCCGACATCGTGATGATCTTCGACGAATGTACGCCGTACCCGGCAGACTGGGACTACGCGAAACGCTCTATGGAGATGTCTCTGCGCTGGGCGAAGCGCAGCCGCGACCGTTTTGACTCCCTGCAGAACAAAAATGCGCTGTTCGGCATCATTCAGGGCAGCGTTTACGAAGATTTACGCGATATCTCTGTTAAAGGTCTGGTAGAGATAGGTTTTGATGGCTACGCTGTCGGCGGTTTGGCTGTGGGTGAGCCGAAGGAAGACATGCACCGCATTCTGGAGCACGTCTGCCCGCAAATCCCGGCGGATAAACCACGATACCTGATGGGGGTGGGTAAACCCGAAGATCTGGTGGAAGGCGTACGTCGCGGCATTGATATGTTCGACTGCGTGATGCCAACCCGCAACGCGCGTAACGGTCATCTGTTCGTTACCGATGGCGTGGTGAAAATCCGTAACGCGAAGCATAAGAGTGACACCAGCCCGCTCGATTCCGAGTGCGATTGCTATACCTGTCGCAATTATTCTCGCGCGTATCTGCATCATCTCGATCGTTGTAATGAGATTTTGGGCGCGCGTCTCAATACGATTCATAATCTTCGCTACTATCAGCGCTTAATGTCTGGTTTACGCAAGGCTATCGAAGAGGGTAAATTAGAGAGCTTCGTGACCGATTTTTACCAACGTCAGGGGCGGGATGTTCCACCGTTGAACGTTGATTAATATTAATAATGAGGGAATTTGAATGATCTTTTTTATTTCTGATGCGGTAGCGGCAACAGGTGCTCCGGCGCAGGGCAGCCCGATGTCTCTGATCCTGATGCTGGTTGTGTTCGGTCTGATCTTCTACTTCATGATCCTGCGCCCACAGCAGAAGCGTACCAAAGAGCACAAAAAGCTGATGGACTCCATCGCGAAAGGCGATGAAGTGCTGACCAACGGTGGTCTGGTCGGCCGCGTAACCAAAGTGGCTGAAAGCGGCTACATTGCTATCGCCCTGAACGACACCACTGAAGTGGTTATCAAACGTGACTTCGTAGCTGCCGTTCTGCCGAAAGGCACCATGAAGGCGCTGTAATCCCAACTTTTCCCAAAGGGAACTGCCGTGTTAAACCGTTATCCTTTGTGGAAGTACATCATGCTGGTCGTCGTGATTATCGTCGGCCTGCTGTACGCGCTTCCCAACCTGTATGGTGAGGATCCGGCCGTTCAAATCACTGGCGCGCGCGGTGTCGCCGCCAGTGAGCAAACGCTGATCCAGGTCCAGAAAACGTTACAAGAAGAAAAAATTACCGCTAAGTCTGTGGCTCTGGAAGAGGGTGCAATTCTTGCTCGCTTCGACACCACCGACACGCAGCTCCGCGCTCGCGAAGCGCTGATGGGCGTGCTGGGTGACAAATATGTCGTGGCGCTTAACCTTGCTCCTGCAACCCCTCGCTGGCTGGCTGCGCTGAACGCAGAGCCAATGAAGCTGGGTCTTGACCTGCGTGGCGGCGTTCACTTCCTGATGGAAGTGGATATGGATACCGCGCTCGGCAAGCTGCAGGAACAGAATATCGACAGCCTGCGCAGCGATCTGCGCAACAAAGGCATCCCATACACTACCGTGCGTAAAGAAGATAACTACGGCATGAGCATCACGTTCCGCGACAGCGCGGCGCGCGATCAGGCTGTAGATTACCTGACCCAACGTCACCGTGACCTGGTGATCACCTCTCAGGGCAGCAACCAGCTGCGCGCGGTGATGACCGATGCGCGTCTGAAAGAAGCGCGTGAATATGCCGTTCAGCAGAACATCAACATTCTGCGTAACCGTGTAAACCAGCTGGGCGTGGCTGAGCCGCTGGTACAGCGTCAGGGTGCTGACCGTATCGTGGTTGAACTGCCGGGTATCCAGGATACCGCGCGTGCGAAAGAGATCCTCGGTGCGACCGCGACGCTGGAATTCCGTCTGGTGAACTCCAATGTCGATCAGTCTGCCGCGGCGTCTGGCCGTATTCCGGGTGACTCCGAAGTGAAACAGACCCGTGAAGGTCAGCCGGTTGTGCTGTACAAGCGCGTGATCCTGACCGGTGACCACATCACCGACTCCACTTCAAGCCAGGATGAGTACAACCAGCCGCAGGTTAACATCTCGCTGGATAGCGCGGGTGGTAACATCATGTCTAACTTCACCAAGGACAACATCGGCAAACCGATGGCGACCCTGTTCGTGGAGTACAAAGACAGCGGTAAGAAAGATGCAAACGGCCGTGCGGTGCTGGTGAAAGAGGAAGAGGTGATTAACATCGCCAACATCCAGTCTCGTCTGGGTAACAGCTTCCGTATTACCGGTATTAGTAACCCGAACGAAGCGCGTCAGCTCTCGCTGCTGCTGCGTGCCGGTGCGCTGATTGCGCCAATTCAGATTGTTGAAGAACGTACCATTGGTCCAACTCTGGGTATGCAAAACATCCAGCAGGGTCTGGAAGCGTGTCTGGCCGGTCTGGCGGTCTCTATCCTCTTCATGATCTTCTTCTATAAGAAGTTCGGTCTGATTGCGACCTCCGCGCTGATCGCAAACCTGGTGCTGATCATCGGCATTATGTCCCTGCTGCCGGGGGCGACGCTGACCATGCCGGGGATTGCGGGTATCGTTCTGACCCTTGCGGTGGCGGTCGACGCCAACGTACTGATTAACGAACGTATCAAAGAAGAGTTGAGCAACGGTCGCTCTGTCCAGCAGGCGATTGACGAAGGTTATAAAGGCGCGTTCAGCTCTATCTTCGATGCGAACGTAACAACACTGATCAAGGTTCTTATCCTGTATGCAGTGGGTACTGGCGCGATCAAAGGCTTTGCGATTACCACCGGTATCGGTGTCGCAACGTCAATGTTTACCGCTATTGTCGGCACCCGTGCCATCGTGAACCTGCTGTACGGCGGCAAGCGCGTCAAAAAGCTGTCTATCTGAGGAGTGCGTTGTGGCACAGGAATATACTGTTGAACAATTGAACCATGGCCGTAAAGTCTGGGACTTTATGCGCTGGGACTACTGGGCCTTCGGCATTTCAGGTTTACTGCTGATTTTGTCCATCGTCATTATGGGCGTGAAGGGCTTTAACTGGGGTCTCGATTTCACCGGTGGTACGGTCATCGAGATCTCCCTGGAAAAACCGGTCGATATGGACCAGATGCGCGAATCGCTGCAGAAAGCGGGCTTTGAAGAGCCGCTGCTGCAGAACTTCGGCAGCAGCCGCGACATCATGGTGCGTATGCCGCCGGTGCACGATGCCAACGGCAGCCAGGAGCTGGGTAGCAAGGTCGTACAGGTCATTAACGAGACCACCAGCCAGAGCGCGGCGGTCAAGCGTATTGAGTTCGTCGGCCCGAGCGTGGGTGCGGACCTGGCGCAAACCGGCGCCATGGCGCTGCTGGTGGCGCTGATCTCCATCCTGGTGTACGTCGGTTTCCGCTTCGAGTGGCGACTGGCGGCCGGTGTGGTTATCGCCCTGGCGCACGACGTGGTGATCACCATGGGCATACTGTCTCTGTTCCACATTGAGATTGACCTGACCATCGTGGCATCCCTGATGTCCGTAATCGGTTACTCACTGAACGACAGTATCGTGGTATCTGACCGTATCCGTGAAAACTTCCGTAAGATCCGTCGCGGCACGCCGTACGAAATCTTTAACGTGTCGTTGACCCAGACGCTGCATCGTACCTTGATCACCTCTGGTACTACCCTGATGGTGATCCTGATGCTGTTCCTCTTCGGTGGCCCGGTGCTGGAAGGCTTCTCGCTGACCATGCTGATCGGTGTCTCCATCGGTACGGCGTCGTCTATTTACGTGGCGTCCGCTCTGGCACTGAAACTTGGCATGAAGCGTGAGCACCTGCTCCAGCAGAAGGTTGAGAAAGAAGGGGCGGATCAGCCGTCCATTCTGCCGTAAGGCGACGTTTAGCGCGTTATCTGAATCCCGGTCTGTTGACCGGGATTTTTTTTATCTGCTCCTGACAAACACTCCTGACAGTATGCTGTCAGGAGCCCTGCCGTAGACTCCTTCTGAACCCAAACAACAGGCAGGAGGATGTATGAAAAGCGTAATTAACTGGTTTGAAATTCCGGTTTCGGATATGGATCGTGCCATCAAATTTTATGAGCCGGTGATGCAGCTCGCGCTGCGTCGCGAGAAAATGGACATTGCCGAGCTGGCGGTTTTCCCGCATGAGGATCCCGCCACCGGAGGAGCGCTGGCAAAATTTGACGGCGTTACGCCCTCTTTGCAGGGCGCTATTATTTACCTGCATACTGACAATCTGGCGGCCACGCTCGATCGCATCGCCTCTGCGGGCGGCGAGTGCGTGTTTGGCCCGCTGGAGCTGCCGCATGGTATCGGCACTATCGCACTGTTTACCGACAGCGAGGGTAACCGCGTCGGCCTTCATCAACCTGCCTGAGAGCGAATGACGTTATGACCCGACGCGCTGACCGTTTGTTTCAGATTGTGCAGATCCTGCGGGGCAGGCGTCTGACAACGGCAGCGCATCTGGCGGACCGGCTTGGCGTGTCCGAGCGCACGGTCTACCGCGATATCCGCGACCTGTCGCTTTCCGGCGTGCCGGTGGAAGGCGAGGCGGGAAGCGGATATCGGCTGATGTCGGGTTTTGACCTGCCGCCGCTGATGCTGACAAATAAGGAATCCGAAGCGCTGATGGTCGCGATTCGCCTGCTCAAAACCTGGGGAGGTGAATCGCTGTCGCGCGAGCTGGAGTCGGCCCAGGAGAAGGTGCTGGCTATTCTGCCCGAGGAGAGCCGCAGAAAGGCGGAGCAGACGCGGATCTACGCCCCGGATTTTTGCATGCAAAGCCACTCCCGCAGCGATTTTGACATGATTCACCAGGCGATTTCCGCTCAGCGCGTATTGGCGCTGCATTATCGTGATGAAGCCGGGCTACTCTCAAAACGTGAGGTACAGCCGCTGGGGTTATTCTTCTGGGGGGAGCGCTGGCTGCTGGCGGCATGGTGTGAACGGCGCGATGACTACCGCTGTTTCCGGCTCGACCGGTGTCTCAATGTTGTAATGACGGAGAGGCGGTTCAGTGAGAGTGCGGACAGGTCTTTGGCGGATTTTTTGCGCAAGGTGAAGCAGTAAAAAGCCGGGTGGCGAGGTAAAAGCAAAACGGCAACGATGTTGCCGTTTTTTGTGTTTGCACCCTCTCCCATGGGAGAGGGAAGGGGTGAGGGCACCAGCCCGCACAATCCCGCACGGATTAGAAGTTGTAACCCACGACCAGGTAACCACCCCAGCCGGTAGAGCGGACGCTAAAGTCGCCGTTACCGAAGTTCAGGCTCGCATCGTCGTTCCACTGGCCACCGTTGTGCCAGTAACGCGCAACAACAGAGTAGTGCCAGTGATCGTAGTTCAGCGCCAGGATGTGGCTGGAGGCGATGGAATCGTTGGTACGCGCTTTCTTGCCGTTCAGGTCACGGAAATCGTCGTCGCCCAGGTCTGAGCCCCAGTCAAAGTTAGTGAAACCGATGTAGCTCAGATTACCGCCCCACAGCTGGGTAATTGGCACGAAGTATTTCACTTTGAAACGGTAGCCGTCCCACTCGTTTTCATTCGCTGCGCCGTAGTTCTGCCACTGGTATTTTGCATACACGTTCAGGGATAGGCTCATTGGCAGGCCGGTGTCAATGTCAGTACCCAGACCCATATACCAGGTGCTCTGACGACCGGACTTATTGCGGCCCATGTCGTAGATGTAGTTGTTCGCGAAGTACCACTCTTTGAACGGACCAAACGCCAGGCTGGTACCGGTCAGTTTGTCGATGGAGAAGCGCGGTTCAATCTCCATGAACAGTGGGGAACCGTGGTTCCAGATACCTTTCGCATCGGTGTTACCACCGAAGAACACAGGCGCATCCATATAGCCGTAGAAATCAAACCAGTCTTTCTTGGCGAACGCTTCATATTCCAGGTAGGTATCGTTGCGGATCTGCGGTCCGAAACGGGTGTGGTAGCTGCCTACCACGTTAACGCTCTGGTGCCACCAGTCGGAGAGGTATTGTGGTTTCTCGTTTTCCGCTGCGTTAACAGTGAAAGAGGAGGACAGTGCCAGAACTGCACCGGCTGCGAGTAATGTTTTTTTCATAATCATGCCACTGATTGAAATTCCCTTCCGGGAGTGAAAAATGCGCGAATTGCGTTTCTAAATATTTCGTGTTTCTGCGGTGCCTATTATAGGAATCCCTGCTCACAAAAATATGTGTTGTTTCACATATCTCTCACACGCGTAATCGATTGCGTTCACGTTTGCGTACTTTAAACGGCCGGGATTGTAGCGGCAATCATTTCTGTTGCCAATCCATACGAAATGTAAATGTTAGCGGAGTGACATTTCACTCCGCTCAAAAGGAAGGGATTACTGCGCGGCAGGTTGGATGTCGTGAATGCGGATAAAGCCTAACTGCTCAGGCGTAAGTCCGCTTAGCTGAAGTGGAATATCCACATCGCTGGGCGCTAACACGCTGGCCGGAGCGGTGAACAGCTGGTTCTTCACGTTCACCTCCTGGTAGCTCTCCGTGGTGCCCTGGATCTGGCCCCACTCTACGGTGCCGCTGAAGGCGGGCAGCGGATCGTTGGACTCACCGTGAATACGTAATGTTGCGCGCGTACCATCCGCATTCGCCGCCACATTCACCAGAGACATCTTCAGCGTGCCAATCTGGCTATTAAGCAGGGCAGGCGTATTCGCTCCTGGCAGCAGATATACTCCGCTGGTGGATTTAGCGTTCAGCGCGTTTTGCTGGGTGATCTTCACCGTTTCTTTGTTCAGTTTGTCCATCGCCGTGTTGAGCGTATTCACGCTTTGTTTCATCTGGCGGACTTCGGTTTGCTGTGCACAGGCACTAAGGGTGAAGAGGCTCCCCACCAGTAAAATTTTCAGGTAACGTCTTGTCATAGCGTTTATTCCTTGAAATGACGGATCCCCATAATGGTAGCCAGCAACGTACCGCCGGACATAGATCCTTTGTCTCAAAAAAGCTCCTCCTTTGTTGTCAGGCCAGATCAGGGTAAAATGAAAATCAGTTAACCAGATAACAGGGATACCGTATGCATTGCCCATTCTGCTCCGCTGTGGATACCAAAGTCATCGACTCTCGCCTTGTGGGCGAAGGGTCTTCTGTGCGCCGTCGTCGGCAGTGTCTGGTGTGCAACGAGCGTTTCACGACCTTTGAGGTTGCAGAGCTGGTAATGCCGCGCGTGGTAAAAAGTAACGACGTGCGCGAGCCGTTTAACGAAGAGAAACTGCGCAGCGGAATGCTGAAGGCCCTCGAAAAACGGCCCGTCAGCGCGGATGATGTCGAAATGGCGTTAAACCACATTAAATCTTACCTGCGTGGCCTGGGCGAGCGTGAAGTGCCGAGCAAAATGATCGGCAACCTGGTGATGGAGCAGCTGAAAAAGCTCGATAAGGTCGCCTATATCCGCTTCGCCTCTGTCTACCGCAGTTTCGAAGATATCAAAGAGTTTGGCGAAGAGATCGCCCGCTTACAGGATTAAGCCCATGCAGGATGAGAAGTACATGGCGCGAGCCATGAAGCTGGCGCAGCGCGGTCGTTTTACCACCCATCCTAACCCCAACGTCGGGTGCGTTATCGTGAAAGATGGCGAGATCGTGGGGGAAGGGTTTCACTATCGCGCAGGCGAGCCGCATGCTGAAGTGCATGCCCTGCGTATGGCGGGGGAGAAAGCGCGAGGCGCGACGGCCTACGTGACGCTGGAGCCCTGCAGCCACCACGGGCGCACGCCGCCGTGCTGTGAAGCGCTGATTGCGGCAGGGATTTCGCGCGTGGTCGCCGCTATGCAGGATCCTAACCCGCAGGTGGCGGGCCGCGGCTTGTATCGTCTGCAACAGGAAGGGATCGACGTCAGCCACGGCCTGATGATGAAAGATGCGGAAGCCATCAACAAAGGCTTCCTGAAGCGCATGCGCACCGGTTTTCCGTATATCCAGCTTAAGCTGGGCGCCTCGCTGGACGGCCGTACGGCAATGGCGAACGGTGAAAGCCAGTGGATCACCTCGCCGCAGGCAAGGCGCGATGTGCAACGTCTGCGCGCGCAAAGCCATGCTATCCTCACCAGCAGTGAAACCGTTCTGGCTGACGATCCGGCCATGACCGTGCGCTGGGATGAGCTGAATGCCGATACCCAGGCGCTTTATCCGCAGGAGAACCTGCGCCAGCCGCTGCGTATTATTATTGATAGCCAGAACCGCGTGACCCCGGCGCACCGCATCGTGCATCAGCCGGGTGAAACCTGGATTGCGCGCACCAAAGAAGATACGCGCGAATGGCCGGAAGGCGTGCGCAGCATTATGGTGCCGGAGCATAACGGACATCTGGATCTCGTGGTGCTGATGATGTTGCTCGGCAAGCAGCAGGTGAACAGCATCTGGGTCGAAGCCGGTCCGACGCTCGCCGGCGCGCTGCTCCAGGCGGGGCTGGTGGATGAACTGCTCGTCTACGTTGCGCCTAAACTGTTAGGTCATGATGCGCGCGGCCTGTTTGTGCTGCCTGGCCTTGAAAAACTGGCCGACGCACCGCAACTCACATTCAGCGAGATTCGTCCGGTGGGTCCGGATGTCTGCCTCCATTTAACGACAGCGTAATTGCTCCCGAAATAGGGAAGCAGTGCGCAAAGTATTATGATAAAATCCGCCCCCCTGCGGGGCCAAATGAACCCGTAAAGGAAGAGTATGAACATTATTGAAGCTGCTGTAGCTACCCCGGACGCTCGCGTCGCCATCACCATTGCGCGTTTCAACAACTTCATCAACGATAGCCTGCTGGAAGGTGCGATTGACGCCCTGAAACGTATCGGCCAGGTTAAAGATGACAACATTACCGTTGTTTGGGTTCCAGGCGCTTATGAACTGCCACTGGCGGCGGGCGCGCTGGCGAAAACCGGTAAATACGACGCGGTGATTGCGCTGGGTACCGTTATTCGTGGCGGCACTGCGCACTTCGAATACGTTGCGGGCGGTGCAAGCAACGGTCTGGCACACGTTGCGCAGGATGCTGAAATTCCTGTCGCGTTCGGCGTGCTGACCACCGAAAGTATTGAACAAGCCATCGAACGTGCTGGCACCAAAGCCGGTAACAAAGGTGCAGAAGCTGCACTGACCGCGCTTGAAATGATCAATGTATTGAAAGCCATTAAGGCCTGATTTTTTTGTAAGGGGAATTCCGTGAAACCTGCTGCTCGTCGCCGCGCCCGTGAATGTGCCGTCCAGGCACTTTACTCCTGGCAGTTGTCCCAGAACGACATCGCTGATGTTGAATACCAGTTCCTGTCAGAACAGGACGTGAAAGACGTTGACGTTCTGTACTTCCGTGAACTGCTGTCGGGAGTGGCGACTAATAGCGCGTATCTCGATGGCCTGATGAAGCCATACCTGTCCCGTCTGCTCGAAGAGCTGGGTCAGGTGGAAAAAGCAGTGTTGCGTATCGCGCTGTTTGAGCTGTCTAAACGTGATGATGTGCCGTACAAAGTGGCCATCAACGAAGCGATCGAACTGGCGAAAACCTTCGGCGCTGAAGACAGCCACAAGTTCGTTAACGGCGTACTTGATAAAGCCGCACCTGCGATCCGTCCCCACAAAAAGTGATCCGCAAACCGGAGTTCTGCATTGCCTGACGGGCAGTGCGGCTCCGGTTTTTTCTTTTATTTGCTGAGGCATAACGTATGGCATGCGGCGAATTCTCCCTGATTGCCCGTTATTTCGACCGTGTCAGAACCTCTCGTCTTGATGTTGAAACCGGCATTGGCGATGACTGTGCACTTCTCAATATTCCTGAAAAGCAGACGCTGGCAATCAGCACCGACACCTTAGTGTGCGGACGTCATTTCTTACCGGATATCGATCCTGCCGATCTGGCGTATAAAGCGCTGGCGGTCAACGTCAGCGATCTGGCGGCAATGGGCGCCGATCCGGCCTGGCTGACGCTGGCCCTGACGCTGCCGGAGGTGGATGAAGCCTGGCTTGAAGCGTTCAGCGATGCGCTGTTTGAACAGCTGAACTACTACGATATGCAGCTGATTGGCGGCGATACGACTGCCGGGCCGCTGTCGATGACGCTGGCGATCCACGGCTATGTGCCGCTCGGTCGCGCGCTGAAGCGCTCGGGCGCTAAACCGGGCGACTGGATCTACGTGACCGGTACGCCGGGAGACAGCGCGGCAGGGCTGGCGATCCTTCAGGATCGCTTAAACGTGAAGGACGCTGACGATGCGGCGTATCTGGTGAAGCGCCATCTGCGCCCGACACCGCGTATTCTGCACGGTCAGGCGCTGCGCGAGCGGGCCAGTTCGGCTATCGATCTCTCTGACGGTCTCATCTCGGACCTCGGACATATCCTGAAGGCCAGCGGGGTGGGCGCGCGCGTTGACCTGGATCTGTTCCCGCTGTCGGAGCAACTGCTTCGCCATGTGGAGCCTGAGCAGGCGCTGCGCTGGGCGCTCTCCGGTGGGGAAGACTACGAGCTGTGCTTCACGGTGCCAGAGCTGAACCGTGGAACGCTGGACGTGGCATTGGCCCATCTTGGCGCAAAGTTTACCTGCATCGGTCAGATCATGCCGGAGAGTGAAGGGCTGAAGTTTGTGAAAGACGGTGCGCCCGTTACGCTGGACTGGAAAGGGTACGATCACTTCGGGTAAGTTTGTGCGCTCAGCATTGCCGGGTAAGCACACGCCACCCGGCAAGTGTTTACTTAAACCCAACCACCGGATGCTGCTGATACGGCGTCTCCAGCTCGGCAACCTGCTCCGGCGTCAGCGATAAATCCACCGCGCTTAACAACTCGTCCAGCTGTTCTTCCCGCGATGTACCAATAATCGGTGCGGCGACACCCCGCTTGCCCAGCAGCCACGCCAGCGCCACCTGCGCGCGCGTTGCGCCGATATCGTCGGCGATCCCGGCTAAACGTTCGGCAATCAGCGCATCGCTGGCTTCGGTACCGGAATAAAGATTTTTACCCACTTCATCTGATACCAGCCGCGCCGTGGTTTCTCCCCACGGACGGGTTAAGCGTCCGCGCGCCAGCGGGCTCCACGGGATCACCGCCACGCCTTCCTGGTAGCAGAGCGGCAGCATCTCGCGTTCTTCTTCCCGGTAAATCAGGTTGTAGTGATCCTGCATGGTGACAAAGCGTGCCCAGCCGTGCTGCGCCTGGAGATCGAGCGCCTGAGCAAATTGAGATGCGTGCATTGACGACGCGCCGATATAGCGCGCTTTACCCGCTTTCACGACATCGTTCAGCGCTTCAAGGGTTTCTTCAATCGGCGTGTTGTAATCCCAGCGGTGAATTTGCAGCAGGTCGACGTAATCCATGTTCAGGCGTCTGAGGCTGTCATCAATGGAGCGCAGGATCTGCGCGCGAGAGAGGCCTTCAGCCAGATCGCCTGACGGGTAATACACCTTGGTGGCGACCACTATCTCATCCCGACGGGCAAAATCACGCAGAGCGCGGCCTACAATCTCTTCGCTGCTGCCGTCAGAGTAGCTGTTGGCGGTATCGAAGAAGTTGATGCCGCCGTCTATGGCGCGCTTGATGATAGGGCGGCTGCTCTCTTCCGGCAGCGTCCAGGCGTGATTTCCCCGGTCAGGCTCGCCAAAGGTCATGCAGCCCAGGCAAAGCCGGGACACCCTGAGGTCCGTTTTTCCTAATGTCGTGTATTGCATGGTTCCGCTCCTGCTGTTTAAACAATACGTTTAAGCATAGCAGGAGCAGAAAAGGGGAGGGATCAGGCCAGCCAGCTGCGGATTCTGGCTTCGATACCGGCGGCGTCCAGGCCGATATCGGCACGCGCCTCGTCCTGAGTGCCTTGCGGGATGAAGTGGTCCGGCAGGCCGAGGTTCAGCACCGGAACCAATTTACGGTTCGCCATCAGTACCTCGTTAACGCCGCTACCCGCGCCACCCATGATGGCGTTCTCTTCCAGCGTGACCAGCACGTCGTGGCTTTCCGCCATGCTCAGAATCAGAGACTCATCGAGCGGCTTCACAAAGCGCATATCCACCAGCGTCGCGTTCAGGGTTTCAGCGACTTTTGCCGCTTCCGGCATCAGCGTACCAAAGTTCAGGATCGCCACTTTTTCGCCGCGACGTTTCACCAGACCTTTACCGATCTCCAGTTTTTCCAGCGGCTGTAGTTCAACGCCAAGGGCATTGCCGCGTGGATAACGTACCGCGCAGGGGCCGTCCTGATAGTGGTAGCCGGTATACAGCATCTGACGACACTCGTTTTCGTCGCTTGGCGTCATGATGACCATGTCCGGGATGCAGCGCAGGAAGGAGAGGTCAAACGCCCCCTGGTGCGTCTGGCCGTCGGCCCCCACGATGCCCGCGCGATCGATAGCAAACAGCACCGGCAGCTTCTGGATGGCAACGTCATGGATCACCTGGTCGTAGGCGCGCTGCAGGAAGGTGGAATAAATCGCCACCACCGGCTTGTAGCCGCCAATCGCCAGCCCTGCCGCAAAGGTGACCGCGTGCTGCTCGGCAATGGCGACGTCGAAATACTGGTCCGGGTATTTTTTGGAGAACTCGACCATGCCGGAGCCTTCACGCATGGCAGGCGTGACCGCCATCAGCTTGTTATCTTTTGCCGCCGTTTCGCACAGCCAGTCGCCAAAGATTTTTGAGTAGCTTGGCATTCCGCCGCTGCTTTTCGGCAGGCAGCCGCTGGTATGGTCGAACTTTGGCACCGCGTGGAAGGTGATCGGATCTTTCTCCGCCGGTTCGTAGCCACGCCCTTTTTTGGTCATGATATGCAGGAACTGCGGGCCTTTCAGATCGCGCATGTTTTTAAGCGTGGTCACCAGACCCAGCACATCGTGCCCGTCCACCGGGCCGATATAGTTAAAGCCCAGCTCTTCGAACAGCGTGCCCGGCACGACCATGCCTTTGATGTGTTCTTCGGTACGCTTGAGCAGCTCTTTGATCGGCGGCACGCCGGAGAAAACTTTTTTCCCGCCTTCCCGCAGGGAGGAGTAAAGCTTGCCGGAAAGCAGCTGCGCCAGATGGTTGTTCAGCGCGCCGACGTTCTCGGAGATCGACATTTCGTTATCGTTGAGGATAACCAGCATGTCCGGCTTGATATCGCCCGCGTGGTTCATGGCTTCAAAAGCCATCCCGGCGGTGATGGCCCCGTCGCCAATCACGCAGACGGTGCGGCGCTGCTTGTTCTCTTTCTCGGCAGCAACGGCAATACCGATGCCCGCGGAAATGGAGGTCGATGAGTGGCCGACGCTCAGCACGTCATACTCGCTCTCACCGCGCCACGGGAACGGGTGCAGGCCGCCTTTCTGACGAATGGTGCCAATTTTATCGCGACGTCCGGTCAGAATTTTGTGCGGATAAGCCTGGTGGCCCACGTCCCAGATAAGCTGATCGAACGGCGTGTTATAGACGTAATGCAACGCCACGGTCAGCTCAACCGTGCCAAGCCCGGAGGCGAAGTGGCCGCTGGAGCGGCTAACGCTGTCGAGCAGGTAACGACGCAGCTCGTCACAC
This sequence comes from Enterobacter cloacae complex sp. HYC042_NIDB, assembly GCF_056673315.1. Taxonomy (NCBI): domain Bacteria; kingdom Pseudomonadati; phylum Pseudomonadota; class Gammaproteobacteria; order Enterobacterales; family Enterobacteriaceae; genus Enterobacter; species Enterobacter cloacae complex sp. HYC042_NIDB. Next base: position 1,266,498 of record NZ_CP109650.1, read on the forward strand.
AGCTTCGGCAGACTCTCTTTCGGCAACAGACGTAACTCCTGGGTGGAGTCAACTAACGCCAGTGTCGGGTATTTGGCAATATCAAAACTCATCAAAGGCTCATCGAGATATATAGTTTATTTATCACGCTGGATTATATAGTCCGCTAGCGCTTCCAGTGCCGAGGTATCCAGCGATTGCGCGGCCAGCTCATTCAGCGACTGGCGGGCATCGTCAATCAGATCCCGGGCTTTACGTTGGGCTTGCTCAAGACCCAGCAGGGCGGGATAGGTACTTTTGCCAAGCTGCTGATCCGCACCCTGACGTTTACCCAATGTTGCAGTATCGCCCACCACATCCAGAATGTCATCCTGAACCTGGAATGCCAGACCGATACTTTCTGCGTATCTGTCCAGAATCGGCAGGGCTTTGCGCCCTTGCTCACCCGCGCTCAGCGCGCCCAGGCGAACGGCGGAACGAATAAGCGCGCCCGTCTTATGGCGATGAATACGCTCCAGCTGTTCCAGATTAACCTGACGTCCTTCCGCTTCAAGATCCAGCGCCTGACCGCCGCACATGCCGGCCACGCCGCTGGCCATTGCCAGTTCGGAGATCATCGCCAGGCGGTCGCGGTCGGCCACTTCCGCCATCGGCGCATCGCTCAGAATCGAGAACGCCAGGGTTTGCAGAGCATCGCCCGCCAGAATGGCATTCGCCTCGCCAAACTTAATGTGGCAGGTTGGCTGACCCCGGCGCAGATCGTCGTCGTCCATCGCCGGGAGATCGTCGTGGATCAGCGAGTAGGCATGGATGCACTCCACGGCGGCAGCCGGGGCGTCCAGCGTATTATCGCTGATGCCAAACATGTTGCCCGTGGCATACACCAGGAACGGACGCAGGCGTTTTCCCCCTAAGAGTGCGCCATAGTGCATGGCTTCAACCAGTGGAGTGTTCTGAAAAGGCTGCGGCTCAATAAAACGGCGTAGGGCGTCGTTGGCGCGAACGACGCGCGCCTGAAGCGCGTTGGTAAAATCCATTTACTCGGCGTCCGGTGTGAATGGCGTGGTTTTAGCGTCTTCGCTGTCGGAAAGCAGGATCTGCACACGCTGCTCGGCCTGCTGGAGTTTTACCTGCCCCTGGCGCGCAAGCTGCACACCGCGCTCAAATTCGTTGAGGGCGTCTTCCAGCGGTAAATCGCCGCTCTCGAGGCGGGTAACAATCTGCTCAAGCTCACTCAGCGCAGTTTCAAAACTGGCCGGTGCGTCGTTCTTCTTCGGCATAGTGAATTAACTCTTATATTCTTCGCCCCAACATGGTAACGGACTCGGGGCAATTATCAAATAACGCGAGTGGCGCGATGGTGGTATACTTGCGCGCCTGGATGCAGCCACGGGTGTGGGCTGCTGTATCATTTTCCACTACAAGCCTTTATAAGCTTGCCTAAGAAACATTGCCGCCATGAAGTTTATCATTAAATTGTTCCCTGAAATCACCATCAAAAGCCAATCTGTGCGTTTGCGCTTTATTAAAATTCTCACCGGGAACATTCGTAACGTATTAAAACACTACGACGAAACGCTCGCCGTGGTGCGTCACTGGGACCACGTTGAAGTCCGCGCGAAAGACGAAAGCAAACGCCTTGATATTCGCGACGCGCTGACCCGTATTCCAGGTATTCACCATATTCTGGAAGTGGAAGACGTTCCGTTCAGCGATATGCACGATATCTTCGAAAAGGCGCTGGTACAGTACCGCGATCAGATCGAAGGCAAAACCTTCTGCGTGCGCGTGAAGCGTCGCGGTAAGCACGAGTTCAGCTCGATTGAAGTCGAGCGCTACGTTGGCGGCGGTCTGAACCAGCACGTTGAGACGGCGCGCGTGCGCCTGACTAACCCGGACGTCACCGTTAACCTTGAGATCGAGAACGATCGTCTGCTGCTGGTTAAGGGCCGTTATGAAGGTATTGGCGGTTTCCCGATCGGCACGCAGGAAGATGTGCTGTCGCTGATCTCGGGCGGCTTCGACTCCGGCGTCTCCAGCTACATGCTGATGCGTCGCGGCTGCCGCGTGCACTACTGCTTCTTCAACCTGGGCGGCGCGGCGCATGAAATTGGCGTTCGTCAGGTGGCGCATTACCTGTGGAACCGCTTCGGCAGCTCCCACCGCGTGCGTTTTGTGGCGATCAACCTTGAGCCGGTAGTGGGCGAAATCCTTGAAAAAGTGGATGACGGCCAGATGGGCGTGATCCTCAAACGTATGATGGTTCGCGCGGCGTCCAAAGTCGCCGAACGTTACGGCGTGCAGGCGCTGGTCACCGGCGAAGCGCTGGGCCAGGTCTCCAGCCAGACGCTGACTAACCTGCGTCTGATCGACAACGTATCAGATACGCTGATCCTGCGTCCGCTGATCTCCCACGATAAAGAGCACATCATCGACCTGGCGCGCGAAATCGGCACCGAAGACTTTGCCCGCACCATGCCGGAATACTGCGGCGTGATCTCAAAAAGCCCGACCGTCAAGGCAGTGAAGGCGAAGATCGAAGCGGAAGAAGAGAACTTCGATTTCAGCATCCTGGAAAGAGTGGTGGCAGAAGCGTCCAACATCGACATCCGCGAGATTGCCCAGCAGACCGAGCAGGAAGTGGTTGAAGTGGAAACCGTGAGCGGTTTCGGTGCGAACGATGCGATTCTTGATATCCGCTCCATTGACGAGCAGGATGACAAGCCGCTCCAGGTGGAAGGCGTAGAGGTGGTTTCTCTGCCGTTCTACAAGCTGAGCACTAAGTTTGGCGACCTCGATCAGAGCAAAACGTATCTGCTGTGGTGTGAGCGCGGGGTGATGAGCCGCCTGCAGGCGCTGTACCTGCGCGAGCAGGGATTCGCGAATGTGAAGGTGTATCGTCCGTAGCGTGCGGCCTGGTGCCCTCACATTAAAAACGGCAACCAAAGGTTGCCGTTTTGCTTTTACCTCTCGCCACCCGGCTTTTTTTATGCACTACTCTTCATAGTAATTATAAATCCCCGCCGGCATCACCAGCGACGACGCCACTTCGTAGGCCTTCTCCCGCCCGACCAGCAGATCAATAATCTTTAAGCCAAAATCAATCGCGGTGCCGGGGCCCTGGCTGGTCAGCAGGTTGACGCGCGGATCCCAGACGACGCGTTTATCCACCCAATGCTCTTCCGGGATCGTATCCTTAAGCCCCGGGAAGCCGGTCATATTGCCGATAGGGAAGATATCGTGCGGAATCAGAACCGTTCCAGCGGCGGCACAGATTGCCGCGACGATACGACCCGACAGATGAAACTGACGCACGGTTTCAACCAACAGCGGGCTGTCGCGGAAACATTCCGCGCCTTTTAAGCCGCCGGGTAGGACGATGATGTCGTAATCGCCGTCAGCAACCTGGACAAGCGGTGCGTCTGCCAGGATTTTCACCCCTCGTGAACAGGTGATTGCCAGATTGCCGTCGCTGGCTACGCTGGCGGTTGTTACCTTAATGCCGCCACGTACCAGTAAATCAATGGTGGTGACCGCTTCCATCTCTTCGCTACCAGGGGCGAGGCAAATCAGTGCCGACGCGCTCATATTCACTCTCCTTACGTTTAACTAGGTCATACAGACGGGCGTTTTCCGGCACGGCGATGCCGTGTGAGCGGGCGCGCTTTAGCAGATAGCCGGTAATGTAATCTATCTCCGTATGGCGTAATGCCCGAACGTCCTGCAGCATCGAGGAGATGTTATCAGCCGTACTCTCAATAACCTGCTCGACATAACAGCGTAAATCCTCTGCTGAGGTGTGCAGGCCTTCTCGCTCAATGACCGACGCGACTTCTGCACACAGGGACGCCACCTCCTGCGGATGGTTTTTCAGCTCCCCGTTCGGGCAGTTCCACAGCGCCGTCAGCGGATTGATCACGCAGTTTACGGCCAGCTTGCGCCACAGCTGAGGGCGGATGTTGTTGTGCCAGGCGACGTCCGGCAAGACCTTTTGCAGAACATCGGCCAGATAGCTGTAGTCGCCATCCTGTGTTCTGGCCGGGCCGATGTGCGTCACGCCGCTGGCGACATGCACGATAATAGTCCCGTCGCGACGCGCAGCGTGGGTGGTGGTCGCCATTAGCAGAGGCTGCGGGACGCTTTTCAGCTCATCAAGGGTTCCCATACCGTTATGCAGCAGCAGAATGGGGGACGTGGAGGGGAGCTGCGCGGCCAGAGTCTTAACCGCATCTGAGACCTGCCACGCCTTGAGCGTCACCAGCAACAGGTCGCTTTGCGCCAGGAAATCAGGATCGTTCGCGGTGAGGGATTCGTTAAAAATGCTTCCGTCTTCACCAATCAGGTTGACACTGCAATAGGGCTGGGGCACGCGCAGCCAGCCCTGAACCTCATGTCCGTGCTTGCACAGCGCGGTCAGCCACAGCTGGCCGAGCGCTCCGCATCCGAGCACCGTAATTTTCATTGTTCCTCCTCACCTGCAACTGCGCCAGGTGTTACAGCTTAATTATACAGCTAAGCTTCTGTTGAGTTATGCCTCGTAGCGGGTATTATTCAACGCAACAAAAGTGAAGGGAGAAGAAAAGATGCCATCTTTCGATATTGTTTCCGAAGTTGATATCCAGGAAGTTCGCAACGGCGTTGAGAACGCAACCCGCGAAGTTGAGTCACGTTTCGATTTTCGCGGCGTTGAGGCGTCGTTTGAGCTGAACGACGCAAATAAGACTATTAAGGTGCTGAGCGAGTCTGATTTCCAGGTGAATCAGCTGCTCGACATTCTGCGCGCCAAGCTGTTAAAACGTGGCATCGAAGGAACGTCTCTGGACGTGCCGGACGAGTTTGTCCACAGCGGTAAGAACTGGTTTGTAGAAGCCAAACTGAAGCAGGGCATCGAGAGCGCGGTGCAGAAGAAGATCGTTAAGCTTATCAAAGACAGCAAGCTGAAGGTGCAGGCGCAGATCCAGGGCGAAGAAATTCGCGTAACCGGAAAATCTCGCGACGACCTGCAGTCCGTGATGGCGCTGGTGCGCGGTGGGGATTTGGGACAGCCGTTCCAGTTTAAAAACTTCCGCGATTAAGACAAAAAAGCCCGGTTCAACCGGGCTTTTTTCACGCTCTAAGCGCCTGCTCCACCTCAAAGCGGTTCGTCACTTTGCTGTCAATTTTGACATAAGCGCTGCGCTCTTCGGGAACAATCAGCACCTCTGTGACCCCTTCTTTTCCTTCCAGACGCTGCTTCAGCGCGTCGCTAATCTCCACGTCATCCGGGATTTCTACCCGCAGGCTGCTCACGTAGCGTGGCTCTTTCATGGTGCTGGCGACCAGCAGCCAGACTGTTGCCAGCAGCGCGCCCGCGAGAAACACGGTTTGTGAATCAAACAGGCCGTCGACCCAGCCGCCAAGCGAGCCGCCGATTGCCACGCCGAGGAACTGGCTGGTGGAGTAAATGCCCATCGCGGTGCCTTTGTATCCTGCCGGAGACTCTTTGCTGATCAGCGACGGCAGCAGCGCTTCCATCAGATTAAACGCCAGGAAGAAGAGCTGCACGCCTGCGATCAGCTCCCAGAAGTGCGGGCCGGCACCCCAGAGCACAATCTCGGCAATCAGCAGTAACGCCACGCAGCCCACGAAGACGCGCTTCATTTTGCGCTTCACTTCGGCGTAGATGATGAACGGCACGACAGAGACAAACGAAATCAGCATCGTGACCAGATAAATTTTCCAGTGCTCTGCCGCCGGGAAACCTGCTGCGGCAAGCTGGCCGGGCAGGGCGACGAAGGTGGACATCAGCAGAATATGCAGGCACATAATGCCGAAGTTAAGTTTTAGCAGACGCGGCTCGGCGATGACTTTGCTAAAGCAGCCTTTAACCATCCCGGATTCACGGTTAAGGACATGATTTTTACTGTCTGGCACAACCCACAGGGTGAGTGCGATCCCGATAGTCGCCAGCACCGCAATCATCCAGAACAGGGCGTGCAGACCCAGTTTGTGCGTAATGATGGGACCGAGCACCATCGCAATCGCAAACGTCACGCCAAAGCTCACGCCGATGAACGCCATCGCTTTGGTACGGTTTTGCTCGCGTGTCAGGTCAGAAAGCAGCGCCATCACCGCGGCGGCAATCGCCCCGGACCCTTGCAGGGCGCGGCCAAGAATAATGCCCCAGATGGAGTGGGAGAGGGCGGCAATAACGCTCCCGAGCACAAAGACCAGCAGCCCGCCGACAATCAGCGGCTTGCGGCCCACCCGATCAGAGAGCAGGCCAAAGGGGATCTGGAAAATTGCCTGCGCCAGGCCGTAGATACCGATCGCCAGACCAATCAGCGCTTCGCTGGCACCCTGTAACGCCATGCCGTACGTGGTCAGAACGGGCAGGACCATAAACATGCCAAGCATCCGCAGCGAGAAAACAGTCCCTAAACCCCAGGTCGCACGCAGCTCGCCCGGCGTCATTTTATAATCGTTCATTACCACCTCAGTTCAAAAGCAGGCCATAGTGTAGTGCGGGGAAGGGGCGGGGTAAATAAAGGCTTATTTAACAAATATTACATGCGTAATTAATAGATTTCGTAAATAAAAAAGGGTGCCGAAGCACCCTTTTCATCATCACATAAACTTACCAGACGTAAGTCAGCAGGTTTTGCGAGTCCGGCACCATGAAGTCTACGGACATCATCACGGACAGGGAGGTGATGGCGACAATCGAGAACACAAACAGCTTGCGTGCCCAGACTTTGTCATCTTCCACCTTGTAGCCGCGCAGGGCCATGCCGAGCCACCAGACGCTCACCGCGGCCGCTACCACCAGATATTTATATCCGGCGTAACCGCCCAGAGAAAGCATCAGCGTTGCCACGGCAAAAGCGATGATGTACAGCGTGATGTGGTTCTTGGCAACTGAAATGCCCTTCACGACCGGCAGAACCGGAATGTTCGCCGCCTGATAATCCTTGAAGCGGAAAATCGCGATGGCATAGGAGTGCGGCATCTGCCACAGGCTAAAGATAGCCAGCAGGATGAGCGCACCGCTGTCGAACTCGTTCGTGACGGCGCAGTAGCCAATCACCGGCGGCGCAGCGCCGGAGAGAGAACCAATCAGCGTGCCGTAGACGGAGTGACGCTTCATATACAGGCTGTAGACGCCTACATACACCACGAACCCCATCACCCCCAGCCAGCAGGCCAGCGGGTTAGCACCAAACCACAGCAGCATAAAGCCAGCAATACCCAGCAAGGTGGCGTACACCAGCGAGACGGAAGGGGCAATCAGGCCTTTAACCAGCACCCGATTCTTGGTCCTTTCCATCTTCTTGTCGATATCCATGTCGATGTAGTTGTTAAATACACAACCGGACGCAACCACCAGTGACACACCGACCAGCGTGTAAATAAAGAGGGTGTAATCAATGCTGCCTTTAGAGGCCAGCAGGAACCCTCCGATTACGGAGATCAGGTTGCCAAAGATGATGCCTGGTTTCGTGACTTGCAGGTATTGCTTAAACATACTCGCCGCTCTTAGTGAACCATCATATTGTAGTTGAGGTTCCACATAATCCAGATGGAACCGACTACCAGGATAGCGATGATAATCACGGTAAAGATAAAGGCAGTCATATTCCAGCCTTCATCGGACTTGGTGTTCATGTGCAGGAAGCAAACCAGATGCACCAGAATCTGAATCACCGCGGTCACCAGGATTGCTCCCAGGATAACCGGCTTGGACGCAGAACCGCTCATCACCATCCAGAACGGGATCACCGTCAGGATGATCGACAGGATGAAACCTGTCATGTAGGTTTTTACGCTGCCGTGGGAAGCGCCATGATCGTTAGAATGACTCATTACATCGCCCCCATCAGATAGACAACAGAGAACACGCAGATCCATACCACGTCCAGGAAGTGCCAGAACAGGCTCAGGCACATGATACGGGTACGGTTAGTGCTGGTCAGGCCGCGGCGGGAGATCTGGAACATCAGTACTGCCATCCAGATCAGACCCGAGGTCACGTGCAGACCGTGGGTACCCACCAGCGCGAAGAACGCGGACAGGAAGCCACTGCGATCCGGTCCGAAGCCTTCCATAATCAGGTGGTGGAATTCATAGATTTCCATCCCGATAAAGCCAGCACCAAACAGCCAGGTCAACGCCAGCCAGGAGACAACCTGGCTCTTGTTGTTTTTGTACATGGCGATAGCCGCCATGCCGTAGGTGATGGAGCTGAATAACAGCAGTGCGGTTTCAACCAGAACGAACGGCAGTTCAAAAATGTCCTTGCCGGTCGGGCCGCCCGCTGTGCCGTTCACCAGAACGGCATAGGTCGCGAACAGACAGCAGAACAGAATGCAGTCGCTCATCAGGTAGATCCAGAAACCGAAGACTTTGGTCGGTCCTGTATCATGGTGCGCATGTTCATGCGCGTGGGCAGTTGAGTGCGCCAGAGTATCAGTTGCCATTTTTCAGCCCCGCTTTAGAAATCTCGTCGAAATGCTGATTTTCCAGCTTTTCAACTTCACGGACTGGTACGTAGTAGTCCACGTCCTCGTCAAAGCTCTTCACAATCCAGCTGATTACGATGCCAGCGAAGCCAACAATCGCCATCCACCAGATGTGCCAGATCATTGCGAAACCAAATACCGTTGCGAAAGCGGCAATCACGATGCCCGCAGCGCTGTTTTTCGGCATATGGATCTCTTCGTAATGCTCAGGTTGCTTGTACGCTTCACCTTTTTCTTTCATTTCCCAGAATGCGTCACGCTCGTGAATGTGCGGCACTACGGCAAAGTTATAGAACGGTGGTGGAGAAGAGGTTGCCCACTCCAGCGTACGGCCACCCCATGGGTCACCGGTCAGGTCGCGGTTCAGGTTACGGTCGCGGATGGACACGTAGTACTGAATCAGCTGGCACAGAATACCGCAGGCAATCAGCGCTGCACCGCCCGCTGCAACCATCAGCATTGGGTGGAACTGCGGATCGATCTGCTGGCTCAGACGACGGGTCATACCCATGAAGCCCAGCACGTACAGCGGCATAAACGCCACGAAGAAGCCAATGATCCAGAACCAGAACGCGCGTTTACCCCAGGTTTCGTTCAGCGTGAAGCCAAACGCCTTAGGCCACCAGTAAGTCACACCTGCGAAGCAGCCGAAGACCACGCCGCCGATGATAACGTTATGGAAGTGCGCAATCAGGAACAGGCTGTTGTGCAGAACGAAGTCAGCACCTGGCACCGCCAGCAGTACGCCGGTCATCCCACCTACGGAGAAGGTCACGATGAAGCCGATGGTCCACAGCATTGCTGAGTGGAACACGATACGGCCCTGGTACATGGTGAACAGCCAGTTGAAGATCTTCACCCCGGTAGGGATGGCGATAATCATGGTGGTGATACCGAAGAAGGCGTTTACGTTCGCGCCCGCACCCATGGTAAAGAAGTGGTGCAGCCAAACGATGAACGACAGAACGGTAATACACACGGTTGCCCACACCAGAGAGGTGTAACCAAACAGACGCTTACGCGAGAAGGTTGCCGCGATTTCGGAGAACACACCGAAGACAGGCAGAACCAGAATGTACACTTCCGGGTGACCCCAGGCCCAAATCAGGTTGATGTACATCATCATGTTGCCACCCATATCATTCGTGAAGAAATGGGTGCCCAGGTAGCGGTCCAGGGTCAGCAGCGCGATGGTGACGGTCAGAATTGGGAACGACGCGATAATCAGTACGTTGGCGCACAGAGATGCCCAGGTAAATACTGGCATCTTGAACATCGTCATACCTGGTGCACGCATCTTCAGGATGGTCACGAAGAAGTTGATACCGGTCAGGGTGGTACCGACACCGGAGAGCTGAAGCGCCCAAATCCAGTAGTCAACGCCTACACCCGGACTGTACTCAATTCCCGAAAGTGGTGGGTAAGCCAGCCAGCCGGTCTGTGCAAATTCGCCCACGCCCAGTGACAGGTTAACCAGGATAACGCCGACAACCGTGAACCAGAAGCTCAGGTTGTTCAGGAACGGGAACGCTACGTCGCGCGCGCCAATCTGCAGCGGAACGACAACGTTCATCAGACCGATTACCAGCGGCATCGCCACGAAGAAGATCATGATAACGCCGTGGGCGGTAAAGATCTGATCGTAGTGGTGCGGTGGCAGGAAGCCGGCTTCGCCCGCAGACGCGAGTGCCTGCTGGCTACGCATCATGATTGCATCCGCAAAGCCACGAATTAACATGACGATACCGACGATGCAGTACATGATACCGAGTTTTTTGTGGTCAACCGAAGTCAGCCACTCATTCCACAGGTAGCTCCACTTACCGAAGTAAGTGATCAGGCCAACTAAGGCCGCGCCACCAATGATAATTGCAGCCACCGTAACCATGATAATCGGTTCATGGTAGGGCACTGCATCCAGTGTCAATTTTCCGAACATTTTCTTCCTCGGCCCCTTAGTGAGCGGTTTCCGCGTGGCTCATGTCCATGCCTTCCATACCTTCGTGCGCGCTGTGCTCGCCTTCTGGCTGGGTCATGTCCATGCTCTTGCCGTGATCCATAAATTTGCCAATAACATCTTTGAACAAATCTGGTTTCACGTTAGAGAAGTACTCCACCTTGTTGTATTCGCTAGGTGCAGCCACTTTTTCGAACGCCGCCATGTCAGACATGGTGTTTGGAGACTGCTTCGCTTTTTCAACCCACTGGTCGAAAGCGGCACGGTCCGGCGTCGCAATAGCTTTGAACTTCATACCTGAGAAGCCCGGGCCGCTATAGCTGGCGGAGATACCATCGTAGGTGCCTGCTTCATTCGCGATCAGATGCAGGTTCGTCTGCATACCGGCCATCGCGTAAATCTGGCTACCCAGACGCGGGATGAAGAAGGAGTTCATTACGGAGTTGGAGGTCACTTTGAACTGAACCGGAGTGTTCGCCGGGAAGGCGATTTCATTCACGGTAGCAATGCCCTGCTCTGGATAGATGAAGAACCATTTCCAGTCCATGGAGACCACTTCAATGGTAATAGGTTTTTCATCGTGAACCAGCGGCTTGCTTGGCTCAAGTGCGTGAGTGGTTTTCCAGGTCAGTACGGCAAGGAACAGGATGATCAGGATAGGTACCGTCCAGACCACAGCTTCAACTTTGTTGGAGTGTGACCAGTTCGGGCTATACTTCGCATCTTTATTGCTCGCACGATACTTCCAGGCGAAACCAACAGCCATCAAAATGGCAGGAATAACCACAATCAACATCAGGCCAAAAGCCGTCAATATCAGTGAACGTTGTTCCAGTCCAATCTGTCCTTTGGGGTCTAGTAGTGCAGAATCACAGCCACTGAGTAATACAGTACCTGCGAATAATGACAACCATCCCAAACTTTTATTGTATTTCCTGAGTCTCATTTAACGACCTCAATTCCACGGGAGTCTGGTGGCGTTTAAAGTGTGCGGGCATTTTACGGGAAGGTTACATTACTGTAAACATCATTAGGCCTGTGTCAGGAAGGTGTTACCGGGTTCTGCCGCACGTGTCACAAGTGTTGCAGATTATGTCGGTTTTTATGACCGAAGCCGCATGATATGGGCTTTATAACGAAAGGACCCCCAAGCATACCCTAAAAGGGGCAATTGGTATAACCATTGTTAAAAATATACAAAAAATTAACAATTAATTATCAATAAAAAGACATCTAAAAAACGAAAAATCAAACTTTCCAATGCTGAATCGTTTAATGAAAAATAGCGTTTTGGGATTGGCTCCAATAATTTCCAAATCCTATCCCGCACAAAACAACAAATATTTTTTTAGCGGCTGTTGGCTATTTCACCGTTATAATTTCGGTTAGTGATTACAACGGGAAATAACCTTTCACTTTTTCTTCAGGTCATCTGCGTTTTACGCAAGGCCATAAAATCGAGCAGACCGCCCGTCAGGATCCCGGCGATGGCCAGCAGGGCTCCTGCGTCCAGCAGAAGGGCTTCGAGGGGGAGCGCCAGAGACGTACTGGCGTTAACGATAAGTACCACAAGCCATAGCGCCAGCGCGCCGCAGCCCGCCATTAGCAGACGTAACGCAAATCGGTAGGCGCGGTGATATTCAGTACGCGGCATAAAGTGTTCGGTCCGCTGGGTATATTCCAGGGTCTGGCGACACACCAGCAATAATAAAATCCCCGGCACGGCAGCCGCGACCGAGAAGAGATAAAACGTTGGCCAGCCGTGGGCTTCTACAAACCAGCCGGCAATCGGACCTACGTACACGCGGCCAACGGCCGAGAGTGCCGAGAGTAGCGCAAACTGCGTGGCGGAAAACGATTTATTGCACAGGGTCATCAGCAGGGCGACAAACGCCGCCGTCCCCATGCCGCCACAGAGATTTTCAAAGAACACCGCCGCGGCCATGCTGAACATATGCTTGTCAGTCACCGACAGGAGCCAGTAGCCCGCGTTAGATGCGCCCTGCAGGATGCCGAAGATCAGCAGCGCGCGGAACAGCGTCAGGCGCTGCATCAATGCGCCGCCATAAAGCGCACCGACGATGGTCGCAAACAGCCCCAGCGTTTTATTCACCACGCCCACTTCACCGGCATCAAAACCGACGCCGCGGATCAGGAAGGTGGTGGTCAGGCTCATGGCAAAGGCATCGCCCAGCTTATAAAGGACGATGAGCAGCAGGATCAGCCAGGCATTGTTGCGGCCAAAAAAGTCACGCAGCGGTTCGGCCACGGCCTGTTCCAGCGAGCGGGGAACCGGAATGACGTCGCTCGGTTCGGGCGCAAATAGCGTAGCGATAATGCAGGGGATGAGCAGGGCAGCCATCAGCCAGTACATACCCTGCCAGCCGAGATAACGGTCGGCCAGCCACAACGCCAGCCCGCCGGAGACCAGCATTCCGAGGCGATAGCCCAGCACGCTGATCGCCGCACCGGCACCGCGCTCTTCCGCAGGTAACACGTCCGTCTTCCAGGCGTCGAATACGATATCCTGAGAGGCGGAACAGAAGGCTATCACCACCGCAAGCGCGGCCATCCAGCGGAGCTGTGTGGTCGGCTCAAGAAAGCCCATCGCCGCAATCGCCAGCAGCAGCAGGACCTGTGTCATCACTAACCAGCCGCGACGACGCCCCAGAAACGGCGGCGTATAGCGATCCATCACCGGCGACCACAGGAACTTAAAGACATACGCCTGACCGACAAGCGAGAAGAAACCAATGGTTTTGAGATCGATGTTCTCAACCGTCATCCACGCCTGAAGCGTGCCGGAGGTGAGCGCGAGGGGTAAACCGGAGGCAAAGCCGAGGATCAGCAGAATCGCTGATTTCGGTTGCTGGAAAATGCGTAAGTAGTGACTGGACATGTTCTTATGAACTGACCCGGTGAAGCACCGGGTCAGTGAGCAGGATTAACGTGCGTTCTGCTTGATAAAGTCGTGAATGCTGGTGTCCTGCGCCATATCGGCGATGGTATCCGTCAGCACGCTGTTAACGGCGTTAGCAATATTCTTGTTAGAGGCCTGGAACGCGCCTTCAACAGAGTAGCTGGCGCGGTAGTTTTTGGTCATCTTGTTGCCGTTCTTCGCGGTGGCAATGATGGCGATATCCGCTTTGGTTGCAATGTTGTAGCGCACGTTGCCCTGAGAGACGTCTGCGTACAGGTTGTTGACGATAATCTGCAGATCAACCGCGCCGCTTGGGCCAATCATGTAACCGCGAGCGGTCATTTGCTTCTCAAGCACTTCCTGCAGCAGGAAGCGCAGGTCGCGGGACGCGGTCAGCGTCACCTGCTGGTTGTCGCGGGTCACTTTTGCCAGCGCCTGGTCCTGACGCTGATCGGCACCGTTAATGCTCACGGTGACGCCCATCAGGCTTGGGTCCTGCTGAGGCAGGGTGATTTTTGGTGAGACATCAATAGTGGTAGGCGGAGTCGCACAGCCTGCCAGCATAAAAAGGGCTACCAACGGAAAGAAGAGTTTTTTAAACATTTTCAGGTTCTCAACGAATCGTAAGCATTAAAGAGAGAAAAATTGCCGCCATCATATCATCGACTACGGCCAGGGGAAGTGGTCAACGCATGTAAATTCATCGTCTTGTCTGAAAACTGACCAGCTCATCCTTTTTCTCCTCCCGCCAGAGACGACAGGTATGAGTGTCACAGTGAACTTCATGCATTTGAATGAGAAAATCAGACGAAAGCTAAATATTTGTTGTCAAGGTGTAATGGAAACGGTAAAAGCGGCTAACATTTAAAGGGATGGGTGACATCTTAGCGTTGTCGGAGGAGTAATTTCATGATGATACGTGAACAGATAGAAGAAAAATTAAGGGCAGCGTTCAACCCTGTGTTCCTCGAAGTCGTCGACGAAAGCTATCGTCATAACGTGCCGGCAGGTTCTGAAAGCCACTTTAAAGTGGTTCTGGTTAGCGATCGCTTCACGGGAGAACGTTTCCTGAACCGACATCGCCTGATCTACAGCACCTTGACGGAAGAACTCTCCACGACCGTGCATGCGCTGGCACTGCATACCTACACCATTAAGGAATGGGAAGGCTTGCAGGATACGGTTTTTGCGTCGCCGCCGTGTCGCGGTGCAGGCACCATCGCCTGATAAATCGGATTTGCAACGGCTGGAGCTTTTCCAGTATGTTGCTTACAGATTTCCTCAAAACGGCCTCCGGGCCGTTTTGTTTTGTCTGAGTTTTGAGCGGATGGTGCGATTTTAAGGCTAAAAATAGCCTTAAAGTGTGAAAAAAGCCGCAGCAACATGCTCCAACCGTTCTCGACTCACCTAAGTGATGCCGCTATAATGCCGCGTCTTATTGAATGTCTTCGGGATGATTCTGGCGACAGGGAATGTGAATCTGCACTAAGAGAGCATCCCGGTATAACAGACAGATTCAGAGTTGACCGAGCACTGTGATTTTTTTGAGGTAACAAGATGCAAGTTTCAGTTGAAACCACTCAAGGCCTTGGCCGCCGTGTAACGATTACTATCGCTGCTGACAGCATCGAAACTGCTGTGAAAAGCGAGCTGGTCAACGTAGCAAAAAAAGTACGTATTGACGGCTTCCGTAAGGGCAAAGTACCAATGAATGTTGTTGCTCAGCGTTATGGCGCATCCGTGCGTCAGGATGTGCTGGGTGAACTGATGAGCCGCAACTTTATCGACGCGATCATCAAAGAAAAAATCAATCCAGCCGGCGCGCCAAACTACGTGCCAGGCGAATACAAACTGGGCGAAGACTTCACCTACTCCGTAGAGTTTGAAGTGTACCCGGAAGTTGAGCTGAAAGGCCTGGAATCTATCGAAGTTGAAAAACCGATCGTTTCCGTGACTGACGAAGACGTTGACGGCATGCTGGACACCCTGCGTAAGCAGCAGGCGAACTGGAAAGAGAAAGAAGGCGCTGTTGACGCGGAAGACCGCGTAACCATCGACTTCACCGGTTCTGTAGACGGCGAAGAGTTCGAAGGCGGCAAAGCGTCTGATTTCGTACTGGCAATGGGCCAGGGTCGTATGATCCCAGGCTTCGAAGACGGCATCAAAGGCCACAAAGCGGGCGAAGAGTTCACCATCGACGTGACCTTCCCTGAAGAGTACCACGCTGAAAACCTGAAAGGTAAAGCAGCGAAGTTCGTCATCAACCTGAAGAAAGTTGAAGAGCGCGAACTGCCAGAACTGACTGAAGAGTTCATCAAGCGTTTCGGCGTGGAAGATGGTTCTGTTGCAGGCCTGCGTACCGAAGTGCGTAAGAACATGGAGCGCGAGCTGAACGGTGCTGTGCGTAACCGCGTGAAATCTCAGGCGATTGAAGGTCTGGTAAAAGCGAACGAAATCGACGTTCCTGCTGCCCTGATCGACAGCGAAATCGACGTGCTGCGCCGTCAGGCTGCACAGCGCTTCGGTGGCAACCAGCAGCAAGCGATGGAACTGCCGCGCGAGCTGTTCGAAGAGCAAGCGAAACGCCGCGTTGTTGTTGGCCTGCTGCTGGGCGAAGTGATTCGTACCCACGAGCTGAAAGCTGACGAAGAGCGTGTGAAGGGCCTGATCGAAGAGATGGCGTCTGCATACGAAGATCCATCAGAAGTGATCGAGTTCTACGGTAAGAACAAAGAGCTGATGGACAACATGCGCAACGTCGCACTGGAAGAGCAGGCTGTTGAAGCGGTACTGGCGAAAGCGAAAGTGACCGAAAAAGCGACCTCTTTCAACGAACTGATGAACCAGCAGGCGTAATTTCGCTCTAACG
Organism: Enterobacter cloacae complex sp. HYC042_NIDB; assembly: GCF_056673315.1. NCBI lineage: Bacteria > Pseudomonadati > Pseudomonadota > Gammaproteobacteria > Enterobacterales > Enterobacteriaceae > Enterobacter > Enterobacter cloacae complex sp. HYC042_NIDB. The sequence continues at coordinate 1,282,721 of NZ_CP109650.1, forward strand.
GTTTAAAGTTTGAACAAAAAACCCGTTGCCTTCCGGCGACGGGTTTTTTTTATCGCGGCATGGGTTCTGGAAGGGTGCTAAAACGCCCTTTCAGTGTTAGCGTTACAACAAAAGGTTGTTATGCTTGAAATAGGGCGTGGCGAACCCCATAAGTATGTAATCACGATGATTGAGACTGGCTGATAATCCGTCCATAAGGTTACAATCAGTACAGCAGGTGTTTTCAATTTTGAACCAGGAGACGGAAATGTCATACAGTGGCGAACGAGATAACTTTGCACCCCATATGGCGCTGGTGCCAATGGTTATTGAACAGACCTCACGCGGTGAGCGTTCTTTCGATATCTATTCCCGTCTGCTCAAGGAACGCGTTATCTTTCTGACCGGCCAGGTAGAAGACCATATGGCTAACCTGATCGTGGCGCAGATGCTGTTCCTGGAAGCGGAAAACCCGGAAAAAGACATTTACCTGTACATCAACTCGCCTGGCGGTGTGATTACGGCGGGCATGTCCATTTATGACACCATGCAGTTCATCAAGCCAGATGTCAGCACTATCTGTATGGGGCAGGCTGCATCCATGGGGGCCTTCCTGTTAACCGCAGGGGCGAAAGGTAAGCGTTTCTGCCTGCCTAACTCCCGCGTGATGATTCACCAGCCGCTGGGGGGTTACCAGGGGCAGGCGACGGATATCGAAATCCACGCCCGCGAAATTCTGAAAGTAAAAGCGCGCATGAATGAACTTATGGCGCAGCATACGGGTCAACCTCTCGAGCAGATCGAGCGCGATACCGAGCGCGATCGCTTCCTCTCTGCTCCAGAGGCAGTTGAGTACGGCTTAGTCGACTCCGTATTGACCCATCGTAATTGATGCCCGCGACGCGAGTGTGCCGCTATACTAAGGTAGGGCGGCACGCTGCTTAAAGCACACGCGTCTTAGAATGGCATTTGCGTCGTCATGTGCGGCACAAAGAACTTAAAAAGAGGTTTGGACTCATGACAGATAAACGCAAAGATGGTTCGGGCAAACTGCTGTACTGCTCTTTTTGCGGCAAAAGCCAGCATGAAGTGCGTAAACTGATTGCCGGGCCGTCCGTGTATATCTGCGACGAATGCGTCGATTTATGTAACGACATCATTCGCGAAGAGATTAAAGAAGTTGCGCCGCACCGTGAGCGTAGCGCATTGCCAACGCCGCATGAGATTCGTCATCACCTTGACGACTATGTCATCGGTCAGGAGCAGGCCAAGAAAGTGCTGGCGGTGGCGGTATATAACCACTACAAACGTCTGCGTAACGGCGACACCAGCAATGGCGTAGAACTGGGCAAAAGTAACATTCTGCTGATCGGGCCAACCGGCTCCGGTAAAACGCTGCTGGCGGAAACCCTGGCGCGCCTGCTGGATGTTCCGTTTACCATGGCGGATGCCACCACCCTGACCGAAGCCGGTTATGTGGGTGAAGACGTTGAGAACATCATTCAGAAGCTGCTGCAGAAGTGCGATTACGACGTTCAGAAAGCACAGCGCGGGATTGTTTATATTGATGAGATCGACAAGATCTCCCGTAAATCAGACAACCCGTCCATCACCCGTGACGTGTCGGGTGAAGGCGTGCAGCAGGCCCTGCTGAAGCTGATCGAAGGTACGGTTGCGGCCGTTCCGCCGCAGGGTGGACGCAAACATCCGCAGCAGGAGTTCCTGCAGGTCGATACCTCCAAGATCCTGTTCATTTGCGGCGGCGCGTTTGCTGGTCTGGATAAAGTCATTTCCCACCGTGTTGAAACCGGCTCCGGCATCGGTTTTGGCGCAACGGTGAAGGCGAAGTCCGAGAAAGCCAACGAAGGTGAACTGCTTTCGCAGGTTGAGCCCGAAGATCTGATCAAATTTGGTCTGATCCCTGAATTCATTGGCCGTCTGCCGGTTGTGGCAACGCTGAATGAGCTGAGCGAAGACGCGCTGATTCAGATCCTGAAAGAGCCGAAAAATGCGCTGACCAAGCAGTATCAGGCGCTGTTCAATCTGGAAGGCGTTGAGCTGGAATTCCGTGACGAAGCGCTGGATGCGATTGCCAAGAAAGCGATGGCCCGTAAAACCGGTGCGCGTGGTTTGCGCTCTATCGTTGAAGCGGCATTGCTCGACACCATGTACGATCTGCCATCGATGGAAGACGTCGAAAAAGTGGTTATCGACGAGTCCGTGATCGGCGGCCAATCCAAGCCGCTGCTGATTTACGGTAAACCGGAAGCCCAGCAGGCATCTGGCGAATAATTCACCAAATCATACAAGCAGTTAATCAAAAAGGGGGGATTTTATCTCCCCTTTACTTTTTCCGTATTCATAGCGTTGAATGTGTGGGAAACATCCCCATATACTGGATACATGTTAATGGTTATGTGAAGCACTGTGACATGACCAGCTTACCTGGCGGACACTAAACTAAGAGAGAGCTCTATGAATCCTGAGCGTTCTGAACGCATTGAAATCCCCGTATTGCCGTTGCGCGATGTGGTGGTTTATCCGCACATGGTCATACCCTTATTTGTAGGGCGGGAAAAATCTATCCGTTGCCTCGAAGCCGCCATGGATCATGATAAAAAAATCATGCTGGTGGCCCAGAAAGAAGCATCAACGGATGAGCCGGGTGTAAACGATCTTTTCACCGTCGGGACCGTGGCCTCTATTTTACAAATGCTGAAGCTGCCGGACGGCACCGTGAAGGTGTTGGTCGAAGGCCTGCAGCGTGCGCGTATTACCACGCTGTCAGACGATGGCGAACACTTCTCTGCCAAGGCAGAGTACCTTGATTCGCCTGAACTTGATGAGCGCGAGCAGGAAGTGCTGGTACGTACCGCGATTAGCCAGTTCGAAGGCTATATCAAGCTGAACAAGAAAATCCCACCAGAAGTGCTGACGTCGCTGAACAGCATCGACGATCCTGCGCGTCTGGCGGACACCATCGCTGCACACATGCCGCTGAAGCTGGCTGACAAACAGTCCGTGCTGGAGATGTCCGACGTTAACGAACGTCTGGAATATCTGATGGCGATGATGGAGTCTGAAATCGATCTGCTGCAGGTTGAGAAGCGCATTCGTAACCGCGTGAAAAAGCAGATGGAAAAATCTCAGCGTGAGTACTATCTGAATGAGCAAATGAAGGCCATTCAGAAAGAGCTGGGCGAGATGGACGACGCACCGGACGAAAACGAAGCGCTGAAGCGTAAAATCGACGCGGCGAAGATGCCGAAAGAGGCGAAAGAGAAAGCCGAAGCAGAACTGCAGAAGCTGAAAATGATGTCTCCGATGTCGGCTGAAGCAACCGTCGTGCGCGGCTACATTGAGTGGATGGTGCAGGTTCCGTGGAACGCCCGCAGCAAGGTCAAGAAAGACCTGCGTCAGGCCCAGGAGATCCTCGATACTGACCACTACGGCCTGGAACGCGTGAAAGACCGCATCCTTGAGTACCTCGCGGTACAAAGCCGAGTAAACAAAATTAAAGGCCCAATTCTGTGCCTGGTAGGACCGCCAGGGGTGGGTAAAACCTCTCTGGGTCAGTCCATCGCCAAAGCGACCGGACGTAAGTACATCCGTATGGCGCTGGGCGGCGTGCGTGATGAAGCAGAAATCCGCGGTCACCGCCGTACCTACATCGGTTCTATGCCGGGTAAACTGATCCAGAAAATGGCGAAAGTGGGCGTTAAAAACCCGCTGTTCCTGCTTGATGAGATCGACAAAATGTCGTCGGACATGCGCGGCGACCCGGCGTCTGCTCTGCTGGAAGTGCTTGATCCAGAACAGAACGTGGCGTTCAGCGATCACTACCTGGAAGTGGACTACGACCTCAGCGATGTAATGTTCGTGGCAACGTCCAACTCCATGAACATACCGGCACCGCTGCTGGACCGTATGGAAGTGATCCGCCTCTCCGGTTATACCGAAGACGAAAAGCTGAACATTGCTAAACAGCACCTGCTGCCGAAGCAGATTGAGCGTAACGCGCTGAAAGCCAACGAGCTGACCGTCGAGGACAGCGCGATTATCGGCATCATTCGCTACTACACCCGTGAAGCGGGCGTGCGTAGCCTTGAGCGCGAAATATCTAAGCTGTGCCGTAAGGCGGTAAAACAGCTGCTGCTGGATAAGAGTCTGAAGCACATCGTGATTAACGGTGACAATCTGCATGCCTACCTGGGCGTTCAGCGCTTCGACTACGGCCGCGCGGATAACGAAAACCGCGTGGGTCAGGTGACCGGTCTGGCATGGACGGAAGTGGGCGGCGATCTGCTGACCATCGAAACCGCCTGTGTGCCGGGCAAAGGCAAGCTGACCTACACCGGCTCGCTGGGTGAAGTGATGCAGGAGTCCATCCAGGCTGCGCTGACCGTGGTGCGCGCGCGCGCGGAAAAACTGGGTATCAACCCTGATTTCTACGAAAAACGCGACATTCACGTTCACGTTCCTGAAGGGGCGACGCCGAAAGATGGCCCAAGCGCGGGTATTGCCATGTGTACCGCTCTGGTTTCCTGTCTGACGGGCAACCCGGTACGTGCCGATGTGGCAATGACTGGTGAAATTACGCTGCGCGGTCAGGTCCTGCCAATCGGCGGATTAAAAGAAAAACTGCTGGCGGCACACCGCGGTGGGATCAAAACCGTATTGATCCCTTACGAAAATAAACGCGATCTGGAAGAGATTCCGGACAACGTGATTGCCGATCTGCAGATCCATCCTGTTAAGCGAATTGAGGAAGTTCTCAGTCTCGCACTGCAGAATGAACCCTCCGGAATGCAGGTTGTAACCGCAAAATAGTGACCTCGCGCAAAGAGCGTCAATAAAAACAAGGCTGGTAAGTCATTTCGCACTTGCCAGCCTTTTTTTGTATAGCTAATTTAGATTGCTGATTAGGTCAGCCATCAACAACGGGTGTTGTAAGGTCATGGCAGGCCTGATATAACTGCTGCGCGGTCGCGTTGTGAAGGACTCAGGCGCGATATAAATTATAAAGAGAGGAAGAGAACAGTGAATAAATCTCAACTGATTGACAAAATTGCTGCTGGTGCTGATATTTCTAAAGCTGCAGCTGGACGTGCGTTAGATGCATTAATTGCTTCTGTTACTGAATCTCTGCAGGCTGGGGACGACGTTGCACTGGTAGGCTTCGGTACTTTTGCTGTTAAAGAGCGTGCTGCCCGTACTGGCCGCAACCCTCAGACCGGTAAAGAGATCACCATTGCTGCTGCTAAAGTGCCGGGTTTCCGTGCAGGTAAAGCGCTGAAAGACGCAGTAAACTGATTGCTTTCCCGTTTCAGGGAAGCCGGATAGTACAAGGGCGCATCGTTTGATGTGCCTTTTTTGTTTGTCCAGACCTGATTTGTGCGAGTTTATGCGAGTTGTGGGCTGACAATCGCCCCGTTTTCTTGTCACAATACGCCTTCACGCGCGACGGGCAGGATTTTCCGTCAGCGTCAGGTAACCAGTCACCTACAGCGGAGTGTTGTTACACCATGATGGACAGCTTACGCACGGCTGCTAACAGTCTCGTGCTCAAGATTATTTTCGGTATCATTATCGTGTCGTTCATATTGACCGGCGTGAGCAGTTACCTTATTGGCGGTGGCGCGAACTATGCCGCAAAAGTGAATGGCCAGGAAATCAGCCGTGGTCAGTTCGAGAATGCTTTTGCCGGTGAGCGTAACCGTATGCAGCAACAGCTGGGCGACCAATTCTCTGAACTGGCGGCGAATGAAGGGTACATGAAAACCCTGCGCCAACAGACACTGAACCGTCTTATCGACGAAGCGCTGCTGGATCAGTATGCCAAAAAGCTGGGCCTTGGCATCAGCGACGAGCAGGTCAAAAAAGCGATCTTCGCCACTCAGGCATTCCAGTCTAACGGTAAATTCGACAACGCGCGTTACAACAGTATCGTTAACCAGATGGGCATGACGGCGGATCAGTACGCGCAGGCGCTGCGTAACCAGCTGACAACCCAGCAGCTCATTAACGCTGTCGTGGGTACCGATTTCATGCTTAAAGGTGAAACCGACGAACTGGCCGCGCTGGTGGCACAGCAGCGCGTGGTCCGTGAAGCGACCATTGATGTGAACGCCCTGGCGGCGAAACAGCAGGTGAGCGACGCAGACGTTAATGCTTACTACGAGCAGAATAAAAACGCCTTTGTTTCTCCGGAGCAGTTCCGCGTCAGCTACATCAAGCTGGATGCAGCTGCGCTGCAGGAAAGCGCGTCTGATGCCGAGATCCAGTCTTACTACGACCAGCATCAGGATCAATTCACTCAGCCGCAGCGTAACCGCTACAGCGTGATTCAGACCAAAACTGAAGCAGATGCTAAGGCGGTACTGGATGAGCTGAACAAAGGCGCTGATTTCGCCACCCTTGCGAAAGCGAAATCCACCGACATTATCTCTGCGAAAAACGGCGGTGATATGGGCTGGCTGGAAGATGCAACCACGCCCGATGAGCTGAAAAATGCCGGCCTGAAAGAGAAAGGCCAGCTGTCTGGTGTGATTAAATCATCCGTTGGTTTCCTGGTCGTGCGTCTGGACGACATCACCCCGGCGAAAACCAAGCCGCTGGCTGAGGTTCGTGATGATATTGCCGCGAAAGTGAAACAGGAAAAAGCCCTGGATGCCTACTACGCGCTGCAGCAGAAGGTGAGCGATGCTGCCAGCAACGACAACGAATCTCTGGCAGGTGCAGAGCAGGCGGCGGGTGTGAAAGCGGTTGAGACCGGCTGGTTTGGTCGCGACAACCTGCCGGAAGAGCTGAACTTCAAACCGGTTTCTGATGCCATCTTTAACGGTGGTCTGGTGGGCGAGAACGGCACGCCGGGCAGCAACTCTGACATCATTACCGTTGACGGCGATCGCGCCTTTGTTCTGCGCGTCAGCGAGCACAAGCCAGAAGCGGTCAAACCGCTGGCGGAAGTGAAGGATCAGGTCGTCGCTCAGGTTAAGCACAACAAAGCAGAACAGCAGGCTAAACTGGACGCTGAGAAGATTCTGGCCGATCTGAAAGCGGGTAAACAGGACGCGCTTAAAGCGGCAGGTCTGAGCTTCGGTGAGGCGAAAACGCTGAGCCGTACCGGTCAGGACCCAATCAGTCAGGCCGCGTTTAGCCTGACGCTGCCGGCAAAAGACAAGCCAAGCTTCGGTACCACCACCGATATGCAGGGTAACGTTGTTCTGCTGGCGCTGGACGACGTGAAAGCCGGCACTCTGCCAGAAGCGCAGAAGAAGGCGATGGTTCAGGGCATTACTCAGAACAATGCTCAGATTGCTTTCGAAGCCATGATGAGCAACCTGCGTAAAGACGCCAAAATCAAGCTGGGCGATGTCATGACTCAGCAGCAGTAATTACGTGTCTGCTCGCAGATTTTCGTAACGCTGTGCAAAAACTAAAGGCCGCTTTCGCGGCCTTTTCCATTTCTGCAATCTGCTGTTTGTGCCTGTTTTCACAGGCGGCTATCGTTGCGTGGCTGTCAACAAACAAGGAGATAACAGCATGAAATGTGGAATCAAAGCACTGTTAATTACGCTGGCTATTGCCACCACCGGGATGAGCGCGGGCGCGCAGGCGGCGACGCCCGCCGCCAAACCACAGGCTACGCAGAGCAAGTCTGACGCGGCCGCGCCGGTACAAGGGCAGACCAAAGCGGCTGACGCCGGTAAAAATGCGGATGATGACGGTACGCGGGTCAGCATTAACTCGGCCTCGGCAGAGGATCTCGCCCGCGCAATGAATGGCGTGGGCCTGAAAAAAGCGCAGGCTATCGTCAGCTATCGTGAAGAGTACGGCCCATTCAAAACGGTCGACGATCTCAAACAGGTTCCGGGCATGGGCAGCGCGCTGGTTGAGCGCAACCTCTCACACCTGACACTGTAATAAAGCAATTTCTTGCACTGCGGCAAAAGTTTGCCAGGATAAAGAGGTCATACCAGTTATGACCTCTGATCCTATAACAATGAAAGGCTATTGCGCTATGCAGACAAAAATCAAAGTTCGCGGTTTCCATCTTGATGTTTATCAGCACGTCAATAACGCTCGCTATCTCGAGTTTCTTGAAGAAGCGCGCTGGGACGGGCTGGAAAACAGCGAAAGCTTTCAGTGGCTGACCGCGCACAACATCGCGTTCGTGGTCGTCAATATCAACATCAACTATCGCCGTCCGGCCGTGCTGGGCGATGTGCTCACCGTGACCAGCCAGGTACAACAGCTAAACGGCAAGAGCGGCGTGTTAAGCCAGGTGGTGACGCTCGATCCAGAAGGGCAGGTGGTGGCTGATGCACTGATCACCTTTGTCTGTATCGATCTGAAAACTCAGAAAGCGCTGCCGCTGGAAGGGGAATTGCGGGAAAAGCTGGAGTTGATGATCGCGTAGGATTTTGTCTTTTATAAAAGACAAAAGGATTTTTCAGGGATAGAATAATGGACAGGGACTACGTTGTTGAACGTTACCGGACCCGTGACGGGAAAGTGCCGTTTGAGGAGTGGGTAGCCAGAATTAATCGAAGGGATCCGGATACGGTTTTCCGGATCCTTATGCGGATCAACCGCGCAATAAAACGTAATTTTGGCGATTACAGATACCTCAGGGAAGGTGTTTGGGAGATGCGAGTCGACAGTGGCCCCGGCTACAGAATCTATTTTGCAGTAAAGAATCGGCAGGTTTTATTGTTACTTATCGGTGGTGACAAAAAGAGCCAAAAAGCGGATATCAAACTGGCAATAGATTACTGGAAAGATCATCAAATTAAAGGACAATCGAATGAGCGCCACTGAACGAAAATATTCGAGTTCTGTTAGCCATCATGATGCTGTTGTGAAAATGCTACGAGAGAATCCTTCCTACGCTCAGCGTTATTTGCAAACAGCCCTGGAAGAAATCTATGAAGACCAGGGGATCCCTGCCTATCTCATTGCACTCCGCCAGGTTATCGAAGCACGCGGTGGCATCGGAGAAATTTCTGCTAAATCAGGCCTCTCTCGTCAGCAGCTATACCGAACCTTATCAGACAACGGCAACCCAACGCTGACAACGCTGATGAAAGTCACCCGTGCTGCCGGTGTGAAACTGTTCGACAGCACGGTTAAGTAGCCCTATTTAAGCCCGGTCTTTTTCTGCATCGCGGCCATCACGCCGGCTTTATCGGCAAGATAGTGGTTAAGCCCGTTAGCGCGCAGATTACAGGCGGCGCACTGGCCGCAACCGTCGCCTTTGATACCGTTATAGCAGGTGAGGGTTTCGCTGCGAACCAAATCCAGCTTGCCCCAGTAGTCGGCCAGCGCCCAGGTTTCGGCTTTATCCAGCCACATGAGCGGGGTTTCAAAGCGCGTCTCTTTCGCCATCCCCAGATTGACGGTGTGGTTGAGCGCTTTGACAAACTCATCGCGGCAGTCCGGGTATCCTGAGAAGTCAGTCTCGCATACGCCCGTAATTACCGCTTCGGCTTTTACCTGATAGGCATAAATCGCCGTCAGGGTCAGGAACAGAATATTACGCCCCGGCACAAACGTGTTCGGAATGCCGCTGGCATCGGGTTCGTAGTCCGGTACAGGAATACTGTCCCGGGTGAGGCTGCTGACGGCCAGTTCATTTAACAGCGTAACGTCCAGCACCTTGTGCGCGCGTGCCCCCAGTTTAAGGGCCAGTTCACGGGCAACGTCGATTTCAGCGCGGTGACGCTGGCCATAATCGAAAGTCACACAGTGAACTTCATCATACTGATGAAGGGCCTGAACCAGGCAGGTTGTAGAGTCTTGTCCTCCGCTGAACACGACGACGGCACGTTTCATAAATCATCTCGACTGTTACGGTAAAAACGTTATGTTACCGTCTGGCTACGGCGGCGACCAGCTTCTTCACGATTTGGGAGCGGGAAGCCAGGCTTCGGTAAAATCAAACCAGCCGCGGGTGTTGAGGCGTATGCCGTTGACTCCCGGCGGGGCGCTGATTTGATATTGATAGTTAAAAAGCGGCGTCAGCACCGCATTCTCCATCAGGCGGTTGAAAATGGCTTGCAGACCGGCGTGTCGGTCCCGAGCTTCGGCCTGAGACTGCACCGCATCCAGCGTGGCTTGCAGATGGGCGTAGGCCGGTGCGCTTAACACGTGCGGCCACAGGGCATCGCAGCGCAGCCACTGCTCAAGCGTATACGCTGGCGCTTCGCCTATCAGCCTGTCCCCCATCATGATGTCTGCATCGGCAAGCTGTTGGCATCCGTCCCACGTCTTGGCGTCGTGGAAGATGACGGTCAGGTCACAACCCTGTCGCGCCAGGTACGCCTTTAACTGGCTGGCCATGGTGTGAAGCTCAACGGGAAGATGGTAAACCAGCGTCAGCGCCTCAGGCAGGGCAACTTCCGTTAAGTCAGGCCATTCGGGGATTGTCCAGCCGGGAAGCAGTTCCCCGGTGGGCGTAATGAGTCCTTCGTTGAGCGGAAGCGTGTGCAGAAGCCTGGAGAGATGGATGATATTGATAAGCCGCTTCGCCTGGATTTCACTCAGACGCGCGCTCTGTTTCAGCGTGAGGTAACAGAAGCCCAGGCTGGTGCTGCTGCTGACCAGCCTCAGGGTTTCAAGCTCATCGGCCTCGCCAATCGCGATTTGCACCGGGTGACGACAGCTGGTGCCCAGCCTGTAATCAAACAGCTGGGGGGTGATCCAGTATTCGATGGCTTTGAGCAGCGGATGGCTCAGGTGGTATTGCTCATGGCTTTCCAGACGAACCAGGTCGGGCTCAAAGGCGGCCAGCCGGAAGGGGCCGCAGCCAAGTTCAGGATAGTCGGGATGCGCCAGACGGCTGCAGTAGGTTGCCAGCCTGTGCGCCAGCCAATAGTCCGGTTGATGCAGCATAAATGTCAGACACTGTGGATGCGTTGTTTCGATACGTAAAACGCTCCTGAACAGAGTGCGCAGGGCGGGAAGCGTCAACAGTGCCGTCAGGCTTCGCTGGAGCTGCGCCGTTTCTATTTTATCGCCGTTATGCCAGTGCAGGGTGGAGCGAATGTAGAAATGCCAGCGCAGCCCGTCAGCAGAGACCTCCCAGTGATGCGCGAGATCGCCCGTGGGTTCACTGCTGTTACCGTTAAAACGCGTCAAGCCTGAAAATACCTGTCCTGCCAGATGCTGCTCCGCCCGGCCAGGCAAAAAGCCCGGCTGAAGCGGCTCCAGCGAGCGATAGTAGGGGATGCGCAGCGTCGGCGTGTCGTTTTGCCACTGCCCGCCTAAAAACGGATGCAGCAACGATCTCAGCGCTTCAGGAGCAAGCTGGGCCAGCTCCAGCGCGTTATGCTGCTGCCCGCTCTTCAGCGCCTCTTCCATCATCGCATTGCGCAGTGACTCCGGGCTGGCATGGAACGTCAGCTCACCGCGTTTGCCGCGACCAGACCGCGCGTGCCAGCTGAGCCAGCCCGCTTCCTGAGCCTGACGCAGCAGGGTGCGGACATGCCGCTCGCTACAAAAACAGCGGCTGGCAAGCTCACTTATGGTGACCTGCTGTGGAGCGCCAGCGGAAGGTTGCCACAGGCGTTGATACTGGTTAAGACGGTTAAGCTGGCGCATAAGAAACCCGGAACAATAATTTTCATCTATTCACTATTACTTCCGTATATCTCACACGATACTGATGCACAAGTTAATCGCATCACATTTCAGGAGTAATCATGGCCCGCCTCGCTGCATTTGATATGGACGGTACGTTGTTAATGCCGGATCACCGTCTGGGGGAGAAAACGCTGAGTACCCTGAAGCGTCTGCGCGAGCGTGATGTCACCCTGACGTTTGCCACTGGCCGCCACGTGCTGGAGATGCGTCATCTGCTGGGCACGTTTTCCCTGGATGCGTTTTTAATCACGGGTAACGGAACGCGCATTCACACCGTTGAAGGAGAGGTGCTGCACCGCCAGGATCTCAACCCGGCAGTGGCGGATATTGTTCTGCACAGCACGTGGGACACGCAGGCCAGTATCCACGTATTCAACGATCAAGGCTGGTTTACCGGAAGCGAAATCCCCGAATTGTTGCACGCGCATGTTTATAGCGGCTTCAAATACCAGCTTATCGATCTGCGCAGGATCCCCGCCCACGCGGTGACCAAGATTTGCTTCTGTGGCGATCACGACGATCTTTGCCGCTTACGCATTCAGTTAAATGAGGCGCTGGGCGACCGGGCGCACCTGACCTTCTCGGCGGTGGATTGTCTTGAAGTCCTGCCGGTGGGCTGTAACAAAGGTTCAGCTCTGGCGGTGCTCAGCGACCACCTGGGCTTAACGCTGCAGGAGTGTATGGCGTTTGGCGACGCCATGAATGACCGCGAAATGCTGGGCAGCGTGGGGCGCGGCCTGATTATGGGGAATGCGATGCCGCAGCTGATCGCAGAGCTTCCTCATCTGCCGGTTATCGGACACTGCGGCAACGAAGCGGTGTCCCATTTTTTGACGCATTGGCTGGACAACAACAACCTCCCATATTCCCCCGAATAGTGAGACCCTTCCAGCAAGCCAGACTTCGGTCTGGCTTTTTTTTATTTCAGCAGCTGCGCAATCTGCGCTTTCCACGGAGTGATGTCGCCGATGTTGGCCTGTACCCACTCCGCATTGTAGTAGGTCTCAAGGTAGCGCTCGCCGCTGTCGCACAGCAGCGTGACGATAGAGCCGGTACGGCCTTCCTCGCGCATGCGTGCCGCAAGCTGCAGTGCGCCCCACATGTTGGTGCCCGTTGATGCGCCCACCTTGCGGCCGAGCTGCGTCTCCAGCCAGTGCGCGGTGGCGACGCTGGCGGCGTCCGGCACGCGGAGCATTTCGTCGACAACGTCAGGAATGAACGACGGTTCCACGCGCGGGCGGCCAATTCCTTCAATTTTACTGCCCACCGGACTGCGCAGGCCGGCATCGCGGCTTTGCCAGTAGTCGAGGAACACGGAGTTCTGGGGGTCAACCACCATCAGTTGGGTATCGTAGCCCTGACAGCGAATGTAGCGTCCGATAGTAGCTGACGTGCCGCCCGTACCGGCGCTCATCACAATGTACGACGGAACCGGATGCGGTTCGTGGGTCATCTGGCGGAAAATACTGTCGGCAATGTTGTTATTGCCGCGCCAGTCCGTTGCGCGCTCGGCAAAGGTGAACTGGTCCATATAGTGGCCGTTTAGCTCGCGGGCGAGCATTTCAGAGGCGGCGTAGATCTCGCAGGCGCTTTCCACAAAATGGCAGCGTCCGCCGTAAAATTCGATCTGCTCGATTTTGCGTTTTGCGGTGCAGGAGGGCATCACGGCGATAAACGGCAGGCCCAGCAGACGAGCGAAATAGGCTTCAGACACCGCCGTTGAACCGGATGAGGATTCAATAATGGTCGTGCCTTCTTTGATCCAGCCGTTGCACAAACCGTATAAAAACAGAGAGCGCGCCAGGCGATGCTTCAGGCTACCGGTAGGATGGGTGCTTTCATCCTTCAGGTAGAGCTGAATACCGTCAAATCCCGGCAGGGGGAGGCGAATCAGGTGGGTATCCGCCGAGCGCTGGTAGTCGGCATTGATTTCGCTGATGGCATGTTTAACCCAGGTGCTATTCATCGTAGTTATCCGTTTGTCATTTTGTGCCCAGCATAGCGAAAAGCACAGAAAAAATTGTTGCTATCTGGCCTTTAAAATAGAATGAAGGGAGAAAAATTTTCTCTATGAGGTGGGTATGCTAGATAAAATTGACCGCAAGCTCCTTTCATTGCTGCAAAGTGACTGTACCCTCTCTTTGCAGGCGCTGGCAGATGCCGTTAATCTGACCACCACACCGTGCTGGAAGCGCCTAAAAAAGCTGGAAGATGACGGCATTCTTCTGGGGCGCGTCGCATTACTCGATCCCGAAAAACTGGGGCTTGGGCTGACGGCATTTGTGCTGATAAAAACCCAACACCACAGCAGCGAGTGGTATTGCCGCTTCGTCACTCAGGTGTCTGAGATGCCCGAGGTGCTCGGCTTCTGGCGTATGGCCGGCGAGTACGACTACCTGATGCGCGTCCAGGTGGCTGACATGAAGCGCTATGATGATTTCTACAAGCGGCTGGTGAACAGCGTCCCGGGCTTGTCGGACGTCACCTCAAGCTTCGCCATGGAACAGATTAAGTACACCACAGCCTTACCTATTGAATAACTTCGTAAAATACCTTCAGGAACAAACCGCGTGCGATTATTTGCCCAATTAAGCTGGTACTTTCGTCGGGAGTGGCAACGCTACCTCGGTGCAGTCGCCCTGCTTATTATCATTGCCATTTTGCAGCTGATCCCGCCGAAGGTGGTGGGCTACGTCGTGGATGGCGTCACTGAACAGCATTACACCACCGCACGGGTGTTGATGTGGGTCGGCACGCTGGTGCTGACGGCGGTCATTGTTTATCTCCTGCGCTACGTCTGGCGCGTGCTGCTGTTTGGTGCGTCCTATCAGTTGGCCGTTGAGCTGCGTGAAGATTTTTACCGCCAACTGAGCCGACAGCATCCCGAATTTTATCTGCGTCATCGCACCGGGGATCTCATTGCCCGTGCGACGAACGACGTCGATCGCGTGGTCTTTGCCGCCGGGGAAGGGGTGCTGACGCTGGTGGACTCGCTGGTGATGGGCTGTGCGGTGCTGATCGTCATGTCCACGCAGATCAGCTGGCAATTGACCCTGCTCGCCCTGCTGCCGATGCCTATCATGGCGCTGGCGATCAATCGCTACGGCGAACAGCTGCACGAGCGCTTCAAGCTGGCGCAGGCGGCATTTTCTTCTTTGAACGATCGCACCCAGGAGAGCATGACCAGCATCCGCATGATCAAAGCGTTTGGCCTGGAAGATCGGCAGTCCGTGCTGTTTGCGGCCGATGCGGCAGACACGGGGGCGAAAAACATGCGCGTCGCGCGTATTGATGCGCGATTTGATCCAACGATTTATGTCGCAATCGGCATGGCAAACCTGCTTGCGATTGGCGGCGGGAGCTGGATGGTGGTGCAGGGCACATTGACCCTGGGGCAATTGACCAGCTTTGCGATGTATCTGGGGCTGATGATCTGGCCGATGCTGGCGCTGGCCTGGATGTTTAATATCGTAGAGCGCGGCAGCGCCGCCTACAGCCGCATCCGCGCCATGCTGGCCGAAGCGCCGGTGGTCAATGACGGCAGCGAAGCGGTGCCGGAAGGGCGCGGCGTTATGAACGTCGACGTTCGCAAATTTGTCTATCCGCAAACGGAACATCCGGTGCTGGAGAACGTTAGCTTTACGCTGCGGCCGGGCCAGATGCTGGGCATCTGCGGCCCGACGGGGTCCGGAAAAAGTACCGTGCTCTCTCTGCTTCAGCGCCACTTTGACGTCACCGAGGGCGATATCCGTTTCCATGATATCCCCCTGGCGAACCTGCTGCTGGACGAGTGGCGTGGCCGACTGGCGGTAGTCAGCCAGACGCCGTTTTTATTTTCGGACACCGTGGCGAATAACATTGCGCTTGGTCACCCGTCGGCGACGCAGGAAGAGATCGAACACGTGGCGCGCTTAGCCAGCGTACATGACGATATTTTGCGTCTGCCGCAGGGCTACGAAACGGAAGTCGGGGAACGTGGCGTCATGCTGTCCGGCGGGCAGAAACAGCGAATCTCGATTGCCCGCGCGCTGCTGCTGAATGCTGAAATCCTCATTCTGGATGATGCGCTCTCCGCCGTGGATGGTCGTACCGAGCATCAGATTCTGCATAACCTGCGCCAGTGGGGCGACGGACGCACGGTGATTATCAGCGCCCACCGTTTGTCAGCGCTCACCGAGGCCAGCGAAATTCTGGTCTTACAGCACGGACACATTGCCCAGCGCGGGCAGCATGAAACGCTTGCCGAGCAGCCGGGCTGGTATCGCGATATGTACCGCTATCAACAGCTTGAGGCGGCGCTGGACGATGCGCCGGAACAGGATCAGGAGGCCACCAATGCGTAAGCTCGGAACGATGTGGCCGACGCTCAAACGTCTGCTGGCCTACGGCTCGCCGTGGCGCAAACCGCTCTCCGTGGCCGTGCTTTTACTCTGGATAGCGGCGATTGCTGAAGTGAGCGGGCCGCTGCTCATCAGCTACTTCATCGACAATATGGTCGCCAAAAGCTACCTGCCGCTGGGGCTGGTGGCGGGCTTAGGCGTGTCCTACGTTGGGTTGCAGCTGGCGGCGGCAGGGCTGCACTATGCGCAGTCGCTGCTGTTTAACCGTGCCGCCGTGGGCGTGGTTCAGCAGCTGCGCACGGATGTAATGGACGCGGCGCTTCGCCAGCCGCTCAGCGAGTTTGATATCCAGCCGGTCGGGCAGGTGATTTCGCGCGTGACCAACGATACCGAAGTGATCCGCGACCTGTACGTCACCGTGGTCGCGACGGTGTTACGCAGTGCGGCGCTGATCGGCGCGATGCTGGTGGCGATGTTCAGCCTCGACTGGCGCATGGCGCTGGTGGCGATTACCATCTTCCCGGCGGTGCTGATCGTGATGATCATCTACCAGCGCTACAGCACGCCAATCGTGCGTCGGGTGCGCGCCTATCTGGCCGACATTAACGATGGCTTCAACGAAGTGATTAACGGCATGAGCGTCATCCAGCAGTTCCGCCAGCAGGCGCGCTTTGGCGAGCGGATGGGCGAAGCCAGCCGATCGCACTATATGGCGCGTATGCAGACGCTGCGCCTCGACGGCTTCCTGCTGCGTCCGCTGCTCAGCCTTTTCTCTGCGCTGGTGCTTTGCGGTTTACTGATGCTCTTTGGCCTGAGCTCAAGCGGTACGATTGAAGTGGGCGTGCTGTACGCTTTTATTAGCTATCTGGGTCGCCTTAACGAGCCGCTGATCGAGCTCACGACCCAGCAATCGATGCTGCAGCAGGCGGTCGTCGCCGGCGAGCGCGTGTTTGAGCTGATGGACAGGCCGCGCCAGGCCTACGGTCATGACGAGCGACCTCTGCAAAGCGGCGCCATTGCCTTTGATAACGTCTCGTTTGCCTATCGCGAAGACCGGCTGGTGTTGCAGGACATTACGCTGGATGTCCCTTCGCGCGGTTTCGTGGCGCTGGTGGGACATACGGGAAGCGGCAAGAGCACGCTCGCCAGCCTGTTGATGGGCTACTACCCGGTCACGCAAGGCGAAATCCGCCTCGACGGACGCCCGCTCGCGTCTCTCAGCCACAACGTGTTGCGTAAAGGCGTCGCGATGGTGCAGCAGGATCCGGTCGTCCTGGCCGATACCTTCTACGCCAACGTGACCCTGGGGCGAGACTACTCTCAGGAGCAGGTATGGGAGGTGCTGGAAAAAGTGCAGTTGGCAGACCTTGCGCGCGGGTTTAGCGACGGGATTAATACCCGGCTGGGCGAGCAGGGAAACAACCTCTCCGTTGGGCAAAAGCAGCTTCTCGCGCTGGCGCGGGTGCTGATTGAAACCCCGCAGGTGCTGATTCTGGATGAAGCGACGGCCAGCATTGACTCCGGCACCGAGCAGGCTATCCAGCAGGCGCTGGCCGCGGTACGCGACCATACGACGCTGGTGGTGATTGCCCATCGCCTTTCCACCATTGTCGATGCCGATACCATTCTGGTGCTGCATCGTGGACAAGCCGTGGAGCGCGGGACGCACCGTGAGCTGCTGGAAGCCAAAGGGCGTTACTGGCAGATGTATCAGCTTCAGCTGGCGGGCGAAGAGCTCGCGGCCAGCGTGCGCGAGGAAGAGTCGCTCAGCGCCTGATGCACCAAAACAAAGCAACGCGCTAACAGTCATTCCTGTTGGTGCAATACTGAAACGCACCGTGCACCGACATGGTGCGTTTTTTTTCGCCGGTTCATTAAGGAAGACGGCATAACGCTCGTCGCACCGCTTTTCTCCCTCCATTTCATTTCTGGCACACCCCTTGCAATACCTTCTGCGTGAGCTGCGGCCATTACCGAATTCTGACTGGAGGGGATCTATGAAGCTGGTTACGGTGGTAATCAAACCATTCAAACTGGAAGACGTGCGTGAAGCATTGTCCTCAATGGGTATTCAGGGACTGACTGTCACCGAAGTGAAAGGCTTTGGTCGTCAGAAGGGTCATGCCGAGCTTTATCGCGGGGCGGAATACAGCGTTAACTTTCTGCCAAAAGTAAAAATTGATGTCGCGATTGCTGACGATCAGCTTGATGAAGTGATTGATGTGATTAGCAAAGCGGCCTACACCGGCAAAATTGGCGACGGCAAAATTTTCGTTGCCGAACTGCAGCGCGTCATTCGCATTCGTACCGGCGAATCTGACGAAGCGGCACTGTAAATAACGCCTGGCACACAGTGATAGGGATCGAGAAAATGAAGATAGCAACACTTAAAACGGGTCTGGGTTCGCTGGCACTGCTGCCGGGCCTGGCGCTGGCTGCTCCTGCCGTGGCAGACAAAGCCGATAACGCCTTTATGATGATCAGCACCGCGCTGGTGCTGTTCATGTCTATCCCGGGCATTGCGCTGTTCTACGGCGGCCTGATCCGCGGCAAAAACGTTCTCTCCATGCTGACGCAGGTTGCCGTGACGTTCGCGCTGGTCTGCGTGCTGTGGGTGGTTTACGGTTACTCGCTGGCCTTCGGAACCGGCAACGCCTTCTTTGGTAACTTCGACTGGGTAATGCTGAAAAATATTGAGCTGACCGCGCTGATGGGCAGCTTCTACCAGTACATCCACGTCGCGTTCCAGGGCTCGTTCGCCTGCATTACCGTCGGGCTGATTGTGGGCGCGCTGGCGGAGCGCATCCGTTTCTCTGCCGTTCTGATCTTCGTGGTGGTCTGGCTGACCCTCTCCTATGTGCCGATTGCGCACATGGTCTGGGGCGGTGGTCTGCTGGCAACGCACGGCGCGCTGGACTTTGCGGGCGGTACCGTTGTACATATCAACGCCGCGGTAGCGGGTCTGGTGGGCGCATACCTGATTGGCAAACGCGTGGGCTTCGGTAAAGAGGCGTTCAAACCGCATAACCTGCCGATGGTGTTTACCGGTACGGCTATCCTCTACTTTGGCTGGTTCGGCTTCAACGCCGGCTCCGCAAGTGCCGCGAACGAAATCGCCGCGCTGGCCTTCGTAAACACCGTTGTGGCGACGGCGGGTGCAATTCTCTCCTGGGTATTCGGCGAGTGGGCGGTACGCGGTAAACCTTCTCTGCTGGGTGCCTGTTCGGGGGCGATTGCCGGTCTGGTTGGTATCACCCCGGCGTGTGGCTATGTGGGTGTCGGTGGTGCGCTGCTGGTGGGACTGGTCGCGGGCCTGGCAGGTCTGTGGGGCGTCACCGCACTGAAACGCGTGCTGCGCGTGGATGACCCTTGCGATGTGTTCGGCGTCCACGGCGTGTGCGGCATCGTCGGCTGTATCATGACCGGCATCTTCGCCGCGAAATCACTGGGTGGCGTGGGCTACGCAGAAGGTGTCACCATGGTTCATCAGGTGCTGGTGCAGCTGGAAAGTATCGCTATCACCGTGGTGTGGTCTGCCGTTGTCGCCTTCATTGGCTATAAGCTGGCGGATATGACCGTTGGGCTGCGCGTACCGGAAGAGCAGGAGCGCGAAGGTCTGGACGTCAACAGCCACGGCGAGAATGCGTATAACGCCTAATAAAAAGCAAAACGGCAACTTCGGTTGCCGTTTTTAATGTGTATTCCCTCTCCCATGCGAGAGGGTCAGGGTGAGGGCATCAGGCCGCACACCATTACCCGCGATTACGCATTACCCCTTCCTGCACCGTAGAAGCGACCAGCACGCCGTCCTGGGTATAAAACTCTCCACGCACAAACCCGCGAGCGCTCGACGCTGACGTACTCTCCACGCTGTAAAGCAGCCACTCATTCATATTGAACGGACGGTGGAACCACATGGAGTGATCGATGGTTGCGACCTGCATCCCTTTTTCAAGGAAACCAACGCCGTGCGGCTGTAGCGCAACCGGCAGAAAGTTAAAGTCCGACGCGTAGCCCAGCAGATACTGATGCACGCGGAAATCTTCCGGCACGGTGCCATTGGCGCGGATCCAGACCTGACGTTTCGGCTCGGCGGTGTGGCCTTTCATGGGGTTGTGGAACTCAACCGGGCGGATCTCCAGCGGTTTATCGCAGAGAAACTTCTCTTTGACCTGCGGGGGAAGCAGATGCGCCAGCGCGCGGGCGATATCGGTCTCTGATTTGAGTTCGTCCGGCGACGGTGCTGGCGGCATCACTTTCTGATGTTCATACCCCGGTTCCGGCGCCTGGAAAGAGGCGGTCATATAAAAGATAGGCTTACCGTTCTGAACGGCCGCCACGCGGCGTGCGCTGAAGCTGTTGCCGTCTCTCAGGACTTCAACGTCATACACAATCGGTTTTGCGCTGTCGCCAGGGCGTAAGAAATAGCTGTGGAATGAGTGCACCAGGCGGTCTGCAGGGACGGTCTCCTTTGCAGCGTAGAGCGCTTGTCCAACGACCTGGCCGCCGAAAACCTGACGTAAGCCGAGGTCTTCGCTCTGCCCGCGATAGAGTCCTTCCTCAATTTTTTCCAGATTCAGTAATGTCAGCAGATTGTTCAGTGCCTGACTCATAATTATCCTCAATAAACGCCGTAGCGAAAGATAGGCAGAGTATAACGCAGAAATGAAAGTGGTCCGATGGGTAGAATAATCTGAATGTCGGCACGTTTTTAGGCATTAATCGGTGATCTGTGCCACACTTAAAAACGTTATGTGATTGAAACGACATCGGATGGGATCGATCCCGCTGGTGCATTGATGATAAGGAGACTTCAATGAAACTCGTGCCCATGCTAAGTGGTGTAGCTATTGCGGTGGCGTTGTCCGCCTGTGCCGGTAAGAGCGCCCAGGTGCCGGTACCAGCTGCAGATCCGAACGGGATTAATACCCTTTCACAGCAATCCATTCAGCAGCCTAACGTTTCCGGTACAAT
Source organism: Enterobacter cloacae complex sp. HYC042_NIDB (assembly GCF_056673315.1). Classification (NCBI taxonomy): domain Bacteria; kingdom Pseudomonadati; phylum Pseudomonadota; class Gammaproteobacteria; order Enterobacterales; family Enterobacteriaceae; genus Enterobacter; species Enterobacter cloacae complex sp. HYC042_NIDB. The sequence continues at coordinate 1,303,660 of NZ_CP109650.1, forward strand.
CTGGATTAAACAGAGAGTCGCTCTGCCGCCGGATGCGGTATTAACGGTCACGCTGTCTGATGCTTCCCTGGCGGACGCGCCGTCGAAGGTGCTGGCTCAGCGCGCGGTCCGTACTGAAGGTAAGCAGGCTCCGTTTAGCTTCGTGTTGCCGTATAACCCGTCAGACGTGCAGCCGAATGCCCGTATTCTGCTGAGCGCAGCGGTAACCATCAACGGCAAGCTGGTCTTTATCACCGATACGGTCCAGGAAGCGATTAACCACGGTGGAACCAAAATCGACCTGAATCTGGTGCCGGTGCAGCAAACCGAAGTCCCGGTTGCTCCACAGACCAATCAGCCGTCCCTGCCAACCCCACCGACCCAGATGTAACTGTTGCTCTTACCCTCTCCTTCGGGTGTACAGTCCGGGGACATGGTAGACAGGTGTTCGGGGACATGGTGAACACTTTTTAACATCCTTTACCCATGGTGATCGACTTTTTCTTCAGGTCGATCACCCCCACTTTCGTGCTGTACCACCACACTTCATAGCAGCCGTCATCCTGTGTCTCCCTCAGCCCGACCCGTTCTCCCCTGAACGCCTTGCCTGCGCTCAGACTGACACCCTGTATGCTCAGCTTTCCGCTGACATCCACTTTCCTGACCTTCACCCCTTCATCGTATTCAGGTGGCGTTACGCTGCCGCTGTACTGCCGCGCTGACGGCTGATACCGCGAGGCCGGTACCGCCATATCCAGCGCCTCGTGCGGGCGTTCAAGGTTGTACACCGTGCGCCAGTGATCGAAAGCGCGCTGCAGCTCTCCGCTGTCCGCGAACCATTTTCCCTGCAGCACTTCCGCCTTCAGGCTGCGGTGAAAACGCTCCAGCTTGCCCTGCGTCTGCGGATGATAAGGCCGGGAGTGCCCCACCCGGATACCGTGGCGCATCAGCCACAGCTCCAGCGCCGTCCAGGTGCCGGTGGTGTCGCCCCACGGTGAGCCGTTGTCCATCGTCATCCTGTCCGGCAGGCCGTAGCGTTCAAACGCGCTGACCAGCTGCTGCTGCACGGTCTCGCGCCGTTCATCGGTACAGTGCGCCAGGCACAGGGAAAAACGGGAGTGGTCGTCCAGCAGGGTGAGCGGATGGCAGCGGCCACCGCCAAAGGGAAAGTGGCCCTTAAAATCCATCTGCCAGAGCCGGTTCGGCGCGTCATGTTCGAAGCGTCCCGTAGCCGGAACGCCCGGTGATGCGCCCGGCAGCAGACCGTGACGGGCCATCAGATTATGGACGGTGCTGAAGGCGGGCATACGGTGCCCCTGGTCTTCAAGCCAGCGCTTAATCTTGCGGGCGCCCCAGCGTTGATGACGGTCATGCGCCATGCGCAGCAGGGCCGTGATGTCGTCAGATGAGCGGTTCGGGGAATGATGAGGTGCGCGGGAGCGGTCCTGAAGACCGGAGGCACCTTCCTCAGCCCAGCGCTGAAGCCACTTGTAGCCGGTGGCAGGAGAAATGCCGAACTGACGGCAGAGGAAACGGATGTTCGCCCCGTCCTGCGAGGCGAACAGCACAAACTCGGTACGTAATGACATGGTATCTCTCGCATCCCAGGGCGTAAGCGACTCCATAAACGGGTTCTTATGCCTCAGTTGTAAGTGTCTACCATGTCCCCGAACAAGTGTTCACTATGTCCCCGGACCGTACACGGGGGAGGGTTTAGTACACCCAGCGGTATTTCTGCAAATCAATCTGTCCTGCGCCCGACACCTGCACACCCTCTGAAAGCAATGCCTGACGCTGACGCTGGAGATCCGGCCCGGTCAGCGAGATAGCGCCATGACGGTTTACCACCCGATGCCAGGGCAGCGTACTTCCCTCCGGCAGCCGCTTCAGGACGCCACCGACCTGTCGCGCCGCGCGTGGAGAGCCTGCCAGCCTTGCCACATCACCGTAGGTGGTGACATAGCCTTCCGGAATCGAGGCCACGATTTGCCATACGCGCTGGGGAAAGGAGTCGTTTTCGTCCATACCTTCACCTGTGGGGATGTTTGGACCGTCATGGTAAACGAAGATCGCCCTGATTGCTGCGCCTGTTTGCGCAAGAAACCAGCATCCGGTTCCTGGTCGCTTGCAATTGGCTCTTCGCACAGGGATAATGCGCCAGCGCGTTGGTTATCAACGCTCTCAATGGGGGCTCTGTTGGTTCTCCCGCAACGCTACTCTGTTCACCAGGTCAGGTCCGGAAGGAAGCAGCCAGGGCAGACGACGTGGGTGCCGGGATGTAGCTGGCAGGGCCCCCACCCATTTGTGGCCTCATCCATCTTTCCTGTTCCCATCTCTTTTTAGCCTTTATTCCACAATAATATAATGCCTATACCGTGTAATATATATTTCATCGCTCTGAAATATTACTGTCATAAACCTGTAATAATAGACTGGCATTTTATAATTGGACGTCTATTTTCGTCAAAATTCAAAAAAATATAGATCTGGATAACAGTGATAACTTCGTGTATTAAATAAAGTACTTATTCCGAAGGGAAGTGACAAACATGGCTACTGCAGTTTTAAATGTTAAAATTGACGAAGCGCTAAAAGAAAGACTCCGCCACTATGCGGAAGTAAATAACGAAAATTTAAGCGTGACCACAGAGAAACTGCTGCTGCTGGCGTTTGAAGCAGTAGAAGAGGCGGGAGTATCGGAAGAGGATATTGATAATCAGCATACGGAAGAAGAGAGTGTTTCTCCTTTTACTCCTAAAGAAATCAAGGCTCTACGTAAACTTCTGAAGAAGAGAAAATGAAACAACAACTGTCAACTGCCAGTGACTACAACGAGGCCTGCGCTCTGTTGCGTTCAGGCTACGTGAAGCATGTACGTCTTGGCTGGAATGTTGGAAGCGATGAGTTCTTTCGTATTGCGTCTGACTGGTGTGATACCGGTGCAAAAATAAAGAAAGACGGTGATAATTTCGTTATTTCCCTGAAAGGTTTCCCCATTCCTCCTCAGCACTAAATCCTGACCAGTGAAAACTGCTGACTGCATATATTACAGTCAGCAGTTTTTATTTTATGACCCAGTTCAAAATTTTAATATTAAACCAGGCGGCGTTTGACTGCTGGCGTATTTGAATTTAGCGCGAGCCATAACGGTTTAATCCGCAGCAATGCCGCTTCCAGCTCCGCTGGCTCCAGCGAAAAGGGCATACGTAAAAAGCGGTCAAACGCCCCCGATAAACCAAACCGCGTCCCGGTTCCCAGGTTAATCCCGATGATTTCTGCCCGTGCGGCAAGCTGTGTCGCCAGCATGCCAGGAAGTTCGATCCAGTAAGAGAGCCCACCCTCCGCCTCATGAAACGCCCACTCCGGGAAATGTTCTCGCAGCAGGTTACTGCATCGATCGCGCCGTTCCGCCAGCATCTTGCGGCGAGCGGGCAGAAAACGCTCGCTATTGTCGATAAGCCACAGCGTTGCCAGCTGCTCTAGCAGCGGCGAGCCTAAATCCAGCGTATCGCGCGTCTGGGCGAGCGTGGCGATAGTCCGCGAGGAGGCGCGGATCCAGCCGAGACGCAGCCCGCCCCAGAAGCTTTTTCCGGCAGAGCCTAGCGTGATCACGCTGGCCTGCGGGTTAAACGATGCCAGCGGTGGCGGCGGTGGCGAATCAAACCAGAGATCGACCATCGTTTCATCCACGACCAGCGCCGTGCGGGTCTGGGCTGCTATATCAGCGATTGCCTGACGGGTGGCGATATCCATGCATCGACCGGTTGGGTTGTGAAAATCGGGCATCAGGTAAGCCAGGCGCGGCGCGGTCTGGGCAAGCGTAGCCGCAAAGCCATCCGTATCCCAGCCCGTTTCCGGCAACGACACTCCTACTGGCCGACACTGTGCTCCCTGAATAGCGGCAATCGCCAGCGGATAGGTGGGGTGATCGACCACGACGCGATCCCCCGGTCCGGCCATCATCCGCAGCACCAGCGCGAACCCGCTGACGGCACCGTTGACCACCATCACCTCGTCTGCCCGGGTGGGAAGACCTCGCGCGGTATAGCGCGCAGCGATGGCCTCCCGTAGCGACGGCAGCCCAAGCTGCTCGTAGCCCGTCAGCGAGAGGTGTTGAGTAATAGCCGTAAGTGCATGGGTGTAAGCCTGGTGGATCTCCGGCCCGGCGCTGAGGGCGGCAGTGGAAAGATCCAGGGCGACGCTCGCTGCGGAAAGGGTGGGAACGGCGCGTGCATCCGGGAGGATGACGCGCGACCCGCTGCCGTGGCGGCTTTCAAGATAACCCTCTTCACGCAGGTGGGCGAGGGCGCTACTGACGGTGGTTCGGCTGACGTTCAGCGCCGTCGCCAGCTCACGCTCACCCGGCAGGCGCGTATGCAGTGCCAGCCGGCCATCAAGGATTAATAAGCGCAGCGCGTCGGCCAGCTGGCGCCAGAGCGGAGTGCGGGATGAAGTTTGCTGCCAGTGCCCTAAAAGGCGTACCAAAGACTGGCTTCCGAAGCGGCGTGATGACATGTGCAGTCCACTATTTAAAAACTGGACATTAATCTTAGTGCCATTTTGGGTCAGGATGAAAGTCGGGTTCACTGGAGAAGATAAAAATGGTACGTCGTCTGCTACAACTTTATGTCGGTTTAGGGCTGTATGGGCTTTCCACCGCGATGTTTATTCGTGCGGATCTGGGAGTCGATCCGTGGGATGTGTTTCACCTTGGCGTGGGAATACAGCTGGGGATGAGCATCGGAACGGTGATCATTTTGACCGGGGCTGCGGTGCTCTTACTGTGGATCCCGCTGCGTCAGATGCCCGGTCTTGGCACGATCAGCAACGTGATTTGTATCGGTCTGGCGGCGGACGCCAGCATGGCGCTTATCCCCGAACTGAGTTCGTTATCCGTGCGCATCGCTTTCCTGGTGTCGGGCATCGTGATGAACGCGATCGCCACCAGCATGTACATCGGGGCCGGTTTCGGGCCTGGTCCGCGCGACGGCCTGATGACCGGCATTCACGCCCGGCTGGGGTGGTCCATTCGCAGCGTGCGTACCTCCATCGAAGTGTCCGTCCTGCTGATTGGGTGCGTGCTGGGTGGCTCGTTTGGGGTGGGAACCGTGGCGTATGCTCTGACCATTGGCCCGCTTATCCAGCTCTGTTTGCCCTGGTTCCGCCAGAAGCCGCGCGGTGAGAAAATGACGCAGCCGGAGCGGGTTGTTTAATTTGCGAAGCGCTCACATGTTTTAATGGCGTCGCTGTGCCAGAATAGACACTTCGAAAATCGCGATGCCAGAACGCATGAAAGCAATCACTCTTTATGATGTCGCCCTCCTTGCGGGGGTTTCTTATCAGACCGTTTCCCGCGTGATTAACGACGCGGAGCACGTCTCTGCCCGCACGCGGGAAAAGGTGCAGCAGGCAATGGCGGAGCTGCATTACGTTCCCAATCTGCGGGCGCAGCAGCTGGCGGGGAAACGCACCCGTACGCTGGGGCTCATCACCACCGATCTGGCGCTGCACGCGCCTTCGCAAATTGTCTCGGCGGTAAAATCCCGGGCTGCAGGGCACGGGGCGAGCGTCCTGATTTCCATGGTGGAGCAGCCGCAGCAGTGTCAGGCGGCGCTTCAGGCGCTGCTGGCGCAGCGGGTAGACGCGCTGCTGGTCAATGTGCCGCTTGACGATCCGCACGCCGAAGCGCTCAGGTCGCTGGCGACGCCCGTCCCGGTGCTGTTCCTCGACGTGTCACCGTCAGCGCAGGTAAATAGCCTCGTGTTTAACGCCGAGGAGGGGGCACGCCTGGGCGTTGAGCATCTGCTTTCGCTGGGGCATCAGCATATTGCCCTGCTGAGCGGGCCGGAAAGCTCTGTCTCTGCGCGCGCGCGTCTGGCGGGATGGAAAGCGACGCTGGCGCAGGCGGGTCTTGACGCGGCTGCGGTGGCCTACGGCGACTGGAGCGCGGCCAGCGGCTATGAGAAGGGATATGTGCTGCTCTCGGGGGCGGTACTGCCGGATGCCATTCTGGTGGCGAACGATCAGATGGCGCTTGGGGTAATGCGCGCCTGTGCGGAAAAAGGGATAGCTGTTCCTGGCCAGATATCGGTGGTCGGGTTTGACGATACGGCCGACAGCGCCTGGTTTTCTCCGCCGCTGACGACCATTCGTCAGGCGTTTCGCGAGGCGGGCGAGCGCAGCGTGGAGTGGCTTCTGTCCCCCAGCGGGGGGGAGGAATGCTGGCAGGTTCAGCTGCCGGTAACGCTGGTGACCCGCCATTCCAGCGCGCGCCGTACCCCGCAGCAGGCCGAACGCGAGGATCTGGCGCAGCAGCTCAGAAGCCTGGCCCTCCTTGCCGGGCAGCTTGCCCGCAAATAAAACTTTGTGATCGGACTCGCTACCCCGCGATTGCGTGCTTTACCGTCGCCGGGTGCCAGGGCATGTTAACCAAAATTGTGAGCGCTTCGCAAAGAGGTTAATATGCCCAATACTTTATCGCTGACTCTCAGCGCCATTCTGGCCCGGCGGGACTGGGAAAACCCGGGTGTCACCCAGTGGAACCGTCTGGAGGCACATGCGCCGTTAAACAGCTGGCGTCTTGAACAGCCTGCCCTGGATGATGCTGCATCCGCCAGCAGACGCTCTCTCAATGGGGTGTGGCGATTTAACTACTTTCCTGCACCCGAGCAAATCCCGGAGGCGTGGGTAACCGAAGACTGTGCGGATGCCGTTGCGATGCCCGTGCCGTCGAACTGGCAGATGCAGGGGTTTGACACGCCCATCTACACCAACGTCACCTATCCTATCCCCGTTAATCCGCCTTTTGTGCCGCAGGAAAACCCAACCGGCTGTTACTCGCTCACATTTGATGTGGATGACGCGTGGCTTCAGAGCGGGCAGACCCGCATCATCTTTGACGGCGTGAACTCTGCGTTTCATCTGTGGTGCAACGGGCGGTGGATGGGCTATTCCCAGGACAGCAGGCTGCCTGCCGAATTCGATCTCTCGACGGTCCTGCGGCCCGGTGAGAACCGCCTGGCGGTCATGGTGTTGCGCTGGTGCGACGGCAGCTATCTGGAAGATCAGGACATGTGGCGCATGAGCGGAATTTTCCGAGATGTGACGCTACTGCATAAACCCGAAACGCAGATTGCCGATTATCGCGTGGTGACGGACCTGAATGCGGAGCTGGACCGCGCAGTGCTTAAGGCAGATGTCGCGCTGGCAGGGGTGGGCTTTGCAGACTGCGAGGTGGTCTTTACCCTGTGGCGCAAGGGTGAAAAATGCGCCAGCGTTTCCCGGCGTCCGGGGTCTGCCGTTGTGGACGAGCGCGGCAGTTGGGACGAACGCTTAACGGTGGCGATCCCCATTGACCGCCCCGCGCTCTGGAGTGCTGAAACGCCGGAACTGTATCGTCTGACGATGGCGCTTCTCGGCCCGCAGGGTGAGGTGCTGGAGGTTGAGGCGTGCGATGTGGGCTTCCGCCGCGTTGACATCAGCAACGGCCTGCTGAAGCTTAACGGTAAGCCGCTGCTGATCCGCGGGGTTAACCGTCACGAGCATCACCCGGAAAACGGTCAGGTGATGGACGAGGCGACCATGCGTCGCGACATCGAAATCATGAAGCAGCATAACTTCAACGCCGTTCGTTGCTCGCACTACCCGAACCATCCGCTGTGGTACCGGCTTTGCGATCGCTACGGACTGTACGTCGTTGACGAAGCCAATATTGAAACCCACGGCATGGTGCCAATGAGCCGCCTCGCTGACGATCCGCGCTGGCTGCCCGCCATGAGCGAGCGCGTAACCCGCATGGTGCATCGCGATCGCAATCATCCCTCAATTATCATCTGGTCGCTGGGTAACGAGTCCGGCCACGGCGCGAATCATGATGCGCTGTACCGCTGGCTGAAAACCACCGATCCCACGCGCCCGGTGCAGTACGAAGGCGGCGGGGCGAATACGGCGGCGACCGATATTGTTTGTCCGATGTACGCCCGGGTCGATTGGGATCAGCCTTTCCCGGCGGTGCCTAAATGGTCAATCAAAAAATGGATCGGTATGCCCGACGAAACGCGTCCGCTGATCCTCTGTGAATACGCCCACGCGATGGGAAACAGCTTCGGCGGGTTTGCGAAATACTGGCAGGCGTTTCGCAGCCATCCTCGCCTGCAGGGTGGGTTTGTCTGGGACTGGGTCGATCAGGCGTTGACGAAGAAAGACGAAAAGGGCAACGCGTTCTGGGCCTACGGCGGGGACTTTGGCGATACGCCGAACGATCGCCAGTTCTGCCTCAATGGCCTGGTCTTCCCCGATCGCACGCCGCACCCGGCGCTGTACGAAGCGCAGCGCGCCCAGCAGTTCTTTACCTTTACGCTAGTCAGTACCTCTCCGCTGGTGATTGAGGTGCAAAGCGGCTACCTGTTCCGCCCTACCGATAACGAAGTGCTGAGCTGGACGGTTGCCCGGGATGGGAAGGTACTGGCTTCGGGCGAGGTCACGCTGGCGATAGCCCCTGAAGGCGTTCAGCGTCTGGAGATCGCTCTGCCGGAATTGAAAGCCGGGCCGGGTGAAATCTGGCTGAACGTTGAGGTTCGCCAGCCGCTGGCAACGCCGTGGTCACCGGCAGGCCATCGCTGCGCGTGGGAGCAGTGGACGCTTCCCGCTCCACTCTTTATTGCACCGCCAGCCTCTACGGGCGAGCCGCCGGTTTTAACGCAAAACGATCGCATCCTGGAGGTCACGCATCGTCAACAGCGCTGGCAGTTCGATCGCGCATCCGGATACCTGACTCAATGGTGGCGAAATGGCGTTGAAACGCTGCTTTCACCCGTGACGGATAACGTCAGCCGCGCGCCGCTGGACAACGACATTGGGGTGAGCGAAGCGACGCGCATCGATCCAAATGCGTGGGTTGAACGCTGGAAAGCGGCGGGCATGTACGATCTCACCTCGCGCATGCTGCACTGTGAGGCAGAGCAGCATGCGCGTGAGGTGGTGGTTACCACGCTTAATGTCCTGGAGCATCGCGGCAGGGCGCTGTTCCTGAGCCGTAAAATCTGGCGGGTGGACGAGCAGGGTGTTCTGCATGGCGACATTCAGGTCGATATTGCGTCTGATATCCCGGAGCCCGCGCGCATTGGCCTGAGCGTTCATCTCGCTGAAACGCCAGAAAAGGTTGACTGGCTGGGGCTGGGTCCGCATGAAAACTACCCGGACAGAAAGCTGGCGGCGCAGCAGGGGCGCTGGACACTGCCCCTGACAGACATGCACACGCCGTATATCTTCCCGACGGAAAATGGTTTGCGCTGCGATACCCGCAAACTTGTGCTGGGTGCGCATCAGCTGAATGGCGCGTTCCATTTCTCAGTGGGCCGCTATAGCCAGCAGCAGCTGCGTGAGACAACCCATCATCATCTGCTGCGGGAAGAGCCGGGGTGCTGGCTCAACCTCGATGCGTTTCATATGGGGGTGGGCGGCGATGACTCCTGGAGCCCCAGCGTTTCGCCGGAATTTATCCTGCAGACGCGCCAGCTTCGTTATACCTTTAGCTGGCAGCAGACTCTTACCTGACCAGAGAGGCTGCCACCGGGCGTGGCCGCCTGCTTACGCCAGAATGCCGCTCAGGCCATGCAGGCTCATGTAAATCCCTACCACGATAATCAGCGCGGCGGAGATCCACGGCGCTTTGCGGGAAAGTTCGCTAAATCCGGGCCAGCGTTTTGTCGCGTGCTTGAGGCTTAAGGCGGCAATCGCGCCGGAAGCGACCAGCGTTAACGCCAGACCGATGCTGAAGCTGAATACCAGCGTCGCGCCGAGCGCAAAATGCTTCAGCTGCAGGCAGATCAGCAGAACGGTGATGGACGCCGGGCAGGGGATAAGCCCGCCGGTCAGGCCAAACATCGCGATCTGTCCTGTCGTCACGTTTTGTCCGTTAAAGCGCCGGTTGATATCCTGCGCGTGCGCGCGCTGGTGGGCGTCCTGCCACTCCTCTTCAACCAGCGGGTGTTCGTGGTGATGGTGATGATCATGGTGATGATCATGGTGGTGGTCATGGTCATGATGGTGGCGGCAATCGTGATGATGATCGTGTGGCCGGCTCTCTTTCCAGGTTCGCCACGCCATCCACAGGGCGATTGCAACGATCAACACCCCGGAGATCAGCTGGAACCAGGGTTCGGACGTATGTGCGTCCCAGCCGCGGCCAAACCATAGTCCTGCCATGGCAATGATCCAGACTACCGCCGTATGGGAAAGCGTAGCCGCCAGACCAAGCAACACCGCCTGCTTCAGCGTGCCGCGGATAGCCACGATAAAGGCAGCCATCATTGTTTTTGAGTGGCCCGGCTCCAGGCCATGCAGCGCACCGAGCAGGATAGCGCTGGGAACAAACAGCCAGGCATTACCCTGCTGCAGGAGTGAAGCAAAATCGTTCATTGAAATTTCCAGTATGGAAAGCGTGCGCAAATAGTACTCCCCCCCAGTAGCTTAATACTACCCCCCAGTAGAAAAATACTCAGGGGGAGTAGAGCGTGATATGCTTTAAAAGCCAAAAATGAGGGAGACAGAGATGTCACATACCGTTCGCGATAAAAAGATGTTATTGACTCGCCTGAAGAAAATTCAGGGGCAGAGCACCGCGCTGGAGAAAATGCTCAACAGCGATCACGAATGTGCCGAGGTGTTACAGCAGCTGGCGGCGATCCGTGGCGCGGTCAATGGCATGATGATGCAGGTGATTGAAGGGCATCTTACCGATCATGTCGTGAAAGAGCCCGAAGAGGCGCAGCGTGAAGCCGATCTTGGCGTCGTGCTGCAGGTGATCAAATCCTATCTTAAGTAGAGCGCGTGGCGAGGTTGTTCTCTGCCCAAAGGATAAATTCCGTCTTGGGCAGCGCCTTACTGTAGAACCACCCCTGCCCATACTGCACGCCGTGGCGGTGCAGCCAGGTAAGCTGCCCTTCGGTCTCCACGCCTTCCGCCACCATTGCCAGCTGCAGCGACTTCGCCATTTCGATAATGTGCGGCGTTACGTTTTTGTACTCCAGTGCATCCACGAACGATTTGTCAATTTTTAGCGTGTCGACATCGAGATGCTGCAGATAGCTGAGACTGGAATAGCCCGTGCCAAAATCATCAATGTAGACAGGGTGGCCCGAACGGCGAAACGCGGCGATAGCCGGCGCGCTGATTTTGGGGTCGGTAAAGCCACGCTCGGTTAACTCAAGGGCGATTTGTCGGGGATGAATCTGCCACTTATTCAGGAGTTGACTCAGTAAAGGCGGCAGATTACCGGAGGTCAAATCGGCCGGGGCGAGGTTGATGGAGATATGCTGATCGGGGTGGAGCTGCAGCCAGTGGCCCATATCTTCAAACACTTTTTCCATAACTAACTGCGTCAGCTGCGAGATGAGGCCGGTTTGCTCGGCAAGCGGCACAAATATATCAGGCGAGAGACTGCTTCCGTCTGGCTGGGGCCAGCGCGCAAGCGCTTCCGCACCCACGATTTTTCCACTGCACAGCGCCACGATGGGCTGATAGTGAACCACAAAATCGCGGCTGTTAATGGCGTCCAGCAGGCGATTGCGCGGCGACTGGATACGTCGCAGGATCCGCAGGACAAACAGTGCCGCCAGCAGGCTTATCAGGACGCCAAACGGCAGCCAGAAAAGCAGCTGTCGGTGCCAGCTTTCAGCCAGGGGTGTGAGCGCTGCCCACGTGACGACACTAAATCCAAGCTCAGGTACCGGCTTCATGACGTACATGGAGCCCTTGTACTGAACGCTGGAGACGCCTCGATCGTTGATCCGATCGCGGATATGCGGATCAAGCGTGTTACTGCTGGCGAAAATAAGATGCGTTGCGCTTCCCACCAGAGCGGCATCAATGGCAATCGCCCCGAAAGGGATCACATCCACAAGCGAGGCAGGATCGACCAGAACAAGGTAATGGCCCTTCCCGAGCACGGCCATATAGCGGTGAAAGCCAAGATCGTTCTGTGCGGTAAGCCACGCGCTGTAGCCATCTTCGGTGATACGCATGGGGGGAGGATAAGCGGCGGATTTACTGGCCTGCTCAAGCGAAGAGCAGAGGGGTTTGAGGTTGTCGATATAGATCACCTCCTGGATATAGCGCCACGAGAACGCGACCCGACGTATTTCCCTCAAATGCAGCGGACTACAGGGAACGCCCTTAAATCCCTGCAGGTGATTTAACGCTTCTTTAGCCTGATCCACGACCCTGTCGGTGCGCATCAGCACCCGAGAAGCATAGCTATCCAGCGCATCAACAAATTTCTCTTCTGCCTGGCGATGGGCAAGCCAGATGCTGAGGCAAATGGGAACCAGCACGGAAAAGATAAGTACGCCAGTCACCAGACTGACCAGATGTCGGGTTTTCATGCTGTCGTTTCCTTTCTCATATGCCCGAATCCGGACGCTGAGTTTCCTGCCTGAAGAGAAAGATTTTACCGCGAAATGAAATAGTTATAGCACGTGGGGGCAGGGTTTTCATGTTATCTAAAGCAAATTAGAAAATATCCTCAGGAGAGAGAGGGTTGTTTTTTCAACCTCGCCTGGCTATTATTTTGTTATGTTATAACAAAACACAAAGGGTTTATGATGAAACCAAACATCCATCCAGCGTATCGCACCGTGGTATTCCACGACACCAGTGCCAATGAATACTTTAAAGTGGGTTCAACCATTAAAACCGACCGCGAAATTGAGCTCGACGGTGAAACGTATCCGTACATCACTATCGAGGTTTCTTCAAAATCGCATCCGTTTTATACCGGTAAGCAAAAAACGTTTTCCACGGATGGCAGCGCAGCGCGCTTCCGCAAGCGTTTTGGCGGTTTTCTTATTGCGAAGCGGGGCTAACCATGCAGGTGCTTAACTCATTGCGCAGCGCAAAACAGCGTCACCCGGATTGCCAGATAGTCAAACGCAAGGGACGCTTATACGTGATTTGCAAATCCAATCCGCGTTTTAAGGCGGTGCAGGGACGTAAAAAAAGACGCTAGACGCGCGTTTCTCGCCAGCTTTCCAGGGATCTTTTCTGTTTGCCATCGGCAGTAAAATTGTCGGTGGCAAGCCAGCCTTCAAAGGCGCTCGCCAGCGCCGGCCACTCTTTGTCGAGAATCGAAAACCAGTCGGTATCCCGGTTACGGCCTTTTATGACCAGCGCCTGGCGAAAACGGCCTTCAAACTGAAAGCCCAGACGCAGTGCCGCTTTGCGTGATGGTTCGTTCAGGCTGTTGCATTTCCATTCATATCGACGGTAGCCCAGGGTATCGAACGCGTACCGCATCAGCAGATATTGCGCTTCTGTTGACATGGGCGTGCGGCTTAACAGCACGGAGAAGTGAACGTGTCCCACTTCCACAACGCCGTTTTTAGGATCGATCCGCATCAGGGCCAGCGTCCCGACCGGGGCCTGGGTCTGATTATCGATAACGGTAAAGTGCATCGGGTCAGATAACTCACACACGCTTGCCACCCATTCGGCAAACTCAGCGGCCGTGGCATCGGGTTCACGCAGTAGCCACGTCCAGCTCCGGGTGTCTCCGGCCAGAGCATAGGCGGAGAACAGCGCCCCGGCATGCTCCACGCGCAGCGGTTCAAGCCGACAATAATGCCCCTGCAGTACTACCCGGGACGGATGAGGGCGAGGCTGCCAGTCGGTAAGGGCTTCGCCCACAGGTTGTCCAAACTCATTGAATGTCTTCATCTTTATTTCCGTGACGTTGAGAAGAGTTCCAGATTAGAAAATTACTGGTTCCTTAAAAAGAACCACTCAGCTATGTTTTGGTGGTACCACAAGGAGATGAGATGAACATACCGGGCGATGAACTTTATACCTTGCTCCATGCTGCGCTTAAAACGCGTGGGGAAGAGACGCTTCAGCGCGCGCTCTATCTCGCTTTGCGGGAGGCCATACTGGGCGGAAGGCTTCGGTCCGGCAGCCAGCTGTCCGGCTCGCGAACGCTGGCGCAGCAGCTTTCCGTTTCACGGAACACCGTCAATGCGGCGCTGGACCAGCTCACGCTCGAAGGCTATTTGCTGCGTAACCGTCAGGGGACGCGGGTGGCGCAATTCGCCCATCGTGCCAGCCCGCGGGTTCTGACCGATCCTGAGGTCAGGCTGGCAAAACGTGTCGTCCAGCTGCCTGCGCCTGTGTCGCGCGACACCCCGGTCATGGCCTTTACGCCGGGAACGCCCGCCATCAACTATTTCCCCTTGCCGCTGTGGCGGCGATTGTACGATCGTGTCCTGCGGGAGGAGGGGAGCGCTCTGCTGGGCTATGGCGACCCGGCCGGTGAGTCGTCGCTGCGGGCAGCCATCGCCCGTCACCTTGCGCTTTCTCGCGGCATTGACTGCGACGCCAGCCAGATTGTGATAACCGAAGGGGCGCTGGAGGGCGTCAATCTGTGCACGATGCTGTTAAGCGAGCCGGGGGATGTCGCCTGGGTGGAAAATCCCGGCTACAGCGGGGCCAAAAGCGCCTTTGTCAAAACCGGCCTTGCGATGATCGGCATACCGGTGGATGACGAGGGAATGTGCTGGGAAGGGCTGCATGCGCCTTCACCTGCGCTCATTTTCACTTCGCCGTCGCATCAGTTTCCTTACGGGAGCGTGCTCAGCGCGCGGCGGCGTCTGGCGCTGCTGGAACTGGCCCGCCAGCACAAGGCGTGGATCATTGAGGACGATTATGACAGCGAGTTCCGCTATGCCGGCGAGCCCGTACCGGCGATGCTGGGCATGGTCAACAACGCGCCCGTTGTGTATCTGGGGACGTTCAGTAAAACGCTGTTTCCGTCGCTCCGAATGGGGTTCATGGTGTTACCGCCAGCGCTGGCGAAAGCAGCGCGTCCTGCTATCGGCTCGCTGCTGCGCGGCGGGCATCGCGCAGAACAGCGCACCCTGGCGCTGTTTATCGAGGAGGGGCACTATGCCCGTCATCTTGCCGCCATGTGTCGCCTGTATCGTAAGCGTTACCGCCAGCTGCGGGAGGTGCTGAGCGCAGAGCTTTATACTCCGCACCGTGTTCTTGCCGGTGAAGGGGGAATGCACCTGACATTGGCGATTGACGGTATCGACGACCAGCGGCTGGTGGAGAAAGCGAGGGCATTTCAGCTGGCACCCGCTGCGCTGAGCGGCTATTACCTGGAGACGAAGCAGGGGCAAACCGGCCTGGTTTTAGGTTACGGCAACACCTCTGCTTCGCAGTTTGCGCCGGGTATCCGGCGCCTGCAGGCGTTAATTACGCAGCAGCAGGGCGGGAAAGGGTAAAAACATCATAAAAAGAGAGCTGGCCTTTCGTTGCGACCATTTTCTGCAGCTTCTCTTTGTGCACGGTTTCGACAGCCGGAGAGTGCAGGATGCTGTCGATAAGCTCATTCGGCACAAAACGCGTGTTGTACCATTCGCCGTTGTAGCAGACCCGGAAATCGAGGACGTCGATATCTTCGTAACGGTAGCGGGGATTCACGTCGAAAAAGAAAAAGGCGTTAAACACGACAAACAGCACCACCAGCAGCCAGACGGAGTCCACCAGCGTTTCGGACTTCAGCATGACAATCAGCGTCGCCAGCCAGGCGGCATACATGGCAACAAACAGCCCGGGATGTTTGCGGATAAAGCTAATGCTAAAGCGCGGGCGATTGTCTCGCTTTTCGCGGTGGTTAAGATCGTCGATGGTGGCGGTAAGCAGGCGCTGTATCTCGGTCATTTTTGGCCTTTTGAGAGTTGACAATACAGGGTATCTGCCAATTTTAGGGGAGCCATCCGGCTGAAAAAAGTAACAGTCGGGCGCTAAAAGACCATAACAGTTGGCTCCCCGGATCGTTACAGCGTTTTGATGATTTTCGCCGGGTTGCCGCCCACGACGACGTTAGCCGGCACGTCTTTCGTCACGACGGCACCGGAAGCCACAACCACATTATCCCCGATGGTGACGCCTGGGTTAATGACCGCACGTCCACCAATCCAGACATTATTGCCAATGGTGACGGGCTTACCAAACTCCACTCCGCTGTTACGTTCTTGCGCATCCAGCGGATGGGTGGCCGTATAAATATGAACGCCCGGCGCGAGCATGCAGTTGTCGCCAATATGTACAGGGCAGACATCCAGCATTACGCAATCGAAGTTGGCGTAAAAGTCTTTGCCCAGATAAATGTTATATCCATAGTCACAGCGGAAGCTCGGCTCAATATACGCCCCTTCGCTTTGTCCCAGCAGTTCCGCCAGAATGTTCTGGCGTTCTGTTTTTTCGTCAGGCGCGGTGTGGTTATAGCGGTGAAGCAGATGGCGCGCCCGAAGCCGGTCGGCGCGTAACGTCTCATCACCAGGGCGGTAATGTTCACCTGAAATCATCTTCTGTTTTTCTATGCTCATCGGAAACCTCTCTGGATGTTATTCCTGAAGGGTAATCGCAACAGGCGTTAAGGGGAACGTTCCCGGAAGGCCGATGTGACCACAGTCACAACATTGTTGCTGATGAGCGCGTTTAACACGGAGACCTGGCTTTCGCGCAGGGAGCATAACGGGACAGGTGAATACAGCTTATAACGTGGCGTAGAACCTCTACAGACACACTTCAAAGATTAACGGACAAATTTCCATACAGAAGTAGGGATTTTGTCATACAGCTTATTCATCGTTAGCTCTGCAAGGCGATGGTCAGCGGCTGAATAAAATACCGCCAGTTCATTATCAGAAAGCTCGTATTTATTCTTTTCAATGACGCGTTCAAGGGTGTCAATTGACTGACAACGTCGTAAGCGCATCAAATAATCGATTTTTGTGAGTGGTTTATCAGACATAAATTCACCTTAGTAATTGTAATAATTTTAACAGGAAAGACTAACCGGGTTAGCTCTGCTCACGTTAACGAAACAGCGGAATAGCCGGTTTCCCGATTTACGCCATTTTTGCAAATCCTGAGTGTTAATGCCGTAACTGCTGAACAACATAAAGGTGTCGTCCAGGTATTCATCAATTTGCTCAATGAGCTTATTATCTTCATTGTACTTAATTTTATAATTAAGTGCGAAGGTAGCGATATGCTCTATCAGCTCATTCAACTGTAAATTGATGGCAGACGTTGGGTCATTTACCCAGCCATGGTTGCTTTCATCAAGATTGGCAAGGCAGTCATGGTACAAGGATTCGCAGAGAAATTTCAACTGCGCGATATCATGCCTTTTTGGCGAGTACTCGTCCATAGCGCATCCCCTTCTGAGTGATTTCTTACTCACCGAACATCATTGTCGGGATGGATACATCTGACTTAGCTACATGAGCGCTGTGTTCCTGATAACCTAACTATAAGCCACTCCTTCCTGGATTTCACCGCGCTATTACGAAAAATTACAAATAAAACCGCAGGCTGCGAGCGTCTACGCAAATGTTCATCCGAAACTGAACTTTTTTATCAGGATTAACGATAGTTTTTTCGCTTCCTTGCATTTCATTGGCTTAGCTTACAGCCATAAGAAAAGTTCACATCCGGAGTTCCGTTTGTCTTAACTTTTAATTAGGAATATTCCTAACAACTTAAGCAGGGAAATAGATTTAAAAAAATCCTGAGTTCACCTATTAAGTTATCAGTTAAATATGATATGTCTGTTTAAGATGACAGAAAATAAATAGGACCTCAATAAGCTTATTTTATGATTTTTTCTGAAAATGAAAAAGGCCGCAAATGCGGCCTTTTTATTATATGAAACCGGTATCAGTGAGGTTCTACCGAATGACTGTGCTCAACATCTTCATTCTTCCGGCTGAAGCGGCGGCGCACCACCACGAAGAACACCGGGACGAAGAAGATAGCCAGTACGGTCGCGGTGATCATACCGCCCATTACACCTGTACCGACCGCGTTCTGCGCACCGGAGCCTGCACCGGAGCTAATAACCAGCGGCATTACGCCGAGGATGAACGCCAGAGAGGTCATCAGGATTGGACGCAGACGCATACGCACCGCTTCCAGCGTCGCCTCAATAAGGCCTTTACCCTCTTTCTCCATCAGATCTTTGGCGAATTCAACGATAAGTATCGCGTTCTTCGCCGACAAGCCAATGGTTGTCAGCAGGCCTACCTGGAAGTACACGTCGTTGGTCAATCCACGGAACGTTGCCGCAAGCAGCGCACCAATAACCCCGAGTGGAACCACCAGCATAACGGAGAACGGAATTGACCAGCTCTCGTACAGCGCCGCCAGACACAGGAAGACCACAATCAGTGAAATGGCGTACAGGGCAGGGGCCTGGTTTCCGGACAGACGTTCCTGATAGGACATACCGGTCCAGTCATAGCCGATACCCGCAGGCAGTTTGCTGGCCAGCTCTTCCATCAGGTTCATGGCTTCACCGGTGCTTCGGCCCGGTGCGGCCTGACCCAGGATTTCCATCGACGGCAGACCGTTGTAACGTTCCAGACGCGGAGAGCCGTATTCCCAGTGTGACGTTGAGAAGGATGAGAACGGCACCATCTGACCGTTGCTGCCGCGAACGTACCAGTTGTTAATATCGTTCGGCAACATACGGTACTGCGCTTCGGACATGACGTACACTTTCTTCACACGACCACGGTCGATGAAGTCGTTGACGTAGCTACCGCCCCAGGCCGCGCCCAGCGTGGTATTGATGTCGCTGATGGACACGCCCAGCGCCTGCGCTTTTTCCTGATCGATGTTGATCTTATACTGCGGCGTATCTTCCAGTCCGTTTGGACGTACGCCGACCAGCAGGTCAGGGTGTTTAGCCACTTCGCCGAACAGCTGGTTACGCGCCTGCGTCAGTTTCTCGTGACCCAGACCGCCCTGGTCGATCAGCTGGAAGTCGAAGCCGGTCGCCGTACCCAGTTCAACAATCGCTGGCAGGTTAAAGGCGAAGACCATCGCATCTTTAATCTGCGAGAAGGTGCCCATGGCACGGCCCGTGATCGCTTCAACTTTATTCTCATCGCCCGGACGATCCGCCCAGTCTTTCAGAGAAACGAAGGCGATACCGGTGTTCTGACCACGACCCGCAAAGCCAAAGCCGTTAACCGCAAACACGGATTCAACGTTCGCTTTCTCTTTGGTGAGATAGTAGTCCGTCACTTCGTCCAGCACCTTCTGGGTACGCTCTTGCGACGCCCCTGCCGGAAGCTGTGCCATCGTCAGGAACACGCCCTGGTCTTCATCTGGCAGGAACGAGCTTGGCAGACGAACGAACAGGAACGCCATCCCCACTACGATAATGATATAGAGCAGCAGATAACGACCGGTGCTGCGCAGGATATTGCCCACGCTGTCGGTGTAGTGGTGCGCGCTCTTATCAAACATGCGGTTAAACCAGCCGAAGAACCCTTTATGCTCGCCGTGACCGCCTTTCTGAACCGGCTTCAGCATGGTGGCACACAGCGCTGGCGTCAGGATTAACGCTACCAGTACCGACAGCGCCATCGCGGAGACGATGGTAATGGAGAACTGGCGGTAAATCGCACCCGTAGAGCCCCCGAAGAAGGCCATCGGGATAAATACCGCGGACAGCACCATCGCAATACCGACCAGCGCGCCCTGGATCTGGCCCATAGATTTACGGGTGGCTTCCTTCGGCGGCAAACCTTCTTCCGCCATCACGCGCTCGACGTTCTCTACCACCACGATGGCGTCATCCACCAGCAGGCCGATGGCGAGCACCATCCCGAACATCGTCAGGGTGTTTATCGAGAACCCAAAGGCTGCAAGGATGGCAAAGGTCCCCAGCAGAACGACCGGCACGGCGATGGTTGGGATCAGCGTCGCGCGGAAGTTTTGCAGGAACAGATACATCACCAGGAACACCAGGATGATCGCTTCTACCAGCGTTTTAACCACTTCGTGAATCGAAATTTTAACGAACGGCGTAGTGTCATACGGATAAACGATTTTCAGGCCTGACGGGAAGAACGGTTCCATCTTCTTCAGTTCCGCACGGATCGCCGTCGCGGTGTCCAGGGCGTTCGCGCCTGTCGCCAGTTTGATACCCAGACCGGACGCCGGTTTACCGTTAAACTTCGCGATGATGTCGTAGTTCTCACCACCCAGCTCAACCCTGGCCACGTCGCGCAGACGAACCTGCGAACCGTCCTGGTTCACCTTCAGCAGAATTTTGCTGAACTCATCGGCGGAGGTCAGACGGGTTTGCGCGATAATGGACGCGTTAAGCTGCTGGCCTTTCACCGGCGGCGTACCGCCTAACTGACCGGCTGCCACCTGGGCGTTCTGCGCTTTAATCGCGTTAATCACGTCAACCGGCGTCAGCTGGAAGTTGTTCAGTTTGTTCGGATCCATCCAGATACGCATCGCGTACTGGGAACCGAACAGCTGAACGTCACCCACACCGGACGTACGGCTGATGGCGTCCTTCATGTTGGCGCCCACGTAGTCGGAAATATCCTCCTGCGTCATGGTGCCGTTGGTGTTAATAACGCCGACAACCATCAGGAAGCTGCTGGACGATTTCTCGACGCTCACACCCTGCTGTTGCACTTCCTGCGGCAGAAGAGGCATTGCCAGCTGCAGTTTGTTCTGCACCTGAACCTGCGCAATGTCCGCATCCGTACCGGATTCAAAGGTCAGGGTGATCTGAACCGTACCGGTGGAGTCACTGTTTGAGGACATGTACATCAGGTTATCGATACCGTTCATGTTCTGTTCGATAACCTGAGTCACGGTATCTTGCACCGTTTTCGCATCAGCCCCCGGGTAGGTTGCGGAGATCGTTACCGCCGGTGGCGCAATCGTTGGATATTGCGCGACAGGCAGCTTCAGGATCGCAAGTCCCCCGGCCAGCATGATGATAATGGCGATCACCCACGCAAATATGGGGCGATCGATAAAGAAATTAGGCATGTCTTAACGGCTCCTGTTTAAGTTAAGACTTGGTTTGTTCTGACTGGCCAGCGGCCGAAGCTTGTTGTTTATCGTCAGATGTCACTTCCTGTGCTTTTACCTGCGCGCCAGGACGTACTTTTTGCAAACCAGTAACAATCACGCGATCGCCATCTTTCAGACCTTCCGTCACCAGCCATTTATCGCCAATCGCCTGCGTGGCGGTGATATTGCGCGTTTCGACTTTGTTATCTGCCCCAACAACCAGTGCGCTCGCATCGCCGCGTGGCGTACGGGTCACACCCTGCTGTGGAACAAGAAGTGCGGTTGGATTCGTTCCTTCTTCCAGACGCGCGCGAACGAACATACCTGGCAGCAGATTTTTGTCAGGGTTCGGGAAAATCGCACGTAAGGTGATGGAACCGGTGGTCTGGTCGACCGTCACATCAGAGAATTCCAGAGTACCTTCCTGCGGGAACTTGATACCGTCGTTGGTAACCAGCTCCACTTTGGCTTTGCCGTTTTCCTGTTTCAGGGTGCCGTTAGCCAGCTCCTGTTTCAGGCGCAGGAAATCGTTGCTGGACTGCGTCACGTCAACGTAGATCGGATCAAGCTGCTGCACGGTAGCCAGCGCAGTGGTCTGCCCGTTCTGCACCAGCGCCCCTTCCGTCACGGCAGATTTACCAATACGACCGCTGATAGGGGAGGTCACTTTGGTATAGGCCAGGTTAATGCGTGCAGTTTCGACAGCCGCTTTGGCTGCTACCACGGCCGCGTTAGCCTGCTGGGCATCTGCCAGCGCGGTATCGTAATCCTGTTGGCTGATGTACTTCGTGCCGAGCAGTTTCTGATAGCGGTTCAGCGTCAGCTGAGCGATTTTTGCCGCCGCTTGTGCTTTAGCCAGGTCACCTTTCGCGCTTTCATAAGAAGCCTGATAGGTTGCGGGATCAATCTGATACAGAGACTCACCGGCCTTCACATCGCCGCCTTCGGTAAAGTTACGTTTCAGGATAATGCCGCTAACCTGAGGACGCACTTCCGCAATGCGGTAAGCGTTTGTACGGCCTGGTAATTCTGTGGTGATCTGCAGAGGTTCAGATTTGAGTGTCACAACGCCGACTTCTGGCGCCTGCTGAGCTCCTTGTTGAGCCGGTTTGTCGTCACATCCTGTAAGCGCTAAGCTGCCTGAGAGCATCAGAACGACCGCCAGAGGCGTTAACCCTCTGTTTTTGTTCATATGTAAACCTCGAGTGTCCGATTTCAAATTGATCAAGGGTCCTGAGTCTAAAAACCCATTGCTGCGTTTATATTATCGTCATGCTATGGTACATACATTCACAAATGTATGTAAATCTGACTCCTGTAAATTCACCCACCTATGGCACGAAAAACTAAACAACAAGCGCTGGAAACCCGACAACACATTCTGGATGTGGCAATACGTTTGTTCTCTCAGCAGGGTGTTTCTTCTACCTCGCTGGCGCAAATTGCTCAGGCTGCCGGTGTGACGCGGGGAGCGATTTACTGGCATTTTAAAGACAAGTCAGATCTGTTCAGTGAAATCTGGGAGCTTTCAGAGTCCAGCATTAGCGATCTCGAGAGTGAGTATCGGGCAAAATTCCCTGACGATCCACTCTCAGTATTAAGAGAAATATTAGTATATATCCTTGAAGCAACGGTAGTTGAAGAGCGTCGCAGATTAATGATGGAAATTATCTTTCATAAATGTGAGTTCGTGGGCGAGATGGCGGTGGTGCAACAAGCGCAGCGCAGCCTCAGCCTGGAGAGCTACGATCGTATCGAACAGAACCTGAACCTGTGTATGCAGGCAAAGCTGTTACCGGCCAATTTACTCACCCGCCGGGCGGCCATCCTGATGCGCAGCTACATTTCAGGTCTGATGGAAAACTGGCTTTTTGCGCCGCAATCCTTTGACCTCAAAGAGGAAGCCCGCAGCTACGTGGCGGTTTTACTGGAAATGCTACAGCTCTGCCCGACGCTGCGCAGCGACGCGCTTTCGCTCACGGCCTGAGTCCTTCCAGGATTTATCTCAGAGGCTTACGTTCTCGCTATTCTGCTTCTGACGAGCGTGATATTCTTCACGCCGGACTATTTTCGGTCATCTGCTGACATCATTCACAACTATGCTGCCCATCAATCGCTCGCAACATCCTGTATTTGCATTGCTCTTTGCTATGCTGTTTTTCTTCGCCACGGCGCCGCTGACCTGGGCCCGCGCCGACAACAGTAACGATATCCCCACGCGCGCTGATGTTCAGTCGCAGCTCGACACGCTGAATAAACAAAAAGAACTCTCTCCTCAGGAAAAACTGACGCAGCAGGATCTGACGGAAACGCTGGAAACGCTGGATAAAATTGAACGCGTTAAGGCTGAAACCACCCAGCTTCGTCAGAAGGTGGCGCAGGCGCCGGAGAACATGCGTAAGGCCACGGAAGCGCTAAGCGCGCTAAGCGACGTCGATAACGACGATGAAACGCGCAAAACGCTCTCCACGCTCTCCTTACGCCAGCTGGAATCGCGCGTCGCGCAATTGCTCGACGATCTGCAAACCGCACAGTCTGACCTCGCGACCTACAACAGTCAGCTCGTCTCCCTGCAAACCCAGCCCGAGCGCGTGCAAAACGCGATGTACGCCGCGTCTCAGCAGCTGCAGCAGATCCGCAACCGCCTGAACGGCACGACGGTAGGGGAGGGCACGCTGCGCCCGACCCAGCAAACCCTGCTGCTGGTTCAGCAGTCGCTGCTCAATGCGCAAATCGAACAGCAGCGTAAAAGCCTGGAAGGGAATACGGTGCTGCAGGACACGCTCCAGAAACAGCGTGATTACGTGACGGCGAATATTAATCGTCTGGAGCATCAGCTTCAGCTGTTGCAGGAGGCGGTAAACAGCAAACGCCTGACCCTGACGGAAAAAACCGCTCAGGAAGCCGTCTCGCCGGACGAAACTGCCCGCATTCAGGCCAACCCGCTGGTGAAACAGGAGCTTGAGGCTAACCACCAACTCAGCCAGCGCCTGATACTGGCGACGGAAAGCGGCAACTCGCTGGTTCAGCAAAATATCAAAGTGAAGAACTGGCTGGATCGCGCGCTGCAGGCGGAACGCAACATCAAAGAGCAGATCGCGGTCTTGAAGGGCAGCCTCCTGCTGTCGCGTATTCTCTACCAGCAGCAGCAGACGCTGCCGTCTGCCGACGAGCTGGAGGACATGACCAACCGCATTGCGGATTTACGTCTGGAGCAGTTTGACGTCAACCAGCAGCGCGATGCCCTTTTCCAGAGTGATGCTTTCGTCGCCAAAATTGAAGAGGGGCACTCCAGTGACGTAAACCCGGAAGTGCATGACGCGCTGCTCCAGGTGGTGGATATGCGCCGTGAACTGCTGGACCAGCTCAATAAACAGCTGGGCAACCAGTTGATGATGGCAATTAACCTGCAGATCAACCAGCAGCAGCTGGTCAGCGTGTCAAAAAGCCTGCAGGAGATTTTGACGCAGCAGATTTTCTGGGTGAACAGCAACAAGCCGATGGACTGGGACTGGATTAAGTCCTTCCCGGAGACGCTGAAAACGCAGATTAAGAGCATGAAAATCACCGTGAACTGGGAGAAAGCCTGGCCTGCGGTAATGATTGCTTTCCTGGCGGGCTTACCGCTGCTGCTGATTGCCGGTCTGATCCGCTGGCGTTTGAAATGGCTGAAACAGTACCAGGCGAAGCTGGCCTCGGAAGTGGGGCAACTGCGTAACGACAGCCAGCTCCATACGCCAAAAGCGATTCTGATCGATCTCATTCGCGCGCTGCCGGTGTGCCTGATTATTCTGGCCGTGGGCCTGATCCTGCTCACGATGCAGCTTAACGTCAGCGATCTGCTCTGGGCGTTCAGTAAAAAACTGGCGCTGTTCTGGCTGGTATTTGGCGTGTGCTGGAAGGTGCTCGAAAAAGACGGCGTGGCGGTGCGTCACTTCAACATGCCTGCGCAGCTGACCAGCCACTGGCGGCGCCAGATTGTGCGCGTCAGCCTGGCGCTCCTGCCGCTGCACTTCTGGTCGGTAGTCTCCGAGCTTTCCCCGCTGCATCTGATGGATGATGTGCTGGGTCAACTGGTCATTCTGCTCAACCTGCTGCTGATTGCGATCCTGATGTGGCCGATGTGCCGCGACAGCTGGCGTGATAAAGAGTCCCACAATATCCGTCTGGCCACCGTGACGGTGCTGGCGATCATTCCGCTGGCGCTGATGGTGCTTACGGCAACGGGCTACTTCTACACCACGCTGCGCCTGTCCGGGCGCTGGATCGAGACGGTCTATCTGGTGATCGTCTGGAACCTGCTCTATCAGACCGTGCTGCGCGGCTTAAGCGTCGCGGCCCGCCGCATTGCTTACCGTCGTGCCATTGCGCGTCGTCAGCATCAGGTGAAAGAGGGGGCTGAAGGCGCGGAGCCGCAGGAAGAGCCGACCATCGCGCTGGAGCAGGTTAACCAGCAGACGCTGCGTATCACCATGCTGGTGATGATCGCGCTGTTTGCGGTGATGTTCTGGGCGATCTGGTCTGATTTAATTACCGTCTTCGCCTATCTCGACAGTATTACCCTCTGGCAGTACAACGGTACCGAAGCCGGCGCGGCGGTGATGAAAAGCGTCACCATGGGCAGCCTGCTGTTTGCGCTGGTGTCGTCGGTGGTGGCCTGGGCGCTGATTCGTAACCTGCCGGGTCTGCTGGAAGTGCTGGTGCTCTCAAGGCTGAACCTGCGCCAGGGGGCGTCTTACGCCATCACCACCATCCTGAATTACGTCATCATTATCGTCGGGGCGATGACGGTATTCGGCTCGCTGGGCGTCTCGTGGGATAAACTGCAGTGGCTGGCGGCGGCCCTCTCGGTTGGTCTTGGTTTTGGCCTGCAGGAGATCTTCGGTAACTTTGTCTCCGGCCTGATTATCCTCTTCGAACGTCCGGTGCGTATCGGCGATACCGTCACCATCGGTACGTTCTCCGGGACCGTCAGCAAGATCCGAATTCG
Source organism: Enterobacter cloacae complex sp. HYC042_NIDB (assembly GCF_056673315.1). Lineage (NCBI taxonomy): Bacteria > Pseudomonadati > Pseudomonadota > Gammaproteobacteria > Enterobacterales > Enterobacteriaceae > Enterobacter > Enterobacter cloacae complex sp. HYC042_NIDB. The sequence goes on from NZ_CP109650.1 coordinate 1,329,521, forward strand.
TGCGACCACCATCACTGACTTCGATCGTAAAGAGGTGATCATCCCGAACAAAGCGTTCGTGACCGAGCGTCTGATCAACTGGTCGCTCTCGGATACCACCACGCGCGTGGTGATTCGCCTCGGCGTGGCCTACGGTTCCGATCTGGATAAAGTGAAAGAGGTATTGCTTAAAGCCGCTAAATCGCATCCAAAAGTCATGCACGATCCTGCGCCAGACGTCTTCTTCACCACCTTCGGGCCAAGCACGCTGGATCACGAGCTGCGTTTATACGTGCGTGAACTTCGCGATCGCAGCTACACCGTTGATGAACTGAACCGCGCGATCGACCGCCTGTGCCGTGAAAACAACATTAACATCGCCTTCAACCAGCTTGAGGTTCACCTGCATAATGAGAAAGGTGATGAGCATACGGAAGTGAAGCGCGACATTAAGGGCGACGACCCGACTCCGGCTTAATCTATTTTCCCTCTCCCACAGGGAGAGGGTTAGGGTGAGGGGGAAGTTTCCCCTCAAAATCCCGCCGCACAATCTCCAGCGCTTTAAGCACCGTCTCGGCCGGGATCTCATGATTCTCCAGCAACATAATCAAATCGACGGCCAGCTTGACCTCGTCGGGTGCATTTTCCAGTGACATAGATGTGGCTCCAGTTAACGGGTCAGGCGTTCAATCACGCGTTCAATCTCATCCAGCGCCTGACGGCAGCGGACGATGCGGCCTTCCAGCGCGCTAATCTCGCGCATCAATAGCTGCTGCTCTTCCAGCGTTTCGCTATTGTTCAGGCGGGCTTCGCGCTCGCGCTTCATCTCAAACAGACGCCGCTCAAACTCCTGGTTCTCCAGCCGCTTGCGCTGCCATTTTCCCAGCCCAGGCGAGGCGCTGTCCCACGCCCGTAGCGGCCAGGCGGCGATTTCGCGGTGCAGGGCGGTGATCTGCTCGGTAAGATGCTCCGCAAGCCACACCACCTGTTCCTGCTGTTCACTCTCAACCGCGTGGCGAAGCTCATCGAGGTTGGTCTGCATCTCAGCAAGGTAATCCTGAATGACGGTGCTGCGGGTGCGGAAAAGCTGCCGGTCAAAGCGCGGTTTCAGCGTGGCGTGTCCCATCAGCGGCGTGGCCTGCGCCCGCAGAGCGATCAGCTGATTTTGCAGCTTCTCAAGAAGCAGTGCTGTTTTCAATGCGCTCTCCAGTGGTAAAGTAGCCGTTCAGTTTGATAACGATTCGCATTATGCAGCGTACTATTTTAATCATCATTGGCTGGCTCGCGGTAGTGCTGGGTACGCTGGGTGTGGTTTTGCCCTTGCTGCCGACCACGCCGTTTATCCTGCTGGCCGCCTGGTGCTTCGCCCGCTCGTCGCCGCGTTTTCACCACTGGCTCCTGTACCGCTCGTGGTTTGGCGGCTACCTGCGGTACTGGCAAAAACACCGGGCCATGCCGCCCGGGGCCAAGCCGCGCGCCATTGCCTTTATCCTGATCACCTTCGCCGTTTCGTTATGGCTGGTGAACATGATGTGGGTGCGTATTCTGCTGCTGACGATCCTGGCCTGCCTGCTGATCTTCATGTGGCGGATCCCCGTGGTTGATGAAAAGCAACAAAAGCACTGAAGCCTCATCATGGCGGTTGCAATTATGGCGCGCAGCCAGTAAATTCGACCGTTTTCGAGCACAGGTGCGCCTGGTCAAAGGTTAAACAACTGTTACTTTGACCGACTCGTCGCGCGCCGTGAGTAACACTGTTTCATTTAGGCACAAACCGATGACCGCAACTGCACAGCAGCTTGAATATCTGAAAAATAGCATCAAAAGCATCCAGGACTATCCAAAGCCTGGCATTCTTTTCCGTGATGTCACCAGCTTGCTGGAAGACCCGAAAGCGTACGCGCTCAGCATTGAACTGCTGGTCGAGCGTTATAAAAACGCCGGGATCACCAAAGTAGTAGGTACCGAAGCCCGCGGCTTCCTGTTTGGCGCACCGGTTGCGCTGGCGATGGGCGTGGGTTTTGTGCCGGTGCGTAAGCCGCGCAAACTGCCGCGTGAAACCATCGCGGAGAGCTACGAGCTGGAGTACGGCACCGATCAGCTGGAAATCCACGTTGACGCGATCAAGCCCGGCGACAAAGTGCTGGTGGTGGACGATCTGCTGGCAACCGGCGGCACCATTGAAGCGACCGTCAAGCTGATCCGCCGTCTGGGTGGTGAAGTGACCGACGCGGCCTTCATCATCAACCTGTTCGATCTTGGCGGTGAACAGCGCCTGGAAAAACAGGGCATTACCAGCTACAGCCTGGTGCCTTTCCCGGGTCATTAATCCCGGTTTTCACAACCTCGCTCAATGGGTGAGGTTGTGATAGCATTCCCCTCCATAAATTCACCTTCCAGCGTTGCAGAGCCTGCCCATGAGTTATCAGGTGTTAGCCCGTAAATGGCGACCACAAACCTTTGCTGACGTTGTCGGTCAGGAACATGTGCTGACGGCCCTGGCGAACGGCTTGTCGCTAGGTCGCATCCATCACGCCTATCTTTTTTCCGGCACCCGCGGCGTCGGTAAGACTTCTATTGCCCGTCTGCTGGCGAAAGGTCTGAACTGCGAAACCGGGATCACCGCCACCCCGTGCGGCGTGTGTGACAACTGCCGCGAGATCGAGCAGGGGCGTTTTGTCGATCTGATCGAGATCGACGCCGCCTCGCGTACCAAGGTGGAAGACACTCGCGATCTGCTCGACAACGTCCAGTACGCCCCTGCGCGCGGCCGCTTCAAGGTCTACCTGATCGATGAAGTGCACATGCTGTCGCGCCACAGCTTTAACGCCCTGCTGAAAACGCTGGAAGAGCCGCCCGCGCACGTTAAATTCCTGCTGGCGACCACCGATCCGCAAAAGTTGCCGGTCACCATCCTGTCGCGCTGCCTGCAGTTCCACCTGAAGGCGCTGGACGTTGAGCAGATCCGCGCTCAGCTTGAGCACATCCTTGATGAAGAGAAGATCGTTCACGAGCCGCGCGCCCTGCAGTTGCTGGCCCGCGCGGCTGACGGCAGCCTGCGTGATGCGCTAAGCCTGACCGACCAGGCGATTGCCAGCGGTGACGGCAAGCTCTCGACCGAAGCGGTCAGCACCATGCTCGGCACGCTGGATGACGATCAGGCGCTGTCGCTCATCGAAGCGATGATTGCCGCCAACGGCGAGCGCGTGATGTCGCTGGTGAACGCGGCCGCTGCCCGCGGTATTGAGTGGGAAGCGCTGCTGGTCGAGATGCTCAGCCTGCTGCACCGCGTGGCGATGCTGCAGCTGTCTCCGTCGGCCATCGGTGCGGATATGGCCGCTATTGAACAGCGGATGCGTGAACTTGCCCGCACCGTGCCGCCTGCCGACGTGCAGCTGTATTACCAGACGCTGCTGATTGGCCGCAAAGAGTTACCGTTCGCGCCGGACCCCAGGATGGGCGTCGAAATGACGCTGCTGCGCGCGCTGGCGTTCCACCCGCGCATGCCGTTGCCGGAACCGGAAGCGCCGCGGCAGTCTTTTGCCCCGGTCGCCCCTACGGCGGTAATGTCACCGCAGCAGGTGCCACCGCAGCCGACGCCGCCGCCACAGCAAAACGTACCGCTGTCGGATGCCACCAGTTCGGTGCTTGCCGCACGCAGCCAGCTGCAGCGTGCGCAGGGAGTAACCAAACCAAAAAAGAGTGAACCGGCAGCGCCAGGAAGAGCGCGGCCGGTGAACAACGCCGCGCTTGAACGACTGGCCTCGGTAACGGAGCGTGTACAGTCGCGTCCGGCACCGTCCGCGCTCGAGCAGAAAGCCCCGGTGAAAGAAGAGGCTTACCGCTGGAAGGCGACCACCGTTGTTGAAACGGTCAAGGAAGTGGTCGCCACGCCGAAAGCGCTGAAAAAGGCGCTGGAGCATGAAAAAACGCCGGAGCTTTCCGCTAAGCTCGCCGAAGAGTCCATCGCGCGCGACGCCTGGGCCGCTGAGGTCAGCCAACTCCAGCTGCCGAAGCTGGTGGAGCAGGTCGCGCTAAACGCCTGGAAAGAGCAGGACGGCAATCAGGTGCGTCTGCATCTGCGTCCGGGCCAGCGGCATCTCAATTCCCCTGGCGCGCAAAAGGCGCTGGCCGAGGCGCTTGCTGCTTTACAGGGTTCACCGGTTGAATTGACTATCATTGAAGATGATAATCCGGCAGTGAAAACGCCGCTCGAGTGGCGCCAGGCCATTTATGAAGAGAAGCTCGCGCAGGCGCGCGAGGCAATTATTGCGGATAACAACATCCAGACCCTGCGCCGGTTCTTCGACGCCGATCTGGATGAAGAGAGTATTCGCCCCATTTGATCGTGAGTCTGACTTACGGTTGTAATCCTTAAACGTGAAAGAAGAGAGAAGCCTATGTTTGGTGGAAAAGGCGGTCTGGGTGGCCTGATGAAGCAGGCTCAGCAGATGCAGGAAAAAATGCAGAAGATGCAGGAAGAGATCGCTCAGCTGGAAGTCACGGGTGAATCCGGTGCCGGTCTGGTCAAGGTGACCATTAACGGTGCGCACAACTGCCGTCGCGTTGAAATCGACCCGAGCCTGCTCGAAGACGACAAAGAGATGCTGGAAGATCTGGTTGCAGCCGCGTTTAACGATGCCGCTCGCCGTATCGACGAAACCCAGAAAGAGAAAATGGCCTCTGTTTCCAGCGGTATGCAGCTGCCGCCGGGCTTTAAGATGCCGTTCTGATGCAAACCAGTCCGCTGCTCACGCAGTTAATGGAAGCACTGCGCTGCCTGCCGGGCGTTGGCCCGAAGTCGGCGCAGCGCATGGCGTTTACGCTATTGCAGCGCGACCGCAGCGGCGGGATGCGCCTGGCGCAGGCTTTAACCCGCGCCATGTCAGAAATTGGTCACTGTGCGGATTGCCGGACCTTTACCGAGCAGGACGTGTGTAACATCTGTACGAACCCGCGTCGTCAGGAAAACGGTCAGATTTGCGTGGTGGAGAGTCCGGCGGACATCTACGCCATCGAACAAACCGGGCAGTTTTCCGGCCGCTATTTTGTGCTGATGGGGCATCTCTCCCCGCTGGACGGCATTGGCCCGGACGATATCGGTCTCGATCGCCTTGAACAGCGTCTTGAGTCCGAAACCATCAAAGAGGTGATCCTCGCCACCAACCCGACGGTGGAAGGGGAGGCAACCGCCAACTATATCGCCGAGCTGTGCGCGCAGTACGGCGTTGACGCCAGCCGCATCGCCCACGGCGTGCCGGTCGGCGGCGAGCTGGAGATGGTCGATGGCACCACGCTGTCGCACTCGCTGGCCGGACGACACAAGATTATTTTCTGACCAAACGGAGGCTGCGCGCGCGGCCTCCGCTTGAAAATTTCCCCCCTTATCCCCATCTCTCACTCAACGTTTTACAACCCCATTAAATGGCATTGTTGAGGTCGACTTAGATGAAAGGACAAGAAACCCGTGGTTTCCAGTCAGAAGTAAAACAGCTTCTGCACCTGATGATCCATTCCCTGTATTCCAACAAAGAAATTTTCCTGCGTGAGCTGATTTCCAACGCCTCCGATGCGGCGGACAAGCTGCGCTTCCGCGCGCTGTCCAACCCGGATCTGTATGAAGGCGACGGCGAACTGCGCGTGCGCGTCTCTTTCAACAAAGAGAACCGCACCCTGACCATCGCTGATAACGGCATCGGGATGAACCGCGACGAGGTGATCGACCACCTTGGCACCATCGCTAAATCCGGCACCAAAGCGTTCCTGGAGTCCATGGGCTCTGACCAGGCGAAAGACAGCCAGCTGATTGGCCAGTTCGGCGTAGGCTTCTACTCGGCGTTCATCGTGGCGGACAAAGTCACCGTGCGCACCCGCGCGGCGGGCGACAGCGCCGAGAACGGCGTGCTGTGGGAATCCAAAGGGGAAGGCGAATACACCGTTGATGACATCACCAAAGCGGATCGCGGGACCGAAATCACCCTCCACCTGCGCGAAGGGGAAGACGATTTCCTGAACGACTGGCGCGTACGCTCCATCATCAGCAAATATTCCGACCACATCGCGCTGCCGGTAGAGATTGAAAAACAGGAAGAGAAAGACGGTGAAACCGTTGTTTCCTGGGAGAAAATCAACAAGGCGCAGGCGCTGTGGACGCGTAACAAGGCGGAAATCAAAGACGACGAGTACAACGAGTTTTATAAGCACATCGCCCACGACTTTACAGACCCGCTGACCTGGAGCCACAACCGCGTGGAAGGTAAGCAGGAGTACACCAGCCTGCTGTATATCCCGGCACAGGCACCGTGGGACATGTGGAACCGCGATCACAAGCACGGCCTGAAGCTGTACGTGCAGCGCGTCTTCATCATGGACGACGCCGAGCAGTTCATGCCGAACTACCTACGCTTTGTTCGTGGCCTGATAGACTCCAACGATCTGCCGCTGAACGTCTCCCGTGAAATCCTCCAGGACAGCACCGTCACCCGTAATCTGCGTAACGCCCTGACCAAACGTGCGTTGCAGATGCTGGAAAAACTGGCGAAAGACGACGCGGAAAAATACCAGACCTTCTGGAAACAGTTCGGCCTGGTGCTGAAAGAAGGTCCGGCGGAAGACATGGCGAACGTTGAAACCATCGCTAAACTGCTGCGCTTCGCCTCTACGCACACCGACTCCTCCGCCCAGACCGTGTCGCTGGAAGAGTACGTCTCCCGCATGAAAGAAGGGCAGGAGAAGATCTACTACATCACCGCTGACAGCTATGCGGCAGCGAAGAGCAGCCCGCACCTGGAGCTGCTGCGTAAGAAAGGCATCGAAGTGCTGTTGCTTTCTGACCGCATCGACGAGTGGATGATGAACTACCTGACCGAGTTCGACGGTAAGGCGTTCCAGTCCGTTGCCAAAGCCGACGAGTCCATCGACAAGCTGGCGGATGAAGTGGACGAAAGCGCGAAAGAAGCCGAGAAGGCGCTGGAGCCGTTCGTTGAGCGTGTCAAAACCCTGCTGGGCGACCGCGTGAAAGAGGTACGCTTCACGCACCGTCTGACCGATACTCCGGCGATTGTCACCACCGATGCGGACGAAATGAGCACCCAGATGGCGAAGCTGTTCGCCGCGGCGGGCCAGGCCGTGCCGGAAGTGAAATATATCTTTGAGCTTAATCCGGATCATCCGCTGGTGAAACGCGCGGCGGATACCCAGGATGAAGCTCGCTTTGCCGAGTGGGTTGAACTGCTGCTGGATCAGTCTCTGCTGGCCGAGCGCGGCACCCTGGAAGATCCTAACCTGTTCATTAAACGTGTGAATGCGCTGCTGCTGGCGTAACTGACCACGTCTCCCCTGGTCTTCTCCCTCTCCCCGTGGGAGAGGGCCGGGGTGAGGGCACCAGACCGCACTCTCCCAAATTATCTCCCCCCATTAACCGTTTCAGCCTTCCCGCCTTCCTTGAGCCACGCCCGTTCTGGTGGTATTGTTTAGCGCTTTTGAAAAATTGAAACGACATTTGAGGGGATTTTCGCAATGCGTATTATTCTGCTTGGCGCTCCGGGCGCGGGTAAAGGAACTCAGGCTCAGTTCATCATGGAGAAATACGGTATTCCGCAAATCTCCACCGGTGACATGCTGCGCGCCGCTGTAAAATCTGGCTCCGAGCTGGGTAAACAAGCGAAAGACATCATGGACGCAGGCAAGCTGGTAACCGACGAGCTGGTTATCGCGCTGGTTAAAGAGCGCATTGCGCAGGAAGACTGCCGTAACGGTTTCCTGCTGGACGGCTTCCCGCGCACCATTCCTCAGGCTGACGCCATGAAAGAAGCGGGCATCAACGTGGACTACGTTCTGGAGTTCGACGTACCGGACGAGCTGATCGTTGACCGTATCGTTGGCCGTCGCGTGCACGCTGCCTCTGGCCGCGTTTACCACATCAAATTCAACCCGCCTAAGGTTGAAGGCAAAGACGACGTGACCGGCGAAGAGCTGACCACCCGTAAAGACGATCAGGAAGAGACCGTGCGTAAACGCCTGGTGGAATACCATCAGATGACCGCACCGCTGATTGGCTACTACACCAAAGAAGCGCAGGCGGGTAACACCAAATACGCCAAAGTTGACGGCACCAAAGCCGTGGCTGACGTACGTGCAGAGCTGGAAAAAATCCTCGGCTAATCACGCTCCTCTCACCCGGGTTTCCGGGTGAGAAATATTCTCATCTTACCTATTACAGCAATGGGTTTCGTTTAAACGCATTTCCGCTACAATTGACAACCTATCAAATGGTTAAGAGGCGTGAATGAGTCAGGCGAAAACCGGCATCCTGCTTGCCAATCTGGGCACCCCAGAAGCACCCACTCCAGCGGCGGTAAAACGCTACCTGCGACAATTTTTAAGCGACACGCGCGTCGTGGATTTTCCGAGACTGCTGTGGTGGCCGCTGCTGCGTGGCGTCATTCTGCCGATTCGCTCTCCGCGCGTCGCCAAACTTTATCAGTCCGTCTGGATGGAGGAGGGCTCGCCGCTGATGGTGTACAGCCGTCGTCAGGAAAAAGCGCTGGCCGCCCGTCTGCCGGATATGCCCGTCGCACTCGGCATGAGCTACGGTAAACCTTCGCTGGAAAGTGCCGTCGATGCGCTGCTGGCACAGGGCGTGGATCATATCGTCGTGCTGGCCTTGTATCCGCAGTACTCCTGCTCGACGGTGGCCGCCGTCTGGGACGAGCTGGCGCGTATTCTGAAGACGCGCCGCCGCATTCCGGGCGTGACCTTTATTCGCGATTATGCGGATAACGAGCTCTACATTAAGGCGCTTGCCAACAGCGCCCGAGCATCGTTTGAAAAGCACGGCGAACCGGATCTGCTGCTGCTCTCCTATCACGGTATTCCGCAGCGTTTCGCCAATGAAGGGGATGATTACCCCCAGCGCTGCCGCGATACCACCCGCGAGCTGGTCTCCGCCCTTGGCCTGCCGCCGGAGAAGGTGATGATGACCTTCCAGTCGCGTTTTGGCCGCGAGCCGTGGCTGACGCCGTACACCGATGAAACCCTCAAAATGCTCGGCGAGAAGGGCGTGAAGCACATTCAGGTGATGTCGCCGGGCTTCTCGGCGGACTGCCTTGAAACGCTGGAGGAGATCGCGGTGCAAAACCGGGAATTTTTCCTTGAGGCCGGCGGCGAAAAGTATGAGTACATTCCGGCGCTTAACGACTCACCTGAGCATATCGACATGATGGTCTCGCTGGTGACGAACAGCCGCTGATCGCACTCCGGGCCGGGTTTGTGCTACCATTCCCGGCCCATATTCTTCGTACAGTTCAGACCATGAAATTTCCCGGTAAACGCAAATCCAAACACTACTTTCCCGTCGATGCCCGCGATCCGCTCCTGCAGCAAATCCAGCCTGAAAATGAAACCAGCGCGGCCTGGGTTGTCGGTATCGACCAGACGCTGGTGGACATTGAAGCGAAAGTGGATGATGAGTTTGTCGCCCGTTACGGTCTGAGCGCCGGTCACTCGCTGGTGATTGAGGACGACGTTGCCGAAGCGCTGTACCAGGAGCTGGTGCGCGAAAATCTGATTACCCATCAGTTCGCTGGCGGCACCATCGGCAACACCATGCACAACTACTCGGTGCTGGCAGATGACCGCTCGGTTCTGCTCGGTGTGATGTGCAGCAATATCGAAATCGGTGGCTACGCCTACCGCTACCTGTGCAACACCTCCAGCCGCACCGATCTGAACTATCTCCAGGGCGTAGACGGGCCGATTGGCCGCTGCTTTACGCTGATCGGCGAATCCGGCGAGCGTACCTTTGCCATCAGCCCGGGCCACATGAACAAGCTGCGCGCGGAAAGCATTCCCGAAGAGGTGATCGCGGGCGCGTCTGCGCTGGTGCTGACCTCCTACCTGGTGCGCTGCAAGCCGGGCGAGCCGATGCCGGAAGCGACCATGAAGGCGATTGAGTACGCCAAAAAGTACGATGTGCCGGTAGTGTTAACCCTGGGCACCAAATTCGTGATTGCCGATAACCCGGAGTGGTGGCAGACCTTCCTGAAAGAGCACGTCTCGATTCTGGCGATGAACGAAGAAGAGGCCGAGGCGCTGACCGGTGAAAGCGATCCGCTGCTGGCGTCCGACAAAGCGCTGGACTGGGTGGATCTGGTGCTCTGCACCGCGGGTCCGGTTGGGCTGTATATGGCGGGCTTCACCGAAGAAGAGAGCAAGCGCAAAACCCAGCACCCGCTGCTGCCGGGGGCGATTGCCGAGTTCAACCAGTACGAGTTCAGCCGCGGCATGCGCCACAAAGACTGCGTGAATCCGCTGCGTATCTACTCCCACATTGCGCCGTATATGGGCGGGCCGGAGAAGATCATGAACACTAACGGCGCGGGCGACGGCGCGCTTGCCGCGCTGCTGCATGACATTACCGCGAACGCCTATCACAAAACTAACGTGCCGAACTCCAGCAAGCACAAGTTCAGCTGGCTGACCTATTCCTCGCTGGCGCAGGTGTGTAAGTACGCCAACCGCGTGAGCTACCAGGTACTGAACCAGCATTCGCCGCGCTTAACGCGCGGTCTGCCGGAACGAGAAGACAGCCTCGAAGAGGCGTACTGGGACAGGTAAAAGCAAAACGGCAACCTGTGGTTGCCGTTTTTAGTATTTGTTCCCTCTCCCTGTGGGAGAGGGCCAGGGTGAGGGCATCAGGCCGCAGCAAACTTACCCCGTAACCGCCTCTTCAACTGGCGGCTTCGTCAGCAGCGTCAGCATGGTGTTCGCAATCTCACGCTCGCCCATCACCACCTGATTCGCGCCGCGCTCGGTAATGTACTCTACTTCGTCGTCATAGTGCGCTCGGGCAATGATCTCAATACCGGGGCACTTCTCACGCGCGGAGGCCACAATCTCACCCGCTTCATAACCGTTTGGAATGGTCAGCAGCAGCCAGCGGGCACAGTCCAGATGCGCCAGCTCCATGATCTCTTCGTTTGCCGCATTGCCCAGCACCGCACGAATCCCGCGCTCGCGAAGCTCATCCACGCGGGTGCGTGACGTCTCAATCACCACTAGCGGAATGCCCTGCGCCATCAGCTTCTCGCCGAGCAGGCTACCCACGCGGCCAAAGCCCACCAGCAGGGCGTGATTACAAATATCCACCGGGATCTGCTTCTCTTCTTCCGTTGCCTCTTCCAGCGTCTGCTCTTCGAGGGTTTCGGTCTTCTCGAGGTATTTTTCCAGCAGGGCAAACAATACCGGGTTTAGCATGATGGAGAGGATTGCCCCCGCCAGCACCAGATTTTGCCCCGCCTGCGGCAGCAGGTTCAGGGCCATGCCCAGACCGGCCAGAATAAAGGCGAACTCGCCAATCTGCGCCAGGCTGGCGGCAATGGTCAGCGCCGTGCGCGGGGAGTGGCCGAACATTCGCACCAGGAAGAAAGCCGCGAGCGACTTACCAAAAATAATGATCGCCAGCGTGCCCAGCACGGCCAGCGGCTGCTGGATCAGCACCAGCGGATCGAACAGCATCCCGACGGAGACGAAGAACAACACGGCAAACGCATCGCGCAGCGGCAGCGTGTCGTGCGCCGCACGGTGGCTCAGCTCGGATTCGTTCAGCACCATCCCGGCGAAGAACGCCCCCAGGGCAAAGGAGACATCAAACAGCTCAACGGCACCGAAGGCGATGCCCAGCGCCAGCGCAAGGACGGAGAGGGTAAACAGCTCGCGGGAGCCGGTTGCCGCGCTGCGGGACATGATCCAAGGCACCAGACGGCGGCCCACCAGCATCATGATGGCGATAAAGGCCACCACCTTACCGATGGTGATGCTCATATCCAGCGCCAGCGAGGCGAAGCCGATGTTCTCTTTTTCCATCATCCCGGCGACGGCGGGCAGCAGCACCAGCGTCAACACCATCACCAGATCTTCTACAATCAGCCAGCCGATCGCGATTTGCCCGCGCTGGCTGTCTATCAGCTGCCTCTCTTCAAGCGCGCGCAGCAGCACCACGGTACTGGCGGTGGAGAGGCACAGCCCAAAGACGATGCCGGTCATCAGCGACCAGCCCAGCACTGCCGAAAGCGCCATGCCCAGCAGCGTCGCCACCCCTATCTGGGCGATCGCTCCGGGTATGGCGATCGACTTTACCGCCATCAGGTCCTTCAGCGAAAAATGCAGACCGACGCCAAACATCAGCAGGATCACGCCCAGTTCCGCCAGTTCTGGCGCCAGTTTGGTATCCGCCACGAAGCCTGGCGTGAAAGGCCCCGCCAGTACACCCGCTAACAAATAGCCGACAAGAGGAGAAATACGCAGCTTATTGGCAATCATGCCAAGGATAAAAGCGAGCACAAGTCCACCAACAATGGTGGTAATAAGCGGTGTGGCGTGGTGCATTCCGTCTCCTTTCGTGGTGAGTGTTCCATTTTTGGCGTGAATACCAAAAAGCCAGGTAATAGTTTATGACAATTTTTGCCCTTATGTTTATGAATAATTGTTGAAGTTTGAATAAAACGGCAATATGCGATTAAAAAGGCGCATATTGATAAATTCAGAGTGGGGATGAAGAGGAAACCCTTATCGCATAAGGGGGAAGGGTAGCCAAAGCATAACTTTAGCTACCCGTAAATCACGCTTTATGACGATTATCAGGCAGGAATATGGTCAACATCCCAAGAAGCGGCAGGAAAGCGCAGATTTTGTAAACCAGGAAGATGCTGGTGTGATCCGCAACCATCCCTAATACGGCTGCGCCAAGGCCGCCCATCCCAAAGGCGAAACCGAAAAAGAGCCCGGAAACCATACCAATACGGCCCGGCAGCAGCTCCTGAGCATAGACCAGGATGGCGGAAAACGCGGAGGCGAGGATAAAACCGATTATCACGGTTAAAATCCCGGTCCATTCGAGGCTTGCGTACGGCAAAATAAGGGTAAACGGTGCCACCCCGAGGATAGAGCCCCAAATGACATATTTACGGCCAATTTTATCCCCCACCGGCCCGCCAATGACCGTTCCTGCGGCCACCGCGAAGAGGAAAGCAAACAGGTGGAACTGTGCGTTTTGTACCGATAATCCGAATTTTTGCATCAGATAAAAGGTGTAATAGCTGCTAATGCTCGCCATATAGAAGTATTTCGAGAAAATCAGCACCAGCAGCACGGAGACCGCAAGAATGACCTTATTACGAGGCAGGGGATTGATAACCTTCGCTTTAGGTTTCCCCTTGTTCACGCGATGCTGGGCGGCGTACCAGCGGCTGATCTGTGCCAGCACGACAATGGCGAGCAGGGCGGCCAGCACAAACCAGGCCACATTGCCTTTGCCATACGGGGCGATAATCACCGCCGCCAGCAGCGGGCCGAGGGAGCTACCGAAGTTGCCCCCTACCTGGAAGAGTGACTGCGCCAGCCCGTGACGGCCACCGGAGGCCATACGCGCCACGCGGGACGATTCCGGATGGAAGACGGACGAGCCGGTTCCCACCAGCGCGGCGGCGAGCAGAACCGCTTCAAAACTGCCTGCCATGGCCAGCAGCACCAGCCCGCTTAAGGTAAAGCACATGCCTATCGGCAGCGACCACGGCATCGGGTATTTATCCGTCCAGTAGCCCACCACCGGCTGCAGCAGCGACGAGGCCAGCTGGAAGGTCAGGGTGATCATCCCGATCTGTACGAAGGTTAACGAAAACTCGGACTGCAGCAGCGGGTAGATCGCCAGAATCAACGACTGGATCATGTCGTTGAGCAGATGCGAGAGGCTGATTGCGCCTAAAACTTTAAAAGAGGTGCGCGACGCCGGCGCGCCCGGAGCGGGCTGGGTTGATTCACTGATTGCCATAAATACCACGTCAATTTGTTATTAGAGATGCAGGGAGTAATTATTATCCGACTAACATACTCGTCCGTGACATTTGAAGAAAGTCGCAATTCTGAAAACTTATTTGTCTATTCTTGTTAGTCACTGTAATTTTTGCCTTTGTCTATTGGTCAGGGAGAGAGAAGATGAAGTTAATGAAGCGGGGCGTCGCGCTGGCGCTTATTGCCGCATGGGGCCTGGCAAGCCTGCCCGCGCAGGCGTATGAAAAAGATAAAACCTATAAAATCACCATTCTGCATACCAACGATCATCACGGTCATTTCTGGCGCAGTGAATATGGCGAGTATGGTCTGTCGGCGCAAAAAACGCTGGTGGACGGCATTCGCAAAGAGGTGGCGGCCCAGGGCGGTAGCGTGTTGCTGCTGTCGGGCGGGGATATTAATACCGGCGTGCCGGAATCGGATTTACAGGATGCTGAACCCGATTTCCGCGGCATGAATTTAATCGGTTACGACGCGATGGCCGTCGGCAACCACGAGTTTGACAATCCGCTGAGCGTGCTGCGCCAGCAGGAGAAATGGTCCAAATTCCCGTTCCTCTCCGCCAATATTTACCAGAAAAGCACCGGAGAACGTCTGTTTAAACCGTGGGCGCTGTTTAAGCGTCAGGATCTCAAAATCGCGGTCATCGGCTTAACCACCGACGATACGGCAAAAATCGGTAACCCTGAGTTCTTCACCGATATCGAATTCCGCAAACCGGCAGACGAAGCGAAGCTGGTGATTCAGGAGCTGCAGCAGAACGAAAAGCCGGACGTGATTATCGCCACTACCCACATGGGACACTACGATAACGGCGAGCATGGCTCCAATGCGCCCGGCGACGTGGAGATGGCGCGCAGCCTGCCAGCGGGCTCGCTGGCGATGATTGTGGGCGGTCACTCGCAGGATCCGGTGTGCATGGCGTCGGAGAACAAAAAGCAGGTGGACTACGTGCCGGGCACGCCGTGTGCGCCAGATCGTCAGAACGGGATCTGGATTGTGCAGGCCCACGAGTGGGGTAAATACGTGGGGCGGGCGGACTTTGAGTTTCGTAACGGTGAGATGAAGCTGGTGCGCTATCAGCTCATCCCGGTAAACCTGAAGAAGAAAGTCACCTACCCGGACGGGAAAAGCGAGCGCGTACTTTACACGCCAGAGATTGCTGAAAACCAGCAGATGCTCTCCCTGCTGACGCCGTTCCAGAACAAAGGCAAGGCGCAGCTGGACGTGAAAATCGGCACGCTGAACGGTCGTCTGGAAGGGGACCGCAGTAAAGTCCGCTTCGTGCAGACCAACATGGGCCATCTGGTGCTGGCGGCGCAGATGGCGCGCACGAATGCGGACTTCGGCGTGATGAGCGGCGGCGGCATTCGTGACTCCATCGAAGGCGGAAACATCACCTATAAAGACGTGCTGAAGGTGCAGCCGTTCGGCAACGTGGTGGTGTATGCGGATATGAGCGGGAAAGAGGTCGTTGACTACCTGACCGCCGTAGCGCAGATGAAGCCGGACTCGGGTGCCTATCCGCAGTTTGCTAACGTCAGCTTTGTGGCGAAGGACGGCAAGCTCAACGATCTTAAAATCAAAGGCGAGCCGGTAGACCCTGCGAAAACCTACCGTCTGGCGACGTTAAGCTTTAACGCCACCGGCGGCGACGGCTATCCGCACATCGATAATAAACCGGGCTACGTAAACACCGGTTTTATTGATGCGGAAGTGCTGAAGCAGTACATCGAGCAGAATTCGCCGATTGACGTGAATGCCTATGAGCCGAAAGGTGAGGTGAGCTGGCAGTAGTGTTGTGCGGCCTGATGCCCTCACTCCAACCCTCTCCCACCGGGAGAGGGCGCGAACACAAAAAACGGTAACGCCTGTTACCGTTTTGCTTTTACCTCGTAGCCGCCACCCGGCTTTTTTTACTCCCGGCGGGCAATATCCGCAAACTTCGCGTCCAGCATTTTCGCCAGATCGCCCGCGGCCAGTTCAATATCCAGCCCGCGTTTACCGCCCGAAATATAGATCGTCTCAAATTGCTGCGAAGGCGCATCGATCAGCGTCGGCAGGCGTTTTTTCTGTCCGAGCGGGCTGATCCCGCCCACCAGATAGCCCGTGGTGCGTTGCGCAACCATCGGGTCCGCCATATCGACCTTTTTCGCCCCCAGCGCTTTCGCTACCTTTTTGAGATCGAGCTGTCCGGCAACGGGCGTTACCGCCACGGCGAGGTGCTTCATATCGCCATTCACTGCGACCAGCAGCGTTTTATAGACCTGGTCAGCATTCAGCCCCAGCTTGCGCACCACTTCATCACCAAAGTTGGTTTCGTTCGGATCATGATCGTAGGTATGGATCCGGAAAGAAATATTGTTTTTTTCGAGTAATTTAACGGCGGGAGTCATAGCTATCCTTCTTACGACAGACAATTCATGCAGCCAGCATACGCCTGACGTTTGTCTAAAAAATAGCACCATCTTGCGCAATAGTGTTGGCAGTGATGGTCACTTTGAGCGACAATCGGCTCAGCCGAAGGTCACTTCGGTATAATAAAAACGATGAAATTCCTCTTTGACGGGCCAATAGAGATATTGGCCATTTTTTTATTTCAACAGCGACGGCAAATTCCCTTCGCCGTATAAATGCAGCGCCCCGACCGCGACCACGTACTCCCCCGCAGGTAAAGCATGCAGCGTATCTCGCCACGCTTTGTTGCGCGCATTCATCAGCACATCATAAAGCGATTCACTGAACGTCGACGGTAGCGCCAGCTTACCGTCCGCGGGCGGCGCATCCAGCCACCAGCCAATCATGGTTTGCAGCAGACGCGCGTTGGTGTGCCAGTGGGTCAGGGTATCATCCAGCAGCATCAGACCGTCGTCAGGAAGCTGGCGCAGGAGCGCAATCTGGCTGTCCGTCCCTTCCAGCTCGATGATGGGCATACGGCGCGCCCGCGCCACGTTCAGCAGCTGGTAATCAATGCCGTAGTCACCGCGCAGGCCCAGACGCTGCGCCTGCGTGGCCTGCAGCACCATCGCAATTTGCCACAGCGGCAGGTTGTCAATCATGGAGAGCGACACGCCGGTTTCTGCCGCCACGCGCCTCAGCTCCGCGAGCTGGTCGTCGTTCAGGCGCTCCGCCAGCGGGAGATCGCTTTCAAGCCCGGCAAACGGCGACTCGTGGCCGGAAATGTCCGCCTCGACGACCAGCGCGTCGGCGCGCTTCAGGCGTTTTATCAGACCGGATGGCAGAGGAGACATTCCCTGCGTGCCCATATGGATGCTGCCGACCAGGTGCAGGTGTTGCCCGCCGGGAAGCGAGATATCCAGGCCGGGCCAGGCATAGCGGCGGGGGAAGAGGGCGCGAAACGATGCTTTTATACGATTAAACAGACTCATACGCGCTCCATGACCGGAAAGGGTCATGCTAGCGCGTACGAGAACAAGGTTCAATCCTTCGGTTTAAACCGCAGCAGACGGTTGGCGTTGCTCACCACGGTAATGGAGGAGAGTGCCATCGCCGCACCCGCAACCACCGGGTTCAGCAGGGTACCGGTCAGCGGCCACAAAATGCCCGCAGCAACCGGAATACCGAGCGAGTTATAGACGAACGCCCCCAGCAGGTTCTGCTTCATGTTGCGCAACGTAGCTTTCGAAATGGCCAGGGCGTCTGCAACGCCCATCAGGCTGTGGCGCATCAGCGTGATGGCGGCGGTTTCAATGGCGACATCGCTCCCGCCACCCATGGCTATCCCTACGTCCGCCTGGGCCAGCGCCGGGGCGTCGTTGATGCCGTCGCCCACCATCGCCACCTGGCGACCCTGACTTTGCAGGTTCTTGATGGCGTCCGCTTTGCCGTCCGGCAGCACGCCCGCAATGACCTCATCAATACCGGCCTCTTTCGCGATGGCGTTGGCGGTGGTCGGGTTATCCCCGGTCAGCATCACCAGGCGATAGCCCGAGCGGTGCAGGCGCTGTAAGGCATCCACGCTGTCCTGGCGAAGCGGATCGCGCACGGCCAGCAGCGCGGCGGCTTTGCCATCCACCGCCAGCAGAACCGGGGTGGCGCCCCGAGACGCCTGTGCTTTCAGCTCTTCTTCCAGCGCGGACGTATCAACACCGTTTTCATTCAGCAATGCCTGGTTACCCAGCAGCAGCGCGTGGCCGTCGGCTTCACCGCTGACGCCAAGCCCGCGCAGAGTACGGAAATTGCTGACCTGCGGCAGGGCAGAAGCATTCGCCTTATCGAGAATGGCGCGGGCCAGCGGGTGGCTGGAACCCTGCTCCAGCGCGGCGGCAAGGCGCAGCGCGTCCTCTTGCGCAATGCCAGCGGTGCTCACGGCCACTACCTGCGGTTTGCCCTCGGTCAGCGTGCCGGTTTTATCAAAGACAATCGTATCCAGGATGCTTGCCCGCTGCAGGGCATCCGCATCACGGACCAGCACGCCAAACTCGGCGGCACGGCCCACGCCGGAGATAATTGACATCGGCGTCGCCAGGCCAAGAGCGCACGGACAGGCGATGATCAGCACCGTAGTGGCGATGACCAGGGTGTAGACAATCTGCGGTGCCGGGCCGAAGAAATACCAGATTGCCGCGCTCAGCAGAGCAATGCCGACCACTACCGGCACAAAAATGGCCGAGATTTTGTCAGCAAGCTGGCCAATCTCCGGCTTGCTGCTCTGGGCCTGGCGGACCATGCGGATAATACGCGACAGCGTGGTGTGGCTACCGACGGCACTGGCGCGGAACAGCACGCTGCCGTCCTGCACTACCGTACCGGCATGAACCGCATCGCCCTGTGATTTTTGTTGGGGGATCGGCTCCCCGGTCAACATCGCTTCATCCAGCCAGGCGTCGCCCTGGGTGATTTCACCGTCGACGGGCACCCGGTCGCCGGTGGTCAGGCGCAGCGTCATGCCCGGCTGTACCTCCGCCAGCGGGACGCTTTTTTCCCCATCGTCCGTGACCACGCGGGCCGTCGGCGGGGTTAAATCGAGCAAGCGTTCCAGCGCTTTCGAGGAGCGCTGACGGGCACGCGCTTCCAGCATGTGGCCCAGGTTAATCAGGCCGATAATCATGGCGCTGGCTTCATAATAGAGATGGCGGGCTTCCATCGGGAACCACTGGGGCCAGACGTTCACGCTCATGGAGTACAGCCACGCCGCGCCGGTACCGAGCGCAACCAGCGTATCCATCGTCGCCGTGCGGTTTTTCAGGCTCTTCCAGGCGCTGGTATAAAAATGCCCACCTGCAAAGACCATGACCGCAAGGGTAATTAAACCAATCACCAGCCACAGCGTGCGGTTGTCTGCGGTGACCATCATGTTGTCACCCATCATGCCCCACACCATCACCGGAATACCGACCAGCAGGGCGACGATCGCCTGCCAGCGGAAGCGCTTCATGGTGGCAATAGCCGTTTCCTGCTGGCGTTCGCGGCGCTCGGCATCATCTTCGATGGCCTCCGCCCCGTAGCCCGCTTTTTCCACGGCCTGCACTAAATCTGCGGCGGAAGCACTGCCCATCACCAGCGCAGTACGCTCCGCAAGGTTGACCCGTGCCTGTGCGACGCCCGGTACCGCCTGCAGGGCGTTCTGCACGCGGGAGACGCAGCTGGCGCAGCTCATGCCGTTGATCAGCAGCTGTTGGCTGTCATCAATATCATCCGCTGCCGGAAGCTCAGGAGTGGCCGCTGTCAGTGCTTCCGACGGGGATGATGACTCTGCCAGCGGGTTAGCCTTTGGGTGGCTTAATTCCGCCCCATAACCGGCCTGTTTAATGGTATCAATCAGCGCGTCCGCGCTGGCGCTGCCGGTCACGGCGGCATGGTCGATAGTCACTTCAGCGCTTTCAACGTCAGGACGCTGTTCCAGGCTTTCTTTAACGCGTTTGACGCAGTGGCCGCAGGAGAGGCCGTCCAGCGTCAGGTCGATAGTGTGAGACATAACAAAACTCCCGTATAATATATTGGTCAGTTGTTGACCGGAGTAACGCTTTTCGCTAACTGTTATGAAGGTTAAACCTTCCATCAAGGGGAAGGTCAAGGGGGAAATGTGAATATCAGTGACGTGGCAAAAAAAACCGGCTTAACCAGCAAGGCGATCCGCTTTTATGAAGAGAAGGGGCTGGTAACGCCACCGCTGCGCAGTGAAAACGGCTACCGCAGCTACACGCAGCTGCATCTCGATGAGCTGACGCTGCTGCGCCAGGCAAGACAGGTGGGGTTTAACCTGGAAGAGTGCGGCGAGCTGGTTAACCTGTTTAACGATCCGAAGCGCCACAGCGCGGACGTGAAAAAACGCACGCTGGAAAAAGTGGCGGAGATCGAGCGCCACATCATCGAGCTACAGGCGATGCGCGAACAGCTGCTGCAGCTGGCGGAATCCTGTCCGGGTGATGACAGCGCCGACTGCCCGATTATTGATAATCTTGCCGGCTGCTGCCATCGCAAAACCCACGTCTAGCAGGCTTTTACCCGCAGCGTAATCCCTTCCACCGCAATGACCTCAACCTGCGTTCCGGCACTGAGGTCGTCGTCGGCCACCACCGGCCACGAGCTGTCGCCCACGCGCATGTGCCCGCGCCCGTTCACCAGCGCGGCGTCGAGCGTAAAGCGCTTGCCGACAATCTGCTGTCCGCGCTGGTTGAGATGCGCGTCCAGCGGTTTCTGCTCTTTGACCTGACGGTTAAGCCAGCGCCACCACAGCCAGGCGGCAACCAGCGTCAGCACGGCAAACAGCGCGCCCTGCCACGCCCAGCCCAGAGGAAGGATCCAGACCAGCAGGCCCGTAATGACTGCGGCAACACCGCTCCAGAGCAGGTAGCCGTTGCCGCCAAGCATCTCCGCCGCCAGCAATAAGCCACCGAGGCTTAGCCAGAAGGCATGAGGATGTGCAACGATGAGCTCAATCATTTTTTACGCTCGTTTCCGCTGTCTTTGATCAGTTCGGCGATCCCCGCGATAGAGCCCATCAGGCTGCTGGCGTCCAGGGGCATCATCACCACTTTGCTGTTGTTCGCGGAGCCGATCTCTTTCAGCGCATCGGTATATTTTTGCGCCACGAAGTAGTTCACGGCCTGGATATCACCGGCGGCAATCGCCTCGGAGACCATCTGTGTCGCGCGGGCTTCCGCTTCAGCGGAACGTTCACGCGCTTCCGCCTGTAAGAACGCGGACTGACGGTCGCCTTCGGCTTTCAGGATCTGCGACTGTTTTTCCCCTTCCGCTTTGAGGATCTCCGCCTGACGGACCCCTTCGGCTTCCAGAATATAGGCACGCTTGGTACGCTCGGCCTTCATCTGCGCGTTCATGGAGGCGATCAGCTCTGCCGGTGGGCGCACGTCGCGGATCTCAATACGGGTGACTTTGATCCCCCACGGGTTCGTTGCCTCATCAACAATGTGCAGCAGGCGGGTATTGATGCTGTCGCGCTGGGAGAGCATTTCGTCCAGCTCCATCGAGCCGAGCACGGTACGGATGTTGGTCATCGTCAGGTTGACGATCGCCAGCTCCAGGTTGCTCACCTCATAGGCCGCTTTCGGCGCATCAATCACCTGAATAAAGCAGACGGCATCAATGGTAACGTTGGCGTTATCTTTGGAGATCACTTCCTGAGAGGGGATATCCAGCACCTGCTCCATCATGTTGATCTTGCGACCAATTCGGTCCATGAACGGCACAATCAGGCTTAGGCCGGGCTGCAGCGTGTTGGTATAGCGGCCGAAGCGCTCTACGGTCCACTGGTAACCCTGAGGGACAATTTTGACACCTGCGCCCACGATAACCAGCGCGACGAATATAAGGACGGGAACAACGATGAGCATAAAAACCTCCTGTTTTGCATGCTTTGATGAGAAAAAGCGCGTGTTTGCTATTCGTAAGTATATCGGCTAATGGGCTAAAATTCGCCCCGTCCGACGGGCGGGGCAGAGCGTTAGTGGTAGCTGTAGGTAAAGTCAGCGATCAGCGCATCGTCACCCGCATCGGCAATGGCTTTCGACAGGCCGTGATAAAAGGTCTCCAGCCCAATCTCTTCAACCTGGCGCAGCTGCTCGCGGATCGGCGCGCAGAACAGTTCCGCATTGCCCGCGCCCACGCGCTTGTTGTTCGGCGGAAGCTGACCGGTGATCCCTTTGAACCAGGTGCGAACCGCGCCCTTCAGTGAGGTGGGCGCGTCGTTGACGGCGTCGTGTCCCGTCAGAATTTGCAGCGTCGGGAACTGGTCTGAACAGACTGCCGTTTTCATACGCGCATAAAACTGGCTGAAGAGTTCGAAAGACTGCAGATCGGTGACTTTGGGTTTGGTCGTTTTGCCCTGAACGTTGCCTGTCTTTTTCGCCGCGGGCTGCGCGGGCGCCAGCTTATTGAGCTGCAGATCGAACAGCAGGTTCGCGTGTTCGCGTCGTTTGCTTACGTCCGGGAAGCGCTCAATAAACGCGCGGATAAATTCCGGCGTCATCAGGTCCGCAAAGTCATGGTTGACCAGCCACTGGCCGCGGGCAAACTCACCGGGAGACTGGAACCAGGCCGGAACCTTGCCCGGCTCGAACTCTTTGACATTCCCTCTGCCGTCGATTTCAACGAAGCGAGTGCCGTTATCAAACGCAAAGCGGCAATTCTTCAGCTGAATGACCGGCTTCATCTTCAGCAGGCCCTTAACGAACCGGACAAGCTCTCCCCCGAACACATAAGCCGTAACGGATTCTGAAGCAATGGCGGCAAGAAGCTGATCGATGGTTTTCACGCCGGGTTCAAGTTCAGAAAACTCATAAAAAGTGTGAATATTAGACATTCTTGTACTTCCTTATTGTGTTGCGGGCAGAGCTTAACACCACTTTAACGAATGTTCTAAACCAGGGATATGGAAGTGTCGCTAAGGTCACGGCGTAAACTGTAAAGCGAAAGTGTAAAGCACGTCTAATGAATGCACAGTAAACACAATCGGAAGTCTTGGCAGCGAAAGGGGGCGTTAAAACGCGTTGTGACGAACGTGCGGCACGGATTATGCTAATAACGCTCAGGAGTTACTGGAAAAAATATGAACAACGAAAATGCAGTTTTGCAGATAAAGGACGTCGGCTTTCGTGTCGCAAATAACACGATCCTTCAGCACGTCGGGTTTAACCTTTTTCCCGGAGAGTTCAAGCTGATAACGGGGCCGTCAGGCTGCGGTAAAAGCACCTTACTGAAGATCGTGGCCTCACTGCTGAGCCCAACGGAGGGAACCATTCTGTTTGAAGGGCAGGATATTGCGTCACTTTCCCCGGAAAGCTATCGCCAGCAGATCTCTTATTGCGTCCAAACGCCCGTGCTTTTTGGCGACACGGTTTTTGATAACCTGATTTTTCCGTGGCAAATCCGCAATAAAACGCCGGAGCCGGAAAAATTCATCGACGATCTGGCCCGTTTTGGCCTGGCGGAGGAGACGCTGACCAAATCCATCAGTGAGCTCTCGGGCGGAGAAAAGCAGCGCGTCTCGCTGATCCGAAATCTGCAGTTCTTACCGAAGGTATTGCTGCTGGATGAGATCACCAGCGCGCTCGATGATGCCAACAAACGCAACGTCAACGAGATTATTCATCGTTACGCCCGCGAGCAGAATATTGCCGTGCTGTGGGTGACGCACGACTCAAACGAAATTACCCATGCGGATGACGTGATTACGCTCCAGCCGCACGGCGGGAAAATGCAGGAGGCCAACCGTGGGTGAGCATAACATTACCAATGAATCTCTGGCGTTTTCGATGGTGCTGGTGCTGATTGCTATCGTCGTCAGCTACCGGGAAAAGCTGAGCCTGGAAAAAGATATTGTCTGGAGTATCTGCCGCGCGGTGGTTCAGCTCATCATCGTCGGCTATGTGCTGAAGTATATTTTCAACGTCAACCACGCGGTGCTGACGCTGCTGATGGTGCTCTTCATCTGCTTTAACGCGGCGTGGAACGCGCAGAAACGCAGTAAATATATTGATAAGGCGTTTATCTCGTCATTTATCGCGATTACCACCGGGACGGCGCTCACCCTGGCGGTGCTGGTGCTCTCTGGCTCGATTGAGTTTACGCCGATGCAGGTGATCCCTATCTCCGGGATGATTGCGGGAAACGCTATGGTGGCCGTTGGCCTGTGCTACAACAACCTCGGCCAGCGTTTCAGCAGTGAACAGCAGCAGCTGCAGGAGAAGTTAAGCCTGGGGGCGACGCCAAAAGTGGCTTCAGCGCGGCTGATTCGTGAGAGCATTCGCTCATCGCTGATCCCGACCGTGGATTCTGCCAAAACGGTGGGGCTGGTGAGCCTGCCGGGCATGATGTCGGGGCTGATCTTTGCCGGTATCGATCCGGTAAAAGCGATTAAGTATCAGATCATGGTGACGTTTATGCTGCTTTCCACGGCGAGCCTGTCCACCATCATTGCCTGCTACCTGACCTATCGGAAGTTCTACAACCCGCGCCACCAGCTGGTGGTGACGCCGTTGAAAAAGACGGGGTAATATCGGTTTTTGTAGGCCCGGTAAGCGTTAGCGCCACCGGGCATTTTTTGTTAATAGAGCAGCGCGTACAACTGACGACGATACTTCGACGCCAGCGCGTCTCCGGTGCCCAGCGCGGCCAGGATCTCCTGGAACATCTTGCGCGCCTGACCGTCTGCGGCAGCCAGATCTTTCTGCAGGTGGCTAAACAGCAACTCCAGCGCCTCTTCGTTACGTCCCACCTGATGCAGCTGGAGCGCCAGCTGGCTTGCCAGCGCGGCATCCGCCGGGTTGTCGGCCACCTGCTGTTGCAGCTGCTGAATTTCCGGGGTGTCCGCCGCCTGCTTCAGCAGCTCAATCTGCGCCACCAGCCCCTGATAGCGGGTGTCCTGATCCTGCATTGGAACCGTCTTGAGCACGGCTTCCGCGTCTTCTGAACGGTGCAGGGCGATCTGCGTTTCCGCCAGCAGCAGGCCGATCTGGCTGTTCTGGTTCGACAGCTGCCACGCCTCTTTCAGCAGCGGCAGCGCCTCGTCGTACTTGCCTTCCTGCATCAGCGCCATCGCTTCCTGCGCTTTCAGCTCTTCTTCGCGCGGCAGCACTTTATCCAGCAGGGCGCGAATCGCCTCTTCCGGCTGAGGGCCCTGGAAGCCATCGACAGGCTGGCCGTTCTGGAACAGATAAACGGTTGGAATGGCGCGCAGACCAAACTGCGATGCCACCATCGGTTCGGCGTCACAATCCAGTTTCGCCAGAATGAACTGACCGTTGTACTGCGCGGCAAGGCTTTCCAGCACCGGCGTCAGCTGCAGACAGTGCTGGCTGCGCTCAGACCAGAAGTAGAACAGCACCGGTTTAGCCATCGACTGTTCGAGGACCTGTTGCAGGTTTGCTTCTGTAATATTGACGATATTCTGTACGGACATGCGGCTTTCTCTTTTGTCGGTTTACTCTTTACATGGGGATGAGCGTCGTCGCTTCAACTCAGCCGTGCAAAATTTTGTCCATTATCCTGCCCGGCAGCAGGCGCTTTAACCAGCCGATGGCATGGGTGACCAGCGTCACCGGATAGCGCATTTTGGGATGCTCGCTCTCAAAAGCATGGCGCACTTTGGCAACCACCGCCTCTGGCCCGAGGGTAAAACGTGCGGCGATGCCGGGGTTTTCGACCGGCTTGTCCGCCTGGGTCTGGTTCACGTTTTCGGTAAAGCGGGTGCGGATCGGGCCGGGTTCAATCAGGCTGACCTTGATGCCGCTGTGGCGCAGCTCCATGCGCAGGGCATCGGACCAGGCTTCCAGCGCATATTTGCTGGCGGCGTAGGCGCCGCGGCCCGGGGTGGAAATCAGCCCCATCACTGACGATGTCATCACGATGCGCCCTTCGCCGTGCGGCAGCATGGCCGGGAGCAGACGCATGGTGAGCTGATGGACGCCAAAGAAATTGGTTGAAAACTGCTTCTCCAGCGTTTCGCGCGAGAGCGTATCCAGCGGGCCATACACGCCGTAACCGGCATTATTAAAGAGACCGTACAGACGGCCTTCGGTCAGGGCTATCACCTCGTCGGCGGCGCGTTCAACGCTCTCCGGCGAGTCCATATCCAGCTGTATGCCGGTAAAGCCCAGCCCGTTCATGCGCTCGACATCGTCAGGCTTGCGGCACGCTGCCAGCACCCTAAATCCCTGGCGTTTTAGTTCAAGCGCGCTTTCAAGGCCGATTCCGCTGGAACATCCTGTAATTAAGACCGATTTTTGCATAACTTTACCTGTCAGGAACTCCGCTGAATTACGAGTCATGTTTAACTAAAGGAGCCAGCCGCGTTGCCATCCAGTCGGCAATAAACGGCTGCGCATCGCGATTGGGGTGGATACCGTCGTCCTGCATCCACTGAGGTTTGAGATAGACCTCTTCCATGAAAAATGGCAGGAGCGGAATATCAAACTCTTTGGCAAGCTTAGGGTAGATCGCGCTAAAGGCCTCATTATACCGACGACCGTAGTTGGCGGGCAGGCGAATTTGCATCAGCAGCGGCTGGGCGTTTGCCGCCTTGATGTCCCGTAAAATGGTGCGCAGCGTTTGCTCGGTTTGCTGAGGCTGGAAGCCACGCAGGCCGTCATTACCGCCAAGCTCAACCAGCACCCAGCGCGGCTGATGCTGCTTGAGCAGCGCAGGCAGGCGCGACAGACCCTGCTGCGAGGTATCGCCGCTGATGCTGCCGTTGATAACGGTCGTCTTGCTTTGCCATTTGTCATTGAGCAGAGCCGGCCAGGCCGCGCTGGCCGCCATGCGGTAGCCCGCGCTCAGGCTGTCGCCAAGAATCAGTAACGTGTCCGCTGCCGCCGCGCGGAAGGTCATCAGCATCAAAAACAGGAAGGGCAAATGCCAGCGGAAAACAGTGTTGAAGTTCATCGTCTTAAGAAGTCCGTCGGTCAGGGGGAGCAGGAGCTTTCAATCCTTACCGGAGTTGAACTCGTTGTCAAACGCGCCGAAACCATCGCGCTGATTGGCGAATCCGGTTCCGGCAAGTCTACGCTGCTGGCGATTCTGGCCGGTCTGGACGACGGCAGCAGCGGCGAAGTCCACCTGGTCGGGCAACCGCTGCACCAGCTTGATGAAGAGGCGCGAGCCGCGCTGCGCGCGCGGCATATCGGTTTTGTCTTTCAGTCCTTTATGCTGATCCCGACCCTGAACGCGCTGGAAAACGTCGAGCTCCCGGCGCTGCTGCGCGGCGAAAAGAGTCGCGAAAGCCGCGATCACGCCAAAGCGCTGCTGGAACAGCTCGGCCTGGGCAAGCGCCTCGACCATCTTCCGGCACAGCTTTCCGGCGGCGAGCAGCAGCGCGTGGCACTGGCGCGGGCGTTTAACGGCCGCCCGGAAGTGCTGTTTGCCGATGAACCCACCGGCAACCTTGACCGTAAAACCGGCGACAAAATTGCTGACCTGCTGTTTTCGCTTAACCGCGAACATGGCACCACGCTGATCCTCGTGACCCACGATCCGCAGCTGGCCGCCCGCTGCGACCGCCGCCTGCGGCTGGTGAACGGTATTCTTCAGGAGGAAGCATGATCGCCCGCTGGTTCTGGCGCGAATGGCGCTCGCCCTCGCTGCTGATTGTCTGGCTGGCGTTAAGCCTGGCGGTGGCCTGTGTGCTGGCGCTCGGCAGCGTCAGCGACCGTATGGAAAAAGGGCTCAGCCAGCAGAGCCGCGAATTTATGGCCGGGGACCGGGCGCTGCAAAGCTCGCGTCCTGTGCCGCCTGGCTGGATTGAGGAAGCGCGCAAGGAAGGGCTAAAGGTGGGGGAGCAGCTCACCTTCCAGACCATGACCTTCGCGGGGGACACCCCGCAGCTCGCCAGCGTGAAGGCCGTGGACGACATCTACCCGATGTACGGGGAATTACAAACCAGCCCGCCGGGGCTAAAGCCGACGCCCGGCACGGTGCTGCTGGCATCGCGCCTGATGGCACTTCTCAACCTGAAACCCGGCGACAGTATTGACGTTGGCGATGCCACGCTGAAAATCGCCGGGGAAGTGGTGCAGGAGCCCGACTCCGGCTTTAACCCGTTCCAGCTCGCGCCTCGCCTGCTGATGAACACCGCCGATGTCGCGAAAACCAACGCCGTCCAGCCGGGAAGCCGCGTCACCTGGCGCTACAAGTTTGGCGGCACGCCCGCGCAGCTGGAGGCGTATGAAAAATGGCTTCTGCCGCAGCTCAAGCCGGAACACCGCTGGTACGGGCTGGAGCAGGACGAAGGGGCGCTCGGCAAATCCCTCGAACGTTCCCAACAGTTCCTGCTGCTGTCGGCGCTGTTAACCCTGCTGCTGGCGGTGGCGGCGGTTGCCGTGGCGATGGGGCACTACTGCCGCAGCCGCTACGACCTGGTGGCGATCCTTAAAACCCTCGGCGCGGGGCGGGCGCAGCTGCGCAAGCTGATCGTCGGCCAGTGGCTGATGCTGCTGGCCCTCTCTGCGCTTACCGGCGGAATAATAGGCCTGCTGTTTGAAAAACTGCTGATGGTGATGCTGAAACCGGTGCTGCCGGCCGCCTTGCCCCCGGCAAGCCTCTGGCCGTGGCTGTGGGCGATGGGCGCGATGACGGTGATCTCGGTGCTGGTGGGGCTGCGCCCGTACCGCCTGCTGCTCGCGACGCAGCCGCTGCGGGTGCTGCGCAATGATGTGGTGGCGAACGTCTGGCCGCTGAAGTTCTATCTTCCGGCGATTATTGCTGTTGCGGTCGGGCTGCTGGCCTGGCTGATGGGCGGCAGCACCCTGCTGTGGGCCGTGCTGGCTGGCGCGGTGGTACTGGCGCTGCTGTGCGGCGTGCTGGGCTGGATACTGCTCAACGTCCTGAAAAGGCTGACGGTAAAATCCCTGCCTGTGCGGCTGGCGGTCAACCGCCTGCTGCATCAGCCCTGGTCAACGCTCAGCCAGCTGTCGGCCTTTTCGCTGTCGTTTATGCTGCTGGCGCTGCTTCTCGTGCTTCGCGGGGATCTGCTGGATCGCTGGCAGCAGCAGCTTCCGCCGGAAAGCCCGAACTATTTCCTGATCAACATCGCACCGGAACAGGTGACGCCGCTGAAGGGCTTCCTGTCGGAGCATCACATTATTCCCGAGTCGTTCTATCCCATCGTCCGCGCGCGTCTGACGCAGATCAACGGTCAGTCAACCGAGGGGAACAAGGACGAGTCGCTTAACCGCGAACTCAACCTGACCTGGCAGGAGAAACGTCCCGACCATAACCCCATTACCGCCGGTTCCTGGCCGCCGAAAGCGGGAGAGGTGTCGATGGAAGAGGGGCTGGCGACGCGCCTGAACGTGAAGCTCGGGGACAGCGTGACCTTCACCGGTGATACCCAGGATTTTACCGCCAAAGTCACCAGCCTCCGTAAAGTGGACTGGGAAAGCCTGCGGCCAAACTTCTTCTTCATCTTCCCGCCGGGCGCGCTGGACGGGCAGCCGCAGAGCTGGCTGACCAGCTTCCGCTGGGAAAACGGCAACGGCATGCTGACGCAGCTTAACCGGGAGTTCCCGACGGTGAGCCTGCTGGATATTGGCGCGATCCTCAAACAGGTCGGGCAGGTGCTGGAGCAGGTGAGCCGCGCGCTGGAGGTGATGGTGGTGCTGGTGACAATCTGCGGCATATTGCTGCTGCTGGCGCAGGTGCAGGTGGGCATGCGCCAGCGTCATCAGGAACTGATAGTCTACCGCACGCTCGGCGCGGGTAAGCGGCTGCTGCGGGCGACGCTCTGGAGCGAGTTTGCGCTGCTTGGGCTGGTGGCGGGTCTGGTCGCGGCGATTGGCGCGGAGACGGCGCTGGCGGTGCTGCAGACAAAGGTCTTCGACTTCCCGTGGGAGCCTGACTGGCGTCTCTGGCTAGTACTCCCTCTCTGCGGCGCGGTGCTGCTCTCCCTCTGCGGGGCCTCGCTCGGCGCGCGCTTGTTAAAGGGCAAGGCCCTGTTCCGGCAGTTTGTGAATTGATTTGGCATGGTAATCATTACGTACCGGTTTTTATGCCGGTGCGTAATGCTTAAATAGCACAAAGTGATAATGCCAACGCATTTAGTAGCACAAAACATTAAAAACCCGCCCACACAGCCCGAAAATTTCCGGTTAATATTCACCAGCTAAATATTTAGCAGCGTGTCTATTAAGGAAAAATAATGACTATAAAAAAATCAGCGCTGGCGGCAACGATCGGCGCGGCAGTGGCATTGACTACTTTTGCATCTCAGGCAGAAATCACCGTACTTAAGCAGGATCCTCAGGCGGGTAACCCGCTGAGCCGCCTGAACTTCACCGTTGGCGGCAGCATTCGTCCTCAGTTCCAGAACATGACCGGCGATGACGGCAAAAACGGCTACAAGCGTAACGGCTTTGACGGCGGTACCCGCTTCCGTTTCGCGGCAGACTACTACCTGTTCGATGACATCAGCTGGATCAGCTACTACGAGCTTGGGGTGAACATTCCGGCGCAGTTTAACTGGGATAACCACTACGCCGACGGCGCGCACGACACCTCACGCCGTATGCTCTACACCGGCCTGAAGAGCGATACCTGGGGTACGCTGACCTTCGGCCAGCAGAACAGCGTGTACTACGATGTGGTGGGCGCGAAAACCGATATCTGGGACTACGACATGATCGGCCAGGCGCCGGGTAACGGGATCAATGGCGACTACGACGGCTCTTACCGTTCACGCCAGATGCTGAAATATAAGAAAACCGTGGGCGATGCGGACATCTATGCATCCTACCTGTTTGAAGACAGCGAATACCTGCCGGGCAACGGCCTGCGCTACAAGCGTAAAGGCGGCGGCTCACTGGGTATCGATTACCACCTGACCACCGATCTGACCTGGGGCGCTGCGTGGAACTACACCCGCGCGGACATGCGTAACCCGGACAACGGCGACAGCAAATCCTACGACCAGAATATTGTCGGTACCGCGCTGAGCTGGACGCCGGACAACTGGACCTTCTCCGCTGGCGGCGGCTGGTACCAGAACTTCCTGACCACCAAAAAAGTGTCTGTTAACGACTACTTTGCGGGCGACGCGTGGGGTATTGAATACTTCGCAGGGTACAAATTCCCAATCGGTCAGTACGCGGTGAAATCCATCCAGCCTTACTTCATGGGTGACCGCATCGAGTACGTGAACGGCCGTAACTACCAGCGCATCGACAACGGCGTGGGTATCAGCTTCCAGCTGGATTACGGTTTCCGCGTGGATTACGAACACGTGTTCACCTCCAGCACCGACAACCTGGGCGACATGAACCTGGTGCGTCTGCGTTACGACTTCTAAGATGTCATGTAGGGTGCGGCCTGATGCCCTCACCCTGACCCTCTCCCACGGGGAGAGGGAAAAAACATTAAAAACGGCAACCCAGGTTGCCGTTTTGCTTTTACCTCGCCACCCGGCTTTTTTTAGCGATTAAGCCACTCGGCAATTTCTGCGAACGTCCCGCGATAGACAATCTTCTCCGCTTTCTTCTCCAGCTGATAGCCGTACATCGGGTCGTAATAGTCCTTCAGCAGCGGTACAAGCCAGCTGAAGTGCGCGTCGGTGCTGCCCGTTCGCTGTTGTTCGGCAAGGGCCGCGTCCAGCAGCGCCGTAAATTCCGCAAAACGCTGTAGCCCAAGCCGACGGCGAATGGCAAACAGGCCGTGGTGCAGGTACTCGCTGTACTCCTTCCAGCCCGCCTCCTCACCGTACGCGGCAGAAAAATCCGCCCACATGTGGTCAAAATACTCTTCGCGCAGGCGCTCAAGTCGGGTTTCAAACGGGTCTTCGACGACAACGATAGGGGCGTCAACCATGCGGTCGCGCAGGCACTCCGGCAGGTGGTTGGAGCCAATCATCCGGCCCTCGTCCTCCAGCACCCAGCGCGCGGCGTCTTTTTTCAATAGCTCAACCGCAAGGTGATTCTCGAAGCTCGCCTGGGAAAGCTGCGGCGTAAGCGTGCGGCCAAACGACGAGCCGCGATGGTGCGCCAGCCCTTCCAGATCGATGCCCTGCGCGTGCTGCTTCACCAGCAGCGTTTTACCGTTGCCGGTACAGCCGCCAATAAGCACCATCGGCTTTTGCGACTGCTCAATGGTGACCTGAATCGCCGTCTGGCGCAGGGCCTTATAGCCGCCGCGGATCAGCGGGTAGTCGATGCCAGCCTCTTTCAGCCAGGCCTGGGAGATATGCGAGCGCTGCCCGCCGCGGGCGCAGCAGAGATAGCCCTCGGGGTGCGCAAGGCTGGCTTCGCGCCAGGCGTTAATGCGCGCTTCCCGCGTCTCGCCGCTCACCAGACTATGGCCGAGCGCCAGCGCGGCGTCGGGTCCCTGGCGCTTATAGCAGGTACCGACGGCGGCACGCTCGTCGTCGTTCATTAAGGGCAGGTTGAGTGCGGCGGGCATCGCACCCTGGGCAAATTCGATCGGCGCGCGAACGTCGATTAAAGGGGTATCAGACGCGAGGATCGCGCGATAGTCCGTTCCATCGTTCATGGTGATTCCAGAAGAAAACTCAGCAGCAATGGGCGGGGATTGTACGCCGGGGAAGGGGAAGGTCAACTCCCCGGCGCAGATGTCTTACTTGAGCTTTGACTGTGCCCAGACAATTCCGCTCGCGTATTCTGGCGGCAGGAGAGGAACGATCGCCTCCAGGGTGGCACTCAGGCGGTCGGTATCGCTGTCGTTCAGGTTGAGATGACCCACTTTACGACCCGCGCGAACCTCTTTGTCATACCAGTGCAGATGCACCAGCGGCAGCTTCAGCCAGTCGTAGTTCAGATCGGTCCCGATCAGGTTGATCATCACCGACGGGCTGTTAACGACGGGCTGTGGCAGCGGCAGGTCGGTGATGGCGCGCAGGTGCAGTTCGAACTGGCTGATAGAGGCGCCGTTTTGCGTCCAGTGGCCGCTGTTGTGCACGCGCGGCGCCAGCTCGTTGATCAGCAGGCCAGACGGTGTGACGAAGCACTCCATCGCCATCACGCCCACGTAGTCCAGCTCGTGCATGATGGCAGAAAGCATCTCTTCCGCCTGCGCCTGCTGGTCGGCATTGGCGTGCGGGAAGGCGACGCTGGTGCGCAGAATGCCGTCCTGATGCAGGTTATGCGTCAGCGGGTAAAACACCGTGCGGCCATCGTGCCCGCGGGCGCCTACCAGCGACACTTCGCCGCTAAAGTTGATGCCCTGCTCAACGATGCACTCGCCGTAGCAGTCGTCCGGCAGCTCGGCGGTGTCGCCTGCGCGCAGGCGCCACTGGCCGCGGCCGTCGTAGCCACCCACGCGGCGCTTCACGATCGCCAGTTCGCCCAGCATGGCGAAGACGTCATTCCACTCGCTTTTATCAGACAACAGCTGCCACGGGGCGGTTGCGAGGCCCAGCTTGTCGAACAGCTGCTTCTGCGTCAGACGGTCGGCAATGATCGGGAACACGTCGCGGTTCACAAAGGCGTTATGGCGCGCCAGCTCGCGGGTCAGGGCGGTTTCCGGCCAGCGTTCAATTTCGGCGGTGATTACGCTCTGATGGAACGGCACCGCTTCCGGCTCGGCGTCCAGCCCGACGGGCCAGACGGCAATCCCCAACGGTTCGCCAGCCTGACGCAGCATGCGGCCCAGCTGGCCGTTGCCGAGGACGCAAACCTGCTTCATGCCGCACCCCGCGGGTCCGGGTTATCCAGCACCTCGTCGGTCTGGGCTTTACGCCACTCCGCCAGGCGCTGGTGTAAATCTTTGTCGTGCGTTGCAAGAATTTGCGCGGCCAGCAGGGCGGCGTTCGCCGCGCCCGCTTTGCCAATTGCCAGCGTGCCGACAGGAATACCGCGCGGCATCTGGACGATGGAGTAGAGGCTATCGACACCGCTTAACGCGGCGCTTTGTACCGGGACGCCCAGAACCGGCACCAGCGTTTTGGCGGCAATCATGCCCGGCAGATGTGCTGCGCCGCCCGCACCGGCAATAATCACCTCATACCCGTTCTCTTCGGCGCTTTCGGCGAAGCTGAACAGTTTGTCCGGCGTACGGTGTGCGGAAACCACTTCAACGTGGTGCGGAACATTCAGGATTTCAAAGATTTCGGCGGCGAACTGCATGGTAGCCCAGTCGCTTTTGGACCCCATCACGATGGCGACACGCGCCGGATTATTGCGGGAAGACATGCGTCTTAAAACTCCTGTGGTGCGAAACACACTGCTTTCGAGGGCACAGAGAATAGCATGTTATACGGGCAAGGAAAACGGTTGCGTGGCTGAGAAACAAGCGAAACGACGAGAAAACGTTAAAACGGAAAAGCGATCAGTTCGACACCTTCCGGGGTGACTTTGACCATCGAACCCTCAGTGTGCCATGCGCCCAATACCACGCGATGGGCCGGTTCACCGTTGGCGCTCAGAGAATGCACGTCAGGGCGATGAGTATGACCGTGGATCAGCCACTGAACGCCATGCTTTTCCATCACGCTCACCACAGCTTGCGGGTTGACGTCCATGATGGTCAGGGATTTGCTGCTATTGGCGGCTTTGCTGCCCGCACGCATTCTGGCGGCGATGCGGTTGCGGATAAACAGCGGCAGGGCAAGGAACACCTTCTGGATCCACGGGGTGTGGACCTTAGCGCGAAACGCCAGGTAGCCGGTATCGTCAGTGCAGAGCGTGTCGCCGTGCATGATCAGTACCTTGCGGCCATAGAGATCGAGCACCTGCTCTTCCGGCAGCAGCGTCATACCGCTTTCGCGGGCATAGCGCTTGCCGAGCAGGAAATCACGGTTGCCGTGAATGAAGTAGCAGGGGACGCCGGAATCTACCAGCGTTTTAATGGCGGCAGCCATTTCACGATGCAGCGGGTTAGGATCGTCGTCGCCAATCCAGGCTTCAAACAGATCGCCCAGGATGTACAGCGCATCGGCGCTTTTCGCTTCACCGCGTAAAAAACGCAGAAAACCGGCGGTTATCGCCGGTTCTTCTGTTTGCAGATGCAGATCCGCAATAAAGAGTGTCGCCACGAATTACTCGCTGACGGTCACGCTTGTAATCACAACGTCTTCTTTAGGAACGTCCTGGTGCATGCCGCTGCGGCCGGTAGAGACGGCTTTGATCTTGTCAACCACGTCCATACCTTCAACCACTTCTGCGAACACGCAGTAGCCCCAACCCTGCAGGCTTTCGCCGGAGAAGTTCAGGAAGTCGTTGTCCGCTACGTTGATGAAGAACTGCGCGGTGGCAGAGTGTGGTGCCTGAGTACGGGCCATTGCCAGCGTACCGCGGGTGTTTTTCAGGCCGTTGTTCGCTTCGTTTTTGATCGCCTCTTTGGTCTCTTTCTGGCGCATGCCAGGCTCGAAACCGCCGCCCTGGATCATAAAGCCGTTGATCACGCGGTGGAAAATAGTGTTGTTGTAGAAACCTTCGCGGCAGTAGTCCAGGAAGTTTTTAACTGTTTCAGGCGCTTTGTCATCAAAGGTCTTGATTACGATATCGCCATGATTAGTGTGGAAAGTAACCATTTTTGCATCCTGTTCCGTTATTGTGGTACGTCGACCCGCCTTCGGGTCATATATAGGGGCTTGTTATAGCATAACCACAGGACGCGATCACCTTGCATTGTGTGCTGATCCTATTCCGAATTATGGGTATTATATGGAACAAACAACTCACACACGTGTTTACATGGAATCTTCGATGTTAAAAATCTTTAATACAATGACGCGCCAGAAAGAGGAATTTAAACCTATCCATGCCGGGGAAGTCGGCATGTACGTGTGTGGTATTACGGTTTACGATCTCTGTCATATCGGCCATGGCCGTACCTTTGTCGCGTTCGACGTGGTCTCTCGCTACCTGCGCTTCCTGGGCTATAACCTGAAGTACGTGCGTAACATCACCGACATCGACGACAAAATCATCAAGCGCGCTAATGAAAACGGCGAAAGCTTTGTTGCGCTGGTGGATCGCATGATTGTTGAGATGCACAAAGATTTTGATGCCCTCAATATTCTGCGTCCGGACAGCGAGCCGCGTGCGACCCACCATATCCACGAAATTATCGAGATCACCGAAAAGCTGATCGAACGCGGTCACGCCTATGTGGCAGACAACGGCGACGTGATGTTCTCCGTCCCGACGGACCCAACCTACGGCGCGCTTTCCCGTCAGGACCTGGACCAGCTGCAGGCCGGCGCGCGCGTGGACGTGGTTGACGTGAAGCGTAACCCGATGGACTTCGTGCTGTGGAAGATGTCCAAAGAGGGTGAACCAAGCTGGCCATCCCCGTGGGGCGAAGGCCGTCCGGGCTGGCACATTGAATGTTCCGCGATGAACTGCAAGCAGCTGGGCAACCACTTCGACATTCACGGCGGCGGTTCGGATCTGATGTTCCCGCACCACGAAAACGAAATCGCACAGTCTACCTGCGCCCACGGCGGCGAGTACGTTAACTACTGGATGCACTCCGGGATGGTGATGGTTGACCGCGAGAAGATGTCGAAATCGCTGGGCAACTTCTTCACCGTGCGCGACGTACTGAAGTATTACGACGCGGAAACCGTGCGCTACTTCCTGATGTCTGGCCACTATCGTAGCCAGTTGAACTACAGCGAAGAGAACCTGAAGCAGGCGCGCTCGGCGCTGGAGCGTCTGTACACCGCGCTGCGCGGCACCGACAAATCTGTGCCTGCGGCGGGGGGCGAAGCGTTCGAAGCGCGCTTTGTTGAGGTGATGAACGATGACTTCAACACCCCGGAAGCCTACTCCGTACTGTTCGACATGGCGCGCGAAGTGAACCGCCTGAAGTCAGAGGACATGGCAGCGGCGAATGCGCTGGCATCTCATCTGCGTAAGCTCTCTTCCGTGCTTGGCCTGCTGGAGCAGGAGCCGGACGCGTTCCTGCAGAGCGGCGCGCAGGCGGATGACGGTGAAGTGGCGGAGATTGAAGCGTTGATCAAGGCGCGTCTGGAAGCGCGTCAGGCCAAAGACTGGGCGGCGGCGGATGCGGCGCGTAACCGTCTGACCGAGATGGGCATTATTCTGGAAGACGGCCCGCAGGGGACGACCTGGCGTCGTAAGTAAGTCTGTAACGCCCGGTGGCGCTAACGCTTACCGGGCCTACTTTTACCTTCTTTTCCACCACAACATCCCCATCAGCACCACCCCCGGCAGCCACACCCACAGCAGTTCCGAGATAATGACCTCATGCCCG
Source organism: Enterobacter cloacae complex sp. HYC042_NIDB (assembly GCF_056673315.1). Classification (NCBI taxonomy): domain Bacteria; kingdom Pseudomonadati; phylum Pseudomonadota; class Gammaproteobacteria; order Enterobacterales; family Enterobacteriaceae; genus Enterobacter; species Enterobacter cloacae complex sp. HYC042_NIDB. The sequence goes on from NZ_CP109650.1 coordinate 1,366,490, forward strand.
TACGGCGTGGCGTAGCGCGACAGCGCAAACGGCGCGACCTTAATCACCTGCCACGGCGCAAAGAAGCGCTCGTCTGACCACGGCCACAGCCAGCCGACGCCTTTTCCGCCGGTGGTAACGGAATCCAGCAGGCTGTGCGACAGCAGTGAAACGGTTAAGAACAGCCAGCAGCGCGTCAGGCTGGCCCGGAACCATCGTCGGCCAATCAGCACGCAGAGTATCGGTACCGCAAAGGCAAACAGCAGCGAATGGGTAAAGCCGCGGTGGCCGAAAATATTCCCGTAGGCGACGCCGAATTTGAACGCCAGCACGTCGGCGTCCGGCAGCATGGCGAGCACGATCCCGGCAAACAGCAGGCGGGGAGGGATGACTTTCGTTCCCAGACCTAAGCCCAGGCAAAGGGGAACAGCAGCGTGAGTGATAACGGTAGGCATTGCAATTATCCATGGCAAATCACAGCAATATAGCAGCGAATCCGCTGCAGCAAACCTGTGTCAAATTCTGATTTTACGCCGACTCGCGGGCGATAAGCTGCCCGGACAGCGTAATGCGCTGGGTTTGCAGATCCGGCTCCTTCAGCTTGCGGATAATCAGCCCCGCCGCCTGTCGTCCGGTTTCATCGCTGGCCGAAGAGACGTAGGTGAAGGAAGGGGAGGTGAGGTTGACGTGGAGCATATCTTCAAAACCGATCAGCGCCACCTGCTGGGTCAGGAACACGTCTTTCCCCACGGTGCGGCCCACCTGATGAATGCCGGAAATGGAGCCGATCATCGCATCCGGGGAGTGGCAAAGCAGGGCGGTGATGGAGCTGTTTTTCTCCAGCAGCTGGCGCGTTGCCATCGCGGCGGCCTGGGTGTCGTCGCTGCAGGCCGGTGAATAATCATCGCGCCAGACCAGCCCGTTTTGCGTCATCGCGCTGCGAAAGCCGAGCAGGCGCTGCTCGCGGATAAGACAGCCCTCGCGCCCGCCAATGTAGGCGATCGTGCGGTGTCCGCGTTCGATAAGATAGCGTGCGGCCAGGTTCGCCGCCTGGCGATTATCGCGCATGACCAGATTGCATTTTTCGTCCAGCAGAGACTGCGAGACCGCCACCAGCGGCAGCGGGCACTGGCGGATCTGCTCCGGTAAAGCGGCGTTACGGGTGTCAGACGCCAGATAAATAACGCCCGCGACGCCCTGCTGCTTAAACGACAGCAGGGTCCGTTCCAGATGTTCCTGGTCGTTCAGCGGCTGGCCGAGAAACACCATATAACCCTGTTTCTCCAGCTCCTGAACGATGCTCGCCATCACCTTGATGGAAAAGCTGTCGCTGAAGTCGCGCAGGATCAGGCCGATAAGATTGGAGGTGTTGGCGCGGAGGTTGGCAGCGGCAACGTTATGAACATAGCCCAGCGTCGTGATGGCGGCATTGACCTTCTCGATCGTCGCCTCTGAGATTTTCCCTTTCTGACGTAGCACCAGCGACACGGTAGAGACCGAGACGCCCGCGTGCTTTGCGACATCAATGATGCTGACTTTCTTCAAAACCGCTCCCTGAAATTTACCGATTATCAGCCGGATAAGACACGTCTCCCAGCGTACAGGAGACGTGTCGTTCAGGCATCTTATTATTTGCCGATCATGGTGGACATGGTCTGGGCGATAAACTGTGCTCTGGCACCGAAAATCACCTGGATCCCGTTGTCGCCGACGAAGACCACGCCGCGCGCGCCGAGCCCGTTCAGTCCGTCCCTGTCTACCGCATCGCTCTTCGCCACTTCCAGACGCAGGCGGGTGATGCAGGAGCCGACGGAGTCAATGTTCTGAGCGCCGCCCAGCAGGCCGATGATTTCGGTGGCAAGTTCGGAATCGGACTTGTCATTCGCGCTGGCGGTCACCTCCGTACGGCCCGGCGTTTTCACGTCGAAACGACGGATCACGAAGCGGAACGTGAAGTAGTAAATCAGCGCCATCGGAATGCCGATGATAATGGCACTCAGGAAGTTGGTCTGATAGCCGTTAAACGACGGCAGGATCCCGAACGACAGGTAGTCGATAAAGCCCGCCGAGAACGATTTGGCGATATGCGCGTGCAGCAGGTACATGGTCATGTACGCCAGGCCCGCCATGATGGCGTTGAAGACGTACAGAATCGGCGCCACGAAGATAAAGGTGAACTCTACCGGCTCGGTGATCCCCGTCAGGAAGCAGGTGAGGGCAGCGGAGAAGAGAATACCGGCCGCGATTTTCTTATTCTTCGTATGCGCTTCGTGGTACATCGCCAGGCATGCAGCAGGCAGCGCGAACAGCATCAGCGGGAACTCGCCCTGCATGAACTTACCGGCGTTCTGGTAGGTGTCGCTGCTGAAGGATTTCACCCCCTCTTCGAGCATCTTGAACCAGATGGTCTGGTCACCGTGGATCACCTGGCCCGCCTGGGTGGTGTAATCCCCGAACGAATACCAGAAGGACGGATACCAGATGTGGTGCAGGCCGAGCGGGATCAGCGCGCGCTCCACCAGCCCGAAGATAAAGGTTGATGCCGCCTGGTTATCACCGTTTACGATCACGGAGAGCGCGTCGATACCGGCCTGAATATGCTGCCAGACGTACGGTAGCAGCAGCCCCATCAGGAAAGAGAGGAACGCCGTGGCGATCGCCACAAAGCGCTTCCCGGAGAAGAAGCCGAGGAACTCCGGCAGCTGCATGGTGTGGAAGCGGTTGTAGCACCAGGCTGCGAGAATGCCGCAGATAAGCCCGCCGAAGACACCCATCTGCAGCGTCGGGATGCCGACCACCATGGCATATTTTCCGCCCTGTGAGGCCATTTCCGGCGTAATGCTTAATACGGTACTGATGGTGATGTTAGTGACAAACACCGACACCGCCGCGGACAGCGCCGCGATACCGGATTCCGAGGCCAGACCGACAGCAGAGCCGATGGCAAACAGCATCGGCAGGTTATCAAAGATAACCCCGCCGGCGTTCATCATCAGCGGCAGGTGGAACTTATCGCCGAAGGCCAGCAGCAGGCCCGCAGCGGGAAGCAGTGAAATTGGCAGCATTAAGGCGCGACCAATCATCGATAACTTAGACAGCGATTTAACAAACCCTGATATCAGACTCATGCTGATTTCCCCCGAGTAGCGCTTTTTAAGCGCTGTTATTGTAAGTAGAACGTTTTAGTAGAACGTTCTACTTATCGTGGGGAAAGTCTGAAAAACGTGCAACATAATTTTCACGTTTCACCCAGAGGGAATCGTGATTATTTGAAGTTGATCGATAATTAACCGCGATGGGTATGGGGGGATTTTTGATCCCCTCTCCCCTTTGGGGAGAGGGTGAGGAGGGCTCAGGCCGTCACGGTCACGCTCTGCCCTTCAAAGCTCACGGTCTGGCCGGCGACAATCTTGCAGCGCTTGCGGGTTTCCACCACGCCGTCTACTTTCACCTGCCCGTCGGCGATAACGATTTTCGCCTGCGCGCCGCTTTCGCTCCAGCCTTCCAGCTTGAGCAGATCGCACAGCTCAACGTGCGGGTGTTTGCCTAATGAAAATGTGGCCATCTTATGCTTCCTCTACATCGTGGTACTCTTCGCATGCCTGCAAAGTATTCTGAATCAGCGTTGCTACAGTCATCGGGCCAACGCCGCCCGGTACTGGTGTAATGTAAGAGGCGCGAGCCGCTGCATCTTCGTACACCACGTCGCCGACTACTTTGCCGTTTTCCAGACGGTTAATCCCGACGTCCACGACAATCGCGCCCTCTTTGATCCACTCGCCCGGAATAAAGCCCGGCTTGCCGACCGCGACGATCAGCAGATCGGCGTTTTCAACGTGGTGACGCAAGTTTTTGGTAAAGCGGTGGGTCACGGTGGTGGTGCAGCCGGCCAGCAGCAGCTCCATGCTCATCGGACGGCCCACGATATTGGACGCGCCGATGACCACGGCGTTCAGACCGTAGGTGTCGATGTTATAACGCTCCAGCAGCGTCACGATGCCGCGCGGGGTGCACGGGCGCAGACGCGGCGCGCGCTGGCACAGGCGGCCCACGTTGTACGGATGGAAACCGTCGACGTCTTTATCCGGCGCGATACGCTCCAGCACCTTCACGTTGTCGATGCCCGCAGGCAGCGGCAGCTGAACCAGAATGCCGTCGATCTCTTTATCGGCATTCAGGGTGTCAATAAGTTCCAGCAGTTCCGCTTCGCTGGTGGTTTCCGGCAAATCGTAAGAGCGGGAGACGAACCCCACCTCTTCACACGCTTTGCGTTTGCTGCCGACATAAATCTGTGATGCCGGGTTGCTGCCAACCAGCACAACGGCCAGCCCGGGAGCGCGTTTTCCGGCGGCTTTACGCGCCTTCACTTTTTCCGCGACCTCAGAGCGCACCTGCTGCGCAATCGTTTTACCGTCAATAATCTTTGCTGCCATCAGAGAGAAGATTCCGTCTGTAACGTTTGAAAGGGGGGATTGCCTGTATTTTGTCAGAAGCGAGCGCCGCTGTCAGTCACCCTTTACGAGTTTTCATCCGTGAGGCGCAAAAACCCTTCTTAAGTGATGGTCAATTTCTTAGACGGGATTAGGATGTGACCTGGCGAAATGGCAGTGTTTTGACATATTTAAAAATTACATCCTGAGCTACTTTGTCTCCTCCGAAATAAGTTTTCAATTATGCAATTGAACGTATTTCTTATTCCCGATTTTTCGCGGGAAGGGTTATTTACATTTTAAAGGAATAGACATGAAACTCAGCAACATTGCTTCTTCTGTTATTGCAACACTGGCCCTGGTCGCGGGTGCCGCTAATGCAGCCGATCCCGTTACGCCGGTTACCGTAAATGGCGGTACCGTGCATTTTAAAGGTGAACTGGTTAATGCTGCTTGTTCAGTAAATACCGATTCTTCCGAGCAGACGGTTAATCTCGGTCAGTATCGTACCGCGAAATTCACCAAAGTGGGCGACACCACCTCTAATATTCCGTTCAACATTGAACTGAATGACTGCGATCCGCTGGTTGCGAAAACCGCTGCCGTTGCTTTCACCGGCCAGATCGACGCGACCGACAAAACCCTGCTGGCCGTGACGTCCGGTAACAACGACAACACCGCGAAAGGCGTGGGTATCGAGATCCTCGACAGCAAATCCAGCGTGCTGACCCCGGACGGTGCCACCTTCTCTGCCGCGAAAGACCTGATTAAAGGGACTAACACCCTGCAATTCACCGCGCGCTACAAATCAACGGCTGCAACCACCGAGCCAGGCCAGGCGAACGCTGACGCCACCTTCGTAATGAAATACGAATAATACCCTCGCACAGGGATGTTCAGGCCTCAGGGACGAGGCCCGTCATACGCTACTGCCAGGAACGAAGGATGACAAGGACTGGAACACTACTGCTGTTAACCCTTGCGATGGCCTGCCCGGCATCGGCGCATACCGTGGTGATCGAAGGCGGCAAGGTGCATCTTCGTGGGGAGCTGGTAAACGGCGGCTGTGCCGTGGCGCCCGACAGCCAGAATATGCGCATCGACATGGGGCAGTACCGAACCAATTCATTTTCCGGTGTGGGCAGCTTTTCAACGGTTAATGTGCCGTTCACCGTGCGGCTGCTGGACTGCAGCGTGGATGTCTCCCGCATCGTGGGGATCCAGTTTCAGGGCGTGACGCCCGCGGAAGATCCGCAGGTTTTTCTGGCGACATCGCGGCCAGGTGAAACGCCTGTCAGCAGCGGCGTGGGGCTGGCGCTTTTTGATGAGCAGCAGCGTCAGATTATCCCGAATGCGACGGCCGTCAGCTGGTTGCCCGTGAATACCAGCGAGCTCGCATTTCATTTTAGCGCCCGCTATCGCGCTATTTCCGAACACCTCGTGCCAGGCAATATTCAGTCGGATGTCTGGTTTACGTTGATTTATCCATAACACCTGCGAACACATTATTAAAGGTACGGTTTTGATGAATATGCTAATTAAACCAGGACTGCTTTTATCGTTTATTTTAATGATGGTTTCTGCTTGCGCGAATGCTTCCGGCGGTATTGCGCTGGGGGCCACGCGCGTTATTTATCCGGCGGATGCGAAGCAAACGTCGCTGGCGATCACCAACAGCAATAAACAAGAACGCTACTTAATTAACGCGTGGATCGAAAATGCCAGCGGGCAAAAGGAAAAAACCTTTGCCGTCACGCCGCCGCTGTTCGTTAGCGAGCCGGACAGCGAAAACACGCTGCGTATTATTTACGCCGGGCCCGCGCTGCCCGCCGATCGCGAATCGCTCTTTTACATGAACGTGAAGGCGATCCCGTCAGTGAACAAAGCGAAAACAGAAAACAATAACGTGCTGCAGCTGGCGATCCTTTCGCGCATCAAGCTGTTTGTGCGCCCGAATAACCTGGCGATGCAGCCGGATGAGGCGCTTTCCCAGCTGCGCTTTGAGCGCGTGGGGAACCATCTCAAAGTCAGCAACGCCTCGCCGTATTACATCACTCTGGTCAACCTGAAGCTGGGCGGTCAGACGCTGGAAAACCTGATGGTCGCGCCGAAAAACTCGGCTCAGCAGGTGCTGCCCGCCGGGGCCGGCGGTACGCTCTCCTGGCAGAGCGTGAATGACTACGGCGCCATTACACCGGCGCGCAGCGTCAACCTGTGAGCAGAGTCAGGGCGATGAAAAACCACCAGGGACGTTACTGCCCGGTTGCACTGGCACTGATGGCCGCGCTCTGGCCGCAGGCTGGCTGGAGCGAAAGCTACTTCAACCCGGCCTTCTTATCCGACGACACCGCCAGCGTGGCGGATTTGTCGCGTTTTGAACAGGGGCACCAGCAGGCACCCGGCATCTATCGCGTGGATATCTGGCGTAACGATGAGTTTATCGGCACCCAGGACGTGCGTTTTGAACAGGCCGAGAACACGCCGCCGGTGGCGGGCGGCCTGTCGCCGTGCATTACGCGCGCGATGCTCGATCGCTTTGGCGTCAACGTTGCCGCATTTCCCGAGCTGGCGAAGGTGCAGGGTGAAACGTGCGTTCCATTGACCACGGCCATTCCCGGCAGCGAAACGGTATTTAACTTTGCTTCACAGCGCCTGAACGTCAGCCTGCCGCAGGTGGCAATGCAAAACAGCGCGCGCGGCTATATTCCGCCTGAACAGTGGGATGAAGGCATTCCCGCCGCGCTGGTGAACTACAGCTTTACGGGCAACCGGGGAAGCGAAGACGACAGCTATTACCTGAACCTGCAGAGCGGGCTGAACTATGGTGCCTGGCGTTTACGTAACAACGGCGCATGGCGCTACACGCAAAATAATGGGAAGCGGCGCAGCGAGTGGCAGAATATTGGCACCTGGGCGCAGCGCACCGTTATCCCACTGAAAAGTGAGCTGGTGCTGGGCGACAGCAACACCGGGAATGACGTTTTCGACAGCGTCGGTTTTCGCGGCGGGCGGCTCTATTCGTCTGACAGCATGTACCCCGACAGCCTGCAGGGTTATGCGCCGACCGTACGCGGTATTGCCCGTACGCCTGCCAAAGTGGTGGTTCGCCAGAACGGCTACGTTATCTATCAAAGCTACGTCCAGCCTGGCGCGTTCGCCATTACCGATCTTAACCCGACCTCCTCCAGCGGTGACCTTGACGTCACGGTGGAAGAGAAAGACGGCAGCCAGCAGCGCTACACCGTGCCGTACTCCACCGTGCCGCTCCTGCAGCGTGAAGGGCGCTGGAAATATGACCTCGTGGCGGGGGATTACCGCAGCGGTAACAGCGACCAGGATACACCGTTCTTCGCCCAGGGCACCCTGATTACCGGCCTTGCTAACGGCTTTACGCTCTATGGCGGTACCCAGCTGGCGTCACGCTATACCGCAGTGGCCGTCGGTGCCGGGAAAAACCTCGGTGACTGGGGCGCAGTCTCCGTCGATATCACCCACGCCCGCAGCCAGCTCGCGGACGACAGCAAACATGAAGGTCAGTCCCTGCGTTTTCTGTATGCAAAATCGCTGAACGGGTTTGGCACCAACTTCCAGCTGCTGGGCTACCGCTACTCAACGAAGGGGTTTTACACCCTGGACGACGTGGCCTGGCGCTCAATGGAGGGCTACCAGTATGCCGATAGCCAGGACGATAACGATGTGCCGGACGTGCAGAGCTATCACAACCTGACGTGGAATAAAAAAGGCCGCTTCCAGCTCAACATTTCCCAGTCGCTGGGGGATTACGGCTCGGTCTATATCTCCGGGAGTGAGCAAACCTACTGGGGGACGGACGAAACGAACCTCTGGTATCAGCTGGGCTACGCGGGGGGCGTGAAGGGGATCAACTACTCCCTGTCATGGTCGTGGAACAAATCCGTCGGGATCGACGGTACCGACCGGATCGCGTCGTTTAACGTCTCCGTGCCGTTTAGCCTCTTTACCCGCCAGGGCTATCGCCGGGACAGCGCGATCGATCGCGCCTATGCCACCGCATCCGCCAGCCGAAACAGCGATGGCGACACGAGCTGGCAAACCGGCGTCAGCGGCACGCTGCTTGAGGACCGCAACCTGAACTACAGCGTGACCCAGGGACACGCCAGCACCAACGGCTCAAGCGGAAGCGCCAGCGCCAACTGGCAGGCAACCTACGGCACGCTGGGCGTGGGCTACAACTATTCCCGCGATCAGCACGATCTCAACTGGCAGCTCTCCGGTGGGGTGGTTGGCCATTCAGACGGCGTGACCTTCAGCCAGCCGCTGGGCGATACCAACGTGCTGATTAAGGCGCCGGGGGCTTCAGGCGTCAGCGTGGAAAACCAGACCGGCGTGAAGACCGACTGGCGAGGCTACGCGGTCATGCCGTATGCCACCGTCTACCGCTACAACCGCGTGGCGCTGGATACCAATACCATGAGCAACAATACCGACATCGAAAACAACGTGAGCAGCGTGGTGCCGACCAAAGGCGCGCTGGTCCGCGCCAGCTTTGATACCCGCATTGGCGTGCGCGCCCTGCTGACGGTAACGCGCGGCAACCAGCCGGTGCCGTTCGGCGCCGTGGTGCGCGAAACCCAGAGCGGCGTGACCAGCATGGTGGGGGATGACGGGCAAATTTACCTGAGTGGGCTGCCGCTGGAAGGCGAACTGCTGGTCCAGTGGGGTAACGGGGCGCAGTCCCAGTGCCGTGCGCCTTACAGCTTGCCTGAAAAGAGCCTGCAACAGGCGATCACACTTAAGGGGATCCGCTGTGATTAAAATCCATATCTTTGCCTTGTCGCTTCTGGCACTCCTGCCCGCGACAAACGCGTTAGCCACCGTGTGCGTCAATGAAAAGGGCGTGCCGACGGAGGTGCATTACGACCTGACGGATAAATTCAACAGCTCGAATAACCAGGTTGGGCAGGTTGTCACCCTCAGCGAGAAATCGCAGTGGGTGGGGGTAAACGCCGTCTGCCCGAAGGGCACCGTCGGGAATACCACCAAGCGCAGCTACGTGACGGATTACCCGATCACCGGGACCAGCGATGGCTATCAGTATCTGAAGCTTAACGACTATCTGGACGGGGCGATGAAGATCACGGACAGCTATGCTGGCGCGTTTTATCCACCCAAAAGCTATATCCAGATGGGGAGCCATCCGAACGTTTCAAAAAACAAACCGTTTGGCGTGCAGGATTCCAGCCTTATTTTCCGTCTTAAGGTGACCCGACGCTTTATCAATATGGTGGTGATCCCGCGTGCCACCATGTTCCGCGTTTACGTCACCACCACCTCCTCCGATCCGTTGACCACGCCGGTCTACACCATCAGCTACAGCGGAACCATTCAGGTGCCGCAGAGCTGCGCCATCAACGCCGGCAATGTGGTTGAATTTGATTTCGGCGACATTGGCGCCTCCCTGTTCAGCAAGGCGGGCGTGGGTAACAAGCCGGAGGGCGTCTCATCGCAAAGCAAAACCATCGCGATTAAATGCACCAACGTGGAGGCAAACGCTATGCTGACGATGCGCGTCGAGGCTGAAAAGGTCTCCAATAATGTGGTGGTGTCGGATAACCCGGATGTGGGGTTTATCATTGCCAACGAGAGCGGTGCGCCGCTCACGCCTAACAACCTGACGAGCAAAATTCCGTTCCGCCTGGACGACAGCGCGCAGACGCAGGTGGGGATCCGGGTCTGGCCGGTGAGCGTGACGGGCAACAAGCCAGCGGAAGGGCGCTTTACCTCGCGCGGATATTTGCGTGTGGATTACGACTAAGGAGCAGACATGCGAAACGGGATCCGTTTTATCACCGTGGCGCTCTTTGCGCTTTGCACCCAGGCTCAGGCGGAAACCGCATTGGGCGAAATTAATATTCGGCTCTACGGCAATATTGTCGATTTCACCTGCGTGGCAGAGGGTAACGATAGCGACAAAACGGTCACGCTGGGCACCTGGCCCACGAAGCAGCTCAACACCACGGGGAGCCGCACGCAGCCTATGCCATTCACGCTGAAGCTGACCGGCTGTCCGCCCGGGGCGGCGTCCATTACGTTCTCGGGTAAGGCTGACGGGAGCAATAGCGGGTTGCTGGCGCTGAATGATGCCAGTACAGCGAGCCACGTCGCCGTCGAGATCAGGGATGCGGATAAAACGCGTCTGGCGCTTCAGCAGGCCAGCCAGCCGGTCACGGTTGATGCACAGGGGAATGCGACCCTATCATTTTATGCCAATTATATTGCCACGGCCGATAACCCTCAGCCCGGACGGGCTGATGCGGATGCTACCTTCATGATTAATTATAATTAGCACTGACCGCACTCCCTGCAGCTCGGATAAACTGCAGGGAGTGAATTCAGGTTATAGCAGCTCGTGTGCTTTGGCGTAATCTATTAATTCCACGATGCTTTGTACGCCAAGCTTGGAATAAATATTGGATTTGTGCGCACTGATGGTCTTATTGCTTAACAGTAACTGTTCAGCAATCTCCTTATTGGATAATCCATTCGCCAGATAACGTAATACCGTGACCTCGCGATTCGATAATGGCATATCCGCTGCCATCCCTTTTCCCGAACCCATATGGTTTATAAAATTCAGCGTTTCCGACGGGAAAAAAGAATAACCCATCAGAATCATCTCTACGGCGTTGTAGATCTCACCCAAATCTTTTCGTTTACTGACGAAGCCGTTGGCCCCGGCGCGAATCGCACGACCCGCGTAAAATAACTCTGATTTAGAGGAGAGGAACAGAATCTTGATGTCTTTGTTTAAGTTTCTGATTCTCTTCAGTAAAGCGAAGGCGTCTGTGCCCGTAAGTTCGATGTCAAGGATCACCAAATCGATAGGATGATTACGAATACAGTCAAGAACTTCATGGCTATCGCCAGACTTAAGCTTGACTGTGATATTTTTATTTTTCTGTAGCAGGACCTCTATCGACATTCTGACGATAGGATGTTCGTCCATAATGATAACGGATGCCGGTTTCATTTTTAATGCCTCAGATTGTTAAAAGCGTTATGCAGAGTTTTGTAAAACTCTCGAAATGCCGGAAGGATATAAAGTGCAGATCCCTATACCGTAGTATTTCCCTGGAAAGAGCGAAAGCATCCTTGTTTACGTAATGAAAAGAACAGTGCCTCAGCGCGGTCATCTCATTTGGCTGGTGTTGGCAAAAAGATTTTTCTTATTCAGATTTGGTACGCATCTTATTATACAGAGTAAGTTTTTTCCGAAAACCCTGTAAATTAGTCTCCGCTTATTGGTTTGTATTATCTTCTGGATCTTAATGGCTATGTTTTTAAATTTAGCGGAAATATCCTGTTATCCCATTTACCGCATCTTTTCATCTTTATGTAATAACAAAAAATAACAGATGTCACTTTATGTTGCGTAATTGTTAATAAAAAAGACCGTCGATTCGGCGGGTGACCCAGGGTCAAAGAGGCGAAAAAGTGCCCTCGCAAGGTGTCAAACCTTCATCTGAAAGTGCTTAAGGCGCATCAACGTCACGCCATCATCGCGCAGGAGAACATGCTATTCACTTTGCTTTCCGCTCCTGGAGAGTGAAGCGAAGCTGCTTGTTTTTACATCATTATCATCTTATTAACGCCTTCTGCATTCACTTAACGGATGGAGGAAAGTGCTGCCTTTGGTTCATTCTGTGACATTTCACATGGTTCCGAACCATAAATTAGGAATAGTTATAAAATCGAATACATTGTTAAAATTTAACCATTTCATAACATGCGTGGTAAGTAAATTCCTAAAGCGCTTTAGGAAATAAGAAGTTAGTGCGTAAGTTAAAACGTGCAGTCAGAGAGGTTATTAAGAAGGTGTAACAATTCCTGGCGATGGCTCAGCCCCAGCTTAAGCAGGATGCAGCTGAGACGATAGATAATGCGGCTATAGGGGCGATTCTGCAGAAGGGCAATCTGACGCAGCGTCTTACCGCGGGCAAGCTCCTGCAAAATGGGCCATTCATTGCGGGAAAACCAGTCTTTATCGGACCCCTGCGGCGGGCGGGCATCCATCAGGCTGTGTTGAAGCCCTGCCGCGTTCATCTGACGTTCCAGCACGTGAAAAGGCCCCGCCGCTTTGCAGAAGAGGCGGGTATCATAATTATCTGCCCGGACCAGTAGCCACGGCGTCAGGAAGGGGGGATACAGGCTATGCCTTCTTAACTGATCCAGTTGATCAATTAGCCCGGTGGAACGGCTTTCTACATCCACCACCAGACGCGCTGAAGGCCATTGTGCCTGAGCGCCGAGCGCATCATCCAGCGAGATATAGTCGCAACAGCTGCTCAGGGGAAACTGCCCATTGAGAAAACCGGTGCGCAGAAAATGATCCTCCGTGACCAGAATGATAAACGGAGCGTCGGTTTTTCGGGGCTGGCTGATGGACTGGCTCAAAAACTCGAGCCGGTCGAAAAAGGGGGGAGCAAAAGGTGAGCGCGTAAATCCCAGTGCATCACTTCCTGTACGCCGCCGCCGGTAACGGCGCACTGTCATTCGCATGGTCTCCCTCCTGGAAATGGCTCTTTAATCCTCCGGCCATGTCCAGGACGGCCAGTAATATCCCTGGCCGAGATCTGCGCCTGCCTGCAGTGCCCAGGTGCGATCGCGTTCAGTCTCAATACCTTCGATGAGCACGCTCCCGGCCAGCTGAAAGCAACGTGAAACCAGCTGCCTCAGCGCGGGTGTGGCGCGTAAACGCCAGAATGCGCCCTTATCAATTTTGATGCCGTTCAACGGTAATCGACAAAATAAAAACGGCTGAATGACCGTTTCGTCGATGTCATCCATCCATATACTGTGCCCCTGTTCCCGGAGTTTCGACAGGTTTTGAATGACGCGCTGTTTCTGTGCGGCAGAGAACGCCAGAAAGGCAGAGAGGTCAACAATCTCGATATTCAGCGGCGTGTTTTTCAGATTGATGAGCCGCTGAAAAGACGCTGGCTCTGTCATAACGGTTATCGGCAGATTAATAAAAAGGTTATTACCGTGCGGCGTCTTTTTTAGTGCAGCAAGCTGCGCTTCAAGCAGCGTCATTGACCAGCCTGCCGACTGATGGCGGAAAAAATCCTCGCTGTGCTGCGTTTCGGACAGAATGCTAAGCACCTCCACGCCAACCTGACGCTGAGAGGTGAGGGCGACGACAGGCTCCAGTTTGATGCCGACGATGTCCTGAGAAATAAACTGTAATCGGGGGGGCGTATCGAACGGGTTTTGCGCTGTCACTCCATTGTCCTGTTGTCTGTCAGCCTCCAGGCGGCCGGGAAACCTCGCTCTAGTGTGACGAGCCGACGAGCAGGAAAACAGCAGGCGTTACTTAAATACAACTAAGCCTTTTCGCAGCGCTAAATTTTACGGTGAAACAGCGAGAAATGTTGAGAAAATAGCCGTATTTACAATCGGCTAGCGGTAATTGCCCCCGAAAACGGAAAAGGCATTGACTCACCTGACATTGACCGTATAATTCTTCGCGTTTCACCACCGCGAAGTTCACTCTTCTCAGTGCGCCCTTAGCTCAGTTGGATAGAGCAACGGCCTTCTAAGCCGTAGGTCGTAGGTTCGAATCCTACAGGGCGTGCCATTTAGAAACAGGCACTTACGCCAGTTTCAAACCATCCTGATTTTCTCCTTGTGTCGTATTTGCGTCATGGTTGCCAAAATGGCCTCATTTTCCGTGCGTGTGATCTCAAAGGGTTCATCGCAAGGTGAGCATCCCCTTTTATCACGCATTAATTTGAGCAGGATCCTGCAGAGATTTGCGCTTGCCAAAGCATGGATAATGCGTATAGTTCTCATTTGCATTGCAACCAATATATTCTAAGGCCCGTCCACGGGCTATTTTTGCGCGCACTTTCAAACGAGTTAACGATGAACAACACCAAAATGCACAAAACGCTGCTGGCGCTCGCCATTGGCGCGGTTACACATTCCGCCTGGGCGGCAGAGGATAAAAAAGAAGACACCATCGTTGTGCAGTCTGCACCAGCCGGCGACTTTAAACCCGGTGGCGACCAGCTGGTGCCGGCCTTCCTTGACGGACAGGTGGCGAACGGCGGGCGAATGGGGATGCTCGGCCAGCAGAACGCCATGGACGTGCCGTTCAACATCATCAGCTACACCTCGAAGCTGGTGGAAGATCAGCAGGCAAAAACCATTGCTGACGTAGTCGCGAACGACGCGGGCGTGCAGTTTGTGCAGGGTTACGGCAACAGCGCAGAAACCTTCCGCATTCGCGGCCTGAAGTTTGACGGCGACGACATGACCTTCGGTGGCCTCTCCGGCGTGCTGCCGCGTCAGGTGGTGGATGCCCAGATGGTTGACCGCATTGAGATCTTCAAAGGGGCCAACTCCCTGATGAACGGCGCGGCAAGCTCGGGCGTGGGCGGGATGATTAACCTTGAGCCAAAGCATGCCGGGGAAACGCCGCAGGCGAAAGTGGGCGTGGACTACACCTCTGATTCCCAGATTGGCACCACGCTGGATGCGGGGCGTCGCTTTGGCGATAACGACCAGTTCGGCGCACGCGTGAACCTCGTGCATCGTGAAGGGGAAACCGGCGTACCGAACGATCGCCGCCGCACCACGCTGCTCTCCACCGGCCTGGACTACAAAGGCGACCGCTTCCGCACCTCGCTGGATCTGGGCTATCAGAAAAAAACCTTCCACGGCAGCCCGACCAGCGTCAACATCTCGGCGGTGGATTTTGTGCCTGAACCGCCGAAAAACGATCGTAACTTCTCGCAGAAGTGGGCCTACAGCGATATCGAAAACGAGTTCGGGATGTGGCGCAGCGAGTATGACATCACCGACAGCTGGACCGCCTATACCGGCCTCGGCGCGCAGCACGCTCATGAAGAGGGGATCTACAGCGCGCCGAAGCTGGTGGACAAGAGCGGCAAGGCGACGGTCAGCCGACTGGATACCAACCGCATCAGCGATTCCGTCAGCGGGATGGCGGGCATTCGCGGCAACTTCAACACCGGCTTCGTCTCGCACAAGGTCAACGTTGGCTATTCTGCGATGACCAAAAATGAAAAGATCGCGTGGAAAATGTCGGCGACGAAGGATAACCCGACCACCAACATTTACCACAACACCGGCGTCGCGATGCCGGACAGCACCAACTTCAACGGCTCCGGCGGTAAATACAGCGATCCGCTGACCAGCGGGCGCACCCGCACCCAGGGCTGGCTGCTGAGCGATACCCTGGGCGTGCTTGATGACAAGCTGCTGTTCACCGCAGGCGCGCGCCATCAGAAAGTGGTCGTTCGCGGGTATAACAAAATTACCGGCGCAGAGAACGACGCGGACGGTTTCGACGGCAGCCGCTGGATGCCAACCTACGGCGTGGTTTACAAACCGTGGGAAGAAATTTCCCTCTACGCCAACCACACCGAAGCGCTGCAGCCGGGCAAAACCGCACCTAACACCGCCACCAACTACGGCCAGAGCACCGGCATCGTTCACTCTAAGCAGAACGAAGTGGGCGTGAAGGCGGACTTCGGGCGCGTGGGCGGCTCTCTGGCGCTGTTTGAGATTAAAATGCCCTCGGCGATCCTCGATGCTAACAATCACTACGGCCTGGATGCGGAGCAGCGTAACCGTGGCGTGGAGCTGAACGTCTTCGGCGAGCCGATGCTCGGGATGCGTCTGAACGCCAGTGCCACCTGGCTGCAGGCGGAGCTAACCAAAACCAAAAACGGCGTGAACCAGGGCAACGATGCGATCGGTATTCCGAACTTCTACGCCGTGCTGGGCGCGGAGTACGACATCAAGCCGGTTGACGGTCTGACAGCGACCGCGCGTGTGAACCACTCCGGCACGCAGTATGCCGACCTCGCGAACACCAAAAAGCTCGACAGCTACACCACGCTGGATCTGGGCATGCGCTATCGCTTCGCGGTGAACCACAACGCAAACCAGATGACCGTGCGCGCGGGCATCGACAACGTGACCAATGAGAACTACTGGGCCAGCGTGGACGATTCCGGTACCTACATCACTCAGGGCGAACCGCGAACCTTTAAGGTCTCGGTTGGCTACGAGTTCTAAGCGTTCCACCTCGTTATCCGGGGCACGGATGCCCCCATCCTTCCTTCATCGTGTTATAAAATTGTAATAAAAGCTTCTTACACTGGTCGCCAACACTTTACCTCTTGGCCAATGACAGGAAGCCGCTATGGGCAGACCCCTCAAATCCGTTTTTAAAAAAGAACATCGCGACGACATCGCTAACCGCAGCGCAAACCCGGTATTCTCCGAGGTGGCGGAGGTGTTCCTCTCCCGCCGCCGTTTTCTCCAGATGGGGGCCGTTGCGGGGGCCGCCGTATCATTCCCGTTTCTGATCAAACCTGAGAACGCCATTGCCGCGGTATCGAAGCCTTCCGCGCTGGCAAAAGCGGTTTCCCTGGGCTTTACCAGCATCGACGTCTCCACCGAAGATACGGTCAGGGTGCCGGAAGGCTATATTGCCCGCCCGTTCTATCGCTGGGGTGACCCGACGGGGATCAAAAACAACATGCCGGCCTTTAAGCCGGACGCCAGCAACACCACGGACGAACAGGCCGTGCAGGCGGGCATGCACCACGACGGCATGGCGTGGTTTAGCCTGCCGCAGGGGGAGCAAAACCCGGAGCATGGCCTGCTGGCGATGAACCATGAATACATCGACAACGGGATGCTGTTTACCGACGGTACGGCGAACTGGAGCCTCGACAAGGCCCGCAAGGGGCAGAACGCGATGGGCGTCTCGGTGGTGGAAGTGAAAAAAGCGGGCAGCGACTGGCAGGTGGTACGCCCGTCTTCATATGCCCGCCGCATCACCGTCAATACGCCGATGCAGCTGACCGGCCCGGCGCGGCATCAGGACTTAATGAAAACCGCCGCCGACCCGCAGGGGGAGCACGTGCTGGGCACCATGCAAAACTGCGCTAACGGCCACACGCCGTGGGGCACCTATCTCACCTGCGAGGAAAACTGGTCGGATATTTTTGTCAAAAAAGCCGATCTCAATCCGCTGGAAAAACGCTACGGCATCAGCGACAGCGATGAATCCTACCGCTGGAACGAGGTGGACGAGCGGTTCAGCGTCGATAAAACTCCTAACGAACCCAACCGTTTCGGCTGGGTCGTGGAGATCGATCCCTACGACCCCACCTCCACACCGCGCAAGCACACCGCCCTGGGCCGCTTCAAGCATGAGGGGGCAGCCGTCACGCTCGCCGCCGATAACCGCGTGGTGGTCTACATGGGGGACGATCAGAAGTTTGAGTACATCTATAAGTTTGTCTCGGACAAAAAATACGATCCCGCGAACCGTGAAGCCAATATGCAGCTGCTGACCTCCGGCACGCTGTACGTCGCGAGGTTCAACGAGGACGGGAGCGGAGACTGGCTGCCGCTGATCTTCGGGCAAAATGGCCTGGATAAGAGTAAAGGGTTTGAAAGCCAGGGCGATCTGCTGATTAAAACCCGCCTGGCGGCCGACGCGGTGGGGGCGACCAAAATGGATCGCCCCGAATGGATAGCCGTCGATCCGCACGCCAGCGGCAGCGTCTACTGTACGCTCACCAACAACAGCGATCGCGGGAAAGCGGGGAAAGCGCCGGTGGATGCCGCCAACCCGCGCGCCAACAACGTGTTTGGGCATATCATGCACTGGCACGAAGACGGGGCCGATCCTGCTGCCGCACGCTTTAAGTGGGATATTCTGGTCATGGCCGGACGCACCGACGGCGACGATCCGAAGGCCAAAGGCTCCATGCAGGGCGCGGCATTCGGCAGTCCTGATGGACTCTCTTTCGATCATCAGGGCGTCCTGTGGATCCAGACCGACGTCTCCTCCAGCACCATCAATAAGAAAGCGTATGAGGGGATGGGCAATAACCAGATGGTGGCGACCATTCCGGGCACCAACGAGTATCGCCGTTTCCTGACCGGGCCGCGCGGGTGTGAGATCACCGGCATTGCGTTTACGCCGGACAACCGCACGCTGTTTATCAACATTCAGCACCCAGGGGAGGGCGGGGATGATATTACCGACCCGGCCAATCCGCGCGCCGTCTCTAACTGGCCGGACGCCAGTCCGAACGGACGCCCGCGATCGTCCACGGTGGTGATCGTGAAAGCGGACGGCGGAATTATCGGGTCGTGACGTTTATCCGCCGGGCGCACGCGCTGGCCCGGCGTTAAGCTTGCTACCACCAGCATGAAGTGTTAAAACGTGCCCCTTCTAAAAAAGAGACAGGGGTAGGGCGTGAAAGACGCGTCATCCGCTTCAGGCCATGGTCGCGCTGAAGCCTCGTCGGATCAGAATCCGACGCTGCAACGTGGTTTGCAAAATCGACATATTCAGTTAATTGCCCTTGGTGGCGCAATCGGTACCGGGCTGTTTCTCGGCATCGGCCCCGCCATTCAGATGGCCGGCCCGGCGGTTCTGCTGGGTTACGCTATCGCCGGGATTATCGCCTTCCTGATCATGCGCCAGCTCGGCGAGATGGTCGTTGAAGAGCCGGTGTCAGGCTCCTTCGCGCACTTTGCCTATAAATACTGGGGCCCGTTCGCAGGCTTCCTCTCCGGCTGGAACTACTGGGTGATGTTCGTGCTGGTGGGGATGGCGGAGCTGACCGCCGCCGGCATCTACATGCAGTACTGGCTGCCGGACGTGCCCACGTGGATCTGGGCGGCGGCCTTCTTCATCATCATTAACGCCGTTAACCTCGTCAACGTGCGCCTGTATGGTGAAACCGAGTTCTGGTTTGCGCTGATCAAGGTGCTGGCGATTATCGGCATGATCGGCTTTGGCCTGTGGCTGCTGTTCTCCGGCCACGGCGGCGAGCGTGCCACTATCGACAACCTGTGGCAGCACGGCGGCTTCCTGGCGACCGGCTGGAAAGGGCTCATCCTCTCGCTGGCGGTGATTATGTTCTCCTTCGGCGGTCTGGAGCTGATTGGCATTACCGCGGCCGAAGCGCGCGATCCGCACAAAAGCATTCCTAAAGCGGTCAACCAGGTGGTGTACCGTATTCTGCTGTTCTATATCGGCTCGCTGGTGGTGCTGCTGGCGCTTTACCCGTGGGTGGAAGTGAAGTCCGACAGTAGCCCGTTCGTGATGATTTTCCACGATCTGAACAGCAACGTGGTGGCTTCGGCACTGAACTTCGTCATTCTGGTGGCCTCTTTGTCGGTGTACAACAGCGGGGTCTACTCCAACAGCCGTATGCTGTTTGGCCTCTCCGTACAGGGTAACGCACCGAAGTTCCTCACCCGCGTCAGCCGCCGCGGCGTGCCGGTGAATTCGCTGTTCCTTTCCGGCGCGATTACGTCTCTGGTAGTGCTAATTAACTACCTGCTGCCGAAACAGGCCTTCGGCCTGCTGATGGCGCTGGTTGTCGCCACGCTGCTGCTGAACTGGATCATGATCTGCCTGGCGCACCTGCGTTTCCGCGCGGCGATGCGCCGCAAGGGGCGCGAGACGCAGTTCAAAGCGCTGCTCTATCCGGCGGGGAACTACCTCTGTATCGCGTTCCTGGCGTTGATTCTGGTGCTGATGTGCACCATGGATGAGATGCGGCTTTCAGCAATGCTGCTGCCGGTATGGGTGGTGTTCCTGTTTATCGCGTTTAAGCTTTCACGCAAAAAGTAACCCGTTTTTCTCCCTCTCCCTGTGGGAGAGGGCCGGGGTGAGGGCAACAGACCGCACCTGCCTTCACGCCCGGTGGCGCTGCGCTTACCGGGCCTACAAAACACTGCTTCATCTTTATCGTGACCCCCCTCCCAAATCTTCTACGATCCACAGGATCTTTATTTTGTAATCGATTACTTTTCATTTGTACTGTTTTGTAATCGATTACTTTTTCCGGGTGAGGCTTATCATGGTGTCAACTGAAAGTAGTGAAAAGGCGATAGTGCAGCACCGGCTACTGGTGCCGCGGCTGTCGCTGATGATGTTTCTGCAATTTTTTATCTGGGGTAGCTGGTCGGTCACGCTCGGCCTGGTGATGACCCAGCACAACATGTCTCTGCTGATTGGCGATGCGTTCTCCGCCGGGCCCATCGCCTCGATTCTCTCGCCGTTCGTGCTCGGGATGCTGGTGGACCGCTTCTTCGCCTCGCAGAAGGTGATGGCGGTGATGCACCTCGCGGGCGCGGCGATCCTCTGGTTCGTGCCGGGGGCGCTGATGGCCGAGAACGGCGCGCTGCTGATTGGCCTGCTGTTTGGCTACACGCTCTGCTACATGCCGACGCTGGCGCTGACCAACAACATTGCGTTCCATAGCCTGGCGAACGTGGATAAAACCTTCCCGGTGGTGCGCGTGTTCGGCACCATCGGCTGGATCGTGGCGGGCATTTTCATCGGCGTCACCGGCGTGGCGTCCAGCGTTACCATCTTTAAGGTAGCGGCGGCCAGCTCCGTGCTGCTGGCGCTTTACAGCCTGACGCTGCCGCACACGCCTGCGCCCGCGAAAGGCCTGCCGGTGAAGGTGCGCGATCTCTTCTGCGCGGATGCCTTTGCGTTGCTCAAAACCCGCCACTTTTTCGTCTTCTCCGTCTGCGCGATGCTGATCTCCGTCCCGCTCGGCACCTATTACGCCTACACCGCCTCGTATCTGGCGGATGCAGGAATTGCCGACGTCAGCACCGCCATGTCCTTCGGGCAGATGTCCGAGATCTTCTTCATGCTGGTCATTCCGCTGCTGTTCCGCCGTCTGGGCGTGAAGGTCATGCTACTGATCGGCATGCTGGCGTGGTTCGTGCGCTACGCCATGTTCGCGCTGGGCGT
The DNA here is from genome assembly GCF_056673315.1 of Enterobacter cloacae complex sp. HYC042_NIDB. NCBI lineage: Bacteria > Pseudomonadati > Pseudomonadota > Gammaproteobacteria > Enterobacterales > Enterobacteriaceae > Enterobacter > Enterobacter cloacae complex sp. HYC042_NIDB. Next base: position 1,387,715 of record NZ_CP109650.1, read on the forward strand.
CAGCGAGGAGGGGCGCATTCTGCTGTATCTCGGCATTCTGCTCCACGGCGTCTGCTACGATTTCTTCTTTGTCGTCGGCTTTATCTACACCGACCGGGTGGCGGGCGAAAAGGTCAAAGGCCAGGCGCAGAGCATGATTGTGATGTTCACCTACGGCATCGGCATGCTGCTTGGCTCGCAGATTTCCGGCGCGCTCTATAACCGCCTGGTGGCAGGGCAGACCGTGCCGCAGGCGTGGGTGACATTCTGGTGGATCCCGGCGGTAGCGGCCGCGGCGATCGCGCTGATTTTCCTTCTCACGTTTAAGTATGACGATGACAAGGCGTAACGTTCAGGAGGTGGTATGAAGACGATGAAAGGACCCGGCATTTTTCTGTCTCAGTTTATTGGCGCAGAAGCGCCGTTTAATTCGCTCGACGGGCTGGCTGAATGGGCGGCAGGTAAAGGTTATAAGGCGGTACAGATCCCCTGCAACCATCCGCACATCTTTGACGTCGAGAAAGCCGCAGAGAGCCAGGCCTACTGCGACGACATCACCGCAAAGCTGGCCGCGCACGGGCTGGTTATCAGCGAACTGTCGACCCATCTGGAAGGGCAGCTCGTGGCGGTGAACCCCGTCTACAGCGACGCGTTTGACCACTTCGCGCCCGCATCAGTGCGCGGTAACGATGCTGCCCGTCGGGCGTGGGCCACGGAGAAGCTGAAGCAGGCGGCGGTCGCCTCGGCAAGATTAGGTCTGAAAGCGCACGCCACCTTCTCCGGCTCGCTGGCGTGGCCGTTTTTCTATCCGTGGCCGCCGCATAACGAGCAGCGTTTTCAGGAAGCGTTCGAGGAGCTGGCAACCCGCTGGCGGCCAATACTGGATACCTTTGGCGAGCAGGGGGTGGACGTCTGCTTTGAGCTGCATCCCGGGGAAGATCTGCACGACGGCGTGACCTTCGAGCGTTTTCTGGCGCTGGTGGATAACCATCCGCGCTGCAACATCCTCTTTGATCCGAGCCATATGCTGCTCCAGCAGATGGACTATCTGGCCTTTATCGACATCTTCCATGCGCGTATTAAAGCGTTCCACGTGAAGGATGCCGAGTTTCGCCCCGGCGGGCGCAGCGGCGTCTACGGCGGCTACCAGCCGTGGATCAACCGCGCCGGTCGCTTCCGTTCGCCCGGCGACGGGCAGATCGACTTTAAGGGCATTTTCAGCAAGCTGACCCAGTACGACTACGACGGCTGGGCGGTGCTGGAGTGGGAGTGCTGCCTGAAGGACGGCGATACCGGCGCGCGCGAAGGCAGCGAATTTATCCGCCGCCATATCATTCCCGTTTCCGGACGGGCGTTTGATGATTTCGCCGCAGGGGGCAGTCATGATTAACGTCGGGATCGTCGGCAGCGGGTTTATTGGCCCGGCACATATCGAGGCGCTCAGGCGCCTCGGGTTTGTTCAGGTGGTCGCGCTGTGCGACGGCTCGCTCGTTAAGGCGCAGGAAAAGGCGCGCCTGCTAAACGTACCGCACGCGTACGGCAGCGTTGAGGAGCTGCTCGCGCACCCTGATTTGCACGTGGTGCACAACTGCACGCCGAACCACCTGCACGCACAGATTAACCGCCAGATCCTGCGCGCGGGCAAACACGTGTTTTCCGAAAAGCCGTTGTGCATGACGCCTGAGGAGGCGCGCGAGCTGGTGGCGCTGGCGGAGCAGGCGGGCGTGGTGCATGGCGTGAGCTTCGTCTATCGCCAGTTTGCGATGGTGCGTCAGGCGGCGAGCATGTTGCGCGCGGGCAGCCTCGGGCGGATTTTTGCCTCACACGGCAGCTACCTACAGGACTGGATGCTGCTGGAAACCGACTACAACTGGCGGGTGGATGCCGCGCTCGGCGGCGCATCGCGCGCGGTGGCGGATATCGGCTCCCACTGGTGCGACACGGTGCAGTTCGTCACCGGGCGGCGCATTACCGAGGTGATGGCTGATTTATCCATCGTCTGGCCGACGCGCAGGGCCAGCAAGGGCGGGAATCAAACCTTCTCCCATGACGAACAGGCGGAGTATGAAGACAAACCAGTCACGACCGAAGACTTCGGCTCGGTGCTGTTCCGCTTTGACGACGGCAGCAAGGGCTGCTTTAGCGTCTCGCAGGTGAGCGCCGGGCGTAAAAACCGCCTGACGTTTGAGATCAACGGCAGCGAACGGTCGGTGGCATGGGATCAGGAGATCCCGCAGCAGCTGTGGATCGGCCATCGCGACCGGGCAAACCAGACGCTCACCGACGATCCAGGCCTGATGAACCCTGACGTGGCTGACAGCGCCCACTTCCCCGGCGGGCACATTGAAGGCTGGCCGGATGCTTTTAAAAATATGATGGCGCAGTTTTACCGTGCCGTGCAGGCGGGCTCAATGTCGGAGACGCCGCAGTTTGCGACGTTTCACGATGGCGCAAACGTGATGTATATCATTGATGCCATTGTGAAAAGCCATCAGCTGCAGCGCTGGGTGCGCGTGGAACAATAACGCGTTGCCCGGTTCGCCGGGCAACAAATTTATGGTAGCCTGCACAAAACGCTAACCGCAGGATGTATCGTCGCTATGTCAATTCAGAAAATCGCTCAGCTGGCCGGGGTTTCCGTGGCAACGGTCTCTCGCGTGCTGAATAACAGCGACACCGTGAAGGCGAAAAACCGCGAGCGCGTTCTGCAGGCGATTCAGGAGAGCAACTACCAGCCAAACCTGCTCGCCCGTCAGCTGCGCACCGCTCGCAGCTATATGATCCTGGTGATGGTGTCCAACATCGCCAACCCGTTCTGCGCCGAAGTGGTGAAGGGCATCGAAGCCGAGGCGGAGAAAAACGGCTACCGCATTCTGCTGTGTAACTCCGGCTCGGACATCGAGCGCTCCCGCTCGGGCTTGAGCCTGCTCTCCGGCAAAATCGTCGACGGCATTATCACCATGGACGCCTTCTCGAAGCTGCCGGAACTTGCCGCGCTGATTGGTTCTGCACCGTGGGTGCAGTGCGCCGAATACGCCGATGCGGGCGCGGTCTCCTGCGTCGGCATCAATGATGTGGACGCTTCACAGCATGCCGTCAGCCAGCTGGCCGACGGCGGCCGCAAGCGTATCGCGATGATCAACCACGATCTCAGCTACAAATATGCCCGCCTGCGCGAACGCGGCTACAAGAGTGTGCTCCACCTGCGGGATCTGGACTATCAGGCGGTGGAGTATGCCAGCGATCTCAGCTCCGGGGCGGGCATGGCGGCGATGCAAAACCTGTTAAAAGATAATCCGCCGGATGCGGTATTTGCCGTTTCCGATACGCTGGCGGCGGGCGCGCTGCGCGCCATTCAGCAGGCAGGTCTGCGGGTGCCAGAGGATATTGCCGTGGTCGGCTTTGACGGTACGGAGCTGGCGGACATGATTTCACTTACCACCATCGAACAGCCGTCGCGCGATATCGGGCGCAAGGCGGTCAATCTTCTCTTAAACAAAATCGACAACCCGGATGCGCCCACGGAAAGGGTGATGATGGACTGGCGCTTTATTTCCCGCGCCAGCACCTGATTATCTGGCAATAACGCCTGCCAGGGAGCGAATATCGTTCCCGGTCGGCGACTGGTGAATACGCAGGCCAAACTCATCCACTACCGCGAAAATATGGTCGAAGATATCGGCCTGAATATCTTCGTATTCCGCCCAGATTACCGTATTGGTAAAGGCATATATTTCAATCGGCAGCCCGTTGGCATCCGGCGCCAGCTGGCGCACCATCAGCGTCATATCTTTACGAATACGCGGATGGTTACGCAGATATTCATTCAGGTAGGCGCGGAAGGTGCCGATATTGGTCATCTTGCGCAGGTTTAATACCGATTCCCCTTCGCCGTTCTGCTGATTCCACAGGCTAATTTCCTCATGGCGCGCGGCCAGATAAGGCTTCAGCAGTTTTGCCTGAATCAGCTTCTGCTGCTCCTGCTCGTCGAGAAAATGAATGCTGGTGGTATCGATATTCAGGCTTCGCTTGATGCGTCGCCCGCCGGAGGCGGACATCCCACTCCAGTTGATAAAGGCGTCGGAGACCAGCGCCCACGTCGGAATGGTGGTGATGGTGTTATCGAAGTTGCGTACTTTAACGGTCGTCAGGCCGATGTCCGTCACCGTACCATTAGCGCCGTACTTCGGCATCTCCAGCCAGTCGCCGAGCTTGAGCATGTCGTTGGCGGAAAGCTGAATACCCGCCACAAGGCCGAGTATCGGGTCTTTAAACACCAGCATCAGGACGGCGGCCATCGCACCCAGACCGCTGATCAGAATCGCCGGGGACTGGCCGATCAGCAGGGAGATAATCAATATCCCCACCAGGATAGCGCTCACCAGCTTGATGCCCTGGAAGATCCCCTTCAGCGGCAACTGCGAGGCGGTCGCCATCTTTTGCGACAGATTAAATATCACGTCCAGCAGCGAGAAGAAGGAGAGCAGGGCATACACCATCACCCACAGCTTCGCGCAGGTGGTGAGTATTTCCGCCGCTTCGCTGCCTTTTTGCAACCACAGTACCGCCTGAACGTTGACGATTATCCCCTGCAGGGTAAAGGCCAGACGGTGAAATAATTTATTCTGGGTAATGATTTGCAGCCATAAATGGCTACTGGCCTGCGCGCGTTTCTCGAATGCGCGCAGCACCAGTTTGTGCAAAATAAAATGAACAATGATGGCGGTGAGAAAAATAATACCAAAGATAATCACTAAAGAGGTGGTGTGATTAATTTCAATCCCTAACTCTTCAACCTGAGCAATTAATTCCTGCATAACGTCTCCTGTATTGTTGCAGCCCCATAATGGCGGCTGCGGATCTATTATGCAAATTCACAGGGTTATTTGGCGGCCTCACAGACCTTCACTACCGGCAGGCAGAGACGATGACGCATGCGCAGCGTCGCCAGCGCCAGGATAACCATCAGGCCGGTTTCCACCGCCAGGAAAAGGGTAATCGCCTGCGCGTAATCCCCGTGGTAATGCTGCAGCCCGTGCAGCAAAATCGCCCCGAAAATGGCCGGTCCCAGACCCAGCGCGGCCTGCTGCAGCGTGCTGAGAATGGCGCTTGCGGCCCCTGCGTCGTCAGGCTGGATGTCGCGCATCCCGATGCGGTAGAAGCTGTTTACAATCAGCGCCTGGCCGTAGCCCACCAGCCCGGTGGCAGGGGCCAGCGTCAGCGCGGTGTTGTTTACGCCCCAAATCCGGAACGTCGCGATGAGCGCCAGCAGGCCGATTATCTGAATTGCCAGACCCGTCAGCAGAATCGTGCTGGTACTGTAGCGGGCAATCAACCGTGGCGCGAACCAGGCAGAGATAAAATAGGTCACGCCCAGGGCGATAAAGCTGTTCCCGGACTGCCACGGCGCCATCCCCAGACCGGTCTGCATGGTCAGCGCCATACAGAACATAAACCCGGACCAGACGCTGAAAAGAGCAGCGCAATCACGATGCCAAAGCGAACGCTGCGAAGCTGAAGCAGGCGTGGCGGGATCAGCGGATGGGCATTCTCTCTCTCCTTTTTGCGCGCGTTCCGCGCCATCAGCCAGGCCAGCGGAATAATGGCAAGAAGCATAACCTTCAGCGACCACGGCCAGTGCCACTGGGGACCGAGCGCCATCGGGAACAGCAGGCAGCAAAGAATGAGGGCCAGCAGCACGGTGCCTGTCCAGTCGATGCGCGACGGTGTTTCACGACGGGTTTCCGGCACGTAGCGGCGGCTTAACGCCAGCACCACCAGACAAATCGGCACGTTGATAAAGAAGGCGTTACGCCAGCCCAGCCCGGCGATATCCGCCGACACCAGCCAGCCGCCGCCCATCTGCCCGACGATAAACGCAATCCCGCCAATGCCGCCAAACAGGCTAATGGCTTTCGCGTGGGCGCTACCTTTTAGCGTGACGTGCAGCGTGGCGAGGATCTGCGGCATGATGAGCGCTGCCCCCGCGCCCTGAACGATGCGTGCGGCCAGCAGTTGTTCAATATTTCCCGCCATCCCGCACAGCAGCGAGGCCAGCCCAAAAACTGCCACGCCCCACATAAACAGGCGACGGCGGCCAAGGTTATCCCCCAGCTTGCTGCCGAGCGCAAGGCAGACGGCAAAGGCCACGCCGTAGAGAGCGACAATGAGCTCCAGCTCGGTGGCGGTGGCATGCAGCGAGTGGGTGATGGCGTCCAGCGCCACGTTGGTAATTGAGGTATCAATCATCGGCAGCATCTGGCCGGTTAACAGCAATATCAGGCCTGCGCGACCCGGTGAAACAACTGACGTATTCATGGTAACTCCATTGCGTCATTCATCAGATGGTCGTAGCATCAACCATCTGATAAACGGGTACCAGTTCTTGCTTATACTGGTACTGGCACTACCATGCAGGGGGATTTATGGCCTTGATGTCTGAACCCGTCACCTCACTTCAGGATGACACCCGAAAACAGCTGGGGGCATTTTTACGCGCCCGGCGGGAAAGCCTCGATCCCCAGCGTCTCGGCCTGCCGCGCAGCGGTCGGCGGCGCACGCCGGGCCTGCGCCGGGAAGAGGTGGCGATGCTCGCTGACGTGGGCGTGACCTGGTACACCTGGCTTGAGCAGGGCAGGGACGTCAACCCCTCCAGCGCAGTGATGGCCGCCATCGCAAAAGCGCTGCAGTGCACCCCGACCGAGGCCCGGCATCTTTTCGTGCTCGCCGGCTTGCCGCCGGGTGAAGCCCCGCAGGCGGTCTGCTGCGAGGGCATCAGCGAAGGCACGCGCCGCCTGCTCGATACCCTGATGCCTAAACCCGCCAGCATTCAGAAGCCCAACTTCGACATCGTCGCGTGGAATGACAGCTTCGGGCATCTCATGGGCGTCGATTTCAACGCCATCCCGCCGGAAGACCGCAACTGTATTTACCTGTTCCTTACCCATCCGGCGTGGCGCGCTCGTCTCGGCAGACGCGACGACGTGCTGCCGATTTTCGTCTCCTATTTCCGCGCGGCGATGGCCGAACACCGGGGCGACCCGCTGTGGGAGGCCAAACTGGCGCGCTTCTTCGCGGTGTCCGAAGAGTTCAAAACCCTGTGGCACCAGCGCAACGACGTGCGCGGCGTGGAGAACCAGCTCAAGCTGTTTACCCATCCAGAACTGGGAGATTTTACGCTGCAGCAGATGTACTGGTACTCCGCGCCGCGAAACGGATCGCGGCTACTGGTGTATCTCCCGGTGGATGAGGCGGGGGAAAGGGCGATGGAATGGCTGGCGGCGCAGGGGAAGTAAGTTTTTTGAGAGGCGCTTTCAGGTAATCAAAGCGGCTCCGGTTCTTCCTGTTAAAAATGGGTAAGGTGGGACACGAAAAGCTAAATTAGCCTTTAATGCAAATTGCCTTATATGCTAATATCATCAGGGATGAAATATCGTGTTCAGACTTATCGTTCATGAGGCGGTAAGGGAAGAGATTCTCTTACTACCTGCTGGGGTGAAGGCGAAGCTGATTCGCCAGCTTGATAAATTGCGTTTAAACCCGACGGCTCTTCGGGAACCTGACAGCAAACCATTGCCGCATGGCCTGTTTGAAATAAGGACCGTTGGGCTGATCCATACCCGAGGTATCTATGTTTACCAGCGGGAAAAGACGATTTTTCTTTTGCGCGTGTTTGTTAAGAAGACGCAAAAAACGCCCTCTGCTGAACTTCGTCTGGCACTGAAGCGACAACAGGAGATGTTGGATGAGCAAGAAGATTATTGACTGGGATGAACTCAGGGCTGAACTGTTAAGCGATTCAGAGGTTCAGGCTTCCTTTGATGCAGAAGAGCGCAAGGAGCGTTTGCGGGAGATGCTGGCGCAATGGCGCAATCATGCTGGCCTGACGCGCGCCCAGGTGGCGGAGCGGATGGGCGTCAGCGCACCAACGGTTTCAAGAATGGAAGCGAATATTACCCGGGCGAGTCTCGATACATTAACGCGTTATGCGCTGGTGTGCGGGATAAAGCATCCGCAGATTACGCTTTATTGAAAACGGGCACGCCTCAAGCGGGCGTGCCCGAAACGATCAGCACTCAGTCACAATCGTGCTCAGCGGCAGACGAGACTTCGGCAGCGTGGCGTTAAAATCTTCCACGCTGTGGTGCCCGACCGGGACCACCACCAGGCTGGTGAAGCCTTTCTCTTTCAGGCCAAACTCTTCATCCAGAATCGCCGCGTCAAAGCCTTCAATCGGCACCGCGTCCAGACCCATCGCGGCCACGCCCAGCAGGAAGTTACCGACGTTCAGGTAAACCTGTTTCGCCATCCACTGGTCGTCATCTTTCAGATCCACGCGGTGCATATCGGCGAAGTAGGTGCGGCCCTTATGGTTCGCGGCTTTAGCTTCCGGCGTGTTGAAACGGCCATCGGCCTCTTCCTGGTCGACAACGCGTTCCAGCCAGGCGTCGTCCATCGCGGTTTTCGCGCAGAACACCACCACGTGAGAGGCGTCCAGCATTTTGCGTTCGTTGAACACGTAAGTGCCCGCGGCGGATTTCGCCACGCGGGCTTTTCCTTCCTCGGTGCTGGCCACAATGAAGTGCCACGGCTGGGAGTTGGTGCTGGACGGGCTGTACTGCAGCAGGGTTTTGATTTTCTCTGCTTCTTCAGCGGTCAGTTTTTTGGTTGGGTCGAACGCCTTGGTAGAGTGGCGTTTCAGGGCGACAGAAATGATATCCATAACTACTCCTGGTAATGAAATTCGCCCGTGCGCGGGCGCGAAAGGAGAGCAGATTACCGCGCGAAGCGGCAAAAGATAAGTGCGATTCGAGCGGTTATACTGTTCGGCACAGACGAACAATCAGGCAGGGCGTATCCATTTCTGGTCTTTTTTCGGCAGCTTATCGACGACCAGGTTCCACGAATCCTCGATCAGGTCGGCGACCAGTTCTGGCGTGATGTCCTCGGTGCCGTAGAGCGAAATCCAGTGTTTTTTATTGAGGTGGTAGCCCGGCTCAACGCCACGGTAAATCTGCTGATTTAACAGGGATTTTTCCGGGTCGGATTTCAGGCTAACGTGGGGGCGTCCGTGCGCGGTGGCCATCAGCATAAAAATTTTCCCGCCCACCTTAAACACGTCGTACTCGGGGCCAAACGGCCAGCAGTGTTCGGTGAAAGGCATCTCCAGTGCGACGCGTTTTGCGTGCGCCTGCAGGGATTTACTGTCCATCGTTATCCTCCTGAGCCAGCCCGCGCCACATGGCTTCGAAACCCAGCGCTTTAAAATCGGTGGCGCGGGACGGATCGCGGGTGGCAAACTCCATGGTGGTTTCCGCCAGCGATAAGAAAAGCGCATCGCCAAACGTTTTGAATTCATCGGACATAAACACCGGGCGCACCGAACGGCGGCATAGCTCGTGAAGTTCCGGGAACATCTCTTTCACCGCCTGTTCCGTTTCAGCGCTTAGCTTTTCACTCACGCCAATCTGGCGGATCGCCGCATGCGCAACGGGGTTACGAATCCCCCAGTCCACGTAGCTGTTCCAGATATTGCGGGTATGCTCTTTAGGAAGCGTGAGGGTGCGATCGAGGTTCGCCAGCATGGTCTGGCAAAGATCCTGCTTGAGGTGCAGGTAAAGGGCATTCAGCAGATCGTCTTTGGTAGCAAAGTAGCGAAACAGCGTGCCTTCAGCGACGCCCGCATTACGGGCAATTAACGCCGTTGAGGCGGCAATACCTGACTGTGCAAATGCCACCGTCGCGGCTTCCAGTAAGGCCTGTTTTTTATCTTCACTCTTCGGACGTGCCACTAAATTTTTCCCCCTTTCAATTATAAAAACCCTGATTGAAACACGTGCTTTGACACGCTGCAACGCGGAATGTCAAAGATCGAAAACGTCTTGACGACTTTATCATCATATCTATAATGAGTGCTTACTCACTCATAATCAAGTTTCCCTCGCGTAAACCATCGGATGGCGCGCGTTATCGGGTCAGGATATGAAAAAGCCTCTCTTCATCTGCGTGGTGTTCCTCATGATTATTGCTTCAGCTGCGAGTTTACCGTTTGTTCTGAATGCCGGATTTGGCCAGCCGCCGCAGGGTGCGCAGCTCACGGAAGTGGAGGCTTCTCCGCACTATCGCGACGGGAAGTTTCACAACGCGCTCCCGACGCCTGGCTTTACCGGGCAGCAAAACATGCTGGTGGCGTGGTGGCAGTTCCTGACCCGTAAAACCGAAAACGCTCGTCCGGCGCAGCCGCTGCCGCTGGTGAAAACCGATCTGGCGAGCCTGCCTCTGGAGCAGGATACGCTGGTGTGGCTCGGCCACTCCTCGTGGTATATGCAGCTGGCGGGAAAACGCATTCTGATCGACCCGGTCCTCGGCAACTACGCCGCGCCGTTCTCGTTCCTCAATAAAGCGTTTGCGGGAGAGTATCCGTGGCGCGCGGAGAGCATGCCGGAAATCGACCTGCTGATCATCTCGCACGATCACTACGACCATCTGGACTACGCCACCATCCGGGCGCTGCTGCCGAAGGTGAAGCGCGTCGTTACGCCGCTCGGCGTGGGATCCCACCTGCGCTACTGGGGAATGAAGCCTGAAATTATCGACGAACGGGACTGGAACCAGTCGGTGCACATCAGCGATGCGCTGACGGTTCATGTCCTGCCCGCGCGCCACTTCTCGGGGCGCGGCATTAAGCGTGACCAGACCCTGTGGGGCAGCTTTATGTTTGTCACGCCAGAGCAAAAGGTCTACTACAGCGGCGATTCCGGTTATGGCCCGCACTTTAAGGCCATCGGCGAGCAGTTTGGCGAAGTGGATTTAGCCATCATGGAAAACGGCCAGTACGACCAGGACTGGAAGTACATCCACATGCTGCCGGATGAAACGGCGCAGGCCTCGGCGGACCTCAATGCGAAAGCGGTGGTGCCGGGGCATAACGGACGCTTCGTGCTGGCGAAACACACCTGGAACGATCCGCTGATCCAGCTGGCGCGGGCCAGCAAGGACAAAAATTATCGGCTGCTGACGCCGGAGCTGGGCGAGCCGGTCCGGGTGAGCGATAGCACGCAACAATTTCGTGAGTGGTGGGAATAATGTTGAACCAAGAAACAGAGGGGGAGAGCAGCATGACGATTTCCGCTCAGGTCATTGATACGATTGTCGAATGGATCGATGACAACCTACACCAGCCGCTACGCATCGAAGAGATCGCCCGCCACGCGGGTTACTCCAAGTGGCATTTACAGCGGCTGTTTATGCAGTACAAAGGCGAAAGCCTGGGGCGCTACATCCGCGAGCGCAAGCTGCTGCTGGCGGCGCGGGATCTGCGTGAATCTGACGAGCGCGTGTACGAAATCTGCCTGCGCTACGGCTTTGAATCGCAGCAGACCTTTACGCGCATCTTTACCCGCACCTTCCATCAGCCGCCCGGGGCTTACCGCAAAGAGAACCATAGTCGGGCGCATTGAAATTGACGAAACAAAGGCCGGGTAAGGCATCGCTGCTACCCGGCTTTTTTATTGGCCTACGACGCCAGTGAAAACCAGCGGCGCCAGACGAAACGCAGGATGAAGAATTCGATAGCGCCGAGCAGTAAAAACCACACGCAGAACAAAATGGTGTAGAGCTGGTTCAGATCGACCATATGAAAGGTTTGAACCAGCTTCTGCGCCAGCACCAGACCCAGCGACGGCGCGGGTAGCAGTAAGCAAGAGATCAGGGCCATCAATAAAATGCCCCCCGCAGTCAGCAGCGATTCCAACGGGTGTTTCATCGTAATGTTAATCGTCAGTTAAAAATGTCATTGTCCGGCATCCTTTAACGTAAAGCAATATCAACCCGGCGGCCCTTTTTAAATTAAATAATTCCTTCCCCCGAAGAATAATGCGCGGAAGGAGAATAATTTAATCCTGATGATTAAATTAATATCGCGCTATGTAAATAAATGTCTACATCACGAAAATAATTTTACAAACATATAGGTACTATATCCAATTAACGTCGCAATAACAATGGCTGCGACAATGTATAACGCCAGGCGCCGTCCGCGATAAATACCAAACATGGTTCCCCCTCGTTTAGGATTGGTTTAGAAATATTTTGTAAAAATCAGCTCGTCGAAATAATTTTAATCAATTTTGAATAACCCAGTGGTAAATATATTGCGGTAGATCAATTTTACCCGCAAGACTTTAAAATCAATTTATTTAAGCCAGAAAGGAATTCAGGCTTCTGTTCACCGGAAATTGAAGGAAAAATATGATGACTGAAAAAAAATACTCCCCAAACGTGCCGCCTTCCGGCGGGCTGGCATACCAGCAGACCGCAGAGCAGGTGCTTACCCACGTGCAGAGCCAGGCCAGCGGTCTGGATCGTGCAGAGGCGCAGGCGCGTCTGCAAAAACAGGGTCCGAACGCGCTGCCGGAGAAAAAAGGCAAACCCGCCTGGCTGCGTTTTTTGGCCCATTTTAACGATGTGCTGATTTACGTTCTGCTGGCCGCCGCGGTATTAACGGCGGTAATGGGACACTGGGTCGATACGCTGGTAATTTTGGGCGTGGCGGTCATCAATGCGCTAATTGGCCACATTCAGGAAAGCAACGCGGAAAAATCGCTGAAGAGTATTCGCAATATGCTTTCCAGCGAGGCGCGCGTTATTCGCAACGGCAACCATGAAACCATACCAACGACGGAAATAGTTCCGGGCGATATTATTGTATTGCGCGCGGGGGATCGTATTCCGGCGGATATGCGTTTAATCGAGGCGCATAATTTACGCGTGGAGGAGGCGATTCTCACCGGTGAGTCCACCGTGGTGGATAAACACACGAATCCGCTGAGCGGCGAATTACCGCTGGGCGACCGCACCAATATGGTCTTTTCCGGTACGACGGTAAGCGCGGGCGGCGGCGTGGGCGTGGTCATTGCCACCGGCCAGGATACGGAGCTCGGCCACATCAACCAGATGATGGCGGGCATTGAAAAGCACCGCACCCCGCTGCTGGTGCAGATGGACAAGCTGGGTAAAGCCATCTTCGTCATTATTCTGGCGATGATGGCCGCGCTGTTCGTCTTCAGCCTGATGTTCCGCGAGATCCCGATGGGCGAGCTGCTGCTCTCCCTGATTAGCCTGGCGGTCGCCTCCGTACCGGAAGGTCTGCCGGCGATTATCTCCATCATCCTCTCCCTGGGCGTACAGGCGATGGCGCGCAAGCGGGCGATTATCCGCAAGCTGCCGACGGTTGAAACCCTGGGCGCGATGACCGTGGTCTGCTCGGATAAAACCGGGACCCTGACCATGAACGAGATGACGGTAAAAGCCATCATCACCGCCGACGTCTGCTACCGCGTGGACGGCAACAGCTACGAGCCGGTAGGCAATATCTACCTGGAAGGCAGCGACGAGCCGGTGCAGATCCAGCCGGGCACCGTCCTGGAGCAGTACCTGCGCACCGTTGACCTGTGCAACGACAGCCAGCTGATTCAGGACGAGCGCGGCCTGTGGGGCATTACCGGTGGGCCGACCGAGGGCGCGCTGAAGGTGCTGGCGGCGAAGGCCAGCCTTGAGCCGGTGGCGACCACGCTGGTTAACAAGATCCCGTTCGATTCTCAGTACAAGTACATGAGCACCCACTACCAGATTGGCGGTGAGGAGCAGATTTTGATTACCGGCGCGCCAGACGTCATTTTCGCCCTGTGCAACCAGCAGCAGACGCGTAACGGTGCGCAAGCGTTCAACCGTGCGTACTGGGAAACGGAGATGGAGCGCTATGCGCGTCAGGGGCTGCGCATGGTCGCCGCGGCGTTCAAGCCGGCGAACGGTGGGCAGGAGCTGACGCACGACGACCTGAGCCACGGCCTGATCTTCCTCGGCATCGCCGGAATGATGGATCCGCCGCGCCCGGAAGCGATTGATGCGATTAACGCCTGCCAGCAGGCGGGGATCCGCGTCAAGATGATCACCGGCGATCACCCGCAGACGGCGATGAGCATCGGCCAGATGCTGGGGATCAGCAACAGCGAGCAGGCGGTCACCGGCTATCAGCTGGAGAAAATGGACGATGCCGAGCTGGCGGAAGCGGCGGTGAAGTATGACATCTTCGCCCGTACCAGCCCGGAGCATAAGCTGCGCCTGGTGAAAGCGTTGCAGGATAAAGGCGAAATCGTCGGCATGACCGGCGACGGCGTAAACGATGCCCCGGCGCTGCGCCAGGCGGACGTCGGCATCGCGATGGGCATCAAAGGCACGGAAGTCACCAAAGAGGCGGCGGACATGGTCCTGACGGACGATAACTTCGCCACCATCGCCAGCGCGGTGAAAGAGGGGCGTCGCGTTTACGACAACCTGAAGAAAACCATCCTGTTCATTATGCCGACCAACCTGGCGCAGGGGCTGCTGATCGTGATTGCGCTGCTGGCGGGGAATATCATTCCGCTAACGCCGGTGCTGATTCTGTGGATGAACATGGCGACCTCCGCCACGCTCTCCTTCGGCCTGGCCTTTGAGGCCGCCGAGCGCAACATCATGCGCCGCCCGCCGCGCCAGACCGGGCAGCACGTGATGGATGCCTACGCCGTATGGCGCGTGGCCTTCGTCGGCACCATGATTGCCATCGCCGCCTTTGCGCTTGAAGCCTGGCTGGCCCCGCGCGGGCACAGCGCGGAGTTCATCCGCACCGTGCTGCTGCAGATGCTGGTCTGCGCCCAGTGGGTGTACATGATTAACTGCCGCAACACCGAAGGGTTCTCCCTCAACCGCGGCCTGCTGGCGAACAAAGGGATCTGGCTGGTGACGGGCGTACTGTTCCTGCTCCAGGCGGCCATTATCTACCTGCCGTTTATGCAGATGCTGTTCGGCACCGAAGCGCTGCCGCTGCGCTACTGGTTCGTGACGCTGGCGGTGGCTGGGGTGATGTTCTTCGTCGTCGAAATCGAGAAGCGACTGACCCGCAGTTTCCGTAAGGCTGCATAACGAAAATCTTACTCCTCACCCTAACCCTCGCCCCTTTGGGGAGAGGGCCGGGGTGAGGGGAGAAACAACGCTGAGGTACTCCCATGAAACTTCCACTCCTGTTCGCACTTCTTGTCAGTACCCTGCAACCCGTCTTCGCCGCCGCGGTCCCCGTTCGCGTCGCCACCGTGGAGCAGACCGCCCACGCCGCCGAGCGCCAGATCCCGGGCCGCATCGAAGCCATTCACACCGTTGAACTGCGCGCACGCACGGAAGGCGTGATAACGAAAATCAACTTCCGCGACGGGCAGTACGTGAAAAAAGGCGACGTGCTGTTCGAGCTGGACGACGCCGAGCCGCGTGCCGCCCTGCGTCTGGCGCAGGCCGAAGTGAGAAGCGCCGAAGCCACGCTGCGTCAGGCGCAGCAGCAGCTTTCCCGCTTCGAAAGTCTGGGCAGCAGCAACGCTATCAGCCGTCACGACGTGGACAACGCCCGCATGCAGCGCGACGTGGCGAGCGCCGCGCTGGAGCAGGCGAAAGCCCGGCTCGACACCCGCAGCGTCACCCTGAACTACACCCGCATCACCTCACCGATTGACGGTCGCGTGGGCCACAGCCAGTTCCATGTGGGCAGCCTGGTGAATCCTGCCAGCGGCGTGCTGGTGGAGGTGGTCCAGCTCGATCCCATCCGCATCGCCTTTGCGCTGGAAGAGGGGGCGTTTGCCACCAAAGCCGGACAGCACGCGGATATCAGCGCCATGAAGCAGGCCTGGCAGGCGCTGATCGACAGCAACGGTCAGCGCGTCGGCGGGGAACTGACGTCCGTGGACAACCGCATCGATCCGCGCACCGCCAGCGTGATGCTGCGCGCCGAGTTCGCTAACCCGCGCCACCAGCTGCTGCCCGGCGGCAACGTGAATGTCTATCTGCGTCCGGCGAGCGAGCAGCCGGTGCTGACGCTGCCCGCCGCCGCGGTCCAGCAGAACGGCGACGGGTTCTTCGCCTGGGTGGTTAACGCCGACGGCAAAGCCGAAAGGCGCCCGCTGAACGTGGCCGGGCAGATCGGCCAGCAGTTTCAGATTGCCTTCGGCGTGAAGCCCGGTGAGCGAGCGATTACCGACGGCGCGCAGCGCGTGCAGCCCGGCGCTGCCGTCCAGATACTCAATTAAGGAGCCATCATGCTGACGTTTTTCATCAAACGCCCGCGCTTCGCGATGGTGATTGCGCTGGTCATCACCCTGCTGGGGGCTATCGCGCTGAGGATCATTCCGGTGGAGCAGTATCCGCAGATCACCCCGCCGGTGGTGAATGTTTCTGCCAGCTGGCCGGGCGCCAGCTCGGCTGACGTGGCGGAGGCCATCGCCACGCCGCTGGAGACGCAGCTTAACGGGGTGGATCACATGCTCTATATGGAGTCCACCAGTTCGGATGAAGGTAGCTACAGCCTGAACATCACTTTTGCGGCGGGGACCGATCCGGACCTTGCTGCCATCGACGTGCAAAACCGCGTGGCGCAGGCCGTGGCGCAGCTGCCGACCGAAGCACAGCAAAACGGCGTGCAGGTGCGCAAGCGCGCCACCAACCTGATGATGGGAGTAAGTCTTTACTCACCGAACAACACCCACACGCCGCTGTTTGTCAGCAACTACGCCAGCACCCAGGTGCGCGAGGCGCTGTCGCGTCTGCCCGGCGTGGGGCAGGTGCAGATGTTCGGCGCGCGCGACTACAGCATGCGCATCTGGCTGCGTCCGGACCGCATGAACGCCCTGAACGTGACCACCGATGACGTGGCGCAGGCGCTGCGCGAGCAGAACGTGCAGGGGGCGGCGGGCCAGATCGGTACGCCACCGGTATTCAACGGCCAGCAGCAGACGCTGACCATCAACGGGCTGGGGCGCTTAAGCCAGGCCGAAGACTTTGCCGACATCATTATTCGCGCCGGGGAGATGGGCCAGCTGGTGCGCCTGAAGGACGTCGCCACCATCGAGCTCGGTTCGCGCAGCTACAGCTCGGGCGCCCAGCTGAACGGGCATGACTCTGCTTACCTTGGCATCTACCCAACGCCGTCCGCCAACGCCCTGCGCGTGGCCGACGCGGTGCGCGCGGAGCTGGAGCGTCTCTCGACGCGCTTCCCGGACGACCTGGTCTACGAGGTAAAATTCGACACCACCACCTTCGTTGCCGCCACCATTAAAGAGATTGGCGTCTCGCTGGCGCTGACCATGCTGGCCGTTGTGGTCGTGGTGTCCCTGTTCCTGCAAAGCTGGCGCGCGACGCTGATTGTCGCGCTCGCCATTCCGGTGTCGCTGGTGGGCACCTTTGCGGTGCTCTACGCGCTCGGTTACTCCGCTAACACGCTGAGCCTGTTCGCCATTATTCTGGCGCTGACCATGGTGGTGGATGATGCCATCGTGGTGGTGGAAAGCGTCGAAACCCTGATGGCGGAAGGGCAGAGCCGCACGGCGGCGACCGCGCTGGCACTGCGCCAGATTGCCGGGCCGGTGATTGCTACCACGCTGGTGCTGCTGGCGGTGTTTGTGCCGGTTGCGCTCCTGCCGGGAATTGTGGGCGAGCTGTACCGCCAGTTCGCGGTGACGCTCTCCACCGCCGTCACGCTCTCAAGCCTGGTGGCGCTGACCCTGACGCCCGCGCTCTGCGCGATGCTGCTGCGCCCGCGCCCGGCGAAGCCTGCCGCCATTTTCCGTGGGTTCAACCGTGGGCTGGACGCCACGCGCACGCTTTACACCCGGATAGTGAGCGTATTCAACCGGCGTCCGTGGCTGGCGCTGCTGGCCACCGCAGGCGCGGCGGCGGTGGTGGTGTTCAGCTTTATGTCGATGCCAAAGGGCTTCCTTCCGCAGGAAGATCAGGGCTACTTCTTCGCTAGCGTCCAGCTGCCGGAAGCGGCCTCGCTGGAGCGCACCGAAGCGGTAATGACCACCGCGCGCGCGCTGATCGCTAAAAACCCGGCGGTAGAAGACGTGATTCAGGTCTCCGGGTTTAACATCCTTAACGGCACCAGCGCCTCCAACGGCGGGTTTATCTCCATCATGCTGAAGGACTGGAGCGAGCGCCCGCCGCTGGACGAGGTGATGGGCACCCTTCAGCGCCAGCTGCTGGCCCTGCCGGAAGCGACCATCATGACCTTCGCGCCGCCGACGCTGCCGGGGCTGGGTAATGCCTCCGGTTTCGACCTGCGCATTCAGGCGCAGGCGGGGCAGAGCCCGGCGGAGCTGGAGCGCGTCACGCGTGAGGTGCTGGCGAAAGCCAACCAGCATCCGCAGCTGAGCCGCGTGTTCACCACCTGGAGCAGCAACGTGCCGCAGCTGACGCTGACCGTTGACCGCGAGCGTGCGGCCCGCCTCGACGTGCCGGTGTCGCGCATCTTCAGCAGTCTGCAAACCGCCTTCGGCGGCACCCGCGCCGGGGATTTCAGCGTCAACAACCGTGTTTACCACGTGGTGATGCAGAACGAGATGCAGTGGCGCGAGCGCGCGGAGCAAATCAGCGAGCTGTTCGTGCGCAGCAACAGCGGCGAGCGGGTGCGTCTGAGCAACCTCGTCACCATCACGCCGACCGTCGGCGCGCCATTTATTCAGCAGTACAACCAGTTCCCGTCGGTATCGGTAAGCGGTTCGGCAGCGGAAGGGGTAAGCAGCAGCACCGCGATGGCGGCGATGGGCGAAATTCTGGCGCAGAGCCTGCCTGCCGGGTACGACTACGCCTGGAGCGGCATGTCGTATCAGGAGCAGCAGACCGGCAACCAGGCGGTATGGATTGTGCTGGCGGCGGTGGTGATGGCGTGGCTGTTCCTCGTCGCGCAGTACGAGAGCTGGACGCTCCCGGCGAGCGTGATGCTCTCGGTGCTGTTCGCCATCGGCGGGGCGCTGGTCTGGCTGTGGCTGGCGGGCTACGCCAACGACGTGTACGTGCAGATCGGTCTGGTCTTGCTGATCGCGTTAGCGGCGAAAAACGCGATTCTTATCGTGGAGTTCGCCCGCGCGCGGCGGATGGACGGGATGGCGATTGTCGATGCCGCGCGGGAAGGGGCATCGCGCCGCTTCCGCGCGGTGATGATGACCGCCGTGTCGTTCATCATCGGCGTCCTGCCGATGATGCTGGCGACCGGGGCGGGTGCCCAGAGCCGCCGAATCATTGGCACCACGGTGTTCAGCGGCATGCTGGTGGCAACCGTGGTAGGGATTGTGTTTATCCCCGCGCTGTTCGTGCTGTTCCAGCGCCTGCGCGAGTGGGGCCACGGCCTTACGGACTCGTCGCCCACAGCTCGCAGTGCTTCTGAACCAGAGAAATAAGCGAGCCGCCGTCGGCGATGAAGTCCCGCATGCGCTGCGCCTCGCTCTTGCCCTGCTTTAACAGCAGGGCAATTTCCTTGATGGCGCTCGTTGCGCCGAGCTTCTCGGCCGACGGCGCAACCTGCTCCAGCAGCCAGGCGATATCGTCCGCCACGGTTTTGTGCTCGCCGGTATGCACGTCCGTCAGAACCCCCTCCAGCCCATAGCGACACGCCTGAAAACGGTTAAAGCGGTACAGCAGAAAATCCCGTTCCTGATGCTTATAGGGCCGCGTGGTCAGCAGCCAGTGGGACGTCGCCTGGATCAGCCCGGCGATGTTAATCGCGTGGCCGAGCGTCAGCGGGGTATCCATCACCCGTACCTCGACGGTGCCAAAGTGCGGGCTGGGGCGAATGTCCCAGTGCAGATCTTTAATGCTGTCGATCATGCTGGTAGCGCTCAGGCGTCGGAACAGCCCCTCGAACTCCTGCCAGCTGTTAACCCACGGCATCTGGCCGTTATCCGGGAACCCCGAAAAGATATTGAGCCGCGACGAGGAGAACTTCGTGTCGGTGCCCTGCATATAGGGCGAGGCGGCCGCCAGGGCGATAAAGTGCGGCACGAAGCGCGACAGGCCGTGCAGCAGGTAAATGGCGTCATCCCCGGTCCGGCAGCCGACGTGCACGTGCTGGCCAAACACCGTCGCCTGTAAAATCAGATAGCCAAAGCGCTCCAGCGTGACGTTATAGCGCTCATCGGCGCAAACTTCCTGACGCTGCCACTTCTGGAAGGGGTGCGTTCCGCCGCCGCAGATCTGGATGTGATGCTCTGCCGCCGCGCGCAGGATGCTCTGCTGCATCACCGAGAACTGCGCCGCCGCCTGGTCGATGGTCTCACACACGCCGGTGGCGATTTCGAGCATGCTTTCGGTGATGTCGTGTTTGACTTCACCGCCTTTGATGTCGTCTTTGACGGCAGCGATAAGCGCGGAAGAGTCCTGACTCAGGTCGTATCCAGGCGGATTAACCACCTGGAGTTCAAGCTCGATGCCGAGGGTGTAGGGTTCAGAGGATTTGAAATCAGGTAAAGGCATGGCGCACTCCGTTGTCTGTTGTGTGTTGAGTATAGACAACGACGTGGCGCTCACTTTTCAGGGTGGTATAACTGTTAGCAGGCTTAGCGAAAAGAGGGGTTAACCATGTCTGAGAATCCAGTGATTGCGCTGATTGGTCCCGGTGCGATTGGCACCACCATTGCCGCGGTGTTGCATGACGCTGGCCGCACGCCGCTGCTCTGCGGACGCACCGCGCATCCGGAATTACGCCTGCGTTACGACGAGGGGGAAACGGTTGTGCCCGGTCCGGTATTCACCGAACCGTCCGTCATTACTCGCCCCGCAGATCTTGTTTTTGTGGCGGTAAAAACGACGCAAAATTCCGACAGCGCCGGGTGGCTGCGCGCGCTGTGCGATGAAAATACCGTGGTCTGCGCGCTGCAAAACGGCGTAGAGCAGAAGGCGCAGCTTGAGCCTTTGGTCAATGGCGCAACGGTGCTGCCGTCGGTGGTCTGGTTCCCGGCGCAGCGCGAGCCGGATGCCTCCGTCTGGCTGCGCGCCAAACCGCGCCTGACGCTGCCGGACGTGCACCAGGCGCAGCGGGTGGTCGAAGCGCTTCGTGATACGCGCTGCGCGGTTGAGCTCTCGGAAGATTTCGCCACCGTCGCCTGGCGCAAGCTGCTGCAAAACGCGGTCGCCGGGCTGATGGTGCTGGCCAACCGCCGCGCCGGGATGTTCAGGCGCGAGAATGTCAGCGAGCTGGCGCTGGCCTACCTGCGCGAAGGGCTGACCGTCGCCCGCGCTGAAGGGGCGAAGCTGAACGATGACGTGGCGCAGGAGATTCTGGCGAACTTCCAACGCGCGCCCGTGGATTTGGGTACGTCGATTCTCGCTGACCGTCAGGCGGATCGCCCGATGGAGTGGGATATCCGTAACGGCGTCATCCAGCGCTACGGCCGCAGGCACGGCATTGCGGTGCCCATCAGCGATGTAGTGGTGCCGCTGTTGGAGGCGGGGAGTGAGGGGCCGGGGTGAGCCTGGGTCTGGAGTGAAGAAAAGACCCGGCCGTTGTGCGCCGGGTAGCGTCTCTACTTAGCCTGACGGGCTTTCTCTGCTTTCACCTCTTCCATGGTTGCCTCCAGAATCCAGAGGCACTGAGCACCGTCAAACGTTTCCAGCAGCGCCTGGCGGGTACGCTGATAGAACGCGTCGATTTCTTCGGGGGATTTCTCTAAAGGCGGCGTGCAGACAATATCGCTGCCTACCATGTGCGGCCACTTTCCAGCGTCAATGGTGCGGAGCGCTTTCAGCGTTGCGTTCGTGTTTGTTATGAGCGCTGCGGCTAAGGCGTCCTCCAGCTGTTGCGCCTGTTTGACGTCTGCCGTGGCAGCCAGCGTTGGGGCTTGCGCTATCCAGTTTACATCACCAGAGGCGATTCCATTTAGTGCTGATGGCCAGTCAGTGCTGGCTGCAATGGCTGGGACGGTGAGAGCCGATAGCAACAGAACGATTGAGTATTTCATCGCGCTATTCCCCGCTCGCCGACATCGTTTTTGCACCATATATAAACGGTTATAGACATTTGCTTAAACTCCATTTAAGAAAATCCTAATAAATTCTTCTATTACAGAAAGTTAAATGACAGGGGGACGTTATCGTTTATAAAAAATCCCGTCAATGTTGTCGCAACAGGTATATGAAATAGATACATTTTTGTTGATGCGGATTATGAAAGCCGGAATTTTCAACCGTGGACTGCAAATATTGCCCCTGTTGATTTGTTAAAATTTTTTAATAGCAGATATCAAACAGATCACGGATAGGGAACAAAGAGTCTGTTCTCGCTCAATTCCCCACAAACGCACTCACTGGCAAACCAAAACGCTTCGCCAGCGCCCGCATATGATCCAGAGTCAACGTGCGCTGTCCGTTCAGGATCCGACTCACCAGAGACTTCTTACCAATCTCGTTCTCGAAATCGCTCTGAGTGAGTTGGTACTGATCCATCAGCGTTCGCAATAACGCAACGCCTGACGGAATGCTGGCAATACGCGCGTTAAATTCGGCAAACTCCGGGGATTCATTTTCGTATTTATCGATTTTGGCGGTGAGCATGTCTACCAGCGGATTATCGGGGTCGTGCTCGATCAGATACTCCACCAGTGCCAGCGCATCCTCGTAGTCTTGTCGCGACGGGCTTGAACCCAGGAAAGGGAGCTCGTTTGTCAGAGCGTTTGCCGCTTTGATGGCTGCTGCATAATTCATTCTTTCGTTCTCCGGTAGTAATCCGTGAGCTTGTCATAGTTTGCGTGAGTGCTGATGTGTTTGATGAAGATCTTTCCCCGCTCAAAATCAGCAAAAAACATCACTCTTAAATGCCCGCCTCCCACATTAATGACCCACCATTTTTCCCGGTATTTCATCCTGTCCGGACTGGGGAAGCGCTTTCGCATGTCGTCTGGTGATGGGTAGTGTTACTTTTTTAATACCCACTAAAGATCGTGCAGGGCGAGTACTTGATTAGGAAATTGTCCGGTGACCGTGTCGAAAGGCGCTCTTGAGATTACGTGCATCGCTGTCCTTGTTTCTAGACTGGAAACATTATAGTTGGTGGATGGTGTGTTGACGATTTGGAAACTGAGATGGGAGTGAATTCTCTACATGCTTGTCACAATGAAACTCGTTTATTGAGTGCAGAACTTTTAGGTGATGGTGGTGAGAGATTAAGGTGCCTGGTATGGCTTGGTTTGGGGGATTTGTTTGATTTGCGTGGTGAATTCAGGAATTGCTATCACACATAGTGTGCATGGTGGATGATTGTATTGTTATCAATACAGTATAGAAAAGTGTGATTGGTGGGGGCGGCAACCGTGCTAGAAACGGAAGTTGTACTATGTTTGTTAATGGGGGAAGTAAAGACAAACTACCAATAAAGTAAAGTGGACTAAAACATACGTTATTTTTTTTATGATTAAATTAGATGATTAGACCTAGTTAGACCATAGTGATCAGTATCTAAAAGCACTTTATGTAATGTTTTAAGAAAAATTACACCTTAACTAAAATACTTGGAGCTAACAAAATATGAACTCCTACAAATTCAGAAATAATGATGAGATTGGCAAGTTAGAAGCTGAAACAGATTCTTATCTTGACTCATGCTTTTATGAATCAAATGTGTTTAAAGGAATAATTAATTTTGATTCTTCAGAAAAAAATCCAGACTTCACAAGAAGAATAATTGTAGGTCGTACGGGAAGTGGTAAATCTGCATTGCTAAAAAAAATACTAAGTAAAGGGAATATAAAGATTCATGATACAATTGAAGCGGAAAATACAATTTTTGAACATATTAATAATAATGTTTTTATTTCCGATTTAATATTAAAAGGGATAGATTTAAGAGGCTTTTATAAATCACTTTGGTTGCATGTTTTGCTTATGAAGGTTATCCCAGCAGTCTATAGGTCATCATATCAAAGCTTTTTTGATGAAGTAAAAGCTTTAATTGGAGGGAAGAAAAGACCTTATAAACCAGAAGTGGCTAATGAATACATTGAACAGTTTCGTGAGAACTTTTTTAATGACAAATCGTTGGTTGAAATAAGTAATAAGCTGGAAAGCGATTTATCTTTAAAAATTGGAGGTTCTGGATTAAATATAGGTGGTAAGCTCAGTAATGCGGATGCAACGAAAATTCAATCTGAAACATCAAGTTACGTAAGTAGAGAGCTGCTCTTTAAACAAAAAGAATTAATTAAAATCCTCAAGGAAGAGTTTGCAGATTCGCAGCAAGTTAGAATAGTTATAAGTATAGATGATTTAGATAAATCTTGGTTAAGTACGAGTGTTATAAGATATGATTTTATCAATGCCCTTCTTGAGGCATTCAGAGAATTATTAGATATAAAGTCAGTTAAAGTTCTTATTTCCATCAGGACTGATATTCTTATGGGAATTTATAGGAGTAGTTTGAGGCAAGATGAAAAAGATCAATCTCTAATATATTCCATTTCATGGAATAAAACAGAAATAAGAGAGATTATTGACGCTAGAATTAATTACTTAGTAAAAAATAGATATCAAGCTTCGAAGCTTGTAACAATGAAAGATATATTTGGATTTCACGTCAATGGAATAGGAGCGGATGATTATATCCTAGACAGAACTATGTTGAGGCCACGTGATGCTATAAATTTTGTAAACATATGTCTTTCGGAGTGCGATGGTATAGTTAATTTAAATGAGGACATAATTATGGTTGCCGAAGAAAAATATTATTCTTCAAGGAAAAGAGCTTTGGTGACCGAATGGAAAAGTATTTATCCGTTTATAGAGGAATATTTGGATGCTTTATCGTTGTTATCAATATCAGAGTTTGACTTACCCATACTTCCTCTAGTAGATAAAGAGAAAATATCGCAGCATATCTTTGATAGGCTGGCAAACAATCAAGAAGATGAACATCATATGAAGATAATAATGAACTTTGAGGAGCTACTTAAGGTTTGGTTCACTGTTGGAGTAATCGGAATCAAAAAAACAAGCTCGCTGATTATATACTCATCTTTTGATAAGCCAAACTTAGATATAACCGATATGAAAAGGACATTTATCATTCATCCACTGTTTAATAGATAATATATAAAAATGTTTCAGCTATTGGTCATGTGGAGGCTTGTCATATAAAAAGATCGCGCAGTGTTTCAATCCGATACTAAGCGTGCCCACGCGAATAGCGTATTTGATATTTGAAAAGAAAGGTCTGCTCTTAGCTCTTAAAGGATATTCAACAAACAAAATTGTATTTTGCACAAGGCCGAAATCCTGCTTCTGACTAGCAGTATTCCGGCCTCCCATCACCCGCCTTAGTGCGCCGTTATATAAGGCTCTTTCACAAACTCCGCCAACAGCCAGACCATATCATGCAGCAGCCCGGTCAGTTCTTTCGCCACGCTCGCAGACAACGTCCCGCCCATTACCGCCAGCGTTAACGCCACGGCATAATCCACCTGTAGCGCCGTTTCTTGCCAGCATTCCGGCACGCAGGAGGCGATCTTTTCCCCCGCAATGAGCCGTTCAACCAAATACGGCGGAAGTTCTGAGTCACAACTCTTGCGCAGCCGTTTCAGCGCAGCCAGCAGTCGCTCGCAAAGGGTGGCAAAAGTCACCGCGTCGTCCGTTTCAACCAGCACGCTCACATATGCAGTGCAGGCATCAGCGAGTTCAAAGAGATCCGCAGACTCAGGCAGTTGCAGGTGGAGAAGGTGATGAAGAGCGCTTTCTTCAGTAAGCGCGTAAGAAAATCCAGGGATAGTAGCCATAAGGCATCCTCTTTATGCAAAAAATATTAACCGCCCGATGAGTTCCTACGCTCAGAGGGGGTAGCGCTGACGGAGGTAGGAATACCGTGCATAAAGAAAAACGGCCAGCCTTTCGGCTGCTCCGCCAGCGCCACCGTGATTCTAACGGGATATGCGCTGCCGCGACAAAAAATATCGCTTTATGCTAACGGGTTCCTACGCCCGGCTGCGGATGTGCCGCAACGCAGGCACTTTAAAACTGCGAAGAAGGGATGAAAAGGGATAACCCTGAATTACATAAGGTTGCTTGCAGGTTTGCGAGGCGGCTTCCAGAACGGCATTGCCGGGTGGCGGCTACGCCTGACCCGGCCTACAAAAAAAACCACCCGCGACACGAACCGTAGGCCCGCTTACCCTTCGCTCATCATCGCCAGAAACCGCTTCACCGTCCGCGAACGCTCAAAGCGCCGCCAGCAGAGCGCGATATCGGTATAAAGCTCTGGCGAGCGCAGTGCATGGTAGGTGACATTCGGCGGCGAAATAGCGGCCATGGATTTCGGCACCAGCGCGAACCCGCCGCCGGCGGAGACCATGCTCAGGGAAGAGGAAAGTTGTGAAGATTGCAGCATGTGCTGCATATCGATTCCGGCGCGCTCGCAGCTGCCGTAAACGCGGTCGTACAGCCCCGGTGCGACCTCCTGCGGGAACAGCACCACCGGCGTATCCCGAAGTTCCTCCAGCGCCAGATCGCCGCACGTCGCCAGGGGATGATCGCGATGCAGCGCCACCACCATTGGCTCCCGGTCGAGGATTTTTAATTCGAACACCTTGCTGCTCTCGCACGGCAGGCGCACAAAGGCGATATCCAGCTCCCCCTCCGCCAGCATCGTGGTCAGCGAGGACATGTTGGCTTCCACCTGGTGAACCTGCACTGCCATGTTCTGCACCTGAAACTGGCGAATCAGGGCGAAGATTTTGGGATGGAAAGCGTCGGAGCTGGTGATGCCAATCGACAGATTGCCGTTCAGCCCGCGCGCGATGCCCCGGGCTTTCTCCAGCGCGGCGTCGCTCAGCGCCAGGATTTTACAGGCGTCCTCATAGAAGGCTTCTCCCGCCTCGGTCAGCTCCACGCCCCGCGTCAGGCGCCTGAACAGCGGCGTGCCCACTTCCTCCTCAAGCCGTTTGATCTGCTGGCTCAGAGGAGGTTGTGAAATACCCAGCGCGTTGGCCGCCCTGGTGAAGTGTCGCTCGCGTGCTACCGCGACAAAATAGCGCAGATAACGAAGTTCCATATCAAAAACGTCTCAAACCAGCATGGATTCTATATTGGAACTCTCTGCTGAATCGGGTCAACATTTATTTAACCTTTATAAATAAAGTTGAAGAGGACGAGCATGATGATGCATTCATCTGCATGCGACTGTGAGGCGAGTTTATGCGAGACCCTGCGCGGGTTTTCGGCTCAACACCCTGACAGCGTGATCTATCAGACATCGCTAATGAGCGCCCTGCTAAGCGGCGTCTACGAAGGGGAGACCACCATCGCTGACCTGCTGGCACACGGCGATTTTGGTCTCGGCACCTTTAACGAGCTGGACGGCGAAATGATTGCCTTCAGCAGCCAGGTATACCAGCTGCGCGCCGACGGCAGCGCCCGCGCCGCGAAGCCGGAGCAGAAAACGCCGTTCGCGGTAATGACCTGGTTCCAGCCCCAGTACCGCAAAACTTTCGACGGGCCGGTCAGCCGTCAGCAGATCCACGACGTGATCGACCAGCAGATCCCCTCCGATAACCTGTTCTGCGCGCTGCGCATCGACGGCAACTTCCGCCATGCCCACACCCGCACCGTTCCGCGCCAGACGCCGCCGTATCGGGCGATGACCGACGTGCTGGACGACCAGCCGGTGTTCCGCTTTAACCAGCGCGAGGGCGTGCTGGTGGGGTTCCGTACCCCGCAGCATATGCAGGGGATAAACGTGGCGGGCTATCACGAACACTTCATCACCGACGATCGACAGGGCGGCGGCCATCTGCTCGATTACCAGCTGGAAAGCGGCGTGCTCACCTTCGGTGAAATTCACAAGCTGATGATCGACCTGCCCGCCGACAGCGCGTTTTTAGAGGCCAATCTGCACCCCAGCAACCTTGATGCGGCTATCCGCGCCGTTGAAAACTAACAGGAGTACTACCGTGAACAGTGAGAAACAGTCACGTCAGTGGGCGCACGGCGCCGATATGGTTGTCGGCCAGCTGGAAGCGCAGGGCGTGAAGCAGGTGTTCGGGATCCCGGGCGCAAAAATCGACAAGGTTTTTGACTCCCTGCTGGACTCCTCCATCGAGATCATTCCCGTACGCCACGAGGCCAACGCGGCATTTATGGCGGCGGCAGTGGGGCGTCTGACCGGCAAAGCCGGGGTGGCACTGGTGACCTCCGGACCGGGCTGTTCAAACCTGATCACCGGTATTGCCACCGCCAACAGCGAAGGCGACCCGGTGGTAGCGCTGGGCGGGGCGGTGAAGCGGGCGGATAAAGCCAAGCTGGTGCATCAGAGCATGGACACTGTCGCAATGTTCAGCCCGGTGACGAAATACGCCGTGGAAGTGAACTCCCCGGACGCGATTGCCGAGGTGGTGTCCAACGCGTTTCGCGCCGCCGAGCACGGCAGACCGGGCGGGGCGTTTGTCAGCCTGCCGCAGGATATTGTCGACCAGCCCACCACGGGGGCGATTTTGCCCGCCAGCGGTCCTGCGCTGATGGGCCCGGCACCGGAGTCAGCGATTAACGACGTGGCGAAGCTTATCGAAAAGGCCAAAAACCCGGTCATCTTACTCGGCCTGATGGCCAGCCAGCCCGCCAACAGCGCCGCGCTGCGCAAGCTGCTGGAGAAAAGCCGCATTCCGGTCACCAGCACCTATCAGGCCGCCGGGGCGGTCAATCAGGAGCACTTCACCCGCTTCGCCGGACGCGTCGGCCTGTTTAACAACCAGGCGGGCGACCGGCTGCTGCATCTGGCGGATCTGATTATCTGCATCGGCTACAGCCCGGTGGAATACGAGCCGTCCATGTGGAACAGCGGCGACGCCACGCTGGTGCACATTGACGTGCTGCCCGCCTATGAGGAGCGCAAGTATGTTCCCGATCTGGAGCTGGTGGGGGATATCGCCGCCACGCTGAACCTGCTCGCCAGCCGCATTGAGCACAAGCTTGAACTGAGCCAGCGCGCCTCGGAAATTCTGGTCGATCGCCAGCATCAGCGGGACCTCCTCGACCGTCGCGGCGCATCGCTTAACCAGTTTGCCCTGCATCCGCTGCGCATCGTGCGCGCCATGCAGGACATCGTGAACAACGACGTGACGCTTACCGTCGATATGGGCAGCTTCCACATCTGGATCGCCCGCTACCTCTACAGCTTCCGCGCGCGTCAGGTGATGATCTCCAACGGTCAGCAGACCATGGGCGTGGCGCTGCCGTGGGCGATTGGCGCGTGGCTGGTCAATCCGGGGCGCAAGGTGGTGTCGGTCTCCGGGGACGGCGGCTTTTTGCAGTCGAGCATGGAGCTGGAAACCGCCGTACGCCTCAACGCCAACGTGCTGCACATCATCTGGGTGGATAACGCCTACAACATGGTTGCCATTCAGGAAGAGAAAAAATACCAGCGTCTTTCCGGCGTGGAGTTCGGCCCGGTCGATTTCAAAGCCTATGCCGACGCGTTCGGCGCAAAAGGTTTTGCCGTCGAGAGTGCCGACGCGCTCGAACCGACGCTGCGTGCCGCAATGGATGTCGATGGCCCGGCAGTGGTGGCCATTCCCGTCGACTACAGCGATAACCCGCTGCTGATGGGCCAGCTCCATCTCAGCCAGATTTTGTGAATCAACATAAGGACAGAGAAATGCAAAAAGTGGCTCTCGTAACCGGCTCCGGCCAGGGGATTGGCAAAGCGATCGCGCTTCGTCTGGTGAAGGATGGTTTTGCCGTCGCTATCGCCGATTACAACGAAGAGACGGCGAAAGCGGTTGCCGATGAAATCACCCGCAGCGGCGGGAAGGCTGTCGCCGTGAAGGTGGACGTCTCTGACCGCGAGCAGGTGTTTGCGGCCGTGGAGAAAGCCCGCACCGAACTGGGCGGCTTCAACGTTATCGTCAACAACGCCGGGGTGGCGCCGTCCACGCCGATCGAATCCATCACGCCGGAGATTGTCGACAAGGTCTACAACATCAACGTGAAAGGGGTGATCTGGGGCATTCAGGCCGCGATTGACGCGTTCCGCAAAGAGGGACACGGCGGCAAAATCATCAACGCCTGCTCACAGGCGGGGCATACCGGCAACCCGGAGCTGGCCGTCTACAGTTCCAGTAAATTTGCGGTGCGCGGCTTAACCCAGACCGCCGCACGGGATCTTGCTCCGCTGGGGATCACCGTTAACGCCTACTGCCCGGGCATCGTTAAAACGCCGATGTGGGCGGAGATCGACCGTCAGGTCTCCGAGGCGGCGGGTAAACCGCTCGGCTACGGGACCGAGACCTTTGCCAAACGCATTACGCTTGGCCGCCTGTCCGAACCGGAAGATGTTGCCGCCTGCGTTTCATATCTTGCCGGGCCAGACTCTGACTATATGACCGGCCAGTCTCTGCTCATCGATGGTGGGATGGTGTTCAACTAAATTCTAATAAGCTCTGACATGAGTTTTCCCCTGCCTCCGAGCAGGGGCTTTTTTTTGTCTCCTCCGCCATTGTGCATTACACTGCGCGCTGCAAAACTTTAGTCATTACGATCTGACAGGCGGTAACAGCGATGAACGGTACAATCACAACGTGGTTTAAAGATAAAGGCTTCGGATTTATCAAAGATGAAAACGGCGACAACCGCTATTTTCATGTGATTAAGGTCGCGAACCCCGATCTGATTAAAAAAGACGCTGCGGTGACCTTCGAGCCAACCACCAACAACAAAGGCCTCTCCGCCTACGCGGTGAAGGTGATCCCGGAGAGCAAGCATCTCTATATCGCGGGCGAGCGCGTGAAGCTCACCTCGATCAAATCCTTCGTGGTATTCAGCGAAGAAGAGCCCGTTGAGACCAAAATCGACAAAGAGAACGCGGTGCTGTCGGTGGGGCTACTGATGAACAGCATCAAACCAAAATCCGACAAGAAGCCGGGCGAAATGCGCACGGTGAAGAAGCTGGCGATCACCACCTTCCAGAACACGACGATGATCTTTACCGAAGATGAAATCGACATTGATGCCACGGTGAAGCTGCTGAAGTGATGGTTTGCCGGGTGGCGGCGATGCCTTACCCGGCCTGCAAAACTTAACCCATTCTGTGCTCGCCCCGTAACATCGCCTCACGGTCAAACACCTTCTGAATCGCCCCGTGCGCCATAAACGCTGCCCGGTCGGACATATGGGCAATCACGTCCGCGTCGTGGCTCACCAGCAGATAGGTCATCTCATGCTCGGCCTTCAGGCGGTTAAGCAGGTTCAGGATTTCCGCCTGCACCGACATATCCAGCGCCGAGGTCGGTTCATCCAGCAGCAGAAGCTGCGGGCGCAGCAGCAGCGCCCGGGCAATGGCAACGCGCTGGCGCTGGCCGCCGGAAAGCTGGTGCGGGTAGCGCCTGCCCGCGTCGGCGGAAAGTCCCACCTGCTGCAGCGCATCCGCCACCTTTTCCGCAACCTGCGTTTCGCCGTGTAGGCTTAACGGCTCCGACAGGGTGCGCGCAATGGTGTGGTTTGGATGCAGCGAGGCCCACGGATCCTGAAACACCATCTGCACGTTGCGGCGAAGCTTGCCTTCAAAGCGGCGCCCTGGCGTTAACGTTTCCCCCAGCAGGGCAATACTGCCGCGCCACTCGCGCTGTAGCCCTGCCAGCACGCGCAGAAGGGTCGATTTGCCGCAGCCGGATTCGCCAATCAGGCTGAACGTCTCGCCTCTCTCTATGCTAAAGCTGGCGGCAGAGACCGCCGTTTTTTCCCCGAAGGTGACCTGCACCTGGTTAACCTCAACGAGCGCCATCGCTGGCCTCCTTCCACGGCTGCGAACGATCGAGCGTCGGCAGCATCTGTCCATAAGTATGGGCGTCTGGACGACAGGTCCACAGGGTGCGCGTGTACGGATGCGTCGCCTGCGGGAGCCGGTTCGCCGCCATCTCATCGACCTTTTCACCCTGATACATCACCAGCACGCGGTCGCAGTGCTCCGCCACCAGCGGCAGATCGTGGCTGATTAACAGCATCGCCATCTGGCGTTCTTCGCACTGCTGCACCAGCAGCTCGAGGATCTGATTGCGCAGGCGGGCGTCCAGCGCGGAGGTCGGTTCGTCGGCAATCAGCACCTGCGGATTGTTGATCAGCGCAATCGCAATCATCACCCGCTGGCCCATGCCCCCGGAAAGCTCGCCGGGATAGCGTGACAGCACGTTCTCGTTCAGCCCGACGGCGCGGATGATGTCGTGAATGCGCGCCGCACGCTCCGGGCGCGTCAGGCGCTGATGCAGCGTGAGCGCCTCATCAAGCTGGGCGGCGACGCTTTTCACGGGGTTTAGGGCGTAGCGCGGGTCCTGCAGGACCATCGCAATCCCGTTGCCGCGCAGCGCCTGCCAGCGGCGGGCGTTCAGGGTCAGCAGATCGTTGCCAAGCACGTTAAGCCGGTTCGCGCTCACGATACCGGGTTTACGCACCAGACCCATCAGGGCGCGGGCGGACATCGACTTACCGGAGCCGGATTCTCCCACCAGCGCCAGCCGCTCGTTGCCAAGCCGAAAGCTCAGGTTGTTGACCACGCGCGCGGCGGGGTAGTCGATATTCAGCGCATCGACGATAACGCGGTGTTCAGTCATGCTGTGGCTCCAGTACGTCGCGCAGGCCATCGCCCAGCAGGTTAAACGCCAGGCTGGCAAACAGGATGGCGCCGCCCGGAATGGCGGCAATCCACCACTGGTCGAAAATCACCTGCATGCCGTCGGCAATCATCGCCCCCCATTCGGCCATGGGCGGACGCGCGCCAAGGCCGAGGAAGCCGAGACCGGCGGCGGCCAGAATAATCCCCGCCAGATCCAGCGCCAGCCGCACAATCGCGGACGGCAGGCACAGGGGCAGAATATGGCCGACCAACAGGCGCAGGCCGCGGATCCCCATCATCTCCGCGGCGGCCAGATAATCGCTGTGGCGCAGACGCTGAATCTCGCTCCGCGCCTGACGCGCGTAGGCAGGCCAGGTGGTTAAGGCCAGCGCCAGCGCGCCGTTGACCAGCCCCGGGCCAAGCATCGCCACAAACGCGAAGGCGAGGATCAGGCGCGGCATCGACATCACCACGTCGGTAAAGCGCATCAGGATACGCTCCACCCAGCCGCCGTAGTAGCCGGACAAAATGCCCACCAGCAGCCCGGCGGGCAGGGTAATGACCGTCACCAGGGCCACCAGCCCGAGCGCCGGACGGGTGCCGTAAATCAGGCGCGAGAGCAGATCGCGCCCGTAGCTATCGGTGCCCAGCCAGTGCTGGGCGCCAGGTGCCTCCAGGCGCGCGGCAGCGTCCTGCCAGTTCGGATCTACCGGCGCCAGCCAGGGCGCGAACAGGGCAATAAACACCAGCAGCGCGAGGCCAATCAGTCCGCAAACGGCGGCAGGGGAGCGGCGCAGGCGGCGTAAGAAGAGATAAAACGGCATCAGCGCACCCTGGGATCGGTCGCCCGCACAAGCAGGTCGGTAAGGTTATTGATCAGTACAAAGCAGACGCCAATCAGCAGCGTACCGCCCATAACCGCGGTCGTGTCTCCGGCGAACAGGGCGGTGGTGAGATAGCGTCCGATGCCCGGCCACGAGAACACGGTTTCGGTTAATACCGCACCTTCCAGCATGCTGGTATAGGCCAGGGCGATCACCGTCAGCAGGGTGCTGCGAATGTTCGGCAGCACGTGGCGCAGCAGAATGGCCATCTCCCCGGCACCCTTGGCGCGGGCAAGCAGGATGTACTCCTTGTTCATTTCGCTGAGGCAGGCCGAGCGGGTCAGACGGGTAATGCTTGCCAGCGAGTAATAGGCCAGCAGCAGCACCGGCAGCACCAGGTGGCTGATGGCGTTGCGGAATGCCTCGCGATCGCCGGAAAGCCAGGTGTCTATCAGCGCAAAGCCGGTGCGCGGCTCGACGGTGAACTGCCAGATATCGTCCAGCCTGCCGGGGCCTACGCTCCACTGCAGCTTCGCGTAGAACAGGGCCAGCATCAGCAGGCCAAGCCAGAAAATCGGCACCGAGTTGCCGAGCAGGGTGAGCGTTCTGATCGCGACATCGAGCGGCGAACCGGCGTAGCGGGCGCACAGCACACCGGCCGTCACGCCGAGCACGGACCCAATGATTAACGCCAACGTCGCCAGCTCCAGCGTCGCGGGAAAGGCGTGCAGCAGATCCTGCAGCACCGGCTGCCCGGTGGCGCTGGCGGTGCCTAAATCACCTTGGGCGAGATTTTGCAGGTAGTGCCAGAACTGTACGGGCAGGGGACGATCCAGCCCGAGCTGGTGGCGAACCTGATCGTACGTTGACTGGCTGGCGTGATCCCCGACGATCTGCAGCACGCGATCGACCGGGGAAAACGCCGAAAGCGCAAACGTGATGAGCAGCAGCCCGAAGAGCGTCAGCAGCAGGGTCAGCAGACCCTGAAGCACGCGGGTGGAAAGATGCGGCATGGGAAATCGTTATCCAGAAAATATGCACGGACGACCCCTCTCCCACGGGAGAGGGAGAAGGACAAGGGCTACTTCGTGACGCGATCGTACCAGACCATATCCGCGTTCAGCCCCTGCTGATATCCCTTCACGTTATCGCGCACCGCGATCTGGGTTTTGCCCTGATCGACGAACACGTACGGCGAGCTCTGCTGCAGCTGTTCCTGCATCTTCTTGTACAGATCCAGACGCTTCGCCGGATCCGGTTCGGCAACCGCCGCCAGCGTGGCCTTGTTCAGCTCCGGGATTTTCCAGCCGTTCAGACCGGCCACGGTGCTGGACTTCCCGTCGTTCCACGCGAAGGCGCTGGCGTTTGAGTGCGCATCGAAGTAGTCCGGGATCCACAGACGAATCGCCGCCTGATGCTGCTTAGCACGCACGCGGGCATAGACCTGGCTCCCGGCGGCAGGCAGCAGATCCACCTTCACGCCACCCTGAGCAAAGGTCGCCTGCATCGACTGGGCAATAGTGATAAACGGCGGCTTGTTCTCCACGTCCAGCGTGAAGTGCGCGTCCTTAATGCCCGCTTTGGCGAGGATTGCCTTCGCTTTTGCCGGATCAAATTTAAACGGATTGTCTTCCAGCGCGCCCGGCAGGCCGACCGGCAGGAAGCTCTGGTGAACAAAATACTGGCCTTTCAGCAGGTTTTTAGTGATGCCGTCATAGTCGACCAGCCAGCGCGACGCTTCCCAGAACGCCGGGTTGTTCAGCAGCGGATTGGCGCTGTTGCCGGTGTTAAACACCAGGTAATTCTGCTCGGCGGACGGAATGCTCAGCACCTTCACGCCCGGCTTGCCGTCCAGAGCGCTAATCTGGTCTGCACCCAGATCGCGCGCGACATCCGCATCCCCCTGCTGGATCAGCAGGCGGCGTGAAGCCGGATCGGGAACGTTTTTAATGATGATGCTTTTGAGCTTCGGCGCGCCGCCGGGAGCGGAATCGTTGGCTTCCAGCACGATGGCCTGATGCGGCTGATAGACGCGCATTTTGAACGCGCCGCTGCCCGCCGAGTGTATTTTCAGCCAGGCGTTGCCGAAGTCGTTATCCTTGACGTTTGCCGCGACCTGCTTTTCATCGACGATGGAGGCTATCGGCGTGGAGAGGATATTCAGCGCCACCGAGGGGCTAACGTCCGCCGTCCAGTGAAGCTGGAGAGTATGATCGTCCACCTTTTTCAGCTGGCTGGCGATGTTGCTCGCGTCCCAGCCCAGCACGTTGAGGATAAAGGCCGGGGATTTGTTCAGCGTCACGGCGCGGGTATAAGAGAAAATCACGTCTTCCGGGCGCAGCGGGTTGCCGGAGGCGAATTTTGCATCGGGTTTAAGCTTGATGGTCAGGGTTTTTGCTGCCGCATCCGCGTCCCAGCTTTCTGCCAGAACCGGCGTGATTTTTTCCGGATTATCGCGGTCCGGCTGCACCAGACGCTGGTACAGGCTCGGCACGGTCTGGATGCTGGAGAGCTCGTTGGCTTCGGCCGGGTCGAGGCTCACGATGTCATCAAGACCCTGAGCAACCACCAGCGTCGTCGGCGGCGTAGCGGCATGGGTCGCGCCTGAGAGCGCAGCCAGCATCAGTAACGGCAACAGTTTTTTTGTCATAGCGATCCCTGAGAAGAATATATTGTGATTGTTTTATGCTCCGCTACGTTAGGTCGACTCCACATTTCTTCAAAGTCGAAATTCTGCTTTGCTTATGCCATGCGGATATATCGCATGCGGCCTGGTTATTAAACGCCTCTCTTTTCGCCGCCCTTTTAACCTGCTATAACAAAATCCTTACCTTTCAGGGAGTCACCCCCGTGCCCGAAATCAATCAATATGGTCAAACCGTTAACGATCTTGTCCCGGACTGGAAGTGCGCGCAGGTATTAACCCGCACGGCGCTGACCGGCCAGTATTGCCGTCTTGAGCCGCTGGACGCCGGGCGTCACGCGGCGGATCTCTTTGAAGCCTACGCGCTGGGCGACGACAGCGACTGGACGTGGCTTGCCAGCAACCGGCCTGAAAGCGTGGAAGCCACCGCACACTGGGTGTCCGGAAAGGTGATGGATGATGATCTGGTGCCCTTCGCCGTGATGGATTTACGCACTGAAAAGGCGGTCGGGCTGGTGAGCTATATGGCGATCGAGCGCTTTCAGGGCTCGGTGGAGATCGGCCACGTCACCTGGTCGCGCAGGATGAAAGGCACCCGCATCGGCACCGAGGCGGTGTGGCTGCTGCTGAAAAACGCCTTTGACCACAAATACCGACGGCTGGAGTGGAAGTGCGACTCGATGAATACCGCATCGCGCAGCGCCGCGGAGCGGCTTGGATTCGTCTGGGAAGGGCGCTTACGCCAGCGGCTGGTGCGGAAAGGCCGCAACCGTGACAGCGATATGCTTTCTATTATTGACGGCGAATGGCCGCAAAGAGACGCGGAGCTGCGCGCCTGGCTGGCGGCGGCGAATTTTGACGAGGAAGGACGGCAAATAAAGCGGCTTGAGGCGTTTCGGTTATAAGTTTTTATGTAGGGTACAGCCCAACCACGCGGCTAATCCGCGGAAATCGCGATTTCAATCAGGTTGGTTTTTCCGGACTGCAGGCCGCGCGTTACCGCTTCGGCGATATCCGCCGCCTCGGTCACCCGGCAGCAGTGGACGCCCATGGCGGTGGCCAGCGACTGAAAATCGATATGCGGGTTCACGAGGTCCATCCCGATAAAACGGCCCAGCCGCGTTGAGCTGTAGTCGGCCTGGCTCTTCATAAAGTTTTTCAGGATGTTGTACTCCCTGTTATTCATGACGATAAAGGTGACCGGCAGATTTTCGTGTGCTGCCGTCCAGAGTGCCTGCGGCGAGTACAGGGAGGCCCCGTCGCCGATCAGGCAGACCACCGGCTCCTGTCCGCGTCCCAGCGAATGCCCCACGGAGGCAGGCATCCCCCAGCCCAGTCCGCCGCCGCGCATAAAGTAGTAGCGCTGATGCTGCTGGTCAGAGATGAACCGGCGGACATGCCTGGCGGTCGCTATCGCCTCATCAACGATGGTGATACCCGGCGGAATGGATTTAATGACTTCAAAGGCTGCGACCATCGGCGAAATATGCGGGCGCAGCCGCTCTGCCGACAGACGTTCTTCCTGCTGCTGCCACTCTTTTTCACGTTCGCTGAGTGCCGTTTTAAGCAACTGCTGATGGATCAGTTTGCCTGCCACCAGACGTTGCTCAAGCAGCGGTAAGAGCGCCTTCAGGGAAAGTTTGATATCCCCCATCACCGAGAGTCGGGTGGCATAGGTGCGACCCAGCTCGTTCATGTCGGCGGAGAGCTGGTAGACAGCGCACGAGCCCGGAATCGCGTCCCCTTCGCTGTAGAGAATGGTGATCAGGCTTCTGCCGCCGATGATAAACACGGCGTCATAGGCATTGACGATGCTGGCGATTTCGCTGGCGGTGGTGGGCATATTGCCCCGCCAGAGCGCGTGCTGGGTGGGAAATGGCAAATTCAGCGGCCAGGAGGAGCCGTAGACGTGGGCGCCGAGCGCTTCCGCCAGCTGGACAATTTCCTGCGTCGAGCCGCTGGAGTGCACCTCGTCGCCCGCCACAATCATGATCCTGCCCGGCGCGATCTCGCTGAGCGCCTCCGCCAGCTCGTCCAGCGAGCCCGCAACGGTGTGGTAGTTTACTCTCGACGCCGTCTGTATCCCGGCGTCGCTCAGCTCTTCCATCACGTTCATCGGCAGGGAGAGCAGCACCGGGCCGCCAGGAGGATAGCTGGCAGCGTGAAACGCGCGGCGCACCAGCACCGGGAGCTGGTCGGCGCTGGTGACCTCCTGCGCCCACTTCATGATCGGAGAGCCGATGGAAACAATATCATCATACAGAAGCGGGTCGCGGACGTAGTGTCGCGTATCCTGCTGTCCAACGGTCACCACCAGCGGGGTTTTCATAATCCGCGAATTAATGAGATTCCCCATACCGTGCCCAAGGCCGCTGGCGGTATGCAAATTGATAAAGCCCGTTTTGCCGGAGGCTTTCGCATAGCCGTCGGCAATCGCCACCACGGTGCTCTCCTGAAGCGCCAGAATATAGTGAATATTTTCATGGCGAAGCAGGGCATCAATGAGCGGAAGTTCGGTGGTGCCGGGGTTGCCAAAAATATATTCCACGCCTTCACTCTCCAGCACTTCAAGAAGAATATCGGCACCCGTTCGCATATTGAGATCTGATAAGGACGTTAATGATTTAATCATAATGACACCTCATTCAGCATTATTTAACGCAGGCTAAAATTCTTCCTGCGTTGGACGCACAACAATTTCATTAATATCAACGTCGCCAGGCTGTTCTATGGCAAATAAAACCGCGCGGGCAACTGCGTCAGCCGGAATAGCCTGCTTATAAAACTCATGGAGAAATTTTTTACTCTCTTCGTCAGAGCTGCCGAATTGCAGTTCGCTTTCGACGGCACCGGGCGAAATAAGCGTCGTGCGGATAGTTTTACCTGCCTCCTGACGTAAGCCTTCGCTCAGCGCGCGGACGGCGAATTTCGTGGCGCTATACACCACGCCGCCAGGGGCCAGCACCTTGATGCCCGCAACGGAGGCAACGTTAATAAAATGCCCGCTGCCCTGACGCTGGAACACCGGGAGCGCGGCAGCGATGCCGTACAGCACGCCCTTCAGATTGGTATCAATCATCTTGTCCCATTCGTCGGTTTTCAGCTCGCTGAGGGGGGCGATGGCCATAAAGCCCGCGTTATTGATCACCACATCCACGCGCTGGTATGCGGCAACGGCAGCGTCAATCGCGCGCTGCACCTCTTCCTGACGGGTCACGTCAGCCTTTACGGCAATCGCCTTGCCGCCCTGTTGAATAATCTGATCCACCAGGGCATTAATTCTGTCCAGACGGCGCGCCACCAGCACCAGCGAAAACGCGTTATTCGCTAAATGGAGGGCAATGGCCTGACCAATACCGCTGCTGGCACCGGTGATGACAACCACCTTGTTTGCACTAATATTCATGATCTTATCTCGCTATTGAGTGATGCAAAAAATAAAAGGCAGAGAAGCGTTAATGAATAATGACAAATTCATTAATGCGGTTTTTGATATATTCTGTATCGGGAATAAAATGATGTTCGTTTAAAACTTAATGGAGTACGGAAGCGTCTGTCAATGTCGTTTTTTAATAATTAAATTAATTGCAGGCCTAATATTTAATTCTTATAGGTAACCGAGAATATTATATAAATAAAAGGGGGGACGATGACGGCCCTGCAAACAGGGCCTGAGGATTACAGTTTGCCACTGTAAAGCACCGGGCCTGTGGGGAGGCCGGTGGGCGATCCGCCCTCTGGTTCAAGGCTTATGGCTATCGTGGCGTCAGCAGGGAGCGTTGCGTTCCTGAGGGTGACGCGTGTGGGGATGTCGTTATGCAGCAGCCCCATGGATACCGGCGCCTGCCCGCCTGGGATCAGCCAAAGCTGCAGGCTGTGTTGCGCGGCGACAGCTGTCGGTCGAAGCGGGGCAATGCTCAGGTGCTGGCGGCTGGCGTCCGCGCTGACGACCCACTGCCCGTGCTGTTGGGCATCGTTGAGTACCATCAGCGGAGCGAGTTCCGGGGCTCGGGTGGCATACCAGGCAACGACCGTCAGGGCGGCGAGTGAGGCCGCAACCATCCAGCCGAGATAAGGCCGACTTTGGCGTAAAGGCTTTTTGGGCGGCAGGTCGAGGGCGATTCTTTTCCACACCGTCTCGGGTGGAGGGACGGGCACAAGATGACTATCCAGCGTGCTGAACATGTCCTGCCAGTACGCCACGCGGGCGGCCAGAGCCGGTTCACGGAGGACCCTTTTCTGGAACTGAAGCCGTGCTCCTCCCCGCAGCGTGCCGAGGGCATACTCTGCTGCCAGCATGTCGTCGCGTTTTTCTGCGTCATTCATAGCCCCACGCACTCCCGAAGATGGTCCATTGCCCGACGTATCCAGCTTTTCACCGAGCCTACAGGCTGCTGGAGCCAGTCGGCAATGTCGCTGTGAGACATTCCCTGATAGTAGGCGAGCGTAATGCTCTGGCGCTGCTCGCTGCTCAAATGTTCGAGACAATGCCTGAGCCGCTCTGCCTGCGCATCGTCGTGCCAGTTATTCTGCTCATCGTTCTCGCCGGGCAAAAGCGCTTCGTTATACGGCGACTCGCGGTCGGCAGCGCGGGTTTGCCCGCTGCGCAGCCAGTCAATACAGCGATTGCGAACAATATGCGTAAGCCAGGTCATCGGGGTGCTCAGTGCAGCGTTGTAGGTTTCGGCTTTACTCCAGACGGTGATAAAACAGTCGTGAAGGATCTCTTCTGCCCACGCGCGGTCGCGCAGCATGCGCAGCGCGACGGCAAACAGGTGTGGCGAAGTGAGTCGATAGAGTTGTTCAAATGCGCGGCGATCGCCGTTTGCGACCGCCTGCATTAATTTCTGCTGCTGTTCTGTCAGCGCGTTATCCATGTTTTTCCCGGAAGGTAACGTCACACTTCCGAAGTATAGACAACTACTTAGGCATCAGGACGGTATCAATCACATCGATCACGCCGTTTTTTTGATGAACGTCATAGGTGCTAATGTTCGCCACATTGCCTTTACCGTCCTTAAGCTGAATGTTGTGCGGGCCGTTGCTCATGATCCACAGCGGCTGACCGTTAACGGTCTTCAGCTCCGCGTGTCCGCCGCCCTGTTTAATTTTCTGCTCCAGCGCCTTCATATCGTAATTACCGGCGACCACGTGATAGGTGAGGATGCTGGTGAGCGTGGCTTTGTTTTCGGGTTTGACCAGGTTCTCGACCGTGCCGGCAGGCAATTTCGCAAACGCCGCATTGGTCGGCGCAAATACGGTGAAGGGCCCTTTGCTCTGAAGCGTCTCCACCAGTCCAGCCGCTTTGACGGCGGCCACCAGCGTGGTGTGATCTTTCGAGTTCACGGCGTTTTCAACGATATTTTTGCTCGGGAACATTTCGGCTCCGCCTACCATCACGGAGCCTGACGTCATGGCGGCTGATGTGCCTGCACAGAAGAGTAAAGCGCTGGTGACGAGTGCAACACGGGTTAGCTTTTTCATCATCTTTCCTCGGTTTGGGGAGCAAAGGGATTGCTCACATATGCATATACGAGGGGAGGGGGTGAACTGGATGCAGGAAAATAAAAATAAATTTTGGGTGGGAAGCCCTCTCCCGTATGGAAGAGGGCCAGGGGGAGGGGAAATATCCTCAGCGCCTGACCGGCGCCCCGTTGGCCACATAATACGCGGCCGTACTTTTTGCCAGCGGCTCGCGTCCGCGAATCGCATCAGCAATTTTCTCACCGATCATAATCGTGGTGGCGTTCAGGTTGCCGGTAATAATCTGCGGCATAATCGACGCATCCACCACGCGTATTCCTTCCAGCCCGTGAACGCGGCCTTCGCCGTCGACCACCGCCATCTCGTCATAGCCCATCTTGCAGGTGCCGCACGGGTGGAAGGCGGTTTCGGCGTGGTTGCGCACGAATTCGTCCAGCTGCTCATCGGTCTGGCAGTCAATACCCGGACTGATTTCGCGGCCGCGGTACTTGTCCAGCGCGGGCTGGTGCATGATCTCGCGGGTGATGCGGATCGCGTCGCGGAACTCCTGCCAGTCCTGCTCGTGGGACATATAGTTGAACAGGATCGCCGGATGCTGGTGCGGATCGCGCGACTGAATGCGCACGTGTCCACGGCTCGGGGAGCGCATGGAGCCGACGTGGCACTGGAAGCCGTGTTCCTTCACCGCGTTTGAGCCATTGTAGTTAATCGCTACCGGCAGGAAGTGGTACTGAATGTTCGGCCATTCGAACTCCTCGCGGCTGCGGATAAATCCGCCTGCTTCGAAGTGGTTGCTCGCACCCACGCCGGTGCCGCCAAACAGCCACTCCGCGCCAATCTTCGGCTGGTTCCACCACTGCAGGGCAGGGTAGAGGGAAACCGGCTCCTTACATTCATACTGGAGGTACATCTCCAGATGATCCTGCAAGTTTTCTCCCACGCCGGGTAAATCATGCACCAGCGGGATATCGAACTGCTTCAGCAATTCAGCATTGCCTACGCCGGAACGCTGGAGGATCTGCGGTGACGCAATGGCGCCTGCGCACAGGAGGACTTCTTTATTCGCCGTCGCTTTTGACGGAATGGTGCTTTCGCCTTCCAGCCACTCAACGCCCGCCGCGCGCTTGCCGTCAAAAATAATGCGATCGGTCATTGCGTGGGTGCGGATGGTCAGGTTAGGACGCGGTTTTGCCTGGTCCAGATAGCCGCGCGCGGTGCTGGCGCGTCGGCCCTGCGGCGTAACCGTGCGGTCCATCGGGCCAAAGCCTTCTTGCTGGTAGCCGTTGAGATCGTCGGTGCGCGGATAGCCCGCCTGCACGCCTGCTTCCACCATTGCTTCAAACAGCGGGTTTACGCCCGGCTTAGAGGTGGTGACGCTCACCGGACCGTCGCCGCCGTGGTAGTCGTTCGGACCCACGTCGCGGGTCTCTGCCTTGCGGTAGTAGGGCAGGCAGTTGAGGTAGCTCCAGTGCTCCAGGCCCGGCTCTTTCGCCCAGTGGTCGAGGTCCATCGCGTTACCGCGGATGTAGCACATGCCGTTGATCAATGACGAGCCGCCCAGCCCTTTGCCGCGTCCGCACTC
Organism: Enterobacter cloacae complex sp. HYC042_NIDB; assembly: GCF_056673315.1. NCBI lineage: Bacteria > Pseudomonadati > Pseudomonadota > Gammaproteobacteria > Enterobacterales > Enterobacteriaceae > Enterobacter > Enterobacter cloacae complex sp. HYC042_NIDB. The sequence goes on from NZ_CP109650.1 coordinate 1,430,656, forward strand.
CATGCGGCGGTTGTTCATGAAGGGCTCTGGCTCGGTTTCGTACGCCCAGTTGTAGCGCTTGCCCTGCAGCGGGAAGGCCAGCGCGGCAGGCATCTGGGTGCGGAAATCAAAGCGGTAGTCCGGCCCGCCCGCTTCAAGCAGCAGGACGGTGGTGTTCGGATCTTCAGTCAGTCGTGTAGCCAGTACGTTGCCGGCAGAGCCGGCCCCGATAATGATGTAGTCAAATTGCAAATAAACCTCCCGGTTAAAATATGGACTGGAATTTACCCATCTCAACCTGGATGGACTTCACCTGGGTGTAGCTCTGAAGCGTCATCACGCCGTTCTCGCGACCAATGCCGGAGTGCTTGTAGCCGCCAACCGGCATCTCCGCAGCGGATTCACCCCAGGTGTTGATCCAGCAGATGCCCGCTTCGAGCTGATGAATGGCGCCGTGCGCGCGGTTCAGATCGGCGGTGACGATGCCCGCCGCCAGACCGTAGTTGGTGTCGTTGGCGCGGCGAATGGCTTCTTCATCGCTTTCATAGGTGAGGATGGACATCACCGGGCCGAAGATCTCTTCGCGCACGATGGTCATCTCGTCGGTGCAGTCGGTGAACACGGTCGGGGCCACCCACGCGCCGTTATCAAACCCGTCGCCCTTCAGCACGTCGCCGCCGCACAGCACGCGCGCGCCTTCTTCTTTGCCTTTGGCGATGTAGCGCATCACGCTGTCGCGATGCGGGAAGCTGACCATCGGGCCAAAGTTGGTGCTTTGATCGAACAGATCGCCCGCGCGGATGCGGCCCACGCGCTCAACGATTTTCTGCTCAAACGCGGCCTTAGATTTTGCAGGCACGAACACGCGGGTGCCGTTGGTGCACACCTGTCCGGAACTGAAGAAGTTGGCCATCATGGCGATGTCTGCGGCGAGATCCAGATCCGCATCGTCAAACACAATCAGCGGGGATTTGCCGCCCAGCTCCATCGTTACCTCCTTCAGGGACGAGGCTGCGGCGTTCGCCATCACCTTTTTGCCGCTGGCGACGCCGCCGGTAAAGGAGACTTTGGCAATGCCCGGATGCTCGGTCAGGTACTGGCCGGTCTCCGCGCCCACGCCCGGCAGGACGTTAAACACGCCGTCCGGCAGGCCCGCCTCGGTGTAGATTTCCGCCAGCTTCAGGGCGGTGAGCGGGGTGACCTCGCTCGGCTTGAAGATCATCGCGTTGCCCGCCGCCAGCGCCGGGGCGGATTTCCACAGGGCGATCTGGATCGGGTAGTTCCACGCGCCGATGCCCGCCACCACGCCCAGCGGCTCGCGGCGCGTGTAGACGAATGAAGTGTCGCGCAATGGGATCTGGCTGCCTTCCAGCGCCGGGATCAGCCCCGCGTAGTACTCCAGCACGTCCGCGCCGGTGACGATGTCGACGGTCGAGGTTTCAGAAAACGCCTTACCGGTGTCGAGGGTTTCCAGCTTTGCCAGCTCGTCGTTGCGCTCGCGCAGGATGTCGACGGCGCGACGCAGGATGCGCGAGCGCTCCATGGCAGTCATCGCCGCCCAGATTTTTTGCCCGCGCTTTGCGCTCTCTACGGCGCGGTCCACGTCTTCACGCCCGGCGGCCTGCACGCTCGCCAGAACTTCACCGTTGGCCGGGTTGATGGTCTCGAAGGTGCGACCGCTGGTGGCGGATGTATAACCACCATTGATATAAAGCTGCTGTTCTGCCATTCGGGACATGCTTCCTCCTCGGTTATTCGGTCGGTAAATGCTGGCTGATAAAGTGGCTGGTGAGCGATTGTGCGAGGGTTTTGTCCAGCGGTTTGCCGCTCAGCGCGGCGCGCAGCCACAGCCCGTCAATCAGCGCGGCGAGCCCGTAGCCCGCCTCTTCAGCCTGTTCACGCGGCAGCTCGCGACGGAACTCGTACACCAGGTTTGAGAGCAACCGGCGGCTGCTGACCTGCTGCAAACGATAGAGCATCGGCTGATGCATGCTGCTCGCCCAGAAGGCCAGCCAGGCCTTCATCGCCGCGCCGCTGACCTGGGTTTCATCAAAATTGCCGCCGACAATCGCCTGCAAACGCTGCTCCGCGCTGCCGTTCGGCAGGGCGCGTAAGCGGCTTAATACCGCATCGCGCAGCTGGCCGGTGATGTCGCGCATGGTCGCTTCCAGCAGGCCGTTTTTATCTTTGAAATAGTGGCTGATGATCCCCGTGGACACGCCCGCCCGACGGGCGATCTGCGCAATGGTTGCGTCATGCATGCCCACTTCATTAATTGCTTCCAGCGTGGCGTCGATAAGTTGCCTGCGCCGGATCGGCTGCATCCCCACTTTGGGCATTTTTGCCACTCCATTCATCAGCGTTGGTAATCTATTAAAGCGGTTTTTGATTGGACGTTCAATATAAAATGTGTCTTAATTGTTGCGATTTTGGATTTCAATAGTTACAAAAACAGTGGGGATACTGGATGACAGACCTTTCACAAGACAGAGAAAAAGACAAAATCAACCCGGTCGTTTTTTATACGTCCGCCGGGCTGATTTTGTTGTTTTCCCTGACGACCATTTTCTTTAACGATTTTTCTGCCGAGTGGATTGGCCGCACCCTGAACTGGGTGTCGAAGACCTTCGGCTGGTACTACCTGCTGGCGGCGACGCTCTATATCGTCTTCGTGGTCTGCATTGCCTGCTCGCGCTTCGGCTCGGTGAAGCTCGGGCCAGAGCAGTCCAAGCCCGAGTTCAGCCTGCTGAGCTGGGCGGCGATGCTGTTTGCCGCGGGCATCGGCATCGACCTGATGTTCTTCTCGGTAGCCGAACCGGTCACGCAGTATATGCAGCCGCCGGAAGGGGCAGGGCAGACGATGGAGGCCGCGCGCCAGGCGATGGTCTGGACGCTGTTCCACTACGGCCTGACAGGCTGGTCGATGTATGCCCTGATGGGGATGGCGCTCGGATACTTTAGCTATCGTTATAATTTGCCCCTCACCATCCGCTCCGCGCTGTACCCGATTTTCGGGAAAAGAATTAATGGCCCGATTGGCCACAGCGTCGATATTGCGGCGGTAATTGGCACCATCTTCGGCATCGCGACGACGCTCGGCATTGGCGTGGTGCAGCTCAACTACGGGCTGAGCGTGCTGTTTGATATCCCGGATTCGATGGCGGCGAAAGCGGCGCTGATTGCGCTCTCGGTGATTATCGCCACCATTTCGGTGACCTCCGGCGTGGATAAGGGGATCCGCGTGCTCTCTGAGCTGAACGTGGCGCTGGCCCTGGGCCTGATACTGTTCGTGCTGTTTATGGGCGACACGTCGTTCTTGCTCAACGCCCTGGTGCTGAACGTGGGCGACTACGTGAACCGCTTCATGGGCATGACGCTGAACAGCTTCGCCTTTGACCGCCCGGTGGAGTGGATGAACAACTGGACCCTGTTCTTCTGGGCGTGGTGGGTCGCATGGTCGCCATTTGTTGGCCTGTTCCTGGCGCGTATTTCGCGCGGGCGCACCATTCGTCAGTTTGTGATGGGCACCCTGATCATCCCGTTCACCTTTACCCTGCTGTGGCTGTCGATTTTCGGCAACAGCGCGCTGCACGAGATCATCCACGGCAACGCGACCTTTGCCCAGGAAGCGATGGCGCACCCGGAGCGCGGCTTCTACAGCCTGCTGGCGCAGTATCCGGCGTTCACCTTTAGCGCCTCCGTGGCGACCATCACCGGCCTGCTGTTTTACGTCACTTCAGCGGATTCCGGCGCGCTGGTGCTGGGGAACTTCACCTCAAAGCTGAAGGACATCAACAGCGATGCGCCGAACTGGCTGCGCATCTTCTGGTCGGTCGCCATCGGCCTGCTGACGCTCGGCATGCTGATGACCAACGGCATTTCGGCGCTGCAGAACACCACGGTGATCATGGGCCTGCCGTTCAGCTTTGTGATCTTCTTCGTGATGGCCGGGCTGTATAAATCGCTCAAGGTGGAAGACTATCGGCGCGTCAGCGCCAGCCGCGACACCGCGCCGCGGCCAATGGGCGCTCAGGACAGGCTGAGCTGGAAGAAACGCCTGTCGCGCCTGATGAACTACCCGGGCACGCGCTACACCAAACAGATGATGGAGACGGTCTGCTACCCGGCGATGGAAGAGGTGGCGCAGGAACTGAGGCTGCGCGGCGCCTACGTGGAGCTGAAAAACCTGCCGCCGGAGGAGGGCGAAACCCTGGGGCATCTGGATCTGCTGGTGCACATGGGCGACGAGCAGAACTTTGTCTATCAGATCTGGCCGCAGCAGTACTCGGTACCCGGCTTTACCTACCGGGCGCGCAGCGGGAAATCAACCTACTACCGGCTGGAAACCTTCTTACTGGAGGGTAGCCAGGGGAATGATTTGATGGACTACAGCAAGGAGCAGGTGATTACGGATATTCTGGACCAGTATGAACGGCACCTGAACTTTATCCACCTGCACAGGGAAGCGCCGGGGAATAGCGTGATGTTCCCGGATGTCTAAACGGATTCTTAAAATACCTTTAATCTGTATATAAATACAGTTATTTGGCGCAGCATTACTCAAGGAAGAGTAACCATGCAGCATGAGCCTGGTGTTGAAGCATTCGGGCTTTTGCTGCGTTTAGGGAAGGAACTATGGATGAGTCATGCGATAGAGTTTATCGAAACATCACTCTTTACCCGACAGATTAAAAGCATTGCTACGGATGATGAATTAAAGGATCTGCAAAAGGAACTTATTGCGTGGCCTGATAAAGGTGACCTGATCCAGCAGACGGGTGGTTTACGTAAAATAAGGATGGCGGCAGCCTCAAAGGGAAAGAGAGGGGGTATCAGAGTGATTTACTTTCTGGCCACGGAGGAGGTGATCTATTTCATTATGGCCTATCCAAAATGCATAAAGGACAGCCTGACAGAGGCAGAGAAAGCAGAACTTAAAAAGCTGACTTCCATTCTGAAAAATACTGCTTCCAGTGCCGTAAATGAGAGGTGTACTATGTACCCTAATCAGGCAGGTGGAGGCTAATAATGAGTATTTTTAATGAATTAAAATCTTCGCTTGAAGAGGCCGTTGAGATCCATAACGGAAGAAAAGCCGCTTCCCGAGTAACCCGCTATGAAGTTGCTGATGTGCGTGCCATCAGAGAGCAGCTCAATATCACGCAAAGCGAAATGGCGAAGGCGCTTGGCACGAGCGTCGATACGATAAAGAGCTGGGAGTCCAAACGCCGCAATCCAACCGGGCTGGCGGCGAAGGTACTTAATGTGATTCGGGAGAATCCTGCATTTTACAAGGCACTTGCCGGGCTGTGAGTCGCCCTTATGCCGGGTGGCGCTGCGCTTACCCGGCCTTCAAAACTGCTTTTCCGTAGGCCTGATAAGCGAAGCGCCGTCAGGCCCGCCCTTCATTGACATAACTTTAATGATAACTATTTTCATTTAAATATAGCCTGTGCTATACCTTATAGCACGGGCTAATTTTGCTTTGAATTTCACCACCTCAGGAGACTTCTGCGATGCACCCACTGAAAGGATTAAAGCGTCTGTTGCTCGGCGCGCTGCTCACGGCTACGACCAGCACGGGCGCGCTGGCGGCTGAAAAGTTCCAGGTCATCACCACCTTTACCGTCATCGCGGATATGGCGAAAAACGTGGCGGGGGATGCCGCAGAAGTCACCTCCATCACCAAACCGGGCGCTGAAATCCACGAGTACCAGCCGACGCCGGGGGATATCAAGCGCGCGCAAAAGGCGCAGCTGATCCTGGCGAACGGCATGAACCTGGAGCTGTGGTTCCAGCGTTTTTATCAGCATCTGAACGGCGTGCCGGAGGTGATTGTCACCCAGGGCATCACCCCGATGGGCATCAGCGAGGGGCCGTACGACGGCAAGCCTAACCCGCACGCGTGGATGTCGCCGGACAACGCGCTGATTTACGTTGATAACATCCGCGACGCGCTGGTGAAGTACGACCCGGCCAACGCGCAGGTCTACCAACGCAACGCTGAGGCCTACAAGCAGAAGATCGTCGCGACCCTCGAACCGCTGCGCAAGCAGGTGGCGGAGATCCCGGAAGACAAACGCTGGATGGTGACCAGCGAGGGCGCCTTCTCCTATCTTGCGCGGGATCTGGGCATGAAGGAACTTTACCTGTGGCCGATCAACGCCGATCGGCAGGGCACGCCGCAGCAGGTGCGCAAGGTGATCGATCTGGTGAAGAAATATCGCATCCCGGCGGTATTCAGCGAAAGCACGGTCTCCGATAAGCCGGCGCGTCAGGTGGCGCGGGAAACCGGCGCCCACTACGGCGGTGTGCTGTATGTTGACTCCCTGAGTGCGGAAAACGGCCCCGTGCCGACCTATATCGACCTGCTGAACGTGACCACCCGCACGCTGGTGCAGGGCATTCGCGACGGCATGAAGGAGTGACCATGCAGAAGGGGATTGTCGTCACGGACGTGATCGTGACCTACCGCAACGGCCACACGGCGCTGCGCAATGCGTCGTTCAGCGTGCCCGGCGGATCGATTGCCGCGCTGGTGGGGGTGAACGGCTCCGGCAAGTCCACGCTGTTTAAGGCGGTGATGGGCTTTGTGCGGGCGGCGAGCGGCACTATCACCCTCCATGGGCTGCCGCCTCACCGGGCGCTGCGCCAGAACCTGGTCGCCTACGTTCCGCAGTCGGAAGAGGTCGACTGGTCGTTTCCGGTGCTGGTCGAGGACGTAGTGATGATGGGGCGCTACGGGCATATGGGGTTTCTGCGGCGGCCTAAAGCGCAGGATCGGCAGATCGTGACCGACGCCCTGAAGCGCGTGGATATGCTCGAGCTGCGCCATCGGCAGATTGGCGAGCTCTCCGGCGGGCAAAAGAAGCGCGTCTTCCTGGCGCGGGCGATTGCCCAGCAGGGCGAGGTGATCCTGCTCGACGAGCCGTTTACCGGCGTGGACGTTAAAACCGAAGCCAGAATCATCAGCCTGCTGCGCGAGTTGCGCGACGAGGGCAAAACCATGCTGGTCTCGACCCACAATTTGGGCTCGGTCACGGAGTTTTGTGATTACACGGTGATGGTCAAAGGCACCGTGCTGGCGAGCGGTCCGACGGAAACCACCTTCACCGCCGAAAACCTTGAGCGCGCCTTCAGCGGCGTGCTGCGCCACGTGGTGCTCAGCGGCTCGGAAGATCGCATCATTACCGACGATGAGCGACCCTTCGTGACGCACCGGCAGGAGGCTAAATGAACGCGCTTCTCGAACCCTTCGGCTATGAGTACATGCTTAACGCGATGTGGGTCTCGGCGATGGTGGGTGGGCTGTGCGCGTTTCTCTCCTGCTACCTGATGCTCAAAGGCTGGTCGCTGATCGGCGATGCGCTCTCGCACTCCATCGTGCCGGGCGTGGCGGGGGCTTACATGCTCGGGCTGCCGTTCTCGCTGGGGGCGTTTTTATCGGGCGGGCTGGCGGCGGGCAGCATGCTGTTTCTCAACCAGCGCAGCCGCCTGAAGGAGGATGCCATTATCGGGCTGATCTTCTCCTCCTTTTTCGGGCTGGGGCTGTTTATGGTCTCGCTTAACCCGACCTCGGTAAATATTCAGACCATCGTGCTCGGCAATATTCTGGCTATCGCCCCAGAGGATATCGTCCAGCTGGCGATTATCGGCGTGGTGTCGATGGTTATCCTGCTGTTCAAATGGAAAGATCTGATGGTGACCTTTTTTGATGAGAACCACGCCCGCGCCATCGGCCTGCGCCCGGAGCGCCTGAAGATCCTGTTCTTCACGCTGCTGGCGGTCTCTACCGTGGCGGCGCTGCAAACCGTCGGCGCATTTCTGGTGATCTGTCTGGTGGTCACACCCGGCGCGACCGCGTGGCTGCTGACCGACCGTTTCCCGCGTCTGCTGATGATTGCCGTCGCCATTGGCAGCCTCACCAGCTTCCTCGGCGCGTGGGCTAGCTATTACCTGGACGGCGCCACCGGCGGCATTATTGTGGTCGCCCAGACGCTGCTGTTCCTGCTGGCGTTCGTCTTTGCGCCGAAGCACGGGCTGCTCGCCAGCCGTCGTCGCGCGAAGGAGGCACACCCATGATGGCGCTGCTCCTTGAACCCTTCCAGTTTGCGTTCATGAACAACGCGCTGCTGATTTCACTTCTGGTAGCCGTGCCCTGCGCGCTGCTGTCGGTTTTTCTGGTGCTCAAAGGTTGGGCGCTGATGGGCGATGCCATGAGCCACGCGGTGTTTCCCGGCGTGGTGCTGGCGTGGGTGATGGGCCTGCCGCTGGCGCTGGGCGCGTTCGTTGCCGGTCTGTTTTGCGCGGTCGCCACCGGCTACCTCAAGGACAATAGCCGGATCAAGCAGGATACGGTGATGGGGATCGTCTTTTCCGGGATGTTCGCCGCCGGGCTGATCCTCTATATCGCCGTCAAACCCGAGGTGCATCTCGACCACATTCTGTTCGGCGATATGCTGGGCATTAACGGGATGGATATTCTGCAAAGCGGCCTCGTGGCGGGCCTGATTGCGCTGGTGATTGGCCTCAAGTGGCGCGACTTCCTGCTCTTCAGCTTTGACTATCAGCAGGCCCAGGCGAGCGGCCTGCGCGCCCGCTGGCTGCACTATGGCCTGCTGTGCATGGTCGCGCTGACCATCGTGGCGACGCTGAAGGCGGTGGGAATTATTCTGTCGATTTCGCTGCTGATTGCCCCCGGCGCGGTGGCGGTGCTGATCGCCCGACGCTTTCACATGGCGCTGCTGGTGGCAGTGGCGGTATCAGTACTGGTATCGGTCAGCGGCGTGTATGCGTCGTTTTATCTCGACAGCGCGCCCGCGCCGACCATCGTGGTGCTGTTCGCGGTGGTGTTTATCGTGACGTTTGTGGTGACCAGCGTGAAGGCGCGTCGGCAGGAGCGTGTGACAGCAGGGTAATCGTCTGTTCGCCTTGCTGCTGCCAGTGAAGGGGGAAGGCGGTGCCCTCGGCGTATCCTGTCAGCGCACGGGTCAACGCCAGCGTAAGCGTGTTATCGTCGAGCAGGGTGACGCGCGCGCTGTCAAACCCCATGTAAGCCTGCACCCGCGGAAAGAGGGCCTTAAACAGGCTCTCTTTGGCGCTGAAGACCAGCGTCAGGGCGAGGGCGAACGGGTAACCCGAGCAGGAAAGCACACGCTCTTCCTGGGCATCTATAATGCCATCTTTGATTTCCCTTGCTTCATTTTCGGCGAGGATCGCTTCACTATCGATACCGATAAGCGCAGGGTATGGCGCGATGGCAGCCATCGCCTCCGTGCCGCTGTGGGTGATGCTGCCGGAAATTCCGTCCGGCCAGAGCGGTTCCCCGCTGGGGCCGATGGCGGGAACGGTGTGGTCAGGTAAGGCGTGCGCGGCCGCGATGCGTCCTGCCAGATGGTCAGCCTTGCGTTTACGTCCGGCGTCAGCGAGCTGGGCGTGATGGGGGAGCCAGAGGAGATCGGCGTCGGTGAAGGTGGCGGGGTCGAAGGTGATGCGGTGGAGGGTGAGGCCGGCGAGAGAAAATGTGCTGTGGGTGGTGTGCATGGTTTTTCCCTCTGAATTGTGCGGACTGATGCCCTCTCCCCAACCCTCTCCCACAGGGAGAGGGGGAAGTCACTGCCTGTATCAGAATCTTGTATTTACGCTCATGTACCAGGTGCGACCCGGTTCATTATACGTATACGCACCCGCACCGTACATATACGCGCCGGTTGTCGCGTTCCCCGTGGTCTGGGCATTACCCGCGCGCCACTGGCGCTTGTCGAAGACGTTGTCCACGCCGCCGGTCAGGCTGACGTTTTTCGTCACGTCCCAGGTGGCGCTCAGGCCAACGATGCTGTACGGGCTGACCTCGTCTTTCTCAGACCCGGTCACCGGCTGGCCTTTGTAGTTGTACTTCTTCGGCTGCTGCTTGCCGTACCAGGTGAAGGTCGACTGCAATGACACATCCTGGTGCACCTGCCAGCTCAGGGTTGAGTTCAGCGTGTACTCAGGAATGATCGACAGACGGTCGCCGGTCTCCTTGTTCTTGCTCTGCAGCATATAGGTGATGTTGTTGGTCCAGTTGATGGTGTCGCTGACCGGCACGTTCAGGGAGCCTTCCAGTCCTTCCACCACCGCCTTCGGCACGTTTTCCCACTGGTAGATATCGGTGGTGACTTTACCGGTGGAGGTCTGGCCAATCGGCGCGTAGCCCGCTTCAATCTTGTTGCGGTAGTCGTTGCGGAACCAGGTCACGCCCGCCAGCCAGCCATCGCGTTTCCACTCCAGGCCAATCTCTTTGTTGATGCTGGTTTCCGCTTTCAGATCGTCGTTACCCATCATGTAGCAGCCCACGCCGTCGGAACTTGCGTAGCAGCCCTGGCCTTTACTGTACAACAGGTAGTTCGGGTTGGTCTGATACAGGCTTGGCGCTTTATAGGCGCGCGCGATGCCCATCTTCAGGGTGAAGTCATCCCCCAGACCCTGCGACAGGTTCAGGGACGGGCTCCAGTTATTGCCCACGATGGTGTGGTGGTCGAAGCGCAGGGCAGGGGTCAGCATGGTGCTGTCGGTCAGCTCCATGTTGTTCTCAGCGAACAGGGAGAAGATCTCCGCTGACGTGTACGGGCTACGGTCTTCGCTCATGCCCGGGATGGTGCCACCCTGTTGGGTTTGCGAGAAGGAGGTCGAATCCTTCATGCGCTGCTGGTTCCACTCGGTGCCGAGCGTCAGGTTCTGGTTCACAATGAAATCAATCGGCAGGTTGATTTCGCTGTGCAGCATCACGTCGGCCAGATCGGTGTCGGTGAATTTATTGCTGTTGAACAGGCCTTCCGTACCGCCCGCCAGCCCTTCGCCCAGGCGGGAGTTGCGGGTGTGTTCGTACTGCGCCCAGTTGCTGGTGGTAATGCCGTTGTCCCAGCCGCCGTTCCAGGTCACGGCGAAGTTCTGGCGATAAATACGGTTCGTCTCTTTGCCGTAGTTCTTCTTCACCAGCGCGTTGTCGTTGTTGGTGTTTTGCGTGTCACCCGCATAGAGGTTGTTCTGGCGGCTGTAGCCCGCTTCAAACTCCAGCGACTGCATCGGCGCGAAGTCCCAGCGCACCACGCCGTTGATGTCTTTGTTCTCTACACCCTCGCGGCCCGCGGGCAGGGTGTTGGCGTAGGCTCCGGTACGCTCAGACTGGTGGCCCTGGTTGATGTCCCACGCGTCGGCCTGAGTCTTATCCAGGTTACCGAACATGCGGAAGCTGAAGTCGCCGCCCAGCGGGCCGCTCAGGCTGAAGTTGGTGCGCTTGGTAGAACCTTCATCCTTGTGTTCAGGCGCATTCAGGTAGGTGTTCCAGGAGCCGTGCCACTGGTCGTCGAACTTTTTGGTGATGATATTCACCACGCCGCCCGCCGCGCCGTTGCCGTAGCGCGCGGCGGCCGGACCGCGGATCACTTCAATACGCTCGATCATCTCCGGCGGTACCCAGCCGGTATCGCCGCGGGTATCACGCTCGCCGCGCCAGCCCAGGCGGATGGAGTTGCGGCTGGTGACGGGCTTGCCGTCGATCAGGATCAGGGTGTTTTCCGGGCCCATGCCGCGAATGTCGATCTGACGGTTGTTCCCGCGCTGGCCGCTGGTGGAGTTCCCGGTCAGGTTAACGCCCGGCATGGTGCGGATGATTTCCGCCACGTCCCGCGCAGGCGGGTTTTTGCGGATCTCATCGGCGGTGATGGTCGACACGCCAGGCGCCTGCAAATTCTGCTCGGCGGCGGTGATCACCATCGTGTCTTCGTGCTGCGCAGAGGCGGCGTTGTCGTCTGCCATGGCGGGCAGCGCGACGCCATAAATCCCTAAATTGACCAGCAAGGCCAGAGAGTGAATCTTCTTATTCATTGTACGTCCCGCTTTTATGGTTATTTATGAACGCGCTTCCCACAGCGCGGGCAATACGCTATTGCAAATGCAAATAGTTATCAATAATATTATCAATAAAATTTGCTCTGAAACAAAAAATATTGCTATACATGGGGTTATAAGGGTGACGGCGTTAACAACCGGAAGTGAAGCGTGGTGGCAGTCGAAAAACGGGCCGGAATGGCAACGTCATGAGGAAAACTATCGCGTCACATTCTGGTGGCGGGACCCGGCAGGAACCCAGCAGACCTCGACGGTTAAACGCGTCTGGCTCTACGTTACCGGCGTGACCGACCACCATCAGAATGCCCGCCCGCAATCGCTTGAACGCATTCCCGATACCGACGTCTGGCAGTGGCAGGGGGAGTTCAGCCCCGAATGGCGCGGCAGCTACTGTTTCATCCCCTCCGATAACGAAAACGATTTTGCCGATGCAGTATTTGAAGGCGAGCAGCCGGACCGCATGGCGCTGCGCGAAGGCTGGCGCAAGCTGCTGCCTCACGCAATTTCTGACCCGCTGAATGCGCAGAGCTGGCGCGGCGGGCGCGGGCACGCCGTCTCGGCGCTTGAGATGCCGGAGGCGCCCGTACAGCCCGGCTGGAACCATCCTGATACGCCTTACAAAAAGCCCGTCTGCATTACGTGGGACAGCGCGCGCCTGAAGAACCGTCGCCGCGTGTGGATTTTTACCACCGGGGATGAAAGCCCCGAGCGCCCGCTGGCGGTGCTGCTTGACGGACAGTTCTGGGCCGAAAGCATGCCCGTCTGGCCTGCGCTGGCGTCGCTCACCGCCGAGCGCAACCTGCCGCCTGCGGTCTACGTCTTAATCGATGTTATTAATATGGAGCACCGTAACCGCGAGCTACCGTGCAATCCCGACTTCTGGCTGGCGGTGCAGGAAGAACTTCTCCCCCTGGTCCAACAACGCGCGCCGCTTAGCGACCGCGCCGACCGTACGGTGGTCGCAGGGCAAAGCTTTGGCGGTCTCTCCTCCCTTTATGCCGCACTGCACTGGCCGCAGCGTTTTGGCTGCGTGCTCAGCCAGTCCGGCTCCTACTGGTGGCCGCACCGCGGCGGGCAGCAGGACGGGCTGTTAATCGAACAACTTAAAACCGGCGAAATATCCCCTCGCGGGTTACGCATCCTTCTTGAAGCCGGGCGCAATGAGCCGCTTATCTTGCGCGCAAACCAGGCGATCCTCGCCGAACTACACACTCAGCAACCGGTTATCTGGCGTCAGGTTGACGGCGGACACGATGCGCTTTGCTGGCGCGGTGGGCTGACGCAGGGGCTGATGACCCTCTGGCAGCCGCTCATTCAATAACGGAGTCTGTATGGAATTCAGCAATCCTTTCGATAATCCGCAGGGACAGTTCGCCATTTTGCAAAATGACCAGGGGCAGTACAGCCTGTGGCCGCAGCAGTGCGAATTGCCCGCGGGCTGGCGCGTGGTCTGCGAACCGCACTCTCAGGAGGCGTGCCAGCAGTGGCTGGCGCAACGCTGGCAGACGCTTAAGCCGTCCTCTTTTGCGGGGGAGCGCGCATGAACCGTCTCCCTCTCGTCGCCGCCCAGCCGGGTATCTGGATGGCAGAGCAGCTTTCCTCGCTGTCAAACGCCTGGAGCGTGGCGCACTACACCGAGCTGAAAGGAAATATCGACGCGCCGCTGTTGGCTAAAGCCATCGCTGAGGGCATGATGCAGGCCGATACTCTGCGCACGCGTTTCGCTGAAGATAACGGCGAGGTCTGGCAGTGGGTCGATGAGACCCTGATCCTGCCGGAGCCGTCCATCGTTCGCGTTGATTCTCACGACGCCGCCGTGGCGCTGATGGAGGCCGATCTCAGCCAGGATCTGCGCGTGGACAGCGGTCAGCCGCTCGCTTTTCATCAGCTGATTCAGGTCGGTGACAACCGCTGGTACTGGTATCAGCGCTATCACCATCTGGTGGTGGATGGCTTCAGTTTCCCGGCAATTACCCGCCAGATCGCCGCGATTTACGCCGCCTGGAAGAAAGGTGAACCTACCCCAGCCTCACCGTTTACCCCGTTCGCTGATGTCGTTGACGAGTATCAGCGCTACCGAGACAGCGAGGCGTATCAGCGCGACGGTGCCTTCTGGGAGGAGCAGCGCAAACAGCTTCCTCCTCCGGTCTCGCTCTCCTCCGCGCCGCTACCGGGACGCGCCGCCACTACCGACATTCTGCATCTGAAAATGGCAATGGACGCTCGCGCCTTTAGCCAGCTGGCGCAGGCAGCCGGGCAGGCACAGCGTACCGATCTGGCGCTTGCGCTGGTGGCGCTGTGGCTGGGCCGCCTCACCGGACGGCTGGACTACGCCGCCGGGTTTATCTTTATGCGCCGCATGGGGTCCGCCGCGCTGACCGCAACCGGCCCGGTGCTTAACGTCCTGCCGCTGGCGGTGAATATTAATCCGCTTGAGAGCCTGCCGGAGCTGGCGCTGCGCCTGGCGAACCAGCTGAAAAAGATGCGCCGCCATCAGCGCTACGACGCCGAGCAGATCGTGCGCGACAGCGGGCGGGCCGCAGGGGACGAACCCTTGTTTGGGCCGGTGCTGAACGTGAAGGTGTTTGATTATCAGCTGGATATTGACGGCGTGGAGGCCATCACCCACACGCTGGCGACCGGCCCGGTGAACGATCTGGAGCTGGCGCTGTTCCCGGACGAGCAGGGCGGATTAAGCATTGAGATCCTCGCCAACAGGCAGCGTTACGACGACGCGACGCTGAAGCGCCACGTTTCGCGCCTGAACGCGATGCTGGCGCAGTTTGCCGCGAACCCGGACCTGCGCTGTGGCGACGTGGAAACCGTATCAGAGCAGGAATACGCCCGGCTGGCGCGCATCAACGATACCGGCCTGGCGCTGCCCTCCACCACGCTGGCGGATCTGGTGGCGGAGCAGGCGAGCAAAACGCCGGACGCCCCCGCGCTGGCGGATGCCCATATTGAGCTGAACTACCGCCAGATGCGCGAGCAGGTGGTCGCGCTGGCAAACCTGCTGCGCGCGCGCGGCGTGAAGCCGGGCGACAGCGTGGCGGTGGCGCTTCCGCGTTCGGTGTTCCTCACCCTGGCGCTGCACGGCATTGTTGAAGCCGGCGCCGCCTGGCTGCCGCTGGATACCGGCTACCCGGACGATCGTCTGCGGATGATGCTGGAGGACGCGAAACCGTCGCTCCTCATTACCACCGACGCGCAGCTTCCGCGCTTTAACGATCTGCCGATACCTTCGCTTAGTTACAACATGCTATTGCCGACCACAGGCGCTGAACCTCTGCGTCTGGCGAAGCCGGAGCAGACCGCGTACATCATCTTTACCTCGGGTTCAACGGGACGCCCGAAAGGGGTGATGGTAGGCCATACCGCCATCGTTAACCGCCTGAAGTGGATGCAGGATCATTATCCACTGGCGGCGCATGACGTCGTGGCGCAGAAAACGCCGTGCAGCTTTGACGTGTCGGTGTGGGAGTTCTGGTGGCCGTTTATCGCCGGGGCAAAGCTGGTGATGGCCGAGCCGGACGCGCACCGCGATCCGCAGGCGATGCAGAGCTTCTTCGCAGAATATGGCGTAACCACCACCCACTTCGTGCCCTCGATGCTGGCGGCATTTGTTGCCTCGCTGACGCCGGAAAACGTCGACTGTTGCAGGACGCTGAAGCAGGTGTTCTGTAGCGGCGAGGCGCTGCCAACGGCGCTGTGCCGCGAGTGGGAGCAGCTCACTCATGTACCGCTGCACAACCTCTACGGCCCAACCGAAGCGGCGGTGGACGTGAGCTGGTATCCGGCGTACGGCCCGGAGCTGGCGGCGGTGGAGGGCAACAGCGTGCCGATCGGCTTCCCGGTGTGGAATACGGGGCTGCGCATTCTGGACGCGATGATGCGCCCGGTGCCGTTCGGCGTGGCGGGCGATCTGTATCTCACCGGCATTCAGCTGGCACAGGGGTATCTGGGACGGCCCGACCTCACCGCCAGCCGCTTTATTGCCGATCCGTTTGCCCCAGGCGAGCGGATGTATCGCACCGGAGACGTCGCCCGCTGGCTGGACAACGGGGCGGTGGAATATCTGGGCCGCAGCGATGACCAGCTGAAAATCCGCGGTCAGCGCATTGAGCTGGGCGAAATCGACCGGGCGATGCTGTCATTGCCTGACGTGGCTCAGGCCGTGGCGCATGCGTGTGTATTCAACCAGGCAGCGGCAACGGGCGGCGATGCCCGCCAGCTGGTAGGGTATGTGGTTTCCGAATCCGGTTTACCGCTGGATCGCGACGCGCTGCTGGACTCGCTCAGGGCACAGCTGCCGCCGCATATGGTGCCGGTGGTGCTGCTGCAAATCAGCGCGCTGCCGCTAAGCGCCAACGGCAAGCTGGATCGCAAGGCGCTGCCGCTGCCGGAGCTGACCAGTAAAACCTCCGGTCGCGCACCCGAGACGCAAACCGAAGCCGCCGTGGCGCAGGCGTTTTCTGCGCTGCTGGGCTGCGAAGTAAACGATATCGATGCCGACTTCTTTGCCCTCGGCGGTCATTCGCTGCTGGCGATGCGCCTCGCGGCTCAGCTCGGTCGTGCGTTCAGCCGCAAGGTCACGCCGGGGCAGATTATGGTCGCCTCGACGGTCGGCAAGCTCAGCGCGCTGCTGGACTCGCAGATGAGCGACGAACAGGCGCAGCGTCTGGGGTATGAAACCCTGCTGCCGCTGCGTGAAAGCAACGGCCCGACGCTGTTCTGCTTCCATCCGGCGTCCGGCTTTGCCTGGCAGTTCAGCGTCCTGGCGCGCTACCTCAGCCCGCGCTGGTCGATTACCGGCATTCAGTCGCCGCGGCCAAACGGCCCGATGCAGCAGTGCGAGGATCTCGATGGGGTGATCGAACATCACCTGAAAACGTTGCGTAAGCAGCAGCCGCACGGACCGTATTATCTGTTCGGCTATTCGCTCGGCGGCACGCTGGCGCAGGGCATTGCGGCCCGCCTGCGCCAGCAGGGTGAAGAGGTTTCGTTCCTCGGCCTGCTGGATACCTGGCCGCCGGAAACCCAGAACTGGGCGGAGAAAGAGGCAAACGGCCTTGACCCGGAAGTGCTGGCGGAGATCGAGCGCGAGCGTCAGGCGTTTATCGCCGCCCAGCAGGGACAGGGCTCCAGCGAATTGTTTAACACCATTGAAGGCAACTACGCGGACGCGGTGCGGTTGCTCACCACCGCGCACAGTTCATTCTTTGACGGTAAAGCGACGCTGTTTGTTGCCGAACGCACGCGAACGATGGATCCGCATACGGCCTGGGCACCGTGGGTGGGCGAGCTGGAGGTCTACAGCCAGGACTGCGCCCACGTGGATATCATTTCACCGCAGGCGTTCGAGAAGATAGGACCGGTGTTGAAGGAAATATTGGAGTAACGTCAACAGCGCCGGGTGGCGGCTACGCCTTACCCGGCCTACGGGAGCTGACTGTAGGCCGGGTCCGGCAATTACCGCCGACCTAACGGCACCACCAGCGGCGTACCCGCCACCGGATCGTCAATAATCATGCAGCGCATGCCGTAGATCCGCTCGATCAGCTCTGGCGTCACAATCTCCTTCGGCGCGCCCTGCGCCACAATCTCGCCGTCGCGCAGCGCAATCAGATGCGTGGCGTAGCGGCACGCCTGGTTTAAATCATGCAGCACCGCCGCCAGGGTATACCCCTGCGTGCGGTTCAGCTCGCTCAGCAGCTCCAGCAGGTCAATCTGATGGCTGATGTCCAGCCAGGTCGTCGGCTCGTCCAGCAGCATAATGGCGGTTTCCTGCGCCAGCACCATCGCGATCCACGCCCGCTGTCGCTGTCCGCCAGAGAGGGTATCCACGCTTTGCTGAGCCAGATCGGTGATGCCCGTTGCCTGCATCGCGCGCTTCACGGCCTCGTCGTCCTCTTTGCGCCAGCGGGTAAACAGCGGTTGGTGTGGGTAGCGTCCGCGCGAGACCAGCTCCTGCACCGTGATATCTCCCGGCGTGGTGGCGTTTTGCGCCAGCAGCCCGATGCGCCTGGCCACCTCTTTGCTGGCGAAGCGCTGGATCTGCTCTCCGTCGAGGAATACGCTGCCCTCTGTCGGCGACATCAGGCGGCTCAGGGTGCGCAGCAGGGTTGATTTGCCGCAGCCGTTCGGACCGATAATCGCGGTGAAGTGGCCGTCCGGAATGGCGACGGTTAAATCACAGGCAATGATTTTTTTGCCATAGCCGAGGGTCAAATTTTCGCCGCGCAAGCGGGTTGTTGAATCTGTCATTTCTTGCGTGACTCCTGAACGAGCAAGACGATGAGGTAAATCCCGCCGAGGCTGACGGTCACCACGCCCACCGGAAGTTGATAAGGCATAAACAGCCGCTGGGCGCAGAGATCGGCGGCCAGCAGCAGCATCGCACCGCACAGGGCAGCCTGGGTCAAGCCCCAGCGCGCGGTGCCGCTAAGACGCCGCGCGATATGCGGCGCGACAAGGGCAATAAACGAGATCGGCCCGGCGATGGCGGTGGAGGCGGCGGTCAGCAGTACCGCCACCAGCATCAGCATCAGACGCGAGCGCTCAACGCTCACGCCCAGCGCGCAGGCGCTGTCGTCGCCCATCTCCAGCAGGCGCATCCGGCGTACCAGCAGCAGGGCGCCGATAAACATCAGCAAAATTAGCGGCGCGGCGGGCCAGGTTTTGCCCCACGTCAGGCCGTTGAGGGAGCCGGCGTACCACAGCCCGGCGGAGAGCGCGGTTTCCAGAGACGCCTGCAACAAAAGCCAGGTGTTAAACGCCATCAGCATCGCGCGGATGCCGATCCCGATAATGATCAGCCGGAAGGTGTCGATGCCGTTGCGCCAGGCCAGGGCCCAGATAAGCAGCGAGGTCAGAATGCCGCCCGCCATCGCCGTAAAGGTAATGGCCGTCAGATGTTGCCCGAACAGCACCATCGCCACCAGCACGCCGCTCCACGCGCCGGTATTCAGGCCCATCACGTCCGGGCTGCCGAGGGGGTTACGCATCAGCGACTGGAAAATCGCGCCGCTGACGCCGAGCGCCGCGCCTACCAGGATCGCCATCGCCACGCGCGGCAGCCGCCATTCGGTGACCACCATGATGATGTTACGCGGCGCGCTGCCGGTGAGGGCGTGAAAGACCTGCGCGAAATCAAGCGTTACGGCACCGCTTTGCAGGCTCCAGACCGCCAGCAGAGTAATGGCGATAGCCAGCAGGAAGACGCTGGTGAGTAAACGACGGGAAGGAGCCATCATGCGCCACCTCCGCGTCTGCGACGTACCAGGAAGATCAGCACCGGCGCGCCGATAAACGCGCTCACCACCGAGACGCGCAGCTCGCCGGGCACCAGCAGGCGGCCCAGCACGTCGGCAAACAGCAGCAGGGCAGGGGTGGCCAGCAGCGTGACCGGCAGCGACCAGCGGTGGTCCGACCCCACCAGCCAGCGCGCCATGTGCGGCATCATCAGGCCGATAAAGGCGATCGGACCGACCACGGCGGTTGCGCTGCCGCTTAGCACGGTGATAGCGAGCAGGCCAGTCAGCTGCGTGCGCGCCACGCGGTTGCCGAGGGCGGTCGCGGTGTCGCTGCCGAGGCTCAGGCTGTTCAGCGACCGGCTTAAACACAGCGCCACGACGGCGGCGATAATGACCGGGATTGCCACCACGTTTAAAGTTTCAAGGGTGCGGATATCCAGCGAGCCGGCCTGCCAGAAGCGCAGCTGGTCGTAGACGTCCGGGTTGAGCAGGGCGATACCGCTGGACAAGCCTTCCAGCACTGCCGCGAGCGCTACGCCCGCAAGCGTCAGGCGAACCGGGCTCAGTTGCCCGCCGCCCTGACTTCCGGTAAACGCGACCACCAGCGAGGCGGCCAGCGCGCCGCAGAAGGCCATTACCAGCTGTTCAGAGGGTGACGTCAACCCGAACAGCGCTGCGCCGAGCACGATGGCAAAGCTGGCCCCGGAGTTGACGCCGAGAATGCCGGGGTCCGCCAGCGGGTTACGGGTAAGGGTTTGCATCAGGGCACCCGCAAGGCCAAGCGCGCCACCGGCCAGCAGTCCGGCAAGAGTGCGGGGCAGGCGGGCGTCGAGCACGATGGTGCAGTCGGCGCTCTGACAGGTGCCGGAGAGTGCATCAACGATAACGTAGGCGGGTAGCGGCTTCGCGCCGACCAGCAGGCTGAGTGCAATCGCAAGGATTAGCAGTAGCAATAATACGGGCACGGCAATGGCGCGCACCGCAGAAGAGGAAAACGACATAGCAACATCCATGATTTGATAATGATAGTGATTATCGTTATCTATCTTATTTGGCTATGTTAGCATGTGCGCCCATGGAATGGGTAGAAATAGACTCAAGGCTTTGTCATGAATCAAAAATCCTGGCTGCTTAACCTCAGCCTGTTGAAAACGCATCCGGCGTATCGCGCCGTTTTTATCGCTCGCTTTATCTCCATTTTGTCCCTCGGCCTGCTCGGCGTCGCCGTGCCGGTACAGATCCAGACCATGACGCACTCCAGTTGGCTGGTGGGGCTATCCGTCACCTTAACCGGCGGGGCGATGTTTATCGGGCTGATGGTCGGCGGCGTGCTGGCGGATCGCTACGAGCGTAAGAAGCTGATCCTGCTGGCGCGCGGCACCTGCGGGGTGGGCTTTATCGGGCTGTGTCTGAACGCCATGCTGCCGGAGCCGTCGCTGATGGCGATTTATGCCCTTGGCCTGTGGGACGGTTTTTTCGCCTCGCTCGGCGTGACGGCGCTGCTGGCGGCAACGCCCGCGCTGGTGGGCCGCGAGAACCTGATGCAGGCGGGGGCGATCACCATGCTCACCGTGCGCCTCGGCTCGGTGATTTCGCCGATGGTCGGCGGCCTGCTGCTGGCAACGGGCAACGTGGCCTGGAACTACGGCCTTGCCGCGGCGGGCACCTTTATCACCACCCTGACGCTGCTGCGTCTGCCGCTCCTGCCACCGCCACCGCAGCCGCGCGAGCACCCGCTGAAATCGCTGATGGCCGCTATTCGTTTTCTGTTCAGCAACCCGCTGATTGGCGGCATTGCGCTGCTCGGCGGCCTGCTGACGATGGCGAGCGCCGTGCGCGTGCTTTACCCGGCGCTGGCGGGCGAGTGGCAGATGAGCGCCTCAGAGATTGGCGTGCTGTACGCCGCCATTCCGCTCGGTGCGGCCTGCGGGGCGCTGACCAGTGGTAACCTGGCCCAAAGCGCGCGTCCGGGCTTGATTATGCTGGTGGCGACGCTGGCCTCGTTTATCGCCATAGGCTTCTTCAGCCTGATGCCGGTTTGGGCGCTGGGGGTGATGTGTCTGGTGATTTTCGGCTGGCTGAGTGCGGTCAGCTCACTTTTACAGTACACCCTGATCCAGACCCAGACGCCGGAAGGGATGCTGGGGCGTATCAACGGCCTGTGGACCGCGCAGAACGTGACGGGCGATGCAATTGGCGCGGCGATCCTCGGCGGGCTGGGGGCGATAATGACCCCGGTGGCGTCGGCGAGCAGCAGCGGGTTTGTGTTAGCAATGGTTGGCGCGATCTTACTGGTGACGCTGGTGGAATTGCGGCGGTTCAGGCAGGAGGTCGTGTTGAACGACGGTGCGGCCTGATGCCCTCACCCCGGCCCTCTCCCACGGGGAGAGGGAGGGAAAATGCCTACATAAACAACGCATTCAATCTGTCTAACACCAGCATTGCGCTGTAATAATCCAGGCGGAACGTCTCCGTTCCCAGCGCCCAGACGCGCTTGTTTTTCACCGACGGTAAATGCGCCAGCAGCGGGTTGGCGTAAATCGCATTCACGTCTTTCTTGTCGCCGGCAAACACGAACAGCCCTTCGCCTTTCAGCCCCGTCGCCAGATTTTCTCCACCCAGCTGAATAATGTCGTGACGCTTGCCCTGGCTTTTTGAGGTGTGCAGCCCATCGGGTAACGCCGCCAGCGTAAAGCCCAGCTGGTGTAACAGCTTGCCCTGCGCCGATTCTGTCGTCCACAGGTTCGCCGTGTGCGCGGCGGCGGTGTAGACGATGGCATTCACCGGCTGCGGCGGCAGTTTCATCTGCTGTTTCACCTGCGCGAGCTGTTTATCGAACGCGGCGATGCGTTCAGCGGCCTGTTTCTCGTGCCCGGTCATCGTGCCCAGCTGGGTCAGCAATTCCTGCCAGCTTTTGTCGTCGTAATTGATGATAAGCGTCGGGGCGATGGCGGAGAGCTGATCGTACAGCGCCAGCGCGGAATCCCCGCCGGTGGCGCTGATCAAAATCAGATCCGGCATCTGGGCGGCCACCGCTTCGGCGCTTGGCTCGCCGATGTACAGCCGTGCAACCTTACGCTGTTTTGCAATATCCCCCCACTGGCGCAGGAAACCCTGCGCGTCCGCCACGCGATTGTTCGGCGTGGTTGCGCCGCTGGCAATGACCGGCGCGTCAATCGCCAGCAGGGAGCCGGTTAAGGTCACGCTGGTGGAGACAATGCGCGTCGGTTTGCTCTCAAGCGTATGCACGCCGCGGCTGTCGTTGACCTGGCGTGGCCAGTCTGCGGCGGTGGCTGAGGTTAGTCCTAAAACAAAAAGTCCTGTCAGAAGAAGGGCATTGCGGCAAACGGCAGCGATTTTCACAGAGCGGCATCCTGTTTTTATTGAAGATAATGCTTCTCATTTTCATGGTTGCCGGGAAGGGATGCAAGCGTTTGTCGCAGAAGTTAATGGCCCGACGGTTGACAGCGGCGCGCTGTGGGATTAGGTTAGCCGACGAAAATATAAATGATAATCATTATTGCTTCTTTTATCATTTTGAGGAGGATGATATGGACACGTCCCTGGCTGAGGAAGTTCAGCACACCGCGACCACGCTGCAATCAGACAGCTTTTTCTTTATGTCGCCTTACCGCAGTTTTACCACCTCAGGCTGTTTTGCCCGATTCTCTGAACCTGCCGTCGGCGGCGACGATCCGGCGGGGCAGTTCCAGCAGAAATTAGCCCAGGCTTTCCGGGATGCGAAAGCCAGCGGCATCGCCCATCCCGTCATGGTAGGGGCCATCCCGTTCGATACCCGCAAGCCGTCTTCGCTGTTTATTCCGCAACGCTGGGAGACGTTTTCCCGCCCCGCGCGTCAGCAGTCCGCACGCTATTTCTCCGGCGCGCAGGCGCTGAAGGTGGAACAGCGCACCGAGATCCCCGCTCAGCCCGTTTTTGAAGAGATGGTCGCGCGCGCCGCTTCGCTCACCGCCACGCCGCAGGTGAATAAGGTAGTGCTGTCGCGCCTGATTGATATCGCCACCGACAAAAAAATGGACAGCGGCGCGCTGATGGAGCGTCTGATCGCTCAGAACCCGGCGAGTTTTAACTTCCACGTGCCGCTGGAAGACGGCGGCGTGCTGCTCGGCGCCAGCCCGGAACTGCTGCTGCGCAAAGAGGGCAGGCACTTTAGCTCGCTGCCGCTGGCAGGCTCCGCGCGCCGCCAGCCGGACGACGTGCTGGATCGCGAGGCGGGCAATAAGCTGCTGGCCTCCGAAAAGGACCGCCACGAACACGACCTGGTGACCCAGGCGATGAAGGCCATTCTGGCGCCGCGCAGCCATCACCTGAGCATGCCGTCTTCCCCGCAGCTCATCACCACGCCGACGCTGTGGCATCTGGCGACGCCGGTTGAAGGTGACGCGCGCGAGAACGAAAACGCCCTGACGCTGGCCTGCCTGCTGCATCCGACCCCGGCCCTGAGCGGCTTCCCGCATCAGGCGGCTAAAGAACTGATTGCCGAGCTGGAGCCGTTCGACCGCGAGCTGTTCGGCGGCATCGTCGGCTGGTGCGACAGCGAAGGCAACGGCGAGTGGGTGGTGACCATCCGCTGCGCGCGTCTTTACGAAAATACCGTTCGCCTGTTTGCCGGCGCGGGCATTGTGCCTGCCTCCTCCCCGGTGGGCGAGTGGCGCGAGACGGGCGTGAAGCTCTCCACCATGCTTAACGTGTTTGGCCTGCACTAAGGAACGTTTATGACTATTCCCTTTACCCGCTGGCCTGAGGATTTTGCCCGCCGCTACCGTGAAAAAGGCTACTGGCAGGATCTGCCGCTGACCCACATCCTGACGGACCATGCGCAAAGCGATGCGGTCGCGATTATCGACGGCGAACGGCACATCACCTACCGCGCGTTTAATGAGGCGGTGAATAACCTCGCGTCTGCCCTCCAGGCGCAGGGGCTGCACCGCGGTGAGACCGCGCTGGTGCAGCTCGGCAACGTGGCCGAGTTTTACATCACTTTCTTTGCGCTGCTGCAAATTGGCGTCGCGCCGGTCAACGCGCTCTTTAGCCATCAACGCAGCGAACTGAACGCCTACGCGGTGCAGATAAAACCCGCCGTGCTGATCGCCGATCGCCAACATGCCCTGTTCGCGGGGGATGATTTTCTCAATACCTTTGTGAATGAACACCGCTCGGTTCGCGCCGTGCTGCTGCGCGGCGATAAGGGTGAACATGCGCTGGAAGCGGCGATTGCGCGCCCGGCGGACAACTTCATCCCGAACCCGACGCCCGCAGACGAGGTGGCGTTCTTCCAGCTCTCCGGCGGCAGCACCGGCACGCCGAAGCTGATCCCGCGTACGCACAACGACTACGACTACAGCATCCGCCGCAGCAATGAAATCTGCGGTATCACTGCCCAGACCTGCTATCTGAACGCGCTTCCCGCGGCGCATAACTACGCCATGAGCTCGCCGGGATCGTTAGGCGTGTTCACGGCGGGCGGCTGCGTGGTGCTGGCGAACGATCCGAGCGCCACGCTCTGCTTCCCGCTGATTGAGCAGCATCAGATCAACGTGACGTCGCTGGTCCCTCCGGCGGTGAGCCTCTGGCTGCAGGCGATTGCCGACGGCGCGGGGGACGCGCAGCTGAAATCCCTCAAGCTGCTCCAGGTGGGCGGCGCACGTCTCTCCGCCACGCTCGCGGCGCGTATTCCGGCGGAAATCGGCTGCCAGCTGCAACAGGTATTCGGCATGGCGGAAGGGCTGGTGAACTACACCGCCCTCGACGACGCACCGGAACGCATCATCAACACCCAGGGCCGCCCAATGTGTCCGGACGACGAGGTGTGGGTGGCGGACGAGGACGGCAACCCGCTCCCGCGCGGGGAAGTCGGACGTTTGATGACGCGCGGCCCATACACCTTCCGCGGCTATTTCAACAGCCCGGAGCACAACGCCAGCGCCTTTGATGCCAACGGTTTCTACTGCTCCGGCGATCTGATCGCCATCGATGAGCAGGGCTACATCACCGTGCAGGGGCGCGAGAAAGATCAGATCAACCGCGGTGGCGAAAAGATTGCCGCCGAAGAGATCGAAAACCTGCTGCTGCGCCACGAGGCGGTGATCCACGCCGCGCTGGTGAGCATGGAGGACACCCTGCTGGGCGAAAAAAGCTGTGCGTATCTGGTGGTGAAACAGCCCCTGCGTGCGGTTGAGGTGCGTCGCTTCCTGCGCGAGCAGGGCGTTGCCGAATTTAAGCTGCCGGACCGCCTGGAGAGCGTGGATGCGCTTCCGCTCACGCCGGTCGGCAAAGTTGATAAGAAACAGTTGCGCCTGTGGCTTGCTGAACGCGCCCGGGGCTGAGGAACAGAGTATGGCCATTCCAAAATTAACCGCTTACGCGCTGCCAACCGCTGCAGAGCTGCCGACCAACAAGGTGAACTGGGCGTTTGAGCCGGAGCGCGCCGCGCTGCTGATCCACGATATGCAGGAGTATTTCCTGAACTTCTGGGGCGAAAATAGCGACATGATGCAGCAGGTGGTGGCGAACATCGCTAAACTGCGCGCTTACTGCAAAGAACACAATATCCCGGTGTACTACACCGCGCAGCCGAAAGAGCAGAGCGATGAAGACCGCGCCCTGCTGAACGACATATGGGGGCCGGGCCTGACCCGCTCGCCGGAGCAGCAGCGCATCGTGGCTGAACTGACGCCGGACGAAGCGGACACCGTGCTGGTGAAGTGGCGCTACAGTGCGTTTCACCGCTCACCGCTGGAGCAGATGCTGAAAGAGACCGGCCGCAACCAGCTGCTGATTACCGGCGTGTATGCCCACATCGGCTGCATGACCACCGCCACCGACGCCTTTATGCGCGACATCAAGCCGTTCTTTATCGCCGACGCGCTGGCGGACTTCACCCGTGACGAGCACCTGATGTCGCTGAAATACGTGGCCGGACGTTCGGGCCGCGTGGTGATGACCGACGAGCTGCTGCCGTCCGTTCCGGCAACGAAAGCCGCGCTGCGCGCGCTGATCCTGCCGCTGCTGGACGAGTCCGACGAGCCGATGGATGACGAAAACCTGATCGACTACGGTCTGGACTCGGTGCGCATGATGGCGCTGGCCGCCCGCTGGCGGAAGGTGCACGGCGACATCGACTTCGTGATGCTGGCGAAAAATCCGACCCTCGACGCCTGGTGGGCGCTGCTCTCCCGCGAGGTGAAGTGATGGCGGGGTTCGATTTTACCGGTAAAACGGTTTGGGTAACGGGCGCGGGTAAAGGTATTGGCTATGCGACCGCGCTGGCCTTTGTGGAGGCGGGCGCGCGGGTGACCGGGTTCGATCTGGCCTTCCCGCAGGACGATTATCCGTTTGCCACCGAAACGCTGGACGTGGCGGACGCGGCGCAGGTGGGCGACGTCTGCGGGCGTTTACTCGGCACCCTTGAGCGCCTCGACGTGCTGGTTAACGCGGCGGGCATTCTGCGCATGGGCGCGACGGACGAGCTTTCGCAGGAAGACTGGCAGCAGACCTTTGCAGTTAACGTCGGCGGTGCGTTTAACCTGTTTCAGCAGACGATGGGCCAGTTCCGCCGTCAGCAGGGCGGGGCGATAGTGACCGTGGCCTCCGACGCGGCGCACACCCCGCGCATCGGCATGAGTGCCTACGGCGCGTCGAAGGCAGCGCTGAAAAGCCTGGCGCTGACCGTCGGGCTGGAGCTGGCGGGCAGCGGCGTGCGCTGTAACCTGGTGTCGCCGGGCTCAACGGACACCGACATGCAGCGCACCCTGTGGAAAAGCGACGATGCGGAGCAGCAGCGCATTCGCGGCTTTGGCGAGCAGTTCAAGCTCGGCATTCCGCTCGGCAAAATCGCCCGCCCGCGGGAAATTGCCGCCACCGTGCTGTTCCTTGCGTCCGATGCCGCCAGCCATATTACCCTGCAGGATATCGTGGTGGACGGCGGCTCCACGCTGGGGGCGTAATGATCTGGAAACGTCATTTATCGCTTGAAGAACTGAACGCCACCAGCGTGAATACCCTGGTGGCGCATCTGGGCATTGTCTATACCCGCCTCGGAGACGACACGCTGGAAGCGGAGATGCCGGTGGATGCCCGTACCCATCAGCCGTTTGGCCTGCTGCACGGCGGCGCCTCGGCGGCGCTGGCGGAAACGCTGGGCTCAATGGCCGGTTTTCTGATGACCCGCGACGGGCAGAACGTGGTCGGCACAGAGCTGAACGCCACGCACCATCGTGCGGTCTCTCACGGCAAGGTGCGCGGCGTGTGTCAGCCGCTGCATCTGGGGCGTTCGAGCCAGAGCTGGGAGATCGTGGTATTCGACGAGCAGGGGCGGCGGTGCTGTACCTGTCGGTTGAGCACGATGGTGCTGGGGTAGGCCATTCAGCTGAAAGTGATCGGCTTAACACTGTGGTGTAAATCTCTGGTTTGACCACGCATTATTGCGTTTCAAAGTTGTTAAATTTTATCCGTTGTTCTAGAAACAAAATGTAACATCTCACTGTTTCACAACAACGGACAACAACTATGAACAACTCAGGGAAATACCTTACGTGGGCGGTGCTCTCCGTTGTGGGAGCCTTTGCCCTGGGCTATATCGCCCTCAACCGGGGGGAGCAGATCAATGCGCTCTGGATCGTCGTCGCCTCCGTCTGCATTTATCTGATCGCGTACCGTTTTTATGGCCGCTATATCGCAAAGACGGTACTGGGCGTAGACGGCACACGCATGACGCCAGCCGTGCGCCACAACGACGGGCTGGACTACGTGCCGACCGACAAAAAAGTGCTGTTCGGTCACCATTTCGCGGCGATTGCCGGTGCAGGCCCGCTGGTGGGGCCGGTGCTGGCGGCGCAGATGGGCTACCTGCCGGGGATGATCTGGATCCTCGCGGGGGTGGTGCTCGCGGGCGCGGTGCAGGACTTTATGGTGCTGTTCGTCTCCACCCGTCGCGACGGCCGTTCTCTGGGTGAGCTGGTGAAAGAGGAGATGGGGGCAACCGCCGGGGTGATTGCGCTGGTGGCGACCTTTATGATCATGGTGATCATCCTCGCGGTGCTGGCGATGATCGTGGTGAAAGCGCTGACCCACAGCCCGTGGGGAACCTACACGGTCGCCTTTACCATTCCGCTGGCGCTGTTTATGGGGATTTACATTCGCTACCTGCGCCCGGGGCGCATCGGTGAAGTGTCGGTGATTGGCCTGGTGTTTCTGGTATTCGCGATTATCTCCGGCGGCTGGGTGGCGGAAAGCCCGACCTGGGCACCATTCTTCGACTTTACCGGCGTGCAGCTGACCTGGATGCTGGTGGGCTACGGCTTTGTGGCGGCGGTGCTGCCGGTGTGGCTGCTGCTGGCCCCGCGCGATTATCTCTCAACCTTCCTGAAAATCGGCACCATCGTCGGGCTGGCCATCGGCATTCTGATTATGCGCCCGACCCTGACCATGCCTGCGCTGACCAAATTCATCGACGGTACCGGCCCGGTCTGGACTGGTAACCTGTTCCCGTTCCTGTTTATTACCATCGCCTGCGGTGCGGTGTCCGGCTTCCACGCGCTGATTGCCTCCGGGACGACGCCGAAGATGCTGGCCAACGAGAATCAGGCCTGCCTGATTGGCTACGGCGGCATGCTGATGGAGTCCTTCGTGGCGATTATGGCGCTGGTCTCCGCCTGCATTATTGACCCGGGCGTTTACTTCGCGATGAACAGCCCGATGGCGGTACTGGCCCCGGCCGGCACCGTTGACGTGGTCGCCTCTGCCGCGCAAGTGGTGAGCGGCTGGGGCTTTGCCATTACCCCGGAAACGCTGACGCATATCGCTAATGAGGTGGGCGAGCAGTCAATTATCTCCCGCGCGGGCGGGGCACCGACGCTGGCGGTGGGCATGGCCTACATTCTCCACGGCGCGCTGGGCGGGCTGATGGACGTGTCGTTCTGGTATCACTTCGCCATCCTGTTCGAGGCGCTGTTTATTTTGACGGCGGTGGATGCGGGTACGCGTGCGGCGCGCTTTATGCTACAGGATCTGCTGGGGGTGATCTCCCCGAACCTGAAGCGGACCGATTCGCTCCCGGCTAACCTGCTGGCGACGGCGCTGTGCGTGCTGGCGTGGGGCTACTTCCTGCATCAGGGCGTGGTCGATCCGCTGGGCGGGATCAACACCTTGTGGCCGCTGTTCGGTATCGCCAACCAGATGCTGGCAGGCATGGCGCTGATGCTCTGCGCGGTGGTGCTGTTCAAGATGAAGCGCCAGCGTTACGCGTGGGTGGCGCTGGTGCCAACCGCCTGGCTGCTAATCTGTACCCTGACGGCGGGCTGGCAAAAAGCCTTCAGCCCGGACAATAAGGTGGGCTTCCTGGCCATCGCCAACAAGTTCCAGGCGATGATCGACAGCGGTAAGATCCCGGCGCAGTACACCGAGTCACAGCTGTCGCAGTTGGTGTTCAACAACCGTCTGGATGCCGGACTGACCATCTTCTTTATGGTGGTGGTTGTGGTGCTGGCGTTGTATTCTCTGAAAACCGCGCTGGCGGCGCTGAAGGTCGACACGCCGACGGCGAAAGAGACGCCGTACGAGCCGATGCCTGAAAACCTGGACGAGATTGTGACCCAGGCGAAAGGGGCGCATTAACCTGTGTGCCGGGTGGCGCTAGCGCTTACCCGGCCTACATTTCCAGTGAGACCAGAATGATGTTCGACACCCTCTCTAAAGCAGGTAAGTACCTGGGCCAGGCCGCCAAAATGATGATTGGCGTGCCGGATTACGATAACTACGTCGAGCATATGCGCGTCAACCACCCGGACCAGACGCCGATGACCTACGAAGAGTTTTTCCGCGACCGCCAGGACGCCCGCTACGGCGGCAAGGGCGGGGCGAAGTGCTGTTAACCCTCTTTCGGTAAATAGAGGCTGATTTGCTCCTGCTTGCAGCCATAAATTGCCGCCAGCTTTTCGCGTGTGCGCTTTTGCGGACGGGAGTCCAGCGCTTCCAGCTGTGATACGGCGGACTGGCTGATGCCGAGTTTTTCCGCCACTTCCTGCTGCGACATGCCGCGCAGAATGCGCCATGCGGCCTGCAGGCTGACGTTCTCGCTATGCATGATGTCGCACACTTCACCCGGTAAACCTACGTTATCGTAGATATCTGATTCGTAAGGGATGTCTTCCCAGTCGTTTTCATCATCGTCATCATACTCAAGCATGGCTAAACGCATGCGAAAATATTCATCGTAGGGAATGACAACATACTGTTTTTTTCCTTCTTCATCCTTGATGAACTGAATAGTCATATTCCGTATGCTCCTCATGAAGGTAGGTGGTGGTTGTCCGGCGTTTTACCGCCACTACGTAACAGGTATCACCCGGCGGGTCTCCGAAGGTGTAAATGACCCTGTAATCACCTAATCGCAACCTGTAGTGGTTTTCGGGAGAAGAAAATTTCTTGATATCCGCGACAGGTGATGTTTTATCATCCATCTTCTCCAGCCTGAATTTAATGCGGTTCTGATATCGCGTATCGATTTTAGAAAATTGCTTCTCTGCTGTTTTTGACCACACGATCTTCATCCGTACCTCCACTGTACGCCCACACAAAATATAAGGAAATAATAAGACTATTAGATAAATTCCGAATTTCTTATGGGGTACTGTAGAGCGGAAAAAAAGCGCAGGTAAGAGGCAAAACGCAAACCGTCGAGGCGGCTCGAAAAGGCCTCTGCCGGGCGACAGAGGCTTGCAGGAAAAATGCGATCAGGCGTTCAAACCGCCGTCCACGTCCAGACCGGTGCCTGAGATCTGCCCGGCTGCCGGGCTGGCGAGGAAGGTGACCGCCGCCGCGACGTCTTCCGGCTGGCCGTAATGGCCCAGGGCAATAAGCTGACGCTGTGAGTCAGCCTGTTCACCGTCCTCCGGATTCATATCGCTGTTGGTCGGTCCGGGGTGCACCAGGTTAACGGTAATGCCGCGCGGGCCAAGATCGCGGGCCAGACCGCGGGTGAGGGAGTTCAGTGCAGATTTGGTCATTGAGTAGACGGCAATCCCCGGCTGTGCCACGCGGTTCGCCAGACAGCTGCCGATGTTGATGATGCGCCCGCCGTCAGACATATGCACCAGCGCTTCCTGAATAGCGATCACCACGCCGCGGATGTTGACGTTGATCAGTGCGTCGATGTCCGCCAGCGTCATGGACTCCAGCGGGCCGCCGCGCGCGATACCGGCGTTATTGACCAGGATGTCCAGCCCGCCGAGAGAGCGTGCCGCATGGGTGACGGCATCCTGAATCGCCTGCGCGCTGGCGCTGTCCGCCTGAATGGCCTCGCCGTGCCGCCCCAGCGCCTTAATTTCATCCGCGACCGCCTGGGCTTTATCGGCGGATTTTTCATAGGTGATGACCACATCGGCACCGGCGCGCGCCAGCGACAGGGCAATCGCACGACCCAGCCCGCGGCTGGCGCCGGTAACCAGCGCCTTTTTACCTGTTAAATCGATCTGCATGATGACCTCGTTACGAGAGTGGTGAGAACCATCATTAGGTATAGCCCGTCGGCGCAATTAACGGCGGAAGGATTCTACTTTCTCAAACGCGGCGCGCAGAGCCTGAGGCGTTAACGTCACCGGCAGATAGTGAATCGACTCCACCGGGCGCAGCGTGTGGGCGATGACCTTGTCGAGATCGTCGCGGTTATTGATGTCGACGTCCAGCTCGCGAAGTGTGGTCGGCAGGTTAAAGCGCCGGTATGCCGCCACCAGCTGCGCCAGCACGTCGTCCTGGCCGAGCAGGGCGCTCTGCACCAGAATGCCGTAGGCCACCTTGGTGCCGTGCAGGTATTTTTCCGTCTGCGGCAGCACGGTTAAGCCGTTGTGCACCGCGTGCGCCGCCGCCACGCGGGTGTAGCGCTCCCCCAGGCCGCCGACCATCCCGCCGCCGGCAATAATAGCGTCCACCACGTCCCGAAACGCCTGCGTTAGCTCGCCGCGCTGCTGGTCGGCAAGCGCTTGCTCACTGTGTTCCAGCAGCACGTCGCGGATCGCCAGCGCGCCGTTAAGGCCAAGGCGCACGGTCAGCGGCAGGATTTCCGGCTGTGGGGCGAGAACCACCGCTTCGTACCACTTCGCCAGCGTATCGCCGATGCCCGCCAGCAAATATTCCGCCGGGGCGTTCAGAACGATCCGCGGCTCCATCAGCACCAGAAAGTTAGCGTCGTCAAAAATCTCAAACTGCAGCGCCTGACCGGCATCGTTGTACCAGACGGAGAGCGGCGTCCACGCTGCGCAGGTGGCGGCGATGGTGGGAATGCCCACGAACGGCACGCCTAAGCGGCGCGCCACGGCCTTGACGGTGTCCATCACCGCGCCGCCGCCCACGCCAATCACCACGCTGGCATCGCTGCCGGATTCGTTCACCAGACGGGTGACGTCGCGCTCGCTGCAATGGCCTTTAAACAGCAGGTGCTTCGCCCCCGGCGCGTTAAAGCTCTCCGGCAGGAATGGGCGCGCGCCCTCTATTGCGCGCTCGCCGTAAATCCACACCGCGCGGGAAAGCTGATCCGGGGTAAAGAAGTCATTCAGATGCGCAAGGCTTCCGGAATGGGAGAAGTAGTTCGCCGGGCCGGGCACGACGCGGATGTCGGTGTTGCTCATGGTGTTGTCCTTTTTTCGCAAGCGCTAACCCGATGTTATGTCTGGACATCCGGATGGCTAATAATATTTCGCTTTATCTTATGCCTTTTCCGTCGTTGTCAGTCAACCGGAGCTGTGAAAAATTCGCTAAATCAGAAGAGTTATGAAGGATTTACGCGGATGGTTTCCAGTCGTCTTGAAATGCGCGGTATCAGCCTGGCCTTTTCCGGCTTTCAGGCGCTGACGCGCGTGGACTTCACGCTGAACGGCGGGTCGGTGCATGCGCTGACGGGCGCCAACGGTGCGGGGAAATCAACGCTGATGGCGGTGCTGTGCGGGACGCACGACCACTATGAGGGCGAAATCTCCATTAACAACCAGCCGGTAAACATTCGCGAGCCGCTGGACGCCAAACGGCTGGGCATCCACCTCGTGCAGCAGGAGGTGGACGTGGCGCTAATCCCGGGGTTAAGCATTGCTGAAAACATCATGCTCGACCAGCTGGCGCAGCCTGGGCACCGCTACCGCTGGCGCACCGTTCGTCAGCAGGCGCGGCAGGCGCTGGCGCAGCTCGACGTTACGCTGGACGTTCGCCGCTCTATCGACGGCTGTTCGTTGGCCGAAAAGCAGCAGATTTTGCTGGCACGCGCTTTGTCCCACCACTGCCGTTTTTTGATTCTTGACGAGCCCACCGCGCCGCTGGACGCGCACGAGAGCGAGCGTCTGTTTGCGGTGGTAAGGCGTCTGCAACAGCAGGGCATCGGCGTGGTGTTTATCTCCCACCGCATTCACGAGCTAAAAGCTATCTGCGACACCCTGACGGTGCTGCGCGACGGCAAGCTGATTGAGTCTGGCCCGATGGCCGATCTCAGCGGTGAAGCGATCGTTGAGAAGATGCTCGGCCACGTGCTGAGCGATATCTACCCGCCCGCGCGACCGCCGCACGGCGACGAAACGCTGCTGCGCGTGGAAGGACTGCACGACGACGCGCTGCTGAAGGATATCTCCCTGCACCTGCGCAAAGGCGAAATTCTCGGGATTGCCGGGCTGGCGGGGGCGGGCAAAACCGAACTTTGCAAGGCGCTGTTTGGCGCCAGCAAAAGCCGCGTGGCGCGCGGTGAGCTGAATCAACAGCGCTGGCAGCCGCGCGACCCGGCGGACTCGGTGCTGCGCGGGCTGGCGCTGGTGCCGGAGGAGCGGCGCAAGGAGGGCATTTTTATCGACGAGCCGGTAAGCATGAACCTTGCCGTGTGCGCCGATAACAGCTTCTCGCGCTGGAGCCTGTTCGGCCATCGCCAGGCGTGGCGCTGGGCGGAGGAGGTGATCGCCCGCGTCGGCGTTCGCGCCCGCGGTCCCGGACAGGTTTTGCGACGTCTCTCCGGCGGTAACCAGCAGAAGGTAGCCATCGGCAAGTGGCTGCGTAATGACGCCAGCGTGCTGATCTTCGACGAGCCGACCAAAGGCGTGGACGTGAAGGCCAAAACCGATCTGTTCCAGCTGATTGACGGCCTGGCTCGCGAGGGCAAAGGGGTGATTTACGCCTCCGGCGAGTTTGCCGAGCTGGTGGGACTGTGCGACCGCATCTGCGTCCTGTGGGACGGGCGCATCGTGGCGGAAATCGCCGGGGAAGAGGCCCGTGAAGAGACACTACTTTATTATTCAACCGGAGGAACGGCGTCGTGAGCAAGGCCCTTTCAGTGACCGCGGCGGCGTCAGGCCGTCAGCAACTTTTTGATTTTCTCTATAAATGGGGCATGCTGCTCACCGTCGTCGCGCTGGTGGCCGTCTTTGGCCTGGCGTCGGACAGTTTCCTCGACCCGAACAACATCATCAATATTCTGCGCTCGATTGCCATCGTGACGGTGATTGCCGTTGGCGTGTCGATTTCATTGACCGTCGGCGGGTTCGATCTCTCCGTGGGCTCCACGGCGTCGCTGGCGAACGCGCTGGTCATTTCGCTTTTCGTCTGGCACGGCTTCGGCACCACCGAGTCGATTGTAATCACTCTCGCGCTCTGCACGCTGGTCGGCCTGTTTAACGCTTTCCTGATCGTCATCCTGCGTATTCCGGACATGCTCGCGACGCTCGCCAGCTTGTTTGTCATCCAGGGCGTGGCGATGACCTACAGCTACGGCGGGTCGATTACCGAGAATATGGTGCTGCCGAGCGGCGACATGGCGGAAGGGACCATTCCGGCGGCGTTCAGCCTGCTGGGGCAGGTGCCGACCATCGTCATCATCATGCTGGCGGTGACCCTTCTGGCGCAGCTGGGGCTGTCGCTGACCACTCACGGACGCCGGATGTACGCCATTGGCGGCAACCCGGAAGCGGCGCGCCTCTCGGGCATTCGCACCACGCGCTACAAGGTGGCGGCCTATGTGATTGCCTCGCTGCTGGCGGGGCTGGGCGGCATTCTGCTGGCCTCCCGCATCGGATCGTCGCAGGTCAATGCGGGTGGCGGCTATCTCATGGATGCGGTGGCCGCGGCGTGGATCGGCTTCTCGCTGGCCGGGTCCGGCAAGCCGAACGCGCTGGGCACGCTGGTGGGGGCGGTGATCCTCGGCGTGCTGTCGAACGGGCTGGTCATGCTCTCCGTGCCGTATTACGCCATGGACATAATAAAAGGGCTGGTGCTCGCGGTAGCGCTGGCGATTACCTACATACAAAAACGCTGACAACACAACGGGATAAAAAATGAAAAAGATTGCGCTCTCTTTGGTGGCACTGGGGTTACTCACTTCTCTGCCGGGATTCGCGGCCACGCCCGCGCCGGTTCCGGCCGCCATTGCGAACCACGACGGACCGATCCGCATCGCGGTGATCCGTAACCTCGGCTCGGACGACAACACCACGCAGTTTGTTGCCGGGGCCATTCAGGAAGGGAAAAAGCTCGGCTTTAAGGTCAGCACCTTTTTGAGCAACGGGGATGACGCTAAATTCCAGGACTTCGTTAACCAGGCCATCAGCCAGAAATATGACGGGATCATCCTGTCACAGGGCCGCGATCCGTACTCCACCGCGCTGGTGAAGAAGGCGGTGGATGCTGGGATCAAGGTCGCCGTTTTTGATACCGCCGTTAACGGCGAGATCCCGGGCGTGACCGTCACCCAGCAGGACGACGCCTCCCTGACGAATCTCTCCTTCGGCCAACTGGCGAAAGATTTCAACGGCAAGGCGAATATCGTCAAGCTGTGGGTAGCGGGCTTCCCGCCGATGGAGCGCCGTCAGGCAGCCTATAAAGAATTGCAAAAGCAGTACCCGGAGATTAAAGAGCTGGAGTCCATCGGCGCGGTCTCTTCTGACGTGCAGGGCGACACCGCCAACAAGGTGGGTGCGATCCTGGCGAAATACCCGAAAGGCAAAATCGACGCCATCTGGGGAACCTGGGATGCCTTCAGCCAGGGCGCGTATAAGGCGCTGAAGGAGAACGGCCGTACCGAGATTAAACTCTACAGCATCGACATCTCCAACCAGGATCTGCAGCTGATGCGCGAGCCGGGCAGCCCGTGGAAGGTGAGCGTGGCGGTGGATCCGAAGCTGATTGGGGCGACCAACGTGCGTCTGGTGGCCAATAAGATAGCCGGAGAAGCGACCCCGGCCACCTACGATTTTAAAGCCGCGGCTATTCCGCAGGCGCTGCTGACCGCGCAGCCGGGGGCGGTGAACGTAGCGTCGCTGGGCAAAATCATTCCGGGCTGGGGCCAGACGGAAGATTTTATCGCGCCGTGGTTTGCGACGCTGGAAGCGAAAAATAAATGAGCATCCTCCCCACGCCAGAATACAGCCGCAATATGCGGCTGATCGGCCATAGCGATCAGGGCGGTCGCCCGGACGGCGTGCAGCTGATGGTGCACCGCGGTTTCGCCTATATCGGCCATATGGTGTCGCAGGGCTTTTCGATAGTAGACGTGCGCGACCCGAAAAACCCGAAACCCGCGGGCTATGTGCCTGCGCCGCCGGGCACCTGGAACGTGCACCTCCAGGCGCATGACGACCTGCTGCTGGTGATCAACGCCCGGGATCTGTTTGCCGATGCCCGCTTCGCCGACGAGAA
This sequence comes from Enterobacter cloacae complex sp. HYC042_NIDB, assembly GCF_056673315.1. Lineage (NCBI taxonomy): Bacteria > Pseudomonadati > Pseudomonadota > Gammaproteobacteria > Enterobacterales > Enterobacteriaceae > Enterobacter > Enterobacter cloacae complex sp. HYC042_NIDB. The sequence goes on from NZ_CP109650.1 coordinate 1,467,453, forward strand.
GGTCTACTATACCCGTCAGGTAGGAGAGACCGTCAGCGACGTGCAGGACAGGGGCTGGAGCGCCGGGCTTCGCGTTTTTGATATCTCCACGCCGGACGCGCCGCGCGAAATTGGCTTTCTCTCGCTGAGCGGCATCGGCATTCACCGCATCTGGTACGTCGGTGGCCGCTGGGCGTACGTGTCGGCGCTGATCGACGGTTTTACCGACTACATCTTTCTGACGATCGACCTGGCCGACCCGCGTAAGCCTGAGGTGGCAGGGCGCTGGTGGCTGCCGGGCATGAACCAGGCCGAAGGCGAACAGCCGAACTGGCCGGAAGGGAAACGCTACGCGCTGCACCACGCGATTATTGCCGGCGATACGGCGTACGGCAGCTGGCGCGACGGCGGCCTGACGCTGCTGGACGTGAAGGATCGTACCCAGCCTAAGCTTATTAGCCACCGTAACTGGAGTCCGCCGTTTGGCGGCGGGACGCACACCGCGCTGCCGCTGCCGGACCGGGATCTGCTGGTGGTGCTGGACGAAGCGGTGCTCGATAACCAGGAAGACGGCGAGAAGCTGATCTGGCTGTTTGATATCCGCGAGCCGTCGAACCCGGTGAGCATCTCGACCTTCCCGCAGCCGAATGAAATCGACTACGTGGCGAAAGGGGCGCATTTTGGGCCGCACAACCTGCACGAGAACCGGCCGGGGAGCTTTGTCAGCTCAACGCTGATTTTTGCCACCTATCAGAATGCTGGCGTGCGCGCGTATGACATCTCCAATCCGTATCGCCCGGTAGAAACCGGTGCGCTGGTGCCCGCGGCACCGGAGAGGATGATGGACACGCGCCCGAATCGCCCGCAGGTGATCCAGTCCTGTGACGTGTTTGTGGATGCGCAGGGAATTATTTACAGCACGGACTATAACGGCGGGCTGTCGGTGATTGAGTATCTGGGGTGAGTGCGGTTTGATGCCCTCACCCACAGGGAGAGGGAGAAAATCAACTGTACTGCCGCACCCGCGCCACCAGATCTTCCGCGTTGTCGATACGATCGGCAATGACAATCAGCGCTTTGCCGAGCGCGATCGCGTGGCGCAGGCACTCGTGGCGCATGGCCTCGTCCTGGATGCTGTCGATATCCGCGACGTGGGAAAGCCCGACGCTGCGGCGAATGAGTTCGGTGCCGCAGAAGCCGATGGCGTCATGCCAGACCTTTTTCAGGAACGCGGAGGCATAGCCTGGCGCGCTGAGCGCGGCGTCGCGCGTTTTCTCGTGTGCCAGCGCCTGGAAGCGTTCCGCGAAGGTGTTCCACAGCTCCTGAATATCGGTCAGGCGCTGCTCGCGCGCGGCGGCGGCATCGCGAATGCCCAGATGGCCCGGCAGGCCGCAGAAGTTGAGCAGCAGGTTGCCGATGGCGGTGCCGACGTCAAAGCCAATCGGCCCGAAATAGCCGAACTCGGCGTCGATGGCCTTCAGGCTGCCGTCGGCCACAAAAATCGAGCCGCTGTGAATATCCCCGTGCAGCAGCGCTTCGGCATGCGAGAAGAAGCGGTGCTTCAGGGCGGCCACGGCAATTTTCAGCTGGGCGTCGTCGCGCAGCGCGGCGACGTCATTTTCCAGCTCGGCAGGGTAGTTATTGCGCTCATGAACCTGGTACGGATCGTTGAAGAACAGATCTTCGGTGATCTCACACATCTCCGGGTTGATGAATTTCGCCACCTGCGCTTTTTTCTCGTGCGGGTGCAGGTAGAAATCGCTGGTGTGGAACAGTGCGTGTGCGAGGTATTCACCCAGCTGGCGCGCCGCCTGCGGGTAGTAAATGTTTTTGATCAGCTCGCCGCGCCAGATGCGATGGCTGGAGAGATCTTCCATCACCATCACCGCCAGTTCCGGGTCAAAGTGGTGGATTTTCACGGTGTGCTGCGGGCTGTGCTGGTAATGCTCGACCAGGGTTTGCGCCTCGAGGCGTGCGCGATCCAGCGTCAGCGGCCAGGACTCGCCGACGCAGCGCACGTAGGGCAGCGCCTGTTTGACGATAATGCGGCTCACGCCCGCGCTGTCGTAAATTTTAAAAACCAGATTGAGGTTGCCGTCGCCCACTTCCTGCGCCTCTACCAGCGATGACGGATCGTCAAGCCCACCAAACTGCCTGGCATACTCCACGGCGTCCTGAGCGGTAAAGGTACGGTATTGCGACATGGCCTGCTCCTCACGAGTTAACTAATTAAGACATGTAGACGTCTATACATCTGGATTTCATCCTGACACAATGTGCTACAACAACGCAACAGGGAATTAACGACATGCAGACATTACAGACGACCAGCCTGCGGGTGGCGGATAATCAGCTCTTTATTCTCGACCAGCAGGCGCTTCCGCAGGAGAAACGCTGGCTGGATGCCTCAACGGTGGAGGCGCTGGTTGGGCATATCCACGCTCTGCGCGTGCGTGGCGCACCGTTGATTGGTCTCTCTGCAAGCCTGCTGCTGGCGCTGCTGGCGGAAAACGGCAAAAGCCGCGATGAGCTGGCGGTGGCGCTGGAAACGCTTCGCGCCGCACGCCCGACGGCGGTAAACCTGATGAACAACCTCGACCGCATGAAGCTTGCGCTGTGGGAAGAGGATTTCGTTCCGGCGCTGGTGGCGGAGGCGCTGCGCCTGATTGACGAAGACAAACGGCTTTGCGACGCGATTGCAAAAGCGGGCAGCGCGCTGGTGAAGCCCGGCAGCCGTCTGCTGACCCACTGCAACACCGGCGGGCTGGCAACCGCGGGCGTCGGTACGGCGCTGGGCGTGATTGCCCGCGCGCATCAGGAGGGTAACGTCAGCAGCGTCTGGGTGGATGAAACCCGTCCGCTGTTGCAGGGCGGCAGGCTGACCGCATGGGAGCTGGGCGAGCTGGGGGTGCCGTATCAGCTGATTACCGACTCCATGGCTGCCAGCCTGATGGCGAAAGGGCAGGTGGACGCCGTGTGGGTGGGGGCCGATCGCATCGCCGCTAACGGTGACGTGGCGAACAAGATCGGCACTTATTCGCTGGCGGTGCTGGCGAAATTCCACGGTATTCCATTTTACGTCGCCGCCCCACAAACGACGCTCGACCCGGCCTGCCCGAACGGGGATGCGATCCCCATCGAGCAGCGCGCCGCCAGCGAAGTGACGGGCGTTGCCGGAAGCTTTGGCGCGGTGCAGTGGGCGCCGGAAGACGCGCAGGTCTATAACCCGGCGTTTGACGTCACGCCTGCCTCGCTGATTAGCGGCTGGGTGCTGGATACGGGTGTGGTCACGCCGGATGAGGTGGCGGAAGGGACATTTGCCTGAGTCCGGCTATCCTTTAAGTGGGTTCCCTGAGAGGACAACATCGTGACGCTCGATCCTGAAACAGACTTAAAACTGGAGCGCGTGGTGGACGCACCGCGCGACCTGCTCTGGCTCTGCTGGACCACGCCCGAGCACATCAAAAACTTCTTCATTCCTGCTCCGCACAAGGTGACCGAATGTGACCTCGACCTGCGCGTGGGCGGGCGGTTCAACACCGTGTTTGAGGTGGACGGGCAGCGGATGGATAACCGGGGTGTCTTCCTGGAAATCGACCCGGGGAAAAAGCTGGTGTTTACCGACGGCTATACCGAAGGCTGGAAACCGGCCGAGAAGCCGTTTATGACGGCAATTTTGTTGCTGGAAGACGTAGGAGAGGGCAAAACCCGCTACACGGCGATTGCGCGCCATCCGACGAAGGAAATCCGCGAGCAGCATGAACAGATGGGCTTCCACGAAGGGTGGGGGATAGTGCTGGATCAGCTGGTGGGGTATGTGAAAGGGCTTAACGCTTAGTGCGCGCTGGTGTCCTCACCCCGACCCTCTCCCTGTGGGAGAGGGAGAAAAGATCAGGCCAGGCGTGGATAGGCATCCGCGATTGCATCGCCCGTAAACTGGGCAACCCAGCCTTCCGGATTGTCGAAAATACGAATGGCCGTAAAGTTCGGCTCTGAACCCATATCAAACCAGTGCGGCGTGCCTGCCGGCACGGAAATCAGGTCGTTTTTCTCGCACAGCACCTGATAAACCTCATCGCCAATGTGCAGGCAGAACAGCCCGGCACCTTCCACGAAAAAGCGTACTTCGTCCTCGCCGTGGGTGTGTTCGTTCAGGAACTTCGCGCGCAGCGCCTCTTTCTGCGGATTGTCGGCGCGCAGGCTGATGACATCCCAGCTCTGATAGCCTTTCTCTGCCACCAGCTTGTCGATCGCGTGTTGATACGCTTCGATCACGGCTTCGGGCGCAGGATCCTGCTCTAAATCACGGTCTGCCGCCCAGCGCTCAAAGCGCACGCCTTTAGCGTTCAGCTGTTGAGCGATCTCGGCGGCGTCGGTGCTGTGCCACTGGTGCTGGCTGGCGTCTTTATCGGAAAAAATGGTCAATGCGCTCATGAAGGGATCTGCTCCGGATTAATCTCGTCAAACTGGTGGATTTGATGGTGATGGCTCGCGCCGTCATCTTCACCGCGAATCAGTTGCAGGGTGCGAAAACCCGCCTGTTCAGCCGCGTCCAGCTCCTGATGAATATCCGACAGGAACAGGATCTGCGACGGGGCGATGCCCGTTTGCGCCGCTATGTTCTTGTAAGACTGCACCTCGCGCTTGGCGCCGATGTGGGTATCAAAATAGCCGCTGAACAGATGAGTAATATCACCTTCGTCGCTGTAGCCAAATAACAGTTTCTGCGCAGCAACGGAGCCAGAGGAATAAACATAGAGATCAATCCCTTGCGCCTTCCATTTTTCCAGCGCGGGCAGAACGTCAGGGTAGAGATGGCCGGTAAAGTCACCGTTGATGTAGCCCTCCTGCCAGATGATGCCTTGCAGGGCTTTGAGCGCCGTCGATTTGCGGTCTTCATCCATAAAGCTAAACAGCACGTTGATGAGATCGCCGACGCCGGCATGCGGATCGCTGATTTCATCGCGCAGGTTCTCCAGAATCGATTTGACCGGCTCGGCGTACTGCTGGGCGGTCACGAAGGCCGCCAGCCGCTCACGCGCGTAGGGGAACAAAACGTCATGGACAAAACGAATATCGCTGGTGGTTCCTTCAATATCCGTCACAATCGCGCGAATCATACTCTCTCCAGTTGTCGTAAACGCATTTCGCATTCAAATAAGAATTCTAATCCTTCCAGATGACGGCGGGCTTCGGCCACGTCGCGTCCCCAGCAGGTTAAGCCATGGCCGCGCAGAAGAAAACCATAATTAAGCGGACGCTCCTGGGCGTAATGGGCGATGCGCGAGGCGAGGGCGTCGATGTCCTGGTCGTTATCAAACACCGGGATGGCGACGGTATTCAAATGGGTAGTCTGCCCGGTAAGCGATTTCTGCATCTCGAAACCGCTGATATTCAGTTCGGCTTCTTTGACCAGACGCGACAGCACCGTGGCGTTAACGGTATGAACGTGCAGGACGGCGTTAGCCTCCGGGAACAGGCGATAGATAAGGGTGTGTAGCCCGGTCTCCGCCGACGGTTTTCGACCGGACGGCGCCCGGTTAGTGGCGATCTCAACCTGTAGAAAATCGTCGGTGGTCAGGCTGCCTTTGTCCTTGCCGGATTCGCTGAGCCAGCAGAGGTGTTCGTCCTGACGCACCGACATATTACCGCCGGTGGCGGGTGCCCAGCCTTTGGCGCCTATCCAGCGGCAGGCGTCGACCAGGTGTGTGAGCAGCAGGTTGTCTGTCATTTCCTTTTACCCCTCGGCCAGGAATATTGATATGGTTTAGACGTCTAAGCGTCTTGATTGCCAAAGACTAACATCGTGTTATAGTGGCAGCAACATAAGTATTACAAGCAGGCACGACAACATGAGCAATAACGTATTGATCCCGCAGAGTAAACTTCCTAATCTCGGTACCACCATCTTTACGCAGATGAGCGCCCTGGCGCAGCAGCACAATGCCATTAACCTCTCGCAGGGGTTCCCCGATTTCGATGGTCCGAAATATTTGCAGGAACGTCTGGCGCACCACGTGGCGCAGGGTGCGAATCAGTATGCGCCGATGACCGGCGTGCAGGCGCTGCGGGAAGCCATTGCCGACAAAACGGCGGCGCTGTATGGCCATAAGCCCGATGCGAACAGCGATATCACGGTGACGGCAGGGGCGACCGAAGCGCTGTATGCGGCCATCACCGCGCTGGTGCGCGCGGGGGATGAAGTCATCTGCTTTGACCCAAGCTACGACAGCTATGCGCCTGCGGTTGAACTCTCCGGTGGCGTGGTGAAGCGTGTGGCGCTCCAGCCGCCGCATTTCCGCCCGGACTGGCAGGCGTTCGCCGCGCTGCTGAGTGATAAAACGCGCCTGGTGATCCTGAATACCCCGCACAACCCGTCGGCGACGGTGTGGCAAAAGGCCGATTTTGCCGCGCTGTGGCAGGCTATCGCCGAGCGGGAAATTTACGTCCTGAGCGATGAAGTCTACGAACACATCTGCTTTGCGGAGGAAGGGCACGCCAGCGTGCTGGCCCATCCGCAGCTTCGCGAGCGCGCGGTAGCGGTGTCGTCATTTGGCAAGACCTACCATATGACCGGCTGGAAGGTAGGGTACTGCGTGGCCCCGGCGGCCATCAGCGCGGAGCTGCGTAAGGTGCACCAGTACCTGACCTTTGCGGTCAATACGCCCGCCCAGCTGGCGCTGGCGGACATGCTGCGCAGCGAACCGCAGCACTATCGCGAGCTGCCGGATTTTTACCGCGCGCGTCGGGATATGTTTGTAAATGCGCTGAGCAAAAGCCGTCTGGAAATTCTGCCGTGTGAAGGGACATACTTCCTGCTGGCGGACTACAGCGCGATTTCCGATCTGGACGACGTCAGCTTTTGCCGGTGGCTGACGGAGGAGGTGGGCGTGGCGGCTATTCCGCTGTCGGTGTTCTGCGCCGATCCCTTCCCGCATAAGCTGATTCGCCTGTGCTTTGCGAAACAGGAATCGACGCTGCTGGCGGCGGCGGAGCGTCTGGCGACGCTCTGACTATTTCACCGTCCAGGCTTCGGAATAGCGACGGTCTGCAAACAGCTCCAGCAGGCCGTTGATCTGCTTCAGGCGCAGCACCTCGTCGCTGTCCATCCCCAGTTCCTTACCAATTTTCTCATCGTTCCAGCCAAGCTGGGCCAGCTCCCGGACGATGTCGGACATGGCGTTGATCTGGTGGCGTCCCCGCGCACGGTTGTGGCGGATGGTGGCGGCCATCCGGTCAAGCTTTTGCTGGCGATCTTTGCGCAGGCAGGTGACGGGCAAATAGCCCCGAAGCTGGCGCTTCAGCGCGGCCCTGCTTTTACCGATTTCGTGACGATGGAAGCCGTCGACAATTTCGTAATGCGCTGGCTCGCTTTCCGTCACCACGATGGGCTGCGTAAACCCGTCGAGCTCGAGCGATTGACTCAGCAGACGCTTTTCCGGCGGCGCCACGTTATTCGGGTTGTAGTCGTTGGCAACGATAGCGTCCTGCTTTATCCACAGCACGCAGTCGACGGGCTGGTCGCTGAACGGGCTGAGATGATGCATGGCCTGGCGAAAAGCATTGATGGCATCTATACGTTGCTCGTCGGTGAGCGTCTGCAAATAGGTTTCCAGTTCGGTAATCAGTCGTTGCTGCATAAGATCCCCCACTCATTGCGTTTTGATTTCATCCGTTCGCTATAGCGCTGATAGTGCTTTGGTTTGTTCGGGCTAAAGGAGAGGGCCCGACACCAGTAATCGTTGTTGAGCAGAACCTTGCATATTCGCCGCCAGGACGGGATATCCTTTGAGCCGATATCACCCTCCTGCGTATCGGGAAGATCGGACATCCCGCGCTTCTGATACCAGTGCAGGTACACCGCGACTTTATTGCGATAATGTTCAGCCGTCTGTTGCGGCATGCTGTCGAGGAGCAGCATGGCGTACTCTTGCCAGCTGAGGTGGTCGGGCTTGAGGATCTTTCTGTGACCGTAGAAGTGGTTGTCGTGCCCCGCGTAAATTCCGCCGCTGCGCACACCGCTGACGCGTGCGCACATGGCGGCCCAGCGTTCAGGTTCAACGACATGATAGAGCCATAAACCCTGTCGCTGCTCCGGGCCAAAGGGTTCACAGATGCGCATGTAGCGCGGCGGCACGCCGGCCTGGTACATCAGATTGTAGAGGGGGTTATAGGCGCAGCCCGTTTTGGCAAACCAGGTCCAGATGTCGGCGGTTTTCCAGTCGTAGAGAGGATAGATATACCAGGCATGACCGCCGGGCGCGACGGTCGTCCAGGGTTTGTCGTCGGAAAAGCGCTGCTTGCGTGCGCAGGCGATTGCCAGGAAGCGGTTATAGGATTCGTCGGCGCGGATGCCCACCATCACTGCGGCGGGGCGCCTTCGCGCATACCATTCGGCAAAGTCCCTGACGAAGGCCTCGAAGGTCATTCCCTGCTGATAAAAATCAAAATAACACGTACTGGTGATGGCATCAGGCGGAGGCTGTCTGACCCAGCTTATGCCAGGTTCCCAGCACTGCCATTCCGGCTGGTACTGAGAGAGGGCATTTTGCGTGGTGATCGGCAGCGCCACCCACCAGAACTGATTGATGACGTCACGATATTGGGTCCTCATGTTCTCAATATGCTCAATGGTGCAGGAGAACTGTGCTTCCCAGTCCAGAAAGAGGACATCTATTTTTCTGTTCAGCTGCCGCGCCCGTTGCGCAGCAAGATGAAGCATCACCGTTGAATCTTTTCCGCCAGAAAAAGAGACGCACACGCGGGTAAAATTTTGCAGCGTCCAGTTTATGCGTTCTGAAGCAGCCTCCAGAACGTTTTCCTGAAGAGGGTATTTATAGATAGACATGATGAGTCGCATCCTGCGTATGGAATACCGTTAATGCTATTAAACTGCCATCATGTTATTATATGTTTTCATTCTCAACTAATTATTTTACGCCTTCACTCTATTCTTGCTGGAAATACCTTCGCGATGACGCGTCCATTCTATTGAGCCAACTTATGCAATTTTTCAATAAAGCTGGCGAATACACTGCTGTTTAACGACGCGCGGTTGTAGACCATATAGATTTGCGCTTCGGGCAATTTGAAGGGCGCGGCTACGGACTTTAATTTTAAAGCGTGTTTATAGGTTTCAAAAATGGAAAGAGGAATATAGCCGACTAAATCAGACATGCTGATCATAGAGAGGAGCGAACTGAGAGAGTCCGAACGGAACGCGATGTTTCTCTCCGGGAACGCTTCGTTAGCTCGAACCTGATACTCCTTCACGCCCGTATTCGTGCTTTGATACATCGTGAATTTCTCATTGTATAACTGCTCGACGGAGACTTCTGTACCTATTCTCGGATGGTCTTCGCGGCAGATCATCACGGTGGGAATGGTGGTGAAATGCGAGCAGACAACGGACCGGTTATTCACGGGCGCAACGGTAAAAATGAGATCGGCTTTACGGTAGGCCAGTAAATCCTCTGCTGACTCCGCAGAGACAAGCATATCGCGTTGTTCTACCTCACAATTTTCCTGAGACATTAACAGTTGAATGGGGTCGAGAAGATAGCCTGGCGTCACCATCTGAGAACAATAAATGACAAAATTTTTCTTGATGTCGGTGTGGTGCATCAGGTTGATGGTCTGCTCAATCTGATTGAGGTTTTGCTCAAGATGCAGGTGCAGGTTAGTTCCGACGGTCGTGGGGGTGATCCCTTTGCCGGAACGGATAAACAGCGGATCGTTAAGCTGGCCACGCAGGCGTTGCAAAGACTGACTGACGGCTGAAGGAGTGATGTAAAGCGTTTCAGCGGCCTTGCTGATGCTAAGATGTTGATAGATACACTCAAAAATGACCAGTAAATTAAGGTCGAATTTTTTAAGGTCATAAAGATTTGCCATGTGTCATCCTGTTTGCCGTGAGTCTGTTGTTAACATATTGATGATAACTATAGATTAAAGTTAACCATTTACAATCCTTGTGGTTAACTAACTTAAAGTGTTATTTAAGTTATCTTAATATATCACGCCATCGGATTATTGAAATAGAATTACATGTGAGATTAAGATAATTTTATCTTTGAATGGGCTGGGTTCAATTTAATAAATGTTGACATTTATATATTGCCGTAAATTGATTACGTAAAGTTAATTTACGAGCGTAATGTATTTCTCAGTCAAAACCTATCACAGCCATAGGCAGGAACGCGCTTTTGATGGATTGCTCTCGATGGGTGCTGGTGGTGTAATCAACCTGCTGTTACGACCTTGATACAAGGTATGTAGAGCGCAACGCAACGCCAGCCTCGGCTGGCACTGAATGTACCTGCGGGGAATTCAGGTATCAGGGCCGCCCGTTGAGGCGGCCTTTATACTTTCTGGAGTACCGCAGCAGGTTCACCTTGCTGTCTTGTTGAAGTTGTAAGGTTTGGCTGATTGATTTGATAAAGCATACGCATTAGCCCCGATGAGCAAAGTTGGTTACCTTAGCTCTCAACGAAAACACGGAGGAAGTACAGATGTCTTTGATTAACACTAAAATTAAACCTTTCAAAAACCAGGCGTTCAAAAACGGTGAGTTCATTGAAGTAACCGAGAAAGATACCGAAGGTCGCTGGAGCGTCTTCTTCTTCTATCCGGCTGACTTCACCTTCGTTTGCCCGACCGAACTGGGCGACGTGGCTGACCATTACGACGAACTGCAGAAGCTGGGCGTAGACGTTTACTCTGTGTCTACCGATACCCACTTCACCCACAAAGCGTGGCACAGCAGCTCTGAAACCATCGCGAAAATCAAATACGCGATGATCGGCGACCCGACTGGCGCCCTGACCCGTAACTTCGACAACATGCGTGAAGATGAAGGCCTGGCCGACCGTGCAACCTTCGTGGTTGACCCGCAGGGCATTATCCAGGCTATCGAAGTTACCGCTGAAGGTATCGGCCGTGATGCTTCTGACCTGCTGCGTAAAGTGAAAGCGGCTCAGTACGTGGCTTCTCACCCAGGTGAAGTGTGCCCGGCTAAATGGAAAGAAGGCGAAGCGACCCTGGCTCCATCCCTGGACCTGGTCGGTAAAATCTAAGTTTTCACCATCCGGCAATCAATGGGCGCCCCCGCGCCCATTTCATTCCAGCACCATGATGCAAGTTGCATTCAGGCCGCCCGCAAAGGCAGCTTGCATGATGACGTCTTAAGAGAGGGAAGAACTATGCTCGACACCAATATGAAAACCCAGCTCAAGGCCTACCTTGAGAAACTGACTAAACCCGTTGAGCTGATTGCCACGCTGGACGACAGCGCGAAATCGGCAGAAATCAAAGAGCTGCTGGCAGAGATCGCTGAACTGTCGCCGAAAGTGACCTTCAAAGAAGACAATTCGCTTGCGGTTCGTAAACCCTCTTTCCTGATTACTAACCCGGGCTCGGACAAGGGACCGCGTTTTGCCGGCTCTCCGCTGGGGCATGAATTTACCTCACTGGTGCTGGCGCTGCTGTGGACCGGCGGTCATCCGTCAAAAGAAGCGCAGGCGCTGCTGGAGCAGATCCGCGATATCGACGGTGATTTTGAGTTTGAAACCTATTACTCGCTCTCCTGCCACAACTGTCCGGACGTGGTGCAGGCGCTGAACCTGATGTCGGTTCTGAACCCGCGCATCAAGCATACGGCGATTGACGGCGGTACGTTCCAGAATGAAATCACCGATCGCAACGTGATGGGCGTTCCGGCGGTGTATCTGAACGGTCAGGAGTTCGGCCAGGGCCGCATGACGCTGACGGAAATCGTCGCGAAAGTGGATACCGGCGCGGAAAAACGCGCGGCGGAAGAGCTGAACAAACGCGATGCGTACGATGTGCTGATTGTCGGTTCTGGCCCTGCGGGCGCGGCGGCAGCGGTTTACTCTGCACGTAAAGGTATTCGTACCGGTCTTATGGGCGAACGCTTTGGCGGACAGGTGCTGGATACCGTGGATATTGAAAACTACATTTCCGTACCAAAAACCGAAGGTCAGAAGCTGGCCGGTGCGCTGAAGGCTCATGTCAGCGATTACGAGGTAGATGTAATCGACAGCCAGAGCGCCAGCAAGCTGATTCCGGCGGCGGTGGAAGGGGGCTTACACCAGATTGAAACCGCCTCTGGCGCGGTGCTGAAAGCTCGCAGCGTGATCGTTGCCACCGGGGCAAAATGGCGCAACATGAATGTGCCGGGCGAAGATCAATACCGTACCAAAGGCGTGACCTATTGCCCGCACTGTGACGGCCCGCTGTTTAAAGGCAAACGGGTGGCGGTGATCGGCGGTGGTAACTCCGGTGTGGAAGCGGCTATCGACCTGGCGGGGATTGTTGAACACGTGACGCTGCTGGAGTTCGCACCTGAGATGAAGGCCGACCAGGTGCTGCAGGATAAAGTTCGCAGCCTGAAAAACGTTGACATCGTGCTGAACGCGCAGACCACGGAAGTGAAGGGCGACGGCAGCAAAGTGACCGGTCTGGAGTACCGTGACCGCGTAAGCGGCGACGTTCATAGCGTTCAGCTTTCGGGGATCTTCGTACAAATTGGCCTGCTGCCGAACACCACCTGGCTGGAAGGTGCGATTGAGCGCAACCGCATGGGCGAGATTATCATCGATGCGAAATGTGAAACCAGCGTGAAGGGCGTGTTTGCCGCGGGCGACTGCACCACCGTGCCGTACAAGCAGATCATCATCGCGACTGGCGAAGGTGCAAAAGCGTCCCTGAGCGCGTTTGACTACCTGATCCGCACCAAAACCGCATAATAAAAGAAAGTAAGACATACCTGCAGTAGCCACCTCTTTATGAGGTGGCTTTTTTTTAGATTTTTTTACCCTCAATTATCCTCGTTATTAACCCCTTCATGCGTTAATTACCTGCTTCGATCAAAGAAAATAATAAGCCTGCTGATAATATCTTGTCGTTTTTTATAGCGATAAATATTTATATTTAGTATGAATGACAAAGATACATCCACTTCTTCAATATATGAGGCGTTAACCCCATTTGAAATAAAGGGATTGATGTTTCGTGATTTCTTTAACGCGGCGGACATGGCATCGCGATGCGCTTCGTTACATCCTTTATTCCCGGAAAATGAAACCTGGCAGCAGGATGAGGCGTTAGAGGTTGAGTATGATTTCAACGCCCTGTTTGTCGGCCCTGCAACGCTATTGGCGCCGCCTTATGCCTCGGTGTATCTGGACGAAGAGCCTCTGCTGATGGGCGCTACAACGCTGAGCGTACGCGAGTTCCTGCGCAGCATCGGGCTTTTTGTGACCGGGGAAAATAGCGTTCCCGACGATCACGTCAGCTATGAAATGGAGCTGGTGGTGATGCTCTCCGCGCATGCCAGACATTCGCCGCAATATCATGACGCACTCGCCCGCTTTGTGAAGGGGCATCTTGAATTATGGCTCCCCGCATTTATCGCAAAAATAAAGGATTGCGCGAAAACAACCGCAATTAAATGTCTCGCGTTGCAGATGACTAATTGGTTTGATGAATTAAAGACGAGAGTAATATTATGAGTATTGATAAAGGGCAGCTAAACCGGCGCTCCTTTTTAAAAGGACTGATTGCGCTGGGTACCGTTGCCGCATTACCCGGCGGACTATTATCATCCCGATGTGCCATGGCACAGCCCCCCATTCCGTTTAACCCAAAAACCTACAAAATTTTCCGTAACGCTTGCCCGCGTAACTGCTACGACACCTGCAGCTTAAAAACCTGGGTCAAAGATGACGTCATCACCTTCGTTGACGGGGCAAGCGAGTCCACGTTTACACACGGTGCCCCGTGTGTGAAAGGGCTGACCTACCCGCGCCGGGTCTACTCCCCGGACCGTATTAAATACCCGATGATCCAGGATGGGCGCGGCAGCGGTAAATGGCGTCGCATCTCCTGGGATGAGGCCATGCAGCGCATTGCCAGCAAGATGCTGGAGATTAAAAAGAAAGACGGGTCTATGCTCGGCCTGGCGCTGTCGAAATACTCCGGCAACCTGGGCGTGATGAGTTATGCCGTGGAGGGGATGATGTCTTCTCTCGGTTACACCACGCGGTTCGCCGGTACGCCATGCTGGCCAGCAGGGATCGATGCCCAGCACTACGACATGGGCGACATGTGGTGTAACGACCCGGAAGATTTGGTGAAAGCCAAATACATCATTATCTGGGGCGCAAACCCGGCCTGGTGCTCCATGCATACCATGAAGTACATCTATCAGGCGCGTGAGAAAGGGGCGAAAGTGGTGGTCATTGATCCGCTGTTCTCGCAAACCGCCGCGAAAGCCGATTTGTATCTGCGCGTGCGCCCGGGATCGGACGGCGCATTGGCGCTGGGAATGGCGCGGCACCTGCTGGATATTGGCCGCGTCGACCAGGAGTTTGTGAACAACTTCGCGCACGGCTTCCCGGAATTTGAACAGTATCTGCGCAGCAATATCACCGTGGAGTGGGCATCTGAAATCTGTGGCCTGTCGGCAGAGGTGATTCGCCAGCTGGCGGAAGAGTTCACCGCGGTAAAACCTGCCACCGTCTGGATCGGCTACGGGATGCAGCGCCACGTCAACGGTGGGGCGAACGTGCGCGCCATTGACGCTTTTGTTGCCATGACTGGCAACATCGGTGTGGAAGGCGGCGGTGCCCGCTACGGCCATCTGCAGACCTGGGGCTACAACTATCATGCGATGACGCAGAAGCCACCGGTCGGATCTGTTGGCATGGTGGGAGAAAGCGGCCCGGTAGGGGAGTTCGTCAGCGACAGTGGCGAAAAGAGCCACTATTCCGACCGCGCGCTGAACCTGAACCAGACCGCACAGAGCATTCTTGATGCCAACGATCCGCCCATTCGTATGCTGTGGGTGGCGTGCAAGAACCCGTTCGCGCAGGACTTTGACCGCAACAAAATGGAAAAAGCCTTCAGCAAGCTGGAGATGGTGGTCTGCGTCGATCAGTTCTTCAACGAGACGGTGCAGCATGCCGATATTGTGCTGCCGGTGACCACCACCTTTGAGCACTGGAACCTCTCGTCCTCTTACTGGCATTACTGGCTTTCGGTGAATGAACCGGCCATTAAACCGATGTACGAGTGCAAGAGCGATTTGGATATTGCCGTGCTGCTCTCGCGTACCATCAACAAAATGGAGCCGGGCTCCTGTACCTTCCCGCAGGACATTGACCAGAAAAAATGGCTCGACCTTGAGTTCAATGAGGGCATGGCGAAGCAGTTCGGTATCCGCTCCTGGGACGATCTGCTGGATGGGCCGGTGAAAGCCAAAATGGTCAGCTCGGCGGCCTGGCACGACCGCAAGTTTAAAACGCCATCGGGCAAGTATGAGTTCCTCTCCGAGCTGTGTGAAAAGAACGGCCATAAAGCGCTGCCGGAGTATCTGCCTGCCGCGGAGGGCAAGCTGCCGTTCCATCTGTTTACCCCGCATTTGCAGTACGGCCTCCACTCTCAGTTCGTCAACCTCGACTGGATGCAGGTCTTCTGGCCGGAGCCGTTTGTCTATATCCACCCAGCCGCCGCGCACAAGAAGGGGATTCGCGAGCTGGCGAAAGTCCGCGTGTTTAACGACGTGGGCGAAGTGGAGCTGCGGGCGAAGATCACCACCAACGTGCCGGAAGATTTCCTGGTGATGTATGAGTCCTGGTTTAACAAGCTTAAGTACAACGTGCAGAACGTCGTGAAAGATACGCCAGCCGATATGGGCAAGATGGCAACCGGCGCGCCTGGCGCGGCGATCCACAGCCAGTTTGTCGACATTGCCCTTATCGCGAATGAAGGAGCAGACGCATGAGACGCGCATTTTTAGTGAACAGTGATAAATGTATTGGCTGCCGCGGATGCGCCATGGCCTGCAAGAGCTTTAACCAGCTTGAGCCGGATCGCTACTGGCGCTATGTCTATCCGCTGGATAAAGAAATTTATCCGCATGAGGAGCGTGCGTTTTTCTCGCTGGCCTGTAACCACTGTGAAAACCCGGCCTGTCTGGCGGCATGCCCGGTGGAAGCCTACACCAAACGTGATGACGGCGTGGTGGTCCATAACCCTGAACGCTGTATCGGCTGTAAAAACTGCATCCGTAACTGCCCGTACGGCGCGCCGCGCTTCAATGAAGAGACGCAAAAGGCGGAGAAGTGCAGCATGTGCTATGAACGTCTGGATATCGGTATGGCTCCGGCCTGTGTGAACGCGTGTCCGGTCGGTGCCCTGTCGATTATCGATCTGGATGCCGATCCGCTGCCGAACAATGCCGTGCAGTATCCGCCGGGCTTCCCGAAGATGCCTCAGCTTAATCCGGGTACGCGCTTCATTCTGGCCCGTCAGCCAAAACAGCCGAGGGATAAATAATGGAAAAGTACGAATTACCGCTCGTTATCTTTACCGTGCTAAGCCAGATTTCCGTCGGGATGACGCTGCTCCTGACCTGGCGCACGCTGCGTGGTGAAGTGCATGGCACCCGCCTTCACTGGCTGATTACCGGGCTGATTCTGGGCGTAGCCTCCATTGCCGCGGTGCTGCATCTGGCGCACCCGGAACACGCATACAACGCGTTGATTAACCTGAAACATGCCTGGCTGAGCCGCGAAATTCTGGGCGCGACCCTGTACGGCGCCATGATTGGGCTGGCCTTCCTGAGTAAGGGAAACAAAGGCGCAGCGCTGCTGGCGTCCCTGTTCGGGATCCTGCTGGTGGTGGTGCAGGGAATGACCTACGCGGCACCGGCGATGCAGGCCATTGCCAACGGCATCACCATGATGCTGTTCTTTGCGACGGTCTGGGTGATGGGCTGTGCCGCAACGCCGCTGCTCGGGCTGAAAGGATCAAACGCCGCGCTGCGCCAGGGGATTATCGCCCTGATGACGCTGCTGATTGCCGCGCCGGTGATGTGGCTCAGCGGCGGTACTATCATGAAAATGACCGCTCACGCCTGGTTAAGCTCGCCGCTCTATCTGGGCAGTCTGCTGTGCTGCGTTGTGGGTGGCGCGTTATCGCTGAAGCGCCAGCCGATGCAGAAAGCGGTGTTTGCGCTCCTGCTGGTGGGCGTGGTGCTCAGCCGCCTGACCTTCTTCGGCGATACCGTCAGCACCATCGTCAATATTGGTCACCTGTACTGATAAACAAAACCCCGCGAAAGCGGGGTTTTTTGTGGGTATTTACCGGACCACCATCACCGGAATATGGGTGTGGCGGATCACGTTGGAGGCGTTCGATCCCAGCAGGTGAGTGGTAATGGAAGGATTACGTGAACCGATCACCACCACGTCTGCATTCAGCTCCGCGGCCAGTTCATTGACGGCATCGCGCACGCTACCGAACCGGACGTGGGTTTTGATGCGGGAAGGGTCGATGCTGAAATGCCCGACCATGGTCTGCAGCCGCGTTTCGGCTTCGTGCTGTAAGTGCTCCTCAAAGCGACGCACGTCGGCGGCAAAGCGGTGCAGGCTCAGGCTGGCAGAGCCCGGTAAGACGTGTAAAAGATGAATAATTCCGTCCTGCTGCGCGAGGAATTCCGCGTGGCGAACAGCTTTGTCGCTCAGTTCCATTTCGAAAACATCAACCGGCATAATGATTGTCTTATACATAACCGTTTCTCCTTGTTTATAAACGCTGGATACATTCAACCACAAAATATGAATGGTTTCTGTAAGCGCTTCGGCACTTTTCCTCTCTCGCCAGGATAAATCTCAAAAGGCGCGTATTTCCCGGCAGACTTTCAGGGGTAGCTACCCTTTATAAACTTACCTGAAACCTTTCGGAGGTCGCATGAAAGCACTCACGTACCACGGTCCGCACCATGTTCGCGTTGAGAATGTCCCCGATCCCATCATTGAACAGCCCGACGATATCATCCTGCGCGTCACGGCCACGGCGATTTGCGGCTCCGACCTGCATCTCTATCGTGGAAAGATCCCAAAGGTGCAGCACGGCGACATTTTTGGACATGAATTTATGGGCGAGATCGTCGAGTGCGGACGAGAGGTAAAGAACCTGCAAAAAGGCGATCGCGTGGTGATCCCCTTTGTCATCGCCTGCGGTGACTGCTTCTTTTGCCGTCTGCAGCAGTACGCTGCCTGTGAGAATACCAATGCCGGGCAGGGCGCTGCGCTGAACAAAAAGCAAATTCCCGCGCCGGCAGCGCTGTTTGGCTATAGCCATCTCTACGGCGGCGTGCCGGGAGGACAGGCGGAATATGTGCGCGTCCCGAAAGGCAACGTCGGACCGTTTAAGGTGCCGCAGCTGCTCTCCGATGATAAGGCCCTGTTTCTTTCTGATATTTTACCCACCGCCTGGCAGGCGGCAAAAAATGCGCAGATTGAAAAAGGCTCCAGCGTCGCCGTTTTCGGTGCCGGTCCGGTGGGGTTGTTGACGATTGCCTGCGCACGGCTGTTAGGGGCTGAGCAGATTTTTGTTATCGACCATCACCCCTATCGGCTGCGGTTTGCCGAGGCGCGCTACGGTGCTATCCCCATCAATTTTGATGATGATAACGACGCGGCGGAAAAGATAATCGAGCAAACCGCCGGGCAGCGGGGTGTCGATGCCGTCATTGATGCCGTCGGGTTCGAAGCCAAGGGTAGCACCACGGAGACGATCCTCAGCAACCTTAAAATTGAGGGCAGCAGCGGCAAAGCGCTGCGTCAGTGTATTGCTGCCGTCCGGCGCGGCGGGGTGGTCAGCGTACCTGGCGTGTATGCCGGGTTTATTCATGGCTTCCTGTTTGGGGATGCCTTCGACAAAGGGCTGACGTTTAAGATGGGCCAGACGCACGTCCACGCCTGGCTGGGCGAACTGTTACCGCTGATCGAAAAAGGGCTGCTGACGCCGGAAGAGATTGTGACGCATTATCTCCCCCTGACGGATGCGGAACGTGCCTATAAGATTTTCGAAAAACGGGAGGAGGAGTGCCGGAAGGTGATTCTGGTGCCCGGCGCGGAAACGCCTGAGGCCGCTGAGCAAAAAGTTAAGGGCCTGGTGAATGCGTTCCCGGGCGGAGTGGTGTAAGAATACGCGCTTACTTGTGGCGTTCAAGGTAGAGCACGGCCGTGACGATGATCGCCACAATAATCAGAAAAATAAGTGTGATAACCAGTATCTCACACATGTCCATCCTCGCAGCATCACAACAGATTAAGCGTGGATTAAGGCCTTTTAGCGCGATACAGGAAAATCGGGTGAATTTGCGGAAAGAGGATGCAGGCGCATCCTCTGTGCAACGCGGGTCGCGTTTGTTCAGAATGACATTAACGCAGGTAATCGCCCGCGGCTTCTGGCTGGTAGAGCAGCTCCAGCACTTCCAGATGGGTGGAGGCACCGCCCGGCAATTCCCAGTGGATGGTATCGCCCGTGCGCAGCCCCAGCAGTGCGGCCCCCACCGGCGCAAGAACCGAAAGTTGCGCGCTGCTGTCAGTCATCTGGGCTGGGTAAACCAGCGTGCGTGTCAGCTCTTCACCGGTGGTCAGGTTGCGGAATTTCACCTGGCTGTTCATGGTGACCACGTTATGCGGCATCGTCTCAGGCGTGCACATCTGCGCCCGGTCGAGTTCCTCATTCAGGGCATCGGCCACCGGAAGTGAGGCGAATTCTGCTTTTTCCAGCAGCCTGTCGATACGTTCTGCGTCGAGCTCGTTGATGATGATTGTAGGTCTGGACATTTTTTACTCCATGTCGTTAATGCTGCGTCTAACGCAGAAACCATTCCAAAAGAAAACCCTCGCCGTCTGGCAGCGAGGGTTTAACTCTCCCGATGATACTGGCTGAACGCGCAAGTTTGAAGTGATGAAGGTCACATTCATGTGCCATATGAATTTTCACTGAAATTTATTCAGTCTTCATTCCTGGCGGATTGCGTTACGCTGTATGCTCTGAACCCGGGCGCTGCGCGAAACATCATTCGCCGCAGCCCTTACCAACGAGAGAGCGCTATGTACTTCTACAAACCGTCTCAGGGGCATGGCCTGCCGCATGACCCGCTGAACGCTATTGTCGGCCCCCGTCCGATTGGCTGGATCTCCTCTTGCGACCAGGCCGGTCAGCTCAACCTTGCGCCGTATAGCTTCTTTAACTGCTTTAACTATCGCCCGCCGATCATTGGCTTTTCCAGCAACGGCTGGAAGGACAGCGTGCGTAATATTGTTGAAACAAAGGAGTTTGTCTGGAATCTGGCAACGCGCGATCTTGCGGAAGCGATGAATCAGACCTCTGCCATGCTGCCTCACGACCAGGACGAATTTACCTTTTCCGGATTAACGCCTGCGGCAAGCCAGCTGGTGAGCGCCCCCCGCGTGGCGGAAAGCCCGGTCAACTTTGAGTGCCGCCTGTCTCAGTGCATTCAGCTTACCGGCGCCGACGGTACGCCGGTGGATACCTGGCTGGTGCTGGGAGAAGTGGTCGGGATCCATATTGCCGAAACGCTGCTGGAAGAGGGGATATACCAGACGGCGAAAGCGCAGCCCATCCTGCGTGCGGGTGGGCCGACGGCTTACTATGGCATCAGTGACGAACACCGGTTTGACATGGTGCGGCCGGTGGTGGGCGATCAGTAACCGGCCTTATCAATGACAAATTGTTTTCCGCAGTTGCCTGGATGCGGCTGCGGAACAAAGGATGTCGCAGAAAGCGGGGCGTTAATGGTGTCTGCTTTGAGTGAAATTTGCATCTCGGTCAGATACGCCGGATTACCGTTGCAGGTCAGCTTGAAGGCTTTGATATTTTCCTTGCCCCAGGTTTTGGCAACGGCGTTGTCAAAATCACTCCGGCTGACGGTTTTACCGTAATTTTCCGCAAGGAAATGACCGACGGCGCTGTTTTTCATTTCCTGATTCATTCTCACCATGGTGCCGAAATAGGCATCGGGATCAAAACCAAAGCAGACGCCATGTTTGGCATATTCGTAACGTTCCAGACAGGAGTTTCCACCCGCGCCCGGCATGACCTCGTTCAGCTTAGCCGCGCCGGAAAGCGACAGCCCGGTTTCGGCTGCTGCGCATTTGCGGCTGGCCTTCACTTCCGGCATGTTCGGGATAGGGCGCGTGGCGCAGCCAAACCGCATCCATCGACGTTCATCCACGCCGCGTGCGGCAATGGATTTCGGCAGGCCGGGCCATAGCCCGTGAACGGTCAGAAAATCGGTTTTATTGTCGCGCTCTTTTTGCAGACGACATTCATCCGGTTCATTGCGGTTACGCTCGACCATGCTTTGACAAAATCCCGTTTGCCAGGATAAAGCCAGCACATAGCGATCGAAATCGCCGTACTGCGTGGCCCTGAGGGGTTCGGCCTGTGCTGAGAAGAGACTGAGTGCAAGCGCTACTGCGCCAGACGGGATAACGATATCCTTCCTGAACATGTGATTTCCTGATTGGTTGTGCGCAATTCATTTTTGTGGGTTATTAAAGCACAAAAAGCGCCCGCAGGCGCTTTTAGGTAATCAGGAATTTCACTTAGGCGGCGCCGGGAACCAGCACTTCGGTAGCAATAATGACGATGATTAGCCCAACCAGCACCGGCACTGACGTGCGTTTCACCACTTCAAACGGCGAGATTTTGGCCATCCCGGCAACCGCCACCACCACGCCTGAGACAGGCGAGATGGTACGACCCAGGTTTGAGGCCTGGAGCATGGGAATGGAAAGATAAGCCGGGTTGATACCGGACGAGTGAGCCAGCTTAGGGATCATCTCAACGAAGGCGTAAAATGGCGCATTCCCGGAACCGGTGGTCATTGCCGCCAGCATGGTCAGTACCACCAGGACCAGCATCAGGATAATACTGGCCGAGCCAAACGATGTGGCGATGGAGATCAGGCTCTGGATAAAGCCGATCGTGCTCAGACCCTGGGCAAAGACACCTGCTGCAACCAACAGCATCACCACGCCAGCAAACGCATCTGCCATACCGCGATACGCGACCTCAAGGCCGGAGAAGACTTTTTGGGTGTTGAAACCGCGCACGAACTCCAGCACAGCGGCTAACAGCATACAGATAACCAGGATAGTAATAATGTGCAGCTGCGGGCCCCATTTCCCGTCAAAAATGAGCACGCCGATAATCGGCGTGAACGGCAAAATGGCATAGAACGCCGGCGCGGTGGTGGTGATTTCGCTTACATCCATCATTTCATGGCTGATGTTCTCTTTCTTATCAAGATAGCGCTGCCAGAAGAAATGCGCGATACCCATTCCCACAATGGCGACAATCGAGATCGGCAGCGTGGTTTTAAAGGCGAAGTCGATAAGCGACATTTCGGCTGCTTTCGCCGCCAGCACAACGTCACCTGACGTCGGGGAGAGAATAATGGCCGCCGGGGAGGCGCAAATTGCCGCCGCTGCCCCACGGCTGATGCCCACGTTCACCATCACCGGGAACAGCGTGGCCATTAACAGTACGCCAAGCCCGGTTGCCGATGAAACGGCCAGCGACATCAGGCAGGCGAGGAAATAGGCGGCAACCATCAACAGATACGGCGAGTTAATGTACTGCAGGGGTTTCGAGGCAAGCTTCACAACCATGTCGTTCGCGCCGATATGGGTCATATAGGCTGCAAAACCGCACAGCATCATGATCATCATACCCAGATCGCCACCGCGGCTCATGAGCAGGATTTTAATATATTCAACAATATCCGTGGCGGTGTAGCCCGTGCTGGCTGCGCTGGCAGGTAAAACCTGATGACCCATTACTGCGCTGATTATCAGCAGCGTTAAACCACCGACAAATAAAACGCCCGTGGCTGAGTATCCTTTAATGATGTAGCGAGCTACACCCACAATGACGACGACCCCAATTAGGAGTTCGATAAACGTAAGCATGATTTCCCCTGTGTCTTTCTGCCCTGAGATATAAAAAATTAATATAAAAATGAAGGATGAAAATGTGCCGAATTAATGGCCCGCCCTTGCTGATTAAAATCAATAAACAGACGACTAACGAACAGCATAACAGCGTTTTTGCCATGGCTAAGGCATTTATGTCATAAGGATCTTGACCGGCAAAGACAGCGTAACATGTCTATGTAATGATAACAAAATGTTAAACTTTTGTGTGGTCTGGCCTGTTAGTACTGGAGACGGTTAACAGACATTAGGCGTACATGATGTGGGTTTATTCGTGATAAGGAGAACGCAGCTTTAAGAATATTCCCGAAAAGCGTCCTGATATTTAAGAGTAGGGGTGATGCCGTTAAGGCTTGGTTCAATTATTCTATGTTAAACTTTGCCTCGAATATCAAGAATGGTAATTGCATTGTGATTGTACGTAATACTTTTTTCTCTATTTTATTGTTTATTATTGGCCAGTTAACGTTTTCTTCTGTTGCACAGGCAGAGAACAACGCGACGGATAAAGGTTGGTTCTCTACTTTTACGGATAATGTTTCGCAGACCTGGTCAGCGCCTGAACATTATGATCTCTATGTCCCGGCAATAACGTGGCATGCGCGCTTTGCTTACGACAAAGAGAAAACGGATAAATACAACGAGCGTCCCTGGGGAGCGGGTTTTGGTCAGTCGCGCTGGGATGAAAAAGGAAACTGGCATGGCATCTACCTGATGGCCTTCAAAGACTCCTTTAACAAGTGGGAACCGATTGGCGGCTACGGCTGGGAAAAAACCTGGCGCCCGCTGGCGGATGAGAACTTCCACGTTGGTCTGGGCTATACCGCCGGAGTGACCGCGCGCGACAACTGGAAGTACATTCCGATCCCCGTATTGCTGCCTCTGGCCTCTGTTGGTTACGGCCCTGCAACGTTCCAGATGACCTACATTCCGGGAACGTATAACAACGGTAACGTTTACTTCGCCTGGATGCGTTTTCAGTTTTAACTGACAAAACATTACCTGGTGGTGAAAAAACGTGCAGCCGTTGATTCGTAAGCGATAAAAATCTGTCAGTGAAAATTAACGCGACTTTAGTCACTTTTTGTCAAAGATCCGCTGGACAAAAGGTCCCACAATTGATGTACTGGTAACCGACACAGCATTTGTGTCGTTTTTTAATGTAAAGGTAATTTTGATGTCTAAGATTAAAGGTAACGTTAAGTGGTTTAATGAGTCCAAAGGATTCGGTTTCATTACTCCTGAAGATGGCAGCAAAGACGTGTTCGTACACTTCTCTGCAATCCAGTCTAATGGTTTCAAAACTCTGGCTGAAGGTCAGCGTGTAGAGTTCGAAATCACTAACGGTGCCAAAGGCCCTTCTGCTGCTAACGTAATCGCTCTGTAATTCAGACGCGTCAGCAAGAATTTCAAAACCCGCTCATTGAGCGGGTTTTTTTCGTTATGAATCAGCCAAGCAGGTAAATTTTCAGGAAGCTGGCCACGATCAGTACGCTCAACAACACCATGCCTGCGCTCATCAGACTCTGTTTCATTTGTCACCCTCGTTCAGTATTGCCTTCAGAGTGACAGAGAAAAATTAAGCCAACATTAACGCTCCGGCAGTTAATGCGTGCTTACAGAGGAAAAAAACCAAAATGCGATCCCCGTCATCGCGAAAGATCCGATCATGTTGATCGCGATATTCACCAGCGCCCAGCCGATACGTCCTTCCTGAAAGAGAAAAACCGTTTCCGCGGAAAAGGTTGAAAAGGTGGTCAAACCGCCGCAGAAGCCGGTGGTAATCAAGACTTTCCACATAGGATCGATGTGCGTCATCCGGTTAAACCAGGCCAGCCCCATACCAATAATAAAAGCACCAATCAGGTTGGCGGCCAGCGTTCCTAATGGAATCGCCTGGTGCAGGGGATTAAACCGCATACTCAGTAACCACCTCGCAACGCTCCCCGTGCCTCCACCAATAAAAACAGCTAAAAGGAGTTGTAACACGCTAAATACCTGCTATTTGATGTGTAAGAGTAGCGAGTTTAACGCTGTTTATAATGAGGGGACAAATATGTATGTTGCGGTAGGGCAGTTTGCGGTCACGCCTGACTGGCGGGTTAACGCAGTGCAGTGCGTTAACCTGATGATACAGGCCCGACAGAAAGGCGCGTCGCTGCTGGTGCTTCCTGAGGCGTTGCTGGCAAGGGATGATAATGACCCGGATTTGTCCGTGAAGTCCGCACAGGCCCTTGACGGCGAATTTTTACAACAGCTGCTCGCCCAGAGCGTAGGCAGTACGATGACCACCGTCTTAACCGTGCACGTTCCCTCAACGCCGGGTCGCGCAGTGAATACGCTGGTGGCTATCCGTGACGGTGCCATTGTTGCGCGCTACGCCAAGCTTCATCTCTATGATGCGTTCAGCATTCAGGAGTCGCGACGCGTTGATCCGGGAGATGTCGTCCCACCGCTCATTGATATCGACGGGTTTAAGGTGGGGTTGATGACCTGCTATGATCTGCGTTTCCCTGAGCTGGCGGTGCATCTGGCGCTGCAGGGGGCGGAGGTGCTGGTATTGCCCGCCGCATGGGTTAAGGGGCCGCTAAAAGAGCAACACTGGGCTACGCTGCTTGCGGCACGCGCGCTGGACACGACCTGTTATGTTGTTGCCGCCGGGGAGTGCGGCAATAAAAACATCGGGCAGAGCAGGGTGGTTGATCCCCTGGGAGTGACGATTGCCGCCGCAGCGGAAGCGCCGGTTATGCTGATGGCGGAGATAATTTTAGAAAGAGTTGCGCTTGCGCGTCAGCAATTACCTGTTCTTCGCAACCGTCGCTTTGCGCCACCGCAATTATTGTGATGTTTTTTTCAACAATGCTTGATTCACCTTGTTACAGATTGCTATTGTGTGCACGCGCCAAATGACCGTTAATACGATCGGGTTTTGGCGCTGAATGCAGCCTGTTTTAAGTAAAGAAGGTATCTATGGGTGAGATTAGTATTACCAAACTGCTGGTGGTTGCCGCACTGGTCGTCCTGCTGTTTGGTACCAAGAAGTTACGCACGCTGGGTGGTGACCTGGGGGCTGCCATCAAAGGCTTTAAGAAAGCGATGAACGACGATGACGCAGCCGCGAAGAAAAGCGCTGACGACATCCCGGCAGAGAAGCTTTCCCACAAAGAGTAACGGCAATGCCTGAGGGCTTGCGAAAAAAAACCGGCTCATGAGGCCGGTTTTTTTGCATTACTGTAAATGAATATTACGGTGTTATTTGACTTCTTCGCCTTTCGCCTGCATATCCGCATGGTAAGAAGAACGAACAAACGGACCACAAGCCGCGTGGGTAAAGCCCATCGCCAGCGCTTCGGCTTTCATCTCGTCAAATTCATCCGGGCTCACGTAGCGCTGTACCGGCAGGTGGTGACGGCTTGGCTGCAGATACTGGCCGAGCGTCAACATGGTCACACCGTGGCGGCGCAGATCGCGCATGACGTCGATGATTTCGTCATTGGTTTCACCCAGACCAACCATCAGACCTGACTTGGTCGGGATATGCGGATGTGCTTCTTTAAAGCGCTCCAGCAGCTTCAGAGACCAGTTATAGTCGGCTCCCGGACGCACCTGACGGTAAAGACGCGGAACGTTCTCCAGGTTGTGGTTAAACACATCTGGCGGCGTCGCGGTCAGGATATCCAGCGCGCGGTCCATACGGCCGCGGAAGTCAGGAACCAGCGTCTCGATTTTGATGTTCGGGCTTTTTTCGCGAATGGCAGTAATGCAGTCAGCGAAGTGCTGAGCACCGCCATCACGCAGATCGTCGCGGTCAACGGAGGTGATAACCACATAACGCAGCGCCATGTCGGCGATGGTTTGCGCCAGTTTTTGCGGCTCGTTGGCATCGGGAGCCACCGGGCGGCCATGCGCCACGTCGCAGAATGGGCAGCGGCGGGTACAGATGGCACCCAGAATCATAAACGTCGCGGTGCCGTGATTGAAACATTCAGCAAGGTTCGGGCAAGAGGCTTCTTCACAAACAGAGTGAAGGCCATTCTTACGCATCGCCGCTTTGATCCCCTGGATACGCGAAGAGTCTGCCGGAAGTTTGATTTTCATCCATTCCGGTTTTCTTAACAGCGCCTCGCGCTCTGTAGCCACGTTTTTAACCGGGATAAGGGCCATTTTATCGGCATCGCGGTATTTAACACCGCGTTCCATCACAATGGGTTTACTCATAGCGTGCGTGTTCCAGTTGCGAATATCGAAGGAAAGCGTTTCAATTCAAGGGAATGTTGTATTTATCAACTATTTTTGAACGAACGACAGGCAGTATATCATTTATAGGGGCGTTAAAGCAGCCTGCCAGGTCGCCAATTTGTAAAATAGTTGTTGTTTTGTGCCTTTTGCCCTGCGAGCGGCAGGGACGTGTACGGGTACGCTCTGTCAGAAGGCCTGACGGATAATGCGGATGACGTTTTCCAGTACCGGATCGCGCAAGCTGAGCTTGTTGTAATGCAGTGAAATCTCGATAGATTCTGCATTGAGCTGGCTTAGCGGAATACTCTCCAGCGGCCAGCATTTCCGCAGCAGGTTATACAGGCGTGAAGGCATGATGCACAGCATATCGCTGCTGCCAATCAGGGATGCGGTGGTGAACATATTGTAACTGCTGAAACTGATCTGACGTTCCGGGAAAATTTCGTCAATACGCTGACGCAGAGCGTGGTTAGACTGCCCTTCGGTCATGAAAGACGAGTGGTCGTAGTTGCGCAGGTTTTCAATGGATAACGGCTCGCTGAGGACGGGGTGCTGCTTGCGGCAAACCAGCACCAGGTTATCCGCGTAAAGCACATTTTGCCCCAGCGCTCGGGCGCTAAAGCTGCCGCTTTCGATGACCAGGTCCGTCTGGAACTGAGCAAGCTGAACGTCAGGTTCGTTAAGAGGCACATTGCGAAGCAGAAGCTGAGGCGCATGCTCTTTCACGGCCTGGAAGATCGCGGGCATCACCAGTACGCCGACAGAAGGGGAGCAGCCGATGGTGATGGTTCTCTGTTTGTCATAGCTTCCGGTTAAATCCAGCGCACCCAGAATCGACTCCAGCCCCTGGCTGATGTATTCGTGGAGATGTGTTGCATAGGCCGTTGGCGTGACGCCCTGGCCCTTACGGATAAATAAGGGGTCGGGAAATATAGCCCGTAGCTTTTGAATTGACTGACTTATTGCCGATGGCGTGAGATTAAGAATTTTCGCAGCATTAACGATACCCTTATGGACATATACTGCCTCAAAAATAGTCAGTAAATTGAGATCAATATTACGTAAAGTCCGAAAAATTTGCGGCTTATCTTCGCCACCAGGGTCATTCAGGCGTTTGGCTGGTAAATTATTATACTCCACGCTTTCACTCCGTATACATTCACAACATGAATGATAGTTCAATTTATTTATTATGCTTGTAGAGATTCGTAAAGTGTTGCTTTTGTTCCACTTGTTTATCAAAAACAAACAGTTGTGTGATTATCACTCAAGTTACTTAGCCTGTGTATGCCGTGCTGTCCGGAGGCTAAATAATATGTAAGGGCAATATTCGGGCGCTTCGAAAATATAGAATCTGCGGATTATTGTAAAGCGTAAAAGCGGTAAATAAACAGTGGCCCGTCAAATTATCGAGCCATTCTGGATGATATATTAAGCAGGGATATATTCGTGCGGGGGATTGTTAAGTAGCGCTAACACATTCTTCAGAAGCACGGGACGTATATTTTCTGGCGTAGCGGTATCGACCCACTGGCGCATTTGCGTCATTTCCATGCCGGCGTAGCCGCAGGGGTTTATGCGCTGGAAAGGCGTAAGATCCATATTAATATTCAATGCCAGACCGTGGAAGGAACAACCTTTACGAATACGTAGCCCCAGAGAGCAGATCTTCATTTCGCCAACGTAGACGCCCGGCGCATCGGCACGCGGATGCGCGTCAATCCCATACTCCGCCAGCGTGTTGACGACGGTCTGTTCCAGTAACGTCACCAGCTCACGTACGCCAAGCTTTCTGCGCTTCAGATTAAGCAGGACGTACATGACCTGCTGACCCGGACCGTGGTAAGTCACCTGACCGCCACGATCGCTCTGGATCACCGGGATATCGCCCGTCATTAATAAGTGTTCCGCTTTTCCCGCCTGGCCTTGCGTAAATACCGGCAGATGTTCGACCAGCCAAATCTCATCAGGGGTTGTGTCATCGCGTGAATCGGTGAACTCGTGCATAGCCTGAGAGACAGGCTCATAAGGTTGCAGCCCGAGATGACGGACCAGAATTTTATCCTGATACAAAATGCGTCTCCGAAGACGAGAAACAAAAGATGAGGGGGAGTATATCACAGCGGGGAAGAGGGGTTACCCGGTAAACCGGGTAACCGCAAAGGGACTACAGCACCATACGAACGATTTCGATATTGCCGAGCTCTTCGTACAGCGTCTCAACCTGCTCGATATGTGTGGCAGTGATGGTAATAGAAACCGAGTGGTAGTTGCCCTTGCTGCTTGGTTTTACTGACGGAGAGTAGTCACCCGGCGCATGGCGCTGTACCACTTCAACCACCTGATCAACCAGCTCAGGTTTCGCCAGACCCATTACTTTATAGGTAAACGGGGTAGGGAATTCAAGCAGTTCGTTAAGTTTGGTTTTCATGTCAGCTCCGGCGTAACGTCAAAAAGAATAACTCCCACGTCAGGTGGGAGTTATCAGGATACTTAGTATATGGGGATCAAAATCACACTTTCAAGTGTTCGATTTTTAGCCAAACCAGTGATGGAACATCAGTTTAATGTAATCAATGATTTTGCCGAAGAAATTGCCTTCAGGAATTTCTTCCAATACCACGAGTGGACGCTGGTCGATCGTTTTACCGTCCAGCTGGAAGTTGATGGTACCCACCACCTGGTTTTTATGCAGCGGGGCATGCAGTTCGGTGGTGTTGAGCACATAGCTTGCTTTCAGATCCTTCATACGACCGCGTGGAATGGTCAGGTAGAGGTCTTTATCCACGCCCAGAGAAGCACGATCGTTATCGCCGAACCAGACGGGTTCAGAAGCAAATTCTTTGCCTGCTTTCAGCGGGTTCACGGTTTCGAAGAAACGGAAGCCCCAGGTCAGCAGCTTCTTACTTTCGGTTTCGCGACCTTTAAAGGTGCGACCGCCCATCACGGCAGAGATCAGGCGCATCTGGCCTTCAGTGGCAGAGGCTACCAGGTTGTAACCGGCTTTGTCGGTGTGGCCGGTTTTGATGCCGTCAACGTTCAGGCTGTTGTCCCACAGCAGGCCGTTACGGTTGGTCTGACGAATGCCGTTGAAGGTGAACTCTTTCTCTTTGTAGATAGAGTACTCGTTAGGTACGTCGCGGATCAGCGCCTGACCAATCAGCGCCATATCACGCGCGGAGCTGTACTGACCGTCTGCATCGAGACCGTGTACGGTCTGGAAGTGGCTGTTCTTCAGACCCAGGGCATTTACGTAGCTGTTCATCAGGCCCACGAACGCGTCCTGACTACCGGCGGCGAAATCGGCCATGGCCACGCAGGCATCGTTACCGGACTGCAGGTTAATGCCACGAATTAACTGAGAAACCGGAACCTGCATTCCTGGTTTCAGGAACATCAGCGAAGAACCTTTGAAAACCGGGTTCCCGGTAGCCCACGCATCGTTGCCGATGGTGACCAGATCCGTCTCTTTGAACTTACCGGCTTTCATTGCCTGGCCGATGACATAGCTGGTCATCATTTTGGTCAGGCTGGCCGGGTCACGGCGGGCATCGGCATTCTGTTCTGCCAGCACTTTGCCAGAGTTGTAATCGATCAGGATGTAGGATTCCGCGTCGATTTGCGGAACGCCAGGGATCATGGTCTTGATATTCAGGTCATCAGCATGAGCTGCAGAGAGTGCAGCCGCGCAAAGGGCCGTGGTCAGCGCCATGCGCTGCACAAAACGAGCAGAAAAAGTGGTCTTCATGGTCAGAACTACGACATCCGTGATGGAATTAAAAAAAGTGCCTTACTATAGCAAATGCTATTCAGGCAGGCATCCGACTTTAAGCATGAGTTTGTGAATGTGTTTTACACAAACTGACATTTCGGATACCGCCGATTAATTACTTCGTAACAGCGATAAAGGACTGCAGCTGTGCCTCGCTCTGCAAACGCTGCTGCAGGGATGCCGCCTGCGACTTGCTGGCAAACGGCCCCATCTGAATACGCCAGACCGCACCGTTTTGCTCAACGCGTCCTGGCACGCCAAACTGCTGGCTTAAACGCTGCTGATACTGCTGGGCACGGGCCCGATCGCTCACTGCGCCCACCTGAACGACAAAGCCGCCGCTGGCTGCTGCGGGAGCGGCAACGGCTGCGCTCTGGGTCGTGACCGGAGCCGTTACCGGGGCAGGCTGCTGCACGACGGGGGCGGCAACTGGGGCTGGCGTCGGCTCACTGCTCTCCAGCACGCCCGAGGCTAAGTTCGTTGGTGCGCCAAGGAAGCCGCTGCTTTTTACCGGTGCGCCAGTGGCATCATCGCTTTGCAGGGTGTCATTGCTGATTGGGCGTATTTCTCCCGCCGGCTGAGAAGGCTCTGCCGGCGAGGAGACGCTTCCCATGCCGCCGTCCAGATTTGGGCGGTCGGGGAGAGCATAGGTCTGTTTCGCCACCGTGGTACACGCGGTTCCCGGCCCGGAGAGCGAACCATCCTGCGCTACGATAATTGGGTCAATGCGAACTTTGGTGTTGTTCGAGGTATTCAGGCGATCGGCAGACGCGCGGGACAGGGAAATCACCCGGTCATTACCGTACGGGCCGCGGTCGTTAATACGCACGACGATCATACGGCCGTTCGCCAGGTTGGTGATACGGGCGTAGCTAGGGATAGGTAGCGTCGGGTGCGCCGCAGTCAGCTGCATTGGGTCAAATGTTTCACCCGATGCCGTCAGGTTACTGCCCGGCTCAGCATCATAAATGGCGGCAAAGCCAGCCTGGCTAAAGCGGGACGGATCCTGCACAATTTTGTAGCTTTTGCCGTCGCGCTCGTAATCCTGATTCGCGCTGGCATTCAGCGGTTCATAAACGGGATCGGCACCGCTAATTTCAACGATTGGGCCATTACACACCGCAGGCTGCGGCGGCGCGACGGTTGCCTGTTGCTGACCATCATCACTTGTACAGGCCGCAAGTAAACTTGCCGCAATGCAGATACCCAGCCACTGCTTACGCATTCCGATCCCCTTATTTTTATACGCTTTTTGACAACATTTTTCTGTGGGTGTGGATCGACATCACGATACCAAACCCGGCCATCAACACGATCAGTGCCGAGCCTCCGTAACTCACCAGCGGCAGCGGTACGCCTACCACCGGCAGAATACCACTCACCATACCAATATTTACGAAGACATAAACGAATAAAATCAACATCAGTCCGCCTGCCATGACGCGGCCGAAGGTGGTCTGCGCGCGGGCCGCAATCCACAAACCTCGCATGATGAGCAGCACGTAGAGCGCCAGCAGGATCAGGATGCCAACCAGTCCCAGCTCTTCCGCCAGTACCGCAAAGATAAAGTCGGTGTGGCGCTCCGGTAAAAACTCCAGCTGCGACTGGGTACCGTGCAGCCAGCCTTTACCGCGCAGGCCGCCGGAGCCAATCGCAATCTTGGACTGAATAATATGATAGCCCGCACCGAGCGGATCGGTTTCCGGATCGAGAAGCATCATGACGCGCTGGCGCTGGTAGTCATGCATCAGGAAGAACCACAGGATAGGGATAAACGCTGCAACCAGCACTACCGCTATACCAATCAGACGCCAGCTTAAGCCCGACAGGAACAGGACAAACAGGCCGGAGAGGGCGATAAGGATCGAGGTGCCGAGGTCAGGCTGCGCCGCAACCAGCAGTGTCGGCAGGAATATCAGCACCAGGGCGATAGCGGTATTTTTCAGCGACGGCGGACAGACGTCGCGGTTAATAAAGCGCGCCACCATCAGCGGAACTGCGATTTTGGCAATCTCCGAGGGCTGGAAACGAACAACGCCCAGATCCAGCCAGCGCTGTGCCCCTTTTGAGATGGCACCGAACGCATCTACCGCCACCAGCAAAATAATACAGAAGATGTAGAGATAGGGCGCCCAGCCTTCATAGACGCGCGGCGGGATCTGCGCCATCACCACCATAATGACCAGACCCATCGCGATCTGGCCGATCTTGCGTTCCATCATGCCGATGTCCTGGCCGCTGGCGCTCCAGATAACCAGGGCGCTGTAAACCAGCAGGGCCAGCAGGATCAGCAGCATGGCTGGGTCGATGTGAATTTTATCCCACAGCGATTTTTTATTTGGATTATCCGTCATGATTATTGGTCCTCCGCCGCAGCGGCGGCCGGATTTTCAGCCGGCAGTTCGGTGTTGTTATCACCCAGCATAATGTGGTCCAGGATCTGGCGCATGATGGTCCCTACTGCCGGGCCAGCGCCGCCGTTCTCCAGAATCATTGCCACCGCCACCTGCGGGTTATCATAAGGGGCAAACGCCGTCATTAGCTTATGGTCACGCAGACGTTCGGCAATGCGGTGTGCGTTATAGGTTTCATTGGCTTTCAGGCCAAAGACCTGCGCCGTACCGGATTTCGCGGCCACTTTATATGGCGTACCGGCGAAATACTTGTGCGCGGTTCCGTTTGGACGGTTTGCCACACCGTACATACCGTCTTTCGCTATTTCCCAGAAGCCGGAATGGATGTCGCCTACCGGCGCTTCATGGGGCTGCACCCACGGCACTTTTTTGCCATCTTCAACGGTGCTTTGCAGCAGATGCGGAACTTTCACCACGCCGTCGTTAATGAGGATCATCATCGCTTTGTTCATCTGAAGCGGGGTGGCCGTCCAGTAACCCTGGCCGATACCCACCGGTATGGTATCACCCTGATACCACGGCTTCTTAAAGCGCTTCAGCTTCCACTCGCGGGTTGGCATGTTGCCGGAGCGCTCTTCAGCCAGATCCACGCCGGTGTAGTGCCCGTAGCCGAATTTGCTCATCCACTCAGACAGGCGGTCAATGCCCATGTCATACGCCACCTGATAGAAGAAGGTATCCGCAGATTCTTCCAGAGATTTCGTAACGTTCAGATGGCCGTGGCCCCATTTCTTCCAGTCGCGATAGCGTTTTTCAGAGCCCGGTAGCTGCCACCAGCCCGGGTCAAACAGGCTGGTATTGCGGTTGATGACGCCCGCGCTCAGCGCTGAGACCGCCACGTACGGTTTAACCGTTGATGCCGGTGGGTAAACGCCTTGCGTGGCGCGGTTCACCAGCGGGGTGTTAGGGTCATTTAGCAGGCCGGAGTAGTCTTTGCTGGAGATGCCGTCAACAAAGAGGTTCGGGTCATAGCTTGGCATAGAAACCATGGCCAGAATGCCGCCGGTGCGCGGGTCGGTGACCACCACGGCGGCGCGGCTGCCCGCCAGCAGGGTTTCAATATACTGTTGCAGTTTGAGATCGAGCGTCAGATAGACGTCGTGCCCCGCCTGAGGCGGCACTTCTTTAAGCTGGCGGATGACGCGGCCACGGTTGTTAACCTCAACTTCTTCATAGCCGGTCTGCCCGTGCAGGACATCTTCGTAGTAGCGCTCGATCCCCAGCTTGCCGATATCATGCGTCGCGGCGTAGTTCGCCAGCTTGCCGTCTTTATCGAGGCGCTCGACGTCTTTATCGTTAATCTTGGAAACGTAGCCAATCACATGCGTCAGCGCGGATCCGTAAGGATAGTAGCGACGCTTGTAACCCTTCACTTCCACACCGGGGAAGCGGTACTGGTTCACCGCAAAACGGGCGACCTGGACTTCCGTCAGATTGGTTTTAACCGGAATGGAGGTGAAACGGTGAGAGCGGGCGCGCTCTTTTTTGAAGGCCGCGATATCATCATCGTTAAGATCGACAACGCTCCTTAGCGCTTCCAGCGTATTCTGCACGTTATCGACCTTCTCCGGCATCATCTCGACTTGATAGATGGTGCGGTTTAACGCCAGAGGGGTGCCGTTACGGTCGTAGATAATGCCGCGGCTGGGTGCGATAGGCACCAGCTTAATGCGGTTTTCGTTAGAACGCGTCTGGTAATCGGTAAAGCGGACAATTTGCAGATTATAAAGGTTGGCGATCAGCACGCCGGTAAGCAGCAAAATCCCCGTAAAGGCGACCAGCGCCCGGCGCACAAACAGCGCGGACTCAGCCGTATAGTCGCGAAAAGAATTCTGTAGTTTCATCCGCTGCTTAATCTACCCTGGTCAGTCATTACTCGCGGTGATAGGGGTGGTTGGTAGTAATGCTCCACGCGCGATACAAGCTTTCCGCCACCAGGACCCGTACGAGCGGGTGGGGCAGCGTCAGCGCAGAGAGAGACCAACTTTGTTCTGCTGCCGCTTTGCAGGCGGGGGATAACCCTTCAGGTCCGCCAATCAACAGACTGACGTCGCGGCCATCCTGCTTCCAGCGCTCCAGTTCATGCGCCAGCTGCGGCGTATCCCAGGGTTTACCTGGAATATCAAGGGTGACGATGCGGTTCTTGCCTGCGGCAGCAAGCATCAGTTCACCCTCTTTGTCGAGAATACGTTTGATATCCGCGTTCTTACCGCGCTTCCCGGCGGGGATCTCCACCAGTTCGAACGGCATATCTTTGGGAAAACGACGCAGATATTCAGTAAAACCGGTTTGTACCCAGTCCGGCATTTTGGTGCCGACGGCGACCAGCTGCAACTTCACGCATTAACCCCAGAGTTTTTCCAGCTCATACAGGCGACGGCTCTCTTCCTGCATGACGTGGACAATCACATCGCCGAGGTCAACAACCACCCAGTCAGCGGTCGCTTCACCTTCAACGCCAAGCGGTAAGAGTCCTGCTGCGCGCGATTCCTGAACCACATGGTCGGCAATCGAAACAACATGACGCGTAGAGGTACCGGTGCAGATAATCATGCAGTCGGTAATACTGGATTTACCCTTAACGTCGATAGCAATGATGTCCTGACCTTTCAGGTCATCAATTTTGTCGATAACAAAATCCTGGAGTGCTTTACCCTGCAAGTTTTCCCCCTGGGTGAATGAGATTGTACAACTATGAATTCGTGGCCAGACAGTATACCTGAACTGACGCCCCTGTCGGGACAAATGTCACCGTCCGGGCTTTTGAAGGCGGGTATCATCCCACCCTCCGCCTGAGATTGCATCGCCATTTTTGTAAAACAATTTCTGTAAAGCAACGATCGGCGGGAAAGTCTGGCAGCGGAGGATAACAGTATGGCTTAACCTGTCAAGGCAGGATAATCAATATGCTGCTTTTTATGCCCTCCGGCTATTTATCTGCGGTTTTCTGATACAACCCGTGCGTATGAATATACGCCAGCACCGGGGCAGGCAGCAGATCGTCACAGGCTAAACCCTGCTGTAAACGTTCGCGAATAACGGTCGCAGAGATGTCGAACCACGGCGTCTCCGCCAGATAAATCTTCCCGGCGGGCTGGTTGTGAAGATCTTCAACGTTATCGGTGAGATGGTCTTCAAGCCACTGCTGATATTGCGCTTCGCGCATGGTCAGCGGGTAGCCCGGACGGCGGCAGACGAGCAGGTGGCTATTCCCCAGAATGGTTTCATACTTGTGCCACGTGGGGAAATTGAGCAGGGAATCCTGACCGATGATAAAGGCGAGCGGCTGGTCAGGCCCTTGCTCGGCCCGCCACTCCTGCAGCGTTTGCGACGTCCATGAGGGGGTGTCGCGACGCAATTCCCGTTCATCCAGCCTGAAGAGCGGCTTATCCGCGATAGCCAGAGCGAGCATCTCTTTGCGCTGCTCGCTGGTTGCTTCAGGCTGGGGGCGGTGCGGCGGAACATTATTGGGCATGATGGTAACGCGCTGCAGGCCGATCAGATTTGCCAGAATTTCTACCGGCTTCAGATGCCCGTAGTGTACCGGGTCAAAGGTGCCGCCATACAGGGCCTGTAAAGAGTGCATACTATCCATCAATAAATACGTCAGCCAGCGCCTTGTGGCAAAGCAGCAGGGAAAGGCTTTCCAGCTCCGCCCACACCGACTGGCCGTAATCTTGTTTTAGGGTGAGCTCGGCGCGCATCAGAAGCTGCACCGCCTGGCGCAGCTGTTCATGGCTCAGGCGGTTGATGGCCTCGGTGGTCATTGCCCGCCGGTTTTGCCACACCCGGTGTTTATCAAACAGGGAGCGTAACGGCGTATGGGCCGACTGGCGCTTGAGCGTTATCAGCAGCAACAGCTCGCGCTGCAGCGTGCGCAGCAGAATGACGGGTTCACTGCCCTCCAGGCGCAACTGCTGGAGAATATGCAGGGCGCGTTTGCTTTTCGCCGACAACAGAGCATCCACCCAGTGGAACGGCGTGAAGTGTGCGGCATCGTTAACGGCCTGCTCAACGCGCGGTAAGGTCAGCTTGCCGTCCGGCCAGAGCAGGGAGAGCCTGTCCAGCGCCTGTGCCAGGGCCAGCAGGTTGCCTTCATAGCAGTAGCAGAGCAGTTGGTTCGCCGCATCGTCCAGTTGAAGGTTGTGCTGCTTCGCTCTCGCGGCGACCCATTTAGGCAGGTGCGCCTGCTCAGGCGTCTGGCAGGTGACCAGCACCGCGTGGGGCGCGAGTTGGGTGAACCATGCCGCGTTTTCCTGCGCTTTGGTGAGCTTGCTGCCGCGCACAATTAACAGCAGATCGCTATGTAACAGGCTGACCAGCGTGGCGAGTTGCTCATTGATGGCCGCGTTAGGGCCGTTCTCCGGCAGCAGGATCTGGATTGTCTGGCGCGACGCAAAAAGGCTCATCGCCTGACAGAGTGAGAAGAGGGCGTTCCAGTCGGTGGCGTTATCCACCTGAAAGGTATGGTGTTCATCAAAGCCCTGAGCCGCGGCCGCATGCCGCACGGCATCCAGGCTTTCCTGAAGTAGTAACGGGTCGTTTCCGAGCAGCAGATACGCCGCGCGCAGCCCTTCATTGAGCTGCGCGCGGAGTTGTTCAGGATACAGCCTGATCATCATTTACCCAGAGAGGTAGAAACAGGAGGCGTACTGGCATCCGGTTTTTCAATAATGTCAGAGCCTTCTCGGTTAGACGCTGCAATACCCGGCAGTTTGCGGATCAGCTGTTCCGCCGCCTTGTCGTACATTTCGTTGATGATAATCTGCTGTTCGGCATCTTTTGCCAGCGCGGTTTGCGGGTTATCAAAGAACGAACGATACACTTTTGCGCTGATCGGATAGATGTCTTTACCCGGGATCAGCACAGCCGCGTTGACCGACAGCACCATCTGATATTCAGCCGTGCGGCCGTCCTGGAAGATGGACGCCGTATCCTGGCCCAGCGTCATTCCCAGTACGCGCAGAGACGGTACATCCTGGCGCAGCGTACCTTTCTCAATAAGCTCAACGCCGTTCAGG
Organism: Enterobacter cloacae complex sp. HYC042_NIDB; assembly: GCF_056673315.1. NCBI lineage: Bacteria > Pseudomonadati > Pseudomonadota > Gammaproteobacteria > Enterobacterales > Enterobacteriaceae > Enterobacter > Enterobacter cloacae complex sp. HYC042_NIDB. The sequence continues at coordinate 1,505,722 of NZ_CP109650.1, forward strand.
CGCAGCTGATTACGAATGGCCCGGCTGAGCGGTCCGTTTGGATCCCCGGAATCAAAGATCATTGTTTTCATCTCAGCAGGCACCGCCGTGGTATTGCGCAGATGCCAGCCACAGCCAGCGGTGACAAGCACCGCCAGAGATAAGAATATTGTTGCCAGTTGTCGCACGTTTCCTCCCGCGCTTAGCCAACGACCAGATTGAGCAGTTTACCCGGTACGTAGATCGCTTTACGTAAGGTAACGCCCTCAAGATATTTCGCAACCAGAGGTTCCTGGCCCGCGCGCTCGCGAACCTGATCTTCAGTTGCATCGACCGCCACGGTAATTTTACCACGGACTTTGCCGTTGACCTGGACCACCACCAGCGTGGTGTTTTCCACCATCGCTGCTTCGTCAGCCACCGGCCACGGCGCGTTGTCGATATCGCCTTCGCCTTTCAGCTCCTGCCACAGGGTGAAGCTGACGTGTGGCGTGAACGGGTTAAGCATGCGAACCACGGCCAGCAGCGCTTCACGCATGATGGCACGATCCTGCTCGCCGTCCTGCGGGGCTTTCGCCAGCTTGTTCATCAGTTCCATAATAGCCGCAATTGCGGTATTGAAGGTCTGACGACGACCAATATCATCGGTCACTTTCGCGATCGTTTTATGAACATCACGACGCAGCGCCTGCTGATCTTCGCTCAGCGCAGCGGCGTTCAGTGCCGGAGCATCACCCTGTGCGGTATGTTCGTACACCAGCTTCCAGACGCGTTTCAGGAAGCGGTTCGCGCCTTCTACGCCGGATTCCTGCCACTCAAGGGTCATATCAGCCGGAGAAGCAAACATCATGAACAGACGTACGGTGTCCGCGCCGTAACGCTCAACCATCACCTGCGGGTCGATACCGTTGTTTTTAGACTTGGACATCTTGCTCATGCCGGTATAAACCAGTTCATGGCCTTCAGCGTCTGTCGCCTTCACGATACGGCCTTTCTCGTCGCGCTCAACGATCGCATCAACCGGAGAAACCCAGTTACGCTCTCCGTTCGCGCCAACGTAGTAGAAGGCGTCTGCCAGCACCATACCCTGGCACAGCAGCTGTTTAGCAGGCTCGTCAGAGTTCACCATGCCGGCATCGCGCATCAGCTTATGGAAAAAGCGGAAGTAGAGCAGGTGCATGATGGCGTGTTCGATACCACCAATATAGATATCTACCGGCAGCCAGTAGTTGGCGGCGTCAGAATCCAGCATGCCTTCTTTGTACTGCGGGCAGGTGTAGCGCGCGTAGTACCAGGAGGACTCCATAAAGGTATCGAAGGTGTCGGTTTCACGCAGCGCAGGCTGGCCGTTGACGGTGGTTTTGGCCCACTCAGGATCGGCTTTGATCGGGCTGGTGATGCCGTCCATGACCACGTCTTCCGGCAGGATCACGGGCAGCTGATCTTCAGGCGTTGGCATGACGGTGCCGTCTTCCAGGGTCACCATTGGAATTGGCGCACCCCAGTAACGCTGACGGGACACGCCCCAGTCGCGCAGACGGAAGTTCACTTTACGCTCGCCCACGCCCAGTGAGGCCAGCTTATCGGCGATGGCGTTGAAGCCCTCTTCGAAGCTGAGGCCGCTGAACTCACCGGAGTTAAACAGGGTGCCTTTTTCGGTCAACGCCTGCTCGGACAGGTCAGGTTCAGAACCATCGGCGGCCAGAATAACGGCTTTAATCGGCAGGTTGTATTTGGTGGCAAACTCGTAGTCGCGCTGATCGTGACCCGGAACGGCCATGACTGCACCTGTACCGTACTCCATCAGAACGAAGTTTGCTGCCCAGACCGGGATCGCTTCGCCCGTCAGCGGGTGCTTAGCATAGAAGCCCGTCGCAACGCCTTTTTTCTCCATCGTCGCCATGTCGGCTTCGGCCACTTTCGTGTTGCGGCATTCGTCGATGAAGGTCGCCAGTTCCGGGTTGTTCTCTGCCGCTTTCTGCGCCAGCGGGTGACCTGCGGCCACGGCCAGATAGGTCGCACCCATGAATGTGTCCGGACGGGTGGTGTAGACGGTCAGGGTCTGGTCGTAGTTCTCAACGTTGAAGGTAATTTCCACGCCTTCAGAACGGCCAATCCAGTTGCGCTGCATGGTCTTAACGGTGTCAGGCCAGTGATCCAGTGTATCCAGATCGTTCAGCAGTTCGTCAGCGTAAGCGGTGATTTTGATAAACCACTGTGGGATCTCTTTACGCTCAACTTTGGTGTCGCAGCGCCAGCAGCAGCCGTCGATAACCTGCTCGTTCGCCAGAACGGTCTGGTCATTCGGGCACCAGTTAACGGCAGAGGTCTTCTTGTACACCAGGCCTTTTTTGTACAGCTCGGTGAAGAACTTCTGCTCCCAGCGGTAGTATTCCGGGGTACAGGTCGCCAGCTCGCGGCTCCAGTCATAGCCGAAGCCCAGCATTTTGAGCTGGTTTTTCATGTACGCGATGTTGTCGTACGTCCACGGTGCTGGAGCGGTATTGTTTTTTACCGCTGCGCCTTCTGCAGGCAGGCCGAACGCATCCCAGCCGATTGGCTGCAGAACGTTTTTGCCGAGCATGCGCTGGTAACGGGCGATCACATCACCGATGGTGTAGTTACGCACGTGGCCCATGTGTAGTCGACCAGAAGGATAGGGAAGCATCGACAGGCAGTAATACTTCTCTTTGCTCTCGTCTTCGGTTACTTCAAAGGTGCGCTTCTCGTCCCAGTGTTGCTGGACTTTTGATTCTATCTCTTCCGGGCGGTATTGCTCTTGCATGGCAGCCAGTGGTCCTGTGTTCAATACAGCTACAAAAATGTAGCCAATGGATGTGGTAATTCAGATCCGCATAGCATAGCCCAAACGCCCGCGTCAAAACAGCCTTTCGCGCAATTGCACTTTGCAGGAATTTACCGGGTCTGTGCTTCACCTGACAAAGCGGCGGCGAAATAAGGTCTATTATTAGAAATAGTTACTTACCCGGGAGGCAAAATGATGAACAAGGTTGCTCAATTTTACCGCGAACTGGTGGCGACACTGACGGAACGGCTGCGTAACGGCGAGCGCGATATTGACGCGCTGGTCGAACAGGCGCGTGAGCGGGTGACGCAAACGGGTGAGTTAACGCGAACCGAAGTGGAAGAGGTGACGCGCGCCGTACGCCGCGATCTGGAAGAGTTCGCGCGCAGCTACGAAGAGAGCCAGGATGAGATCGCCGACAGCGTCTTTATGCGGGTGATCAAAGAGAGCCTGTGGCAGGAGCTGGCGGATATTACCGATAAAACCCAGCTGGAGTGGCGCGAGGTGTTCCAGGATTTAAATCATCACGGCGTGTACCAGAGCGGTGAAGTGGTGGGGCTGGGGAATCTGGTGTGCGAGAAGTGCCATCACCATATTGCGGTATATACGCCGGATGTGTTGCCGCTGTGCCCGAAGTGCGGGCACGATCAGTTCCAGCGTCGCCCGTTTGAGCCATAAGTAAAAGCGTAGTTTTGTTCCCTCTCCCCGTGGGAGTGTACAGTCCGGGGACATAGTGAACACTTGTTCGGGGACATGGTAGACACTTACAACTGAGGCATAAGAACCCGTTTATGGAGTCGCTTATGCCCTGGGATGCGAGAGATACCATGTCATTACGTACCGAGTTTGTGCTGTTCGCCTCGCAGGACGGGGCGAACATCCGTTTCCTCTGCCGTCAGTTCGGCATTTCTCCTGCCACCGGCTACAAGTGGCTTCAGCGCTGGGCTGAGGAAGGTGCCTCCGGTCTTCAGGACCGCTCCCGCGCACCTCATCATTCCCCGAACCGCTCATCTGACGACATCACGGCCCTGCTGCGCATGGCGCATGACCGTCATCAACGCTGGGGCGCCCGCAAGATTAAGCGCTGGCTTGAAGACCAGGGGCACCGTATGCCCGCCTTCAGCACCGTCCATAATCTGATGGCCCGTCACGGTCTGCTGCCGGGCGCATCACCGGGCGTTCCGGCTACGGGACGCTTCGAACATGACGCGCCGAACCGGCTCTGGCAGATGGATTTTAAGGGCCACTTTCCCTTTGGCGGTGGCCGCTGCCATCCGCTCACCCTGCTGGACGACCACTCCCGTTTTTCCCTGTGCCTGGCGCACTGTACCGATGAACGGCGCGAGACCGTGCAGCAGCAGCTGGTCAGCGCGTTTGAACGCTACGGCCTGCCGGACAGGATGACGATGGACAACGGCTCACCGTGGGGCGACACCACCGGCACCTGGACGGCGCTGGAGCTGTGGCTGATGCGCCACGGTATCCGGGTGGGGCACTCCCGGCCTTATCATCCGCAGACGCAGGGCAAGCTGGAGCGTTTTCACCGCAGCCTGAAGGCGGAAGTGCTGCAGGGAAAATGGTTCGCGGACAGCGGAGAGCTGCAGCGCGCTTTCGATCACTGGCGCACGGTGTACAACCTTGAACGCCCGCACGAGGCGCTGGATATGGCGGTACCGGCCTCGCGGTATCAGCCGTCAGCGCGGCAGTACAGCGGCAGCGTAACGCCACCTGAATACGATGAAGGGGTGAAGGTCAGGAAAGTGGATGTCAGCGGAAAGCTGAGCATACAGGGTGTCAGTCTGAGCGCAGGCAAGGCGTTCAGGGGAGAACGGGTCGGGCTGAGGGAGACACAGGATGACGGCTGCTATGAAGTGTGGTGGTACAGCACGAAAGTGGGGGTGATCGACCTGAAGAAAAAGTCGATCACCATGGGTAAAGGATGTTAAAAAGTGTTCACCATGTCCCCGAACACCTGTCTACCATGTCCCCGGACTGTACAGGGAGAGGGCCAGGGTGAGGGCGTCAGGCCGCACAATAGTAAGCAAGTCTTTCCGCCAGCAAATCCACAAACGCCTCCCGGTCGATATCCACCATCAGCGTCGTATTCGGTTTATTTCCCGTCAGCGAATAGTAATCCACCACCGTCATCCCCTGGGTATATTTCCCCTGCGTCTCCACGCCAACCCATCTGTCCACCGTGGTAAACATTTCAGGCTTCAGCAGCCAGGCGATGGTGCACGGGTCATGCAGCGGCGCGCCGTGAAAGCCCCATTTCTCGGCTTTGTGATACTCCATAAAGAAGTCGAGCAGCTCGGCTACGGTTGTCGCAACCGGGTTGCCCACGGCGCGGAAGCGCTCAATATCGTCTGCCATAATCTGTGCCCGATGCGTCACGTCCAGCCCCGCCATCACAATCGGCAGGCCCGACTGGAAGACGATCTCCGCAGCCTCCGGATCAACAAAGATGTTGAATTCGGCCGCAGGCGTCCAGTTCCCTAGCCCCATAGCCCCACCCATAATCACAATACGGGCGATTTTACTGCGCAGTTCCGGATGGCTGTTCAGCAGAAGCGCAACGTTGGTCTGCGGGCCGGTAGCCACCAGCGTCACGGGCTCTGCGCTTTCACGCAGCACCTTCGCCATTAGCTCGACGGCGGTGCAGTCTTGCGGTGTGAAACCTGGCTCCGGCAGCGCCGGGCCATCCAGCCCGCTTTCACCGTGAACGTTGTCGGCAATGATCAGCTCGCGCATCAGCGGCTTAACGGCGCCGCCTGCGACAGGAATATCGGTGCGTTTCAGCAGCGTCAGCATTCGTAAAACGTTGCGCAGGGTTTTGTCCGGCGTCTGATTTCCGGCGGACGAGGTGACCGCTTTCACGTCCAGTTCAGGGGAGGCAAGCGCGAGGACGAGCGCGATCGCGTCATCATGACCCGGATCGCAGTCGAGAATTATAGGGTGTGCCATAGCGTTCTCCATTCTTAGCATTATTTTGTGACAAGGTTAACGCTGCGATGTGACGCCGAATAGAAAAAGAGATCTAAAGCGTGAAGCAGTGCGCAATCCGCAGATTGCGCACCGAGAAGATTAGTGCAGGATTTTCGCGAGGAAATCTTTCGCGCGTTCGGATTTCGGGTTGGCGAAGAACTCTTCTTTCGGTGAGTCTTCGACAATTTTACCTTCGTCCATGAAGATCACGCGGTTGGCCACTTTACGGGCGAAGCCCATTTCGTGCGTCACCACCATCATGGTCATCCCTTCGTGCGCCAGCTCGACCATCACGTCCAGCACTTCGTTGATCATTTCAGGATCGAGCGCTGATGTGGGCTCATCGAACAGCATCGCCACCGGATCCATGCACAGCGCGCGCGCAATCGCCACACGCTGCTGCTGGCCGCCGGAAAGCTGTGCCGGGAACTTATCGGCATGTGCAGAAAGCCCCACGCGCTCCAGAAGCTTGAGCCCCTTTTCGCGCGACGCTTTTTTATCACGCTTGAGCACTTTGACCTGAGCCAGCGTCAGGTTCTCAATAATGGACAGATGAGGGAATAGCTCAAAATGCTGGAACACCATGCCGACGTGAGAGCGAAGCTGGGCCAGGTTGGTTTTCTTGTCGTTCACTTTCGTGCCGTTAACAACAATTTCGCCCTGCTGCACAGGCTCCAGACCATTAACCGTTTTGATCAGCGTAGACTTACCGGAACCGGACGGCCCGCACACCACCACCACATCGCCTTTTTTGACTTCGGTGGAGCAGTCGGTCAGCACCTGAAAGTGCCCATACCATTTAGAAACATTTTTCAGGGAAATCATTATACCGTCCTTTTCTTCAGCCAGCTGACCAGCAGCGACGCGCTTAAACTAATCACAAAATAGACCGCACCCGCGAAGAGCACCATCTCGACCTGCGTACCATCACGTTCACCTATGGTCGACGCGGTACGGAAGAAGTCCGCCAGACTCAGAACGTAAACCAGAGAGGTATCCTGGAACAGCACGATACCCTGGGTCAGCAGGAGCGGAACCATGGCGCGAAACGCCTGAGGCAGAATGATGAGCTGCATGGACTGCCAGTGCGTCATTCCCAGCGCCAGCGCGGCGCTGGACTGCCCACGGGAGATACTCTGGATACCCGCACGGATAATCTCTGAATAGTAAGCGGCCTCAAACATCGAGAACGCCACCATCGCAGAGATCAGGCGGATGTCGGTTTTCGGCGACAGTCCCAGCACATTCTGTAAGAAGCCTGGAACAATCAGGTAAAACCACAGCAGCACCATCACCAGCGGGATGGAGCGGAAGACGTTAACGTAGGCAGTCGCAAACCAGGCGAGCGGCTTAAAGCTCGACAGGCGCATGACGGCCAGCAGGGTACCCCAGACGATACCCACGACGATAGCGATCGCGGTGATCTTTAGGGTAATCACCAGGCCATCGAGCAGGTAAGGCATGGATGGAACAATAGAACTCCAGTCAAATTCGTACATTATTTGCCTCCCAGATTGCCCGGCAGGCGTACTTTGCGTTCAACCAGGTTCATCACCAGCATGATGAAAGCGTTAATCAGAACATACGCGAGCGTGATCGCGGTGAAGGATTCCCACGCATGAGCGGAGTAATCCAGCAGCTTGCCCGCCTGTGCAGCCATATCCACCAGGCCGATGGTTGAGGCGATGGCCGAGTTTTTCACCAGGTTCATCATCTCAGAGGTCATCGGTGGAACGATAACGCGGTAGGCGTTAGGCAGCAGCACGTAGCGGTAGGTTTGTGGCAGGGTCAGGCCCATCGCCAGGCCCGCATTTTTTTGTCCGCGTGGCAATGACTGAATGGCGGCACGCACCTGCTCGCAAACGCGCGCAGCGGTAAACAGCCCCAGACACATCATGGAGGAGACAAAGAACTGCACGTTCGGATCCAGCTCCGACTTGAACCACATGCCAATATTTTCCGGCAGCAGTTCCGGGATGACCAGATACCAGGTAAAGAACTGCACGATGAGCGGAACGTTACGGAACAGCTCCACATACAGTGTGCCAATTGTTGAAAGAAAACGGTTAGGGACGGTTCGCAGAATACCGAACAGCGAACCGACAAGAAACGCGATGATCCACGCCGTTATCGATAATGCCACGGTAACCTGAAAGCCGCTCCACAGCCAGCCAAGATAGGTGGTGTTGCCGAACGGGGCTTGTTGCAGGAAGATGCCCCAGTTCCAGTCTATTGACATAATAAACTCCAGAAAAAAGAGGGTAGCAGCGCTACCCTCGAAGATTGGTGAGAAGCTCTTTTTTCGCGCTGAGTGGGGAACGACCACTCAGCGTATATGTCTGTCCATGCTTCCCGACAATCGAGAGGGCAGGAGATCCCGCCCCTGTTGTTCTAATTAGTTAAGAGCCTTGTCATTTGGAGATTTGAACAGCGCTTTCATGTCGTCAGACAGTTCAAAGTTCATATTGAGATTTTTTGGTGGAATCGGGTTCTTAAACCACTTGTCGAACCATTTTTCCGCTTCGCCGGAGGTCTGCACCTGGGCGATAGTGTCATCGATCAGCTTTTTGAACTGCGGATCGTCTTTACGCAGCATGCAGCCGTAGGCTTCTTTGGACTGCGCGGTACCGACGATATCCCAGTTGTCTGGTTTCTTCGCCTTCGCACGTTCGCCCGCCAGCAGGGCGTCATCCATCATAAACGCGACGGCACGACCGCTTTCCAGCGTACGGAAGGAGTCGCCATGGTCTTTCGCGCTGATGATGCGCATATCCATTTTCTTCTCGTCGTTCAGCTTGTGCAGCAGGACTTCAGAAGTGGTACCGGAGGTCACAACGACCGCTTTGCCTTTCAGGTCCGCAAAATCTTTGATTGCGCCGCCCTTCTTGGTCAGCAGACGGGTGCCCACGACAAAGATGGTGTCAGAGAAGGCCGCCTGTTTTTGACGCTCCAGATTGTTGGTGGTGGAACCACACTCGAAGTCAAAGGTGCCGTTTTGCAGCAGCGGAATACGGTTCTGTGAAGTGATTGGGATCAGCTTCACCTGCAGGTCAGGTTTGTTCAGCTTTTTCTTCACAGCTTCAACGATAGCGTTGGAGTAATCCTGTGAATAGCCTACGACTTTTTGCGTGTTGTCGTAGTAAGAGAACGGGACGGAAGATTCACGGTGGCCGACCACGATGACGCCGTTTTTGGCAATCTTGTCGAGAGTGCTGCCTGCTGCCGGAGCGTCTTCAGCGTGAACCACGCCTGCGGACATTCCCATAACCAGCATTGCTGTGGCCAGTTTACGTAATTGCATACCCAACTCCTTTCTTATCAGCGCCAGTGACGCATAGATACCCATTGTGATGTTGTTATATCTCGCGCAATGCGAGTGCAGTGTTATGCAAGCTTGTTAACATTTAGTCTGGCTTAATGTAAAGATTTTGCTGCGTTATTGTTTATTTTTGCGAAGCGCGCCGCACCATTCAGAGGCAATAATCTCCCGTTGCACCGTTTCGGTGCTAGCGACGATCTACACTGGTGCGACAAGGTTGCACGTTAAGCCAGACAGCGTTTACGTGAATAAATAAAGCAACAGGCGTGCCAGAATTGAAGATTGGGAGGAAATTGCCGGGTAAGGCGCAGCCGCCACCCGGCATCAGAAGGCAAGATTATTTATGACGCTGACGCAGGCTCATCAGCACGGCGCCAAAGCCGAACAGCGCGGTCAGGATCCACAGCGGCCAGTTGCCGGTGCGGGCGTACGGCGTCAGGCCCGTGGTTGGCGTGACTTTGGTTGTCAGCACTTCACGGGTGAACTGCGGGATCATGGCCTGGATTTCGCCCTGCGGGCCAATCACGGCGGTGATGCCGTTATTGGTGCTACGCAGCAGCGGACGCGCCAGCTCCAAAGAACGCATGCGTGCCATCTGGAAGTGCTGCCACGGGCCGATTGATTTACCGAACCACGCATCATTGGAGATGGTCAGCAGATAGTCGGTGTCCGGGCGGAAGTTATCGCGCACCTGCTCGCCGAGGATGATTTCGTAGCAGATGGCGGCCGTCAGGGCCAGACCGTGCGCGTGAAGCTGGGGCTGAACGTACGGACCGCGGCTGAAGGAGGACATCGGCAGGTCAAAGAACGGTGCCAGCGGACGCAAAATAGACTCCAGCGGCACAAATTCACCGAACGGCACGAGGTGGTTCTTGTTGTACCGGTCGGTGGAGTGGTAGCTGTATTCGCTGTCTTTGCCGAGCGTAATAATGGTGTTGTAGGTGTCGTAGCGGTTCTGCTGATTCAGGCGCGCATCAACAATGCCGGTAATCAGGGTGCTGCCACGCGCCACCAGCAGATCGTTCATCATGTTGAGGAACGGCTGCTGGTTAATTTCCAGATCGGGAATAGCGGATTCTGGCCAGATAATCAGCTGCGATTTGCCCATCACCTCTTCGGTGGCGTTGGCGTAGATCTTCAGCGTGTTCAGCAGCTCTTTTTCGTCCCACTTCATGGACTGCGGGATATTCCCCTGCACCATGGAAACCTGCATGGCGCGCTCGGGCTCGGGCGTGAACCACTGGATATAGCGCAGCGGGAAGGGCAGGGCGAACAGCACCAGCGCCACAGCCAGCGGCTTCCAGCCGCGCGTGACCAGCGCCAGTACCAGCAGGCCGCTCACCACCATCAGCAGGAAGTTAATGGCTTCAACGCCCATTACCGGTGCCAGACCTTTCAGCGGGCCGTCAATCTGGCTGTAGCCGAACTGCAGCCACGGGAAGCCGGTCAGCACCCAGCCGCGGAGGAACTCGGTAATCTGCCAGACCACCGGCGCGGCAATGGCGACACGAAGCCAGGTGGTTTTAGGCCACAGGCGAGAGAGAATTCCGGCGAACAGACCGGTATAGAGCGAGAGATAGGCGGCGAGCAGGACGACCAGGAAGACGTTAACCGGCCCCGGCATCCCGCCAAACTGTGCGATGCTGACGTAGACCCAGTTAATGCCGGAGCCAAATAGCCCCAGCCCCCAGAAGTAGCCGATCGCAGCGGCCTGTACCGGACGACGATTCAGGGTTAACCCCTGAAGCCCCATCAGGGAGAGAATAGCCGCGGGCCAGATATCGTAAGGAGAAAAAGCCAGCGTACCGCTGGCTCCGAGTAACAGCGCCAGCAGCAAACGGACGCGCTGGCGTTCAAGCAATGGGGCAAATGCCATTTACATTAATCTTCCAGTTTTGGCACCGGTGAATCGTCCGGCGTTCTGACGTGAACCTGTATAATACGTCGGCTGTCGGCCATTGCCACTTTGAACTGGTAACCGTCGATGTCAACGGTCTCACCGCGCGCCGGAAGATGGCCAAAGGCCTGCATCACCAGCCCGCCAATGGTATCGACCTCTTCATCGCTGAAGTGGGTACCGAAGGCGTCGTTGAAATCTTCAATCGAGGCCAGCGCGCGCACGGTCCAGGTGTGGCGACTAAGCTGACGGAAGTCGATATCTTCTTCTTCGTCGTACTCGTCTTCGATTTCGCCCACGATCAGCTCAAGAATATCTTCGATCGTGACAAGACCTGAGACACCGCCGAATTCATCAATAACAATCGCCATGTGGTAACGCTGAGAGCGAAACTCTTTCAGCATCCGATCCACACGTTTACTTTCCGGCACGACCACGGCCTGGCGTAACACTTTTTCCATGCTGAAGGCTTCGGCATCGCTGCGCATAAACGGCAGCAGATCTTTGGCCATCAAAATCCCTTCGATGTGATCTTTATCTTCGCTGATGACCGGGAAACGCGAGTGGGCGGATTCGATGATCACATCGAGGCACTCGTCCAGCGTCTGGTTACGTTTCAGGGTGATCATCTGCGAGCGGGGGATCATGATGTCGCGGACGCGCTGGTCGGCAATGTCCATGACCCCTTCGAGCATTTCGCGCGTATCTTCGTCGATAAGGTCGTTCTGCCCGGAATCACGAATCAGCTCCAGCAGTTCATCACGGTTTTTCGGCTCGCCGTGGAAAAGCTGGTTCAGAATGAGGGAGAAAAATCCCTTTTTACTGGTTGTCGTGTCGCTACTGTGTGAATTGTCGTCGCTCATGGCGTTTGTTAAGGGTTCTCTTGTTAGTTCAATGTTAACCGCCGCGCTATGTCCCTGCGCGGCGGCATGGTAGTCAGTAACTGACTATTCTTTCTCGGCAATGTACGGATCCTCATAGCCCAGAGCAAGCATTATCTCTGTCTCAAGGGACTCCATCTCTTCCGCTTCGTCATCTTCAATGTGGTCGTAGCCCAGCAGGTGCAGGCTGCCGTGTACCACCATATGCGCCCAGTGGGCTTCCAGCGGTTTCTGCTGCTCTTTGGCTTCCTGCTCAACCACCTGACGGCAGATGATCAGATCGCCCAGCAGCGGCATCTCAATACCCGGCGGCGCTTCGAACGGGAAAGAGAGCACGTTGGTTGGCTTATCTTTCCCGCGGTAGGTCAGGTTAAGCTCATGGCTTTCCGCTTCATCCACCAGGCGAATCGTGACTTCTGATTCTTCCTGAAACTGGGGGATTACCGCATCCAGCCATTTCTGAAACTGTGCCTCTTCTGGCATGCCGGAATTGTCTTCACATGCCAGCTGTAAATCGAGGATCACCTGACTCATTTCTGTTCTTGCTCCTGCGCTTCGCGCTTACGTTCCGCGGCCTGTTCGGCCCTGCGTTTTTGATCCGCCTCTTCCCAGGCTTCATAGGCGTTAACGATGCGCGCGACCACCGGGTGGCGAACGACGTCTTCACTGTGGAAGAAGTTAAAGCTAATTTCGTCTACCTCTGACAGCACCTCAATGGCGTGGCGCAGGCCTGATTTAGTGCTGCGCGGCAGGTCGATCTGGGTGACGTCACCGGTGATCACCGCTTTCGAGTTGAAGCCGATACGCGTCAGGAACATTTTCATCTGTTCGATGGTGGTGTTCTGGCTTTCATCGAGAATGATGAACGCGTCGTTGAGCGTGCGGCCGCGCATGTAGGCGAGCGGGGCCACTTCGATCACGTTACGTTCGATCAGCTTCTCCACTTTCTCGAAGCCGAGCATTTCAAACAGCGCGTCGTACAGCGGGCGCAAATAGGGGTCCACTTTCTGACTCAAATCGCCCGGCAGGAAGCCGAGTTTTTCACCCGCTTCAACGGCAGGACGGGTCAGCAGGATACGACGGATCTCCTGACGCTCCAGCGCATCCACCGCAGCGGCAACCGCCAGATAGGTTTTACCTGTACCCGCGGGACCCACGCCGAAGGTGATGTCATGGTCAAGAATGTTGGCGATGTACTGCGCCTGGTTCGGCGTACGCGGCTTGATGACGCCACGCTTGGTCTTGATATTGATCGCCTTGCCGTAGTCCGGCACGCTTTCCGCGCTCTGCTCAAGCACGCGCGCCTCTTTAATGGCGAGGTGGATCTGTTCCGGCTCGATATCCTGAATTTCGCCGCGCATCGGGGCGGTATCGACATACAGGCTGCGTAGAATATCTGCTGCCGCGTTGACGCAGATAGGGCGTCCGGTGAGTTTGAAATGGTTATCGCGACGATTGATTTCGATACCCAGACGTCGCTCCAGTTGTTTGATGTTGTCATCAAACGGCCCGCACAGGCTCAGCAGGCGAGCGTTGTCTGCGGGCTCAAGGCTAATTTCACGCGTATCTATGTTCAAACTGTTCCTCTTTAATTGGTTAACTGACCCGCTGCCACACGGCGCAATAGAACGGTCATTACCGAAATTATTCACGCCACAGAATAAAGGCGCAAGCGTTGCGGTAGATATTGGGGGTGATGAGAGGAAATACAAGGCCTGCCGAAGAGGCAGGCCTGAAGGATCAAGGCTGGTAAATCCCAACGCCAGAATCGTTTTCTTTGCGGGTACGAGAAATAACGGATTCCGGTGACTCGGCAATACGCAGGCCCATTTCGTCCTCGGTGCGTACCACCTTCGCGCGCAGCGAGTTGGTCAGCACTTCGACAATTTCGACGTCCACAAATTTACCGATCATGTCCGGGGTGCCTTCGAAGTTCACCACGCGGTTGTTCTCGGTACGACCGGACAGCTCCATGATGCTCTTGCGGGAGGTGCCTTCCACCAGAATGCGCTGGACGGTGCCGAGCATGCGGCGGCTCCAGGCGTTGGCCTGCTGGTTGATGCGTTCCTGAAGAATATACAGACGCTGCTTTTTCTCTTCTTCCGGCACGTCGTCAACCATGTCAGCCGCAGGCGTGCCAGGACGCGCTGAGAAGATGAAGCTGTAGCTGACGTCAAAGTTCACTTCACCGATGAGCTTCATGGTGCGCTCGAAGTCATCAGCGGTTTCGCCTGGGAAGCCGACGATAAAGTCAGAGCTAATCTGGATATCCGGGCGCGCTTCGCGCAGCTTGCGGATGGTGGATTTGTACTCCAGCACCGTATGCGGGCGGCCCATCAGGTTCAGCACGCGGTCAGAGCCGCACTGAATCGGCAGGTGCAGGAAGCTCACCAGCTCTGGCGTATCGCGATAGACGTCAATGATGTCGTCGGTAAACTCCATCGGATGGCTGGTGGTAAAGCGAATACGGTCGATGCCGTCAATCGCGGCCACCAGGCGCAGCAGTTCGGCAAAGCTGCCGGTGGTGCCGTCGTAGTTCTCGCCGCGCCAGGCGTTAACGTTCTGGCCCAGCAGGTTCACTTCGCGAACGCCCTGCGCGGCAAGCTGCGCAATTTCAAACAGAATGTCGTCCGCCGGGCGGCTGACCTCTTCACCGCGGGTGTAAGGCACCACGCAGTAGGTACAGTATTTGTTGCAGCCTTCCATGATCGAGACGAAGGCGGTCGGGCCATCGGCGCGCGGCTCTGGCAGACGGTCAAATTTCTCGATCTCCGGGAAGCTGACGTCAACGACCGGGCTACGGTTACCGCGAACCTGATTGATCATCTCCGGCAGGCGGTGCAGGGTCTGAGGACCAAAGACGATATCCACATACGGGGCTCTCTGACGGATCAGCTTACCTTCCTGCGACGCGACGCAGCCACCGACGCCAATGATCAGGTCCGGATTTTTCCGTTTGAGAAGCTTCCAGCGGCCTAACACATGAAAGACTTTTTCCTGTGCTTTTTCACGAATTGAACAGGTGTTCAGCAGCAGCACATCGGCTTCTTTCGCATTTTCAGTCAGCTGGTATCCGTGGGTGGTATCCAGCAGATCGGCCATCTTGGATGAATCGTATTCGTTCATCTGACAGCCCCAGGTTTTTATATGGAGTTTTTTAGTCATCGACTTGCTCAGCTCAGGATTGCAAGCCGCGTATTGTAATGCTTTGGTGGGGTTGTGACCAGTATGAAGGTTGTGTGTCTCAGGACCGCAAAAATCCGGTAAACTTAAGGGATTCTCCAATAAGGAAAATTGACCATGACACTCCAACACACCGAAGTTGCCGTTGTCGGCGGCGGTATGGTCGGCGGCGCGCTGGCGCTGGGGCTGGCGCAGCAGGGATTTGATGTAACCGTTATTGAACAGGCAGCTCCCCCGGCATTTGATCCCGCCAGCAAACCGGACGTGCGCATTTCCGCCATCAGCGCGGCGTCCGTCGATCTGCTGCGCGGCCTGGGCGTCTGGGAGGCGGTGCAGGCGATGCGCGCACACCCTTACAGCCGTCTTGAAACCTGGGAGTGGGAAAATGCCCACGTGTCGTTTGACGCCGCCGAGCTGAAGCTGCCGCGCCTGGGCTATATGGTGGAAAACAACGTGCTCCAGCTGGCGCTCTGGCAGGCGCTGGAGGCACATCCGAAGGTGACGCTGCGTATGCCTGCGTCACTTAAGGCACTGCATCCTCATGAAAGCGGCTATTTGCTGACGCTCGACAGCGGCGATGAACTGGCCGTGAAGCTGGTCGTCGGGGCCGATGGCGCTAACTCGCAGGTCAGGGAGATGGCGGGTATTGGGGTTCATGCCTGGCAATATCAGCAATCCTGCATGTTAATCACCGTTCAGTGTGAGAATGCGCCGGGTGAAAGCACTTGGCAGCACTTTACGCCGAACGGCCCGCATGCATTCTTGCCGCTGTTTGATAACTGGGCTTCGCTGGTGTGGTACGACAAACCGGCGCGCATTCGCCAGCTGCAGGGGCTGTCGATGGAGCAGCTGCAGCGCGAGATCCTGCTTCACTTCCCGAGCCGCCTTGGCAACGTGACGCCAGTCACCGCAGGTGCATTCCCGCTCACGCGCCGTCATGCTTTACAGTATGCTCGAGAAGGGCTGGCGCTGGTGGGTGATGCGGCACACACCATCCACCCGCTGGCGGGGCAGGGAGTCAATCTTGGATACCGTGACGTCGATGCGTTACTGGACGTGCTGGGCAACGCACGCGCTCACGCGGAAGCCTGGGCCAGCCATCAGGTACTGAAGCGATACCAGACGCGCCGTATGGCGGATAACTTCATCATGCAGTCAGGGATGGATCTGTTCTATGCCGGTTTCAGCAATGACCTGGCCCCGGTGCGCATTATGCGTAACATTGGCTTAATGGCGGCAGAGCGTGCCGGTGGGCTGAAGCGTCAGGCGCTGAAATACGCCCTCGGACTCTAATCTTAATTCCCTCTCCCCGTGGGAGAGGGGTAGGGGGAGGGCATCAGGCCGCACTATTCTGAGCAACAAAAACAAAAAAGCCCGCAGAGCGGGCTTGTTTGTTTTAAGTGGCTGGGGTGCAGGGATTCGAACCCCGGAATGCTGGTATCAGAAACCAGAGCCTTACCGCTTGGCGACACCCCAATTGCGTTAAACAGACTGCTTAACGACTTTTAAATTGGCTGGGGTACGAGGATTCGAACCTCGGAATGCCGGAATCAGAATCCGGTGCCTTACCGCTTGGCGATACCCCAACAATTTTTTATTACCGAAACAAATCGATAATCTTAATTTGGTGGCTACGACGGGATTCGAACCTGTGACCCCATCATTATGAGTGATGTGCTCTAACCAACTGAGCTACGTAGCCAGTACTGCAGTCTTCGATGGCTGGGGTACCTGGATTCGAACCAGGGAATGCCGGTATCAAAAACCGGTGCCTTACCGCTTGGCGATACCCCAATACCGCGGAGAACCGCAAAATCGAAGAAATATGGCTGGGGTACCTGGATTCGAACCAGGGAATGCCGGTATCAAAAACCGGTGCCTTACCGCTTGGCGATACCCCATCCGTGCAACGCTTACCCGGGAATGGTGCGGGAGGCGAGACTTGAACTCGCACACCTTGCGGCGCCAGAACCTAAATCTGGTGCGTCTACCAATTTCGCCACTCCCGCAAAAAGATGGTGGCTACGACGGGATTCGAACCTGTGACCCCATCATTATGAGTGATGTGCTCTAACCAACTGAGCTACGTAGCCATCTTTTTTTCGCGTTACCTTATCGGCGTTGCGGGGCGCATTATGCGTATAGACCCTTGCAGCGTCAACACCTTTTTCAACGAAAATAGCCGGAATGTGACTGTTTGGTTAGGTTGCGAACAGCGTGGCCGAATATTCGGCAATTATTGGTTATTAATCGGTTTTTGGTGGTGAAATGTGAGGCAAAAAAAACAGGCCCCTGAGGGGCCTGTTTGAAATCGTTGTGATTATTTGTAGGCGGACTGGTGAACGCCTACCGCACGCCCCGATGGATCGTTCATCGCCTTGAAAGATTCATCCCATTCAATGGCTTTTGCGGATGAACAGGCCACTGACGGACCGCCAGGAACACACTCGGCAGCGCTCGGCACCGGGAACAGTTCTTCAAAGATCTCACGGTAGAGGTACGCTTCTTTCGAGCCCGGCGTGTTGTACGGGAAGCGGAAGCTTGCGGTTTCCAGCTGCTGGTCAGAAACCTGCTTCGCCGCCACCTCTTTCAGGGTGTCGATCCAGCTGTAGCCAACGCCATCAGAGAACTGCTCTTTCTGACGCCATGCCACGCTCGCCGGCAGGTAAGATTCAAAACATTCACGCAGGATATGTTTTTCCATTTTGCCGTTGCCGCACATTTTATCCTGCGGGTTGATGCGCATCGCCACGTCGAGGAATTTCTTATCCAGGAACGGCACGCGCGCTTCCACGCCCCAGGCCGACATCGCTTTGTTGGCACGCGCACAGTCGAACATATGCAGCGCCTGCAGCTTACGCACGGTCTCTTCATGCAGCTCTTTGGCGTTTGGCGCTTTGTGGAAGTACAGGTAGCCGCCAAACACTTCGTCAGAACCTTCACCGGAGAGCACCATCTTGATGCCCATCGCCTTGATCTTACGCGACATCAGGTACATCGGCGTGGAGGCGCGAATGGTGGTCACGTCATAGGTCTCAATGTGATAGATCACATCGCGGATCGCATCCAGACCTTCCTGCACGGTGAAGTGAATTTCATGGTGCACGGTGCCGAGGTGGTTTGCCACTTCCTGCGCGGCTTTCAGATCCGGTGCCCCTTCCAGGCCCACGGCAAAGGAGTGCAGCTGCGGCCACCAGGCCTCGGAGCGCTCCTGATCTTCCACGCGACGAGCCGCGAATTTCTTGGTGATCGCGGAGATCACGGAGGAGTCCAGACCGCCGGAGAGCAGTACGCCGTAAGGCACGTCTGACATCAGGTGGCTTTTCACGGAATCTTCCAGCGCCTGACGCAGCTCGGCTTTATCCGTCACGTTGTCTTTCACCGCGTCATAGTCAAACCAGTCGCGCTGGTAGTACGAACGGATTTCACCGTCTTTACTCCACAGATAGCTGCCCGCCGGGAACTCTTTGATGGTGCGGCAGACCGGCACCAGGGCTTTCATTTCGGACGCGACATAGAAGTTGCCGTGTTCATCGTGCCCCATGTACAGCGGGATAATACCGATATGGTCACGGCCAATCAGGTAAGCGTCTTTTTCGCTGTCGTACAGCGCGAAGGCAAACATGCCTTGCAGCTCGTCGAGGAACTCCGGGCCTTTCTCCTGATACAGCGCCAGGATCACTTCACAGTCAGAGCCGGTCTGGAAGGCGTAGCGGTCGCCGTACTCGGCGCGCAGCGCCTGATGGTTATAAATTTCACCGTTGACAGCCAGCGCGTGCGTTTTTTTCTCGTTATACAGCGGCTGTGCACCGGCGTTGACGTCAACAATCGACAGGCGTTCGTGAGCCAGAATCGCTTTGTCGCTGGCGTAAACGCCTGACCAGTCCGGGCCGCGATGGCGCATCAGGCGGGACAATTCGAGTGCTTTTTTACGCAGTTCGCCCGCGTCAGTTTTAATATCCAGTACGCCAAAAATTGAACACATAACCTTCTCCGTTAACCCTGTTGCATTGTGATGTTGCTTGCTTATGAAAATGCCGCAAAAGGGGGGAGGGGCGCAAGGGTTTTACGGGCCAAAACGGAAAAAGTGCAATAGTGATTGCGGAATAGTGAAAAAAGAGTACGACACACATCCTTTTATTGATGATTATGCAATGAAAATGGTTTTTTGTTAGATGGTGTTTTGTTTGTATAAGCTGAAAATGAAAAACCACGCCCTGGGACGTGGTTCAGAATCAAATAACGTCGATTTCGTCGATAGAGGGGTAAATCCAGCTTGGTCGGAAGGGCATCGTATCGATGTCATCAAGCTGCGAGACGCCAGAAAGTACCAGGATGGTTTCAAGCCCTGCCTGGAAGCCAGCCAGAATATCGGTGCGCAGGTTGTCGCCAACAATGACGGTTTCTTCTGAGTGTGCCTGCATCGTATTCAGCGCGGCGCGGATGATCCACGGGCTCGGTTTGCCGACAACAAAAGGCTTACGGCCCGAGATTTTTTCAATACCGGCGCACAGCGCGCCGCAGGCCGGATAGAAACCACGGCCGTGCGTATCCGGGTTGGTGGCGATAAAGCGCGCACCATTGGCGACAAAGTAGGCTGCTTTATGCATCATCTCCCAGTTAAAGGAACGCGTTTCTCCCACGATCACAAAGTCCGGGTTCACATCGGTAATGGTAAAACCTGCTTTATACAGCTCGTGGATTAGCGCGCCTTCACCGACCACGTAGGCTTTTTTTCCTTCCTGACGCTTCAGGAAATCCGCCGTTGCCATTGCGGAGGTATAAAACACGCTGTCCGGCACGTCGACGCCTGCGGTGGCAAAGCGATTCGCCAGATCCTGACCGGTTTGGGAAGGGTAGTTCGTGAGTAGAACCAGTGGCATTCCTTTGTCGATGATGCGGTGAAGAAACTCCGCAGCACCCGGCACGGCAACGTTGTCGTGCATCAGCACGCCGTCGATATCACAAATTACATTCTTAATGGTCATGGACATTCCGACATCAAAAAAAGAAGGCGTTACTATAAGGTCCGATCAGGATTCCAGCAAATGCTGGAGCAGGATCCCGTTGAGCATGGCGCGCTTGACCAGCGCAAACGCGCCAATCGCCGAGCGATGGTCAAGCTTCGAACGAACCACCGGGAGGTTCTGTCGGAATGCTTTCAGCGCCTGGGTGTTGATACAGCCTTCGATGGCGGGCAGCAGCACCTTTTCCGCTTCAACAATCTCTCCGGCGATCACCACTTTCTGCGGGTTAAACAGGTTAATGGCGATGGCGATGGTTTTCCCCAGATGGCGACCTACCTGCTCGATCACCTCACAGGCCAGCGCGTCGCCTTTATTGGCGGCTTTGCAGATGGTGCCTATCTTGCATTCGTCCAGCGTGACGCGGCTTTGATAACCCTGCTCAAGCAGGTGGCGAACGCGCTGCTCGATGGCCGTGTTGGCGGCGATGGTTTCAAGGCAGCCGAAGTTGCCGCAGTGGCAGCGTTCGCCGAGCGGTTCAACCTGGATGTGGCCGATCTCGCCAACGTTACCGTTACGACCAATAAAAATACGGCCATTGGAGATAATGCCTGCGCCCGTACCGCGGTGTACGCGCACCAGAATAGAGTCTTCACAGTCCTGACTCGCACCAAAGTAGTGCTCAGCCAGCGCTAAAGATCGAATATCGTGGCCGACAAAGCAGGTCACCTTAAAGCGTTTTTCCAGCGCGTCGACCAGCGCCCAGTTCTCAACCTGAATATGCGGCATGTATCGGATCACACCGCTTTCCGGGTCGACCAGGCCCGGCAGAATGACGGAGATGGCGATCAGTTCGCGGATCTTGCGCTGACAGCTTTCAATAAAGTGCGCGATAGTATTCAGCAGCGCGTGTTCCAGCGTCTCCTGAGTGCGCTCGGGCAGCGGGTAGTGCTCTTCCGCAATGGCTTTGCTGCTCAAATCGTACAGCGTGAGCGTGGTGTCATGACGACCAAGCCGGACGCCAATGGCCTGAAAGTTGCGGGTTTCGGTAATGATGGAGATGGCGCGGCGGCCCCCGGTGGAGGCCTGCTGATCGACTTCTTTGATCAAACCGCGCTCAATGAGCTGGCGGGTAATTTTTGTCACGCTGGCGGGAGCAAGCTGGCTTTGTTCGGCTATCTGGATCCGCGAGATTGGACCATGTTGGTCAATCAGGCGATAAACCGCCGCACTGTTAAGTTGTTTAACGAGATCGACATTACCGATTTGAGCTTGTCCGCCTGGTGTCATACTTTTACTTACTCAGTGACGACCTCGTTACCATTAACGATGGTCTTAATAATTTTATAATCGTGTGTGAATGCCGTCAGGTTTGCAACCATACCTGGTGCAATTCCGCCGAGCTGTTTATCCACGCCGATGGCGCGAGCCGGATAAAGGGTGGCCATACGCAGGACTTCATCAAGCGCAATCCCACAATGCTCCACCAGATTACGCACCCCTTCAATCATGGTCAAAGAGGAGCCACTCAGCGTACCGTTTTCATCCACACACAGTCCATTGCGGTAGTATATTGTTTTACCAGCAAAAATGAACTGCTCAATATTTGCACCTGCTGGCGCGGTGGCATCGGTGACCAGGCAGAGCTTGTCACCTTTCAGCCGTTTGGCGTTGCGAATGTTGGTGTAATCAACGTGCATGCCATCTGCGATAATGCCGCAGTAGACGTCTGGTTCGTCGAGAATCGCCCCGACCAGACCCGGTTCACGGCCGGTAATATACGGCATGGCGTTGTAAAGGTGGGTCGCAAAGGTAATGCCGGCACGGAAGCCCGCTTTGGCTTCTTTCAGTGTGGCGTTTGAGTGGCCTGCTGAAACCACAATCCCGGCGGCAGCCAGTTTGCTGATGACCTCAGTACCGGTCATTTCAGGCGCCAGCGTCACTTTAGCGATCACATCAGCATTGGCACACATGTAGTCGACCAGTTCAGCATCCGGCTTGCGCACGTAATCCGGGTTATGCGTGCCTTTTTTCACTATGTTCAGCCATGGCCCTTCCAGATGCAGACCCAGCGCCTGGTTCGGGTGTTTGGCGAGGTATTCGCGCATCACGCGGATACCCTGTTTCATCAGGTCATCACTGCTGGTGATGAGCGTCGGCAGATAGCTGGTGCAGCCTGATTTCTCGTTAGCTTTCTGCATGATTTCCAGCGTTTCAACCGTCACCGCCTCGGCGGTGTCATTGAACTGCACACCGCCGCAGCCGTTAAGCTGTACGTCGATGAAACCGGGGGAGATTACTGCTCCATTGAGTGAGCGCTGTTCTATCTCCGGCGGCAGTTCTGCCAGCGGGCAAACACGTTCAATCAGGCCATTGGCGATAACAATCGCATGGTCATCCAGAATTTCATGGCCGGTATAAATCCGACCGTGGGTTAAAGCGTACATATCGACCCCCGGTTAAAAAAAGCGACCGCCTCTGACAGAAGAGGCGGTTATTCAATTACAGACCTTTGATGTTCTCAGCTTCTAACTCGTTGAAGTATTTCAGCGTTTTCACCTTCAGCTCCATCGTGGACGGTTCGTCGCAGACGATGACTGATTTTGGATGCAGCTGCAGGCAGCTGATGGTCCACATGTGGTTAACGTTGCCTTCAACGGCTGCCTGGAGCGCCTGCGCTTTCACGCCGCCCAGTACCAGAATCATCACCTCTTCGGCATCCAGCAGGGTGCCTACGCCAACGGTCAGGGCGTATTTTGGAACCTGGTTCACATCACCGTCAAAGAAGCGGGAGTTTGCCACGCGGGTGTCATGGGTCAGCGTTTTAATACGGGTACGGGAAGCCAGAGAAGAGGCTGGTTCGTTGAACGCGATATGACCATCGTTGCCCACGCCACCCATGAACAGGTGGATTTTACCGTAAGAACGGATTTTTTCTTCGTACTGACGGCATTCTGCGTCAATATCAGGCGCATTTCCATTCAGCAGGTTAATATTTTCAGCTGGGATATCAACGTGATCAAAGAAATTGCGGTGCATGAAGCTATGGTAGCTTTCAGGATGCTCCTTTGGCAGGCCGACATATTCGTCCATGTTGAAGGTCACAACGTGTTTAAAGCTAACCTGGCCCGCTTTATGCATTTCAACCAGCGCTTTGTACGCGGTCAGTGGGGTACCACCGGTTGGAAGGCCAAGAACGAAGGGACGATCGGCAGTAGGCTTGAAGGCATTAATACGGTTAACGATATGGCGAGCGGCCCATTTACCGACTTGTTCAGCAGTTGCCAGGGGAATCAGTCTCATTGTTCACCTCAAAGTTTAAGTAGAAGAGTGGGCGGATGGGTATCGGAACCTGATGCTTAAGCGTAACCTGGAACCTTTCAGGCCGGATCAATCCGTCTTGATTTTTTGAATGATAAAATAAGTTTTGGCTGTTAGCCAGTGAAAGGGAGGAGGGAATACGATATTTGGTGACAATAATCACAAAAAATAGGTGTTTAATTTGCGATACGAATTAATTTTTCACACACTCAGACTGCCAGTGAATCATCAACTGTATCTATCGTTCGTGACACAATAAAAACATAGTTTATGCGCGAGTCTTAATAATGGGTCTCGTAGGGGGAATAGGATGAATATTTTAGGTTTTTTCCAGCGCCTCGGTAGGGCTTTGCAGCTCCCTATCGCCGTGCTACCGGTTGCAGCGTTGCTGCTGCGATTCGGGCAACCCGATCTTCTTAACGTGCCGTTTATTGCCCAGGCAGGCGGTGCCATTTTTGACAACCTTGCGCTGATTTTCGCCATCGGCGTGGCGTCAAGCTGGTCAAAAGACAGCGCCGGTGCTGCAGCACTGGCAGGGGCGGTAGGTTACTTCATCCTCACGAAAGCGATGGTAACCATCAACCCGGAAATCAACATGGGTGTACTGGCGGGTATCATTACCGGTCTGGTCGGTGGTGCCGTGTACAACCGCTGGGCGGGTATCAAACTGCCTGACTTCCTGAGCTTCTTCGGCGGTAAACGTTTTGTGCCAATTGCGACGGGCTTTTTCTGCCTGATCCTGGCAGCTATCTTTGGCTACGTCTGGCCGCCGGTGCAGCATGCTATCCATGCGGGCGGCGAGTGGATTGTTTCAGCGGGTGCAGTGGGCTCAGGTATCTTTGGTTTTATCAACCGTCTGCTGATCCCAACCGGTCTGCATCAGGTGCTGAACACCATCGCCTGGTTCCAGATTGGTGAGTTCACCAATGCTGCGGGCACTGTATTCCACGGCGACATCAACCGCTTCTATGCGGGTGACGGCACCGCGGGTATGTTCATGTCTGGCTTCTTCCCAATCATGATGTTTGGTCTGCCGGGCGCTGCACTGGCAATGTACCTGGCTGCGCCAAAAGCGCGTCGCCCAATGGTTGGCGGCATGCTGCTGTCCGTTGCGATTACCGCGTTCCTGACCGGTGTAACCGAGCCGCTGGAATTCCTGTTCATGTTCCTGGCGCCGGTGCTGTACCTCATGCATGCGGTCCTGACCGGTATCAGCCTGTTTGTGGCGACCCTGCTGGGCATCCATGCTGGCTTCTCCTTCTCTGCAGGCGCGATCGACTACGTGTTGATGTACAACCTGCCGGCGGCAAGCAAGAACGTCTGGATGCTGGTGGTAATGGGTCTGGTCTTCTTCGTCATCTACTTCGTGCTGTTCACTGCGGTTATTCGTATGTTTAACCTCAAAACACCGGGCCGCGAAGATACCAAAGACGAAGTGGTCACCAACGAAGCCAACAGCAATACCGAAGAGGGTCTGACTCAGCTGGCGACCAGCTATATCGCTGCCGTCGGTGGGACTGACAACCTGAAAGCGATTGATGCCTGTATCACCCGTCTGCGTCTGACGGTGGGTGACTCGGCGCGCGTAAGCGACGCAATGTGTAAACGCCTTGGTGCATCGGGCGTGGTTAAACTGAACAAACAAACTATCCAGGTTATCGTAGGCGCCAAAGCGGAATCCATTGGCGACGAAATGAAGAAAGTGGTTGCCCGTGGCCCGGTCGCAGCGGCATCAGCCGACAGCGCACCTGCGTCGACGGCTGCCCCGGTAGCGAAGCCGCAGGCCGTGCCGAACGCCGTGACGGTGGCCGCGCTGGTCTCTCCGGTAACGGGTGACGTGGTTGACCTTGAGCAGGTGCCTGATGAAGCGTTCGCCAGCAAAGCGGTCGGTGACGGCGTGGCGGTGAAACCAACGGACAAAACCGTTGTGTCTCCGGCGGCAGGCACCATCGTGAAAATCTTCAACACCAACCACGCGTTCTGCCTCGAAACTGAAAAAGGCGCGGAGATCGTTGTCCATATGGGGATCGATACCGTTGCGCTGAACGGTCAGGGCTTTACTCGCCTGGTGGAAGAGGGGGCCGAAGTGGTGGCAGGTCAGCCGATTCTGGAAATGGATCTGGACTTCCTGAACGCTAACGCGCGCTCGATGATTAGTCCGGTCGTGTGCAGCAACATCGACGACTTTAGCGGTCTGGTACTCCAGGCTAAAGGTCAGGTGGTTGCGGGTCAGACACCGCTGTATGAGATTAAAGGCAAGTAATCGCTCCTGAGTAGAGTCATGCCTTAAGCGGCGGGGGATATCCTCCGCCGCTTTTTTTTGCAGCAAACGCCCCCATTATTTTCATCTGATACGTATTTTCCGTAACTAAGGGTTGTCACTACGTCCGGCTTATAAGATCATACGCCGTTATACGTTGTTTACGCTTTGAGGAATCCACGATGAGTGAGGCAGAAGCCCGCCCGAGTAACTTTATTCGTCAGATCATCGATGAAGATCTGGCCAGTGGTAAGCACACCACGGTACATACACGTTTCCCGCCGGAGCCGAACGGCTACCTGCACATTGGTCACGCGAAATCGATCTGCCTGAACTTTGGCATTGCGCAAGACTACCAGGGGCAGTGCAACCTGCGTTTCGATGACACCAACCCAGTAAAAGAAGACATCGAATACGTTGAGTCCATTAAAAACGACGTGCAATGGCTGGGCTTCAACTGGTCTGGCGATATCTGCTACTCCTCTGACTATTTTGATCAGCTGTATGCCTACGCGGTGGAGCTGATCAACAAAGGTCTGGCCTACGTCGACGAGCTGTCTGCGGACGAAATCCGCGAGTATCGCGGTACGCTGACCGCACCAGGCAAAAACAGCCCGTTCCGCGATCGCAGCGTGGAAGAGAACCTGGCGCTGTTTGAAAAAATGCGTGCCGGTGGCTTCGAAGAAGGTAAAGCGTGCCTGCGTGCCAAAATCGATATGGCGTCGCCGTT
This sequence comes from Enterobacter cloacae complex sp. HYC042_NIDB, assembly GCF_056673315.1. Taxonomy (NCBI): domain Bacteria; kingdom Pseudomonadati; phylum Pseudomonadota; class Gammaproteobacteria; order Enterobacterales; family Enterobacteriaceae; genus Enterobacter; species Enterobacter cloacae complex sp. HYC042_NIDB. Next base: position 1,532,047 of record NZ_CP109650.1, read on the forward strand.
TATCGTGATGCGCGATCCGGTGCTGTACCGCATTAAGTTCGCAGAACACCACCAGACCGGCAACAAGTGGTGCATTTATCCGATGTACGACTTCACCCACTGCATCAGCGATGCGCTGGAAGGCATTACCCACTCGCTGTGTACGCTGGAGTTCCAGGATAACCGTCGTCTGTACGACTGGGTGCTCGATAACATCACCATTCCTGTGCATCCGCGTCAGTACGAGTTCTCTCGTCTGAATCTGGAATACACCGTGATGTCCAAGCGTAAGCTGAACCTGCTGGTGACCGACAAGCACGTTGATGGCTGGGACGACCCGCGCATGCCGACCATCTCCGGCCTGCGTCGTCGTGGTTACACTGCCGCTTCTATTCGTGAGTTCTGCAAACGTATCGGCGTGACCAAGCAGGACAACACCATCGAAATGGCGTCTCTGGAATCCTGCATTCGTGAAGATCTTAACGAAAACGCCCCGCGCGCGATGGCTGTTATCGATCCGGTGAAACTGGTTATTGAAAATTACCCGCAGGGTGGAAGCGAGCTGGTCTCTATGCCTAACCATCCGAATAAACCGGAAATGGGAAGCCGCGACGTGCCGTTCAGCGGTGAGATCTGGATCGACCGTGCTGACTTCCGTGAAGAAGCCAATAAGCAGTACAAGCGTCTGGTGTTGGGCAAAGAAGTTCGTCTGCGTAACGCCTACGTCATCAAAGCCGAGCGCGTAGAGAAGGATGCTGAAGGTAACATTACCACCATCTTCTGTTCGTACGATGCTGAGACGCTGAGCAAAGATCCGGCAGACGGCCGCAAGGTGAAAGGCGTGATCCACTGGGTGAGCGCTTCCCACGCGCTGCCTGTAGAAATTCGTCTGTACGATCGTCTGTTCAGCGTACCTAACCCGGGTGCGGCGGAAGACTTCCTGGCGACCATCAACCCGGAATCTCTGGTGATCAAGCAAGGTTATGCGGAGCCATCGCTGAAAGCCGCTGAAGCGGGCAAAGCGTTCCAGTTCGAGCGTGAAGGTTACTTCTGCCTGGACAGCCGTTACAGCACGGCAGAAAAACCGGTATTTAACCGTACCGTAGGTCTGCGTGATACCTGGACCAAGATCGGCGAATAATAACGCTGCACTGGTCAATGAGAAACAAACGCCGCTTATAGCGGCGTTTTTTTATTTAATGATCATATCGTTAAAGTAGGCCCGTAATTAGGCCAGCTAAAATTTTTGGTCAATGCGGTGCTACTTATTTTTCTAAAAAAAGTTTGTCTGTTTCATAAAAAAGAGAATTAAGACAAATACGGGTTTTATTACGATCTAATACGCCGAAATTACCTGCTCTACCCCCGCCACACCTTGCATCCGGCCAAATGTTACAAAGCACTACCAATTATGTGCACTTCGTCATAATCCTGACTTTTGCCCACTGAAAAGCATTGATAATTCGCGTCGCGAAAAATAACCTAAAGACGGTAGTTAATTCGAGGGTATTTATAACTACCCCTGGCCTTTTGGTCTTTTATATTTTCGCCGTTTAAGGCGTTTTAATTCGTCAAAGAGGAATAATCTATGCGTACGTTCAGTGGCAAACGTAGTGCGCTGGCGCTGGCTATTGCCGGTGTGACAGCAATGTCAGGCCTGGTGGTGACACCAGAGGCAAAAGCAGCAGGTTTCATCGAAGATTCTACCCTCACTGGCGGTATTTATTACTGGCAGCGTGAACGTGACCGTAAAGATGTCACAGAAGATAAATACAAAACCAACCTCTCACACTCCACCTGGAACGCCAACCTGGACTTCCAGTCAGGCTACGCCGCCGATATATTCGGTCTGGATATTGCCGCGTTTACGGCGATTGAAATGGCTGAAAATGGCGACAGCGGCCACCCGAACGAAATTGCTTTCTCCTCCAGCAATAAAGCCTATGACGAAGACTGGTCAGGGGATAAAAGCGGCATCAGCCTTTATAAGGCCGCAGCGAAATTCAAATACGGCCCGGTATGGGCGCGTGGGGGCTATATTCAGCCAACCGGCCAGACGCTGTTAGCGCCGCACTGGAGCTTTATGCCTGGTACCTATCAGGGGGCAGAAGCCGGGGCTAACTTTGACTACGGTGATGCAGGTGCGTTGAGCTTCTCCTATATGTGGACCAACGAGTACAAAGCGCCGTGGCACATTGAGATGGACAAGTTCTACCAGAACGATAAGAAAACCAAAGTCGATTACCTCCACTCGCTGGGCGCGAAGTACGACTTCAAAAACGATCTGGTTCTGGAAGCCGCATTTGGTCAGGCGGAAGGCTATATCGATCAGTATTTTGCTAAAGCCAGCTACAAATTTGATATCGCCGGTAGTCCGCTGAGCACCAGCTACCAGTTCTACGGTACGCGCGATAAGGTCAGCGATGGCAGCGTAAATGACATTTATAACGGTACCGCGTGGCTGCAGGCGTTAACCTTCGGCTATAAGGTCGGTCAGGTTGATTTGCGTCTGGAAGGCACGTGGGTGAAGGCGGAAGGGCAGCAGGGCTACTTCCTGCAGCGTATGACGCCGACCTATGCCTCATCCAACGGTCGTCTGGATATCTGGTGGGATAACCGCTCAGACTTCAACGCCGACGGCGAGAAAGCGGTCTTCTTCGGCGCCATGTATGACCTGAAAAACTGGAACCTGCCGGGCTGGGCGGTGGGCGCTTCTTACGCTTACGCCTGGGATGCAAAACCAGCAGACATGGCGACGCCGGATGCGTACTACGATCCAAACTATCGCCTGAAAGAGTCCTCCTACAGCCTGGATGCTATCTACACCCTGCAGGATGGCCGCGCGAAAGGCACGATGTTCAAGCTGCACTTCACGCAGTATGACAACCACTCCGATATCCCAAGCTATGCGGGCGGTTACGGCAACATCTTCCAGGATGAACGTGACGTCAAATTCATGGTTATCGCCCCATTCACCATCTTCTGATGAGCACACCGGCGGGCTGAGTCCCGCCGGTCTGGAGACTGCACATGATGAAAAAAATCGTAATCGTCGCGCTGATGGCATCAGGGCTGGTGGCGTGTGTTCAGACTCAGGCGCCGAAAGAGGACGCCCGTCTGAAGGAGGCGTATAGCGCCTGTATTAATACCGCGGAAGGATCGCCTGAGAAAATTGAAGCCTGCCAGAGTGTGCTAAATGTGTTAAAGAAAGAGAAAGCGCATGAGGTGTTCGCGACGCAGGAGAATGTTCGCGTGATGGATTATCAGGCCTGCATCCAGGCACGTAAAACCGGTAACGATCAGGAAGTGGCGAAGCGTTGCGATAAAATCTGGAACGAGATACGCAATAACAACAAATAAGTTGCTCTACGCCCGGTGGCACTTTGCTGACCGGGCTTTTTTCAGGCAAAAAAAAGCCAACCTTACGGCTGGCTCAGAGTATGAACGCTAACTTATTTTGTGTCGTGAGCGTGTTCATTCTCGCGGCAATCCCCTTCAGCGCAGTGACCGTAAAGGTACAGGCTGTGGTTGGTCAGGCGAATGCCATGACGAGCTGCGATTTCACGCTGACGCGCTTCGATGGAATCATCGCTAAATTCAATGACCTTGCCGCAATCGAGGCAGATCAGGTGATCGTGGTGATGCTGCTGGGTCAGTTCGAATACAGATTTACCGCCTTCGAAATTATGACGGGTAACAATGCCCGCGTCATCAAACTGGTTCAGCACGCGATATACGGTGGCCAGCCCAATCTCTTCACCCATGTCGATAAGACGTTTATAAAGGTCTTCCGCACTGACATGGTGATTGTCTGGACCCTGAAGCACTTCCAGGATTTTTAACCGAGGAAGCGTTACTTTCAGGCCAGCCTTCTTTAATGCGGTATTGTTGTCAGTCATGCGGAATCTGTCCTGTTGCTAAACGATTCACTTCTCTGGGAAGTGACAGAAAATGCACCTGGGATAATGCGTCTCATTATAGAACTGCCATGCCTAAATGAAAACTGCAAGTCTCAGGCAAAGTATGCTTATAAAAACGTGGTATCACCTACAAACTTGCTCAATGGAAACCACATTTTGCCAGGGAGACATTGTACAGGTCTGGACGAAAAAGTTAAAAGTTTGTAGCAATTAATTTAATCGGTTTTACCTGGAAAAGGGGCGCAACCCGCGTTGCGCCGTAAAAAATCAGGCGTTGAGAATATCGTCCAGATGCAGTTCTTCGCGGATCTGTTTAACCCACTTCTCTACACGCTCTGCGGTCAGTTCTGGCTGACGGTCTTCGTCAATGGCAAGTCCGACAAAATGATCGTCATCGGCCAGGCCTTTAGAAGCTTCGAAGTGGTAACCGGCAGTCGGCCAGTGGCCCACAATAACCGCGCCATTAGGCTCAATGATGTCGCGAATCGTCCCCAGCGCATCACAGAAGTACTCGGCGTAATCTTCCTGATCGCCACAACCGAACAGGGCAACCAGCTTGCCGTTGAAGTCCACCTCTTCCAGCGTCGGGAAGAAATCGTCCCAGTCGCACTGGGCTTCACCATAGTACCAGGTTGGAATACCCAGCAGCAGAATGTCATAGCCCTCGAGATCTTCTTTGCTGCTCTTGGCGATGTCATGCACATCAGCAACGTCTTTACCGAGCTGTTTCTGAATGTTTTTTGCGATATTTTCGGTATTGCCGGTATCACTGCCGAAGAAAATGCCGATGATTGCCATGAGTAAAATAACCTCTTGAAACTTAATGGTATGGTGGCGCAATTCGGCCACGGATAAGGGCAATAATAGCAGAACTGGCAACCCTGCGGAAACCGCTATCGCGCAGGACTGCACTCTGTGCTACATGAAAAGGGCGATAAAGGGGTTTTTCAGACTTATGCCTGGCTGCGCAGCGTCTCAAGTTGGGCGATGAGCATCTCTTCAATAAGCTCGCTGCGGCTGATGTTACGCGCCTCTGCCAGCTCGTTAAGCGCATCGACCGCGTCGGCGTTGAGCTTCAGTTCGACACGCTTAAGCCCACGATTTTTATCGCGTTTAAGCTGATTGCGTTTATTGATACGCAGCTGTTCATCGCGCGAAAGCGGATTCGTTTTCGGTCGTCCCGGTCGACGCTCATTCGCGAACAGATCTAGTGTCGTACGGTCCGTTTGTTCTTTGGCCATGATTATGAGACTTCGGGGGAAACACGCCGCCCTGCTAAAGCCCGGGCGATAAGCGCGCCATCATACATCACCAAAAACGGCACGCCAACGACTGGAAGCCCGTCATCTTCCAGTCGCTCTCTTTTTAATCAATTTGCAGTATCAGCGAGATAGCGGCGAATGGCGCGCAGTACAGCATCCGGTTTTTCCGCATGCACCCAGTGTCCGGCACCGGCAATGACGTGGGCGCGCGCCTGCGGGAATTGTGCCAGCAGCGTGTCGCGGTACGCGTCGGTAATATAAGGAGAGTTACCGCCGCGAATAAAGAGGGCAGGATGCGGCCAGGCGGGAACGGTTTCCCAGCCCACGATATTGTTGTACTGGTCCCACAGCACCGGCACGTTAAAACGCCACTGCCCGTCAACAAACGACTTCAAAAGGAACTGCACCACGCCTTCTTCATCAAGATGCTCACGCATAACCGCTGCAGCCTGCTGACGAGTGGAAACGCCAGCTTCGGTTACGGCATTGATCGCCGCGAAAATCTCATCGTGACGGCGAACGTCGTAATCCACAGGCGCAACGTCAATCACGACAAGCCCGGAAATTCGTTCTGGCGCCAGCGCGGTGAGCGCCATAACCGCTTTACCGCCCATTGAATGCCCGATGAGGGTCACCTTCTGCAGGTTGTGCGCGTCCAGCGTATCCAGCAGATCCTGCGCCATTGCCGCATAGGTCATCTCGTCTGAGCGGCCGGAAAGCCCGTGGTTGCGCATATCGACCTGCAAAATATCGTGATCGGTAACCAAATCACGGGCCAGCACGCCCAGGTTATCCAGGCTGCCAAAAAGTCCATGAACCAGCACGATGGGGGAATAATTGTTCGGCGATTGTGCAGTTTGCGCTCGGGTATTCAATTTCATGGCAAAGTTCTTTTTTTACGTATGTCAGGTTAGGGTATCATGTTGACCATTCTGCCGCCCGGCTGCAAGGTTCCAGTTTAATCTGACTTTTGCCGCCAACCTGGTTTGACGCTATCCGCTGTTGGGATTTGACCTTATAATCCCAATGACTTGTATTCAGATAAGATATCGCACTGGATTAAGATGAAAACAATCGAAGTTGATGACGAACTCTATCAGTATATTGCCAGCCAGACGCGGCATATCGGGGAGAGCGCGTCCGACATTTTACGGCGCATGCTTAAAATTTCCGCCGCTTCACAGCCTGCCACACCAGTTACCAAAGATGTCGTGTCTCAGCCGAGCGTTGCTGCACAAGCAAAACCTGCCGTGACGCCGGTAAAAGATAAAGTGCGCGCGATGCGCGAACTGCTGCTCTCCGACGAATATGCGGAGCAGAAAAAGGCGGTTAACCGTTTTATGCTGGTGCTGTCTACACTTTACTCCCTGGATAACAAAGCGTTTGCTGAAGCGACCGAGTCGCTGCACGGCCGTACCCGCGTCTATTTCGCGGGCGACGAGCAGACGCTGCTGCAAAATGGCAATCAAACCAAACCTAAACATGTCCCTGGCACTCCGTACTGGGTGATCACCAATACCAATACGGGCCGCAAGTGCAGCATGATTGAACACATCATGCAGTCCATGCAGTTCCCGGCGGAATTGATTGAAAAGGTTTGCGGTACAATTTAACCCTTGCATCATAAGGACCCGGTAATGGCAAATCACAGCCGTGCAGGCCAACCTGCACAACAAAGCGATTTGATTAACGTCGCTCAGCTGACCGCGCAGTATTACGTGCTGAAACCGGTCGTGGGCAACGCAGAACACGCAGTGAAGTTTGGTACATCTGGTCACCGCGGCAGCGCGGCGCGCCACAGCTTTAACGAACCGCACATTCTGGCCATTGCTCAGGCCATTGCGGAAGAGCGCGCTAAAAACGGCGTTACCGGTCCGTGCTACGTGGGCAAAGATACCCATGCGCTGTCTGAACCGGCGTTTATTTCCGTGCTGGAAGTGCTGGCGGCGAACGGTGTGGACGTGATTGTTCAGGAGAACAATGGGTTTACTCCAACACCGGCGGTATCAAACGCGATCCTTGTGCACAACAAAAAAGGTGGCGCGCAGGCTGACGGTATCGTCATTACGCCATCCCACAACCCGCCGGAAGACGGTGGTATCAAATACAACCCGCCTAACGGCGGCCCGGCTGACACTAACGTCACCAAAGTGGTGGAAGATCGTGCAAACGCGCTGCTGGCCGACGGTCTGAAAGGCGTTAAACGTATTTCTCTTGATGAGGCGATGGCCTCCGGTCACGTGAAAGAGCAGGATCTGGTTCAGCCGTTTGTGGAAGGGCTGGCGGATATCGTCGATATGGCGGCGATTCAGAAAGCTGGCCTGAAGCTGGGCGTGGATCCGCTGGGCGGCTCCGGTATTGAGTACTGGAAGCGCATCGCCGAGCACTACAAGCTGGATCTGACCATCGTGAACGATCACGTCGATCAGACCTTCCGCTTTATGCACCTGGATAAAGACGGCGCGATCCGTATGGACTGCTCCTCCGAATGCGCGATGGCGGGCCTGCTGGCGCTGCGCGATAAATTCGACCTGGCGTTTGCTAACGACCCGGACTATGACCGTCACGGCATCGTCACCCCTGCCGGGCTGATGAACCCGAACCACTATCTGGCTGTTGCGATCAACTACCTGTTCCAGCACCGTCCGCAGTGGGGCAAAGAGGTGGCTGTCGGTAAAACGCTGGTCTCTTCTGCGATGATCGACCGCGTGGTGGACGCGCTGGGCCGCAAGCTGGTGGAAGTGCCGGTAGGCTTCAAGTGGTTCGTTGACGGTCTGCACGACGGCAGCTTTGGCTTCGGCGGCGAAGAGAGCGCAGGCGCGTCCTTCCTGCGTTTCGACGGCACCCCGTGGTCAACCGATAAAGACGGCATCATCATGTGCCTGCTGGCGGCGGAAATCACCGCGGTCACCGGTAAAAACCCGCAGGAACACTACAACGAGCTGGCTGCACGCTTTGGTGCACCAAGCTATAACCGTATTCAGGCTGGCGCGACCTCTGCCCAGAAAGCGGCTCTGTCCAAACTCTCTCCGGAGATGGTCAGCGCAAGCACCCTGGCAGGCGATCCGATCACCGCGCGTCTGACGGCGGCACCGGGTAACGGTGCTTCTATCGGCGGCCTGAAAGTGATGACCGAAAATGGCTGGTTCGCCGCGCGTCCGTCCGGTACGGAAGATGCGTACAAGATCTATTGCGAAAGCTTCCTCGGCGCTGAGCATCGCCAGCAGATTGAGAAAGAAGCGGTAGAGATTGTCAGCGAAGTGCTGAAAAACGCATAACTGCGGTTTGTCTGCCGGGCGGCACTGCGTTTGCCCGGCCTACAACAGCGATCATAGGCCCGGTAAGCGTTAGCGCCACCGGGCTTTTTTTTAGCTATGTTTGTTCTTCAATTCAAATCTCGGCGACACCAGACCGTACAGCGTCCAGCCCATAAAGGTCACTATCGCCCCGTACAGCATCGCCTCCTGGCCAGACGAGTAGAGCGCATAGAAGCTGTATATCGCCCCAACCAGCGCCACGATATTCGCTACTCGCGCTTTGTGCGGATCCACCTTCGCCACCTTCTGAATGATCGCCAGCGCCGCCATCGACAGAATATACGGGATGATGTTCGTCACCACCGCCAGGTTGACCAGCACGTTGAACTGGCTGTTCAGCGACGGGCTGATGGTCATTAGCGATAATCCGCTCTGGAAGATGACAATTGCCAGCATCCCCTGCACCGGCGCATCGGCTTTGGTCACGCGGGAGAAGATTTTCGGGAAATAGCCTTCATCTGCCGAAGATTTAAAAACCTGTGCAATAGTGAACTGCCAGCCAAGCAGCGATCCGCAGCAGGACATCACCATCAGCCCCATGATCACTTTCCCGACTTCCGGGGTGAACATCTGCGCAAAGGCCAGTCCGAACGGTGCCGTGGAGTTAGCCAGATCCATGTTTGGCACGATCCCCGCTATCACGTTGGTTGAAACGATATAGATCACCGCCGCGCCCAGCGTCCCGCCGAGAACCGCAATCGGCACGTTCTTCTCCGGATTTTCCACCACTTCCGCATTTGCGCAGGCGGATTCCAGGCCCAGGAAAGCCCAGAGCGTCATGGCGATAGACGAGCCCACGGCGGTGAAGAACGGCACATGGTGCGGGTTCCAGGAGTTGGCGTACAGCGTCGGGCTAAACCAGAACCAGCCGATAATGCACAGACCGACCACCGGGATGATCACGCCCCAGACGGTGATGCTGCTGAGCTGTCCGGTGATGCGCGCGCCGCCAAAGTTGGCGACGGTACAGATCCACAGCACGCCGATCGTCGCCAGCCCAATTTGCACCGGGCTGAGCGTCGCGCCAAACAGCTCCGTACCGTAGCCCACGGCGGAGATGGCAATCGCCACGTTGGCGATCAGCAGCGACACCCCATAGGTATAGTTCGCCATAAAGTTGCCGGACTTGCCGAAGGCGTACTCGGCATAGCCGCCCATGCCGCCTGACTTGCGGCTGAACATCCCGCACTTGGCAAACGCCCACGCCAGCGCCATCGATCCGACAGCCGTCACCAGCCAGGAGATGATAGAGATGGTCCCCACCTCGGCAAGCTTGGTGGGCAGCATGATAATCCCGGAGCCCATCATGTTCACCATGGTGAGGATAGTCAGCTGCACCACGCCCATCTTATTGGACTTGCTCATAATTTTTCTCCTTTCAGCAGCGATGGCTGAGCAGCGGATTGTTTGATGACGTAGCAGCGAACCTGTTTGCGACCGTCACACTCCTCGACGTACACGCCCTGCAGCTCCGGCGCGAAGCCCGGCAGCAGGTTGATGCCTTCTTCCAGCGCGGCAAAGTAGCGCAGCACGGAACCGCCCCAGACTTCCCCTGGAACCACGCACAGTACCCCCGGTGGGTAAGGGAGAGCGCCTTCGGCGGCGATGCGGCCTTCCGCGTCGCGCAGGGAGACCAGCTCCACTTCTCCGCGCAGGTAGGCGTAGTTCGCGTCCTGCGGGTTCATCATCACCCGCGGGAAGTGAGACTTGCGGAACATCTCTTTTTGCAGCTGCTTCACGTTATGGCGGGCGTACAGGTCGTGCATCTCCTGGCAGATCTGGCGCAGGGTGTAACCCGCGTAACGTTCCGGATGCTGTTTGTAGAGGGAGGGCAGGACGTCTTTCAGCGGCACATCGCTCTCAAGCAGTTTTTCGAAGCGCACCAGCTGGGCGACCAGCTGCTGCAGCTTGCCCATGTCCTCCGCAGGGGTGAGCAGGAACAGGATCGAGTTGAGATCGCATTTTTCCGGCACGATGCCGTTTTCACGCAGGAAGTTGGCGAGAATGGTGGCGGGCACACCGAAGTCGTCATACTCCCCGGTGCGGGCGTTAATGCCCGGCGTGGTCAGCAGTAGCTTGCACGGGTCGATAAAATACTGATGCTCAGCGTAGCCTTCAAAAGCGTGCCAGCGTTCACCCGGTACGAAATGGAAGAAGCGCAGATCGGTTGCAATCTCTGCCGTGTCCCAGCTTTCCCACGCGCGGCCATCCACCGTCTCGGGCACAAATGGACGAATAAATCGGCAGTTCTCCAGGATCAGCTTGCGCGCCTCAATGCCCGTCACCACGCAGTCCATCCACATGTTGCGGCCGCTTTGCCCCTCATGCATGCGGGCGTTAATGTCCAGCGCGGCAAACAGCGGATAAAACGGGCTGGTGGAGGCGTGCATCATAAAGGCATTGTTGAGCCGCTTATGTGGGACATAGCGCTTCTGGCCTTTGATGTGGCTGTCCTTCTTGTGAATTTGCGAGGTCTGCGAGAAGCCAGCCTGCTGTTTATGCACGGACTGGGTGACCAGAATCCCCGGATCGTTTTCGTTCAGCTCCAGCAGCAGCGGCGAGCAGTCGGCCATCATCGGAATAAACTGCTCGTAACCCACCCAGGCCGAGTCAAACAGGATGTAGTCGCACAGGTGCCCAATCTTATCCACCACCTGACGGGCGTTGTAGATGGTGCCATCGTAGGTGCCCAGCTGGATCACCGCCAGGCGGAACGGACGCTCATCGCGTGCACGGCCAGGCGCCACCTCTGCCACCTGTTCACGCAGGTAGCTCTCCTCAAAGCAGTGCGCGTCAATGCCGCCGATAAAGCCGTACGGGTTGCGCGCGGTTTCCAGATAGACCGGCGTTGCGCCAGCCTGGAGGAGGGCACCGTGATGGTTAGATTTGTGGTTGTTACGGTCGAACAGCACCAGGTCGCCCGGAGTGAGCAGGGCGTTCAACACCACTTTGTTGGACGACGAGGTGCCATTCAGCACGAAGTAGGTCTTATCGGCGTTAAATACTTTTGCCGCATGCTGCTGGGCAATGCACGGCGCGCCTTCGTGGATCAGCAGATCCCCCATCGCCACGTCGGCGTTGCACAGATCGGAGCGGAACAACGTCTCGCCAAAGAAATCGACAAACTGATTGCCGGCAGGATGACGGCGGAAAAACTGCCCGCCCTGATGCCCCGGGCAGTCAAACGCGCTGTTGCCCTGCTTCACGTAGTCGACAAGGGCGCGGAAAAACGGCGGGCGCAGCTGGGTTTCATACTTCTGCGCGGCCGCTTCCAGCTGGCGTCCATAAAAGTCTTTGCTGGTGTCTGAATGCTCAAATACGCCGTGAATGCGCGATAAATAATCTGCCGGGATGATCTCTTCTTTGTGCGTCGCCACAAATACGGGAATGCCAAAACCGGTAGCTTCTATTTCTTCCAGGATACCGCTGGCAATATCCGTGACCGCCAGAACAATGGCGGCAACATCAATATAATCAGAAGCGCGGACATCCACCACTTCACGCTGGGTAGTAAAGCAGTCCGGACATGCACGGCTGGCTGCGATTTTTAAATTTTTCATCTTTCTCTCTTTATTTTAGGTAATAAGCGTCCCTCGATTTCTTGCAAGAAAGAAATCGATAATTTTCCGGAAAAAAAGCAATGGGTAGCCGCTGATTAAAATCAGTGAATTGCTTTTTTGATGATTGAAATTCAGTCCGCCCGGTGCGGATGAGTCTGAATCAAGATGAATGAGCGCACGAGTTCACAGGCAATTGCCTGTAAGTTAAGGTGTTTCAGGATAAGCTGTAAGCGAGTGCGCCAGAAGTCGAAGGACTACCGGGCATTAAAGAGATGAAAGTCAAAGCAGTTTCGGTGGGCAAACATCATAATATGCGTTGTCCGCCTTATATGGGGCATTAAGCGATTGTTGTTTTCCATGTTTCATTTTCCTTTCAGTAATTGAAAGCATGGTCATTTTATCCAGGCAAAGGCGATTAACCGTGAAGCAGATCACTATTAACCGATCATTTCAGAAATAATTAGTCGTTTTTGATGAATAATGCAGATCAAAATTCTGAATTGTTAGTATCACGTTAATAGATTGTGTTGTGAATGTTTGATATGAACGTAAATAATCAAAAAAATAACGGTTGGGATATTTGTGAAATATTTTCTGAGGGGTTTCGTTTTTATTTAAAAATAAATTGAATAGTTATTCAAAGCATAAACCGATAACCGATACCGGTTTCAGTTAATAAATGACGGGGGCGCGCGGGGTCAACTTCAAGTTTCTGGCGAAGATGTCCCATATATATGCGTAAATAGTGACTATGCTCCACCGCGTTGGGTCCCCACACCTGACTTAACAGCTGGCGCTGGGTGAGTACTTTACCGTGATTATTAAGCAGCACGGCGAGCAGGCGAAACTCGATTGGCGTGAGATGGATTTCTTCTTCACCGCGCACAATACGTCGCGCGGCCAGATCAACCCGGATATCCCCAAACGTGTAGGTTGGGTCAGCAGGCGTGGTTGCGCTGTGGCGGCGCAGGGCCACGCGCAGGCGAGCCTGTAGCTCGCCGATACCAAAAGGTTTTATCAGATAGTCGTCCGCCCCGGCATCCAACGCGGCGATTTTATCCGTCTCTTCAGTACGTGCGGAGAGCACCAGAATCGGCATCTGGCTCCACTGACGTACCTCGCGGATAAAATCGATGCCGTCACCGTCCGGCAGGCCAAGATCGAGGATCACCAGGTCCGGCTTGCGGGTTGCGGCTTCAATTAGCCCCCGCTGAAGCGTACCCGCATCATGAACGCGCAGACCATCACCTTCCAGCGCTGCGCGCAGAAACCGGCTAATGGCGATCTCATCTTCAACAATCAGAACGTTGATCACAAATCCTCTGGTAATTCATTCAGTTCCGGCGGGGTTTCCAGAGGAAGTGTAACACAAAAACGCGCGCCGCCTTCCGGACGATTCTCCGCGAAAATGGTTCCGCCATGAACATCAATTATTGCCTGACAAATCGCCAGCCCCAGCCCCACGCCCGGGATGGCAGACTCTTTATTGCCGCGTGCGAATTTTTCGAAAATAGCCATCTCCTGTCCGGCAGGAATGCCCGGCCCGGTATCCCAGACGTCAAGACGAAGCGTGTCGTCGACCACCGTCGCATCCACTCCAATCCGGGCGCTGGCACCCGCATATTTGCCGGCGTTTTCCAGCAGATTAATTAACACTCGTTCAAACAGCGGACCGTCGACGTGAATTAACGTCAGGGGCTCGGGCATGTTCAGCGCAATATGCCGCCCACCGAGGCCGGGTTCTAGCATTTTCAGCGCGCTGCCCACCACCTCTTCAAGCGTGAGCCACTCTTTTTTGAGGTTAAAACCGCCCGACTGGATCCGCGCCATATCGAGCAGGTTATTCACCAGGCGCGTGGTATTGAGCACGTGCTGACGGATTTCGCTGGCCTGCATGGCGTGTTTTGAACCTTCCGCTGCCAGGTCCAGCGTCAGGATTTCCGACTGGCCAAACAGGACGGTAAGAGGTGTGCGCAGGTCGTGAGACAGCGCCGCCAGGAGCGAGTTACGAATGCTTTCGCGCTCGCTTGCCAGCCGGGCCTGCTCTTCGCTGGCGGTGAGGGCCAGCCGTTCCAGCGCGCTGGCAACCAGCAGCGTAAAGGTCTCCAGCAGTCGCTGCTGTTCGGGGATCATCAGCTGGCGCAGATTAGAGGGCTCCACGATAACCAGCCCCAGATTTTTATCGGCGCTGCGCAGGGGCAGAATTTGATAGGGCACGCCGGGCAGGGTGTCGGTTCCTGCACCCGCCGGTAGCCCTTTATCAAAGCTCCAGCGGGCGATGGCTTCGTCCCAGGGCGTCATGCCCGAGGCCGACGTCAGCGGGCGCAGCTTGCCGTGATCGTCCGGGAGTAAAATCAGGTTGCTGGCGTGAAAGGTCGAGCGAATAAACTGCTCGCTGGTCTGCACAATATCCAGCGGCGTGCGGCCCACCGCCAGCGATTTCGACATCTCATAAAGATGCCGCGTGCGCTGTTCGCGATAGCGGGCGATACGCGCCTGGTAGCGCACGCCAGCCGTTAAGTTACCTATCACCAGCCCGACGGTGAGCATCACGGCGAAGGTGAGGATGTACTGTACGTCCGAGACGGCGAGCGTCCCGCGGGGGGCAATAAAGAACAGATCGAAGCTGATGACGTTAATAACCGTCGCCAGTACTGACGGCCAGCGTCCGTAAAAGAGCGCCACCACTACCACGCCCAGCAGGTAGATCATCACCAGGTTGGCCGCGTCGAAGGCAATCAGCCATTTGCTGGCGATTATAGTGATCAGGGCGCAGAGCACGACGGCGACAAGGCAGCCGCGGAGTTGAATGCGCCATTTATCGCTGAAGGCCCGACTGTCCGGCGCGCGGCTGGGGAGGGGAGCAGGTTTATCATCCAGCGCCACGATCACCAGGTCCAGATCCGGCGCGCGGCGGGCCAGCTTGTCGGCAAAGGATTCGCGGCTAAACCAGCGGCGATGCTGGCGGCGGCCAATGACAATTTTCCCCAGGTTATGCTCGCGCGCGTAGCGCAGAATGGCTTTATCTTCCTGCGGATCGGAAAGGGTAGCGGTTTCGGCACCCAGCTCCTGCGCCAGGCGCAGCGAGCTCAGGATCGCGCGGCGCTGATTTTCGGGCAGAGCGTGCAGCTGCGGCGTTTCGACATACACCGCATGCCAGACGCTGCCAAATTTGGCCGCCAGGCGCGCAGCGGTGCGGACCAGCTTTTCATTGCCGCTGCCGTGCCCCACGCACAGCAGAATGGCATCCCGCGTATGCCAGACTCGCTCCTGTCCCTGCAGGTCACGCCAGGCGCGCATCTGATCGTCAACGCGGTCGGCAGTACGCCGCAGGGCCAGCTCGCGCAGGGCAATCAGGTTACCTTTGCGGAAGAAATGTTCGATGGCGCGCTCGGCCTGGCCGGCAATATAAACCTTGCCTTCGTGCAGGCGCTGGCGCAAATCGTCAGGAGGCAGGTCAACCAGTACCACCTCATCGGCAGAATCAAAGAACGGGTCGGGCACCGTCTCGCGCACCTGAATGCCGGTCACGCCGCTGACTACATCGTTCAGGCTTTCAAGATGCTGAACGTTAACCGTTGTGAACACATCAATGCCGGCCTCGAGCAGCTCTTCAACATCCTGCCAGCGTTTGGGATGGCGTGAGCCTGGCGCATTGCTGTGCGCCAGTTCGTCCATCAGGATAAGGGCAGGGCGGCGCGCGAGGGCGGCATCAATATCAAACTCCGTAACTAACCGACCACGGTGGCTGATGCGGCGGGGCGGCTGGGTAGCCAGCCCCTTCAGCAGCGATGCTGTCTCTTTACGTCCGTGGGTTTCAACCACGCCGATCAGAATATCGAGCCCCTGCGCTCGAAGCCGCTGGGCTTCCGTCAACATGGCGAAGGTTTTCCCGACGCCCGCGCAGGCGCCAAAGAAAATTTTCAGTTTGCCGCGATGGGCTTCAGCCGTCTGTTCAAGCAGCCTGTCCGGATCCGGGCGCATGGGCTCGTCGGTCATTTAGTTTTTCCTTAGCGCGTCCAGCGCCAGATTCAGCTCAACAATATTTACCACGGGCATGCCGATGAAGCTGACCAGCGGCTTTTGCGTGTGCTCTGCCACCAGCTTGCTCACCTGTTCGACGGTCAACTGACGGGCGGCGGCGACGCGCGGGATCTGCCAGGCCACCGCTGCCGGCGTCAGGCTGTAGTCCAGCCCGCTGGCCGAGGCGGTCACCAGCTCTACGGGCACCTCGCGGCTGGCCTGAGGATTGGCGGCACGCAGGGTTGCCACGCGTTCAGCGACGGCTTTGTCCAGCTCCGGGTTGCTGCCCGCCAGGTTACTGCCGCCGGATGCCATCGGATTATACGGGCTTTCGGCAGTGGCGGAAGGGCGTCCCTGGAAGTAGCGAGCATCCGTAAAGTTCTGACCAATCAGGCGTGAACCGCGGTTTTCGCCGTTTTGTATAATCAGCGAGCCGTTAGCCTGATCCTTAAACCACCACTGGCCCAGCGCGGTGGTTACCAGCGGGTACAGCCCGCCAGTAATGAGAGACAGCAGAATAAACAAAAGTATAGCGGGGCGTAACATCGTCATTTGATTCACCTTTTAAACCAGCCCGAACAGGGTCAACAGCAGGTCGATAGCCTTGATACCGATGAAAGGCACCACCAGCCCGCCCAGGCCGTAAATCCACAGGTTGCGGCGCAGCATGGCGGCGGCGGTCAGCGGCTTATAGCTCACGCCCTTCAGCGCCAGCGGAATAAGAAAGACAATGATCAGGGCGTTGAAAATCACCGCGCTCAGAATGGCTGATGCCGGAGAGTGCAGGTGCATCACGTTCAGCGCATTGAGCTGCGGATAGGTGGCCGCAAAGGCCGCCGGGATAATGGCAAAATACTTCGCCACGTCGTTGGCGATACTGAAGGTGGTCAGCGAACCGCGCGTCATCAGCATCTGCTTGCCGATGTGCACCACCTCAATCAGCTTGGTTGGGTTAGAGTCGAGGTCGACCATGTTGCCCGCCTCTTTTGCCGCCTGGGTACCGGAGTTCATCGCCACCGCCACGTCGGCCTGCGCCAGGGCAGGGGCATCGTTGGTACCGTCGCCCGTCATCGCCACCAGACGACCTTCCGCCTGATACTGACGAATCAACGCCAGTTTCGCTTCCGGCGTGGCTTCGGAAAGGAAATCATCCACGCCCGCTTCGGCGGCAATCGCCGCGGCGGTAAGACGGTTATCCCCGGTGATCATCACCGTTTTAATGCCCATTTTACGCAGCTGGGCAAAGCGCTCTTTAATGCCACCTTTGACGATATCTTTCAGGGCAATTACGCCCAGCACGTTCGCGCCTTCTGCCACCACCAGCGGCGTGGCCCCCTGACGGGCTACGCTTTCGACCAGGTTGTCCACTTCAGGCGGGAAGTGGCCATTGTTGGCCTCAATGTGGCGACGGATGGCGTCAACAGAGCCTTTACGGATCATGCGATCCTGAATGTTAATCCCGCTCATTCGGGTTTGCGCCGTAAACGGCACGAAGGTGGCATGCAGGCTCTGAACGTCGCGCTGGCGCAGGTTAAAGCGCTGCTTGGCGAGAACAACAATGCTTCGGCCTTCCGGGGTTTCATCGGCAAGCGAGGAGAGCTGTGCCGCATCCGCCAGCGTTTTTTCATCCACGCCCGGGGCGGGTAAGAATTCGGACGCCTGGCGGTTACCGAGGGTAATGGTCCCGGTTTTATCCAGCAGCAAGACATCCACGTCACCGGCGGCTTCAACCGCGCGCCCGCTGGTGGCGATGACGTTAGCACCGAGCATACGGCTCATGCCGGCCACGCCGATGGCCGACAGCAGGCCGCCGATGGTGGTGGGGATCAGGCAGACCAGCAGCGCCACCAGTACGGTGATGGTGACCGGAGTGCCACCATAGGCGGAAAATGGCCACAGCGTCGCGGTTGCCAGCAGGAAGACGATGGTCAAAGCTATCAGCAGGATGGTCAGGGCAATTTCGTTCGGTGTTTTACGGCGCTGAGCGCCTTCCACCATGGCGATCATCCGGTCGAGGAAGGTTTCGCCCGGGTTGACGCTGCACTGGATCACCAGCCAGTCGGAAAGAATGCGCGTCCCACCCGTTACGGAGGCAAAATCACCGCCGGATTCACGGATCACAGGTGCGGATTCCCCGGTAATGGCGCTTTCATCTACCGATGCGCCACCTTCAATGACTTCTCCGTCGCACGGGATGATGTCGCCAGCTTCCACCAGCACCACATCACCTTTACGTAGTTCATCCGCCGGAACGTGGTCCATCTGCGCGCCGTATTTCGGTTCACGTAATTTCCGCGCAAACGCCGTTTTTTTCACCCCTTTCAGGCTGTTGGCCTGCGCTTTACTCCGGCCTTCCGCCAGCGCTTCGGCAAAGTTGGCGAATAGCACGGTAAACCACAGCCACAGGCTGATGGCCCCGGTAAACATCGCGTTTCCCGGCATGTGACCCGTCCCCATGGCAATCGCCAGTGCGGTGGTCAGGACGCTGCCGGCCCAGACGATAAACATCACCGGGTTGTGCCATTGCACGCGCGGGCTCAGCTTTTTGACCGCATCCATAAGCGCCTGACGAACTAACGTCGGTTCGAGCAGGGCCAGTTGTTTACGACTCATGACAAATACTCCGCAAAATCAGCGTAAAGAGAGAGTTTCCGCGACCGGGCCTAACGCGAGGGCGGGGATAAAGGTCAGGGCGCCGACCAGCAACACGGTGCCCGTCAGCAGGCCGATAAACAGCGCGCCGTGGGTCGGTAACGTCCCGGTGGTGGTCGGTTGGATTTTTTTATTCACCAGCGATCCGGCAATCGCCATAACCGGCACAATGATCCCGAAGCGGCCCACGAACATGCAGAACGCCAGCAGACAGTTCCAGAACGGAGAGTTGGCGCTTAAGCCTGCAAAGGCGCTACCGTTGTTGTTGGCGGCCGAGGAGACGGCATACAGCACTTCGCTAAAGCCGTGAATGCCCGGGTTAAAGATGCCGCTGCGTCCTGCTTCGGTCATCAGCGCCAGCGCGGTGCCGAGCAGCACAAGCGCCGGGGTGACCAGAATCGCCAGCGCGGTTAATTTCATCTCGCGAACGTCGATTTTTTTACCGAGGTATTCCGGGGTGCGGCCAATCATCAGACCGGCAATAAACACCGCCAGCAGTACGAACAGCAGCATGCCGTACAGACCGGAGCCCACGCCGCCAAACACCACCTCGCCGATCTGCATCAGCCACATCGGGATCATGCCGCCCAGCGCGGTGAAAGAGTCATGCATGGCGTTTACCGCCCCGCACGAGGCTGCTGTGGTGACGACTGCATAAAGGCTACTGGCAAGAATGCCGAAGCGGCTCTCTTTGCCTTCCATATTAATAGTGCTGTTCGCCCCAAGCTGCATGAAATGGGGGTTGCCGCTCCATTCAGCCCACATCACCAGCGCTACGCAGACCACAAAGATAAGCGACATCGTCCAGAGCAGAGTGCGGCCCTGACGGCGATCGTTGACCACATCACCAAAGGCGAAACAGAGCGCGGCGGGGATCAGAAAGATCGCCAGCATCTGCACAAAATTGGTCAGGGCGGTAGGGTTTTCAAACGGATGCGACGAGTTGGCGTTGAAGAATCCGCCGCCGTTGGTGCCGAGCATCTTGATGGCTTCCTGCGACGCCACTGGCCCCATCGGCAGGAGCTGTTTTGCTCCTTCAAGCGAGGTATACGGGGCGTAAGGCAGCAGGTTTTGCAGAGTGCCCTGCTGAATAAAGAACAGCGCGATAAGCAGCGCAATCGGCAGCAGGATCCACAGAGTAATGCGCGTCAAATCCACCCAGGCGTTACCCAGGGTACCGATTTTCTGACGTGCAAACGCGCGCGTCAGCGCGAAAATTACCGCGATACCGCTGGCGGCAGAGAGGAAGTTCTGCACGGTTAATCCAGCCATCTGGCTGAAATAGCTCAGCGTGGTTTCACCGGCATAGGACTGCCAGTTGGTGTTAGTGACAAAACTGACCGCCGTGTTCAGCGCAAGATGCCAGGACAGGCCCGGTAACTGTTGCGGATTCAGCGGCAGGATGCCCTGCAGCATCAGCATGGCAAAAAGCGCAATGAGTCCAACGATATTCAGCAGCAGAATGGCGATCAGATATTCACGCCAGTTCATCTCCCGATCGACTATCCCCAGTACGCGCCAGATCCCTTTTTCAACGCTTCCCGTGCCGGGCAGGGGGACGTTGTTGATCAATCGCGCCAGTCCCGAGCCCAGTGGTCTTGCCAAAACGAACAATACCACTAAGAAGCTGGCAATAAGCAAAAACGCCTGAGCAGCCATCAGAATGCCTCCGCGTTAATCAGGGCATAGACCAGATAACCCAATAACAGGAACACCAGCACGATGCCGGCAATAAGACCTGCACTCACAATCCACCTCCGGGTGACTTTTGTTGTTGTGCTAACGGTAGGATTTATGGCGCAAAGATTTCGCAAAAATCAGAAGGGTGGGTGTAAAAAAAGTATAAAAATGGCAAAGCCCACAATTTAACTATTGATAAGTAAGTTGTTAACTTTTTTGTAACTTAATTACGGCGCGAATGTAAATATTCACTAAATGGATAAAAATAAGTGGTCGGATGAGTAGTAAAATTACAAACAAAGCGATATTATTTTAGCCAGGTCACAGATTTCACATTTTCCGGAGAAGGTTTCCGGCCAACTACAGGGGAGAAAAAAATGGATCTTTATAAAGAGTATCCGGCTCATATCGTGTTCATGCGTCGCACTTTCGCCGTAGTGGCTGGCGTGCTGGCCCTGCCGGTGATGCTGTTCTGGAAAGATCGCGCGCGTTTTTACAGCTATCTGCACCGCGTCTGGGCGAAAACCAGCGAGAAGCCGGTGTGGATGGATCAGGCAGAGAAAGCGACCTGCGATTTCTATTGATACAACGCGGACACGTAGCCATAAAAAAACCGCCAATAGCAATATGGCGGTTTTTTTGTCCCTCGGGATTCGCGGTCCGTTGGGTGGTCTTGCAGCCCCTACCCGGGATTTTAATCATACCCTTCTGTAAGAAGATGGCAATCCCTCGAAGTCTTTATAAATTCCTAATTTTATTCGGGTATCTTACCTTTGCAGCGGATAGTAATTATGATGCTGCGTCCCTTTCCGCCATCTCGCAAATGGGCATCGGTCCTGGGAAAGGTGTATTTTCAGCCGTAAAGCAGCCCGCCTACCCGGGCTTGTGTCCACCGATTTATCACCGGTGGTGAACGGTGGAGCGGTTAGCAGCAGGGACCGCATAGTGAAACGCTATATATGCATCGCGTTCATTGTCGCCAGCGTACTCGTTGTAAAGAGTGATGAACCTAATGCGTTTGTCGCTTTAACCACGATAGCGCAGGACAAGTAGCGTTAAGGCCGCCCCGGGCGGCCTTTTTTATTTCATCCCGTCTACACTTCATGGCAAAGTAGTTCAATGCATGCTTTTTCCTTGTACGGCATGCCCTTATGGACATAATGGACAATAGC
Source organism: Enterobacter cloacae complex sp. HYC042_NIDB (assembly GCF_056673315.1). Classification (NCBI taxonomy): domain Bacteria; kingdom Pseudomonadati; phylum Pseudomonadota; class Gammaproteobacteria; order Enterobacterales; family Enterobacteriaceae; genus Enterobacter; species Enterobacter cloacae complex sp. HYC042_NIDB. The sequence continues at coordinate 1,553,612 of NZ_CP109650.1, forward strand.
CTGGAGTTTTATGCCCACCCATCTGGTTTGGTTTCGCGCGGATTTGCGCGTACATGACAACATCGCTCTCGCGGCAGCCTGCCGCTCTGATGACGCCAGCGTGCTGGCGCTATTTATCGCCACGCCTGAGCAGTGGCAGCAGCATGATATGGCTCCGCGGCAGGCGGCTTACCTCAAATCACACCTGAACGAACTGCAGCACGCGCTTGCCGAGAAAGGCATTCCGCTGATCCACAAAGAGGTCAGCGATTTTACCGCGCAGCTTCATATGCTGCAGGAGATATGCCAGCAGAACGGCGTCACGCATCTTTTTTATAACTACCAGTACGAACTGAACGAACAGCAGCGGGACCGCCAGCTGGAGAAAATGCTGGGAGAGGTGGTTTGTGAGGGATTTGATGACAGCGTGATGCTGGCTCCGGGCAGCGTTATGACCGGCGGTCACGAAATGTATAAAGTGTTTACGCCGTTTAAAAATGCTTTTGTTAAGCGCCTGAAAGAGGCGCTGCCGGAGTGCGTACCCGCGCCCGCCGCCAGAGGAGAGGCTATAACCGATCTCCCCGAATTAACGTTCAACTATCCCCAACGGGCATTTGATGAACTTCTGTTCCCTGCCAGTGAGAAGGCCGCTATTGCGAAGCTGCGCCAGTTTTGCAAGCAGGGCGCGGGAGAATATGACGCGCGCAGGGATTTCCCGGCAATTGAAGGGACAAGCCGGTTATCGGCCTGCCTGGCGCTGGGCGTGCTCTCTCCTCGCCAGTGTTTGCATCGTCTTCTGGCCGAACAGCCGCAGGCGCTGGACGGTGGTGCAGGCTCGGTGTGGCTGAACGAACTTATCTGGCGTGAATTCTACCGCCATCTGATGACGTACCATCCCAATCTCTGCAAGCATCGTCCGTTCATTCCGTGGACCGACAGCGTAAAATGGCAGCACGATGAGGCACTTTTACAGGCCTGGCAAAAAGGGGAGACGGGCTATCCGATTGTGGACGCCGCTATGCGCCAGCTAAATGAAACCGGGTGGATGCACAATCGTCTGCGAATGATTACCGCGAGCTTCCTGGTGAAAGATCTGCTTATCGACTGGCGAATCGGAGAGCGCTATTTTATTTCTCAGCTGATCGATGGCGATCTGGCTGCGAATAACGGTGGCTGGCAGTGGGCGGCCTCTACCGGCACCGATGCGGCTCCCTATTTCAGGATTTTTAATCCGACCACTCAGGGGCAAAAATTTGATGCCAACGGCGACTTTATTCGCCGCTGGTTGCCCGCGCTCAGGAACGTTCCTGAAAAAGCGATCCATGACCCGTGGGCATGGGCGGATAAACAGGGCGTAAAGCTCGATTATCCCCGCCCGATTGTCGACCATAAACAGGCGCGCGTCGCCACGCTGGCGGCGTACGAAGCCGCCCGAAAAGTTTGAGAGAATGATGATGAAAAACAGTGAACTGGAACGTCTGATTAACGAAAAACTTAATACCGCCTCCTTTAGCGACTATGGCCCGAATGGCCTGCAGGTCGAAGGGCGCGAAACGGTGCAGAAAATCATCACCGGCGTGACGGCAAGCCAGGCGCTGCTGGATGAGGCGGTGCGTCAGGAAGCCGACGCGGTGATTGTCCATCACGGTTACTTCTGGAAAAACGAATCGCCGATTATCCGCGGCATGAAGCGCAACCGCCTCAAAACGCTGCTGTCGAATGATATCAACCTGTACGGTTACCATCTGCCGCTGGATGCGCATCCTGAACTGGGAAATAACGTCCAGCTGGCGCAGCTGTTAGGGATTACCGTGATGGGTGAAATCGAGCCGCTGGTGCCGTGGGGCGAACTGTCGATGCCGGTACCGGGGCTGGAGCTGGCATCGTGGATCGAAGCGCGGCTGGGGCGTCGTCCGCTGTGGTGCGGAGATACCGGGCCGGATACCGTGAAGCGCGTGGCGTGGTGTACCGGCGGCGGCCAGGGCTTTATCGACAGCGCCGCGCGCTTTGGTGTTGATGCGTTTATTACCGGCGAAGTCTCCGAACAGACGGTTCACTCTGCCCGCGAGCAGGGGCTGCATTTTTACGCGGCAGGCCACCACGCTACCGAGCGCGGCGGTATTCGCGCCCTCAGCGAGTGGCTGACGGAAAATACCGATCTGGATGTGACCTTTATTGATATCCCTAATCCGGCCTGATGAGAGGTAGTTAAGTGCAGCGAGCGCGTTGTTATCTTCTGGGTGAAACCGCGGTAGTTCTGGAGCTTGAGCCTCCCGTGACGCTTGCCACGCAAAAGCGTATCTGGCGCCTGGCTCAGCGGCTGCCCGAGCTACCCGGCGTGGTTGAAGCTATTCCGGGTATGAATAATATCACCGTGGTGCTACGCGATCCGCACACCGGGGCGCTGGATGCCATTGAGCGTCTGCAGCGCTGGTGGGAAGAGAGCGAGGCGCTGGAGCCAGAATCGCGGGCGATTGAGATCCCGGTTGTCTATGGCGGCAAAGGTGGCCCTGACCTTGGCGTGGTGGCCGAACACTGTGGATTAACAGCAAAGCAGGTTGTGGAGCTGCACAGCTCGGTGGATTACGTCGTCTGGTTTCTGGGTTTTCAGCCGGGCTTTCCGTATCTGGGCGGATTATCTCCCCGGCTGCATACCCCGCGTCGGGCTGAGCCGCGCCTGAGCGTTCCCGCAGGAACGGTGGCGATTGGCGGTGAACAAACCGGAATTTATCCGCTTACTTCACCGGGCGGCTGGCAGCTTATCGGGCACACATCCACGCCGTTATTTGAACCCGGCCATGACGCGCCAATACTCCTGCGTCCGGGTGATACCCTGCGCTTTATCCCGCAGAAGGAGGGGGTATGTTAACGCTTATTCGCGCGGGGCTTTATACCTCCGTTCAGGATGCCGGACGCTTTGGCATGCGCCAGTCCGGCGTGAGCTACTGCGGTGCGCTCGATCGTCCTTCGCTGGAGATTGCCAACCTGCTGGTAGGCAACGCGGGCAGCACGGCGGCGTTAGAAATTACGCTGGGTCAGTGCGTTATTGAATTTGGTGAGGAGACCTGGTTCGCCTTAACCGGCGCGGGCTGTGACGCGACGCTGGACGGCAAAGCGGTGTGGACCGGCTGGCGATTGCGGGCGAAAGCCGGGCAGCGTCTGACGCTTAAGCGTCCTCTGCACGGCGTGCGCAGCTATCTTGCCGTGGCGGGGGGCATCGACGTGCCGGAGGTGTTGGGGTCGTCCAGCACCGACCAGAAAGCGGGAATGGGCGGCCATGAAGGACGGCTGCTGCGCGACGGCGATCGTCTTGCGATTAAGCCATCAGCGCGCCATTTCACCACCACGCAGGGCGTGAAGCAGCTGCTCTGGGGGAACGTGATCCGCGCCTTGCCGGGACCGGAATATCAGGAGTTTGATGAAGCCTCAAAAGAGTCTTTCTGGCGTTCGCCGTGGAAAATCAGCCCGCAGAGTAATCGTATGGGTTACCGGCTTCAGGGGCAGCCGCTGACCCGCACGACTGACCGGGAGCTGCTTTCCCACGGGCTGCTGCCGGGGGTGATTCAGGTGCCGGGCAACGGGCAGCCCATCGTACTGATGAACGACGCGCAAACTACCGGCGGCTATCCGCGTATTGCCTGCATTATCGAAGCGGATCGCTACCATCTGGCGCAAATCCCTCTCGGTCAGCCGATACATTTTGTGCAATGTACGCTGGAGGAGGCGCTAAAGGCGCGGCAGGATCGGCAGCGCTATCTCGAACAGCTGGCGTGGAGGCTTGATGGTAAAGATTGATTTAAACGCCGATCTGGGGGAGGGCAGCAGCGCCGATGCGGAACTGATGACCCTGGTCTCCTCGGTCAATATTGCCTGCGGTTTTCACGCGGGCGATGCGCAAACCATGCTGGAGAGCGTGCGTAATGCCATTAACAACGGCGTGGCGATTGGCGCTCACCCGAGCTTCCCGGACCGGGACAACTTTGGCCGCACGGCGATGGATCTGCCCCCTGAGACGGTCTACGCTCAGGTGCTCTACCAGATCGGCGCGCTGGAGGCGATAGCGCGCGCTGAGCATGGCGTGCTGCGTCACGTCAAACCGCACGGCATGCTCTATAACCAGGCAGCGAAAGATTCGGCGCTGGCGGAGGCGATTGCCCGCGCGGTGCGGGACTGCAATCCGCAGCTGATTCTGGTTGGCCTGGCGGGTAGCGAGCTTATTCGTGCCGGAGAACGGCTGGGGCTGACGACGCGGCAGGAAGTCTTTGCCGATCGGGGATATATGCCGGACGGCAGCCTGGTGCCGCGCACGCAGGCCGGTGCGCTGATTACTGACGAAAATAAAGCGCTGGCGCAGACGCTGGAGATGGTGCGCGCCGGGCGGGTGACCGCCGTGGATGGAACATCCGCAAATGTTCAGGCCGATACGGTGTGTTTACACGGCGACGGGGAGCATGCGCTCCAGTTTGCGCGACGCCTGCGGGCGGCGTTCTCTGAAGAGGGCATTCTCGTCAGCGCAGATTGATTATAAAAGGACAATGACATGCCTGAAGGTCCGGAGATCCGCCGCGCGGCGGATAGCCTGGAGGCGGCGATAAAGGGCAAACCGCTGACCGATGTCTGGTTTGCCTTTCCTCAACTTAAGCCGTTTGAAACAGAGCTGGTGGGACAGACGGTGACCCATATTGAAACGCGCGGCAAAGCGTTGCTCACGCATTTTTCCCATAACCTGACGTTATATAGCCATAACCAGCTCTACGGTGTGTGGCGCGTAGTCGATGCGGACGAGAAGCCGCAAACGACGCGCGTGCTGCGCGTCCTGTTACAAACGGCGGATAAGGCAATCCTGCTCTACAGCGCCTCTGATATCGAAATGTTAACGCCGGAGCAGCTGCTGACGCATCCGTTCTTACAGCGCGTCGGGCCGGACGTGCTGGACATGCGCCTGACGGCGAGCGATGTGAAGGCCCGACTGTTATCGCCCAAATTCCGCAACCGCCAGTTTTCCGGATTGTTGCTCGATCAGGCTTTTCTGGCGGGATTAGGCAACTATCTGCGGGTGGAAATCCTTTGGCAAGTGGGGCTGGCGCCGCAGCGCAAGGCCTCTCAGCTTAGCGAGGAACAGCTGGACGCGCTGTCCCACGCGCTGCTGGACATTCCACGGCTGTCGTACAACACGCGCGGCCTGGTGGATGAGAACAAACATCACGGGGCGCTGTTCCGGTTTAAGGTGTTCCATCGGGCGGGGAAAAAGTGCGAGCGTTGTGGTGGGGGGATTGAGAAGGCTACGATCTCTTCCAGACCGTTTTACTGGTGCCCCCGGTGCCAGATGTAAAAAAGCCGGGTGGCGGAGGTAAAAGCAAAACGGCAACGAAAGTTGCCGTTTTTAATGTTTTCACCCTCTCCCTGTGGGTGTACGGTCCGGGGACATAGTGAACACTTGTTCGGGGACATGGTAGACACTTACAACTGAGGCATAAGAACCCGTTTATGGAGTCGCTTATGCCCTGGGATGCGAGAGATACCATGTCATTACGTACCGAGTTTGTGCTGTTCGCCTCGCAGGACGGGGCGAACATCCGTTTCCTCTGCCGTCAGTTCGGCATTTCTCCTGCCACCGGCTACAAGTGGCTTCAGCGCTGGGCTGAGGAAGGTGCCTCCGGTCTTCAGGACCGCTCCCGCGCACCTCATCATTCCCCGAACCGCTCATCTGACGACATCACGGCCCTGCTGCGCATGGCGCATGACCGTCATCAACGCTGGGGCGCCCGCAAGATTAAGCGCTGGCTTGAAGACCAGGGGCACCGTATGCCCGCCTTCAGCACCGTCCATAATCTGATGGCCCGTCACGGTCTGCTGCCGGGCGCATCACCGGGCGTTCCGGCTACGGGACGCTTCGAACATGACGCGCCGAACCGGCTCTGGCAGATGGATTTTAAGGGCCACTTTCCCTTTGGCGGTGGCCGCTGCCATCCGCTCACCCTGCTGGACGACCACTCCCGTTTTTCCCTGTGCCTGGCGCACTGTACCGATGAACGGCGCGAGACCGTGCAGCAGCAGCTGGTCAGCGCGTTTGAACGCTACGGCCTGCCGGACAGGATGACGATGGACAACGGCTCACCGTGGGGCGACACCACCGGCACCTGGACGGCGCTGGAGCTGTGGCTGATGCGCCACGGTATCCGGGTGGGGCACTCCCGGCCTTATCATCCGCAGACGCAGGGCAAGCTGGAGCGTTTTCACCGCAGCCTGAAGGCGGAAGTGCTGCAGGGAAAATGGTTCGCGGACAGCGGAGAGCTGCAGCGCGCTTTCGATCACTGGCGCACGGTGTACAACCTTGAACGCCCGCACGAGGCGCTGGATATGGCGGTACCGGCCTCGCGGTATCAGCCGTCAGCGCGGCAGTACAGCGGCAGCGTAACGCCACCTGAATACGATGAAGGGGTGAAGGTCAGGAAAGTGGATGTCAGCGGAAAGCTGAGCATACAGGGTGTCAGTCTGAGCGCAGGCAAGGCGTTCAGGGGAGAACGGGTCGGGCTGAGGGAGACACAGGATGACGGCTGCTATGAAGTGTGGTGGTACAGCACGAAAGTGGGGGTGATCGACCTGAAGAAAAAGTCGATCACCATGGGTAAAGGATGTTAAAAAGTGTTCACCATGTCCCCGAACACCTGTCTACCATGTCCCCGGACTGTACAGTGGGAGAGGGCCGGGGTGAGGGCATCAGGCCGCACCCAACGTTTTTTAGCGCTTCAGGTCAGACTTAAAATCACGCTGCTCGTAGCCGGTGTACAGCTGACGAGGACGGGCGATTTTCATGCCTTCGCTGTGCATTTCGTTCCAGTGCGCAATCCAGCCCACGGTACGCGCCATGGCGAAGATCACGGTGAACATGGAAGATGGAATGCCCATCGCTTTCAGAATAATGCCAGAGTAGAAATCGACGTTCGGGTAGAGTTTCTTCTCAATGAAGTACGGGTCGTTCAGCGCGATGTGTTCCAGCTCCATCGCCACTTCCAGCAGATCGTCTTTGGTGCCCAGCTCTTTCAGCACTTCGTGGCAGGTCTCACGCATAACGGTTGCGCGCGGGTCGTAGTTTTTGTAAACACGGTGACCGAAGCCCATCAGGCGGAAGGAGTCATTCTTGTCTTTCGCGCGACGCACGAACTCTGGAATGTGCTCAACGGTGCTGATCTCTTCCAGCATCTTCAGCGCCGCTTCGTTCGCGCCGCCGTGCGCCGGTCCCCACAGGGAGGCGATGCCCGCAGCGATACAGGCGAACGGGTTCGCGCCTGAAGAGCCTGCGGTACGGACGGTAGAGGTAGAGGCGTTCTGCTCGTGGTCAGCGTGCAGGATCAGAATACGGTCCATCGCACGTTCCAGCACCGGATTCACTTCATACTCTTCGCACGGTGTGGAGAACATCATGCGCAGGAAGTTGCCGGCGTAGGAGAGGTCGTTACGTGGGTACACAAACGGCTGGCCGATGGAGTATTTGTAGCACATCGCCGCCATGGTCGGCATTTTGGACAGCAGGCGGAACGCCGCGATATCACGGTGACGCGGGTTATTCACGTCAAGTGAGTCGTGGTAGAACGCCGCCAGCGCACCGGTAATCCCGCACATCACCGCCATTGGGTGAGAGTCACGACGGAACGCATGGAACAGACGGGTAATCTGCTCATGGATCATGGTGTGACGGGTTACGGTGGTTTTGAATTCATCGTACTGCGCCTGCGTCGGCTTTTCGCCGTTCAGCAGGATGTAGCACACTTCCAGGTAGTTGGATTCGGTGGCTAACTGATCGATGGGGAAGCCGCGATGGAGCAGGATACCTTCGTCACCGTCAATGTAGGTGATTTTGGATTCGCAAGATGCGGTAGAGGTAAATCCAGGGTCAAAGGTAAATACTCCTTTGGAACCCAGCGTACGGATATCAATAACATCCTGACCGAGCGTGCCTTTTAGCACATCCAGTTCAATAGCATCATCACCATTTAGGGTGAGTTTTGCCTTTGTATCAGCCATTTACGGTCTCCTTAGCGCCTTATGCTTAAGACTGCTTTTACCGGATTTGCCTTCAGCTGTTAATCACCGTTACCAGATTGTTATTTGGCTTACCGCTCAGCTCACGAGGAGTAACCAGGGTACAGAGCTATGGCGCCTTGCAGGTAAACGAATGAAATATCAGTGAAACAACAGCAAATCAGCGTTTTTGCAGTCCGAATTATTCAAACCTGTATATCACTAATAACTGTCCTGATAACTTCGGTCAATACCATCACACTGTTACATAACTATTTGTCAGGTGAAAGAGAGACCTCATAACTTTTGCGCATTATATGCCTTTTCTGATGACGTTTGTAACAATATTGTTTAACATTTGTCAAATCAGATGATTAAAAATTAAAAAGATGTTGTTATCGTGACCCTGATCACTGTTCCAGAGAAAACCCAACAAACTGTATGTAGGTTAATTGTAATGATTTTGTGAACGGCCTATACTGCCGCCAGGTCTCCGGAACACCCTGCAATCCCGAGCCACCCAGCGTTGTAACGTGTCGTTTTAGCATTTGGAAGCAATGTTTTGCATGACGCGCAGTTATAGAAAAGGAACGCTGCTTGACCCGCATCGCAGTCCGGAGGAAGGAAACAATAAGAACAGCATGTGGGCGTTATTCATGATAAGAAATGTGAAAAAACAAAGACCTGTCAATCTGGATCTCAAAACGATCCGGTTCCCCGTAACAGCAATAGCGTCCATTCTGCACCGTGTTTCTGGTGTGATTACGTTTGTGGCGGTCGGTATTTTGCTGTGGTTACTGGGCACCAGCCTCTCTTCCCCTGAAGGATTCCTCCAGGCCTCGGCCATCATGAATAGCTTCTTCGTGAAATTTATCATGTGGGGCATTCTCACCGCGCTGGCCTATCACGTTGTTGGCGGCGTACGCCACATGCTGATGGACTTTGGCTATCTGGAAGAGACGTTCGAGGCCGGGAAACGTACCGCGAACATTTCATTTGTGATCACTGTCGTGCTTTCACTTCTCGCAGGAGTTCTCGTATGGTAAGCAACGCCTCCGCATTAGGACGCAACGGCGTACATGACTTCATTCTGGTCCGCGCTACCGCCATCGTCCTCACGCTTTACATCATCTATATGATCGGTTTCTTCGCGACCAGCGGCACGCTGACGTGGGAAATCTGGAGTGGTTTCTTCGGATCGGCCTTCACCAAAGTGTTCACCCTGCTGGCCCTGTTCTCCATCCTTATCCATGCCTGGATCGGCATGTGGCAGGTGTTGACCGATTACGTTAAACCGCTGGCGATTCGCCTTCCGCTGCAACTGATTATTGTTGTTGCGCTGCTGGTTTACGTCATTTATGGATTTGTTGTGGTGTGGGGTGTGTAATGAAACTGCCAGTCAGAGAATTTGATGCTGTTGTGATTGGTGCGGGTGGCGCAGGTATGCGCGCCGCACTGCAAATTTCCCAGAGCGGCCAGACCTGTGCGCTGCTCTCTAAAGTATTCCCGACCCGTTCCCACACTGTGTCCGCGCAGGGCGGTATTACCGTTGCGCTGGGTAACTCCCATGAAGATAACTGGGAATGGCACATGTACGACACGGTAAAAGGTTCCGATTACATCGGCGACCAGGATGCCATCGAGTATATGTGTAAAACCGGCCCGGAAGCGATTCTGGAGCTGGATCACATGGGTCTGCCGTTCTCCCGTCTGGAAAATGGCACCATCTATCAGCGTCCGTTTGGCGGCCAGTCGAAAAACTTCGGCGGCGAGCAGGCGGCACGCACCGCGGCGGCGGCTGACCGTACTGGTCACGCGCTGCTGCACACCCTGTATCAGCAGAACCTGAAAAACCATACCACCATCTTCTCCGAGTGGTATGCGCTGGATCTGGTGAAAAACGCCGATGGCGCAATTGTTGGCTGTACCGCGCTGTGCATAGAAACCGGTGAAGTGGTTTACTTCAAAGCCCGCGCGACCGTGCTGGCGACCGGCGGTGCAGGCCGTATTTACCAATCCACCACCAACGCCCACATCAACACCGGTGACGGTGTCGGTATGGCTATTCGCGCCGGCGTACCGGTGCAGGACATGGAGATGTGGCAGTTCCACCCAACCGGTATCGCCGGTGCGGGCGTGCTGGTCACCGAAGGCTGCCGCGGTGAAGGTGGCTACCTGCTGAACAAACACGGCGAGCGCTTCATGGAGCGTTATGCCCCGAATGCGAAAGACCTGGCGGGTCGTGACGTGGTGGCGCGTTCCATCATGATCGAAATCCGTGAAGGCCGCGGCTGCGATGGCCCATGGGGTCCACACGCGAAGCTGAAGCTCGACCATCTGGGTAAAGAAGTGCTGGAATCCCGTCTGCCGGGCATCCTGGAACTGTCCCGTACTTTCGCGCACGTCGATCCGGTGAAAGAGCCGATCCCGGTTATCCCAACCTGCCACTACATGATGGGCGGTATTCCGACCAAAGTGACCGGTCAGGCGCTGACCGTGAACGAGCAGGGCGAAGACGTGGTCATTCCTGGCCTGTTCGCGGTAGGCGAAATCGCCTGCGTATCCGTACACGGCGCCAACCGTCTGGGCGGCAACTCCCTGCTGGACCTAGTGGTATTTGGTCGTGCGGTGGGTCTGCATCTGCAGGAGTCCATTGCCGAGCAGGGCGCGCTGCGTGATGCAACCGACGACGAAATCGACGCCTCTCTTGAACGCCTCAACCGCTGGAACGGTAACCGTAACGGCGAAGATCCGGTGGAAATCCGTAAAGCGCTGCAGGAGTGCATGCAGCACAACTTCTCGGTATTCCGCGAAGGCGATGCGATGGCCAAAGGCCTTGAGCAGCTGAAGGCGATCCGCGAGCGTCTGAAAAATGCCCGTCTGGACGACACCTCCAGCGAGTTCAACACCCAGCGCGTTGAGTGCCTGGAGCTGGATAACTTGATGGAAACCGCATTCGCAACCGCGATGTCGGCAAACTTCCGTACCGAAAGCCGTGGCGCCCATAGCCGCTTCGACTTCCCGGATCGTGACGATGAAAACTGGCTGTGCCATTCCCTGTATCTGCCAGAGTCGGAAACCATGACGCGTCGTAACGTCAACATGGAACCGAAACTGCGTCCGGCGTTCCCGCCGAAGATTCGTACTTACTAATGCGGAGACAGGATAATGAAACTCGAATTCTCAGTTTATCGTTATAACCCGGATGTTGATGACGCTCCGCGCATGCAGGACTATACCCTCGAAGCGGAAGAAGGTCGTGACATGATGCTGCTGGATGCCTTAATCCAGCTGAAAGAAAAAGATCCTACGCTGTCGTTCCGCCGCTCCTGCCGTGAAGGGGTATGTGGCTCTGACGGTGTGAACATGAACGGCAAAAACGGCCTGGCCTGCATCACGCCAATTTCAGCGCTGCAGCGTCCTGGTCAGAAAATTGTTATCCGTCCTCTGCCAGGCCTGCCGGTCGTGCGTGATTTGGTGGTAGACATGGGGCAATTCTATGCACAATATGAGAAGATTAAGCCTTACTTATTGAATAATGGGCAAAATCCACCCGCTCGCGAGCACTTACAGTCTCCTGAGCAGCGTGAAAAACTCGATGGTCTGTACGAGTGTATTCTCTGCGCATGCTGTTCAACGTCCTGCCCGTCGTTCTGGTGGAATCCGGACAAGTTTATCGGCCCTGCGGGTCTGCTGGCTGCCTATCGCTTCCTGATCGACAGCCGCGACACCGAAACCGACAGCCGTCTGGAAGGATTAAGTGACGCTTTCAGCGTATTCCGCTGCCATAGCATCATGAACTGCGTCAGTGTGTGTCCGAAGGGGCTGAACCCGACGCGCGCCATCGGCCATATTAAGTCGATGCTGCTGCAGCGCAGTGCGTAAGTAGTGAGAGGGGAGCGCTGTTCCCCTCACCCTAACCCTCTCCCAAAGGGAGAGGGAATAAATTGCAGAAACCTTTAAAAACTGCCCTGAAGTCTAGACAGTTTCTAAAGGTTCCTTCGCGGGCCAAATGAAAAGAGCTCGCAGGTGAACCCCGGCACGTACACGCGGTGTGCGTGGTAGTTTCTACGGCGAAAGTAAGCATAAAAATGCTTAAGGGATCACGATGCAGAACGGCGCAATGAAAGCCTGGCTGGACTCTTCTTACCTCTCTGGTGCCAACCAGAGCTGGATAGAACAGCTCTATGAAGACTTCTTAACCGATCCTGACTCAGTGGACGCAAACTGGCGTTCCATGTTCCAGCAGTTGCCTGGTACAGGGGTCAAACCGGATCAATTCCATTCCAAAACACGTGATTATTTCCGTCGTCTGGCGAAGGATGCCTCACGTTACTCTTCTGCGATTTCCGACCCTGACACCAATGCGAAGCAGGTTAAAGTCCTGCAGCTTATCAACGCTTATCGCTTCCGCGGTCACCAGCATGCGAATCTCGATCCGCTGGGACTGTGGCAGCAGGAACGTGTGGCCGATCTCGATCCGGCGTATCACGATCTGACCGAGGCCGATTTCCAGGAAAGCTTTAACGTAGGTTCCTTTGCCATCGGCAAAGACACGATGAAGCTGGGCGATCTGATTGACGCGCTCAAGCAAACCTACTGCGGCTCCATCGGCGCGGAATATATGCACATTACCTCTACCGAAGAGAAACGCTGGATCCAGCAGCGCATCGAATCCGTAGCGGGCCACGCGACCTTCTCGGCCGACGAGAAGAAACGCTTCCTCAGCGAACTGACCGCAGCGGAAGGGCTTGAGCGCTATCTGGGCGCGAAGTTCCCGGGCGCAAAACGCTTCTCGCTGGAAGGCGGTGACGCGCTGGTGCCGATGCTGAAAGAGCTGATTCGCCACGCAGGCAAGAGCGGCACCCGTGAAGTGGTGCTCGGCATGGCGCACCGTGGTCGTCTGAACGTGCTGGTCAACGTGCTGGGTAAAAAACCGCAGGACCTGTTCGACGAATTCGCGGGCAAACACAAAGAACACCTCGGCACCGGTGACGTGAAGTACCACATGGGCTTCTCGTCAGATATCGAAACCGAAGGCGGTCTGGTTCACCTGGCGCTGGCGTTTAACCCGTCACACCTGGAAATCGTCAGCCCGGTGGTTATCGGTTCCGTGCGCGCGCGTCTGGATCGTCTGGACGAGCCGAGCAGCAATAAAGTGCTGCCAATCACCATCCACGGTGATGCGGCGGTCACAGGGCAGGGCGTGGTTCAGGAAACCCTGAACATGTCAAAAGCGCGTGGTTATGAAGTGGGCGGTACCGTTCGCATCGTGATCAACAACCAGGTGGGCTTCACCACCTCTAACCCGCTGGATGCCCGTTCTACTCCATATTGCACCGACATCGGTAAGATGGTACAGGCGCCGATCTTCCACGTTAATGCGGATGACCCGGAAGCCGTGGCTTTCGTGACCCGTCTGGCGCTGGACTTCCGTAATACCTTTAAGCGCGATGTGTTCATTGACCTCTTCTGCTACCGCCGTCACGGCCACAACGAAGCGGATGAGCCAAGTGCAACCCAGCCGCTGATGTACCAGAAAATCAAAAAACACCCGACCCCGCGCAAAATCTATGCTGACAAGCTGGAAAGCGACAAGGTGGCGACGCTGGAAGATGCGACCGAAATGGTCAACCTCTACCGCGACGCGCTGGACGCGGGGGAATGCGTGGTGAAAGAGCTGCGTCCGATGAACATGCACTCTTTTACCTGGTCGCCGTACCTCAACCACGAGTGGGATGAGAGCTACCCGAACAAGGTTGAGATGAAGCGCCTGCAGGAGCTGGCTAAACGCATCAGCACCGTGCCGGACGCTATCGAGATGCAGTCTCGCGTGGCGAAAATCTACGCCGACCGTCAGTCCATGGCGGCAGGCGAGAAGCTGTTCGACTGGGGCGGGGCGGAAACGCTGGCCTACGCAACGCTGGTTGACGAAGGGATCCCTGTTCGTCTGTCCGGTGAAGATGCGGGCCGCGGGACCTTCTTCCACCGTCACGCAGTGGTTCACAACCAGTCTAACGGTTCAACCTACACTCCGCTGCAGCACGTGCATAACGGTCAGGGCCAGTTCAAGGTCTGGGACTCCGTGCTGTCTGAAGAAGCGGTCCTGGCATTCGAATACGGCTACGCCACGGCGGAACCGCGCACCCTGACCATCTGGGAAGCGCAGTTCGGCGACTTCGCCAACGGTGCGCAGGTCGTTATCGACCAGTTCATCTCCTCCGGCGAGCAGAAGTGGGGCCGCATGTGTGGCCTGGTAATGCTCCTGCCGCACGGTTATGAAGGCCAGGGTCCGGAGCACTCCTCCGCGCGTCTGGAACGTTATCTGCAGCTCTGCGCCGAGCAGAACATGCAGGTCTGCGTGCCGTCCACCCCGGCTCAGGTGTACCACATGCTGCGTCGTCAGGCGCTGCGCGGTATGCGCCGTCCGCTGGTGGTGATGTCGCCGAAATCCCTGCTGCGTCATCCGCTGGCGGTCTCCAGCCTGGAAGAGCTGGCGAACGGTACCTTCCTGCCGGCCATCGGTGAAATTGACGAGCTAGATCCGCAGGCCGTGAAGCGTGTGGTGATGTGTTCTGGTAAGGTTTATTACGACCTGCTGGAACAGCGCCGCAAGAACGATCAGAAAGATGTCGCCATCGTGCGTATCGAACAGCTTTATCCGTTCCCGCATCAGGCGATGCAGGAAGTGCTGAAACAGTACGCTCACGTACATGATTTTGTCTGGTGCCAGGAAGAGCCGCTCAACCAGGGCGCATGGTACTGCAGCCAGCATCATTTCCGTGAAGTGATTCCATTTGGGTCAGCCCTGCGCTATGCAGGTCGCCCGGCCTCCGCCTCTCCGGCGGTAGGGTATATGTCCGTTCACCAGAAGCAGCAACAAGATCTGGTCAATGACGCGCTGAACGTCGATTAATTAAAGGATACATAATGAGTAGCGTAGATATTCTTGTTCCCGACCTGCCTGAATCCGTAGCAGATGCGACCGTCGCTACCTGGCACAAAAAACCAGGCGATGCCGTTAAGCGCGATGAAGTGCTGGTAGAAATCGAAACTGACAAAGTGGTACTGGAAGTACCGGCTTCGGCGGATGGCGTTCTGGACGCGGTGCTGGAAGATGAAGGCACCACCGTCACCTCTCGTCAGATCCTGGGGCGCCTGCGTGAAGGCAACAGCGCGGGCAAAGAGTCCAGCGCGAAGTCTGAAGAGAAAGCTTCTACGCCGGCTCAGCGCCAGCAGGCTTCTCTGGAAGAACAGTCTAACGACGCCCTCAGCCCGGCGATCCGTCGCCTGCTGGCTGAACACAGCCTTGACCCGGCAGCCATCAAAGGCACCGGTGTGGGCGGTCGTCTGACCCGCGAAGACATCGACAAGCACCTGGCGAAAGCGCCTGCTCAGGCGGAAGCGAAAGCCCCTGTGGCCGCGCCGGCAGCTCAGCCTGCTCTGGGTGCCCGCAGCGAAAAACGCGTACCGATGACGCGCCTGCGTAAGCGCGTGGCCGAGCGTCTGCTGGAAGCGAAAAACTCCACCGCGATGCTGACCACCTTCAACGAAGTGAACATGAAGCCAATCATGGATCTGCGTAAGCAGTACGGTGACGCGTTTGAAAAACGTCACGGTATCCGTCTGGGCTTCATGTCCTTCTACGTGAAGGCGGTGGTTGAAGCGCTGAAACGCTACCCGGAAGTGAACGCGTCTATCGATGGCGATGACGTGGTTTACCACAACTACTTCGACGTCAGCATGGCGGTTTCTACCCCACGCGGCCTGGTGACCCCGGTTCTGCGTGATGTGGATACCCTGGGTATGGCTGACATCGAGAAGAACATTAAAGAGCTGGCCGTGAAAGGCCGCGACGGCAAGCTGACCGTAGACGACCTGACCGGCGGTAACTTCACCATTACCAACGGCGGCGTATTCGGCTCGCTGATGTCTACCCCGATCATTAACCCGCCGCAGAGCGCGATCCTGGGTATGCATGCCATTAAAGATCGCCCGATGGCGGTTGACGGTAAAGTTGAGATCCTGCCGATGATGTACCTGGCGCTCTCTTACGACCACCGCCTGATCGACGGCCGCGAGTCCGTGGGCTTCCTGGTAGCCATTAAAGAGCTGCTGGAAGATCCAACGCGTCTGCTGCTGGACGTCTAGTAACGATTTAGCATCACCTGCCCCGTGGACCGGCACACGCTGCGCCGGTCTACAGGTTTGAAGATAACGATTACCCTGAAGGATGGATAGAACACATGAACTTACATGAATATCAGGCCAAACAGCTGTTTGCCCGGTATGGCTTACCGGCTCCGGTGGGTTATGCCTGTACTACCCCGCGTGAAGCAGAAGAAGCCGCATCTAAAATCGGTTCCGGCCCGTGGGTAGTTAAATGTCAGGTTCACGCTGGTGGCCGTGGTAAAGCGGGCGGTGTGAAGGTTGTTAAGAGCAAAGAAGAGATTCGTGCGTTTGCTGAACATTGGCTCGGCAAGCGTCTGGTGACTTACCAGACAGATGCGAACGGCCAGCCGGTTAACCAGATCCTGGTCGAAGCGGCGACCGACATCGCGAAAGAGCTGTACCTGGGCGCGGTGGTTGACCGTAGCTCCCGTCGCGTGGTGTTCATGGCGTCTACCGAAGGCGGCGTGGAAATTGAAAAAGTGGCGGAAGAGACCCCACACCTGATCCACAAAGTGGCTATCGATCCGCTGGCGGGCCCAATGCCTTATCAGGGTCGCGAGCTGGCGTTCAAGCTGGGTCTGGAAGGCAAACTGGTTCAGCAGTTCACCAAGATCTTCATGGGCCTGGCGACTATCTTCCTTGAGCGCGATCTGGCGCTGATCGAGATCAACCCGCTGGTGATCACCACCCAGGGCGACCTGATCTGCCTCGACGGCAAGCTGGGCGCTGACGGCAACGCGCTGTTCCGCCAGCCGGATCTGCGCGAAATGCGCGACCAGTCTCAGGAAGATCCGCGTGAAGCACAGGCTGCTCAGTGGGAGCTGAACTACGTGGCGCTGGATGGCAACATCGGCTGCATGGTTAACGGTGCGGGCCTGGCGATGGGCACCATGGACATCGTTAAGCTGCACGGCGGTGAGCCGGCGAACTTCCTTGACGTGGGCGGTGGCGCAACCAAAGAGCGCGTAACCGAAGCGTTCAAAATCATCCTCTCTGACGACAACGTTAAAGCGGTACTGGTTAACATCTTCGGCGGCATCGTCCGTTGCGACCTGATTGCAGACGGCATCATCGGTGCGGTAGAAGAAGTGGGTGTTAACGTTCCGGTGGTTGTGCGTCTGGAAGGTAACAACGCTGAACTCGGCGCGAAAAAACTGGCTGACAGCGGCCTGAATATTATTGCAGCGAAAAGTCTGACGGATGCAGCTCAGCAGGTTGTTGCCGCAGTGGAGGGGAAATAATGTCAGTTTTAATTAATAAAGATACCAAGGTTATCTGCCAGGGCTTCACCGGTAGCCAGGGGACTTTCCACTCCGAACAGGCGATTGCCTACGGCACGCAGATGGTTGGCGGCGTAACGCCAGGTAAAGGCGGCACCACGCACCTGGGCCTGCCGGTGTTCAACACCGTGCGTGAAGCGGTAGAAGCGACGGGCGCAACCGCGACCGTGATCTACGTTCCGGCACCGTTCTGCAAAGACTCCATTCTGGAAGCGATCGACGCAGGCATCAAGCTGATCATCACCATCACCGAAGGCATCCCGACCCTGGATATGCTGACCGTGAAGGTGAAGCTGGACGAAGCAGGCGTGCGCATGATCGGCCCGAACTGCCCAGGCGTGATCACTCCGGGCGAATGCAAAATCGGCATCATGCCTGGCCACATTCACAAGCCGGGCAAAGTGGGCATCGTTTCCCGTTCCGGTACCCTGACCTATGAAGCGGTTAAGCAGACCACCGACTACGGCTTCGGCCAGTCCACCTGCGTGGGCATCGGCGGTGACCCAATCCCGGGATCTAACTTCATCGACATCCTGAAGCTGTTCCAGGAAGATCCGCAGACCGAAGCGATCGTGATGATCGGTGAGATCGGCGGTAGCGCGGAAGAAGAAGCGGCTGCTTATATCAAAGAACACGTGACCAAGCCAGTCGTGGGCTACATCGCGGGCGTGACCGCGCCGAAAGGCAAGCGTATGGGTCACGCGGGCGCGATCATCGCCGGTGGTAAAGGTACGGCTGATGAGAAGTTTGCCGCGCTGGAAGCCGCAGGCGTGAAGACCGTTCGCAGCCTGGCGGATATCGGCGAAGCACTGAAATCCATCATTAAGTAAGTCCTCTCTGCTCCCCGAACGGGGAGCGATGAAGTATAAAAATGTCCGTTTCGACATGGTTGGCCGCTGTAAAGCGGCCTTTTTTATTGCCTGCGTCTGGCGACGAGAGTGAACTTGTAGTCGTCGGTATTGAACACGTTGCGGCTGTATTCAAACACCCGTCCGTCCTTCAGGAACCCACGGGAGACTTTTTCCAGGATCGGCTTTGCCGGATCGAGCGACAGCGCGGCGATCGCCTCCTCTGAGGGCATGATCGGCATCAGCTCCTGCTCGCTGCGATCGATAACCAGCTTTTTGATCTGCTCAACGTAGTGATATTTCGAATTCTCCATCACTTCCCAGGTGAGGTCGGGAAACATGGCCAGCGGCATCCATGTCTCCTCCAGGTTCACCGGCTTCTGCTTGATGAAACGCACGCGCTTAACGTGCCAGACCTTATCTTCCACGCCAACCGCTAATGTTGCCGCCAGCCGCGCATCGGCTTTCACCACTTCAAAGATTTTGACATCACTGTGCGTATCGACATGACGATCCGCCAGCTTTTCGTAAAAGCCGGTGAGCTGATAAATATCGTAATTAACGCGCTCCTCTTTTTTTACATAAGAGCCGCTGCCCTGAATACTTTCGATGATCTGCTCATCGGCGAGCAGTTTCAGGGCCTGCCGCACGGTGACGCGGCTGACGCGAAACGCCTCCTGAAGACTGGACTCCGTCGGCAGCGCGTCTCCGGGTTTTAATTCCCCGGCGTTGATTTTCTCGCGGAACGCATCGGCTATCTGCCGGTACATCGGTTTGTTGCCCATTTTATCGCGCCTGCTTAATACCTTTTCAGGGAATTATGCATTCAACTGATGATTTGTAAATAATACAATTAAAATACAAATTTGGCTTTTAGTGAAAGTGATCACATAAATGTATTATCAGGTCTGCCAGAATCCTCCCCAGACAATAACTTTGTATAGGTGAGGATCTTTATGAATCTGACGACTCTGACCGATCCGCGTGCTGTTTGCGTTCAGGCGCAGTTTACCCGCCGGGATGAGGCAATCCGTCAGCTTACGGCGCGGCTGGTGGCGCTGGGCAAAATCGCTGATGCCGATGCGTTTCTGGAGGAGGTGTTTCATCGGGAATCGCTTGGGCCGACCGCGCTGGGTGAAGGACTGGCCGTTCCTCACGGTAAATCAGCCGTCGTGAAGGAGGCGGCTTTTGCCGTGGCAACTCTGCGAGAACCGCTTGCATGGGAAGGCGTGGACGGGCCGGAAGAGGTTGAGCTGGTTTTTCTGCTCGCCATTCCGCCAGCAGAAGCGGGTTCGACTCATATTCAGGTGCTGACGGAGCTGACGTCTCGCCTGGCGGATGACGATCTCAGGGCGCGCGTGATGGCTGCTACCACGGCGGAAGACGTGCTTGCTGCGCTTGAAGCTGCCCCTGACACGGAAGAGGCAGCCGTCGCGCTGAATGCCCCGACAATCGTCTGCGTGACCGCCTGTCCGGCCGGGATCGCGCATACCTATATGGCCGCAGAGTACCTGGAAAAAGCGGGACGCAAGCTTGGCGTCAACGTGGTGGTCGAAAAGCAGGGGGCAAACGGCATTGAGGGGCGCATCACCGCGCAGCAGCTTCGTGAGGCCAAAGCGTGCATTTTTGCCGCAGAAGTGGCGATCAAAGAGAGCGAGCGTTTTCAGGGGATCCCCGCCATCTCCGTGCCCGTCGCGGAGCCTCTGCGCCATGCTGAAGCGCTTATTGAGCGCGCGCTGGCGCTGCAGCCTGCATCCGATGCGCGTCCTGCGCATGTCGATACCGAAACGAAAAAGAGCGTTAAAACTGAACTCAAGCAGGCACTTCTCAGCGGTATCTCTTTTGCGGTGCCGCTGATCGTCGCTGGCGGTACGGTGCTGGCCGTGTCGGTACTGCTGGCGCAAATACTGGGCCTGCAGCACCTGTTTGACCAGGAAAACTCGTGGCTGTGGATGTACCGCAAGCTTGGCGGCGGCATGCTCGGCATTCTGATGGTACCTGTTCTGGCGGCCTATACCGCGTATTCGCTGGCGGATAAACCCGCGCTGACGCCGGGCTTTGCGGCCGGTCTTGCTGCCAATATGATCGGCTCCGGTTTTCTGGGCGCTATCGTCGGTGGGCTGATCGCGGGCTATCTAATGCGCTGGGTGAAAAACCACATCCGGCTCAGTAGCCGCTACAACGGCTTTCTGACCTTTTATCTCTATCCGGTGATTGGCGTGCTGGGCGCGGGCAGCCTGATGCTGTTTGTGATTGGCGAACCGGTGGCCTGGCTCAATAACACGCTCACCGTCTGGCTTAACGGTCTCTCCGGCGCGAATGCGCTGCTTCTGGGGGCAATCCTCGGTTTTATGTGCTCATTCGATTTGGGTGGCCCGGTCAACAAAGCCTCTTACGCGTTTTGCCTGGGGGCGATGGCGAACGGCGTTTATGGTCCTTACGCAATCTTTGCCTCCGTCAAAATGGTCTCAGCCTTCACCGTCACGGCGTCGACGATGCTGGCGCCGAAGCTGTTTAAACCGTTTGAAATTGAAACCGGTAAATCAACGTGGCTGCTCGGCCTGGCGGGCATTACCGAAGGGGCGATCCCTATGGCGATTGAAGATCCGCTTCGCGTCATTGGCTCATTTGTGCTCGGCTCCATGGTAACAGGCGCGGCTGTCGGTGCGATGGGGATCGGGTTGTCTACCCCGGGGGCCGGGATTTTCTCTCTCTTTTTACTTCACGATGCCGGGTTGGGCGGTGTGGTTGCGGCGGCGGGCTGGTTTGGCGCGGCGCTGGCGGGGACCGCTGTCTCCACGTTTGTTCTGCTGCTCTGGCGACGTCAGGCGGTAAAAAAGGGCAAGTACCTCACAGAAGACGCCATACCGTAAAAACTCACAAAACAGGAAACGAAGATGAAAGCTGTATCTCGCGTTCATATCACGCCGCATATGCACTGGGACCGTGAGTGGTACTTCACCACTGAAGAGTCGCGCATTCTTCTGGTCAATAATATGGAAGAGATCCTGACCCGCCTGGAGCAGGACGACGAGTATAAATATTACGTCCTTGATGGCCAGACGGCGGTGCTGGAAGATTATTTTGCCGTCGTGCCCGAAAACCGCGCGCGGGTAAAGGCGCTTGTGGAGCGCGGAAAACTGATTATCGGCCCCTGGTATACCCAGACCGATACCACGATTGTCAGCGGCGAGTCGATTGTCCGCAACCTGATGTACGGCATCCGGGACTGTATGGCGTTCGGCGAGCCGATGAAGATCGGCTATCTGCCGGATTCGTTTGGTATGTCCGGCCAGCTTCCGCATATCTATAACGGATTTGGCATTACCCGGACGATGTTCTGGCGCGGCTGCTCGGAACGACACGGGACCGATAAAACCGAATTTCTCTGGCAGAGCCAGGACGGCAGTGAAGTCACGGCGCAGGTGCTGCCGCTGGGCTACGCGATTGGTAAGTACTTACCGGAGGACGAAGCCGGGCTGCGAAAACGGCTCGACAGCTATTTCGACGTTCTGGAAAAGGCCTCCGTCACCAAAGAGATTTTGCTGCCCAACGGTCACGATCAGATGCCGCTGCAGCAGAACATTTTCTCCGTGATGGATAAGCTGCGTGAAATCTATCCGCAGCGTCAATTTGTAATGAGCCGCTTTGAAGAGGTGTTTGACCACATTGAGGCACGCCGCGATGAACTGGCGACCCTGAAAGGGGAGTTTATCGATGGGAAATACATGCGCGTGCACCGGACAATCGGCTCCACGCGCATGGATATCAAAATTGCCCATGCGCGTATTGAGAACAAAATTGTCAACATCCTCGAACCGTTGGCGACGCTTGCATGGACGCTGGGCTTCGATTATCACCACGGCCTGCTGGAGAAGATGTGGAAAGAGATCCTTAAAAACCACGCTCACGACAGCATCGGCTGCTGCTGCAGCGACAAGGTGCATCGTGAGATTGTCTCTCGTTTTGAACTGGCTGAAGACATGGCAGATAACCTGGTGCGTTTCTATATGCGCAAGATTGTCGACAACATGTCGCAAAGCGACGCCGACAAACTGGTGATGTTCAACCTGATGCCCTGGCCGCGTGAAGAGGTGATGAACACCACGATTCGACTGCGCGCCAGCCAGTTCCGTCTGTTGGATGATAAAGGAAACGAGATCCCGTATTTCATTCGCAGCGCGCGCGAGCTGGACCCAGGTCTCATTGACCGGCAGATTGTCCATTACGGTAATTATGAGCCGTTTATGGAGTTTGATATTCAGCTCAGCCAGATACTGCCGTCGATGGGCTACCGTACGCTGTTTATCGAGCCAAACGTGGCCGGGAAGGTGGTCTCTCCGGTGATAAACACCGAATCCTTGCTCGAAAACGCCTTCTGGCAGATTGATTTAAATAACGACGGTACGCTGCGCCTGCGCGACAAAGAAACCGGGCTGATTTATGACCGGGTGCTGGAAATCGAAGAGAGTTCGGATGATGGCGATGAGTACGACTACTCGCCTTCGCGGGAAGAGTGGAGACTCACTTCAGCGCAGGGCGAGCATCAGGTCGAGGTTATACACGAAGGCTGGCAGAGCAGGGCGGTGATTCGCCATCAGATCGCGGTACCGGCTAATCTGGCCGAACGCGCGGCGCGTCAGCGAAACGGGTCTCTCGGCGCTGAGGTTGAAATCACGCTTAGCCACCACAGCAGGCGTATTGATGTGGCGGTGCGTCTGGATAATCAGGCTGACGACCACCGCGTCCGCGTGCTGATTCCTACGCCGTTTATGACAGAGGACGTGTTAGCGGATACCCAGTTTGGCACCCTCACTCGTCCGGTGCAGGACGCGGCGATGGAAAACTGGCAGGAGGAGGGGTGGAAAGAAGCGCCGGTTCCCGTCTGGAATTTACTCAACTATGCCGTCCTGCAGGAAAAACGAAACGGGCTTGCGCTGTTCACCGAAGGACTACGCGAGTTTGAAGTAGTAGGCGAGGATAAAAAAGCCTTTGCCCTGACCCTGCTGCGCGGCGTGGGGTTACTCGGCAAAGAAGATTTGCTGTTGCGCCCCGGTAGGCCTTCAGGAATCAAAATGCCTGTTCCTGACTCCCAGGTGCGCGGTTCGTTAAGCAGTCGCTTTAGCCTCTTCAGCTTCAGTGGAACGCCGGAAAACGCGGGCGTCGCGCAGCAGGCTAAATCGTGGTTAACGCCGGTGCAGTGCTATAACAAAATTCCCTGGGACGCGATGAAGCTCAATCGCTCGTCGTTTACCACGCCGGAAAGTTACAGCCTGCTGGCGCTTTCGCCCACGGGATGCGTGCTCAGTACGCTCAAAAAGGCTGAAGATCGAGACGAGCTCATTCTTCGTCTGTTCAACCCTTCCGAGTCCAGCGCATGTGACGCGACGTTATCCGTGGGTCCGACCGTGAAACGGTGCTGCGAAACGGACATGAATGAAAGGATAATAGACAATCGTGAAGAAGAGGGCATCGTCGGGGCGTTCAGACCGGGACAGTCACGAACCTTCAGCATTCTTCTTGCCTGAAAACCGCTGACACGATCAAAAGGCCGCAGAGTTTGCGGCCTTTTTTCATTAGATAGTCACGCTTCGGTGTTAACTTCCGGGATAATAAAAGTAAATCAAATGTAATTTCTAAGAGTTGCAAAAACAGAATGGAAAAATAAACTGGCCCAGCTACGCTTATTGTTTGTCCCGCTTCGATAGGGCATTTTTCTCTCGCGTTAATTAAAATCACTTCTGTTTATATTTTTTTTGGTCTTCGATAACCAATCGCATCTTTGCATGCACATATCATTAACATGGTTTTTACCATTCTCACCGCAGCTAAACATGATTAACATCAAGACCGGTTTTTGATTTAAATCAAAGTTTAATGCTTGGAAAAAGATGCCGAAAAGCGCTAAATTGTCCCCGATCAAAATGGCCGAAAAGTGGTAATTTTGCTATAAATTGATCGCCGTCGAAAAACGTAAATGTGATTCAATAAAAACCTGTTTATTGTAAGGGTTTTGCAGCGTATTATATTTGCGGGATCAATTTGAGTTTTTTATTAACCTATTTGTAACCTGTCGTCATCGTTTTTATCCTTCTCCAGGGTAATAACGACGACCAGGATGCGAATAATTTGTATTGGGGCATGCGTGTGAATCTCTTTCTGACGGGGTTCACTCTCGGAGTCTTCATGCGATGAGCAAGGAGTCATAATGTTAGACGTAGTCGAACTGTCGCGCTTACAGTTTGCCTTGACCGCGATGTACCATTTCCTGTTTGTGCCGCTGACGCTCGGTATGGCGTTCCTGCTGGCAATTATGGAAACGGTTTACGTCCTCTCCGGCAAACAGATTTATAAAGATATGACCAAGTTCTGGGGCAAGTTGTTCGGTATCAACTTCGCGCTGGGCGTGGCAACCGGTTTGACCATGGAGTTCCAGTTCGGGACTAACTGGTCTTACTATTCCCACTATGTTGGGGATATCTTCGGTGCGCCGCTGGCCATTGAAGGCCTGATGGCCTTCTTCCTCGAATCCACCTTTGTAGGTCTGTTCTTCTTCGGTTGGGACCGTCTGGGTAAAGTCCAGCACATGGCCGTAACCTGGCTGGTGGCATTAGGTTCGAACCTGTCCGCGCTGTGGATCCTGGTGGCGAACGGCTGGATGCAAAACCCGATCGCGTCTGACTTCAACTTCGAAACCATGCGTATGGAGATGGTCAGCTTTGCCGAGCTGGTCCTGAACCCGGTTGCTCAGGTTAAATTTGTTCACACCGTTGCATCTGGCTACGTGTGCGGCGCGATGTTCGTGTTGGGTATCAGCTCCTACTATATGCTGCGCGGTCGTGACTTCGCGTTTGCCAAGCGCTCCTTTGCTATCGCTGCAAGCTTCGGTATGGCTGCAATCCTCTCCGTTATCGTTCTGGGTGATGAATCCGGTTACGAAATGGGTGACGTGCAGAAAACCAAACTGGCCGCTATCGAAGCCGAATGGGAAACCCAACCGGCGCCTGCTGCCTTTACGCTGTTCGGTATTCCCGATCAGGACGCGCAGGAAAACCGCTTCGCCATCCAAATTCCTTACGCGCTGGGTATCATCGCAACCCGTTCTGTCGATAAGCAGGTAACGGGTCTGAAGGAGCTGATGGTTCAGCACGAAGAGCGTATCCGTAACGGTATGAAGGCTTACTCGCTGCTGGAACAGCTGCGTGCCGGCTCTACCGATCAGGCCGTTCGCGATCAATTTAACGACGTGAAGAAAGACCTGGGCTACGGTTTGTTGCTGAAACGTTATACCCCGAACGTTTCTGATGCGACGGAAGCACAGATTCAGATGGCGACCAAAGACTCGATTCCACGCGTTGCGCCACTGTACTTCGCATTCCGTATCATGGTGGGCTGCGGCATCATCATGCTGCTGATCATTGCGGCGTCCTTCTGGTCCGTGATTCGTAACCGCATCGGCGAGAAAAAATGGCTGCTGCGCACCGCGCTGTACGGTATTCCACTGCCGTGGATCGCGATTGAATCCGGCTGGTTTGTAGCGGAGTATGGCCGCCAGCCATGGGCGATTGGTGAGGTGCTGCCAACGGCGGTCGCGAACTCTTCCCTGACGGCAGGCGACCTGATCTTCTCCATGCTGCTGATCTGTGGTCTGTACACCCTGTTCCTGGTGGCTGAACTGTTCCTGATGTTCAAGTTCGCGCGCCTTGGCCCAAGCAGCCTGAAAACCGGTCGCTATCACTACGAGCAGTCCACTGCGACTACTCAGCCGGCACGCTAAGACAGGAGTCATCAAATGATCGATTATGAAGTATTGCGTTTTATCTGGTGGCTGCTGGTTGGCGTTCTGCTGATCGGTTTCGCCGTCACGGATGGTTTCGACATGGGGGTGGGGATGCTCACCCGTTTCCTCGGTCGTAATGACACCGAGCGTCGAATCATGATTAACTCCATCGCCCCTCACTGGGACGGTAACCAGGTGTGGCTGATCACCGCAGGCGGCGCGCTGTTCGCTGCCTGGCCGATGGTCTACGCGGCTGCGTTCTCCGGCTTCTATGTGGCGATGATTCTGGTGCTGGCCTCTTTATTCTTCCGTCCGG
The DNA here is from genome assembly GCF_056673315.1 of Enterobacter cloacae complex sp. HYC042_NIDB. Classification (NCBI taxonomy): domain Bacteria; kingdom Pseudomonadati; phylum Pseudomonadota; class Gammaproteobacteria; order Enterobacterales; family Enterobacteriaceae; genus Enterobacter; species Enterobacter cloacae complex sp. HYC042_NIDB. The sequence continues at coordinate 1,580,009 of NZ_CP109650.1, forward strand.
TCGGTTTCGACTACCGTTCCAAGATTGAAGATACCCGCTGGCGCAACATGTGGGACTGGGGCATCTTCATTGGTAGCTTCGTTCCACCGCTGGTGATTGGCGTGGCATTCGGTAACCTGCTGCAGGGCGTACCGTTCCACCTCGATGAATACATGCGTCTTTACTACACCGGCAACTTCTTCCAGCTGCTGAATCCGTTTGGCCTGTTGGCCGGTGTGGTGAGCGTGGCGATGATCATCACTCAGGGCGCAACTTACCTGCAGATGCGTACTGTGGGTGAACTGCACCTGCGTTCCCGTGCTACTGCTCAGGTGGCGGCACTGGTGACGCTGGTTTGCTTCGCTCTGGCAGGCGTGTGGGTGGTGTACGGTATTGATGGCTACGTGGTGACGTCTGCGATTAACCACTCGGCACCGTCTAACCCGCTGACCAAAGAAGTGGCGCGTCAGGCTGGTGCATGGCTGGTGAACTTCAACAATACCCCTGCGCTGTGGGCGATCCCGGCTCTGGGCGTGCTGCTGCCGCTGCTGACCGTGCTGACGTCTCGTCTGGAGAAAGGTGCTCTGGCATTCGTGTTCTCTTCACTGACGCTGGCATGCATCATCCTGACGGCGGGTATTGCCATGTTCCCATTCGTCATGCCATCCAGCACCATGCTGAATGCTAGCCTGACCATGTGGGATGCAACCTCCAGCCATATGACGCTGAACTTAATGACTTACGTTGCTTGCGTGTTCGTTCCGATTGTTCTGGCATACACCATCTGGTGTTACTGGAAAATGTTCGGTCGTATCACCAAAGAACATATCGAAAGCAACACCCACTCTATGTACTAAGTAAGGAGCTGAATATGTGGTATTTCGCATGGATTTTAGGGACGCTTCTTGCCTGTGCTTTTGGTGTCATCACTGCCCTGGCGCTTGAGCACGTCGAAGCGACCAAAGCGGGTGAAGAAAAACACTGATGAATATTATCGCGAAGCTTTACGCGGTAATGGATAAGCGCCCGTTACGGGCGCTTTCTTTAGTGATGGCATTACTGCTGGCAGGCTGTATCTTCTGGGACCCGTCGCGCTTTGCGGCAAAGACCAGCGAGCTTGAGATCTGGCACGGCTTCCTCATCATGTGGGCAGTGTGTGCCGGGGTGATCCACGGCGTGGGCTTTCGTCCGAAAGCCGTTCACTGGCAGGGAATTTTTTGCCCGCTGATTGCCGATCTGGTGCTTCTCGCCGGTTTGATTTTCTTCTTCTTCTGAATAAGAAATGTCCGTTAACGTTATGGGCTTACCCGAGCCCATAAAAATTTACTCTCCGTTTACTTTCCCCCATTCCAAACCATCTTTCCCGCGCGTATAGTAGCGAAGTTTAAAAGCTCTAACTTTTGTTGCATTACTGGGATGTAAAGTGAATACAACGCTGTTTCGATGGCCGGTTCGTGTCTATTACGAAGATACCGATGCCGGTGGTGTGGTTTACCACGCCAGCTACGTTGCTTTTTATGAACGGGCACGCACAGAGATGCTGCGCCATCATCACTTTAGTCAACAGGTGCTGTTGGCTGAGCGAGTTGCCTTCGTGGTACGCAAGATGACGCTTGAGTATTTTGCGCCTGCCAGACTCGACGATATGCTCGAAGTCCAAACAGAAATTACATCAATGCGCGGGACCTCACTGGTTTTCACGCAGCGGATAGTCAACTCAGAGAACACCGTACTGAACTCAGCTGAAGTACTGATTGTTTGTGTTGATCCAACCATAATGAAGCCTCGTGCGCTTCCTAAGTCTATTGTCGCGGAGTTTAAGCAGTGACTGACATGAATATCCTTGATTTGTTCCTGAAGGCAAGCCTTCTGGTTAAACTTATCATGTTGATTTTGATTGGTTTTTCAATCGCATCCTGGGCCATCATTATCCAGAGAACGCGTATCCTCAATGCAGCTGGCCGTGAAGCGGAAGCATTTGAAGATAAGTTCTGGTCGGGTATTGAACTTTCTCGCCTGTATCAGGAGAGCCAGGGACGCCGTGAAAACCTGACCGGCTCCGAACAAATTTTCTATAGCGGATTCAAAGAGTTCGCTCGTCTGCATCGGGCAAACAATCATGCGCCGGAAGCCGTCGTGGAAGGGGCATCGCGTGCGATGCGTATCTCTATGAACCGCGAGCTGGAAAATCTTGAAACGCACATTCCTTTCCTCGGCACCGTGGGTTCTATCAGCCCGTATATCGGTCTGTTTGGTACCGTGTGGGGGATCATGCACGCCTTTATCGCGCTGGGCGCGGTGAAGCAGGCGACGTTGCAGATGGTTGCACCGGGTATCGCTGAAGCACTGATTGCGACCGCTATCGGTCTGTTTGCGGCAATTCCGGCGGTTATGGCTTACAACCGTCTGAACCAACGCGTGAACAAACTGGAACTGAACTACGACAACTTTATGGAAGAGTTCACTGCGATTCTGCACCGTCAGGCGTTTACCAGCACCGAGAGCAACAAGGGGTAAACCATGGCCAGATCGCGTGGACGAGGTCGTCGCGAGCTCAAGTCCGAAATCAATATCGTGCCACTGCTGGACGTTCTGCTGGTACTGCTGCTGATCTTCATGGCAACAGCGCCCATCATTACCCAGAGTGTGGAAGTCGATCTGCCGGATGCGACAGAATCACAGGCGGTGAGCACCAATGACGATCCTCCGGTCATCATTGAAGTTTCCGGCGTAGGGCAGTACAGCGTAGTGGTAGAGAAAGATCGTATGGATCAGCTGCCACCTGAGCAGGTTATTGCCGAAGCGCAGCGTCGCCTGGAGTCAAATCCGAAAACGGTCTTCTTAATCGGTGGCGCGAAAGACGTACCCTACGATGAAATTATTAAAGCGCTGAACTTGCTACATAGTGCGGGTGTTAAGTCAGTTGGCTTAATGACTCAACCTATTTGATCATCCGCGTAGTTTTTGGGAACCGATAGTGTCAAAGGCAACCGAACAGAACGACAAGCTTAAGCGAGCGATAATCGTCTCCGCAGTGCTGCACGTTATTCTTTTTGCAGCGCTGATCTGGAGTTCGTTCGACGAGCATATTGATGCATCAGCAGGCGGCGGTGGAGGGTCTTCCATTGACGCCGTAATGGTGGATCCCGGTGCGGTAGTGCAAAACTATAATCGCGAACAACAGCAGAAGGCGAGTGCCAAACGGGCTGAAGAGCAGCGTGAAAAACAGGCGCAACAGCAGGCGGAAGAACTGCGTGAAAAGCAGGCCGCCGAGCAGGAGCGTTTGAAGCAGCTTGAGAAAGAACGTTTGCAGGCGCAGGAAGCCGCGAAAGCGCAGGCGGAACAGCAGAAGCAAGCCGAAGAGGCCGCGAAGAAAGCGCAGGAACAGCAAAAGCAGGCGGAAGAGGCGGCAGCAAAAGCCGCAGCGGATGCCAAAGCGCAGGCTGATGCCCAGGCAAAATTAGCAGCAGAAGCGGCGAAGAAAGCGGCTGCCGATGCCCAGAAGAAAGCTGAGGCCGAAGCCGCGAAGAAAGCCGCTGCGGATGCCCAGAAGAAAGCCGAAGCGGAAGCTGCGAAGAAAGCCGCTGCTGACGCACAGAAGAAAGCTGAAGCCGAAGCCGCGAAGAAAGCCGCTCAGGACGCAGAGAAGAAAGCGGCTGCCGAGGCTGCGAAGAAAGCCGCTGCGGCTGAGAAGGCTGCTGCAGAAAAAGCTGCCGCCGCTGAAAAAGCCGCTGCTGATAAAAAAGCTGCAGCTGAGAAGGCCGCTGCCGATAAGAAAGCAGCTGCTGAAAAAGCGGCTGCTAAAAAGGCTGCTGCCGCTGAAAAAGCCGCGGCCGCCGCAGGGGTTGACGATCTGCTGGGGGATTTAAGCTCCGGTAAGAATGCACCGAAAACGGGCGGTGGCGCGAAAGGAAACAACGCAGCGCCGACCGGAAGTGGTAACACTAAGAGTAACGGTGCGACAGGGGCTGAAATCAACGGCTATGCCGCGCAGATTAAATCGGCGATTGAAAGCCGGTTCTACGATGCGTCTTCCTATGCCGGTAAAACGTGTACGCTGCGTATAAAACTGGCTCCGGACGGCATGCTGCTTGATATTAAGTCTGAAGGTGGCGACCCGGCTTTATGTACTGCGGCTCTGGCTGCAGCGCGTCAGGCGAAGATGCCTAAACCGCCTTCTCAGGCAGTCTACGAAGTCTTCAAAAATGCGCCGCTGGACTTCAAACCTTAAGTTACATTTTCCCCGTGCAAACGGGGAAAAATAGACCAGGTTTAGTCACAGGGTTCGGGTAGTTTTGTCTATTTGAGTTTGTTAACATTCTGCTAAATTATCGTGGGTAAGGTTACCCGGATAAGGGAGATATGATGAAGCAGGCATTACGTGTAGCATTTAGTTTTTTAATGCTGTGGGCAGCAGTCCTGCACGCAGAAGTACGTATCGAGATCACCCAGGGGGTGGACTCGGCACGCCCAATCGGTGTTGTTCCGTTCCAGTGGGCCGGTCCTGGCGCTGCACCTGAAGATGCCGGTGGCATCGTGGCGGCTGACCTGCGTAACAGCGGTAAATTCAACCCGTTAGATCGTTCTCGTCTGCCGCAGCAGCCGGGCAGTGCGCAGGAAGTCCAGCCTGCTGCATGGTCTGCGCTGGGTATCGATGCCGTGGTGGTGGGGCAGGTTACGCCTAACCCGGACGGTTCTTACAACGTGGCCTGGCAGCTGGTAGATACCGGCGGTGCACCGGGTACCGTTCTGGCACAGAACTCTTACAAGGTCACTAAACAGTACCTGCGCTACGCGGCACACGCGGCCAGCGACGCGGTATTCGAAAAGCTGACCGGTATTAAAGGTGCGTTCCGTACCCGTATCGCATATGTGGTACAGACCAACGGCGGTCAGTTCCCGTACGAGCTGCGCGTCTCTGACTACGACGGTTACAACCAGTTCCTGGTGAAACGCTCTTCACAGCCGCTAATGTCTCCAGCCTGGTCTCCGGACGGGTCTAAGCTGGCCTACGTGACCTTCGAAAGTGGTCGTTCTGCGCTGGTTATCCAGACGCTGGCTAACGGTGCGGTGCGTCAGGTAGCGTCGTTCCCACGTCACAACGGTGCGCCTTCCTTCTCTCCAGATGGGTCTAAACTGGCGTTTGCGCTTTCTAAAACCGGTAGCCTGAATCTGTACGTGATGGACATTGGCTCTGGCCAGATCCGTCAGGTGACCGACGGTCGCAGCAACAATACTGAACCATCATGGTTCCCGGACAGCCAAAACCTGGCATTTACCTCTGACCAGGCAGGCCGTCCACAAATCTATAAAGTGAACATTAACGGCGGTGCTCCGCAGCGTATCACCTGGGAAGGCTCTCAGAACCAGAACGCAGACGTGAGCAGCGACGGTAAATTCATGGTAATGGTCAGCTCCAACGGTGGGCAGCAGCACATTGCCAAACAAGATCTGGTAGCGGGTGGCGTTCAAGTTCTGTCGTCAACGTTCCTGGATGAAACGCCAAGTCTGGCACCTAACGGCACTATGGTAATCTACAGCTCTTCTCAGGGGATGGGATCTGTGCTGAATCTGGTTTCTACAGATGGGCGTTTCAAAGCGCGTATTCCGGCCACTGATGGACAGGTAAAATCACCTGCCTGGTCGCCGTATCTGTAAATAATAATTAATTGATTACTAAAGGAATCATAGAAATGCAACTGAACAAAGTGCTGAAGGGGCTGATGATCGCTCTGCCTGTAATGGCAATCGCAGCGTGTTCTTCTAACAAGAACGCCAGCAATGACCAGAGCGGCGAAGGCATGATGGGTGCCGGTACCGGTATGGACGCGAACGGCAATGGCAACATGTCTTCTGAAGAGCAAGCGCGTCTTCAGATGCAGCAGCTGCAGCAGAACAACATCGTTTACTTCGATCTGGATAAATACGACATCCGTTCTGACTTCGCTGCGATGCTGGATGCTCACGCTAACTTCCTGCGTAGCAACCCATCTTACAAAGTCACCGTAGAAGGTCACGCGGACGAACGTGGTACTCCAGAGTACAACATCTCCCTGGGTGAACGTCGTGCTAACGCCGTTAAGATGTACCTGCAGGGTAAAGGCGTTTCTGCTGACCAGATCTCCATCGTTTCTTACGGTAAAGAAAAACCTGCAGTACTGGGTCACGACGAAGCGGCTTACTCCAAAAACCGTCGTGCCGTACTGGTTTACTAAGAGAATTGCATGAGCAGTAACTTCAGACATCATCTGTTGAGTCTGTCGTTACTGGTTGGAATAGCGGCCCCCTGGGCCGCTTTTGCTCAGGCACCAATCAGTAGTGTCGGCTCAGGCTCGGTAGAAGACCGGGTCACTCAGCTCGAGCGTATTTCTAACGCTCACAGTCAGCTTTTAACCCAACTCCAGCAGCAACTTTCCGATAACCAAAACGATATTGACTCTCTCCGTGGTCAGATTCAGGAAAGTCAGTATCAGCTTAACCAGGTTGTGGAACGTCAGAAGCAAATTTTATTGCAGATAGATAGCCTGAGCAGCGGCGGTGCAGCAGCACAACCCGCAGCGGGCGATCAAAGCGGCGCGGCAACCTCAGCGCCTGCGCCGTCTGCTGATGCTTCAGCCTCAACAGGAGCGCCTGTACAGAGCGGTGACGCGAATACGGATTACAATGCGGCCATTGCCCTGGTGCAGGATAAATCTCGTCAGGATGACGCGCTCGCTGCGTTTCAGAACTTTATCAAGAAATACCCTGACTCAACCTATCAGCCAAATGCGAATTACTGGCTCGGTCAGTTGAATTACAACAAGGGTAAAAAGGACGATGCGGCGTTTTATTTTGCCTCCGTGGTAAAAAATTACCCGAAATCGCCGAAAGCGCCAGATGCGATGTTTAAGGTTGGCGTGATCATGCAGGACAAAGGCGACACGGCGAAAGCCAAAGCGGTTTATCAGCAGGTGGTCGCAAAATTCCCGGGCACCGAAGGTGCTAAGCAGGCGCAAAAACGCCTGAATTCGATGGGATGATTATCGCATGACCAGAAATCGCGTTATTTCTGGTCGTGCAGCATGATTACTAAGCAGTTAAGTGATCTTCATCGAAATTTTTGTTGCGCAGAATTCTTAAATCAGTAATATATGCCGCCGTTGCCACGGGATATCAAACAACGTGAAAGCAGCATAAAAGTGGGTCGTTAGCTCAGTTGGTAGAGCAGTTGACTTTTAATCAATTGGTCGCAGGTTCGAATCCTGCACGACCCACCACTAAGTCAGGTGGAATTAGTAGTAAAACGTGAAGGATAACGTTGCGTCAGCAACGGCCCGTAGGGCGAGGCGAAGCCGAGTCATCCTGCACGACCCACCACTTAACGCAGTTCCGGCAGTACAGAGTGGGTGATTAGCTCAGTTGGTAGAGCATCTCCTTTACACGGAGGGGGTCGGCGGTTCGAGCCCGTCATCACCCACCACTCGGGTCGTTAGCTCAGTTGGTAGAGCAGTTGACTTTTAATCAATTGGTCGCAGGTTCGAATCCTGCACGACCCACCAATTTTATTGGTGCCGAGTGATAATTCAGGCAACACCCGAATGGGTCGTTAGCTCAGTTGGTAGAGCAGTTGACTTTTAATCAATTGGTCGCAGGTTCGAATCCTGCACGACCCACCAGCCTGAATAAATTAGCAGTACATCCCGCAAGGGGTCGTTAGCTCAGTTGGTAGAGCAGTTGACTTTTAATCAATTGGTCGCAGGTTCGAATCCTGCACGACCCACCAATGTAAAAAAGCGCCCTAAAGGCGCTTTTTTGCTATCTGCGATCTGGATGATTCGAACCTGCAGCAGGTTCGAGCCGAACGTAGTGAGGCACCGGAGACGTTTACGGCGACGGCCCGAAGGGCGAGCGAAGCGAGTCATCCTGCACGACCCACCAGTGTAGAAAGGCGCCCTAAAGGCGCCTTTTTGCTATCTGCCGTACAACAAATGCTCCGCCCATCTATTCCCGGTGACTTTTCACTCCAGATTCGCTATCTTGTTTAGTATATAAAACACAATTGCCCTACGTTTTGCTTTGTCAGGCAAAAGAAAGGCAATATTGTTAAGCCAGTAAAACGAGAAGCCATAATGAGCGTGATGTTCGATCCTGAAGCCGCAATCTATCCGTTTCCGCCAAAGCCTGTGCCATTAAGCCAGGATGAAAAACAATTCTACCGCGAGAAGATCAAACGGCTTCTCAAAGAGCGCGATGCGGTGATGGTGGCCCATTACTACACCGATCCGGAAATCCAGCAGCTGGCGGAAGAGACCGGGGGCTGTATTTCTGATTCACTGGAGATGGCCCGCTTCGGTGCAAAACATCCCGCTTCCACGCTGCTGGTTGCAGGCGTGCGCTTTATGGGCGAAACGGCAAAGATCCTCAGCCCGGAAAAAACCATTCTGATGCCGACGCTCAATGCGGAGTGTTCGCTCGATCTCGGCTGCCCGATTGACGAATTCAACGCCTTCTGCGACGCCCATCCTGACCGGACCGTGGTTGTTTACGCCAACACCTCTGCGGCGGTAAAAGCGCGCGCAGACTGGGTGGTCACGTCGAGCATCGCCGTTGAGCTGATTGAGCATCTGGACAGCCTGGGTGAGAAAATTATCTGGGCCCCGGACCGCCATCTTGGCAATTACGTTCAGAAGCAGACCGGCGCTGACGTCCTCTGCTGGCAGGGCGCCTGCATTGTGCACGACGAATTCAAAACCCAGGCGCTGGCGCGCATGAAGGCGCTTTATCCTGACGCGGCCATTCTTGTTCATCCTGAATCACCGCAGTCGATTGTTGATATGGCCGATGCGGTTGGCTCAACCAGCCAGCTTATCAACGCGGCCAGGATGCTGCCGCACAAGCAGCTCATCGTCGCGACCGATCGCGGTATCTTCTATAAGATGCAGCAGGCCGTACCGGAGAAAGAGCTGCTGGAAGCCCCAACGGCAGGTGAGGGCGCGACGTGCCGCAGCTGCGCGCATTGCCCGTGGATGGCGATGAACGGCCTGAAGGCCATTGCCGAAGGGCTCGAGACAGGCGGTGCAGCGCATGAAATTCATGTGGATGCCGCTCTGCGTGAAGGTGCGTTAATTCCGCTTAACCGCATGCTGGATTTTGCGGCTACACTACGTACTTAATTCAAAAACGCCCTGGGGAAAAGATGGATTTTTTTAGCACGCAAAACATTCTGGTTCATATACCGATTGGTGCAGGTGGCTATGACCTGTCATGGATTGAAGCCGTAGGCACGCTGGCGGGGTTGCTGTGTATCTGGCTGGCAAGCCTGGAGAAGATCAGCAACTACGCGTTCGGGCTGATTAACGTCACGCTGTTTGCGATTATCTTCTTCCAGATCCAGCTGTACGCCAGCCTGCTTTTACAGCTGTTTTTCTTCGCCGCCAATATTTACGGCTGGTACGCCTGGTCCCGGCAGAACAGCCAGCAGGAGGCTGAGCTGCAGATCCGCTGGCTGCCCTTACCGAAAGCCATCGCCTGGTTTGTCGCCTGCGTCGTCGCCATTGGTTTGATGACCGTCTACATCAACCCGGTGTTTGCGTTCCTGACCCGCGTTGCCGTTTCGGTCATGTCCGCGATTGGCCTCAACGTGACGATGCCGGAGCTTCAGCCGGATGCCTTCCCGTTCTGGGATTCCTGCATGATGGTGCTGTCGATCGCGGCGATGGTCCTGATGACCCGTAAATACGTTGAGAACTGGCTGCTGTGGGTCATCATCAACGTCATCAGCGTGGTGATTTTTGCCCTTCAGGGCGTCTATGCCATGTCGCTGGAGTATCTGCTGCTGACCTTCATTGCCCTGAACGGCAGCCGGATGTGGATCAAGAGCGCGCGTGAGCGTGGCTCACACGCGCTTTCAAGCTAGTGGTGATGATGTGAATGGTCGGGCTGCGCCTCGTTAAGGTGGCAGTCCGGCCCGCTACAGGGCTGATACTCCATCTGGATGGTGGCGTGACCTATCTCATAGTGATGTTCAAGAAAGTGCTGGATGCGTTCAAGCAGCGCGTCGTGGTCATGGGGCGGGATGACCTGGACGTGCAGCGTCATGACCGGCTTCTCGCCTACCAGCCAGACGTGCACGTGATGAACGTTACGCACTTCCGGGACAGTACGACGCAGGTTTCGTTTCAGCTCGTCAATGTCCATTGATGCCGGCGCCCCTTCCAGCAGTTCATTGACGCTCTCCTTCAGTAGCCGCCAGGCGCTGCGCAAGACCAGACACGATACCAGCACGGAGAGAATGGGGTCGACAGGCGTCCAGCCGGTATAGAGGATCACCAGCGCGGCGACAATCGCCCCGACTGAGCCGAGCAAATCCCCCAGCACATGCAGAGCCGCAGCGCGAACGTTGAGGTTCTTTTCCCCGCTGCCGCGATGCAAAATCCAGAACGCCAGAATATTTGCCAACAACCCCGCCACGGCAATCACCATCATTGTCGTCCCGGCGATGGGCTGCGGGTGCCTGAAACGCTGTACGGCTTCCCAGACGATAAGAACAGTAATAACCACCAGCGCGATGGCGTTAACAAACGCGGCAAGGGTGGTCAGCCTCAGCCAGCCGAAGGTATGACGCGCGTTGGGTGGGCGGCGAGCAAACTGCACCGCCAGCAGGGCGAAAAGCAGCGCTGCGGCATCGGTCAGCATATGTCCGGCATCAGCCAGCAGCGCCAGCGAGCCGGAAACCAGGCCGCCAATGACCTCGATAACCATAAACGTGGCCGTAACGCCAAAGGCCAGCATAAGTCGTTTTGCATTGTCGTTGCCGGGAGAAGATGGGTGTGAGTGGGTGTGCGCCATGTCTGCTTTCCTGATTCGTTATTATTTTAGTGTAGCGTTTTTAACAGGTTACTCCAAAAAGAAAGGAGAGCCTGGGCTCTCCTTTCACATTTGAAGCATCAAGAATTACTGGGTTGTGCCATCAGTTTTGGTATTGGCGTCGTTACCTACTTTGTCGTTCGGATCGGGACATTTGCCGTCCTTGCACATCGAGTTCTTATGAACCTCATCCGAGCTCATGTTGTCATGATTCATGGTGTCGGAAGCACTACCGTTCGGATGCAGCATGGTACCGCCGGTATTGGTATTGCCGGTATTGATCTGGCTGTTATCGACATTATTCGGGGCGATATTCTGTTTCGCATCAGGCGCAACCTGGCCTGCCGCTGCTGCCGCATTGGCATCACCGTTGCTGTCTGAAGCCCCCGTTTCTGCGGCCAGGACGCTGCCGCTGGCAAGGGTGAGTGTGGCAGTCAGGAAGAGGGTGGTCAGTTTTGTCATTTTCATGATGGTGCTCCTGTTCTTGTCGTTACGCTGGATAACATTCTCCAACAGTGCATCTTTTTAGAGGCGAAAGATTCCGCCTTACGGACTTACGTCAGTAGGGAATCGCGTTTAAGCGTTTAAAAATGGTTGTTACAGTTAAAAAGCTTAGGTTAGATCTCATTTTTCGCTATTTTGTGGCGATTTTTAGGCAAATTCCAGGAATTATCTGCGTGAAGTGTAAAACCGTGTTTACACTTCCTGGTCGACAAGATAGATTGAAAGGATTGCTTTCATTACTAAAGATATGGCAGAGCTGGAAAGAAGATGAATTATCAGAACGACGATTTACGCATTAAAGAGATCAATGAGTTATTACCTCCTGTAGCACTCCTTGAGAAATTCCCCGCCACTGAAAATGCCGCAAATACGGTTTCTCATGCTCGTAAAGCGATCCACAAGATCCTGAAAGGTAACGACGATCGTCTTCTGGTGGTGATTGGCCCGTGCTCCATTCACGATCCTGCCGCTGCGAAAGAGTATGCGGCGCGTCTGCTCACCCTGCGTGAAGAGTTAAAGGATGAGCTGGAAATCGTCATGCGCGTCTATTTTGAAAAACCGCGCACGACCGTGGGCTGGAAAGGGCTGATTAACGATCCGCACATGGATAACAGCTTCCAGATCAACGACGGCCTGCGCATTGCGCGCAAGCTGCTGCTGGAGATCAACGACAGCGGCCTGCCTGCTGCCGGCGAGTTCCTGGATATGATTACGCCACAATACCTGGCAGACCTGATGAGCTGGGGTGCCATTGGTGCCCGTACCACTGAATCTCAGGTTCACCGCGAGCTGGCTTCCGGTCTCTCATGTCCGGTGGGCTTCAAAAACGGTACTGATGGCACCATCAAAGTGGCTATCGATGCCATCAACGCCGCGGGTGCGCCGCACTGCTTCCTGTCCGTGACCAAATGGGGTCACTCCGCCATCGTCAACACCAGCGGTAACGGTGATTGCCACATCATTCTGCGTGGCGGTAAAGAGCCAAACTACAGTGCAAAACACGTGGCAGAGGTGAAGGCCGGGCTGGAAAAAGCCGGGCTGCCACCGCAGGTAATGATCGACTTCAGCCACGCCAACTCCAGCAAGCAGTTCAAAAAGCAGATGGAAGTGGGGGCAGACGTCTGTCAGCAGATCGCTAACGGTGAGAAGGCGGTAATTGGGGTGATGATCGAAAGCCATCTGGTTGAAGGTAACCAGAACCTGGAAGGCAGCGAGCCGCTGGTGTATGGCAAAAGCGTCACCGATGCCTGCATTGGCTGGGACGATACCGATGCCATCCTGCGTCAGCTGGCGAATGCGGTAAAAGCGCGCCGCGGCTGAGTCCTCACGCACAAATAAAAAAGCGCGGAAGGCTCCGCGCTTTTTTTATGTCCGGCGAAAATTACTTCGCTTTACCCTGGTTCGCGACAGCCGCTGCTTTCGCTGCGATCTCGTCCGCGTTACCCAGGTAGTAGTGTTTGATTGGCTTGAAGTTTTCGTCGAACTCATATACCAGCGGTACGCCAGTTGGGATGTTCAGTTCGAGGATCTCGTCTTCGCCCATGTTGTCCAGGTATTTCACCAGCGCGCGCAGGGAGTTACCGTGAGCAGCGATGATCACGCGCTCACCGCTTTTCAGGCGTGGCAGAATGGTTTCGTTCCAGTAAGGCACAACGCGGTCGATGGTCAGTGCCAGGCTCTCGGTGGTTGGCAGCTCAGCATCGGTCAGTTTCGCGTAGCGCGGGTCGTGGCCCGGATAGCGCTCGTCATCTTTGGTCAGCTCTGGTGGGGTCACCGCGAAGCCGCGACGCCACTGTTTAACCTGCTCGTCACCGTATTTCTCAGCGGTTTCCGCTTTGTTCAGACCCTGCAGCGCACCGTAGTGACGCTCGTTCAGTTTCCAGGATTTCTCAACCGGCAGCCAGGCCTGATCCAGTTCGTCCAGCACGTTCCACAGGGTGTGGATGGCACGTTTCAGCACAGAGGTGTAAGCAAAATCAAAGCTGAAGCCTTCTTCCTTCAGCAGTTTACCTGCTGCTTTTGCTTCGCTTACGCCTTTCTCGGACAGATCAACGTCGTACCAACCGGTAAAGCGGTTTTCGTTGTTCCACTGGCTTTCGCCGTGACGCACCAGGACCAGCTTAGTAATAGCCATCTCTTACTCCTCAAGCATTTTTAGAATGATAACAATTCTCATTATATTGCTGTGGCCGTGCCAGCAGCAACGCTTAACCCTAACCATAGCGAAAATAGTCTCTGAGTGTAAGATGCTTGTGAATCCAGGGTTAGGATTTTGTCAGCGATCGGCGCTATTTTCAGCAAGACGCGCAGAAAAAAGCCCTCCGATGGGAGGGCTGGAAATCATTTCGGAATAAAATGGTATTCCGTCACGCTAATGTACTCTTCACCGGGGCGCAGCACGCAGTCCGGCTGCGGCCATTCAGGATGATTGGGGCTGTCCGGCAGGAACTCGCTCTCAAGCGCAAGTCCTTGCCAGTCGCTGTACTCATTGTGTTCGCGCGCCGTCGTGCCGCCGAGGTAGTTGCCCGAGTAGAATTGCAGGGCAGGGGCGGTGGTATACACCGTCATCTGCAGTTTCTCATCGCTGGACCAGACCTGTGCGGCAGGCTGCTTCACATCACCTTTGGCGTGCAGCAGGAATGCGTGATCGTAGCCTTTCACCTTGCGCTGATCGTCATCGCTCAGGAAATCCTGGGCGATAACTTTCGCGCTGCGGAAGTCAAAGCTGGTCCCGCTCACCTCTTTCAGGCCCTGATACGGAATGCCCATCTCGTCAACCGGCAGATACGCGTCCGCCAGGATCTGCAGCTTGTGGTTACGCACGTCGCACTGGTTGCCGTCGAGATTGAAGTAGGCATGGTTAGTCAGGTTAACCGGACACGGCTTGTCGACCGTCGCACGGTATTCAATAGCGATACGGTTGTCGTCCGTCAGCGTAAAGCGCGCGGACGCGGTAAGGTTCCCCGGGAAGCCCTGATCGCCATCAAGCGAATCCAGCGACAACAGCACTTCGCCGTCGTTTTGACGAACAATTTTCCAGCGGCGTTTATCAAACCCGTCCGGACCGCCGTGAAGCTGGTTCTCGCCCTGGCTTGGCAGCAGGGAGTACTGCACGCTGTCGAGCTCAAAACGGCTTTTCGCGATGCGGTTGGCATAGCGCCCGACGGACGCGCCCAGATAGGCAGACTGATTAACGTACTGCTCGGGTGAGGCGCAGCCCAGCAGGGTTTCGCGCACGCTGCCGTCCGGCATCGGTACGCGGGCAGAAAGCAGGGTCGCACCCCAGTCCATCAGCGTAACCACCATCCCCGCGCTGTTGCGCAGGGTTAACAGGCGATACGGCAGACCATCCGGTGCGAGGGTAGGTGTTTCGTTTAGCACTGTCCGGCTCCTTGTGATGCTTTACATACATAGAACGTTTCTTTGATGCCCGTTTGTGCTTCGTACTGCTTCGCCACGGCGTCCTGGACGGCAGGGACCAGCTCTTCCGGCACCAGCGCGACGATGCAGCCGCCAAAGCCGCCGCCCGTCATGCGCACGCCGCCTTTATCGCCAATAACCGCTTTGACGATTTCCACCAGGGTGTCGATTTGCGGCACGGTGATCTCAAAATCATCCCGCATGGAGGCGTGAGATTCTGCCATCAGTTCACCCATGCGTTTCAGGTCGCCTTTCGCCAGCGCGGAGGCGGCTTCAACGGTACGGGCGTTTTCGGTCAGCACGTGACGCACGCGTCTGGCGACGACAGGATCCAGCTCGTGCGCCACTTTGTTAAATTCATCGAGCGTCACGTCGCGCAGGGCAGGCTGCTGGAAGAAGCGCGCGCCGGTTTCGCACTGTTCGCGGCGGGTGTTGTACTCGCTGCCCACCAGCGTGCGTTTAAAGTTACTGTTGATAATCACGACGGCCGCGCCTTTTGGCAGGGGAACGGCTTTGGTACCAAGCGAGCGGCAGTCGATCAGTAAAGCATGCTCTTTTTTGCCCAGCGCGGAGATCAGCTGGTCCATAATGCCGCAGTTGCAGCCCACGAACTGGTTTTCCGCTTCCTGACCGTTCAGGGCAATTTGCGCCCCCTCCAGCGGCAGATGATACAGCTGCTGGAAGACGGTTCCCACGGCCACTTCGAGCGAGGCCGACGAGCTTAAGCCCGCACCCTGCGGCACGTTGCCGCTGATGACTAAATCGGCACCGCCGAAATTCTTGTTGCGCTTCTGCAGATGCTTCACTACGCCGCGCACGTAGTTAGACCACTGCTGGCTGTCGTGCGTCACAATCGGGGCATCAAGGGAAAACTCGTCCGTCTCATTACCGTAATCCGCCGCAATGACGCGGACTTTACGGTCGTCGCGCTTCGCACAGCTGATAACCGTCTGGTAATCGATGGCGCACGGCAGAACGTAGCCGTCGTTGTAGTCGGTGTGCTCGCCGATCAGGTTGACGCGACCAGGCGCCTGAATTACGTGGGTGGCAGGGTAGCCAAATTTCTCAGCAAACAGGGATTGTGTTTTATCTTTCAGACTCATTTTTAGACTCCTGATTCGCGATAGTGGACGTCGCTGACGGCACGCAGACGCTCTGCCGCCTGTTCCGCCGTCAGGTCACGCTGGGTTTCCGCCAGCATTTCATAGCCCACCATAAATTTACGCACCGTTGCAGAGCGCAGCAGCGGCGGATAGAAATGGGCGTGCAGCTGCCAGTGCTGATTATCTTCGCCGTTAAACGGCGCGCCGTGCCAGCCCATGGAGTACGGGAAGGAGCACTGGAACAGGTTGTCGTAACGGCTGGTCAGCTTTTTCAGCGCCAGCGCCAGGTCGTCGCGCTGCGCGTCGCTGAGATCGGTAATGCGCTGAACGTGCGCTTTCGGCAGCAGCAGCGTCTCAAACGGCCAGGCGGCCCAGTAAGGCACGACCGCCAGCCAGTGTTCGGTTTCCACTACGGTACGGCTGCCGTCAGCCAGCTCGCGCTGGGTGTAGTCCACCAGCATGGGGGAGCCGTTTTCTGCGAAATAGTCCTTCTGGAGACGGTCTTCACGCTCGGCTTCGTTAGGCAGGAAGCTGTTCGCCCAGACCTGGCCGTGCGGATGCGGGTTGGAGCAGCCCATCGCCGCGCCTTTGTTTTCGAACACCTGCACCCACGGATAGCTCTGCCCCAGCTCAGCGGTTTGCTCCTGCCAGGTGCTGACCACCTCTTTCAGCGCGTCCACGCTCAGCTCCGGCAGCGTTTTGCTGTGATCGGGCGAGAAGCAGATCACGCGGCTGGTACCGCGCGCGCTTTCGCAGCGCATCAGCGGGTCGTGGCTCGCGGGGGCATCCGGGGTGTCGGTCATCAGGGCGGCAAAATCGTTGGTAAACACGAAGGTGCTTTTGTAGTCCGGGTTTTTATCCCCGGTCACGCGCGTGTTGCCCGGACAGAGGAAGCAATCCGGGTCGTGCTGCGGCAGGGTCTGTTTTGCAGGCGTCTCCTGCGCCCCCTGCCAGGGACGCTTGGCGCGATGCGGAGAGACCAAAATCCATTGCCCGCTTAGCGGGTTAAAACGACGATGCGGATGATCGACGGGATTAAACGAAGTCATGACGGATCCTTAGTCCGGATAACCCTGCGGGTGGCGTGACTGCCAGTGCCAGGTATCCTGTGCCATTTCATCAAGCGTGCGGGTGACACGCCAGTTAAGTTCTTTATCGGCTTTGGTGGCATCGGCCCAGTAAGCAGGCAGGTCGCCATCACGACGCGGAGCGAAGTGGTAGTTCACCGGCTTACCGCAGGCTTTGCTGAAGGCGTTAACCACGTCCAGCACGCTGCTGCCGACCCCGGCGCCGAGGTTATAAATATGCACGCCCGGTTTGTCAGCCAGCTGCTGCATGGCTGCAACGTGGCCGTCTGCTAAATCCATCACGTGGATATAGTCACGCACGCCGGTGCCATCTTCGGTGGGGTAGTCATTGCCAAAAATGGCCAGCGACTCGCGACGGCCTACCGCCACCTGGGCGATGTACGGCATCAGGTTGTTCGGGATACCCTGCGGATCTTCACCCATATCGCCAGACGGATGGGCACCGACCGGGTTGAAGTAGCGCAGCAATGCGATGCTCCACTCCGGCTGGGCTTTTTGCAGGTCGGTCAGGATCTGCTCTACCATCAGCTTGCTTTTGCCGTATGGGCTTTGCGGCGTACCGGTCGGGAAGCTTTCAACGTAAGGAATTTTTGGCTGATCGCCATAGACGGTGGCGGAGGAGCTAAAGATAAAGTTTTTGACGTTTGCCGCGCGCATGGCGGAGATCAGACGCAGGGTACCGTTGACGTTGTTGTCGTAATACTCAAGCGGTTTCGCAACGGATTCACCGACCGCTTTCAGCCCCGCGAAGTGGATGACCGCTTCGATGGCGTGGTCGTGAAGGATCTCGGTCATCAGCGCTTCGTTGCGGATGTCGCCTTCCACGAAAGTCGGCTGTTTACCGCCAAGACGTTCAATCACCGGCAGCACGCTGCGCTTACTATTGCACAGGTTGTCGAGGATGATCACATCGTGACCATTTTGCAGCAGTTGCACACAGGTATGACTTCCGATGTAACCGCTACCACCTGTTACCAGAACTCGCATAATTCGCTCCATTGGGCCTATGGTATGTAATAAACATAGCATAACAGAGACGCGAAAAGTGTGACATGGGATAAAATAGTGGAATCGTTTACACTCGTTTTCACACCCGCTTTTTCGATGACGTAGAGCATTCTAGATCAAAGAGATAGCGATGTATTGATGCAAGTTATCTGAAAAGAGGAGGGCGGTGCCCTCCGCGGTTAATCTACGTTGCTGAGAAGGTAGCGATAACCCTCACCGTCCGCGACAAACTCGAGGCGGTGGGTGATGCAGGAGGGGGCATCTTCGGTATGGTGTGAAACGAACAGCAGCTGCGTTTCACCTTCGCTAATCAGCACGTCCACAAAGCGGCGGACCAGCTGTCGGTTAAGCGGATCCAGCCCCTGCAGCGGCTCGTCGAGGATCAGGAGCGTAGGGTGTTTTACCAGCGCGCGAACGATCAGTGCCAGGCGCTGCTGCCCCCACGACAGGCTATGAAACGGCGCGTCAGCCACCCGGTTATCCATCCCCAAAATATCCAGCCACTGCTGGGCCAGCTTGTGCTGTTTATCTGACACTGCCTGATAAATGCCGATGGAATCAAAATAGCCGGAAAGGATCACGTTGCGTACCGTGGTACTGACCCGGTAATCCAGATGCAGGCTGCTGCTAACGTAGCCAATGTGCTTTTTGATATCCCAGATGGTTTCGCCGCTGCCGCGACGGCGGCCAAACAGCGTCAGATCGTTACTGTAGCCCTGCGGGTGATCGCCGGTTATCAGGCTCAGCAGCGTGGATTTCCCCGCGCCGTTGGGACCGACAATCTGCCAGTGTTCGCCAGGATTGACCGTCCAGCTGAGGTGATTCAGGATCGGTCGTTCGTCATAGGAGACTACGCCATCGCGCAGGACGATAAGCGGCTGCCGGGGATCGAGACCGTGGCGTGCTGCCGGCGCGTCGGGATCCGGCAGCGCAATGCCCGCCAGCTTTTCGCTGTGCGCAAGCTGGGCAATCAGCGCCTGTCGGAGCAGCGCGGACTTTTCTCCGGTTTCGATCAGGCTACAGTCTGCCAGCACGCCCGCGTTCTGCACGAAGTCAGGAATTTCATCAAAGCGGTTCAGCACCAGTACGATCGTATAGCCTTCCTGATTCAGAGAGTCCAGCAGGGCAGCCAGCTGGGCGCGGGAGTGGACATCCAGCCCGTCAAAGGGCTCATCCAGAATCAGCAGCTCCGGCTGGCTCATGAGCGCCTGGCACAGCAGCGTTTTCCGCGTCTCGCCGGTAGAAAGGTACTTAAAGCGCCGGTTCAGCAGCGCGGAAATGCCAAACTGTTCCGCCAGATGCTGACAGCGGACGGGATCTTTCACCTCATCCTGAATAATTTCCGCCGCCGTGCGGCCGGTATCTTCTTCGCCAGGACTGAGTAAATCGGTATTGTTGCGCTGCCACTCGTCGCTGACCAGCTTCTGCAGCTGTTCAAAGGACAGGCGCGTCAGGCGCGTGAAATCGCGCCGGCATTCGCCTTTGATAAGGGTAAGCTCTCCGGCCAGCGCGCGGGCCAGCGCGGATTTACCGCTGCCGTTAGTGCCAACAAACGCCCAGCTTTCACCCGCGCGTATTGTCAGATCGGCAATCGTCAGCGTTCGGGTATCGCTAAGACGAAACGTACCTTGCGAAATATGCAATGATGACATGATGTATCCCATTTTTTGCAGCAATAGATATCAGGGATACGCACTTTCGTCACGATTGTCAATGCGCTCAGCACAATGTGGCGATAATCACCCGGTCCGCGTTGAAATATGCGGTGACGACAGCACCTTCTTCTAAATCGTTCGCCTCGCTGAGCGGGACCGTGGCGCAAAGCGCCTGTCCGTCTGCCAGGGGCATCAGCACTTCGCACTGCTCCTTGCCGCGTTCGATATGGCTGATGGTGCCCCGCAGCTGGTTATCAGCCGCCTTTGCTTTGTCCGGGTCGCGTGTGATATTGACCCAGGGTGCTTTCAGCAACACCAGCACCTCTTTACCTTCATCCAGGTCAAGGCGCTCTGCGCTCTGGGCCGTTATCGCCGCTTTCAGACGGGTGACACCATCGGCAAGCAGGATCTCAACATGCTGCTGTACCTGGAGATTATCGCGCGCCGTCACCGTACCAAACCACTGGTTGCGGGCGCTGGTCTGCAACGAGAAGCGGGAAATGGCGGCCAGCAAGCTGTCCAGCGGAACGTTGTCGTCGTCACTCAATACATCGAACGCTTTTTGCTGAATCTGGCCCAGGAGATCGTAGAGCTGAATCAGGCG
The DNA here is from genome assembly GCF_056673315.1 of Enterobacter cloacae complex sp. HYC042_NIDB. Taxonomy (NCBI): domain Bacteria; kingdom Pseudomonadati; phylum Pseudomonadota; class Gammaproteobacteria; order Enterobacterales; family Enterobacteriaceae; genus Enterobacter; species Enterobacter cloacae complex sp. HYC042_NIDB. The sequence goes on from NZ_CP109650.1 coordinate 1,600,215, forward strand.
CAGGCCGTAGCGTGTGACAACAGCACCTCCACCGCCTTTGCCCCCTGTGGCTCTGTCCACCAGCGGATGCTCGCTCAGGGTGTTCATGTCATTGATGGCATCCCAGGCGCTTTTATAGCTAATCCCGGCGTTCTTAGCGCCCTGGCTAATTGAGCCGGTTTGTTCTATCTGTTTAAGCAGGGCAATACGTCGGGGATCGGCGAAAAGCTTTTGCTGAAGTCGGAGAGTAAGAAGAATTTCGGCCTGCATAACAGTGTCCTGGCAAAAAGAATATTGTGACCCAAATGGTGCAGGGCGCAAAGTGCACCGCACAAAAGGGGATGTTTTTCTTACTTTTCAGGGTAGAATAGCCCATTCACAAAATCTGGAGAAAACCATGTTAGAGTTGTTGAAAAGTCTGGTATTCGCCGTGATCATGGTACCAGTAGTGATGGCCATCATCCTCGGTGCCATCTACGGCCTGGGTGAAGTGTTCAACGTCTTTTCGAATATCGGTCACCGAGACCGTGCGAAAAAGCAGCATTAATTTCCCACAAAACGCCCGGCTTGCCCGGGCGTTTTGCTCTCAAGCTTTTCTTACTTTCGCCGATATTATTTAACGTAACACACCGTGTTACCCCTTGAGCGGTACGAATTACCGCTGGGATCTCCCTGACGATACCGTTATATTAATATGTATATAACGCTACTCACAGGAGTTACAGATGGCACGTTCATGGGTACGCCTTTTCGCAGGGGCAACGCTGACGCTTTCACTTACCGGACACGCGCTGGCGGACGAAGGTAAAATTACGGTCTTTGCGGCGGCGTCGTTGACCAACGCGCTGCAGGATATTGCGGCGGCGTATAAAAAAGAGAAAAACGTCGAGGTAGTCTCCTCTTTTGCCTCTTCCTCTACGCTGGCACGGCAGATAGAAGCGGGCGCTCCGGCAGATCTGTTTATCTCTGCTGACCAGAAGTGGATGGACTACGCGGTGGAGAAGAAATCGATTGATGCGGCGACCCGCGAAACGCTGCTGGGCAATAGCCTTGTTGTGGTTGCACCGAAGGCCAGCACGCAGGGTGAAATCACCATCAATAAAGAGACAAACTGGACCCGCCTGCTGAACGGTGCCCGTCTGGCGGTGGGTGACCCGGAACACGTTCCGGCCGGGATTTACGCCAAAGAAGCGCTGCAAAAGCTGGGCGCGTGGGAGACCCTGTCACCAAAACTGGCCCCGGCGGAAGATGTGCGCGGCGCGCTGGCGCTGGTGGAGCGTAACGAAGCTCCGCTGGGCATTGTGTATGGTTCCGATGCAGTTGCCAGCAAGGGCGTAAAAGTGGTTGGAACCTTCCCGGAGGACTCCCACAAGAAAGTGGAATATCCTGTGGCGATTGTTGATGGACATAAAAATGCGACCGTAACGGCCTTCCGCGATTATCTGAAGGGGCCGGAGGCGTCCGCAATCTTTAAACGTTATGGATTTACGACTCACTGATGATACTGACCGATCCTGAATGGCAGGCTGTTCTGCTGAGCCTTAAAGTCTCTTCCCTGGCGGTTGCGCTGAGTTTGCCCTTTGGGATCTTTTTTGCCTGGCTACTGGTTCGCTGCCGGTTCCCCGGCAAAGCGCTGCTCGACAGCGTCCTTCATCTTCCCCTGGTTTTACCGCCCGTGGTGGTCGGTTATCTGCTGTTGATTTCGATGGGGCGACGCGGTTTTATCGGCGAAAAGCTCTACGACTGGTTCGGAATCACCTTTGCCTTTAGCTGGCGCGGTGCGGTACTGGCGGCGGCGGTGATGTCATTCCCGCTGATGGTCAGAGCGATCCGCCTCGCGCTGGAAGGCGTGGATATGAAGCTCGAACAGGCAGCCCGCACGCTCGGTGCCGGGCGCTGGCGCGTCTTTTTTACCATCACGCTTCCGCTTACGCTGCCGGGCATCATTGTCGGGACGGTGCTGGCGTTCGCCCGCTCGCTGGGCGAGTTTGGTGCGACCATCACCTTTGTGTCGAACATTCCCGGCGAGACGCGGACCATCCCATCGGCCATGTATACCCTGATTCAGACGCCAGGGGGAGAGAGTGCCGCAGCGCGGCTGTGCATCATCTCTATCGTATTAGCCCTGGTTTCGCTGCTGGTTTCTGAATGGCTGGCACGGCTAAGCCGCGAACGGATGGGGAAATAACGATGCTGGAACTGAATTTCACCCAGACGCTGGGAAACCATACTCTGACGCTTAACGAGACGCTGCCTGCGAGCGGCATCACCGCCGTCTTCGGCGTGTCGGGCGCGGGTAAAACGTCTCTGATTAACGCCATCAGCGGCCTGACGCGCCCGCAGTCAGGGCGCATTGTCCTGAACAACCGCGTCCTAAATGACGTGGAGAACAAGATTTTCCTTTCGCCGGATAAACGCCGCATCGGTTATGTTTTTCAGGACGCGCGCTTGTTCCCGCACTACAGCGTGCGCGGCAACCTGCGCTACGGTATGGCGAAAAGCATGGCCGGGCAGTTTGATAAGCTGGTGACGCTTTTAGGCATTGAACCCCTGCTCGACAGGCTGCCGTCCTCGCTCTCCGGCGGGGAGAAACAGCGTGTGGCTATAGGCCGCGCGTTGCTGACCGCCCCCGAACTGCTGCTGCTCGACGAGCCGCTGGCCTCGCTGGATATTCCGCGCAAGCGTGAGCTCCTGCCGTACCTGCAGCGTCTGACCCGCGAAATTAATATTCCGATGCTCTACGTCAGCCATTCACTGGATGAGATCCTCCATCTGGCCGATAAAGTGCTGGTGCTGGAAGAGGGCAGCGTGAAGGCCTTCGGCAACCTGGAAGAGGTGTGGGGCAGTAGCGTGATGCACCCCTGGTTACCCAGGGAACAGCAGAGCAGCATCCTGAAGGTGAGCGTTCTGGAGCATCATCCGCACTACGCGATGACCGCCCTGGCGCTGGGCGACCAGCATCTTTGGGTCAATAAGATCGACAAACCGTTGCAGTCCGCGCTGCGGATCCGCATCCAGGCGTCGGACGTCTCGCTGGTGCTGCAGCCGCCGCTGCAAACCAGTATTCGAAATATTCTGCGCGCCAAAGTTGCGGAGTGTTTTGATGATAACGGGCAGGTAGAGGTGAAGCTCGACGTGGGTAGCAGGACGCTCTGGGCGCGCATCAGCCCGTGGGCCAGGGATGAGTTAGCAATCAAGCCCGGCCTGTGGCTTTACGCGCAAATCAAGAGCGTTTCGATCACCGCCTGATTACAGCAGGTGGGTATAAATGTACTGCGCGATGCTGTCGGTGGTGTTGTCGCCAATCACCACGTTAGCGCGCGCTTTTACCGCGTCGTCGGCATTGCCCATCGCCACGCCCGTACCGACGGCTTCCAGCATGCTGATGTCGTTGTAGTTGTCGCCGAAGGCGATCGCGTCCTGCATTGACCAGCCCTGCGATTCCACGTACTGCGTCAGGCGCTTGCCTTTGCTGTTGCCTTTGCGGGCAATATCCACCTGATCGTGCCAGGACCATTCGCACTCCAGCCCCAGCGTGTCCTCGACGTGTTTCGCGAAGGTATTCAGTTTGGTGGTGTCTTCATCCGTCAGGGCAAACTTCCAGATAGCCTCAACGTCCTGGGCCGCCTGACGCAGAGAGGAAACCTGGGTAAAGACCGGACGCTGCGCTTCTGGCAGGGACAATGCCCAGTTGCTGGTGCGTACCACATGGCCGGTTGGGCGCTCGTACACCATCGCGTTATCCACATACATCAGGCCGTGAACATTATGCTCATCCAGCAGATCGATCAGCTGCAGCGCCTGGGGAACCGGCAGCGGGTCGGAGGCTAAAACCTTTTTTGCCTGATAATCATACAAATAAGTGCCATTACAACAAATTGCAGGTGTATCCAGCGCCAGTGCCTGATAAAAAGGGTGAATGGCAACGTGATGTCGACCCGTTACGATAAGGAGTTGATATCCCACTTCCTGCGCGCGTTTAAGCGCTTCAAGGGAGGAGGGGAGCAGGGTTTTCTGAGGGGTAAGTAATGTTCCGTCTAAATCCAGTGCAATCACACGCGAGGTCATTTGTTCTTCCGGGTTAATGTTGAATTTTAGGTCTCAGGGGATGTTACACCGAGAGTAAATCGCTGCAAAATTCCTGGCTAAAATTCAGCATTCACCGTTAAAAATAATCACTTTCACGTGCAGTGAGGAAAGGAGTATTCATGAAACAAACCGTTTATACCGCCAGTCCTGAAAGTCAGCAGATCCACGTCTGGCGCTTGAATGCAGAAGGTTCGCTCACGCTGGTTCAGGTTGTTGATGTGCCGGGCCAGGTGCAACCGATGGTCGTCAGCCCGGATAAACGTTTCTTATACGTGGGTGTGCGCCCGGAGTTTCGCGTGCTGGCCTACCGCATCTCTCCTGACGACGGCGCGCTGACCTACACCGCTGAAGCGCCACTGCCGGGCAGCCCAACCCACATCTCGACCGATCGTAAAGGCCGCTTCATTTTTAGCGGGTCTTACAATGCCGGTTGCGTCAGCGTGACCCGTCTTGACGATGGTATTCCGGTAGAAACTGTCGACGTGGTGGAAGGGCTGGAAGGCTGCCATTCGGCGAATATCTCCCCGGACAACCGCACGCTGTGGGTGCCTGCGCTGAAGCAGGATCGAATCTGCCTGTTCACCCTGAGCGACGATGGTCACCTGGTGGCGCAGAATCCTGCTGAAGTCACCACCGTTGAGGGCGCAGGTCCTCGACATATGGTATTCCACACGAACCAGCAGTATGCCTACGTCGTTAACGAACTTAACAGCTCGGTGGACGTATGGGAGCTGAAAGATCCAAACGGCCAGATTGAGTGCGTGCAGACACTGGATATGATGCCGTCTGACTTCTCTGACACTCGCTGGGCGGCAGATATTCACATCACGCCGGATGGTCGCCATCTGTACGCCTGCGACCGCACCTCCAGCCTGATTACCGTGTTTAGCGTCTCCGAAGATGGCAGCGTGCTGGCTATTGAGGGCTTCCAGCCAACGGAAACCCAGCCGCGCGGCTTTAATATCGATCACAGCGGTAAATACCTGATTGCGGCGGGGCAGAAATCCCACCACATCGCGCTGTATGAAATCACAGGCGAGCAGGGCCTGCTGGAAGAGAAAGGACGCTATGCGGTAGGTCAGGGGCCAATGTGGGTGGTGGTTAACGCTCACTAAGCGGCTTAAAACAAAAAAACCTCGCGGATGCGAGGTTTTTTTATGCCCGGTGGTAGCCGGGTGAGCACATCAAAACGTAACCAACAGGGTCATCATAATGTCGACTCAAGGCGATGTAAATTCATCGTCAACGAACAAAGGAGAACACGGAATGATCAGTGAATAGTATATAAATAATAATCAGTCACTTAAGTGCTTTTGCTTTATAAATTCCTAAATTGGTTTTAACTGTTTTTATGTACAGTAGTGATTTGATATCATTCTGTGCGTTGGTTCGATGTGTTGCAGTTCCGCAATTCAGGATCCTTTTTAAGTCCTGGCTGTCGGGTGGTGCCGACGGTGCCTAAACTGCGGAGCACATCAAAACATAACCAACACACCTCTGGTGACAGGCAGCGGAAAGGTAAACCAGAGGAGAAGTGCTCTATACCAAAGGAGTGGCGTATGAGCGGTGTGGAATGGGCAATTCTGTTCCTGCAACTCATGGTTGCGATTATGCAACTATTGGATGCGTATCTTAAGTTTGGAGCCTGACGCATTCAGTCGCAGTAAAAAGGGGGATTAAACTCCCCCTTTTACTCTCATCTCGTTACTGCTTCGGCTCAGCAACCACGTTGCTGCCCAGACCGCGGTTGTTGTATTCCCACATGCGGTTGAAGTTCGCGTCGTTCAGGTTGCGCTGCACGTTTCCTTTATCGTCCACCGCACCGGTGTTGCCGGAGAACGGACGTTTGGAGACAGCCGCATCAGCCCACGGCTTCGCCACGTTAAAGCCTTCGTTGATCACGCTGTCGCGGATAACGACCTGGCCGTTGGTCGCAGAGTCCACGTCCAGGGAGCGGCCCAGCTGCGCCACGCCGTCACCGGCCGCGTTAAAGCGGCTGTTCACGGCCAGGAAGCCGTAAAACAGGTTAGACTGGGTTGCCGGAGCAAACACATAGCCTTCCTGCTGGGTACGGGAATTCACCACGCGGAAATCGGTGTTATCAAACACTACCGCGCCGCGACCGGACACCAGATCAACGTCACCTTCAACGTAGCTGTTGGTCACCAGCGTACGGGTCAGACGGTTGTTCTGCAGCGTGTTCTGTACGCCGCTGTTGGTCACGAAGAAGGTGTTCTGACGGCCCAGAATATTGACGTTGTTAATCTGCACCTTATCGCCGTCGCTACGCAGCGCCACGGCCTGATGGTTACCGGCATCCACGCTGTCACCCAGGGTATTCTGAATGGTCAGGTTCTGCAGTTGCAGGCCATTATTCTGCGACCAGAATACCGCCGAGCACATCACGCCAACGGTGGCGGAACGCTTGCTCTGGCAGTTATCAAACATATACCACGCCGGTTTGCCCGGCATATATTTGCCTGCCGGGTTCACCAGGTGACGCCAGGCGGTGCTGTCGATTTCGGAATCAATCGCCAGGCCAATTTTTACGTCGATGGCTTTTTCACCCAGACCATAAATCGTAATGCTGCCAGGAGCCGCCGGAACATACACGGTGCCTTCGTATTCACCCGGCAGGATCGCGATGTACTGGCGAGACGCGCTGTGTTTAGTGATTGCCGCGTCAACCGCTGCCTGGATAGAGGTATGCGTTACGCCCTGCGCGCCAGCCGGGCCAACAACGAAGTCAGGCTGTTTAGGCAGGTTAATAGAAGCCGGTGTCCACGGCGCGGCGTTAGGATCCATCGCCGAGAAGTAATGGGCGCGGTCGAAATTCTTCGCTTCATCCGCGGACAAAATCGGGCGGGAGGCGGTACCGGGCGCTACCTGCTCAGAAGGACGCTGATCCGGTGGTGTAGAACTGCATGCGGATAATGTCACGCCAAAGGCGAGCGCTAACGCCAGACGGGAAATCCTGGAAATGTTCAAGGTGAAGCTCCTGGGTATGCAAGTCTTTACGGGATAGACGAAATAGCCTGCTTTTTTATACTAAGTTGAGCGAAACGGGAAGATAAAAAGGGTAAAAGTTGCATTTTTTGCCCGGAGGTGACGGGAAAGTCATCACAAATAAATAACATTTTCCCTCAAGGCGGTTGACAGCAGACGATGGATGCAAATAAATGTCTATACAACCCATGACAAGTGGAATGCCCATGCAGCTTCAACCTGACGATGTTATATGGCGAAATGCGCGCCTGGCAACAATGGTTCCCGATACATCAGCGCCTTATGGCCTGAAAGAGCAGCACGCGCTGGTCGTGCGCGGCCAAACTATCCTTGGCGTGCTCCCTGAATCTGACCTTCCTTCCGGACACCGTCACGTCATCGATCTTGAGGGACGTCTGGTCACGCCTGGCCTGATTGACTGCCATACCCATCTGGTATTTGGCGGCGACCGCGCGGCGGAGTGGGAACAGCGTCTGAACGGCGTCTCTTACCAGACCATAAGCGCTCAGGGGGGCGGGATTAACGCCACTGTGACGGCAACGCGCAGCAGTTCCCTGGAAACCCTGCTGAAACTGGCGCAGCAGCGGCTCCAGCGTCTGATGAATGAAGGTATAACGACCGTTGAAATCAAATCGGGATACGGACTCAACGCCGAGGCCGAAGAGAAGATGCTGCAGGTTGCCCGCCAGCTGAGCCTCAATAACCCGGTTGATATCAGCCCAACGCTGCTGGCGGCTCATGCGGTTCCGCCGGAATACCGACAGGATCCGGATGCGTACCTCACGCTGGTTTGCGAGCAGATCCTGCCCACGCTGTGGCAAAAAGAGTTATATGAAGCAGTAGACGTGTTTTGTGAAAACGTCGGCTTTACCCCGTCGCAAACCGAGCGCCTCTTCCAGGCCGCCGCCGCGCTCGGTATCCCGGTGAAAGGGCATGTTGAACAGCTGTCGAATCAGGGCGGAGCTGCGCTGGTCAGCCAATATAACGGACTGTCGGCCGATCATATCGAATATCTCGACGACGCGGGCGTTCAGGCGATGGCGCAAAGCGGTACGGTTGCGGTACTGCTCCCCGGCGCGTTCTATTTTCTGCAGGAGCGCCAGCGTCCGCCGGTTGATCAGCTCCGAAAACGTGGTGTGCCGATGGCCGTCGCCACCGACTATAACCCCGGCACCAGCCCGTTTGCCAGCCTGCACCTGGCGATGAATATGGCCTGCGTCCAGTTTGGCCTCACCCCTGAAGAGGCCTGGGCTGGCGTCACGCGCCATGCGGCGCAGGCGCTGGGCCGCGGCGCAACGCACGGGCAGCTGCAGCCGGGGTTTGTCGCTGATTTTATCGTCTGGGATGCTCACCACCCGGTGGAGATGGTCTACGAGCCGGGACGCAATCCGCTGCATCAACGTATTTTCCGTGGGGAGGCAGTATGAAGTTATGGCGGCCCGTCGCCGAAACGGTCTGGAAGGGGCGAGACGACAGCGCCGAAGCCAGCAACGCAACGCGCATTTTCCAGACGATACAACAGCAGGCGCTGTTCACGCCGCTTTCATCCGGCATCGCGCTGATAGGCTTTGAATGCGATGCAGGGGTTAAACGTAATCAGGGCAGGCCCGGCGCCGCGCAGGCCCCTGATATTCTGCGCAAAGCGCTGGCGAATATGGCAAGCCATCAGGGACACGAACGGCTGGCGGATATGGGCTCGGTGTACGTTGAAGGCGATGAGCTTGAACCCGCGCAGCGGGCGTTAAGCGATGCCGTGACGGCCTGCCAGCAGTCCGGGATGCGCACGCTGGTGTTTGGCGGCGGGCATGAAACTGCCTGGGCGCATGGACGGGGTGTTCTGGATGCATTCCCCGGCGAGCGCGTGGCGGTGATAAACCTGGATGCGCATCTCGACCTGCGCAAGGCCGACCGGGCGACGTCCGGTACGCCGTTTCGTCAGCTGGCTCAATACTGTGATGAATGCGGGCGCGAGTTTCGCTACGCCTGCTTTGGCGTCAGCCGCGCGGCGAACACCCAGGCTCTGTGGGATGAGGCCGAACGCCTGAACGTCACGCTGGTGGAGGATCTTCATTTCAGACGCGAGGCATTATCGGCGCTGGAAAAGGTGCTGGCACAGGCCGATCGTGTCTATCTGACAATCGATCTGGATGTCCTGCCCGCGGGCGAAATGCCTGCCGTTTCCGCCCCTGCGGCGTTAGGCGTCCCGGCAATGGATCTAATGCCGGTTATTGAACAAATCTGCCGCAGCGGTAAGCTGCAGGCCGCCGATCTGGTAGAGTTTAACCCGCAGTACGATCGGGACGGACAGGGCGCAAAGCTCGCCGCCCGTCTGGCCTGGCAAATTGCTCACTGGTGGGCATAACACTATTAAAGGAGTCACGATGTTTTCACGCTCACCCCTGCCGCAACCGAGCCCGCCCGCGCCTTTCTATGAAAAGGTGAAACAGGCGATCAGCGAAAAGATTGCTACCGGCGTCTGGCGCCCGCACGATCGCATTCCGTCGGAGGCCGAGCTGGTGGCGCAGTTCGGTTTTAGCCGGATGACTGTCAACCGGGCGCTGCGCGAGCTCACCGACGAAGGACTTCTGGTGCGCCTGCAGGGCGTGGGGACGTTCGTGGCGGAACCGAAAGGGCAGTCCGCCCTGTTTGAAATCCGCAGCATTGCCGATGAGATAACCTCGCGTAATCATCAGCACCGCTGCGAAGTGCTGGTGCTGGAAGAGACCCAGGCCAGCGCCGAGCAGGCCGTTGAGCTAAATGTCAAAGAGGGTAGCCGCATCTTCCACTCTGTGATGGTGCATTTTGAAAACGACATTCCGGTGCAGATTGAAGATCGCTGCGTCAACGCAGAGCGGATACCGGAATACCTGAACCAGGATTACACCCACACCACGCCGCACGCGTATCTCTCGCTCGTCGCACCGCTCACGGAAGGGGAGCACATTGTAGAGGCCGTACGCGCGACGCCGCAGGAGTGCGAGCTGTTGCGCATTAAAGAACACGATCCGTGCCTGCTGATCCGCCGTCGTACCTGGTCATCGTCACATATCGTGTCGCATGCCCGACTGCTTTTCCCGGGGAACCGTTACCGGCTGCAGGGCCACTTTATGTCATAAGTTTTATAAGCGTGATCGCTAACGCAATATAACAAAATTGTATCTTTTTTGTTAAATCCGACCTTGTGTGTGCTTGTCTATACAAGTATATCTAAATGCATCATCTGTCCCTTATGAGGAGCACACAATGTCGTCAGGTAAATACCGCCAGCAGGACGTCCGCGCCGCGCGCGGTACCACGCTTACTGCCAAAAGCTGGCTCACCGAAGCCCCGCTGCGCATGTTGATGAACAACCTTGATCCTGAGGTGGCGGAAAACCCCCACGAACTGGTGGTCTACGGCGGCATAGGCCGCGCCGCACGCAACTGGGAATGCTATGACGCAATTGTAAAATCCCTGACCGAACTCGAACACGACGAAACCCTGCTGGTGCAGTCCGGCAAGCCGGTTGGCGTATTTAAAACCCATAAGAACGCGCCGCGCGTGCTGATCGCCAACTCTAACCTCGTGCCGCACTGGGCCACCTGGGAACACTTCAACGAGCTGGACGCGAAAGGGCTGGCGATGTATGGCCAGATGACCGCCGGGAGCTGGATTTACATCGGCAGCCAGGGGATTGTGCAGGGCACCTACGAAACCTTCGTGGAAGCGGGGCGTCAGCACTATAACGGCTCGCTGAAGGGCCGCTGGGTGCTTACCGCCGGTCTGGGCGGGATGGGTGGCGCGCAGCCGCTGGCCGCCACGCTGGCCGGCGCGTGCTCGCTGAACATTGAATGCCAGCAGAGCCGCATTGATTTCCGTCTGCGCACCCGTTACGTCGATGAACAGGCCGAGAATCTTGATGACGCGCTGGCGCGCATCAAAAAGTACACCGCTGAAGGCAAAGCGGTGTCGATTTCCCTGTGCGGCAACGCGGCGGATATTCTGCCGGAGCTGGTTGCCCGCGGCGTGCGTCCGGATCTCGTTACCGACCAGACCAGCGCCCATGACCCGCTGCACGGTTACCTGCCAAAAGGCTGGACGTGGGAAGACTACCAGCAAAAAGCGGAAACCGACCCTGAAGGCACGGTACTGGCGGCTAAGCGTTCGATGGCGGAACACGTCTCCGCGATGCTGGCCTTCAGCCAGTTGGGTATTCCAACCTTTGACTACGGCAACAACATCCGCCAGATGGCGAAAGAGATGGGCGTGAATAACGCCTTCGACTTCCCCGGCTTCGTGCCTGCCTATATCCGTCCGCTGTTCTGCCGCGGCATCGGCCCGTTCCGCTGGGTGGCCTTGTCCGGCGATCCGCAGGATATCTACAAAACCGACGCCAAAGTGAAGGAGATCGTCGCAGACGACGAACACCTGCACCACTGGCTGGATATGGCTCGCGAACGCATCAGCTTCCAGGGCTTGCCGGCGCGCATCTGCTGGGTAGGGCTGGAGTGGCGGCAAAAGCTGGGTCTGGCCTTCAACGAAATGGTGCGCAGCGGTGAAGTCTCCGCGCCTATCGTCATTGGCCGCGACCATCTGGACTCCGGCTCCGTCGCCAGCCCAAACCGTGAAACCGAAGCCATGCGCGACGGATCTGACGCGGTCTCCGACTGGCCATTGCTTAATGCCTTGCTGAATACCGCCAGCGGCGCCACCTGGGTCTCTCTGCACCACGGCGGCGGCGTCGGGATGGGCTTCTCCCAGCACTCAGGTATGGTCATTGTCTGTGACGGAACCGATGAAGCGGCCGCGCGCATCGCCCGCGTGCTGCACAACGACCCGGCAACCGGCGTGATGCGTCACGCGGATGCGGGTTACGAGATTGCCATTGACTGTGCCAAAGAGCAGGGACTGAACCTGCCGATGATCCCTGCCACACAAGGAAAGCATGCATGAACGCGTTAACACTCACTCCCGGCTCGCTGACGCTCAAACAGCTGCGTAACGTCTGGCGCCAGCCGGTCACCCTTTCACTTGATGAAAGCGCCCACGCCGCGATAAACGACAGCGTCGCCTGCGTAGAAGCGATTGTTGCCGAAGGGCGCACCGCCTACGGGATTAACACCGGCTTTGGCCTGCTGGCGCAGACCCGCATCGCCACGCACGATCTGGAAAACTTACAGCGTTCGCTGGTGCTGTCGCACGCGGCAGGCGTCGGCCAGCCGCTGGATGATGAGATTGTCCGTTTGATGATGGTGCTCAAAATCAACAGCCTGGCGCGCGGTTTCTCGGGCATTCGCCTGAGCGTGATCCAGGCGCTGATGGCCCTGGTGAATGCAGAAGTCTATCCGTGGATCCCGGCAAAAGGTTCCGTCGGTGCCTCCGGCGATCTCGCCCCGCTGGCGCACATGTCGCTGCTGCTGCTGGGTGAGGGCAAAGCGCGCTGGCAGGGCGAGTGGCTCCCTGCGAAAGAAGCGCTGGCAAAAGCCGGCTTAACGCCAATCACTCTCGCGGCAAAAGAGGGGCTGGCGCTGCTCAACGGCACGCAGGCGTCGACGGCCTTTGCGCTGCGCGGCCTGTTTGAAGCGGAAGATCTGTTCGCCTCCGCGGTGGTGTGCGGTGCGCTGACCACCGAGGCGGTGCTCGGCTCGCGTCGTCCGTTTGACGCGCGTATTCACGCGGTGCGCGGCCAGCGCGGGCAGATTGATGCCGCCGCCATGTACCGCCACGTGCTCACCGACACGAGTGAGATTGCGGATTCACACCATAACTGCGAGAAGGTGCAGGATCCGTATTCCCTGCGCTGTCAGCCGCAGGTGATGGGCGCGTGCCTGACGCAGCTGCGCCAGGCAGCAGAGGTGCTGCTGGTGGAGGCCAACGCGGTCTCCGACAACCCGCTGGTATTCGCCGAGGAAAACGAGGTGGTCTCCGGGGGCAATTTCCACGCCGAGCCGGTGGCGATGGCGGCGGATAATATCGCGCTGGCGATTGCCGAAGTCGGGGCGTTATCCGAGCGCCGCATCGCGCTGATGATGGATAAACACATGTCCCAGCTGCCACCGTTCCTGGTGCGTAACGGCGGGGTTAACTCAGGCTTTATGATCGCTCAGGTGACGGCCGCAGCGCTGGCAAGCGAGAACAAAGCCCTGTCGCACCCGCACAGCGTGGACAGCCTGCCAACTTCGGCGAACCAGGAAGATCACGTTTCGATGGCACCCGCTGCCGGGCGTCGTCTCTGGGAAATGGCCTCCAACACCCGCGGCGTGCTGGCGGTGGAGTGGCTGGCGGCGTGTCAGGGTATCGATCTGCGCGAAGGGCTTAAATCCAGCCCGCTGCTGGAGCAGGCGCGCCATGTGCTGCGCGAGCACGTCACGCATTACGATGACGACCGCTTCTTTGCGCCGGATATTGATAAGGCGATGCAGCTTCTGGAAGAGGGACGCCTTGTAGGACTGCTACCTTCGGTGCTGTGATGTTTTGCCCGGTGGCGCTGCGCTTACCGGGCCTACGAATGCGAAATCCAGGCCGGGTAAGGCGTAGCCGCCACCCGGCTTTTTTCAGGAATACATCGCCGTAATCGACGCGCTCCCCAGGGAATGGAAATGCACGTTAAACCCGACCATCGCGCCGCTCGCGCCTTCATCGATCTCAATCTTCTCCACATCCAGCGCGTGCACCGTGAAGATATAGCGGTGGGTTTCCCCTTTTGGTGGCGCTGCGCCGCCGTAGCCCGCTTTACCAAAGTCAGTGCGCGTCTCAATGGCACCTTCAGGCAGGGCAACCAGGTCTGAACCGGAACCCTGCGGCAGCACGCGCGTGTCGGCGGGCAGGTTCGCCACAACCCAGTGCCACCAGCCCGAGCCGGTCGGCGCGTCCGGGTCGTAGCAGGTCACGACAAAGCTTTTGGTTCCTGCAGGAACGTCGTCCCACGCCAGGTGCGGGGAGATATTATCCCCCTGATAGCCCATGCCGTTGAAAACGTGGCGTTCGGGGAGTTTTTCACCGTCGCGCAGATCTTTACTGATGATTTTCATACGGTTTACCCTCGTTATTCACTCGTTCAGGAAGTGTAACGCATGGGATTAAATCGCGAAATGCGCGGGAATGTTAACGGCTGTTACGACCGCGTCGGTTAATTTACGCAGCTGCTCCGGCGTGATGCTGTACGGCGGCATCAGGTAGATAAGCTTGCCGAAAGGCCGCACCCAGACGCCCTGCTCAACGAAGAAGCGCTGCAGCGCCGCCATGTTCACCGGGCGGGTGGTTTCAATTACCCCGATGGCACCGAGCACGCGCACGTCCGCCACAAAATTCGCCCCCGAGGCGGCGCTCAGCTCTCCTTTCAGCTGTGCCTCAATCGCCGCGACCTGCGTCTGCCACTCGCCGCTCTCCAGAATGGCGAGGCTTTCGCTTGCCACGGCGCAGGCCAGCGGGTTGCCCATAAACGTCGGGCCGTGCATAAAGCAGCCCGCCTCGCCGTCGCTGATGGTGTCGGCAACCTGACGAGTGGTGAGGGTGGCGGAGAGCGTCATGGTGCCGCCAGTCAGCGCTTTACCCAGACACAGAATATCCGGCGCAATGCCCGCGTGTTCGCAGGCAAACAGCTTGCCGGTGCGGCCAAAGCCGGTGGCAATTTCATCGGCAATCAGCAGAATGCCCTCGCGGTCGCACATCTTGCGAATGCGCCTCAGCCATTCCGGATGATACATCCGCATTCCGCCTGCGCCCTGCACGATCGGCTCAAGAATAACGGCGGCTATCTCATGGCGATGGGCCGCCATCAGCCGCGCGAAGCCCACCATGTCCATCTCGTTCCACTCGCCGTCGAATCGGCTTTGCGGCGCAGGGGCAAACAGGTTTTCCGGCAGATACCCCTTCCACAGGCTGTGCATGGAGTTGTCCGGATCGCAGACCGACATCGCCCCGAAGGTATCCCCGTGATAGCCGTTGCGGAAGGTGAGGAACCGCTGGCGCGTTTCGCCCTTCGCATGCCAGTACTGCAGCGCCATCTTCATCGCCACTTCCACCGCCACCGAGCCGGAATCGGCCAGGAAAACGCACTCCAGCGATTCAGGCGTCATCGCCACCAGGCGACGGCATAAATCTACCGCGGGCTGATGGGTGATCCCGCCAAACATCACGTGCGACATCTGGTCAATCTGGGCCTTCATCGCCGCGTTCAGGCGCGGATGGTTGTATCCGTGAATGGCCGCCCACCAGGAGGACATTCCGTCAACCAGCCGCTCGCCGCTGGCGAGATGCAGCTCGCAGCTGTGGGCAGAGGCCACCGGATAGACGGGAAGGGGGCGGGTGGTGGAGGTGTAAGGGTGCCAGATATGCTGCTTGTCGAAGGCGAGATCGTCCTGGGTCATAATCGACTTGTAAACCATTTTGAAAAGTTTTAGGTTTACGAGTATAAACCGAACCGAAAATTAACAAAACCCTTTGGAGAAGCCCAATGGCTCACCACGCACGCTGGACGATGTCGCAAGTTACTGAATTATTCAATAAACCTTTCCTTGAGCTGATGTTTGAAGCGCAACAGGTGCATCGTCAGCACTTCGATCCTCGCCATGTTCAGGTCAGCACGCTGCTGTCGATCAAGACCGGCGCCTGCCCCGAAGACTGCAAATACTGCCCGCAGAGCGCGCGCTACAAAACCGGCCTGGAGTCAGAGCGCCTGATGGAGGTCGAGCAGGTCCTCGACTCCGCGCGCAAGGCGAAAAACGCCGGTTCAACCCGCTTCTGCATGGGTGCCGCGTGGAAGAATCCACATGACCGCGACATGCCCTATCTGGAGCAGATGGTGAAAGGCGTGAAGGAGATGGGCCTCGAAGCCTGTATGACGCTCGGTACGCTGAACGAGGAGCAGGCGCAGCGCCTCTCTGCCGCGGGGCTGGACTACTACAACCACAACCTTGATACCTCGCCGGAATTTTACGGCAACATCATCACCACGCGCACCTATCAGGAGCGCCTGGACACGCTGGATAAAGTGCGTGATGCGGGGATCAAGGTCTGCTCCGGCGGCATCGTGGGCTTAGGCGAAACGGTGAAAGACCGCGCGGGCCTGCTGCTGCAGCTGGCGAACCTGCCGACCCCGCCGGAAAGCGTGCCCATCAACATGCTGGTGAAGGTCAAGGGCACGCCGCTGGCGGATAACGAGGACGTGGATGCGTTTGATTTTATTCGCACCATCGCGGTGGCGCGCATCATGATGCCAACGTCTTACGTTCGCCTCTCTGCGGGCCGCGAGCAGATGAACGAGCAGACTCAGGCGATGTGCTTTATGGCCGGCGCCAACTCCATCTTCTACGGCTGCAAGCTGCTGACCACGCCGAACCCGGAAGAGGACAAAGACGTTCAGCTGTTCCGCAAGCTGGGGCTGAACCCGCATCAGACCGGGGTGCTGACGGGCGATAACGAGCAACAGCAGCAGCTGGAGCAGCAGATTCTCAACGCCGATACCGACCACTTCTACAACGCGGCAGCCGTATGACCTGGCAGGTACGGATTAATGCCGCGCTGGAAGAACGCCGGGCGGCAGAGGCGTTTCGCGTTCGCAGAGTGGTGGAAAACGGCGCGGGCCGTTTTCTGACCCGCGAGGGACGGCAGTTTTGTAATTTCTCCAGCAATGACTATCTCGGGCTGAGCCAGCATCCGGCCATCGTCCGCGCCTGGCAGCAGGGCGCGGAGCGGTTTGGCGTGGGCAGCGGTGGCTCGGGGCACGTCAGCGGATACACCACGGCGCATCAGGCGCTGGAGGAAGAGCTGGCCGACTGGCTGGGCTATCCGCGCGCGCTGCTGTTTATCTCCGGCTTTGCCGCCAATCAGGCGGTCATCACGGCCATGATGGGGAAAGAGGACCGCATTGTCGCCGACCGCTTAAGCCACGCCTCGCTGCTGGAAGCGGCAAACTTAAGTCCCGCCCAGCTGCGGCGTTTTGCCCATAACGATGCGTCACAGCTCGCCTCGCTGCTGGACAAACCCTGCGACGGGCAACAGCTGGCGGTCACGGAAGGGGTGTTCAGCATGGACGGCGACAGTGCGCCGCTTGCCGCGCTTCACGAGGCCGCAAAGCGGCAAAACGCCTGGCTACTGGTCGATGATGCTCACGGTGCTGGGGTGATGGGCGATGAAGGACGCGGCAGCGCCCATCAACAAAACGTGAAGCCGGAACTGCTGGTGGTTACCTTCGGCAAAGGCTTTGGCGTCAGCGGCGCCGCCGTGCTGTGCAGCGAATCTGTCGCCGACTATCTGCTGCAGTTTGCCCGTCACCTCATCTACAGCACCAGCATGCCCCCGGCGCAGGCCGTGGCGCTGTCGGCGTCGCTGGCGGTGATCCGCAGCGCAGAAGGGGATGAACGCCGTCAGCAGCTGGCAGAGCACATCTCCTGCTTCCGTCAGGGACTGGCGGCGCTTCCCTTCCAGAGTCCCGATTCGCAGAGCGCCATCCAGCCCGTGATTGTCGGCGAAAACGGCCGCGCTCTGGCGCTGGCCCAGGCGCTGCGCGAGCGGGGGATGTGGGTAACGGCCATTCGTCCGCCAACCGTTCCGCCGGGCACCGCGCGTCTGCGCTTAACCCTGACGGCGGCGCATGAGGCGCAGGATATCCAGACGCTGCTGGAGGCGCTTCATGATGCCGGTGAATAAGCAGGCCGTTGCGGCGGCGTTTGGCCGGGCCGCGCGGAGCTATTCGCAGCACGATGAACTCCAGCGCCAGAGCGCGCAGGGGCTTCTGGCCGCGCTTGGCGAGAACCGCTTCCCGCAGGTGCTGGACGCCGGCTGTGGTCCCGGCAGCAACAGCCGCTACTGGCGCGAGGCGGGGAGCGAGGTGACGGCCATCGACCTGTCGCCCGCCATGCTGGACGAGGCGCGCCAGCAGCAGGCGGCGCACCACTATGTAGTGGCGGATATCGAGGCGATCCCGCTGGCGGACGCGCAGTTCGATCTGGTCTGGAGCCATCTGGCGGTGCAGTGGTGCAGCAGCCTGCCGCAGGCGTTACGCGAGCTTTATCGCGTCGCACGACCGGGCGGAAAGGTGGCCTTTACCACCTTGCTGGAAAGTTCGCTGCCGGAGCTGAATCAGGCGTGGAAAGCGGTGGATGAGCAGCCGCACGCGAACCGCTTTTTATCGTATGAGCAGGTGACGCAGGCGCTGGCAGGCTGGCGCTGTCGCAGCACGGTGCAAACCATCACGCTTAATTTTAGCGACGCGTTCAGCGCCATGCGCTCTCTGAAGGGCATCGGCGCCACGCACCTGCACGCCGGGCGGGAGAAAAAACCGCTGACCCGGGGGCAGTTGCAACGCCTGGAGCTGGCCTGGCCGCAGCAGCGGGGCCTTTTCCCGCTCTCTTATCAACTTTTTCATGGGATTATCGAACGTGACTGAACGTTATTTTGTTACCGGCACGGATACGGAAGTGGGTAAAACGGTTGCCAGCGCTGCGCTGCTGCAGGCGGCACGACTGCTCGGAAAAAACACCGCCGGATATAAGCCCGTGGCTTCCGGCAGCGAGATGACGGCGGAAGGGTTACGCAACACCGACGCGCTGGCGCTCCAGCATAACAGTAGCCTTGAGCTTGCCTATTCGGCGGTGAATCCCTATACCTTTGCCGAGCCGACGTCGCCGCACATTATCAGCGCTGACGAAGGCCGTCCGATTGATTTCGCCGTGCTGTCTGCCGGGTTACGGACGCTGGAAAGCCAGGCCGACTGGGTGCTGGTGGAAGGCGCGGGAGGCTGGTTTACGCCGCTTTCGGACACGCAGACTTTTGCTGACTGGGTGCAGGCCGAGCGGCTTCCGGTCATTCTGGTCGTCGGCGTGAAGCTGGGCTGCATCAATCACGCCATGCTGACGGCGCAGGCCGTTCAGCAGGCAGGGCTGACGCTGGCAGGCTGGATAGCCAACGACGTGGTTGCGCCGGGCAGGCGGCATCAGGAGTATCTGGCGACCCTCAAGCGCGTGCTCCCGGCACCGTTCCTCGGGGAAATCCCCTGGATTGCTGGCGATGCTGAGCAGGCCGAAACCGGGCGTTATCTCGACCTCAGCGTCTTGCTTCCCGCGACATCCAGTGGGCAATGAGCTCATCGTTCAGCTCGCTAACGTGGCCCTGAGCCACGTTACGCCCGCGATAAAGCATGCAAAACCGATCCGCCACCCGGCGGATAAACGACAGCTGTTGCTCCGCCAGCAGCACCGTCATGCCTAACTCTCGGTTTAAGCGCCCCAGCAGCTGCGCCAGCTTCTGGGCAAATCCGTGTCCTGCCCCATGCGTAGGCTCATCCAGAATCAGCATCCGTGGGCGGTTGACCAGTGCATTCGCCAGAGCGAGCTGATACTGATCCTCTGGCGAAAGGGCATTGCCCCGCGTCTGACGACGCGCGTAGAGTTCCGGGAACAGATCGTATACGTCGCTTTTCGCCGCCGGGTCGGGTTTCCCCATCGCCCGCATGGCAATATGCAGATTCTCCTCAATCGTCAGTTGAGAGAAAATACGCCTGTCCTGCGGCACATAGCCTATTCCCGGCTCTGAACGTTGTTCCGGTGCCGGGCTGAGCAAATCACGCGGCGGTGCGCCCGCTTCATGCCAGATAATCGTGCCGCTTTCGACGGGGATGTTTCCGGTAATACAGTTCATCAGGGTGGTTTTACCCATCCCCGGCAGGCCTATGACGCCTGTACACATCCCTTGCGGAAAATCCAAATCCACGTTCCATAGCGTATGTTGGCTTCCGTAAAACTGATTCACTGCACGCAGACTCAACATCTTTCTCTCCTTAAAAATGCGTAGGGATAGGCCTGACGTGAAGCTGCAAAACGCTTGCCAGAAACCTGAAATCGATTAAAAAAACGACTTTTTTAGGAATAAGCCACAGGAGAGCAGGGTAAAAACGCGTGGCTTGCACATCGACGGTGCCGGGAATGGTGAGTTGTGGTGCAGGACGAAAAATGGCTGAAATGTGAGCAGGATCGCATCTGTTGGTTATGAATGACTCAACTGTTTATCGTCAAAAAAGAGCTATAAAAATTTTTTGTTGCCGCCTCGTGGGAAAATCCGGGAATTTGCTGAGCGGCGGTCTACACGGGCTGGAAGCAGTTATCCACTATTCCTGTGGATAACCATGTGCATTAGAGTTAGAAAACACGCGATAAGCGAGAGAAGACGCGGCTTTCGCCCAAATTGACGCGAAACGCGGCTTTAGAAAATATCGTTTAAAATTTAATTGCTTAGATAAAAGCAATTACCGTAATGAAAGTGTCACTCGTTGCCATAAAACTATCATTACCTGGCTTGACAAATGTTAAAAAAGAAAAAGTTCTGGGGATAACCCAACCTGGCTGGTTTTTTATCTCGTCAGAGCCTAAATTTTGTCCGCTAACGCGCTAATGACTCCGCCGCTACGCTAAATATCCTGACACGCTACTGGTTTTTCATCCAGTGTTTTTTACTGGCATTCCTGGCAACAACGAGTAAAATTACTCACCTGCCGCTTATAACGTCATCAGGTCGTCGCCCATGAGTAAACCGTTCAAACTGAATTCTGCTTTCCGCCCCTCTGGCGATCAGCCTGAGGCGATCCGTCGTCTTAAAGAGGGGCTGGAAGACGGGCTGGCGCACCAGACGCTGCTGGGGGTAACCGGCTCGGGCAAAACGTTTACTGTCGCCAACGTGATCGCTGACCTGCAGCGCCCCACGATGGTGCTTGCACCCAATAAAACCCTCGCGGCACAGCTATACGGCGAGATGAAAGAGTTCTTCCCGGAAAACGCGGTGGAGTATTTTGTCTCCTACTACGATTACTACCAGCCGGAAGCCTATGTGCCGAGCTCTGATACCTTCATCGAGAAAGATGCTTCGGTGAACGAACACATCGAACAGATGCGACTGTCGGCGACCAAGGCGCTGCTTGAGCGACGCGATGTGGTTGTGGTCGCGTCTGTTTCGGCGATTTACGGCCTGGGCGATCCGGATCTCTATCTGAAGATGATGCTGCACCTGACGCAGGGGATGATCATCGATCAGCGCGCAATTTTGCGCCGTCTGGCCGAGCTGCAGTACACCCGAAATGACCAGGCCTTCCAGCGCGGGACGTTCCGCGTGCGCGGTGAGGTGATCGACATCTTCCCGGCGGAATCGGACGATATGGCGCTGCGCGTCGAGCTGTTTGACGAAGAGGTTGAGCGTTTGTCACTTTTCGACCCGCTGACCGGCCACGTTGAGTCGGTGATACAGCGTTTTACCATCTACCCTAAAACGCACTACGTGACGCCACGAGAGCGTATCGTGCAGGCGATGGAAGAGATCAAAGAGGAGCTTGCAGAGCGCCGTAAGGTGCTTCTGGCTAACAATAAGCTGCTGGAAGAGCAGCGCCTGAGCCAGCGCACCCAGTTCGATCTGGAGATGATGAACGAGCTGGGCTACTGCTCGGGTATCGAAAACTACTCACGCTTCCTCTCCGGGCGCGGGCCGGGCGAGCCACCGCCGACGCTGTTTGACTACCTTCCGGCCGACGGTCTGCTGGTGATCGACGAATCCCACGTCACGATCCCGCAGATCGGCGGGATGTACCGCGGTGACCGCGCGCGTAAAGAGACGCTGGTGGAGTACGGCTTCCGCCTGCCGTCAGCGCTGGATAACCGTCCGATGAAGTTTGAAGAGTTTGAGGCGCTGGCGCCGCAGACCATCTACGTGTCGGCCACGCCGGGCAACTACGAGCTCGAGAAATCCGGCGATGAGGTGATCGACCAGGTGGTCCGTCCGACCGGGCTGCTGGATCCGATTATCGAAGTGCGCCCGGTGGCGACCCAGGTGGACGATCTGCTCTCTGAGATCCGCGCCCGTTCCGCCATCAACGAGCGCGTGCTGGTGACGACGCTCACCAAGCGCATGGCGGAAGACCTGACCGAGTATCTTGAAGAACACGGTGAGAAGGTGCGCTATCTGCACTCGGATATCGACACCGTGGAGCGCATGGAGATTATCCGCGATCTGCGTCTGGGCGAGTTTGACGTGCTGGTGGGGATCAACCTGTTGCGAGAAGGTCTGGATATGCCGGAAGTCTCGCTGGTGGCGATTCTGGACGCCGATAAAGAGGGCTTCCTGCGCTCTGAACGCTCCCTGATCCAGACCATTGGCCGCGCCGCGCGTAACGTCAACGGGAAAGCGATTCTGTACGGCGACAAAATCACCCCGTCGATGGCGAAAGCGATTGGCGAAACGGAACGCCGACGCGAGAAGCAGCAGCGCTACAACGAAGAGCACGGCATTACGCCGCAGGGGCTGAACAAGAAGGTGGTGGATATTCTGGCGCTGGGTCAGAACATTGCGAAGACCAAAGCGAAAGGCCGCGGCAAGGCACGTTCAGTGGTGGAAGAAGATACCGTCGTACTGACGCCGAAGGCGCTGCAGCAGAAAATCCACGAGCTGGAAGGGCAGATGATGCAGCACGCCCAGAACCTGGAGTTCGAAGAGGCGGCACAGATCCGCGACCAGCTGCATCAGCTGCGGGATCTGTTTATCGCGGCATCATAGGTAAAGCGGCGTGTATTCCCCCTCTCCCCGTGGGAGAGGGCTGGGGTGAGGGCATCAGGCCGCACAAAGCGAACCTAACCCAACGCCTGAATCGCTTTCTCCAGCGCCTCGCGCAGCAGGTGGCGGTCGTGACGATATTTAATATCGCTGGCTTCCAGCGGCTCCTGCACCACTACGCGATCGCCAATCCCTGTCACATCCACTTTTGGCCCAACCACGACACCGTCGATAATTTTCTTACCGACGTACTGCTCCATCAGGTCCAGCTTGTCCGCCAGCGACAGGCTCGCCGCTGCCGGGCTCAGCTCACGGCCCAGGTTACCGATATAGACCATCGGGGCAGGGGTGCGACGCAGCGCCTGCGCCAGCTCTTTTACCAGCAGAATGGGCATCAGGCTGGTATAAAAACTGCCTGGACCGATCAGGATAAGATCCGCTTCACCAATGGCCTCCACCGCTTCCCGCGTGGCGGGTACGCTCGGATAGGTCATCAACTCCGTTGGCGGCAGGAGGAGCTGGTCAATGTTCACCTCGCCGTAAACTTCATGCCCTTCGGCATCGATTGCCATCAAGTCAACCGGTTGTTCAGACATGGGGATCAGGAATGCGTCCACCTTGAGCAGATTACGGATTAAGTTGATGGCTTCCAGAGGCCGTACGCTCAGGTGATCCAGCGCCTTTAACATCAGATTTCCGAGGTTATGCCCGGAAAGTTCGCCATTGCCGCCAAAACGGTACTCAAACATCGCCGACGCGACGCTCGGCTCGGTAATTAACTGGTTCAGGCAGTTGCGCATATCTCCCCAGGCAATGCCGCCTTCAGCCCGCCTGATCCGCCCGGTTGAGCCGCCGTTGTCGGTGGTTGTCACTATCCCTGTCAGCCGTGAGCCCAGTGACGACAAAGAGGACATGACGCGGCCCAGGCCGTGGCCTCCGCCAAGAGCGACCACTCGGTCAAGATCCGCAAAAGTGCGATTGCGCATACGTATTCCTTATCACGTTCGATCGCGTAACAGTAACCTAACTACCCCCAAAAGACGATGCCTCACCCAATGCAAAATGACGTATATCAATGCGAAAATGCGGTTTTTAGGTATTCTGTAGCGAAAATGCAGGACTGAATCGCTATATACATAATTATATAGCGAAAAGCGACAATGGCGGAGTGTCGATTTCCACGCTACTATCGCCATAACCACGTTTTCAAAACTGAAAACATACACTCTAGCCCTGGCGCCTGTGTCGAATGATATGGCGCCCTGGCCGTGGCGGATTTGCCACCAGGGTACAGAAAGAAATGACTGTGCCTCCCGATTTGGAAAGGTGTACATGGCTTCACAACTTACTGATGCTTTCGCGCGTAAGTTTTACTACTTGCGTCTGTCGATTACCGATGTGTGCAACTTCCGTTGCACCTACTGCCTGCCCGATGGCTACAAGCCGGGCAGCGTCACCAATAATGGCTTTCTCTCCGTAGATGAAGTGCGCCGCGTCACGCGTGCGTTCTCTGAGCTCGGTACCGAAAAAGTCCGTCTGACCGGTGGCGAACCCTCCCTGCGCCGCGATTTCCCCGACATCATTGCCGCCGTACGCGAAAACGAACGCATCCGCCAGATCGCGGTGACCACCAACGGTTACCGCATGGCGCGTGACGTGGCCACCTGGCGCGACGCTGGCCTAACCGCGATCAACGTCAGCGTGGACAGCCTTGATGCCCGGCAGTTTCACGCCATTACCGGTCAGGACAAGTTCCGCCAGGTGATGGACGGCATCGATGCGGCGTTTACCGCCGGGTTCGAAAAAGTCAAAGTCAACACGGTGCTGATGCGCGACGTAAACCACCATCAGCTGGACACCTTCCTGGCGTGGATTAAGTCCCGTCCCATTCAACTGCGTTTTATCGAGCTGATGGAAACGGGCGAGGGCAGCGAACTGTTCCGCCGCCACCATATTTCCGGCATGGTGTTGCGCGACGAGCTGCTGAAACGCGGCTGGATCCACCAGATCCGCCAGCGCAGCGACGGCCCGGCACAGGTCTTTTGTCACCCGGATTACGAAGGCGAGATTGGGCTTATCATGCCCTATGAGAAAGACTTCTGCGCCAGCTGCAACCGCCTGCGCGTCTCTTCTGTCGGCAAACTCCATCTCTGCCTGTTTGGCGACGGTGGCGTGGATCTTCGCGATCTGCTGGAAGATGATGCCCAACAGGGCGCACTTCAAGCACGTATTTCCGAGGCGCTGACGCACAAAAAGCAGACCCATTTCCTGCATCAGGGCAACACCGGCATTACTCAGAACCTGTCCTATATCGGCGGGTAATCAGTCTTTAGAAGGAACCAGAAGATGAGTCAGGTCAGCGCAGAATTTATCCCGACACGCATTGCTATTCTTACCGTTTCCGACCGCCGTGGCGAAGAGGATGATACCTCCGGCCACTGGCTGCGTGAGGCGGCCCATGACGCGGGGCATACCATCGTCGATAAAGCGATTGTGAAAGAGAACCGCTACGCCATTCGCGCGCAGGTCTCTCAGTGGATCGCCAGTGCTGAGGTGCAGGTGGTACTGATCACCGGCGGCACCGGCTTTACCGCGGGCGATCAGGCCCCCGAGGCGCTGATCCCGCTGTTTGACCGCGAGGTGGAAGGCTTCGGCGAAGTGTTCCGCATGCTCTCCTTTGAAGAGATTGGTACCTCCACGCTGCAGTCGCGCGCGGTGGCCGGCGTGGCAAACAACACGCTGATTTTCGCCATGCCGGGCTCGACCAAAGCCTGCCGCACCGCATGGGAAAATATTATTGCCCCGCAGCTGGATGCCCGTACCCGTCCTTGTAATTTTCATCCCCATTTGAAGAAGTAAACTATGTCACAACTGACCCACATTAACGCCGCTGGCGAAGCGCATATGGTGGATGTCTCCGCCAAGGCCGAAACGGTGCGCGAGGCGCGTGCTGAGGCATTCGTCACCATGCTGCCGGAGACGCTGGCGATGATTATCGACGGCAGTCACCATAAGGGCGACGTCTTTGCGACCGCCCGCATCGCCGGTATTCAGGCTGCAAAACGGACCTGGGACCTCATCCCGCTCTGCCATCCACTGATGCTGAGCAAGGTGGAAGTGAACCTGCAGGCGCAGCCGGAGCACAACCGCGTGCGTATTGAGTCCCTCTGCCGCTTAACCGGCAAAACCGGCGTGGAGATGGAAGCCCTGACGGCGGCCTCCGTCGCCGCGCTGACCATCTACGACATGTGCAAAGCGGTGCAGAAAGATATGGTGATTGGCCCGGTTCGTCTGCTGGCAAAAAGCGGCGGCAAATCCGGTGATTTTAAGGTGGACAGCCATGATTAAGGTGCTCTTTTTCGCCCAGGTGCGTGAGCTGGTCAATACTGACAGCCTGACGCTGGACGCCTCTTTTGAAAACGTCGCCGCCCTGCGCGCGCACCTGGCGGCACAAAGCGACCGCTGGGCGCTGGCGCTCGACGAAGGCAAGCTGCTGGCGGCCGTTAACCAGACGCTGGTGGAGTTCACCCACCCGCTGACTGAAGGGGATGAAGTGGCCTTCTTCCCGCCGGTCACAGGGGGCTAAGATGGCTGAAACCCGAATTCTGGTCGGTCCCGAGCGCTTTAACGTCGGTACAGAATATGACTGGCTGGCGGAGCGCGATGAAGACGGCGCGGTCGTTACGTTCACCGGTAAAGTGCGTAACCACAATCTCGGCGACAGCGTAAAAGCGCTGACGCTGGAGCACTATCCGGGCATGACGGAGAAATCGCTGGCGGGAATTGTGGATGAAGCGCGAGGCCGCTGGCCGCTCGGGCGGGTCACGGTGATCCACCGCATCGGCGAGATGTGGCCCGGCGAAGAGATTGTCTTTGTCGGCGTGACCAGCGCGCACCGCGGTAGCGCCTTTGCGGCAGGGGAGTTCATTATGGATTACCTCAAAACCAAAGCGCCGTTCTGGAAGCGCGAAGCCACGCCGGAAGGTGATCGCTGGGTGGAATCTCGCGACAGCGATAAACAGGCCGCCAGCCGTTGGTAGTCGGTTTACGTGGATGTGTTACTCTTAACGTGTGTGTCTTCTTAACCTTAATCAGGAGTGAATCATGGACCGATTTCCGCGTTCCGATTCAATAGTACAGCAGACCCGTAGCGGCCTGCAGACGTATATGGCGCAGGTGTACGGCTGGATGACGGTCGGCCTGCTGCTTACCGCGTTCATCGCGTGGTATGCGGCGAATACGCCTGAGCTGATGATGTTTATCTTCTCCAGCAAAATCACCTTCTTTGGGCTGATTATCGCGCAGCTGGCGCTGGTGTTTGTGCTTTCCGGCCTGGTGCAGAAACTCAGTGCCGGAATGGCGACCACGCTGTTTATGCTCTATTCGGCGCTGACCGGTTTGACGCTCTCCAGCATTTTCATCGTCTACACCTACTCCTCCATCGCCAGCACCTTCGTGGTGACCGGCGGGATGTTCGGCGTGATGAGCCTTTACGGTTACACCACCAAACGTGACCTGAGCGGCTTAGGTAATATGCTGTTTATGGGGCTGATCGGGATTGTGCTGGCATCGCTGGTGAACCTGTGGCTCAAGAGCGACGCGCTGATGTGGGCCGTGACTTATATCGGGGTGGTGGTCTTCGTTGGCTTGACGGCCTATGACACTCAGAAGCTGAAAAACATCGGCGAGCAGATCGACGTGCGCGACAGTTCAAACCTGCGCAAATACTCGATTCTGGGCGCGCTGACGCTCTATCTGGACTTCATCAACCTGTTCCTGATGTTGCTGCGGATTTTCGGCAACCGTCGCTGAGGTTGCTTTGCCGGGTGGCGGTGCGGTCTGGTGCCCTCACCCTGACCCTCTCCCACGGGAGAGGGAACAAACACTAAAAACGGCAACAAGGTTGCCGTTTTGCTTTTATTTCGCCATTGCCTTCTCATTTTTCGCCCGTAACTTTTTCGCCCGGCTCTCCAGCACCAGATAACAGACCGTTGCCAGCGCCAGCGGCAGGAAGTAATAGAGCATGCGGTAGGCGAGCAGGGCGGCAATAATCGTCCCCTGTGAAACATGTTCTCCGGCCAGCAGCGCGATAAACACCGCCTCCAGCACCCCAATTCCCGCCGGAATATGCACGATAACCCCGGCGATACTGCTCACCAGCAGCACGCCCAGCACGAAGAAGTAGTTCACGTCCTCGCCAATCAACAGCCAGATGATTGCCCCCATCGCCATCCAGTTAGCGCTGGATACCGCCATCTGCAGCACCGCGAACTTCCACGACGGCAGTACCAGTTTCTGCCCTTTAATGGTCATATGGCGACGTCTGGCAAAGGCGCAGGCCCACAGATACACGGCGATGATCAGCAGCAGCACGATGCCGAGAATGCGCAGCGTGGCCTCGTCGATATACCAGTGCGCGGGCAGCTGCACCACGCCGATGGTGAAAATCACCCCGCCCAGCAGAATGTACCCCAGCCAGTTGGTGGTGATACTCAGCGAGAAAATGCGGGTGATGGTGCCACCCGGTAATCCGAGACGCGAGTACAGGCGATAGCGCATGCCGATGCCGCCCACCCAGGTGCTTAGCGTCAGGTTGAAGGCGTAGCAGATAAACGACACCAGCATCACCTGACGTTTAGCCAGCTTGTGGCCGCAGTAGGCGCGACCGAGCAGGTCGTAGCAGCCGTACATCAGGTAGCTGACGATAACCAGCCCTACGGCACCCAGCAGCACCAGCCGGTTATAGTTGCGGATAACCTTCCACACCTCTTCCCAGTCCACTTTCTGCGCGTAGACCACCAGCAGTACCGCGACCGCAATAAAGAATACCCAGGTGAGGATTTTTTTCGCCAGCCGCCAGCGAGGATGAGATTTTGACATCAGGGTTTGCCTCCATCTTCCGCTTCAACGCGGTCCTGGGTTTCCATTTCAGGTTGTACCGGCGGATCAACCTGCGCCAGCTTTGGCGTATGCGCCGGCAGCCAGCCGACCATCGCCGGGAAGTGGCGCAGGAAGTGGAACACCACCACGCCGATGCCAACGTTCCACCAGCTCCGTTTCGGCACCATGGACTCATCCACCCGCACACAGTCCTTATGGATAAGTCCCTGAAGGTTATCCCGCAGGGTCTGGTTAAACTGACGGTCGTGGATGATCAGGTTCGCTTCCAGGTTAAGCGACAGGCTCAGCGGATCGAGGTTACTGGAGCCGACGGTTGCCCAGTGGTCATCCATGACGGCCACTTTGCCGTGCAGCGGGCGGCGGCGATATTCATATATCTGCACGCCGCTTTTCACCAGGTAGCGGTAGAGTAGGCGCGCGCCCACCTTCACAATCGGCATATCCGGCTCGCCCTGCACAATCAGTTTAACGCTCACGCCGCGTCGGGCAGCGTTGCGCATGGCGTGCAGAATACGGTAGCCGGGGAAGAAATAGGCGTTGGCGATAATCACTTCACGCTTCGCATTGGCCAGCATCTTCAGGTAATGACGTTCAATATCGTCCCGATGCTCCTCGTTGTCCCGCCAGACAAACAGCGCCTGCGCTTCGCCGGGCTTGCGGTTCTCTTCCGGGCGATGACGGCGTCGCCACCAGCGGCGAGCGGCCTCTTTACCGGGCAAGTTTTCCAGCACGAACAGCTGGATGTCCTGAACCACCGGACCCTCAATGCGGATCGCGTAGTCCTGCTTGGCCTCCGGGCCGTAATCCGACATATGCTCGGCGGAGTAGTTAATGCCGCCCACGAACGCCACCGTTTCGTCCACTACGACGATTTTGCGGTGCATGCGGCGGAACAGGTTGGTGCGCATGCCGAACAGACGCGGACCGGGATCGTAATAGCGGAACACCACGCCGGCGGCGGTGAGCTCGTTAACAAATTCATCGCTAAGATCCGGCGAGCCATATCCATCGAGCAGGGCCTCGATTTTTATCCCGCGCCGGGCGGCATGCAGCAGTACGCTGTGCAGCTGCCTGCCAACGTCGTCTTCAAACCAGATAAACGTTTCAAGGTAGACTTTCTGCTGTGCGTGGCTAATCGCCTTAAAGACCGCCGGATAGAAGTTATCGCCGTTTTCCAGCAGCGTAATACGGTTACCTTCCTGCCATGTGCATTTCATAAGTGGATCTCCGCGCTCAGCGGGGCATGGTCGGAAAGATGTCGCCAGTTCAGTAACGCCAGCGCCGTCGGGCTGCTGGCATGCGCATTTTTCACGTAGATGCGGTCCAGGCGCAGCAGGGGGAAGCGCACCGGAAACGTCCGTGCGGGACGACCATGTGCCCGGGTGAAAATTTCCTCCAGTCCCGCTTTGACCTTCAGCGGATGGTTGGCGCGCTGCCGCCAGTCGTTAAAATCCCCGGCGACCACCACGGGTTCGCCTTCCGGCAGCGCATTGGTCCAGTCCGCCAGCATCTGCAGCTGCGCCTGGCGGTGGGCTTCACGCAGTCCGAGGTGAACGCAGCCCACGTGAACCGGAACGTCAAGTTCCGGCGGCGTGATGCGGCAGTAAAGCAGCCCGCGTTTTTCGCTCTCCCCGACGGAAACGTCCCGGTTCTCATAATGTTCTATAGGAAAACGCGACAGCACCGCATTACCGTGATGGCCTTCCGGATAGACCGCGTTGCGGCCGTAGGCGTAATCGCTCCACATGGTGTCGGCCAGGAATTCATAGTGCGGCGTATCGGGCCAGTTTTCGAAATGCATGGGGTGTACCTCGTGCGCGCCCATCACCTCCTGCAGGCAGACAATGTCCGCGCTGACGGTGCGTACCGCGTCGCGCAGCTCCGGTAAAATGAAGCGGCGGTTAAATGCTGTGAAGCCCTTATGAATGTTTATCGTCAGCACCTTAAGCGAGAAATGCTGCGTTTTTTTGCTCATAAACACCTTCCTGGGTGACTATCCCGATGAAAATAAAGTGTAGTCGGCGTCACAAAAAGATGCGGCGTTACGGAATTTTCCGTAAAGTGCGGTAGTCTGATTAAGCAGAGAAAAATCCTTCAGGAGAGAAGCCATGAAGTGGCAACAACGTGTTCGTGTCGCAACGGGTTTGAGTTGCTGGCAGATAATGTTGCATTTACTGGTCGTGGCCGTACTGGTGATGGGCTTGATGAGCGGCACGCTGGTGCGTGTTGGCTTAGGGCTATGCGTCCTCTATGGCGTCACCGTACTGTCGATGCTGTTCTTACAGCGCCACCATGACGCGCGCTGGCGCGAGGTGGGTGATGTGCTCGAAGAGCTCACCACCACCTGGTACTTTGGTGCCGCGATGATCGTGCTGTGGCTGCTGTCACGCGTGCTGCAAAACAACCTGCTGCTGGCCCTCGCGGGTCTGGCAATCCTTGCAGGGCCAGCGGTAGTGTCGCTGCTCACTAAAGAGAAAAAGCTACGCAATGTTGCGTCTAAACATCGCATAGGCCACTGACCCCGTCGTGGCCGCTATGACCAGTAGCGGCCACAAACTTCCCCAGACAATGTCCAGACTCGCATCCTTCAGATAGATCTGCTTGGTGATATCCGTAAAGTGTCGAATCGGGTTTATCCACGTTAAATCCTGCAGCCACACCGGCATGTTCTCGACGGGCGACACGTACCCGGAGAGCAGAATCGCCGGCATCATAAAGACGAATACCCCGATAAACGCCTGCTGCTGCGTGGAGCAGAGCGCTGAAATCAGCAGCCCAAACCCCACCAGCGACAGCCCGTAAATCACCATCGTGAAGTAAAACAGCGCCAGCGATCCGGCGAACGGGATTTCGTAGGCCCAAATTCCCACCCCCAGCACGATGGTGGCCTGGAAGGTGGCGACGATCAGCGCCGGCACCGCTTTGCCGACGAAAATCTGCCAGGTGGCGAGCGGGGAAACCAGCAGCTGATCCAGCGTGCCCTGTTCCCGCTCGCGTGCCACGGACAGGGAGGTCACGATCATCACCCCGATGGTGGTGATCATGGCGATCAGCGACGGCACCACAAACCACTTGTAGTCCAGATTCGGGTTGTACCAGTTGCGCACCACCAGTTCGCTGTTATTGGGCTTCGGTTTGCCCTCCATCAGCTCCTGCTGATACTCCTTCACTATCTGCTGCAGGTAGTTGGCCGCTATCTGGGCGCTGTTGGAGTTGCGCCCGTCGAGGATCAGCTGCATCGGCGCGGTCTGGAAGGTATCCAGATTGCGGGAGAAATCCGCCGGAAAACGCACCAGCAGCAGCGCTTTTTGCGTGTCGATAGTGGGCTGGATCTCCTGCGGGCTTTTCAGCAGCAGGATGTGGGTAAAGGCCTTCGCCCGGGCAAAACGCTGCGTCAGCTCGACGGCGTGTTTGCCGTTGTCTTCATTATAAATGGCAATGGTGGCGTTAGTTACCTCAAGGGTTGCGGCAAATGGGAACAATAAAACCTGAAGCAGCACCGGCAGCACCAGAATGGCGCGGGTTTGCGGCTCGCGCAGCAGGGACTGCAGCTCTTTGCGGATCAATGTCCATAAGCGGTGAAACATGTGCGCTCCTTAATCCAGTCGCCGTTTGGTTTTCAGCCACGTCAACCCGATAAACATCACCGCCGACGCCAGCAAAAACAGGGTATTGATAATCAGCACCACCGGGATATTCCCCGCCAGGAACAGGCTTTGCAGCGTGCTCACGAAGTAGCGCGCCGGAATGATGTAGGTCACAGCGCGGATCACCGCCGGCATGCTGTCTATCTGGAAGATAAAACCGGAGAGCATAATCGATGGCAGGAAGGCGGCGTTGAGCGCCACCTGCGCGGCGTTAAACTGGTTGCGGGTGATGGTGGAGATGAGCAGCCCCATGCCCAGCGTGCTGAGCAAAAACAGGCTGGTGATAAAGAACAGTACCACCAGCGAGCCGCGGTACGGCACGCCAAGAATAAAGACCGCGACCAGCATGCAGAGCAGCATCGCCAGCATGCCGAGGAAGTAGTAGGGGATGAGCTTGCACAGCAGCAGCTCAACCCGCGTCACCTCGGTGGAGAGCAGCGCCTCCATAGTGCCGCGCTCCCACTCGCGGGCGATGACCAGCGAGGTGAGGATCGCGCCAATCACCGTCATAATGATGGTCACCGCCCCCGGAATAATAAAGTGCTGGCTGATGGCGGCGGGGTTAAACCAGTAGCGCGTCTGCACATCGATGAGCGGTTCAAACGTCTCGCCCCGGTCTTCGGCGCGCTGCATCTGCCAGAGCTGCCAGATCCCCTCCGCATAGCCCTGCACGAAGTTGGCGGTGTTCGGCTCGCTGCCGTCGGTAATCACCTGAATCGGCGCATCGGCACCCGGGCGCGCCATGTTGGCGGCGAAATCCACCGGGATGACGATCAGGCCGCGAATTTTCCCGGCCTGCATTTTCTGGATCAGTTCCTGCCGGTTGTCGCTGACGGTGGCGTCTATGTAGGGTGAGCCGGTCATGGCATGGGTGAAGTCCAGCGCCTCTTCGCTCTGCTGCTCCAGCAAAATACCGACCCGCAGCTTGCTGGAGTCGAGGTTAATGCCGTAGCCAAAAATAAACAGCAGCAGCAGGGGGATCACCACCGCAATCAGCCAGCTGCTGGGATCGCGCACGATCTGCCGCGTCTCTTTGATGCACAGGGCACGCACCCGGCGCCAGGAAAGGCCGTTACTGCGCATGAGCATTCTCCTTATCCCAGTCGTGGATGAGGGTGATAAACGCCTGCTCCATGGTCGGGTCTGGCTGTGCGTCGTCGGCGGCCTGCGCTTTCAGGTCGTCCGGCGTGCCGTGGGCAATCAGCTTGCCGCGATAGACCAGCCCGATGCGGTCGCAGTACTCCGCCTCATCCATAAAGTGGGTGGTGACCATCACGGTCACGCCTTTTTCCACCATGCTGTTGATATGCAGCCAGAATTCACGGCGGGTGAGGGGGTCCACGCCTGACGTGGGTTCATCAAGAAACAGGATATCCGGCTCGTGCATCAACGAGCAGGCCAGCGCCAGCCGCTGCTTAAAGCCGAGCGGCAGCTCGTCGGTGGCGTGGGACGCAATATTCGTTAACCCGAAGGCGTCGCTCATGCGGCGGATTTTTTCATTCTGCGCCCGCCCGCGCAGGCCGTACACGCCGGAGAAAAAGCGCAGATTCTGCTCGACCGTCAGGTTGCCGTACAGCGAGAACTTCTGCGCCATATAGCCGAGATGCTGGCGCGCCTTGCCGGAGCTGACTTTAAGATCCATGTCCAGCACCAGCGCCTTGCCGGACGTCGGCACCAGCAGGCCGCACATCATTTTAAAGGTGGTGGATTTTCCCGCCCCGTTCGGCCCGAGCAGGCCAAATATCTCGCCGCGCTTCACCGCAAAGTTGACGTTGTCGGTGGCGGCGAAGTCCCCGAATTTTTTGGTGAGCGATTTTGCTTCGATCACCGTTTCGCCCGGCGTGCCTTCCACCGTGTGCAGGATCGCGCCAAGGGGCGATTCCGATGTGCCTGCACCGCCCAGCAGGTCGATAAACGCATCTTCAAAGCGCGGGGCGGTCTCGTCCATTTCAATCTCAGGCATGCCCGGCGCATGGCGAATATCGTCGACGGTGGCCTCTTTTTTGAGGATCACGCGCACCGAGCGGCCCTGAATCATCCCGTCGCTCACCTGCGGCAGCTTCAGCACCCGCTGCAGCAGCCTGCGGTTGAACTCCTGCGGGCTGTGCAGCAGAAAACTGCGCCCGGCCATGGTGTGCGTCAGCTCGGTCGGTTCGCCCTGATAGAGCAGTTCGCCCTCGTTCATCAGCAGCACGTCACGGCACTGCTCCGCTTCGTCGAGGTAGGAGGTGCTCCAGAGGATCAGCATCCCGTCGCCCGCCAGCTCGTGCACCATCTGCCACAGCTCGCGGCGGGAGATCGGGTCTACACCGACGCCGGGTTCATCGAGCAACAGCACCTTCGGCTCGCCCACCAGCGTGCAGGCCAGCCCCAGTTTCTGCTTCATCCCGCCGGAAAGCTTGCCCGCCAGCCGGTCGGTGAACGGGCCGAGGGAGGTAAATTCGAGCAGTCGGGCGAAGGTTTTCTGCCGGGTTTCACCGGTGACGCTGCGCAGGTCGGCGTACAGATTGAGGTTCTCCATCACCGTCAGATCTTCGTACAGGCCAAACTTCTGCGGCATATAGCCGAGCATGGCGTGGAGCGCGCCGTCGTCTTTTATCGGGTCAAGGCCAAGCACGCTGGCCGAGCCTTCATCCGGCTTCAGCAGCCCCGCCAGCATCCGCATCAGCGTGGTTTTGCCCGCGCCGTCCGGGCCCACCAGTCCGGTCACGTAGCCTTTCTGAATGGTGCAGTTCAGCGGCGCGACCGCCGGTTTATCCATTCCGGGGAAGCGTTTGACCAGATTATTGAGCTGGATAACCGCATCATTCATGTCGTTCCCCGTCGTTTAAGGTTACGGTAACAGGCATGCCCTGACGCAGCGCGTCGTCCGCGTCGGTGACGATGATGCGCAGGCGGTACACGAGGTCGGTACGCAGATCCGGCGTTTCAACGGTTTTTGGGGTGAATTCGGCGGTAGGGGAGACAAAGCCCACTTTGCCGTGATACGGCTTGTCCGGGCGACCGTCGGTATAGAGCAGCAGCTCGCGGCCCGGCTGCATCTGGCCGAGATTCGGCTCATCAATGTAGGCCCGCACCCATACCGGACGGGTCAGGGAGAGCGTCAAGACGGTGCTGCCCGCGCTGAGCATGCTGCCCGGCTCTACCGCGCGGGTCATCAGCGTGCCGTCAGACGGGGCGGTTAAGATAGTGTCGTGCAGATCCAGCTCCGCCTGAGCCAGCTGCGCCTGCGCCTGCTCGAGGCTGGCCTTCGCCTGGGCGATGTCCTGCTCGCGGTTACCGGAGCGGTACTGGCTTAATTTATCCTGCGCGGATTTCAGCGTCGCCTGCGCCTGGTCGCGGGATGACCGCGCGTTTTCCAGATCGTTGGCGGAAATGGTGCGGCTTTTCCACAGCCCCTGCTGGCGGTTATAGAAGTTCTGCGCGTAGTCGTAGGCGGCTTTGGCCTGCTTAACGGCGGCAGCGGCCTGGGCAATCTCCTCATCGCGATAGCCCGCCAGCATCAGGTCATACTGCGCCTGGGCGACGGAGACGCCGGCTTTTGCCTGCATCAGCGCGTTCTCAAAGGGGGCTTTGTCCAGCATCCCCAGCGTCTGCCCGGCTTTGATGGCGTCGCCTTCGTCAACGCTCAGCGAGGCGAGACGCCCGCCGACGCGGAAGCTCATATTCACCGTGCGAATATCCACGTTACCGTACAGCGTCAGGCCCCGATCCTGCTGGCTCTGATACCACAGCCAGCCACCGATTCCCGCGGCAAGCAAAACAACAACCACCAGAACGATGGCGACAGGTTTTTTCATCACTTCAGGCTCCTTTGCGTTAAGCCTTGCAGGATCAGATCGAGATGACAGGTGATGACCTGGCTAATCTGCGCGGCTTTATCCTCATCGAATTGTGCCCAGCCCGTGCGTAACAGGATGGTTTCACGTCCCAGACGGAAGGCGAGAATTTCGCCCAGCAGGGCGTGGGTATGCAAAATGGTGTCGGTATCGCTGGCGTCCCGCCCGGTGTAGGCGGCAATCAGCCGGGTCAGATGGGTGTGCATCGGGGCAATCACCTGATCGTGTACCAGCTGATAAGCTGCAGTGGGGGAGAGCTGCTCGCGGGAGATAAATTTGCTCAGGTTGAGCGTATCGTCGTGCGTCAGCAGGCGGATCATATTGTGGCAGGCATTGAGAATAAGTTGCCTGATAGCGGTACGATCCGGCGTCGGCTGGCTCAGCAGCGCGGTGGCCTCCTCAACGTGCGGGCGAAAATTGTTGCCAATAAAATCGGCAATCCACTGGGCGCAGGCGAGGTATAAATCCTCTTTTGAGCCAAAATAGTAGGTAATGGCCGCAATGTTTTGCCCGGCCTGGGCGGCGATATCCCGCGTGGTGGCATGCAGGCCATACTCGCCAAACTGCGCCAGCGCGGCGGCGATAAGCTGGCTTTTGGCCTGTTCACCTTTGGTTGTCGTCGGTGTCGTATTCATGTCGGCATTAAAAATTAATCAATCGATTGATTAAAATTATACCTGAATCGCTAAATCGTCGAGGGATACGACAGGGATATTTTATGCGCCACGTCACAAAAGCTGCTACACTCCGCACCTTCGCGACATTGTGGTTTTTGTCCTTCTATTCGTGATATCTCCCTGAAAACTACACCTGTGATGGTCGGGGCGGTTCGGAGTTTTTATGTCTTTTGATTCCCTTGGCCTGAACCCGGAAATTCTGCGCGCGATCGCAGAGCAGGGCTACGTTGAGCCAACCCCTATCCAGCAGCAGGCTATTCCGGCCGTGCTTCAGGGCCGTGACCTGATGGCCAGCGCCCAGACCGGCACCGGTAAAACCGCGGGCTTTACCCTGCCGCTGTTAGAGCTGCTGGTAAAAAACCAGCCGCACGCCAAAGGCCGTCGTCCGGTGCGCGCGCTGATCCTCACCCCAACCCGCGAGCTGGCAGCCCAGATTGGCGAGAACGTGCGTGAGTACAGCCGCTATCTCAACATTCGCTCGCTGGTGGTTTTCGGTGGCGTGAGCATTAACCCGCAGATGATGAAGCTGCGCGGCGGCGTGGACGTGCTGGTGGCAACGCCGGGCCGTCTGCTGGATCTGGAACACCAGAACGCGGTGAAGCTCGACAGCATTGAAATTCTGGTGCTGGACGAAGCCGACCGCATGCTCGATATGGGCTTCATTCATGATATTCGTCGCGTGCTGGCGAAGCTGCCGCCGCGTCGCCAGAACCTGCTCTTCTCCGCGACCTTCTCCGATGAGATCAAGGCGCTGGCGGAAAAGCTGCTGCATAACCCGCTGGAAGTGGAAGTGGCGCGCCGCAACACCGCTTCCGAGCAGGTGACGCAGCACGTTCACTTTGTGGATAAAAAGCGCAAGCGGGAGCTGCTCTCCCAGATGATCGGTCAGGGCAACTGGCAGCAGGTGCTGGTCTTTACCCGCACCAAGCACGGTGCCAACCACCTGGCGGAACAGCTGAATAAAGACGGCATCCGCAGCGCGGCGATCCACGGTAACAAGAGCCAGGGCGCGCGTACCCGCGCGCTGGCGGACTTCAAGGCCGGCGACATCCGCGTACTGGTGGCGACCGACATCGCTGCCCGTGGCCTCGATATTGAAGAGCTGCCGCACGTGGTGAACTACGAGCTGCCAAACGTCCCGGAAGATTACGTTCACCGTATCGGTCGTACCGG
The DNA here is from genome assembly GCF_056673315.1 of Enterobacter cloacae complex sp. HYC042_NIDB. Taxonomy (NCBI): domain Bacteria; kingdom Pseudomonadati; phylum Pseudomonadota; class Gammaproteobacteria; order Enterobacterales; family Enterobacteriaceae; genus Enterobacter; species Enterobacter cloacae complex sp. HYC042_NIDB. Next base: position 1,638,036 of record NZ_CP109650.1, read on the forward strand.
CCGTGCGGCAGCAACAGGTGAGGCGCTCTCTCTGGTCTGCGTGGACGAGCACAAGCTGCTGCGCGACATCGAACGCCTGCTGAAGAAAGAGATCCCGCGCATCGAAACCCCGGGCTATGAAGTGGACCCGTCCATCAAAGCGGAGCCGATTCAGAACGGTCGTCAGGGTGGTGGTCGCGGCCAGCAGCCGCGTCGTGCTGAAGGTGGCGCGCCGAAGTCATCCGGCAAACCGCCGCGTCGTAATAACGACGGCAAGCCGGCCGGTGAAAGCCCGTGGCGCAGCGGCGAAGGGAAACCGGCAGGCGAGGGGCAGCGCCGACGCCGCCCGCGCAAGCCTGCTAACCCGCAGTAATCTGGAAGCCCGGTCGTAAAGCCGGGCTTTTCTTTTTGCGACGGCGAAGAGAAAGTGCCACAATAGTGGCTGTTTATACAGTATTTCAGGTTTTCCAATGGCTTTAACCGCGGCGCTGAAAGCGCAAATAGGCGCCTGGTATAAGGCGCTTCAGCAGCAGATCCCCGATTTTATCCCCCGAGCACCGCAGCGGCAGATGATTGCCGACGTGGCAAAAACGCTCGCCGGGGACGACGGGCGACATCTGGCGATTGAAGCCCCGACCGGCGTCGGGAAAACCCTGTCGTATCTCATTCCCGGCATCGCTATTGCGCGGGAAGAGGACAAAACGCTGGTGGTCAGCACTGCGAACGTGGCCTTGCAGGATCAGATCTTCAGCAAAGATTTGCCGCTGCTGCGCAAAATCATCCCCGATCTCCGCTTCACCGCCGCCTTTGGGCGCGGGCGCTACGTCTGTCCGCGTAACCTGGCGGCGCTGGCCAGCAGCGAGCCCTCGCAGCAGGATCTGCTCGCCTTTCTGGATGACGAGCTGACGCCAAACAACAAAGCCGAGCAGGAGCAGTGCGCAAAGCTGAAAGCCGAGCTCGACGGCTATAAGTGGGACGGCCTGCGGGATCACACCAGCCTGGCGATTAGCGACGACCTGTGGCGCAGGCTCAGTACCGATAAAGCAAGCTGCCTGAACCGCAACTGTCACTACTACCGGGAATGCCCGTTCTTCGTCGCCCGGCGCGAGATCCAGGAGGCGGAGGTGGTTGTCGCCAACCACGCGCTGGTGATGGCGGCGCTGGAGAGCGAAGCGGTGCTGCCGGAGCCGAAAAACCTGCTGCTGGTGCTCGACGAAGGCCACCACCTGCCTGACGTGGCGCGGGACGCGCTGGAGATGAGCGCGGAAATCACCGCTCCGTGGTTCAGACTTCAGCTGGATCTGTTCTGCAAACTGGTGGCGACCTGCATGGAGCAGTTTCGCCCGAAAACCACGCCGCCGCTGGCGGTACCCGAGCGTCTGAGCGACCACTGCGAAGAGGTTTACAGCCTTATCTCGTCTCTGAACAACATCCTCAATCTTTATCTTCCGGCAGCCCAGGAGGCAGAACACCGCTTCGCGATGGGCGAGTTGCCGGAAGAGGTGATGGAGATCTGCCAGCAACTGGCGAAGCATCTCGAAAAGCTGCGCGGGCTGGCGGAGATGTTCCTGAACGACCTCAGCGAGAAAACTGGCTCGCACGACGTGGTGCGGCTGCACCGCATCCTGCTGCAAATGAACCGCGCGCTGGGGATGTTTGAGGCGCAGAGCAAGCTCTGGCGGCTGGCCTCGATGGCGCAGGCGTCGGGCGCGCCGGTCACCAAATGGGCCACCCGCGAAGTACGCGACGGGCAGGTGCATCTCTTTTTCCACTGCGTGGGCATTCGCGTGGCCGATCAGCTGGAAAAGCTGATCTGGCGCAGCGTGCCGCACGTGGTCGTTACCTCTGCGACGCTGCGCTCTCTGAACAGCTTTTCACGGTTGCAGGAGATGAGCGGCCTGAAGGAGAAAGCGGGCGATCGTTTTGTGGTGCTGGACTCGCCGTTCAACCACTGCGAGCAGGGCAAGCTGGTCATTCCACGCATGAAATACGAGCCGCTTATCGACAACGAAGAGCAGCACATTGCGGAGATGGCGGCCTACTTCCGCGAGCAGGTCGAAAGTAAAAAATATCCCGGCATGCTGGTGCTGTTTGCCAGCGGGCGGGCGATGCAGCGCTTCCTGGAGCACGTCACCGACCTGCGTTTACTCCTGCTGGTGCAGGGCGACCAGCCCCGTTACCGGCTGGTGGAAACGCACCGCAAACGTATTGATAACGGCGAGCGCAGCGTGCTGGTGGGGCTACAGTCCTTTGCCGAAGGGCTGGATTTGAAGGGGGATTACCTGACGCAGGTGCATATCCATAAGATCGCCTTTCCGCCTATCGACAGCCCGGTGGTGATCACCGAGGGCGAGTGGCTGAAAAGCCTCAACCGCTATCCGTTTGAGGTGCAGAGCCTGCCTGCGGCGTCGTTTAACCTGATTCAGCAGGTGGGGCGTCTTATTCGTAGCCACGGCTGCTGGGGTGAGGTAGTGATTTACGACAAGCGTTTGCTCACCAAAAACTACGGTCAGCGGCTGCTGAACGCACTGCCGATCTTTCCGATTGAGCAGCCGGAGGTGCCTGAAGTAAAAAAACGCCCGGCAAAACTGGCCGCCGGGCGCAGGAAAAGCATCCGTGCTAAGGGGCGCGGTCCTACTGGTAAGTAAAGGTCACCTGAATCACGCTGCTGAACGTGCCTGCGGAGACGGGCATAGACGTGGCGTAATAGCGGGCGGAGAGCGGAAACGTGGCCGTGTGGTCAGCCGGGTTAATCGGTACGTTAAACGCCGCCTGCGGGGCGATCAGGATCTTGTCCTGTCGGTCGGCCAGCTCCAGCGCCAGCCCCTTCGCGCTGCCGGTGTTGGCGAATTTTGTCGGGTGCACGCTGTCTGCCTGGCCGTAGAAATAGGCCGTGGCAAGCGCCAGCGTGGCGGGACAGTGCGATACCGAGAGCGAAAAATCTTTCCACTCGCCGGTATCCCCGACGTCCCTGAAATTGCCTGATACTGCCTGGCCTAAATCTACCGTCAGGTTGCGGCTGGCGCTGTCAATGACGCAGGTGTTGGCGTAAATATTCCCCGTCATCTGGATCTGAATATCATCGGCGTGGGCCTGGGCTATCAGGCCCAGCGCCAGCATCAAAGCTGTTTTTTTCATGATCGTCACTTATAAGCGAGGGTAACGGTGGCAACGGTGTTGGCGGGGCCAGGCGTCACGACGTTGCTGGTTTGTTCGTAGCGAACCTCAAACGGGATCGCCAGCGTCTGGTTGGCGATTGCCTGGCTTTGGGTGTTCACGTAGGTGTCAAAGGTGGCGAGTTGGTTATCAACCAGCATTCTGACCCCGACGCCGGTTGCCATGCCGGGCTGCCGGGTGAGTTTGATCACCCCTGCTGACCCCGGTTCATAACCATTTGAACTGGTGACCTTCACTTCAGGCTGCACGTTGCTGTTGCAGTTCACCGTCACGTCAAAGTTTTGCGCCGGGCTTGATAACATCCCCACGCTAATAAAATCGCTGACCGGGAAGTCGCCCAGATTAATGGTCAGGTTTTTTGGGGAAACGGAGCAGGTGACGTTCTGGAAGTTAACGTTTCCTGCGTAGGAGATAACATTGGGTGAACCAATGCCGTCGTTGCCATATACGCCAATACCGAACTCTGTTTGCGCCTGAAGCAGCGTGCCGGACTGTACTGCATCACTGGTTTTAACCAGCTCAAGTGTGACGTTAAAATCAAAGGACTGATATCCATCGGTCGAGACATAGCCGATGGGCGTACTGCGGGAATCGCAGGCGACCTTTCCCCCGCCTGAAATGCGCTGGCCCTGGTCGTTCCTTAAGGCAATGCCGACTCCAGGCACGCCTGTGTCATAAACGCCGGTCAACCCGGGTATCTCCGAACCACTTCCGTAATAGCAGGAGATGATTTCCATCCCGCTTTCGTAAGGATGGTTGCAGTTACCCGCGACGTGTACAGTCTGCTCCGTACCGGGAATGGTCGCGCCTACTGCCAGCGTCGTCGGGACCGAAATGGTGGCAACGTTGATCATTTTCGGCATATCGGGCGTAGTGCAGTCAGCCTTCGCATGCGGCATAAATAATGCCGCGGTGCCCAGAATCAGTAAGAAAAAGCATTGTTTTATCATTTGCATAGTCGTTAGCCTGAACGGTGAATCAATGACACTGCGCGGCAGCGTTAATGATGCTGGTTTTCTCTTTCTCATCCGTTAGCGCATAGTCAGCGATGCAGTGCTCGCTAGCGTCCTGTCCCCAGGAAACGGCGAGATGCCCCTGCTGCGGCAGACCCGAAAGATAGGTCTGGCCGTCATTACCCACAATAAACTCGCTGTCCTTATCCTCTGTAGTGACCGTCGCGCCGAACGGCAGCGGTTTGCCGTTGTGCGTCAGCGTCATCAGCACGCGGTTGCCCACGCGGGTGTTAAAGCTGGCGCGCACCACGGCCCCGCGAGTTGGGGTGACGACCTGCGCGGCGTGGGTGACGTCGGCATTGTCCGGCAGCGTTTCGGTATCCAGCGCAATGGTGTTGTGGCGATACGCGGTCACATACGGGACAACGGTGTAGCCGCGGAAGTCGGTTTCAACGCCGGTCTGATTAGTGATATGCGTCCCGTGCGTGCCCGGCGCTTTCACCAGCGCGATGGTCTCACCGAGCGGCTGGCTCAGGGTGATGCCGTTCGCATGGGCAACCACGCCGCCCTGCAGGCCGACGTTCACGGTCTGCTGATATTTGTCCTGGCTGACGCCGCCGCTGAGTTCGCCGTACGTTGCTTTGTAATCGGCGTTGAGGCTGGTGGAGTTGCCGCTGCCGGTACTGCTCACCCCCTCCTGAATATTCCAGTTGAGGTTATCTTCTTTCAGCGCCGTACCGTTCAGACCGATATTCTGCGTGGTGCCATCTTTGGTGTTGTTCAGGTTGTAGGTGGCCCAGGTGTTATGCATCCAGTGGTCCAGCGGCACCGAGACGCTCAGCGCGAACTGGTTGTCGTTCGTCACCTCATTGCCGTCTTCGTCGCTGTCGCGGGTGTTTTTGTTCATGCTGTAGCTGAGGCTGTAGCTCACGCCGTGCCAGCTGTTGTTGTAGCTGACGCTCACCGATGTCATGTCCTGGCTCTGGGTCCAGTAGGTCTCTTTCACCAGGCTCAGGGTTACGGAACCCCAGCCTTCCGGCAGCGTCTGGTCGACGGTGGCTTCGGTACGGGCGCGGCGCTGCTGCGGTTCAGACCAGTCGTCAGAGCGGGTATACGACTCCATGGTGTCTTCCAGGGTGTAAAACCCTTTGCTGTTATAGCGGTAGCCGGCCAGCGAGAAGTTGGTGCCTGACTGGGCGATATCTTTGCTGTAGCGCACGCGCCACGACTGGCCTTTGCTGGCCTGCTGTTTTTTCAGCAGGGCTTTGGCGCGAGTGACGTCAATGGAGAAGGCGCCTAAATCGCCCATGTTTTTCCCGACGCCCACCGCCTGAGACTGATAATGGCTGCTCTGCTGAACGCCGCCGTAGGCGGTGATACCGTAGGGTAAACCGTAGATGGCGCTGCCCTGGGCAAACGGGGTCTTTTCGACATCGTTGTCATAGGAACGATAACGCCCGGCGGTCACGCTGTAGCGCAGGTTTTTTTCACGCTGCAAGACCGGCACGGAGGCAAACGGCACGACAAAATGGCTTTCGCTGCCGTCGGTCTCTTTCACGGTAACCTGCAGGTCGCCGCTGCTGCCGGTGGGGTAGAGATCGTTAATTTCGAAGGCGCCCGGCGCGACCGTGTTCTGATAAATGACGTAGCCGTTCTGGCGAACCACTACCAGCGCGTTGCTGTGGGCCGTGCCGCGGATAATCGGCGCGTAGCCTTTCTCGCTGTCCGGCAGCATGTCGCTGTCGGATTTCAGCTCCACCCCGGTGTAGGGAACGCTGTCAAACACGTCGGCAGGGGATGAGCTCTGGCCGACGGTGATGTCGCTTTTCATTGCCACGATATCGCGTTGCGCATAGGTATAAACGGAGGTGAATTTCTGCTCCTCCTCATGGCCCGTGGTGCTGCGATTCCAGGTGGAATAGTTGCGAATGCGCCATGCGCCAACGTTCAGGCCTGGGCGCAGGTTTACGTACTGGCTGCTGTTATCCTGCTCACCGTGCTGTCGCGCGCGGCTGTGGCTGGCATTGGCGCTGTAATTAAGCAGGCCCGCAGTGATCCCTTCATCAAACTCTTTCGGGTCAATGTAACCGCGAGGTACCTGGCCCAGCGCCGTTTGAGGGATGCTCATCAGCAACTGCTGGTTGCGAACGCGAAAGGTGGCGGATGCAGCAGGAATGACATGTAAATCAGCACACTGGCCTTTGGCCATCAGCTGCGGAAATTTTTTGGTTTTGATGCCGAGGCTTTTTAATTCCTCAAGGCTAAAGCAAGGCTGCAGCGTGCTGTTGCCCTGCGAATCTTTCTGAAGCGTAAAGGTCACGTTGCGGGTATCAATTTTATTATTATTGATAAATACCGCGACCTCATATTTCCCCGGTGCCTGACCTGGCCCTTTTTCATAGATGGACAGATCGGTTTTACCCTGCTGGGGATTATCAATATCCAGCAGGGCAGGGTTAAAATAATCATCAGCCATAACCTGCTGCGCAAAGATCGCCATTGCCAGGCCACAGAGAATGACCAGCAATGAAGACAATCGGCAGGTGAACGGCTTTTTATGGCTGTACATAATTATTTTATTACCGGGAAAAAATATTAATGAACGGATTTCGACCAGGTATGGCTGATGCTGCCGTAGTCGGTAATAATGGAATATGTCACGTTCGCGCCCCCAACATTACCCGGTAAGGCAAAATGCGTTTCCGTTTTCGGAACAGCCCAGGTGGCTTTCGCGACTTTATGACCATTCAGCGTAACGGTCTGGAAATTCATATAGAACGGCGTGGGGTTATTCACCACCAGATCGTTCCCTTCGCGGCGCCATTCAAGTTTATCCGCCACATCTTCTGGTCTGCCTTTTACCGCAGACGGGCGATACAGTAATTTGATTCGAGTATTAATGGCGATTTGCAGCGTATTTACCCCCTCAACGTGTTTTGAGGAAGGGATTGCTTTAATGTTCAACCAGTACAGGGATTCCCTGTCTTCCGGTAAATTTCCGCCCGTACGCACCACGCGCAGAACGTTATCTTCGTGCGCATCCAGACGGAAAAGCGGCGGGGTGATCAGGAACGGGGCTTTGGCCAGGTTTTTACCGCCGGAATCAACCCAGGACTGCACCAGATAATCCGTCGCATCTGGATTTGAAAGACCAAGAGAAGATTCCTTTTTATCTCCCTGATAGACCAGTCGGGTGCCGTTAATAATGACCCCAGCATGTGAAGCAGTTGCTACCAGTAAAAGCGTGCTCAGTAAATAACCGTGGCGCATAAAGATTTCTCAATGAATAGAGAAGATATTAATGCTCGCGAAAGCATTAATATCTCCGGATTGATAAGATCAGTTATAAATAACGGTGAAGGTTGAAACGGAGTTAGCAGGGCCTGCGGTAATTGCCGGGCCGGTTTGGATATAGCGTGCGCCGAACTCCAGATCGTTAACCGCCGTGCCGGAGGTTAACTGATACTGCTGAGACGGCGTATACAGGCTGACAGGCTGCTGCGAGGCATCCACCAGCTGAATCGCCACCCCTGTCGCCGCATCGGTATCTGGCGTTAAGGCAAGCGTTGAATTGTTATTCGCATCCGGTGTTCCGCCGAAGTTAATGGCGGCGGAGGTGACCGTGTCAGGACAATTCGTTAACTGAATATCAAACTTCGTTAAGGTGCTGGTAGAGCCTGCACCGGTAAATACCGTTTTAGACACTTTCCCCAGCTGTACATTTAATGGATTACTTAATCCATTTACGACCTGACAAGCAGAATCGATAATTTCGCCGGTGAAGTTTATTTGCCCTTCACCGTTCGTTGCCGCAAACGTGGATGCAGAACATCCCACCGCTGCGGCGATGATTAAACCTAAAGCAACCTTGTTCATAGCAAATCCTGATATGTTTCGGGTGAGAGCGTTGCCTGGACGTTTTCACCGTTGACCCTTAATGACTTTCCGCTTGTTATTTAATCAAAAAATGTATGAATACGAATCTGCTATAGAAATCACAAATAATTGAAAAAAAGCTTGTGTTTATTTTTTACTATTAAAACAGAAGGTTGTCTTAAGGGATAAAAAACTAACGGATAGCCATTCATCAGGGCTATAGTGTTAACAAGATAGGCTGTCAGGAGGAATGTCGTGGATTATCGCAAAATTATCAAAGAGGTAGGTCGTGGGAAAAACCACGCCCGCGACCTGGACCATGAAACCGCTCGCGCGCTTTACACCCGTATGCTCAACGGCGAGGTACCGGACCTGGAAATGGGCGGCATCCTGATTGCGCTGCGTATCAAAGGCGAAGGCGAAGCGGAGATGCGTGGTTTCTACGAGGCGATGCAGGCGCAAACGCTGCGCTTAACGCCGCCAGTGGCAAAACCGATGCCGATTGTGATCCCGAGCTATAACGGGGCGCGCAAGCAGGCAAACCTGACGCCGCTGCTGGCGATATTGTTACATAAGCTGGGGTTCCCGGTGGTGGTACATGGGGTCAGCGAAGATCCCACGCGCGTGCTGACAGAAACCATCTTTGAACTGCTGGGCATAGAACCAACTCTCCATGCTGGCCAGGCGCAGGCAAAGCTGGAGGGGAACCAGCCGGTCTATATTCCCGTTCGTGCGCTCTGCCCGCCTTTGGAAAAGCAGCTGGACATGCGCTGGCGCATGGGCGTGCGTAACAGTGCGCACACCCTGGCGAAGCTGGCAACGCCGTTTGCTGAGGATGCCGCACTGCGCCTTTCCAGTGTTTCTCATCCGGAGTACGTGACGCGCGTCGGTCAGTTCTTTGCCGAAATCGGTGGACGCGCACTGCTGATGCACGGAACAGAAGGGGAGGTGTACGCCAACCCGCAGCGTTGCCCACAGCTGATGCTGATCGATTCTGTCGGTACGCGCGTTGTGCTTGAACGCGGGGAAGAAAACAGCGATGTGATTCTGCCGGAGTCAAAAGATCCGCAGGTTACCGCGCACTGGATTACGCAGTGCCTGGCCGGAAATGTGCCGGTCCCACAGTCGATCAAGCTGCAAATGGCCTGCTGCTTGCTGGCGACAGGGGAGGTAGAGACGGTGGAAGCGGGGTTACAGCGGGTGGCACAGTCGTTTTAGGCAAAAAAAAAGCCCGTCCAGTGGCGGACGGGCAAGCAAGGGTAACAAACAACAGGGTCAATGAGGGTTGGAGCAGCTCACCAGAGGGTTTGGCGAGGGTACAGCATTCATTTCAGGCGATTATTTGTAGATAACCGCAGTACCGCTCAGCTTGTTATTGGTGTTAGCGGAGGTGATGGTGTATCCGCTTGCACCGGCAGCAGCGGCTTTCTCAGCCAGCTTGGCTTCCAGGCCGTCCAGCGTGGTCGCGCCTTCTGCACTTACCACACCGATTTTATTCATGCTCTGGGCCTGAGTGGATGAAACAGGCTCTACGGCGAATGCGCCGAAAGACAGAGCGGACAGGGCAACAGCAGCTACAGCATATTTGATGGTTTTCATAATTAATCTCTCGCAGGTGTTTTCTGTTAAGGGGACGATGTTCCGTCGATGTGATAAGTATCACGTTTTTTCCTGAGGGATAAAATCGAAGAGAATTGACGTGATCAGTCAAAAAAATTGAATGACAAATAACTTATTGAATATTAATAAATTCAAACCAGCGCTTTACACTTCTTGTGGATGCGCTTTACAGAAGAAAGATGAAGGGCACATTTTGCTACGCGGTTCGCTAAAAACCGTGAGCGTAAAGGTAAGTGCAGGCAGGATTAACTTAGGTAAAGGAGAGTCAGCGTAACTGGCTATCTTTCGATCCTCTGCGATTATAACCTGAATGTGACGCATTTTTTGAATCTTTATCCTGCTGGCAGGTAATACATAACCTTACGCCTGGAATGGCTTTACGCCGCGCCTCCGGGATCGGCTCTCCGCATTCTTCGCACTCCTTCAAACTTTCGCCGCGCGGAATCTCACCGCGAGCGCGCGCAACCGCATCTTCAATGGTACTGTTGATCTGTTCGTTAACGGCGTCGTCATTCGCCCAACCGGAAGCCATGGCATCCTCCTGAAATCGGTTTATACCCTGCTTTTAATATGGGGTTAAAAAATGAACAATCAAGATAAAGCGGAAATGAACTGCATCCGGCAGGCAGATGCAGTCTTGTTGTGGAGGAAAAAAATTATTTATAGATGGTTGCTGTGCCGTACATATGGTTATCTCCGCCAGCGGAGTTCACGACAAAGCCTTTCGCACCTTCCTGGCGGGCTTTTTCGGCCAGTTTATTCTGCAGATCGTCCAGGTTACTTGCGCGACTTACCGAGACGGTGCCCGCCGGACGCAGCTGGCTAGTATCGGTACTTTCATTCAGTGACTGAACAGCCATCGCAGAAAATGAAGCCGTTGCCAGGGCGCCGGCGATAACAGCAAGGGTCAGGTACTTTTTCATAATCACATCCTCATGAGGAAACAACAGGTGATTCCCTTTAAGTTTAGAAGCCTGACGAGTGTGACTTAGCGCAAATATTTGATGATGATCTGCTTATTTTTTGAACGATAAAAACTGACAATTCGCTGACAGATCATAGACGTAGAGGTGTTTGATTTACGGTGTTTTTTTAAGCGCCGCAGAGAAAGATTTACCGCTGGGCCAGCACAGGGTATCTTACGCCGCTGTTTAAAGGAGAACGCCATGACTTCCCAAAAGCCGGGATTGCACCCACGAAATCGCCACCGCAGCCGCTACGACATGAACGCCCTGTGCCAGAGCTGCCCTGCGCTGCAGGACTATATTGTCCAGACCCCAGCGGGTGAGCCGACCGTCAACTTTGCCGATCCGCAGGCGGTGAAAACGCTGAACAAAGCCCTGCTGGCGCATTTTTACGGTGTGGCTCACTGGGATATTCCGGAAGGCTTTCTCTGCCCCCCTGTGCCGGGCCGTGCTGATTACGTTCATCACCTTGCCGATCTGCTTGCCGAAGATCGTGACGGCGCTGTACCGCAGCAGGCTTCCATCCTGGATATAGGCACCGGGGCAAACCTGATTTACCCGCTGATTGGCGTACATGAATATCACTGGCGCTTTACCGGGAGCGAAATTGGCGCCGAGGCCTTTGCCAGCGCGCAGGCGATTATCAGCGCGAACCCTGGCCTGAGCCGTTCCATTCGTCTGCGTCGTCAGAAAGAGGCGGCTTCCATCTTCAACGGCATTATTCATAAAAACGAAAGCTATGACGCTACGATGTGCAACCCGCCGTTTCATGATTCGGCGGCAGCGGCTCGCGCGGGCAGCGAGCGTAAACGCCGCAACCTCGGTCAGGCGGAAGACGCCGCGCTGAACTTCGGCGGGCAGCAGCAGGAGCTGTGGTGCGAGGGCGGTGAAGTTGCCTTCATCCTGCGCATGATTGCGGAAAGCCAACAGTTTGGCCGTCAGGTGAAGTGGTTCACGACGCTGGTTTCCCGCGGGGATAACCTGCCGCCGCTCTACCGCGCGCTGAGCGAAGCGGGTGCCGTAAAAGTAGTGAAAAAAGAAATGGCGCAGGGCCAGAAGCAGAGCCGCTTTATCGCCTGGTCGTTTATGGACGATAACAAACGTCGCAAATAGTATCCCGCCCCAGGCCGGGTAGGGCAAAGCCGCCACCCGGCTCGGTTACAGCGTCGGCTCCTGCGGAGGGAGCGGCGAGGCGGGCGGCGACAATACCTGATACGTCTGCACCGGCGTTCGCACGTTCGCCAGATCGAAGTGCTTTTTCACCATGCTGTCGAGGGCAAAGCGCACCGTCCACTGCTTCAGCGGCTGGGTGGTGAACGACACGCGCAGGGTGAACGCCGTGTTGGTCAGCCCAACGATGCCGGCAAACGATGGCTCGCCAATTACTAGCCCGCGAATATCCTCCATTTCCATCAGTTCACTGACCGCATCCCGCAGCGCCTGCTTCGCTTTGTCGGCATCTTCATGACGATCTACATCGTAGTTGGCCACAACGGAGCCAATGCCGCGCACAAAGTTGGCGAAGGTAGTGATCGATGACCAGGGAATGATGTGATATGCCCCGGTATCCTGACGCACGCCTACCGAACGAATCGACATCCGCTCCACGGTACCGGTCAGCGGCCCGATGGTCACCAGATCCCCTGTGTTCATCCCGTTCTCAAACTGGATAAAGATGCCGGTAATAATATCCTTCACCAGCGTTTGCGAGCCGAAAGAGATCGCCAGCCCCAGCGCGCCTGCACCTGCCAGCAGCGGGGCGATATTCACGCCGATTTCCGATAGCACAATCATGATGGTGATGGTGCTGATGATCACCGCCAGCGCGTTGCGGAACAGCGTCAGCAATGTGCGGGCCCGTGCGCTGGGCAGGGGCCTGCCGTGAATATCCGATACCAGACGGTTCTCGATAAGGCTCGCCAGCAGCGTCCAGCCGACGGCGGAGAAGAACAGAATCAGCGCGATACGAATTAAAATATCGACGGTCTTCTCGCCTGCGCCGTTATGCAGCCAGTTCCAGAAATCAAACAGGCTCCACGCATTCAGCAGCAGCATGATCGCCACGCAGACGGTCAGAATGCGCGCCACCTTAAGCGATACCGACATCCAGCCGTTCACCCGTTTTTGCAGTTCCGGGTAATTACGCTGCACCTGCGGCGACAGGGTGATGGTTTTCGAGATCCAGCGGGACAGCAGCCCGGACACAAACGCCGCGATGCCGATAATCGCCAGGCTTTTAAACGTCGCCCCCATCATAAATTTCAGGCTGTTTCCCGGGTCGAACAGCGAGAAGAAGCACAGCACAATAAAATACGCGCTTGCCAGCCAGTGCCACACCAGCGCGAAGGCGCGGATAAACAGACTGAAGAAAGAGAGGGAACGGTCGGCCAGATGCAGCAGACTCTCGGTGATCGCCCTTTTATTGTGAAAGATAAGGTACAGAGACCAGACGGTTATACAGAGCATAATCAGCACGTTCGCCAGCGCGCCAAACTGCACGTTGACCTGGTTGGAGATAATCGGCACGGCAACCAGCAGGCCATAGCCTATCAGCCCGCTGAGCACGCTTAGCCGCACGGCCCAGTATTTCGCGCTGTCGTCGTTGATGTTGAAAGGGCGAAGTTCAGGCACGCGCGGGCAAAAGATGACGCGCAGCACCGCTTTAAAAAATTCGATGAGGGCAAACGCATTCAGGAAGAGCGCCTGCTGGAAGGCAATGGTTTTGTTGCCCGTATTGAGGCGGTCCGCCAGCACCTGACCGACAAACAGCGTCAGGGCCAGCAGCAGTAAATCGATGATAAACGCCCCGGTAATCATGGCCGGGAGGTGCAGCCAGCTGCTTTTATGCTGATTTTTTTTCCGTCCCCAGTGGCCCATCTTCCGGTAGAGCGGCCAGGCGCACAGGCGCAGCAGCCAGTAAAAAATGAATACGGCACCCGCCAGAATTGCAAACTGCGTGGCGGCTGCGGTGAAGGTGTGGGGATTAAAAGGTTTATGCGAGGTGCCAACAAGATTTCGATAGAGCTGGGCAAAACGCGACGACAGGGCTTCCCCGTAGCGGCGGCTGATGTCGGTGACGTTTTCCAGTACCGTCTTTTCCTCTTCGATCTGCGGTGGCGTAATGGTCGGAACCGGATCCTGAGGCGGCGTGGCGGCCACCTTCCTCAACTGATCGATCAGCTCCTGCCGGGAGGTGTCATTCTCAAGGACGTCGGCAAGTGCGCTATAGGCCGCTTTTTTTTGTTCTGCATCCGGCTCCGGAGGCGGCGTATTTTGCTGAGTAGCAGTTGCTCCGGTGGTGACGCCGGGGATTGCCACGGCGAGCGATGGCGCACTAAACAGGCTTATCAACAGCAGCAAGATCCACGGCACGGCGTCCTCCGACAAAAATATCGTGCAAAATGATAAGTATAGAGGGCGAGAGGCGGAGGGGAGTTTTTGGGAACAATCTGGCGTAAAAAAGCCGGGCAAGCCCGGCTCGGTATGTAGCGAGGGATCAGGAGACGTGCTGCAGGAACTCCTGCAGACGCTGGCTAGGCGGATTCGCGATCAATTCCTGCGGGTTACCGTCTTCGGCGATGCGGCCTTTATCAATAAAGATCAGGCGGGAAGCCACTTTCTCAGCAAAGCCGATTTCGTGGGTCACGATCACCATCGTCATCCCTTCTTCCGCCAGATCCTGCATGACTTTCAGCACCTCGTGGCGCAGTTCCGGGTCGAGTGCAGACGTCGGCTCATCAAACAGCATCATCTTCGGTTTCACCGCCAGCGCGCGCGCAATCGCCACGCGCTGCTGCTGGCCACCGGAGAGCTCGGAAGGGTAGTGGTGCGCACGCTCCGCCAGGCCAACCTTCGCCAGCAGATCTTTTGCCAGCGCTTCCGCCGCCGCTTTGTTGGCACCGCGCACGCGCAGTGGGCCAAACATCACGTTTTCCAGCGCCGTCAGGTGCGGGAACAGGTAGAACTGCTGGAACACCATGCCCGCTTCCTGACGAATCAGACGCTCGTCCACTTTCGGGTCGTTTACCTTCAGACCGTCAACGATCAGATCGCCGCTGGTGATTTCTTCCAGCTTGTTGATGCAGCGCAGCAGGGTCGATTTACCGGAACCGGAAGGCCCGATAATCACCACCACTTCACCCTGCTTGATATTCAGATCAATATTGTGCAGCACCTGGGTTGGGCCAAAGTGCTTGGAGACGTTTTTAAATTCAATCACAGGATTTTCATCCTTCTTTCAAGACGGCGCAGAACGAAGCTCAGTACCAGCGTAATGATCAGATAAACAACGGCGACCGCACTCCAGATTTCCAGCGCGCGGAAGTTGCCCGCAATGATTTCCTGGCCCTGACGGGTCAGTTCGGCCACGCCGATAACGATGAACAGCGATGTATCTTTAATGCTGATGATCCACTGGTTACCCAGCGGCGGCAGCATGCGGCGCAGCGCCAGCGGGAGAATAACGTGGCGGATCGTTTCGCGACGAGAAAGACCTAATGCCAGACCGGCTTCGCTGAAACCTTTATGAATCGACAGCACCGCCCCGCGGGTGATTTCCGCGATGTAGGCGCCCGAGTTGATCATAATGGTCACGACGGCCGCGCTGAACGGATCGATGCGCAGGTCGGTAAATGCCATTGGCAGGGCGAAGTAGATAAACATGACCTGCACGACAATCGGCGTGCCGCGGATCACTTCGATGAAAACCAGTGCGATGTGGTTTGCAATCCAGCCACCGTAGGTGCGGGCGAAACCGGCGACAAGACCGATAATCAACCCACCTACCAGACCCAGGACCGAAATCCACAGGGTCATTTTAGCGCCTTCAAGCAAGAGTGGAATGGCAGGCCAGATGGCGCTCCAGTCAAACTGCATGATGTATTCCTGTATACCGTGGTGAAAAACGAAAAATGTAGGCCCGGCTAGCGTGAGCGCCGCCGGGCGCTATAAACCTGAATTCAGGTAAAATTATTTAGGCTCAGTACCGAACCATTTTTTATAGATTTCGTTGTAGGTGCCGTTCTCTTTCAGCGTTTTCAGTGCGCCGTTAACTTTCGTGCGCAGATCGTCGCTGCCTTTCGGGAACGCGATACCGTACTGCTGAGCTTCCAGAGAGTCGCCCACGGCTTTGAACTTGCCGTTACCAGCCGTTTTAATGAAGTACAGGATGTTCGGCGTGTCGTGCAGAACAGCGTCAGCACGGTTGGTGCCGAGTTCCATATACGCGTTGTCAATGTTCGGGAACTGGCGCAGGTCTTTGGTTTTGATGTTCGCTTTCGCGTAATCCACGGAACCGGTGCCGCTCTTCACTGCCACCACTTTACCGTCGAGGTCTTTCACGCTTTTTACGTCGTTATTATCCGCTTTGACCATCACCAGCAGGCCGCTTTTGTAGTAGCCGTCAGAGAAGTCGATCGCTTTTTTACGTTCTTCGGTAATGGTGATGCCCGCCAGCGCCAGATCGACGTTTTTGGTTTGCAGCGCCGGGATGATGCCGCTGAAGTCCATCGGCTTCAGGGTGTAGTCCAGTTTGAGTTCTTTGGCGATAGCGGCCCACAGATCAACATCAAAACCAACGTATTTGTCACCCTGTTTGAATTCAAACGGAACGAACGCCGTGTCGGTCGCCACAACCAGTTTGTCGGCAGCCTGAGAGGACACCGCAAAAGCCAGGGTAAGTGCAGCCAGTGAAACTTTTAATACAGACTTCATAGCATTTCCTTTTATATCCACGGGGCGATCCCCTGCGAGAACGACTGGCACAATGAAAAAATCGTGCCAACTTTACAAGCTGTTGTTTTACAAAGGGGATGAAATCATCCATTGCACAAAAAGCGTGGCAATGATGTCGTGTTGCACCAGCATGGAGCACCATTTTGGTGCGCTTCGTTTGGGTCAACTGACGGGGAGATATTAAGCGTAAATTCTGACGAAAAAACAATCTTCCATTAACGGTTGTGTGAGGTGATTATTACAATTTATTCACTTTTGCACCGTCTCAGGCAAAAACTGTGCACCATAAATGTGCAAAACCCTCACCAGAGGCGAGGGTTTGACAGGAAAGTCTTATGGATTACTCGATGTTAGATTCGATAAACCACAGGAACTGATCCAGGTCGCGGGACGCGGCGGTGAAGATGTCTGCGGTATCTTCATCCTTGGCTTCGCTAATCGCTTTGCGCACGTCATTGGCCACAATCGCGTAGCGGTCCGCCAGCTCTTTCAGGTGATCCTGAACGGTGTGGATATCCAGCGGGTAGCTTTTCAGCGGCGTTTTGCTGTTGATCACCTGCGTGGTCCCAAGCGCAACACCACCCAGCTGAACGGCACGTTCAGCCATCGTATCGAGGTGTGTCACCAGTGCTGTGCGGAAGCCATCCAGCATTTCATGGACGGCAATGAAGTTTGCACCGCGCATATTCCAGTGGGCCTGTTTGGTGATCAGCGAAAGATCGATGAACTGGATCACCTGGCGATTCAGCAACTCAATGGTCGCTTTTTTGTCGCTATCCGATACATCGTTACGGGTATAAAGCAGATTAGACGCTTTCGTTTTCACCAGTTTAGCGGTACTCATAATCTCATATCCTCTTGATGTTTATGTCCCAGGTAATTACGGAACTAAGTATAGCACCGGATTTTTTCTCTGCGGTCTGGCTGTGCCTATCGGTTTAATAGCAAGAAGGAGATTGATAATTTAATTTATTGAAATTAAAAGATAATTTTAAAATTGATACAGATCAATCTTAATTCGCATAGAGGAGAATGGGTGGGGGAGGATATTTCGGTAATATGACAAACTATGTAAGAAATTATAACGGATGGCGTTCTGGCCTTTATTCTGCATGGCCGTGAAGCCATGCAGAATATATGGCATTAGCCGATGTCGATTTTCTCAACTTTAGGTTCAGGGCGCATGGTGAGCGTTGACCCCATTGACGCCGCGATAATTGAGCAGAGCGCCAGCGTCTGGGTAAACGTCAGCGTTTCGCCCAGGAACACCATCCCGGAGATCGCCGCAAGGGCGGGCTCCATGCTCATCAGGGTGCCAAATATGCGCGTCGGCAGACGCGTCAGGGCAATCATCTCCAGAGAATAGGGGAGGGCCGTTGAAAGAATAGCGACCGCCAGCCCGATGGGCATGACTGACCATTGCCAGATAGACTCCGTGGCCTGCGCCATACCGATCGGCACAAAAACGATAGCCGCAATCACGGAACCCAGGGCGACCGTTGCCGGGCCATGCTCTTCACCCGCTCGCTGCCCGGTGAGTATATAGACAGCCCAGCAGGCTCCTGCTCCCAGCGCCAGCGCTGCGCCCGTGAGATCAATCTCAGAGACATTCTGGCCGAGCGGCAGCAGGAACCATAAGCCCAGAACGGCCAGCACGACCCAGATAAAATCCACCGGACGACGTGACGAGAAAAGCGCGACCGCCAGCGGGCCGGTAAACTCCAGCGCGACGGCAATCCCCAGCGGGATGGTCTGGATGGAGAGGTAGAACATATAGTTCATTGCCCCGAGGGACAGACCATAAAAAAGCAGGGGAAGACGTTGCTCTTTTTTGAAGCGCAGACGCCAGGGTTTGAAGATGACGACCAGTATCGCCGTTCCCAGCACGATACGCAGGGCTGTTACCCCGGGCGCACCCACCAGTGGAAAAAGCGATTTTGCCAGCGAAGCACCGCTTTGGATGGACAACATGGCAATAAGTATGACGGCTACCGGCAACCAGACCGACGACGTGCGGGATAACCCAGGCATCCTTTCTCCTGTCAGCTAATGTCAAGTGGAGTAAAGGTTGCAGTGTAAAGGAAATATACAGCTACGGTTGAGACTACGTTGAAAAAAAAGACCCATGAAATCCGTAAAATGGTTAAGCGCTGGTGGATTTATCACCTGAAAGATTAGGAATAATCTGGATGAATGTAACGGCGCAGACGCGCAATATGGGCGTTTAGTAGGAAAAATCGCATGTGATTTGAAAGAGTTAGCTGAGGTTGGAAACGTTCTGTTACAGGAAAGGCCTCATTAGACATCACGAATCACAAAGAGTTTCGCAAAATTTTTTGATATATTTAAAACTTACGGACTTACTTGAAGCACATTTGAGGTGGTTATGAAAAAAATTGCATGTCTTTCAGCACTGGCCGCTGTACTGGCTGTTTCCGCAGGTACCGCTGTAGCTGCTACTTCTACTGTAACTGGTGGTTACGCTCAGAGCGATATGCAGGGCGTGATGAACAAAACCAACGGTTTCAACCTGAAGTATCGTTACGAGCAGGATAACAACCCGCTGGGCGTGATCGGTTCTTTCACCTACACCGAGAAAGATCGTACTGAAAACGGCGCATACAACAAAGGCCAGTACTACGGTATCACTGCTGGTCCAGCTTACCGTCTGAACGACTGGGCGAGCATCTACGGTGTTGTAGGTGTTGGCTACGGTAAATTCCAGCAGACCGAAAACCAGGGTCTGAACCGCACTGCAAGCAACAGCGACTACGGCTTCTCCTATGGCGCAGGCCTGCAGTTCAACCCAATCCAGGACGTGGCTCTGGACTTCTCCTATGAGCAGAGCCGTATCCGCAACGTTGACGTTGGCACCTGGATCGCGGGCGTAGGTTACCGCTTCTAATCACTTCGGTGAGCTAATAAAAAATCCGCCCAATGTGGCGGATTTTTTTTAGCTTTTTCCCTCTCCCACAAGGAGAGGGTCAGGGTGAGGGCATCAGACCGCACGAGATCGCACAGCTTACTTACTCTTAATATCAAAAATATCGGTACCCAGATGGTTATAGTCAACTTTCTGTAACTTGAAGTTGGTAACGAACACTGGGGGCGCTTTCTTGTTGGAGATAAACGGGTAATCATTTTTTATCTCTTTGGCCTTAATCCCCGTCCACTGCGAGAAGAACTGCAGGAAATCATTCGCTGAGCGCCGCGCTTTGATAATGCGATGCGTTTTATCATCGCTCGACAGCACCATAAACGGCACCTGGAAATTTTGCTGGAACTGGTCGTCGTGCGCCAGATACTGCACTTCTTTGCCACGCTCTTTAAACGCCAGCCCGTGATCAGAGAAATAGACCACAGAGAAGCTTTCGCCCGTATTGCGCAGCTGATCGTAAAGCTTGCTGAGCAGCTCGTCGGTTTGCGTCATGGTATAGAGATAGCAAGAGGTCTCTTTCGACTGCACAAACTCCGCGTATTTACCGCCAGTGCGATCGCAGGCCTGCGGGTGCGATCCCATCAGATGCAGAACAATCAGCTGCGGCTGGGTGCGCGGGGTAGCAAAGACCTGCGCCGTCATCTTCAGCAGCGCCTCGTCTTTGGTGTTTTTATCGGCTTCAAAATCGCCGCTCTTCAGGAACTGCACTTCGTCAGCACGCTTAGCAATACTGGCGATGGCGGTGTCGTATTCGCCAATTTGCCCCTGATTGGAGAACCACCAGGTCTGAAAACCGGCGCGGTTGGCCAGCGTGACGAAATTATCCTGAAACTGAGGTTTGCCATCCACCACGCGGTTCAGCGTCAGGCCGAGCGATTTCTGCGTCGAGCCGCTGGCCGCCACATAATCGGTAAACAGGGTGCCGTTGACAGAGCTGGCAAACGGTGTGTTATTCCAGTGCCCGCCGAATGCGCCCAGCGCGTCGCGACGTGCGCTCTCGCCAATCACCACCACATAGGTATGGTATTTCGGCTTAACCGCCAGCACGTTCCAGGTGTCTTTCATATTGGAAAGTTCAGCCATGCGCGCCTGCTCGTCGAGAACCTCTTTATTGTTCACGACGACGTCTTTAACGAAACGGAACACCGGATAGCCCGTATCTTTCAGCTTGAACACGCCGCCCCAGGCCAGGTTTTGCACCGGCGCAACGAAAAACGTCCCCACGCTAAACGCCAGGCACAGAGACTCCATTTTTCCCCATGATCTCTTCGCGTCTGCTTTGCGACGAACCGCGATAACGCCAAGCGCAAAGATAAAGAGGCCGACGACGTAGCTGTACCAGGGGAAGATCGTCAGGATCTCCGTCGACTCTTCCATATTGGTGGAGTGCAGCGCCAGCAGGGTGTTGAAGTTTGGCGCGCCGTAGGCCTGGCCAAACGGGAAATACATCGCAGCAATCAGCGAACAGACCCCTACCAACGCTTTCTGCACGCGCGGGGCTGCTCGCCACAGCACATGCAGGATGCAGGTGAAAGCCACTGCATAAAGCAGGCTGAAGGGATAGCCGAGCGCAAAGTTAATCAGCAGCGACTGCAAAAAGTAAAATCCCGTCCACGGGCTTAAGGCCCGGCTGCGGGTAACGATGGTATCTATCAGGGTTACATTCATAGGTCACTATCACAAAAACGCCATGTGCTCACCCTGGCGCCAAGGGTCAAAGCCTGCCGGACAGTGCGTGGAAAGGGAATGAGAGGTCCGCTTCAGCGAGCCGCAAATTGTGCAGGGCTGCAAGAAGATAGTGCGAGCGTGAATTAAGGTCAACAGTTGCTAAACAGATGTTTTGCGAAGGGGGCTACAAATCCGCAAAAATTATCGGGAATTGGTCAGTTTACAGCGGAAGTGTGACAGAAAAATGAAGCGGCGTACCGCAACGCCGCTTAGTGGGAAGGTTTGTCGTCCTGATGCGGTTTGTTGTTAAACATATCGCACAGCATGTTCAACAGCATTAAGCGCACTTTAAAAGGAGAGTGGGTAAACACGGTCATGCACCTCTTGAATTCGTTCATGAGACCTCCTGATGTTTGATCCCTTCGATCCGTGAAGGGTGACTGCATTACATACAGATATAGCACAGGCTATATTGTATAGCTATGGCTATTTCGTTAATTTTTTGTGCTTGTGGAGGGATGGTTTACAATGTGCGCTCTCGATACCGGGCGCTGGAAGCGTCACCCCAATGAGGAAGTACAATGAACCGTCGCGCAGGTAAGCCAACCATTAAAAAAACGACGCAACTGGTGAATGTTGAAGAACATGTCGAAGGTTTTCGCCAGGTCCGTGAAGCGCACCGGCGTGAACTGATTGATGATTATGTTGAACTGATTTCCGATCTGATCCGCGAGGTTGGGGAAGCGCGTCAGGTCGATATGGCCGCCAGGCTCGGGGTTTCGCAGCCGACGGTCGCTAAAATGTTAAAACGTCTGGCCTCGGTAGGCCTGATCGAAATGATCCCCTGGCGCGGCGTGTTTCTGACGCCGGAAGGGGAGAAGCTTGCGCAGGAGAGCCGCGAGCGCCATCAGCTTGTTGAGAACTTTTTGCTGGTGCTGGGCGTCAGCCCGGAAATTGCCCGTCGGGATGCGGAAGGAATGGAGCACCACGTTAGCGAAGAGACGCTGGTGAAGTTTCGCGAATTTACCCTTAAATATGGTCCCTCCGCTGAATGAAAATCCCTGGACTGCAGGCCCTGTCACGCGATCGTTTCTTCCATCTCTTATTAATCATTGGCGCCGGGTTAAGCCTGTTTGTGCCGTTTGCGCCACAGGCCTGGTCTGCGGCGATTGACTGGCGCACCATCATCACCCTGAGCGGGTTAATGATGCTGACCAAAGGGGTCGAGCTGAGCGGCTATTTTGACGTCCTGGGGCGTAAAATGGTGCGCCGTTTTGCCACCGAGCGCAGGCTGGCCCTGTTTATGGTGTTCTCCGCCGCGGTGCTGTCGACGTTTCTGACCAACGATGTGGCGCTGTTTATCATCGTGCCCCTCACGCTCACCCTGCGTAAGCTTTGCGAGATCCCGGTCAGCAGACTGATCATCTTTGAAGCGCTCGCCGTTAACGCCGGTTCTCTGTTGACGCCCATCGGCAACCCGCAAAATATTCTTCTCTGGGGACGTTCCGGTCTGTCATTCGCCGCCTTTACCTGGCAGATGGCGCCTCTGGCGCTGGTGATGATGCTGTCGCTGCTGGCGGTCTGCTGGTTCGCGTTTCCGGATAAAAAGCTGCAATACCATAGCGGGACCACGGGCCCGCAGTGGCAGCCGCGGCTGGTCTGGAGCTGCCTCGGGCTGTATATCGTCTTCCTGTTCGCCCTGGAGCTGAGGTATGAGCTGGCGGGCGTCCTGCTCGTCGCCGCGGGCTTTGTCGTGCTGGCGCGGCGCGTGCTGGTGAGCGTGGACTGGACGCTGCTGCTGGTCTTTATGGCGATGTTCATCGACGTGCATCTGCTTATTCAGCTTCCGGTGCTGCAAAACGTTCTGCACAGCGTCAGCACGCTGTCGCAGCCGGGGCTGTGGCTGACGGCGATTGGCCTGTCGCAGTTTATCAGCAACGTGCCTGCCACCATTCTGCTGCTCAACTACGTTCCGCCGGACACGCTGCTGGCCTGGGCGGTGAACATCGGTGGGTTTGGGCTGCTGCCCGGCTCCCTGGCAAACCTGATCGCCCTGCGCATGGCCAACGACCGTCGCATCTGGTGGCGCTTCCACCTCTGGTCGATCCCGATGCTGCTCTGGGCTGCGGCGATCGGTTTCGGACTATTCCTTCTCATATAGTGCGCAATTTGTCAGTTTTTCCTGGCAAATGTATAGCAACGTCCTAGCTTTAGTGAACGGCATAGTGTGATGCCGCTCACTGACAGGACCGTTGCTGAATTATGGCAGAAGAACAAAATCCACCTGCTGACGAGCAGGATAAAAACAATAACGAGCGTAAACGCCCGGGCAAAAAACCGTTAATTATCCTTGGCATCGTGGTCATCGTGATGGTGATCGTGGCGCTGGTCTGGTGGTTTTTAACCCGCAACGAAGAGACCACCGACGACGCCTTTACCGACGGCGACGTGGTGACCATTGCCCCCAAAACGGCGGGCTACGTTACCGAGCTTCGCGTGCGGGATAACCAGCGCGTGAAGAAAGGGGACGTGCTGGTGGTGATCGATCCTCGCGATACCACCGCCCAGCGCGATCAGGCTCAGGCTCAGCTTGGGCTGGCTATCGCGCAGCTGCATCAGGCTCAGGCGCAGCTGGCGCTCTCAAAAGTGCAGTATCCCGCCCAGCGTGACGAAGCCAAAGCGCAGGTGCTGAAAGCGCAGGCCGATCTGGCGAACGCGCAGGCGGAGTACCGGCGCCAGCGCGGCGTTGACCCGCGCGCGACCACCCAGCAAAGTATTGATTCTGCGAACGCTCAGCTGCGCAGCGCTCAGGCTGGCCTTGCCAGCGCACAGGCGCAGCTGGAAGTGGCGGAGCAGGTACAGCTGCAAATCCGCCAGCAGGAGACCAACGTCGAAGCCCGCGAGCGTCAGGTCGAACAGGCCAAAGCGCAGCTGGAAACCGCGAACCTGAACCTCTCTTACACCGAAGTCCGCGCCCCGTTCGACGGCTTTGTCACCAAACGCAACGTGCAGCCCGGCACGCTGGTTCAGGCGGGCACCGCGCTGTTCTCGCTGGTCTCCCCGAACGTATGGGTGGTGGCGAACTTTAAAGAGTCCCAGCTTGAGCGCATGAAGCCCGGCGATAAGGTTAGCGTCTCCGTGGATGCCTGGCCGGATATGGAGCTTGAAGGCCATATCGACAGCATCCAGCAGGGCAGCGGCTCGCGCTTCTCCGCCTTCCCGTCGGAAAACGCCACCGGTAACTTCGTGAAGATTGTTCAGCGCGTGCCGGTAAAAATCGTCATTGATAAAGGTCTGGATCCGAACAAGCCGCTGCCGCTGGGGCTGTCGGTTGAACCGAAGGTCACCGTGGAATGACGGATCATAGCCACGATAACTGGAAGCCCGCCAGTAACCCGTGGGCGGTGGCGATTGTCGTCACCCTGGCGGTGTTCATGGAAATTCTGGACACCACCATCGTCAACGTCGCGCTGCCGCACGTGGCGGGGTCGCTCTCGGCCAGCTACGACGAATCCACCTGGGTACTGACAAGCTACCTGGTGGCGAACGGCATCGTGCTGCCCATCTCGGCGTTCCTGAGCCGGCTGTTTGGCCGCAAGCAGTTCTTCCTCATTTGCATCGTGATGTTCACCATCTGCTCGTTTCTGTGCGGCATCGCCACCGAGCTGTGGCAAATCATCCTGTTCCGCGTGATGCAGGGCTTCTTTGGCGGCGGGTTGCAGCCCACCCAGCAGTCGGTGCTGCTCGACTACTTCAAGCCGGAGGACAGGGGCAAAGCGTTTGGGCTTTCCTCCATTGCGATTATCGTCGCGCCGGTGCTCGGCCCGACGCTGGGGGGCTGGATCACCGACAACTACTCCTGGCGCTGGGTGTTCTTTATCAACATCCCGGTGGGGATTGTGACGGTGCTGGCGATCTACCAGCTGCTGGAAGATCCGCCGTGGGAGAGCAAATCAAAAGAGAAGCTGACCATCGACTGGACGGGGATCGGCCTGATCGCCCTCGGTCTGGGTTGTTTGCAGGTGATGCTCGACCGGGGCGAGGATGACGACTGGTTCTACTCGAACTTTATCCGCACCTTCGCGGTGCTGACGCTGGTTGGCATTATTGGCGCAATCTACTGGCTGATGTATGCCAAAAAGCCGGTGGTGGATCTGCACTGCATGAAGGACCGCAACTTCGCGATCTCCAGCCTGCTGATGGCGGGGATGGCGATGATCCTCTACGGCAGCTCGGTGGTGATCCCGCAGCTGGCGCAGCAGGATCTGGGCTATACCGCCACCTGGTCCGGGCTGGTGCTTTCGCCCGGCGCGGTACTGATCGTGCTGACCATCCCGCTGGTGCTGAAGCTGATGCCGGTGGTGCAGACGCGCTGGATCATCGCCTTTGGCTTTACCTGCCTGGCGGTGTCGTTCTTCTGGTCGCGCACGCTGACGCCGGATATTGACTTCGAAACCCTGGTGCTGTTCCGCAGCGCCCAGTCGATTGGTCTGGGGTTCCTGTTTGTGCCGCTCACCACCATCGCCTTCATCTCGATACCGAGACGGCTCAACGCCGATGCGGCGGCGCTGTTTACCATGTTCCGCAACGTGGCGGGATCCATCGGGATTTCTCTCTCGACGGCGGCCATCACCGAGCGCGCGCAGGCGCACAGCGCACACCTTGCCTACCACGCCTCGCCGTTTAACGAGCAGTTCCAGCTGGCGATTCGCGAAAGCGCCCAGGCGATCCAGAACTTCACCACCCAGGTGGGCGATCCGACCGGGATTGCCACCGGGCGGATGTACCAGACGATGATCGAGCAGTCCCGCTTCCTGGCCTACATCGACGTCTTCACCATTCTGAGCGCCGTGGCCTTGCTATTGATTCCGTTTTGTTTGTTGCTCTCGCCGGTTAAGAGCGAGGGGAGTGCAGGAGCACACTGATGATACACAGACGTTTACACCCCCTGATGATAATGATGCTGCTGGTGGGCTGCGCCGTCGGGCCGGACTACCAGCAGCCTGCGCCACCCGCCGTTACGCACTGGAACGATAAGGGCGACAGCGCGGTAAAATCGCAAACCACCTCCGCCGCGACCAATCCGCGCTGGTGGAAAACCTTCGGCTCGCCGCAGCTCGACAGTCTGATTGAACGCGCCATCGCCGGAAACCTGACGCTGCAGCAAACGGTACTACGCATTGCCGGGGCGCGTGAACAGATTAACCAGGCGGGCGGGGCATTTTTCCCGTCGGTGAACGGCAATCTGCAGGCGACGCGCCAGCAGCTCGGGCTGGAAGGGGAGCTAAAATCCCACGGCGTGTACGACCAGCTGGATAATGTCGACCCTGAACTCAGAGGCGCGCTGGGGCCGCTGACGCAGCCGATTAACCTTTATCAGGGCAGCTTCGACGCCCAGTGGGAAATCGACCTCTGGGGCAAGGTGC
This sequence comes from Enterobacter cloacae complex sp. HYC042_NIDB, assembly GCF_056673315.1. Taxonomy (NCBI): domain Bacteria; kingdom Pseudomonadati; phylum Pseudomonadota; class Gammaproteobacteria; order Enterobacterales; family Enterobacteriaceae; genus Enterobacter; species Enterobacter cloacae complex sp. HYC042_NIDB. Next base: position 1,664,371 of record NZ_CP109650.1, read on the forward strand.
GCCGTCAGGTGGAAGCCGCCGAGGCGCAGCAGAAGGCCGCCATCGAACAGCGTAACGATGCGCTGGTGTCGCTGGAAGCGGAAGTGGCGCGCGCGTGGCTCCAGCTGCGCGGGGCGCAGAGCATTATCGCTACCCTGAACACACAGATTAAAAGCGCGCAGCAGACGCTGGACCTGACCGAAAGCCGCCAGCGCGGCGGGCTGTCACCGCAGATGGACGTGGAAAACGCCCGGGCGCAGCTGGGCAATCTTGAAGCGCAGCTGCCGCAGTATCAGGCCCAGGAACGCCAGGCGATGAACGGGCTGGCTATTCTGCTCGGCAAGCCGCCGGGGGCGCTGGATAGCGAGCTGCAATCCGCGCAGCCAATGCCCGCGCTGCCGGATATCGTGCAGACTGGTATACCGTCCACGCTGGCCCGCCGCCGTCCGGACGTGCGCGAAGCGGAGGCCAACCTCCACGCCGCCACGGCGCAGATTGGCGTCTCGGTGGCTGAACTGTTCCCGAGCTTCACCCTCTCCGGACAGTTTGGCCTGCGCAACAGCGAATCCGGCTGGCTGACCGACTGGAGCAGCCACTTCTACAGCTTCGGCCCGCAGGTTTCCATTCCGATTTTCCAGGGCGGTCGGCTGGTCTCCAGCGTCAAGGTGGCGCGCGCGCAGCAGGGCGCTGCGGTACTGGACTATCGTCAAACGGTGCTCACCGCGCTTGGCGATGTCGAAAATGCCCTGGTGAGCTATCGCACCGACCAGCAGCGTGAGGCGGGCCTCGCGAAAACCATCGACGCACTGCAAAACGCCTTTGATCTTGCCAGCGACAGCTACCGCCAGGGGATCGCCAGCTTTATCGACGTGCTGGATGCCCAGCGGCAGCTGGCGCAGGCCGAGCAGCAGCGCGCGCAGGCGCAGGTACAAAGCGCTCTCGATCTGGTGGCGCTCTACAAGGCGCTCGGCGGCGGCTGGGAGCCGTATCAGCAGGTGCAGCTCCCGGACTACAGCGTCTTTGGCGACGCCCCGCGCGGATAAATATTCAGAGGATTGGGCAAGAAACGGACAGGAACGCCACATTCGCGATGGCTGAGGGGCGGGTATAACTATCGGGTACCCAATCGACATGCGAGGATTATCTTATGCGTTATCAAAAACTGGGCAACACCGGTCTGTTCGTTTCTGAACTGTGCCTCGGCACCATGACCTTCGGCGGAGAAGGCGGCATGTGGGGCAAGATTGGTCAGCTCCAGCAGAGCGAAGCAGAACAGCTGGTGGGCCGTGCGCTGGATGCCGGGATCAACTTTATCGATACCGCGGACGTTTACTCGGAAGGGCGCTCGGAGGTGATCCTCGGGCAGGCGCTGAAAAATCTCAACGTCCCGCGCGAGAATGTGGTGGTTGCCACCAAGGTGTTCGGCGAAACGGGCACTGCGGGGGTGAACTCGCGCGGCAGCTCGCGCTATCACATCATCAGCAGCGTGAAGGAGAGCCTGCGCCGCCTGCAGCTCGATCATATCGATCTCTATCAGCTTCACGGTTTCGATCCGGCCACGCCGATTGAGGAGACGCTGTATGCGCTGGATAACCTGGTGCAGCACGGCCACGTGCGCTACATCGGCGTCTCGAACTGGGCGGCGTGGCAGATAGCCAAAGCGCTGGGTATTTCCGAGCGACTCGGGCTGGCGCGTTTCGCATCCCTCCAGGCGTATTACACCATCGCCGGGCGCGATCTTGAGCGCGAGCTGGTGCCGATGATGCAGAGCGAAGGTGTCGGGCTGATGGTCTGGAGCCCGCTGGCGGGCGGCCTGCTGAGCGGAAAATATGGTCGCGACGGGCAGAGCGAAGCCGGTAGCCGCCGTCTGGCGTTCGACTTCCCGCCGGTGGACAAAGATCGCGCCTTTGACTGCGTGGACGTGATGCGCGTGATTGCCGAAAGCAAGGGCGCCTCCGTGGCGCAAATCGCGCTGGCGTGGCTGCTGCACCAGAAAGCGGTGACCAGCGTCATCATTGGCGCGAAGCGCGTCGATCAGCTTGACGATAACATTGCTGCCACCGGGATCCGCTTAAGCGAAGACGAGCTTAAACAGCTGGATGCCGTCAGCGCGCTGCCGCGTGAATATCCGGGCTGGATGCTGGAGCGTCAGGGGGAGTATCGTCGCAATCAGCTTGCGCAACAATAACGCTCCTCATCCCCGGCGGCGCTTCGCCTGCCGGGGATGATATCGAAGAAATGGCGATAAGCTGCTTTTGCCGATTCAACGATGGGCTGTGGCGGTAATCAGCAGCCGTCTTTGCAGGTTGCGGCTGGGTTTTGCTCAAGGACTCTTACCAGCAGGGCTCGGGGCTCTCTGACCACATCTGTTCCAATTGCCAGTACTTTGCCGTCCCTTTCCGCTGAATACTTCGCGACAACATCACCGAAAGCATTTCGCTGCAGGGCGACCTCTTGTCCTGCTTTTACCGTGTCGCCGGGTTTAACGAAAACTTCCGCAAACCCACCCGTAGTTGCTCGTATGGAACTGATAGCATTACCAATATACGTTTTATTGCTGCTGGCGGTTGCGCCGATTTTGCCTTCAATCACCTTGTAATGGATCAGTACATTGAGGGCACCCTCTACACCCCGGGCAATCATATCCTGCTGGTAAATCCTTGGCTCTCCCGTCTCGGCCGTTATCGCCGGGATACCATTTTGAATAAAGGTGGTTTCCATTGAGCCGGCTTCGCCGGGGTCTTTCTTAATTTGATCTGCCGGAAAAAGTTCCGCAATTGTCCGGGCGTCCGCATTGCGGTAGTCGGCATAAATGAACAGCGGATAAGCCGTTCCGGTAGACTGGGTGTGATAGTCAATCGCCAGGTCGACATTCCCCTTGTAAACCTTGTTCCACATCATCCATGCTTGACGCTCAGCAGGGTTACCCGTTTCTTTTCCTGGATGGACGCGGTTGTAGTCGATCGTTTCACCCCCATCGGTTGAAACAGACCATGTCCGGGAGACTCTCTCAAGGCCAGAACGGTTTGGGCCAATGATGCCAATAACGCTGCCGTTCATTTTTTCGGGGTCCAGTTGTTCCATCACTTTTTGTACGATGCGCACACCGTTTAGCTCATCCCCGTGGACGCCCGCCTGCAAAAGGACTTTCTTCCCGTCCGTTTTCCCTTTTGCCACCATTATGGGTACATACCAGCGCTGTCCCGTTCCTGTCTCAACCCCCTCGAACATGAAGCGATGTTGTCCGGCTGGCAGGTCTGATACATCCAGCGTAGAGATAACCGGCACTCCCTGCACTTTATCACCCGTATACACCGTTGCCGCGTGAGTCATTGAGCCGGGCAACGCTAAGCTAAGAGCGAATGCGATACGGCGAGTAGATATCTTCATGAGCGTCATTTTCCATTTGATAGGGTTGAGATTTTTATGTTCCGGCCGGAGCCGTGGTTGGTGCGCATTAAGTTAATAATGATTTTATGAGGCCAGCCAGTGGCACGAGCAGGAAATGTGATTCTGCATAGGCTAATGCTCAGGCCTAAATAACAGGATTTCGTTATCCATTTTTCCTGCTCAGCGCTTCTTTCCGACATTCCTCACAAAAAACGATCCTCCCCTTTGATCGAAATTTCATCTTCGCCTATATGACTAGTCATGAGATTTTAAATGACTAGTCATATAGGGAGAGAGCATGAACAATTCACTGCCGGCCAACTTTTTATGGGGCAACTCGGTGTCCAGCATGCAGACGGAAGGGGCCTGGAACGAGGGTGGGAAGGGGATGTCGGTGTACGACATTCGTGAGGCCGGGGAAAACGTCTCCGACTGGAAGGTGGCGACCGACTCCTACCACCGCTACCGGGAAGATTTCGACCTGATGCAGGATCTGGGCATGAACTGCTACCGCTTCCAGATCTCCTGGAGCCGCGTCTGCCCGCAGGGCGACGGCGCGTTCAACGACGAGGGCATCGCCTTTTACGACCGCTTTATTGACGATCTCATCGCCCGCGGCATCGAGCCGATGGTCTGCCTCTACCACTTCGACATGCCGCTGGCGCTGGCGCAGGAGTACAACGGCTTCAACGATCGCCGCGTGGTGGAGGCTTTTATCCGCTATGGCAAAAAGATGATCGACTGCTTCGGCGACCGGGTAAAGTACTGGCTGACCTTTAACGAGCAGAACATCTTCCATATGCCGGAAGCGTTCCGCATTTCCGGCTATATGAAAGGCGAGAAAACCCTGCGAGAGCTGTATGAGCTTCAGCATCATGCGATGGTGGCGCACATGTCGCTGACCGAATACCTGCACCAGACTAAGCCAGGCCAGCTAATGGGCGGCATGCTGGCGCACCAGCTGATCTACCCGGCCACCTGCAAGCCGCGCGATATCTTCTGCGCCCAGCAGTATGACGAATTCCTCAACCAGAACCTGCTGCGCGTCTTTGCCGGTCAGGGCTACAGCCCGGCGGTGATGGCGGTGGTGGAGCAGGAGGGCTTTGGTGATATCTATCGCGCCGACGATCTCGCTCTGTTTGCCCGCACGAAAAATGACTTTATGGCCTTCAGCTACTACGCCAGCAAAACGCTGGACAGCGATGCGATCCCGGAAGGCACGCCGGTCAACTATTACCTGCTGCACGGTGAGAAAAATAACCCCTACCTGAAAGCCACCGAGTGGAACTGGCAGATCGACCCGCTCGGTTTTCGCACCATCATCACGCGTTATGCCAACGACTGGCGCATGCCGGTCTTCCCGATTGAAAACGGTATTGGGGTGATTGAGTCCTGGGACGGGGTTAACCCGATTGAGGACACCTACCGCATCGACTACCACCGGGCGCATATCGAGGCCATGAAGGAAGCCATGTTCGAGGATGGCGCAGAGGTCATTGGCTATCTCGGCTGGGGGTTAATTGACATTCTCAGCTCGCAGGGGGACATGCGTAAGCGCTACGGTGTGGTCTATGTCAACCGCGAGAATCACGACCTGAAAGACCTTAAGCGCGTGCCGAAGAAGAGCTACGCGTGGTTAAAACAGGTTATCCATACCAACGGACGCGAGATGTAAGCCGTACGCTGCCGGGCCGTTTTTGTGACTGATTGATGGGAACACTCCGCTATGTCTGAAGCAAAAATAACACCGCACATGCAGTCTTTTGTCGACAAATTTGTTGAGTTCTCGGCGCGCCTGGCAAACCAGGTGCACCTGCGATCCCTGCGCGACGCCTTTGCCACGGTGATGCCGATTTTCATCCTCGCCGGTCTGGCGGTGCTGGTGAACAACGTGGTGTTCCCGTGGATTTTTGAGGGCGACACGCTCACACAGTTTAAGGTGTGGGGCGAGGCGATTATTAACGGCACGCTGAACATCGCCGCGCTGCTGCTGGCGCCGATGATTGCCTGGTCGCTGGCGCGCAACAAAGATTTCGACAATCCGGTCTCGGCAGTGGTTATCGCCGTCAGCAGCTTTATCATCATGATGCCGATGCGCTTACAGGTTACGCCCGTTGGCAGCGACGCTGCGGTCAGCGTGACGCAGGTGCTGACGTTCGCCAATATCGGCTCCACCGGGATTTTTGCCGGGGTGCTGATTGGGCTGCTCTCAACCGAGCTGTTCATCGCCATTTCGCGGCTGAAGGCGCTGCACATTTCGCTGGGGGAAAACGTGCCCCCGGCGGTGAGCAAATCCTTTACCGCGCTGATCCCAACCATTCTTACCTTGTCGGTGTTCGCCGTGCTGACGGCGCTGCTGGCGAACGTGCTGCATACGGATCTGATCCATCTCATTACGACCTTTATCCAGCAGCCGCTGCGGCTGATCAACACCAGCCTGCCGGGGACGATTTTCATCTACAGCTTCGGCAACTTCCTGTTCACGCTCGGTATTCATCAGTCGGTGGTCAACAGCGTGGTGCTGGAGCCGTTTCTGCTGATCAACACCAACGAGAACATGCTGGCCTTCGCCAACGGTCAGCCGATCCCGCACATCATCAACAACATTTTCGTGCCGACGTTTGGCATGGTGGGCGGTACGGGCAGCACGATCTCGCTGCTGATCGCCATCTTTATCTTCTCGCGGCAACAATCGGCGAAGCAGGTGGCGCGTCTGTCGCTGGCGCCGGGCCTGTTCAACATCAACGAGCCGGTGATTTTCGGCCTGCCGATCGTCTTTAACCTGCCGCTGATGATCCCGTTTGTGCTGCTGCCCGCCATCGGCATTTACTTCGCCTGGCTCTGCACCACGCTGGGGTTAATGTCCCGCTGCGTGGTGATGATCCCGTGGACCACGCCGCCGATCCTCAGCGCCTGGCTGGCGACGGCGGGGGACTGGCGCGCCGTGGTGGTCCAGTTGGCAATCATCGTATTTGGTGTATTCTTCTACCTGCCTTTCCTCAAAATTGCCGAGCGAGTGGCCTTGAAAAACAGCGGGATAGAAAACTAACAGAAAGGAAGGACGATGGCGGCGAAGTACATCACCATAGCGCGGGAAATTAAGAAACGCATTATCAGCCAGCAGTACGCCGCCAACGAACCCCTGCCGGACCAGTTTGCACTGGCGGCGGAGTTCAGCACCAGCCGGATGACTATTCAGCAGGCGATGCGCCAGCTGATCGTCGAAGGGCTGGTCTACACCCGTCAGGGGCAGGGGACGTTCATCCGCAAAAACTTCCTCCAGCTCTCGCAGTGGGATCTCTCCGGCAGCGACTACTTTGGCGCGACCAAAACCTGGGCGCATCTGGGCACGGTTACCAGCCAGGTGGTGCATTTCGAACTGCGCTTCCCGAACGAAAAAGAGCAGGCGTCGCTGATGATTAACGCCGATGCGCCGATCTACGACTTCATTCGCCTGCGTTTACTGAACGGCGAACCGATGTCGCTGGATTCCACGGTGATGCCGATGAATCTGGTGCCGGGCCTGACGAAAAACCATCTTGAAGGGTCAGTGTTTCAGTACGTTCAAGAAACCCTGGGGCTGAAAATTATGGGGTCATACCGGGTCGTGCGGGCGCTAAAGCCCAGCGCGCTGGACAGAGAGCATCTGGTCTGTGAGGAAACCGATCCGGTGCTGGAGGTGGAGCAGGTCATTTATCTGGAAGATGGCACGCCGCTGGAGTATGCCCACTGCCACTATCGCTACGACCACGGCGGCATCGTTATCGTAAATAACGGATAAAAAAAAGCGGGCCTCAAGGCCCGCTTTTTTGATGCGCGTGGTTAGTTCAGACGCACCGGCATACCGGAACGGTTCTGAATCGCCTGGTCGACGATGGTGGTTTCCACGTCTGGCTGAGAGGTCACTGACTGCACCGCGCTGTTCAGCGTAATCGGCACGATCTCGTTGTTGTTGATCTGGTCTTCGCTGGTGGAGAGCGGGTTGTGCACTTCGATGTAGCGGCTGCCGTCTGGCTCAGACGTCGCTTTCACCGGTTCGTTGATGAACTGCACGCGCGTACCGACCGGCACGTTTTCGAACAGGAACTTGATGTCGTCGTTACGCAGGCGCACGCAGCCGTGGCTCACGCGCAGGCCGATACCGAAGTTGGCGTTGGTGCCGTGGATGGCGTACAGACGACCAATGTACAGCGCGTACAGGCCCATCGGGTTATCCGGGCCGGCTGGCACAACGGCGGGCAGCGGTTCGCCCGCAGCGATGTATTCCGCGTGCATTTTGGCCGTCGGCGTCCAGGTTGGGCCCGCTTTCTTACGCTCTACTTTGGTGGTCCAGTTCAGAGGGGTGTCTTTGCCCAGCTGGCCGATACCGATTGGCAGCACGATAACGGTGTTGGTGCCTTTCGGGTAGTAATACAGACGCATTTCGGCGCTGTTAATCACGATGCCTTCATGAACGGTATCCGGCAGGATCAGCTGCTGAGGAATATTCAGCACGGTACCTGCTTTTGGCAGATACGGGTCAACGCCCGGGTTCGCTTCCAGCATGTTGGACAGGCCCAGCTGGTACTGCGCGGCGAAATACTCCAGCGGCTGAGAGTTACCCTCAGGCACCGTCACCACCTGGTTTTGACCCACCAGACGGCTTCCGTCTGTCGGCAGGGGATACGTCACCGCAGACGCGGTCTTACAAAAACCTACTACGGCTAACGCCGCCGCAAAAAGCGTTGTTAATTTCATGTTCATGTTGTGCGAGGTATCTAAGCCATTCAGGCGATGAGTTGATAAGTCTGAATCTGTGATGGGAGCGCATTATATGTGCATTCCCGCTAACAGGGAATTCAGATGTGTACGAAATCACATTTTTTTCGATTTTGTTAAAGTTTAGTGGATTGCCGCAACACGGGATCTCAATTCGGAATTGTGGCATAATGCCGTGTTTATCACACTTTTCGCAGGAATCTCTCCGTGTTAGTTACCAGCAACGTCACTATGCAGTTTGGCAGTAAGCCGCTGTTCGAAAACATTTCCGTCAAATTTGGCGGCGGCAACCGTTACGGCCTGATTGGTGCCAACGGTAGCGGAAAATCCACCTTTATGAAGATCCTCGGCGGCGATTTAGAGCCGACGCTGGGCAACGTGTCGCTCGATCCGAACGAGCGTATCGGTAAGCTGCGTCAGGATCAGTTCGCCTTCGAAGAGTTCACCGTGCTCGACACCGTGATCATGGGGCACGCGGAGCTGTGGGAAGTGAAGCAGGAGCGCGATCGTATCTACGGTCTCGCCGAAATGAGCGAAGAAGACGGCTATAAAGTGGCCGATCTGGAAACCCAGTACGGCGAAATGGACGGCTACTCCGCGGAAGCGCGTGCGGGCGAGCTGCTGCTGGGCGTGGGTATTCCGGTTGAACAGCATTACGGCCCGATGAGCGAAGTCGCGCCAGGCTGGAAGCTGCGCGTGCTGCTGGCACAGGCGCTGTTCTCTAACCCGGACATCCTGCTGCTCGACGAACCAACGAACAACCTGGACATCGATACCATCCGCTGGCTGGAGCAGACGCTGAACGACCGCGACAGCACCATGATCATCATCTCGCACGACCGTCACTTCCTGAACATGGTCTGTACGCACATGGCGGATCTGGACTACGGCGAGCTGCGCGTATATCCGGGCAACTACGACGAATACATGACGGCAGCCACCCAGGCGCGTGAACGTCTGCTTGCCGACAACGCTAAGAAGAAAGCTCAGATTGCGGACCTGCAATCCTTCGTGAGCCGCTTCAGCGCTAACGCCTCTAAATCCCGTCAGGCAACATCGCGTGCCCGTCAGATCGACAAAATCAAGCTGGAAGAGGTTAAAGCCTCCAGCCGTCAGAACCCGTTCATTCGCTTTGAGCAGGACAAGAAGCTGTTCCGTAACGCGCTGGAAGTTGAGGCGCTTACCAAAGGCTTTGATGAAGGCCCGCTGTTTAAAAACTTCAACCTTTTGCTGGAAGTGGGTGAGAAGATTGCCATTCTGGGCGCCAACGGCGTGGGTAAATCTACCCTGCTGAAAACCCTGGTGGGTGAACTGCAGCCGGACAACGGCACCGTGAAGTGGTCCGAGAACGCGCAGATTGGCTACTACGCGCAGGATCATGAGTACGAGTTCGAAAATGACCTGACCGTCTTCGACTGGATGAGCCAGTGGAAGCAGGAAGGTGACGACGAGCAGGCGGTGCGCAGCATTCTGGGTCGTCTGCTGTTCAGCCAGGACGACATCAAAAAGCCGGCCAAAGTGCTCTCCGGTGGTGAAAAAGGCCGCATGCTGTTTGGCAAGCTGATGATGGAAAAACCGAACATTCTGGTGATGGACGAACCGACCAACCACCTGGACATGGAATCTATCGAATCGCTGAACATGGCGCTGGAGATGTATCAGGGCACCCTGATCTTCGTCTCTCACGACCGTGAGTTCGTCAGCTCCCTGGCGACCCGCGTGATCGAAATTACGCCAGAGCGCGTGGTGGACTTCAGCGGTAACTACGAAGATTACCTGCGCAGCAAAGGTATCGACGGCTAATTTCCCGTCGTCTTTCACGCTGCAGATGCGTTGGCTGCACCTGTTCACCCCGGTCACTTACTTATGTAAGCTCCCGGGGATTCACAGGTTTGCCGCCTTCCTGCAGCGCGAAATACTTAGGGAAAGGCGTCGTGCCTTTATCCCCTCTCCCTGTGGGAGAGGGCTAGGTGAGGGCATCAGGCCGTACTACACCACCCACTCGCTCCCTTCAACCCCATTCACCCGCAGCGTACGTTTTTCCCCCGCCGGTAACGACACCTTCAGCGCCTTCCACGCCGGACGATAATCTCCGCGCGCGTTGACCTTCAGGTTGATGGTTGCGCCATCACACTCAATTTCCCATTCCACCCACAGCGCATTGCCTTTTTGATAGCCCCAGCTTTCACCGTCGTCCTCAAATAGCAGCCCCGTGGTTGTGCCGACGCCTTTAACCGGGAACAGCTTCAGCTCGCGGGTCGTATCTTTTTCAGCACTAACATGCGTGATGCGCTCGCTAAGCGGCAGACCGGCTCCGGCGCGCACCAGCAGCGGCAGTTTTTCCAGCGGCGCGTCGAGAACGATCGACTGGCCGCCGGCGAACCACGCATGGGTGTAAAAATCGTACCAGCCCGTTTCGTTATCTGGCAGCCAGACGCGGCGCTCGCGCTGCCCGGCTTCGACGACGCTGGCCACCAGCAGGTCGCGGCCCAGCAGGAAGTCATCGCACTCTTCGAAGGTCTGCGCGTCGTGCTCGTGGTCGAGGAAGGTCGGACGCAGCATCGGCTCGTCGTCGGCGTGCGCCTGCCAGAGCAGGGTGTAGAGATACGGCAGCAGGCGGTAGCGCAGCTCAATCGCGCCGCGAATGGCAGGCGTGACGCCCGGATACATCCACGGCTCGTTCACCGTATGGTCATCGTTCCACGAGTGAATGGTAAAGCGCGGATGCATCACGCCGTTCTGCACCCAGCGCACGAACAGCTCGGCGTCCGGCTTGTCGCCGGAGAAACCGCCCACGTCGTGACCGACGTTGAATAATCCGGACAGGCTCATGCCCAGCCCCATGCGGATGTTATAGCGCAGGGTGTCCCAGTTAGTGCGGTTGTCGCCGCTCCAGGTCTGAACGTAGCGCTGCATCCCGGCGCAGCCGGAGCGGGAGATGAGATACGGGCGTTTTTCCGGCGCAAAGCGCTGCTGCGCTTCCAGCGAGGCGCGCATCATCAGCAGCGGCATCACCGGGCGAATGTGCTTGATGGCGATCTCCTTGCCGAAGCCAAAGCAGCGGGCTTCACCGTCCCACACTTCATACTCGTTGTTATCGTTCCAGGTGGAGTCGATGCCCATCTCCAGCAGCTGCGTGGTCACGCCGTTCTGCCACCACTGCACCGTCTGCGGGTTGGTGAAGTCGAGGTGCGAGCCTTCGTCATCCCAGAAGCTGGAACGTTCAGGCGCATCGGTTTCTGAATCACGGATGAACAGGCCGCTCTCCGCCACTTCGTTATAGCGGGGATGATCCTGCAGCAGGCACGGCTTGATATTGGCCGCAAGCTTCAATCCCGCGTCGTGGAAGGCCTGGCTCATCGCCTTCGGCTGCGGCACTTTGTCGTAGTTCCAGTTGAAGACGTAGCGCTTGCCGTTGATGGAGGTATAGCCGGACGAGAGCTGGAACGAATCGCACGGAATGGCGTGCTCTTCGCACAGGCGGATGAAGTTCATCAGCTGGTTTTGCGCGTCCGGTGCGTCGGTGTAGTGCATGGTCGAGCCGCTGTAGCCCAGGCTCCACTTCGGCCCAAACAGCGTTTTCCCGGTCAGGCGCACGAAGGCTTTGGTGACGTCCAGCGCGCGCGCGCCGGTAAAGAGGTAGTAATCAATATCGCCCGCTTCCGCCTGCCAGCGGCGATAGGCGGTGTGATAGTTGTCGATCTCGTTGCCCAGATCCAGCCAGCAGCTGCTCAGGTTGTCGTAGAACAGGCCGTAGCTCACGTCATCGCGGCGGGTGAGGGTAAACGGAATGTGCTTATAAAGCGGATCGGTGCTGGCGGCGTTATAGCCCATGGCGTCCAGGTTGCGCATCTCGTAACGTTTGCCGTTGCGCTGCAGATCGCCCGCTTTCTCACCCAGGCCGTAGAAACGCTCGTCCTTGCGACGGCTCAGATAGTGCGCCACGCCGTCGCCGTGGGCGTTCAGCAGGTAGGCGCTGGTCGGGCGATCCTGGACCAGCGGCTGCCATTCGCCCGCATCATTGCGGTAGTGCCACTCCAGCCACAGGGGCTGGTGGACGGTGACGCGCAGCTGCTCGGTTGCCACCGTCACTGCGTCATCCTGCTGCGTCAGGGTCCAGGCCGGGCAGGAGAAACCGCTCAAGTCGTCACGACGACGGCCTTCCCATGGCACGTCTTGTTCCGGCGCGATGCTCCAGGTGCGGTCCAGCGCCAGCTCGCCTTTGCGCTTAATCAGCACGCGGAACAGGTTCTGTTCCAGCACGTACAGGCACAGGCGGTGCTGATTATCGACCAGCAGCTCCAGATGATTTGCAGACTGCTTATCAACGGTCCAGTTTTTCAGGGTTTTCATATGCAATACATCCACTATCAGGCGCGCTTGGCGCGACGTTCAGCAATAAATGCCACCAGGAAGAGAGCGCCAATCAGGTCAAAGAAGCCCATGGCAATAAAGAGCGGGTTGAAGCCGATTTTGTCGGCGGTCACCCCGATTAATAGCGAGAACAGGAAGCTGGCGATCCACGCCGCCGAGCCGCGCATGCCGTTGACGGTCGCCATCTGGCCTTTGTCGAAGGACTCCACCACCAGCGCGCTCAGCATGCAGGAGATAATCTGGTGCCCGAAGCCGCCGATGGAGATCAGCACGATGGTGATATACGGGTCGCGAGTCACGGCCACGACGGCCAGCGAAATCATCAGAAACGCGCCGGTGACGGAGCTTGCCACCACCGAGTTCACGCGGGAGCAGCCGAACCAGCGGGTGTACAGGCGCGTCAGGTAGCCGCTTGCCACGCTGCCGAGGTCGGCGGCCAGGAAGGGCAGCCAGGCAAACATCGCGATCTGCTTCAAATCCATGCCGTGCTCTTTGGCGAGGTACAGGGGTACCCAGAAGCTCAGCACCGCCCAGGCGGGTTCTGCCATAAAGGCCGGGATGGCGATACCGTAGAAACGTTTGTTTTTTGAGACGGTTTTCAGCGCGGTCAGGAAGGGGAGCTTAACAGCAGGCGGTTCGTTATCCTGCTTGATAAACGCCAGCTCGTCGCGGCTCAGGTTCGGGTGCTGTTCCGGGTTGTGGTAGAACGCCCACCAGAGGATCACCCACAGCAGCGCCAGCACGCCGGTAAACATAAACGCGCCCTGCCAGCCGAACGAGGCGTGAGCAAAGTAGATGATAGGCGGGGCCAGCATCGCGCCGATGGAGAAGCCCACGCCTGCCCAGCCGGCGGCAACGGGACGCTCTGATTTCGGGAACCATTCGCCGATGGTTTTGGCATTCGCTGGCGTGGCGGCAGCTTCGGAAGCACCCATAAAGAAGCGCAGAATCGCCAGGTGCAGCCAGCTTCCGGCGCCCGCGTGGAAGATACACATCAGCGCCCAGATCCCGGCGCAGACCATAAAGCCAATCTTCAGGCCGATAACGTCGATCAGCCAGCCGCACAGGGGCTGGAAAATGGTGTAGGCGATCTGAAACGCGCCGACTATCCAGGAGTACTGCTCGGTGGTGATCCCGAGGCTCTCTTTCAGTTCCGGGGCGAGGATCCCCAGTGAGTTACGGGTGATGTAGTTAACGGTGACGCCAAGTAAAAACAGCACCAGCACGTACCAGCGCAAATTCTTAATGACGCGACGGCTTTTGCTTGTCGCAACGGTGTTATTGATGTCCTGACTCATTTTACTCTCCACAAGACGGACGGTAAGGGGACGGAGGTTCAGGTGTCACACAGATTGTTATGCCTTTGATTTCTATCCGCTTAGAATGCTTAAGTTGCTATACAACTAGTATGGAAGCTGTGTGACAAGTTCACCTTAGGGAAGAAAATGAAAGGGCAAAAGTGGATTTTGTGCAAAATTTCTCATAACTGACGTAAACCCTCTGGCATGATGGTCTTTATGTCAGTTATTGCCTGATGAACACGCTATGAAAATTTTTTCATTTCGCAAGTGGAGCCAGATCACAAAATGGACAAAAGGCTAAAAATCACCGAAATCGCCGCCCGTACCCAGCTCTCCATCAGTACGGTTTCCCGTGTGCTGGCAGGCAAAGCGAATACCAGCGAAAAGGCGCGGGCTAAGGTGCTGGCGTGCGCGCGGGAGCTGGGGGTAATGGACGGCATGGCGGCGGGGCGTCTGCTGCTTAACAGCCTGGTGGTTTTTGCCCCTCAGCGTGCCTTCGACGAGCGGTCCGACATCTTTTACTACCGCGTGATCCAGAGCGTGAGCAAAGGGCTTGCCTCGCACGAGGTTCGGCTGCGCTACTGCGCGCTGGAGGAGAACGACAGCGACGCCCAGATTTTTCTGGCACGCATGAACGAGCCGGATACCCAGGCGGCCATTCTGCTCGGTATCGACGATCCGCATATCCACGATCTGGCGGTGGATGTGGGGAAACCCTGCATGCTGATTAACTGCCGGGACCGCCGCATGCGCCTGCCTGCCGTTGCCCCGGATCACCGTGCGATTGGCGAGCGGGCGGCGGAGTACCTGTTCGAGATGGGGCACCGCGAGGTGATGAACGTGCTGTGCCTGCGTCGCTACACCATGGAGCTGCGCCTGGCGGGGATCCGCGACGCGTGGCAGTCCCACAACCTGGCGTTCAAGGACAAGCGCGATCTGCTGGTGGTGCCAAGCTTCAGCGCCAGAGAGACGGAGCAACTGGTGAGCGAGTGGCTTAACCAACAGAAGGGAAAAGACCTGCCGACGGCGTTCCTGGTAGGCGGGGACTTTATGGCGGCAGGCACCATCAGCGCGCTGCAAAATCACGGTCTGCGCGTGCCGCAGGACGTCTCGGTGATGAGCATTGACGGCTTTAATCTGGCGGCGATTCAGGATGTGCCCTTAACGGCGGTGCATGTTCCCCGCGACGAGCTGGGAACGGAAGCGGTGCATATGCTCCAGCAGCGGCTGATGCGCCCGGATGCCCCGGTAGGAACATTGCTGCTGAACGGTACGCTGGCCGTGCGGGAATCGGTACGGCGGATACGTCAGGGGAAACGACGCACCGCCGTGGAGCGGGAAGGGCTGTACGACAGTTAAGCCATGCCCAGCGCGCGCTTGCCGTGGATATTGAGATCGTTCACGGTAAAACGGTCCTGCCAGCTTTTTTCATAATCCTCGCGCGGGAAGTCTCCCGGCGACGCGCCGGTCTCCAGCGCTTCCTTGACCTTCTTCGCGTAGGCGAGGTTCTTCTCGCACATTGGCGCGGCGGGGATGTACATCACATTGCCCCAGCCCTGCTGATTTTCCACCGGCGCGACGGAGTGGATCACGTCGCAGTGCCACCACACGGAATCACCGGCTTCCAGCGCCGGAATACTGGTCAATGCTTCGACAAGCAGCGGGTGCCACTTCTCGGAAATCGGCAGCACGCGCCCCGGCGCCACGCCGCAGAGTTCGTCTTCCGGCACGTCGTCCAGCAGCGGACGCAGCAGAATGTAGGCCATTGCTTCCGGGATCGGCACCACGTGCAGCAGCCCCTGGCCGGGGATCATGTCCGACAGCGCCGTCCAGCCCTGGAAGGTGCGGAACACCGAGCACTTGGTGGTGTTATCCACGGTGTATTCTTCCACTTCAGTACGGTGCGCGGCGTTCCACGGATCGTATTTCTCAACGTTGCCGTCAAACACGCGGGCAAACACCTGCTGGTAAGCCGGCAGCAGCCAGCGCTCCAGCGCGCCGGAATCGGTATGCGCCCCCAGCCCTTTTGAAGTGGTTCCCGGCGGGCGGCGGCGAATGCGGTCCGGATAAATCACGCTCACGTCAGGGTTAAACCACTGCTTGCCGTTGCTCTCGAATGTCCATAAACGGTTCAGGAACGACTGCACCTGCGCCATCGCTTCACTCTGGCGCGCCTGCATTTGCGCCTGGGACCAGTAGATCGGGTAAATCTCCGGACGGGAGGCGGTTAAGGTGCCGAAGAAGTTGTCGCCCGGCCCTTTGTATACCTCGTCAAACTTGTTCAGATCGAGGTAGTCGAGCATCGACCGATCCCACGCCAGCGCCTGCTCGCGGGGGAAGTGACCTTTAATCACCGCGCAGCCGCGGCGCTTAACGGCCTCGCGCTGAGCGTCGGTAATCGTGCCGTTTTGCACATCTGCAAACGGAATCACCGGCCAGACGGATTCGCCTTTATTTTTCAGGGCGTTTATCTCCGCCACGCGGGTGGCGATTTTATCGCTGAGCTTGTCGAACACCGCCTGCACGTCGCCGATCTGCGCGCGTAACTCACGTTTTAACTGACGGATTGCCGCTTTGTGGTCCGCTGGCAAGGTTTCACTGGTAAAGGTCATAACTGCCTCGTATCTTTCATTCGAAAGTAAAAATGTCTACAAGTGATACTTTAAGTTAAAAATAGGTTAATGCAAGTTTAAAAACTTGACGCAAGCCACAGGTCGGAAAAAGAGTGAGAGGCCGGAGCGGGGCTCCGGCGAGGAAAGGATCAGACGTCGAAAGGAGAGTGGTTGTCGAGCACGGCCTGAATGACGTTCAGCGCGCCCTGATGGTTGTTATCGTCGGTGCTGTAGCGGCTAATGTCTTTAATGCTCTGCGCCGCGTTGCCCATCGCAAAAGAGTATTTCACCAGCTTCAGCATCTCGGCATCGTTGCCGCTGTCGCCAATGCCGACGCACTCCTGCGGGGAGATTTTCCAGCGTTTCAGCAGGCGGCTAATGCCGTTGGCTTTGTGCAGGCCGGGGATAATCAAATCGACAAAACCGAAACCGCTGGTGACCGGCTTCATGATGCCGTCCAGGGAGACGTGCAGTTTATCGACCAGGTTCGGGATATCGCTGTCCGGCAGGTTCAGGGAGAACTTAAACAGCACGTCGTCGATTTCGCGGTAATCGCTGATGCGTTTTAAGCGGTGATAGTGCTTTGACATCAGCGCCACGAAGGCGTCTGGGGCGTTGTCGCTGACGTAGGCGCTCTCCAGACCGCAGGCTACAAAGTTCAGCCCTTCGTCTTTCAGCAGTTCGCCAATAACGATCTGCGACTCATGGCGGGTCAGCTCGCCGTGGAAAACCTGTTCGCCGTGGTCAAACACCAGCGCGCCGTTCTCCGCCACGAAGGAGATCTGCTCTTTCAGCTCGGGGAAGAAGGAGATGAGCTGGTAATACTGGTTGCCGCTGGCGACAACGAATTCAATATCGCGGGATTTAAGCTGCTCAAACTGTGCCTGGAAGCGGTCACGATCGTACTGCTTGGCATCATCAAGGAAAGTTCCGTCCATATCGGTGACGATAACTTTAACGGTCATACTGTGCTCCTGGGTCACTGCGTTTTGAAACATTCTAATAACAAGGTGACGGGGAGCACAAATTTAATTTCATTCGAAAGTAAAAGCAAAACGGCAACCGAGGTTGCCGTTTTTAGTGTTTTCTCCCTCTCCCACGGGGAGAGGGAATACTTCGCTACAGCGTATGCTCAGTACGGGCGATAATATCGTCCTGCGCATCCGGCGACAGGGCGGTGAAGAACGCCGAGTAACCCGCAACGCGTACCACCAGGTCACGATACTGGTCAGGGTGTTTCTTCGCTTCCAGCAGCGTTTCGCGCGAGACGATGTTGTACTGAATATGCCAGCCCTTGTGCACCTCGAAGAAGGTACGCAGCAGTACCATCAGCTTCTGGCGATCGCTGTCGTTTTCCAGCGTCGACGGGTTCAGCTTCTGGTTAAGCAGCACGCCGCCCAGGATCGCCTCGGTAGGCAGTTTACCCACGGAACCGATGACCGCCGTTGGACCAAGGTGGTCGGTGCCGGAAGCCGGGCTGGCCCCTTCCGCCAGTGGGGTATGTGCCTTACGTCCGTCCGGCGTCGCCATCGTCGCCGCGCCGAACGGCACGTTCGCGGAGATAGACGACGTGCCCGCGTAGTAGTTACCGCCAATCGGGCCGCGGCCGTAGCGCGGGTTGTGGTACTGCTTCAGCTCTTCAATGTAGGTCTGATAGGCTCGGGTCAGCAACATGTCCACGCTGTCGTCGTCGTTGCCGTACTTCGGCGCGCCGTTGATCAGGCGCTGGCGCAACTGCTCGTGGGTCAGCCCGTCGAAGTCATCCGCCAGCGCCGACGCCAGCTGCTGCTGACCGATAGCGCCCTGCTCAAAGACCAGCTTTTTCACCGCTGCCAGGCTGTTGCCGAGGTTGGCGATACCCACCTGCAGGCCGGAGACCCAGTCATACTTCGCGCCGCCCTGCTTGATGCTTTTCGCGCGTTCGATGCAGTCGTCCACCAGCGCCGAGCAGAGAATATCGTGGACGTTCTCCTCCAGCATGGTATCCACCACGTACTCGATCTCAATGGATTTGCGGGTGTAGTAGCGGATCTGGCTGTCCCACGCTGCCATCACCTCGTCGAAGTTATCGAAGTTGCCGGCAGAGAGCGCTTTCTCCTGCGGCAGGAACACCTTACCGCTGGTGGCGTCGCGGCCGCCTTCCAGCGCGGCGAGCATCACGCGGGCAAAGTTGATAAAGCTCATGCCGGTGCAGCGGTAGCCCCACTTGCCGCCTACCGCGGTTTCGATACAGCCGATGGCCGCGTAGTCGTAGGCATCATCGCGCTCAACGCCAAGCTTGATGAATTCCGGGATCACGATTTCGTCGTTGTTAAAGGCAGGCATCCCGAAGCCGCAGCGGATCACCTGCACGCAGGCGTCGAGGAAGTCGTTGCTCATGCCCGCGTGATAGCGCACGCTCAGGTTCGGTTGGGTAGAGCGCAGGCGACCGCAGGATTCCAGAATCGCGTAGGAGAGCGGGTTCACCGCGTCCATCGGCTCGCCGTTGACCAGCTTCTGACCACCAATGGTGACGTTCTGGTACAGCGGGCTGCCGGCAGAGGCCTTGGAGTGCGAGCCGGAGCGGATTTTGTTCACTTCCAGCAGCTTCAGCCAGCAGCTGTGCAGCAGCTCGATGGCGTGCTCGCGGTCCAGGCTCTGGTCCAGCTCCACGTCGCGGCGGTAGTACGGATAGAGATACTGGTCCATACGCGCGAAGGAGACGGAGTGGCCGTTGGACTCAATCTGCAGGATCAGCTGAATGAAGTAGCACAGCTGCAGCGCCTGCCAGAAGGTTTTTGGCGGCTCGTGGGCAATCACGTCGCAGTTTTCCGCCATCGCCAGCAGCTCGTCGCGGCGGCTTTCGCGGGTTTCCGTAGACGCCATCTCACGCGCCAGGTCGGCGAAGCGTTTGATGTGCAGGCTGACGGCTTCCAGCACGATATCAATTGCCTTCAGGAACTGATCGCCGTGCAGGTCTTCCAGCACCGTCAGGTTGATGCGCGAGCGGCGCTCGTCCACTTTGGCGCGCAGGCCGTCGAGACCTTTCTCCAGCACCAGCGGGAAGTTTACCGCCAGGTGCGCGTCGCCGGAGGTCATGTTGCCTTCGGCTTTGATGATGCCGGTTTCCAGCAGGCCTTTCTGCTCGTCGGTGAACATGCCATAGCAGCGATCCTGCACCGTCTGGCCGCGCCACCACGGGCAGATTTCATGCAGCACACGCTTGTTCTCTTCGCTCACCGCGAAGCCCGCACCCGGACGGTCCGCCAGATCGTCAATCTCTTTCTCAATCCAGGAGACGGTATATTCTGGGAAGATCGGCGCGGCGCGCACTTCGCTTGCCTGGTTGCCGATAATCAGCTCGTCGTGCTTGATCCAGATGGTGCGTTCCGCCAGGTGATGTGCCAGCGCCAGGGCGCGGCGCACCGGGATCGGCTTGTCCATGTGCTGCTGGTACATTTCGGTGTAATGCTGCGCGCGCTCGGTACAGACCGGCGGCTTGACGATATGCACCAGCGCCATTTTATGCGCTTTAATACGTTCGCTGAGGGTGTTGAGATTCAGGGTGGTCATAGGTTTATCCTCGTAAGGTCGCGGTTAACCCTTTCTGGCAGGCGTACTGCTGCGCGAAATCCAGCAGGGCAGGGTTATCCAGCGGTTTGTCAGGGGCAGAGTAAGGTTGGCCGAGCAGGGTGTATTTGTTCATGCCCAGCGTGTGATACGGCAAAAAATGAATATCATCGACGCCGAGTTCGTCGGCGGCGAAGTTGGTAATGGCTGTGATGGACGCTTCATCGGCGTTAAAGCCCTGGATCAGCGGCACGCGGATGGTGATCTTTTTCCCGGCAGCGGCGAGGCGCTTCAGGTTGTCCAGGATCCGTTTGGCCGAACCGTCGGTCCACTGTTTGAACACCGCTCCATCGACGTGCTTAAGGTCGGCAAGGAACAGATCGACGTACGGTAATGACGGCTCGATATAGTGCCACGGCACGTGAAGGCAGGTTTCGACGGCGGTGTGGATACCCTGTTCGTGGCTGGCCTTGAACAGGGCGTGCGCCAGCTCCGGGTTCATAAACGGCTCGCCGCCGGAGAGGGTGATCCCGCCGCCGCTGCGGTCATAAAAGGGTTTGTCGCGCAGCACGGTGGCCATGATCTCGTCCACCTGCTTCTCTTCACCGCAGACGGTAAGCGCCTGCGTCGGGCAGCAGTCGGTGAGGGCGTTAAGCGTCTCTCCACTCAGCTTTTCGCGGTGGATGACCAGACCATTGAGCGCGCGTTCGATACAGCCCGGTGCCGCCAGCTGGCACAGGTCGCAGCCTTCCAGACACAGGCGCGCGTCAAACAGCACGTCCCGGCTGCGCGAGCGGCTTTCCGGGTTCTGACACCAGCGACAGCCCAGCGAGCAGCCTTTCAGGAACACCACGGTTCGAATACCGGGGCCGTCGTGGGTGGAATAACGCTGAATATTGAAGATCATATCTTTGCCCTCAAGTTGCATATGAAGATTAAATGACTTTCGAATGAAAGTTATCTTGATTCAGGTCAACTCTTGAGCAGGTTTTATCGTGATAGGGTAAGTGCAGGCTAATTTTTGAGGGTGACATCATGGAACTTTATCTCGACACATCTGACGTTGCGGCAGTCAAAAAGCTGGCGCGTATCTTCCCGCTGGCGGGCGTGACCACCAACCCAAGCATTGTGGCGGCAGGAAAAACGCCGCTCGACGAGCTGCTGCCCGCGCTGCACGACGCGTTGGGCGGTAAGGGCCGTCTGTTTGCGCAGGTAATGGCAACCACCGCCGAAGGGATGGTGGAAGACGCGCGCAAGCTGCGCGCTATCATTAACGACCTGGTGGTGAAGGTGCCGGTGACCGCAGAAGGGCTGGCAGCCATTAAGATGCTGAAAGCGGAAGGGATCCCGACGCTGGGCACGGCGGTGTACGGCGCCGCGCAGGGGATGCTGTCCGCCCTGGCCGGAGCAGAGTATGTGGCCCCTTACGTTAACCGCGTGGACGCGCAGGGCGGGGACGGGATCCAGACCGTTGTGGAATTACAGCAGCTGCTGGCGCTGCACGCGCCGCAGTCAAAGGTGCTGGCCGCGAGCTTTAAAACCCCGCGTCAGGCGCTGGACTGCCTGCTTGCAGGGTGCGAGTCCATCACGCTGCCGCTGGACGTGGCGCAGCAGTTTATTACTTCCCCTGCGGTGGATGCGGCGATCGTGAAGTTTGAGCAGGACTGGCAGGGGGCGTTTGGACGGACGTCTATCTGACGGGTGCGGCCTGATGCCCTCACCCCAACCCTCTCCCACTGTACGGTCCGGGGACATAGTGAACACTTGTTCGGGGACATGGTAGACACTTACAACTGAGGCATAAGAACCCGTTTATGGAGTCGCTTACGCCCTGGGATGCGAGAGATACCATGTCATTACGTACCGAGTTTGTGCTGTTCGCCTCGCAGGACGGGGCGAACATCCGTTTCCTCTGCCGTCAGTTCGGCATTTCTCCTGCCACCGGCTACAAGTGGCTTCAGCGCTGGGCTGAGGAAGGTGCCTCCGGTCTTCAGGACCGCTCCCGCGCACCTCATCATTCCCCGAACCGCTCATCTGACGACATCACGGCCCTGCTGCGCATGGCGCATGACCGTCATCAACGCTGGGGCGCCCGCAAGATTAAGCGCTGGCTTGAAGACCAGGGGCACCGTATGCCCGCCTTCAGCACCGTCCATAATCTGATGGCCCGTCACGGTCTGCTGCCGGGCGCATCACCGGGCGTTCCGGCTACGGGACGCTTCGAACATGACGCGCCGAACCGGCTCTGGCAGATGGATTTTAAGGGCCACTTTCCCTTTGGCGGTGGCCGCTGCCATCCGCTCACCCTGCTGGACGACCACTCCCGTTTTTCCCTGTGCCTGGCGCACTGTACCGATGAACGGCGCGAGACCGTGCAGCAGCAGCTGGTCAGCGCGTTTGAACGCTACGGCCTGCCGGACAGGATGACGATGGACAACGGCTCACCGTGGGGCGACACCACCGGCACCTGGACGGCGCTGGAGCTGTGGCTGATGCGCCACGGTATCCGGGTGGGGCACTCCCGGCCTTATCATCCGCAGACGCAGGGCAAGCTGGAGCGTTTTCACCGCAGCCTGAAGGCGGAAGTGCTGCAGGGAAAATGGTTCGCGGACAGCGGAGAGCTGCAGCGCGCTTTCGATCACTGGCGCACGGTGTACAACCTTGAACGCCCGCACGAGGCGCTGGATATGGCGGTACCGGCCTCGCGGTATCAGCCGTCAGCGCGGCAGTACAGCGGCAGCGTAACGCCACCTGAATACGATGAAGGGGTGAAGGTCAGGAAAGTGGATGTCAGCGGAAAGCTGAGCATACAGGGTGTCAGTCTGAGCGCAGGCAAGGCGTTCAGGGGAGAACGGGTCGGGCTGAGGGAGACACAGGATGACGGCTGCTATGAAGTGTGGTGGTACAGCACGAAAGTGGGGGTGATCGACCTGAAGAAAAAGTCGATCACCATGGGTAAAGGATGTTAAAAAGTGTTCACCATGTCCCCGAACACCTGTCTACCATGTCCCCGGACTGTACACCCACAGGGAGAGGGAGCAAACACTAAAACGGCAACCTGAAGGTTGCCGTTTGCTTTAACCTCCGCACACCTCACACCCCGGATTACGCATCAGCTTCATCTCGCGGAACTGACAGGTCATCGCGTCATACATCACGATTTTCCCCGCGGCAGGCGTGCCGTAGTGCGCCAGCACTTTAATCGCTTCCATTGCCTGCAATGAGCCAATCACGCCGACGAGCGGCGCCATCACGCCCGCCTCGACGCAGGTCAGCGCATTCTCGCCAAACAGACGGCTCAGGCAGCGGTAGCAGGGTTCACCATCCGCGTACGTGAAGACGCTGATTTGCCCCTCCATGCGGATCGCCGCGCCGGAGACCAGCGGGGTTTTGTGGGCAAAACAGCCCGCGTTCAGCTGGTTACGGACGGCGACGTTATCGGTGCAGTCGAGCACCAGATCGTGCTGCGCAATCTGCGCGAACAGCGCGTCGTCATCCAGCATCGCGTCAATCAGGGTGAACTGAACGTTGGGGTTGATGCGCGCCAGCGCCGTGCGGGCAGAGTCCACTTTCGGCTGGCCAACCGTCGCGTCGCTGTGCAGCGTCTGGCGCTGCAGGTTGGACACCGAGACGGTATCGAAATCCAACAGCGTCATCCTGCCCACGCCCGCCGCCGCAAGATACTGCGCGGCGGCGCAGCCCAGCCCGCCGAGACCGACGACCAGCACATTGGCTGCCTTAAGCGCTTCCTGGCCCTCAAAGTCAAACCCGCGCAGCACGATCTGGCGGTTGTAGCGCATCATCTCCTGGTCGCTCAGCTCCACCGTCATGTCAGCCTCCGAACAGGTGGTTAAAGCGCTCAACCTCAACCCATTCGCCGGCTTCCACGTTGCCGCGCTCGCGCTCCAGCACGATGAAGCAGTTACCCAGACTGAAGGAGCTGAAAATGTGCGAGCCCTGATGTCCGGTGGTGCTCACTTCGAGCTCACCGTCCGCGCCGCGGACCAGAATGCCGCGCTGGAAATCGAGACGACCCGGCGATTTTTTCAGCCGCGTAGCGGCACGCACGCGCAGGCGTTCCGGCAGCGGGCTGGCTTTGTTGCCGGAAAGCTTCGCCAGCAGCGGGATCGCCAGCTGGTAGAAGGTGAGTGCCGCAGAGACCGGGTTACCCGGCAGGCCGCAGAACCAGCTGTGCGGAAGCTTGCCAAACGCGAACGGTTTGCCCGGCTTAATCGCCAGCTTCCAGAAGGCGATTTCGCCCAGCTCTTCAAGAAGGGTTTTGGTGTAATCCGCTTCGCCCACGGAGACGCCGCCGGAGCTGATGACCACGTCGGCGGATTTGTCCGCCTCGATAAACGCCGCGCGCAGTTTTTCCGGGTCGTCTGGAATGATGCCGAGGTTAATCACCTCGCAGCCCAACTGCTCCAGCATCAGGTGTACCGCCAGGCGGTTGGTGTCATAAATCTGGCCGTCCTGCAGCGGCTGGCCCGGAAGCTGCAGCTCGTCGCCGGTGGAGAATACCGCTACGCGCACCTTGCGGATAACGTCAACTTCCGCGATGCCGAGCGAGGCCAGCACCGGTAGTTCACCTACCGTCAATTTCTGCCCGGCGGCAAAAACGGTCGCGCCGAGGGTGATGTCTTCGCCCGTGCGGCGGATGTTCTGGCCCGCTTTAACGTTCGCGGTAAAACGCACCCCGTCGCCGGTCTGCTCGGTCTCTTCCTGCATCACCACGGCATCGCAGCCCTGCGGAACCGGCGCGCCGGTCATGATGCGCACGCAGGTGCCAGCAGGCCATTCGCCGCTAAACGGCTGGCCCGCAAAGGCTTTACCCGCCACCGGCAGGGCGTTACCCGTCTGGAGATCCGCCAGGCGCACCGCGTAACCGTCCATCGCTGAGTTATCGAACCCCGGCACGTTCATCGGCGAGACGATATCGCGCGCGGCAATACGACCAAAACAGCGCACAAGCGGCAGCGTCTCAACGTCATGCAGCGGAGAAATACGGTCAAGCATCTGCGAGAGTGCCGTCTCAAGCGGCATCAGTCCGGCGGTAAAATCCATGGTGGGCTCCTGCGGAGTAACAACGAAAGCGCCCATTATGGCAGAAAAGTGCGGCTAACTGTATGACCCGATGGGTGTACGCTTTACATCACTGTTGCGTCTTTCTATATTCAAAAATCATCTGAAGTTTCATCGACGATAATGATATTTATAGAAAAAGCCGCGAATCAGGCTAACGGGTGATGCGAATGGTTAATGCGGTAATCGCAATTCATGGCGGCGCAGGGGCAATCACCCGTGCACAGCTCAGTCCCGAGCAGGAAAAGCGCTACATTGACGCGCTGTACGCCATTGTGGAAACGGGCCAGAAAATGCTGGAAGCGGGCGAGAGCGCGCTGGATGTGGTCACCGAGGCGGTGCGCCTGCTGGAAGAGTGTCCGCTCTTTAATGCCGGAATAGGTTCGGTCTTTACCCGGGATGAAACCCACGAGCTGGACGCCTGCGTGATGGACGGCGTCACCCTGAAGGCGGGCGCCGTGGCGGGCGTGAGCCATCTGCGAAATCCGGTGCTGGCGGCGCGTCTGGTGATGGAGGAGAGCCCGCACGTTCTGCTGGCGGGCGCCGGGGCGGAAAAATTTGCCTTTGAGCACGGAATGGAACCGGTATCGCCGGATCTGTTTTCCACGGAAGAACGCTATCAGCAGCTGCTGGAAGCCCGTACGGCGGGCATAACGCAGCTTGACCATACTGCGCCGCTGGATGAAACCACCAAAATGGGCACGGTCGGCGCGGTGGCGCTCGATAAAGCCGGTAACCTCGCGGCGGCGACGTCAACGGGCGGCATGACCAACAAGCTGCCGGGACGCGTCGGCGACAGCCCGCTGCCCGGCGCGGGCTGCTATGCCAATAACGCCACGGCGGCGGTGTCGTGTACCGGCACCGGGGAAGTGTTTATTCGCGCCCTCGCGGCCTACGACATCACCGCGCTGATGGATTACGGCGGTTTAAGCCTGAGCGAGGCCTGCGAGCGCGTGGTGATGGAAAAATTACCTGCCCTGGGCGGCGTCGGCGGGCTGATTGCGGTCGATCGTGAGGGCAACGTGGCCCTGCCGTTCAACAGCGAAGGCATGTACCGCGCCTGGGGTTATGCCGGTGATGAGCCGAGCACGGGCATCTATCGTGAATAAGGGGGCAGCGCGTGCCGCACACTGAAGAACTGGACAACCGCGAGGTGCTGGCTGTCCATCAGCTGAATATTGCGTTTCAGGAAGAGCGGCAGTTCATCCCAGCAGTACAGAATTTATCGTTCTCGCTCAGGCGCGGCGAGACGCTGGCGATTGTTGGCGAGTCCGGCTCCGGTAAATCGGTCACCGCGCTGGCGCTGATGCGCCTGCTGGAAAAGACGGGCGGGCAAATCAGCAGCGAGAAAATGCTCCTGCGCCGCCGTAACCGTCAGGTCATCGATTTAAACGAGCTGAGCGGCGCGCAGATGCAGGGCGTGCGCGGGGCGGATATCGCGATGATCTTCCAGGAGCCGATGACCTCGCTCAACCCGGTGTTCCCGGTCGGGGAGCAAATTGCCGAGTCCATCCGGCTGCATCAGGGGCTGAGCGGCGATGAGGCGCTCAGGGAAGCGAGACGCATGCTGGAGCTGGTGCGCATTCCGGAGGCGCAGGCCATTCTGGGGCGCTACCCGCATCAGCTTTCCGGCGGCATGCGCCAGCGGGTGATGATTGCCATGGCGCTCTCCTGCCGTCCGGCGGTGCTGATCGCCGATGAGCCGACGACGGCGCTGGACGTGACGATTCAGGCGCAGATCCTGCAGCTCATCAAAGTGCTGCAGCAGGAGATGGAGATGGGGGTGATTTTCATCACCCACGATATGGGCGTAGTGGCTGACATTGCCGATCGGGTGCTGGTGATGCACAAGGGCAATGCTGTGGAAACCGGTGCGGTCGAGCAGATTTTCCATGCCCCCGAGCATCCTTACACCAAAGCGCTGCTGGCGGCGGTGCCGCGGCTTGGGGCAATGAACGGCAGCGATTTGCCGCGCCGTTTTCCGCTGATTTCCCTGGAGGCGACAGAGCTGCAGGAGGATGAAGGCGAGCAGGACACCGTGGTGTCGGGCAAACCGATACTCGAAGTGCGCAATCTGGTGACCCGCTTTCCGCTGCGCAGCGGAATTTTCAACCGCCTGAAGCGCGAAGTGCATGCGGTGGAAAACGTCAGTTTCGATCTCTGGCCGGGTGAAACGCTGGCGCTGGTAGGAGAGTCCGGCTGCGGGAAATCCACCACCGGGCGGGCGCTGCTCAGGCTTGTGGAGACCCAGGAGGGGACGATAACCTTTAACGGTGAACGTATCGACACTCTGCCAGATAATAAATTACAGGCGATACGGCGAGATATTCAGTTTATCTTCCAGGATCCGTATGCCTCTCTCGACCCGCGCCATACGGTAGGGTACTCAATTATGGAGCCGCTGCGGGTGCATAACCTGCTCGACGGCGAGGCGGCGCAGCGTCGCGTGGCCTGGCTGCTGGAGCGCGTTGGCCTGAAGCCGGAACACGCCTGGCGTTATCCGCACGAGTTTTCCGGCGGGCAGCGGCAGCGTATCTGCATCGCCCGCGCGCTGGCGCTGAACCCGAAGGTGGTGATTGCGGATGAGTCCGTCTCGGCGCTGGATGTCTCGATCCGGGCGCAAATTATCAACTTACTGCTGGATTTACAGCGGGATATGGGGATTGCCTTCCTGTTTATCTCGCACGATATGGCGGTGGTAGAGCGTATCAGCCACCGCGTGGCGGTGATGTTTATGGGGCAGATCGTGGAGATTGGCCCGCGAAGGGCGGTGTTTGAGAATCCGCAGCACCCCTACACCCGCAAGCTTATTGCGGCGGTCCCGGTTGCCGATCCCGCGCACCGCCACGGCCAGCGCGTGCTGCTGCAGGATGAGATGCCGAGCAACATTCGTAAACGCGGCGAAGCCGTGGAGCGCGTCACGCTGCGTGAGGTTGGTCCGGGCCACTTCGTGGCTCCGCCGCGCCAGGACAACGCCTTCTCACGGTTATAACTTACAACAGGCAGGAGAACACAATGGTTACATTTGTAGCGCGTAAATGGTTGTTAGCCGCGAGCGTGACGGCAGCCCTGGCCGCTGCCCCCGCGTTCGCCGCCAAAGACGTGGTGGTTGCCGTCGGCTCCAACTTCACCACGCTCGATCCGTACGACGCCAACGACACGCTCTCCCAGGCGGTGGCGAAATCGTTCTATCAGGGGCTGTTTGGTCTCGACAGAGAGATGAAGCTGAAAAATGTGCTGGCGGAGGGGTACACCGTATCCGACGACGGGCTGGTCTATACCATCAAGCTCCGTTCCGGCGTGAAGTTCCAGGACGGGACTGATTTCAATGCGGAGGCGGTAAAGGTCAACCTCGACCGTGCCAGCAATCCTGAAAACAGCCTCAAGCGCTATAACCTGTATAAAAATATCGCCAGCACCGAGGTAGTCGACCCGGCAACGGTAAAAATCACCCTGAAAGAGCCATTCTCCGCATTTATCAATATCCTGGCGCATCCGGCGACGGCGATGATCTCGCCCGCCGCGCTGAAAAAGTACGGTAAAGAGATCGGCTTCCACCCGGTGGGAACCGGTCCGTACGAGCTGCTCACCTGGAACCAGACCGATTTTGTGAAGGTGAAAAAATTCGCGGGATACTGGCAGCAGGGTCTGCCGAAGCTGGACACCATCACCTGGCGTCCGGTGGTGGATAACAACACCCGCGCGGCAATGCTGCAAACCGGCGAGGCGCAGTTTGCCTTCCCCATCCCGTATGAGCAGGCCGCCATTCTGCAGAAAAACAGCAAGCTGGAGCTGGTTGCCAGCCCGTCTATCATGCAGCGCTACATCAGCATGAACGTCACGCAGAAGCCGTTCGATAACCCGAAGGTGCGTGAAGCCATCAACTATGCCATTAACCGTCAGGCGCTGGTGAAGGTCGCTTTTGCGGGTTATGCCACCCCGGCCACCGGCGTGCTGCCGCCGGCTATCGCATATGCGCAAAGCTATCAGCCGTGGCCGTACGATCCGGCTAAAGCGCGCGAGCTGCTGAAAGAGGCGGGTTTCCCGAACGGCTTCAGCACCACGCTGTGGTCGTCGCATAACCACAGTACCGCGCAGAAGGTGCTGCAGTTTACCCAGCAGCAGTTGGCGCAGGTGGGTATCAAGGCGCAGGTGACCGCGATGGATGCCGGACAGCGTGCGGCAGAGGTCGAGGGGAAAGGGCAGAAAGAGAGCGGCGTGCGGATGTTCTACACCGGCTGGACGGCCTCGACCGGTGAAGCCGACTGGGCGCTGTCGCCGCTGTTCGCCTCGCAGAACTGGCCGCCAACCCTGTTCAACACCGCGTTTTACAGCAATCCGCAGGTGGACAAAGACCTGGCCGATGCCCTGAAAACCACCAAACCGGAAGAGAAAGCCCGCCTCTACAAGGACGCGCAGGACATTATCTGGAAAGAGTCGCCGTGGGTACCGCTGGTGGTGGAGAAACTGGTCTCAGCCCATAACAAAGCGCTGACCGGGTTCTACATCATGCCGGACACCGGCTTTAGCTTTGACGATGCGGATTTAAAATAAATCTCATGCTGAATTATGTTTGTAAACGTCTGCTGGGGCTTATCCCGACGCTGCTGATAGTGGCGGTGCTGGTGTTTTTGTTTGTCCACATGCTGCCGGGCGATCCGGCGCGTCTGGTAGCCGGGCCCGAAGCGGATGCCACCGTCATTGAGCTGGTGCGTAAACAGCTGGGCCTCGACCAGCCGCTGTATATGCAGTTTCTGCACTATATGTGCAACGTTCTGCAGGGCGACTTTGGTATCTCGATGGTGTCGAGGCGTCCGGTGTCGGAGGAGATTGCCAGCCGCTTTATGCCCACGTTCTGGCTAACGATTGCCAGCATGAGTTGGGCGGTGGTGTTCGGACTTGGCGCCGGGATTGTGGCGGCCGTCTGGCGTAACCGTTGGCCGGACAAGCTCGGCATGGCGCTGGCGGTGACCGGCATCTCCTTCCCGGCATTCGCGCTGGGGATGCTGCTGATGCAAATCTTCTCCGTTGAACTGGGCTGGCTGCCGACCGTCGGGGCCGATACCTGGAAGCATTACATTCTGCCCTCCATGACGCTAGGCGCTGCCGTTTCGGCGGTGATGGCCCGCTTTACCCGTGCCTCGTTCGTTGACGTGCTGAGCGAAGATTATATTCGCACCGCGCGGGCGAAAGGAGTCAGCGAGAAGTGGGTCATTCTCAAGCACGGGTTCCGCAATGCGATGATCCCGGTGGTGACGATGATGGGGCTGCAGTTTGGTTTCCTGCTGGGTGGCTCTATCGTCGTGGAAAAGGTCTTCAACTGGCCGGGGCTGGGGCGTCTGCTGGTCGATTCCGTCGAGATGCGCGACTACCCGGTGATTCAGGCAGAAGTCCTGCTTTTCTCGCTGGAGTTTATTCTTATCAACTTAGTGGTGGACGTGCTCTACGCCGCCATTAACCCGGCCATCAGGTATAAGTAAGATGCGATTGTTGAACTGGCGGCGTCAGGCCGTTTTGAACGCGATGCCGGGGCTGAAACCGGAGCATGTCCGCACCCCATGGTCCGAATTCTGGCGACGTTTTCGCCGTCAGCCGGTCGCAATGGCGGCGGGGCTGTTCGTGCTGGTGCTGATTGCGGTGGCGATCGTTGCGCCGTGGGTAGCGCCGTTTGATGCGGAAAACTACTTTGACTACGACCGCCTGAACGACGGCCCCTCAATGCTGCACTGGTTCGGCGTGGACTCGCTTGGCCGCGATATCTTCAGCCGCGTGCTGGTGGGGGCGCAAATTTCTCTCGCCGCCGGGGTAGTCGCGGTGCTGATCGGTGCGGCTATCGGTACCGTGCTGGGGCTCGTCGCCGGGTATTATGAAGGCTGGTGGGACCGCATCATCATGCGCATCTGCGACGTGCTGTTTGCTTTCCCCGGCATTCTGCTGGCGATTGCCGTTGTCGCCATTATGGGCAGCGGTATGGCCAACGTCATCATTGCGGTCGCGGTGTTTTCGATTCCGGCCTTTGCCCGCCTGGTGCGCGGCAACACGCTGGTGCTGAAGCAGCAGACGTTTATTGAATCCGCCCGCAGCATGGGAGCCAGCGATACCACCATTCTGTTCAGCCATATTCTGCCCGGGACGGTGTCGTCCATCGTGGTCTATTTCACCATGCGCATCGGCGTGTCGATTATTTCGGCGGCCAGCCTGTCGTTTCTGGGGTTAGGGGCACAGCCGCCGACGCCGGAGTGGGGCGCGATGCTGAACGAGGCGAGGGCCGATATGGTGATTGCGCCTCACGTGGCGATCTTCCCGAGCCTGGCGATTTTCCTGACCGTGCTGGCGTTTAATTTGCTGGGGGATGGGCTGCGCGACGCGCTGGATCCGAGGATAAAGGGGTAGTGGATAAACCTACCCACGGCTCATAACCTGTAGGCCCGAGCAAGCGAAGCGATGTCGAGCAATGCTACATTCCTGCTTTTAAGTGCCGGGCAGCACTGCATTTGCCCGGCCTGGGTGTTTAGTCAATCAATGCATCAATCGCCACGCGTCCCTCCGGCGTTTGCAGCCAGCGCGGGGCGTTCAGCGTATCGGCGTAGAAGCTCACCAGTTCATACAATAGCCCTTCCATTACCTTTGCCATATCCCGTGGCATTGCGTTGCTGATTAGCAGCTGCGTAAGCGTCTGGCAGTACAGCCCCAGCAGCTCGCTTTCCGGTTCGAATACGGGCAGACGGGACGGCAGATCGGTCAGGGTAAATCGCTCCACCAGGTGTGGCGGGATGGGCTCGTGGAGTGTTGGCTGTAGAAGTACAAGACATGCAGAAAGGCGGGCGCAGAGTGCCATTTTCTCCGCCGGGTCGTCAGTTTCCAGCAGGTTATGGGCAAAATGCTCGCAGTGGTCCGCCAGATCATTGAAGTCGGTGTTGTGAGAGAAGGGAACTGTAAATAATGCCTGAGCATGGGTAGTGATAGTAGCCAAAGTGGCAGCCTCCTGTAACGGTATTTAAATCCGCCATCGAAGAGGTCAATCTCACGGGTGGCGGAACCAGACGAGGTTGACCTTACCGGCGTTACAGGAAACCGGCGCGTCTTGCGACGCCCCCGCCCGGCCCACCATTGAAGTGTATCCGTGCGTACGACATAGTAAACCATGTCGCCTGTAACTTATACCAGGAGGTCAATCCCGACGCCTGATTTTGCAGGCGCAACAGGAAGATACTGCGGAGAGTATGCGTCGACAAACAGGGCAAATTATTCCCGGAAGGCGCCTCGCAAAAAATCGACATCATGCCGCTGCAGACATTCTCCGTCACCCGACGGGCAGTGATGAAGTGCGATTGCCAGTAGACATTGCCCAGATCAGAAACGGTGACCCCCTGACTGGACGAGGCATGGATAAACTGGTTGTCACCGATATAGACGCCGACATGGCGAAGGTGTTCGCCCGTCTGGAAGAACACTAAATCCCCGGTCTTCAGGCTAAATTCTTCAACCTTCACCCCTCTGTGGATTTGTTCTCTGGTAGTACGGAGTAATGTCAGGTGCGCTGCATCGCGAAACAGGTACTGCATCAGTGCGAAACAGTCCACGACATTGTGCGTGGTGCCGCCCCATTGATAATGGGTTTCTTACCAGACGGAGAAGAGATCCCTGCGAGTCGCCTCTCGATGCGGAAACACTACCGATTGTTTATTTTTGACCAATTCATTATAGGTCTAAAAGTTGACTACTGCTGCTCAACAGCGCCGGGCGGCACTGCGTACGGGGATCACCAGGAGCTTCAGTATTTCTCTGGCAGTTTAACGATGTTTATAAGCACGCCGCGCTGCATTTCAATGTATCCCCCCTTTTTTAACCCCGCCAGGATGCGCATCACGCCGCTGCGGGACAGATGCGTTTTTTCACGGATATAGGACTCGACGGTAATATTATTTCTGACGCTGGGATCCTCATTAAACAACTCATTAAGCTGCGCGCGGACGATGTCATAGGCAGAAGGGGCAGAAAGCTGCTCGCTGGACTCAAAAAGCTTACCGGCTATAACCATCATATGTTTTGCCAGCGGCTCCCAGAGCTGGTTCGCGCTGATAATATCGTGAACTGTTGCCATCTTGAGGATCGCAATGTCGCTTGCGACCAGCGTTTTGATATAGCCATCCATCTGCATTTGCTGCAAATTGCCAATGCCAACCAGGGCGGGTGACGTTGCGGTTGCCATCGCCAGATCGTCACTGCGGCGATGAACGGTTACGCGTCCATTCAGGACTAAATAGCAAAAGCGTTCATGACCTACCTGCATACTTAAACGGCGGCGGGGGAGAATATGTTTTACTTCGGCATCGCGCTTCAGGTAATCAATCAGCAGGTGAGTATAATCTGATTTGCGTAAAATCGTTGATTCAGATGTTCCAGTTGCCATAACTCTGCCTGTCAAAAGCATATTGCGTAGTTATGGCAAGTATAGTGCGGTTTTTGATCCTGCTCACCTGAGGGACTGGCTGGGAGTTAATACTTTAACGGCAGATGGTTAATGGCGACCAGAATGCCACGATTGAGTTCGATATAACCAGCCTCACGAAGCTCGGCGATGATGCGCATGATGCCGCTGCGGGAGAGATAGGTTCGGCTTTTGATGTAGTTGGCCGCCGTTATGCTGGTGCGGATCCGCTCTGATTCATTCATCAGCTCCTGGAGATGAAAGCGAATGATCTCATAGGAGGACATCTGCGAAATCAGGGTGCAGTGCTCGTAGACACGGGAAGCGGTATACACCAACAGTTTGCACAGGCTCTCCCACAGGGCAAAACTCTCAATCAACAGGTTGAAACGCTCAAGTGGTAAGCGGCTCATTAGAGCATTCTCATTGACCCGAATATAGAGGTTTTCGGACTGAGAAAACTGATTGCTCACGCCCAGAATAAATGTGGCCTGCTCTGAATTTAACACCATACCATCACCTCTGCGGTTCAGCGTAACGCTTCCCTGATGGAGTAAATAACAGGTTCTTTTATTGCCTGAATAATAACGTAAAATTTCGCCTTTTTTAGCCCGGAAGCTTGTCGCAAATGGAGAAATTTGTTCAATTATTTTGTCAATGTCAGCGACGGGTTTCGTCCCTAGTGCAGATATTATCCCCGGGTTGGCACCGGTTATGATTTTGGTATTCATTATCTTAACTCCAGACGATATTTATAAAGGGAAAGATATATGGAGGATTATTGATCTGATGATCTTATAAATACATATTGTATTAGTGCCATTGTGGACTGGAGTTTTAACAATTATTTAAAAATTATTGTTTTGCTATTTAAAGCGATTTCCAGTGTTAGCTAAATGTTAAATTTAAAGTCTACGGTTGGCCTAAATTTTATTTGTGCTCTCCGTTTAAGTTCTATAAATTTCGCATCAGCAAGTGAGAGTGTGAAAACAAAGTTATTTGATGAATATCTTTGCTTTCCGCCTGTTGCATATCAGAAATGAAAGAACTGGCGCAAAAAAATATGCGGTCATCAGACTGTCTGGATGTTGTTGCCTGAATTTCGGAAACTTATAGGGTTATTAAGGAAATAAATTTATGAAAAAGAATATTATCGCTGCTGCTATCGTTGCTACCGCTGCACTGTCTATGTCTAACGCATTCGCTGCTGCTGGCACCGTAAACTTCAACGGTGAAATTCTGGACGCAGCTTGCACCGTTGACGTTGGTTCTCAGAACCAGACCGTTGAGCTGGGTAAATACAACAAGTCTGAATTCACCTCCGCTGGCGACAAGACAGCTGCAACCAAATTCAGCATCGTGCTGAAAGATTGCCCGGCAACCGTAACTTCAGCTGCTGTGCGTTTCGACGGTACGCCTGATGCTACCGACTCTACTCTGCTGGCTATCGACAGCTCTGTAGCTGGCGCTGCGACCGGTGTTGCTATCAACCTGATGACCGCTGATAAGGCTCAGCTGCCGCTGCACGGTTCTAACGGTTACAGCTATGCGCTCTCTTCAACTGCAGACAACACTCTGGATTTCTACGCTCAGTACGAATCTACCGTTGCTTCAGTAACTGCGGGTCCAGCTAACTCTGTAGCCAACTTCTCTGTGGTTTACAACTAATTTCCTTTGTCGGAAAACAACAGGGGCCGGCTTCTAGGCCCCTTTTTTATCGAGGTATAAAATGCACTTTCTGAGTAAATCTTTAATTGCCTGTGCGCTGCTTTCTGCTGGCGTTTCAGCGGCCAATGCCGGAGTGGTAATTGGTGGGACGCGTGTCATTTATGACGGCAATAAAAAGGAATCCTCTATTAGCGTCAATAACCCCGACACGACGCCCTATTTAATTCAGTCGTGGGTTGAAACGTTAAATGGGGGTGCTGAGAAAGCACCTTTTATTATTACCCCGCCGCTGTATCGACTGGATAAAGATCAGCAGAACGTCGAGCGTATCGTATTAGCCGGTGCGCTGCCGCAGGATAAAGAATCGCTTTACTGGCTGAATATTAAAGCCATTCCCGCCGCGCCACGTAAAGATAATACTCTGCAAATTGCGGTAAAAACCCGCATTAAACTCATCTACCGTCCGGCAGCGTTAAAAGGTGTTATTCCGGAAGAACTGGCGGATAAATTAACCTGGCAGCGCAGCGGTAACCAGATTCAGGTCACCAACCCCACCAATGTGGTGATGAATTTCAATGAAATAAACGTTAACGGTAAAAAGCTGGAAGACGTTTCGTACGTTCTGCCGGGCGCAACCGCGCGCTTCGATCTGCCTAAAGGGGTCAGCGGTGGGGCAGTGACCTTCAAAATTATCAACGATTACGGCGGCACCGGAAACGTACATAACGCCACGATGTAATTCGCGCTGGGGTAAAGGACACCTGTTTCGTACCGATGGAGTAAATAACCGATGAGTAGCAATAAGCAGGAAATATTATTTAGACCTGCACGTCTCGCGTTTTTAATCGCTTTTGCCCTGGGAGCGGTCTCAATGACCGCTCATGCTCGCGATTATTTTAACCCTGAACTGATTGAGCTGGATAACCCGGGCATGAAAGGGGCGGATCTGTCAGCGTTTGAGTCCGGTTCTCAGTTACCCGGCACCTATCGCGTCGATATCGTTCTTGGCGAACAGGTTGTCGATACCCGAGATATTAAATTTGACGCGGTGACGGGGGCCGATGGCGAGGCATCACTGCAACCCTGTCTGAGCGTCGCCCAGCTGAAAAGCTGGGGCGTGAAGACCGAGCTGTTCCCGGAACTGGCCTCCGGCGGCGAATGCGCGAAGTTAAACGCGATCCCGCAGGCCTCTGCGGAGTTCCTGTTCAGCGCCCAGCGTCTGGTGATCAGCATTCCGCAGGCGGCACTCTCCCCACAGGCGCGCGGCTACGTGCCGCCCGAAATGTGGGACGAAGGGATCACCGCCGCGATGCTGAACTACAGCCTCAGTGGATCTAACAACCGGGCACGTAACGGCAACGGCAGCGATAGCAACAGCCAGTACGCCAACCTGCGCCCGGGCATTAATATCGGCCCCTGGCGGCTGCGTAACTACACCACCTGGAGCCGCGACAGCAAGGGCAACGACAAGTGGGATACGGTTTATACCTACGGCCAGCGGGCAATTATTCCTCTGAAGGCGCAACTCACCACCGGTGACAGCTCCTCCCCGGCGGACGTGTTCGACAGTATCCCGTTCCGCGGGGCGCAGCTAGCCTCCGATGACGACATGATGCCGGATTCGCTGAAAGGCTATGCGCCTGTAGTGCGCGGTATTGCGCGCACCAACGCGCAGGTGGTTATTCGTCAGAACGGTTATCAGATTTACCAGAGCTATGTGGCGCCGGGTGCGTTTGAAATTACCGATATGTACCCGACCGGCGGCGCAGGGGATCTTGACGTCACCGTGAAAGAGAGCGACGGCAGCGAGCAGCACTTCACCGTGGCTTTTGCGTCACTGCCGGTGTTGCAGCGTGAAGGGCGCTTTAAATATGCGGTGACAGGCGGCCAGTATCGCTCGTACAACAGCGACGTGGAGAAAACCCCGTTTGCTCAGCTCACCGGCATTTATGGCCTGCCGTATGGTCTGACGCTGTACGGCGGCGTGCAGGAATCGAGTAAGTATCAGTCCCTGGCGGCGGGTATTGGTAAAAACATGGGTGACTTCGGCGCGTTCTCCACCGACGTGACGCAGTCGTGGGGCACCCCTGAAGGCATGCCGAAGAGCAGCGGCCAGTCCTGGCGGATCCGCTACAGCAAAAACTTTGTTGAGACGGGCACTAACTTTGCCATCGCCGGTTATCGTTACTCCACCAGCGGCTATTACGGCATGCAGGAAGTGATGGACTCCTACGGTGACAACAGCGCATTGCAGGACCGCCGTCGCAACCGCGCCGAGCTGACCATGAGCCAGAACATCGGCCAGAACCTCGGATCGCTGATGCTGAGCGCCGTGCGTGAGGATTACTGGAATTCCGGTAAGACCATGGAGTCCTACAGCGCCGGGTATAACAACGCCTGGAACAGCGTGACCTACGGGATCACCTATACCTACAGCAAAAACGGCAGTACCGATAGCTACGGCCATACGAACAGCTATGACAAGGATCAGCAAATAGCGCTGAACGTCAGCGTGCCGCTGGAGAAATTCCTGCCGCGCACCTGGGCCAACTACAGCATGAACCACAGCAAGAACAACGGTACTACGCACAACGTGGGCCTGAACGGTTCGGCACTGGAGAACAATGCCCTTAACTGGAACGTGCAGCAGGGTTACGGCACCGACGGCGTGGGGTATACCGGCAATGCTAACGCGGATTACAAAGGCACCTATGGTGAAGTAACGGCGGGCTACGGCTACGACAAAGACAGCGATCGTCTGAACTACGGTCTGCAGGGCGGGATCATTGCTCATGCCGATGGCGTGACCTTCTCACAGCCGCTGGGGGAAACCAACGTGCTGGTGAAAGCGCCAGGGGCGAAAGGGGTGGGAATCCAGAACCAGAGCGGGGCGAAAACCGACTGGCGTGGCTACACCGCTGTCAGCAATCTGATGCCGTACCGCAAAAACGACGTGGCGCTGATGACCGATACGCTGCCTGATGATGTCGAGCTTGAATTGACAAATAAAACTGTTATTCCAACACGAGGGGCCATTGTTCGCGCAGAATATAACGCAAACATAGGAATGCGAGTACTCATGAATTTAACTCTGAGTAATGGTCAACCTATTCCCTTTGGTGCTATTGCAACAATAAAAGAAGAAAATAATAAAGCCTTCATCGTTGGTGATAAAGGGCAGGTTTATTTGACCGGGCTGTCCCCGAAATTCACCTTGAATGTTGTGTGGGGCGATGACGCAAAGAGCAAGTGTCAAGTGAATTATAATGACGAAAACCAATCCGAAGGAGGGGTGATAATAATAAATGAAACATGTCGTTGAAAATCTGTCACTTCTCTTTAAGGTAAGGTGCTATATGCAAGTTGTTAAATTATTTTTGCTGGTTATCGGTTTGTTTTCCGGTGTATCAGGATACTGCTGTAACTATAGTTTTATTGGTTCACCCTATACTGTTAACTATGGCAACATCGTTGTTCAGCGGGACCTGGCAATAGGCCAACCTATATCTAATGAAATTTATGGCACATTAGCTCAAGCTTATATATGTCAAACTAGTGGCTCAGAAGGTTCAAGTACAGGTATGAAAAGCGTAATACTCCCATATAAATTTACTTCTTCCAGTGGAGTCAGGGTTTATCAAACAAATGTTCCCGGCGTAGGTATATCCTTCGGCTGGTATGAGCAAACCACTGCAGGTGGAGCGGGATTCACAGGGAATAATTATATTCAAACAACGGATACTCAAATTTATTCATGGACCAGTAACCCTGGCGAAGTTGATAACTTTAAGTTCCAGCCAATTATACGTTTATGGAAAACAGGTAATATTACCTCTGGTGCGCTATCAGGGCAGATAGCAGCTTTTATTGCATATACTGCCCAGTACGGCGGTGGCTCTCAAGTCAGCAATATACCTATTTATGCAGGCTCAGGTAGTATTACTCAAGTGGCATGTTCTATTACAACACCAAACTTAGTATTTCCAATAGGTGATGTGCTTGCATCAAGTTTTGGGAGCAGCATAGGGACTACACCTGCTAATGCAAGTAATATTCAGAACCTCGGCTTGAATTGTGATGCTGGTGCAAACATTAACGTAGCATTAAATGGAACGCAAAATCCTGACGTTGGAACAACAAGTATATTAGCTTTAACAAACCAGGGAAGTGCTGATGTGGCTAAAGGCGTTGGTGTGCAGCTTTTATATAATGGCAGCCCATTTATATTAAATAACCGTATTGTGCTGAAAAGATCGTCAGGCGGTCAGGAAACCTTCCCTCTTACCGCTCGTTATTATCAGACCAAAACAGCCGTTACTACCGGTAAGGCAAATGCATCAGCAACGTTAGATCTCACTTATCAATGATAGCAAGGAGAAAATAAAATGAAAAAGTTAAGTGTATTAGCCGCTGCAACAATAGTTCTGTTGATGAATACCTCCGCTCAGGCAGGCGACCCGGTCACCCTGAATATTACCGGCAACGTCATTGCCTCTCCTTGTCAGGTAAGCAGTGACAGTATTACGAAATCGGTCGATCTTGGACAAAATATCCAGGCGTCATCGCTGCAAACCGCAGGTGCGGCCACCGATTGGGTCAATTTTGATATCAACCTGAACAGCTGTCCGGCAGGAACGACGAAGGCCATTATGACCATGCATGGCACCGCCGATCTCAATAATCCGGCTGATATGTATCGTAATACCGGCACCGCAACCAACCTGGCCGTTCAGGTACAAAGTCAGGCAGGGGATCAACTGGGTAATACCAAAACGATTTCCGGAACTATCGCCAGTAATGCCTATACCTACAAACTGCGGGCACGTGCTTATACCCAGAACGGCGGCGTGATGCCAGGCAGTATTAGCTCGGTGGTTACGGCAACCTTTGAATATCAATAGCCTGAATGCGCTCCAGCCTGCTGGAGCGCAACGGAGATTTCACATGCTTAAACGTAAATGGCTTGCCAGCGCATTCATGATGATGTTGCCATGGCTATCCTATGCTGATGCGTCGCTGACGCTGACCGGTAACGTGGTTGCCAGCCCCTGTACGGTGGATACCGATACGGTTAACAAAACTGTGGATTTAGGTACTCTGCAACGCCGGGATCTGCAAACCGCAGGAGAAGGCGGGGAGTGGCAGGACTTCGACCTGCTGCTCACCAATTGTCCGGCCGGAACGACCAAAGTGACGGCTATAGTTAGCGGCACGCCCGATACCCAGGACGCCACCGCATGGAAAAACAGCGGCACCAGTGACAACACGGCGCTTCGGATCGCCAGCCGCGATCGTAGCCAGACAGTTGCACCGGGC
This sequence comes from Enterobacter cloacae complex sp. HYC042_NIDB, assembly GCF_056673315.1. Lineage (NCBI taxonomy): Bacteria > Pseudomonadati > Pseudomonadota > Gammaproteobacteria > Enterobacterales > Enterobacteriaceae > Enterobacter > Enterobacter cloacae complex sp. HYC042_NIDB. The sequence continues at coordinate 1,704,831 of NZ_CP109650.1, forward strand.
GATTCGCTGGCTCAGAACGTTAACATCAGCACGCGTTCAGCCTCATTCCTCCTGTCGGCCAGAATGTTTACCCCGCAGGGCAGTGCCACCGCTGGGACATTCCAGTCGGTCATAAACGTCGATTTTACCTGGCAGTAGATCACTTTCCGGCAATAAACCTCTGATATTTATTTAAAGGTGCACTATGCCTTATCGTTTATCCTTTGAAAACGCGGTACGCGGAATACGTTTTCAACCTATTTATTCCGTGGCTGAAAAAGCAATTAAAGCCTGGGAGATATTAAGTTTATTGCAGCCCGGGATTAATCATGAGCAGTACTTTGCTTCTCAATCGGATCAAACCTGTATGAATATCCTGTGCTGGCAGTTGCAGATTATTTATAAGATGAAAAACAAAAAACGTTATTATTTAAACGTTCCTGCCAGACTGCTTTGCTCTTTACAGGCTGTTCAATGCCTTCTGCCCTGGCTACGGGAGGGGATTGTTCTTGAAGTCCAGGATCCGCACGGATTTATATCGCTGTCCTGCTCTGAACGCCAGGCGTTTAACGCCCATGCCAGGATGATCAAATCAATGGGAGCAGAGCTTTGGCTGGATGATATCAAACCGGATCAGTTCAGCGATTTAGCCGATGAGCTGGCGCGATTCGACGGCGTCAAAATTGATAAAAGCGTAGTACTGGAAGAGCCCTCATCCTTAAGCACGCTGATTGCAGATTGCGCCCGATACGTTCAATTCGTGCTCGTGGAAGGAGTGGAAAATAGCCAGCATTATGAAATAGCCGAGGAGAGTGGAAGCCATTTTCTCCAGGGATTTATGTGGCCTGAAGAACAATTCTATATCAGCTATACACCGGTTTGAACATGCTAAAGATTTTGATAAATGATCCGGACCTCCTGTTTCGAAGAGGTATGAAGTACTTTCTAAGCGATTTTTTCTGTAAACGGTTTGATCGTCACGTTGAATTTACCACCGACTATACATCGGATAATATTGCTACCGCGGATGTGATTATTCTTTCGCTTTACAAGGGTGAACGTTACATCTGTCTGCCGGAACTCCGCGCGCGGCAAAAGGGTATAATAATTGGTTTAGTAGATGAGGAAGATGATTCCAGAATTTCGCCATCCTGCTTTGCCGATATAGTCTATATCCTGCGGCGCGAACCGCTGCGTGAAATCACGCGAAAACTTTATGTTGCCTGGCAAACATGGATAGAGATTCAGGAATTTCAAGGATATAAATCATGCCTCGGATGTAAACATGTTTCGTTATCTCTCACCCAGCTTGAGATAATTACCAGTTTGAATGAGGGATATTCGTTTCAGGAGGTCGCGACGAAAATGAATATCACCTATAAAACAGTTACAGTTCATAAATATTTGATTATGCGTAAATTTAGCTTGAGAAATGATTATGACCTGTTTCGCTTTTTTGGCAGGCTGAGCCAAAAAAGCGCAATCTAATTATTACAGCAAACGCCTCAACAAAAGCATAGACAACCTGCCGTTGCACTACTTTCCCAGCGCGTTTGCGGTCATTGTACTACCCTGACCGCAAGAGCTTATCGGGCCCGGGTTATGCCCGATAAGCGCAACGACATCAGTCGTTATTCAGAGGGTAGATTAAACCCGGCTACCCCACAGGTCATACTCGTCCGCGTTTTCAACTTTGACGCGAATAATATCACCCGGCTTAACGTTGGTTTCGCCGTTCAGGTACACCGCGCCGTCGATTTCAGGGGCGTCCGCCATGCTGCGGCCAATCGCGCCTTCTTTGTCTACTTCGTCGATGATAACCATGATCTCGCGGCCCACTTTCTCCTGCAGACGTTCAGCAGAAATCTGCTGCTGCAGCTGCATGAAGCGGTTCCAGCGCTCTTCCTTAACTTCTTCCGGCACCTGATCCGCCAGCTCGTTGGCGGTAGCGCCTTCCACCGGGCTGTATTTGAAGCAGCCGACGCGGTCCAGGCGCGCTTCCTTCAGGAAGTCGAGCAGCATCTGGAAGTCTTCTTCGGTTTCACCCGGGAAGCCGACGATAAAGGTGGAGCGCAGGGTCAGATCCGGACAGATTTCACGCCACTGCTTGATGCGCGCCAGCTGGCGGTCAACGGAACCAGGGCGTTTCATCAGCTTCAGGATACGCGGGCTGGCGTGCTGCAGCGGGATGTCCAGGTACGGCAGAATTTTGCCTTCCGCCATCAGCGGGATGACGTCGTCAACGTGCGGGTACGGGTAAACGTAGTGCAGACGTGTCCAGATACCGAGCTTAGCCAGCTGCTCGCACAGGCCCACCATGCTGGTTTTCACCGGCTCGCCGTTGTGGAAACCGGAGCGGTGTTTGACGTCCACGCCATAAGCTGAGGTGTCCTGGGAGATGACCAGCAGCTCCTTCACGCCCGCATCGGCCAGACGTTTCGCTTCCGCCAGCACTTCGCCAATCGGGCGGCTCACCAGATCGCCTCGCATCGACGGGATGATGCAGAAGGTGCAGCGATGGTTGCAGCCTTCAGAAATTTTCAGGTAGGCGTAGTGACGCGGCGTCAGCTTCACGCCCTGTTCCGGCACCAGGCTCAGGAACGGGTTGTGCTTTGGTTTTGGCACGTAGTGATGAACATGTTCCAGCACCTGCTCGTAGCTGTGCGGGCCGGTGATCTCCAGCACCTTTGGGTGCACTTCGCGGATTTGGTCCACTTTCGCGCCCAGGCAGCCGGTAACAATCACTTTGCCGTTTTCGGTCAGCGCTTCACCGATGGCTTCCAGTGACTCCTGGACCGCGCTGTCGATAAACCCGCAGGTGTTAACGATCACCATATCGGCGTTGTCGTAGCTTGGCACCACGTCATAGCCCTCGGTGCGCAGTTCGGTCAGGATGCGTTCTGAATCCACCAGGTTTTTCGGGCAGCCCAGGGAGACGAAGCCGATTTTCGGCTGGTGCGTAACATTGCTCATAGGTTAAAAATTCATCAATTATGGAGTTATCAGGGCGGGATTTTACAGCGTATCGCGGGGGATTTATACACTCTTTGCAAGGCGGATGCGCCAGGCCGAGGTTGTAACATTGTAAATAATGTTAATCAGTTAAGAATAATTGATCTCAGGCATTAAACTGTACAAAAAATGACCTTATTCTGAATGTGCAACATGGCTGACAGAGGAGGAAATAGCATGTCCGTTGACAGACTGAAACGCGATCTGCTTAACAAGCTGATCAACGCCCGAATCGACCTGGCCGCCTATCTGCAGCTCAGGAAGGCAAAGGGCTATATGTCAGTCAGCGAAAGCGAACATCTGCGTGATAATCTGTTTGAACTGTGTAATTTCATGCGTGAAAAAGCACCGACCCTGAAGGCGGAATACGATGAATGCGAGCTGATGGCGCTGCGTCGCGCCGCTGAGGTGCTCTCCATTGCAGGGGTATGTTTGATGAACGGACGCCACGACTGCCCGACTTTTATCGCTGTTAACGCGGAGAAGCTTGAAAACTGCCTGACAACGCTCTCTCTTTGCATCATGTGTCTTAACAAGCACGAGACGCTTGCACAGCACTGAGTTCGGGGGGAGGCAACTCCCCCTTCTGATTAAGCTTTTGTAAAAGTGGTAACGCGCCCGGAGGTAATGGCTAATCTTTATGCCATATGCCGAAAAAGGAGCGCTTTATGCCTCGATCCTCGTTGATTTTCCTGCCTGCATTGTTTATTCCGTTTTCGCTTCTTGCTGCGCCAGAGGCGGTAAAGGTTGAGGTGCTGCAAAACCGACTCGATCACCCCTGGTCGATGGCGTTCCTGCCGGGTAATGACGGTTTACTGGTCACTCTTAAGGGCGGGCAGCTCAAGCGCTGGCAGGCCGGGAAAGGACTTTCCGATCCCATTGTCGGCGTGCCGAAGGTGTGGGCGAACGGCCAGGGAGGACTGCTGGACGTTGTGCTGGCGCCTGATTTTGAAAAGTCGCGCCGCGTCTGGCTGAGCTACGCCGAAGCCGGGCGTGACGGCAAGGCCGGAACGGCGGTGGGCTATGGTCGCCTGAGCGACGATCTTTCCCGCATCGAGGGATTCCAGGTGGTGTTCCGCCAGATGCCGAAACTCTCTACCGGTAACCATTTTGGTGGGCGACTGGTGTTCGACGGCAAAGGGTATCTCTTTATTGGACTCGGCGAGAACAACCAGCGCCCGACGGCGCAGGATCTGGACAAGCTGCAGGGTAAAGTGGTGCGCCTCACCGAAGACGGTAAAGTGCCGCCGGATAACCCCTTTGTGAACACCTCCGGCGCGCGGCCGGAAATTTGGTCCTACGGCATTCGTAACCCGCAGGGGATGGCGATGAACCCGTGGAGCGACACGCTGTGGCTGAACGAGCACGGCCCGCGCGGCGGGGATGAAATCAACATCCCGGAGAAGGGCAAAAATTATGGCTGGCCGCTGGCAACGCACGGCATTAACTACAGCGGGCTGAAAATCCCGGAAGCCAAAGGCGAGCACGTTGAGGGAGCCGAAAAGCCGCTGTTTGTCTGGAAAGTGTCGCCCGCGGTCAGCGGCATGGCGTTCTATAATAGCGACGTGTTCCCGCAGTGGAAAAACAAGCTGTTTATCGGGGCGCTGAAGGAAAAGGACGTTATCGTGCTGAGCGTGGACGGCAATAAGGTGACGGAGGACGGGCGGATCCTGGGCGACCGGGAGCAACGTATTCGCGACGTGCGGGTGGGGCCGGATGGCTATCTGTATGTCCTGACTGACGAAACGGACGGGCAGCTGTTAAAAGTCAGCCCGTCCGGTGCGTAATCAGGTGACCGGGATCATCACCACGTTACGGTACGCCGGGCGCTCGCTAAGCTGCTTAAGCCAGCGGTCAAGGTTCGGACGCGGCGTCCATTTCAGACCGAGGTTGGTCAGGTTCCAGACGAACGGCGCTACGGCAATGTCCCCCACGCCGAACGTATCGCCGGAGAACCAGGCGTGCTTCGCCAGCTCATCGTCCATCATCGCAAACAGGTTTTCGCAGGCATCCTGCGCGGCATGAATGGCGGGGTAGTCGCGCTCGGCTTCAGGAGTTCTCACCAGCCCCATCAGGATCACGCGGTGAACGGGAGAGAGCGTCTGATTTGCCCAGTCCATCCACTTCTCACCCTGCGCGCGCTGCGCCGGGTTTTCGACCCACAGGCGGCCAAGACCGTACTGGGCGGCGAGGTAACGCACAATGGTGTTGGACTCCCAAAGGGTTGCGTCTGTTTCGTCATCGCGCAGCAGCGGCACCAGGCCGTTCGGGTTCATCGCCAGATAGTCGGCCTCTTTGTTCACGCCGAACGACATGCCAGCCATGATTTGGTTAAACGGTAAATCCAGTTCCTCCAGCGTCCAGAGCACTTTCTTCACGTTGGTTGAATTATTCCTGCCCCACAGCGTAATCATATTTACTCCTGATGAGTGTGAATCCGGGTCGGCTTTTTGCCATGGTGAGATAAACCTAACAATTACGCAACAGAAGACAAAAAAATCGCCTGAATCAAAGCGTAAATGAATGTTATTGCATAAACTTTAATAACTTTACCCTCGTTGGGTTTCTTTAACCGTTTTAGTGCGCTATTACTCATCGCTTCTTGCGACACGGTGATGTGACGTAATTTTTGAATGGACACTCGGGTGGCATTTATGACGCGAAAAATGACTTCTCTGCGCAGCCTGGCGGCAGGCTCTGCGCTCCTTTTCCTGTTTGCACCAACACTCTACGCGGCTGAACAGGCTGCGCCCGAAGCGCCGCCTGTGGACGCGCGCGCCTGGATCCTGATGGACTATTCCAGCGGTAAGGTGCTGGCGGAAGGCAATGCGGATGAGAAACTCGATCCGGCCAGCCTGACCAAAATCATGACCAGCTATGTGGTCGGGCAGGCGTTAAAAGCGGGCAAGATCAAGCTGGACGATATGGTCACCATCGGGAAGGATGCCTGGGCGACCGGCAACCCGGCGCTGCGGGGCTCGTCGGTGATGTTCCTGAAGCCAGGCGATCAGGTCTCCGTCTCCGATCTGAACAAAGGGGTAATCATTCAGTCGGGAAATGATGCGTGTATCGCGCTGGCCGACTACGTTGCCGGCAGTCAGGATTCTTTCATTGGTTTGATGAATGGCTATGCGCAAAAGCTCGGCTTAACCAACACCACCTTCAAAACGGTCCACGGCCTGGATGCGCCGGGACAGTTCAGTACCGCGCGCGACATGGCGCTGCTGGGAAAAGCGCTGATCCACGACGTGCCGGATGAATACGCCATCCACAAAGAGAAAGAGTTTACCTTCAACAAAATTCGCCAGCCGAACCGCAACCGCCTGCTGTGGAGCAGCAACGTTAACGTGGACGGAATGAAGACCGGCACCACGGCCGGCGCGGGCTACAACCTGGTGGCCTCCGCGACGCAGGGCGACATGCGCCTGATCTCGGTGGTGCTGGGCACCAAAACTGACCGCATCCGCTTTAACGAGTCAGAAAAACTGCTGACCTGGGGCTTCCGCTTCTATGAAACCGTGACGCCGATTAAACCGGATGCCACGTTCGTCAGCCAGCGCGTCTGGTTTGGTGACAAGAGCGAGGTGAATCTGGGGGCGGGTGAGGCCGGTTCCGTGACCATTCCACGCGGTCAGCTGAAAAACCTGAAAGCAAGCTATACCCTGACCGACCCGCAGCTCACCGCGCCGCTGAAAAAAGGCCAGGTAGTCGGGACGATTGATTTCCAGCTAAACGGTAAGTCGATTGAACAGCGTCCGCTGATTGTGATGGAAGCGGTGGAAGAGGGCGGCTTCTTCAGCCGGATGTGGGATTTCGTGTTGATGAAATTCCATAGCTGGTTTGGCAGCTGGTTTAGTTAAGTTTTATGCCGGGTGGCGCTGCGCTTACCCGGCATAACCTCAATACATCAACTTCACCTGCTGTGCCTTTGCATGGGCCACAATCTCGTCATCGGGGCGGCAATCGCTGACGATGGCGTCAAACTGCGCCAGCTCACCCATTCTTGCCGAACGCACCTTGCCAAACTTGCTGTGATCGACCACCAGCACATGATACTGCGCGGCATTTAACGCCCAGTTCTTCACCGGCAGCTCCTCCAGATTAAAGCAGGTTGCACCCTGGCGCACGTTCACGCCTGCGGCAGAATAAAACGCGATGTCCGGGCATAAATTGCTAAGCGTGTCCTGCAGGTTAAGCGGTTTAAAGATGGCGTTGCTGGCGTGAAACTCGCCGCCGCAGAGGATCACCCGGCACTCGGGTTTCTCCTGAAGCGCCAGAAAGGTGTTCAGGGAGTAGCACACGGCGGTAAAGGGAATGCTGCTGTCGATGGCTTCGATAATCCACGGCGTGGTGGTGCCGCAGTCAAAAAACAGCGTCTGGTGCGGCTGAACCAGCGTGGCCGCAAGACGCGCGGCTTTGCGCTTCTCTTCAACCAGACGCGTCTTCTGGTCGCTGATCAGATAATGGCTGGCGCTGCGCGGCTCAAGGACGATGTACCCGCCCAGCAGTACCACGGGGGCGCTGTCGCTGTTCAGATCGCGACGAATGGTCATCTCTGAGACGCCGAGGAGGTTGGCGGCTTCCTTCAGATGCAGCTTATCGCTGCGCTTCAGCGCCTGCAGCAGCTGAGCAATGCGGTCATCGCGTCGTGTTTCCATAGTTCCTCGGGATAAAAAAGTGAGCCCCCGCAGGGCGGGGGCTCAGTGTAACCTGTCCGGTTGGGGTTAGTCACGTATCCAGCCCTTGCGGATCGGGATGGCAAAAATGGCGCGATAGAGGGTGGAGAGACCACGATAGAGTGCCTCACCGATGAGGCTCCACAGGATAGCCGCGCTCACGCAGCCAATCAGCCCCACCAGGAAACCGCCCACCATATCCAGCGGCCAGTGGACGCCAAGATAGACGCGCGACCAGGCGATAGCCACAGCGGCCACCATCAGCACCGCACCCGACCACAGGCGATGCCAGAACAGGAAAGCCAGCGCGAAGGTGAAGATCACCGTACCGTGATCGCTCGGGAAAGAGTCATCCGGCGCGTGGTGCAGGAAGGTGTAGCCAATGTGATCGACAAAAGGACGATCGTGCGGGAACGCGTGGCCGAGAAGATAGCTGACCAGCACGCTTACCCCGAGCGCCATCGCGACTTTGATCACCAGCTGGCGCTGAGCCTTAACCTGGCTGCGCGGCCCCCACAGCCAGAGAATGGCAGCCAGCGCAGGCACGATGCTGATAAGGTCTTTCGCCAGAAAGGTGGCAAAATCAATCATCCACTCTGGCGAGGCCGGGGTGGCGTTGATCAGATAAAACAGCTGATAATTCAGATTCTCTAGCATAGCGTAATCACTCTTTTGCAAACCGGGTGGAAACCAGCCCGTAGACCGCCACCTGGGAAAACCAGACCCACCACCCGGCCCACAGGTTGTGAGAGAAAAAATGTGCCCCGCGCATCACCTGGCCGAAGCCCATCGCCAGACCCAGAACCGCGCCAAGGACCACAAAGCTCCAGGCGAGACGCGGACGCTCGCGCCAGAAGGCAAAAAACAGCCCCATCACCATAAAGCCGCTGGAAGAATGGCCACCCGGGAAGCAGCGGCCCGGGCCGCTGTCTGCCGGAACGGCGCTGAACAGGGGGTAAGACACGGCCTTACCGCCATATTCCACCAGATCCCACGGGCAGCTGTGGTGGCTGATGCTTTTCAGCACGCCAACCACCAGCGCGCCAAGCCCCATCAGCAGCGCGGCTGTGACAAGCCTTGCGTTACGTTTGTAAGCGCCGTAAAGCAGCGCCCCGGCGCCTAAGGCAATCGCAATGTACTTCGCCAGACGATGGTTCAGCAGATCCAGCAGGTGGTCTTTCTGCAGCGGGAAAGTCTGTGTCGCCGCGTCATACCAAAAACCGGTGATCCATCTGTCGAGCGCTTCATGGCGCGATAGCCACGTAAACACCACGGCAAGCGCTACTAGCACCAAAAGCTGATAACCATAAAAGCGGGACGATAAGCGGTAAAGTTGTTTTGTCTTATTAGTCTGTAAGTTAGACAATTCTGAACGGCTGGAAGTGAGTGCCATAATTAGGGATCAGTGACGAGTAATCGCGCTATCATAAATCTGTCAACTTAAGGAAACCTTAAACGAAGACGATATGTGCTTTATTTCTGTTTCTCCTCGATAAATCACTATCTCGGATTACGGCATTTCATTAAACTCGTCGCGATTTTGTCATTATAAAGAGATTGCATGTTAAACCGTTCTTCTTCTGGTTCACGTCTGGGTCGTCAGGCGTTGCTTTTCCCTCTGTGTCTGGTGCTCTACGAATTCTCTACCTATATCGGCAACGATATGATCCAGCCCGGTATGCTGGCCGTTGTGGAGCAGTACAACGCGGGAATCGAGTGGGTGCCGACCTCCATGACCGCCTATCTGGCTGGCGGCATGTTTTTGCAGTGGCTGTTAGGCCCGCTGTCGGATCGTATTGGCCGCCGTCCGGTGATGCTGACGGGCGTGGTGTGGTTTATCGTTACCTGCCTCGCCACGCTGCTGGCGCAAAACATTGAACAATTTACCCTGTTGCGTTTCCTGCAGGGGGTGAGCCTGTGTTTTATCGGTGCCGTGGGGTATGCCGCCATCCAGGAGTCGTTTGAGGAGGCGGTGTGTATCAAAATTACCGCGCTGATGGCTAACGTGGCGCTGATCGCCCCCTTACTCGGGCCGCTGGTGGGGGCCGCGTGGGTGCACGTTGCGCCGTGGGAAGGGATGTTTGTGCTCTTTGCTGTTCTCGCCGCCATCGCGTTCTTCGGCCTGCACCGCGCGATGCCAGAAACGGCTACCCGTCTGGGCGAAAAACTCTCGTTGAAAGAGCTGGGCCGGGATTACAAAGCAGTGTTGCAAAATGGCCGCTTTGTGGCGGGGGCGCTGGCGACCGGATTCGTTAGCCTGCCTCTGCTGGCGTGGATCGCGCAGTCACCGGTTATTATCATCAGCGGTGAAAAGCTCAGCAGCTACGAGTACGGCCTGCTGCAGGTGCCGATCTTTGGCGCGTTGATTATCGGTAACCTGGTGCTGGCCCGTCTGACGTCTCGCCGCACCGTGCGTTCACTGATTATCATGGGCGGCTGGCCGATTGCGGCAGGGCTGATTCTGGCTGCGGTAGCGACCGTCGCGTCATCCCACGCCTACCTGTGGATGACGGCGGGGCTGAGCATTTATGCCTTCGGAATTGGCGTGGCGAACGCTGGCCTGGTGCGCCTGACCCTGTTTGCGAGCGAGATGAGTAAAGGTACGGTCTCTGCGGCGATGGGCATGCTGCAGATGCTGATTTTTACCGTCGGTATCGAGGTGAGCAAGCACGCTTACGCGCTGGGCGGCAACGGGTTGTTCAGCCTGTTTAACCTCGCCAACGGCGCGCTGTGGGTTGGCCTGATGGTGGTGTTCCTGAAGGACAAACGCGTCGGAAACGCCCTGCAACCATAATCTTTTTTCCCTCTCCCCATTGGGGAGAGGGCCTGGGTGAGGGGCGAGGCCGCCAGACCGCACGCGGTCAATTAAACGGTGCCTCCCCGTTCAACACCTTCTCAATCACGTTTAAAACGCCTTCCTCGTTATTATGCGGTGCTTCAAAGCGCGCCTCCGCTTTAATATGCGGTTTGGCATTTGCCATCGCAAAGCTGAACCCGGACTGACGCAGCATCTCCACGTCGTTGCCGCTGTCACCAAATGCCACCACTTCGCTGTCCTCGATGCCCCAGCGCGTTTGCAGGATCCGCAGGCCGTTGGCTTTATGCACGCCGGGGATAATCAGGTCAATGCTGCCGTGACCGGTGGTGACGGGCACCATAATGTCACTTAGCTTTTCATGCAGCAGCGCCTGAATGCGCGGAATTTCGTCATCGGAAACGTTGAGCCCGAACTTGAAGAAGATGTCGTTCAGGCTGTTGAAATCCTGCACCCTTTCGAGACGGTGATAATATTTTGACGCGATATCAATGAAGGCATCGTCATAGGCTTTAAGCGTGTAGGCGCTGCCTTTCCCGCAGGCGATAATCTCAATGCCGGGAACATCGTTTAAGACGGTGGCCACGGTGCTGAAATGCGCTTTTGTCAGCTCGCCGTTGAACACATCTTCCCCGGCATCGACCACCCAGCCGCCGTTTTCGGCAACAAAGGCAATTTCATGCGCGATCTCCGGGAAGAAGGAGATCAGCTGGTAATACTGGTTGCCGCTGGCGACCACAAAGCGAATGCCTTGCTCCTTCATGCGCGCATACTGCGCCAGAAAGCGCGGGCGGTTATAGGTCTTGGCATCACTCAGGAATGTGCCATCCATGTCGACGGCGATCAGTTTAACGCTCATATCCCTTCTCCATTGACGTTTGTTCCGTTTCCGGCTTTGCCACCGCGCGCGCCACCAGCGCCGCGATAATCACCAACCCTAACACCACCAGCATGGCGCTGCGCAACCCGTAGTGCTCACCGAGGAAACCGAGCAGCGGCGGCCCGACCAGGAAGGCGAGGTAGCCTGTGGTCGCCACAACGCTGACGCGGGTCGGGGCATCCGGGCCGGTGTCGCTGGCGGCCGAAATAGTCAGCGGGAAGCCGAGCGACGCGCCCAGACCCCAGAGGATCACCGAGACCCCGGCAATCCAGTCCACGTCCACAAAGACGATCATCGCGATACCCAGGCCGCCGAGCAGGGCGCTGGCGCGCACTACCGCCACGCGGCTGTAGCGGTCGATAAACCAGCCGCCGGTGAAGCGCCCGACGGTCATCCCCAGCGTAAACCCGGCGTAAATCAGCGAGCCGGAGGTCGGACTAAAGCCGTGGCCGTCCACCATCAGCAGCGGCAGCCAGTCGTTGGCAGAACCTTCCGCGAAGGCCATCGCCAGCACCACCACGCCGATGAGCATCAGCTGGAAATCGCGGTAGAAGGGCAGCCCTTTTTCCGTCGAATGCTGTTCTTCAGCGGAATTCTTGCCGGTACCGTTCGGGATCGCCCGAATGCCGGTCAGGATCGGAATGATGCATACCAGCGCCGCCAGCAGGATATGCAGATTCGCGCTCATGCCAAAGGCCGTCAGCGCCATCCCGACGCCCGCGCCGGCGAGCGTACCGAGGCTATAAAAGCCGTGCATCATGGGCAGCACGGTTTTGTTCATCTCGCGCTCGACCGCCGCCCCTTCAACGTTAATCGCAACCTCTGCCGAGCCGAAGCTGCCGCCAAATACCGTCAGCCCCAGGGCAAACAGCACCGGCGAAGCAAACCACAGCGCGACGCTTAGCACGATCATCCCAATTACCGCGAAGCACATGGTGGTGCGGATCACCGCCCGCGTGCCAAAGCGCTTTACCAGCCACGCGGAGCAGAGAATGCCGCTCATGGAGCCTATCGACAGGCCGAACAGCACGATGCCCATCTCCGCGGTGGAGACGGACAAAATGTCGCGAATGGCGGGCGTACGTGTGGCCCAGGAGGCCATCAGCAGACCGGGAATAAAGAAGAACATAAACAATGCCCACATGCGTAGTCGCAGGGCGTTGCGGGAAGAGGTCAGCGTCATTGGGGTAGCACCAGAAGTACAACAGTAGCGACAACACTAGCAAGTTTGTGTACATTTGTACACAAACCAGGTGAGGGATTTATGAGCAGACCACCGAACGATCCGCATCGACGTGAAAAAATTCTCCAGGCGACGCTGGACACCATTGCCGAACACGGTATTCACGCCGTCACGCACCGCAAAATCGCCACCTGCGCGGGCGTGCCGCTGGGGTCGATGACCTACTATTTCGACGGCATGGAGCCGCTGCTGGAGGAGGCCTTCACGTGGTTTACCCGGCAGATGTCGCAGCAGTACCGGGATTTCTTCGCGGGCGTCACCGGGCCGGATATGGCGTGTGAATCCATTACCACCCTGATCCACAGCTCGCAGGTGACCACGCCGCACAACATGGCGCTGATGTATCAGCTTTACGCCTTTATGCACCGAAGCGCGGCGCTCAAAACGGTGATGCAGGACTGGATGAAAATGAGCCAGACCACGCTGGAGCAGTGGTTCGACCCGGTCACCACCCGCGCGCTAGACGCGTTTATCGAAGGGATGACGCTGCACTATGTGACTGACCGAGAGCCATTAAGCCGGGAGGAAATTCGGGCGATGGTGGGGAGAATTGCGGGCGAGGGGAACCCTTAGGCATCACTCGCCCTGCCTGTTTTACCTGTGTTCGATTTTTTTCCCGCTGGCGTCCACGACGGCTTCGCCATCCTCTTTCGTAAACGCACCTTTCTGCGCGTTCGGCAGAATGTCGAGGACAACTTCAGACGGGCGGCACAGGCGGGTGCCCAGCGGCGTGACCACAATCGGACGGTTAATCAGAATCGGGTATTGCAGCATAAAGTCGATAAGCTGGTCGTCGGTGAAGATACCTTCGGCCAGGCCGAGCTGTTCATAGGGCTCCACGTTTTTGCGCAGCAGATCCCGCACCGAAATCCCCATATCGGCAATCAGGGTGGTCAGCTTATCGCGCGACGGCGGGGTTTCCAGATAGAGAATAATCTCTGGCTCCGTACCGCTGTTGCGGATCATCTCCAGCGTATTGCGCGAGGTGCCGCAGGCTGGGTTGTGGTAAATGGTGATGTGGCTCATATCAGTGGCTCATTACAGTGTGAAGGAGAGACGTAGCGCCAGCGCGGCGAGCGTCACAAACAGGACCGGCAGCGTCATGATGATGCCCGTCCGGAAATAGTAGCCCCAGGTTATCGTCATGTTTTTCTGCGCCAGCACGTGGAGCCAGAGCAGGGTGGCGAGGCTGCCGATAGGCGTGATTTTCGGCCCCAGATCGCAGCCAATCACGTTGGCGTAAATCATCGCGTCCTTGAGCAATCCCGTCGCCATGCTGCCCTCAATGGAGAGCGCGCCAATCAGCACCGTGGGCATATTGTTCATTATGGATGACAGAAACGCGGTGATGAACCCGGTCCCCAGCGTGGTGGCCCACAGTCCGTGTCCGGCCAGGCTATTCAGCACGCCAGTAAGATAATCCGTCAGCCCGGCATTGCGCAGGCCATACACCACCAGATACATCCCGAGCGAGAAAATAACAATTTGCCACGGAGCGCCGCGCAGCACTTTTCCGGTGTTTATTGTATGTCCCCGTTTTGCGACAGCGAATAAAATCAGCGCGCCGACGGTGGCGATGGCGCTGACCGGAATGCCGAGAGGTTCAAGCACAAAGAAGCCAACGAGCAGAAGCAGCAGCACGATCCAGCCCGTTCTGAACGTCGGGAGATCGTGAATGGCCCGCGCGGGCTCCTGAAGTTTCGCCAGGTCATATTCCGGGGGAATCTCCTTGCGGAAGAAAAGATGCAGCATCACCAGCGTTGCGACAATCGCGGCGATATCAACGGGGATCATCACCGAGGCGTATTCGCTGAACCCCAGCTTAAAGAAGTCTGCCGACACGATGTTGACCAGGTTGGAGACAATCAGCGGCAGGCTGGCGGTATCGGCGATAAAACCTGCCGCCATCACAAACGCCAGCGTGGCCTGCTTGCTGAACCCCAGCGCCAGCAGCATGGCGATGACGATAGGCGTCAGGATCAGCGCCGCGCCGTCATTGGCAAACAGCGCCGCCACGGCCGCACCCAGCAGCACGATATAAGTAAACAGCAATCGCCCGCGACCGTTTCCCCAGCGGGCAACGTGCAGCGCCGCCCATTCGAAAAAGCCGGACTCATCCAGCAGCAGGCTGATAATGATGACGGCGATAAACGTCGCCGTGGCGTTCCAGACGATATTCCAGACCACAGGTATATCGTTAATGTGAATTACCCCGCTGGCCAGCGCCAGCACGGCGCCAATGGTCGCGCTCCAGCCGATACTGAGCCCTTTGGGCTGCCAGATGACCAGTACCAGCGTAAACAGAAAAATTGCCCCTGCCAGAAACATCGCTTACTCCGTTATATCTGATTTTATGAATATGTTTTGATTAGCATGAGCCCGGGAGTCGGTTTTTCAGCTTCATGCGCGTCTCTTCCCGCAGGCAGTTCCAGCTGGTGTCGATAACGGCTGCCGCCCATGCCGGCATGTTGGGAGAGAGACGGTAATGGATCCATTTGCCCTCGCGACGATCGATAACCAGCCCGGACTCGCGCAGCAAGGCCATGTGGCGGGAGACTTTCGGCTGCGGTTCGCTGGTGGCGGAGCAGAGATCGCAGACACACAGCTCGCCCGCTTCACGGAGCAGCATGACGATGGCGAGCCGCGTTTCGTCGGAGAGGGTTTTGAAGAGGTGGAGTGGGTGGAGCATGGGAGTTCCTGAGGTTTAAAAGTTTATATGCGTTTAATCATATATGTTTTGGTTGCTGCAGAGAAGCAGAGAAGCAGAGAAGCAGAGAAGCAGAGAAGCAGAGAAGCAGAGAAGCAGAGAAGCAGAGAAGCAGAGAAGCAGAGAAGCAGAGAAGCAGAGGTGAGAGGTACGGGAATTTCAGGCAACAAAAAAACCAATTATAAACGGGCTTGTGAAAATAATTATTTCATGATAATCAATAAGTTAGATTGGTTGTAAGGGGTGGCGATTACGGGGCAATGCCAACCTCTGCCGCCACTTTGTCGCCACTTGGCATTTGTTACTTAGCCATTGCTTTCGGTGAAGTTTATAATGGCTCTCCTATTACAGGGCTACTGGAATGAGCCATGAAACTCTTTATTGCCTCAATACTGATGCTATTTTCCTCCCGCAAGGGGTTTGAATGGTTCGTCAGGAAACTTTTCCCAGATGAGTATCTTGTCCCTAGCTTCATCGAATCCTCATGTCACTTAAGAAAAAAACTACGTTCCGCTGCAAAATTTAATTTCTTGTTTTTCGCCGCTGCAATGGTTGTGATTTGGTCGTTATGGCGGTTCGAATTTTCAATGATGAACACCATTAAAGCAGCCTCAGCATACATTGCGCTGACAGTCACTATCGGAAGAGGCGGTTGGAGCTTGCAAACTTGGGATGGAAGTACCCTCCCCGAGAGAATCGACCAGCTAATCTACAAGATGGCTCAGTATGTTAACGTACTGATTCTATTGGTAACAATTTACTACCCTACAAAATAATTCATGTAACCATTATAGCTTTTGGGTTGAAACGCAGTGCTGTTTCCAAGTGATCCGGGGACAGGTGAGCATAGCGCATGGTCATTTTTTATGTCGTGGTGCCCCAGGATTTTTTGCGGGGCAAGTATGTTTCCGCCGGACATCATAAAATGTGCTGCGAACGTATGGCGTAGAACGTGGGTAAGCTGTCCGCGCGGCAGTATGATAGAGGACTTATCCATCACAGGTAAAAACTGGAAATAACAGTCGGTAAAGAACCTGAAGCCGTCAAGGGCAATGATTTCCGCATACAGCTCTTTGCTGATCGGAATGCTATGGTTCTTTTTGTCTTTTGTCCTGACAAACGTAATTCGGTACTTAGTGACCTGAGATCGTGTGAGGTTTACAGCTTCACGCCAGCGTACCCCGGTGCTCAGACAGATTTTAACGACCAGTGCGAGCAGGGGACTTTGGCGGTTGCAGTCGTACAAAAGCTCAGTAATTTGTTCATGCGTGAGCCAGGCCATCTCCTTTTCTGCGATGGTGAATTTGCGCATTTTCTCCAGCGGGTTCGGCGCTGTCCATTCACCTAGCCGGGCCAGCTCGCTAAAAACGCCGCTAAGGTAGCTTTGCTCAAGGTTGATAATTACCGGGCTGGCACCCTTCTTCCACTTGTCGCTAAAGTAATTTCACCCGTTAAGCGTTTATTACGGTAATGCGCGAACAATTTTGAACTGAGATCTGTAGCGAGAGGGTTTCTGAGTGCATCGACCATCAAGAGCAGTTTGTCGTAAACATGCTCGCCAGCAGTCAGGGATTTGCCGTGCACTTTGAACCAGAGTTCAACCACATCTTTCAGAGTCCGACGGTCTACCAATTCTTCCAGCCAGGGCTTGGCCTCTGCCTCATTCATCGTATGGTGCTCAAATGCCAGCGCTTCCGCTTTGGTGGAGAATTGCTTACGCACATGACGCCCACTACGTCCGGTGGGGTAGCATTCGCAATCCATTTTCCTGTGTCGAGTTTTCGTACTGTCATAAAAAAGACCTCATGTCTGAGGACTACATTTACTGTATTTTTGAACAGTGGTTAATGTATGTTTTTCAAGCATTAAACAATGCGAGAAGAATTTAAGGCTCTGAACTGGAATTTATCCTTAAGTTTTTCTTCAAGTTTATAAAATGTTGTGAAATGATAATCATCCATCAAAGTTTCATGAATATTTTCAATTTTCTTCGTTAGGGATAAGCCATTATTAACTTTATAATCGTAGGTTAATGCTTCTAATAGTTGCCATGAAATAGGCGTAGTCATTAAAAAACCATTAGATAAGACTGAGCAGTATTTATTATTTTGCATTTCTTCAAAGTCGGATTTTGGGGGTATTATTATGTTTACCCCTAGGTTGGCATTCGTATTTTTAACTGATTTTGTTGAAAGATATGCTATGCCTGATATGTTGTTTAATCTTTCTGAGGCAATTTTTTGCATCAGTAGGTTAGGAATAATATATTCTTGATTGAATGCCCCAGATTCATTGTTTTTTATATAACTACATGATGCAACTAAAGGCCAGAGAATTAGATGGGATAATAATATGTTATTTATATCATCATCGTTTTTATATTCATCATTCAACGCATTAAGAAATCTATAATCTGCCAAAGTATTTAAGTTATAAGCAAAGTTTAGAATGTTTAACTCTTTAGCTGCAGAGGTTGCATATAATGCTGAAACGTATAGTTTATCAAAATCAGGTTTGCCTACCTCTTGCCAGCATATATATAATGATGTCCCTAAATATAAACATGGCAAACCTGCAACAGAATAGCGCTGGGTTTGTACCAAATGTCTCATGTTAAAGGGGATGTGAAAAATATCCTCTCTGTATTCTAATGGTCTACTACTAGCCCTTACGCGGTATAGCGGTCTTTCTGGCCTGGCCCATTCACCAAGAGGTTTAGATATAAAGTTAAAACAATCGATTACTTCTTGTCTATCAAGCATATCGCTGAAAATATTGTATGCTCTACGTACATCGCCTGTTAAAAAAGCCTGCATAACCTCTAATAATGCATTGCATAATTCACATACTAAAGTGCGATTGTTTTTTAAGTTTTGTGATAAAGGGCCGTAACCTTCACACTCAAGAATAAATTTTTGATATTTCTCGAATGTCTTTACAAGGTCGCGATAAAGACTTCCCTGATATTGATTTGAATCTCTTAAAATGCTACTGCGTCGAACTTGTCCGATGATTTTTTTTATTTCATGTTTATCAAAGTATGAGTTTTCCATCAGTCTACCCTAGTATGATGAATTTTTTAATTTAACTTGGTCAATAAAGTTAAGCTCTGCTATGGCGCATTCAAATGCACCATTCGATGAATGGACTTGAACTTGCTGATTAGGAAGTATTGTGATTTCTTTTAATGAGACAGGCTGGTCGATTTCAATAAGCCAAAGCCGATCCCTAATATCAGAGTTGCTTTTATCACATAAAAATAAATTTTCTTTTCCTTTAACTAATATGGGATTTACAAGTGCTTTTGAGAACATTGTAGGATCAAATAACTTCCAGCCGACGCTGCGTAAATCGGCGTCCTCAAGTCTTGAGAGCTCGATGTTCATATGGTTGACATTTTGCGAACTTTCTTTTATTCCGTGCCCCTTCATCAACCATTCAAGCGAGATACCCGTTTCAAGTGCACATTGAATCCCCCATTCTGCAGGCAATGAATCACGCATGTAGCGTGTTGCTAGTGTGCTCTTTGAAAGTCCTAAATGATCACATAAAGCTTGCCTTGTCTTGAAACTATAGGCTTCAACCATACGCTCTATGGCTCCACTGCCGCCTTTTTCCAAATTCATGGTCACTCCAGGGGGACTTTTACCTTGACGATTTCATGATGTGATCGTGTGTTTATCGTGTTCACAAAATACAAGCGATCAGTATTCATCCTGACTAATCATTGCTAAACGAGGAATGTTGCATTATGAGACCTAAGATTTCAATTAATCTCATCACTCCCCATGTCACGATCGAAAGATATAGTGAGTTCAGCGGGTAACGTCTTTTCTACCGCAACCAGCGCCTGCAGGAAGATGACAAATGGCGGCATTGGTATTCCTGAGCAGCTTCCAGGGCAGGTGGTTATTGCATTCTCTCAGAGGTATATCATTGAAAGCAAAAAAGCATTTTACATCCGGGAATTTCTTCTATGCTGTATGTATTAACAGTGGATATATACGCAGTTTATTTATCCGGCTGTATCGATAGGAGGGAAGATGCAGGACTATTTTTGGAGTCGTTGAAGCTCCAGCGCATTGATTTTTTTATCAAGCTTGTAGTGGCTTGTGAGTGTGACGACGAAGAAAAGCGGCTGGCTATCCAGTGGGTTTCTGAGTTAACGGATGAGCTGATGGCGAAGATTCGTGCTCATGAATACAACCGCTTGATGGAACTTCCCGGTTAGCAGCAGGAACGTTGCTGGCGTGAGAACTTGATTTTAGCGTCAGTAACGTCAACTAGGGATTGAAATAGAAAGCTCTTGTAAACAGTAGTAAATTGCCTATTATCTACGCTGTATTTAATCAATTTCATTGGCTTTATACCCGTAGTGATATTGAAAGGTGGTGTGGGGAATGGATCTGGCTAAAGTTGAAGAGCGCGTCCGAAGAGTCATAGGGACAATGGAGTCTGCCAAGCGTGATGAATATTTTTGGGGTAAGCGCTCGGGTTTGGGAGACTCATTACCTCCTTATTATCTCGTTTATTTTCTTTTGGTAGATTTACTGAAATTTAAAAATCGTGGGATTGATGAGAAGATTTCTTTTTCTATCCCAGTCCGGATTGATGGGGTTGTCGTAATTATAGAACATCGTAAACTTGGTTTAGATATAATTATCAAGAGTGAGGATGATATAGAGCAAGCTAGAACTGTTTTGAGACATATTTGCGCAGGGGTTAAAGCTGCTACGAAATTTTTTGACTCGCTTGCAGACAATGCTGCAAAGACTTCAAATCTAAATGTTAATAACAATGCTAATTCCCTATATGATAGGTTTTGCTATTTTTTAGGTCTGTATAAACTGAAGCTTGATGAAGCTGCTGCTGGCCAAGAGTCTAAACTGGAAGTTGATAGTGAGTTTAATTCTCATAATTTTTTCACCCTGTTACAATCCTCTTTTGAACAATCAAATAAGGTAATTGAACTTCGAAGAGAGGCTATGTGGTTAGCAATGTCTGCAATTGAGTCATTTTTCAATTGGACCGAGCATGTTTTCATTCTTATTGCAATCTTAAAAGGTGAGATAAGAAATGGGAATGATGTGGCTGATAAAGTTGGAAAAGAATGGGGGGAGAAATTCAAATTAGCCATTGATATTAACTCTTCCAGTCTAAAATCATTCTATGATCGTTTACTTAAACTCAGAAAACAGGTGCGTAATTTTGTAGCCCATGGTGCCTTTGGTAAGGATGGGCAAGCATTGGAATTTCACTCAAGTGTAGGGGCTGTGCCACTATTACTGCCGCATCGAGAAAATAAAGAACGTTTCAAGTTTGGAAATGGTGTGCATTTTTTGGCACCTGAAGCTATGCAATTAATTACCGATTTCCTTGAAGGTTTGTGGCAGGGAGACCTATCCCCAGCAAAAATTTATATTGAATCTGGATGTCCTTTAATACTATCTTACGTAATTAATGGAACCTATGCGGAGGCGATGAAATCAGAAAGGGATATGGATTTATTTGTTAATTACTTAACTCGTGAGTTGGACAATGCCGCAAACATGGATTGGTAAACTCTTGGTATGGGTTGCAACCACACAAAAAATCTTCCTGAGCTAGGTGTTATCCCAATCCAAGGCTGTGCCAGGAAAACTTCATATGGCGCATGAGATCGCATGATAGTTTGGAGTTCTTTTTCGCTGATGCCCGAAGGAACTGGGGGGCTCTTACATATGTCATGCAGGCGCATGAAAACCACTGCATAAAGCGGATAGACGTGGCGGGGATACGATTGCGCGCGCAGTCCTAAACGGCAATAATGAGTATCTAAGAGGTGATTAAGGGGATAACAATGTTTATTTGCGAAAGTCATATTATCGAATCAAATGTTAAAAACTTAATGCGTTTACAAAACATTCATGGTACTTGCGCTTTTTGTGGTTCAGATCATATTTGTTTAAATACTGAATCACTTGAAGTACATAACTTGCTGAAGGCTATAGTGAGATATAATTATGATGAAGTTGATTATAATACTCATTTTGGTGGTGATAATTTCACGGGTTTTCTATTGGCTGATGATTTCATCTTTGCTAAGGATATACAGACGCAAGATGATGCTTTTGGAGACCTTGATGGCGAATTGTGGGGTATGGGTTTTTATGTAGATAATGAAATTAATCTCTTTGCAGGATATGGAGATGATGGGATGTATAACATGCCATATATGTCTATTAAGAATTCACATCAGCCATTTTTAGAGTCGTTATCGAAAAAGCTTTCAGAAAGAAACTATCACGATTTTGAAGATGAGTTAAGTAGTATTATCAACAGCTATGATAATAACTTCGCTAAGACTATTGAGGGTAGCTCAGTAGTTTATAGGGCAAGAGTTGGAACTGCTGGCTATAAAGTCGCCATTCAAGAGTTCAGCCGTGAAGGAAAGAAAATATTTGTTCCATTTAAAGATAAGGAAATAGGAGCGGTGCCTCCATTAAAAGCAACGTCTGGCAGGGCCAATAGAGTAGGGGTGTCATATCTTTATTGTGCGACAGATAGCTATACCGCGATTGCGGAAGTTAGACCGCATCCAACTGATGTTGTTTCAATTGGAACCTTTAGAGTTGCAAGGGCATTAAAGGTATTCGATTTTTCGCATCCGAATTTCTTAGGGTTCACTGAGGACGATGACAGTCTGTTAGCTATGGTTCCATATGCTAAAATGGCGGGTATTTTTAATACTGCAACCCCACCTTCATTGGAAGGGAGATATAGTGTGTCACAACTCATATCCGATTGTATAAGAAAGGAAGGGTACGATGGTATTCAGTTTTCAAGTACAGTCGGTGAAGGCAAAAATTTGGTTGTTTTTAATCCTTCGGATATGGAGTTTATAGAGGGGACGTCTAAAGTAATTGAAATTGATAGAGTTCAATATACTTACGAGGAAAAACAAGTTGTTGGAATGAATGACCAATGGGAAATTTATTATGAAGAAGTTGAGTAAATGAGGATGGCCCCACTGAAATTGGTTTGCATTTTCACGGGGCTGATTCCTAATTTCAAGCGAAATTATATGTTTTGAATGTGATTAAATCCTCACCTAGCCAATCATTAAATTCCTCAATCTACGGCATGTTTGTGATCGAGAGTCTGAGCCAGACCAAAACGGAGTTTTTCGAAAGTGGGATGCCGCGGCGAATTGAATTCATGCTGACCCTTAAACGGATAGATTAGTCGTTGTCTGATATGTTCGCCAGCCTGAGCGATCAGCTCAGCAACCTGCAGGACACGGCGGCCTCGGCGATTGGCAAGGTGAAAAATATGGCGGGAGGGCTTCTGTCATGAATCTGAACAGCGCTCTGCCGGACCTGAAAAGCAAAAGCCCGGACTTCAGCATCACACTATCGAAGGCAAAGACGTGACGACGGTGATGGACGCGCGCCTGATGAGTCTGACGCTGACGGATAACCGGGGCTTTGAAGCGGACCTGCTCGATCTGGAGTTGGATTACGCGGACGGGATGATTGTGCTGCCGCGTCGAGGGGCAGTGATCCACCTCGCGCTGGGCTGGAAAGGACGGCCGCTGTTCCCGAAAGGAGGCTTTACCGTGGATGAGATTGAGCACTCCGCAGCGCCTGACCGGCTGACCATACGCGCCCGCAGCGCGGATTTTCGGGAAACCCTGAACACCCGGCGTGAAAAGTCCTAGCACCAGACCGCTGTGGGCGAGGTGGTGAAAGAGATTGCCGTCCGCCACAACCTGAAACTGGCGGTGGGCAAAGACCTGACGGACAAAGCGCTGGATCACCTGGACCAGACCAACGAGAGCGATGCGAGTTTTCTGATGAAACTGGCGCGCCAGTGCGGGGCTATTGCTTAAGTGAAGGACGGGCATCTGCTGTTTATCCGCCAGGGGCAGGGGAGAACGGCCACCGGTAAACCGTTGCCGGTTATCACCATCAGCTGTAAAGCTGGAGATGGACACCGGTTCACCCTGGCGGATCGTGGAGCCTACACTGGCGTTATTGCCAGCTGGTTGCATACGCGGGAGCCTAAGAAGAAAGAGACCACGCAGGTGAAGCGTCGCCGCAAGAAAACTGCTGCGCCCAAAGAGCCGGAAGCGAGGCAGGGTGATTATCTGGTGGGAACCGATGAAAATGTGCTGGTTCTCAACTGGACCTATGCCAACCGCGCTAATGCTGAGCGTGCCGCAAAAACGCAGTGGGAGCGTCTGCAGCGCGGTGTGGCGTCTTTCTCTCTGCAGCTCGCAGAAGGCCGGGCAGATCTCTACACCGAAATGCCAGTGAAGGTTAGCGGCTTTAAGCAGCCGATTGATGATGCGGAGTGGACCATCACGACGCTGACTCACACCGTCAGCCCGGATAACGGGTTTACGACCAGTCTGGATCTCGAAGTGAAAATAGATGAGTTCGAAATTGAATGATTAGTTCCAAACTGAGAATAATGATATCGCATTATTGCGAACTGGTTAAGGGTGAGGGCTGAACGAAATGATGAATTGTCCGATGTGCGGTCAGGCCGCGCATACCCGCAGTAGCTTTCAGGTTTCCAGCGAAACCAAAGAACGATACAACCAGTGCACAAATATTGAGTGCGGGCACACTTTCGTGACACATGAGACATTTGTGTGATCCGTGTGCTGTCCGCAAAAAATTAGCGCCGCGCCGCCTCATCCGAAAGGATTGCAGGAACAACTAGCTTACTGATCAAAGACCATAGGCGTAGTTTTTTATCACTGCGCTATTAGTCTTCTTCTGAAACCCCTTTCATCAGCAATCTCCATCAATCTTGCCTCCGCAGCAGCCTGACTACGCATTCCTGAAAGCGTCATTTTAAAGCCATGAGCATTTCCCTGAATGTTTAGTGGTAAGGAAAGCGATGCAATCAGCATATCCTCAAGTTCCCAGGGCGCTTCGACAGGATGCCAGTGAACTTTGGCATTCTTTTCCATCCAGGCGTCAAGCCACTGCTCGCCAGGATGAGTAAATGTCATTCTGGACCCAGAACCCACACGCCGCAGGGGAAAGCCACTTACACCACTCAATAACACACCCAGCGTGCGCCTAAGTGTTGATCCAGCTGCATTGCCGCTGTAATGCGTTTTGATTCGTTTCCTTAAGTTCGAACGGCTGCTAGGTTTCCCTCTCTGGTCGGGCGAAATACCAACGTATAGCAGCGTGTAGCCGTCTGAGGTGATGCAGCCCTCTGTCGGCACACCTGGAGGGATCTCCTTAAACCACCAGAAGTAGACGCCATTTACTGGCGGAACTGGCGATGGCTTGCTCATTACTTCTGTTCTGCTGTAGGTTTTGTCGGGATAAAAATCGAACATGCGGCTTTCCTTGCTGACGTTTTTCCTGATTTTATTCTTTTGCTGTCAGGGAGCGATAGTTTTATGAGGCCTGGAAGGAGAAAGTAATGGGATAGGGTTTTTTGTCCGGAGCTTACGCCCAACATCAGAAAGCGTGGCTGTAAGCGATTGATTCTGCTAGTGGGGGAATTTCAGGCAACAAAAAAACCATTTATGTAAATGGGTTAGTAAAAACAAGGGCTTGTAATTTAATCAATCAGTTAGGTAAGTGAGAAGGAGTGGTGATTACGGAGAAATGCCAATAGCTGCCGCCACTTTGTCGCCATTTGGAAGCGTAGCCAAGGGATTAAAACGCAGGGCCGTTTCAAGGTGGTCAGGGGCCAAGTGAGCGTAGCGCATGGTCATCTTTATATCGTGGTGGCCCAAGATTTTCTGAAGGGCGAGTATGTTTCCTCCGGACATCATGAAGTGTGCAGCAAAAGTATGGCGTAGAACGTGTGTTAACTGCCCTCGAGGGAGAACAATGGAAGTTTTTTCCATGACTGACAGAAATTGGAAATAACAGTCTGTAAAAAACTTAAAACCGTCGAGAGCAATGATTTCGTTATACAGCTCTTTGCTTATTGGAATGCTACGATTTTTTTTGCCTTTGGTTCTAACGAATGTGATCCGATATTTGGTGACCTGAGAGCGTGTCAGGTTCACAGCCTCACGCCAGCGAGCTCCTGTGCTCAAGCAGATTTTAACAACCAATGCAAGCAGAGGGCATTGCCGATAACAGTCGTGCAAAAGTTCAGTGATTTGCTCATGAGTTAGCCAAGCCATTTCCTTTTCTGCGATTGTGAACTTACGCATATTCTCAAGTGGATTTGGCGCAGCCCATTCACCGAGTCGGGTAAGCTCACTAAAAACACCACTTAGATAGCTCTGCTCGAGGTTTATTGTTACCGGGCTGGCTCCTTTTTTCCACTTCTCGCTAAAGTAGATTTCGCCAGTTAGGCGCTTATCTCTGTAGTGAGCGAACCTTTTAGAAGTGAGATCTGTAGCGAGTGGATTTCCTAGAGCATCAACTATCAAGAGAAGCTTGTCATAAACATGCTTGCCAGCTGAAAGAGATTTACCGTGTAGTTTGTACCAGAGTTCAACTATGTCTTTTAGAGTCCTGCGATCTATCGATTCACTTAGCCAAGGCTTCAGTTCAGCCTCTGCCATAGCATGCCTTTCAAAAGCCAGAGCCTCACCTTTTGTGGAGAACTGCTTACGCACACGTCTCCCGCTACGCCCTGCGGGGTAGCATTCACAAATCCATTTACCTGAGATAAGTTTCCGCACAGTCATAAAAATGTCCTCCTCCATCAGTAGGACATTTTTACTGGATATGCATACAGTGTCAATGTATGTTAATTACCAACTCAAACATTGTCATTTTTCTTGAGTATTATTTTTAAGTCACTGTCAGACTCTGTTGCTGATATAATTATATGAGACTGTTTCTCATCATAATATCCAACGCAGTGAGCGGTTATCGTTTTATCGCCACCACCTAATAGAGTTTGCGATTGCAACGGTGATGAAATGTAGAGTCCTTTTAAGGTTGTATTGCTAATTGAGCCGTAAAATTTTATATCTTTGATTGGATCTTGCCATGTAATGGCTATGCTTGTTTCTGTAATTGCGATCTTAACTTGTCTTTCTTTTTCATCGATCCAAAATTCATTTGTTGGAAATTGATTTGGTGAATTATATTTTCTACCAACATAGTTTCTAATGAATTTTTGTTTTTCATTGGATTTTGTTTTGTGTTTTTTCCATTTAATATGCTCTTCTTCAGTATCTTTTTTTATTTTAGCTAATAATTCATAGTTATTTTTATCGGGATTGGCAAATGTGATCGCTACTCTTGCAAGCTCTTCAGCTTCTTTTGCACATCCAGCTTCCAATAATTTATAGCCAATGTTCGAGTATGATATTGAACTGTTTAAATCTTTAGCTTTTCTATAATAATCACACGCTATGATTTTTAGTTCTAATTTATTGGCTGCAACTCCTAGATTGTTAATTACAGCATCGTTTTTCGGAGCGAGATTTTCAAGGTGAGAATAATTAGAAATAGCCAATGAATCCAAAAAGTTCAACTGACTTGATTCATAGGCTGCAGAAAAGAGAGTGCTTTCGTTTGAAGGCTTAAACTCTAGTGCCTTATCGAGACACAGGGCATAATTAATTTTGTCATCTTTCGCTTTCTCAATTTCAGCTAGCTGAAGATAAGCAAGGAAAAGTTCATCTTCGAATTTTTCTATTTCATTGCCGGAAAGAGTTCTAATTAGTTGTATAATTTCACTTTCCCCCTTGTCTATATCAAGGTTTAATAAGTAGATTTTTGAAAGTGAAATTATGTACGCTGAATTTATTTTCAAGTCATCGGTTTCAGATATTATTGTTTTTAAAAAACTAATTGCTTTAGAGTATTGAAGCGTAAGATTAAGACAATATATGTATGAGTTTACATATTCTTTTTTAATATTTGGCTCTTTGGACTGTTTTATGTTCAGTAACAAATCATCCAGTATGCTTTCATCTTTTGTTGTTTGGAATAAAACATATGAAAAAAAAGCATGTTCGGCATCATAATTAATAGTGTCCTTGTGCTCTCGGACGAATATTTCAAACTCAGCTTTTGCCTCTTGGATCTTGTTGTCTTTTAACAAGTCGCTTACAGATAAGTACCAGTAAGTTTTCTCTATCTCTTTTTCTTTAGTAATGGGAGGCGGATCTAGTTTCCCATTCTCATCATTAACTTCATTGTTTATAAGTGGATTGTCTGTGTTTGTTTCAAAAGAAAAACCATCAACACCTAGCTTAACTTTTTTTGCGGAATTTAATGTGTTTATAAATTCTTTTATTTGTTTGCGAAATAAAACAATAATTAAAATTAACAAGAAAGGCCATAAGGCATATTTCAATGCTGTATCTACAAGCGAATAGGTTTCTGGTTTCATTATTGATTGCCTTTTTTCATATAAAGGTTTTTTTTATGATGGCGGTGAAGTTCAGATCATCGATTGGACAGTCAAAAGTTATTTCGCCTTTTGTTACGCGAATGTTATTGTTAGGGATGCGAGAAACAGTTCGAATACTGTATTTACCATCTATGCTAATAAGCCATTGTCCATCTGCTATTTCATTGAATGATTTATCAGCAACATATAAGTTATTATCTTCTTCCAAAATAATTGGAGAAGTTATGTTTAGAGGTAATATAGTTTTATCAAAATAAACAGTTCCGGAATCTAGTAAATTTCCATCAATTACTTTTTCCTTTTTTAGCCTCAGAATATCCGTTTTCCCAATATCGAACATTGGCCCTTTCCCTTCAACTAACCAAGCTAGAGATGCGCCTGTTTGCAGGGCACATGTAATCACCCAGTCAGATGGAAAAATATCCCTCATATATCTTGTGGCCAAAGTGCTTTTTGATACCCCAAGATGATCAGCTAGAGCCTGTCTTGTATGAAAACCATATGCTTCTACCAACCTTTCTATGGCTTTACGCCCGCCACTATTAAAATCCATTGATTCCCCTTGGAGTCTGATTTTTCTTGACTGATTCCAAAAGCGATCGTAACCTCGCACTTGATGGTTCCATTTGGAATCTTCACCCGATAACACTCGTTAACCTTGCTCACCACAAGCTGGCCAACATGGAATCATGCATCATGAACCAACACATTTCAATCTCAATCGCAACTCCTCATGTGACCATTGAACGCTATAGCGAACTTACTGGGCTGTCTGTAGAAACCATAAATGACATGCTGGCTGATGGACGCCTAATAAGACATCGTCTTCGCAAAGATAAAAAGCGTGAAAAAGTAATGATTAACATCGCTGCAATGACTGTCGACGCGCTCTCAAATAGCAACGTAGTTATCTCTTAGTTCGATTTTGGAATCTTTAGGGGGCGGTTACTATGTTTGATTACCAAACTTCCAAACATGCACATTTTGATGCAGCTTGCCGAGCGTTTGCGCTTTCTCACAATCTTGAAGATGTGGCCACTGCCGTTGGTATGCGTCCGCAGATCCTGCGCAATAAGTTGAATCCAGTTCAACCGCATCGTCTGACCTGTGACGAGCTATTGGCTATTACCGATTACACCGAAGATGCACGTTTACTGGATGGGATGCTAGGGCAGATTAACTGCCTCCCGTCCGTTCCTATCAATAACGCCAGTGAAGCCAACATGCAGTTTTGCGCGTTGAGTGCCACCGCCAATGTGGGGGCAATCGCTGGGGAAGCTGTATCAACTGAGCGCATGACAGCAGCACGCCGCACACAAATTCTCGATCGTGCTCGTGATGCTATCCGTTCTCTTTCCGTCCTGGCTTACACCGTTGAAAGCCGCCTCCAGTCTGCGCCGGTTCTTGCTGCTGCCGTCGATATCGTGACTACCAGCGCCAGCAGCATGATGTGAGGGATAAGTATGAAAGCGTTCGTCACCTATCTGAAAAAAGAATCTCCGGCAATGCAGCTCGCCAGCGGGTCAACCGGATGGCTTGAGCTGCCAAATGGCCAGCGCTGGAACCCTGGGCATCAGTACAAATTTAATGCCCGCTCGTCTCGTCGTCCGCGGTGGTTTCGTTTCTTCGGGATTATCAGGGGGGGTTATGGCCATTAGCTCAAAGCAACAGGAGATCGGCCTTAAGTGGCTGGGGAATATCCGCCGCAAATACTGGAGCGAGAAAAGCGAAGCCGCCGAATGGTGGGACAAATTAACACCAGAATGGCGCGGGGTTGTTTTGCATGCGGCCGCAGTTGCTTCCGGGATGGACGTTTTCAAAGCCCACCTGTGTAAATGCTGCTGGTCTGAGTTATTCGAACGCCTGGATTACCGGGCAATGATTCAGCTGCGCCAGGGCATATCCAGGGCGCGTTTGACGTTTGAAGGGTTCGGGAGTTTGAGCGATAGCGATTTTTCTAAGCGCAGCGCCAACCGCCAGGTGAAAAAGGCACATCCGATCCACAGCAGTAATGGCGTACAGATGATTATCGCGCCTCATATCGTTCATAAGATGCAACAGCAGGAGAATCATTAATGTCCACTATCTCTGTAAATGCTAAGGAGCTAGGGCAAGAGCTGGCTGTATGGGGGGTTCCTCATAATTATGCCGTTCTGTTTCTGGAGAAGAGCACAATCAAAAATGACCGTGTGGCTTTACACCCATTTTTCTTTAATGACACGGAGCACATGACAAACAAACGTCATTGGCTGGCCGTTAATGTTGCCTACTGGTGCTGCGTTTATCGTGAGGCTGAAAGCCAGTTGCAGCAGATTGAAGCGCTGGCCGGTATTCGTTCCATGTATTTCGTAGCAGGTTCATTGGGTGCGGGAGAAATCAAAGCGCTGATCCAGGAGTGGTGGCGTAATACCTACGAGCTGCACAAAGTGCCAGCGCCGAGCTACTCAGCCGCACCCCTTACCATCTCTTTCCACTAATTCACAGCTTGAATTTTTAGCCATCCCTGCGGTGGCCGGGGATTCTTTTGCCTTGAGGAACCCAAAATGCAAAAAACAAACATGGTTTTACCCGTCAATCACTCTGGTCATGATCTGCTGGCCATGCTGGCCAAAGCTACCGAGGAAGGTAAAGCGGCATCCGCCGACCTGTGTTCTACACGTCTGGATAAGCTGGCCACTTTTGCCGCCAATGAAGGCTTGAGCGCTGCCGAAATCGTAGAACTGATCCGTGAAGAGGCTGCGGCCATTTGCAGCAAAGGCGGCGCAGCATGGCAGTAAAAACCCCTCTCAAATTGGGTGGGCAGCAAAGTCCGCTTTATACCGCAGCTGCTTTCATGATTAACGCCTGGAAAAAGTGGGTTAATCGTGGCTGATATGTCTCTTGCTGGCCAACATCACGCCGTCGATAGCTGGCGGCGCGATACTTTTGCGCCGGGAACGCCAGCGAATGCGACGATCACAGAGCGCCGATTGTGGGCAGTTAACCCACAGGACTACGAATGGCGTTCACAGTTTCTTCACGAGATACCCGACTGGTTAGCCGGGTATTTTGGCAACCGTTACGAAAAGCTGTTTGCTGGCCGTGACGGCCGCCGCCGTGCCAATACATTTCTGCGCAAAACTATCGGTGAGAATGTATTGCCACGTCTGCGGAAAGTGGCTGCGCGTTACCAGCTGGCTGCTGATGTAAGCGATCTCCCTTTCGGCAAATCATTGCAGCGCTTGCCATCGCTTGACCGTACCGATCTCAAAAAGCTGTCTGGCCAGGTCTCTGGCTGGATGGCTCAGATGTTCTATGACTTCACCGACACATTGAAGAGCAAGCCAAAAGACGAGAGGGAAATGCGCCAGCGCACGCTGGCGGCTTACCGCAATCTTTGCTCGCTTTCCCTCATGCTGAACAATCAGCCGCCTTACTGGGCAGAGTACGAGGCAAATGAAGGCCACCTGGAAACCAGAAAAGCGGAGTCCGGGATTTTGCGTCTCATGGCACCGGAATGGTGGTATCAGCGCCTGAAGCGTGCCCGTGATCTGCAACGTGAACATCTGGCCATCGCCGTTGGCCAGGTGCAGAAATCTGCCAGCGCCTACGTATCACGTAAAACCCTGGGCGAATGGATAGATCAGAAGAAACGAAATCTGGAGTTCTTCAAAAAGTTTGATCTGATTGATGAAGAGGGTATGCAGTTGACGTGCAGCTGTTAGACGCGGACGGCAACCCGGATAAGGACACGCCTGTTTACTCAGCTGTGCCGCTGCCGGTTCCTATGGCGGGTAATGATTCGGGGATGTTCCAGTTTCCGCCTGAAGGGACGCTGGTCGAAATCGCTTTTACTGGCGGACGGCCGGATAAGCCTTTTGTGCGGCAGACCGTGCCGGACGGAACCAGCCTCCCGGATATCCAGCCAGGCGAACAGCTGCAACAGCAGCGTGCAGAAGTGTCGCAGCGCGTCACCCAGGCGGGTGACTGGGTGAGGCAGACAGACCAGACGATCAGTGAAACCTCAATGGCGCGGGTGGTTAAGGCCGATACAGAACAGCGGGATCTGGTCAGCCGCGAAACCACGGTTAAAGCCACGGATAAAATTACCGTGCTGGGTACGTTCACGCTGATGGCCGGAGCCATTCAGCAGGTATGCACGGGGGATTACAGTCAGGCCGTCAATAACCGCGTGGCGAGTATCGGCGGCAATGATGAAACGGACATAGCCGGGAGCCAGACAGTCACTACGGGTAAAGACCTGATCGAGAAAATTGGCCAGATACGTAAAAGCGTGGCGGCCGTGCAACAGCAAATTATTGCCCCGGTGGTGTGGATTGGCTCTGGCACAATCAACGTGGCACAGCTGATGCTGGACACGCTCGACGTGGTTAAGGAGCTGGCAGAGCAAACGGCAAGCCACACGCACAGCAATACGGGAGCACCGACCAACGCGGGAGCCATCCGGAACACCGGAACGAAAGCGGACACGCTGAACGGCAAATACTCCCCGGTCATTGGCAAGTAAACCTGTCCAGAACATAACCCGCGAAAGCGGGTTTTTTATGCCATTCATCCCCTAGCGGGGATATTTCCTTTCTTATCTCGTAAGCGGCTATCGCTACGCGCTGTCAGCGGCGCTCTGGCGCGTTCAGCCTTTTCGCACACTCATAGCCACCTTTAAAACAGATCGTGCCCACAGCGGTGCGCTGGCGAGTCACAGCACGGACAAAAAAATCTTTCGCAGACCAAAATCGCACTACACCGCACCCGCCTGCGGTTTTTGGATCATAAAAATTTTTCAGTTTTATTTTTCTGCAAACCAGACCGCCAGACCGCGCCAGCGCTGGCGGCTTTGCGGAAAACCAGAACTGAAAAGATTGAAAAGAATTTCAGTGTTTTTCACATTTATGGATCTGGAAAGGATCTTGGTAATGGTTTAAGTGATTGAAAAATAAAATTATTTTAAATTTTGTGTGTCGAAAGGATCGTTTTGGCCTTCCGCTTCGGTCTGTGGGGATGCAGCTGAAGCCAGAGCTGGGGCGGTACAAGGCAAAACAGAGCGGTACATAGAAAACTGAAAAAAACTGCATGCATTTCATGAAAACCAGCGACTAACAATTGCATCGAAATCTAATTTTAATCTTGGAACTTAAGAAAACTTTTGCCACATTAGTAGTCGCTTTTTAGTTGTGGATTTTCTTCCGATGATTACTTGGCAGAGCTTACATTAAGGCATTCGATATGACTGAAAAATTCACCGCAATTTTGTTAGACACAAGTATCTACGATCAGTACGGATTAAAGCTTGAGAAAGGACTACTGGGTAAGCTTTCCCAGTTCAGCCGAACCCCGACAACGTTTTTGATACCGGATGTAATTTACAACGAAGTTAAAAATCATCTTGAAAGAAAAATCAGGACTTCACGTGGCTCTCTTGAGAAAGCTTTCGAAGAGGCTGGCGATCATCTTTTTTTTGATGGAAGCGAACTAAATGACGCAAAAAGAACATTGATTGAAGGCAGAGAAGTTGAAGGATTAGGAAAGAGTAGATTAGACAGATTTGTTGGCGTAACAGATGCGGAGGTTTTGACTACTGGGGATTACGTTTCGGTACCTGAACTACTTGAACGATATTTCTCTTCTGAAGCTCCTTTCGCAGATACAGGGAAGAAAAAAAATGAGTTTCCTGATGCGATCACATTAATGGCCGTCCAAGCTTGGGCTGAAGAGAATGGTGAAAATGTTCTTGCCGTAGCAAGAGATGACGATTGGCAGAGATTTTGTGCTGATGCTGAGAATTTGCATTATGAACCTGACTTATCAAAGGCTTTAGCACACTTCAATGAAGAAACCGCACCTTATGAACTAATTGATAACTTACAAAAAGCACTTGCTGAAGGACAGGCCGGTAAATTCTTGCATGATGTTGCTGTACACCTTGAGTCAACCTTTGACGGTTTTGCACCAGAACAAGAGGCAGATTCATATTTGTACTGGGAGGCTGATGGATGCTCAGGTGGATTTGAAGATTTTGAGTTTACAGATAATCACTTCACTGTCATTGACAAGGATGAAAACTGGGTTGTTTTAGAAGCATTTGCAGAAATTTCACTTTACGCAGATGGTGATTTCTCCCTATCAGTTTACGATTCATTCGATAAGGATCATGTCTACATGGGGTCAATCACCAAGCGTGCCGAGGAAACATATACATCCAGAATACTAATAACAATCTCCGGAGACTTGTCAGGTTCTATAGATGATTTGACCGTTGAAGATGTGGAAGTAATAGAGCGTCCGACGTCGATGGATTTTGGGGAGCTGGAATTAGCATATGAACCTGACGAGCAAGATTTGTAACAAATATGATTGGGCACTATCGCTGTCGCCATTTTGTCGCCAACTCAATCACCGTTTTATTGCAAGCATTTGAATTTAATGATTTTTATTTTCAGGCAACAAAAAACCCATCAACCTTGAACCAAAACGGCGGGGTTGATGGGCTCCACAAATTGGGGACATCAAAGAAAAGCAGTGGCACTAGTTATGACTGCCCCCTGCTAAAAAAGTTCTGCGCGTTACAAAAATTTTTTCATTACGCGCAAACTTAGGAGTTATCCGAGTCCCGGCCAGATGATGATAATCAGCGTACCCGCCAGCGTCAGCAGTACGTTCGCGATAGCATAGGTGCCTGCATACCCCAGCGCCGGGATGTTGCTGCGCGCGGTATCGCTGATGATTTCCATCGCCGGCGCGCAGGTACGGGCCCCCATCATTGCCCCGAACAGCAGGGCGCGGTTCATACGCAGCACGTAGGCGCCGAACAGGAAGCAGATCACTACCGGTACCAGGCTGACAATAAGTCCGGAAACCAGCATCTGCCAGCCGACGGCGCCCAGGCTGTGGCCGATGCCGCTGCCCGCGCTCAGGCCGACGCCCGCCATAAACACCATCAGACCGAACTCTTTCACCATGTTCAGCGCGCCCTGCGGAATGTAGCCGAAGGTCGGGTGGTTCGCTCGCAGGAAGCCTAGCATGATCCCGGCGAACAGCAGACCGGCGGCGTTACCGATGCCGAAGCTAAAGTTGCTGAACTGGAAGGTGATCATCCCGATCATCAGGCCAACAATGAAGAAGGCGCAGAAGGCCAGCAGGTCGGTGACCTGGCTGTGAATGGAGATAAAGCCGATGCGGTCGGCAACGGTTTTTACGCGTCGCGCGTCGCCGCTGACCTGCAGCACGTCGCCTTTGTTGAGCACAACGTTGTCGTCGATAGGCATCTCAATCTGGCTGCGGATCACGCGGTTGAGGAAGCAGCCGTGGTCGGTCAGCTTCAGCTGCGCCAGACGGCGGCCCACGGCGTTATGGTTTTTCACCACGATCTCTTCGGTGACGATACGCATGTCGAGCAGGTCGCGGTCGAACACCTCTTTGCCGTTACGGAAGCTCGGGTCGAGACGGGCGTGGGCGTCAGGGTAACCCACCAGCGCGATGTCGTCGCCCATCTGCAGCACCGCGTCGCCGTCCGGGTTCGCCAGAATGCCGTTGCGGCGGATACGTTCGATGTAGCAACCTGTCTGGCGGTAAATCCCCAGTTCGCGAAGATTTTTGCCGTCTGCCCATGCCACCAGCTCCGGCCCGACGCGGTAGGCGCGGATAACCGGGAGATAGACTTTACGTTTGGAATCGGTATCCAGACCGCGCTCGCGGGCGATTTGCTGGGCGCTGGTCTGCAGATCCTGGTGCTGCAGTTTTGGCAGGTAGCGCGCGCCAACGATCAGGCTCACCAGACCAATCAGATAGGTCAGGGCATAGCCCAGGCTCAGATGGTCGAGGGCGGTAGAGAGCTGCGCGCCCGCCATGCCGGAATGCCGCAGCGTATCACCGGCGCCCACGAGCACGGGGGTGGAGGTCATGGAGCCGGCCAGCATACCGGCCGTAAGCCCGATATCCCAGCCAAACAGTTTGCCCA
Source organism: Enterobacter cloacae complex sp. HYC042_NIDB (assembly GCF_056673315.1). NCBI lineage: Bacteria > Pseudomonadati > Pseudomonadota > Gammaproteobacteria > Enterobacterales > Enterobacteriaceae > Enterobacter > Enterobacter cloacae complex sp. HYC042_NIDB. The sequence continues at coordinate 1,740,439 of NZ_CP109650.1, forward strand.
GTCCTAACGCGATCAGCAGCGCGCTGCCGACCATCACCAGCGCCAGCATCAGATAATTTTTGCCGTCGCGGAAGAAAATTGAAAAAAAGTTAGGTCCCGCTTCTACGCCAACGCAAAAAATAAACAGCATAAAACCTAAGTTCAGCGCGTCCGTGTTAATGCTGAAGTGCTGCTGGCCTAATAATAAGGAGACGACTAAAACGCCAATGGAATTACCGAGTTGAACCGACCCCAGGCGCAATTTACCCAGGCAAAGACCCAGCGCCAGTACCACAAATAATAACAGGATGTAATTCCCATTTAACAAGTCTGCGACGTTTATATTCACGGAGGCTAACTTCTTGTTTACCAGTAAGTTGTTGAATGAAAGGACTTTTTGGGCTACTGTTTTCTGGATCAGGGAAAAGCGCTAACGCTCCCTGTTTCCTGCTTTATTCCCTAAAACATTAGCTGGCGTGTAGTTTAATCGCATTAGCTACTGACAGCTACTGATTATCGCATCACCCTGTGCGTACTTTGGCATGGATTGCCGCACTGCTTTATCTGACTGGGCGTCTACCCGACGAATGTGTATTTGATAGAGATAAGTCAGGAGGATAGTTTGAATATGAAACGAAACTGGGCGGGGGTGATCAGCTGTTTTTTGCTGTTCACGGTCGTGTGCATGTCGCTCGCATTTAATGTAAAGGGCGCGTTCAGGGCGTCCGGGCATCCTGAGCTAGGGTTGCTCTTCTTCACGTTGCCGGGGGCTGCCGCCAGTTTTCTCTCCCGTCAAGGGGAGGTGGTGAAGCCGCTGCTGGGCGCCATGCTCGCTGCACCGCTGTGTCTGCTGATGATGCGCCTGATGTATATTTCAACGCGGAGTTTCTGGCAGGAGCTGGCGTGGTTGCTGAGCGGCGTATTCTGGTGCGCGCTTGGCGCGCTGTGCTACCTGTTTGTGCGCAGCCTGGTTCAGCACCGACGGCACCGCAAATAAAAACGCCCTCAGGGTGAGGGCGTCTCTTCATTACTGCTCGGCAAACAGGCCCAGATGCTCTTTAGCGTAGGCCTCAAAGTCGGTGCAACCGCCGATGTGTTTCTGATCGAGGAAGATCTGCGGCACGGTTTCAACCGGCTTACCGACGGTTTTTTCCAGGTCGGCTTTGGTGATGCCTTCCGCGTGGATGTCCACATAGCGGAAGTTGAAGTCATCGCGCTCTTCGGTCAGTTTCTCAGCCAGCTCTTTCGCGCGCACACAGTAAGGGCACCCTGGACGACCAAAAATTACTGCAAACATTTCTCTCTCCTCAAAAAACAAGCCTGACGGCGAATGACTCGTATAGTGCCCCATAACCCGCCGTCATTAAAGAAGGTTTCGCCTGTCGTTATAATATCTATGAGCTATGTTTCGCCAATTACACCGCGCACATCATTGCCTATACTGGCTGCCATACGTATTAAGCAAGACTAAAGAGAGACAAGATGACGCCAACCATAGACCTGCTCCAGTCCCACCGCTCCATTCGCCACTTTACCGATGAGCCGATTACCGAGGCGCAGCGTAATGCGATTATTGACAGCGCAAGAGCCACCTCCAGCTCCAGCTTTTTGCAGTGCAGCTCGATTATCCGTATTACTGATAAGGCCATGCGTGAACAGCTGGTGACGCTCACCGGCGGGCAGAAGCATGTGGCTCAGGCAGCCGAGTTCTGGGTGTTCTGCGCCGACTTTAACCGCCACCTGCAGATCTGCCCTGAGGCGGAACTTGGGCTGGCCGAACAGCTACTGCTGGGCGTGGTGGATACCGCGCTGATGGCGCAAAACGCCTTTACGGCCGCGGAATCGCTGGGGTTAGGCGGTGTCTATATCGGCGGGCTGCGTAACAACATTCAAAGCGTGACCGACCTGCTGAAGCTGCCAAAACACGTGCTGCCGCTGTTTGGCCTGTGCCTCGGCTGGCCGGCGGACAACCCGGATCTCAAGCCGCGCATTCCTGCCGCGATGCTGGTGCATGAAAACCATTACCAGCCGGTCGATCAGGATGTCCTGAATCAATACGACGAAGAGCTGGCGAACTACTACATGACGCGCGGCAGCAATAACCGTCGCGACACCTGGACGGACCATATTCGCCGCACCATCATCAAAGAAAACCGCCCGTTTATTCTTGAGTATCTGCACAAGCAGGGCTGGGCAACGCGATAGTCCATTCCTCCTGCGCCTGCCTGCGTATATGATATGCAGGCTTTTTCCATGTCTTCAGAGAGGTGCAGGGTGAAAATTGCCATATTGTCCCGGGACGGAACGCTCTATTCATGTAAGCGCCTGCGAGAAGCGGCGGCGAAACGCGGGCATCAGGTTGAGATCCTCGACCCGATGTCCTGCTATATGAACATCGACCCCGCCGCCTCGTCGATTCACTACAAAGGCCGCAAGCTGCCGCACTTCGATGCGGTGATCCCCCGCATCGGCTCCCAGATTACCTACTACGGCACCGCCGCGCTGCGCCAGTTCGAGATGCTGGGCAGCTATCCGCTCAACGAATCCGTCGCCATTTCCCGCGCCCGCGATAAGCTGCGCTCCCTGCAGCTCCTCGCCCGACAGGGGATCGATCTCCCCGTCACGGGCATTGCCCATTCACCGGACGACACCAGCGATCTGATCGATATGGTGGGCGGCGCGCCGCTGGTGATCAAGCTGGTGGAAGGCACGCAGGGTATTGGCGTGGTGTTAGCGGAAACGCGTCAGGCGGCGGAGAGCGTGATCGACGCCTTTCGCGGGCTGAATGCGCACATTCTGGTGCAGGAGTACATTGAAGAGGCGAAAGGGCGCGACATTCGCTGTTTCGTGGTGGGGAACGAGGTCGTGGCGGCCATCGAGCGCCAGGCCAAAGAGGGCGACTTCCGCTCTAACCTTCACCGCGGCGGCGTTGCGCGGGTAGCCGATATTAGCGAACGCGAACGGGAAATAGCCGTGAAAGCGGCGCAAACCCTGGGGCTGGACGTAGCGGGCGTGGACCTTCTGCGCGCGACGCGCGGGCCGCTGGTGATGGAGGTGAACGCCTCCCCGGGGCTGGAAGGTGTGGAAAAAACCACAGGGGTCGATATTGCAGGTAAAATGATCTCATGGATCGAGCGTCATGCCACGCCGGGTTACTGTCTGAAAACGGGCGGTTAAATGGATTACCGGGCGCTTTTTGAGTACCCTATGCGAAGTTTTTACTAAAGAGGCTGCACAGCGATGGATTTACAGGTCGTACCTACACTGGATACGTTACGTCAATGGCTTGATGATGCCGGGATCACCTTCTTCGAATGTGATTCCTGCCAGGCGCTGCATCTGCCTCATATGCAGAATTTCGACGGCATTTTCGATGCCAAAATCGATCTGATTAACGACGTGATCCTTTTTTCCGCGCTGGCCGAAGTGAAGCCTTCTGCGCTGCTGGCGCTGGCCTCCGATCTCTCGGCTATCAACGCCAGTTCTTTGACGGTGAAAGCATTTCTCGATATACAGGACGATAATCTGCCAAAACTGGTCGTTTGCCAGTCTTTATTCTCCGGGGCGGGGCTGTCGTTCAAGCAGTTCGCCTGGTTTATGCGCCTGAGCGAAGAGCAAATTTCCATGGTTATGATGGAAGCCAATGCACATCATCTGCTGTATAGCGCGGAAGACGATGCTGAGAATAATGATGCATCTCCCAATTTTCTTCACTAAGCCTGTCTGACTTTTGCGCAGTCGCTGCCATAGCGGCTGCAGAAGGCCATTTTTTCTGCTGCCTTTAACCTTTCTTTAAAGAATTTTTCACCTCCCTCAAGGCCATTTCGGCTTATCACGTAGACTTAACCTGCATAAAAAATTGATAAAAGGCGTTTTTTCGTCTGGGCTATAGCCGGAGACACGGGCTACAGTTATTCTTGCGATGCTTAAAAAAGCGAGCGGATCCTGCCGGGTAAAGAGGTTTCTTTTTATTTTGAGCAGAGCGACAAACTATGCATGATTTTTGCATATATCCAGATTGCACAGTTTAGTTCGTTTGTTAACGAGCTTTCAGAAGGAATAACACTATGATCGCCTTGAATAAAAAATGGTTATCGGGTCTGGTTGCGGGTGCTCTGATGGCCGTCTCTGCCGGCACGCTCGCTGCGGAACAAAAAACGCTGCACGTATACAACTGGTCTGACTATATTGCGCCGGACACGGTCGCTAATTTTGAAAAAGAGACCGGCATTAAAGTGGTCTATGACGTTTTCGATTCCAACGAAGTGCTGGAAGGAAAGCTGATGGCAGGCAGCACCGGTTTTGACCTGGTCGTACCTTCCGCAAGCTTCCTGGAGCGTCAGCTGACGGCGGGCGTCTTCCAGCCGCTGGACAAGAGCAAGTTATCGAACTGGAAAAACCTCGATCCGGAAGTGCTGAAGCTGGTGGCGAAGCACGACCCGGACAACAAATACGCCATGCCTTACCTGTGGGCGACCACCGGTATCGGCTACAACGTGGATAAAGTCAAAGCCGCGCTGGGCCCGGACGTTAAGCTGGACAGCTGGGACGTGGTGCTGAAGCCGGAAAATCTTGAGAAGCTGAAAAGCTGCGGCGTCTCCTTCCTCGATGCGCCGGAAGAGATCTTCGCCACCGTGCTGAACTACCTGGGCAAAGACCCGAACAGCAATAAAGCCGATGATTACACCGGCCCGGCGACCGATCTGCTGCTGAAGCTGCGTCCAAACATTCGCTACTTCCACTCGTCCCAGTACATCAACGACCTGGCGAACGGCGACATCTGCGTGGCGATCGGCTGGGCAGGGGACGTGTGGCAGGCGGCGAACCGCGCGAAAGAGGCGAAAAACGGCGTGAATGTGTCTTACTTCATTCCGAAAGAGGGGGCGCTGGCCTTCTTTGACGTCTTCGCCATGCCGGCTGACGCGAAAAACAAAGACGAAGCCTACCAGTTCCTGAATTACCTGATGCGTCCTGAGGTGATCGCCCACATCAGCGACCACGTTTACTACGCCAACGGTAACAAGGCCTCCGTGCCGCTGGTGAGCGAAGCGATCCGCAGTAATCCGGCAATCTATCCGCCAGCGGACGTGTTCGCCAAGCTGTTCACCCTGAAGGTTCAGGATCCAAAAATTGACCGCGTGCGTACCCGCGCGTGGACCAAGGTGAAAAGCGGTAAATAACGGCGTTTGGTAATGTTGCCCGGTGGCGCTATCGCTTACCGGGCCTACACAACCCGTAGGCCGGGCAAGCGTTCGCGCCGCCCGGCGATGCGCACCCAGACGGTGCGTTTGCACCAGTATTGATCTATGCCGGAGAGCACCCCGTGAATGACGCGATCCCCCGCCCGCAGGCGAAAGTCCGTAAAGCGCTGACCCCGCTTCTTGAAATTCGTAACCTCACCAAATCTTTCGATGGCCAGCATGCCGTGGACGACGTCAGCCTGACTATCTATAAAGGCGAAATATTCGCGCTACTGGGCGCATCGGGCTGCGGTAAATCGACCCTGCTGCGTATGCTGGCCGGTTTTGAACAGCCCACCGCCGGGCAAATCATGCTCGATGGCGTGGATCTCTCCAGCGTGCCGCCGTATCAGCGCCCGATTAACATGATGTTCCAGTCCTACGCGCTGTTTCCGCACATGACGGTGGAGCAAAACATCGCCTTTGGCCTGAAGCAGGACAAGCTGCCGAAAGCCGAAATCACCGCGCGCGTGGCCGAAATGCTGAGCCTGGTGCATATGCAGGAGTTCGCGAAGCGTAAGCCGCACCAGCTTTCCGGCGGTCAGCGTCAGCGCGTGGCGCTGGCGAGAAGCCTGGCGAAACGCCCGAAACTGCTGCTGCTCGACGAGCCGATGGGCGCGCTGGATAAAAAGCTGCGCGACCGTATGCAGCTCGAAGTGGTCGATATCCTCGAGCGCGTGGGGGTGACCTGCGTGATGGTCACCCATGACCAGGAAGAGGCCATGACCATGGCCGGGCGTATCGCGATCATGAACCGCGGGAAGTTCGTGCAGATTGGCGAGCCGGAAGAGATTTACGAGCATCCGACCACCCGCTACAGCGCGGAGTTCATCGGCTCGGTTAATGTCTTCGAAGGGCTGCTGAAGGATCGTCAGGAGGATGGTCTGGTCATCGAATCGCCGGGGCTGCAGCATCCGCTTAAGGTCGATCCTGACAGCTCGGTGGTGGATAACGTGCCGGTCTACGTGGCGCTGCGCCCGGAGAAGATCATGCTCTGTGACGATCCGCCTGCCGATGGCTATAACTTTGCCGTCGGGGAAGTGGTGCACATTGCCTATCTGGGCGATCTCTCCATTTACCACGTGCGCCTGAAAAGCGGACAGATGCTCAGCGCGCAGCTACAGAACGAACATCGCTACCGCAAGGGGCAGCCGACCTGGGGCGACGAAGTGCGCCTGTGCTGGGACGCGGACAGCTGCGTCGTGCTGACGGTATAAGGAGCGATCATGAGCACACTTGAACCTCCAGCCCGCGTCAAAAAACCGGGCGGCTTTGCCCACTGGCTGACGCGCCTTAAGATGAACCACGGGCGCAAGCTGGTAATCGCCATGCCTTACGTGTGGCTGATCCTGCTGTTCCTGCTGCCGTTCCTGATCGTCTTTAAGATCAGCCTGGCGGAGATGGCGCGGGCGATCCCGCCATATACCGATCTGTGGGAGTGGGCCGACGGGCAGCTGACGCTGACGCTGAATCTGGGCAACTTCCTCCAGCTCACCGAGGATCCGCTCTATTTCGAAGCCTATCTGCAGTCTCTGCAGGTGGCGGCGATCTCGACGCTCTGCTGTCTGGTGATGGGCTACCCGCTGGCGTGGGCCGTGGCGCACAGCAAGCCGTCAACGCGTAACATCCTGCTGCTGCTGGTGATCCTGCCGTCGTGGACCTCGTTTCTGATACGCGTTTACGCGTGGATGGGGATCCTGAAAAACAACGGGGTGCTGAATAATTTTCTGATGTGGCTTGGGGTTATCGATCAGCCGCTGACCATCCTGCACACCAACCTTGCGGTCTATATCGGCATTGTCTATGCCTATCTGCCGTTCATGGTGTTGCCGATTTACACCGCCCTGACGCGGATTGACTACTCGCTGGTGGAAGCCTCGCTCGATCTCGGCGCGCGTCCGCTGAAGACCTTCTTCAGCGTGATTGTCCCGCTGACTAAAGGCGGAATCATTGCCGGGTCGATGCTGGTGTTTATTCCGGCGGTCGGGGAGTTTGTGATCCCGGAACTGCTCGGCGGGCCGGACAGCATCATGATTGGCCGCGTGCTGTGGCAGGAGTTCTTCAATAACCGCGACTGGCCGGTGGCGTCGGCGGTGGCGATTATCATGCTCCTTCTGCTGATCGTCCCGATCATGTGGTTCCATAAGCATCAGCAGAAACAGATGGGAGATCGCGGATGAACAACTTACCGGTAGTACGCTCCCCGTGGCGCATTCTGATCCTCGTTATCGGCTTCACCTTCCTGTATGCGCCGATGCTGATGCTGGTGATCTACTCGTTCAACAGTTCCAAACTGGTGACGGTCTGGGCGGGCTGGTCGACGCGCTGGTACAGCGAGCTGTTCCACGACGACGCAATGATGAGCGCGGTGGGGCTGAGCCTGACCATTGCCGCGCTGGCGGCCACGATGGCCTGCGTTCTGGGCACCATCGCCGCGCTGGTGATGGTGCGCTTCGGGCGTTTTCGCGGCTCAAACGGTTTCGCCTTTATGATCACTGCCCCGCTGGTGATGCCGGACGTCATTACCGGCCTGTCGCTCCTGCTGCTGTTCGTGGCCCTGGCGCACGCCATCGGCTGGCCGGCGGATCGCGGCATGCTCACCATCTGGCTGGCGCACGTCACCTTCTGTACCGCGTATGTGGCGGTGGTGATCTCCTCGCGCCTGCGCGAGCTGGACCGCTCCATTGAAGAGGCGGCGATGGATCTCGGCGCCACGCCGCTAAAGGTCTTTTTCATCATTACCCTGCCGATGATTATGCCGGCGGTGATCTCCGGCTGGCTGCTGGCGTTCACGCTCTCCCTCGACGATCTGGTTATCGCCAGCTTTGTTTCGGGGCCGGGCGCGACGACGCTGCCGATGCTGGTCTTCTCCAGCGTGCGCATGGGGGTGAACCCGGAGATCAATGCTCTGGCCTCTATCATCCTCGGCGTGGTCGGAATTGTCGGATTTATCGCCTGGTATTTGATGGCGCGCGCGGAAAAACAGCGCGTGCGCGATATCCAGCGTGCAAGACGCGGCTGAAGGATTTAAAATTTCCGGTGATGTGCCGCGCATGACGCGGCACTGTTTTTCAGGGAAGTAAAACATTGGGATTAGTAAAAAAATCACGTATTACGCACGCCCGTCCTAACGTTCCTGCGCTGGTTCAGGTGGCGGCGCTCGCCATTATTATGATCCGCTGCCTGGACGTGCTGATGATTTTGAATACGCTGGGCGTGCGCGGCATCGGGGAATTCATTCACCGCAGCGTGCAGACGTGGAATCTGACGCTGGTCTTTTTAAGCAGCCTGGTGCTGGTGTTTATCGAGATCTACTGCGCGTTTTCGCTGGTCAAAGGGCGCAACTGGGCGCGCTGGGTCTATCTGCTCACGCAGGTGACCGCCGCCAGCTATCTGTGGGCCGCCTCGCTGGGCTATGGCTATCCTGAGCTGTTCAGCATTCCGGGTGAGTCGCGACGTGAGATTTTCCATGCGCTGGTCATGCAAAAACTGCCGGATATGCTGGTGCTCTGCCTGCTTTTCATTCCGGCGTCCAGTCGGCGGTTCTTCCGCCTGCAATAATGTGTATAATCGCAGCCCTCGTTTTCCTTAAGGTTTTCATATGCAGTGCGCACTCTATGACGCCGGACGCTGCCGCTCCTGTCAGTGGATAGAACAGCCGGTTTCTCAACAACTCACCGCCAAAATGGCCGACCTGCAACAGCTGCTGGCAGCACGCGCGGTGGGCGAGTGGTGCGCACCCGTCAGCGGCCCGGAGCAGGGCTTTCGCAACAAAGCCAAAATGGTGGTCAGCGACAGCGTTGAAAAACCGCTGCTGGGGATGCTGCACCGCGACGGCACGCCGGAAGACTTAACCGACTGCCCGCTCTATCCCGCCTCGTTTGAGCCGGTCTTTGCCGCACTAAAACCGTTTATCGCTCGCGCGGGGTTAACGCCTTACAACGTTGCCCGCAGGCGTGGCGAGCTGAAGTACCTTCTCCTGACGGAAAGCCAGATCGACGGCGGCATGATGCTGCGCTTCGTGCTGCGCTCGGAAGCCAAGCTGGCGCAGCTGCGCGCGGCGCTGCCGTGGCTGCAGGAACAGCTTCCTCAGTTAAAGGTGATTACCGCAAACATTCAGCCGGTGCATATGGCGATCATGGAAGGGGAGAAAGAGGTTTTCTTCACCGACCAGCACGCGCTGGCGGAGAGCTTCAACGGCGTGCCGCTGTGGATCCGCCCGCAAAGCTTCTTCCAGACCAACCCGACCGTGGCAAGCAGCCTGTACGCCACCGCCCGCGACTGGGTGCGCGCGTTAAACATCCATCATATGTGGGACCTGTTCTGCGGCGTGGGCGGTTTTGGCCTGCACTGCGCCACGCCTGAGATGCAGCTCACCGGCATTGAGATCTCCGCCGAAGCGATTGCCTGCGCAAAGCAGTCCGCCGCCGAGTTGGGGTTAACCAATCTGCACTTTCAGGCGCTGGACTCCACGCAGTTCGCGACCGGTCAGGGCAACGTGCCGGAGCTGGTGCTGGTTAATCCGCCGCGTCGTGGGATTGGCAAATCCCTCTGCGACTACCTGAGCCAGATGGCGCCGGAATACATCGTCTATTCAAGCTGTAACGCACAGACCATGGCGAAAGATATCGCTAATCTGCCGGGCTACCGCATTGCACGCGTGCAACTTTTCGATATGTTCCCACATACCGCGCATTATGAAGTCCTGACGTTGCTCGTGAAATCTTAAACAAAATGTGAACTCTGCCCGCCCATAAAATCAGGTAAGCTTACGTCATAAGAGATGAATAAAGGCTTACCCATGAAGCAGATCCTGCTGGTGGAAGATGACCACGATATCGCGGCGCTTCTGCGGCTCAACTTAGAAGACGAAGGCTACGCCATCACCCACGAGCCCGACGGGGGCAACGCCCTGCAGCGCCTTGAAAAACAGCCGTGGGATGCGGTGATCCTCGACCTGATGCTGCCCAACGTTGACGGCCTGGAGATCTGCCGCCGCATCCGCCAGATGACCCGCTACCTGCCGGTGATCATCATCAGCGCCCGCAGCAGCGAAACCGACCGCATCACCGGGCTGGAAACCGGCGCCGATGATTATCTGGCAAAACCCTTTTCAGTGCAGGAACTGATTGCCCGCATCAAAGCGCTGTTCCGCCGCCAGCAGGCAATGGGGCAGGCGCAGGCTGACGGGCAAATTCAGGCCCACGGCCTGACGATCGATCCTCTGGCGCGCAGCCTGCTGCTTCACGGCCAGGTGGTGGATCTCACCCCGCGCGAATTCGAACTGCTGTACTTCTTCGCCCGCCATCCTGGCGAGGTGTTTTCCCGTCTGGCACTGCTGGAGCAGGTGTGGGGCTATCAGCACGAAGGCTACGAGCACACCGTCAACACCCATATCAACCGCCTGCGCATCAAGATTGAAAAGGACGCCGCCGAGCCGGAGATAATTCGCACCGTCTGGGGCAAGGGCTATAAATTTGCGGAGCCAAACCATGATGCGCCGCTTTAGCCTGAGCCAGCGTCTGACGCTGCTGTTTGTCCTGCTGATGATGCTCTGTGCTACCGTCGCCTGCGCGGTACAGCTCTACAGCAGTATGCAGTACGGCAACGCGATGGTGCAGCGGTTGTCGGGCGGCCTGGCGCAGCAGATCGTCCAGCGGGAACCGATTCTGGACGCGCAGGGCAGGGTTGACCGCACCGCGCTGAAGCCGCTGTTCGACCGGCTGATGACCTTCAACCCGAGCGTTGAACTGTACGTTATCTCGCCGGACGGCGAAATCCTGGCCGATGCCGCACCGCCGGGCCATATTCAGCGGCAAAAAATCGACCTGGCACCGGTTCAGACCTTCCTGAGCGGTACCGCCATACCGGTACTGGGCGACGACCCGCGCAGTCAAAATAAAAAAGTGTTCAGCGCCACGCCGCTGCGGCAGGACGGCGAGCTTAAGGGCTACCTGTACATTATTTTGCAGGGCGAGGAGTCGAACGCGCTGGCGGAAATGGCCTGGCATAAGGCGCTCTGGAGCACGGTGCTCTGGTCATTGCTGTGGGTCGCGCTGTTTGGCCTGCTGGCGGGTCTGCTGGTCTGGTACTGGGTAACGCGTCCGGTTAAGCGCCTGACGGAAGAGGTCACCGGCCTGGAGCAGGACAGCATTAGCGCAATCAGGCTGCTCGCAGCACAGCCGCCGGATGCCGCGGCCAATGACGAAGTGGCGCTCCTGCGCAACAGTTTCATCGAGCTGGCGCGGAAAATTACCCGCCAGTGGGACCAGCTGGCCGACAGCGATCGCCAGCGCCGGGAGTTTATCGCCAACATTTCGCACGATCTTCGCACGCCGCTGACCTCGCTGCTGGGCTATCTTGAAACCCTGTCGCTCAAATCCGCCATCCTGACGCCGCAGGAGCACCAGCAGTATCTCGCCACCGCGCTGCGTCAGGGACAAAAGGTACGACATCTTTCCCAGCAGCTTTTCGAGCTGGCGCGCCTTGAGCACGGCGGCATTAAGCCGCAGCGCGAACGGTTCGCGATGGGAGAGCTGATTTCCGACGTGGCGCAGAAGTTTGAGCTTACCGCCCGCACGCGCGAGGTGAATCTGCATATTGACGTGCCGGGCCCCTTGCCGCTGGTCAATGCCGATGTGTCGATGATCGAGCGCGTGGTGACCAACCTGCTCGATAACGCGATGCGTCATACGCCCACTGGCGGGGAAATTCGTCTGGCGGTCTGGCAGGAGAATGAACGGCTTCAGGTCGAAGTGGCAGACTCCGGAACGGGTGTGGATGCCTCGCTGCGCGACGATCTGTTCCAGCGGCCTTCGGCGCTGAATACCCAGGCATCGCGGGAGAACCGCGGCGGGTTAGGGCTGTTAATCGTTAAGCGAATGCTGGAGCTGCACGGCGGCGGGATCAGGCTGATGGAGTCCGTGAGCGGGGCGCGGTTCAGGTTCTTTGTGCCGCTGTGAGAAATTGCCGGGTGGCGCTGCGCTTACCCGGCCTACAGACCACCCCCGTAGGCCAGACCACCCGGCAAAAAGAGATTACTGCGGGAACCACTGCTCGCTGATTTTCTGGTACGTGCCGTCTGCTTTAATCGCCTTCAGCGCGCCGTTCAGTTTTTCCAGCAGGGCTTTGTTATCCGGGCGTACCGCGATGCCGAGGCCCGTGCCGAAGTACTGCGGATCGGTCACTTTTTCCGTTGCGGTGCCCAGCTGCGGGTTGGTTTTCAGCCATTCGTTTACCACGGCGGTGTCGCCGAATACGCCGTCGATACGGCCGTTTTTCAGGTCGATAATCGCGTTCTGGTAGCTGTCATAGGCCACGGTTTTCACTTCAGGATGTTTGTCCTGCAGGTATTTCTGGTGCGTGGTGCCATTTTCCATCCCGATGCGTTTGCCTTTCAGCTCGTCAAAGGACTTATAAGCCCCTTTCTTCGCAATCACCACCGCCGAGTTGGCGTAGTACGGGTCGGTGAACGCCACCTGCTTGCTGCGCTCCGGCGTGATGTCCATCCCGGAGATCACCGCATCGTATTTCTTGAATTTCAGCGACGGGATCAGGCTGTCGAAGGCATGGTTGGTAAAGGTGCAGTCGGCCTGCATCTGCTTGCACAGGGCTTTCGCCAGGTCGATATCGAAACCGACGATCTGATTGCTGGCGTCCAGCGATTCAAACGGCGGATAGGTGGCCGAAACGCCAAAATTGATTTTATCAGCAGCGGATGCGCCAGCGGCGAAGGTGGCGAGTAGTGCGGCCAGAACTAACTTTTTCATTGTAATGCTCCCGTCTGTCTATCTTGTCATTATGCGCCGTGTCTGCGGCATGGATGTACAATGCCAGTTAATGAATTTATATGCAATAAATATGATTAAATATTGTATGTGGTATAAAAAAAAGCGGATAAGCCATCGGGTTATCCGCTCTGGTAATTACGTTTTATGCACTCGCGTGATTAATTTCTGCGCTCAAACGCTAACGCTTTACGCTCAATCAGTCGCATCATCAGCGTCAGCAGACCGTTCACCACCAGATAGACCACGCCGGCCGCACCGAACACCATCACGTCATAGGTGCGCCCGTACAGCAGCTGCCCGTGACCCATCACTTCCATCAGGGTGATGGTGTAGGCCAGAGAAGTACTCTTAAACACCAGCACCACTTCGTTGGAGTAAGAGGAGAGCGCGCGCTTGAAGGCGTACGGCAGCAGGATCGCCAGCGTGTCTTTTTTGCTCATGCCCAGCGCCCCGCAGGACTGCCATTGTCCTTCCGGGATGGCACGGATCGCCCCGTAAAACAGCTGGGTGGTATAGGCCGCGCTGTTCAGAGAAAGGGCAATCAGAGCGCAGAGCCACGGCTCAGAGAGCAGGTGCCAGATAACCGGATACGCCTGCAGCGACGGGAACTGGCCCGGACCGTAGTATATCAGGAAGATCTGCACCAGCAGCGGCGTACCGGTAAACAGGGTGATGTAGCCGCGCACGATCCACACCAGCACCGGCGTTTTCAGCGTCAGGATGATGGTGAAGATGAGCGCCAGGATCAGCGCCACAATGATGGACGCCACGGTCAGCGTCAGGCTGGTGTGCAGCCCTTTCATCAACTCCGGGAAATATTCAAGCATCAGCCTGGTCTCCGTTCAAAGCGCGTCGCACGCAGGTCAATACGCTTGAGGATGTACTGACTGAGCAGCGTGATTACCAGGTAGATAGCCGCCGCCACGATGTACCAGGTAAATGGCTCCTGAGTACGGGTGGCGATGCTTTTGGTTTGCAGCATCAAATCGTTCACGCTGATCAGACTCACCAGCGCGGTATCTTTCAGCAATACCAGCCACTGGTTGCCCAGGCCCGGCAGGGCGTGGCGCCACATCTGCGGCATCACCAGACGGAAGAAGATCGCTGCTTTCGACATGCCCAGCGCCTGACCGGATTCCCATTGCCCCTGCGGTACCGCTTTCAGCGCACCGCGCAGGGTTTGCGACGCGTACGCGGAGTAGAGCAGGGAGAGGGCAATCACGCCGCAGAGGAACGGGCTGACGTCAAAGTTGTCAATCTGCATCTGCACCGGTATCTGCGCAAAGCCGAGATTGATCGTGAAGCCGTCCGACAGCGTGAGCAGCAGCTGTGAGGAGCCGAAATAGATGAACAGGACCACCAGAATTTCCGGTAGCCCACGCAGTACGGTGACCAGCGCGGAGCCCGCCCAGGCGACGGGGAACCATTTTGCTGATTCCCACACCGCAAAGAACATCGCCAGCACCAGGCCGATAATCAGTGCGCAAACGGCAAGGCCGACGGTCATCCCGGCGGCGCTTGCTAAAGGAAAAATTTCATTCATCAGGAATTACTTCTGGAACCATTTTTTGTAGATGGTTTCGTAGGTGCCGTCTTTCTTCACTTTTTCCAGCGCAGCGTTGAATTTCTGCTGCAGCTCGGTGTTGCCCTGACGAACGGCAATCCCCAGACCGGTACCGAAGTAATCTTTATCGGTCACTTTGTCGCCCACTGGCGCCAGTTTGTCGTTGGCTTTCAGCCACTCGGTCACGACAGCGGTATCACCAAATACGCCGTCGATACGGCCATTCTGCAGATCCAGCTTCGCGTTCTGGTAGCTGTCGTACGGAACGGTGGTGATTTCCGGATGTTTATCCATGATGAACTTCTGGTGCGTGGTGCCGTTCTGCACGCCGACTTTCTTGCCTTTCAGCTGATCGACAGAGGTGAATTTACCTTTCTGACCAATAAACAGGGCGGAGTTGTCGTAGTAAGGGGTGGTGAACAGCACCTGCTTTTCGCGCTCAGGAGTGATGTCCATACCGGCCATGACGGCGTCAATACGGCGGAACTTCAGGCTTGGGATCAGGCTGTCGAACGCCTGGTTGCTGAAGGTACAGGTTGCGTCGATCTCTTTACACAGGGCGTTTGCCAGGTCTACGTCGAAGCCAACAATTTTGTTGTTCGCATCAATGGACTCAAACGGAGGGTAGGAGGCTTCCGTGGCGAAACGAATGGTCTGGGCTGCGGTAGCGGAAAGGGTAACGCCAGCAAGCAGCACGGCAAGTAATACTTTTTTCATTATATTTCCCCTGACACAATCAATGAGATAAATAGTTTTTGAAGGCATCGGTTTGCGGGTTCGCGAAGCAGCTCGCGTCACCTTGCTCAACGATATACCCGTTTTCCATGTAGACCACACGGCTGGCGGTTTTACGCGCCACTTCCACTTCGTGGGTAACAATGACCTGCGTAATATTGGTTTCCGCCAGCTCGCGAATGATGCTGACGATCTGAGCGGTGATTTCCGGGTCCAGCGCCGCGGTCGGTTCATCAAACAGCAGTACCGCGGGCTCCATCATCAGCGCGCGGGCAATCGCCACGCGCTGCTGCTGACCCCCAGAGAGGTGCAGCGGATAGCGGTCGCTGTAGGGCTTAAGGCGCAGACGCTCCAGCAGCTTTTCAGCACGCGCGATGGCCTGATCTTTGCTTAACCCCAGCACGCGGCACGGGGCTTCAATCAGGTTTTGCAGCACCGTCAGGTGCGGCCAGAGATTGTATTGCTGGAAGACCATGCCGACGTTTTGACGCAGTTCGCGTATAGCTTTATCTGACGGGGTTTTCGCGAAATCAAAATGGTTACCGGCGATAGCCAGCGTACCGGAACGGGGCATTTCAAGCAGATTAAGGACGCGCAGAAGGGAGCTTTTGCCTGCACCGCTTGGGCCAAGTAAAACCAGCGTTTCGCCTTCCGGGCAGTTCAGCGTGATGTCAAACAGCGCCTGGTGTGCGCCGTAGAAGCAGTTAATGCCGTTTAGTTTAATACTCATCGGGGCAGTCTTTACTCATCCAGGCAATCTATAGCAATTGAGGCCGCAGATAGTACCGTTGACAGAATAGTTATGCAATATTTCTGCGTTAAAAGTTAAATATAACCCGCATTTCCTCTTAAACATAGCACAAAATAGCGAACGGCAAGGTCGGCGAGTATAAATGTCGGCATTCCGCGTGAAATGCCGGACATTTTACGGGGGTAACATTTTTATCACTAATGATCTAGCGGTTCTCAATCGACTGGCGCAGCGTGCCGGCTGGGGCATGAACGCTGCCGCCGATATAGCGCACATCGTCCACCGCCCAGCACTGGCCTTCACGGATCATCAGCACTTCGTCCTGCCAGGTTTGGGTTCCCTGGGTCAGCTTCACGCGCAGCGGAATGTTCCGCGCATCGGTGTTCGGGATGGTTGACGCGCTGGCCACCTCGGCGCTGTCCGGCAGCGTGGTGCGGCTGGAGAACGGATCGGATTTCAGCAGGGCGTTATGCTGCGGATCGCGAGTGGCATCGTTGAGCAGTTTTGCAAGATTATCGCTCAGGTACGGGCGCAGGGCGGTGAGATCATTTCCGCGATGCTGAATGCGGTAATCATAGAACTGTTGCGCCACGGTATCCGGGCCGCCGTCTATGCAGGGGCCGCTGCGGGTACCGATATCCTTAAAGGCTGGCGTGACCGTGGTAGTACAGGCGCTGAGCACCAGCGCGCAGGGCACTAAAAGTGTTAAAGCAGAGTAGCGCATGTTGATTTCCTTATTTATTAACTATCCTTTCAATCATAGCGTAACGAACCGATAATGCTGTTGCTAACGCATTGAACGCTAAAGAAGGAGAGAAAGTATGCAGTTTTCAACAACGCCAACCCTGGAAGGACAGACCATTACCGAGTATTGCGGCGTGGTCACCGGCGAAGCGATTCTGGGCGCGAACATTTTCCGGGATTTCTTTGCCGGGATTCGTGACATCGTCGGTGGACGCTCCGGCGCGTACGAAAAAGAGCTGCGTAAAGCGCGCGAAATTGCGTTTAAGGAGCTGGGCGAGCAGGCCAAAGCGCTGGGCGCAGATGCCGTTGTAGGAATCGATATTGATTATGAAACCGTCGGCAAAGATTCGAGCATGCTGATGGTGAGCGTAAGCGGCACGGCGGTGAAAACCCGTCGATGAAGCGCTCGCTTTCAACGCTCCTGCTGGCGATGTTGCTGGCAGGATGCGCCCAGGAAAAAGGCATTGTTGATAAAGGTGCCTACGAGCTGGATACCCGCCATCAGGCGCAGGCGGCCTACCCGCGCATAAAGGTGCTGGTGATCCACTACACCGCCGACGACTTCGACACCTCGCTTGCGACCTTAACCGACAAAAACGTCAGCTCGCATTATCTCATCCCCGCAAAACCGCCCACACCCGACGGCAAACCGCGCATCTGGCAGCTGGTGCCGGAGAGCGAGCTGGCCTGGCATGCGGGCATCAGCTTCTGGCGCGGCACCAACCGCATCAACGACACGTCTGTCGGCATTGAACTGGAGAACCGCGGCTGGCAGAAGCGCGACGGTGTGAAAGTTTTCGCGCCGTTTGAGCCCGCGCAAATCGCGGCGCTTATCCCGCTTGCGAAAGATATTATCGCCCGGTACGACATTAAACCGCAGAACGTGGTGGCGCATGCTGATATCGCGCCCCAGCGTAAGGACGATCCCGGCCCGCTGTTTCCCTGGCAGGCGCTGGCGAAGCAGGGGATTGGGGCCTGGCCCGATGCCGAGCGCGTGAACTTCTATATCAATGGTCGTCCGCGCTATCAGGAGGTAGATCGTGCAGCCCTGCTCGATCTGCTGATGCGCTATGGCTATGAGGTGCCGGACAACGCCACGGATCAGCAGCAGCAACGCGTTATCACCGCCTTTCAGATGCACTATCGCCCGCAGGTATGGAACGGCGTCGCGGATGTGGAAACGATGGCCATTGCAGAAGCCCTTTTAGAGAAATACGGGCAGGGGTAAACCTTCGGTTTGCGCCCGAATGCACGTTTTCCCCTTATTTGTGCTTGAGATTAATCTTAAGTACAAACTCAATTCATTTTTAGTAAATTGACTTAAAATTATCCGGATTTAAGATAGACACATAGCTTGCTAAGTAAATCAAAAAAATATTGCTGGCGGCAGGCGTTCTTATTTTCTCCTTGAGCCTTTCATCAGGAAAAGATTGTTGGTTTTCGGTTTTAATGCCGCGGCCATGCTATGTCTAATAAATCTAATCTTAAATGGGTATAACAATGTTAAGCATTTACGGTAAAAAATTACGTCCACAACCTGAAATGGAAGCCATTATTTCTGCCACGGAAGGTTTTGAAGAGAAAACCTTAAAGAAATGGCAGAAAATTTCCACGGCTGACTCTCAGTATATTCATATTATCGTCAGCGGCGAAGTCGAATTCCGTCGTGAATCAGACGAACTCTGCATGTTTACCGTCACCGGACAGTGCGTGTTTGGCCTGTCCGCTATTTTCTATCAGTCAGCCCATATGTACGGCCTGGTCCGCGCAAACACCGTGGTACGCAGCATCAAAAAAGAGGCCTTCGCGCAGCTTATGACCGAGAAAAATCTGTGGCCTGAATTGACCAAAGTGCTCTCCTGGTACATCTGCCTGCTGAGCAAACGCGATGATGTTCTGGTCGCCCGTAGCGCCTATTCTGTGGTCCGCGAATTCCTCTACGAAATTAATGAGCTGATTGTTCACCAGCAGCGCGATATTAATATTTATGACTATATTCAGGAATATACCAACCTGGCCCGCAGTACCATTATTAAAATCCTCTCCGACCTGAAAAAAGGTCAATATATTGTGGTGGAGAAAGGTCGTCTGCTTAACCTCACCACGCTGCCTGAAAAATATTAACTACTCCAGCCGGTCTCCTTTTTTACTCAAAGGAGACTGGACGTTATCGTTATGCAACAAACTGCTTTGCGATTGATCCTGCGTTTCGTCAACCGGCGGCGCGGGAATTTTGCCTTGAGAATAATCCTGCTCTTGTTCTTTCAACGCCTGCTTAAACAATTCGGCTAACGAAGCATCTTCACTACCCGACGACGCGGTGGCGTTTTCGTGCGCCTCGGTTCCCGGCAGGGTATCACGCGACGTATCGTGCCCGACATCCTGCGGCACGGTGCTATCAGGGGCCTGTTGCCAGTCAGCATCATCGGTGCTTATCGGCAGATCCTGCATGGGCGGCATCTCTTCCCGTACCGGCGCCGGTTTAGGATGCGGATGCGGGAACGGTTTACTCACGTACACATAATGCATATCGGAAAGCTGCGTTTCCGGTTTAGCGACGCTCGCTTTTACCGGTTCAGGGGCCGGGTGGCGCAAATTCCAGTAAATATGCGCGTACAGCCCCGCCATGACCAGGGCGCACAAACCCAATACCCATAAAAAAGTATGACCGCAAATTTTTCTCAGGCTGGGGAGGCGGTACGAAAACCAGACCGCCTCTCCGGTGGTGTAGCTGCGCTGAGCCGCAAGACAGATGGTAGACATTAGGAATGCTTCTCCTGCGTGTTGGCGTCCGGTGTGGCATGCGTGGCCTGAATCAACACGCTCGGCGTGGTATGGGTTTCACGCATTAACTGCATCAGCGTATCTTCCCCTGGAATACCATCCACATGCAGATGCATTTTTTGCTGGAACTCGCGGGTGCGTTTCATCATCTCAGCCGTCCAGGTCTGAGCATGGGTTTCAGGCTGGCCAAGAGCCAGACTCAGCGCCTGATCCAGCCAGCCCATGTCTTTCGCATCGCTGGCGGCGCTGATGGCATCTTTGCCTTCCGGCGTCAGGCGATGCAGCTGGGTAAAGTTACCGGTGGCATGCTGGTTAAACCAGCTGCGGCTCACCTGCCAGGTGCGGTTATTCATCAGCAGATCCATCGAGTCATCGCCTACGCGGGCGACAACAGCGTAGTTAAGATGGGTACCGGTTTTGAGTTCACTGACCCACGGATAACCCTCCTGTGCCAGCGTATCCGGTGACGCGTTACCCTGTTTACACATCAGATTGACCTTCCCGGCGTTCTGACACAGCGCATCATCCGCGGAGGCGTCATACCCCCACATCAGGTACAGCTGGTGCATCGCATCCGGCTGATTAACCACTTCATTGTCGATAACCGGCACGACAGGCGCGTCGGCTTTTGACTTCTGTTGTTTCCAGCTCGCTGGTACGGGAAGCTGAATCGGCAGTTTTGCATTGATTGAGGCGGTTAAATACCATCCGCAGGCGGCGAACAGAACCGAGGCGAACAATCCCACGGTCGCCAGGCGCTTACCGTGTTTTTTCGCCGGGAGGATCTCGCCTGCCGCCAGGCGTAAATGACGCGGGCTGACCTGCGCTGCACGTTCGGTCCAGGCCGCGAGCATTGACAGGTGCGCCAGTTCATTCAGTTTGCTGATGTTGCCTTTGGTCAGCGCGTGCATCTTGCGCACGCGCGCCGGGGTTAGCGGCGAATTCTCGCACCCGTGTTCTTCACACTGCGCCTGCACATAGCTGAGAAATTCCCGGCAGGTCAGGGGACGCAATGTATGACGGGTATGGGCATATTCGCGAAGTTCAGATGGGTGTAAGAGGGCGGCTTCCTGATCCGCGCTGCCCATCAGCACGATGGACAGACGGAACTCCAGCTCCTGAGCACGCGTAAGCAACATCCCCAGCACCTCACGGCAGGTCTCCTTCATCGCTTCCGCGTGACGGATGACCAGGGTTTTGCTGCGGTTTTTTCCGCCCTGCCACTGATGCAGCACGGCATCCACCGCCTGAATGCGGCTCTTGCTCTCTTTCGTTCCCGGGTTGAGCTTGTACAGCAGGCTACTGGCACTCAGCTTAGGAAACGCGTTGATGGCAATGGCGCCAGGAAGGCTGGCCTTCAGCGCATCGCTGAAGTGGCCCAGCAGCGGTGCGTCGTTGCAAAAGAGCCCGATAATTCCCGCCACCTGGCTTTTCTCTTTCAGCAGGTTGAATACGTCCTGATGATAAGGCACCAGAAAATCGCCGGAGAAACCCGTGATTGTTCTGAATGGCGGTTGTTTAAATTTAAAGTGGCTCTGATACATAACGACTTACCGTCTCTGATTAGGAATAGCAACAGGACGAGAAAGTAAAGCAACGCCACAGGGTGGTCAATTTGCGCACAGGGTAAAAATATCCAGTTGCAATGACCTAACATCCCGATTTTATTTGGTCAATAGTTTTTTTTATTAAAGTTAATGGCGAAGTCGATGGTCGTATTTACGGCAGTTAATTACTATTTTTCACACATATTGGCGCAGCCCGACGCTGCTTATTTCCGCTTTGCTAAAGGCCAGATGAAAAATGAGGTTCTCATTTCTGTCACGGTGGATAACGCCTTGTATTATGTTTGTGCTGTTAATTTTTTGCGGCCAGCAAGGCTATCTGACGTTTAAAGATTATAAAAAAGTTACGAATAAGTTGGCTAAATCTGATGAACAGCCGCTGAAAAATCGTCGTGAAGAAAAGACATTTACTCTGTTCACGGCTGCGGTGCGTCAGGATAACTTACCGGCTGCCGCGAAAGCCCCGCTGGCAGCGGAAATTGAAGGAATTGTCAGCAGTGACGATGCCTGGCTCTCCTTTGCGGTGATTAAAACCCCGGCAGGCCAGCGCAGCTATCGCGAAGGCGAGCCGCTGACCGGTTTTAACGATGCCTTTATTCAGGAAATTAACAAAGACAATGTGGTGGTTAATTACGAAGGTGCTACGCAGGTACTGGCGTTAAATAAGCCTGACTATTTTAAGGGCGGCGTTGACAGCGGCCCGGTAACCAAATCGACGAAAGATGCAGGCGCGGAAAGCGTGCATCTGGATGATTATCTGGTGTTAAAACCGGTAATCGAAAAAGGCCAACTGGAAGGCTACAACATCAATCCAAGGAATGCCTCAGCGTTCTTCAGCCATTCCGGGCTGGAAAAGGGCGACGTGGCTGTGAAAGTCAACTCTGTCGATATGACCGATGAAGCAAAGGCAAAAAGTATTATTGCCAACTGGTCGAAAATGAAAGAAGCGGAGGTCGTCGTCAGACGTCACGCTCACCTTGAAAATATTCGGGTTAATGTTCTAAACAATTAACAAGTGTACAGACATGAAGAAATTTCCTTGGGCGTGCGTGGCGCTGACCGCATTGTCGTTATATTCCAGTTCGCTGCTTGCAGCCAACTTTAGCGCGAGCTTTAAAAATACCGATATCCGCGAGTTTATCGATACGGTAGGCCGCAATCTTAACAAAACCATTCTCGTCGACCCGTCCGTTCAGGGCACGGTGTCGGTCAGAACCTATAACGTGCTGACGGAAGATGAGTATTACCAGTTCTTCCTGAGCGTGCTGGACCTGTACGGTCTGTCGGTGATCCCGATGGACAACGGCATGGTGAAAGTGGTGCGCTCAAGCGTAGCCCGCACCGCCGGGGCCCCGCTGGCCGACAGCAAAAATCCGGGCAAAGGCGATGAGATCATCACCCGCGTCGTGCGCATGGAAAACGTGCCGGTGCGTGAGCTGGCACCGCTGCTGCGCCAACTGAACGATGCCACCGGTATCGGTAACGTGGTGCATTTTGAGCCGTCGAACGTCCTGCTGTTAACCGGGAAAGCCTCGGTGGTGAACCGCCTGGTGGATCTGGTGCAGCGCGTCGACAGAGACGGCATTCAGCGTCGCGAAATCGTGCCGCTGCGCTTTGCGTCCGCCAAAGAGCTCTCCGACATGTTGAACAACCTCAACAACGAAGAGCAGAAGGGGCAGAACGCGCCGCAGCTCGCCACCAAGGTGGTAGCGGATGACGAGACCAACAGCCTGGTGATCAGCGGTTCGGAAGATGCGCGCATGCGCACCCGTTCCCTGATCCATCAGCTGGATCGCGAGCAGAACAACGAGGGGAATACCCGCGTCTTCTACCTCAAATACGCCAGCGCCACCAAAGTGGTTCCGGTGCTGACCGGTATTGGCGAGCAGCTGAAAGACAAGGCGGGTGCGCCGAAGTCGAAAACCGCCACGGCGGCCAGCGATCTGAATATTAGCGCCGACGAGTCAACGAACTCGCTGGTGATCACCGCGCAGCCTAACGTGATGAACTCCCTGGAGAAGGTGATCGACAAGCTCGACATTCGCCGTCCACAGGTGCTGGTGGAAGCGATCATTGCTGAAGTGCAGGACGGTAACGGCCTGGATCTCGGCGTGCAGTGGACCAGCAAGCACGGCGGCGTGCAGTTCGGCTCAACCGGCCTGCCTATCAGCCAGATTAAAAACGGCACCATGAAGGGGGCAAGCTTCACCGGCCTGGCGACCGGTTTCTTCAACGGCGACTTCGGCGCCCTGATGACCGCGCTCTCCACCGACGGTAAAAACGACATTCTCTCCACGCCGAGCGTGGTCACGCTGGATAACAAAGAAGCGTCGTTTAACGTGGGCCAGGACGTGCCGGTCCTTGCCGGTTCGCAGACCACCAGCGGCGACAACGTCTTTAACTCCGTTGAGCGTAAGACCGTCGGTACCAAGCTGAAAATTGTGCCGCAGATTAACGACGGTGACATGATCCACCTGAAGATTGAGCAGGAAGTTTCCAGCGTTGACAACAGCGCGACGGAAGACGCCAGCCTCGGCCCAACCTTCAACACTCGCACCATTAATAACGAAGTGATGGTCCACAGTGGCCAGACGGTGGTGCTCGGCGGCCTGATGGAAAACGTTACCAAGCAGTCGGTTTCCAAAGTGCCGCTGCTCGGCGATATCCCGCTGGTGGGCCAGCTGTTCCGCTACACCTCGCAGGACACGTCGAAACGCAACCTGATGGTGTTTATCCATACCACCGTCCTGCGTGACGACGACAACTACAGCGCCGCGTCGAAAGAGAAATATGATCAGATCCGCGTTCGCCAGATGCAGCGCGTGGAGGAGAAAAAGCTCGGCATTATTGAGCCAGCGGATAACGCCATTCTGCCCGCGTTTCCGTCTGCCGACACTAAGACGGCCACCCATGCCGCACCGGTGAAAACCAGCGCGACACGCAATCCGTTTAAAGAGTAAGGCGGAGGGGCAACGTGGACGAACTGAGTAAAACACTGTGTAGCAGCAGCTACGCAAAAGATAACGGCGTTTTATTTTATAACAATGACGTCTATATCCGTGATGACACCCCGGCATTTGCACTGCTGGAAGTGCGCCGGGTGCTGGGACGCGCGTTCGTCCCGGTCACCCTCACGCCGGAAGCGTTTGACGAGATGCTGGCCAAAATCTGGCAGCAGAGCAGCGGCGTCTCGCAGCAGCTGGTGGACGATATGGACGCCGATATCGACCTGATGGCGTTAACCGAGGAGATCCCGGATAACGAAGATCTGCTCGATAACGACGAAAACTCGCCGGTAATCCGCCTGATCAACGCCATTCTCGGCGAGGCGGTGAAGGACGGCGCGTCGGATATTCATATCGAAACCTTCGAGCGCACGCTGAGCATTCGCTTCCGCGTTGACGGCGTGCTGCGCCCGGTGCTGCAGCCTGCGCGCAAGCTCGCGCCGCTGCTGGTATCGCGCATCAAGGTCATGTCAAAACTCGACATCGCCGAGAAGCGCCTGCCGCAGGATGGCCGTATCTCCCTGCGCATTGGTCGCAAGGCGATCGACGTGCGCGTCTCGACCATTCCGTCCCAGTACGGCGAGCGCGTGGTGATGCGTCTGCTCGATAAAAGCAATCTCAAGCCCGACATCAACAAGCTGGGCCTGATTGATGAAGAGCTGGAGAAGCTGAAAGGGCTGATTGACCGCCCGCACGGCATTATCCTGGTCACCGGGCCGACAGGCTCCGGTAAAAGTACCACCCTGTACGCCATTCTTCGGCGCTGAACGGTCACGAACGCAACATTCTGACCGTAGAAGACCCGATTGAATACGAGCTGGAAGGGGTGGGGCAGACGCAGGTTAACCCGCGCGTGGACATGACCTTTGCCCGCGGGCTGCGCGCCATTCTGCGTCAGGACCCGGACGTGGTGATGATCGGGGAAATTCGTGACGGTGAGACCGCGCAAATTGCGGTGCAGGCGTCGCTTACCGGTCACCTGGTCATGTCTACGCTGCACACCAACAGCGCCGCAGGGGCGATAACCCGCCTGCGGGATATGGGGCTGGAATCCTTTTTAATCGGTTCATCGTTGCTCGGTGTCATTGCCCAGCGTCTGGTGCGTCGGCTGTGTACGCACTGCCGGACCACCAGTCCGCTGGATGCCAATGAAAAAGCGCTGTTCAGCTTTATGGACGCGCCGCCAAAAGCGATTTACCGCGCGGTGGGCTGTGAACACTGCCGCCAGAGCGGCTATCAGGGCCGGGCCGGTATTCATGAGTTCCTGGTGGTGGACAGCACCATGCGCCGCGCCATTCATGAAGATAAGGACGAAATGTCCATCGAGACGCAGCTCTTTAAGCAGGCTTACAGCCTGCGTGAAAACGGGCTGCTGAAGGTGATTAGCGGCGTGACCTCGCTGGAAGAGGTGATGCGCGTCACCGCCGAGCGTGGGGGGGATGCGTAATGGCCTTCTACGCCTGGACCGCAACGGACGGCGCGGGGAAAACCCAGCGCGGCACGCTGCAGGCCGAGGGGCAAAAGCAGGTTCGCCAGTGGCTTCGCGAGCAAAAGCTGATGCCCGTCAGCATCAACGAAACCCGCGAGGCGGCGGCGTCCGGTAAAGCGAAAACCGGCGCAAAGCTCTCCACGCCGGTGCTGTCGATGTTTACCCGCCAGCTTTCGACGCTGGTCAACGCCGCGCTGCCGCTGGAAAGCGCCCTGAAGGCTATCTCGAAGCAGACGGAGGACAAAAAGCTGGCGGCGATGGTGGTGGAGATCCGCGAGAAAGTAGTGGAAGGCCACACGCTGTTCGACGCGTTTAGCCAGTTCCCGCGCACCTTCGACAAGCTCTACTGCACCCTGGTGATGGCCAGCGAAAAAACCGGCCACCTGGGCGACGTGCTGGAGAAGCTGGCGGAGTACAACGAGCAGCGCCAGAAGATGAAAAGCAAGCTGACGCAGGCGATGGTCTACCCGATTACCCTGACCGTGGTCGCCATCGCGGTCATCAGCATTCTGCTGGTGGCGGTGGTGCCGCAGGTGATCGAGCAGTTCACCCACATGAAGCAGCAGCTGCCGATCACCACCCGCACGCTGATTGCGGTGAGTGATTTTCTGCAGGCGTATGGGATCTACATCGTGGCGATCCTCGGCGGCGGGTTTGTCGGCTTTAAGACCTGGCTGAGAAACGCCAAAAACCGTTTTCGCTGGCACAGCTGGCTGGTGAACGGATCGCCGATCAAAAAGCTGGTGTGCGCCATCAACAGCGCCCGCTATATCCGCACCCTGAGCATTTTGCAGGCCAGCAGCGTGCCGCTGCTGGAGGGGATGTACATCGCGATGGACGGTATCGAAAACCTCTATGCCCGGCAGGTGCTGGAGCAGGCCGCTGATACCGTGCGCCAGGGGGCATCGCTCTATGCCGCGCTGGAACAGGCGAAATTATTCCCGCCAACCATGCTGTATATGATTGCCTCCGGCGAAGAGAGCGGAGAATTAGGCAATTTAATGGACCGCGCGGCGGAAAATCAGGAATCGGCATTGCAGCATCGAATTACATTAACGCTGTCGGTATTTGAACCGGCGCTGGTGGTATCCATGGCGACGATTGTTTTATTCATCGTGCTGTCAATATTACAACCGCTTCTGCAACTTAATAATATGGTAGGTTAAATCATGGCTTTAAAACGTAAAAACCTGGCGCGTCAGGCGGGTTTCACCTTGCTCGAATTAATGGTGGTCATTGTTATTCTCGGCGTACTGGCGAGCATGGTGGTGCCAAACTTAATGGGCAATAAAGAAAAAGCAGATACGCAAAAAGCAACCAGCGATATTGTCGCGCTCGAAGGTTCGCTGGATATGTATAAGCTGGATAACCACCGCTACCCGACAACCGAGCAGGGTTTACAGGCGCTGGTAACCAAGCCTGAAATCGCGCCAATCCCGAACGGCTACCGTGCTGATGGCTATATCCGTCGCCTGCCGCAGGACCCGTGGGGCGGAGATTATATTCTGGTTAGCCCGGGCGAACACGGCGCGGTCGACGTCTTCTCCGCCGGTCCGGACGGTGAAGCCAATACCGCCGATGATATTACGAACTGGTCTCTGGATAAGAAAGAGAAATAATGAATAAACAACGCGGCTTTACGTTGCTGGAAATTATTCTGGCGCTGGTGATATTTGCCAGCTGCGCCATGATGGTGGTGTCAACCATACCCTCACGCAGCGGTGCGGATATATTTGGCCAGCAATTAAAAGCCCTCGTTGATTATGGTTCAGACCGTGCGGTGATGGACGGAAATATCGTCGGGCTGGTCATCACGACGGATAATTATCAGCTGGTGACGCTCGAGGATAAAAACGGCGAACGTCACTGGGTGCCGTTATCCGCCGGGCGTATTACCACCAAGGGCGATTTCCCGGAAGAGATGCACGTTTCGCTCTCGCCCCAGCGCCTTGCCGCCACGGTAAGCGCCGATCCGCAGGTGCTCTTTTTACCGGACGGCGAAATCAGCCGCTTCACGCTGACGCTGCAAAGCTATGACAAACAGCACCATTTCCGCGTGGTGTCGCAAGGCGCTGCGCCTGTATCGGTAGAGAACGATGGCTAACGGCAAAAAGCAAAAGGGGATGACGCTGCTGGAGGTGATGGTCGCGCTGGTGATCTTCTCCACCGCCGCGCTGGCGCTGATGAACTCCGTCTCCCTGAACGTGCGTTTCAC
Organism: Enterobacter cloacae complex sp. HYC042_NIDB; assembly: GCF_056673315.1. NCBI lineage: Bacteria > Pseudomonadati > Pseudomonadota > Gammaproteobacteria > Enterobacterales > Enterobacteriaceae > Enterobacter > Enterobacter cloacae complex sp. HYC042_NIDB. The sequence continues at coordinate 1,768,300 of NZ_CP109650.1, forward strand.
TCACGGCCTGGCCGATACCCTGCAGGCCAGCTGGGTGGCGGAAAATCAGCTGGCGGAAGCGCAGCTCACGAAAACCGACTTCCCGGACGCCGAGGCGCAGGGGACGGAAATCATGGGCGGGCGCAGCTGGAACTGGCGCAAGCAGCGGGTGAAAACCGCCGACAACGGCTGGGCGAACGCCATTCGCGTCTACGCGGAAGGGGACGACAGCCAGCCGGTTATCGCTTTGCAAATCGTTCCGCCGGGAGAGAGCAAGTGAAAAAAACGCGACGCCAGCGCGGGTTTACCCTGCTGGAGATCATGATTGCCCTGACGATATTTGCGGTGATCAGCACCCTGGCCTGGCAAATTCTGGACGGCGCAATGCGCACCAGTTCGGCAACCGACGCCAGCGCCGCGAAGCTCAATCAGCTGCAGCGGGCCTGGAATCTGATGGAGCGCGATTTCTACCAGCTGCAGGCGCGCGCCCCGCGTAACGAGCCGGATCTGTTTCGTCAGGTGGATGATGCGCTTGAGCTGACCACGCTGAATGGCGTGAGCGGAACGATCCAACTGGAGCGTGTGCGCTGGCGCCTGGAAGAGGGGCGTCTGTATCGCGACGTCTGGCCGGTGATTGATGGCCCGGTGGACGAGAAGCCCGATGAAGTGCCGATTGTCAGTGAGGTGAAATCGCTGCAGTGGCGTTTTTACCGTCAGGGCTGGCAGAAAAGCTGGAGCGACCCGGCGCATCTGCCGGACGGCGTGGAGCTGACGCTGACCATGGAAAACGGCGATACCTGGCGCTGGGTCTTTACGACTCCTGGCGATATGCCTGAAGCGGCGGCGCCAGCGCCCGCCGCTGCGCCAGAGACCGCGCCTGCGCCGTTGCCGGCACCGGAAGCAAAATCATGAGTGCATTACGTAAACAGAAAGGGGTAGCGCTGCTGGTTGTGCTGATCCTGCTGGTCATGATGTCGGCGCTGGCCGCCAAAATTAGCCAGCAGTTCTGTCGCAATCTGCAGAAAACCCATTATCAGGTCAGCCAGCAGCAGTTGCGCTGGGCGATGCAGGCGCAGGAGAAGGTGGTGAAGGACCGCCTGCAGACCGACGCCACCGGTGAAAACAAGGCTCTGAACCTTGACGGCGACTGGCACCAGCCGCTGGAGACGCGGGGCGAAGATTACACGGTGGTCAGCCAGGTGGAAGACGCGCAGGACTGCTTTAACGTCAATAACCTGCTGGCCGCAGAGAAAATACCACAGGGGCAAAACGCGCCCGCCGTGCCGGAAAAACCGCGCAACGAGCAGATTGTTGAACAGATCCTGACGGAAAGCGGCATCAGCCACACTACGGCAGAAGAGGTGTATCAACAGCTGGTGGACTATCTCGATGGCGACGCGACGACGGCCAAAGACGGTGCAGAGAGCGATGCCTGGGCGGGCGTCTTGCCCGCCCGACAGCCCGCGAACCAGATGATGCGCACCATTGCGGAGATCAAACAGCTGCCCGCGTTTCCGGCGGCGGCATACCCGAAGGTGAGCAAACTGCTGTGCGCGCTGCCAGACACCGCCAGCAAGGTGGATGTGAACACCCTGAAGCCGGAACAGGCCGCCTTACTGGCCGCCCTGTTCCCGGGAAAACTGACGGAAGATGACGCGGTTCGCCTGATTGATTCGCGTCCTGAAACGGGCTGGGAAAATATGGAAACCTTCAGCAAAGCGCTGGAGCAGACCTTCCCGCAGTTGAAAGACGACCTCCCGCAGGTGGCTGAGTTTCTCTCCATCAGCAGCCGGTATTTCCGCGTGAATTATACCGGCAATACCGATGAATTAACGCTTCGCGTGGTTAGCCAGCTTCAGGTGAATAACGAAGCCGGTGAGATCGTGACGTGGCAACGTCGTTACCGAATGATTGAATAAGAAAAGTAGATCGCTATGAAACAGGTACTTTTTGTTCGTCCCGATAACCGCGAGGGCGGGAAAATAATGGGGTGTGTCTCCGGCAGCCAGCAGGTTGAGACGCTGGAGAGCCTGGACGCGCTGGCGGACCACCCACTGGCGGCCCGTGTTTGTCTGCTGCTGCCCGCCAGCAGCATGATCTTCCGCCATTTTACGCTGCCGAAGAAAGTCGCCTCTCAGGCGACGGCATTCTCCTGGATGGCGGAAGAGACGCTGATTGGCGAGGTGGATAATCTCCACTGGACGGTGCTGAACAAAAAAGGCGCTGAGGTTGATGCGGTGGCGATAGACGCCGATCTGCTGCGCGGGTGGTTAAGCCGCTGTCAGGAGGCGGGGTTAAAAGTGATCCAGGTGCTGCCGGATGCCTGGCTGCTGCCCGTGACGGCTGGCGGAAGTACTCTTGTCGCTCAGGACGACGGCTACTGGCTACGTTTATCACCGCATGTTGCCAGCGAAATGGAAGCGAGCCTGCTGCCGCTTCTGATGCAGAAGGCCGGAGAGAGGGAGGTGTGCTGTTACGGCGAAGCGCCTGCTGGTGTGGACGTCGACATTGCCCAGCCCTGGCAGCATCCGTTGGTGCTGATCCAGCCGCAGTGGCAGGCGTGTCGCGTGAATCTGCTTCACGGTGAATTCAGCCTTAAGGCCGGTAACGGGCGCGTCGCGAAAAGCATGAAAGCCGCAGTGGCGATTGCGGGCCTGCTGTCCGTTGGTCTGCTGCTGGGGCCGCGCGTTGCGATGGCCTGGATGCTGGTGCAGCAGGAAAACCAGATACAGGAGGAGATCCTCCAGGTGTATAAGCACCATTTCCCCAGCATGCGTCACCAGACCAATATCAAATATCACTTTGGTCAGAACGTCAAAAAACAGAGTAAGGGGATCTTCCTTCAGCTGGACGAGCTGGCGGCCGCCCGGCAGTCAGTGCCTGCGATGGAAATCGATCTGCTGGAATACGATGCGCAGCAAAACACGCTGACGCTGAGCGTCAGCGCGCAAAACCAGCCCGCGTTGCAGGCGTTTGTTAACCAGACCCGTGAGAATTTCGATTTTACCTTACAGCCTGTTTCAACCACCGAACCCTATACCGCCATGATCGCAGGGAAACATAAATGAAAGAGCGAATCGCGCAGCTGAAATCACGCTACCAGAACTACAGCGCCCGGGAGAAAGTTATTTTAAAACTCTGCATCGTTGCCCTGCTTGGGGCTGCGGTGTATTACGCAGGAGTCATCCCTTTGGATAATATGATTCAAAATAGTAAATCGACGCTTAAAAGACAAAAAGAGACGCTTAACTGGATGCGCAATGAAATTGATAAAAATCATCTTCAGGTTCAGTTAGTCAAAACGGATAATCCACGCACGGTGGTCGAGAAAAGCGCCAATGAAATTAACCTGTCGCTGACGGACGTGCGCCAGGAAGGACAAACTTTATCGTTCGTGGTTAATCGGGTAAATGTTTATGAATTAAAAAACTGGCTGCGCGAAATTAATCAGACCTCCGGCGTCAGATTGCAAAAAATAAACCTTACGCCGGTTGACCATCTCAGCGATGTAAAAGCGCAGGTGCAGCTCACCTGGGCAAAAAACGCATGAATACCTTCTCGCTGATCCGGGAGGCCTGCCCGGTTAGTTTTCCGATAATGAGTGCGATCCTGGGCGGGATTATGGGCAGTTTTCTTGGCGTTGTTGCCGAGCGCCTGCCGGGGATCGTGATGGATGAAGAGGGAAGCGGCAATCTGCTCTTTCCTGCTTCGCACTGTCCGGTGTGCCAGCACACGCTTGCTGCATGGGAAAATATCCCCCTGGTCAGCTGGCTGTTGTTACGGGGACGCTGCCACCAGTGCGGCACGACCATCCCGCTGCGGTTATTTTTGATCGAATTTTTCTCGGCGCTGTTTTTTGGCGTTACGGCCTGGTGCATGCCGGACGTTCAGGGGGTGTTTTCGCTGTGGTTACTCGCGCTGTTTTTACTGCCTCTGGCGATGATCGACTGGCAGCATCAGCTTCTCCCGGACTGCCTGACCCAGCCGCTGTTGTGGGCAGGTCTCTTACTCCATGCATTTGACCACAGATTGCCGTTGCAGGACGCGCTGTTCGGTGCGGTAGCGGGCTATCTGTCGCTCTGGCTGCTTTACTGGGCCTTTCGCCTGCTGACCGGGCGGGAAGGACTGGGCTACGGCGATTTTAAGCTGCTGGCGGCCTTAGGTGCCTGGTGCGGCTGGCAGGCGCTGCCTTCAATTGAACTTGCCGCAGCGTTGAGCGGTATCGCGGGCTATTTCGCGTTAAATAATTTAAATAAAAATAACCTCACTATTTCTTTCGGACCCTATCTGTCATTTGCTGGAATAGTCGTGTTTATTGGGCAGCAGTTTGCTTTCATATTTTAAATATACAGGTCAAGTTTTTTTATAAGTTTTTTTGACGGTGGAAGAGAAGGATGTCTCTTTGCGCTCAGTGTATCGTAAAAGATATAAGCTACACGGAATTTGGGCTTGTATCTTTTTATGGAGGAATACAACGCAGCAAGACGTTTTTTGTCACGGTTTTCAGGTTGGTTAAATACGCATTACGCAAATAGACTCCATGCTCTCAAGGAAGACATGGATTATTACGTTACGAATAAATTTATCAGGAAATAAAAAATGAAATTTATGAAGCCTAAATATCTGGCGCTTTTTGTTGCAGCCGCAACAAGCTCAGTATTTGCAGCGGCGCCGGGTACACCGTCAATTACATCAGGCAATGATAAGTTTGCGCTGGTAGAGGTAGATCAGGCGGCACAGGACTACAACAACCTCATCAAAGTGCATAAAGATGGCGTTGACGTGAAGGTGGAGTGGAACGTCTGGAGCGGCGATGCCCCAACGTCTGCAAAAGTTTTGCTGGACGGCAAGACCGTCTGGACCGGTGCGGGTAGTGCCGCAGGCTCTGCGACCTTTAAAGTGAAGAAAGGCGGACGCTATCAGGAGCAGGTTGAGCTGTGTAACGACAGCGGCTGCACCAAGAGCGCCAGCAAGCTGATCATCGTGGCGGATACCGACGGTAGCCACCTGCTTCCTCTGAACACCCCGCTGCTGGAAAACAACAAAGCGTTCGCGCAGCACACCGATAAAGTGGTTGGCGCTTACTTCCCTGAGTGGGGCGTGTACGACCGTAACTTCTCGGCAGACAAAATTCCTGTCGCGAACATTAACCACCTGCTGTACGGCTTCATTCCAATCTGTGGCGGCGACGGCATTAACGACAGCGCCAAATCCTCCGGCGCGCTGGAGTCTCTGAAACGCGCCTGTCAGGGCCGCCAGGACTACACCGTGGCGATCCACGACCCGTGGGCTGCGCTGCAAAAACCTCAGCAGGGCGTAAGCAACTGGGACGACCCGTACAAAGGCAACTACGGCCAGCTGATGGCGATGAAAAAAGCCCATCCTGATCTGAAAATCCTGCCATCCGTAGGCGGCTGGACTCTGTCTGACCCGTTCTATCAGATGGATAACAAAGTGCTGCGCGACCGCTTCGTTGCGTCCGTTAAAGACTTCCTGACCACCTGGAAAGTGTTCGACGGTGTGGATATCGACTGGGAATTCCCGGGCGGCGGCGGTGAGAACGCCAAGCTGGGTAACCCGCAGACCGACAAAGCAACTTACACCGCGCTGATGCATGACCTGCGTCAGATGCTGAACGAGCTGTCTGCGGAAACTGGCCGTACCTACGAGCTGACCACGGCAATCGGTGCAGGTAAAGATAAGATCGAAGACGTGGACTACAACACCGCACAGCAGTACATCGACCATATCTTCCTGATGAGCTACGACTTCTACGGTGCGTGGAGTAATACCGATTTGGGTCACCAGACCGCGCTGTACGGTGCGTCCTGGAAACCAGATACCAACTACACCACCGATAACGCAGTGAAAGAGATGCTGGCGCAGGGCGTTCAGCCTGGCAAGATCGTCGTCGGTGCGGGCATGTATGGCCGCGGCTGGACCGGCGTTCACGGTTACACGGGTGACAATCCATTCACCGGTACCGCGACGGGTCCAATCAAAGGGACATGGGAAAACGGTATTGTTGACTACCGTCAGATTGTAAACCAGATGCTGGGCAAACCAGGCTGGGAATACAAATACGACGAAGCAGCAGAAGCGCCGTACGTGTTCAACAAATCCACCGGTGAGCTGGTGACATACGATAACGCCCGTTCCGTCAATGCGAAAGGCAAATACGTGCTGAGCAAAAACCTGGGTGGTTTGTTCGCATGGTCTATCGAATCCGATAACGGCGATATCCTGAATGCCATGAACGAAAGCCTGCTGGGCGGCAGCTCTACGCCTGTTGAGCCGGTTGTAACCAACCATGCGCCGGTCGCTTCTGCAACCGACATGACGGTAACGGGCCCGGCGACTGTCACGCTCGACGGCTCAGCCTCCAGCGACCAGGACGGCGATGCGCTGACCTATAAATGGACGCAGGTTTCCGGCGCCACCGTGACCCTGGCGAACAGCACCAAAGCGAAAGCCAGCTTCAGCGTACCGGCCGTGACCAGCGATCAGAACCTGGTGTTCCGCCTGACCGTGACCGACGCGAAAGGGTTGAGCAACGCTATCGACGTACAAGTAGTGAACAAAGCGCCTAAGGCCAACCAGGCTCCGGTGATCAATGCCATGGAATCCGTTACCGTTGAATCCGGTGAAGCGATTTCTCTGCATGCACAAGCCTCCGATCCTGATGGCGATGCGCTGACCTACAGCTGGAGCGTACCGGCTGATATGAACGCAACGGGTACCGATACTGCTAACGTTCGCATCACTGCGCCAGAGGTGAACAATACCTCTTCTTACACGCTGAGCGTTGTTGTGACGGATGGTAAAACCAGCGTGCAGTCTAACGTGCAGGTGACTGTGAATCCAAAACCGGCTGACGTAACGCCACCGGCTGATGAGGTGACCCCTCCGGCTGACGATGTGACCCCACCAGCTGACGATGTGACCCCTCCGGCTGATGATGTGACTCCGCCATCTGACGAAGGTTCTGCAACCGGTAGCTGCGACGCGCCTGTCGATGCTAACGCCAGCAAATATGCTGCGTGGGATGCCAGCAAAATCTACAACAATGGCGATACCGTAAGCTTCGACCATCTGGTGTGGAAAGCGAAGTACTGGACGCAGGGCAACCAGCCTGGCTTCGGTGTGGATGCATGGGAACTGGTGAGCAACGTGAAGATGAACTGGCGTTCTGACCTGGTCTACAACGGCGGTGATACCACCACTTACCAGGGCAGCGTTTACCGTGCCAAATGGTGGACCCGTGGTGATAACCCGGCTAACAGCGACGTATGGGTAAAAGAAGGCGCAGCAACAGACTGCAAATAATCTAGCCCAATAAATGCTCCCCCCTTATTGGGGGGAGCAATTCAAACTTCATTTTACAGGATGTTGGCCAGGAGAAATAACCGCAAATGTCAGCAGGTAAAAATGAAAAAGTTAATATTGTTGTTATTGATAATAAGCCAAAGCGCACTGGCAAATTGTTGGGACAGAGCTGCGTATTATTATCATGTCGATCCTTATTTGCTCTACGCCATTGCTAACGTTGAATCCGGGATGAACCCGTATGCGGTTGGGCAAAACCACGATGGCACTCGCGATGTGGGATTAATGCAAATAAACAGCTCGCACTTTACGGAGCTTGAGAGCAAAGGCATTGATGAATATCAGTTGATGGCCGAACCCTGTACCTCAATTATGGTGGGAGCGTCAATTCTCTCAAACATGATTAAGGTCTACGGCTATAACTGGGAAGCGGTGGGAGCTTATAACGCCGGGTTGAAAAAAGAGAATTATCCGCAGCGTATGATGTATGCCCACAAAGTCTGGAAAAAATATCAGGAATTGAAATTAGCAGCGCGTTATTAACGTTTTTTATTTTTGAAGAATTCCTTTTGGTGTTCTTCGAAAAGTGAAAACAGCTGTCTGTGGTTTATTTATTAATGGATTAATACATAAACCGGGATTCTTTTTTTAATCTTAACGAAACAGGAATATTGAAATGAACAAAAGGACGTTACTGAGTGTACTTGTTGCTGGTGCTTGCGTTGCACCTTTTATGGCGCAGGCTGCCTCTTTGCAGGCGACCACCGGCGAGCCGTACACCATGAAAGCCAGCGATCTGGCGAAGAAAGAGCAGGAGCTCACTAACTTCCCGCTGATGACCTCCGTTAAAGAGACGATTCAGACCCTTGATAACGCGCAGGTCGAAATGATTGAGCCAGGCCGTGCGGCGAACCCGGACAACGTTAAGCGCGTGGAAGGGATCGTGAAGGCCAGCGACTGGGATTATCTCTTCCCGCTGCGCGCTCAGGCCTATACCTACAGCAACTTCCTGAAAGCCGTAGGTAAATTCCCGGCGCTGTGTAAGACCTATAACGACGGTCGCGACAGCGATGCGATCTGCCGCAAAGAGCTGGCCACCATGTTTGCCCACTTTGCCCAGGAAACCGGCGGCCACGAAAGCTGGCGTCCGGAAGCCGAGTGGCGTCAGGCGCTGGTCCACGTGCGTGAAATGGGCTGGAGCGAAGGGCAGAAGGGCGGCTATAACGGCGAATGTGACCCGAAAGTATGGCAGGGCCAGACCTGGCCGTGCGGTAAGGATAAAGACGGCGACTTCCTGAGCTACTTCGGTCGCGGCGCGAAGCAGCTGTCCTACAACTACAACTACGGTCCGTTCTCCGAAGCAATGTACGGCGACGTGCGTACCCTGCTGGATAAACCTGAGCTGGTGGCGGATACCTGGCTGAACCTGGCGAGCGCGATCTTCTTCTTCGCCTACCCGCAGCCGCCAAAACCAAGCATGCTGCAGGTTATCGACGGCACGTGGCAGCCGAACGATCATGATAAAGCCAACGGTCTGGTCCCTGGCTTCGGTGTGACCACCCAGATCATCAACGGCGGCGTAGAGTGCGGCGGCCCGACTGAAATTGCTCAGTCTCAGAACCGTATCAAGTACTACAAAGAGTTCGCGAACTACCTGAAAGTGCCTGTTCCGGCCAATGAAGTGCTGGGCTGCGCCAACATGAAGCAGTTCGACGAATACGGTGCCGGCGCCTTGAAGATCTACTGGGAGCAGGACTGGGGATGGAGCGCGGATACGCCAGACGGTAAGACCTACTCGTGCCAGCTGGTGGGCTACCAGACGCCGTTCAGCGCGTTCAAAGACGGCGACTATACCAAGTGCGTGCAGAAGTTCTATAACGTCAATATCGTGAACGATGACGGCTCTGCCGTAACGCCGGACGAAACCCCGGTAACGCCAGCGCCAACGCCAACGCCTTCAGAAGATGAAACGCCGGCACCAGCTCCAGCGCCAACGCCGGATGAAACCCCGGCTGAACCTGTTGCGGTGAACCACGCACCGGTTGCGCAGATTGCGGGTCCAATCGGTGCCGTTGAAGCGGGCGCACAGGTTTCTCTGAGCGCGGAAGGCTCTACCGACGCGGACGGCAACAAGCTGACCTACACCTGGCATTCTCAGGATGGCCAGACTGTGACCGGCGAAGATAAAGCGGTGGTGACCTTCAAGGCGCCTGAGTCCGCAACGGCGCAGCAGATTGAAATCAGCCTGACCGTCAGCGATGGCGAGCTGAGCAATACCACCACTTACCTGCTGAACGTGAAAGCGAAAGCGGCAACGCCATCAGGTGACGAAGGTGCTTACCAGGCGTGGAGCGCGAACAGCAAGTACAACGCAGGTGATATCGTGAACAACCACGGTAAACTGTTCCAGTGCAAACCGTTCCCGTACAGCGGCTGGTGTAACAACTCCCCGGCATACTATGAACCAGGCGCAGGTCTGGCATGGGCTGATGCCTGGACGGCTCTGTAAAAGCAAACGGCAACCGAAAGGTTGCCGTTTTAGTATCTGCACTTTCCCCTCACCCTAACCCTCTCCCCGGAGGGGCGAGGGGATGTAGGCCCGGTAAGGCGAAGCCGCCACCGGGCAAAAAGGCTAGCGGTGCAACTTCCCGTGATCCCGTAACCACGCCGCCGTGCGCACAATGCCTTCATCCAGCGTCACAATCGGCTTATACCCCAGCTCAGTCTCCGCGCGCGTGATATCCAGCGTAAAATCAAAGTTAAGCTTCGATACGCCGTAGTGCGTCAGCGCGGGCTCTTTGGCGGATTTACTGCCAAAACGCTCCATGCTGCGGGCGATCATGTCCAGCATCGGGTAGGGCACGGAACGGATACGGCAGTCGATCTGCAGTTCATCAATCAGCCGCTGCACGATGCTGCGCAACGTGCACGGTTCACCGTTGGTGATGTTATAGGCGCGACCGGAGATAAGCTTATCGCAGTCCGGCTGGCTTGCCAGCCACATGGCGTGGACGGCATTTTCGTAATAGGTCATGTCCACCAGCGCATCGCCGCCGCGCGGCAGCAGCACGCTGCCGTAGTGGTGCATCATCTGCGCCAGACGCGGAATAAACACTTTGTCGTGCGGTCCGAAGAGGCTTTGCGGGCGCAGGACGGTAAAACGGGTATGCGGGTTTGACTGCGCCAGCAGGTCGATCACCTCTTCGCTGGCCGCCTTGCTGCGGGCAAACTCGCAGGCAAAGCGAGCAGGGCGGAAGTCTTCCTGCACGTCGCGATGGTGGTGATAATCAAAATAGAGCGACGGGGAGGAGATATGGATAAAGTTACGCACGCCCCAGGCGACGGCCCATTCGCCCAGACGACGCGTGGCGCGCACGTTGGCGAGATCGAAGGCTTCCTGGGTTCCCCACGGGGAGGTAAAACTGGAGCAGTGCCACAGCGTGTCGATACCGGCGAGCATCACCTTCGCCTGCGAGGAGACCAGCTCCGTCAGGTCGGCATGGACGAACTCCGCGCCCATTTTTTGCAGCAGTTTCCCCATCGCTTCGTTGCGACCGGTGGCCCTGACGCTGATGCCCTTGTTGCGCAGAAATTCGACCGCATTTCGGCCTAAGCCGCTGGTCGCCCCGGTAACCAGTACCTTCATATCAATCCACTGTGTTGAAAAGAATTTCGTGCGCATTCTTTCGTGAATTACGATGTGTTGCAATGGGAAAGGTGAAAGAAAGAGGGTTTTATTAACTTATTTTCGTCTTTTGTTCTGCCAGTTGCGCAATGCGTTTTGCCATTCCCCGGAAGATAAACAGATGGGCGGGGATCATAAACAGCCAGTAGAACAGACCCGGCATCCCGTGTGGGTGCCACCAGGCGCGAACGTCCAGTTCCCGATGTTCGCCTTTGTCCTTAAGCGTAAAGCAGAGCCGCCCCAGCCCCGGCGCCTTCATGCCGAACAGTAGCGCCAGCTGTTTTTCCGGCTCGACGACGATCACCTTCCAGCTGTCGACCGCATCGCCTGGCTTAAGATACGGATGCGCCGGGCGGCCTTTCGCCAGCCGGTGACCGACCAGCAGATCCATCGCACCGCGCGTCTGCCAGAGGATATTGCCGAAGAAATAGCGCTCTTTGCCGCCGATCTGGTTCACCACCTCCCACAGCGCGTGAAGGCTGGCAGAGGTTTTTACCGTGCAGCCCGCCTGCTTCGGGTAATAGCCGTACTCGGGGCGCCAGCGGGCAAAGGCCTGCGCGTCGTAGCCCCAGTCGCTGGAGTTCACCAGCTTCTCTTCTTCTTTCAGCGTATGGCGCACCGCGTCGTCAAAGCGGATCAACGCCTGGGGGATCAATGCGCGCAGCGCGCGATCGTCCGCCAGCAGATCGTGCTTTAGCCCCTGGATCAGTGCTTTGGCGGTCGTTGGCGGCACGGAGGTGATGACATTCAAAAACCACACTGAAATCCAGCGGGTCGGGAAGGGGATGGGGATCAGCCAGCGGCGGCGTCCGCTGACGCGCATGAAATGTTCGAACTGCTCCTGATAGCTCAGCACTTCCGGGCCTGCCGCCTCCAGCACGCGGTGTTGCTCTGCCGGGTGATCCAGCAGGGCCACCAGATAGTGGAGCAAATTCTCCAGCGCAATGGGCGTGGTGCGCGAGCGTACCCAGCGCGGCGGGGTCAGCACCGGTAGGTTGTAGACCATATCGCGCATTACTTCGAAGGCGGCGGAACCCGCGCCGACGATGATCCCGGCGCGCAGTTCGGTGACGGGAATATTCGCCCCGCGCAGCGTGTCTGCCGTCAGCTGGCGGGCGCGCAGATGGTCGGACTGCTCGTGTTCGGGTGCCTGGAGCGAGCTTAAAAAAATCACCTGCTTAACCGGGGTTTGCAGCAGGGCATCGCGGACGTTCATCGCCACCTGACGCTCGTGGGCGATAAAATCCCCGCCTTCGCCCATGCTGTGGACCAGGTAGTAAAGCGTGTCGACCCCTTCCAGCAGCGCGGGGAGTTCCTTCGGCCAGTTGAGATCGACGTTGTGACAGGTCACGCCAGGCAAACCAAGCTTTTGCAGACGCTCGGTATTGCGTGCCGCTGCCCGCACCTGATGCCCCTGCTGGCTTAATGCAGTAGTGAGGTGCTGACCGATATATCCGCTGGCGCCAAGCACCAGAATACGTTGCGGCACGTGATACTCCTTAACCCTGTAAAAACGCCTGCCAGTGTTTTACCACGTCCGCCAGCTGTTCGCGGCTCACGTCGAGATGCATCACCAGGCGCACGACCGGGGAGGCGTTGATCAGCACGCCACGCGCTTTCATAAATTCACCCAGCGCAGCGGCGTGCTCGTCGCCCACGCGCACAAAAAGCATGTTGGTGTCGTGACGCATCACGTCCGCGCCGATCTCGCGCAGCTGCGTTGCCATCCACGCGGCGTTGTCATGATCGTCCTTGAGGCGTGCCACGTTATTTTTTAACGCGTACAGTCCCGCAGCCGCCAGAATGCCCGCCTGACGCATGCCGCCGCCGGTCATTTTACGCCAGCGGTTGGCGCGCTTGATGTAGTCTGCGCTGCCGACCAGCAGCGAACCCACCGGCGTGCCCAGCCCTTTTGAGAGGCAAATGGTGAACGAGTCGCAATATTGCGTTATCTCTTTCAGCTCGCAGCCGTACTCCACCACGGCATTGAAAATGCGTGCGCCATCGACGTGCAGGCCGAGCCTGCGCTCGCGAGTGAATTCCCACGCTGCTTTCAGGTATTCGCGCGGCAGCACTTTACCGTTGTGGGTGTTTTCGAGGCTGAGCAGCCTGGTGCGGGCGAAGTGAATATCGTCAGCTTTGATTTTTGCCGCGACTTTATCCAGCGGCAGGGAGCCGTCCGGCGCGGCGTCAATCGGCTGCGGCTGGATGCTACCGAGCACCGCCGCGCCGCCAGCTTCGTACAGGTAGTTATGCGCACCCTGGCCGACGATATACTCTTCGCCGCGCTCGCAATGGCTGAGCAGCGCCACCAGGTTAGCCTGCGTGCCGGTCGGCAGGAACAGCGCGGCCTCCTTGCCGCTCAGCTCTGCCGCATAGCGCTGCAGTTCGTTGACCGTCGGGTCATCGCCGTAGACGTCGTCCCCGACCGGGGCGGCCATCATCTCTTCGAGCATGGCGCGGCTCGGGCGGGTAACGGTATCACTACGCAAATCAATCATTTCACATCCCTTTATTTTAAGAGGTCATGCGAAACGTTTTACCTGAGCCAGTTGGTTTTTGCCAGTTCGATCACTTCGTCACCGCGCCCGCTGATGATGGCGCGCAGCATGTAGAGGCTAAAACCTTTGGCCTGTTCCAGCTTGATCTGCGGCGGGATCGCCAGCTCTTCTTTGGCGACGACGACGTCAACCAGTACCGGACCGTCGATGGAGAAGGCGCGCTGCAGGGCTTCATCCACCTCTGAGGCTTTCTCCACGCGGATGCCGGTGATGCCGCACGCTTCGGCGATGCGGGCAAAGTTGGTGTCGTGCAACTCGGTGCCATCCGTGAGATAGCCTCCGGCCTTCATCTCCATCGCCACGAAGCCCAGCACGCTGTTGTTAAAGACCACGATTTTCAGCGGAAGCTTCATCTGCACCACCGACAGGAAATCCCCCATCAGCATACTGAACCCGCCGTCGCCGCACATCGCCACGACCTGACGCTCCGGTGCCGTCGCTTTTGCCCCCAGCGCCTGCGGCATGGCGTTGGCCATTGAGCCGTGGTTGAACGAGCCGAGCAGGCGACGTTTGCCGTTCATCTTCAGGTAGCGCGCCGCCCAGACGGTTGGCGTGCCGACATCGCAGGTAAAAATAGCGTCGTCGTCCGCAAAATGGCTGATCTGCTGCGCCAGATACTGCGGATGAATGGCTTTGTCGCTCGGTTTGGCGAGGTCGTCCAGCCCCTTGCGCGCGTCGCGGTAGTCGCTCAACGCCTTATCAAGGAATTTGCGGTCGGTTTTCTCTTCCAGCAGCGGCAGCAGGGCGGCAAGGGTGGATTTAATATCGCCCACCAGCGCCATATCGACCTTGCTGTGCGCGCCGATGCTGGCCGGGTTGATATCAATCTGAATGATTTTGGCATCCGTCGGATAGAACGCGCGGTACGGGAACTGGGTGCCGAGCAGGATCAACGTGTCGGCGTTCATCATGGTGTGGAAGCCGGAAGAAAAACCGATCAGCCCGGTCATGCCCACATCGTACGGGTTATCGTATTCGACGTGCTCTTTGCCGCGCAGGGCGTGGACGATCGGCGCTTTAAGCTTTCCGGCAAATTCCAGCAGCTCTTTATGCGCGCCCGCACAGCCGCTGCCGCACATCAGGGCGATATTGCTGGAGTAGCGCAGCAGCTGCGCCAGCTTTTTCAGCTCCTCTTCGGCTGGCGTTACCACCGGCTGCGGAGCGTGATACCAGTGGGTGCTGGCCCCTTCAGGCGCAGCCTTGAGCGCCACGTCTCCCGGGATAACGACCACGGAAACGCCACGGTTTAGTACGGCTTTGCGCATGGCGATCGCCAGCACCTGCGGGATCTGCTCCGGGGATGAAACCAGCTCACAGTAGTGGCTGCATTCACGGAACAGCTCCTGCGGATGCGTCTCCTGAAAATAGCCGCTGCCGATTTCGGAAGAGGGGATATGGGCGGCAATCGCCAGCACCGGCACGTGGTTACGGTGGCAGTCGAACAGGCCGTTGATCAGATGCAGGTTGCCGGGCCCGCACGAGCCTGCACACACGGCCAGTTCTCCTGTGAGCTGCGCTTCAGCACCGGCGGCGAAGGCAGCGACCTCCTCATGACGGGTCGGCATCCATTCGATGGTTTTCATCTTGTTCAGGCTGTCGCTAAGCCCGTTCAGGGAATCGCCGGTCACGCCCCAGATACGTTTTACGCCAGCCTGTTCGAGCGTTTTCGCTATATATGCAGCCACGGTTTGTTTCATGGTTGTCCGTCTCCTTTTTGTGATATCGCTTACAAGCTTAGAAGAAAGTCACTGTATTGCCCGTCAAATCCCCCCATTTAAAAGGTGCTTTTCACGCGCCACGCTTCGGCATAATCTGGTGATGTCTCAGTGAAAACAGGAATCATTTCAAATGGTTAAATCATTGTTAATTTCTGTTAATGAAAAGCTATCGTACGACGATCTCGGCAAACTCTTGTTACGACTTGCCGTCGGTGGGCTGATGCTTTTTCACGGTTTACATAAGCTGTTTGGCGGCGTGGGATTTATCAGCGGCATGCTGGTAGAGAAAGGGCTGCCGGGATTTATTGCCTACGGCGTGTTGGTTGGCGAAGTGGTGGCACCGATCCTGATTATTGTCGGGCTTTTTACGCGCCCGGCCGCGCTGGTGCTGGCGTTTACGATGATCGTGGCATGGCTGATGGTGGGAGTGGGTGAAACGTTCGCGCTCGATAAGGTTGGGGCATGGGCGATTGAAAGTCTGGTGTACTTCTTTGTTGGCTCGCTGGCGGTGGCGTGTTTAGGGGCAGGGCGGTTTGCGTTAGGGAAAGCGCCTGCGTGGCAATAAAGCTGGGTGCTAAAAATATAAGGGTCTCTGGACCCTTTTTTATTGGTGGTTTTTAAGTCTTTGATTTTATTAAGCGGAATTATTTGTGATGAAAAAGGGTTTAAGGGGTATTTTTTAGGGGAATTCTTTATCTGACAAGGTGATAGGTGTAGATTGTTCCAGTTCACTGCCGTACAGGCAGCTTAGAAAAACCCTGATGTCGTCGTGAGCGTGAGTCATTAGTTTACTGCCGTACAGGCAGCTTAGAAAATTATATCCCGTTGTCGATCATCTGCCCAGGAAGTTTACTGCCGTACAGGCAGCTTAGAAACAATACGCTGTAGCCCCGCCTGTTTGTTTCGGGTTCACTGCCGTACAGGCAGCATGCACAACGTAGGCCGGGTAAACGCAGTGCCACCCGGCCAAAAAGCCCGGTGGCGCTGACGCTTACCGGGCCTACGATCGAACGTTTATTGCTTATGCGAGGACCAGATCCCCCTGCGGGTGGCACGAGCACGCCAGCACGTAACCCTCGGCAATTTCCGCGTCGGACAGCGTCATGGTGCTGGTGACGGTATATTCCCCGGAAACCACTTTCGTTTTACAGCAGCCGCACACGCCCGCACGGCAGGCCGCGACTACCGGCACCTTGTTGCTTTCCAGCGCTTCCAGCAGCGTGGTGCCCACGCGGCCAAAGAAGGTCTGTGCGGGCTGCAGTTTGGTGAACTGAATCCCGCTGGTTGCCGCTTCCGCCACCGGCGTGAAGAACTGCTCTTTGAAGAAGCGGGTCACGCCAAGCGCTCTAACTTCTTTCTCCACGATATCCATGTACGGCGCCGGGCCGCAGGTCATCACGGTACGGTTCGCAATGTCCGGCACGCTTTGCAGCAGCTCGCGGCTCAGGCGACCGGGCACAAAACCGTGGGTCGCGTTGTGTTCCGCCACCAGCGTCACCGGATAATCACGCCACTCCTCGGCAAAAATCACATCTTCCGGAGAGCGCACGCTGAAGATCGTCTGCACGTCGGCCTGCGGGCGGTTCTTCGCCAGCCAGCGGCGCATCGACATGATCGGCGTTACGCCGCAGCCCGCCGCCAGCAGCAGGAATTTATCGTCTGCCTTGTCGTCACAGGTGAAATCCCCCTGCGCGTCAGACAGCCAGATATAATCCCCGCGCTTCACGTCACGGGTCAGCCACTGGGAGCCTGCACCGTCATCAATGCGGCGGATAGTGAGCGTAATGTACTCGCTCACGCCCGGCGTGGAGGAGATCGTATAGGCGCGAAGCGTGTCCGCCGAGTTGCGAACGCTGACCAGCGCATACTGGCCCGCACGGTACGGATAGTAGTCGTGGCAGAGCAGCGACAGCGTCCACACATCCGGCGTCTCCTGATGGATGTGATGAACCTGCATCCGCCACGGACATTGTGAGGTTGGCATGGTCATGAATCGCTCCTTACGCGCTCAGCAGTTGCTTCATATCATCTTCAACGTTGGTCACGGAACGCAGACCGAATTTCTCGTTCAGCACCGCCAGCAGGTCCGGCGTCAGGAAGCCTGGCGCGGTCGGGCCGGTTACGATGTTGGTCACGCCGAGAGAGAGCAGGGTGAGCAGGATGACAATCGCTTTCTGCTCGAACCAGGAGAGCACCAGGGACAGCGGCAGATCGTTCACGCCGCAGCCGAGTTTTTCCGCCAGCGTGACCGCCAGAATGATGGCCGAGTAAGCATCGTTGCACTGGCCTGCATCAATCAGGCGCGGCAGGCCTTCGATGTTGCCGAAGTCCAGCTTGTTGAAACGGTATTTACCGCACGCCAGGGTCAGGATCAGGCAATCATCCGGCACGCTGGTGGCGAAATCGGTGAAGTAGTTACGCTCGCCGCGCGCGCCGTCGCATCCGCCAACGAGGAAGATGTGGCGCAGCTTTTCACGGCTGACGAGGTCAATCAGAGAATCTGCCGCACCCAGCAGCGTTTCGCGACCGAAGCCAACGGTTATCAGATGTTCGATTTCGCTGTACGGGAAGCCCGCCATCTGCTGCGCCTGCTCGATAACCGGACCGAAATCGTCGCCTTCAAGGTGGCTCACGCCCGGCCAGCCAACGATGCTGCGGGTCCAGATGCGGTCGTCATACGCGCCCACGGTAGGGTCGATGATGCAGTTTGAGGTCATCACGATAGGGCCAGGGAAGCGGGCGAACTCTACCTGCTGATTCTGCCAGCCGCTGCCGTAGTTACCCACCAGATGCTTGAACTTGCGCAGTTCCGGGTAGCCGTGGGCGGGCAGCATTTCGCCGTGGGTATAGACGTTAACGCCGGTGCCTTCGGTCTGCTTCAGCAGGTTGTAGAGATCTTTCAGGTCGTGCCCGGAGATCAGGATGCATTTGCCTTCGGTCGCTTTGACGTTGACCTGCGTCGGGGTCGGATGACCGTAAGTGCTGGTTTCACCGGCATCCAGAATGGTCATGACCTTGAAGTTCATCTGGCCGATTTCCATTGCGCACTCGAGCAGGGCGTTCATGTCGGAAGGCCAGGTGCCGAGCCACGCCATAATTTTGTGGTACTGGGCGTAAATGTCGTTATCTGACTTCCCGAGAACGTGCGCGTGTTCCATATAGGCCGCTGCACCTTTCAGGCCGTACAGGCACAGCAGACGCAGGCCGAGGATGTTCTCGCCAATCGCCGCTTTGTCCTTATTAGGGGTAAATTCTGCGGCCTGGCGCTGTAGCTCGCCGAGGTCGTCGCTCACCAGCTGAAGCTCCGCCATTGGGTTGTCCACGCGGGCACTGGTATCGGCATTCAGGCACTGCGCTTTCAAAGCTTCGCGCAGGGCAATCGCTTCGCGGGCATAACCGACGATGCGCGGAGAATCGAAGTTGACGTTAGTCAGCGTGGAGAAAAACGCGCGCGGCGCGAAGCTGTCGACGTAATGGTCGACGATGCCGTATTCACGGGCTTTGAAGGCCCAGGCGGAAAGACCATGCAGGGCGGCTATCAGCAGATCCTGAAGGTCTGATGTTTCTGCGGTTTTACCGCACATACCCTGCGCGTAAGAGCAGCCGTTGCCTGCCGGGGTACGGATGGTTTGTTCACATTGCACACAAAACATAATCACACCTGTAAAAGTTATATTTAATATACATTTTTAAGGGTATGCCTGTGCCAGAACGGTGAAAAGAGCTTTCTGCGACAAAATAGAGGGAGATTGATTTAGCGCAATTTTGGCGGCAGGAGCCCTACCGCCACAGAGGTATCAGGCAGAGAAAAACGCCATCAGGACGGGAACCAGCAGGCTCAAAATAAAGCCGTGAACGATGGCTGCGGGCACCATCTCCAGCCCGCCCGAACGCTGGAGGACCGGCAGGGTAAAGTCCATCGACGTGGCGCCGCACAGGCCCAGTGCCGTCGAGCGGCTGCGGCGAACCAGACCCGGGATCAGCATGATGGCAATCAGCTCTCGAGCCAGATCGTTAAAGAAGGCGGCGCTGCCGATCACCGGGCCGAAGGATTCGGTCAGCAGAATACCGGAGAGGGAGTACCAGCCAAACCCGGAGGCCATCGCCAGGCCGGTTTTTAGCGGCAGATCGAGAATAAAGGCATTAATCACGCCCGCGACCATTGAGCTGACGACAACCATAACGGCAACGATCATTCCCCGACGGTTCAGGACAATCTGTTTCAGCGTCATGCCGTTATTTCGCAGCTGAATACCAATCAGGAACAGCAGGAAGATCAGGGTATATTCGCTGGCGTCCGTCGCGTGCTGCAAAAATGTCCATCCGGTAAGGCCCAGAAGAAATCCAAGCACCACGACGCCGCAGAGCTTTAATGATTCCAGCGCCATTGCAATTCGGGAGGGAAGCTTTTCCTGGTGGTGATTATTTTTCCACGGAATAGTGCGTTCCAGCCACAGCAGGGCGGCAATATTGCACAGCAAAATAACCACCACGGTGACCGCAGAATAATGCAGGATGGAAAGTAAATTTGTCGCCAGATTATCCAGGAAGGCCAGGCTGATCCCCATAAAGAACAGAATGACGTAAACAATCCAGCTGAGAAAACGGTTAATAAGCTTTAAGGCCGATTCATGACGCAGCGGAATAAGATAGCCCACAATCAGGGGCAGCAGAATAATGAGGAGTCCTGAAAACATGAACAGCCGGTCCTTTTGAGTTTCTGTTAAGCGCCAGAGACACTACCCAATAAAGGCTGCTCAGTAAAGCGGCAAAAGAAAGCCGGGCGGCGGCTACGCCTTACCCGGCTTGTGTCTATGTGGGGGTGCGGCCTGTTGCCCTCACCCCGGCCCTCTCCCACGGGGAGAGGGAGGGAAAGATTAATCGCGTTTTTCCAGCAGAGTGCGGTACAGCACGCCGCCCAGAATACCGCCGACGATCGGCATCACCCAGAACAGCCACAGCTGTTCAAGCGCCCAGCCGCCCTGGAAAATGGCGACGGCGGTGCTGCGCGCCGGGTTAACGGAGGTGTTGGTCACCGGAATGGAGATCAGGTGGATCAGCGTCAGCGCCAGACCAATAGCGATGGGCGCGAAGCCTGCAGGCGCGTGTTTGTCGGTTGCACCGTGGATCACCAGCAGGAAGCCTGCGGTCAGTACAATTTCAATTACAATGGCAGAAAGCATGGAATAACCGCCCGGAGAGTGTTCGCCGAAGCCGTTAGAGGCGAAGCCGCTGGCCGCCGCGTCAAAACCTGCTTTACCGCTGGCAATGACGTACAGCACGCCCGCCGCAATAATACCGCCAACCACCTGCGCCACGATGTAGCCAATAACCTCTTTCGCCGGGAAACACCCGCCCGCCCATAAGCCTAATGTCACCGCCGGGTTAAAATGACCGCCGGAAATATGCCCCACGGCGAAAGCCATGGTTAATACGGTTAAGCCAAATGCCAGCGCGACGCCGACAAAACCAATACCTAATTCCGGGAATGCTGCTGCCAGAACGGCGCTACCGCAGCCACCAAATACCAGCCAGAATGTACCAAAGCATTCTGCTGCCAATTTTCTAAACATAACCACCTCAAAATAATTTTCCACGCGTTTTCCCGCGCGCGGGATATATCGCCATAAAGGGATGACGACTCAAAGAGCCCGTATTTTAAAAACCAACAACATCCCTTCGCCACTTAAATAAATTCGGTTAATTTGATTTAAGGCAATGTGATGTTAATCCTTGTTCAAATCAGCGGTAAATAGAGCATAGTTCAAATCCCGCAAGGGGGAATGTTCTGCTGTCGTGCCAGGGTTCCTGCCGCTATACTGCTGATAACTTAAAGGAAAAAGTGATCATTTCGCGGGGGATTTATGCTTCTCGAACGTGTGGAAATTGTCGGGTTTCGCGGTATTAACCGCCTGTCGCTGCAGCTGGAGCAGAACAACGTCCTGATCGGTGAGAACGCGTGGGGTAAGTCCAGCCTGCTGGATGCGCTGACGCTGCTGCTTTCACCCGAAGACAAGCTGTATCACTTCGTCCACGATGATTTCTGGTTCCCGCCCGGCGATATCGCGGGCCGCGAGAAGCACCTGCATATCATCCTGACGTTCCGTGAATCCGAACCCGGCCGTCACCGCGTGCGTCGCTTCCGCCCGCTGTCGCCCTGCTGGGTGCCCTGCGACGACGGTTTCCACCGGATTTTCTATCGGCTGGAAGGTGAGATGGCGGAAAACGAGGGGGTACTGACCCTGCGTGAATTCCTCGATGAGAAAGCCAACCCGATTCCGCTGGAGAATATCGACGATCTGGCGCGTCACCTTATCCGCCTGACGCCGGTGTTACGCCTGCGTGATGCGCGCTTTATGCGCCGTATTCGTAACGGCACCGTACCGAATATGCCGGAGGTGGAAGTCACCGCCCGCGAGCTGGATTTCCTGGCGCGAGAGCTGGTGTCGCGTCCGCAAAACCTCACCGATGGTCAAATTCGTCAGGGGCTGTCGGCGATGGTGCAACTGCTGGAGCACTATTTTTCCGAGCAGGGCACCTCGGAGTCGCGCCATCGTTTGATGCGCCGCCGTTCTCATGATGAACAGCGCAGCTGGCGCTATCTCGACATCATCAACCGGATGATCGACCGGCCCGGCGGGCGTACCCATCGGGTGATTTTGCTGGGGCTGTTTTCAACGCTTCTGCAGGCGAAGGGCACCGTGCGTCTTGACCGGGATGCCCGCCCGCTGCTGCTGGTGGAAGATCCGGAAACGCGCCTGCACCCCATCATGCTCTCCGTGGCGTGGCACCTGCTGAATCTGCTGCCGCTCCAGCGGATTACCACCACCAACTCCGGTGAGCTGCTATCGCTGACGCCGGTGGAGCACATCTGCCGTCTGGTGCGCGAGTCCTCCCGCGTATCCGCATACCGCCTCGGGCCCGGCGGGATGAACGCCGAAGACGGGCGGCGAATCGCGTTTCATATACGCTTTAATCGCGCCTCGTCGCTCTTCGCCCGCTGCTGGCTGCTGGTGGAAGGGGAAACGGAGACCTGGGTCATCAACGAACTGGCGCGCCAGTGCGGCCACCATTTTGATGCGGAAGGCATCAAGGTGATTGAATTCGCCCAGTCGGGACTCAAGCCGCTGATCAAATTTGCCCGCCGGATGGGAATTGAATGGCATGTGCTGGTGGACGGCGACGAGGCGGGGAAAAAATATGCCTCAACCGTGCGCAGCCTGTTGAACAACGAGCGGGAAGAAGAACGGGATCATTTAACGATGCTGCCCGCGATGGACATGGAGCATTTTATGTACCGTCAGGGCTTTGACGACGTATTCCACCGCATTGCGATGGTGCCGGTCGACGTCCCGATGAACATGCGGCGCGTGATCGCCAAAGCTATTCACCGTTCGTCGAAACCGGACTTAGCCATTGAAGTGGCGACGGAAGCGGGAAGGCGGGGCGTAGAGGCGGTTCCGACCCTGCTGCGGAAAATGTTCTCCCGCGTGCTGTGGCTGGCACGCGGAAGGGCGGATTAACGTTCGGTCGCCTGTTTCACCTGCTGAATCAGGCTATCCAGCAGCGCGTAGCGGCGACGGTATTCGGCGCGTTTTTTGCTCGCGATCTCTTCTACGGGTTTACGCGGCATGGCAAGCGGCAGCATAAAGTGGCCGCTCTCCTGTTTTTCCCCACCGAGGGAACTCCAGAAGCCGTCGTAATCGGCCAGCAGTTTTCCCTCTTTTTTCTTGCGGTAGCGCCAGCTGCGATAAATATGGGTGGCATTACTGACGGCAACAATCTGCGCGACCGGGAATGCGGCGCCGAACGTCATGGCGGCTTCAACCAGCAGGCGTTTCGGGAACAGACCGTGGCAGGCCTTCGTCGCTTTCTGGATCAGCTCATGGGGAACATGCGCTTTCGCGCCCTGCAAACCGCCGATGAACAGCGTCGATTTTCCTTCAAACTGGCAGAGCGTAAAGGTTAGCTCCGCCAGCACCGTATTCTGAACGTCGCAGAAGGTGAGGGTGGCCTCTCCCTCTTTATCCAGGAACGCATCGGCACACAGGCGGACGGTAAATTGCTGTTCATCTTTGCCGGTTAAGGTCAGCAGCGTAGTCCCCTGCGTCGAAAGATAGCCCTTCAGGAGCGTGGTCGGGAGCTGGCGGCTCATGGCCTGATAGTGCCAGTTCAGGGATTCCAGCGCGTGCTGGCGATCCATCTTCACCGTCAGCCAGGGACGATGAAGCCGACACGGCAGACCGGGCTGCACCTGCAGCATCTGCATCAGACGCGGCTGCTTAGCGAGGTTTGTTAACAGGCGAGACGTGCTCACGGGCGTCGCCAGAGAACGCAGCATGAACTTACGGCGATAGGCGGGGTTCTGCCATGCAAGGCCGGGCGCGATCTTGCCGAACGCCAGATTTTTGAAGAGCTGCCAGCCGGATGTCGGCTGCGTCAGGTTTGGAAGAGGTGTATCGACGATAGAAGACATGATAAATCCTGAGTCTTTTGGAATACCGCTATTTCAGCAGGGGAAATATCAACGTCTTGTAAACAAATTAAGGTGATTTCGGAGAACAGGGGTTTCGTTAAGGAGTCGTTTAGATAGAATCAACGTTTATTATTGCCAGAACATTTATTTGGAATATTTATGAACCTCAAGGGAAAACGCAGAACGCTGTTTCTGCTGCTGGCGCTGGTGATTGTAGCCGGTGGATTCTGGTTATGGCAGGTGCTTAACGCGCCTGTGCCGCAGTACCAGACGCTGATCGTTCGTCCGGGTGAACTGCAGCAAAATGTCCTTGCGACGGGCAAACTTGATGCGCTGCGCAAAGTTGACGTCGGCGCTCAGGTCAGCGGCCAGCTGAAAACGCTGTCGGTAGAGATTGGCGACAAGGTGAAAAAAGGCCAGCTGCTTGGCGTTATCGATCCCGAGCAGGCTGAGAACCAGATCCGCGAAGTAGAAGCGACGCTGATGGAGCTGCGCGCACAGCGTGCGCAGGCGCAGGCAGAGCGTAACCTGGCGCAGGTGACGCTGACCCGCCAGCAGGCGCTGGCGAAAACCCAGGCTATCTCGAAACAGGATTTAGACACCGCCGCGACTGAACTGGCGGTGAAACAGGCGCAGATTGGCACGATCGACGCGCAAATCAAGCGTAATCAGGCCTCGCTGGATACGGCGAAAACCAATCTTGATTACACAAAAATCGTCGCGCCGATGGCCGGGGAAGTGACGCAAATTACCACGCTGCAGGGCCAGACGGTGATTGCCGCCCAGCAGGCGCCAAACATTCTGACGCTGGCGGACATGAGCACCATGCTGGTGAAGGCCCAGGTCTCCGAGGCGGACGTGATCCATCTTAAGCCGGGTCAGAATGCCTGGTTTACCGTACTCGGCGATCCTCAGACCCGCTACGAAGGCGTGCTGAAAGACATTCTGCCGACGCCGGAAAAGGTTAACGACGCCATTTTCTACTATGCGCGTTTTGAAGTGCCAAACCCGAAGGGCGTGCTGCGCCTGGACATGACCGCGCAGGTGCACATCCAGCTGACCGGCGTGAAGAACGTGCTGACCGTTCCGCTCTCCGCGCTGGGTGAATCCGCCGGGGACAATCGCTACAAGGTGAAAGTGCTGCGCAACGGTGAAACGCGCGAGCGCGAGGTGGTGATTGGCGCGCGCAACGACACCGACGTGGTAGTGGAGAAAGGGCTGGAAGAGGGCGAGGAGGTTGTTGTCAGTGAAAGCCTGCCCGGAGCCGCTAAATGACCGCGCTGCTTGAGCTGAAGGACATTCGTCGCAGCTATCCGTCCGGCGACGGCCCGGTGGAGGTGCTGAAAGGCATCTCCCTGAGCGTGGAGGCGGGCGAGATGGTGGCGATTGTCGGGGCATCGGGCTCCGGTAAATCGACGTTGATGAACATTCTCGGCTGTCTGGATAAACCCACCAGCGGTACCTATCGCGTGGCCGGAACCGATATCTCCACGCTGGACGGCGACGCGCTGGCGAAGCTGCGCCGGGAACACTTTGGCTTTATCTTCCAGCGTTACCACTTGCTCTCTCACCTGAGCGCGGCGCAGAACGTGGAGGTTCCCGCGGTGTATGCGGGCGTTGAGCGGAAGAAACGCCTCGAGCGCGCGAAGGCGCTGTTAACGCGTCTGGGGCTGGCGGAGCGGGTGGAGTACCAGCCCTCGCAGCTGTCCGGCGGCCAGCAGCAGCGCGTGAGTATTGCCCGCGCCCTGATGAACGGCGGGCAGGTGATCCTCGCGGATGAACCGACCGGGGCGCTCGACAGCCACTCCGGCGAAGAGGTGATGGCGATCCTGCACCAGCTGCGCGATCAGGGCCACACGGTGATTATCGTTACCCACGATCCGCAGGTGGCAAAGCAGGCCGAACGCATTATAGAGATCCACGACGGCGAGCTGGTGAGCAACCCGCCGCCGCGTGAGTCCCGCGCGGCGGCACCGAAGGAAGCGCTGCCTGCGTCGACCGGCTGGGCGCAGTTCTCCAGCGGCTTTCGTGAAGCGCTGACCATGGCCTGGCTGGCGATGGCGGCCAACAAAATGCGCACCCTGCTGACCATGCTCGGCATCATTATCGGTATTGCCTCGGTGGTGTCGATTGTGGTGGTGGGCGACGCGGCCAAGCAGCTGGTGCTGGCGGATATCCGCGCCATCGGGACCAACACCATTGACGTCTATCCCGGCAAAGACTTCGGCGACGACGAGCCGCAGTATCAGCAGGCGCTCAAGTATGACGATCTGGCGGCGATTCAGAAGCAGCCGTGGGTGAACTCCGCCACGCCTGCGGTCTCGCAAAACCTGCGTCTGCGCTACGGCAACATCGACGTGGCGGCCAGCGCCAACGGCGTGAGCGGCGACTACTTCAACGTCTACGGCATGACCTTCAGCGAAGGGGCCACTTTCAACGCCGAGCAGCTGGCGGGGAGGGCGCAGGTGGTGGTGCTGGACGCCAACTCGCGCAGGCAGCTTTTCCCCAATAAAGCGAACGTGGTGGGCGAAGTGATCCTCGTCGGCAACATGCCTGCCACGGTCATTGGCGTGGCGGAAGAGAAGCAGTCGATGTTCGGCAGCAGCAAGATCCTGCGCGTCTGGCTGCCGTATACCACCATCTCCGGGCGGATTATGGGCCAGTCGTGGCTTAACTCCATCACCGTGCGCGTGAAGGAGGGCTACGACAGCGCGCTGGCGGAACAGCAGCTGGAACGGCTGTTAACGTTGCGCCACGGGAAGAAGGATTTCTTCACCTGGAATATGGACGGCCTCTTGAAAACGGCGGAAAAGACCACACGTACTCTTCAGTTGTTCCTGACGCTGGTGGCGGTGATCTCGCTGGTCGTTGGCGGTATCGGGGTGATGAATATCATGCTGGTGTCGGTAACTGAACGCACCCGGGAGATTGGCATCCGCATGGCGGTTGGGGCCAGGGCCAGCGACGTGCTTCAGCAGTTTTTAATTGAAGCGGTGCTGGTATGCCTGGTGGGCGGCGCGATGGGCATTGCGCTCTCGATGATGATTGCCTTTGCGCTCCAGCTCTTTTTACCCGGCTGGGAGATTGGCTTCTCGCCGATGGCGATACTCACCGCGTTTTTGTGTTCCACCTTTACCGGGATTTTGTTTGGCTGGCTGCCTGCGCGCAACGCGGCGCGGCTGGATCCGGTGGACGCGCTGGCTCGGGAATAACCCGAAAATAAAAATGCCAGCCGATCGGGCTGGCATTTTGACTGCGTGATGTACACAATAAAACAGAGAGCTATGCAACCGTTTCTGCTTCAACGGGTACGATTAGGCTTGCATGATTGCCTTTTGGTCCCTGGTGTACATCGAACCGGACGGACTGCCCGGCTTTGAGCGTCCTGTAACCATCCATCTGAATGGTGGAATAGTGAGCGAAGATATCTTCGCCGCCGCCTTCGGGGCAGATGAAGCCAAACCCCTTGGCGTTGTTGAACCACTTAACAGTACCCATTTCCATGCTTCGACATCCTTCGTAAATCTTATAAATTAAGATGGAATGAACCGGTGGTGGAGTGGGGGCTGTTCAAAACCTCGCCATCTCACGCTTGTACAATTTAGATAAACGAAAGACGTCGTCAAGCGTTTGGCGCTGGAGTTGGGACAATAATCAACCAAAGTTTGAAGCAGTTAACGCTATTGCAACAGTTTGTGACAGACATCGCGGATGACAGTAATAGATGATTGTTATCTAACATCTGAGGTAGATTCAAAGTGGTTATGCAAAATGGGTAAGACCAACGACTGGCTGGATTTTGACCAGCTGGCGGAAGATAAAGTGCGCGACGCGCTAAAACCGCCATCTATGTATAAAGTTATGTTAATGAACGATGATTACACGCCGATGGAATTTGTTATTGACGTGCTACAAAAGTTCTTTTCTTATGATGTAGAACGTGCAACGCAACTGATGCTTACCGTTCATTATCGTGGCAAAGCTATCTGCGGCATTTTTACCGCCGAAGTGGCGGAAACCAAAGTGGCGATGGTGAACGACTATGCGAGGGAGAACGAGCATCCGTTGCTGTGTACGCTGGAAAAGGCCTGATAAGGCATAAAATTGGGGGAGGTGCCTATGCTCAATCAAGAACTGGAACTCAGTTTAAACATGGCTTTCGCCAGAGCGCGTGAGCACCGACATGAGTTTATGACCGTCGAGCATTTACTGCTCGCACTGCTTAGCAACCCATCTGCCCGCGAAGCGCTGGAAGCCTGCTCCGTGGATCTGGTGGCGCTACGTCAGGAACTCGAAGCCTTCATCGAACAAACCACACCGGTGCTGCCAGCCAGTGAAGAGGAGCGCGACACGCAGCCGACGCTCAGCTTCCAGCGCGTGCTGCAGCGCGCGGTATTCCACGTCCAGTCTTCCGGACGTAGCGAAGTGACTGGCGCAAACGTCTTAGTCGCCATCTTCAGCGAGCAGGAGTCACAGGCTGCCTACCTGCTGCGCAAACACGAAGTCAGCCGCCTCGACGTGGTTAACTTTATTTCTCACGGAACGCGCAAAGACGAGCCTAACCAGGCATCGGATTCCAGCAATCAGGTCAATAACAATGAAGAGCAAGCAGGCGGGGAGGATCGTATGGAAAACTTCACCACCAACCTTAATCAGCTTGCTCGCGTTGGCGGCATCGACCCGCTGATTGGCCGCGATAAAGAGCTGGAGCGCGCGATTCAGGTGCTGTGCCGTCGCCGCAAGAACAACCCGCTGCTGGTGGGCGAGTCAGGCGTGGGTAAAACGGCGATTGCCGAAGGTCTTGCCTGGCGCATTGTGCAGGGCGACGTGCCGGAAGTGATTGCCGACTGCACCATCTACTCGCTGGATATTGGCTCGCTGCTGGCGGGCACTAAATACCGCGGTGATTTTGAAAAACGCTTCAAGGCGCTGCTGAAACAGCTGGAGCAGGACACCAACAGCATCCTGTTTATCGATGAGATCCACACCATCATCGGCGCAGGGGCGGCTTCCGGTGGCCAGGTGGATGCAGCAAACCTGATCAAACCGCTGCTTTCAAGCGGCAAGATCCGCGTGATGGGCTCCACGACGTACCAGGAGTTCAGCAACATTTTTGAGAAAGATCGCGCGCTGGCGCGTCGTTTCCAGAAAATCGACGTCACCGAGCCGTCGGTTGACGAAACGGTGCAGATCATCAACGGCCTGAAAACGAAGTACGAAGCGCACCACGACGTGCGTTACACCGCGAAAGCGGTGCGTGCGGCGGTGGAGCTGGCGGTGAAATACATCAACGACCGTCACCTGCCGGATAAGGCGATTGACGTGATTGATGAGGCCGGGGCGCGTGCGCGCCTGATGCCGGCCAGCAAGCGTAAGAAAACCGTTAACGTGGCGGATATCGAGTCCGTGGTCGCCCGCATCGCGCGTATTCCTGAGAAGAGCGTTTCTCAGAGCGATCGCGATACGCTGCGCACCCTCGGCAATCGCCTGAAAATGCTGGTCTTTGGTCAGGATAAAGCCATTGAGGCCTTAACCGAAGCGATCAAGATGGCCCGTGCCGGCCTGGGGCATGACCACAAGCCCGTTGGTTCCTTCCTGTTTGCCGGCCCGACCGGCGTGGGGAAAACCGAGGTGACGGTTCAGCTCTCCAAAGCGCTGGGCATTGAGCTGCTGCGCTTTGATATGTCCGAGTATATGGAGCGTCACACCGTCAGCCGTTTGATTGGTGCACCTCCGGGCTACGTCGGCTTTGACCAGGGCGGCCTGCTCACCGACGCGGTGATCAAGCATCCGCATGCGGTCCTGCTGCTCGATGAAATCGAGAAAGCGCACCCGGACGTGTTCAACATCCTGTTGCAGGTGATGGACAACGGGACGCTGACCGATAACAACGGGCGCAAGGCGGACTTCCGCAACGTGGTGCTGGTGATGACCACTAACGCCGGGGTACGTGAAACCGAGCGCAAATCCATCGGCCTGATCCACCAGGATAACAGCACCGATGCGATGGAGGAGATCAAGAAGATCTTCACGCCGGAGTTCCGTAACCGTCTGGACAACATTATCTGGTTCGATCACCTGTCTACCGAGGTGATCCATCAGGTGGTGGATAAGTTCATCGTCGAACTGCAGGTTCAGCTAGATCAGAAAGGCGTCTCGCTGGAAGTGAGCCAGGAGGCCCGCAACTGGCTGGCCGAGAAAGGCTACGACCGCGCGATGGGGGCCCGTCCGATGGCGCGCGTGATTCAGGACAACCTGAAGAAACCGCTGGCGAACGAGCTGCTGTTTGGCTCGCTGGTAGACGGCGGTCAGGTGACCGTGGCGCTGGACCAGGCGAAGAACGAATTGACGTACGATTTCCAGAGTGCGGCGAAGCACAAGCCGGAAGCGGCTCACTGAGTTGTAAGGTAGGTCTTAAAAACCGGGCTATAGCCCGGTTTTTTTATGCCTGCTTTTCTCCCTATCCCCGTGGGAGAGGGCAGCAGGCCGCAGAGGAATTTTGCGAGGCGCTTTCCAGTTTCTTTCGAAGTCAGTTGCTGGATAAATCCACAGTAATAAAATGGCGGCGCACCTGCAAAATCAGGTGCCGGGATTGGCGTCCTGAAAGTGTGTGCACAGATAATCTTGCGTGCATAAAGGATCACATATGACTAATATTAATAGCTTCGCCCAACTCTACACCGAACTCTCCCTCAACCCCGATCTCCCAACCCTTGCAGAGCGCTGCCAACTGCTCACCGAAATCCTGCTGGATTGCAAATCACTTCCGCAAACGCAGCCCGTTTGCCGTTGTCTCGGAGCCTACCTGGAAGAGGTGAAATCCGGCCTCACAGAATCAATGCGTGATTTTCAGGTGGTGGAATTTGAGGAAGAAGCGGAACAACCGCGACAAAAAGAGTGGTTGCTTGAAGATACAGAAACGAAGTGTGATTACTGCCGGGCGTTGAATCATGTGCTACTGGTGTCGCATTTTGACCGCGACATGCTGCCGCTTCTTACAGGACTGCTCCATGACATCACGCATTCTATGGTTGCAGATGTCGTTGCGCCTCAACGTGCAGAAACGGTAGTTCACATTATTTCCTGAATGTAGTTTGTGACGTCCGAAGTAGGCCCCTGACGCCACCGGCTAGACCCTTTTTTTTTGATGATTACGTAACCTTTTGATTTATATAATGCGAATTTACGTACCAGAAAAAAGGGTTTTATGCAGGAAGTTGATTATTTTCTTTTCTAACAATAAGATGGCGTAGTTTCCTTTCAGTTCACTGCCGTACAGGCAGCTTAGAAACGGTTGTGTCGTCACGACATTGAGCATAAAAAGTTCACTGCCGTACAGGCAGCTTAGAAATGATAGCCCAATGGTTCCAGGATGGTGAGCTAGTTCACTGCCGTACAGGCAGCTTAGAAATCTCCGATGATGACGCTCTGCACTTCTAACAGGTTCACTGCCGTACAGGCAGCTTAGAAAGTTCAATATCGCGTTCGATATCGCTGACATCGTGTTCACTGCCGTACAGGCAGCTTAGAAATCGAGCGTCATCGTTGGGGTTGATTTGGATTTGTTCACTGCCGTACAGGCAGCTTAGAAATGCATTGCTTCTGCGTGGATTTGATCGAGGGTGTTCACTGCCGTACAGGCAGCTTAGAAACGACGCGATTCAGGTCACCGGCACAAGTCAGTGTTCACTGCCGTACAGGCAGCTTAGAAACTGCGGAGCGGGGGGACCAACTTCTGAGGCGCGTTCACTGCCGTACAGGCAGCTTAGAAACGTGTCGGAAGAGGGACAGGGAAACGGGGCGTTGTTCACTGCCGTACAGTCAGCTTTGAAAGCCCCTCTGGGCTTTAATGCCGTGGAAATAGCGTTACTGTCCCATAGACAGTACAAGTAAACCCATTCCTCACAAATATTCATCTCGTCTATTTAAAACGAAATACCATCATCCACACGCTTTCCATTTGCAGATTAAATAAAAATCCCATTCAGGGGTTAATTATATTCCGTGTATATATTATTTGTAAAAATAATACTTTTAAAAAAGGTTGTATTTTTGTTGAGTTATCACAGAAATTTCCATTCATTTGATATATATCACATTTGTATTTCTCTCATCTCCGATAACATATCCGCATTCATTACCTTGAAATAAAAGCCGTTGCTATGCCTGCAAACAGCGTTACCCCAACAGATTTAAAAACCATCCTGCATTCAAAACGCGCCAACATTTATTACCTGGAGAAATGCCGCATCCAGGTGAATGGTGGGCGTGTTGAATATGTCACCCAGGAAGGGAAAGAGTCTTTTTACTGGAATATTCCCATCGCGAATACCACGGCAGTGATGCTGGGAATGGGAACATCCGTTACGCAAATGGCAATGCGGGAGTTTGCCCGAGCTGGCGTGATGGTCGGTTTCTGTGGAACGGATGGCACACCGCTGTATTCTGCGAACGAGGTGGACATTGACGTCTCCTGGCTCAGCCCGCAAAGCGAATACCGTCCGACCGCATATTTACAAAACTGGGTCTCATTTTGGTTTGATGAAGAAAAACGTCTGCAGGCGGCAAAGCGGTTTCAATTTATCCGTTTACAGCAAATTGAAAAACAGTGGGAGAGGCTGCGAATACAGCGAGAAACGCCTTTTCAGCCTGATAAGGTCGTGCTGGAGGCTACTCTGGAGCGGGCCAGAACGGGTATGGAAAACGCACAGGATCACACCTCGCTGATGCTCCAGGAAGCGCAGCTCACAAAATCGCTCTACAAACTTACCAGCCAGACGGTGGGCTATGGCAGCTTTACCCGCGCCAAACGCGGTGGCGGGACGGATATGGCCAACTGTTTTCTCGATCAGGGCAACTATCTGGCCTACGGGCTGGCGGCCGTCGCGGCCTGGGTGACGGGCATTCCTCATGGTCTGGCCGTCATGCACGGAAAAACCCGACGCGGCGGGCTGGTTTTTGATATTGCCGATTTAATCAAAGACGCCCTCGTTATGCCGCAGGCCTTTATTGCGGCGATGGAGGGTGAGGATAATCAACAGTTTCGTCAGCGCTGCATCAACGCGTTTCAACAGGCAGAAGCGCTGGATGTGATGATCGCTACCTTGCAGGAAACCTCGCACTCTCTGGTGGGCGTTGAAAAATGAATGTGCTGATTATCTCCCGATGTACCAAACGTGCGCGCGAGCAAAGCTGCCGGATTATCGATCAGTTTGCTGAGCGCACGGGTGACGCGGCTTGGCAGACGACGATTACAATGGAAGGCGTCGTCACGCTGCGCAAGCTGCTGCGTAAAACGGCCCGTCGTAACACCGCCGTGGCCTGCCACTGGCTGAAAAAAAACGGTCAAACCGAACTGCTGTGGATAGTCGGAAATTTGCGTCGCTTTAACGCGCAGGGGCGGGTGCCAACGAATCGCACGACGCTACAAGTTATTCGCAACGACGGTGAACACCGCTGGCAAAGCGCGGAAAGCATCGCCCTGCTGGCGGCGATCGCCGGGCTATTTCATGATTTTGGCAAAGCGGGGATGTGCTTCCAGCAGACGCTCAAGGGGGAAAGTCAGCACGTTTGTCAGCCGTACCGCCACGAGTGGATTTCGGTTCGTCTGTTCGAGGCGTTTGTAGGAGAGCGTAGCGATGAACAGTGGCTGGCATCGTTAACGCAGCTTAAGGCCGCTGACGAAAAAGCCATGCTGAAAGCGCTGAAGATGGACAGCGCAGAGTGGAGCAATAGCCCGTTCGAAAAATTGCCCCCGTTAGCGAGGGTGGTGGCGTGGCTAATGCTATCGCACCACCGCTTACCTCAACCGTACCCGGCAAATTCCTCGTTACTGTACAGCGAAGGCTGGCTTGAGCGGCAGCTAAATGCGGACTGGAACGCGCTTAATCATAAATCTACCGAAAAACATCAGTGGAAAGCGCGTGATTTTAAAAATGTTTGGAAATTCCCCCACGGAACGCCGCTAAAGAGTCAAGCCTGGCGCGAGAAGGCCCGGCAAATTGGTAAACGCATCCGGAACCTGCCTGCGCTGCTTCACGCGGGATCGCTGGATAATCTCTTCACCCTCCATCTTGCCCGCCTGTCGCTGATGCTGGCCGATCACGTGTACTCCTCACAACCCGCTTATTCAGGATGGCAGGACGATGCCATCCCGTGCTGGGCCAACAGCGACCGCCAGTCCGGGCAGCTTAAGCAAAAACTGGATGAGCACAATGTCGGTGTCGCGCATCAGGCGCTATTGATGGGGCGTTCTCTTCCTGCGTTGCGCCGTTCATTGCCCGCCATCGCCCGGCATAAAACGTTTCGGGAAAGGGCGAAAGAAGAGCGTTTTGACTGGCAGAACAAGGCCTGGGATGTCGCCTCTTCCCTGCGTGAGAAGAGCGCAGAACAGGGCTTCTTCGGTATCAGTATGGCCTCCACCGGATGCGGTAAAACTTTCGCCAATGCCAGAATTATGTACGCGCTGGCAGATGAGCAGGCGGGATGTCGTTTCAGCGTGGCGCTGGGGTTACGCACGCTGACGCTGCAAACGGGGCAGGCTTTGCAGACGCGCCTGGGGCTGGATGACGACACGCTGGCCGTGGTGACCGGTGCCGCAGCCGTGAAGGAGTTGTATCAGGGCAATGATACCGAAGATATCAGTAGCGCCAGCGACGAAGCGTTCTTCGCCAGCCATCATTACGTGCATTATGAAGGGGCGACCAGTAGCGGGATCGCGCAGCAATGGCTGGCGAAAGAACCGGCGCTCAACCGTCTGGTCAGTGCCCCGGTGCTGGTGACAACCATCGATCACCTGATGCCTGCCACGGAAGGCGTGCGCGGCGGCAGGCAGATCCCCGCCATGCTGCGCCTGCTGACCAGCGACCTGGTGCTTGACGAGCCTGATGATTTTGACGTTGATGATTTGCACGCCCTTTGTCGGCTAGTGAACTGGGCGGGCATGCTCGGCTCTCGCGTGTTGCTCTCCTCCGCAACGCTGCCCCCTGCATTAACGGAAGCGCTGTTTGAAGCCTATCGGGAAGGGCGCAAAGCCTGGCAGGCGGCGTGCGGTCAGTCGGACAGACCGACGACTATCTGTTGCGCCTGGTTTGATGAATACGGCGCGCAGTCGCAGGATGTGACCGACGATGCGCATTTTCGCCGGGCGCATGACGACTTTGTTCGCCAGCGAATCAAACGTCTGCCTGAACAGCCGCGGCTTCGTCTGGGGAAACTGGCTGCCGTGGAGACACAGTCTTCAAGGTCGGCAGATGTCATCTCCGCGCTGGCACAGACGCTACACCAGCAAATTATCGCGCTGCACGACGATCATCGCAGCACGCACAAAAGCGGCAAAACCGTGTCGTTTGGTCTGGTGAGGATGGCGAACATCAACCCGCTGGTTGCCGTCGCGCAGGCGCTGATGGCATTACCTTCTCCGGAGAATTACCGCATTCATTATTGCGTGTACCACAGCCAGCACCCGCTGGCTGTGCGTGCGGCGATTGAAAAACGACTCGATGCCGCGTTCGCGCGGCACAAACCGCAGCAGGTCTGGCAGTTGCCTGACGTTAAGCAGGCGCTGACGTCACCGGAACAGCATCATCTCTTTGTCGTGCTCGGCACATCCGTTCTGGAAGTCGGGCGCGATTTTGATGCCGACTGGGGGATTATCGAGCCGAGTTCGATGCGTTCACTTATTCAGTTTGCAGGGCGTATTCAGCGGCATCGTCAGATCGTGCCTGAGAGCGAAAACCTTGTGATTCTGGAACGCAATGTGCGTGCGCTTCGCGGAGAAAAGGTCGCCTACTGCCGACCCGGTTTTGAAACTGAACATCATCTTCTGCCTCACCACGATCTCCATGAGCTACTCAGCGAAGAGGGCTATCGCACGCTGAATGCGATCCCGCGCATCGTTGAAAACCTGCCCGGCAATGCGCTGGCGGCGCTGGAGCATGCCCGGTTGCGAGCCGCATTGTTGGACGGCGGCGAACGGTCAGATGCGGTAGCCGCGTCGTGGTGGCGGCTGCCGTTGACGTGGAACGGTGAGTTGCAGCGGCGGACGCCGTTTCGCCGCTCGTCGCCGCAGGATACTTTCTTTTTGAGTATGGAGGAGGAAGGTGAGCAACCTGAGTTTTGCCTGATGCAGGAAAACGGGGTGTTAAAGCCTGCGGGACGGTTTTGCGAGAAGACCTTATCGATGGCTCACGGCGTAGAGCCGTGGATGGCGATTGATTATGGCGAGGTATTACAGGCGCTGGCCGAGACAAGACAGATGGAGCTGGCTGCGGTATCGCTACGGTATGGCGAAATCACATTGAGGATCAGCAGGGAGGAGGAGACAGAGCAATGGCTATATCACCCGGTGTTGGGTGTGTTCAGGGAATATCGATAAGGAGCCAGGAGCGAGTATGTCAGTTGAAGCACTAAGCGTTTTCATCGCTGAGTACATTGCCGGACGACGGCAAACAAAGCTGGAAGCATTTGATAAAGAGGCCGCAAAGCGTAGCGATACAGATAGCGCAACGCTTGCGGCAGAACGCCGGGAACTGGAGCTTCGCTATGAACCGAGAGCCTGGCTGACGGATGCCGCGAAGCGAGCCGGACAAATTAACCTCGTGACCCATGCGGCGAAATTTACCCACGGGGATTCAAAAAGCAGCAGTATCTACAGCGAGGCAGTGGCGCTGGAAGGGTATCTCAGCACCGCTGCGTTGTCAGGTCTGGAACCGGATGCCGTGGGAAACGCCGCGGCGCTGGACGTCGCGAAATTACTGCAAACGCGGGTTAACGGTGGTGATTCTCTACTGGCAAGCCTGAAACGCGGAGATCGCGCTGCGCTGGCAGCTTTTACCGATGACGCAAACCAACTGGATGAATGGATTGCGGGATTTTCCCGTGCCTTAACGCCCGGAGAGCTCGCTTCACACAAGCTGGCTAAACAGGGCTATTTCCCGGTAGGTGAAAATTACCATCTGCTGAGCCCGTTATTTGCCACCTCGCTTGTTCACGCCATGCATCAGAAAATGATTGCCTTCCGTTTTGGCGACGATGTTAAAGCCATCTGGAAAGCGCGCCGGGAGAAAACCTGGCATCCCACTCCGCTGACGCTTTTCCCGCATTCAGCGGAAATACACTTTGGTGGCACCAAACCGCAAAACATTTCCTATCTCAACAGCGTCCGCGGCGGGCGTAGCTGGCTGCTTTCCTGTCAGCCGCCGCAGTGGAAAAGAGCAGACAAGCCGCCGACGACGTTACGTTCTATTTTCACTTCAGGTGGTCAGTTTGATCGACGTGCAAACAGCACTGTCCAGCTGCTTGTGTCTTTACTGACCAGAACCGGTGATTACACCAACGTCCGTATTCGCGAAGCGCGTGATGAATACATTGATGCGCTTATCGACCTGCTGTTTGTGGTGGCGTCAGAACTACAGCGTGATACGTGGCAAAACTGGACGCTCTCGTGCGAACGATTAGTCACTCATCAACAACTCTGGCTCGATCCCTGGCGCACCAAAACCGATGAGGCTTTTCGGCTCGAGCGGGATAAAGACGACTGGCAGGTTAGCGTCGCGACAGATTTTGCCCTGTGGCTTAACGCGCGTCTGAGCAAGGCGTTGAAGGACCTGGGGTATGTGGAACAGCGTGAATGGCAAACCCGTGAGCGTTTACGCAATAACCTGCGTGAGATGGAAAAAATTATCCGGGAGGCGCTGAAATGAGTTCCTTGATCCTGCTTCGCCGTATCAGCGTCGAAAACGCCAACGCGATTGCTGGCCTGACTTACGGTTTCCCCGCCATTACCCATTTCCTGGGATTTGCCCATGCGCTGTCGCGCAGGTTGACCGAAACGCACGGGCTGCGCATTGATGGCTGTGCCGTGGTCAGCCACGAACAACAGATCCATGCTCACACGTCTGGCCGCGATTATCAGTTTGCCCTGACCCGCAATCCGCTTACACGGGACGCGAAAACGGCCTCCTTTAACGAAGAGGGGCGCATGCACATGACGGTTTCGCTGCTGCTCGAGTGTCACGGGGAAATCCCCAACGGTGAATACGGGCAACGCGACCTGGCCGAGTTTCTGTCTCAGGTGTGCCCTACGCTCCGGCTGGCCGGAGGAATCATCGTGGATATCCAGAATATTTCCGTTATGGCGATGCCTGCCAGCGCTCAGGAGATGGGCCGATTACAGTGGCAACTGATGCCGGGCTTTGCTTTACGCGACCGAAGTAGCTGGCTGGGCGAACATCATCAAATGCTTCTTGAAAACGATCCTAACGCCACGCTGCTTGACGCCTGGCTGGATTTTGCTGCGCTAAAAATACAGGCCGAAACGCCGGAAGACGGCAACATACGCGAAGGTGAACCGGCC
Source organism: Enterobacter cloacae complex sp. HYC042_NIDB (assembly GCF_056673315.1). Lineage (NCBI taxonomy): Bacteria > Pseudomonadati > Pseudomonadota > Gammaproteobacteria > Enterobacterales > Enterobacteriaceae > Enterobacter > Enterobacter cloacae complex sp. HYC042_NIDB. The sequence continues at coordinate 1,806,401 of NZ_CP109650.1, forward strand.
AACTGGCATGTTGTTCCCAAACCCAATTCCGGTTATCTGGTGCCATTAATGACCGGCTACCAGCGTATCTCTGAACTCTACGCCCCTGGCGTCGTGGCAAACGCGCGCGATGCGGAAACGCCCTTTGCATTTACCGAAGCGGTGTATGGCGTGGGCGAGTGGTGCGGTCTGCACCGTATTCGGTCACTGGACGAGATTTTCTGGCGTTATCGGACGACGGAAACGGGCTATTACTGTCAGGGCGCGGGCGCGCCGGTGACAACTGAACATCTTAATTAAAAAGGACTTATCTATGGCAAAGGCTCCAACGGCCGTTAAAACGGCATCCGTACTGGCATTTGAACGTAAGCTGGCAACCTCGGATGCGGTGATGTATTCCGGAAGCTGGCAGGGCAAGCAGTGGCAACCGATCCGTATACAGGAAAAGGCGGTCCGCGGTACGATTTCGAACCGCCTGAAAAATGCCCTGACCAACGATCCGGCTAAACTGGATGCCGAGATCCAGAAAGCGAACCTGCAGCGTGTGGATGTGGCGGCGCTTCCTGCCGATGCAGGCACCCTGAAGGTGAAGTTTACCCTACGCGTGCTGGGCAACCTGTCGACGCCATCAGTGTGTAACGATCGCGCCTATCAGGATGAACTTCAGCAGGTTATCGACGGCTATATCAGTGAACACGGTTTTGCCGAACTGGCGCGCCGCTACGCAACTAACCTGGCGAACGGACGTTTTTTATGGCGTAACCGCGTCGGTGCAGAAAAAATTATCGTGACCGTGACGGGCAGTAAGTCGTGGACGTTTGATGCGTACAGTTATGCGCTGCGAGATTTTTCTGCCAGCGACGAGAGCCTAAACGCACTGGCCCAGGAAATCGAAAAAGGGCTTAGCGGCGAAGATTTTGTGCTGTTGAACGTCGAAGCGCAGGTGCTACTCGGTGCCGGACAGGAGATCTTCCCGTCGCAGGAGCTGGTTCTGGACAGCAACAGCAGCAAGAGCCGCCTGTTGTATCAGGTAGACAGCGTTGCGGGCATGCATTCGCAGAAAATCGGTAATGCCATTCGAACTATCGATACCTGGCACCCTCAGGTAGATGCGCTGGGCGCTATTGCCGTTGAGCCGTACGGCTCAGTCACCAGTCGCGGTGTGGCTTGTCGTCAGCCGAAAGAGAAAATGGACTTCTATACCTTGCTGGACAACTGGGTGACGAAGGGCCAAAAGCCTGACGTTGAACAGCAGCATTATGTGATGGCCGTCCTGATCCGCGGCGGCGTCTTCGGTGAGAAGGGCGAGTAAGGAGTGGTTATGGATCACTATCTTGAGATCCGCGTCCTGCCCGACCCGGAGTTCAGCGAGGAGATGCTGATGGCCGCGCTGATGGCTAAACTGCATCGTGCGCTGGGACAGCGGGGGCTGGGGGATATTGGTATCAGCTTCCCTGCACATGGCATAAAGCCCGGCGCGATGTTACGCCTGCACGGTTCGCAACAGGCGTTAAGCGAGCTCGACTCCCTGGCATGGCGAAAGGGACTAAGCGATTACTGCCTGTGCACGGCGATACAACCCGTTCCAGAGGTAAAGCAATGGCGATGCGTGTCCCGTGTGCAGGTGAAAAGCAGCGCGCAGCGGCTTATGCGCCGTTCGGTAAAAAAAGGATGGATCACTGAGGAAGAGGCGCAGCAGCGCCTATTAAAAATGGAAGAGGCGCGGACTGATTTGCCCTGGCTTAATTTACGTAGCCTCTCAACAGGTCAGTCTTTCAGGCTTTTTATTCGTCATGGTGAGTTGCTTCCCGCACCCGTGGATGGACGCTTTTCAACCTACGGGATGAGCGCGACAGCGACAGTTCCCTGGTTCTGAGAAAACACAGCCGCATCAGCGTTCAGGGTGCGGTTTTTTCTGCGAGACGGGTATCAAAAATAAAGGGCAGTTGCTGAACAGAACCGAGCGCCGTGTGGAATGCCGGGTGTAAGGGGTTAAGGATGGCATTGTTTTCATAGGGTATGATGCAGGAAGGTAGGATAAGCGCGAGGGCACTGCTAGCCTGCAACCACCCGGTTCCCAGATCCATCGTCGATACCGGTGCCGGATTTTCCTGCCAGTCCTCGGGGAGCCAGGCTTTATCCAGGTAATCAATCTGGTCATCCGGGATATCAATGCTGAAAAGCTGGTACTGATTTAACACGGTATCTTTTCTGACGTGCACCAAAATCTCCAGTGAGGCCAGCGAGATGGAGGTGGACACATACACGGCTGGGTGGCCTTTATGATTCCAGCGACCGCCGTACTGATTTGCGCCGCTTCCACTCCACGCTTCGCTGGCATAGCGTCCCGTCACCAGCCGATAAAAAATCATGCAAACACTCCGTGTTCCAGACGACCAATCAAATCGGTGACTTCCAGTGCACCGGTTTCCGTAGCGATCAGGTCAACAGGCGCAACATTGCCAAGCCCGCGCACCGGCGACTGAAGCCAGTTCCATGCTTCTTCTTTACTGCCAAAATAGTCGACGGCCGCATCCAGCACCCGAACAAAACGGGCTACGCGTTCGCTCTCATCCGGCGTCAGCGTCCGTCCCGCGCTTTTGCGGCGGGCCACGTTACGTTCGTTAATCCCGGTAACGCGCAAAATGTCCGCTTTCGACATGGCCGTCCATTCATGAATATTGTCGAGCACGCTGACGGGCAATCCCTGGTTGAGAAATTCTATCAGCCGCATACCTCTGTTCGCGGGTAAACCGGCATAGCGCCAAAGTGCGTTATCAGCAGGTTTCTTGGCGGGGATCCAGGTTCTCATGTTACCTCCTGATTAATGTCATTTGTCATGGTTAAGTATAGCCATTTGTCCGATGGAGTGGAATGGGGATTTTTTGTGCAGGGTGGTTTGTGAGAAGAACGATGTTTTGACCCTAATTTTTATCGTTCTTGTAATAGGTTGATTTTAAATGAAAGTTTTGAGTGGGTGAAAAAGAGGGTCAGATAAAGGTTTTTAGCTTTTTTTGTATGAAAATCATGATTGTGTGAGGATATTATTCCAGTGCACTGCCGTACAGGCAGCTTAGAAAAGGATATCCCTCCCCGTCTCGCTTGAGTCCGGGTGCACTGCCGTACAGGCAGCTTAGAAACTACAGGGATAGAACCCTGCCCGATAATTTCCGTGCACTGCCGTACAGGCAGCTTAGAAATGGAAGAGCTCTACGCCATCGATGCTTCTATTGTGCACTGCCGTACAGGCAGCTTAGAAAAGTTCCGGCTGCAGCATTTGCAAGATTAAAAGGTGCACTGCCGTACAGGCAGCTTAGAAAAGAACCTGCAGCTCGCTGACCGTGCCGGGCGGTGTGCACTGCCGTACAGGCAGCTTAGAAATTTGCAAGATTAAAAGCAGCAAGGTTGTCAGAGTGCACTGCCGTACAGGCAGCTTAGAAATCCTGGGCTTATTGCGTTACTGGATGCAGGTCCGTGCACTGCCGTACAGGCAGCTTAGAAAGGCCTCATTCCCGCCGAAATGCGGGATAAACCGTGCACTGCCGTACAGGCAGCTTAGAAATGACGCCATCCCACCGGTTGCAGCAGTTTACGGTGCACTGCCGTACAGGCAGCTTAGAAATTGTCGACGCGTATACGGGGTTCCCATTTCGCGTGCACTGCCGTACAGGCAGCTTAGAAAGACACCGGCGATGATGTCAGGTGCAGGTGCAGGTGCAGGTGCAGGTGCACTGCCGTACAGGCAGCTTAGAAAAATGTGAAAAACGAACTCATTGCAGAGCTGCAGTGCACTGCCGTACAGGCAGCTTAGAAACATAGCTGGAAAGCATCTTCAAGAGAGTAGACGTGCACTGCCGTACAGGCAGCTTAGAAACAATTTATAGGGAATGCGTTTTCCTGAGCAAAGTGCACTGCCGTACAGGCAGCTTAGAAATGGGACAAGCAGGATGTTGCAGCGCTCTACTAGGTACACTGCCGTACAGGCAGCTTAGAAACGCGCGGCGAGAAGCTGATCGCCGAGTTTCTTGGGTGCACTGCCGTACAGGCAGCTTAGAAAGAAACATTATGATTTTGAAGCAGAGGCATAATGTGCACTGCCGTACAGGCAGCTTAGAAAAGGGAAATGGACAACCATCACCACAGGATGAAGTGCACTGTCGCACATGCAGCTCATAAAAATAGAAAATAAAGCTTCAGACCCTTTACTTCCTACACTGTCGAACAGACAGCCCCAAATCTCAAACGAACCGCCAACTAATTGTTCAAATAATCAACAGCACCACTAAAAAATAAGGCCGGGAATATCCCGGCCTTATTTAATATTCATCTGCCATTACAGGCGAAAAAATTAGCGACTACGGAAGACAATGCGGCCTTTGCTCAGGTCGTACGGGGTCAGTTCAACAGTCACTTTGTCGCCCGTCAAAATGCGGATGTAGTTTTTGCGCATTTTACCGGAGATGTGCGCAGTTACCACGTGACCGTTTTCCAGCTCTACGCGAAACATGGTATTAGGCAACGTATCAAGTACGGTACCCTGCATTTCAATATTGTCTTCTTTGGCCATCTAATCCTCTGGGGTATCACTACCAAGTTTTGAACCGGCAAGATAATGCCGAAATTCATCAATTAAGTAAAGAATTGCGCGATTAAAACGCAGCAAAACAGTTTCGGCGCATTGCCCAAGCGTCACGGTACAACCGAACAGGAAGCGCATTCGTAAAGGGGAGACGACAGGATAAACGTCAGGACGTTATCTGAAGCGAGGGTCCCAAACGGCGGCGGGGCAACAGGCAGAAGCTACTCTGCGGCATAATTATAACACCCTCACAAAAAATATGCGGAAAACATTTAAGCATTGGGCATAAAGAGCGTTCTGGGGATCCAGAAGTCGCGCGGGAGCTTCTCCTGACGGCAAGCGTCCAGATGCTCGATATACTGTCGTCGCGGGATGTCAACTGCACCGAGAGAGGCCGTGTGCTCGTTGAGTACCTGACAATCGATCAGGCGTCCGCCGCGCTGGGCAAAGGCCTCGCAGAAGACCAGCAGCGCGGTTTTCGAGGCGTTGACCGCACGGGAGAACATCGATTCGCCGCAAAACAGCGTCCCTTGCGCCACGCCGTACATGCCGCCAACCAGTTCCCCCTTTTCCCAGACCTCAATGGAGTGGGCGTAGCCAAGCTCATGGAGCTGGTGGTAGGCGTTGACGATATCGCGGGTGATCCACGTCCCTTCATGGCGATCTTCGGCACAGCCTTCGATCACCTGCCCAAAGGCGTGATTCAGCGTGACGCGATACGGGGATTTAGCATGGAAACGCTTCATGCTGCGGCTCAGATGGAACTGCGCTGGCCACAGCACGGCGCGCGGGTCGGGAGACCACCATAAAATCGGGTCGCCGGGAGAAAACCACGGGAAGATGCCGCGCTGGTAGGCCATTAATAGCCGCGCAGGGCTAAGGTCACCGCCAAGGGCCAGCAGCCCGTTGGGCTCACGCAGCGCTCCCTCCGGCGAAGGAAACGCGATGTTATGACGAGAAAGCTGGACCAGGCGCATGACAGCAAAACTCCAGTACGCGAGTGAGGACGCTACACAAATATAGTCTACAGACGCTGTTTGAACTGGTAGTAGCGACCCTGTTTCGCCAACAGCTCTGCGTGACTACCTTGCTCAATAATGTGTCCGTTGTCCATCACAATTATCCGATCAAAACTTGCTAGCCCGCGCAGGCGGTGTGTCACCATCAGGACGGTTTTTCCTGCCATAACGTTTGCCAGTAAATCAAGGATTTGACTCTCGGTTGTCGCATCAAGCCCTTCTGTAGGTTCGTCGAGCAGCATCAGAGGTGCATCATGCAGCAGCGCGCGCGCAATGGCCAGACGGCGCAGCTCTCCGCCGGAAAGCTGACGACCGCCTTCTCCCAGCCAGCTGTTTAGTCCTTCGTCCTCAAGCAGCTTTTGCAGTCCGACCTGCTCCAGTACGGCGCGAAGATCATCGTCCGAAGACTCTGGCGCGGCCAGCAGCAGGTTATCGCGCAGGGTGGCGCTAAACAGATGCACGCGCTGTGGAACAACGCTCACGGTCTTGCGCAGGGCCTGCTCGCTGAAATCAGTCAGCAACGTGTTGTTAAAACGAATCTGACCGTGCTGTGGATCCCAGGCGCGCGTCAGCAGCTGCAGCAGCGTCGACTTACCGCAGCCGGTACGGCCGAGGATCGCAATCCGCTGCCCTGCATTAACGGAAAGGTTGATACCCTCCAGCGCGTTCTGCGCCTGTTTGTCATAGGCGAAGGTCACGTTATCAAGCGTCAGCGCCACCTGCTCAGGCACGGTGGTTTGCCCGGCACTGAACGTGACTTCAGGCTTCTGTTCGGCAATCTGGGTGATGCGCAGGGCAGAGGCGATCACCTGTCCAAGATGCTGGAAAGCGCCCGTCACCGGGGCCAGTGCCTCAAATGCGGCCAGCGCGCAGAAAACAAAGAGGGCAATAAGAGGGCCTGGCTGGGTATTACCGCCAATGCCGCCGGAAGCCAGCCACAGCATGGCGATCACCGCCACGCCGCCGATTAACACCATCAGCGCCTGCGAGAAGGCCGTCAGTTCCGACTGGCGGCGCTGGGCTTCATGCCAGTTCAGCTCCGTACTTTCCATTCGGGCACGGTAGCGCTTGCTGGCACCAAAAATGGTCAGCTCCGCCTGGCCCTGAAGCCAGGAGGTCAGCTGCTGGCGGTAATCCCCGCGCAGCCGCGTCAGGTTTTCCCCGGTGGATTTCCCGGCGCGATAAAACAGCGGCGGCAGAATAATGAGCGTCAGCAGCATAATTCCACCCAGCGTCAGCGCAACGGGAACATCCAGAACGGACAGCCCCAGCGTAACTACCACAATCACCACAAACGCGCCCACTATCGGGGAGATCACCCGCAGGTAAAGGTGGTCCAGCGTGTCGACATCCGCAACGACACGGTTCAGTAATTCGCCCTGGCGAAAACGCGCCAGCCCGGCAGGGGAGAGTGGAAGCAGTTTGCTGAAGGTGTAAATGCGCAGATGCTGCAGGACGCGGAACGTCGCGTCGTGGCTGACCAGCCGCTCGAAATAGCGTCCGGCAGTACGGGTAATGGCGGTACCCCGCACGCCTGCCGCCGGCAGCATATAGTTGAAGCTGTATAATCCGGCGAACCCGGCTACGGCGGAGGCCGACAGGAACCAGCCGGAAAGCGTGAGCAGGCCGATGCTGGCAAGCAGCGTGACAATCGCCAGCACGATCCCCAGCGTCAGCATCCACTTGTGGCGTTTATAGAGCGCAAGATAAGGCAGCAGAGCACGCATCAGATGTCCTCCTGACGGTTCGCCAGCAGAGCGGCGAACGGCCCCTGCGCGGCAACAAGAGCGGCGTAATTGCCTTGCTCAACAATATGACCGTTTTCCATCACCCAGATCTCATCCCAGTCAGCAATGCCTTCCAACTGATGGGTAACCATAAGGGTGGTTTGCTGCAGGGAAGCGGCGCTCAGGGCCGCCATGACGCGCTGCTCGCTGTGTGAATCCAGGCTGGCAGCAGGCTCATCCAGCAGCATCAGCTGGCACGGGTTAAGCAGCGCACGGGCGACGGCCACGCGCTGTGCCTGGCCGACAGACAGCCCGGCAGACTGATCGCCTACCACGGTATCGACACCCTGCGGGAGCAGCGGCAGAAATTCACTGACCCACGCGCGGTCGAGAACGGACTGGAGTTCATCTTCACGAGCATCCGGGCGTGCCAGGAGCACGTTTTCGCGCAGCGTGGAAGCAGGAAGCTGCGGGTTTTGTCCGACCCAACTGAGCTGCTTACGCCAGGCGTCGGGATCGAGATTACGCAGTTCAGTTTTGTTTATCCGCAGCGAACCGGTGTAGGCCATAAAACCGGATAACGCATTCAGCAGAGAACTCTTCCCTGAACCGCTGGTGCCGACCAGCACCACGCGTTTCCCAGCGGGCAGGCTAAAGTTCAGCGGGCCAGCCAGCACTTTTCCTTCCGGCGAGAGAATGCAGAAATCGCTCGCGTCGACGGTTACCGGCTCTTTAGCGTTCAGCGCCACGTCACCGCGCTCCGGGTGCGCCAGCGGCGTCTCCAGGAAGGTTTTCAGGCTGTCGGCCGCGCCAACGGCCTGCGCTTTGGCATGATAGAAGGTCCCCAGGTCGCGAAGCGGCTGGAAAAACTCCGGAGCCAGGATGAGCGCGAGGAAACCGGCAGAGAGGGTCACCGCCGTGCCGTAGTGGCCGAAATCCAGCGCGCCGAGATAGGAGAAACCGAAATAAACCGCCACGAGGGCAATCGACAGCGAGGTAAAGAATTCCAGCACGCCGGACGAGAGGAACGCCAGGCGTAACACTTCCATCGTGCGCTGGCGGAAGTCCTGTGATGCCAGGCGAATATTCTCGGTTTCCGCTTCACCGCGACCAAAAATACGCAGGGTTTCCATCCCGCGCAGACGATCGAGGAAATGTCCGCTCAGCCGGCCCAGCGCCAGGAAGTTGCGGCGGTTGGCATCAGCCGCCCCCATGCCGACCATCGCCATAAACAGCGGGATCAGCGGGGCGGTCCCCAGCAGGATCAGCGCCGCCACCCAGTTAACCGGGAAGATGGCAATAACAATCAACAGCGGCACAAAAACCGCCAGCGCCATCTGCGGAAGATAGCGCGCGTAGTAATCGTGCATATCGTCGATCTGCTCAAGGATCAGCGTCGCCCAGCTTCCGGCCGGTTTACCCTGGATCCATGCGGGCCCGGCTTCCTGCAGGCGGTCGAGCACCTGACGACGGATCTCGTAGCGGATATGCTGTCCGGCGTGGAAGCCGACACGTTCACGCAGCCACACCACCCAGGCGCGCAGGACAAAAACCAGGATCAGAACAATAAAGGGCAGCAGGAGCGCTTCGCGGGGAATGTTCTCCATGATCATGTGATTAAGAATGCGGGCCAGCAGCCATGCCTGGGCAACAATCAACAGACCGCTAACGAACCCCAGAAGACGGGAGATCGTAAGCCAGCGGCGGGAAATAACGCTTTGCTGTTTCAGCCAGCGTGTTAACTCTTGTTGACGGGTTTTTTCCATTGCGTATTTTGCAGGTGACGTTATAAGAAATTAGACATCTGCATGTTACACGCGAGCAAAAATAAAGGCGACCTGTGGCCGCCTTTATTTACGTTTGTTACTGACTTGTAAAGATTATTTACCTTGTTCAGCCAGTCCGTCGAGGTAGCGTTCAGCGTCCAGCGCGGCCATACAGCCGGTGCCCGCAGAGGTGATCGCCTGACGATAAATATGGTCCATCACGTCACCGGCAGCGAATACGCCCGGGATGCTGGTCTGGGTCGCGTTACCGTGAATGCCGGACTGCACTTTGATATAGCCGTTTTCCAGCTCCAGCTGGCCTTCGAAGATCGCGGTGTTCGGGCTGTGGCCGATTGCCACAAACAGGCCCGCCACTTCCAGCGTTTCGACGTTATCGGTGTTCTGGGTATCACGAATGCGCAGACCCGCAACGCCCATCTGATCGCCGGTGACTTCTTCCAGGGTACGGTTGGTGTGCAGCACGATGTTGCCGCTCGCCACTTTATCCATCAGGCGCTTAATGAGGATCTTCTCGGCGCGGAAGGTGTCACGACGGTGGATCAGATGCACCTCAGAGGCAATGTTCGCCAGGTACAGCGCTTCTTCCACCGCGGTGTTACCGCCGCCGATAACCGCGACTTTCTGGTTACGGTAGAAGAAACCGTCGCAGGTCGCACAGGCAGAAACGCCGCGGCCTTTGAACGCTTCTTCAGATGGCAGGCCGAGATAACGGGCAGAGGCGCCGGTGGCAATGATTAGCGCATCGCAGGTGTATTCACCGCTGTCACCCGTCAGGCGGAACGGACGGTTCTGCAAATCCACTTTATTAATGTGGTCGAACAGGATTTCGGTTTCGAATTTGGCGGCATGCTCGTGCATGCGTTCCATCAGCAGCGGCCCGGTCAGATCGTTCGGGTCGCCCGGCCAGTTTTCCACTTCCGTGGTGGTGGTCAACTGACCGCCTTTTTCCATGCCGGTGATCAGTACCGGCTGCAGGTTTGCGCGTGCAGCATAGACCGCCGCGGTATATCCCGCAGGTCCAGAACCAAGGATTAACAACTTACTGTGTTTGGTCGTGCCCATGAGATCCCCATTGTTGTTGGCAGGCAATGGGCTGGATTGTAGGGAATTTGTTGCCGTAAAAAAAGAGCACTGGGATTTTGCTTTCGATATATGCAATAGCTGCGCCCGATGAATCCCGTGCCGTTACGTCACGTTTTCTACTGAAAACCGCTCGTTTATAAAGCAGTAAAATGAGGATTAATACCCCCCCGTAATGAATATCCGGCATCTTGTACTAAAAAACGATGTTTTGCTTTGACAATCCCCTGCGCATTTGCGAAAACATTCAAGGAAGAAAAAAAACCGCGTTAACCGTATGCCGCATAGGCATGCACGTAAATGCCATTTTTACCGTGTCAGTGAAATCTACGCATGGCGTGGACAGACGCCATACGTGATGTCGGTGACAGCCTTCGGGCAGCGGTCTTCTTACCAACAGAACCCGAATCCGCATCGCGTCTAATACATAACCAGGCGATGTGATGACTAACGGGTACAGGCTCTGAACAGTGATGTGCACAGGGTCCAGGCAGGAGTAGGGAAGGAATACAGAGAGACAATAATAATGGTAGATAGCAAGAAGCGCCCTGGCAAAGATCTCGACCGTATCGATCGTAACATTCTTAATGAATTGCAAAAGGATGGGCGTATTTCCAACGTCGAGCTTTCAAAACGTGTGGGACTTTCCCCGACGCCGTGCCTTGAGCGTGTGCGCCGACTGGAAAGACAGGGTTTTATTCAGGGCTATACGGCTCTGCTGAACCCGCATTATCTGGATGCCTCACTTCTGGTATTTGTTGAGATTACTCTGAATCGTGGTGCGCCGGATGTGTTTGAGCAATTTAACGCCGCTGTACAAAAACTTGAAGAAATTCAAGAGTGTCATCTGGTGTCCGGTGATTTCGACTACCTGTTGAAAACCCGTGTGCCTGATATGTCCGCCTACCGTAAGCTGCTGGGGGAAACCCTGCTGCGTCTGCCAGGCGTGAACGACACCCGTACCTATGTGGTGATGGAAGAGGTCAAACAGAGCAATCGTCTGGTTATTAAGACGCGCTAACACGGAACAGGTGCAAAATCAGCGTAGTTTGATTACACTCCTGTTAATCCATACAGCAACAGTGCCGGGGAGCCCCGGCGCTGTTGTCCGTTTTAGCAAACAGGCAGGATATGCCTGATACCTGGAGAGCCTTTCTTGAGCCAGGAATACACTGAAGACAAAGAAGTCACACTATCGAAGCTAAGCAGCGGACGTCGTCTCCTCGAGGCTTTGCTGATCGTTATTGCCCTTTTTGCCGTCTGGCTGATGGCAGCCTTACTCAGTTTCAACCCCTCCGATCCCAGCTGGTCGCAAACCGCGTGGCATGAGCCTATCCATAATTTAGGTGGCGTACCCGGAGCCTGGCTTGCGGACACGCTCTTTTTCATTTTCGGTGTGATGGCCTACACCATTCCCGTCATAATCATTGGCGGATGCTGGTTTGCATGGCGTCATCGTCAGAACGATGATTACATCGACTATTTTGCGGTTTCCCTGCGCCTGATTGGCGCCCTGGCGCTGATCCTCACCTCCTGCGGGCTGGCGGCGATTAATGCCGATGATATCTGGTACTTCGCCTCCGGTGGGGTGATTGGTAGCTTGCTGAGCTCTGCGCTACAGCCGATGCTTCACAGCAGCGGCGGTACGCTGGCGCTGCTCTGCATCTGGGCGGCCGGTCTGACGCTGTTTACCGGCTGGTCATGGGTGAGCATTGCCGAAAAGATCGGCAGCTTTATTCTGACGATCCTGACCTTTGCGAGCAACCGTACCCGCCGCGACGACACGTGGGTCGATGAAGAAGAATATGAAGATGAATACGAAGAGGAAGACGATGCGCCGGTGCAACGTCGTGAATCTCGTCGTGCTCGTATTCTGCGCGGTGCCCTGGCGCGTCGCCAGCGCGTTGCTGAAAAATTTGCCAACCCGCTTGGACGTAAAACCGACGCGGCGCTCTTCTCCGGTAAGCGTATGGATGAAGACGAGCAGGTGGAGTACCGCGCTGCGGGTAGTACAGTCGATCCTGATGATGTGCTTTTCTCCGGCAACCGTGCGATGCCGGGTGATTTCGATGAATACGATCCGCTGCTTAACGGCCATACCGTTACCGCGCCGGTTGCCGCGGCCGCAGCCGCAACGACAGCATCACAGGCGTATGCCGCGCCTGTCGAAGCCGTGATGCCATCCGCGCCGGTTCCGCCTCCGGAATCCGCTATTCAGCAGCCTCAGGTTGCCTGGCAGACCGCGCCGGGTGTCCACACGCCGGAGCCTGTTATCGCGCCGGAACCAGAGAGCTATATCCCCGTGCAGCAGGAGCAGTGGCAGCAGCCTTATCAGCCGCCGCAACCTGAGTATGAACAGCCGCACTATGAGCAGCCTGTGGCCCAGCCTTATCAGGAGTACGTGCCTGAACCGGTTGAACCTGTGCAGCCTTATGTCGAGCCTCAGCCTGAACCTGAGGTGGTGGAAGAGGTGAAACCGTCTCGTCCGCCAATGTACTATTTTGAAGAAGTTGAAGAACGCCGTGCTCGTGAGCGCGAACAGCTGGCGGCATGGTATCAGCCTGTGCCTGAACCGGTGCAGGAACCTGCGCCAAAAGCCCCGTCGGTTTCGGTTCCACCGGTCGACCCGACGCCTGCTGTTGCCCCCATAGCGGAAAGCGTGAAGCAGGCTACCGCAGCCGCAGCGGCGGCGGCACCTGTCTTTAGCCTGGCAACGGGCGGTGCGCCGCGTCCGCAGGTGAAAGAGGGAATTGGTCCGCAACTGCCTCGCCCTAACCGCGTCCGCGTTCCAACCCGTCGTGAGCTTGCCTCCTATGGGATCAAGCTGCCTTCCCAGCGGATGGCCGAAGAGAAAGCGCGTGGGACGGACTACGAAGATGATGCTGATGAAATGCAGCAGGACGAGCTGGCGCGCCAGTTCGCCGCGCAGCAGAATCAGCGCTACGGTGAAGACTATCAGCATGATGAACCGATGCTGGAAGACGAAGATGACGCGGCTGAAGCCGAATTAGCGCGTCAGTTTGCGGCAACCCAGCAGCAGCGTTACTCAGGTGAACAGCCAGCTGGTGCGAACCCGTTCTCATTATCGGATTTCGAGTTTTCGCCGATGAAAGATCTGGTGGATGATGGCCCGAGCGAGCCTCTGTTCACCCCAAGCGTGATGCCTGAAGCAGAGCCTGTGCGCCAGCAGCCAGCGCCGCAGGCACAGACTTACGCGCAGCCGCAGCAACCTGTTCAGCAGCCGTATGCGCAACCGCAGCAGCCACAACAGCAGCCGCCGCAGTACCAGCAGCCAGCACCGCAGCCGCAGGAGAGTCTGATTCACCCGCTGCTGATGCGTAACGGTGATAGCCGTCCGCTGCAGCGTCCGAGCACGCCGCTGCCGTCGCTGGATCTGCTGACGCCGCCACCGGCTGAAGTCGAACCGGTTGATACGTTTGCCCTGGAGCAGATGGCCCGTCTGGTGGAAGCCCGTCTGGCAGACTTCCGCATCAAGGCGGACGTGGTGAACTACTCACCGGGCCCGGTGATCACCCGCTTCGAGCTGAACCTGGCGCCGGGCGTCAAAGCCGCGCGTATTTCTAACCTCTCCCGCGACCTGGCGCGTTCTCTGTCGACCGTGGCGGTACGTGTGGTGGAAGTGATTCCGGGCAAACCGTACGTTGGCCTTGAGCTGCCGAACAAGAAACGTCAGACCGTTTACCTGCGTGAAGTGCTGGATAACACCAAGTTCCGCGATAACCCATCTCCGCTGACCGTGGTGTTGGGTAAAGATATCGCCGGCGACCCGGTAGTGGCAGACCTCGCGAAAATGCCTCACCTGCTGGTAGCGGGTACCACCGGTTCCGGTAAATCGGTCGGCGTGAACGCCATGATCCTGAGCATGCTCTACAAAGCGCAGCCTGAAGACGTGCGTTTCATCATGATCGACCCGAAAATGCTCGAACTGTCGGTCTACGAAGGCATTCCGCACCTGCTGACGGAAGTGGTCACCGACATGAAGGACGCCGCCAACGCCCTGCGCTGGAGCGTCAATGAAATGGAGCGTCGCTACAAGCTGATGTCTGCGCTGGGCGTGCGTAACCTGGCCGGTTATAACGAGAAGATCGCCGAGGCGGCGCGCATGGGTCGTCCAATTCCGGACCCATACTGGAAGCCGGGTGACAGCATGGATGCCCAGCATCCTGTGCTGGAGAAACAGCCTTATATCGTCGTGCTGGTGGATGAATTCGCCGACCTGATGATGACCGTCGGGAAGAAAGTGGAAGAGCTGATCGCGCGTCTGGCACAGAAAGCGCGTGCGGCAGGTATTCACCTGGTGCTGGCGACCCAGCGTCCGTCCGTGGACGTTATCACCGGTCTGATTAAGGCGAATATTCCGACCCGTATTGCGTTTACCGTTTCGAGCAAAATCGACTCCCGTACCATTCTCGACCAGGGCGGCGCTGAGTCGCTGCTGGGAATGGGTGACATGCTGTACTCCGGCCCGAACTCCACCTCTCCGGTGCGCGTACACGGCGCGTTTGTTCGCGACCAGGAAGTACACGCCGTGGTGCAGGACTGGAAGGCGCGCGGACGTCCGCAGTACGTTGACGGCATTACCTCCGACAGCGAAAGCGAAGGCGGCGGTGGTGGCTTTGACGGCGGCGAAGAGCTGGATCCGTTATTCGACCAGGCGGTTAATTTCGTTACTGAAAAACGCAAAGCGTCCATCTCTGGCGTGCAGCGTCAGTTCCGCATCGGCTATAACCGCGCGGCGCGCATCATCGAGCAGATGGAAGCGCAGGGCATTGTGAGCGAGCAGGGGCACAACGGTAACCGTGAAGTGCTGGCTCCGCCGCCGTTTGATTAACCTTCAGCGATTGCAAAGAAGGGTAAATCAGCAAAAATTAAGCATATTCTTCTGTCGCCTGCCTTCGGGCAGGTCCAGAATAGAAACGGAAACCCCATTTCGGGAAGACGTATTTTAAGGAATAACAATGAAAAAAATCGCCATCGCCTGTGCATTACTCACCAGTTTTGTAGCCAGCAGCGTCTGGGCTGATGCAGCCAGCGACCTTAAAAGCCGACTGGATAAAGTAAGCAGCTTCCACGCCAGCTTCACGCAAAAAGTGACGGACGGCAGCGGCAATGCGGTGCAGGAAGGACAGGGTGATTTGTGGGTGAAACGCCCCAATCTGTTTAACTGGCATATGACCCAGCCGGATGAGAGCATCCTGGTTTCTGACGGTAAAACCCTGTGGTTCTTCAACCCGTTTGTTGAGCAGGCCACTGCGACCTGGCTGAAAGACGCTACCAGCAATACACCGTTTATGCTGATCGCCCGCAACCAGACCAGCGACTGGCAGCAGTACAACATTAAACAGAACGGTGATGAATTTGTCCTGACGCCGAAAGGCAGCAACGGCAATCTGAAGCAGTTCACCATAAACGTCAGCACCAACGGTACCATTAATCAGTTCGGCGCGGTTGAGCAGGACGATCAGCGCAGCAGCTACCAGCTTAAGTCTCAGCAAAACGGCGCCGTTGACGCATCGAAATTCACCTTTACCCCGCCGCAGGGCGTAACGGTGGACGACCAACGCAATAAGTAAGAGGCGTGAGTGAGCAACCTGTCGCTCGATTTTTCAGATAATGCGTTTCAACCTCTGGCCGCCCGTATGCGGCCAGAAAATTTAGCGCAGTACATCGGTCAGCAGCATCTGCTGGCTGCGGGGAAACCCTTGCCGCGCGCTATTGAGGCGGGGCATCTGCACTCCATGATCCTCTGGGGGCCGCCCGGCACCGGAAAAACCACGCTAGCTGAAGTGATCGCCCGCTATGCCAACGCGGACGTTGAGCGTATCTCGGCGGTAACGTCTGGCGTGAAGGAGATCCGCGAGGCGATCGAGCGCGCGCGTCAAAACCGCAATGCCGGACGCCGCACCATTCTCTTTGTCGATGAAGTCCACCGCTTCAACAAGAGCCAGCAGGATGCTTTCCTGCCGCACATTGAGGACGGGACGATCTTCTTCATTGGTGCGACCACCGAAAACCCGTCGTTTGAACTCAACTCGGCGCTGCTGTCCCGCGCCCGCGTCTACCTGCTTAAATCCCTGACCACGGAAGATATCGAAAAGGTTCTGACCCAGGCAATGGACGACAAAGCGCGGGGTTACGGCGGGCAGGATATCGTTCTGCCTGACGACACGCGACGTGCGATTGCGGAGCTGGTCAACGGCGATGCGCGCCGCGCGCTGAACACGCTCGAAATGATGGCCGATATGGCCGAAGTGGACGATGCGGGCAAGCGCGTATTGAAGCCTGAACTGCTCACCGAAATTGCCGGCGAGCGCAGCGCGCGTTTCGATAATAAAGGCGACCGTTTCTACGACCTGATCTCGGCGCTGCATAAGTCGGTGCGCGGCAGTGCGCCGGATGCGGCGCTCTACTGGTACGCACGTATCATTACCGCAGGTGGCGATCCGCTATACGTTGCGCGCCGCTGTCTGGCGATTGCGTCAGAAGATGTTGGCAATGCTGACCCGCGCGCCATGCAGGTTGCGCTTTCAGCCTGGGACTGCTTCACCCGCGTAGGCCCGGCGGAAGGCGAACGCGCCATTGCGCAGGCGATTGTCTATCTGGCCTGCGCGCCGAAAAGCAATGCGGTCTATACCGCGTTCAAAGCGGCGATGTCGGATGCGCGCGAGCGCCCGGACTATGATGTGCCGGTTCATCTGCGCAATGCGCCAACCAAACTGATGAAAGAGATGGGTTACGGGCAGGAGTATCGCTACGCCCATGATGAGCCTAACGCCTACGCCGCTGGAGAGGAATATTTCCCGCAGGAGATGGCACAAACGCGCTATTATCATCCCACAAACAGAGGTCTTGAAGGCAAGATTGGTGAAAAGCTCACCTGGCTCGCCGGACAGGATCAAAATAGCCCTATAAAACGCTACCGTTAGTTCAATCGTTGCGGTAATGTTGGCAATTGTATCCTTGTGACCGCAGGCTGTGGTCACATTTCCTATTTTAATTCGATAAGCACAGGATAAGCATGCTCGATCCCAATCTGCTGCGTAATGAGCCAGACGCAGTCGCTGAAAAACTGGCACGCCGGGGCTTTAAGCTGGATGTAGATAAGCTGCGCGCTCTTGAAGAGCGTCGTAAAGTACTGCAGGTACAAACTGAAAATCTGCAGGCAGAGCGTAACTCTCGATCGAAATCCATTGGCCAGGCGAAAGCGCGCGGGGAAGATATTGAGCCATTACGCCTGGAAGTGAACAAGCTGGGTGAAGAGCTGGATCAGGCGAAAGCGGAGCTGGACGTTCTTCAGGCCGAAATTCGTGACATCGCTCTGGCTATCCCGAACATTCCTGACGACAGCGTGCCTGTCGGCAAAGACGAGAACGACAACGTTGAAGTGAAGCGCTGGGGTACGCCTCGCGAGTTTGACTTCGAAGTGCGCGATCACGTGACGCTGGGCGAAATGCACGCGGGCCTGGACTTTGCCGCTGCGGTTAAGCTGACCGGCTCTCGCTTCGTAGTAATGAAAGGTCAGATTGCCCATCTGCACCGCGCCCTGGCGCAATTCATGCTGGATCTGCACACCGAGCAGCACGGCTACAGCGAAACCTATGTTCCGTATCTGGTTAACCACGATACGCTGTACGGTACGGGCCAGCTGCCGAAATTTGCCGGCGATCTGTTCCATACTCGTCCGCTGGATGAAGAAGCAGACAGCAGCAACTATGCGCTGATCCCAACCGCGGAAGTGCCGCTGACCAACCTCGTGCGTGATGAGATCATTGACGAAGACGATCTGCCAATCAAGCTGACGGCACACTCTCCGTGCTTCCGTTCAGAAGCCGGTTCTTACGGTCGCGACACCCGTGGTCTGATCCGTATGCACCAGTTCGACAAAGTCGAGATGGTGCAGATTGTCCGTCCGGAAGAATCCATGGACGCGCTGGAAGAGATGACTGGCCATGCGGAAAAAGTGCTGGAGCTGCTGGGCCTGCCGTATCGCCGCATGGCGCTGTGCACCGGTGACATGGGCTTTGGTGCCTGCAAAACCTTCGACCTGGAAGTCTGGGTGCCTGCACAGAATACCTACCGTGAAATCTCCTCCTGTTCTAACGTCTGGGATTTCCAGGCGCGCCGCATGCAGGCACGCTGCCGCAGCAAATCTGACAAGAAAACCCGTCTGGTGCATACCCTGAACGGTTCTGGTCTGGCTGTTGGCCGTACGCTGGTTGCCGTGCTGGAAAACTACCAGCAGGCAGATGGCCGCATCGAGATCCCTGAAGTGCTGCGTCCATACATGAAAGGCCAGCAGTACATCGGCTAATTCTTTGCCTCACAACAAAAAAGCGCCTTCGGGCGCTTTTTTTATGCCTCTGAATTGACACGACGCAATACCCCCTCCCTCTAAAGTAGTAATACTCCTCCGAATGAAAGTCAGCATAAGACGCTGATAACGAAGAAATTCGTTATTTACAAAACTATATAGCGGTTCGTGCCGCCTCTTTTTTCTTTGTGAGCAACCAAAGTGAGTCTCTATGAAAATCAAAGCGCCTGAAGCGTTAATGGCTGCCGAGGTCACTCGCCGTGGGTTGATGAAAACCACGGCAATAGGCGGCCTGGCTGTAGCCAGCAGCGCCTTCACGCTCCCTTTTACCCGGCTGGCGTCGGCGGCGGACGCACTATCCGCAGCCGCAGCTCCGGAAAAAGTGGTGTGGAGTGCGTGTACCGTAAACTGCGGTAGCCGTTGTCCGCTGCGTATGCATGTGGTGGATGGCGAAATTAAGTATGTCGAAACCGACAACACCGGGGACGATAACTACGAAGGGTTACACCAGGTTCGCGCCTGCCTGCGCGGTCGCTCCATGCGTCGCCGCGTCTACAACCCGGATCGTCTGAAATACCCAATGAAGCGTGTCGGTAAGCGTGGGGAAGGGAAGTTTGAGCGCATTAGCTGGGACGAAGCCTACGACATTATCGCCACCAACCTGCAGCGCCTGATCAAAGAGTACGGCAACGAGTCCATCTACCTGAACTATGGCACCGGGACGCTGGGCGGCACGCTGACCCGCTCCTGGCCACCGGGTAAAACGCTGGTCGCGCGTCTGATGAACTGCTGCGGCGGTTATCTCAACCACTACGGCGACTACTCTTCCGCACAGATTGCCGCAGGTCTGAACTACACCTACGGCGGCTGGGCCGACGGCAACAGCCCGTCCGATATCGAAAACAGTAAGCTGGTCGTCCTGTTCGGTAACAACCCGGGCGAAACCCGCATGAGCGGCGGCGGGGTGACGTACTACCTCGAACAGGCCCGCGCCAAATCTAATGCCCGCATGATCATTATCGATCCGCGCTATACCGACACCGGTGCCGGGCGCGAAGATGAGTGGATCCCCATTCGTCCCGGTACCGATGCGGCACTGGTTTCCGCGCTGGCGTGGGTGATGATTACTGAAAACCTCGTCGATCAGCCGTTCCTAGATAAATACTGCGTCGGTTATGACGAGAAAACGCTGCCAGCCAGTGCCCCTGCCAATGGTCACTACAAGGCATATATTCTCGGCCAGGGCAGCGACGGCGTAGCGAAAACGCCGGAGTGGGCCTCCACCATCACCGGTATTCCGGTCGAGCGCATTGTTCAGCTGGCGCGTGAGATTGGTTCAGCTAAACCGGCCTACATCAGCCAGGGCTGGGGACCGCAGCGTCATGCGAACGGTGAAATCGCCACCCGCGCTATCTCAATGCTTTCAATTCTGACCGGCAACGTCGGCGTTCATGGCGGTAACACCGGCGCGCGCGAAGGTTCTTATGAAGTGCCGTTTGAGCGGATGCCGACGCTGGATAACCCGGTACAGACCAGTATCTCCATGTTTATGTGGACTGACGCAATCGAGCGCGGTCCGGAAATGACCGCGCTGCGCGACGGCGTTCGGGGCAAAGACAAGCTGGATGTGCCGATCAAGATGATCTGGAACTACGCCGGCAACTGCCTTATCAACCAGCACTCGGAAATCAACCGCACCCATGAAATTCTGCAGGACGACAAGAAGTGCGAGATGATTGTGGTGATCGACTGCCACATGACCTCCTCGGCAAAATATGCCGATATTCTGCTGCCGGACTGCACCGCGTCTGAGCAGATGGATTTCGCGCTGGACGCTTCCTGCGGCAACATGTCCTACGTGATCTTTACCGACCAGGCCATCAAGCCGCGCTTCGAGTGCAAAACCATCTATGAGATGACCTCCGAACTGGCGAAGCGATTGGGCGTCGAACAGCAGTTTACCGAAGGGCGTACTCAGGAAGGGTGGATGCGCCATCTGCACGAGCTCTCTCGTAAAGCCATTCCAGACCTGCCGGACTTCGACACCTTCCGCAAGCAGGGCATGTACAAGCAGCGTGACCCGGAAGGGCATCACGTGGCGTATAAAGCGTTCCGTGAAGATCCGCAGGCGAATCCGCTGACCACGCCGTCGGGCAAAATCGAAATCTACTCCGAAGCGCTGGCAAAAATCGCGTCTACCTGGGAGCTGCCGGAAGGAGATGTTATCGATCCGCTGCCGATCTACACGCCGGGGTTCGAAAACTATAACGATCCGCTGACGGCGAAATTCCCGCTGCAGCTGACCGGTTTCCACTACAAGGCGCGCGTGCACTCCACCTACGGTAACGTTGACGTACTGAAGGCCGCCTGCCGCCAGGAGATGTGGATCAACCCGATGGATGCCAAAGCACGTGGTATCCGTAACGGGGATCGCGTGCGTATCTTTAACGGTCGCGGCGAGGTACACATTGAAGCCAAAGTGACACCGCGCATGATGCCTGGCGTAGTGGCACTGGGGGAAGGGGCCTGGTACAGCCCGGATGCCAACCGCATCGACCAGGCAGGCAGTATTAACGTCCTGACCACGCAGCGTCCGTCGCCGCTGGCGAAAGGCAACCCGTCTCACACAAACCTTGTCCAGGTTGAAAAGGTTTAAGGAGTAACCGATGACAACCCAGTATGGATTTTTCATTGATTCCAGCCGTTGCACCGGGTGCAAAACCTGCGAGCTGGCCTGTAAAGATTATAAAGATCTCACCCCGGACGTGAGTTTCCGCCGCATTTACGAATACGCCGGGGGCGACTGGCAGGAAGATAACGGCGTCTGGCATCAGAACGTCTTTGCCTATTACCTGTCGATTGCCTGTAACCACTGTGAAGATCCGGCCTGCACCAAGGTGTGCCCGAGCGGGGCGATGCACAAGCGGGAGGACGGTTTTGTGGTGGTGGATGAAGATGTCTGCATCGGCTGTCGCTACTGCCATATGGCGTGCCCGTACGGCGCGCCGCAGTACAACGCCGCCAAAGGACATATGACCAAGTGCGACGGCTGCCACAGCCGCGTAGCGGACGGCAAAAAGCCAATCTGCGTCGAGTCCTGCCCGCTGCGCGCGCTGGATTTTGGTCCGATAGAAGAGCTGCGTCAGAAACACGGTCAGCTTGCCGCTGTGGCACCGCTGCCGTCAGCGCACTTCACCAAGCCGAGTATTGTCATTAAACCTAACGCCAACAGCCGTCCGACGGGTGACACCACCGGCTACCTGGCAAATCCGAAGGAGGTGTGAGATGGGAAGTGGATGGCATGAATGGCCGCTGATGATCTTCACGGTCTTTGGGCAGTGCGTAGTGGGCGGCTTCATTGTTCTGGCGCTGGCGCTGTTAAAAGGGAACCTCAATGCCGAACAGCAGCAGCGTTTGGTGTTGAGCATGTTTGGCCTGTGGGTGCTGATGGGGATTGGATTTATCGCCTCTACGCTGCACCTGGGCTCACCGATGCGCGCGTTTAACTCCCTGAACCGCGTGGGGGCGTCGTCGCTCAGTAACGAAATTGCCAGCGGGGCAATCTTCTTTGCCGTCGGCGGGCTGGGGTGGCTGCTGGCTGCGTTGAAGAAATTGCCTGCGGGCCTGCGCAGCCTGTGGCTGATCGTCACCATGGTACTGGGCGTGGTGTTCGTGTGGATGATGGTGCGCGTCTATAACACCATCGATACCGTTCCAACCTGGTACAGCGTCTGGACGCCGATGAGCTTCTTCCTGACGATGTTTATCGGCGGGCCGCTGCTGGGCTACCTGCTGCTGCGCGTGGCGGGGGTAAACGGTTGGGCAATGCGTCTGCTGCCAGCCGTTTCGCTGCTGGCGCTGGTGGTGAGCGCGATGGTCGCCCTGATGCAGGGGGCCGAGCTGGCAACCATTCACAGCTCTATCCAGCAGGCTTCTGCGCTGGTGCCGGACTACGGTTCGCTGATGGCCTGGCGCGTGGTGTTGCTGGCAGCTGCGCTGGTGTGCTGGATCGCCCCTCAGCTTAAAGGTTATCAGCCTGCACTGCCGCTCCTGTCACTGGCTTTTGTGCTGGTGCTGGTAGGGGAGTTAATTGGTCGCGGTGTGTTTTACGGCCTGCATATGACGGTCGGTATGGCTATCGCCAGCTAATTTCATTTTTCGTTATAAAAAGCCGGGACATAGCGCCCGGCTTTTCTTTTTTTCATTCATGAAATTTTTCGACTGTCGTTTTGTTTTAATTTCGGTCATTAATAAATAAAAACAGATACATAATTAATATCTATAGCAGGCGCTGTATTAGCAGGATAAGTTTTTTAAATCGACAGGGAACATATTGTGCGAGCCGGCTAAATCTGTGGATTGACTTTGTTTTTGCCAGTGGCATGATGCGCACGAAATCTGAACTTCCTCACGGTTTTTAATCCATGACCACCTATACCCGGCCAGTGCTCCTGTTGCTCTGTGGCCTGCTTCTGTTGACCCTGGCGATCGCCGTGTTAAACACGCTCGTCCCGCTGTGGCTCGCCCATGAAAACTTACCGACCTGGCAGGTGGGTATGGTGAGCTCGTCCTTTTTCACCGGGAACCTGTTGGGCACATTATTAACCGGTAGCCTGATTAAGCGTTTTGGCTTTAATCGCAGCTATTATCTGGCCTCGCTGATTTTCGCTGCCGGGTGCGCCGGTCTGGGTCTGATGGTGGGCTTCTGGAGCTGGATGGCATGGCGCTTTATCGCCGGCGTCGGCTGCGCGATGATTTGGGTGGTGGTTGAAAGCGCGCTGATGTGTAGCGGTACCTCCCGCAACCGCGGACGTCTGCTGGCGGCCTATATGATGGTTTACTACGTCGGTACCGTTCTGGGTCAACTGATGGTCAGCAAACTGCCAACCGACCTGATGAGCGTGCTGCCGTGGGTAACCGGCATGGTGCTGGCCGCGATCCTGCCGCTGCTCTTTACGCGCATTGTGAACCAGAACAGCGAACATCAGGAAGCGACCCACGTCTGGCCGATGTTGAGACTCCGTCAGGCGCGTCTGGGCGTAAATGGCTGTATTATCTCGGGAATTGTACTGGGCTCGCTCTATGGCCTGATGCCGCTCTACCTGAATCATCAGGGCGTCAGCGATTCCGGAATTGGTTTCTGGATGGCGGTGATGGTCAGTGCGGGTATTGTGGGGCAATGGCCGATTGGCCGCCTGGCGGACCGTTTTGGTCGTCTGCTGGTGCTGCGCGTTCAGGTCTTCGTGGTGATCATGGGATGCCTTGCGATGCTCAGCAACGCCGCGATGGCGCCTGCACTGTTTATTCTCGGGGCCGCAGGATTCACGCTTTACCCCGTCGCGATGGCGTGGGCCTGTGAGAAAGTAGAACATCACCAGCTCGTGGCAATGAACCAGGCGCTATTATTAAGCTATACCATCGGTAGCTTGCTGGGACCGACATTTACCGCGATGCTGATGCAGAATTATTCCGACAATTTGCTGTTTATCATGATTGCCAGCGTGTCGTTTATTTATCTCCTGATGCTGCTGCGCAAAGCGGGCGAGCATCCAACCCCTGTGGCGCACGCCTGATTAAATAAAAGCCTGTCGATGACAGGCTTTTTTGTCCCTGTCACATATAAGACTTTTACGCATTGTTTGTTTTCCCCGCCTGGCGATAATTCAAATGAGTTCTACCACAAAAGGCAACAATCATGTCTATACGTCGTTTTTCCACTACCGCACTTGCCGTAGTGTTGTCTTTAACGTTTGCAACGGCTCCGGTCATGGCTAATCCTGGAAACGGGAATGGCGGTGGTCATGGAAACAGTGGCGGACAAGGTAATGGCGGCAATCATGGTAACGGGAATTCTGGTAATTCCGGTAACCATGGTAATAAGCAAAATAGCGGAAAGGAAAACCCTGGAAAATCGGATAAGAGCTTCAAAAACAGCAAAGATGTCGGTAATGACGTCGACGCTCGCGTGAGCTTCGATCATGCCCGCCACCTGGCACTGAATTATGGCTTAACGGGCTATGAGTCTCTGCCTCCGGGGATTGCGAAAAACCTCGCACGCGGTAA
Organism: Enterobacter cloacae complex sp. HYC042_NIDB; assembly: GCF_056673315.1. Taxonomy (NCBI): domain Bacteria; kingdom Pseudomonadati; phylum Pseudomonadota; class Gammaproteobacteria; order Enterobacterales; family Enterobacteriaceae; genus Enterobacter; species Enterobacter cloacae complex sp. HYC042_NIDB. The sequence continues at coordinate 1,830,967 of NZ_CP109650.1, forward strand.
ACCGCTTCCTCCGGGCATTGCGAAGAAGACCGTACCAGCCTCTATGCTCGGCCAGCTTCCTTCCTACCCGGGCTATGAATGGCGCGTGGTCGGGGACGACCTGGTCTTAATTGCGCTGAGTACGGCGATTGTGACCTCCGTAATTAACGGCGTCTTTAAATAGAATATAAAAAGGCCCGGTTCTTACCGGGCCTTCTCTTTAATACATGACCTTGTGGCCGTACTGCTCAAGAATACCTTTCACGCGTTCCATCGTCTCTTTTTTCGGCGGCTTCACGCCATCAAGCTTGTACTCTTCGCCCATCGCCACCCATTTATGTTTACCCAGTTCGTGATAGGGCAGAAGCTCAATTTTCTCGACGTTGCCCATGTCGCGGGTAAATTCACCCAGGCGATGCGCGGAGTCATCGTCATCTGACCAGCCGGGAACAACAACGTAGCGGATCCAGGTTTTGATGCCTTTATCGGCGATGTATTTGGCAAACTCCAGCGTACGGTGGTTAGAAACGCCAACCAGATTCTGGTGGATCTCATCGTTCATCTGTTTGAGATCGAGCATCACCAGATCGGTCACGTCGAGCAGTTCATCAATGACCGGATCGTAGCGGCGCACAAAGCCGTTGGTGTCGAGACAGGTATGAATGCCTTCTTTATGGCAGGCGCGGAACCAGTCGCGGACAAACTCAGCCTGAAGAATAGCTTCACCGCCGGACGCGGTCACGCCACCGCCGGATGCGTTCATAAAGTGGCGGTAGGTCACCACCTCTTTCATCAGATCTTCCACGGTGACTTCTTTACCGCCGTGCGTGTCCCAGGTGTCGCGGTTATGGCAGTACAGGCAGCGCATCAGGCAGCCCTGGAAAAAGGTAATAAAGCGGATCCCCGGGCCATCGACGGTGCCACAGGATTCAAAGGAGTGAATGCGACCAATAGTTGACATTGCGGTGATATCTCCGAATTTGGCCCATCCGGGGGCCTGTGTAGTTGCACAGCTCAAAGGCTATGTCGAGTCTGTTTTGGCTGTTATCCATAAAGTATAGATAGCGGACAAAAGAGACTGGTGAAGCGAGGGTGTTAAAAAGGCCCCACTTGCGTGGAGCCTTTATTGTACGCTTTTTAACGCGTGATTTCAGTCAATTCCACTTACATGGACTGAGTGAAAGTACGGGTAATAACGTCCTGCTGCTGTTCTTTCGTCAGGGAGTTAAAACGTACTGCGTAGCCAGATACGCGGATGGTCAGCTGAGGATATTTCTCAGGATGTTCCATCGCGTCGAGCAGCATTTCACGGTTCATTACGTTCACGTTCAGGTGCTGACCACCTTCGATGGACGCTTCGTGGTGGAAGTAACCATCCATCAGACCCGCGAGGTTAGTTTTACGCACTTCGTCGTCTTTACCCAGCGCGTTTGGCACGATAGAGAAGGTGTAAGAGATACCATCTTTCGCGTAAGCAAACGGCAGTTTAGCAACGGAGGTCAGAGAAGCTACAGCACCTTTCTGGTCACGACCGTGCATTGGGTTAGCACCTGGGCCAAATGGCGCGCCAGCACGACGACCGTCTGGGGTGTTACCGGTTTTCTTACCATACACAACGTTAGAGGTGATGGTCAGAACAGACTGAGTCGGGATAGCGTTACGGTAGGTAGTGAGTTTCTGAATTTTCTTCATGAAACGTTCTACCAGGTCAACCGCCATGTCATCAACGCGAGCGTCGTTGTTACCAAACTGCGGGTATTCGCCTTCGATTTCGAAGTCTACGGCCAGGCCGTCTTCGTCACGAATTGGTTTAACTTTCGCGTATTTGATTGCAGACAGGGAGTCAGCCGCAACGGACAGACCTGCGATACCACACGCCATGGTGCGGATAACGTCACGGTCGTGCAGCGCCATCAGAGAGGCTTCGTAGCTGTACTTGTCGTGCATGTAGTGGATAACGTTCAGCGCGGTCACGTACTGCTTAGCCAGCCAGTCCATGAAGTGGTCCATGCGCTCCATGACTTCGTCATAGTTCAGCACGTCGCCTTTGATTGGCTCAGACTTAGGACCAACCTGCATTTTCAGTTTTTCATCAACGCCGCCGTTGATAGCGTACAGCATGGTTTTCGCCAGGTTTGCACGCGCACCGAAGAACTGCATTTGTTTACCAACAACCATTGGGCTTACGCAGCAAGCGATAGCGTAGTCGTCGTTGTTGAAGTCCGGACGCATCAGGTCATCGTTTTCGTACTGCAGAGAAGAGGTGTCGATGGACACTTTAGCGGCGAATTTCTTGAAGTTCAGAGGCAGTTTTTCAGACCACAGAACGGTGATGTTTGGCTCCGGAGAAGGACCCATGGTGTACAGGGTGTTCAGGAAGCGGAAGCTGTTTTTGGTTACCAGCGTACGGCCGTCAACGCCCATACCGCCGATAGATTCGGTTGCCCAGATTGGGTCACCAGAGAACAGTTCATCATATTCTGGGGTACGCAGGAAGCGAACCATACGCAGTTTCATGACCAGGTGGTCAATCATTTCCTGAGCGTCTTGCTCGGTGATTTTACCTGTTTTCAGGTCACGTTCGATGTACGCATCCAGGAAGGTGGATACGCGGCCGAAGGACATTGCTGCACCGTTCTGAGACTTAACAGCGGCCAGGTAGCCGAAGTAGGTCCACTGGATAGCTTCCTGAGCGTTGGTCGCAGGACCAGAGATATCGCAGCCGTATTTAGCCGCCATCTCTTTGATCTGACCCAGCGCGCGGTGCTGTTCAGCAATTTCTTCACGCAGACGGATAGTCGCTTCCAGGTTTACGCCGTTTTCCAGGTCAGTCTGCAGGGAAACGAACTGCGCGTATTTGTCTTTCATCAGGAAGTCGATACCGTACAGCGCAACGCGACGGTAGTCACCGATGATACGGCCACGGCCATAGGCATCTGGCAGACCAGTCAGAACGCCAGATTTACGGCAGTTCAGAATGTCTTTGGTATAAACATCGAATACGCCCTGGTTATGGGTTTTGCGGTATTCGGTGAAGATTTTTTTCAGCATTGGGTCCAGCTCGCGGTTATACGCTTTGCAGGAACCTTCAACCATTTTGATACCACCGAACGGGATGATGGCGCGTTTCAGTGGTGCTTCAGTCTGCAGACCAACAATTTTCTCAAGGGCTTTGTTGATGTAGCCAGCATCGTGAGAAGTGATGGTGGATGCAACGGAGGTGTCAAAATCAACTGGCGCGTGAGTGCGGTTTTCCAGTTTAACGCCTTCCATTACGCTGTCCCACAGCTTGGTGGTCGCGTCAGTTGCGCCAGCCAGGAAGGATTCGTCACCTTCATACGGGGTATAGTTTTTCTGGATGAAGTCACGGACGTTGACTTCATTCTGCCAGTCACCTTTCGCAAAACCTTCCCAGGCTGTGGCTAACTTTTCATTAAGCTCGGACATGTAACACCTACCTTCTTAAGTGGATTTTTTATTTACTGCCTGAGACAACCATTAATGATGGTCGCCGCCACGCAGGTAAATGACCCAGTATGTCAACCCAACTAACAGACCCCCACCGATAATGTTCCCGATAGTGACGGGGATCAGGTTATCAGTAATGAAATTCATAATAGTCAGGTGAGAGAAACTTTCCGGGGATGAACCAACTGCGGTCCAGAACTCCGGGCTTGCAAAGTTGCGGATAACAATCCCCATCGGGATCATGAACATATTCGCAATACTGTGCTCGAAGCCGCTGGCAACAAACATCGCAACCGGCAGAACCATAATCATGGCTTTATCCATCAGGCTACGGCCAGAGTAGCTCATCCAGACCGCCAGGCAGACCATCAGGTTTGCGAGGATGCCGAGAGCAACGGCTTCGATAAATGTGTGATGCATTTTGTGGTCAGCGGTTTGCAGGACATTAAGCCCCCAGCCACCGTTGGCGGTCATATACTCGCCAGAGAGCCACATCAACAGAACAAAGAGCAGACAGCCAATCAGGTTACCAACGTAGACGTTAAGCCAGTTGCGCGCCAGTTGACCCCAGGTAATTCTTCCGCTGGCTTTCGCCACAACAATCAGCACCGTTGAGGTGAAGAGGTCGGCGCCGCAAATGACGCAGAGAATCAGACCCAGTGAGAAGCAAATGCCGCCAATCAGTTTGGCCATGCCGAAAGGCATTCCGGCAGTACCGGTGGTGGCGGTGATGTAGAAGACGAAAGCGATAGAGATGAACACACCAGCGGTGATCGCCAGATAGAACGTCTTCATCGGGTGTTTCGTTGCTTTATAGACACCCGCTTCTTCGGCAACTTTTGCCATCGCGGCGGGGAGTAAAAGATCAAAAGGGTTGTCAGCTTTCACACTAACTCTCTCTTTATTAAGTCGGCGACGAGATACTAACAAAGCATTATAGAAGAGAAATTGATATAGATCATATCTCGCCTGGCTTATAGGCCCGCAGTATGTATGGTTTTACAACAAATGCGGAGTAAGTATTTGATTATCCGTATAAAAATAAATTTTAAAAGTTATGAAAAGAGTTGAATTTTTTCGTTCGGCCCCCTTCGAAACAGTTAATTAATATGGAGTATTTACCATAAAAAGTAACAATAAAGCCCAGGCAAATATTATTATATTTACCCGTGTTTAACTTTATTATTACAATCAACAATCATTGCCGAAGAGAATAAAAAAAGGGGCAATGAAATTGCCCCGTAATATAGCCCAGACGATTGAATACGCCTACTGCCGTTAATGTTATATGCGCTTATTTTGACCAGTAAGCGGCTTTTGCTTTCTGCAGCTTTTCATAGGCCTTCAGCAGAGACTGATGCGCCGGGAAGGCTTTCAGATCGCTGTCAACCGCCTGCAGACCGTAGAACGGCTCTTCACCGCTCAGCGCCGCGCTGGCGGCTTCAACCGCTTCAGCACCGTACATACGTACGAAAGCGTTCAGGTACTGCAGTGGCTCGCGATCGTCTTCCTGTGCAAGTAATAGCAGGGTTTGCAGGCAGCGGTAATAGTTGGTGCGCTCGGCGGAGAAGACCGACTGGTTAAACTCCATGGTCCATTCTGTCCAGGCCAGAGCCTGATCCAGATCGCCGCCCGCGAGGGCCAGCATCGCTTTCAGTTCACCGATGCGCAGCGTGTACCAGCCGTTGTCTTTCCCGGTCGCCAGACCCAGCAGCTCGCGCACGCGGGTAAAGTCATCGTGGCCTTCATCGTCCAGCTGGGCTATCAGGTTGAGATAATCTTCTTTTTCCCACTCGCTGCCCGGCAGGGAGAGTAGGGTTTCACGCAGGTGCGCGCCCATGCTGTTGTTTGCGAGCCACAGATCTTCCGCCGGGTAGATATCGGACATGCCAGGTACGATGATGCGGCACGCGTAAACGCCCAGGTGTTCGTAGTCGGCAATGTAGACTTCCTGATCTTCGGCGTCGAAGATTGCCATCAATATAGCGAACTCTTCTTCGGTGGTACCGGCAAAGCTCCAGTCCACGAACGGATAGTCCGCGTCCTGCTTGAACATATCCCAGGAGATCAAACCGCTGGAGTCGATGAAGTGGGTTTCGAGGTTGGTGTGCTCGGCCACTTCTTCATCGTCAAACGTTGGCGGGGTGAATACGTCGAGATCTTTCAGGCTACGGCCCTGCAGCAGCTCGGTCACGGTACGCTCCAGCGCCACGCCGAAGTCAGGATGCGCGCCGAAGGAGGCGAAGCAGGTTCCGTTAGTCGGGTTAAACAGCACGACGCAGATAACCGGATATTTACCGCCCAGCGAGCCGTCATACGCAAAGATTGGGAAACCTTCCGCTTCCAGTTTGGCGATGGATTCCACCACGCCCGGGTAGCGCGCCAGCACGTCTGCCGGAATTTCAGGCAGGCTGATGGATTCGGCAATAATGCGGTTTTTGATATGACGCTCGAAGACTTCAGAGAGACCCTGCACGCGCGCTTCATTGCGGGTGTTACCGGCGGACATACCGTTAGACACATACAGGTTGCCGACGATGTTCATCGGGATATAGACGGTCTGCTCGTCAGACTGACGGGTGAACGGCAGGGCGCAGATCCCACGCTCTTCATTCCCAGACTGCAGATCGATCAGCATGCTGGCGGTCAGTTCGTTTTCCGGATCGTAGAAGGCACGCAGACGGCCATCCAGAATGCCTTCCGGCAGTTCATCGTCTTCGGTCAGCGGGAACCATTTTTCGTTCGGATAGTGAACGAACGGGCCGTTGGCGATGGTTTCACCCAGCCAGAAGTCAGCGAAGAAATAGTTGGTGGACAGACGCTCAAAATACTCACCCAGCGCAGAGGCCAGTGCCGCTTTTTTCGTCGCACCTTTACCGTTGGTAAAGCAGAGCGCGCAGTCTTTGTCGCGAATGTGCACGGACCAGACGTGAGGCACCGGGTTCAGCCAGGAGGCTTCTTCGATGTTAAAGCCCAGGTCGGTCAGTTTCTGCTGGAAGCGAGCGATGGAATCTTCCAGAGCGGCGTCTTTGCCGGGGATAAACGTTTGAGTCATGGCGTTCACTTTTATCGTACGTAAAGCGCGCAATGATACGGGTTTTGCGTGACGGGTGCTATCTCCGGCGAAAATAAATGGCTGGGCTATGCTTAGTAGCAGTAACTGACTGTTAAGGCATAGAAAAATGAAAGCATTTGATCTCCAGCGGATGGCGTTTGATAAAGTTCCACCTGAATTTCTGGGCGAAGTGGCGCTGCGCAGCCTGTATACCTTCGTACTCGTCTTCCTGTTTCTCAAAATTACCGGCCGTCGTGGCGTTCGTCAGATGTCGCTGTTTGAAGTGCTGATCATCCTGACGCTGGGCTCGGCGGCGGGGGACGTCGCGTTTTATGACGACGTGCCGATGGTGCCGGTGTTTATCGTTTTTGTTTCCCTCGCCTTGCTTTACCGGCTGGTGATGTGGCTGATGTCAAAAAGTGAAAAGCTGGAAGATCTGCTTGAAGGGAAACCGGTCGTTATTGTCGAGGACGGTCAGCTGGCCTGGGAAAATGTGCAAAGTGCCAATATGACCGAGTTTGAGTTCTTTATGGAGCTGCGCCTGAATAGCGTTGAACAGCTCGGACAGGTGCGGCTGGCGATCATGGAAACCAATGGGCAAATCAGCGTCTATTACTATGCTGATGACGACGTTAAGCCCGGCCTGTGTATCCTGCCGGATATGTTAGTAGAACGGTTCAGGGTGATACCTGAAACCGGGGAGTATGCATGTATAAAATGTAGTCATGTTGTGGGAATGCATGCGGGCGATCATCAATTATGCCCTCGTTGTGCAAATCCGGAATGGACAAAGGTTAGCCGGGCTAAACGCCTCGTCTGACAGCGATTTTGTCGGTTTTGTGACGACGAGGCGGCAGATTGTTTTGTGTGACGAAGGGCACATTTCCCCGGTCATAAGTTTTAGACATTGCGGCGCGTGTCACTGAATGATAAAACCGATATCCACAGTTATAACTTATGGCTTTTAGCGTGGTGAGGGGAAATGGCTCAAGTTTTTAATTTCAGTTCTGGTCCGGCAATGTTACCGGCAGACGTACTCAAACAGGCTCAACAGGAACTGTGTGACTGGAACGGTCTGGGTACGTCGGTGATGGAAATCAGCCACCGGGGTAAAGCGTTTATTCAGGTGGCGGAAGAGGCAGAAAAGGATTTTCGCGATCTGCTGAACATTCCCTCGAACTACAAAGTATTGTTCTGCCATGGCGGTGGACGCGGTCAGTTTGCGGGCATCCCGCTCAATCTGCTGGGCGACAAAACCACCGCTGATTACGTCGATGCCGGCTACTGGGCAGCCAGTGCGTTAAAAGAAGCGCACAAATACTGCACGCCGAACGTTATCGACGCCAAAGTGACCGTTGACGGTCTGCGCGCCGTGAAGCCGATGAGCGAGTGGCAGGTGTCTGACAACGCCGCGTATCTCCACTACTGCCCGAACGAAACCATCGACGGCATCGCCATTCACGAAGAGCCAGACTTTGGCGACAATGTCATTGTGACGGCGGACTTCTCTTCAACCATTCTGTCCACTCCGCTGGACGTCAGCCGCTACGGCGTCATTTACGCAGGTGCTCAGAAAAACATCGGTCCTGCTGGGCTGACTATTGTCATCGTCCGTGAAGACCTGCTGGGGAAAGCCCATAAGTCCTGCCCGTCAATCCTGGATTACACCGTCCTGAATGACAACGACTCCATGTTCAACACCCCACCTACGTTTGCCTGGTATCTCTCCGGCCTGGTCTTCAAATGGCTGAAGCAAAACGGCGGCGTGGCGCAGATGGACAAGATCAATCAGCAGAAAGCCGAACTGCTGTACGGCACGATCGACAAGAGCGATTTCTACCGTAACGATGTGGCGAAAGCGAACCGTTCCCGCATGAACGTACCGTTCCAGCTGGCAGACAGCAGCCTGGACAGCGTGTTCCTGGAAGAGTCGTTCGCGGCGGGTCTGCACGCGCTGAAAGGCCATCGTGTGGTGGGCGGGATGCGTGCTTCCATTTATAACGCCATGCCGCTGGAAGGCGTTAAAGCCCTGACCGATTTCATGATCGACTTCGAACGTCGTCACGGTTAATTTGCTGTTTTTCACCCCCGCAGCGTCCCTGCGGGGTTTTTATTATGTTGAGTTGAGAGTTTAGTTTTCATGGAATCCCTGACGTTACAACCTATCGCGCGGGTAGATGGCACCATCAATCTGCCTGGTTCAAAAAGTGTCTCGAACCGCGCTCTGCTGCTGGCAGCTCTGGCAAACGGCACCACCGTCCTCACCAACCTGCTGGACAGCGATGACGTGCGCCATATGCTCAATGCGCTGAAAGCGTTGGGCGTTCATTACACACTCTCTGACGATCGCACCCGCTGCGAAGTGACCGGCAACGGCGGCGCGCTGCAGGCGAATGACGAGCTTGAGCTGTTTCTGGGTAACGCGGGGACCGCGATGCGTCCGCTGGCGGCGGCCCTGTGCCTCGGGAGCAATAACATCGTGCTGACCGGCGAGCCGCGCATGAAGGAACGTCCGATCGGCCATCTGGTAGATGCCCTGCGTCAGGGCGGCGCGCAGATTGAGTATCTGGAGCAGGAAAATTACCCGCCACTGCGTCTGCGCGGGGGCTTTACCGGCGGTACCGTCGAGGTTGACGGCAGCGTCTCCAGCCAGTTCCTGACGGCGCTGCTGATGACCGCGCCGCTGGCCCCGCAGGATACGGTTATCACGATTAAAGGTGAGCTGGTCTCCAAACCGTATATTGATATTACGCTGCATCTGATGAAAACCTTCGGCGTTGAGGTTGAAAACCAGTCTTATCAGCGTTTCGTGGTTCGCGGCGCGCAGCAGTACCAGTCGCCGGGCAACTACCTGGTTGAAGGCGATGCTTCATCCGCATCCTATTTCCTTGCCGCTGGCGCGATTAAAGGCGGTACGGTAAAAGTGACCGGCATTGGCCGCAACAGCGTGCAGGGCGATATTCGTTTTGCTGACGTGCTGGAAAAAATGGGCGCGGTTGTCACCTGGGGGGATGATTTCATCTCCTGTACCCACGGTGAGCTGAACGCCATCGACATGGACATGAACCATATCCCGGATGCGGCGATGACCATTGCCACGGCGGCGCTGTTTGCCAAAGGCACCACCACGCTGCGCAACATTTATAACTGGCGCGTAAAAGAGACGGACCGCCTGTTCGCGATGGCAACCGAGCTGCGTAAAGTCGGCGCTGAGGTAGAAGAGGGCGAAGATTACATTCGCGTTACCCCTCCGGCAAAACTGAACTTTGCTGAAATCGGGACCTATAACGATCACCGTATGGCGATGTGTTTCTCGCTGGTGGCGCTGTCCGATACCCCTGTGACCATTCTCGATCCGAAATGTACGGCGAAAACCTTCCCGGACTATTTCGAACAGCTGGCGCGCATTAGCACCCTGGCATGATGAAGTCTTGCCGCATCACCTGATGCGGCATTTCCTTACGCTTCCTGACGATCTTTCCCGCTCATTTCTTCTACACTCTGCTTCTATCATTCCGTAATTTGCACGCAAAGGTAACAGTTGCGCACGTTGGCGCGTATAATGCGCGGCGTTCATGTTAACGGTATGCCTTATTTAAGGAGAAAAAGATGACGGCAGTTGCCCCGGTAATCACCATTGATGGGCCGAGTGGCGCAGGGAAAGGTACTCTGTGCAAAGCGATGGCGGAAGCATTGCAATGGCATCTTTTAGATTCGGGAGCAATCTATCGCGTGCTGGCGCTGGCTGCGCTGCATCATCACGTGGATGTCGCCTCTGAAGAAGCGCTGGTACCGCTGGCTGCGCATCTGGATGTGCGTTTTGTTTCTACCGATGGCAACCTGGAAGTGATCCTGGAAGGGGAAGACGTGAGCGGCGAAATCCGTACGCAGGAAGTCGCTAATGCGGCCTCCCAGGTGGCGGCTTTCCCACGCGTTCGCGAGGCACTGCTGCGTCGCCAGCGAGCGTTTCGTGAAGCCCCGGGTCTGATCGCTGATGGACGCGACATGGGAACCGTGGTCTTCCCTGATGCGCCAGTAAAAATCTTCCTTGACGCCTCTTCGGAAGAACGTGCTCAACGCCGTATGCTTCAGTTGCAGGAAAAGGGGTTTAGTGTTAACTTTGATCGCCTTTTATCCGAGATAAAAGAGCGCGATGACCGCGATCGTAACCGCGCCGTCGCACCGCTTGTTCCTGCAGAAGATGCATTAGTTCTGGATTCAACCAGTTTAACTATTGAGCAAGTGATTGAAAAAGCGCTACAATATGCGCGCCAAAAACTGGCACTCGCGTAATCGCGACCGATTTAGCAGTACCCCCGCTGCAATGGATTGACGGCGGGTATGTGAAACAACCCCATCCGGCACGGAGCCAGGTGGACGTTAATATTAACCTGAAGATTAAACATGACTGAATCTTTTGCTCAACTGTTTGAAGAATCCTTAAAAGAAATCGAAACCCGTCCGGGTTCCATCGTTCGCGGTGTTGTTGTTGCTATCGACAAAGACGTAGTACTGGTTGACGCCGGTCTGAAATCTGAGTCCGCCATTCCGGCTGAGCAGTTCAAAAACGCCCAGGGCGAGCTGGAAATCCAGGTTGGTGACGAAGTTGACGTTGCTCTGGACGCAGTAGAAGACGGCTTCGGCGAAACCCTGCTGTCTCGTGAGAAAGCTAAACGTCACGAAGCATGGATCACGCTGGAGAAAGCTTACGAAGAAGCTGAAACTGTGGTCGGTGTTATCAACGGCAAAGTTAAAGGTGGCTTCACTGTTGAGCTGAATGGTATTCGTGCGTTCCTGCCAGGTTCACTGGTAGACGTTCGTCCAGTCCGTGACACCCTGCACCTCGAAGGCAAAGAGCTTGAGTTCAAAGTAATCAAGCTGGACCAGAAGCGTAACAACGTTGTTGTTTCCCGTCGTGCCGTTATCGAATCCGAAAACAGCGCAGAACGCGATCAGCTGCTGGAAAACCTGCAGGAAGGCATGGAAGTCAAAGGTATCGTTAAGAACCTCACTGACTACGGCGCATTCGTTGACCTGGGCGGCGTTGATGGCCTGCTGCACATCACCGACATGGCGTGGAAACGCGTTAAGCACCCAAGCGAAATCGTGAACGTGGGCGACGAAATCACTGTTAAAGTGCTGAAGTTCGACCGCGAGCGTACTCGTGTATCCCTCGGCCTGAAACAGCTGGGCGAAGATCCATGGGTAGCTATCGCTAAGCGTTACCCAGAAGGTACTAAACTGACTGGTCGCGTAACCAACCTGACCGACTACGGCTGCTTCGTTGAAATCGAAGAAGGCGTTGAAGGCCTGGTGCACGTTTCCGAAATGGACTGGACCAACAAAAACATCCACCCATCCAAAGTTGTTAACGTTGGTGATGTAGTGGAAGTGATGGTTCTGGATATCGACGAAGAACGTCGTCGTATCTCCCTGGGCCTGAAGCAGTGCAAAAACAACCCATGGCAGCAGTTCGCGGAAACCCACAACAAGGGCGACCGTGTTGAAGGTAAAATCAAGTCTATCACTGACTTCGGTATCTTCATCGGCCTGGACGGCGGCATCGATGGCCTGGTTCACCTGTCTGACATCTCCTGGAACGTTGCAGGCGAAGAAGCAGTTCGTGAATACAAAAAAGGCGACGAAATCGCTGCAGTTGTTCTGCAGGTTGACGCAGAGCGTGAGCGTATCTCCCTGGGCGTTAAACAGCTCGCAGAAGATCCGTTCAACAACTGGGTTGCACTGAACAAGAAAGGCGCAATCGTAAACGGTAAAGTGACTGCAGTTGACGCTAAAGGCGCAACCGTAGAACTGGCTGACGGCGTTGAAGGTTACCTGCGCGCTTCTGAAGCTTCACGTGACCGCGTTGAAGATGCCACTCTGGTTCTGAACGTAGGCGACGACGTTGAAGCTAAGTTCACCGGTGTTGACCGTAAGAACCGTGCAATCAGCCTGTCTGTTCGTGCTAAAGACGAAGCTGATGAGAAAGATGCAATCGCAACTGTTAACAAACAGGAAGATGCAAACTTCTCTAACAACGCAATGGCTGAAGCTTTCAAAGCAGCTAAAGGCGAGTAATATCAGGTTCTCAGCATCATTTGAGCTGTAACGCATTTACAGCGCGAAGGATGATGAGCAGACTTGACAGATTGCAGGATTCGTCCTGTAATCAATAACAAAGGGCGGCTACGGCCGCCCTTGTTTAATGAGCTGTTCAGCTAATTGGTTTGAAAGGAACCGGAGGAATCATGACCAAGTCAGAATTGATTGAAAGACTTGCCAGTCAGCAACCGCATATCCCTGCCAAGGCAGTGGAAGATGCCGTAAAAGAGATGCTGGAGCATATGGCCTCCACTCTTGCCCAGGGCGAGCGCATTGAAATCCGCGGTTTCGGTAGTTTTTCTCTGCACTATCGTGCTCCACGTACCGGGCGTAACCCGAAAACTGGTGATAAAGTCGAGCTGGAAGGGAAGTACGTTCCACACTTTAAGCCGGGTAAAGAACTGCGCGATCGCGCCAATATTTACGGCAACTGAGTTTAGCCAGCCGGTTAAACTGGGTTCGAAAGAAAGCACCTGCGGGTGCTTTTTTTGTCTCCGTCACTTTCATTCTGAAGGTGTCTCGCATTTTAAGTTGCGTTTTCTGCAACGCGCTAAAAACCTTGCAGCGCTTGCTGTAGATTGCATTTTTCATACCTGACACCCCGCTCGATCTGCCCGCATACTGCCACCCAGAAACAGGGAGGTAGCAATGGGAATTCCCGATTTAGGTATCTGCGCCATTCTGGCGATAGCCCCGTTACTCTGGTTACCTGAACTGCCATCGCGTTATACCATCTGGATAATGATGGCTGGCGGGGTTGCACTGGCCGCACGCCAAAACGTACGGCTGAAGTATGTGGGGATGACGCTGTTATTTTGCGTGTGGGGCATTCTGGCCGCGCAAGAGAGCGTCTGGCCGATGCAGCATTTAACCGCAGGTGCCGTACAGGCCGAGGTGGAGATCGCCGCGACTGATGGTGCCACTGTGCATCAGGGAAAAATACTCACCATTGATGGCCAGCGCTGGTGGGCGTCAACAGGCGTAACGCTTTATGGTCATTATCTGCCGCAGAAAGCGTGTGCCGGTCAGCGCTGGGCGATGACGCTCCGGCTCAGGCCTGTACACGGCGAACTGAACGACGGAGGGTATGACCCCCAGCGCAGCGCTATTGCCCGCCATCAAACGCTAAGTGGGCGTTTTACCCATGCAGAACTCATCGATGGACGCTGCAGCCTGCGAGCGCAATACCTGACATCGCTGCAAAACCGACTTTCAGTTTATCGCTGGGGCGCGGTTATCCTCGGGCTGGGCATGGGAGAACGTCTGGATGTCCCCAGGGAAATAAAAGACCTGATGCGTGAAACCGGCACGCTGCATCTGATGGCGATTTCGGGTCTGCATATCGCGCTGGCGGCCTCCATCGTCTGGTTTCTTGGGCGCGGGCTTCAGTTTTTATTACCTTGCCATCGGGTCAACTGGCAAATGCCCCTGCTGGCAGGGTTATTCTTTGCTGCTTTCTACGCCTGGCTGACCGGTCTGCAACCACCCGCGCTACGCACGGTCATCGCACTTGCTGTACTGGCGGCGCTGCGGATCGGTTCCCGGCAATGGTCTCCATGGCAGGTGTGGATCTGCTGTGTCGCGGCGATCCTGGTAAGCGATCCCTTAGCCATACTTTCGCAGAGTCTGCTTTTGTCTGCATTTGCCGTCGCCGCGCTGATTTTCTGGTTTCAGTGGTTGCCGCTTCCTCACTGGCAGTGGGCTCGCCGGATACGTCCGCTGCTGAACCTTGTCTATCTGCAGGTAGGCATGCTGTTACTTCTCATGCCGCTACAGGTTCTGATTTTCCATGGCTTTAGCATTTCATCGTTGATCGCCAATTTCTTTGCCGTGCCGTTGGTGACGTTTGTCTGCGTACCGCTGATTTTACTCGGCATGCTGCTCCATCTGCTGCCGCTGGCGGGGCTGGAAAGCGGCATCTGGTATGCAGCCGATAAGACGCTTGCCGGGTTGTTCTGGTTGCTGATGCGCCTGCCAGACGGCTGGCAGAGTGTGGACCAGCGCTGGCAGTACATGACGTTACTGCCGTGGCTTATCCTCATCGGCTGGCGTTTCCGTGCCTGGAAAACCGTTCCTGCCGTTTGTCTGGCGGGATGTGTCTTGCTGGCTTCTCCCCTCTGGCGGACGGCGAAAAGCGACGCCTGGACGCTCCATATGCTGGACGTGGGGCAGGGACTGGCAATGGTTATTGAACGACAGGGAAAAGCCATTCTTTACGATACCGGGCTTGCCTGGCCGGGCGGGGATAGTGCACAGCGGTTAATTATTCCATGGCTGCGCTGGCATCATCTGCAGCCGGAAGGCGTTATTCTCAGCCATGAGCATCTCGACCATGCGGGAGGCCTTGTATCGCTGCAAAAAACATGGCCCGAAATGTGGGTAAGAAGTCCGTTGCACCAGACCGGGCATCGTCCCTGCTTTCGCGGGCAAAGATGGCAATGGCAGGGGTTAACCTTCACCGTCCACTGGCCCACTGAAAATTATCCGGCTCATGGTAACAATCACTCTTGCGTGGTAAAAATTGACGACGGCGAGCAGAGCGTTCTGCTGACGGGAGACATTGAAGCACAGGCAGAACAGGCTATGCTTAGCCATTACTGGCAGCATCTGACGTCCACCCTCATACAGGTACCTCATCACGGCAGCAATACCTCGTCTTCATTGCCGCTGGTACAGCGCCTGGAAGGGGAGATTGCGCTGGATTCAGCGGCCCGCTATAACGCATGGCGATTCCCGTCGGCTAAAGTAGTCCGGCGCTATCGAAAAGAGGGATATATCTGGCACGATACCCCCCATTCCGGGCAAATATCGGTGACATTTTCGCACCATCGCTGGCAAATCCGGCGCGTGCGGGATCAATTTTTACCCCCCTGGTATCATCAGTGGTTTGGCGCGCCCGTAGATAACGGGTAGAATATGCGGCTATTTCAACAAATGCTGGTTTTTTGAATGCATAACGACAAAGATCTCTCCACGTGGCAAACCTTCCGCCGACTCTGGCCGATGATTGCACCCTTTAAAGCAGGCCTGATCGTGGCGGGTGTAGCGTTAATCCTCAACGCAGCCAGCGATACTTTTATGTTATCGCTCCTCAAACCGTTACTGGACGACGGTTTTGGTAAAACGGATCGCTCAGTGTTGCTATGGATGCCTCTGGTGGTTATCGGGCTGATGATCTTACGTGGTATCACCAGCTATATCTCCAGCTACTGCATTTCCTGGGTTTCCGGGAAAGTGGTTATGACCATGCGCCGTCGTCTGTTCAGCCACATGATGGGCATGCCGGTCTCATTCTTTGACAAGCAATCCACCGGGACGCTGCTGTCTCGTATTACCTACGATTCAGAGCAGGTTGCCTCCTCCTCTTCAAGCGCGCTGATTACCGTCGTGCGCGAAGGGGCGTCGATCATCGGTCTGTTTGCAATGATGTTCTATTACAGCTGGCAGCTGTCGCTGATCCTTATCGTGCTGGCACCGGTCGTGTCCATTGCTATCCGCGTCGTCTCAAAGCGCTTCCGCAATATCAGTAAGAATATGCAGAACACCATGGGGCAGGTGACGACCAGCGCAGAACAGATGCTGAAAGGGCACAAAGAAGTGTTGATCTTCGGCGGTCAGGAAGTTGAAACCAAACGCTTTGACAAAGTCAGCAACAAAATGCGTCTGCAGGGGATGAAGATGGTCTCGGCCTCTTCCATCTCTGATCCGATCATTCAGCTGATTGCCTCACTGGCGCTGGCGTTCGTTCTTTATGCGGCAAGCTTCCCGAGCGTAATGGAGACGCTGACGGCGGGTACTATCACCGTAGTCTTCTCCTCGATGATTGCCCTGATGCGCCCGCTGAAATCCCTGACCAACGTGAACGCCCAGTTCCAGCGCGGGATGGCCGCCTGCCAGACGCTGTTCAGCATTCTGGATTCTGAACAGGAAAAAGACGAAGGTACACGCGAGGTAGAGCGCGCGCGTGGCGACGTGGAGTTCCGCAACGTGACCTTCACCTATCCAGGCCGCGAAACGCCGGCTCTGCGCAATATCAACCTGACGATTCCGGCAGGTAAAACCGTTGCGCTGGTAGGCCGCTCCGGCTCCGGTAAATCCACCATTGCGAGCCTCATCACTCGTTTCTACGATATTAACGAAGGTGAGATCCTGCTGGATGGTCACGATCTGCGGGAGTACACCCTGCAGTCGCTGCGTAACCAGGTTGCGCTGGTTTCTCAGAACGTGCATCTCTTCAACGATACGGTTGCCAACAACATTGCTTATGCACGCACTGACGAGTACAGCCGCGAGCAGATTGAGAACGCCGCGCGTATGGCGTATGCAATGGACTTTATCAACAAGATGGATAACGGTCTGGATACGATCATCGGTGAAAACGGGGTACTGCTCTCCGGCGGTCAGCGCCAGCGTATTGCCATTGCGCGCGCGCTGCTGCGCGATAGCCCGATACTGATCCTGGACGAAGCAACCTCTGCACTGGATACGGAATCTGAACGCGCGATTCAGTCGGCGCTGGATGAACTGCAAAAGAACCGTACGTCGCTGGTGATTGCGCACCGTCTGTCCACTATTGAGCAGGCAGATGAGATCGTCGTGGTTGAGGACGGCATCATTGTTGAACGCGGAAGCCATGCCGATCTGCTGGAACATCGTGGCGTTTACGCCCAGCTTCATAAGATGCAGTTCGGCGAATGATTGCACGCATCTGGTCCGGTGAATCCCCGCTGTGGCTGCTGCTTTTGCCGCTCTCCTGGCTGTACGGCCTGGTGAGCGGCATTATTCGCCTGTTTTACCGTCTGGGGATCAAGCGTGCCTGGCGCGCGCCGGTTCCGGTAGTCGTGGTAGGTAACCTCACGGCGGGCGGCAACGGCAAAACGCCAGTGGTGATCTGGCTGGTGGAGCAGTTGCAAAAACGCGGCATCCGCCCCGGCGTGGTGTCGCGTGGGTATGGTGGTAAAGCGGCGCACTACCCATTGCTGCTGTCGGCGGAAACCACGACCGCAGAAGCGGGTGATGAGCCAGTATTGATTTTCCAGCGTACCGGCGCGCCGGTTGCGGTCTCCCCGGTGCGCAGCGACGCCGTGCAGGCGCTGCTTGCCGCGCATGCAGTACAAATCATTATTACTGACGATGGCCTGCAGCATTACGCTCTGGCGCGTGATAAAGAGATTGTAGTTATCGACGGCGTGCGTCGTTTCGGCAACGGCTGGTGGCTGCCCGCTGGCCCCATGCGTGAACGGGCTTCGCGTCTGAAGTCCGTTGATGCGGTGATTGTTAACGGCGGTGAAGCAAAGTCGGGTGAAATTCCTATGCGTCTGTTACCGGGAATGGCGGTCAACCTGGTGACGGGTGAACGCCGGGCGGTTGCAGAACTGCCTTCGCTGGTGGCTATGGCGGGTATTGGTCATCCGCCGCGCTTCTTCGCGACGCTGGAACAGTGTGGCGCCCGGCTGGAAAAACGCGTTCCGCTGGCTGACCATCAGGCGCTGGTGGCAGAGCAGGTTGAGGCGCTTACCGCGCCTGGCCAGACGCTCATTATGACCGAAAAAGATGCGGTGAAATGCCGTGCCTTTGCGAAAGATAACTGGTGGTATCTGCCCGTTGACGCTGAACTCAGCGGCGAACAGCCGGAACAATTGCTTAAGGAACTGATTGCGTTGGTGCAGTAGAGGCTTACGCGGTTCTGGTGGCGCTTTGACTGACAGGAAAACGCATGTCTTTACCGCAACTCTCGCTTTCAGCCGCACGTCATTTACACCTTGCCGCGCAGGGGCTGCTCAAAAAGCCCCGTCGCCGCGCGCAGCCTGCCGATATCCTCTCTACCGTCCAGCGCATGTCGCTGCTCCAAATCGACACCATTAACATTGTCGCCCGTAGCCCTTACCTGGTGCTGTTTAGCCGCCTGGGGAGTTATCCTCCGCAGTGGCTGGATGAGGCGCTCTCCAAAGGGGAGCTGATGGAGTACTGGGCCCACGAAGCCTGCTTCCTGCCCCGTAGCGATTTCGCCCTGGTACGTCACCGTATGCTTGCTCCGGAAAAGATGGGATGGAAATACCGGCAGGCGTGGATGGAGGAACATGAGGCCGAAATAGAGCAGCTTATCAGCCATATTCAGGAAAACGGCCCCGTTCGATCCGCCGATTTTGAACATCCGCGCAAAGGTGCAGGCGGATGGTGGGAGTGGAAGCCGCACAAGCGTCATCTTGAAGGGTTGTTCACGTCAGGCAAAGTCATGGTCATTGAACGGCGTAATTTTCAGCGCGTTTATGATCTGACGCATCGCGTGATGCCTCACTGGGACGACGAGCGGGATCTGCTTACCCAGGAGGTGGCCGAGGCCATCATGCTGGAGAACAGCGCCCGCAGCCTGGGCATTTTCCGTCCGCAATGGCTGGCAGACTATTACCGCCTCCGTCAGCCTGCGCTGAAGCCTCTGCTGGAGATGTGGCAGCGTGAACAGCGAGTTATTCCCGTTATGGTGGAAACGCTGGGAGAAATGTGGCTGCATGCGGATCTTGTCCCTCTGCTGCCCGAGGCTCTGGAGGGGAAACTCCGGGCGACCCACAGCGCGGTGTTGTCACCTTTCGATCCGGTGGTTTGGGACAGAAAACGCGCCGAGCAGCTGTTTGACTTCAGCTACCGGCTTGAATGCTATACCCCGGCGCCAAAGCGGCAATACGGCTACTTTGTTTTACCGCTGCTGCACAAGGGACAACTGGTCGGACGCATGGATGCCAAAATGCACCGCAAGACCGGCACGCTTGAAGTCATTGCCCTTTATCTGCAAGAGGGCATCAGGGTCACGGCGAGCCTGGAAAAAGGGTTAACGTCCGCCATTAGCGAGTTCGCGCGCTGGCAGGAGGCTCGCGACGTAACGCTTGGCCGGGTACCTGACGGGTTATTCACATCCTGTCGAAGTGGCTGGGAAACAGGCACGCCCTGAAAAGGGAATGTGTTAAGCTTTAGCGATTACCCATACGGAGGAACTATGGATCACCGTTTACTTGAAATTATTGCCTGCCCGGTATGCAACGGCAAACTCTACTACAGCCAGGACAAACAGGAGCTGATCTGCAAGCTGGACAGTCTGGCCTTCCCGCTGCGTGACGGCATTCCGGTACTGCTGGAAAATGAAGCCCGTTCCCTGGTGGCAGAAGAGAGCAAACCATGAGTTTTGTTGTCATTATTCCTGCACGTTATGCCTCAACGCGTCTGCCGGGTAAACCACTGGTAGATATCAACGGCAAGCTGATGATTGTGCATGTCCTTGAGCGGGCGCGTGAGTCCGGTGCCGACCGCATTATCGTTGCAACCGATCATCCTGATGTCGCCCGTGCGGTTGAGGCCGCAGGCGGTGAGGTGTGCATGACCCGCGCCGATCACCAGTCCGGCACCGAGCGTCTGGCTGAAGTGGTTGAGAAATGTGGTTTTAGTGACGATACGGTCATCGTCAACGTGCAGGGCGACGAGCCGATGATCCCGGCCGTTATTATCCGTCAGGTGGCGGAAAACCTGGCGCAGCGTCAGGTCGGTATGGCGACGCTCGCGGTGCCTATTCACCACGCTGAAGAGGTATTCAATCCGAATGCGGTGAAGGTGGTGATGGATGCCGAAGGCTATGCGCTTTATTTCTCCCGCGCTACGATTCCGTGGGATCGCGATCGCTTTGCGCTCTCTAAAGAGACCATCGGTGATTCTTTCCTGCGTCATATTGGGATCTACGGCTATCGCGCCGGCTTTATTCGCCGCTATGTAGCCTGGGCGCCGAGCCCGCTGGAGCATATCGAAATGCTGGAGCAGCTTCGCGTGCTCTGGTATGGCGAAAAAATCCACGTTGCCGTTGCCCGCGAAGTACCGGGAACGGGCGTTGATACGCCGGAAGATCTTGAGCGCGTCCGCGCCGAGTTGCGCTAATCCCGCCTGCATCCCTCCTTTCGGAGGGATGTCCTCTCCCCGCAAATTCCCCTTTCTTTACCCTAATTGATCTCTTCCGGGTGACATCTTCACGCTGGGCGCTCATTATAAAAGCAGTAGTCTTAATGGGGGTAATCTCATATGGAACAGCTGCGTGCCGAACTTAGCCATCTGCTGGGTGAGAAGTTAAGCCGGGTCGAATGCGTGAGTGAAAAGGTCGATACCGCGCTCTGGTCGTTGTATGACGGCCAGGGCAACCCGATGCCGCTGATGGCACGAAGCTTCTCGTCGCCGGGCGTCGCCAGGCAGCTTGCCTGGAAAATGTCGATGCTGGCACGGGAGGGAACCGTCCGTATGCCGACCGTGTACGGCGTAATGACCCACGAGGAACATCCCGGCCCGGACGTACTGCTGATTGAGCGTTTACGCGGTGTGCCAGTAGAAGCGCCCGCGCGTACGCCGGAACGCTGGGAACAGCTGAAAGATCAGATTGTTGAGGCGCTGCTGGCCTGGCACCGACAGGATAGCCGCGGGCTTGTTGGTCCGGTTGACAGCACCCAGGAAAACCTGTGGCCGCTGTGGTATCGCCAGCGGGTGGAAGTGCTGTGGGGGACGCTTAACCAGTTCAACAATACCGGTTTGACTATGCAGGACAAACGTATTCTGTTTCGCACCCGCGAGTGCTTACCGGCGCTGTTCGACGGCTTTAACGACAACTGCGTGCTGATCCACGGCAATTTTACTCTGCGCAGTATGCTCAAAGACTCCCGCAGCGATCAGCTCCTGGCGATGCTAGGGCCGGGGATCATGCTCTGGGCACCGCGGGAATATGAGCTGTTCAGGCTCAGCGACAGCGGGGCGGCGGAAGGTTTACTGTGGCACTACCTTCAACGCGCGCCCGTTGCAGAGGCGTTTCTCTGGCGTCGCTGGCTTTATCTGCTCTGGGATGAAGTGGCGCAGCTGGTCAACACCGGACGTTTCAATCGCGCCAACTTCGATCTGGCGGCTAAATCACTCTTGCCCTGGCTCGCCTGACGAGCCTTTCAGCCACTGCCAGAGGCGTCCGAGCGTCTCGTAGCCGACGCGATCGCTATGCATCAACCACATCGGAGAGGGGATCACCCGTTCCCATGGGTTGAGCGGCGCGCTGATGGCCATCTGGTTTGCCGGTGCGGGAAGCGGGTGCAAACCTTGCTTCTCGAAGAAAATCATCGCTCTTGGCAGGTGCGAGGCGGAGGTCACCAGTAAGAACGGAACATCGCCAATCGCCTGCTTCACCGCGGCAGCCTCTTCCTCGGTATCCTTTGGGCTGTCCAGCGTGATGATAGAGGAACGCGGTACGCCGAGCGATTCCGCGATTCTGGCCCCCGCTTCAGCCGTACTCACCGGGTTGGTTTTGGCCGCTGCGCCGGTGAAGATCATTTTTGATCCCGGATTCGCCAGCCACAGGCGAATACCTTCGTTTAGCCGTGGCAGGCTGTTGTTGATCAGGTTCGAACTGGGGGCCCAGTCAGGGTCCCAGGTATACCCGCCGCCCAGCACAACGATGTAATCAACTTTCTGGTTTCCCTGCCACGTAGGATACCTGTTTTCGATGGGGCGCAGCAGTCCATCCGCCACCGGCTGCAGGCTCAGCAGCAGCAGGACCAGCCAGCCGAACGTAATAAGCGTTTTGCCACTCTTCTGAAAGCGACTAAACCACACCAGCGCCAGCCCCAGCGCGATGATGATAAGCAGCAGCGGAAGGGGAAGCATCATCCCTCCAACGTATTTCTTAAGGGTAAAAAGCATCCTTTTTGGTTCCTTTTTTGACCATACAGCAGATGATTACCGGTGATATTACACCAGAGAGGTTCATTCTCCGCGCGGGTGTGACAAAATAGCGGTTTTGCAGTTAGCGAGTGGAACTCTCCCAATGCGGGATCGCAATTTTGATGACATCGCGGAAAAGTTTTCGCGCAACATTTATGGCACCACGAAAGGGCAGCTCCGTCAGACGATCCTCTGGCAGGATCTGGACACTATTCTGGCGACGTTCGGTGGTCAAACGTTGCGCGTGCTGGACGCCGGAGGCGGTGAAGGGCAGACGGCCATAAAAATGGCTGAACGCGGTCATCACGTCACGCTTTGCGATCTTTCTGCTGAAATGGTCGCCCGCGCGACGCGTGCGGCAGAAGAGAAAGGTGTGAGCGACAACATGCATTTTATACAATGCGCCGCTCAGGACATCGCGCAGCATTTGGAAACCCAGGTTGATCTGATATTGTTTCATGCGGTGCTGGAGTGGGTTGCCGATCCGCAAAGCGTGTTACAAACCCTGTGGTCAATGTTACGTCCGGGCGGTACGCTGTCGCTGATGTTCTACAATGCTAACGGCTTCCTGATGCACAACATGGTGGCAGGGAACTTCGACTATGTTCAGGTCGGGATGCCGAAAAAGAAAAAACGCACGCTTTCCCCGGACTATCCGCGCGATCCGCAGCAGGTTTACGGCTGGCTGGAAGAGATTGGCTGGCAGATCGTCGGGAAGACGGGCGTCAGGGTGTTTCATGATTATCTGCGTGAAAAACACAAACAGCGTGACTGTTTTGACACCTTAACAGAATTAGAAACGCGGTATTGCCGCCAGGAGCCGTTCGTCAGCCTTGGCCGCTATATTCACGTCACCGCGCACAAGCCGCAGATGCAAGGATAACCTATGAGTGAATTTTCCCAGACAGTCCCCGAACTGGTTGCCTGGGCCAGGAAAAACGATTTCTCCATCTCGCTGCCGGTAGACAGACTCTCTTTCCTGCTGGCGGTTGCCACGCTGAACGGCGAACGGCTGGATGGTGAAATGAGCGAGGGTGAACTGGTGGATGCGTTCCGCCACGTCAGTGATGCGTTTGAGCAAACCAGCGAAACCATTAGCGTGCGTGCCAATAACGCAATCAACGATATGGTGCGTCAACGTCTGCTGAACCGCTTTACCAGCGAGCAGGCGGAAGGAAACGCCATCTATCGCCTGACGCCGCTGGGCATCGGCATCACCGACTACTACATTCGCCAGCGCGAATTTTCCACGCTGCGTCTCTCCATGCAGCTGTCGATCGTGGCGGGTGAGCTTAAACGTGCCGCCGACGCGGCCGATGAAAACGGTGACGAATTCCACTGGCACCGCAACGTTTACGCGCCGCTGAAATACTCGGTGGCCGAGATTTTCGACAGTATCGATCTCACTCAGCGTCTGATGGACGAGCAGCAGCAGCAGGTGAAAGATGATATCGCGCAGCTGCTGAACAAGGACTGGCGTGCGGCCATTTCCAGCTGTGAACTTTTGTTGTCAGAAACCTCCGGTACGCTGCGTGAGCTGCAGGATACGCTGGAGGCCGCAGGGGACAAGCTGCAGGCCAACCTGCTGCGCATCCAGGATGCGACCATGGCGCACGACGATCTGCATTTTATCGACCGTCTGGTGTTTGATCTGCAGAGCAAACTTGACCGCATTATCAGCTGGGGCCAGCAGTCGATCGATCTGTGGATCGGCTATGACCGCCACGTGCATAAATTTATCCGTACCGCGATTGATATGGATAAAAACCGCGTCTTTGCTCAGCGTCTTCGTCAGTCGGTACAGACCTACTTTGATGCACCGTGGGCGCTGACCTATGCCAATGCCGATCGTCTGTTGGATATGCGCGACGAAGAGATGGCGCTGCGCGATGAAGAGGTCACCGGTGAACTGCCGCCGGATCTGGAGTACGAAGAATTCAACGAAATTCGTGAGCAACTTGCGGCGATGATCGAAGAACAGCTCGCCGTCTACAAAACCAGACAAGCGCCGCTGGATCTTGGGCTCGTGGTGCGCGACTATCTGGCGCAATATCCGCGCGCGCGCCACTTCGACGTTGCCCGCATTGTGGTAGACCAGGCGGTGCGCCTGGGTATCGCGCAAGCAGACTTCACCGGACTGCCGCCGAAGTGGCAGCCAATTAACGATTACGGAGCCAAGGTACAGGCGCATGTCATTGACAAATATTGAACAAGTGATGCCAGTTAAGCTGGCACAGGCGCTGGCGAATCCGTTATTTCCGGCGCTGGACAGCCAGCTGCGTGCCGGTCGTCACATTGGCCTGGACGAGCTGGATAATCACGCCTTTTTGATGGACTTCCAGGAGTACCTGGAAGAGTTTTACGCCCGCTATAACGTGGAGCTTATCCGCGCGCCGGAAGGCTTTTTCTATCTGCGCCCGCGTTCCACGACCCTGATCCCGCGCTCCGTGCTCTCCGAGCTGGACATGATGGTTGGCAAAATTCTTTGCTATCTCTACCTCAGCCCGGAACGCCTGGCAAATGAAGGCATCTTCACCCAGCAGGAGCTGTACGATGAACTGCTGACGCTGGCGGATGAGAGCAAGCTGCTTAAGCTGGTGAATAACCGTTCGACGGGGTCGGATCTTGACCGTCAAAAATTACAGGAAAAGGTTCGCTCTTCCCTGAACCGTCTGCGCCGTCTGGGGATGGTCTGGTTTATGGGCCACGACAGCAGCAAATTCCGCATCACGGAATCGGTCTTCCGCTTCGGCGCCGACGTGCGTGCGGGCGATGATGCGCGTGAAGCGCAGCTTCGCATGATCCGCGACGGTGAAGCGATGCCGGTGGAAAACCATTTGCAGCTCAATGATGAGCATGAAGAGAATCTGCCGGATAGCGGGGAGGAAGAGTAATGATTGAACGCGGTAAATTTCGCTCACTGACGCTGATTAACTGGAACGGCTTCTTTGCCCGAACCTTCGATCTGGATGAGCTGGTCACGACGCTCTCCGGTGGTAACGGGGCAGGTAAATCCACCACCATGGCGGCGTTTGTAACGGCGCTGATCCCCGACCTGACGCTGCTTCACTTCCGTAACACCACCGAAGCGGGCGCGACAAGCGGCTCCCGCGATAAAGGCCTGCACGGTAAGCTGAAAGCGGGCGTCTGTTATTCCGTGCTGGACGTCATCAACTCCCGTCACCAGCGCGTGGTGGTGGGCGTACGTCTGCAACAGGTTGCCGGCCGCGACCGTAAAGTGGATATCAAACCGTTCGCCATTCAGGGGCTGCCAACCTCCGTACAGCCGACCGCGCTGCTGACGGAAACGCTGAATGAACGCCAGGCGCGCGTCCTGACGCTGCAGGAGCTGAAGGACAAGCTTGAAGCCATCGAAGGGGTGCAGTTTAAGCAGTTCAACTCGATTACTGACTATCACTCCCTGATGTTCGATCTGGGCGTGGTGGCGCGCCGTCTGCGCACCGCTTCAGACCGTAGTAAATACTACCGTCTGATCGAAGCGTCCCTGTACGGCGGTATCTCCAGCGCCATTACCCGTTCCCTGCGTGACTACCTGCTGCCGGAAAACAGCGGCGTGCGTAAGGCCTTCCAGGACATGGAGGCGGCATTGCGTGAAAACCGCATGACGCTGGAAGCGATTCGCGTTACCCAGTCTGACCGCGACCTGTTTAAACATCTGATCAGCGAAGCGACCAACTACGTGGCGGCGGACTATATGCGCCACGCCAACGAGCGCCGCGTCCATCTCGATCAGGCATTAGAATATCGCCGCGAGCTGTTTACCTCCCGTAAACAGCTGGTGGCTGAGCAGTACAAGCACGTCGAAATGGCGCGCGAGTTGGGTGAGCACAACGGTGCCGAGGGCGACCTGGAAGCCGACTATCAGGCCGCCAGCGATCACCTGAACCTGGTGCAGACCGCGCTGCGTCAGCAGGAAAAGATCGAACGCTACGAAGCGGACCTCGATGAGCTGCAAATTCGTCTCGAAGAGCAGAATGAAGTGGTGGCCGAAGCCGCCGAGATGCAGGAAGAGAACGAAGCCCGCGCCGAAGCCGCCGAGCTGGAAGTGGACGAGCTGAAAAGCCAGCTTGCGGATTACCAGCAGGCGCTGGATGTGCAGCAGACGCGTGCGATTCAGTACAACCAGGCGCTACAGGCGCTACAGCGTGCGAAAGAGCTGTGCCATCTGCCAGACCTGACGCCGGAAAGTGCCGACGAGTGGCTGGACACCTTCCAGGCCAAAGAGCAGGAAGCCACCGAGAAACTGCTCTCGCTTGAGCAGAAAATGAGCGTCGCGCAAACGGCGCACAGCCAGTTTGAACAGGCTTATCAGCTGGTAGTTGCCATTAACGGCCCGCTGGCGCGTAGCGAAGCCTGGGACGTTGCCCGTGAACTGCTGCGCGACGGCGTCAACCAGCGCCATCTGGCCGAGCAGGTGCAGCCGCTGCGTATGCGCCTGAACGAGCTGGAACAGCGCCTGCGCGAGCAGCAGGAAGCCGAACGTCTGCTGGCCGAGTTCTGCAAGCGTCAGGGTAAACATTACGATTTCGACGAGCTTGAGGCCCTGCATCAGGAATTGGAAGCGCGTATTGCGGCCCTGTCCGATACCGTATCAAATGCCAGCGAACAGCGTATGACGCTGCGTCAGGAGCTGGAGCAGCTTCAGTCCCGTTCGAAGGCGCTTTTGCAGCGTGCGCCGGTCTGGCTGGCAGCGCAAAGCAGCCTGAACCAGCTCAGCGAACAATGTGGCGAGCAGTTCGAATCCAGCCAGCAGGTGACCGAATACCTGCAACAGCTGCTGGAGCGCGAGCGCGAAGCCATTGTTGAACGTGACGAAGTGGGTGCCCGCAAGCGTGACGTCGATGAAGAAATCGAGCGCTTAAGCCAGCCGGGCGGGTCAGAAGATCCGCGTCTGAACACGTTAGCCGAGCGTTTTGGCGGCGTACTGCTGTCTGAGATTTACGATGACGTTGGCCTGGACGATGCGCCATACTTCTCCGCGCTGTACGGTCCATCCCGCAACGCAATTGTGGTGCCGGATCTGTCGCTGATTTCTGAGCAGCTCGCAGGGCTGGAAGATTGCCCGGAAGATCTCTATCTGATCGAAGGGGATCCGCAGTCGTTCGATGACAGCGTCTTCAGCGTTGACGAGCTGGAAAAAGCGGTGGTGGTGAAAATCGCCGATCGCCAGTGGCGTTACTCCCGCTTCCCGGAGCTGCCGCTGTTTGGCCGCGCCGCGCGTGAAAGCCGCATCGAGAGCCTCCACGCCGAGCGTGAAACGCTGTCTGAACGCTTTGCCACTCTGTCGTTTGACGTACAGAAAACCCAGCGTCTGCACCAGGCGTTCAGCCGCTTTATCGGCAGCCATCTGGGCGTGGCGTTTGAAGCCGACCCGGAAGCGGAAATCCGCAAACTCAACACCCGCCGTGGCGAGCTGGAGCGCGCGATTGCCAGTCATGAAAGTGACAACCAGCAGAGCCGCGTCCAGTTTGAACAGGCGAAAGAGGGCGTCGCTGCCCTTAACCGCATTCTGCCGCGCCTGAACCTGCTGGCGGATGACACGCTGGCCGACCGCGTGGATGAGATCCAGGAACGTCTGGATGAAGCCCAGGAAGCCGCTCGCTTCGTGCAGCAGCACGGCAACCAGCTGGCGAAGCTGGAGCCCGTCGTGTCTGTACTGCAGAGCGACCCGGAACAGTTCGAGCAGTTAAAAGAAGATTACGCCTGGTCGCAGCAGGTGCAGCGCGAAGCGCGTCAGCAGGCGTTTGCCCTGACGGAAGTGGTGCAGCGTCGTGCGCACTTCGGCTACTCCGATTCGGCTGAAATGCTGAGCGGTAACAGCGACCTGAATGAAAAACTGCGCCAGCGCCTTGAGCAGGCGGAAGCGGAACGTACCCGCGCTCGCGAAGCGATGCGCAGCCACTCCGCTCAGTTGAACCAGTACAACCAGGTGCTGGCCTCGCTGAAAAGCTCCTTCGACACCAAGAAAGAGCTGTTAAACGACCTGCAGAAAGAGCTGCAGGACATTGGCGTTCGTGCCGACAGCGGGGCGGAAGAGCGCGCGCGCATTCGTCGTGATGAGCTGCATAGCCAGCTCAGCAATAACCGCGCGCGTCGTAATCAGCTGGAAAAAGCGCTCACCTTCTGCGAAGCGGAAATGGATAACCTGACCCGCCGCCTGCGCAAGCTGGAGCGCGACTATCATGAAATGCGCGAGCAGGTCGTGACGGCGAAAGCGGGCTGGTGCGCCGTGATGCGGATGGTGAAAGACAACAACGTTGAACGTCGCCTGCACCGTCGTGAGCTGGCATACCTTTCTGCCGATGAGCTGCGTTCGATGTCGGATAAGGCGCTGGGTGCGCTGCGTCTGGCGGTGGCGGATAACGAACACCTGCGCGATGTGCTGCGCATGTCAGAGGATCCGAAACGTCCTGAACGTAAAATTCAGTTCTTCGTTGCGGTTTATCAGCACCTGCGCGAGCGTATTCGTCAGGACATTATCCGTACCGACGATCCGGTCGAAGCCATCGAACAGATGGAAATTGAGCTGGGCCGTCTGACGGAAGAGCTGACCTCCCGCGAGCAGAAGCTGGCGATCAGCTCCCGCAGCGTGGCGAATATCATTCGCAAAACCATTCAGCGCGAGCAGAACCGTATCCGCCAGCTGAACCAGGGGCTGCAGAGCGTCTCGTTTGGTCAGGTCAACAGCGTGCGTCTTAACGTCAACGTGCGTGAAGCCCACGCGACGCTGCTGGAAGTGCTCTCTGAGCAGCACGAGCAGCATCAGGATCTGTTCAACAGCAACCGTCTGACCTTCTCCGAAGCGCTGGCGAAGCTGTATCAGCGCCTGAATCCGCAGATTGATATGGGCCAGCGTACGCCGCAAACCATCGGTGAAGAGCTGCTGGACTATCGTAACTACCTGGAAATGGAAGTTGAGGTAAACCGTGGTTCAGACGGCTGGCTGCGTGCGGAATCCGGAGCGCTGTCGACCGGTGAAGCGATTGGTACCGGGATGTCGATTCTGGTGATGGTGGTGCAGAGCTGGGAAGATGAAGCGCGCCGCCTGCGCGGGAAAGACATCTCCCCATGCCGACTGCTGTTCCTCGATGAAGCGGCGCGTCTTGATGCCCGCTCAATTGCCACGCTGTTTGAGCTTTGCGAACGTCTCGATATGCAGCTCATCATTGCGGCACCGGAAAACATCAGCCCTGAAAAAGGCACCACCTATAAGCTGGTGCGTAAAGTGTTCCAGAACAGCGAACACGTGCACGTTGTCGGGCTGCGTGGCTTTGCGCCGCAGCCGCCGGAATCATTGCCGGAAACCACGGCAGACGCTTCCTGAGGCGTTTTGTTACAAAGAGCGGCGCAGAAGCGCCGCTTTTTTTATTCTCTTAACTTGTGTTCAGGGCTGCGTTATCTTTAAACTTCTTTACATAAGGTAAGGCAACAGAGTTGTCGTCTACCTATAATAAAATAAAGCCCCACCGTGATGGGCATGTCGTGAAAACAGGGGGCAAGGGATGTTGCTAAAGAAAGAATGTGGTCGTCAGCTGTCAGCGCTGAGTTTATGTCTGGCAGTGATGTTTGCTCCACTGTTAACCGCCCAGGCCGACGAGCCTGAAATTGTGCCGACTGACAGCACCGCAACGACAGGCGCGCAGCCGACGTCATTGTCTCAGCCGCTGGAACAGTCTACGGCAACGGCCATCATGGCCGGGATTAAGCCGCTGCCGGAAGGCATCGACGTTGAATCGCTCAGCCAGCAGCTCCAGACAGGCCTGCCTTCAGGCTACACGCCTGCCTATATCAATCAGCTCACGCTGCTTTATGCTGCCCGCGATATGAAACCCATGTGGGAAAATCGTGAAGCCGTGCGCGCCTTCCAGCAACAGCTGGCGGAAGTGGCGATTGCGGGATTCCAGCCGCAGTTTACGAAGTGGGTTGAGCTATTAACCGATCCTGCCGTCACCGGTCAGGCGCGGGACGTGGTCCTTTCCGATGCCATGATGGGTTACCTGCAGTTTGTGGCGGGTATTCCGGTCAATGGCAACCGCTGGCTGTACAGCGATAAGCCCTATAAGCTGGCGACGCCAGCCCTGTCGGTGATTAACCAGTGGCAATTAGCGCTGGATAACGGCGACCTGCCGCGCTTCATTGCCAGCCTCGCGCCGGCGCACCCACAGTATGCCACGATGCACCAGTCGCTCCTCGCGCTGGTCGGGGACTCGCGTCCATGGCCGCAAATGCGGGGGACCGCAACGCTGCGTCCGGGTCAGTGGAGCAGCGATGTGCCAGCCCTGCGCGAGATCCTTAAACGCTCCGGTATTCTTGATGGCGGGCCGAACATAGCCCTGCCGGGCGACGATCCGCAAAGCGCGGTGGTCAGCCCGTCAGCGCCCATAAAAGAGAACAAGGCCACTACCCTGAGCAATAAGCCCGAGGCTTACGATCGCGAGCTGGTCGCCGCGGTTAAACAGTTCCAGGCCGCTCAGGGGCTGGGAGCCGATGGCGTCATTGGACCCTCAACGCGTGACTGGCTTAACGTATCGCCTGCGCAGCGGGCCGGGGTGCTGGCGCTTAATATTCAGCGTTTGCGTTTGCTGCCGGGCACGCTGTCTACCGGCATTATGGTCAATATCCCTGCCTATTCACTGGTTTATTATCAGGATGGTAGCGAGAAGCTGGCCTCGCGCGTGATTGTCGGGCGTCCGGATCGCAAAACGCCGATGATGAGCAGCGCGTTAAATAACGTGGTAGTTAACCCGCCGTGGAACGTGCCGCCGACGCTGGCGCGTAAGGACATTCTGCCTAAGGTCTGGAACGATCCGGGTTATCTGGAACGTCACGGCTATACGGTCATGCGTGGCTGGAACAGTAAAGAGGCGATCGATCCTTACATGGTCGACTGGTCGACGATCACGGCCTCCAACCTACCGTTCCGCTTCCAGCAGGCTCCCGGAGCGCATAACTCGCTGGGGCGCTACAAATTCAACATGCCAAGTTCAGATGCTATCTATCTGCACGATACGCCGAACCACAATCTGTTCCAGAAAGATACCCGGGCACTGAGTTCAGGCTGCGTGCGCGTGAATAAAGCCTCGGAGTTGGCCAACATGCTGCTGCAGGATGCGGGCTGGAACGATACGCGTATTTCTGACGCCCTGAAGCAGGGTGATACGCGCTACGTGAATATTCGCCACAACATTCCGGTTAATCTTTATTATCTGACAGCATTTGTGGGTGAAGACGGTCGCACTCAGTACCGTACAGATATTTACAATTATGATCTCACCGCGCGATCCGGCGCACAAATTTTGCCAAAAGCGGAACAATTAATCAGGTAAATGAAGTAGTTCGGGAAAAATGATTGTCGTAAGTTATGGTGAATCGGGGCCAATATCGCTGTAAGCCGCGTATTCACTGGGGTTGGGCGCCTTGACGTACCCTGTTTTGCCAGTTAAGGTGCCCTTCGTGCGCTAAGCATATTACGATTTCCTTGACCTGTAGACCTGATTATCATGGACAAATTTGACGCTAATCGCCGCAAGCTGCTGGCGTTAGGTGGTGTTGCGCTTGGCGCAGCGGCCATCTTACCGACGCCAGCATTTGCCACCCTCTCGACACCTCGTCCGCGCGTTTTAACGCTCAGCAATCTTCACACCGGTGAGTCGCTAAAAGCGGAGTTTTTCGATGGCAGAGGCTATATTCAGGATGAATTAGCAAGACTCAACCATTTTTTCCGTGATTTCCGCGCGAATAAAGTAAAAGCCATCGACCCAGGACTGTTTGATCAGCTTTTCCGCCTTCAGGGCCTGCTGGGCACCAGCAAGCCGGTGCAGCTTATTTCTGGTTATCGCTCGATTGATACCAACAATGAACTGCGCGCCCATAGCCGTGGGGTAGCGAAAAAAAGCTACCACACGAAGGGACAGGCAATGGATTTCCACATTGAAGGCGTTTCGTTAGCCAATATTCGCAAAGCCGCGTTATCTATGCGCGCGGGTGGTGTAGGATATTACCCACGTAGCAACTTTGTGCATATTGATACCGGGCCGGTTCGGCACTGGTAATAACGAAACACAGGAGCAGTATGAACTATCGTATTATTCCGGTTACCGCGTTCTCCCAGAACTGTTCATTAATCTGGTGCGAGCAAACCAAACTGGCCGCGCTTGTCGATCCCGGCGGTGACGCTGAGAAAATCAAGCAGGACGTTGCCGACAGCGGCGTGACGCTGATGCAGATTTTACTGACGCATGGTCACCTCGACCACGTAGGCGCAGCAGCTGAACTGGCTAAACACTACGGTGTGCCGATTATTGGCCCGGAAAAAGAAGATGAGTTCTGGCTGCAGGGGTTACCCGCCCAAAGCCGCATGTTTGGCCTTGATGAGTGTCTGCCATTGACGCCCGATCGCTGGCTGAACGAAGGAGAGCGCGTTAACGTAGGGAATGTGACTTTACAGGTGTTGCATTGTCCTGGGCATACGCCAGGCCATATCGTCTTCTTTGACGACCAGTCCCGTCTGCTTATTTCCGGCGATGTGATTTTCAAAGGGGGCGTAGGACGCAGCGATTTTCCGCGCGGCGATCACGGGCAGCTGATTCAGTCGATCAAACAGAAGTTATTGCCGCTGGGTGATGACGTTACGTTTATCCCTGGACACGGTCCGATGTCGACGCTGGGCTATGAACGGCTCCATAACCCGTTCCTTCAGGATGAAATGCCTGTCTGGTAACCGGCATAAAAAAAGCCTGCTTAACGCAGGCTTTTTTGTGGGCGCAAATTACAGGACGGCGACAATAGCTTCGCACAGTGGCGCCATGTTGTCAGGGGTCATGCCTGCAACGTTTACGCGGCCAGAGGCTACGGCGTATACGCCAAACTCTTCACGCAGACGCAGAACCTGCTCTTTGGTCAGGCCGCTGAACGAGAACATACCGTTCTGTTTGATGATGAAGCTGAAGTCGCGGTCAGCGCCTTTCTCCGCCAGGGTGTTCACAAACAGCAGGCGCATGCGCTGGATACGCTGACGCATATCGTTCAGCTCTTGTTCCCAAATCGCGCGCAGCGCATCGTTGCTCAGAATGGTCGCAACAACAGACGCACCGTGTGCCGGCGGGTTAGAGTAGTTTGCGCGGATAACGGATTTCATCTGGCTAAACGCGCGATCGACGGTCTCATCGTTAGCCGCAACCAGCGTACAGGCGCCTACACGCTCATTGTACAGACCAAAGTTCTTGGAGTAGGAGCTTGCAACGATCAGCTCCTGATGCACGGCTGCGAACGCACGCAGGCCTTCGGCATCTTCTTCCAGGCCGCGGGCGAAGCCCTGGTAAGCAAAGTCAAACAGCGGCAGCCAGCCTTTCTCAACGGAGAGCTTCGCCAGGTGTTCCCATTGCTCAAGCGTTGGATCGATACCGGTTGGGTTGTGGCAGCAGCCGTGGAACAGCACCACGTCACCCGCCTGCGCTTCGCTCAGGCTTGCCAGCAGGCCGTCAAAGTCCAGAGAGTGATTGGCCGCGTCGTAGTAAGCATATTCACGCACTTCCAGGCCCGCAGAGTTAAAGACGCTCTTATGGTTCGGCCAGCTTGGATTGCTCACCCATACGCGCTTCACAGAGGTGTTTTTCGCAAGGAAATCCGCCGCCACGCGCAGCGCGCCGGTACCGCCAGGGGTCTGTGCTGTGCGGGCACGTTTGTCACTCACAATTGCGCTGCCTTTACCGAACAGCAGCTCCTGGGTGCAGCGACCAAATTCAGGGATACCATCAATACCGAGGTAGTTTTTGGTGGTTTCATTTTCCAGCAGATACTGCTCAGCTTTCTTAACGCTGGTCAATACCGGAGTTTTGCCGGTTTCATCTTTATATACACCAATACCCAGGTTGATTTTGCCAGGGCGGTCGTCGGCACGAAACAGATCGGCCAGGCCCAGAATAGGGTCGGCAGGAGCGGCGGTAATGTTCTCAAACATGACGAAGTTCCATTGTGATTACAGAAGTGAAATCCGCTATCAGGTTAACGGGAGATTTACAAAATGCCAACCGTTTGCGACGAAAAGCGTGCGGCTTTTCAAAAGTCGCCATTATTTTCTGTCAGGCATAAAAAAACAGGGCCGAAGCCCTGTTCATTATGCATATAACAAAGTGGTGTTCTGATTAGAACTGGTAGGTTACACCCACAGCAGCCATATCGTCGTTGCCGTTCAGACCGCCAACTGCTTTCGCGTAGTCGGTGTCTTTATCCAGCAGGTTGATGTAGTAGTCAGCCCACACGTTGAAGTTTTTGTTGAAGTAGTAAGTGGTACCAACCTGGATGAATTTAGCCAGGTCTGCATCGCCACCGCTGAAGCCGCCGACGGCAGCCAGGTCTTTACCTTTGGTCTGCACGTAGGAGATTGCTGGACGCAGGCCGAAGTCGAACTGGTACTGAGCAACCACTTCGAAGTTCTGAGTTTTGTTAGCAAAACCTGCATCACCGCTGGAACCGGTACGGGTGGTGTTGCGGGTTTCTGCATAGGTAGTTGCCAGGTAGAGGTTGTTGGCGTCGTATTTCAGACCCACGCCCCATGCTTCAGCTTTATCACCCTGGCCATCAGCTTTCTGGTTCAGAGTACGGTTAGCGTTGCTGTAGGATGCGATTGCACCGAAGCCTTCGCCGAAGTCGTAACCCAGAGAGTAACCTACGCCGTCGCCGTTAGAGGTTTTAACGTCAGCACGGTCGTTTTTACCCTGGTACTGAACGCCCAGGCTCAGGCCGTCAACCAGACCGAAGAAATCGCTGTTACGGTAGGTCAGCAGGCCGGTGCTGCGGCTGGTCATGAAGTTATCAACGTAGTTACCGCCCCAGGTCATCCCGGAGAAGGACGGTGCCATATCGGTGTATGACTCAACGTCGTATACGATACCGTAGTTACGACCGTAGTCGATGCTGCCAGCGTCGCCCGCTTTCAGACCAGCAAAGGCCAGACGGTTTTTGTTAGACTGAGCGGTGTTCTCAGCCTGGTTAGCCATGAAGCGGTATTCCCACTGGCCGTAACCGGTCAGCTGGTCGTTGATCTGAGTTTCGCCTTTGAAACCGATCTGCGCGTAGGTAGCGTCGTTATTGTTGGTGTCATCGCCGGAGGTCACGAAATCGTGCTCGGCGTTAACTTTACCGTAGAAGTCCAGTTTGTTGCCGTTCTTGTTATAGATTTCTGCAGCGTTCGCTGCACCGGCTACCAGCAGGGCAGGGATTACCACTGCCAGAATATTGCGCTTCATCATTATTTATTACCCTCATTGGTTTTTTTATGACACTCGCCACTGCCGTCAATAAATTCTGTCAATAAATATTTCCGGAACTATTGATGAGAGTTTGGTGTCTTTATGTATCTGACAGGCATCTTTCCATTCACCGAAGCGTTTCGCTAGCCTGAAAGTGCTACAATTCTCAAGATTAAGTTACAGAAAGAAAATATGTGTAACTAAATGTGTATTTTTGGGAACTTTGTGAACCATCTCAAATTTCAGAACCCCCTGGCGAGTTAAGCATCGGTTTGTTTCCTATATATATGAATTCCTTATGTTTAATTTGGATAAAGGCAATTCCTATAAACGAATGTTAAACGACTCGTTTTTTCTTATGACCCAATAAAGACTTCTGGATGGCTGAAAAATTGGTTGAAATTTGTGCTATTACTTCAGGATGTAGTAATCGCAATAAGAATGAGGTTAATTTTTTGTGGCTGGATATTTCGCGGAAACAAAACGTAACAGGTAGCGGTTGTGACGGGGTAGTGGTTTAAAAACGCTGACTTTACGCTGACAAAAACTGACAGGGCAGAATAAAATAATGGCCAGCAAATGCTGGCCATTGTCTGTTGCGTTGCTTAGAAGCTGGCGTTGCGTGGTGTACGCGGGAACGGAATTACGTCACGCACGTTCTGAACGCCGGTAACGTAGGCGATCAGACGCTCGAAGCCCAGACCGAACCCAGCGTGCGGAACGGTGCCATAACGGCGCAGGTCGCGATACCAGCTGTAGTCCGCAGGGTTGAGACCCATCTCTTCCATGCGCGCGTCAAGCACGTCAAGACGCTCTTCACGCTGAGAACCACCAATGATTTCACCGATGCCCGGCGCCAGTACGTCCATCGCTGCCACGGTTTTCCCGTCTTCGTTAAGGCGCATATAGAAGGCCTTAATGTCTTTCGGGTAGTTTTTAACGACAACCGGCGCTTTGAAATGTTTCTCGGCGAGATAGCGTTCGTGCTCAGACGCCAGATCGACGCCCCAGTAAACCGGGTTCTCAAACTTCTCACCGCATTTCTCAAGGATCGCTACCGCATCGGTATAGTCCACCTGCGCAAAGTCGGCAGAGACGAAACGCTCCAGACGCGCTACAGCATCGCTGTCTACGCGTTCGGCGAAGAACTTCATGTCGTCAGGACGCTCTTCCAGCACCGCTTTGAAGACGTATTTCAGCATCGCTTCTGCGAGACCTGCTACGTCATTCAGATCGGCAAACGCCACTTCCGGCTCCAGCATCCAGAACTCCGCCAGGTGGCGGCTGGTGTTGGAGTTTTCGGCGCGGAAGGTTGGGCCGAAGGTATAGATCTTAGACAGCGCACAGGCGTAGGTTTCGCCGTTGAGCTGGCCGGATACCGTCAGGAAGGCTTCTTTACCAAAGAAGTCTTTGTCGTAGTCGACTTTACCTTCCGGCGTGCGCGGCAGGTTTTCCATGTCCAGCGTCGAGACGCGGAACATTTCGCCTGCGCCTTCCGTATCGGACGCGGTGATCAGCGGGGTAGACACCCAGAAATACCCCTGCTCATCGAAGAAGCGATGCAGCGCCTGGGCCAGCGTATGACGCACGCGAGCCACCGCACCAATCAGGTTGGTACGCGGACGCAGGTGTGCGACTTCACGCAGGTATTCAATGCTGTGACGTTTTGCCGCCATCGGGTAGGTGTCCGGATCTTCAACCCAGCCAGTCACTTCAATGGCAGAAGCCTGGATCTCGAAACTTTGGCCCTGGCCCGGGGATGCCACAACCACACCGGTGACGATAACGGAACAACCCGTTGTCAGGCGCAGAACGTCATCATTGTAATTGGGCAGAGAATTATTAATGACGGCCTGTACAGGATCAAAGCAGGAACCGTCATAGACGGCAAGGAAGGAGATGCCAGCTTTAGAATCTCGGCGAGTACGCACCCATCCGCGCACGGTGACCTCCTGGTCAACGGCGACACGGCCCTGGAGTACGTCGGCTACAGGCACAACGCTCATAATATTCTCTCTGTTAATAGTCGGAAAAAATAAACACTTGTCCACCCCAAGACGGGGGGATATCTATGTTACCTGCCAACCGCTATCAGACAAGTAAATTTCGCAGTCAAAAGAGAAGAATTGAGAAATAAATAAGGGAAGGGAGCCCTGAAGGCTCCCGTAAGCGCTTAACTGGCTTTTTTGATCTGAGGGAGATCGAACGCTTTGCGCAATGCGCGAACAAACGCTTTGTCATGGCAGATGGTTTTACCCGGGCTGTCGGAGAGCTTTGCCACTGGCTTGCCGTTACATTCCACCAGCTTTATCACAATATTCAGAGGTTTTACCTGAGGAATGTCGCAGGTCAACCGGGTACCGATCCCGAAGCCCAGATTAATTCTGGCATTGAAATGACGATACAGTTCGACGGCTTTCGCCAGGTCGAGATTATCGGAGAAGACCAGCACCTTGCTCATCGGGTCAATGCCGAGTTTTTGGTAATGAGCAATCGCCTTTTCGCCCCATTCAACCGGATCCCCTGAGTCGTGGCGTAACCCCTGGTAACGCTCAGCGAACTCGGGACCAAAGTCGCGCAGGAAGGCATCCATCGTAATACAGTCGGTCAGGGCGATCCCGAGTTGATTCGGGTACTCTTCAAGCCACGCAGCCAGCGCCGCACGCTGGCTGTTAGCCAGGTCCGGGCTAATTTGCTGATGCGCCTGGAACCACTCGTGCGCCTGAGTGCCCATTGGCGTCAGGTTGAGGCGACGCGCCAAATCGTAGTTGCTAGTACCCACGAACCACGGCTCCTGCTGCAGACGTTCAACGATAGCCTGCTGAACCTCGCGAGAGAAGCGGCGACGGGTACCGAAATCCATCAGGCGGAAGCGGGACATATCCAGCCCTTCGGTCAGCGTTGAGAATGCCTCAAGTTTGTTCTCCAGCGAGGCGACAGCCTGTTCGACGCCCGTTTCAGGCGAACGGTAGCGGTGAGCCAGCTCGCTGATGACGGCCAGAAGCGGCACTTCCCACATGATCACTTCCCGCCACGGACCTTCAAGACGAATATCCAGCTTGCCGTTTTCGTTGGTCACGGTGACCTGTTCAGGCTTATAGCGGAAGTCGCGCAGCCAGTTCAGATAGTCCGCTTTAAAGAAAGGCAGGCCAGAAAGCCACTGATATTCGTCATCGGTGAGCGCCAGATGCTGCATCGCATCGACCTGTTCACGAATGGAGTCTGCGTAGATACCGAGCAAGTCGTCACCACGGCAGCGGAATTCCGCCGCGACGTGAACGTCATAGTAATGGTGGAAAACGGCTTGCTGCATATGCAGTTTATACGCGTCGGTATCCAGCAACGTATGCAGAACCGGAGAAGCGAATTGAGTCATAGGTGCGCTGTAGCATCCTCTCACGGGAGCGTTTAGTACAATAAACAACTCCGGAGTATACCTTGTTTAGTGATTTATTGAACCCCGATCACAACATAAGCACACTTTATGGTCGAGAGCATTTCGTGCCCCGTGTTATACAAATGTAGCGAAAAAGGTGTTTAAGCCTGAAAAGATGAACATTCTGCATAGCGCGTTTTACGCAACAGGAATATATTGAAACGTTACTCGACAAACGATGCATAAGGTTTTCTATGACACAACAGCCACAAGCCAAATACCGCCACGACTACCGTGCGCCGGAATACCTGATTAGCGATATCGACCTGACTTTTGACCTGGATG
Source organism: Enterobacter cloacae complex sp. HYC042_NIDB (assembly GCF_056673315.1). Classification (NCBI taxonomy): domain Bacteria; kingdom Pseudomonadati; phylum Pseudomonadota; class Gammaproteobacteria; order Enterobacterales; family Enterobacteriaceae; genus Enterobacter; species Enterobacter cloacae complex sp. HYC042_NIDB. The sequence goes on from NZ_CP109650.1 coordinate 1,870,292, forward strand.
CCACAAAAACCGTTGTGACGGCCGTAAGCCAGGTGACGCGCCACAGCGCGACTGCCGTACCGCTGCGTCTGGATGGCGAAGACCTGACGCTGGTCTCCCTGCACATTAACGATGAAGCCTGGTCAGATTATAAAGAAGAAGGCAACCAGCTGGTCATCGACAACCTGCCGGAACGCTTTACGCTGCGCATCGTGAATGAAATCAGCCCTGCCGCCAACACGGCGCTGGAAGGGCTCTACCAGTCAGGCGTGGCCCTGTGTACCCAGTGTGAAGCCGAAGGTTTCCGCCACATTACCTGGTACCTGGACCGCCCGGACGTGCTGGCGCGCTTTACCACCAAAATCATTGCCGATAAAACCCTCTATCCGTTCCTGCTCTCCAACGGTAACCGCGTGGGTGAGGGCGAGCTGGAAAATGGCCGTCACTGGGTGCAGTGGCAGGATCCGTTCCCGAAACCGTGCTACCTGTTTGCGCTGGTGGCGGGTGATTTCGACGTGCTGCGCGATACCTTCAAAACCCGCTCTGGCCGCGAAGTGGCGCTGGAGCTGTTCGTTGACCGCGGCAACCTTGACCGCGCGCCGTGGGCGATGACTTCACTCATTAACTCCATGAAGTGGGATGAAGAGCGTTTCGGCCTCGAATACGATCTCGACATCTATATGATCGTCGCCGTCGACTTCTTCAACATGGGCGCGATGGAGAATAAAGGCCTTAACATCTTTAACTCCAAGTACGTGCTGGCGCGTACCGATACCGCCACTGATAAAGACTACCTCGATATCGAACGCGTTATCGGCCACGAGTATTTCCATAACTGGACCGGTAACCGCGTCACCTGCCGCGACTGGTTCCAGCTGAGCCTGAAAGAGGGGCTGACCGTCTTCCGCGATCAGGAGTTCAGCTCCGATCTGGGCTCGCGGGCGGTCAACCGCATCAACAACGTGCGCACCATGCGCGGCCTGCAGTTTGCGGAAGATGCCAGCCCAATGGCGCACCCGATCCGTCCGGATAAAGTCATTGAGATGAATAACTTTTACACCCTGACGGTGTACGAGAAGGGCGCTGAAATTATCCGCATGATCCACACCCTGCTGGGTGAAGAGAATTTCCAGAAAGGGATGCAGCTTTACTTCGAACGTCACGACGGCAGCGCGGCTACCTGCGACGACTTCGTGCAGGCGATGGAAGACGCGTCCAACGTTGATCTTTCTCACTTCCGCCGCTGGTACAGCCAGGCCGGAACCCCGATTGTCACCGTTAAGGACGACTACAACCCGGAAACCGAGCAGTACACTCTGACCATCAGCCAGCGCACGCCGCCAACCGCCGAGCAGGAAGAAAAATATCCGCTGCACATTCCGTTCAGCATTGAGCTGTACGACAACGAAGGCAACGTCATCCCGCTGCAGAAGGGCGGCCACCCGGTGCACCACGTGCTGAACGTGACCCAGGCAGAGCAGACCTTTATCTTCGATAACGTCTACTTCCAGCCGGTGCCTGCGCTGCTGTGCGAGTTCTCCGCGCCGGTGAAGCTGGAGTACAAGTGGAGCGACCAGCAGCTGACGTTCCTGATGCGTCACGCCCGCAACGATTTCTCCCGCTGGGACGCGGCGCAGAGCCTGCTGGCAACCTACATCAAGCTTAACGTGAACCGCTACCAGCAGGGCCAGCCGCTGACGCTGCCGGTGCATGTGGCAGACGCGTTCCGCGCTATCCTGCTGGACGAGAAGATTGACCCGGCGCTGGCGGCTGAAATTCTGACGCTGCCGTCCGCGACTGAAATTGTGGAGCTGTTCGACATCATCGACCCGATTGCCATCGTGGCGGTGCGCGAAGCGCTGACCCGCACGCTGGCGACCGAACTGGCGGATGAATTCCTGGCGCTCTACAACGCTAACAAGCTTGACGCGTATCGCGTGGAGCACGCGGATATCGGCAAGCGTACCCTGCGTAATACCTGCCTGCGCTATCTTGCGTTTGGTGAGGCCGAACTGGCGAACATGCTGGTGAGCAAGCAGTATCACGAAGCGGATAACATGACTGATGCGCTCGCGGCCCTGGCAGCAAGCGTTGCCGCTGAACTGCCGTGCCGCGATGCGCTGATGCAGGAGTATGACGACAAGTGGCACCAGGATGGTCTGGTGATGGACAAGTGGTTTATTCTGCAGGCGACCAGCCCGGCGGCCGATGCGCTTAGCAAGGTTCGCAGCCTGCTTAAGCACCGTTCGTTCACCATGAGCAACCCGAACCGCGTTCGCTCGCTGATTGGCGCATTTGCCAGCAGTAACCCGGCCGCGTTCCACGCCGAAGACGGCAGCGGTTACCAGTTTATGGTGGAAATGCTGACCGAGCTGAACAGCCGTAACCCGCAGGTTGCATCACGTCTGATTGAGCCGCTGATCCGCCTGAAACGCTATGATGCGCAGCGTCAGGCGAAGATGCGCGCCGCGCTTGAGCAACTGAAAGGGCTGGAAAATCTGTCTGGCGATCTGTACGAGAAGATTGCTAAGGCGCTGGCCTGATAGAAAGCTTAACCCTCCCTCTCCCTGTGGGAGAGGGCCGGGGTGAGGGCATCAGGCATTAGCCTTAGCCCGTTCTAACTCGGTACCCCCGCGCTTCATCACTCGATCCAGCACTTCCGCCTCCAGCTCCGCCAGTCTCGCCGAGCCCACGCGACGAGGGCGCGGGATGTCCACCGTCAGATCCAAACCGATTTTCCCGTTTTCTATAAGCAATACCCGGTCCGCCATCGCCACGGCTTCGCTGACGTCATGCGTCACCAGCAGTACCGTAAAGCCGTGCGCCTGCCAGAGGGATTCAATCAGATCCTGCATTTCTATCCGCGTCAGGGCATCAAGAGCGCCGAGCGGCTCATCAAGCAGCAGCAGGCCGGGACGGTGAATCAACGCTCGCGCCAGCGCCACGCGCTGCTTCTGGCCGCCCGACAGCGCCGCAGGCCATTCACCTGCACGGTTTTCCAGCCCGACGGCGGCCAGCGCCTGACGGGCTTCATCCCGCCAGCTGCCTTTGAGCCCCAGCCCGACGTTATCAATCACCGTTTTCCACGGCAGCAGGCGCGCGTCCTGAAACATCATGCGCGTATCGTCCTGAATATTGGCCAGCGGCGTGGTTCCTGCCAGAATCTCTCCACCGTTGGGGGCCTCCAGCCCGGCTAAAAGACGCAGGAGTGTGCTTTTTCCGCCGCCGCTGCGCCCGACTACAGCCACAAACTGGCCGGCGGGAATGTGCAGATCCAGCCCGTTAAGGATAGTGTTTTCGCCGTAGCGTTTGGTTACGCCGTTCAGCAGCAGCGGCATGCCCTGATTTAGTCGTGCGGTATTCATGCTTTCGCCTCCTGAAGGGTATAGGCCGGGTTCCAGCGCAGCCAGCTGCGCTCCAGCCACTGTGCGCTGACGTCGGCGAGTTTGCCGAGCAGTGCATACAGAATGATGGCGACCACCACCACGTCCGTTTGCAGGAATTCGCGGGCGTTCATCGCCAGGTAGCCAATACCGGAGTTGGCTGAGATGGTTTCCGCCACAATCAGCGTCAGCCACATCAGGCCGAGCGCAAAGCGCACCCCGACCATAATGGAGGGCAGGGCGCCCGGCAGAATCACGTGAGCAAAGAGGGAAAAACCCGATAAGCCGTAGCTGCGCGCCATCTCCACCAGACCGCGATCGATATTGCGGATGCCGTGCCAGGTGTTGATGTATATCGGGAACAGCGTGCCCAGCGCCACGAGGAAGATTTTGGCGCTCTCATCGATCCCAAACCACAAAATGACCAGCGGGATCAGCGCCAGATGCGGCACGTTGCGCAGCATCTGGATGGAGGTATCCAGCAGCCTTTCCCCCCAGCGTGAAAGGCCGCTGATCAGACCCAGCACCAGACCGATGCTGCCGCCGATGGAAAACCCAATCACCGCGCGCCAGGAGCTGATCGCCAGATGTTGCCACAGCTCTCCGCTGACGCTCAGCGACCAGAACGCTTCGATAACGCCCTCCGGAGAGGGCAAAATGCGGCTCGACAGCCAGCCGGTGGTCGACGCGAGCTGCCAGAGCGCCACGATGCCGACGGGCAAAAACCACGGGGCGGCGCGCAGCAGCCATTTTTGTGAGGTGGCAGACATGGTCACTCCTTAGCTCTGTGCGGCTTTGCGCGGAATAAACTCGTTTGCCACGGCTTCGCCCTGCAGCTGGAGCCGCTGCGGCTGCGGAATTTCCGGAACGGCGACATCCAGATGCGGGAATAACAGCTCGCCCACCCTGTAGGCCTCTTCCAGGTGCGGATAGCCGGAGAGAATAAAGCTGTCGATGCCCAGGTCAGCGTATTCATTAATACGTGCAGCCACGGTTGGCCCGTCGCCGACCAGCGCCGTGCCCGCGCCGCCGCGTACCAGACCCACGCCCGCCCACAGGTTCGGGCTGATTTCCAGATTCTCGCGCTTGCCGTTGTGCAGAGAGGCCATGCGGTGCTGCCCGACGGAGTCGGTTTTGGCAAACGCAGCCTGCGCCTTCGCAATGGTCTCATCGTCCAGATGGGAGATCAGACGGTCTGCCGCCTGCCAGGCTTCTTCATTGGTTTCGCGCACAATCACGTGCAGGCGAATCCCGAAGCGCACTTTGCGGCCATGGGCGGCGGCTTTGGCGCGGACCTGGGCAATTTTCTCTTTCACCAGCTCGGGCGGCTCGCCCCAGGTCAGATAGAGATCGACCTGCTCGGCGGCCAGATCCTGGGCCACATCCGACGATCCGCCAAAATAGAGCGGAGGGCGCGGCTGCTGCACCGGCGGGAAGTAGAGCTTTGCGTCGCGAACGTGAATATGCTTACCTTCAAAGGTGACGGTTTCGCCTTCCAGCAGGCGTCGCCAGACGCGGGTAAATTCGGCGGAGGCTTCATAGCGCTCGGTATGGTCGAGGAACACGCCGTCACCCGCCAGCTCCTGCGGATCGCTGCCCGTCACCAGGTTAAACAGAGCGCGGCCGTTGGAGAGCCTGTCCAGCGTTGCTGCCTGACGCGCCGCCACGGTGGGTGAAACGACGCTCGGGCGCAATGCAACCAGGAATTTAAGGCGCTGGGTGACCGGGATCATCGACGCGGCCACCAGCCAGGCATCCTCGCACGAGCGTCCGGTCGGGATCAGCACGCCGGTAAAACCGATTCGGTCCGCTGCCTGGGCAATCTGCTGAAGATAGCCATGGTCAACCGGGCGCGAGCCCTCTTCTGTACCAAGATAGTGTCCATCACCGTGGGTGGGTAAAAACCAGAAAAGATTCAGACTCATGATTTAGCTCCTTCTTTGCCAGCGGGCTGCCAGATGCGTTCGCGAATATCGACCTGTTTTGGTACCAGGCGGTTTTGATAGAAGAGGTCAGCAGTCTGTTGCTGAAGCGCGGCGACGTGTGCGTCGACAGGCGTAATGGTGGTGGGCGGACGGTGACTGAGGTAGCTCGCGATCACCGGCTCAGGTAAGCCCATGGTTTTTGCCAGCAGGGTGATGCTCGCCTGACGCTGGCTCTGGGTCAGGGCATCTGCCTGCGTAAAGGTATCCAGTACGCCCTGAATAAACGCGCCGTTTTTTTCGGCGTAAGGGCGTGAGGCGAGGTAGAACGAACCGGTTTGCTTCAGCGTGGTACCGTCTTTCAGCACCCGTACGCCACCCTGCAGTAATGCCGCGGAGTAGTAAGGATCCCAGATAGCCCAGGCATCAACGTTCTTCTGCTGGAACGCGGCGCGCGCGTCGGCGGGCGTCAGGTAAACGGGCTGAATGTCGGTGAACTTGAGCCCGGCTTCCTGTAAGGCGCGCAGCAACAGGTTGTGCGAGCTGGAACCTTTCTGGAAAGCGACCTTACGCCCTTTAAGGTCGGAGACGCTTTTAATGTCACTGTTTTCAGGTACTAGGATGACTTCGGCTTTCGGCTTAGCGGGTTCTACACCGACGTATACCAGGTCTGCCCCGGCAGCCTGAGCGAAAATAGGCGGGATGTCGCCCGTACTGCCCAGATCGATACTGCCGACGTTCAGGGCTTCAAGCATCTGCGGCCCTGCCGGGAACTCCACCCATGAGAATTTGGTGTCCGGGAAGCGTTTTTCCAGCAGCTGGTGGCTTTTTGCCAGCACCATACTGACGCTGCCTTTTTGGTAGCCAATCCGTAAACTGTCCGGTGCGGTTTCTGCGGCATGTGCCAGCGCGGTAAACGCCATCAGGCCAGCCAGTCCGAGGCGGGTTAAGGTTTTAAACATGTGCGACTCCCTGCGGCGGATTAAAAGAAGGAACCTGGATATCCCGGCGATGCAGCGCGTGCCAGAAAGTTTCCAGCGAGGCATCAAGGCGCGTTTGCAGATTCGGCGTGAAGTGCGGCTTATGCTGGTAGTCAATGACCTGCGAATCATCCGCGAAAACGCCGTGAAGGATCTCCTGCGCCTTCAGGGCGTACAGCACCGGCTTCAGGGCGTAATCTACCGCCAGTAAATGGGCCACCGTGCCGCCCGTTGCCAGCGGCAGAACTACTTTGCCGTCCAGTGCGCGCTCGGGGAGAAGATCGAGCAGCGTTTTCAGCGCGCCCGAAAAAGAGGCTTTATAAATCGGGGTCGCAACGATGAGGCCGTCCGCTTCCTTGAGCTGCTCAGTGAGGGTTTTCAGCGCGGGGCTGTCGAAGCGGGCATACAGCAAATCTTCAGGTTCGAAGTTATGCAGATTCCAGTGGCACACTTCCACGTCCAGGGCATTGAGCTTGTCGCGGGCATATTCCAGCAGGGCGCTGGAACGCGAAGGGAATCGTGGACTTCCGGCCAGGGTAATAACGCGCATACTTCCTCCTTATAACTAATTGTTTGCTTTTGTCTAACATTCATAACAATTTTCAGGAGTGTGACACCGCGCGGTTATTCCACTAAATGATTTATCCGCAATTAAACTGCGAAAAACTGCATAAGAAAGAGAGTGGGAGGTAAACGATTGCGTTTTACGCCGATTTTTTTGCCACAGGTCAATTCCCTTTCGTGACGGGATCGCCCATAATCCCCTCCCGGTTTGCACACCGGGAATCCAGGAGAGTTCATGTACTACCCCTTCGTTCGTAAAGCCCTTTTCCAGCTCGACCCCGAGCGCGCTCATGAATTTACATTCCAGCAATTACGTCGTATTACAGGAACGCCTCTGGCGGCACTGGTGCGTCAAAACGTGCCGGAAAAGCCTGTGCAGTGCATGGGGCTGACCTTTAAAAATCCGCTGGGTCTGGCGGCCGGTCTGGACAAAAATGGCGAGTGCATTGATGCCCTGGGCGCGATGGGCTTTGGCTCCATCGAAATTGGTACCGTCACGCCGCGCCCGCAGCCGGGAAATGACAAGCCGCGCCTGTTCCGCCTGGTCGAAGCCGAAGGGTTGATCAACCGCATGGGCTTTAATAACCTCGGCGTTGATCATCTGGTAGAGAACGTGAAGAAAGCCCATTTTGATGGGGTGTTAGGCATCAATATTGGCAAAAATAAAGATACGCCGGTTGAGCAGGGTAAAGATGACTACCTGATTTGTATGGAAAAAGTCTACGCCTATGCCGGGTATATCGCGGTGAATATTTCCTCGCCCAATACCCCGGGGCTGCGCTCCTTACAATATGGCGAAGCGCTGGACGATCTTCTGAGTGCCATTAAAAATAAACAAAATGAACTCCAGGCGATCCACCATAAATATGTTCCGGTCGCGGTGAAGATCGCGCCGGATCTTTCTGTCGAAGAATTGATCCAGGTTGCCGACAGTTTGGTTCGCCATAATATTGACGGGGTGATTGCAACGAATACCACGCTCGATCGTTCGCTCGTTCAGGGAATGAAAAACTGTGACGAAGCGGGTGGGTTAAGTGGCCGTCCGGTACAATTAAAAAGCACCGAAATTATTCGCGCGCTGTCTGCGGAATTAAAAGGCCGTTTACCGATTATTGGCGTCGGCGGTATCGACTCGGTGATTGCTGCGCGCGAGAAGATGGCGGCCGGTGCGTCACTGGTGCAAATCTATTCCGGCTTTATTTTTAAAGGCCCGCCTTTGATTAAAGAAATCGTTACGCATATCTAATCTTTTTTCTTAATCAGACAACCAGGGCTTTATTTCCAGCCCTGGTTGTTTTATATTCCGTCACTGTTGCTTATTTAGACATTATCGTCTTTTATTACTAGTGTTATAAACGAAGCGGCGAACAGGACATTTTTAGTACAGGACGTTTGGGGACGGGAGAGACACATGCGAATTAAACCTGACGATAACTGGCGCTGGTATTTTTGCGACGAGCATGACCGTATGATGCTCGATTTAGCCAATGGCATGTTGTTTCGTTCTCGTTTTGCCCGCCGAATGTTAACCCCGGACGCGTTTTCTCCATCGGGCTTTTGCGTTGACGATGCGGCGCTTTATTTCTCCTTTGAAGAAAAATGCCGCGACCTGATGCTCTCTAAAGAGCAGCGTGCCGAACTGGTATTAAATGCGCTGGTGGCTATCCGTTTCCTGAAACCGCAAATGCCGAAAAGCTGGCATTTCCTGCCTCACGGCATGGAATGGACGCCAGCAACGGGCGATGCGGCCAGCGTTAACCTGAGCGATACCGCCGAAGAGGTGAGCCTGTTAGTGGTTGAGCCGGGCGAAAATGCCGCACTCTGTCTGCTGGCGCAGCCCGGCGTGACGATTGCCGGGCGCGTAATGCAGTTAGGTGATGCGATCAAAGTCATGAATGACAGGCTGAAGCCACAGCTGCGCGTCGATGCCTTCAGCCTCGAACAAGCGGTTTAAGCTTCCAGTTGTACCGACGTTTTCGGTACGCAGCTACAGCACAGGATTGTGCCGTCATTTCCAATTGCAGATTTTTTCAGCGCACTCACTTCTCCCTCCAGCAGCTTGATGCGGCAGCATCCGCAAATTCCCGCGCGGCAGGAATACGGTACGCGAATACCGGCTTGCTCCAGTTGCTCCAGTAAAACCTGCTGATTGTTGCCACGAATAACCTTGCCCTGCCAGTGAATATCCACCGCAGTGGCGACATTCGTCTCAACCTCGACCATTTCTTCTTCCTGGCCTGAGCCGTACACTCGCGCCGGCCCGCGGGCGAGAATTTCAACCTCATCGCCTACGCGGATTGCGCCGCTGGATCGCGGGATCAGGTTCTGGCCGAAATCGACATCGCCGATGTCCTTCGCGGTACGGAACGATTGCAGCGTTTTCAGCGGCTCGCCGGAAGGATGCTTCTGGCCTTTCTCAGGGCTTACCGTGGTGAAAATGCAGCGGCTGCAGGGTTTGACGACATCAAAGATGACGCTGCCGATGCGGATGACTTTCCAGGTATCTTCATCCCAGGCGTCCGCTCCGGTCACGACCAGATTTGGGCGGAACTGTTCCATCTGTACGCTGGCTTTACAGCGATTCTGTAAATCACGCAGAGACGCTTCGTTGGTGAGCAGGAACGGGAAGCCATCCGCGAAGGAGAGGGGAACGGCATCGTGGCGCTTTACGCGACGCGTCAGTTCCGGCCCAACCCACCGCAGCTGCACGTCGCGGGAGAAGAAGCCGCTCAGCCAGCGGTTAATTTCATCCGGGGCGATGCGCGCGGTGAAATGGTTGCCCCATACTTCCGTTGGCGCGTCGACAGCCGCAAAATCCGCAAAGCGAATCACCGCGCTGGAACCGTCCGGCGCGGTCAGATGCAAACCGTCATGAAGCGGGGAAGGGGTAAAACGAACCATCTGAGGGAACTGGCGTGCGGTGATAAACGTACCGTCAGGCTCGGTGACCATAAAAATACGATCGAAGGCGAACCCGCTCATGTCTGCCAGCGCGTGAGTGACACCGATGCCGCGCATGGATTTCACCGGATGAATAAAAAGCCTGGATAACGTCGCCACTGCACACTCCCTCGAATGAAAATAAGCCTTCAACTTTATGACATACACGCCATATTAGCTATAATGCGCGACAATTTTCTAAGAGTAAAAGTGACGATATGAATTCTCTGTTTGCCAGTACGGCCCGTGGGCTGGAAGAGCTGTTAAAAACTGAACTGGAAGCCCTGGGCGCGCAAGAGTGCCAGGTGGTTCAGGGTGGTGTCCATTTTGAGGGCGACACGCGGCTTATTTACCAGAGCCTGATGTGGAGCCGTCTGGCGTCGCGCATCATGCTGCCGATGAAGGAATGCAAGGTCTATAGCGACCTGGATCTCTACACCGGCGTACAGATGATCGACTGGACAGAGATCTTCACGCCTAACGCCACCTTCGCGGTGCATTTCAACGGCGTGAACGACGAGATCCGCAACAGCCAGTACGGCGCCCTGCGCGTAAAAGACGCCATTGTGGACTGCTTCACGCGTAAAAATAAGGAACGTCCGAACGTCGATCGCGAAAACCCGGACCTGCGTATCAACGTCTGGCTGAACGGCGACACGGCGAGCATCTCCCTCGATCTGAGCGGCGCGGGTCTGCACCTGCGCGGCTACCGCGATCGCACCGGTATGGCACCAATCAAAGAAACCCTGGCCGCCGCCATCGTGATGCGCTCCGGCTGGCAGCCGGGCACGCCGCTGCTTGACCCAATGTGTGGCTCCGGTACGCTGCTGATTGAGGCCGCAATGCTGGCAACCGACCGTGCGCCAGGGCTGCACCGCGGCCACTGGGGCTTCAAAGGCTGGGCGCAGCACGACGAAGCGCTCTGGAAAGAGGTTAAAGACGACGCGCAGACCCGCGCCCGTAAGGGGCTGGCGGAGTATACCTCTCACTTCTACGGTTCGGATAGCGACCCGCGCGTAATAGAACGCGCGCGCAGCAACGCCCGTCGCGCCGGTATCGGCGAGCTGGTCACCTTCGAGGTGAAAGACGTGGCGAACCTGACCAACCCGCTGCCGAAAGGCCCGTACGGGACCGTAATCAGCAACCCGCCATACGGCGAGCGTCTCGACAGCGAACCGGCGCTGATTGCCCTGCACAGCCTGCTGGGCCGCAATATGAAGGACTACTTCGGCGGCTGGAATCTGTCTCTGTTCAGCGCCTCGCCGGAGCTGCTGAGCTGCCTGCAGCTGCGTGCCGACCGCCAGTTTAAGGCGAAAAACGGCCCGCTGGACTGCGTGCAGAAAAACTACCATCTGGCAGAGAAAGCGGCGGACAGCAAGCCAACCGGCGTGGCAGAGGATTACGCCAACCGCCTGCGCAAAAACCTGAAGAAATTTGAAAAATGGGCGAAGCAGGAAGGGATCGAGTGCTATCGCCTGTACGATGCCGACCTGCCGGAGTACAACGTGGCAGTTGACCGCTATGCGGACTGGGTGGTGATTCAGGAATATGCTCCGCCGAAAACCATCGATGCGCAAAAAGCGCGCCAGCGCATGCTGGACGTCATTGCGGCCACCATTGCCGTGCTGGGGATTGCACCGAACAAGCTGGTGCTGAAAACCCGCGAGCGTCAGAAAGGTAAAAACCAGTACCAGAAGATGGGCGAAAAGGGCGACTTTATCGAAGTGGGCGAATACAACGCTCGCCTGTGGGTGAACCTGACCGACTATCTTGATACCGGCCTGTTCCTCGACCACCGCATCGCCCGCCGCATGCTCGGCCAGATGAGCAAGGGCAAAGATTTCCTCAACCTGTTCTCCTACACCGGGAGCGCCAGCGTGCATGCCGGTCTCGGCGGTGCGCGCAGCACTACCACGGTGGATATGTCCCGCACCTATCTGGAGTGGGCCGAGCGTAACCTGCGTCTGAACGGCTTAACCGGACGTCAGCATCGCCTGATGCAGGCCGACGTGCTGGGCTGGCTGCGCGATACCGACGAGCAGTTCGACCTGATCTTTATCGATCCGCCGACCTTCTCTAACTCCAAGCGCATGGAGGATAGCTTTGACGTTCAACGCGATCACCTGCGCCTGATGACCGACCTGAAGCGCCTGCTGCGCAAAGGCGGCACCATTATGTTCTCGAACAACAAACGCGGCTTCCGTATGGATCATGACGGCCTGGCAGCCCTGGGACTGAAAGCACAAGAAATCAGTCAAAAAACGCTGTCTCAGGACTTCGCCCGTAACCGTCAAATTCATAACTGCTGGTTGATTACCGCGGTCTGAAAGGAAAAATAAATGTCATTAATTAGTATGCACGGCGCGTGGCTCTCTTTCAGCGACTCACCGCTTCTCGATAATGCAGAGCTGCATATCGAAGATAACGAGCGCGTCTGTCTGGTGGGCCGTAACGGCGCGGGTAAATCCACGCTGATGAAAATCCTCAACCGCGAGCAGGGGCTGGATGACGGCCGCATCGTATACGAGCAGGATCTGATCGTCTCCCGCCTCCAGCAGGATCCGCCGCGTCATGTGACCGGCAGCGTGTACGATTTCGTAGCGGAAGGCATCTCCGAGCAGGCGGAGTACCTGAAGCGCTATCACGAGATTTCGCATCTGGTGATGACCGACCCGAGCGACAAGAATCTCAACGAACTGGCGAAAGTGCAGGAGATGCTCGATCACCACGGTTTGTGGCAGCTGGAAAACCGCATTAACGAGGTGCTGGCGCAGCTCGGGCTGGAACCCGACATGGAGCTGTCGGCGCTCTCCGGCGGCTGGCTGCGTAAAGCGGCGCTGGGGCGCGCGCTGGTCAGCGGCCCTAAGGTACTGTTGCTGGACGAACCAACCAACCACCTGGACATCGAAGCGATTGACTGGCTGGAAGGGTTCCTGAAAACCTTCAGCGGCACCATCATCTTCATCTCGCACGACCGTTCGTTTATTCGCAATATGGCGACGCGCATTGTCGATCTCGACCGCGGCAAGCTGGTCACCTATCCCGGAGATTACGACACCTATCTGCTGGAGAAAGAAGAAAATCTGCGCGTGGAAGAGCTGCAGAACGCCGAGTTCGACCGCAAGCTGGCGCAGGAGGAGGTCTGGATCCGCCAGGGCATCAAAGCCCGCCGTACCCGTAACGAAGGCCGCGTGCGTGCCCTGAAGGCGATGCGTCGCGAGCGCAGCGAGCGCCGCGAAGTCATGGGCAGCGCCAAAATGCAGGTGGAAGAGGCGTCCCGCTCCGGCAAGATTGTCTTCGAAATGGAAAACGTTAATTACCAGGTTGACGGCAAGGTGCTGGTGAAAGATTTCTCTGCGCAGGTTCAGCGCGGGGACAAAATTGCGCTCATCGGCCCGAACGGCTGCGGCAAAACCACGCTGCTGAAGCTGATGCTGGGCCAGCTGCAGGCCGACAGCGGTCGCATTCACTGTGGCACCAAGCTGGAAGTGGCCTACTTCGATCAGCACCGCGCGGAACTGGATCCGGACCGCACGGTGATGGACAACCTCGCCGAAGGTAAACAGGAAGTGATGGTAAACGGCAAGCCGCGTCACGTGCTGGGCTACCTGCAGGACTTCCTGTTCCACCCGAAACGCGCCATGACACCGGTGCGCGCGCTGTCCGGTGGGGAGCGTAACCGTCTTCTGCTGGCCCGTCTGTTCCTGAAGCCAAGTAATCTGTTGATCCTCGATGAACCGACGAACGATTTGGATGTCGAAACGCTGGAATTACTCGAAGAGCTGATCGATGGGTATCAGGGAACCGTGATGCTGGTTAGCCACGATCGTCAGTTCGTGGATAACACCGTGACCGAGTGCTGGATCTTCGAAGGTGAAGGGCGAATTGGCCAGTACGTGGGCGGTTATCACGACGCAAAAGGGCAGCAGTCGCAGTCTCTGGCGCAGAAACAGTCGAAGTCCAGAACAGGTACTGAACCTGCTGTAACAAAAGCAGAAACTGTCAAGAAAACCTCGGCTAAACTAAGCTATAACCTGCAGCGCGAACTGGAGGGGCTACCTCAGCGTCTTGAAGAGCTGGAGGCCGCGCTTGAGGAGCTGCAAGCGCAGGTTGCTGATGCCTCATTCTTTACCCAATCGCATGACTATACTCAGAAAGTACTGGCTGAAATGTCCGCGGCTGAAAAAGCCCTGGAAGAAGCATTTGAGCGCTGGGAGTACCTTGAGTCTCTGAAAAACGGCGCATAACAGGGATTAAATATGTGTGACCAGCACCATGCCGACAGGCATATATTATGCTCGCAATGCGATATGCTCGTGGCGTTGCCAGAGCTTGGTCACGGACATAAAGCCCAGTGTCCACGCTGTGGCGCGACGTTGACAACCGAGTGGGACGCGCCGCGGCAGCGTCCCACCGCTTACGCGCTGGCAGCACTGTTCATGCTGCTGCTCTCCAATCTCTTCCCCTTCGTCTATATGAAGGTGGGCGGGATGACAAGCCAGGTGGATCTGCTTGAAATCCCGGGCGTGATGTTCTCGGAAGATTACGCCAGCCTCGGCACCTTTTTTCTGCTATTCGTCCAGATAGTCCCGGCGTTTTGCCTGGTCATCATCCTGCTGCTGGTTAACCGCGTCAGGATGCCGTCACCGCTGAAAATCCGGCTCGCGCGCATCCTTTTTCAGCTCAAAAGCTGGGGGATGGCCGAGATCTTTCTCGCAGGGATACTGGTCAGTTTCGTGAAGCTGATGGCGTACGGCGACGTGGGGATAGGCAGCAGCTTTATTCCCTGGTGTCTGTACTGTGTCCTGCAGCTGCGTGCTTTCCAGTGCGTGGACAGGCGCTGGGCCTGGGACGATATCGCCCCGGCACCGACGCTCGCGCAGACGGTGAAGGTCGGCGTGCCGGGTATCCGCCAGGGGCTCCGTTCTTGTCCGTGCTGTACCGCCGTGCTGCCCGCCGATCTTGAGGTTTGTCCGCGCTGCGAAACGAAGGGCCATGTTCGCCGTAAAAATAGCCTGCAGTGGACGATGGCACTGCTGGTCACGTCCGTCATGCTGTATCTGCCCGCTAATATTCTGCCGATTATGATCACCGATTTGCTCGGCGATAAAATGCCCTCGACGATCCTCGCCGGGGTCATACTGCTGTGGAGCGAAGGATCCTATCCTGTCGCCGGCGTGATTTTCATCGCCAGTATCATGGTGCCCACTTTAAAAATGATCGCGATTGCCTGGCTCTGTTGGGATGCAAAAGGCCACGGAAAACGCGACAGCGAACGCATGCATCTGATTTACGAAGTGGTCGAATTTGTCGGTCGTTGGTCAATGATCGACGTGTTTGTGATTGCCGTTCTCTCTGCGCTGGTGCGGATGGGCGGTTTGATGAGTATTTATCCCGCGATGGGGGCTTTAATGTTTGCACTGGTGGTGATTATGACCATGTTTGCGGCCATGACCTTCGACCCTCGTTTATCGTGGGATCGTGAGCCTGAATCAAGCCATGAGGAAGAGTAAGAGCATGGAAAATAAGAGTGGAGAGGCGAAAGTGCAGAAGGTCAAAAACTGGTCGCCGGTGTGGATTTTCCCCATCGTGACCGCGCTGATCGGTGCATGGATCCTGTTTTATCACTACAGCCATCAGGGACCGGAAGTGACGCTGATTACCACCAATGCCGAAGGAATTGAGGGCGGTAAAACGACCATCAAAAGCCGCAGCGTGGATGTGGGCGTGGTGGAAAGCGCAACCCTGACCGACGATTTAACCCATGTGGAGATTAAGGCGCGTCTTAATGCCGGCATGGAAAAACTCCTGCACGGCGATTCTGTTTTCTGGGTGGTTAAACCGCAGGTGGGACGTGAAGGGATCAGCGGCTTAGGAACGCTGCTCTCAGGTGCCTACATCGAACTGCAGCCGGGTGCAAAAGGCAGCCAGCCGGCGCAGTACCAGCTTCTGGATTCACCGCCGCTAGCACCGCCTGATGCAAAAGGTATCCGCGTGATCCTCGACAGTAAAAAAGCGGGCCAGCTCACGGCGGGCGACCCGGTACTTTTCCGCGGCTATCGCGTGGGTTCGGTGGAGAAGAGCACCTTCGATCCTCAGAAAAGATCCATCAGCTATCAGCTGTTCATCAATGCGCCTAACGATCGTCTGGTTACCAGCAACGTCCGTTTCTGGAAAGACAGCGGCATCGCGGTGGATCTGACCTCGGCGGGCATGCGTGTAGAAATGGGCTCGCTGACAACACTGTTTGGCGGCGGCGTAAGTTTTGACGTACCCGAAGGTCTGGACCTGGGGCAGCCGGTTGCGGAGAACACCGCTTTCCGCCTGTTCGACGATCAAAAAAGCATTCAGGATGCACTCTATACCGATCACATCGACTACCTGATGTTCTTTAAGGATTCTGTTCGCGGCCTGCAGCCTGGGGCGCCCGTTGAGTTCCGCGGTATTCGTCTGGGGACGGTAGGACAAGTGCCTTACTTTGTTCCAGGCCTTAAGCAGATGCTTGATGATGATTACCGTATTCCGGTGCTGATCCGCATTGAGCCTGAGCGCCTGATCAACCAGATTGGTGAGAATCAGGATATCGGCGAGCACATCACCGACCTGATGAATCGCGGTCTGCGCGGCTCGTTGAAAACCGGGAACCTGGTGACCGGCGCACTGTATGTCGATATGGACTTCTATCCAAAAGCGCCGCCGATTACCGGTATGCGTGAATTTGGTGGTTACAAGATCATCCCAACGGTAAGCAGCGGTCTGGCCCAGATCCAGCAGCGTCTCATGGAAACGCTGGATAAAATTAACAATCTGCCTCTGAACCCAATGATTGAGGCGGCGACAGGTTCGTTACATCAAAGCCAGGCGACAATGCAGCGCCTGCAGACCACGCTGGATAACATCAACAAGATCACTGCAAACCAGAGTATGCAGCAGCTGCCGCAGGATATGCAGAAAACGCTGCGCGAGCTGAACCGCAGTATGCAGGGCTTCCAGCCTGGCTCGGCGGCGTACAACAAGATGGTGGCAGATATGCAGCGTCTCGATCAGGTCTTGCGTGAACTGCAGCCGGTTCTGAAAACGCTCAACGAGAAGAGCAACGCGCTGGTGTTCGAAGCGAAAGATAAAAAGGATCCTGAGCCTAAGAGGGCGAAACAATGAAAAAATGGCTAGCGATTGCAGGAGCGATGGCACTCACGGCCTGTAGCTCCGGGAGCGAAACGAAAAGCTACTACCAGCTGCCTCTGGTGACGCAGGCGGTTACGCAAAGTTCCGCCTCGCAGGGTAACCGTCTGCTGTGGGTTGAGCAGGTCGCCGTTCCGGATTACCTGGCCGGCAACGGGGTGGTCTATCAGACCAGCGATGTACAGTACGTTATCGCCAACAACAACCTGTGGGCCAGCCCGCTGGACCAGCAGTTACGCAATACGTTGGTGGCGAATCTGGGCAGCCAGCTTCCGGGCTGGGTTGTTGCCTCCCAGCCTTTGGGAAGCGATCAGGACACGCTGAACGTCACGGTAACGGGCTTCCACGGCCGTTATGACGGTGCCGTTGTCATCAGCGGCGAGTGGCTGTTGAATCATCAGGGACAGCTGATTAAGCGTCCTTTCCATCTGGAGCTGAAGCAGCAGAAGGATGGCTATGATGAAATGGTGAAAGTGCTGGCTCAGGGTTGGGCGCAGGAGTCAGCCAGTATCGCCAGGGAAATTTCCCGACTGCCATAAGTAAAATTCATCGTCAAAAACCGCAATCAGCACCAGGCCGATTGCGGTTTTTTTTTCGTTTTTGCGTCAGGTTGTTACTTGTGCCGGGTCACATTTTTTGTACAAATGATCTTCTGGCTAGCTCACAAATATGACACCCGTATGAATTTTGAACATTGACGCTGGGACTAATTCGGGGTATTCGTTATCTGTGCCTGCGCATCTGGCGCGGACACTGTTTTCTTTCCACCAGACAAAAGAATGAGGGAAACGAGGCATGAAGAGACAGAAACGAGATCGCCTGGAACGGGCTCATCAACGTGGTTATCAGGCCGGCATCGCTGGACGTTCGAAAGAAATGTGTCCTTATCAGACGATAAATCAAAGGTCACAATGGCTTGGAGGCTGGCGAGAAGCCATCGGCGACAGGGCACTTATAGCCTGATAACGTCTCTTTAAAAAAAGAAACCTCCGCACTGCGGAGGTTTCGCCTTTCCGGGGTCGCTTAAAGCGATATCAGAACGCGGAAGTGTCCTGGAACAGACCCACTTTCAGATCGTTCGCGGTATAGATCAGACGACCGTCTACCAGCACTTCGCCATCCGCCAGGCCCATAATCAGGCGACGGTTAACGATGCGCTTGAAGTGAATACGATAGGTGACTTTCTTCGCCGTAGGCAGAACCTGACCAGTGAATTTCACTTCGCCCACGCCCAGCGCGCGGCCTTTACCTTCACCACCCAGCCAGCCCAGATAGAAGCCAACCAGCTGCCACATGGCATCCAGGCCCAGGCAGCCAGGCATTACCGGATCGCCAATAAAGTGGCAACCGAAGAACCACAGGTCCGGGTTGATATCGAGTTCTGCTTCTACGTAACCCTTATCGAAGTTGCCGCCGGTTTCGGTCATTTTCACGACACGGTCCATCATCAGCATGTTCGGGGCCGGTAACTGTGGGCCTTTCGCGCCAAACAGTTCTCCGCGACCAGAGGCAAGAAGATCTTCTTTTGTATAGGATTCGCGTTTATCTACCATGTTCTCAGTAAGCCTTATTTTAGTGAAGGACGCAGGATAGCTAACACGTGTACGCTGAACAAGTCCGATCAGTTCGAACTGAACCAGCCCAGCCAGCGTAACGGCCATGGATAACGATGGCGAGCATCCTGCTGCGTCGCCTGAGCAATGCGCTCCTGGATAGTCTGCATCAAAGTTGTCTGACCTTCGCCATCCCAAACCAGGTTTGTCAGTAAGGGTAGTGCATCCTCAATCCCTTCGATGGCCCAGATGGCGAATTGTTCCTGTTCAACCGCGTCCAGAATATCCTGGCACAGGCTGAGATGTCGTACGTTAGGCGCCGGAATAATCACACCCTGTTTGCCGTTTAAACCGCGCTGCTGACAGACAGAGAAGAAGCCTTCAATTTTTTCGTTCAGACCGCCAACGGGCTGAGCACGACCAAATTGATCGACCGAACCGGTAATAGCAATGTTCTGGTTGATCGGCACGTCCGCCAGGGCGCTGATTAAGGCGCACAGCTCCGCCATTGAGGCACTATCGCCATCCACTTCGCTGTAGGACTGCTCAAACGTCAGCGAGGCGGAGAAGGGGATTTGCTGCTCAAGCTGCAGCTCAGACATCAAAAATGCCTGCATGATCATCATGCCTTTGGCGTGAATGTTGCCGCCCAGTTCGGCCTTGCGTTCAATATCGGTAAACTCGCCGTCGCCAATATGCACAACGCAGCTGATTCGCGAGGGTTCACCGAACGCGCGCGGATGGCCAGGAAACTCGATCACCGAGAGGGCGTTGATCTGCCCAACGCGTTCGCCTTCTGTCTCGACCAGAATTTGTTCCAGCAGAATTTCATCCTGCATGCGGTCAGCAAGATAGCCTTCGCGCCACTCTCGCTGCGCCAGCATCTGCGTGAGCTGTTCACCAGTAAACGCACCGTTACCACTGATCGTACCGACTTCACGCAGCTGCTTGCCGATCCAGAGCGGGCAGAGCGGCAAGGTTTCCTGGTCACCGGTATAGCGAACAGCTTCGCGGATTAAACCCGGCCACGCATCGGCGGCAGGCGCTGGCAATGCAAAACGTTCCGCCACGGCCATCACCCACTGACACCACTGCGCCATGTCGTCCGCATCGGCAATCTGAATGTTGTCTTCGTATTCGCTGTAAACTGCCTGTTCGGCCAGTTCCGGCTCCATCTCCTGTAAGTCCGCCAGCGATTCGCGGTCACCCATCAGCACGACGGTCAGCGACAGCGGCATTGACGGCACGGAGACAGGAAGAGGACGAGACTCGTCGTAACCGACCCAGTCAAAGCGCTGTTGGGTCACAACGGTTTTCAGACGCATCCACAGCAGCGGCTGCGAGAGCAAAGTGCGCAGAGAGATGATGAGCACGCCGCCGTTTGCACGATGTACCAGCCCCGGCTGCAGGGAAAGCTCGCCGTTAAACTGGCGCAGACAGCCAAACAGCTGTTCAGCCTCGACCCAATTAGCGGTAATTACCTCGCCGTTAGCAGCAAAACGACCGTCGGCCTGGTCCGCCGGTCCGAAGGTAATATTATGCCCCGCGATACGATACTGGCCGCCAAATACCGCGGTGGTGTCCGGCCGCAGCTGGCGCGTGGCATCCCCAAGCAGCGACAGATATTCCGCTTCTTCCGGGGCTTTCAGCAGCATGAAGGGCGATGTCGCCCACGGGCTTAACGTCTGCTCCAGCGCATAATGTAAGCGTGGTTGCGTATCGCTAAGGATGAATTCGTGTTCTTTTGCGAGATCGGGCTGTGCAAACAGTTCCTGATAGCTCTCGGCATCCGGAACAAGGTCACGCCATGCTAGTTTCGTAATGGTCAAAGTTGATGTTTTTTAGTCAGATGTAAAAGCGTGGAGTATACCGTAAGCGGGGGGCTCTACCCAAGCAGGATTGGTATTTCAGCAGGCGGATTGGCTGCAGTCACTCACAGGATATGATTTCTTTTCAGCAGATTGCTAAAAAACTGATATTCTGAACAGAGTTACGTGGTAACACTGAGATCGCAATGAAATATCAACAACTGGAAAATCTCGAAAGCGGCTGGAAATGGAAGTACCTGGTCAAAAAGCACCGTGAAGGGGAGCTGATCACCTGCTACATCGAAGCCAGCGCTGCGCAAGAAGCCGTGGATATTTTGCTGACCCTCGAAAATGAACCGGTACAGGTCAATGGCTGGATTGAGAAGCACATTAATCCTGCGTTGTTAAACCGGATGAAGCAAACTATCCGCGCGCGACGTAAACGGCATTTTAATGCTGAGCATCAGCATACCCGGAAAAAATCCATCGACCTGGAGTTCGTTGTCTGGCAGCGTCTGGCCGGGCTGGCACAACGGCGTGGTAAGACCCTGTCGGAAACCATCGTGCAGCTGATTGAGGATGCCGAACATAAAGAGAAGTACGCCAACCAGATGTCGTCGCTGAAAAACGACCTTCAGGCGTTGTTGGGCAAAAAATAGATTTTTGTTTTCTTCAGACAATAAAAAAACCCCGCATGGCGGGGTTTTTTTTATAAGACGATAACTTATGCCGCTGGCTGAGTTACAACGTCTTTAACGCCTTTAACTTCGATCTCTACGCGACGATCTGGTGCCAGGCAGTCGATCAGTGCAGCGCGAGCTTTAACGTTGTCACAGGTGTTGCCAGTAACTGGGTTAGATTCGCCCATACCACGTGGGGAGATCTTGTTAGCTGGGATACCTTTAGAGATCAGGTAATCAACAACAGACTGAGCACGTTTCTCAGACAGTTTCTGGTTGTAAGCGTCAGAACCGATGCGGTCGGTGAAGCCCAGAACCACTACAGAACCGTCTTTAGGATCCAGGTTGCTCAGCTGGGTGTACAGCTGATCCAGTGCCTGCTGACCTTCTGGTTTCAGGGTCGCTTTGTTGAAGTTGAACAGAACGTCAGACTTCAGAGTGAAGTGCTTGGTCTGTACTTCTGGAGCTGGAGCCGGCGCTGGAGCAACAACTGGTGCTGCATCTTCCTGCTGGCCGAAACGGTAGGAAACACCTACGCTCAGCATGCCGTTGTCTGGACGAACGCCAACGGTAGCACCGTCACCGATGTTGTTAACCCACTGGTATTCCAGACGGGTAGCGATGTCACGGGTCATAGCCCACTCAACGCCACCAGCGAATACTGGGGAAACGCCAGTGTCATGGTCGTCGCCAGCGATGTTGTTGCTGGAGTCTGCACGCCATACCATGCCGCCCAGACGGGTGTACACGTCCAGATCGTCAGTTACTGGGTAACCCAGTTTAGCGGTCAGCTGAACGCCCTGAGCTTTGAAAGCGCCATTGATGGTGTCGCCTTTGTATGGCATACGACCTAACCAGTCGTAACCCATTTCAAAGCCAACATACGGGTTAACCTGATAGCCACCGAACGCACCTGCACCAAGCTGGCTCTCGTGAGTAGGGCCATCGTTGTTCAGGCTGCTGTTGTACCAGCCAGTGTCATGGAACTGAGACCAGCCCAGTTTACCACCTGCATACCAGGTATTATCTTTCGGAGCGGCCTGCGCTACGGTAGCGAAGCCAGCCAGTGCCACTGCAATCGCGATAGCTGTCTTTTTCATTTTTTGCGCCTCGTTATCATCCAAAATTCGCCATGAAGGTCTCAAGAGAGAATCACGGTTAAATCCTTCACCGGGGGGCGTGGTCAAATATAAATCTACCGATATCTTCGGCTTAGGCCGAGCACCCCTGGCGATGTAAAGTCTACAACGTAGCTGAAAACTTACAAGTGTGAAGTCTGTCAGGCATATGAAAAAAAAAGTTCCGTATACCTATTATTTAACATTTTTAGAACGAATTTTGTGCAATAAAATTAAGGAGAACCGCACCAGACAAGCCTTGCCGCAATTTTGAGGCCGGGAACTAAAACCGCATCCTGCGGTCAAAAAAAATTCCAGGAAAAATCTTAATTTCACTCAATGATACAAATTTGAGTGAATTTTTAGCCCAGAAAGTTGTCCTCTGCGATAAGAATCTGGACGAACCGGGCGCATGATAAACCCGATCGCATTCCCTTCTTCAGCCGCTTCGGTCAGACGAAAATGTTCCTCTTCCGTCAATTCTTCCGGTAACCACCCGATCACCACGCTGTAATTTCCGGTGCGTAACGCGCGAATCATCGATTCGACGGTATCGCAGGGAGAAAGCTGGTTGATCTGCATAACCTTTGCCAGCGGCAGGCCTGCAGACTGCACCCATTGGCGGCTCAGTTTTTGCTGCGGCGTCAGCCAGAGCTGCCAGCGTGATTGCTGACCAAGCTGCTGTAATAACGGAAGCAGCAGGAGTTGGGTCAACAGAGGCTGGTCTTCACGGTAAACCACTTCACTAATAAGCCCCGTCGAAGCACCCCCAACGGTGTTCTGCGCGACAGTGCCCGCGGTAGAGGAGAGAGAAGTTGAGCGATTTGCATAGCCTGAAGTGTACATATTCATTCCAGCCCTGTAGTTACTGTATGGATATACAGTAACCCCTGTATGCATAAAGATCAACCTCATTTTCGGAAAGCGACTCGCAAAATTCATTCAATGTTGATGCCCTTCGAAAAATCATCTTGCTCAACGACGCTAAGTTGCCTATTTTCCTGCTAACGGATCCGCTAGTAAGAAATTTCGTTGTTACTTTATGATTTTGAAGGGAAATATCATGAAAAAGATATCTTATGAACGGATTTATAAATCCCAGGAATACCTGTCACCACTGGGTGAAATTCATCATCGCGCGCTGTTCGGCGGCTATACCCTGGCAGTGGATGATGCGGTTTTTGCCATGGTGTCAGAAGGTGAGCTCTACCTCCGTGCCTGTGAAGAAAGTGCGAAATACTGTGTGAAAAATGCCGCGTCTTTTTTGACCCTGATGAAGCGGGGCCGTCCGGTGCTTCTCAACTATTACCGGGTGGATGACGGGCTATGGCAGGACAGGGAGCGTCTGCTTCAGCTCTCCACTTTCGCACTTAATGCGGCAAGAAAAGAGCGTTACCAGCGGCATCAGCGCAATCGACTTAAGGACCTGCCAAACCTGACCTTTCAGCTGGAAGTGTTGCTCTTTGAAGCGGGCATTACCAACGAAGAAACGCTGCGGGCGCTTGGCGCAAGGGAGAGCTGGCTGAAGATGCGGGCGAAAAATAAAGCGCTGAGTATCAAAGTGCTATTCGCGCTGGAAGGGGCGATCGAGGGGCTGCATGAGGCGGCACTCCCGGCCGGCATTCGCCGGGAGTTGACGGAGTGGTTTAATGCGCTGCCTGAGCCACTGTAGAATCACTCCTCCAGGTAGCGATTTGCTGTTGCAGCCGGCAAATTTCTGGCAGCAGGGCGATGAGCAGGCCAATCTGCTGTAACACCAGAGGCGCTTTGCTGTCGTTTCCAGGCTCAAGATGCGCAATACGTTGGGTAAGTTCATCCAGCGCCTGTCTCACGCGCGGTTCATCGGCTGGCCGGTGATGCAGTGCATCATCGACATAACAGACCGCGTCATCCAGCAGATTGAGGATGCCCGGGTTGGTGAGTTTTTCGCGGTGGGCGCCCAGCGTGGAAATATAGCTGGTGAAGGTATGGTTCAGGCAGAGCAGCCGGAAAGCCGTCTCACGAATCTCGGCCGTGGCGCGAGGCTCCGTTGACATGTTAGAGACCACCGAGGCCAGTTCCGCATCGCTGTTGTGCGCATCGCGGCGCGCTATCCGGTAAGCCAGGCGGTTATCGCGGCCCTGATGATACTGCTCAAGGATAGCGTCCAGGTATCGGCAGTTGGCGTTCATAGCCCTGTCTAACACGCGCGGTAGATTACGGAAACGCCAGTCCGGCCAGATAAAGCTGACGGCGGCCCAGGCGATAGCGCAGCCAATCAGGGTATCGAGTACGCGGGGCAGGGCGACCTCGAACCCTTCACCCAGCAGGTTAAAGCAGAGCAGAACCAGCAGCGTGATGAACATTGTGGCATGGGCGTACTGCACGTTGCGAAACGCGAAGAACAACACGCCGGTGATCACGATCAGGATCAGCTGTCCTTCAATGGACGGCACGAAGTAGAGCACCGGAAGGCCAATGGCGACGCCGACCAGGGTGCCGATAATACGCAATGCCAGGCGGTGTCGGGTGGCGTTATAGTTCGGCTGACAGACAAACAGGCTGGTCAGCAGGATCCAGTAGCCGTGGTGCAAACCGGTTATCTGTATAAAAGCATACCCCACGCATAAGACCAGGGACATTCGCACCGCGTGACGAAACAGCGCCGACTCCGGCGTGAAGTTGCGGCTCAGCCTTAGCCACATATCGCTCACGCTGTGCACGCTGTCATCTGCAAGCTGGTTATCCACCTCGCTGCCCGGCAGTGCCATCGCCTGCTCGGACTCAATCGTCGCCAATTGAGCATCAATCGCCCGCAGGTTGTTGAGCAGAAAACCCAGCGCTTTGATCTGTTCCGGTGACGTTCCGCTGGCCTGCACGCGGTCGAGCGCCGCATCAAGATGGCTAAACACGCGTTCGAAGCGGGAGTCGTGCTGATAGGGCGTGCGCAAAAGAATGGAGCGCGCGAGCTGCTGGCATGCCTGTGACTGCATGGACAGCAGGCGCTGAAAGCGGAACATGACGTCGCTGTAGCGGAACTTCTCGCGCAGGGCGGCATACTGAACGTGTGAGGAGCTGGCGCGCTCATGAATATCCTGAGCGGCAAAATAGTAGTGCAAGGTTCTGCGCGTGCCGCGCTGGCCGCGATCCCCGCGCAGACGGGTAAGCAGCGAGGCTTTCGTCTGATTAAGGGTGGCGACCAGCTGGCCGTTTGCCAGCGCCAGATCGTAAAGCGGCGCCTGGCTTTCTTCCTCGATATCCGGGTCGAACAGCCGGGATTTCAGTTCCAGATAATGGGCTAACTGCTCATAGCTGCGGGCAAGGTTATCCTGCAGAGGACGAACCGGGAAGATTAGGTGGCCGGTTAACGTCAGCAGGTTATACCAGATGGCGCCCAACAGCAGCAGCACAGGCTGCTGATACCACTGGTCGTACAGGGAAACGCCCAACATGGTGTAGATGGCGATCAGCAGGGCCCCAAAGGCGATAGTGGCATAGCGCTGCCCCAGACCGCCCAGCAAAATAAACCCGCTGGTGGAGAGTGTAAGGCCCAGAGCAAACAGCCACGGCCAGGGGAAAAGTAACTCAACGGACGCGGAGGCGATAAAAAAACAGACGAGCGTAATGACCAGATTCCGCAAACGCCCGGCCAGGCGATCGTCCAGATCCGCCAGCGCTCCGGCCACCACCCCCAACGTGAGGGGGATGGTGAGCTTGACATCATTCAGCCACCACGGCAGGGCAGCCGTGCCGCAAAGCGCGATAAATATCCTGACGTTGTAGAGCCAGGCGCTGTTCCAGGTATAACGGCGAAGCAGTGGACTTAGCATAAACGCGGCCAGTCCTTATTTACTGAAAACGACGACGTGCGTTCGCTTCACGCGCCGCCTGGGCCACTTCGACCGGAACCACCCTGCGCCCGACGGGCCAAAGGGCGATGGCGGCGATCTTAAAGTTCGCGAGCCCGACCGGAATACCAATTATTGAGATGCACTGCGCAATACCGGCAAAAATATGCATGATGCACAGCCACCAGCCGAAGAAAATCAGCCACAGAATATTCAGCAAAGTTCCCCCCGTATTCATCAGGGCGCTCTTGCTTTCCGGGTTCAGCTCGTTAACGTGGATAGCTTCATTACCGTAGGGGATGAACGACAGTTTCGTGATTTCCCAGCAGGAACGGGTCAGGGGAAGGGTGAAGATCAGGACGATGCTCACCAGCGTGGCAAAAAGCCAGGAAAGGGTGGTGACAAAACCGCCCAGCACAAAATTCAACACATTCAGAACGGTACGCATAAACCCTCACTTCCTTTCGATAAAATTAACGCCCAATGATTGTAACGTTTTTTTAGGCTGGAGCACCTTAAAACTGGCAGTTAAACTGTCAGGTAAATTATCTCTTCGTGGATTTGGCGGGACATGGAACTGAAAGCAACTTCTTTAGGCAAACGCCTGGCGCAACACCCCTATGACAGAGTTGTTCTGCTCAACGCCGGGGTTAAAGTCTCCGGAGAACGCCACGAATACCTTATTCCGTTTAATCAGCTTCTGGCTATTCACTGCAAGCGCGGGCTGGTGTGGGGCGAGCTCGAGTTCGTTCTGCCTGACGACAAAGTCGTGCGCCTTCACGGTACCGAGTGGGCGGAAACCCAGCGTTTCCACCATCACCTGAACGCGCTCTGGCAGCAGTGGAGCCACGACATGAGCGTGATTGCCGCTCAGGTGCTGCAGCAGGTGCTGGACGATATCGCGCAAAGCAACGCGCAGCAAACGTGGCTGACGCGCCAGCAGACCGCCGATCTGCAGCAAAAGATTCGACAGGCACTTTCGGCGCTGCCGCTCTCCGTGACGCGTCTTGATGAGTTCGACAATTGTCGCGATGCCTGGCGTCAGTGCCAGGCCTGGCTGAACGATATGGATAAAAGCCGGCTGGCGCATAACCAGGCCTGGACGGACGCTATGCTCACTCAATACGCCGACTTTTTCAGTACGGTGGAGTCTTCACCGCTCAACCCTGCTCAGGCGCGCGCGGTGGTGAACGGCGAGCAGTCGCTGCTGGTGCTGGCGGGGGCCGGAAGCGGTAAAACGTCGGTGCTGGTGGCGCGTGCGGGCTGGCTTCTCACCACCGGGGAGGCCGTTGCCGATCAGATCCTGCTTCTGGCTTTTGGCCGTAAGGCGGCACAGGAGATGGACGAACGCATCCAGGAACGGCTGCACACCCGGGATATTACCGCCAGAACCTTCCATGCCCTCGCGCTACATATCATTCAGCAGGGCAGTAAAAAAGTGCCTGCCATCAGTAAACTGGAAAACGACGCGCAGGCGCGACAGGCGTTGTTTATTAAAACGTGGCGTCAGCAGTGCAGTGAGAAAAAGGCGCAGGCGAAAGGGTGGCGTCAATGGCTGGAAGAGGAACTCAACTGGGAGGTGCCGGAGGGCAGCTTCTGGCAGGATGAAAAACTGGCGCGTCGGCTCGGCTCGCGTCTTGACCGCTGGGTCAGCCTGATGCGGATGCACGGCGGCTCGCAGGCAGAGATGATTGAAAGCGCGCCGGAGGCGATCCGCGATCTGTTTTCAAAACGGGTCAAGCTGATGGCTCCGCTATTGAAAGCCTGGAAAACCGCGCTGAAAGAGGAAAATGCCGTTGATTTCTCCGGTCTTATCCATCAGGCGATCGTCATTCTGGAGAAGGGGCGCTTTGTCAGCCCGTGGAAGCATATTCTGGTGGATGAGTTCCAGGATATCTCACCCCAGCGTGCGGCACTGCTCTCGGCGCTGCGGGCGCAAAACAAACATACCTCG
This sequence comes from Enterobacter cloacae complex sp. HYC042_NIDB, assembly GCF_056673315.1. Lineage (NCBI taxonomy): Bacteria > Pseudomonadati > Pseudomonadota > Gammaproteobacteria > Enterobacterales > Enterobacteriaceae > Enterobacter > Enterobacter cloacae complex sp. HYC042_NIDB. The sequence goes on from NZ_CP109650.1 coordinate 1,898,182, forward strand.
CTGTTCGCGGTGGGTGACGACTGGCAGGCCATCTACCGTTTCAGCGGGGCGCAACTCTCGCTGACGACCGCCTTCCACCACTATTTTGGCGAAGGCGACCGCAGCGATCTGGACACGACATACCGCTTCAATTCACGGATTGGTGAGATCGCCAACCGCTTTATCCAGCAGAATCCGCATCAGCTGGCCAAGCCGCTAAACAGCCTGCGGGCAGGGGATAAAAAAGCGGTCACCCTGCTGGCGGATGACCAGCTGGAGCCGCTGCTGGACAAGCTCAGCGGCTATGCGAAACCCGATGAACGTATCCTGGTGCTGGCGCGTTATCATCACCTTAAGCCTGCTGCGCTGGAAAAAGCCGCTACCCGCTGGCCGAAACTGCAGCTTGAATTTATGACCATTCACGCCAGCAAAGGGCAGCAGGCCGATTATGTGATTGTGGTGGGGCTGAAGGAGGGCAGCGACGGATTCCCGGCTCCGGCCCGCGAGTCGGTCATGGAAGAGGCCCTGCTGCCGGTGCCGGAAGACTTCCCGGATGCCGAAGAACGGCGTTTGCTGTACGTGGCCATCACCCGCGCGCGTCACCGCGTGTGGCTGCTGTTCAATAAAGAGGAGCCATCCGTGTTTGTCGATATATTGAAGAGTATTGACGTGCCGGTGGCGCGGAAGCCATAACGGCGTCAGGCAAGATTTCCAGGCCGGGTAGACGTAGCCGCCACCCGGCAAAAAAAGCTACTTCAGTCTCTCGGAAAGATAGCGCTGATAGTCCGGAATAAGGATCTCAACCGGCGAGTTAAACTGCGGTGATTCAATGATAAAATCCGCCGTTGACAGGTTCGTCGCCACCGGAATATTCCACACCGTTGCCAGACGCAGCAGCGCTTTGACATCCGGATCGTGTGGAACCGCATTCAGCGGATCCCAGAAGAAGATCAGCACATCAATTTTCCCTTCGGAAATCTGCGCCCCGACCTGCTGATCGCCGCCCATCGGGCCGCTCAGCATCGCATTCACCTCCAGACCCGTTTCGCGCTGGATCAGGTTACCGGTAGTGCCGGTCGCCGAGAGGGCATGCTTTTCCAGCAGCGGCTGATGGCGGCGAACCCAGTTAAGCAGCATTTGTTTACAGTGATCGTGCGCCACCAGCGCAATGTGTTTGCGTTCAGGCAGCGTGCGTGTTGTCAGTTCCATAATCATATCCATCAGGTTAACTGACTACACGATGACGGGAACCGTCTGACGCTGCAAGAGAAAGGCGTAAAAAATGTGGCTTAAGATGAAGGTTGTTGCTTTGCCCACTGTAAAAACCGGGCCCGCGTGTCGGGATCGGCCTGCTGGAACCAGAATTTAAGGCGCTGTTCCGTCAGGCTCTGGGACTGCGGCGGAATGACGTCCAGTTCCGAGACACCGGATAGCAGCGTACTGTCGTCCGCCATCATGGTGGCAAACTGCGGAAGGGAGGCGCGTTTGCCGGCTTTGTTATAGACCTGCATTGCGGCCTCGTAGTCCGGGCTTTTTGTGGCGCTGGTCAACGCCAGAATATCCAGCTTGACCGGGATCGGCATTGCATTCCCGTCCAGCAGCTCAACGCGCGGCGAGGCGTCGAAGGCCGCTGATTCCTTCTCTGTTTCAAGGCGAGGCAGGGTAATGTTCACCTGGCTGATTTGCCGGGTATTAAAGCTGACAATCAGCGGCGGAGAGATGTACATCCGCTGCTCATGGTTAGTCAGACCGATCGCTTTTTCGACCCGGAACACCAGCTGATGCGGCCCGTTATCTAACTCAATGCTGTCAGCCCCGCGCAATAACGAGCTGGAAACCTTTTTCCCGTCCAGAACCAGAAGATCAATGTCGCCAGAGAGCCGAAGCGTGGTGGCAAAAACGCAAACCGGCATCGCTAACGCAATCAGAGCAGTGGCAAAACCGGTTTTCATAGAAGGCTCCTGTCAGAGATACTGTCGCCGCATTAATGTATCTAAATCTTTCGATAATCACGTTTACTAACATATAGACATATTTTGCCGTTTTGCCCTCATACATCTGTATGGGATGGATGGTTGAGATGTGCGCTTTGGCGTACACTTTTAAAAAAGCCAGGAGAAAAACCATGAAAGAGAATGATATTGCCGAGATTCTGACATCCACGCGTACCATTGCGCTGGTGGGCGCGAGCGATAAACCCGACCGTCCCAGCTATCGGGTGATGAAATACCTTCTCGATCAGGGCTATCACGTCATCCCGGTGTCGCCAAAAGTGGCGGGGAAAACCTTATTGGGCCAGCAGGGTTATGCCACGCTCGCTGACGTGCCGGAAAAAATTGATATGGTCGATGTCTTCCGTAATTCCGAGGCTGCATGGGAAGTAGCGCAGGACGCGATTGCCGTCGGGGCGAAAACATTGTGGATGCAGCTGGGCGTGATTAACGAGCAGGCTGCCGTGCTGGCGCGGGATGCGGGGTTGAAGGTGGTTATGGATCGCTGTCCGGCGATCGATATCCCCCGTCTGGGGCTGGCGAAGTAATAAAAAAAAGCCCGTTCATCGGGCTTTTTTTACACGCTTAGTTCCGCAGGCGCGGAGCCTGTAACTGTTTGCGGATAGTCTGAGCAAGTTCATCCATCGTGGGTTGTTCCGGATGCTCTTCCTGCAGCTCGCTACTTAGCTGCGCTTCGGCAAGGTATGTATGTACGGGTTGTCCGTCGTCACCTTCCATCACCACATGGTACCAGGGTGCAGCGCGAAGCTCTGCGTTCACCGCCAGTTCGTCCGCTGACGGTTCATCAAGGGAATACTCCGGGTCGATATCCACGACCACACCCAAATACCCAAGCAAAGTGTGGCGGACCTGCTGGCCGATACCGAATTTGCTGGCAATCATAGTCACCTCCCGGGAAATACGACTTACACATTAAGTGCGGGCAATATTTCTCTTTTCAAGTTACATGACGCGACAGGCAAACCCTTTCAGATACAGTCCTTCCGGGTAGGTAGCAATCACGGGGTGATCGGCTGCCTGACGGAACTGCTCTATAAATTGTACATCACGACCAGCATCTATTGCGGCATCGGCGATGATTTTTTGGAATAAATCGGTGGTCATCAGCCCGGAGCAGGAGAAGGTGAGCAGCACCCCACCCGGGTTCAGCAGCTGGATGGCCAGCATGTTGATATCCTTATACCCACGGCAGGCGCCCATCAGCTGGCTTTTGTTTTCCACAAACTTTGGCGGATCCATCACGATGACGTCGAACTTCTCGCCCTGATCGCGATATTTACGCAGCAGCTTGAAGACGTCGTCGCGAACAAACTCGGCTTTGCTCAAGTCCAGTTTGTTCAGCTCGACGTTCTGTTTTGCCACGTCCAGCGCTTCCTGCGAGGTATCCACGCTGACCACCTGGGCACAACCGCCCATCAGCGCCGAAACGGCAAAACCGCCGGTGTAGGAGAAGCAGTTCAGCACGCGTTTGTCGGCAACGTACTGACGCGTAGCCAGGCGGCTGTCGCGCTGGTCAAGGTAGTAACCCGTTTTGTGCCCGCCCTGAATATCCACCAGCAGCTTCATACCGTGCTCTTCAATTGGCAGCAGGGCAGGCGGCAGCTCACCCGTGACCGGGCCCTGCGTCAGCTCCATACCCTCTTTTTTGCGCACCGCCACGTCGCTGCGGTCGTAAATAGCGCATTCCGGGAACAGGGTTTGCAGGGCGCTAATCAGCGCGGCACGCTGGTATTCCGCCCCTGCGCTGAGGAGCTGCAGCACCAGGAAGTTGCCGAAGCGATCGATGGTCACGCCCGGCAGGCCGTCGGACTCACCGGCAATCAGGCGATAGCTGTCCAGCCCGTCGCGCTTTGCCAGCCAGTCACGCCACTGCTGCGCCTGCTGCAGGCGGCGGACGAAGAAGTCGATGTCGATGGTTTCGTCTTTATCGAAGGTCCAGACGCGCGCGCGGATCTGGGAGGCTGGCGAGTAAGCGCCTCGCGCTAACCATTTCCCCTGATGGTCAACAATATCAATGGTTTCACCGAGGCTGGCTTTGCCTTCCATACGGGCAACCGCGCCGGAAAAGACCCAGGGATGACGGCGCAGTAATGACTTCTCGCGCCCTTTGGCTAACACTAAACGTACACTCATAATTTGCTGTTCTGTCGATTTCAGGGAAATGGCGCGTAGAGTAGCACATTCAGCCAGGCGCAATCATCTGCGGATGTCGTTGAGCGTTTCGGCAGATCGTGGAGGAGGTGAGAATGGCCGTGGCGCTGTCACAGTTACAGTCGACTCGCTTACCGATCGGTGAAATCGCATTACAATGTGGGTATCTTTCCAGCTCTCGTTTCACCGCCCGTTTCCGGCAGCACTATGGCTGTTTACCGAAAACGCTACGTTGAGGAGAAGAAAAATGTCAAAAGTCTGCACCATTGCCTGGGTCCACGGCGTTGTTCAGGGCGTCGGGTTCCGCTACAGCACCCAGCGCGAAGCGATGACGCTTGGGCTAACGGGATACGCGCGAAATATGGACGACGGCAGCGTTGAGGTGGTCGCCTGCGGCGACGCGGAGCAGGTTGAAAAACTGATGGCGTGGCTGAAAGCAGGCGGGCCGCGCAGCGCCCGGGTTGATAAGGTCTTAACGGAACCGCATCAACCCGGCAGGGAATATGTGAACTTCGGTATTCGGTATTAAATACACTTCACCGGTTTAGGAAGGCCGGCAATTTTGGTGGCCTGTTTTGCCGGGCCCTTCGGGAACAGGCGATACAGATAGCGGCTGTTGCCTTTTTCTTCGCCAAATTTGTTGGCCATCGCTTTAACCAGCATACGGATGGCCGGAGAGGTGTTGAACTCGAGATAAAACTCGCGCACAAAACGAACCACCTCCCAGTGTTCGGGGGAGAGGGCGATACCTTCGTTTTCGGCGATTTTCTCCGCCAGCGGTTCGCTCCATAGCGTGGTGTCTTTCAGATAGCCTTCGCTATCGGTCTCAATTTCCTGGCCTGCAAAAATGAACATAGTGCTCTGTCGATAAAGTAAAAACCGCCCCTAGTCTAGCAAATAAGGGGCGGCGTGAGAAACCTCGACCTACAGAAGAAGCTGGAGCAGATTGTTGGCATTAAGCTTTTTCAGCGCGTTGCATTTATACGTCGATACCTGTTTTTCGCTCATCTGCGTCATATGCGCGACATGCCGTACCGATTGTCCGTTCACCAGCCTGTCGAGCACGTTGAACTCCATGCCTGTCAGGCAACAATTCAGGGTGCGCATCCGGCGGGGCTCTCTGGCAAGCAGATACGCCGCATCCGCAACGGCAATCCGGTCATCAATGATATATAAGGTCAGCGTGGCAAACCGCTTTCGCAGATGGGTAGCCAGTGCCCAGCCTTTTTCATTGCACACCAGATACACCGTTCCTTCCCAGCGCCTGGCTTCCAGCTCCAGAAGAATGTCGACCAGCGCCAGATGCGTCCCCGCGACGGAAAAGCGGCAGCGAACAACGAGGGTGTCGCGGGCCAGCAGCGAACGGCACCACTTTACCGTACCGCTCTCAACCTGCGTCTGAGCGTTACGGCGCAGAAGGGCGTAGCGCAACCCTTCGGCATAAAAACGATTGTTGTCGAGGATGGCGTAACTCACAATGGCCTCTTTATAAGGTACTGGGCGTATAGATAACGCGTAGGGTGCCGGTGTAATCCCCGGCATTTTTGCTGCTGGCAGCAAACGCGGGCGTTTTCAGAATGATGGGGGCGGGGACACAAAGTACGCTCTCCCGTCCACCCGGCAGCACAACCTGACGCAGATATTGCGGGTCATTAGTGCCCTGCCAGATCAGCGTTTTGCCATTCGCCGCGGTTTCTGCTGCGCCCGTTACCGGGTTGATCACCGTAACCTGATAATCGAGCCGATCCCGTGCTTCGGTCTGGCTTCCACCGCGTCGTCTGACGGAAAACGCTCCCTCAGTACGGCCCGTGGCCGCTAAACCGTCATCCTCAAAGCGCAGATAGACGCGCGTGCTGGCGCTGTTTTTACCGTCATACAGGCACATATCCAGCGCGCTCTCGCCCTGGATTTCGCTGCCGCCGGGCCGCCCCGGAAAATTGGTCAGATTGAGGTTAACCAGCGGGGTTGAGTGGGGGAACGCCGGCAGATAAATCTGCTGGTTACCCGGATCGACCACCTCAATGCGTATCGTCGCCTGCCAGCGGGCTATGGTGAGGTAGCCCGGACATCCGACGTTGACATCGTTAAAGTTGCCCCCGCAGTCGGCGCTTCCCCATTCGCGCAGGTTCTGCTTCAGCGTTGCGGTCCAGATGCCCGGCTGGGCGAGCTTATCCAGTTCGCCTTTAACGATGTAAAAATCAAAATAGGGTTCCCGGTTCCAGGCCGAGAGATCGGCGGTACCGCCGCTGACAAAGCTGGCAAAGGTGAAAACTTTGTTGTTGATAAACATATGTTTTTCCCCATAGACCTTCACATCTGCTGTTTTATTTGTCGACGTGTGGGTAAAACGCAGCGTAATGGCGTAGGGGGCGGCCGGGTTCGCGGTAAACCAGACCGGCGCTGTCATACACGCTCCGTTCGTCGGGTCGGTGCGGGACTCGCAGGTCAGGGTGTTGCGTCCCCACTTTTGCGGGTCGATAGTGTCGTAACCGCTCGGTTCATGGACCCAGATATCAAAACGCGCAGGCGGCACCGCGCGATCGTAGCTAATCCCTACGCTGGAATTTCTTCCTGCAGGGACGCCCGCCAGCGTCTGACAGCTCCACAGCGTCAAAAAAAGTAAAATAAAGAGGTAGTTGTTCACATCATTTCCCTTTGGTGAGGTGCTCTGCATTCATGGCCGTTGGCCCCGTAGGCACGTTCCGCCCGGCGAGCATCAGTTGCGCCTGGTGCTGGACCGAATCCGGCAGGGCGGAGAAAGTGAGTTCCCGACACGGGATAGACCCGACATAACGCACCACGTCGCGCATGCTTTTCACGCTCAGTTCACACTGATAAAACTGCTGCTGACGCACCAGATAAAGGTTGCGCAGCAGGGCGTCGCTCTGGGCGCTGAAACCGCCATTGCCGAGATCGTTCCAGCCGTTCACGTTCAGCGGTACGCCGCCCACGAACGGCGAATGATGTTCGTCAGTGAGCTGGCCGAGCCAGGTGTAGCGGGTGGTGGTTTGCACGTCCCGGCGAAGCATTTTGCCCGGCACCATAAAGAGCGTCCGGCTCCCGGAACCCTGCGTGATTTCACTGCTTGCGCCTGATGAGACGTTCAGCGACTCATTAACCGTCAGCGTTGTTGGCTGATAACCCGGCACCGCAAAAAGGGCACGGCTGTTGGCCGGGATATCCGCGGTGCCGCCGTTATCCAGCGAGACGGCGACGCGTGAATACCGGGAATCCTCAGGCGTAGCCACGTTTACCGCAACGGCAGAAGCCGGGCGTCCATCGCCCCAGCGGCCAAGCCACAGCCCTGAGCGCGACAGGGCGAGGGTGGAGCTGTAGTTGCCGCTGCTGCTTAACGTATGGCGCCCATCCTGGCGGTCCCATGCGTCGCTCACCGTCAGGCTGGCGTTACCAAAACGTCCACCCTGGCGCGTATACGCCGAGGCATTGAGCGAATCGCTGTTAATCCCCGACGCGCTCAGCCCGTATTCATTCTCGCCGCGCGCGTCGGCATACCAGTTGTGCGCCACGTTGTAGCTCAGCTGGTTTTTCTGATGCTGCTGGTGCTGCCAGGTTGCACCAAGCGAGGTATAGCCTGACGCATCACCCTGACGCTTATGCGCCAGTGAGAGGCTAACGCTCAGATAGCCGCCTTTGTCTTTCCCGTCGCGAGAGTGGTCGTTGCGCATAAACAGGTTAATGCTGCTGTTGATGTTCAGACCGCGCGCGCTAAAGGTATTACTCAGCCCGCCCTGCCAGGCCTGCGTGCGGGAGCGGGTCATATACACCGGCTCCCACGGCAGGCCGGCATCGTGACGATCGTCATGGTCAGGCAGTTCCCGGCGCGTAACGTAGCGCCCTTCGTTGCGGTTATCCGAATACCCCAGGTTGGCGTACCACGAGCCGACAGGCACGGAGAACATGATCGAGAGGCTACGATAACAGCCGTTGACGGCGTCAAAACCTGCGCTGCGGGTATCACAATTTTCTGCGGATAACGCGTTGCGGTAGAAGCTCAGCGAAAACCCGTCGTTATAGCTGATTTGCTGAATATTGCCGCGTTGGCCCTTGCTGCCGTAGAGGTAGCTAAAGAGTGTGCTTAATACCCCGTCGATCGGGCCCGCGTTAAAGCCGCGGCTCCAGTCGAGGGCATTTTCCAGGAAGTGCTGCCTTTTCATGACGGTTGCGCCGCTGGTCAGCGCCAGCGTCGGGGTGACGGGCAGGCGTATACCCGCCTGTGTGACCGGGCTGCGTTCATCATTGCGATCGTTATTAGCCGTTTCCCCTGCCTGCATAAACCACTCGACGCGGTCGAATGGCGTAATGCCCGTACGGGTAAACGGAACCTGCTCGGTACGCGTCAGGCGGTTGTTTTCGTAAACTGACAGCGTCACGGTATAGCTTCCATCCGGAAACGCGCGGGTATCCAGAGTTTGTGCCCCGGCATTGAGGTAAAAGCTGGCCAGCAGCTCCTTGCCGCGGCGCGCGTCGATACGCGCATCGTGCGAAAGCAGCACCGTAATGGGCGTGCCCTTCGATTGCTGAACCGGGTTGATCCATGCCCGGGTCGAGCCCGCGCGCAGGCCACGAATTTTGCCCAGCGGCAGCTGGCTGAGGTTAATATTCCCCCCGGCGTTGCTGAACAGGTCGCGGGTATCCATCTCGCCTATCTGTAGATAATATTCACGCCATAAATCCTGGCGGAACCAGGCATTGTTAACGGTCATTTCCTGCTGCTGCTGATGACGCGAGCGTTGTCCCAGCCAGGTCCAGTCGAGGTTAAGATAGCCGTCCTGGGTCAGCGCCAGCGCCCCGTTGCCCTGAACGGTGGCAGACTGATAATCCCTGTCGGCAACGAAATTGATATTTTGCTGATGAATCAACGCGTTTTCGCTGTCCTGGGTGGGCTGATACCACTGGTTTTCCTCCGAGGGCTTTGGCAAAAAGCGCTTATCAAAAAACAGGTTTATGCGAGCATTGTTTTCGTCATAGATGATGGCCGCACGGCGGGTTTCGAGATAATCACACCCCGTCGCGGAGCCGTTGCTGCTGCAGGCCAGGTTGCCGTTACGGGCAAGCGGAACGGCCAACGCTGCGGAAACGGAGCCGATAAGGGCAGGATCGTCGTTAAACTGACGTTTGATGGCCGCGACCACGGTTTCAGGCGCGACAAAACTGACCGTTTCAAGATTGATATCGGTTTCGAAAAGGCCAAGCGACTCGCCGTATAAGCTCACCTCTGTCCACATGCGCTGCGTTTTCGCCAGGTCCTCGAATCCGGCCGGGACGGCCATCTCAGCGCAGGCGAGGTGGACAGATGCGGGTAATAAAGCAACAAAAAGGAGAGTATTTCTGTGAAACGCCATGAACGAGCCTCGACATCATCCTGACGTCAGAGGGCGGGCGCCCTCTGACGTTATTCCTTAGGTGCTATGGTGTTACGCACCGCCTTCCGTGGTGGTCGCCTGAGTCAGCATCAGGCTTACAACGCCGCTGTACTGGCCGGTTTTCAGAATGCCTTTGGTGGTCTGGGAAATGGTCAGAGGCAGAACCGCAGAACCGTTTTCAATGCTGCCCGGGAAAAGTTCGGTTCCGGTAAATTCGGCATCGGTGGTGGACAGGGTTTTATCACCCAGAAGAACCGTCATCGGTACAATCTGATCCCCATCCGTGTTGGTGAGCTTAGCTGCGCTAACGAGGCGTACTTTGACGTTACTGGTAGCGGAGTTGGACCATACCTTGGTGTTCAGGCGGTAGCTTTCCAGGCCCCGACCCGGCAGATACTGCATGTCGATGCTGGCTGGCAGCGGCGTGTTATCGGCCTGGGTCATATCCAGCTGTGAATCAACGCTGGCGTTGACGGTAATATCTTTCTGAATCGCCAGCGCGCTGGCAGATGTGGTCATCGCGGCAACGATCATCAGAGGTTTAATAAATTTACGCATTGATATCTCCATATTTTACAAATGAGCACCCTGGCTCTTTAAACAAACCACAAGGGTTTTTACAGTGACGTCGTGTTATTGCACGACGGGTAAGTCAGCTTCTTCAGCGGTTTTTTTCACCCAGTTGAAGTAGCGGAATTTGTATTTCTTGCCGTTTACCTGATTAAGCGTTTTTAATTTCCGCTCGGTATCCGGATAAATCGTGGCGTCTTCTTTAATCCATTTACAGACGTCGTCTGACTGACAAATACCGATCTCCCTGAGCGGCACGCGCAGGGTGCCGGCGTTGGTGACGGTCCCCCGTGCGGGATCGATATGCAGCGAAACGCGCTCCGTGGCAGGGGCCAGATGTACCAGCGCCCCCCAGATAACATTGACCCCAAGCTTTGCCGTCGCTGCCGTGCTTTCGGGCTGGCCGGGAATAATGCTGTCCGGCTGTTTCACCCCTTCAAAATAGACTCGCCAGGTGGTCTCTTTTTCCGGCGGCGTCAGTGAAACAAGGCGCACCACGCGCATTGCGCCTGCCGCCAGGGCAAATTTATCGGGCGTCACCACGACGCCGCCTTCTTTCCACGAAGCAACGTCAATCTCTTTTTCCTGGGCCGTTCCGGGGTTAAGAATTTTCTTTTGCCTCACCCGAATGAACTGAATATCATCCGTTTTCGATGCCACTTTTATTTGCGCTGCGCCGGCGCTATCCACGTTAAGTTCCATTGGATAGACGCTCATATTGGCCCTTGTCATTTCTGAGAAAAATGACAGCGACAGCGCGGCGACATAAAACGCGGTTCTCATATTCACTTTTTGTTTCTGTTTCACATTCAGCCTGCCTGCTCTGAGTTCTTGTGCGGTTTTTAACACCAGGACACCGTCTGCTTTCGTATCGCTTCAGGGCAGGGAAACTTTAACCAGAACAGCAGGTTGTGAAAATTTGTATTAGTTAACCGCTGATATACAGTGATTTATCCTGATTTGCTGGGCTTAAAGTTGTATAGTTAAAAGAAAATGCCGCTACCCAGGATGGGAAGAAAATTCCTGTTGATGAAAAAAGAACCAGCTCAGGAAGCGATTTTCTTGCCGATGTCACAGGGATAAAAAAGCCTGCGGTAATAGCTGAGAGTGAAATATGTTTTTTATATGCAATAATTCGTTGTTATTTGATCCTGAAGCACATGCAATTAGTCTTGTTGGTCAACCGGAGTCTGTATTAACGCTCTCGGCGCCAGCCGTTCGCCTTTTACAGGAGTTTATTCGTCATAAAGGGCACGATCTGAGTCGGGAGGAATTAATTACGCGCGTCTGGGAGGAGTATGGCTTTACGCCGTCTGGAAATAACCTCAACAAAGCGGTCAGTGAATTACGCAAAAGCTTCCAGTCTCTTGGGGAACATCATAATTTCATTGTGACGATACCCCGGTATGGATTCCGTTTTGTTGCCGATGTGATTTGCCAGCCTGCGCAAATTGTTCAACCCGCTGAAGCACAGCCGATCTCTTCCGTCGTGCCGCCAGAGGCAAAACGTCAGCGTATTTCCCTTAAATGGGGCGCCTCGGCAGCGGCATTGTTAGCATCAGCACTGGGGTTAGGCCTGCTGTTTAACCAGCAGCAGAAGATCGCTATACCGATGACGCCAAAGCCCGTCGCGCAGAAAATAGCGGGCTGTAGCATCTGGCTTATTAACGATCATGGCCGGCCGCTGGTGCTCTCGAAATTGGCGGGGCTGCTGGAGGCGAATAACGTGGCGTGCGCGCGCGAAGCGTACAATATCTACTATTTCAGCGCCCGCTTTAACCTTGCAGTTGCGGATGAAGTGTTCATTGGTGCATGCCCGGTCAATAAAACGAGCCTGTGCAAAACCATTCGCTATAAAAGCGGGGCAGAAAAATGAAAATGAGGCTTCTGTTTGCTGCGGGTGGGGCGCTTGCTGGCGGCGCGCTGGCGCTCTTTATTTATTCCGGGGGCATATATAAGCGTGATGCGCTGGCCTGCAGTACGGAATTTAACTTTACGCGTAACGAGGGAAAAGCGAATGAGGTCCGGGTCAATACCGTGGCCCAGTTCTATTTTCATCGTGACGGCACCGGCTTAACAACGTACAAAGGTGCAGCTATGGCTGAAGGCCGGGGCATGATCGTTGACAGGGATGTGGATTTTACCTGGTCGCGACGGGATGATGATAACGTTATCGTGTTGAGCTACACCAAAACCTGGCGTCGGCATAATGACAATACCCCGGACGAAAAGTGGGGAGGCTTTGCGAGGCCGACAGCCCGCTATTACCTGACGATCTCTGAGCTTGCGCCCGCCGTGTGGCTCATACAGGACCGGCTCTATCCCACCTATATTTGCCGCGGTGACTAGGGCATAAAAAAAAGGAGAATGCCTGAGGCATTCTCCTTTTTGTTTCAGCAGGTCTGCTTAATCGCGGCTGGCGAAGCCCAGGATGCTCAGCAGGCTGACGAAGATGTTGTACAGCGACACATAGAGGCTCACGGTCGCGCGGATGTAGTTGGTCTCACCGCCGTGAATGATGTTGCTGGTTTCATACAGGATCGCGCCGGATGACAGCAGGATAAACACCGCGCTAATCGCCAGGTGCAGGGCAGGCAGCTGCAGGAAGATATTTGCCACCATACCAATCAGCACCACCACGATACCCGCCATCAGCATACCGCCGAGGAAGGACATATCCTTGCGCGTGGTCAGCACGTAGGCCGAGCAGCAGAAGAACACCAGCGCGGTACCGCCCAGCGCCATGCCAATCACGTCACCCATACCGGCAGACAGGTACGCGTTCAGGATCGGCCCCAGGATATACCCCAGGAAGCCGGTGAAGGCGAACGCGGAAAGAATACCGACCGGTTTATCAGCGGTTTTGTAGGTCAGGAACATCAGACCGTACATCCCCACCAGCGTCAGGATCAGGCCCGGAGACGGCAGCATCAGCACGGTACTGGCGGTAGCGGTGATCGCTGAAAACGCCAGCGTCAGGCTGAGCATGAAATAGGTATTGCGCAGCACCTTGTGGGTGCTGAGTAGCGATGTGCGGTCGCGTGAGGAAGTAATTATACGATCCATGAGTCACTCTCTTATGACAGATGTAATTAACGGAAAGAATAGGAAACGGCGCGCCAGTCTCAAAGTGGTTTTACCCATCTTTACTCAGCACGTTAGCGCTGAAGGTGGTCATTTCTTCTGCAAAAGCATGTGTAACCAGTATGAACGGCGGTTTAAAAGTATTTACCAGATCAACCTCTTATAGGTTACTGAAAAATATTGCGTTATTGCCTTTCGGGCGCTAAGAGTTATCTCCGGATCGTCATAAAACAGACAATAAGGCGAAGGAAATGAAACCACAAACACGCACGCGCTTTACGCTCTCTTTACTCACCGCCGGGATCCTGTGCGCCAGCACGGCGACCTGGGCGGCTAACGTGCCAGCAGGAACAGCGCTGGCCGAAAAACAGGAACTGGTCAGAAACAATGGCAGCGAACCGGCCTCGCTCGACCCGCACAAAGTCGAAAGCGATGTCGAATTCAATATTATCAGCGATTTATTCGAAGGGCTGGTGAGCGTCTCCCCGTCAGGAGAAATCCAACCCCGGCTGGCTGAAAAATGGGAGAACAAGGACAACACCGTCTGGACGTTCCACTTACGTCCGGGCATCACCTGGAGCGACGGGACGGCCATTACCGCAGAGGATGTGGTCTGGAGCTGGCAGCGCCTGGTTGATCCAAAAACCGTTTCACCGTACGCCAGCTATCCCGGCAACATGCATATCGTCAACGCGGCCGATATCGCTCAGGGGAAAAAATCCCCCGACACGCTGGGCGTAAAAGCAATTAACGATACCACGCTGGAAGTGACGCTCACCCAGCCCAACGCGGCGTTCCTGGCGATGCTGGCGCACCCGTCGCTGGTGCCGGTGGATAAAGTGCTGATTGGCCGTTTCGGCGAAAAGTGGACCAAACCGGAGCATTTCGTCAGCAGCGGAGCGTATAAGCTGTCCCAGTGGGTGGTCAACGAACGCATTGTGGCGGAGCGTAACCCGCGCTACTGGGATAACGCGCATACCGTTATTAACAAAGTCACCTATCTGCCGATCACCTCCGAGGCCTCGGATGTGAACCGCTATAAAGCGGGCGAAATTGATATTGTTTATACGGTACCCATTAACCAGTTTGCTCAGCTGAAGAAAACGCTGGGCAGCCAGCTGGACGTCTCCCCGCAGCTGGCGACCTATTATTACGAATTCAACACCACCCGTCCGCCGTTCAACGATGCCCGCGTGCGCAAGGCGCTGAACATGGCGCTGGATAAAGACATCATCGCTGAGAAGGTGATGGGGCAGGGGCAGCGCCCGGCGTGGCTGATTAGCCAGCCGGACATCGGCGGGGTCAAGCTGCAGAATCCGGATTACGCCAGCTGGCCGCTGGACAAGCGTATTGCTGAGGCGAAAAAACTGCTCAACGAGGCCGGGTATAACGAAAGCCATCCTCTGAGCTTCAACCTGCTCTATAACACCTCTGAATCGCACCAGCGCATCGCGATTGCGGCCAGCTCTATGTGGAAGAAAAACCTCGGCGTAGACGCGAAGCTGCAAAATCAGGAGTGGAAAACCATGCTGGATACCATGCACACCCACAACTTTGACGCGGTGCGCTACGCCTGGATTGCCGACTACGACGACGCGGCGACCTTCCTGAACAACTTCCGTACCGGCGACAGTGAAAACACCAGCCAGTACAGCAACCCGGACTACGATCAAGCCTTGATCAACGCCGCAAAGGCCAAAACGCCGGCAGAGCGGGGTAAATTCTACCAGCAGGCAGAGGATCTGCTTGGGCGTGATGTGCCTGCCATTCCGATTTATCACTACGTCCGTACGCACCTGGTGAAACCGTGGGTGGGCGGCTTTACGCCGGATAAGCTGGGGTACTATTTCACAAAAGATATGTACATCAAAAAGCACTAAGCGAGAGGGCTGGATTTTATGCTGAGAAAATCGCCGATGTGTTGTCAGTTCAACCGATTAAGCACATTTTGGCTAATTTTAAAGCGAACGATTGCAGCCACTCTTTACAGCATGCGGTGAGGTGTTTATAGTTCGCCTCAATCAGGAAGTGTGGCCGAGCGGTTGAAGGCACCGGTCTTGAAAACCGGCGACCCGAAAGGGTTCCAGAGTTCGAATCTCTGCGCTTCCGCCAGATATAAACCCCAGCTTACTCGTTAAGCTGGGGTTTTTCTTTTTGCGCGTATCTGAAAACCTGACGTCTATGAGCGGATAAAGGCCAGAATATCCGCGTTAATGGTATCCGCGTGGGTGGTATGCATCCCGTGCGGGAAGCCCGGATAGATTTTCAGCACGCTATTCGCCAGCAGCTGGTCCTGCAGAAGGGCGGCATTCTTATAAGGCACGACCTGATCGTCATCCCCCTGCATCACCAGAACGGGAACCGTGATGGTTTTTAAATCTTCCGTCTGGTCGGTTTCTGAAAACGCCTTAATCCCCTCGTAGTGTGCCCTGGCGCTGCCGATCATGCCCTGACGCCACCAGTTCTGAATGGTGCCCTGTGAAACTTCGGCCCCCGCCCGGTTAAACCCATAAAAAGGACCGCTGGCGACGTCGAGGTAAAACTGGGCGCGATTCGCGGCCAGCGCTTTACGAAAGCCGTCGAAAACCTCTACAGGTGTCCCGCCAGGGTTGTTTTCTGTTTTCACCATTAACGGTGGAACGGCGCTCACGAGCACCGCTTTGGCAACGCGCCCCTGCGGCTGGCCGTACTTCGCAACATAGCGGGCCACCTGGCCACCGCCGGTAGAGTGGCCGACGTGCACCGCATTGTGCAGATCCAGGCTTTCAACCACGGCCGACACGTCAGCCGCATAATGATCCATATCGTGCCCTTCGCTGACCTGGTCCGAACGCCCGTGACCACGGCGGTCGATTGCGATAACGCGATAGCCTTCCGCAAGGAAGAAGAGCATCTGGTTATCCCAGTCATCGGCACTCAATGGCCAGCCGTGATGGAAAACAATGGGCTGAGCCTCTTTCGGACCCCAGTCTTTGTAGTAAATATTGACGCCGTCTTTCGTTGTTACGAATGCCATACCGCAGACTCCTCTGTTAAAGACGCAACGATCGCTGGCTGAGCGCAGAGCGAACCATTATTGTCTTCATGATGTTGGCTTGTTTTGTTTCCCGTACCGACAGTACCCCTAAAGTGTAGGAGAAATAGTAAAACCGGTGGGTTTCATTCGTGTGAATGGTATCCAGAAGGGGAAAGCGAATGATGGGCTCTGGAGTGAGTCCCAGAGCCATCAGAGGAGGGGGCGTTAACGGTTCTCTTCAATATAACGGGCGAGATCGGCCGGGGTTTTCAGCACCGTCGCCACGTCGGTAGGCGGGATCATACAGCCGTAAACGTCCTGCACCTCCAGCACCATGTCGACTGCCAGAATGGAGTCGAGAATGTCGGATTCAATCAGCTCATCGTGAAAGCCAACCTTGCGGGATAACACTTTTTCAAACAGGGCGAGAATATCGTGTTCCATCATTTTTCCTGGGATAATTAATGTGTGCGGGCGTAAGCGTCCAGCAGCTTGCGGTCAATTTTGCCGTTAGGATTTAGCGGCAAAGCGTCTTTTACGATAATTTGTGAAGGCACCATGTAGTGGGGCACCACGTTTGCCAGCGAGGTTTTGATTGCATCCGGTGCCAGCTCCGTCACGCAGAACGCGGCGATGCGCAGCACGCTGCCGCAGGGTTTCATCAGCGGCATCACCACCGCTTCGCTGATGCCGGACATGGCCAGCAGGCGGTTTTCAATCTCGCCGATCTCGATGCGGTAGCCATTCAGCTTGACCTGGCTGTCGTTGCGGCCCTGGCAGTAGATGAGCCCGTCTTCATAACCCAGATCGCCGGTCCGGTAGCCGCGGAACGCATCATTTTCCCGACGCAGCAGTTTAGCCGCGTTCTCCTGCGGCAGGCCGAGGTAGCCGCGCATGACGTTTTTGCCCCAGATAATCAGCTCGCCCTCGGCGGAAATTTCCATTCTGCTGTCCGGCATCATCACGCCCACCGGCAGCACCGCGCTGTCGCTGTTAAGGATCTCATCCGTGATCTCAACCACGGTTGTCGCAATGGTCGCTTCCGTTGGGCCATAGGAGTTGATGATTTTGGCCTGCGGGAAACGGCGGCGGAGCTGTTTCACCAGCGCTTTATTGAGCACTTCACCAATGAAGATAAAGACGTTGAGTGCAGGCAAATACTCGCTGTTAAAGTGCGGAGAAAGCAGTTGCTGGTAGGCAAAAGAGGGGGTGGAAACCCAGGCGGAGACCGCGTTGCTTTGCAGACGCTCGAGCCAGTTCTCTTTCTGGATATCCTCTTTGGCATTCAGCACGATGTGGCCTCCCATCGCCAGGTTCGCCAGCAGAGGGATCAGGGAGAGGTCAAAGCTGAACACCGCGTGGTTCATCAGCACCGGTTTTTCCGGCAGCGAAAAGTCCTGGCTGACCCACTTCATGAAGTGCCATACGCTTTCACGTCCAATCTGCACGCCTTTCGGTTTTCCGGTGCTGCCTGAGGTAAACATGATATAGGCCAGATCCTGCTCCTCCAGCACCTTGCCCGCCTCGCCGGTGGCGATGAACTGCCGCGTCGCCACGTCGTAGTAGTAAGGGGCGCCGGTCAGGTTGCAGATCTCTCGAAGCCGCTCCTGCGGGTAGATGCAGTCCACCGGGATGTACGGAATGTTGTGCAGCAGGCAGCTATAGATTGCCACGGCGAACTCGGCCTGCTGATGGCCGTACAGCACGATCGGCGTACCGTCTGCGGGCTGGCAGCGTCGATAACGCTCTGCCCAGTCCGTCACGGCAGAGGAAAGCTGGAGCCAGCTTAAGGTTTCGTCGCTGCCGCTGATGGCCAGCTGCTGCGGGGAGGCGGGATCGCGCAGTGCTGCACGCAAGAAATCCTGCAGTTCCTGAAGATCGGAGTGATTTTTCATAGAGGTGACATTCCACTGAAGATGTAAAGGGATCCTGCGGCGCTTCCCAGCGTCAGAATTCGTCCCAAAAACGCAACGGCCGGATACTGCAATCCGCGGTGTAACGTTGGGCTGCGTTTGGCTGACCACAGCAGCATGTTGTGCGCGACGGAAATCGCGCCAAACAGCGCGCCGCTGATGACGTAATGGCGTTCCAGGCCATTCCACGCCCCCATGCAGAACAGGGTGCAAAAAATACCGATATTTTGCGCCAGCGTTTTGTTCTGGCGGAAAAAGTTAAACTTCATCAGGTTCATATAGACGGGCATAAAGACCACGTCGCGCAGCCATTCGGACAGGCTGATGTGGAAGCGGCGCCAGAAATCCTGCGGGTTCTTTGCAAGAAGCGGCATGTTGAAGTTTGCCGGAATATTCAGCCCAAACAGCCGACCCGCGCCGATGGCCATATTGCTGTAGCCCGCGAAATCAAAGTACAGATAGGCGCTGTAGGCAATCGACATCACCACGCCCACGGTCAGGGTAAACGGCTTATGGCTCCAGGGCTGCACGACGAGCGAATCGATCAGCATGGCAAACAGGAACTTCTGAATGATGCCGGTAATAATTTGCTCAAGCGCCGTTAAAAACTGCTCGCGGTTCAGGACAAATGCCGGCTTATTCACATCGCTCATCCATGTCCGCCAGCGATACATCGGGCCGGCCAGAATAATAAAGGGCATAAAGAGATAGCAGAAATAGTGCAGGAAATTCTGGCCCTCTTTTTTACTGCGATACAGCAGTACATCCACAGCGCGGAAGGTCATAAAAGAGAGACCGATTGTGCCTAGGTGATAATTAAAATGTAATTTCACCAGAACCAGGGGCAGCAGCGTTAAAACGACCGCCTGCCAGGTTTTTAATCTGCCTTTTTCTTTTAACGTGGCGACAAGATAAAACCAGCAAAAGACGGCCACGGGAACACTGTAATTGCCCTGAAAAATATAACCCCAGCCTAATGCTGTCACCACGGATAAGGAAACTAGCCAGGTCAGACGGTGGCGTAAAACACGATTAACCATTGCAAACGCCAGCGCGGATGAAAATAAACAGACAAAAAACATTCCTGAGCTGTACATCATTTCGCCTCAGAATTTTTGATATTCAAAATGCAGCTGCATACTCATGCTGTCATCGACAGCGGTCCATGCAACGACGGTGATCGCCAGCAGTAAATAAAGGCAAAAAAGACGGATCGCGATTTTCATTATTTAAAACTCTGTGCAATAAAGCGAAGCATTGGCACCCAGGCCAGTTCGGTAGGGTGCAGACGATCCCAGTTCCAGCCGTTCTGATACGGCATGGCGTACATATCCAAATACGGGATCTGGTTCTCTTTCAGAATGGTTTGAATCTGCTTATCGAACGGGCGGAAGGTGTCGGTATTGTAAAGCGCCCAGGGGTTAACCGGGTCGACGATAGCAATCACCTGCACGTGATGCGCTTTCAAAAGCTGAACGGTTTTCCTGAACGCGGCGAACTGCCCCGGCACCACCGGCGTGTCATCCCACTGCTGCGGCTTACCGTCCTCGTCGTAAATCGTTTTGTCCATCCACAGCGTGGCCGCGCTCTGATGGCGCTTTTTATTCAACTCGCGGGCATTCGCCAGCGCTTTATCCCAGTCAGGGGAAAGACGGGCGGTTGGCTGCTGAGGCCAGGGCTGCGCCGTCTGTGGCCTGATGTTGAGCAGCGACAGCCAGTCGTTTTTAATCAGGGTGCAGAAGTTTGCAAACTGAAAACTCAGCTCGTCCCACATCAGCGCCGGATGCCAGCCATACACACGCATTTGCCCGAAGGTTAAATGGCTTATCTCTTTCGCATCAATATGCTTCAGGTAATTAACCAGGAACGGGCGCGCCTGCGGATCCTTCATCAGGGGATTAAAAATCGAGCCCGGAAAATTATCCGCATAGATAGCGGGCGGCAGGCCTTTTGAATAAAAGCCGTCAGGCGCCAGAAGCAGCACCACTTTGCTGTTTGCGTTAAGGCTATCTTTAAAACGCGAGAGAAGTAAAAATTGCGTTTCGTCATCGACAAACGCATCGCCATAGGCCACGACGGGCTGGTGCAATTGCTTATTAAAATAATTAAATACGGCGTAATGTTCCTCTTCTGAGGTGGCGACCTCAGACGCACCAAGGAAGAAAATAGCATTCCCTTCTAAAGCATGGGAAATTGTGGCTATTTTTTCCGCCTGTTCTTTTGTCGTCCCTGCCATAGACTTCATCAGCGGCTGGAATTTAAGCGGCGGATCAAAGCTTGTCACCAGCGGGTGAAAACTCAGGACTAAAATGGCCAAAACGGCCATCAGGATATGTAAGCAAAACGTATTTTTGATTTTCATCATCAACCAGTAAGGCGCTATGACAGTAATGCGTTAAAACCCGCATTACCCGGATTTATTACCATTACAAAACACATGGCCGTCTATTTTTTTTGGCATTCTATACCACGGTGATTTAAAAGGATGAGCGTTGCTGTGTAACGGTATGTACAAGGGGGGAAGGGGGGAGGGCAGGAAAGCGTCCGGGTGACTTTTTGCGCAGTCAAACGCCTGCAGGCAAAAATAGAAAAATTCCTGCTTTACAAGGCGCTAATAGATGTTTATAGTGCGCCTCACTTTGGAAGCGTGGCCGAGCGGTTGAAGGCACCGGTCTTGAAAACCGGCGACCCGAAAGGGTTCTAGAGTTCGAATCTCTACGCTTCCGCCAAATTCGAAAACCCTGCGATAGCAATATCGCAGGGTTTTTTCGTTTTACAGCGCAATCACCAGCTCCCCGGAGTGACTCCGCGAACAGCAGAGCGCCACCTGCTGGTCAGCCGCACTTTTTTCTGCCTCCGACTGCACGCTATCCCTGTGTTCCACCACGCCGTCAATCACCGGCGTCAGGCAGGCGCCGCAGATCCCCATTTCGCAGGACAGCGGCACGTCCACGCCGTTTTCCTGTAATACCTGAGCGATGGTCTTATCCGCAGGCACCGGCCAGCGCTCGCCGGTAGAGGCAAGTTTGACCGTAAAGATCTCACCTGCGACGCCGCTTGTGACAGGGGGAGCGGGCTGAAACGCCTCGCTGTGGATATGGGCGTCATTCCATCCCTTCGCCGCCGCCACATCGCGCGCTTTCTCCATAAACCCCGCAGGTCCGCACACCCACGCGTGCAGCCCCGCTTCAGGTGCGGGGAAATGCTCTGCCAGCGTGGTTCGTGGGGTGGTGGTATGAATAATGCAGTCACCGCACAGCGAGAGCTCGCGCGCAAACGCCGCGCTTTCCCGGTTTCTGACGTAATAGTGCAGCGTAAACGGCGTTCCGGTCGCTTTCAGCTGCAATGCCATCGCATACAGCGGCGTAATGCCAATCCCTGCCGCCAGCAGCAGTACCCGCTCAGCCTGATGCAGCGGAAACAGATTGCGCGGGGTCGAGATCGAAAGCCTCTGTCCCGGACGCAGCATTTCGTGAACGTAGCGCGACCCGCCGCGCGAGGCGGCTTCTCGCCCCACGCAGATAAGATAGCTCTCGTCGCCACATGCCCCGGTCAGAGAGTACTGGCGGACCACGCCGCAGGGCAGGTGGACATCAATGTGCGCGCCGGGTTGCCACGCCGGTAGCGCGTCGCCGTTTTCGGCCACCAGCCTGACGGCGAGGCTTTTATCCCCCTCGCGCCACAGCCCGTCAACGATCACGTTCAGCATATTGGCCTCCGTCATACCAGGAAAAATTCGCCAAAGCCCATTTTTTTCAGTCCACGGCGGTAGGCAATCGAACTCTTATCTGCCGGAATATGGGCTTCCAGAGTGAGATCCAGCGGCAGACTTTCCGGGCGCTGGGTTTCGACCATCAGGCGATCCTCTTCAAAAATGCGCAGGTTAAAGGCATGCACGTCCTCCACCGGAATATGCAGATCAAAGTTGCGCGCGATGGGCGCGAACATGCGGGTCACCCGTGACGAGACGGGCGAGGCGGCGTTCATAATCACCAGCCGCGATTCACCCGGAAAATGAATCGTCAGGGTGGCGGTAAACGGCAGATGCATTTCAAAATGGCGCAGCCACTGGAACCCTTCTGGCGCCTGCACGGGTGAACTGGCGGGATAGTTGCTCACGGAACTCCAGTAATCGGCCACGAAACCGAAGGGCGTCTCCTGCGGCTGATAGCTAGGGACAAGCTGATTATTGGGATCGGCAAAGGTATCGGTATGGATCCACGCAAAGTGGGCAACATCCAGAAACCCTTCCACCTGGCGCCCGGCGAAGCCGTTCACCTCAAACGCCGGGCAGTTGATCTGCTGAAATCCGTCGTCGCTCCAGTGCGGCATGGTGGGCAGCGGCACGGGATTGTCCGGGTCAAACGCCAGGCAGGTCCAGATCAGGCCGAAGCGCTCTTCCACCGCGTAGTTAATCAGGTTCAGCTTCGCCGGAACGGGCTGGTCGGGGCTGGACGGAATGCGGTTGCAGCGCCCGTCTTCACCAAAGCGTAAGCCGTGGTAGGGGCAGATAATCCCGTGCTCGTCGTGAAAGCCGAGCGTCAGCGGCACGCCGCGGTGCGGACACACGTCCCGGGCAACCACGACCTGGTCGTTAATTCGGTAAATCACCAGCTTTTCATCCAGCAGGGTGGCCTTGACGGGGGCCGGGCCGACGTCGCAGGCGCGCGCAACCGGATGCCAGCATTTCGCCAGGCGCAGCCAGTCCTCTGGCTCAAACGTGCAGTGGGCGGGTGGTGTCGGTTCTCTTTTCATCGTTGTCCCTCTTGTTCAGCCTAACGGGCCGCCCTGAATGGTCTCGCACAGACCGTTGATAATGCGTTCCCCGGTCTCCTCTTTGAGTTCCTGATACCAGGCCTGCGTCAACGCCATATCTTTCCCGTGGGTGACGTCGCAGCGTTTACGCGCTTTCAGCACCAGGTCACGCACCCGGTCGCAGCGCAGGGCTTCGTACTGCCGCAGCGCCAGCGTAATGTTGTGGTTTTCACGCAGGCATTCGCCCAGCACCACGGCGTCCTCCATGGCCGCGCAGCCGCCCTGGCCGATATCCGGCGTGGTGCTGTGCCCGGCATCGCCGAGCAGCGCGACGTTGCCGCGTACCAGGCTGTCGAACGGCTCGATGTCATGGATTTCAATGCGGTTGGTGGTATCGGGATCCAGCGCGGCGATAAGCTTCTGTACCGGCGGCGCCCAGCCGCGGAAGTAGCCCGTGAGATCGGCGCGCAGGGTGGTGCGATCCTCCGCCAGGCCCGCGGGCAGCGGCACGTCAAAAAAGAAATAGAAGCGTCCGTTGGAGACGGGCATCAGCGACACGCGTTTGCCTTCGCCAACGAAGGTGGTCCACTGGTGCGCCGGGGCAATCTCTTCATCAATCTTCACCAGCCCGTTCCAGTTCACGTATCCGGCGTAGCGGCGCTGCGGGGTATAGCCCAGCACGTACGGACGAACCGCCGAGTGGCTGCCGTCGGCGGCAATCAGAAAATCACCTGTTGCCGTGGTGCCATCGGTAAAGGTCACGCTTACGCCCGCGTCGTCTTCGTGGACGTGTTCCACGCGCTTGCCGAACTGCACCTTGTCGCGCCCCCAGAAGTCCAGCATTTCGCGCTGGAGTTCAGCGCGCGAGACGGGGCAGGGGCGCCCGCCGGTACGCTCAACCAGCGGGGCGAGGCTGAAGCGGGTCAGGGTGTCGCCGCGCCGGTAATCCTTGTAGGCCATAAAACGCATCGGACCACCGTAGGTTTCGATAATGTCGCCCATGCCGAGGTGCTGCATACACTTCACGCCGTTAGGCCAGATGGAGATGGCCGCCCCGACGGGCCGGATCTCTTTTACGGCTTCGAACACGGTACAGTCGATGCCCGCTTTCTTTAGCGCGACGGCAGCGCTCAGGCCGCCAATACCCGCGCCAATGACGATTGCTTTCATGCTTCTCTCCTTTTGCAGGGTGTAAAAACATTCAGCAATTTGCGTACCAGGCTGCAGAGTGGCGAAAACGGCGTTGTGGGAGGTGAGTTTGCACTGCTAAGGTGCGCAAACACGGTGAATATGCCTTTTTATGAATCAATAATTTCCTGTCCAGCCATACAGAATCGACTGTTTCACATCGGCGACAAGAGTGGCGTGGTTTGTGCAACAACCCGGGGGAGGACAATAAAGGAGACACACTATGATCGCACTGCACGACTTCAATCATCTTCCTGAGAAAGAGGCTCTCGCGCTGCTCACCCCCTGCGTGGCGCTCCCCGGCTGGGCTGAGGCGCTGGTTTGTGGACGGCCTTACCCGAGCCGGAGTGAATTGACGATCGCGGCGCAGGCGCTGATGCAGCGCTGGGATGAGGCGTCGTTAGCGCAAGCCCTGAGCGCGCACCCGCGCATCGGCGAAAAGCCCGCGGGTGAAGAGGTGGAGGCGGCGCTGTCGCGTCAGGAGCAGGGCGCGTTGAATGACCGTGACGCGGCGCTTGCGCAGGCGCTGCGCGAGGGTAACGCCCGCTACGAGGCCCGCTTCGGCCGGGTGTTTCTGATCCGCGCGAAAGGCCGGAGCGGCGAGGACATTTTACAGATACTGAATGCGCGGCTGGAGAACAGCGACGCGCAGGAAGTTCAGGCGGCGCTGGAACAGCTGCGGGAAATTACGCTGCTGCGGCTGGAAGGAGTGATTAGCGAATGAGCACGCTCAGCACCCATATTCTCGATATTTCAACGGGCAAACCCGCCGCGGGCGTGACGGTTCACCTTGAACGGGAGGGCGAAATCATGGCGACGGGCGTTACCAACGTTAATGGTCGCATCACCGAATTTGTCCCTTTCCTGCCCGCAGGCCACTATCGGCTGGTGGCGGAGATCGGCGGGTGGTTTCGCGCAACCGGCCGGGAGACGATCTACCCCTGCGCGCAAATTGAGTTTGTGACGGGAGAAGCGGCAGACGAGCACTTCCATCTGCCGTTTGTGATTGCGCCAGGCGGGTGGTCAACCTACCGGGGCAGTTGACCACACCCGCTCGCCGTTGACCCAGGTCTCACTGATGTTGCGTTCGTCGCCCAGGGTCATCAGCACAAATAGCTGCTCGTAGATATCCTGACAGCGGCGATTGCGCAGGCGCTGCAGCGGCGTCACGTCAGGATCGATAACCACGAAATCCGCCTCTTTGCCGGGGGCGAAGTTGCCAATCTTATCGTCCAGCCTGAGGGCGTGCGCGCCGCCCAGCGTGGCGTGATAAAACGCCTCGCTGGCGCGCAGGCGGTAGCTCTGCAGCTGGCCGACCTTGTAGGCTTCTCCCAGGGTGCGTAGCATGCTGAAGGTGGTGCCCGCGCCGACGTCGGTGCCGATGCCCATCCGCACCTTGTGCTGCCAGCAGGCGGGCAGGCGAAACAGCCCGCTGCCGAGAAACAGGTTCGAGGTGGGGCAAAACGCCACCGCCGAACCGGTGTCGTGCAGGCACTGCCACTCGCTGTGGTGCAGATGGATCGCGTGGGCAAACACGCTGCGCTCGCCGGTCAGGCCGTAGTGGTGATATACGTCCAGATAGCGCTCGTGCTCCGGCCAGAGATCGTTCACCCAGGCCACTTCGTTTGGGTTTTCGCTGAGATGGGTCTGCAGCCAGGTATCCGGGAACTCCTCTCTGAGCAGGCTGACCGCGGCGAGCAGCTCGGGTGAGGACGTTGGGGCAAATCGCGGCGTAATGGCATACCCCAGCCGCCCCCGGTGGTGCCAGCGCTGGATCAGCTCCCGCGTCTGCCGGTAGCTCTGCTTTGCATCTTCGCTCAGGTAGTCCGGCGCGTGCCGGTCCATCATCACCTTTCCGGCGATAAGGCGCATGTTCAGGCGCAGGGCTTCGGTAAACAGCGCTTCGACCGATTGCGGATGCAGCGTGCAAAACACCAGCGCGGTGGTGGTGCCGTTGCTCACCAGTTGGTTAATGAAAAATTCGGCGATCTCTTTCGCGTAGGCTTCATCGGCAAACTGGCTCTCCACCGGGAAGGTGTAGGTGGTTAGCCACTCCAGCAGCTGTTCGCCAAAGGCGCCGATCATCTCCGTTTGTGGATAATGAACGTGGGTGTCGACAAAACCGGGCAGCAGCAGCCTGCCGCGCAGGTCCGTGTAGCCTTTGTGGGGGTCGAGATACTGCTCGCCCTCCTGCCACGCCATGTGCGCCAGAATTTTTCCGTTCTGGATAAACAGCAGCCCGTCCTCAAGGTAGCGGGCGTGTTGGGCAATCGCGTCTGCGCTGTCGCAGACCTGGGCGATATCGAAAAATGCACCGCGTATCGCAGTCTGGTATTCCATCGTGGGTCCTACCTTATTGTTTGCGTAGCGGGGTGAAAAAGCTCAGCAAGAACGGTGCCAGAATGAACGGGCCGCAGATAAACTGCGGCCGGAAGGAGGGGTTACTCTTTTTGCGTCGCTACGCGGGAGCTGAACGAGGCCGCGCCTGCCGTATCGCGCTCTTCCCGCGCCAGCCAGCGGTAGGTCACGCCGCCGAGGAAGACGCCGATAAACCAGCTGAAGTTTGCCACTTCATGCAGGGCCGGGATAAAGCCAATCACCAGACCTACGGCAACGGATGGGATCAGCGCGCCAATGGCCTTCGGGTTAAAGCCGTTGCGGTACCAGTATTTGCCCTTTGGCGTGTCGTCGAACAGATCGTCTACCGACACCTTGCCGCGCTTAATCAGGTAGAAATCGGCAATCAGAATGCCGAACAGCGGGCCGATAAACGCCCCGAGCACGTCCAGGGTGTAATGGATGAGCTCCGGTGAGTTGAACAGGTTCCACGGGGTGAGCAGGATCGAGCCGACGGCGGCAATCATCCCTCCGGTGCGGAAGCTGATCTTCTGCGGCGAGCAGTTAGAGAAATCAAACGCCGGTGAGACAAAGTTCGCGACGATGTTGATCCCGATGGTGGCGGTGATCATCGTCAGCAGGCCAATTGCCACGGCCAGATCGTTACCTACGCGGCTGACGGTTTCGATCGGGTCGGTGATCATGCGGCCAAACAGCGACTGGGTGCCGGAGACAATCACCACGGTGACGATGGAGAACAGCAGGAAGTTAAACGGTAGCCCCCAGCGGTTGCCGCGGCGGATCTCACCCATGCTTTTGCCGTAGCGGGAGAAGTCGCCAAAGTTAAGCAGCGGGCCGGAGAAGTAGGAGACCACCAGCGCGGTCGCGGTGATCATCTGCCAGGTCTGCTCGCCCGCGCTCAGGGATTTGCTGGCGAGGGTGAAAGAGATCCCGTCAAAACCGGTCTTGTATACAATCCAACCCGCAAGGGCCAGCATCACCACATAGACCGCCGGACCGGCGATATCAATAAAGCGCTTAATGGCGTTCATGCCGTGCCAGAAGACCATCGCCTGAAGAACCCACATGATGGCAAAGCAGATCCAGCCCAGCGGCGACAGGCCCAGGAAGGCACCGGTGGTAAGGCTCGCCAGAGAAGGCCAGAACTTCAGCACCACCAGCATCAGCGCGTTGGCGGCAAGCCAGGTCTGGATGCCGTACCACGCAAAGGCGATAAGCCCGCGGATCACCGCCGGAATATTGGCCCCGAAGACGCCAAACGCCTGACGGCTGATCACCGCATAGGGCACGCCCGCCATCTGGCTCGGTTTGGCTACAAGGTTGGCGCACAGCTGCACAATGCAGATCCCCACCAGCAGGCAGAGCAGCACCTGCCAGCTTGCCAGCCCGAGCGTAAAGAAGCTCGCGGCAACAACGTAACCCCCCATGCTGTGAACGTCGGACATCCAGAAAGAAAAGATGTTGTACCAGCTCCAGTTCTGGTCACGCGTCGGTGCCAGATCCTCATTGCAAAGACGTGGGCTGTAAACCGTACCGGAATCAGCGGCCGTACTCTGCTGTGCGTTTTGACTGTTTGGCATGAAACCTGCTCCTGTGAATGAAAACCCGTTGAGTGGGAGTGCAAACGGTGTTGCAGGATCCAGGCCAAAATAATAAATCTTGTATGCAATATTTTATTTTTATGTATACGATTCGATAACGGAAAGTAAAATTCGGAGTGGTGAATGAACAACATAAACGCCCTGCAGACCGCGCCAGACCTGCATGACAAAGACGAAACCATCTTCCAGGCGCTGATGACCGCGATTGTGGAACATCAGCTGCTGCCGGGGAGCAAATTGCCGGAAGAGGCGCTGGCCGAGGTGTTTGGCGTGAGCCGCACGGGCATCCGCAAGGTGCTTCAACGACTCGCCGCTGTGCAAATGGTCACCCTGACGCCCAAACGTGGTGCACACGTCGCCAGCCCGACGGTGGAAGAGGCGCGGCACATCTTCCGCACCCGCGCGCTGCTGGAGGTCGCTAACCTGCCGGACGTGCTGGCGCACTGTCAGCCGCCGCACCTTGCCGCGCTGGAGGCTATTATTCGTCAGGAGCAGCAGGCGCACGAGGCGTACGACGGCCCGGCGGCAATCCGACATTCCGCCAGTTTCCACATACAACTGCAGGCCATCTCCGGTAACCAGGTGCTGACGGAGATGGTGACAAGCCTGAGCCAGCGCTCCTCGCTGGTGATTGCTACCTGGGGCGCGCCGTGGCGTCAGGGCTGTCGCTGCAACGACCACGAACAGCTTGTAGATCTGCTGCGTCAGAAGGCGCTGCAGCCGCTAAGCGATGCCCTCATGCACCATTTTGAACACATCGTTGCCAGCCTCTGCTTCGAGCGGGCGGGCGAGTGCCTGCCTGATTTTGCCCGGCTGTTTGCCGGCCACAAGGAGTCGTAATGTCTGTCTGTATACAAGTGATCAACCCCAACACCAGCCTCGCGATGACGGAAACCATCGGCGCGGCGGCCCGCGCGGTGGCGGCACCGGGAACGGAGATCCTCGCGGTTTGCCCGAGCGCGGGTGTGCCGTCTATAGAAGGCCACTTTGATGAGGCCATCGCCGCCGTTGGTGTCCTGGAACAGATCAAAAAAGGCAGGGAGCAGGGCGTGGACGGTCACGTGATTGCCTGCTTTGGCGATCCGGGACTGCTGGCGGCGCGCGAGCTGGCGCAGGGGCCGGTTATCGGCATTGCTGAAGCCGCTATGCATATGGCGACGCTGGTGGCGACGCGCTTTTCGGTGGTCACCACGCTGCCGCGCACGCTGATTATTGCCCGCCATCTTCTGCACCAGTATGGCTTTCAGGACAAGTGCGCGGCGCTGCACGCTATCGATCTCCCGGTGCTGGCGCTGGAGGACGGCAGCGGTCTGGCGCAGGAGAAGGTGCGCGCGCGCTGTATACAGGCGCTGAAAGAGGATGGCTGCGGCGCCATCGTGCTCGGCTGCGGCGGCATGGCGACCCTTGCGCAGGAGCTGACCCGCGAGCTGCGCGTGCCGGTGATAGACGGCGTCAGCGCGGCGGTGAAGATGGTGGAATCGCTGGTGGCGCTGGGGCTCACGACCAGCAAGCATGGGGATCTGGCCTTCCCGGAGAGCAAACCGTTAAGCGGGCATTTTCAGGCATTGAATCCATTTTAACTTTTGGGGGTGGTATGGGGCTTTTCGAACAGGATTATCCGCGGGATCTGCGCGGCTACGCGGGCAACCCGCCGCACGCGCGGTGGCCGAATGAGGCGCGCATCGCGGTGCAGTTTGTGCTCAATTATGAAGAAGGGGCGGAAAACCACGTTCTGCACGGCGATGCCGGGTCCGAGCAATTCCTGTCGGACATCATCGGCGCGGCCAGCTACCCGGACAAACACATGTCGATGGACTCCCTCTACGAATACGGCAGCCGCGCCGGGTTCTGGCGGATCCACAATGAATTTCAAAAACGCGGCCTGCCGCTGACGGTCTTTGGCGTGGCGATGGCGCTGGCGCGTCACCCGGAGATTGTTGAGGCGATCAAAGCCGCGGATTACGACGTGGTCAGCCACGGCTGGCGCTGGATCCACTATCAGAACATGGACATCAGCCAGGAGCGCGACCACCTGCATAAGGCGGTGCAGGTTCTTACCGACCTGTTCGGCAAGCCGCCAACCGGCTGGTACACCGGGCGCGACAGCCCCAACACCCGCCAGCTGGTGGTGGAGCACGGCGGCTTCGACTACGACAGCGACTACTACGGCGACGACCTGCCCTTCTGGACGGAAGTGGCCTGCGGCGACGGCACTCAAAAACCGCACCTGATCGTGCCGTATACGCTGGATGCGAACGACATGCGCTTCGCGACCGCGCAGGGGTTTAACACCGCCGAGCAGTTTTATACGTACCTGAAGGACAGCTTCGATGTGCTGTACGAGGAGGGGGAGAGCGCGCCAAAGATGATGTCCATCGGCATGCACTGCCGCCTGCTGGGCAGGCCGGGGCGTTTTCGCGCGCTGCAACGGTTTCTGGATTACGTGCAGCAGCACGATCGGGTGTGGGTCTGTACCCGCCAGCAGATTGCTGACCACTGGCGGGAAGTGCATCCGTTTCAGAAGTAATTGTGCGATGTTTTGCCGGGTGGCGGCTGCGCCTTACCCGGTCTATACCATCAAACTCACCTGCGCCGCAACAATGCGCCACCCGTAGGCAAACCTTACCCACATCTGCTGCTGGCGGCCAATCCGCTCCGTACCTTCACGGGTAAACTCGGTGCTGCACACGGCATAATCCTCGCCGAAGGTGGTAATCACGGTGTGGCGCAGTGTCCGCTGAAGCCCGGCAGACGGGCGCGCCGCCCTAAAGGCGCGGATTTCATCGATACCGTATAGATTTTCCCCCGCCCCCAGCCGCACCGTGTTTTTGTCGTGCCAGAACAGCTCGTCCAGCACCGCAACGTTGTTGCTCACCAGCGCGTCCTCGTAGCGGTAAAACGCGGCCGTCACCTCGGCAACCACCCACGGCAGGTTAATGTCATCGTGATTGATCATGCTGCAACCTCCGCCGGGCGGGCATCGGTGATGCCGCTCTTTTCCAGCACGCGCGCGACGCGCAGGCAGGCCTGCTCGTTAAACGGCGCGGCAATCAGCTGCAGGCCAATCGGCGCGCCATGTGCGGTGCGCAGCGGAACGGTGGTCACGGGCAGGCCCAAAAATGAAATCGGCTGGGTCAGCATCCCCATGCTGGCGCGGATGGGGAGCGGCTGACCGTTAATCTCCATGGTTTGCTCGCCGATCCGCGTGGCGCTGCGCGGCGTCGCGGGTGCGATCAGCACGTCGGCCTGGGCAAACAGCGCGTGAAACGCCTGCCGCGCCTGCGCGCGGAACCGCTGGGCCTGAATATACCAGGCGGAGGGGATCATCGCGCCTGCCAGCAGTCGCTCCCGGGAGTGCGGCTCAAAGCGCTCGGGCTCGCGGCGAAGCGCGGGCAGGTACTGATTTCCCCCTTCGGAGGCGCTGATGATAAACGCCGCGGAGCGCGCCAGCTCGGCGTCCGGAAACTGCAGCTCATCCTGCACGTCGAGCGCCTTCGCCACCCGTGCCACGGCGTCTCTGGCCTGTGCGTCGCACCAGGTGGTGAAGTAGCCGCCGAGCACCGCGCAGCGCAGGCCGTCAAGCCCGCGGTCTAGCAGGGGGCGCGTTTGCTCGCGCGAGCTCTCTGCCTGAAAACGGTCGCTGCTGTCCCGGCCCTGCAGCGCGTCGTACACGGACGCCAGGTCGCACACCCGGCGGGCGAAGGGGCCGATATGATCCAGGCTCGCGACAAACGGATGGCTGCCGGATCGTGACAGGCGGCCAAAGGTGGGCTTGAGGCCATAGATGCCGCACAGCGAGGCCGGAACGCGAATCGACCCGTTGGTGTCGGTGCCGAGCGAAAAGTGCGCCAGCCCGGCGGCTACGGCGGCGGCTGAACCGCCAGAGGACCCGCCCGCAATGCGCGTCAGGTCGTGCGGGTTACGCGTCGCGCCGTAGTGGCTGTTCTCGGTGGTAAAGCCGTAGGCGTAGGCGTCCATATTCACCATCCCGGACAGCAGCCCGCCCGCGCTGCGTAGCTGGCGCACGGCGAAGCTGTCAGCGGCCGCTGCGGGACGCTGGCTGAACAGCTCGGCGCCAGCGAGGGTGGTGTGTCCGGCAACGTCGAACAGGTTTTTCACCGCGTAGGGCACGCCCGCCAGCGGCGGCAGGGGGCGCTTTTCGCGGCGCAGGGTGTCGATGTTCTCGGCCTCGGCGAGCATGCGTGCTTCCGTCACGGTGGTCCAGGCATTGATCTGCGGATTAACGCGCCCAATCGCCTCCAGCGTCTGGCGGGCAATCTCATGGGCGCTCAGCTCGCCCGCACTCAGCGCCTGTTGAATGTCGCTGATACTCATCTCGTGTAGCGTCATGCTTTATACACTCCTGCGATCTCCAGACGGTCGTCGAGCGGCAGCGCCATCAGCGGGGCGGCCATGCTGGCAATGCGGCTGAACTGCAACTGCAGCTCAGCGCGGCGGGCATCGTCCAGCGTCACGCCGAGCACGGACTCCATTTGCGCAAGATACGCCTGCCAGTCGGGTTGTTGTGTCGTCATTGTTTTCTCCTCAGTATCCGGCGGCCGCGCCGTTGCTGCGCGGGTCAAACGCCCCTTCAAACAGCCCGTTGGGGTGGCGGACAATCGCGCCCGCGTGGCCCATCGCTTCACTGAAGTCAGGGAATATTTCTACCTCATGTCCGAGTACCTGAAGCCGTAAGACCGTCTCAGCGGTAAAGCGTCCTTCCAGCTTTAACGTGTCTGAGGTTTGTCCCCAGGTGCGCCCCAGCAGCCAGCGCGGGCGGGAAATGCTTTCCTGCAAGGGCACGCCCTGAACCACGTAGCGGGTAAAGAGCGCGGCCTGGGTTTGCGGCTGTCCGTCACCGCCCATCGATCCGTAGACCATTACGCGCCCGTCCTTTAGACGCGCCGCCGCCGGGTTCAGGGTATGGAAAGGCTGTTTGCCCGGCGCGAGGGCCAGAAGATGAGCGGGGTCGAGGCTGAACGACGCCCCCCGGTTCTGCCAGACGATGCCGGTATCGGGCAACACCACGCCGCTGCCGAACTCGTGATAAATACTCTGGATAAACGACACGGCAAGCCCGCTGTTATCCATCACCCCCATCCACACCGTATCGCCGGGACCTTTTCCGGTTCCCCACGGCGCGGCGTGGCCGTCGTCAACCCTGTCGGCAAGCGCCTGCAGGGCGGCGGGATCCAGCAGTTTCTGAATCTCGGTTTTCAGTTCACGCGGGTCGGTAATGTGGGCATCGCGCAGGCCAAAGGCCAGCTTGGTGGCTTCAACGATGCGGTGAATGGTGTCCGCGTCGTCGGCCTCCGCCATATTCAGGCGGTCGGTGATGCCGAGTATCGCCAGCGAGACCAGCCCCTGCGTCGGCGGGGCGTGGTTAAAGATCTCCCCCTGCTGATGCTGCAGCTTCAGCGGCGCGGTGCGCCGGGCAACGTGCGCGTTAAGATCGGCCAGCGTCACGGGCATGCCCAGCGTCTCCATGCCGTGCGCCAGCACGTTCGCCAGAGGGCCGCGATAAAAGCTGTCCAGACCGTCCTCTACGAGGCGCGTCAGGGTTGAGGCCATGGCGGGCTGGTAAAAACGGCTCCCGACCTGGGGCGGCTTACCGTTCACCAGCCACGTTTCCGCGAAGCCGGGGATGGCCTTCAGCTCGTCGAATTTACTGGCCGTGGCATGGGCCTGTGAGGCCGTGACCGGGGTACCGTTCTGCGCATAGTCAATGGCGTCGGCCAGCAGGCGGGCCAGCGGCAGCGACTTGCCGGTCATCTCGCGGGAGACCTTCAGCGCCTCGTCCCAGCCGCTCACCGTGCCGGCGACGGTCAGCGCCGCCTGCGGTCCGCGATGAGGAATGTGCGTGTGCCCGTCGTAGGCGGCAAGCGTCGCGCGCGATCCCGCCGCGCCGCTGGCATCAATGGCGATGGGGTCGCCTTCTGGCGGCACGATAAGCCAGAAGCCATCGCCGCCCAGCCCGTTCATGTGGGGGTAAACCACGGTGATGGTGGCCGCCGCCGCGACCATCGCTTCAATCGCGCTGCCGCCTTCGCGCAGCACCGCCAGCGCGCTCTGGCTGGCAAGATGGTGGGGCGCAACGGCCATGCCGTGCGTGGAGACGTTGCTTTGCATGAGAAGTCCTCGTAACACTGAAAGTCACAAGGCGCTGCAAAAGCTGTTCCAGTTCTGAAAGAAAAGTTTCAGTAAGCTGGCACGTATAATGAATACGTATAAAGAAAGGTATAATGTGATGAAACAAAAGTTACAGAGGCGCTATGGAACAACTGGATGAACGTCTGAAAGCACAATACCCGTCGCTGTCGCCGCAGGAGCAACGGGTGGCAGACTTTATATTCGACCATTTTGACGACCTGATCAGCTACAACAGCGCCGAGCTGGCGCAGCTGAGCGGAGTGTCGAAAGCCACGGTCAGCCGCCTGTTTAAGCGTCTGGGCTATGAGAAATATAAGGATATGCGCGACGAGCTGCGCACCCTGCGCCAGAGCGGGATGCCGCTCACCGATAACCGCGACGCGGTGCAGGGCAACACGCTGCTGGCGCGCCACTACAAGCAGGAGATGGCGAACCTGACCCAGTGGGTCAATGCCCTTGACGCGCAGCAGTTTGCCGACGCCATGGCCTGCATGGTCAAGGCGCGGCGCATCGTCATTATCGGCATGCGTAACGCTTATCCGGCGGCGCTCCACCTGCGCCAGCAGCTACTGCAGGCGCGCGGTCAGGTGCTGGTCCTGCCGCAGCCGGGCCAGAGCCTGAGCGAGGAGCTGGTGGACTTAACGCCGGACGATCTGGTGGTGATGATGGCCTTCCGCCGCCGCCCGCGCATCATTCGTCCGCTGATGCAGCAGCTTCAGAGTAGCGGTATTCCGGTGCTGCTGATGTGCGAGCCGCAGGCCCACAGCCTGTTTCCGCTGGCGAGCTGGCAGCTCTGCGCCCCGCTGGACAGCGTCTCCGCCTATGACAGCTACTCCTCGGTCAACAGCCTGATCAACCTGCTGGCGAACGCCTTCCTGCATGACATTCTCGATAAAGGCCGCCCGCGCATTCACGAGATTGCCTCCCTCTACCAGCAGCTGGACGAACTCGAACAACGATAATGGGGCATCAGACTGGTGCTTTGCATTGAAATGGTGCAAATGAACGGGGCGAAAATAGAGAGTATTTTCGCCCCGTCCACGTTTTATCAGGCTTTAAGAGAAAATTCCCCGCTTCGCCTTATCTGGCACATTAGTTGCAAAATCACATTCAAAGAATCTTTTGTTTCATGTTAACGTTACGGGGAAGCACCATGAAAAAACTGTTAATTGTACTGGCCGGGGCCGCCTGTCTCTTCACTCAGCTGCCGGCAAAGGCTGACCAGCTTCAGGATATCGAGAAGCGCGGCACCATTCGCATTGCCGTTCCGCAGGATTTCCCGCCGTTTGGCTCGGTGGGGACCGATCTGCAGCCGCAGGGCTACGACATCGATATGGCGCGCTATCTGGCGAAACAGATGAAGCTCAAGCTGCAGCTGGTGCCGGTGACCAGCGCCAACCGCGTGCCGTACCTGCAAACCGACAAGGTGGATCTGGTCATTTCTAGCCTCGGTAAAAACCCGGAACGCGAGAAGGTGATCGACTTCAGCCGCGCCTACGCGCCGTTCTTCCTCGGCGTGTTTGGCCCGAAAGGGGCCGAGCTGAAGGACGCCGCCGCGCTGAGCGGAAAAACCATCGGCGTGACGCGCGGGGCGGTGGAGGATATGGTGCTGACCGGCCTGGCACCGAAAGACGCCAACGTGAAACGCTACGAAGACAACAACACCACGCTTTCGGCCTATCTCTCCGGCCAGGTGCAGTACGTGGCGACCGGCAACCTCGTGGTGGCGGCCATTTCACGCCAGAACGCGGATAAAGCCCCGGTGCCGAGCTTTATGCTGAAAGACTCACCGTGCTTTATCGGCCTGAAGAAGAACGAACCGGCCCTGAAGGCAAAAGTGGATGCGCTGATTGAGCAGGGCATCAAGGACGGCACGCTGAACGGCCTGTCCGAGCAATGGCTGAAGGCCCCGCTGCCGGCAAACCTTGGCGCCTGAGCCAATGACGGAGCAACTTGATTTTTCAGCCCTCTGGCCGCACTGGCCGGAGCTGCTGGCCGGGCTGTGGGTCACCATTCAGCTGACGGTAATGGCAACCGTCGGTGGGCTGGCAATCGGGATTTTCGGCGCGGCGATCCGCAGCGGACGCACCACCTGGTACAGCCGGATCTGGGGCGGCTACGTGGAGATCATCCGCAACACGCCGTTTGTGGTGCAGCTGTTTTTCATCGTCTTCGGCCTGCCGAATCTTGGCCTGAAGATGACGGCGGGGGAGGCGGCGCTGCTGGCAATGGTGGTGAACCTGGGCGCGTACAGCACCGAAATTATCCGCGCGGGCATTCAGGTTACGCCGAAAGGACAGTGGGAGGCCGGACGCGTGCTGGGGCTAACCCGTCTGCAGACGTTTATTCGCGTGGTGCTGCCGCCCGCGCTGCAGCGCATTTATCCCGCGCTGGTGAGCCAATGCATCATCGTGATGCTCGGCTCGTCGGTGGTGTCGCAGGTCTCGTATGAAGAGCTGACCTTCGCCGCCAACCTGATCCAGTCCAGAACGTTTTTGAGCTTTGAGGTCTATCTGGTGACAACCGGGATTTACTTAGCGCTGTCGATTACCCTGCGCCAGCTGATGATGGCGGCAGGACGCAAATGGCTGGGGGTGCAGGCATGATGACCACCTTTACCGACTGGGACATTATTCGCAACCTGCTGCTGGCCGGACGCTGGACGGTACTGCTGTCGCTGGTGGCGTTTGTCGGCGGGGCGGTGGTAACGCTGCCGCTCCTGCTGCTGCGCCTGACGGGCGGACGCACGGTGAAGCGCATTATCCGCGGCTATATCGAGTTGTTTCAGGGCACCCCGCTGCTGATGCAGCTGTTCCTGGCCTTCTTCGGCGTGGCGCTGTTCGGCATCGACGTTTCGCCGTGGACCGCCGCCTCGCTGGCGTTAACCTTCTACACCAGCGCATTTCTGCTCGATATCTGGTACGGCAGCATTCGCGCCCTGCCGAAGGGGCAGTGGGAAGCCTCGCGCTGCCTGGGCCTGACCTTCGGCCAGACCCTGTTTCGCGTGGTCGCTCCGCAGGCGTTGCGCATCGGCATCGCCCCGACGGTGGGCTTTGCGGTGCAGGTGATCAAAGGCACCGCGCTGGCGTCGATTATCGGCTTCATCGAGCTGACCAAGGCCGGCACCATGCTGACCAACGTGACCTATCAGCCGTTTAAGGTCTTTGCACTGGTGGCGCTGGGCTACTTTATTCTGTGTTATCCGCTGTCGCGCTACAGCCGCTATCTGGAGACCAAATTCAATGCCTCTCATCACCATTAATCAGGTGCAGAAGTACTACGGCGATAACCACGTGCTCAAGGGCGTCGATCTGGATATCGATATGGGCCAGGTGATCTCCATTATCGGGCGCAGCGGATCGGGCAAAAGCACGCTGCTGCGCTGCATCAACGGCCTGGAAGGGTATCAGGACGGAAGCATCAAGCTGGGCGGCATGACCATTACCGACCGGGATTCTCAGGCGCGCGAAATCAGCCGCTCGGTCGGGATGGTGTTCCAGAGCTTCAACCTGTTCCCGCACATGACGGCGCTGGAGAACGTGATGCTCGCCCCGCGTCGGGTGCTGAAGAAAAGCGCCGCCGAATGCCGCGAACTGGCCCAGCGCATGCTGGAGAAAGTGGGGCTTGGCGATCGTCTGGATTACTACCCGTCGAGCCTCTCCGGCGGCCAGCAGCAGCGCGTGGCGATTGCCCGCGCGCTGGCGATGTCGCCTAAAGTTTTACTCTGCGACGAGATCACCTCCGCGCTCGACCCGGAGCTGGTGGGCGAAGTGCTCAAGGTGCTGGAGCAGCTGGCGGCCGAGGGGATGACCCTGATTCTCGTGACCCATGAAATGAATTTTGCCCGCGAAGTGGGCGACCGCGTGGTGTTTATGCACCAGGGGAAAGTCTGGGAGCAGGGCGACAGCAAAACGCTGTTCGCCAACCCGCAGACCACGGAACTGAAGCAGTTCATCTCCTCCGTGCGCGGCCTCAACTGATAAGGACTTAACAATGGATATCGCACGCTTTCCGCAAATCAACCCGCCCCAGCGCCTGCTGATGGGGCCGGGGCCGATCAACGCCGACCCGCGCGTGCTGCGCGCTATGTCGAGCCAGCTGATTGGCCAGTACGATCCGGCCATGACCCACTACATGAACGAGGTGATGGCGCTCTATCGCGGCGTGTTCCGCACCGAAAACCGCTGGACGATGCTGGTGGACGGCACCTCCCGCGCGGGAATTGAGGCCATTCTGGTCTCCGCCATCCGCCCCGGAGATAAAGTGCTGGTGCCGGTCTTCGGCCGCTTTGGACACCTGCTGTGCGAAATTGCCCGCCGCTGCCGCGCGGAGGTGCATACCATCGAGGTGCCGTGGGGCGAGGTGTTCACCCCGGACCAGGTCGAAGATGCGATTAAGCGTATTCGTCCGCGCCTGCTGCTGACCGTGCAGGGCGACACCTCCACCACCATGCTGCAGCCGCTCGCGGAGCTCGGCGCCATCTGCCGCCGCTACGACGTGCTGTTTTACACCGATGCCACCGCGTCGCTCGGCGGCAACGCGCTGGAGACCGACGCCTGGGGGCTGGACGCCGTCTCGGCCGGGATGCAGAAGTGCCTCGGCGGCCCGTCGGGTACGTCGCCGATCACCCTGAGCGCGCGCATGGAGGAGGCGATCCGCCGCCGCAAATGCGTTGAGGAGGGCATTCGCACCGACGCCCACCGCGACGGCGACGAGGAGATGATCTACTCCAACTACTTCGATCTCGGCATGGTGATGGACTACTGGGGGCCGGAGCGCCTCAACCACCACACCGAAGCGACCACCGCGCTGTTTGGCGCCCGCGAGTGCGCGCGTCTGATCCTGCAGGAAGGGCTGGATAACGGCATCGCCCGCCACAGGCTGCACGGCAATGCGCTGCTGAAGGGCATTCAGGCGATGGGGCTGGAGACCTTTGGCGATCTGAAGCACAAGATGAACAACGTGCTGGGCGTGTTCATCCCGCAGGGCATCAACGGCGACCAGGTGCGTAAGCTGATGCTGGAGGATTTCGGGATTGAAATCGGCACCTCGTTTGGCCCGCTGCACGGCAAGGTGTGGCGCATCGGCACCATGGGCTACAACGCGCGCAAGGACTGCGTGATGACCACCCTGAGCGCGCTGGAGTCGGTGCTGAACTACCTGAAATTCACCACCACGCAGGGTGCGGCGATGCAGGCCGCGTGGGACCACTATCGCCGCGAGACGCCGCAATGAGCCCGGCGGCAGAACGGGTGATGGCCCGCGCCGACGCGCTGGCCGCCATCAGCGAAACCCCGGATGCGCTGACCAGGGTCTATCTCTCGGTGCAGCATCAGCAGGCCAACCAGCTGGTGGGGCAGTGGATGAGCCAGGCGGGCATGACCGTCTGGCAGGACAGCGTGGGCAACATCTGTGGACGCTATGAGGGGGCGCAGGAAGGGGCGCAGGCGGTGCTGCTTGGATCGCATCTGGATACCGTGCGCAACGCGGGACGCTACGACGGCATGCTCGGGGTGCTCACGGCCATTGAAGTGGTGGACAGCCTGCATCAGCAGGGGGTGCATCTGGCGCAGGCCATCGAGATTGTCGGCTTTTGCGATGAAGAGGGCACCCGCTTCGGCATTACGCTGTTAGGCAGCCGGGGGCTGACGGGCACCTGGCCGCAGGGCTGGCTGGAAAAAACTGACGCCAGCGGCATCAGCGTGGCGCAGGCGATGACCCAGGCGGGGCTCGATCCTGCCCGCGTGTCGCATGCCGCAAGGCGTCAGGAAGATTTCAGCGCCTATCTCGAACTGCATATTGAGCAGGGGCCGTGCCTTGAGCAGGAGGCGCTCGCGCTTGGCGTGGTGGAAGCCATTAACGGCGCCCGTCGCCTGAACTGTCGTTTCACCGGCGAGGCCGGACATGCGGGAACCGTGCCGATGCTCCACCGCAGAGACGCGCTGGCCGCCGCCGCCGAGTGGATGGTTATCATTGAAAACGCTACCCGACAGCAGGGCGGCAACCTGGTGGCGACGGTCGGGGAATTGCGCTGTCTGCCGGGAGCGGTGAACGTGATCCCCGGTGAGGTTCAGCTCTCGCTCGATATTCGCGGCCCGCAGGATGCACCGCTGGACAGGTTGCTCAACGACCTGCTGGAACATGCCCGGGCGATCGCAACGCGCCGCGGGCTGGCATTTAGCGCCGAGGAGTTTTACCGCATTGCCGCCACGCCGTGCGATCTGCACTTGCAGAACGTGCTGGGGGAGGCCGTAAAATCGGTACAGGGACGCTCGCTGTCGCTGCCCAGCGGCGCGGGCCACGATGCGATTGCCATCGCGGAACGCTGGCCGGTGGGCATGCTGTTCGTGCGCTGCAGGGGCGGAGTCAGCCACCACCCGGCGGAATCGGTGATGGCTGAGGATGTTGCGCTGGCGATTGAGGCGTTTTCGCGTGCGGTGATTCAGTTGGCGGATCGCGTTACTCCAGCCCCAGCGTATACTGCGCGATCTTGAAGTAGATAATCAGCCCGGTACCGTCGATAAGCGTCGCGATAAACGGCGCGGAGACGACCGCCGGGTCAATGCCGCAGCGCTTGAGCACCATCGGGATCACTGACGACACAATCGCGCTCCAGAGCGTAATGCATACCAGCGTCAGGCTGACGATAAGCGTGATTTCCAGCCCGATACCCATCATCCAGGCGCGGATGCACCCGGCAATACCGAGCGTCACGGCAATCATCAGCGAGGTGGTCATCTCTTTGCGCAGCACGCGGCCTACGTCGCGCAGATGCACTTCACCCAGCGCCATGGCGCGCACCAGCGTGGAGGTGATCTGCGTTCCGCTGTTGCCACCCGTGCCGATCAGCAGCGGAATAAAGAACGCCAGCGCGATGGCAGACTCCAGCGCCTCTTCGAAGTGCTGGATCACCGAGCTGGTGTAGGCTTCCGCGACAAACAGCAGCAGCAGCCAGACGGAGCGTTTCTTCCACAGGCTGAAGGCGCTGGTTTCCAGATAGGGCTTCTCCAGCGGCAGCGTCGCCCCCTGAAGCTGGGCGTCTTCGGTGACGTCATCTTCCAGCAGATGGGCGATTTCGCGCTCGGTCAGGCAGCCGACGAGCTTGCCGTGGGTCACCACCGGCACGACGTCCGCGTCGCCGTGGGCCAGAAGTCCGGCGACATCGGCTCGTTCATCTTCCGGTTTGACCTGCAAAAACTGTGAAATCATCAGGCTTTTAATTGGCTGCGCGGTATCCGTGACCTGCAATAATTTGCGTACCGCAATCATGCCCGCCAGGCGTCCATGGTCTTCAATAAAAATATGCGACGGAATATCGTCGTCTTTTAATTTTTCGAAGAATTGCTCGCGCGCCAGCGCCACGCATAATGAAACGTCGAGGACAATAAAATCGGTATTCATATATTGCGCGACCGCGCTGTCATTGAATGCCAGGTTGTGGTTGTGAATAGCGTAAGACATAGTGAATTCCCTTTGAATAAATAAAATCTCTCAGGGGCGAGCAAGACAGGGCATGTCGGAAAGGAGATCCCCACGTCCTGGGTTCAGCACTGTACACCGTATCCCGCAAGGGAAGTTATACTGACAAAGCCTTGATTCGACAGTGCCTGTTTTACCCTGTGCCGGTTCTCTCGAACCCACCAGAGCGATAACGTGTATTTGTACAGGAGCCTCGCCATAACGAGATCGTTGTAAAGCGTGAGGAATAATACGCCTGTTTAAATTTATCGCTCAGGAAATTAAATAATGTTTAAGGAAGGTTTAGGTAAATCTTATTAATAAAATGTTGAGGGTTTATTTAAGGTTATTCCTTTTAAATGGAGGATTAATTAACGGGGGGAAGGAAAATGGCGTGGTTTGATAATCTGCTGAATCATTTTGCGCTTTATCCGGCACATCTGTTCGCGCTGTTATTCGTAATGGCGCTGAGCAAGTCCACGGTGCTGATCTCCTCCGTGCTGCCACCCGCCTCGGTGATGCTGCTGGCGGGCATCGGCGTCAGCCAGGGGAGCATGCACCCGGCGCTGGCGTGGCTCGCCGTGGTGCTGGGGGCAACGGCGGGTTCGGTGCTGAACTACCATATCGGCCAGTTGATGGGGCACACCCGGCTGGTCGCGCGCTTTACGGCGAAGCATGCCGCTACGTTTTTACGGGTTCAGCATCAGCTGCAAAAAAACGGTGTCATCGTACTGTTTACGTCGCGCTTTCTGGCGGTGTTGCGTTATGTCGTGCCGCTGGCGGCGGGGATGCTCAGGCTGAACGCCATCAAAGTTTACGTCGTCAGCCTGCTTTCCGCCTGTGCATGGGCGGCGCTGTATGTCGGCGCGGTCACCGGCATCAGCGCCTTTTGAGTTACAGACTCCCCATTCCGCCGTCCACCAGCAGCTCCGTTCCTACCGTGTAGCTCGACTCGTCGGACGCCAGATAGAGCGCGGCTTTTGCCAGCTCCGTC
Organism: Enterobacter cloacae complex sp. HYC042_NIDB; assembly: GCF_056673315.1. Lineage (NCBI taxonomy): Bacteria > Pseudomonadati > Pseudomonadota > Gammaproteobacteria > Enterobacterales > Enterobacteriaceae > Enterobacter > Enterobacter cloacae complex sp. HYC042_NIDB. The sequence continues at coordinate 1,940,795 of NZ_CP109650.1, forward strand.
GTCGAGCCCATTCTGCCGAGCGGCACCAGCTTGATGATCTCCGCCATCATCGCGTTAAGCGTCTCTTCGCTTAAGCCCGTCTTCGTAAATGCCGGCGTTTCCACCGGACCGGGGCTCAACCCGTTGACGCGGATCCCGCGCGGCAGCAGCTCCGCCGACAGCGTACGCGCCAGCGACAGGAGGGCGGCCTTGCTCGCGGCATACACGCTGCTGGTGGGCAGGCCGATGCGTGCGCTCACGGAGCCGCAGAGGATCACCGACGACGGATTATTCAGCAGCGGCAGCAGCGCCTGAATTAAAAAGAACGGTCCCTTCAGGTTGATGCCCATCAGGCGGTCCCACGCATCCTCCTGCCAGGCTTCCAGCGGCGCGTGCGTCACGTCGCCAGCGTTGAGAAACACCGCGTCCAGGCGTGGCCAGCGGGCGGCGAGAGTTTCCGCCAGCGCTTTTTGCGACGCGATATCGCCTGCGTCGGTTGGAATCACCCAGGCCTTATCGCCCAGAATGCGCTCTGCTTCGGCGAGGGTGTCCGGGTTGCGTCCGGTCACGGCGACGCGCGCCCCTTCGGCGATAAACGCCTGCGCGGTGGCAAGACCAATGCCGCTGGTACCGCCGGTAATCAGCGTATATTTATCGGTTAAACGACCCATGTTCTTCTCCTGAAATGTCACTGGAGAAAGCACTATAGAAACGTTAGTATCGAAAGGAAACCAGGTACCAAATGGATACTAACGAGGCAAGAGGTGTGCTATGGCAGAAATGCTGGAGGTGTGCTGCGAAAAAAAATCTGAGGCGTATACCTGCCCGATGACGCAGTTTGTCAACCTGATATCCGGTAAGTGGGCGATCCCCATTCTCTATCGCCTGATTGTGTTCAACACGCCCGTACGCTTTGGCGATCTGCTGCGTGCCGCTGCCCCCATCACGCAGAAAGAGCTGACGAAGCAGCTCCGCCTGTTTGAGCAGCGCGGGCTGGTGACGCGGACGGTCTACCCGGAGATCCCCCCGCGCGTGGAGTATCAAATTACCGAGCTGGGGTTAACCCTGCAGGACGCACTTTCACCGCTGGCCGCCTGGATGAGCGAGTACGGCGACCAGCTTGAGCGTTAGGCTACTGTTTCACGTAGCGCGGTGCCGGAACCCCGGTGCGCGCGCTGTTAAACAGCTCAAGGCGCGCCGCTTCGTAGCGATCCCACAGGGCGGCGTCATGCATCGGCGGAATAGTGATCTGTTCGCCCTGATCCAGACCCGCCAGTGACGCATCGACCATATCGTCGGTGGTCATCACCGACCCTTCCGGCAGATCGTTCACCGTAACCCCTGAATGGCTCCAGATCTCCGTCGCCGTCGCGGCGGGCAGCACGGCCTGAATGCGCACGCTGCTATCGGCAAATTCTTCCTGCAGTCCGCGGGTAAAGCTCAGTACCCAGGCTTTGGTGGCGCTGTACAGCGCGCTGCCCGCACGGACATGGAGCGATAACACCGAGGCGATATTGATCAGCGTCCCGCGATTGTTCTGCGCCAGGCGGGGCAGGATGGCGTAGGTCAGACGCATCAGCGCCGTGGTGTTGAGGGTGTTGATGGCCTGATGCTGCGCCACATCGCCCGCGAGGAACGGGGCCATCTGCGCGGTGCCCGCGTTGTTTACCAGCGTATCGATGGCGGTATTGTGGCGCAGTTCATTTTCCACGGCGCGGATCCCGGCTTCATCGCTGAGATCGGCCACCAGTATAGCGACGGCCACGCCATAGCGCGCTCGCAGGTCGGCGGCGAGGGTTTTCAGGCGATCCTCGCGGCGGGCGACCAGGACCAGGTTAGCGCCGCGCGCGGCCAGGCGATCGGCATAGACGGCCCCGATCCCGGAAGAGGCGCCGGTAATTAAGGCGGTGGTGATTTGCGTAGTCATTGTGTGTTACCTCAAAGCAAAGTGGGTTATCTGGTTTCAATATGAAACTGAATTAACTCTCTGCTATTTGGTTTTATAATGCAACCATTTTGCCGGGCATTTTGTGCTTTGCCGTTGGGAACGATCAGGAGGGGAGTTTAGCCACGATCTCTTCAGGCGTCAGCTCGCGCCCATCGTCGGCGATAAGCGCCAGTTTACGCAGGGGTTTGCGCTGTTCGCTATCGACGAGAACGGTGCCGCATTCGTTTTCCGCGAACAAAAATTCATTGCCCCACTGGGAGAGAGCAACCAGCACCGTCTGGAGCGCGCGTCCCTTGTCGGTCAGAACGTATTCCTGCCAGGCGCTGCCGTCGGAGGCGGGCTGAAGCCGGAGGATGCCTTCATCGACCAGCATCTTCAGCCGCGAGGTGAGCATGTTTTTTGCGATACCGAGGCTTTTCTGAAACTCGCCGAAGCGTTTAATCCCGCGCAGCGCGTCGCGAACGATCAGCAGCGACCACCAGTCGCCAATGATATCCAGCGAACGGGCGACGGGGCAGGTGCTCTCTTCAAGGCGGGTGCGTTTCACGGTCAGGTCTCCGGTGGGGTATGGTTTTATTATAAAACTAATTAGCGCCCACCGTAAGCACGTTAATCATCAGTTTGAGAAATGCTTCCCGAAAAAACTGTCACGAATCTGTCACACTCACTGGAACATTAAAAAAACGTGAGGAACGAGGGATGAGAAAAGCACTACTCGCAGTGGCCGTGGCAGGTACCCTTTCAATGACCTTTGGCGCACAGGCGCAGGAGACGCCGGAAGGCTATCAGCTGGAGCAGGTGTTAATCATGAGCCGTCACAACCTGCGCGCGCCGCTGGCCAATAACGGCAGCGTGCTGGAGCAGTCCACGCCGAAGCAGTGGCCGGAGTGGGACGTGCCGGGCGGTCAGCTCACCACCAAAGGCGGCGTGCTGGAAGTCTATATGGGCCATTACATGCGCGAGTGGCTGGCGCAGCAGGGGATGGTGAAGACGGGAGAGTGTCCGCCAGCGGATAGCGTTTATGCTTACGCCAACAGCCTGCAGCGTACTGTCGCCACCGCGCAGTTCTTTATTACCGGCGCGTTCCCGGGGTGCGACGTACCCGTGCATCATCAGGAAAAAATGGGCACCATGGATCCGACCTTTAATCCGGTGATTACCGATAACTCGCCGGAATTCCGCGAAAAAGCGCTCAAGGCGATGGAGTCCGAGCGGCAGAAAATGCAGCTTGGTGAAAGCTATAAGCTGCTGGAGCAGTTGACGAACTACGCTGACTCTCCGTCCTGCAAAGAGAAAAAGGTCTGCTCGCTGGCAGACGCGAAAGATACTTTCAGCGCCGACTATGAAAAAGAGCCTGGCGTATCCGGGCCGCTGAAGGTGGGTAACTCGCTGGTGGACGCGTTCACGCTGCAGTATTACGAAGGTTTCCCGGCCGACCAGGTGGCCTGGGGTGAAATCAAGACCGACCAGCAGTGGCGCGTGCTGTCGAAGCTGAAGAACGGCTATCAGGACTCGCTGTTTACCTCCACCGAGGTGGCGCAAAACGTGGCGAAGCCGCTGGTGAAATATATCGATAAAACGCTGGTCACCGAACAGGCGAAAGCGCCTAAGATTACTCTGCTGGTAGGGCACGATTCGAACATCGCTTCACTGCTCACCGCGCTGGATTTCAAGCCGTATCAGCTGCATGACCAGCAGGAGCGGACCCCGATTGGCGGCAAGATTGTCTTCCAGCGTTGGCACGACAAAAACAGCAATCAGGAGCTGATGAAAATTGAGTATGTCTACCAGAGCGCGGAGCAGCTGCGCAACGCCAGCGTGCTGACACTGCAGTCGCCCGCGCAGCGCGTGACGCTGGAGCTGAAGGGCTGTCCGGTGGACGCGAACGGCTTCTGTCCGGTTGATAAATTCAATGCGGTGATGAATAACGCGGCGAAGTAAAAGAGAACCCCCCGCTGCGGCGGGGGGAAACGCTTAGACGTTTTTACGTTCGATGGTTTGCTCGCCCCAGAAGAGCGAGTCTTTGTCCGTTTTTTCGAAGGCGCGAATCAGCACTTCATCGTTGCCTTCTTCCCAAATCTGCTCGGCCAGCTTTTCGTCGTAGTTCGCGACTTCAAAGATGGCTTCGGCAATCTCCGGAGAGGTGTTGCGTAAACTTGCCCATTCGCCCACGTGGTGAGCTTTGGATTCCTGTGTTGGCATACTTTTCCTCCTGTTGGGTTAGCCGTTCAGTTTTTTAGCGAGACCCGCGACGTATTCACCCTGATAGCGGGCGATAGAGAGTTCTTCATTGCTTGGCTGACGTGAGCCATCCCCACCGGCAATGGTGGTTGCGCCGTACGGCGTCCCGCCGCGCACCTGAGAAACGTCAAACAGCTCCTGCGCGCCGTAGCCAATTGGCACAATCACCATCCCATGATGAGCAAGGGTAGTCCAGGTTGAGGTAATCGTCTGCTCCTGGCCGCCGCCGGTGCCGGTAGAGCTGAATACGCTGGCGAGTTTGCCGTACAGCGCCCCGGATGCCCAGAGCCCGCCGGTTTGATCGAGGAAGGTACGCATCTGGCCTGACATATTGCCGAAGCGGGTCGGGGTGCCGAAGATAATGGCATCATACTCCGCCAGCTCCTGCGGGGTGGCGACCGGGGCATTTTGTGTTTTTCCCCCGGCTTTGGCGAACGCTTCCGCCTGCATGGTTTCCGGTACGCGTTTTACCACAACCTCAACGCCGTCCACTCTGTTTGCACCTTCTGCTACCGCGTGAGCCATGGTTTCAATGTGTCCATACATGGAATAATAGAGCACCAGAACTTTTGCCATTTTGCATCACTCCTCGTTGGTTTTTCTGACAGCGGATCGCTGCGTTCATTTAAAGATATGACATCACGGCCAGACTGCAAAAATGAACGGCATTTCTTTGATTTATAACAACATGGTTACAATAAGGTGCTGTAGCAAAATGAAACAACTTTCTGGTCGTCGAATTTTAAAATGATAAGAAAGGCTTATAGATTTCCGTCGCGTTATCTGACCCGAAAGGCGGATATCATGTTGCAGAATATTACCCGTGGCTTGCCGGATAGCCTCAGTCCACTAAGCTTAGTTTCACGCGGCACAGATAAAGGCCCTGTCCTTTAGCCGCGAGGTGAAAGAATCCTCTTTTACTGAATGCAATATGATGTCTAATGTTTCACACTCTGGAGGTTAGAGATGGCAAACCATCGTGGTGGTTCAGGTAATTTCGCTGAAGACCGTGAAAGAGCATCAGAAGCAGGTCGTAAAGGTGGCCAGTCTAGCGGGGGTAACTTCAAGAACGACCCTCAGCGCGCATCAGAGGCTGGTAAAAAAGGGGGTAAAAATAGCCACGGCAGCAATAAGTAGTACGCCGGGTTGACTCCCTGCCGCCGGGTTTCCCGGCGGTTTTTTTATGTCTGCAACATTGAACTGTAACCAAAGGCAACGCACACTACAGAATTGATCTCACTTGTTGGTGTCGCATGTCCGTCTCACGCTTTAAATTCTCCATAAAACCGCAGGAAGCCATCCTTATTCTCATCACCATGTTCTGGGGCGGGACCTTTCTTGCCGTCCAGTACGCGGTGACCCTCAGCGATCCGTTCTTTTTTGTCGGCCTGCGCTTTGCGACGGCGGCGATAGCCGTGGGGCTGATCTCCCTTAAAACGCTGCCGGGTCTGACGCTGAAGGAACTCAAGGCCGGCGTGGCGATTGGGATTGCGATAGCGATGGGCTACAGCCTGCAGACGTGGGGATTGCAGACCATCTCCAGCAGCAAATCCGCTTTTATTACCGCCATGTACGTGCCGCTGGTGCCGCTGCTGCAATGGTTATGCCTCGGGCGGCTACCGGGGCTGATGTCCTGCATTGGCATCGTGCTGGCGTTTATCGGCCTGATTTTATTAGCCGGGCCGGAAAATAACCTGCTGGCGCTGGGGCCGGGCGAGATCATTACCCTCGTCGGGGCCATTGCCATCGCGGCGGAAATTATTCTGATCAGCGCCTGGGCTGGGAAAGTGGACGTCAAGCGCGTGACGGTGGTGCAGCTCGCAACGGCGTCGCTGGTGGCCTTCGCGACGATGGTGCCAGCCGGGGAATCCGTGCCGCCGATGTCCACGGGGCTGGTGGTGGTCGCGCTGGGGCTTGGCATCTTCAGCGCCATTATCCAGGTGACCATGAACTGGGCGCAGCGCAGCGTATCGCCAACGCGGGCGACGGTGATCTACACCGGTGAACCGGTCTGGGCGGGGATTTTCGGACGACTGGCCGGCGAGCGTTTACCGCTGCTGGCGCTGGTGGGCGCGGCGTTTATTGTCGCCGGGGTGCTGGTGAGCGAACTAAAGTTCAGAAAGCGGGGGCGTGAAGCGAGTCATTTGACTGCTGAAAAAGGTTTAGATTGAAAAAAAGCGCAACGTTACTTAGGATATGTACGGATTAAAACCGTACACGGTGATGTAAACCATGCCAGCACTTAAAAAACAGCGTATCGATCTTCGCTTAACGGACGAAGACAAAACAATGATTGAAGAAGCGGCGGCGATGACGAATCAAACGATCACCCAGTTTATGGTGAACAGTGCGTCAGAGCGTGCTGCAGAGGTCATCGAGCAGCACCGTCGTCTCGTGTTAAACGAAGCCTCCTGGAATGCGGTGATGGATGCCATCGACAATCCGCCAGAGCCAAATGAACGCCTCAAGCGTGCGGCAAAACGTCTTCGAAACATGGAGTGAAGCGTCTTGGCAAATCACACGATTGAAATGTTTTCAGAGGGAGCCGACTATGATTTCGGGGATTTTGATTGTGGTGAACCCTCGCTAAATGCCTTCCTGAGAGAACACCTGGTACGCCAGCACAATGGACGTATTCTACGAGCCTACCTGCTTAAAGAGCGCGACCATCCGCGCGTGCTGGGCTATTACACGCTATCGGGAAGTTGCTTTGAGAGAGCGATGCTTCCTTCTAAGACTCAGCAGCGTCGGATCCCTTATCTCAACGTACCCAGCGTGACGCTGGGTCGTCTGGCTATTCATAAAGAACTACAGGGAAACGAGTGGGGAACAACGCTTGTTGCACACGCTATGCGGGTGGTTTACCTGGCGTCGCAGGCTGTGGGAGTACACGGCATATTTGTTGATGCCCTTAGCGAGCAGGCTAAACGATTTTATCTGAAGCTGGGGTTCATCCCGCTGGCAGGCGAAAACAGCCATTCTTTGTTCTTCCCGACAAAAGCTATCGAACGACTGTTTGAGCAGGCGTGATCGCTCTTAAGGAGCATGCAGGTCGGGTAAGGCGTAGCCGTCACCCGACATATCGATTTCACGAATCCTGATGCGCCGCGGCGGCCTGCGGCGCGGCAGCCATCCGGCGGCTCAGCAGGGCGTTAAGCAGGATCGCGCCGAAGGTCGCCGTACCAATCCCGCCAATCGTAAACCCGCCCAGCGTCAGGGCAAAATCGCCCGCGCCCAGCACCAGCGTGACGGCCACCATGATCAGGTTGCTGTTCTGGCTGAGGTCGACCCGATGCTGTACCCAGATGCGCGCCCCGGCCACGGCGATCAGCCCGAACACCACAATCGACGCGCCGCCGATGACCGGTGACGGAATGGTGTGGATCAGCGCGCCGAACTTCGGTGAGAAACCAAGAAGGATCGCCATTACCGCCGCCGCCACGAAGACCAGCGTTGAGTAGACCTTGGTCACCGCCATCACGCCGATGTTTTCCGCATAGGTGGTCACGCCGCTGCCGCCCACGGAGCCTGAGAGCATGGTCGCCAGCCCGTCGCCGACGAACGCGCGGCCCATGTACGGATCCATGCTGCGCCCGGTCATTCCCGCCACCGCCTTCAGGTGCCCTAAGTTTTCCGCCACCAGGATCACCGCCACCGGGGCGATAAGCATCATCGCCTGCGTGTTAAAGGTGGGCGAGGTCACCTGCGGCAGACCGAACCAGGCGGCCTGATGAAGCAGGGTAAAATCGACCGGCTTGCCCATGCCGAACACGTTCGCCAGCAGGGCGTAGATCAGACAGGCGACAATCAGCCCGACCAGGATCAGCAGACGCTGGATCATCCCGCGCGTAAAGACTGCCACCAGGCCGATGCACAGCACCGTGATCACCGCCATCCAGCTTTCAAACGGCGAAGCGGAGACGCTTTTCACCGCAATCGGCGCGAGGTTCAGGCCTATCGCCATCACCACCGCGCCGGTGACGACGGGGGGCATCATCCGTTCGATCCAGCGCGTGCCGATCTTCATCACAACGAGACCAATCAGGGTATAGACCAGCCCGCAAGCGATGATGCCGCCGAGGGCCACGCTCAGGTTGGGGTTGATCCCCTGGCCGTTAAAACCGGTAGTGGCGATGACCACGCCGACAAAGGCGGCGCTGGAGCCCAGGTAGCTGGGCACGCGCCCGCCGGTAACAAAAAAGAACAGCAGGGTGCCGATTCCCGACATCAGAATAGACAGGTTGGGATCGAGCCCCATCAGCATCGGCATCAATACCGTCGCGCCAAACATCGCGACCGCATGCTGGACGCCCATCACCATGGTTTGCCCGAGCGGGAGGCGTTCATCCGGCGCGACCACGCCTGCTTCAGTGGAGGTCGATTTCAACTGCCAGTGGGGAAATCCGAACATGGTCTGTCTCCTTAAAGCGCCTTAGCAGGCGGGTCGCATAAGCGCGTGGTAGCTGCGGTCAAACCACACCAGACCTTGCGGTGCGGGGTGGCGAATAATCGATACGATGTCGCAAAACAGAATGTCGTGGGTACCGACGCTGACCACCTGGCTGATGCGGCAGTCAAACGAGGCCAGCGCATCCTCCAGACGCGGGCAGCCCGTGTCGCCCGTCTGCCAGCGGGCGGCGGTAAAGCGTTCCGCCATCGGCGTTTTGCCGCCAAACAGATTGGATAAAGACTCCTGTCCGGCACTCAGGGTATTCACGCACAGGGTGCGGTTTTCGCTGAACGTGGGCCAGACCGACGCGCCGCGGTTCAGGCACACCAGCAGGGTGGGAGGGGAATCCGTGACGCTGCATACCGCGCTGGCGGTAAAGCCCGCCATCCCCGCCGGGCCGTCGGTGGTGATGATGTTGACCGCCGCGCCGACGCAGGCCATGGCGTCGCGAAAGGTTTGTTTATCCGGTGTCATCACGATCGCTCCTTACGCCAGTCCGCAGGCATCGTCGAAGGTCAGGCGCGGCAGGCGCCCGTAAAGTTTGCGCGTATCGCCATAGCCAATGTTGATCAGCAGGTTGCTTTTAAGCGTTGTGCCGGTGAAAAAGGCCTCGTCGACCTTTTGTCGGTCAAAGCCCGACATCGGCCCGGTGTCCAGGCCGAGTGCGCGGCAGGCGAAAATCAGATACGCGGCCTGCATTGAGCTGTTGCGAAAGGCCGTCTCTTCCGCCAGCGCGGGGCTTGCGGTAAACCAGCTTCTGGCATCGCCGTGCGGGAACAGCTCGGGCAGGCGCTCGTAGAATTCCCCGTCCCAGGCAACAATCGCTGTCACCGGGGCGGTAAGCGTTTTCTCGAGGTTGCCGCTGGAGAGCGCCGGGCGCAGCTTCTCTTTTCCCTCTGCGCTTCGCACAAAGACAATGCGCGCCGGTGAGCAGTTGGCAGACGTTGGGCCCCATTTCATCAGGTCATACATCTCGCGCAGCGTCTCGTCGCTGACCGGCATATCCAGCCAGCCGTTGTGGGTGCGGGCACCGGTGAACAGCGTTTCCAGCGCGGCGGGGGTAATGGCTTCGCTCATTAAAGCTCCTTATAAAGCGGGTTCAGGGCTGTGCAGCAGGCTGGCAAGCCCGTTCAGCAGCAGGGTGTTAAAGGTGTCCGGTTCGGTGACGTTGCAGGCATGTCCGCCCTGGCGCATGACCGTTTTGTGGGCGTGCGGGAGGGCGGCGTGCAGTTCAGCGGAACAGACGGACGGCACCAGCACGTCGTCGGCGGAACAGATAATGTGCACCGGGCAGCGAATGCGTGCGGACTGGCGGCGGAAGTCGGCTTTTTTCAGGGCGCTGAGCCTGCGCAGCAGGTTGGTTTTACCCTGGAAATGGGCCAGCGCCAGCGCTTCTTCAGATTCCAGACGCGGCGCGCGGGCGGCCATCCAGTCTGCCGGGTAGAGAAACAGCGGCTGCGCCTCGACCCACGCCTGCGCGCCGCCGGAATGCAGCAGCCGCTCGCGAACGTCAAAACAGCGGCGGGTGTGGGCATTGAGGGTCAGCCAGCCGTTGACGCACACCAGCGCGGCGAGGGCGTCGGGCCTGTCGAGGGCCAGTTGCAGGCCGACCAGCGCGCCGAGCGCGTGCCCGACGACGCTGTAGCGCGCAATGCCTGCGTCAGCCAGCGCATGGGCGAGCTCGTCTGCCATCTGCGCAAGGCTGTAACCCTCCGGCAGGGTGTCGGGGTTATTGCCCGTTCCCCGCTGGTCATAGCACACCACCTGATACTCCGGCTCCAGCGCGGCCTGCTGGGGCAGCCAGTAGCTGCCGCTGCCGCCGAGACCGGAAATAAAGACCACTACGGGCGCACCCTCGTACGGCGGCGGCGAGACGGAAAGTTTCATGCCTGCCTCACTTCGCGATGTGCGCAACGGTGGCGATCTCAACCAGCGCGTCCGGTTTTACCAGCCCGCACTGAATGCAGAACCGCGCCGGTTTATCGCCGGGGAAGAACTCGGCGTAGATTTCGTTAATCGCGGCGTAGTTTTTCCAGTCGGTGATAAAGATGCTGTTGAAGGTCACGTCCTCCATGGTGCCACCCGCCGTTTCGATCACGGTTTTGATCGTCTCCAGCACGTGGCGGGTTTGCGCCTTTGGGTCGTTGATAAATACCACGTTGTTGTCTTTATCAAACGGCAGCGTGCCGGAGACATACACCACGCCGTCGGCGAGGGTGCCGGGGACGAACGGGGCGATGGGCGTGCTGGTGCCCGGCGGGATGATTACGGATTTCGGCATCGTGTGTCTCCTCAGGCGATACGGGCGAGCGGAGGATTCAGGGCGTCGCAGAAATCCGCAACGTTACTGACCCAGCCAAAAAAGGTTTCGATATTGAACAAAGCTGCCTTTTGGGCGAATTCCGGTCCGGCCTGATGGGTCGCGTCTTCCAGCACCACGCCGAAATACTCGAGGAAAAAGCCGTCGCGCAGGGTCGATTCCACGCAGACGTTGGTGGCAATGCCGGTGAACACCAGATGGCGAATGCCCCGGCTGCGCAGCAGGCTGTCGAGCGGGGTGTTGAAAAAGCCGCTGTAGCGTGGTTTCGGCAGGACGATATCACCTGCCTGCGGGACCAGCTCATCCACCAGCTGATAATCCCAGCCGCCTTTGGCCAGCAGCTTGCCCTGCAGTTCGGGCCGCTTGCGCATCGTTTTCAGGGCGTTCGACTTGTGGAAGTTGGGCGAGCCGGGGCCGCCTGCCTCGACGTACTGGTCATCCCAGCCGTTCTGGAACCAGACGATGAGCATGCCCGCCGCGCGCGCGGCGGCGACGGCGGTTTTGATGTTCTCGATCACAGGCCTTGTGGCGGAGACGTCGAACCCCGCCAGATCCAGATAACCGCCCTGGCTGGCATAGGCGTTTTGCATGTCCACCACGATCAGCGCGCTCTGCTGCGGCGCAAAGGTGATGGCTTCCGGGCGAGCGTTTAAGGTCGTCATTACGCCACCTCCTTCGTGACGGCAGGAATGTGGGCGCGGCACTGCATCAGCGGCTGGATGCGCTCGCCGAAGGTTTCCACGCCGGTGAGGAAATCATCGAAGGTCAGCAGGACGCCCTCAGCGCCGGGTACGGCTGCCACTTCGTCGAGCATCCTGGCAACGCTGGCATACGAGCCCACCAGCGTGCCCATGTTGATATTGACGGCGGAGGTCGGGTCGGCCATCTGACGCACGTTGGTGTCTGCGCCGGAACGGGTGTCTTTCTGGCTCTGCTCGGTAAGCCAGCTCAGGGCGTCGTCGTCAGCGCCGTCCTTATACCGCTCCCATTTGGCGCGCGCGGCGTCGTCGGTTTCGTCGGCAATGACCATGAACAGCACGTACGAGCCCACGTCGCGCCCGGTTTTTTCGGCGGCCTCCTTCATGCGTGCCGCGGTCGGGGCAAAGGCGGCAGGGGTGTTAACGCCTTTGCCGAAGCAGAAGTTAAAGTCGGCGTATTTCGCGGAGAATTCCATCCCCGCGTCGCTCTGCCCGGCGCAAATCACCTTCATCGGCACCGATGGCTGCGGGCTGACGCGGCAGTCGTTCATGGTAAAGAAGTCGCCTTTGAAGTCGCTTTTGCCGGTGCCCCACAGGTCGCGCAGCACCTGTACGTATTCGGTCAGGTAGTCGTAGCGACGGGAGAAGTAATCGTCGCCCGGCCAGAGTCCCATCTGCTCGTACTCCGGTTTTTGCCAGCCGGTGACCAGGTTAACGCCAAAGCGCCCGCCGGAGATGGAGTCGATGGTGGAGGCCATGCGTGCCACGATCGCGGGCGGAAGGGTGAGGGTGGCCGCGGTGGCGTAGATCTGGATCCGCGAGGTAACCGCTGCCAGCCCGGCCATCAGTGTGAAGGACTCCAGGTTGTGATCCCAGAATTCCGTTTTGCCGCCAAAGCCGCGCAGCTTGATCATCGAAAGCGCAAAGTCGAAATGGTAGTGCTCCGCTTTCTGCACGATGGCTTTGTTCAGCTCAAAGGTCGGCATGTACTGCGGTGCAGTGGTCGAGATAAGCCAGCCGTTGTTGCCGATGGGTACAAATACGCCAATTTTCATCACGAACCTCTCTTCATTACGTCGCAGGTGTAACGGTGTTTTTGCAAAGGCAGTGCCAGTTTTAAAAATGGCAGTGTTATTAATGTGTTAATCAGAGGTTGGAGGTTTGATGCGATTAAATGTGGACTAACTGGTCAAAAGAACTGCACACAAAGCAGGCAACGGTGCGCGATGGCGGTGCAGGATCTAGGAGGGGAATGCAGCACGATCCCGGTGCGGCCCGGGATCACAGGTTAGCGTTTATTGTGGCTTCAACTACCCGTTCATGCGTTTGGGTTTCGGCAGATCGCTCGTATCATTTAGTATCCTCGGGAAGGTCAACAACCACGCTTTTGCCTTCTGTTTATTAGTATGCATAGCGCTTAACCCTTCTAAGGAGCCTCACAGCTCACTGGTATTCTGCGGGATGATCACCATGCAATCCGGCTTCACGCAGATTTTTATCGCGGGGCCATACGCAAGCCCGGCGCGCGATAACCAATCACCAGTTAGCTGCAAATAGTTATGCTCCATGCGCGTATAAAGTTCACACATGATGCACCGGCCTCATCCCTTGCGTGAATATGCGCGGAATAGGTCGGCTCCCTGTGCAAGTCCCGCGTGTTCTTTTTGCGTACCTGCTCGCGAATTTCTTAACCATTTTAAATACTGCATTTTCCGTTTGGGCAACGGCCCGCTCAGGCATAAAATTCTTTGCAGCCATATTTAACTCTTTGTAAGTTGCTTTGTGGTTAGCGGTATATAAGGTGGTGGTACACCTTTATATCGCAATCTCATTTATATACTTTTCTCTATAAATCTCACTGTTTGCATTGGGTGATTCACTACGTCAATTATCCCCCTATGGATAAATACACACGGGTAAAATTGTGGGGGGAAATAGTGAAAATGCGAAGCGGTTCGAGGAAAGGTGTGAGCAGCTGGTCTGAGGTGTAAGTCCGCAGTGACCGAAGAGTGAAAGTTCACGATGAATTGCAGCGGGTTTAACAGATATCTCAGTATCATTTAAGATAATTCTTCATAAAAGGAGCACATTGGTAAAATTAATGTGCTCGGTCAATGTTACTGCAATTTACTTATTTTAAAGGAAAATCATTGGTTGATTTACTATGCGGATGGCGGAATTTTTTATCTATCAAATGCTCCACTGCATCAAGAGAAGTGGGTGACAGATTGAGTGAGCTATCAGTCCAGTATTTTTGACATAAATTTTCAAAGATGATTTGGACACAAGATGAAACATCATCTGTTCCAAAGAGTTCTACATTTTCTTCTCTAGAAAGAAGATTGTTTAACGATGTGGGAGTTAACTCTTTTGCCAGTTTCTTGGAGTACCCACCTAATCCCCCAACCAGGTATCGAGGAATTTTTAGCTTCTCTGCAAGATGCATTTCCTCGGCAATACCTGGGTAAAAGCCATCCCTATCATGCATTTTTCCACCAACAGTAACCATCAAGTTTTGAGACGAAATCAATACTCGCCTCATAGCGGTTAAACTACGGTTTCTGGTTGTTGGATCGGTAATATCTCCATCACCAAATTTTTTAGTGATGATGAGTTCTGCTATATCGGTCAATGATTGAATATCTTCATCTGCATAATCAGAAAACCATAAGTCAGACATAACCAGAGTTACTGGAAGTTTATCAAAATTAACAGCGTGTTGGCGAGCCTGCCTAAGGATAATCGGTGTGAAGCTGGGGTGGCTTCCATGAATAACACGTCCTCCATATTTAAATACTAACCCACTGAAAAGAGAGACAAATTCAAGGATTCCACGATCCATTGCTGGTTCTGACCAATTACTGCGTTCTGGTATGGCTCCAGAAATTCCAACCTCAAGGCCATGAAGCGATACACTTAACTTAGAGTTATTTAGCGGAATGTTACTCATACATTACCCACTTTAGTAAAATTTGATGCCAAGAGAGCTGATATTTCCTGGTGATGCAATATTATCGTTTCAGCATCCAGTAGTTCAGCGAGGTCATCATCCGACAATAGATCACCATCATAGATGAAAAGCGAATAATTAGCATGAGGTTGATTTGAAATAAACTCTTTAAAGTGCTTGAAAGATGGTGGGTAAATAGTGGAGTAAATTGAACAATGGCTATGAACAATTGTTCGGATTCTTGGATTACGCTGTTGTTGAGATCTATATACTGAAAGGGATTGGTTTAAAGCGCACCAGTCATATCCTGCGTTAAGAAAATTCTTTTTAACCTTGAAAGGTATGCGGCATTTTCTCATGAATATATCGCAGAGATAGGTCTCTAATTCTAATACAATATTGTCGAGATCGACTGGTGATAAAATAGTTTTAGCTGGAGGTGTATTAAAGTCAAGCTCAAGCCAGCGTTGCAAACTCAGTAAAGTACGGAAGCGCGGCCCTTTCTTTGGGTCAGATTTTGGTCTGAATACAATCGGAAGAATAGGAATGAGTTTTCCATCAGCAATGTTAACTTCCTCTTTTATCCATTTGGATTCTGGCGACGCTGGTGTGTCAATGAGAAGTAACAGGCTTGCATCACCCAGAGCGTTTTCAATTTCTATCTGAACTGGCTCTCCAGGCAGAATTTTGGTATAGCCATCAACTTCTTTAGCTTCATCTAGCCAGGGTTTGTGCCCCAGACTTGAAAGATGATTATATAATTGATCAGCAATATCTCTTCCATCTTGAGCTCGATAGGAAATAAATATCTTTGTGTCTCGACCTTGCAGTCGTAAGCCCATCATTGCGCCTGCACGACAGATAATACTTCTTTCAGACTCCAGAATGTCGTTTGGGTCATATGGTAGCGCTTTAAATTGAGAGAGTGCTTTTGGTGGGATAGGATAAGTACTTTCTAAAGCAATAGGAAGTACTAAAGCAGTATCGGGTCTGTTTTCCAGATAAGAGCTAACAAATTTATCAGCATCATCGGAAAATTGACTGTGATCATAAAGAACAATCAATAAGTCATTCCATTCTTCTTCGCAAGGCCATGAGCTTACCTTCGATTCAGACATGGTTATCACCGATACGTGATTATGAAATGAATCAAGAATGATGCTTTTCATTCTCTCAGCGAGTACGCTGTTGGCTGTGTTATGCAAAATTACAATCATTTTTTATCTTTTAGGCGTTAAGTTTATGATATGTGTATGCTTATTAGTAAGGGATAAAGGTTGCACTTCCTCTTTTCATAACCGAAGTTAGAAAATCTTCTATTCGACAATCTTGGTTATATTATATTTATCTATATCTTCAGAAATTTCCACTGCTTTGTCAATGTATGAGTCGGGGTTTTTGGTGAAGCTTGACCATTCGACAGAGTGTATGTATGAAGAGTTTCCAAGATACACTTTGGAACTTTCAGAGTGATGTTCGCAGTCAGAGTATTCAGGCTGCTTAATGTTGAACATGTTATCTTTCATGATCTTGAACAAAATGTTTGTTTTCAATGTCCTGCACTTACAATGCGGACATGTATTCTCAACTATGAAATATTCATAACTCCCTGATTCATCAGGCAACACTACAGCAAGAAGAGCGTTGGGGCTGGATGTGCGGTCACCGCGTTTTTTCTTCCTTAGTGAATATGATATTTCCCATGGCATCCACTGGTCTTTTTCTAATAAGTAGGGATTAATCATCCCTTTGGATACAATGATTATCGTAACCGAACTATCAAATATTTTATCACCGAGTTTAGTTTGAATTGTGTCATCTTTGAAATCGCTTAAATCAGCATCATCTTTTTCACCCTTATTTATATGCTCTTCATCTTTTAATATTTCCTGAAGTTTATCAACATAGGTACGTGCAGTTGTTTTATTATTATCCAGTTCAAGAACCTTATCGTCTGCATACTTATATGTTACGAATATTTTACGTCCCATTCTATTGCTCCAGGCTTGTAATGTTGATGGATGTCCTACAAAAATGACATCCGATTCCATTGGGTTATATCTTTCTGTTAAGGATGAAAGTGTTTCATTGGATATTAATAGATAGACTGATAAATGTCATCAACAATTCCTACAATATTTATTGATCAGAAGCAAGATTATATGATGTTGTCGATTTTTATGATGTCTTATAATAACTTTTCTATATATTAATCTAACAATAGACTTTTTTAGTTTCCTAGCGGTAACAAAGTGTAATAATCTAAGCATAATACACTTTATGGGTAAATGAGTCAGAAGTAATTTTAATGACGCTTATTGTTTCCTGAAGTTTCCAATTCTACAGGCGAAATTCTTTTATAAGAATTTCTAATCCTCCTGTATCATTACCTTAATAACAATAATATGTTAGCTGTCATTGGCATTATTGACATAAGCCTATGCCATACAAGCAATGCTCTATTCCCGCAAGTGTTGAGTAACTCTCGCCTTTGCCACGAAATGGAGCGTCGAAAGGACAGTGGGGGCAGCTATAATAAGTGCTATCATCATTCGCTCCCGGTCACTCGCCACACACCCCCTTCTTCGAATCAGCACAATCCCCACTCCTCAAAATGTCGAGACAACCCCCCGCATTTGCTATGCTATGGCAAAACAATAAGGAGAGCGGGAATGACACAAGGCGCAGTGAAAACACCAGGTAAACGTTCGCAGGCGGTGAGCGCCAAGAAGCAGGCGATCCTCAGCGCCGCGCTGGAGACCTTTTCACAGTTTGGCATTCACGGCACGCGCCTGGAGCAGGTGGCGGAGCAGTCCGGGGTGTCTAAAACCAATCTGCTCTACTATTACCCGTCGAAAGAGGCGCTGTATGTGGCGGTGATGCAGCAGATCCTCGATATCTGGCTGGCGCCGCTCGAGGCATTTCGCGAAGAGCTGGCCCCGCTGGTGGCTATCGAGGAGTACATTCGCCTGAAGCTCGAGGTGTCGCGCGATTACCCGCAGGCGTCAAGGCTGTTTTGTCTTGAGATGCTGCAGGGCGCGCCGCTGCTGCAGGCGGAGCTGACGGGGGATTTAAAGCAGCTGGTGGACGATAAGTCGGCGATTATCGCCGGATGGGTTGCCAGCGGAAAGCTGGCCCCGGTCGACCCGCAGCACCTGATCTTTATGATTTGGGCCGCTACCCAGCACTACGCTGACTTTGCGGCCCAGGTCGAGGCGGTGACCGGTAAAACGCTCCAGGACGAGGCGTTTTTCCAGAGCACCCTCGAAAACGTGCAGCGGATGATTATCGAAGGGATCCGCGTGCGTTAATTGCCCGGCGGGAGAGGGCAGCTTAAGTCGCCCTCTTCACATTGCATCAGCGAGGCCAGAAACGCCTCGCGCTCCACGGTTTTTTCTGCCAGGCACTGGTTAACAATCATTGGCTGGACGCTCCCGCCTTCCGTCCCCGAACCGATAAACGCGCAGTCCGCGTCGCGCAGGGTAATCCACGCCTGTTGCGCTTTTTTCAGCAGGTCGCGCTGGGGGGCCGCCGCGCGTTTGATGGCGGCCTGGTAGGTCTGGTTGAGTTTTTTATCGGCTGCCTGGTACTGCTGCGCGCTACAGGTGTTCAGTTCAAGCTGCGTAGTGGCGTTGTCGCACTCGTTGGCCAGCGCGCTGGTGCTGAGCAGCAGTGCCGCACCGGCGATAAGATATCGTTTCATATACTCCCCAATAAAATAAGGCTCCGTCTCCGGAGCCTTATTAGCACAGCGTTAGCCGATTGTCATCAGGCTGGCGTTACCGCCCGCCGCCGCGGTGTTGACGCTGAGCGAGCGCTCCACGTACAGACGCTCCAGCAGCAGGTTGGTTTCCCCGCGGGCGAAGCCCTGCACGGAAACAATCGCCCCGCTGCGGGCCGCCACCTGCTCGCACAGCTCGCGCAGCTGGTCGGAATCACCGTGGTAGATCACCGCGTCAAACGGCTGGGTCAGCAGGGCATCGGCCTTCGCAAAGCGAATGCGAGCCGAAACCGCTTTCGGCAGCTGTTTGGCGAGATCGCGATGCAGCGCATCGTCCGGCCACAGCACTTCACACCCGGTGGCCATCGCCGCGGCTAGCTGTACCAGCGCGTCCTGCTCGTTATCCGCCACGCACAGTACGCGTTCGCGCGGCATCAGCGTCCAGGTGTTGCGCTCGCCGGTTGGCCCCGGCAGCAGACGCTGGGTACCGGCCTGCGCCAGCTCGCCGTACTGCTGGGCAACCGCACGCAGCTCAGGACGTTTTTCCGCCCAGGCGATCAGCGCCTCCAGCGGCTGGGTCAGCACGGTTTTCAGCTGCGCATCCACCGGATACTCCGCATCCTGACGCGCCAGGGTGACTCCCAGTGCGTTCTCAGGACGGTTCGCCAGCAGACGATACAGGTAGAGCGGGCCGCCCGCTTTCGGACCGGTGCCGGAAAGGCCTTCGCCGCCGAACGGCTGCACGCCCACGACCGCGCCAACCATGTTGCGGTTGACGTACAGGTTGCCGACTTTGGCCGTGCCGGTGACCTGCGCAATGGTCTCGTCGATACGGGTATGCACGCCGAGCGTCAGGCCGTAGCCGGAGGCGTTGATCTGGTCGATAAGCGCGTTGAGGTTGTTACGGTTGTAACGCACCACGTGCAGCACCGGGCCGAAGACCTCTTTTTTCAGCTCGTCGAAGCTTGCCAGCTCAATCAGCGTAGGCGGCACGAAGGTGCCAGTCTGCCACTCGCGGGCATCTTCGCTGTTCTCGCGCACCGCCTGGAACACCGGACGGCCTTTGGCGCGCATGGCCTGAATATGGTTTTCAATGTTGGCTTTGGCTTCCGCGTCGATCACCGGCCCGATGTCGGTGGTGAGACGGCCCGGGTTGCCCATGCGGCATTCCGCCATCGCGCCGCGCAGCATCTTCAGCGTGTGGTCAGCCACGTCATCCTGTAAGCACAGCACGCGCAGGGCGGAGCAGCGTTGACCGGCGCTGTCGAAGGCGGAGGCCAGCACGTCAACAACCACCTGCTCGGTGAGCGCGGAGGAGTCAACAATCATGGCGTTCATGCCGCCGGTTTCGGCGATAAGCGGGGTAGGACGACCCTGCGCATCCAGACGGGTGGCGATGTTGCGTTGCAGAAGGGAGGCCACTTCGGTCGAACCGGTAAACATCACGCCGCGCACGCGGTTATCGGAGGTGAGTTTGGCGCCCACCGTTTCACCGCGCCCAGGCAGCAGTTGCACCACGCCCGCCGGAACGCCTGCTTCCAGAAGAATGTTGATGCCCTGGGCGGCAATCAGCGGGGTTTGCTCTGCCGGTTTCGCCAGCACGCTGTTGCCTGCGGCAAGGGCGGCGGCAATCTGGCCGGTGAAGATCGCCAGCGGGAAGTTCCACGGGCTGATACAGACCACCGGACCGAGCGGACGGTGCGTTTCGTTGTCGAAATCATCGCGTACCTGACCAGCGTAGTAGTGCAGGAAGTCGACCGCCTCACGCACTTCGGCGATGGCGTTGCTGAAGGTTTTCCCCGCCTCACGCACCAGAATGCCGATGAGCTGCTGCATCTGATCTTCCATCAGCACCGCGGCGCGTTCCAGAATGGCGGCACGCTCCTGCGGCGGGGTGGCAAACCAGATTGGCGCGTTATTCACCGCGCTCTCCAGCGCCTGTTCCACTTCCGCTTCGGTTGCTTCACGCGCGTAGCCGACGATATCCTTCGGCTCTGCCGGGTTGATCACCGGCTGCATTTCACCGTCCTCGACGGCCTGCTCAAGGATCGGTTTGGCCTGCCATTTCTGCAATGCGCTGTTGAGCAGGGCAGAGGAGAGCGACGCCAGACGGTGTTCGTTCGCCAGATCCAGGCCCGCCGAGTTGACGCGGCCCGCGCCGTACAGCTCGCGCGGCAGGGCAATTTTCGGATGCGGCAGACCAATCTGGCCTTCCTGCGCCGCCAGCTTCTCTACGGCCTGCACCGGATCGGCCACCAGTTCGTCGAGCGGCAGCGTGGTGTCTGCGATGCGGTTAACGAAGGAGGTGTTCGCCCCGTTCTCCAGCAGACGACGCACCAGGTACGCCAGCAGGGTTTCGTGGGTGCCCACTGGGGCATAGATGCGGCACGGGCGGTTCAGCTTGCCGTCCGCCACTTTCCCGGTAACCTGCTCGTACAGCGGTTCGCCCATGCCGTGCAGGCACTGGAACTCGTACTGGCCCGGATAGTAGTTCTGCCCGGCCAGGCTGTAAATGGCCGCCAGGGTATGGGCGTTGTGGGTCGCGAGCTGCGGATAAATCAGGTTCGGCACGCCGAGCAGTTTTTTCGCGCACGCGAGGTAAGAGACATCGGTGTAGACCTTGCGGGTATAGACCGGATAGCCTTCCAGACCTTCCATCTGGGCGCGTTTGATTTCGCTGTCCCAGTAGGCGCCTTTCACCAGGCGGATCATCAGGCGGCGACGGCTGCGGCTGGCCAGGTCAATCAGGTAATCAATGACGAACGGACAGCGTTTCTGGTAGGCCTGGATGACGAAACCAATCCCGTTCCAGCCCGCCAGCTCCGGTTCGAAACACAGTTTTTCCAGCAGATCGAGGGAGATCTCCAGACGGTCGGCCTCTTCGGCGTCGATATTAATGCCGATGTCGTACTGGCGCGCCAGCAGGGTCAGGGACTTCAGGCGCGGATAGAGCTCTTCCATCACCCGGTCATACTGGGCACGGCTGTAACGCGGGTGCAGGGCAGAGAGCTTAATAGAGATGCCCGGACCTTCATAAATACCGCGACCGTTGGACGCTTTACCGATGGCGTGGATCGCCTGCTGGTAAGAGACCATGTAGGCCTGCGCGTCGGCGGCGGTCAGCGCCGCTTCGCCCAGCATGTCGTAGGAGTAGCGGAAACCTTTGTCTTCCAGCTTGCGGGCGTTCGCCAGCGCTTCGGCAATGGTTTCCCCGGTGACGAACTGCTCGCCCATCAGGCGCATCGCCATGTCCACGCCCTTGCGGATCAGCGGCTCGCCGCTCTTGCCGATAATGCGGTTCAGAGAGCGTGACAGGTTGGCTTCGTTATGGGTGGAGACCAGCTTGCCGGTAAACAGCAGACCCCAGGTGGCGGCGTTGACGAACAGCGACGGGCTGCGGCCAATGTGGGAGTGCCAGTTGCCGTTGCTGATCTTGTCGCGGATCAGCGCGTCGCGGGTAGCTTTATCCGGAATACGCAGCAGCGCTTCCGCCAGGCACATCAGCGCCACGCCTTCCTGCGAGGAGAGGGAGAACTCCTGCAACAGGCCCTGCACCATCCCGGCGCGGCCGGTGGCGGTTTTCTGGTTGCGCAGCTTGTCGGCTAACTGATACGCCAGGCTGTGCGCCTGGGCGGCAATGGCTTCCGGCAGGCGGGCCTGCTCCAGCAGCATCGGCACGGCGTCGGTTTCGGCGCGGCGGTAAGCCCCGGTAATGGCGGCGCGGCTGACGGACTGCGGCAGGATCTGCTCGGCAAATTCGAGGAACGGCTGGTGGTTTTCTTCCACCGCCGTCGCGGCGTCTTCGCTTTCGTTCGCTGCGCCCGCCAGCAGGGCAGGCAGCTCAGGCAGGCCGTCTTCACTCTCCAGCCTTTCCAGATAGTTAAAAATCGCCTGCTTGATTAACCAGTGCGGTGTGCGATCAATGCGGGTTGCTGCGGTCTTAATCCGTTCGCGGGTCGCGTCATCCAGCTTAACCCCCATGGTGGTCATCCCCATGCCAAAACTCCTGTTGTTCTGTAATAGCGTTCTGTTGATAGCGTGAAATATCCACCATGTTGCAACTTTGTGCAACCGTGTTAAATGTGACCTGGTTTGCAAGCTGGAAAATGAATGGATTGTTAACGAATAGTTAGCTGGAAAAAAGCGCTGGCTTCTGCATACGAAGCCTGGTTTTATGCGGTGCTTAACACTTTTCAAAGGTGCAACCCGTATAAATGTGAGCGAGTGCAACCTATAGGAAAGACGTATAAAACCAGGGATGAAATTCATGTAAATGCAGTGTTAAATCGTTTGTCAGTGGGAAGCGTATACGGCAGGATAGCGCGCCCAACGGAAACACATACACACATCACTACGTTCCGGTGATGACATAACAAGGCAACCCGGACGGTTGTCGCTCGACATTTTGGAGAATTTGAATGGCTATTAGCACACCGATGCTGGTGACATTTCTCGTTTATATTTTTGGCATGATCCTGATAGGGTTTTTGGCATGGCGTTCCACTAAAAACTTTGACGACTACATCCTTGGCGGGCGCAGCTTAGGCCCAATGGTCACCGCGCTCTCTGCGGGCGCATCCGACATGAGCGGCTGGCTGCTGATGGGGCTGCCGGGCGCGATTTTCATCTCTGGTATTTCCGAAAGCTGGATCGCCATCGGCCTGACGTCGTCGGCGCGTGGATCAACTGGAAGCTGGTGGCAGGCCGTCTGCGCGTACATACCGAAGCCAACAACAACGCCCTGACGCTGCCGGATTACTTCACCGGACGCTTTGAGGATAACAGCCGCATTCTGCGCATTATCTCCGCGGTGGTGATCCTGCTGTTCTTCACCATCTACTGCGCCTCCGGCATCGTGGCGGGTGCGCGCCTGTTCGAAAGCACCTTCGGCATGAGCTATGAAACCGCCCTGTGGGCCGGTGCCGCGGCAACCATCCTCTATACCTTCGTGGGCGGGTTCCTGGCAGTAAGCTGGACCGACACCGTGCAGGCGAGCCTGATGATCTTCGCCCTGATCCTGACCCCGGTGATTGTGATTTTCACCGTTGGCGGCTTTGGCGAATCGCTGGAAGTGATCAAGCAGAAGAGCATTGAAAACGTCGATATGCTGAAAGGGCTGAACTTCGTTGCCATCGTTTCCCTGATGGGCTGGGGGCTGGGCTACTTCGGTCAGCCGCACATTCTGGCGCGCTTTATGGCGGCGGATTCTCACCACACCATCGTTCACGCGCGTCGCATCAGCATGACGTGGATGATTCTGTGTCTGGCGGGCGCGTGTGCGGTCGGCTTCTTCGGTATCGCCTACTTCAGCAATAACCCGGCGCAGGCGGGCGCGGTGAACCAGAACGCCGAGCGCGTGTTCATCGAGCTGGCGCAGATTCTGTTTAACCCGTGGATTGCCGGTATTCTGCTCTCCGCTATCCTGGCGGCGGTGATGTCCACCCTGAGCTGTCAGCTGCTGGTTTGCTCCAGTGCAATCACCGAAGACCTCTACAAGGCCTTCCTGCGTAAAAATGCGAGCCAGAAAGAGCTGGTGTGGGTAGGGCGCTTTATGGTGCTGGTGGTGGCGCTGGTGGCCATTGCGCTGGCGGCCAACCCGGAAAACCGCGTGCTGGGTCTCGTGAGCTACGCGTGGGCGGGCTTCGGTGCCGCGTTTGGGCCGGTGGTGCTGTTCTCCGTCATGTGGTCACGCATGACCCGCAACGGCGCGCTGGCGGGGATGATCATCGGTGCGGTGACCGTCATCGTCTGGAAACAGTTCGCGTGGCTGGGCCTGTACGAAATCATTCCAGGCTTCATCTTCGGCAGCATCGGTATTGTGGTGTTCAGCCTGCTGGGTAAAGCGCCGTCTGCCTCTATGCAGAAGCGTTTTGCGGAAGCGGATGCGCACTACCACACTGCGCCGCCGACTAAGCTTCAGGCAGAATAATTTTCTCACGCAGTACCGTAGGCCGGGTAAGCGCAAGCGCCACCCGGCTTTTTTCTTGCCAAAATCCGTATTTTCCTGTGATATCCATGTGCTTATAACAATGAGGATAGCGACACATGACAATCAAAACAGGGTTAATGGCGGTGGCAATATTGATGCTGGCGGGTTGTAACGCACCCTCGCAGCGTGCGGCGGTGGAGACCTGCAAAGCGGATAACCAGATGCAGCAGACCACGCTCTATTTTGGCTTGAATCGCCCGGCAGGGGCGCAGATTACCGGCAGCGAGTGGCAGCAGTTTGTTGACCAGGACGTGACGCCGCGTTTTCGCGATGGCTTAACGGTGTTTGATGCGCGCGGGCAGTGGCTGGGGAACGACGGGAAAGTGGCGCGTGAATCCAGCAAAGCGTTAATGCTTATCCACGGTAAAGATGCGCAAAGCGAGAAGAACATCGAAGCATTGCGCGGGATCTATAAGTCTCGTTTCGCGCAGGAATCGGTGATGCGGGTCGACCAGCCGGTGTGCGTACAGTTTTAATAAAAAACGGCGGGATAACCCGCCGTTGTTGTTTTGTAGCAAAGCTATTTACAGCACTAATCCCGCAAAGCTCGCCGACAGCAGGCTCACCAGCGTCGCACCGTATACCAGGCGCAGACCAAACCGCGACACCACGTTGCCCTGCTGCTCGTTCAGCCCCTTAATCGCCCCGGCGACGATGCCGATGGAGGCGAAGTTGGCAAACGAGACGAGGAAGACGGACAAAATACCCAGCCCGCGCGGTGACATTTCATGAGCAATTTTTTGCAGCTCAATCATCGCTACAAATTCATTCGCCACCAGCTTGGTTGCCATAATGCTGCCCGCGTTTAACGCATCGCTGAGCGGAATCCCGATAAGCCACGCCAGCGGATAAAACACATAGCCCAGGATCTGCTGGAAGCTCATGCCGAATACGCTGGAGAAGAGGGCGTTAACGGCGCTGATGAGGGCGATAAAGCCAATCAGCATCGCCAGAATAATCATCGCCACCTTAAAACCGGCCAGAATATACTCGCCCAGCATTTCAAAGAAGCTCTGGGATTCGTGCAGTTTTTCCAGCTTGATATCCGGCTCGGCTTCCGGACGCACCGGGTTAATGACCGAGAGAATAATAAAGGTGCTGAACATGTTCAGGATCAGCGCGGCAACGACAAATTTGGCGTCGAGCATGGTCATATAGGCACCGACAATCGACAGGGAGACCGTCGACATGGCCGTGGCCGCCATAGTGAACAAACGACGCGAGGAGAGATCACCCAGCACGCCTTTATAGGCAATGAAGTTTTCCGACTGGCCAAGGATCAGCGAGCTCACCGCGTTGAACGATTCCAGCTTGCCCATGCCGTTCAGTTTTGACAGCAGCGTTCCGATGATTCGAATAAAAATCGGCAGGATCCGCCAGTGCTGGAGAATACCAATCAGTGCGGAAATAAAAATAATCGGACACAGCACGCCGAGGAAAATAAACGCCAGCCCTTTTTCACCCATTCCGCCAAAGACGAAATTCGTCCCTTCCGAGGCAAATTTCAGCAGTGACTCAAAGAAGCCGGAAACGTATTTAATCAGGAATAGCCCGCTTTCGGCGTGCAGGAAAAAGAACGCCAGAGCAATTTCAATAACAATCAGCTGTAAAACATAACGAATGCGAATTTTTCGGCGGTCGAAACTCACCAGCCAGGCAAGCGCAAGAATAATCACCAGCGCCAGCAGGAAATGGACAATCTTAAACATGGAATATTTTCGGTTGGTTTTTGAGGCGGATATTTAGCCACAGCACTGGTTAACCGTAAATGGGCATTTTTATTATAACTTATAAACTTAACGGTAACGGCGGCAACTATTAACAGGCTTTGCGTTTACAACTCGTCATCAAATCACCACACATTTCGCTTGTGTTTCCTTTCGCCGTAATGATAATCACTATCACAAGAATTTACCTTTCTTTGCATCAGTTGACCGCGATAAACATTTAAGGTGTCGGCATGTTTGTTCCATTTCTCATTATGTTACGTGAAGGCCTTGAAGCGGCCCTGATTGTCAGCCTTATCGCCAGCTATCTGAAGCGCACCCAGCGTGGGCGCTGGATTGGCGTGATGTGGGTTGGCGTCTTCCTTGCCGCGGCGCTCTGCCTGGGCTTAGGTATCCTCATCAATGAAACCACCGGCGAATTCCCGCAGAAAGAGCAGGAGCTGTTTGAAGGTATCGTCGCCGTGATTGCGGTGTTCATCCTGACGTGGATGGTCTTCTGGATGCGCAAAGTTTCCCGCAACGTGAAGGTGCAGCTGGAGCAGGCGGTGGATAACGCTCTGCAGAAGGGGAATCACCACGGCTGGGCGCTGATTATGATGGTCTTTTTCGCCGTGGCGCGCGAGGGTCTGGAATCGGTTTTCTTCCTGCTGGCGGCATTCCAGCAGGATGTGGGCATCTGGCCGCCGCTGGGCGCCATGCTCGGTCTGGCAACGGCGGTGGTGCTGGGCTTTCTGCTCTACTGGGGCGGCATTCGCCTCAACCTGGGCGCCTTCTTTAAGTGGACCAGCCTGTTCATTCTGCTGGTGGCCGCGGGGCTGGCGGCAGGGGCGATCCGCGCCTTCCACGAGGCGGGCCTGTGGAACCACTTCCAGGACGTGGCGTTCGATCTTAGCAACGTTCTCTCCACCCATTCACTGACCGGCACCCTGCTCGAAGGCATCTTCGGCTACCAGGAAACGCCGAGCGTCAGCGAAGTGGCGATGTACTTTATCTATCTGGTTCCGGCGCTGGTGCTGTTCGCGATGCCGCCGCGTACCGGTACGCAGGCGTCGCGCGTTGCGCCGTAATTATTGTTTTAGTTACAACATACTTTTTAAGGGAAGAGTCATGGCAATTCAGTTTCGTCGTAGTGCATTGTGCGCAGGCATTGCCGCGCTGTTCGCTTCTGCATTCGCTGCGCAGGCTGCGGATATTCCGCAGGTAAAAGTCACCGTTAACGATAAGCAGTGCGAGCCGATGACCATCACGGTTAACAGCGGTAAAACCCAGTTTATCATTCAGAACCACAGCCAGAAGGCGCTGGAGTGGGAGATCCTCAAAGGCGTGATGGTGGTGGAAGAGCGCGAGAACATCGCGCCGGGCTTCAGCCAGAAGATGACCGCCAACCTGCAGCCGGGTGAATACGACATGACCTGCGGCCTGCTGACCAACCCTAAAGGCAAGCTGATCGTCAAAGGTGCAGCGACGGCGGACGCGGCCAAAGGCACGGCCCTGCTGAGCCTGGGCGACGCTATCACCGCCTATAAAGCCTACGTCACCAAAGAGACGGCGGACCTGGTCACGGGTACCAAAGCCTTCACCGACGCCGTGAAAGCTGGCGATATCGAAAAAGCGAAATCCCTGTACGCGCCAACCCGTCAGCACTACGAGCGCATCGAGCCGATTGCCGAGCTGTTCTCTGACCTCGACGGCAGCATTGATGCCCGCGAAGATGACTACGAGCAGAAGGCCGCCGATCCGAAATTCACCGGCTTCCACCGTCTGGAAAAAGCCCTGTTTGGTGATAACTCCACCAAAGGAATGGAGAAATACGCCGGGCAGCTGAACACCGACGTGCTGGAGCTGCAAAAGCGCATCAGCGAGCTGGCCTTCCCGCCGTCGAAGGTGGTGGGCGGCGCGGCCGGTCTGATTGAAGAAGTGGCCGCGAGCAAAATCAGCGGTGAAGAAGATCGCTACAGCCATACCGACCTGTGGGACTTCCAGGCCAACGTCGACGGTGCGCAGAAGATTGTCGAGCTGCTGCGTCCTCAGCTGCAGAAAGAGAACGGCGAACTGCTGGCGAAAGTAGATGCCAACTTCAAAAAGGTCGATACCATCCTGGCGAAGTACCGTACCAAAGACGGGTTCGAAACCTACGACAAGCTGACCGACGCCGACCGTAACGCGCTGAAAGGCCCGATTACGACGCTGGCGGAAGATCTCTCCTTGCTGCGCGGCGTACTGGGTCTGGACTAAGCACGATGAACAAGCACGAAGAATTCGACGTGGCGGAACCTTCCCGACGTCGTTTGTTAAAAGGGGTAGGGGCGCTGGGCGGCGCGTTTGCCCTGGCGGGAGGTTGCCCGGTGGCGCATGCGGCGAAACCGCAGAGCGCGCCCGGTACGCTCTCGCCGGATGCCCGCATGGAGACCCAGCCGTTTTATGGCGCGCACCAGGCGGGTATTCTCACGCCGCAGCAGGCTTCCATGATGCTGGTGGCCTTTGATTCGCTGGCAAGCGATAAGGCAGATCTGGAGCGTCTGTTCCGCCTGCTGACGGCGCGCATCGCGTTTCTTACCGCGGGCGGGCCGGCACCGGATACGCCGAACCCGCGCCTGCCGCCGATGGATTCCGGTATCCTCGGGGCGTTTATCGCGCCGGATAACCTGACCATTACCGTGTCGGTAGGGGAGTCGCTGTTTGACGGCCGCTACGGCCTGGCAAAACAGAAGCCTAACGCGCTGCAGAAGATGACGCGTTTCCCGAATGACTCCCTCGACGCGGCGCTGTGCCATGGCGATCTGCTGCTGCAGATTTGTGCCAATACCCAGGACACGGTGATCCACGCCCTGCGCGATATCATCAAGCACACGCCGGATCTGCTGAGCGTGCGCTGGAAGCGGGAAGGGTTTATCTCTGACCACGCCGCCCGCAGCAAAGGCAAAGAGACGCCGGTTAACCTGCTGGGCTTTAAGGACGGCACGGCCAACCCGGACAGTAGCGATGCGGCGCTGATGAAAGACGTGGTGTGGGTGACGGCAGATCAGGGGGAACCCGCATGGGCTGTGGGCGGCAGCTACCAGGCTGTGCGCATTATTCAGTTCCACGTGGAGTTCTGGGACCGCACGCCGTTGAAAGAGCAGCAGACGATTTTTGGCCGCGACAAGCAGAGCGGGGCGCCGCTGGGCATGAAGCACGAGCATGATGTGCCGGACTACGCGAACGACCCGGATGGCGACGTTATCGCGCTCGACAGCCATATTCGCCTTGCCAACCCGCGCACCAAAGAGACGCAGTCCAGCCTGATGATGCGCCGTGGCTACAGCTATTCGCTGGGCGTGACTAATTCCGGCCAGCTTGATATGGGGCTGCTGTTCGTCTGCTATCAGCACGATCTGGAGAAAGGCTTCCTGACCGTGCAGAAGCGGTTAAACGGCGAAGCGCTGGAAGAGTACATTAAGCCCATCGGCGGCGGCTATTTCTTTGCCCTGCCCGGCGCGCGCGATGCTGGCGCGTATCTCGCACAAGGTCTGATGGAAGCCTGATAATCGTCCCTGCGATAGTTCGCGGGGACATTATTTTTTCATATGACTATCTTATTGTTATATTTCTGTAATATTCATATATAAGACTGATTCCGCTGCAGGAACAGTCTTAAAAGTTGCATTCAGGTAAAATAAATGTTGCATTTATGATAACTCCTGATGTACTTAAGATAAGACAGCGGTAGTTCCCGGCAGTGATGCTGAATCACTATGGAGATCGCGAATGGTTGCGTCCTGTACTGGACAAGGTAAACATAACAACCGCAGCACCCGGCGCGGAGGCTCAGACTCCGGCAGCGATTTCCTCACCACTAAATTCTCCCCCACACCTCAAGAATCTGATTCGACCGACGTGCAGACCGGTGCGCGTAGCCGTTCTGTATCGTCATCTGATAAAGCAAGCAATGGCTTACAAGGAAGCCAACCCTCTGATGTTCGTGCGCATAATCGTGCCGAAGCTGGCGCGTGTGATGAATACCAACAACTCAAGGTGCTATCCATGGGAAGACAAAAAGCAGTGATCAAAGCTCGTCGCGAAGCAAAACGTGTGCTGAGACGGGACTCACGTAGCCATAAACAGCGTGAAGAAGAATCGGTCACCTCGCTTGTGCAGATGAGTGGCGTAGAAGCAATTGGCATGGCCAGAGACAGCCGTGATAATTCTCCAATTGTGGCGCGCAATGAGGCTCAGGCGCACTACCTGAATGCTATCGAGAGTAAACAGCTCATCTTTGCAACCGGCGAAGCCGGATGCGGGAAAACCTGGATCAGTGCAGCCAAAGCAGCGGAAGCGCTGATCCATAAGGACGTGGAGCGCATTATTGTTACCCGTCCTGTACTGCAAGCTGATGAAGATCTCGGCTTCCTGCCCGGCGATATTTCGGAGAAGTTTGCTCCGTACTTCAGGCCCGTCTATGACGTGCTGGTGAAGCGACTGGGTGCATCCTTTATGCAGTACTGCCTGCGACCAGAGATTGGCAAGGTGGAAATCGCGCCGTTCGCCTATATGCGCGGACGTACATTTGAAAATGCGGTCGTTATTCTCGACGAGGCTCAGAACGTGACCGCTGCGCAAATGAAGATGTTTTTAACGCGCCTCGGGGAGAACGTGACGGTTATCGTCAACGGCGATATTACCCAGTGTGACCTGCCGTCGGGCGTGAAGTCCGGCCTCAGCGACGCCATGTCACGTTTTGAGGAAGATGAGATGATTGGGGTGGTTCGTTTCACCAAAGAGGACTGCGTGCGCTCGGCGCTCTGTCAGCGCACACTGCAAGCGTATTACTGAGTGTGCTGTTGTGTTCAAGGCCCGGGAAACCGGGCTTTGTTTTATGTGCAGGCATGTTGTCGGGTGGCGCTGCGCTTACCCGACCTACAATACCCGTAGGCCTGGTAAGCGTAGCGCCACCAGGCATAAAGAGCGCAGGGAGTCTCAAGGTTCGAATCCCCAGGTGCGATCCAAAAGAAAAAAGCCCGTACTTTCGTACGAGCTCTCATCTTGAATATGGCGGTGAGGGGGGGATTCGAACCCCCGATACGTTGCCGTATACACACTTTCCAGGCGTGCTCCTTCAGCCACTCGGACACCTCACCATATTGTTTTGCTGCCTGACCGCTTAGGGGGCAACGGGGCGCTACTATAGGGAGTTGCGCGAAAGCGGTCAAGCAGATTTTCTGCATTCGTGCTTGTTCGGTTAAGCCTTAATCAGCTTATGTCGTATAGCGCAGGATTAACGCTGCGAATCGAGCACTTCGCTGTTTTTCACCACCTCCTGCGCTTTGCCGTAGCTTTCGATCAGCAGCTGGTAGGCCGGGAAGATGTGGGTGTATACCTCAGCCCATTCAGCCGCATCTTCACGGTTCCAGGTTCGCTGGATCTCAGAGGCCACAGCGGCGGTATCCATCGGCACCACGCCTGCCTGGACCACGCGGGCCAGGGTGATCTCCTGCGCCATTTTGCTGTAGGTGCCGGAGGCATCAATCACCGCAAACACTTTATATCCGGCCGCCACCGCGCTGATGGACGGGAAGGCCATGCAGACGCTGGTGATCGTGCCTGCAATAATTAACGTCTTGCGACCGGTAGCTTTTACCGCCGCCACGAATTCCGGGTTATCCCAGGCGTTGATCTCACCTTTGCGGGCCACATACTGCGCATGCGGCGCGTTGGCGTGGATCTCCGGGATAAGCGGGCCGTTCGGTCCCTGTGGAACGGAGGCGGTGGTGATCACCGGGATCTTCGCCAGCGTGGCGATCTTTGCCAGCGCCGCCGCACGGGCGCGCAGCTCCGGCATGGGCATGTCGCCGACGGTCTGGAACAGCCCGCTCTGGTGGTCGATAAGCAGCATGACGGCATCATTTACGTCAATGACGGGACGTGCACCGTTGAAGTTTGCAGGGGTAGACATATTGCGCTCCTTAATTACGTTCAGATCTGGCCAAAGCGGCCGGAGTTGAAATCACGAATGGCTTCCGCGATCTCGGTTTTACTGTTCATCACAAACGGGCCGTAGCCCACAATCGGTTCATTCAGCGGCTCACCGGCCATCAGCAGCAATTTCGCGTCGCTGTTCGCTTCCAGATGCAGCTTTTCACCGCTCTGACTTAGCACAACCAGCTGCGCTTCACCCGCTGGCGTGGTGCCGTTCACCGTTACGCTGCCCTCAAGTACCACCAGCGCCGTGCTCCAGCCTTCGGGCTGGTTGAGCGTCAGATGGCTGCCCTGGTTAAGCGCGATGTCCCAGACGTTCAGCGGTGAGAAGGTATGGGCCGGGCCCGTCACGTCCTCAAGGCGACCGGCGATGACCCGCAGCGTGCCGCTGTTATCCGGCAGCGTGACCACCGGGATATCCGCTTTGGTGATGCTCTGGTAGCCGGGCGTCGCCATTTTGTCTTTGGCGGGCAGGTTGACCCACAGCTGCATCATTTTTAGTTCACCGCCTTTCTGCGCGAAGGCGCTGGAGTGGAACTCCTCGTGCAGGATGCCTGCGCCCGCCGTCATCCACTGCACGTCGCCGGGGCCAATAACGCCGCCTCTGCCGGTGGAGTCGCGATGCTCCACTTCGCCGGCGTAAACGATGGTCACCGTTTCAAAGCCGCGATGAGGATGCTCGCCCACGCCGCGTTTCGCGCCGTCCGCCGGGAAGGTGTACGGTCCGGCATAGTCCAGCAGCAGAAACGGGCTCAGCGGCTCGCCGTGCGTCTGGTAAGAAAACATTGAACGAACCGGGAAACCGTCACCGACCCAGTGCGGACGAGGTGCGGTATAAACGCCTGTTACGTTTTTCATGATGAACTCCTGATGTTCTGTTGATGTAATTAGCTTATATTCAGGGTTAATATCCCGGTAGATAGTGAAAATGACATTCACTGTTCTGAATATGGAACGATGAGGGCGTATGCAGGATCTCAATGATTTCGCGTGGTTTGTGAAGGTGGTGGACCATGGTGGATTTGCGGCGGCGGGTCGGGCGCTCGATCAGCCCAAGTCAAAACTGAGCCGCCGGATTGCCCTGCTGGAAGAGCGCCTTGGCGTGCGGTTGATCCAGCGCACCACCCGGCAGTTTACGGTGACGGAAGTGGGGCTGACGTTCTATCAGCACTGTAAAGCCATGCTGGTAGAGGCCGAAGCTGCGGAAGAGGCGGTGGCGGCGTTGCAGGCCGAGCCACGCGGCGTGGTCAGGATCACCTGTCCGGTCACCTTGCTGCACGTGCACGTGGGGCCCATGCTGGCGCGGTTTATGGCGCGCTATCCGGGGATCAATCTTCAGCTTGAGGCCACCAACCGACGGGTTGATCTGGTGGGAGAGGGCATCGACGTGGCGATCCGCGTTCGTCCACGTCCGTTTGATGACAGCGACCTGGTGTTAAGAGTGCTGGCAGACAGGGGACACTGCCTGGTGGCGAGCCCTGCGCTGATTGCGCGGATGGGTCACCCTGCCGTGCCCTCTGAGCTGAGCGAGTGGCCGGGTTTGAGCATGGGGGTGGGAAAGCAGCAGCACAGATGGGAGCTGAGCGGGCCGGAGGGAGCGAAAGCCGCGATTCATTACACGCCGCGCTTTATTACCACCGACATGCTGGCGCTGCGTGAAGCGGCGATGGCGGGGGTGGGTGTGGTGCAGCTGCCGATTTTGATGGTCAAGGATCAGCTGGCATCCGGGGAACTGGTAAGGGTGCTGGACGCATGGGAACCCCGACGGGAAGTGATCCACGCTGTTTATCCTTCCAGACGAGGTTTGCTGCCGTCCGTCAGAACGCTGGTGGATTTTCTTACTGAAGAGTATGCGCGGATGGTGGAGGAGTAACGATCCCCTCGCCCTTTCGGGGAGAGGGTTAGGGTGAGGCGCTCAGGCTGCACCGAGCTGAATATAGCACCGGGGGGGATTGACTCGCTTCGCTCGCCCTGCGGGCAGCCTGTTCGCTTTGCTCACAGTCTGTCCAACTGGCTGCGCCAGTTGTCGAACCCCGGTCGGGGGTTCTCATCCCCCCGCAGGCGTGCAACATGCGAAAAAAAAGCCCGCATTTTCATGCGAGCTCTTCTTAAAATATGGCGGTGAGGGGGGGATTCGAACCCCCGATACGTTGCCGTATACACACTTTCCAGGCGTGCTCCTTCAGCCACTCGGACACCTCACCATATTGTCATCCCGTTGTTGCTGGGACGGGCGCTAATGTAAGGAAAAGCCGAACTGCCGTCAACCCACTTTTTCAGTAATTTAGCGCGTTTAGACAAACTTCAGGCAACATGATTCTTAAATGTGCTGAAAGCGTCTTTTTTATCAACAACACGGTCACGCAATAAATTTGCTATGCTGACCGTCCAGTTAAAAAGCAAAATAAATCAGCGCAATAAAAGGCAGGATTGACTATGGATATACTCTTCTATCACCCCACTTTTGATACGGCTTACTGGATTAAGGCACTTTCTGCGGCACTGCCGGGCGCTCGCGTTCGTGAGTGGAAGCGGGGCGATAACGAACATGCTGACTACGCGCTGGTCTGGCATCCGCCGGTAGAAATGCTCCAGGGCCGTAAGTTAAAGGCCGTGTTTGCGCTTGGAGCCGGCGTGGATTCCATTCTGAGCAAGCTGAAAGCACACCCTGAAATGCTGCCGGAAGATATTCCTCTGTTCCGCCTGGAAGATACCGGTATGGGCCAGCAAATGCAGGAATATGCCGTCAGCCAGGTGCTGCACTGGTTCCGCCGCTTTGATGACTATCAGGCGCTTAAGCAGCAATCCCGCTGGGAGCCGCTGCCTGAATATCCGCGCGAAGCGTTTACCGTTGGTATCCTCGGCGCAGGCGTGCTGGGTTCGAAAGTGGCTGAAGCGCTCGCGCCGTGGGGCTTCCCGTTGCGCTGCTGGAGCCGCAGCCGTAAAGACTATCCGGGCGTTGAGAGCTTTGCCGGAACGGATGAGCTTCCGGCCTTCCTGAACGGCACGCGTGTGCTGATTAACCTGCTGCCCAATACGGCGGAAACGGTGGGGATTATCAATGAAGGCCTGCTCAACCAGCTGGACGACCAGAGCTATCTGATGAACCTGGCGCGCGGCGTGCATCTGGTCGAGCCAGATCTGCTGAAGGCGCTGGATAGCGGGAAGCTTAAAGGCGCCATGCTGGATGTCTACAGCCGTGAGCCGCTGCCGGAGGAAAGCCCGCTGTGGCGACACCCGCGCGTGGCAATGACTCCGCACGTTGCCGCCGTGACGCGACCTGCCGAGGCGGTGGCCTATATCTCGCACACGATCGGTGAAATAGAGAAGGGTAACCCGGTCACCGGACAGGTCGACCGACAGCGCGGCTACTGAGAGAAACCCGGCGTTCGCCGGGTTTTTGCTAATATTCGCCGCTGATAACTGCTATCCTTTGGAAAAAACGCAGAGGAGAGAAAGATGTATCCCGTTGACCTGCATATGCACACCGTCGCCAGCACCCACGCGTATAGCAACCTCCATGATTATATCGCCCAGGCGAAGCTTAAGGGCATCAAGCTGTTCGCGATAACCGATCACGGCCCGGATATGGCGGATGCGCTGCACTACTGGCATTTTGTGAATATGCGTATCTGGCCACGTCTGGTGGACGGCATTGGGATACTGCGCGGCATTGAGGCGAACATCAAAAACACCGATGGTGAAATTGACTGTACCGGCCCGATGCTGACCTCCTTAGATCTGATCCTTGCCGGTTTCCATGAGCCGGTTTTCCCGCCGCAGGATAAAGAGACCAATACCGCGGCGATGATTGCCACTATTGCCAGCGGCAATGTGCACATCATCAGCCATCCGGGCAATCCGAAATACCCGATTGATATTCAGGCCGTGGCGCAGGCCGCGGCGAAACACCGCGTGGCGCTGGAGATTAACAACTCCTCGTTCGTGCACTCGCGTAAAGGCAGTGAAGCCAACTGTCGCGAAGTGGCTGCCGCCGTGCGTGATGCGGGTGGCATGGTGGCGCTGGGCTCTGATTCGCACACGGCCTTCACGCTGGGGGATTTTAGCGAGTGCCTGAAAATATTGCAGGATGTGGATTTCCCGGAAGAGCGCATCCTGAACGTCACGCCGCGTCGTATGCTTGATTTCCTCGAGTCGCGCGGCATGGCGCCGATTGATGAATTTGCCGATCTTTAATTGAATAACGGAATAAAACAATGAATGAATTTTCCATCCTTTGCCGCGTGCTGGGCTCCCTGTATTACCGCCAGCCGCAGGACCCGCTGCTGGTGCCGCTGTTTACGCTGATTCGCGAAGGTAAACTGGCGCAGAACTGGCCGCTGGAACAGGATGAGTTACTGGAGCGCCTGCAGAAAAGCTGCGATATGCAGCAGATCTCAACGGACTACAATGCTCTGTTCGTGGGCGAAGAGTGCCGCGTGTCGCCGTATCGTTCCGCCTGGCAGGAAGGCGCGACCGAAGCGGAAGTGCGGGCATTCCTTTCAGAACGCGGGATGCCCCTGAGCGATACCCCAGCCGATCATATCGGTACGCTGCTGCTGGCCGCGTCCTGGATCGAAGACAACGCTGGCGACGATGAAAATGAAGCCATCGGGATCCTCTTCGAAACCTATCTGCTGCCGTGGGTGGGGACCTTCCTGGGTAAAGTGGAAGCTCATGCCACCTCTCCGTTCTGGCGAACGCTGGCCCCGCTGACGCGTGACGCCATTGCAGCAATGTGGGATGAGCTGGAAGAAGAGAGCGAGGAGTGATGTAAATCACAAAAATCCTGCAACGATACATTTCAACTTGCACGTAATGTGCTTCTGATCGCATTTCTACGGCGCGCTTCTGCTAAGATGCGCGCCATGAACATATTACTTTGTATTGCAATCACGACGGGCATCCTCTCCGGTATTTGGGGATGGGTAGCGGTGTCTCTCGGTCTGTTAAGCTGGGCTGGCTTCCTGGGCTGCACGGCCTATTTCGCCTGTCCTCAGGGCGGGCTGAAAGGGCTCTTTATCTCAGGCTGCACGCTGATGAGCGGCGTTATCTGGGCGCTGGTCATCATGAAAGGCAGCGCGCTGGCGCCGCATCTGGAGATGCTGGGGTACGTCATGACGGGTGTCGTCGCGTTCCTGATGTGCATCCAGGCGAAGCATCTGCTGCTGTCGTTTGTGCCGGGAACCTTTATGGGGGCCTGCGCAACCTTTGCCGGGCAGGGGGACTGGAAGCTGGTGGTTCCTTCCCTGGCGCTGGGGCTGCTGTTTGGCTACGCCATGAAGAACAGCGGTCTTTGGCTGGCGGCGCGACGGGAAAAAACGCAAAACATCACCGCGGTGAGTGAATAAAAAAAAGGCGAGATAATCATCTCGCCTTTTTTATGCGCTGCCCGTCAGGATTCCGGAGGCACCGACATATCACGGTATTTCACCAGGATCGGGTTCTGCACGTCCGCTTTGTTTTGCAGATCCCACAGCCCGCGATCGATACCATCGTTGATTAAGAAGATCACGCCGGTTTCAATGGCTGACATCAGACACATCATGACCGGTTCGTTAGAGGTGTAGCCAATTTCTCCCTCCAGCAGGCGCTGGTAATCGATGAAGCGGAATACCCCAGCCTGAACTTCATAAGACAAAATCGTTTTGCTGGTGTTGACCGAAGAGAGCACTTCACCGGTACTGACGTTCACGACGCGCAGGTTAACCGCAATTTGGTCGAGCTGGTACTGGGTATCTGCGCCGATACCGAAGTAGCGCGCGCCCACGCCACCCGATTTCACGTTGCTCTCGTAACCGATAATCGACCCTTCAATCATCACGTTTGCGGCGGCCAGAGACTGCAGAGGCATCCGGTTATTGTCCGCAACGGTGCCATTCTCCTGCGCGGCACGAATGATTTTTCGTTCATTTAACAGGTTCTGAAGCCCCTGGCGTTCCAGCGGAATAAACCAGTGCGAATCTTTAAGTGCAGTCACCAGCATGGCGGTGGCGCTTTGCGGCACCGCGGTGGAGAAGTTACTTGCCGGATAAGGTTTAAATTGTCCGGTTTCATCCTGAATGTTGTATACCGAGACAAATATCTTGCCCGTAGGTGAAGGCAAATGGGTTAAATCACGGTAACTTTGGGCCCGCGGCATTAATGTGGGTTTTGCAGCTTCTTTAGGCGGAGCAGTTAAACAACCGCTCAATAAGCACACTGCAACAAATATCAGGAAGCGCTGCATGGTCGTTGTCCTTATTTAGCTATTGTTTAAAAGTCAGTTGAATTATTTTGCAGGCCGGAAACCTCTATGGTGGAAGTTTTTCCGGTTTTACGATCGGTCACATTCAACTGGAGCTGTCCGTCCCTGTTGGCGATGTCGACGATAAAGTCGTTGGTCATCATTCGGCCGGGTTTGCCGGTATTAATGTTGGTCAGCAATCCCCCTAAAATCTGCGACTGGATAGCCTGGGTGAAGTTATCCAGTGCGGAAGGGGTATCAACGGTAAAATCCTGAAAGCTCGGATCTTTATAGGAGTTTTGTGCCTGAGCTTGATTCAGCAGAAAGGCACCGTTGTTGGGGTTACCGCCAAAGTTAGGGTTACGGAACTGGAAGGTCATATTTCCGGCCCAGCTCAGGGGAGCAATAAGCATGATCGAAACAACTGCATATGCAATACGCATGACAGCCTCCGCATATCGGTTCGCTAGAACTCATCTTTTGCTAAATCGCTGGTGCTTAATAGGGCTTTATCTATTTGCAGGCGATTAATAGCGTCTTCAGTTTGAGCCAGTGCTAAGGCTACGTTTTTTTCGAAGTCTGTTTTCGAGGGGAATAAAAACGTTTGATAAATAACGTCCTGATTGGCCGTTATGGTTATCCAGCTTCCCCATCGTGCACTGGGCCGCTCGTTGATTGTTAAATTACCCGTGTAGGGACTGTCCCATTTATCGCTGAAGGCCCGGTAAAAACTGTGCCCGATCGATGAAACAGTGTGGTCAGTTAACAATCCGGGAACTTCGACCTCAACGGCCTGCAGGTTCCCTGCAGCGAGCAGGAGACTCGCTGCGGCGATCCAACTCAACGTGCGCTTCATGTGATTAACGCCTGAGGTTATCGTTTGCCCATGAAACCGCCTGAGTTCGGTTTTTAACAGCTATCTTCTTGAAAAGATTATAAAGGTGCGTCTTTACCGTATTTTCGCTGATAAATAACGAACGGGCGATTTCAATATTTGAAGCACCAATGCGTAATTTGTTCAGGATCTCTTTCTCACGGTGGGTGAGCAGCGCTGATTCCGAACTGTTATAGCGGTAATTTCCGGAGTGCGTGATGAGGTAGCTGGCCAGCTTTTGCGAGAAATAGCATTCGCCGCGCAATATGCCTTGTAGACCATCTACCACCCGAACTTCTTCTTCAGTGACGTAGAACACGCCATTGATATGCGGCCAGCTTTCAATATCTCTGAAAGGATATTCATCAGGCGTATTCAATAATAACACGCGGATATTATTGTTTTTCCTGCTTAAGTTATCTTGCCAGTAATGGATAAGCTTTTTATCGGCTTCCATCATATCAAACAGAATGATGCTGCCAGGCGCAATATCATCAAAAGAACGTTGAATATTATGCAATTTCCCGTTCAGTGATAGAGATTGCTTTAAATGTTGTAATAAAGCTGTCGCTTGCAGAGAAGGTTTTGTGATCAACAGTAATGTATGACCATGTAAACTATGGACTTCATTATACATGATGAAACCCCACTTATTTTTGGCACCTGACAGCCGCCCTCTCTGTAAAGAAGAGGGCACCAGAAGTACTGACAGATGTTGCACTGCTGTGTGTAGAATCAGAACATAACCTCCACAGGGAGGTAAATATAAAACCAATTTCGTACATCTAATTTCAATCTAGCTTTTACGAATTTTAAAGCAAGTGTTAATCATGTAACAAGATGTAAAAATCAATATTAATTTGTTAAAATTGCAGATTTTTAATGTTGCTATTTGATATGAAAGTTGTACATGGAAATAGTAGTGCATAGATTTTAAAAATCATACAAATATAATTAACTAGTTAATATTTATAAGTATTTATTATTTTGTTTAGTTTGTACCCAGGTATGAGTAACTGATACTTTCTAAGTCATGCCGTTCTGGTTTTTC
The DNA here is from genome assembly GCF_056673315.1 of Enterobacter cloacae complex sp. HYC042_NIDB. NCBI lineage: Bacteria > Pseudomonadati > Pseudomonadota > Gammaproteobacteria > Enterobacterales > Enterobacteriaceae > Enterobacter > Enterobacter cloacae complex sp. HYC042_NIDB. The sequence goes on from NZ_CP109650.1 coordinate 1,980,924, forward strand.
TGGCTTAAGAAAACTCGCCTTGTGTCACGCCCTGAAGAAAATGTCATCCTGGCGTTACGCTTAAACAACGCGGGAAGGGGCATGGACGGCTGTCTCGCCGTTGTACAACATGTCGCGCATAAATATTTCATAAAAAAATAAAAACGGCCTGTGTAATGCCTTTTATGGTGCAAATTACAACTTTGTGGTGACCTGAAAAATAAAAATAAGCCGCGCGGGTGAGATATTTAAAATGTTTCAGCGGACATACTCTTCACCGTAACGACGCGTTAACAAAAACGAGTCGTTTAATACGAAATACGATCAGGGTGTTTTCAGGTAGCCGGGTCCAGGGTGACAACATGAAAAACACATCGTTATTTTTGATGTTTACATTACTGGGTGCGCCTGGATTTGTAACCGCCGCGAATTCAGATTTGGCAAACGCTGAATATAATTTTGCGGTTAATGAATTAAGTTATTCATCATTAAATCAGGCAGCCATTATTGGTCAACAGGGCGTATTTAATGACGCTCAGCTTCGCCAGGAAGGATCGAAACTCTTGTCCGTCATTTCTCAGGATGGGGCAGGCAACAGAGCGAGAGTTGATCAATCAGGGACTTACAATATTGCCTGGATCGATCAGAGCGGTAACGGGAACGATGCAGGTATTACGCAGGATGGATATGGTAATAGTGCGAAAATTATCCAGAAAGGGTCGGGTAATAGAGCAAATATTACGCAGTACGGTACGCAGAAAACCGCAGTTGTAGTGCAGAAACAGTCGCAGATGGCAATTCGCGTTATTCAGCGCTAGCTATTTCGCGACGACGTTAATCAATCCGATGGGGGTTTACCATGAAATTTATCAAAGTGGCAGCACTTGCAGCAATCGTCGTTTCTGGTAGTGCTATGGCTGGTATGATTAATCAGGGCGGATGGGGTCATGGACACGGTCATGGCGGAAACAGTGGTCCAAATTCAACCCTGAATATTTATCAGAACGGTGGCGGTAACTCCGCGCTGGCGTTGCAGACAGATGCCAGAAATTCCGTTCTTAATATTAGCCAGACCGGTGGCGGTAACGGGGCTGATGTCGGTCAGGGTTCTGACGACAGCAAAATCAACCTGACCCAGAACGGCTTTGGCAACAGTGCGACACTCGACCAGTGGAACAGCAAAAAATCCGTTATGAATGTTAGCCAGTACGGCGGCCTTAACGGTGCGCTCGTAGACCAGACGGCGTCTAACTCCACCGTCAACGTTACCCAGATCGGCTTTGGTAACCACGCGACAGCGCATCAGTACTGATACTGAAATCTGTACTACAAAAAAACAGGGCCGATGCCCTGTTTTTTTTCGGGAGTTCCTCATGAATACCTTCATTCTCCTTGCCGCGCTTTCCGGGCAGATAACCTTTCAAACGTCACAGCAGGGAAATATGACGACCATTATTCCGCAGGTCATTTTGACGGAACCGTGTGATTGTCAGGTTCAGATCCTCTCTTTGAAGGAAGGGCAGAGTGGGCAAAGTGCTTCGCGACAGCAAAATACCCTTTTTATTCCCGCTAATCAGCCGATTGATTTAACGCGGTTGAGTTTAACTATTTCTGCGGAAGACACGATAAAAATCGTTGTCACCGTCACGGATGGAAAAGCGCTTCATTTATCACAGCAGTGGTCGCCAGCCGGGGGTGCGCTGTAAATATTCATGAAATCAATGCATTGTGAATATTTGCCGTTGAACTAAGCTGTTATCAGGAACTACGTTGTTAGGTTCCGTAACGTCAGCCTTCGTTTGCATAATGAAGCGCGTTTGCCCCTCATGGACGATTTTCATTGAGGAGTACATATCGTGACCCACTCTTTTGCACCTCTTATTTCAGGTCTGGGCCTGCTTGTTTCGGCATTTATCGCTCCAGCTTATTCGGCCACGCTCGCGCAGGGCGGCGTTATTCACTTTCGCGGCGCAATCGTTGCTGACCCTTGCGAAGTTACCCAGCAGCAGCGGCAGCTGGCGGTGTCGTGTCCGGAAAAAAATCGTATGCAAACGCGTATGGTGAGTTACGGCGACGCGCTGAACGGCAAGGCGACGGCTTCCGGCCTGGCGACAGTGAATATGACGTACCTGAATCCTGAAAAAACGCTCGCGGTTGTTCAGATCCAGTACCGTTAATACCCGTGCGCGCCCGTCGGCGGGCGCGGTTTTATGCCTATCGTTTTTCTCAATAACCCCTCTGCGATACACTTATAAAAAAGGCGGGCAGCAGAGGGGCTTTATGAAACCGCAAATTGAAGTTATTCATGGCGATATTACGACAGTTCATGTCGACGTCATCGTCAATGCGGCCAATCCTTCCCTGATGGGGGGAGGAGGCGTAGACGGCGCTATTCACCGGGCTGCCGGACCGCAGTTACTGGAAGCCTGTAAAATCGTGCGTCAGCAACAGGGTGAATGCCCACCGGGCCATGCGGTGATTACGCTGGCGGGCAACCTTCCTGCCAAAGCGGTGATTCATGCTGTCGGGCCCGTGTGGCACGGCGGAGACCAGCATGAAGCGAGCCTTCTGGAGGAGGCATACCGAAACTGTCTGCGGCTTGCCGCCGACAACGGCTATAAAACGATGGCGTTCCCGGCCATCAGCACCGGCGTGTATGGATATCCTAAGGCGGCAGCGGCGACCATCGCCGTCGAAACGGTTTACCGCTATTTGTCGCTTAAACCGCTGCCAGAAAAGGTGATTTTTGTCTGCTTCGATGAAGACACCACGCATCTTTATCAGCGGCTTTTGACTCAGCGCAGACAAGAGCTGGAGAGCTGAAGCGAAGGCGGCGCACCGTGAGTGCGCCGCACTGCTCAGGCGGCTTTCGGCTGAGGCTTTCCTGAAAACAGGAAGCGCAGAAGAGGGATCCGCAGATGGATCTCGTAGAGTACGACGGCAATCCCCACCACAAACACCAGCCCGGTAAAGAAGCCCAGCGTGTTGGATGCGATATGCGGCGTGATGTATGCCCCGAAGAACAGCGTCAACGGGTGGTGCACCAGATAGATAAACAGTGAGGCATTGACGAAGTAGGTCACGCGGCTGGACTTAAAGTTCAGCAAACGGTGGCCGAGCGCGAACACCACGTTCACCATCCACAAGCCCAACAGCATGGTGATCACGCTTTCTGTTTCATACATCCAGGCGTCGCCACTCCCGTAGCGCTGGTTCAGCAGGTAGGCCGCAAACGCGATGGCCGCACCCACCGCGCACCACGGTGACGGGGTGGTAAACAGCGCTTTAAGCCTTGGATGAATAAAGGCCAGCGCGCCAATTAAAAAGAACGGAATGTAGAACAGCGACTGCATCACCACAAAATTGAACAGGCCGTCGCTCAGTATCGGTGGATAGACAATAAACAGCGTGCGTCTCACCGCGGCATAAGCGATCCCCAGCAGTAAGAAGAGCACCGACAGTTTGCCCAGCGTGACGTTAGCGAAGAAAGAGTCTGCTGTTGTGCTGAGATGACGGCGCAGGCGGCTGAAAATCACCAGACTGACCGTGGTCAGCACCACCAGAACCAGCAGGAACCAGAGGTGAGACACCAGCTCCCAGACCAGCGTGTTGTACTTTTCATACAGCGAGAGATTCGGCCAGTTCTCCGCCTTGCCTTTAACGTATTGCAGCATAATGAACTGCGGCAGCGTCAGCAGCGGTATGGCGGTTAACATGGGAATACCTACGCGCTCTACGCGCACTTTCCACCAGCGCTTAAGCGGATAGCGTAAAAAAAGCATGTACGAGAAATAGCCGGAGATGACAAAAAACACCTGCATGCGGAAGGCGTGAATAAAGTCATTAAACAGCGTCAGCCACCAGGAGGGCATCTGGCTATTAACATGCCACGTGTGGCTGGAGTAAATCAGTGAAATATGAAAGGGGATCCCCAATAGCATCAGCCATGCCCGGATCGAGTCGAGGAAATATTCCCGTTGTATCGGTGTTGTGCTCATATAACGTTGCGCATTCTCAGACTTTTCGCCTTATCCCTAAGGCTCATAATGGTTACATTCGACGCCAACCCTACACCAAGACCGACACACTGTCTCCAGGATAAGCACGCAAAGTGAATAACGGGTTCTTTCATTTGCTTAATCCATGAGCCAGCAGCTGAACAAAGCAGTGATTATGTTGTCGGATTGCCTGAGTTTCCATTAAAATGGATCGGATCGATATAAGCACACAAAGGGGGAAGTGCTTACTTATTATGAAACATAAACCACAGATGATGAAAATGCGTTGGTTGGGTGTTGCGGTGGTGTTATCACTGTATACCTCATCGGCACTGGCCTTTAACATCGACGATGTCGCAAAACAGGCAAAATCGATGGCAGGCAAGAGCTACGAAGCGCCGAAAAGTAACCTGCCCTCCGTTTTCCGCGACATGAAGTATGCGGACTATCAGCAGATCCAGTTCAACCACGATAAAGCGTACTGGAACAATGTTAAAACCCCGTTCAAGCTTGAATTTTATCATCAGGGTATGTACTTCGACACGCCTGTTGCCATCAATGAAGTGACGGCGACCGCGGTACGTAAGATCAAGTACAGCCCGGATTACTTCAATTTTGGCAATGTGCAGCACGACAAAGATACGGTGAAAGACCTGGGCTTCGCAGGCTTCAAGGTGCTTTACCCGATCAACAGCAAAGATAAAAACGACGAAATCGTTAGCATGCTTGGCGCCAGCTACTTCCGCGTGATTGGCGCGGGGCAGGTGTACGGGCTTTCTGCGCGCGGTCTGGCTATTGATACCGCGCTGCCATCAGGTGAAGAGTTCCCGCGTTTCCGCGAGTTCTGGATTGAGCGTCCAAAACCAACGGACAAACGTCTGACTATTTATGCGCTGCTGGATTCCCCACGCGCAACTGGTGCCTATCGCTTTGTGATTATGCCAGGTCGTGACACGGTCGTTGACGTGCAGTCTAAGGTTTACCTGCGTGACAAAGTGGGCAAACTGGGCGTCGCTCCGCTGACCAGTATGTTCCTGTTTGGGCCGAACCAGCCGTCACCGGCAACCAACTTCCGCCCGGAACTGCATGACTCCAACGGTCTGTCTATTCATGCCGGTAACGGTGAGTGGATCTGGCGTCCGCTGAATAACCCGAAACATCTGGCGGTCAGCAGCTTTGCGATGGAAAACCCGCAGGGCTTTGGCCTGCTGCAACGTGGCCGTCAGTTCTCTCGCTTTGAAGATCTTGACGACCGCTATGACCTGCGTCCAAGCGCCTGGGTTACGCCGAAAGGCGACTGGGGTAAAGGCAAGGTAGAGCTGGTTGAAATTCCAACCAACGACGAAACCAACGACAACATCGTCGCATACTGGACGCCGGATCAGCTGCCGGAAGCCGGTAAAGAGATGAACTTCAAGTACACCATTACCTTCAGCCGCGACGAAGATAAGCTGCATGCGCCGGATAACGCGTATGTGACGCAGACTCGCCGCTCTACGGGTGACGTGAAGCAGTCTAACCTGATCCGTCAGCCTGACGGTACGGTAGCGTTTGTCGTGGACTTCACCGGCCAGGATATGAAGAAACTGTCTCCTGATACTGCGGTGTCGGCCCAGGCCAGCATCGGTGACAACGGTGAAATCGTAGAGAACACCGTGCGTTACAACCCGGTAACCAAAGGCTGGCGTCTGACCCTGCGCGTGAAAGTGAAAGATCCGAAACAGACCACTGAAATGCGTGCTGCGCTGGTCAGTGAAGATCAGCCGCTGAGTGAAACCTGGAGCTACCAGCTACCTGCCAATGAATAATACATCTGAATATATTGATGCCATGCCGCTGACGGATATCGAAAAAGCGGCGCTGCCTAAGAGCGACATCCGCGCGGTTCACACCGCGCTGGATGGCGAACATCGTCAGTTTTCCCGTGATGATGATACGCCGCTGGGGTCAGTCAAGGCGCGTCTGGAGCAGGCCTGGCCGGACTCGCTGGCAGAAGGGCAGTTGATTAAAGACGACGAAGGACGCGATCAGCTTCAGGCGATGCCGAAAGCGACGCGTTCCTCAATGTTCCCCGATCCATGGCGCACCAACCCGGTTGGCCGCTTCTGGGATCGCCTGCGCGGGCGTGACGTCACGCCGCGCTATCTGTCGCGCCTGACGAAAGAAGAGCAGGCCTCCGAACAGAAATGGCGTACCGTGGGGACAATTCGCCGTTATATCCTGCTGCTTCTGACGCTGGCGCAGACGGTTGTCGCGACCTGGTATATGAAAACCATTCTGCCTTACCAGGGCTGGGCGTTTATCAATCCGACGGACATGATGGGCCAGGATCTCTGGGTCTCCTTCATGCAGCTGCTGCCGTATATCCTGCAGAGCGGCATTCTCCTGCTGTTCGCGGTTCTCTTCTGCTGGGTCTCTGCCGGTTTCTGGACCGCGCTGATGGGCTTCCTGCAGCTGCTGATGGGACGGGACAAGTACAGCATTTCGGCGTCAACGGTCGGGGATGAACCCCTCAATCCCGAGCACCGTACCGCACTAATTATGCCTATCTGTAACGAAGACGTTGACCGCGTATTTGCGGGGCTGCGTGCAACCTGGGAGTCCGTAAAGGCAACCGGTAATGCGGCGCATTTCGACGTTTACATCCTGAGCGACAGTTACAACCCGGATATCTGCGTGGCAGAGCAAAAAGCCTGGATGGAGCTGATTGCGGAAGTGCAGGGCGAAGGACAGATCTTCTACCGCCGCCGCCGCCGTCGCGTGAAGCGTAAAAGCGGCAACATCGATGACTTCTGCCGCCGCTGGGGTAACCAGTACAGCTACATGGTCGTGCTGGATGCTGACTCCGTCATGAGCGGTGACTGCCTGAGCGGTCTGGTGCGTCTGATGGAAGCCAACCCGAACGCGGGGATCATTCAGTCTTCGCCAAAAGCATCCGGCATGGACACCCTGTACGCGCGCTGCCAGCAGTTCGCCACCCGTGTTTACGGCCCGCTGTTTACCGCCGGTTTGCACTTCTGGCAGTTGGGTGAGTCACACTACTGGGGCCACAACGCCATTATCCGCGTGAAGCCGTTCATCGAACACTGTGCGCTGGCGCCGCTGCCGGGCGAGGGTTCGTTTGCCGGTTCGATTCTGTCGCATGACTTCGTGGAAGCGGCGCTGATGCGTCGTGCTGGCTGGGGCGTCTGGATTGCCTACGACCTGCCGGGATCGTACGAAGAGCTGCCGCCGAACCTGCTGGACGAGCTCAAGCGCGACCGCCGCTGGTGTCACGGTAACCTGATGAACTTCCGCCTGTTCCTTGTAAAAGGGATGCACCCGGTTCACCGTGCGGTGTTCCTGACGGGCGTAATGTCTTATCTCTCCGCACCGCTGTGGTTTATGTTCCTCGCGCTCTCCACTGCGCTGCAGGTCGTCCATGCCCTGACGGAGCCGCAATACTTCCTGCAACCGCGCCAGCTGTTCCCGGTGTGGCCGCAGTGGCGTCCGGAGCTGGCGATTGCGCTGTTTGCTTCCACCATGGTGCTGCTGTTCCTGCCTAAGCTGCTCAGTATCATCCTGATCTGGTGCAAAGGCTCGAAAGAGTACGGCGGATTCTTCCGCGTCACCCTTTCGCTGCTGCTGGAAGTACTGTTCTCCGTGCTGCTGGCGCCGGTGCGTATGCTGTTCCACACCGTGTTTGTGGTCAGTGCATTCCTGGGCTGGGAAGTGGTCTGGAACTCACCGCAGCGTGATGACGACTCCACGCCGTGGAGTGAAGCCTTCATGCGTCACGGGTCTCAGTTGCTGCTGGGCCTGGTGTGGGCGGCCGGGATGGCCTGGCTGGATCTGCGCTTCCTGTTCTGGCTGGCGCCGATTGTCTTCTCGCTGATCCTGTCGCCGTTTGTGTCCGTGATCTCCAGCCGTTCAACGGTAGGGCTGCGTACCAAACGCTGGAAACTGTTCCTGATCCCGGAAGAGTATTCCCCGCCGCAGGTGCTGGTGGATACCGATACCTATCTGGAGCAGAACCGTAACCGCACGCTGGACGATGGCTTTATGCACGCCGTGTTTAATCCGTCATTCAACGCTCTGGCGACGGCAATGGCCACCGCGCGTCACCGCGCAAGCCAGGTGCTGGAGATTGCCCGCGATCGTCACGTTGAGCAGGCGCTTAACGAGACCCCGGAAAAACTCAATCGCGACCGTCGTCTGGTGCTGCTGAGCGATCCGGTCACGATGGCAAGACTTCACTATCGCGTATGGTCCGCTCCGGAGAAGTACTCTTCGTGGGTGAACTACTACAAAGAGCTGAAGCTGAACCCGCTGGCGCTGAAGGCGAAGTAAGCGGTTAAGCAAGGCGGGTAAGCAAAGCGCCACCCGTCAGATAAAATACCGGCTGTGAGGCCGGTATTTTTTTAGAGGTTACTGATGAAAATAATCATCGTCGTCATGATGGCATGCCTGCTGAGCGGTTGCGGCAGCATCATCAGCCGCACCATTCCAGGTCAGGGCCATGGCAACCAGTACTACCCGGGCGTAAAATGGGATGTCCGTGATTCCGCATGGCGCTACCTGACGGTGCTCGATCTGCCGTTCTCGCTGATTTTCGACACGCTGTTGCTGCCCATCGATGCCAGCCACGGCCCGTACGAGTAGCGTAAATTAACGCTCGTCCCATTCATCGGCTGCGGTTTGACCTTCTTCCGTATCCAGCGGTGGCTCGAGCTGAAATTCGCCCTCATCCCACTCGTGCAGCGTATTCTCCTCCAGCCATTCCTGGCGTAACTCGATTTCGTCATAGTCGCCATCAAACACGGCCTGCGCACCTGCACCGCTCAGGACCGGCAAACATTCTCCTTCTTCACCTTCATCGGCAAAGAACTCGGCCTGCCACATAATATCTCCATCCTGCAGAACATATTTTTGGATATTAAGTTGTTGCACGTCAGCATCTTCTTCCTCAACGCCGGGATTATCGGCAAGGAACTCTTCACGAGCGGCATCAATAGCTTCTTCCAGCGTGGCGTACATGGTCATTGGTGTCTCCCTGTTTTCCAGAAGGTTTCAGGGAAAGAATAGCTGAATATCAGATTCTGCAAGTATGAATGCGAAAATAAGCCGTCAGGCGTTCTTCTTATTCCGTCACCGGCCGTAACGCGCGGGATAAACTGAACCACGAGTAAATCGCGTTGAACAGCACCACGCCTGCCGTCACGATAAAGACGGCGCGAAAACCGAAGCTGGCGGAAATACCCGCCCCGAGAAGCGGCCCGGTGACGTTACCGATATCGCGAAACGACTGGTTATAGCTAAAGATACGCCCGGCAATCTGGTTCGTGGAGTTGTAGACCAGCAGAGTCTGTACGGCGGGCAGCAACGCCCCGTCGGCGGCGCCCAGCAAAAAGCGAAGCACACCCAGCTGCCACGGAGAGTGCACCATCGACATGGGGATAAGCAGCAGAACGGAAATGATCAGTGCGCAGATCAGGATCTTTTCCGGGCCGACCCGGTCACCCAATTTCCCCAGTCTCGGTGCGCTAACCAGCGCCGCCACGCCGGGCACAGAAGCAATCAGTCCGCTGATAAACGCAATATTGCTGACGTTACCCGCCAGGTCGCGAACGTATAGGGTGAGAATAGGAGCGATCGATCCGGTTGCCACCTGAATGATCAATGTCGTTACGAACAGGCTCAGCACCAGTCTGGGATTTTTAAGCGAGGTCAGCACGTCTCTGGCGTGAAGCATCTCTTTTTTGGCGACGGGCGTAAATTTTTCACGGATGCAGACCAGGGTGACGATAAAGCACAGGAACAACACGCTGGCGGTGATGAAAAAGACCGGGCGCAGGCCGTAGTTATCCGCCAGTAATCCCCCCGCCAGCGGCCCAAGCAGGGCGCCGCTCACGCCACCGGTTGAGAGCGTGCCAAGCGCCCAGCCGCTCTTATGGCGAGGAATTTGCGTGGCGATCAGGGCGTTCGCGTTGGGAATAAATCCGCCCAATAAGCCCAGCAATGCGCGCAATATCAGGAACTGCCAGACGTTCTGCGCCACGCCCATCAGCGCCATGATAATCGCCATCCCCAGCGCCGAACGCAGCAGCATGATTTTACGTCCCTTGCGGTCGGCAAGGCCGCCCCAGAAGGGCGAGGCGATGGCGGAAAAGAGAAACGTGATGCTGAATACCAGGCCAGACCACATGTTGAGTGCGCTATGGCCCGTCACGCCCAGCTGTTCGACGTAGAGCGGGAGGAAAGGCATGACCAGGCTAAACGCCGCGCCGGTAAGAAAACAGCCAAGCCACGCAACCGTGAGGTTACGCTTCCAGTTTATGGGGGCATCTGAGGGTGTCATAACAATCCGCATAGTGAGGTGCAGAGCACCTGAGGCATGAAGTAATAAGCCTGCTAATTATGCGCCTGGGTTATGATTGCCGCAATGAGGGGGAGCTTTTAAAGCTAAAATAGCATGCGGCCCTGAGGGCCGCATGAGGATCAATAGCGGGAAGGCGTGCCTTCTGGCCGCGTTTTAAAGCGTCGATGCAGCCACATGTACTGTTCGGGCGCCAGCATGATGCACTTCTCCACAACGCCGTTCATCCAGCGCGCGGTGGTTTCCGCATCTTCCAGCGGCGGCGCGAGTTCCGGCTCAAGCATCATCAGCTCGTAGCCTGAGCCATCCGGCATACGGCGGGGAACAAAGGGAACGATGGCGGCTTTGGACATCCGCGCCAGCATCCAGGTGCCGGTCGTGGTGGCGGCCCCATCAACGGCGAAGAAGGGGACAAAGACGCTGGCCTGGGGGCCATAGTCGTGATCGGGGGCATACCAGACCACTTCACCGGACTTTAGCGCGCGGATCATGCCCTTCAGATCCTTACGGTCGATCATGCTTTTGTTGGAGCGCATGCGGCCGTTGGTCTGGATGAGATCGATAACCGGGTTGTCGTTAGGACGGTAAACCCCGATGCCGGGCGCCTGCATGCCAAACATACGCGCCCCGATTTCGAGCGTCAGGAAATGGACGCCGATCAGCAGCACGCCGGTCTGATTGGCCTGAAGCGTATGCACCGGCTCCATACCGGTGCCTGTAACCTTGCTCCAGCGGGCCATACGTTTGTCCGACCAGAACCACGCCATTCCGGTCTCCATGAGACCCATGCCGACGGATTCGAAATTCTTCGAGACCATATCATGGCGCTCTGCCTCGCTCATCTGCGGAAAGCACAGCTCAAGGTTACGATACGCGATGCGGGCGCGGCGCTTCATAAGCGTTTGCGCGAGTCGGCCTAATGATGTACCTAACCGGAAGATAACAGGGTAGGGAAGCTGTACCAGTAGCCATAAAAAGCCAATGCCAAGCCAGGTCATCCAATAGCGGGGGTGCAAAAGGGCGACGGTAAATTTTGGTAACTGGGTCATGTCTTTCCTGTATTCAAACGTCCTGTTTCGCTATTGTCGCATTTTTTGAGACGTAGCCAAAATATCTGCCGTCGAAACCTGCACGACGACGGCAATTGTTAAGCCTGATTCATCAGGGTGTGTGAAATGTAGCGTAAATTGTGTGGATGTAAATTGGTTTTGTTTGCTATATGATGCCGACCGATTTTGATTCTCTCTGACGATTGCAGGACTTGTACACCATGCCAGTGTTACACAACCGCGTTTCGAATGAGATGTTAAAGGCGCGCATGTTGGCTGAAACCGAACCGCGCACGACCATCTCCTTCTACAAATACTTCACCATCGACGATCCGCAGGCGACCCGCGATGCGCTTTATCAGTCCTTCACGGCGCTGAACGTATTCGGCCGCGTCTACCTTGCCCGCGAAGGCATTAACGCGCAGATCAGCGTGCCGGAAAGCAAAGTGAATGCGTTCCGCGACGCGCTTTATAGCTTCGATCCTGCCCTCAACGGCTTACGCCTGAACATTGCCCTGGATGACGATGGAAAATCGTTCTGGGTGCTGCGCATGAAGGTGCGTGAACGCATCGTGGCGGACGGTATTGACGATCCTGAGTTTAACCCGGCGGACGTCGGCGAATATCTGAAGGCCGCGGAAGTGAATGCGATGCTGGACGATCCGGATGCCGTGTTCATTGATATGCGTAACCACTACGAGTACGAAGTGGGGCATTTCGAAAACGCGATGGAGATTCCGGCCGATACCTTCCGCGAGCAGCTGCCTAAAGCGGTGGAGATGATGCAGGAGCATAAGGATAAAAAAATCGTTATGTACTGCACCGGCGGTATCCGCTGTGAGAAGGCCAGCGCGTGGATGAAGCACAATGGGTTCAACAAGGTCTGGCACATTGAAGGCGGTATTATCGAGTACGCACGCCGCGCCCGTGAGCAGGGCTTACCGGTACGCTTTATCGGTAAAAACTTCGTCTTTGACGAGCGCATGGGCGAGCGCATTTCAGAAGATGTGATTGCCCAGTGCCACCAGTGCGGCGCGCCGTGCGATACCCACACCAACTGCAAAAACGACGGTTGCCACCTGCTGTTTATTCAGTGCCCGGCCTGTGCCGAGAAGTTTAACGGCTGCTGTAGCGAGCTGTGCAGCGAAGAGAGCGTCCTGCCGGAAGAAGAGCAGCGTCGTCGTCGCGCGGGGCGTGAAAACGGTAATAAGATTTTTAATAAATCACGCGGCCGTCTGAATACCAAACTGGGTATTCCTGACCCGGAATGATAATAACGCCCGGCACGGCGAAAGCCTGCCGGGCGAATCTATTACGACTTCTGCTGCACACCTTCAACGGAAATAACCAGCTCAACGTCCTGCGACGCCGGGCCTAAATCCGTTGTGATATTAAAATCTTTCAGGTGAATTTTACCCGCCGCTTCAAAACCTGCGCGTTTTCCGCCCCACGGATCGTCGCCCTGACCGATCAATTTCGCATCCAGAGTAACGGGTTTGGTTACGCCATTCAGCGTCAGATTCCCGGTAATAGCCAATTTATCACCGTCTTTCTTAACTTCCGTGGAGGTGAAGGTGGCCTGTGGGAATTTTGTGACGTTGAGGAACTCTGCGCTGCGCAGGTGTTTATCGCGCTCAGCATGGTTCGTGTCGACGCTGTTCGTATTAATGGTCACATTGACTTTATCTGCCGCAGGATTTTTCTCGTCAAAAGTAAATGTGCCGTCGAAATCTTTAAAGGTACCGTACAGCCAGCTGTATCCCAGGTGCTGAATGCGGAAATTGACGAAAGCGTGCTGGCCCTCTTTATCAATTTTATAGTCAGCCGCTACGGCAGAACCGGTGGTGAATAACAGAGAACCGAGGGCAATACCCAGCAGGTGTTTTTTCATTTTATGCTCCAGAGTCAACTGACGAGCGGCCAAGCATGCGCTTAAGCGTATCGTCTTTATCAATAAAATGGTGTTTAAGGGCGGCGAGCCCGTGCAGTACGGACAGGATCACCACGCTCCAGGCAAGCCAGAGGTGAATGACGCCTGCCGTATCGGCCTGAGCCCCGGCATCGCTGAGCGTTGCCGGAACCTCGAACAGGCCAAAAACGCTAATCGGTTTGCCGTCTGCCGTTGAAATGAGATAGCCGCTGATCAGAATGGCGAAGAGCAGCGCGTAGAGCGCAATATGCGCGGCAACGGCGCTGACGCGGGTTATTTTTCCATATGTCTTTAGTGGCGCGGGCGGTGGGGAAATATGTCGCCAGATGGCGCGAAATACCAGCCCCAGCATCAGCAGAACCCCGATGCTTTTATGCAGCTCGGGTGCCTGATGATACCAGCCATCGTAATAGCTGAGCGTGACCATCCAGAGTCCAAGTCCGAACATACCATAGACGGCAATGGCAAATATCCAGTGCAAACTTATGGATATTATTCCGTAGCGCCGGGAGGAGTTACGCAATTGCATCAGAATGTCCATTTTCAAATTAACCGAAAGGTAAAAATGAACGGGAAGTCGCGATATTGCAACTGAAATAATTGACTATTGATTTTTATTTTATTTATTTCAGCGATTTTGAAAAGAAACGGCGAGATTAATTCAATGGCTTCGTGCAAGACATATTTAGCAGAAGAAAAAATCTTAAATAAACATAAAGTAACGTCAGTTAACGTCAATTGTCACTTTCAATAAAACACAATGTATATAACATCAACGATAGCGAGCAGCGCCCACAATAAGATATAGAGCATAAAGTGTTCGCGAATGTTATTGATGAGGAAATCCACTATCCTGCGCATAACGCCCCACAATTGAGTACGAAGAAAACGGGCCCCGATACCGCCGGAGCCCGTGGCCGATTATCCGTTAAAACGCGAGAGTGAGAACGGCGTCAGATCAAACTGTGGCGTGATACCCTGGGCAAACTGCGCGGCGATTTCACCCAACACCGAAGCGAACTTAAAGCCGTGGCCACTCAGCCCGGTAATCAGCAGGGTGTTGTCATGTCCCGGCAGCGTATCAATGATAAAGTCTTCATCCGGCGTGTTGTCATAGGTGCAGGCTGCGCCATAAAGCAGGCCACCGACGCCCGGGAGAATATTGCGCAGGAACGAGAAGGCTTCTGAGCCGTCCTGCGGGCAGGCGCCAAACGGCTTGCGCTCCTCAGGTGAGGAGATGACCTGCCCGCCGTTGTGTTTTCCAATCTTGAGAGCGTCCTTCTCGGAAGGGAAACCGTAGAACTGATCGCCGTTGGGTAACTCGCCGGTAAACGCCGGGAATTTATTTTGCGCGCTGTAACGCCCGTCAGACTGGAACCAGGAGAAGACCTTGCGTACCGGCTGGATCGGCAGGTCCGGGAGCAGGCGGGTAACCCAGGTTCCTGCGCTAATAAGCAGGCGGGAAGCCGAATATTCCCCGTCTACGGTTTTCACCGTAACGCCGTTTGCATCATGCGTGATGGCCTCTACGGGGCAATTGAACAGCTGCGCACAGCCCGCTTTGGCGGCAAGATCGACCCAGGTTTTGATCGCCGTTTCACAGTGCAGCACACCGGAGTTGGCTTCAAAGAGGCCGATATAATCCTCCGGGACAGTAATTTCAGGCCAGCGCGAGGTAATGGCCGCCGCGTCCAGCTTCTCAACGTCAAGATTAAAGGCTTTCGCGCTGCGTTCGACGTTGGCGAGAAATTCTGAACGGGCCGGACCGAGGTTGATGATCCCTGTGCGTTCGAAAATGCGCTCTTCAGTCTGTTTCGCCAGCTCGTCCCACAGCGTCTGGGCGCGAAGCACCAGCGGAACGTAGCGCTCCCCCTCGCCATAGGCATGTCGAATGAGACGGGTGTCGCCATGATGGCTACCTTCGCTATGCGGCGGCAGGTGGGCGTCAATCATCAGGACGTTTAGCCCTGCCTGCGTTGCGTAATAACCGGCGGCCGATCCAACGGAGCCGCTACCAATAATGATTAAGTCGTATCTCATATGCATCTCGTAAACTTACGGTTTGTTAGCAGAGTAATTAACAACGCGGGCGTAAACAAGCGGGAAATAAATAAGGCACCGCGAGGGTGCCTGTTGAGTGAAAAGTGGGCATAAGGTTAGTGCCGTTTATACTCATTTTCCTGATAGTCGCCAGATTCTATTTTTGCAATGCCTGCCTCTAAAATAGAAATAAACTGACGGGCGACGTCTGTTGTTAGCCACAGCGTCTGTCCCACTTCCGCTTCGTCACGGTTGAGTTGATTTGGGGTCTGGTAGTGCAAACGCAGCATCAGTGCATCGTAGCTATCTACGGTACTGATATCCCAGCCTACAAGCGGATGGGTCTGGATGACTTCGTTATTCTTTTCCATTATAACCCCCTTAATGCGTGTTAGAAGACAACGGCTCTGAGGTTCAATGCATGTTTTTCTGAAAGCTTCTTCAGTATACCAAGTAATAAGGGTTCCAAAGGGAAAAATAAACAGGTAGCAACACATTTTTCTGCTTTTTAGGATTGTTCGAACAATAAAACACCATCTCGTTCACGATTTTTTAAGAACACGCTGAATTAATTTGAACTTTCGAAATTACAGGCAAAAAAAAGCCGGGGCGACCCGGCAAAAAACACAATGAGGGAGCAGTGTTAATCGGTAATGAACCAGTCGTCTGCGCTTTCCCACGTTTCCTGCAGGATTTCGCTAATGCGATCTTTATCTTCTTTTGCGGCACCCATGACGGAGAGGTTGTTCGCTGCGGCGTAACGCACCGTTACGGCGCCCGAGTTGTCGGGAAAGGTGTTGTTAATACGACGGGATAATTCGCCTGCCAGAGCGTCAAGCGCGCCGGCAGGCAGAACGGTAGTTTTGGCTATGGTGACTTCAATACGCATAAATGCCCCCTGTGTAATATGCTGTTTATTTATACAGGCATATTGTCGGTTTGACAACAAGGGGCGTTGATTTTTTAGCGTTTTACCGTCCAGCTTACGGTTTCACCTGCCAGGAAGGGGATCAGCGTGTCATCCGTCAGCGCGATAGACTCTTCAACCTGGCTCGCTTTGCGCTCCAGCTCAATGAAGGTGTCATTGACCGGAAGGCCGTAGAAGCGCGGGCCGTTGAGGGAGCAGAACGCTTCGAAATGTTCCAGCGCGTTCATCTCTTCAAAAACGGTTGCGTAGCTGGCAAGCGCCGTTGGGGCGTTGAAACAGCCCGCGCAGCCGCAGCTTGCCTCTTTGCGATGGCGGGTGTGAGGCGCGGAGTCCGTGCCCAGGAACGCACGCGTGAATCCGCTGGCGACCAGCTCGCGCAGCGCCTGCTGGTGAACGTTGCGCTTGAGGATCGGCAGGCAGTACAGGTGAGGGCGCACTCCGCCCACCAGCATATGGTTACGGTTAAACATCAGATGCTGTGGGGTGATGGTCGCAGCGATCAGCTCGTTACCGTCGCGAACATACTCTGCCGCGTCTTTGGTGGTGATATGCTCAAAGACCACCTTAAGCGCCGGCAGGCGCTGGCGCAGGGGCTCCATCACGGTTTCGATAAAACGGGCTTCACGGTCGAAGATGTCAATCTCCGCATGCGTTACTTCACCGTGTACCAGCAGCGGCATGCCCAGTTTCTGCATGCGCTCCAGCACCGGCATGATGGCATCAATACTGGTGACGCCGTGGCTGGAGTTGGTGGTGGCGTTCGCCGGGTAGAGTTTCGCCGCCGTAAATACGCCTTCGTTAAACCCGCGTTCCACTTCGTTCGGATCCAGTGAATCGGTCAGGTAGCAGGTCATCAACGGGGTGAAATCATGTCCCGCCGGAACGGCATCCAGAATGCGCTGACGGTAGGCAATGGCGGCATCGACGGTGGTGACTGGCGGAACCAGGTTTGGCATGACAATCGCGCGGCCATAAATTTCACTGGTATAGGGCACGACGGTTTTCAGCATATCGCCATCGCGCAGATGGATATGCCAGTCGTCTGGGCGGCGGATTTTAAGAACCTGGGGTTGTGCAGTCATGGAAGCTCCGGCTTGTCAGGAATCAGTCATAAGGATGGCTGTTTTTGCCGGACACAAATCATAAGCGGAAACGTTTTCGTTTGCACACTTTTCCGTAAAAAAAAGGGCGCCGCAGCGCCCTTCAGGTTAATCGGTGAAAGGAATAACGATCTCTCCCGGTTTCACCTCTATCCCTTTTGCGTATTTCTTCGCGAGGGCTTCACCCTTGCTGTTGTCTTCGCTTAAGACGTACGCCGGCTGCTGGTTAAAGTAGTTTCGCAGCGACTGGTTCAGATAGGGCATCAGGGTTTGCAGTACCGGCGCCATTTTGTCCGGCGAAACCTGTGCATCGACCACTTCCATCTCCTGCAGGAATATCGCCCCTTTCTCTTTGTTGAAAACGGGGAGCGCCTTCAGCTTGAGCTTGATGTTGGCTTTCTGATTGCCAAAAAGGGACGTCATATCAAGCGCGGCATCGCCTGCGAGAGTGACTTTATTCGGCTCTTCGCGACCAATCTGGCTGGTGAGATTGGTGAGTACGATGTGGGCATCGGCCAGCCCCGGCACGCCAATGTCTTTAGAGAAATTGTTATGTTTTTCCAGCGCCTGATTAATTTCCTGCTCACTGACGGTATATTGCGTAAGCTGGTTACAGCCCACCAGCAGACCGCTGACAACGAATGCCGCGGCTAAGACAATTTTCTTCATAGTGCTCCTCAACGAAAAATCGGCGCTTCTGTCCTGTTACGCCAGTATGTCAGCGTGAATGGGCAGAAACCAGCAGAAAAAACTGAGAAGTGGGGCGGGAGAGGCTCCCGCCCGAGGGAAAGGCTACGCGCCAGGCTCGAGCATGCCGCTCGCGCTGCGTTTCTGGCTGAACTGCCACCACAGGGCGAGAAGCGTCATGACGCCCACCACGCCGAGCATCATCCAGGGGAGTTCCGGCTGGTTCAGCGCTTTGCCGGCATCGAACAGCCAGCCGCCGCCGGCGTAACCCAGCGCACCGCCAAAGGCCAGACCCAGGCGGCTGAAGCCCATATAGCTGCCGCGCGCACGCGCATCCGCAAGCGAGGCGCTCAGCGTTTCGCGGGCGGGCTCGGCGATGATGGAGCCGATATAGAAGGTGCAGATCAGCGTAAAAAGCTGCTGAAGCGTGTTTACCAGACCGATCGGCATCATGCTCAGCGTCATCAGAAACAGCCCGGCCATCAGGCGAT
Organism: Enterobacter cloacae complex sp. HYC042_NIDB; assembly: GCF_056673315.1. NCBI lineage: Bacteria > Pseudomonadati > Pseudomonadota > Gammaproteobacteria > Enterobacterales > Enterobacteriaceae > Enterobacter > Enterobacter cloacae complex sp. HYC042_NIDB. Next base: position 1,999,481 of record NZ_CP109650.1, read on the forward strand.
GCTCCAGGCGAAAACGCCGTTCACTCCAGCGGGCAATCGGATAAAGCAGCGTTAATGAAAGGCAGGCTTCGATGGCGTACATCCATTTTACGGCAGCAGGCGTGCCCGCAATATCGTTCACCATGATTGGCAGCATCAGCATCACCTGTACGGCGAGCATGTAATAGCCGGTCAGGGTCAACACGTAGGTGACAAAACGCCTGTCGCGCAGGACGCGTCCTAGCCCCTCGCGCACCGGGGCTTTTACCGTCGACAGCTTCCAGGCCGGAAGGTAGAGGCCGTTAAACAGGGCGCACAGAATAAACAGCACCGCCCCGGCCGCGCAAACCAGACGGAAATCGTACTGCAGCAGCCAGCTGGCCAGCAGGGCGCCAACAACCGCCCCGGCGCTGTCCTGCATCATCAGAATGGAGAAGAAGCGGCCGCGGTGCTGAGGACGAATCAGCTTTACCACCAGCGCGGTGCGCGGCGGGTCAAACAGAGTGCCACCGATACCGGAGAGAAAGCAGGAGAACCACAGCAGCCAGGGCTCGTGGGCGATCGCCATCGTGGCAAAGCCTGCCGCGCGGAGCAGCATACCGGTCACGATCATCGGTTTAGCGCCAAAGCGGTCGGCAATAGCCCCGCCAAAGACGCCCAGACCCTGCTGGACAAACTGACGTAGTCCTAGGGCAATCCCAACCATTAATGCAGCCCAGCCCATTTGATCGACAAAGCGGATCGATATCAATGGAAAAACGACAAAAAAGCCGAGCACGACCAGCATGTTATCGACGAGCAGGAAATATTTACCCAGGCTCCTGGCCTGTGATACGCGGGACATTTTCCCTCCAGGGAAAATAAGAAGGTGAGCACGCTAACATTCTGCGGTGTCGCCGCGTTTTTTCCCACCCCCGGGCGCGACAATATTTTTTTATCAAAGCGGTGCTTTGATAGAGAGTTCTCATCGAAAAATGTGAAAAGAGGTCAAAATGGTATGTCACTGTTTTCACAGACGGCACGGGCGCAGGTATAGTAAAGCTAATGGGTAAGCTGAAGTGACGGGAAGGAGTGGTATTGATGTTTGGCTATCGCAGTAATGTGCCAAAAGTGCGTCTGACAACGGACAGGCTGGTCGTTCGTCTTGTGCATGAGCGTGATGCCTGGCGTCTGGCGGATTATTACGCCGAGAATCGCCAGTTTTTAAAACCCTGGGAACCCGTTCGGGATGAGAGCCATTGTTACCCCTCCGGCTGGCAGGCACGCCTCAGCATGATCGCTGAATTTCATAAGCAGGGCAGCGCGTTTTATTTCGCGCTGCTGGATCCAGAAGAGAAAGAGATTATTGGGATCGCCAATTTTTCAAACGTGGTGCGGGGATCGTTTCACGCCTGCTACCTTGGCTATTCCATCGGCCAGAAATGGCAGGGGCAGGGGCTGATGTACGAGGCGTTAACGGTAGCCATCCGCTATATGCAACGCACGCAGCATATCCATCGCATTATGGCGAACTACATGCCGCATAATCAGCGCAGCGGGAATTTGCTGGCGCGTTTAGGGTTTGAGAAAGAGGGTTATGCCAAAGACTATCTGCTGATAGACGGAGAGTGGCGCGACCACGTTCTGACGGCATTAACCACCCGTGACTGGACCGCAGGTCGTTAAGGAGAAAAGATGAAGTATCAGCTAAACGGTACGGAAGCGCGCGTGATTGGGTGCTTACTCGAAAAACAGGTCACCACGCCGGAGCAGTATCCGCTCTCTGTTAACGCCGTGACCATGGCCTGCAACCAGAAGACCAACCGCGAGCCGGTGATGAATCTCAGCGAGCATGAGGTTCAGGACGTGCTGGATGCGCTGGTGAAGCGCCACTATCTGCGCACCGTCAGCGGCTTCGGCAACCGCGTGACCAAATACGAGCAGCGCTTCTGTAACTCCGAATTTGGCGATCTGAAGCTGAACAGCGCGGAAGTGGCGGTTATTACCACGCTGCTGCTGCGCGGGGCGCAAACGCCGGGGGAACTGCGAACGCGCGCTTCCCGAATGCATGAGTTCAGCGACATGCAGGAAGTCGAACAGACCCTGGAAGGGCTGGCCGCGCGTGAGGATGGCCCTTACGTGGTGCGCCTGGCGCGCGAGCCGGGTAAACGTGAGAGCCGCTATATGCATCTCTTCAGCGGCGACGTTGACGCCGCAAGCGTGGCGACGGAATCGAGCCCTGCAACCCGTGACGACCTTGCCGCGCGCGTAGAGGCGCTGGAAGACGAGGTGGCCGGGCTGAAACAGCGTCTGGATGCATTGCTGGCACATTTGGGAGACTAACGGTGAAAAAATTACGCATTGGCGTGGTGGGGCTGGGCGGTATTGCGCAGAAAGCCTGGCTGCCCGTATTGGGCGCTGCGTCTGACTGGACGCTGCAAGGGGCATGGTCACCCACCCGAGAAAAGGCAGAACGTATCTGTGAAACCTGGCGTATCCCGTATGCGGCATCGCTCCAGGATCTGGCCCGCGAGTGCGATGCGGTCTTTGTGCATACCTCAACGGCAACCCACTATCAGGTGGTGAGCGAGTTGCTCAATGCGGGGGTTCACGTCTGCGTGGATAAACCTCTGGCGGAAAATGTTCAGGACGCTGAACGGCTGATTGAGCTGGCGGCACGTAAAAAACTGACGCTGATGGTCGGTTTCAACCGCCGCTTCGCGCCGCTTTACCAGCAGCTGAAGGTGCAGTCCGGCAATATGGCCTCGCTGCGCATGGATAAGCACCGCACCGACAGCGTGGGACCAAACGATCTGCGCTTTACCCTTCTCGATGACTACCTCCACGTGGTGGACACCGCGCTGTGGCTGGCTAACGGCGAAGCGCTGCTGAAAAGCGGCACTCTTGTCACCAACGAACAGGGGCAGATGGTGTATGCGGAACACCATTTTGCCGTTGAGCATCTTCAGGTCACCACCAGCATGCACCGCCGCGCGGGCAGCCAGCGGGAATCCGTGCAGGCGGTAACCGACGGCGCGCTGTACGACGTTACCGACATGCGTGAATGGCGGGAAGAGAAGGGCAGCGGCGTGGTGATGCAGCCGGTCCCCGGCTGGCAAAGCACTCTGGAGCAACGAGGTTTCGCAGGATGTGCCCGCCACTTTATCACCTGCGTGCAAAATCAGACGGTTCCTGAAACGTCCGGCGAGCAGGCCATTCTGGCTCAGCGCATTGTGGAACGACTCTGGCGCGAGGCCATGAGTGAATAACTCGCTGTAACATCTGCGGATAGTAATTCGTTGAAATCGGGTTAGACTAAGCGCCGCTTGTTGGCTTTGCCGGGTGGCGTTTGTGCGTTCCCGGTCTATAAATCCGTATGGTTCTGGAAATTCACGTTAATGAACTTATTAAAATCGCTGGCGGCCGTCAGCTCGATGACCATGTTCTCTCGCGTTCTCGGTTTTGCGCGCGATGCCATTGTGGCAAGGGTCTTTGGTGCAGGGATGGCAACGGACGCCTTTTTCGTGGCGTTCAAGCTGCCGAACCTGCTGCGTCGCATTTTTGCTGAAGGGGCGTTCTCCCAGGCGTTTGTGCCCATTCTGGCGGAATATAAAAGCAAGCAGGGTGAAGACGCGACGCGCGTGTTTGTCTCTTATGTCTCCGGGTTGCTGACGCTGGCGCTGGCCGTGGTGACGGTAGTCGGTATGCTGGCCGCGCCCTGGGTCATTATGGTGACCGCGCCCGGCTTTGCCGACACGGCGGATAAATTTGCCCTGACCTCGCAGCTTCTGCGCATTACCTTCCCCTATATTCTGCTGATCTCGCTGGCCTCGCTGGTGGGGGCGATCCTGAACACCTGGAACCGCTTCTCCGTTCCGGCGTTTGCGCCGACGTTTCTCAACGTCAGCATGATCGGTTTTGCGCTGTTCGCCGCGCCGCACTTCAACCCGCCGGTGCTGGCCCTGGCCTGGGCGGTCACCGTGGGCGGCGTGCTGCAGCTGGCTTATCAGCTGCCGCACCTGAAAAAAATCGGCATGCTGGTGCTGCCACGCATCAACCTGAAAGATGCCGGGGCGATGCGCGTTATCAAGCAGATGGGGCCCGCCATTCTTGGCGTCTCCGTCAGCCAGATCTCGCTGATTATCAACACCATTTTTGCCTCTTTCCTGGTGTCGGGTTCCGTCTCGTGGATGTACTACGCTGACCGCCTGATGGAGTTCCCGTCCGGCGTGCTGGGCGTGGCGCTGGGGACCATCCTGCTGCCGTCGCTGTCGAAAAGCTTTGCCAGCGGCAACCATGACGAATACTGCCGCCTGATGGACTGGGGCCTGCGTCTCTGCTTCCTGCTGGCCCTGCCAAGCGCGGTGGCGCTGGGGATCCTCGCCAAGCCGCTGACGGTATCGCTGTTCCAGTACGGAAAATTCACCGCGTTTGACGCCGCGATGACCCAGCGCGCGCTGGTCGCTTACTCGGTGGGATTGATGGGGCTGATTGTCGTCAAAGTGCTGGCACCAGGATTCTATTCACGTCAGGACATTAAAACGCCGGTGAAAATTGCCATTGTAACGCTGATTATGACGCAGCTGATGAACCTGGCATTTATCGGCCCGCTGAAGCATGCCGGCCTGTCGCTGTCTATTGGTCTGGCGGCCTGTCTGAATGCCGGGCTGCTTTACTGGCAGCTGCGCAAGCAGGATATCTTTACGCCGCAGCCGGGGTGGGCAAGTTTCCTCGTGCGTTTGGTCGTGGCGGTGCTGGTGATGTCTGCGGCACTCATCGGGATGATGTACGTCATGCCGGAGTGGTCTCTGGGCACGATGCCTTATCGTCTGATGCGGCTGATGGCCGTGGTGGGCGTTGGGGTGGTAGCGTATTTTGCCACGCTCGCCGTGCTGGGCTTCAAAGTGAAAGAGTTTACCCGCCGGACGGCATAAACGCCAAAAGGGGAGTTCACCTCAGGGTGCTCCCCACTGCAAGATTTGTCGCTTACGCGTCAAATCGAAATCTTTTTTACACCCGCAATACGTGCCGTCGCCGTCTGACCATCCGCGCCGTACAGTCCGGTTTCTTTATGCGGCTTCAGCACCTCAAGCGCCTGCTGATTACGCTCTATCTGGCCTTCAAGCAGCCAGCCGTTATGCTGGTTGAGATCGCGCAGATGCTGGGTTTTTTCAGTAATGGTCTGCCAGCGCTCGGCAATATCGTCATTGGCGCTGCGCTTCGAGTCCTGCTCGGCGCGGCGCTGCTGCTCCAGATAATCCAGCGTGGCCAGCAGCGAACTCTTATCTTCAGTAATACGCTGCAGCGCGCTGCCGTTAATGTGACCGGAAGAGAGATGCTGTTGTTCAGCATCCATTACCGTTTTCAGGTCGTTCAGGACAACCGTCATTTGATCCAGTATTTCTGACAGTCGACTCATACGGTTAGTTACTCTGTAAGAAACTCTGTGCTTCCTGAATCAGGGCATCAGCGATTTTGCTGGTGTCCATTTTCAGCTCACCGTTGCGAATAGCCGTTTTCAGCGCTTCAACACGTTCCATATTGATATCGTTGCTGCCTGGCTGCATCAGTTTTGCCTGGGCATCGCTCAGGGTCACGCTGGTGCTGTTAGACGTTGACGGTTTTTCCAGACGCGTTTTCTGAGGGGTAGCGTCGTTCGTTTCGCGAGGCTGTACAGCGCTTACCGGCTTCAGGGCTGATGTACGATCAATGCTCATAGTGTTGTCCTCATCGAGGGTTCGCGGCGTTTGCGCCTGACATCATCATTAGTGGAATATTTATCGGCACGCGCCGCGAAATCTTTAAAAAGATTATAGGTTAATCAGAATATTCCCATCAGAATCGACGGTTCCGCTCACCACCTGGCCTGAGGACATTCTGACGCGGGCGTTTTGCGCTACCGCGGCATTGTTCAACGCTTTCCCTTCACTGTTGATGCTAAAGCCGTCTCCGTTGGCAACGACCATCACCTGCTGTCCCGCTTTGACACGCCACGCCTGGCGCAGCATGGAGATCTGAATCGGCTGGCCCGGCGCGACATCGCGCAGGCTGACGGCGTCCTGTGCCTGGTTAATGTCCAGCATTGTCCGCGGCGGGAGCTGATCCAGACGCCCGCGCTTTAACGTCACGCTGTTTGCCTGCAGGGCGCTGCCACGCACAATGGGTACGGCGGCGACAACATAATTGCCCGTCGCCTGAACTGCAACCTGTAAATAGCGTTTTTCGTTGGCGCAGCGTGCCAGGACGTTCACATTGCCCCACAGCTTCGTGGTCCCCGTCACGCTGAATGACGGTTGCTCGCAGGTCGGATACAGATTCGGCGGCGTGCGGATGGTCACGTTAACGTCATCGCTAAAGCCCGCCAGCTTCTGGGCAAAAAAATTCGTCAGCGCATCCTGTAAATCCCCGGCATTCACCAGAGGGCTAAACAGCAAGAAAGTTGCCATCAGGCCACGTTTTAACGTTTGCATCGCAAGTTCCACCGTTTCCAGAGTTGGATGAATTCTACCTGCAGTGGTTTTGCATCAACGGAATAAATAGCGACGCATTTTGTGCTTATTCCGTCGATAGGGGAGACCGGGTGAGATTTAAGCTGTGAACTGAAATTTTGCCATCAGCGGAGGAGACATGCTCGATAAACTCGACGCCGCGTTACGTTTTCAGCAGGAAGCGCTCAATTTACGCGCCCAGCGGCAGGAGATTTTAGCCGCCAACATCGCTAACGCCGATACGCCCGGGTATCAGGCGCGCGATATTGATTTTTCCAGTGAGCTCAAAAAGGTGATGGAGCGTGGACGTGCCGAAGGAACCGGTGTTGCACTCGCCATGACATCCTCTCGCCATATTCCCGCTCAGGCGATGACCGCGCCAGCGACCGATTTACTTTATCGCATCCCTGACCAGCCTTCACTCGACGGTAACACCGTGGATATGGACCGGGAGCGTACGCAGTTTGCCGATAACAGCCTGAAATACCAGACGGGCCTGACCGTACTCGGCGGACAAATCAAAGGCATGATGAACGTCCTGCAGGGGGGCAACTGATAAATGGCCTTGCTGAATATTTTTGATATCGCCGGCTCGGCGTTAACCGCCCAGTCCAAACGTCTGAACGTGGCCGCCAGTAACCTGGCGAACGCCGACAGCGTGACCGGACCTGACGGACAGCCTTATCGTGCCAAACAGGTTGTGTTTCAGGTCGACGCTGCGCCAGGCGCGGCAACGGGCGGCGTGAAGGTGTCTGACGTGGTTGAGAGCCAGGCGCCGGACAAGCTGGTGTATGAGCCAGGTAACCCGCTCGCGGACGCTAACGGATACGTGAAGATGCCAAACGTGGATGTGGTAGGCGAGATGGTGAACTCCATGTCGGCGTCCCGTAGCTACCAGGCGAACGTCGAAGTGCTTAATACCGTGAAGAGCATGATGCTCAAAACACTCACTCTCGGCCAGTAAAGGAGACATGCATGTCCATCGCCGTAAATGTGAATGATCCGACGAACACGGGTGTTAACAACACCAAAAGTTCGACAAGCTCCAGCTCCCTGACGGGAAGCAATGCCTCCGATTTGCAGAGCAGTTTTCTGACGCTGCTGGTGGCGCAGCTTAAGAACCAGGATCCGACTAACCCAATGCAGAACAACGAACTGACCACGCAGCTTGCGCAGATCAGTACCGTGAGCGGCATTGAGAAACTGAACACCACCCTCGGTTCCGTCTCCGGTCAGATTAACAGCGCTCAGTCCCTGCAGGCGGCAAGCCTGATTGGTCACGGCGTAATGATCCCGGGGACCACGATCCTGGCGGGCACCAGCACCACCGACGGTACATCGACCACCACCACTACGCCGTTCGGCGTTGAATTGCAGCAGGCGGCTGACAAAGTGACGGCGACGATCACCGACTCAACCGGCGCCGTGGTTCGCACCATCGACATCGGCGAACTGAAAGCGGGCGTTCACACCTTTACCTGGGACGGCAGCCTGACCGACGGCACGAAAGCACCAAATGGCTCCTACAAAGTCGCGATTAGCGCCAGCAACGGGACAACCCAGCTGGTGGCGCAGCCGCTGCAGTTCGCGCTGGTTCAGGGCGTGATTAAAGGGGGCGACGGCAACAAACTGGATTTGGGTACCTCCGGTACCACCACACTCGACGAAGTTCGGCAGATTATCTAAGCCTTAACACTTATCAGGAGTAAGTCATGGCCTTTTCTCAAGCGGTCAGCGGCCTGAATGCTGCGGCCACCAACCTGGACGTCATTGGCAACAACATCGCCAACTCCGCGACCTATGGTTTCAAATCCGGTTCTGCGTCTTTTGCAGATATGTTTGCCGGTTCCAAAGTGGGTCTGGGCGTAAAAGTTGCGGGCATCACTCAGGACTTTACCGACGGTACCACCACCAACACCGGTCGTGGCCTGGACGTTGCCATCAGCCAGAACGGTTTCTTCCGTATGGTCGATGCAAACGGCTCGGTGTTCTACAGCCGTAACGGCCAGTTCAAGCTGGACGAAAACCGTAACCTGGTGAACATGCAGGGGATGCAATTAACGGGGTATCCGGTTGCGGGAACGCCATCAACGGTTCAGACCGGTGCGAATCCACAGGCGATTAATATCCCGACCACGCTGATGGCCGCGAAGTCCACCACCACGGCTTCCCAGCAGATTAACCTCAACTCCACCGATGCCGCACCAACCGCCGCCTTCGATCCGGCCAACCCGGATACCTACAACAAAAAAGGTACGGTAACCGTCTTTGATAGCCAGGGTAATGCGCACAACATGAACCTGTTTTACGTCAAAGATGCGACCCCGGCGAACTCCTGGAAAGTGTATGCCCAGGACGGCAGCGTGGCAGGCAGCGCGGCGGCAGTGGCCACGACCTTGACCTTCGATAATAACGGTACGTTGATCGGGGGTGGAAACATCAACATCACTACCGCGACTATCCCAGGTGCGGACCCGGCGACCTTCGCGATGAGTTTTGCTAACTCCATGCAGCAGAACACCGGTGCAAACAATATCGTGGCGACCAACCAGAACGGCTTCAAGCCGGGCGACCTGGTCAGCTATCAGATTAACGATGACGGCACCGTCGTCGGGAACTACTCCAACGAGCAGACTCAGGTGCTGGGCCAGATCGTGCTGGCAAACTTCGCCAACAACGAAGGTCTGAAGTCCGAAGGGGATAACGTCTGGTCTGCCACGCAGTCTTCCGGTGTTGCCCTGCTGGGCACCGCGGGCTCCGGTAACTTCGGCACGCTGACCAACGGCGCGCTGGAAGCCTCTAACGTGGACCTGAGTAAAGAACTGGTGAACATGATTGTCGCGCAGCGTAACTATCAGTCGAATGCGCAGACCATCAAGACCCAGGATCAGATCCTCAACACGCTGGTTAACCTGCGTTAAGCGGCTAACAGGAAAGCGCAATGGATCACGCAATATATACCGCGATGGGCGCGGCAAGTCAGACGCTCATCCAGCAGGCCGTTACCGCCAGCAACCTGGCAAACGCCTCTACGCCGGGCTTTCGCGCGCAGCTGAATGCGCTGCGCGCGGTGCCGGTAGAAGGGCTCTCCCTGCCGACCCGTACGCTGGTGGCGGCATCCACCCCGGGCGCAGACATGACGCCAGGGCAGATGGATTACACCTCACGCCCGCTGGACGTTGCTCTGCAGCAGGACGGCTGGCTGGCGGTGCAAACGGCGGACGGTGGCGAAGGCTATACCCGTAACGGGAATATCCAGGTCAGCGCGACCGGCCAGCTGACGATTCAGGGGCATCCGGTGATGGGTGAAGCGGGCCCGCTGACCGTGCCGGAAGGCTCTGAGCTGACCATCGCCGCGGACGGCACCATCTCGGCGCTGAACCCGGGCGATCCGGCCAACACCGTTGCCCCCGTCGGGCGTCTGAAGCTGGTCAAAGCGGAAGGCAAAGAGGTGCAGCGCGGCGACGACGGCATGTTCCGTCTGACCCAGGCAGCTCAGGCTACCCGTGGTGCCACATTACAGGCCGATCCGAGCATCCGCGTGATGTCCGGCGTTCTGGAAGGCAGCAACGTTAAGCCGGTAGCCGCTATGAGCGACATGATCGCCAGCGCCCGTCGTTTTGAAATGCAGATGAAAATTATCAGCAGCGTGGACGAAAACGCGGGCAAGGCTAACCAACTTCTGTCGATGAGTTAACAGGACTCTTTATGATCAGTTCTTTATGGATCGCGAAAACTGGCCTGGACGCGCAGCAAACCAACATGGATGTGATTGCCAACAACCTGGCAAACGTCAGCACCAATGGTTTCAAGCGTCAGCGCGCCGTTTTCGAAGATTTGCTTTATCAAACCATCCGCCAGCCGGGCGCGCAGTCTTCTGAACAGACGACGCTGCCGTCAGGCCTGCAGATCGGTACCGGCGTTCGCCCGGTGGCGACCGAGCGTCTGCACAGCCAGGGCAACCTGTCTCAGACCAACAACAGCAAAGACGTGGCGATCAAAGGCCAGGGCTTCTTCCAGGTGCAGCTGCCTGACGGGACCTCTGCCTACACCCGTGACGGTTCCTTCCAGGTCGATCAGAACGGTCAGCTGGTGACGGCGGGCGGTTTCCAGGTTCAGCCTGCGATCACCATTCCGGCGAACGCCCTGAGCATTACCATCGGCCGCGACGGCATCGTGAGCGTGACCCAGCAGGGGCAGGCCGCTCCGGTCCAGGTCGGACAGCTCAACCTGACCACCTTCATGAACGATACCGGTCTGGAAAGCATTGGTGAGAACCTCTACACCGAAACGCAATCCTCCGGCACGCCAAATGAAAGTACGCCAGGCCTGAACGGTGCGGGGCTGCTGTACCAGGGGTATGTCGAAACCTCCAATGTGAACGTGGCGGAAGAGCTGGTGAATATGATCCAGGTCCAGCGCGCGTATGAAATTAACAGTAAAGCAGTCTCTACGACCGATCAGATGCTGCAGAAACTGACGCAACTCTAAGGTGTAGCCCGGTGCGGTAAACCCCGCACCGGCTCCCTGTTTTCGAAGATGAAGGCAATGCAAAAAAACGCGGCGTTTCGTTATCCGATACTGACTGTTCTGGCCGTCACCCTCAGCGGGTGCGCTTTGATCCCGTCTAAACCATTGGTCCAGGGTGCGACGACTGCCCAACCCGTTCCTGGCCCTGCGCCAGTTGTAAACGGCTCCATTTTCCAGACCGCGCAGCCGATTAACTACGGCTATCAGCCGCTGTTTGAAGATCGCCGCCCGCGTAATGTCGGCGATACATTGACCATTGTGCTGCAGGAAAACGTCAGCGCGAGCAAGAGCTCGTCGGCGAACGCCAGCCGCGATGGCAAAACCAATTTTGGCTTTGACACCGTTCCACGCTATCTGCAGGGCCTGTTCGGCAATGCCCGTGCGGATGTTGAGGCCTCCGGCGGCAACACCTTTAACGGTAAAGGTGGCGCGAACGCCAGCAACACCTTCAGCGGTACGCTGACGGTCACGGTTGACCAGGTGCTGGTTAACGGCAATTTACACGTCGTGGGTGAAAAGCAGATCGCCATTAACCAGGGCACTGAATTCATTCGCTTCTCGGGCGTGGTAAATCCACGCACCATCAGCGGCACCAACACCGTTCCGTCCACCCAGGTGGCGGATGCGCGCATTGAGTACGTCGGTAACGGCTACATTAATGAAGCGCAGAATATGGGTTGGCTGCAGCGCTTCTTCCTTAATTTATCGCCGATGTAAGCGAGGTGACCCATGTTTAAATCGATCTTCGCCGCGGCGCTGGTTCTTGTCGCAACGTTTGCCCAGGCCGACCGCATTCGCGATCTCACCAGCGTTCAGGGCGTCCGCGGGAACTCGCTGATTGGCTATGGCCTGGTGGTGGGGCTGGACGGTACCGGTGACCAGACCACCCAGACGCCGTTTACCACCCAAAGCTTAAACAACATGCTTTCCCAGCTCGGCATTACCGTGCCAGCGGGAACCAACATGCAGCTGAAAAACGTGGCCGCGGTAATGGTCACTGCCTCCTACCCGGCGTTTGCGCGCCAGGGGCAGACCATTGACGTGGTGGTCTCCTCAATGGGTAATGCCAAAAGCCTGCGCGGCGGTACGCTGCTGATGACCCCGCTGAAAGGCGTCGACAGCCAGGTCTACGCGCTGGCGCAGGGGAACATCCTGGTCGGCGGGGCAGGCGCATCCGCTGGCGGAAGCAGCGTGCAGGTGAACCAGCTGAACGGCGGGCGCATCACCAACGGTGCGATCATCGAGCGTGAACTGCCGACCCAGTTTGGCGCGGGCAACACCATCAACCTGCAGCTGAATAATGAAGACTTCACGATGGCGCAGCAGATTGCCGACACCATCAACCGCAGCTATGGCAATGCCACGGCACTGGATGCGCGTACCGTGCAGATCCGCACCTCCACCGGCAGCAGCAACCAGGTGCGCATGCTGGCGGATATCCAGAATCTGGAAGTGAACGTGCCGGTGCAGGATGCCAAAGTGATCATCAACTCCCGTACGGGCTCCGTGGTGATGAACCGGGAAGTGTCGCTGGATAGCTGTGCCGTGGCTCAGGGTAACCTCTCGGTGACGGTTAACCGTTCCGCCAACGTCAGCCAGCCGGATACACCATTTGGTGGCGGCCAGACGGTAGTGACGCCGCAAACGCAGATTGATTTACGCCAGAGCGGCGGTTCCCTGCAGAGCGTGCGCTCCAGCGCCAACCTGAACAGCGTGGTGCGTGCCCTGAACGCGCTGGGCGCGACGCCGATGGATCTGATGTCCATTCTGCAATCCATGCAAAGCGCGGGCTGCCTGCGCGCCAAACTGGAAATCATCTGATGCTGACCGATAGCAAACTGTTGACCAGTGCCGCCTGGGACGCCCAGTCGCTCAACGAACTGAAAGCCAAAGCAGGTAAAGACCCGGCGGCGAATATCCGCCCGGTTGCCCGCCAGGTGGAAGGGATGTTTGTACAGATGATGCTGAAGAGCATGCGCGAAACCCTGCCGAAAGACGGGATGTTCAGCAGCGATTCAACGCGTCTCTACACCAGCATGTATGACCAGCAGATTGCGCAGCAGATGACCGCTGGTAAAGGCCTCGGTCTGGCTGACATGATTGTCAAACAGACCGCTGCCGCACAGGGTGTTCAGCCAGAAGAGCAGCCGCCGCAGGTGCCGATGAAGTTCGACCTTGAAACGGTGACCAGTTATCAGAACCAGGCGCTGACGCAGATGGTGCGTAAAGCGATACCGAAGGCAACGGGCAGCGGCGACGAGGCGCTCTCCGGTGACAGCAAAGACTTCCTGGCGCAGCTTTCTCTGCCGGCACGGCTTGCCAGTGAACAGAGCGGCGTGCCTCACCACCTGATTCTGGCCCAGGCCGCACTGGAGTCGGGCTGGGGCCAGCGCCAGATCCGCAAGGAAAACGGCGACCCGAGCTTCAACATCTTCGGCGTGAAGGCCACCTCCAGCTGGAAGGGGCCGACCACCGAGATCACGACTACGGAATACGAGAACGGCGCGGCGGTGAAGGTGAAAGCCAAATTCCGCGTTTACAGCTCGTATCTGGAAGCTTTATCCGATTATGTAGGCCTGCTGAGCCGAAATCCGCGTTATACCGCCGTTACGCAGGCGGCAACGGCGGAGCAGGGCGCTCAGGCCCTGCAAAACGCGGGCTACGCAACCGACCCGAACTATGCTCGTAAGCTCACCAGCATGATCCAGCAGCTGAAATCCATGGGCGAAAAGGTCAGCAAAGCCTATAGCACAGATATCGAAAATCTGTTCTGAAAGTTCTCAAGTCCCGGTGGAGGTTGCCGATAACCTTCATCAGGACTCGTGTCTGAACGTATAAAAGGAACCCCCATGTCCAGTTTGATTAACAGCGCCATGAGTGGCCTCAGTGCCGCGCAGTCGGCACTCAATACCGTCAGTAATAATATTTCAAGCTATAACGTGGCAGGTTACACCCGCCAGACGACGGTGCTGGGTGCATCTAACAGCACGCTGACCGGCGGTGGCTGGGTGGGTAACGGGGTGTATGTCTCCGGTGTCCAGCGTGAATATGACGCTTTCATCACCAACCAGCTGCGCGCCGCGCAGACCCAGAGCAGCGGCCTGACCACGCGCTATCAGCAGATGTCAAAAATTGACGATGTGCTCTCCGATACCACCAACTCGCTTTCCACCACCCTGCAGGATTTCTTTAAGAGCCTGCAAACGCTGGTGAGCAACGCGGAAGACCCGGCTGCGCGTCAGACGGTGTTGGGAAAAGCGGGCGGCCTGGTCAACCAGTTCAAAACCAACGATCAGTATCTCCGCGATCAGGATACGCAGGTGAATACGGCGATCGGGACCAGCGTTTCGCAGATCAACAACTATGCCAAACAGATTGCCAATCTGAACGATCAGATTTCCCGCCTCACCGGTGTCGGCGCGGGCGCATCGCCTAACGATCTGCTCGACCAGCGCGATCAGCTCGTCAACGAGCTGAACAAAATCGTGGGTGTGGAAGTTTCGGTTCAGGATAGCGGCACGTTTAACATCTCTTTCGGCAACGGCTACAGCCTGGTGCAGGGCAGCAAAGCTAACCAGCTGGCTGCCGTGAAGTCCAGCGCCGATCCTTCCCGCACCACTATCGCCTACGTCGATGAAGTTGCGGGTAATGTCGAGATCCCGGAAAAGATGATCACCACCGGCTCGTTAGGCGGTTTGCTGACCTTCCGCGCGGAAGATCTGGATAAGGCTCGTAATAACCTGAACCAGATGGCGCTGGCGTTTGCTGACGCGATGAACAAGCAGCACGAGGCCGGCTTTGATGCCAACGGCGATGCGGGCGGCAAGCTGTTCGGCTTCGGTTCTCCGGCTGTGCTTTCCAACAGCAAAAATAGCGGCACGGCGGTCGTCAATGCCACCGTTGCGGACAGCACCAAAGTTCAGGCAACGGACTATAAGCTGCAGTTTAACGGCACCGACTGGACCATCACCCGCACGTCGGACAAGACCAGCTTTACCATGAGCCCGGATGCCAGCGGCAATCTGTCGTTTGACGGTCTCAACGTGAACGTCAGCGGTTCGGCCAACGCCAAAGACAGCTTTACCGTGAAGCCCGTCTCTGACGTCATCATGAACATGGAACTGTCCATCAGTGACGAATCCAAACTGGCCATGGCCGCGGTGCAGAACGGCGGTGAGAGCGACAACCGCAACGGGCAGAAAATGCTCGATCTGCAAAACAGCAAAGTGGTTGGCGGGAACAAAACTTTTAACGATGCCTATGCCTCACTGGTGAGCACCGTAGGGAGCACCACCGCTTCACTGAAAGTCAGTAGCCAGACGAAAGCCAATGTGGAAACGCAGTTAATTAAGCAGCAGCAGACCATCTCTGGGGTAAACCTCGACGAAGAGTATGGCAACCTGCAGCGTTATCAGCAGTATTACCTCGCCAACGCGCAGGTGCTTCAGACTGCCAGTACGCTCTTCGATGCAATTATCAACATTCGTTAAGGTTGAGGTGAAAAATGCGTATTAGCACCCAGATGATGTACGAACAGAACATGCGCGGGATCACCGATTCCCAGAGCAGATGGCTGAGCTACGGTGAGCAAATGTCCACCGGCAAGCGCGTTAACCGTCCGTCGGACGATCCTATCGCGGCTTCACAGTCTATTGTGCTGTCACAGTCTCAGTCTCAAAACAGCCAGTTCGCGTTAGCGCGCACCTTTGCCACGCAAAAAGTGTCGCTGGAAGATAACGTGCTGACCCAGGTGAACACCGCGTTATCAAGCGTGCGTGAGAAGCTGGTCTACGCGTCAAACGGCACCTTAAGCGATGACGACCGTCTCTCTCTGGCGACCGATATCCAGGGGATCCGCGACCAGCTGATGAACCTGGCTAACACGACGGATGGCAATGGTCGCTTTATCTTTGCGGGATACAAAACCGAGAGTGCACCGTTTGATGCCGCAACCGGTACCTACAATGGTGGTACTGAGGCGATCACTCAGCAGGTCGATACGGCGCGAAACATGGCGATCAGCCATACCGGCCAGCAGATCTTTGAGAGCATTACCAGCAATGCACAAGAGTTGCCGGGCGGTGGGTATGGCGATACCAACATGTTTAAAATCCTTGATTCCGCCATTGCTTCGCTGAAGACGCCGATTGAGAACGATCCGGCCGCGGCCGCCGCGCAAGGTCAGGTGATTTCCAACGCGCAGATCGGTATTAAAAATGCTCAGAACAACGTCCTGACGGTCGTTGCGGATGTGGGTACTAAACTGAACGAACTGGAAAAACTCGATACCCTGGGTGACGACCGCGCGCTGGGTCAGACTAAGCAGATGAGCGACCTGGTGGACGTGGACTGGAACGAAGCGATTTCCTCTTACACCATGCAGCAGGCGGCCCTGCAGGCCTCTTATAAAGCGTTTAGCGATATGCAAGGCATGTCTCTGTTCCAGCTGAACAAATAACATCTTGACCTCTTGGAACATGTCTTGAAACTGGGCATGTTTTACTGCCCAATCCGTCTGGATTGGGCATTTTTTTTATGCCATTTCTGCTGGTGCCGAGGCGACCCGCGCGCTTTCAATCATACGGATTGCCAGCGCAATGATGCCGCAAACCGTTGCCAGCGCAACTACGCCCGTCCAGCCAGCCAGCGTGTAAATATTGCTGCCTAACGCAGAACCCAACGCCATGCCGATAAAGATCACGGTAAAGAGCAGGGCGTTCAGACGACCCCGCGCCTGTGGCTCAAGGCTGTAAACCAGATTCTGGTGCGCGACCAGGCTGGACTGCAGGCCCAGATCGAACCCGATAGCAGAGACGGCAATCAGAATCAGCTGTCCGTGAACTCCCAGGGCGGGCATCAGGAACATCAGGGCAAACGAGACGGTCACAAGGACGGCACCAAGCTGCGTGACTTTCCCGGCACCCAGTTTATCCGCCAGGCCGCCCGCCAGCGGGGCTGCCAACGCACCGGCTGCCCCTGCGATACCAAAACCACCGGCGACGGCACTCCCGAGGTGATAGCGTTCCAGCAGCATGACCGCAAGCGTAGACCAGAAGGCGCTAAAGGCTATCGACAGAAAACCCTGGGCCAGCGCGGCACGGCGCAGAGCGGGGTAGCGACGCCACAGATGTTCCATCGAGCGCAGCAGAGCGGGATAGCTCAGCGTGGAGTGAACGGCGAAACGAGGGAGTACGGCCCACATCACCACGCCGATAAACGCAATACTTGCCGCAGCCAGTTGATACATCACGCGCCAGCCAAACGCTTCGCCCACCACGCCGCTGACGGTTCGGGAGAGCAAAATACCCAGCAGCAGACCGGTCATCACCGTACCCACGGTTTTCCCCTGTTTGCCTTCCGGCGCAAGGATCGCCGCAGCCGGGACAATATCCTGCGCCATGGTGGCGGCCATGCCGATGAGCAGGCTTGCCAGCAGCAGGGAGTGGATCTGTCCGGTCAGGCTACAGCCCAGCAGGAACAGCGCCAGGGCCGCGCTCTTTATCAGGATTAATGTTCTGCGGTCGTGGCGATCGCCGAGCGGAAGCAGGAACAGGATCCCTAAGGCATATCCCGCCTGGGTGAGGGTCGGGACCAGGCCCATTCCTTCGATACTCAGGTGAAGGTCGGCGCCCATCAGAGGCAGCAGAGGCTGGGCATAATAGATGGATGCCACGCTGAAGCCTGCACCGAGCGCCAGCATTAAGATTACCCAGCGGCTTACGGCATGGGCGGCGGTTGTTGTGTTCATAAGATGTTCCTCATTCATCGTGTGAGGCTATTTTTTATCAGTACGCCTTGCGGCGGTAGCGGGCGCGGTGGTAAAACTCTTATACGTTGAACGTATAGATGAAAAGTAAATGAAAAGAGTTGAGCGTATAGACAGGGTAGAGCTGATGCGAACGTTTGTCCGCATTGTGGAGGCGGGTTCCCTTTCTGCGGCGGCACGGCAGTTGGACACCACCCAGGCCACGGTGAGCCGGCGGCTGCAGTCGCTTGAGACAATGCTGGGCGTGCGTCTGATGTTGCGCACCACCCACACGACGCGGCTGACGGATGACGGGGAGCGCTGCTATCAGCATGCCCGTCGGGTAATTGACAGCTGGCTGGCGCTGGAAGATGAGGTGGGGCAGACGGAAGATGAACCTGTAGGCGTGCTGCGGGTGCGGGCACCGCATGCGTTTGGTCAGGATCAGCTCCTGAAACCACTAACCGAATTTCTACAGCGTTATCCGCAACTTTCTATTGAATGGATGCTCAACGATCGGTCGGCTGATTTTCTGGGCGACAACCTTGACTGCGCTATTCGGGTGGGAATGGAAGTCGACCCGGCGACCGTGTCCGTGCTGCTGGCCGAAGTGCCGCGCTCGGTGGTGGCTTCTCCGGCATTGCTGGACCGCTTTCCGACGGTTAACACCCCGGAGGATCTGCAGCAGCTTCCCTGGATTGCCATCAGCTCTTTCTACCAGCGCCATGTGGAGCTTTTTCACGAGGCATCATCCGCCACCGCGCGCGTGATAATTACCCCACGCCTGAGCACCGACAGTCTGTATGTCGCACGCAATACGGCACTCACCGGTCTTGGCGTGGCGGTAGTATCCAGCTGGACGGTACAGGATGATATCCGGGAAGGTCGGCTGGTACATTTGCTGCCAGAGTGGCAGCCGGCGGCGTTACCGGTGCATCTGGTTTACCCCTGGTCCCGGTATTATCCTGCGCGCTTGCGGCGATTTCTGGAGCTAATGCGGCAGATCATGCCGGAGGTCACCGGGATGAGAAAGCCCGTGCAGCAGCCATAAAAAAAGCCGACCCGAAGGTCGGCTTTTTACTTTCTGCGTCGTTATTCGACAGACTGTGGACGCGTCGCTGGTGCAGTCGCCTGATGCGTTGCACTGTGACCGCCTGCAGCGCCTTTACCGTCAAAGCTGAACGCCGGGCGAACCCAGTCGCTGTGACGCGGTGCTTCAGGCACATACTCTGGTGCCGGAGCGCGCGTCATCGGCGCTGTCGCAACGTGAGCAGGCGCAGGAGCGGCAACAACCTTAACCGGCTCTGGTTCCACTTCAGGCGCTTTCGCTTCTTCAACAACCGGTTCAACCTGAATCTCAACGTCCTGAACGATTTCTTCAGTGGTGGTTTCTACGACGGTTTCAGCGGCTTCTTCCACTGCGGCTACTGGTTCAGCCTCTTCAGCGACTTCCTCAGCCACCACGACATCTTCTTCGGCGATAATCTGCGGTGCGGCATCAACCGGCGCGGCAATCACTTCAGGATGGGTGGTTTCGACGTCCACTGCGTGTGGTTCTGCCGCTTCAACAACCTGAGGTTCAACCACGGTTGCTGCTTCGGTCACAGCGTCTTCAACCGCTGCTACAGGAGCAATCACCTCTTCGGTCACAGCCTGCTCTTCAACAGCCTGCTCCAGGCGAGCGACCGGATAACGGATCCAGACTTTGCCGGATGCCATTTCTGGTGACGCGCACGCCACGGTCAACGGCATTGGAGACTGAGTCGGATAACGCTCGTCACGGTAGCGACGACGACGCTGGCCACTCACGCGCAGATGACGCGGAGAACGGCGGGAGCGACGCGGCATACCTGCGTTGTCACGGTTTTCACCGTTTTCATCCTGCTCAACGTTATTGTCCACGATGGCTGGCAGGTCAACTTTTGCAACCTGCGTGCCTGTTGCGGTTTCTGCCGCTTCAGCCGCAACTACGGTGGTTTCTTCTACCGGAGCCGCACCAACGCGCACTTTCTGTGACAGCTGGCGCTGCTTACGACGAGGCATCACCTGAGTACGTTCTTCCTGCTCGCCGTCCTGCTGCTCAGCGGGCTCTTCGCGGTTCAGGTTTTTAACTTCCTGCTGCGCCTGACGTTTCTCGTCGTTACGACGACGGTTGCGTTCGCGGCGTGGCTGCTGCTCGTCGCGCTGTTTGCTCTTCTCGGACTCATCGCCCGCCTGCTGGCGAATTTCACGATCTTCAACATTCTGCTGCTGTTTCTCGCGACGGTTGCGACGGTTGTCTTCGCGCTGCTCACGGCCTTCGTTATTGTCTGAACGGCTGTCACGACGCTCGTTACGGTCGCTGCGGTCGTTACGATCGCGGCGGTTGTTCTGACGCTTGCGACGGTCCTGCTGACGTTCAGGTTTGGCTGCTTTAGGTTCTTCTTTCGGCTGCTCTGGCTGAACTTCTTCACCCGCAAACATCTTCTTCAGCGCGCCGAAGAAGCGGCTCAGCAGACCCGGTTGCGCCGGCTGGACTTTCGCGGCCGTTGCTTCTGGTTTCTGCGCCGCCGGTTTGGCTGCAGGTTTTTCCAGCGCCGCTTCCGGTGGTGCTTCAGGCATAATGAAGGTCGCTAACGCAGGCTGCTCTGGGAGTTTGCGCTCGGCAGGTTCTTCATCGGAAGGCAGCGCCATCTCTTCTTCATGCAGCTTCGGCAGCAGGTAGCTGAGGGTGCTGGTCTCTTCGCCCTTACGGACACGCAGCACGTGATAGTGCGGGGTTTCCATCTGGTCGTTTGGCACGATGATGCAGCGAACGCCGCCCTGACGCGCCTCGATTGCGCTGACCGCTGCACGTTTTTCGTTCAGCAGGTAGGAGGCAATCGGCACAGGCACAATGGCGTGAACCTCTTTGGTGTTCTCTTTCAGCGCTTCTTCTTCAATCAGACGCAGGATAGAGAGAGACAGCGATTCGTTATCACGCACGGTACCGGTGCCGGAGCAGCGCGGGCAGACGTGATGGCTGGACTCACCCAGCGACGGGCTCAGACGCTGGCGGGACATCTCCAGCAGGCCGAAGCGCGAGATGTGGCTAATCTGGATACGCGCGCGATCCTGACGCACCGCTTCACGCAGGCGGTTTTCAACCGCGCGCTGGTGGCGAACAGGGGTCATGTCGATGAAGTCGATAACAATCAGACCGCCCAGGTCGCGCAGGCGGAGCTGGCGGGCGATTTCATCAGCGGCTTCAAGGTTGGTGTTGAAGGCCGTCTCTTCGATGTCCCCGCCACGGGTTGCACGCGCGGAGTTGATGTCGATAGCGGTCAGCGCTTCGGTGGTATCGATAACGATAGAACCGCCGGACGGCAGGCGCACTTCACGCTGGAAGGCGGACTCGATCTGGGATTCGATCTGATAATGGCTGAACAGCGGGATTTCACCGGTGTACAGTTTAATTTTGCTGGTGAAATCCGGACGACCCAGCGCGGCGATGTGCTGGCGAGCCAGCTCAAGCACTTTCGGGTTATCGATCAGAATCTCACCGATGTCCTGACGCAGGTAATCACGGAAGGCACGCACGATAACGTTGCTTTCCTGGTGGATCAGGAACGGAGCAGGGCGGCTTTCTGCGGCTTTCTGGATAGCTTCCCAGTGCTTCAGACGGAAGCTCAGGTCCCACTGCAGCGCTTCGGCAGATTTGCCCACGCCCGCGGTACGCACGATAAGCCCCATGCCATCCGGCAGCTCAAGGCTTGCCAGCGCTTCTTTCAGCTCGGTACGGTCATCACCTTCGATACGGCGAGAGATGCCCCCCGCGCGCGGGTTGTTTGGCATCAGCACCAGATAGCTCCCCGCCAGGCTGATAAAGGTGGTCAGTGCGGCACCCTTGTTGCCGCGCTCTTCTTTATCAATCTGAACGATAACTTCCTGACCTTCACGCAGAACATCTTTGATGTTTGGGCGGCCATGGGCGTTGTAGTTTGCAGGGAAATATTCGCGGGCGATTTCTTTCAGAGGGAGGAAACCATGACGCTCAGCACCGTAATCGACAAATGCAGCTTCAAGGCTTGGTTCAATGCGGGTGATTTTACCTTTGTAAATGTTCGCTTTTTTCTGTTCGTGTCCAGGACTTTCGATATCCAGATCGTACAGGCGCTGCCCATCCACAAGGGCGACACGCAACTCTTCTTGCTGAGTTGCGTTGATTAACATTCTTTTCATCGTAACTTACTCGTTATTCTTACATTGACGACAAAGCTGCGGGCAAGGTGACGCTTTCCGGGGTATGAACCGATGGCCTCGTGTCTGTTCACGTCGCCAACCTCACGGTTGTCGCTCGCTTAAGAGGCGCAGAGTGTCGGTTGCCTGTATTTCATACGGAAACACAGCGCAATTATCAGGGGAATTGCCTGGGTAGAACTCTCCAGAGAACAATCCTTATACCGGGAAGTACTGCAACCCGCAGCCCGCTAACTGCCTGAAAGATCAATACGTCTTACGCCATTGCTGCGTGGATGATCGGTCAGACAAAATTGGTCATTCCGTCGACATCCTTACAAAACCCGGATTTAACGCGGAAAACAGCCCCATTATTCCACTGCTCGCCGGGTTATAGCAAGATGACTTTTACCAATTATCACCCGGTTACTCACAGTTTCTTCACCTCAAGGTGGTGATTGGTTTAATAACCACCAAATCGATTGCGTGAAACGGGGCGCAGGCCGGATAAAAGTAAATATAAGCATAGAAAAATGAGTGGCGCTAATGGCTGACGATATTTAGAATCGCCAACCATGAAAACAGAGACTCCAGCCGTAAAAATGGTTGCTATCGCGGATGACTACGCGGGGCAACGCATCGATAACTTCTTGCGCACCCAACTGAAGGGCGTGCCAAAGAGTATGATTTACCGCATCCTGCGTAAGGGCGAGGTGCGGGTGAATAAAAAACGCGTGAAGCCTGAGTATAAGCTCGAAGCCGGTGATGAAGTGCGTATTCCACCGGTTCGCGTGGCTGAACGTGAAGAAGAGGTGGTTTCGCCGAAGCTGCAAAAAGTCGCGGCCCTGAGCGATGTCATCCTTTATGAGGACGATCATATTCTGGTGCTGAATAAGCCATCGGGTACCGCGGTCCACGGTGGTAGCGGTCTGAGCTTCGGCGTGATTGAAGGGTTACGTGCGCTGCGTCCGGAAGCCCGTTTCCTCGAACTGGTTCACCGCCTGGACCGTGATACCTCAGGCGTGCTGCTGGTAGCGAAAAAGCGTTCAGCGCTGCGTTCCCTGCACGAGCAGCTGCGTGAGAAGGGCATGCAGAAAGATTATCTGGCGCTGGTGCGCGGTCAGTGGCAGTCCCACGTGAAGGTGGTGCAGGCCCCGCTGCTGAAGAACATTCTGCAAAGCGGCGAGCGCATTGTTCGCGTAAGCCAGGAAGGGAAACCGTCGGAGACGCGCTTTAAGGTTGAAGAGCGCTACGAGTTTGCCACGCTGGTACGTTGCAGCCCGGTGACGGGGCGTACCCATCAGATTCGCGTGCATACCCAGTTTGCGGGCCATCCGATTGCGTTTGATGACCGCTACGGCGATCGCGAGTTCGATAAGCAACTGGCGGGTACGGGCCTGTCGCGTCTGTTCCTGCATGCGGCAGCGCTGAAGTTTACCCATCCTAATACCGGGGAAGTTATCCGTATTGAAGCGCCGCTGGATGAGCAGTTGAAACGCTGCCTGAAGGTTCTGCGCGGCTGATTATGTGCCGGGTGGCGCTGCGCTTACCCGGCCTACGAAACCCGTAGGCCCATGCAAGCGAAGCGCCGCTGGGCATAACTTACACGATCAGCGGATTACACTCTTCTCGCCGTAACATCTGACACAAGGCAATCAGCGGCAATCCCACCAGTGTGTTCGGATCCCGCCCATCCAGTTTGTCGAACAGCGCAATCCCCAGTCCTTCACTCTTAAAGCTTCCTGCGCAGTTCAGCGGACGTTCCCGGCGCACGTAGTCCATAATCTCCTGCTCGCTAAGATGGCGGAAGTGCACGTCGAACGGCTCGCATTCGGTTTGCAGATGGCCGGAGGCGGAGTTATAGAGCGCCAGGCCCGTATAAAAGGTCACGATCGTGCCCCGCGCACGCAGAAGCTGCTGGCAGGCGTTCTCCTCCGTATGGGGCTTGCCGGTGATTTCGCCGTCCAGCACGCAAACCTGATCGGAGCCTATAATCAAATGTGTAGGATAACGTGCGGCCAGCGATTGCGCTTTCTCCTTAGCGAGACGCGTTACCAGGTGACGCGGTGATTCGCCCGGCTGCGGCGTCTCATCAACGTCCGGCGCGGCGCATTCAAACGGGATCCCGAGCTTTTCCAGCAGCGTTCGACGGTAGGGAGAAGTGGAAGCAAGGACGAGATTTGGCATATTTTTATCACCAGATATAGCGTATCGATGCCAGCCATTTTAAACTACAGGCCGCAATGTGTGCGAATAATTGGCAAAAGGCAGCTCTGGTTGCCTTTTTCTTTGACTCTATGACGTTACAAAGTTAATATGCGCGCCCTATGCAAAAGGTAAAATTACCCCTGACTCTTGATCCGGTTCGTACGGCTCAAAAACGCCTTGATTACGAAGGTATCTATACTTCCGATCAGGCCGAGCGTATTGCCGAATCTGTAGTCAGTGTGGACAGTGATGTAGAATGCTCCATGTCGTTCGCTATCGACAACCAGCGTCTCGCCGTTTTAACCGGTGATGCAAAGGTAACGGTAACGCTCGAGTGTCAGCGTTGCGGGAAACCGTTTGTACAGCATGTTCACACAACGTATTGTTTCAGTCCGGTTCGTTCTGACGAACAGGCTGAAGCACTCCCGGAAGCGTATGAGCCGATTGAGGTTAACGAATTCGGTGAAATCGATCTTCTGGCTCTGGTTGAAGATGAAATCATCCTCTCCTTGCCAGTCGTTCCGGTGCATGATTCTGAACACTGTGAAGTGTCCGAGGCGGACATGGTCTTTGGGGAACTGCCTGATGAAGCGCAAAAACCAAACCCATTTGCCGTATTAGCCAGCTTAAAGCGTAAGTAATTGAGGAGTAAGGTCCATGGCCGTACAACAGAATAAACCAACCCGTTCCAAACGTGGCATGCGTCGTTCCCATGACGCGCTGACTGCAGTTACCAGCCTGTCTGTAGACAAGACTTCTGGTGAGAAACACCTGCGTCACCACATCACCGCTGACGGTTTCTACCGCGGCCGCAAGGTTATCACTAAGTAATCGCGCGAAAGCGTGATTAGGCTTAGTGAGGATTTCCCCGTGCAAACGGGGAAGTTACCGAACCAGGCTGCGACGATACCTTGACACGTCTAACCCTGGCGTTAGATGTCATGGGGGGAGATTTTGGCCCTTCCGTGACAGTGCCTGCAGCATTGCAGGCACTGAATTCTAATTCGCAACTCACACTTCTTTTAGTCGGCAATCCCGACACAATCACGCCATTACTTGCAAAAGCTGACTTTGAACAACGTTCGCGTCTGCAGATTATTCCTGCGCAGTCAGTTATTGCCAGTGATGCACGCCCCTCACAGGCGATTCGTAATAGCCGTGGCAGCTCTATGCGCATGGCGCTGGAGCTGGTAAAAGAAGGACGAGCGCAGGCTTGCGTCAGCGCCGGCAATACCGGTGCGCTGATGGGGCTGTCGAAATTACTGCTCAAGCCGATTGAGGGCATTGAGCGCCCGGCGCTGGTGACGGTGTTACCGCATCAGCAGAAGGGGAAAACGGTGGTGCTCGATTTGGGCGCTAACGTGGATTGTGATAGTACCATGCTGGCTCAGTTCGCCGTGATGGGGTCGGTGCTGGCAGAAGACGTGGTCGGGATCAACAATCCCCGCGTTGCGTTATTGAATATTGGTGAAGAAGAGACCAAAGGCCTGGACAGCATTCGCGACGCTGCTGAAATGCTCAAACAGGTTCCCTCCATCAACTATATTGGTTATCTCGAAGCCAATGAGTTGCTGACGGGAAAAACGGATGTTCTGGTGTGCGATGGCTTCACCGGAAACGTAACGTTGAAGACCATGGAAGGGGTCGTGCGCATGTTCCTTTCTCTGCTGAAATCTCAGGGAGAAGGCAAAAAAAGCGCCTGGTGGTTGATTTTATTGAAGCGTTGGTTACAAAAGAGCCTGACGCGGCGATTCAGTCACCTCAACCCCGACCAGTATAATGGCGCCTGTCTGTTAGGATTGCGCGGCATCGTGATTAAGAGTCATGGCGCCGCCAATCAGCGAGCATTTTCTGTCGCCATTGAACAGGCAGTGCAGGCGGTGCAGCGACAAGTCCCTCAGCGGATTGCCGCTCGCCTGGAATCTGTATTAGCTAAAAGTGACTGAGCGTACATGTATACGAAGATTTTAGGTACCGGCAGCTACCTGCCAAAACAAGTGCGTACCAACGCCGATCTGGAAAAAATGGTAGATACGTCTGACGAGTGGATTGTCACGCGCACAGGTATCCGTGAACGTCGTATCGCCGCGCCAGACGAAACCGTGTCCACCATGGGTTACGAAGCCGCACAGCGCGCTATCGAAATGGCGGGTATCGATAAAGAAGAGATTGGCTTGATCGTGGTTGCCACGACGTCTGCCACGCATGCTTTCCCAAGCGCGGCGTGTCAGGTGCAGAACATGCTCGGTATTAAAGGCTGCCCGGCGTTTGACGTTGCCGCCGCGTGCGCAGGTTTCACCTACGCGCTCAGCATTGCCGATCAGTATGTTAAATCTGGCTCCGTCAAATATGCGCTGGTTATCGGTGCTGACGTTTTGGCGCGTACCTGCGATCCAACCGATCGCGGAACGATCATTATTTTCGGTGATGGTGCCGGTGCGGTGCTGCTGGGGCAGTCCGAAGAGCCGGGTATCATCTCCACGCATCTGCATGCCGATGGCCGCTACGGCGAGCTGTTAACGCTGCCTAACGCCGATCGCGTTAATCCGGACAGCTCCATCTACCTGACCATGGCGG
Organism: Enterobacter cloacae complex sp. HYC042_NIDB; assembly: GCF_056673315.1. Lineage (NCBI taxonomy): Bacteria > Pseudomonadati > Pseudomonadota > Gammaproteobacteria > Enterobacterales > Enterobacteriaceae > Enterobacter > Enterobacter cloacae complex sp. HYC042_NIDB. Next base: position 2,026,184 of record NZ_CP109650.1, read on the forward strand.
GTAACGAGGTGTTCAAGGTGGCGGTTACCGAGCTTGCGCACATTGTCGATGAGACGCTGGAAGCAAATAACCTTGAACGCACCGCGCTCGACTGGCTGGTGCCGCATCAGGCGAACCTGCGTATCATCAGCGCCACCGCTAAAAAGCTGGGCATGTCGATGGATAACGTTGTGGTGACGCTGGATCGTCACGGCAACACCTCTGCGGCGTCGGTACCGTGCGCATTTGATGAAGCGGTACGCGACGGACGAATCAAACGGGGCCAGCTGGTCTTGCTTGAAGCCTTCGGTGGCGGGTTCACCTGGGGTTCCGCGCTGGTTCGTTTCTAGTATAAGGAATAAAAAATGACGCAATTTGCTTTTGTGTTCCCGGGCCAGGGTTCTCAAACCGTTGGGATGTTGTCTGAAATGGCAGCAAACTACCCGGTCATTGAAGAGACTTTTCGTGAAGCTTCTGATGCGCTGGGTTATGATCTGTGGGCGCTGACCCAACAGGGTCCGGCCGAAGAGCTGAACAAAACCTGGCAAACTCAGCCAGCGTTGCTGGCTGCGTCCGTTGCGCTGTGGCGCGTATGGCAGCAGCAGGGCGGTCAAGCGCCAGCGCTGCTCGCGGGCCATAGCCTGGGTGAATACTCTGCGCTGGTGTGCGCCGGTGTGATTGCGTTTGCTGACGCGGTGCGCCTGGTAGAACTGCGCGGTAAATTCATGCAGGAAGCGGTGCCAGAAGGAACGGGTGGCATGTCTGCCATTATTGGTCTGGATGATGCCGCGATTGCAAAAGCGTGTGAAGAATCTGCTGAAGGGCAGGTGGTTTCTCCGGTTAACTTCAACTCGCCGGGCCAGGTTGTTATTGCTGGTCATAAAGAGGCCGTTGAACGTGCCGGTGCTGCCTGTAAAGCCGCGGGCGCCAAACGCGCACTGCCGCTGCCGGTCAGCGTACCGTCTCACTGCGCACTGATGAAGCCCGCAGCCGAGAAACTGGCGGCTGAGCTGGAAAAAATTACCTTTAACGCACCGACGATTTCCGTTGTGAACAACGTCGATGTGAAATGCGAAACCGCGCCGGAGGCTATCCGTGACGCACTGGTTCGCCAGCTCTATAGCCCGGTACAGTGGACCAAAACCGTTGAGTTTATGGCCTCTCAGGGCGTTGAGCACCTTTATGAAGTCGGTCCTGGTAAAGTCCTCACCGGTCTGACGAAACGTATTGTTGACACCCTGACTGCCTCGGCGATTAACGAGCCGGAAGCGATGTCAGCGGCACTCTCGCAATAAAAGAGGAATACCATGAGTTTTGAAGGAAAAATTGCCCTGGTTACTGGCGCAAGCCGCGGTATCGGGCGTGCAATTGCTGAAACACTGGTCGCGCGCGGCGCGAAGGTGATTGGTACAGCAACCAGCGAGAATGGCGCTCAGGCCATCAGCGAGTATCTGGGTGCGAACGGTAAAGGTCTGGTACTGAATGTGACCGAACCTGCATCTATCGAATCTGTTCTGGAAAATATTCGCGCAGAGTTTGGTGAAGTGGATATTCTGGTCAATAATGCCGGGATCACTCGCGACAACCTGCTGATGCGAATGAAAGATGATGAGTGGAACGATATTATCGAAACCAACCTGTCATCTGTATTCCGTCTGTCAAAAGCGGTAATGCGCGCTATGATGAAAAAGCGTCATGGTCGTATTATCACTGTTGGTTCTGTGGTTGGTACCATGGGAAATGCTGGTCAGGCTAACTACGCTGCGGCGAAAGCAGGTCTGATCGGTTTCAGTAAGTCGCTGGCGCGTGAAGTCGCGTCCCGCGGGATTACTGTAAACGTTGTTGCTCCGGGCTTTATTGAAACGGACATGACGCGTGCGCTGACTGATGATCAGCGTGCGGGTACGCTGGCGGCAGTTCCGGCGGGTCGTCTTGGCGACCCTAAAGAAATCGCCAGTGCGGTTGCATTTTTAGCCTCTGACGAAGCGGGTTACATCACTGGTGAGACCCTCCACGTCAACGGCGGGATGTACATGGTTTAATCACGATCGAAAATATTTGCGTTATTAGGGCAAATGGCCTCAAAATAACGTAAAATCGTGGTAAGACCTGCCGGGATTTAGTTGCAAATTTTTCAACATTTTATACACTACGAAAACCATCGCGAAAGCGAGTTTTGATAGGAAATTTAAGAGTATGAGCACTATCGAAGAACGCGTTAAGAAAATTATCGGCGAACAGCTGGGCGTTAAGCAGGAAGAAGTTGTGAACTCCGCTTCCTTCGTTGAAGACCTGGGCGCAGATTCTCTTGACACCGTTGAGCTGGTAATGGCTCTGGAAGAAGAGTTTGATACTGAGATTCCGGACGAAGAAGCTGAGAAAATCACCACCGTTCAGGCTGCCATTGATTACATCAACGGCCACCAGGCGTAAGTGAACATCTCCAGGCGGTCATTCGACCGCCTGAGTTTTATCTTTTTTAGTCCCACGTATCTCTTTTTTTATCCCTCCCTGGAGGACAAACGTGTCTAAGCGTCGTGTAGTTGTGACCGGACTTGGCATGTTGTCTCCTGTCGGCAATACCGTAGAGTCCACCTGGAAAGCTCTCCTTGCCGGTCAGAGCGGCATCAGCCTAATCGACCATTTCGATACTAGCGCCTATGCAACGAAATTTGCTGGCTTAGTAAAGGATTTTAACTGTGAAGAGATCATCTCGCGCAAAGAACAGCGCAAGATGGATGCCTTCATTCAATATGGAATTGTCGCTGGCGTTCAGGCCATGCAGGATTCTGGCCTTGAGATTACGGAAGAGAACGCAACCCGTATCGGCGCCGCTATCGGCTCCGGGATTGGTGGTCTTGGCCTGATCGAGGAAAACCATACATCGCTGATGAATGGCGGACCGCGTAAGATCAGCCCGTTCTTCGTTCCGTCCACGATTGTTAACATGGTGGCAGGTCACCTGACCATTATGTTCGGCCTGCGTGGGCCAAGCATCTCTATCGCTACTGCGTGTACGTCTGGCGTACATAACATCGGCCAGGCCGCGCGTATCATTGCGTACGGCGATGCAGATGCTATGGTTGCGGGCGGTGCTGAAAAAGCCAGTACCCCACTGGGTGTTGGTGGTTTCGGCGCAGCGCGTGCGCTCTCTACCCGTAACGATAACCCTCAGGCGGCGAGCCGTCCGTGGGATAAAGACCGCGATGGTTTCGTGCTGGGTGACGGCGCAGGTATGCTCGTACTGGAAGAGTACGAACATGCGAAAAAACGTGGTGCGAAAATTTATGCTGAAGTCGTTGGCTTCGGGATGAGCAGCGATGCGTATCACATGACGTCTCCTCCGGAGAACGGCGCGGGTGCTGCGCTGGCGATGGAAAATGCGATCCGTGATGCGGGTATTACCCCTGCACAGATTGGCTACGTTAACGCGCACGGCACTTCTACGCCTGCAGGCGATAAAGCAGAAGCGCAGGCGGTTAAGTCTATCTTCGGCGAGGCTGCCAGCCGCGTAATGGTCAGCTCCACGAAATCCATGACCGGTCACCTGCTGGGTGCGGCGGGTGCAGTAGAGTCAATCTACTCTATCCTTGCGCTGCGCGATCAGGCTGTGCCGCCAACCATCAACCTGGATAACCCGGATGAAGGTTGCGATCTGGACTTCGTTCCGCACGAAGCGCGTCAGGTTAGCGGTATGGAGTACACCCTGTGTAACTCCTTCGGCTTTGGCGGTACGAATGGTTCTCTGATCTTCAAAAAGGTCTGAGCCTGACTGCCTGAAAGCTATAAAAAAAGGTCCGCTTGGCGGGCCTTTTTTATTAGGGAAAATCCCCTTGTCCGGCTTTTAACATCCTGCCAGACTGAGCCTCCACGCATAAGGAGACACCATGTTTCTCATTAATGGCCTTGAGCAAGAAACGCTGCCGGCAAGCGACAGGGCAATCCAGTTTGGCGATGGTTGTTTCACCACTGCGCGTATTCTTGACGGTGAGGTGAGCCTGCTTGACGCCCATATCCGTCGTTTACAAAAAGCCTGCGAGAAATTGCTGATTCCCTTCATGCAGTGGGACACTCTCGAGCGCGAGATGCGCCGGCTGGCGTCAGGTAATACAAACGGCGTTTTAAAAGTTATTCTTAGCCGTGGCAGCGGTGGGCGAGGGTACAGCGGTTCCGCCTGTCAGCATCCCACGCGTATTCTTTCCGTATCAGCGTATCCTGCTCACTATGCACTCTGGCGTGAGGAGGGGGTAACGTTGACGCTAAGCCCGGTACGGCTGGGGCGAAACCCTATGCTCGCCGGAATAAAACATCTTAACCGCCTTGAACAGGTGCTTATTCGTACTCATCTTGAACAGACGGACGCCGATGAGGCGCTAGTCCTTGACAGCGAAGGGTTCATTACGGAATGCTGTGCGGCTAATTTACTCTGGCGGAAGGGCCGTGAGGTCTTCACCCCTTCGCTGGAGCAGGCTGGGGTTAACGGCATCATGCGCCAGTTTTGTTTGCAACAGCTGGCACATGCAGGCTTTCGCGTTGTCGAAGTAAACGCGAAGGAAGAGGCGCTGCTGTCCGCCGATGAAGTTGTGATCTGCAATGCGCTGATGCCTGTTATACCCGTTCGGGCGTATGGTCAACAGCGCTGGTCTTCGCGAGAGCTCTTTACGTTTTTAGCCCCGATATGTGAGCAAATCAGAAAGTCATGAAGAAAATGTTGCGCTTTGTCCTTCTCCTGATTGTTGCGCTGGGTATTGCCGGCGGAGCGGGAGTATGGAAGGTTCGCCAGCTGGCGGACAGTAAAATCCTGATTAAAGACGAGACGATTTTTACCCTGAAAGCCGGTACCGGGCGGATGGCGCTGGGCGAGCAGCTTTACGGGGATAAAATCATCAACCGTCCACGCGTGTTCCAGTGGTTATTGCGTATCGAGCCTGAACTGTCTCACTTCAAGGCTGGTACCTATCGCTTTACGCCCGGCATGACCGTCAGAGAGATGCTGCAGCTGCTGGAAAGCGGTAAAGAGGCACAGTTCCCGCTGCGCTTTGTTGAAGGGATGCGCTTAAGCGATTACCTCAAGCAGCTGCGTGATGCGCCTTACATCAAGCACACGCTCAAAGATGACCGCTATGAGACGGTCGCCGAGGTGCTGAAATTTGAACATCCTGAGTGGGTGGAAGGCTGGTTCTGGCCAGACACCTGGATGTATACGGCGGGCACGATCGATGTGGCGATTCTTAAACGGGCACACAAAAAGATGGTCGAGGCAGTTGATTCCGCCTGGGAAGGGCGCATGGACGGGCTGCCTTATCAAGATCAAAACCAGTTTGTGACAATGGCCTCGATCATTGAGAAAGAGACGGCCGTGGCGGCCGAGCGCGACCGGGTCGCGTCGGTATTTATCAACCGCCTGCGCATCGGCATGCGTCTGCAAACCGACCCGACCGTTATCTACGGCATGGGCGAGAGCTATGCCGGTAAGATCTCCAGAAAAGATCTGGAGACGCCAACGGCGTATAATACCTACGTGATTAACGGCTTACCGCCGGGCCCGATAGCCACGCCGAGCGAGGCTTCGCTCAAAGCCGCCGCGCACCCGGCCAAAACACCGTACCTCTATTTTGTGGCTGATGGAAAAGGGGGGCATACCTTTAACACCAACCTTGCCAGCCATAATCGCTCTGTTCAGGACTATCTGAAGGCACTTAAGGAAAAAAATGCGCAGTAAATACATTGTCATTGAGGGACTCGAAGGGGCGGGTAAAACCACCGCCCGTAACGTGGTAGTGGATACGCTGAAATCGCTTGGCGTCGCTGACATGGTCTTTACCCGCGAGCCGGGCGGTACTCAGCTGGCGGAGAAACTGCGCAGTCTGGTGCTGGATATTAAATCCGTTGGCGACGAGGTTATTACTGACAAAGCCGAAGTGCTGATGTTCTATGCGGCGCGCGTCCAGCTGGTTGAGACCGTGATTAAACCTGCGCTGGCCGACGGCAAGTGGGTGATCGGTGACCGTCACGATCTGTCGACTCAGGCCTATCAGGGTGGCGGACGCGGTATTGACCAGGCGATGCTGGCAACCCTTCGCGATGCCGTACTGGGGGATTTTCGCCCGGACCTGACCCTCTACCTGGATGTGACCCCGGAAGTGGGCCTCAGGCGCGCCCGCGCGCGCGGCGAACTGGATCGCATTGAGCAAGAGTCATTCGATTTCTTTAACCGCACGCGCGCGCGCTATCTTGAGCTGGCCGCACGGGACAGCGCAATTCGTACCATTGACGCCACGCAATCTCTGGACGACGTCACGCGCGATATTCAACAGACCGTTACGCAGTGGCTACAGGAGCAGCAGGCATGAAATGGTATCCATGGTTGCGCCCGCACTTTGAACAGCTGATCGCCAGCTATCAGGCAGGTCGGGGGCATCATGCGTTACTGATTCAGGCGTTGCCGGGAATGGGGGATGATGCGTTGATCTACGCCATCACTCGTTTTCTGATGTGCCAGCAGCCGGAAGGGCATAAAAGCTGCGGTAAATGCCGCGGCTGCCAGCTGATGCAGGCCGGCACGCATCCTGACTATTACACGCTTGAGCCTGAGAAGGGCAAAAGCGCGCTCGGCATTGATGCCGTGCGTGAAGTCAGCGAGAAACTGTACGAACATGCGCGTCTGGGCGGGGCAAAAGTGGTCTGGCTCAACGACGCTGCGTTGCTTACCGAGGCGGCGGCGAACGCGCTGCTTAAAACCCTGGAAGAGCCGCCGGAAAAGACGTGGTTTTTCCTTTCCTGCCGGGACCCGGGACGTTTACTGGCGACGCTGCGCAGCCGTTGTCGTCTCCATCATCTGGCGGTACCTCAGGAATCGTGGGCGTTAAGCTGGCTTGAGCGAGAGGTGACAACGTCACAGGAGAGTGCGTTGTCTGCGCTGCGCCTCAGCAGCGGCGCCCCCGCGGCGGCGCTGGCATTACTACAGCCTGACGTCTGGTCGCAGCGAGAAACGCTCTGCCGGGCCGTTGAGGCTTCACTTAACAACCAGGACTGGCTGAGTTTACTGCCTGCGCTGAATAGCGATCGGGCCGTCGAGCGTCTGCACTGGCTGGCCTCCTTATTGCTCGATGCGCTAAAAATCCAGCAAGGGGCTACGCTGCTGACTAACCCGGACGCGTGGCCCCTGGTGAACATGCTGGCAAGCCGCCTTACAGGCGCGTCTCTGCACGCTATCCTTCATGATGTTTGCGAGAGCCGCGAACAGCTTTTAACCGTGACGGGTATTAATCGCGAGCTTTTGCTGACCGACCAGTTACTGCGTATTGAACACTACCTGCAACCGGGCGTTACGCCGCCTGTTTCCCATCTCTGAGAGAGACATTATGTTTTTAGTCGACTCACACTGCCATCTTGATGGCCTGGATTATCAATCCCTGCACAACGACGTGGATGACGTGCTGGCAAAAGCCGCTGCCCGCGATGTGAAATTTTGTCTTGCGGTGGCGACGACGCTGCCAGGGTATCGCTCAATGCGTGAGCTGGTGGGCGATCGCGATAACGTGGTGTTCTCCTGCGGCGTTCATCCGCTGAACCAGGACGAAGAGTATGACGTAGAAGAGCTGCGCCGACTGGCAGCAGAAGCGGGCGTCGTGGCGATGGGTGAAACCGGGCTGGACTATTTTTATACGCCGGAAACGAAAGCGCGCCAGCAGGCGTCTTTCCGCAACCATATCCGCATCGGCCGCGAACTGAATAAACCGGTCATCGTACATACGCGCGATGCGCGCGCCGATACGCTGGCGATCCTCCGGGAAGAAAACGTGACGGATTGCGGTGGCGTACTACACTGTTTCACAGAAGACAGAGAAACGGCGGGTAAACTGCTTGATTTGGGGTTTTATATTTCGTTTTCCGGGATCGTGACGTTCCGTAACGCTGAGCAGCTCCGTGATGCTGCGCGCTATGTCCCGCTCGACCGCATTCTGGTGGAAACAGACTCTCCGTATCTGGCGCCGGTACCGCATCGCGGTAAAGAGAACCAGCCGGCCATGACGCGAGACGTCGCAGAGTACATGGCCGTGCTTAAAGGCGTCAGTATCGAAGAGCTGGCCCGCGTCACGACGCAAAACTTCTCTGCGCTGTTCCATATCGACCCCGCCCGCCTGCAATCCGTCTGATAAGCCTGTTTTTTTTAGGCTCGTAATTAATAAATAAAACGAGTAAAGTTCACCGCCTCATTTGGGGCGGTGACGGTGTTCTTAGAAACATCCAGACATGCTTTTTGTAAATTACTGAAAGTTTTTCGACCGTCTTAAGCTGAAACGTGATAGCCGTCAAACAAACTCAGAGGGAATTATTTTACTCTGTGTAATAAATAAAGGGCGCTTAGATGTCCTGTCCACGGCACGGTACTCCCCCCGGGCCAATGCGTGAAAGCGTAAAAAAAGCACAAATACTCAGGAGCACTCTCAATTATGTTTAAGAATGCATTTGCTAACCTGCAAAAGGTCGGTAAATCGCTGATGCTGCCAGTATCCGTACTGCCTATCGCAGGTATCCTGCTGGGTGTCGGTTCTGCTAACTTCAGCTGGCTGCCAGCCGTAGTTTCCCATGTGATGGCTGAAGCAGGCGGTTCCGTCTTTGCTAACATGCCTCTGATCTTCGCTATCGGTGTGGCGCTGGGCTTCACCAATAACGACGGCGTTTCTGCGCTGGCTGCAGTGGTTGCTTACGGCATCATGGTGAAAACCATGGCTGTGGTTGCGCCGCTGGTTCTGCATTTACCGGCAGAAGAGATTGCCGCGAAACACCTGGCAGATACCGGTGTTCTGGGCGGTATCATCTCCGGTGCGATTGCAGCGTATATGTTCAACCGCTTCTATCGCATCAAGCTGCCTGAGTATCTGGGCTTCTTCGCGGGCAAGCGTTTTGTTCCGATCATTTCTGGTCTGGCAGCGATTTTCACTGGCGTGATCCTGTCCTTCATCTGGCCACCAATCGGTTCCGCTATCCAGACCTTCTCTCAGTGGGCTGCTTACCAGAACCCGGTTGTCGCGTTCGGTATCTACGGCTTCATCGAGCGTTGCCTGGTGCCATTCGGTCTGCACCACATCTGGAACGTTCCATTCCAGATGCAGATTGGTGAATTCACTAACGCAGCAGGTCAGGTGTTCCACGGCGATATCCCACGTTACATGGCGGGTGACCCAACTGCAGGTAAACTGTCTGGTGGCTTCCTGTTCAAAATGTACGGCCTGCCGGCTGCTGCGATTGCAATCTGGCACTCTGCTAAGCCAGAAAACCGTGCAAAAGTGGGCGGTATCATGATCTCCGCAGCGCTGACCTCGTTCCTGACCGGTATCACCGAGCCGATCGAGTTCTCCTTCATGTTCGTTGCGCCAATCCTGTACATCATCCACGCTGTACTGGCTGGCCTGGCGTTCCCAATCTGTATCCTGCTGGGTATGCGTGACGGTACGTCCTTCTCTCACGGCCTGATCGACTTTATCGTTCTGTCCGGTAACAGCAGCAAGCTGTGGCTGTTCCCAATCGTGGGTGCGTGCTACGCCGTTGTTTACTACACCATCTTCCGCGTGTTGATCAAAGCACTGGACCTGAAAACTCCGGGTCGTGAAGATGCAACTGAAGACAGCAAAGCAGGCGCGACCAGCGAAATGGCTCCGGCACTGGTTGCTGCGTTCGGCGGTAAAGAGAACATCACTAACCTGGACGCGTGCATCACTCGTCTGCGTGTGAGCGTTGCCGACGTTGCGAAAGTGGACCAGCCGGGTCTGAAAAAACTGGGTGCAGCGGGCGTGGTTGTTGCAGGTTCGGGCGTTCAGGCTATCTTCGGTACTAAATCCGATAACCTGAAAACCGAAATGGATGAGTACATCCGCAACAGCTAAGCTGTGACCTGGGGAGACTAAGGCAGCCGAATGGCTGCCTTTTTTATTGCTGTGGTTTGTTGTGCCAACACTCAGAAGTCGTAGCTTGCGCTCACCGAGACGTTCAGCGGTGCGCCATAAACCACGTAAGAGCCGACGTAATCGTAATACTCTTTGTCGAACAGGTTGTTGACGTTCGCCTGAATAGCAAAATCTTTGGTGACCTGATAGCGGCTGAACAGGTTAACCAGTCCGTAGCTGCCTTGCTCTGCGCGGGATTGTCCCGCCGGGCCACCGTCCACATCCGTCCACACTTTGTTCTGCCAGTTTACGCCACCGCCTACCGTCAGCGCCGGCAGCATTGGCAGTTGATAACGGGTAAACAGCTTCATTGTCGTGCGCGGCTGATCGGAACTGACAGCGCTGCCGTTCTTATCTTCCGCAATGTAGCGGGTCGCGCCGAACGTCAGCTGCCAGTTATCGGTCAGGGCGCCGTTCAGCTCGAACTCAATCCCTTTGCTGACCACGCCGTCCAGCGATTCATAAATCGACTCACCGCTCGGCATGTAGGTATAGGTGTTGCTCGCCACGTTATCCTGCTCGATGCGGAAAATCGCCAGCGAGGTGGTCAGACGGGTATTAAACCAGTCTGCTTTAACACCGGCTTCGTAGCTTTTGCCCGTGGTCGGATCGAGATAACGTCCGCTGGCGTCGCGCTTGTCCTGCGGCTGGAAGATGGAGGTATAGCTGACGTAGGTCGACCAGTCTTCGTTGATATCGTAGACCAGGCCCGCGTAAGGCGTTACGTCATCTTCAGTGCTTTCCAGGCGGGTGTCAGGAGAGCCCGCCGGGTTATAGCGAATGTTGTAGTTGGTGTAGCGCGCCCCGAGGATCAGGTGCAGCGGGTCAGCCAGCGAGAAGCGGGCGGAGGTGTACGCTGAGGACTGGCGAATGTCATCCTGGCTGTAGAGCTTCCACGGGGTCCACTGCGGATCGGCGATATTTCCGTTCCAGTTTTTGAAATTCCCCACGTCCACCATGCCGTACAGCGCATCCGGCATTCTGTTGTCATAGTGGTTGCGCTGTCGGCTGAAGCTGCCGCCAAACATCATCTCATGCTGGCGGCCGAAAAGATCGAAGCCGCCGCGCAGGAAGGCATCAACCGCATCCTGTTTGCGTTCACCTCTGTTCCAGCCGCCGTAGCCAACCATGCCCGCCCCGGTCTCTTTTTCCGGATAGCCGGACATATACATCAGCTTGCTGTCGAAGTTGGTCTCCGCGTGCATGCCGTTGACGTGCGCTTCCCAGCCGTTGTCGAAACGCTGGGTCAGGTTAGCGAAGATGCGGGTGCTATCCTTGTCTGAGTAGGCCCAGTCAGGCGCGACGGTCTGGCTGCGATTGTAGTCGGTTTTACTCCCGTCGCTGTACCAGGTCGGCAATCCGCCCCAGGTCGGATCGGCGGTGTGGCTTTCCTGATATTCATACCCTACAGAGAGGGTGGTGCTGTCGGTGACATCCGCATCCACCACGCCGTAGAGGAACTTCTTCCGGTAGTGGTAGTTATCCACGAAGCTGTCGTTGTCCTGATAGCCCGTAATCAGGCGTCCCCGTACTTTCCCGGACTCTACCAGCGGTGCCTGGAGATCCAGCACGTAGCGCTGCTTGTCCCAGCTGCCGTAGCTGGCGGAGACATTGCCTTTGAACTCATTGCTGTCCGCATGCTTACGCACCATATTGACGTACGCCGCCGGGTTACCGGTGCCGGACATCAGCCCGGTTGCGCCGCGAACCACTTCGATACGGTCGTAAATCGCGGTATCGGCGGCGGTGTCGCCGAAGTTCCACACTTCGCTGATGGAGGTGGGCAGGTCGTCATACGCGTAGTTACTGACGAAAAATCCGCGCGAGTAAAAGACGGTACGATCGCTGTCCTGCACCTGCGCCGTTACGCCCGTGGTGTTAGTCAACACCTGACCGATGGACTGCAGGTTCTGATCTGCCATACGCTGCTGGCTAATCACGCTAACGGACTGTGGGATATCGCGTGGAACCAGCAACAGCTTTGTGCCGGTGGTGGTGGTTTTTACGCTGTAATCCCGGTCCTGACTTGCGGAAGGATCCTGCGTATTGTCAAAACCTCCATCCACGACGACGGTGTCTTCGGTTGCTGATGCAGCGAAAGCGGCGGCTGGCGTCAATGCCATAGCAATACAGGCTGCCAGCAACGAAGGTGTTGCGACAGGCTGACGTTGCCCATCCCTGGTGTGATCAATGAAAGACATTATCAAACCCTTATGAACGGTGAAGAGTGTTTGCGTCAGTCCCACAAATACGGTCTGACGTCGTTTTCTATGTTAAAAATGCGCATGAAAATGCAAATGCGAAATATACGCATTGCCATTAATGCTGTAAACAGATGTGTCGTGCGAAACTGAAATAATGTTTCAGCCCGTTAAGGCACGCGAGCGGTCACTCTTCAGTCAGCTGATGAATATTCAGCAAAGAATTCGGGGGAGAAGGTTGAAAGGACAGGAGAAACTCGCTCATACTCTTGAATTGTGTCACACAGTCCTCCAGAGAGTGTGTTAACAGCGGACGCACCTAACAAAAAAGGAAAAGGTCATGGCTGAAGAAACGATTTTCAGTAAAATTATTCGCCGCGAAATCCCGTCGGATATCGTCTATCAGGATGAACTGGTAACGGCTTTCCGGGACATTTCCCCTCAGGCACCGACACACATCCTTATCATTCCTAATATTCTGATTCCGACCGTAAACGACGTAAAAACCGAGCACGAAGTGGCGTTAGGTCGTATGCTGACGGTGGCGGCGAAAATTGCCGAGCAGGAAGGCATAGCGGAAGACGGTTATCGTCTGATCATGAACTGTAATCGTCATGGCGGCCAGGAAGTTTATCATATTCACATGCATCTGCTGGGTGGACGTCCGCTGGGACCGATGCTGGCTCACAAAGGTCTGTAACATGTTTAAAGGGCGTATTGCAGCGCTGGTAATGACGATGATGGTTGTGGGGTGCAGCACGCGTCCGGCGATCCCCGTCAGCGATGAACAGACGCTGGTGATGGAATCCTCCGTGCTGGCTGCGGGCATCACGGCGCAACAGCCCGCACTGACCATCAGTGAAATTAAATCTTCTGCCTCCTCTACGCTCTATAACGAAAGAAATGAACCGGTGACGGTCCACTACCGTTTTTTCTGGTATGACGTAAGAGGTCTTGAGATGCACCCGCTGGAGGCGCCGCGCAGCGTCACTCTTCCGGCAAGGTCGTCGGTAACGCTCTATGACAGCGCCAGCTATCTGGGTGCGCATAAGGTGAGACTTTATCTTTATCTCTAAGGGGTGAACCTTGATTAAAAATATGAGCCGTTATGCGCTCGTGACCGCATTCGCGCTGTTCCTTGCAGGGTGTGTGACCCGTACAGAACAGCCAGCACCTGTGGAAGAGGCAAAGCCGGGTACCGAGCAGCCGACACCGCCAACGCAGACCCAGCCAACCGTGCCGTCTGTACCGTCTATTCCGTCACAGCCTGGCCCGATTGAACATCAGGACCAGACGTCACAACCTGCGCCGCGCGTGCGCCATTACGACTGGAACGGTGCGATGCAGCCGATGGTCGGTAAAATGCTGCAGGCTCAGGGCGTGACGGCAGGCAGCGTGCTGCTGGTCGATAGCGTGAACAACCGTACCAACGGTTCGCTGAACGCGGGCGAAGCGACAGAAACGCTGCGCAATGCACTGGCAAACAACGGTAAGTTTACGCTGGTCTCTGCTCAACAGCTCGCGTTAGCCAAACAGCAGCTGGGCCTGTCGCCGCAGGATAGCCTCGGCACCCGCAGCAAGGCGATTGGCATTGCCCGCAACGTTGGCGCCCAGTATGTGCTGTACTCTAATGCGACCGGTAACGTGAATACCCCAGCCCTGCAGATGCAGCTGATGCTGGTTCAGACAGGCGAAATTATCTGGTCAGGTAAAGGTGCGGTTACGCAACAATGACACCACGCGTGAAGAGATTCTGACGCGTTATTTTCCACAGTACCGCCTTATCGCGCCGCAGGCCCACTCCGGGCTTAGCGGCGCGAGTTGCATTATAGCGCGGGGCGCGCACCGTCTGGTCTTGCGGCAGAACCACGATCCCTTCGCCCCGGCTTTCCAGTTTCGCCGTCAGTTTCGCGCCCTCAAACGCCTTCCGTCGGATCTCGTGCCTGAACCCCGATTTTTCAGCAAGGGCTGGATGGCCGTCGACTATCTGGAAGGGGAGGTGAAAAGCGCGCTGCCGGACACCCCAGCGCTTGCGGCGATGCTGTATCATCTGCACCAGCAACAGCGTCTGGGGTGGCGAATCGCCTTACTTCCACTGCTGGAAAACTACTGGCAACAAGCCTCTCCAGCAAGACGTACCCCAGTGTGGCTTGCGCATCTCAAACGGCTGCGTAAAGCGGGCGAGCCGCAACCGATTCGGCTCTCGCCGTTACATATGGATGTGCACGCCGGGAACATCGTGCATACGCCACAGGGCGCCAGGCTTATCGACTGGGAATATGCCGGAGACGGCGATGTGGCGCTGGAGCTGGCCGCGGTCTGGACGGAAAGTGAAGCCGCGCGGCAGAAACTCATCAGAGAGTATGCCAGCGTTGCGCACTTTAACGCCGATGCGCTGGCACACCAGGTGAGACGCTGGCGGCCCTGGGTCATCATGCTGATGGCGGGCTGGTTTGAGATGCGTTTGCAGCAGTCCAGAGATAAACAATTTATTGCGCTGGCAGACGATGCCTGGCGCCAGTTACAAACGAAAGGATAAGAGAGGTGAGTGTGGGTCCAGTCATGTTGGATGTAGAAGGGTTTGAGCTGGATGCGGAGGAGCGTGAAATTCTGGCGCATCCGCTGGTGGGCGGCCTGATCCTGTTTACCCGCAACTATCACGATCCGGCGCAACTGCGTGAACTGGTGCGCCAGATCCGCGCCGCGTCGCGCAATCATCTGGTGGTGGCCGTCGATCAGGAAGGCGGCCGCGTGCAGCGTTTTCGCGACGGTTTTACGCGCCTGCCGGCAGCCCAGTCTTTCGCCGCGCTGCTCGGCACGGAAGAGGGTGGGAAACTGGCGCAGGAAGCCGGTTGGCTGATGGCCAGCGAAATGATTGCCATGGATATCGACATCAGCTTTGCCCCGGTGCTGGACGTGGGCCATATCAGCGCCGCGATTGGCGAGCGCTCCTACCATGAAGATCCGCGTATTGCGCTGGAAATGGCGACCCGGTTTATCGACGGGATGCACGATGCGGGAATGAAAACCACCGGGAAACACTTCCCGGGCCACGGGGCGGTGACGGCGGATTCCCACAAAGAGACCCCGCGCGACCCGCGTCCGGAAGCGGAAATTCGCGCCAAAGATATGTCGGTGTTCCGCTCGCTTATCACCGATAACAAGCTGGACGCCATTATGCCTGCGCACGTGATTTACAGCGACGTTGATCCGCGTCCTGCCAGCGGCTCCCCGCACTGGCTGAAAACCGTTCTGCGCCAGGAGCTGGGTTTCAACGGCGTCATTTTCTCCGACGACCTGTCGATGGAAGGGGCGGCAATCATGGGCAGCTATGCTGAGCGCGGTCAGGCCTCGCTGGATGCAGGTTGCGATATGATCCTGGTCTGCAATAATCGTAAAGGTGCCGTTAGCGTGTTGGATAACCTGTCACCGATCAATGCAGAGCGTGTTACGCATTTGTATCATAAAGGTTCATTTAGCCGTCAGGAGCTGATGGATTCGGCGCGCTGGAAGTCGGTCAACGCCCGGCTTGAAGACCTGAATGAGCGCTGGCAGGCACATAAAGCCAGCCTGTAAACCCTCCCGGAAGGCGTAGCGTGGTGAGAAGACAATGATCATCTATTTACACGGTTTTGACTCAAACAGTCCTGGTAATCATGAGAAGGTGCTACAGCTGCAGTTTATCGATCCCGATGTACGGCTGATTAGCTACAGCACGCGCCATCCGAAGCATGATATGCAGCATCTGCTCAAAGAGGTGGACAAGATGCTGCAGCTTAACGTCGACGATCGCCCGTTGATTTGCGGCGTGGGGCTGGGCGGCTATTGGGCGGAGCGGATTGGCTTCCTGTGCGACATCCGCCAGGTGGTCTTCAATCCTAACCTTTTCCCGAATGAGAACATGGAAGGCAAAATTGACCGCCCGGAAGAGTATGTCGATATTGCGACCAAGTGCGTGAGCAACTTCCGTGAGAAAAACCGCGATCGCTGTCTGGTGATCCTCTCGCGTAATGATGAAGCACTGAACAGCCATCGGGCCGCAGAGCTGCTGCATCACTATTACGAGATTGTCTGGGACGAAGAGCAGACCCACAAGTTCAAGAACATCTCCCCGCACCTCCAGCGCATCAAAGCCTTTAAAACGCTGGGCTAAACCACAGCCTGCCACTTCAGAAACCCGGTCGCGAACGCGCACCGGGTTTCTTTTTGTCCAGAATTGTCTACTTTTAAGCCATCAAAACTTGATGCATATCAATTTTGGTATGACCAATGCGCCTGACGTGTTATTCTCAATGCACCTGAATGGTTTCAGTGCTGTAACCTGTTGTTAATTAAGGGTTATTTTCATAACTTTTAATTAACAATTGGTTAATAATTTGAGGGGGTCACGTTGACTACGCCATTGAAAAAGATAGTGATTGTAGGCGGTGGTGCTGGCGGGCTGGAGCTGGCCACACAGTTAGGCAAGAAGCTGGGGCGCGGTAAAAAAGCCAAAATCACGCTGGTGGATCGTAACCATAGCCACCTGTGGAAACCGCTGCTGCACGAAGTGGCGACCGGCTCACTGGATGAGGGCGTGGACGCGCTGAGCTATCTGGCGCACGCGCGCAACCATCATTTCCAGTTCCAGCTGGGCTCGGTGGTTGACATCAACCGTGAGAGCAAAACCATTACCCTGGCCGAGCTGCGTGATGAAAAAGGCGAGCTGCTGGTCCCCGAGCGCAAGCTGGCGTATGACACGCTGGTGATGGCGCTCGGCAGTACCTCCAACGACTTCAACACGCCGGGCGTTAAAGAGCACTGTATCTTCCTCGATAACCCGCACCAGGCGCGTCGTTTCCATCAGGAAATGCTGAACCTGTTCCTGAAGTACACCAGCAATCTGGGTGCGAATGGCAAGGTTAACATTGCCATTGTCGGCGGCGGCGCGACAGGCGTTGAGCTGTCCGCAGAGCTGCACAATGCGGTTAAACAGCTGCACAGCTACGGTTACAAAGGGTTAACTAACGAAGCGCTGAACGTGACGTTGGTTGAAGCGGGTGAGCGTATTCTGCCTGCGCTGCCTCCGCGCATTTCCGGCGCAGCGCACAATGAACTGACGAAACTGGGCGTGCGCGTCCTGACGCAGACCATGGTGACCAGCGCTGACGAAGGTGGACTGCACACCAAAGACGGCGAGTACATCAAAGCGGATCTGATGGTCTGGGCGGCAGGTATCAAAGCGCCTGACTTTATGAAAGATATCGGTGGTCTGGAGACGAACCGCATTAACCAACTGGTCACCGAGCCGACGCTGCAAACCACGCGCGACCCTGAAATCTTCGCTATTGGTGACTGTGCCTCCTGCGCGCGTCCTGAAGGGGGCTTCGTGCCGCCGCGCGCTCAGGCCGCGCACCAGATGGCAAGCCTGGTGCTGCACAACATCCTGGCGCAGTACAAAGGCAAGCCAATGAAGGCGTATGTCTATAAAGACCACGGTTCTCTGGTATCGCTGTCAAACTTCTCTACCGTCGGTAGCCTGATGGGTAACCTGATGCGTGGCTCGATGATGGTGGAAGGGCGCATTGCACGCTTCGTGTATATCTCCCTGTACCGTATGCACCAGATCGCGCTGCACGGCTACTTTAAAACGGGCCTGATGATGCTGGTGGGCAGAATCAACCGCGTCATTCGTCCACGTCTGAAGCTGCACTAATCTTTCACTCCCTCCGGGCCCTCCGGAGGGATTTTTTAGCATATCATGCTGCTCGTCGTGGATTAGGTGCCTAAGAGTTCTCCTAAACGCGATATATCTCTCCCCGATGTCCACTTTTTGATCCTTTGTCTTATTGGCGAAGCCGCGCCTCCATAGCAGAATTGTTACCAATAGCAACAAAGGAGGAAGTCCCGTGAATAAATCAATGTTGGCGGGTATAGGGATCGGCGTCGCAGCTGCGTTAGGTGTGGCTGCTGTTGCCAGTCTCAACGTTTTAGATCGCGGCCCGCAGTATGCGCAGGTGGTTTCTGCAACGCCTATTAAAGAAACCGTAAAAACCCCACGTCAGGAGTGCCGTAACGTCTCCGTAACCCACCGTCGTCCGGTACAGGATGAAAACCGTATTGCCGGCTCTGTTCTGGGTGCGGTAGCGGGTGGGGTGATTGGTCACCAGTTTGGCGGTGGTCGGGGTAAAGATGTCGCGACCGTGGTCGGCGCGCTGGGTGGCGGCTATGCCGGTAACCAGGTGCAGGGCGCAATGCAGGATAACGATACTTACACCACGACCCAGCAGCGCTGTAAAACCGTCTATGACAAGTCGGAAAAAATGCTGGGCTATGACGTGACCTACAAAATTGGCGATCAGCAGGGCAAAATCCGCATGGATAAAGACCCGGGCACCCAAATTCCACTGGATGGAAACGGCCAGCTGGTACTGAATAACAAAGCGTAAAAAAGATGTTCTCTGAACTTAGCTCCTCAAGCGCTCAGGCTGAGGAGCTTTTTTTTGCGTCAGATTTTGAGCAGTTCAGGCCACAGGCGCAGCGTGGTGTCGGAAATGTTCTGCAGTTTTTCCAGCGTCGCCCCTTCACGGGCGCTGATCGACATTCCCTGTAAAATACAACTCAGGTATTGCGCCAGCATCTGAGGCTGGCAGTGCGCGGGAATTTCACCGCGCTGCTGGCGCTGAGCCAGAAATGCGCTGAGCGTCTCCTCCTGCATCGCATGACGCGATTTCACCGTATTGGCGATCTCTTTTGATGCTGCCGCCAGGGTGGCAGAGGTGTTAATCATAAAGCAGCCCGCGGGCGTCTCTTTACTGGTGAAGCAGGTGGCAATGGCGGTGAAGTAATCCCGTAGCGCCTGTTCAACGCTTTTCTCTTCACAAAATAGCTGGGCTTCGTGTTTCGCCGCAAAGCGCGAAATGTACCTGTCCAGCACCGCCCTGAACAGCCCCTCTTTATTGGTAAATTCAGCATACAGCGTCGGCGCTTTAGCTCCGGTGGCTTCTACCAGATCGGAAAGCGAGGTCGCTTCATACCCATGTTGCCAGAAGAGAGTCATGGCCTTATCAAGCGCTGCATCCCTGTCAAACACTTTTGGTCGGCCACGGCTTTTCTTCACACAACTCGTGACGTCGGTTGTCATTTGCCGTTGGTCCTCTGTTGGTTTGTTGAATGACCATTATAAAAATAAACGCAACCCACCACCAGTGCAGAATGCTTAAAAATAAATTAATCATATATGTATGAAAAATAACAATTTTAAAATTTAATTAATGCTCGTTATAAAAATGTGTTGACGCGTGAGCTGGATCACATTTATGATTTACCTATCGATCGTTAACTAAATAGCTAACGACCAAAAAATTCATCTGCCAAAGGTAAACATTATGAAAAACGTAAAAACCCTCATCGCTGCTGCTGTACTGAGTTCACTCTCTTTCGCAAGCTTTGCTGCTGTACAGGTACAATCCACTCCAGCCGATCAGCATAAAGTCGGGACGATCTCTGCATCTGCCGGGACTAACCTGGGCTCTCTGGAAGATCAGCTGGCACAAAAAGCGGAAGCAATGGGTGCAAAATCTTACCGCATCACCTCTGTGACCGGTCCTAACACCCTGCACGGCACCGCTGTCATCTATAAATAAGCCGGGCATAAACCCTCATTTATGCCACTGCAATAAAAAACGCCCTGCTTAGCAGGGCGTTTTACTTTCCGTCTTACATGGACTGCTGGACGACATTGTGATGCCGGGTGACATCGGTCGGCATGCCTGACCGCGCTTCCATCGCGCGCTCCATCACCAGGCTATCGGTATTCGCATTCGTTTTGAAGCTCACCATCGCGGCATTCAGGTTAATGGGTAACGTCTGGGGATCGTCGCCGATATTTTTTGATAGCGGCTGGTGAATCTCAACCAGCCGCACGCCGCCTGGCTCTTCAGAGACCTTAATCGGCGTATTGATAATATTCACCTTCGTTCCCGGCGTAACGACGTTAAACAGCGTTTTGATATCGTCATCGCGCAGACGAATGCAGCCGGAGCTGACGCGCATGCCGATGCCAAAATCCGCGTTTGTACCGTGCAGCAGATAAACGCCGCCGTATGCGGCAAGGCGGATCGCGTGATGACCCATCGGGTTATCCGGGCCTGCCGGAACCACGGCAGGAAGATCGATGCCCTGGGCCTTATAGCGGGCGCGAATGTTGGCCGTCGGCGTCCAGGTTGGGTTGGCGCGTTTATCCGAGACGGTGGTGACCATCGTCGGCGTCAGCGTATCGCCGCCCAGTTGACCAATACCGATAGGGTAGACGGTAACCTCATTTTTACCCGGCGGGTAATAGTACAAACGCAACTCCGCCAGGTTGATCACGATCCCCTCCCGCGGGGCATCCGGCAGGATAGTCTGTAACGGAATCGTCAGTACGCTGCCCGCGCGCGGGACGTACGGATCGACGCCGGGGTTCGCCTGCAGCAGGGCCAGAAAACCGACGTTATATTTTTTGGCTATCGCTTCCAGTGAGCCACCATTGTTTTCAACCACATGAAAACGGTTTTCGCCCACCACCTTGCTGCCGGGCGGGGGAAGGGGCCAGGTGTTTGCCCGAGCAGGAAGCGCAACCGCGACGGTGGCTGCCAGCGCAAACAGGGTTATCCAGCGGGTAAAACGCGAAGAGGTCATCATCACCATAATCCATATAAATGATAAGGTTATTGTTTTATAAGGGGTTAAAGATAATTATGGCGAATGGGTGTGTCGGGAAGATCGGGTGAAGTGCAAAGAGTTTGTAAATTGTCCCCCCGCCAGCACTGCGCTAACGGGGGGGAAGGGCGAGTTACGCGACAGCGTTCTCTTCCAGCTGACGCATAAAGTTACGCACCCAGTCCATGCGCGTTTTGCGCTCCGTCAGCTCCTGGGTAAATTTCAGTCGCGTCGGGCCATCAAGACGGAAGTGCTGCGGCTGTTTTTGCAGCAGGCCGATCAGCCACATCGGGTTGACGTGGTTCTTCTCGGCAAATTCAATGACGCCGCCTTTTTCGTTGCCCTCAAGCTTGCGAATGCCCAGCTTCTGCGCCTGCTGGCGCAGGCGCGCGATATCCAGCAGGTTACGCGCAGCATCTGGCAGCAGGCCGAAGCGGTCGATCAGCTCAACCTTAATTTCTTCCAGCTCGTTTTCCGTCTTCGCGCTGGCGATGCGCTTGTAGAACGACAGTCGGGTATTCACGTCCGGAATGAAATCATCCGGCAGCAGGGAAGGCATTCGCAGCTCGACCTCGGTCTGCTGGCTGGTCAAATCTTCCAGAGACGGCTCGCGCCCGGCCTTCAGGGCATCAACCGCGTTTTCCAGCAGCTCCATATAGAGCGAGAAGCCGATGGTCTCCATGGAGCCGCTCTGGTCCTCACCCAGTAGTTCACCCGCGCCTCGGATCTCCAGGTCGTGCGTGGCCAGAGCGAAGCCTGCGCCGAGGTCTTCCAGCGAGGCGATGGCTTCCAGGCGCTTTTGCGCGTCGGTGGTCATCGCTTTCGGATGCGGCGTCAGTAGCCAGGCGTAGGCCTGATGGTGCGAACGCCCGACGCGGCCGCGCAGTTGGTGAAGCTGGGCCAGGCCGAAGTGATCCGCACGTTCAATGATGATGGTGTTCGCCGTCGGAATGTCGATCCCGGTTTCGATGATGGTGGTACACACCAGCACGTTAAAGCGCTGGTGGTGGAAGTCGTTCATCACCCGCTCCAGCTCGCGTTCGCGCATCTGTCCGTGACCGATGGCAACACGCGCTTCCGGTACCAGTTCCGCCAGCCTGTCGGCGGCTTTCTGGATATTTTCGACATCGTTATACAGGTAATAGACCTGACCCCCGCGCAGCACTTCACGCAGAATGGCCTCACGCACCACCAGATTGTCGTACTCGCGGACAAAGGTTTTTACCGCCAGACGACGCGCCGGCGGCGTGGCGATAATCGACAGATCGCGCATGCCGCTCATCGCCATGTTCAGCGTGCGCGGGATCGGCGTCGCGGTCAGGGTCAGGATATCGACGTCGGCGCGCATCGCTTTGATACGCTCTTTATGGCGAACCCCGAAGCGGTGCTCTTCGTCGACGATCAGCAGCCCCAAATCTTTCCACTTCACGTCGCTTTGCAGCAGCTTATGGGTGCCGATCAGAATATCGATCTTGCCTTCGCTTGCCTGCTCCAGGATCTGCGTCTGCTCTTTGGTGCTGCGAAAACGCGACAGCATTTCGATGCGTACCGGCCAGTTGGCGAAACGGTCGCGGAAGTTGTCGAAGTGCTGCTGAGCGAGCAGGGTGGTCGGCACCAGCACCGCCACCTGCTTGTTGTTTTCAACCGCAAGGAAGGCGGCGCGCATCGCCACTTCGGTTTTGCCGAAGCCGACGTCGCCGCAGACTAAGCGGTCCATTGCCAGCGGCTGGCACATGTCGCTCAGCACGGCATTGATCGCCTGGGCCTGATCCGGCGTGGTTTCAAACGGGAAGCTGTCGCAGAACAGCTGGTACTGTTCTTTGTCGTGCTTAAAGGCGAAGCCCTCTTTGGCCGCGCGCTGGGCGTAGATATCCAGCAGTTCGGCCGCCACGTCGCGCACTTTTTCCGCCGCTTTCTGGCGTGCACGCGCCCAGGCGTCGCCGCCCAGCTTGTGCAGCGGCGCATTTTCCTCCGCGCCGCCCGCATAGCGGCTGATCAGGTGCAGCGACGAGACCGGTACATAGAGTTTGGCGTCGTTGGCGTAGGTCAGCATCAGGTACTCACCTTTGATACCGCCCGCTTCCAGCGTGGTCATCCCCTGATAGCGGCCAACGCCGTGCTCCAGGTGAACAATCGGCTGGCCTGGATGCAGCTCGGCCAGGTTGCGGATCAGCGTGTCCGGGTTGATGGTCCGACGGCTGTCCTGACGGCGGCGCGCGACGCGCTCGCCCAGCAGGTCGCTTTCGCAAATCAGCGCCAGGTTGTTGAGCGTGTCGATGAACCCGTGCTCGGCGGCGCCGATCATCAGATAACGACCGTTTCCGGTCGCTTCGCTCAGACGCAGGATGCGCTTCGGCGCCACCTTAATGCGTCCCAGCAGCTCACCCAAAGCTTCGCGGCGGCCTTCACTCTCAACGGAGAACACCACCGGGCCAGTAAAGGACTCCAGGAACTTGCGCAGATTATCCAGCGGGGATTTCTGCTGCGCCTGAACGGCCAGCTCCGGCAGCGTGCGGAAGGCGAGGTTGGTGTTGGCGGCCTTATCGGCAAGCGAATCGGTTTTCAGCTGCATGCGCGGCCAGCGCTTCAGCTCGGCGTTGAGTTCGTCGGTGCGCAGCCACAGCGCTTCCGGCGGCAGGAGCGGACGCATCGGGTCAACGCCCCGGTTTTCGAAGCGTGCGCGGGTTTCGCTTTCAAAGCGGCTGGCGCTGGCGTCGATATCGCCGGTGTTCACAATCAGCGTATTCGCCGGGAAGTAGCTGAACAGGGCGGGCAGCGGCTCGCTGAAGAACAGCGGCTGCCAGTATTCGATTCCGGCCGGGAGCGTACCTTTGCTGACCTGCTGATAGATATGTTCTGCATCACGCTTTACGTCGAACCTGTCGCGCCACTGGCTGCGGAACAGCTCGATGGCGGTTTTGTCCGTCGGGAACTCGTGGGCAGGCAGTAAATTGATGGATTCCACCTCTTCCAGCGTGCGCTGGGTGTCGGCATCGAACACGCGCAGGCTGTCGATTTCATCATCAAAGAAATCCAGACGATACGGCTGGTCGCTGCCCATCGGGTAAAGGTCGAGCAGCGCGCCGCGGGTGGCATATTCCCCGTGCTCCATGACCTGATCGACATGGCGATATCCGGCACCGTCAAGCTGGTCTCGCAGGGTGTCGCGAGACAGGCGCTGGCCTTTTTTCATCACCAGCGCGTGGCCGTGCAGATAGCTGTGCGGGCAGACGCGCTGCATCAGGGTATTCACCGGCACAATCAGCACGCCGCGCTGCATGGTCGGGAGTTGATATAGTGTCGACAGGCGCGAGGAGATGATCTCCTGATGCGGGGAGAAACTGTCATACGGCAGCGTTTCCCAGTCGGCCAGGCTGAACACCAGGCTATCGGTGAACTGGCGGATTTCATCGTGCAGGCGCAGGGCGTTTTGCATATCCGGGGCAACCAGCACCACCGGGCCAGGGTGCCGCTCAGCGATTTCTGCCACCAGCGTGGCGCACGCCGCGCCCGTGAGTTCACCCAGCTGGCGCTGGTCGCCCGCTTTGACGGGCAAGGAATAACGATAGTGTTCAGGCATGGCTATGTCAGAGTCTCTTATGGATATACCAACAGTATTGGGGCATATCACTGATACGCAATGTCTTTATTATCCTCGATCGTTTTACATAAGCAAATTGTAACCGCACGGCAGGGCTAAACGCCCCCAAAACGGGGGCGGAGAGGGCATTAACGGGTGGCAGGTGACAGGCTCCGCGTAGACGGAGGAGAGAAGAAAAGGTCCCCGAACAGCGCGGTGGAAATTTTACGCACCCCGAGCCCGGCAAGGGTACAGATCAGCAGGCTGGCAATCGGGTAGACCAGTATTAAGCACAGTTCTGCCCAGACCGGCCACAGGGCGGCATTCATCTCGCCAATCAGGATCAGGCTGAAGGCCTCAATTAAGATGCGGTGGGTGGTATAGATCGCAATGGTGTTTGAGCCAATCACGTTCAGCAGGTTGTTGGGATGTACGGCATAACGCTGCTCAAGGCTGTAGAACAGCTTCATGATCAACACGATCGACAGCAGAGAAAGCAGGAGAGGAACGTTAGCAAACCACAGCACCACGGAGACGGCCGCGAAAGCGCCAGTAGCCAGCCAGGTGCGGCGCAGGTTGAAACTTTTCATCCACGCCATCAGCTCGGCGCCATACCACGCCCCCAGGCTGTAGTAGATCATGTTGCGTACCACGCTGTTCATTCCCCACCACGGCAGCGGCAGGAAGTTGATCGCGATGCTCGCCAGCGCAAGAAGTCCGAGTACCGGCAGCTTCCAGCGGCTCAGCAGTTTACACAGCGTGAAGTAGACCACCAGAGCATACAGATACCACAGGCTGGTGCTGGCGGTGAGCATGCCCCGCACAAATCCTGCCAGGGAATCGGCGTAGGCCGCGTTCGACGAGGTGGCAAGCTCGCGATCGGGCGCCAGCCAGGCGTTCAGGTGGGTCAGCGCCTGCCATTGCAGGATCCCCCACAGCGCCAGAACCCAGACAATGCTCCAGATCCGCTTGTCGAGGCTGGTGCGCCAGTCTACCTCATCAATATAACGACGGATCAGATAGCCGGAGATAAAGAAGAAAACCGGCATCCGGAACGGGGCGAGATAGAGGTTAAAATAGACCCAGCATTTGGCGAGGAGACCGGAGAGCGGATGCTGTAGCCCGCTGAGATGAGGATAAAAGGTGATGACCGAGTGGTAAATCACCACCAGACAGATGCACAGCCCTTTTATCTGGTTTATCCATAATGCTTTTTGCTTCATTGTTCGCAACTACCTTATTGCCATAGACGAACGAGCAATTGTTGTTAAACGAAACCGTGATGTAATGGGTAACAGTCTGTATCAGGAGGTTTTTCGGAAAAGGTGGAGGTTGCGAGGCGCGGTTTCAGACATTAGTACCCTGATTTATCTGAATTTTTCGGAAAAATGATTACCAAAGCTTACGGTTTCAGTCATTTACCCTTAACGGATTCGCTTATATACTCGTGGGTCTGCTATCAGCAAACAGACGGACTTCATGTATCAACCTGTCGCACTCTTCATAGGCTTACGTTACATGCGTGGGCGCGCCGCGGACCGCTTCGGTCGCTTTGTCTCCTGGCTTTCGACTATTGGCATTACGCTCGGCGTGATGGCACTGGTGACGGTGCTTTCCGTCATGAATGGCTTCGAGCGCGAGCTGCAAAACAACATCCTGGGGCTGATGCCGCAGGCCGTTCTCTCATCGAATAACGGTTCCGTTAACCCGCAACAGCTGCCGGAAAGCGCGGCGAAGTTACAGGGCGTCACGCGCGTTGCGCCCTTAACCACTGGCGATGTGGTGCTGCAAAGCGCCCGCAGCGTGGCGGTCGGCGTGATGCTGGGGATTGACCCGGCGCAAAAAGACCCGCTGACGCCGTTCCTGGTTAACGTGAAGCAAACCGATCTGGAAGCCGGAAAATACAACGTGATTCTGGGTGAGCAGCTTGCCGGGCAGCTTGGCGTCAACCGCGGCGATCAGCTGCGCGTGATGGTGCCGTCCGCCAGCCAGTTTACGCCAATGGGGCGCCTGCCGAGCCAGCGCCTGTTTAACGTGATTGGTACTTTTGCCGCCAACAGCGAAGTTGACGGCTATCAGATGCTGGTGAACATTCAGGACGCTTCACGCCTGATGCGCTACCCGGCGGGAAATATCACCGGCTGGCGCCTGTGGCTCGATCAGCCGCTGAAGGTCGATACCCTCAGCCAGCAAAAACTGCCGGACGGCACCAAATGGCAGGACTGGCGCGAGCGTAAAGGCGAGCTGTTCCAGGCCGTGCGTATGGAAAAAAACATGATGGGGCTGCTGCTGAGCCTGATCGTCGCCGTGGCTGCATTTAACATCATCACCTCGCTGGGCCTGATGGTGATGGAGAAGCAGGGCGAAGTCGCCATCCTGCAAACCCAGGGTCTGACGCCGCGCCAGATCATGGCGGTCTTTATGGTGCAGGGGGCCAGTGCAGGCATTATCGGCGCGCTGTTGGGCGCCGTGCTCGGCGCACTGCTTGCCAGCCAGCTTAATAACTTAATGCCGATCATCGGCGCGCTCCTTGACGGCGCGGCGCTGCCGGTGGCTATCGAGCCGCTGCAGGTGGTCGGAATTGCGCTGGCCGCGATGGCCATTGCGCTGCTTTCTACGCTTTATCCTTCCTGGCGCGCCGCCGCCACTCAACCCGCTGAGGCTTTACGTTATGAATAAGATCCTGTTGCAATGCGACAACCTGTCCAAACGCTATCAGGAAGGCACTGTGCAGACCGACGTGCTGCACAATGTGAGCTTCAGCGTGGGCGAGGGCGAGATGATGGCGATTGTCGGCAGCTCCGGCTCGGGCAAAAGTACGCTGCTGCACCTGCTGGGCGGGCTGGACACGCCAACCAACGGCGACGTGATCTTCTCCGGTCAGCCGATGAGCAAAATGTCCTCTGCGGCGAAGGCCGAGCTGCGTAACCGCGAGCTGGGCTTTATCTACCAGTTCCACCACCTGCTGCCGGACTTCACGGCGCTGGAAAACGTGGCGATGCCGCTGCTGATTGGCAAAAAGAAACCGGCAGAAATCAACGCCCGCGCCAGCGATATACTGAAAGCGGTAGGGCTGGGCCACCGGGGAAATCACCGCCCGTCGGAACTGTCCGGCGGCGAGCGCCAGCGCGTGGCAATTGCCCGTGCGCTGGTCAACAACCCGCGTCTGGTGCTGGCGGATGAACCGACCGGTAACCTCGACGCGCGCAACGCGGACAGTATCTTCCAGCTTCTCGGCGAGCTGAACGCCTCGCAGGGAACCGCGTTTCTGGTGGTGACTCACGATCTGCAGCTGGCAAAACGCATGGGTCGCCAGCTTGAGATGCGCGACGGCCATCTGAATGCGGAACTGACCCTGATGGGGGCAGAGTAATGGCGTCACCGTTATCGTTACTCATTGGTTTACGTTTTAGCCGCGGTCGCCGTCGCGGCGGTATGGTGTCGCTGATCTCTGTGATCTCCACCATCGGTATTGCGCTGGGCGTGGCGGTCCTGATTGTCGGCTTAAGCGCCATGAACGGCTTTGAGCGCGAGCTGAATAACCGCATTCTGGCGGTGGTGCCGCACGGGGAGATCGAGCCGGTTAACCAGCCGTGGGCCAACTGGAGCGATGCGCTCGCCAAAGTGGAAAAAGTGCCGGGCATTGCCGCGGCCGCGCCATACATTAACTTTACCGGGCTGGTGGAGAGCGGGGTAAACCTGCGCGCCATCCAGGTTAAAGGGGTCAACCCGGCCCAGGAGGAGCGGCTCAGCGCGCTGCCGAAATATGTTCAGAACGGCGCGTGGGCGAACTTTAAGGCCGGCGAGCAGCAGATCATTATGGGTAAAGGCGTTGCCGATGCCCTGAAGGTGAAGCAGGGCGACTGGGTGTCAATCATGATCCCGAATGCCAGCGCCGATCACAAACTGCAGCAGCCAAAACGCGTGCGCCTGCACGTCACCGGTATTCTTCAGCTGAGCGGCCAGCTTGACCATAGCTTTGCGATGGTTCCGCTGGAAGATGCGCGCCAGTATCTCGACATGGGCGACAGCGTGACGGGCATTGCCATTAAGGTGAACGACGTCTTTAACGCCAACAAACTGGTGCGTGATGCCGGCAGCGTCACCAATAACTATGTTTACATCAAAAGCTGGATCGGCACTTACGGCTATATGTACCGTGATATCCAGATGATCCGTGCGATCATGTATCTGGCGATGGTGCTGGTGATTGGCGTGGCGTGCTTTAATATCGTCTCGACGCTGGTAATGGCGGTTAAGGACAAGAGCGGCGACATCGCCGTGTTGCGTACCCTCGGGGCAAAAGACGGTCTTATTCGCGCCATCTTCGTCTGGTACGGTTTGCTGGCAGGGCTGTTCGGCAGCCTTTGCGGCGTGGTGATTGGCGTGGTGGTTTCTCTGCAGCTGACGCCGATTATCAACGGGATTGA
The DNA here is from genome assembly GCF_056673315.1 of Enterobacter cloacae complex sp. HYC042_NIDB. NCBI lineage: Bacteria > Pseudomonadati > Pseudomonadota > Gammaproteobacteria > Enterobacterales > Enterobacteriaceae > Enterobacter > Enterobacter cloacae complex sp. HYC042_NIDB. The sequence continues at coordinate 2,055,006 of NZ_CP109650.1, forward strand.
AAAGCTTATTGGTCACCAGTTCCTGTCCGGTGACATCTATTTTATTGACTTCCTGCCGTCTGAACTGCACTGGCTGGACGTTTTTTATGTGCTGGTTACAGCACTTTTACTGAGTCTGCTGGCAAGCTGGTATCCGGCGCGTCGCGCAAGCCGAATTGATCCGGCGAGGGTATTAAGTGGCCAGTAATTACGTCATGGTGTAGCGGTCCTGAGGCCGCTATGTCAGAAAGAGGAATGCGTTATGTATTATGGATTTGATATTGGCGGCACCAAGATTGCGCTCGGCGTGTTTGATAAAGACCTCAAACTCCAGTGGGAAACCCGCGTTCCCACGCCGCGCGAAAGCTACGATGAATTTTTAACCGCCATTGCCGCGCTGGTAGCGCAGGCGGATGAACGATTTGGCGTGAAAGGCAGCGTCGGCATCGGTATTCCGGGGATGCCGGAAACCGATGATGGCACGCTGTATGCCGCCAACGTGCCTGCCGCCAGCGGTAAACCGCTCCGCGCCGACCTCTCGGCCCTCCTAGAACGCGACGTGCGTTTAGATAACGATGCCAACTGCTTTGCCCTCTCTGAAGCCTGGGACGATGAATTCCGCCGCTATCCGCTGGTGATGGGGCTGATCCTCGGTACCGGCGTAGGCGGGGGGATTGTCATCAACGGCAAGCCGATTACCGGGCGCAGCTACATCACCGGCGAGTTTGGTCATATCCGTCTCCCGGTGGATGCGCTGGAGGTGGTGGGGCGTGATTTCCCGCTGACCCGCTGCGGCTGCGGCCAGCACGGCTGTATCGAGAATTATCTCTCAGGACGCGGGTTTGCATGGCTTTACGAACACTTCTATCATCAGAAACTTGAGGCCCCTCAAATCATTACCCTGTGGGAGCAGGGGGATGCGCAGGCGCGTGAGCACGTCGAGCGCTATCTGGATCTGCTGGCGGTGTGTCTGGGAAATATTCTCACCATCGTCGACCCGGATCTGCTGGTGATCGGGGGAGGGCTTTCAAACTTTACTGCGATTACGGAACGGTTGTCCGGGCGTCTGCCCCGACATTTATTGCCGGTCGCCCGCGTGCCGCGCATTGAACGCGCGCGACACGGGGACGCGGGAGGCATGCGCGGAGCCGCATTCCTTCATCTCACCGATTAGTTTACGAGGTCTTTATGCTGTCGCGTCGCCAGGGTCGACTCAGCCGTTTTCGCAAAAACAAACGCCGCTTACGAGAGCGCTTGCGCCAGCGGATCTTTTTCAGAGACAGAATCATGCCTGAAGCGATGGATAAACCCAGAGTGGTGGTACTGACCGGAGCGGGGATCTCCGCCGAGTCAGGAATTCAAACCTTCCGTGCGGCAGACGGGCTGTGGGAAGAGCACCGCGTCGAGGACGTGGCGACGCCGGAAGGCTTTGCCCGCGATCCGGATCTCGTGCAGGCGTTTTACAACGCTCGCCGTCGGCAGCTTCAGCAGCCTGAGATTGCGCCAAACGCGGCGCATCTGGCGCTGGCGAAGCTGGAAGAGGCGCTCGGGGATCGTTTTCTGCTGGTGACGCAGAATATCGACAATCTGCACGAGCGGGCCGGTAACAAGAACATCATCCACATGCATGGCGAGCTGCTTAAAGTTCGCTGCGCCTGGAGCGGCCAGGTGCTGGACTGGAAAGAGGACGTGCTGCCAGAGGACAAGTGCCACTGCTGCCAGTTCCCGTCGCGCCTGCGTCCGCACGTGGTCTGGTTTGGCGAAATGCCGCTGGGGATGGATGAGATCTACAGCGCGCTGGCGATGGCGGACGTGTTTATCGCTATTGGCACATCAGGGCACGTTTACCCGGCGGCGGGGTTTGTTCACGAAGCGCGACTGCACGGGGCGCATACGGTGGAGCTCAATCTGGAGCCGAGCCAGGTGGGCAGCGAGTTTGAAGAGAAGCAATATGGCCTGGCGAGCGAGGTGGTGCCAGCGTTTGTAGATAAGCTTCTGAAGGGGCTGTAAGAGTAACGGGCGACGTTGCGTCGCCCGTTATGTATTGCATTAACGACCTGCTTTTAACTTCTGATAATACTCTTCGTAAAGGCGGCTCGCGTCGCCTACATCGTTCTGCCATTCTCCTTTGCTGATGGTTTCGGCATCCGGATAGAGTGACTTATCGTTAGCCACGTCAGGCTTCAGCAGCTTGCGGGCGGCCAGGTTTGGCGTCGGGTAGCCAATCGTCTCGGCTACCTGTTTCGCCACGTCCGGACGCAGCAGGAAATTAATCAGCTTCAGCGCACCGTTCACGTTCTTCGCGTTGGCCGGGATCGCGAGGCTATCCATCCAGAAGATCCCGCCTTCCTTCGGCCAGACCACCTCCAGCGGCGTCCCGGCCTGACGGGCAACATACGCAGAGCCGTTCCACACCATCCCCAGGTTTACTTCGCCTTCCATATACGGGTTTGCCGGGTTATCAGAGTTGAATGCCGCCACGTTAGGCATCAGCTTTTTCAGCTCGTTGTAAGCCGCGTCGATCTCTTTCGGATCGGTGGTGTTACCGGAATAGCCAAGCTTACGCAGCGCGATTTGGAACACTTCACGCGCATCGTCGGTTAACAGCAGGCTGCCTTTGTATTCCGGTTTCCACAGATCCGCCCAGCCGGTGACCGTTTTCGGATCGATGGCCTCGCTGTTCACGCCAATCGCCGTCGCCCCCCAGATATACGGAATGGAGTAGTCGTTATTCGGGTCGAAAGGCTTGTTGAGCATCTCAGGATCGAGGTTTGAAAAATTAGTTAGCTTCGTTTTGTCGATCTTCTGGATCATGCCCTCTTTGCGCATTTTGTCGACAAAGTAGGTGGAAGGAACCACCAGATCGTAGGCGCCGTCCTTGTAGGTTTTGAGCTTGGCGTACATGGTTTCATTCGACTCGTAGGTCGAGTAGATCACCTTGATGCCCGTCTCCTTTGTGAACTGTTCCAGCAGGCCCGGCGGCACGTATTCCGTCCAGTTGTAGAAGTAGAGCGTTTTGCTGTCATCAGCGTGCGCGACACCCATGCCAAGCACCAGCGCCGCAGCGGCGAGCATTTTTTTCATTTCATTGTCCCCTGAGATTTTGTTTTATCACGAGCAAGAACCTGGCTGGCGATTACCAGAACCAGCGAAAACAGCAGCAGTATGGTCGCCAGCGCGTTCACCTCCGGTGAGACGCCAACTTTTACCATCGAATAGATCTTCAACGGCAGAATTTCGTAGCTCGGCCCGGTCACGAAGGAGGAAACCACGACGTCATCCATCGACAGGGTAAAGCTGAGCAGCCATCCGGCGGCGACGGCAGGCATCGCCAGCGGCAGGATGATTTTGCGCAGGATGATCGTCTCGCTGGCACCCAGATCTTTCGCCGCTTCCAGCATGCGCACGTCGAACCCTTTCAGACGCGCGTAGACGGTGACCACCACAAACGGCAGGCAGAAGGTGATATGGGAAAACAGCAGCGACCAGAAGCCAAGCTGTACGCCCAGCAGCATAAACAGCACCAGCAGCGAAATCGCCATCACGATGTCCGGCGACATCATCACTACAAACAGCATGCCGCTGACGAACGGCTTGCCGCGAAAACGGTAGCGATACAGCGCCACGGCGGTCAGCGAGCCAATCAGCGTGGCGAAGGTGGCGGAAACGATCGCCATCGTCAGCGAGTGCTGTGCGGCCTGCAGCAGGCTGTCATTGTTCATCAGCAGGCTGTACCAGTTGGTGGTAAACCCCTGCCAGTTGATCCCGAACCGCGAGCTGTTAAACGAGTTCACGATCAAAATGATAATCGGGATATAAAGGTAAGCGTAAATGGCGGTCATAAAACCGCCGCGAAGCAGTCGACCGATCATTCGAGTTCCACCTTCTTGTTGAGCAGGCGAGAAGCGCGCCAGTAGACCAGCAGCATCAGCCCCATCACCACCGTGAGCGTAATGCTGGTCGCGGAGCCGAACGGCCAGTCGCGAATGTTCAGGAACTGGCTCTTAATCACGTTGCCGATAAGCAGGTTTTTCGCCCCGCCCATCAGGTCAGACACGTAGAACAGGCCCATCGCCGGGAGCATGACCAGCAGACAGCCCGCAATAATACCGGGCATGGTCAGCGGAATGATAATGCGGATAAAGGTCTGCAGCTTGCTGGCCCCCAGATCTTTTGCCGCTTCCAGCAGCGGTTTATCGAGCTTCTCAATGCTGGAGTAGAGCGGCATCACCATAAACGGCAGCAGGATATAGACCAGGCCAATGATTACCGCACCTGGGGTAAACATGATGCGCACTGGCGTATCAATCACGCCCAGCCACAGCAGAAACGCGTTGAGGTAGCCTTTGGTGCTGAGGAAGATTTTCAGCCCGTAGATGCGAATCAGCGAGTTGGTCCAGAACGGCACAATCAGCAGAAACAGCAGCAGCGGGCGCACCTTTTGCGGCAGTCCCGCCAGGAACCATGCGAAAGGGTACCCCAGCAGCAGGCAGGCCACGGTGGCAATCAGCGCCATATTGAGCGAGTGCAACAGCACGTCGAAATAGAGCGGATCGAGCAGGCGCGCGTAGTTGTCCAGCGTAAAGACCAGCGAAACGAAGTTTGCATCGTCGCGGGTCAGGAAGCTGGTGGCGATGATCATCAGGTTGGGTAAAAAGACAAATAACACAAGCCAACCGACGATAGTGGCAATGACCACCTTCTGGAACTTACTTGTGTTCTTCATCAGCCAGCACAACCTCCCAGCTTTCTACCCAGTTGATAACCATTTTCTGGTCAAGAGAGTGGTCAAAGTCAGGATCGTCCTCGTTAAAGAATTCGCTGACCATCACCATTTTGCCGTTCTCCAGTTCCACAACGGACTCGAGGGTCATCCCTTTATAGTTACGTTCGCGAACGTAACCGATCAGACCTTCGACGTCGGCCGTGTCGTGGATCTCATCAACGCGGAGATCTTCCGGGCGCAGCAGGACGTTGAGTTTTTGTCCTTTCTCGACGGCAAAGTTCACGGTGATAATGCAGTCGCGTCCCTCGACGTTCGCGCGAACGCGCTGTGCATCCAGACGCTCAAGCACGGTGGCGTTGAAGATATTGATCTCGCCAATAAAGCTGGCGACAAACAGGTTTTTCGGCTCTTCGTAAATTTCACGCGGCGTACCGTCCTGTTCAATCTTACCGTCACGCATTACCACGATACGGTCTGACATGGTCAGCGCCTCTTCCTGATCGTGGGTGACGAAGACAAAGGTGATGCCGAGCTTGCGCTGTAGCGCTTTCAGCTCGTTCTGCATCTGCTTGCGCAGCTTGTAATCCAGCGCAGAGAGGGATTCATCCAGCAGAAGCAGGCGCGGTTTATTGACGACCGCGCGGGCAATGGCCACGCGCTGCTGCTGACCGCCGGAGAGCTGGTGGGGCTTTCGCTGGGCAAACGTCTCCAGTTGAACCATGCGCAGGGCTTCGGTGACGCGCGGTTCGATCTCATTAGCCGGGGTTTTTTGCATCCGCAGGCCAAACGCCACGTTCTCAAACACGGTCATGTGCGGGAACAGGGCGTAGCTCTGAAAAACGGTATTGACGTGGCGATCTTCGGCAGGAACCTGGGTTATGTCCTGGTTCTCAAGATGGATGCGGCCATTATCAACGCTTTCCAGCCCGGCGATAAGGCGCAGTACGGTAGTTTTGCCGCAGCCGGAAGGGCCAAGCAGCGTAAGAAACTCACCATCATTGATGGTCAGGTTGAGGTCGGAAATGACGTCTTTGCCATCAAAGCTTTTACGAATTCGTTCCAGTTGCACCAGCGGTGAACGAGAACGGGATTGTGTATTCAATTTTTGCGCTGTCCCATATAGACGCCTCAGGCAGCAGACTGAAGCGGGGTTTGTGTGTAACCACCTTGGTGACTCGTAATGAGGGCGGACATTCTACGGCAATCCCCCGTAATCGCCAATCCTTGTCACTGATTCATAAGCTACATTTATTAACGCATAAAGATATAAACGTAAAAAGTTCTCGTTTGCGGGATAAAAGTGACCTGACGCAATATTTGCGTTTTGATGCTTACTGATAATGTTGTCACAAAAAGTGAGGGTGACTGCATGGATAAATTACTTGAGCGTTTTTTACAGTATGTTTCGCTGGATACCCAATCTAAGCCGGGTGTCCGCCAGGTGCCAAGCACCGAAGGCCAGTGGAAGTTGTTAAACCTGCTTAAAGAGCAGCTTGAGGCCATGGGGCTGGTCAACGTCACGTTAAGCGAAAAAGGCACTGTGATGGGAACGCTGCCGGCGAATGTGCCGGGTGATATTCCGGCGATTGGCTTTATTTCTCATGTCGATACCTCACCTGATTTTAGCGGCAAACACGTGAACCCGCAGATCGTGGAAAACTACCGCGGCGGTGATATCGCGCTGGGGATTGGCGACGAAGTGCTGTCTCCGGTGATGTTCCCGGTGCTGCACCAGTTGCTCGGCCAGACGCTGATCACCACCGACGGCAAAACGCTGCTGGGGGCGGATGACAAGGCGGGCATCGCGGAAATCATGACGGCGCTGGCGGTGCTGAAAGGTAAAAACATCCCGCACGGGGACATCCGCGTTGCTTTTACCCCAGATGAAGAGGTAGGTAAGGGCGCGAAGCACTTCGACGTGGACGCTTTTAACGCGCAGTGGGCGTATACCGTCGACGGCGGTGGCGTGGGCGAGTTGGAGTACGAAAACTTCAACGCGGCGTCGGTGACCATAAAAATTGTCGGAAACAACGTTCACCCAGGGTCTGCCAAAGGGGTGATGGTGAACGCGCTGTCGCTGGCGTCGCGTATTCATGCGGAAGTCCCGGCGGAAGAGAGCCCTGAACAGACAGAGGGGTACGAGGGCTTTTATCACCTCACCAGCATCAAAGGCACCGTGGACAGCGCGCAGATGCACTACATCATCCGCGATTTCGATCGTAAAGCCTTTGAGGCGCGCAAGCGCAAAATGATGGAGATCGCCAAGAAGGTTGGGAAGGGATTGCATCCTGACTGCTATATTGAGCTGATTATTGAAGACAGCTATTACAATATGCGCGACAAGGTGATGGCCCATCCGCACATTCTGGATATCGCCCAGCAGGCGATGCGAGACTGCGATATTGAACCGGTCTTAAAACCGATTCGCGGCGGAACTGACGGCTCGCAGCTATCGTTTATGGGGCTACCGTGCCCGAACCTGTTTACCGGGGGCTATAACTACCACGGCAAGCATGAGTTTGTGACGCTGGAAGGGATGGAAAAGGCGGTGAAGGTGATTGTGCGCATAGCCGAGTTAACCGCTAAACGCTAAAAAAATGCCCGGTGGCGCAGCGCCACCGGGCATTGTCACAACTCAGTCCTCAAAGAACCAGTACCCGCTGTTGACCAGCGCGGCCAGCATCGCGAGGAAGGATGGGTCTTCCAGCGCGTCGCCAAAGGTTTCTGCAGTCAGTACCATATGGCTGGCAATGGCTTCCAGCGCCGGACGGTGCGGGGAGTCGAGCTTCTCACCGTTGACGAAGACCTCTTCACCAATGCGCAGCACGCGTAATCCGCCCAGACGAACCAGCTTGTCACCCTGCTGCAGCGCATCATAGATCTCATCTGCCTGATACGGCGGCTCCGGCGGTGCAACGTCCAGCTCGTGGCGTGACTGGCTGATAAATTCGCCAAACCACTGCCTGAAATGTTCCGGCTCGTTGATCAGATCCAGCATCATGCCGCGCAGCTTATCCAGCTCTTCTGGCACGATGTCTGCCGGATGCTCGCGTGCAGGCACATCCGGATCGCTGTAGCGATAGCTTCCCAGCTCGCGCTGCAGGACATAGTCGGCAAAGCCGCTGATCATCTCGCGGCCGCTCGGCGCGCGGAACCCGACAGAGTAGTTCAGCGAGTTCTCCAGGGAGTAACCTTCGTGAGGGAATCCTGGCGGAATGTAGAGAATATCGCCTGGCTCCAGCTCTTCGTCGATAATGCCTTCGAACGGATCCACCTGAAGCAGATCCGGGTGCGGGCAGTGCTGCTTCATCGGCACTTTTTCGCCCACGCGCCAGCGGCGGCGGCCCGTGCCCTGAATGATAAACACGTCGTACTGGTCCAGATGCGGACCCACGCCGCCGCCAGGTACGGAGAAGGAGATCATCAGATCGTCCATTCGCCAGTCGGGCAGGGCGCGGAACGGGCGCATTAGCGCGGCAGTCGGCTCGTGCCAGTGGTTAACCGCCTGCACCAGCAGCGACCAGTTGCTTTCGCCGAGATGATCGTAGCTTTCGAAAGGACCGTGGCTGACCTGCCATTTCCCGTCCTGGTGGCTGACCAGACGGCTGTCGACTTCGTTTTCCATGGCCAGACCGGCCAGCTCGTCAGGTGAGATAGGGTCGACAAAGTTGCTGAACCCGCGTTTCAGAACCACCGGGCGCTTTTGCCAGTAACGTTCAATAAATTCGGGCCAGTTAAGTGTTAAATGATAATCCATATTTTTTTATCCGCAGGCTCTTACTGACTCGGATTATAACGGAAGCTCAGCCCCCCGGCTGCGAGATCCTCGCATTTTTCACATAACGGGTTAACTATCATCCGATGTGGGCTGCTGGCGACCAAAAATCACTTCCATTCTGGCCCCGCCGAGCAAGCTTTCGCTGGTTTCGATTTTTCCGTCATACTGGTCGACAATCTCGCGGGCGACGGCTAAACCCACGCCCTGACCGGGGCGCAGCGTATCCGCTCGCTGACCGCGATCGAACACCACATCACGTTTATTAAGCGGGATCCCGGGGCCATCATCCTCAACGATAATGTGTAACTCGTTATCCGTCTGGCGCGCCGATACTTCAACAAACTCCAGGCAGTATTTACAGGCGTTATCCAGCAGGTTGCCCATCACTTCCATAAAGTCATTTTTTTCGCCTACAAAGCTAATTTCAGGCGAAATATCGAGGCTGATGTTCACCCCTTTACGCTGATACACCTTGTTAAGTGCGGACGTGAGATTATCCAGCAGCGGGGCCACCGGGTGCAGCTCGCGGCTCAGGAGCGCGCTGCCGGAACGCATGCTGGCGCGATGCAGATAGTAGCCAATTTGCTGCGAGATTCGGCTGATTTGTTCCAGCATCACCGGCTCGGCATCGTCGACGCTCAGCCTTGAGCTGCGCATGGAACGCAGGGTGCTTTGCATTACGGCCAGCGGCGTTTTCAGGCTGTGGGTGAGGTCGGTCAGGGTCGTACGGTACTTATCATAGCGTTCACGCTCGCTTTTCAGCAGGCGATTGAGGTTACGCACCAGGCTGGTCAGCTCACGGGTGGTTTCCGGATTGAGCTTTTCACGATGATGTTCCTCAAGCTCGCGCACCTCTCGCGCCAGGGACTCAATAGGGCGCAAGCTCCACCACGCCGCCACCCAAAGCAGCGGGATCACCAGCAGCAGGTTTGCGGCCAGAACATAAACGAACCAGCCCCAGACCTTATAGGAACGTTTTAGCTCAACCGGAATGGTGTCGATCACCACAATGGTTAACTGCGGCATGTTCATGGTCGCCGGGTAGATATTGATCGCCACCGAGTGCGTCATTTCCGTCTCGGCATCGTCAGCCCGGATTTCATTGAGCTTTTGCTGCATCGAGCGATCTTCGCGAATCAGCGTGCTGGTGGTATTGAGATCGGCTTCTATCTCATGAAACCCGTTGGTTTTGAGCCACTCCGGACGAATGCTTTTCGCCAGCCACGGAATATCGCGTTGCGCCCAAAGCAACTTTCCCTTTTCATTGTAAATCAGGGCTAAAGTAGGACTCTGTTGATCCAGGTTCTCTGGCATTTCAACGGTGATGTGGTTGTCTTTCCATGTGGCCAGGGTATAAAACAGATTACTTTCGCCGCGTAACAGTCGAAAGGTCGTTTTATCGAAGCTGACGCTGTAGCCCACCAGGGCGACCAGACCGTAGGAGAGCGACAGCACCAGCACCACCGCGGCCGTTGCCAGTAAAAAACGAACCCGCAGCGAGAGGGGCAGAATGTGGCGCAAAATCCGTCTCATTTAGCGTAATTCGAACAGGTAGCCCTGGCCGCGGACGGTCGTAATCACGTCCTGCGGATACTGCGCCTGAATTTTCTTACGCAAACGGCCCATCAGCACGTCTATGGTGTGACTCTCGCGCAGCTCAGCGTCAGGGTAGAGCTGGAGCATCAAGGAGTCTTTGCTCACTACTTTTCCGCTGTTACGGATCAGCGTTTCCATAATGGTGTATTCGAACGCGGTGAGCTTGATCACTTCATCGTTAATCGACAGCTCGCGACGGGAGAGATCCACCTGGAAAGGCGGAATGGAGATAACCTGTGAAGCCAGCCCGCTGTTGCGGCGTAACAGCGCCTGCATGCGCGCCGCCACTTCTTCAATGTGAAACGGTTTGGTGACGTAATCATCCGCACCGGCGCTGAGCACTTCAACTTTGTCCTGCCAGCCTTCGCGGGCGGTGAGAACCAGAACAGGCAGGGAAACGTCATGGCTGCGCCAGCGACGAATTAACGACAGGCCGTCTTCATCAGGCAGGCCTAAATCGACAATGGCGATGTCCGGCAGGTGTTCATTGAGATAATAATCGGCTTCTTTTGCATCTTCAGCATCATCCACCTGATGTCCCATCTCCTGAAGCTGAACCTTCAGGTGGTGGCGTAGCAATGCGTTATCCTCAACAACCAGTACGCGCATCATCTTTTCTCCCAGAATAAATAGTATGAATAGTTTAACGCTGATTATGTTGCTGTGGGGATAAACATTCAGTAAACCGGGGAAAAGCAACCCCCTTTCCGGGCGGAAAGGGGGGAAGGAACATTACTTCAGCTCATCAACCATAGTGATGGCGCGGCCAATATAATTCGCCGGAGTCATGGCCTTCAGGCGGGTTTTCTCTTCTTCCGGCAGTGCCAGACCGTCGATAAACTGTTTCATGCCTTCGGCATCGACGCGTTTACCGCGTGTCAGCTCTTTCAGCTTCTCGTACGGTTTTTCGATACCGTAGCGGCGCATCACGGTCTGAATCGGCTCTGCCAATACTTCCCAGTTGTGATCCAGCTCGTCCAGAAGACGGTCACGGTTCACTTCGAGCTTGCTCACGCCCTTCAGGGTGGACTGATACGCGATCAGCGCGTAGCCAATGCCCACGCCCAGGTTACGCAGCACGGTGGAATCGGTCAGGTCACGCTGCCAGCGGGATACCGGCAGCTTGCTCGCCATATGCTGCAGCACGGCATTCGCCAGGCCCAGGTTGCCTTCGGAGTTTTCGAAGTCGATTGGGTTCACTTTGTGCGGCATGGTGGAGGAGCCAATTTCCCCGGCGATGGTCTTCTGCTTGAAGTGGTTCAGCGCGATGTAGCCCCACACGTCGCGATCGAAGTCGATCAGGATGGTGTTGAAGCGCGCGATGCAGTCAAACAGCTCTGCAATGTAGTCGTGCGGCTCAATCTGGGTGGTGTACGGGTTCCACTGGATCCCCAGAGAGGTCACAAACTCTTCGCTGAACTGATGCCAGTCCACTTCCGGGTACGCGGCAATGTGGGCATTGTAGTTACCGACCGCGCCGTTGATTTTACCCAGAATTTCAACCTGCTCCAGCTGACGATACTGGCGCTCCATGCGGTACGCCACGTTCGCCATCTCTTTACCCATCGTGGATGGGGTGGCTGGCTGGCCGTGAGTACGGGAAAGCAGCGGAATGTCGCGGTATTCCACGGACAGCGCTTTCACCGCGTCGATGATTTTACGCCAGTAAGGCAGAACCACTTCTTTACGCGCGGTGGAGAGCATCAGCGCGTGAGACAGGTTGTTGATATCTTCGGACGTACAGGCGAAGTGAATGAACTCGGATACCGCATGCAGGGCCGGGACGCTTTCCACTTTCTCTTTCAGGAAGTACTCAACCGCTTTCACGTCGTGGTTGGTGGTGCGTTCAATGGTCTTAATGCGCGCGGCATCTTCTTCGCTAAACTCAGCAACGATTTTATCAAGGTAATCGTTTGCCTTTTCGTCAAAAGCAGGAACTTCCTTGATTGCTGCCTGGGCGGCCAGCTTCTGCAGCCAGCGTACTTCAACCTGAACACGGAACTTCAGCAAACCATATTCGCTGAAGATCCCGCGCAGCGCGCTGACTTTATCGCCGTAGCGTCCATCGACAGGGGATACGGCGGTCAGTGAGGATAATTCCATAATTCGCAACTCCGGGAGGTTAACAATGAGCAAGAATTTGTTTTGCCTGAGTGGTCAGGCGATTACGAGAAAACATTAACTGCAGGCGGCCACCGCCAACCTGATGCCACAGCACGGCGGCGCGGATCCCAGCCAGCAGGGAAGCGCGGACCTTCGCCTGCACCTGCGGGCTTTGCAGTACGGCAGGGGAGCCGGTGACCTGAATGCGCGGGCCCAGCGGGCTGATGACGTCAACGTAAATGCCCGCCATGGCGCTCAGCAGCGTTTCAGACTGCAGGTCAAAATGGTCGAGCTGACGCTGTAGCCCGGCGATGCGATCGCCCAGGGTATTGAGCGCGCCTTTTGCCGCGCTCAGCTTACGCTCAAGCACCATCAGGCTTAAGGTGTAGCGGGTCAGTTCCGCGTTTAACCCCTGACGGCTGCTGGCGTTAAGCACGCCAAGCAGGGTTTCAAGACCGAGACGAAGATTGGTTTCGCTGCCGCCGAACACGCCCAGGGTTGAACCGGGGTTGAGGTCGATAACGCTGTTGAGCGAAACGTGCAGGGCATCAGCGTCACAGTGACCCTGATGCGCCAGCTGTTGCACCAGACGAGCAGACTGGCAAATTCCTGCCAGCGCAAGGGTGATGTCATAATAATTCTTCGCCACACGGTCTCCTTTATGTGTGCAATCGGTTAAACAGCGGGCAGCGGCAGGCGCTGTTCAATGATCCCGCCGCCCAGGCAGATTTCGCCGCTGTAGAAGACAGCAGACTGGCCCGGGGTAACGGCGGCGACCGGCTCGTCGAAACGGACGTCAATACGGTCATCATCAAGCGCGGTGATGGTGCAAGGAATATCGGTCTGGCGGTAGCGCGTTTTCACCGTGCAGCGCAGCGTGCCTTTCAGGGGCTCGCGATCGACCCAGTGCAACTGCTGTGCGATAAGGCCAACGGACATCAGACGCGGGTGGTCGTGACCCTGAGCCACCACCAGAATATTGTTTTCGACGTCTTTGTCGACCACGTACCACGGATCTTCGCTGCCTTCTTTCGTCCCACCAATACCCAGGCCTTTACGCTGGCCTAAGGTGTGGTACATCAGCCCCTGATGCTGACCAATCTCGTCGCCATCAACGGTGACAATTTTACCTGGCTGTGCAGGCAGGTAGCGGCCCAGGAAATCACGGAATTTGCGCTCGCCGATAAAGCAGATACCGGTGGAGTCTTTTTTCTTCGCGGTGATCAGGTCCAGCTCTTCGGCAATTTTACGCACTTCCGGCTTTTCCAGTTCGCCGACCGGAAACAGGCTTTGCGCAATCTGTTCGTGGCTCAGCGTATAAAGGAAGTAGCTCTGGTCTTTATTGCCGTCGAGGCCGCGCAGCAACTGGCTTTTGCCATTCACGTCCGCACGACGCACGTAGTGACCGGTCGCAATGTAGTCAGCGCCCAGATCTTCCGCGGCGAATTCCAGGAAAGCTTTAAATTTGATCTCTTTGTTGCACAGAATATCCGGGTTCGGGGTACGGCCCGCTTTGTACTCTTCCAGGAACAGTTCAAAGACGTTGTCCCAGTATTCTGCGGCAAAGTTAACGGTGTGCAGTTCAATGCCGAGCTTGTCGCATACGGCCTGCGCGTCGGCGAGATCCGCTGCGGCAGTGCAGTATTCCTCGCCATCGTCTTCCTCCCAGTTCTTCATGAACAGGCCCTCCACCTTATAGCCCTGTTGCTGCAACAGGTAGGCGGAAACGGAGGAATCGACACCGCCGGACATGCCGACGATCACTTTTTTCTGGCTGTTATCTGACATGGAATACTCACGACATTGAACTTCAAGGCGGCGTATTCTATCACGCCCCCCCACCGTTGACACCCTCTGTAAACGGCCAGTTAAATTCTCCGATGACACCCAGCGGCAGGCGTGCGCCTGACTGCCAGCAGCGGATGCTTTCCGCAACCAGCGGTGAGCGCAGGTTTGGCGCGTTCAGGATCTCCTCAGCGGTGACCCACAGGCAGCGATCGATATCGTCATCATGCGGTTCTGTGGCGCACGTTTCGCTAAGCTCAACGGCGAATAAAAAGCGCAGGAATGGGGTGCTGTCGGGCGCAATCCACTGGTGCATGCGAATGAAGTGCTGGGGCTCAGCGCGAATGCCGGTCTCTTCCCAGAGCTCGCGCTTCGCGGCCTGCAGCAACGTTTCATTGGCTTCAAGATGCCCGGCAGGCTGATTCCACAGCGCCCTGCCGTTGATGCTCTCTTCCACAACGAGGAATTTTCCCTGCGCGTGCACCACGCAGGCGACCGTAACATGAGGTTTAAACATCGTTTCTCCTTAAGGGGCAGCATCGCGCCATTCGCCGTTTGCCAGCGTATCCAGCGTGTAGCTGCCCATGGCGTAGCGAATCAGACGTAGGGTAGGGAAGCCGACGTGCGCGGTCATTCGTCTCACCTGGCGGTTGCGGCCTTCATACAGGGTGATTTTGAGCCAGCTTGTCGGGATGGATTTGCGCTCGCGAATGGGCGGGTTACGCGGCCACAGCCACTCCGGCTCATTCACGCGTTCAATACCGGCGGGCAGGGTGGGACCGTCGTTCAGCGTCACCCCGCTGCGCAGTTTCGCCAGCGTCTCTTCGTCCGGCTCGCCTTCAACCTGCACAAAGTAAATTTTGCCGGTGCGTTTGCCCGGTTGTGTAAGCTTTGCCTGTAGGACGCCGTCGTTGGTTAGGACCAAAAGTCCTTCGCTGTCCCGGTCCAGGCGACCGGCGGCGTAGACGCCCTGAACAGGGATGTAATCCTTGAGCGTGCTGCGTCCGGCCTCATCGGTAAACTGCGGCAAAACATCGTAGGGTTTATTGAACAGAATAACCCGCTTTGGCTGGGTTTCTTGCGGTCGTCTGGCGGCTTGTCGTGAGCTGAATCGCTCAACCCGGTGTTTTGTAAAAGAAGTTTTCTTCATGGTATTTTCAGGCGTTATCAATTGCCGCATTATAGCCTAATAACGAAGACCTTTCATGGCGCAGGACAATCAGGTACTATCGAAGGGCTCATTACAATTTATTAACATAAGATCAGTAACAACCAGAAGCGCTCGAAGGAGAGGTTAATGGAAAGCAAAGTAGTTGTTCCGGCGGAAGGTAAAAAGATCACCCTGCAAAACGGCAAGATTAACGTTCCTCACAATCCGATTATTCCGTTCATCGAAGGCGACGGTATCGGTGTAGACGTTACCCCGGCAATGCTGAAAGTGGTTGATGCCGCTGTTGAGAAAGCCTACAAAGGCGAGCGTAAAATTTCCTGGATGGAAATTTACACCGGTGAGAAATCGACGCAAGTTTATGGCCAGGACGTCTGGCTGCCAGCAGAAACGCTGGACCTGATCCGCGACTACCGCGTTGCTATTAAAGGCCCACTGACCACTCCGGTCGGCGGCGGCATCCGTTCTCTGAACGTGGCGCTGCGTCAGGAGCTGGACCTGTACGTGTGTCTGCGTCCGGTTCGTTACTATCAGGGCACCCCAAGCCCGGTTAAGCACCCTGAACTGACCGACATGGTTATCTTCCGCGAAAACTCTGAAGACATCTACGCGGGCATCGAGTGGAAAGCGGACTCTGCTGATGCAGAAAAAGTGATTAAATTCCTGCGCGAAGAGATGGGCGTGAAGAAAATTCGCTTCCCTGAACACTGCGGTATCGGCATTAAGCCGTGCTCTGAAGAAGGGACCAAGCGCCTGGTGCGTGCGGCCATTGAATACGCGATCACCAACGACCGTGATTCTGTGACCCTGGTTCACAAGGGCAACATCATGAAGTTCACCGAAGGCGCGTTCAAAGACTGGGGCTATCAGCTGGCGACCGAAGAGTTCGGCGGTGAGCTGATCGACGGCGGCCCGTGGCAGAAGATCAAGAACCCGAACACCGGCAAAGAGATCATCATTAAAGATGTGATCGCCGATGCGTTCCTGCAGCAGATCCTGCTGCGTCCTGCTGAATACGACGTCATTGCCTGTATGAACCTGAACGGTGACTACATTTCTGACGCCCTGGCGGCACAGGTTGGCGGTATCGGTATCGCCCCTGGCGCGAACATCGGCGACGAGTGCGCCCTGTTCGAAGCAACCCACGGTACTGCACCAAAATACGCAGGCCAGGACAAAGTGAACCCAGGCTCTATCATCCTCTCCGCAGAGATGATGCTGCGCCATATGGAATGGTTCGAAGCCGCAGACCTGATCGTCAAAGGTATGGAAGGCGCGATCAACGCGAAAACCGTAACGTACGATTTCGAACGTCTGATGGAAGGCGCTAAGCTGCTGAAATGTTCAGAGTTTGGCGACGCGATTATCGCGAACATGTAATCCACTCGCTGGGTTAAGCACGAACGGGAGCCGATAGGTTCCCGTTTTTATTATTTGTTTTCGAACGGTTATCAAAAATTTATCAAAAAAGGTTAACAAAACCCTCTCTTTAGCTGATGTAATTCCCTGCTCCTCCCTCATCAGCCATAACAATTTCACGCATGGCATATTATTCACTTTAAGTGATTGATCGTTTTACTGCCCTAAGTATTAGGAATGAAAAATCTGGTTACCCTGACCTTAAATTCCTTCATCTGGGATGACGGTTTAGTGCTCACAACCTTACCTAATATACAAAAATAAACATTCTATTATGCTATTAAAACTTTTGCATGTGTATTTATATGCTGGTAACACTATTTTATCTCTGTATATTTAAAGTGAATATATGGAGGAAATATGAATAAATTTAATCTTGCAGCTGTTTGTGTTTTATTTAGCACTATTGCAACGCCTGTATTTGCTAGTAATTCAGTATCTATGAATTATGCGCTAGGCAAAGAAAATGGGGCGGAAATGATGCATGGCGTAAATGTAATGTTTAAACACGATATGAATAATTTCGCTCTGGTCGCATCAGGTACTTATATACAGAACACAACTGGAGCTGGGGAAGCATATTTAAAAAACAAATATGCATCTATTATGCCCGGGATAGCCTTTAACATCACACAAGACATAAGTTTATATGGGCTTGCTGGTCTTTCTTGTGGTTCAAAAATGAAACCCAATCAAAGCCATGAGATTTATGGAGGTGCTTTTGGTGCTGGTTTGTTTTACGACCTAACAGACCACATTCAATTAAATTCAGGATATGAACTTGGCATTGTTGATAAAAAAGAAGTGAATACTTTCATCATTGGTATAGGCTATTTGTTCTGACTTTCATGGTGAATAAAATGTTTTCAAAAAAAATAATAAGAATATACGTTATTACTGATAACTATTTTTTATATCATGGCATCAGGGAACTTATTGAAGATTCGAAGGTTTTTAAATCTTATACATACTGCATTGAACAAACATCGAAACTTCCGACCCTAATCTCTTATCACAAGTACCATACGCAAGACATTATTATCACAGATAACTATTTACATTGCTATGCAGTGTCAAAATATAGACCAGAAAAAACTTTGATTTTGCCATGTAATTATGACCTAGATAAATATATTGAATGTTTTAATGACTTAACAAACCAAAGTTACTTCTTCGATGAAATTTGTTTTAAAAAACTTTCAGAAAAAGAGACTCTTCTTTTTACTTTGTTTTCTGAAGGAACAACGGATGATAAAATTGCAATTATGCTTAACATAACCAAAAAGACAATAAGTTCACATCGGCGAAATATTTTGCAAAAGTTAAATTTAAAGAATAGACATGAACTGTATATGTATGCTTTGGCAACAAAAGAAGGTCTATATGAACATGTTTAATGTGGTCTCTATATTAGCTATAATGGTATTGATTCCAATTGCAATCTATTGTTTTTATGCTAATTATCGCATCAATGAAAAGAAGAGAATTGCATCAGAGACAACACCATTATGGCGAAAAATTTTCCTGCCCCCTAAATGATTAATATTTTAGTGGTAGGTTTTTAATGTTTAAAAGTTTTCCTCTGTGAATATTAATATAACCCCCATCATGGAGGTCTTTTAATACTTTATTTAATGAGCTACGAGAAATTGTGCTTCTAGACAAAATGAACTTAAATACAGAAATTTGAGTTCTTTCATTCTCTGGTAGCTCCCATATAGATTCTAAGTTATTTTTTATAATGTCGTAGGCATTTTTTGATGAAAATCTCTGATCTCTTTTGAAAAAGTTTAAAGTAATTTCACAAGTCATTAAAAAAAATGTTTCCACAAATTATTACTATCAGCCAAACTATCTAATTCTTTAGCTGGAATTGCTGTGAAAGTTGCATCCGTTGAAGCTCGAAAATAATGATAATCATCCTTTTCGAACATGAAGATTATATCTAAAATATAAGGTGCATATACAGTGAATATTACAATGTCGTCTGCTTTTCTATAAATGTCTACTCTGCCTTCAGTGAGAAAGTATACATGTGGTTTATTATTAAGCGTGAAGTTTATTCGTTGTCCATTTGACGCATAAATGCGCATGAATTTGTTAGATCCTTCAACAATCTCTAAGATATGGTTGAACATGATTTGATGCCTCTGCTACTAATTTCATTCTTAAAGTTTGATGTTAGGTAATCATATAATCTTTCTGGAAGATGGCAAGTTTAAATTTAAGCATGTTTTTGTGTAATTCTACATAATTTATTTAGTTTTTTTATGTATCAAATCATCATGAGTTAGTGCTGTGAACATTAAAATTTATCAACCTATCATACTTCATAGTCGACCACGATGGTGGTTTTGTGTTAACTGAGCTTCGTATATATTGTTAATAAAGTATATGGCAAGGAACTTTGATATAACAATCATATATCCGTACTTGTGTTAAATAAGCATTTTTAATAATGAAACCTCAAATTCTCTATATTTAATTATTTAATGCCATACAATGATTATGTTTTTAGGTTGGTTTTTTATTTAGTCTTAAAACGAGGGTTGAATATGTTGATTATATTTATATGTATTGTATTACTGTTGTTGGGTGCTGTTTGGTATTATATCCGATTATATAAAGATAGTATGGATGTAAATAAATTCATCGATTTACTTTATAAAGATGATGAAGAGAATTAAACTTTAAATGAGGTTGAGTAAGTGTTGACTAAAACTCAAAAAAATTTCTTTTGGATGGTAACAGAAAAATCAATTGGCGTAGTTGGTCTTTTCTTCATAAATGCTTTAGTCGCTAAATATTTGGGGCCTATTATAATTGGGCAAATAGCAATAGCTACTGCTATTTTCCAAATTATTCAAGTTGGCGGAGTTTTTGGTAGCGATAGTATTTTTTACAAAAGAATAAACACTAACTTGATGGGCGGCATTCAATTAATGATGCCTATATTTATATTGAGAAGTATAATTTATATGTTTTTTGCAAGTGCTTGTATTATGCTTTTAAATGCGAGCCTGGATTTAACAGGTATGATACTAGTGCTGTCAATATGTTTAGCTTATTATTTTTACACCATTGACACTTATACAAGTTTTAATGAGTCATTACTGAACTCTAGAGTAAATGCCCTTGCAAACGTAACAGGCCTTATTTCAGGTTTAGTAATTAGGTCATTAATGGTTGAATATAAAGTACAGGCTATCTATTTTGGATTGCCGCTTGTAATAATAAGTGCCGTTCCTTATTTTATTAAGTTATACTTATTCCATCGAGAATATAAAATTACAGGAGCAATGAAATATAAAATTTTAAGGAGACGTTTTTTTTATCTGAGTTATGCTGGTAGCATTCTCGTTATTCCTTCGATCATTGCATCAATTTATCCGAGATTGAATGTAATTGTAATCTCGTGTTTGTATGGTAATCATGATGTAGGTATATATTCGGTTTCTCAAACTCTTGCTACTAGTTGGAGTTTCATTTTGTTATCGTTATTAACTTCTTGCCTACCATCAATATTTAGAGAAAAAAATAATTCAAAAATAATTAACTTAGGGGCAAGGATTCACTTAAATATAATTTTATTGTCAATCCCAGTAATATTGGCAATGACATTCGTGATAAACTATGTGATTCTTTGGATATACGGAGTAGCGTATAAAGGATCAATAACACCCTGCATTTTATTATGCTTTGCTACATTGCTGTCGACACTTGGTATGGCTTCGTCAAAAATCATTATTAAGTATTCTGGATATAAATTCTTACTATATAAAACTATATTCATATTGGTTTTGAGTATAGTTCTTTCTTATTTTCTTTCTCTCAAGTTCGGGTTGATTGGCGCTGCCTCAGCGGTGATCATCACAGAAGTTTTTTCTCTAACTGTCATTAATTATATGTTTATGCAAGGTTTTATATTGTTAGTGCATTTAGAGATGTTAAAAATTATTTACGTAAGAATGCGGACTTTTTTTTGTGTCCTCAAATTAGATAAAAGCTGATTGACCACAGCCTAAAATCATTGAGTGGAATTAAGTAGGGAAGCTTTTATTATGTTCATGGATAAATGAAGGTGAACTTTAAAAGTAATAAAATGGCATAATCTTTTTTAGTTAAAGGGGATTTTTATTAAAAAAATATAAAGGAGCATTTGCTCCTTTATAGAAAAACCTTAACCCAACCTTTTCCACGATCATCGTGATACCGGGCTGTCTGATTAGGCGATTTATGTCCCAGCAATTTTTGAGTATCGATACCTTGAGCTTTATAAAGACGTTCTGATAAAGAGCGTTGTTCATCGAAAGTAGCTGGTGTGCCATCACCCCAATCAATTTCTGCTTTATCACGAGCTTTGCTGACATTCATTGTTATTGTGTTCGACTTTACTTGTGCACCTCTTTCTGCCATTGAGGTCGCTCGGAAGAAGTGGATTAGGATTAGCGTGTTAGTAACGCGCATTAATTGTACAAACAGTTTTGTACTTCCGCTCCTCGCTCATTTCGGACGTGCTTGGTTTCTTTTACCTTTTATTGTGCTGCCTCGATTAGCTCCGGTCCCTGATTCTTCACGTTACTCACAGCGCGCGTAACTGCGTGCCAGATCAACTTGTTAGCGGGTACAGCCCCATCGACCGCTATATCCTCAGCTTCTTTTCCGCCTATATCCTGGCGCATCCACTCCCGGGCAGCTTCCGGTGAAAGAACAAGTGGACGGCGGTCGTGGATATCGACTAGGCCTTTATCAGCTTCAGACGTCACTATCAGAAAACCTTCTGCTTCATCGCCGCGTTCGAAAGGCGTGCTGCCGATCGCCGCCATAAATATGGGTTGGCCGTCAGCACGGTGAATGAAGTAGGGCTGTTTGTTGTTGCCTTCCTTCTTCCATTCGAACCAGCCATCAGCAAAACAGATAGCCCGGCCATGCTGCCACAAAGGTTTAAACATTCTGCTGGCGGCCCCATTTTCGACGTGCGCGTTAATCAGTGGCGGCTTATTCCACCACTCTGGCGCGTAACCCCAGAACAATGGATCGAGATGCAGTTGATCATCACGTTCACTAAGCAGTAGGACTTTTGTACCGGGAGCGACGTTGTAGCGTCCAATTGGTTCCGGGTCAAATGCAATGTCGCGGTCAGCTTCATTGGCTAGATAAGCCAAGTATTCTTCACGAGTTTGGGCTTGTGCAAAACGTCCGCACATAGAAACCTCCAGCCAAGTGTCAAACTCAAAGTATAGGGGAGGGAGAGAAGGAGGATCGCAGCGAACCCATTAAGAAATTAATTAATAAAGCCAAAAGTAGTTATCAAAACCCAAAAATCATTATAACTAATCAATAGGTTAGCTTCTAGTCAATAAAGTGTGATGAACGCGACAAATATGAATTTTTAACTGAAAAATAAATGCATCATGATTGATTTAATGAAATACTACTGTGTTATATGGAATTGTTCGAAGCCGCAGACCTGATCGTGAAGGGTATGGAAGGCGCGATCAACGCGAAAACCGTAACTTACGATTTCGAACGTCTGATGGAAGGCGCTAAGCTGCTGAAATGCTCAGAGTTTGGCGACGCGATTATCGCGAACATGTAATCCAGATTCTGGGTTAAACAAGAGCGGGGGCCTGAGGGTTCCCGTTTTTTTTGCTTCTGCCTGCAGGAAATAACACGATGCTCGCTACTGTTCTTATCGCTGTCGTTGCATTCATCCATATCTACATTCTTGTGCTGGAAATGTTCCTGTGGAACACCAGAACGGGGCACAAGGCCTTTAATCTGCGTCCCGATTTTGCGCGCGACACCCGCGTGCTGGCCGCGAATCAGGGGCTGTATAATGGTTTTCTGGCTGCGGGTCTGCTCTGGAGCCTCTGGCTTGGTGAAAAGGGTATATCTGTGGCCATCTTCTTCCTGACCTGCGTGTTGATTGCCGGACTCTTTGGCGCAGCGACCGCCAGCCGAAAGATACTGTACGTTCAGGCCATACCTGCTCTTGCAGCCCTGCTTGCCCTGCTTATCTGACGCAACGCGTTGGTTAACCGTACGTCGTCGGATATACTTGTGGCTTCACCCTCAGAGATTAACGCTGTTATGAATAACGAAATCCCACTGAAGTATTATGACATCGTCGAAGAGTACGCGACGGAAGCCACAAAGCCCGTGAGTGAGTCAGAGCAGGACTCGCTGGCGCATTATTTCCAGCTGCTTCTCACGCGTTTGTCGAATAATGAGGAGATCGATGAGGAAGCTCAGCAGGAGATGGCGCGTGAAGCCGGGGTTCGTGCCGAACGTATTGATGATATTGCGAACTTTCTCAATCAGTGGGGAAACGAGTAACCTACCGCGCGATCCCAGCGAGTCGCTTCGCAAGCTCGCTTCGGGTGACGGATTTTGAGAAATACCATCCCTGAATCAGCGCCTCGGGGTATCTTTCAGCAATAAAGCGATACTGTATTTCGCTCTCTACGCCTTCGAAAACAAGCGTTTTATTCAGTTTTGCGAGGGCGTCGCTAAAGATGACAAAAATGTTCTGCTTGTAATGTTCACTGATGCCATCGACCAGCGACTTGTCGATTTTGATCTCATCATATTCAAGCAGCGAAAGCCTTGCCAGGTTTGAGTTTTGCACCCCGAAGTCATCAATGGATATTCTCACGCCAAGGTTTTTTAAATCCTTGCAGAAATCTTCCAGAATATTCCCCGTTGAAATGGCTTTTTCAGAAAGCTCGATTTTGATCAGAGAGAGCGGAATATTATTAGCTAAACAGCTACGGCGCAAAATGCTGATAAACTGTCCGTCTTCAATTTCCGTTCGGCCAACATTGAGCGAAACAACCAGATGATATTTAATAATAAGTGGCGCGATATCCGAAAGGGATTTTTGGAGAATATTTATATAGTAATTTTTATACAGGCCAATTTTTTTGATTAATGGAATAAACAGTTCCGGGGAGACGTCACCGTATCTTGCGTCACGCCATCTCGACAAGACCTCCACGCCTACAATTTTTTTATCCTCAATCCGAACAATGGGCTGGTAATGAACGCCGATGGTATTAGTGATAACAGCTTTGACCAACGTCCGCTCCAGGGAGAACCGGTCCTCGTTGAGTCGAAAGAAAAAGAGCGTTATCGCAATCCAGATAAAACATAAAATGACCGCGAGAACGATAAATAGAACGGGAGATAACGAGGCCAGTCCCGCGTTGTGATGCTTCACAATGACGCACAAATCCCATGTGGTGCTGCACCGGGTGAGGGTCAGGGTAAACAAGGAGGAATTCAGTTCGCTCTGTTGGTTTAATTCAGGCGTAGCCGAAAAAAACGTTCTACTTAAGTCCCTGGTGGTGGTGCTCAGAGAATAGCTCTCCGTAACCGGGGTGAATTTATCGTAAGCATAGCGGGAGGTGAAGATAATGTGATTATTATAGATGGCCGCATTGCCGGTAAAAAAATCTTTTCTCGAAAATTGCGCGAGGATAAATCCTCTGGGCGTTTCATGGAGCTCTTCAGGAAGCGAGACAGGATTCACGAGTTTACCCCAAAAAGCGGTACAGACTATTTTTCCCTTTTCAATAAAACCGACGTCAGCGACATAGCGGCTTTCGAGCTTGACCTGCCGGTAGCGATCGAGGCTGTCTCTGTCGCATCCCTGTGTGGTCAGGTTTTTGAGCGTCTGCGCTATGCTCTGGGTCAGACTTTCTGAATGCTGTAAAAGGGTTCGGGAAATCTCAAGCTGTTTGCTTTTCTGCTGGCTCCCGATAACTGCATTAACCGCAAAAAGAGACAGGAAGACCAGAAACGCTGAAACGATAGTAACGGCAATGATCTTTTTCATTTTCCAGATACCCTGTCCGCTCCCTCATCTCTCAAATCTTATCACAGGCAGTGCAAGCTACAAGCCTGATAATAACGGCAGCCGTTATGCTTAAGTGCAATTTGTTTTCCTCTTAACCTGAGCTTTGTTACAGTGACAAGAGTTGTCAGCCAGGGGCCAGGCGTGATAAGGTGGAAAAGCTCGTGCATGTGAAAAATACTTTTTACACAACAACCATTACCGTCATCATTGTCTCATTGATTGTTTCATTGTCGCTTGCCGTCCAGATTGCCACGTCCCGACAGCAGTCAATCCAGCAAATCAATACCAGCGTTGCCAACCTGAGCCATACCCTTAACGTCTACACGGAAGGGATCATTCGCCAAAGTGAAATGTTGATTACCACCGTTTCCGACACAATCGAAATTTATGGTATGACCCCGCAACAGGCGATCAATATTCAGCGAATGATAAGCAATCAGGATAATCTTCTTACTCAGATTAATAATGTGGTTGTCTATGATGCGCATGGGGATATCTTCACTGCATTGCACAAAAATTTTGCGGGTCCCCATAATGGCACGGACAGGGCATTTTTTGTCTATCACAAGGAAAATAAAAGTCAGCAGATTTATATTGGTGAGCCGGTGATAAGCAGAACCAATGGTAAATGGGTTATTACTCTTAGCCGACGCCTTGAAACCCACACCGGTGCATTTAACGGTGTTGTGGTGGTG
Source organism: Enterobacter cloacae complex sp. HYC042_NIDB (assembly GCF_056673315.1). Classification (NCBI taxonomy): domain Bacteria; kingdom Pseudomonadati; phylum Pseudomonadota; class Gammaproteobacteria; order Enterobacterales; family Enterobacteriaceae; genus Enterobacter; species Enterobacter cloacae complex sp. HYC042_NIDB. The sequence continues at coordinate 2,080,116 of NZ_CP109650.1, forward strand.
ACGCTGGGTATCGAAAATTTTCTGGCACTTTATGGACAGATTAATATTGGTCACGCGGGCGTTATTGGTTTAACGACGCAAGCAGGCGTTTTACTGATTCGTTATCCCTTTAAAAATAACTATATCGGTACGATTTTTTCTGACTCACCTCTCTTCAGAAAATACCTCAAGGTACAAAATACAGGGATAGCCAGCTCTGTCTCCAGGTTTGATAAAATCGAACGCATTTATGCCTATGAGAAAAACAGGCGCTACGGACTGGTTACGACGGTAGCGGTAAGCATTGATGAAGCCCTTTCACCGTGGCGCAAGCAGGCGATTCAGCTTGCCGCACTTATTTTGGTGTTTACCGCGACGCTCATCGTGGCGTCCTGTTTCCTCTATTCCGACTTATCCAGAAAAGCACGGGATAACAAAGCGCTAAAGATTATTGCCTCAGAGGATGCGCTGACAGGGCTTTATAACAGGCGCATCTTTGATGAAAAAATCCTCTCGGAAATTGCGGCGTGTGCGGCAAAGGACGCGCCGGTTTCGCTGCTCCTTGTGGATGTGGACTACTTCAAAAAGTACAACGATAACTACGGTCATCCGGAAGGAGACAGATGCCTGGCGTTGCTGGGAAACTGCCTCAGGGAAAGTCTCACCCGCGACAACCAGATTGTGGCGCGGTATGGCGGGGAGGAGTTTGCGCTGATTTTGCCTGAAACGGATATCCAGGAGGCGCTCTGCCTTGCGCAGACGATTATTCGCTATGTTTTCTCTCAGCAAATTGAACACGCGTTTAGCCCCTTCGGGCGGGTCACGGTAAGCGTAGGGGTCTCCAGTGCGCGTGCTGTCAACATCGCGGGTAGCCAGCAGAATATTATTAATGCTGCCGACCAGGCGCTCTATCAGGCAAAACGCGGCGGGCGCAACCGGCACGCTTTCGTTGGGGCTTGATCAAAAAAAAGCCCACTCATGAGTGGGCAAGAAATACTGGAAGCAATGTGAGCAATGTCGTACTGAATACCTGAGTGTTTATCTCAACTATTCAGTGTTGAGAAAGATAATCTTTCTCAACAAAAGATGCAACCCCACAGTTCTTGTGGAAGGGCATGTTGATGAAGAAATGCGCAGACTCTCTCTGTGAGGCTTATCACAAATTTCCTTTCTCAGATCCTGTGCTATCCTTTTTGTGTCGTTGATTTAATGACAAAAACCATACAGAGAGGAAAGTTATGGGAATTTTATCCTGGATTATCTTTGGGCTTATTGCGGGTATTCTGGCGAAGTGGATCATGCCGGGCAAAGATGGCGGTGGGTTTATCGTCACCATAATACTGGGTATTGTCGGCGCGGTAGTCGGCGGTTGGATCAGTACGCTGTTCGGTTTTGGTAAAGTCGATGGCTTTAACTTCGGCAGTTTCGCGGTCGCGGTGATCGGCGCGCTGGTTGTGCTGTTTATCTACAGAAAGATCAAAAGCTAATACTGAAGCGTTAAAAAGGCTGCCATATGGCGGCCTTTTTACGTAACGGGCTTACCACCAGCCAAACTGCGTGCCGGCAAACGCCACGACGGCAACGATCAACATTATAAGGGTGGTTTTTCTCATTTATGCCCCCGGAGCAGCGTAACCACCGACAAAAAACCACGCCAGAAATACCACCGCCGTTATAAAAATAACGACCGGGAAGAGGATCCCTATTCTCATATCATCACCTGTTTCGGTTTTTATAACGCCGTAGAGTGTACGGGGTTAATCCATCGCGAGAAAGCCTGTTTTGCTTTTTCCTTTCTTATCCTGATACATCGCGATATCCGCGGCTCGTAACGCACTGTCCGGATCGGTTACGCCGGGATCCACTTCGATAACGCCGAGGCTGGCGCCAGGATAAATGATGCTGATGCTACCCAGCCAGTATTCCCCCGCAATTCGGGCGCTGAGGCGCGTTCTGAGAAGGTGGATTTGCTCCTCATTCTCGACGTTGCTCAGAGTGGCCACCAGAAACTCATCGCCGCCCAGCCGGCCGATGATATCGTCCTGCTGTTTTTCTGCGGTCAAACGCTTGCCCACTTCAATCAGGAACTGGTCGCCTGCTTCATGCCCGTATCGATCGTTAATCAGTTTAAAATCATCCAGATCGATAAAGGCAATGATGGCGTTACGTTTCAGATGCCGCGCCAGCGAAAACAGGGTGGTCAGATCCTCAAAAATGGCGCGACGGTTGGGTAACCCTGTAAGGGCATCTGTGTAGGAGTGGGCGATAAGTGCCGCGTTGGCTTCACGGAGTTGGGTCACCAGAGACTCTTTCTGAATGTACTGACTAATCAACCCGGCGAATAGTTTTAGCATCTGCTCGCCGCGCGCGCTGAGCGGTTTTTTTGCCGTGCTGGTGGCGCAGAGCGTACCGTAAAGTGAGCCATCGGCAAGATGAACGGGGATGCTCATATATGTGGTGATGCCGAGAGCTTTCGCCGCTTCACACTTCGGCCAACGTTCGGGGACATCGTTACTGAATAATGTGTCGCTATCCAGCGCGCGCTTACACAGCGTTTCATCCCATGGCACGCTTAACCCTTCCGGGATAGTCATCTGCTTGCTGTTTCGGGCATAGAGGATATGCTGCAGCCGGGCTGTTATATCCACCTTCGTCAGATACGTCGACTCCATGTCGGTGACGATTTCCAGCATCTCCAGCAGCTGACGAACGAGGCTTTCAAGGGATTGCTCGGTGGCAAGGGTTTCTGAAACGCGAGCGAGGATAAGATCCGACATGACGTAGAATGACTCCCAGGCAGAAGACGTCTGCATCTGCATGTTATGCTGAATTTTTAGGCTTCCGGCATAGTAAAACATGAATATAGAAAATTTAATATATGCAGAGGTAGGCAGCAGGCGGGAAAAAAAGCCCCGTTGTTGAGAACGGGGCAAAGACATCTTGATTACGGAATGATGTTCTCTGGTCAAAGTGAGAACATGCCAGACTGTAGCGTTGAAAAGTGCAGTTAGAATGGAGAAATCATGGAGAAAGCGGCGACAAGCCGTTACCCTTAGCCAATGATGATGTCAAAAGGATCAACAAGATGAGATTTCTGCTACTGGCGCTGGCGCTTCCCCTGGTTGCCTGCACCGCAAAAACAACCCCACCCGACGCCCCGAAACCGCCGCACGCCGTGGGCATGGCGAACCCGGCTTCCGTTTACTGCCTGGAAAAGGGCGGGGAACAGGTCCCAATTCAAAGCCCGCAGGGAGTCCGCACCGAGTGCAAGCTGCCCGGTGGCGAAGTGATCGACGAATGGACGCTCTATCGTCGCGATCATCCGCAACCTGCCAGGTGACAGAGGGACAGTAGCTGCGATACACTTCTCTTTAGGATTATTCTTAGCCAATTTCTGGCTACCGTTACCGCGAGAGAAGTATGTTTCAGCTTAAACCGGGCAGCGTGGCGATGATCGTCGGTGCCCGCACGGCGTCAGGCCGTCGCAATATTGGTAAATCTGTGGAGCTATTTGGTCTTTGCCAACCCGGCCAGCGTTTCGTTAACCCGGTCAACGGCGTGATGACGCAGTTACCCGCAAGCGCGGACCGCGCGCTCTGGCTGGTGACGGGAGACGTCTACGCCTTTGACAATCAGCACGGCTTTGCGTTTGTTCGCGCCGAACACCTGATGCCGCTCACCCCGGACGAAGCTCCGCAAATTCAGGATGAGCTGACGGTCAGCTGATCACAGATGGCGCAGCCAGTCGGCTAAGACCAGAGCGTGATTCTGCTTCGTGTCCTTCGCGCCGTAGAGCAGGGTTACGGTCTGCTTTTTCGCCAGCGCCGCCAGACGCTCTCCTTCGTCCTTATGCTGCGCCAGCTCTTCCTTGTAGGCTTTAGTGAAGGCCGCGAAATCAATCGCTTCGCTATGAAAGTCCTTGCGTAACGCGCTGGATGGTGTGAGCGTTTTACACCATTCGTCATACGCGAGGTCCGTTTTTTTCACCCCGCGGGGCCAGAGCCTGTCCACCAGAACCCGATAGCCATCGCCCGGGCTCGCCTGTTCATAGACGCGTTTGCACTGAATCATAATTTCACCCTCCCAATTTAAGGTATTGTGATAATTGCAGAAGATCGGTAGTCTGAGGTTCCTTATGTTATCTGATAATACTCTGGCATAAGGAACCTTTCATGGAACACCTCCCGGTTAAAACGACGCTGCGCATTGCGCTGGTTGGCGATTACAATCCTGATGTTATTGCACACAAGGCGATCCCGCTGGCCATTGACGACGCCGCCGCGGTCCTTGACCTCACCGCCGATTACGACTGGCTTGCCACCACGGAATTAACCAGTTCTGAGGATCTGGTGGGCTACGATGCCATCTGGCTGGTTCCCGCAAGCCCCTATAAAAATACCGAGGCGGCCTTTATTGCCGCACGCTACGCGCGTGAAAACAGCATTCCGTTCCTGGGCACCTGCGGTGGGTTCCAGCATGCGTTAATTGAGTATGCCCGTAACGTGCTGGGCTGGAGCGACGCGGCACATGCTGAGACGGATACCGAAGGCATGATGGTGATTGCGCCGCTGACCTGCTCGCTGGTGGAGAAAACCGATGCCATTGAGCTGCGCAATAATACGCTGATCGCGAAGGCCTACGGAAAGCCGGAAATCGTAGAGGGTTATCACTGTAACTATGGCGTATCGGCGGCGTTTGCTCAGGAACTGGAGAGCGGTGATATGCGCGTGACAGGCTGGGACGAGCAGGGGGAAATCCGCGCTGCGGAGCTGGTGACCCATCCGTTCTTTGTGATCACCTTATTCCAGCACGAGCGTGCTGCGCTGGAAGGGCGTCCGGTGGTGCTGGTGCAGGCAATGCTGCGCGCCGCGCGCGGGTAAAAAAGGCAGACCCGATGGTCTGCCACCGTGTTTATCGGGGCGCGATTTCCCGGTCGCGCCCGGCAAGTACGCCGCAGATGGCCATGACGACAGCGGCCAGCGCGCAGGCGAGAAGCGGGATCCGCCAGTCTCCAGCCGAATCGTGAATTTTACCCATCAGCGGCGGACCGCAGGCGGCGAGCAGATAACCAATAGACTGTGCCATACCGGACAACGCTGCCGCCTGGTGTGCGGAGCTGGCGCGCAGGCCGATGAACGTCAGGCCGAGGATCATCGTTGCCCCGGTACCAAAGCCAAACACCAGCGTCCACATCACCGCCATCTCAGGCATAAACCACAAACCCGCCGCGCTAACCGCGCACATCAGCCCAACCGCTCCGGCGATGGTTCGCTGATCCTTCAGGCGCTGGAGGACGAGCGGAACGGCAAGCCCCGGCACGGCCGTGGCAAGCTGTAAAAGACCGTGCACCGAGCCGGCCTGCGCTTCGCTAAAGCCATGGCTGAGTAATATGGCCGGCAGCCAGCCGATGATGACGTAATAAATCAGTGAGTTAATCCCCAGAAAGAGCGTCACCTGCCAGGCGAGTGCCGAGCGCCAGATCGCTCGGTTATGCAGCGCGCCTGCGCCCGTTACCGTTGCGACGTGTTTTTGACGCCACTGCGGCAGCCAGAGCAACAGCGCGATCAGCGGAAACGCCATCAGCATCAGCAGCGCGCCATGCCAGCCCGCATCACCCTGCGCCAGGGGAACAATCAGCGCCGAGCCTAACGCGGCAGAGACACCCATCGTCAGGGAATAGGCGCCGGTGAGTTTTGCCACCTGACCCGGAAAGTCACGCTTAATTAAGCCGGGTAGCAGCACATTCCCCAGCGCGATCCCGCAACCAATCACCGCCGTTCCGATGAAAAGCAGGGTAGCGTAAGGCAGGGAGCGAACCGCAATCCCGATGCAAATCAGCATCAGGGCGATAAACAGGCTGCGTTCCATGCCGATACGCCGGGCCACGCCTGCGGCGAGCGGCGAGACGAGGGCGAACGCCAGAAGGGGCAGGGTGGTCAGCAGACCGGTTTGCGCCGTGCTTAAGCCATAATCAAGGCGAATGGTATCGAGCAGCGGCGCTGCGCCGGTAAAGGTGACGCGAAGCGTGGTGGCAATCATCAGGATGCCTGCAATTAACAGCGCGCCCTGTTTTCCTGAGGTGCGAAGAGCAGTAGTCATTGTGTTCTCATACGTTCAAGCGAGCGCACACAATACCGATTTTCTCTGCGGTTGAAATCAGGCTAAAATGACAGTTTATCGCTAATATCGGACAACCTGATGATTGGTCTGGGACTGGACGGCTACGATCCTGATAGCCAGCACGATGCGGCCGTCGCGTTTCGTATCCGCGTGGTGACGGAAGAACAATATATTCCGCAGCATCAACACCGTAAGGGGCAGTTGATTCTGGCCCTTGGCGGCGCGATCACCTGCGAAGTGGAAAATGCGATGCTGATGGTACCGCCCCAGTATGCCGTCTGGATCCCAGGCCAAATGCCGCACAGCAACAGGGCCACGCCGGGGGCGCAGCTCTGCTTTTTGTTTATTGAGCCTGGTGCCGCCAGCCTGCCCGACCGCTGCTGCACCCTGAAAATCTCTCCCCTGGTGCGGGAGCTGATTTTATCCCTGGCGGAAAAACCGCGAGAACAGTTGCATCTTGCGGCCACATCGCGTCTGGTGGACGTCCTGTTTGACGAGCTGCCGCTCCAGCGTCAGGAGCATCTGCAGCTGCCCGTCTCTCCCCATCCTAAAATCCGGCTGATGAGCGAGAAGATGGCGGAAGAGCCCGCCGCCTGGCAGACGCTGGCGCAGTGGGCGAGCCATTTCGCGATGAGTGAACGCAACCTGGCGCGGCTGGTGGTCAAAGAGACCGGTTTAAGCTTTCGCCGCTGGCGTCACCAGCTTCAGCTGATCGTGGCGTTACAGCATTTGATTAGCGGGAAATCGGTGCAGCAGGTGGCACAGTCTCTGGGCTATGACTCAACCACCGCGTTTATCACCATGTTCAAAAAGGGGCTGGGCCAGACGCCGGCGCGTTACATGGCCAGCCTGACTATGACTTCCCGATAAACAGGGACACCAGCCCTGCCGCAATCAGCGGGCCTACCGGTACGCCGCGGAAGAGCGCCACGCCGAGTACCGTGCCCACCAGCAGGCCCGCCACCAGCGAGGGCTGGCTGCTCATCAGCGTCACGCCGCGTCCGCCCAGCCACGACACAAAAATCCCTACCGCGATCGCCACCAGCGATTTCCAGTTCACAAACGAGTGCAGCAGCGTTGAGGCGGGAAGGGTGCCGCTGGCGATGGGAGCCATCACCCCGATGGTTAAAATGATGATCCCGATGGTGAGGCCTTGTTTTTCTATCCACGGGAAAAAGGTATTTAACGGAGTCACGCGCACAATAATCAGCACCAGAATCGAGATGGCGACGGTGGTGTTATGGCTGATAAAGCCGAGCGCGGCGAGCGCCAGAAGAATGAGCAGAGTAGGGTCAAACATGGAGGATCCTTGCCAGAATAATTATCCTGCTTACTTTACGCGCAAACGCGGCGGAGGACAGCGTTTAAAAGATTTTATCGCTGTCATTACCCTGTCATTTACGCGGATTAAAACGAAGGCAGGTATCGCAAAGGGATCGCCATCATGAACGATCACATGTTTGTTGAAACGCTCATTATCTCCTCATCATTTTTCGCTATTGCCGTGATTCTCGTCGCCTCCGTGCTGTTTCTGGAAAGAAGAGGCTAGCGCCGTCACGACGACGCTTTATGGAAGTTTACAAGCTCAGGACGGGCGATGCGCAGGTAATCCTGGGTGTCCATGATCACGGATTTCTCCAGTAAACCGGCGTTAAAGGCAATTTCGTCGAAACGCTCGAACAGCAGCGGGTCGGCCACCAGCGCCAAATCAGGATGGAAGCTAAAGGGCGGGATCGCGCCAAAAACGCAGGCGGTAAGGGTATCGACCTCGGCCGGGCTGGCGAGGGAGGCTTTAAGCCCGCCAAAATGGCTGGCAAGCTGGCTCAGATCGGCCTGCAGGTCGGCGGCCAGAATCGCCAGTACGTGTTTTTTAACGCCGTTGCCCTTCACCTTGCAGACCAGGGCTTTTGCCCCCTGGCGCAGATCGGTCCCGCGAATTTCACTCACCGCTTCGCATTTCCCCACCGCCTCGTGCTCCATGACGCGAAAACGCGCGCCCTGCTCGGTGAGTAAGGTAATCAGCTGATGGTGGGTACTTGTCCCCATAACGTCGTCAGTCATCACAATTTTCCCGGTGATAATCCAGTATGCAGCTTGCTACATTAGCACGGGATAAACGGGGTCGAAAGAAAACAGCCAGCGGATTCGCTGGCTGTTGGGTTATGCGTTGCTGGTAGCAGATTGCTTGTGGAATAGCTCCCTGAACACAGGATAAATATCATCCTGATCGCGGATATGCTGCATGGCAAAGTTATCGAACATGGACTGCAGATGTTCATATTCCCGCCACAGGGTCTGGTGGGCGCGACGGGTGATTTCGATATAGCTATAGTAACGCACCACCGGCAGAATTTTCTTCGCCAGGATCTCGTGACACAGCGGTGAGTCGTCGGCCCAGTTGTCGCCATCCGACGCCTGGGCGGCATAAATGTTCCACTGCGCCGGGTCGTAACGCTCTTTCACTACTTCATCCATCAGCTTCAGGGCGCTTGATACGATGGTCCCCCCGGTCTCCTGGGAGTAGAAGAACTCATGTTCATCCACCTCTTTGGCCTGGGTGTGATGGCGGATATAAACCACTTCCACGTTCTTATAGGTTCTGCTCAGGAACAGGTAGAGCAGGATATAGAAACGCTTCGCCATATCCTTGGTGGCCTGGTCCATCGAGCCGGAGACGTCCATCAGACAGAACATCACCGCCTGGCTGGAGGGTTCAGGACGTTTTTCGTAGTTCTTGTAGCGCAGGTCGAAGGTATCGATAAACGGCACGCGGTCGATCTTCGCTCTTAGCTCGGCAATCTCTTTACGCAGGCGCTCCTCTTCCAGCAGCTGCGCCGGCTCCGTGTTTTCCACGACCTTCAGGCTGCTCTCCAGCTCGCGCAGTTCGCGACGTTTGCCTGCCGTCATGGCCGTGCGGCGCGCCAGAGAATTCTGCAACGAACGCACAACGCTGATATTGGCGGGCACGCCGTTAGCGGTATAGCCCGCGCGATGGGTTTTATACTCGTTAAGCTGACGATGCTGATTCTTTTTCAGGTTCGGCAGCGCAAGGTCCTCAAACAGCAGGTCGAGATATTCATCTTTCGAAATCTGGAAAACGAACTCATCCTGGCCTTCACCGTCCTGGCTGGCCTGCCCCTGACCGCTTCCTGAACCACCGCCGCCGCCCTGAGGGCGCTCAATTCTGTCGTTCTGAACGAAGTGGTCGTTACCTGGATGAACGCGATGGCGCAGGCCGCCGCGCCCCTGATGAAACATCGGTTCGCTGATGTCATCAGTAGGGATGGAGACAGACTCGCCGCTGTCGACGTCGGTCACCGAGCGTTTGTTGATGGCCTCGGAGATCGACTGTTTAATTTGCGCTTTATAACGGCGCAAGAAGCGCTGGCGGTTCACCGTGCTCTTGTTTTTGCCGTTAAGACGCCGGTCAATAAACCAGGTCATATACCCCCCGTACTGCATTTGCCAACTTGCGTTTTTGTTGGCCCGGCAGGCGCAGGCGCTACCGGGCACTTGTTTTAGGACGATTTACGCACGCGCAGATACCATTCGCAGAGCAGGCGAACCTGTTTGCGGGTGTAGCCTTTTTCCATCATACGGTCGACAAAATCGTCGTGTTTCTTCTGCTCGTCGGTTGAGGTTTTGGTGTTGAACGAGATCACCGGCAGCAGCTCTTCGGTATTGGAGAACATTTTCTTCTCAATAACCGTGCGCAGCTTCTCGTAGCTGGTCCAGTTCGGATTGCGCCCGTTATTATGCGCTCTGGCGCGCAGGACGAAGTTCACAATCTCATTACGGAAGTCTTTCGGGTTGCTGATCCCGGCAGGCTTCTCGATTTTTTCCAGCTCCGCGTTCAGGGATTCACGATCAAACAGCTGGCCGGTATCCGGGTCGCGGTACTCCTGATCCTGTATCCAGAAGTCAGCATAGGTGACATAGCGGTCGAAAATGTTCTGCCCGTATTCTGAATAGGATTCCAGATAGGCCGTCTGGATCTCTTTGCCAATGAACTCGGCATATTTCGGGATCAGGTAGCCTTTCAGGAACTCAAGGTAGCGTTCAGCCTGCTCCTGCGGGAACTGCTCGCGCTCGATTTGCTGCTCCAGGACGTAGAACAGATGAACCGGGTTGGCCGCCACTTCCGCGTGGTCGAAGTTAAAGACCCGGGAGAGGATCTTAAACGCGAAACGCGTGGAGAGGCCGTTCATCCCTTCATCAACCCCGGCGTAATCGCGGTATTCCTGGTACGATTTCGCTTTCGGGTCGGTATCTTTCAGGCTTTCACCGTCGTAGACGCGCATTTTCGAATAGATGCTGGAGTTTTCCGGCTCTTTCAGACGCGACAGGATGGAGAAGCGCGAGAGCGTTTCCAGCGTGCCCGGAGCGCATGGCGCATGCACCAGCTCACTGTGGTTAAGCAGTTTTTCGTAAATTTTGATCTCTTCGGAGATCCGCAGGCAATAAGGCACCTTGACGATGTACACGCGGTCAAGGAAGGCCTCATTGTTTTTGTTATTACGGAAGGTTACCCATTCCGATTCGTTCGAGTGGGCGAGAATAATCCCGTTAAACGGCAGGGCGGAGATACCTTCCGTCCCGTTGTAGTTACCTTCCTGGGTCGCCGTCAGCAGAGGATGCAGCACTTTGATCGGTGCTTTAAACATCTCGACGAATTCCATAATCCCCTGGTTGGCGCGGCACAGCGCACCGGAATAGCCATAGGCATCCGGGTCGTTTTGTGCGAAGTTTTCCAGCTTACGGATATCGACTTTACCCACCAGCGCCGAGATATCCTGGTTGTTCTCATCACCCGGTTCGGTTTTGGCGATAGCGATCTGCTCCAGTATGGATGGCCACACTTTCACGACGCGGAATTTGGTGATATCACCGCCAAATTCGTGCAGGCGTTTTGCCGCCCACGGCGACATAATGGTGCCGAGGTAGCGACGCGGGATGCCAAACTCTTTATCCAGAATTTGCGCATCTTCCTGCGGGTTAAACAGGCACAGCGGATGGTCGTTCACCGGGCTGCGTTCGCCGTTGGCGCTCAGCACGTAAATCGGTACGCGCTGCATCAGCGACTTCAGGCGTTCAGCCAGCGAGGATTTACCGCCGCCGACGGGGCCGAGTAAATAGAGGATCTGTTTCTTCTCTTCCAGACCCTGGGCGGCATGCTTCAGATAGGAGACAATCTGTTCAATGGCATCTTCCATACCATAGAACTCTTCGAACGCCGGATATCGGGCGACCACCCGATTCGAAAATAGACGGGAAAGCCGTGGCTCCAGGGCAGTATCAACCATGTTTGGCTCACCGATAGCCATCAATAGCCGTTCTGCCGCATTGGCATAGGCACTGCGATCTTGCCGACAAATGGTAAGAAACTCCTGCAGTGTGAACTCTTCGTCCTTGGCAGCTTCGTAGCGCTGGCGATAGTGATCGAATATATTCATGGCATGCCGTCCTTTCGTTTTTTAGCACAGGATAAGAGCCGTTCGTATGAGTAGTGGAGGCTCCCGGAAGAGAATCTCTCGCACCCCACTGCCAGAGCAGCAACCTGTGTGCCAGGTCAGACGCTAAGAACCGCAGGTGTTCAGGAAAACTCTTCTTAAATTTAAGCGTAGATGGCATTTGCCAAACTTGCATGCTGAGAAAAACTAATTTCAATGACATATCAATAACTCATCCAAAAATTTCCACCCTGGTTATAAGGCTTAAGCACGTTTTTCATTCAGCGGTCATATAAATGAAAGCGGGTTGTCATCTGAAAAGTTAAAAATAATGGGTTAATCAGACTGATTAGCAGGCAAAAAATTTTGGGATGTACGGGAATGGCGGTTACACTTCACCCGCTGATTATTTGACTACAGGAAAGAATGGATTGTGACCAAACTCAAACTTCTGGCATTGGGCATCCTTGCCGCGACCGCAGTTAGTACCGCTCAGGCGGAAAGTCAGTGGACGGTGGGTGCGGGCGTTGGCGTCATTAACAGCCCATACAAACAGTATGACCGCGATGTTTATCCTGTACCCGTTATCACCTATGAAGGCGATAACTTCTGGTTCCGCGGTCTCGGCGGCGGCTACTATCTGTGGAACGATACGGCCGATAAGCTTTCTATCATGGCCTACTACGATCCAACGCACTTCAAGCCAGGCGACAGCGACAGCCACGCGCTTCGCCAGCTCGACAAGCGCAAAAGCTCCATGATGGCCGGGCTTTCATACGTGCATAACACCCAGTATGGCTTCCTCCGTACGGCCCTGGCGGGTGATACGCTGGATAACAGCAACGGCTTTATCTGGGATCTGGCGTGGTTGTATCGCTATACCAACGGTGGGCTCACCCTGACGCCGGGTATCGGCGTGCAGTACAACAGTGAAAACTACAACGACTATTACTACGGCGTTTCTAAAAACGAGTCCCGCCGCAGTGGGCTGAAAAGCTACAGCGCCGATGATGGCTGGGATCCTTACCTGGAGCTGACCGCGAGCTATAACTTCCTTGGCGACTGGAACGTCTACGGTACCGGCCGTTACGAGCGTCTGAGCGACGAAGTGAAGGATAGCCCGATGGTTGATAAGTCCTGGGCTGGCATCTTCTCGGTGGGTGTGACCTACAAGTTCTGATTGTGCATTATAGTGGTGCAATCATTGCATCAAAACGGGGCGCTTGCGCCCCGTTTGCTTTGGTGTGGTGCAGCGACCTTATCGCTTAACGATGCGAATTGTCTGCCCTAAACGAGACGGCTTTTCCTCGCTCGCTTTCTGCGGGGTGGTTACGCAGGCCGTTTCCACACAGACGAACGTTTTGTAACCGTCATCAGGGATGTCGGCCATGCTGATGGAGAGTGCAGGCCCCGGGTTCCAGCCCACCACGTTGCTGTGATGGTGATGAACCACCTCAATGCCGCGGTTCAGAGCACCGTCGTGGATCACGCTGCACGCTTCCGGATGCAGATAGACGCGGTCAGTACGGTCAGGGAACGTCTGAACGCCGTCGCTCAGCTTACCTTCCTTCGCGTTATCAACTTTGTCGATAAAGGTATCGCCCAGGCCGCTCACCTTCACCGCATTGATGTCACCCACGTTGAAGTAGGTATGCAGGGCAGAGGTGGTCTCGAACTCGCCGTGGGCTTCCAGCTCAATCTCGCAGCTCTGACCCAGTTTGAAGCGGGCATACAGGGTGAAATCATGCGGCCACAGGGCGCGGGTTTCATCATTAGCCTGCAGCTCAAAGGTCAGCACTGCGCCGTTGTCATCTTCGTTATGCGCTTTCAGCGTCCACTGCTGGTTACGGGCGAAACCGTGAGAAGGCAAACCCGGCTGTACGGACGGGCCAAACCACGGCCAGCAGATCGGTACGCCGCCGCGAATCGCATCCCCTTTTTTGAACGAGGTGGCGTCACTCAGCCACAGCGCTTCCGCTTCGCCTTCCGGTTTCCAGGAGAGCAGGTGCGCGCCGTTCAGCGCCACGGAGGCTTTAACGCGCGGGTGGTCAACGACGATAACGTCGGCACCGTCAATCTGACGGCGGGAGAGCACAGGGGTAAGTTGTTCGACTACCGGAAGTGCAAAAATTTTATTTATCATTAAGCAATCCTCTGTCTAAAAAACAATAAAAAAGGCGACCGAAGTCGCCTTTTTGGATCAATCACTCATCTCAACTTATTTGGAGATGTGAGCGATCAGGTCCAGTACTTTGTTAGAGTAGCCGGTTTCGTTGTCGTACCAGGAAACCAGTTTCACGAAGTTGTCGTTCAGTGCGATACCTGCTTTAGCATCGAACACGGAAGTGCACACTTCGCCGTTGAAATCGGTAGATACAACGTCGTCTTCGGTGTAACCCAGAACGCCTTTCATTGGGCCTTCGGAAGCAGCTTTGATTGCTTTCTTAATTTCTTCATAAGAAGCAGCTTTTTCCAGACGAACGGTCAGGTCAACAACGGATACGTTAGGAGTTGGAACGCGGAACGCCATACCAGTCAGTTTGCCATTCAGTTCTGGCAGTACTTTACCTACAGCTTTAGCAGCACCGGTAGAGGATGGGATGATGTTCTGAGCCGCGCCACGGCCGCCGCGCCAGTCTTTGTGAGACGGGCCGTCAACGGTTTTTTGAGTAGCGGTGGTCGCGTGAACGGTAGTCATCAGACCTTCGATGATGCCGAAGTTGTCGTTGATCACTTTAGCCAGCGGTGCCAGGCAGTTGGTGGTGCAGGATGCGTTAGAAACGATGTCCTGGCCAGCGTAAGTTTCGAAGTTTGCACCGCGAACGAACATTGGGGTGTTGTCTTTGGAAGGACCAGTCAGAACAACTTTCTTCGCACCCGCAGTGATGTGTTTACGTGCAGTTTCGTCGGTCAGGAAGATACCGGTTGCTTCAGCAACAACGTCAACACCGATTTCGTTCCATTTCAGGTTAGCTGGGTCTTTCTCAGCAGTAACGCGGATGGTTTTGCCGTTAACAACCAGGTGGCCGTCTTTCACTTCAACGGTGCCGTCGAAACGACCGTGAGTTGAGTCGTACTTCAGCATGTACGCCATGTATTCAGCGTCCAGGAGATCGTTGATACCAACGATTTCGATGTCAGAACGTTTCTGAGCAGCACGGAAAACAATACGGCCGATACGGCCAAAACCGTTGATACCTACTTTGATAGTCATATATTCCACCAGCTATTTGTTAGTGAATAAAAGGTTGCCTGTAAAATTACAAAAACCTTACGCAGCGTCAAGCGGAATCGTGTCAATCATTGCGACAAATCAATCCTGTGACTAACGTTTGTGCGACTGACTCGCCTCACTTTCCCTTTGAGCTTGCAACCACATGGGGGCTGCGCCCGGAATTTTAAAGTCCTCGCAGGATAAAAATGTGAACGTGATCACAATTGCCTGACCGCCTTTTCGCGACACATAAGTTTAGAACAAAAGTGCACGCAAGGGTGTTAATGTTTTGTTAGAATCCGGGTTAAAAGATGTCTGTTTCTACAGCGAGATGTAAGCATATGTCGAACCAACATAACCCTGACGATCTGAAAAAAAACCTCACCGAAATGCAGTTTTACGTGACCCAGAATCACGGCACGGAGCCGCCATTTACCGGGCGATTACTGCACAACAAGCGAGACGGCGTCTATCACTGTCTGGTCTGCGATGCCCCGCTGTTCAATTCACAAACGAAATACGACTCCGGCTGCGGCTGGCCGAGCTTTTACGAGCCGGTGAGCGATGACGCAATCCGCTATCTGACCGACTCGTCGCACGGTATGGTGCGCACGGAAATTCGCTGCGGTAACTGCGACGCGCACCTGGGGCACGTCTTCCCGGATGGTCCTCAGCCAACGGGTGAGCGTTTCTGCGTGAATTCAGCCTCAATGAGCTTCACCGATGATGAAAACGGCGACCAGATTAAGGGTTGAAAAAACGATTCAGCAAATTATTCCTTTGAAAGGGAGAGATCGTGAATATTGAGGACATGATTAACGGGATGACCCCGGAAGTTTATCAGCGTCTGGTGACCGCCGTTGAGCTGGGAAAATGGCCGGACGGTGTGGCGCTCACGCCTGAGCAAAAAGAGAACAGTTTGCAGCTGGTGATGCTGTGGCAGGCGCGCAATAACACCGATGCGCAACACATGACTATCGACACTAACGGTCAGATGGTGATGAAGAGCAAGCGCGAGCTGAAGGAAGATTTTGGCATCACGCCGAAGCCGATTGCGACGATCAAAATGCAATAACGGTGCGGGTTGATGCTCTCACCAGGCCCTCTCTCTGTGGGAGAGGGCCTGGTGTCTTACTACTTATGCGGGATCCCGAGCGACTCCGCCAGCTGTTTCGCTAACTGATTATTGTCGTCCGCTCCGTACTCCCAGAACATCGCCCCGGCGAGACCTTTCTCTTTGATGTAGTCCGCCTTGATCGCGACAGAACGCGGATTCTCATACGAAATCGCAAACAGCGCGTTGCCATCGGCACCCTTTACCGAGAGCCACGGTACCTTCGCCCGGTCGTCCCAGTGCTCGGTAAAACGTTTCTGCGGATCGTTCAGCAGCTTCTTCACGATATCGTTGTACTTCACGTAGGTATCTTTAGCCAGGTCATAGCCGAGCGACTTAAACAGGGCGATCTCCTGCGGTCCAAAGTAGGGCTGTGTGACCGGATTTTTTTGCGCGTCCGGCTTGCTCCAGTCAATGCCCGGTTCAACCGCACGTTTCGGTACGCGGCCGTAAAAACCGATCCCGAGGTTCATCTGCTTCGGCTTAAGTCCGGCGGCCAGATAGTTGTTCACCACAAAATCGACGCTGTATTTGTCGGCGGCAGCCACCGTTGGCCAGGCGCTGGAGTCATACAGGTTCGCGTTGAAGTACTGTGTCCCGTACGCCATGTCGTAGGTCATCAGGTTGATGTAGTCGAGGAGCGGGGCGATGGCTTTGACATCCACCCAGCTTTTCGGACTTTCCGCATTCGCGCCCACCGCAATGGTCACCAGCTTTTTCTGCCCGAACGCGTCGCGCATCTCTTTCAGCAGGGCGGTGAAGTTTTCCCTGTCGGCGGGCTGGCTTGCAACCAGCCCCCACGCGCCGTTGACCGGATATTCCCAGTCGAGATCGATCCCGTCCAGACCGTATTTCTCAACAATTTCCTTCGCGGAGCGGATAAACACCGCGCGACTCTCCTGGGTTGCCGCTGCGCCAGAGAAACCGCGCGCGCCCCAGCCGCCAACGGAGAGCAGGACTTTCAGGTTCGGGTTTTGTTTACGCAGGGTCGGGATAAGGGCCAGATCGGACGCCACTTTTGGCGACAGCCAGATTTGATGCAGCTTCGCCGGATCTTTCAGCGCGGGGTTGGTCTCGTCTTTCTCGTTGTTATAAACAAGCCCAAACGAGTAGTTCAGATGGGTGATCTGACGAACGTCCAGTTTATTGATATCGCCACCCGGTCCGGCGGTGACGTCGCCACCCCCGTTAAAGTAGCCCACGGACATCAGAGGTGCGGCGGAAGCAAGCGACGCGCAAAGCAAGGGTAATGCTGCCAGCAGGGGCAAACGTTTCATACAAGTTCCTCTTTGACTTAATAAAAATAACCACGCCACAGAAAAGGCGTGGCGAAAAAACAGCCTGAAGAGAATAGCATTGCCGCTTCGCTGAGGATGCGAGGGAGTTCACTTTATGGGGATTGGGGAGGGGTTTTGCCGGGTAAGCGTCAGCGCCACCCGGCTTAAAAGGCTACGCCTGCGTTTCCAGCCAGTCTGCCAGCGTATACAGCGTGGCACCTTCGGCGGCCATATCCATAAACGCCTGGGCGCTGTCCTGTGGTTGGATGTTCACCCCACGGCAGCTGTCGGTGATGACGCTAACGGTATAACCCAGCTGGAGCGCGTCCAGCACGGTAAACTTCACGCAGTAATCCGTCGCCAGACCCAGCACGATCAGCTCCGTGATTTCATGGTGACGTAACCACGCGTCCAGCGCCGTCTTCTGGCGATGCCCGTTATCGAAAAATGCGCTGTAGCTGTCGATAGCCGGGTTTTCACCTTTATGGAACACCGCGTCGATGGCCTTCTGATTCAGGAGCGGGTGTAGCTCCGCTCCTTCGGTCTGCTGTACGCAGTGATCCGGCCAGAAGGTTTGCGCCAGACCGTCGAGTTCACCCTGGGTGAAAGGCTCAACGTTGTGCTGGCTGGCAAAGCTGCCGTGGTTCGCCGGGTGCCAGTCCTGGCTGGCGACAACCGCTTCACCGCGGGCTTTGCACCAGTCAATCAGGGTATTTGCCACGTCAACGGTGCTGTCACCTTCGGCGACGGCCAGCGCGCCGCCCGCGCAGAAATCATTTTGCAAATCGACCAGTAGCAGGGCGCGTTGCTTCATGAGAGCTCCTTATTCGTCCGGGGTCAGCTCGCCACGCAGGTTTTGCATCATTGCGCGGCGAATGGACTGAATGTCCAGATCCTGACTCAGTAAATAGTGAAGTTTAGTCAGCGTCGCCTCAACGGTCATATCGAAGCCGCTGATCACCCCCGCGTGCGCCAGCGCGTTGCCAGTGGCATAACCGCCCATATTGACCTTGCCAGACATGCACTGGGTCAGGTTTACCACCACAATTCCGCGCTCGCTGGCTTCCTGAAGCTCCTTCAGAAATTCGCCGTTCTGCGGAGCGTTGCCGACGCCATAGGAACGGAGGATCAGCGCTTTCACCGGCTGGCGAAGGAAGTTGCGCACCACGTCCGCGGAGATGCCCGGATAAATGGTGACCACGCCAATCGGCTGCGGGGTAATCGGATGCACAATCAGCTCGCCGGCGGTGTTCGGTGCCGGAGGCGTTCCCAGACGACGGATATGAATACCCGCTTCCAGCAGCGGCTGCAGGTTAGGGGAGGCAAAGGCATCAAAACCGTCGGCATGGGCTTTCGTGGTGCGGTTGCCGCGATACAGGCGATTGTTAAAAAACAGCGACACTTCGTTGATCGGGTAATTCGCCGCCACGTACAGGGAGTTCAGCAGGTTGATCTGCCCGTCCGAGCGCAGCTCCGCCAGCGGTATTTGCGACCCGGTGACGATCACCGGCTTGCTCAGGTTCTCCAGCATGAAGGAGAGCGCCGAAGCGGTAAACGCCATGGTGTCGGTGCCGTGCAGGATCACGAAGCCGTCGTACTGGTCGTAATGGGCTTTAATGTCATCCGCGATGTGCTGCCAGTCTTCCGGCGTCATGTCGGAGGAGTCCATCAGCGGCTCGTATTCGTGGATGGTGAAGTCAGGCATTTCCGGACGGTGGAATTCAGGCATCAGCGCAAGCTGACGCTGCAGATGGCCGGAGACGGGGATATAGCCATTTTCAGAGCGCTGCATACCGATGGTACCGCCAGTGTAGGCTACATAAATCGATTTCTTCTGCATGGTAGTGAGTTCTTGTTCTTCAAAAGAAAAAAATCCCCTCTTCACGGGAAGAGGGGACGGTTTTTAACGGACGTTCGCGCAGGTCAGGCAAAACGCGTAACGACTTTGTGGATCGTTAAAGGCCGCAAGCTTATCGCTTTCCGCCTTCATCGCTTTCGCAGCCGTGGTCACCGGGGCCGGCAGGTACGCCTGCAGCGCCTCCGGCAGCATGGCGCGTACGGAGACGGACATGCTGTCCATCACCATATCGAAGAACGACGGTTCGTCCTGATAATACTCAACGTGCCACTGCTTGAGCTTCGCCAGTTCGGCGGCTTTCTTCACCGCGTCGTCGAAGTCGCCCAGGCTGTCGACCAGACCGTTACTCTTCGCATCCTGTCCGGTCCAGACGTGGCCCTGAGCAATCTGGTCGATCTGTTCCGGCGTCTTCTTACGCGAGTCGGCAACCAGCGTGATAAAGCGTTTATAGCCGTTCTCAATGCTCAGCTGCATCATCTCTGAAACTTCCGGCGGCAGAGATTTGGTCATCGACACATCCGCCAGCGGCGACGTGGAAACACCATCGGTATGCACGCCCAGATAATCCAGGCTGTTTTCCACGGTGTTAATCACCCCGAAGATGCCAATCGAGCCGGTCAGCGTGCTTGGGTTCGCCACAATATAGTTGGCAGGCGTGGAGATCCAGTACCCACCAGACGCGGCCATGCCGCCCATGGATACGACGATCGGCTTGCCAGCGGCACGCGCTGCGGCCAGCTCGGCGCGGATCACTTCGGAAGCGCTAACGCTGCCGCCAGGGCTGTTCACCCGCAGGACAATCGCTTTCACTTTCGGGTCAAGGCGTGCATCGCGGATTTGCGACGCGGTAGTATCACCGCCGACGTTCCCCGGGGTTTCCTGACCGTCCATGATAGCGCCGTTAGCAAACACCACGGCTACGCTGTCGCCGCTGTCGTCCGGCTTTTTCGCAGCATAGTCATACATGCTGATGGCGCTGTAGTTTTTGTCCTCTTTGCTCCAGCCAAACTGTTTGGTCAGGGCTTTTTCGATATCTGCACTGGTGCCCAGCGCGTCAACCAGCTTGTTGTCGAGCGCATATTTCGCGGTATCACCGTCGACCTTGCGCAGTCCATCCAGCACGCCGCGAGCGCCAGGGAACACCTGCTCAGCGGTAATTTGACGGTTAGCGGCAACGGTACCCAGATAGTTCTGCCACAGCTCGCCAATCCAGCGGCTGTCCGCTTCACGGGCGGCAGGGGACATATCGTCGCGGATAAACGGCTCCACGGCAGATTTATAGGTGCCGACGCGGAAGACGTGGGTGGTTACCTTCAGCTTGTCGAGCAGCGATTTGTAGTACAGGCCGTTGGTGGCAAAACCGTGCAGATCGACCGTTCCCTGTGGCGAAAGCCAGATCTTATTGGCGAAGCTTGCCAGATAATATTGCCCCTGGCTGTAGCTGTCGCCCACGGCAATCACCGGCTTGCCGCTGTCGCGGAATTCGCGCAGCGCTTTACCGATGTACTGCATAGAAGGCTGGTCGCCGCCGGCAAAATCTTTCAGATCCAGCACGATCCCGGTGATGTTTCGGTCGTCTTTGGCCTGACGGATAGTATCGACGATATCGAACAGGGAGTTCTCCTGCAGGCGGTCTGACGTCGCGCCAAACAGCTGGCGGCCGATCACCCCCAGACGATTGCTGGTGGACGGTTTATCAACGATCACGCCGGTGATATCGAGTAACAGGGCCCCACGAGTCGAATGCTGCGCCTGATTCGCGTTGCTGATATGCATCCAGATGCCCGCGCAAACCAGAACCAGCAGGATGAAGAAGATGTTCATCACCAGGTTGCGGACGAAGTTGAGCAGTCGCCACGTCCATTTAAAGAAACCGGCAAAGATTCGCCAAAGGGTTCGCATGTATTCTCCCTAACCAGAAAATGACTGTTTCCGTCGCCACTGGACGGTAATGTTGGGTTATCGTAATGACCCAACCGCCACTTGTCAGCAGGAATCGCCTGCCAGGCTGTAACAAAATCTGCCGTCGTGTTAATTTTGTGAGTAAATTTCAAGAAAGGAGTTAACCAATGGATGCACTCGAACTGCTTGTTAACCGTCGTAGCGCGTCACGTCTGGCCGAACCCGCCCCTGCGGGCGAGCAGCTGGAAAACATTCTGCGTGCCGGCATGCGTGCGCCGGATCATGGCACGCTGCAGCCGTGGCACTTCTTTGTGATTGAAGGCGAAGGCCGCGATCGCTTCAGTCAGCTGCTGGAGCAGGGGGCGGTTGCCGCCGGGCAGGATGAGAAAGGTATCGACAAGGCGCGTAACGCGCCGTTCCGCGCCCCGATGATTATCGCTGTCGTGGCGAAATGCCAGGCCGACCATAAGGTGCCGGTCTGGGAGCAGGAAATGTCTGCCGGCTGTGCAGTGATGGCGATGCAGATGGCCGCCGTTGCGCAGGGTTTTAACGGTATCTGGCGCACCGGGCCGCTGACCGAGAGCGCCGCAGTGCGGGCAGGATTCTCCTGCGGTGAGCACGACAAAATTGTCGGTTTCCTTTACCTCGGCACCCCGCAGCTTAAAGCCTCCAGCACCATTAGCGTGCCGGACACCACGCCTTTCGTCAGCCGTTTTTAATTACACGCGCTAAACTGTCTGGATTCTGAGCATCCGCCGCAGAATTCAGACAGTCATACTTACCTCTTTATGGAATGAGCGCTACCATAGCGCGATTGAGATGACAGGAGACGTCCATGAGCGAGCAAACCATTCGTTTAACGCAGTACAGCCACGGAGCCGGTTGCGGTTGTAAAATTTCCCCGAAAGTGCTGGAGACCATTCTGCACAGTGAACAGGCGAAGTTTGTCGACCCGAACCTGCTTGTCGGCAACGAAACGCGTGACGATGCGGCGGTTTATGACTTAGGTAACGGCACCAGCATTATCAGCACCACTGACTTCTTTATGCCGATTGTTGATAACCCGTTCGACTTCGGGCGCATCGCGGCCACCAACGCCATCAGCGATATCTTCGCCATGGGTGGTAAGCCGATCATGGCCATCGCCATTCTGGGCTGGCCGATCAACACCATTCCACCGGAAATCGCCCGCGAGGTGATTGATGGCGGGCGTTTCGCCTGCCAGCAGGCGGGGATTGCGCTTGCCGGCGGCCACTCGATTGATGCGCCAGAGCCGATCTTCGGCCTGGCCGTTACCGGCGTGGTGCCGACCGAGCGCGTGAAGCGCAACAGCACCGCGCAGGCGGGCTGCAAGCTGTTCCTCACCAAGCCGCTGGGCATTGGCGTGCTCACCACCGCTGAGAAAAAATCCCTGCTCAAACCGGAGCACAAAGGTCTGGCGACGGAAGTCATGTGCCAGATGAACCTCGCCGGCGCGGCGTTCGCCAATATCGACGGCGTAAAGGCGATGACCGACGTCACCGGTTTTGGCCTGCTGGGGCACCTCTCTGAAGTGTGTCAGGGGGCGGGCGTGCAGGCGCAGGTCTGGTATCAGGACGTGCCGAAGCTGCCTGGCGTGGAAGAGTACATTGCCCAGGGCGCGGTTCCGGGCGGTACCCAGCGCAACTTCGCCAGCTACGGTCACCTGATGGGCGAAATGCCTGAGGCGTGGCGCAACCTGCTGTGCGATCCGCAAACCTCCGGCGGCCTGCTGCTGGCCGTCACGCCGGAATCCGAAGCCGAGGTTCAGGCAACCGCCGCCGAGTTTGGCATCACCCTGACGGCGATCGGCGAACTGGTGACCGCCCGCGGCGGCCGACCGATGATTGAGATCCGTTAATTCGATGCGGTTGTTTATTGCCGAAAAGCCGAGCCTGGCCCGTGCCATCGCCGACGTGCTGCCTAAACCGCATCGCAAAGGCGACGGCTTTATCGAATGCGGTAACGGGCAGGTGGTCACCTGGTGTATCGGCCACCTGCTTGAACAGGCGCAGCCGGACGTCTACGACAGCCGCTACGCCCGCTGGAACCTCAAGGACCTGCCCATCGTGCCGGAAAAGTGGCGTCTTCAGCCTCGTCCGTCCGTCACCAAACAGCTCAACGTCATCAAGCGCTTCCTGCATGAGGCAACGGAGGTGGTCCACGCAGGTGACCCGGACAGAGAAGGGCAGCTGCTGGTGGACGAAGTGCTGGACTATCTTGAGCTGGCGCCGGAAAAGCGCCAGCAGGTGCAGCGCTGCCTGATCAACGACCTCAACCCGCAGGCCGTTGAGCGGGCGATCTCGCGCCTGCGTTCCAACAGCGAGTTTATTCCGCTGTGCGTCTCTGCTTTAGCGCGCGCCCGAGCGGACTGGCTGTACGGCATCAACATGACCCGCGCCTACACCATCCTCGGGCGCAACGCGGGCTATCAGGGCGTACTCTCCGTGGGCCGCGTGCAGACGCCGGTGCTGGGGCTGGTGGTGCGTCGCGACGAAGAGATCGAGAACTTCGTCGCCAAAGATTTCTTTGAAGTGAAAGCGCATATCGTCACGCCTAAAGACGAGCGCTTTACCGCCGTCTGGCAGCCGAGCGACGCCTGCGAGTCGTACCAGGATGAAGAGGGGCGTTTGCTGCATCGTCCGCTGGCGGAGCATGTGGTTAACCGCATTACCGGCCAGCCGGCCATCGTTACCAGCTATAACGATAAACGGGAATCAGAACCCGCGCCGCTGCCGTTCTCCCTTTCTGCTCTGCAGATTGAGGCCGCGAAGCGCTTTGGCCTCAGCGCGCAGAACGTGCTGGATATCTGCCAGAAACTCTACGAAACCCACAAGCTGATCACCTACCCGCGTTCGGACAGCCGCTATCTGCCGGAAGAGCACTTTGCCGGACGCCACTCGGTGATGAATGCCATCGGCGTCCACGCGCCGGATCTGCTCCCGCAGTCCGTCGTTAACCCGGACACCCATAACCGCTGCTGGGATGACAAAAAGGTCGATGCCCACCACGCGATTATCCCGACGGCGCGCGCCAGCAGCGTCAACCTGACCGACAACGAAGCGAAGGTCTATAACCTGATCGCCCGTCAGTACCTGATGCAGTTCTGCCCGGACGCGGTGTTCCGCAAGTGCGTCATCGAGCTGGAAATTGCCAAAGGCAAGTTTATCGCTAAAGCGCGTTTCCTCGCGGAAGCGGGCTGGCGCACGCTCCTCGGTAACAAAGAGCGCGATGAGGAGAACGACGGCACGCCGCTGCCGGTGGTCGCTAAAGATGACGAACTGCTGTGCGAGAAGGGCGAAGTGGTTGAACGTCAGACCCAGCCGCCGCGCCACTTCACCGATGCGACGCTGCTGTCGGCCATGACCGGGATCGCCCGCTTTGTGCAGGATAAAGATCTGAAGAAGATCCTGCGCGCCACCGATGGACTGGGTACGGAAGCAACCCGCGCGGGGATCATCGAGCTGCTCTTTAAGCGAGGTTTTCTTGAGAAAAAGGGGCGCTACATCCACTCAACGGAACCGGGCCGGGCGCTCATACACTCTCTGCCGGAGCTGGCCGCAAGGCCGGACATGACCGCGCACTGGGAATCCGTGCTGACGCAAATCAGCGAAAAGCAGTGCCGCTATCAGGACTTTATGCAGCCGCTGGTGGGGACGCTTTACCAGCTGATCGATCAGGCGCGCAGCACGCCGGTGAAGCGGTTCAGAGGCATGGTTGCACCCGGTGGTGGCGCGAAGAAACCGTTCAAAAAGAAAAAGAGCGCGGCTTGATACGCCCGGTTTTCTCCCTCTCCCTGTGGGCTGAGGGATCCCCAGTAATATGGTCATGCCTCCATGACCATATTACTGTACTCTTTTCCCAGCTTTTTCATCTCGTTACCTATATTCAGCCGCCTCACTTTTCCAGGTTCATGCCGGAGCACTTCTTCTGCCAGACTCAGGTAAGACAGCACCCGCCTGTGCCTGATACTGCTTGCCTGATAATGCCAGTGTAAACACTGCCTTTCTGCCCTGTAACCTGCCAGCCACATCACCAGACTTGCCATCGCCGCGACCATATTCAGCACTTCCAGTCGCCCTTTTCCCTGGCTCCGGCTCAGCCTCAGACCGAACCCGAAGCGTGGGCTTTTGTCGTCCCGGAAGTTTTGTTCTATCTGCATTCGTCGGCTGTACAGGGCCATTATCTGGTGCGGTTCCAGCCCTTCTGCATTACTGAACAGCAGCCAGGGCTCCCGCGCACTGCTGCGGTGTTCCCGCTGTGTTTTTGGCATGCCTCCCTTTCCGCGACGCCCTGCCTCCGGGCGTTTGTGCAGATAAAACCGGCCGTAACAGGGGATACGGTGTTTACGGGACAGGACACCGTAACCCACGCAGACCGGTTGCCCGGTAGCCTCAAGCTCGCTGATTTTCATCCACTTTTTATCTCCGTCCAGCCGGAAGCTGATACAGCCCCTGACTCTGCCAGTGAAGCTCCAGCCCAGCTGACTTACATGCCGGAACCAGTCTGTCCGAAAGCCGGCATCCGTAAGGATGGTAATGGCTTTATCTTTCGGGATGGCAGCATGCAGGCGGTCAAGGAAGCGGCACTGGACATCACTGTTCTGCGCCAGCTCTGCGGGGACAACCTCACTCATAAGCGGAAGTGAACGACCATTACAGACCAGGCTTGCCCGCAGAAGATGCCAGTTCCTGTCATGCCAGCCGGTCCAGTCGACAGCGATAACGCAGAAGGGCATCAGGGAGGTGATGGTATGTGTGAGCAGGTGCTGAATGCGGGGAATATCACGGTGAAGGGCGGCATTACCCAGGGCACGGTCAACACGTTTAATTTTATTTTTGACGTGCGCCCTGCCGGGAAGGGTTCGCCCCAGGCTGGTCAGGGTCAGGGATGCGCCGTGGGTGAGCGCGACGGCCATGGAAACAAGGACATTAACCCGGAAGCTGTGAATGTCAGATAAAGACGCGGAGAAAAATTTCTGGCAGACTGTCTGTAAAGGCACGATGAGGTCTCTTCTGATTTGTTAGCGCAACCAGTAGATCACACTTCATCGTGCTTTTCATTTTTCTGGGGAACCCTCAGCCCTGTGGGAGAGGGCCTGGGTAAGGGCACCCGGCCGCACGATATAAACCTTAAATTACACCCTGCCCAATCATCGCATCCGCCACCTTCACGAACCCGGCGATATTCGCCCCGCGCACGTAGTTGGTTTGCGATGCCTCGCCGCCGTACTCGACGCAGGCATGGTGAATATCCAGCATGATGTGGTGTAAACGGGCATCCACTTTCTCCGCCTTCCAGCCGAGCCGCGCCGCGTTTTGCGCCATCTCCAGGCCGGAGGTCGCCACGCCGCCCGCGTTCGCCGCCTTGCCTGGCGCAAACAGCACGCCCGCCTCCAGGAACAGATCCGTCGCCTCGATAGTGGTCGGCATATTCGCCCCTTCCGCTACCGCCTTCACGCCGTTGCTAATCAGCGTGCGCGCGGCGTCCGCGTCCAGTTCGTTTTGCGTGGCGCACGGCAGGGCGATATCCACCGGCACGCCCCACGGCTGTTTGCCTTCCAGATACGTCAGGCCAAACTCCGCGGCATAATCGGCAAGTCGGCCATCGCGGCTGGCTTTGATTTCGCACAGGCGCGCCAGCTTCTCCGCCGTAAAGCCCGCTTCGTCCACTACCGTGCCTTTAGAGTCGGAGGCCGTCACCACGCGGGCACCAAACTGCATCGCTTTTTCGATAGCGTACTGCGCCACGTTACCGGAGCCGGAGACCGCCACGCGCATCCCCTCGAAACCTAAGCCGTGACGCTTGAGCATTGCCTCGGTGAAGTAAACCAGGCCGTAGCCGGTCGCCTCCGGGCGGATCAGGCTGCCGCCAAACGATAACCCTTTGCCGGTAAAGACGCAGGCGCTGTTGTTGGAGAGTTTTTTCATCATCCCGGCCATAAAGCCCACTTCGCGGGCCCCCACGCCGATATCCCCCGCCGGTACGTCGGTGTCCGGGCCGAGGTGGCGGTAGAGCTCGGTCATTAGCGCCTGACAGAAACGCATCACTTCGCCTTCGCTTTTGCCTTTCGGGTCGAAATCGCTCCCGCCTTTACCGCCGCCCATTGGCAGGGTGGTGAGTGCGTTTTTAAACGTCTGCTCAAAGCCAAGGAATTTCAGAATCGACAGGTTCACGGAAGGGTGGAAGCGCATGCCGCCCTTAAACGGACCGATGGCGGAGTTAAACTGCACGCGCCAGGCGCGGTTGACCTGTACCTGGTTGCGGTCATCCACCCAGGTCACGCGGAACTGGATCACACGCTCTGGTTCAACCAGACGTTCCAGCAGCGACAGTTGACGATAGCGCGGGTTTTCTTCAAGGAACGGCCAGAGGGTAGTCATTACTTCACGAACGGCCTGAGCAAATTCGCTTTGATGCGGGTCGCGCTGCTGAACATAGGCAAGGAAACTTTCCAGAGAGCGTGTCTGATCCATAGATATAAGAACCTCTTATAGTCATTAATGTATGTTGCTTATGCGATTTGTGTTGTTTTTTTGACTATACCACCCGTACCGCTTTGTGAAGCAAGCAGAAATGTGGACCGAAAGGGAAATTAATGACCCGGGCCGCGTCATAACAAAAAGCGATGGCGCGCTAAATTAAAGATTCTGCCCGATTTACCGTTATAGTCATTATCAGGACACAACAGGAAGAGAAGTCTATGAACCGTTACGTGATGGCCGCGTTATCATTGATGTTGACCGCAGGCGCGCAGGCTGACCGCATTCGCCCGGATGTAGAAGTGAACGTGCCGCCGGAGGTGTTTAGCTCCAGCGGCCAGCGCGCGCAGCCGTGTAACCAGTGCTGCATCTACCAGGATCAAAACTATTCTGAAGGGGCCGTCGTGAAGGCGGATGGCGTGCTGCTGCAGTGCCAGCGCGATGAACGTACCATCAGCACGAATCCGCTGGTCTGGCGTCGCGTAAAAGAATAAACGCCTCCAGCAGCGGAATATCCGCCGGAGCTAACGCATAACTGAAAGCCTCTTCCGGCGTACACCACGCCAGCGCGCTGTGGTAGTGCGCCGTTAACTCTCCGCTGAAGCGGGGTACGTGCCAGGCGTGCAGGTTGATTAACCGCTGTGATACCTCGCGCTGATGGCTCGCCACGTACTGCTCAGGCTGAGCCTCGATACCCAGCTCTTCACGCAGCTCGCGGATAAGCGCCTCAGGCTGGGTTTCTCCGGCCTCCACTTTGCCGCCAGCGAACTCCCACATTCCCGGCTGGTCGGCGTGAGCAGGGCGCTGCGCCAGTAAAATTTTGTCGTCTTTTTCGATGATAGCCGCAACGACATCGACTGTTTTTAGCATGGTCGTCAATACTTGATAGCGAAAAACGCCATATTATCGTGCCCTTTCAAAGAGTCCAGCCATCAGGAGAATCAGGTGAAAGAGACGTCCACCTGGGTAGAGCCCATCCCAACCCTTCCGGCGAGCGTAAAACCCATTGCCGCCATGCAGCAAAAACACTTCGGCGCCGTGCTGAACCCCACGCGCTGGTGGGGACGCATGCCGCGTCTGTTCTGGCTGGTCGCTTTGTTTGTGGGGTTTCTGGAGCGCAGAAAAGCGCGCCTGACGCCAGTGCTGCGCTCGCTGCTTATGACGCGCGTATCGCAGCTGTGCCACTGTGCGTTCTGTATTGACGCCAACAGCCTGCGTCTGGCCGAGCGCTGCGGCGCGCTGGATAAAGTCCAGGCCGTAAGCGGCTGGGCTGATTCTGACGTGTTCAGTGAACAGGAACGCGCGGCGCTGGCCTATGCGGAGGCGGTGACCGCCACGCCGCCCCGGGTGGATGAAGCAATCAAAACGGCGATGAAACGCCACTTTACGGATGATGCCATCACTGAAATAACGGCGCTCATTGCCTTTCAGAATCTCTCGGCCCGGTTTAATGCCGCGCTGGATATACCGGCACAGGGGCTGTGCGCCACGTTTAAAGGGAAGCCTGATGCTTGACCGTCACCTGCACCCGCGCGTAAAGCCCGCTCTGGACCGTCTGGTATCCGTGCTGGATAAGCCGGGCGTTACGCCCGACGGATTAACGCTTGCCGGGTTTGCCATCGGCCTGCTGGCGTTGCCGTTTCTGGCCCTCGGCTGGTATCCGGCGGCGCTGGCCGCCATCGTCCTGAACCGCATGCTTGATGGTCTGGACGGCGCGCTGGCGCGTCGGAGAGGGCTGACGGATGCGGGAGGGTTTCTCGATATCGCCCTCGATTTTCTGTTCTATGCGCTGGTGCCGTTTGGCTTTGCGCTGGCTGCACCCGCAGAGAATGCGCTGGCGGCGGCCTGGCTGTTGTTCGCGTTTATCGGCACCGGCAGCAGTTTTCTCGGATTTGCCGCGCTGGCGGCGAAGCACGATATCGACAACCCCGGCTATGCGCATAAGTCGTTTTACTATATCGGCGGGTTAACGGAAGGGACGGAGACCATCGCGCTGTTCGTGCTGTGCTGCCTGTTTCCGGCACAGTTTACGCTGTTCGCGTGGATATTCGGCGCGCTGTGCTGGTTGACCACCACAACGCGCATCTTGAGCGGCTACGTGACGCTGAAGTCACTCACCCGTTAGAGAGCACTCTCTGGTCCGCGCTCTCCGGCGGTGACCGGGTTCTGCGGGTGGCTGCTCCATTCGTACCAGCCGCCGTCATAGACGGCGATATTTTTCCAGCCCATCGCCCGGGCGTACATAAAGGCTTCGGACGCCCGCCAGCCGGTGCCGCAGTAAAACGCGACCTGCTGTTCCGGCAGAATATTCCAGCGCTTCCACTGGGCGGCGATGTCGTCAGCGCTGCGCATGGTGCCATCCGGGTTATGGAAATCCTCCATGTGGGTGGCATCGCTGCCCGCGTGACCCCAGCGGGCGCCGGCAATTTCACCTTTTGGCTTGATGTAGCTGTAGCCGCTGGTTTCGCCGATAAACTCCGGCCATGAACGAATGCTGACCAGGGAGGCATCCTGACGGTGCAGCATGCCGCGCGCCTGTTCCATATCCACCATCAGCTGCGGCTGGCCGGGGATCGGCGCGCCAAAATCAGGGGCAGGAGCCACTTTGCCGGGCGTACCGCGCTCAACCGGCAGACCGGCATCTGACCACGCCTTCCAGCCGCCATCGAGAAGGCGCACATCCTTCACGCCCGCGTAGAGCATGATCTGCGCCACGCGCGCGGCGGCATACACGTCGCGCCCGTACAGAATGACGGTGGTATCGTGACGGATCCCGTGCTTTGCCAGCATTGCTTTCAGCCTGTCGTCGGAGACTTTGTTCCACAGCGGCTCGCTTTCCACCTCGTTGGTGTCAATGTAGCCCGCGCCGGGAATGTGGTTAAGCAGGTAAAACTTCGGCGCGCCCCAGGCCGCCTCTATGACTTTCCATTCGCCCGCCGGCGCGGCGGTCACCGGTTTGCCCTGCTGAAGCCGGTGGATCCACTGCGGGTAAACCAACTGTTCAAAGTGGGGCAGGCGCTGCAGGCGGTCGGGCGTCTGCAGAGCATCGCTGAGCAGCGAAACGTGGCGGTAACCAGCTTTCTCCAGACGGGCTTTCACCGCCTGGTTATCGTTCTCGTCGCCATACAGCGCGATGGACGTCGCAGGGGTAAGCTGATGCTGTTTTGCCCAAAGTGCAATCTGCTCGTCGCTCATGGCGCTAAGCCAGGCGGCTGCCAGGTTGAGCGCAGCGGGTTCGTGCCCGGAAGGACCTCTGAGGGTCTGAGGCCAGCCGTTATAAAAGGCGCTGGGGCGGGTGTCGATTGCCGCGCCGTGCTGCGCCTGAAGCTGAGACAGCGTCATCGCGTTGGCCATATCAGCAGCCTGAGAGGAAAAAGAGGCGAGGCCGCAGATCAGGGCCAGCGCGGTCAGTTGAGAAACACGTTTCATCGAATAACCTGACGTCAGTAAAAGAGGGGGGCATTGTCGTCTCTCCCGAAACGGAAAACATTGCGTTAGCACATTATTGCCAGCGAGAAATCTCCATCACCTTGCCGCCGGGCGGAATATCGTCCTCGTCATGGGTGACCAGCACCACCGGAATATTGCGCGCGCGGACGGCGTCAAATACCCATGCCCGGAACGTCGTGCGTAACGCTTTATCAAGGCGGCTGAACGGTTCGTCCAGCAGCAGCGCCTGCGGCTCTGCGAGCAGGGCGCGCAGCAGGCTCACCCGGGCGCGCTCTCCGCCGGAAAGGGTGGCCGGATCGCTGTCGTAATGACCGCCAAGCCCGGCGGAATCCAGCGCCTGCTTGACCGCTTCCCGCCGTGCGCGTCCCGCGATCCGCTCAGGCAAGGCCAGCAGCAAATTTTGCCCAACGCTGAAAGGGTCGAACAGCAGCGCGTCCTGAAAAAGAATCCCCAGACCGCGGGATTCGACGGGCAAACCGTCGCAGCGGCGTTCGCCGATCCACAGTTCGCCCCGCGCCTGAAAATCCTCTGACAGCGCGCCGACCATCCAGGCAAAGAGGGTCGATTTGCCGCTGCCGGACGGCCCCATCAGGGTGACAATCTCCCCGCGGGGTACGCAAAAATTGACCTTGCGGAAAAGCGGTTCGATGGTGAGATCGTTGACCTTCAGCATTAACGTAATCCTTGACGGTAGCGGCCCGCGAGCCGGGATAACAGCGCAGCAAGACCGAATACGACGCCCGTAACAAGCAGTAATCCCAGGGCACGGTTAGCGAGAACCGGGATGCTGCCTCCGCTGCTGAGCGCGACGGTCTCGGTGGTCAGCGTGGCGAAACGTCCCGCGCCCAGCCACAGGGTCGGCATATATTGGGCCATGCTGACGGAAAAGCCGGTGGCAAAGGCCAGCAGCGCAGGACGCACCAGCAGGGGACATTTCAGCAGGCAGAAAATTTTTGCCCGCCGCCAGCCGAGCGTTCTGGCGGTAAGGATAAGCCGGGGATCGATCCGCCGCCAGGCGGGCTGCAGCACCAGTAGCATCCACGGTAGCACCCACAGCAGATGGCTCCAGAGGACGGCGATAAAGCCTCCGTCGAGACCCAGATGCAAAGCAATCGCGTATTGCCCGGTGACGAGCGGCAGTGCCGGAAGGGCGAGCGGTAGCCACACCCACGCCGCGCCGCGCTGCGGCCCCCATTCCAGCCAGAGAAAAATGACGATCAGGGCGATAAGGCTCGAAAGCAGACCGAAGGAGAGGCTGGTTCCCACGGGACCTACGTCGTCCCGCTGCGCCAGCATCAACAGCACGGCGGCGCAAAGGAGGCCGCATGCGGGCAAAAAGCCGCTGAATGCGCGTTCAGGCAGGACGAGATGCAACCTGCGGCGCGTCCCGCTCAGGTCCGGAATCGCGCGACGCCAGACCTTCCACAGGCCGTACCCCAGCGCGGCAAGCGCGGCCAGCAAAAGAAGGAGCACCAGGCACAGCAGCGTTCCTTTCACCTGCTGCTGCGCGTCGCCCTGGCTCAGCCACTGCCAGGCCAGCACGGCCAGCGTGGGCGGGTTGCCGGGCCCGAGAACGATCGCTACGTCCACAACCGACAGCGACCACGCCAGCACCGCCAGCATCACCGCCCCGAGGACGGGCGCGATCGCCGGAAGGATCAGCCAGCTGAGCGTCTGAAAACGCCCGTAGCCAAAGGTTTGCAGGACGATCTTCTGCTGCGCGAGCCCTTTTTCCGGCAGCACGGCGTAAATGGCCCACAGCACGAATGCGCTCTCTTTGACCGCGAGCGTCAGGCCCAGCCCTACGCCGTAGCGGTCAAACGGCGGCGAACAGACGGTACAAACCTGATAAAACAGTCCGCCCTCGGCAAACAGCAGTAGCGCGCTGGTGGCGAAGGCCACGTGGGGGATCGCCAGCAGCCACGGCAGGCGCGTGCTGAGGCGCCGCCAGCGGGTGCCGGGCCAGAAAAGAGCCACGAGGGAAAGGGCGATAAACAAGGCCCCCAGCGTAGCGATAAGCGTTGAGACCAGCGTGGCAACGGCTGCCTGCGGCAACTGAGGATCGTTTAGCAGCCGCTGCCAGTTCGTCACGGAAAAGGCCGGCGCGAACAGCACGGTGCCAGCGGGCAGGATCGGCAGATAAATCACCGTCATCGCCAGCCAGACAAGCCAGCCTAACGGGTGCCGTAACGACGCAGCCATTCCTGCTCCAGCGCGTTCACCCACGCGGACTGCGGCTCCGGGAGCACCTTCGGCAGCCCCTGAGGCGTGTGGGCCTGCAGCTGTTTCGCTTCACCTTCAGGCAGCGTTTTCGCATCCAGCACGCTCGGATCCCCCCAAATGGCCGGGTCGGCCTTGCGGATCTGCGCCTGCGGCGACAGCAGGAAATTGGCGACCATTTTCGCCCCCGCGCTCGCGCTGGCATTAGCCGGAATAGCTACAAAATGCACGTTGCCGAGCATCCCGTCGCGAAAACCAAAGCTATAGCTGTCGGCAGGCAGTTCGCCGCTCGCCACTTTTTGCTGCGCATGCGCCGGGTTAAAGGTCAGCGACAGGTTCAGACTTCCGCTGGCGAGCAGGGCATCCATCCGGGCGGGTGAGGGAGGGAAGTCTTTTCCGTCACGCCACAGCAGCGGGTGCAGTTTATCGAGGTAGGCCCAGAGCGGCGCCGTAACCTGGGCAAACGTATCATCAGGCGCTTTTTGTAACGCCTCGGGATGCGCTGTAAGCGTCAGCAGCAGCTGCTCAAGAAAGGCCGTGCCGGTAAAATCGGGTGGGCGAGGATAGCTCACCTTGCCCGGGTGCTGCTGCGCGAACGCCAGCAGCGCCTGCGGATCCTCCGGCGGCATTGGCATGCTGGCTTTGCGGGCGATAAAAGTCAGCTGCGCGCCGCCCCACGGCGATTCCGCCCCGTCGGTTGGAATCGCAAAATCTTCCGTAACGGGTTTACGGGTATCGACATAGCGCCAGTTGGGCAGACTCTGCGCCCACCCGGTTTGCAGCAGGTTCGCCTCTTTTAGCGTGCGGAAGTTCTCGCCGTTCACCCACAGGAGGTCGACCGAGCCGTTGGTCTTACGCCCTGCGGCGGCTTCCGTCTGAATACGTTTGACCGCATCGGCGGCATCCGCCAGCGGGACGATTTTTAGGGTGATGGCATAGTGCGTTTGCATCTCACCGCTGACCCACTCAAGGTAGCGGTTAACCGCCGGATCGCCGCCCCAGGCGTTAAACCAGACGGTCTGGCCTTTGGCCTGCTGTTGAATAGCTTGCCAGCCGTCGGCGGCATAGAGGGGGGCTGCCAGCAGCAGACCGGTCAGAAACGTGCAAAAACGCACACGGCGCATAATGCCTCACTTTTTATCAGCAGGGAGATAGCGGGAAAACAGCCGGCGCGTAACCAGCGGTAATAACCCCAGTAGTGTAAAGGCGAATACCACGCCCGGCGACAAAATATCGCGCAGCGATGCCACATTTCCCAGCTCCCGCCCGGCGTTCAGAAAGATAACCGTCGCGGGCAGCATGGCGAGCTGGCTGACCCACCAGTAGCGCCGGACCGTGATGCGGGTCAGCCCCATCAGTAAATTCACCAGGAAAAACGGGAACAGCGGCATCAGGCGAAGGGCAAAAAGATAGCCCGCGCCGTCGCGCGCCATGCCCGCATTTACCGTTGCCATCTGTCGGGCAAACCGCCGCTGCACCCAGTCGCGCAGCAGGTAACGGCTGGCGAGCATCGCCAGCGTGGCCCCGAGCGTGGAGGCAAACGAAACCAGCACGGTGCCTTCCCACAGCGTAAATAACGCCCCGCCCAGCAGGGTCAGAACCGCCGCGCCGGGTATCGAGAGAGCGGAAACCGCCACGTAAAGCGCAAAGAAGATCAGCGCGCTACGCAGCGGCGCGTGGTCGACATGGGAGAGTAGCGTCTGCTGGTGGGTTTTAATGCCTGCCAGAGAGAGCGTGTCAGGCGGCAGAATGACAAATGTCATAAGAAATGCGCCCAGAAGGGCGCACAGGAAGAGTGTTTTTCGTATGTTCACGCGCGATTACAGCTTGAATTTAGCCCATACCGGCGCGTGGTCCGACGGTTTTTCCATGCTGCGGATGTCGTAGTCGATCCCGGTTTCGATGCAGCGCTCCGCCAGCGGTGTACTCGCCAGCAGCAGATCGATACGCAGGCCGCGGTTGTCGTCAAAGCCCTTCGAGCGGTAGTCAAACCACGAGAAGCGGTCCTGCGTTTCCGGGTTGGCATTGCGGAAGGTATCCACCAGGCCCCAGCCCAGCAGGCGCTCCATCCACTCACGCTCTTCCGGCAGGAAAGAACATTTGCCGGTGCGCAGCCAGCGCTTGCGGTTCTCTTCGCCGATGCCGATATCCAGATCCGTTGGGCTGATGTTCATGTCGCCCATGATCAGCACCGGATTCTCTTTTTTCAGTTCGGTCGTCAGATAGTTCTGCAGATCCTGATAAAACTTCGCTTTGGCCGGGAATTTTGTCTCGTGATCGCGGCTCTCACCCTGCGGAAAATAGCCGTTAATGACCGTAATATTCCCGAGCGCGGAAGGCACTTCCGCCATGATGATGCGGCGCTGGGCTTCTTCACCGTCGCCGGGGAAGCCGCGGCGCACGGAAACCGGCGTGTCTTTGGTGAGCAGCGCGACGCCATAGTGACCTTTCTGACCGTGGTAAAAGACGTTGTAGCCGAGTTTCGCCACCTCTTCGAGAGGGAACATGTCGTCGTGAACCTTGGTCTCCTGCAGGCCGATCACATCTGGCTGATGTTGCTCAACAATGGCTTCTAGCTGATGAGGGCGGGCGCGCAGGCCGTTGATATTAAAAGAGACAAATTTCATAGTCGCTGCCAGTGCAAGGTGAATAGTGCATGGATGGTAGCAGAATTTGCGTCAACTGTTACCGGGTTCGACCAATAACTGCGACAGATAATGCCGGTGGTGCAATATTTGCACCATTCTGACGCGCTTCGCCCTCAAACAGGGCGTAAAGGGCCGATAAATTTCGGGAGCGATCACAATTCCAGAATTATATTTGGCCTGTGCATACTCTTTCTGATTTTCATGCGGCAAAGCGCCGCTTGTCGTAAAAATATTCACTTTTTATGCACTAACAGTGAATAACTCCATATTGTAACCTATTGATATTCTGTTACCTCACCCCGTTTATGCATTTTTATCGCTGGCTGGCACGAAGGCTGCAATCTACATTCACAGTGCAAACACTCAATTATTTAACATTCAAATAACTTTTTATTTACCGGATGAGGTCGCTATGTCTCTGTCAATTACGCGTGAAAATTTCGATGAATGGATGATGCCGGTTTACGCTCCGGCGGCTTTTATTCCGGTTCGCGGGGAAGGCTCACGCCTGTGGGATCAGCAGGGTAAAGAGTATATCGACTTTGCCGGGGGGATTGCGGTGAATGCGCTGGGTCATGCCCATCCGGCGCTGCGTCAGGCGCTGAACGACCAGGCGGCGAAGTTCTGGCATACCGGTAACGGCTTTACCAACGAGCCCGCACTGCGCCTGGCGAAAAAGCTGATTGACGCGACCTTCGCCGAAAAAGTCTTTTTCTGTAACTCCGGCGCGGAGGCCAACGAAGCGGCGCTGAAGCTGGCGCGCAAATATGCCCACGACAAGTTTGGGGCGCACAAGAGCGGGATTGTGGCGTTTAAAAATGCTTTCCACGGGCGCACGCTCTTTACCGTGAGCGCGGGCGGCCAGCCTTCTTATTCGCAGGATTTCGCTCCGTTGCCGCCGGATATTCGCCACGGCGTTTATAACGATCTTCAGTCCGCCAGCGAGCTGATTAACGACACCACCTGCGCGGTGATTGTCGAACCGATGCAGGGCGAGGGTGGCGTACTTCCGGCGCAAAAGGCATTCCTGCAGGGGCTGCGCGAGCTGTGCGACCGTCACGACGCGGTCCTGATTTTCGACGAAGTGCAGACCGGCGTGGGCCGCACCGGCGAGCTGTATGCCTATATGCACTACGGCGTGACGCCGGACGTTCTCTCTACCGCCAAAGCGCTGGGCGGCGGCTTCCCGATTGGCGCGACGCTGACCACCGATAAATTCGCCAGCGTGATGACCGTGGGCACCCACGGCACCACCTACGGCGGTAACCCGCTGGCGACCGCCGTCGCCGGACAGGTTCTCGACATCATTAACACCCCTGAGGTGCTGAAGGGCGTTAAGCAGCGTCACGAGTGGTTCGTTGAGCGCCTGAACGCCATTAACGGCAAGCTTGGCCTGTTTAAAGAAATTCGCGGCCTGGGGCTGTTGATCGGCTGCGAGCTCACGGCTGAGTTTGCCGGAAAAGCGAAGCTTATTTCACAGGAAGCGGCAAAAGCGGGCGTGATGGTGCTGATTGCCGGTGCCAACGTGGTGCGTTTTGCCCCTGCGCTGATTGTCAGCGAGGAAGAGGTACAAACCGGTCTGGATCGTTTTGCGCTGGCGTGTGAGAAGGTGAAATCCGGGGTGTCATCATGATGGTCATCCGTCCCGTTGAGCGCGGCGATATTGCCGGGCTCATGCAGCTTGCCGGTAAGACGGGAGGCGGGCTGACCTCGCTTCCTGCCGATGAAAAAACGCTGTCGGCGCGCATTGAGCGCGCCCTGCAAACCTGGCAGGGGACGTTGCCAAAAAGCGAACAGGGTTACGTGTTCGTGCTGGAAGACACCGAAACGGGGAGCGTGGCCGGGATCTGCGCCATTGAAGTGGCCGTCGGGCTTAACGACCCGTGGTACAACTACCGCGTCGGCACGATGGTTCACGCCTCGAAAGAGCTAAACGTCTATAACGCGCTGCCCACGCTGTTTCTCTGCAATGACCACACGGGCGCCAGCGAGCTCTGTACGCTGTTCCTCGACCCGGCGTGGCGCAAAGAGGGCAACGGCTATCTGCTCTCCAAATCGCGCTTTATGTTTATGGCCGCTTTTCGCGATCGCTTTAACGAAAAAGTGGTGGCAGAGATGCGCGGCGTGATCGACGACAAAGGCTACTCGCCCTTCTGGGAGAGCCTGGGCGAGCGCTTCTTCTCGATGGAGTTCAGCCGGGCGGACTATCTCTGCGGCACCGGCCAGAAAGCGTTTATCGCGGAGCTGATGCCTAAACATCCTATCTATACCCATTTCTTAACGCCGGAAGCGCAGGCGGTAATTGGCGAAGTGCATCCGCAAACCGCGCCTGCCCGCGCGGTGCTGGAGAAAGAGGGCTTCCGCTACCGTAACTATGTCGACATCTTTGACGGCGGGCCAACGCTTGAGTGCGATATCGACCGCGTGCGCGCCATCCGTAAAAGCCGCCTGGTTGAGGTATCCGAAGGCCAGCCCGCGCCGGGTGACTGGCCGGCATGCCTGGTGGCGAACGAAAATTACGCCAACTTCCGCGCCATGCTGGTGCGGACCAACCCGAAATGTGAACGTCTGGTGCTGACAGCTGCAGAGCTGGATGCCCTGAAATGTAACGCCGGCGATACGGTTCGCCTGGTGCGTCTCTGCCCTGAGGAGAAAACAGCATGACATTATGGATTAACGGTGACTGGGTAACGGGCGAAGGCGAACAGCGCGTAAAAACCAATCCAGTTGGAAAAGAGGTGCTGTGGAAGGGAAATGACGCCAGCGTCGCGCAGGTCGAGCAGGCCTGCCGTTCCGCACGACACGCGTTTCCCGCGTGGGCAAAACGGCCATTCGCCGAGCGCCAGGCGCTTATTGAAAAATTTGCCGGACTGCTGGAGGCCAACAAGGCCGAGCTGACGCGCATCATCGCGTCCGAAACCAGCAAACCGCGCTGGGAAGCGGCGACCGAAGTGACGGCGATGATCAATAAAATCGCTATTTCGGTTAAGGCGTACCACACCCGCACCGGCGAGCAGCATACCGAGATGCCGGACGGCGCGGCCACGCTGCGCCACCGTCCGCACGGCGTGCTGGCGGTGTTTGGCCCGTATAACTTCCCGGGGCATCTGCCGAATGGTCACATTGTGCCCGCGCTGCTGGCGGGCAATACCGTCATCTTCAAACCGAGCGAGCTTACGCCGTTAACCGGCGAGGCGGTGGTGAAGCTGTGGGAGCAGGCCGGGCTGCCGCCGGGCGTGCTGAACCTCGTGCAGGGCGGACGGGAAACCGGCCAGGCGCTGAGCGCGCTGAGCGATATCGATGGCCTGCTGTTTACCGGCAGCGCCGGAACGGGCTATCAGCTGCACCGCCAGCTGGCGGGGCAGCCGGAGAAAATTCTGGCGCTGGAGATGGGCGGCAACAACCCGCTGATTGTCGAAGATCCCGACGATATCGACGCTGCGGTGCACCTGACGATCCAGTCCGCCTTTATTACCGCCGGACAGCGCTGTACCTGCGCCCGCCGCCTGCTGGTCAAGCGCGGCGCGCAGGGGGATGCCTTCCTGAAGCGTCTGGTAGAGGTGAGCGCGCGGCTGGTGCCTGGCGCGTGGGATGCCGATCCGCAGCCGTTTATCGGCGGGCTGATCTCCGAACAGGCCGCGCTGAACGTGCTCAACGCCTGGCAGGACCACGTAGCGCGTGGGGCGAAAACCCTGCTGGAGCCGAAGCAGGTTCAGCCGGGTACCTCGCTGCTGACGCCGGGCATCGTTGAGATGAGCGGTGCGAGCAGCGTGCCGGATGAAGAGGTGTTTGGCCCGCTGCTGTGCGTCTGGCGTTACGACGATTTTGATACGGCCATTGCGATGGCGAATAACACCCGCTACGGCCTGTCGAGCGGGCTGATATCGCCGCATCGCGAGAAGTTTGAACAACTGCTGCTGGAAGCGCGTGCCGGGATCGTGAACTGGAATAAACCGCTGACCGGGGCGGCGAGCACCGCGCCGTTCGGCGGCGTGGGCGCCTCGGGCAACCATCGCGCCAGCGCCTGGTATGCCGCCGATTACTGCGCGTGGCCGATGGCGAGTCTGGAAACCCCGGCGCTGACGCTGCCGGAGACGCTTAACCCGGGGCTCGATTTTACGAAGGGAGAAGGCCATGAAAGCGCGTGAAGTCAACTTTGACGGGCTGGTGGGGCTGACGCACCACTATGCCGGTCTCTCCTTTGGTAATGAAGCCTCGACGAAGCACCGCTTTCAGGTCTCCAACCCGAAGCTGGCGGCGAAGCAGGGGCTGCTAAAAATGAAGGCGCTGGCGGATGCCGGCTTCCCGCAGGCGGTGATCCCGCCGCAGGAACGCCCTAACGTGGCGGTGCTGCGCCAGCTAGGATTTAGCGGTACGGACGAGCAGGTCGTCGAAAAAGCGGGTACGCAGACGCCGCATTTGCTCTCTGCGGCAAGCTCTGCCTCTTCAATGTGGGTGGCCAACGCGGCCACCGTCGCGCCGTCAGCCGATACGCTGGATGGTAAAGTCCATCTGACGGTGGCGAACCTGAATAATAAGTTTCATCGCGCCACCGAAGCGGACACCACCGAGCGCGTGCTGCGCGCTATTTTCAAGCATGACGCCCATTTTGAGATCCATCAGGCCCTGCCGCAGGTGGCGATGTTTGGCGACGAAGGCGCGGCCAACCATAACCGGCTGGGTGGCGATTACGGCGATCCCGCCGTGCAGCTGTTTATCTACGGGCGGGAAGAGGGTGGCCACGCCGCGCCAACCCGTTATCCAGCGCGTCAGACGCTCGCGGCCAGCCAGGCGGTTGCGCGCCTGAACCAGGTCAATCCTTCCCAGGTGATTTTTGCCCAGCAGAACCCGCACGTGATCGACCAGGGCGTGTTCCATAACGACGTGATTGCCGTGTCCAACCGCCAGGTGCTGTTCTGCCATGAGCAGGCCTTTGCCCATCAGGATAAGCTGCTCGCCACGCTGCACGAACGCGTGCCCGGCTTTATGCCGATCCAGGTGCCAACGCAGGCGGTCAGCGTGCAGGACGCGGTCGAAACCTATCTGTTCAACAGCCAGCTGCTGAGCCGCGATGACGGCAGCATGATGCTGGTGCTGCCGCAGGAGTCCCGGGATCATCAGGGCGTGTGGCGCTACCTCACCGAACTGGTGAAGGCCGATAACCCGATTGACGAGCTGCGCGTGTTTGACCTGCGCGAAAGCATGGCTAACGGCGGTGGCCCCGCCTGTCTGCGCCTGCGGGTCGTGTTAACGCCAAATGAAATACAGGCCGTTAACCCGGCAGTCATGATGAATGAGACGCTCTTTAACACCCTGAACGACTGGGTGGACCGCTACTATCGCGACCGGTTAACGCAGGCCGATCTGGTTGACCCGCAGCTGCTGCGCGAAGGGCGCGAGGCGCTGGACGCATTATCGTCAATCCTGCAGCTGGGCTCGGTTTACCCGTTCCAGCGCTAAAGGAGTGAATATGGAAAATTTACTGGCGCTGACCCTGGCCGATGAAACGCCGGACCAGAGTGAGGGGGAAGGCCCCTCATTCCGCTGGCGGTGGCTGGGGCGCGGGGTGCTTGAGCTGACGCCGAAGGCCG
Source organism: Enterobacter cloacae complex sp. HYC042_NIDB (assembly GCF_056673315.1). Classification (NCBI taxonomy): domain Bacteria; kingdom Pseudomonadati; phylum Pseudomonadota; class Gammaproteobacteria; order Enterobacterales; family Enterobacteriaceae; genus Enterobacter; species Enterobacter cloacae complex sp. HYC042_NIDB. Next base: position 2,121,439 of record NZ_CP109650.1, read on the forward strand.
GCAGCGCGTTATCGCTGCTGCTTTCCACGGGGATCCACGGGAATGAAACTGCACCCGTTGAGATCGTCGATGGGCTGCTGCGCGCGCTGTATCGCGGCGAGCTCGCCCTTGCGTGCCGCGTGCTGGTGGTGCTTGGCAATCCGCCTGCGCTGGCGCAAAACAAACGGTACCTGGTTAGCGACATTAACCGCATGTTCGGCGGTCGCTGGTCGCAGTTTCCGCAGAGTGACGAAACGGCGCGCGCGCAGTGGCTGGAGAACGTCGTGACAACGTTTTTTGCCGCGGCGGGACCGGCGCGCTGGCATCTGGATCTGCATACGGCGATCCGCGCCTCTTACCATGTCAGATTCGGCGTTCTGCCGCAGCGCAATCAGCCGTGGGATGAAGCGTTTCTGAGCTGGTTGGGGGATGCCGGGCTGGAGGCGCTGGTGTTTCATCAGTCGCCGGGTGGGACCTTTACTCACTTCACTTGCGAACGGTTTGGCGCGCTGTCCTGTACGCTGGAGCTGGGAAAAGCGCTACCGTTCGGACAGAACGATCTCACGCGCTTTGCGCCAACGGAGCTCGCGCTTCGGGCGCTGCTCGGTGGGACGGCTACCGAGCACGCACATCAGCCCGTTGAGCGGTACCGGGTCGTACAGCAGATCACCCGCCGCAGCGAGGCTTTCCAGCTTCACATGGCCGCGCACACCCTGAACTTCACGCCGTTTCGCAAAGGGGCTCTGCTGGCGGAAGATGGCGAAGAGCGTTACGAGGTGCAGAAAACCACCGAATATGTGCTGTTCCCCAACCCCTCCGTAGCGTTTGGCCTGCGGGCTGGTCTGATGCTGGAAAAACTCACCTGAACCTTTCCCCTCTCACCATCCGGGAGGGGAAGTAAAAATGTTTTCTTAGCGATTAAAGCGCTCTGATTTCTTTTACGGAATATTCCTGGCGAATTGCTTTATTATTCACCGTCACTTCGTTATACTTCTGCTAAATAGCTTTAAAATCATCGTATTGAATATTTTTTGTTGCAACTCTCCACGCTTTATCCTTATTTCCTCCACATTTGGCGAAAAAATGTTTTTTACACTTTCATTGTTTTACCGTTGCTCTGATTAATTGACGATAAACCCCGTAAAGTTAATCTCGTCAACACGGCATAGCGCCGAAGAATAACTGAAAGAAAGGAAATAAATTATGCGTAAGTTTACTGCACTGTTTGTTGCTTCTACCCTGGCTCTGGGCGCTACCAGCATGGCGTTCGCCGCAGATACCGCAACCACCACCGCCGCGCCAGCTGAAGGCAAAATGATGATGCATCATAAAGGCAAGCCGGGTATGCACCACGAGATGATGATGTTCAAAGATTTGAACCTGACGGACGCGCAGAAGCAGCAGATCCGCGACATCATGAAAAGCCAGCGTGACCAGATGAAGCGTCCTCCGCTGGAAGAGCGCCGCGCAATGCATGACATTATTGCCAGTGACAGCTTCGATAAGGCGAAAGCCGAAGCGCAGATCGACAAAATGGCCGAGCAGCACAAAGCCCGCATGCTGGCCCACATGGAAACCCAGAACAAGATCTACAACATTCTGACCCCGGAACAGAAAAAACAGTTTAATGCTAATTTTGAGAAGCGTCTGACAGAACGTCCGGCGATGGAAGGTAAAATGCCAGCACCAACCGAATAATCGGTTCACTCTCTTAAGACCGCCGGGATCCTGTCCACAAAAGCGAAATCGCTGTGGACAGGACCGGCGGTTTTTCTATTCTGCCCTCTTGCCTGCCGCCGCCAGCGCGGTATTCTCCTGTAGTCGCTTCAGAGAATGTCTGTAGAGTCATGGCGTTAGCATTTTTATTAACGTTCCGCTAAGGCCTGCCCGCTCTGCTGCCGATACTGTGTCTGTGAATACCTAACGATAACAAACAAGACTGCAGGGGTAGCGATATCCTTGCCCTGGCACGGGTTGTGCCATTCAGGAGTGGTGATGGAGTTCTTTGATATTCGTAAGATGCCGGTCAGCCTCTGGCGCAATGGTGCTGGCGAAACGCGAGAAATTTGCTGTATCCCTCCCGCGACGCGCGATTTTTACTGGCGTGCCAGTATCGCGACCATCGCCAGCAACGGCGAATTCTCCTCGTTTCCCGGTGTCGACCGGGTCATTACCCTGCTGGAAGGCGGGGAGGTGACGCTGGATGCCGGTCAGGCGTTCTGCCATACCCTTAAACAGCATCAGCCTTACAGTTTTGCCGGCGATTTGCCGGTGAAGGCGCTGCTTTCCGATGGCAGGATGGCGATGGATTTCAACATCATGACCCGGCGCGACTGCTGTCAGGCGAAGGTGCGGGTTGCCGATCGTACTTTTACCACCTTTGGTTCGCGCGGGGGCGTGGTGTTTGTATTAAGCGGGGCGTGGCAATTGGGTGATAAATTGCTCACGGCCGATCAGGGCGCCAGCTGGCAGGAGGGGACCCATACTCTGCGTCTGCTGGAGTCTCAGGGCACCCTGCTGTTCAGTGAAATTAACTGGCTGCCGGGTCACTGAGCGCGATGATCTCGAACTTGCCCGCTAATACGGGCTTGCAGAGGATTTTGTAGCCGTCGTGGTCGAATCCCGCGGGGGTGCGCAGCAGGGTTGCCGCGTCGCTTAAATCATCGACCGCCCCCAGCCAGAGCCAGTTATTGACGATGTGATACTGCGTCATGGTTTCACCCACTTCTTTTAGCGCAACGGCGCCGTCCCACGGCCAGCAGTTGACGCTGATCCCGGCCAGGCCCGCGAGGAGCCGGGCGTGATGCGCCTCAACGCTCTCTTTTCCGCAGCAGGCGCCTGCGCAGCGCTTCAGAGCGGAGCGGAAACAGGCGCGGCCCCGCGTGGTGCCCTCTAGCCCTAAAAGGCTATAGCAAAGCTGCAGCTCGTCCGCGAGCGCCTGCAGAGACTGTAGGGCGGCACGCTTGTTTGCGAACAGCCCGAAGAGATTCGGGGCGTGGGAGAAATCGACCTCGCGGGCGTAGACGACCTGCGGCTTGCCGTCGGCGATCTGCAGGGAGCAGAGCTGGCGGTTGCGGCGCAGGCGCTTATTGAAGAGCGGCTGATGCTCTTTTATCAGCCGGGCTTCCAGCAACAGCGCGCCCATTTCTCCCGCCGTCTGGAACCAGGTAATGCGTCGCGACTGGCGCAGCATGGCGGCCTCGTCCGGGGTGCGCAGGTGGGATAACACCCGGCTGCGAATGTTAACGCTTTTGCCGATGTAGAGCGGCAGGGTCTCGCTTTCACCGTGAAAGATGTACACGCCCGGCTGTTTAGGCAGCGCCTCAAGCCAGGGGCGAAGATGTTCGGGATATTCATAGATAGCCGCCGCTTCAAACTCAAGACGCGGGGCTGATTGACGCCTGCTCACATACTGCTCCATATACTGTTCAGGTATACAGTGTAGCAGGTGTGCTGTGGTTAAAAAAGAGCCGGGTGGCGTGATGCCCTCTCCCTAAAGGGGAGAGGGAGCAAAGATTAACGTTTTGCGTTTATTTCCAGAAATCGTCAAACACCGTAATTGGCGTGTGGCGCTTGTGCTCGGTTTTCAGGTACCAGCCCTCGATAATTTTCGCGGTACCTTCATCCAGCGTTTTGCCTTCCAGATAATCATCAATGTTGTCATAGGTGACGCCAAGGGCCGCTTCATCCGGCAGGGAAGGGCGATCGTCTTCCAGATCCGCGGTTGGCGCTTTCTTGTACAGATGCTCAGGGCAGCCCAGCGCGGCGAGCAGCTGCTTGCCCTGACGCTTGTTGAGACGGAAAATCGGGTTGATGTCGGTGCCGCCATCGCCGTATTTGGTGAAGAAACCGGTGATCGCTTCTGCCGCATGGTCGGTGCCTACCACAACGCCTTTGGTCATCCCGGCGATGCTGTACTGCGCTTTCATGCGCTCGCGCGCTTTCTCGTTGCCGCGCACAAAATCACTCAATTCAATGCCCGCTTCGCGCAGCGCCTGCTCGCTTGCCAGCACCGAGCCTTTGATATTGACGGTAAGCACGCGGTCGGGCTGGATGAACGCGATGGCGTCCTGGCAATCCTGTTCGTCCGCCTGAACCCCGTAAGGCAGACGCACGGCGATAAACTGCAGCGCTTCGTCGCCCGTCTCTTCACGAAGCTCTGAAATCGCCATCTGGCAGAGTTTACCCGTCAGGGTAGAGTCCTGCCCGCCGCTGATGCCCAGCACCAGGGATTTCAGGAAAGCGTTCTTTTTTAAGTACGACTTTAAAAAATCCACGCTGCGGCGGATCTCTTCCTGTGCATCTATCGCAGGCTTAGCGCCCAGCGCCTGAATAATCTCTTGTTGCAGAGCCATCATGCCCTCCGTATGCAGAACATAAACAGAATGTGTTAACTGTTAAAACTAACCCTTTGGGCGGAAAACGACAAGGATCACAGTTTCGAGTGCGTTAATTTGCGGCGATTTAGCAGCTTATCGTTGTTTTATTAGAATTTTCCGAAATTCGTCTGGCGTAAATCACAAAGTTGAACAATAGTACTTTTTATCCCATGCTTAGATAACACGCTGATAAACAAGAGGACGGAATATGAACAAGAACGTAGCAGGAATTCTTAGCGCAGCGGCGGTACTGACGATGCTGGCAGGGTGTACGGCTTACGATCGCACCAAGGATCAGTTTACCCAGCCCGTGGTTAAAGACGTTAAAAAAGGGATGACACGTTCGCAGGTGGCTGCGATCGCCGGCAAGCCTTCTTCTGAAGTGACCATGATTCACGCGCGCGGTACGTGTCAGACTTATATCCTGGGTCAACGTGATGGTAAGGCAGAAACCTACTTCGTCGCGCTGGATGATACCGGACATGTGATTAACTCTGGCTATCAGACCTGTGCTGAATACGACACCGATCCGCAGGCACCTAAGGCGCAGTAACCCTGCTTGCCTGAAGATGTTAACAAACCGGCCTCTGGGCCGGTTTTTTTATTCATACGTTAATCTTATTTCTTTGCGCGAATTATTTGCCTGAAATGTGAAGGTAGTCAACAAGCCAGGTCAATGAGAGACAATTTAGGCCTATCCAGAATTATCTCCCCTCTGTACCATTGCGTATACTCACTTCAACGATAAACAACAGTACGCAAGCTACCTGTCTGCCGGGACAGCGAGTCGAGTGATAGCGCGACGGCAGGTAGTCATACAAGAGGGAAATTATGATGGAAAAGAAACATATCTACCTGTTCTGCTCAGCGGGCATGTCAACCTCGCTTCTGGTGTCAAAGATGCGCGCGCAGGCTGAAAAGTATGAAGTTCCTGTGGTGATTGAAGCGTTTCCGGAAACGCTGGCGGGCGAAAAAGGCCAGAAAGCCGATGTGGTGTTACTGGGGCCGCAAATTGCCTATATGTTGCCCGAAATTCAACGACTGCTACCGAATAAACCGGTCGAAGTGATCGATTCGGGGCTGTACGGCAAGATCGATGGTTTAGGTGTACTTAAAGCTGCTGTGGCAGCCATTAAAAAAGCTGCTAATTAATTTTTATTTTTCCCGTCAAAGAGTTATTTCACACACAATTACGCCGTAACATGCGTTACGGCATTTAAGGGTATTTTCCTATGAGTAAAGTCATCGCTTCACTTGAAAAGGTACTCCTTCCTTTTGCTGTTAAAATAGGAAAGCAGCCTCACGTTAATGCCATCAAAAACGGTTTTATTAAATTAATGCCGTTGACGCTGGCCGGGGCCATGTTCGTTTTAATTAACAACGTTTTTCTGAGCTTTGGTGAAGGTTCCTTCTTTTATTCATTAGGAATTCGGTTAGACGCTTCCACTATTGAAACCCTTAATGGTTTTAAAGCCATCGGCGGCAACGTATATAACGGTACGTTGGGTATTATGTCGCTGATGGCGCCTTTCTTTATTGGGATGGCGCTGGCTGAAGAGCGGAAAGTGGATCCGCTGGCCGCCGGATTATTATCCGTTGCCGCGTTTATGACCGTCACGCCTTACAGCGTGGGTGAAGCCTACGCCGTTGGCGCAAACTGGCTGGGCGGAGCCAACATCATCTCCGGTATTGTTATCGGCCTGGTGGTGGCAGAAATGTTCACCTTTATTATCCGTCGCAACTGGGTTATCCGCCTGCCGGATAGCGTGCCGGCCTCCGTTTCTCGTTCATTTTCCGCGTTGATCCCAGGCTTCATTATCCTCTCCATCATGGGGATTATCGCCTGGGCGCTCTCTCACTGGGGCACGAACTTCCACCAGATCATCATGGACTCTATCTCTACGCCGCTGGCGTCGATGGGTGGCGTGGTCGGTTGGGCGTATGTGATTTTCACCTCTCTGCTGTGGTTCTTCGGCGTGCACGGTTCACTGGCACTGGCCGCGCTGGACAGCGGAATTATGACCCCATGGGCACTGGAAAACGTTGCGCTTTACCAGCAGTACGGCTCCGTTGACGCGGCGCTGGCGGCAGGTAAAACCTTCCATGTGTGGGCGAAGCCGATGCTTGACTCCTATATCTTCCTGGGTGGTACCGGGGCGACCCTGGGTCTGATCATCGCGGTCTTTATTGTCTCTCGTCGCGCTGACTATCGTCAGGTGGCGAAACTGGCCCTGCCATCAGGCATCTTCCAGATTAACGAGCCGATTCTGTTCGGTCTGCCAATCATCATGAACCCGGTAATGTTTATCCCGTTCATCCTGGTGCAGCCGCTGCTGGCAGCGATCACCCTGACGGCCTACTACATGGGTATTATTCCACCGATCACCAACATTGCTCCGTGGACCATGCCAGCAGGTCTGGGTGCCTTCTTTAACACCAACGGTAGCGTCGCGGCCTTCCTGCTGGCGATATTCAACCTCGGGATTGCCACCCTGCTGTACATGCCGTTCGTGGCGATTGCGAACAAAGCTGCCACCATCATTGATGAAGAAGAGAGCGAAGAGGAAATTGCCCTCTCACTGAAATTCTAAGATTGACCGGCGCGGGGAAGCCCGCGCCAGCCACAAGGAGCTAAAACATGTTAGATTTGGATAGTATCGTCGCAGACGAAGCCGCAGAGAACGATCTCGAAGAAGTGGTGATGGGCCTTATCATCAACTCCGGGCAGGCGCGCAGCCTGGCGTATGCCGCACTGAAGCAGGCCAAGCAGGGCGATTTCGCCGCCGCGAAAACCATGATGGAGCAGTCCCGCACGGCGCTGAACGAAGCGCACCTGGTGCAGACAAAGCTGATTGAAAGCGACCAGGGCGAAGGGAAGATGAAGGTCAGCCTGGTGCTGGTACACGCTCAGGATCACCTGATGACGTCCATGCTGGCGCGTGAGCTGGTGGCGGAGTTGATTGAGCTTCACGAGAAAATGCACTAGGTCGGATTGAGCAGCAGGAGGTCAGCACGATGGAAATCAAAACCGCATTTGAACAGCAACTGTTTAATGGCAAAAATTTTCACGTGGTTATCTACAACAAGACGGAGAGCGCCAGCGGTCTGCACCAGCATGACTACTATGAGTTCACGATTGTTCTGACCGGCCGCTACTACCAGGAGATCAACGGTAAGCGCGTCCTGCTGGAGCGAGGGGATTTTGTCTTCCTGCCGATGGGTTCCTATCACCAGAGCTTTTACGAATTTGGCGCGACCCGCATTCTGAACGTGGGCGTCAGCAGACGCTTCTTTGAGAAGCACTATCTGCCGCTGGTGCCGTTCTGCTTTGTGGCGTCCCAGGTATATCGTGTGAAAAACGAGTTCATGACCTGGATTGAAACGGTCATCGCCTCGCTTAACTTCCGCGACAATGAGTTTGATGAATTTATTGAAACGGTGACCTTCTACGTGATGAACCGGTTGCGGCATCACCGTGAAGAGCAGCAGGTGACGGATGATGTTCCACAGTGGCTGCGCAGCACCGTGGAACTGATGCACGATAAAGGCCAGTTCAGCGAAAATGCGCTGGAAAATATGGTATCCCTCTCGGGGAAATCCCAGGAATATCTGACCCGCGCGACGCAGCGTTATTATCGTAAAACGCCGGTGCAAATAATTAATGAAATCCGCATTAATTTTGCCAAAAAACAGCTGGAGATTACCAACTATTCTGTCACCGATATTGCCTATGAGTCAGGATATAGCAGTCCCAGCCTGTTTATTAAAACTTTTAAGAAGTTGACCTCATTCACACCGAACAGCTACCGGAAGAATTTAACGGTAATTAATTAACTTTCGGCGGATTACCCGCCATAAATATTGCTTTAATGGCTTGCCCAAATAGCGGGAAGAGTACGCTATACCTTGCAGGCGATTAACCTGATACGCTAAGGGAGATATTATGCAAAAGAAATTAAAAGTCGTAACCATTGGTGGCGGCAGCAGCTATACCCCGGAATTACTCGAAGGTTTTCTGAAACGTTATCATGAATTACCGGTCAGCGAATTATGGCTGGTGGACGTTGAGGAAGGTCAGGAGAAGCTGGATATTATTTTCGACCTGTGCAAGCGCATGGTTGAGAAAGCGGGCGTGCCTATGACCGTGCATAAATCCCTCGATCGTCGCCTGGCGCTGAAAGATGCGGATTTCGTTACCACTCAGCTGCGCGTCGGCCAGCTAAAAGCGCGCGAGCTGGACGAGCGTATTCCGCTGAGCCACGGCTACCTGGGGCAGGAGACCAACGGCGCGGGCGGCCTGTTCAAAGGCCTGCGTACCATTCCGGTGATTTTCGACATCGTCAAAGATGTGCAAGAGATCTGCCCGAACGCGTGGGTGATTAACTTCACTAACCCGGCCGGAATGGTGACCGAGGCGGTATATCGTCATACCAATTTCAAACGCTTTATCGGCGTCTGTAATATCCCGATCGGCATGAAGATGTTTATCCGCGACGTGCTGGAGCTGACCGACAGTGACGATCTCTCAATCGATCTGTTCGGCCTGAACCACATGGTGTTCATTAAAGACGTCATCGTGAACGGAAAATCGCGCTTTGCCGAACTGCTCGACGGCGTGGCTTCCGGTCGCCTGACCGCGGCCTCCGTGAAGAACATCTTTGACCTGCCGTTCAGCGAAGGGCTGATCCGCTCGCTGAATCTGCTGCCGTGCTCGTACCTGCTTTACTACTTCAAGCAGAAAGAGATGCTGGCTATCGAAATGGGCGAGTACTATAAGGGCGGCGCGCGTGCGCAAATCGTTCAGAAAGTTGAGAAGCAGCTGTTCGATTTATATAAAGATCCGAACCTGAACGTTAAACCGAAAGCGCTTGAGCAGCGCGGTGGGGCCTATTACTCCGATGCAGCGTGTGAAGTGATCAACGCCATCTACAACGACAAGCAGGCGGAGCACTATGTTAACGTGCCGCATCACGGCCATATCGACAATATCCCGGCGGACTGGGCCGTCGAGATGACCTGCATTCTGGGGCGCGAGGGGGCTAAACCGCATCCACGTATCACCCACTTCGACGACAAAGTTATGGGCCTGATCCACACCATCAAAGGCTTTGAAGTGGCGGCGAGCAACGCGGCGCTGAGCGGTGAACTCAATGACGTGCTTCTGGCGCTGAACCTCAGCCCGCTGGTGCATTCCGACCGCGATGCGGAGCAGCTGGCCAGCGAGATGATCCTGGCGCATGAAAAATGGTTGCCGAACTTTGCCGCCACGATTGAGAAGCTGAAGTTCAAACAACACTGAGAGGACGCACAATGGAAAACCTGCTGATCGTTAATGCTGATGACTTTGGCCTTTCGAAAGGCCAGAACTACGGCATTATTGAAGCCTGTCGCCGCGGGGTAGTGACCTCTACAACGGCACTGGTGAACGGTGAAGCGGTTGAACACGCGGCGCAGCTGAGCCGCGAGGTGCCAGAGCTGGGTGTCGGCATGCATTTTGTGCTGACGCTCGGGATGCCGCTTTCGCCCATGCCAGGCCTGACGCGTGACGGTCTGCTGGGCAAATGGATTTGGGAACTGGCGGAGCAGGACGCTCTGCCGCTCGAAGAGATTGCCCGTGAGCTGGACTGCCAGTACAACCGCTTTGTTGATCTTTTTGGCAAGGCGCCGACGCACATCGACAGCCACCATCATGTGCACATGATCCCGGCGATTTTCCCGATTGTTGCGGCGTTTGCCCAACGCAAAGGCGTGGCGATGCGCGTGGATCGTGAGGCGCAGGGCGTGCCGGACTGTGCCGTGACAACAACTGAGGGGTTCAGCAGTGCCTTTTACGGTGACGAGATCGACGAAGCGCTGTTCCTCAAGGTGCTGGATGATTCCGCCGCGCGGGGGGAACGGTCGCTGGAGGTCATGGCGCATCCTGCCTTTGTCGATAACACCGTGCGTAAGAGCGCCTACTGCTGGCCGCGCCTGGCGGAGCTGGATGTCCTGACGTCGCCGTCGCTGAAATACGCCATTGCCGAGCGTGGGTATCGGTTGGGGACGTTTGGGGATCTGTAAGAAGTGCCGGATGGCGAGGTAAAAGCAAAACGGTAACCTGGGTTACCGTTTTTATTGTTTTCTCCCTCTCCCGTGGGTGAGGGCATCAGGCCGCACAACCGGGAATGGTTTTTACGCCGGAATCTGATCAATCTTACTGCTGCGCGACCAGACACGGTGCGCGGCGAGCAAATCAAACAGCTTCGTCATAAACGCATCGTCCACGTTATCGCCCTCGACAATGCCGTCCTCACCCTGATCGGCCACCTTCAGCTGTGCTTTAAACTGACGCGCGTCGCCGGATAGCGCAATGGGCTTCAGGTGCTTATAGGCTTCCAGCAGATAATAGACGGCGTCGCCGTTGGTCAGCAGGCTGGCAATATCCCCGCACGGCACGATCACCGCATCGACGGTCAGCGATGGCGCACCGGCAAAGGTCGCCGCGACCGGCAGCACAGAACCATCGTCGGCGGTCACTTCACCCATGCGGGAATAGAGCAGTTTGGCGTGTACGCCCTGGGTTTTTAGCGCCTGCATAATCCCCAGCACGTCGCTGGCGCGAGTTTTGTCGTTCAGCAGGATGGCGACCACGCGGCCCTTAATTGAACCACCCGGCACCGCATACAGGCTCAGCGATGGATCTTTCTTCACGCCGTTAACCTCTTTCGGTGGCGCAAGGTTACGCTGTTCGTCCGTTAGTGTGATACCAAGGTTATCCGCCACGCTCTGGGCAAGCTGAATATCAATGCGCGCCAGCTGATCGACCACGCGCTCGCGGATGTAGGTGCGCACCACTTTGCTCAGTTCGAAGCTAAAGCCGCCGATGATGTGCTGTTGCTCAATCGGCGTCTGGCTGTTCCAGAACAGGCGAGGGTGGGCGTAATACTCACCGAACGAGGGGCTGCGCTCGCGAATTTTGTTGCCGTCGATACGCTCCTGGTACGATTCGAATCCGCCGCGTTTCGGCCCCGGCGAGGTTTCTCGCGGCCAGTTGTCGTTGATGGAGTTCGGCTCATAGTTTGCCGGGTTGGTATCAATATCCTGACGGTGCATCCCGTCGCGCTGGAAGTTATGGTACGGGCAGGTTGGGCGGTTAATCGGTATCTCGTGGAAGTTCGGCCCGCCAAGACGGCTAATCTGCGTATCGGTATACGAGAACAGACGTCCCTGTAAGAGCGGATCGTTGGTGAAATCCAGTCCGGGGACGATGTGGCCCGGGTGGAACGCGGCCTGCTCGTTTTCGGCAAAGAAATTATCCGGGTTGCGGTTAAGCACCATTTTCCCCACCAGCTGAACGGGCACCAGCTCCTCAGGGATGAGTTTTGTCGGGTCAAGCAGGTCGAAATCGAACTTAAACTCGTCTTCTTCCGGGATCAGCTGTAAGCCCAGTTCATATTCCGGGAAGTCACCCGCTTCAATGGATTCCCACAGTTCACGGCGATGGAAGTCCGGATCGCGCCCGGTGAGCTTCTGCGCCTCGTCCCATACCAGCGAGGCTTTGCCCGCTACCGGCTTCCAGTGGAAGCGCACAAACGTGGCTTTTCCTTCCGCGTTGATCATGCGGAAGGTATGAATACCGAACCCTTCCATCGTGCGATAGCTGCGAGGGATCCCACGGTCGGACATCGCCCACATCACGTTGTGTAAGGTTTCAGGCTGCAGGGAGACATAGTCCCAGAAGGTATCGTGCGCACTTTGTCCCTGGGGTATGGCCCAGTGGGGCTCCGGTTTTACCGCATGGACAAAGTCAGGAAATTTATGCGCATCCTGAATGAAAAACACCGGGGTGTTATTGCCCACCAGATCGAAAATACCCTCTTCGGTATAAAACTTGGTGGCAAAGCCGCGGATATCACGCACCGTATCTGCCGAACCTGCGCCACCCTGCACGGTGGAGAAACGCACAAAGACCGGCGTGATTTTATCCGGGTCGGAGAGGAAATCCGCTTTGGTGATCGCTTTCAGGCTTTTATAGGGCTGGAAGAAGCCGTGCGCCGCAGAACCGCGCGCGTGAACGATGCGTTCCGGAATTCGCTCGTGGTCAAAATGGGTAATTTTTTCCCGCAGGATGAAATCTTCCAGCAGGGTCGGCCCGCGCGCGCCTGCGCGAAGGGAGTTTTGATCGTCAGCAATGCGCACGCCCTGATTGGTGGTGAGTGCAAAACCTTCGCCGCCTTTACGGTGTGGCTCAAGCGATTTCAGCTTCTCGTTTCCGGTGTCCGGCGATTTCATGCTTCCCGGCGCGGTTGGTTGTTCGCCAGGGGCTGATGGGCCCGGCGCGGGGCGGTGAGAGCCGTCAGCAGGGGCGAGAGAGTCCATACCCGGTTGAGATTCTTCAGTGCCATGAATCGGTGATTGATGTGATTTATCTTTGTTCGACATTGCACGCTTCTCCTTTATCCATTGCTAAAAACCCTATTAAGGATAGAACAATGTCGTGAGATAGCTCGCTAACTAAGCGTTTTCATATGACGTTATTAACGAAAGGAGCCATCTCACCCACTCGGAGCGCGACGTAAGGCAGCAGGATCGGCTATCATAGAATTTTCCTGCTTCAAGAATTTGCTTTAGTGAATCCGTCGCTTATGAAACCTCTTCGTCAACAAAACCGCCAGGTTATTAGCTATGTGCCCCGCGTTGAGCCCGCGCCGCCTGACCATGCCCTGAAAGTGGATGGTTTTCGTGATGTCTGGCTGCTTCGCGGTAAATATGTGGCTTTTGTCCTGATGGGGGAACATTTCCGCCGGTCACCGGCGTTTTCCGTGCCGGAGTCAGCCCAGCGATGGGCGACGCAAATCCGCCAGGATGAAGAGGTTGAAGAATAACAGCCATAAAAAAACCGCCATCAGGCGGTTTTTTTATTTCTATCGAGATTAACGGTGCGCGAGCTCGGAGTCGTCTTCACTTTCCAGAATGGCTTTGTCGGTCTGCTTCAGCCACTGGCTGGTCAGCGTACCGGCAGTCATGGAGCCGCTCACGTTCAGCGCGGTACGGCCCATGTCGATCAACGGTTCAACGGAGATCAGCAGGGCGACCAGCGTGACGGGCAGGCCCAGCGCGGGCAGCACAATCAGCGCGGCGAAGGTTGCACCGCCGCCGACACCTGCAACGCCGGCGGAGCTGATGGTAACAATCCCGACCAGCGTGGCGATCCAGACCGGATCCAGCGGGTTGATACCCACGGTTGGGGCAACCATCACCGCCAGCATCGCCGGGTAGAGACCCGCGCAGCCGTTCTGACCGATGGTAGCACCAAAGGAGGCAGAGAAGCTGGCGATAGATTCCGGCACGCCCAGACGACGGGTCTGCGCTTCAACGTTCAGCGGAATAGACGCTGCGCTGGAACGGCTGGTGAAGGCAAAGGTCAGTACCGGCCATACTTTGCGGAAGTATTTCAGCGGGCTGACGCCGTTCACGCCCAGCAGGATACCGTGCACCACGAACATAATGCCCAGGCCCAGATAAGAGGCGACAACGAAGCTGCCCAGCTTAATGATGTCCTGCAGGTTAGAGCCGGCTACCACTTTGGTCATCAGTGCCAGAACGCCGTATGGCGTCAGCTGCATGACCAGACGGACCAGCTTCATCACCCAGCTTTGCAGGGTATCAATCGCCGTCAGCACGCGTTCGCCTTTCGGCGCGTCGTCTTTCAGCAGCTTAAGCGCAGCCACGCCCAGGAATGCCGCGAAGATCACCACGCTGATGATAGAGGTTGGGCTTGCACCGGTCAGGTCAGCAAACGGGTTCTTCGGAATGAAGGAGAGGACCATCTGCGGAACCGTCAGATCAGCCACTTTACCCACGTAGTTGGTTTGAATTGCGGTCAGACGCGCCGTTTCAGCGGTACCCTGAACCAGACCTTCGGCCGTCAGGCCAAACAGGTTGGTAACCAGCACCCCCACCAGCGCGGCAATCAGCGTGGTAAAGAGCAGCGTACCAATGGTCAGAAAGCTGATTTTACCCAGCTGAGTTGCGTTGTGCAGACGGGCTACGGCGCTCAGAATAGAGGCGAACACCAGCGGCATAACGATCATCTGCAGCAGCTGGACGTAGCCGTTACCGACAATGTTGAACCACTGAATGGACTCTTTCAGTACCGGACTATCGGAGCCGTAGACGGCGTGTAAGGCCAGACCAAACGCCACACCCATGACCAGACCGACCAGTACTTTTTTCGCCAGGCTCCACTGTTTGTGGCGCGCCTGCGCGAGAAGCAATAGTAATACGACGAACACGACTATGTTCGCGATGAGTGGAAAATTCATCCCCGTTCTCCTGATTTATTATGTGGGATCGGTTTTTCCCGATCCTGTTGGCGGAAGGTTAGCAGAAGTGTGATGTGGCGCTTATATCCAAATGGAATGGTTTATGACAAATGGAAAGATTTTGTTGGTTTACTGTTCAATCTGGTGATGAATAAAACGATTGAACTGAAATTGCAGCGAATTGATCATCTGGGAAGACCAGCGCACTGCACTGTTTTCGGGCAAGGTTTGCGGCATCCAGACGGCGTAGGCAAATAGCGCCATGCACAGCACGCGTTCAAGCTGATTCCCTTTCTGCGGCGCAAGGATCGGAAAACGGAAACGCCAGCGGCAGGGCCACAGCAGCGGCACGCCCGCGGGCGTCAGCATATCGGCGAGGATATGGCTTAAATAACCCAGCACCATGCCCTGAATGGCATCACCCGGCACTATCCAGCTTTCAGGGACTTTTAAATAGAAAAGCGTGAGCAGGCCAAAAACGGCCAGCAGGCTGTGGGTAAACCCGCGGTGGCCGAACGCGCGGGCGATGGGCTTCGACACCCACTTCAGGCGCTGTCCGAGGAAGGATTTTGGATGGTCAATATCGGGCAGCAGACAGGTTAAAACGGCGGAAGGGACAATATGCCACCAGTCTCCCTGTGCAAGCACGGGAGTAAGTTCTGCGTTTTTGGCAAATACTGCGCACGCAATTGAAAAAAGCAGGTGGCCTTCCGCCGTCATGATAAAACCCACGAAACTGTCAATTTATACAGTATAGGGTTTTTATACAGTGGGCGAAAGAGGTGACGGTGTAACTGTTTGTCACAAACGCGCCTCAGCGCGCCAGCCAGCCGCCGTCGACGGCTAAGGTGTGACCATTCACGTAATCTGATGCGGGGGAGGCTAAAAAGACGACCGGCCCCTGAAGGTCATCCGGTACTCCCCATCGACCCGCCGGGATGCGGTCAAGGATCTCCGCGTTACGCTGTTCGTTATCGCGCAGCTGCTGCGTGTTGTTCGTCGCCATGTAGCCCGGCGCGATGGCATTCACGTTGATGCCATGTAGCGCCCACTCATTTGCCAGCAGGCGCGTGATCCCCAGCACGCCGCTTTTCGAGGCGGTATACGACGGCACGCGAATGCCGCCCTGAAAGGAGAGCATAGAGGCGATATTGATAATTTTGCCGCCCTGGCCCTGGGTGATAAATCGCTTAGCGACCGCCTGAGAGAGGAAAAAGAGCGACTTGAGATTCAGGTTCATAACGTCATCCCAGTCTTTTTCGCTAAACGTCAGGGCCTCCTCCCGGCGAATCGTCCCGGCATTGTTCACCAGAATATCAATTCGTCCCATCTCCGCCACGGCGGTGTCCACGACGTACTGAAGATTTTCCTGCTGGCTCAGATCGGCCCGAATAGCCACAAAACGTCTTCCCAGGGCGGTGACGGCGCTGGCCGTTTTCTCAGGAGCTTTGCGATTTACCCCAACGATATCGCAACCTGCCTGCGCCAGCGCAATAGCCATGCCTTGCCCCAGACCGGTATCGCACCCGGTGATGAGGGCTACTTTGCCTGAAAGAGTAAAGGTGTCCAGTATCATACGCGCCTCAGAAGCTGGTTATCGTCGTGTTGACGTTAAAGATAGGAGGCAGGGATGAGAAAAGCAAACAAAATGAAACTGTGTTTTGTTTTTATCAGGCAGCATGACGCTGCCTGTAAGAGGGGCGCTATTCGCCGCGCAGGTGTTGTACCGTCAGTTCAGCCAGCGAATTCAGCTTAACGTCGGCAAGAGCATACCGCGGATCGTGGCGGTTTTCTTCATCGGGCACCACAATGGAGCGCATACGCGCGGCTTTGGAGGCCACCATGCCGTTTACTGAATCTTCCAGCGCGACGCAGGTAAGCGGATCAAGACCCAGCTTCGCGGCGCAGTCCATATAGACCTGCGGATGTGGCTTGCTGTAGGGCAGTTTTTCCGCAGACGCCAGGGCGTCAAAACTGTCGCGCAGCTCAAACATGATCAGCACTTTTTCCAGCATATGCAGCGGTGAAGCGGAAGCCAGGCCAACCTTCAGCCCCTGAGACTTGCACAGCGCGACAGCCTCATGTACGCCCGGCAAGAGCGGCTTGTTCTCCTCCACCAGCGCGATGGCGCGGCTGATAATTCGCGAGGTGACTTCGTCGCGATCGGGCCCAACCCACGGCTGTTGGGCGTACCACAGGTCAACGACCATATCAATACGCAGGCCCAGCGTGTCGGGAAGTTCATTACGGCGACTGATATCAACGCCCAGGCTGGCCATCACGTCCAGCTCGGCGCGATCCCACAACGGCTCGGAATCAATCAGTAATCCATCCATGTCAAAAATAGCGGCAAGTATCTGGCGCGGTGTCGACATCACAACGTCTCCTTATCCAGGTGTTCGACAGACGATAAGTGCTAAGCACAGTCTGCAATTTAGCATATTGCTTTTAAAGAGCGGGCGAAATTGATGTCCAGCAGGTAGACTTAGGCTCAAATCACGCGTCTTTATGAAGAGGAACTGATGACGTATCAACAAGCTGGACGCATTGCTGTCTTAAAACGTATTGCAGGCTGGGTGATTTTTATTCCTGCCGTCATTTCTACGCTGATATCCGTGCTGAAGTTTATGTACGATCACAGCGAAAAACAGCCGGGCATTAATGCGGTAATGCTTGATTTTGCGCATGTCATGATTGAGATGGTGCGGTTTAACACCCCGTTCCTGAACGTCTTCTGGTTCAACTCGCCAACGCCGGACTTTCACCAGCAGCTGAATGTTGGGTTCTGGATTATCTATGCGCTGATTTTTATTGCGATGGCGCTGCAGGCATCGGGCGCACGAATGAGTCGCCAGACCCGTTTTTTACGCGAAGGGGTGGAAGATCAGCTTATCCTTGAGAAGGCGAAAGGTCCTGAAGGAATGAGCCGGGAGCAGATTGAATCCCGCATTGTGGTGCCTCGTCACACCATTTTCCTGCAAATTTTCCCGCTCTATATCCTGCCGGTTATCATCATCGTGGCGGGATATTTCTTCTTCTCACTGCTCGGTTTTCTGTAACGAATCAGGGTGGCGGCAAGGCCACCCGTTTTGTCTTTAAGCCGCAAGCACGCGTTCAAGCGCGCGCTGGGCGTTGACCAGATGTTGCCCGCCAAAAAGAATGGCTCGGTTCATCAGCGTATAGAGCTGATACACGGGCTGGCGCTCAAGGAAGTCCGGCGGCAGGGGGGAGACAGACTGATAGCCATCGTATATTTGCGGCGGTTGTTCGGGATGCAGGGGCAACATGGCCAAATCGCACTCTCTGTCGCCCCAGTAGCAGGCCGGGTCGAAGATATACGGGCCGTTGGGGCCAAGCGCGCAGTTATCGGACCATAAATCACCGTGCAGCAAAGACGCCTGAGGCTGGTGGGAGGCCAGGCGCTGTTGCACATGCTCGACGATGGCATCAATGTTGCCAAATTCCAGCCCTTTCTCTGCGGCCAGTTCAAGCTGCCATCCGATGCGCTGCTCGGCAAAGAACGTCGACCAGCGGCGCTGCCAGGCATTGGGCTGCGGCGTGGTGGAAAGGTCGTTGTCGAAGTCGAGACCAAACTGGGGCTGGTCGCTCCACTGGTGCAGGCGCGCTAACTGTTGCCCGAGAATAAAGGCGTTATGGGCGTCCAACGGACGGGCAGGGAGATAGTCCATCACCAGAAAGCTGTAGTCCCGGTCACTGCCCACGGCCAGCACCTCAGGTACCGTCACCGTTTTACTACGGGACAACAGTTCAAGCTGATCGGCTTCAGCGGTAAAAATCGGGAGCAGCTCTCGCTCGTCGCATTTAACGAACAGATCGCGTCCTGCGTAGCGTAAATGCCACGCGGCGTGAATTTCCCCGCCCGGCAGCTCGTTACGCAGTTCAATTTCACCTTCACCCAATTGCTCATGTAAAAGATGACTGATAGCCTGCCACATGTTGACTCTCCCATGTTGTCTGCCAGATCATAAAGTTAGCGCATAACTGCGGTAAAAAAATACGAACTAACGCACACCTGAGCGGATTAATTTCATGCAGGGCACTTATTGTTCTTTTTTCTGCCAGCGTTCCCACGTCTCCACGGTGATGTCGGCAGGCTTGTCGGTCACGCTTTCCACCAGGCTGGCGGCCAGCGCATGTACCTCTTCTTCACTCAGGGCTGCGATCAGGCCAAACGCCAGGGTGCCTAAATCATGAATATGACCTTCGTCATCCGTTAGCGTGAGCAGGAAATTCGCCCGTGTAAAGGCATTGTTGAGCTCGTTAAGCTCGGTCAGCGATGCTTCATGAAGGCTGATGGTCACGACGTAGCGGGTGATATCACCACTGCTCATAATTCACCTCGTTGTTATCCTGAAAGTTTTTTTAGCATAGTCGATACGTCATATTTGGCGACTTCCACAGATATTCCCCCTCCGTCAGGAGGGGGATATATCGGTTAGCTTCGTGACAGGTAATCGACGATTTTCTGCGTATCGGCAAGCGAACACAGGCGCGTTCCCTGATTGATGGTGGCGGCACTCCCCGCCGCGACGCCATAGCGCGTCATCTCCAGAAGTGATGCGCCCTGCGCCAGCTTCAGCGCCATCGCGCCGACCATACTGTCGCCTGCGCCAACGGTGCTCTGGCTCTTCATTGGGGGCGGAACAACCTGCACAAAGCCCGTCTTGTCGACGGCCAGCGCACCCTGAGGACCGAGAGAGACGACAACGCGGTGCGCTTTGCCGCTGCGAACCAGTTCTTCAGCGGCAGTACGCACGTCATCCGGCTGGCTAAGTTCGCGATTAACAAGCGCACTCAGCTCTTTCTGGTTAGGCTTAACGAGCTCAAGTTGTCCGGGTTCTAATGCCGCCTGCAGGGCTTCGCCTGAACTGTCGACAATGCAGCGAATGCCGCGCTGAAGTACGGCATCAACCAGTGCTGTCAGCTTTTCTGTTTTGACGCCTGGCGGCAGGCTACCGCTGATGACCAGCAGCGAGCCGCTTTCAATGGTTAGCACCTTCTCTTCCAGCTGACGAAACTCATCATCGCTCAGCCTGGCGCCTGGCATAACGAAACGATACTGTTCCCCGCTGGACTCAACGTGGACATGCAGGTTCTGCCGGGTCCAGTCTTTGGCGTCTACGGTATCCACGGCAACCTGTTCATCGGCCAGCAAGGCAACAAGATGCTCCCCCGTGGCACCACCGGCCGGAAAGATGGCAGTCGCTTTACCACCGAGGTGGGTAATCGCGCGCGCAACGTTAATCCCGCCGCCGCCCGGCTCAAATACAGGTGCGCTACAGCGTAGTTTACCTTCCGGGTAAATCTGCGGCGTTATGGTCGCGGAGTCGAGGGAAGGGGAGAGCGTCAGCGTATAAATAGAAGCCATCATAACCTCCTTTTAGCATGGGTTCTTTTAAGCCTGGCACCGATCGACAGGAAGGCAATGTAAATAACAGTATGATTTTAAAAATGAATGCTGACATAAATGCGATGAGGGATATATAAAATAAAACGCGTTTTGAGATCGTTCTTATTCAAAAAATGAAATAAGAAAATATTGCTATGTTATTTGCGCCTTTTTATAATTTGTTACCTTTCTCTGGACGCCTTGTCATTGATCCTCAAGAAAGTTTCCGAGACCGTGGTGGTCTCTTTTTTTGTTGTACGGACTCCTTAAATAAAATGAAGCTTTTGAAGACAGTACCCGCAGCACTGATGCTGGCGGGTGGCGTTTTTGCATCACTGAATGCAGCCGCCGATGACACCGTTTTTACTGTCATGGACGATCCCTCCACTGCCAAAAAACCGTTTGAAGGTAACCTGAACGCCGGGTATCTCGCGCAATCGGGTAACACGAAAAGCTCTTCTCTGACGGCGGACAGCACCCTGACCTGGTACGGCAATACCACTGCATGGTCGCTGTGGGGAAATGCCAGCAACACGTCCGCTAACGATGAACGCTCATCCGAGAAATACGCGGTCGGTGGACGTAGCCGTTACAACATGACCGACTATGACTACATCTTTGGTCAGGCAAGTTGGTTAACCGACCGCTTCAACGGCTATCGCCAGCGCGATGTGTTCACCGCCGGTTATGGTCGTCAGTTCCTGAATGGTCCGGTACACAGCCTCCGTTTCGAATTCGGTCCGGGTGTCCGCTATGACGAGTACACCAATGGCGAAAATGAAACCCAGCCGCTGGGCTATGCTTCCGGCACGTATGCCTGGCAGATGACCGATAACACCAAATTTACGCAGGGTGTTTCTGTGTTTGGTGCCGAGGATACGACGCTGAATTCCGAAAGCGCTTTGAACGTGGCTATCAATGAACACTTCGGTTTGAAATTGGCCTACAACGTGACCTGGAACTCTTCACCGCCAGAAACGGCACCGGATCATACCGATCGCAGAACCACGATTTCGCTGGGCTATAAAATGTAATCATAGCGGGCCGATGAAAGTGTCGGCCCGTTTTCATTATTATGGTTAACCCGCGCCAATAAATTCTCATCACACGCAACGGCATTTATTTTTATTTGTACTTAGCCCCAAATCATTGCCGCCCACCGAAATAACAGCATTGCACCGCAGATGGCAACCAGCACCAGCACCATTTTCCAGTGTTTTACGGCAAATCGTTTTGTTGGCATAACCTAATCCTTGTTCGTTGATACGCATAGTCTATCAAACGGGGCCAAAAGATGCGCCTTCCCGGGAGCGATCGAGTTATGCCAACAAGGGGTCGGCTCAGAACCAGTGGAATCGTTCGGCGAGGATCAACACTAAACCTGTTGCGGAAAGGACGTTCAAAATCACAACCGTTCTACTGGATACATTCATGGTATGCACCTGTTGATATAAAAGGCATGTTCAAGAGTAGCCCAGCATGTCTGAAATGCGAGCGCCGGAGAGATGCAATCTGCAAATTTACGCTACGTGCCAGCCCATCATTCTGGCTGCAGAGGGTGCAATCTCCTTGCTGATAGTGTTAACATTACGTCGCTTGCCGTAAATCCGCATTAATCTGAATTCGGCAGGTGCATGATGACGAACCAATTTGACGATTGTTGGTCAGATGGTGTCGTAATCTATTGTCAAATCACGATTATTTTCTTTGTATATGCTCTTATGTGTGGGGCATCACTGCAAATAAGGATATAAAATGCCTGTAATTACTCTTCCTGATGGCAGCCAACGCCATTTCGACCACGCTGTTAGCCCTATGGATGTCGCCCTGGACATCGGTCCTGGCCTCGCGAAAGCGACCATCGCCGGCCGTGTTAACGGTGAGCTGGTTGATGCGTCCGATCTGATTGAAAACGATGCGACGCTTGCAATCATCACCGCGAAAGACGAAGAAGGTCTGGAGATCATTCGTCACTCCTGCGCACACCTGTTGGGTCATGCTATCAAGCAGCTGTGGCCAAACACCAAAATGGCGATCGGTCCGGTTATCGACAACGGTTTCTACTACGACGTTGATCTTGACCACACCCTGACCCAGGAAGATATCGACGCGCTCGAAAAACGTATGCACGAGCTCGCCGAGACCAACTATGACGTCATCAAGAAGAAAGTCAGCTGGCACGAAGCGCGTGAAACCTTCGTCAAGCGTGGCGAGAGCTATAAAGTCTCTATTCTCGATGAAAACATTGCTCATGATGACAAGCCTGGCTTGTACCATCACGAAGAATACGTCGACATGTGCCGTGGACCGCACGTGCCGAACATGCGCTTCTGTCATCATTTCAAACTGATGAAGATCGCCGGCGCCTACTGGCGTGGCGACAGCAACAACAAGATGTTGCAGCGTATCTATGGTACCGCATGGGCGGATAAGAAAGCCCTGAACGCGTACCTGCAGCGCCTGGAAGAGGCCGCGAAGCGTGACCACCGTAAAATCGGTAAGCAGCTTGACCTGTACCACATGCAGGAAGAAGCGCCGGGTATGGTGTTCTGGCATAACGATGGCTGGACTATCTTCCGTGAACTGGAAACGTTCGTACGTTCCAAGCTGAAAGAGTACCAGTATCAGGAAGTGAAAGGCCCGTTCATGATGGACCGTGTGCTGTGGGAAAAAACCGGCCACTGGGACAACTACAAAGATGCGATGTTCACCACCTCGTCCGAGAACCGTGAATACTGCATCAAGCCAATGAACTGCCCGGGTCACGTTCAGATCTTCAACCAGGGTCTGAAATCCTACCGCGACCTGCCGCTGCGTATGGCGGAGTTCGGTAGCTGCCACCGTAACGAGCCATCAGGTGCGCTGCACGGTCTGATGCGCGTGCGTGGCTTTACGCAGGATGATGCGCATATCTTCTGTACTGAAGATCAGGTCCGTGATGAAGTTAACGCCTGTATTCGTATGGTCTACGATATGTACAGCACCTTTGGCTTCGAGAAGATCGTGGTCAAACTCTCAACGCGTCCGGAAAAACGTATCGGTAGCGATGAGACCTGGGATCGCGCAGAAGCGGATCTCGCCGTAGCGCTGGAAGAGAACGGTATTCCGTTCGAATACCAGCTGGGCGAGGGCGCATTCTACGGTCCGAAAATTGAATTTACCCTGTATGACTGCCTCGATCGCGCATGGCAGTGCGGTACTGTACAGCTGGACTTCTCCCTGCCGCAGCGTTTAAGCGCCTCTTATGTTGGCGAAGACAACGAGCGTCAGGTACCGGTCATGATTCACCGTGCTATTCTCGGTTCTCTGGAGCGCTTCATCGGCATCCTGACCGAAGAGTTCGCGGGCTTCTTCCCAACCTGGCTTGCGCCAGTGCAGGTCGTGGTGATGAACATTACCGATTCTCAGGCAGATTACGTTAAAGAATTGACGCAGAAACTACAAAATGCGGGCATTCGCGTAAAAGCAGACTTGAGAAATGAGAAGATTGGCTTTAAAATCCGCGAGCACACTTTACGTCGTGTCCCGTATATGTTGGTCTGTGGTGATAAAGAGGTGGAAGCAGGCAAAGTTGCCGTTCGCACCCGCCGTGGTAAAGACCTGGGCAGCCTGGACGTAAGTGAAGTGATTGAGAAGCTGCAACAAGAGATTCGCAGCCGCAGTCTTCAACAACTGGAGGAATAAGGTATTAAAGGCGGAAAACGAGTTCAAACGGCACGTCCGAATCGTATCAATGGCGAGATTCGCGCCCAGGAAGTTCGCTTAACAGGTCTGGAAGGCGAGCAGCTGGGGATTGTGAGTCTGAGAGAAGCGATCGAAAAGGCTGAAGAAGCTGGAGTAGATTTAGTTGAAATCAGCCCTAACGCCGAACCGCCAGTTTGTCGTATCATGGACTACGGCAAGTTCCTTTATGAAAAGAGTAAGTCTTCTAAGGAACAGAAGAAGAAGCAAAAAGTTATCCAGGTTAAGGAAATCAAATTCCGTCCTGGTACCGACGATGGCGATTATCAGGTAAAACTCCGCAGCCTGATTCGCTTTCTGGAAGATGGCGATAAGGCCAAGATCACGCTGCGTTTCCGCGGTCGTGAGATGGCCCACCAACAGATTGGTATGGAAGTGCTTAACCGCGTCCGTGATGATCTGAGTGAACTGGCAGTAGTCGAATCCTTCCCTACGAAGATCGAAGGCCGCCAGATGATCATGGTGCTCGCTCCTAAGAAGAAACAGTAAGGCCTTCAAGCAGCAAAATCTGTGGAGCCTTCGGGTTTCATAGGTTTTGTTCGCCTATGTTTCGTTTATTTAACAATGCGAAGTGGAAGTTATTAAGATGCCAAAAATTAAGACCGTACGCGGTGCTGCTAAGCGCTTCAAAAAAACCGGTGGTGGTGGATTTAAGCGTAAGCACGCAAACCTGCGTCATATTCTGACCAAAAAATCTACTAAGCGTAAACGTCACCTGCGTCCAAAAGGCCTTGTTTCTAAAGGCGATCTGGGTCTGGTTATCGCGTGCCTGCCGTACGCATAAGCCGTTAACGTTTAATTTTTTACTAAGAATATAGATACAGGAGAGCACATATGGCTCGCGTAAAACGTGGTGTAATTGCACGTGCACGTCACAAGAAAATTTTGAAACAAGCTAAAGGCTACTACGGTGCGCGTTCACGCGTATACCGCGTTGCCTTCCAGGCTGTTATCAAAGCAGGTCAGTACGCTTACCGTGACCGTCGTCAGCGTAAGCGTCAGTTCCGTCAACTGTGGATTGCGCGTATCAACGCAGCAGCACGTCAGAACGGTATTTCTTACAGCAAATTCATCAACGGCCTGAAAAAAGCCTCTGTTGAAATCGACCGTAAGATCCTGGCTGACATCGCAGTATTCGACAAAGTAGCGTTCACCGCTCTGGTCGAAAAAGCGAAAGCAGCACTGGCATAAGCCAGTTGAGAGAGGGGGCCTGGCTCCCTCTTTTCATTTAACACCATCAGAAGATTGACATTTATCCGTGCAGGCTTTTCAATAAGGTCTTACCGGTTTTTACCCAACAAGGTAACGCAAGCATGAATGCTGCTATTTTCCGCTTCTTCTTTTACTTTAGCACCTGACTCCAGGAGGCTAGCGCGTGAAAGATGAAACGAAAAACAGCGCCAGATAAGCCTCCCGATGGAGGCTTTTTTTGTGCCTGAATTTGAGAGAATAACTCCACCAAATCGGTGTCTGCACCGACATAATGAGGAAAATCATGTCACATCTCGCAGAGCTGGTTGCCAGTGCAACAGCCGCCATTAATCAGGCCTCAGATGTTGCCGCGTTAGACAATGTCCGCGTCGAATATCTTGGGAAGAAAGGGCACCTGACCCTTCAAATGACAACCCTGCGTGAACTGCCGCCAGAAGAACGCCCGGCAGCGGGTGCGGTGATTAACGAAGCCAAAGAGCAGGTTCAGCAGGCGCTGAACGCGCGTAAGGCCGAGCTGGAGAGCGCGGTGCTAAACGCGCGTCTTGCGGCAGAAACCATCGACGTTTCTCTGCCGGGTCGCCGTATTGAAAACGGTGGTCTGCATCCGGTTACCCGTACTATCGATCGTATTGAAAGTTTCTTCGGTGAGCTCGGCTTTACCGTGGCGACTGGCCCGGAAATCGAAGATGATTACCACAACTTCGACGCCCTGAACATTCCTGGCCATCATCCGGCACGCGCTGACCACGACACTTTCTGGTTTGACGCGACGCGTCTGCTGCGTACCCAGACCTCTGGCGTTCAGATCCGTACCATGAAGGATCAGGAACCACCAATCCGCATCATCGCGCCGGGCCGCGTGTATCGTAACGACTACGATCAGACCCACACCCCAATGTTCCACCAGATGGAAGGTCTGATTGTTGATAAAAACATTAGCTTCACCAACCTGAAGGGCACGCTGCACGATTTCCTGAACAACTTCTTTGAGGAAGATTTGCAGGTTCGTTTCCGTCCGTCCTACTTCCCGTTCACCGAACCGTCTGCGGAAGTTGACGTGATGGGTAAAAACGGCAAATGGCTGGAAGTGCTGGGCTGCGGCATGGTGCATCCAAACGTGCTGCGCAACGTGGGCATCGATCCGGAAGTTTATTCCGGCTTTGCGTTCGGCATGGGCATGGAGCGTTTGACCATGTTGCGCTACGGCGTGACCGACTTACGTGCATTCTTCGAAAACGATCTGCGTTTCCTCAAACAGTTTAAATAAGGGCAGGACAGAACAATGAAATTCAGTGAACTGTGGTTACGCGAATGGGTTAACACCACGCTGGACAGCGAAGCGCTTTCCAACCAGATCACCATGGCGGGCCTGGAAGTTGACGGCGTTGAGCCGGTTTCCGGTGCCTTCAACGGCGTCGTGGTGGGTGAAGTGGTCGAGTGCGGCCAGCACCCTAATGCTGACAAACTGCGCGTGACAAAAGTGAACGTAGGCGGCGACCGTCTGCTGGACATCGTCTGCGGTGCGCCAAACTGCCGTCAGGGCCTGAAGGTAGCCGTGGCGACCGTCGGTGCCGTACTCCCGGGTGATTTCAAAATCAAAGCGGCCAAGCTCCGCGGTGAGCCGTCTGAAGGCATGCTGTGCTCCTTCTCCGAGCTGGGTATTTCCGACGACCACAACGGCATCATCGAGCTGCCGCTGGATGCGCCAGTGGGTACCGATGTCCGTGAATACCTGAAGCTTGATGACAATACTATCGAAATCAGCGTCACGCCAAACCGTGCCGACTGCTTAGGTATTATCGGCGTGGCGCGCGACGTGGCCGTACTGAACCAGACCGAGCTCAACGCGCCGGAGATTGTGCCGGTTGAAGCGACCATCAGTGACGTGCTGCCGATTCAGGTTGACGCTGCTGATGCCTGCCCGCGCTACCTCGGTCGCGTGGTAAAAGGCATTAATGTTAAAGCGCCAACCCCGCTTTGGATGAAAGAGAAGCTGCGCCGCTGTGGTATCCGCTCAATCGACGCCGTGGTTGACGTCACTAACTACGTTCTGCTGGAGCTGGGCCAGCCGATGCACGCGTTCGATAAAGATCGTATCGACGGCGGCATCGTTGTGCGCATGGCGAAAGAGGGGGAAACCCTGGTGCTGCTGGACGGCACAGAAGCCAAACTGAACGCCGACACCCTTGTGATTGCTGACCACAGCAAAGCGCTGGCGATGGGCGGTATCTTTGGTGGCGAACACTCTGGCGTCAACGACGAAACGCAAAACGTTCTGCTGGAGTGTGCGTTCTTCAGCCCGCTCTCCATCACCGGCCGCGCGCGCCGTCACGGCCTGCACACCGACGCCTCTCACCGCTACGAGCGCGGCGTTGATCCGGCGCTGCAGTACAAAGCGATGGAGCGTGCAACCCGCCTGCTGATCGACATCTGCGGCGGCGAAGCGGGCCCGGTTATTGACGTCACCAACGAAGCGACCCTGCCGAAGCGTGCGACCATTACCCTGCGCCGCAGCAAGCTGGATCGCCTGATTGGTCACCACGTTGCCGACGCGCAGGTGACCGACATCCTGACGCGCCTGGGCTGCGAAGTGACCGAAGGTCAGGACGAGTGGAAAGCCGTTGCGCCGTCATGGCGTTTCGACATGGAAATTGAAGAAGATCTGGTGGAAGAAGTGGCCCGTGTTTACGGTTACAACAACATCCCTGACGAGCCTGTGCAGGCGGGTCTGGTGATGGGCGCCCACCGTGAAGCCGACCTGTCCCTGAAGCGTGTGAAAACCATGCTGAACGACAAAGGCTACCAGGAAGTGATCACCTACAGCTTCGTTGATCCTAAGCTGCAGCAGCTGATCCACCCGGGTCAGGAAGCGCTGATCCTGCCAAGCCCAATCTCCAGCGAAATGTCTGCGATGCGTCTGTCCCTGTGGACGGGCCTGCTGGGGACTATCGTTTACAACCAGAACCGCCAGCAAAACCGCGTGCGCATTTTCGAAAGCGGTTTGCGCTTTGTGCCGGATAATCAGGCAAATTTAGGCATCCGTCAGGATCTCATGCTGGCTGGCGCCATCAGCGGTAACCGCTACGAAGAGCACTGGGACCTGGCAAAAGGCACGGTTGATTTCTACGATATGAAGGGCGATCTGGAAGCGATTCTGGATCTGACCGGTAAATTATCTGAAATTGAATTCCGCGCGGAAGCGATTCCTGCGCTCCATCCGGGCCAGAGCGCGGCGATTTATTTAGACGGCAAACGCGTTGGTTTCATTGGCGTTGTTCACCCGGAGCTGGAGCGTAAGCTGGACCTGAACGGCCGTACCATCGTGTTCGAGCTGGAGTGGAGCCCGGTTGCAGACCGCGTCATTCCTCAGGCGCAGGACGTCTCCCGCTTCCCGGCGAACCGCCGTGATATCGCGGTTGTGGTCGCTGAAAACGTGCCCGCAGCAGATATTTTGGCCGAATGTAAGAAAGTTGGCGTAAATCAGGTAGTTGGCGTAAACTTATTTGACGTGTACCGCGGCAAGGGCGTAGCAGAAGGTTTCAAGAGCCTCGCTATCAGCCTTATCCTTCAGGATACCAGCCGTACACTCGAAGAAGAGGAGATTGCCGCTACCGTCGCCAAATGTGTAGAGGCATTAAAAGAGCGATTCCAGGCATCATTGAGGGATTGAACCTATGGCGCTTACAAAAGCTGAAATGTCAGAATATCTGTTTGATAAGCTTGGGCTTAGCAAACGGGATGCCAAAGAGCTGGTAGAGCTGTTTTTCGAAGAGATCCGTCGTGCTCTGGAAAATGGTGAGCAGGTAAAACTCTCCGGTTTTGGCAATTTTGATTTGCGAGACAAAAACCAACGTCCGGGCCGTAACCCGAAGACGGGGGAAGATATTCCCATTACAGCCCGCCGCGTGGTGACCTTCAGACCCGGCCAGAAGTTAAAGAGCCGCGTCGAAAACGCAACGCCTAAAGCAGAGTAATATGAACTAACCAAAAAGGCCGCCCACGCGGCCTTTTTTCTTTGCGCTCTTCGGCAAACACGCCGTAAAATCAATTACATCACTCGCTAACAAACCGTACACATGCTTGATTATGCTCATCGCCAGCACCGTTCCGATCGGCGTCGCCTGCTCCTGCTGGCGCTGCTGCTTATTCTTGCCGCGGGTATTAGCCTCTGCGCAGGCGACAGCTGGATCGGGCCTGAAAGCTGGCTGGGGCCTGACGGGCAGCTCTTCGTCTGGCAAATTCGCCTGCCGCGCACCGTCGCGGTGATCCTGGTCGGCGCCGCGCTGGCGCTGTCTGGCACCATTATGCAGGCGCTGTTCGAAAACCCGCTGGCGGAGCCCGGCCTGCTGGGGGTGTCGAACGGTGCAGGCGTCGGGCTGATTGCGGCGGTGATGCTGGGCGGGGGAGGACTCTCCGGCTGGAGCATTAGCCTGAGCGCCATTCTCGGCGCACTGCTGATCACAGTCATTCTTCTTCGCTTCGCCAGACGTCACCTGTCGACCAGCCGGCTGCTGCTTGCCGGCGTCGCGCTGGGGATCATCTGTAGCGCGCTGATGACCTGGGCGGTTTACTTCTCGACCTCCTTTGACCTGCGTCAGCTCATGTACTGGATGATGGGAGGCTTTGGCGGCGTTGACTGGCACCAGGGTTGGCTAATGGCGCTGCTGGTACCGGTCATCGCGTGGGCTGCGCTGCAGGCCCAGCCGCTGAATCGGCTCGCGCTGGGGGAAATCTCTGCCCGCCAGCTCGGCATGCCGATTGGTTTCTGGCGTAACGTACTGGTCATTGCCATTGGCTGGCTGGTAGGCGTGAGCGTGGCCCTGGCGGGGGCGATTGGCTTTATTGGGCTGGTCATTCCGCACATGCTGCGTCTTTGCGGCTTCACGGATCATCGAACCTTGCTTCCGGCCTCGGCGGTTGCCGGGGCTGCCACGCTGCTGGTGGCCGACATCATCGCCCGTCTCGCCCTGACGGCCGCAGAATTGCCTGTTGGCGTGGTAACCGCAACGCTGGGCGCGCCAGTCTTTATCTGGCTACTATTAAAAGCTGGACGTTAAATCGACAACCTGAGGAAATGCTATGCAGTCAGATATCCTGAATACCGAAGTGACCACCATTGATGGGGATAACACCACGCTGGAAAGCTACAAAGGCAAGGTGTTGCTCATCGTCAACGTGGCATCGAAATGCGGCCTGACGCCGCAGTACGAGCAGCTGGAGAATATTCAGAAGGCCTGGGAGAAAGACGGTTTTACCGTGCTGGGCTTCCCGTGCAACCAGTTCCTGGGCCAGGAGCCGGGCAGCGAAGAAGAGATCAAAACCTTCTGCAGCACCACTTATGGCGTGACGTTCCCGATGTTCAGCAAAATTGACGTCAACGGTGAAGAGCGCCATCCGCTGTATGCGAAGCTGATTGCCGCCGCGCCGAAGGCCGTTGCGCCGGAAGAGAGCGGTTTTTACGAGCGCATGGCCAGCAAAGGCCGCGCGCCGCTCTATCCGGACGATATTCTGTGGAACTTCGAAAAATTCCTGATTGGTCGTGACGGCCAGGTCGTTCAGCGTTTTTCGCCGGATATGACGCCTGAGGACCCGATCGTCATGGAATCTATTAAGCTGGCGCTGGCGAAATAATGTCGCTGCTGATGCAGCTCACGGACGTCGCCGAGAAGGGGCGTCTGGAGCCGGTAACCTGCGACATCAATTCGGGTGAAATCCTGCATCTCGTCGGGCCAAACGGCGCGGGTAAAAGTACGCTGCTGGCGCGGATGGCGGGGCTGACCACCGGGCCAGGGCAGATTACGCTGCTGGAACATGCTTTGGTCGACTGGTCACCCGCCTCGCTGGCCCACCGGCGCAGCTACCTGGTGCAGCAGCAGGTACCGCCTTTTGCGATGCCGGTCTGGCATTATCTGATGCTGCATCTGCACGACAAACAGCATACGGCACTGCTGGAGGAAGTGGCTGCAGCGTTAGGGCTGGAAGATAAACTGTCCCGGCATGCCAGCCAGCTTTCCGGGGGGGAATGGCAGCGGGTGCGTCTGGCGGCGGTCATTCTGCAGATCCATCCCGCGGGCAATCCTCACGGGAGGATGCTGCTGCTGGATGAACCGATGAGCGGTCTGGATGTTGCCCAGCAGGCGGCGCTGGATAGCCTGCTAAGCGCTCTGAGCAGGAAAGGTATCGCCGTAGTGATGAGCAGCCACGATCTTAACCATACGTTACGTCACGCCCATCGCGTGTGGCTCCTGTCGCGCGGCAGGATGATCGCCAGCGGTACGCGGGATCGGGTCCTTACGCCGCCAAATCTTGCCCGCGCCTACAACATGTCGTTCCGCAGGCTGGATATAGAGGGACATAAGATGCTGATTTCTACCGGGCAGGGGTAACCGTTTCTTGCCTGTGAACACAATTGCACGCTAAATTACCAAAAGAACAATAAAAGCAGAGGATTCGTCTGAAAATGCGATTCTGGTTTCTCTTCGTGGCGGCACTCTTTCTTGCGGGATGCAGCAGCCATCGTGCACCGCCGCCTAATCCGCGGCTGTCAGATTCTATCACCGTTATTGCCAGCCTTAACGATCAGCTGAGCAACTGGCGCGGCACGCCTTATCGCTACGGCGGCATGAGCCGCGGTGGGGTGGACTGCTCAGGCTTTGTCCTGATGACGTTTCGTGACAAGTTTGATTTACAGCTTCCGCGAGACACGCGCAAGCAGGCGGAAATAGGCACTGAAATTGATAAAGACGATCTCCTTCCCGGTGACCTGGTCTTTTTCAAAACCGGATCGGGAGAAAGCGGCCTGCATGTTGGGATATATGATACAGACAACCAGTTTATTCATGCCTCTACCAGCCGCGGCGTGATGCGCTCTTCTCTCGATAACGTGTACTGGCGTAAAAATTTCTGGCAGGCGCGACGTATTTAGACTGCCCGAACACGTTTCTTATGTCGGCATGGTAACTATTAAACCATGCCGTTTTTCTCAAATAAGCTGATTAAAGTTAAATTTACCTAAATTAGCAACATCCTTATGTGTCTGTTTTATCTAAAACTGGCTATTATTCAGTAACCAGGATAAGATTATTTTAGATTCAGGGATAAATCTGAAAATTAATACGGAACTAATGAAATTAAACTTATTAAAATCAAGACAGTGGAATTGTGTCAGCAATTGCTCCAGGATGTCCTCTCTCATCTTTAATGCGGGGCGAGTGCAATGATTATTACGCTAGATAATGCTTACCAGTCTGAACTGATGCTTCTGCCTGCCCGTAATAGCGCAGGCGAGCTAAAAGGTTTAGAAATACTGGTTAACTTTACTGGCGTCGGCACCGATGTGAGGATCCCCACTGAGCTCGTTATCCCTCGGCTTTCAGCGGCAGAGGAGTTAGCGCTGTTTAACGAAAAACTGCAATTGCTTGATACCTGTAAACTGTTTTTTATTCAGCATCAGTTAATTGCATGGATCAATATTACACCAGCAATTGTTGAGTTTTTATTAAGTAATGGGAATGCTGTTTCAATTCTTGAGCGTTATCCGTTTCTTGAGTTTACTGTTAATGAGAACTATCCAGGTTTAAATAACGGAAAGGACGATCTGCAGCTGGCAAGAATGGCGATCCATTTTCCGCTGGTGCTGGCAAACTTTGGAGCCGGTGCTGCATCGCTCAAGGCCGTCTATGATGGATTATTTAAACGGGTTATTCTTGATAAAGGATTCATCCAGCAGCGTGCTTCTGAGCTTTCTTTCGAGCCTTTTATGCGCGCGATCCTCTGGCAAATAACGCCGCACTGCCAGTCGGTGATCGTCTCCGGCATTGACGACCACGGTTTGCTGCAGCGCGTTCTGTCCTTCAATTTTGGTGCCATGCAGGGTGCGCTCTGGCCAGCCGTCTCGGCGGAGCACGTCACGACGCTCGTTCAGCAGCGATAACCCTGCCTTTCGCCCGTGTTTAAGTCCGGGTAAACCCTCTACACTAAAGGCAGGAGGACTTATGACCCTGTCTTTTACTGCTCACTGGCATGACGAGTTGCCTGGCTTTTACACTGCACTCAAACCAACACCGTTACATAATTCACGTCTTATCTGGCATAACGATCGGCTGGCCGATGAGCTGGCCATTCCGCCCGATCTGTTTCAGCGTTCAGACAGTGCTGGCGTCTGGGGAGGCGAGACGCTTCTCCCCGGTATGCAGCCTCTGGCTCAGGTCTATAGTGGACACCAGTTTGGCGTCTGGGCGGGGCAGCTGGGTGACGGCAGGGGGATCCTGCTCGGCGAACAACGGCTTCCCAACGGGGAGACGGTTGACTGGCATCTGAAAGGCGCAGGTCTTACCCCATACTCACGGATGGGCGACGGGCGCGCGGTATTGCGGTCAACGATACGTGAAAGTCTGGCATCCGAAGCGATGCATGCGCTGGGGATTCCCACCACCCGCGCGCTGTCGATCGTCACCAGCGACACGCCGGTGACGCGCGAAACGGTGGAAAAGGGGGCGATGCTGATGCGCATAGCGCAAAGCCATCTCCGCTTTGGTCATTTTGAGCACTTTTACTATCGCCGCGAGCCGGACAAGGTTCGCCAGCTCGCGGACTTCGCCATTCGCCACCACTGGGCGCATCTGCAGGATGAGGCGGATAAATACGTTCTCTGGTTCCGGGACGTGGTTGCCCGTACCGCCACGATGATTGCGCGCTGGCAAACGGTAGGCTTTGCTCACGGGGTCATGAATACGGACAATATGTCGATTCTCGGCCTGACCTTTGATTACGGTCCGTTTGGTTTCCTGGACGATTATCAGCCGGGGTATATCTGCAACCATTCTGACTATCAGGGGCGTTACAGCTTTGACAATCAGCCGGCGGTTGGGCTGTGGAACCTCCAGCGGCTTGCACAAACCTTATCGCCGTTTATCGACGTTGATGCCCTGAACGATGCGCTCGACAGCTATCAGGACCTTTTGCTGCGGGAATACGGCACGCTGATGCGTAACAAGCTGGGGCTGATGACCCAGGAGAAGGGCGACAACGACATCCTCAACGGCCTGTTTGCCCTGATGGCGCGTGAGGGAAGCGATTACACCCGCACCTTCCGAATGCTGGGCCAGACGGAGCAGCACAGCGCCGCCTCGCCGCTGCGCGACGAGTTTATTGACCGTCAGGCGTTTGACGACTGGTTTGCACAGTACCGCACACGGCTGCAGCAGGAGCAGGTAGACGACGCTACCCGTCAGGCGCAGATGAACGCAGCGAATCCCGCGATGGTATTACGCAACTGGCTGGCGCAGCGGGCGATTGAGCAGGCAGAGCAGGGGGAGTACGACGAGCTACACCGTCTGCACCTGGCGTTGCGTACGCCGTTTGCCGACCGGGATGATGACTACGTCAGCCGCCCGCCTGACTGGGGCAAGCGGCTGGAGGTCAGCTGCTCAAGCTAGCGATTTTAGCCGGGCGGCGACGTTGCCTTACCCGGCCTGTTCATCACTGAGCAACCCAGCCGCCATCCATATTCCACGCAGCGCCGCGAACGTTCACGGCGCCGTCGCTGCACAAAAACAGCGCCAGCTCGCCCAGCTGTTCCGGGGTAACAAACTCCCCTGAAGGCTGTTTCTCCGCCAGAAGCTGTTCGCGAGCCTGCTCCGGCGGTACGCCGTCCGCGATACGTTTGTCGATTTGCTGCTGCACCAGCGGGGTCAGTACCCAGCCGGGGCAAATAGTATTGGCGGTAATACCCGTGCGGGCGGTTTCCAGCGCCAGGGATTTGGTAAAGCCCACCACGCCGTGCTTGGCCGCAACGTAGGCCGATTTCTCTTTCGACGCGACCAGCCCGTGAACGGAGGCGATATTGATGACGCGCCCCCAGTTTTTATCCCGCATGGTCGGCAGCGCCAGCCGGCTGGTGTGAAACACCGCGGAAAGATTAATGGCGATAATGTCGTTCCATTTCTCCACCGGGAAGGCGTCAACCGGGGCCACGTGCTGGATCCCGGCGTTGTTCACAAGAATGTCCACGCCGCCAAACTGCGATTTGGCGTAGCGCATCATGGCTTCAATCTGCAATACGTCCCGCAGATCCGCATCGTGATAGCCCGGCTTTTTGCCCAGTTGCGCAATCTCTTCCCGTGCCGATCCGCTGTCGCCGAAGCCGTTGAGGATCAGCTGCGCGCCCGCCTTCGCCAGCACGCGGGCGATCCCCAGACCAATGCCGCTGGTTGAGCCGGTGACCAGGGCGGTTTTACCGTTCAGATTCATTTTTCTCTCCTTACACAATGCCGGTCAGATAGAACACGGCAATGACAAAAAGTACTGCCAGACTTTTAATGATGGTGATAGCGAAAATGCCGCCGTAGGCCTGGCGATGGCTCAGGCCGGTGATAGCCAGCAGGGTAATCACCGCCCCGTTATGGGGAAGGGTATCCATCCCGCCGCTCGCCATCGAGGCCACGCGGTGCAGCACCTCAAGCGGGATATTGGCCGCATGGGCGGCGGCAACAAACGAGTCGGACATGGCGGCAAGGGCAATACTCATCCCGCCGGACGCCGAACCGGTGATCCCCGCGAGCACGGTCACGCTGATGGCCTCATTTAGCAGCGGATTCGGAATGGCCGCCAGCGCTTTGGATAACACCAGGAACCCAGGCAGCGCCGCGATAACCGCGCCGAAACCGTATTCCGAGGCGGTATTCATCGCCGCCAGAATGGCTCCGCTCACCGCCGTTCGGCTGCCTTCAGCCAGACGCCCCCGGATATTGCGAAAGCCAAAAACCAGCACCAGCACGATACCGGCGATCAGCGCCGCCTCCACGGCCCAGATGGCGGTGATCTTGCCCACCTCGGTCACAATCGGTTTCGCCAGGCCGGGCAGGGTAAGCTCGTGACTCACGCCGTACCAGCCGGGGATCCAGCGGGTAAACAGCAGGTTCAGTATGCCCACCACCAGCAGCGGAGAGATAGCAATCAGCGGATGCGGGAGATTAATGTTATCCGGCGTCTCGGGTTCATTTTTCAGATCCGTGCCGTAACCCTCGTTGTTGCTGAGCGCCTTACGCCGCTGGCGCTCCAGCCAGAGCAGGCCAAAGACGATAATAAACAGAGAGCCGATAAGCCCCAGCCACGGGGCCGCCCAGGCGTTCGTGCCGAAGAAGCTGGTGGGGATGATATTCTGGATCTGCGGCGTGCCGGGCAGGGCGTCCATGGTAAACGAGAATGCCCCCAGCGCCACGGTGGCCGGGATCAGCCGTTTAGGGATACCGCTCTGGCGAAACAGCTCGGCGGCAAACGGGTACACCGCAAACGCCACCACGAACAGCGAAACGCCGCCGTAGGTTAACAGCGCGCATACCAGGACAATCACCGGGATGGCGTGTCGACGCCCGAGGATCTGGATTGCGGCGGAGACGATGGAGCGTGAGAAGCCGGAAAGCTCAATCAGCTTGCCAAACACCGCACCCAGCAGGAACACCGGGAAGTAGAGCTTGACGAAGCCCACCATCTTTTCCATAAACAGGCCGGTAAACGTCGGGCCGACGGCACCCGGATCGGTCAGCAGCACGGCACCGAGCGCCGCGATCGGCGCAAACAAAATAACGCTGTATCCGCGGTAGGCCGCCAGCATCAGCAGTGCCAGCGCCGCCAGGGCTATTAACACACTCATTATGACTCCTCACTTTACTTATTATTCGGGTACCAACGAGAGGTTTAACGCTCGACGGTCAGGGCAATGCCTTGTCCGCCGCCTACGCACAGGGTGACGAGCCCTTTTTTAACGTCACGGCGCTGCATTTCGTACAGCAGGGTCACGAGGATTCGGCAGCCGGAAGCACCAATCGGATGGCCCAGGGCGATGGCACCGCCGTTAACGTTGACCTTGTGCTCATCCCAGCCGAGCTGCTGGCCCACCGCCAGCGCCTGGGCGGCAAAGGCTTCATTGGCTTCAATGAGGTCCACCTCGTCGAGCGTCCAGCCCGCCCGCGCCAGCGCCGTCCGGCAGGCGCTGACCGGGCCCATGCCCATTACTGACGGGTCAACGCCCGTCACGGCGTAACTCACGATGCGGCCAAGGACAGGCAATCCGCTCTCCCGCGTCTTTTCCTCGCTCATCAGCAGCACCGCGGCGGCACCGTCGTTGAGCGTGGAGGCATTCCCCGCCGTGACGGTGCCTTCCTCGTGCAAAAAGGCGGGACGCAACTGCGCAAGCTGCTCTGCAGTAGTGCCTGGTCGGGGCTGTTCGTCACGATCAATAACCAGCGGTGGCTTTTTACCCTGTTTCACCGTCACCGGCGCTATCTCGGCGTCAAGCCGGCCGGACTCAATGGCGGACGCCGCCTTTTGCTGCGAGCGGGCGGCGAAGGCGTCCTGCTGCTCGCGGGAAATGTCATACTCGCGGGCGACGTTTTCAGCGGTGATCCCCATGTGGTAATCGTTGAATGCGTCCCACAGGCCGTCGGTAATCATGCTGTCCTTGAGACCCGCATGCCCGAAACGCAGCCCGGCACGTGCGCCGTCCAGCAGATATGGGGCGTTGCTCATGCTCTCCTGACCGCCGGCGATAACCACCTCCGCGTCGCCGCAGCGGATCGCCTGGGCGGCGAGCTGGACCGCTTTTAAGCCCGCACCGCACACCAGGTTGACGGTGGTCGCCGGCGTGCTGACGGGCAATCCGGCGCCGATGGCCGTCTGGCGGGCGGGGTTTTGCCCGCATCCGGCCGTCAGCACCTGTCCGAAAATCGTTTCATCTACCTGTTCGACGCTGAGACCACTGTTCTCCAGCAGGTGCCGTACCGTGACGGCCCCAAGCTCAACCGCAGCAAGGGACGAGAGCGATCCGCGAAAACTGCCAATGGGGGTTCGCGTTGCCCCGACAATCATGACCTTTTTCATGCTGACCTCTCAGGTGAAGCGCATCTCGCGCACGTCGTCCGCCACAATGATTTTCCCTGCCGTTTTACACACGATCTCGTCAATACTGACGCCCGGGGCGTATTCCCGCAGGATGAACGCGCCGTCCTGAATTTCCAGCAGCGCGAGATCGGTCAGGACCCGACGGATACAGCCCGCGCCCGTGAGCGGCAGCGTGCAGCGCGGCAGCAGCTTCGACTCACCGCTCTTTGAGGCGTGGGTCATCACCACAATGATGTTCTGCGCCCCGGCAACGAGATCCATCGCGCCGCCCATGCCCTTCACCATCTTTCCGGGGATCATCCACGAGGCGATGTTGCCCTCCACGTCCACTTCAAATGCCCCCAGCACGGTCAGGTCCACGTGGCCGCCGCGGATCATGGCAAACGACTGGGCCGAGTCGAAAATGGCCGCGCCGGTCCGCGCGGTCACGGTCTGTTTACCGGCGTTGATCATGTCAGGATCAAGGGTTTGCTCGTCGGGAAAAGCCCCCATCCCCAGCAGGCCGTTTTCCGAATGCAGCATCACGTCCATCCCGTCCGGAATGTAGTTCGCCACCAGGGTAGGGATGCCGATCCCCAGGTTGACGTAATAACCGTCGCGCAGCTCGCGGGCGACGCGCCTGGCCATCTGTTCACGGGTTAACATCGTCACACTCCTTGCGCGCGCAGGGTGCGCTGCTCAATGCGTTTTTCAAACTGGCCGACAATCAGCCTGTCGACGTAAATTCCCGGGGTGTGAATGGCCGACGGGGGCAGTTCACCCGGCGGAACAATCTCTTCCACCTCCACCACCGTGATCCGGCCCGCCGTTGCCATCAGCGGATTAAAGTTTTGCGCGGTATGGCGATAGATGACGTTGCCGTACCAGTCCGCTTTCCACCCCTTGATCAGCGCGAAATCGCCGACGATCGCCTCCTCGAGGATGTAGTGCTTCCCCGCGAACTGGCGCACGTCCTTGCCGGTCGCCACGGGCGTGCCGTAGCCGGTGGCCGTATAAAACGCCGGAATACCGGCCCCGCCCGCGCGCACCTTTTCCGCCAGCGTGCCCTGCGGCGTAAGCTCAATTTCCAGCTCGCCGCTCAGCACCTGCTGCTCAAACAGCGCGTTCTCGCCGACGTAAGAGGCCACCACTTTGCGAACCTGCCGCGTTTCGAGCAGTATCCCCAGGCCGAATCCATCCACGCCGCAGTTGTTTGACACCACGGTCAAATCTCTCACCTGACAGCGCCGGACCTCCGCAATCAGGTTCTCCGGAATGCCGCACAGGCCGAAGCCGCCCGCCAGCAAGGTCATTCCGTCCGTCAGCCCGTCCAGCGCCTGCGCATAGCTGCCGACGCGCTTATCCAGTCCTGCCATAGTCATCCCTCCCGTTAACCGTGCCGGTATCATTAGGGGCGGCGACTCATTTGTTAATTTTGAATTTGTGACCCACTCATTTGGTTTTCTTATTAATTTCCTGTTAACTAATTCTTTTCAATTAGTTAACAGGATGAAAAATGAGAATGAGTGTCAAACAGTTACGCGCGTTTTTAGCGGTAGCTCACACTCTCAATTTCGCGCACGCCAGCGAACGCTTAAATCTCTCCCAGCCGGCCCTGAGCCTGACGATTAAAAGTCTGGAAGACGCGCTCGGCGGCCCGCTGCTGCAGCGGAGCACGCGCAAGGTTGCCCTCACGCAGGAAGGGGAGACGTTTCTGCCGATGGCGCGGCAGCTGCTTGCCGACTGGGATAATGTGGAGGAGGCGATGCACCAGTGCTTTACCCTGCAGCGCGGCAAAATCTCGGTCGCGGCGATGCCGTCATTTGCCGCCAACGTTTTACCGGAGGTGCTCAAGGCGTTTCGCGATCGCCACGCCGGGATCAACGTCACCGTGCATGACGTCATTAACGAGCAGGTGATTGAGATGGTGCGGGAAGGGCGGGTTGAGATGGGGATCGCCTTTGAGCCGGCCCCCACGCACAACCTGCTGTTTACGCCGCTGGGGCTCGACAGGTTTGTCGCCATTGTGCCGAAGGACTCTGCGCTGGCGGGCAAAAAGCGGCTGGCCTGGGAAGAGCTACTGACGCTGGATTTTATTACCCTGCAGCGCCCATCGGCGGTACGTCTGATGATGGAGGAGGAGCTGGCCCGAAGCGGCAGAAAGCTGGACGTGGCGCTGGAGAGTCATCAGCTGGTGACGGTAGGTCGCATGGTCGCCAGCGGGCTGGGCGGCAGTGCCGTACCGGCGCTCTGCGAAGCGCAGATGACGGCGCTGGGCGCGGTCTGTATACCGCTCGATAATCCGCCCATTGAAAAGTGCATCGGGGCAATCCATCCGGGGCACACGCAGCTCTCTAAAGCGGCGCATGCCCTGCTGGAAACGCTGAAGGATTTTTACCAGCCCGCTCACGGGGCGAGAAATACCTGCGGTACGGGGTGATCCGGATGGCTGCCGACGCGCACCTGTGCGCCGTACCAGCGCGCCAGCGTCCCGGCCTGCAGCACGTCCTCCGGTGTGCCACTGGAGACCAGCCTGCCGTTGTGTAACAGCAGAATGCGATCCGCCCACAGCGCCGCCAGATTGAGATCGTGCAGCACCACGCACACGTGGAGATGACCCCGACGGGTCAGGGATCTCATCAGGCGCAGCAGATGCTGCTGGTGGTAGAGATCCAGCGCGGAGGTGGGCTCATCAAGAAACAGCCAGCCGCGCGGGGCTCCGTCGCACCAGAGCTGGGCCAGCGCGCGGGCGAGCTGGATCCGCTGCTGCTCGCCGCCGGAGAGCGTCGAATAACGTCTGCCCGCCAGCGGTAGACAGCCCGTTATCGCCATCACTTCCTCAACTACCGACGCTTCAGGGGAGCGAGTCCAGGGCGCGCGTCCCATACCGACCACCGCGTCCACCGGCCAGTCGAATCCGGGCTGTGTACTCTGGCGCATCACCGCCCGGTAGCGCGCGAGGGTATCCGGCGGCCAGTCCGCAAGCGGCGTTCCGGCCAGAGTGC
This sequence comes from Enterobacter cloacae complex sp. HYC042_NIDB, assembly GCF_056673315.1. Classification (NCBI taxonomy): domain Bacteria; kingdom Pseudomonadati; phylum Pseudomonadota; class Gammaproteobacteria; order Enterobacterales; family Enterobacteriaceae; genus Enterobacter; species Enterobacter cloacae complex sp. HYC042_NIDB. Next base: position 2,162,348 of record NZ_CP109650.1, read on the forward strand.
AGCGTCCGCTTGCGGGCTTGAGATAGCCGGTAAGCAGCCGCAATAACGTCGATTTCCCGGCACCGTTCGGGCCAATCAGGGCGACCAGCTCACCCTGAGAGAGGGTAAGCGACACATCGTCTATCAGCGTCCGCTGCCCGGCGTGAAAGAAAATCTTCTCTGCACAATAGCGTTCAGCCATGCGTACCTCCGCGACGAAAGATAAGCCACAGGAACCACGGCGCGCCGAGAAGGCTGGTCAATAACCCGACGGGCATCTCCGCCGGAGAGACCAGGGTGCGCGCCAGCGTGTCGGCAACCAGCAGCAGCAGCGCACCGGCCAGCACCGAGCCGGGTACGACGGCCCGGTGGTCGGCCCCCAGCCACATGCGCATCAGGTGCGGCACCACAAGGCCAATAAAGCCGATCACGCCGCTGACGGCTACCGCCGCGGCAACCAGCAGGGCGCTGCACAGCAGCAGGATCCGCTGTACCATCGCGACATTCACCCCGAGATAGTGCGCCTCTTCATCGCCCAGCTGCAGCAGGTTGAGCGGGGCGGCCAGCCGCCAGATAATCAGCACCGCGGGCACCATCAGCGACGTTACCGCCAGCAGGGTGGACCACTGCGCCTGCCCGAGGCTGCCCATTCCCCAGAGGGAAAGCTGGCGAAGCTGGGCATCGTTGCTGAGCCATGAGAGCACCCCAACGGCCGCGCCGCACAGGGCGTTGATGGCGATCCCCACCAGCAGCAGGCGGGACAGGGAGCCGTGACGCTGCTGGCTGAGCAGGAAGATAATGACGGTTGCGGCCAGCGCGCCGAGGAACGCCGCGAGCATCGGGGCATACAGCATCAGCAGGGCAGGTAACGCGGCGGGAATGACCACCCACAGCGCCACCGCCAGCGCCGCGCCGCTGCTGATCCCCAGCAGACCCGGGTCTGCCAGCGGGTTGCGGAACAGCCCCTGCATCACACAGCCGGCCAGCGCCAGCGCTCCGCCAATCACCAGCGCCAGCAGTACGCGGGGCAGGCGAATGGTAAGCCAGATCTGACGCATGGCCTCATCGCTGCCGCTCCACAGCAGGCTGACCGGCAGGTGCAGTGCCCCAAACCCGGTCGCGGTGAGCGTCATGATGCTCAGGATCGCGGCCAGCATCCACAACGACAAGGCGATCCGCCGGGACATCAGGGCAGTTGCTCCGCTTTGGCGCGCAGCTGCTGGATGGCATCCGGCGTTCGCACGCTGAAGCCCAGCAGCGCCATATCATCAATCGCCAGCACCTGCCTGTTCCGTCCCGCCGGGGTTTGCGCCAGACCGGGCAGCTTCCACAGGTTTTCTTCGCCGCCCAGCGCGTTCACGCCGTCCTGCGAAATCACCACCAGATCGGGCTGGCTGGCAATGACCCCTTCCTGAGACAGCGGCTGATAGCGGGTGAATCCCTGCATCGCGTTCTGCAGCCCGGCTGCACGGATGGCAGCGTCTGCGCCGGTCTGCTGCCCGGCGGCCATTGCGGTCATTCCCCCGTGGTTGAGGATAAACAGCGCCCGCTTGTTGAGGGGCGCGGAGGGCAGGGCCGCCAGCGCCTGACGCAGCGTGTGGCGCAGGGCTTCCCCCTCGGCTTCACGGTGCGTAGCGTTGGCAATCACCCGAACCTTTTCGTCAATGACGCTCAGGTCGTTGCGGCCGGGAACGGTTACTACCCTGACGTGACTTTGTTCAACCTGCTTCAACGCCAGAGACGGCTGCGCCTGGTCGCTGGCCAGCACCAGCGTGGGGCGCATGGACAAAATGCCTTCGGCGTTAAGCTGGCGTAAATATCCCACGTCAGGCAGATCGTTTGCCGCCTGCGGCCACTGGCTGGTGCTGTCGCGCGCGACCAGCGAAGACTGCGCGCCAAGCGCGTAGACAATCTCCGTCACGTCGCCGCCAAGGGCGACAATTTTCTCCTGCGCAGCGGCAAACGCCACCAGAGGCAGGGCGCTCAGCAGGGCTAACCATGTTTTCATGCGGCCAGCCCTTTTGGCGTCAGGGCGTCAATCTGGCTGCGCCACTGGCTCTGCTCCGGCTCACCTTCGGTACGCTGGCCGTAAAGCTGGGCGATTTGCGTGCCGTCGGCGGCAAACAGCTCCAGGCTCGTGACGTGACCGTCAGCCGTGGGCTTGCGCGTCACCCAGCTCTCTGCGATCGTCTCCTCCAGCAGATGCAGGGTAAAGGCAGGGTTAAAGACGTTCAGCCAGCCTTTCATCGGCACGACTTTTTCCACCGCGCCGGTGAAGATCTGCACGCAGCCGCGGTTGCCGACGAAGACCATGATTTCGTTGCCGTCCCGGCGTGCCGCTTCCAGCAGCTGTGCCAGCGCGCTGTTCTCCACCTTACAGGCCAGGTCGTCGCCCACCAGGCGAAACGCCTGCTGACGGCTGAGATTGTGGCGCTTGAGCAGGCTGAAGAACTGATGCACGTCGGTCATGGCGCGCCACTCTTTGTCCACGAGCGCGGCATCCGCGTTTTCGGCGTGAGCCGGGACATCCCCAGCGCTCAGCTCAAGCGGCGGGTTATCGGCAAAGATAAAGCGGGTCAGCACGTCTCCCCAGGCGGCGAGGTCGGTATTGTCCGTGGTGTAGACCTTCAGCACCGCATCGCCCTGACGATCGAAGAACTGAATGCTCTGTCGCTCGCCGCGGGCGGTGGTTTCGCTGAGGTGAAACGCGCTCGCCCACTGGTTGAGGAACAGGCGCAGATCCAGCGCGCGCGGGTTCAGCACCAGCCCTGCGTGGCCGTTCAGGTGCTGGTTGGTGAAGCTGCCCACCTGCTCGTGAACGGCATACTCGTTGCGGCAGATGCACTTGGTTTCACCCACGGCTTCCAGCGCGCCCAGAATATCGCGGATTTCGCCGCGCAGTCGCCAGGCGTCATGGCCCACGCGGGAAAAGGTCAGCTCCGCTTCGCTGATGTTCATTAACCCTGCGATGTCTCGCGCATACTTACCCGGATTTTCTTCTTTTAGCTCAAGCCAGCGTGCGTAGTGATGCATTGTCTTATCCTTCTGAAGAGTGGCCCCGAAGGGAATTACCACTGATAGCTTACGAAAATCTTGCCGTTACGACCGTCCTGCGGAATACCCTGCGGAGACCAGTACTCCTTATCGAAGGCGTTGCCGAGCACCAGCGTGGTGGTGACGCCCTTGAGCTGCTCCTGGCCCTTATAGCTGACGTAGAAATCGTTAACCGCATAGCCCGGCTGCTTGCTGTAGCTGCTGCTGACGTGGGTTGAGCGATCGGCAAAGGTGCCGATCCAGCCCACGGAGAAACCGCTTTGCGCCACCGGAACGTCCAGCTTGCTGGTGACGGTATCCGGGTTAATGCTGGAGATGTACTCGCCCGTATCGGTGTCTTTCCCGCGCGTGCGGTTATAGGCCACGTCGAGGCTAAACAGATCGGCCGAGTATTTTGCCATCATGTCCCAGCCCCAGATTTTGGCGTTCGGAACGTTGTACGACATGGTGGTCGCCGCGGCAAAATCGACGGTTGTGGAGATATAGTCTTTGGCTTTGGTATCGAAATAGCTGGCCTTAAACTCCAGCGCGTCGTTGGCGAGCATCAGATCGTCAAAGCGCAGGCCAAAACCAAACTCCTGCGTTTCGTTGGTTTCCGGGCGCAGGTTCGGGTTCGGCACCCAGTAGTTGGTGTAGAAGCGGCCAATGGAGAAGTGTTTGGCGTCGTTATACATCTCACCCATGGTCGGCGCGCGGAAGGCCTGCGCGTAAGATCCGAACAGCATCAGCCAGTCGGTGGGGCTGACGGTTAACCCGGCGCGGGAGGACCATTTATCGGCATCGACATCGTCGTAGCCATTGCTGCTGCCGCGGTAGTTGTCATACCGCGTGCCGCCCAGAAGGGTGACGGGCAGATCGCGCAGGGTGATTTCATCCTGCAGCCAGCCGGAGCTGAAGTCGATTTTCGCCTCCGGGAAGCCGGTCGTGGCCCCGCCCGGACGCTGCTCCTGACGATAATATTCTCCGCCGTAGGTCAGCAGGTGAGAGGCAAAAGAGTCGCTGAACAGGCGGGTACGGTTTTCCACCTTGCCGCCTTTGGTGGTCTGCTTGCGGAACTCGCCGGTGCTGTCGATGTTCTGGGCATTAATGCGCGCTTCGGACCAGTAAACCTTCGCATCGGCGTTCAGCCAGTCGTATCCTTCCGGCGCAATGTGGTAGCCAACCTGCGCATCGCGCTGGATGGTGGAGCGGTCGGTCATCGGGTTGCTGCTATTGGCATCAGAGGTTTGCGGGTTTTTCGGCTCCTGCGCGGCGTTGTTGTAGTAGCGCAGGGCGCCGCTCAGCGTCTGGGCCTGGTCGATTTTCCAGCTGCCTTTCGCCAGCATGTTATTGATGGATTCGTCGTTCGGCGCCGTCGCACCGTCGCTCTGGCGGATATCGCCGCGGTCGCGGCTGGACCACGATACCAGGCCGTCCAGGGTATCGGTACGGCCATAGGCGCTGGCCCCCAGGCCGAGGCTGTGGTCCCCCGTTGCGCCGGTACCAAACACGCGATAACCGCTGTTTTTGCCCGGTTCCAGCAGATCTTTGGCGTCGACGGTGTCATAGGAGATGACGCCACCCAGCGCGCCGCTACCGTAGAGCAGCGCAGACGGACCGCGCACCACTTCAATACGTTTAATCAGCGCCGGATCGAGGAACGTGCTGTTGAGGTGCCCGGTGTCGGTACCCTGGCGCACGCCGTCGACCAGCACCAGAACGCCGCGGCGGTCATAGCCGCGCAGGTTAACGTCCTGACCGTTGGTGCGGCCGGTGCCGTCCAGCGTCAGACCGGGCACGTTGCGCAGCAGGTCGGCGGCAGAGCTGGCGGTCTGTTTTTCCGGGGCGGTGGCGTCAACCACGCTCACCATCATCGGGGCTTCGAAGGCGCTACGGGCGTTGCCTGTGGCGGTGACGGTTATTTCATCTGCGGCAGCAAACGCGGCGCCAGGCAGGGTGCTGACAATCGCCAGCGCCAGAAGGGACGGGCGTAAACGTTCGGTATGCAGGTGTAGCATAGCAACTCTCCATAAAGTATCGAAAGCGCTGGCTGCCTGGGGATCACCTGGGTGGCTGGCGAAAGTTTTGGTTTATTTTGTGAGGATCAGTTTTCCGGCATTCGTCTGGCGCAGCAGATACTGCTGGCCGTCATGCTCAATAATCACCCGGCCTTCCTCACCCAACAGGCTTTTGCTGTCGATGCGGCGATCGGTGGAAGCAGGGGATGGCGCTGTGTGTGTTTTTACTGGCGTTGCCGCGCTGTTATCGGTCGGTGACATAATGTTTATAAATAACAATCAATGTAACAATGATAATCATTATCAATAAACTGCAAATTCACGGCAAGCGTTTTTGTGAAAATTGTGTGACGGGATCAAATTCAGGAGGAGGAAATGCGGCCTGATGCCCTCACCCCAACCCTCTCCCACGGGGAGAGGAAGAAGGGCGCGAACCGTAGGTCGGGTAAGCGCAGCGCCACCCGACAATAACATCAGAAGCGAGAATCAACCGCAGCTGCCAGCTTCTCCAGCAGCAGCTCGCTGTCTTCCCAGCTCAGGCACGGGTCGGTGATCGACTGGCCGTATACCATCTGCTGGCCGGCAACGATTTTCTGCGTGCCTTCTTTGATAAAGCTTTCGGCCATGATCCCGGCAACGGCGGTCGAGCCGCTGCGGATCTGCTGACAGACCTCATCGCAGACGTCAAGCTGGCGGCGATGCTGCTTCTGGCAGTTGCCGTGGCTGAAATCCACCACCAGATGTTCCGGCAGGTCGAATTCGGCCAGCGTTTCACAGGCGGCAGCGATGTCTTGTGCATGGTAATTAGGCTTCTTCCCGCCGCGCATAATGATATGCCCATACGGGTTACCGCTGGTCTGGTAGATGGTCATATGGCCGTTCTTGTCCGGCGACAGGAACATATGGCTGGCACGCGAGGCGCGGATCGCATCGACCGCAATCCGGGTGTTGCCGTCGGTCCCGTTTTTGAAGCCGACCGGACAGGAGAGGGCTGAGGCCATCTCGCGGTGGATTTGGCTTTCGGTAGTGCGCGCGCCAATCGCGCCCCAGCTGATCAGATCGGCGATAAACTGCCCGGTCACCATGTCGAGAAACTCGGTGGCCGTCGGCACGCCCAGCTCGTTGACCTGCAACAGCAGCTTGCGCGCCAGCTCGATGCCATGGTTTACGCGATAGCTGCCGTTAAGGTCAGGGTCGGAAATCAGCCCCTTCCAGCCCACCACGGTACGCGGTTTTTCAAAGTAGGTGCGCATCACAATCTCAAGGCGATGCTGGTATTTTTCCCGCAGCCCCTGAAGTCGTTTTGCATAATCCATCGCGGCATCCAGATCGTGGATGGAGCAGGGCCCAATCACCACCAGAAGACGCTTGTCTTCACCATTGAGGATTTTTTCAATGCGGCGGCGGGAGGCCGTCACATGTTCCGCGACCGCGGCGGAAACGGGGTGCCGCTCGGCCAGTTCAGCCGGGGTGACCAGGCTGTCTATGCGCGCCGTGCGGAGTTCATCGGTTTTATTCATGACTTGTCTCAGAAAATTTTTGCTTCATCGGCAGACTACCGGGAAGTGATGGGCATCACATTAAACCAATCCCTGCTGATTTCAAGTTCGGGGCGACACCGCCCCGCTGTTGAAAAGGATGATACATGAATCCGAGCTAATGTACTAGCTTATTAGTACATGCGGCGATTAAGCCCCATGATGTCGAGAATTTTGGTGGCGATCTCTTCTACCGAATAGTTCGTGCTGTTCAGCCACGGGATCTGGTTTTTGCGGTACAGCGCTTCCACTTCGGAAACCTCCATGCGGCACTGACGCATCGAGGCGTAGCGGCTGTTCTCGCGGCGCTCTTCGCGGATCGCCGCGAGACGTTCCGGGTTAATCGTCAGGCCGAACAGCTTGTGCTGCAGCGGCTTGAGCGCAGCGGGCAGCACCAGGTTATCCATATCGTCGGCAATAAAGGGGTAGTTTGCGGCGCGGATGCCGAACTGCATCGCCAGATAGAGGCTGGTCGGCGTTTTGCCGCAGCGCGACACGCCGAGCAAAATCACTTGCGCCTGGTCGAGGTTGCGCAGCGAGATCCCGTCGTCGTGCGCCAGGGTGTAGTCGATGGCGGCAATACGCGCGTCATATTTGGTCAGGTTGCCGGGGTTCAGCCCGTGTGTGCGGTGCGCGATAGGCGTCGGGTCAAGCTTAAGCTCGCTCTGGAGCGGGGCCACCAGCGCCTGCACGATATCCTGGCAAAAGCCTTCACTTTGCAAAATGATGTGGCGAATCTCAGGAATAACGATGGAGTAGAACACCAGCGGGCGCACGCCGGTCTGCTGGAAGATGGCGTCAATCTGGTCTTTCACCGCTTTGGCACGGCTCTCATTTTCCACAAACGGCAGCGTGATGCTGTTAATCGAAACGGGGAATTGCGACATCACCGCGTGGCCCAGCACCTCGGCGGTGATCGCCGTACCATCAGAAATATAAAAAACGTGACGATCGACAGCATTATCCATTTTACCCACCCTGAATATCGGACCTAATTGTCTGAAAGCATAAATTAAAAAAGTTAATTGCACAGCAAAGAAGTTATCTGAATTTAAAATGAAATGATGTTTTTGATTTTCCTGAAAAGCGGATTTCATTTTTCAAATAGCGACTTTATTTTTGTGGTTTCTGGCTGAATATAGAGGAATCATCAGTTTATTGGCTGGTGGGAAACTATCCGAAAAGTTGAAAATTTAAATTGCTTACACGATTCACCGTTTTTTTAGCGCAAATAATTATGCCAGTATAAATACGTAGTCAGGTGTTACTTACTCCGATCAAATATCACAAAAGGATTGTTTCGATGTCCAACAATGGCTCGTCACCGCTGGTGCTTTGGTATAACCAACTCGGCATGAATGATGTAGACAGAGTTGGGGGCAAAAATGCCTCCCTGGGTGAAATGATTACAAATCTGTCCGGTATGGGTGTCTCCGTACCAAACGGGTTTGCCACGACCGCCGACGCGTTTAACCTGTTTTTAGACCAGAGCGGTGTAAACCAGCGCATTTACGACCTACTGGATAAAACGGATATTGATGACGTCACCGAGCTTGCCAAAGCCGGGGCGCAGATCCGCCAGTGGATCATCGACACACCTTTCCAGCCGGAACTGGAAAAAGCTATCCATGACGCGTACAACCAGCTCTCCGCTGACGACGCGCAGGCCTCCTTTGCCGTACGTTCTTCCGCGACCGCAGAAGACATGCCGGACGCGTCGTTTGCCGGGCAGCAGGAAACCTTCCTGAACGTTCAGGGCTACGATGCGGTGCTGGTGGCGGTGAAGCACGTATTTGCTTCCCTGTTCAACGACCGCGCCATCTCCTATCGCGTGCACCAGGGCTATGACCATCGCGGCGTGGCGCTCTCCGCGGGCGTGCAGCGCATGGTGCGCTCGGACGTAGGTTCCTCCGGCGTGATGTTCTCCATTGATACCGAATCAGGCTTCGACCAGGTGGTGTTCATCACCTCCGCGTGGGGCCTGGGTGAGATGGTCGTGCAGGGCGCGGTGAACCCTGACGAATTCTACGTACACAAGCCTACGCTTGCCGCGGGCCGTCCGGCGGTGGTGCGCCGCACCATGGGCTCGAAAAAAATCCGCATGATTTATGCCCCAACCCAGGAGCATGGCAAGCAGGTTAAGATTGAAGATGTGCCGCAGGAGCAGCGCGACCGCTTCTCCCTGACCGACGCCGAAGTGCAGGAGCTGGCGAAGCAGGCGGTGCAGATTGAGAAACACTATGGCCGTCCGATGGATATCGAATGGGCGAAAGACGGGAACACCGGCAAGCTGTTTATCGTTCAGGCGCGCCCGGAAACCGTTCGCTCTCGCGGCCAGGTGATGGAGCGTTATACGCTGCACGCGCAGGGTAAAATCGTGGCGGAAGGCCGCGCCATCGGTCACCGCATCGGTGCCGGTCCGGTCAAAGTGATCCACGACATCAGCGAGATGAACCGTATTGAGCCAGGCGACGTGCTGGTGACCGACATGACCGACCCGGACTGGGAACCTATCATGAAGAAAGCGTCGGCCATCGTCACCAACCGCGGCGGCCGTACCTGCCACGCGGCGATCATTGCCCGCGAGCTGGGGATCCCGGCGGTTGTCGGCTGCGGTGACGCCACCGAGCGCATGAAGGACGGGCAGAACGTGACCGTCTCCTGTGCCGAAGGCGACACCGGCTACGTCTACGCCGATATCCTTGACTTCAGCGTGAAGAGCTCCAGCGTGGATACCATGCCGGATCTGCCGCTGAAGATCATGATGAACGTGGGTAACCCGGACCGCGCGTTTGACTTCGCCTGCCTGCCGAACGAAGGCGTTGGCCTGGCGCGTCTGGAATTCATCATTAACCGCATGATCGGCGTTCACCCGCGCGCGCTGCTGGAGTTTGACGACCAGGACGCGAAGCTGCAGAACGAAATCCGCGAGATGATGAAAGGTTACGACTCGCCGAAAGAGTTCTACGTCGGCCGTCTGACCGAAGGGATCGCCACGCTGGGTGCAGCGTTCTACCCGAAACGCGTGATCGTGCGTCTGTCTGACTTTAAGTCTAACGAATACGCTAACCTTGTGGGCGGCGAGCGCTACGAGCCGGAAGAAGAGAACCCGATGCTGGGCTTCCGCGGGGCCGGACGCTACGTGTCCGACAGCTTCCGCGACTGCTTCGCGCTGGAGTGCGAGGCGGTGAAACGCGTGCGCAACGACATGGGGCTGACCAACGTCGAAATCATGATCCCGTTCGTGCGTACCGTGGATCAGGCGAAAGCGGTGGTGGACGAGCTGGCGCGTCAGGGCCTGAAGCGCGGCGAAAACGGGCTGAAGATCATCATGATGTGTGAGATCCCGTCCAACGCCCTGCTGGCCGAGCAGTTCCTGGAGCACTTCGACGGCTTCTCTATCGGCTCGAACGACATGACTCAGCTGACGCTGGGCCTGGACCGCGACTCCGGCGTGGTTTCCGAGCTGTTCGACGAGCGTAACGAGGCGGTGAAAGCGCTGCTTTCCATGTCCATCCGCGCGGCGAAGAAGCAGGGTAAATACGTCGGGATTTGCGGTCAGGGTCCATCCGACCATGAAGACTTTGCCGCCTGGCTGATGGAAGAGGGGATTGACAGCCTCTCCCTGAACCCGGACACGGTAGTGCAAACCTGGCTGAGCCTGGCGGAACTGAACAAGTAACGGCAACACGATCGCAAAAAGGCGAGGATTTTATTCCTCGCCTTTTTTATTTCACCTCTAATTTGCTCCCCATCACAAATAATCTAAAAAACCAAATATCATAATTTGTCTGTTAATTAAGACAATTGTTAGTGCGCAACGCGTTGCTAATACTTGAGCCTTACTGCGCATTTCCCTTCAGATGATGCGCAACTGGTTGAAATACGTTTTAACCTGATAAAAAGGCAAATAACAATGACACTCTCCTCTGTATTGCGTACCAAAGATAAAATAGGTTATGGCTTAGGTGATATGGCCAGCGCGCTGGTCTGGCAAACAGCCACATTATTTCTTGCTTATTTCTATACCGACGTTTTTGGTTTGCCTGCCGCGATCATGGGTACCATGTTTTTAGTGGTGCGCGTGGTTGATGCGTTTGTCGACCCGTGTATTGGCGCGCTGGTTGACCGCACGCAGACGCGTCACGGCCGTTTCCGTCCCTGGCTGCTGTGGTTTGCTATTCCCTTTGGCGTAAGCTGCCTTATTACCTTCTACGTACCGGACGTCGGGCCGACGGCAAAAATTGTTTATGCCTGCGCGACCTACGCGATTTTAAGTCTGATTTACTCCGCCATTAACGTGCCTTACTGCGCCATGCCCGGTGCGCTGACGCTGGATCCGCGCGAGCGTCACTCCCTTCAGTCCTGGCGTTTTGGCCTGTCATTTATTGGTGGGTTGATCGTAACGGTTATCGCTCTGCCGCTGGTCTCATTGTTGGGCCAGGGCAATCTGCAGAAAGGCTATTTCTATGCCATGAGCCTGATGGGGCTGCTGGGAATTGTGCTGTTCTTTTGCTGTTTCCTGATGACCCGTGAGCGTTATTCCCCGCGCAATGATACCTCCGGCTCCATGCTCACCGATTTAAAACTGCTGGCCGGTAACAGCCAGTGGCGCATTGTGTTTGTGTTTAATATTTTGCTGTTAACGGCGGTGGTGACGCGCGGCTCTGCCACCATGTATTACGTCAACTATGTACTGTTGCGCCCGGAGCTGGTTTTTGCCTTTATTGTTTCTGGCATGGTGGCCTCGCTAAGCGGCGCGTTATTATCTGAACGCCTGCTGGGGAAATTTGACCGCGTACGCGCCTATCAGTGGACGATAATGTCCTTCGTCATTTTCGGCGCGCTGATTTTCTTCCTGCCGCCTTCGCAGGTGTGGCTAATCTTTGGCCTTAACATCGTCTTTAGCTTTATTCAAAACCTCACCACGCCGCTCCAGTGGACCATGTTCTCTGATGTGGTCGACTACGAAGAGCATCGTAGCGGCCGCCGTCTGGACGGGCTGGTCTTCTCTACCGCACTGTTCGCCATCAAGTTTGGCCTTGCGCTGGGCGGGGCGGTGGTCGGCTGGGTGCTCGGCATGGTGGATTACGCCCCGGGCCAGGCAGCCCAGGCGCCGCACGTGCTCTCCACCATCAACGCGCTGTTCACCCTTATTCCGTGCGCGCTGTTCCTCTGCATGGTGGCGCTGCTTTCCATCTACAAGCTCAACAGCCGGCTGGTGGATTCCATCGCCCGGGAGCTGGCCAGCAAGCGTGAGGTAAGACCCGACGCGGGGCAGCTCAGCCCGGCAACCCCTTCCGCACTACAGGAGTAAAATATGACTGCTATCTATAAGGACGCGGGACGTCCCGTGCACGAGCGCGTCGCTGATTTACTGGCGCGCATGACCCCGGAAGAGAAGTTCGCCCAGATGCACGCCTACTGGCTGATCCTTGATGAAAACGGCAACCACCGGGAGCGCAGCGATTTGAGCGACGAATTCGCCGGCGTCAGCGAGCAGGCGGCGCTGAGCGAACGGCTAAAACTGGGCGTCGGGCAGATCACCCGTCCGCTCGGCACCCACATCGTTGACGCGAAAACCGGGGTGCGCGCGGCTAACCGCCTGCAGCGCATGATGATGGAAGAGACGCGGCTTGGCATTCCGGCGTTGTTCCACGAGGAGTGCCTGGTGGGGCTACTGTGCAAAGACGCCACCCTGTTCCCGTCCTCGCTCAACTACGGCTCGACCTGGGACCCGGAGCTGGTGCAGCGCGCGGCAGAGCAGATCGGTAAAGAGGCGCGTTCCGTCGGTTGCCAGCAGGGGCTGGCCCCGGTGCTGGACGTTTCCCGCGACGTCCGCTGGGGGCGAACCGAAGAGACCTTCGGGGAAGATCCCTGGCTGGTGGGCGTGATGGCAACCGCCTGGGTGAAAGGGTTACAAGGCGACAAGCGCGATCTGCTGGCGACGCTCAAGCATTACGTGGGCCACTCGTTCAGCGAAGGGGCGCGCAACCACGCCCCGGTGCATCTTGGTTTTAGCGAGCTGAACGACACCTTCCTGCTGCCGTTTGAAATGGCGGTCAAGCTGGCAAATGCCGGTTCGGTCATGCCCGCCTACCACGACATCGATAACCAGCCGGGGCACAGCGACAGCTTCCTGTTGACCACCGTCCTGCGCGAACAGTGGGGCTTCGACGGCATTATTGTGGCGGACTACGGCGGCGTCAGCCTGCTGCACCAGCACCACGGGATTTCCCACGACGCAGCGGAGTCCGCCGCGCTGGCGTTTAACGCCGGGCTGGACGTTGAGCTGCCGAAAGATGACTGCGCACGCCATCTGGCGGAAGCGGTAGAGCGCGGGCTGATCTCTATGGCGAAAGTCGATGAGATCGTGGCGCGTACGCTGACCGAAAAATTCCGTCTCGGCCTGTTTGAGAACCCGTATGCCGATGAAAACGGCATCGATCTGCAAAATGAGATGACCCGCCAGGTGGCGCGGGAGGTGGCGACAAAATCGGTCACGCTGCTGGAAAACAACGGCATTCTGCCGCTGAACGGTAAACCCCGCGTGGCGGTGGTGGGGCCGACGGCAGACGATCCGCTGGCGTTACTCAGCGGGTATAGCTTCCCGGTCCATCTGATCATCAGCGATATGGTTGAGGAGACCTCGCAGGTGACGACGCCGCGCGCGGCGCTGGAGCAGTACCTGGGTGCATCGAACGTGCGCTACGCGAAAGGGTGCCACATTATTGAAAAACGGATGGCGGGTGCGCCGGTCTTCCCGGGCGACAGCGGCGGCAAGCCAATGCAGCAGTCTCCGGTGTCGCAAAGTACCGCACTTATCCCCGAGGCGGTCAGCGCCGCACAGGAGAGTGATGTGGTGGTGGCCTTCGTGGGCGATCTCGCCGGGCTGTTCCAGAGCGGCACGGTAGGGGAAGGCTCCGATACCGACTCCCTGAATCTGCCGGGCGTGCAGCAACAGCTGCTGGAGGCGCTGGTGGCGACGGGCAAACCGGTGATCGTCGTGATGACCGGCGGGCGTCCGTACAACCTTCAGGGGCTGGAGGAGAAGATTGCCGCGCTGATGATGGCCTGGGCGCCGGGACAGGAAGGGGGCTGGGCGATTGCCGATGTGTTAACCGGTCGCGCGGAGCCGCAGGGCCGGCTGGTGGTCAGCGTGCCGAAAAGCGCCGGGGCGATGCCATTCTACTATAACCACAAGCTGAAAAGCGGCGGCACGCCGTTCGCGTTCCATTTCGGTGCGCGCTACCCGTTTGGTTTCGGCCTCGGCTGGACGCAGTTTAGCTGGGGCACTGCCCGCGTCGCTGAAAGCAGCGTGCCGGTCGACGGTGAGGTGACGCTGAGCGTGGATATCACCAATACCGGCGAGCGCAGCGGCAGCGAGGTGGTGCAGGTCTACGTGCGGGACAAGGTCGCCACCCAGGTGCGCCCGCTTCAGGAGCTTAAGGCCTTCCAGCGCGTCACGCTCTCGCCGGGCGAAACCGCCACGCTCACCTTCACGCTGCCGGTTGAGATGTTCAACTTCACCCGCCGTGACGGCAAGCGCATCGTTGAGCCGGGCGAGTTTGAACTGCAGATTGGCGCATCGTCGGCGGATATCCGCCAGGCGTTGACGGTCAATGTGACAGGTGAAACGCGGGTGCTGCCTGCTGAGTGGCAGATGCTCAGTGCCTGTGAGGTTACGCGCGCGTAGTCAGGATAAAAAAAAGCCCATCGTGGGAGATGGGCAAAGACTACACACAGCAATTCGTTGTTTCACTCAGGGGATTTCCATGCTTATAAATCAAGGTGTTGATTTATAACCGTGAGCTAATAGTAGGCATTGTAATTTTTAGCGTCGATCAGATTCGTCTCAATAGTTAAAGAGACGTAAAGATTTCTTGAGAATAATAGCGGACTTAGTGCTGAAATGGCGGGTCTGACCAGTGTGCAACGAATAAATACTTTAGCGGCGTTAAAGTATTGTGCGGGATAATGTAGGCCGGGTAAGCGTAAGCGCCACCCGGCAACAAGGCTTAATGGGTATTCTTTTCTTCCAGCTCTTCCAGCTCGCTCAGAATCACGTCCGGGTCGGTTCCAGGCGGCGGCACTTCATGAACCCAGGCGGAGAACAGACGCCAGGTAACGGCAAGCAGCACCGGGCCAATGAACAGACCGATCATCCCGAAAGCAATCAACCCGCCGATAACCCCGGAGAGGATCAGGATCAGCGGCAGGTCTGCGCCCATGCGGATGAGGATGGGGCGAATCACGTTATCCATGGTGCCAACCACGCAGCTCCAGACCAGCAGCACCGTTCCCCACGTGGTATCACCCGTCCAGTAAAGCCAGATAATGCTCGGAACCAGCACCAGCAGCGGCCCCAGTTGTGCAAGGCAGGTCATCAGCATGACTACGGTAAAGACGGTGGCGTACGGTACGCCAGAAATCGCCAGGCCGATACCGCCCAGCACCGCCTGCACCAGCGCCGTCACCACGACGCCCAGGGCGACCGCGCGCACGGCCTGCGCGGCCAGCAGCACCGCGGCGTCACCGCGTTTTCCCGCCAGGCGGGTGGCAAAGTGACGAACGCCTAAAGCCACCTGCTCACCGCGCCAGTAAAGCAGGGCGCTGAAGACCAGCATCAGGGTACAGTGCATCATAAAGCGGCCGATATGTGCGGCCTGACCGACAAACCAGGTGGTGGTGGTGCCAATATACGGACGCACTTTCGCCATCAGCGCGCTGCCGCCCATCTCCAGCAGGCTATGCCAGCCGCTGTAAAGCTTAGCGCCCACGACCGGAATGCTGTTCAGCCAGCCGAGGTCCGGCAGCGTCAGGTCGCCGCTTGTCACGGCGCGGATCACCGGGCCGCTGGAGTCGACAAGGCTGTTTACCAGCAGCGCAATTGGAATAATAAACAGCAGGAACAGCAGCAGCGTCATCACCAGCACGGCCAGCCCGCGGCGGCCAAACAGCAGTTTCTGCAAGCGCAGCAGCAAAGGCCACGTGGCGACGACAACGGTCGCAGCCCAGGCGAAGCCGAGAATAAAGGGTTGAACAATCCACAGACACGCAATAATCATGAGGGCCAGGAACAGCACCGACAGCAGAATTTGCGCAACATCCCTGGGCTGGCGAAGATTGACCATAAATGAAACTTTCCTTAAAAGAACGCCAGTACCACTGGCGGGAATGGAAAACCGCGTCTCTCTTATCATTAGCGATCGCAGCGGTTTTTGACAGGCGAATTCTGCCTGTAATTCAGCAGAGATTATAAGAAAAAAATGTGATAAAACTTTTAAGATACACGCAAACGATTCCCACAACTCTAATTAGGGTCGACAGTAATGATCCCACAGATTTCTCAGGCACCTGGCGTCGTTCAGCTGGTGCTTAATTTTTTGCAGGCACTGGAGCAACAGGGTTTTACAGGTGATACCGCCACGAACTATGCCGACAGGCTGACGATGGCAACCGATAACAGTATCTACCAGCTTCTTCCCGATGCGGTCGTTTTCCCTCGTTCCACGGCCGACGTGGCGCTTATCGCCCGGCTGGCAACGCAGGAGCGGTTTGCCTCTCTGGTCTTCACGCCGCGCGGGGGTGGCACCGGAACCAACGGTCAGGCGCTGAACCAGGGCATCATTATTGATATGTCGCGCTATATGAATCGCATCATTGAGATCAACCCCGAAGAGGGATGGGTGCGGGTTGAGGCGGGCGTTATCAAAGATCAGCTTAATCAGTACCTCAAGCCTTACGGCTACTTTTTTGCCCCTGAACTCTCCACCAGCAACCGAGCAACCATCGGGGGGATGATCAACACCGATGCCTCCGGGCAGGGGTCGCTGGTCTACGGTAAAACCTCCGATCACGTGCTGGGCGTGCGGGCAGTATTGTTAGGCGGCGATATCCTTGATACCCAGCCGATGCCGGTCGAACTTGCGGAAACGCTGGGTAAAGATAACACCACCAGCGGGCGCATCTACCGCACCGTGCTGGAGCGCTGCCGCGACAACCGCCAGCTTATTCTCGACAAATTCCCCAAACTGAACCGCTTCTTAACGGGCTACGACCTGCGCCACGTGTTTAACGACGACCTGACGCAGTTTGATTTAACCCGCGTGCTGACCGGCTCCGAAGGAACGCTGGCGTTTATTACCGAGGCGCAGCTGGATATCACCCGCCTGCCGAAGGTGCGTCGCCTGGTGAACGTCAAATATGACTCCTTCGACTCCGCGCTGCGCAATGCGCCGTTTATGGTGGAAGCGCAGGCGCTGTCGGTGGAAACCGTCGACTCTAAGGTGCTGAATCTGGCGCGGGAAGATATCGTCTGGCACTCCGTGCGCGAGCTGATTACCGACGTGCCGGACAAAGAGATGCTTGGCCTCAACATCGTGGAATTTGCCGGTGATGACGCGGAGCTGATTGAAAGCCAGGTGACGACGCTCTGCCAGCGCCTGGATGAGCTGATTGCTCATGGCGAAGGCGGCGTGATTGGCTGGCAGCTTTGTCACGATCTGGCCGGTATCGAGCGTATTTACGCCATGCGTAAAAAAGCCGTGGGCCTGCTTGGAAATGCGAAAGGGGCGGCGAAGCCGATTCCGTTTGCCGAAGACACCTGCGTGCCGCCCGAGCATCTGGCGGATTATATCGTGGAGTTTCGCGCCCTGCTGGACGGCCACGGCCTGAGCTACGGCATGTTCGGCCACGTGGATGCCGGGGTGCTGCACGTGCGTCCGGCGCTGGACATGTGCGACCCGCAGCAGGAGATCCTGATGAAGCAGATCTCCGACGACGTCGTGGCCTTGACCGCCAAATACGGCGGTCTGCTGTGGGGGGAGCACGGGAAAGGGTTCCGCGCGGAATACAGCCCGGCGTTCTTCGGGGAGCAGCTTTACGCGGAGCTGCGCAAGGTCAAAGCGGCGTTCGACCCGGATAATCGCCTCAATCCGGGGAAAATCTGCCCGCCTGAAGGGGTGGACGCGCCGATGCTCCAGGTGGATGCCGTTAAGCGCGGTACGTATGACAGACAGATTCCGATTGCGGTGCGCTCGTCCTGGCGCGGCGCGATGGAGTGTAACGGCAACGGCCTGTGCTTTAACTTTGACGTGAAAAGCCCGATGTGCCCGTCAATGAAAATCACCAGCAACCGCATTCACTCGCCGAAAGGGCGTGCGACGCTGGTGCGCGAGTGGCTGCGTTTGCTGGCGGACCGTGGCGTCGATCCCCTGAAGCTGGAGCAGGAGCTGCCGGAAAAACGGGCCAGCCTGCGCTCGCTGATTGAGCGCACCCGCAACAGCTGGCATGCCAATAAGGGCGAGTATGATTTCTCCCATGAGGTGAAAGAGGCGATGTCCGGCTGTCTGGCCTGTAAAGCCTGCTCTACCCAGTGCCCGATTAAAATCGACGTGCCGGAATTCCGCTCGCGTTTCCTGCAGCTCTACCACACCCGCTATCTGCGCCCGGTGCGCGATCATCTGGTGGCGACGGTGGAAAGCTACGCGCCGCTGATGGCGCGCGCGCCGAAGACCTTTAACTTCTTTATCAATCAGCCGCTGGTGCGCAAGCTTTCCGAAAAGCATATCGGCATGGTCGATCTGCCGTTGTTGTCGGTGCCGTCGCTGCAGCGCCAGCTCGTCGGCCACCGCTCGGCGAACATGACCCTGGAACAGCTCGAAGCGCTTACTCCTGAGCAAAAAGCGAAGGTGGTGCTGGTGGTCCAGGATCCGTTCACCAGCTACTACGACGCGCAGGTGGTCGCTGACTTCATCCGCCTGGTTGAAAAACTGGGCTATCAGCCGGTAGTGCTGCCGTTCTCGCCAAACGGCAAGGCGCAGCACATTAAAGGCTTCCTGAACCGCTTTGCGAAAACGGCGCAAAAAACCGCTGATTTTCTCAACCGGATCGCCGAACTTGGGATGCCGATGGTCGGCGTCGATCCGGCGCTGGTGCTTTGCTATCGCGATGAATACAAGCAGACGCTGGGTGATAAGCGCGGCGATTTCCACGTCATGCTGGTGCACGAGTGGCTGCCGGCAGCCCTGGAAGAGAAGGCCATTCAGGAGGCTGGTGGTGAACCGTGGTATCTGTTCGGACACTGTACGGAAGTGACGGCGCTGCCCGGCGCCCCGGCGCAATGGGCGTCTATTTTTGCGCGTTTCGGCGCGAAGCTGGAGAACGTCAGCGTGGGCTGCTGCGGTATGGCGGGCACCTACGGCCACGAGGTGAAAAACCACGCCAACTCGCTCGGCATCTATGAGCTGTCGTGGCATCAGGCGATGCAGCGATTGCCAAGAAACCGCTGCCTGGCGACGGGCTACTCCTGCCGCAGCCAGGTGAAACGGGTTGAGGGTAACGGCGTACGCCACCCATTACAGGCTTTACTGGAGATAATTGGATGATCTGGAAACGTGCCGTCACGCTGCAGGCGCTAAACGCCATGGGCGAGGGGAATATGGTGGGGCTGCTGGATATCCAGTTCACCCGCATTGGGGAAGACGATCTGGAGGCGACGATGCCTGTCGATAGTCGCACCCATCAGCCGTTTGGCCTGTTGCACGGCGGGGCTTCCGTCGTGCTGGCGGAAACCCTGGGCTCCGTCGCGGGATATCTCTGCACCGAAGGCGAACAGAAGGTGGTCGGGCTTGAGGTGAATGCCAACCACATTCGCTCGGTGCGCAGCGGGCGCGTGCGCGGTATCTGCCGCGCGCTGCACGCTGGCAGCCGCCACCAGGTGTGGCAGATTGATATTCTCGACGAGCAGGATCGCCTGTGCTGCTCGTCGCGTCTGACGACGGCGGTCGTGTAAAGTTTTCAGATGAATTGCCTTTGGTCAAAAACTAGCCAGCATGTTGTGATATACTGGTCAGGATTTGTACATAAGCGAGGACATCATGGATACTGAAATAACCCCAACACAGCTGGCAATTGAATATTTACGTCGCGATAAGAGCAACCTGTCTCCGGCGCAGTACCTGAAAAAGCTGAAACAGCTTGAGCTGGAGTTCACGGATCTGCTGGCGCTCTCTTCGAATGAACTGAAAGAAGAGATCTACTTTGCCTGGCGGTTGGGCGTTCACGTCCATTGAGTGAGTGTTGTTGAACAGGCCGCGAGTGCGGCCTTTTTTGTGTCTGACATTCAGTATTTAGCGGGGAGCTTGTTGATTTTAATAAGCCTGCCTTCTTCCATTTCGATAAATCCGCCGGTTTTTAAATCCGCCAGAATGCGCATTACGCCGCTGCGGGAGAGCTGGGTTTTCTCCCGAATATACCTTTCCGCCGTTACGCTGCTGCGATAACTTTCATCTTCCTCCATCAGCTTTATCAGCTGCTGGCGAATCATCTCATATGCCGTCGGTGCGCCCTGCGGCATCACGTTGTTATAAAGCCGGCTATAGACAAACATCAGTTGTTTCGAGAGCAGCCCCCACAGCGCCTTTTCCTTGAGAATCTCATTCAACCGTTCGGTGGTGAGCGTTCCTATCAGGCACGGGCTAACGGTCTTCAGGTAATCATTGAAATAGATATCTGTCAGATTAGCGAGACCGAAAAGGGCGGGGCTGCGGGCCGTGGAGAGCATCATGTCGTCGCTTCTTCTGTAGATAGCGACCGTCCCCTCAAGAATTAAATAGCACATTCCCTGACCGTTGATCTGAAGATCGAGCCGCTCACCGCGAGCGGTGCGTCGCGTTGTGCAATCAGGCAGTAAGTGAGAAATAAGCTCTTGTGCGTAGGGCGAGCCACGGTGAGACTTTTCTGGAAGGGACATGGTAGCCGGTAACCTTAAAAATAACCTGGCTAATTATAGCGTTTCTCGCCGGGACAGGCACGGTGGCAATCAATATTTGCGTGGCAGATGGTGAATTTCAAGCAGCACGCCGCGCTCCATGGTGATGTACTTGCCGGTCCGCAGTTCCGACAGAATACGCATAATTCCGCTACGTGAAAGATACGTCCGGCTTTTGATGTAGGCTGCCGCCGTTGTATTTTGCCGTATGGCGTCCGGCTCTTGCATCAGCTCAACAAGCTGGAAGCGGATGATATCGTAAGCAGACATTTGCGATATTTGTGCACAATGTTCGTATACCCGCGAGGCGGTATAAATAAGCAGTTTTGAGAAGTGCTCCCATAAATCGTACTGGGACACTATTTGATTGAAACTCTCCAGCGAGACGCGCGCGATCTCGGCAGTCTCCAGTGCCCTGACGTACAGGTGCTCAGAGGAAAACTGGCTGCTGACGCCCAGAATAAAAGGCGCAGATTCAGAATTTAACACAATACCGTCGCCGCGACGATGAAGCGCCACGCTGCCCTGGATTAACAAAAAACACTGCCGGACATTATCTTTATAATAATGTACCGTCTCCCCCCGACCGATGATCATTCTGCTGGCGGCTGGCAGCACATGTTTAATCAGGGTGTCTATATCGGCGAACGGCTTTAAATCCAGAACGGAGGATTGATAATTATTCAGTGGGGTGGTTAAACGTGTATTCATAAGATACCTCACATCGACTTCTTGTGTGATCAATTTTTGATCTGCAGAGGGAATTATCTTAAAAACGAAGAACTCAGGGAATATTCTGGTGAGGTCTAAAAGTAGACCGGGAGTTCTTGTGGGGGTAACTGGTTGAATATAAATACAAAATTCGAAAGGTCTAATAATAGACTTCTGCAATATAAGATATGATTTTGCTGACGTAAATGTTGAGTTTTCGTTAAATCAGAGTCTACAGCTAGACCATCTAAAAGTTGTACTCATTAAAATGATTATATAAATTTTGACCAGTCAGTCAGGAAGACCTTAAGCCATTCAGCGAAAAATAAAAGAACCCTTAGCGATTCTTTTATCGGTCTTCTGCTGCTTGAATTTCAATAATAAATAAAGTTATCCCGTGAACAGGAAAATGAACATTATGAAAAAGAGTATTATTTTAGCGATGGTTGCGACGGGTTCAGCCTTAATGATGGGCAATGTTCTCGCCGCCGCAGGAACCGTTAATTTTAATGGTAACATCCTGGATTCAGCCTGCGACGTGGCTGTTGCTTCTCAAAACCAGGTGGTCGTATTAGGCGATTATTATAAAACAGAATTCCCGACAACAGGGTCCAGAACGGCGGCAACGAAATTCGATATTATTCTGAAGAACTGCCCGGTTACGGTCACCAGTGCCAAAGTTCGTTTTGACGGTACGCCTGACCTGACCAACGCCGATCTGCTGGCGATTGATACCTCTGTCGCCGGGGCGGCAACGGGTGTTGCCATTAATTTAATGACCGCTGATAAAGCCGATCTGCCATTGCACGGCAGCAACGGCTACAACTATGTACTGAGCAGCACCGCAGACAATACGCTGAATTTCTATGCACAGTATATTTCAACGGCGGCATCGGTAACGGCGGGTCCTGCCAACTCCGTCGCTAACTTCTCCGTTGTTTACAACTAGTCATTAAGCAGAACAAGAGTCAGCTCCGCGAGGCGCTGCGCGGGGGCATAAACTGCCCCCTTGTTTTAAGAGGTCCAAAATGAATTTTATTTGCAAAACCCTGCTGAGTGCGGCGGTTATTACTGTATCTGTTTCGCATGCTTATGCCGGGGTTATTATTGGTGGTACCCGCGTAATTTTTGATGGCGGGAAAAAAGAGGCATTCATCAGTGTAAACAATGCGGATGCCGCCCCTTATTTAATCCAGTCCTGGGTCGACATGCCAGAGGGTAATGCTAATAAAGCACCTTTTATCGTCACGCCACCTTTGTACAGACTGAACGGCGGCCAGCAAAATATTGAACGGATTTTACTCTCCGGCTCACTGCCGCAGGATATAGAAAGCCTCTTCTGGTTAAATATTAAAGCGATACCTTCAGCGAGCAAACAGGCAAACTCGTTACAAATTGCCGTTAAAACACGTATTAAGCTTATTTATCGCCCGACAAGCCTGAAGGCGTCAACACCGGAAGAACAGGCGAATAAATTAACCTGGTCCCGGAGCGGAAACAACCTTCAGGTCACAAATCCTACACCGTATGTGATCAACTTTAATGAAATAAGCGTCGGCGGTAAAAAGCTGGAGGATGTTTCCTGGGTTGCACCTGGCGCAGTGGCAGCATTTCGCTTACCGCCAGGCGTTAATGGCAATCAGATCGTATTTAAAGTGATTAACGATTATGGCAGCCCGGGAATAATACATCAGGCCAGCTTTTAGTTCCTGAGAAAAGTGGCATCCGCAATATCGAGTCAGGTTTATGATGATGGCAACAAGCAATATAAAAATGCAGCCCGCGCGTCTGGCAATGTGTATTGCCTTCGCGCTGGCGAATGCAGTCCCCGTGGTTAACGCCCGTGATTCCTTTAACGCCGAACTGGTGGAACTTGATAATCCGGGAATGGCTAAAGCCGATTTATCTGCATTTGAATCAGGTTCGCAGGCACCAGGGAAATACCATGTTGACATCATCCTCGACGACCAGCTTATTGAGACCAGCGATATTGATTTTGTTGCCGGGAAAGATGGGCAGGAAAACGATAGCCTGCAGCCCTGCCTGAGCATGGATCAGCTAAAAAAATGGGGCGTTAAAAGGGCGCTGTTCCCCAACCTGGCGGTTGAAAGCACCTCCTGCGTCGACCTCCAGGCAATTCCTCACGCCACTACGGATTTTCAGTTTGGCGCACAGCGGCTTGTTATCAGCATTCCCCAGGCCGCGATCGACCTGCCTGCGAGAGGGTATGTCCCGCCAGAACAGTGGGACGAGGGGATCGCCGCTGCGATGCTCAACTACAGCCTGAGCGGAGCCAACAGCTGGGCGAAACAGAGCGAGAGTAAAAACAGCAGCAGTCAGTACGCCAACTTACGTCCAGGCCTCAACGTTGGGCCATGGCGACTGCGCAACTACACCACCTGGTCGCGTGATGAGAACGGTCAGGACAAATGGGATACCGTCTACACCTATGCACAGCGGGCGATTATTCCGCTCAAGGCGGAGCTCACGCTGGGCGATAGCTCCGCGCCCGCCGACGTGTTCGACAGTATACCGTTTCGCGGCGGACAGCTGGCTTCCGATGATGACATGCTCCCGGATTCGCTCAAAGGCTACGCGCCCGTCGTGCGTGGGATTGCGCGTACGAATGCTCAGGTCATTGTTCGCCAGAATGGCTATCAGATTTACCAGACCTATGTCGCGCCCGGCGCCTTTGAAATTACCGATATGTATCCCACCGGCGGGGCAGGCGATCTGGACGTCACCATTAAGGAAGCTGACGGCAGCGAGCAGCATTTCACCCTGCCTTATGCCTCATTACCGGTTTTGCAGCGCGAAGGGCGCCTTAAGTATGCGGTGACCGGAGGGCAGTATCGTTCTTACAGCAGCAGCGTGGATAAGACCCCGTTTGGCCAAATCACGGGGATTTATGGTCTGCCATATGGCCTCACGCTCTATGGCGGGCTGCAGGAGTCGAGCAAATATCAGTCGATCGCCACCGGGGTCGGGAAAAACATGGGGGATTTCGGCGCGATTTCGGCGGACATGACCCAGGCCTGGTCAACCCCGCAGGGGGAAGAAAAATCCATCGGGCAGTCCTGGCGTGCGCGTTACAGCAAGAACTTTATCGGGACAGGGACCCAATTTTCGATTGCGGGCTACCGCTATTCGACCAGCGGTTACTACGGCATGCAGGAGATCCTTGATTCCTGGGGAGACAGCTCTGCGCTCCAGGACCGTCGTCGTAACCGTGCCGAGCTCACGATGAGCCAGACGTTGGGCAGCAATCTTGGCTCGCTGACGCTGAGCGCGGTCCGTGAAGATTACTGGAATTCGGGCAAAAGGATGGCGTCTTACAGCCTGGGTTACAACAACTACTGGCACAACATTAGCTACGGACTCACCTGGACTTACAGTAAAAACGGCAGCGCGGGCTCATATGACGGCAATAAACGCTACGACAACGATCAGCTGCTGGCCTTTAACGTCAGCATTCCGCTTGAAAAATTCCTGCCGCAGACCTGGGCTAACTATAGCGTGAGCGCCAGCAAGAATAACGGCACCACGCAGAACATTGGTCTGAACGGCGTGGCGCTGGAAAACCATGGGCTGAACTGGAACGTGCAGCAAGGGTATGGGTCGGACGGCGTTGGCTATACGGGCAACATGAACGGGGATTACAGGGGCACGTACGGCGAAGTGACGGCGGGCTATAGCTACGACAAAAACAGCGAGCGTCTTAACTATGGTTTGCAGGGGGGCATTCTTGCTCACAGAGAGGGGATTACGCTTTCTCAGCCTCTGGGGGAGACCAATGTTCTGATTAGCGCACCGGGCGTGCATGACGTAGATATCCGTAATCAGCCGGGGGCAAAAACAGATTTCCGGGGATATACGGTGGTCAGTAACCTTTCCGCGTACCGTAAAAATGACATCACGCTTGCCCCGGAAAGTATGCCGGATGACGTTGAACTGGATATTAATACCCGCACGGTGACGCCGACGCGCGGTGCAATTGTCCTGGCCGACTATAAGGCGAAAGTGGGAAGGCGGGCATTATTCACGTTAATGCATAACGGCCATTTTGTTCCTTTTGGTGCAATCGTGAGCCTGAAAGGCAGCGACAACAGCAGCTTTATTGTTGGCGACAAAGGGCAAGTCTATCTCACTGGCCTGGATTCGCAGGGGACAGTATTCGTTACGTGGGGAGTGGAAAGCGATCGGCAGTGCCGCGCGCCGTTCCGGCTTTCGCCGCAATCTTCGGCAGGCGGAATTACTGAAATTAACGTCACTTGTATTTAGGGTTTTTAAAATGCGCATACTTAACATCCTGTTCCTGCTGTGTCTCACCGCTGCCTGGAATAGTGCTCATGCAGGAACCTGCACAACGATTACGCCACAGGAATCCACTTTGTCCATCGGCACAATTACGGTGCAGCGTGATGTCGCGGTTGGCACGGTATTATTTTCAAAAAATGCGTCGGTCACCGGGTCTTATTTAAGCGGCTGTACTAATCCGTTAATGCTCGGGTTTAGCATGCGGTACCTTAATGCAACGCCGAGTACTTACGGTAATCACGTTTATAACACCAATGTAAGCGGTATTGGCGTGCGCTTTTCATCAGGTAATTATTTTGAAAACCCGACCTATACCTTTTCTTATAACGCGCAGACAAGTTATGTCGAATGGTGGGGCGGTAAAATAGAACTTGTCGTTACCGGACCCGTTGCCTCTGGCTCGCTGACGCCCGGCGTACTGGGTGTCGTTATGCTGCAGGGGAGCGATGGTGTGTATCGCGATGGCCTTACGACGAAGCTTCTGGACGGGATCATCAACGTGCTGGCCTGCAGCATAACGACGCCGCAGCTGTCGTTTCCCATCGGCGATATTTCTGCCGCGACGTTTGGCTCAACGGTCGGAACCACGCCGACGGGCGCTCAGAATACGCAAAACCTGGGTCTGAACTGCGACCCGGGGGCAAACGTCAACGTTTCGCTCAGTGGCATTCAGAACCCGGACGTAGCAACAACGAGCGTGCTCGCGCTGACGGGGCAGGGTAATACCGGCACGGCGAAAGGGGTTGGCGTTCAACTGCTCTATAACGGTACGCCTCTCTCGTTAAATACCCGTCTGCCGTTAAATGCCGCCGCGGGTGGGCAGCAGGCATTTCCATTAACAGCGCGTTATTACCAGACCCAAACGACGGTTGAACCCGGTACTGCCAATGCGTCTGCAACCTTAAATTTGACGTATCAGTAAAGGATAAATGATGAATATTCTGCGCACGGCAGCGCTTGCCGCCATATTAGTAAGCTGCAATACCTTTGCGACGGACAGCGTTAGCGTCAGCGTTACCGGAAATATTGTGGCCTCTCCCTGTATCTTTAATGGGGGAAATAACAGTCTGGATATCAACCTTGGCAATATTCAGGCATCCAATATGGCTACGCCAGGGTCATCGTCCGATCCTGTGCCGTTTAACCTGCTGTTTACCCAGTGTCCGACAGGGACGCGCAGCGTGACGGTCTCCTTTACCGGAAACCCCGATCCGGTCGCCGGGGCGGATTACTACATGAACAGCGGTTCGGCCACGAACGTCGCGATTGCGATGAGTGAGGCCGCAACGGGTGCAATGAAGGGAACCGGAACAAGTATTACACAAACTATTGCAGCAGACAGAACCGCAACGATGGCCATGCTGGCATCGGTCAGATCTTCCACGGGCGGCGCAACGCCGGGGAGCATCAGTGCCGTCGTCGTCATGACGATGCAGTACAACTAATCAGTACATGGGTTGATATTTCTTAATGATTGACAGATGTCGGTAACGGTAATGTTGAATATTCTGATAAAAGAGACAGATTCATTTTTTCGAGATGGCCTAAAGCGTTTTCTGGGGGAGTTCTTCTTTCATAATTTCAGACACCAGCTTCATTTTGAGGTTGAACTTACGCCGGAAAATGTCAGCGTTGCGGATATCATTTTTCTCTCTTTATGCCAGGGGGAAACGTTGACCTGTTATCCCGAGCTACAGGCGCGGAAAAAAGGGATTGTGATCGGCCTGGTTGATGATGAGCAGCGTTTCTCGGCATTTCCCTCCTGTTTTCAGGATATGATTTTTATCTCTCGCCGGGCCTCGCTCGATCGGATCGGTGAGGCGCTCTTTATCGCATGGTATCGCACGCAATTACCGGGCTATCGCTGGAAGAATAAAAGCTGCTACGAATGCCAGCACAAAATATTATCGCCGCAGCAGATTCGCGTTATGGTCAATTTTTACCGCGGGTTATCGGTAGGGCAGATTGCGAATAAACTAAACACCAGTGATAAAACCATTTTTACGCATAAATATCTGCTGATGCAGAAATTCGATCTGCGCAGCGATTTTGAACTTATGGCCTTGATTCACCGGATGGTAGAGAAAAATGCCTGTCCGAACCGGCTGCGTGACTATCTGATTAACAGCTTATAACCAGCAATAACGCTAAAGCGTGGCGCTGTTGCCGGGTGGTGCTGACACCACCCGGCAGGTGCATCAGACGTTCACGGCATTGATCAATCGCGTTTTCATCGTCTGGTAAGACGACGCAGCAAATTCCTCCGCCCAGCGCTGATCCTCAATGGCCTCCAGTTGCACCGCACAATATTTTGTCTCCGGCGTTTTTGATACGGGGTCGAGATTATCCTGCGTCAGCTCATTGCAGGCCCCGATCCACCACTGATAGGTCATATAGACCGCCCCGGCGTTGATGCGCTCGCTAATGCTGGCGCGGGTGATCACTTTACCCCGGCGCGAACGTACCCAGACCAGTTGACCGTCGCTAATACCTAGTCTCTCCGCATCGGCAGGATTCACCTGCACCCGTCCCGGCTCATCGGCGAGGCTTTGCAGCGCGGCGCAGTTCCCGGTCATCGAGCGGCAGGAGTAGTGCCCAACTTCGCGTACCGTGCAGAGTACCAGCGGATAATCATCATCGGGCGTCTCGGCCGGCGCGCGCCACGGAGCGGCAAAGAGCTGCCCTTTACCGCTCGGGGTATCGAACTGATTATCTTTGTAGAGGTACGGCGTGCCGGGGTGATCGAGCGTCGGGCACAGCCACTGCACGTGGCCCATCTCGCCCATTTTTTCATACGTCACGCCGTAGAAGAGCGGGCACAGCTCGCGCATTTCATCCCAGATCTGCTGGTTATCGTCGTAATGCATCGGATAGCCCATCTCGGTGGCGAGCAGGCTGATGATCTCCCAGTCGCGCTTCACGTTGCCTTTGGCCTCAATAGCCTGGCCAAAACGCTGGAAACCCCGGTCGGCGCAGGTAAAAACGCCGCCGTGTTCGCCCCATGAGGTGGCAGGGAGCAGAACGTCCGCCACTTCCGCCGTTTTGGTCATAAAGATGTCCTGAACCACCACGAAGTCAAGCGCCTCGAAACCGCTGCGGACCAGGCCGAGATCGGCTTCCGTCTGCAGCGGATCTTCCCCCATGATGTAATAGGCTTTGACCTTGCCTTCCAGCGCAAGGTGAGGCACTTCGGTAATGCGCGTTCCGACGCGATCGTCCATGTTATTGACGTCAATCCCCCAGGCATCGGCGAACTTCTGCCGGACAGCCGGATCGGTCACATCCTGATAGCCGGGGAACATATTCGGCAGAACGCCCATATCGCAGGCGCCCTGAACATTGTTTTGCCCGCGCACGGGACCGACACCGACGGCAGGGCGGCCGAGGTTGCCGGTCAGCAGTGCCAGGCTGGAAAGCCCTTTGACGACATCGACGGCCTGGCCAAACTGGGTCACGCCCATTCCCCACATTACGGTGGCGGAAGGGGCCGCCGCGAAGGTGCGCATTGCCTGACGAACGTCGCGGGCGGGGATGCCGGTGAGGTGTTCTACGCGCTCTGGGGCATACTCTTTCACCGTCTGCCGATAGGCCTCAAGTCCTTCGGTAAACCGCGCGACGTAGTTCTTGTCGTACAGCTCCTCTTCCAGAAGCACATAGCCAAAGGCGTTCACCAGCGCCATGTTGCTACCGTTCTTCAATTGCAGATGTTGATCGGCAATGCGCGCCGTTTCGATGCGGCGCGGGTCGCAGACGATGATTTTCGCGCCGTTTTCACGGGCCTTTAGCACGCGCCGGGCGACGATAGGGTGGGAGTCTGCGCAGTTATAGCCAAATACCAGCAGGCATTTGGAGTGTTCAATATCGTTGATAGAGTTGCTCATTGCACCGTTGCCGAGGGTCTCCTGAAGTCCGGCGACGGAAGGACCGTGACAAACGCGCGCGCAGCAGTCGACGTTGTTGGTGTGCAGCACCGCGCGGGCAAATTTTTGCATCACGTAGTTGGTTTCATTCCCGGTACCGCGCGACGACCCGGTGGTCATAATCGAACGCGGGCCGAACTGGGCTTTAATGCTGCTGAGCTTCTGGGCGGTGTAGCGGATAGCCTCTTCCCAGGTCACGGGAGTGAATGTCTCTCCCTTGCGGTAGCGGATCATCGGCTGGGTCAGGCGTGGGGTGAGCAGGCGGGTATCGTTAAGGAAATCCCATCCGTAAAATCCTTTCAGGCATAGCGTGCCCTGGTTTGTGGCCCCCTCTGCCGCTTCGGCACGGATGATACGGTTATTCTCAACGACAAGGTTTAGTTTGCAGCCTGCACCACAGTAAGGGCAGACGCTGGCGATTTTTTTCATCAATAACAGACCTGTTAAGAAATGAAGCAAAATGACTGGTAAGCCCAGTCCCGTAACAGGGAGTAAGCAGAAACCATGCCATCTTTATAACGCTTCTTTACAGGGGGTTATGAAGAGAGGGGGGTGTCATCGTCAGCATGTTCGACAATTCTGACGATGACACGATCGCTGAATGGCAGGGCGTTTAAACGTCATCCATGGTGTAGCCCACAACGATCTCAAGCGTCTTACGAATAACATCCGCCTGCACCACGTCTCTGGTCGCTTCCAGCGTCTGAATGAGCCACAGGATGATCGCTTTATTGGAAATATGACCTTCAGAGGCCAGAACACAGCGTACTGCAGTAGAAAAAATAGCGGACTCTTCAGCAAAACGATCGCCTGCGTGACGGAAATATTCCGCAAGCGCACTGTCTAAAAAAGCAGAGTGGAATTCGGGTTGAAGCTGAATATTTTGTCTCATTTGTTCTCACCGTAGCTGTTAAAATGCAGTCAATGTATTTTTTTGGGATCGGACGGCTTTCCCTTTCCAAACAACGACACTACATTGCCTCTGTTATCATTGAGAGGTCCCTCTCTGCTCATTCGTCCTTGCGCGGTTCTGCGACGTTTTAATCCGAGGCTTTTTGATCCGATATCGGCAATCGCCTTCGCCAGTGTCTCCCGCCGCCGGGGATTCTTTTCATGTGTTTTCATCTGCCGCAGACGCTGAACCAGAGCTTCAGTTGTAACGGGGCCACGCTCTCTCAAAAGAGAAAGAACGGCTTCGCCAATCAGCTGATCGGTCAGTTTGTCTGCGTCACTGCTGTTCATCACGTTATCGTTCGAAGAGCAAGCCAAGCAGCATATGGTAATGCTGTTCCTCTTCGGGGCCCTCGGCCCTTTCAAGGCGACTTAACAGTTTGGTACAGAGCGATTTGCGATTGAGATTTCGCCCGTCGCTAAGGATCTCAACAACGACCTGACCCAGCGTTTCCTGTTGGGTGGGAAGCGTGGCTTTTTCGAAGTACTGTGCGATTGCTGCTGCGGAATCTGCGACGTAACCTTTCTGCTGCATGTTTCGCTCCTGTAAAATTTTGTAATCAGTAACGTTACATTTAAGGTATACACTTTTTCTAAATCTGTACATTAAAAATGTACAGATTTTTAATAAAATCAGGATATATTTTATAAATACTCTATTTTTCAATTAGTTGTTTGTTGTTCATGAAACGGTAATGCTACAGAATATATTGTACAAATCGCACAGCCGCTGTTAAGTTGTACAACACTTGTGAGAGTGCCATTAACGGGCGTAAATGATTGAGATGTAAATTATTTGTGAGGCAATTAATGTGCTATAAGAGAAGTCTCTCCACATGTTTTTGTGGTCAAAACCCTTAACCCCCAGGAATCGCATGCTTACAACCATCATTTACCGCAGTCATATCTGCGAGGACGTTCCAGTGAAAGCACTGGAAGCTATGGTCGCTGCTGCAAATAATAAAAACCGGCAAGCCAACGTCACGGGGATCTTGCTGTTTAACGGCACACATTTTTTTCAGTTGCTTGAGGGGCCAGTGGAGCATGTTTCTGCTATTTATGAGGAGATCTGCAACGACCCGCGACACCATAACGTAGTCGAGCTGATGCGCGATCACGGCCCCGTCCGGCGTTTTGGCAAGGTGGGGATGGAGCTTTTTGATTTGCGCCAGTTCGACAGGAACGAGGTGCTGCAACAGGTGCTGAACAAGGGAACAACACGCTATCAGCTGACTTACAATGACCGTCCGCTGCAGTTTTTCCGTACCTTTGTCGAGGCCACGGAAAAAGCGAACTATTTTGAACTGCCGCCTGCGGATTCCTGGGAGTTCGTTCGCGAAGAAACACGCTTGTCAGCGCAACCCGAGGTGGTCGCGAAAGGAGCGGATTGCAGCTTTGCTTTCCAGCCGATAGTCGATCCGTTTAGGCAGCAGGTCGTCTCCTGGGAGGCGCTTCTCCGCACGCCTGACGGCGGCGCTCCGGGGATCTACTTTGCCAATCTGCCGCGTGACGACGTGTATACCTCTGATTTGCACAGCAAGCAGGTGGCCCTCTCAATGGCCAGCGCACTCGGGTTGCAGAACCAGACGTTATCCCTCAACCTGCTGCCTATGACGCTGGTTAACATTCCTAACGCCGTTGATTTCCTGCTCACCGCGATTGGAGCAAACGGTTTTGTTCCTGAGCAAATTGTGGTGGAGTTTACCGAAAGTGAAGCCATTTCCCGTTTTGACGAGTTCACGGATTCAGTCAGACAGCTAAAAAGTGCAGGCATCAGCGTGACGATCGATCACTTTGGTGCCGGCTTTGCGGGACTACAGCTACTGGCCCAATTCCAGCCCGACAGAATTAAGATTAATCGCGATCTCGTCGCGAACGTGCATAAAAGTGGCCCTCGACAGGCCATCATTCAGGCGATTATCAAATGCTGTTCCTCGCTTGAAATTCAGTTCTGCGCGGTCGGCGTGGAGAAGGCAGAAGAGTGGATGTGGCTGGAATCTGCGGGCATTTCCCAGTTCCAGGGGCATCTTTTTGCCAGCCCCCGCCATGGCGGAATTCCGGCGATTGCATGGCCGGAGAAGAAATTCGATTTTTGATAAAGCTGTACAAAATTCGGCAGACTTAGCTGTACGAGAAGCAAACTTTAGACAACAATGTATTAACAGGTGAAGGGAGAACGACCCCTTTCACCTGTGCAAAATGCGGTCTTAGTTATACAAATGGTTTGTACAATCTGATAAGGTTGGTGTAGTTAGGTATGGAAGTTCTGAGCGTGAGGGAGTTAATGGCCTATTACAGTATCGGCGAAGTGGCCGAACGATGCGGTATCAACCCCGTTACGCTGCGTGCCTGGCAGCGACGTTATGGATTGTTGAAGCCGCAGCGCAGCGAAGGGGGGCATCGTCAGTTTGACGATGAAGATATCCTGCGTATTGAAGAGATCAAACGCCTGATGAAAAGCGGCGTTTCGGTCGGAAAAGTAAAAGCCTTGCTGGAAAATAAAGAAGTCCTGACTCAGGGTAACTGGGTCTCGTTCCAGGAAGAGATGATGACCGTTCTGCGTTATGCCAGCCCGGCAAAGCTGCGCGCCAAAATCGGTGAGTTCCGCCGGGATCACGCCATGGATGCGCTGATTGATAACATCATTTCCCCCGTCCGCCAGCGAATGAATCAGGATCAAAATACTGTACGCCACATGGCGAGCATGCTTGACGGCGTCCTGATTGAATTCGCGGTTCTAAGCCTGGCGGAGTCGCGCAAGAAAGCGGGTAAAGATGCGTTGCTTATCGGCTGGGAATGCGATGACCGTACTCATCTTTGGCTTGAAGCCGCGCGGCTGGCGCAGCAAGGCTGGCACATTGACGTGCTCGCGGACCCGATTGATTCTCCGCGTCCTGAACTTTTCCCGGGGCAAAAAATCTTCGTCTGGACGGGAAAGACGCTAACACCGCGTCAGCAGGAACAGCTGGATCACTGGCGTGAGCAGGGTTTTAGCGTTTCATTTCACCAATAATAATCAGAGGCCTTGAGGGCCTTTTATTGTTTTAGACACTTCCAGAACAAAAGCTATCTCAAAAATAGGCATTTCCGATACATATTTTACTTTTCCTCACTTTGCTGTTTTCTCCAACAGATAATCCATTAATTTTCAAAGTATTGAACAATTAAATCCATCCCGCCCGCATCTTCTGACAGGGTCTATGCTTAATAAAAGTAGACAAAAAGGGCGGTTTAGCCGAATGCCCCTGCTGACAGAGGGTTGAAGTGATAATCGTTATCACTAACATGGTGTTATGCCCTGATGGCTAATCAGATGAGGTGGACCTATGGAACTGCATTCAGAAACCTTCAATCCTGCCGATTTTGCCTGGCGAGGATTAACGCTCACGCCTGCGGCGGCGGCGCATATCCACGAGCTGGTGACAAAAAATCCCGACATTCTCGGCGTGCGCTTAGGCGTTAAGCAGACCGGCTGCGCGGGCTTTGGCTACGTGCTGGATACCGTCACCGCACCGGAAAAAGATGACCTGGTGTTTGAAACCGACGGCGCAAAGCTGTACGTCGCGCTGCAGGCTATGCCGTTTATCGATGGAACCGAAGTGGATTACGTGCGGGAAGGTTTAAACCAGTTATTCAAATTTCATAACCCGAAAGCCCAGAACGAATGCGGCTGCGGCGAAAGCTTTGGGGTATAGGCGGTACTATGTCTCGTAATACTGAAGCAACGAGTGATGTAAACACCTGGAGCGGCGGACACCTCAACTATAAAGAGGGTTTTTTCACGCATCTGCAGACCGACGAGCTGGCGAAAGGCATTAATGAAGATGTGGTGCGCGCCATTTCGGCCAAACGTAACGAGCCCGAGTGGATGCTCGAATTTCGCCTGAGTGCGTTTCGCGCCTGGCTGGAGATGGAAGAGCCGCACTGGCTGAAAGCCCACTACGACAAGCTGAACTATCAGGATTACAGCTACTACTCCGCGCCCTCCTGCGGCAGCTGTGACGATACCTGCGCCTCGCAGCCCGGCGCGGTCCAGCAGACCGGTGCCGAGAACAGCTTCCTGAGCAAAGAAGTTGAAGAGGCGTTTAACCAGCTGGGCGTGCCCGTGCGCGAGGGGAGAGAGGTGGCGGTGGACGCCATTTTCGACTCCGTCTCGGTAGCGACCACCTACCGTGAAAAGCTGGCCGAGCAGGGGATCATTTTCTGCTCCTTTGGCGAAGCCATTCATGACCATCCCGATCTGGTGAAAAAGTACATCGGCACCGTGGTACCGAGCAACGATAACTTCTTCGCCGCGCTGAATGCCGCGGTAGCCTCCGACGGCACCTTTATCTACGTGCCGAAAGGCGTGCGCTGCCCGATGGAGCTCTCCACCTATTTCCGCATTAACGCCGAAAAAACCGGACAGTTTGAACGTACCATTTTGGTAGCGGACGAAGGCAGCTACGTCAGCTATATCGAAGGGTGCTCCGCCCCGGTGCGCGACAGCTACCAGCTGCACGCGGCGGTGGTTGAGGTCATCATTCACAAAGACGCCGAGGTGAAATACTCCACGGTGCAGAACTGGTTCCCCGGCGACGGCAATACCGGCGGTATCCTGAACTTCGTCACCAAGCGTGCGCTGTGCGAAGGCGAAAACAGCAAAATGTCCTGGACGCAGTCGGAAACCGGCTCCGCTATTACCTGGAAATACCCGAGCTGTATTCTGCGCGGGGATAACTCCATCGGTGAGTTTTACTCGGTGGCGCTGACCAGCGGGCATCAGCAGGCCGATACCGGCACCAAGATGATCCACATTGGGAAAAATACCAAATCGACGATTATCTCGAAGGGGATCTCTGCCGGGCATAGCCAGAACAGCTATCGCGGGCTGGTGAAAATCATGCCGACGGCCACCAACGCGCGTAACTTCACTCAGTGTGATTCAATGCTGATCGGTGCCGACTGCGGGGCGCATACCTTCCCGTACGTCGAGTGTCGCAACAACACGGCTCAGCTGGAGCACGAGGCGACCACGTCGCGTATTGGGGAAGATCAGCTCTTCTACTGCCTGCAGCGCGGCATCAGCGAAGAAGATGCCATTTCGATGATTGTGAACGGCTTCTGTAAGGACGTGTTCTCTGAACTGCCGCTGGAATTCGCCGTTGAAGCACAAAAACTCCTCGCCATTAGTCTTGAACACAGCGTCGGTTAAGGAAAGCACATGTTAAGCATTAAAGATTTACAGGTCAGCGTGGAAGAGAAAGCGATCCTGCGCGGTCTCAATTTTGACGTCAAGCCGGGTGAAGTTCACGCCATCATGGGGCCGAACGGCTCCGGGAAAAGTACGCTTTCAGCGACGCTGGCGGGACGCGAAGATTACGAAGTGACAGGCGGCTCGGTCGAATTTAACGGCAAAGATCTTCTGGAGATGTCGCCGGAAGACCGCGCGGGTGAGGGCATTTTTATGGCCTTCCAGTACCCGGTCGAAATTCCGGGCGTCAGCAACCAGTTTTTCCTCCAGACGGCGCTGAATGCGGTGCGCAAGTATCGTGGCCAGGAGGCGCTGGATCGCTTCGACTTCCAGGATCTAATGGAAGAGAAGATCAAACTGCTGAAAATGCCGGAAGACCTGCTGACCCGCTCGGTCAACGTCGGCTTTTCCGGCGGCGAGAAAAAGCGTAACGATATCCTGCAGATGGCGGTGCTCGAGCCCGAGCTGTGCATTCTGGATGAGACCGACTCCGGTCTGGATATCGACGCCCTGAAGATTGTCGCCGACGGGGTGAATTCCCTGCGCGACGGCAAGCGCTCGTTCATTATTGTCACCCACTACCAGCGCATTCTGGATTACATCAAGCCGGACTATGTCCACGTGCTTTACCAGGGACGTATTGTGAAATCCGGTGATTTTACGCTGGTTAAACAACTGGAGGAGCAGGGCTATGGCTGGCTTACCGAACAGCAGTAATGCGCTCCAGCAGTGGCACCGGCTGTTTGAGGAGCAGGGTAATACGCGCTCCGAGCAGGCGCAGCAGCACCTGCAGCAGATGCTGCGCCTCGGCCTGCCGACGCGGAAGCATGAGAACTGGAAATACACCCCACTCGACGGCCTGCTGAACGGCGAGTTTGTGACGCGTCTGGCGGAGATTGACCCGGCCCGGCGCGACGATCTGGCGCTGACGGTGGATGCGGTGCGTCTGGTCTTTGTCGATGGCGTCTGGCGTCCAGAACTGAGTGATGACGCCCGGGATAGCGGGTTCGATATCGTCATTAACGACGACCGCCAGAGCCTGAGCGCCCCGGTTCAGCCGGAAGTCTTCCTCCACCTGACCGAGAGCCTGGCCCGCAGCGTGACGCATATTCAGGTCAAGCGTAACCAGCGGCCGGCAAAACCGCTGCTGCTGATGCACATCACACAGGGCGTGGAGGGCGATGAGATCAACACCGCGCACTATCGCCATCACCTTGAGCTGGCGGAGGGGGCGGAGGCCACGGTAATCGAACATTACGTCAGCCTCAACGAGACCCGTCACTTTACCGGGTCGCGGCTGACGATGAACGTTGCCGCCAATGCGCAGCTTCATCACATTAAGCTGGCGTTTGAGAATCCGCAGAGCCACCATTTTGCCCATAACGATCTTCTGCTGGGCCAGGATGCCGCGGCGTACAGCCACAGCTTCCTGCTCGGCGGCGCGGTGCTGCGCCACAACACCAGCACGCAGCTTAACGGTGAAAACACTACGCTGCGCATCAACAGCCTGGCGATGCCGGTGAAGGCAGAAGTGTGCGACACACGCACCTGGCTTGAGCACAACAAAGGCTACTGCAACAGCCGCCAGCTGCACAAAACCATCGTCAGCGATAAAGGGCGGGCGGTGTTTAACGGCCTGATTAACGTCGCCCAGCACGCCATCAAAACCGACGGGCAGATGACCAACAACAATCTGCTGCTGGGGCGCCTGGCGGAAGTGGACACCAAGCCGCAGCTGGAGATCTACGCCGACGACGTAAAATGCAGTCACGGCGCGACGGTCGGTCGGATCGACGACGAGCAGATGTTCTACCTGCGCTCGCGCGGCATCGACCAGCAGGCGGCGCAGAAAATGATCATCTACGCCTTTGCGGCGGAGCTTACGGAAGCGCTGCACGATGGCGTATTGAAGCAGCAGGTGCTGGCCCGCATTGGTCAGCGTCTGCCCGGAGGCGAAGCATGAGTTTTCCCGTAGAGAAAGTGCGGGCCGATTTCCCGGTTCTGACCCGTGAAGTGAACGGCCTGCCGCTGGCCTATCTCGACAGCGCGGCCAGCGCGCAGAAGCCGAATCAGGTGGTGGATGCGGAAGCCGAGTTCTACCGCCACGGCTACGCCGCCGTGCATCGCGGTATTCATACCCTGAGCGCCGAGGCGACCCAGCGCATGGAAAACGTGCGCACGCAAATTGCAGCCTTCCTCAATGCACGCCTGCCGGAAGAGCTGGTATTTGTGCGCGGCACAACCGAGGGGATTAACCTTGTCGCCAACAGCTGGGGCAACGCCCAGGTGCGCGCGGGGGATAACATCATCATCACCCAGATGGAGCACCACGCCAATATTGTGCCGTGGCAGATGCTCTGCGAGCGTGTCGGCGCACAGCTGCGGGTCGTTCCGTTGAACGACGATGGCACGCTGCAGCTGGAGCAGCTTGACGCCCTGCTGGACGATAAAACGCGGCTGGTGGCGGTCACCCAGGTCTCTAACGTGCTGGGCACCGAAAACCCGGTGACAGAGATTATCGCAAAAGCCCATCAGGCCGGCGCGAAGGTGCTGATTGACGGCGCGCAGGCGGTGATGCACCACGCGGTGGACGTGCAGGCGCTGGACTGCGATTTCTACGTATTCTCCGGGCATAAGCTCTATGGCCCGACCGGGATTGGCGTGTTGTATGTGAAAGAGGACATCCTGCAGGCGATGCCGCCGTGGGAAGGGGGCGGATCGATGATCGCCACCGTCAGCCTGACGGAAGGGACGACCTACGCCCGCGCGCCCTGGCGTTTCGAGGCGGGCACCCCCAACACCGGCGGGATTATCGGCCTGGGGGCAGCGGTGTCTTATGTCTCCGCAATCGGCCTGGACGCCATCCAGGAGTACGAACAGCTGCTGATGCACTACGCGCTGCAGGAGCTTGCCAGCGTGCCGGACCTTAGCCTGTATGGCCCGGCTGACCGACAGGGCGTGATTGCCTTTAACCTGGGGAAACACCACGCCTATGACGTGGGCAGCTTCCTCGATAATTACGGCGTGGCCGTCCGTACCGGGCACCACTGTGCCATGCCGCTGATGGCTTTTTACCAGGTGCCGGCAATGTGCCGCGCATCGCTGGTGATGTATAACACAATGGAAGAGGTCGACAGGCTGGTGGCGGGGCTTAAGCGCATTCACCAGCTGCTGGGCTAAGAAGAGGCAAAAGATGGCAGAACTGCCGGACAGAGACAAATTGCTGCGCAACTTTGGACGCTGTGCAAACTGGGAAGAGAAGTACCTTTATATCATCGAGCTGGGGCAGCGTCTGCCGCCGCTCGGAGAAGAGGCGCATAACCCGGAAAACATTATTCAGGGCTGCCAGAGCCAGGTGTGGATTGTGATGGAGCAGTCTGACGACGGCACTATCGCCCTGCACGGCGACAGCGATGCGGCCATTGTAAAAGGGCTGATTGCGGTCGTATTTATTCTTTACCACCGGATGTCGGCGCAGGATATCGTCGCGTTCGATGTCCGCCCGTGGTTTGAAAAAATGGCCCTGACCCAACACCTCACCCCGTCCCGCTCCCAGGGGCTGGAAGCGATGATTCGCGCCATTCGCGCCAAAGCTGCAATCCTTAGCTAGACTTATAGAACAGCATTCATTCTGTTTCGCGAGGTGGTTCCCGCCTCGCTGGTTTTTCAGCTTTCTGGCATCCTGCCAGTGAATAAGGAATCTCAGCATGAAGCGCGCGTCTCTAATAACTCTATTACTCCTCAGTTCGCTCGGTACGTTTAATTCGGCCCGCGCGATGGACTATCCGTTGCCGCCCGCAGGTAGCCGTCTGATTGGGCAAAATCAAACCTACACGATACAGGAAGGGGATAATAAGCTTCAGACAATCGCCCGTCGGTTTAATACGGCGGCGCTGGTGATCCTTGAAACGAACAATACCATTGCGCCAGTAAACCCGGCGCCGGGTACCGTTATCACCATCCCGTCGCAGATGTTGCTGCCGGATACCCCGCGCGAAGGCATTGTGGTTAACCTGGCCGAGCTTCGGCTCTACTACTTCCCACCGGGAGAAAATATTGTCCAGGTCTTCCCGCTCGGCATCGGACAGCTGGGGCTGGAAACGCCGGTGAGCACCACCCGCGTCAGCCAAAAAATCCCTAATCCAACCTGGACGCCAACGGCGGGCATCAGAGCGCGTTCCCTGGCCCAGGGAATTAAATTGCCACCCGTCGTCCCGGCGGGGCCAAATAACCCGCTGGGGCGCTATGCGCTGCGTCTGGGAATTGGTAATGGGGAATATCTTATTCACGGCACCAGCGCGCCGGACAGCGTAGGTCTGCGCGTCAGTTCCGGCTGCATGCGAATGAACGCCCCGGATATTAAAGCCCTGTTTGAACAGGTGCGGGTCGGCACGCGGGTACAGATCATCAACGAGCCGGTGAAATTCTCGGTTGAGCCGGACGGTAAGCGCTATATTGAGGTCCACCGTCCGCTGGCGCAGGTGGAGGGCGAGAACCCGCAGATTTCGCCCATTACCCACTCGGCAGACTTTGCCACCTTTGTTTCTCAGGCCGGAAGCGATAAGGCGTTAATTGATAAAGCCCTGGCGCGCCGTGCCGGGATCCCGGTTGTCGTATCCGCGGGTAGCGGCCCGTCGGCCAGCAATAGCGTGTTGTCAGTGCAGAACAGCCGGGTGTCTGCTGCGGTAGCAGAAGAGGAAGGGGAAAAAGTAACGCAGTAGCAGTTTGACGCAGGCAAAAAAAATGGCGCACAATGTGCGCCATTTTATTAACAGGTACTATTACTTACGGTATTTAGTAGCCTGGTTGTCCAGACGCTGGTTAGCGCGAGCTGCGTCGTCTTTAGCAGCCTGAACGTCGGAACGCATTGCGTTCACGTCGTTGCTCAGCTGGTCAACTTTAGCGTTCAGAGTCTGAACGTCAGAAGACAGCTGATCGATTTTAGCGTTGCTGGAGCAACCAGCCAGCAGAGTAGAACCCAGGATTACCGCGCCCAGTACCAGTTTAGTACGATTCATTATTAATACCCTCTAGATTGAGTTAATCTCCATGTAGCGTTACAAGTATTACACAAACTTTTTTGGGTTGAGAATATTTTTTTGATGGGAATACGCCTATTTTTGATCGTTCGCTCAAAGAAGCATCGAATCAGTGCGTTTTGAGTAAAAAGCTATGTAAAAAAAGGCATTTTTCATCGGATTCATCTTAGATAAATCGCATTTAAATAGAAAAACCCGATTTGCTTTTTGAATGAATTTGGCTAATGCCGGGAATAAAAAAAGCGCCCATTGGGCGCTTTTTATCAAATTTAATTCGTTCGTGAATTATTACAGCACGTGAACGGAGGCAGTATTGGTTGTTCCGCTTGGTACCAGAGCACCAGAAACCATTACAACCACGTCGCCCTTCTGCGCCAGACCGCTTTCCAGAGCCATTGCTTTACCCTGAATGTAGAAATCGTCAGTAGAGGCGATCTCTTTGACCAGGTGCGCAACCACGCCTTTGCTCAGCACCAGCTGACGTGCGGTGGTTTCGTTGGTGGTCAGGGCCAGGATGGTGGCATCCGGGAAGTATTTACGCACTGCGCGCGCAGATTTACCGCCCTGGGTCGCAACAACAATCAGTGGCGCTTCCAGTTTCTCAGCGGTTTCTACCGCACCGCGGCACACTGCTTCAGTGATGCGCAGCTTGCGGCTGTCGTTGTTGAAGTCCAGACGGCTGGTCATCACGCGGTCAGTACGTTCGCAGATGGTCGCCATGATGCCGACCGCTTCCAGAGGGTATTTCCCTTTCGCGGATTCACCGGACAGCATGACTGCATCGGTACCGTCGAGGATGGCGTTCGCCACGTCGCCTGCTTCAGCGCGGGTAGGGCGTGGGTTTTTGATCATGGAGTCCAGCATCTGCGTGGCGGTGATAACCACTTTACGCGCGCGAACACATTTCTCGATCATCATCTTCTGCGCGAAGATCACTTCTTCAACCGGGATTTCAACGCCCAGGTCGCCACGAGCAACCATGATGCCGTCAGACGCTTCGAGGATTTCGTCGAAGTTGTTCAGGCCTTCCTGGTTTTCGATTTTGGAGATGATCTGGATCTTCTCGCCGCCGTGGGCTTTCAGGTGCTCACGGATTTCAACTACGTCGGAACGCTTACGGATGAAGGACGCCGCAACGAAATCAACGCCTTGTTCGCAGCCGAAGATCAGGTCCTGTTTGTCTTTCTCCGCCAGTGCTGGCAGCGCGATAGAAACGCCCGGCAGGTTAACGCCTTTGTTTTCGCCCAGGTCGCCGTTGTTCAGCACTTTACAGATAACTTTGTTACCTTCGATAGCGGTGACTTCCATACCGATCAGACCATCGTCGACCAGCACGGTGTTACCCACGGACAGATCGCTGGTGAAGCCTTCATAGGTGACCGCAACGATTTCGCTGTTACCAACAACGGATTTGTCGGTAGTGAAGGTGAAGGTCTGGCCCGCTTTCAGAGAGACGTCGTTACCGCCTTCCAGTTTGATGGTACGGATTTCCGGACCTTTGGTATCGAGCAGGATCGCCGCTTTTTTACCGGTCTTGCTCATCACGTTGCGCAAGTTCTGGATACGCTGACCGTGTTCTGCGTAGTCACCGTGGGAAAAGTTCAGACGCATCACGTTCATGCCGGCATCCAGCATTTTGCTCAGCATCTCTTCGGATTCGGTTTTCGGGCCGATAGTACAAACAATTTTCGTCTTTTTCATGACAGTCTTAGTCTTTAAGTTGGGAAGGATATGGAAATCTCGCTCCGGGGGCGCACCGCCGCGGAGTCAAACCTGTGTTGCAAAAGAGTATATGACACGCACTAAGGATAGGAGACATCAAATGAGCGTGCAGAAGAAAGTGTGCCTGAGTGACAGCCCAACGAAGGAGAGGAGAAGTTGTACGTTGTTTTTTGTATTCCAAGCGCTGAAACCATTCACCAGGGATTTGGCGCGCATTATACGCTAATTTTAAGATAAAAGGAAAATGGAAACGGTGTTTCAGAATTAATCAATGCCGTTTCACATAATATTGTTATCAAGGCGTTAAGCCATGATGACAACTTTTGGCGGCAGGTGAGCGACCTGCCGCCGTTTGCTTATTTTTGCAGCGCCTGGCTGAGGTCGGCAATCAGGTCTTTCGGATCTTCAATGCCTACCGAGAGGCGGATCAGCTGCGGCACAATGCCGTTTGCCAGCCGTTGCTCCAGCGGAATCGAGGCGTGCGTCATGCTGTAAGGCTGGCTCACAAGGCTCTCCACGCCGCCCAGGCTTTCCGCTAGGGTGAACAGCTTCAGGTTGCGAATCACCTCGGTGGCGCGTTGCGCATCGCCTTTCACCACGACGGAAATCATCCCGCCCGGCAGGGCCATCTGAGTGCGGGCAAGCTGGTACTGCGGATGCGATTCCAGGCCGGGATAGAACACTTTTTCGACCAGAGGATGCTGCGCCAGCCATTGCGCAATCTCCAGCGCGTTGCTGCTGTGCTTTTCTACCCTCAGCGCAAGCGTGCGGATACCGCGCAGGGTCAGGAAGCTGCTGAACGGATCCAGGACACCACCGACCGCATTTTGCAGATAACCAAGCTGGTCCGCCAGCGCCGGATTATCTCCCACCACAGCCAGCCCGGCCACCACGTCAGAGTGGCCGTTAAGGTATTTGGTGGCTGAGTGCACCACGATATCGAAACCCGACGCCAGCGGGCGGTGGATCACCGGCGATGCGAAGGTGTTATCCGCCACGCTGATGACGTTATGACGACGGGCGATCGCCGCAATGGCCGTCAGATCCGCCAGCTTCAGCAGCGGGTTGGTCGGCGTTTCGACCCACACCATGCGGGTCTCCGGGCGAATGGCGGCCTCAAGCCCGGCTAAGTCGTCCGGCTTAACCCAGCTGACCTGCAGGCCCGTACTGCGTTTGCGCACGTTTTCAATCAGGCGATACGTCCCGCCGTAAACGTCATCAATGGCGACGATATGGCTGTCTTTATCCAGCAGCTCAAGCACCGTGGAGATGGCCGCCAGACCGGAAGCAAAGGCGTAGCCGCGCGTGCCGCCCTCCAGTTCGGCAATCGCCGTT
Organism: Enterobacter cloacae complex sp. HYC042_NIDB; assembly: GCF_056673315.1. Classification (NCBI taxonomy): domain Bacteria; kingdom Pseudomonadati; phylum Pseudomonadota; class Gammaproteobacteria; order Enterobacterales; family Enterobacteriaceae; genus Enterobacter; species Enterobacter cloacae complex sp. HYC042_NIDB. Next base: position 2,205,918 of record NZ_CP109650.1, read on the forward strand.
TCCAGCGCATGACGGGTGGGGTTGCCGCTGCGGGAATACTCATAGCCGGTATGCTCGCCGGGTGACGGTTGCGCAAACGTCGACGTGGCGTAAATCGGCGGCATGACGGCGCCGTGCGGGTCGTTGAATGCGCCGCTGTGGACGCTCAGGGTTGCCAGGTTTTTCATCGTTTAATCCTTTATTGCTGTAGACGATTGCGCCACGCGGTCAGGACGTCGCTGCGCGTAATCAGGCCGAGAAAATGGTCATTGTCGTTAATCACGGCCACCAGACCGCGGTCGAAGATGGCGTGCAGGGCACTCTCCGGGGCACGTTTATCGAGAAATTCCACCTGACGGGTCATGGCCGCCGTGACCGGCAGGGCAAAGCGGTCGCCGTCGCCGCCGATATGCCGCAGGAGATCCCACTCGTCGATAATGCCCACCACCTTGCCGTTCTCCAGGACCGGCAACTGAGAGATGTCATACAGGCGCATGCGTGCCAGTACGGTGGAAAGCGTATCGTCCGGCGCGGCGGTGACGGTAGCGCCTTCATCATGGCGCAGGGCAATGTAGTCGGAGAGATCCCCCGCCTGAGGGCGCGTGATAAGCCCCTGCTGGCGCATCCAGTCGTCGTTAAACATCTTCGAGAGATATTTATTGCCGCTGTCGCAGGCGAAGGTCACCACGCGTTTCGCCACGGTCTGCGCCTGGCAATACTTCAGCGCCGCCGCCAGCAGCGTGCCGCTGGAGGAGCCCGCCAGAATGCCTTCCGTTTTCAGCAGCTCGCGCGCGGTGGCGAAGGCTTCGCGGTCGGTGATGCGCCAGGCGCGATTCACCCCTTCAATGTGGGCCAGCGGCGGAATAAAGTCTTCGCCAATGCCTTCGACCAGCCAGGAGCCCGCGTCGTGGTAGCGTCCGGTTTCCACCTGGTCAGCGAGAACGGATCCGGCCGGGTCAGCCAGGACAAACTCCGTGTGCGGAGAGTGCTCGGCGAACCACGCCTGCAGGCCACCGAGCGTACCACCTGAGCCGACGCCGACCACGATGGCGTCAATCTTGCCGTCAAGCTGTTCATAGAGTTCCGGTGCCGTGGTGGTGCGGTGCGCCAGCGGGTTGGCCACGTTATTAAACTGGTCGATGTAAAACGCGCCGGGCAGCTCGTTAGCCAGACGCCGGGCGTAATCCTGGTAATAGGCGGGGTGGCCCTTATTCACGTCCGAGCGGGTCAGCACCACCTGGGCACCCAGCGCGCGCAGGTGGAAAATCTTTTCGCGGCTCATTTTGTCGGGCACTACGAGGATCAGTGAGTAGCCTTTCTGGGCGGCGATCAGCGCCAGGCCAAGGCCGGTATTGCCCGCCGTGGCCTCAATAATCGTGCCGCCCGGCTGCAGCTGGCCGGTACGCTCCGCTTCGTTAATCATCGACAGCGCAACGCGGTCTTTAATCGAACCGCCGGGGTTCTGGTTTTCCAGCTTCAGAAACAGCGAGCAGGGACCGGTATCAAGCTTATGCAGCTGGATCAGCGGCGTGCGGCCAATCAGTTCGGTGACGGAGTGGTAAATCGTCATGATGTTTTCCTTTCGGGATGTCATGACGGGATGATAGGGCGATGAAATTTTCTCAATAAAGAACCATTCACTGCCGTTTAGAACGGAAAGGAATATAAATACCGTTTTTGGATGTCAGGACAGCAAGACGTAAAGTTGTCTGGATGTGAGGATGGCTATATCGGCATAAAATGTTGAAAAAATGACCGCTTTTACGGAAGGTAAGCCAGCATATATGCGTCTCGTAGATAATCATTGCTGAAATTGGTCTAAATGCTTCCCACCCGGTAAATCCGCTGTTTATTTCCGAAAGTTATAACACATGCTTTTTTGTTCATTTAAAAGCTGATAACGCCTGTTTACTATCTTTTGGACATCCATACTGCTAAACCGCCGAGGGCGGCACGGATAACGAATAAGAATGATTGTACTGAGCAATATTTCGAAGGTTTTTGACAACGGAAAGGTCGCACTCACAGCCGTTGATAGCGTCAATTTGACGATAGAGCAGGGACAAATTTACGGCATTATCGGTTACAGCGGCGCCGGGAAAAGCACGCTGATTCGCCTGCTGAACGGTCTGGAGAAACCCAGCGCCGGGAGCGTCACCATTAACGGGCAGGATATCTCCGCCGCAAAAGGTGAAGCACTGCGCCAGGCGCGTCTGAAGATCAGCATGGTGTTTCAGCACTTCAACCTGCTGTGGTCGCGCACGGTGAGTGAGAACATTGCTTTCTCTATGCAAATTGCCGGTGTGCCAAAAGCGAAGATTAAGGCGCGCGTCGCCGAACTGGTTGAGCTGGTTGGCCTGAAGGGACGCGAAAATGCGTATCCGTCGCAGCTGAGCGGCGGGCAAAAGCAGCGCGTGGGGATTGCGCGTGCGCTGGCCAACAACCCCGACGTGCTGCTCTGCGATGAGGCTACGTCCGCGCTCGACCCGCAGACCACCGATCAGATCCTCGATCTGCTGCTGGACATTAACCGCCGCTTCAAGCTCACCATCGTGCTGATCACGCACGAGATGCACGTGGTGCGCAAAATCTGCGACCGCGTGGCGGTGATGGAGAACGGCAAAGTGGTGGAAGAGGGCGACGTGCTGAGCGTCTTTACCCATCCACAGCAGCCGATTACGCAGCAGTTTGTCCGCCAGGTGAGCCAGTACGCCGAGGAAGAGACCTTCAATACTGAACTCGCAAACGATCTGGAAGGCACGGTGATCAGGCTGACCTTTACCGGACACAGCACGCATAAGCCGATTGTCGGGGAACTCACCCTGCGCTACGGCCTGCCGTTTAACATCCTGCACGGAAAAATGACGCAGACCGCCCACGGTGTTTTCGGGCAGCTCTGGGTCCACGTGGCGGCATCCGATGAACAACTGAACAATATCCTCGCCGACCTGCAGCACAGCGATATTGAAGGCGAGGTAATTAAACATGTCTGAGAATCTCTTTCCACATCTCAAGTGGGATCAGCTCTGGGCTGCAACGCTGGAGACGCTGTACATGACCGCGCTGTCCGGCGTGGCGACCTTTGTTCTGGGCATCGTGCTGGGGCTGGCGCTGTTTTTAACCGCGCGCGGTGGCTTGTTCCACAACCGCACGGTCTACAGCGTCATTTCGATAGTGGTGAACGTGTTCCGCTCTATTCCGTTCATCATTCTCATCGTTCTGCTGATCCCGTTCACCAAGACCGTCGTCGGCACCATCCTTGGCGCTAACGCGGCGCTGCCGGCCCTGATTGTCGGCGCTGCGCCGTTCTATGCGCGTTTGGTGGAGATCGCCCTGCGCGAAGTGGACAAAGGGGTCATTGAAGCAACGCGCTCGATGGGCGCACGACTGAGCACGCTCGTGTTTCGGGTTTTACTGCCGGAATCATCACCTGCACTGGTATCAGGTATTACGGTGACGCTGATTGCGCTGGTGAGCTACAGCGCCATGGCGGGGGTGATTGGCGCCGGTGGTTTGGGAAATCTGGCTTATCTGGAAGGATTCCAGCGCAACCATGGTGACGTCACGCTGGTGGCAACGGTGACCATTTTAATCATCGTTTTCATTATCCAGTTCTGCGGCGATGTCATTACTTCACTGTTAGATAAACGCTAATAAATACACACAGGAACCACATCATGAAAAAGACACTGACACTGATCGCCGCCGCAACCCTGAGCGCCCTGAGCTTCGCCTCCTGGGCCGACACCCTGACCGTGGGCGCATCCAACACGCCGCACGCCGAAATTCTGGAGCAGGCCAAGCCGATTCTGGCGAAGCAGGGTATCGACCTGGAGATTAAACCGTTCCAGGACTACATTCTGCCGAACACTGCGCTGGCGGGTCATGACATCGACGCGAACTATTTCCAGCACATTCCTTACCTGAACAGCGTGCTGAAAGATCATGCGGGCGATAAAGACTACGATTTTGTCAGTGCGGGCGCGATCCACATTGAGCCAATCGGCATCTACTCAAAAAAATACAAATCCCTGAAGGACCTGCCGGAAGGCGGCAAGATCATCATGCGTGATGCGGTTTCCGAGGAAGGCCGTATTCTCTCCATCTTCGAAAAAGAGGGCGTGATCAAGCTGAAGCCGGGCATCGACAAAGTGACGGCGCGCATCAGCGATATCGTTGAGAACCCGAAAAAACTGAAGTTCACGCCGAACGTGGAAGCGTCCCTGCTGCCGCAGATGTACAACAACGACGAAGGCGACGCGGTGGTGATTAACGCCAACTATGCGATAGACGCCGGTCTGGATCCGGTTCACGACCCGATTGCGGTCGAGAGCGGTGAAAACAACCCGTACGCCAACATCATTACCGTGCATCGTGGCGATGAGAAAAAGAAAGACATCGTCGCGCTGGTGAACGTGCTGCACTCCAAAGAGATTCAGGACTGGATCCGCACCAAATATAAAGGCGCGGTCATTCCAGTAAACAACTAATTATTTGATTTTCCAGATGAAGCCCGGCGAGATCCTCGCCGGGCTTCTTTTTTGTATCCGGCGGGAGAATCATTTAAGCTCAACGTTTAACAGGCAATGGAGTGATGACGATGGGTAACGTGACCAAAGATGAAGCGCTGTACCAGGAGATGTGCCGGGTGGTCGGAAAGGTGGTGCTGGAGATGCGTGATTTAGGGCAGGAGCCGAAGCATATTGTCATTGCGGGCGTGCTGCGCACGGCGCTGGCGAACCAGCGCATCAAGCGCAGCGCACTGACAACCGAAGCGATGGAAACGGTGGTTAAGGCGCTGGCCGGCTAACGCGCCAGCGTTTCGCGACCTGTTCAAGCGAGCAGCAGAGCAGGTAATAGACCGCACCCGTAAAGATAAAGATGGCCGCCGGGTAGATTTGCACCCGGTTATTTACCTGTCCCGCCACCGTGGTTAGCTCCGGGACGTTGACGATGAATGCCAGCGACGTATCCTTCAGCAGGCTGATAAAAATTCCCACCAGCGACGGCAAAATATTTCTCAGCGTCTGCGGCAGCAGCACGCGCCACAGGGTTTGCTGCGTGCTGAACCCCTGAGACAGCGCGGCCTCGTTTTGACCCGCAGGGAGCGCCCTGAGCCCGGCAAAAACCGAATGCATCACCGATGCCGCCGTAAACCAGGCCAGCGCCAGCGTCACGGTCAGCGCCCCCGGCAGATCCCCGCCGGTGATCATCGGCAACAGGTACCACATCCAGAAAATCACAAAAATCAGGGGAATACCGCGAATCAACTCCGCCCACAGAAAAAGCCCCCTGCGCACCAGCCCAGGATAGCGCCAGGCGAGGCACGCCAGCGCCACGCCGCCGGGAAGCGCAAGCAGGGTGGCCCCTGCGGCCATCAGCAGCGAAAGCAGTACGCCGCCGGGTTCACCCGCTGCCGTTCGTCCCCACAGCAGATAATCCAGGTTTTCGACAATAACGTTAAATCCTGCAATCATCTTTCTTCCTCCCTGAATGCGGACCGACGCGCACCAGCACCATCCCCATGACAATGCCGGTAAGCAAATAGAGCACCGTACCGACGATAAACGCCTCCATGGCGTGGGCGTTGTAACTTTCAATCTGCCGGACCTGGTAGGTTAGCTCAGCGAAGCCAATCCCACTGGCGAGCGAGGAGAGCTTCATCAAGTTGAGGTACTGGCCGACAACGGGCTGCCAGGCGTTGGCGAGCCCCTGCGGCAGAAGGATGTAGCGAAATAAACGCCACGACGAGAACCCTTGCGCCAGTGCCGCCTCCTGCTGTCCGGCAGGAACAGAACGCAGTCCCGATGCCGCTTCCTCAATTAAAAACGCCGAGGTAAAAACGCCCAACCCCCAGGCAGAACATAAAAACTCAGGGGTAAACCACCAGACGTCGCCGGGCAGAATTGACCAGCTGTGATCCGCATTCACCGCGTCTCGAAAGCCCTGCGGTAATCCGTTCCAGGCGGCGAAATACCAGAACAGCAGCTGCACCAACAGCGGCGTATTGCGAAACAGCGATACCCAGCCGCTGACGACCGCATTCCCGATGCGTCCACCGGAAAGACGCAGGAGCAAAAAGGTCGGTGCAAGCAGGCTGGCGATCAGGCCCCCCGCCAGCGTCACCCACAGGGTGGTGAGAAATCCGGAGAGTATCCACTGCAGAGGCTGTCCGGCCAGCACGCCCTGCCAGTCGAGGGCGGGCATCAGAGGTGCTCCTGGTGCAGCGGGTTCAGCACTTTTTGCAGGAAACGCTGCGCCCGGGGATGCGACGGTTGACTGAAAAATTGCCCCGGCGGCGCGGTTTCAAGAATCTGCCCGCCGTCGATAAAGACAATCCGGTCGGCAATTTCCCGGGCGAACTGCATCTCATGAGTCACGACAATCATGGTGATCCCGCTATGGGCAAGGGCTTTCATGACGAATAACACTTCGCCAATCATCTCCGGATCGAGCGCCGACGTCGGCTCGTCGAAGAGGATGATCTGCGGCGACGAGGCCAGGGCGCGGGCAATCGCCACGCGCTGCTGTTGGCCGCCGGAAAGCTCAGCGGGGAAGTGGTGAGCCTTTTCCTGCATTCCGACCTTCTCCAGCAGCGCCAGCGCGCGCTCCTGAGCTGGCTGCGGCTTCCAGCCGTGCACATGCTCCAGCGCCAGGGTGATGTTCTGGCTGGCGGTGAGGTGGGCATACAGATTGAACTGCTGAAACACGAATCCAACGCGGCTGCGCAGCTGACGCAGCCTGCTGCCGGAAAGCTGCCCGGTCGGCTTGCTGTCGACCAGGATTTCCCCGCCGCTCAGGGTTTCAAGCTGATTGATAAGACGGATCAGCGTTGACTTACCCGAACCGGAAGGGCCGAGAATAGCAACCACTTCACCGGGCGTGATGGTGAGGTTAATGTCGCGTAAAACCTGATGGTCGCCGTAGCGTTTGTCCACGTGACGAAACTCAACGCTGGCCTGTTCCAGATGTGAAAAATCCGCGGCACCGGCCGCGGAGTGGGAAAATAAACCTGAGAGCATAATTACCTGGCTTCTATTTTAAAGGCGCGAGGCTGTGGAGCGGGCGTGTTTGGGCCAAACCAGACGTCATAGATTTTTGCCGCCTGACCGTTCTTCTCGAGATTAACCAGCTCATCATTGACTGCTTTCAGCAGCGCCGTTTCACCTTTCTTCACCCCGACGCCAATTTCTTCTTTACTGAGCAGATCGGGCAGGATTTTGAAGTTCGCTTTATCCGGGGCCTGTGCCAGCAGGCCTGCAAGAATTGTGCTGTCCTGGGTAATGGCCTGTACGTTGCCGTTGCGCAGCGCCGTCAGCGCCAGAGGAATGTCGTCATAAGCCAGCACGCGGGACTGCGGGAAACGCTGGTGGAGCGCCTGTTCACCCGTGGTGCCTTTGACCGCGCCAATGCGCGCCCGGCTGTATTCATCCAGCTTATCGGGCGATTTGGCGGGAACCAGGAACTGTTGTCCGGTCACGAAATAGGGGGTGGAGAAATCAATCACCTGCGCGCGTTCCGGGGTGATGGTGATATCCGCTACGATCAGATCTGCTTTTCCGGACTGAAGCAGCGGAATGCGGTTGGCCGGATTGGTGGCAACCAGTTCAAGCTTCACGCCGAGTGATTTTGCCAGTGCTTTGGCAAAGTCCACGTCGTAACCCACGATCTCGTGCGTTTTTGCATCAATTGAGCCAAACGGTGGGTTGGCGTCAAACGTGGCGACTTTCACCACCCCCGCGGCCTTAATATCTTCCAGCCGATCGGCCAGCGCCTGCGCTGAAAACAGGCTCCCGGCGGCCAGTAATCCCAGAACTGCCGTCCCTTTTTTAAACCTTTTCATCTTTGCTGCCATAGTCATCGTTCGTCCCGTTGTTTTTGTTTTGCACCGTTACGCTCCCATAAGCAAAAGCTATCGCCAAATAAGAAAATGTTCTTTGCTCTATACAAAAAAGCATTAGTGAACAGTGTGTTACCGGCAGGTAAATGTAAGGAGCTATTTGCACTTCCTGCACATTGACTGCCGGAATTGATATTTCCGCGGCCAGGAAACGCGTGCTTAACTCAGGGCTGGTGAAGCGAGAGGGGTAAAGGCAATGAAAAAATGGATCGGCACGCTACGGCGGTTTTTTGCGACCCGGTCAGCGAATGCGGAGAACAGCGCGCAGCGTGTTCTGGAGTCAATACTGCCTGTTGCCAGCCTGTATGGCGTGGACGTCGCTAACATCGACCCGGAGTGGTTCCATGATAAAACGTCACGCTGAACTTCGCCGCACGCGCGAAACGTACTGGAATGAGCTGTGCGTGATCCGTGTAAAGCAGGGATGAACGGAAAAATACGCGGGCAAATCCTCGGTAAACCCTGGCCGTTTTGATACCAATATCTCCTTTCTCAGAAGGAGATGATAATGAAACGGACAGTATTAACCCCGGCACTTTCTGCCACCGCACTACTGATTGCCATGCAGGCGGCGCACGCTGCGCCACAGGCACACGTCGTCTGCGGTTACTCCCACACGCTCGGCGACGATGCCATTATGATGCACGGCATGCCCAACGAGGCCATGCTGCACGATTTTTTTGGCAACGTGCAAACGGATGCCTTCTCCAGCCGTGAATCGCTGCGTAAAGATGAAAAGACCACCTGCGATAACAAAGCAGACAGCTCGGCCTACTGGGCACCCTCTCTGAAATTGCCTGACGGAACGGTGGTCAAACCCGCCTATCAAAAAACCTATTATCAGGCATCGAACGTCGACGCCTGGCCGCTGCACCCGTTCCCGGCGGGGCTGTCGCTGCTGGCGGGCGATCATCACGGCACCGCCCCGAATCCACATATCACCTTCCTGTGCGCTAACGGCAAGGGCTACACCACCAAAACGGGTGAGGTCTGCGGCTTACGCAAGGCGAACGATGCCGTGCAGTTTAATATCGGCATTCAGTTTCCGAACTGCTGGGACGGGGTAAATCTTAAGCCCGCTCACGGTCTGGCCAACGCCACCTACGACACCAAAGGGCAGTGCCCGTCCGACTTCCCGGTGAAAATTCCCACCGTGAACATGAACATTGCGTACGTGCTCCCGACGATTAGCTCGCTCGATACCAGCAAAGCGCAGCTTTCTCTCGACCCCATCATGCACGGCAACGAGCGTGAAGAGCGGTGGGGGAGCCTGTATACGGCGCATGCTGATTTTATGAACGGCTGGACGGAAGACGCCGCGCGCTTTATGACCGACCTGTGCATGAACCGCGGTCTGGACTGCGGCACCACCGTTCCGTATGGTTATTCAAAAGCGAAGGCCAACGTCTGGCTCAGCAGCCTGGAGCCCGCGCTTACCCAGCCAGAGCCCCAGGTCCTGCTGGTGCAGGATAACTGGCAGAACGGCGGGCGCACCAAAAACAGCGAAACGCTGTCGCTGGTGAAGTTTCACATTCCCCCGCTGCCTGCCGGACAGGATCCTTCGCAGTTTAAATACCGCGTGCGGATTTATGGCGGGAAAGTGGAAACAAACGGCGCGGATCAAATTTTCTTCTATCCGGCAAGCAACGACTGGGATCCGGCCAGCGTGAGCTGGCAGTCGCGGCCAGCCTGTAACTACCGCTCGGATGCGGTGCTTTACCTTAACCACTCCCGCGAATACCGGATGGTGGACGTGGATAAGGCGGTGCGCAAGGCGCTGGCAGAAGGGAAAACCGAGATTTCGTGGTACATCGGCGGCGATCGTCAGGGAAATCACTACCAGTTTGAGACGGCGTCTTCCCCGCAAAGCCTGATCCTGATGCTGACCGGCTTTAGCAAAACGCCTGAGATCTGATTACGCCCGCGTTTTTTTGTTCTCATCAACGTTAACTGGTAATGTCGACAGCCTGAATGACGGGCCAGTTAACGCGATGAGCATAAAAAAGATGATAAAGCGCAGCATCGCTGCGTGGGTGGTGGTCTGCCTGATAAGCGGCGTGCTGTTGTATGCGGAACAGATACGCCGCCAGTTCTGGGAGCGCGATCGAGAGTTTACGGCGCTGTATTCGGGGATCGGCGCCGTGCTGACGCAAAACGAGTCGGTACTTCCGCTTCTCACCGGCGATGAAGACCTCACCGCGTTACGCAAAAAATTCCCCCACATTAAGGCTCTGGAAAAAACCACCGGTCGCGCGCTGGACGCCGCCCGCGTGGAGCCTTTTCGCGGCGTTCAGTACTGGCTATACAACCCGTGGCGGCAGATCCGCATCCTGATCGACTTAAGCGCGCTGCTTGCGCCGAGCCATAGCTTTGCTGAGCTGCATCTGAATCTCTCGAATGACGATCGTCCGCGGTCAACGGGCACTTTCTGGCACTGGCAGCGCACCTTCCCGCAGCATACTCAGCCCTTTATTCTCACTGCCGCGGCAGATCCGGACTGGTTCAGGGTCTCCTGGCTGGCGTATCCGCTGCTGTTTCTGACGTGGGGGATAGTGATTGCGGGCGCGGGAACCGTGCTCTGGCAGCGCAAACAGCGCCAGCAGGCCGAACAGCGTGCGCTCTATTATCAGCACGCCAGGCTTAACACGCTGGGAGAGATCACTGCGGGCATTGTCCATGAAATCAACCAGCCGCTGACCGCCGTGCAAACCTGGATCCAGGGGGCGCAGCGACAGCAGCAGGATAATCCGCAGGCCGTGTCGCAGGCGCTCGCGGCCGCGCTGCTGCAAACGCAGCGTATCAGCGCCTTGCTGACCCGGTTTCGCGAGCATGTGGTACAGGAAAAGGTGACCCTGCGCGAAACCGATCTGGTGCAGTGCTGGCAGCAGGTGGAGAATTTACTGGAGCACGAGCGTAAATCCCGACGTATCGCAGTTATTCATGCGTTTGCTGTGGATGCTACGACCGTAATGGCGGACCGACTCTGGCTGGAGCAGATCCTGCATAATCTGCTCAGCAATGCGATTCAGGCGCAGCAGGAGAGCGCGGACGGCTGGGTGCGAATCGACAGTCAGAAAAATGAGAAGGGCATTCTGGTTACCCTGACCGACGGCGGGCCCGGGTTTAGCCCGGATGCCCTGCAGAACGCATTTATGCCATTCTTCAGCGGACGCCCCGGCGGAATTGGGCTGGGAATGACGTTAACGGAAACGCTGATGACGCGCATGAACGGCTCGATCGCCCTGGGCAATGCCCCGCAGGGTGGGGCGCAGATCCGCTTGCAGTTGGCAGCAGGAAAGGAGTTAAAACATGGATAAGGTGGTCTGGCTCATTGATGACGACGAGTCCATCAGAGAATCCCTGTCGTTTTTACTGTCGGGGATGGGCTGGCAGGTTAAGACGTTTGCGAGCGTCGAGGCTTTTACTCAGGCGCAGAGCGGTGAATCGGCGCTTGTCGGCTGTCTGCTGCTGGATATGCGCATGCCGGGCAAAGGCGGGCTGGCGTGGCTGGAAGAGGGCGAATGGCCGTGGCCGCTGCTTCCGGTCGTTGTCATGACCGGACACGGAACGATCGACGCCTGCCGTCGCGCGTTTCGCAACGGCGTATTTGAGTTTTTCACCAAGCCGTTAGACGCCGATAAGCTCATCGAAACGGTTGGGCTGGCCTTTGAGGAGAGTCAGCGACGGTCTGCCGCCTGGCAGGATATTTCGCAGATCAAAGCACGCTTTGAACAGCTAACCGCGCGGGAGCACGAGGTACTGACCGTACTGATGGAAGGGTGCAGTAATAAAGAGGTGGCAGCACGCCTGAATCTTTCCCCGAGAACCGTGGAAGCGCACCGTGCGGCGGCGTTTGCCAAGCTCGGCGTCACCAGTCTGGTACAGGCGAGCCGGGCGTACGACAAATTGCAATCCGTATAACTACCAGGTGGAGTGCGTAATCAACCGAATTACGTTTCATCGCGCCGTTAAGTAACCTCCGGGATGTCTAACAACACGCGAGGAAGTGCGATGAAAAAAGTCATGATGGTTGCGGCACTGGTCGCAGGTAGCGTAAGTCTGGCCGCACAGGCCGAGACGTTGACCCAAAAAAATCTCTCTCTGACGCAGGCTAACGCACTGGCAACATCAGCCATTCAGTCCTGTGCAGCGAAAAATTACCAGGTCGCGGTCACGGTGGTTGACCGTGCGGGCGTGGTAAAAGCGGTGCAGCGTATGGATAACGCCGGTCCTCACACGGTTAAAGCCAGCGAAATGAAAGCGTTTACGGCGCTCAGCGCAAAGAATGCGTCAGGCAAAGTGATGGAAGCGGCGCAGAGCAATGCGGGCGCACAGAACATGCGTGATATTCCTGGCTACCTGCTGCTGGCAGGTGGTCTGCCGGTAAAAGAAGGCGATGAGGTGATTGGGGCGATCGGCATCGGCGGCGCGCCGGGCGGTCATCTTGATGAAGCCTGCGCTCAGGCGGCCATTGACGGGCTGAAAAAGTAATATAAAAAAAGCACCGGTTTACCGGTGCTTTTTTTATCAAATCTTGCAGGCATCACCGCAGTCGTCGTCGGCAACAATCGCCTGCGCTTTTTTATCCGCGTCGTCCAGACGTTCCGCGTTACGCTCTTCCGCTTCATCCAGACCGTTAAAAACTAAGTTATCGAGATCAATTTCCATGTTGCACCTGCTCTGTTCGGTTTTTGATACTGGCACAGTATAGGGTAAAAAACGTCGGCAATGTACCTCGCAGCACATAAGGATAATCCCTGCCATACTCAGTGCTTTATCACCGAGGAGCGCTCATGATTACACTCTGTAAAACCTGCGGTACCTCCTACGATGGAAAGCCGGAGAGATGTCCGATTTGCGAGGATGAACGCCAGTACGTCCCGGTCAGCGGTCAGGCGTGGATTGATTACGCGACGGTGACGGCCACGCACGTGAATAAATGGCAGCAGCTGGAGCCCGCGCTGTTCAGTATCAAAACGGTTCCCGTTTTTGCGATTAACCAGAGGGCGCTGCTTCTGCGCACCCCGCACGGCAATATTCTTTGGGACTGCATTGCCAACCTTGACCCGGCAACCCAAACGCTCATCACAGCGCTCGGTGGCCTTCACGCCATTGCGATTTCGCATCCGCACTATTACACCACGATGCAGGAGTGGGCCGCGGCTTTCGATGCGCCGGTCTACCTGCACGCCAGCGACCGCGAATGGGTGATGCGCAACAGCCCGGCGATTCATTTCTGGGAGGGGGAGGCGCTGGAGATTTGGCCGTCCGTCACGTTGCTACGTCTCGGCGGCCATTTTGCGGGCGGAACGGTGCTGCACTGGCAGGAGGGCGAGGGCGTTTTGCTGGCGGGGGATATTTTGCAGGTCACCCCGGGGAAAGATGCGGTGTCGTTTATGTGGAGCTACCCGAATATGCTCCCGCTGCCTGTCCGTACGGTTGAGGACGTTACCCGGCGCCTGGCGGGAAAATCGTTCGCTCGTCTTTACGGCGCGTTCGAAGGGCAAAACATCCCGGCGAACGCCGACAACATCGTGCAGCGGTCGGGCCAGAAATATATTGCTTGTCTCAGGTAAAGTACGGTGGGTAAACTTTACGAGTGTGATCGCGATCATACCTAAACGAAAACAGATAAAAGAGAAATTGCTATGCAACATATCATTGAAGGTTTTCTCAGCTTTCAAAAAGAGATTTTCCCGCAACGTAAAGAGCTCTTTCGCAGTTTAGCGTCCAGCCAGAATCCCAAAGCGCTGTTCATCTCCTGCTCCGACAGCCGTCTGGTTCCTGAACTGGTCACCCAGCAAGAGCCGGGACAGCTTTTTGTCATTCGTAATGCTGGCAACATTGTCCCGCCTTTCGGGCCGGAGCCGGGCGGCGTATCTGCAACTATCGAGTACGCGGTGGTGGCGCTGGGCGTGACGGATATCGTGATCTGCGGCCACTCCAACTGCGGCGCGATGAAGGCAATTGCCGATAACGCCAACCTGGAGCCAATGCCAGCCGTGTCGCACTGGCTGCGCTATTCCGACGCGGCGAAAGCCGTGGTAGAGAAGAAAAGCTGGGACAAGCCTATCGATAAAGTGAATGCGATGGTGCAGGAGAACGTGTTTGCGCAGCTGAGCAACATCAAGACCCATCCGTCCGTCGCGGTGGGCCTGCGTAATAACTCACTTCGTCTGCACGGTTGGGTGTATGACATTGAAAGCGGCAAAATCCTTGCCCTGGATAAGAACACCAAAACGTTCGTATCGCTGTCGGAAAACCCGGAGGTCTTCTTCGAGTAATCACCGATAGCAGGGCATGGAAGCCCTGTCAGTTCTCCACGTACGGTAACCGACGCCGTCTCCCCGAGGCAGGTTTTTCAGCCGCCTTCGCCATCGCCTCTGCAATCTCCGCACACTCCGCCAGCCCCTGAACGAAGGGACTATCGTGCATCAGCCACGGTATCGCACCGAAAGCAATGCGCCCGCGAACCGTTTCAGGCGCTTTAAGCGTGTAATCCTCGCCAACGTCGGGTATCTCGTCGCCCGTCTCTGCCAGCTGTTTACGCAGCGTCGGGAAAGGCAAGTCCTTTGTTTTGAGCGGCTTTTGTCCGCGCGCGTCAATAAACACGTCGAAACGATAAACGCTCTCTTTGGTGGTAATTACCGTCCGATCGCTGCCAGCATCGAGCGTGTAATCATCGCCGAGCGCCGCCACGCTAATGATGCCGGCCTCGCGAAGCGCAAGCAGCCTGCGGATAGACTGCGGCGGAATGGCGGCATAGTTGTCGATAAACACGCGGGCGAGGCCCTGCTTAAAGCGCTCTCTGTCCTCTTCGTTGAGGTGGGGCACAATCTCCTGAACCACCTCATGCAGTCGAAGGACGGTATAGCGCCAGGCCACGGTGCGCCGTTCGCGTTTGTTGCGTTCAACCTCACTGAGGTTCTCTTCCGCCCAGGTAAAGGGCCCGTGCCGTTTACGGTCCTCAAACCATGCCTCACGAAGGCTGTCGGCATCCTGGTTACGCAGAGAAATTTTCTCGCACCACGCTGGGTCAGCGAGCTCGAGCTCTTTCACCATCAGGGAAAATATGCGGTCAAGCAGACCGTCCGATCCTTTGGCTATCTCGTGTTCAACCCCGAATTCGGTCAATACCGACAGCGGTTCGTAAGGGATTGGACAGTAAAAATCGGCTTCCGGCAGAATGCCCGTGCGGGACATCAGCGTAATGTTTAACCCTTCACTGCCCTTGTCGAGGAGGAATTTACCGTCACGAAACTCACCGTGCTGCATTACCACCGCCATAGCCGCGTCCAGACCGCTCAACGACGTTCCCATAATGCCCACGCGACAAGGGGGAATGCTGGCGTCCATCAACCCCGACCACGGGCTGGGGAAGAACGTGCGCGTGGCTTCCTCCTCATCTGGCCAGACGTGGCCGGTGGCGATAACCGCCAGGTCGAACCGATCGGGCAAAGTGGTGTCGTTGACGGAAAGCGTTACGCCGGTTGTCGAGGGGATGATGTCCGTTACCTTCGCGGATTCATGGACCGTAACCTGGAACCCCAGCTTTTTTGCCTCTTTCACGATTGAACGCAAGCTGTCGCGAAAATACTCTCCCAACAGGAGTCTGGGCAGGAACTGCCGGTCATGCAGGCTGGCTTTATCAACCTTAAAGCGCGCCAGATGGGCGTCGCTCTGTTCCTTGAGCCAGTCGAGGTAGGTCATAAAAATGGGCGGAATTTCTATGCTCGCAATGTTCGCCAGCATCAGCCGGGAATTATCGTCGTCGTTATAGGGCATGCCCACGCCGGCTTCATCGGCCTGTTCGAAGACGGATACGGAGAGCGGGGTGCTGTTATTAAGCAGATGATAAAAGGTGTAAATCCCTGTGGGGCCGGAGCCGATAATCGCGATATTCTTCATTGACGCGCTTCCTGTATTTATTCCATAAGAAAAGCGTAGCAGGAGAATAATGATGAAAATAAGCGATTAAGAAAATTCAGGGTAAAAGGAGAGAATTTGCACCATTTCAGGACTGAAATGGTGCGTCCGAGTGGACTCGAACCACCGACCCCCACCATGTCAAGGTGGTGCTCTAACCAACTGAGCTACGGACGCAGAATGGTGCGTTCAATTGGACTCGAACCAACGACCCCCACCATGTCAAGGTGGTGCTCTAACCAACTGAGCTATGAACGCAACGTGTTGTCGGTGACAACGGGGACGAATATTAGCGGCACAGCATCAAGGAGGCAAGAGGGAAAACGCATTTTTCTCTCTGATTTCACGCGATTGCTTCATTACCGCGCAAAGTGAAGAGAAAGTAGCCGCCAGCTGGCGGCTACTGCGTAGTTAACGCGCAGCGCGCTGCAAAATTACCGTTGACGGCTGGCGCTGCAGGAAGCGCATGCGCATCATCATCATGATCGCCGCCGACGTCAGTCCGATGATAAAGCCCATCCAGAATCCGGCTGGCCCCATGCGATCAACGACCAGATCGGTCAGCGCCAACACGTAGCCAGTAGGCAGACCCAGCACCCAGTAGGCGATAAAGGTAATAAAGAAGATCGAACGCGTGTCTTTATATCCGCGCAATACGCCGCTGCCAATCACCTGGATGGAGTCAGAAATCTGATACACCGCAGCCAACAGCATCAGGTGCGAAGCCAGCGCCACCACGTCCGGGTTGTCGTTATAGAGCAGGGCGATCTGCTCGCGCAGCGCCACCGTAAACAGCGCCGTACAGATGGCCATGCAAACACCGACGCCCAGCCCGGTGCGCGCCGCCGTTTGCGCATCCAGGGTGGAGCCCTGTCCCAGGCGGAAGCCGACACGAATCGTCACCGCCGCCGCCAGCGACATCGGCAGGACGAACATCAGGGAGCTGAAGTTGAGCGCGATCTGGTGTCCGGCCACGTTAATAATCCCCAGCGGGGAGACCAGCAGGGCAACCACGGCAAAGAGCGTCACCTCAAAGAACAGGGCCAGCGCAATCGGCAAGCCTAGCTGCACCAGGCGCGTCATGATGCTCCAGTCCGGCGTGCTGAATCTGTTCTCGTTACGAATATCGCGCATTGAACGGGCGCGTTTCACATAAGCGATCATACTGAAGAACATTACCCAGTAAACCGCAGCCGTCGCCACGCCACAGCCGACGCCGCCCAGCTCCGGCATGCCGAAATGGCCGTAGATAAAGATGTAGTTCACCGGAATATTCACCAGCAGGCCGATAAAACCCATCACCATGCCGGGCTTGGTTTTCGCCAGCCCTTCACACTGGTTACGGGCGACCTGGAAAAAGAGGTAGCCGGGCGCACCCCAGAGCAGGGCGCGCAGATAGCCCACGGCTTTGTCTGCCAGCGCCGGGTCAATATTATGCATGGCGCGGATGATATGACCCGCGTTCCAGAGCACGACCATAATCAGCACGGAGACAAACCCTGCCAGCCAGAAACCCTGACGGACCTGATGGGCAATACGCTCGCGACGACCCGAGCCATTAAGCTGAGCGATAACCGGGGTGAGGGCGAGCAGCAGACCGTGGCCGAACAGGATGGCCGGCAGCCAGATTGACGTGCCGATAGCAACGGCCGCCATATCGGTGGCGCTGTAGCCACCCGCCATTACCGTATCCACAAATCCCATTGCGGTCTGGGCCACCTGCGCGACGATCACTGGTATAGCCAGTGCCAATAGCTGGCGCGCTTCATTCATGTACTTCTGCACGTGAACACCTTTATTTTGTAGTTATATGAGAGACTAAAAAAGCCGCCGAAACGGGCAGCAAGAAGAAAATGCAGGGGGGTGCCAGCTATTGTAGCGGGCTTTAGCTATTTATCTAGTGAAAAAATCGCCAGAAAATGCGCTCCGCTGGCAACCTGTTTTTCCAACTGTTATTGTGGTGGGATTAAACGGTGTCACCACCGTCCGGAAAAAACAGGAGTTGTAAGCATGTTTACTGGTATTGTGCAGGGCACCGCCAAAGTGGTGTCCATTGATGAAAAACCTAATTTTCGTACTCATGTTGTAGAGCTGCCGGAATATATGCTCGACGGCATCGAAACCGGCGCCTCGGTTGCCCATAACGGCTGCTGCCTGACCGTCACCGAAATTAATGGCAACCAGATTAGCTTTGATTTAATGAAAGAGACGCTGCGTATTACCAACCTGGGCGAGCTGGTGGTGGGGGACACCGTCAACGTTGAGCGCGCGGCGAAGTTCAGCGACGAGATTGGCGGCCATCTGATGTCCGGGCACATCATGACCACCGCCGAAGTGGCGAAAATCGTCACATCAGAAAATAACCGTCAAATCTGGTTTAAAGTGCAGGACCCGTCATTAATGAAATACATCCTCTATAAAGGGTTTATTGGCATTGATGGGATTAGTCTGACGGTGGGAGAAGTTACTCCGACGCGTTTTTGCGTGCATTTAATTCCCGAGACGCTGCAGCGCACCACGCTGGGTTCGAAAAAACTGGGGCATCGCGTGAATATCGAAATCGATCCGCAAACCCAGGCGGTTGTAGATACCGTTGAGCGCGTGCTGGCCGCAAAAGAAGCCGCAATAATTAAAGCTGTAGAAGAAGAATAAAAAATAACCCCGGCTGGCCGGGGTTATTTTTCTAGCGTGCGACCCGCAAGCCGTGTTCAATCCCACGGCTAAAAACAACCTGCCAGAGCTGAATATCTCGCGCGCGAAACGCTCCCGCGCAGGCATTCAGATAATAGCTAAACATCCGCTTGAATCGTTCAGAATAGTTGTCCGCAATTTCAGGCCAGGCTTCCTGAAAACGTGCATGCCACGCCATTAACGTGGTGTCGTAATCCGCGCCGAAGTTATGCCAGTCTTCCATCACGAAATGGGATTCGCTGGCGTTGGCAATCTGGCGTACGGACGGTAAACAGCCATTCGGAAAGATGTATTTGTTGATCCACGGGTCAACGTTATTGTCGGTCCGCTTAGAGCCGATGGTGTGCAGCAGGAAAATACCGTCCGGTTTCAGATTACGGTCCACCACCTCGAAATAGGTGTCGTAATTTTTCGGCCCGACGTGCTCGAACATGCCCACGGAAACGACCCGGTCAAACTGTTCGTTCAGGTCCCGGTAATCCTGCAGGCGGATATCCACATCAAGCCCCAGGCACCGCTCCTGCGCCATTTTTTGCTGTTCAGCGGAAATGGTGACGCCGACCACGCTGACGCCGTAGTGCTTCGCCATAAAATACGCCAGCCCGCCCCAGCCGCAGCCAATATCCAGCACGCGCATACCGGGCTGCAACTGCAATTTCTCGCTAATCAGGCGCAGCTTGGCCTGCTGAGCCTCTTCAAGCGTCGACGCCTCTTTCCAGTAGGCGCAGGAGTATTGCATGAAGGGGTCCAGCATGCGGCTGAACAGATCGTTGCCGAGATCGTAATGCTCTTTGCCGACGATCCAGGCACGCTTTTTACTTTGCAGGTTAAAGAGACGGGCAGAGGCGACACGCAGGGTGTCTTTAAGATTACGGGGGAGCTGTTTTTCCAGACCAGCACGCAGCACGCTGGCGAAAAAAGTATCCAGCCGTTCGCATTCCCACCAGCCGTCCATATAGCTTTCCCCCAGGCCTAGCGACCCCTCGCGCAACACGCGTTTAAAAAAATCGGGATGTTTAACCTGAGGATCCGATGGGGATGATCCGTTGATAGTGATGCCTGCCCGACCTAACAGTTCACTGACGATCCGGGACCAGTTATCGTCCGGAACGCTGACTTCTTCTATACACGATGAACTCATAGCTTCTCCATCACCCTACTGTGATCAGAACCTTAAAACAGCGTAGACGCTTTTTTGGTTTGTGAGAAATCTCACGGTAAATACCGCGAGGCTAGTATCCGACGTAGAACAGAGGAAGGGAGATAACCCTTGCCGAAATGCCTTCCATGGTAAAACGGGAGCACTCCGGCTCCCGTTAACACATAATATTTATCGTATTTAATCGAACCAAATTTAGTATAGGCCTCAAAATTTGGTGATTCAATAGAAAATTCTTAGCAACCTAATCACTGAAAATTAACATAGTTTCTGGCGCGATTAGGCATGCGAGGTTTCTACCTGCGTGCTCTCATCCTGAGCGGAAGCCTGCATGCGATAGCCTATGACGGCCAGCGCAACGGTAGCCAGCATCACGCTGGTTGTCGTCAGCAGCGGCGTGGCGATCAGCGCGGAGACCACCAGGCTTGCCAGGAAGCACAGCCCCAGCTGCAGGGTGTTCTGCAGCGCAGCCGCGCGGCCTGTCGCCTGCGGGAACGGACGCAGCGCCTGCGCCACAACGATAGGGTAGATCGCCCCGTTCGCTATGGCCATCACGCAGAATGGAATCAATATTTCGGCCAGACCCGCGCCCGGAATAAACCCTACGGCCCAGGTGCCGATGACGCTCAGCGCATAGAGCACCAGCAGCCACGGCAACATCTGCTGGCCTTCCCATTTTTGCAGCGCCGCGCGACAGCCGTACCCGCCCACCAGGAACGCGATGGTCTGCGGAACGTAGCTCAGGCCAATGGCCGCCGGGCTATAGCCCATATCGTGCAGAATAAACGGCGAGCCGGTCAGCCACGCGAAGAAGCTCGCCGAGCAGGCGGCATAGATCAGAACGTTGCCGCGATACGCTTTCGCGCTCAGCAGGGAGGTGAAGGTAATCGGCTTCGCGTCTGCGTGCGCCTCTTTTTTATGCGCGGGCTTGAGGGCGAACGCCGGCAGCATCAGCACCAGCGTGATGGCAAACAGTGTGGCAAAGATGGCCTGCCAGTCAAAGTGCGCGAGGATCCAGCTTCCCAGCAGCGGGGCGAGGGCCGGTGAGAGCCCTACCAGCGGCATGATGGTGGCGAAAATACGGTTAGTGCGGTTCGCCGGATAGTAATCGGTGACCAGCGCCTGCCAGGTCACGGCCGCGGCACAGACGCCGACCGCCTGAACAAACCGCAGCACCAGCAGCCAGGTGGCATCGCGCACCCATAGCATCCCCAGGCAGCCCACGGCAAAAATGGCCAGCCCCAGCAGCAGCACCGGTTTACGCCCAAAGCGATCCGAAAGCGGTCCCCAGAGCAGCTGCGCGAAGGCAAAACCGGCCAGGAACAGGCTCAGGCTGGCGCTGATGGCGGCAGCAGGGGTTTGCAAATCTTCCTGCATGGCGGCAAACGCCGGCAGGTACATATCGGTGGCCAAAAAGCCCAGCACGCTTAAGCCGCCGAGCCAGACTAAAAAACCTTTCCTGGGTTGCACTGTTTTAT
Organism: Enterobacter cloacae complex sp. HYC042_NIDB; assembly: GCF_056673315.1. Classification (NCBI taxonomy): domain Bacteria; kingdom Pseudomonadati; phylum Pseudomonadota; class Gammaproteobacteria; order Enterobacterales; family Enterobacteriaceae; genus Enterobacter; species Enterobacter cloacae complex sp. HYC042_NIDB. The sequence goes on from NZ_CP109650.1 coordinate 2,227,051, forward strand.
TCTCCTGAGGAGGCAGGTATATGTTGGCGCTGAGTGTAGGGAGTGCAAAGCCGCTTGTGAAACGCTAATATTTGGCGGGTGCATTCAAATTTTTTGCAGGCAGAAAATGTGGTCCGATTATTCTCTTGAAGTGGTCGATGCTGTCGCGCGTAACGGCAGCTTTAGCGGAGCGGCGCAGGAGTTGCACCGCGTCCCTTCGGCCATCAGCTATACGGTGCGACAGCTTGAGGAGTGGTTGGCGGTACCGCTGTTTGAACGGCGGCATCGTGATGTTGAATTAACGCCCGCAGGGGCGTGGTTTTTGAAGGAAGGGCGTTCTGTTATCAAAAAAATGCAGATCACCCGCGAGCAGTGTCAGCAGATCGCGAACGGCTGGCGGGGCCACCTTTCCATTGCGGTGGATAACATCGTTAAGCCCGAGCGCACCCGGCAGATGATTGTCGATTTTTATCGGCATTTCTCAGACGTAGAACTGCGGGTCTCGCAGGAGGTGTTTAACGGCGTCTGGGATGCGCTGGCGGACGGCAGGGTAGAGATGGCGATTGGCGCGACCCAGGCGATCCCGGTCGGGGGACGTTACGCCTTTCGCGATATGGGGATGCTGAGCTGGAAATGCGTGGTGGCAAGCGATCATCCGCTGGCGGCGACGGAAGGGCCGCTGAGCGACGATACGCTGCGCAGCTGGCCGTCGCTGGTGCTGGAAGATACCTCCCGCTCGCTGCCGAAGCGAATTACCTGGCTGCTGGACAACCAGCGGCGGGTTGTCGCCCCTGACTGGGGATCGTCGGCGACGTGCCTCAGCGCCGGGCTCTGCGTAGGCATGGTGCCCGCCCATTTTGCACGTCCGCGAATCGACACCGGTGAGTGGGTTGAGCTAACGCTGGAGAATCCGTTCCCGGATGCGGCCTGCTGCCTCACCTGGCAACAAAATGATGTCTCGCCGGCGATGGCCTGGCTGCTGGACTATCTGGGGGACAGCGAAACGCTTAACCGGGAGTGGCTGCGGGAGCCAGACTGACTGGCTCCGCAATGAAATTAACGACGGTAGTCGCGGAACGGGCCATCCGCAACGGAACGGCGTTCGATGAGGCGAGGGTGAACTTCAATGGACTGTGACTCTTCACGCTTGTTGACGATCCTGTCCAGCAGCATATTGAAGGCCGTTTCACCCAGTGAATCTTTCGGCTGGTGAATGGTGGTTAACGCTGGCGTGAAGAAGCGCGCGTTGCGCACGTTGTCATACCCGATCACGGAGATGTCCTGCGGTACGCGCAGACCCAGCTCGTCGGCCGCACAGAGGGCGCCCATCGCCATGATATCGCCCCCGCAGAAAACGGCGGTTGGACGGTGAGGCTGGGAGACGATCTGCTGCATCGCGCGGTAGCCTGATTCCGGCTCAAAGTCGCCCTGCACGATCCAGTTTTCCGGCACGGTGATTAGCGCTTCTTCCATCGCTTTCATAAAACCGGCCAGGCGGCCCGCGCCGGTGTTGCGTTCCAGCGGACCCGGGATCACGCCAATCTCGCGGTGGCCGCGTTCGATCAGATAACGGCCCGCCATGTAACCGCCTTCAAAGGCGTTATCGATAACGGAGTCGGTGAAGTCGGCGCGCGCTTCGCCCCAGTCCATCACCACCATAGGGATATGGCGATACTCTTCCAGCATCGACAGCACGGATTCCGGGTACTCTGAACACATTACCAGCAGGCCGTCCACGCGCTTTTGCGCCATCATCGACAGGTAGGCGCGCTGTTTTTCAATGCTGTTCCAGGCGTTGCCGAGAATCAGGGTATAGCCTTTCTGGAAGCAGTTTTTTTCTACCGCTTCAATGATCTCGGCAAAATAGGCCGCTTCGCTGCTGGTCGCCAGCAGACCAATAGACTTGGTGTGATTAACCTTGAGGCTGCGCGCAACCGCGCTCGGCGAGTAGTGCAGCTCTTTGATCGCTGCCCAGACGGCGTTGCGCGTCTCTTCCGCCACAAAACGGGTTTTGTTAATTACATGTGATACGGTTGTAGTGGAAACGTTTGCGCGTTTTGCTACGTCTTTAATTGTTGCCATTAAATGTCACTCCAGACCATATCCTAAACTCCTGAAAAACTTGAAGGTAAACGTTTGCCTTCTCTCACCCTTATCACGCAATTTTGAATTGCGGCACGCCGGGAAAACGACACGGGACGTCAGGAGGGGGTCAATGGCCGGTACGCTAATAAATTTAGCGTGGAATTTTGGCCTATCTTGATGAAAAGGGGAAGAGGTAAAGTGTTTATCAGCTTAAATCCAGGAAGATTTTTGACGTAAACTGTGCAAAAATGAGCAAGCTCACTTTTCGTGGGGGGATTAAAAGGAGAAAAATTGATGAGTTCCGATCTGAAGTTTTCGCTGTTCACCACCGTTATTGTGCTGGCGCTGATTGTGGCGGCTGGCCTGACGGCTGCGCTGCATTGATTTACGCGGGGGGAGAGCCTTCTCCCTCCCGAACGCTCCGATTGTTACTTCTCTGGCAAAAATCTTTTGCCATTTTGTTAACTTCTCATTTTTTGTGATTGATGTCATGCTTTCCGCTTCTTTGTTCTGTGTCACCACATGACACGGCATCCGGAGTTGACGCATGAAAATCAATTTTCCCCTGCTGGCCCTGGCGATTGGCGCTTTTGGGATTGGCACCACTGAATTCTCCCCGATGGGGTTACTGCCCGTTATCGCCCGGGGCGTGGACGTCTCGATCCCGGCCGCCGGGATGTTAATCAGCGCCTACGCTATCGGCGTGATGGTGGGAGCGCCGCTGATGACGCTTCTGCTTTCGCACCGTGCGCGTCGCAATGCGCTGATTTTCCTGATGGCGATTTTCACCCTGGGCAACGTGCTTTCGGCCATTTCGCCGGATTACACCACTCTGATGCTGTCGCGCATTCTGACCAGCCTCAACCACGGTGCCTTCTTTGGTCTGGGCTCAGTCGTGGCCGCAAGCGTGGTGCCAAAACACAAGCAGGCCAGCGCCGTGGCGACCATGTTTATGGGGCTGACCATCGCTAACATCGGCGGTGTTCCTGCGGCAACCTGGCTGGGCGAGGTCATTGGCTGGCGGATGTCCTTCCTGGCGACGGCCGGACTGGGCGTGGTCGCGATGGTGGCGTTATTCTTCTCCCTGCCAAAAGGCAGTGCGGGTGAACGCCCTGATGTACGCAGAGAGCTGTCGGTGCTGATGCGCCCGCAGGTACTCTCCGCGCTGCTGACCACCGTGCTGGGGGCAGGAGCGATGTTTACCCTCTACACCTATATTTCGCCGGTCTTACACGACATTACCCACGCAACGCCACTCTTTGTTACCGCGATGCTGGTGCTGATTGGCGTCGGCTTCTCGATTGGCAACTATCTCGGCGGGAAATTTGCTGACCGTTCCGTGAACGGCACGCTGAAGGGCTTTTTAACCCTGCTGATTGTCATTATGGTCGCGATCCCGTGGCTGGCGCAGAATGAATTCGGCGCGGCGATTGCGATGGTTGTCTGGGGCGCTGCCACCTTTGCCGTGGTGCCGCCGCTGCAGATGCGCGTGATGCGTGTCGCCCATGAGGCGCCGGGTCTCTCGTCTTCCGTGAATATCGGGGCATTCAATCTCGGCAATGCGCTGGGCGCCGCCGCCGGAGGCGCCGTGATTTCAGGCGGTCTGGGGTACAGTTTTGTGCCGGTGATGGGGGCGATTATTGCCGCGCTCGGCCTGCTGCTGGTGATGATGTCCGGCCGTAAACAGCCTGAAGCGGTTTGCACGGCTGAATAAGCAAAAACGCAGAAGGGTTACCCCTTCTGCGTGTCTCTTACGCGGCGAAGTTCTTCGCGACAAAGTCCCAGTTAACCAGAGCCCAGAAGTGCTCCAGGTAGTTCGGGCGCGCATTACGGTAATCAATGTAGTAAGCATGTTCCCACACGTCCACGGTCATCAGCGGCGTAGCGCTGGTGGTCAGCGGGGTGCCCGCGTTAGACGTGGACACGATAGCCAGTTTGCCATCCGCCTCTTTTACCAGCCACGTCCAGCCAGAACCGAAGTTCTTGATGGCGGCATCGGTAAACTTCGCTTTAAACTCTGCAAAGCTGCCAAAGGCGGCGTTGATGGCGGCTGCCAGTTCACCGGCAGGTTCGCCACCGGCATTCGGCGCCAGGCAGTGCCAGTAGAAAGTGTGGTTCCACACCTGAGCCGCGTTGTTAAAAACGCCACCCTCTGAGCTGCGAACGATCTCTTCCAGCGTTTTGCCTTCAAAATCGGTGCCCTTGATGAGGTTGTTCAGGTTAGTGACGTACGTCTGATGATGCTTGCCGTAGTGGTATTCCAGGGTTTCCGCTGAAATGTGCGGTGCCAGGGCGTCTTTTGCATACGGTAGTGCAGGTAATTCGAACGACATTGCTTCTCTCCTTATTGTATTTTGTGTTGCCAATAACCCTACAGACAACAAGGACAGGATAGCAAATTGAAAGGGTATGCAAAAGAGGAACTTACCCTGCCGCAGATGCGGCAGGGCAGGGATTAACGAATGGTTTTTGGCGTCATGACGCGACGCGCGCCGACGTAGTGACGTACCCAGTAATCTTCGCTGAGCGAGGTGATCTGAATGTCCTGACCGCTGCGCGGAGACTGGATGAATTTCCCGTTGCCGACGTAGACGCCCACGTGGTCAGCCGTACCGCGACCCTGCGTGCGGAAGAAGACCAGGTCGCCGTTTTCCAGCTCACCCCGGTTAACCGGTGACGCATCGCGCAGGTGATACATCTCATTGGCGGTACGTGGAATACGGAATTTAACCAGATCTTTATAGGCGTAATAGACGAGGCCGCTGCAGTCGAAACCGGTACGCGGCGAACTGCCGCCCCAACGATAAGGTTTGCCAATCTGCCCCATCAGTTTATTCATCGCGGTTTTTTGCGCTTTTTGCACACGCACTTTATGCACATCCGCCAGCTTTGTTACCTTCGTGCATTTTGCTTTATGGCCTTTACGGGTAATGCATTTTTCTGTAACGAGGTTAGCGGCGGTCTGCGAAGCTTTATTTTTGGCGGTGCGGGTAGTGCGGGAAGATTTTGTTTTCGTCTTGCTGGAAGCGGTTTGTTTAGTCTGAGCGGTGGTTTTTTTCTTGTCGTTCTTGTTGCTGGTTTTTTTCTTACGTTCTGTGGCTTTCACCAGATGGCTTTTTTGTACAGCAGATTGCCGCGCCTGCTGAGAGGCGTTTGCCGCTGGCGTTAACGTGAGTGATGTAAACAGTAAAGCACAGAGCGTGATCGAGATTTTAGTTATCCGCGCCACTGGGCAGTCCCCTGATATATGCAGGTCATCAATAATACCCGCGTGTGATTTACAAAGCCCGTCGATTCTAATCCATAAAAACCCGAGAAGTTAATAGCATTTTTCAATCTAAAAACGTGTTTCGTTAGCAAGTGCAAAAAAATTCATCATTCTGACGCACAATTGTTCGCTCCCTAAGCAAAACCCTGACGGGCGAAGGGGTAAACACCATTTGCAATGCAACTTTTGTGGAGTCGGGGTAAAATATATAAACGTGACTAAAATGTTATTTTCCGATGCCAGCCTGACCCGCTACAATGTCAGACTATTGCCGTAACAGAAGTTAAAGGAAGCAAGACATGAGCACCACTATTGAAAAAATCCAGCGCCAGATCGCTGAAAACCCGATTCTGCTGTATATGAAAGGTTCTCCGAAGCTGCCAAGCTGCGGCTTCTCCGCGCAAGCGGTTCAGGCGCTGTCAGCCTGTGGTGAGCGTTTTGCTTACGTTGATATCCTGCAGAACCCGGACATCCGCGCTGAGCTGCCAAAATACGCTAACTGGCCGACCTTCCCGCAGCTGTGGGTAGACGGCGAGCTGGTGGGCGGCTGCGATATCCTGATTGAGATGTATCAGCGCGGCGAACTGCAGCAGCTGATCAAAGAGACGGCGGCGAAGTACAAAACGGAAGAGCCGGACGCAGAATAATTTTCTGCGTTAATAAAAAAGCGACCTGAAGAGGTCGCTTTTTTTTATTCTTCACTGTCGCCCATCGGCAGCGGCCAGCCGCCCAGACGCTTCCAGCGGTTGACGATCTCACAGAACAGCTCTGCGGTGCGCTCCGTATCGTATAAGGCGGAGTGCGCCTGGGTACCGTCAAACGGTATACCCGCCGTAATGCAGGCTTTGGATAAAACCGTTTGTCCCAGCGCCAGGCCGCTTAGCGCGGCGGTGTCGAAGGTCACGAACGGGTGGAAAGGGTTGCGTTTGAGCGACGCGCGTTCGGCTGCGGCCATGGTAAAGCTGTGATCGAAGGTGGCGTTATGGGCTACCATGATGGCGCGGCTGCAGTTGCTCTCTTTCATGCCTTTACGCACCATTTTAAAAATGGCGTGCAGCGCATCATATTCACTGACTGCACCACGCAGCGGGTTATGCGGATCGATACCGTTAAACGCCAGCGCCTCCGGCTGTAAGTTTGCCCCTTCGAAAGGTTCAATGTGGAAATGCAGCGTGGTGTCCGGTGTAAGCCAGCCCTGTTCATCCATCTTCAGCGTGATGGCGGCAATTTCGAGCAGCGCATCGGTTTTAGCGTTAAATCCGGCTGTTTCTACATCAATGACAACGGGATAAAAACCACGAAAACGGTCGCACAGACCGCTAAATTGAGCGTTATCGGACATCAGGGTCTCTTACAAGGGGAAAAAGCAGTGCGCATTATGGCAAATTTTGCAGGGTGATGCAGTAAAACTACGGGCGCATGTTGCGCCCTGAAGGATCAGTTGCCCAGACCGCGACCCGCGTCTTTGGCTTCAATCAGCTCGATCTTGTAACCGTCCGGATCTTCTACAAAGGCAATAACGGTGGTGCCGCCTTTTACCGGGCCGGCTTCGCGCGTGACGTTACCGCCGTTGCTGCGAATGCGTTCACACGCCTCGGCCGCGTTGTCCACTTCCAGCGCGATATGGCCGTAGGCGGTGCCCAGCTCATAGCTGTCCACGCCCCAGTTGTAGGTCAGTTCAATGACCGCTTCATCCGTTTCCGGGCCGTAGCCCACGAACGCCAGCGAGTATTTGTATTCCGGGTTTTCGCTGGTGCGCAGCAGCTTCATGCCCAGGACGTTAGTGTAGAAATCGATAGAACGTTGCAGATCGCCAACGCGCAGCATGGTGTGAAGTAGGCGCATAATTTCCTCATTAACCAATGGAATAGACTATTTTTTTGAACAGAAACGATGTTTTAGTATAGCGGCGAAGTGTCGCCGCTATCAATGAACAATGGCGAGATTACAGTGAAGGGTAGTCGGTGTAGCCTTCCGCGCCGCCGCCGTAGAAGCTCTCAGGACGCTGCGGGTTCAGGGCCGCTTTCTGCTGCAGTCGAGCAACCAGATCCGGGTTGGCAATATAGTCGCGGCCAAACGCCACGGCGTCGATCAGCCCTTTATTAATCAGATCTTCGGCTTTCTCAGGGGTATAAGCACCCGCTCCGATGATCACCCCGTGGAAGCGCTCGCGCACTTTCTGACGGAAGGCTTCCGTATAAGGCTTACCGCCGGCCCAGTCCGGCTCGGACATGTGCAGATAGGCAATGCCGCGCTTCGCCAGCTCTTCAATCAGATACAGCGCGTCCGCTTCTTCATTCGGACCGTTGTCGACGTTCTGGAACGTACCGATTGGGGAGACGCGGATACCGATACGGTCCGGGCTCCACTCCTGACAAACGGCGTCAACCACTTCCAGCACCAGGCGGGCGCGGTTTTCGACGCTGCCGCCGTACTGGTCGGTGCGATGGTTAGACGACGGTGACAGGAACTGGTGCAGCAGGTAACCGTGCGCGGAGTGCAGCTCAACCAGGTCAAAACCGGCTTCGCGGGCGTTAGCAACGGCCTGGCGGAAGTCGTTCACGATACCCGGGATCTCATCCAGCTCCAGCGCGCGTGGCGTAGAGGTGTCGACGCGGATCGCGTTGCCGTTTTCATCGCGCAGGGAGGTGCGGGTGTTCGCGTTCAGGGCAGACGCTGAAACCGGCGCCTGACCGCCAGGCTGAATGCTGCTGTGGGAGATACGACCGGTATGCCACAGCTGGACCGCAATGCGACCGTCTTCAGCGTGAACGCCCGCGGTGATTTTCTGCCATGCGGCGATCTGCTCCGGGCTGTGCAGCCCCGGCGCACCCGCATATCCCTTGGCCTGAGCAGAAATCTGCGTGGCTTCAGTGATGATCAGGCCAGAGCTGGCGCGCTGACGATAGTATTCACCCATCAGTGGGGTTGGGATATCACCCGGCTCAATGCTGCGCAGACGGGTAAGCGGAGCCATAAACACGCGGTTTGGCGCGGTGACGGCACCCACTTTTAAGGGGGTAAATAATTTTTCAGCTGACATAACGACTCCTGAGTAGACCAGTCGACTAGTAATAACGTAAATAAAAACGCCTGCTAAGCGCCAGGCGCAGTAATCGTACTTATCACATGTGCCAGCGCGCTTTCGAGCGGCACGGCACTGCGAGAAATTTTAGCCTGCAGGTTGGCGCCTAACCAGAGGGAGTAGAGCACCTGAGCCTGCGTTAAGGGATCCCCGGGGAAGGCGAGCGTATTTTCTTCGCGCCCCTTCGCCAGCGCCTGCGCCAGCAGGGCGATAACGCCGCTGGCGCCTTTATCCATTGCAGTGCGCATATCTTCTGAGAGATCGCACACTTCGGCAGAGAGTTTAACCGTCAGGCATCCGCTGATAATGCCCTGCTGACAGAACTGGTTCAGCGTTTCCTGGTAGTAGTTCAGAACACGATCCCGATAGTTACCTTCCCCCGTGGCGAAGTGGGTCGCGAGGCGCTGGTGGTAAGCAGCATAGTGCCGCTCCAGCATCGCCACGCCAAAGGCCTCTTTGGACCGAAAGTAGTGATAAAACGACCCTTTCGGTACCTCAGCGGTTTTTAATAGCTCGCTCAACCCCATACCGGTGAAGCCGCGGTGCATGCACAGCCGCTCGCCGGTCGCCAGGAGATGTTCGCGCGTGTCGTGTTCAGTATTTCTGCTCATGGACTCACTCTAATAGACCGTTCGGTCTAATGCAAGCGCTGTTACCGGCGACACGCATTCAGAATGTCCAGCTGTTGCTGATAAACGCTTGATTTAACGTCCATCATGCCCAGCACCGTCGAGAATAAATTGTCCTGCGAAACCGCATTTTTTGCTGCGTGGTCGCGTAAACACTGCGCGTTGATGCCAAAGTTTTTCGCATAGTCCGGGGACAGCCAGAACATAAACGGAATGTGCGTCTGCTGCTCCGGCGCCAGCATGTACGGCGTGCCGTGCAGATAAATACCGCTTTCACCGAGCGATTCCCCGTGATCCGAGAGGTAAATCAGCGCGGTGTTCATGTTCGCCTGACGGGCTTTCAGCGCATCAATGGTTTTGCTGACCATGCTGTCGGTATACAGGATGGTATTGTCATAGGTGTTCATCAGCGCCTGATGGTCGCAATCCTGAATTTCGTTGGTGTCGCAGGTGGGGGTGAATTTACGGAAATTATCCGGGTAACGGCGATAGTACGCCGGGCCGTGGCTGCCCATCAGGTGGATAACCAGCACCGTGTCCTGCTTCAGACCGTCCAGCACGTTGTCCAGGCGGTAGAAACTCACGTCATCAATACAGGACTGGTCTTTGCAGAACTGATCCAGCTTCCACTGCGTCATGTCGGTATGGGGAATACGATCGCAGGCACCTTTACAGCCACCGTCGTTGTCGCGCCACAGGAGGTTGATACCCGCATGGTTGAGCACGTCGAGCAGCCCTTCCTGATGGTGCGCCAGGTCGGCATCGTATTTGCTGCGCGTCATACCGGAGAACATGCACGGAACGGATACAGCGGTTTCAGTGCCGCACGAGGAGGCCTGCGGGAAGTTAATCACATCCTGCTTTTTCAGCTCGGGGTTGGTTTCACGCCCGTAGCCATTGAGGGAGTAGTTCGCCGCGCGCGACGCTTCGCCGATGACCAGCACCAGAACGGTTTTCTTCTGCTGACCCGTAATCAGCGCGCCTTTGTGCGCATCTTCGCCAATCCGCACCAGCGTTTGATCGCCGGCAAACCAGCGCATCTTGCTGTATTTCACCACGGCGCTGACGTAGTTCGCCGGAGTGACCATTTTGACGATGCTTTTGTTATTGCGGAACAGCGACGCGTAATCTTTATAAAACACTGCAGCGATAAGAATAATCACCAGCAGGGCACCGAGCATCGCGGCAACACGCGTCAGCAGGGCGTACCACCATTTGCCGGTACGAATGCGGGTCAGCGCCAGCACCAGGGATGGAACAAGACCGGCTATGACAATCCACAGAATCATCTGCGGGGTCACCAGCGCGGTGGCTTCCTGGGAGTTAGTTTCGAACATGTTCACAATCATGTTCTGATCGATGACCGCGCCGTAGGTAAACATAAAGTAAGTTGCCGCAGCGCACCCGACAGTTAAGACGATCATCAGCGGCTTACGGATATACGGGATATTGAGCAGGCTAAATACTATGACCCAGCCACAAAACAGCACCACCGGTACGGATGCGGCGAAGAGAATATCGTGCAGATGCGCAGGGGCAATAATGGCCCAGCTGCGCTGGATAAACAGCCCGTTAAGCAGAGTAAAAAAGAGTGCACAGCCCAGAGTAAATTTTATGTCGTTACATTGTAACTTTTTACTTAACCACATCGATCGTAAAACCTGTCATTGTCATGATGTGGCGAGTATAAAGAGGGAAGATTAGTGAAACCTTAATGCCACAAAACTGTGGTAAAGCCCTTGCACGCGGCGCTTTTAGCGTCTTCACTGTAGGTGAGAGAGGTTAACCGGAGGTGAGTGTGGCAGAGCAACTGGAGTTTTTCCCCATCCAGAGCCCGTGCCGGGGGATTTGTCAGTCAGATGAACGTGGTTATTGCCGCGGGTGCATGCGTACCCGTGACGAGCGTTTTAACTGGCAAAACTTCAGCGACACGCAAAAGCAGGATGTGCTGCGCCTCTGCAGACAGCGACTTCTGCGCAAAATCCGCGCAAACAAAGCCTCTGAGACCGAAGAACCCCAGCAACCTTCACTGTTTTAATGCGGTAATTGCGTATACTCATGACATCACGTCCTTGAGGAAAATGTTATGGTTCAGCGTATTACCCTTGCCCCCCAGGGGCCAGAATTCTCCCGTTTTGTGATGGGCTACTGGCGCCTGATGGACTGGAATATGTCCCCCCTCCAGCTGGCAAGCTTTATTGAAGAGCATATCGATTTAGGGGTAACAACCGTCGATCATGCGGATATTTACGGTGGCTATCAGTGTGAAGCCGCCTTTGGCGAGGCGCTCAAGCTGGTTCCGGCACTCCGGGAGCGCATGGAGATCGTTACCAAATGCGGTATTGCCACCACGGCCAAACCGGAGCATGCCCTCGGCCACTACATCACCGACAGCGCCCATATCATCAAGAGCGCCGAGCAGTCGCTGGTCAATCTGGTAACCGATCGTATCGACCTGCTGCTGATTCACCGTCCGGACCCGCTCATGGATGCCGACGAGGTGGCGGAAGCCTTCCTGAGTCTGCATCAGAGCGGGAAGGTGCGTCACTTCGGCGTCTCCAACTTTACCCCGGCTCAGTTTGCCCTGCTTCAGTCTCGTCTGCCGTTTACGCTCGCCACTAACCAGGTTGAGATCTCCCCGGTGCATCAGCCGCTGCTGCTGGATGGCACGCTCGACCAGCTGCAGCAGCTGCGCATTCGCCCGATGGCCTGGTCGTGCCTCGGCGGTGGACGCCTGTTTAATGATGATGCGTTCCAGCCGCTGCGCAATGAGCTGGAAACCATCGCCCGCGAGCTGAACGCCCAGAGCATAGAGCAGGTGGTTTACGCCTGGATCCTGCGTCTGCCGTCAAAACCGCTGCCGATTATTGGCTCCGGGAAAATTGAACGCGTCCGTTCCGCGCTGGCCGCCGAAGAGCTGCAGATGACCCGCCAGCAGTGGTTCCGCATCCGCAAGGCCGCGCTGGGTTACGACGTGCCTTAAACCGCAAGAAGGTGACTTTCCGGTGAAATCTGTGCCCCTGGTATACACTTAAGGGGCAAAAAATAACCAGCGGAGGTCATATGAAGCGTTTTACTCTGGCATTGGTCACGCTGGTTGTTTGCGCAGGGGCGCAGGCAGCCAGCGACGAAGTAGAAATGAATCTCGTCACCTCACAGGGTGTGGGTCAGTCCATCGGGACGGTGAAAATCACCGAGACCGATAAAGGGCTGGAATTCGCACCCGATCTTAAAGCACTCCCGCCGGGCGAACACGGCTTCCATGTTCATGCCAAAGGGAGCTGTCAGCCAGCCATGAAAGAGGGCAAACCGTCGGCAGCGGAAGCAGCAGGGGGCCACCTCGACCCGCAGAATTCAGGTAAACATGAAGGGCCTGAAGGTATGGGACACCTGGGCGACTTGCCGGTGCTGGTGGTAAACAATGACGGTAAAGCCACGGATCCGGTCGTGGCCCCGCGGCTGAAAAAGCTGGATGAGGTCAAAGGCAAAGCGCTGATGATCCATGTGGGCGGCGATAACATGTCCGATCAGCCTAAACCGCTTGGCGGCGGCGGGGCGCGCTATGCCTGTGGCGTAATCTGATCCCCAATCGTTCCCGGCGGGGGCGCCTGTTCCAGCTGCGACAGCGAGCAGTGCAGGCGCCAGATTATCGAGGCCAAATCGCGGGCTGCGGGAAGATGATGCCGGGCAAGGGTGTCGCAGATCCGCTGCAGTTCAGCCAGTGTGGCCTCCAGAGGCCGCTGCTGAACGCCGCGCTCGCTCATCACATCGCGTAGCAGAGAGATACACACATCACGTACCTGCGACAGCGGATCGGAGCGCGTTTCCCATGCGCGAAGCTGCCAGACCACGTGCGAGCAGTTCAACAGCACCACCCCCCAGCGCAGCAGCCAGCGTCGGGACAGCGCGTCCTGGCTGTTATTTAACTGGCTAACGTGGTGATAAACCAGCGATTCATACTCGCTTTCTTGCAGATGCGGCTTGCGGCTGAGCTGGTCGACAAACCCTCTGCGCAATTCACGGATATGTCGACGGCTTTTGCGTGCGTCAGAGCCGGGACGCAACACCGCGAAGGCCAGCCACGCCAGCCCGACGCCAAGAATCTTTGCCAGGTTGTCATTCAGAAAAGCGGCGTAATCATAAACCGGCGGATTCGTCACGGAGATAAACGAGCCCATAAAGACAATCAGCTGCCCCCACAGACCCGCCAGTTTCGGCATTTGCAGCTTAAGGAGCTGCATCGTAGTTAGCAGCGGAAACAGGAACAGCAGAAACTGCCAGAGATCGCTTATCTGTACCATCAGGCCAAACTTCACCACAAAACTGAACAGTGATAGCAAAACAAGCGTTCGCAGCAGCAACGTAAGCGAGTTAAACGGCGAGGCCGCGACGGAGTAAAGCACGCAGCTGATAGCGGCAAGCGTTAACGCCGCAGAACCTGACTCCCACTGCGTAGTAATGCTCCACGCCCCCACCAGCATCAGTGCGCTGAAGGTGCGAAAACCGCTCCATAGCGCTTCCAGATAATCGGTGTGACGTGCGAGAGCCGGGCTGCCGGGAACGGCGAACTCCGTGACCGGGGTAGCATTCTCTACCGCCTTAATCCAGCGGCTGCTGCGCAGGTATAGCCGACAAAAGTAATTCAGCCGCTGCCAGAAGGCGCGATGGCGATAATCATACTCATCCACCGGGGCGAGCGGGGCGATGATCTTCGCGACGGTATAGATGTCCGCATCCGGTCGCGCGAGCGCCGCGAGCAGGGTTTCGATTACCGCGCGGGTGTTTTCTGGCGGTGTCGGCCAGTTGAGCAGCATTCGGCGCAGACTGGAGATAGCGCTGGTCATACGCAGCTGCTGGTGCAGTAAATAGTTAAGCAGCGTGTTCTGACGGCGAAAACGGTAATGGCTCCAGAACGCCTGAATTCGCAACAGATTCATGGTCAGGATCTGCCCGATAACCTTTTCATGCGCGAGGCGGATGTCATCGCTGGTATCCGGTTGCCACAGCAGGCTCGCATGTTCCAGCAGCCGGGTATGCATGGTTTTCAGCGCAGTGATAAGCGCAGTGCCGTCAGAGGTGCTGGGCAGGATCATCATCATAAATCCGCCGCAGAGGATCCCGACAATGACTTCGCAGACGCGCGCCTGTGCGATATCCCATAGCTCGGTGGTGTCGAGCACGTTCACGACCGGGAAGGCGATAATGGCGGCGGTATAGCCCGCCAGCTGGAAAGCATAGGCCACGTTATTGGTGAAATGGGCGCAGGCCCAGGTACAGCAACCCAGCCATGCCGCCATGCTCAGCAGGAACAGCCATGGATCGTTCAGCGTGTGGCCCGCGATAATTAACGCCGCGGTGGCACCCAGCAGGCTACCTGCGATACGGCCAAGGCTTTTGCTGATCACCCCGCCAACGGTGGGGAAGCTTACCACCGCCGCGGAGGTCATCGCCCAGTAGGGTTCATCCAGGTTCAGATAATAGGCGACAGTTAGCGCCAGGCACATGGCAATGCCGTTACGCAGCGCGTAGCGCCACTGGGGGCGCGTCGCTTTCATCCACGGCGTGTTTTGCCAGGAGAGCGCCTGCAGCTTCATTAACGGGTTCCGATAGAGACAGTGCAGGTGGTGCCGGAAACCAGCGTGATGTCCTCGGGTAAACGGTCAAACTCCACGCGCACAGGCACGCGTTGAGCCAGGCGCACCCACGGTACGTTCGGCTTGATGTCCGGCACCAGCCCGGAATCCGTTTCAACGCTTTGATCGTAAATGGCGCGGCCAATGCTGGAAACGTGACCCTGTAACTTTTGCGGGCCACTATACAGCGTTATGGCGGCGGGTGCGCCTTCACGTATATGACGAAGCTTGGTCTCTTCGAAATAGCCCACGACGTAGAACGAGTGGCTGTCGACGAGAGCAAAAACCGGCTGACCGGCGGTGGCATAATTTCCCACCCGGGCGGAGAGGTTGGTCACCCATCCGTCGACAGGGGCGGTGACCACGGTTTGGGTTAATTCCCACTGCGCCTGCTTCAGCGTGGCCTCAGCCACGTTGACGCTCGCCTGCATGGCCTTGACGTTGATATTGGCGGTATCTAAATCTTCCGCGGAGATGTAGTTTTTCGACAGATGACGGCGGCGATTGGCCTCATTATTGGCCTTTGCAAGGTCAGACTGGGCTTTTGCCAGTTGCGCCTGGGCGTTCAGAATCGCAATGTGATACGGGGTGTCGTCGATGCGGAATAACACCTCTCCCTTTTTAACGTACTGGTTATCCTTAACCAGCAGCGTTGTGATACTTCCCGAGACCTGGGGGGTGATGCTGACCTGCTCAGCGCGAACTTTGCCATCACGGGTCCAGGGGGACTGCATATAATAATTCCACAACCACCATCCAGCAGCCAGGGCGAGGACAAGAACTAACAGGGTGGAAAAGTACTTCAGCGTTTTCAGAGGCATATTCACCACACGATCAGAACAGCAAGGCCCAGGCATACGGAGAGGGCAAACAGGGAGAGATCCATCAGCATGGGGTGCCAGATTTCGCCGGAGTACATCCAGTCGCGAAGCAGGCGATGCGCGATGAGCCAGAGAACAAAGCCCACCAGCACGGCTTTAAACAGGGGAGGAAAGTAGACTGACGCACCGAAGATCAGGTCCTGAAGGGGTAAACCTTCTGAGCGATGAAAAAAGATCACAGGCAGAAATCCTTTGCAGTGAACAGAATGCCGCGTTGGCTTGTCTGAGTATGAAGAAGCATCATAATTCAGTGTAAGTCATACTTTTGAGTCCGATGAATGCAGTATTGCATTTGTTTTGCCAATACAAATGCTGCACACTATTCTAAAATCAGTATAATAACTTAGCAAGCTAATTATAAGGAGATGAAATTGGAATCGCCATTAGGTTCTGATCTGGCAAGGTTGGTACGCGTCTGGCGTGCTCTGATTGACCATCGCCTGAAACCTCTGGAACTGACGCAGACGCATTGGGTCACGTTGCACAACATTCATCAGCTGCCGCCCGACCAGTCGCAAATTCAACTGGCTAAAGCGATAGGCATTGAGCAACCGTCGCTGGTGCGCACGCTTGACCAACTGGAAGAGAAGGGACTGATCTCCCGGCAAACCTGCGCCAGCGATCGTCGCGCCAAGCGCATTAAGCTGACGGAGAAAGCGGCGCCTATCATCACTGAAATGGAAGCGGTGATCACCAAAACGCGCGGTGAAATCCTTTCAGGCGTTTCACCGACGGAGCTGGAAATGCTCATCAGCCTCATTGCGCGCCTTGAGCAAAACATTCACGAGCTACAGTCTCGCGACTGACCAGACAACACGGCCTTGCATCTGCAAGGCCTTGTTTTTACTTAAAGACAACGACGCGGTTACGGCCCGTCTCTTTCGCTTCATACATCGCCTTATCGGCACTTTCCACGCACGCTTCTGCGCTTACCGACGAAGAGGTTGCCGTAAACACCCCCATGCTGATGGTAATCGGCTCTGGTAACTGACCCTCGCTGCTAATTTTATCAAAACCGCTTAGCTTCAACCGAATGCGCTCCGCCACCTGATATGCGTCTTCTGCGGAGGTGTTTGCCAGCATCAGGACAAACTCTTCGCCGCCGATTCGCGCTGCGATATCCTGCGGACGTACGGAGTCCATCAGCAGATTGGCGACAAACTGCAGGACTTTATCTCCCTGCAGGTGACCGTAGTTGTCGTTGATACGCTTGAAACGATCGAGATCGCTGACGATAACCGAAACCGGACGGCTGGGTTTGGCGATGCCCAGCGCCTGGTTTAACGATTCATAAAAATAGCTGCGGTTATAAAGGCGCGTGAGCGGATCGCGAATCGAATTTTGATACGACTGCTGATACTTCAAATGGGAGTCACGATACAACCTGAAGACATCATAGAGCAGCACAAAAATAATAATCAGCGTCGCGACGGTTTCAAATAATCGGGCGCGATACCAGGATATATCTTCTGCATGTCCGCCTACCAACAGCATAGAGAGCGTGACGACATAGCAGACACACAGAAAATTACCGCCTACCCAGAACAGATTACGCACGCGCGTAATAAACATCAGCGTGGCTAGTGTCACGACCCAGAGAACGATTAATGAAATATTAATGCTGTGGCTCCAGAGAACCATAAACTGCCGCGTTTCATTATCAACCAGATCGAGGGATAGAAACGGGGAATGGCTGGAATACATCCAGGCCAGAATCACCATACATGCGGTAAAAAGAAATGAACCGCTAACGATGATGATATGCGCCAACCGTGAAAGGGGCAGATTGCGCGTGGGATAAAGTAATGCCGAAACGATCATCAGCACCGCCATTAAGAGGTGGCGGAACATATAGTAGATCATCGCATCGTTGTAGTTCACAACGTTGAACTGATAGAGATCCAGCCACGCCGGAAAGCTGGTCAATGTTCCGACCATCAGCAAGGCCGAACCGGCAAAGGCAAATGAGATGGCAATCAGATAGAGCCGCCGCTTATCACACCAGTATTTCATTGCCATAAAACAGGCAATAAACAGGTGAAACACGAGTAAAAAAATGGTGAGTGTGGGGAACAAAAGAGGCGAAAAGGATGGAACCCAGTCAACCAGTTTTGAAAATAAAGCCTGTAATATTCCGATGACGACAAAGCAACCGAAACAGAACGAGATATAACGACCTTTTACAGAACGACTATTCGCAAGCATATAAAGTTTTACAAATTAAAATAATTATGAAGAGATGATTGCGAAGAGTTTAATCAATTAGCACGCTAAATACTTTGCGCAGAAACAATATATGGCGCGTTTAATAATGTGTGGGATGAATGTATTCTGTAAATATATTTGTGAGGGTGATATATATTGTAAATGGATGTGGCCTGATGACCACATCCATTTTTAATTAACGCGGAGAAACGGTAACCTGGCTGCCGTTGCTCGCCAGCACGACGCGTTGACCCGCAGAGAAGCGGGTGTTGCCCTGCTTCTGAACAACCATAATGGTGCTGCCGTCGTCTTTACGAATTTCCAGCTCTACGCCCTGGGTTTTGTTCATCGCGCCCTGTACGCCCTGACCCGCGACACCACCCGCTACAGCGCCCGCTGCGGTTGCCAGAGAACGGCCCGTGCCGCCGCCAACGGTATTACCCAGGAAACCACCCAGTACAGCACCGCCGATTGCGCCCATCACGTTGTTTTCATCACCACCCTGAATTTGTACAGGACGGGCGTTAACAACGGTACCGTAAGTCACGCTCTGAACCTGTTTTGCTTCAGAAGCGCTGTAAACGTCGCCAGACAGCGAGCTGTCGTTCACACAGCCAGCCAGGGTTAAACCAATCAGCGAAACGCCCAGTACACGTACAATCATTTGAATCTCCTGTTCACCAAAAACGCCCATCTGGAGGCATCCGTTATGGCTAAATTATATGGCATAAAGAGCCATAGTTCATATCTTTGCACTAACAATAAGAAAATTGTACTTGAATTTGACTTAACGAGACATAAACAGGAGCCACTCGCCATACCGGCAAGACATTGTTAAAAAATATTATCGTCGGATGGCAAAGGAGCGCTGTTTATGGTTGAGTGGATATCCTTAGCCCACGCAACGTAAGGAAAGCGCATGAAATCGGGTCGCTACATTGGTGTGATGTCGGGCACCAGTCTGGATGGGGTAGATGTCGTTCTGGCCGCCATTGACGAACATATGGTGGCACAGCAGGCGAGCCTGACCTGGCCAATCCCCCTTTCGCTGAAAGAGGACATTCTGAGCATCTGTCAGGGGCAGCAGTTAACCCTCTCCCAGCTTGGTCAACTTGATGTTCGGCTGGGTGCGCTGTTTGCGGATGCGGTGCAGGCGTTAATGCAAAAAGAACATCTTCGTCCCCAGGATGTGGTCGCCATCGGGTGTCACGGACAAACCGTCTGGCATGAGCCGACTGGCGACGCGCCGCATACGTTGCAAATCGGCGATAACAACCAGATTGTGGCGAAGACGGGCGTAACGGTCGTCGGGGATTTTCGTCGCCGCGATATTGCCCTTGGCGGCCAGGGCGCGCCGCTGGTGCCTGCCTTCCATCAGGCGTTGCTGGCGCACCCTACAGAACGCCGCATGGTGCTCAACATAGGCGGGATTGCTAACCTCTCAATGCTTATTCCAGGGCAGCCCGTTCGCGGCTACGATACCGGCCCGGGAAATATGTTAATGGATGCCTGGATCTGGCGACAGTGCGGTCAACCTTATGATAAAAACGCCGAGTGGGCGAGCGAGGGCAAAGTGGTTCTCCCGCTGCTGCAGTCCATGCTCAGCGACCCTTATTTTGCCTTACCGGCGCCGAAAAGCACGGGACGAGAATACTTCAACTTTGGCTGGCTCGAGCGCCAGCTTGCGCTGTTCCCGGCACTCGCCCCGCAGGATGTCCAGGCGACGCTTGCCGAATTAACGGCCGTGTCGATCTCTGAGCAAGTGCTGCTCAGCGGCGGCTGCGAACGCCTGCTGGTGTGCGGCGGGGGAAGCCGAAACCCGCTGGTGATGGCGCGTCTTGCCGGGCTGCTGCCGGGCACTGAGGTGACCACGACGGACGAGGCCGGCATCAGCGGGGATGATATGGAAGCGCTGGCTTTCGCCTGGCTTGCCTGGCGCACCATCGCCGGGCTGCCAGGGAATTTGCCGTCGGTAACCGGCGCGCGCGAGGCCAGCGTCCTCGGGGCGATTTTCCCTGCAAATCCTCGTCATAATCAGAGTTAACTGAAATTCAGCGCGGCGCCTCGTCGTTAGAATGGAATAAAACAGGGGGGCAGCCATGCCCTCCAGGACCAGGAAAGTCTTCGGAATACGCCCATGAAAAAACTTCTTCTTATTGCCGCGCCTTTATTGCTGTCAGGATGCAGCGTCTATAACCAGTTCCTTGAGCGCATGCAGACCGATACGCTGGAGTATCGCTGCGATGAAAAACCGCTGACCGTGAAGCTGAATAACCCGCGTCAGGAAGCCAGCTTCGTTTACGATAACAAGCTGCTAACCCTTAAGCAGGGTATCTCGGCCTCCGGAGCGCGTTATTCGGACGGCATCTATGTCTTCTGGTCGAAAGGCGACAGCGCCACGGTCTACAAACGAGACCGCATTGTGCTGAACAACTGCCAGCTTGAAAATCCGAAGCGTTGAGATTTTTACAGGGGCGGCGCACAATAGCGCCACCCAATCTCAAGATCAGCTAACGCCATGTCAGATAACGACGAACTGCAGCAAATTGCGCATCTGCGCCGTGAATACACCAAAGGCGGCCTGCGTCGCCAGGATCTTCCCGCTGAACCCCTCGTGCTTTTTGAGCGCTGGCTGAAACAGGCCTGCGACGCGAAGCTGGCCGACCCAACGGCCATGGTCGTCGCGACGGTAGATGAAAACGGTCAACCGTATCAGCGCATCGTCTTGCTTAAGCATTACGATGAGAAAGGGCTGGTGTTCTATACCAATCTGGGCAGCCGCAAGGCGCACCACTTAGAAAACAACCCGCGCATCAGCCTGCTGTTCCCGTGGCACATGCTGGAACGTCAGGTGATGGTCACCGGTAAAGCGGAACGTCTCTCGACCCTTGAGGTGGTGAAGTATTTCCACAGCCGCCCGCGCGACAGCCAGATTGGCGCCTGGGTATCAAAACAGTCCAGCCGGATCTCTGCCCGTGGCGTGCTGGAAAGTAAATTCCTGGAGCTGAAACAGAAGTTCCAGCAGGGGGAAATTCCGCTGCCGAGCTTCTGGGGCGGCTTCCGCATTCCGATTGAGCAGATGGAATTCTGGCAGGGCGGTGAGCATCGCCTGCATGACCGCTTTTTATACCAGCGCGAGAATGGCGGCTGGAAAATCGACAGACTGGCCCCGTAATCCCCGAAATTTGTTGATTTAAGCGCTAGCGCACACCGCGCTTGCGCTTTATTCTATGGTCCTTTCGCATCAGGCGAAAAGTCGTGTACCGGCAAAGGTGCAGTCGTTTATACATGGAGAATTTGATGGCAAGCAGTAACTTGATTAAACAATTGCAAGAGCGGGGCCTCGTGGCCCAGGTGACGGACGAGGAAGCGTTAGCAGAGCGACTGGCGCAAGGCCCGATCGCGCTCTATTGCGGCTTCGATCCCACCGCTGACAGCTTGCATTTGGGGCATCTTGTTCCATTGTTATGCCTGAAACGCTTCCAGATGGCGGGCCATAAGCCTGTTGCCCTGGTGGGCGGCGCGACCGGTCTGATTGGTGACCCGAGCTTTAAAGCCGCGGAGCGTAAGCTGAATACCGAAGATACCGTGCAGGAGTGGGTGGATAAGATCCGCAAACAGGTTGCACCGTTCCTCGACTTCAACTGTGGTGATAACTCTGCCATTGCTGCTAACAACTACGACTGGTTTGGCGGCATGAACGTGCTGACCTTCCTGCGTGACATCGGCAAGCACTTCTCTGTTAACCAGATGATTAACAAAGAAGCGGTTAAGCAGCGTCTGAACCGTGACGATCAGGGTATCTCCTTTACCGAGTTCTCCTACAACCTGCTGCAGGGCTATGACTTTGCCTGCCTGAACAAGCTGCACGGCGTCTCTCTGCAGATCGGCGGCTCTGACCAGTGGGGGAACATCACCTCCGGTATCGACCTGACCCGTCGTCTGCATCAGAACCAGGTCTTCGGCCTGACCGTTCCACTGATCACCAAAGCAGACGGCACCAAATTCGGTAAAACCGAAGGCGGCGCGGTATGGCTCGATCCGAAGAAAACCAGCCCGTACAAATTCTATCAGTTCTGGATCAACACGGCGGACGCAGATGTTTATCGCTTCCTGAAGTTCTTCACCTTCATGGACATTGCAGAGATCAATGCGCTGGAAGAGGAAGATAAGAACAGCGGTAAAGCGCCGCGTGCCCAGTACGTGCTGGCGGACGAAGTGACCAAACTGGTTCATGGTGAAGAGGGTCTGGCCGCGGCAAAACGCATCACCGCAAGCCTGTTCAACGGTACGCTGAGCGATCTGAGCGAAGCGGACTTCGAACAGCTGGCGCAGGACGGCGTGCCGATGGTCGAGATGGAAAAAGGGGCTGACCTGATGCAGGCGCTGGTGGACTCAGAGCTCCAGCCTTCCCGTGGTCAGGCGCGTAAAACCATCGCCTCCAACGCTATCACCATCAACGGTGAAAAGCAGGCTGATCCGGAATACACCTTCGTTGACGGCGATCGTCTGTATGGCCGCTACACGCTGCTGCGCCGCGGTAAGAAAAACTACTGTCTGGTCTGCTGGAAGTAAGTAAAAGTCTCGAGGGGCGTGGGAAACCACGCCCTTTTTGTTTGTTCAGGGTTTGGTAAGAAAAAGATGAAGAACATCCTCGCCATTCAGTCCCACGTTGTGTTTGGACATGCTGGCAATAGCGCAGCGGAATTCCCAATGCGCCGCCTCGGTGCCAACGTCTGGCCTCTCAATACCGTGCAGTTCTCTAACCACACGCAATACGGCAAATGGACCGGCTGCGTGATGCCGCCTTCGCACCTCACAGAGGTTGTGCAGGGTATTGCGGATATCGACCAGCTCAAGCGCTGCGACGCCGTTCTGAGCGGCTACCTCGGCTCAGCGGAGCAGGGGGAACACATCCTCGGCATCGTCCGTCAGGTGAAAGCGGCAAACCCGGCGGCAAAATATTTCTGCGACCCCGTCATGGGACACCCGGAGAAAGGCTGCATTGTGGCGCCTGGCGTAGCGGAATTTCACGTTCGCCATGCGCTGCCCGCCAGCGATATCATTGCGCCCAACCTGATTGAGCTGGAGATCCTTTGCGAGCATCCGGTTAACAGCGTAGAAGAGGCTGTACGCGCGTCTCGCGAGCTGATAGCCCAGGGGCCTGAGATTGTGCTGGTAAAACATCTCGCCCGCGCAGGGCTGACCCAGGAGCGTTTTGAGATGCTGCTGGTGACGAAAGATGACGCATGGCATATCAGCCGTCCGCTGGTGGATTTCGGCACGCGTCAGCCGGTGGGCGTGGGTGATGTGACCAGCGGGCTGCTGCTGGTGAAACTGTTGCAGGGTGCAACGGTGAGAGACGCGCTGGAGCACGTGACGGCAGCGGTGTACGAAATCATGATTGCGACGAAACAGATGCAGGAATATGAACTGCAGGTGGTCGCGGCACAGGATCGTATCGCGAAGCCGGAGCACTATTTCAGCGCCACACGGCTATAATCGTCCAGAGTTCGTAGGCCGGGTGAGCGTCAGCGCCACCCGGCAACACAGACGCCTCGCTTAATTCAACCCTTCCGCTTTTAGCGCCGCGGCCACCGCTGGACGCTCCGCCACGCGCGCCATATACGATGCGATGTGGTCCAACCCTTCCAGGTTCAGCTTAACCGCACGCGCCCAGCGCAGTACGGTAAATAGGTACGCGTCGGCAATGGTGAAGCGTGAACCACAAATCCACTGATCGTCTTTCAGCGATTCGTTAACATACTGCAGCTTTTTCTCCAGCAGAGCTCGCACGGTAGGCTTGTACTCTTCCGGCGTATCCGGGCGGAAGAGGGGGGTAAAACCTTTGTGCAGCTCGGTGGCGATATAGTTCAACCACTCCAGCGTTTTATAACGTGCGACGCTGCCGGTAGGGGCAAGGAGCTGGCGATCCGGTACGTTGTCCGCCAGGAATTGCATAATCGCCACGCCTTCGGTCAGCAGAGTTCCGTCATCCAGCAGCAGGGCCGGAACCTGCCCTTTTGGGTTAATCGCAAAAAAGTCATCCCCGTTTTCCAGGCGCTTTTTCATCAGATCAACGCCATCCAGCGTGAAATCTTTGCCGCTCTCGCGCAGGGTGATATGGGAAGCAAGAGAGCACGCGCCCGGTTTGTAGAACAGTTTCATCGGTAACTCCTTTTTGCTGAGGTTTCAGCTATGTTAGTGCGCGAAGGGACAAAAAAAAAGCCGCTAATCTCTTAGCGGCTTCTGTTCTGTCGTTTCTCTCAAATATCACGCGGTAGCGGTTTTGTTCGCTTCCGCCGTCTTGTCGTCGTCCTGAGTCATTCGATTCAGTTTCGGCGCGGTCAGCAGCATCAGCGCCGCGATAACCGCCGTAGCGATACCAATCTGCATGAACACGGTACCGTAGACGTTCAGGGAGAGCAGCGGATCGGTCACGTTTTCTGGCACAGCCATCAGGTTCGCGATCTTACCGGCGATGATCGCCGCACCGGCAGTGGTCAGGAACCAACTACCCATAATGAAGCCCATCAGACGCTGTGGAACCAGCTGTGCAACCATCGCCAGACCCAGACCGGAGATCATCAGTTCGCCGATAGACTGCAGCGCGTAGCTCAGGATCAGCCAGTTAACGGACACGATACCGGCGTCGGACGCAAACTTAGTCCCCAGCGGCAGCACCAGGAACGCACCAGAACAGAGCACCATACCCACCGCGAACTTGTGCGGCATTGGCAGACGATCGCCCATCTTGTTATAGATTGCGGCCAGAATCGGGGAACCGATCATGATCCAGAATGGGTTCAGTGCCTGGAACTGCTCGGGTTCGAATGCGATACCCAGGATAGAGTGCTCAACGTTACGAATAGCGAAGAAGTTCAGAGAGGTTGGCATCTGGCTGTACAGCACGAAGAAGATAATCGCTTCCAGCATTAGAATGAACGCCACAATCATCTTACGACGGGCTGCACCCTTCATAGCGAACGCTTCTTTCGCGAAGATGACCACGATGCCCAGCGCAACTACGCCCAGAACGGCACGAGCGATACCCTGGTTGTGCAGCAGCCAGGTGGCGATCGCCGCCAGGACGACAACGCCCACGATGGTAGCCAGCAGCTTGCCCATGTGGACGGGCTCGAAGTCAGGTTTTGAACCGTAGTCTTTCACCCAGTTGCGGCAGAACAGGAAGTTTACCACGGTGATCAGCATACCCACGAAGCTCAGCGCAAACGCCACGCTCCAGCCGAATTTCGCGGCCAGCCATGGGGTTGCCAGCATGGAAAAGAAGGAACCGATGTTGATGGACATGTAGTACATGGTAAATGCACCGTCCAGACGTGGGTCATCTTTGCTGTAGCAGGTTGAGAGCAGGGAAGACGGGTTCGCTTTGAACAGGCCGTTACCCACGGCGATGGTTGCCATGCCCATGTAGACCACAGCCGCATCATGTCCTGACCATGCAACCAGACCATAGCCAATAGCCAGAACAATGGCACCCAGCATAATGACGCGCTTAGTACCGAGAACTTTATCACCCAGCCAGCCGCCGATAGCAACCAGACCGTAAACGAGGGCACTAAAGGAGGAGAACAGCGTGATGGAATCGGCTTCGGACATACCCAGCTGTTTAACCAGGTAAACCGCCATGATCCCTTGCAGGCCGTAGTAACCAAAACGCTCCCATAACTCGATAGAGAAGATGAGATAAAACGCTTTCGGTTGTTTAAAAGCGTTCAGACTCACGCTTTCATCTGTTGGTTTATTGTTTGCAGTCGACACATATACCTCTTTTTTTACATCCCATATTAACGGGGGTGTTCATAGCGTGATGGCCGTAGCCCATCCGCCTTATAGTTATATTGGGAGGAGAAACGGCGGGTAATGTTCACTATCCTGCCCCGTCTGGCAATACGTTTGTAATAATCTGTTACATATATCTTGAGCGGTATAATTGTCGGTTTCTACAAATGTTATTTAGCGTTAAATTTTATACGATAACTAAAGGTAGTTTTTTCGACTGGTATACACCCTGTGTGACGGGGTTTTGGCAATATGTTCTGCTATTTGCCGTCTGTTGTAGTGATATAGCCCATATTCTGAAAAATAGCTGGTCTTATCTTCCGGGTAAACGCATTTAAATCTTGCCCGGCAAAGGGTTTGCGATGACTTTGTCTACAAAAAATCAACATGACGTTATCAGAGTGATCGCGATCACAGATGTATAGAAATTTTTGGCTATGAAAAAAGTATTAACCTGTTTGAGCGTTATAGAGCCGAACAAGTGACAAGTCAGAAGAAAGTAAGAGCGGACAAATAACGGCCAAAAGAAGAACGAACGGTAGTCCTTCTTTTGGTAGGGGATTATGACGGGTCAGGGATAGACTTTTTCTTTATATTCGCAGAGATCTTCAATAACGCAGGAGCCGCAGCGCGGCTTTCGGGCTATGCAGGTATAACGACCGTGCAAAATCAGCCAGTGGTGGCAGTCAACCTTGAATTCGGCAGGAACCACTTTTAACAGCTTCTCTTCTACCTGCTCGACATTTTTCCCTGGGGCGAAATTTGTCCGGTTTGAGACGCGGAATATATGCGTATCAACGGCGATGGTCGGCCAGCCAAACGCGGTATTGAGCACAACGTTCGCGGTTTTACGCCCCACGCCCGGCAAGGCTTCCAGCGCGGCGCGATCTTCCGGTACTTCGCCTCCGTGCTGTTCCAGCAGGATCCGACAGGTCTTAATCACATTCTCGGCTTTGCTGTTAAACAGGCCGATGGTTTTGATATAGGACTTCACGCCTTCCACGCCCAGCTCCAGCATGGCCTTCGGCGTATTGGCGACCGGATAGAGCAGGGCAGTGGCTTTATTGACGCTCACGTCGGTCGCCTGCGCAGAGAGCAACACCGCGATCAGCAGCTCAAACGGGGAGGTAAAATTCAGCTCCGTCGTCGGATGCGGGTTCTCGTCCCGCAGACGGGTCAGGATCGCAATGCGCTTTTCTTTATTCATGAGGCCTTCTCGGGTGTCCCTTCCAGAACGCTGCGCTCAGCCGCGCGGCGCTTACGTTTCTCATCAATCAGGTATTTTATCGCCAGCATCATGCCGAGGCCAATAAACGCGCCGGGCGGCAGCATCGCCAGCAGGAATGGTGTATCGGTGTGAAACACCTCAACGCGCAGCGCTTTAGCCCAGCCGCCCAGCAGCGCATCTGCGCCGTCGAACAGCGTACCGTTGCCGAGGATTTCACGCAGCGAGCCCAGCACGAACATGGCGCACGTGGCGCCCATGCCAATCGAAAAACCATCCAGCGCCGACATGGCCGGGCTGTTTTTTACCGCGAACGCTTCCGCACGCCCGACCACAATACAGTTGGTGACGATAAGAGGAATGAAGATCCCGAGCGACTGGTACAGACCAAACGCGTACGCGTTAATCAGCATCTGGACAATACTGACCACCGACGCAATGATCATGACGTAAATCGGAATACGAATTTCCGACGGCGTCCAGCGTCTCAGGGCAGAGATGGAGAGGTTGGTCAGGGTCAATACCAGCGTGGTTGCCAGACCCAGACCGAGCGCGTTGGTGGCGGTGGATGTCACCGCCAGCAGGGGGCACATACCCAGAAGCTGTACCAGCGCGGAGTTGTTCTTCCACAATCCCTGGACAATAACCTCTTTAACCTGGCTCATGATTACTCCTCACAGGCCGGAAGATTGTTGATCTGCGCGGGCAGCGTTTCAGCGTACAGCCCGGCTCGTTTTACGGCGTTTACCACCGCCCGCGGGGTGATGGTTGCGCCCGTGAACTGGTCAAACTCGCCGCCGTCTTTCTTCACCGCAAACGCGGTGTCATCTTCACCATGGATCACTTTACCGGCAAAGTGCAAAATCCAGTCGCTCAGACGGGTTTCAATTTTGTCGCCAAGACCCGGCGTTTCATGATGCTCCGTCACGCGGGTGCCCAGGATGGTACCGGAGAAATCGCTGCCCACGAGCAGCTGAATGGCGCCGGAATAGCCATCAGGCGCGGTCGCTTCCATCACCGCGCCGACCGGTTTATCCCCTTTGCGGGCGATAAAGAGGCGGTGCGGGCCTTTCCCAAGCTGCGGCGCCTCTACCACAAAGCAGCTTTTTTGCAGGTCATTATCGTAGAAATCGGACGGGATCACCTGATCGAACAGCGCCTTTTGCTGCTTCGAGGCCTGTTCTTCGATGGTCGTTTTGGTCAGCGCATTAACCAGTGCCGTCAGCCCCGTCAGAACCGCGGCGAAGACAGCCAGAGTGACGCCGTGTTTTTGCATCGTTTTTAACATGGCGAAACCCTTAGCGATGACCGTACACGCGGGGGCGCGTGTAATAGTCGATGAGCGGAACGGTAATATTGGCGAGCAGGACGGCAAAGGCCACGCCGTCCGGGTAGCCGCCGAAGCTGCGGATGAGCCAGACCAGCAATCCAGCCAGCGCGCCGAAGATCAGGCGTCCGCGGTTAGTCGTTGAGGCCGTCACCGGATCCGTCAGGATAAAGAAGGCACCCAGCATGGTCGCGCCGGAGAGCAGGTGCATCTGCGGGCTGGCCAGCGATTCAGGAGAGAATACCCAGCCCAGCGTGGCGCAGACCACCAGCGTTACCAGGAAGCTGACCGGAATATGCCAGCGGATGGCCTTCTGCTGCAACAGGAACAGGCCGCCCAGCAGATACGCCAGGTTGACCCACTGCCAGCCGGCTCCCGCCAGCACGCCGCTGTAGATGGCGGACTTCATGATTTGCTCAACGCTGTGCCCGGCGTGCAGGGACGTTTTAAACGTATCGAGCGGCGTCGCCTGGCTGATACCGTCCACGCCCATACGCAGCGCGTTCATATCAGCACCCAGCGCCGTATGGCCGGTAAAGATCACCTGCAGAGCATCCATAAAGCCGGGCACCGTGGCCGCAATCTCGTGCGGTGGCAGCCAGCTGGTCATCTGTACCGGGAAGGAGATCAGCAGCACCACGTAGCCAATCATTGCCGGATTAAACGGGTTATGACCGAGGCCGCCATAGAGCTGTTTGGCAATAATCACGGCAAACACGGTGCCGAGCACCACCATCCACCACGGGGCAAGCGGGGGAATGCTGATGGCCAGCAGCAGGCCGGTCAGCAGAGCGGAGTTGTCCGCCAGGATGCGGGAAACCGCCATCTTGCGCAGCTTCAGCACGAGGGCTTCCGCCGCGACGGCGCTGGCGCATCCAAGAGCTATCTGGAACAGAGTTCCCCAGCCGAAAAACCAGCACTGAACGGCAATGCCCGGCAGCGCGGCCAGGCAGACCAGCATCATGATGCGCGAGGTCTGGCGCTGATTGTGGGTGTAAGGGGAACTTGCGATTCTGAAAACCATTTAATCCTCGTTTACGGCTTGCTGTGCGGCTTTCTTTGCCTGAACGCGCGCAATGGCGGCGGCGACGGCGGCCTTGCGCGGGTCATCGTTGGCGGCCTGCGGCTGCTCTTCCTGCTGTGCTGCTTTGCGCGCTTTGGCGCGGGCTATCGCCGCTTCAACGGCGGCTTTGCGTGGGTCGACCGGTGCTTCAGGTTCTGCGGCTGGCGCCTGCTGCGCTGCTTTGCGCGCTTTGGCGCGGGCAATCGCCGCTTCAACGGCAGCTTTACGCGGATCGACCGGTTCCTGTTCAACCACCACTGGCTGCTCCCCGGCCTTGCGCGCTTTGGCACGGGCTATTGCCGCTTCGACGGCGGCTTTGCGTGGATCGATTTCAGTATCCGGCTGCGCCGCTTGCGCTTTTTCCGCCTGACGGGCGCGGGCCGCAGCTTTACGCGCTTCGCGGGCGGCAATCGCTTCGCTGTTATCCGGTTTTTCACCGGCCTGGATCACCAGCGTCTGGGCGGCACTGGCTTTTTTCTCGCGAACGCGCGCCAGTGCGGCGTTGATTGCATCCTGATCTTTCCCGGCAGGCTGAACGGCGGCCTGCTTATGTCGCTCCTGACGAGCCATCTTCTCACGTTCGAGACGCGCCTGACGTGCTTCGAAACGTGCCTTGGCTTCCGCGGCGCGTTTTTCTTCCATGGAGATGGCATAAATCTCGGCCTTCTCCTGGCGGAAATACTGCACCAGAGGAATGTTGCTTGGGCAGACCCAGGCGCAGGCGCCGCATTCGATGCAGTCGGCCAGGTTATGGGCTTTGGCTTTATCGTGTAGCTGGCCTTTGCTGTACCAGTACAGCTGCTGCGGGAGGAGATCCGCCGGGCAGGCGTCGGCGCAGGCGCTGCAGCGAATACAGCCTTTCTCTTCCTGCTCTTCACCCATCTCGGTCGGGGAAGGCGCGAGCAGGCAGTTGGTGATTTTAACCACCGGCACATCGAGCCACGGCAGGGTAAAGCCCATCAGGGGGCCGCCCATGATCACCATCTGATCGCTGCCCGGGCAAAAGTCAGCCTGCTCCAGCAGGTGACGCACCGGTGTACCCAGACGTGCCCAGACGTTGCCCGGACGAGAGACCGCTTCCCCGGTCAGCGTCACCACGCGCTCGGTCAGCGGCTCGCCGTCGATCACCGCGCGCTTCACGGCGTACGCGGTGCCCACGTTCTGCATCAGCACGCCGATATCCGAAGAGCGTCCGCCGTGCGGGACCTGCTTGCCGGTGAGGATCTGTGTCAGCTGTTTAGCACCGCCAGAGGGGTACTTGGTCGGAATGACGCGCAGGCTGATATCATGGCTACCGGCCAGCACGGCGCGCAGCATCGAGATAGCCTGCGGTTTATTGTCTTCGATACCAATCAGCACTTCCCGCGGCTGCAGAATGTGCGCAAGGATGCGGATGCCTTCCACCACCTGGGCGGCGCAATCCTGCATCAGACGATCGTCGGCGGTGATGTACGGTTCGCATTCGGCGGCGTTGATAATCAGCGTCTGAATGTTATCGCCACCGCCGCGCAGCTTGACGCCGGTCGGGAAGCCCGCGCCGCCAAGCCCGGCCACGCCGAACTGATGAATGCGCTCGATGAGCGCTTCGCGGCTCTGGCTGCGGTAGTCGCTCCAGCCGTCACGGTCAATCCAGCGGTCTTCGCCGTCGGCTTCAATAATCACGCTCAGTTCCGACAGCGCGGACGGATGCGCCACCGTATGCGGCGCGATGGCGACCACCTTACCGGAGGTGGGGGCGTGCACCGGCAGCATACGTCCGCGACCAAAGGTCAGCGGCTGACCGCGAAGGACGGTATCGCCTTCTTTTACGCACAGCTCGCCCTCAGCGCCAATATGCTGCTTGAGCGGCATAACGTAACGCGTCGCCAGCGGAATTTGACGCAGCGGCGTGCCGTTGGACTGGGTTTTCATCTCTGGCGGATGGATACCGCCGTCAAAGTCCCAAATCTTCTCTTTTCTGAAAGCAGAAAATAACTTAAGCATGTTGTTCCACAGGAATATTGCGAACCGGAATGGTTTGAAGATCCCACTTCCAGCTTTCGGTAGTCGTTTCAACCGGGCGCAGCTCTATACATTGCGTCGGGCAGGGGGCCACGCAGAGGTTACAGCCGGTGCAAAGATCCGCCACAACGGTGTGCATGGCGCGGGTCGCGCCAACAATGGCGTCGACCGGGCAGGCCTGAATACATTTGGTGCAGCCGATGCAGTTTGCTTCGTCGATCACCGCGAGGGCACGGACCGGCTCCTGGACTTCCGCATCGCCATCAACGGGCTGCGGATCGACGTTAAGCAGGGCGGCAATTTTCAGCATCACCGCTTCGCCGCCGGGCGCACAGCGGTTAATTTTTTCACCCTGAATGCCTACCGCTTCAGCGTAAGGGCGGCAGCCCGGGTAGCCGCACTGTCCACACTGACTTTGCGGCAAAAGCTCATCAATTTTTTCAACAACAGGATCGTCCTCTACCGCGAAACGGCGGGAGGCGTAGCCCAGGATAAGGCCAAACACCAACCCCAGGACGCTGATAGAGGCGATGGCAATCCAGATAGCACTCATTACAACTTCACCAGACCACTAAAGCCCATAAAGGCCAGAGACATTAAACCCGCGGTCACCAGCGCAATGGCATTACCGCGAAATGGCGCAGGGATGTCCGCTGCTGCCAGACGTTCGCGAATCGACGCGAACAGCACCATAACAAATGAGAAACCGACAGCGGCGGAGAAGCCGTACAGCGCCGACTGCATGAAGTTATGGCCAAGGTTGATGTTCAGCAGCGCCACGCCAAGCACCGCGCAGTTGGTGGTGATCAGCGGCAGGAAGATACCCAGCAGGCGATAGAGCGCCGGGCTGGTTTTACGCACCACCATTTCGGTAAATTGCACCACCACCGCGATAACCAGAATAAACGCCAGCGTACGGAGATAGATTAACCCCAGCGGGATGAGGATCCACGTGTCAATCAACCACGCACAGATAGACGCCAGCGTCATGACGAAGGTCGTCGCCAGCCCCATGCCCATCGCTGTTTCCAGCTTTTTGGACACGCCCATAAACGGGCACAGGCCAAGGAACTTCACCAGAACGAAGTTGTTAACCAGCACGGTGCCGACAAAGAGCAGTAAGTAATCGGTCATTATTTAGCCTGAAATAAAAAAGCCGCCTATTATCGGACAAACCGGGGCAGGCGACAACAGGTTATCTGTAAGGTTATTACGGGTTCACGAAGGTGTTTTTCACACGCGTTGAACGTTTGAAATAGGGCACCAGCAGCGCCGCGGCCAGTAACGGGAAAAGCAGCTGGCGGACAGCAAGCGCGTCAGAGACGGGCGAGAAAGCAAACGCTTTAACCGCCAGCAAGACCGAGACCAGCAGCCAGATAATGTAGTGCTTAGGCACACTCTTGCGGCGCTTAAAGAAGGCGATAGTCAGCCACAGGGTGTAGTACCACATCCCAATCGCGAAAACGAACGACACAAACCACATCGCTATATTCAGCACGCTTTGCGACATCAGGGTCTGAATAGCGTGAGGGGTAATCAATGCGGTGGTATAAAGCAGCAGTGCAAGCGATGCGCTTAATAAGGCAACCAGCAGCCATGCCAGTGGGGCGATTAACCAGCCTCCGATGCGTTCTCCAGGCGTTGCGGTCATGAACTCTCCCATTATCTGCGCGAAATGTTGTACAGCCAGTTTGCAGGGCGGAGAGTATATAACATTTCGCGCGGATGGCTACTTTCTTATAAAACGTAACGCCATACGGACTTCGGCACCTCGCCGACGTTGAACAAGCGTCCGCCGGAGACCAGCTCCGCACGGCGATGGTCAGCGGCGCGATACATATTGATGATGTCCTGATTATCCGACAGGGTGTAGTTCAGATGGTCAAACAGTTTTTCCAGGCTCTCAAGCGAATTGATCTTGCGAAATTTTAATAAATAGTCCTGAACTGTCATATTAATAATTTTCCATATAAAAGTGAGTAATACCAGTTAAGGTAATTCGGTCGAATAATAAACGGATTAATACAGACGTAAACAGCCCACTCAGATAACGCGACGAAATTAGGAGTTTTCTTTGCTGAAATTCAGGCACCGAAGGTGATGCCTGGAAGAGAAGGTTAACCGCGTTCACCAGGGCTGGCAATACGAAACTGACACATTATGTCACTCTTTAAAGCAGCAACCGGTTACTTAGGATGGGTGACGGCAGCAGGCTCCGGCGGCTGGTAGTTATCAATATGGCTGGCTACGCCGAGCAAAATGACCGAAACCCCAAGAACAATCCATCCCGCTAATTCAATGATTCGATTAATAATTGATGCCATGATTCACTGTTGTAATTTATCCATAAATACAGGTCGCAAATGTTACAGCGCTGTTTCTCTGACGGCAAGCGCTTTGGGAACGATTCCCTTAAACAAAATCAGAAGGTTAATACTATGTAACAAAAATAGCCGATACAGCCTGCTATTTTAAGCGCCATGGCTCATTATTAATGAGGACAATGCCAGAAAAGCCAGTATGAAATAAGAAACGCAAAAAGAGGACAACACGATGAGTGATAACATCCGCGTCGGGCTTATAGGCTACGGGTACGCGAGCAAAACGTTTCATGCGCCTCTGATAGCCGGAACGCCGGGAATGGCGCTGGCGGCTGTATCCAGCAGCGACGCCGCCAAAGTCCACGCTGACTGGCCCGCAGTGCCGGTTGTCTCCGAGCCTAAACACCTTTTCAACGATCCGAATATCGATTTAATTGTTATTCCCACGCCGAACGACACGCACTTCCCGCTGGCGAAAGCCGCGCTGGAAGCCGGGAAGCACGTCGTTGTTGACAAACCCTTCACCGTGACGTTGTCACAGGCGCGTGAGCTGGAGGCGCTGGCAAAAAGCCTGGGCAGAGTGCTGTCCGTTTTCCATAACCGCCGCTGGGACAGCGACTTCCTGACGGTTAAAACGCTTCTCGGGGAAGGCACGTTAGGAGAGATTGTTTTTTTTGAATCACATTTTGACCGCTTCCGTCCGCAGGTGAGAAACCGCTGGCGCGAGCAGGCCGGTCCGGGCAGCGGCATCTGGTACGATTTAGCCCCGCATCTGCTGGACCAGGCCGTGAATCTGTTTGGGCTGCCGGTGAGCATGACGGTCGATCTGGCCCAGCTGAGGCCCGGTGCGCAGACAACGGATTACTTCCACGCGGTGTTGAGTTACCCGCAGCGGCGGATTGTGCTGCACGGGACGATGGTCGCGGCCGCGGAATCTGCCCGCTATATCATCCACGGCACGCGCGGGAGCTACGTGAAGTTTGGCCTCGATCCGCAGGAAGACCGCCTCAAAAACGGTGAACGTCTGCCGCAGGAAGACTGGGGCTATGATATGCGCGACGGCGTCGTGACACGGACGGAAGGTGAGGAGCTGGTTGAGGAAACCCTGTTAACGATCCCGGGTAACTATCCGGCTTATTATGCTGCCATCCGCGATGCGCTTAACGGCACGGGGGAGAACCCTGTTCCGGCCAGCCAGGCGATTCAGATTATGGAGCTGATTGAGCTGGGGATCGAATCTGCCAAACATCGCGCCACGCTCTGTCTGGCATAAGTTTTTGACGTTGTTGTATGCCGGGTAAGGCCTAGCCGCCACCCGGCAAAGGGTTTACGCGGTTGCCACCTTATCCCGCAGCGCCTGCTTCTCTGCAGGCGTAAGGAAGGCGATCTCCAGCCCGTTGATCTGCGCCTGGCGGATCTGCTCGCGGCTCAGGCCCGCCTGCGGTGCGGCGATGTTGTACTCGTGGATGATATCCACGCCCTGAACCGCCGGATCGTCCGTGTTCAGCGAGGCCAGCACGCCGTGCTCAAGGAACGTTTTCAGCGGATGCTGCGCCAGCGTTGCTACGGTGCTGGTCTGAATGTTGGACGTCAGGCACGACTCAATGCCGATGCGCTGCTCCGCCAGGAAATCCATCAGCGCGCGGTCTTCTACCGCCTTCACGCCGTGGCCGATACGCTCGGCGCCCAGCTCGCGGATGGCCTGCCAGATGCTTTCCGGGCCCGCTGCTTCACCCGCATGGACGGTAATGTGCCAGCCGGCATCGCGCGCGCGGTTGAAGTGGGAGAGGAACAGGCTGCCGGGGAAGCCCAGTTCGTCGCCGGCGAGGTCAACGGCGGTGATGGCATCGCGGTGCGCCAGCAGCG
This sequence comes from Enterobacter cloacae complex sp. HYC042_NIDB, assembly GCF_056673315.1. Lineage (NCBI taxonomy): Bacteria > Pseudomonadati > Pseudomonadota > Gammaproteobacteria > Enterobacterales > Enterobacteriaceae > Enterobacter > Enterobacter cloacae complex sp. HYC042_NIDB. The sequence goes on from NZ_CP109650.1 coordinate 2,262,422, forward strand.
CTTCCAGCTCCTGCAGGCAGGCGGCTTCGCCGAACGTGCGGCTCATAATGCCGATCAGGCGGGCCTGAACGTCGAAGGTTTTACACCCTTCGCGGACGCCTTCAATGACGGCTTCCACCACGCCTGCAACGGGCAGGCTGTGGGTCATCGCCATATAGCCCGGCGAGAAGCGCAGCTCAACGTAGTGCAGGCCGTTACGGGCCGCGTCTTCAATGTTCTCAAACGCCACGCGGCGGCAGGCATCCAGCGAGGCCAGCATCTTCACGCCCCAGTCGAGTTTGCTCAGGAAACTGACCAGGTCCGGTTCATTGGAGGTGACCTGTACGTGTGGGATCAACGACTCAAGCGTCTGAGCGGGAAGCGTTAAGTTGAACTGGCGGCCAAGATCGAGGATGGTTTGGGCACGAATGTTACCGTCAAGGTGACGATGAATATCAGTTAAGGGCAGGCGTGTATCAATCATGGTCGCACTCTTTTCGGGTTAAAGTGCGCCATATTATAAAAACAAAACGGGGTAAAAAGCTATTTGCGCAAGGGAATATTCCGTTGCGCAAACAAATTACAGGAGCGTGTTGATCCCGGCGATGAGGCGCTGAACCCCTTGTTCCAGCTTGCTGCGTGGGCAGCCGGCGTTAAGGCGCACGAAGCCGTTACCCTCGTTTCCGTACGTGTATCCCGGCATGATGGCGACTTTTTGCTGCGCGATCAGCACTTTTTGCAGTGCCCTGTCGTCAATGTTCAGCGGGCGCAGGTCAATCCAGGCCAGATAGGTTGCTTCCGGCGGCTGCCAGTTCAGTTTCGGAAAAGCACTGTTTAATTCCTGTGCGATATATAACAGATTCTCTTCCAGATAACGACGCAAGGCATCAAGCCACGACTCTCCCTGCTGATAGGCGGCGATATGGGCCGTCAGCGCCAGCACGGAAGGGGAAGAGAGCCCATCCCGTCCTTTTAGCGCGCTGAGATAGCCGTTACGGCTCTCTTCATCGCCGATCAGGCCGTATGCGCCTGTTAGTGCCGGAATATTAAAGCTTTTCGAGCCGGAGGTGAGAAGCGCCCATTTGCCGCGCGCTACCGCATTCCACGGGGTGTGGCGATGCGCCCCCCAGACCATGTCCATATGAATTTCATCGCTGATAACCGCCACGTCATAGCGCTCACAGAGTTCCGCCATCTGCGTCAATTCATCCCGCGTCCAGACCTTGCCGGTCGGGTTCTGCGGGCTGCACAGCAGCAGAATTTTGTTTTCCGGTTTCGCCAGGGCCGCTTCAAGCGCCGCCATATTGCCCTGCCAGCCAGCCGCCTGCTTTTCCATCTCAACGGCCACTACCTGACGCGCATTGCCTCCAATGGCGTTGTAAAACGCATCGTACGCCGGGGTGTGAACCACCACGCCGTCACCGGGCTTTGACCAGAGGCGGATCAGCTCTGACACCATGTAGATGACGGAAGGGCCATAAACGATGGTTTCTTTATCAATGCGGCTGTTAAAGCGCTGCCGAAACCAGTGCTCAACAGCGGCAAGAAACTCGTCGTTTTTCCAGCGGCTGTAGCCCAGCACGCCGTGGTTGATGCGCTGATGCAGCGCGTCGGTAATGCAGGGGGCGGTGGCGAAGTCCATATCCGAGATGGTGAAGGGCAGCAGATCCGCCGCGCCAAAGCGGTCGGCGACGTAGTCCCACTGCGTACACCAGGTGCCGTGACGATCCACGACGGTAGAAAAATCAAACATGACGTTAATCCTTAAAGTAAAACCCCCTCATGAGAGGGGGTTGAGGCATCAGGCTTCTACTGTTCGCATCAGGGTTGCCAGCTCATCTTTCACCGACTGAACCTGCGGGCCGATAACCACCTGCAAATTGTGCTGATTTAACTGTACCACGCCGATGGCCCGGTTGGCTTTCAGGGCGTTGGTATCTACTTTTGACATATCCGCCACCGACAGACGCAGGCGGGTGATGCAGTTATCCAGCGAGGTAATGTTATCCGCACCGCCCAGCGCAGCCAGAATGGCAGGGGTGTTATACCCGGATTTGCCCACGGTACCGGCCACCGCCTGCTCAACGCTGGTGGCGGTATCGGTATCGCGGCCCGGCGTTTTCAGGTTAAAGCGGGTGATGGCGAAGCGGAAGATACCGTAGTACACCGCGAACCAGATAGCCGCCACGACCGGCACCAGATACCACTTGGTTGACAGGCCGTGCAGGATCCCGAACACCACGAAGTCAATCACGTTGCCGTCGGTGTTGCCGATGGTGACGCCCAGCACCGCCATCACGGTAAAGCCCAGGCCGGTCAGCAGCGCGTGGATGAGATACAGCACCGGCGCAACAAACAGGAACAGGAATTCGATAGGCTCGGTGGTGCCGCCCACGACGCAGGCAATCACGCCGGAGATCAGCAGCCCTTTAATTTTATGTCGGTTTTCCGGGCGCGCGCAGTGGTACATCGCCAGCGCGGCACCCGGCAGGCCGCCGAGGAAGGCCGGCATTTTACCCTGAGACAGGAAGCGGGTGGCGCTTTCGGAGAAGCCGTGGGTAGTCGGACAGCTCAGCTGCGCCTGGAAGATGGTCAGCGCACCGCTCACGTCGTGACCGCACACCTCCATGGTACCGCCCGCTTCGGTGAAGCGAATCAGGGCCACCAGGATATGCTGCAGGCCGAACGGCAGCAGCAGACGCTCGCCAGTGCCGAAGATCATCGGACCAAAATCTCCCGCGCCGTTGATGATGCGGCCAATGCCGTTGATGCCCATCGCAAAGACCGGCCAGATCAGCGGAATGATCAGGCCGAACAGACCCATGACCACCAGGGTGACAATCGGCACGAAGCGGGTACCGCCGAAAAAGGCCAGAGCATCCGGCAGGCGGATATTGTGGAAGCGCTCGTGCAGCATCCAGATAATGACCCCGGCGATCACCGCTCCGAGGATCCCGGTATCAATAGACTGGATACCAATCACGCTCTGAATGTTGTTGGCCTTCAGCACGGCAGCATCGGTCGTCGGCAGAATGCCTTTCGCGGTCAGCCAGAAGTTAACCGCCAGGTTCATCACGGCGTAACCCACAAACCCGGCAAACGCCGCGACGCCTTTATTCTCGCGGGCCAGGCCCAGCGGGATGGCGATGCAGAACATCACGGGCAGGAAGCTAAACGCGAAGGAGCCGACCTTACTCATCCAGATAAAGATCGCCTGCAGCACGGGAGTACCGAGGAACGGGATCAGCGTGATAACGTCTTTACTGCTCAGCGAGCTGCCGATCCCGAGCATGATCCCGCAGAACGAGAGGAGCGCCACGGGCAGCATAAAGGTTTTACCCAGTTGCTGGAAAAACTCCCACAGCGATATTTTTTGTGCTGTTTTCGCCGTCATAAAACGACTCCTTTATTGTTAAAATCAGTTTGCCTGCTTCAATGCTGCGAGAAGATAAAACGTTTTATCAAAGTTTAGTGCGCGCTAAATCACATTCTCAGGCTTTGACTGGTAGTATAAAGATAACGTATTGATAAAACGTTTTACCGATCTCATTTCAGGGAGTCACGCTGACACATGGCTGTAGCGAAAAAAGTCACCATCAACGATGTCGCGCTGGCGGCGGGGGTTTCCGTCAGCACCGTTTCTCTCGTGCTCAGTGGTAAAGGGCGCATCTCGCCCGCAACCGGCCAGAGGGTGAACGAGGCGGTTGAACAGCTGGGCTTTGTGCGTAACCGTCAGGCGTCGGCGCTGCGCGGCGGGCAAAGCGGGGTGATTGGCCTGATTGTCCGCGACCTGACGTCACCTTTCTATGCGGAGCTGACCGCCGGGTTAACCGAAGCGCTGGAAGCGCAGGGGCGGATGGTCTTTCTGCTGCACGGCGGGCGCGAGGCCGGGCAGCTTCTCTCCCGTCTCGATATGCTGCTGACCCAGGGGGTTGACGGAGTGATCGTCGCCGGAGCGTCGGGCGTGGGTAGCGAACTGTGCGAGCGCGCCGCCGAAAAAGGCGTGCCGCTGGTGTTCGCCTCGCGCGCCAGCTATCTGGACGAGGCCGATACGCTGCGCCCGGATAACATGCAGGCCGCGCAAATGTTGACCGAACATCTTATTCGCCGCGGGCATCAGCGCATTGCCTGGCTGGGAGGGAAAAGCTCCTCCCTGACGCGCGCCGAGCGGGTCGGCGGCTACTGCGCGACGCTGATTAAATACGGCCTGCCGTTCCACAGCGAATGGGTCGTGGAGTGTGAATCCAGCCAGAAGAAAGCGGCGGAAGCGATAGGCGCGCTGCTGCGAAGCAATCCGACGATCAGCGCCGTGATTTGCTACAACGATGTGATTGCCATGGGGGCCTGGTTTGGCCTGATCCGCGCCGGGCGTCAGAGCGGCGAGGGCGGGGTGGAAACCTTCTTCGGCCATCAGGTGGCGTTAGGGGCGTTCGCCGACGTTGGTGAAAACGCGCTGGATGACCTGCCGATAGTCTGGGCTACCACCCCTGCGCGGGAGATGGGCTACACGCTGGCAGACAGAATTATGCAGCGCATCGACAACACGGATGTCCAGTCCGGGCACCAGATTGTGGCGGCTCGGCTGGTGACGGTGAAATAACTCAGCTCTGCTACGTAAGCGGGTTGAGCGTCAGATGTGTCTCCAGGGCTTCTACAAATTTTCGTACTTTTGCCGGGATCAGCCGGGAGGTCGGGTAAACCGCCCAAATGGCCAGCGATTCCGGCTGAGCATCTTCCAGGACGATCCGCACGAGTTTACCCTCAGCAATGGCAGGCTCTACGTACCAGCGAGATAAATTTGCGATGCCGAGTCTCCCCAGACAGGCCTCGAAAATCGCCTCAATAGAGTTAGCCGAGAATCGGCCTGACACCTTTTGTTTGTAGCGCTGTTCACCCTTTTCAAACGACCAGTGTGTCGTATCTGAGGTGGTCAGGCAGCTATGTCCAGCCAGATCGTTAAGCAATTTCGGTGAACCGTACGCGGCGAGATACTCCGCGCTGGCGCAAAGCTCGCGGGGATTATCACAGATGCGGTGTGCGACTAACCGGTTATCGCGCAGCGGTGCAATGCGTAACGCCACGTCTATGCCTTTCCCGACAATATCAATTTGCTCATCGGTTGCCAGCAGGTCGACCTGCAGGGCAGGATGTTGCTGCATAAACAGCGGCAACATCGGTGCAACGATCTTGCGTCCAAACGCCGCTGAGGCGGTAATGCGAAGGCGTCCGGACAGGTGCGTACCATCAGGAAACAGATCGGCCAGCGCGTTATTTTTATCTTCCAGCAACGCCTGCGCATGCGGCAAAAAAACGTCACCATCGCTGGTGGGTGAAAGGGATCGCGTGGTGCGATGCACCAGCCTGACCCCCAGCTCAGCCTCAAGATTGTTAAGAGAGCGTGACGCCGCCATGGCGCTCATTGAGAGCCGACGCGCGGCGCCCGCCAGGCTACCCGCCTTAATCGCTTCGACAAACACTTCAACGTCTTCCAGTTTCATTGTATCGCTTTTCGTTATGCTGCCTTATCAAAGTACATATCTACAGTATTTATCGTTACGCTGCCATAGTCTCTTCACAACCTGAAAAATATCAATCTGGAGTGAAGATGAAAAAGTTGAAAACGGTTCTGGCATTCAGCAGCCTGTTGCTGGTAAGTGCCGCCTGGGCTGACGCACCTGCGCAGGTGAAGCAGCAGGTCCCCGGCTATTATCGTCTGGCGGTAGGGGAATACGAGGTCACGGCGCTGTTCGACGGCTATAACGACCTTTCGCCGTCATTACTACACGGTCTTTCAGACGACAAGGTTCGTAAACTGCTGGCTCAGCATAAAATCGATGCCGACCGCATGCCGACCGCTTTTAACGCTTTCCTGGTTAATACCGGTAAACATCTGGTCATGATTGACAGCGGAGCGGGGCACTGCGTGCCGGAAACGGCCGGCCAGCTGGTTAACAATATGAAAGCATCAGGCTATCGTCCCGAGCAGGTTGATACCATTTTCCTGACTCACCTGCATCTTGACCACGTGTGTGGCCTGAGCGATGCGAACGGTAAAGCGTTGTTCCCCAATGCCACCGTCTATGTACCGCAGGGGGAGGCCGACTACTGGCTTGATCCTGCAAAAGAAGCGAGCGCGCCGGCTAATGCGAAAGAGTATTTCGCTATCGCCCGAAAAGCACTGTCTGAGTATAAAGCCTCCGGACATCTTAAAACCTTCGTTCCGCCAGCTTCGCCGATCCCGGAAGTCCAGACGGCCTATGCCGTTGGCCATACGCCCGGCAGTACCGTTTATCGCTTTGCGTCGCAGGGGACGGCTATTAACTTCATTGGGGATCTGATTCATGCGCCAGCCGTCCAGTTCCCGCATCCTGAAGTGTCTATTCGCTTTGATGTCGATTCGAAAAAAGCCATCTCGTCCCGGGCGCAGGAATTTAACGCCCTGGCGAAAGACGGCGAGTGGATGGCCGCTGCGCATCTGCCTTTCCCCGGTATTGGGCATATCACCGCCTGGCAGCAGGGCTATAGCTGGAACCCTGTAAATTACGGTCCTTATCAACGTGCGGCCAACGTGCCTCTGCTGAAATAAAGTAAGGTTATGAATATGAAAAGTTACACCGTAACGGCAAACGGCATTCGCCAGTTTGTGGTTGAAGAGGGTGAAGGCGCGCCGGTTATTCTTCTGCACGGTTTTCCTGAAACAAACTATGCCTGGCGCTACCAGATACCTGTATTGTCCCGGCACTACCGCGTCATCGCGCCGGATTTGCGAGGATATGGCGAAACGGATAAACCGGCTACTGGCTATGATAAACGGAACATGGCCCGGGACATCCGGGAGCTAATGCGTGCGCTGGGGTTACAGAAGGTGGTGCTGGTGGGGCACGATCGCGGGGCGCGCGTCGCGACGCGGTTTGCAAAAGATTACCCTGAGCTGGTGGATCGTCTGGTGGTCATGGATAACGTGCCAACGCGTATCGTGGCGCGCGATTTGAATGCGTCCATCGCCCGCGCATACTGGTTCTTCCTGTTCCATCTTGTGCCCGATCTGCCGGAAGCGTTGATTGCAGGACGTGAAAATATCTGGCTGCGCCACTTTTTCTCGGACTGGACCTACGATCCGTCAACCATCAGCGGCGAGGCGTTTGACACCTATGTTCGCGCGTATCAGGCGCCCGGAGCCGTGCGAGGCGCGATGGCTGACTATCGCGCCAACGCGGAAGACGTGGCGCAGGATCTTGCCGACGCTGACGTAAAAATCGCCTGTCCGGTAATGTCGCTGTGGGGCAATGATTTTCACGCGGTCGGAAAGCTCTTCGATATGCAAAGCGTCTGGGCTGAAATGGCGGATAACCTGCGGGCGCAGGGTATCGACGAGTGCGGCCATCTTCCTCAGGAGGAACAGCCTGAGAAAGTTAACGCCTTGCTGCTGGATTTCCTGGAGGGATGGAAAGGATAAGGGCAATAAAAAACCCCTCTTGCGAGGGGTCTTGACGTTTACTGCTGCGGTGCCGCCGGTACGGCTGGCGCTGCGGGTTCAGCCGGTTCCGGCATTCCCAGCGTCGGCATACCAAACATGCCAACAAACTCTTCCAGCGGCATTTTGTCGCCGTTCAGCGTTACCTGGCCGTTGGCATATTGCAGGCTGGTGGAAATGGTGTTGTCTTCCACTTTGGTGATGCGGAACATCTGACCCATCGCCGCCAGACCTTTCACCTGCTGGTTCGCCAGCTTGCCGGCATCTTCATCACCGTAGCCTTCCAGCTTCGCAATCTGGGTCATAAACTCGGTCGCCATATCCATCGGGATGGTCAGCTTGCTGTCGAGCGACTTCACGCTGCGATCCACTTCCTGCGCCAGAGTCTGCGGTTCACCCGTGGCGGCTGCAGGATCTTTCAGGAACAGCGACAGGTTAAAGCTGGTTTCGCCTTTGCTGTTTTTCCAGCTCAGCGGCGCAACGGTGACTACCGGCTGGCCTTTCAGCAGGATTGGCAGGTTATTGAACAGCACCGCCATCGCCTGCTGCTGGTACACTTCCGGGTTCTGCTGCAGCGCGGCGTCGGTCAGCAGCGCCTGGCTCTCTTTGCTGTATTTCTGGCTAAATTCGTGCCATGCCTGGCCGTCGATATTGCCGATCTTCAGCGACAGTTTGCCGGTGCCCAGATCCTGATTCTGCACTTTCAGGCTCTTCAGAGTGTAATCCAGCTGGGTATTTATGCTCTTACCGTCTTTGGATACGTCGGATTGACCGTTAACGTCCATGCCTTCCAGCACGGCCATCTCTTTTCCTTCAATTGCGATAGCAATCTTATCCACGGAGAGCTTCTGATCGCCGATACGCTCTTTAAAGTCGGTCATACGGCTGTTGCCGTCGGCTTTCAGGTTGTTGAAGGTGAGCTGAACTTTTTGGTTATATTCGTTCACGGCGTTGACCAGGCCGCTTTCCGCTTCACCCGTCATGGAGAAGACGTTGCCGTCCCGATCCGCATCAAGTTTGAAATGGCCGCCGCTGAAGGCGACTTTTTCGTTCTCTTTCTCGTAGTTCAGCGGTTTCAGCGCGATATCAGAACTGGTATCACCGGAGTAGCTAATACGGGTGTTAATGTCGAAAGGTGATTCATTCTTCGCCAGGTCAAACAGCGGTTTGGTGACGTCGTTATTCACCAGTACGGTATGAACGGACGCCATGGACGGGATCAGGTTAAACGACTTTAACTGCGCCAGCGGCAGCGGACCGTGGCTTACCACTTCATCCAGCACCACGCTCTGCCCCGGTTTCAGCCAGCCGTTTGCCGCACCGGCCACCGGCTTCACCACCAGCTGCATGCGGCTGGTGAACACGCCGCGCTGATAGTTCTGGTAGCTCAGCTCCAGACCCGCCTCCGGCGCGCTGCGCTTAATTTCTCCGTTAGCCTGCGCCACCATCTCAGCCAGACGGCCTTCCAGCTGTTTCCCGGTAAACCAGGAGGCACCCGTCCAGACCACGCCTAACGCTACAATCACTCCAACCGCTACGACCGATTTTTTCATTGCGACTATCCCTAAAATGAAACCAGGCGGTAAAAACCGCCCGGAGATATTAAGCCTTCAACTAGCTTAGCAAGAGTTGTTAAAAAATTCAGTAAGTGCTTAAAGCTTATTAAAAACGCGCGCCAGGCGACCGGTGCCGCTCACGCTGACCGGGGACTCATTGGCTGCAACGAATGCTGACTCGCCAGGCTGGAGAACCAGACGCTGCTCGCCTTTGCGCAGCGTTGCTTCGCCCTCGACGCAGAACAGGATCGCCGCGCTCTCCTGTGCGATTGTCGTTTCCGTCTGATTGAGGTCGTGCAGGGAGAACGCAAAATCCTCAACCGGAATCGGGAAGTCCAGCTCTGCACCGTTTTTCACCGGCTGAGTCAGCAGCTCCGCGGCAGGCTTCGCTACAAACTTCACGTTGGCAACCAGCTCAGGGATGTCGATATATTTCGGCGTCAGGCCCGCGCGCAACACGTTGTCAGAGTTGGCCATCACCTCCAGCGCTACGCCCTGCAGGTAGGCGTGCGGGGTTTCCGCGAACAGGAACATCGCTTCGCCCGGGTTCAGCTTCACCACGTTCAGCAGCAGAGGGGAGAACAGGCCGCTGTCGTCAGGGTAAAACTCGGAAATCAGGCGGATGGTCTCCCACGGTTCCCCTTGTTGGCTGTTCAGGGCCGCTTTCAGCACCGCCAGCGCGTGAGATTTCTCTTCACCCTGCATATTCAGCAGGCTGGCAAACAGCTGGCTGAGCGCGTCCGCGTTTGGGTTTTCGAGGAAGTGGGCAATAGCCTTGTTGGCACCCGCGACCGGCTGCAGCAGGGAGATAATCTCTGAAAACTCGCGGAAGGCGTTCATCGCCAGGAACGGCGTCAGCGCGAACACCAGCTCCGGCTTGTGGTTAGGATCTTTGTAGTTACGCTCGGCGGCGTCCAGCGGGATGCCCGCCGCGTTCTCTTTGGCAAAGCCGATTTCAGACGCTTTCTTGTTCGGGTGAACCTGGATGGAGAGCGGCTGGTCGGCGCACAGCACCTTAAACAGGAACGGCAGTTCGCCAAAGCGCTGAGCCACCTTGTCGCCCAGCAGTGCGGCTTTATCGGCATCAATCACGTCACGCAGGCTGCGTACCTGGCCGCTGGCGTCTTCAATTTTTGAGCTGCTCTTCGGGTGCGCCCCCATCCACAGTTCCGCCATCGGCAGGTTGTTCGGGTTCGCGATACCGTAGAGATCCGTTAACGCAGTTTTACTTCCCCAGGCGTAGTTTTGCACTGAGTTAATGAGTTTTTGCATTATCAAGCCCTGATTCAAATGTGGAATTAACTCCGGGTATTAAAGCAATAAACTACGTGGAAGTAACCTGTGGATGTAAAAAGTCGTACTAGTCTCAGTTTTTGTTAAAAAATTGTGTAGGATAAGCTGACTCGCTTTTAAGCCGGGCAGCGGAACATCTGCCCTGAATAAACAGACCGAAGCAGTAAGTGAGAGAACAATGTCGAATAAACCCTTCCATTATCAGGATCCTTTCCCCCTCAGTAAGGATCAGACCGAGTATTACCTGTTAACCCGCGATCACGTCTCCGTCTCTGAGTTTGAAGGACAAGAGATCCTCAAGGTGGATCCGCAGGCGCTGACGCTGCTGGCGCAGCACGCTTTCCACGATGCCTCCTTTATGCTCCGCCCCGCGCATCAGCAGCAGGTTGCCGATATTCTGAGCGACCCGGAAGCCAGCGAAAACGACAAATACGTTGCCCTGCAGTTCCTGCGTAACTCCGATATCGCGGCGAAAGGCATTCTGCCAACGTGCCAGGATACCGGCACGGCGATCATCGTCGGTAAAAAAGGCCAGCGCGTCTGGACCGGCGGCGGTGACGAAGCGGCGCTGGCTCACGGCGTCTACAACACCTACACCGAAGACAACCTGCGCTACTCGCAAAATGCGGCGCTGGATATGTACAAAGAGGTCAACACCGGCACCAACCTGCCTGCACAGATTGACCTCTACAGCGTCGACGGTGACGAGTACAAATTCCTCTGTATCGCCAAAGGCGGCGGTTCAGCCAACAAAACCTATCTCTACCAGGAAACCAAAGCGCTGCTCACTCCGGGCAAGCTGAAAAATTACCTGGTTGAGAAGATGCGTACCCTCGGCACCGCGGCGTGCCCGCCGTACCATATCGCGTTTGTGATTGGCGGTACCTCGGCGGAAAGCACGCTGAAGACCGTGAAGCTGGCCTCGACCAAATACTACGACGGCCTGCCTACTGAAGGTAACGAGCACGGTCAGGCGTTCCGCGACGTGCAGCTTGAGCAGGAGCTGCTGGAAGAGGCGCGTAATCTGGGACTCGGGGCGCAGTTTGGCGGTAAGTACTTCGCCCACGACGTGCGCGTGATCCGTCTTCCGCGCCACGGTGCCTCTTGTCCGGTCGGGATGGGCGTCTCCTGCTCTGCGGATCGCAACATCAAGGCCAAGATCAACCGCGAAGGCGTGTGGATCGAAAAGCTGGAAAATAACCCGGGCAAATACATCCCGGAAGCGCTGCGTAAAGCGGGTGAGGGTGAAGCGGTTCGCGTTGACCTGAACCGTCCGATGAAAGAGATTCTGGCGCAGCTTTCTCAGTATCCGGTCTCGACCCGTCTCTCCCTGAACGGCACGATCATCGTGGGCCGCGACATTGCGCACGCGAAGCTGAAGGAGCGTCTGGACAACGGCGAAGGGCTGCCGCAGTACATTAAAGATCACCCGATCTACTACGCGGGCCCGGCGAAAACGCCTGAAGGCTATGCCTCCGGCTCGTTAGGCCCAACCACGGCAGGGCGTATGGACTCGTACGTTGATCAGCTTCAGGCCAACGGCGGCAGCATGATCATGCTGGCGAAAGGCAACCGCAGCCAGCAGGTGACGGACGCGTGCCACAAGCACGGCGGCTTCTACCTCGGCAGCATCGGCGGCCCGGCGGCGGTTCTGGCGCAGGGCAGCATCAAGAGCCTGGAGTGCGTGGAATACCCGGAGCTGGGTATGGAAGCGATCTGGAAAATCGAAGTGGAAGACTTCCCGGCGTTTATCCTGGTGGATGACAAAGGCAACGACTTCTTCAAGCAGATCCAGTCGTCCCAGTGTTCGGCGTGCGTGAAGTAAATTGAAAAAAACGGGTGGCGCAGCCGCCACCCGACATCAAAAAGAGCGCACAAAGCGCCATACCGTTTCTCAGAAGTCATCAATACTTATCCCTTAAGCATGTGAGCAATCCCTCTTTTGTTATCAAGGAGAAAGTAATGACCACGGTACGCCATGAGAAAGACTCGATGGGCGCCATCGACGTCCCGGCCGACAAGCTATGGGGCGCGCAAACCCAGCGTTCGCTGGAGCACTTCCGTATTTCGACCGAAAAAATGCCCGTCTCGCTGATTCAGGCGCTGGCGCTGACCAAACGCGCCGCCGCGAAAGTGAACCAGGATTTGGGCCTGCTGGACACCGATAAAGCCACCGCCATTATCAACGCCGCAGACGAAGTGCTGGCGGGCAAGCATCCTGACGAATTTCCCCTTGCTATCTGGCAGACCGGTTCCGGTACCCAGAGCAACATGAACATGAACGAAGTGCTGGCGAACCGGGCGAGCGAGCTGCTGGGCGGCGTGCGCGGCATGGAACGTAAGGTCCACCCGAACGATGACGTTAACAAAAGCCAGAGCTCTAACGACGTCTTCCCGACGGCGATGCACGTGGCGGCGGTAATCGCCATTCGCGAGCAGCTTATCCCGCAGCTCAACGTGCTCAAATCCACGCTTAACGAGAAAGCGCAGGCCTTCCGCAACATCGTCAAGATTGGCCGTACGCACCTGCAGGACGCCACGCCTTTGACGCTCGGCCAGGAGATTTCCGGCTGGGTGGCGATGCTGGAACACAACCTGAAGCATATCGAGAACAGCCTGCCGCACCTGGCGGAGCTGGCGCTCGGTGGGACGGCGGTCGGTACCGGGTTAAACACCCATCCAGAATACGCGGTGCGCGTGGCGGAGGAGCTTGCTGCCATCACCGGACAGCCGTTCGTCACGGCGCCCAATAAGTTCGAAGCGCTGGCGACCTGCGATGCGCTGGTCCACACCCACGGCGCGCTGAAGGGGCTGGCGGCCTCGCTGATGAAAATTGCTAACGACGTGCGCTGGCTGGCCTCGGGCCCGCGCTGCGGCATCGGTGAAATCAGCATCCCGGAAAACGAGCCGGGCAGCTCCATCATGCCGGGTAAAGTGAACCCGACCCAGTGCGAAGCCATGACCATGCTCTGCTGCCAGGTGATGGGCAACGACGTGGCCGTCAACATGGGCGGTGCGTCCGGCAACTTCGAGCTGAACGTCTATCGCCCGATGGTGATCCACAACGTGCTGCAATCTGTTCGTCTGCTGGCGGACGGGATGGAGAGCTTTAACGAGCATTGCGCGGTGGGGATTGAGCCCAATCGCGAACGCATCAGCCAGCTGCTCAATGAATCTCTTATGCTGGTCACCGCGCTCAATACCCATATTGGCTACGACAAGGCCGCCGAGATCGCCAAAAAAGCGCATAAAGAGGGGCTGACGCTGAAAGCCTCCGCCCTGGCGCTGGGCTATCTCACGGAGGCGGAGTTTGACGCCTGGGTTCGCCCGGAAGCGATGGTCGGTAGCCTGAAATAATCATCCCGCCACGTACAGGTGCAGCCGAGGAATAATCAGCTGTAGCGGCTGCGCCTGAGGTCTGTAACGGTGCTGAACATTGTCAGCATCGTAATTCAGCAGTTCCCCAATATCGGGTACCACCGCGCCCTGATCGGCATCGTAAAGCGCAATCAGCGGCGTCGGGCAGGCATACTGTACCTGCTTTTGCTGACCGGAATACCAGACGCGAGCGATAGGCTGCACCTTCACCGGGCGCTTTATCTTCAGGCGCGCATCCGCCGGCAGCGAGGCGATGCTGTGGTACTCCTGCTCCAGGCGCTCAATCCACTGCTCCCGCGACCACGGCGCGACGGTGCGCGGCGTCTTCAGGCTTTTTTCCAGTTGGGCCAGAATCTCATCCCGGGTGAAGTTTTTAATGATGTGCTTATTCGCCCAGCCGAAGCGCAGCGTAGCGGGGTGACGCAGTACCGTCAGCGTCCGATAGGCATTCAGGGTAATCAGCCCCGGAAGCTGTCGGTGCACCCACTCGAACCGCGCGGCAGGCGCGAGGCCGGACTCTTCGGTGATGATCTTTTCAAAGGCCGCTTTCAGGGTGTTGATATGCGCAATCTGGCTTTCCAGCGCTTCGCGCGATGTCGCATCGGTTTGCAGGCAGATGACCCCCGGCAGGCGCACGGCGGCCTTGCTGCTGCGGTTTTCTGACTGCTGCTGGATAAACAGGCGACGATAGTGTTTTAGCGCCAGCTCAAGGGCCGCGCTGCCGATGTGCTGTTCGACCTCGATGGTGTCCAGCGGATCGTGCTCGGCTCCCTTAGCCACTTCCGGCAGGGTAAAGACGCGCGCGGCCAGCAGGCGGCAGGCCTGCAAACGCTCGGTCAGGGTCAGGAGTTCGTGTTCTATTTCCCGAAACGTGCCGTTAAGCCGTTCGATGAGATCGTAGTTCGCCATAAACACTCTCATTAGTTACAACATACTTATCATATAGCACAGCACGCCGGGTCAGGCCAGCGTGCGGTTGAGGTCATGCAGGGACGGGAAGGGCGATGTTATGGTACACCGGCCAGCTAAAACAGAAGCATGCGCCGCCGAGCTCGCTCTCCTCGCAATGCACCGTGCCGCCCATCGCCTGCGCGATAGAGTAGACAATCGCCAACCCAAGGCCGCACCCGCCGGTGGCGCGATCGCGGCTGGGATCGAGGCGGACAAACGGTTCAAACACGGTTTCTCTCGCTTCCGGGGCAATTCCCGGTCCGTCGTCCTCCACCGTCAGGCTGGCCCGGTTGCCCTGCAAATCCAGGCCAATCTGGAGCGTACTTTCGCTGTAGCGCATGGCGTTGTTCATCAGGTTGTCCAGCACGCGCTCCATCAGGCGCATATCGAGCGCGCCGTAGTCACCCGGCGTGACGCGCGTCAACAGCGTGCGCTGCGGGTTTACGCTCTGAACGTCATCAATGTGGGTTTGCAGCCAGGCGGGCAGATCCGGCGTGGTGAGGTTCAGCTCGTTTTGCGGGCGGTCGAGACGCGCGTAGGTCAGCAGCTCCTCAATCAGCGCTTCAAGCTGGCCAATGTCACGGTTAAGCGCCTGATTCTCTGCCTCGGTCAGATTTTCGCTCATCTCCAGACGGTAGCGCAGGCGAACCAGCGGCGTGCGCAGCTCGTGCGCAATTCCGTCGATAAGCTGCTTCTTACTGGCGATCAGGGCGTTGATGTTATCGGCCATCTGGTTAAAGGCCACGCCCAGACGCTCAAAGCTGGAACCGCTGTCGAAGTGAATGCGTTCGGTAAAATGCCCCTCACCAAAACGCTGCGCGGCGGATTCCAGCTTCAGCATGTCCTGCCAGTGGGGCCGCATCCAGATAAAGACCGGAAATGCGAGCGAAATGGCGATAAAGGCCATCAGCGCCATGTCCAGCAGGCGCATCTGGTGCAGATAATAGAGATAGGGCACCGGCCCGACGGCCAGCACGTAATGGCTGCGCGGAATACGCTGAATAAACGTGTATTTCTCATCCAGCGCGACGATGTCCCCGTCGCGCAGACGCTGCATGGCGGGCGGGTCCAGATCGAAATCTTTTAACGGCTCAATGCGTAAATCGAATGACAGATTGAGATCCAGCTCTTTCAGGGTTTTCGCCCAGTCGTGTGGCGGGATCTCTCTCAGCTCGCTGCGCATCAAATAAAGCGAGCTTTTCATCAGATCGTCCAGCGACTGCCGGCCCGCACGTTCGGCGGTGAATTTATAAACCAGGCCGACCAGCATGGTCATCACCAGGAAGCAGACAAACAGTAAAAGATAAAACTGCACAAACAGCTTTTTCATTAAATATCACCGGGACATCAAGTAATTAACTACTTTGTTTTTACCTTCAGGGGCACTATAGGGGCACTTGCATATCCGCCAAAGCGCTGATTCAAAAATGCTACCTGATCGCTATCGAGAACATTTATCCTCGCAGAGTATACATGGAAGACCATCTCTGCATTCTCATCACCCATCTGATTCGCTATAAAAGCAGGATTAGCACCTGCCGACAACATCCAGCACGCGTATGTATGAAGCAGCTGATAGGGCGTCTGCGGCGAATGCCCGATCGTTTTATCATTCGGTAGGCCTGTCTTCTCTTTCAGTTTTGAAGCAATTTCTCGGCTGAACAAGCTTGTTCATATTATTAATACCGAAACGAAAGAGGTTAGTCATTGCGCCAGCAAAATGGCCCGGTGGGAAGCTGGTGGTAGGAAACAATTTCTTCATGTGGCTCGTGAGTGGATGATGAGCGAAGTTCAGATTTATTTGCCAGGCTTCAAATAAGTATTCACAGAGAGCCACTTTCACAACGGCTCCCAGATAAAATTACTTCCTGTAAAGGTCGCCTTGACCGGACCTTGCTCTTCCCCAGATTTCATCATCAGAGAGTGAAGTTTCTATCAGTTCAATCGGTGCGCCATTGTCATTAATCATGGCAACAAAGAAACCGTCAATGGGCTCATAGGGACCAAGAATTACTTCTTCATCTTCGATAGCTCTTAGCAGGTTATCCACTTTGAAGGCGACGTGAGGCACAGTTTTTATCAGATTGTGGAGTGGAGAACTATCTTTAAATCTATGCCACTGCACACGAAACTGACCTGGGTTATCAACTGTATACATCCCGGCTTTTTCGCTGTATGCACCTTCAAAAACGCCATCCTGTAACGGGATGCCGAAGTGATGAAAAGTATACTTTACATTTGATTTCATTCTTATCTCGCTAACTAATTAATGACAATGTAATTGAGCATAGGATGTAACTACTGTGGGCAATGTACTAAATATAAACAACAAAAGAATACCATACATGAAATTCGTCCAACACGAGCGCATTTGTAAGTGGATTTAAAAGGGATATCCCTACAGCGGAAAAATCATCTGCTATTCCCTTGAGTGGATAAATAGACGTTCATGACTTACATCGACAGATGCATTAAACCTGTAAGGGAATCGATTTAACTGCTGGTAATTTTGAAATGATCAATCTGATGCGAGCGTTTGTTTCTGAAGGTGTTGAATTTTTTACAAACTTATGCAGCAAGCGGTTTGGTTCAGTTTGTACGGGGGCATTACTCCTGGCGCTCACCGGAAAGCTAAATGGAAAAAGAGTGACCACGCATTGGGCATGTGCGAAAACCCTTACCGCCAGGCATCCCCAAATAATCGTAGAGGCAGATGCGTTGTAACGAGCCGTTAATAGCTTTGCGAACGGGAGAGAAGCTATAGCCTTTCCAGTAAATTGCAGATTTTCTGCACACTAAACTGCACAAACAGCTTTTTCATTGGATCTCACCGAAAAAACGCTATGTGCAGAATATACATGAAAACCTTTCGGTTTTTTCACGACTGTCGAGCGTGTTATATGGCTTTCGCGCTGTTTTTTACCTTGGCGATGAGTTTTTCGGTCGCGGCCAGGCCTTCCGCAATGTGCGTATCAATCACATCCACCCCGTATTCGCTGATGAGATCCAGCAGTATTTCGTAAGACTGGATGAGTTCCAGGAGGTCAAAGAGCGCTTTTTGATCGGTGCGTGAGGGTGAGGTGTGGTTAAGGGTTGCCTGATTAACAATCCACTCAAGATTGGTTTTTATCGCTTCTACCTGACCGTAGCTATACATAATTCATGGGCTTAAATCCTCATTTCAAGATTTCTGGGAGCGATGTCGTGAAAGCTTCACGGCGAAAATGAGTAAAACGATCGCAAGAGCGGGATGAGCTGAAGAAAGGAGAGTCGAGAAGCTAATTATGGAATAGTTTGCGTGCTTAGCAAGTTAAATGTTGCGCAAACGTAAAAATAAATGCGCGAAAGGAGGGCGTTTTAGCGCAATGCCTTCAATTCGCGCAGATTATCCTATCCGACGATCAGGTTTCCCAGGCGTGCGGGGCAAACAGATAACCCTTGTTACGCACGGTTTTAATGCGGTAGGGCTCGGTGGCGTTATCCTGCAGTTTTTTGCGTAATCGCGAAATTGCCACGTCAACGCTGCGATCCATACCGTCATAGCTCACGCCACGCAGGTTTTTCAGCAGCGCGTCGCGGTCCATGATTTGCCCGGCATGCGTGGCCAGCTCCCAGAGCAGGTCAAAGTCTGCGGTAGAAAGGGCGATAAGCTCGCCGGAAAGCAGGACCTGGCGGTTAACCGGGTCAATAGACAGCGTACCGAAGCGCAACGCTTTGTGCGGCGTCAGGGACGGCGCGGGCGCTTCGCGTTCGATGCTGGCGTGCTGGCGCAAATGCAGGCGCAGGCGGGCCAGCAGGACGGCAGGCGGTGTGGTTTTCAGAATGTAATCATTGGCGCCCATCTCCAGCGACAGAATATGGTTCATATCGCTGTCCAGTGAGGTAAGCAGAACGATAGGACCGTCCCAGCGGGCGCGCAGGTCCCGGCAGAGCGTCATGCCGTCTTTGCCTGGCAGCATGATGTCCAGCAGCACTAAATCCGGGTTTTCACGGACGACCACCTCTTCGGCACGATCGCCGCGAGGCTCGACAATGACGTCCATATCATGTTTACCCAGATAGGCGGCGATCAATTGCCCGACTTCGGGTTCGTCTTCAACATATACAATCTTATTCATACAGCGTCTGTTTTCGTGAAAAAAGCCAAAATACACCGCGGAACCTTAACCTTCCATTAATCTTTCAAAATTAACGCCGCTTCCGTTATTCTGACGTTTCTTGTTATTTGATTGTTATAGGAAAAAATATGGGGCTGGTGATCAAAGCCGCGCTGGGGGCGCTGGTGGTGTTACTGATTGGCATTCTGGCAAAAACCAAAAACTACTATATTGCCGGGCTGATCCCGCTGTTCCCGACCTTTGCGCTGATTGCCCACTATATTGTGGCCTCTGAGCGGGGTACGGAAGCGCTACGCACGACCATCGTGTTTGGCATGTGGTCAATCATACCGTACTTTCTCTACCTGCTTTCCCTGTGGTATTTCACCGGTTTTCTGCGGCTTCCCCTGGCGCTGGGCGGGGCAGTGGTCTGCTGGGGGCTCAGCGCCTGGGTGTTAATCTTCTTCTGGAGCCGCTTTCACTAGCGCAGCGGGCGGCCGCCGTCCACGGCAAAGGTTCTGCCGGTGACGTAGCAGCTGGTGAGCAGGTAATCCACCAGGTCGATCACCTCTTTCTCACCGGGCGCTATTTTCATGAGCGACTTATTCAGCGCCTGCTGGCGGTATTCCGCATCATCGTGTTCGTTAAACAAAATCATCGCCGGGGCGATGGCGTTCACCTTCACCTCAGGCGCGAGCTTGCGGGCAAAGGAGCGCGTCATGTTATCCAGCGCGGCTTTGCTGGCCGCGTAGGCGATATGCTTGTCGCTGCCGCGCTCCACCACATAATCGGTAAAGTGAATAATGTCGCCCGCCGCATGCCCGTGGCCGCGCAGCAGATCCTGCAGCGCGTGGTTAAGCAGATAAGGGGCGTTAACGTGGATCTGCAGCATGGCGGAGAGCGTATCGCTGAGGGACGTGCCGGGCTTCTCGGCACACCATGCGCTGGCGTTATGGATCACGGCGCGCAACCCCGTCGCGGTGGATTTAACCTGTTCGGCAAAGGCCAGAATGCCTTCGTCGGTGGAAAAATCAGCCTGAATGCAGATCGCTCCGGCTTTGCGCAGCCCCTCAATCGACGGGTATTCCGTACGGTAGCTGACAATGACCGGATGGCGAAGGTTGAGAAAGTGATGGGCGAGGGCGAGGCCGATACGGCGGCCTCCACCGGTGATCAGTATTGGGCGAAGCGGTGCATTTCCCATCGTATTCTCCTTTACAGTTCAACAATGGGAAAGACAGTGCTATCCCATTAACATCCAGGTTGCCGGTACGGCAGCAACCAGTAACAGCCCGATTAAGGCCATTTCACGGCGTTTCAGCGCGTTCTCCAGCTGATGCGTGCGGCGGGCATAGATAAACACCAGTAGACCCGGCGCATACAGCACAACCGACAGCAGCAGATGCATCGGCCCGGAAGCATACAACAACCACAGGCCGTAAATACAGGCCCCTACGCCCACAACATAGTGCGCCGGACGCGTGGCGATTTTTAACAAATACGCACCCACTAAGAAATAGGGTACCAGAATCATCTCCGAGGCGATGGTCAGCAGGGTGTTATAGTCTGAACCTGTGAGCCAGATCAGCACCAGACAGACCTGAACGCTGATGTTGGTCAGCCAGAGTGAGGCTGATGGCGCATTATTATGATTTTGACGGGCAAACAGGCGTGGAAACGCCTTGTGCGTCGCGGCCAGGAACGGCACTTCAGCCGCCATGATGGTCCAGCTCAGATAAGCGCCGCAGACGGAGACGATCAGCCCTGCGGCAATCACCACGTCGCCCCACGGGCCGAGCATTTTCACCATCAGTCCTGCCATGGACGGGTTACGCATTTCGGCCAGTTCAGGACGCGCCACCACGCCCAGCGAAAGCAGGGTCACCAGCAGATACACGCCCAGCGCCGCCAGGACGGCCAGCAGCGTGGCGCGACCCACATCGCGCTTATTACGCGCGCGGGCAGAAACCACGACGGCACCCTCAACGCCGATAAATACCCACAGGGTAATCAGCATCGTGTTTTTCACCTGCTCCCAGACCGGAACGCCCAGCGCAATGCCGCTGAAATCAAGCGAAAACACGTCAAGACGGAACGCAATGAAGGCCAGCACGATAAACAGGCCAAGCGGCACCAGCTTCGCCAGCGTCGCCACCAGGTTGATGCTGGCGGCGGTCTGGACACCGCGCAAAATCAGCCAGTGAACAATCCACAGCAGCACCGAGGCGCCGACGATAGACTGCCAGGTATTACCGTCGCCAAACAGGCGCAGCTCAGGGGTATCGGTAAAGAAACTGAGCGCCGAGAAGACAATCACCAGATAAGAGACGTTGGCGATGACCGCGCACAGCCAGTAGCCCCAGGCGGAACAGAAGCCGATCAGCTCGCCGAAACCTTCACGTGCATAGGTGAAAATGCCGCCGTCCAGATCCGGGCGAATGCGCGTCAGCAACAGCATGGCAAACGCCAGCAGCAATATCCCGACACCGGTAATGCCCCAGCCAATGAGCAGGGCGGCAGGGCTTGCGACGGCCGCCATGTTCTGCGGCAAACTGAATACGCCCGCGCCCAGCATTGAGCTCAATACAAGTGCAGTTAAAGCACTCAGGCCAAGTTTCTTTTCCATTGGCTTCCTGTTATGAAAAGTCCCAATCCAGAATAATTATTTCGCTAAGGCGCATAAAAATGGTGGATCACACTAAGGCGCGGGATTTTACGGAGTGTAACGAAAGCATGCAATGATGTGTGGCAGATTTTCAAAAAAAGTAACAAAAAAGGCGGCATTGCGCCGCCCTTCGTCAACGGTTTTGTTACTTGTACAGATCGGCGCTGATGGTCACGTTGTTACCACGTTCCTGCCACTGGCGGGTGATGTGGTAATACTTCGCCCCTTTCTTCGCCGCACGCTTCGCGACCTGATAAGAGACTTCCGTCATATTGCCGTAGTTGCCGGTAAACTTGATGCTGTCGAACGGCACCATCTGCGCGGCAGTGGCTTTGTTCAGCTCTTCAATTTTGGTGCCGTCCGGCAGCGTCACGGAGTAACGGCCACCTTTCGTGGACTGCGTTTCAAAGAAACGGCCCACTTCAGCGCTTGGCGCCGCAGAGGTCGCTACGCCCGGAATTTCAACTTTCTTCGCTTCTTCGCCGCCTTTGGCTATCGCCGCGCGACCCGCTTCAGAATCCGCAGGGATGGCATCCGGGCTCTGCAGAACGCGTTTTTTCGCATCTTCTTTGTAGATGA
Source organism: Enterobacter cloacae complex sp. HYC042_NIDB (assembly GCF_056673315.1). NCBI lineage: Bacteria > Pseudomonadati > Pseudomonadota > Gammaproteobacteria > Enterobacterales > Enterobacteriaceae > Enterobacter > Enterobacter cloacae complex sp. HYC042_NIDB. The sequence goes on from NZ_CP109650.1 coordinate 2,284,394, forward strand.
ATGCGGTAATACGCTGGTTGCCGCCCTGGTTAGCATCCACCTGACGCACGATATAGAAAGAGTAGGCACCTTTCTCTTTCGCGGCTTTGGTGATGGCATCGTTCACTTCTGGCTGGCTGCGATAGAAGCCCTGAACGGTAACGGTGTCGTAAGGTTCCAGCTCAATGGCCTGGTCTTTCGGCAGCTCAACGATACCGTTGATCACGCGATTTTTCGGCGCGTCAGCCTTTGGTGCATTATCTTTATACAGCGCAATGGTCACGCGCTGGTTACCGCTGTTGCCGTAATCGGACTGGTCAACGACGTAAAACGAGGCCGCCCCGTTTTTATCCGCGGCTTTTGATGCGGCGGCGACGGCATCGCCAATAGAATTATAACGACCCACAATGACCGTATGGTCAAAAGGTTTTAACGCTGCCGCTTGCTCTGGCGTTAACTCTGTTGCGGCATTCGCAGACAGGGCGGTCGCACAGAGAAGTGCGGACGCCAGGAGTGTGTTCTTAAGCTTCATAAAAATAATCCTTCGCCTTGCGCAAACCATGTACTGGTATTGTTGTTTATTTGAGACGGCCCCGATTATGGCATTTAAAACCCGTCGCTGTCTGCGCCATTTTTCACTGCCTGTGCTCACTCAATTACCGAATTCGATAACATTTAGTGATATGTTGAAAAAACAGGCGTTTGACAAGCAAAACTGATAAAGCATATGACTTTTACAAGTTAATTTAATGTTAATAACTTGTTCTCTTATGGCGCTATATCATGTTTTTACCGCTTCGCTTGCGCGATTTATCGGTTCTGGCGATGAATTTAAGGTAAATATCACTGTCAGTGACGCCGATCGCTTATTTTTCACAGATAAAGTAAGAAATAGTGTTTTCTGGCGGTAGATCACAAGCGCTATTTTCAGTAGGTTATAGACAGTTTGTTACTGTTTTATTTTGCGGGGTTACTCATTTCTCGTCGCTATCATGCTGGCGAAAATTGATACAAACCGCGGGCATTTATCGACAAACCATCATCAAAAACCGATGGAAGGGAAAACTATGCGTATTGGGGTACCAAAAGAACGGTTAGCCAATGAAACCCGCGTAGCGGCAACACCGAAAACGGTGGAGCAACTGCTTAAGCTGGGTTTTACCGTCGCGGTTGAAAGCGGCGCAGGCAAGCTGGCGAGTTTCGATGACGAAGCCTTTATTCAGGCTGGCGCGGAAGTGGTGGACGGTGCTGAAGTCTGGCAGTCGCCCGTGATTCTGAAGGTCAACGCGCCGGAAGAGAGTGAGATTGCGCTGCTGAATCCAGGCACCACGCTGGTGAGCTTCGTCTGGCCTGCACAAAATCCTGAACTGATGGAGAAGCTGGCGGCCCGTGGCGTGACCGTGATGGCGATGGACTCCGTGCCGCGTATTTCGCGCGCGCAGTCGCTGGATGCGCTGAGCTCCATGGCAAACATTGCCGGCTACCGCGCCATTGTTGAAGCCGCTCACGAATTTGGACGCTTCTTTACCGGCCAGATCACCGCGGCGGGGAAAGTCCCACCGGCGAAAGTGATGGTGATTGGCGCGGGCGTGGCGGGTCTTGCCGCAATCGGTGCGGCAAACAGCCTGGGCGCTATCGTGCGCGCGTTCGACACCCGTCCCGAAGTGAAGGAACAGGTCCAGAGCATGGGGGCCGAATTCCTTGAGCTGGACTTTAAGGAAGAAGCGGGCAGCGGTGATGGTTACGCGAAGGTGATGTCCGAAGCCTTTATCAAAGCCGAAATGGAACTCTTCGCCGCGCAGGCGAAAGACGTCGACATTATTGTTACCACCGCGCTTATTCCGGGTAAACCGGCGCCGAAGCTGATCACCCGTGAGATGGTCGACTCCATGAAGCCGGGCAGCGTGATTGTCGACCTGGCGGCGCAAAACGGCGGTAACTGCGAGTATACCGTTGCCAATAAGGTGACCACGACCGCTAACGGCGTGAAGGTGATCGGCTATACCGACCTGCCTGGCCGCCTGCCAACCCAGTCGTCTCAGCTGTACGGCACCAACCTGGTTAACCTGCTGAAGCTGCTCTGCAAAGAGAAAGACGGCAACATCACCGTCGATTTTGACGATGTGGTGGTGCGCGGCGTCACCGTCGTTCGCGAAGGTGAAATTACCTGGCCTGCGCCGCCTATTCAGGTTTCAGCCCAGCCCCAGGCTGCGCCGAAAGCGGCACCCGAGCCAAAAGAACCGGCTAAACCGGCTTCTCCGTGGCGCAAATACGCCATCATGGCGCTGGTCATTATTCTGTTCGGCTGGCTGGCTGACGTCGCGCCGAAAGAGTTCCTCGGCCACTTTACCGTCTTCGCACTCTCGTGCGTTGTGGGTTACTACGTGGTGTGGAACGTCTCCCATGCGCTGCATACGCCGCTGATGTCGGTGACCAACGCTATCTCCGGGATCATCGTGGTAGGGGCGTTGCTGCAGATTGGACACGGCGGCTGGATCAGCTTCCTGAGCTTTATCGCGGTGCTGATCGCCAGTATCAATATTTTCGGTGGTTTCACCGTGACTCAGCGCATGCTGAAAATGTTTCGTAAAGGCTAAGGGGTAGCATATGTCTGGAGGATTAGTGACAGCCGCATACATTGTTGCTGCAATCCTGTTTATTTTCAGTCTGGCGGGGCTTTCCAAACACGAAACGTCTCAGCAGGGAAATAACTTTGGTATCGCCGGGATGGCGATTGCGCTGATTGCCACCATCTTCGGGCCGGATACCGGCAACGTGGCGTGGATCCTGGTGGCGATGATCATCGGCGGCGCGATTGGTATTCGCCTGGCGAAGCGCGTGGAAATGACCGAGATGCCGGAGCTGGTGGCGATTCTGCACAGCTTCGTGGGCCTGGCGGCGGTGCTGGTGGGCTTCAACAACTACCTGTATCACGAACCGGGCATGGAGCCGATTCTGGTCAACATTCATCTGACCGAAGTGTTCCTCGGTATCTTCATCGGTGCAGTAACCTTCACCGGCTCTATCGTAGCGTTCGGCAAGCTGCGCGGTAAGATCTCTTCTAAACCGCTGATGCTGCCTAACCGTCACAAGCTGAACCTGGCGGCGCTGGTGGTGTCGTTTGTGCTCCTGGTGGTCTTCGTGCGTACCGAAAGCGTGGGCCTGCAGGTACTGGCGTTGCTGGTGATGACCATCATCGCGCTGGCGTTTGGCTGGCATCTGGTGGCGTCCATCGGCGGTGCGGATATGCCGGTGGTTGTCTCGATGCTGAACTCCTACTCCGGTTGGGCAGCGGCGGCTGCGGGCTTTATGCTGAGCAACGACCTGCTGATCGTCACCGGTGCGCTGGTCGGTTCTTCCGGTGCCATCCTGTCTTACATCATGTGTAAGGCGATGAACCGTTCGTTCATCAGCGTTATCGCCGGTGGCTTCGGTTCTGACGGTTCTTCTACCGGCTCTGACGAAGAAGTGGGTGAACACCGTGAGATCAGCGCGGAAGACACCGCGGAAATGCTGAAAAACTCGCATTCTGTGATCATCACCCCAGGCTACGGTATGGCGGTGGCGCAGGCGCAGTATCCGGTGGCGGAAATCACCGAGAAGCTGCGCGCGCGCGGTATCAAAGTTCGCTTTGGTATTCACCCGGTGGCCGGACGTCTGCCGGGCCACATGAACGTACTGCTGGCGGAAGCGAAGGTGCCATACGACATCGTGCTGGAGATGGACGAGATTAATGATGATTTCGCCGACACCGACACCGTGCTGGTTATTGGTGCTAACGACACCGTTAACCCGGCGGCACAGGACGATCCGCGCAGCCCAATCGCCGGGATGCCGGTTCTGGAAGTGTGGAAGGCGCAGAACGTCATTGTCTTCAAACGCTCGATGAACACCGGCTATGCTGGCGTGCAGAACCCGCTGTTCTTCAAAGAGAATACCCATATGCTGTTTGGCGACGCCAAAGCCAGCGTGGATGCGATTCTGAAAGCGCTGTAATTCGCTTTCTCCTGACAAACCGCCCTTCGGGGCGGTTTTCCTATTTCTGCGGCCAGCGTTTCTCCTCTGTCTATACTTTACCCTTTGTGTAATACGAGGAGGTGTAATGCAATTTCTGTCCCGCTTCGACATCATCGCGCTGATGATGACGCCGACATTCTGGATAGGCGCCGCCACGGTTGTCTTTGTGACGCTGCTGGTGTACTGGCTGCTAACGCGCCTGATCGCGTTCGTTAAGAAAGGCATCACCACCTGGGGCGACAAGCACCCGACCACCAACCGGATGCGTTTTATCCTGACCGATATGCTTAACCGCACCAGCCGCTTCCTGCTGTTTGTGGTGGCGCTGCTCTTCAGCCTGCGTTTCGTTGACTTGCCGGATCATCTCTTTGGCACCGTGAGCCACGCCTGGTTCCTGGTTTTCGCCATCCAGGTGGCGCTGTGGATGGATCAGGGGGTGGTGTCGTGGCTTCGTCACGTCATGCTGGCGCCCGGAAGCCATAAAAACCCGGTCACGCTGGTGATCACGGGGCTTATTCTCCGTGCCATCGTCTGGTCAGTGATGCTGCTGTCTATCCTTGCTAACGCGGGCGTCAACATCACTGCTCTGGTTGCCAGCCTTGGGGTAGGGGGTATTGCCATCGCCCTCGCCGTACAAACGATCCTCAGCGACGTGTTTGCCTCGCTCTCTATCGGCTTTGATAAGCCGTTTGAAATTGGCGATTTTGTGGTGTTCAACGACGTGGCGGGGACGGTAGAGCACATTGGCCTGAAAACGACCCGTATCCGCAGCCTGAGCGGGGAGCAGATCGTCTGCGGTAACGCCATTTTGCTTCAGCAGACGCTTCACAACTACAAACGCATGCAGACGCGTCGCATCGTCTTCACCTTTGGCGTTGCCAGCGACACGCCGCCCGATAAGTTGCGCTACGTGGGGGATATGGTCAGGCAGATCATTACCGATGTCGGCGAGACAAAATTCGATCGTGCCCATTTTCTGGGATTTGACCGCGACCGCCTGACGTTCGAAGTCGTCCATATCGTTAATACCGCGGATTACAACAAATACATGGACATCCAGCAGGAGATCAATATCCGTATTCTTGAAGGGCTGAACGCCCAGGGGATTAAGCTGGCGCTGCCCAGCATGGTATTGCACGCGCCGTGGATGCAGGATGAGTCAGGTGAACAGCCGAAGCCGGTAATGGAGAGCTGATGAGAAAAGCCCGCCGGAGCGGCGGGCTTTGATGTTTACGTTAATCGTCTTCCGGGTCGTCCAGCTCAATCGGCGTCTGATACTCATCCGGCTTGATGACCAGCAGGTCGCAGCGCAGATGGTCGATCACCTGTTCGGCGGTATTGCCGAGGAAGGCAGCAGAGATACCGGTCCGGCCAATGGTGCCCAGCACCACAATCCCGGCCTGCAGATGTTCGGCTAAATCCGGGATCACCTCTTCAGGCAGCCCTTTTTCCACGTGCGTCATGTTCTCGTCAATGCTGAACTTCTGGCGCAGCGCTTTCATCGCCAGCAGGTGCTGACCGCGGATCGCGTCGTTATAGACGCTTGGGTCAAATTCCGGCAGCTCAATGGCGATATTGATCGGGGTAACCGGATAGGCGCCCACCAGATGCACTTCGGTATGGTTAACCTGATCGGCAAGCTGGATGGTCTCCTTCACCAGCTTCTCGTTGAGCGAATTGTGATAATCCTCTTCGCTCGCGAGATTCACCGCCACAACGGCTTTCCCGCCTTCAGGCCACGGCTGGTCTTTCACCATCCAGACCGGGCAAGGGCATTTACGCAACAAATGCCAGTCGGTCGGAGTGAAGATTACGGACTCCAGCTTGTCGTGCTGGTGCGCCATCTTCAGCAGCAGGTCGTGCCCACCGGCAACCACTTCCTGGATAATGGCCTCAAAAGGTCGGTTATGCCAGACCACTTTAATATCAATAGGCACGCCCGCTTCCAGGTAATACTTCGCCTGTTCACGGATCCACGCGGTACGCTGGCTGATGACGCCCTGACGCATAGCGGTGCGCTCGTCAGGCGACAGAAGGGTGGTCATCTCATACGAGAAGTCATAGATCGGCAAAAACGCTTTGATTTTGCCACCAATCCGTTGATGTAAATACACAGCACGTCGTAATGCCGGCTGATCGTCCTGATTCGGATCGATAGCTACCAGCATGTTTTGATACTTGGCCATACAGGTCTCCTTACTACTGTCACCACAGTCTGTAATTAAAAGAGTAACCTATATATCCTGAATGAAACAGAGGGGAGCTTTTGCCAGATCAATAATTCATGAAAATTTATCAGAGGAAAAGCACGGTGGATGTCACCGCGATAAACGCAATGAACAGCAGCACCATTACCGCTATCGCAAAGGTCGTGGAATCCTGAACGTAGGTTTTTTCCTCCCCCTTCATCGGACCGACAAGCATGATCCAGATGAATATAAAGGTCACTGAGGCGATCACGACTGAAACGAAAAACAAACTTTCTCTCAATTCATAACCTCAACGACAACCTTTCAGGCGCTGTATGGGGACGTGCTACGATGAAAATGTCTTAAAGCGGAAGCGATGATACCAGACCAATAAATCACGTGAATTTATCAGTCTGGTTATCAACATGCGGAGAGTTACGCCACGTTGCGGGCGTGTCCGGCAAGAACGGCCAGCGCTTCGCCGTTTTCGATAGTGATGTATTTACCCTTAACGGCCAGCATTCCGCTCTTCTGGAAACGACCCAGCAGACGGCTTATGGTCTCAACGGTCAGGCCCAGGTAGTTACCGATATCGCCACGGGTCATGGTCAGACGGAACTCACGCGGCGAGAAACCGCGTTCGGCGAAGCGGCGGGAGAGGTTGTAGATAAACGCGGCCAGGCGCTCTTCTGCGTTCTTTTTGGAAAGTAGCAGAATCATGTCCTGATCGCCTTTGATCTCACCGCTCATCAGACGCATCATCTGCTGACGCAGGTTAGGCATCTTACCGGACAGATCGTCCAGGGTTTCAAACGGAATTTCGCAAACCATCGAGGTTTCGAGTGCCTGAGCAAAGCTCGGGTGGTGACCAGTGCCGATGGCATCAAAGCCCACCAGATCGCCTGCCAGGTGGAAGCCGGTGATCTGCTCGTCACCCTGTTCGGTGATGGTGTAGCTCTTGATGGTGCCAGAGCGGATAGCATAGAGCGATTTCAGTTCGTCTCCCGCTTTAAACAGCGTCTGCCCTTTCTGAATCGGCTTTTTGCGCTCGATGATATTATCAAGCTGATCGAGTTCATGCTCATTCAGGGTAAACGGGATACAGAGCTGGCTGATGCTGCAATCCTGGCAATGGATAGCACAACCGCCAGACTGAATGCGTCGTATAATTCGCTTTTCCGGGATCATAGGTTTGCTCAAGCCTTAATTGATATTGGTCAATTTTAACATCTTTTTGGTAAGTACGTAAGCCTGACAAACCCTCAATAAGGACAAGAGACGGCAACGTGTTGCCATCTTCTTGAAATTCCACAGCTTGATTATGGATTTTTAGCCTAACCGGTAGAAAATTAAGCACAAAAAGCCTGGGATCTACAGCAAGAGATACCCTTCGTGACGCAGTAACCACTCCTTGCGCTGCACGCCACCGGCATAGCCGGTCATGGTGCCGTTACGGCCAATGACCCGATGGCAGGGCACCACAATGCTGACCGGATTAGAGCCATTGGCGGCACCCACCGCGCGTGCGGCGCCTGCGCGGCCTAGATGCTCCGCGAGCTGGCCGTAATGCATGACCTGCCCGCATGGAATCGACCGCAGCGCCTGCCACACTTCGCGCTGAAAAGGGGTACCTGCCGTGGCGGTTGGCAGAGTGTCAATGATGCTGAGATCGCCTTCAAAATACGCCGCCAGCTTGTCGCTCAGCCCGCCCGGGTTGGTGGCGCTGATGCGTTCATAACCTTGTGCGCGGTAATGAATATCAAGCAGTTCCTCCATGCGGTCGCTGTGCTCTTCCCACTCAACGGCGCGCAGGCAGAACTGCTCGTCCGCAATCACCCACAGCGGCCCGAGCGGCGTCGCAATTTTATCTTCGAGTAATCTCAGCATTTTCAATCCTTTAATTTAGCCTCGGGTATATCCCCGGCCCAATCGGCAGGCCGACAAGATACCATGCCACCAGCATCACCAGCCATACCCCTAAAAAGATAAGCGGGTAGGGTAAAACCAGCGAATAGTAGGTACCCAGTCTGGCCTCGGGCTTATAGCGCTGCAGGAAGCCTAAAAACAGCGGAACGAAAGGTGAGACGGGCGCCAGCGGGATCACCGAGGAGTCCGCGATGCGGAACAGGATCTGGGCAAACGCCGGGTGGAAACCGAGCATCATAAACATCGGCACGAAGATCGGCGCCAGAATTGACCAGATGGCGGAGCCGCTGGCAATAAACATGCACAACAGGGATGACAGCAGCGCCAGCCCGACAAACGCCGGTACGCCGCTTAATCCGGCAGCCTCCAGCGCGTCGGTCAGGCCCACGGCCATAAACTTGCCCATGTTGCTCCAGTTAAACATCGCCACAAACTGCGCCAGCGGGAATACCATCACGATAAAGCCCGCCATCTCTTTCATTGGCTCGATCATCAGCTGCGGCAGATCGCCCTGACGGCGGATTTTGCCGGTAGCGATACCGTAGGCGAGCGAAACGACAAAGAAGAAGAGAATAATCAGCGGCACGATGCCCTGAATAAACGGCGACGGCAGGACGGTATGCTTAACCGGATCGCGCAGTATGCCGTTTTCCGGCACCACCATCAGCGCCACCAGCGCGATAAACGCCAGCGATACCAGCCCGGCCACGCGCAGGCCGAAGCGCTGCTCTTTGCTCAGCGTCTCCAGCTTTTCATCGCTACGGCCTTCCCATTTGCCCAGACGCGGTTCGACGATCTTATCGGTAATCAGCCCGCCGACAATCGTCAGGACAATCACCGAGCTGGCCATAAAGTACCAGTTGTCGATCACGCTGACGTGCATGGCCGCATCAATGGTTTTCGCTGCCTCCGTGCTGATGCCCGAGAGCAGCACGTCGGTGGTGACGATCAGCAGGTTGGCGGTAAAGCCGCAGCCCACGCCCGCAATGGCCGACAGCAGACCCGCCACGGGATGGCGCCCGACGGCGAGGAAGATCAGCGCCCCCATTGGCGGCATAATCACCAGCGCGGCATCGGATGAAATGTGGCTAAAGAAGGCGATAAACAGCACCATGTAGCTGGCATAGCGCGCGCTGACGTGGGACGCCATTTTTACCATCAGCGCGGGTAACAAGCCCACGCGTTCAGCCAGCCCGGCGCCCAGCACCAGCGCCAGAATGGCCCCCAGCGGAGCGAAACCGCTGAAGTTTTTGATCACGTTCGGTAAAAACCAGTGCAGCCCGTCAACGCTGAGCAGGTTTTTCACCGCCACCAGGCTGCCGTCTGCCGGGCTGCGCACGCTGACGTCAAAGGCCGATAGCACGGCGGTGGCAACCATCAAAATCACAATCAGATAGATAAACAGCAGGAAAGGGTGCGGCACTTTATTGCCGATCCTTTCAACCCAGCCATAGAGCTTACCGGATGGGGAATGCGAAGGTATGGATGACATACTCATGGGCGTTCCTCGGGAGTGTTGTGTTGTTGTGTTGTGTTTTTTTATTTTAAAGGTGACGGTGTCACGCCCGGTGGGATCGGACACGCGTACGGTTTTTCTTCTATTTGTTGTTCGAACTCTTCACGGCATGTTTTCAGCAGGTCTGCATCCTGCAGCAGATTGAGCGCGGTTGCGCCCATCACTTTCCCGGCCAGCAGCATGCCTTTATGGGCGATGGAGGTTCGTCCCTGCGCCACCAGTTGCCAGGTGTGCAGCGGCGTGCCGACGGTAAAGCAGGGGCTGAAGCACTGGGCGACCGGCATTTTCCAGCTGACGTCACCCACGTCCGTTGAACCCGCCAGCACGTTATCGGTGATGGCATAGGGCGCGACTTCATCCACCAGCAGCGTCTCCTGATGGCGGCGGGCAAAGGCTTTGCCAGCTTCTCCCCCCGTGGCGGCAATGTTTTTCAGGCTGTTCTGCAGATCGTTTGGCGTCAGCGTGGCGCGGATTTCGCGGGCAAAGTCGCGCTCTTCATCGGTCCACTCCGGCGTGCCGTAGTGCTGCAACGCGCGGTACATCGCAGCCTCAAGCGTGCGGTTCGGCAGGTAGCTGGAGCAGGCCTTATCAAAGCGGCATTCGACGGTGGTTTCGGTCATCATTGCCGCGCCCTGGGCAATTTTTTCGATGCGTTGGTAGATCTGCTGCGCGTCGGCCATCTCCGGGGCGCGGATCAGGTACAGCACTTCAGCCTGCGCCTGCACCACGTTGGGCGAAATCCCGCCGGTGTCGGTGATGGCGTAATGGACGCGCGCTTTCTCTATGATGTGCTCGTTAAGGAAGTTGGTGCCGGTAGTCATCAGCGTCACGGCGTCCAGCGCGCTGCGCCCTAAATGGGGCGAGTTGGCCGCATGCGCCGCCACGCCGTGAAAACGCCAGGCCGCCTGAATGTTGGCCAGCGTGCTGACGTTAAACATCCCGGCAAAGGCCTCCGGGTGCCAGGTGACAGCGGCATCAACGTCATCAAACAGACCTTCACGTACCATAAAGGTTTTCCCGGAGCCGCCTTCCTCACCGGGACAGCCGTAAAAACGTACCGTTCCGCTGCCGCCGTGCTGCTCCAGCCAGCTTTTTACCGCCACCGCGCCCGCAAGCGCCGCGGTGCCCAGCAGGTTATGCCCGCAGCCGTGGCCGTTCGCCCCCGGCGTGGCGGATTGCGCCGTCGCGCAGTGCGCCTGCTGGCTTAGCCCGGCCAGTGCGTCGTACTCGCCCAGCAGAGCGATAACCGGTTTTCCGCTGCCGAAGCTGGCGATAAAGGCATTTGGGATACCGCCTGCCTCGCGGGTCAGCGTAAAGCCCTCGGCTTCCAGCTCGTCAGCGAGCCGTCTGGAGGACCAGAACTCTTCAAAGCGGGTTTCGGGATGATCCCAAATAGCGTCGGCAATATCCGTTAGCGTCTGACATCGCGTGTCGATGGCATCGGCAATAAAAGCGTAGTTCTCCTGCATTACACACCTCGCGTCCACGGGAAATTGAGCGCAGTTCGCGCCAGCGTTTCAATGGCGACAGCCATGACCTGCTCATCGAAGTCGAATTTTTCGTTGTGATGTCCGGCGCTCAAATCCGTGCCGAACACCATATACGATGCCATGCCGCCGTTCTGCTGCACGCGGGCCATCATCAGCGTGGCGTCTTCAGAGCCTGCTGGCGCTTTCACCTTATCGATTGCGTGCACAATTCCGGAAACCTGGCTCGCCTGTTCACGCAGGTAATCAACCCAGGCCGGCGTCGGCGCGCTGGAGGTGGCGGCCCCCATCAGGCGCATCTCCGCGCTCACGCCATAGAGCGCGGCCGCGCCGGTAATGACAGCCTTCGCGCGTTCAAAGACATACTGGTTTATTGCTTCGCTTTCGCCGCGGGTTTCAACCTTAATCAGTGCATTTGCGGGCACCACGTTGCGGCCGCTACCCGCCTGCATCACGCCGACGTTGACGCGGGAAGCGCCTTCGCTGTGCGGGGCGATGCTGTGCAGGGCGAGGGCGGCCTGCGCGGCGGCAAGCAGGGCGTTACGTCCATCCTCCGGTTTGCCGCCCGCGTGTGCGGCAAAGCCGGTAAAGTTCACGTCGAACTTGGTGGTTGCCATAAAGTTATCGCTGCCGCAGATCGCCGTTCCGGCGGGGACGCCGGTACCAATATGGATGGCGGTAAAATAGTCCACGCCGTCCAGCGCCCCGGCGGCGACCATGGCGCGCGCGCCGCGGGTGCCTTCTTCGGCAGGCTGGAAAATCAGCTTGACGGTACCGTTGAGCTGCGCTTCGTTCTGCTTAAGCACCTTTGCCAGCCCCAGGCCAATGGTGGTGTGGCCGTCGTGCGCGCAGGCGTGCATCATTCCCGCGTTGCAGGAGGCAAAACCGTCGCGGAACGGGCGATGGCTGTCGTCGAGCGCTTCGCTTAAATCAAGGGCATCCATGTCGACGCGAAACGCCAGCGTCGGGCCCGGTCGTCCGGTATTCAGGGTCGCCACAATGCCGGTAAATCCGCCTTCAAACGGTGCCAGCCATTTCTCAGGCGCCCCCTGTAACCGCGCACGGGCAAACTCTCGCGAAAGGGTAGCGTCATCGGGCAGCCCCATACGGCTTTCGGCATCGATCACGTCGCGACCCATCGCCAGTTCGTAGCCCAGGGAGTCAAGAATTTCCGCGACCTTTGCGGCGGTACGGAACTCTACCCAGCCGGATTCCGCAAAATGGTGAAAATCGCGACGCCATGCGATCAGCTGGGGGGCTAATGTCTGGATGTACTGCGCCAGTGTGTCCATATCTGTTCCTGTCATCATTAAAAAATGTGAACTGCTTCACGCTGTGATAGTTTTTACTTATCACTAACCGTTTTTTCACAGTTTTAACCGTTCAGGAATTACCCTCGCACATCCCTTTCCATTAAAGTAGATGACAGTTTCTTTACTCTGATAAACAACGGTTATCGGTTGGGCTATGTCATTTCAGATTAAATTCCATCAAATCCGGGCGTTTGTTGAAGTGGCACGTCAGGGCAGCATTCGCGGTGCCAGCCGGACGCTGAATCTCTCGCAGCCGGCGCTGACCAAATCCATCAAAGAGCTGGAGGAGGGCATGGCGGCGCAGCTTTTTGTTCGCCGGAGTAAAGGCGTTGCGCTGACCGAGTGCGGGGAAGGGTTTTACCAGCGCGCCAGGCTGATTCTGGAAGAGCTGCGTGCGGCGCAGGATGACATTCGCCAGCGGCAGGGGGATCTGGCCGGGCAGATCAATATCGGGATGGGGGCCAGCGTGTCACGCAGCCTGATGCCCGCCGTCATCACCCGTTTTCACGCCCAGCACCCGCAGGTTAAAGTGCGAATTATGGAAGGGCAGCTGGTGTCGATGATCAATGAATTACGCCAGGGCGAACTGGACTTCACCATCAACACCTATTATCAGGGGCCTTACGACCATGAGTTTACGTTTGAAAAACTCTTCGAAAAACCGTTTGCGGTATTTTGCCGGGAAGGGCATCCGGCGACAGGGGCAACATCCATTAACGATCTGCTGCATTATAACTGGACAATGCCAACGCCGCGGGGAAGTTATTATAAGCAATTAGAAGATCTATTTAGCCACCGCTCGCAAATACCGCGGATTGGCGTAGTGTGCGAAACCTTTTCTTCCTGCATTAGCCTTGTTGCGCAAAGTGATTTTTTAAGTATCCTTCCACAGGAGTTAGGCTGTGATCCGCTGCTGGCGCACCGTCTGGTCATTCTGCCGGTTGCCGAGTCGCTTCCAAAAGCCGCATATTATTTAATTCAGCGCCGGGATTCTCGTCAAACTCCGCTTGCCGAATCATTAATTACGCAATTCAGAAGGGAGGCGAGGAAAATAGTTTCAGGGTGAATATCGCATAATAAAAAAACAGAGTCTGCCCGACATCAGACAGACCCTATAGTACACACAGCAGTGCGTCCTTTCGCAAGTCCTGGGTATTATATCCATGAGGCAGGTAAATTTAGTTATAACACCTTTCCCGAAAAATGAAAGGAAGGTGAATGACTGATTTTAGAAAAATTTAACGCAAATCACCTATTTTACTCTTGCTGGGGTTTTAGTTAAGTCAGGTTTAAGTGCATTTTATAATGACTATATATATTCATCGGGTTAATATTTATCTCGTGCCTCATCTTCTAAGGGTTATTGAGACACCTGTCTGGCGCAGGTATAGTACAAGCCCAGATGTAGCCGGAGGATTTCCATGAACCCTGACGACAAATCCCTTTTTCTTGACGCCATGGAGGATGTCCAGCCCCTGAAACGCTGCACCGATATCCACTGGCAGCAAAGCCGTAATACCCGGGCTCGCCAGGACATCGATACCGAACAGCTCGACAACTTTCTGACCCTGGGTTTCCTTGAGCTATTGCCGCTTGACGAGCCGCTGGCGTTCCAGCGCGAAGGCGTCCAGCAGGGCGTTATTGATAAGCTGCGTTCGGGTAAATACTCCCGACAGGCCAGCTTAAATCTGTTGCGTCAGCCCGCTGAACGCTGCCGCCAGATGCTGTATTCCTTTATTCGCCAGGCCAGTCGTGACGGATTACGTAACCTCATCATCATCCACGGGAAAGGGCGCGAGCAAAATTCGCATCCTAATGTGGTGCGTAGCTATCTGGCACGCTGGTTAAGCGAGTTCGAGGAAGTGCAGGCGTTCTGCGTGGCGCTGCCGCATCACGGCGGCAGCGGGGCTTGCTATGTTTCCCTGCGAAAATCCGACGACGCGAAGCAGGAGAACTGGGAACGGCACGCCAAGCGCAGCCGTTAGCGGGCGATATCTTCGCCCGCCTGAGGCTTAGAAGGTTTCCCAGTTACTGTCGGGGGTGGCGTTAGCCGTTGCCGGACGCAGCAGCTGCGGCGTTTTAACGTTGGCCGGGCGTGGGGCGGTGGCGTTTGCTTTACCGTTCAGACGAAACGCGGCCACGGCCTGACGCAGCTGTTCGGACTGATCTTCCAGCGCCGCTGCCGCCGTGGCGGACTGCTGCACCAGCGCGGCATTTTGCTGCGTTACGCTGTCCATCTGCGACACGGCCAGGCTCACCTGCTCAATTCCGCGGCTCTGTTCATCCGATGCGGACGAAATCTCGCCCATGATATCGGTGACGCGGGTGACGGCGGCGACAATCTCCTTCATGGTCGCGCCCGCTTCGCTGACCTGCTCAGAACCGGTGTTCACCCGGCTGACGGAGTTCTCAATAAGCCCTTTGATCTCTTTCGCCGCCTGCGCGCTGCGGCTGGCCAGCGTACGAACTTCACCGGCGACAACCGCAAACCCGCGGCCTTGCTCGCCTGCGCGTGCGGCTTCCACCGCGGCGTTAAGCGCCAGAATGTTGGTCTGGAATGCAATGCTGTCAATCACGCCGGTAATATGAGCGATTTGCTGCGAACTGTCGGCAATTTCGTTCATGGTGCGCACCACGTTATCCACGACGTGGCCGCCGCGAGCCGCTGTTTCAGAGGCATTCTTCGCCAGCAGCGTCGCCTGACGGGCGTTATCGGAGTTCTGTTTAACCGTTGCGGTCAGCTCTTCCATGCTGGCGGCTGTCTCTTCGAGCGAGGAGGCCTGCTCTTCGGTGCGGGCAGAGAGATCGTTGCTCCCTGCGGCAATTTCACCCGCGCCGGTGTAGATGGAGTCGGTGCTGCCGCGTACGGCGCTGACGGTCGTCACCAGCGACTGCTGCATCTCGTGCAGGCCAGCCGCCAGCTGACCCATCTCATTGCGGCCAGAGAGGGTGATATCCTGCGTCAGATCGCCTCCCGCAATGGCGCGAATATGGTTCATGATGGCGTTGAGCGGTTTTAACAGCAGGTGCTGTAAACCCTGCCAGATCACCACCAGCACGGCGATAACGGCCAGGAAAATGGCTGCCAGCGTCCACTGCATCTGCGTGAAGCTGCTTTGGTTCTCTTCGGTTGCCGCCTTCAGCAGCGTGTTGTTCTCGGCGCGCCAGCGGTTATAGACCGCTTCCATGTCGTCCTGGGCCTGCTGAGCGTCCAGATCGCCATAGGCCTGGTAGTTGTCGGCACGCAGATACTCAATCGACAAACGCATCACCTCGTGCATCTGATTCCATGACTTCTGCATCTCGTCGGTTAACGCCGCATTCTGGCCGTTAACCTGCGGCATTTTCTGCCATTCTTTGTTATAGGCTTCAGCTTTAGCCAGCGAGTCGCCTGCGGTGCCGAGCAGTTTGTTAATCGCGGCAAGGGATGCCGGGTCGCGCTGGTTCTTCAGGTAGCGGATTGCCACGCGAGTGACGGTAACGCGCGTTTTCACCAGCGTGTTCACGCTGTCGCTCAGGCTTTCCTGCTGGGCATTCAGCACGCCGGAGTTCTGGAAGTTATGGCGATCGTTGCTGACGGCAGAGTAGAACAACCCTCCCGTGACAACTTGCAGCAGACAGAATATGGTGAGGGCAAAGATAATTCCGGTAATCACGTGCAGATTTTTCAGCATAGCGGTCGTCCGTTAGAAAAGATGCAGAGGTACACCCATACTATCGTCGTATAGAATTTAAACTTTAATTTAACTCGCGCTTAACTTAGGGCTTCGGTCAGGAACCTGTTGTAAATCCGGATCATTTTATGAGGAAGGTTAACATGAGCAGCATTGATAAAAGCGGGACGTACGCGCTCGGAACGCGAACGGTTAAACGACTGGGCTACGGGGCAATGCAGCTTGCCGGGCCGGGCGTATTTGGCCCGCCGAAGGATAAACAGGCCGCGCTGGACGTGCTGCGCGAAGCCGTGGCGGCGGGTGTGAATCATATCGATACCAGCGATTTTTACGGCCCGCATGTGACGAACCAGCTGATCCGCGAGGCGCTTCATCCTTACCGGGACGATCTCACCCTCGTCACCAAGATCGGTGCCCGTCGCGATGACAAAGGGGCCTGGCTGCCGGCCTTTTCCGCGCAGGAGCTGACCCAGGCGGTGCATGACAACCTGCGCAACCTGAAGCTGGATGTGCTGGACGTGGTGAACCTGCGGATCATGTTTAGCGCACACGGCCCGGCAGAAGGATCGATTGCTGAACCGCTTTCCACCCTCGCAGAATTACAGCAGCAGGGGCTGGTACGCCACATTGGCCTGAGCAACGTCACGGCCACGCAGGTGGCGGAAGCGCGGAAGATGGTGCAGGTCGTCTGCGTGCAGAACATGTACAACATTGTGAACCGCGGCGACGATGCGCTGGTGGATTTACTGGCGCAGCAGGGGATTGCGTATGTGCCGTTCTTCCCGTTGGGAGGCTTCACGCCACTGCAGTCCACCGGCCTGCAGGCCGTCGCGGATTCCCTGGGCGCAACGGCGATGCAGGTTGCGCTGGCATGGCTGCTGCAACGGTCGCCGAACATCCTGCTGATCCCCGGCACGTCATCCGTGGCGCATCTGCGGCAAAACCTCGCGGCGGGAGAGGTGCAATTGCCGCCTGAAGCACTTGAAAAACTGAATGCGCTGATGGGTTAATCACAGCATGGGCAAAGCCGGAAGGACACTTCCAGGCTTTGCCTGCTCAGACTCCGCATTGACTTTTCTGTCTGTGAAGCGCTAACGCTTCTGCCACAATTTCCTGCTTGCTTTTTCGCGTCTCAAAGGCGGTGATTCTGATGTATTCCATCAGGTCAGGCTCAATGCGGGCGCTCAACATCCTGAGATCGGCCTCCTTTGCTAAACCGCGGGCAACTCGCTTGTCGGGATAGTCACGGGCTGGCATAGAAAACGTCCTCCAAAAGTCTTGATAATTCGTGCCCTAAAATATGCGTTATTCTGATATATAAGTCAATAGATAGTGTTTGTATAGTGATTTAGTGATCTTTTTTTCACATGAAGTGATTTTAAAGTGTTTTCTAATGACTTTTTTATGACTTTTGGTTGGCCCATCTGCGATCGCCAGCAGGAGAGGTTGCTAAATTAAATCCGCTCAAACTTCAACGTGTTTGCGGTCTTTGTCGGAAATGACCTTGATCCTGTGCCGTAATCCGTAATACTGTGTTTATATACAGTATCTGGCGGGAAAGGCATTTATGGACACTCTCTTTTCTTATCATCCAAAGCAACTTATTGAATTACCTTTATATCTTGAGCGTGTTGCCTGTGGCTTTCCAAGCCCTGCGCAGGATTATGTGGAGGATCGTCTCGATCTTAACCGGCTGGCGGTCAGGCACCCCAGTGCGACCTACTTTATCAAAGTGAGCGGGGACTCCATGATCGGCGCAGGGATTAGCGACGGCGATCTGCTGGTGGTAGACCGCTCGTTAAATGCCGAGCACGGGGACATTGTTGTGGCGTCGGTCGGCGGCGAGTTTACGGTGAAAGAGCTACAGACCCGCCCGGTTCTGCGGCTGCTGCCGCGTAATGCCCGCTATCAGCCGATCGCCTTTCAGTCCGAAGAGGAGCTGCAAATCTTCGGTGTCGTCACTCATACGCTCAAAACGCATAAACATGTTCGCGCTGGTTGATGTGAATAGCTTCTATGCCTCCTGCGAGAGGGTGTTTCGCCCCGATCTGGTGGGTAAGCCCATCGTGGTGGTGTCCAATAACGACGGCTGTATTATTTCGCTGTCGCGGGAGGCAAAGCAGTTCGGCATAAAAATGGGGGAGCCCTATTTTAAATTCAAAGAGAAGGGGTATCCGTCGCGGGTTTACGTCTTTAGCTCCAACTATGCGCTGTATGCCGATCTCAGCAGCCGGGTGATGCAGACGCTGACCGATCTCGCGCCGGCCATTGAGATCTACTCCATCGATGAAGCATTTGTGAACGTTTCGGGTGTCAGCAACTGCATCTCGCTGGAAGCATTCGGTCATCAGATGCGTACGCAGGTCTTTAAAAACACAGGCTTAAGTGTGGGCGTCGGGATTGCGCCGACTAAAACGCTGGCGAAGCTGGCCAACTATGCGGCGAAGCGGTGGTCAGCCACCGGTGGCGTGGTCGATCTCTCGGATCGTGGACGGCAGCGTAAGCTGCTGGCAAAGGTTCCGGTGGAGGAGGTGTGGGGCGTAGGACGACGTATCACGAAAAAGCTTAACGCGATGGGGATAACCACGGCGCTGGAGCTGGCGGAAGCGTCATCCTGGGTCATCCGCAAACATTTTAACGTGGTAATGGAGCGCACGGCGCGCGAGCTTCGAGGTGAGCCCTGCCTCGATCTGGAAGAGTTTACTCCTACGAAGCAGCAAATTATCTGTAGTCGTTCGTTTGGACACCGTATTACGCAGTACGAGGAGATGCATCAGGCCATTTGCGCCTATGCAGAACGTGCTGCGGAAAAACTGCGTGGCGAGCATCAGTATTGCCGCTTTATCAGCGTGTTTGTGCGCACCAGCCCACACGCGGACAACGAAATTTATTACGGCAATCAGGCTTCCGTCACCCTGATGACGCCCACCAATGATTCGCGCGATATCATCCGTGCCGCCACTGAGGCGCTGGGGCGTATCTGGCTTGACGGATATCGCTATATGAAAGCGGGGGTGATGCTGGCAGACTTTTTCAGCAGCGGCGTTGCCCAGCTGAATTTGTTTGACGATAACCGCCCGAGCGCCAACAGCGCCGCGCTGATGGAAACCATCGACAGCTTAAATCATTCCGGCAAAGGGAAAATATGGTTTGCCGGGCAGGGGATTGAGAAAGCCTGGGCGATGAAGCGGGAGATGCTGTCACCGGCCTATACGACGCGCTACGCGGATTTACCGGTGGCGAGATGAAAGGCGGCTATGTGTGACAAAGAGCCGAAGACGGTTTACGGACGCCGCTCCTGTGCAGCGTCCATAGCATCAGGGTTAAGGGCTTACTCAACCGTTAACGCATCGACAACCTTGTCGCTTCTCTATCCACACCGCCATCTCTCCCGCAAGGTGCGGGCCTTTACCGAGTGGCTGGAAAGTTTAGTGTAAAACCGCCCCCGGAGAAGAGCCGCCAGTTCATGACACCGCGCGCTAATCTGTTCCATGGCATTCAGCAGGCGAGGCGTGGGTTCGTTTGCGCAGTTTAGCCGCAGCAGCTGACGGAGGATGAGATCCCCCGGGTCCTGAGGAACCGTTTTGCGCTGACTGCTGTGTAATCTGCCGGGGAACGATTGAGCCTCAGCTCACCTTTCTTCTGCGGCTTTGCGCTGAGTCCCCCACTGTAACAGCAGGCTAAACGACGCGGGTAGTACGGTCAGCGTTACCAGCGTCGCGACCAGCAGCCCGCCGATAATCGCATAGGCCATTGGCCCCCAGAATACCTGATGAGAGATCGGGATCATGCCCAGAATGGCGGCGCAGGCGGTCAGACAGATGGGTCTGGCCCGATGCTCCGCGGCCGCCACAATCGCGGCATCGTTTGCCATCCCCTGAGCAAGATTACTGTCTACCTCGCTAATCAGTATCACCGCGTTACGCACGATCATCCCCGCCAGGGCGATGACGCCCAGCAGCGCGACAAATCCCATCGGCGTGCCGCCGGGCAGCATAGCCAGCACGATCCCCGGTAAACCAAACGGGGCCATCAGAAGCGCCAGCAGCATCAGGGAATATCGGCGCAACTGAAGCATCAGCAGCATCAACATGATGACAAGCGTCACCGGAAGAACGCTAAAAACGGAGCTGTTCCCCTTATCTGATTCGGCAACCGCGCCGCCTTCTTCTATGCTGTAACCGGCAGGCAGCTCCGCGCGCAGCGTGTCGATCGCCGGACGCAGCGCCGCCGATACCGCTTCGGCCCTCAGCCCCGGCGCGAGATCAGTTTGCACCGTAATAAAAGGCAACCGCTGTCGACGCCAGATGACCGGATCGTCCACGCTCCAGACCAGCGTCGCGACGGCGCTGAGCGGAATTTTTTTACCGTCATTCCCCTGAACGGTCAGCGAGGAGAGGGTGGCGGTGCTGTGACGTTCATTGTCCGTGGCCCGTAGCACCACGTCGACAAGGCGATCGTTATCCCTGACCGAGGTGACAACGCTGCCGGACCAGAGGGTATTCAAGGTGCGGGCGAGAGCTTCTGACGATATTCCTGCCGCCCTGGCCGCCGTCTGATTCACCTTCAGAGTAATGATCCTCTCCGGCTCTCCGGCCGTCTGGTTAACCTCGCGCGACAGCGGCGATTGGCCAATCGCGTCGGCCAGACGGTTCGCAAGCGCCCGGACCTGCAGATAATCAGGCCCGCTCACCCGGTATTTGATTGGCCAGCCGACGGGCGGCCCAAGCTCCAGGGGCGACACGCGCGTGATGATATCGCTAAACTGCGCCGCCAGCAGCCTGTTCAACTGCCCATGCAGACGATCCCGCGCCTGAAGATCCTTCGCCACCACCACAATCTGGGCGATGTTTTCATTTTCCAGCAGCACGTCCATCGGCAGGTAAAAACGGATGGCTCCTGACCCGACGTACGTCGAGTAGCGCTCGACATTGCTGTTGCCGGCCAGCGCGTGTTCCAGCTTTTCCACCTCTCTTAACGTTTCGGGCTGCGACGCGTTGGCCGGAAGCGTCAGGCTGACCAGCAGCTCAGGCCGGTCCGACGCGGGGAAGAACTCACCCTGCATAAATGTCGTGCCGTACACGGACAGCCCCAGCGCGGAAAGCGCAATCAGCACGGTGGCGAGCCGGTGACGTAGCGCCAGCCCTAAAAGCCGCCCGTACCCGCGCGCGATCCTTCCAGGGCCTGCCGCGCGATGTCTGACCTTCTCCGGCAGCAGCCACGTGCCCGTCAGCGGCGAAAACAGGATCGCGACAACCCAGGAGCAGAGCAGGGCAATCAGCACTACCGCAAACAGGGAAAAACAATATTCACCGGCGCTGGAGGCCGCAAAACCAACGGGAATAAACCCGGCAATCATCACCAGGGTTCCGGTGAGCATCGGGAAGGCCGTCGTTTTGAATGCATGGGTGGCCGCATGCCGACGGGAATCCCCGGCTTCCAGTCGGGAGACCATCGTTTCGACGGCGATCATGGCGTCATCCACCAGCAGACCCAGCGCAATGATCAGCGCCCCAAGCGAGATACGCTGAAGCCCGATGCCGGCGAGCATCATGCCGGCAAACGTCATGGCGAGCACCAGCGGAATGGCCGCAGCCACCACCAGCCCAGCCCGCAAACCCAGCGAGACAAATGAAACCGCCAGCACGATAACAACAGCTTCAATAAGCACCCGGACAAAACCACTTACCGCGTCACTGACCACCGCCGACTGATCGGCAACTTTCACCATCTCAATACCGTGCGGCAGCCCGGCGCTGAGGACTGTCATTCTGTCGTTCAGCGCGGCGCCAAAACGCAGCATGTTGCCCGTTGGCGCCATTGACACCGCCAGCCCGATGGCCGGTTTGCCGTTTACCCGGTACGCGGGGGCCGGCGGCTCGGCGGCTTCCCGGGTGACGGTGGCGATATCGGTCAGCGGAATATAGCGATTGTTAATGTGCAGCGTGACGGCGCGTAAACTCTCTTCGGACGTGAGCGCCCCGCTGACCTTGATCGCGATGTTCTCCTGCCCGGTACGCATAACGCCAGCCGGGACAACCGCGTTTTGCGCCCGCAGCGCATCGGCGACCGCCTGAATATCCAGTCCCATACCCGCCAGACGGGCCGGAGAAAAGGCGAGAACCATCTGATCCTGCTGTTCGCCCAGCAGGGTGGTTTTGCCGATATCTGGCAAGGAGGCGAGCTCACGACGTATTGTCTCAACGCGATCCCGCACTTCCCGTAAGGTGTAGCCGTCGGGAATAAAGCCGTAAATCGTGCCGAACGTATCGTCAAATTCGTCGTTCACGGCCGGGCCCTGAACGCCTTCCGGTAAAGACGGCGCGATGTCCTGCATTTTTTTGCGGATCTGATACCAGATGTCCTGCACCATTTGCGGCGGGGTATTGTCACGGAGATTCACATGGATAACCGTGCTCCCGGCGCGGGTTTCACTTTCGAGATAATCAAGCCAGGGCGTTTCCTGCAGCTTTTTTTCAAGCGTATCGGTCAGCAGACGGGTGGTGTCCGTTACGGACGCGCCCGGCCACTGCGCGGAGACGACCGCTGTTTTGATGGTAAAAACCGGATCTTCATTACGCGGCAGTTTTTCATAGCAGAACACGCCCATCGCCACGATCAGCAGCATGAAGAAACTGACCATCTGCTGATGGTTAAGCGCCCATGCGGACAGGTTAAATTTCGCTTCCGGTTTCGTGTTCATGGCTGAACCTCCCCGGGTACCACCGGCTCTCCGGAACGGAGTTTGCTCACGCCAGCCGTAATCACCCGGTCGCCTGGCTCAAGGCCGGAGGCGATAATCACCGAGGAGGCCGTATAGCAGGCAGGCACCACCGCGCGCAGCTGCGCCTGCGAATGCGGGTTAATCACAAACACCGCCGGTCTATCTCCTGTTCGGCTCAGCGCCGATGCGGGAATGACGTAACCTCGCGGGCCAGTCGAGGGCAGGGTGACGGTGACGCTGGCACCCAGCGCTATCGCCGCTGGCGGGTTTATCAGGGTGGCTCTGACGCGCCAGGTGCGGGTCTGAGGATCGGCCTGCGGGGTGATATCCCGCAGCACGGCAGATGCCTGTACCGATGGGTCGCTGAGCAGGGAAACCCGCAATTCCGCCTTATCCAGCGGCGGTATCGCATCGGGCGTGGCGATATCAAACGCTACGTCGCGGGCTTCGCCGGTTGCCAGCGTAAGCACCGTCTGTCCCGCGCTGACAACCTGGCCCGCAGAGGCGCTCACCTCGGTGATCGTGCCGGTTTGTGGAGCGATAAGGCGCGTCCAGCCAAGGCTTTCGCGGGCGTTACGCCACGCGGCCTCGCTGCTTTTTAATCGCGCGCGGGCGACAAGCCAGTCCGCGCGGGCGCTGTCGAGTTGCGTGCGGGCTATTGCGCCCGTCGGCATGAGCTTTTGCATTCGGCTGACGTTAAGCGCGGCAACCTGCGCTGAGGCTGTGGCCCCTTCATAGTCGGCCGTTGCGCTGTCGAGCTGATTTTGTCCGGTGGTATTTTCAAGTGTGGCCAGCAGCTGTCCGGCATTAACCCGATCGCCAATATCAACGCTGCGCGTCAGTATTCGCCCCCCGGTTTGAAAGCTCAGCGTCGTTTCATCGTGGGCATGGATCTCACCGGTCCTTTCCAGCGCGGGGAGGGTTTGGGCTGTACGTACGACGACGTAGCGCACCTTACGCACTGGGGCAGGCTTATTTTCCTGTTTGTCACCGCAGCCGGTGAGCGGAAACATCACCAGCGCGAGCAGGACCAGAGGGAGAAAATTTACCCAGGAAAGAGTACGCGCCACGCCGTACATATGGTGCAGGCAGTGGCGGAGGGAGAGAACAAATTCGTCTGACATAACGCCGCTCCATAAAGATGAGGGCGTTATTAAATGCGCGCTACGTCGAGAAAGATTCGATGTTCTGTCAAGGGTTTATCAAGAGTGGATATTTTCATTACCGGACGGCTGCCAGGGTAACAAAATACGCACAGCAAGGCCGCCCGTTTCCGGTAATGAGGCCTCGATCGTGCCCCCATGGGCCTGACAAATCGCCCGGGCGATAGACAAACCGAGGCCGCTGCCGCCGGAATGCCGCGCGCGGGACTGCTCCTCACGGCTAAAGCGCTTAAACATGTCCGGTAAGAACTGGGGGGATACGCCCGGTCCGTCATCGTGAAATTCAATGGCGTAATGCCCGCTGGCGTAGTGCAGCGCCACCTCAAGATGGCCGCCTTCGCGCCCGTAGCGTAGTGCATTTTCCATAAGGATAGTAAATACCTGCCCCATGCGGAACGCATCGCCTCTGAACGGGCACGTACGCGGGTTACGCAGCGTAATCGTAAAATGATGCGCTTCGGCCTGCGGCATGATCCAGGCCGCCCGCTCCTGAATAAGCTCATCCAGAGAAAAGGCCTGCTCTTCCAGCACCAGATTTCCCGCGTCCGCTAACGAGAGAAGGTGAAGCTCATCGGTCAGGCGATTAAGATGCTGAAGCTGTTTCATCACCATTTCCAGCTGCATCGGGCTGGCATCAAACACACCGTCCAACATGCCCTGCAGACGACCAATGGCGGCCGTCAGGGGCGAGCGCAGCTCGTGCGCCATCGCGACGTGCGAGGCGCGGAGCTCTTTTTCATAGCGGGCGAGTTGCCCCGTCATGGAGTTAAAGTCGTTTGCAAAGCTGACCATTTCCGCTGGCGCATCCTTGACCAGTTCAGCCTGACGGCCAAACTGCCCGTCGGCGACATCTTTGGCGGCATCGCGAAGACGGCTGAACTGCAGCGCCAGCGGTCGGGCGTGTTTTAACCCCATCACCACAATAAACGGGATCATCACCAGCACCAGCAGGGCCACCGTAACCCAGTCCGCAGAGGCAATGGATGGCGTGGAATAACTCAGCCCCCACCAGGTATCCACAATGCTGTGAAAGCGGGCCGGATCGGCCTGTGGGTTCTGGCTGAGCGTCAGAAATTCCTGCCGGACCGCCGCTGGCATTCTGCCCATTATCCAGTAGTTCTGTACCGCATAACGTAGCCACATGCAGGTGGCAATGACGATCACGCTGCCGATGGCCAGTGCCAGGATACGCGCGCAAATCCAGCGCCAGAGAGAGGAGTGCCGGTTTTTTATCATGGTTGTCTAAACCTGTATCCCACGCCGCGAACGTTAATCAACACGCCGGAAATACCCGCCGCTTCGAGTTTTTTACGCAGGTTATAAATATGGGTGTCCACCACGCGCTCCAGCGCCTCGCTTTCCGGCAGACAGTGTTCCAGCAGGTACTGACGGGAAAAGGGGCGAGCGGGAGAGCGCAGCAGCGTTGCCAGAAGCGAGAATTCCGTTGGCGTAAGATCGAGCATCACGGGCGCGTCGCCGCCGTTATCCACGCTCGCCACAATGGCGGCCACATCCACCTCCAGCGTTTGCCAGCGAAGGATCTCGTCGTCTGTCTCTTTTTTACTGCTGCGTCGCAGCACCGCCTGTACGCGAGCCACGACTTCTCCCGGATGATAGGGTTTCACGACATAATCATCGGCACCGTACCGCAGGGCACCAATGCGATCGGGGGTGTCGCCCATGGCGGTGACCATGATCACCGGTACATCGCTTTTACGACGCAGTCCGGCCAGCACTTCGGTGCCGTTAAGCCCGGGCAGCATCACGTCCAGCAGGATGAGGTCGGGTTTCCACCGCTGCGCCATATCCAGCCCGGAAAGACCGTCTCCGGTAATGGTGACATCGTAATTTTCACGACGTAAATAGGCTTCAAGCACGCCAGCCGCATCGGCGTCATCTTCAATAATCAGCACTCTTCTGGACAACATCCGTTCACCTTGACCGTTTCTTAACACTATCCCGACGATTCATTGATTTAGCCAAACCATACTGCGCCAACATTGTGTGGCAGACCCTGAATCAGCAGACGCCAGCGTCTGCGTGGAGAACAGTATGATAGCGATAAAAAAAGGCCTGTATATGACCGTTCCGCTTCTGATGGCCGTTGCCTCAGGTGTGCAGGCGGATGATGACGCCGCTTCCGGCTCTTTAACCGTCGGGCTGGGCGGTCACTATGCCCCCCGTTATTCAGGCTCAGACAAGCAGGTGTGGCAGGTGGTTCCTGTGCTGGAGGGGCGCAAGGGTGCTTTCTTTATTGATGCACAAAAAGGAGTGGGATATGACCTGCAAAACGACAGCGGTTGGTACCTGGAACATACGCTGGGTTACGACCTCGGGAGGGCAGAGAAAAATTCTGGCTGGCGTGAGGGCGCAAACAATCTGAAGGGGATGGGGGACATTGATGCCACCCTGAATACCGGCCTGGCCGTCGGCTGGCAGGCTGCGTCCTGGCTAAGCGTTGAGGGTAAGGCGACGCTACCGTTAACGGACAGCCAGGGCGTAAGTTATCAGGCGTCCGTTACGTTGATTCCCCTGCAAAACAGCGAGGACACGATCGCCCTTCAGTCTGCGGCTCTGTTTGGCGACAGCCGTTATCTGAATACCTGGTATGGGGTCAGCGAGCAGCAGAGCCGCCGCACCGGCTATCGCCGCTATTCAGCGCCGGGGGGATTTTATGGCGTCGACACCAGCCTGACCTGGAGCCATCAGTTCGATGCTCACTGGGGAACGGTCCTGAGCGCGGACTATACCTGGCTTGGCGACCATGCGAATGAAAGCCCAATAGTGATGCGGCGCAATGAGGGGTCTGCAACCGCCGCTATCACCTGGACATTTTAAAATTGCGGAGCACGAGCGGACGAGAAGATTATTTCTTCTTATCCATCATCGCTTTTAAATCGGCAAACGGGTTAAACGTGGCGACGCCCACGTCTTTTTGCGCGTCTTCACCGGCGACCACGGTGGTGCCGTACTGATCCGCTTCGGTGTATTTCGAATGCTCGTGATCGTGGCAAAACAGGCACAACAGCTCCCAGTTGCTGCCATCTTCCGGGTTGTTAGTATGGTCATGATCGATATGGTGAACCGTCAATTCACGCAGGTTGGAATAGACGAACTCCCGCGAGCAGCGTCCGCAGACCCAGGGATAGATTTTTAATGCTTTCTCGCGATAGCCGCTTTCCAGTCGCGCGTAGTTTTTAGGGATCAGAGCCATTGCCGGTTTTACCTGCCATGAAAAAAGTGGGGGATATTATATCCATTATGGAGCGGAATGACGAACCCCTCTATTCCGTCAATTTATTTGATGCTTTCCGTTAAATAAACGGCATTTATTCTTACCGGGTAATGCGTAAAGTGGACAGAACGCAACGCATTATCAGGACACAGGGTTATGAAAAAGATCGGTTTTTTATCGTTTGGTCACTGGACGCCTTCTCCGCAGTCCGGCACGCGCTCGGCGGCAGACACGCTGCTGCAGTCCATCGACCTGGCCGTGGCCGCTGAAGAGCTGGGCGCGGACGGCGCCTATTTCCGCGTGCACCACTTCGCCCGTCAGCTTAGCTCGCCGTTCCCTCTGCTGGCGGCAATAGGCGCGAAAACGAAAACCATTGAAATCGGTACGGGCGTGATTGATATGCGCTATGAAAACCCGATGTATATGGCCGAGGATGCGGGCGCGGCAGATCTGATCTCCGGCGGCCGTTTGCAGCTTGGCATCAGCCGCGGCTCCCCGGAGCAGGTCATTGATGGCTGGCGTCATTTCGGCTATGTCCCGCAGGAAGGGGAAAACGAAGCGGACATGGCGCGCCGTCATACCGAGGTGCTGCTTGAGGTGCTGCGCGGCGAAGGGTTTGCAAAGCCGAATCCACAGCCGATGTTCCCCAATCCGCCTGGGCTGCTGCGCCTGGAACCGTATTCTGAAGGGCTGCGGGAGCGTATCTGGTGGGGCGCCGGTTCAAATGCGACGGCGGTATGGGCCGCTAAGCTCGGCATGAACCTGCAAAGCTCAACCCTGAAAGACGACGAAACCGGCGAACCGTTCCATATTCAGCAGGCAAAACAGATCCGCGCGTACCGTCAGGCGTGGAAAGAGGCAGGGCATGCGCGCGAGCCGCGCGTCTCGGTCAGCCGCAGTATTTTTGCCCTGATGGACGACCGCGACCGGATGTACTTCGGCGCCAGCCGCAACGACAGCGATAGCGTGGGGTATCTTGATGAAAAAACGCGCGCGATCTTCGGGCGCAGCTATGCCGCGGAGCCTGACAGGCTGATTGAACAGCTGAAGAAGGACGAGGCGATTGCCGAGGCTGATACGTTATTACTGACCGTACCGAACCAGCTCGGTGTGGATTACAATGCGCACGTGATTGAGTCCATTCTCAAACATGTCGCACCGGCAATGGGCTGGCGCGATTAAGTATTCCGCCGTCAGCCGTGAGATCGTAATGGAAAATCTGGCCCTCTGGTATCGCCGTTTTGGCGAGCCAGAATCTGCTCTGCAACCTGAAACTGCGCCGCCGGGCGCGCTTGCGCCGGGACACCTCCGCGTGCAAATGCTGTATGCGCCGGTGAACGCGTCCGATCTCATTCCCATTACCGGCGCTTACCGCCACAGAACCCCGCTGCCCGCCGTCGCGGGGTATGAAGGCGTCGGCGTTGTCATTCAGGCGCCCGCGTCTTTTGCGCATCTGCAGGGTAAACGCGTTCTGCCGCTGCGCGGGCAGGGCACCTGGCAGCGCTATGCGGATTGCCCGGCAGAGTATGCGATCCCCGTGCCTGATGATGTCGATTCACGCCTGGCCGCGCGGGCCTATATCAACCCGCTGGCGGCGCAGATGATGTTGAGCCACTATCCACCGCGGGGAAAGCGGGTGCTGCTCACGGCCGCCGGTTCGGATTGCGCCATCCTGCTCGGGCAGTGGGCGCGTCTGGCGGGGGCAGAGGCGGTGTACGGTATTCATCGTTCGCCCGTTCACGCTGAACGGCTGGCGGCGATGGGGATCGTTCCTGTCGCACAGCATGACATGCAGCGGATTCTCTCCGTTGCCGCGCGTGCCGACGTCGTTTACGATGCAACCGGCGGGGCGCTGGCGGAAGCGATCCTGAGCGTGCTGCCGGAGCTGGGCATATTTGTCTGCTACGGGCTGCTCTCCGGGCAGACCTTCCGCCAGCAACGGCCCCTGCCGCGCGTGGCGTGGTTCCATATTCGTAACTATCTGGATGGGCTCAGCGCAGAGGCGTGGCGCGCGGAGTTCGATCAAATCTGGCCCCGGATGCGCGCCAGTGAATACAGCCCCGGAACGGTGTACCCTCTGACGGACTGGCAGAGGGCGCTCAGGGCATACTGTGAAGGAGGAAGGGCAAGCAAGCCCCTCATGTCGATGGCGGAATGACGGCTATTGATGGCTCATATCGCTCAGCAGCACGGCGATGCTTTGCCCGCCCGCCGTCTGTTCCAGACCAATCTTCACGATGATGGTCAGCGGAACGGAGAGCAGCATGCCTACGGGGCCGAGCAGCCAGCCCCAGAAAATCAGGGACAAAAAGACGACCAGCGTTGAAAGCCCCAGCCCACGCCCCATCATTCGCGGTTCAAGAATATTCCCGAATACCAGGTTAATCGCCAGATAGCCGGCCAGCAGAATCAGCGCATCATAAAGTCCGCTGAACACCAGCACCTGAAGAATAGGGGGGATTGCCGCCAGCACGGAGCCGATGTTAGGAATGTAGTTGAGCGCAAATGCCAGTAACCCCCAGACGAACGCAAAGCGGACGTCCAGCGCCACCAGCATTCCCCAGACCACCACCCCGGTGACCAGGCTGATGACGGTTTTCAGTACCAGATAGCGTGAAACGCTGTCCAGCGCGCGCTGAATAGCGCCCATTCCTTCAACCGGACGAACCATGATTTGCTGTAACTTTGCGGGCAGCTGTGGCACCTCCAGCAGCATGAACACCACCGTTAAAAACAGCAGGAAAATGGAGGTCATGGCATTGGAAAGCTGCGTCAGCAGGCCTGTGACGATGGTCATGGCCGCATTAGGGTCGATATATTTAAGAAGCTCCTCAACCGAAACTTCTATTCCCGCGCGCTGAAGCCAGGGCTCAAGCTGCAGCAGCGGTATCGCCAGCGAGGAACGGTATTTCGGCAGCGTTCGCGCCAGTTCGTTCAGCGAGGTACCCAGATACGCAACCAGTAACACCATGGCGAAAATAATGACGCTAATTAGCAGGGTAATTGCCAGCACGCGCGGGATGCGCAGCCGCGTCATGCGCCGGACCAGTGGGTTAAGGATCACCGCAACAAACAGGGCCAGAATAAAGGGCACAATGATGTCGGCGGCAAAACGAACGCCCGTGAGTATGATCACCAGCATGCCCAGCATGATGACAATTTTTAACCCGTTGAGGGTAATAATGGGTTTAGCCATGGTGACTCCAAAAAACGCGTTTTATTTATAATAGAGGGTAAACGTCCTGCAATAAACTAACCAAAATCAAACGGGATGGGTAAAGAATTGAAAAGACTTTGAGTAAAATCTTCAGTTATGGTACAAATTTGGCGTGTTCAACTACCGAGGACAATTTTCATCCGCAAAGACGAGAAGCAACAACGCGGATAATTGTAATTTTATGGACAATTTGTTCAGGACCTATTCTTCAAACAACGCTGCTCTATTTTCTACCTCCTTCTGCCTGATTGCTGGTGAGCAACACTGGCGCACCGCACTATAGTCACCTCTTCTGCCTGAGCTGGCGCTACGCGCTTAGCTATCTGATTTAATTTCATATTTTTTTGGTTTGCTGCATGCAGCGGGCCACGATGGATTATATTCTCAAGCAGGAGAAAAACATGTTTTACTGGATCTTATTAGCCCTGGCTATCCTCGCTGAAATTACCGGCACGCTGTCAATGAAATGGGCAAGCGTCAGCGAGGGCAATACCGGTTTTATTTTAATGCTGGTGATGATATCCCTTTCCTATATTTTCCTCTCATTTGCGGTGAAGAAAATTGCGCTGGGTGTGGCCTATGCGCTGTGGGAAGGGATCGGTATTTTATTGATTACGCTGTTCAGCGTTCTGATATTCGACGAAACATTAACAACAATGAAGGTCGCCGGGTTAACGACGCTGGTCGCGGGTATCGTGCTGATTAAATCAGGTACCCGTAAACCGACAAAACAGCAGAAGGAGCAGAACCATGCAACAGTTTGAATGGGTTCATGCGGCCTGGCTGGGCTTCGCCATCGTGCTGGAAATTCTGGCGAACGTTCTGCTGAAATTCTCTGACGGCTTTCGCCGTAAGGTTTATGGCCTGATGTCGATTGCCGCAGTGCTGGGGGCGTTCAGCGCCCTGTCACAGGCGGTCAAAGGTATCGATCTGTCCGTGGCCTATGCGCTGTGGGGCGGTTTTGGTATCGCCGCCACCCTGGCCGCAGGGTGGGTGCTTTTCGGGCAGCGTTTAAATAATAAAGGCTGGATAGGGCTGATCTTGCTGCTGGCGGGCATGATCATGATAAAACTCGCCTGATCAATTGGTAACCCTGATTCACAGACAGCCGCGCTGGCTTACTCTTTAGCCAGCGCTTCCAGCTTATCGCGAAAACCGGTGACGGATAAGGCCCGGTTATCGGCTCGCCAGCGGTCTTTCGCCGCCGGGGCGGAGCTTTGAACCCCAATCAACTGCCAGCCGTTATCGGTTTTCAGCATCAGCGGTGAACCGCTGTCGCCCGGCAACGTATCGCACTGATGGGAAAGCACGCTGGTCTGCGCCCAGCCCGTCACGATACAGTCCGTGTGGGTGTAAAGCGCATCCAGATGATCGACCGGGTAGCCTGACTGCGTCACCTTGCGGTCGGCGGCTTTCAGCGCGGCGGTGAGCGCCGCTTTATCGCCATCAAATAACGGCAGCGGC
Organism: Enterobacter cloacae complex sp. HYC042_NIDB; assembly: GCF_056673315.1. Taxonomy (NCBI): domain Bacteria; kingdom Pseudomonadati; phylum Pseudomonadota; class Gammaproteobacteria; order Enterobacterales; family Enterobacteriaceae; genus Enterobacter; species Enterobacter cloacae complex sp. HYC042_NIDB. The sequence goes on from NZ_CP109650.1 coordinate 2,316,298, forward strand.
GTAATGCCCGAAGGCGGGTAGCGCAAAATAATCAGGCCAAAATCCCACGAGGCTGCCGCGGGCGGCACAATCCAGCCGTCGCCATCCGGTTTAAGACGCTTCCCAAGAGAAGCATCAACCCGGCCTTCAATGCCGTGGATTTCATAGCGCCAGATCCCTTTTTGCGACACAAATCGTAAGACAACCGCTTTGTCTGGCTTACCGTTGGGTGGCGTCAACAGGCAGTGGCCCGCCGTCAGCGCTAATTGCGGGGTGATTAACGTCGCGGTACACAGGTTGCCGCTGGCGGTTTCCAGTTGGCCTATAGCGTCCCAGGGAGCCTGGGTAGGATCGGTGACGCGAGTACGATCGTCATGACCGAAAAAAAGCGTCTTTAGCTCTTTCGCGCTAATGGCGTTATCACCGCCATCATCCGCCTGTGAAAATCCAGAAAAAAGGCCAAACGTTCCCAGCAACAACACAACAGATTTACGCATATCACACTCTGGTGGGGGTAATTATGATTATTAAAAGTGAACCCTATGAAAATACTATAGACGGGACGGCGCTAAAGTGGGAGTAAAATCAGCGTGCTACAGTCAGGAAAGATAAAAGCGGCTGGCGATGAGCGCGCATAAAATAAGCAGGATAAGAATCAGCTCAAACCGATAGCGTCGCAGCATACGCCCTCCGGATAAAAAAAACGGCGCAGAACCTTTTCCGGTTCAGCGCCGGTTTACCAACGTGCCCCGCAGGGCACGGTTAAGCTTGTACGCTTACGCAGCTGGCTGTGCAGCTGGTTTAGCAGCTTCGTGTTTTACTGCTTTTTTGTGATGCTTTTTCGCAGCCTGGGCTTTCTGCTCTACGGCTGGTTTAGCGGCTTTCTTGTGGTGCTTTTTCGCAGCCTGAGCCTTCTGCTCTACGGCTGGTTTAGCGGCTTTTTTGTGGTGCTTTTTAGCTGCCTGCGCTTTTTGCTCTGCAGCCGGTTTAGCGGCTTTGTGGTGTTTCTTGTGATGTACGGTTTTTGCTGGCGCCGCGGTGGTCGTTGCAGCAGGCGCCGCAGCAGCTGGTGCAGCAGTGGTTTCAGCAGCAAACGCAGCAGAAGACAGACCCATAGCAGCGGCAACAACCAGAGCTAATACTTTTTTCATGTTCATACCCTCGAATTTGGTTTTTCATTTAACCCCACTGCGGGGCCGTTGAAATAACTATATCCCTGTAAATTCGGGGTTTCCGTGAGTGATTGGTATCGGCGTGTAACCATATGTACAAGGCCGGGGAAGAACCCCGGCCTTATCATTACAGGTAGCGTGAGGTCAGGTGTTCGCGGAAGTAGCGGATATTCAGATCTTCCCCCGTCGCCTGGGTGATTAACTGCGACGTGCTAAAGCGGCTACCGTGCTGCCAGATGTTCTGACGCAGCCACTCAAAGAGGGCGGAAAAATCGCCCTCAGCGATGGAGGCCTGCAGTCCCGGAAGCGCCGTTTTGGCCGCATGGAACAGCTGCGCGGCATACATGGCCCCCAGCGTATAGGATGGGAAGTAGCCAAAACCGCCGTCGGTCCAGTGGATATCCTGCATGCAGCCGTTGCGGTAGTTATCTTTGGTGGATAATCCGAGCCAGGCCTGCATTTTCTCATCCCACAGGGCGGGGATATCGTCCACCTCGATCTCGCCGTTGATCAGCGCGCGCTCAATCTCATAGCGCAGCACCACGTGTGCCGGGTAGCTCACTTCGTCGGCATCGACGCGGATATAGCCTGGCTTCACGCGCTGGTTCCAGGCGATAAAGTTCTCTTCGCTAAACGCCGCCTGGCTGCCAAAGCGGGCGTGAACGGCTGGGAGGAGGTGCTTAAGGAAGGCTTCGCTGCGTCCCAGCTGCATCTCAAAGAACAGGCTCTGGGATTCGTGGATCGCGGTTGAGCGGGCCAGGGCAATAGGCTGGCCTGCCCACGCGCGCGGCAGGTTTTGTTCGTAGCGCGCGTGTCCGGTTTCGTGGATCACGCCAAACAGCGCGCTGAGCAGCTCGTCCTCATCATAGCGCGTGGTAATGCGCACGTCTTCCGGTACGCCGCCGCAGAACGGGTGCGCGCTCACGTCCAGGCGACCGCCGTTGAAATCGAAGCCGAGCATCTTCATGGCTTCCAGACCCAGTTCGCGCTGGGTTGCCGTCGGGAAGGGGCCCTGCGGCGGAACGAACGACCGCTGAGCCTGTTTCTCCACCGCGCTTGCCAGCAGGTCCGGCAGCCAGGTTTTCATATCACCAAACAGCACGTCCAGGCGCGCGCTGGTCATGTCCGGTTCAAAAATATCCAGCAGCGCGTCGTACGGCGTACAGCCTTTGGCTTCTGCGCGCAGGCGGGCTTCTTCACGGCTGAGTTTCACCACTTCTTTCAGGTTGGCGGAAAAGCCCTGCCAGTCGTTCGCGGGACGCTGCGTACGCCAGGCGTGCTCGCATCTGCTGCCCGCCAGGGATTTGGCTTCCACCAGCGATTCCGGCAGCAGGGTAGCCTGCTGATACTGTCGCGTCATTTCACGCAGGTTGGCCTGTTCGACGTCATTCAGATCTTCCCCTGCTGCGGCCGCTAACAGGTCGCCGACTTTTTTATCGGTCAGGATCTGATGTTGCAGGACGCTCATCTCTGCCAGCGCTTCACCGCGCGCGGCGCTGCCGCCTGGCGGCATCATGGTGAACATGTCCCAGCTGGCGATGGAGGAGAGGTGCGAGAAGCGTGAGAGGCGCTGGAAGGTTTTCACAAGTGACTGATAGGCTGATGTTTTTTGCAATTCTTATTTCCTCATGCCGGGGATGTGTTTCAGGGAGCATACAATGAAACAGACCAAATTCCCCAACATTTCCCACACGGAGGAAAGCTGTGCCGATCTCCTCCGTTGAAACCGTCCCCGGCATTCCGGGTGACGGTTTTCGGTGGGCACTCAGGACTTATCGCGCATAACCTGTTGCAGGATCGCCAGCGCCTGGTTGAACTGAGCATCCGGAATGGTCAGCGGATAAAGGAAGCGGATCACGTTGCCGTACTGGCCGCAGATCAATAACAGCAGGCCCTGGGCGAGCGCCTTTTGCTGGATCGCCTGCGCGATGGCGGCCGACGGTTCACGGCTCTCGGGATCAAAAAACTCCGCCGCAATCATCGATCCTCTTCCCCTTATCGCCACGAGCGCAGGGAAGGTGCCCTGAATCTCCTCCAGCGTGGCTTTCAGTCGATCCCCCAGATGGCAGGCGCGGGCGCACAGTGACTCGTTGTCGATAATCTTCAGCACCGCGTGCGCGGCGGCCACCGCAAGCGGGTTGCCTGCATAGGTCCCCCCCAGACCGCCGGGAGCCGGCGCGTCCATGATTTCGGCGCGACCCACCACGCCAGACAGCGGCATTCCGCCTGCCAGGCTTTTCGCCATCGTCATCAGGTCGGGCTTGTCCACGTAGTGTTCCATGGCAAACAGTTTACCCGTACGGGCGAAGCCGCTCTGCACTTCGTCTGCAATCATCACGATCCCGTGCTCATCACAGATTCGGCGGATGGCGGCCACCAGCTCTGGCGGGGCGACGTTGAATCCGCCTTCACCCTGAATGGGTTCAAAAATAATCGCCGCCACCTGTTTCGCCTCAATATCCGCTTTGAACAGGCGTTCTATCGCCGTGATGGCATCCTGCGTCGTGATGTCGTGCAGCTCGGAGGGATACGGCACGTGATAAACCGACCCCGGGAAGGGGCCAAATCCCAGCTTATAAGGCGCGACCTTGCCGGTTAAGGCCATGGTCATATAGGTTCGGCCGTGGAAGCCTCCGCCGAAGGCAATCACGCCCGGTCTGCCGGTGTGGGCCCGGGCGATTTTAATGGCGTTTTCCACCGCTTCTGCGCCCGTGGTGAAGAACGCCGTTTTGGCCGGGCTCTGGACCGGGGCCAGCTCGTTAAGTTTCTCGGCTAATGAAACATAGCTTTCATACGGCACAATCTGGTAGGCCGTGTGGGTGAACTGGTGAAGCTGTTTTTCCACTGCGGCCACCAGTTCAGGATGACGATGGCCGGTATTCAGCACCGCGATCCCGGCGGCGAAATCAATATAGTCGTTGCCTTCCACGTCGGTGAGGGTGGCATTCTCCGCCGTACGGGCAAAGAAATTACACATTACGCCTACGCCGCGCGGGGTGGCAGAAAGTCTGCGCTGATGAAATTCCTGGTTACTCATGTCAGATACCCTTTTGTCGAAACGATCATACGCCAAGACGATCGCGCAGGCTGTAGTACGCCGCGCCCATCGCCGTGAATGGAATCCGCAGGCTTCGGCCGCCCGGGAAGGGGTAGTGCGGGAGATTGGCAAACGCATCAAAGCGCTCAGCGTCACCGCGCAACAGTTCCGAGATCAGCCGTCCGGCCAGGTGGGTGCAGGTCACGCCGTGGCCGCTGTAGCCCTGCATGTAATAGATGTTTTTATCCAGACGCCCAAACTGCGGCATCCGCGACAGGGTCAGCAGGAAATTGCCCGTCCAGCGGTAGTCGATTTTGACGCCTGCCAGCTGAGGGAAGGTTTTGAGCAGCTTTGGCATCACCAGGCGCTCCACATCGTCCGGATCGCGCGCGCCATAGACGACGCCACCGCCGTACAGCAGGCGGTTGTCGGCGGTGAGGCGGTAGTAATCCAGCAGATAATTGCAATCTTCCACGCAGTAGTTATTGGGGATCAGCGTGCGGGCGACCTCTTCCGACAGCGGGGCGGTGGTCACCACCTGGGTGCCGCAGGGCATGCTGCGTTTTGCCAGCTCCGGTTCTATCTTATCGCCCAGATAGGCATTCCCGGCGACGATCACGTAGCGGGCCGTGACCTGGCCATGCTGCGTGCTTACTACTGCCGGGCTGGTGTGCTGAATGGCGGTCACCGGAGACTGTTCATATACACGCCCACCGTTCAGGCGAATGGCGTCCGCTTCGCCGATCGCCAGGTTCAGCGGATGAATGTGCCCCCCGCTGCGGTCCAGCAGCGCGCCGGTATAGCGGTCGCTGTCGACTTCCCGGCGGATGGCGCTGGCGTCCAGCAACTCCAGCTGCGTGTTGCCGTAGCGTTCCCAGTTGGACTTTTGCTCTTCCAGCGTCTCCAGTTGCTTATGGTTTAGCGCCACAAACAGCCCGCCGGGACGATAGTCGCACTGGATCTGATAGCGCTGGATACGCTCCCGAATAATTTCCCCGCCTTCAAACATCATGCTCCCGAGCACTTTGGCGGCATCGGGCCCGTAGTTTTTCTCGATCACGTCGATATCGCGGCTGTAGGAGTTAACCAGCTGGCCGCCGTTGCGTCCGCTGGCGCCGAAGCCGATGCGCGCCCCTTCAAGGAGCACCACGTCGTAGCCCATTTCGGAGAGATGTAGCGCGGAGGAGAGGCCGGTATAGCCGCCGCCCACCACGCACACGTCACAGCTGATCGACTCGTTAAGCGTCGGGAAAGGTTCATAAGCGTTCGCGCTGGCCGCGTAGTAGCTGGTGGTATGTTCGGTCATGATTGAGGCTCCAGGGCAATCCAGATGGTTTTCAGTTCGGTAAATTTTTCCAGCGCGTGCAGGGACTTATCGCGACCGTTGCCGCTCTGCTTATAGCCGCCAAAGGGGACGGTCATATCACCGTCGTTGTAGTTATTGACGAAGACCGAGCCGGCTTTCAGGCGGCGGCTCATGCGGTGCGCCCGGGAGAGATCGCGGGTCCATACCGCCGCGCCAAGCCCATATTCACTGTCGTTGGCCAGCGTCAAGGCTTCCTCTTCGGTTTTAAAACGGGTGACAACCAGCACCGGCCCGAAAATCTCTTCCCGGCACAGCGGGGAGGCAGGGTCGATGTCGACAAAAATGGTGGGACCGACTGCGGAAGGCCATGATTGTTCCCGCCCGTCCAGCAGCAGCGTACCTTTCCGGGTTCCCTCGCGAATAAACGTGTGGACGGTATCGGCGTGCGCAGCGTCGATGAGCATGCCCATCGTGCTGTCGGGGTCGAGCGGATCGCCAGGCTGCCAGCGGTGGGCCTGCGCTTTCAGCCTTGCCAGAAAATCATCGGCGATGCTGTCTTCGAGCAGCAGGCGGGTACCGGCGATACAGACTTGCCCCTGGTTGTAAAAAATCCCGGCGGCGGTCGCGCTCACGGCCTTGTCCAGGTCCGGACAGTCGGCAAAAATAATGTTGGCGCTCTTGCCGCCTGCCTCCAGCCAGACGCGCTTCATGTTGCTTTCTCCCGCGTCCTTCAACAACTGCTTGCCGGTACGGGTAGAGCCGGTAAACGTCAGCACTTCGACCTCAGGATGCAGTGCCAGCGCCTGGCCCGCTTCGTGGCCGTAACCACTTATCACATTCAGCACGCCGTCCGGCAGGCCCGCCTCCTTCGCCAGCCCGGCCAGTCGCAGGGCGGTAAGCGGCGATTTCTCCGACGGTTTTAATACCACGCTGTTGCCTGCGATCAGCGCCGGGCCCAGCTTCCAGCAGGCCAGCAGCAGCGGGAAGTTCCAGGGGACGATGGCCGCAATAACCCCGATCGGCTCGCGCACGATCATCGCCAGCTCGCCCGGACCCGTAGGCGCCACTTCGCCGTAGACTTTATCCGCCGCTTCGGCGTACCAGCGAATGGCGCGAGCCGCGCCGGGAATATCGTCGCGCAGGCTGTGGCGGATGGGTTTACCGGTGTCCAGCGTTTCCAGTAAGGCCAGCTCTTCGCCGTGGCGTTCCATTAAATCGGCGAGCTTATTGAGCACGGCCTTGCGCTGCGCCGGAGACGCCTGTGACCAGTCGCCGCGCTCAAATACCTCACGTGCGGCCTGAACCGCGCGGTTCACGTCCGCCTGCTTGCCCCGGGCCACGTTCGCCAGCGTCTGTTGGGTAGCGGGATTGACGGTTTCAAACGTGGCATTATCGGCGGCGTCACAATAGGCACCGTTAATAAATAACCGGGTCTCAATGGCGCTGTTTTTTGCTTTATCCTGCCAGTAAGTCAGGTGCTGAAAATGCATATTCACTCCTTTCTTTCGCAATCAGATAAATAAAGGCATGGCCGTTTCAGGCAATACGAAGCCGTGGGGCATCCCGGGAATTAACCCGTTGAATGCCGACATTGATCGTTTTTATTTGTCCCGGCGTAAGCGCGCTTACGCCGGGACTGAGTGGTAATTAGAACGTGGTGGGGGTATGGGCACTGATAATGCGGCAGATGCCTGCCGAGGTATTGCTGAAGCTGTGCGGTATGCCGGTATTGATGGCATAGCTCTGCCCTGCAACCAGGTGATAAGGCTGGCCATTAATGGTCAGCACTATTTCACCTTCCAGTATCGTACCGATCTCCTCACCCTGATGTTTGATCCTCTCTCCGGTCGTGGTTCCAGGCTGGTAAGTTTCAAAAATCATCGCCAGCGTACGGTTCGGATTTCCGTTATGAACCAGCTTCATCGAAACCCCCTGACTGCCTATTTCGATAAGGTCTTCCTGATTAATAACCACCTGCGGTTCATCAGGTTTTTCCGGTTCCGAAAAGAATTCCGAGAGCGACAGCCCATAGACTTTCAGCAGCTTTTGCAGCGTACTGATGGCAGGACTCACTTTGTCCTGCTCAATGGTGCTGATGGCACTGTGTGTTAACCCAGACAGTTCGGCGGCACGCCGCTGCGAGAGACCCAATTGCTGGCGGATCTCAGACAGACGTTTCCCTGGCGCCAGTCCGTCATCGCTCATAGTTGCATTTCCTTTACGGTAGTGGTCAAAGCCGTTGCTTCTCGGCAATGTGGCTTTGACAGGCGGTGATAAAACCATCAAACAACATACGTGAGAGGGCGTACTCGCTGCTGTTCCATTCGGGGTGCCATTGCACGCCGAGGGCAAAAGGGTGGTCATGAACGCTGACCGCTTCGACCAGCCCGTCCGTCGAACGGGCCTCCACGCGAAGCCGTGGTCCTAACGATCGTGCACCTTGCCCGTGTAACGAGTTTACCCAAAATGTGTTACAGCCTGGTATTAATTGAGACAGCAGTCCTCCCTCCTGAACCTGAACCTCATGAGAAGGGGCGTATTGTAGCTCAACCGGCAGTTCAGGATCTTCCCGGTGTTCAAGCAGGTCGTTCTGCTCGAACAGGCGGCGATACAGCGTCCCTCCCGTCGCAACAACCAGTTCCTGCAGCCCCCGGCAGATGGCGAAAATGGGGATGCGCCTTTCGAGCGCGGCGGCAATCAGCGCCATACTCAGAAGATCTCGCCCGGGATCGGCGTCAGGCTCATCGCCGTTTTCACCATAAAGGTGCGGCTGCACGTTACTTGGGCTGCCCGGCAGGTAAATCCCGTCCAGGGTTGGCAGCAGAGCGGTAAGTAGCTCTGGCTCTGCCAGCGCATGGGGTAAGGCAATCGGTAAGCCCCCCGCGTTAATAATGGCATTCAGGTACTTTTCTTGCAGGGTCTGGGTCTCATGACCCTTAAGCCTGTTTCTGCACATCACTACGCCAATAACTGGCTTGTTCATTATATTTTCCATGATCGCCCTCACAAAGTGGACTAAATTTAGGCCATTCTCGCCTGTGAAACGGCCTTTTCGTTCAATATTTTCTCAATCTAGCAACGGGATCTGCCTTTTGCAAACTTAATTTAACATTTGACAAACAATTTGTTTGCATACAGATTCGATAGGGTGGACATTATATTTGACAGTCCAGAGCAGCGAACGCAAATCCCAAAAACGGTGGTAAATCATGGAAACCAATATCGTAGAAGTTGAGAACTTTGTGCAGCACACGGATGAGAGGCGGGGCAGCGCCTTTACGCAGGAAGTGAAGCGCTATTTAGAAAAGTATCCTGACACCCAGTTTATTGATGTCCTTCTGACCGACCTGAACGGCTGTTTTCGCGGCAAGCGCATCCCGGTTGCCGGACTGAGCAAGCTTGAAAAAGGCTGCTATTTCCCGGCATCGGTTTTCGCCATGGACATTTTGGGTAACGTCGTGGAAGAGGCGGGCCTGGGGCAGGAGCTCGGCGAGCCGGACTGTATCTGCGTGCCGGTGCCGGGTACCCTGACGCCGTCCGCCGCCGACCCGGAATACATTGGTCAGGTGCAGCTCACCATGGTCGATGAAGATGGCGCTCCCTTTGACGTTGAGCCGCGGAACGTACTCAACCGACTCTGGCAGCAGCTGCGCCAGCGCGGTCTGTTCCCCGTGGTAGCGGTAGAGCTGGAGTTCTATTTACTTGATCGTAAGCGCGATGCCGACGGCTATCTGCAGCCACCCTGCGCGCCGGGCACCGACGTACGTAATACGCAGAGCCAGGTCTACTCGGTTGATAACCTGAACCACTTTGCTGACGTGCTGAACGACATTGACGAACTGGCGCAGCTGCAGCTGATCCCCGCCGACGGGGCCGTGGCTGAGGCCTCCCCGGGCCAGTTTGAAATAAACCTGCACCATACGGAAAACGTGCTCGACGCCTGCGATGATGCGCTGGCGCTAAAACGTCTCGTCAGGCAGATGGCGGAAAAACATAAGATGCACGCCACGTTTATGGCAAAGCCGTATGAAGAGCATGCAGGCAGCGGGATGCATATTCACATCAGCATGCAAAACAACCGAGGCGAAAACGTGCTCGCAGACGCCAGCGGCGAGGATTCCGCGCTGCTGAAACGCGCGCTGGCCGGAATGATCGATCTGATGCCCGCGTCCATGGCGCTGCTGGCGCCGAACGTCAACTCCTACCGCCGCTTCCAGCCGGGAATGTACGTACCGACGCAGGCGTCATGGGGACACAATAATCGCACCGTTGCCCTGCGTATCCCCTGCGGCGATCGCCATAACCATCGGGTCGAGTACCGGGTGGCGGGAGCAGACGCGAATCCGTATCTGGTGATGGCGGCGATTTTTGCCGGCATTCTACACGGGCTGGATAACGATTTACCCCTGCAGGAAGAAGTGGAAGGCAATGGCCTGGAGCAGGACGGACTGCCGTTCCCGATTCGTCAGAGCGATGCGCTGTGGGAATTCATGCAAAACGATCATCTTCGCGAGCGGCTGGGCGAACGTTTCTGCCACGTCTATCACGCCTGCAAAAATGATGAATTACTGCAGTTTGAACGCCTGATTACCGAAACAGAAATTGAGTGGATGCTGAAAAACGCCTGATGACGTGCCCCGGTAAGGGGCCGCTTTGTTTCATTGCATACGTATCACCAAACGGCCTGCGCGGAGCCTGGCCGAAACGTTCGCTGGCACGCCAGCTATCTCCCGGGAGTCGCGTTATGGAGCGCAGGCGGCACAGGGACTTTCTTAACGACACTGTGTGACGAGGTAGGAAATGATGCAGATGTTCAACTATCCGCAGGGCGAAGGGGGCCAGTCAGGTGCCTGCTGTGAGTGCGAGCGAGAGACGCTGCGCTGGTACGATCGCGTATGTTCTTTACAACTTCCCCCTTTGCTAAGCAGGTTTGCGTTACGGTCAGCGCGATTGCAAACCACGGTAAGCATGGGGGGGATGGTTTATGGCGACTAATACCTCTCTTGACTCGCCGCGCATGGCCGGAAGAACCCGGCTGCGCAGTTCCCTCAAGCTCTGGCAGGTGGTCATGATGGGGCTGGCTTACCTCACGCCCATGACCGTGTTTGATACCTTCGGCATTGTGTCCGGTATCAGCAATGGCCACGTGCCCGCCTCGTATCTCCTGGCGCTGGCGGGCGTCATGTTTACCGCCATCAGCTACGGCAAACTGGTGCGACAGTTCCCGGAAGCGGGCTCTGCTTACACCTACACGCAGAAATCGATCGGCCCTCACTTAGGCTTTATGGTTGGCTGGTCATCGCTGCTGGACTATCTCTTCCTGCCGATGATCAACGTGCTGCTGGCGAAGATCTACCTTTCCGCGTTGTTCCCTGAAGTCCCGCCCTGGGTCTGGGTGGTGGGTTTTGTAACGATCCTGACGCTGGCGAACCTGAAAAGCGTTAACCTGGTCGCCAACTTTAACACCCTGTTTGTGCTGGTGCAGGTCGCCATCATGGTGGTCTTTGTCATACTCGTGGTGCACGGCCTGCACAAGGGTGAGGGGGTCGGCACCGTCTGGTCGCTCCAGCCGTTTATCAGCGAGAACGCGCACCTGCTTCCTATCATTACCGGCGCGACTATCGTCTGCTTCTCTTTCCTCGGCTTTGACGCGGTCACCACGCTGTCGGAAGAGACGCCAAACGCGGCGCGGGTGATCCCCAAAGCGATTTTCCTGACCGCACTGTATGGCGGGCTGATATTTATTGTTGCCTCGTTTTTCATGCAGCTCTTTTTCCCGACGATCGCGCGTTTCAAGAACCCGGACGCCGCGCTGCCGGAAATTGCGCTGTACGTGGGCGGCAAGCTCTTCCAGTCGGTGTTTCTGTGCACCACGTTTGTGAATACGCTCGCTTCAGGCCTGGCCTCGCACGCCAGCGTCTCACGCTTATTGTACGTGATGGGGCGTGACAACGTCTTTCCTGAGCGGGTGTTTGGCTACGTGCATCCGAAGTGGCGCACTCCGGCCCTGAACGTGATTATGGTAGGGATAGTGGCGCTGTCGGCCCTGTACTTTGATCTGGTGACCGCGACGGCGCTGATCAACTTTGGCGCGCTGGTGGCGTTTACGTTTGTTAATCTCTCGGTGTACAACCATTTCTGGCGGCGTAAGGGGCTGAACAAAACGTGGAAAGATCGGCTCCACTATTTCCTGCTGCCACTCATTGGTGCCGCAACGGTCGGCGTGCTGTGGATCAACCTCGAAGCGACGTCCCTGACGCTTGGCCTCATCTGGGCGGCACTGGGTGTCCTTTACCTGACCTGGCTCACGCGCCGCTTCCGAAAACCGCCTCCGCAGTTTGAAGCCGGTAAGATAGAGCAGGCCTGGGATTCCTGAACGTGAAACGGCACCAGTAAGCTGGTGCCGTTTATCTGGATCGGGCATCAGCCCGCAGGATGATTATCTCAGGCGTTTATGAAGGCTTGCGCCCACCAGCAGTGCGGCACAGAGCATCAGCGCGATAAACCCGCCCACGCCGTTCCAGCCGTAGTGATGCCAGAACACACCGCCCAGCGTCCCGGCGATGCTTGAGCCCAGATAATAGCTAAACAGATACAGCGACGATGCCTGTCCTTTGGCGCGACGCGCACGCGGGCCAATCCAGCTGCTGGCGACGGAGTGAGCGGCGAAGAACCCTGCGGAGAAGAGCAGCATCCCGGCAAAGATAAGCCACAGGGAGGAGAAGAGCGTCAGCAGCAGGCCGAGCAGCATCACCGCGGTAAACACCAGCATCACCGGCCCGCGGCCAAAGCGTGCTGTCATCGCCCCGGCTTTCGGCGAACTCCACGTACCGGTGAGATAGGCCACGGAAAGCAAACCCACAACAGCCTGATTCAGATGCCACGGCGAGAGCATCAGCCGGTAGCCAATATAGTTAAACAGCGTCACGAAGGAACCCATCAGCAGGAATCCCATCAGAAACAGTCGCGGTAAACCTTTGTCACGCCAGTGAAGGCGGAAGTTGATAAACAGCGTTTTCGGGCGCAGAGACGTCGGGCGAAAATGGCGCGATTCTGGCAGGATTTTCCAGAACATCAGGGCCGATGCCAGCGCAAAACAGCCGATCACCGCCAGCGCAATGCGCCAGCTAAAGAAGTCCGTGAATACCCCGCTCAGCAGACGCCCGCTCATGCCGCCAATCGAGTTCCCGCTGATGTACAGCCCCATCGAAAAGGCAACGAAGCTCGGGTGGATCTCCTCGCTGAGATAGGTCATCCCGACTGCCGCCACGCCGCTGAGCGAGAGCCCGATCAGCGCGCGCATCATCAAAATGCCGTGCCAGCTGGTCATCATTGTCGAGAGTAACGTACAGACCGAGGCCAGCATCAGGGCGGTTACCATCACCTGTTTACGGCCAATGGCGTCGGAGAGCGGGCCGGTAAAAAGCAGGCCAATTGCCAGCATCCCGGTTGAAATGGAAAGCGAAACGCTGCTGCTGGCAGGCGATACGCCAAATTCATGGGAGAGAACGGGCAGGATCGGCTGAACGCAGTAGAGCAGGGCAAACGTTGCCAGACCGGCGGAAAAGAGCGCCAGCGTGACGCGCATAAACTGGGGGGTACCACGTTTGATGAACTGAACCGGCTGCGATGCTACAGGCAAATCATTAATATCTCTGGCCGGCGCGATATCAATGGTAGATGTACGACTCACACAGTTTCCTTGCTTAAACATCCCCGTGATTTCTGGTGACGGGTATGACCACACCTTCAGGGTAGGAAAATGTAAATATTCTGTCTAATATATTAATAATCTCAAATGATACTTTAAAAATATGAATATCGAGCTGCGTCATCTTCGCTACTTTGTCGCCGTCGCTGAGGAACTGCATTTCGGCCGCGCGGCGGCACGACTGAACATTTCTCAGCCGCCCTTAAGCCAGCAGATTCAAATCCTCGAACAGCAGGTCGGGGCGCGTCTTCTGGCCCGCACCAACCGCAGCGTGAGCCTGACGGCGGCGGGTAAGCAGTTTCTGATCGACAGCCGACAAATTCTGAGCATGGTCGACGACGCCGCTGCCCGGGCGGAACGGCTCTATCTTGGGGAAGCCGGGGAGCTGCGGATCGGGTTTACCTCGTCCGCGCCGTTTATCAGCGCCGTCTCGCAGACGCTTTCGTCCTTCCGCCGTCATTTTCCGGACGTGCATATTCAGACTCGCGAAATTAATACCCGCGAGCAGATTGCGCCGCTGAACGAAGGTGCGCTCGATCTGGGGCTGATGCGTAATACCCAGCTGCCGGACACGCTGGCGTGGGAGGTTATCCTGCGCGAACCGCTGATGGCCATGATCCCGAACGATCACCCTCTGGCGTCGCGTCCGGCGGTTTCGCTGGCGGAGCTGGCAAAAGAGCCGTTTGTCTTTTTTGACCCGCAGGTCGGGACGGGCCTGTATGACGATATTCTGGGGCTGATGCGCCGCTACGATCTGGCGCCGGTCATTACCCAGGAAGTGGGAGAGGCGATGACCATTATCGGCCTGGTCGCCGCCGGGCTGGGTGTGTCGATACTCCCGGCCTCCTTTAAGCGGGTACAGCTGCGTGAGATGCGCTGGGTTACTATCGCCGAGGAGGATGCCGTTTCAGAGATGTGGCTGGTGTGGTCAAAACATCGCGAACAGAGTCATGCTGCCCAGCGCTTCAAACAGCGGTTAATCCAGGCTTCCGCGGTCTGATATTTCCCTGGAAAACGGGTAAAAATGTGCGGTAAATCACAAGGCTAAGTAAATATTTGACGACACCCATGGAAGTGCTTCACCATAGCCAACAGTTTATTTCGAAGCTCGAAAATAAGGGAGTACGAGGTGGTTGCTGATAGTCAGCCAGGGCATATTGATCAGATTAAGCAGACCAACGCTGGCGCGGTGTATCGCCTGATTGATCAGCTTGGTCCGGTTTCGCGTATCGATCTGTCGCGCCTGGCACAGCTGGCACCTGCCAGTATCACCAAAATTGTCCGCGAAATGCTGGAAGCGCACCTGGTCCAGGAGACGGAAATTCAGGAGCCGGGCAGCCGTGGTCGTCCGGCGGTCGGCCTGGTGGTCGAGACGGAAGCCTGGCACTACCTCTCGCTGCGCATCAGCCGCGGAGAGATCTTCCTTGCGCTGCGCGATCTCAGCAGCAAGCTGGTGGTGGAAGACCGGCTTGAGCTGTCGCTCAATGCCGAGGAACCGCTTCTCGATGCGATTGTCTCCCATATCGATCGCTTCTTTATTCGCCATCAGCAGCGGCTTGAACGCTTAACGGCGATTGCCATCACCATGCCCGGCATTATTGATACCGAAAATGGTATTGTTCACCGCATGCCGTTTTACGACGATGTTAAAGAGATGCCGCTGGGCGAAGTGCTGGAAAACCATACCGGCGTGCCGGTCTATATTCAGCACGACATTAGCGCCTGGACGATGGCGGAAGCGCTGTTTGGCGCGTCGCGCGGTGCGCGGGATGTGATTCAGGTGGTCATCGACCACAACGTCGGGGCGGGGGTGATCACCGACGGACGGCTTCTCCACGCCGGGAGCAGCAGCCTGGTGGAAATTGGCCATACCCAGGTCGACCCGTACGGCAAGCGTTGCTACTGCGGGAACCACGGCTGTCTGGAGACCATTGCCAGCGTGGAAAGCGTGCTGGAGCTGGCGCAGGTCAGGCTCAGTCAGTCCATGAGCTCTTCGCTTCACGGCCAACCCCTGACGGTGGATTCTCTCTGTGACGCCGCGCGTCAGGGGGATCTGCTGGCGAAGGACATTATTACCGGGGTGGGGAATAACGTAGGCCGCATTCTGGCGATTATGGTGAACCTCTTCAATCCGCAAAAAATCCTGATCGGCTCACCGCTCAGCCAGGCGGCGGAGATCCTTTTTCCGGCGATTACGGCCTGTATTCAGCAGCAGTCGCTTCCTGCCTACAGCAGAAATATTGCGGTAGAAAGTACCCAGTTTTCCAACCAGGGCACGATGGCCGGCGCGGCGCTGGTCAAAGATGCCATGTACAATGGCTCGCTGCTTATCCGCCTGTTACAGGGTTAACTCTTTTCCGCAGATGTAAGAAAAATTGCGCTATCTCAAGCCGGGTAGCGCACGCATCCCGTAGACTTCCTCCACTGAATTATTTACCTGGTTGATATTTTCGAAGCATACCCAAGAGGTGGAGTGAGTCATGCTTAAGCGTTTCTTTGTTACTGGTACAGATACCTCTGTCGGCAAGACCGTTGTATCCCGCGCATTGCTGCAGGCTCTGACAGCAAGCGGTAAACGCGTCGCTGGGTACAAACCGGTCGCAAAAGGGAGTAAAGAGACGCCAGAGGGATTGCGAAATAAAGACGCCCTGGTGCTGCAAAGCGTCTCGTCACTGGAACTGCCTTACCACGCGGTCAATCCTATTGCGTTAAGCGAAGATGAAAGCAGCGTGGCGCACAGCGGCCCGATCAATTATTCCCTGTTATCCGACGGGCTGGCGAACCTGAGTGAGCAGGTCGATCACGTAGTCGTCGAAGGAACGGGCGGCTGGCGCAGCCTGATGAATGATTTACGCCCGCTGTCTGAATGGGTCGTGCAGGAGCAGCTGCCGGTAGTGATGGTAGTGGGGATCCAGGAAGGGTGTATCAACCACGCGCTGCTGACGGCGCAGGCGATTGCCAATGACGGCCTGCCGCTGGCTGGCTGGGTGGCAAACCGTATTAATCCAGGCCTCGCGCACTACGCGGAGATCATCGACGTACTGAGCACCAAACTGCCTGGCCCGCTGGTGGGCGAGCTGCCTTATCTGCCTCGCGCCGAGCAGCGCGAGCTAGCGCAGTACATCGATCTCTCTGCCCTCGGTGGCGTGTTGACCGTAGATCGAGTCGTGGCGTAACGTCCGCGACAGTACGGACGCTATCACGCAGGCGACCAGTAAACCGGGCAGTAAAAAATACTGCCCGGTCATTTCACAGACCATCAGCGCCGACATAATGGGCGCATGCGTGGTCGCAGCGAGCAGCGTTGCCATCCCGGCCAGCCCCAGCAACATGGCCGTCTCAGAACCCGGCAGCCACAGCGCGAAAAACTGCGCGAACAGCATCCCCGTAGCCATACCGACAAACAGGGTAGGCGTAAATACCCCGCCCGGCGCACCCGAACCGCTGCTTGCCAGCACCGCCAGCAATTTACAGATGAACACGCCGGCAATCACCGACAGCAGCGGCGGGGCGAGCAGAAAAGCCTGAACCACGCTGTAGCCGTTCCCCCAAACCTTCGGCGTCAAAAGAGACAGCAGCCCGACAATCAAGCCGCCGAGTGCCAGCTGCCACGGCGGCGAAAGTTTGAGGCGCAGGAAAAGCCCGTGGCTGAACGCCATTAGCCACATCAGCAGCGGTCCGCAGAGACCTGCCAGCAGCCCCATCGCGACCAGCAGGGCATAATCTGCCGCGGTGAGAATGCCCCTCAGATGGACCTCGTAGAGCGTACCGGCACCCGGTGCCAGGAGTTGCGTCGTAAGAAGCGCCACCACCGCCGCAATCACCACGGGGCCGAGCGAGGCCAGCATCAGCGTGCCAAACAGAATCTCTGCAATGAACAGGCTTCCCGCTAACGGAGCATGGTAGGCGCTGGCCATCCCGGCGGCGGCGCCACAGGCGATCCAAAGCTTCCATTCCGATTTGGGCGTAAAGCGCCGGGCAAAAAAGGAGGCGGCGAGGGCGGCAAGCAGGATCATGGCCCCTTCGCGGCCGATGGCGCTTCCGCTGGCAACGACCAGCAGCGAAGCAAGAGATTTAACGAGGCTCGCGCCGTAGTCAAACTGACCGTCGCCGGTCTCCAGCGCTTCCATATAATCGGTGGGGGCATGAGGCCGCTGGGCGGTCAGGCGCTGCCATCCCCAGAGCAACAACCCGGCAGCCAGCCCGCCCAGCGCGGGCGTCAGCGCGCGCCTCCAGGGGGAGAGCGACGCGGCGGCATTCACCAGGCTGCCGCTGTCGTTGCTCAGAAGCAGCCACTCCAGCAGGTACATGCTGTGGCGGAACACCGCAACGGCCAGCGCGGCCAGCACGCCGGTGACGGTGGCAATCAGGAGTCGGCGAAACATTGCGCGGATGTCGGGGTACGTATGAAGACGTTGCATGGGTCGCGAGTAAACGGGGACGATGTCCTATTGTGGTTGGAACTCAATCAGTATGCAAATGAGCTTTTATAGGGTGTTCTATATATATTATTTATTTTTCTTTGTCATTTATTTGATTATTAAATATTAACCAAAAGTGCTGAATAAATCTGGTGAACTCGTCTTCATAGTAAAATTGCTTTTTTATTTACAGGAAGGAAAAGGAAATTCTTTATGAGTAACGAACTCACTAATTACCGGAGCGTAATGCATGGGTTACCGTACCGATAATTATGGTCGGGGGCAGGCGCTTGAGAATGATAAAACGACTACCGGTGCCAGGTGTATTGCGTCTATAACGGACAGCACCGAATTTGGCCGCAGAATACTCAGGGTAGGTGATAAAACCACACCCTGTCCCAAATGCGGGAAACAGGGCGTCATTGTATCAGGTGAAGAACGCGTGACATTTCACGGGGTGCCCGCAGCCGTTCACGGTTCAAAAGTACACTGTGATTGCCCGCCGGGTTCGAACCGGGTGATTGCTCCGGCAGGTCAGTGGCTGGGACGGGGACGGGACCCGGTTGAGGTTGCCAGGGAAGAACACGCTGCCAGGCTGGTTGCAGAAAAGCAAGCCGAAGAAAAACGCAGAGAGGAAGAAAGGGAGCGTAACCGGGTATTCGCAAAATCCTGCCTGCGCGGTGAGGGGTGTAATGATGCCGGTGACCAGCGCGAGCCTCACACCAATTTTGCTGATATGGCTTTTTTTCAGGCCATGCCCGCCAGCGACCCTGCAACCGATTCAGACACCCCGCAGCACGCCCGGACCGCAAAAAAGAAAAAGCCAGACGATATTCCCAAACCGAAGAAGCGCAGCGCCCTTTATCGCTGGTGGAACGGTAACCATGAGGAGATGGATTATCAGGCCGCCGTTGCTGCTGCAGTTGCAGCTGCACGCGCGCAGACGGCCACGGCAGGCGCAAGCCTGCTGGAGCTGATAAGCGGCAGAGCGCTGACCTACGGCACCTGGGCGGTACGTGGTGCCGCCGGGCTGGGGGAGACAGCCGCCGCCGGAGCGGGTGCATCCGTGGCCGGGCTGCTGGTGGGAATGATGCCCGGCAGGCTGAACGACGGCGAACAGGATTTTATCGACCGTATGCGCCTGGAGCAGATGCGTGAAGCCCCGAGCCGGGTGCGCTATACGTGGGAGAACGACAGCAGCGGGAACGCGGTCCCGCGTGGCTGGCACACGCCACCCGGCCGGGACAGTGTTCGCGTCAGAAAAATGGAGTATGACAGCAGCGCTCAGGCGTACACCTTCACCACGGAGGAAGAACCGCGCGTCACCATCGTCTGGACGCCTGATCGGACAGGTGAAGAAAAACCGTGGAATACCGGCAACCAGACGCGGCCAGTGTTGCCGAACCCGGTGATAGTGGACCCGCTGCCGGATAACACCGGCATAACGGCGACCACCAGCCCGGCACCGGAGGAAAAACGTTTCGCGGATTACATTCTGATCCTGCCGTTCCCTGACCTGCCGCCGATTTATATTTACCTGAGCAAACCGCCGGTGGAGTTTCTGGAGGTTGAGTTATACAGTGACTTCAAACGCCGTTCTCGGCAGGGGATTTACGAGGCTGATCACATGCCGTCGAGGGCTGCCGTTGATGCATATCTAAAAGCTAATTATCCGTTGCTAGATGATGACGAGATATTTGCACTGACTGATAAAGTTGCAGCCATCGTGATCCCGAAAGATATTCATCAAAAAATAAGCGAGACATATGGTGGACGTAATACGCCTACACATATTGATCTTGACTCAAGGAACCTCAGGGCAGCAGTGGATCGCAATCTGGATGCCATAAAACCGGCATTGAAAGAGCATGGAGCGACCGAAATCCAGATCGAAGCAGCAAGGGTGAAAATACATACAATTAACAGTGAAGCGGGGCTTTACAAATGACGATAGACGTTGAGGCGCTGATATATAGTCTTGGTAAGTCTTATCAATATATGCTTGGTAAGGACTTAATTCCGTATAAGTCTCCTCCAAAGGGATCTTCTGGAACACCGACCCTCAACCTCGAAATGGCTCAGGAAGGGATTTTTCTTTCTTTTTGGCGAGAGGGGCGGATTTTGAAATCTGTCACACTCAGAATTCAGCACGAACCTGCGTCCAGTTGGACATTTCCTAATGAACTACCAGCACCCTTGCAGGCGTCTATGTCTCGTAAATGGGTTAATGAAACTCTTGGTGAGCCGCTAAGAAGTGCGCCGCCTTACACTGTGATGAATAAGGATTATGGTTGGACAGACCTTTATGAGGTAAAGGATCACGATATTCCTACGAGCATGCAGATTAACTATGACCTAGAGGATCGCGTGAGGTCTGTAACCTTCATGCCAACCTCAGAGCTTCGCTGGTAATGCGCAACACAAGCCCCGGGAGGGGCTTTTTGTGCTCGCGTGCAATAAAGCCACCATTAAAAAAGCATGGTGCGACGGAAAGTCAGATTGAAGCTGCAAAGGTTAAAATTCACGAATTGAATCGTAATGTGGGGTTATACGAATGACCGTAAATGTAGAAGCACTGAGCCGTAATCTGGGCAGGAGCTAAAAAGAATTAGTGGACAATGAAATAATCACTTATAAAACTGACACTAAAGAGGCAGTAAGTTGTGGAATGGTAACGATGAGGAGGTGGATTATCAGGCTGCCGCAGCTGCGGCTAAAAGGCGAGTAGATGAAGCCTGCCGACCAATCCAGAAAGGTTGAAAAAAGAATATTGTCTAAGCTATTGATATTTATAGAAAAGAAACAGAAATCTTGCTTTTCGAGATAGAAATTCCATCTGAAAAAGCACATGTAATGGCAGATATTTTGGGATTAAATGCGAGAGACCGAGAAGAATTTATGTGTGGAATTGGAGTGTACAACTTGACAAAAAACCAGGCTCACGAGTTTGAATTATTGGTAGGTAAAACGTTTTATTCAGATGATGTGACCTTGCAAATTTCTGGTGGAGAAATATGAGGGCCGGGTTCTTCAACCCACCAGCGAATTGTTGCTGGTGGGTTGAAATTGCCGGGAAGAAATTACGTTGTCTCTTCAGCGTGATGACGTAAAGGGATGAGGCTTCACGAATGAACTCCCTACACAGCTCTAGCCGAACCTGTCTCGCGCATGGATTCAAAAATATAATTCTCAGCTCTCGCTATGAATATTCAGCGCCCGGCGCGTACGCCCTGAACTCAGATACTCGGCAATATAATCCTGCGAAATCTCGCCGTTGTAGCGCCCGTCCTCATCCACGATCGGCATCCAGCTGGTGTTGCTCTCATACAGGCGTGACAGCACCACGCGCAGGTTGTCTTCGGCTTTGCCGGTCATGCGGAACGGATGCAGGATGTCGGCGCAGTTCCCGCTGGCGTTACGCGCTTCGCGACGCTTCACAAAGCCCAGCGGCTTGCCGTGCTCGTCAACCACGGTAATCGCGCGAATATCGTTATCATCCATGGTTGCAAAGGCTTCCGGGAGCGGAGTCGAACCCCGTACCGTAATGGTCGGCTGCTGGTCGGTGACGTCGCCGGCGGAGACCAACAGCAGGCGCTTCAGCGTGCGGTCCTGACCAACAAACGAGCCGACAAACTCGTTCGCCGGTTTCGCCAGCAGCTCGTCCGGGCTGGCGCACTGGACGATTTTCCCCTGACGGAAGACCGCGATGCGGTCCCCGAGCTTCAGGGCTTCGTCGATATCGTGGCTCACCAGCATGACGGTTTTTTTCAGCTTGCGCTGCATCTCGAGGAACTGGTTCTGGATCACCTCACGGTTGATCGGGTCCACCGCGCCGAAGGGTTCATCCATCAGCAGTACCGGAGGATCCGCGGCCAGGGCGCGAATAACGCCAATACGCTGCTGCTGGCCGCCGGACATCTCGCGCGGATAACGGTGGAGGAACTTGTGCGGATCCATTGCCACCATATCCATCAGCTCTTCGGCGCGGGCTTTGCAGCGCGCTTTATCCCAGCCCAGCATGCGCGGCACGACGGTGATGTTCTCTTCAATGGTCATGTTCGGGAACAGGCCAATCTGCTGGATCACATAGCCAATGTTGCGGCGCAGGGTGACGGTGTCCATCCCGCTGGTGTCCTCGCCGTTAATCAGGATGTTTCCGCTGCTTGGGGTGATAAGTCGGTTAATCATCTTCAGGGTGGTGGTCTTTCCGCAGCCGGACGGGCCGAGCAGGACGCACATTTCCCCTTCGGGCACGTTCAGGTTGACGTTATCGACGGCCTTAAAGGTCTGGCCGTGCTTCTGTGAAAATTGTTTGGTGAGGTTTTCCAGTTTTATCATTATCGAATCCCCTTTGGAGTCAGAACCACCTGCAGACGGTGCAGCAGCCAGTCGAGCACAATCGCTAAAAGACAAATCATCAGCGCGCCCGCAATCAACATGCGGATATCACTTCCGCCGATGCCGTTAAGCAGCAGCAGGCCAAGTCCGCCCGCGCCAATCACGGCGGCAATCGCCATGACGCCGATGTTCATCACCACGGCGGTGCGGATCCCGCCGAAAATCACCGGCAGCGCCATCGGAATTTCCACCCAGCGCAGACGCTGCCAGAACGTCATGCCGATGCCGCGTCCGGCTTCGCGCAGGCCCGGCGGCAGGCTGTCGAGCGCCGTGTGGGTGTTACGCACGATCGGCAGCAGCGAGTAGAGAAACACCGCCGTGATTGCGGGCAGGGCGCCAATCCCCTGACCGATCAGCGAAAACAGCGGGATCATCAGGCCAAACAGGGCAATGGACGGGATGGTCAACACGATGGTGGCAATCCCCAGCACCGGCGTCGCCAGCCACTTGTGGCGCACAATCAAAATGCCCAGCGGGACGCCGATGATAATAGCTAAGCCCACGGCCAGCGCCACCAGCCACAGATGCTGCAGCGTGAGGGTTAACAGATAGTCCCAGTTGTCCAGAATGTAGTGAACGGTATCCATAGCGCCTCCTACAGCAGCTGTTTGCTACGCAGGAAATCGCGGGCGACCTGCTGCGGTGACTGATGGTCAATATCCACCTTCTTGTTCAGCTCGGTGATAACGTCGTTGTTGAGCTGGGCCGAGAGGGTATTAAGCGCCTCTTCCAGACCGGGATTGGCCTCCAGGGTGTCCTTGCGCACCACCGGGGTGACCGCGTAGCTCGGGAAGAAGCCTTTATCATCTTCCAGCACTTTGAGATCAAAGCCCTTCACGCGCCCGTCGGTGGTATAAACCAGCCCGGCGTCGACGAAGCCGTCGCGCACGGCGTTATAGACCAGACCCGGGTCCATCTGGCGGATTTGCGGACGGTCCAGATCCATCTTATAGGCCTCCTGCAGCGGCTTCATGCCGTCGCTGCGCCCGGCAAATTCAAGGTCTAAGCCCAGCAGCCAGTTTTTGTCCGGGTTGGTTTTGCGAACCTGTTCAATTTTCGCCACCATCTCCGACATGGTGTTGATATGCTCCGCCTCGGCGCGCTTGCGCTGCATGGCGAAGGCATAGGTGTTGTTCATATCGGCGGGTTTGAGCCACACCAGACCGTGCTTCGCATCCAGGCGCTTCACCGTCTCCCAGGACTCCTGCGGTGACATGCGCTTGTTGATGTGGTTGAAGATGATCAGCGACGTGCCGGTGTACTCCCAGGTCATATCAATCTGCTTGTTGATCATCGCGTTGCGTGAGATCACCGTGGCGATATTGGTTTTTGGCTGAACCTGAAAACCTTTCTTTTGCAGGTACTGTACGGTCATCGCCGAGAGAATGTGCTGCTCGGTAAAGCTCTTGGTCGCCAGAATCAGCGGGGCTGCCATCGCCTGGCCGGTGAACAGCGCCGCGGCACACAGCGCCGCAAGGCTGGATATCAGTCTCATAAAAGCTCCTTGTTATTGTTATCGAGCGAGATGGGGACTCATCACGCGACCCAGCGCCGCCAGCAGGGTGTCGAGGATCAGGGCGAACAGGGCGGTGGCCGCCGCGCCGAGGATCAGGGTCGGGAAATCGTTCAGGTAAATGCCCGGGAAAATCAGCTCGCCGTAGCTGCTGGCGCCAATCAGAAACGCCAGCGGCGCGGTACCGACGTTAATGGCGGTGGCGATGCGGATCCCCGAGAGCATAACCGGCCAGGCGTTGGGCAGCTCAACCTGGCACAGGCGCTGCCATTTGGTCATCCCAATCCCGTTTGCCGCTTCCAGCAGCGACGACGGGACCGAGCACAGCCCGGCGTAGGTATTGCGCACAATCGGCAGCAGCGAGGCGAGGAACAGGGCGATGATGGCGGGCGTATCGCCGATACCAATCACCACCATCGCCAGCGCCAGCACGGCCAGCGGCGGCAAGGTGTTGCCGACATTAAAGATTTGCATCACGTATTCGGCGACGCCCCGCGCGGCCGGACGGCTCAGCAGAATACCGGCCGGAATGCCCACCAGCAGGGCAAAAAACATCGACGAGAAAACCAGAATCATGTGCTGTTGCCCGAGGTAGACCAGGTCAACCTGGCGCGCCTTGATTGTCTCAAGCCCGATTCCCCAGACGAGGAGGGCGAGGACCACGAGAATGGCGCCGACAAACAGCAGCGAGCGTTTGAGTAATGGGTGCATTGCGGTGTGTCTCCCTGTGCGCATGCGTTATAGCAACCACCGGTTGCCTGTTGTTATGCCATGTTTCGGCAGGGGTAATTGACCTATAGCAAGCGTTTGGGAAGGGTTCCAGCGAAGGGGGGAAATCAGTAACCCTATGAAATTAGTGACAACCTTAATTAAAGCCTTATGGCGTAAGGGCTGGTTGCGTGCCGGGCAGAATAGTCCTAAAGCGAATTTTCAATAGTGACAGTGTCACATATTAAAGGGCGCCCTTACGCCGAGAGTCGTTCGTTATTTAGATAGTGGCACGAACCCGGCGAACGCGAACCGAGATGCTAATGATAGAAAAAATGGCAACAATCGCGAGCATCAGCCCAAGCGCCAGCATGGCGTTAAACCCAATCCATCTGAACAGCAGCAGCCCAGCAATCCCTCCGCTCATAAACGAGAAAATAGTGGTTAAGTGAGTTTTCAGCTGACTTTTTTGTGCCGCGGTATCCTTCGAGTAATCCCTGCGAAGCATCGCCACCAGCACGGAGGCCAGTGATATGCCTGCATCCGTTAGCGTGCCGGTAATGTGCGTCGATCTCACCCGCCCTCCGGAGAGCTGCGTGGAGGTTGAATTATGAATGCCCATCAGGCCGCACAGAAAAATAATAATCTCGCGGTTGCTCGTGAGGGCGTGGAAATACATCTCGTAGAGAGAGATGCCGGTCAATAGTACCCCCTCGACGAAAAGGATTTGGCAAAAAACCAGCCTGATATTGTGGATAATGCCCCAGAGTACAATAAGACGAGCAAGGATGGCGCCGGTGACAAAAGAGAGAATAATCGAGCCAAAGAAAATCATATCGCTCAGATCGGTGGAGGAGACTTCGCTGGATAATTGTGAGGTATTGCCGGTCATGTGAGAGGGGAAAAAGCCAAATGCCCCAAGGGCGATGGCGTTAAGCAAACCTGCCGAGGTCGCCAGCCAGAGGGCAAGCCGACGATCCTCCTTATGCGTTCGTTCTTTCTTGAGTTTAATCAGCAAGAATACCTCCGGGTTGAGCTTTGCCTGAATAGTCAGGCTAGCAAAGCGGTGCAACGGGCTGTCCAGGATATGGCTTAATTATTATTCTCTCTGACGCCAATCAGGGTTTAGTAATTAAATAAAATATCCTTACTCAAGGTGTGGGCGTAAATAATTTATATCATGCCGTTATTGCCGTGACGCAAAAACGCTGGGCGCTGGTTGAGGCGCTCATACCAGGCCTCAATCGCCGGCACGTCGGGCTTGTCAAACGGCGTCATCTTCCAGCGATTCACCGACAGCCCAAGCACCACGTCCGCAAGGGTAAACGTCTCGCCCGCCGCAAAGGCCCCGGTGCGCTGCAGCTGGTTTTCCAGAATGGTGATGCAGTGGTTCCACTCTTTTATTCCCGCCGCAATGCGCGCAGGGTCGTTAAAGTCCGGGTTTTTTCGTCCCAGCGCCGGGAAGACATAGCGCCAGGCGTTATTGAATTCAGTTGCCTGCCAGTCCATCCAGCGCTCAACGTTGGCGCAGGCCTGCGGCTCTGCAGGCAGCAGATCGTGACGTCCGGCCTTGCGCGCCAGATAGCGGCAGATGGCGTTGGACTCCCACAGCACGAAATCGTCATCCATCAGCACCGGCACCATGGCATTGGGGTTCAGCGCGCGGAAGTCATCCGTTTCTGTTGAGGCAAAACCGCTGCCGTAGTCTTCCTGCAGGTAAGGGATGCCCGCTTCTTCACAGGTCCAGAGCACTTTACGAACGTTGATGGAGGTGGTTTTACCGAGGATATTAATCATGACGCTGCTTCTCTTCAGGGGGATTAAACATTTAAAAACAATACACCCTTTGCGCGAAGAGGGAGGGATAATATTGAGTGAGGAGTGCTCTGTACGGGCAGGTCAGCGCGTTTTAAGCGGAAACGTTACGTCTTCAGGGTGCGTAATGGCGGTTATTCCGCGCCGTTTTCTCCAGAGGCGCCTGCTTGCTTAATGCCTGGAAAAAATTTAGGCTAACATCAGAGATATGCTTGCTCATTAAAGGCTTAGAAATGGAAAAAATAACCCCTGAATATACGTCCGTTGACTTATCTCGTTGGGCAAGGAAGGAACATTTTGAGATTTTTCAGGGGTTCGCTCAGTCGACGTTTAACCAGACGGTTTTAATCGATATTACTGCGCTGTTAAAACATATCAAAGCGGTCGGCTGGAAATTTTACCCAACTATTATTTTTCTCATTTCGAAAATCGTCAACAGTCATCCGGAGTTCCGTATGGCCATGAAAGACAATAAGCTTATTATATGGAATGAAGTTCATCCAAATTATACCATTTTCCATAATGAAACAGAGACCTTTTCATCATTATGGAGCCATTATGATGGCAATATTCAGCACTTCCAGAAGACCTACGCTGAAGACATTGCGCGCTACGGTAATAATTTTTCTTATTGGCCTAAAGAAGATTCCCGGGAAAATATTTTTTTCATATCGGGTATTCCCTGGGTGAGTTTTACCAGCTTTAACGTCAACGTTGCGCACATGAAGAACTTTTTTGCCCCTATGTTTACGCTTGGAAAATACTATGAACAAGATGGCAAAGTATTATTGCCCCTTGCCGTTCAGGTTCATCATTCCGTGTGCGATGGTTTCCATGTGGCAAGACTGTACAATGAACTACAAGAGATGATTGATGCCTTGCCGCAATCCGGCGCGTGACGTTAATAAAAAAGCCGCAAGCAGCATGCTGCTTGCGGCGTCAGGCTCGGTGATGATGTGGCAATCAGGCAGCTTTTACCGCTCTGATTTTTTTACTGTCAGCCGCAGGGGCATCGAGAGCAGGGAGCTTGCTGGTGCGCAGAATATGCTGCACGGTCTCTTTCTGCTCGGCGAGATACAGACCAAGATTTTCAGCCTGCGTTTCATCCATCTGCATTCCGCTTTGCAACAGCCAGTCGGTGAACGCGTCTGCCATATCGAGCAGCTTGTCGTGAGCGTCAGCCTCTTTCTTACTGGCAAATGTCATTTTCTCTTCACCTTTTCTTACGACAACATATTTTATTTCAACAGCCATCACGCACCTCTCATACTGTATTTATATACAGTATAACAGCTTCGGGATGATGTTGCAGTAAAAAGTGAGCTACTGGTGCATCAGCTGCGTTTCACGGCCGCCGATACTGCGTCGCCATGCGCCAGGTGCCTGACCGAATTGGCGCTTAAAGCTGCGGTTGAACGACTGCTGAGAGTCAAACCCGAGCGCGATTGCCACGTTCAGGATGGGCTCATCGCTGTGGGCTAAGCGCTCAACCGATTTTTGCAGCTTTTGCGCGCGAATATAGCCGGCGAGGGGATAGCCCGTGTGCTCTTTAAACAGGCGCTGGAGGTGCCATTTCGAGTAGCCGGAGCGCCTGGAGACGGTCTCAATGTCCAGGCGACTGTCGAGGTTGTTATCAATCCAGTCGAGTAAATCATGCATAAATGCGCCAGTGTTCATCAGGTTTCCCCCACGCAGCGATAGAAAGGTATCTTTGTCTGTTGCATTTTAAGGTGGCCTGGTTTCACGATAATTGCAAGTTTTATTGTTGCATTTAAATCCTTGCCCGAAACGGGCCTTTTATCGCCGCCTCAAATAGCACATAAAGTGCAACAATTATTCTTGCACTTAGTTAGGCGCATTCCTACAATCGCCGCGATAGTGTATTCGAAACTGTTACAGTTTTGTGGCGATGAACGACACAAATGGCCTTAAGCCAGCCCGGACAAAGGAAGTGGCGCGGCACCTCCCGCTGCGTCTTGCCCGGCGGCTACAATTACCGGAATAAAAATAATGAGCCTGCAAAAAACCTGGGGAAACTATCATCTGAATGCGCTGGGAGCGATGATGCTCTCCGTGCTGCTCGTCGGATGTGATGACAGCGTCGCGCAAAACGCCGCGCCGCCCGCGCCCGCCGTTAATGCTGCAGACGTGGTTGTGAAATCCATTAGCCAGTGGGATAGCTTTAACGGCCGGATTGAAGCCGTGGAAAGCGTGCAGCTTCGTCCCCGTGTCTCTGGCTACATCGACAAAGTGAATTTCACCGACGGCCAGGAGGTGAAAAAGGGCGAGGTGCTGTTCACGATTGATGACCGAACCTATCGCGCCGCGCTGGAGCAGGCGCAGGCGACACTGGAGAGAGCCAAAACGCAGGCCAGCCTGGCGCGAAGCGAGGCTAACCGTACCGATAAACTCATTAATACCAACCTGGTATCCCGTGAAGAGTGGGAGCAGCGCCGTTCGGCCGCCATTCAGGCGCAGGCCGATATTCGCGCAGCCCAGGCTGCGGTAGACGCCGCGCAGCTGAATCTCGACTTCACCAAAGTGACGGCTCCTATTGATGGTCGCGCCAGCCGGGCGTTAATCACCAGCGGCAATCTGGTCTCCGCGGGCGACAGCGCCAGCGTGCTCACCACCCTGGTCTCGCAGAAGACGGTTTACGTCTACTTTGACGTGGATGAGTCAACCTATCTTCACTATCAAAATCTCGCCCGCAACGGGCAGGGGGCGTCCAGCCACCATACGGCGCTACCGGTTGAGATCGGCCTTGCCGGCGAGGAGGGCTACCCCCATCAGGGTAAAGTGGATTTCCTTGATAATCAGCTCACGCCGAGTACCGGTACGATCCGCATGCGCGCGCTGCTGGATAACGCGCAGCGTCAGTTCACGCCGGGACTCTTTGCCCGCGTGCGCCTGCCGGGCAGCGCGGAATTCCAGGCCATGCTTATTGACGACAAAGCGGTACTGACTGACCAGGATCGCAAGTATGTCTATATCGTGGATAAAGAGGGCAAAGCGCAGCGTCGCGATATTACGCCGGGGCGTCTGGCCGACGGTTTACGCATCGTGCAGCAGGGGCTGAAACCTGGCGATAAGGTCATCGTTGACGGTCTACAGAAAGTGTTCATGCCGGGTATGCCGGTGAACGCGAAAACCGTCGCCATGACCGCCAGCACCGCCCTCAACTGATCACTTGACCTGAGAATCCTTCCCATGGACTTTTCCCGCTTTTTCATCGACAGGCCGATTTTCGCTGCCGTACTGTCGATTCTGATTTTTATCACAGGATTAATCGCCATCCCGCTTCTGCCGGTGAGTGAATATCCTGACGTCGTACCGCCAAGCGTGCAGGTGCGCGCGGAGTATCCGGGCGCCAACCCGAAAGTGATTGCCGAGACCGTGGCGACGCCGCTGGAAGAGGCGATCAACGGCGTCGAGAACATGATGTACATGAAATCCGTTGCCGGCTCGGACGGCGTGCTGGTTACTACCGTCACGTTCCGTCCGGGTACCGATCCGGATCAGGCGCAGGTGCAGGTGCAAAACCGCGTAGCACAGGCCGAGGCGCGTCTGCCGGAAGACGTGCGGCGCCTGGGCATCACGACGCAGAAGCAGTCGCCAACGCTGACGCTGGTGGTGCATCTGTTCTCGCCCAACGGTAAGTACGATTCACTGTATATGCGGAACTACGCCACGCTGAAGGTGAAGGACGAGCTGGCGCGTCTGCCCGGCGTCGGCCAGATTCAGATTTTCGGCTCCGGTGAATACGCGATGCGCATCTGGCTGGATCCGAACAAGGTCGCGGCCCGCGGGCTGACCGCCTCGGACGTGGTCACGGCAATGCAGGAGCAGAACGTGCAGGTCTCCGCGGGCCAGCTTGGCGCCGAGCCGCTGCCGAAAGAGAGCGATTTCCTGATCTCCATTAACGCCCAGGGTCGTCTGCATACCGAAGAAGAGTTTGGCAACATTGTCCTGAAAACGTCGGAGGACGGTTCGGTCGTCCGCCTGCGTGACGTGGCGCGGATTGAAATGGGTTCCGGCAGCTATGCGCTGCGTTCCCAGCTTAACAATAAAGACGCGGTCGGGATTGGTATCTTCCAGTCACCGGGGGCGAACGCCATCGATTTGTCTAACGCGGTGCGCGCCAAAATGGACGAGCTGTCCACCCGTTTCCCGGAAGATATGAAGTGGGCGGCACCTTACGATCCGACGGTTTTCGTGCGCGACTCCATCCGTGCGGTGGTGCAAACCCTGCTGGAAGCGGTGGTGCTGGTTGTACTGGTGGTGATCCTGTTCCTGCAAACCTGGCGCGCGTCGATCATTCCGCTGATTGCGGTGCCGGTGTCGGTGGTGGGGACGTTCAGCATTCTCTATCTGCTGGGCTTTTCGCTTAACACCCTGAGTTTATTCGGGCTGGTGCTGGCGATTGGTATCGTGGTGGACGATGCCATCGTGGTGGTGGAAAACGTCGAGCGAAACATTGAAGAGGGGCTTGCGCCGCTTGCGGCGGCGCATCAGGCGATGCGTGAAGTTTCCGGGCCCATTATCGCGATTGCGCTGGTGCTGTGCGCGGTGTTCGTGCCGATGGCGTTCCTCTCAGGCGTAACCGGTCAGTTCTACAAGCAGTTTGCGGTGACGATAGCGATTTCGACGGTGATCTCCGCCATCAACTCGCTAACGCTCTCTCCGGCGCTGGCGGCGCTGCTGTTAAAACCGCACGGCGCGCCGAAAGACTTCCCGACCCGGCTTATCGATCGCCTGTTTGGCTGGATTTTCCGTCCGTTTAACCGCTTTTTCCATCGTAGCTCTAACGGCTATCAGGGGCTGGTGGGCAAAACGCTTGGCCGACGCGGCGCGGTGTTTGTGGTGTATCTGCTGCTGCTGTGTGCCGCGGGCGTCATGTTTAAAGCGGTACCCGGCGGGTTTATTCCGACACAGGATAAGCTCTACCTGATTGGCGGCGTGAAGATGCCGGAAGGCTCGTCGCTGGCGCGCACCGACGCGGTGATCCGCAAAATGAGCGAAATCGGCATGAATACCGAAGGCGTGGACTACGCGGTGGCTTTCCCGGGGCTGAATGCGCTGCAGTTTACCAACACGCCGAATACCGGGACGGTGTTTTTTGGCCTGAAGCCGTTCGACCAGCGCAAGCACTCTGCGGCGGAAATTAACGCGGAGATCAACGCGAAAATCGCGCAAATCCAGCAGGGCTTTGGTTTCTCCATTCTGCCGCCGCCGATTCTGGGGCTGGGTCAGGGGTCAGGCTACTCGCTGTATATTCAGGATCGCGCGGGTCTGGGCTATGGCGCGCTGCAAAACGCGGTGAACACCATGTCCGGTGCGATTATGCAGACGCCGGGAATGCACTTCCCAATCTCAACCTATCAGGCTAACGTTCCGCAGCTGGACGTGCAGGTTGACCGCGATAAGGCGAAAGCGCAGGGCGTGTCGCTGACCGATCTGTTCGGTACGCTGCAAACCTATCTGGGCTCGTCGTACGTGAACGACTTCAACCAGTTCGGGCGCACCTGGCGCGTGATGGCGCAGGCAGACGGGCAGTTCCGCGACAGCGTGGAAGATATTGCGAATTTACGCACCCGGAATAGCCAGGGCGAAATGGTGCCGATTGGCAGTATGGTGAAAATCACGACCACCTACGGACCGGATCCGGTTATCCGCTACAATGGCTACCCGGCGGCGGATCTGATTGGCGATGCCGACCCGCGCGTACTCTCGTCCGCGCAGGCGATGACGCAGCTGGACGCGATGTCTAAGCAGATCCTGCCGAATGGAATGAACATTGAATGGACGGATCTGAGCTTCCAGCAGGCCACGCAGGGCAATACGGCGCTGATCGTATTCCCGGTCGCGGTACTGCTGGCGTTCCTGGTGCTGGCGGCGCTGTATGAAAGCTGGACGCTGCCGCTGGCGGTGATCCTCATCGTTCCGATGACCATGCTTTCCGCGCTGTTTGGCGTCTGGCTGACCGGGGGCGATAACAACGTCTTCGTGCAGGTGGGGCTGGTGGTGTTGATGGGGCTGGCCTGTAAAAACGCGATTCTTATCGTGGAGTTTGCCCGCGAGCTGGAAATTCAGGGTAAAGGCATCATGGAAGCAGCGCTGGAAGCGTGCCGCCTGCGTTTACGTCCGATTGTGATGACATCCATCGCCTTTATCGCCGGGACCATTCCGCTGATCCTCGGCCACGGCGCGGGCGCAGAAGTGCGCGGCGTCACCGGGATTACGGTCTTCTCCGGGATGCTGGGCGTGACGCTGTTTGGTCTGTTCCTGACGCCGGTCTTTTACGTGACGCTGCGTAAGTTCGTGACGCGCGGCAAAGTGGAAAGAGAGGTTCTGCCTGCGTAGGGATATCGCAGATAACAAAAAAACCGCACTCACTATGAGGGCGGTTTTTTTTTGCGTAAATTACTGGGCTTTTTTGTACTGGGCAATCAGTTCAGGTAAAGGATCGCACCCGCTGGTATCGGCTTTTTTGACCTCGTCCAGCGCGCTTGCCACGGTGTGGCGCGCTAATACCGCGAGCGAGGCCTGCTCTGCTTCTTCGGAAATAGATTTGAAGTACCAGCATGCGTTCGCGCTGACCACGCAGCGGGCCGGCACGTCCGGGCGCGACGCCCAGAGTTTTTTATCTTCGGTGACTGAAAGGTAGATATCGCGCAGGGTAATCTCTTCCGGCGGACGTCCAAGATGAATTGAGCCGTTGCGGCCAAGCGTTGAGACGATAATGCCGTCACGCGTGAGTGGAACCATCAATTTGCGGATAAAGCTCGGGTTGGCTTCCAGGCCGTAGGCCAGAATCGCACTCGTCGAACGTTCACCTAGTTGCTCCGCCATCGCTACGCTGAGAACCATCTGCAAAGCTGTCGGGAAGCGGTAATCTAACATTTCTCTTTCCTGGGTTGCGGTGAATCTTGTTCTTTTTGGCACCGCAGAGGTGAATAAGCAATAAACAACAATATAACAAATACGGTAATTTTTTTGAAGCAATCTGCGGCATTTGCGATCAAACCCCCTGTTCCGGTTTAGCTATACGTGCGGTTCGGGAAGTCAACCGTCACCAGCAGGCCACCTTCTGCGGAAGTATTCAGGTTTACGCTGCTGCCGTGCTGCTGTGCAACGGCTTTGACAATGGCAAGCCCCAGTCCGCTCCCGCTTTGCAGCTGATTGGGATCGCGGAAAAACCGGTCGAATACGCGCTCGCGCAATTCAACCGGGATACCCGGCCCCCGATCGGAGACGCGTAGCTGGGCTGATTTATCTGCTGAGCGTACCTCTACCTGAATCCGCCCGCCCTCAGGACTGTACTTCACGGCGTTTTCAATGAGATTGTCTATAAGCGACATCAGACGCTCCCTGACGCCAGCGATCCAAATCTCATCCTCAGCGAAGAATTCCAGCTCAATCTTGCGCCCGGACGCTAGCGGCTCCAGCGCAGCCATCCGCTCTTGTATGAGCGAGGTTAGCGGCACGGGCTCCATCGCGGTGTCAATGCGCGCTTCACTATGCATCATCAGCAGCAGCTGGTTGACGAGACGGGCCGCCCGGCTATTGCTGCGCACAATCCCTGCAAGCAGCTGCCGCTGGCTCTCGCTGCTCACCCAGGACTGCAGCGCCTCCACGTTGATGCGCATCGCGGCCAGCGGCGTACGCAGCTCGTGCGCGGCGTCCGCAATGAATACCCGTTCGCGTTCAGCGCTTTCCCGCACTCTGGCAAGAAAATCATTTATCGCGTCCACCATCTGGCGGAGTTCCTTATGCCCGGGAACAGCCTTTAAAGGGGAGAGATCGTCAGGCGAACGTAATGAGATCTCATTAACCACCTTGCTCCAGGGGCGCATCGCAATGCGGATTGACAGCCACGCAGGAAACAGAAGAAAAGGAATGCATACCAGCAGCGGCATAATGTAGTAGCCCCGCGAGTTCAGGTAGATAAAGAAGTTCCAGCTTCCGGCAGGGGTGAAAAGGGTAACCTCCACGTCGGAGTGGGGGGATTTAAGCGTGCGGCTCGTCCAGGCGTGACCTTCACTCTGAACGCGCTGCATTTCGCCCAGTCTGGTGTTTTTTACCCCCGTAGGTGCACCATCAGAAGAGAAAATAACCTCGTTGTTTTTGCGAACGATCAGGTTAATCGACAACTCCGGATCTTCACCGCCGCCATAGCCTTCCCGCAACGCTTTGCTGAATGCTTCCAGGACATCATTACGATCTTGCGGGCGCTCGTCACTGAGATCAACCAGAGTAAAAATGGTTTCGTAAGTCTTACTTCCCGTGAGTATCGGAGGGCTACGCAGGTCTTCCAATAAAATAAAGGTTAAAAAAAGACACCACAGCAGGGTAAGCAGCAGCATCTGGGCGATGATAATTCGCCGTACCAGCGTTGGGCGCCTCAGTTGGTGCCAGACATTTCGCATTAATCTGTCACCTTCTGGATTGCGACGGTATCAATGACATACCCGACGCCTCGCACCGTTCGTACATAGCCGTCACCAATTTTTCGCCGCAAATTCCCCATATGCACGTCGAGCGCATTGCTGAGATTTTCCTTCGCGCCAAATATCCTCTCTTCCAGGAACCGCCGCGTGATCACCCGGTCAGCGCGCAGCATCAACGTTTCAAGCAGCGCATATTCACTGGCCGTCAACTCAACGTGACGCGCGTTCACCGTTACGCGACGCGTCGGGATATGAAGCGATAAACTCCTGATTTCTATCGCTTCATTTTCAAAACCGTAGCTGCGTCGCGCAAGGGCTCTGACTCGCGCCAGCAGTTCGGCGAGAACGAAGGGTTTGACAAGATAGTCGTCTGCGCCAGCATCCAGCCCGCACAGGCGATCCTGCAGGGTGCCTCGCGCCGTCAGGATAATGACGGGGATCCCCTTAAGCTGCTGGCGCAAACGCGTCATCAGGCTCATGCCGTCGCCGTCGGGCAGCCCCAGGTCGAGCAGAATAAGTTCCGGCACGCCGACCTCAAGCTGATGCAGCGCATCCTCTTTACGGCGAACCCATATGACATCAAATCCTTGATCTGAGAGAGCGATACGTACGCCATTGCCGAGATCCAGGTCGTCTTCGATTAGTAAGATTTTCACATTGGTAACTGTATCAACAGTGAATGAAGAACAACTTAAGAAAAAAACGGTAGCAGGAAATCCGTTCGGTTGACAGCGCCCGCACGCGCTTCAGCCGTTCTTCATTTTCGGCTCATAAGAACCTCAGGGTGAGTATTCAGAATGAGTGCTCTGGCGTGTAAACCGCTTGCATCGCAATCATTTGAATCCAAAGGACTTCTTCAATGAGTAACATCGAACTGCGTCATTCTTTCCCCTATTTACTTCCGAGCCGCAGACTGAAAAACATCGTGCCGGGCGTTATTCTGGCGTTACTGGCTACCCCGGTACTGGCGGCAGAGCAGAAACAGGGCAATGTCTTAACCCTGGGGGGAGGCGTGGACGTCGCGCCACGCTACTCGGGTTCGGATAAAAGCCGGGTCTCGGCAGCTCAGGTAGTAGATTATTCCATGGCAAATGGTTTCTTTATCAGCACCACGCGGGGTATCGGTTACGGAAACAACATTGGCAACCTGGATTACAACGCCGCAGTGAGCTACCGAACAGGCCGTAAAGATAAAGACGTGAGCAGTGATTCGATCAGCTCCGGCAGCGACTACCTGCGGGGGATGGGCGATATCAAGGGTTCCGCTATCGTGGTGCCGGGTCTGGGGTATAAGGTGACCGACTGGCTCAATCTGCAGCTGCAGGCTGAGATCCCGGTTTCTGAGAGAGACAACGGTGAGGCGGTGCATTTCGGCATTTCCAGCCCGCTCTATACATCGTCGAAAAATGCGGTGACGCTGGGGCTGACGGGCAGCTGGGGTTCCGGCAAGTACATGCAAACGTACTATGGGGTTAATGCTGCCCAGTCCGCCGCATCGGGATTTGCCCGACATGACGCCGGAGCGGGAATTTACGCCTGGTCGATGAACCTTGACTGGACCTACAGGCTCACCTCGCGCTGGAGCGTTCTCACCTCCGCGGGCGTAACGCAGTTGACGGGGGATGCGGGTGATAGCCCGATCGTGCAACGTAAAACGTCGCCAACGGGAAGCCTGAAGGTGACGTACAGTTTCTGATTGCAGGTTGCTTATAGATATGAGCGCGCAATAGCGACGAATTTGAACCGCCCCGGAAAGATGATGGGGCGGTAGTTTTTAAATGATGCTTAACAGCAGTCAGAATAATGAGTTGACTGACGTTTTATTAAGAACTGAGAGGCATCGACCTGACTCCGGAGCATTTGGAAACCATAACCTCACTGAGAAGTGTGTCAATATTACGTGGCTATAATCCCTGTCCGGAGAATAAAGTGCTCGGAAAATTATTGTTAAAGTACATGCCAGGGTTACAAAATTTGTTAGCCTACGATAAAAGCTGGCTAAAACATGATGTTAAAGCTGGATTATCCGTCGCGGCTGTAGCGCTACCCGTTGCTATTGCTTATGCTGAATTGGCGGGTGTTGGGGCAATAGTGGGGCTCTATTCCTGCGTTTTACCGATGATAGCTTATGCACTGTTTGGTTCTTCACGTCAGCTTATTGTTGGCCCTGATGCAACGACCTGCGCCGTGATTGCAGCCGTCGTGTTTCCTCTTTCTGCAGGCAATCCTGAACTGCACTGGCAACTGACGATCGTCATGACATTGATGATGGGCGGGTGGTGCCTGCTTGCCAGTAAATTCCATCTGGGTGCACTT
The DNA here is from genome assembly GCF_056673315.1 of Enterobacter cloacae complex sp. HYC042_NIDB. NCBI lineage: Bacteria > Pseudomonadati > Pseudomonadota > Gammaproteobacteria > Enterobacterales > Enterobacteriaceae > Enterobacter > Enterobacter cloacae complex sp. HYC042_NIDB. The sequence continues at coordinate 2,353,124 of NZ_CP109650.1, forward strand.
GCCGATCTCCTTTCTCATCCCATTCTTACAGGGTTGCTTAATGGCGTAGCCGTGACGATTATTGTCGGGCAATTAGGCAAGGTTTTGGGGATCAAGCTCGATGAAGCGCAGGTTATTGAGAAAATACTGGCCTTGCCAGGCCGACTTTTAGACAGCCATGTATTAACAATAGGGATATCACTTTTAACGTTAATTATTTTAATGGTTATCAAAACGTATCGCAGCAACTGGCCAGCACCTCTGATTGCCATTGTGATAACAACGATACTGGTATGGGGAACATCTGCGCAACAGTATGGTATTGCCACGATTGGGGGGGATGGCTTCCAGCCTGGTTTACCCGTCGTTAACTGGGGGGCGTTCCAGCCCGGTCCGATGCGAGAATTAGTGATCCCGGCGCTGAACCTGGCTTTAGTAAGTTTTGTCAGTCTGATGCTGACCGCCCGCAGTTTCGCCGCGAAAAATGGCTATGAAATTAATGCTGATGCAGAGTTCCGGGCACTGGGTATTGCGAACATTATGTCTGGGTTATCTCAGGGATTTGCCATCAGTGGAGCCGATTCCCGGACCGCGGTTAATGATTCCGTTGGGGGGAAAAGTCAGCTGGTTTCCATAGTCGCAGCCTTACTGATAGGTTTAGTGGTGGTATTTTTCACGCAGCCATTACAATTTATTCCGGTATCTGCATTAGGTATTGTTCTAATGTATGCATCGTGGTCATTAATTGATTTACGTGGTTTATGGAACCTGAGGCGAAGAAATAAACAGGCATTTCGCCTGGCCTTCTTCACGTTTGGCTGTGTTTTAATCATCGGTGTAATCCAGGGGATCGGCCTTGCGGTGTTGCTTGGCCTGTTACAGTTCCTGCGTACGGTATTTCGTCCCTCTGAGCACTTACTCGGGACTGACGAAAATGGAATGATCCACTCATTAGGTAATACAACCGATATTAAAATGGTCCCGGGCGTGCTGATGTATCGATTTAACTCACCGTTGACCTATTTTAATGTGGCTTATTTTAAACGTCGGGTATTGAACCTGGTTGATGGTGCAGCAGTACAACCTAAATGGGTGGTTATTGATGCCGTGGCTTGCTTCACCTATTCAGATATCAGTGTCCTGGCAACCATTAATGAGTTAAAGCGTGACCTGAAAGCCCGACAGATTATGTTAATCCTTGCGGGCAGGAAAACGGAATTAACACGTTGGTTTAAAGAAAGTCGGCCAACGATGAATGATGATGACATGATTCTGGCGCCAGACCTCTATTTGGCACTCCGGTTCATTCAAAGCAAAGAAAGTGTGAGTGAATCAGGTGGTGATGCACAACCAAACCCTGGTTAAAGGCTTGCTCGCCACCCGCGAGCAAGCCATATCCCTTAGCGGTACAACGTCTTTTCCGCAACCGGAACAACCAACGCCGATCGCCAGTCCGCCAGCGTCAGCTGCGCAAGCCTGCCGAGCGCGATATAGAACGGATGCCCGGCGTTGTCGACAAACACCGACAGAAAGCGGGTGCTCCACGGCAGCAGATGCCACGCCAGAAGCCGATCGCACTCCGACTCGCGGCCATTCTCGGCCAGCCATGCCGCCAGCTGCAGCAGGGTGCCGAAATGATCTTCCGGTTCATTTTGCTGCATCTGAAACGCGATATTGTTTTCCCGCATCCACTGGCGCAGCGCGAGGGTCGAATCGCCAAACAGCACGGATTCACGGTCCAGCCAGACGGAACCCCACGGCGGAGCGGGCAGGGCATAAGGACCAATGAACAGCCGTTGCCAGGCATCCGTCAGCGGCTCATCGGAAGATGAGGCAAAGGTTTCGGCAACGGGCAGCAGCGTTTCCGGCGGCAGGGGCCAGTCCTCTATCCATTCGCCAGCGGTAAGTGCCTGCACCAGCGGGGCTGTCTGCTCGCTGTCAGGCGCGAAGTAAAACAGCGCGCCCAGTACGCGGGCGCTGAACGCGAACGAGTCACGGTGTGAGACGTCTTTCATTAAACCTTCCTTGCTCGCGCGGTTATGTCCGCGCGACGTGATTAACCATTAATACAGACCAAAGCATAAACCAGGGTCATAGAATTCACCCCTTACACCTTCTCAATCTGCACCAGATTGGTGTGCTGCGGGTTGCCTTTTGCCAGCGGTGACGGGCGGTGCGTGGTCAGGGTGTTGATACACGAGCCGTGGTCGATACGATCGCCATTCATATTGGCATCGTGCCAGGCTCCCTGGCCCATGGCGCTTACGCCTGGCATGATGCGCGGCGTGACTTTCGCTTCTATTCTCACCTCACCGCGATCGTTAAAGACGCGCACCGTATCGCCGTTTTTAATGCCACGTTTCGCGGCATCAACGGGATTCAGCCAGACCTCCTGGCGGCAGGCCGCTTGCAGCACGTCGACGTTACCGTAGCTCGAGTGGGTGCGGGCTTTAAAATGGAAGCCAAACAGCTGCAGCGGGAACTGCGCGCGCTCGGGCGCATCCCAGCCGTCAAAGGTGGATGCATAGACGGGCAGCGGGCTGATCGTCTCATCTTTTGCCAGCTCCCAGGTCGCCGCAATATCCGCCAGCTTGCTGGAATAAATTTCAATCTTGCCTGAGGGCGTTTTAAGCGGGTTGGCTTCCGGGTTCTCGCGGAATTTTTTATAGGCCACAAAGTGTCCGTTCGGATCTTTGCGCTTATAGATGCCCATTTTTTTCAGCTCGTCATAGGACGGCAGCGTGGGATCTTTAGCGAGCATTTTGGCATACAGATACTGCAGCCACTCTTCCTGCGTTCGCCCTTCGGTAAATTTCTGATAGATATCCGGTCCGAGGCGTTTCGCCACTTCGCTCATGATCCAGTAGATAGGCTTGCGCTCAAACTTCGGCGCGGTCACGGGCTGGAGAAAAATCAGGTAACCCATGTTCCCGGCGTAATCGTTAGGGATAATGTCTTCCTGCTCGACGGTCATTAAATCTGGCAGCAGGATATCGGCGTATTTCGCCGATGAGGTCATAAAGTTGTCGATCACCACGATGGTTTCGCACTTGCTTTCGTCCTGCAGAATATCGTGGGTTTTATTGATATCGGAGTGCTGGTTAATAATGGTGTTGCCCGCATAGTTCCAGATGAACTTAATCGGCACGTCCAGCTTATCTTTACCGCGTACCCCGTCGCGCAGAGCGGTCATTTCCGGGCCGCGGGCGATGGCGTCCGTCCAGCTGAAGCAGGAAATTTGCGTTTTGACCGGGTTTTCCGGCAGCGGCATACGTTCGATAGTGATGGTGTAGGTCGACTCACGGGCGCCGCTGTTGCCGCCGTTGATCCCCACGTTGCCGGTCAGAATCGGCAGCATCGCGATGGCGCGGGAGGTCAGTTCACCGTTCGCCTGACGCTGTGGTCCCCAGCCCTGGCAGATATAGGCCGGCTTCGCGGATCCAATCTCGCGGGCCAGTTTAATGATGCGGTCTGCAGGAATGCCGGTGATGCGCGAGGCCCACTCCGGCGTTTTCGCCGTGTTGTCCTCACCCTGGCCGAGAATGTACGCTTTATAGTGACCATTCGCGGGGGCACCTTCCGGCAGCGTTTTTTCGTCGTAGCCAACGCAGTATTTGTCCAGGAACGGCTGGTCAACCAGGTTTTCGTCGATCAATACCCAGGCGATCCCCGCCACCAGGGCGGCATCGGTACCCGGACGGATCGGGATCCACTCGTCTTCGCGTCCGGCTGCCGTATCGGTGTAGCGCGGATCAATGACAATCATGCGTGCGTTAGAACGCTCGCGGGCCTGCTCCAGATAGTAAGTAATCCCGCCGCCGCTCATGCGCGTTTCCGCCGGGTTATTGCCGAACATCACCACCAGTTTGGTATTTTCGATATCCGAGGTGCTGTTGCCGTCGTTGCTGCCGTAGGTATAAGGCATCGCGCAGGCGATTTGCGCCGTGCTGTAGGTGCCGTAGTGGCTCAGGAAACCGCCGTAGCAGTTCATCAGGCGCGCCACCAGCGAAGCGTAAGGGGAGGAGCGGGTGATATTGCCGCCGACAATCCCGGAGGAGTAATTAATATACACCGCTTCGTTGCCGTACTTGCTGACCACGTCTTTCAGGCTGGTGGTGATGACGTTCAGCGCTTCGTCCCAGCTGATGCGCTCGAATTTGCCTTCACCCCGCTTACCCACGCGTTTCATCGGGTAGTTCAGACGGTCGGGGTGGTTGATGCGGCGGCGAATGGAGCGCCCGCGCAGGCAGGCCCGGACCTGGTGATTGCCGTAGATATCCTCACCGGTGTTATCCGTTTCGACCCAGTACACTTCGTCATCGCGGACGTGCAGACGCAACGCGCAGCGGCTGCCGCAGTTGACCGAACAGGCGCCCCAGACCACTTTATCTTCTGCCGGTTTCATTGCATTTTGTACCGCGGCTGCGGCGCTTTTCAGTCCAAAAGGCAACGAAATTCCGCCAGCGGCAAGCGCCAGAGAACCTATCGCCGTAGATTTCACGAGTGTTCGACGGCTAATCCCGCCGTGATGTTCGATATCGGACATGGCTCACCCCACCATTGTGATTACGTATTATTTTTCCCGAAATGATAACCGGGCTAATGATGGGGTGAGTGTTACTTATTTGGAGGTATTAAATATTAATCCTTGTCAAATCAAAGGGGATTGGCGGTGATTTACTGAGGTTCAGCTGGTGCATTATCCTGATTGCCGGCCGCCGCCCCGCTGCCCGTACGGGTGTACAAAATTTTAAAGGTGTCGTTGGCACAGTGGCCCACCACCTGAGCGTCCGGCTGGTCAGCCTGATCGTTCGGCACAATATTCAGCGTAAAACCTGACTCCGGCACGCCGTTGTTGATGATCTTCTGCTGAATGTCGCTTTTCACGCGCTCGCAGGAGTCCGGTGCCGCCAGCGCGGCCGTTGAGGCACTCATTAACAGCAGGGCGGTAATCCAGGGTAACCGTTTCATCTGTAGCTCCTTTTCTCTGTGTAGAGATTAATTTTAGCAGGCTTCGTGTAAACAACTGTATTTGCTAATATGATTGGGAATAATCTCTCTGTATTGGTAAAGAATGTGAAGAAATATGCAGCGATAACGCTCCTGGCAGCTACTCTCGCAGGGTGTGATAACAACTCCGCGCCGCTGTCGTTTACGCCCGAGATGGCGAGTTTTTCGAACGAATTCGATTTCGACCCTCTTCGCGGCCCGGTCAAGGATTTTACCCAGACGCTGTTCAACGAGAAGGGTGAAGTATCCAAACGGGTCACCGGCACTGTGTCGGCGGAAGGGTGTTTTGATACGCTGGAGCTGCACGACCTGGAGGCTAACACGGGCGTAGCGCTGGTGCTGGATGCAAACTACTACATCGATGCAGAAACCCAGCAGCGTAAGGTGAAGCTGCAGGGCAAATGCCAGCTGGCCGAACTGCCGTCAGCCGGGGTGACGTGGGATACCGACGACAACGGCTTTGTGGTGGCCGCACATGGTAAAGAGATGGAGGTGAAGTACCGCTACGATGCGGATGGCTACCCGCTGGGCAAAACCACCGTCTCCGGGGATCAGCATTTATCGGTACAGTCGACGCCGTCTAAGGATCTGCGCAAAAGAATGGATTACTCGGCCGTGAGCCTGTTAAACGATAAGCCGCTGGGCAACGTTACGCAGAGCTGCGACTACGATCGCCACAATAACCCGGTGAGCTGCGATCTGACGATCACGGACGACAGCGTCAAACCCGCCGTTGAGCGCAAGTACACCATCAAAAACACGATTGAGTATTACTGAGAATGAAACCGCGCAGGCTACTGCGCGGTTGGTTTCAGCAGGCTGGCACCTGAGGGCTTGTGACCGGCCAGATGCTGATGCTGGAAAATGCACATGCGGATGGTATTCCGGTATTCACCATTGATAAAGAACTCATGAATCAGCTCGCCTTCTACCATAAAGCCCAGCTTGCGGTAGATATGGATCGCTTTTTCGTTCTCTTTATCCACGATCAGATAAAGCTTGTAGAGATTAAGTACGTTGAATCCGTAATCCATCGCCAGCTTCGCCGCCCGGGAGGCCAGGCCTTTCCCCTGGTGCTCCGGCGAAATAATGATCTGGAACTCCGCCCGGCGGTGAACGTGGTTGATCTCAACCAGCTCCACCAGCCCGGCTTTGTCGCCTTCACACTCCACCACAAAACGACGCTCGCTCTGATCGTGAATGTGCTTGTCGTAAAGATCCGACAGCTCGACAAAGGCCTCGTACGGCTCTTCGAACCAGTAGCGCATCACGCTGGCGTTATTGTCGAGCTGGTGGACAAAGCGCAGGTCTTCACGCTCCAGCGGCCGGAGTTTTACGTCACAGGGCGCAGACATTATGGGGCTACCGTACGACCAGTGCGGCGATCCAGGCAGCGCAGGGTGTTCGGCTCCCAGTAGGCATTGACGTTCGCACTTTGCTGACACTTATCGCGTGCGTCAAAGGCGACATCTTCTTTGTCCCACTCTTTTTCAGCACGTTTGTTGACCTTCTGACGAAGGCTGCGGGTGTCATTCCATTGTTCTTTGTCCATCGCGGCATTCTGGCGGCTTTGCGCGCTGTCACCAGACTCAATAATGAGCTTGCTGGTTTCCGCTGTCGCAGAGGCGGCAAAGGCGAACGATGACAGCGCCAGCAGGGCTGTCAGACAAAGGCGTTTGCTTAATGTAGTCATAGCGTTTCCTTTTAAATGGGTGCAGATGAGCAAGTTTCCCCGTTCAGATTCTACACCAAAGAGCAATAACGGCATACCCGCGACACGGGTATGGAAAAGTAAAAGATATCTTCAGGTACGCTGCCTAAATGAATCGTCACCTGAAGTGAAACAGGCACAAAATGATGGGTTTTAGGGGGACGAGCAGGCGACCGTTTTTGTGATCGTTAGCCGATTTTATGATCATCATACTTGTATGGTAGTTATGTGAGTGGGTAAATTTCCGTCATCACAACGAACGATGTAAGGAAAGGAATTATGAAGATTGTCGCGGCTGACGTGTTTGTTACCTGCCCGGGACGGAACTTTGTCACCCTTAAAATCACTACCGATGAAGGGATCGTTGGCCTCGGTGACGCCACGCTGAACGGGCGTGAGCTCTCCGTTGCTTCCTACCTGAAAGATCATCTCTGCCCGCAGCTGATTGGCCGCGACGCGCACCGCATCGAAGATATCTGGCAATTCTTCTATAAGGGCGCCTACTGGCGCCGCGGGCCGGTCACCATGTCGGCAATTTCCGCCGTGGATATGGCGCTCTGGGACATCAAAGCCAAAGCGGCCAATATGCCGCTCTATCAGCTGCTGGGCGGCGCATCCCGTGAGGGCGTAATGGTCTACTGCCACACCACCGGGCACACCATTGACGACGTGCTGGAAGATTACGCCCGCCATAAGGAGATGGGCTTTAAGGCGATCCGCGTCCAGTGCGGCGTGCCGGGTATGAAAACCACCTACGGCATGGCTAAAGGGAAGGGGTTGGCCTACGAGCCCGCCACCAAAGGCGACTGGCCGGAAGAGCAGCTCTGGTCCACCGAGAAATACCTCGATTTCACGCCAAAACTGTTTGACGCGGTGCGCAGTAAATTTGGCTTCAATGAGCATCTCCTGCATGACATGCACCACCGCCTGACGCCCATCGAAGCGGCGCGCTTCGGCAAGAGTATCGAAGCGTTCCGCATGTTCTGGATGGAAGACCCAACGCCTGCGGAAAACCAGGAGTGCTTCCGCCTGATCCGCCAGCATACCGTCACGCCAATTGCGGTGGGCGAGGTGTTCAACAGCATCTGGGACTGCAAGCAGCTTATCGAAGAGCAGCTTATCGACTATATCCGCACCACTATCACCCATGCGGGGGGGATCACCGGGATGCGCCGCATCGCGGACTTCGCGTCGCTCTATCAGGTGCGTACCGGCTCGCACGGACCGTCCGATCTGTCGCCGATCTGCCACGCGGCCGCGCTGCATTTCGACCTGTGGGTGCCGAACTTCGGCGTGCAGGAATATATGGGATACTCCGAACAGATGCTGGAAGTCTTCCCGCACAGCTGGCGCTTTGATAACGGCTATATGCATCCGGGCGAGAAGCCGGGGCTGGGCATTGAGTTTGATGAAAAGCTGGCGGCGAAATACCCGTACGATCCGGCCTATCTGCCGGTGGCCCGTCTCGAAGACGGCACGCTGTGGAACTGGTAACCGAGGAGCGAACGATGAAAAGCGTAGTGATTCAACAGCCGAACCAGCTGGTAATTGAAGAGCGTCCGTGCCCGGAGCCAGGCGCAGGGGAAGTCCGCGTCAAAATCAAGCTGGCCGGGATCTGCGGGTCAGACAGCCACATCTACCGCGGGCATAATCCGTTTGCAAAATATCCGCGCGTGATTGGCCACGAGTTTTTTGGCACGATCGACGCCGTGGGCGAGGGCGTAGAACCGTCCCGGTTAGGGGAGCGCGTTTCGGTGGATCCGGTGATCAGCTGCGGGCACTGCTACCCGTGCTCCGTCGGCAAGCCTAACGTCTGCACCTCGCTGGTGGTGCTGGGCGTCCACCGCGACGGCGGATTCAGCGAATATGCCGCCGTGCCCGCTAAAAATGCCTGGCGCATCCCGGATGCGATCCCGGATAAACACGCCGTGATGGTTGAACCTTTCACCATTGCCGCCAACGTGACGGGGCAGGCTAGCCCTACCGAACAGGACGTTGCGCTGATCTACGGCGCAGGGCCGATGGGACTGGTCACCGTACAGGCGCTGAAGGGCGTCTACAACGTGAAGCAGGTTATCGTCGTCGACAGAATCAATGAGCGTCTGGCCATGGCCCAGCGCAGCGGCGCGGACTGGGTCTTTAATAACGGCGAAAAGTCGCTGCAGGCCGCGCTGGACGAAAAAGGCATCAAGCCGACGCTGATTATTGATGCCGCCTGTCATCCGTCGATTTTGCAGGAGGCGGTCACCCTGGCTTCCCCGGCGGCGCGCATCGTGCTGATGGGCTTCTCCAGCGAGCCGAGCCAGATAGTCCAGCAGGGGATTACTGGTAAAGAGCTGGCGATCTTCTCCTCGCGCCTCAATGCCAACAAATTCCCGGTCGTCATCGACTGGCTTGAAAAAGGGCTGATCGATCCGGAAAAACTGATCACCCATACCTTTGACTATCACCATGTAACAGACGCCATCGAACTGTTTGAAAAAGACCAGCGGCAGTGCTGCAAGGTTTTACTGACGTTCGGGCAATAACCCTACACGCGGTTAAGGGCCCGCGAAGACGGGCTCTCAGTGGTACGCATCTTACCTTTAGAGATAGCCATTATGACGCAAGCACAACCTCAAAGAACTACCTCAGATCTGGTGAAAGCCGCCGTTTCCGGCTGGCTGGGCACCGCGCTGGAGTTTATGGATTTCCAGCTCTACTCGCTGGGGGCGGCGCTGGTATTTCATGAAATCTTCTTCCCGGAACAGTCGGCCGCGATGGCGCTGATTCTGGCGATGGGAACCTACGGCGCGGGCTACATCGCGCGTATCGTCGGGGCCTTTATCTTCGGCAGAATGGGCGACAGCATTGGCCGTAAAAAGGTGCTGTTTATCACCATCACCATGATGGGGATCTGCACCACGCTGATTGGCGTGCTGCCGACCTACGCGCAGATCGGCATTTTTGCGCCCGTACTGCTGGTGACGCTGCGTATCATTCAGGGGCTGGGTGCCGGGGCGGAGATCTCCGGGGCCGGGACCATGCTGGCGGAGTACGCCCCAAAAGGGAAACGCGGCATCATCTCCTCGCTGGTGGCGATGGGGACTAACTGCGGGACGCTGAGCGCCACGGCGATCTGGGCCATTATGTTCTTCGCCCTCGATCGTGAACAGTTGCTCGCCTGGGGCTGGCGCGTGCCGTTCCTTGCCAGCGTCGTGGTGATGATCTTTGCCATCTGGCTGCGAATGAACCTCAAGGAGAGCCCGATCTTTGAGAAAGTAAACGATGCAGAAACAGTGCAGCCGGACACCTCGCTGGGTTCAATGGTGAAAAGTAAATCCTTCTGGCTGGCGACCGGCCTGCGCTTCGGTCAGGCGGGCAACTCCGGGCTGATCCAGACCTTCCTCGCGGGTTATCTGGTCCAGACGCTGCTGTTCGATAAAGCGATTCCCACCGACGCGCTGATGATAAGTTCTATTCTCGGGTTTATCTCCATCCCGCTGCTGGGCTGGCTTTCCGACAAAGTGGGGCGCAGGCTGCCGTACATTATCTTCAATATCTCCGCCATTATTCTGGCGTACCCGATGCTGTCGATTATCGTCGATAAGAGCTATGCGCCGGGGACAATCATGCTCTCGATCATCGTTATCCATAACTTCGCCGTGCTGGGGCTGTTTGCGCTGGAAAATATCACCATGGCGGAGATGTTTGGCTCGCGAAATCGCTTTACCCGTATGGCTATCTCCAAGGAGGCGGGCGGTCTGGTGGCGGTGGGTTTTGGCCCGGTACTGGCGGGGATTTTCTGCAATATGACGGGTTCCTGGTGGCCGATTGTAGCCATGCTGGTGGCCTATTCCGTGATTGGGCTGGTTTCGGCGTTCCTGATGCCGGAAGTCCGCGACCGCGACCTCAGCGCGGCTGAAGATGCCGCCGAGGCCGCGCCGAAAGAGCGCGTGGGTTACGGCGCGGTCTCCACGCGACGCTAGCGGTTTACATCTTTCGTGACTTATCACACAACTTTTTGTTTATGTCACACCACCTGAGCAAAAGTTAATATAAATCAAAAACTCAAACGGCAGTATCAGTATGGTTGATGGCAGTAATTTTTTACCCCGACTGCCATTCTAGTTGGTGTAGTCAGCAGGCGCTGCTGCTCTGGACTAGGGGCGGCAGCGATCCACAGCTTTCTAATTAGCGAGTCTTAATCATGGAAAACACCTTATTACAGGCCAACGCGACGCTGCCTCAGTACGATCGCGACAGCCTTAAAGCACGCATTGTACATTTAGGCTTCGGCGCATTTCACCGCGCGCATCAGGCGGTGTATGCGGACATCCTCGCGGCTGAACACGGCAGCGACTGGGGCTACTGTGAGGTTAACCTGATTGGCGGCGAGCAGCAGATTGCCGACCTGAAGGCGCAGGATAACCTCTACACCGTAGCGGAAATGTCTGCCGATGCCTGGACGTCCCGCGTGGTTGGCGTAGTCAAAAAGGCCCTGCACGCGCAGGTCGACGGGCTGGAAAGCGTGTTGGCGGCAATGTGTGAACCGCAGGTGGCGATTGTCTCGCTGACCATCACCGAAAAAGGCTACTGCCACTCTCCGGCAACCGGGCAACTGATGCTCGATCATCCTTTCATCGTTGCCGACCTGCAAAACCCGCATCAGCCGAAATCCGCGCCGGGCGTGGTGGTGGAAGCGCTGTCGCGCCGTAAAGCGGCGGGGCTGCCCGCGTTTAGCGTGATGTCCTGCGACAACATGCCGGAGAACGGTCACGTGATGCGCAATGTCACCTGCGCGTACGCCCGGGCGGTAGACGGCGAGCTGGCGGACTGGATCGAGGCTAACGTCACCTTCCCGTCAACCATGGTGGACCGCATCGTGCCGGCGGTCACACCCGATACGCTGGATAAAATCGCGCAGCTGACCGGCGTACGCGATCCGGCGGCGGTGGCCTGCGAGCCGTTCCGCCAGTGGGTTATCGAGGATAACTTTGTGGCCGGGCGTCCGGAATGGGAAAAAGCCGGAGCCGAACTGGTTTCAGACGTGATCCCGTTTGAAGAGATGAAGCTACGCATGCTCAACGGCAGCCACTCTTTCCTGGCCTACCTGGGCTATCTGGCCGGTTATCAGCACATCAATGAGTGTATGGAAGACGAACACTATCGCGTCGCCGCGCACGCGCTGATGCTTAACGAGCAGGCGCCGACCCTGAAAGTGAAGGGCGTCGATTTAGAACGCTACGCTGACCTGCTGATCGCCCGTTACAGTAACCCGGCCCTGCGCCACCGTACCTGGCAAATTGCGATGGACGGCAGCCAGAAGCTTCCGCAGCGGATGCTGGATCCTGCGCGCTGGCACCTGGTGCACCAGACGCCTTTCCCACTGCTGGCGCTGGGCGTGGCTGGGTGGATGCGCTATGTCGGCGGTGTGGACGAGCAGGGGAACGCCATCGACGTGAGCGATCCGCAGCTGGCGGTGATTCAGGCGGCGGTGAAGGGAAGTGCCGAAGGGGAAAGCCGGGTTAACGCGCTGCTCGGCATTGAGGCCATTTTTGGGAAAGAGTTGCCGCGAGAAAAAGCCTTTACAGATGCCGTGATGAGCGCGTATCAGACGCTGCTGCAGAAGGGGGCTAAGACCACGGTGGCGGAGTACGTGGCGCATTTGTAATTCAACACATGCCGCCGTTCGCGGCGGCATGTCGGCGCACAATTTAGTGCATACCCAGACGAATCAGTTCAATTGGTTCGAACTTACCTTCGCATCCTTCCACTTCCACCGTTTTGCCACGGCGCACCTGCGCGGCATCCAGCCCGTCGCTGTGAATCGCCTTAATCACGCCGGTTTTGCCGGTGCCGCTAATCATGACGCGGCTGCCGGTGGTGATTGCATTGCGGTTACGGTCGTATGTCATCATGGTATTTTCTCCTCTCTAAACTTTCCGTTACGGCGCTATTTCAGGTTTTGCCGCTCACGGGGCACTATAAATACGCCTGTCTGCCAGTCATGTTTTTGTTTTTGATCAAACTCACACTTTTTTCTTTATACATGGGGCGTTGACGCTTCACGACGGCAATTTACAAAGCAGACCGTTATTTTCACTTATTGATAGTTTCTACGGGTAAGCGTTGAGGATTGGTTTATATTCCCGATGCCATTCTGGTTGCAGGAAATAACCCTTCATCGGAATAAGGAGTCAGGCTTATGTATAAGAAGATTTTGATGCCTGTTGACGTGTTTGAAATGGATTTAAGCGACAAAGCGGTTCGCCACGCGGCTAACCTCGCAAAGGCCGAGGGCGCGTCGATTACCCTGGTCAATATTCTGCCTGCCAGCAGTCGGTCTCTGCTGCGCGGATTCAACGCCGATATTAAAAAGTTTGAAGAGTATATGAGCGCAGAATCCGGGAAGAAAATGAACGAGTTAAAACGACTGTTCGATATCTCCCCGGAGAATATTCACACTCTGGTTCGTTTTGGCAGCGTCCGCGATGAAATTATCAAGCTGAGCAAAGAAGGGGAATATGACGTGATTGTCATCGGGTCAAAAAATCCGGGCATCACCACCCATCTGTTGGGGTCAAATGCGGAATCTATTCTGCGCTACGCCACAATTCCGGTGTTAGTCGTTCGCTAATTACGGTGCCGCCCGCGAAAAGGGCGGCAAATATCACTCTTCGCTAAACCACTCGCTATTTTCCTGACGAATAAGCTGCACGGATTCGCCTATCTCCTGCAGATGCAGGGTCATCGCTTTTTCCACGCCGTCCGGGTCGCGTTTTTCCAGCGCGCTGAAAATATCGTGATGCTGGCGGAGCAGCATTTCCGGCGGGGAGACGTGATCGAGGCTCATGTAGCGCACCCGGTCAATGGTGGCCTTGATATTCTCGATGGTATCCCAGGCCAGCTGGCAGTCTGCAATTTGCGCCAGCTTCTGGTGAAACTCATCATCAAGCTGGAAGAAATCGTTGAGCTGTTTACGGTCAATCGCAATGCGCTGCTGATGCAGGTTTTGCTCCAGAAGGTAACACTGGTTGTCATTAATGAGCGTCGCGGCACGGCGCACCACAGCGCATTCAATCGCCTGGCGTACGAAACAGCCGTTGCGCACCTGTGAGAGTGAAATTTTGTTCACGTAGCTGCCGCGCTGCGGGCGGATCTGAATCAGGCCGTTCTCCGCAAGCTTAATAAACGCTTCACGCACCGGCTGACGGGACACGTCAAATCGCACGGAGACCTCTTTTTCAGAAAGCGGCGTTCCCGGTGGGATCAGGCAATGGACAATATCACGTCGCAAAATGCGATAGATTTGCTGGTTTACGGGCTGGGTGGGGTTGAGTTGCGATTCAGCGGCCATGAGTTGTCATTTCTCAGAGAGTTAGCCCGAACATACTACCATTCTTTTATAACCCGAAACAGACCCGGCCCGCGGGCCGGGAAGGGCTTATTTAGCCACGATGGACGCTAAGTCCGGCAAAACTCTGGCTGACCGGCATCATTTCCACGGTATTGATGTTGACGTGTTTTGGCAGCGTCGCGACCCACCAGACCGTTTCGGTGACATCTTCCGGCGTCAGGGCGTTGGCGTTTTCGTAGGTTTTATCCGCTTTTGCGTCATCGCCCTTGAAGCGCACGTTGGAGAATTCGGTGCCGCCTACCAGCCCCGGCTCAATATCGGTGACGCGAATGGCGGTGCCGTGCAGGTCGGTGCGCAGGTTCAGGCTGAACTGGCGCACAAACGCTTTGGTCGCGCCGTAGACATTACCGCCCGCGTAAGGCCAGCTCCCGGCGGTAGAACCGATGTTGATAATGTGGCCGCGGTTGCGCTCGACCATGCCCGGCAGCACCGCGCGGGTCATGTACACCAGCCCTTTGTTGTTGGTGTCGATCATGTTTTCCCAGTCTTCAACGCTGGCTTTGTGGGCAGGCTCCATGCCCAGCGCCAGACCGGCGTTGTTGACCAGCACGTCGATGGCGCGCCACTCTGCCGGCAGGCTGGCAATCATCTCTTCAATGGCCGCACGGTTACGCACGTCCAGCTGCGCGGTCAGGATGCTGTCACCTAAATCGTCCTTCAGCTCCTGAAGGCGCTCCTGACGACGACCCGTTGCAATCACCTTATGCCCGTTGGCGACGAAGCGACGCGTGATGCTTTCACCAAAACCTGCCGTTGCCCCGGTAACTAAAATAATCATCTCACTGTTCCTCAACGCTTTTTGTGTGGTACTAACATAGCACGCCCGCAGAGGGTGCGTTAAGGCAACATTTGTATGACGGCGTTGCAGGCGATGGCGGCCTGGCCTACTCTGGGAAGATATTCGTTCGGAGGAGTGAAAGATGACGGCCACCAACCCCTTTTTTGACATCAGCCTGCTGCCTTACCAGGCTCCCCATTTTGATACCATCAAAGACGAGCATTATCGTCCGGCCTTCGAAGAAGCGCTTCGCCAGAAGCGGGCGGACATAGAGGCGATAGTCTCTCACACCGCTGCGCCAGACTTCACTAACACCGTGCTGGCGCTGGAGAAAAGCGGCGTTATGCTCGCGCGCGTCAGCAGCGTTTTCTTCGCCATGACCTCCGCGCACACTAATGCGTACCTGCAGGAACTGGAGGAGCAGCTCTCCACCGAACTTGCCGCGCTGGCGAACGACATCTGGCTGAACGACATTCTTTTCGCCCGCGTCGAGAGCGTCTGGAAGGACCGCGCCGCGCTGGATGCCGAATCCCGTCGGCTGGTCGAGGAGACGTACCAGCGCTTTATTCTGGCCGGCGCGCGCCTGAATGAAGCGGAAAAAGCCGAGCTGAAGGCGCTGAATACCGAGGCCGCGTCCCTGACCAGCCAGTTTAACCAGCGCCTGCTGGCCGCTAACAACGCGGGCGGGCTGGTGGTGGATTACGCGCACCAGCTTGAAGGCCTGAGCGCCGAAGAGATTGCCGCCGCGGCGCAGGCCGCCGCGGAAAAAGGGCTTAACGACCGCTGGCTGATCCCGCTCCTGAATACGACACAGCAGCCTGCGCTAGCCGCGCTGCGCAATCGGCAGACGCGCGAAAACCTGTTCAACGCCGGCTGGACGCGCACCCAGAAAGGGGATGAAAACGACACCCGCACGCTGATCCTGCGCCTTACGGCGCTGCGGGCGCGCCAGGCCCGTCTGCTCGGCTTTGAGGATTACGCCAGCTGGAGCATTGCCGACCAGATGGCGAAAATCCCGGCCGCCGCGCTGGAATTTATGCGCGGCATTGTGCCTGCCGCCCGCGCCCGCGCGGAACGCGAGCAGGCCGATATTCAGAAGGTCATCGACGACGAGCAGGGTGGCTTCACCGTGCAGGCCTGGGACTGGGCCTTTTATGCCGAGCGCGTGCGTCAGGCGAAATATGCCCTCGATGAATCGCAGATTCGGCCCTATTTTGCGCTCAATACCGTATTGCAGGACGGTGTATTCTGGGCGGCCAGCCAGCTGTTTGGCATTCGTTTTGTGGAGCGTTTCGACATTCCGGTTTATCACCCTGACGTCCGCGTATGGGAAATTTTTGACCATACCGGTGAGGGCATGGCGCTGTTTTACGGCGACTTCTTCGCCCGCGATTCCAAGCAGGGCGGCGCCTGGATGGGCAATTTCATCGAGCAGTCCTTTGAGCTTGCTGCCCGCCCGGTGATCTACAACGTCTGCAACTACCAAAAGCCGGGTAACGGCGGCGTCGCGCTTCTGTCCTGGGATGACGTGATAACCCTGTTCCACGAGTTTGGCCATACCCTGCACGGTCTGTTTGCCAGCCAGCGCTTCGCCACGCTGTCCGGTACCAATACGCCGCGTGATTTCGTTGAATTCCCGTCGCAAATCAATGAGCACTGGGCCAGCCATCCTCAGGTGTTTAGCCACTATGCCCGTCATTACGAAACCGGTGACCCCATGCCGGACGCGCTGCGGGAAAGCATGCTCAACGCGACCCATTTCAACAAGGGCTATGACATGACGGAGCTGCTGAGTGCGGCGCTGCTGGACATGAACTGGCACGGCATCAGCGAGGCCGTGTCGAGCGTTGAAGAATTCGAAGCCGCCGCGTTGAAAAAAGAGGGGCTGGATCTGCCCGCTGTACCGCCGCGCTATCGCAGCAGCTACTTTGCCCATATTTTTGGCGGCGGCTACGCGGCGGGGTATTACGCCTACCTGTGGACGCAAATGCTGGCGGACGATGGCTATCAGTGGTTCGTGGAGCAGGGTGGATTGACGCGTGAAAACGGACAGAAATTCCGTGAGGCGATTTTGTCTCGCGGCAACAGCGCTGACTTAGCCGAACTTTATCGAAACTGGCGCGGACACGATCCGAAGATTGAACCGATGCTGGAGAATCGCGGGTTGAGCGCATAAAGCCACTTTTAGCTAAGAAGATAACCGGGCCCCGCGCCCGGTTTTTTTATAGGTCTGAAAGCTCGAAAATGGTCAAAAAAAGAACTGAAATTTACATTTATTAATAGTTTGAAATATATTTATATTAAATGTGCTTAAATTTAGGCGCTTTTACCAATCTCAATTTTATAATGCTCGCAAGTTTATTTAATTATTTATGCTGACTGGTACATGGCCATTTATTGCATATAAGAATCATCGCAAAAAGATGATTATTATATTTTTGTCTCAGCCTAAAGTATTAATTTTCTCTGCCGATTAGCATGGGTGTGGTCGTGGTGGAAACCCATTTCCATTAACCACAAGAAATAAGCCGTTATTAAAATTCATCTCCAGAAGATGAACCTATGCTAATTATTAAGGAAGAGTCATGTTTAAAAATCTCAACATCGGCACCCGGCTTACCATAGCATTTGGCGCAATTGTGGTTTTAATGTCCGTCGTCTGCGGGCTGCTCTATTTGAGCTTTGACAGAGTGACGGCCGTCAGCAAGCTCAACGTTCATAGCTATAAAGTGGTCGATAACCTTCGCTCCGTAACCGAAAACCTGATCAACATGGAAACCGGCATTCGCGGTTTTGCGCTCACCGGTAATCAGGACGTTCTTCAACCCTTCACGCAGGGGGATGAGAGGTTTAAAAGCAAAGTTGACGAAATTGCAGGGCTTACGCGTGATAACCCGTCGCAGCAGCAAAAATTAACCACCCTCTCCAGGCTTGAAGAAGAATGGAAAAAGTCATTTGCGCTGCCGTTAATCCAGCGAAGAGAGAGCGTATCCCGCGGGGGGGAAGAGATGGATGCGTTCATCAGTAGCCTGGAGCGTAATACCGGAAAAGAGCAAATGGACGCCATGCGGGGTGTTATTCAGCAAGCGCTGAGCGACGAGTACCGCATTATGGCTGAACGTCAAACCCGACTGGCTGAAGAACGCTTCCGTACGCGCATGATGATAATCCTGGGAATGATTGCGGCGGTTGTCACCGCGCTGCTGACGGGCATTTTGCTGTCGCGCAGTATTCTCCGACCGCTAAAGCAGGCCGTGAATACGGCGAACACCATTGCCGCCGGCGATCTCACCTCAACCATACGTATTACCCGGATGGATGAAACCGGCACGCTGCTTGCGGCTCTGGACAACATGCAGACCCAGTTGAAAACCCTTGTCACTGAAATCAAAGAGGCCGCGACGTCGGTGGATCTGGCTGCCGGTGAGATCGAGCAGGGCAATATGGAGTTATCGTCTCGTACCGAGGAGCAGGCGGCGGCGTTGCAGCAGACTGCCGCCAGCATGGAACAGCTGACGATGACCGTTCGGAACAATACCGAGGTCGCGGAGCATACGGCAACGTCAGCAAGAAAGACGGAAGCACTGGCACGTGAAGGTGAGTCTGCCGTGGGCGAAATGAGCGAAACGATGCAGAATATCTCGGCTAACGCCCTGAAGATAAAGGAAATCACCAGCGTTATAGAAGGGATTGCTTTCCAGACTAATATTCTGGCGCTGAATGCGGCGGTCGAGGCTGCACGTGCCGGTGAGCATGGTCGTGGCTTCGCCGTGGTGGCGACGGAAGTCAGAAATCTCGCTCAGCGCAGCGCAACGGCGTCCAAAGAAATTGGGGCGCTGATTGAGCATGCCGTTGAGGATGTCGATAACGGTGTGTCGGTGGCATCCAGAACGGCAGAGACGATTTTGCGGGCTGCGAGCAACGTGGCTACGCTTGCTGAAACTATGGACAGTCTTTCAATGGCCTCGGTTGAGCAAATGCAGGGCATCATGCAAATCAGCGCTGCTGTCACCCAGATGGATGGCGTGACGCAGGGTAATGCGGCGCTCGTTGAGCAGTCCGCAGCGGCATCGCAGGCGCTGACCGAGCAGTCCAGGGCACTGAAGCAGATGACGGAAAACTTTGCTATTTGAGCAGCAAAAGCATAATCAAAAGGTAAAGCTCCGGCGTTTTAAACGCGAATTTTAATCAAACCAGCAACGGGGGCGCTAATAAAAAGGGGCGTCCCCGTGAATAATGAAGAAAATAGCCGAGCGTCAGTGACAATTTAAAAATACTGACTACGATTTCGTAAAACGAAAATTTAAAAGGAGTTTCTGATGGCGATTGCTGTGGTGACAGTTTTACTCTTCCTGTTGATGTTCCCGGCGGCTATTCACATTTTGCTACAGCTCGTCGGAGGCTGGTGTGACGCGTAGCCTCCCCGGTTAATCCGGTCTTTTGGGCCGTCATCTGATTTTCAATAAGCAGCGCTACGCTACATTTTAAATTTTATTGTACGATCGTCTGGACGCGGGTCATCGCGAAACGCGAGCCGGATAATTTACAGGCAGGAAGTATGTCTCTTCGTTCGCTGCGGGCGTTATGCCTGACAAGTTTTTTCATTGCGGATGTCCGTGATGGCCTTGGTCCTTTTCTCGGTATCTTTCTGACAGAACGCCACTGGAGCCCCGATGATATTGGCATCCTGATGACTGCCGGTGGGCTGGCGGGATTGCTGGCTACGCTCCCGGCGGGGGTAATTACTGACACTTCGCGGAACAAACGCGCCGTACTGGCGCTGCTCTGCACTTTGATCACCCTGAGCACGCTGCTGCTCTGGTTTAGCCAGCAGACCAGCGTTGTTGCCGTCTCACAAATGGTCACCGGCATCTGCGCGGCGTTTGTCGGGCCGCTCATCGCCGGGATTACGCTGGGCCTGACCGGCCAGCGCGGGTTCAGCGCGCAGATGGGCAAAAATGAGGCGTTCAATCACGGCGGTAATTTTGTCACCGCAGTGATAGCAGGCGGTATTGCCTGGTACTGGGGCGTCGGCGGGATTTTCCTGCTGATGACCTGCACGACGCTGCTGACGCTCTGCGCGCTGCTTGCCATCCGCAACGGGGACATTGATAACGATGCGGCGCGAGGGCTTTCATCCTCAGGTAGCGTTCCTGTCCCCGGCTTCGCGGTGCTGATTAAAAACCGGGCGCTGTTTGTGACCGGGCTGATGCTACTGCTGTTCCACCTGGCGAATGCCGCACTGCTGCCGATGCTGAGCATGAGGGTGGCCGCGGCACCCGCCTCGAACAACCCTGGCCTGTACGCGGCAGGCACCGTCATCATCTCGCAGGCGGTGATGATCCCCGTTGCCATCTGGGTTGCAGGCCGAATAGAACGCTACGGCTACTGGCGCTTGATTATGCTGGCGCTGCTGGTTATGCCGGTGCGCGCGGCGCTGGCGGCATCGACCGACGCGCCGTTAATGATGATCCCGGTACAAATTCTCGACGGTCTCGCTGCCGGGATTCTGGGTGTCGTCGTACCGTCGTTTATTGTGGTGCTGCTGCGCGGAAGCGGGCACGTTAATGCCGGGCAGAGTGTGGTGATGCTGATGCAGGGAGTGGGGGCAGCCATGAGCCCGGCGTTAACCGGCACGATCGCCGGTCATTACTCGTTTGCGACGGCATTCAGTGTCCTGAGCGCGATTGCGCTGGCCGCCGTCCTGCTCTGGTGGCGCGTTGCTCACCGAAGCTGGGAAACAAACGCGCCGGATGAGGCTTAGCCCCACCCGGCGTCGCAGTTAAGCCAGTTCGTTAGGGCACGGTTCACCCTTTTCTAACTGCTGAAGATTCCCCAGCGTGGTTTCCGAAATGCTGATCAGCGCTTCGGCGGTCAGAAACGCCTGGTGTCCGGTAAACAGGACGTTATGGCAGGCTGAGAGGCGACGGAACACGTCGTCCTGGATGACGTCATTAGACTTGTCCTCAAAGAACAGATCGCGTTCGTTCTCATAGACGTCCATCCCCAGCGCACCAATCTTCTGGGTTTTCAGCGCTTCGATAGCGGCCTGAGAATCCACCAGACCGCCGCGGCTGGTGTTGATGATCATCACGCCGTCTTTCATCTGGTCAAACGCCGCCTGGTTAAGCAGGTGGTAGTTTTCCGGCGTCAGCGGGCAGTGAAGGGAGATCACGTCGGACTGCGAGAACAGCGTCGGCAGGTCAACGTACTCCACGCCCAGATCCAGCGCTGCGGCGCTCGGGTACGGATCGAATGCCAGCAGACGCATGCCGAAGCCTTTCAGAATGCGCAGGGCAGCCACGCCAATTTTACCGGTGCCGATCACGCCCGCGGTTTTGCCGTACATGGTAAAGCCGGTCAGCCCTTCCAGCGAGAAGTTGGCGTCACGCGTACGCTGATAAGCGCGGTGAATACGACGGTTGAGCGACATCATCATGCCAATCGCATGTTCTGCTACCGCTTCCGGGGAGTACGCCGGGACGCGAACCACCTTCAGACCCAGCTCTTTTGCCGCGTCGAGATCAACGTTGTTAAAGCCGGCGCAGCGCAGGGCGATATACTTCACTCCCTGCTTTTTCAACTCTTCCAGCACCGGACGACTGCCGTCATCGTTAACAAAAATGCAGACGCCTTCACAGCCGTGCGCCGTTTTGGCGGTTTTCTCGGACAGCAGAAAGTCGAAAAATTCAAGCTCAAACCCGTAAGCTTCGTTAACATGTTGCAGATACTTTTTGTCGTACTGCTTTGTGCTATATACCGCGAGTTTCATAAGACTTTCTCCAGTGATTTTGCATTCACGTTAGCATGATTAAAATTATCTTACAATTTATAAAATATTATTGAATTCAATAAGTTCTATCAATTATTCTAGAGCATATATACACCCTAACTCCATGATATTCTTAGTACGAGAAATCTTCGGCGCGACTCGGTTCAAATCAGGTTGGGCAAAACGGAGTGGGTAACGGGTGCGAAAAACGCATATCGGTATTACTTGAAAGAATGGCAATAGGGTATGAAAACTGCAATCCTTCCGGATGTGATGGGACGATATTAGGAACCGGGTGAGTTTCTGAAAAGAGGGAGAATGATGCATGTCGCAACAAGTGGAGTTATCCTTATCTGCGCCGATGTTGCCTGTTTTGTACTATTTTATAGCATCTATTGCGGTTTTCTTCTTACTGTTGATTGGAAAACTCAAGGTCAATAGGCTCCGTAAATATCCATTGTTCATTGCCTATACGCTGTTTGTGATAGCGATTGCAGCCATCCAGATTAATGTTTTTGCCAACGGCTATGAGTTTGTTCGCGGTTTTTTACATATCGATTTTGATCCATGGCGGTACGATTCAGTGTATTGGGGGTCGTTGATATTTGCCATGCTCTACCTATTGGCAATGCCCAGGAACAGGTATTAGTTACGCAGTGTTTTCCCGTTTTTACGTCTGAGATAATGCGTAACCCACTGAATCTAAAATGTGTTCTTTAGGTTACGCATAGCAAAAAGTTTTCTCATACTCCTTACAGCATCTATCCTTTATCTTGTGGTTAACTTCAACTCAACCGCCAAACATGCGACAATATTCGGCATTGCCAGCTTAATTCTTTCGAAAAATCAGGACATTAACTGCCCATGAAGGGTAAATACAAAGCCGCCATTGCGGTTTTACTGCTGTTGATTGTGGTGCCGCTGACGCTGCTGATGACGCTCGCCCAGTGGGTGCCGACGCTTGCCGGGATCTGGCTCCCCGTCGGGACGCGCATTGCTTTCGAAGAAAGCCCAAAACTGACTCGCCACGCGCTGGTGATCCCCGATCTTCGCTATCTGGTGGAAGACTGCGAAATTGCCCGCATCGATAACGTGACGCTGTCACATCCTAGCCGCTGGAAACTGGATATCGGCGCACTGGATCTTAACACCGTCTGCCTGAGCAAAATTCCCCAGTCTGCACCCTCTACGGTCGCCCCCAAAACGCTGGCCCAGTGGCAGGCTGTGTTGCCCAATACCTGGCTCACCATTCACCGTCTGACGCTCTCGCCCTGGCAGCAGTGGCAGGGCGAGCTTAATGCGTCACTGACGCCCTCCAGCCAGGAGATCGCTTACCGAGGCGAACAGGTCAGCATCAAAGGCACGCTTCGCGGCCAGACGCTCTCGGTCAGCCAGTTCGATGTTCAGCTCCCTGACCAGCCGCAGCCGATTAAGCTGGTGGGCGAGCTCACTTTGCCGCTGGTGCCGGACGGCGTGCCGGTGAAAGGCCACGCGGTCGCGACCTTTAACGTGCCACAGTTAACGTCTCTGGTCGATGCCGATCTCGACTGGGAAGACAATCAGGGACAGCTGGTGGTGATGGCGCGGGATAACCCCGATCCGCTTCTCGACCTGCCGTGGCAGATCACGGCGGAACAGCTGAACATCAGCGACGGGCGCTGGAACTGGGATCTTTCGGGTATGCCGTTGAGCGGGCGGGTGTCCCTTCGCGCCGACAACTGGCAGCAGGGGCTGGAGAAAGCCACCCTGACCGGACGACTGAACGTGTTGACGCAAGGCGATGCGGGTAAAGGTAACGCGGTACTGAACATTGGGCCCGGCAGGCTCAGCATGGAAAACAGCAACATGCCGCTGCATCTGAGCGGCGAGGCGAAGCAAAACGATCTCATTCTTTACGCCAAATTGCCCGCCACACTGACCGGCAGCCTGTATGAACCGCAGCTTGCTTTTGAGCCCGGCGCGCTGCTCCGCTCGCGCGGGCGCATTATTGACTCACTCGATATCGATGAAATCCGCTGGCCGCTGGCGGGCGTGAGGCTCACCCAGAAGGGCGTGGACGGGCGTCTGCAGGCTATTCTGCGTGCCCATGAAAACGAGATGGGCGGTTTTGAACTCCACCTGGACGGTCAGGCCAACGACTTTTTACCTGATAACGGCCTGTGGCAGTGGCGCTACTGGGGAAAAGGCGGCTTTACGCCGATGCATGCCCGCTGGGATGTCGCCGGGAAAGGCGAGTGGCGAGACAACCTTATTGAACTGACGGCGCTCTCCACCGGTTTTGACAAGCTTCAGTACGGCACCATGGAGGTCAGCAAGCCGCGTCTGGTGCTGGATCGGCCTGTACGCTGGCTGCGCGATGCCGAAAAACCCGCATTCAGCGGCGCGCTGTCGCTGAATGCCGGGCAAACCCGGTTCTCCGGCGGCAGCGTGTTGCCGCCCTCGGTCCTGACCTTCAGCGTCGACGGTACCGACCCGACTGTTTTTCAGTTTAAGGGCGACCTCCATGCGGACAACATCGGCCCGGTACAGGTGAACGGACGCTGGGATGGCGTGCGCCTTCGCGGGCAGGCCTGGTGGCCGAAACAGTCGCTCACCGTCTTCCAGCCGCTGGTTCCGCCGGACTGGAAAATGACGCTGCGTGACGGTGAACTCTATGCGCAGGTTGCCTTCTCGGCGGCCCCCGATCAGGGCTTTGAGGCGGGCGGACACGGCGTGCTGAAATCCGGCAGCGCCTGGATGCCGGACAACCAGATCAACGGCGTCGATTTTGTGCTGCCGTTCCGCTTCAGCGAGGGCACCTGGTCACTGGGCACGCGCGGCCCGGTCACGTTGCGCATTGGCGAAGTGGAAAACCTGGTGACCGCGCGCAACATTACCGCGGACCTGCAGGGGAATTACCCCTGGACGGAGGACAACCCGCTGCTGCTCACCAACGTTAAGGTGGAAACGCTCGGCGGGAAGATCACCATGCAGCAACTGCGGATGCCGCAGCACGATCCGGCCCTGCTGCGCGTGGACAATATCTCCTCAAGCGAGCTGATCAGCGCCGTCAACCCGAAGCAGTTTACCCTGTCGGGCCCGGTGAGCGGGGCACTGCCGTTCTGGCTGGACAATGAAAAATGGATCATTAAAGATGGCTGGCTGACCAACCCGGGGCCAATGACGCTGCGCATCGACAAAGATACGGCAGACGCCATCGTGAAGGATAATATGGTCGCGGGCGCAGCGATTAACTGGCTCCGCTACATGGAAATTTCGCAGTCGTGGACGAGAATCAATTTAGATAACCTGGGTGAATTAACCATGCAGGCGACCATCAAGGGGACCAGCCGCGTGGACGGCAAAAGCAGCTCCGTCAATCTGAACTACACCCATGACGAGAATGTCTTTACCCTGTGGCGCAGCCTGCGTTTTGGCGACAACCTGCAAACCTGGTTTGAGCAACACGCGGCGATTCCCGGTCTCCGCAGTTCGACTGGCAAGGAAAGTGAGGAACAACAATGAAAAAGATGGCTGGTGCGCTCACCGTTGCCGCGCTACTGACCGGCTGTACGCCGCGCATTGAAGTCGCTGCGCCAAAGGAGCCGATTACCATCAATATGAATGTCAAAATCGAACACGAGATCCACATCAAGGTCGATAAAGACGTTGAAGCCCTGCTGAAATCGCGCAGCGATCTGTTCTGAGGATGCCATGAAACGATTAGCGTTGATTTTACTGGCCCTGAGTATAAACGTGCAGGCGGCTGCGCTGACCTTAAACGATGCCCGCGCGCAGGGGCGCGTGGGGGAAACCCTGAGCGGCTATCTTGCTCCGATCCAACAGGATGCCGAAACGCTGGAGCTGGTGAATCGCATTAACGCGGCGCGCACGGAGAGCTATCAGAAGCTGGCCGACAGCAATAATTTGCCGGTTGATGAAGTGGCGAAAATGGCGGGGCAAAAGCTGGTGGCC
This sequence comes from Enterobacter cloacae complex sp. HYC042_NIDB, assembly GCF_056673315.1. Taxonomy (NCBI): domain Bacteria; kingdom Pseudomonadati; phylum Pseudomonadota; class Gammaproteobacteria; order Enterobacterales; family Enterobacteriaceae; genus Enterobacter; species Enterobacter cloacae complex sp. HYC042_NIDB. The sequence continues at coordinate 2,378,727 of NZ_CP109650.1, forward strand.
CGCGCGCAGCCGGGCGAGTACGTGAAGGGCATTAACGGTAAGTGGCTGAAAAAATAGCTAGCGGTAGCGCTTGCGGTATTCACCCGGCGAGACGCCAAAACGCTGCTTAAAGGCCGTTGAAAAGTGGCTATGGTCGGTGAATCCCCAGCTGTAGCCAATGCCCGCCAGCTTTTCATCGTCGCCGGTTGACTGCAATTCCTGCGCGCAGAGATCCAGACGACGGTTTTTAATGTACTGCGCCACCACCAGCCCCTTCTCGGCAAACATGCGGTAGAGGCTGCGCACGGACATTCCGCTCTCGGCGGCAATCCATTCCGGACGCAGCGATTCAGACTGAATATGGTTGTCAATCAGCGCCACAACGTGCTGAAACTGGCGCTCCTTGCGCGGCTGAATCACGTCGCGCTGCTGGAACGCGGGGCGCAGCAGGCAGACCATCGCCTCAAGCGCCGCTTCACTCTCCCGGTCACTCAGGTCGGGGTTGTTCATACTCTCCATCAGCAGGCGATGGCTCAGCTGTACCGTGGGTAAGGTGCGGGAAAGGGCGAGCGCGCAGCTTATTTCCTGAAAGCGGCACTGCTGCTCGATAATCTGACGGGGAACCAGCAGCGAAATCTGGCGGGACTTTTCCTGCCAGTTGATCGAGCAGGGACGAGAGGCGTCAATCAGCGTGATATCCCCGGTTCTGAGCACCGCGCGACGCTCATCCTGCTCAATTTGCGCGCTGCCTTCAAGCTGGAAGACGGTGTAGAACCAGGCATCATTACTCTGTGCGATCTCCCGTCGGGAGCGGAACAGGTTAACGCCGCCGGCGGTGACGGTACTGAGCTTCAGGCTGCGCGCGTAGCTGGTTTCCAGCTCGCCGAAGAATTTGCCTTCGGTGGGCTGCGCGTTGAAACGCCCGCAAACCTGGTTAATCTGCGCCAGCCACTGCTGATACTGTTCCTGCTCGCTTGCACACGCCATCGTTTCTCTCGCTGCACCGTCAACGTTTTCGCATTGTTGCATTTGTGTTGCATTTTGTCAGAGCTATGAGGCTGACTATAGGAAAGAACACTCACCGGTAACAGCGATATAAGCGGCGATTATCGCGATTTGCGGCACCTGTCACAGGTGGCAAAGCGAATGTCACAGAGACAAAAGCGAGAATGCAAAACCCCACATAGACTGGATGAACACCCTGCGAAGAATAACGAAGGAGTATCCTATGTCTGAATCACCGGTGGCTGTTCTGCCTGCCGTGCAGCAGTTTTTAGACCGACACCACGGCCTGTGGATTGAAGGGCGTCAGGCCGCGTCGGACAGCGAAAAACGGCTGAACGTCTACAACCCGGCCACGGGCGAGGTGATTGCCTCGACCGCCGATGCCAGCGTCGATGACGTTGACCGGGCCGTTATGTCCGGCTGGCGCGCCTTTGTGGCCCGCACCTGGGCCGGAAAATTACCGGCGGAGCGCGAGCGGATCCTGCTCCATTTCGCCGATCTGGTCGAACAGCACGGCGAGGAGCTGGCCCAGCTTGAAACGCTGGAGCAGGGCAAATCAATTAACATCTCCCGGGCTTTTGAAGTGGGCTGCACCCTCAACTGGATGCGCTATACCGCCGGGCTGACCACCAAAATTGCGGGCAAAACCCTCGATCTTTCCATCCCGCTGCCGCAGGGTGCGCGCTACCAGGCGTGGACGCGTAAGGAGCCGGTTGGTGTGGTGGCCGGGATTGTGCCCTGGAACTTCCCGCTGATGATCGGGATGTGGAAAGTGATGCCTGCGCTGGCCGCGGGCTGCTCAATTGTCATTAAGCCGTCTGAAACCACGCCGCTGACCATGCTGCGCGTGGCGGAGCTGGCCAGCGAAGCGGGCATCCCGGACGGGGTGTTCAACGTAGTAACCGGCAGCGGCGCGGTGTGTGGCGCAGCGCTGACCTCGCACCCGCATATTGCGAAGGTGAGCTTTACCGGCTCAACGGCAACGGGTAAGCAAATTGCCCGCGCGGCGGCGGACACGCTAACCGGGGTGACCCTGGAGCTGGGCGGGAAAAACCCGGCCATCGTGCTGAAGGATGCGGACCCCGCATGGGTGATAGAAGGATTAATGACCGGCAGCTTCCTGAACCAGGGGCAGGTGTGCGCGGCGAGCTCGCGCATCTACATTGAAGCCCCGCTGTTTGACACGCTGGTGAGCGGGTTCGAACAGGCGGTGAAATCCCTGAGCGTCGGGCCGGGCATGTCGCCGGAGGCGTTTATCAACCCGCTGGTGTCGCGCGCCCACTGCGATAAGGTGCAGACATTCCTCGACGAGGCGACGTCGCGCAATGCGGAGCTGATCGTCGGTAATCGCGGCCCGGAGGGCAAAGGCTATTACGTGTCGCCTACGCTGGTGGTGAACCCGGATGCCGCGCTGCGGTTAACCCGAGAAGAGGTGTTTGGTCCGGTGGTCAACCTGGTGCGAGTATCCGACGGAGAAGAGGCGCTCCAGCTGGCAAACGACACCGAATATGGCCTGACGGCCAGCGTCTGGACGCAGAATATCAGCAAGGCGCTGGAGTACACCGATCGGCTGCAGGCGGGCACCGTATGGGTGAACAGCCATACGCTGATTGACGCCAACCTGCCGTTCGGCGGGATGAAGCAGTCTGGTACAGGACGTGATTTTGGCCCGGACTGGCTGGACGGCTGGTGCGAAACCAAGTCGGTTTGCGTGCGGTACTAAAAAAAGCCGGGTGGCGGCCACGCTTACCCGGCATGCTTTCACCCGATGACTAATTCAGCGAGGCGGCGATGACGGACGGAATTGCGTCAAACGCCTGCGCAACGCCTTTAGCGCGGATCTCCTCACCGCGCGTCGCCCCTTCAGCACGCACGAATTCCACTCTGTCGATGCCCAGAAAGCCAAAAAACTTCTGCAGGTATCGCTCCTGAAAATCCATGTCTGCGATTGGCGTACCGTGATAGATCCCGCCGCGAGTAGAAACGACGATAATCCTCTTGCCGGTCGCATGTCCCACCGGGCCCGTTGGGGTATAGCTGAATGTTTTTCCCGGCTGGGCCAGCCGATCTAACCAGGCTTTAAGCTGCGTTGAAACGGAGAAGTTATACATAGGCGCGCCTATTACGATAATGTCGCTGTCGAGAAATTCGTTCACCAGCTCCCCGGACAGCTGGCGTTCGCGGACGTCTTGCGCCGTCGCGTCCGTGGCTATCCGCAGCGTCCGGAAGCCGGCGGCAACGGCGCCGGTGAGATGGGCAACGGGCGCCTTAACGACGTCGCGATAGACCACCTTGTCTGACGCGAGCTGGCGAACCACCTCTGCCGTCAGCTGACGTGAAAGTGAGAACTCGCCGTTAATGCTTGAATCTATATGCAGGATCTTCATTTTTTGGTTTCCTTTACGTTGGGCTGGGTTGCTTGTTCGATAAGCTGGCTGACGGCGTCCGGGTGGGAAATCATCGACATATGGCTACTCTTTATCCGCATGACGGTGGCGTTCATGGCACCGGCAAGCTGCTGCTGGACGCCGGGAGAGAGGGCGCGATCGTCTTCGGTCAGCAAATACCATGAGGGTTTTTCACGCCAGGCGGCGTGCTCAATCTTCTCGCTAAATGCGCTCGCCGCGATAGGCTGCTGGGTCGCCGTAAGTACTTTTACGCGTCTGAGAGGCAGGTCATTGGCCATAACGCGCTGATAAGCCACGGGATCGTCCAGCCAGATGAATCCCTGCTTATCCGGGCGCATGTCCGCCATCGGCGCGTTAAGACGGGTCAGAAGAGAGGCGACCGATTCTCCGCTATCGGGGGCAAGGGCGGAAAGGAAAACCAGCTTCTTCACCTTCGGGTTATTGCCCGCTTGGGCGATCGCCGCGCCGGCCCAAGAGTGCCCGACAAGGACGACATCCCCTTGTTGGCGATCGATGACGCGCTCCGTGGCGGCGACGTCATCTGCCAGCGAAGTCAGGGGGTTCTGCACTGCCGTGACGTGGTAGCCCCGGGACTGCAAGCGGCCGATTACCGCCTGCCAGACGGAACCATCGGTAAAGGCTCCGTGCACGAGGATGATGTTATTAATCCGCGCCTGCACTGGCTGCGATGCGGCCAGGCACAGCAAAGTAAGAAGAACGGGCAAGCGTGTCGGTTTCATAGGCGTGACGTAATTTCCTGAGGGACGGTGAGGCACAGTGTAACGAGAGGTGTAATGACGCTTGTAGTGTCCGAAATGACGGTTATCATACGAAATCAGACATTCTGCTCAGACCTGAATCATGAAAATTGGCATTTTAGCGTTACCCGGCAGCATGAAATCCGCCGTGGCTGGGCTCTGCGATATGTTCTGGCTGGCCAACGAGGTGATTGCCCAGCAGCCGGACGGCGAGGGCATTTCTCCTTTTGAAGCGGCCATCATCACCGCGGAGGGGACGCCGGTTCCGGACGCACAGGGCCGGCTGATTGACGCCGACGGGAGTTTTACAACCGGCGGAACCTTCGATCTCGTGATTGTCAGCGGGATGAAACTTGACGAGCAAAAGCGCCCGGTCTCGCCAGCGGCGGTCCACGAGGCTGGCGAATGGCTGCGGGGCCAGCATAGTCAGGGGGCGTTGCTGGCGGGAGCCTGTGCCGGCGGGCTGGTTCTCGCCGAAGCGGGGGTGCTAAATGGCCGGACATGCACGACGACCTGGTGGCTTTACCACACTTTCCGCCAGCGTTATCCACTCAGCAAACCGGTCTGGGGGAAGGCGCTGGTGCAGGACGCGCGGATTATCACTTCCGGAGGCCCGCTCTCGTGGGTTGACGTGGCGCTGCACATCATTCGTCTGCACGCGGGGCAGAAGCTGGCGCGCCTGACGGCCGATATGGCCGTGGCTGACAGCCAGCCGTTGTCTCAGCAGGTTTACGCGCCGGCTGGTTTTTTAAACTCAGTACACCCGATGATTATGAAAGCGGAGCACATCGTCCGGTATGAAAATCCGGCGATTACCGTGGAGCAGCTTGCGCGGGCGCTGAATATGACCACCCGTACCCTGCATCGAAAAATGGCGGAAGAGATGAATGAAAGCCCTAAAAACTTTTTGACGCGCATGCGTATTGAAAAGGCGATGCGGCTCCTGGAGCAGCCGGGAAACGTGATAGGGCAGATTGCCGAGGCTTGCGGTTACGCTGACGATACGGCATTCAGACGCGCATTCTCTGGCGTGACAGGAATGTCGCCCGGGCAATACCGTAAGTGGATCGCCGAGCGGCATAAGGAATAGCCGTCGTTCTCAGCGGCATACCCGATCCCGCCCGGCCTCTTTCGCCCGGTACAGCGCCGCGTCGGCGCGGGCAATGATCTCGGTGCCGGCTAATCCCTCCGCCATGCTCGCAATGCCCATGCTCACGGTGACGTGGTCACTGACGGTTGAGGAGCCGTGCGGTATGGACTCCGCGCGCAGGCCGTCCTTAATACGCAGGGCGACCTTTTCCGCGATGGCTTCAGGGCAATTAAACAGAATCACCAGAAACTCTTCGCCACCGTAGCGTGACACCACATCCTCAGGTGTGCGCACCGACTGCTTCAGCACCCGCGCCACCCGCGTCAGACATTCGTCACCCGCCTGGTGACCGTAGGTGTCGTTGTAGCGTTTGAAATAGTCAATATCCAGCATAATCAGCGAGAACGGTTTCTTCTGCTCAACCGCGTTCTCCAGCACCACCTCCATCTTCCGGCGGTTGGCGGTTGTGGTTAACGGATCCTGATGCGCCAGCGCATCCAGTCGTGAGATCAGCAGCTGGTTTTGCTGGTTACGTCGCCAGGCCTCGTCAAACCAGCTTAAGAGGATGAATCGCCCGCAGATCAGGATCAGCGAAAAGACGCTCCAGATGATAACGAAGTGAAGATTAAGGCCATCATTCAGTGCCCAGCTTGCAATCGGCAGGGTTATCCAGAGCGGGAGCACGAAGGCGAGCAACCCCACAGGGTAAAAGTAGAGGGCCGTTAACCCAGCGAGTAATAAAATAACGCACAGCGGCCAGACGTGGGGCAGCAGTAAATCGGTGATAAACCAGAAGCATGATATCGACCAGATAGCGCTACAGATACACAGCACTACGCTGATACCGGCGATGCGCCGCCAGCCCATAAGGATCAGTGCAGCCGAGAGGATAATAATGCCGAGCATCGAAGCGTCGACCATTTTCATCATATGCGGCAAGTGGGGATAAAGGGGATCGCTGGCGTTAAGCAGAACATGGCGCAGCAGAATCATCACGGCGAAGCTGATGTTGACGAAAGCCAGCCAGGGCAGGTTCATCGCCAGCCCGTGCATAACCATGGCGTGGCGCGTCGGCCAGGTTGCCCGTTCCAGCGTCGGTTTTTTTCTTTTTTCCATAAAGCCTTTCCCGTCCGGGGGAAAAATCATGCAGGTGATATATCAGTAACTATAAGCAAGCGAGGGCGATCATCAAACGTCAGGGCAAAAAAAACCGGGCAATTGCCCGGCGGGTGGTTATTTTTCTTCTTTCTTCTTCCCGAGCGTTGGCGTCTCGTCGAAGAAGTTCCACGGTTTAAGCAGGGTATGCACCCATTCCGTCGGCATGATCGGCCACTCTTCCGCGCGCGCCACGTGGGTGGTGCCGGTGGTCATCCACACCACGTCATCCTGATCGTTGAGCGACTCGTTATCCTTGCTGTACTGCCCAAGGCCCGTGTCGTGGATGGAGCGGTTCGGGAATTTCCCTTCCGGATACAGCTCGTCAGGGTGGTAACGCGTGACCCACAGCTGTTTATCCATAAAGCTCAGACGATGGTAAATCCACTCGTCCGGGGCAAATTTCGCGCCGGTCGCCACCGGATGGGTACCGCCCGCGTAAGGGATAATCTGGTACGAGACCGGGTTGCCCATGCGGTTCTCCTTGCTGGTGTTGCTCAGCAGTCGGATGGTGCCCGGGTCAAACTTCTGTGCCGCCTGCTGTTCGGTATCAATATCGTACTGGTTCACCTGCATGGTGCTGGTGCGCGGGCCGCCGGCGGTATTCGGCTTCACTTCCGGGTCCATCGCCACCAGCTTGTTGTTGATGCCGTCCACGTCCATATCAAGACGGAAGTTATAGATGTGCTGGTGCGTGGTGCCCACGATATTATGATCGATCAGCGTGCCGTACTTTGTGTCGTCTTTGGCGGTGGCGTCATGCATGGTTTTCGCCTGCACGCCTTTCACCGCCTCGATACCCGTTGCACCGGCGTCAATGCCGATGGTGCCGTTTTCGTGGAACACCCAGTCGAAGATGTAATCGTAGTTGCCCACGGTACTCACCCAGCGCACCACCAGCTCGCGGCGTTCGGCGCTGACGTTCGGCTTGCCCATCTCCTGATGTTTATATTCTGGCCCCGCGTAGCGTTCGAAAATGGCGATCGCGCGCGGGATCTCAATCGGCGTGCCGGTGTAGTCCGGGATGGTTTCGTTAAGCATCACGGCGTTGGACGGCACGTCTTTACCGCGCACCAGCGGCGAGGTCAGGGTGCCCATGCCGTAGTCGCCGGAGTCGAGATAGGCCTTGAAGTACCAACCCACGTCTGGATCGCCGTAAGGGACAATCATGCCGCCGAGCGATCCCTGATACATCACCTGACGCTTTTTCCCGTTGTCGTTGTAAGTGACGGTCGAAATCATCGGGCCGACGCGGGAATCCAGGCTCAGGTGGAAATCCCAGTTCTGCCAGTGCACCATGTCGCCGGTAATGGTGTAGTTCTTGCCTTCCGGCTCAATGATGTTGAGCGGTTTTTTCGGCGTCTCGACACGGTCGCGGCCGTCATAGGGGCGCGGCGTCATCGGAACCGGCACAACAGCACCTTCTTCAATCTTCTGGATTTTTTTCTGCTCAAGATCGACCACGGCCACGAGGTTCTCGATCGGGTGCGCCCAGTAGTTGCCGTCGCCGACGTCCAGATAGCTAACCACCTTAAGCAGGCGGTCTTCCTGCTTCAGGCCGTCTTTACCGTCGAAGTAGCCGACGGTAAGCGGCGTGGTGATCACTTTTTTCGGGTCGGTGATGCCGTGTTTTTTAAGCACCTCGGCAAACTCCGGGCTCTCGTTAATGATCTGCTGAACCGCGGTGAAATCATCCAGCAGCACCATGCCGTGCGCGTCCTTCACCGGCTCCCAGCGCAGGATTTTTTTATCCTTCAGGTCCACTACGCTTTCGATAACGTGCTTCCCGTCGAGCATGACGATCTTTGCCTGGCGAGGGGCGTCCACTGCCGTACCGTTGAGCACAAAGTCCCACACTTTGGCTTTCTCTGGTTCCGCAAGGGCGATCTGGGTAAAGCGGATATTGGGTTTAAAATCCGCCGAGGCTTTCACAACCCCGACAGCCTGCTTAATTTCGTCCGCCGTGAGCGCGTTTAGCGGGTGAGGACGTTTTTCAACCTGGAAGGTCTGGTCAAGACCAGACTGGAAAACATCGTTGATGAAGGTCTCTGAGATAAAGGCTTTTTTGTCCTTCATCACTACCGGCACCTCAAGCTTGAGGGGGTGACCGTTGACGATGGCCGTCTTTGCGCCCGGTTTGACCTTCACGAAGGCGCCGTCTTTCGCAATGGTGAACATCTGTGCGTAATCATCCCACTGAACGTCCGCGCCAAAATCCTGCAGTGTTTTGTCCATCGGGACCATATGCGCCTCGCTGCCGTGGGCGAAAGCAGGGGATTGCCAGGCGCAACACAGCGCAACGGCCATGGCCAGTGCCGTTCTACGGGCAGAAAAAGAAGAATTGCTTCCCATCGTAGACCTCATCTTGTTGTGTTTTTAGGGTTTATTGTGTTGTGACAGCCTTATCCTGACAGGCGCCTGAGAAAAGCGTTTGCCTGCATCTGCCAGGTTATTTGTTGGTCTTGCCAGGTTAAAAAAGGCGCTGAGATAAATCACAGGTCGTGCAGAGCAATCTCCTCTCCCCGTTGGGGAGAGGGGCAGGATGAGGGCGAACGTTAGCTGAAATCACCACGCTGGCGCGCCACCAGCGTCAGAATGGAGTAGAGCGCCACGGCCTGCTGGTGCTGGTTGAAAATCTCTACCGCCCATTCCACCACGCCGGTCGGTTTTTCCTCGGCGGTACGCTGTTTCTTCAGCGTTTTGCGCTTGCAGGTCAGACGCACCTGGATGGTGTCGCCCGGCTTGACCGGCTCGATAAAGCGCAGGTTTTCCATGCCGTAGTTGGCAATCACCGGCCCGACGCCTGCATCAACGAACAGTCCCGCCGCGGCGGAGATCAGGAAGTAGCCGTGGACCACGCGCTCGCCAAAGATCGACTCTGCCGCCCCGATCTTGTCCATATGGGCGTAGAAGTGGTCACCGCTCAGGCAGGCAAAATTGACGATGTCCGCCTCCGTCAGCGTGCGGCGCGGCGTCAGCAGGCTGTCGCCCGGCTGCAGTTCCTCAAAGTATTTACGGAACGGATGGACGCGATCTTCCTGCACCGCTGCGCCACGCACCCACTGCTTGCCGATGGCGGCCAGCATCGTCGGGCTGCCCTGAATCGCGGTGCGCTGCAGGTAGTGCTTCACCGCGCGCAGGCCGCCCAGCTCTTCGCCGCCGCCCGCGCGGCCAGGGCCGCCGTGCATTAGCTGAGGAAGCGGGGAGCCGTGGCCGGTAGATTCTTTTGATGATTCTTCGTTAAGGATCTGAATTCGCCCGTGGGCGCGTGCCGCGCCGGCAATAAACTGGCGGGCAATGTTCAGGTCTGCGGTGACAAGCGTCCCCGCCAGGCTGCCGCCGCCCGCGCGGGCAAGCTGCATGGCGTGCTCTGCACTGCGATACGGCATCAGCGTGGCGACCGGGCCGAAGGCTTCGGTATCGTGCACCGCCGGGGTTTCATCCGGCTGCGGGCAGAACAGCAGGGTCGGCGGGAAGAACGCCCCCGCGGCCTGCAAATCCGCTTTGCCGCCCAGACGGATCTGGCAGCCTGCGGCGACCAGCCGATCCACTTTCTCCTGCACGTCTGCGCGCTGTTCAGCGTTGACCAGCGCCCCCATCTTCACCCCTTCCTGCGCCGGGTCGCCCATCACCACCTTTTCCAGACGGGCAATCAGCGCCTGGCTCACGGCATCAACCTGGCTTTGCGGGACGATAATCCGGCGAATGGCGGTACATTTCTGCCCGGCCTTGGCGGTCATTTCGCGGACCACCTCCCGAATGAACAGGGCAAACTCCGGCTGCTCCGGCGTGACGTCTTCACCCAACACGCAGCAGTTCAGGGAGTCGGCTTCCATGGTGAACGGTATCGAATTCGCCACAATATTCGGGTGCACGCGCAGGCTTTGCCCGGTGCTGGCGGAGCCGGTAAAGGTCACCACGTCCTGGCTGTCGAGCTGGTCGAGCAGATCGCCCGCGCCGCCGCAAATCAGGCTGATGGCGCCGTCCGGCACCAGTCCGCTGTCCACGATGGATTTGACCATCGCCTGCGTCACCTGCGCGGTAGCGGTGGCGGGCTTGATGATGGCGGGCATCCCGGCAAGCCAGGTCGGCGCGAGTTTTTCCAGCATTCCCCAGCAGGGGAAGTTGAAGGCGTTGATGTGTACCGCCACGCCGGATTTCGAGGTCAGAACGTGGCGCGCCGCAAAGCCGCCTTCTTTCGACAGGGCGATTAGCTCATCTTCCGGCCACAGCGTGTCGTCCGGCAGCTCGCGGCTGCCCAGGCTGGCGTAAGTGAAGAGGGTGCCGATGCCGCCTTCAATATCGACCCAGCTGTCCGCCTTCGTCGCGCCCGTCTGGGCGGACAGGGCATAAAACGCCTCTTTTTCGCCGAGCAGGTGTTTCGCCACCGCTTTCAGCATGGCGGCACGTTCAATAAAAGTCATGGCGCGCAATGCCTCGCCCCCATGCTCAATGGCATAGCGACGGGCGGCCGCCATGTCCAGCCCTTCGCTGGTCACTTCCCAGAGTGCTTCGCCGCTGATGGCGTGATGAATCGCGCGTTCGCGGCCCCGGCCAGACTGCCAGGTACCGGACAAGAAGCTGGCTAACTGCTGCATCGCTTATCTCCAAATGTTTCGTGATTTCACCATTAATAGTTTGATCGTGAATCATAAAAATCAAGCTGTGTTTTTAATGAATTGTTAACGTTGTGATCTGACTTGCCGAATCGCGTCGCGTATAGGCGCTTTGTAAAAGGCCTGGCGTAAAAGCCTTGCGAGCAGCATCACAAAACCGGGAAACAATTCTTGGGGTTATATTTAACCTTTGTGTAACTTTTACAAAACAAAGTGATTCAACATTTCGCTTTAATTTGCAAACTAACGAATCATAAAGGTGATGACGTGACGCAAGAACAACGGTTTGAGCAGCGCATAGCGCAGGAGACGGCGATTGAGCCTCAGGACTGGATGCCGGAAGCCTACCGTAAAACGCTGATCCGCCAGATTGGTCAGCACGCGCACTCCGAAATTGTCGGCATGCTCCCGGAAGGGAACTGGATAGCCCGCGCGCCGACGCTGCGCCGAAAAGCGATCCTGCTGGCGAAAGTGCAGGACGAAGCCGGACACGGGCTTTACCTCTACAGCGCGGCGGAAACGCTGGGCTGCGCGCGGGAAGACATCTACCAGAAGATGCTCGACGGCAAGATGAAATACTCCTCCATCTTCAACTATCCGACCCTGAGCTGGGCCGATATCGGCGTGATCGGCTGGCTGGTGGACGGGGCGGCCATCGTCAACCAGGTGGCGCTGTGCCGAACCTCCTACGGCCCGTATGCCCGGGCGATGGTGAAAATCTGTAAAGAAGAGAGCTTCCACCAGCGTCAGGGCTTTGAAGCCTGCATGGCGCTGGCGCAGGGCAGTGAGGATCAGCGTCAGATGCTGCAGGACGCCATCAACCGCTTCTGGTGGCCGGCGCTGATGATGTTCGGGCCGAACGACGACAACTCGCCGAACAGCGCCCGCAGCCTGGCCTGGAAAATCAAACGCTTTGGCAACGACGAGCTGCGCCAGCGCTTTGTCGACAACACGGTGCCGCAGGTGGAGATGCTCGGCATGACGGTGCCGGATCCGGACCTGCGTTTCGATGAAGAGAGCGGTCACTACCGCTTCGGCGAGATCGACTGGCAGGAGTTTGACGAGGTCATTAACGGGCGCGGCATCTGTAACCACGAACGTCTGGCCGCGAAACGCAAAGCCTGGGACGACGGGGCGTGGGTGCGGGAAGCCGCGCTGGCGCACGCCGAAAAACAACGTACCCGTCAGGCCGCATAAGAGGAAATAACCATGAGCAATGTCTACTGGCCGCTGTACGAAGTGTTCGTACGCAGCAAACAAGGATTATCCCACCGTCACGTGGGCAGCCTGCATGCCGCCGACGATCGCATGGCGCTGGAAAATGCCCGTGATGCCTACACCCGCCGCAGCGAAGGGTGTTCTATCTGGGTGGTGAAGGCGAGTGAAATTGTGGCCTCCCAGCCAGAAGAGAGCGGCGAGTTCTTCGACCCGGCGGAAAGCAAGGTTTACCGCCATCCGACGTTCTACACCATCCCTGACGGCATCGAGCATATGTGAGGCAAAGAATGAACTCAGTGACTGCCTATGCCCTGCGTCTGGGCGACAACGGTCTGGTGCTCTCCCAGCGTCTCGGCGCCTGGTGCGGCCACGCGCCGGAGCTGGAAATCGACCTCGCGCTCGCCAATATCGGCCTCGACCTGCTGGGGCAGGCGCGCAATTTTCTGACCTATGCCGCGGAATTAGAAGGCCAGGGCGATGAAGACACGCTGGCGTTTGGCCGCGACGAGCGCCAGTTCCGCAACGTCCTGCTGGTGGAGCAGCCGAACGGCAGCTTCGCCGACACGATTGCCCGCCAGTACCTGATGGACGCCTGGAACGTGGCGCTGTACGAACGCCTGACTCAGAGCAGCGACGGCCAGCTTGCTGCCATCGCCGCCAAAGCGATCAAAGAGGCGCGCTACCACCTGCGCTTCAGCCGCGGCTGGCTGGTGCGGCTGGGCGACGGGACCGAAACCTCCGCGCAAAAAATGCAGCAGGCCATCGACAGCCTGTGGCGGTTTACGGCGGAGCTGTTTGACGCCGATGAGGTCGAGCTTGATCTGATTGACGCCGGCGTGGCGGTGGATCCGCGAACCCTGCGCCAGCCGTGGGAAAGCGAAGTGTTTGCTGGTCTGAAAGAAGCCTGTCTGCAGGTTCCCGCAGAGGTGGCGTACCGCACCGGGGGCAAGAAGGGGCTTCATACCGAACATCTGGGTCCGATGCTGGCGGAAATGCAGTATCTCCAGCGCGCGTATCCCGGTCAGCAGTGGTAAAGGAGAACGCTATGCAACGCCTCGTCGACATCGCGCCTGCGCAAATTCCGCAGATCTGGTCGCTGTTAAGCCAGATCCCCGATCCGGAAGTGCCTGTGTTAACCATCACCGATTTAGGCATGGTGCGCAGCGTGAAGGCGCAGGGGGAAAGCTGGGTGATTGGCTTCACGCCAACCTACTCGGGCTGCCCGGCAACGGAACACCTGCTGGGGGCGATCCGCGAGGCGATGACCGCGCACGGCTTCACCCCCGTGCACATCGTGCTCCAGCTTGAACCTGCCTGGACCACCGACTGGATGACCGCCGACGCGCGCGAGCGCCTGCGGGCGTACGGCATCAGCCCACCCGTGGGGCATAGCTGTCACGCGCACGCCCCTGCAGAGGTGAGCTGCCCGCGCTGCGCCAGCACCGACACCTCCCTTATCAGTGAATTTGGCTCGACGGCCTGCAAAGCGCTCTACCGTTGCAATACCTGCCGCGAGCCCTTCGACTATTTCAAATGTATTTGAGGCTGCCATGACAACGTTTCATTCATTAACAGTGGCAAAAGTGGAACCCGAAACCCGCGACGCGGTAACCATCACCTTCGCGGTGCCGCAGGCGTTGCAGGAGGCCTACCGCTTCCGCCCCGGCCAGCACCTGACCCTGAAAACGACGCTGGGCGAAGACGAGCTGCGCCGCTGCTACTCCATCTGCCGCAGCACCGCGCCGGGTGAGATCAGCGTGGCGGTCAAAGCGATTGAGGGCGGGCGCTTCTCCCGCTATGCCCGGGATGAGATCAAAGCGGGCATGGCGCTGGAGGTGATGGTTCCTCAAGGGCAGTTTGGCTACCAGCCGCAGGCTGAACGTGAAGGCCACTACCTGGCAATTGCCGCAGGCTCCGGGATCACCCCGATGCTGGCGATTATCTCCGCCACGCTTTCAACCGAATCCAACAGCCATTTCACCCTGATCTACGGCAATCGCAGCAGCCAGAGCATGATGTTCCGCCAGGCGCTGGCGGACCTGAAGGACAAATACCCGCAGCGGCTGCAGCTGGTCTCCATCTTCAGCCAGGAGCGGCTGGACAGCGACCTGCTCTTTGGCCGCATCGATGGGGAAAAGCTGCAGGCGCTGGCGAAAACCCTGATCAACTTCCGCCAGTATGACGAGGCCTTTATCTGCGGCCCGTCGGCGATGATGGACGACGCCGAAGCGACGCTGAAAGCGCTGGGGATGCCGGAAAAATCCATTCACCTTGAGCGCTTTAACACCTCCGGAATCACCGTTAAGCGCGCGGTGCACGTGCAGGCGGAAGGACACAAAGTGACCGTGCGCCAGGACGGGCGCGACCGTGAAATCACCCTGACGGCGGACGACGAAAGCATTCTTGATGCTGCCCTGCGTCAGGGAGCGGATCTGCCGTATGCCTGCAAGGGCGGGGTGTGCGCCACCTGCAAATGCAAAGTGCTGCGCGGCAAGGTGGACATGGCAACCAACTACAGCCTGGAGCCGGACGAGCTGGCCGCCGGGTACGTACTGAGCTGTCAGTCGCTGCCGTTAACCGCCGACGTGATTGTCGACTTTGACGCGAAGGGGATGGCATGAGCGAACTGATTGTTACCCGTCATGGCCGCGTGCTGCAGCTGACGCTGAACCGTCCGGCGGCGCGCAACGCCCTTAACAATGCGCTGCTGGCGCAGCTTGCGGAACAGCTTGAGGCTGCCGCCGTGGATGCCGACATCGCCGTCTGCGTGATTTACGGCAGCGAGCGCTGCTTTGCCGCCGGGGCCGATCTCAACGAAATGGCGGAGAAGGACCTGCCCGCCACCCTGAACGATATCCGCCCGCAGCTATGGGCGCGCATTAACGCGTTTAACAAACCGCTGATTGCTGCCGTGAACGGCTTCGCGCTGGGCGCAGGCTGCGAGCTGGCGCTGCTGTGCGACGTGATCATTGCTGGCGATAACGCCCGTTTCGGCCTGCCGGAAATCACGCTGGGCATCATGCCCGGCGCGGGCGGCACCCAGCGTCTTATCCGCAGCGTCGGTAAATCCCTGGCCAGCAAAATGGTGCTGACCGGCGAGAGCATTACCGCAGAGCAGGCGCTGGGCGCCGGGCTGGTGAGCGATCTCTTCCCGGCGTCTCTGACACTGGAGTACGCCCTGAAGCAGGCGGCGCTGATGGCGCGCCACTCTCCGCTGGCGCTGCAGGCGGCGAAGCAGGCGCTGCGCCAGTCGCAGGAGGTGCCGCTCCAGGCCGGTCTCGCCCAGGAGCGCCAGCTGTTTTCGCTGCTTTCCGCCACCGAAGACCGCCGGGAAGGTATCGACGCCTTCTTACAAAAACGCACCCCCGACTTTAAAGGACGCTAATTGTGGAATTTATTCTCAGTCACGTAGAACAGGGCGTAATGACCATTACGCTGAACCGTCCGGAGCGTCTGAACAGCTTTAACGACGTGATGCACCAGCAGCTTGCCGATTGCCTGAAGCAGGCCGAGCGCGATGACGCCATCCGCTGCCTGCTGATCACCGGGGCAGGACGCGGGTTCTGCGCCGGTCAGGATCTGAACGACCGTAACGTCGACCCCAACGGCCCGGCGCCGGATCTGGGGATGTCTGTCGAAACCTTCTACAACCCGCTGGTGCGCCGCCTGGCAAAGCTGCCGAAGCCGGTCATCTGCGCGGTTAACGGGGTGGCGGCTGGCGCGGGAGCTACGCTGGCGCTCGGCTGTGACATGGTGATTGCCGCCCGGTCGGCCAACTTCGTGATGGCCTTCAGCAAGCTCGGCCTGGTGCCGGACTGCGGCGGCACCTGGCTGCTGCCGCGCGTGGCCGGACGCGCCCGCGCCATGGGGCTGGCGCTGCTCGGGGACAAACTCAGCGCCGAGCAGGCGCAGGCATGGGGGATGATCTGGCAGGTGGTGGACGACGACCAGCTCTCCGCCACGGCGCAGCAGATGGCGCTGCACTTTGCCTCGCAGCCGACCTTCGGCCTGGGCCTGATCAAGCAGGCGATCAATGCTGCGGAAACCAACACCCTCGACGCGCAGCTTGACCTGGAGCGCGACTATCAGCGTCTGGCCGGTCGCAGCGACGACTACCGCGAGGGCGTCAGCGCTTTCCTCGCGAAGCGCGCGCCTAACTTTACGGGGAAATAAGATGCTCAACATACGGACTGTCGCCGTGATTGGCAGCGGCACGATGGGCGCGGGGATTGCAGAAGTGGCGGCCAGCCACGGGCATCAGGTGCTGCTCTACGATATTTCCAGCGATGCGATATCCCGCGCTATCGACGGGATCCGCCAGCGTCTGGCCTCCCGGGTGACGCGCGGAAAACTTTCCGCCGATGCCGGGAGCCAGATCCTCGCCCGGCTGCTTCCCGTCACGGATATCGACGCGCTCTCCGCGGCCGAGCTGGTGATTGAAGCGGCCTCGGAACGGCTGGAGGTGAAAAAGGCGCTGTTTTCGCAGCTGGCGGAAATCTGCCCGCCGCAGACGGTGCTGACCAGCAATACCTCGTCGATCTCCGTCACGGCGATTGCGGCGGACGTCCACCATCCGGAGCGCGTCGCCGGGCTGCATTTCTTCAACCCGGCGCCGGTCATGAAGCTGGTGGAGGTGGTCAGCGGGCTGGCGACCTCCCCGGAAGTGGCCGACGCGCTGTGCGAGCTGGCGCTGAACTGGGGCAAGCAGCCCGTGCGCTGCCAGTCAACGCCGGGATTCATCGTCAACCGCGTCGCGCGCCCGTTCTATTCCGAGGCCTGGCGCGCGCTGGAAGAGCAGGTGGCCGCGCCGGAGGTGATTGACGCCGCCCTGCGCGAAGGCGGCGGCTTCCCGATGGGCCCGCTGGAGCTGACCGACATGATTGGTCAGGACGTTAACTTCGCGGTGACCTGCTCGGTATTTAACGCCTTCTGGCAGGAGCGTCGTTTTCTGCCCTCGCTGGTGCAGCAGGAGCTGGTGCTGGCAGGCAGGCTGGGCAAAAAAAGCGGGAAGGGCGTTTATGACTGGCAGGGCGACAGGCCCGGGGTGCGCTGGGCTGATACCGTGAACGACAGCTACAGCCCGATGCGCGTGGAAAAAAGACGTGACGGTGTCACGGAAATTGATGATCTGTACTTGATTGAAACGCAGGGCGAAACCGCGCAGGCGCTGGCGCTGCGGCTCAACGGGCCGGTGGTTGTAGTAGACCGCATCGAGCGCGACGTCGCGATCATCGCCGCAGCCGCCAGCAACCCGCATACCGCGACGCAAAAGGCCATCCGCTACCTGCAGCAGCAGGGGCTTCGGGTGGTGCAGATTGCCGATTATCCCGGCCTGCTGGTCTGGCGCACGGTGGCGATGATTGCCAACGAAGCGCTGGATGCTCTGCAAAAAGGGGTCGCCAGCGAGAAGGACATCGATACCGCCATGCGCCTGGGCGTCAACTACCCGAGCGGGCCGATCGCCTGGGGCGAGCGTCTGGGCTGGCAGCGCCTGCTGACGCTGCTGGAGAACCTGCAGCGTCATTACGGCGAAGAACGCTATCGCCCCTGTTCCCTGCTGCGCCAGCGCGCGCTTCTGGAGAGTAGCTATGAGTCATAACGCCTGGCACAACGCCCGCGCCATGTACGAACGAGACGCCTGCGCGCAGGCGATGGGGATGGACATTGTCGATATGGACGACGGCTACGCGGTGGTGTCCATGACCATCACCCCGCAGATGCTCAACGGCCACCAAACCTGCCACGGCGGACAGCTGTTTTCGCTGGCAGACACCGCCTTTGCCTACGCCTGCAACAGTCAGGGGCTGGCGGCGGTGGCCTCCGGCTGTTCGATTGACTTTCTGCGTCCGGGCTTTGCCGGGGACACGCTCACCGCCACCGCGCGGGTGAAGCATCAGGGCAGGCTGACCGGCGTGTACGACATTGAAATTCAGAACCAGCAACAGAAAACCGTCGCCCTTTTTCGCGGAAAATCTCACCGCATCGGCGGCAATGTGACAGGAGAGGCCTGATGCGTGACGCATTTATTTGTGATGGCGTTCGAACCCCGGTGGGGCGCTACGGCGGGGCGCTTTCCGCCGTTCGGACTGACGATCTCGGTGCCGTGCCGCTCCGCGCGCTGCTGGCCCGCTATCCGCAGCTTGATCTGGAGCGGATTGACGACGTGATCTTCGGCTGCGCGAACCAGGCGGGTGAAGATAACCGCAACGTGGCGCGTATGTCGTCGCTGCTGGCCGGGCTGCCGCAGACGGTGTCCGGAACCACCATTAACCGCCTGTGCGGGTCGGGGCTGGACGCGATTGGTTTTGCCGCACGAGCCATTAAGGCGGGCGACGGCGACCTGCTGATTGCGGGCGGCGTGGAGTCCATGTCCCGCGCGCCGTTTGTGATGGGCAAAGCCACCGCCGCGTTCCAGCGACAGGCGGAGATCTTTGATACCACCATCGGCTGGCGATTTGTGAATCCGCTCATGCATCAGCAATTCGGAACTGACAGCATGCCGGAAACGGCAGAGAATGTAGCGGAATTGTTAAATATCAGCCGTGCCGATCAGGACGCGTTCGCGCTGCGCAGCCAGCAGCGTACCGCGCAGGCGCAGCAGAACGGCATTCTGGCGCAGGAGATTGTGTCGGTGCAGGTGCCGGGGAAAAAAGGGGCGGTCAACGAGTTCAGCGAGGATGAACATCCCCGCGCGGACACCACGCTTGAGCAGCTTACCGGGCTAAAAACGCCGTTCCGCAGTAACGGGGTGGTCACGGCGGGAAATGCCTCCGGCGTCAACGACGGCGCAGCGGCGCTGATCGTCGCCAGCGAGCAGATGGCGCTGGCGCAGGGGCTGGTCCCGCGCACGCGGATCGTGGCGATGGCGACGGCAGGCGTGGAGCCACGTCTGATGGGACTCGGCCCGGTACCGGCCACGCGTAAGGTGCTGGAGCGCGCCGGACTCAGCATTAACGAGATGGACGTGATCGAGCTTAACGAAGCTTTCGCCGCGCAGGCGCTGGGCGTGCTGCGTCAGCTGGGATTGCCGGATGATGCCGCGCACGTCAACCCGAACGGTGGCGCGATAGCGATTGGTCACCCGCTGGGGATGAGCGGCGCCAGACTGGCGCTAGCCGCGAGTAATGAACTGCACCGACGCGGCGGGCGCTACGCGCTGTGTACGATGTGCATCGGTGTGGGTCAGGGCATTGCCATGATCCTTGAGCGTGTTTGAGCATAAAAACAATGTGAGTACCCTACAATGACAAATACAACAAAGCTTGATCCGATTGAAACGGCCTCCCTTGACGAACTGCAGGCGCTGCAGACCGCGCGTCTGAAATGGACGCTGCACCACGCCTATAACAACGTGCCGATGTACAAACGCAAGTTTGACGCTGCGGGCGTTCACCCTGACGATTTCAACGAGCTGGCGGATATTCGCAAATTCCCGTGCACCACCAAGCAGGACCTGCGGGATAACTACCCGTTTGATACCTTTGCCGTGCCGATGGAGCAGGTGGTGCGCATTCACGCGTCATCCGGCACCACCGGCAAGCCGACGGTTGTCGGCTACACGCAGGGCGACATCGACAACTGGGCCAACCTGGTGGCGCGCTCCCTGCGCGCGGCGGGCGGCAGCGCGAAGGACAAAATTCACGTGGCCTATGGCTATGGCCTGTTTACCGGCGGGCTGGGCGCGCACTACGGCGCCGAGCGTTTGGGGGCGACGGTGATCCCGATGTCCGGCGGCCAGACAGAGAAACAGGCGCAGCTGATCCGTGATTTCCAGCCGGACATGATCATGGTGACACCGTCCTACTGCCTCAACCTGATCGAGGAGCTGGAGCGCCAGATGGGCGGCGACGCCAGCACCTGCTCCCTGCGCGTTGGCGTTTTCGGCGCGGAGCCGTGGACGCAGGCCATGCGTCGCGAAATCGAAAAACGCTTAGGCATTACGGCTCTGGACATCTATGGCCTCTCCGAGGTGATGGGGCCGGGCGTGGCGATGGAGTGTATCGAAACCGCCGACGGCCCAACCATCTGGGAAGATCATTTCTACCCGGAGATCGTCAACCCGAACGACGGCACGCCGCTGGATGACGGCCAGCAGGGCGAACTGCTGTTCACCACGCTGACCAAAGAGGCGCTGCCGGTGATCCGCTACCGCACCCGCGACCTGACGCGTCTGCTGCCGGCAACCGCGCGCAGTATGCGCCGTATGGACCGGATCGGCGGCCGCAGCGACGATATGCTGATCATCCGCGGCGTCAACGTTTTCCCGTCGCAGCTGGAAGAGGAGATCGTGAAGTTCGAACACCTTTCTCCGCACTATCAGCTGGAGGTGAATCGTCGTGGGCATCTTGATTCACTTTCCGTGAAGGTGGAACTGAAAGAGAGCAGCTTAACGCTGACGCACGAGCAGCGTTGCCAGGTATGCCACCAGCTGCGCCACCGCATAAAGTCGATGGTCGGGATTTCCACCGACGTGATGATTGTGAACTGCGGCAGCATTCCGCGCTCGGAGGGGAAAGCCTGCCGGGTGTTTGATCTGCGTAAAGTTGCGGCCAACGGCTAAGTTTCCCCTCCCGGCGACCCTCTCCCAATGGGAGAGGGTTAGGGTGAGGGGCTATCTCAGAATCCTATGCTATGATTCATCCAGGACAAAAATAACAACAGAATGAATCACATGAATAAACTCGACGCCTTTATCCAGCACGCGGTCAGCTCGGTTCCCGTCAGCGGAACGTCGCTTATCTCCTCGTTATACGGTGACGCGCTTTCCCACCGCGGCGGCGAGATTTGGCTCGGCAGCCTGGCCGCCTTACTGGAAGGCATGGGATTTGGCGAGCGCTTCGTGCGCACCGCGCTGTTTCGCCTCAACAAAGAGGGCTGGCTGGACGTCTCCCGCATCGGGCGGCGAAGCTTTTACCGCCTGAGCGATAAGGGGCTGCGGCTGACGCGTCGCGCGGAGAATAAGATTTATCGCGCAGAGCTGCCCGCCTGGGACGGCAAATGGCTGCTGCTGCTCTCCGAAGGGCTGGATAAAACTACGCTCGCGGATGTGAAAAAACAGCTCATCTGGCAAGGATTTGGCACGCTGGCACCGAGCCTGATGGCCTCGCCGTCCCAGCATCTGGCGGACGTGCAGTCCCTGCTTCACGATGCCGGCGTGGCGGAAAACGTGATCTTCTTCGAAGCCCACTCGCCGCTGGCGCTCTCCCGTGCCGCGCTGCGTTCGCGGGTGGAAGAGTGCTGGCAGTTAACCGAGCAAAACGCGATGTACGAGTCGTTTATCAACTCGTTCCGCCCGCTGCTGCCGCTGCTGAAGGAAGCCGCGCCGGAGGAGCTGACGCCGGAGCGCTGCTTCCAGATCCAGCTGCTGCTGATTCACTTTTATCGCCGCGTGGTGCTGAAGGACCCGCTGCTGCCGGAGGAGTTACTGCCCGCGCACTGGGCGGGGCAAAGCGCCCGACAGCTCTGCATTAATATCTATCAGCGTGTCGCGCCGGGGGCGCTGGCGTTTGTCAGCGAGAAGGGCGAAACCTCCGTGGGCGAACTGCCCGTGCCCGGCACGCTCTACTATCAACGCTTTGGTGGTCTTACAAGCGCATAAGGAGTGAAGATGCCAGTTTATCAAATTGACGGTCTGACGCCGGTGGTACCTGACGAGAGCTATGTTCACCCAACGGCGGTGCTGATTGGCGACGTAATTCTGGGTAAAGGCGTTTATGTTGGCCCTAACGCCAGCCTGCGCGGTGATTTTGGCCGTATCGTGGTGAAAGATGGCGCGAACATTCAGGATAATTGCGTGATGCACGGTTTCCCGGAGCAGGACACGGTGGTGGAGGAAGAGGGGCATATCGGCCACAGCGCCATCCTGCACGGCTGCATCATCCGCCGCAACGCGCTGGTGGGTATGAACGCGGTGGTGATGGATGGGGCAATGATCGGTGAAAACAGCATCGTCGGCGCGGCGGCGTTCGTGAAGGCGAAAGCGGAGATGCCTGCCAACCACTTGATTATCGGCAGCCCGGCTAAAGCGATTCGCGAGCTGAGCGAGCAGGAGATGGCGTGGAAGCGGCAGGGCACGCGGGAGTATCAGGTGCTGGTGGAGCGCTGCAAGCTAACTATGCACCAGGTTGAGCCGCTGCGCGAGGCTGAGCCTGACCGGAAACGGCTGGCGTTTGACGAGAACTTAAGGCCGAAGTCGGCGATGTAGGGGTAAGGCCGTCTTTTTTCGCCATATCCATCAGAAGCGCGATGCCAATATAGTTGCTCCAGTTAAAGATATTTTGCAGCACCACCACCGCATTGCCTTTCTCTTTGTCATAGCCGATGAAGCTGGAGTAGCCGCCGATATAGCCGACCTGATAGGTGATTTTTTCCAGACCGATAAAGTCGGTGGTCCAGGCAATGCCCTGCACCCCGTCGGGGCGTTGAATATCGGTATTTCTGACTTCGTCAAAGACGCTGTCCAGCAAGGGATTGTGGGTCGTAGAGACGTGATAGCGGGCATAGGCCGCCAGATCTTCGGCGTTACTGTACAGGCTTGCTGCCGCCACCATGTTGTTGGAAAAATGCCAGTCTGGCGTCAGCTGCCCGCGCGGGATGAATTTTGGCTGATCGCCCGCGTGGCCGAGCGCCCGCTGGGGGTATCCTTTGAGCTTCTGGGGCGTAAAGCTGCTGTTAACCATGTGCAGCGGACGGAAAATATAGCGTGACGCTAAACTCTGAATATCTTCGCCGGTTTTGTGCTTCAGGATATAGCCAATCAGGGCGTAGCCGGTATTCGAGTATTGCGGCGTTTTATCTCTCGGCGCGCGCCAGTTCGCCAGATAACGCAGCACATTATCGCTGTCCAGTTCACCGTAGAAATTATCACCCGTGCCTAAGTAGCGGATGAATTTTCCGAGCATCGGAACATCCATATTCTGGCGCGGAAGGCCGGAGGTGTGGGTTACCAGCTCCAGCAGGGTGATTTTTTGTGCATCCTTACTTAGCGGTGTTCCCGGCGGTAGCAATGTCGCCAGGCTGTCGTTCCAGTTCAGTTGCCCCTCACTCACCAGACAGGCCACCACTTCCGCCGTGATCCCTTTGCTGAGCGAGCCGAGCGCAAACAGGGTATCGGGCCTGACCGGGTAGCGGTTGACCGCATCGGTAACGCCCCAGGTGTAAAACTGAGGCGAGCCGTGATTATGGATCACCGCGACCGTCATTCCTGGAACGGACTTTTGCGCCATGTAGTGACGCACCACGCTGTCAACGTCGCCATCCAGCGATTCATGGGTGAGGAGTTCCTGGGTACCTTCCGGGGAGGACATTTGCGAGAGCGTGCCACAACCGCTGAG
This sequence comes from Enterobacter cloacae complex sp. HYC042_NIDB, assembly GCF_056673315.1. Taxonomy (NCBI): domain Bacteria; kingdom Pseudomonadati; phylum Pseudomonadota; class Gammaproteobacteria; order Enterobacterales; family Enterobacteriaceae; genus Enterobacter; species Enterobacter cloacae complex sp. HYC042_NIDB. Next base: position 2,402,289 of record NZ_CP109650.1, read on the forward strand.
GAATGGGATAGCAAGCAGAAGCCAGCGAATTTTTTTTGTGATGTTCTGCATACCTGATAGCGAGTGTGGTGGTCATTGGCGCGGCGGGAATGTATCACACTTAGCCTGTTTGAATGTAAACTTTCTGTACGGAGGCCGCCGCGTGGGTGGTCATAGCAGCTTTTCGGCCTGCTTTGAGGATTTCAGCATGACACGCTTTCATCAGCTTACCGCCACCCGCCTGGATGGCAGTCTTATCTCAATGGCCGACTATGCGGGGAAGGTGGTTTTGGTCGTCAATACCGCCAGCCAGTGCGGCTTTACGCCCCAGTATGCGGGTCTCGAAGCGCTATACAAGAAATACGCCGAACAAGGGTTAGTGGTGCTGGGCTTCCCCTGCAACCAGTTTGGTAAACAGGAACCCGGCGACGCCGATGAAATCTCAAAGACCTGTTACATTAACTACGGCGTCTGTTTTCCCATGTTCGGGAAAGTTGAGGTCAATGGCGCCGCAGCACATCCGATTTTTCGTTATCTGAAAAGCGAATTGCCTGGCGTGCTGGGTGGGCGGATCAAGTGGAACTTTACTAAGTTTCTGATCGGACGCGACGGTAAGCCGCTCAAGCGTTTTGCACCGATGACGACGCCAGAGAAAATGGAGGGGGCAATTGTTGCGGCACTGGGAAGGTGAGTGTTTTTGTCGCCAGAGCCATCCATTTGCCGGGTATAGCCGAAATTCATAATGTCCGCTCTGTGCCAGGAGCGGACGTTGGTACAGGTAGCCCAGTAGTCGCCGCGATGGATGGGTTTACTGGAGCAGCATCGCCAGTAGCACCAGGCACAGCAGTATTACATAGATTCGTGCGTGCCATATGTCAGGTAAAGCAGGTATAACCCGACGGCTAAAAACTATTCCAGCCCAGCCCGTCAGTACCAACAGGCCTAAAATTTTCAGGCTGATGAAACCGAGAAATCCGCTCACCGGAATATTTTGCCAACCAATGACTGCATACGTCACGGCACCACACAGCGCGACAGGCAGAGAAAGCGGGTTAGAAGCGCTAATACATTCACCCATCGCATAGCCGTGTCGCCGTAATAATGGCACTGTCATCACGCTGCCACCCACGCCCAGCAATGCGGCTATCATGCCGATGATCACTCCGCCGCCCGTTACCACAGAAAGTGACAAGCGACGCGGGGAACTGCAGCTAAAAAAACCTTTGCGCAACAAACAATCGCCAATGGTTACCAGCATATAAAGAATGAACAGTGCGCGAACAATATTCTCGCTGAAGACTCCCGCCAGACAGGAACCCACGACAGCCCCGATGGCGATAAACCATAATAATGGGAACAATGTCTGCGCTGAAAGTTTGCCGGCGCGCCAGTTTCGATAGCTGACCCAGCCCGCGTTAAATATCATCACCGCCGTTGAGGTCGCAACCGCGATATGCATGGCGTTTCCTGCCAGCTCAGACTGCCGCAGCATCAGTTGATAAACAAATGGCACCACGACAAAACCACCCCCAAAACCAAAGAGCACCGTGGTGATACCGGTAGTAAAGCCTGCCAGTGCAATAATTGCGATATCGTTCAAGAGAATATCCCCGACCAGAAAATGAGCGAGCAGCTTATACCGGTAGCATCCTGCTTCCCATTTGCGCAGCGCTCAATTACCTTTGTAAATCGTTCAGACGGAGACCGGTGTGCGCAACGTAAAAATTGAAGATGTCGATAAGCTCGATCGTGAAGTGGTGGCGTTAGGCAATGACTATGCGCAGGGATTTATACTGCCACAACACCAACATCGCCGCGCGCAGCTGCTGTATGGTGCAACGGGTCTCATGTACGTCTCAACCTGTAACGGAGAGTGGGTTGTACCCCCACAACATGCAGTATGGATCCCACCCGAAACCCCTCACGCTGTCCGGTTTGTAGGTGTGACCACGCGTAGCTTATATATTGAACCAACATGCGTGACGGGATCGATTAAGTATCGACACTGTAAGGTGATCAGCGTATCGCCATTGTTACGTCAGTTGTTGCTTGATGCCGTGGATTTGCCGCTGATGTATGACAGCGCACGCGACCGTGCGCTGGTAAATCTGCTGTTACTGGAACTGGCGGAAATGCCGGTTCGCGAATTCGATATTCCGCTGCCACAACATCCGGCTCTGCTGGCTCTTTGTCAGGCGTTTTTACTCAACCCCTCAATCCATGACCCTGCTGAGCGCTGGGCCAGTACGCTGTTTATGAGCGCCAGTACCTTTCGTCGACTTTTCTTACGGCAAACCGGCATGTCATTTTCTGCATGGCGACAGCGAGCCTGTGTCGTCAGTGCACTGACGTTGCTGATAACAGGTAAACCGGTGAATGAAGTGGCACTCACTCTCGGATACGACAATGCATCATCTTTCGCCACGATGTTCCGCCGTGTCACGGGACAGCCGCCTTCGTATTATCGGCTTGATTTCAAAAGCTTCACAGGGCACCGTTCATAACGTCAGTTATGTGACCACAGCGGACGTTCTGAGCTGTGTTAGCGTTAATCAGGTTATCTTGTGCTGAGTGCAAGTTTAGCCGCAAAGCACAAAAACAATCCTCCTGTAGCTCTGTCCATTCCCCTGACAACACTGCTTTTCTTCAGTATGGCTGATGCAAAGTGCGTGGATAAAATGAGCGTGACTGACCACATTGTCCCTATTGCGACATGAATGCTGACAAGTATAAAAGTCCATACAAAAGGGGAATGCCCGGCAGGTATGAATTGAGGTAAAAAAGAGACATAGAAAATACCCATTTTAGGATTGAGTACATTTCCCAGCATTCCTTTTATAAACCAGTTCCCGGCTGAAGGATTAACGCCATCGCCGTGATTGAAAGATGAACGTGGCCGCCTCAGCAGTTGTAAACCCAGCCAGCAAAGGTAAGTCGCACCACACATTTTCAGCATGGTATAAGCGAGCTCTGACACCGCCAGCAGCGCTCCCAGTCCCAGCGCAACAAGTGCGCCCCAGATAAAACAGCCAGTATCAATTCCAAGAGCTGCCTGAAAAGCCTTCTTTCCACCTTCAGCACATGCCGTTCGTAGAATGAGTGCCGTATCCAGGCCCGGAGTGAGGGTGAGCAGTAGTGCAGCGAGAGAGAAGGCAAGGAGAGAATCAGTAACAGACATTTTCTTTATCCGAAAGAGTGGATGTTACCCCCTTACTTTGCGCCAATCAATTAGACAAAGGCAGTTATGTGAATAAATTGTAAATTGCTTTAATGAGACAAGCCCTGCTGGCATACCGGGCTACAACTCAGGACGCTTTCTCATGCACTGTCATGATGAATACCAATGGGTTCTTCTCCCGGTTTTCATAGAAATGAGGAACGTCCGTTCTGGCAGTTGCCGAACAGCCAGTTTTTATCTGATACACGTGATCCTTTACGCCGAGTGTGAGCGTGCCCGACTGAACATAAAACAGTTCAAGCGTTCCTTCCGCGTGGCCGGGTGACGCAAACTTTTCCCCGGGCTGCATTTCCCACATCCAGAGCTCGGTCATATCAGGGCCACCCGAACCTGCGAGCAATCTTGCTCTCCCGCCTGTTTCACCTTTCCACAATTCTGGGATCTCATCTTCAGCAATGAGATGCACGGTCGGTTTGGCACTGACATCCACAAAATCAGCCACCGAAACCCCCATCGCGGCAGCCAGGCGACATAACAGGGCAATGCTGGGATTCGCCCGGCATCCCTCTATCTCAACCAACGCTCCCTTACTTACACCCGCCTGACGCGAGAGTTCATCAAGGGAGATTTTCTTTTGCTTACGATACAGTTTAATTCGCTGCGATACGGCTTCATTCACGGAGCTGGCGATCGAATTTGCATCGGTCATTAAATTGACTTTTTTGGTCATTGGTCATTATCATGGAATAAATTGGTCATTACAGGATTATCACGTGTTAACAGTATCTCCGTCAATTTCTCCTGAAATTTATCGTATTGCTCCCGGTTTTCGGGCGCTCAGTATCTGCGTAAAAGCTGCGCCAGTGCTTAATCCCGGCACTGGAGAAACGGCGCTGCGAGAAGCCTGTGAGGCGGTTCTGGCCGGTGAGCCTGCCTGGGCGGAATCTCATCTGGCGGCATGGGCCGACGTTTTTCAAAAATTTGGGGCTAAACCTAAACGCACCCCTTGCTCAGCGGATGCGTTACGCAAGCGCGTCTTACGTGACGGAACGATGCCAGCGCTCGATCCTGTCGTTGATCTTTATAATGCCGTCAGTCTCCGCTATGCCGTTCCGGTTGGTGGAGAGGATCTCTCTGCCTATCAGGGGGCGCCGCGTCTGACTGTGGCAAAAGGAACAGAACCTTTTGATACGGTCAAAGAGGGAGAGACCGCCGTTGAGTATCCTTCACAAGGCGAGGTTATCTGGTGTGATGATATCGGCGTGACCTGCCGTCGCTGGAACTGGCGACAGGGGATCAGAACCCGCTTAGGCGTTGAAGCGCAGCAAATGTGGTTCATTCTGGAGAGTCTCCCGCAGATGCCGCTGGAGACGCTTCACGAAGCCGGAAAAATGCTGACCGACGGCCTGGAAAAAATGATGCCCGGTCTGTGGTTTGACGTTGCTCTCATCGAAGAACAACAGCAGTAATATCCTTCAGGAGAAACATGTATGTTTACCGGCTTGTCGGCATTTCCATTAACCCCAGTCACCGCCAGCGGCGTGGATGAAAAGGGTTTCAGCCATATCCTTTCCCGTCTTATAGACGCTCGGGTTGATTCTATGGGCATCCTGGGGTCAACCGGAAGCTACGCCTATCTGACCCGGGAGCAGCGCAAGCGCGTAGCAACGCTGGCCAAACAGCATGCAGGGAACATCCCCGTGATGGTGTGTGTGGGAGCGGTCAGTACCGATGCCATTCTGCATCTGGCAGATGATGCACAGGCCGCTGGTGCGAATGCGCTGTTACTCCCGGCGGTCAGCTACCAGCCACTCCGTGACGAAGAAGTCTTCTCACTCTTTGAGACCGTTACCCGGCACGTGTCTGTACCGGTGTGTATCTATGATAATCCGGGCACGACGCATTTTACCTTTACGGATGAACTCCACGGTCGTCTCTCATCACTTGAGGGGGTTCGCTCGGTCAAGATCCCTGGCGTCCCGAATAGCCCCGCTGCAGCAACTGAGCGGGTGAATGCGTTACGTCAACATCTGATGCGGGACTGGGACTTAACGCCGGTTGTGAAGTGTGGTATTCCGTGTGTGGCGGTCTGTTCCCTGAGATGGCGAAACAAATCACTGAAGCCGCGGCGGCAAACGATCGTCAACGCGTTACAGCCCTGACAACCCGCCTTGAGCCATTGTGGTCGCTGTTCCGTAAACATGGCGGCAGTATTCGCGTTATTGCCGCTGCTGCTGGCGTGCTTGGTCTTACCGACATGGATTGCCTGCCTCGCCCTCTGCAACCGTTGTCAGCTGGCGACATCGCGGATATTGCCCATGTGATAAGCACGCTGGAGCTGAAGTGATCTCCGCAGGACTGGGTGTCTACCGGTCCTTACAGCAAAATTTTATTATTGAAGTGACTCTTCTTCGCCTGATAGCTTATCTGCATCAGGAGAATAATGCTGGCAAACGCACGCCAGTTTATGTCCGTCAGGATCGCGCAGATAGGCAACATAAAAGTCGGGGCCGTAGGCGGTTCGTGTACCGGGCACGCCTTCATTTTTCCCACCCGCACGGAGGCCCGCTGCATGGAAGCGTCTGACAATGTCCGCGTTATCTGCTCTGAAAGCGAACATTGTCCCGTTTCCCGCCGTCGCGGGTTGCTGGTCAAAAGGAGGACAAATGCAGAAGCTAAATTCGTCATCCGGATGATTTTCGTTTCCCCACATTGCCCAGCTATCAGTCCAGGCGGGCAGACGTGTATAGCCCAGCACGTTAAAAATAGCGTCATAAAAGTTCACGGCGCGCTGAAAGTCATTTGTCCCAATCGTGATATAAGCCAGCACTTTAAACATCCTCTTTTCCGTCAGTCTGAACAGAGATTATCTCAAAGTAGCTATCTTCATCACCACCCAGGCCAGGATCATCGGCATGCCTCAGCAGGAAGCCTCGGCGATAAAAAATGTTGGCTGACGTCATCGTGTGCCGATAATACAAAAACTGTATGATTACACCTTCCAAAAAGGGAATGTATGTCTTTACCGCCACTGTATGCGCTGCGCGCGTTCGAAGTTGCCGCACGGCTGAACTCGTTCAGCAAAGCGGCTGAAGTCCTGAATATCACGCCGGGGGCGGTCAGCAGGCATGTCCGCACGCTTGAGATGTGGTTCGACTGCGAGCTGTTTAAACGGCAGGGACCGAGAGTGGAGGTCAGCGACGCCGGGCGTATTCTGGCCGGGCAGCTTAGCGAAAGTTTCTCGAATATTGAGTGGGCCTGTCGCGCATTCAAAAGTGAAAACCATCTTCTGCGCCTCAAAGCCCCTAGCACCCTGACGATGCGATGGCTTCTCAATGTGCTTAAATCCTTTCGGGAGAATCATGCGAAGCCGAAAATCGAAATCGCCAGCGTCTGGATGGACTTCGACACCGTTGACTTCAGCCGCGAGCCCTACGATTGTGCGATCCTCCTCGGTAACGGCTATTTCGGCGAATCAACGGAGAGCAGGCTGCTGTTCAGCGAATGGCTTATTCCGGTTTGTACGCCGTCTTTGCTGGAGCCTGCCCGGCATCAGCTTCCAGAATGCGATCTTATTCATCCGTCTCCGGACCGACGGGACTGGAAGCGCTGGCTGAAAAGGACGGGCTTATTCCCCGGCCTCGACATGAGCGGCGGGATCGTGTTCGACACCCTGGAGCAGGGAAGCCTTGCGGCCATGCACGGACACGGCGTGGCGATGGCCGATCTCCGGCTCACGCTCGACGCGCTGAAAAGCGGCCTGCTCGCGCTGCCCTTCCGGGAGGCGATAGCAACAGGGGACGGATACTATCTTGTCTGGCCGAAAAATTCGCTCAGAGGACAGAGTATTGAACGGTTGCTGGCCTGGCTTAACCTCAATTCGCCGGTCGTTCCTTCGCTGGATATCGTCTGTCTTGAGTATAATGAAAAGCGGCTGTCTTAAATCAAACAGGATATTCCTTACGGACTATCCTGTTTAATAAGTTTACGCGTAGGGTATATTAGCCATCTTCTTATATCTTTCCGGCAGTGCGCTATTCAGGTTAAGTAATTTATCCAGAATATAAAGCGCTGGCGTTCCCTTTGCGCGCTCTTCGTCGATCAGCGAAGAACGTAGCACATTGGCAGCCGAGGTCATTTTACGAAAATACTCTTCTGATTCCGGCGTCTGTACTTCACCGGACTCGGCGTAACGCACCCGTGGCCAGTCCGCGAAGTCAGGCTGGGGGAAGAGTCCGTCGTCTTTTGTAATATGAGCTGAGAGTAGCTCCTCGGCATTGCCAGGAGCGTTCTGGGCAAATGAGAGCAGGTGCAGTCGATGTATAAATGGCGAAAGCGCTTCTGAACGATGACTTTCTGAGGAAAGTAAGGTGATTAGCGCAGGTATTTTTTCATCAGCGGAGCTTTTTTCTGGTGAGAGGGTTTTCATTAAATGGAATAAAACATCGAGTGTCATAGGTGCTCCATATCCGCACATTATTATTTATTGTTTTTACGTCGCTATCTGTTTTTGACAGCGGTATACCAGGGGTAAATGGATGGTATTTCAGTGCGGTTATGTTTGAAAAACGATAAATAGTTGGCATTAATGTGAGTTTTACTCAATGTGGCGCTCTGGGCTCCAACATTGCAGATCCTCTCACGGCAGCGTTTTGTTTCACAAATGCCTTAGCTTATCGGCTTTTCAGGATGGTATAACGTCGTGCAGCAATCGGCTTGCCGTTAATCGCCACATTCTCAAAGGCTTATATGAAACAAATTACTTTTAGTGACCTGCAGCAGCAAAGCGAGCAGGCCGCACATTCTCCTCGTTTACGCGCACACCGTAATTTACACCCTGACCTGAGCGACCCGGTGCAGCGCCTGGCCATTGCAATGGAACCCGGTACCTATGTCCGCCCCCATCGCCATCCGCACACGTTTGAACTGCTGACGGCGCTGAGCGGCCGCTTTCTGGTGCTGAATTTTGACGACAGCGGAAACGTGACCCGGCGCGTGGTGTTAGGCGAAGAGTGTAAAGTCCTGGAGATGGATGCCGGAACCTGGCATGCCGTGCTGTCGCTGGATAAAGGCGGCGTCATTTTTGAGGTAAAACACGGGGCGTATCAGCCCGTGCCTGAGCACGATACCGCCCCGTGGTCGCCTGCTGAGAACGCGCCAGGTACTGTAGAGTTGATGAAATGGTACGCCCAGGCGCAGGTGGGTGATAGGCGTTTTACCCTGTAATTTTCCTGTAGTGTTCCCGGCGCGCAGAAAAGCGCGCCAGCACCGTATGGTTTACTGGATGTCGCCGAGTCTTTGCAGGAATTCCTCAACCTGCTCAGGCGTAGCCGTGTCTGCCTGGTAAAGGATTTCGAGCTTAACGTTCTTCAACCCGCAGAAGCCAAATACCCCTTCGATTATCTGCGTCTGAATCGCCGTCGAATAGCCGTGTTTGTCGAACCCGGTAAGATCGCTACCGCCGGTGGCAATCAGGCGGACGGGAACATCACGTAAGTTGCCCACAATCCGGCCGTCGTCGGCCACCTTATACGCCCAGTTCAGGGTTAACACGCGATCGAACCAGCCTTTCAACAGCGCGGGAACCGACCACCAGTACACCGGGAAGACGAATACCAGCATATCCGCGCGCTCGACGCGCTTTTGCTCGCGCAGAATATCGTCGGGGAGGGCGCTCGGATCGCCGTGATACAAATCGAGATCGGCGCGGGTCATCGCCGGGTTAAACCCTTCAGCATGCAGATCGGCGATCTCAACCTGCGTACCTTCCTCGCGTAATTTCCCGGCAATACGGGCTGCCAGCATATGGGATAACGAATTGTCGATCGGGTGTGCCGTCACGATCAGCGCGTTTTTAATGGCATGGGTTGCAGACATAGCGACCTCCAGATGGGGGAGAAGTGATGCCTATATTACTATTGGTAACTTAGGTGTCAATCCGCCCCCGGCGATCATTTTGTGCTATTCGCGTAGGTCTCAAGCATCCCGGTCATGGCGCCGCAGAGCATATCTTCTGCCACATTCCGGGCGAGCACGCCGTTGCCCGCCGAGGTGCTGAGGGCCTCCGCCGCGCCAATGATGGCCGTCAGTACCGCTTCTCCCTGAACACCTTTTAAGACGATAAAAGGAGAAAGCGCGGTGCGCAGGCAGTCGGCGCATTCGGCCACGCATGCTTCCCGAAACGTCTGCAGCGCCCGGGAACCGGACAGCGCCGCGGCGATTGGCCCGGTTTCAGGCCCGGCGGCAATGGCACAGTCGATATAGGCGGCGCTGAAAAAGCGGATCGTCTTCTCCAGCGTTTTGCTGTCCACCGCCAGCGTCTCCCTGAATTTCGCCAGCTGCCGATCGCTATAGTCCTGATACAGTGCCATCAGCAGCCCCTCACGATCGCCAAAGTGGTCGTAGGGGATAGGCTTGGTCACGTTAGCCCGTTCTGCCAGATAGCCAAGGGTCAACGCCTCCGTGCCTTGCTGACGCACGATCCCTCGTGCAACCTCCAGCAGCTGCACGCGGCGGTCCTCTTTTCTTAAGCGCTTAACAACCATGCTTGCCTCGGTTTTGTTATCTACTCATGGTAGTTTACACATTTTCGGCAGGCTGCTGCACCCGTTGTTCCACAGAGCGGAGCCGATACTTTATAGCCCCAGATCGCTCAGAGAAGGGTGATCGTCCGGGCGTCTGCCCAGCGGCCAGTGGAACAGGCGTTCAGATTCTTTTATCGGCATGTCGTTTACGCAGGCAAAACGACGCTTCATCAGTCCGTCCGCTTCGAATTCCCAGTTTTCATTGCCGTACGAGCGGAACCAGTTGCCGGAATCATCATGCCATTCATAGGCATAGCGCACCGCGATCCGGTTGTCCGTAAATGCCCAGAGCTCTTTAATCAGGCGGTAATCCAGCTCTTTTTTCCATTTCCGCGCCAGAAATGCCTGGGCTTCCTCGCGGTTGGTGGCGAACTCAGCGCGGTTGCGCCACTGGGTGTCCAGCGTGTAGGCCAGCGCGACTTTTGCCGGGTCGCGGCTGTTCCAGCCGTCTTCGGCCAGTCTGACTTTTTCGATCGCGCTTTCGCGAGTGAAGGGCGGTAATGGAGGACGAGTGTTCATAGCGATAATCTCAGTGTTATATGATGTAGACAGGTCTGTCTACTTACGCTAATCTATGCCTGAAAAATAACGCTGTCAACATCCGTTTTGAGGCTACCGAAAAGTGAAAACCGAGCACGCAGGCAACGAAGCAAAAATCAGCGTCAGGGATAAAATATTACTGACGGCGCACGATCTTTTTTATTCCAATGGCTTCAGGGCGACGGGGGTGGATACGCTGATTAAAGAGGCGAAGGTGACCAAGGTGACGTTTTATCGCCATTTTCCGAGTAAAAGTTTACTGATTCTCGCCTACCTGCACTATCGACATGAAATATGGATTAACTGGTTTGAGACCACGCTGCGTCGACATCTTGATGAAGGCAAAATACCTTCTGATGCGATATCTGCAACCCTTTATGAATGGTTTATTTCGCCCGAGTTCCACGGCTGCGCGTTTATTAATGCCAGCGCAGAAGCCAAATCCGAAGATATAGAAAGCGAAATAAAAGCGATATGCCGCGGTCATAAAATCGAAACTAAGAATATGATTGCGTTGCTGACGAAGATCGCTGATGAGCGCGTCGTCAATGAAATCATGCTGCTTATTGACGGCGCCATTATTCATGCACAGATGGGCATGGATTCAGAGACGGTAATAAATGTGCTAAAAAGGGGATTAGAGGCGTTGACCGGTCAGAAATAAGTCCTGAATCTGCCGCAAGTATTACGGTAGCTGGAATATCGACTCACCGAATCGGTAAGCTATTTATCCAAAGGAAACGAAAAATATGAGAACGCAGAAACGATGCCTGGGATGCGTGGCTATCGTGGTTGATGACTACGATCGCGCCATTGAATACTACACCGACAGGCTGGGTTTTACCCTCGTAGAGGATACGCCCCAACCGGGGAAACGCTGGGTCGTCGTCTCACCCAACCCGGAAAGCGACTGCAATATCCTGCTGGCTCGTGCCTCCAACGAAAGGCAGGAAGGTTTTATCGGTAATCAAAGCGGTGGAAGAGTTTTCCTGTTCCTTCAGACGGATGACTTTTGGCGCGATTACCATGCCATGAAAGCAAAAGGCGTTCATTTCTGCGAAGAACCGCGTGAGGAAGAGTACGGTACGGTGGTGGTGTTTGAAGATATTTACGGCAACCGCTGGGATCTTTATCAGAATGCGCAACCGTGAATATCACCATAAATGATGTGTCATTCGCCTTTCGTCGTGCACGCTTCCCAGCAGAGCGTACTCAACATTATGGGGACGTCTGGCTCTCGTCCCGCTGTGCCAGCGACAGCGCGCTGGCGCTGGCAGGATCGAACAGCGAGATGCTCTCAATCTGATTGAGTAAAATCACCTTGCGGAATGACATGGCGCTGCGGGGTTCAGAGTCGAGCGTAATGTCATGCTCCGCATACCACCTGCTGTAATTATTCTCGATACGCAGATTCATCGTCTTCGCATCCCGGTACCCGCTCAACATTGGGATCAGCACAATATTGGCCGTTTTTTCATATTCCAGCGTCGCGGTGTGGATCATGCCGACGTAAATCCGTCTCGAGCGGAGTGTGACCTGCGCCAGCTCGCCTTGCTCCATACACTGATAGAGCAGTTGTTCAATCCCGCTCGCCTGCGCAAGCCGTTTGTAGAGCTTTTTCCTGCTCTCGCCGTCCAGCCTGGCGCTTCCTGCCCAGTTAGAGCGGTAGAGGCAAAACAGAATGGCAAACGCCAGCATTACGACCACCGGCGCCTGAATGCCTAAAAAACTCCAGTTCATAAAGTCGATTTGCCAGTCGGTGTATTTCGGTGAGGCAAAGTGAAAAGCGTTGTTGGCGGCGGAAAGGGCGAACAGCAGCAGCCAGAGCAATCCCGTGGCGATTACGCCCTGCAGAACGAAAATACAGCCGTAAAGCGCGACGAGAAAATAGACGTCCCAGCCAAAGGAACGCTTGATTTTAAAGCGGGTCGACAGGTCGCGGCTGGTGTACCAGTACCCGCAGACCATCAGCACCATAAATATCGCCGTTCCCATATCAGGCCCTCTTCAGCGTGTTGACGTGACGCAGAAAGTCCTGCCGCACCTCGTTGCTCTTGTAGTTCACCGAGGCGTTCCCGTCCTGGTCGATAATGATGCGATCGCCATCTTCCACGGCTTCAATAATTTCCTGCTGACTCATCACCTGCAGTAAGGATTCCGGGCTTGAGAATAGGGAGAGAAAGAAACGTTTCATGTCAGGCATCCTTATGAATAAAAAGGATAAGCCTGGAAGATGACGGCTGAATTTGCCTTAAGGATAACCTGAAAGTGAAAGCCGGGTGGCGGCTACACCTTACCCGGCCTACAAAACCGTCAAATGATTGAGTTTTCAATTTATTGATATTTATGGGTAATAAAAAATAAATTTGCACAAACTTGGACAAATAACGTTAATTGTGTAAGTTTTAATTATGCGATTACGCCACGTTGTTTACAGCCAGGATGTGACCCATGAGCACTTTGCCCTCTGTCGTGAGTCGGTTTATTGAGTACTACGCCGCACTGGATAGCCAGCCGCCGACCGCGCTGGTCGGGCTTTACCATTCGAATGCCACCCTTATCGATCCGTTCGGCGAGCACAACGGTATTTTCGCGCTTCAGCGCTATTTCACCCATCTGCTGGCAAACGTCGAGAAGTGCCGTTTTGTCATCGATCCGCCGCTCTGCAGCGGGAACCGGTTTGTTGTCACCTGGGTAATGCACTGGTCGCATCCGCGCATTGCCGGGGGCGAGCCGCTTGAACTGCCAGGATGTTCGGTGGTGGACACCGAAAACAATCTCATCACCCGTCAGCGGGACTTCTACGATGCAGGAGAGATGATCTACGAACACCTCCCTCTGCTGGGCTGGGCGGTACGCGGCGTGAAGCGGAGGGTCAAATCATGAAGGCGGTGCTGATTACCGGCGCAAGCTCGGGCATCGGCGCGGGGCTGGCGAAGTCCTTTGCCGCTGACGGCTACCACGTGATTGCCTGCGGGCGCGATCCGGCGCGGCTAGAAGCGCTACATCAGACCTGCCCAAATCTCGCCGTTCGCCCGTTCGATATGACAGACAGGGACGCCTGTCGCCAGGCGCTGAGCGGCGTTTACGCCGATCTGGTTATTCTCTGCGCCGGTACCTGCGAATATCTCGACGGCGGCGTGGTGGATGCGGCGCTAGTGGAGCGGGTCATGACCACTAATTTTCTCGGGCCAGTGAACTGCCTGGCCGCGCTGCAGCCGCAGCTGGTTGCCGGTAACCGCGTGGTGCTGGTGAGCTCGATGGCCCACTGGCTTCCCTTCCCGCGAGCAGAGGCCTACGGCGCGTCCAAAGCGGCGCTGAGCTGGTTTGCCGACAGCCTGCGTCTGGACTGGGAGCCAAAGGGGATTGCCGTGACGGTCGTCTCTCCGGGCTTTGTCGATACCCCGCTGACGCGCAAAAACGATTTTGCCATGCCGGGCAGGGTGAGCGTTGACGAAGCGGTCAAGGCGATCCGTACCGGGCTGGCAAAGGGCAAAATGCATATCGCGTTTCCGGCCGGGTTTGGCCTTATTTTGCGGCTGCTCTCCGGGCTGCCCGCGTTTTTGCAGCGCACGCTGCTGCGCAGGATGGTGCGCTCATGAACATTGCAATTATCGGCAGCGGCATCGCCGGGCTGACCTGCGCCTGGCGGCTGGCAGGGCACCATCAGGTGACCCTGTTTGAAGCGGGATCCACGCCGGGCGGCCATACCGCAACGGTTGACGTGTCGACACCGCAGGGCACATACGCGATCGATACCGGGTTTATCGTCTACAACGACCGCACCTACCCGCGCTTTATGGGCCTGCTCAGCGAGCTCGGCATCAGCGGGCAAAAAACACAGATGAGCTTTTCAGTACACAACCCCGAGACGGGGCTTGAGTACAACGGACACACGCTGACGTCGCTGTTTGCCCAGCGCCGAAACCTGGTGAATCCGGCATTCTGGCGGCTGCTCGGTGACATCGTCCGCTTTAACCGCCTGGCGAAACAGGCGCTTGAAGGCGAGATCGATCCGAACGCCACGCTGCAGACGTTTCTGGACCTGCACGGCTTCACGCCGTTTTTTGCGCGCCACTACATTCTGCCGATGGGGGCCGCCATCTGGTCGTCGTCACTGCAGGAGATGAAGCGTTTCCCGCTGCCGCTCTTCCTGCGCTTCTTTCATCACCACGGCCTGCTGGATATCACCCAGCGTCCGCAGTGGTACGTGGTGCCGGGCGGCTCGCGGGAGTATATCCGCGCCATGCTGGAAAAACTGGGCGACCGCCTGACGCTGCACCTGAACGCGCCTGTTCTGCGGGTGAGCCGCCATGCGCACGGGGTCACGCTCCAGCTTGAAAACGGCAGCCACACCTTCGACCAGGTGATATTTGCCTGCCACTCCGCCCAGGCGCTGGCCATGCTTGAGGATCCTACGCCCGCGGAGCGCGAAGTGCTGGGCGATATCGGCTGGCAGCGCAACGAGGTTGTTTTGCACAGAGATCCGCGCTGGCTGCCGGTGCGGCAGCGCGCCTGGGCCAGCTGGAACTACCGCCTGAGCGCGCAGGAGCAGGCCAGCGCCTGCGTCACCTACAACATGAACATTCTGCAGAGTCTGCCTGCGGGCAGCCCACTGTTCTGCGTCACCCTGAACCCGGACGAGCCGGTGGATGAACGCTTCGTCCTGCAACGCTTTGTCTATGAGCATCCGCTGTTTAACCCGCAAAGCTGGCGTGCGCAGGCGCGCCGTGGGGAGATCAACGGTCATCACCGGAGCTGGTTCTGCGGCGCTTACTGGTACAACGGTTTTCATGAAGACGGCGTGCGCAGCGCGCTGGACGTTGTCAATGAAATAGCCGCCGGGGAGGGGAACTGACATGAACAGCTGCCTCTATCACGGCGTGTTGCGCCACCGCCGCCTTCAGCCGAAAACGCATGAATTCAGCTACGGCGTTTTTATGGCCTGGCTGGATCTTGATGAACTGCCGCTGCTGGCGTCCGTCGGCGTGCGGCGCAACCGCTTTGCCGCCGCCGCGTTCCATGACGCGGACTATCCGCTCGGCACGCCGCTTAAAGAGAACGTGCTGAACAGGCTGGAGAGCCTGACCGGGGAACGTCCCGCAGGGAGGATCATGCTTCTGACGCAGCTGCGCTACTTCGGGTTTCATTTCAATCCGGTCAATTTTTACTACTGCTATGACCAGGAAAACACGCTTCGCTGGGTGTTGGCGGAGGTGCGCAACACGCCGTGGAACGAGCGCCATTATTACGCGGTCGACGGGCAAAATGCCCGGCCCACGGAAAAAGCGTTTCACGTTTCCCCCTTCAACCCGATGGACATGGTCTACCACTGGCGCTTCAACAACCCGGACAACACGTTGCATATGCACATTGAAAATCATCAGGAAGCGAAGGTCTTTGACGCCACGCTGGCCCTGCGCCGGGAGCCTCTGACCCGCCCGGCGCTGCGCGCGCTGCTGCTGCGCATCCCGCTGATGACTCTGAAAACCGTTTTCGCCATTTACTGGCAGGCGCTGAGGCTGTGGCTCAAGCGCGTGCCGCTGTATAACCATCCCGTCAGCAGGAGTGAACGCTCATGACCGATCCCGTCTTTGCGCTAGAACCCGATATCCCGCGCAACGTCCGCATCGCGAGATGGCTGCTGTTTCGTCTGTTAAGCGGCATTCGCGGCGGCTCACTCACCCTGCGTGAAGGGGCGCAGACCTTCCATTTTGGCGAGACATCCTCCGCGCTGCACGCCGACGTGCAGATCCTCACGCCCGGCGTCTACTGGCGCGTCTTAACGGGCGGTAGCCTTGCCGCCGCAGAAGCCTGGATGGACGGCGAATGGGAGACCGCGCAGCTTACGCCGCTTCTGCAAATCCTGGCCCTCAACGGCGAGGTGCTTGGTCGTCTGGAGAACGGGTTCCGGCTGCTTGGCCGACCGCTGGAGCGGCTGCGCCACTGGACGCGGCGCAACTCTCGCGCCCAGGCCCGCGAAAATATTGCCGCCCATTACGATCTGGGCAACGCTTTCTATGCCCATTTTCTGGATAAGGAACTGCTTTACTCCAGCGCACTGTTTACCGCGGACGAGCAGGATCTGACGGCGGCTCAGCAGGCCAAAATGGCTCGCCTGTGCGAGCAGCTGGCGCTAAACCCGGGTGATCACCTGCTGGAAATTGGCACCGGCTGGGGGGCGATGGCGGAATACGCCGCCCGTCACTACGGCTGTCGGGTGACCACTACCACGCTGTCGCAGGAGCAATATATCTGGGCGACCGCGCGCATTGCCCGCGCCGGGCTGCAGGATCGGGTTGAGGTACTGCTCTGCGACTATCGCGACCTCACCGGGCAGTACGACAAGCTGGTCTCGATAGAGATGATTGAAGCCGTCGGGCAACGCTATCTGCCCACGTTCTTCCGTACCTGTCAGGCGCGGCTGCGCCCCGGTGGACGGATGGCGATTCAGGCCATCACCATTCAGGACCAGCGCTACCGCGACTACAGCAAAAGCGTCGATTTTATCCAGCGCTACATTTTCCCCGGCGGCTTCCTGCCGAGCATTACGGCGATGAACGAACTGATGACGCGCCACACCGATTTCGTGGTGCGCAATCTCTTCGACATGGGACCGGACTACGCCCGCACGCTGGCCCACTGGCGGCAGCGCTTTGTCCACGCCTGGCAGGAGATTGAAAAGCTTGGCTTTGATGAACGCTTCCGCCGCATGTGGCTGTACTACTTCGGCTACTGCGAAGCCGGGTTTAACGCCCGCACTATCAGCGTGGTGCAGCTGACCGCCGAGCGCGTATGAGACGCTACCTTCAGGTCTTTCTGCTGGCCGTCGCGTTCGATCTCTACTGGGCGCTGGTAGTGCTGTTTCGCGAACAGGGCCTGATTATCTGGCTCGGGCTGGCGATCCTGGCGTGCCTGCTCTTGCCGTCAGCATACCGTCTTTACGCCATTGGGCTGGCCGCGGCGGGCAGCCTGCTGGATGCGCTCTGGGCGCTGACGGGGCTGATTGCCTTCACGGGCGACTCCCTGATGCCGCTATGGATGGTGGCATTGTGGTTGATGTTCGCCGTGGTCTGGACGCAGCTTGCGCGTACCACCACGTTACCCGGCTGGCTGCTGACCCTGCTGGCGGCCGTGGGAGGCCCGGTGGCCTACCTGATTGGCGAGCGGTTGGGCGCCATCACGTTTCTGGAGCCAACCTTTATCGTCGTCAGCTGGATGGCGCCGGGCTGGCTGGTGCTGATGCTGTTTTTCCACCTGCTGATGGGGAGACAAAAATGAGGGCTGCGGTTCTGCTGTTTTGCCTCATGCTGGTTGTTCCTGGTGCTCAGGCCGCCGACTGGCTGGCCTGGCGCAAGGTGGGCGACGCCACGCTGACCTGGGGGCCGTTCACGGTCTATACCTCTCAGCTCCGCACGCCGGATGGCCGTTACAGCCGGGACGATCAGGATCAGGCGCTGATTATTACCTACGCGCGCGACATAGATCGCGATGAACTGGTTGAGGCGACCCGCGACCAGTGGCAGGCGCAGGGGATCCTGACGCAGGAACCGCAAAGTGAAGCCTGGCTAAGGATGCTCCAGTCCCTGTGGCCGGATGTCCGACCGGGTTCACAGCTGGCTTTTGTTCTCAACGATAAGCAGGGGCAGTTCTGGTACCGCGCGTCGGCGGCGCAAAAATCCTTTATTCCGCTCGGTCCGCGCCAGTCAGAAGCGTTCAGCACCCGCTTTCTGGCCATCTGGCTCGATCCCCGCACGCAATATCCTGAGCTGCGTCAGCAGCTAATCGGAGGCAAAAAATGAAACGAATCCTGACGCTGGCGCTGGCATTCACGATGCTGCTGGCCGGCTGCAGTACGGAGGTGTCCGAGTATCGCCAGCAGCAGCCGCGGCTTGATATCTTCCACTACTTCCAGGGCAAAACCGAAGCGTGGGGCATGGTGCAGGATCGCAGCGGCAAGCAGATCCGCCGCTTTCACGTTGAGATTGCCGGGGACGTCATCGGCGATACGCTGACGCTGAACGAGCGCTTCGTTTACGACGACGGCGAGAAGCAGCAGCGGGTATGGCACATTCGCCGCGTGGGGAACGACCGCTACGAGGGGACGGCAGGTGATATTGAAGGGGTTGCCACCGGGCAGGCCGCAGGGAACGCCTTTAACTGGCATTACAGCATGAACGTGAAGGCCAACGGCAAAACGTGGCTGCTGAACTTTGATGACTGGATGTACCTGCAGGATGAGACGCATCTGTTCAATAAAACCGAGATGAAGAAATTTGGCGTCACCGTCGCCACGGTGACGCTGTTCTTTACCCGGAATACGGAAGCTTAGTCGCGAACATCGCCGGTTTTGCTGCTGGAGTAAATGAAGTACAGGGCAATCCCCAGGCACACCACCGCGCCCAGACGGCTCGGTGAAAACGGAATAGCGGGATTGTTCAACCAGCCAAAGTTATCTATCAGCATGCTCATGGCGAGCTGGCCGAATATCACCGCCACCGTGGCGACGGCGGTGCCGATGCGCTGCACGGCAAGCACCATGATCACAATGTAGGGCACGCCGAACATCGCCCCGAGGAGCTGCCATTTCGGCACGTCCAGCAGCGTGACCGTCTGCTTAGGCTCAAAGAAGAAAATGAGCAGGGCGGTCACCAGCGCGCCGACGGAAAACGTCAGAAACGCGCTCTTGAAAACGCCCACGCTGCTGCCGAGCTGTCCGTTAATTGCGGCCTGTATGCTCAGCGTCGCCCCGCCGCAGATGGCCAGAATTATCATCATCAGTGTCATGTGTTTACCCCTTTGCGACCAGTACCAGTGCGGCAATAATAAAAACCAGCGCCACGATGCGTCTTGCGTTTATCTTCCTGTGCGGCGTACCCAGCAGGCCAAAGTGGTCAATGATCAGGCTTTTAAAAACCTGACCTGCCAGAATGCCGATCATCGTCAGAGCGATGCCGATAGCGGGGGTGGCGATAGTCAGAATGACAACGTAAACAGGACCCAGCACGCCGCCAAGCAGCTGCCAGCCGGGCTGTGCGAAAAACGACGGACCGTTGCGCGGGCTGAAAAACAGCATCAGCAGAAAGGTCAGCGCAGCGCCGACCCCGAAAATGCTGAACGTGGCCCATAAATCGCCTACTTCTCCCCCTAACGGCCCCAGCAAACCCGCCTCGACGGAGAGGCCCATCCCGCCGGCAATCACCAGTAAAATCAATACAAACTGCATTATGCTTCCTCCAATATCAGGCGAAGAAGATTACGTCGGTAGACATGTGAGAAAAATGCCATAATGCAGGAAACACCTTTGCAGGAAATGCATTAATGTCAGATGCCGGAAGCATGAACCTTCGCTCACTGCTGCTGTTTATTGCCGTCTATGAAACGCAGAACTTTTCCGTCGTTGCGCGACGGGAGGGAATTTCTGCCTCGCAGGTGTCGCGAATTATTCATCAGCTTGAAGACGCGCTCGGCCAGCAGCTGTTCTATCGCAATACCCGGGCGGTGATCCCCACGGAAAACGGGCATCTTTTTATCCGCTATGCCCGGGCGATGGTCGATAACTTCGAAGAGGCGCGTCGGGAGCTGGATGAACGTTCGACCGAACCCTCCGGCACGGTACGCATTAACGGGCCGGTATTTTTTGGACAGAGGCACGTTGCACCCGGCCTGGCAGGCCTGGCCGAGCGTTATCCACGGTTAACCATAGAGCTGACGCTGACCGATGACTTTATCGACCCGCACCGGGATGCCGCCGACCTCATTTTTCGCATCGGCACCCTGACGGACTCGACGTTCCACGCCCGCATCTTCGGGCAGCAGCGCTACCATCTTGCCGCGTCGCCCGCGTATCTGCGTCAACACGGCGTACCGGCCGACCCGGCCGAGCTGAGCCAGCATAAATGCCTGGTGTATCGCGGTTCGTCTGGCCCTAATCGCTGGCTTGTGCGACGCAAGGGGGAGAATTGGGTGCACTATCCCGTGGCGCCGTTGATGACGTCCAATAATGCGGAGTCGCTGCTCACTGCCGCGCTGGGTGGAATGGGGATCGTCCTGTTTCCGGACTGGCTGATTGGCGACAGGCTGCAGCGCGGGGAACTGGTCGCTCTTATGCCGGAAATGGCGTGCGCTATCAATACGGAGCCGCTGAATATTGCGGCGATCTATCCTCACGCACGTCATCCGCCCCTGAACGTCAGGGCGGTGATTGATTATTATGTGGCGTTTTTCGGCTCGCCGCCGTACTGGCAAACGTAAGGCAATTACGCGCCGAGCTCCTTGCGGATAATTTCTGCGCCGGCGCTGAGCGCTTTCAGCTTACCGTTAGCCACCTGACGGGAGAGGGGAGCCATGCCGCAGTTGGTTGAGGGGTAAAGCTTGTCGGCGTCGACGAACTGCAGCGCTTTACGCAGGGTGTCGGCGACTTCTTCTGGCGTTTCGACGGTGTTGGTTGCCACGTCAATCGCCCCAACCATCACCTTTTTACCGCGAATCAGCTCCAGCAGATCCATCGGTACGCGGGAGTTGTGGCACTCCAGGGAGATGATGTCGATGTTAGAGGTTTGCAGCTTAGGGAAGGCCTCTTCATACTGGCGCCATTCTGAGCCGAGCGTCTTTTTCCAGTCGGTATTGGCCTTGATGCCGTAGCCGTAGCAGATGTGTACCGCGGTTTCGCATTTCAGACCCTCAATGGCGCGCTCGAGCGCGGCGATACCCCAGTCGTTGACCTCATCAAAAAAGACGTTAAACGCCGGCTCGTCGAACTGGATAATATCCACGCCCGCGGCTTCTAATTCACGCGCTTCCTGGTTGAGGATTTTGGCGAATTCCCAGGCCAGCTTTTCGCGGCTTTTATAATGCGCGTCGTAAAGGGTGTCGATCATGGTCATTGGCCCTGGCAGGGCCCATTTGATCGGCTTGTCCGTGAGCTGGCGTAGGTACTTTGCATCGTCCACGAATACCGGCTTCTGACGCGCAACGGCAGAAACCACGGTCGGCACGCTGGCGTCGTAGCGGTTACGAATGCGCACGGTCTGGCGATTTTCAAAATCGACGCCGCTCAGGTGTTCAATAAAGGTGGTGACGAAGTGCTGACGGGTCTGTTCCCCGTCGCTGACGATATCGATTCCCGCACGGATCTGCTCGTCAAGAGACAGGCGCAGTGCATCCTGTTTACCCGCCAGTAATTCCTGATCCTGCAGTTTCCACGGAGACCAGAGCGTTTCAGGTTGCGCAAGCCAGGTCGGCTTAGGCAGGCTGCCAGCCGTAGACGTCGGGAGCAATCTTTTCATAATAAAAGACCTTTCTTGATGAATTAAAGCGTGTAGTTATCAGACCACTGCTCGAGAATGTATTTATAAGGCTTAATGAAATATTCTTCGGTAAATCGACCCTGTTCAATCGCCAGCCGGCTTCGCTCTTCGCGGTCATAAACAATTTTGGTTAATGAATGATCCTGCTGGTTCAGGTCCGGGCGATAAAACAGTCCCGCCGCCGAGTTCGCGTTATAAATTTCCGGGCGATAGATTTTCTGGAACGTCTCCATCGTGCTGATGGTGCCGATCAGTTCCAGATCGGTGTAATCGCTCAGCAAGTCTCCGGTAAAGAAGAACGCGAAAGGCGCCACGCTGTTCTCAGGCATGAAGTAGCGGACCTTCAGGCCCATTTTGGCGAAGTACAGTTCCGTTAACGACTCGCCATCCGGCGCGTACTCAATACCCAGAACAGGGTGCTGGTTACCGGTGCGGCGATAGGTGTCTTTGCTCGAGACGCTCAGGCAGATCACCGGGCCCTTGCTGAAGTTCTCTTTGTATTCCGGCGAGTTCACAAAATGGCGGAAAATATTGCCGTGCAGTTCGCCAAACCTTTCCGGAATACTGAAGTGCTGCTGGTTCTTGTTGTGCTCCAGCAGCAGGACGCTGAAATCATAATCCCGCACGTAAGAAGAGAAGTTATTCCCGACAATGCCTGCGATACGCTGGTTATTTTTCTTGTCGACAATATACGTCTGCAAAATCTCAATGGCCGGGAACGGCTTTTCCGCGCCAATGTTCAAATCGACAGAGATGATTTCAAGCTCAACCGCGTAGCGATCGGCGGTCGGGTTATCCCAGCGCGCCAGGGCATTAAAGCGGTTGTTGATCATCACCAGCGTATTGCGAAGGTTTTCCTGACGTTTTTCCCCACGCGCCAGGTTGGCAAAGTTGGTGGTTGTACGCGTATTTTCTGACGGGTTGTAATTCTCATCGAAGCAACTGCGCTTAAGGGTATATGTGAAAGCTTTGCTCATTGTGGTTATGCATCCTAAGTTCATGTTGCTAAGAAGTTACCAATGCATAATTTATGCCTGAGCCCGCGGCGCAGGGGAAGTGACTTAATTTCAATGCAACATGAGGGAAGTTCATGAACAGGGAGACGCTGAGTGGAAACTTCAGATTGCTTCAGGCAGGGAAGTGAAAGAGTAAGGGGCATCGGGCCCCTTTGGGCTATGCTGTAGGACGTTCGTCCCAGGCGTCGCTGTGCATGATGTTCCCAGCGGCGATGCGCCAGGTAATTTTTTCATAATGCAGGCTTACGCTTTCAACCACGCTTTATTCGGGGCGAACCAACCGCGTTTTGAGGGTGCCAGGAATGAAATAACTCTTTAGCTGAGCGGGTAGCAAAGCAGGCATTGCTATTGTTCTTCCTTCCTCGTCGCAAAATTCGACAAGATAGCCCAGTGTCGGGGTATCGAAAACCATAACAATCGTACCAACAGCCCCTTTTACCAGTCCTTCATCCGGTAAATCCTCGTCTAAAACCACAACGTCTAATTCGGCTCTTTTCATTTTTGTTTTCTCATTTAACGAATAGGGTTGTCAGGCGAGGAACTAGCGCGTCAGTTTCATACATCCAGCCTGTACGCACGAGCGCTGTTTCACCGTTGACGCCTAAAATGGGCATATCGACAGCCATTGTTTGACCGTAATTGTTGGCCTGCAACACTTTTGCTGGGACCGATAATACGCCTTCCTGAATTCTTGCTGCTAAAACATCTGCATTAGTTGGGGGGTATCCCAGCGCTGACTCAAACACCCTTGTTTCTTTCAAGGGCATATTTTTTCATTCTTTAATAAGAATAAGCAGCCTACGCCTGAAGCGAACACAGATATTCAACCCACATCATATTTATGAACTGCTCATTTTTTTTAAGAAAATAACCAGGCAATTTTTAACCATTTTTTTAGGCGTTAGCGTGAGTCTATGTTGAATCAATAATGAACCAGATTCAGGCAGCTAAACGCCATATCTGCTTCTCTGGTACACCATCCTCAATTCCCGCTATAATCCCCCAAATTTCCAACCGGTTTAGAAACGATCATGACAAAACTCACCTTACAAGAGCAGATGCTGAAAGCGGGCCTGGTCAGCAGCAAGAAAGCGGCGAAAGTGCAGCGCACGGCAAAGAAATCACGCGTTCAGGCACGTGAGGCTCGGGAAGCGGTAGAAGAGAATAAGAAGGCGCAGATCGAGCGTGACAAGCTGCTGAGCGAGCAGCAGAAGCAGGCCGTACTCGCTAAAGAGTTTAAAGCGCAGGTGAAGCAGCTGATCGAGATGAACCGCATCACCGTGGCGAAGGGTAACATCACCTTTAACTTCACCGACGGTAATCTGATCAAAAAAATTGAGGTCGACAAGCAGACGCAAACCCAGCTGATCAACGGCCGTCTGGCCATTGCGCGCCTGGTGCTCAATGCAAACGGCGATTGTGAATACGCGATCATTCCGGCGGTGGTGGCTGATAAAATTGCCCAGCGCGATGCCGACAGCATCGTGTTAAACAGCACGCTCAGTCAGGAAGAGCAGGACGAAGACGATCCGTACGCGGACTTCAAAATTCCTGACGATTTGATGTGGTAAACCGCGTTCAAAACGGGGCGGCGTGGCGGGCGTTAACCGGCTCTCCGCTCACGGGATGAATAAAATTCAGCTCGCTGGCATGCAGCATCAGCCGGGGCGTTTCCTTAGCCCCCGGCGCGTCAAGACCGCCATACAGATCGCAGCCCAGAATAGGGTGCCCCAGCTGTTGGCAGTGGATGCGCAGCTGGTGGGTTCGCCCGGTTTCCGGCGTCAGTTCCACCCGCGTTAACGGCACTCCTGTCCCCCGAAAAAAACGTTCCACCACCCGATAGCGGGAACGGGCGGGTTTACCGTTGATGGCGCAGATCGACATCAGCGGGAACAGCGCCGGGTCTTTGGCAATGGGCGCGTCTATTATTCCCTCGTCGTTTCCCAGATGTCCATAAAGCAGGGCGCTGTAGACTTTCTCCACGCTGCGCTGGCTGAACTGCTGGCAAAGCGCCGCGTTGATGGCCTTATTGCGCGCAACCACCATCAGCCCGGACGTGCCGAAATCCAGACGATGCACCAGCGTGCAGCCGGGGAACGTCTGCACCAGACGATAATGGACAGAATCGAGGTTTTGCGGGTTTTTGCCCGAGAGGCTGAGCAGGCCAGAAGGCTTATTAATCAGCAGCAGATGTTCATCCTGCCAGAGGATCTCAATGTCGTCGTGACACGGTGGGGCAATAAAAGAATCAATAATCGCAGACATCAGGCCGCCCGGCTGGAGAGTGGGAGCGGATGATAGCGAAATGCGGGGAAAAGAAAAACCCTCCCACCGGGCGGTGAGAGGGGGAAATCTTACGCGGCTACCAGGCTGTCGATGGCGGCTTTCGCGTCGGTCTGCGCTTTGGTCGCCACTTCCGGACCGTAAGCGATGCCTTCCGCGAACACGAAGTTCACGTCAGTGATGCCGATGAAGCCGAGGAACAGGCTCAGGTACGGCGCAACCAGGTCAGTTGGGGTATCTTTATGGATACCGCCACGGCTGGTCAGGACGATCGCACGCTTGCCTTTTACCAGACCTTCCGGGCCGTTCTCGGTGTAGCGGAAGGTTACGCCAGCGCGCGCCACCAGGTCGAAGTAGTTCTTCAGCTGGGTAGGAATGTTGAAGTTGTACATTGGGGCGTTGATGACGATAACGTCGTGCGCCTGCAGCTCAGCAATCAGCTCGTCGGACAGGGCCAGGGCTTCCTGCTGACGCGGGGACAGTGGCGCATCGCTTGGGCGCAGCGCGCCAACCAGCTCGCCGTCCAGCACAGGAATGGGGTTTGCTGCCAGGTCACGCACGGTGATTTCGTCTGCAGAATGCTGTTTACGCCACTGTTCAACGAAGTAATCAGACAGCTGACCAGACTGAGAGTACCCTGCCAGAATACTGGATTTCAAAACTAATACTTTGCTCATGGGTGATTCCTGTTGTTGCATTTGATTGAAGGGGGGGGCCCCGTTGCTTGTTGACACTTTATTCACAATCCTGCCACAGAGATAGCGCAATATATCGAAGTCTATGTTCGAATTTTTTGAATAAGGCGCTAAAAGCGTCAATGTGGTACTCTATAGCAATCATTAAAAAGAGATTTTATCCGGCAGAGCACTGCCCGTTAACGCTATGACAGAACAACAAAAATTCACCTTCCCGATGCTCCTGCAACAGCTTGATTCCCTGATGCTGCGCGATAAACAGCGCTTCGCCCGCCGTCTGCACGGCGTGAAGAAGGTTAAAAATCCTGATGCACAACAGGCCATTTACCAGGAGATGGCCAAAGAGATTGAACAGGCGGCAGGGAAGGTTGTGCTGCGCGAAGCCGCGCGTCCTGCGATCACCTACCCGGAAAACCTGCCCGTCAGTCAGAAGAAACAGGACATCCTTGAGGCCGTCCGCGACCACCAGGTGGTGATTGTCGCGGGGGAAACCGGTTCAGGCAAAACCACCCAGCTGCCGAAAATCTGTATGGAGCTGGGCCGCGGGGTGAAGGGGCTGATTGGCCACACCCAGCCGCGTCGTCTGGCGGCGCGCACCGTGGCGAACCGTATTGCCGAAGAGCTGCAGACGGAGCCGGGCGGCTGCATCGGCTACAAGGTGCGATTCAGCGACCACGTCAGCGACAACACCATGGTCAAGCTGATGACGGACGGTATCCTGCTGGCGGAAATACAGCAGGACCGCCTGCTGATGCAGTACGACACCATCATCATTGACGAAGCGCACGAGCGCAGCCTGAACATCGACTTCCTGCTTGGCTATCTTAAAGAGCTGCTGCCGCGTCGCCCTGATCTGAAAATCATCATCACCTCCGCGACCATCGACCCGGAGCGCTTCTCAAAACACTTCAACAATGCGCCGATTATTGAAGTGTCGGGCCGCACCTATCCGGTGGAAGTGCGCTATCGCCCGATTGTGGAAGAGGCGGACGATACCGAGCGCGATCAGCTGCAGGCCATCTTCGACGCTGTTGACGAGCTGGGCAACGAGAGCGCGGGCGACATCCTGATCTTCATGAGCGGCGAGCGCGAAATTCGCGATACTGCCGATGCGCTCAGCAAGCGCGACCTGCGCCACACCGAGATCCTGCCGCTGTACGCGCGCCTGTCGAACAGCGAGCAAAACCGCGTCTTCCAGCCACACAGCGGACGCCGCATCGTGCTGGCGACCAACGTGGCGGAGACCTCGCTGACCGTACCGGGGATTAAATACGTGATCGACCCGGGCACGGCGCGCATCAGCCGCTACAGCTACCGCACCAAGGTTCAGCGCCTGCCGATTGAGCCGGTCTCCCAGGCGTCTGCTAACCAGCGTAAGGGCCGCTGCGGCCGCGTGTCGGAAGGGATCTGTATTCGTCTTTATTCCGAAGACGATTTCCTGTCGCGCCCGGAGTTTACCGACCCGGAAATTCTGCGCACCAACCTGGCGTCCGTTATCCTGCAGATGACCGCGCTGGGGCTGGGCGACATCGCGGCGTTTCCGTTTGTGGAAGCGCCGGACAAGCGCAACATTCAGGATGGCGTGCGTCTGCTGGAAGAGCTCGGGGCGATTACCACCGACGAGCAGGCGAGCATCTATAAGCTGACGCCGCTGGGCCGCCAGCTCAGCCAGCTGCCGGTCGACCCGCGCCTGGCGCGCATGGTGCTGGAAGCGCAAAAGCACGGTTGCGTGCGCGAGGCGATGATCATCACCTCGGCGCTCTCCATTCAGGACCCACGCGAGCGTCCGATGGACAAACAGCAGGCGTCGGACGAAAAGCACCGCCGCTTCCACGACAAAGAGTCCGATTTCCTCGCCTTTGTGAACCTGTGGAACTACCTCGGCGAGCAGCAGAAAGCGCTCTCCTCGAACCAGTTCCGCCGCCAGTGCCGCGTGGATTTCCTTAACTACCTGCGCGTGCGTGAATGGCAGGATATCTACACCCAGCTGCGCCAGGTGGTGAAAGAGCTGGGCATTCCGGTGAACAGTGAACCGGCGGAGTACCGCGAAATTCACATCGCGTTGCTGACCGGCCTGCTGTCCCATATCGGGATGAAGGATGCGGATAAGCAGGAATATACCGGCGCGCGTAACGCGCGTTTCTCCATCTTCCCGGGTTCCGGCTTGTTCAAGAAGCCGCCGAAGTGGACCATGGTCGCGGAGCTTGTGGAAACCAGCCGCCTGTGGGGGCGCATTGCCGCGCGCATCGACCCGGAATGGGTTGAGCCGGTGGCTCAGCACCTGCTGAAACGCTCGTACAGCGAGCCGCACTGGGAGCGCGCGCAGGGCGCGGTGATGGCGACCGAAAAAGTGACCGTTTACGGCCTGCCGGTGGTCGCCGCGCGTAAGGTCAACTACAGCCAGATCGATCCGGCGCTCAGCCGCGAGCTGTTTATCCGCCACGCGCTGGTGGAGGGGGACTGGCAGACGCGCCACGCGTTCTTCCGTGAAAACCTGAAGCTGCGCGCCGAGGTGGAAGAGCTTGAGCACAAGTCCCGACGCCGCGACATTCTGGTGGACGATGAGGCGCTGTTTGAGTTTTACGACCAGCGCATCAGCCATGATGTGATCTCCGCCCGCCACTTTGACAGCTGGTGGAAGAAGGCCAGCAAAGCGACGCCGGACCTGCTCAACTTCGAAAAGAGCATGCTGATTAAAGAGGGGGCGGAGTCGGTCAGCAAGCTCGACTACCCGAACTTCTGGCATCAGGGCAACCTCAAGCTGCGTCTGACCTACCAGTTTGAACCGGGCACCGACGCGGACGGCGTAACCGTCCACATTCCGCTGCCGCTGTTAAACCAGGTCGACGAGAGCGGGTTTGAGTGGCAAATTCCCGGCCTGCGCCGCGAGCTGGTGATTGCGCTGATCAAATCCCTGCCGAAACCGGTGCGGCGCAATTTTGTGCCAGCGCCAAATTATGCGGAAGCGTTTCTGGGCCGCGTCACGCCGCTGGAACTGCCGCTGCTGGACGCGCTGGAGCGTGAGTTCCGCCGTATGACCGGCACCACCATCGACCGCGAAGACTGGAACTGGGATCAGGTGCCCGATCACCTGAAAATCAGCTTCCGCGTGGTGGATGATAAAAACAAAAAGCTGCTGGAAGGGCGTTCTCTCAGCGAGCTGAAAGAGGCGCTGAAAGGAAAAGTTCAGGAGACGCTTTCTGCGGTGGCGGACGACGGCATCGAGCAGAGCGGGCTGCATATCTGGAGCTTTGGCCAGCTTCCGGAAAGCTACGAGCAGAAGCGCGGCAACTATAAGGTCAAAGCCTGGCCGGCGCTGGTGGACGAACGTGACAGCGTGGCGATCAAACTGTTTGATAACCCGCAGGAACAGCAGCAGATGATGTGGCGCGGGCTGCGCCGCCTGCTGCTGCTCAACATCCCGTCGCCGATCAAGTATCTGCACGAGAAGCTGCCGAACAAAGCCAAGCTGGGGCTCTACTTTAACCCGTACGGCAAAGTGCTGGATCTGATTGACGACTGCATCTCCTGCGGCGTGGACAAGCTGATCCACGAGGCGGGCGGCCCGGTCTGGACGGAAGAAGGTTTTGCGAAGCTGCATGACAAGGTTCGCGCCGAGCTGAACGACACCGTGGTGGAGATTGCCAAACAGGTCGAGCAGATCCTCACCGCCGTGTTCAACATCAACAAGCGCCTGAAGGGGCGCGTGGATATGACCATGGCGCTGGGGCTGTCGGACGTGAAGGCGCAGATGGCGGGACTGGTGTACCGCGGCTTTGTTACCGGCAACGGCTTTAAGCGTCTGGGCGATACGCTGCGCTATCTGCAGGCGATTGAAAAACGTCTGGAGAAAATGGCGATCGATCCGCACCGCGATCGCGCGCAGATGCTGAAGGTCGAAAGCGTGCAGCAGGCGTGGCAGCAGTGGTTAAACAAGCTGCCGCCGGCGCGCCGCGACGATGAAGATGTGCAGGAGATCCGCTGGATGATCGAGGAGCTGCGCGTCAGCTTCTTTGCTCAGCAGCTCGGTACGCCGTATCCGATTTCGGATAAGCGTATATTGCAGGCGATGGAGCAGATTTCCGCTTAACGTCCTTGCCCGGTTTTCTCCCTCTCCCACAGGGAGAGGGTCGGGCTGATGCCTTCACCCATTCACAATCGCCAGCGTAAACCCATCCCATCCCTTAACCCCCACCGTTTGCAGCGCGGTGGCGGTTAAGCGCGGGTTATCCCCCGTCATCTCGATAAAACGCCGCACGCCCAGCACGCGCGCGTCGTCGCTTTGCCCGTTAATGACCTCGCCGTCGCGGACCACGTTATCGCCGATAATCACCGTGCCGGGACGGGAATAGTGCAGCGCCCACTCCAGATAGCCGGGATTGTTTGGCTTATCGGCATCAATAAAGATCAGGTCGAACGGCGGAACGTCACCGAAATTCTCCAGCGAGTTCAGCGCCGGGCCTTCTATTAATTCAATACGATCGTTCAGCCCCGCGAGGCGAATATTCTGGCGGGCAACATCGGCATGCGTTGGGTCCGCCTCGAGCGTAATCAGCTTTCCGTCCGGCGGCAGGGCGCGCGCCATCCAGATAGAGCTATAGGCACCCAGCGTACCGATCTCAAGAATGCGTCTTGCCTGCGTCATGCGCACGAACAGCGCCAGCAGCTGTCCCTGATTGGCCGCAACATCGTGTTCGGGTAGCCCGGCGCGTTTATTGTTCTCAAGAACCTTCTGTAGAACCTCATCCTCAGGGATAAGCGAAGAAATCATGTAATTATCTACTGCAGACCATTGTTGTTGCATAGATTGACTCCTTTAGAGGGATTGCCGGGTGGCGGCTACGCCTTACCCGGCCTACGGGTGCGAAATGCAGGTCCGGTAAGCAAAGCGCCACCGGGCAGGTTTTCAGGCACTGACCCATCCTCCGCCCAGTGCTTTATACAAATCAATCTGCGCCAGCAGCGGGTTATTTTTGACCTGCACCACGCTGGTCTGGACCGAGTACAGCGTGCGCTGCGCGTCCAGCACGTCAAGATAGGATGAATAACCGTTGCGATAGCGGTTCTGCGCAATGCGCAGCGTCTCCCGGGCCACATCCTGCTGGGCAAGCAGCTCCGTCAGCTGTTCCTGATAGCGCGTAATGGCATCAAGGCTGTTGTTCACTTCGGCAAACGCGTTACGCACGGTTTTTTCATACGCATACAGCGCCTGGTTACGCTGGGACTGGGAAATATCCACCTGCGCGTTCAGCGCCTGGCGGTTCAGCAGCGGGGCGAGAATGCTGCCGCCTGCGCTCCAGAGCTGGAGCGGGTTGTCCAGCAGGCCGGAAAGGGTGCGATCCTGGATCGATCCGGTTGCGGTCAGGTTGATCGACGGCAGCAGGCTGGCGCGTGACGCGGCAAGCGAGGCGTCAGCCGCGACCAGCTGTCGCTCAGCCTGCACGATATCCGGCCGACGATTCAGGAGCGTGGAGGGCAGCTGTGACGGCAGCGTGAGCGGCGTCAGCGCCGCAAAGCTTTCGCTACGCGCTACCGCACCGGGATTGCTTCCCAGCAGCAGGCTCAGGGCATTCTCCTGCTGCGCAATCTGATGCCGCAGCACGGGCACCTGCGCTCGCGTTGAGCGAAGCTCGGAATCAGACTGCATCAGCTCCAGGCGCGAACTGTAGCCCGTCTCAAGCTGGCGTTTGGCAAGATTAAACGCCTCTTCGCGCGATTTCAGCGTGGATTCGGTCACGCGCAGCTGTTCATCAAGCGAGAGCAGGGTGACGTACCCGGAGGCAACGGACGAGGCGACGGTGAGATCCGCAGCCGCGGCGGCGGCTTTTTGCGCCTCCAGCGAGGCTTCGGCGGCATTGGCCGTGCTGCGGTTGACGCCCCAGATATCAACGTCATAGCTCGCCGTCAGGCTGCCTCTGTACAGCGTGCTGTAAACCGGAAGCCCAGTGGCGGCGGATTGCGAACGGGCGCGCGTTCCCGTTACGCCCGCGTCGAGCGAAGGAAACAGGCTGCCGTCGGCGGCAAAGACCCGTGCCTGATATTCGTTTATCCGCTCGCGGGCAATCAGCACATCGCTGTTATTTTTAAGCGCCCGATCCACGTAGCGGTTCAGGTCGTTGTCATGGAAGTTGCGCCACCAGAGTTGCTCCGCCGGGCTGGCCGGGCCGGAGGCGGCTCTCCACTGCGCAGGGATGTGCAGCGTCGGCTGCGCCGGCTTGACGTCAACGGACTGGCATCCGGCCAGCATGAGCGCCCCCACCAGAGCGGCTATCGGGCGAAGGATCATGGCTTCGCCTCCCGCGTATCGATCGTCACCTGGACCGACATACCCGGACGCAGCAGCGCAGACTCTTCAGGCTTACCGAGCACCTCAATGCGCACCGGAATACGCTGGGCGATTTTGACAAAGTTGCCGGTGGCGTTGTCCGGCGTGATGGCGCTGAATTCAACCCCGGTCGCCGGCGAGATGCTCTCTACGCGGCCCTGATACGCTTTGTTGTTTAAGGCATCGACGGTAAACTTCACCGGCTGACCGACGCGCAGCTCTGCCAGCTGGGTCTCTTTGATGTTGGCAATCACCCAGTGCTGCGGCGGTACCAGCGTAGTGAGGTGCGTTCCGGCGGTCACGTACGCGCCGAGACGCACGGCAATCTGGCCGAGCTGGCCGTCGCGCGGGGCGATAATGCGGGTGTTTTGCAGGTCAATCTGCGCCAGCTCCAGCGCCGCTTTGGCGTTTTCAACATCTGCCTCCAGCGCGCCGCGGTTCACAATCACCGTCTGCAGATCCTGACGCGACATCTCAAGCGTGGCTTTCGCCTGGTCGATATCTGCGCTGCCCTGAGCCGCACTGGCCAGCGCGGCATCGCGCTCCCGAATGGAAAGCGAACCATCCGCCGTCAGATCCTTCACGCGCTTTAAATCCGCCTGGGTTTTCAGGCTCTGGGCGCGGGCATTTTTCAGCGCGGCTTCATTTTTGGCAATGGTCGCTTCGGCGCTTTTCCGCTGCTGCAGGTTGTTATTCAGCGCGGCAATTTTCATCGCCAGCTGCGCCTCGGCCTGATGGACGCGCTGGCGGTAGATGCGGTCATCGATCTGCAGCAGCAGATCGCCTTTTTTGACCTGCACAAAGTCCTGAACCTTCACCTCGGTGATATAGCCGTTAACCTGGGGGCTAATGAACGTCGTCTGGCCGCGCACGTAGGCGTTGTCGGTAAACTGCGCGTGGCGGGTAAACGGCGGCAGCTGCCAGGCGTAAAGAATGACCAGCACGCCGACAATACCGATGGCAGCGGCGGTGAAAACGGAAACAATGCGCACATTTTTGCGGGTGTTGGCCTGCTCTTTGGCGGCATCCTGCTGACTCATAAACTCTCCAGAAATATTACAATTATTTGTTGCCGGTGGCGTTCTTCAGCGCCATACGGGCAGTAATGCGCAGGCGCAGCAAGCGCCATAAAATCCAGACCAGCGTGGCGGCAGCGATGCTTGCCGTCAGCAGATAAGTATCGTTGTAGGCCAGAATATTTGCCTCAAGGGTGGTCACCGTCTGTAGCTGGGTAATGGCCTGCGTTCCCAGCAGCGTACTGTCGCCAATCAGGCTTTTATACATCTGGGTATAAAGCTGAATCCGCTCGTTGACCAGCGGGTTAAGCGTGGTGAGCTGATCCGCCAGCAGGCTGGAGTGGTATTTCTCGCGCCAGGTCTGGAAGGTGCCGAGAATCGCCGATCCCAGCAGGCCGCCGAGGTTCTGGCTCATGCCAAACATGACCGAAAAGCTGACCAGGTTACGCGGGTCGGCAATTACCCCGCCAATGGCGGCCAGCATGGCGGGCGCCAGGAAGAAGGCGCTGCCGAAGCCCAGCAGGAACTGGCTGACCATCAGCTGATCCGGGCGGGTCAGGTTATTGGACTGGCTGTCCAGCAGCGAGGCAAGAATCATCAGCGCCAGAGAGGTGATAATCGGCCACGCCAGCTTTGTGGGCTTGATGGTGAGGCAGCTGGTGACGATCCCGCAGACGATCCCGGCGAAAATGGACCACGCCAGGTGGGTCATCTGCTCATTCTGTAACCCCACGTACTGCAGCCAGCCGATGACGCCGGTATTTTGCTCCGCCAGCACGATGCGGATCAGCAGCATGATCAGCCCCAGGCGAACGATGCTGCCGCTCGACAGCCAGCGGGTGTTCAGCAGCGGGTTGGCGCGGTTATGTTCAAACACGATGGCGGAAACAATCAGCACCAGCGATAGCGCCAGCGACCAGCCGATCCACGGCGCTTCAAACCACCAGTCAAGACGGCCTAAAGAGAGCACGGCGCAGAGCAGGGCCATTCCGGGAGCCAGTAAAAAGAAGGTGACAAAGTCTTTCTTCTCGAAGACCTTGCGTCGGTCACCCGGCGGCAGTTTTAAGGCGATTACGCAGGCCAGGGAGATCAGCGCCAGCCCCAGCTCAAAGAAATAGAGCCCGCGCCACTCGTCCAGCTGGAGAAGCTCAGTGGAAAACAGACGCGCCAGCGGAATAGCGAGCGACGATCCGGTGATCCCGATGGTAAGCGCCTTCAGGCGATGCTTCGCAGGCCAGGCCTGGATTTGGTAGTAAATCCCCAGCGAGCTGAGCGCGGCGGCCACCATCCCGTGCGCGGCGCGTACCATCAGCGCGGAGCTGAGGTCGTTAACGAACAGGTGGAAAAAGGTGACCAGCACGTAGAGCACCAGAAAACCTTCCGTAAAGGCGCGCAGGCCGTACTGTTGACGAAATTTGACCAGCAGCAGGTTAATGGAGATGTTGGTCATCACATAGACTGCGGGCAGCCAGGCGATTTCGGTCGACCAGGCCCCGAAGGTTCCCTGCAGGTTTTGCAGGTTGGCGGTAACCACCGCATTGCCCAGTGCCCCCGTCAGGCAAACCAGCAGCCCAACGACGCCATAGGCGACGCGTTTTGGCGTACTGTGCTCGGGAGTGGAAGGCGAACCCAGCAGGGCGGGTTTCTCATGGGGCTGCCACTCGCGAGGAGCATAAGGGTCGCGTTCGGGCAGGCGCATAACGTCATTACCTTAGAAATGATTGAATAATTAGCGGGCTAGCGATTCTACGTCTGCCGCAAATGATAATTCAAGTGAATATGATTTGCGCATGTTAATCAAATGTACGAAAGAAATTTAAGGAAAAAGAGCGGCCCGATGTCGCCGTTGTGTTGAGAACCTGAAGTCGCTACCCTGCAGGGATAGCGAGAAGGAGTTCATCATGGAACAGACCCATTTTCCCATCCTGCCGGATGCCACACTGGCGGCCATTAATACTGTCGGTGAATGGCTGGCGCAGGATGACCTGAGCGACAGCCGCCTGTACCCGGACGTCGATGCGGTAATTCTGGCAGGGAACGCGGTGATCCCGACCATTGATGCAGCCTGCCGTATTGCCGCGCAGCGAGAAATCCCGCTCCTGATTAGCGGAGGTATTGGTCATTCAACCGCGTTTTTATATTCAGCTATCGGAAATCATCCGCGTTATCACACCTTACAAGTCGAAGGGCGGGCCGAAGCGAGCATTCTTGCCGACGTTGCGCGGGCGTTCTGGCAGATCCCCGAGGCGCGCGTGTGGGTTGAAGATCGCTCCACCAACTGCGGAGAAAACGCGCGCTTTAGCTGGAACATGCTAAAAGAGCGTCAGCGGACAAGCGGGCGCGTGCTGGTGGTGCAGGACCCAACGATGCAGCGCCGCACGATGGCGACGTTTGCCCGCGTGTGCCGCGATGAACCCGCATCACCGCAGTGGATCAGCCATCCCGGGTTTACGCCAGTGCTGCAAAACGGCACAGAGGGCGTGGAGTTTAGTGGGGGCAATGCCGGGCTGTGGCCCGTTGACCGGTATCTTTCGCTGGTTATGGGGGAACTGCCGCGCCTGTATGATGACGTTAACGGCTATGGCCCGGCCGGGCGGGATTTTATCGCCCACGTTGAATTCCCTGAAACCGTCACCGCCGCTTGGAGACAGCTTCAACAGGACCCAGTCCTGAAGGTGGCGCGTAAAATCATCTGAGCACGGAACAATCCCCTCGCCCCATTGGGGAGAGGGTTAGGGTGAGGGAAAAATCACAGCGCCGCAAACTTATCCAGCGTCCGCACCAGCTGCGTCACAAACCCATACTCGTTGTCATACCAGGCAACGGCTTTCACCAGCTGCAGATCTCCCGCTTCTGACACCTCCGTCTGCGTGGCGTCAAACACCGAACCATAGTGCGAGCCAATCACATCTGACGACACAATCTCGTCATCGGTATACCCGAACGATTTATTCCCCTGGGTCGCCTTTTTCAACGCGGCGTTGATCTCCTCGACCGTCACCTTTTTACCCAGAATCGCTACCAGCTCGGTTACCGATCCGGTTTTCACCGGCACGCGCTGGGCGTGACCCTTTAGTTTGCCGCTGAGCGCGGGGATCACCAGGCCGATGGCTTTCGCCGCACCGGTGGTATGCGGAATAATATTTTCTGCCGCCGCCCGCGAGGCGCGCAGATCTTTCCCGCGCGGGCCATCCACCAGCGCCTGGGTGCCGGTATAGGCATGAATGGTGGTCATGGTGCCCACTTTAATTTCAAACGCGTCGTTCAGGGCTTTTGCCAGCGGGGCGAGGCAGTTGGTGGTGCAGGACGCGACGGAAATAATAGTATCACTGGCGTCAATGGTATCGTCATTCACGCTATAGACGATGGTCTTCATCTCACCCGCGGGCGCCGAAATCAGCACTTTCTTCGCACCGGCGTCCAGGTGCGCCCGCGATTTTTCTTCTGAGGTATAAAAGCCGGTGCACTCCACGACGATATCCACGCCCGCGGCTTTCCACGGAATGTGCTTTGCCTCTTTTTCGGCGTACACCGCGATGGTTTTACCGTCGACAATCAGCGCATCCTCGGTGAAGTCCACGCTCCAGGGGAAGCCACCGTAGTTGGAATCATGCCTGAGCAGGTAGGCCAGGACTTTCGGGGAGGTGAGGTCGTTAATGGCGACGACGGTATTACTGTCCTGGGTTTCAAGAAGGCGGCGCAGCACAAGGCGTCCAATGCGTCCAAATCCGTTAATGCCAATTTTACTCATGGTGTTCTCCTGTGAACGTGTCGATACGACAGTTTGAACTCATCCAGGCTTAGACCATCACGGGCAGGGCAGCAATTGAAGATGCTTCATGCGAGGGGAAGTATTTGAAAAACCATACAGAAAAGTTAATGAATTTTTAAGGAAAGGAGATTATGTTGGCGCGGTGACTGTTTTTTTTCAGGAAATCCCATGCGCACTAAATATACAAGCCTGCAAATCACGATTCACTGGCTGGTGTTTTTGTTAATCGTTGTCGCCTACTGCGCGATGGAATTCAGGGGCTTTTTCCCGCGTTCCGACCGACCGCTTATTAACATGATCCACGTCTCCTGCGGCATCTCGGTTCTGGTGCTGATGGTGGCGAGATTGCTGATCCGCCTGAAGTTTCCCGCACCGCCCATCCAGCCTAAACCCAAAGCGATGATAACCGGCATGTCCCACCTTGGGCATCTGATCGTCTATCTGCTGTTTATTGCGCTTCCGCTGATTGGCATTGTAATGATGTATAACCGTGGAAACGACTGGTTCGCCTTTGGTCTGGCGATGCCTCACGCGGCGGAGGGGAATTTTGACCTGGTGGATGTGCTGAAGGAGTGGCACGTTACGCTGGCAAACCTGGGCTATTTCGTGATTGGTCTGCACGCCTTTGCGGCGCTGATGCACCACTATTTCTGGAAAGATAATACTCTTTTGCGCATGATGCCGAATAAGCGTCAGTAATCTTTAACTCGTGCCGGGCGGCGCAGCGCCACCCGGCTTGTTTTTTAACCCAGAAGAGCACACTCTTCATCAGTTAACGCCAGCGTCTGCGTTGACCCCGTCTCTGACGATTTCACCGCCGCTTCCAGAACAGCCATGACCGCTAACGCCTCGACAGGGTGAACGGGATTGGCGATCTTCCCGAGCATCGCATCCCGCACGTTGATGTAGTACTGCCGCTGATCGCCCTTTGGCGTGGCAATCGTTTGGGGTTCACCATCAGCTCCGAAGAACACCATGCTGTCGTCGTCTTCGCCCCAGGCGTCGCTGCCGGGGATTACGCCAGCCAGCAGCTGCGCTTCCTGCTGATCGATTCTGGCTTTCACCACGCTGCCTTTGTTCCCGTGAACGGTAAAGCGCGCCGTACCGCCAGCCACCAGCATGCTGGCGTGCAGAACCACCTTATGATCCGGGTAATTGAGGACCACATGCGCCCAGTCGTTAACCTCTGCGCCGTCGCGCAGCGTGGCGATATTTCCCTGAACAGACTCTGGCAGGCCAAACAGCTGAAGCGTCTGGTCGATCAGGTGAGGGCCCAGGTCAAACCACAGACCGCTGCCGGGGACGTTCTGCTCGCGCCAGCGCACGCGCACTTCCGGGCGGAAGCGGTCAATATGCGACTCCAGATGTTTAACCTTGCCAACCGTGCCTTGCTCAATAATCTGCTTAATGCCGAGGAAATCGCTGTCCCAGCGGCGGTTGTGGAAAACGGAGAGCAGAAGCTGCTTTTCATCCGCCAGGGCAATCAGGTCCCGGGCTTCCTGCATATCCAGAGTGAAAGGCTTATCCACGACCACGTGTTTTCCCGAGTTCAGGGCCAGCGTCGCCAGCGGCGCGTGGGTGGCGTTAGGGGAGGCAATGACCACCAGGTCAACATCAGGATGTTGAATGGCTTCTTCGGGCGTGGCTACCACCAGCACATCCGGAAGATCGCGCTTCACTTTCTCTTCATCACGGGAAGAGACCACCGCCAGCTTGAGCCCGTCCACGGACTGGATCAGCGGGGCATGGAAGGTTTTACCGACAAAACCATACCCGATCAGCGCAATGTTGATTGTTTGAACTTTACTCATGACCTTCTCCACGTTATTGCGCGCACACCGTGACCCGTAATGCGCCAGGGTCCCCAAGCTCAGGCCAGGGACGATCTAAAAAGAGTTGATGAATATCGGTGAGCCCGGAGACCAGATACGGCTCGCAGCGGTTAACTTTCAGGTGATCGGCAACAATCCAGTGCGCATGGCTTGCGGCGAGCATCGCGCGTTTCACCTCGGCATCCGCTTCTTTACCGGCACTCAGACCGAGTTCGGCATGAAGTGCGCACGCACCGAGAATGGCGATATCGGCCCGATAGCGTGACAGCAGGGACAACGTGGCGCTGCCGGCAAACAGGCGCTGCTTCGGGTCCCATTTTCCACCGAGCAGAATAAGCTCAATGTCTTCCCGGTCGCTAAAATGCTGGGCGATATCCAGCGAGGTAGTGATCACGGTGTGAGGTCCCTGCAGAAAAGTAGCGACGGCCATCACCGTACTGCCGGCATCCAGAAACAGGGTGGAACCCGGCGGAACCGCCTGCGCAACCTGTTTCCCCAGACGCTGCTTGGTTTCCGGCAGCAGGGTATTGCGGCCCTGACGATTCATGGCCGAAAGATTCAGAGCAATAGCCCCGCCGTGATTCTTCTGGGCAAGCCCCTGATTTTCCAGATCGGTCAAATCCCGACGAACGGTATCCGCCGAAACCTGCAGCTTTTCTGCCAGCTCGGTGATGCTGGCCTGACCTTGTTCACTGAGAATATCAAGGACATAGCGTTGACGTGCGGTTTTGTGCATGGGCAGCAATCCTGCAAAATGTCGCAATAAATCGCATAATACAGCATTTTGACGCAGAAGGAAGGGGCATCATAAACCAGGTTGATGTTTGATTATTGGAATTATATTAAGCGGATATCATTAAGCCGTTCTGAATGTTAACCAGAGTGTTAATGTTATGTTTTAATCAACGATTTGGGTTATGTAACCAACACATTGTCATTAATTGGTGGAATGTGCTGATATGAAATTAAAATAAAGCATTTAATGTCTGATTTATGTTTTTTATTGGAATTATTTTTCAACAAATCGATGGCTCTTACTTAAGTTGACACTTCTTTGAAAATCTTTGTGTCTGACCCGCTCAGAAATTAACGCAAAAATGTGCGCAGAGGAGATTAAGAATTTTCCTTAAATTACAGTGTGTTTTGATGTTTCATCTGAAAGGCTACTTTCGGAGTTTTGTCCAGAAACCCCATGTTTTTTCTTATATGTAACACCGTATTAACATTGCGGGTGTAGTGGCCTATACCACATTTTGTTATGCTGCAAATCAACTTATGAAATAAGTAATTTCTTAAATTTAATAAGACAAAGGCGGATCTCATCTCCATCGGAAATGGGTATGGGGAGCTTTACCTGAAATTTAGCGAGGAAGTTAAATAAGATATTTGTCTAATTATCTGTACCTCTTTTTGGGTAATTGCTTGAGTATCACTCAGAGTCAGGGAGATAAAATGACGATATTACGCAAGCCTGTTTCACGCCAATTTATAGCTACGCTGGCGTTAATTTCATTAGCCCTAAATACGGCTTATGCCAATAGTGGCGCGGTAGGTATTGCCCCGATGGCAACGACGACCTTAAAGGAAAGTATTCTTTTCGCTATCGATCGCGATCCGTCAATTAGCCAGCAGGCCGCGCAGTTAGGTATTGGTCAGGCGCAAATAGACGAGGCGCGCAGCGGCTGGATGCCGCAAATAGCGTTGAACGGGAGTACGGGGCATAGCCAGACCACCGATTCCAGCGGTTCGCTGAAGAACTCTGCGGCCTGGGGGGTGAGCCTGACCCAGCTGATATACGATTTTGGCAAGACCAACAACAGCATCAGCCAGTCTTCCGCACAGCGCGATAGCTACCGCTACCAGCTGATGACCACGCTTTCTGACGTGGCGGAAAAAACGGCGCTCGGCTACGTGGAGGTCAAACGTTATTCCGACCTGCTACAGGCGGCAAAAGAGAATGTTCAGGCATTGAAAAACGTGGAGCAGCTGGCAAAACTGCGCGCCGATGCGGGCGTGAGTTCCACCTCCGATGAACTCCAGACCCGCACGCGTATTGCCGGCATGCAGGCGACGGTGGCGCAGTATAACGCCGCGTTGAACAGCGCCCGCGCAAGGCTCGCGGTATTAACCGGAATGCAGGCAGATCATTATTCGCCGGTACCCGCAAACCTCGCCGTTGAGCCGGATTCGCTCAACCGCATTGATTATTCGTTAATACCGGCGGTAATGGCCGCGCAGAATATGGAACGTTCGGCCCAGTATGGCGTTGAAACGGCGAAGTCCCAGCACTGGCCAACCCTGAGCCTGAAGGGGGGACGCACGCGTTACGAATCGGACAACCGCTCATACTGGGACGACCAGATCCAGCTCAATATTGACGCACCGCTTTATCAGGGCGGCGCGGTATCTGCACGCGTGCGTCAGGCTGAGGGTGCACGGGCGATGGCGTCCTCTCAGGTCGATCAGGCGCGTTTCGACGTGCTGCAAAAGGCCTCCGTCGCGCAAGCTGACTGGACCGGCGCACGCGGAAGAATGGAGGCCGGGAAGCGGCAGCTGGAAAATGCGCTGCGGGCCCGCGAGGTTTATAAAAATGAATACACCCTGAGCAAGCGGAGCATTAATGATTTGCTCAGCGTTGAGCAGGATGTCTGGCAGGCCACTTCGGCGAAAATAATCGCCGAGTATGATGGCTGGAGTTCGGCAATTAATTATGCTTCCGCGGTTGATAATTTAATGCCGCTTATTGGAATAGAGAAAAACGCTGCCGCAAAATTACCCGATTTGAGTTAACAAAAGCCACGCATAGCTGCACGAAATAAGTCTGAAAATAATGGGTGTTTTTTCCCAGGGATAGCTACATCCGTCTGGTGGATATATCCACAGGGATCCGTACACCTGCAAGGAGAGGAATATGAGTAACGTAAAGGTTGTTGATGTCATCATTCGCAAAACGGCGGAGAAAACGAAATTAACCGGCGAAGGAAATCTGTCGGTCTCTATTTCATCGCCGAGCGTGATTGAAATTCAGGGCTCTGCTCAGGACGTGGTGCGTTATGTCCGCCAGGGTAAAGACCTTCTCATTTATATGAAGGACGGCAGCGTTATTCGCTGCAATAACTATTTTGTTGAAGATCCTGAAACCCAACATCAGTCAGAGCTGGTGTTCAACGACGGGCAGGAACTGACTCATCTCTCTTTTGCCGATGCCGGGGAAGCATCAGGCGTTGCCGCTACTGAATTAACCGCGCAGGCCACACCCATTAGCAGCATTGAACCCTTCCTGGAGCAGGGAAACGTCCTGAGCGATGCCCCGTGGGGCTGGATTGCAGGGGCGGCGTTAGGCGGCGGTGCTATCGGCGCACTGCTGGCCCACGGCGGTGACGGCGAAACCAAAACGAAAGTCATTGATAACACCAAAGAAGTGGAAAGCGCCACGCCGACCTTCCTGCTGTCGGACAAGGTGGGCGACAAGCAGGGAGTGCTGAGCGCAAACGCCCTCACGGACGATAACGCGCCGACCTTCAGCGGTACCGGTCAGCCGGGCGCGACCATCCAGATTAAAGACGGCAGCGGCAGCACCATCGCCAGCGCGATGGTCGGTAAAGACGGCACCTGGACGGTAAAACTCCCGACCCAGGCCGACGGAGAGCACACCTGGTCGGTGGTGCAGATCGACGGCAGTAAAACCACGTCAGCGGGCAACATCACCGTGACCGTTTCTACGTCCGAGGCCACGCTTACGCTGGCGACAACGGCGGGTGACAACGTGATTAACGCCAGCGAACAGTCCGCAGGCTTTACGCTGTCCGGCAGCAGCCAGCATCTGGCGCAGGGAACCGACGTTTCCGTAACGCTGAACGGCAAAGCCTACACCGCTCAGGTGGGAGCAGACGGCGCGTGGAGCGTTAACGTGCCTGCGGCAGACGCGCAGACGCTCAGCGACGGTACCTGGACCGTCAGCGTCAGCGGCAAAGACGCGGCGGGTAACACCGTGAGCGGAAGCCAGACGATTGGCGTGGATACCGCTGCGCCAACGCTCTCCGTCGATACGCTCGCGCAGGACAACATCATTAATGCCGCTGAGCACAACCAGCCGCTGACGCTGAGTGGTAAAACCAACGCGGAAGCCGGGCAGATTGTGACGGTGACGCTGAACGGCAAAAATTATAACGCCACGGTGGGCAGCGACGGCACCTGGTCCGTCACGCTGGCGGCCAGCGAGGTGCAGGCCCTTAATGAGGGTCACCACACCCTGACGGTGAACGTCAGCGACAAAGCGGGCAACGGCTCGTCCGTGACCGCGGATTTCACGGTGGATACCAACGCGCCGGTTGTTACCATCAACACCGTCGCGGGCGACGATATCCTCAACACCAGCGAGCAGGGACAGGCGCAGATTATTTCAGGGCAGGCGAGCGGCGCGGCGGCAGGCGATGTCGTCACCGTGACCCTTGGCGGCCAGACCTTCACCGGCGTCGTACAGGCAGACGGCAGCTGGAGCGTGGGCGTTCCTGCCTCCGTCGTCGGCGCGCTGGGCGAGGGCAACCACACCCTTGCCGTATCCGTCACCGACGCAGCGGGAAACACTGGTAGCGCCACGCACGGCATTGCGCTAAGCGGCAACCCGCCGGAATTTACGATTGACGCCATCAGCCAGGACAACGTGCTGAATGCCCGGGAGGCGATGCAGCCGCTGAGACTGAGCGGCACCAGCAACCTGCCGGACGGCAGCACCGTTACCGTGACGCTGAACAACGTCAGCTATCAGGCGACCGTCGAAAACGGTATCTGGGCGGTTCAGGTGCCGGTATCCGACGTCCTGAATCTGGCGAACACCCTTTATAACGTCAGCGTCAGCGGCACCGACAGCGTGGGTAACAGCGGCTCCGCAGAGGCGAATCTGCTGGTCGATACCGTGCTGCCGAAGGTGATCATTAACACCTTTGCGGGAGATAACCTGGTTAATAACGCCGAAGCGGGCGTGGACCAAACCCTCAGTGGCCGCGTTACCGGCGCGGCGGCGGGCGATACGGTGTCTGTTACCGTTGGCGGTAAGAATTACAGCGCCACGGTGGGCAGCGATCTGACCTGGGACGTCACGATCCCTTCAGCGGATCTTCAGGCGTTCGGCGACGGGGATTTGACCTTTACCGCCTCCGTGACCAACGGGCACGGTAATACCGGCACCGGCGAGCGCGATATCAATATCAACGCGGAACTGCCGGGTCTGCGCGTAAACACCATTTCCGGCGATGACGTAATCAACGCCATCGAGCAGCAGCAGGATCTGACCGTCACCGGCGCCAGCACCCATCTGGCCGCAGGTACGCCGATTGTCGTCACCATCAACAACGTCGACTATCAGGCCGTGGTGACCGCCAGCGGCGGCTGGAGCATTGGCGTTCCTGCTGCGGATTTGCAGGCCTGGACGGCCGGAGGTATGACGGTCAGCGTCAGCGCAGAAGATGCCTGGGGCAACACCGTTGCGGCTGAACACCCGCTTGAACTCGATCTCAACGCCGTGGCGGTCACCATTGATACCGTCTCCGGCGATGACCTGCTGAACGCGGCAGAAAAAGGGAGCGATTTAACCCTTTCCGGCCAGACGCAGGGCGTGGAGGCAGGGCAAACCGTGGTGGTGAAATTTGCCGACCAGACTTTTACCGCGCAGGTGCAGCAGGATGGCTCCTGGAGCCTGACCGTCCCGGCGAACGCCATGGAAACGCTGATTGACGGGCGGGCGCAGGTAAGCGTCAGCGTGACCAACGTCAGCGGCAACAGCGCGGACGCCTCACGCGTGGTGACCGTCGATACGCAGCCGCCGACCATTACGCTCGATAATCTGACCGACGACAACATCATCAATGCGGCAGAAGCGCAGCAGGATCTGGTGCTCAGCGGCAGCACAACCGCTGAAGCGGGCCAGACGGTCACCGTGACGCTGAACGGCAAAAACTATCAAACTACCGTACAAGTTGACGGCACCTGGACGCTGAACGTGCCTGCCGCCGACGTTGGCGCGCTGGCAGACGGCACTGTCACCGTGACGGCCTCCGTCAGCGACGTGGCAGGTAACAGCAGCAGTGCGGACCGCGTTGGGCTGGTGGATGCCACCGTGCCGCAGGTGACCATTAATGACTTTGTCACCGACACCAACACCGTTAACCAGCTGGCCCATTCTCAGGCGCAGATCCTGAGCGGCTCCGTCACCGGCGCGGCGGCGGGCGATTTGGTCACCATCACTATTAATAACGTGGACTACACCACCGCGGTGGACGCGGCGGGCAACTGGAGCCTCGGCCTGCCTGCATCCGTCGTTCAGGGGCTGACGGACGGCACCTGGACTATTAACGTCTCCGTGACCGATCGCTCCGGCAACACCGGCAGCAGTTCTCTGGATGTGGTGGTGAATACCGTGACGCCTGTTATCGGTATTAACACCCTGGCCGTAGATGAC
Source organism: Enterobacter cloacae complex sp. HYC042_NIDB (assembly GCF_056673315.1). Taxonomy (NCBI): domain Bacteria; kingdom Pseudomonadati; phylum Pseudomonadota; class Gammaproteobacteria; order Enterobacterales; family Enterobacteriaceae; genus Enterobacter; species Enterobacter cloacae complex sp. HYC042_NIDB. The sequence goes on from NZ_CP109650.1 coordinate 2,447,275, forward strand.
GTGATCAATGCGGCAGAGAAGGGTGAAGATCTGCTGCTTTCCGGTACCAGCAACCAGCCGGAAGGGACCACCATCACCGTAAACCTGAACGGTATCAACTACACCACCACCACTAACGCCAGCGGCAGCTGGAGCGTAACCGTGCCAGCCTCTGCGGTGAGCGCGCTGGGCGAAGCCAATTACACCGTGACGGCGAGCGTTACCGATAATGTGGGCAACAGCGCCTCAACTTCGCACGATGTGCTGGTGGACAGCGCGTTGCCGGTCGTCACTATCAACACTTTCGCGACCGACAATATCGTCAACGCGGCGGAAGTCACCGCAGGGCAAACCCTGACCGGGAAGGTCTCTAACGCGGCATCGGGCGATACCGTCACGATTATCCTCGGCGGGCAGACATACACCGCTACCGTGCAGGACGATCTCTCATGGAGCCTGCCGTTAACCGAGAGCCAGTTAACCGCGCTCGGCAACGGCGAACTGACCGTATCGGCCAGCGTCACCAACGCGCACGGCAACACCGGTTCGACTTCGCTGGACTTCACCATCGACGCCCAACTGCCGGGCCTGCGTATTGATACCGTGGCGGGTGATGATGTCATTAACGTCATCGAGCACGCTCAGAACCTGATTGTTTCCGGTTCAAGCACCGATCTGGCAGCGGGCAGCACCGTCACGGTGACCATTAACGGCAAGATCTATTCCGCAACCGTACTGGCGGACGGTACCTGGCAGGCGGCGGTTCCGGCAGCGGACGTGTCCCAGTGGGCGGATGGTTCGCTGGATATCAAGGCAAGCGCGCAGGATCCTTCCGGCAACCCGGTGACTATCGGCACCATCGTGGACGTCGATCTCGCGCCGGTCGCCGTCAGCATCAACAGCGTGACCGCGGACAACGTGCTCAACGCGGCAGAAAAAGGTCAGGATCTGGTGCTTTACGGCTCCTCCGCGAACGTAGAAGCGGGCCAGACCGTCACCATCACCTTTGCGGGTAAAACCTACACCACGACGGTGAACGCCAACGGCGACTGGACGTACACCGTACCGGCAGCCGATTTGAGCGGCCTGAAGGACGGCGACGCCAGCGTGCAGGTCAGCGTGAGCAACGTGAACGGCAACGCGGCGTCGTCTGCGCAGGAGTTCAGCGTCGATACCGCCGCGCCAACGGTGACCATCAATACCATCAGTGGCGACAACATGCTGAATGCGGCTGAGGCAGCGCAGGATCTGACCCTGAGCGGGACGTCCACTGCCGAAGCAGGCCAGACGGTTACCGTAACCTTCAACGGCAACCAGTACACCGCGCAGGTGCAGGCTGACGGTAGCTGGACGCTGGTCGTGCCGGCAGCCGATCTGGCGGGCATCACCGACGGCAGCGCGGCGGTCACGGCGACCGTGTCCGACAAAGCCGGCAACCCGGCCAGCGCGGATGCCTCCGTGCTGGTGGATACCACCGTACCGCAGATTAGTTTCAACATCGTCGCGGGCGACGACATTGTGAATATTGCCGAGCACGGCCAGGCACTGATCGTCTCCGGCAAGGTCACGGGCGCGCAGGCGGGTGACGTCATTACCGTCACCCTGAACGGCAAAGACTACACCGCGATGCTGGACGCGTCCGGAAGCTGGAGCGTGGGCGTTCCGGCGGCAGACGTGGGCGCGCTGGCTAACGGCGAGCAGACGATCTCCGCGACCCTCACCGACAAAGCGGGTAACAGCACCACCGCCACGCATGAATTTGACGTCTCCCTGGCTGCGCCGGAGATTGCCTTCAATACCCTGGCGCTTGACGACGTGATTAACGCGGTCGAGAAAGGCCAGGATCTGCTGATTTCGGGCACCAGCAACCAGCCGGAAGGTACTGCCATTACGGTGATCCTGAACGGCATCAGCTATGCCGCGACCACCAACGCCAGCGGCGGCTGGAGCGTGACCGTTCCGGCGGCGAACGTCTCTGCGCTGGGCGAAGCGAGCTATACCGTCACGGCAAGCGTGACCGATAGCGCAGGCAACGGCGCGAACGCCAGCCATAGCGTGCTGGTCGACAGCGCGCTGCCACAGGTTACCATTAACGCAATCGCCATCGATGACGTGATTAACGCGGCGGAAGTCGCTTCCGGACAAACCCTGAGCGGGAAGGTGAGCGGCGCGACGAGCGGTGACACTGTCACCCTTTCAATTGGCGGCAATACGTATACCGCGACGGTTCAGGACGATCTGAGCTGGTCGGTCAACGTGCCGTCCGCGGCCTTAACCGCCATCGGTAACGGCGATCTGACGGTGTCAGCCAGCGTCACTAACGGCCACGGCAACACCGGCTTCGGCGAGCGCGACATCACCATCGACGCCAATCTGCCGGGCCTGCGCGTCGATACTGTGGCGGGCGACGACGTGATTAACAGCATTGAGCATGCGCAGAACCTGATTATTACCGGCTCCAGCGACGGCCTGGCAGCGGGCGCGGCGCTGAGCGTGATCGTCAACGGCAAAACCTACGCGGCCACGGTGCTGGCAGACGGTACCTGGACGGCGGCCATTCCGGCGGCAGACGTCAGCGCGCTCGGCGCAGGCACGGTCACCGTGAAGGTCGAGGGAAATAGCGCGGCAGGCAACCCGGTCTCCATCAGCCACGACGTGAAGGTCGATCTGGCGACGGTTGCTATCAGCATTGACGCGATTGCTACCGACGACGTGATTAATGCGGCAGAAAAAGGCGCAGATCTGGTGCTTTCAGGTTCCACCAGCAACGTGGAAGAGAACCAGACGGTTTACATCACGTTCGGCGGCAAGTCCTACACGGCGAAAGTGGATGCCAGCGGCAACTGGACGGCGACCGTGCCGTCGGCAGATCTGGCTGGGCTGAAGGATGGCGACGCCAGCGTGCAGGTGAGCGTCACCAACGTAAACGGCAACAGCGCCTCGGCGGGACGCGAGTACGGCGTGGACGCCACCGCGCCGACGGTCTCCATCGAAATCGTCAGCGACAACAACATCATCAATGCCGCCGAAGCGCAGCAGGATCTGGTCGTCAACGGCGTCTCTAACGCCGAAGCGGGCCAGACCGTGACCGTCACGCTGAACGGCGTGGATTACACCACCACCGTGCAGGCAAACGGCAGCTGGAGCGTGACCGTGCCTTCTGCGGATGTGGGCGCGATTACCGACGGGAACTATACCGTCAGCGCCGCCGTGTCGGACAAAGCGGGCAACCCGGCCTCCGCTGCTCGCGATGTGCTGGTCGATACCACCGTGCCACAGCTGACCATCAACACCGTTTCCGATGACGACGTGATCAACAGCGCCGAGCACGGGCAGGCTCTGATCGTTACCGGCTCAGTGACCGGCGCGGCGGCGGGCGACGTGGTGACCGTCACCATCAATAACAAAGATTACACGGCGACGCTGGATGCGTCCGGCAACTGGAGCGTGGGCGTGCCTGCGGCGGACGTCGGTGCCCTGACCGCCGGGGATTACACCATCACCGCGGCGCTGACCGACAAAGCCGGAAACAGCAACAGCGCGACGCGCGAGGTGGAAGTCAACCTGAGCGCGCCGGTGCTGACCATCGACACCGTCTCCGGTGACGATGTGATCAACAGCAGCGAGAAAACGCAGGATCTGACCATCACCGGTACGGCTTCCGGACTGGCGGCGGGCGCGGTGGTGACCGTGATGCTCAACGGCAAAGCCTACAGCGCCACGGTTGAGGCCAACGGCCAATGGTCCACGACGGTTCCGGCGAGCGAGGTGGGGCAGCTGGGTGAAGCGCTTTACACCGTCACTGCCTCCGCAACGGACAGCGTCGGCAACAGCACCAGCACTTCGCACACCGTGAACGTGGAGTCCGTTCTGCCGGGCGTCACGATCAACACCGTGGCAGGCGATGACGTCATCAACGCGGCAGAAGTGGCCGCAGGTCAGACTATTAGCGGCACCGTGGTGAATGCCGAAGCGGGCAACACCGTGACCGTAACGATTGGCGGCAACAGCTACACCGCGACGGTACAGAGCGATCTGACCTGGTCCGTCGATGTACCGGAATCGGTCCTGACGGCGCTGGGCAACGGCGATCTGATTGTAACCGCCAGCGTGACGAACGGCGTGGGCAACAGCGGCAGCGGCGAGCGTGAGATCGCGATAGACGCCAGCCTGCCGGGCCTGCGCGTGGACACCGTGGCGGGCGACGACGTGATCAACAGCATCGAACACGGACAGAACCTGATTATCACCGGCTCCAGCGACGGGCTGGCGGCGGGTGCGGCGCTGACCGTGACCGTAAACGGCAAAACCTATCCGGCGACCGTGCTGGCGGACGGCACCTGGAGCGCCGCAATCCCGGCGGCGGACGTGGGTGCGCTGGCCGCAGGCACGGTTACCGTGACCGTTGCGGGCCAGAGCAGCGCCGGTAACCCGGTTTCCATCAGCCACGATGTGACGGTGGATCTGGCGAACGTCGCTATCAGCATCGACGCCATTGCCACCGACGACGTGATTAACGCGGCGGAGAAAGGGGCGGATCTGGTGCTCTCCGGCACCACCTCAAACGTGGAGGAAAATCAAACCGTCACCATCACCTTCGGCGGCAAGAACTACACCGCCACGGTGGACGCGGCGGGTAAGTGGACCGCCACGGTGCCGGCTGCGGATCTGGCGGGCCTGAAGGACGGTGACGCCAGCGTGCAGGTAAGCGTCACCAACGTCAACGGCAACAGCGCCTCTGCGGGCCGCGAGTACAGCGTGGATGCCACCGCGCCATCCGTCACCATTAATACGATTGCGGCTGACGACATTCTGAACGCCACGGAAGCGCAGTCTGACCTGGCGATTTCCGGCAGCAGCACCGCCGAAGCGGGCCAGACCGTGACCGTGTCGCTGAACGGCAAAGACTACACCACAACCGTCAGCGCGGACGGCAGCTGGACGCTGAACGTTCCGGCGGCGGATCTGGCGGCGCTCAGCGACGGCAGCGTGACCGTAACCGCGAGCGTGTGCGACAAGGCGGGCAACCCGGCATCCGTAAACCATAACCTGACGGTGGACGTGACCGTCCCTGCGGTCACCATCAACGCCGTGGCGGGCGACGACGTGATTAACGTCGCCGAGCACGGTCAGGCGCAGATTATCAGCGGCACTGCCACAGGCGCGGCAGCGGGCGATAAGGTCACCGTGACCATCGGCGGCCAGACTTACACCACCGTACTGGACGCGGCAGGTAACTGGAGCGTGGGCGTCCCGGCGAGCGTGATTTCTGGCCTCAGCGACGGCACCGTGACCGTCACTGCGTCTGTTACCGACGCGGCGGGCAACACCGGAAGCGGCACCCATAACGTCACCGTCGATACCGGTCTGCCATCGGTCAACTTCAACGCCATCAGCGGCGATAACGTTCTGAATGCGGTGGAAAAAGGTCAGGATCTGAGCGTCAGCGGCACCAGCGCCAACCTGGTGGAAGGCACCGTGGTGACCGTGACCCTGAACGGTAAGAACTACACCGCAACGACCGCGGCGGACGGCACCTGGAGCCTGACGGTTCCGGCTGCGGATCTGGCCGGTCTCGGTCAGGCCAGTTACACCCTCAATGCGACCGCCACCAACGGCGTGGGCAACAGCGTGAGCAGCGCTGCGAACCTGCTGGTCGACACCGCGCTGCCGACCGTCACCATCAACACCGTGGCGGGCGATAACGTTATCAACGCGGCGGAAGTGGCGGCAGGCCAGACCCTGAGCGGTACCGTGGCGAATGCCGAAGCGGGCAACACCGTAACCGTGACCATTGGCGGCAACAGCTATACCGCAACGGTGCAGAACGATCTGAGCTGGTCCGTGAACGTGCCGTCTGATGTGCTGACCGCACTCGGCAACGGCAGCCTGAGCGTGACGGCAACCGTCACCAACGGCCACGGCAACACCGGCAGCGGCGAGCGTGAGATCGCGATAGACGCTAACCTGCCGGGCCTGCGCGTGAACACCGTGGCGGGCGACGACGTGGTCAACAGCATTGAGCATGCGCAGAACCTGATCGTTTCCGGCTCCAGCGACGGGCTGGCGGCGGGCACGGCGCTGACCGTTACCGTGAACGGCAAAGACTATGCGGCGACGGTGCTGGCGGACGGCACCTGGAGCGCGGCGGTTCCGTCTGCGGACGTGAGCGCGTGGCCGGAAGGCACAGTAAAAATCAGCGTCACCGGCGACAGCGCGGCGGGTAACCCGATTACCATCAGCCACGACGTCACCGTCGATCTGGCCTCTGTTGCCATCAGCATCAACGCCATTGCCACCGACGACGTGATCAACGCGGCGGAGAAAGGGGCGGATCTGGTGCTGTCCGGCGCGACCACCAACGTGGAAGCCGGGCAGACCGTCACCCTGAGCCTGAACGGTAAAATCTACACCACTACCGTAGAAGCAGACGGCAACTGGACCTATACCGTGCCGGCTGCGGATCTGGCGGGCCTGAAGGACGGCGACGCCAGCGTGCAGGTGAGCGTCACCAACGTGAACGGCAACAGCGCCTCGGCGGGCCGCGAGTACAGCGTGGATGCCACCGCGCCGTCCGTCACCATTAATACGATGGCGACTGACGACATCCTGAACGCCACGGAAGCGCAGTCTGACCTGGCGGTTTCCGGCACCAGCTCCGCCGAAGCGGGCCAGACCGTGACCGTGTCGCTGAACGGCAAGGACTACACCACAACCGTCAGCGCGAACGGCAGCTGGACGCTGGACGTTCCGGCAGCGGATCTGGCGTCGCTCAGCGACGGCAGCGTCACCGTGACCGCGAGCGTAAGCGACAAGGCGGGCAACCCGGCATCCGTAAACCATAACCTGACGGTGGACGTGACCGTGCCTGCGGTGACCATCAACACCGTGGCGGGCGATGACGTGATTAACCTCGCTGAGCACGCGCAGGCGCAAATCATCAGCGGCACCGCCACCGGCGCAGCAGCGGGCGATAAGGTCACCGTGACCATCGGCGACCAGACGTACACCACCGTGCTGGACGCGGCGGGGAACTGGAGCGTGGGCGTTCCGGCCAGCGTGATTTCCGGCCTCAGCGACGGCACCGTGACCGTCACTGCGTCTGTTACCGACGCGGCGGGCAACACCGGCAGCGGCAGCCATAACGTCACCGTGGACACCGGGCTGCCGTCCGTGGGCTTCAACGCCATCAGCGGCGATAACGTCCTGAACGCGGTGGAAAAAGGTCAGGAACTAAGCGTCAGCGGCACCAGCGCCAACCTCGCGGAAGGCACCCTGGTGACCGTGACCCTCAACGGAAAAAGCTACACTGCAACGACCGCCGCAGACGGCACCTGGAGCCTGACGGTTCCGGCGGCGGATCTGGCGGGTCTGGGCGAAGCGAATTACACCCTGAGCGCAGCCGCGACCAACGGCGTGGGCAATAGCGTCAGCAATACGGCGAATCTGCTGGTCGACACCGCGCTGCCGACCGTCACCATCAACACCGTGGCGGGCGATAACGTCATCAACGCGGCGGAAGTGGCGGCAGGCCAGACCATCACCGGTAAGGTGGCGAACGCGGAAGCCGGTAACACGGTGACGGTGAACATCGGCGGCAACAGCTACACCGCGACGGTGCAGAGCGATCTGACCTGGTCCGTGAGCGTGCCGGAGTCCGTCCTGACGGCCCTGGGCAACGGCGATTTGACTGTGTCGGCGACCGTCACCAACGGCCACGGCAATACCGGCGCGGGCGAGCGCGAAATTGTTATAGACGCCAGCCTGCCGGGTCTGCGTATCAATACCGTGGCGGGCGATGATGTGATCAACAGCATCGAGCACGGACAGAACCTGATCGTCACCGGTTCCAGCGACGGGCTGGCGGCGGGCACCACGCTCACCGTGACCGTTAACGGCAAAACTTATGCGGCCTCCGTGCTGGCGAACGGTACCTGGAGCGCGGCGATCCCGGCCGCAGACGTGGGTGCCATGGCAGCAGGCGCGGTGACCGTCACCGTGGCAGGCCAGAGCAGCGCGGGCAACCCGGTCTCCATCAGTCACGACGTCACCGTCGATCTGGCGGCCGTGGCTATCAGCATCGATGCGATCGCCACCGACGACGTGATTAACGCGGCGGAGAAAGGCGCGGATCTGGTGCTCTCGGGCAGCACCTCGAACGTGGAGGAAAACCAGACCGTCACAATCGCCTTCGGCGGCAAAACCTACACCGCGAAAGTGGATGCCGACGGCAACTGGACGGCCACCGTGCCTTCCGCGGATCTCGCGGGCCTGAAGGACGGCGACGCCAGCGTGCAGGTGAGCGTCACCAACGTGCACGGCAACAGCGCGACGGCAGGCCGCGAGTACAGCGTGGATGCGACCGCGCCGACCGTGACGATTGATACGGTGGCAGGTGATAACGTGATTAACGGCAGCGAAGCGGCTGCGGGCGTGGCCATCTCCGGCACCACCACGGCGGAAGCCGGGCAGACGGTCACCGTGACGCTGGGCGGCAAGGGCTATACCGCTCAGGTGCAGCAGGGCGGTATCTGGAGCGTCAACGTACCGGGCACTGACCTCTCCGCACTGGCCGATAACGGTTACACCGTGCAGGTCAGCGTGAGCGACGCCGCGGGTAACCCGGGCAGCGCGGGCAAAGCGATTACGCTTGATACCACGCCGCCGTCCGTCAGCTTTAAGGCTGTGGCGGGCGATGACGTCATCAACAGCGTGGAGCACGGGCAGGCGCAAATCGTGAGCGGCACGGCAACCGGCGCGAGCGTCGGCGATAAGCTGGTCATCACCATCGGTTCAAACCAGTACACCACCACCGTTGACGCCAGCGGCAACTGGAGCGTGGGCGTTCCGGCCAGCGTGATTTCTGCCCTGACCGACGGCACCGTGACCATTAGCGCGACCATTACCGACAGCGCGGGCAACAGCAGCACCCAGACTCACGATGTGGTGGTGAATACGGCTTCCGTGGCGCTGACGGTGAACACCCTCAGCGGTGACGACGTCATCAACGCGACAGAAGCGGGTAGTTCGCTGGTGATTAACGGCTCCAGCGCCCAGTTCGCCAGCGGGACGCAGGTCACCGTGACGCTGAACGGCAAGACCTATACGGCCACCATCCAGAACGACGGCAGCTGGACGACCACCGTTCCGGCCGCAGACGTGGGTGCCCTGGCCGATGGCGCGAGCTATCAGGTATCCGTGTCGGCGCAGGATAGCGCGGGCAATAGCGCCTCGGCGACGCACGGCATCAGCGTGGATACCACCGCGCCTGTCGTGAGCATTGCGACGCTGTCGGGTGACGACATGCTGAACGCGCTGGAAGCGCAGCAGCCGCTGACGGTACACGGGTCGACCAGCGCGGAGGCGGGCCAGACCGTCACCGTGACGCTGGGCGGCAAAACCTACACTGCGCTTGTGGGCAGCGACGGCACCTGGACGCTCGATGTGCCGGCGGCAGATCTGGCTATTCTGAGCCAGGGGGCGCTGACGGTCACCGCGTCGGTCAACGACAAAGCCGGTAACGGCGGCCAGACTACGCACACCTTAACGGTGGATACCGCTGCGCCGACCCTGACCATCAGTACCGTGGCGGATGACGATATCGTCAACAACGCGGAGCAGCTGGCGGGTCAGACCATCCGCGGCACCACCACGGCAGAACAGGGCCAGACGGTGACCGTTTCCTTCAGCGGGCACAGCTATCAGGCGACCGTCGGGGCGGACGGAACGTGGTCGGTCTTCGTGCCGGGGCGTGATTTCCTCGGCCTGAGCGACGGGGATTACACCATTACCGCGTCGGTAAGCGACAGGGCGGGCAACCCGGGTAGCGCAACGCATGACGTGACGCTGAACGGCGATGTCCCAACCATCACCATTAACACCTTTGCGCAGGACGATATCGTCAACGCGGCCGAACACGGCACGCCGCTGGTCGTCAGCGGCACCACCGACGCGCCTGCGGGCCAGACGGTGACCATCACCCTGAACGGCAAAACCTACGCGGCGACCGTGCAGAATGACGGCACCTGGAGCTACACGGTGGGCAGCGCAGACGTCACCGCGCTGGCAGACGGCGGTTCGTACATGATTAAGGCGCAGGTCAGCAACGCCATCGGCAACAGCGGCAGCGATAACCACACCGTCACCGTCGATCTCACCGCGCCGTCGATGGGCATCAGCATTGATTCGCTGCAAAACGACACCGGCCTGAGCGCGACGGATTTCATCACCAACGATAAGCAGGTAGTGGTCAACGGCTCCCTGACCGCGCAGCTCGGCAATAACGAGAAGGCGCAGATCAGCCTCGACGGCGGCACCACCTGGATTGACCTGACGGTGACCGGCACCACGTGGCGCTACACCGATGGCCGCACCCTGACGGACGGTACGTATCAGTACCAGGTGCGGGTGATTGATAGCGCGGGTAACGTGGGGGCAACGGACAGCCAGGACGTGGTGATTGACCTGACGAAGCCTGCTGCAACGACCATTACCGTGGATTCCGTTACCCAGGATACCGGCCTGTCCGGCAGCGACTTTATCACCAGCGACAACCAGATCAGCCTGAAAGGGACGCTCGGCGCGGCGCTGGGCAGCGGCGACCACGCGCAGATCAGCCTCGACGGCGGCGTCACCTGGACCGACGTCAGCGTGAGCGGCCTGACCTGGACCTACGTGGACGGTCGTACGCTGGCCGACGGGGATTACAACTACCAGCTGCGCGTGATTGACGACGCGGGCAACATCAGCGCCACCGCCAGCCAGGTCGTGACGATTGATACGGTTGCGCCGGACGCCAGCAAAACGATCGCTATCGACAGCATCAGCGACGATACCGGCCTGAGCAGCAGCGACTTTATCACCAACGATACGTCCCTGACGCTGCACGGCTCGCTCGGCGCGACGCTGGCCGACGGCGAGTATGCCCAGATCAGCATCGACGGCGGCGTCACCTGGCAGAACGTAATCGTCACCGGCAACAGCTGGTACTACGTGGACGGACGTACGCTGGGTAACCAGACCTATGACTACTACGTGCGCGTGGTGGATGCGGCGGGCAACGTGGGCGCCAGCGCCCATCAGCAGGTGACCGTCGATACGGTCGCCCCGGATGCGGCGATTACGGTGACGGTGGATAACATCACCGTGGATACTGGCTTCGACAATAACGACTTCCTGACCAGTTCGACCTCGTACACCCTGCATGGCACGCTTGGCGCAGAGTTAGGGGCGGGTGAGTACGTGCAGGTGAGCATGGACGGCGGCAGCACCTGGGTGTATGCCACGGTAAGCGGTACCCAGTGGCGCTATAACGACACGCGCACCCTGGCCGACGGCGATTACAGCTATCAGGTGCGGGTAGTCGATCAGGCGGGCAACGTTGGTGCTACTACCACCCAGACCGTGACGGTAGATACCCAGGCGCCGCAGTACGGCATCACCATTGACAGCATCAGCGAAGATACCGGCCAGTCCGGGAGTGATTTCATCACTATGGACACCACCCTGACCATCAACGGCTCGCTGGGCAGCGCGCTGGCGAGCGACGAGAGGGTGCAGATCAGCCTTGACGGCGGAAACACCTGGGTTGACACCACGGTGACTAATCAGCGCTGGACCTACACCGATACCCGCGATCTGCCTGACGGGGATTACACCTACCAGGTGCGGATTATCGACCAGGCGGGCAACGTCGGCTCCACCGCCTCTCAGGTGGTGACGGTGGACACCACGCCGCCAGCTACGGTAGGCACGGTAGTGAGCTATACCGACGGTGAAGGCGAGCGTCAGGGCACCTTTGGCAGCACGGTGGCCACGGACGATAACGCACCGCTGATCAACGGTACGCTCAACCGCGCCCCTGAAGACGGCGAGATCGTCCAGCTATACCGCGACGGCGTTCTGCTCGGTCAGGTGACCATGAACGGCAGCGCAAGCTGGTCCTTCCAGGATAACGGCCTGAGCGATGGCAACCACACGTACATCGTGCGCGTGACCGACAAAGCCGGTAACTACACGGAATCCGACGGCTTCGTGCTGAACGTTGATACCAGTATCCCGACCACCACGGCGGCGATTACCGCCCAGACCACGTCAGATACCACCCCAATCGTCAGCGGTACCGTCTCCGCCGACCTGGTGAATGGCGAGTATCTGGTGGTGACGGTGAACGGGAAAACCTACACCTCCCAGACGGGGGGGGCCGTGGTAGTCGACCCGGATCACAATACCTGGTACCTGCAGATCCCGGACGGCGATGCCCTGAGCGTGGCGGGCTACAGTGTGACGGCGCAGGTGAAGAGCAGCGCGGGTAACGGCAATACCACCGGTACGGCGACCGGCAGCCTGGTGATTGATACCACCACGGTGAATACCGACTGGGCGACCACGGCGGGGAACAGCAACAACTCCACCATGACCCTCGGCATGAACAGTAGCGGTCTGTGGAATATCATTGCGAACACTCAGGCTTACTCCAGTAGCGATAGCTCGACCTATGCCGGCAATACGCTGACCAACACCCGCGGCTACTACGTGGTGAGCCAGACCGCCGCCGACTTTGACCGTAACGGCACGCAGGATATCTTCGCGACCGAGAATACCTACGCCGGGTCTACTCAGGTGATGTGGACCTACGATGGCAGCACCTATAACGCCAGCCAGCTGGCGATGGGGACCACCATCTGGTACGGCGGCGTGATTGCGTACGATAAAACCGGCGATGGCTATCTGGATCTGGCTTACGGCGATGCCGGTATGGACTCACTGACCTACCTGGTGAACAACAACGGCGTTCTGTCGCCGGACGGCACCGGCGGGGAGGGCGGTTTCTACGGTCAGTTCGATTCCGGGCGTGAAATCTCCGGCGTCGACCTGAACAACGACGGTACGGTGGATATTGTCCAGCACACCAACCGCAGCGGCGCGTACTCGTTAACCGTGATCAACAACAACGGCAACGGCACGCTCTCCATCGGCCAGAACCTGACCAACGTGTTTGTGGTAAACGCCGCGAATACCACCACGGCGGCGTCCATGACGTGGGCGGATTTCAACGGCGATGGCTACATGGATCTGTACCTGGGCAGCAGCTACAACAACAACGGCGGGGTGATCTACTACAACGACGGTACCGGGAAGCTCTCGACCACCAAGAGCGCGGTGGAAGCCTCTAACGCCACGGCGGGGTATCTCTCGGTGGCGGTGGACTGGAACGGGGACGGGCAGATGGACATCGTCAAGCTCAGCACCTACGGCGGTTCACAGACGGCAACCCTGTTCACCAACAACGGCTACGGTTCCAGCTGGACCGCCAGCCAGCTTAAAACTGGCCTGGCCTACGCCACCGGCGTGGCGGCAGTGGACTACAACTGGGACGGCGCGAAGGATCTGCTGGTGTCGCAGCAGAACGGCAAGGTGGTGCTGGTGCAAAACAGCGCCAAAATTGCCGACGGTACCGCGATGCACCTGCACATTGTCGACAGCGAGGGCATCAACGCCTACTACGGCAACACGGTCAATCTGTACAACGCCGCGGGCGTGTTGGTGGCGTCGCAGATCATTAACGCCCAGTCAGGTATTGGTTCGAACGATACCTCTGCGCTGGTGAGCTTCTACGGGCTGGATCCGAATGAGACCTATTCGGCCGAGATCCTGAAGATCACCAACGGCGTGTCGGATAACGTCACCTGGAGCGGTCTGGAGGCGGGCAACGGCAAAGAGGGCTACGTCCTGACGGCCGAAGCGGCCACCGGCGGCCACAGCGGGACCCTCACCGGGACCGGGTATAACGACACCTTTATCGCAGAAGATGGCACCTATACCTACAACGGTTCCGGCGGCTGGAATACCCATTCTGACTACGACACCTGGAGCAACACCGGCGGGATGGACGTGGTGGATTACCGCAATGCGACCTCCGGCGTAACCGTTGATTTGCGTCTCTCTACCGCGCAGGACACCGGGTTCGGTACGTCACGACTGCTCAACATTGAGGGCATCAACGGCTCGAACTTCGACGACGTCATTACCGGCAACAGCGGTGATAACCAGTTCGAAGGCCGCGGCGGGAACGACACCTTCAACATCGGCAGCGGCGGTCACGATACGTTGCTCTACAAGCTGATCAACGCGTCGGACGCGACGGGCGGTAACGGTCACGACGTGGTGAACGGCTTCACCGTCGGCACCTGGGAAGGGACCGCGGACACGGATCGTATTGACCTGCGCGATCTGCTCTCCGGCAGCGGCTATACCGGCACGGGCTCGGCGAGCTACGTGAACGGCGTGGCCACGCTGGACAGCAGCGCGGGCAACATCACCGATTACGTCCGCGTGGTGCAGAACGGCAGCAATACCGAAATCCAGGTGGATCTGGACGGTACCGGCGGCCAGTTCTCGCCAACCACCCTGGTGACGCTGAACGGCGTGCAGACGGACCTGGCGACGCTGCTGGCGAATCATCAGCTGTTAATTGCGTAAACCAACGCCGCGGGGAGCAATCCTCGCGGCCTTTTGGCGTTTCTTTACACGAATGGCGTTAACCCGGAGATTATGAAGACACATCCACAGTACGAACCCTGGCTGCAGGGCATGCTCATCATCGCGAAGCACTACCGGCTGGACTTTTCGGTGGAGCACGTTCGGGTCACGATTAACCATGAAAGTCAGTCTCCGCGCCAGCTGGTGCTGGAGGAGATGGCGCGCCAGCTAGGGCTGGGAATGCGCGTGGCGACGGATGCAACATCTCTCGATCCGTGGCGCCTGCCGCTGCTGGCGGAATTCACTGGCGGTCAAATCGCGGTCATTAACCGCATGGACAACGAAGGCAACGTCAGCCTGCAGTTCAGCGGCGACGGCGGGCTGGAGACCACGCTAACGCGGGACGCGCTCGGCTCACGGTTGAAAACGCTGCTGGTGCTGCGCCCGCTAGAGTCTACGCCGGATGCCCGCGTGGACGACTACATCAAACCGTATGAGAAAAACTGGTTCTGGCAGCTGGCGCTGAAGGACTGGCGCCGCTACAGCGACATCATGCTGGTGGCGCTGGTCGCTAACGTGCTGGCACTCTCCGGCATGGTCTTCTCCATGCAGGTGTACGACAGGGTGGTACCGTCGCAGTCGGAGGCCACGCTGTGGGTGCTGTTTGGCGGCGTCATGCTCGCCATCGTGTTTGAATTCATCATGCGCATGCTGCGCGTGCATATTTCGGACGTGGTGGGGAAACGCGCCGACCTGCGCATCTCAGAACGCGTCTTTGCCCACGCGCTGCGAATTAAAAACGGGGCGCGCTCCAAATCAACCGGATCGTTTATCGCCCAGATCCGCGAGCTGGAGTCGGTGCGTGAGCTCATCACCTCCACCACCATTGCGGCGATCTCCGATCTGCCGTTCTTCCTGCTGTTCGTCTTTATTCTGTGGATGATTGGCGGCCCACTGGTGCTGGTGGTCCTGCTCGCCGTGCCGCTGCTGCTTATTCCGGGCCTGCTGGTGCAGCGCCCGCTGGGGAAACTCTCCAGCGAAGGGATGCGTGAATCCGCCATTCGTAACGCGACGCTGGTGGAGGCGGTGCAGGGTATTGAAGACATCAAGCTGATGCGCGCCGAGCAGCGTTTCCAGAACCAGTGGAACAACACCAACGACGTGGCCGCCAGCGTCGGCATGAAGCAGCGCTGGCTGACGGGGCTGCTGTTGACCTGGACCCAGGAGGTGCAGTCCATCGTCTATGCGGTGGTCCTGCTGGTGGGCTGTTACCTGGTCATCAGCGGCGACATGACCACCGGTGCGCTGGTGGGAACCTCGATTCTGGCATCGCGTACCATCGCGCCGCTGTCGCAGATCTCTGGCGTGCTCTCGCGCTGGCAGTCGGCAAAAGTGGCCCGCAAGGGGCTGGACGACCTGATGCAGCGCCCGATTGACGATCCGCAGCACGGGAAGAAGGTGCATAAAGCCCACCTGCGCGGGGATTACCGGCTGGAAGACGTCGGCTTCTACTATGACGAAGAAGAGAAACTCACCGTGCTGAACATCAGCAAACTGCAGATTCGCGCCGGTGAGCGCGTGGCGGTGCTCGGGCGTAACGGCTCCGGTAAAAGCACGCTGCTGCAGCTTCTGGCGGGCATGCAGGAGCCGCAGCAGGGGAGCATTCTGCTGGACGATATTGCTCTCAATCATCTGGACCCGGCCGACCTGCGCCGCGACATGCAGCTGCTTAGCCAGCAGGCGCGGCTGTTCTTTGGCTCCGTGCGGGACAATATCCTGATGGGGAACCCGCTTGCCACCGACGATGAAATTCATCAGGCGCTGGTCAATAGCGGCGCGCTGGAGTACGTGCGTAAGCAGAAAATGGGGCTGAACACCATTATCAACGAGGGCGGAACGGGCCTCTCCGGCGGACAGCGTCAGGCGCTGCTGCTGGCGCGCGCGCTGATCACTGCCCCGAATATCCTGCTGCTGGATGAGCCTACCGCCTGGCTGGACGAGATGAGCGAGAAGCAATTTATTCAGCATCTTCACAAATGGCTGGGCAAGCGCCGGACGCTGGTGGTAGCAACCCATCGCCTGCCGATTCTGGATTTGGTCGACCGCATTATTGTACTGGAAAACGGCAAGGTGGTGATGGACGGCCCTCGCGACGCGATCCTGCATCAGCACGGGCTGGCACCGCAAAAGGCGGCACAGCGCACCGTGACCATGAAGCCGGCGGCTGTAGCAGAGGAGGGTGCGGCATGAACGATTTCTCCCGTTATAACAGCCGTCTGAAAGAGCCGCGCCTGCCGCGATCCTCGCTGGTGGCATGGTCGCTGTTTGCCCTGCTGGCGGTGTTTATCGCCTGGGCGAGCCTGTTCCAGCTGGACGAAGTCACGACCGGCAGCGGCAAGGTGATCCCGTCTTCCCATGAGCAGGTGATTCAGTCCCTGGAAGGGGGGATTATCCACAGCCTGCTGGTGCGCGAAGGCGATATCGTTGAGCGCGGTCAGCAGCTGGCACAGCTTGACCGGACTAAAACCGAGTCCAGCGTGCTGGAGAGCGAGTCTCGTCTGAACGCGGCGCTGGCAACGGCTGCGCGACTGAAGGCCGAAGTTAACGACACGGAACTCGCGTTTCCCGAGGAGCTGGACGATGACGTTGAGCTGGTCAAACAGGAAACGGCGCTCTATCAGTCCCGTCGCGAGAGCCTTGAAAAAGGGCTGGCCGGCTTACGTCAGGGCGCCGAGCTGGTGCAGCGCGAGCTGTCGTTGACCCGTCCGCTGGTGACCCAGGGGGCGGCCAGCAAGGTTGAGGTGTTACGTCTTGAGCGTCAAAAAAATGAGCTTGAGAATAAAATCACCGAGATGAAAAATCAGTATTACGTCCGCGCCCGTGAAGAGCTGGCGAAAGCCAACGCGGAGATTGAAGC
The DNA here is from genome assembly GCF_056673315.1 of Enterobacter cloacae complex sp. HYC042_NIDB. NCBI lineage: Bacteria > Pseudomonadati > Pseudomonadota > Gammaproteobacteria > Enterobacterales > Enterobacteriaceae > Enterobacter > Enterobacter cloacae complex sp. HYC042_NIDB. Next base: position 2,464,652 of record NZ_CP109650.1, read on the forward strand.
CCAGCGTTCGGTGATGAAAGGGCGTGAGGACTCCCTGACCCGGCTGACCTTCAACGCGCCGGTGCGTGGGATTGTGAAGGATATTGACGTGACGACCGTGGGCGGCGTTATTCCCCCGAACGGCAAGCTGATGAGCCTGGTCCCGCTGGACGACCAGATGGTGGTTGAGGCGAAAATCTCGCCGCGCGATGTCGCGTTTATCCACCCCGGGCAGAAAGCGCTGGTGAAAATTACGGCCTATGACTACTCCATCTATGGCGGGCTGGAGGGCGAGGTGACCATGATTTCGCCGGACACCCTGCAGGACGAGGTGAAAAGAGATGTCTACTACTACCGCGTCTATATCCGCACCGACAGTAACCACCTGACCAATAAGCAGGGCAAAGACTTTCCGGTCTTTCCAGGGATGATTGCAACGGTAGATATTAAAACCGGCAGCAAAACCATCCTGGATTATCTGTTGAAACCGCTGAACAAGGCAAAAGAGGCGCTGCGCGAAAGATAAAGATTGGCGTTCGGGATACCGAACGCCATTTGTATTATACCGTTGACGTTACGTTGTTTGGGTGGCGTCGCTCCTTCGGCACCACGTTAATGTAATGAGTAACATAGGCGAAATATAATCCGGCATAGTTTTCGACCAGTTCGAAAAACGCCGGATACACCGACAGGCGACCGTCACCGCGATCTTTAAGATAACCTGCCTCATGCGCCGATTTGATAATCCGGTTGACGTGGATCCGGGAGACAAAGAATTCTTTAGCGAGCGTGCTGGCGGAGTATTGAATAACCGCGCCGTGGGCGGATTTGTTTTTTATGGCCTGCAGGTAAAGATACAGCATAATCATGCGGCCTCCATCCTTATCAATAAATAACCCCACTTCCGGTAAAACTTTTCTGAACGTTAATCCCCTAAAAAGATATTCTGCCGCGCGGCGGAAGAAATTATTTCTCAATGTGTCATTATCCAGCAGGTTAACATCAATATTAAACGTCGGGTAAAGAATGCTGACGGGTAAAAATGCACCGGACATATAGCGTTTGAGTTCATTCAATCCTTTTTCGGTTGGGGCAATTCTCGTTTTTCGCCGGTCTTCCGTACAGCGCCAGGTCCTGATGCGTCCCGTGGTTCTGAGTAACGTAATGATCGCAATAACGCTGTTGGGGCTGGCTATTTTATAGCGGGAACATAACTCTTTTATCTCTGAGACGGATTCGGCCTGATTGCCAAATATAAAACAACACATGGAAAGAACAATGTTAAACCGTGATTCCTGAAGCATTGTCTTGTAGAACAAAGGTTGTTTTTTGTAGATGGCGTCATTGATTGTGTAGTGCTCTAATATTGCCTCACTAAACCGCGGGTTGCTTTTTATAACATCCCTTCGATGTAGCAAGGCCCTGGATGAGATGTGATTATCCATAGCATTTTTCTCGTATTTGATGAGCCGATAGATGAAGTATCCAGCCTTCTTTTTCGGAATTTTCATTATACCTGAGAAAAAGTGGCTTGCGGTCGGTATTTTAAAAGAAATATAGAGTTATATTTATGTTTGGAAAAAGGGTGATTAACGCAAAGATGTTACAGTGCATGGCGTTGATAACAGTATCTTAACCTGATGGTGTATTGTAAAATTATTATACACACCGCTGTTGGTATACATACTCATAATAATAATGGCGCTTTCGTGCCCAGGAGCAGGTTATGACCCACCAAATTTCTCTCAGGAATGATGCGCGCAACGAGCGAAGATTTGTCATTTCAACCTGCGGCTTTACGTTTCAGGGATATCACCTGCTGCTCAAAAAGTACGGCATTGAGACTGCGCATATTCACTTTGATGGAGATGAGTTATCTGATCCTGACAAGGAAAATATCCTTATTCATCAAAACGCTCACATCGTAGTGTTCCTGGGAAAAGGTACGGTAGGTCTACTGGAGAGCCTGACGCGACTGGCATCCGTACTCAATGCACTTCCTGTTATTCGTCGTGTTACCCTGTATGGTGATATACCGGACAGCTGGCTGTATCGAACCCTGGGTAGTCTTCTAAATAACAGTCATCAATTATCATTGATTCGCGTAGCCAGCGTATCTGATGTAATAACCTGTTTCCACACCCACAATAATGGCTTTAAGGACCGCTCGCGCTTATTACGCGATTACTATCTGGACTGTTCTTCGTCAGAAAAGCTCAAATGGCTGACAAGAAGAGAGGTTGATGTTTTATTGAACTTCTATCGCGGCATGTCTATAAAAGACCTGTGCGACAAACTGAGGCTTTCTAATAAAACGGTTTACACCCATCGTAAAGAAGGTCTGCAGAAATTACATTGTATCAAGCGATGGTTGAATGAACCGCGCAATGTAAAAGTGGAAAGGCGGATTAAAAGCCAAAATCAAAGAGTGGACTTCACGGATAAAGAAGCGGAAGTTTTTAATGCGCTGGTGAAAAGGGAGATATTTCCCGCCTACCAGATCATTACCGATCGTGACAAGAAAGGGGTGGGGTTTGAGATACTTATTCGCTGGAATAAAAACGGTAAAATAGTCAAGCCAGCCCGTTTTCTGAATGACATCGCTAATTATGAAGTATGGCTAAAGATTACGGCTATGGTGATCCACGCCGCCGTGTCCGGGATTAATAAATATAACGGTAAATTCTATTTTTCCGTTAATATTCCGCCTCGCCTGGCGTCCGGGAACGCGCTGCCAGAGATGGCCAGGAAAGCCATCGGCATGCTGCTTAACCCCCAGTGGGCAGAAAAGCTGGTCTTTGAATTCGCGGAAGATATTGATGTAACGAAAGATAAAACCATCCCAGAAACCATGCGGCACCTGCGTAATACGGGATGCAAACTGTTTCTTGACGACTGCTTCTCAAGCCATCATGCCATGTTCCCCGTGAGGCAGGTGCATTTTGATGGGCTGAAACTGGATCGGGACATCGTCGATCATTTTGTGGCGAACGACAACGATTATAATCTTATTAAAGCGATACAGATTTACAGCGACATGACCGGAACAGCTTGCATTGCAGAGGGCGTTGACAGTGAGGAGAAGTTTGAAAAATTAGTCGAGCTGGGTGTGAAAAACTTTCAGGGATATTATCTCTCGCGCGCCGTGAAAGAGGAGGAATTAGATCGCATGGTGAGATTGTTCAGCTAAAAAATAAAGCCCCGAAGGGCCTTGTTTATTTGCGTCCCAGCAACAGGCCAAGCACAATACCGACCGCACCCGCGGCGATAAGACCGGTGAGCGGGTTATTTCTGACCGCTTCAGTCACGTCAGAGACAGCATCGCTGGCCTGTGCGGCATATTTTTTCGCAGCGCCTTTTACCTGATGCTTCGGTGAATCAACGAATTCACCGAACTGCTGCTGGGCTGAACCTGAAAGTTCATCAAATTTATTTTTTGCTTTGTCTTCTGCAAACTGGGTGTTTTTATCAGTACCGAAATCAGACATTTTTGCCTCCTTTTGTTGATAGTTAAAGGATAGCCTCTCTTTGAAAAGATGAGAGGCGGAACGCTAAATTTCGGAGGGAATTGGCCGGTTTTCGGATATATCTACACCAGAAGAGGGCGTTATTTTTCGCTCTCATCCTGGCCGTAATACAGCTTGCCAATGCGGATAAGCGGGCGGCCCTGCGACTTGCGGTGCAGGTTGCTGTCCCGAAGGGAATACACGCAGCCGCAATATTCCTGCTGGTAAAACTGTTCCCGCTTGCTGATCTCAATCATGCGTGATGAGCCGCCCTGTTTGCGCCAGTTGTAGTCCCAGTAGACCATCCCCGGATAGCGCGCTGCCGCACGCTGGCCGCAGTCATTGATCTGCTGCATATTCTTCCAGCGAGAGATCCCCAGTGAGCTGCTGATAACGCTGAAACCATTTTCCGCCGCGTAGAGCGCCGTACGCTCGAAGCGCATATCGAAGCACATGGTGCAGCGGACGCCGCGCTCGGGCTCCCACTCCATGCCTTTGGCACGCTCGAACCAGTTATCAGTATCGTAATCGGCATCAACAAACGGCACGCCGTGTTTTTCTGCAAAACGAATGTTTTCTTCCTTACGGATGAGGTATTCCTTTTGCGGATGGATGTTGGGGTTATAGAAGAAAATGGTGTAGTCAATGCCCGAGGCCTGGATAGCTTCCATGACTTCACCGGAGCAGGGGGCGCAGCAGGAATGCAGCAGAAGTTTATCGGCGCCGTTTGGCAGGGTGAGCTGCGGGCGGATGAAGGGGGTTGTACTCATGATGTTCTACAATATGTTAATGAAATTTATGGAATTGTAGCACAAGTTATTAATGTCTTCAGACAGTACTGGCGGGAATCGAGGATCCCGCCTGGTCGGGATCCTCGCGCTGAGCGGTGCCGCTATTCGGCAAATTTGAGCAGCGCTTCGCCGTCAAGACGGTAGCGCACCCATTCGGACTGCGGCAGCGCGCCAATGCTGAGATAAAAATCGATGGCGGGCTGGTTCCAGTCCAGCACGCTCCATTCAAGGCGGCCACATTGCCGTTTTACCGCGAGTTGAGCGATATGTTTCAGCAGCGCTCTGCCCGCGCCTTTTCCGCGGTAGTCCGGGGAAATGTACAGGTCTTCCATATAAATCCCGTTGCGTCCAAGCCAGGTCGAATAGCTGGTGAAGAACACGGCATAGCCGGCGATCCTGCCGTCAAACTCAGCGATCAACGCCTCGGTTTTACTGCCCGCACCAAAGAGGGTTTCCCGGATCTCGTCCGGCGTGGTTACGACCTCTTCGGGGGCTTTTTCATATACCGCCAGCTCATAGATCATGGCGTAAATAGCCGCTGCATCTTCGGGACGGGCCTGACGAAGGGTTATGCTCATTGTTTTTCCTGTTTTTTGCACGGTTCGCGATTGATGGCGTTAAGCATACGGAGTATTGTCCGAAGAATTAAGTGCAATGAAATCAACAAATGATGAATATTATGCATCCGGCGCTGAGACGTCTTGATTTAAACCTGCTGCCCGTTTTTGACGCCATTTACCGCCACCGTTCTGTTCGCCTCGCAGCCGACGAGCTGGCGATGAGCACCTCGGCGCTGAGCCATGCGCTGTCGCGTCTGCGCACAGCCCTTAACGATCCGCTCTTTTTTCGGGAAGGGCATCGTATGTCCCCCAGCGTGTACGCCTCTCAGCTTGCGCCTTCTATTGCTTCCGCATTGTCGTTCCTTAATCAGGAGCTGACCCCGCAGCCGGAGTTTGACGCCGCCAGCAGTACCGAAAGCTTGCAAATTGGGATTACGGATTTTACCGCGCTATGTATTTTTCCCGCCCTGATGCACAAGCTGCAGACTGCTGCCCCGGGCTTGCGTTTCGAATTGCGCTATCTGCCGCACAGCCCGGCGCTGACGGAGCTGCTGGCGGGCGAGGTGGATCTGGCGCTGGGTTTCAGCACCGAGGACGATATCCGCCATCCGGAACTGGAAGAGATCGGCTGGTTTGAGGATGAGTATGTGGTTATCAGCAACGCAAGCCGGACCCGGCTGACGCTGGAGGATTATCTCGCGGCCCGCCACCTGGTGGTGACGCCCTGGAATGAGAAGCAGGGCGTTCTGGATGTGCGGCTCGAGCAGCTGGGCTATACGCGGCACATTGCGATCAAAACGCCGTCGATGCTGAGCGCGCCATTTATCGTTGCGGAAAGCGACCTGCTGATGGCCATTCCTCGTTACGCCGCCGAGAAGCTGGTGGCGGCGGCAGAACTGAGGATTTTTGCCTTGCCGTTCTCTATTCCCAAATTTGAGGTGAAAATTTACTCGCATAAGCGCAGCGGCCAGCGGGGGGCGACCCGATGGCTTCAGGAGGAGCTGCAAATGCTGGCGCAAGATGGCAGGGGGATGAGTGCCGGATAAGCTCAGCCCGATCGGGCAAAAATGGCTATGATTGAAATAGTTATCTCACTGGCAGGAAGATATCCGTGAGCAACTCATGTTACGAAACATGATGAATAAAACTGAAGCGGATTATTTTCAAATGGGGGGGAGCGAGGTAGTTTACACACCTCAGTCAGCAGTTTCAAAAACGACTTCCGTGGCGGTTGCATTGATGGCGTCAGATATATCAAATGCCCGCTTTCTATGTCGCCAATAATCGTTGGAACCACTAAGTACTCTGTTAGCGACGCTAAGGATTGTGTGACTGCAGATGCAATAGCCCTTGTTAAGATGGGAAAATGCCCGCGTTCAATCCTTGATACCTTAACGTTAGACAAACCTTCAGCTGCCCAGTCAAGAACTCTTTGTATCTTGTCCAGGTTAATACGTTCGGTTTTGCCATCGCGTTTTGTCACTAACAAAAAGTGGTTCAATCACAAATCCTTTTCTACCCTGACAGAAGCCATAACTGCCAATGGCTTTTGTTTGAATAGAGGAAGCTGGTGGTGCTTCCCCTATGCTGACAGAGGTTAGTTAGATGAACAGTAAACTGCGTTATATGGCGTTTTATTCATAAATGCCTCCAATTGGCAGAAAGTTATAAAATTGCCGAATAATTAAGCTAATGCGCTAACCGCCTCCTTGATTACACGCCAAATTCCTTCACCAGATGGAATATAGCCATTCTCCTGGCAGTAACAAAAGAATCTGTAACCCCGATCTATCAAGGAAGCGATGGTTACCATTTTGGTAAAAACTTGCTTCGATGAAATCGAGTGTTTAGAGGATTCTCGTCCCCTGCCTGCAGAATTACATGCAATCTTTTTACTTTTACTACGGTGGGTTGAATTCTGGTTTCGACGTGGCTTTTTCATATCCGGTTTCCTTTTAGGGATATGAAGCAAGCCACCATAACCGTCTGTCGCCCGGGTAGTTTGGCAAATAAGAAATGTGGGCGTGAACGTTAATATCAACGATTATGGTTCATTAATTACATTTATTTACATAAGGTTTTGCTTATAGATTTCACGTTAAAAGTAAGTTTACATATGTAAGATAATTCATATACCATACCCCCCTATAGTATCAGGAGGGCATATGCCGCAATCACCCGAAGATAAAAAACGTATTCTGACGCGCGTCCGCCGCATTCGGGGCCAGGTTGATGCCCTTGAACGCGCGCTGGAGTCGGGCGACCCCTGTCTGGCCATCCTGCAGCAAATTGCCGCCGTGCGCGGCGCTGCCAATGGCCTGATGGGCGAAATGGTTGAAATACATCTCAAAGACGAGCTGGTGACGGGAGACACAACGCCGGATCAGCGAGCCGTACGCATGGCGGAAGTCGGCCATTTGCTGCGCTCTTATCTAAAATAAATCCACACACCTGACAAAAAGGGAAGACATGATGAAATCTCGCGCAGCTGTTGCATTTGGCCCCGGCCAGCCGCTGAAAATCGTCGACATCGACGTAGCGCCGCCGAAAAAAGGCGAAGTGCTGATCAAAATCACCCATACCGGCGTGTGCCATACCGATGCGTTTACCCTCTCCGGTGACGATCCGGAAGGCGTCTTCCCGGCTGTGCTGGGTCATGAAGGCGGCGGGATTGTGGTGGAAGTGGGCGAGGGCGTGACCAGCCTGAAGCCAGGCGATCACGTTATCCCGCTGTACACGGCGGAATGCGGCGAGTGTAAATTCTGTAAATCCGGTAAAACTAACCTCTGCCAGGCCGTGCGCGCCACTCAGGGGAAAGGGCTGATGCCGGACGGCACCACCCGTTTCTCCTACAACGGTGAGCCAATCTATCACTACATGGGTACCAGCACCTTCAGTGAATACACCGTTTGCGCGGAGATCTCGCTGGCGAAGGTCAACCCGCAGGCGCCGCTGGATAAAGTCTGCCTGCTGGGCTGCGGCGTAACTACCGGCATTGGCGCGGTGCATAACACGGCAAAAGTCAAAGAGGGCGACACCGTGGCGGTGTTTGGTCTCGGCGGCATTGGTCTGGCAGTGATTCAGGGTGCGGTGCAGGCGAAGGCCGGGCGTATCATCGCGGTCGATACCAACCCGGAAAAATTCAAGCTGGCGGGTGAAATGGGCGCGACCGATTTCGTGAACCCGAAAGATCACGAGAAACCGATTCAGGACGTCATCGTTGAGATGACCGACGGCGGCGTGGACTTCAGCTTCGAGTGTATCGGCAACGTCAACGTAATGCGTTCTGCGCTGGAATGCTGCCACAAGGGCTGGGGTGAGAGTATCATCATCGGCGTGGCCGGGGCAGGCCAGGAGATCAAAACCCGTCCATTCCAGCTGGTGACCGGACGCGTCTGGCGCGGCTCCGCGTTTGGCGGCGTGAAGGGGCGTACCCAGCTTCCCGGCATGGTGGAAGACGCGATGGTCGGTAAAATTCAGCTCGACCCGTTCATTACCCACCGTTTACCGCTGGAACAGATCAACGAGGCGTTCGATCTGATGCACGAAGGAAAATCCATCCGTACCGTCATTCATTTCGGCGACAAGTAACTCTTCTGCCAGCGGTTTTTAGCCGCTGGCATTTCTTTAATAATCTTCTCTAAAGTGTGACCAGTGCGGCGTTTTTAGCCGTAATCTAAATCTCTGCCGTGCCGATGACTATCTAACAGGCGTGTTTTTGCGCATCTTACCTATAAGAGAGTCGACGGTCATGGACAACACTTCTTCGATGCAGGCGCAGCGCAAGCTGAGCTTCCTGCATCACATCAGGCTGGTTCCGCTGTTTTCCTCCATTCTCGGTGGCATTATTCTGCTGTTTGCCTTGAGTTCGGGTCTGGCGGGGTATTTCCTGCTACAGGCCGACAACGATCAGCAGGACGTTACGTCCGAAATTCAGGTGCGTATGGGGCTGTCGAACAGCTCAAACCATCTGCGCACCGCGCGTATCAATATGATCCACGCCGGCGCGGCAAGCCGTATCGCGGAGATGGAGGCCATGAAGCAGAACATCCGTGAGGCGGAAACGCGCATTAAACAGTCCCAGGATAGCTTTACCGCCTATATGCATCGTTCCGTGCGCAGCGCTGCGGACGAAGCGCTGGATGCAGACCTGAAGGCACGCTACGACGCCTATATTGCGGGCCTCCAGCCGATGGTCAAATTTGCCAAAAACGGCATGTTCGAGGCGATCATCAACCACGAAAATGAGACCGCGCGCCCGCTGGACGACGCTTACAACGCCGTTCTGCTGAAGGCGATTAAGATCCGCACCGACCGCGCCAATGCGCTGACGGCGCAGGCGCACAGCCGCACGCAGCTGGGCCTGATGTTTATGGTGGGCGCGTTTGCGCTGGCGCTGGTGCTGACCGCGATGACCTTCGTCGTGCTCCGCCGCACTGTCATTAATCCGCTGCAGCGTGCAGCGAAACGTATCGAGAATATCGCCAAAGGCGACCTGACGATGCCGGACGACGTGGCCGGACGCAGCGAAATTGGCCGCCTGACGCGCGATCTGCAAACCATGCAGCACTCCCTTGAAACAACGGTCGGCACCGTCCGTCAGGGGGCGGAGGAGATTTACCGGGGTACCAGCGAGATCTCTGCCGGTAACACCGATCTCTCATCACGCACCGAGCAGCAGGCCGCGGCGATTGAGCAGACTGCCGCCAGCATGGAGCAGCTGACTGCGACGGTGAAGCAGAACGCCGATAACGCCCATCATGCCAGCAAGCTGGCGGAAGATGCCTCCGGGAAAGCCAGCCGCGGCGGCCAGATGGTCTCCGGTGTGGTTAAAACTATGGGCAATATCTCAAGCAGTTCGAAGAAAATCTCTGAGATTACCGCGGTGATCAACAGCATCGCCTTCCAGACCAATATCCTGGCGCTTAACGCGGCGGTAGAAGCGGCGCGGGCGGGCGAGCAGGGACGCGGGTTCGCCGTGGTGGCCAGCGAAGTCCGTACCCTGGCAAGCCGCAGCGCCAACGCCGCAAAAGAGATCGAAAGCCTGATCAACGAATCGGTCTCGCTGATTGACCAGGGTTCCGGTGAGGTCGTTGCCGCTGGCAATACCATGAATGAGATCGTCGAGGCGGTGAAGCGCGTCACCGACATCATGCTGGAGATTGCCGCCGCGTCTGACGAGCAGAGCCGCGGTATCGTGCAGGTCAGCCAGGCTATTTCGGAGATGGATAAAGTGACCCAGCAGAACGCCTCGCTGGTGGAAGAGGCCTCCGCGGCGGCGGCGTCGCTGGAAGAACAGGGCGCGCGTCTGACCGAGGCGGTCGGGGCGTTTCGTCTGAGCGGCAAGGCTCAGGGGCGTACTCAACAGCAGAACTCTGCGGCAGTAAAACCTGCTGCACTACGTCCGGCGGTAGCGCATAACGGTGATAACTGGGAAACGTTCTGACTCGCCGGCCGTGTCGGGTGGCGCTTCGCTTACCCGGCCGACAAAAAAGGGACCTTTCGGTCCCTTTTTTCATCCGTTACTGCTTATCGGGTAACGCGTACGCGATAACGTAATCACCGCGATCCGGCGACTGGCGAGCGCCCCCGGCGTTAATGACGATGTACTGCTTACCGGTTTTCGGCGAGACGTAGGTCATCGGGCCGGACTGGCTGCCGACCGGCAGGCGGTCCTTCCAGATCTCTTTCCCGGTGGCGGTATCAAACGCGCGCAGGTAGAAATCCTGGGTGCCGGCGAAGAACAGCAGGCCGGACTGGGTTGATAGCGACGCGCCCAGCGTTGGCATCCCGATTGGGATTGGCATGTGCATGCGAATGCCCAGCGGGCCGGTATCTTCTACGGTACCAACCGGTACCTGCCACACCAGCTTGCCGGTTTTCAGGTCAACAGCCGACATGGTTCCGAACGGCGGCTTCTGGCACGGAATGCCCAGCGGCGACAGGAAGCGTTCGCGCATTGCGCCGAACGGCGTGCCGTCCATCGGGACAATCCCCATCTCAATGCCGCTGGCGTTTTTCGCCACGTTCGCGCGCGGCACCATGTAGTTTGCCAGCCCCAGACGCATATCGTTGACGAACATCAGGCTGTTGTTCGGGTCAACGGAGACGCTGCCCCAGTTCATCCCGCCGAGCGAGCCGGGGAACTGCAGGGAACGGTCGAGACCCGGCGGGGTGAAGACGCCCTGATGACGCATCTCTTTAAACTGAATGCGGCACAGAAGCAGGTCGACAGGCGTCGCCCCCCACATGTCGGACTCGGTTAACGTCTGGTTGCCAATCATCGGCATGCCCACGGAGTACGGCTGGGTCGGAGAGTAGCGTTCACCTTCAACGTTACCCGCCGGAACTGGACGTTCCTCCACCTTCGCCACCGGCTTGCCGGTTTCACGGTTGAGCATAAAGATCATGCCCTGCTTGCTGGTCTGCACCAGTACAGGCGTGGTGCCGCCTTTGCCGTCCGGCAGGTCGTACAGCAGCGGCTGGGAAGGCAGGTCGAAGTCCCACAGGTCGTGGTGGGTGGTCTGGAAATGCCAGCGCACCTGTCCGGTGGCCGCGTCGACGGCGACGATGGAGGAGCTGTATTTATCGTCCAACGGGGTGCGCTCGCCCGCCCAGAAGTCCGGGGTGGCGTTGCCGGTTGGCAGGTAGATCAGGTTCAGCTTAGCGTCGTAAGACATCGCAGACCAGACGTTCGGCGTGCCGCGCGTGTAGGTTTGACCTTCCGGCGGCAGGCCGGTCAGGTTCGGATTACCCGGATCCCACGCCCAGGCGAGCTTACCGGTGTGAACGTCGTAGGCGCGCACCACGCCCGGCGGCTCGCCGGTGGAGAAGTTATCCGCGACGCGACCGCCGACGACAACAACGTTTCCGGCCACCAGCGGCGTGGAGGTCTGCTGATAATAGCCCGGCTTGATTTCGCCCATGCCAACGCTCAGGTCAACAGTGCCATGCTCGCCAAAGTCGTCGCAGAGCTTGCCATTATCCGCATTGATGGCAATCAGACGGGCGTCGGTGGTCGGCAGGAACAGGCGGCGAGGGCATGCCGCTGGCGACGTCCCGGTCTGTGACGCTGTCACGTTTGCATGATCTTCAAAGTAGCCCAGACCACGGCAACGCTGCCAGTTCGGCGCGGTGGCTTTCGAATCATAACGCCATTTTTCTTTCCCGGAATCCACGTCCAGCGCCAGCACTTTACTGTACGGGGTACAGACATAGAGCGTGTCGCCAATTTGCAGCGGCGTGTTCTGATCTTCCGCGCCGGAGCCGTTGCTCTGCGGAATATCCCCGGTGTGCGCCACCCAGGCGACTTTCAGATCGCTGATGTTTTGCTTGTTAATCTGGTCCAGCGCGGCGAAGCGGTCGCCGTGGGTGGTGTTGCCCCAGTGTTCCCAGTTTTTCTGCTGTTCGCCGGGAGCAACGGGTTTCACCGGAACGGGCTCGTTCGCCGCCACGAGGGTTTGAGGCTTAAACATCCAGCCGAGGCTGACCAGCATCGCCAGTGCGAGAACCGCCGCAACGCCATAAGCCGGGGCTTTATTCGCTGCGCCGTGGTTGGCCGCGCGCAGGAAAGGCCAGACGATGGCGCAGAGGAAGGCCAGTACGGCAAAGGTGAACAGGCGCGAGAAGAGCGGCCAGAAATCCCAGCCCGCATCGCTTACCGCCCAGAACAGCGAGGCCATAAACGCGATGCCGTAAAGCACGATCCCGCTGCTGCGATTGAGGAAAATCAGGAGCGCGGCAATGACCATCACCACGCCCATTATCACGAAGTAAAAACTTCCGCCTACGGCGGCGAGCTTGAAGCCCAACCCGCCGACCGCCAGACCGATGAGCAACATCAGTCCGGCAAGGAGCCACTGCAAAATACGAGGTATCCCGCGCGGCGCGCTGCCAAATGCCATTTCTGTCTCCTTTGAATCTCTCCGCATTGCCGGGTGTGTACCATCTGGATAATAAATGCGGGGAGAGCAATGATTAAAACGAGTGAATTCTTGTTTATATAACGATTCGCGAACCAAATGGTGAATCCGCCGTTATGATAAAACTGTTAATTTGTTTTACGCAATTGTTAATGGATCATTCCGCATTATTTGATTAACGCACAGCCCAGTTCCCTCTCCCACAGGGAGAGGGAACTGGGTGAGGGGTGAAGGGAATCAGACAGGCATAGATTTACGGATAGCGCTCAGCAGCGTTTGTGCGCCCGTGGAAAGGGGAGTATCTACCCGGGTCAAAATACCGATGGGTTCACCCGCCCCCGGGGAGGCGATCGGCAGGGCGGTCAGCGTGCCCTGACGCAAATCATCTTTTACCGCACCGGAGGGGACGAACCAGACGTAGTCATAATCCAGGGTAAGCTGGCGCGAAAGAGAAGCCGAAAGCGTTTCGATGCACCCTGAGGGTAGCGTACACCCCTGCATCTGCAGCAAGGTTTCGGCGGCCTGGCGCGGGACGGTCCCTTTCGGGCAAACCACCACCGGCCACTCCATCACCCGGCTTAACGTCACCGTGTCCTGCAGCAGAGGATGATCGGGTCGAACCACCAGCTTCAGGGATTCCAGGAACAGCAGTTCATAATTGAGACCGCCCATCAGCTCGGGGTCGGACATTCGACCGATACCAAGATCAAGCTCACCCGATTTCAACCCCGCGAGCAGCATGGTGTTATTCATGGTGGCAACCTGAATAGTGGTATTTCGCTGCTGCTTGTGGAACTGACCAATAACAGGCGGCAGGATCCCCAGCGCCGCGGTTGGCAGGGCGCCGACGCGCACCACCTCGCTGGTCTGCTCTTCTTTTCGGTGCAGGGACTGGCCTGCGGTGTTGAGCGCATCCAGCACCTTCACGGCGTGCGTCAGGAACTGTTCGCCCACCAGAGTCAGCTGTGCCCCCAGCCGACCGCGGTCAAATAGACGGGCGCCGGTCAGCTGTTCCAGCTCGTTAAGGGTTTTTGAGAGCGCGGGCTGGCTCAGGTTAAGAGTTTCAGCCGCGCGCCCCAGCGTTCCCTGTTGAGCGACGGCCACAAATGTATGCAAATGGCGCAAGCGTATGCGCTGACTGAACAGACCATTTTTTTCCATAGGCGATGTTAAAAACAGAGCGATGCGGGTGACAAGTTAAGTTGTTTAATTTTGATAACTTGATAGCAAAATATTTTTAACATTTGATCTGTTTGAGTTACAACATGTTTTTCAGGCGAGGTGGGTGATGAACGTCCTTGTTCATTTATTGCTCACTGCGGAGGGATAAGCTGCAAACCGGTTTAGATCACGCCGTCGCCGCCGTCAGAACACCATACCTGACCGGAGGTAAAGGAACACTCATCCGAGGCCAGCGTGACGTACAGCGGGGCAATCTCGACGGGCTGTCCCGGACGACCCAGCGGGGTATCACCCCCGAACTCCTTCACTTTCTCCATCGGCTGGCCGCCGCTGGACTGGAGTACCGTCCAGTACGGGCCGGGGGCGACCGCGTTGACGCGAATGCCTTTCGGACCCAGCTGTTTGGCTAAGGATTTAGTAAACACCGCCAGACAGGCCTTCGTCTGAGCATAGTCCAGCAGTACGGGGCTGGGCTTCACCGCCTGAACGGAGGAGGTGTTAATGATCACGGACGACGCTTTCAGGTGGCGCAGGGCGGCCTTGGTGATCCAGAAGGGGGCGTAAACGTTGGTTTTAAACGTCGCGTCAAAATCTTCGGTAGTCAGCTCTTCAAGGGATTCCCGGAACTGCTGACGGCCTGCGTTGTTGACCAGAATATCCAGCCCGCCCAGCTTCGAAACGGCTTCTTCAACCAGATTCTGGCAAAAGGTCTCGTCCCGGACGTCTCCTGGCAGCGCGATGGCCTTGCGGCCTTCCGCTTTGATCAGGTCGATGACCTCGGCGGCATCTTTCTCTTCTTCAGGCAGATAGTTGATGGCGACGTCTGCCCCTTCACGGGCGTAGGCGATAGCCACTGCGCGACCAATCCCGGAGTCACCACCGGTGATCAGCGCTTTTTTGCCGGCAAGGCGGCCATGCCCTTTATAGCTTGTTTCACCGTGATCGGGTACAGGCTGCATTTCAGACGCCAGTCCCGGCGGCGTTTGCGGCTGTTCCGGGAACGGAGGTTTCGGGTAAGCGTTCGTACGTTGTGTAGTATCACTCATAGCTGACTCCTTAAGCCAAGGGGTGAGATTTGATGGATAGTTGCAGCGTTAACGCTTCGCTGAATTATTTCTGCAAACGATCAACACGAACGACGGCAGGCGATGATTTTTTATCAAGCGAACCGTTGATACTGATCATCTGATCGGGTTTTACCGTTCTGCCGTCGAAGACTGCCTGGGGAATAATAACGTCGATTTTTCCGGTTTTATCCTGGAATACAAACTTATCGCCGCTACCGTCAATAAGATTACCGCGCAATGAAATTGTCGCGCCATCGTGCAATTGTTTTGCCTGATCGATGGTCATAATACGCGCGTCGTCGGTTCCACGATATCCGCTGTCCAGCGCGTGGGGCGGTGGCGGTGCTTCACCTTTTTGTAACCCGCCGTTATTATCTGCCCATGCAGCTGAAACCAGAAATATCAAAAAAGCGGAAATAAGTGATAATTTCATCTGATATCCTTCATTTTTGAGTGTCTTGACATATTAAGTATTGTTGCTATTCCTTTATGTGGCAAATGTGATAAGTCTTAAAAACATTCTCTTTGAAAATCAAAACTATCTTGAAATAAGCGAAACGGTGACAACGACTATGAAGCATGAAAATGAAAAGTTACCCGGGATAGATGAGAGTTATCGCTTGTTGAGGTTTGAATATTCATTTCGCCAGGTGGGTTTTGTTGTCCTCCTGGCTATTATCATCGCAGCGGTTGCTGGTCTGTTTTCCAGCGGGATGGTGAGCGATACGGCCAAAACCAATTCCGCTAACTCATTGAGCATAAACTATGAACGCTTCGGCCGGCGGGAGACGGAGTCAAGAATGCAGGTCACCTTCCCGGTAAAGACGGAGGGCAGCTATACCCTCAGCCTGACCACCGACAGCAGCGACGTATACGAGCCCGGCAGCGTCTGGCCGCAGCCAGACAAAATGTATAGCCACGGCAAAACCCTCTATTTGGTCTATGACGACCTGCAAAAATCAGACAACTTCTCTGTTTTATACTTCACGACACCTTCCAGAGCCGGTAAATGGAACAACGTCATCCGCGTCAACAACGAGCCGGAGATAAACCTCTGGCAATTTATTTACCCCTAGGAGGCTGATATGGATATGGTCTTTCGCGCGCTGGCGATTTATCTGTTTCTCGTGGTGGTATTTAAAGTGGCAGGGCGACGGGCGCTGCTGCAGATGACCAGCTTTGATCTCATCCTCCTCTTAATTATTAGTGAGGCGACGCAACAGGCGCTTTTGGGGCAGGATTTCTCCGTTACCGGTGCAATGATTACCATTACCACGCTGGTGGTCGTTGACATTATATTTGGCCTGATGAAGAAATATTTTTCCCCGGTGGAGAATATTCTTGATGGGACCCCTGTGATTCTGGTTGAGAATGGCGTTCCATTAGCGGATAAGCTAAAAAAAGTCGACGTATCTTGTGATGATATTCTGGTGTCAGCGCGTCAAAATAATGGCATTACAGAACTTAGCGAAATTAAATATGCCATACTTGAGCGCAATGGACATATTTCAATCATTCCTGTTGAAAAATAAGAGGCGGTAAGATGAGCAATCTTTTACACGACAGTCATTATACCGTGAGTGAACTCACCAAAAAGCTGGCGAGTAAATTAACCGATGCCGGGCTGCGCTTAACCACCGCGGAATCCTGTACGGGAGGAAAGCTCTCGGTGGCGCTGTGTGCAGAGGAAAACACGGCCGATTTTTATGACGTCGGGCTGGTTGTGTTCAGCGATGAAGCCAAATCGCGGATCCTCGGCGTGCGTCCGGAGACGCTGGCGCGCTATACCGCCGTCAGTGAACAGACGGTAACCGAGATGGCCGCCAGCATCCTCGACATTGCCCAGGCGGATATCAGCATCGCCATCAGCGGCTACGCGGGCCCGGAAGGGGGCGATGACGGCACGGCGGCGGGAACGGTCTGCTTTGCCTGGAATATCTGCGGTGAGACGAAAACCCGCACCGTCCTTTTCTCCGGCGACTGCCAGGATGTGGTGGAAAAAGCGGTGCAATTTTCGCTCGCTGAACTGGTGACAACATTGTCGGACGGTAATAACGGCTAAATTCACGCGGAGGTTCTATGGCGGTCATAGTGATTACCGGCGGGACGGCGGGCGTGGGAAAAGCTACGGCGCTGAAATTTGCAAAGGCAGGTTACGATGTGGGGCTTATCGCCCGCGATGAAGCCAGCCTGCACTCCACCCAGGAAGAGCTGCGCCGCTTCGGCGTTAATGCCCACGCGGTGCAGGCAGACGTCGCCGACAGCCAGGCGGTGGTGGATGCGGCTAACGAGATTGAGTATCGCCTCGGGGCGATTGATGTCTGGGTCAACAATGCGATGGGGGCCGTGCTGGCGCCGTTTCGTACCCTGACGCCGGATGAGTTTCGTCGCGTGACGGATGTTACCTATCTCGGATTTGTTAACGGCACCCGCGCCGCGCTGGAGCTGATGGTGCCCCGCGACAGGGGGGTGATTATTCAGGTGGGGTCCGCGCTGGCCTACCGTTCCATCCCTTTGCAGTCGGCCTACTGCGGGGCCAAAGCGGCGATCCGCGGATTCACCGATGCGGTGCGCACGGAGCTGATGCACGAGAACAGCCGGGTTCAGCTTTCCATGGTGCAGATGCCGGGGCTCAATACGCCGCAGTTCGAATGGGTAAGGAATAAGTTCGCCTGGGCGATGCGACCGGTGCCGCCGGTCTTTGAGCCTGAAGTGGCCGCCAGCGCCATCTTTAAGGTTGCGCAGAAACCGGTGCGAGAGCTGTGGGTGGGCAGCAGCACTATCCAGTCCATCGTCGGGCAATTCTTCTTTCCGGGCTACCTTGACCGTCTGATGGTAAAAAAAGCCTGGGAAGGCCAGATGACCGACGATCTGAACGCAGCGGATCGGCGGGACTATCTCGACCAGCCGATTGACGACCTGCACAAAATCCATGGTCGTTTTACCGACGAAGCGAAGAACCGCGCTACGTCCGTCACCTCCGGTATGCCGGGCAAGGTGGCGCTGGGGGCCCTCGCGGTGGCGGGGATTATGTTGACGTGTCTGATAACCCGCCGGAAACGCTAATCACCGCAGCGCGCTGCGGTGCGTCCAGAACCAGCGGTAGCCGTAGGCGCCAATACTGAGTTCGACGGTTTTGCCGCAAACCAGCGCGTCGTCGTAGCGTTTGTCCGCGAGGCAGGCGGTCCAGGTGGCGTTGCGGATCCCTCTGGCGGTGAACTGCACCGGCTGGTCGCTGAAGTTTACGAAGGTCAGAATGCTGCGCTCGTCGGTCTCGTAATAGATTCCCAGCACCGCGTCATGATTGAGGGTGATGAGGCGAAAGGGCGCCACGGCAATTTCGGGGAACTCCGAGCGGGTATTGGCAATATCAATAATCCGGTGCAGGAGCGAGTTGCGGTGGAGCAGCGAATCGGCGACGTTGATTTTCTGATAGCGGTAGGGCCCGTGGTCGATTATCGGCGCAATAAATTTTTCAGGATCGGCCGCCGAAAAACCACCTCCCTGTGAACCTGCCCACTGCATTGGGGTGCGGACGGCGTAGCGCTCCTCCAGTTCAAGGTCGTCACCCATGCCGATCTCATCCCCGTAGCGCATCACCGGGACGCCCGGCAGTGAAAAGAGCACCGCGTGGCAAAACGCCAGCCGCTTTGGATCGCCATTCAGCATCGGGGCCAGACGTCGGCGGATCCCACGCTGATAGACGTTCATCTCCTCGTCAGGGGCGAAGGTATCGAGCACGAACTGTTTATCTTTCTGGCTAATCCCTTCCAGATCCAGCTCGTCATGGTTGCGCAGCCAGTTGGCAAAACAGCATGAATCTGGCGGGACGATCATCTTCTTCACCGCGTTGCGCAGCGGGCGGGCGCTTTTTCTGGCCAGGCTGACGTAGAAATACTTGTTGAGCCAGAAGTTGAGCACCAGATGCAGGCGGTCGTTATTGCCGAAATAGTCTTTATAAACCTCAACGTCTACGTCCACTTCGCCGAGCAGGATCGCGTCCGGATTACGCTGTTCGATAAGACGGCGCATGTGCTCCAGGATCCACAGGCCCTTTTTCTCGTCACCGCTGCCCGCCTGCTTCGTGAGGTGTGATGCGGCATCCAGTCGAAATCCCGATACCCCCAGCTTGAGCCAGAAGAGGATAATATTCTCAATCTCCTTAAGCACGGCGGGCGAGGTCAGGTTCAGATCCGGCTCGTGGCGGTAGAACATGTGCCGGTAATACTGTCCCGCCTCGTCGTCCCAGCTCCAGACGCTCTTTTCCACGCCGGGAAACATGGGGGGCGTGTCGTCGTCGTCGTTATCCGACCAGATATAGTAATCGCGATAGGGCGAGGCAGGGCTGCGTCGGGCCTGCTGGAACCAGGGATGGGCGTCCGAGGTGTGCTGGATCAGCAGCTCAATAATAACCTGCATGCCCAGCTCCCGGGCCTGTTCGATAAAGGCGATGATATCAGCCAGTTTTCCGAAGCGGGGATCCACCTGCAGATGGTCGCTGACGTCGTAGCCCTCATCGAGAAAGGGCGTGAGGTAAAACGGGGTGATCCAGATAACTGTCGCCCCCATGCGGCGAATATAGCGCAGCTTGGCCGCGATCCCGGCGATGTCCCCGCAGCCATCGCCGTTCATATCGTAAAAAAGCGCGGTATCAATCTGGTAGATAATGGCCCGTGTATGCCAGTCCGTCATAGCGTTCCTCAGTGATAGCCTTCAGTATCCGAAACCTTGCCCCGGAAGACGTAGTAGCTCCAGGCGGTGTACACCAGAATCACCGGAATTATCAGCAGGGTCCCGACCAGCATAAACAGCTGGCTGGCGGGGGGCGCCGCGGCTTCCCACAGGGTGATGCGCGGCGGAATAATGTTTGGCCACAGGCTGATACCCAGGCCGCTAAATCCGAGGAAGATCAGCCCCAGCGTCAGCAGGAAGGGGCGCGAGTGGCTGGCCGGGTTGCGGGTCAGCCGCCAGATCAACACGCTAAACAGGCCTACCAGCAGGGGAACCGGCAGGAACCAGAAGAAGTTGGGCAGGGTAAACCAACGGTCGGCCACGTACTGCCAGCCGAGCGGCGTCCAGACGCTGACAACCGCGATCACCACCATCAGGGCCAGCAGCACGTGGCGGGTTAGCTCGCGCATGCGGCGTTGCAGGGCGCCTTCACTTTTCATGATAAGCCAGGTGGTGCCCAGCAGCGTGTAGGCGACCACCAGGCCGATACCGCAGAAAAGGTTAAAGGGCGTCAGCCAGTCAAGCTGCGAGCCCACAAAGCGTCTGCCCTCTACCTCAAAGCCGTTGATCACCGCCCCCACGACGATCCCCTGGCTGAAGGTGGCGAGCAGAGAGCCACCGGCAAAGGAGTAGTCCCAGAACTTGCGGTGTGAAGGCGTCGCTTTAAAACGAAACTCAAAGGCGACGCCGCGAAAGATGAGACCGATCAGCATCGCGGTAAGGGGGATAGTGAGCGCATCAATGATCACCGCGTAAGCCAGCGGGAACGCGCCGAACAGCCCCGCGCCGCCGAGCACCAGCCAGGTCTCGTTGCCGTCCCACACGGGCGCTACGCTGTTGACCATCACATCGCGCTCTTTCGCATCGCCCACGAAGTTAAACAGCAGGCCGATGCCCAAATCAAAGCCATCCATAATGATGTACATCAGCGTGCAAAGACGATGATGGCAAACCAGATAACAGAGATATCGACGCCCATCAGTTTCTCTCCTGTTCCGGAACAGACTCCGCGGCAGACAGTGGACGGGCGGGGGTGCCCGACGTGTTTGACGTCAGCGTATCGACGGGCTGCGGACCTTTCTTAATCAGCCGGATGAGGTACACATAGCCCACGCCAAACACCGACGAGTAGACAACGAAGAACGCCAGCAGGCTGATGCTCATCTGCAGGGTGCTGTGCAGGGAGACCGCGTCAATCGTGCGCAGATAACCGTAAACCACCCACGGCTGGCGGCCCACTTCGGTGGTCACCCAGCCGGCGAGCAGCGCCACCAGACCCGCGGGCCCCATGCAAAGGGCAAACCACTGGAACGGACGCGAGTGGTAGAGCCGGTGGCGATAGCGTAGCCAGAGGCTGACCAGACCGAGGGTAATCATCAGCAGGCCCATTCCGACCATGATGCGAAACGACCAGAAGACGATGGTCGAGTTTGGGCGATCCTCTTTCGGGAAGTCCTTCAGCGCCGGGACCTGCTTATCGAGGCTGTGCGTCAGGATAAGGCTGCCGAGCGCGGGAATTTCAAGACCGTATTTGGTGCGCTCCTCGTCCATATCGGGCAGGCCAAACAGCAGCAGCGGCGTGGCCTCGCCGGGCGGATTTTCCCAGTGCCCCTCTATGGCGGCAATTTTGGCTGGCTGATGCTCAAGCGTGTTCAGGCCGTGCATATCGCCCACGACGGCCTGAATGGGGGCAACCAGCAGCGCCATCCACATCGCCATGGAGAACATGGTGCGTATGGCAGGGGTATCGTTACCGCGCAGCAGGTGCCATGCGCCCGACGCGCCGACAAACAGCGCGCTGCTCAGAAATGCGGCGATGGCCATATGAATCAGGCGGTAAGGGAAGGAGGGGTTAAAGATAATCGCCAGCCAGTCCTGCGGAATGACCTGCCCGTTCTCGATAGTAAAACCCTGCGGGGTGTGCATCCAGCTGTTTGAGGCGAGGATCCAGAAGGTCGACATCAGCGTGCCGAGCGCCACCATGCAGGTTGAAAAGAAGTGCAGCCCAGGGCCAACCTTGTTCCAGCCGAACATCATTACGCCAAGAAAGCCGGCTTCCAGGAAGAAGGCGGTTAACACCTCGTAGGTCAGCAGGGGACCGGTAATACTGCCTGCGAACTGGGAGAACCCGCTCCAGTTGGTGCCGAACTGATACGCCATGACCAGCCCGGAAACGACACCCATCCCGAAGTTAACGGCAAATATCTTGAGCCAGAAGTGGTACAGCGAGCGCCAGACGTCGTTTTTGGTGCGCAACCACATGCCTTCGAGCACGACCAGATAGCTGGCAAGACCGATGGTGATCGCCGGGAAAAGAATGTGAAACGAGACGGTAAAAGCGAACTGAATTCTGGCGAGATGGAATGCATCAAGTTCGAACATGGTCCGTACCTCTGAAGCGATGGGGCACGAGAATTGCCGGGCAGGTCAGGATGCCCGGCAAAACCGATTACGGTTTACTCTTTCCGGCACCCAGCTCGGCACCGGTCAGCGGGTCGGAATGGGGATCGGACTTGGTGCGGGCAGACATCGCCTTAACCAGGGTTGCCTGTTCAGCTGTGAGCGTCACGCTGGCGCTACCGTCTCCGCCATCAACCGCAGGCTGGGGGGACTCAACGTAATCAAAGTGCTTATCGCTGTTCCAGCTTCCGCGAACCTCTCCACCTTCAGACATATTGTAGTACTTGTTGGTGAATTCCTCGATTGGCGGCAGTTTTCCCGGCGGGAAATTATTACGAATGGACTGCAGCGCCTTCTCAAAGGAGAGCTGATGCGCCGCCTCACGCGTCATCAGAAACGCCAGCGCATCCTTCACTCCGGGATCGTCAGTGACGTTAATCAGCCGTTCATAGATGATTTTCGCCCTGGCCTCTGCCGCCACGTTCGACCGCAGATCCGCCGTCGGCTCGCCGATGGTATCGACGTAGGCTGCCGTCCAGGGCACGCCCGCCGAGTTAGTGAGCGGGGTACCGCCGCCGTAGAGGAGGGAGGTGATGTGGCTGTCGTTACCGTTTTCGGTCATGGACCGATACAGTTCAGCCTCATTTTCCACCCCTTCCGCCAGCGCGCCTTTGGCACCTTTGTTCAGCATACCAACCAGCGTACCGATGATTTCGAGGTGGCTTAGCTCCTCGGTGGCGATATCCATCAGCATATCCTTGCGGCCCGGATCGTCATCGCTCAGGCCCTGAGTGAAGTAACGGCAGGCGGCAGCCAGTTCGCCCTGCGGCCCGCCAAACTGTTCCAGTAAAAGGTTAGCAAGACCGGGGTTGGGTTCGGCGACGCGAACCGTATATTGCAGCTGTTTGACGTGTCGAAACATAGGCACTCTCCTGTGGATTATTTTTTCGCTTCGACACCGTCTGCGTCTGAACGCAGCAGGAACTGTTCCGTCGTTTGCGGGATATGGCGAATCAGCCAGTCTGCCATTTCGCGCTCTTCTGCGAGGATCGTCTCAATGGCAGGCACGGAGGCGGTATCGCCCGCTTTTTTCGCCGCAGCGAGCAGGGAGGTGTAGCAGGCGATTTCAAACTGTTCGAAGACATAGCCGCTGATCGAGCCCTTAACGATCTCATCGGACGGGAACATACCGCCGATGGATTGACCCAGGGCCGCCATTTTGCTCATCGAGTCTTTTAAGACCGAACGAGAAATATCATTACGGTCGAGGATTTCCTCCAGCAATGTAATTTGCCGTTTTGTCTCATTAATATGTTGCTCAATTCTGGCGCGAACATCAGGATAATTATCAATACGGCTGGCCATGGACTCCAGCATAGATTCGGCTTGCTTTTCCATTGCATGGGCATCGCGTAGCCAGTCATGGTAGTGTTCTACGTGATTCATCATTGTATCCTCATTAGGGGTTCGCTTATTTGGTCTCACTTTCAGCAGCCTGATCGGCACGTGCGGCACTGTAGCCAGATAAGTGGCCGACAATATTGGCGTAAATGCTGATGATAATGACCCATAGCACGCTATTTTTCCACCATATTACGGAAGGGATAGCGAGAATGAACCATATTATTGCTGCCGCTAAATGGCACCGTTTAATTGTCCTGGGACTGATGCTCATTTTATTTAACCTGTCTTATCGCGTCATTTCTGCGCTTTTTGGTTAATATTGCCAACGGCCAGGTCGGTGAGTTTAAGGTCGGTCTCTTTCTCTTCTTCCAGCGTTTCGGCAAGAAGTTTAACGGCTTTTTTGTAGCCCAGTTGTTCTGCGAGGGTCGCAAGGGTACCGTAGCTGGCTATTTCGTAATGCTCCACTTTTTGCGCAGCGGCAATTAACGCGGCATCACGCACTTCATTTTTTTCCGTACTTTCGATAACTTCGTTGGCTTCTTCAATTAAGCCTTCCATTGCCACGCACTTCATGCGCTTGAGCTTAATACCGTCTTCCTGTTCGACGATCTGGTCAATACGTTCAATCTGACCCTGCGTCTCCTCCAGGTGCGCGGTGAATGCGGCGCTCAGCTTCTCGCTGGAGGCGGCGCGAGCGAGTTTGCTTAACGCTCGGGTAAGTTGTTTTTCAGCGCTGTAGGTATCGGACAGAAGATGAATAAATACATCCTCAACACTTTTCATATTCATAATAATTACGCTCCGGTAAAATAAGGAAAGGGTACTGCGAGCTTTTCAGCCCGCAGCATGCTCTCAGGTTTTATTAAAAGAGTACTAAATAAGATCAGGAGTTATCAGATTTACGGCCTCCGCCGTGACTGTTCTGTCCCCCTTTCTTACCCGCTTCAGATGCGCGTTGCGGATCGTTTTTGAAATTACCACCGCTGTGCTGGCCGCCTTTACGTCCAGCTTCTGATGCTTTTTCACGGTCTTCAGCGAAATTACCGGAACCACCACGATGCTCTGCCATATTAAACCTCATAGTCATATATTGGTTATGTCAGTACGATACGAAAATATTCCGTATCACTCGTCGTTCGAGTAATAACTCTAGTCGCTGTGAGGCATACGTCAAATTCGTTTCGCCATTAGCGGTTGCGTTATATTTAATTATTGCTGCGTTTGCGCTTCGCTTGGTTTGGAAATATGGAAGTGTGGGAAGGACTTGTAAACAAATGATCGGATTAGTCCTAAGTTTCATTTAAAAATCGGAAGGTTGAGGCCAATAATAATGGCGTAGCAAAAACGAATAATTTGCAAGCGGTGATTAGGAGAAAATTACCCCTTAAGGGCTAGAAAAAATAGCCGCTACGAATCATAAGGAAAATCCTGGAAAAAGATGACGAGGTGGCTGACAGGGGTCGGTAGCACACGGTTTAACCACTGGCGTCTTAAGATCACAAATCAGAAATTCTTCCCCCCGGAAGGAACGGCCTTCTCTACACTCCAGGTAATATTCACTGGAGGCATGACATCATGGCGAACACCATCACGGCTGATGATATTCGGGAACATTTTTCGCAGGCTATGTCGGCGATGTACCAGCAGGAAGTTCCGCAGTACGGCACCTTGCTTGAGCTGGTCGCGGACGTAAACCTGGCGGTTCTGGAAAATAATCCACTATTACATGAACAACTGGCGAACGCCGACGAGCTGGCACGCCTGAACGTGGAGCGTCACGGGGCGATCCGCGTCGGTACGGCACAAGAGCTTTCCACCCTGCGTCGTATGTTTGCCATCATGGGCATGTTCCCGGTCAGCTATTACGATCTTTCTCAGGCGGGGGTACCGGTCCACTCAACGGCGTTTCGTCCGGTTGACGATGCGGCGCTGTGCCGCAATCCGTTTCGTATCTTTACCTCACTGCTGCGCCTTGAGCTGATTGAAAACGTGGCGTTACGCGAGCGGGCGGCAGAAATTCTCTCTCAGCGGAACATCTTTACGCCGCGCTGTCTGGAACTTATTGACCTCCATGAGTCGGAAGGGCACTTTACCGAAGCGCAGGCGCACGAGTTTGTGCAGGAAGCGTTAGAAACCTTCCGCTGGCACCGTCATGCAACGGTCGACCAGGAGACCTACCTGGCGTTGAGTAACGAGCACCGCCTGATAGCTGACGTGGTCTGCTTCCCGGGGTGCCATATCAACCACCTCACGCCGCGCACGCTGGACATTGACCGGGTGCAGGAGCTGATGCCGAAGTACGGGATTGAGCCCAAAATTCTGATCGAAGGGCCGCCGCGTCGTGAAGTGCCGATCCTGCTGCGTCAGACCAGCTTTAAAGCCCTCGAAGAGCCGGTGCTTTTCGCCGGGGAACATAAAGGCACCCACACCGCGCGCTTCGGTGAAATTGAACAGCGCGGCGTGGCACTGACCCCGAAAGGCCGTGAACTGTACGATAGCCTGCTGGCCCAGGCCGGAACCGGAAAAGATAACCTCACGCACCAGCTGCATTTGCGGGAGATTTTCAGCGCCTTCCCGGACAGCGAAATGTTCCTGCGCCGTCAGGAGCTGGCGTATTTTCGCTATCGCCTGACCCCAGCGGGAGAGGCCCATCGTCACGCGTTTCGTCCGGGGGATGACCCGCAGCCGCTGATCGAGCGCGGGTGGGTGGTGGCCCAGCCGATAATTTACGAAGATTTCCTTCCGGTCAGCGCGGCGGGGATTTTCCAGTCCAATCTCGGGAATGAAACCCAGGCGCGCAGCCACGGAAATGCCAGCCGCAATGCGTTTGAAGCCGCGCTCGGCTGCCCGGTGTATGACGAATTTACGCTCTACGAGGAGGCGGAAACGCGCAGCAAACAGCGTTGCGGTTTGCTCTGAAATCGTTACTCTTCAGGGGGGTGATGGAAAAAATAAGGTCGTTATGCAAAATCCTTCCGCCCCTGTGGTTGAAACGCGCCAGGGCGCACTGTCTGGTTTAACCGATGAAAACGTTCACCTCTGGCGCGGTATTCCCTATGCCGCACCGCCCGTTGGCGACTGGCGCTGGCGCTCACCCCGGCCGCCGGAACGCTGGGATGGCGTGCGTGCAGCTACCGACTTTTCGCCCTCAAGCTGGCAAAGCAGTGAATATTGTCAGGAGCTGGGCGGGGGCGATCCCGGCCAGTTTTCTGAAGACTGCCTCTATCTGAACGTCTGGTCCCCTATCGACCGTACCGGGCCGCTGCCGGTCATGGTCTGGCTTCACGGCGGCGGGTTTACGATCGGCGCCGGAAGCCTGCCGCCGTATAACGGCAAAGCCCTGGCATCCCGCGGGGTGGTTGTCGTCACGATTAACTACCGTCTCGGCCATCTCGGCTTCTTCGCCCATCCCGCTCTGGAAGGGGAAGAGGAGCGGGTGGTGCATAATTTTGCCCTGCTTGACCAGATCGCCGCGCTCGAATGGGTGAGGGATAATATTGCCGCGTTTGGTGGCGACCCGAATAACGTGACCCTGTTTGGTGAATCCGCCGGCGCGCGCAGCGTGCTGTCGCTGCTGGCCTCGCCGCTGGCGGAAGGACTATTCCATAAGGCGATAGTGCAAAGCGGGTACACTTTGCCGGATACGCCGCGCGCGCAGGCCCTGCAAAAAGGGGAAGCGCTGGCCGCCCACTTCGGGTTGGAAAATGCGACGGCAGAGCAGCTGCGCGCGATCCCGCCCGAGGCGTTCTGGCCGCTGACCTCGCCGCTGAACGTCGCCCCGGCCCCTATCGTTGGGGATTGCGTTCTGCCGGAGGCGATGCTGGACGTCTTTTTCGCCGCCCGCCAGCATCCCGTGCCGGTGATGATTGGCTCCAACAGCGATGAAGCCAGCGTGATGGCGGTGTTTGGTGTCGATCTCGCCGGGCAGATCCAGAAGCTTCGCCGGGAGCGCCGCTTCGGGCTGGGGCTCATCAAGCTGCTTTATCCGGGCGTGAAGGGCGACGAGGAGCTCGGCAGGCAGGTGTGCCGCGACATGGCCTTCACCACTATGGGCTACGTGGTGATGCAGGCCCAGCAGCGCGTCGGCGGGCTTTGCTGGCGCTACTGGTTTGACTATGTGGCCGAAGCGGAACACGCCACCTATATCAACGGTGCCTGGCACGGCAATGAGGTGCCGTACGCGTTCGATACCCTCGGGCAGGTGGAGCCTTCGCGCCAGTACGTTAACGAACGGGATCTGGCGTTTGCCGCCCAGGTAGCTGATTACTGGGTGAGCTTTGCGCGCGATGCCGGAACGCATGACAGCCTTCACGGGCCGACGCGCTGGCCCGCCTGCCGCAAAGGGCGGGACGTGCTGTTACGCATTGGTGTGAATAAACATGCAGGTTTCAGGCTTGAAAACCGCTTTATGCGCGCCCGCATGAGCCTCTTCAAGCGCGTAATGAAGCACCACGTCAGCCTCGATTAAGCAAACAGGCGCGAAACGCCGCCAGACCATTCTCCTGACAAGGCGTTTCGCGCAGCACCAGCCGGTAGCTCGCGCCGGTTTTAATGCTGGTCTCATAGGGCCGCATTAGCCTTCCGGCGCGGATATCTTCTGCCACCAGCGTTTCGTCGGCAATGGCTACGCCCAGTCCCTGAATGGCGGCGGTAATGGCGAGATCCATCGTATCGAAGTGTTGATTTTTGTGCATAGCAAAGCCCGGACCTTCCTGATTCGCCAGCCACAGTGACCAGTCTGTCTTATCCCTTGTCGGATGAAGAAACGTCAGCGAACCCAGCGCGGCACCCGCTCGCACGGGGCTGAACACCGGCGTCAGCGCCTCTTCGAACAGCAGATCGCCTGCGCTCATGTGCGTGCCGAAGACGATGGCGGCATCGTAAGATTCGGTTTTGAAATTGACGTTATGATCGGTCGTGGTGGTGAGCGCGATCTGCAGATCCGGCTGCTCGCGCTCCACTTCCAGCAGGCGCGGCACCAGCCAGCGCATCGCGCAGGTGGGGGCCTTGAGGCGGATCACCGTGTGCTGGCTGCGGGCCTGGTCGGCCACGCTCAGCAGCTGTTCGAAGGAGGACTGCAGTTCGGGAAGCAGGGCGCTGCCCTGAGGGGAGAGACGCAACCCGCGCGCGTGGCGTTCAAACAGCGGAAAGCCAAACCAGGCTTCAAGGGAGGCAATCTTACGGCTCACGGCCCCCTGCGTCAGGCAGAGTTCCGCGGCGGCATGGGTAAGATTCAGATGACGCGCGGTGACTAAAAATGCGTCGATGGCATTGAGCGGGAGCGAACGGCGTGACATTGAAACACCTCAGCTATGCATTTTTCTCATGGCTATTATGACAACAATTCGATTGTCCCGGCAACGGAGTTGTTGTTTGAATAGTTATGCAATATCCATGAGAAGGGAAAGAGGATGACTTTACGAACGCCGGTGCAAACGCGCTCTAAGCTGCCAGACGTGGGGACCACCATTTTTACCGTTATCGGCCAGCTTTCGGCCCAGCATAACGCCATCAACCTTTCTCAGGGGGCACCGAATTTTTCCTGCGACCCGAAGCTGATCGCCGGCGTTACCCGCGCGATGGAGGCAGGGCATAACCAGTATGCGTCGATGACCGGGCTGCAGCCGCTCAAAGAACGCATCGCCGATAAGATTGCCGCGCTCTACGGCACGCAGTATAACCCTGCCAGCGAGGTGCTGGTCACCGCCAGCGCCAGCGAAGGGCTCTATTCGGCGATAAGCGGGCTGGTGCACCCTGGCGATGAGGTGATCTACTTTGAGCCGTCGTTTGACAGCTACGCGCCGATTGTTCGTCTGCAGGGGGCAACGCCTGTCGCCATCAAGCTCACGGTGCCGGATTTTGCCGTCAACTGGGATGAGGTCCGTGCGGCAATCACCCCGCGCACGCGCATGATCATCATCAATACGCCGCACAACCCGAGCGGCCAGGTCTTTTCAGCCAACGACCTGCAGCAGCTGGCGGCGCTGACGCGCAATACCGACATCATTATTTTGTCTGACGAAGTGTATGAACACGTCGTGTTTGATGGGGAACCGCACCACGGGATGGCCACGCACCCGCAGCTGGCGGAACGTAGCGTGATTATTTCTTCTTTCGGAAAAACCTATCACGTCACCGGCTGGCGCGTGGGTTATTGTGTGGCACCCGCAGAGCTGATGGACGAGATATGTAAAGTCCATCAATTTTTGATGTTCTCTGCCGATACGCCAATGCAATACGCGTTTGCAGAACACATGACCGATCCGCAAACCTGGCTGTCGCTGTCGGCGTTTTACCAGCGTAAGCGCGATCTGCTGCACGGCCTGCTGGCCGATTCGCCGTTTACCCTGCTGCCGAGCGCCGGGTCGTTCTTTATGCTGGCGGACTACAGCCAGTTCAGTGACGAGCGCGACAGCGAGCTGGTGAAGCGGCTGATTGTTGAGTACGGTGTTGCCACCATTCCGCTGTCGGCGTTTTATGCCGACGGCACGGATAATAAATTGATTCGTCTCTCTTTTGCGAAAGATGAGGCGACGTTACGGGCAGGTGCTCAAGCCCTGTGTCGGGTTAAACCACGCTAAGGAGTATGAGATGAAATTACGCGCGTTAGTTGTCGGCATGGGATTGCTGTGTACCTTTTCCTCCTTCGCGGCCACCGAGCTGCGCTACGGTCTGGAAGCGGAATACCCGCCGTTTGAAAGCCGTAATGCGGCAGGCGAACTGGAAGGGTTTGACGTTGAGCTGGGAAATGCCATTTGCAAAGCGGCAGCGCTGAAGTGCAGCTGGGTCGAAACCTCGTTTGACGCGCTGATCCCGGGGCTGGTGGCGAAGAAGTTTGACGCCATCAATTCGGCGATGAATATCACCGAACAGCGCCGCAAGAGCATCGATTTTACCCAGCCGATCTACCGCATTCCGTCTCAGCTGGTGGGCAAGGCCGGTACGGCGGTCGAAGCAACGCCTGAAGGGCTGAAGGGGAAAACCATCGGCGTGCTGCAGGGGTCTATTCAGGAAACCTATGCCAAAGAGCACTGGGAAAAGCAGGGTGTCACCGTGGTGTCGTATAAAGATCAGAATATGGCCTGGGGTGACCTGCTGAATGGCCGCATTGATGCCTCGCTGGTCATGTCCGCGGCCGGGCAGGCGGGTTTCCTCAGCAAGCCGCAGGGAAAAGGGTTTGGCTTCATCGGCAAACCGGTGTCTGACGACACTATCCTCGGCAGTGGGATCGGCTTTGGGTTGCGCAAAGGTGACGAGGCCACCAAAAAGCAGCTTGATGCCGCCATTGATAAAGTACGTGCCGACGGCACGATCGCCAAACTCGCTGATAAGTACTTCCCGGGTATCGATGTCAGCGTAAAATAACCGCCTCATTGGCCCCGTCAGCTGATGTCCTGACGGGGCATTTTTCTACACATTTTCCAGGCTTTCTTTACACCACTTTCGGGCCGTTCTGGTCGACAGAAAATATTTCTCACTTTGTTCAGATAATCACCGGCCAACAATTGGATTCTTAACCATTTTTGTTTAGGCTGTGCGTTCTTTCTTGCCGTCATTTCGCCGAGCGCGAAACACATTCACACGACCATAAGGACGTTTTTCCAGGCATGAATCGCAGACGTTTTCTAAAAGGCTCGCTGGCTGTGGCAGCCCTGAGCGGCACCTCCGGCCTTGCTTCCCTGTTTTCCAAAGCGGCATACGCGGCTGACTCTGACATCGCTGACGGTCAGAGCCGTCGGTTTGACTTCTCCGTACTGCAATCCATGGCGCATGACCTGGCGAAAACCCCGTGGGGTGGCGCGCCGCGTCCGCTGCCGGAGACGCTGGCGACCATGACGCCGCAGGCGTATAACGCCATCCGCTACGATGAAAAACAGTCTCTGTGGAACAACATTGAAGGGCGTCAGCTGGACGTGCAGTTCTTCCATATGGGAATGGGGTTCCGCCGCCGCGTGCGGATGTTCTCGCTGGACCAGTCTACCTCTATGGCGCGCGAGATCCACTTCCGCCCTGAGCTGTTCAGCTACGGAGACACGGGTGTCGATACCAAACAGCTGGAAGGGCAAAGCGATCTCGGCTTCGCGGGCTTCCGCGCCTTTAAAGCGCCTGAGCTGGCGCGCCGCGATATCGTCTCTTTCCTCGGGGCGAGCTATTTCCGCGCGGTGGACGACACCTACCAGTACGGGCTTTCCGCGCGCGGTCTGGCGGTAGATACCTTTACCGACACCCCGGAAGAGTTCCCGGACTTCACCTCCTTCTGGTTTGAAACCGTCAAGCCTGGCGATACCACCTTTACCGTCTATACGCTGCTGGACAGCCCGAGCGTCACCGGTGCCTATAAATTCGTGATCCACTGCGAGAAGAGCCAGGTGATCATGGAGGTGGAAAACCACCTCTACGCACGTAAGGACATTAAGCAGCTGGGCATCGCGCCGATGACCAGCATGTTCAGCTGTGGCAACAACGAACGCCGCATGTGCGACACCATTCACCCGCAAATCCACGACTCCGACCGCCTGGCAATGTGGCGCGGCAACGGGGAGTGGATCTGCCGTCCGCTCAATAACCCGCAGAAGCTGCAGTTTAATGCCTATCTGGACAAAAACCCGAAAGGGTTCGGCCTGCTGCAGCTCGATCGCGATTTCTCCCACTATCAGGACGTGATGGGCTGGTATAACAAGCGCCCGAGCCTGTGGGTTGAGCCGCGCAATGACTGGGGGAAAGGATCTATCGCGCTGATGGAGATCCCAACCACCGGTGAAACGCTGGATAACGTGGTCTGCTTCTGGCAGCCGGAAAAACCGGTGAAAGCGGGCGACGAGCTGGACTTTAAATATCGTCTCTACTGGAGCGCGCAGCCGCCGGTGCGTTCCCCGCTGGCCAACGTTTACGCGACCCGCACCGGCATGGGCGGATTCCCTGAGGGCTGGGCGCCGGGCGAACACTATCCGAAAGTGTGGGCCCGCCGCTTTGCGATTGATTTCGTCGGCGGCGACCTGAAGGCCGCTGCGCCAAAAGGCATTGAGCCGGTGATTACGCTCTCCAGCGGTGAAGCGAAGCAGGTTGAGATCCTTTACGTTGAGCCGTTTGACGGGTATCGCATTCTGTTTGACTGGTACCCAACGTCGGATTCGACGGAGCCGGTGGATATGCGCCTGTTCCTGCGCTGCCAGGGCGATGCCATCAGTGAAACCTGGCTGTATCAGTATTTCCCGCCAGCGCCGGATAAACGTCATTACGTTGATGACCGGGTAATGCGTTAACGATCGATTCCCTCTCCCTGTGGGAGAGGGTTAGGGTGAGGGGCAATGACCGCAACACAATCCGAAACTATTCCCGTATCTGACGCGCTCGAGCTTCGCGCCGTCGAAGAGCGTTACACCGCCGAACTGCATAACCTCGTCGTCAAAAACAGAGCCTATCTGCAAACCGCCTTTGAATGGGCGCAGCACGTGGGCAGCGAGGACGATACCCGACGCAACGTGCAGAGTAACCAGATGCTGCACCAGCGCGGCTACGCCAAAATGTTTTTGATCTTCAGGGAGGATGCGCTGGTCGGCGTACTGTCGTTTAATGCGATTGAGCCTGCCAACAAAGCCGCGTACATCGGCTACTGGCTGGATGAAGCACACCAGGGGCAGGGGATCCTCTCGCAGTCGCTGCAGGCGTTTATGCGCTACTACGCTGAGCGCGGTGAGATCCGCCGTTTTGTGATCAAGTGTCGGGTGGCGAATCAGCACAGCAACAGCGTGGCCCTGCGCAACGGTTTTACGCTGGAAGGGTGCCTGCGGGAAGCGGAATATCTGAATGGCGCCTATGACGATGTGAACATCTACGGCAAAATTTATACCCTATAGCGCTCCCAGCAACGGCGTGCGGGTGATGCGCTGGTCGCCGTTGATCACCTTTTCACCGCGCAGGTGAATGCTCTCACCAGCAAAGGCCTCTATCACCGCATCGTCGGTGATTTCTACCCGATGCTCAATCAGCACGTCGCCGCTGATCCGCGCGCGTCCCTGAATCACCACTTTATCATCCAGCATGATCGGCCCGCCGCGCAGCCATGCCTGACCGCCGATCAGGACGTGGTGCTTGATGATGCAGTTTCCTTCCACCACGGCGTTCTCGGCAATCTGAGAGCTGTAGCGCACGGTAGGGATGGCGTCATCGTCGAAACCGGCTATCACGCGGGCGTTGCCGTACACTTTGGCGCAGTCGCACACCCAGACGTTGTTGAGTTCGTTACCTTCGAGGATCGCGCAGTCGAACACTTCGGCGCGGTGCTCAACAAACGCGTTATTCACCATCGCCTCGCCGTATATTTGTGCCTGATGCACAATGCGCGATCGGCTTACCGTCGCCTTGCCGTAGATTTGCAGGATCTGGTCGTGGTCCGGCGTGAGTCCTTTAGCGGCAATGATGACGCTGTTGTGCAGCACGCGCGCATCGCCGTAGAGATGGCACTCACCCCGCACGCAGGAGTGCTGAATAGTGACGTTGTCACTTATTCGCACCCCGTGGCTGACCTCTGCGGCGTCAAGCCAGCAGTTATCGCCGATATGCGCGTCATGGCTGACGGTGCACGGCAGGGTCAGGCGCGCGTTGCCGGACACGGTTGCGCCAGCGAATACCACGCTGTTTTCATCGTAGATCCAGCAGTCTCCATCCTGCGCAAGGGCGCGCTCATCGTCAATCCAGCCGCCTTTCGTGCCGGCCTTCACATCGTTAAAGTCCACCGTAGCGATAATCTGCCGCAGCGTCGTTGAGTGGGATGTTTCGCCATTTTTCCATTGCCAGAGCCGGGTTTCATCGCTGAGCCGATACTTATTCATCGTGGGGTCCCTGATATGCGTCTTCACTAAACGTAGCAAACTTTCGGCTTTCCGTTGTGCTGGCATCCGTTGCTGAAACCCCTTAAAATGGCATTTAAAATACATTTTAAAAATTCAAATTAATGGATAAATTAAATAAACCTGAACAGGCGCTTAACCTTCCCGCAGGCTATTTTGGCATGGTGCTGGGCATCATCGGCATGGGTTTCGCCTGGCGATACGCCAGCACCCTGTGGCCGGTGACGCGCTGGCCGGGTGAGATTCTGGTCGCTCTCGCAGTTGCCTGCTGGTTTTTACTGACGACGGCGTTTATTACCCGTGCGATCCGTTTCCCGCACAGCGTGCTGGCAGAGATGCGCCATCCGGTGATGAGCAGCTTCGTCAGCCTTTTTCCGGCCACCACCATGCTGGTCGCCATCGGTTTTGTGCCCTGGTTCCGCCCGGTATCGCTGGCGCTGTTCGGCGTGGGCGTGGTGTTACAGCTTGCTTATTCCGCCTGGCAAAGCGCCGGGCTCTGGCGAGGCAGGCACCCGCAGGAGGCCACCACGCCCGGATTGTATCTGCCGACGGTGGCGAATAATTTCATCAGCGCGATGGCGTGCGGTGCTCTGGGGTTCAACGATGCAGGGCTCGTTTTTCTCGGTGCGGGCGTCTTTTCCTGGCTCAGCCTGGAGCCGGTGATCCTCCAGCGTCTTCGTAGCGCCGGGGAGCTTCCCACCGCGCAGCGCACCGCTTTAGGCATTCAGCTGGCGCCCGCGCTGGTGGCGTGCAGCGCCTGGTTTAGCGTCAACGGTGGGGAAGCCGACACCTTCGCCAAAATGCTCTTTGGCTACGGCCTGTTGCAGTTGCTCTTTATGCTGCGCCTGCTGCCGTGGTATGTGTCTCAGCCGTTTAACGCCTCCTTCTGGAGTTTCTCGTTTGGCGTGTCGGCTCTGGCTACCACCGGGCTGCATCTGGGTCACGGCAGTTCGTCTGGATTCTTCCACGCCATTGCCGTGCCGCTGTTTATCTTTACCAATCTCATCATTGGGATGCTGTTGGTCCGTACATTTATTCTGCTGATTCAGGGCAAACTTATGGTGCGCACTGATAAGGCACTGCTTATGCAATCTGAGGAAAAATAATGGCTGTCGATGAAAATTACTTCACAGAGAAATATGGCTTAACCCGCACGCATTCAGAGGTGCTGTACAGCGCCGGGATCGTAAAGCCCGGCAAGACATTGGATCTGGGCTGCGGAAATGGCCGCAACAGCCTTTACCTGGCGGCCAACGGCCACGAGGTGACCGCCTGGGATAAAAACCCGATGAGCGTTGATAACATTGAGCGTATCAAGGTGGCAGAAGGGATTGAGAATCTGCACACTGCCGTCAAAGATCTTAACAGCCTGAGCTTTGACGGCGAGTACGACTTTATTCTCTCCACCGTGGTGCTGATGTTCCTGGAGGCAAAAACCATTCCGGGCCTTATCGCCAACATGCAGCGCTGCACCAAACCCGGCGGCTACAACCTGATCGTTGCCGCGATGGACACGGCGGATTACCCGTGCACCGTCGGCTTCCCGTTTGCGTTCAAAAGCGGTGAGCTGAGCAGCTACTACGAAGGCTGGGAGCTGCTCAAATACAACGAAGAGGTTGGCGAACTGCACCGCACCGATGAAAACGGCAACCGCATCAAGCTGCGCTTTGCCACTATGCTGGCGCGCAAGCCCGCTTAACGGGCGGCCAGCAGGCAGATCTGCAGGGCAGTCTTGTAAGACGCCTCGAACGACGACAGCGGCAGGAACTCAAACTTCGAGTGGAAATTATGCGCGCCGGTGAAGAAGTTCGGGGTGAGTAGCCCTTTTGCCGACAGCGCCGCACCGTCCGTGCCGCCGCGCATAGGGATCGGTTTTGGGGTGATGCCGAGCGATTTCATCGCCTCAAACATCAGGTCGATGGCGCGCCGGTCTTCACCAATCGCATTGCTGATGTTGCTGTAGGTATCTTCAATGCGATAGTCGACCTTCGCCGTCGGGTGTTGGGCGGCAATCAGCGCGGCGACGTCCGCAATCTGCTGCTTGCGGGCGGCAAAGCTGGCTTTATCAAAATCGCGAATATTAGCCTTTAGCACGGCGTCGTTCTGTCCGGCCTGAATGCCGTTAAACCAGATATAGCCCTCGCGGCCCTCGGTGCACTCCGGGGTTTGCTGGCGGTCGAAATGGCTGATGAAGTCGGTCGCCATCAATAACGGGTTCACCAGTACCCCTTTGGCGGACATCGGGTGCGCCGTCACGCCGGTGAAGTGGATCTCTGCCGCTGCCGCGTTAAAATTCTCGTAAACAATTTCTCCCAGCTCACAGCAGTCGATGGTCCAGGCAAAGTCCACGTCGAAGCGTTTCAGATCCAACGCCTTGGCGCCGTTCAGGCCAATCTCTTCGTCGGGCACAAACGCGACCACAATGTCGCCATGCTGATGCTCAGCGGTGAGGTTTTCCAGTACGGTCATTACCACCGTCACCGCCGCTTTATTGTCTGCGCCCAATACGCTGGTACCGTCGCTGAAAATAATCTCCTCATTCGGATAAGCCAGAATTTCCGGGTGCTCGTTCACGCGCAGCCAGATGTCTTTTTCCTTATTCAGACAGAGATCTTCACCATTAAACGTTAATATTTGTGGATGAATATTCGGTGATAAACCGACGTCTACCGTATCAATGTGGGTAATAAAGCCGATGCGCGGCGCGCCGGGCACGTTGCCCTTTTTAACTGCCGTCACGGTCGCGAATTCGTCAATCACGATGTCGTCTAACCCCAGCTGCGCCAGCTCCTGCGCCAGCTCTCGCGCCATGTCGTGCTGGCCCGGCGTCGAGGGCAGAGTTTTCACTTTCGGATCGCTCTGGCTGGTAATCGCAAGATAGCGGAAAAAACGGTGCGTTAATTGTCTGGAAAGCGGCGAGCCCATAGTGTTTTCTTCCTTATTTATTTTTCGGGTGTTTGCCACTTCACTTTAATGTTATTTATGAAATGGCAAAAGAATTAATTAGCCGTCGAATTAAAAAGACAGGAATAAATGATGACAAGCAAACGCACAACGTTAACGCTGGCACTCGCTGCGCTCACGGTCAGTTCCACCGTAGCCGCGAAAACGCTGGTGTATTGCTCCGAAGGGTCACCGGAAAACTTTAATCCCCAGTTATACACCTCGGGCACCAGCGTGGATGCCAGCGCAGTGCCGGTCTACAACCGGCTGGTCGATTTCAAACCCGGTACCACGGAGCTGGTGCCGAGCCTGGCAGAGCGCTGGGAGGTGAGCGACGACGGCAAGGTTTATACCTTCCATCTGCGTAAAGGGGTGAAGTTTCAGAGCAATAAATTCTTCACGCCGACCCGCGATTTTAACGCCGATGACGTGATCTTCTCGTTTATGCGCCAGAAGGACGTGAACCATCCCTATCACAACGTCTCAAACGGCAGCTATTCCAACTTCGAAAGCCTGGAGTTTGGCAGCCTGATTACCGCTATTGATAAAGTCGATGACCACACGGTGCGCTTTACCCTGGCGCACCCTGAAGCGCCGTTTGTTGCGGATCTGGCATGGTATTTTGCCTCGATCCTCTCCGCGGAGTATGCCGATGCAATGTTGAAAGCGGGCACGCCGGAGAAGGTGGATATGCAGCCCATTGGCACCGGGCCGTTTAAGCTGGCGCAGTATCAGAAGGATTCCCGCATTCTGTTTACGGCGTTTGTCGACTACTGGCAGGGGAAATCAAAGCTGGACAGGCTGGTCTTTACCATCACCCCGGATCCCTCCGTGCGTTTTGCCAAAATTGAGAAAAACGAATGCCAGGTGATGCCGTTCCCGAACCCGGCGGATCTGTCGCGTATGAAGGCTAATAAAGATATTACGCTGATGAGCAAGGCCGGGCTGAACACGGGTTTCCTGGCGTTTAATACCCAAAAGCCGCCGCTGGATAACGTGAAGGTTCGCCAGGCGCTGGCGATGGCGATCAATAAGCCGGCCATTATCGACGCGGTGTTCCACGGCACCGGCACCGCGGCGAAAAATCTGCTGCCGCCGGGCGTCTGGAGCGCTGACAGCGAGCTGAAGGATTACGATTACGATCCTGAAAAAGCGAAAGCGTTGCTGAAAGAGGCCGGTTTAGCCGGCGGCATGAGTATTGACCTGTGGGCGATGCCCGTCCAGCGGCCCTATAACCCGAACGCCAGACGGATGGCGGAGATGATTCAGGCTGACTGGGCGAAGGTGGGGGTGCAGACCAAAATTATCACCTACGAATGGGGCGAATATCTCAAGCGCGTGAAGGACGGTGAACATCAGGCTGCCCTGATGGGCTGGACGACCGCAACGGGCGACCCGGATAACTTCTTTGGCCCGCTGTTTACCTGCACCTCGGCCAACGGCGGTTCGAATTCGGCGAAGTGGTGCTATAAGCCGTTTGATAAAATTATCGCGGAGGCAAAATCAACTACCGATCGCGACAAGCGCGTAGCGCTGTATAAAGAGGCGCAGCAGATCATGCATGACCAGATGCCGGCGGTCATGATTGCGCATTCAACGATCTTCGAACCGGTGCGCAAAGAGGTGACAGGTTACGAAATCGATCCGTTTGGCAAACATTTGTTCTGGCAGGTGGATATTAATCAGTAATTTTCTCTGCCCGGTACGCTGCCGGGCACTCTTTTCGCAATTTGTGCTCCCCACGTCATTTTTTGTCACAACAAACCCGCCGAACTTTTGCTATAACTTCAAATGCATACTTGCAGATTACATGGAAAACTATCATGCGTACTCAAACTTTTTTTAAAGTTGCAGTGCTTACGGGTTTATTGGCAGTGGCGGGCTGTTCTTCAAAAGTCGCGGCTCCAGAACAATATTCAGGCTTTTTAAAAGATTATTCCGGCTTGCAGCAGACGACGTCTGCAACGGGTAAACCAACGCTGCGTTGGGTTGACCCTTCCTATAACGAAGCCAACTATGACAGCATTATCTGGACGCCAATTACTTATTATCCAACGCCAAAACCGACGACTCAGATCGGGAAACAAACTCTTGATGAGCTGCTGAATTACACCAATAACAAAATGAAAACGGCTATTGGTACCCGTAAGCCGATTGTGACCACGCCGGGTAAACACAGCCTGATTTTCCGCGGTGCTATCACCGGGGTGAGTTCGCAGAAAGAAGGCCTGCAGTTCTATGAAGTGGTGCCGGTCGCGCTGGTGGTTGCAGGTACGCAGATGGCTACCGGCCATCGCACCATGGATACCCATCTCTACTTTGAAGGTGAGCTGATCGACGCGGCCACCAATAAACCGGTGATGAAGGTGGTTCGTAAAGGTGAAGGTAAAGAGCTGAATAACGAAAGCACGCCGATGACCTTTGCGACGCTGAAGCAGGTTGTTGACGACATGGCGACGGACGCCACCATGTTTGACGTGCATAAAACAGCGAAATAACGTTAAGCGGCCTGCATTGCGCAGGCCGTTTTTTTTACGCCGTACGCAGACGCCTGAACCAGGTCTCTGGTTTCGTGAACATCACCATATTCCCGCCCAGAATCAGCAGCAAACCGACGATACCGTTAATGTGCCAGACGTAGCCTTCATACACCGTTGAGATAGAGAGCGCCACCAGCGGAAAGAGCAGCGTACTGTAGGCCGCTTTCCCGGGGCCGATACGTCCCACCAGCGTGAAGTAGGCACCAAAGGCAATCACCGAGCCGAAGAGGGCCAGATAGAGCAGCGCGCCCATATAGGTGACCGTCCATTCCGGGGTAAAACTGTCGCCTCTGAAGAGCGCAATACCCCCCATCACCAGCGTGCCGTAAAGCATAGCCCAGGCGTTGGTGGTCATGGTTTCCAGACCTCTGCGCTGATGGCGCATGCTGATCATATTGCCCAGCGAGAAGCCGTACGTGCCGAGCGCGGAAAGGCCAATGCCCGTCAGGAGCGATACGCTCCAGCCGCTGGCCAGCAGGTCGTCCCAGAAAAGGGTCACGATCCCCACAAGACCCAGCGCCGCCGCCGTCCAGAAACGCGCGGGCGGGCGCTGTCCAAAGTAAATAAAACAGTTAATGGCGTTGTAGAGCACCGCCATGGAGAAGATCACCGATTCCAGCCCGGTGTTGATGTGTGCCGCCGCGGTATAAAAACACCAGAAGTTAAAGCAGAAGACGCAGCATCCCTGAAGCATGCAGAACAGATGATCCCGCAGCGCCAGCTTACGCAACCGGCGCAGGGCAAGTAACACCACCATCATCGTGGCGCTGGCCACCGCGAAACGCCAGAAAATAGAGACGGGGGCGGGTACGGGACCCTGCTGCAGGAAAATGGCAATCCAGGTGGTTCCCCAGATGATCACCACCAGTCCGTATAATAACGCGTTCATATTTTTTCTCTTCTCAAACCACGGAAGCCCGCAGTATGGCGCTGTCCTCGGTCTGGGGCTTTCACCGGCTTGCGGTAGACTTGCAAAATCTTGCGCTTTTTTCTTTTCCGGGGGCTGGCAACGGGGGACAACAGTTCTTAGACTGACAGTTCACTCAATAACGCGCTAACGGTTATGTCTCACGCTTACGATACCTTTGAAACGCTTCGCCAGCAGAATGCGGTCCTGCGGGAAACGGTCGCGCTCAATTCCGGCATTCAGCTGGCGGCGTGGTACAACAAGCACGATACGATAACGGTTAAAAGCAATCATCATACCCTTAGTCTGTACGTCGCCGACGGTTATGAGAGCTATCAAAAGACGCCGGGCGGCTGGAAGAACGGCGGGGGACCGGACCGTTTCTGTCTGATGCCGAAAGAGAGCGAATCGACGTGGGATATCCGCGATGACCTGTCGTTTGTCCATCTCTACTGCACCGATGAACACCTGCGCGATGTGGGCGAAAAAATCTGGGATAAACGGCCCCTGTCGCTGACTCTGGACGAGCGCATTTTTGGCAGCGACCCGAAGATCACCGCGCTGTACCGCCAGTTTCTGCTCGGCTGCGACTGGCAGCAGCAGGCCAACCAGCTCACCCTGAGCACGGCCTCTACGCTGCTGTTGACCCACCTGCTGCAAAACTACGCCAACGTTCAGTGGAAGCTCCCGGTCGTTACCGGCGGGCTATCGCCGTTTGTTCTGCGCAACGTGCTGGCTTTTATTGAAGAAAACCTCGGACAGCCCCTGACGCTGGCCGATCTCGCGGCGCAGGCCGCACTCAGCGAATACCATTTTGCCCGCATGTTCCGCCAGTCGACGGGGCTGGCGCCGCATCAGTACGTTATGCAACGGCGCATGGAAAAAGCGAAAAACCTGGTGCAGCATACCTCGACGCCGCTGACGGATATCGCGCTGGCCTGCGGGTTTAACTCCGCCAGCCACTTCAGTAACCGTTTTCGCAGCGTCATGGGCATCACGCCGTCACAGCTGCGCGCGTCTAGCGCGTGAAAACAGGGCATAGCTTACGCCGCCCAGCACCAGCCCCCAGAATGCCGAGCCGATGCCCAGGATCGTGACGCCGCTTGCGGTCATCAGAAACGTGACGATAGCCGCGTCGCGCTCCGCTTCATGATTCAGCGCCTGATATAAACTCCCGCTGATGGTACCCAGCAGCGCCAGACCGGCCAGCGTCTGGATCCAGCTGAGCGGCAGCGCAGCCATTATCCCGGTGATAGATCCGCCGAACACTCCCGCCAGCAGATAAAACCCGCCGGCCGCGATGGCCGCCAGCCAGCGTTTACCGGCATCGGGGTGGGCATCCGGGCTTTGACAGATAGCGGCGGTAATGGCGGCTATGCAGATGGAAAAGACGCCGAAGGGGGACAGCAGCAGCGCCAGCCCGCCCGTAAAAATAATGAGCGGTGAGACCGCCAGCGGATAGCCGGACGCTTTCATGGTCGCGAAACCGGGCGCATTTTGCGAGGCCATGGTCACCAGGAAGAAGGGCAAGCCGATGCTCACCAGGCTGGTGAAGGTGAACGTGGGCGCAATAAACTCAGGTGTCACGAAGGAAATGGTGATTTTATCGGTGACAACGTCACCTCCCGCCCACGCCACGATCCCGCCCACCAGCAGCGTAACGACGATCGCATAGCGCGGTGCCAGCGCTTTCGCCAGCAGCCACGCGGCAATCATGCTGCCGCACAGCAGAAAGTGCCCGTCCAGATGGGCAAACGCATGCAGCCCAAACTGCAGGAGTACGCCTGCCAGCATGGCCGCAGCCAGTGAGTGTGGGATCAGCTTCATCAGGCGGGCGAAAAGCCCGGTCATGCCGCAGAGTAAAATGAGCGCGTTGGCGAAGATAAACACGCCGATTGTCTCGGCCAGCGTCACGCCGTGCAGGCTGGTGGCGAGTAGCGCCGCGCCGGGCGTAGACCAGGCGGTCAACACCGGAGCTTTATACCACCAGGAGAGCGCCAGCGTGCTGACGCCCATCCCAACCCCCAGCGCGGTCATCCAGCCCGCAATCTGCTGTGCGCTGGCGCCTGCCGCCGCGGCGGTCTGCCAGATGATGGCTGCCGAACTGGCGTAACCGACCAGAACGGCGACAAATCCAGCCAGTACGACTGGAACGAGATGAGAGGTAGGGCGCATAGAAACTCCACTGTGCGTTATAACGTCCGCGATAAAGTAACACTGTGCGCTATAGCGTACAAGTGGTATGCTCAGGGCCATCAGGAGGGAGCATGGACATTACACAACATCTTGCAGCGACGCTGAAAACGCTGCGCCAGGCGCGCGGCTGGAGTTTGTCGAAGCTGGCGGACGAAACGGGCGTGTCGAAAGCGATGCTCGGGCAAATCGAGCGCAATGAGTCCAGCCCGACGGTGTCGACGCTGTGGAAAATTGCCACCGGGCTGAACGTCCCGTTTTCCGCTTTCATTACGCCAGAGGCGGACAGGCCGGCTGTGTTTGATTCACAGCAGCAGGCGATGGTGGTCAAACCGCTCTTTCCCTGGGATGAGACGCTCCGGTTCGATCATTTCTCCATCACGCTGGCACCGGGTGCCCTGAGCGAGTCCACGCCGCATGAGGCAGGCGTGATTGAACATGTGGTGGTCATCAGCGGCGAGCTGGAGATGAACATCAACGACGAGTGGCAGACGGTTCATGCCGATTCTGGCGTCCGTTTTGCCGGCGATAAACCGCACGCCTACCGCAACAGCAGCGACAGGCCGGTGCATTTTCACTCTCTGATCCATTATCCCCGCTGAGGCTACGCAAAACTGTTTCGCTGGCGCATACTTCTGACTACAATAGCCGCCATTTTGACCATAACGGATAACGAC
Source organism: Enterobacter cloacae complex sp. HYC042_NIDB (assembly GCF_056673315.1). Classification (NCBI taxonomy): domain Bacteria; kingdom Pseudomonadati; phylum Pseudomonadota; class Gammaproteobacteria; order Enterobacterales; family Enterobacteriaceae; genus Enterobacter; species Enterobacter cloacae complex sp. HYC042_NIDB. Next base: position 2,508,304 of record NZ_CP109650.1, read on the forward strand.
GAAGTATGCGCCTGCAATCCCATCATCTTGAACTTTTAAGCCCGGCCCGCGACGCCGCCATTGCCCGTGAAGCGATCCTTCATGGCGCTGACGCCGTCTACATCGGCGGCCCTGGCTTCGGTGCCCGCCATAACGCCAGCAACAGCCTGCGCGATATTGCCGATCTGGTGCCGTTTGCCCACCGTTTCGGGGCGAAAGTGTTCGTGACCCTGAACACCATTCTTCATGATGATGAGCTGGAGCCCGCGCAGCGTCTGATTACCGATCTCTACCAGACCGGCGTCGATGCCCTGATTGTTCAGGACATGGGCGTGCTTGAGCTGGATATTCCGCCTATCGAGCTGCATGCCAGCACCCAGTGCGATATCCGCACGGTTGAGAAGGCGAAGTTTCTCTCCGACGTCGGCTTTTCGCAGATCGTTCTTGCGCGCGAGCTGAACCTCAATCAGATCCGCGATATTCACCAGGCAACCGACGCGACGATCGAATTCTTTATCCACGGCGCGCTGTGCGTGGCCTATTCCGGCCAGTGCAACATTTCCCACGCGCAGACGGGCCGCAGCGCCAACCGCGGCGACTGCTCGCAGGCCTGCCGTCTGCCGTATACCCTGAAAGACGACCAGGGTCGCGTGGTGGCGTTCGAAAAACACCTGCTTTCCATGAAGGATAACGATCAGACCGCCAACCTGGGCGCGCTGATCGACGCGGGCGTGCGTTCCTTTAAGATTGAAGGGCGCTACAAAGATATGAGCTACGTGAAGAACATCACCGCCCACTATCGCCAGATGCTGGACGCCATCATCGAAGATCGCGGTGACCTGGCGCGCGCCTCGGCCGGTCGTACCGAACATTTCTTTATTCCGTCAACGGACAAAACCTTCCACCGCGGCAGCACGGACTATTTCGTGAACGCCCGCAAAGGGGATATCGGCGCGTTTGACTCACCGAAGTTTATCGGTTTACCGGTCGGTGAAGTGTTGAAAGTGGCGAATGATCACCTGGACGTTGAAGTGACCGAGCCGCTGGCGAACGGCGACGGCCTGAACGTGATGATTAAGCGTGAAGTTGTGGGTTTCCGCGCCAACACGGTCGAAAAAACCGGCGAGAACCGCTACCGCGTCTGGCCGAATGAAATGCCTGCCGATCTCTACAAGGCAAGGCCGAACGCGCCGCTCAACCGTAACCTGGATCATAACTGGCAGCAGGCGTTGCTGAAAACCTCCAGCGAGCGTCGCATCGCGGTGGACATTGAGCTGGGCGGCTGGGAAGAGCAGCTGATCCTGACCATGACCTGCGAAGACGGCATCAGCGTAACGCATACGCTTGATGGTCTGTTCGAGGTGGCAAACAACGCGGATAAAGCGCTTAACAGCCTGAAGGACGGCGTAGCGAAGCTGGGCCAGACGATTTACTACGCGCGCGCCATCGAGGTTAATCTGCCGGACGCGCTGTTCGTGCCGAATAGCCTGCTGAACCAGTTCCGCCGCGAAACGGCAGAGATGCTGGATGCCGCACGCCTGGCGCAGTATCCGCGCGGCAGCCGTAAGGCCGAATCCATTCCTGCGCCTGTGTATCCGGACACCCATTTATCGTTCCTGGCCAACGTTTACAACCATAAAGCGCGTGAATTTTATCATCGCCACGGCGTGCAGCTTATCGACGCGGCCTATGAAGCGCACGAAGAGAAGGGCGATGTGCCGGTGATGATCACCAAGCACTGCCTGCGCTTTGCTTTTAACCTGTGCCCGAAACAGGCGAAAGGGAATATTAAAAGCTGGAAGGCCACCCCCATGCAGCTGGTCAACGGTGACGAAGTCCTGACCCTGAAGTTTGACTGCCGTCCTTGCGAAATGCATGTTATCGGCAAAATGAAAAACCACATTTTCAAAATGCCACCGCCGGGCAGCATCGTTGCGTCCGTGAGCCCGGACGATCTGATGAAAACCCTTCCGAAACGCAAGGGCAGTTAATTACCTTACGTGCGTGTCCGGTTTGCGCGATTTCTGCCACAGGTGGTGTTCGCGCAAACCCTCCGCTGACTCTTCCGCTACACTGCGTAACTCGTCACTGTCGGCCTCATGCCGCAGCTGATGCTCCACATTCTTTACCCAAACATATTCATGCCCTTTGTGCCCGGCCATCAGCTGGCCAGAAAAGAGGGCACAAATAAGCATGATAAAAGATAGCCCTTTTTTGAACATAAATTCACCGAATAAGAACAGCGCGGGGAAATCATGCCAATTATTGTTTAGGGTTATTATTCAAAATTTCAAAATAGCGCAAAGAAAATGTCAAATAACGTGGGTTCATAATACCGATTAGGATTTTTCTTAAAATATATGTGCGTTTTTGTAAACCTCCTATTTCTGGTCCATAGTTGGATGTTCGCTTTAAGGATAAATCCTATATAATAGTGAATCTCTGGCTAAGGAATGGGTCATTCATAAATGAAAAAAATAATAGCGTTTTCGCTTCTGGCTGTTGCGGTAGGTGCCGTTGCAGCGATTCGTTATGCAGGTAATGACGAACCAGAATATATTCAGTCCGCTGAAATTCGCGTTGGTTCCTATTTAACCAGCGACTATGGACGCGTAGCCTGCACTAGTAAAAGAGTAAATGAACAGCGCTGGGAATTAGACTGCACCCATCCGGCACGGGGAAAAACATTCCAGTTTGCGGTATATCCCTCTGAAAAGGCTCCCTATGGCGTATCGCGATCGTTTTATCTTGAGGCCCTTAACGATGATGCCAGGCAGAGCGCTGAGCAGGGCCTGATGCGCTATTTGCAAATCAACACCAGCGCGAGTTAATCAGGCTGTTTAGCTTTCGTTGAGACAGCCAGTGTTAGTTTGTATGAGATCCGCTGCCCGACCATGGAGCGTCGGGGACGTAGAGACCAAAATACAAATCTATCCATGCAAGCATTTACCGCCAGATAATGGCGGTTTTTTTTTGCGCTTTTGCCGCTAGCGGGGAGTATCAGAACGTGAAAATTGTTTGCGATACTGAGCCGGGGAAAGCGCGAACTGCTGACGAAAATGATGACGCAGCGTCGACGCCTGACCAAACCCGGTCTGTTCCGCGATGCTGTCGATGCTTAAACGGCTGCTCTCCAGATAATCTTTTGCTCTCAGAAGGCGTTCATTAAGCAGCCAGCGAGCAGGCGTCGTGCCCGTTGCCGCCTCGAAGCGACGAAGAAAGGTGCGCTGGCTCATGCCGACCCGACGCGCCAGCGAGTCGACGCTGTGCGGCTCGACAAGGTGCGTGTGCAGAAAATCAAACAGCTGGCCCAGGCGCTGGCTCTCACGCAGCTGCGCCACCGGGCGGCTCAGCTGCTGCGGCTGTGAACCATCCCGGTGAGGGGGGATCACCAGCCGACGCGCCACGCTGTTGGCGGTTTCCATGCCATAGTCCCGCCGGACGACGTGCAGACAGAGATCGATTCCCGCCGCGCTGCCCGCGGAGGTCAGGATATCGCCCTCGTCCTGGTAGAGCACATCCTCAACCACCTCGATGTCAGGGTAGCGAACCTTAAGCGCGTCAATGTAGCGCCAGTGCGTCGTGGCTTTACGTCCGTTCAGCAGCCCCGTAGCGGCCAGCACGAACACGCCCGAGCAGATGGACAGCAGCTGACATCCGCGCGCGCTGGCCTGGCGCAGTGCCTCGCAGAGCGCCGGAGGAACCGGTGAGTCCAGCCCCCGCCAGCCGGGAACCAAGATCAGGTCCGCCGACGCAAGCAGGCTCAAGTCCCCATCGGTAACGATGCGGATCCCGCCGGTCGCCCGCAGTTCGCCGCTATCCACGCTCGCCACCGCAAAACGATACCAGTCGTCGCCCAGCTCCGGACGCGGCAGGCCAAAAATCTCAACCGCCACGCCAAACTCAAAGGTACATAGCCCGTCATACGCCAGCACCACCACCTGCGGGCGGGTAACCTGTCTTAAGTTTGTCATCTTTTTGCTGTTTTCTGGCATAAGCGAGCGCATTCACGGGCTGAATTTGTGGATAGAGTAGTGTTAACACAAACGCCAAAGATGAGGAAGGATCATGAGCTATGTTACTGAATTTCCGGCTGCCGAGCCGCAGGAAGCCGTTACCCATTTTCTGCGTCGCCTGAGCGTCGAAACCGACTGCGCCGACGTGCATCACGCCATCGCCAATAATGAGCAGGACTTCGTGCTGCTGCACGTGGTGGGGAGCCCGGAGCAGTTTGCCCGCCGCCATGTGCCGGGCGCACTGCATATGCCCTGGAGCCAGATGACCGCTGAGCGCATGGCCCAATGGCCGGAAGGGACACTGTTTGTCGTCTACTGTGCGGGGCCACACTGTAACGGCGCGGACAGGGCGGCGCTGAAGCTGGCGCGTCTCGGGCTGCCGGTCAAAATCATGCTCGGCGGCATCACCGGCTGGGAAGATGAACGCTACGCCTTTGCCAGCCAGGCGCACGCTGACGCGCTGTGAAGATGAATTTTTTTCAACACCCGTGAAATTTTCTCGTTTGCCGGAAACGGTAAGGTATGACATCTTTTTTGGACATTTAGACATCCAGAAGTCTAAAGATTCAAATAATGAATTATCACTGCGGGCAATTAATACCGGCAGACTGAGGAGATTTCCATGCAACGACAGCACGCCCCATACCGCGCCGACGTAGTCGGCAGCTTTTTACGCCCGGATGCCATCAAGCAGGCTCGCCTGAAGTTCGCCAGCGGCGAGATTGATGCCGGACAGCTTCGCGCGGTGGAGGACGAGGCTATTCGCCACGTCGTCGAGCAGCAGTGCGCGTGCGGCCTGCATGTGGTGACCGACGGTGAATTTCGCCGTGCCTGGTGGCACTTCGATTTCTTCGACGGTCTTCAGGGGGTTGAGCGTTACGATTCACAGCAGGGGATTCAGTTCAACGGAGTACAAACCAAAGCCCACGGCGTGCGCGTGACCGGCAAGCTGGGCTTTGGCGACCACCCGATGCTGGAAGACTTCCGCTATCTGAAAAGCATCAGCGGCAATGCCCAGCCGAAGATGACCATTCCCAGCCCAAGCGTGCTCCATTTCCGCGGCGGGCGCAAAGACATCGACGCGACGGTGTACCCGGTTCTGAACGACTATTTCGACGATCTGGCAACCACCTGGCGCGACGCCATCCGCGCATTCTACGACGCGGGCTGCCGTTATCTGCAGCTGGACGACACCGTCTGGGCCTACCTCTGCTCGGACGACCAGCGCCGTCAGATCCGCGAGCGCGGCGACGATGCCGATGAGCTGGCGCAAATCTATGCCCGCGTGCTGAACAAGGCCCTGGAAGGCAAGCCAGAGGATCTGACCATCGGGCTGCACGTCTGCCGCGGTAACTTCCGTTCAACCTGGATTTCCGAAGGCGGCTACGAGCCGGTAGCGGAAGTGCTGTTCGGGACGGTCAACGTTGACGCATTCTTCCTGGAATACGATAACGACCGCAGCGGGGATTTCGCGCCGCTGCGCTTCGTTCGCCCGGGCAAGCAGCAGGTGGTGCTGGGCCTGATCACCACGAAAAACGGTGAGCTGGAGAACCCGGAAGGCGTAAAGGCACGTCTGGAAGAGGCGGCGAAATACGTGGCGAAAGAGCAAATCTGCCTCAGCCCGCAGTGCGGTTTTGCCTCCACCGAAGAGGGCAACAGCCTGAGCGAGTCCCAGCAGTGGGATAAGGTCCGTCTGGTGACGCAGATCGCCAGCGAAGTCTGGTAAAAGCGCTTCCTCAGCGCTGCATTATAAAAGTGCAGCGCTGTGCCATTCTGAGTCGTTCTCTTTACATCCTGCCGTCTGTCTCCTGCAATAGCGCTTCCTCCATTCTGGCATCCTTTTTGCTCCTGCTTCGCTGACACCTTTATTTCCGCGTCCATGCCGTAACGGACGTTTTCGCACAGCGTTCTTTTTCAGGAGTGAAAATATGCAGCGTCGTACCTTATTAAAAGCCTTTGCGTTATCCGCGTCCGTCGTGGCGATGGGAATGAGTTTTGGCGTGCAGGCGGCCGACACCATCAAAGTGGGGATCATGCACTCTCTGTCCGGCACGATGGCCATCTCCGAAACCCCGCTGAAGGACGTCGCCCTGATGACCATCGACGAGATCAACGCCAAAGGCGGCGTGCTGGGTAAGAAACTGGAGCCTGTGGTGGTGGATCCAGCCTCAAACTGGCCGCTGTTTGCCGAGAAGGCACGCCAGTTGCTGAGCCAGGATAAAGTGGCAGTGGTGTTCGGCTGCTGGACGTCGGTTTCGCGCAAATCCGTGCTGCCGGTGTTTGAGGAGCTGAACGGCCTGCTGTTCTATCCGGTGCAGTATGAAGGCGAAGAGATGTCGCCAAACGTCTTCTATACCGGCGCAGCGCCGAACCAGCAGGCCATCCCGGCGGTGGAATACCTGATGAGCGAGGACGGCGGCGGGGCGAAGCGCTTCTTCCTGCTGGGTACCGACTACGTTTACCCGCGCACCACCAACAAGATCCTGCGCGCGTTCCTGCATTCGAAAGGGGTGGAGGATAAGGACATCGAAGAGGTTTACACCCCGTTTGGTCACAGCGACTACCAGACCATCGTCGCCAGCATCAAGAAATTCTCCGCCGGCGGCAAAACCGCCGTGGTGTCGACCATCAACGGCGACTCCAACGTGCCGTTCTACAAAGAGCTGGCTAACCAGGGGCTGAAGGCCACCGACGTGCCGGTGGTGGCGTTCTCCGTCGGCGAAGAAGAGCTGCGCGGAATCGACACCAAACCGCTGGTGGGTAACCTGGCGGCGTGGAACTACTTTGAGTCCGTGGATAATCCAACCAACCAGGCGTTCGTCGCGGATTACAAAGCCTATGCGAAGGCGCACAAGCTGCCGAATGCCGATACCGTGGTGACCAACGACCCGATGGAAGCGACTTACGTGGGGATCCATATGTGGGCACAGGCGGTGGAAAAAGCGGGCACCACCGACGTGGATAAGGTGCGCGCGGCGATGGCCGGTCAGTCATTTAAGGCGCCGTCTGGCTTTACGCTCACCATGGATGCTACCAACCATCATCTGCATAAGCCGGTCATGATCGGTGAAATTGAAGGCAACGGCCAGTTCAACGTGGTCTGGCAGACGGAACAGCCGGTGCGCGCCCAGCCGTGGAGTCCGTTCATTGCCGGGAATGACAAAAAGCCCGACCAGCCGATGAAAAACGCCAGCAACTAGGCCATTGCCTCAGGGAGAAACGTCATGAACGCCATGCGCATGTTCATCGCTCTTGTATGGCTTTCCGGACTGCTGCCAGGGATGGCGCAGGCATCGGATGCCGATCGTTTTGTTGCCGCCAGCCGCGGCCAGCAGGCGGAGCTCCTCACGCAGTGGGCCGCTGCGCCGGATGCCGCCAGGCTTCCGCTGCTTCAGTCCCTGCAAAAGGAAAACCTGTATACCGACAGCCAAAAGCACGCCTTTGCGAAGCGTAATGGCGAAATGGTTTCGCTCGGTGACGCCCGCGCGGCAGTAGGGCAAACCAAAGCCGTACGCCTGACAAACCGGCTGCGCGTGCTGGCTGCAACGGCCATTGCCACGCATCAGCTTGTTAGTGACAGTGTCACCGAAAGACGGGCGGCAGCCCGTCAGCTCCAGCGTGATGCTCAGCCCGACATGCTCGCTTTTCTGGAAAAGCGCGCCGGGGATGAAGCGGACGCCGTGGCGCGTCAGGCGCTGCTGCTGGCGGTGGCAAACCTCCAGCTGGCGAGCCCGCAGCCGGAGGTGCGCCGCAGGGCCGTCGAACTGCTGGGCCAGTCAGACGATCAGGACGTACAGTCCAGACTCACTCCGTTTACCCAGGTGCAGACCGAGCCGGATGCCGGCGTGCGCGCGGCCGCAGAAGAGAGCCTTAGCCAGATTACGCATCGCCTGATGTGGGGCGATCTGCTGGGCCAGGCGTTTATGGGGCTTTCTCTGGGTTCGGTGCTGCTGCTGGCCGCGCTGGGGCTTGCGATCACCTACGGTCTGCTGGGCGTCATTAACATGGCCCACGGCGAGATGCTGATGCTGGGGGCGTACGCCACGTGGATGGTGCAGCAGGCAATGGCCGGGCTTGCCCCTCAGTGGCTGGCGCTCTATCCCGTTATCGCCTTGCCGGTAGCGTTCTGCCTGACGGCGGGCATTGGAATGGTGCTGGAGCGCACCGTGATCCGTCACCTGTACGGTCGTCCGCTGGAAACCCTGCTGGCGACCTGGGGGATCAGCCTGATGCTCATCCAGCTGGTGCGCATGACCTTTGGTGCCCAGAACCTGGAGGTGGCAAACCCGGCATGGCTTTCCGGCGGGGTGCAGATTTTTGCCAACCTGACCCTGCCGTGGAACCGCATTGTGGTGCTGGGCTTCGTGCTGCTGGTGCTGTTCTTCACCTGGCTGATTCTGAATAAAACCCGTCTTGGGCTGAACGTGCGCGCGGTGACGCAAAACCGCAGCATGGCCGCCTGCTGCGGGGTACCGACCGGGCGCGTCGATATGCTGGCGTTTGGTCTGGGCTCAGGGATCGCCGGGTTTGGCGGCGTGGCGTTATCCCAGCTAGGTAACGTCGGGCCGGAGCTTGGTCAGGGGTACATCATCGACTCGTTTCTCGTAGTCGTTCTCGGTGGCGTAGGCCAGCTCGCAGGCAGCGTGGCTGCCGCGTTCGGGCTGGGCATATTCAATAAAATCCTTGAGCCGCAGATGGGTGCGGTGCTGGGCAAGATCGTGATTCTGGTGGCGATCGTCCTGTTTATCCAGAAGCGCCCTCAGGGGCTGTTTGCGCTGAAAGGGAGGGTGATTGACTGATGAGCCAGCCGCTGACCTTAACGCTGGCGCGTAAAGCGCCGCGCACGACACAGATTGCAGGCAGCCTGCTGGTGGCGTGTTTGCTGATTTTACCGTTTTTCGCCTTGCTGCCCGCCACGCATCCGCTGGCGCTGTCGACCTGGATGCTGACGCTCATCGGCAAGATCCTCTGCTATGCCATCGTTGCGGTGGCGCTGGATCTGGTGTGGGGCTACGCCGGCATGCTCTCTCTTGGACACGGCATCTTCTTCGCCCTGGGCGGCTATGCGATGGGCATGTACCTGATGCGCCAGGCGTCAGGCGACGGCCTGCCCGCGTTTATGTCGTTTCTCTCCTGGAGCGAGCTGCCGTGGTTCTGGTGGGGCACCCAGCACTTTGCCTGGGCGCTGGTGCTGATCGTGATGGTGCCGGGTTTGCTGGCGCTGGTGTTTGGCTGGTTTGCCTTCCGCTCGAAGATCAAAGGGGTTTACTTCTCGATTATGACCCAGGCGCTGACCTACGCGGGCATGCTGCTGTTCTTTCGCAACGAAACCGGCTTTGGCGGCAATAACGGCTTTACCGGCTTCACCACGCTGCTTGGGTTTTCGGTGACGGAAACGACCACCCGCATCGCGCTGTTCCTGGCGACGGTGCTGATGCTGCTTCTGGCGTTGGGCATCGGATTTGCGCTGGCGAAGAGCAAGTTTGGCCGCATCCTGACCGCCGTGCGCGACGCGGAAAACCGCCTGACGTTCTGCGGGTACGATCCGCGCGGGTTCAAGCTGCTGGTGTGGACGCTCTCCGCCGTGCTGTGCGGCCTGGCGGGGGCGCTGTACGTTCCGCAGGTGGGCATCATTAACCCCGGTGAAATGTCGCCGACCAACTCGATAGAAGCCGCCATCTGGGTGGCGCTGGGCGGACGCGGCACGCTGGTGGGGCCGGTGATTGGCGCGGCGCTGGTGAACGGGGCGAAAAGCTTCTTTACCGTTGCCATGCCGGAGTACTGGCAGCTGTTTCTGGGGCTGATTTTTATCGCCGTCACGCTGTTCCTGCCGCGCGGCGTCTACGGTCTGTTGCGTAAGGAAGAGAAATAATGCAGCCAACGGAAGAGTTATTTACCCGCCAGTTGCCCGGCGATCGCTACCGGGACCAGACTGACCCGGTGCTTCAGCTTGAGGCCATTAACGTCAGTTTCGACGGCTTCCAGGCGCTGACCGATCTCTCCCTGAATATCGGCGTGGGCGAGCTGCGCTGCGTGATTGGCCCCAACGGGGCGGGTAAAACCACGCTGATGGACGTGATCACCGGCAAAACCCGACCCAAAAGCGGGAGAGCGATTTACGACCAGTCCATCGACCTGACCGGGCTGGGGCCTGCGGCCATTGCTCGCCAGGGGATTGGCCGAAAATTCCAGAAACCCACGGTCTTTGAAGCGCTGACGGTGTGGGAGAACCTTGAGATCGCCATGAAAACCGATAAATCCGTCTGGGCGAGCCTGCGGGCAAAACTCAACGGCGAGCAGCGGGACCGCATTGACGAGATGCTGGTTCTTCTGCGCCTTGGCAGCGAGCGGGACCGTCGCGCCGGGCTGCTTTCGCACGGGCAGAAACAGTTCCTGGAGATCGGCATGCTGCTGGTGCAGGACCCGCACCTGCTGCTGCTGGATGAACCCGCCGCCGGGATGACCGATGCGGAAACGGAATACACCGCCGAGCTGTTCAAAACCCTGGCGGGCAAGCATTCGCTGATGGTGGTGGAGCATGACATGGGCTTTGTTGAAACGATTGCCGACCACGTCACGGTGCTGCATCAGGGGCGCGTGCTGGCGGAAGGCTCGCTTCGCGAGGTGCAGGCCAACGAGCAGGTGATTGAGGTCTATCTGGGCCGCTAAGGAGCGATGATGTTACAGGTTAACGAACTGAATCAGTACTACGGCGGCAGCCATATCCTGCGCGGCGTGAGCTTCGAAGCCGCTCCCGGTGAAGTCACCTGTCTGCTGGGACGCAACGGCGTCGGGAAAACCACGCTGCTGAAGTGCCTGATGGGGCTGATCCCGGCGAAAACCGGGGAGGTCATCTGGCAGGGTAAAACGATCACCCACAGCAGGCCGCACCAGCGGGTGCAGTCCGGCGTGGCGTATGTCCCGCAGGGCCGCGAGATTTTCCCGCGCCTGACCGTGGAAGAGAACCTTTTGCTTGGGCTGTCGCGTTTTTCCGCCCGCGAGGCAAAGCAGGTTCCTGACGAGATCTGGCAGCTGTTTCCGGTTCTCAAAGAGATGAAGCACCGCCGCGGGGGCGATCTCTCCGGCGGGCAGCAGCAGCAGCTGGCGATTGGTCGCGCGCTGGCGAGCCGTCCGCAGCTGCTGATTCTGGACGAACCGACGGAAGGCATACAGCCTTCCGTCATCAAAGAGATTGGCCAGGTGATCCGCACCCTGGCAAACAGAGGCGATATGGCAATCCTGCTCGTCGAGCAGTTTTACGACTTTGCCGCCGAGCTGGCCGACAGCTATCTCCTGATGTCCCGCGGCACTATCATTCAGCGCGGGAGGGGCGAAAATATGGAGCAGGAGGGCGTTCGCGGGCTGGTTGCGATCTGAAGTGTTATAATATAACATCCTCATTCTTATAAAACGGAATGAGGGTGTTACTTTGGCTGCACATATTGGAAAATTTGCCATGACTCTGGGGGCGCTGCTGGTCAGCGGCCAGCTGTTTGCTCACTCGCACGGCCATCAGATGACCGAAGCGGAACAGAAGGCGGCAAACGGCGTGTTTGAGGATAAAGACGTAAAGGACAGAGCGCTGTCCGACTGGGACGGCACCTGGCAGTCGGTGTATCCGTTCCTGCTGGACGGTTCGCTGGATCCGGTCTTCAAACAGAAAGCGCAGAAGGATAAAAGCAAAACCTTTGACGAGGTGAAAGCGTACTACCGCAAGGGATATGCCACGGACGTGGATGCCATCGGCATTGAAAATAACGTAATGGAATTCCACAGAGGCAAGGCGGTCAGCAGCTGTCAGTATGACTACAGTGGCTACAAAATTCTGACCTACGCATCGGGCAAAAAAGGCGTTCGCTATCTGTTTGAGTGTAAGGATGCGGACAGCAAGGCGCCGAAGTTCGTGCAGTTCAGCGACCATATCATCGGACCGAAAGCCTCATCGCACTTCCATATTTTTATGGGCAATACCTCCCACGAGGCGCTGCTGAAAGAGATGGACAACTGGCCGACCTATTATCCAAACGAGATGTACAAAGAGCAGGTGGTGGAGGAGATGCTGCACCACTGATGCGTTATTGCCGGGGGGCGGCTTCGCCTTACCCGGCCACTATTTTTTACGCCGCTTTGGGGGATTCGTTCCACGCCTTCACGCTCATTCCCCGCAAAATCATCAGCCAGGCAACGACGATGGCAACCATCATGATTGCAAACAGCGACCAGTGCGGCAGGTTGGTCAGGATAATGCCGGTGATCATCGGGTTTGCCGCCGCGCCGAGCCAGCCCAGCGCCTGCGCGGAAAAATAGCTCGCCTTCATCCCCGGCGGGGCGATGTTGTCGATCAGCATGTATTCACCCGGTGCGTAGATAATCTCACCCAGTGTAAAGATGGCGGCAGCGATGCCCCAGTAAATCAGGTTCTCCCCGGAGAGCATAAAGCCTCCCAGCCCCAGGATAAAAAACAGCGTTGCGGCGGTCATTAAAGGCCGAATATTGCTGGCGGAGATCTTCCGTCCCAGCGCGTACTGCAGCGTCACCACCACGGCGGCGTTAACGGGCAGCACCACGGCGACCACCTTCTGGGCAAAATCGCTGTCGGCATTGGCGGCCAGTACGTATTGCGAAATGCAGCTGGCGAACGATCCACCCACGTAAGACGCGAGCAGGCCGGAGAGGGTGAACCAGAACAGGGCGCGATCTTTCAGCAGCACCGACGGCTGCCAGGGCATCTTCTCCTCGGCGGTATCCAGCGCGACGCTTTTTTGCACGAAGAAATGAATAAACCCGAGCGGCAGCGCGGCGCAGAAGGCCGCCAGCCAGAACGGCAGCTGCAGGCTGTACATCACCAGCAGGGTGCCAATCGGCGGCCCTATCGTCCAGCCAATGTTCAGGAAGCTGTAGTTGAGCGAGAAGACGCGCGCTTTCTGGCTGGAGGTCAGCACGTCCGAGAACCAGGCTTTCAACACCGTCGAAAAGACGGAATAGGCGCAGTTGATCAGGGAAAAGAACAGCACTACCAGGGTGACATTATCCACCAGCGGGATCGCGACAAAACCGGCGATAAAAGCCACGATCGCGATCAGCATATAGCGTTTTTTATCAAACTTATCGGCCAGAATGCCAAATCCCAGGCTGAACACCACGCCAACGGTCAGCGCAATCGTCAGGGCATAACCAATATTCTCGACGCTCATATTAAACACGCGCGTGAGATAAATGGTCATGAACGGCAGCGTTGCCCCCCGACCGATGGTTAATAACAATGACGATGCCAGCAGCGCTGCGGTTGAGCGCCTGAGAGATGGTTTCATATTCCTTCCCGACGGTTGCTTATGCTTTTTTTAGACGAGTGTTAACAGGATTACCATGACATAAGGGGCTTGTATAGCACCCGATTTATCCCTAAGTGCTTCAGCTGCCTGCCAGAAATAATGATCTTCTCGCGGCACACTTTTTTCTGTTACCTTGAAGTGTTAACAAATTATTAATAATTCAGGGGCAGGGTATGACGCGTAAAGACGGACTGCTGGCGTTGCTGGTGGTCGTGGTATGGGGACTCAATTTTGTGGTCATCAAGCTGGGATTGCACAACATGCCCCCGCTGATGCTGGCCGGTTTGCGTTTTATGCTGGTGGCGTTCCCGGCGCTCTTTTTCGTCGCCCGTCCGAAAATCCCGTTAAAACTGCTGCTGGGCTACGGTTTGACCATCAGTTTTGGCCAGTTCGCGTTTCTCTTCTGCGCCATCAAGTTCGGCATGCCGGCCGGTCTGGCCTCGCTGGTGTTACAGGCGCAGGCGTTCTTTACCATTATTCTCGGCGCATTTGTGTTTGGCGAACGCCTGCAGGGCAAGCAGCTGGCGGGGATAACGCTGGCGGTATTTGGCGTGCTGGTGCTGATTGAAGCCAGCCTGAACGGTCAGGATGTGGCGCTGCTCGGGTTTATGCTCACGCTGGCGGCGGGGCTGAGCTGGGCGTGCGGCAATATTTTCAACAAGCTGATTATGCAGCACGAGGCGAGGCCTCAGGTGATGTCCCTGGTGGTCTGGAGCGCATTGATCCCGATAATCCCGTTTCTGGTGGCGTCGTTTATTCTGGATGGCCCGGAGGTGATGCTGAACAGCCTGGTCGAGATCGATCTGACCACGATCCTTTCTCTTATCTATCTGGCGTTTGTCGCCACCATCGTGGGCTACGGGATCTGGGGTTCGCTGCTGGGGCGCTATGAGACCTGGCGCGTCGCGCCTCTGTCTTTGCTGGTTCCGGTCGTGGGGCTTGCCAGTGCGGCGATACTGCTGGATGAAACGCTGAGCGCGCTCCAGCTGCTCGGTGCCGTGCTGATCATGGCCGGGCTGTACATCAACGTGTTTGGCCTGCGGGTTCGCCGGGCGGCGCGGGTAAGGGGATAGGGCATAAAAAAGCCCCGCGGCTGCGGGGCAAAAACGAATCAGAGGCCGTGCTGATTATAATAAGGCACGCCTAATTCGTCGGATTTGTCGCTACCAGCACCCATATGGTTGAAATCATAAGGCGACTGGTCATGTGCTGACGGCAAAATCATCGTGTCATGATTATTTTGCTGCGTTGCACCTGGGGTTTGCTCCGCGAAGGTCTGGCTGGAAAACAGCACCAGCAAGGCGAGGGCGGCGGAGGCGGTAACTTTCATTTTTTCCTCGGTTACGTCTTTTACAGGCGATGATTAACTACAGTGTTTTAACGGATACAGGTAACGGGATTCACCCGGCACGCTGGTGATTCGGTACTTATGAGGCGGCACGTCAAAATAGTTCTTGAACGTACGCGTGAGGGTTTGCTGTGATTCAAATCCGTAACGCTCCGCCAGATAAAGGATCGGTTCATTGCTTTCTTTCAGTTTCTGGGCAATTTCCGTCAGCTTGCGGCTGCGAATATATTGACCTAATGAATGACCGGTCTCTTTTTTGAACATCCGTTGCAGGTGCCATTTGGAGTAACCTGAACGCTCAGACACTTTTTCAAGGGAGAGCGGCGATTCCAGGTTATCTTCGATCCAGTCCAAAATGCTATGAATAGTGATAGCGTCAGTATTGCGTCTGGACATCGTCATACCTCTTTTTCTGTTTACGGCAGTATTTTCTTCAGCAAAAGCTCAAGGGTAGCCACTTCATCTGCCGTTAAGTTTTTTGTTAGTTCCTGATGCAGTGTTTGTCCTACTAATTGATGACATTGCTCGCACATAGCCGCACCATCGCTGGTGAGCCTGACCAGTACGCCGCGTTTGTCATTCGGGTTAGGGCTTCGTTCTACCCATCCTTTGCAGACGAGACGATCGAGCATGCGGGTTAACGCACCCAGATCGACAGAGAGCACCTTTTTCAGCTCAACCGGCGTGATACACACTTCGCAGCGAATGGAACACAGCACTTTGAACTGTGTTGCGGTGATATCCAGCGGTGACAGGTAGTCATTGAGCAGGCGATCTTTTTTCTGGTTAACCATATGAATAAGACGACCCAGCGGAACAACGTCGTTAAAGATATCACTGGTGCTTTTCACAATGGTTGCCCTGGCAAGTAGTTTAATCACGGCAGATATTATTGCTCAGGCAAGTATAAGTCAACTGAATGGATCAGCCGATGCCACGAATTGCTAAAACGTTTCATGAACGATTTTTGCAACCTTTCAAATCAGGAAGATAACTAACGAGTATCGTTCCAAAAGGAAAACTATCGTTACGTTGCGCCGATGGCTGAACGTCACACTTTCACCCTATAATTGCGATGTTAAATGTGGATAAGGACAACAACGCACTATGTTGGATTTGATTAAAGCAATTGGTCTCGGGCTGGTGGTACTGCTGCCGTTAGCTAACCCGTTAACGACGGTGGCGCTGTTCCTGGGGCTGGCAGGGAATATGAACAGCGCCGAGCGCAACCATCAGTCGATGATGGCTTCGGTGTATGTGTTTGCCATTATGATGGTGGCCTACTACGCCGGACAGCTGGTGATGAATACCTTCGGGATTTCAATTCCCGGGCTGCGTATTGCGGGCGGGCTGATTGTGGCCTTTATCGGCTTCCGCATGCTGTTCCCGGCGCAGAAAGCGCACGAGTCTCCGGAGGCAACCAGCAAATCTGAAGAGCTGGAGTCCGAACCGAGCGCGAATATTGCTTTTGTACCGCTGGCCATGCCGAGTACGGCCGGGCCGGGTACCATCGCGATGATCATCAGTTCTGCATCGACGGTGCGCGACAGCTCTACCTTCCCGGATTGGGTACTGACCGTTGCGCCACCGCTAATTTTTGCGCTTATTGGGGTTATCGTGTGGGCGTCTCTGCGCAGTTCCGGTGCGATCATGCGCTGGGTGGGCAAGGGCGGTATCGAGGCGATTTCCCGTCTGATGGGCTTCTTACTGGTCTGTATGGGCGTGCAGTTTATTATTAACGGCGTGCTGGAGATTATTAAGACCTACCACTGATGTCATTGCCGGGTAACGGATTACCCTTACCCGGTATGTAAAATATTTATTAAATGAATACAAATAAATTCCGGAAAAATACTTTTTTAATTCAAACCGGGTTAAATGAGCATAGCCAGACTTGTCGCTCGTTAGTTCTTAAAGTAATGTACTGCACTCATTTCTTTTCAGGATAGTGTCATGCGTGCAAAATATTCTTTTATCGTACTCAGTACGTTGCTGTTTTCATTTACTGCCACTGCAGGCTTGTTCGATTCTGCGCCCGAATTTAAATGTGGTCGTGAGGATGCCGTTGCTGCTATGCAAGCAAAAATCAGAGATGATGCAATGAGTAAATTGCAGGAAACGTATCTGGCAACGCCTTCGCAATTTTATGGAAAACCACTTAAATCATACCAGGAAAAAGCAAATCAAATAGCCATTCATCTGGAGAATGTTACAACTAAACCATTTGATAAAAATGATTCAAACCGCAGTTGCTCCGCTAAGGTCACGCTCGCCATACCTACGGAAATCCTTGGGTTTATTGCAGCCTATCCTCAGAAACTAGAGCGGATAAATCAAGGTGGTGGCAAGGTGCTTAATAACAGTGTTCAATGGGATAATTTTGTATATATATTATCCCTGGCGGACAATGAGAAAGACATTTCAGCATCCTATGAATATTCTGACCGAGATTATGTCTCCCAGTCATTGGTCGATATGACTATGCTGGCCATGAATAAATCCGAATTTGAGAAAGCCGATCTCAACAACAAATTAAACGATGCAGTGCTGGCCTATTCTGAGAACGATAGTCAACTCAATAATCTCTGGAAATCTCTTCCAGAGTCAGTCAGGGCCTCTATGAAAAAAGAACAGAATCTCTGGATTAACGAGAAAGCTAAAAAATGCGGGAAGATCAGTGATGCGTCTTCCACTGCCACGCCTGTTGAAACAAGAATTAATATCTATCAGTGCCAGGCTGACATAACCCATGAAAGATATGTCTATCTGGGTGGAGAGGAAGAAAGACAGTATTAATACTTATACTGTGGGTCAATCTGACCTGCTGATGTTGTCGATACGGTTATGCCACGCAAGTAATTTCCCCATGCAGTGTGGCATCGTACGGGCGTCCTGATTTCAGGACGCCATGCGCCACCCGGCATAAATAAACCTCACCCGTGCTGCCCTTGTTCCTCCAGCGCCACCGGCCACTTGCGGAAGATGAGTACCGACCAGACGAGCGCGACGAGCGCCGGAATCGCCCCCAGATAGCCAATCGCCGACATCGATACGTACAGGCTAATCTGATTGCCCACCAGCGCCCCCGCGCCAATCCCCAGATTGAATATCCCCGAGAACAGCGACATCGCCACGTCCGTGGCATCCGGCGCCAGGGCCAGGACTTTCACCTGCATGCCGAGACCAATAATCATGATCGCCACGCCCCAGAACAGGCTCAGGATCGCCAGCTGGCTTTCGCTGCCTGACGCAGGCAGCAGCAGCACCAGGCACGCCAGCAGCAGGCCGATGGCGCTGCTCACCAGCAAGGAGGCATGCTGGTTACCCAGTTTACCAAACAGCACGCTGCCAATAATGCCCGCGCCGCCGAGAATGAGCAGTAAGAGGGTGGCAAAGTTTGCGCTAAAGCCCGCGACCACCTGCACAAACGGTTCAATGTAGCTGTACGCCGTGTAGTGCGCGGTGACCACGATAACGGTAAGCAGGTAGATACTCAGCAGCGCCGGGCGACGCATCAGCAGCGGCAGGCTTTTCAGCGAGCCGGAGTGTTCGCTTGGCAGCGCGGGCAGCAGCTTAATCAGACACACCAGCGTCACCAGCGCGCCCATGCCGATGGCAAAGAAGGTGGTACGCCAGCCGAAGTACTGTCCCACGATGCGGCCAATGGGCAGCCCCAGCACCATCGCCAGCGCGGTACCGGTGGCAATCAGGCTCAAGGCCTGGGCGCGTTTACCCGCCGGCGCGAGCCGAATAGCCAGCGACGCGGTGATCGACCAGAATACCGCGTGGGCAAAGGCAATGCCGATGCGGCTAATGACCAGCACCGTAAAATTCCACGCTATAAACGACAGGACATGGCTGGCAATGAACAGGGCAAACAGGCCGATCAACAGCCTGCGCCGCTCCATCTGGCTGGTCAGCAACATAAACGGCAAAGACATCAGCGCCACCACCCAGGCGTAGATAGTTAACATAATCCCCACCTGCGCCGTTTCCATCTGGAAGCTTTCTGCTATGTCAGACAACAGCCCAACCGGAACAAATTCTGTGGTGTTAAAAATAAATGCGGCAATGGCCAGCGTGACCACGCGTAGCCACGCGACCCTGCGGGAAACTGTGTTCGTTGTCATAGGGATGTCGGAGATTCGTTGCTGGAAAGATGAGAAGGCGATCTTAAAACGTCATACGGCGAAAACTCAATCATTATGTGACGCAGATCTCAATATTTACCTTATGAAAGCGGTAGCCGGGGGCGTTGTTTTCATTGAATATAAAAGTACAACACAGCAAAGACAGGCGGTAAGACAATGCAGGAGATTGATTTTTATCTGGTAGATGCGTTCTGCAATACCTCGTTCGGCGGCAATCCGGCAGCGGTTTGCCCGCTGAACGAATGGCTGCCGGATGAAACGTTACTGAAAATGGCGCAGCAGCATAATCAGTCGGAAACCGCATTTTTCGTCTGCACTAAGGGCGGCATTGAGCTACGCTGGTTTACCACGCTCACTGAAGTCAATCTCTGCGGTCACGCCACCCTGGCCGCCGCGCACGTTCTGTTTAATGAACTCGATTACCCCGACTCGCGGATCCACTTTGATACCGCCTCTGGCCGACTGACGGTCAGCCGGGAGGGAGAGTGGATGACGCTGGACTTCCCGGCGTGCCCGACCCGAGAAGAGACGCCGCCGCCGGAGATGCTCGCGGCGCTCGGTATCCGCCATTACGTTGAAGCCCGTAAAGGCCGCGCCTGGGTGATTGTGCTGGAAAATCCCCGGCAGGTTGAAGCGCTTGCGCCGCGCTTTTCGGCGATGACGCCGGGCGAGCATAAAGTGAGCGTGACGGCACCGGGTGAAGGGGAATATGACTTTGTCAGCCGCTTCTTCTCACCGGGCGTTGCCGTTCCGGAAGATCCGGTGACTGGATCCGCGCACACGATGCTGATCCCCTACTGGAGCGAAAAGCTGGGGAAAACGGCAATGTTTGCCCGTCAGGTTTCGGCGCGCGGCGGGGATGTACGCTGCGAGCTGAAAGGGGAGCGCGTATTAATGAGCGGTCAGGCGTCGTGCTACCTGAAAGGCACTGTGTATCTGCGCTAAAACTGATAACAAAAGAGGAAGAGACAATGCGGGAAATTGATTTTTATCTGGTGGATGCCTTCAGCGACAAAACCTTTGGCGGCAACGCGGCAGCGGTATGTCCTCTGGAAGAATGGCTGCCGGACGAGACGCTTCTCAAAATGGCACAGCAGCATAACCAGTCGGAAACCGCGTTTTTTGTGCGAACCGACGGCGGATTTGAACTGCGCTGGTTCACCACGCTGCATGAAATTAACCTCTGCGGCCATGCGACCCTCGCGGCATCACACGTCATTTTTGAGTATCTGGTCTATCCGCATACGGAAATCCACTTTACCACGCGCTTCGTGGGGGAGCTGACGGTCAAACGCAGCGGCGACTGGCTGACGCTGAATTTCCCCGCATGGTCCACGGAGGTCGTCGATAACCCACCGCCTGCACTGTTTAGCGCGCTGGGCATCCCGGCGGCAAAAGAGGTGCGCGTCGGGCGAGACTACTGCGTGGTGCTGGAGAGCCAGCAGCAGGTGGAGGCATTAATGCCGGATATTGGCGCGATGGTTCCGCTGGGCAAAATGGTCTGCGTAACCGCGCCGGGCGAAGGGGAATATGACTTCGTCAGCCGCTTTTTCTGCCCGGGCGAAGGGGTACCGGAGGATCCGGTTACCGGGTCCACGCACAGCATGCTGATCCCTTACTGGAGTGAAAGGCTGGGTAAGACGTCGCTTAACGCCCGCCAGGTGTCGTACCGCGGCGGGGATCTTCGCTGCCAGCTGAAGGGCGACCGCGTACTCATTGCCGGTCAGGCCACCCTGTACCTGAAAGGGCGGATCTTTTTACGCTAGCGGTTGCGCAATAAGTTAATACTATGAAGCAGCCTGGCAGGCCTGCGCTATGTTGACATTGAGTTTCACAAATAAAGCAAGGAGCCTGCCATGTATTCCATTACCTCTGAATCTGCACGTCACCCGGACATTCTTATGCTGATTGCGGCCCTCGACCGTTATCAGAGCGAACTCTATCCCGCCGAAAGCAACCATCTGCTCGATCTTTCAGAACTGCCCGCGACATCCCTTATCCTGATGATCGTCCGCGACCCGCAGCTTCAGGCCGTTGGCTGTGGAGCTATAGTGCTCAACGGCGACGGAACGGGGGAGATGAAGCGGGTTTATATCGATCCGGCCCATCGCGGGCAACATCTGGCTGAGAAGCTGCTGGCCGCGCTGGAAGATGAGGCCCTGAGCCGTCACTGCCATACCGTACGGCTGGAAACGGGCATCAAACAGCATGCCGCGATTCGTCTTTATGAACGAAGCGGCTACGATCGGCGTCCGGCGTTTGCCCCGTATGTGGACGATCCGCTTAGCCTTTTTATGGAGAAGGCGCTGGTTGAAGACGTTCGTTTAGCAGCGCTATAAACGCTTCCAGCTGGCGGGTCATCGCTCCGCGTCGCCACACCAGCCAGGTAGTGAGCCAGCGCCAGTTTTCCGCCAGCGGCCAGGCTTCAACCTGATGGTGGCCCGGCATACTTTCCAGCATTGAGCGCGGCATCAGCGCGATGCCCGCGCCCGCGATGACGCAGGCGAGCATGCCGTGATAGGACTCCATCTCATGAATGCGTCCCGGCGCGGCTCTGTCTGCATGAAACCAGCTCTCCAGGTGTCGGCGATACGAGCAGTTTGCGCGAAAGGCATAAACATCGCTGCCGCTCACCTGCGCAGCGCGCGTTACCTCTGTCTGCCCGGCAGGGGTGACCAGCATCATCTCTTCCCGGTAGACCGGCATCCCCTCCAGCTCCGGGTGCGACAGCGGCCCGTCGACAAAGGCGGCGCTCAGGGTTCCCTCCAGTACGCCATCAATCATCGTCCCGGACGGCCCGGTAGACAGGGCAAACTGGATGCGCGGATAGCGCTGGTTAAACTGCGCCAGCGTCTCAGGGATGCGCACGGCGGCGGTGCTCTCCAGCGCGCCGAGGGCAAACAGCCCCTGCGGCTCATCGCCCGCGACGACCATGCGCGCTTCATCCACCAGCGCCAGGATCTGTCTGCTGTAGCGCAGGAAGTTATGTCCGGCGGGAGATAAGCGCAAGCGCTGGTTCTCACGAATAAACAGCTCCACGCCAAGATCGGCCTCCAACTGGCGGATGCGGGTCGTCAGATTCGAAGGAACGCGATGCACCTTCTGCGCCGCCTGGGTGATGCTGCCCGTCAGCGCGACGGCGTTGAACATTTCAAGCTGGGTTAAGTCCATAGTATTCTCGTTTCGTGAATAAGGTGGTCAGTATTATTCATTTTTAAGAAATAGCAGAGTGAGCCACACTTAATCAACCGAAATGCGTGGAGAACATCATGAAATATTCATCTGCTACACATGCTCTGTCCGTTAACCCTGCAACGGGCGAAACGCTCGCCTCGTATCCGTGGGCGACGCAGGAAGAGGTTGAACGTGCCATCGCGCTGGCTGATGCGGGCTTTCGTCACTGGCGGTGCGAAAGCGTAGCCCACCGGGCGCAGAAGCTGCGCGATCTCGGCACCGCGCTGCGCGGTCGCGCGGAAGAGATGGCCCGGATGATGTCCCGCGAGATGGGAAAACCCATTCAGCAGGCGCGGGCGGAAGTGGCGAAATCAGCGGGCCTTTGCGACTGGTATGCCGAACATGGCCCGGCGATGCTGAATGCTGAACCCACGCAGGTCGAGAATAACAACGCGGTCATCGAGTATCGTCCGCTGGGGCCAATTCTGGCGGTGATGCCGTGGAACTTCCCGCTCTGGCAGGTGCTGCGCGGCGCGGTGCCGATCCTGCTGGCAGGTAACAGCTATCTGCTCAAACACGCGCCCAACGTGCTCGGCTCGGCGGAACTTATCGCGCAGATTTTTGCGGACGCCGGCTTCCCTGAAGGGGTATTCGGCTGGGTGAACGCCACCAATGACGGCGTAAGCCAGGCGATTAACGATCGTCGCATTGCGGCGGTAACCGTCACCGGCAGCGTGCGCGCCGGGGCAGCCATTGGCGCGCAGGCGGGGGCGGCGCTGAAAAAATGCGTTCTTGAGCTGGGGGGGGCTGACCCGTTCATCGTTCTCAACGATGCCGACCTGGATCTTGCCGTGAAGGCGGCGGTAGCAGGGCGCTACCAGAATACCGGGCAGGTGTGCGCGGCGGCCAAACGGTTCATTGTGGAAGAGGGTATTGCAGACACCTTTACCCGACGCTTCGTTGACGCCGTCGCCGCGTTAAAGATGGGCGCGCCGGATGAAGAAGAGAACTACCTTGGCCCGATGGCGCGCTATGATCTGCGCGATGAACTGCATCAGCAGGTGCAGGCGAGCCTGGCAGAAGGGGCAACGCTGCTTCTGGGGGGAGAGAAAATCAGCGGTGAGGGGAATTATTACGCGCCAACCGTGCTGGCGAACGTCACCCCATCGATGACGGCCTTCCGCCAGGAGCTGTTTGGTCCGGTCGCGGCCATTACGGTTGCGAAAGACGCGGCGCACGCCCTGACGCTTGCCAATGACAGCGACTTTGGCCTGTCTGCCACGGTCTTCACCGCCGACGCAGCGCTTGCGGATAAATTCTCTCGCGAGCTGGAGTGCGGCGGGGTGTTTATCAACGGATACAGCGCCAGCGACGCGCGCGTGGCCTTTGGTGGCGTGAAGAAAAGTGGCTTTGGCCGCGAGCTTTCCCATTTTGGTTTGCACGAGTTCTGTAATGTGCAGACGGTGTGGAAGGATCGCGTGTAATTTATTCGGCCCTCATCACGAGGGCCGTTGTCATTTATCTGCAATGGTTCTGTCATTTTCGTTTCGTAGACTCGCACGCGTCTAACGTCTTGTTACTGAAGAAAATTATGAACCTAACGCAAATTTTTCGCCGTATTGCGCAGCGTCTTATCCCTCGCCAGTTTGGCCTGCTGACGGGTATCTTTTGTATTATTGGCCTTTTCTCCGCGCTGCAGCTCTCCTCATCCTTTCTGCTGAACGCCTCCCTGAAGGAAGCTCAGCGCAATGAACGGCAAAACCTGCTGGCGTATCAGCAGCAGAGCAAGCTGGATCTGGCGCGCGTCTCCCTGCTGGCGGCGAGCGATCTGCTCAACCGCTCCGGCGTCTGGTTTATGCAGGATAAAGAAACCGGCTCGGAAGGAAGCTGGCACAGCCTGATGGACGACGCACAAAAGTCGCTGGCGGTTTCTCAGCAGGCATGGAAGGCCTGGCTGGCGCTCAGCCCGCCAAAAGATGAGGCGCTGATTAATAGTTACCAGCTTTTCTACGATGCCATTAAGGAGCAATCGGAAGCGCTTGTCAGAACCAATTCGATTGATGCCTTTTTTGCCGTGCCGGCACAGGCGTTTCAGACCGACTTTAACGACAACTACGCGCGCTATCAGCAGGCCAGCGAGAAGCAGGCCATGCAGGGGCGTCAGGCTTTAATGGCGCAGCTCTCCAGTCTGCAAACGTTGTTCCTGCTGGCACCGGTTCTGCTACTCGCCATCGCCGCAGCCGTCTGGTTCGGCATGTCCAGGTGGGTGATTACGCCGCTGCGTCGGCTTATTGCGCATATTAACCGGCTGGCCGCTGGAGATCTCTCCGGCACGCCGCCAAACGTGATGCGCTTTAACCGGGAGACGGGGCAGCTTAGCGACAGCGTTGCCACCATGCAGCGCGGCTTGCAGCAGCTGGTGACGCAGGTCAGCCACGCCACAGCCACGATGGTGGAGAACATTGGCTCCCTCGCGGAGGGAAACCAGAAGCTGTACCAGCAGTCGGCGCGTCAGGCAAAGGAGCTGGAGGAGGTTACAGCGCATATCGCGGCGCTGGAAACCCACGTGGAAGGGAATACCGGCTATGCCCGCCTCGCCAGCTCGCGCGCGGATGAAGCGCGTCAGGCTGCCGTAGGAGGCGACCAGATGATGTCGACCGTGAATGCCTCCATGCAGGCGATCGTCGAGCGATCGTCAGAGATGCGCGGGATCGTGGCGATGATCGACAGCGTGGCGTTTCAGACTAACATTCTGGCGCTCAACGCCGCCATTGAGGCCGCCCATGCAGGAAACCAGGGGCGCGGGTTTGCCGTCGTCGCCCGGGAAGTCGGGCTCCTGGCGCGAAAGAGCAGCCACTCGACGCAGACCATTCAGGAGTTGATCAACCGCTCCGTGCAGGGCATTGAAGACGGCTCCCGCGCCGTGAATCTGATGGAAGAGAACCTGCAGCAGGTCACCGGTCTGGTGGGCAATTTAAGCAGTTTGCTGAATGAAATCTCGACCGCCACGCTCAGTCAGGGAGAAAGTATTCACCAGATGACGCGCCAGCTTCAGGCGCTGAATCAGGTCTCGCGCCAGACGGATCTGCTGGTTTCTGACGCCTCGGAGGCCTCTGAACGCCTGCAAAAGCAGTCCGATCTTTTATTGCAGGCCGTTTCGCGTTTTCGTCTTAGCGCCTGACGCAATACATTAGCCTCTGTTATACTCGCAGCCCGTTTTAGCCTGAGGGCAAGGAGCAAAGAGTGGCTGCGGTCATCCATAATGAGATGCTGGACGAGATTCTGGCGCAGGTTCGTCCGTTATTAGGAAAGGGGAAGGTAGCCGACTACATTCCGGCCCTTGCCTCGGTGAGCGGGAATAAGCTGGGCATCGCTATCTGTACCATAGACGGACAGCGATACCAGGCAGGCGATGCCACTGAACGCTTTTCTATTCAGTCTATTTCTAAAGTGCTGAGTCTGGTCGCGGCGATGCGCCAGTATGAGGAAGAAGAGATCTGGCAGCGCGTGGGAAAAGATCCGTCCGGCCAGCCCTTTAACTCACTGCTTCAGCTCGAAATCGAGCAGGGTAAACCGCGTAACCCCTTTATCAACGCCGGGGCGCTGGTGGTCTGCGATATGCTGCAAAGCCGCCTCAGCGCACCGCGTCAGCGAATGCTTGAGATTGTTCGTCAGCTTTCTGGCGTGGACGACATTGCCTATGATTCAGTGGTGGCGCGCTCGGAGTTTGAACACTCCGCCCGCAACGCGGCTATCGCCTGGCTGATGAAATCCTTTGGTAACTTCCACAACGACGTGGCGACCGTGCTGCAAAACTACTTCCATTACTGCGCCCTGAAGATGAACTGCGTTGAGCTGGCCCAGACGTTTCTGTTTCTTGCACACCAGGGGCACGCGCCGCATCTCGATCAGGAGGTGGTTTCCCCGCTTCAGGCGCGTCAGGTTAACGCCCTGATGGCTACCAGCGGCATGTATCAGAACGCCGGGGAGTTTGCCTGGCGGGTTGGCCTTCCGGCCAAATCGGGCGTTGGCGGCGGGGTGGTGGCGATTGTGCCGCATGAAATGGCGATTGCTGTCTGGAGCCCGGAGCTGGATGAAACGGGAAATTCACTTGCCGGCGTGGCGGTTCTGGAGAAGCTGACCCAACGCCTGGGACGTTCTGTATACTGATGTCTGACCTGGATCCCCTCTTTTCCCGCCTGGCGCGATCGACGTTTCGCTCGCGCTTCCGTTTAGGCAATAAGGAACGACAGTACTGCTGGGACAAAGGCCCCGAAACCATTGACCAGCATGCCGCCGATTTTGTCGCTAAACGCCTTGCACCCGCGCAACCCGCAAACGACGGCAAGCAGACGCCCATGCGTGGCCACCCGGTGTTTATCGCCCAGCATGCCACCGCGACCTGCTGCCGGGGCTGTCTGGCAAAATGGCATAACATTCCCCAGGGCGTGCAGCTGAGCGCGCAGCAGCAACATTATATCGTCAGCGTGATCCACCGCTGGCTGGTGATACAGATGAACGCCCAAAAATGATATTTAATGCGTTCTGCGCTTACCGCCTGCAGCCTCGTACCTGGCTGGCGGACGAGCAAATCGTCATAACGCATTGACGTGAAATGGATAGCGGCTTAACAGGACGTCGAACGCTGACAATGTCTCGGTTTAAGCTACGCTTTGAGTAACGCTTTACGTCAGGAGACATTATGAAAGCACCTGCAACACCTGAAAATGAAATTGACAGACTTAACGCGCTGCGCGAATCGGGTCTGCTTGAGATTGACAGTTCCCCGGCGTTTGACCGCTTAACGCGTCTGGCAAAACGCTTTTTCCAGGTGCCGCTGGCCATGGTCAACCTTATTGATGAGCATACGCTGATCGTTAAGTCGGCGGATGGGCAGGCACCCGATTCCGTTCCGCGCAACATCTCTTTTTGTGGCCATACCATCCTCACCGAAGCACCGCTGATCGTCGGGGATATGCTTCAGGACGATCGTTTTGCGGATAACCCGCTGGTGGCCGGCGAACCTCGCGTGCGGTTTTACGCAGGCTTTCCGCTGCGCTTACGCAACGGCGCAAGCGTTGGCTCGCTTTGCCTGATTGACTACGCACCGCGGGAGTTCTCAGCGACCGATCTCGCCGTGTTGGGGGATTTGGGCGCGCTGGCTGAAGATGAGTTTGCGGCAATCAGCGCGGCGACCACGGATGAATTGACCGGATTATTCAACCGACGGGGCTTTAACCAGCTCGTGCGGTTCACGCTCTCCATCGCCCGACGCCGGGCGGAACCGTTAACGCTCGGCTGGCTGGATCTGGATCGTTTCAAGGAGATTAACGATCGCTACGGGCACGAAGAGGGAGATAAGGCGTTAAAGACCATGGCGCAGCTGATGCGCGCCTCTTTCCGCGAAGCGGATATGCTGGTTCGTTTTGGTGGCGATGAGTTTGCCGTGCTGTTTGCTGATACGGATGAGAAGGGCGCGTGGATTGCCATGCAGTATCTCGCCGAGCAGGTCGAAAACTACAATGCACGCAAGCTACATCCGTGGTCGCTTCTGTTCTCCTGGGGGCTGAGCGAATTCGATCATAACGGCAACGACCTGCAGCAGTGGCTTAAAGATGCCGATGAAAAAATGTATGCCATGAAGCAGCAGCGGCAGCGGGCCAGATGACATAACAAAAGCATATGACCGTTCCGTTTGCGTTAAAGAAATGTTAAATGCAAAGTGAGGGTATTCAACGTAAGGACAAAAAATGAATACCTCACTGCAAATCAAAAACCTCACCCGCGACGACATTCTCACCCATCTTGATGCGCTGGCCGGGATCCTCGAAAACTGCGTAAACGGCGGCGCATCCGTCAGCTTTATGCTGCCCTTTAACCTGGAGAAGGCCCGTTCATTCTGGCTCGGCATAGCTGACAGCGTAGGGCGCAACGAGCGCGTGGTGCTGGCCAGTATTGATCCGCAGGAGGGCGTGATCGGCACGGTGCAACTGATTACCGACCAGCCGGAAAACCAGCCGCACCGTGCGGACGTGGCAAAGCTGCTGGTTCATGAAAAAGCGCGTCGAAAAGGGGCCGCAATGGCGCTGATGGAAGCGCTGGAAGCTGAGGCCCGGGCCAGAAACATTTCGGTTCTGGTGCTCGATACCTCCACCGGCAGCGGCGCCGAAACCTTCTACCAGCGTGCCGGCTGGCAAAAGGTCGGTGAGATCCCGCGCTACGCCCTGATGCCGGACGGCGCTATGACGGCCACGTCGGTGTTCTATAAATTCTTATAATTTTTTCACAACCACGCCGGGGATTGATCGAAACAGGGTTTCTGGTCGTAAAGTTTTGATAAGTTATCGTACCAATCTTATCATGCTGTATGACTAATCATAAAAGGAACCCTCTTGTGAACACGCTCAACCGTCGTGATTTTCCCGGTGCGCAGTATCCCGAACGCATTATTCAGTTTGGCGAAGGCAATTTCCTGCGTGCGTTTGTCGACTGGCAAATTGACCTTTTGAATGAACATACCGATCTCAACGCCGGTGTGGTTATCGTTCGTCCTATTCAGAGCGACTTCCCGCCGTCGCTGAACACGCAAGATGGGTTATACACCACCATTATTCGTGGCCTGAATGAGCAGGGCGAAGAGGTGAGCGAAGCCCGACTTATCCGCTCTGTTAACCGTGAAATCAGCGTCTACGACGATTACGACGCCTTTCTGAAACTGGCACACAGCCCGGATATGCGCTTTGTTTTCTCGAACACCACCGAAGCCGGAATCAGCTATCACGCGGAGGATAAGTTCGACGATGCGCCTGCCGTCAGCTTCCCGGCGAAGCTAACGCGCCTGCTGTTTGAGCGCTTTAGCCACTTTAACGGCGCGCCTGATAAGGGCTGGGTTATCATTCCGTGTGAACTGATTGACTACAACGGTGACGCATTGCGTGAACTTGTGTTGCGCTATGCCCAGGAGTGGGCGCTGCCTGCCGCCTTTATCCAGTGGCTGAACGAGGCAAACCACTTCTGCTCAACGCTGGTTGACCGTATCGTAACCGGTTACCCGCGCGATGAAGTGGACACGCTTGAGGCCGAGCTGGGTTATCACGATGGGTTCCTGGACACGGCTGAACACTTTTATCTGTTTGTAATTCAGGGGCCAGCCTCGCTGGCTGTTGAACTGCGCCTGGATAAGTACCCGTTAAACGTGTTGATTGTCGACGACATCAAGCCCTATAAAGAGCGTAAAGTCGCCATTCTTAACGGTGCGCACACGGCGCTGGTACCGGTGGCCTATCAGGCCGGGCTGGATACGGTTGGCGAGGCGATGAATGATGAAGACGTGTGCGCTTTCGTCGAAAAAGCAATTTATGAGGAGATTATTCCGGTTCTCGATTTGCCCCGCGACGAACTGGAGTCGTTCGCCAGCGCGGTAACAGGGCGTTTTCGAAATCCCTACATCAGACACCAGCTGCTTTCCATCGCGCTCAACGGCATGACCAAGTATCGCACGCGTATTCTTCCGCAGCTGCTGGCAGGGCAGAAGGCTTCAGGTCAACTGCCAGCGCGTCTGACGTTTGCGTTAGCGGCACTGATCGCATTTTATCGCGCGGAGCGTAACGGAGAGAACTATCCGGTGCAGGATGATGCGTTCTGGCTGGAACGTTATCAACAGCTATGGGCGCAGCATCGCGATAATCAGCTCGCTACCCGCGAACTGGTGCACGCCGTGCTGAGCGTAGAAGCGCACTGGGAGCAGGACCTGACGAAGGTGGACGGTCTGGTTGATCAGGTGACGCGGGATCTTGATGCCATTCTGCTGAAGGGCATGCGCGCAGCGGTGAAGCCGCTTTGCTAATTACGTGACCCGGCTTCGGCCGGGTTTAAACAGGCATTATTTTAGTTACAACATACTTTTTACCCTGTTTTTAAAATCAAATGCAGCACCGTGCGGTTTTCATTCTTCAGGTGAGTGAATGCAATGTTCCGTTAACATGCTTGCAACCGTGATGGGGATCACGTTTAATAGCCACGCTCTTTTCTTGCCTGAAACTCACTATGATTGTTCGTCCTAAACAGCACTGGCTACAACTGATTTTCGTCTGGCACGGTTCGGTACTCCCCAAAATCTATACCCGACTGCTGCTCAACTTCCTGCTTTCTATCGCCGTTATCCTGATGCTGCCGTGGTATACCTCGCTGGGCATCAAATTTACCGTGGCGCCATTTAGCATTCTCGGCGTGGCGATCGCAATCTTTCTTGGTTTCAGAAACAACGCCTGCTATTCACGCTACGTTGAGGCTCGCCAGCTGTGGGGGCAACTGATGATAGCGGCACGCTCGCTGTTTCGCGAGGTAAAAAACACCTTGCCGGACGATAAACACCTGGGGGAATTTGTCCGCCTGCAGATCGCCTTTGCCAACTGCCTGCGCATGACCCTGCGCCGGGAAATGAACGCTGATCAGCTCTCTCGCTATCTTGCCCCGGACGTTTTAGCTCAGGTAATGGGCGCCAACTCGCCGGCGAACCGTATTTTGCTGGTCATGGGGGAGTGGCTGGCCGTGCGGCGGCGTAACGGGCAGCTTTCGGACATCCTGTTCCACAGCCTGAACAACCGCCTGAACGATATGTCCATCGTCCTTTCCGGCTGTGAACGGATTGCGACAACGCCAGTGCCGTTTGCCTATACGCTGATTTTGCACCGCACGGTGTATCTGTTCTGCATCATGCTGCCGTTCGCGCTGGTTGTGGATCTGCACTACATGACGCCGTTTGTCTCGGCGCTGATCTCATACACCTTTATCTCGCTGGACACCCTGGCGGAAGAGCTGGAAGACCCGTTTGGCACAGAAGATAACGACCTTCCGCTGGACGCCATCTGCAACATGATGGAACGCGATCTGCTACAGATGAACGATGAAGAGAACATTCCGGAAAGGCTGATGCCGGATAAGCACTATCAGCTGACCTGATGGGCGTTCCACTCGTCGCGGGTGATCTCCCACAGTTCGGAGTCCAATATCCCGCTGACGTAGGCTTTCTTTTCCGTTCTGATGAGCCGCATGCCGCTGCTGTCTGAAATACGACGGGAGCGGCTGTTCGCGGCGGCCTTCGGCGCCCGCAAAACGGGTTTGTTGAGCGTATTAAACCAGTAATCCGTCGCGGCAATGCTGGCCTCACGCATATATCCCTGTCCCTGAAACTCCGGCGCCAGCCAGAATCCGCGGTTATTATCGTCAACATCGTACAGACAGATAATCCCCATCAACGCATCCGGCACCTCACGACGGCGGATGCTCCAGATCCAGGCTATCCCTTTTGCCATATCCGGCAGCGCGACATTATTCACATAGTTTTCCGCGCCATTATCCGGGTAGGGCCAGGGCACGGAAGAGACCAAATAGCGGACGATCTCCCAGCGCGGATACAGCTTTTGAATCTGAACCGCATCTTCGGCGACCAGCGGTTTCAGCAGGAGACGTTCTGTCGTGAGGGTCGGTATTGTCATCTGCGGATCTCCTTATTTAAGCGTTATGTTTTTGTTTGCGTTCTGGTATTTTCATCTCTATCACATTCTGGTGAGGCGTGCTGTGGTTATTCACTACCAAAAATGGGCAACGTCTCTTTCATGGCGAAATATTGAAGAGATGATATGACGTTACGAACTGCTCATCCACAGGAAGCCGAAATACTCTGGAATATACGCAATCAGGCGATTCGTCACGGCTGCAAAACCAGCTACGACGCTGACGTGATTGCACGCTGGACGCCGGATCTTATGCCCGAGCATTACCGTCAAATGGTCATTGATTACCCTTTTTACGTGGTGGAAGACGAGAAGGGCGTCATTGCGGCTACCGGCTATCTGGATCTTGATACCCATTGTCTGGAGGCCATATTCACCTTGCCTTCAGCCACCGGAAAAGGCATGGCGACCCGAATTATCGAAGCGCTTACACACGAGGCGCGCAGCCGGGGGATAACCCGCCTAAGGCTGGATGCAACGCCTAACGCCCACTCCTTTTATCAGAAGCTGGGGTTTGTGACGCTGCGCGAAAACTATCATCACTCGCGTATGGCGGGGGCTGATTTACGCTGTTTTGAAATGGCAATCGACTTGTAATGTGAGGAACGCATGGCTGTCACGGTAAGACCTCTACGCGAAGACGACTATCCCCAGTGGCGACCGCTGTGGGATGGCTATACCCATTTTTATGATTGCTACCTCGAGGAGTCCGTTACCGCATCGACATGGGAAAGGGCGCTTTCAGCGCATTCACCGATGTTCTCTCGGGTGGTAGAGAAAGACGCAAAGGTCATCGGTTTCGCAATGTGTGTTCTGCACGAAGGAACCTGGTCAACCGCGCCCATCTGCTATCTGGAAGATCTGTTTGTTGATGCAGCCGAGCGCGGCGCGGGAGCGGGTAAGGCGCTGATTGATGCCTTGATAGCGGAAGGCAAGCGCGAAGGGTGGTCAAAGCTCTACTGGGTTACCCGGGAGAACAATCCGGCACGTAAACTCTACGATCGATACGGTGACGCTGACGATTACGTCCGCTATCGTCTCTCCCTTTAAGGCAAAAACGCCTGTGTTTGTATCACACTGTATCCGTGTTCCAGATACATACACAGGCTTGCAATAAACGCGTTTCCGCACATATCCGCTATACATTGAACTGTTGTTATATCCCCGTGAATTGTACTCAACCGGAGATACCAACATGTTCAGCAAACTCGCTTATTCAACGCTTGCCCTCACCGTTTCCCTTGGCACCGTCATGTCATGTCAGGCCGAAGTCACCGGCACTAACTTAGCGGCGGCTTTCGATCGTCCACAGCAAATTAACGCCGGCGATCTTAACGTCGGGTATGTCGACATTGGTCCTAAAGACGGCCAACCGGTCATTCTGTTACACGGCTGGCCCTACGATATTCACAGCTACGCTGAAGTCGCGCCTGCGCTGGCGGCAAAAGGCTATCGCGTGATTGTGCCTTCTCTACGCGGCTACGGCACTACGCGCTTCCTGTCGGCAAAAACGCCGCGCAACGGCCAGCCTTCCGCGATGGCGAAAGATATCGTGAACCTGATGGACGCCCTGAATATCAAGCAGGCGGTGTTTGCAGGCTATGACTGGGGTGCCCGTACGGCCGATATCGTTGCGGCGCTGTGGCCAGAGCGCGTTAAGTCGCTCGTTTCGGTAAGCGGTTATCTCATCAGCAGCCAGCAAATTGGTAAACAGCCGTTGCCGCCAAAAGCGGAGCAGCAGTGGTGGTATCAGTTCTATTTCGCCACCGAGCGCGGCGCTGAAGGCTATGCCAAAAACACGCATGACTTCGCTCGTTTGATCTGGTCTCAGGCCTCACCTGACTGGAAATTTAGCGACGCTGTCTTTAACGCCAGCGCCAAATCCCTTGATAACCCGGATCACGTTGCGGTAACGCTCAGCAACTATCGCTGGCGCTTAGGGCTGGAAAAAGGCGAGCGCAAATACGACGCCTACGAGCAAAAACTGGCCACGCTGCCGAATATCACCGTTCCGACGATCACCATCGAAGGCGGAAACAACGGGGCGCCGCATCCGGCACCGCAGGCCTACGCGGGTAAATTCACCGGTAAGTATGAACACCGTACCTTCGGCGCAACCGTGGGGCACAATCCGCCTCAGGAAGATCCGCAGGATTTCGTCAAGGCAGTTGTTGACGCTGACAAACTCTGAAATGTGCTATTTTCAGTACGTTACCCTTCGGTCTGGAGATTTCGGTGGAGCATATTGATCATATCCTTGTCGTCGATGACGACAGGGATATTCGTGAACTGATTATCGACTATCTCGTTAAGTCCGGTTATCGCGCCTCTGGCGCGGCAAACGGCAAAGAGATGCGCGTCGTGCTGGACAAGCAGCATATCGACCTGGTGGTGCTGGACGTTATGATGCCCGGCGACGATGGGCTTACGCTGTGTCGGCAATTACGCGTCGGGAAATATAAAGATCTGCCCATCCTGATGCTGACGGCGCGCAACGAGGAGACGGACAGGATCCTGGGTCTGGAAATGGGAGCCGACGATTACGTCGTAAAGCCTTTCGTCGCGCGAGAATTGCTGGCGCGTATCAAAGCGATTTTACGCCGTTTTCGCACGATGCCGCCCAATTTACAGGTGACGGAAGCAGGGCGGCTGGTGACGTTCGGCGAATGGCAGCTCGATACCGTTGCCCGCCACCTGATCGACCCGGAAGGGGTGATTGTGGCGCTCAGCGGGGCGGAGTATCGCCTGCTGCGCGTTTTCCTTGACCACCCGCAGCGGGTGCTGACCCGCGATCAGCTGCTCAACCTGACACAGGGGCGTGACGCCGAGCTGTTTGAACGATCAATCGACCTGCTGGTTAGCCGGGTTCGCCAGCGTCTGAATGAAGATGCCCGTACGCCCGCGTATATCAAAACCGTGCGCAGCGAGGGCTATGTGTTTACCATGCCGGTCACCATCATAGAGGCTAACGAATGACGCTCTGGCCTCGCTCGCTGCTGGCCCGCTTGCTGATCGTCGTGCTGCCCGGCCTGTTGCTCGCCAATGCCCTGAGCCTGACGCTGGTCATGATAGAGCGAATGCACAGCGCCCGAACGGTGATGCTCGGTAATCTGGAATACGATGTCGCGACCAGCGTGGCTATTTTAGACCGCTTACCCGCCAGCGAGCGCGCGGCCTGGCTGCCGCGACTTGAACGGGGTAACTATCGCTATATTCTGGGGCCGGGAGAGCCCGGGAACGCGCCGACGGACAAGCGCTCCCGGGACGCCATCCGAACCTTAAAAGCGACGCTTGCGGAACAGTACCCGCTCAGCTTCACCGCCGTTCCCGGCGCCATTTCACATATCCAGGCGCATCTCACGCTACATGATGGCGCACCGCTGACCATTGACCTGATCCCTCGGATGCCGCCGGTCGCCAGCTGGCTGCCCGTTGTTCTTATTCTGCAGTTGCTCGTGCTGGCTGCCTGCTCCTGGATCGCCGTACGCCAGGTGATACGGCCTTTTTCACAGTTTACCCGCGCGGTAGACTCCCTGGACCCGGCTGCCAATTCGCCAATGACGGAAAAGGGGCCGATCGAGGTGCAGCGGGCAGCACATGCCTTCAACGCGATGCAGGCGCGCATTCAGTCCTATCTCAGGGAGCGGGCGCAGATCCTGGCATCCATATCGCACGATCTCCAGACGCCCATTACCCGCATGAAGCTTCGTGTTGAAATGGCGGATCAGCCTGACCTGCGCGACAAGCTCTTAAACGACCTTGATAACATGTCGCGTCTGGTGCGGGAGGGTATTGCGTATGCCCGGTCATCAGAATCACTGGAAGAGACCTCGCTGAAGCTGGAGCTGAACGCCTGGATAAACAGCATCGCCTGCGATTATCAGGACATCGGTAAAAACGTGCAGTTTCAGGCAGGCGAAAACCGTTTGCCCATCGTTACGCGTCCACAGGCGCTGCGCCGGGTGTTGACCAACCTGCTGGATAACGCCCTGAAATTTGGCGACTACGCCACCATTAGCATTGATGACTCGGCTGCCGGAGAGGTGGTGATTCATATCATGGACGGCGGGCCTGGGATACCGGATGCCGAGCTGGAGGCGGTATTACAGCCGTTTTATCGGGTAGAAACATCACGCAACCGCGACACCGGCGGGACAGGACTCGGCCTGGCGATCGCAGAGCAGCTCACCGCTCAGCTGGGCGGAAAGCTAAAGCTGGAGAACCGCGCAGAGGGCGGGCTGGACGTTTCGATTACTCTCCCGCGCCTTTAATTGTACGGTTCTGTATCTCCCCGCGAGGCCGATACAGAGCCAGACAAAAACCCACGCTTTTACACATATCCTGAACACATCCGCACGATGAAATAGCCTCACTGCAGCGTCGCAGGACTTGTATTGTGAGGTGTCTATGTTTCTGATAATTGCTTTCCTGGGCGGGATGATAAGCCTGCTCAGTCCATGTACGCTCCCGGTAATTCCTCTCCTGTTCGCCGGTTTTCAGGGGCAGCGGCGACATATTCTGGCGCTGCTCGCGGGGATGATCGTCATGTTCACCCTGGTGGCGATGGTCGTCACCGTCGCCAGCGAGTGGATAGCAGAGGCAACTATCGTCGGGCGCTGGATCGCGCTTATCGTCCTGGCCACGGCCGCACTGGCCTTAATTTTTCCGGCCTTTGCCCAGCGTATCGCCGGGCCGGCAGTCAGCGCGGGGAATGTCCTCAACACCCGAAGCGGGCAAACGCGTGGTATGGCATCGGCTTTTCTGGCCGGGCTTGCCGTCGGGCTGCTCTGGTCTCCCTGCGCGGGACCGATTCTGGGCACCATTTTCATCATCAATATTGCCGGACACTCGGCCATTGCCACAGGAGCCTTGCTGGCCGCCTATGGTAGCGGCTGCGCGCTGATGCTGGGCCTGCTCGTTTTCGGAGGCCGCACGCTGATGGCGCCGCTGAGAGCAAGATCTGCGCTGATGGAAAAATTACGTCAGGGGGCAGGCGTGGTGATGTTAGCGGCCGTCGTCTTTAACGCAACGGGGATGACGTCTGTTCTGCAAGGCGCAAACGGCGTCGCGAATCGTCTTGAAACCGCGCTGCTGAATCTGGCAAAGCCCGTCGCGCAACCGGCGAAGCTTCAACCGGTCGTCATGACCGAGCCCAGCAGCCAGCTGCCTTCATTAAGCGGTGGGACAGGGTGGGTAAATGGTGACCCTGTCACGTCTGAATCGTTGCGCGGGAAGGTGGTTCTGATCGATTTCTGGACCTGGGACTGTATTAACTGCCAGCATACGCTTCCGCACGTGCGCGACTGGGCAACAAAATACCAGTCTCAGGGCCTGGTCGTCATAGGGGTACACACGCCTGAATACCCCTGGGAGAAACCGATCGCCTCGGTGAAAAACGCGGTAAATAAGTGGCAACTGCCGTACCGGGTTGTGACGGACAACAACTATCAGATCTGGAACGCTTTCGGCAACCAGTACTGGCCCGCGCACTACTATTTCGATGCTAAAGGTCAGCTACGCTATACCTCGTTTGGCGAAGGGAATTATGAGCAGCAGGAAAAGGTTATCCAGCAGCTGCTCAAAGAGGCCCGTTCATAGCGCCGTTCAGGGCTGACGCTGGGCAACCATAAACAGTCGAGGAAAAGCCAGCAGTATCTGCCCATTTTCCTGGAGCGGATACTGCTCTTCCAGCAGTTCATGGTAGCGTTTCAGGAAACGTTGCTGCTCGCTCTCGTTCAGTTCCTGGAGCCACGGGCGTAAACCGGTCGCGCTGACCCAGTCAATAATGGCCTGGTGCGAACTCATTTTATGGAAATAGGTTGTCCGCCAGATATCCACATCGCAGCCGGCCTCCGACAGGATATCGTAATAGGCATGCACGCCAGGCAGCGGCTCGCGGCCACGGTCCGGGTAGCCTTGCTCCAGCGCCACCTCACGCATCGCCACATGCGTGGGCTCAAGCCAGTTGTCCGGCATCTGGATCGCCAGCACGCCATTGAGCGCGAGCAGTGACGCCAGATGCGGCAGGAGATCGTAATGGTCAGGTATCCACTGTAGGGATGCGTTCGCATAGATGAGGTTCAACGGCTGGCCTGGCCTGAACTGGCGGATATCGGCCTCAACGAACTGACAGTCGGGCAGTGCGCTGCGCGCCTCTTCCAGCATAGCCGGTGAGTTATCGACGCCGACAATCTGCGCTTTTGGCCAGCGATGCTGCAACAGCGCGGTGCTGTTTCCCGGCCCGCAGCCCAAATCGGCAATGGTGGCAACGTCACTCAGGGGAATTCTGGCAAGCAGCTCGGCGGCAGGGCGCGTTCGTTCAGCGCCGTATTGCAGATAAAGCGAAGGGTTCCAGTCGGCCATCTTCAGATCTCCGTTTTGCGTGTTTCAGCAAGGATAGCACAGGCCGACACCTGCACCGGGACAGGCGTCGGGCGACCGGCAGGTTACAGAATGCCTTTCAGTGCAATATGGTAGAGCAGCATGATGGTTTTTCCGTCGACGATTTTGCCCATATCAATTCCCCGCAAGGCCTCTTCAAAGGGCATTTCCAGCACGTCGATATCTTCTCCCTCCGCTTTGATACCGCCGCCTGCGCTGGTTTTGTCCTTCGGCTGATACTCGGCAATATAGAAATAGAGTTTCTCCGTTACGGAGCCTGGGCTCATGTAGGCTTCAAAGATTTTCTGCACGCTCGACACATTAAACCCGGTCTCTTCTTCCGCCTCTGCTCTAATGCGGCTTTCCGGATCCATGTTATCAAGCAGGCCGGCCGCCGCCTCAATCAGATTGTCCTCATGGCCATTAATAAAGACCGGGAAGCGGAACTGGCGGGTCAGAATCACCGTTTTTTGGTCACGGTTGTAGAGCAGGATCGTAGCGCCGTTCCCCCGGTCATAAACTTCACGCGTTTGCCGCTGCCATTCGCCATCGCGTCTTTGCAGGTCAAAGGTATATTTTTTAAGTAAGTACCAGTTATCGGACAGGGTTTCACTGTCAATGATGCGCACATCTGCACGTTTTGATTGCACGTTTCGTCCTCCTTACGTAGAGTAACTATCAATACCAGCACTATCGTGCATTTTCAAGATTAAACATGCAACATCAGGAATACATCATGCTCACCAGTCAGCGAAAACAGTTGATCCTTGAAAAGCTCGGTGCCGAAGGTCAAGTCCAGTCAAAAGCGCTTAGCGTTCTCTTCGACGTCTCTGAAGACACCATCCGACGCGATTTGCGCGAGCTGGCGGCAGAAGGGCGTTTACAGCGGGTTCACGGCGGCGCGCTGCCGTCGTCTTCCGCTACTGTGCCTTTCGCGGAACGACAGTCCGTTAAAATGGATGCCAAAAGAAAGGTGGCGCAGAAGGGGGCACAGCTGATTTCTTCGGGCCAGGTGGTGATCGTTGACGGTGGAACGACCACTTCAGAATTGCTCGCTTTTTTACCGCGTGACCTGCGTATTACCGTGGTGACGCACAGTCCGAGCATTGCCCTGGGGCTTGTTAATCATCCTTCCATCGAGGTGATTCTGATCGGCGGCCGTTTGTATAAACACTCGATTGTCGCCGTTGGCGCGGCTGCCATCGAAGGTATCGAAAACATTCATGCGGATCTGTTCTTTATGGGCGTGACCGGTATCCATCCGGAAGCAGGGCTGACGACCGGAGATTTCGAAGAGGCGTGCATCAAACGTGCATTTTCCGGCAGAGCCGCCGAGACGGTTGTCCTGGCGTCGCCGGAAAAAATAAATACGGCGTCATCATTTGTTATTGGCGATGTGGCGCTGGCGAATACGATTGTCGTCGAAGGCGATACCGACCGCGGCTGGGTCAATGCGGTATCGGAAAAAGGGGTATCGGTCGTATTGGCCTGAGCGTGAGCCAGCCAGAAAACTGGCTGGCGCGGGTACTCGCAAGCGGGTGAAATTAAGTTATCTTTCTTCGGGGGCATGGCATACCGCTTCGATATTATGACCATCAGGCGCAATGACAAATGCGGCATAGTAATTTTTACCGTAGGAGCGTAATCCCGGTGCGCCATTGTCGCGTCCGCCTGCGCGCAGCGCGGCATGGTAAAAGTCATCAACCTGCTGGCGTGTCGTGGCCACAAAGGCCAGATGAAGCGGAGCGGGTTTATCATTCGACTGAAAAAGGCAAAGAGAAACATCGCCGGAACTCATTTCGACGCCATAGTCAGGAGAGCCTTCATCGACGAGTTCGACACCGAGCGGTTGAAGCGACATGAGGAAGAAGGTTTTACTTTTCTCATAATCGCTGACGCCGAATTTTACATGATCAAACATTATGGACTCCTCAAAAGTGATGGTGAAATGAGAAGTATAGAAAGAGAGTGGAGTCCAATACGATCAAGGGGTTGTGAATGTGACCGATATCAATACTCGCTACACAGCAGACCGTTTACTCCCTACGAATGTCCAACGCAGATAATCATAGAGCCAGTTAAATAGCATCGTGTATGGCAGGAAAAACAGTACAAGGCCAATCTCAACAAAAAATGCCTCCGCGATCGTTAAATTCAGCATGAACATGGCCACAGGGATTAAGGAGATGATAAGGCCAGTTTCAAACCCAACTGCATGGATGGCGCGAACGAGAAACGTTCGTTGGAACTGATGTTTTTTCTGCAGGGAGTCAAAGAGCTTATTGAAGACAAAATTCCAGACCGTTGCGGTAAGCGCAGATATCACCGACAACGAACCCGACTGGAGTACCGAAACGTTCATCAGCCACGTAAGAGACAGAGCGATGATAACGTTGGCCGTCACTTCAAAAATGACAGCGTGGAAAATCCTTTCTTTAAAGCTTTTATTGAGTTCGATTTCCATAAGTCTACAGCAGCGGTGGTCAAAGCCAGGAGTATATCAAACGTCTTTTAACATTGGATAAACGTAGAAGTTGGGATTTCACAAGCTATCAATGAACCGGGGCAATCACGACCGTAGAAAGGCAGATTTTGACTGGCATTACGTTGGTGCGCATAATGTATATTATGTTAAATAAGAATATTGCCGTGCCTCAGGAGGTATCCCTCCTCAGTCTTGAGGATTCACCGTTGGCCACGCAGTTTGTATGTAAAACCCACTGACGATTACGCCCATCTGTGAAAAAAACTCACAACACCATTCGATGGCGCATGCTGGTTCCCTTCATGTCAGTGCAATACCCTTTCACATACAGAATTGCTGGCAATAAAAGAAGGAACACAGAATGAAGTATGTGAATCTGGGTCGTAGCGGTTTGCAAGTCTCCCGTCTTTGTCTCGGTTGTATGAGCTATGGTGAACCTGAACGCTTGCCTCAACCCTGGTCCCTGGATGAAAAGGCGTCACGTCCGCTCATTCGTCAGGCGCTTGAAGCGGGCATTAATTTTTTTGATACCGCGAATATCTACTCGGGCGGAAGTTCTGAAGAGATCACTGGAAAAGCGTTGAGAGAAATGGCCAGACGCGATGAGATCGTTGTGGCGACAAAGACCTTCTTTCCGTGGCGCAACTCATCCAATACCGGGTTTCTTTCCCGCAAGGCCATTTTTCAGTCTATTGACGATAGCCTGATGCGCTTAGGCATGGATTACGTGGATCTCTTTCAGATTCACCGCTTTGACCACTCCACGCCTGTTGAAGAGACCATGGAGGCTCTGCATGACCTCGTTAAATCAGGAAAAGTACGTTACATCGGCGCATCATCTATGGAAGCCTGGCGCTTTGCAAAAATGCAGCATACGGCAGAGCGTAACGGCTGGACCCGATTTATTACGATGCAACCGCAATACAACCTGCTTTACCGGGAAGAAGAGCGCGAGATGCTGCCCCTGTGTGAAGACCAGGGCGTTGGTGTGATCCCCTGGAGTCCGATGGCACGCGGCAGGCTCACGCGCGACTGGAGTGTCACGTCCCGACGAACGCAAAACGATGCCTTTGCGTTAAAAATGTATGAGAACGCAGCCCTTCTGGATAAGCCCGTTATTGATGTTGTTGCCAACATTGCTGAAAAGCACGATGTGCCAAGAGCCCATGTTGCAATTGCCTGGTTGCTATCAAAAACGGTCATCACAGCACCGATCATCGGCGCGACAAAACCAGAACATCTTTCCACGGCTATCAGCGCGCTTGACTTTTCACTTAGCGATGCCGAAATCATGGAACTCGAGGCACGCTATCTGCCGCACCCCGTCGACGGGATCATTCCCCCGCTTCCGGATACGCCACCTTCACTCACGCCGCCTTCAGCAATACAGGACTGTTAATGCCCTACCCTGGCCCGGCGTTGGTTCGGTTCCGCTGTTGGTGACAATGAACAACTCTTGATGTCCGGGTCGGATCGCCAGACAGGGAGACTTTACCTACAGTCTCCCTGTGACAGTAAGTATAAAGGTGGCCATCACCGTTTAACTTTTATCAAACTGACTTTCGGTAAACGGATCTGCGCGACCACCCTGCAATGGGATCCTGGCAAGCGCTGCATCGATTTCGCGTAACTCGCTGTCCGTCAACCGGACTTGCGGTGCACCGCTATTTTCTATCAGGTGCGGATATTGCGTCGTACCCGGGATGGGGACAATCCATGGCCGTTGTGCCATCACCCAGGCCAGCGCGAACTGAACCGGAGTGGTGTTTTTGCGGCGGGCCCACGATTGCGCAAATTCAAGCAGTACCATGTTTTTGGCCAGGGCATCGGGCTGGAAGCGTGGCAGGTTATGCCGCCGATCTGTGCTGTCGAACCGCTGATCTGGATTGACTGCCCCGGCAAGGAAACTCCGGGCGGTCGGGCAGTAAGGTACAAAGCCGATACCCAGCTCTTCGAGCGTTGGAAATATCCGCGTCTCCGGTTCACGCCACCACATGGCATACTCACTCTGTACTGCAGTCACAGGGAGTACCGCATGTGCGCGGCGGATTGTCCTGGCACTCGCTTCCGACAATCCCCAGTGTTTCACTTTACCCTCCTGGATCAACGCCTTCACGGTTTCCGCCACATCCTCAATCGGCACATTCGGATCGGGGCGATGCTGATAAAGCAGATCGATATGGTCCGTTTTCAGACGCTTTAGCGAGCCCTCTACGGCACGGCGAATATGGTCAGGATGGCTGTTAAGGGAGGTTGGCTTCCCCTCCTCCACGCCGAAACCGAACTTAGTGGCAATCACCACACGATCGCGAACGGGGGCCAGTGCTTCCCCGACAAATTCTTCACTGAGATGGGGACCATACACCTCGGCAGTATCAAAGAACGTAATGCCTTGTTCGAAGGCGGCCCGGATGAGCGAAACCATGGCTTTGCGATCGCGCGGACCACCGCCGTAATACCCCACCATGGGCAGACACCCCAGTCCCATGCTGGAAACCTCCAGCGAGCCGAGTTTACGCGTGGTTAAGGTCTCCTTCTGGACGGGAACAGCATCCGAAGGGGCGTTCGACGAGTCCTGACCAGCCGGGTTCGCCATCACTGCACCGCTCCTGCCAAGGGTGGTAGCGGCCAACGCCAGACCGGCGCCGGCGATCAGAAAATTGCGACGATCCCGGGAAGCGGGTACGGAAGCAGAATGCTGGTCATGCATCATCTTGCTCATAAACTGGAACTCCCTATAGCGAAGAAAGGATTCATTAATTTGGTCATTACCAGGCATAAGCCTGGGGCGCTTCTCCCCCGGGGCCGGGCCAGATTTCATCGAGACAGCTCATGGTGTCGTCTGATAGCGTGATTGTCGTTGCGTGAAGCGCCTCCCGGAGTTGTTCGACCGTACGAGGCCCGATAAGTGGAGCAGTAACCACAGGATTCTGCAGGAGCCAGGCAAGCGCCACATCGGAAGGGGTTTCGCCGAGGTCCTCACATAATCCTTCGTAGGCTTCCAGCTGCGGACGATACTGTTCGATTAGACGGGAAAACGCGGGCCTTGCACGGCGCCCGCTTGCCATCTTTTTCAGTACGCCGCCAAGCAACCCTCCGGCAAGTGGGCTCCAGGGAATCAGTCCCAGGCCAAAATGACGGCATGCGGGAATGACCTCCAGCTCAACGGTTCGGGCAGTCAAATTGTAGAGACTTTGCTCAGCAACCAGGCCCAGGGAATGACGGGCCGTGGCAACTGACTGCGCGGTCGCAATGTCCCAGCCTGCGAAATTGCTGCTACCGATATAAAGCACTTTTCCCTGCTGAACAAGGAGTTCCATGGCCTGCCAGACCTCCTCCCATGGTGTATAACGATCGATGTGATGCATCTGATAGACGTCAATATGGTCGGTCTTAAGCCGTCGCAAACTGTCCTCGCAGGCCTTGCGAATATGGTAAGCAGAAAGACGGCGATCGTTCGGACCCGGTCCCATAGGCTGATAGGCTTTCGTCGCCAGAACGAT
This sequence comes from Enterobacter cloacae complex sp. HYC042_NIDB, assembly GCF_056673315.1. Lineage (NCBI taxonomy): Bacteria > Pseudomonadati > Pseudomonadota > Gammaproteobacteria > Enterobacterales > Enterobacteriaceae > Enterobacter > Enterobacter cloacae complex sp. HYC042_NIDB. The sequence goes on from NZ_CP109650.1 coordinate 2,552,188, forward strand.
ACGGTCACGGCGGCCACCCTGCTGGAGCCAGCGACCAATAATCTCTTCAGACAGCCCCGAACCTTGCTGGATATCGGGTGATTGCTCGGTGCCATACACGTCTGCTGTATCAATGAAATTGATACCGCCTCAAGCGCTTCATCCAGAATGCTGGCGCTGGTTTTCTCGTCGGTGACATCACCAAAATTCATGGTTCCGAGACAGAGGCGGCTGACTTTCAGGCCGGTGCGGCCAAGATGCGTATAGTTCATACACGGCTCCGTTAGGTGAATGTTCCGCCCTGACCGACGGCCAGAGCGCATAATTTTCAAGAATAACGAAGCACAATATGTTCAGTGAGAGGCGATGGGTGGATGGACTTGTGAAAAAAATTCAGCAACGGATTAGCCGTGGTCGGTCTATGGTGTATATCATTTCCCTATCAACGCATTCGGGCCTTAACGCACAAGGAAAACGATTCTGTATGCAAATAAGCAGAGCTGATGTCGCCGATCTCATTTATTTCATGGCTATTGCACGTCATCGCAGTTTCAGCCGTGCGGCGATTGAATTAGGTGTCAGTGCATCAGCGCTTAGTCATGCCCTGAAGGGACTGGAAACCCGGCTCGGGGTTCGCCTGCTTAATCGCACGACCAAGAGCGTTACACCTACGGCTGCAGGTGAAGAACTGGTTCAGTCTGTCCTTCAGCCTTTCGACAAGATAGAAGGCGCGCTTGAATCGCTTAACCGGTATCGTAATACGCCTACCGGGCGTATCCGCATCAATGCAGCCGTTGAAGCGGCCAATCTTTTGCTTGCACCGGTTATGCCCGCGTTTATGGATCGCTATCCCGATATTGAAATCGATATTGTGGCCAGCAACCGTATGGTTGACGTCACTGATGCGGGCTTCGATGCCGGTATCCGCTATGGTGGCACCGTCCCGGAAGACATGGTTGCCCGGCGTTTATCTGCCGATATTCGCTGGGTTATCGCCGCATCCCCCGACTACCTTGAACGTTACGGAACGCCTGAACATCCGGATGATTTGTTACGCCATCGCTGTATAAGCAATCGTCTCGGCGACGATCGGATCTATCGCTGGGAACTTGAGCGAGACGGCGAAACGTACCAAATCACTGTGCCTGGCTCAGTGACGGTCAACCAGGCTGAAACGGGTCTTGTGGCCGTATTAGGCGGGGCCGGCCTGATGTATTTTCCGGAGCCTCTTGTTGCACCCTATGTGAAGGATGGACGGCTCCGCCTGGTGCTTACGGAATGGTCCCCGCTGGAGGAAGGTTTTTATATCTATTATTCAAGCCGCCGGCAACTGCCAACCGGGCTTCGCCTTCTGATTGAGTTCATACAGGAGGCCAGGCCGCTGGGGTTGTGAAATAGCGCTTCCATACGGGACGATGCGTTATCGTCTTTATCGCCCCGTAGCGGATATCAGAAAATCAATCAGGGCCTTCACTCTTTTCGTTTTACCCGCGTTTTTGGGATAATAGAGATACACTGGCGGGTAGGTTTTCCAGTAGCTCTCCATCACGGGTATAAAGCGCTCCCTGTCCGGCTGTAACTGCCAGATGGGTTCAAACAAACGTCCAATTCCCAGGCCGTTACGGATCCCGTCTGCCATAACGTCAATATCGTTGCTGATTAACTGTCCGGGCATCTCAACCGTCAACTGCTCTCCGCGATCGTTCAGAATCAACGGAAGGATGCGGTTGTTAGTAATAAAACGGTAGCCAATCAGCTTGTGTTGACTGAGATCTGACGGCACCTCAGGCGTTCCATGCTCGCTGAGATAGGCTGAGGATGCATATAACCCTTCACGAAAGGGTTTCATTAACGGCCGTGCCACCACCCCACCCTCGAGGATATCGCCAAAACGGATCCCAAGATCAAAACGTTCTTCGATGATATTCACGGTACCGTCGTAAACCGAAATTTCCAGCTGTATACCCGGGTATTGCTGACAGAATTCCGCCATTGCAGGTTTGAGAATTAACAGATAGGCAAAACGCGAGAGCGTGATTCGCACGATACCAGAGGGCTCCTGATTCTGGTCGCGAATGCTTTCAAGCGAATTTTCCAGCGACTCCACCGCCGCAGCGGTCTGTTCCAGCAACAGTTGCCCGGTTTCCGTCAGCTCAATACGGCGGGTCGTACGCACAAAAAGCGGATGGCCAATATGATCTTCCAGCAGCTTAAGCGCATTGCTGACGGAGGGAGGCGTAATTTCCAGTTTTCTTGCGGCTGCCGAAATATTGCCCTCACGTGCAATGCTCTGAAAGATCCGTATCTGGTTATACAGGGCGTTATTCATAATGTGTTCCTTAAGCAATTACTGCTTAATTATTAACTACAGCCTAAAGATGCTTAAGTCAATAATATCCCTTTAGTTCGTTTTTACTGATGCTGCGATCCACTGTTAACCATGTATTTTGAAATACACCTGTACTCATTCAGATGACATTCACGGCACAGAATGGATGCCAATAGGCGTAAGACATTAAGGTATTGATGTTTTTTAACTATTGTTTAGTGCGGGATAGTCAGTGTAGCCCACCGCATCGTTCTGTCCCGGCGCATAGAAGGTTGCAGGGTCCGGAACGTTGAGATCGCTGCCGCACGCAAATCTTGCGGGTAAATCGGGATTGGCAATAAATGGAACACCATAGGCGATGAGATCGGCCTCACCCTTGTTAATTGCATCCTCACCGGTCTGAGCATCATATCCACCATTCAGAATAAAAGTTCGCGAGAAACACTGACGAAGATAAGGTGCAATCCGCTGTGAACCTGCGACCGGAGCATCGGGACCGGCAATACCTTCGGTAACGTGAAGGTAGGCGATGCCAATAGCGTCGAGTTGAGTCGCTAAATAACTGAATGTTTCAACCGGCGAAGAATCAGACATACCATGTAGCGACATGTTTGGACCAACCCTGAAACCAACGCGATCGGCGCCGAGCACTTCGCTCACAGCACTGACGACCTCCAGAGGAAAACGTGCACGGTTTATAATAGTCCCACCATAATGATCTTCTCGTTTGTTAGAACCGTCACGAAGGAACTGGTCAAGGAGATATCCTGAACTACCATGTATTTCTACTCCATCGAAACCGGCTTCAGAAGCTTTTTCAGCACCCTGACGAAACTGTGAGACGACATCGGCGATTTCACTTGTTAAAAGCGCGCGAGGGACAGGTGTTTGTGCTATTCCATTAGACGTAAAAACGTCTGCCTCTGCATTAATTGCAGATGGGGCAACCGGAAGGACACCATCATGGAACTCAGGATGCGAAACGCGTCCGACATGCCACAGTTGCGCAAAAATAATTCCCCCGGCTTCATGAACTGCATCTGTTACGCGACGCCATGCCTCAACCTGAGCGAGGGAATATATTCCCGGTGTTCTTATATATCCGGTACCTTGACGGCTAACCTGCGTAGCTTCAGATATTATCAACCCTGCCTGCGCCCGCTGCGCATAGTAAACAGGAGCCAGAGGGTTAGGTACATTACCGGTAACGGCCCGACTGCGGGTCATTGGGGCCATTACCATTCTATTTTTTAGTGTCAATTCCCCGATGTTATATGGGGATAAAAGCGTAAGGGGGGCATTTTTCAAGGAGCAGTACCTTTATTCTCAGTAAGAAACGAGTCGTTTTGTTTTGTAACCAGGGCTATATTACATACCGTTATTTTACCCGCAAGAAGGCACATTCATGATACCGTCAGATAAACGGACAGCACCCACCTGCAATATTTTCACCCGCGAATTGCTCAGTCGGATTGGTGATAAGTGGAGTATCTTAATCATTGCTCATCTTGCCGAGGGACCTTTGCGGTTTAATATACTCAGACGTACCATCGGTCAGGTCTCTCAGAGAATGCTGACGTTAACACTGAGAAGTCTTGAACGAGACGGGTTAGTATCGCGGACGGTATTCCCTTCGATCCCGCCACGTGTTGAATATGAGCTAACTCCACTTGGACGGACATTAATGGGGCCAGTTATGACACTTATAGACTGGTCCTTGATTCATCAGGGCGAGGTTGAAAAGGCACGTTCTGAATATGAAAGCCAGCCCGAGTTTTCGACTGATTAAGCCAGACTATTCATATACAGATGCAGGAACAGACATGTCTGGCATAGATTTACCCTGTCGCACTCCTCACCTGATTATTAAGTACAGACTAAATATGCTTAAGCCAATGGCCACCTAATCTTCTCAAAATGGCGCTCATATACTCTTCTCTCTTTCCCTTTAAACCTGAGAACAAGAGACACTTATGCGAATTTTATGTCTGGATATCCCCGCACCTGGAGCATCGCTGGAAAAGTATGCTCCACACCTTAACGCTGAAGCACTGCACGCCTGGGGATTGTATAAATCCGGCTTCATCCGCGACATCTACTTCCGTCAGGACAGACCTGGCGTCGCTATTTTTCTTGAATGTGACTCTGTCGATGAAGCGATGAACGTAATGGCCGAATTCCCGCTGGCAAAAGCAGGCTTATTAAGCTTTGAGTGCATTCCGCTTGGCTCCTTTATTAACTGGGAAAATCTCTTTGCCGCTGAATTTAAAAATAAAGAGTGAGGCCCGATAAGAAACCTGCAGATAAACCCGTGCTGTGTGTCGTTTCCAGCCATCCGATTAAAGGCGCATCCGGTGTACCAACCGGTTTTTTCCTGGCTGAGCTGACGCATCCGCTGAAAGTACTGGAAGATGCCGGACTAAAAACGATGATAGCCAGCATTCGCGGGGGACAGCCGCCGGTGGATGGATTTGACCTCAGTGATCCTGTCAACGCCTGGTACTGGAACGAAACCGATTTTCAGCAGCGCCTGGCAACAACGCCTGCGTTATCCGAGCTGAACGGTTCCGATTACAGCGCCGTTTTCTTTGCGGGCGGGCATGGAACCATGTGGGATTTCCGCGACAGCCAGGATGCCCAGCGTATTATCCGCGAAGTGTATGAAAGTGATGGGATTGTCTCAGCCGTCTGCCACGGGCCTGCGGCACTGGTTGACGCAAAGCTCAGCAGCGGCGAATACCTGGTGAAAGGCAAAAACGTGGCGGCCTTTACCAACAAGGAAGAGGAAGAAGTTCACACCACAGATGTGGTTCCCTACCTGCTTGAGACTGCACTCCGCGAGCATGGCGCGCTTCATCATGAAGCCCCGAACTGGTCTGAAAATGTGGTTACTGACGGTCGCCTTATCACGGGGCAGAATCCCGCTTCAGCGCACGGTGTCGGTGTGGCGCTGTTAAATGCCCTCCGCCAGCCAACTTAATTCATTCATCTGTCTTTCATCGTTACTCACCCTCTTTGGCCGGTTTACGTCAGCAACGTTCCGGCCTTTTTTCAGGAGCTGAATATGAAAACTCTTCCTCCAGTCGCGCTCGGCACATGGTCCTGGGGCACAGGCTTCGCCGGTGGCGACACCGTCTTCGGCAATCATCTTTCTGATACTCAGATGGCAGACGTGTTCACCACGGCCATGAGTAAGGGTCTGAATCTCTGGGATACCGCAGCAGTATATGGCATGGGGAGTTCCGAGGCAGCGCTGGGAGCATTAGTCCGTCAGTTCCCCCGCGAGGATATGATTTTATCCACCAAATTCACGCCGCAGATTGCGAACGAACAGTCAGCGCAGCCTGTTAGCGATATGCTTGAGGCCAGCCTTGGACGTCTGGGTGTGGACGCGATTGATATCTACTGGATCCACAATCCCCTCGACGTTGAGAAATGGACGCCAGGACTGATCCCACTTTTACAAAGCGGTAAGGTCAAACGCGTAGGTGTTTCCAACCACAATCTGGCACAAATCAGACGCGCCAACGAAATCCTTAACGCTTCCGGTTATTCCCTCAGTGCAGTACAGAATCACTACAGCCTGCTTTATCGGGCCTCTGAAGAGGCCGGGATCCTTGATTATTGCCGACAAAATAACATCACGTTCTTTGCTTACATGGTCCTGGAGCAAGGCGCGCTCAGTGGTCGTTATGATTCAAATCATCCCATGCCTGCCGGGAGTGGCCGGGCCGAAAGTTATAACGCAGTACTGCCGCAGATAGAAAGATTAACCGCCGCCATGAAAAAAATGGGAGCCGAAAGGAATGCCAGCGTGGCACAGATAGCCATCGCATGGGCTATTGCAAAAGGTACCCTTCCCCTCGTTGGTGCGACTAAAGTCCATCACGTTCTGGACGCCGCATGCGCTTCAGACATCCAGTTACGCGATGAGGAAATCATCCTGCTGGAACAACTCGCCACAGAGACCAGAGTGGATACACGAGGCGCCTGGGAAAAACCGATGGTGTAAACCCTGTCCGGGACAGACTGTCATGAATGACACTCACGAACGGGCTGTTCCGGGCGCTCCTAATCTGCATCACTTTTACTGCTTTGTATGAAGGGTGAGAATATGAAAATCATTTGCCTCGAAGAACATTATCTCGACAGCGAGTTAGGGCGAGCGTGTATGCCTGTTGCGCTTGAGCAGGCACCTTTCCTTGGCGACTGGGGGAAAACCGTCGCTGATGGTCATAATCCTGACCGAAGCCGGCCGCAGATAGAAAAGAATGCGCTGATAAACGCGAAAGGCGCTGATTTGGGAAGCCGCCGCCTCAGGGATATGGATGAAGCTGGAATTACCCTTCAGATCCTCTCTGTGGGCGGATTTCCCCAGCTGGCACCCGGGGATGAAGTAGTAACATTAAATACGGCGGCAAACGACCGCCTTGCCGGGGCGGTAAGAAATCACCCGGATCGCTTCGCGGCATTTGCCACACTTCCCTGGGCACAGCCAGAAGAGGCTGAAAAAGAGCTTGTCCGCGCAGTTGAAAAACTGGGGTTTAAGGGGGCCCTTCTGAATGGCCGACCCTCTTCATGCTTTCTCGATCATCCTGACTATGACTCCCTGCTTTCCCGCTTTAATAAACTGAATGTGCCACTCTATCTTCATCCCGGATTACCGGTTAAAAGCGTGCAACAGGCCTACTTCACGGGCTTCAGCGCAGAGGTCAACGCCCGGCTCTCTATGTTTGGCTGGGGCTGGCATCACGAAGCCGGGATCCATTTGTTACGGCTGATGTTATCGGGCGCATTTGATAAATATCCCCACCTGCAGGTAATCAGTGGCCACTGGGGGGAGATGCTGCCCTTCTGGCTGCAGCGTCTTGATGACAGCCTTCCGCTGGCTGCAACGGGTCTGTCACGCACGCTAACGAGAACCTTCCAGGAACACGTTTACGTTACCCCGTCAGGTATGCTGACACTGCCGCACTTCCAGTTTATCTACGCGTTAATGGGGGCAGACAGGATCCTGTTCTCCGTTGATTACCCCTATCAGACCCTGGACGGTGTAAAAACATTTATCGACAGTCTGCCCGTCAACAAGGCTGAAAAAGAGGCCATCGCGTTTCGCAATGCAGAACGTTTACTAGGCATCATGGCGTAGTTCACGGGTTCATGATGACCGGGCACAATGAGAACAGTCGACCATTATTAGTTTTTGTCTAAAAGTGAATGAGCCTTTACTGCTCTAAAAAAAATAATGGTGTCACTCTATACTGGGTTGAAAATTCACCAGCCTCTTTAACGTATTGAAATGAAAAATATCCTTGTTATTTCAGGTCATCCTGAGCTGAACCATTCCGTCGCCAACGCCACTATCCTTGATGAAGTGGCGACCGCCCTTCCCGATGCTGAAATTCGTCGTCTGGACTGGCTCTATCCGGACGGCAAATTCAATATCGCTTCGGAGCAGGAAAGCCTGCTCAGGGCCGATGTGATTGTCTGGCAGTTTCCTTTTTCCTGGTATGGGCTGCCCGGGTTAATGAAACAATGGCTGGACGAGGTCTTTGTCCACGGCTTCGCGCATGGCTCAGCGGCGAAACTGGGCGGTAAAAAGCTAATCCTCTCCTTCACTACAGGGGCGCCACAGGCGCTCTATACCGCTGACGGTTTCTTTGGCCATGCCATTGAAGAGTATCTTATTCCGTTCGAGACCACGGCAAGACTGTGCAATCTTGAGCTGCTGGCGCCGGTTTATACCTGCGGTATCAGCTATGCCGACCGGGATGCCGACAAAATTGCGCAGCAAAAAACGCTTGCCCGGGAACACGCTTCAAGGCTTGTCGATCTGCTCAATACCGTCGTGAATAATCCAGAGGGAGAATAACGATGCAGTATACCCGGCTCGGTAAAAGTGACTTACTGGTCTCCCGCATCTGTATGGGATGTATGGGGTTTGGAGACCCGTTAACGGGCCAGCATCGCTGGACGCTGGACGAAACAGCAAGCCGGGACATCATCCGCTACGGTCTCGAAAAGGGTATCAATTTTTACGATACCGCCATCGCCTATCAGAACGGCTCCAGCGAGCAATACGTTGGCCGGGCGCTGCGGGAGATGGCAAAACGCGAGGACGTGGTGCTGGCCACCAAGTTTCTGCCACGAACCGCCGCGCAAATTGCCGCGGGGATCGGCGGAAAAGAGGCAATAGCCCGATCGCTCGACCAGAGCCTGCAGAATCTGGGGATGGACTACATCGACCTCTACATCTACCACATCTGGGATTACAACACGCCCGTTATTGAGGTGCTTGAAGCGCTGCATGCCGCCGTTACTGCGGGCAAAGTGCGCGCTATTGGTATTTCCAATTGCTATGCCTGGCAGCTTGCGAAAGCGAACGCGCTTGCCGAACGCGAAGGGCTGACGCCCTTTGTTTCCGTGCAAAGCCACTACAACCTGATTATGCGTGAAGATGAACGAGAGCTCTTCGGTCTGTGCGCTGAAGATGATATCGCAATGACGCCCTATAGCGCGCTCGCCAGCGGCCGTCTCGCCCGGAAAGAAGGCCACACGCGGCGAGCCACGGAGGATGATTATGCGCGCGGGAAATATGACAGCACGGCTGAACAGGATCGGAGCATTATCGAGCGCGTCGCCGAGCTTGCTGAACGACATCAGGTGTCCATGACGGAAATCTCACTCGCCTGGCTGCTGACAAAGGTCACGTCACCTGTCGTAGGGGCCACAAAAAAAGATCACGTTGATGGCGCGGTAAACGCCGTAAATCTTCAACTGAGCCTTGAGGAAATCCGGTTTCTGGAAGAAACCTACCAGCCGCACGTTCTGACGGGGATTATGGCGCAAAACACGCCGCAAACGAAAGACGTTAAGCAGGTCTGGACGCGGTAGCAAACAGTCATTTCAGTAAAAGGATCAACGTGAAAAAGCCCCTTATGCTTTTAATTTGCATGCTAATAAGCAGCTCTGTCTTTGCAACAAAACCGGACGCGCCGGATAAGGTAGTGATGAATATCTTTGAGCTCGGCGTCAGACCCGATCGGGACAAAGAGTTTGAAGACGTGGCCAGGCAGACGATTTCCGCTTCGGTTGATCATGAAGCAGGTACGCTGGCGATGTACGCCCAGCAACGAAGCGACAATCCACGTAAGGCATTCATGGTCGAACTCTATGAAAACGAGAGTGCTTACCGCAAACATCTGAATGCCGAACCATACAAGGCATTCGCTGCCCGGGCACCTGACATTATCGATCTGAAAAATAAAATCACTCTGGAGCCACAGTTTCTGGGCGACAAACACATCATACCGAATGAGCGAACCATTAATAATCTGGTGATCGTCGAGGTAAAGCCTGAATTTCAGACCGAATTTAAAAACATCGTCCTTCCTGAAATGGCCGAGTCGCTCAAAGTAGAGAAAGGCGTGTTAGCCATGTATGCCGCTACAGACTCACAGAGTCCGAACCGCTGGTATTTCTATGAGATTTACGCCACTGAGGAGGATTATCAACTGCACCGACAAACGCCGCACTTCCTGGACTATCTCAAGCAAACGGCGCATATGAGCGCCAGGAAGGACGCTATCCCGGTAAAACCGGTATTTCTTCGTAACAAAGGCGGAATCAAACAGGATCCGCACCGTTGACCAGTGAGGATTAACATGAAAAGCGTAATTGCAGCGGCGGCCATGTCGCTTGTTATTTCTGATTTTGCTAATGCTGAGGAAACAAGAGGTAAAGCTATGATGAAAATTGAACCTTCAGCGATTCCTGAAGCTGATATTCGTTCCGTCTCACCGGCTCTTGCGCGCTTTGGTCGAGAAGCGATTACTGAAGATCTGTGGACACGCGATGCCCTCTCGCCCAGAGATCGTAGTATGGTGACCGTCGCCATGCTGATTGCCCGTAACCAGCCTGCCGAGCTTAAGCACTATATTGACGTCGCTCTCGATAGCGGCGTTACGCCAGCGGAATTATCAGAAATCATTACCCATCTGGCGTTCTACTCAGGTTGGCCAAATGCAATGTCAGCCGTCAGCGTGACCAAAGCAGTATTTGAAACTCGTGGCGTCACGGCAGATGCACTTCCTGAAGCTTCTCCGGACCTGCTTCCTCTCAATCAGGAAGCAGAAAAGCAGCGTTCAGAGACAGTGGAAAAAAATGTAGGCCCAATATCTCCAGGCCTGGTTAAATTTACTGCTGACCCCCTGTTCCTGGATCTCTGGCAAAGACCCGCGCTGAAACCCCGCGACAGAAGCCTGATTACGGTCAGCGCGTTAATCGCATCCGGACAGAGTGCGCAGATTGGCTATCACCTTAACAGGGCGATGGATAATGGACTTTCTGCTGAGGAAGCTGGGGAGATCGTTACCCAAGCCGCGTTTTACGCTGGCTGGCCAAACGCATTTACCGCTGCTCCTGTTGTCGGAGAGGTATTAAGCAATCGCTCATCGAGTAAAAGGTAATATTACTGAACACTAAAACCTGACGCACATCACAAAATTAGAACGAACGTTCGCGTGGAATCGGATGCGGTATCGACGCGCTTCATTCTCTCCGTGCCGAAAAAAGTGGCCTGAGCCGTCAGCGTACAGCGCGGCACACCTCCAGCACCTTTTCCCTGAGCCAGCGATGCGCCGGGTCCTTTTCCATGCGCGGATGCCACATCTGTGACACCGTAATACTCCGGGTTTTAAACGGCAGTTCAAAGACGTGCACGCGCTCGGTCATTGGCTGATTGAGCAGATAGAGCGCCGGCACCATGGCAACGAGATCGGAGACCAGCGCCACCGATAACGCCGTCGGGAACCCTGGCACCACGCTGGCAATTTTGCGCTTCATCCCGCGTTCCGCCAGCGCCTCATCGACAAACCCGTGTAACGAGCCGTCGGGCGAGGCCACCACGTGCCCCCAGGCGACATAATCCTCCAGGCTGACTGACGGCAGCGAGGCCAGTGGATGCCCCTGGCGCACCGCGCCAACAAACCGGTCCTGAAAGAGTCGTTGCAGACGAATTTCAGGCCCCATATTGCTCTGCACGCCGATCTCCAGGTCAACCAGCCCCTCACGCAGATAGCGCGACGTTTTCTCAGGTTTCGGCGAAAAGCGAATGCAGACGTCGGGCGCCACCGCCGCCACTGCGGCAATGAGCAGTGGCCCAAACGCCACCACAAAGCCGTCGTTGGCTCGGATGGTGAACAGGCGCTCCATACGCTCAACATTCAGCGTTTCCATGGAGGGTTGCAGTACCGCCCTTGCCTCATGCACAGCGCTTCTGGCCCGGTCCCGGGTGGCTTCGGCCCAGGGCGTCAGCACCATCTGCCGACCGGCCCGCACCAGGATAGGATCGCCTGTCACCTCCCGCAGCCTGCTCAGGGTGCGGCTCATGGCGGACGTGCTCAGGTTTAAGCGCCGCGCCGAGCCAGCCACGCTGGCTTCGGCCAGCAGAACGTCGAGCGCAACCAGAAGGTTAAAGTCAGGATCGGACACGATAGCTCCTCAGATAAGGCGTTATATGCAACGATAAAGTGCAAGTGCTGCGTCTTCCGCCCTGTATACCCCATGATTATAGTTTCGTCATCACTATTCTTATGCGGAGTAACGACGATGACGCTCTTTTCAAACCAGCCCGGCGATGAAGGCTTACCCGGTCATGAACGCGCCCGGGTGATGGCCGCCGTCATGACCACCACGCTGATGGGCGTCTTTGACGGCACCATGATCAACATCGCGCTGCCCTCCATGGCAAGGGCGATGCAGGTCCCCGCGAACGTTGCGGTGTGGTTTGCCAACGGTTATCTACTATCGGCGGCAATGACGCTGGCCATCTTCGCGGCGCTGGCGGCGCGCGTGGGCTTTCGACCGGTTTTTCTTGCCGGGCTTGCCACCTTTACGTTCACCTCGCTCGGCTGCGCGCTGGCGAAAACGCCCGACATGCTGATCGGGATGCGTATTCTGCAGGGCATCGGCGGCGCGGCTACCCTGAGTATCGCCCCGGCGATCCTGCGTTCCGTTTTTCCGGGGCGACTGCTTGGGCGTATTCTTGGGCTGCACGCCCTGCTTATTGCTTCCAGCACGGCGATTGCCCCTGTACTGGGGGGAACGATACTGGACGCGCTGAGCTGGCAGTGGCTGTTCGCCATTAACCTTGTTCCGGGAAGTATTGCCCTGTTGCTGGCATGGCGGGCGTTGCCGCGCCAGTCGGACGTTGACCGCTCCCCCTTTGATGCGCCGGGCGCCGCGCTCTCCGCCGTGCTGTTAGGTTCTGCAATCATGCTGGCCGACAGCCTTCAGCACATAACGCAAGGCATTAACCCGGCAGCCGCTGGCTGGGGGCTTCTCACGCTGGTCAGCGCTATCGCCTTCGTCTGGCGTATTTGGCGCGCGCGCAGTCCCATACTGCCGCCCGTTATGTTCAGAAACGGACGCTTCACCCTCGCCGCCCTGACCTCGCTGGCCTCGTTTGTCAGCCAGGGCATCACCTTTGTCGCGCTGCCGTTCCTGTTTCAGAGCGTGTATGGCTACAGCCCGGTGGTTTCGGCGCTGCTGTTCACCCCGTGGCCAATGGGCATCGTGCTGATCGCACCGCACGCGGGGCGCTGGGCAGATACCCTTTCCGCGCCGCTGATCTCGACTATCGGCCTGATGATTTTTGTCGGTGGGCTGGTCCTGCTGGCGACGTTGCCGGAAAATCCGTCCGTATGGAATATCTGCCTGCGCAGTCTGGTTTGCGGGATTGGGTTTGGCTGCTTCCAGAGCCCCAATAACCGGGAAATGCTCTCTAATGTGGCACGGGAATATGCCAGCTATGCCTCAGGGGTGTTGTCTATCGTCAGGACGTTCGGGCAATGTCTGGGGGCCGCCACCGTGGGGGTGCTGCTTGCGACGACCGGATCAGACCACGATCGGGCCGTGCATCTGGCATTGTGGATCGCCGTCATCGCCTCGACGGGATCGGTTTTGTTTAGCCTGAGCAGGATGCGCCCTGCGGTTCGGGCTTCAGCCTGAATCGCCCGGCGGCGCTACGTTTGTACGGTACAACGGCCGGGTAAGGCAAAGCTGCCACCCGGCAAAAAAGACGACTCGTTCGTTTATTCCAGCGCCAGCAACGCAAAGCTCGCCAGCCAGTGCCCGCCGCTGTAGTGACTGCCCACCACGTGCCCGACGCTTGCCGCCAGGTGTTTCGCCACGGCATCACGCAAGGCCTGCTGGGCCGGGTGGTTTGCCGGAAGCGCCCTGGCAATATGCTTCATACACCAGGCGCGGCTGAGGTTTAACCCATCCAGATGAGCAATTTTCGGGTCGGTACGGTCGCTCACTTCCGCCGGGTTCATCAGCGCCGCAATGGAGCCGATATCCGGCAGAAACGCGTCAAACCAGGCCGGGAAATTCTCTGCGACCTTGCTCATCAGCAGCGCTTCCGTCAGCGCACCAGAGATGTACTCATCGCCACCCGGCTCGTAATGGGCCGGGTAGCGCGTGTCGGCGAGATAAAACCGCTCCGCCGCCGTCATAATCGCCTGCTCAAGCGCGCTATCTTCCACGGCTCGGGCGTAGTCCAGCCCCAGCGCGAGGGCAAACGCCGTGTTGTAGTGCGTTCCGACGCGGATCGGATAGGTGAGCTTGCTGAGGTAATCCACCAGCCGGTTGCGAATATCCTGGGTGAGCGGCTCCAGCGTCTGGTACCAGCCTGTGGCCTGCGGCAGCGACGATTGTTTCAGCTCCTGGGCCAACGCCAGCAGCCATCCGTAGCCATACGGCCGCTCAAACGAGGCGCGGAACGGCGCGGTGAAATAGGCCAGCTCCTTGGCCAGGTTCTCGTCGGTCAGGTGCTCGTCGAAAAGCGCGACGATGTCATTCCGACACGGTAGCTCAGGATAGAGGCGCACGCAGCGCAGCAGCAGCCAGTAGCCGTGCACCGCCGAGTGCCAGTCGAAACAGCCGTAGAAAATCGGGTGCAGCTCGCGAGGCGGCAGAACGTCACCGTCATCATTCAGTAGATGCATGATGTGGTTCGGGTATTCCTGGCGCAAATAGGTTAAAGGCATGCGGGCAAACGCGTCAGCCTGATGTTGCGTCAATTCCATAACAGCTCCTTAGCGAAACACGAGGAAATACATGAGGAACACGTTCACCACCAGCAGGGTTAACGCGGTCGGGATCTGGATCTTGATCACCTGATATTTGTCTTTCAGCTCCAGCAGCGCGGCGGGAACGATATTGAAGTTCGCAGCCATTGGCGTCATCAGCGTGCCGCAGTAGCCCGCGTACATGCCGATCGCCAGCAGCGGCGCCGGGTTGCCGTGATGCACGTTGATCAGGAACGGTAAGGCGATCCCCGCGCTCAGCACCGGGAAGGCCGCAAAGGCGTTCCCCATGATCATGGTAAACAGCGCCATCCCCACGCAGTAAATGACCACCAGCATGAAGCGGCTGTCCGGGTTCACGAACAGGCTCACCACCTTCTGCACCGAATCACCGGTATTGGCCGCCACGAACACGCCGCCGAGCATGGCCAGCATCTGCGGCAGGATCACCGCCCAGCCGATGGTATCGACAAGACGACGGGACTGACGAATGGCGTGCAGCGGCGTGCCTTTGGTCAGCCACCAGCCGGTGAGGATCGCCGCGACGCAGGCCACGCACAGCGCCGCCAGAGTGAGCTGTTTCTGGTCGAGAAGGTAAACACCGCCAATCGACACCCCCTTCAGGAACAGCGTCCCGATTACCGTCACCACCGGAATCATCAGCGCGGGCAGGAACAGCCAGTTTTTAAGGCGGTTTGACGAGGCAATGCGCTCCTCGTCGGAGGCCATTTTATAGTGGCCTTTCCCGACCAGGCCAAAACCCGCCAGCAGCGCGATAGCGATAACGCAACCGCCAACGATCCGGTACGCCAGCGATTTGCCCAGCTCCTGAACCATCAGGTCACCGAACAGGAAGATACCGCCGAATAAAAACCAGAACAGCGCGGTGGTAAAACGCTTCGGATTAGCGCGGTCGCGCAGGGTCATGACAACCAGCAGCATCACAACAAAGCCGATCAGGTAATACACGCGATTAATGGTGATAAGCGTCATCATTGCGCGGCCCCCTGCGTACCCTGCTCTGCACGCCAGGCCATGACGTCGCGGCGGATGCTGGCATCCAGGCGCAGCAGGCGCGTCATATGAATAATCAATGCCGCAATGGCGGTGGGAATGGCCCACAGGCCGATGTGCAGCGGCTCGATCCCTTCGATCCCGTTTTCCTTCAGAAACGCGTCAATCAGCAGCACCGCACCGAAGGCGATAAAGATATCTTCCCCAAAGAAGACCGCGATGTTATCGCACGCCGCGGCATGGGCCTTGATTTTGTCGCGAATGTGCTGCGGCAGTTCGCCGTATTCGTTCAGCGCTGCCCCTTCGGCCATCGGGGCCAGCAGCGGGCGTACCGTCTGGGCATGGCCGCCCAGCGACATCAGCCCCAGCGCGGCGGTTCCTTCACGCGCCACGAAGTAGAGCATCAGAATACGCGCCGAGGTGGCGCTGGCGATCTTCGCCACCCAGGCCTGGGCGCGCTCTTTAAGCCCGTAATATTCCAGCAGACCAATTACCGGCAGGATCAGGATGAAGGTCGCCAGCGATCGGCTATTGACGAACTTCTCGCCAAAGGTCTCCAGCAGCATCCCGAAATCCATCCCGACCAGCAGGCCCGTCGCCAGCCCCGCCACCACAACGACCAGCAGCGGGTTGAAGCGCAGTGCAAAACCAATGACCACGATCGGTATCCCGATCAGCGGCAACAGCGTAGTACCGTCCATAACGTTTACCCTATCGAAAGTGAGCGTTGCGCGCCGACGGCTATTTTTTTAATTTGCGGCGAGCGATGTTGTGTTTTTCGCCAGGCTTCACAAAACCTGCGCTAAAAAGCTATATCTGAACCTCAAAAACATGTAAACAAATTATCAATAAAATGTTCTTATTTTATCGACGAGTTTACATTTCTGGCTAAGGAACGTTATGACCTCGAAAAAGAGTGCTTCACCCGATTGCAACGATATCAACGATGGCCGGATCGTCTCCTCCCGCCATCTGGTGTCGGAGCGCTGCGCGGAACTGTCAGAGCTGGAGTACGCGCTGATCATGACCGGCAACGCGTTTAACAAGTGGATGGTGCGCTGCATGGCCGCAGCCGGAGAGCCGGATATGGGCGCTTTTGACGTTTCGCTGCTGCATCACGTGAACCACCGCAACCGCAAGAAAAAGCTGGCCGATATCTGCTTTGTTCTCAACGTGGAAGACACGCATGTAGTGACCTATGCCCTGAAAAAGCTGGTCAAAGCGGGCTACGTGACGAGCGAGAAAGCGGGTAAAGAGCTCTTTT
This sequence comes from Enterobacter cloacae complex sp. HYC042_NIDB, assembly GCF_056673315.1. Taxonomy (NCBI): domain Bacteria; kingdom Pseudomonadati; phylum Pseudomonadota; class Gammaproteobacteria; order Enterobacterales; family Enterobacteriaceae; genus Enterobacter; species Enterobacter cloacae complex sp. HYC042_NIDB. Next base: position 2,568,863 of record NZ_CP109650.1, read on the forward strand.
TCTCCACCACGGAGGAAGGGAAAGCGTTGTGCATGAAGTACCGGGACGTGCGCGAAGCGTGCCTGATCGCCATTCATGCGGAGAGCGGCATTTCCGGGAAATCGATCGGCGAAACCGCGCAGCTGCTACGCGCGATCTCCTCCCTGTATGACACCGCCGCCCGCGCGGCGGCATCACTCTGAATTACGGACGTCTGAACAGGGTAATGCTGCGTCCAGCCAGTTCGTACTCTACGGTTTCGGTGAACGCTGTCCCGGCGGCAGCGTCATCCGCCGTAGAAAGCTCCAGCACCCATCCCCCTTCGCCAAACTGCGGGATCTGGAACGGCACGGTGCCTTCAAACGGATTGAACAGCATCAGCACGTCGTGCCAGATGCCGTCCTCCTGCTGAAGATCCGGCCTGCTGATGGAGACCCCGAGCGTTGATCCTTCATCCCACTGCTCGGCCTGCTGCGGACCGCCTCCGGCATTGAACCAGCGGATCTCGAGCCCGTCGCGCCAGCTCTCACGACGCAGCAACGGCTGCTGCGCGCGCAGGGCAATGAGCCGGCGGGTGAACTCGCGCAGCGCCGCGTCGTTTTCGGACAGCCCCTTCCAGTCGATCCATGAGATCTCGCTGTCCTGGCAGTAGCCGTTGTTGTTGCCCTTCTGCGTGCGGCCAAACTCGTCCCCCGCCAGCAGCATCGGCGTACCGTGGGAGAAAAGCAGCGTGGTCAGGAAATTACGCTTCTGCCGTTCGCGGGTGGCGATAATGTCCGGGTTCTCCGTCGGCCCTTCTTCGCCATAGTTGTACGACCGGTTATCGTTATGCCCGTCGTTATTGTCCTCGCCGTTGTCGGCGTTGTGCTTCTCGTTGTACGACACCAGGTCATTCAGCGTAAAGCCGTCGTGGGCGGTGATAAAGTTGACGCTGGCCCACGGGCGACGCCCGCGTAGGTCGTACAGATCCCCGGAGCCCAGCAGACGCGCGGCAAAGTCCGTCGAGACGTTGTCCCCCTTCCAGTACTCGCGCACGGTATCGCGGTATTTGTCGTTCCACTCTCCCCAGCCTGGCGGGAAGCCACCGACCTGATAGCCGCCGGGGCCAATATCCCAGGGCTCGCCAATTAGCTTGAGCTTAGAGAGCACTGGATCCTGGGTAACGGCGTCGAAAAAGCCCCCGCGCGGATCGAACCCCTCAGGCTCGCGGCCCAGAATCGTCCCCAGGTCGAAACGAAAACCGTCAATGTGCATGGATTCGGCCCAGTAGCGCAAGGAATCCATCACCATCTGCAGCACGCGCGGGTGCGAGGTATTCACCGTGTTCCCCGTCCCGGTGTCGTTAATGTAATACCGGTGCTGGTCCGGCAGCGTGCGGTAGTAGCTGTAGTTATCAATGCCCTTGAATGAAAGCGTTGGCCCCAGCTCGTTACCTTCCGCCGTGTGGTTGTAGACCACGTCCAGAATCACCTCGATGCCCGCGTCATGATAGGCGCGCACCATGTCGCGAAAGCCCTGGATCCCCGCCGGGCCATAGTAGCGCGACGCCGGAGCAAAAAAGCCGAGCGTGTTATAGCCCCAGAAGTTCTTCAGGCCACGGTCGAGCAGATGCTGGTCGTCCGGGAACCAGTGAACGGGTAGCAGCTCCACCGAGGTAATGCCGAGGCTTTTGATGTAGTCGACCGAGGCTTTGTGTCCCATCCCTTCGAACGTCCCGCGCAGCTCGGGCGGGATGGCCGGGTTCATCTGGGTGAAACCCTTCACGTGGCTCTCATAGACGACGGTATGTGGCCAGGGCACGTTTGGCCGGTTGTTGTCCTGCCAGTCAAAAGCGTTCGGGTCGATAACCTTGCATTTCGGCGTAAACGGCGCGCTGTCCCGCGTATCGAAGCTAAGATCCAGTTCGTCGTGCCCCAGCTCATAGCCGAAATGGGCGTCGTTCCAGTCGATATCGCCCACCAGTTCACGGGCATACGGGTCAATAAGCAGCTTATGCGGGTTAAAGCGGTGACCGTTTTCCGGATCGTAGGGGCCGTAGACGCGATAGCCGTACAGCGCACCGGGTTTCAGGTCAGGCACATAGCCGTGCCAGACCTCATGGGTATACTCCGGCAGCTCCAGCCGGGCGATTTCTGTTTTCCCGGACGGGTCAAACAGACAGAGCTCCACCCGCTCCGCGTGCGCGGAGAACAGCGCGAAGTTAACGCCCTTCCCGTCATAATTCGCCCCCAACTGCTGGCCATGACCGGCCCGAATTTCAAACGTAGTTTCCTTTGCCATTTTCGTTCTCCACGATTATTCGCAGGTAAGCAGAACCAGTACACATCCCTTTTCTGACGTTAAATCCAGCGTCTCTTGCAGAATGCGGCTTTCACCGCTGAACAGATCCCGATAGCGCTTCCCGGCCAGTTCGTCGGGTATCGCTACCGTGGTATTGACCCACAGCTGATGATTATCGGTGATGCCAAAAACCAGACGCGGCACGGCAACGATCAGCGCCTCCTCGTCTTTAACGCGCGCATAGACAATCAGGTTCTCCTCGCGCTCACCGGAAACCTTGAGCGGCAGCCAGTCGCCGTAGCGGAAAAGCGCGTCGTAATGCGGTCGAAGCCGCAGCAGCGTGGCGGTGACAAACTGCTTTACCCTGCCGTCCCGCCAGCACGCCGGGTGTTCAAACACTGAAGCATCCGCCGCGCTGAGGTTTTGCACCAGCGCGTTGAAGTCCGGCTCCCGCCGGTTATCCGGGTCGACGAGGCTAAAGTTGAGCGCCTCGCTGCCCTGATAGATATCCGGCACGCCGGGCGCCGTCAGCTTGATGACCGTCTGGCTGAGGCTGTTCATCAGCCCGGCGCGGATAAAGGGCTGCATCGCCTCGCTGAAATCGTGCAGGAACGGGGCGTTATCCGGGGAAAGCAGATGCCGCGCATAGCTCAGCACCACGCTCTCATAGCTCTCGTTGCTGTCGATCCAGTCGGTGCGCTGCTTCGCCTCGCGAAGCGCTTTCTCAAGGAAGCCGAGGAAACGCGTCTCCAGCGATGCAAGCCCTTCGGCATCGTCAGGCGACAGCGTGGCGGGCCAGACGCCCGCCAGCGCCTGATAGATCATCCAGGTATCGGCGGCGTTCGGCGCGGTGCCGTCGTTGAGAAAACGCACCTGGGTCTGGTTCATCTGCCGCCAGCGGGCGAGATTTTCTCCCCAGCGTTCCGGCGCCTCCGTCAGGGTGTAGAGCCGCGCCCGGGCGTCTTCTCCGCGCTTGGTATCGTGCGTGGAGGTGCCCAGCAGCGCGTCGGGCTGACGGGCGAGACGAATGCGCATCTCCTGGTGAAAGCGGGATAACGAGAACGCGCGCGGCGTCGGGTCAGCGCCCACTTCATTGAGCGCAAGCTCAAGGTTCAGACGGAAAAACAGCGTATCTTCCACCGATTTCGCCATCAGCGGCCCGGTCAGCTGCTGGAAGCGGGTTCTGAAAAGCGCGGCGCAGTCGCGGCAATCTTCCGGCAGATCGCCGGTAAGAATGCGCACAATCAGGCTCAGGGCTGCTTCGGACGTCTCCACGCTGGCGACTACGCGGTTAAGTAGCGCCACGTCAGGCGGGGTTAATCCCTCGCGAGTGCCGTAGGTGCGGTACACCGGAAAAGCGATAAGCAACTCGCGCAGCGCGTGGCGGATCTCCTCGCGCGGCAGCGCAACGTCATTGCGGCGGGCCAGATCGTCCGCAAGGTTTAGCAGCGTGGTGAACTCGCCCTCAAAATTACGATCGGTCATCAGCCCCTTGGCATCGCGCAGTTCGGCGTGGCGATCAACCGTGACGCCCAGCGTCTCGTCGTGGATAGTCTCCAGGCGCGAGAGGTTATCGTCGTCGACCAGCACCTCTGCCAGCGAGGCGATAAACTCGTAGCCGGTGGTGCCGGAAACCGGCCAGTCGGTGGGGAGCTGCTCTCCCTTCGCGAGAATTTTTTCGACCGTGATGTAACAGTCAGGTCCGGCTGCCTGCCGCAGCTTCTGCAAATAACCCAGCGGATCGGCCAGGCCGTCAATATGGTCAATGCGCAGGCCGTCAACCACGCCCGCGTGAACCAGCTCAAGAATGAGACGGTGCGTGTCGTCAAAGACCTCCTCGTCTTCAACCCGTACGCCTACAAGACCGGTGATCTCGAAGAAGCGCCGCCATGAGAGCTGCTTCGGCGCTTCCCGCCAGGACATCAGCCGCCAGCTCTGCAGCTCATGCAGTTCGGCGATGCTTTTATCCTCGCTGTACGTGCCCGGATTAAGCGGGTACGCCGTGTCGTAATAGACCAGAGAGGCTTTATTCGTGACAGGGTCACGTTTTAACGTAATGGCACCCTTCTCCAGCTCCGCCTCAAACGTGTCGCCGAGAAACGGCAGCGTAAGCGGGCGCGACGCGTCGATATCGAAATAGCGGAAATAGCGGCTCTGCTGGCCATATTCAATCACGTCCCGCCACCAGGCGTTTTCCAGCGAGGTGGACATATGGTTCGGGACAATATCCAGAATCAGCCCCATGCCAGCCTGCCTGAGCGCCGCGGCCATGCGGTCAAACCCTGCCCGACCGCCAATCGCGGGGTCAATTTCATTCGGGTTGGTCACGTCATAGCCGTGGGTGGAACCCGTTGTGGCGGTAAACACGGGCGAGGCGTAGAGGTGGCTGATGCCGAGGTCTTTCAGATACGGCACCAGCTCGACAGCGCGGTCAAACGTCATGCCGTTGCGGAACTGAATACGGTACGTGGCGGAAGGGATCATAACGATGCGTCTCCATCAGCAAAGCGAACGACAATACTGTTCGGCGGCAAAACGTCGTTTACCTCCGGCCAGGCGAAGCGCGTCTCCCCTGCGAGCGCGGGCACGTCGACAGGCTTAGGGCCAATATTGAGCGCCAGAGAGAGCGTACCGGACGGGAAGCGCCAGCTCACCGCCACCATGCCGGGCGCGGTCTCGATCGTCTTGCCTTCAACGATGCCGCCCTGATGCAGAAGCGGAACGATATAGCGATGGCGCAACGTCAGCAGGTGGCGGGTGAAGCGCAGCCACGTTTTCCCTTCGTCGGTAGCAATCTTATGCCAGTCGAGCTTTGAGCGAACGAAGGTGTTAACGTCGTTTGGGTCCGGGACGGCTTCATCGTGCCCGGCGTGGCCGGTAAACTCTTTCGCGCGCCCTTCCCGCACCGCTTTTGCCAGGTCGCCGTGAAAATCGGTGAAGAACAGGAAAGGATGCGTTTCACCGAACTCCTCGCCCATGAACAGTAGCGGGATATGGGGAGAGAGCAGCAGCGCGGCAAGCAGCACCCGCGTCCTGTCGGCCCCCGCGAGGGTGATGAGCCGCTCCCCCTGGGCGCGATTCCCGGTCTGATCGTGGTTCTGAATGAAATCGACGAAGAACTGCGGCGGCTGGGTACGGCACTCCACCCCGCGAGATTCCCCGGTTTGCAGCGAAATCTCGCCCTGGTAGACAAACCCTTCCGCCAGCGCACGGGCGAACTTTTTCTCCGGCTCACACGCAAAATCCTGGTAGTAGGCGTGCGTTTCGCCGGTGGCAAACACGTGGGCAGCGTTGTGGAAGTCATCATTCCACTCGGCGGTAAACAGCGGCGTGTTGCCCTGTTCATCGCGCGGATGCAGGAAAATCACGTTGCGGCTGTCTTCCGTGGTCAGGTGAACGTGACGGAGCGGGATCGCCTCGCGGATCTTCGCGGCAATCTCCTCCAGAATGTGCGTTCCGGAGCTGTCTTTAATCTGGTCGATGGCATCAAAGCGCAGGCCGTCCAGACGGTACTCCGTCAGCCAGTAGAGCGATGCGTCGGTGATGTACTGCCTCACCGGCTCGCGCTCGTAAGCGATGCCGTTGCCCCACGGCGTCATTCGATCCGCATCAAAAAACGCGGGCGACAGCAGAGGGAGATAATTCCCCTCCGGGCCGAAGTGGTTGAGCACGATATCCAGCACCACGGAAAGCCCCAGCCCGTGCGCGGCGTCGATAAACGCGTGAAAATCCTCCGGCGTGCCGTAGGCAGCGTGCGGGGCATACAGCAGCACGCCGTCGTAGCCCCAGCCGCGGGTTCCGCCAAACTGGGAAACGGGCATCACTTCAAGCTGGGTGATACCGAGCTCCGCCAGATAGGGCAGCTTGTCGATGGCCGCCCGGAAGGTGCCCTCCGGGGTAAAGGTGCCGACGTGCAGCTCGTAAATGACCGTCTCTTCCCACGGCCGCCCTGCCCAGTCCCGGTTAACCGGCTGATAGCGTCGGGGATTGATAACAACCGATGGCCCGTTAACGTCGCCCTTTTGCGCGCGCGATGCCGGGTCGGGTACCGCCATGCCGTCCTGCAGGACAAACTGATACTCTGCACCGTGCATGACGCCGGGGACGTCTGCCTGGAACCAGCCGTGCCCCACCGCCGTCATCGGCACGTCGGTGGCGGCCAGACGTAGCGTAAGTTCTTTCTGTCCTTCTGCCCAGACGCGAAAACGTACCACGTCATCGGAAATAAACTCAGCACCCCACTGCTTTTGAAATGTCCTGAATTCCATTCATTGTCCTCGAATGACCCACATTTTACGCGGAACGAAGTACAAGCTTAGTTCAGGATCTCAAGTGCGTGAGCTCAGCGGATTTAACCGCGTCGTCTATTCTTTATGAAATAACTCACTACCAGGAATACTATGCAGATTCGAAAAGGATTAAATACGGACCTCGTCCGTCTTGAATGTTGTGACTTTTCTTTCACCATTAGCCACATTGCGCGAGAGCCCTTTATCCATTGTGATTTGCATATTGAAGCCGTCGCCGAACCCTGGATAAAAACCTACGAACTCGACATCCAAACGCTTGAAAACCATTGCGTTAATCCGGACGCCATATTTCTTGTTGCGGAAACCGATGACGGTGAATTAGCCGGATTTATTACCGCGTCAATCGGCTGGAATAAATTTATTTCAGTGGATTATATTGCCGTTGATCGCACCAGACGCAGAACCGGCGCTGCGCAAAAATTAATGGCTGCCGCGCACGTGTGGGCCCGCAGCATAAACGCGCCGGGATTACGGCTTGAAACACAAAATGTGAACGTCTCTGCCTGTCTGTTTTACCGTAACTACGGGTTCACCCTGGGCGGGTACGATCGTCATCTTTACAACGCCTTACCTGAAAAAGACGAGGTCGCCCTGTTCTGGTATTACATGCTGGTGTAGCGACGCTGCCTTCATATTTCTGTCATTGAACTTCATTACGCTTTCGGGATTTTAACCACGGTGTTGAGGAAAGAAGTGTGAATTCAATGGCTAAGGCATTACTGCTGGCATTACCCGTTTTGAGTGCAGCGGCGACGGCCGCTGAGCACGAGCTGTGTGAACCCAAAGCGTACGAAATGGCGCTGCGCTATCAGCAGAAATCGGCAGAGATTCTGGCCCTTCAGCTGCAGACGTATCGGTTTGCCACCGAGCGTTTCAACGAAAAATTAAAAGATCTGAAAACACCTGAAAATTACGCCGTGGTGATGGACCTGGATGAAACGGTGCTGGATAACACCCCTCTGCTGGTGCGCGACATGGCGCAGTGTCACGACTATACGAAATGGGATACCTGGAGCGACTGGGAAAAACAGGGAAAACCCGGCTTAATCCCGGGAGCGAAGGCGTTTCTTGACCACGTGAATCAAAGCAAGGTCCGTATCTACTATGTCTCGGACCGTATGCAGGAAAACAAAGCCGACACGCTGAAGACGTTAAACGCTCTCGGCCTGCCGCAGGTATCTGACGAGAGCGTGCTGCTGGATACGGTCAGCAAGGAAGAGCGCCGTCAGAGCATCCTCAAAAAGCAGCAGATCGTGATGCTGTTCGGCGACAGCCTGCCGGACTTCGCCGTACAGTTCAAAAACAAAAAACCGAGCGAGCAGCAGCGTGAACTGGTTGAGGCCAGCGCGGAACACTTCGGCAACGACTGGATTGTGCTGCCTAATGCCGCTTATGGTGCCTGGTCCAGGGCCACGCTGGATAGCTGGAACGCACCGCTGAAAAAATAATGCTTTACGGGCCGGGAATGGCTTCACCACCACCCGGCTGTTGCGCTGTGCTATTTATCTCGTTTATAGGTCCTATCATTTCTGAGCAGGTTCTTATAATTTTACGGAGCAGTAAGATGAGCACTTTCAAAGGAGACTCGTATGCTTACCGTGAAAAAACTTGCTCTTTCCACGCTGATTTCCAGTTCATTGCTGTTCTACCCTGCGCTGCAGGCCTCGGCAGAATCGCCGCAGCACGTCGTTAAACAACCGGCGGGCGGTTACAGCGTGCAGGTCGGTGACGTTCTGGTAACGTCGTTTACGGACGGGACCGTTGCGCAGGATCTGCATAAGCTACTGCGCCGGACAACGCCGCAAAACATTGATGCACTGCTCGCGAAAAACTTTCAGACAAACCCGGCGGAAGTGTCCATCAACGCGTTCCTGATTGCGATGCCCGGACACAAAATCCTGGTGGATACCGGTTCCGGCCAGCTCTTTGGCCCCGGCAACGGCGGACGTCTGATTGAGAGCCTCGCCACCCAGGGGATCAAACCCGAGGACATTACTGAAGTCTTGCTGACCCACGCCCATTCCGACCACGCGGGCGGCCTGGTGAAAGACGGCAAGGTGGTGTTCAGCAACGCGCGCGTTTTCGTTGGCAAACCGGACATCGACTTTTTCTTTAACGACGACAATCAGAAGAAAACCGGCTACGGCAAGAACTACTTCGATGTCGCGCAGAAGACCTTAAAACCCTATCTTGACGCGGGTAAAGTGGTGCCGTTTAGCGGCACATCGGAGATTCTTCCGGGGCTGACCGGCACGGTTCACCCCGGACATACGCCGGGATCGGCCTTCTACACGCTGACAAGTAAAGGCGAGAAGATCACCTTTGTCGGCGACATCATTCACGCAGCGGCGGTCCAGTTCCCGCAGCCTGCGGTGACCATCACCTACGATGAAGATGAGAACAAAGCGGCAAACGTACGCGAGCATGCGTTCGCTGACTTTGTGAAAAATAAAGACCTTATTGCCGCGCCCCATCTGCCTTTCCCGGGCATCGGCTATGTGACGAAAGGTGAGAAAGGCGGCTATGCCTGGGTCCCTGTCACCTATACCAACCGGGACGCCAGCGGCGCGAAGTAGAGTGATGTCGCGCATATCTGACATGGACATCGACCTGCTCCTGGCGCTGGACGCCCTGCTTCAGGACAGGAACATTACTCATGCGGCCACGCGGCTGGGCATCAGCCAGCCCGCGCTCTCTGCCCGTCTCGCGCGTCTGCGCACGCTGTTTGGCGAGCCGCTGTTTATTCCCTCCCCACATGGACGTGGGGTGTTACCCACACCGAGAGCGGAGGCGTTGAGGCCACAGGTTGAAAGCGTGCTACGCGGCATCCGCGCGATGTTTGCCCCCACCGCGTTTGAGGCGCAAACCAGCAGCCGGACATTTGTTATCGCGCTGCATGAAAACCCGGCGCTGATGCTCGGCACCGCGCTGCTTAACCAGGTGAGTACCGATGCCCCCGGCATCCGCCTGCGCTTCGCCCTGCCGGAGATGGTAGACCTGCCGCAGCAGCTGGAAAACGGTGATGTGGATATCTACATCGGCGTGAGCGCGGGCGCCCATGACGGATGGGTGAGGCGCAAACTTCTCGACGACGCGTTTGCCACCGCCCAGCGCAAAGCTCATCCGCGTGGAACAGGTCCGTTAGATTTGGAAAGCTACTGCGCGCTTTCCCATCTGGTTGTGTCGTCGGCGGGAGATCCCTTTACCGGATTTGTCGACCAAACCCTCGCCGGGCTGGGCTATCAGCGACACGTTGCCATGTCCACCCAGAGCTACGCTATGGCGCCTGCGCTGGTTGCCGGTACCGACCTGGTATGTACCCTGCCGGAACGGATGCTGAAGCAGTTTGCCAGCACGCTGGATATTTTTCCACCGCCTCTGCCGCTCCAGCCGATTACCATCAACATGTACTGGCACCCGAAAAACAGCCAGGATCCGGCGAACGCCTGGCTGCGCGGGCAGCTGCTGCGGGCCGCCGGACGTCAGGTGTGATCGAGCGTGACCAGAAACTTTTTAAGCACTTCTGAACGAATAATCCGGTGGCAAACCAGGGTGAGTTCGCTCTCCCGCAGCCGGTCGAGGATGTCCACGTAGACGATATTCTCAACGCTCACTGCCTTTGCCGACGCGGGCAGCAGCGCCAGCCCAAATCCGGCCGCAACAAGGCTTATCACCGTGGGCACGTCGGTCGCATTTTGCACCACGTCCGGCTGAAAGCCCGCCCCGCTGCAGGCGTCATAGAAGTACTGCTCCAGCCCCATTCCCTCCGGATCGCGCAGCGAGATCCATTTTTCGTCTTTCACCGACGAAAGCGTCAGCGCGGACGATCCGGCGAGCGGATGCTGACGAGAGAGTGCCAGCACCGTTTTCTCCGAGGTGAACGGCCGGCTTTGCAGATCGTCAGGCAGCGACGGCAGCGGCGCGCGGATGATGGCCACGTCCAGCTGGTTGCTCTGCACGGCGGCGTAGAGCGTCTGCACATTTCCCGTCATCAGGGACATGGTAATGGCCGGCCAGCGGCTGTGCATCTGGCGCAGCGCGGCGGGCAGCCTGCCGTCAAACATCGCACTCGACACGCACCCCAGGTTTAACTCCCCCTGCTCGCCCCGTGCCGTTTGTCTGGCATCCAGCACCGCCTGCTCGGTCAACGAGATGGCAAGCCGGGCTTTGACCAGAAACGCTTCGCCCGCGGGCGTCAGGGTTAAGCGGCGGTTCGCCCGACTGAAAAGCGTGACGCCTAAACGTTCTTCCAGCGCCTTTATCTGCTGGCTCAGCGCCGGTTGGGCGATGTTCAGACGCTCGGCGGCCCGGTGCATGTGGAGCTCTTCGGCTACGACAATGAAGTGGCGCATCTGACGAAACTGCACGAGGCGTCTTCCTGTATTGATATAAATTTACTTATCAATTTAACAGAAATGATGAAATTGATGCTATTGGTCATTGCCATAAAAATGGAGGTATTCAACCGAGGGAGGAAAATATGGAAAACCAAGTCAACGATCTCCGCAGCGCCATCGCCTTACTGCAGCGCCACGAAGGCCAGTATATTGAAACCGATCATCCGGTCGATCCCAACGCGGAACTGGCGGGTGTCTACCGCCATATCGGCGCAGGCGGCACGGTCAAACGTCCGACCCGCACGGGTCCGGCCATGATGTTCAACAGCGTTAAGGGCTATCCGGGCTCCCGCATTCTGGTGGGCATGCACGCCAGCCGCGAGCGCGCGGCGCTGCTGTTAGGCTGCGAACCGTCTGAACTGGCAAAACACGTTGGCCATGCGGTGAAAAAGCCGGTCGCACCGGTTGTCGTTCCGGCCTCGCAGGCCCCCTGCCAGGAACAGGTCTTCTACGCTGACGATCCTGACTTCGATCTTCGCAAATTGCTTCCGGCACCGACCAATACGCCAATTGATGCCGGTCCGTTTTTCTGCCTGGGGCTGGTGCTGGCAAGCGATCCGGAAGACAGCTCGCTGACAGATGTCACCATTCACCGCCTCTGCGTGCAGGAGCGCGACGAGCTTTCCATGTTCCTTGCCGCCGGGCGACATATCGAAGTCTTCCGTAAAAAAGCGGAGGATGCCGGAAAACCGCTGCCGGTGACGATCAACATGGGTCTCGACCCCGCCATCTATATCGGCGCATGCTTTGAGGCCCCTACCACGCCGTTTGGCTACAACGAGCTGGGCGTCGCCGGGGCGCTGCGCCAGCAGCCGGTCGAGCTGGTGCAGGGCGTGGCGGTCAAAGAGAAAGCCATCGCACGGGCGGAAATCATCATCGAAGGCGAACTGCTTCCGGGCGTGCGCGTAAGAGAGGATCAGCATACCAACACTGGCCACGCGATGCCGGAGTTCCCGGGCTATTGCGGTGAGGCGAATCCCTCCCTGCCGGTGATCAAAGTGAAAGCCGTGACCATGCGCAACCACGCGATCCTGCAGACGCTGGTGGGACCGGGGGAAGAACATACCACGCTGGCCGGACTGCCGACCGAGGCCAGCATCCGTAATGCCGTTGAAGAGGCAATTCCGGGCTTCCTGCAAAACGTCTATGCCCATACCGCGGGCGGCGGTAAGTTCCTCGGCATATTGCAGGTGAAAAAACGCCAGCCGTCAGACGAAGGACGCCAGGGCCAGGCGGCGCTCATCGCCTTAGCCACCTATTCGGAGCTGAAAAACATTATTCTTGTCGACGAAGATGTGGATATTTTCGACAGCGACGACATCCTGTGGGCGATGACGACGCGCATGCAGGGCGATGTGAGCATCACCAATATTCCGGGGATCCGCGGCCACCAGCTGGATCCGTCCCAGTCGCCGGATTACAGCACCTCGATTCGCGGCAACGGCATTTCCTGCAAGACGATCTTCGACTGCACGGTGCCGTGGGCGCTGAAGGACCGCTTCGAGCGCGCGCCGTTTATGGAAGTGGATCCACGTCCGTGGGCGCCGGAGCTGTTTGCCGATAAGAAATAAAATCACGCGCGTATGGCCCGTATGTCATACGCGTATTTTCTTTTCAAGCGTGGCGATATTTTCACCCGCCACGCGTTCAACAGTGAAACGATCGACGCTCAGCAATATGAGCATTAGCCCCCTGCCGCTCTCCAGCAGCGGCGACATTTCGCAGAAACGGTCTCGCCGGGCGATCTCAAGACGCTCCTGCGGGAACGCGTCACCCGCGTCGATAAAAACAAGGCTGACGTCATTGCCGCGGATGGCGAACTGTACGCTAAAGACGCACGAATTATCCTCATGAAGCGCGTAGCGGATGATATTCGTTGCCACTTCACAAACGGCGAGATCGAAGGCGAAACGCCACTCGTCATCGACGGGAAGCGCGCTCAGCCTGTCTCTCAGCCAGTCGGACAGCTGCGTCAGGGACGCGATCGCCGCCGGAAATTCAGCATGCTCTGGCCTCTGCATCTACTGCCCCAGCTGCGCAAGCGCGCTATGTTTATCCGGATAGATACGGAAGATGCGATCCATTCGGGTCAGGGTGAACATGTTCATGATCCCGGGGTTCAGAGAGCACAGCGCCATGTCGCCTTTCCCGTTCATCAGCTTAAACAACGACACCAGCATCCCCAGCCCGCTGCTGTCGATGAAATCCACTTTGCTAAAGTCGACGATCAAGGCTTTACGATCGCTGCCGATTTCCTCCGTCACGGACGCTTTAAACGTCGCAGCAACGGAGGCGTCCAGCCGTCGGACCGCGGGCGTGAGAATGTTGGCATGCGGTAATCGTTCGGTGTTAATTATCATTCTGTTCTCCCTGACGCTCAATCACGAGCAGTGACACGTCATCGGTTAAGGCGATCGGTTCATCACGGTTTGCATTGCGCCAGCCGGTCAGGTGGTCACCGAACCGCGGCAGGAGCTGGTCAACGGGGAGCCGGGCATGCTCATGAAGCCAGCGTTCGAGACGTTGCGTGCCAAACTGCTCGCCGCTGACGTTCTCACACTCGGTAATACCGTCACTGAATAAGCATAAGCGATCCCCCGGATGGAGGGTAAACGCGACGTCTTCCCAGCTCAGATCCGGGATTAGCCCGACCGGCGGTCCGCCATCGCCCACGGACGTGACGGCGCTATCCGCGTTCACAATGAAGGGAGTAGGATGCCCGGCCTGGCACAGCCACCCTTCGCCAGTCTCTGGATCGATCACGCCGTAAATGAGCGTGAAATAACTGGTGATGTCGCTCTCTTCACTGCAAAAGCGGCTGTTCAACATCCTGACAACCTCCGCAGGTGACTGAATCCCCCCCTCTTCGGTAAACAGAAAGCGATCCACCACCCGGCCATGTAAAAACTGGCGAGCCACCGCGAGGGACATCATCGCGGCCCCCACGCCGTGACCCGAGACATCAACGCAATAGAATCCCAGATGTGAATCCAGAGGGAAAATATTGAACACATCGCCCGAAACCCAGGCTGACGGCAGGAAAAGCCAGTCGGAGAAGTAGTCGCCATAGCGTAAGCGGCGTGAAGGCAGCACCGAGTGCTGAACGCGCGCAGCCAGTTCCAGATCTTTTTCAATCTGATGCAACGCTTCACTCAGGCGCTTGTTGTGCGCCGCGAGGGTCGCCTCCAGCGTCAGAATACGGACCCCGGCATGGAGCCGCGCCCGCAGTTCAGCCTGCTCAACGGGCTTACTCAAAAAATCATCCGCTCCGGCATCAAACCCCTGCGTCACGTCCCCGGCATTCTCGCGGGCCGTCAACAGGATGATATACACGTAGCGGCCAAACTGACGGTTGCGGATGGTCTGACACAGCGTCAGTCCGTCCATTTCCGGCATTTCCCAGTCGCTTATCACCATGCTGACCGGCTGGCTGGACAAGGTTTCCAGCGCGTCGACACCATTTTCCGCCTCGCTCACGATATATCCCCACTGGGTGAGCATTCGGGAGAGTAACCGACGATAAATCAGCGAATCTTCAACGATTAACACGTGCAGCGCCGACATACATCCCTCCTAAAGCGGTAAGAACCAGATGAGGCTCACGGTCCCTTCCCTGAATTTTGCATTCCCGTTGCCGTGCCCCGGATAGCGCGTTCCCGCATAGTTCGCGTACTGGATGGAGAACGAACCCGGCGTATAGCCGGCATAACCGAAGCTGTAGCTGTAATCGCCGTTCCAGGGCTGCTGCTGGCTGCTGTCCGGGAACCAGAATGCCGTCGCGCGAACGAAGAAATGTTGTTTGAAGGTGTAGCCGCAGCCGCCGAGCATGACGTTTTTATTTTTGCGGATGTCATCGCTGCTGAGGTCGTAGTAGCGCGGTACCCAGCTGTACCCGACCTGGCAAATGATGGAATCCCCTTTATTAATCAGGAGCGTGTTTTCAACCGGTTTCGGTAGCGAAAACTTATAGGCCAGCGTGAAGGCGCCCTGTTCGAAATAGGTGTGTCGTCGGCTGCCCGATGTCCAGAAATGGTTATCGCCGTAGTTGCTGTAAACCAGACTCACGGTGTTGGCGTGCCAGTCATCGTAGCCGAAGCTGTAGCGAAAATCGGCGGTATAGCGGCTGGTGTCTCTGACCGGCAGTCGGGACGTAATGTTGGCAAACCAGAAGCTGTAGGGGGAATACTGAAGGCTGAGATTCAGCGTCTGGTTAATCTTTTTCTTTTCCGTGGCGGTGTCTGAACTGTTAGGAATGCTCATCCACTGCTCTTTCAGTCCCGAGCTAAAGCTCAGCGCACCTGAGAATTTCTTGTCGTTACCCGAGAACAGGCGCCCCCAACGGCTGGTAAAAACGCCTGCCTGAACGGGTTCACCGTTCTTATCGCGCAGGGTTTCTTTATCACTGCTTTGCGCCGCCTCCGCGGCGGGTATCGCGGCGAGCAGCACGCCCGCCAGAAGCCATTTTTCGCGCATAACCGCCATCCTTAGTTAGGTATCCAGCGTGCGCCGACGTCGTATTTTGCCATCAGCCACAAAATACCCAGTGCCGCCGCATGCACTAACGTGTTCTCTATCCAGGCGTGACGCCATAAATCGAAGGTGATGAACTGACTCACCAGCAGCACCACGTACACATGCAAAATAAAGGTATAGAGCGAGTGCTGCCCTAGCGGGATCAGGAACCATCCCAGCAGGCGGTTGAGCGGCGTCCAGCAATACGTCAGCACCAGATAGACGGTGACCATCAGTGCGATATCGTTCAATACCCGCACCGGCCCCAGCCCATTCTTCGCTGCCAAGGTGTGATAAAACGAATTGAAGCTGTCAGGCGGGATGACGTGCATCAGCAGCGCGGGCGGCATAAACGGGTTGGTATGGTTCTGGGCGACAAATCCCAGCACCAGTGACACCATGACCAGCGCCACCACCACCCCTTTGCCCGGGGGCGTCCGGGCGAACGAGAGCAGTTCGGCTTTATACCAGCCGCTGGCCATGCCCAGCACAAAGATGAACTGCCAGGCGAGCAGCGGGAAGGCAAATTCGAATTCCGACGGCGTCAGCCGAAGCGGCCACCGCTGCCACAGGCTGTACACCAGCAGCGACAGCCCTAACAGCCACCAGACTTTTCCTTTCTGCAGCATCCCTAAAAATAGCGGGCTGAGTAGCAGCAAAAAGATATACAGTCCGAGAATTTGCGTCTGGTGGGGGCCGATCTGCAAATAGAGAATAATGTTGAACCAGGTCTCTTTAATTTGCGGCGTCACAGGATAAAGCGACCAGCTTTGACCTGAAAATCGGTCGGTAAAATGGGTGACCTCGAAAACGTTAATATGTGGGATATAGGCCAGCAGAATAAACGACACTATGATAATGATATTTACGCGATATATTTTCCATGCCCTGAGATAAAGCCCCCAGGAAACCGTAAGCAAAACCACTTTTTGCAGACGCGCGCGATTCAGCATTCCCAGCATAAACCCGGAGAGAATGACAAAGCCTTCTGCACCTGTTGTTAACCCAAAACGCTCCCAGGAGAATATATTAAATATCGACATCACCTCCGTATGCGCCACGACCATCATGACGAGGGCAATGCCGCGCATAAAGTCAATTCTCAGGTCACGGGCACCTGCAACGGAATACCTCCATGTTATTGATTTAGCGTCATCTTCTTGCGCAATCGACGGCGCAACATGGCTCATAGGGTGTCCTTTGCCTGAAAACGAAAATTAAGGTCTAAATAAAGTAGATAGTCTAAAGGAATAGTAACTGCAATTTATCACCGGCAGATGAAACATATTAAGCAGAATTAAATCCAAATTAATCACCACTTCATATTAATAAAAACGACGCTGGACACTTTTATTCGGCGTTCTACACTTATCTTAAATCTTGTTTACTCGCTATTTTCTTTCGCTTTTGGGCAACTGTCTGCGCAGCAGAATGGGTCTGCATTTTCACGGAATCAGGAACGCCGGAACTATGGATTTTTATTTTTCCCGTTTTGAACATCGTCGTCCTCCGGAACCGTTAACAACACCGCGTTGGGTCATGATGACCTGGCAGGTATTAGCGGTCGCGGCACTTATTCTGGGTGCAAATTATATTTACTGGCGCTGGACCGCCTCCCTGAATACTGACGCACTATGGTATGCCATACCGCTGGTCCTCGCCGAAACGCTGGCGTGGATAGGGACCGTGCTGTTTACCATCAACTTATGGAAAGAACAGGATCCCCCCCAGTGTCCGCCCCCCGGCGAAATCAACGAATGCCTGTTTCCGGAAGAGGCCGTAGAATCTCGTCCTGTTAAAGTGGATTTGTTCATTGCCACCTACTCGGAAGACACCGAGCTGGTCAGGCTGTCCATTCGCGACGCCCTGAAGATGGCCTACCCGCACCCGATTGACTACCGGATCCACGTGCTTGATGACGGCCGCCGCCCGGAGATGAAAGCCGTCTGCGACGAGGAAGGCGTTAACTATATCAGCCGCCAGACCAACATCGGCTTTAAGGCCGGCAACCTGCGCAACGGTCTTGAGCAAACCGACGGTGATTTCATTGTTATCTGCGACGCCGATACCCGCGTATTTCCCACCCTGCTCAGCCATACGCTGGGCTATTTTCGCGATCCGGACGTGGCCTGGGTGCAGACGCCGCAGTGGTTCTTCGACCTTCCGGAAGGAGAAAATCTTTCACGCTGGGGCCAGCGAAAAGCCGGAAAAGTGGGCTACGGTCTGGGCTGGCTGATTCAAAAGTGTGTTGGCCCGGTCACCGTAGGCCGCGACCCGTTTTTTAACGATCCTCGCATGTTCTATGACGTGATCCTGCGGCGGCGCAACTGGGCGAACGCGGCTTTCTGCTGCGGCGCGGCCTCCATCCACCGGCGCGAGGCAGTCATGCAGGCCGCGCTGAGAAGCTACGTCTGGTCCGTCGAAGAGGAGATCCATCGCCACACCCGCGACATCCGCGATGAAGAAACCCGCGAAGCGCTGCAGGAGGCGATGCGCCCGCACGTGGCGTTTGACACCGAGCTCACCCCCTACAAATTTCACGTCTCCGAAGATATTTACACCTCGGTGCTGCTGCACGGTGACGCCGCGCGACGCTGGCGCTCGGTCATGCATCCGCGGGTGGAGTCGAAGATGCTCTCTCCTCAGGATATGCTGACCTGGATGATCCAGCGCTTTAAATACGCCGCCGGCTCGCTGGATATTTTGTTCCATGACAATATCTTCAGCCGTCGCCGCTTCCGGCTTTCCCTCCCCCAGACGCTGATGTATGCCACCACCTTCTGGTCTTACATGGCCTGCGTGTGGAACACGGTATTTTTGATTTCGCCCATTATCTATCTGTTCACCGGCATTCCGCCGGTATCCGCATGGTCGACGCCGTTCTATCTCCACTTTCTCCCCTTTTTTATCTTCTCTGAACTGGCGTTTATGTTCGGGACATGGGGGATCTCGGCCTGGGACGGCAGGGCCTCTTACCTCTCCTTCTTTTCCATGAACCTGCGCGCGCTTAATACCGTGCTGCGGGGCGAGCAGATCAAATTTCACGTCACGCCAAAAGAGCGGCAGACGGGCCGTTTTCTCTACCTGGTGAAGCCGCAGATTGCCATTGTGGTGCTGACCCTCGCAGGGCTTATCTGGGGCGGTATTCAGGTGGCGCGTGGACAGGTGGACGACCCCTCCGGCTACGTCATCAATATTTTCTGGGGAGGGGTGAACATCGCCGCCATGCTGCCGCTGATTTTCGCGGCCATGTGGACGCCCGCCGAAGAGAATGAGGTCACCCAATGAGGATACGTGATGCCCTGCTGCCCGCGCGCAGCTACCTCACCATTTTGCTCGGGTTCCTGCTCGGCTTTGCCATTGTGGTCTGGGTGGAGAAACAGATGCCCACGCGCGTGGAAAGCAGCGGCGGCATCGCGCTCAGCAAAGACTTCCCGCCGCTGCCTGCGAAACGCGCCCTGACCTATGACGAAGCCATCTGGGCGCGGGTCGCCTGGCAATACTACGTGAATAATACCCAGCCAAACGGGCTGGCGAATGCCAGCGACGGTGAACCCTGGCTGAGCCTCTGGAGCGTCGGAAGCTACCTGTTTGCGACCGCTGCCGCAGAGCAGCTCAACATTATTTCCGCCGATGAGTTCGACGAGAGGATCGGTACGGCCCTGTTCGCGCTGGGGCAGCTGCCGCTCAACGAGCGAGGCCTCCCGGCTGCGTATTACCATGCCGACACCCTGAAAATCCTCGGCAAACCCGACGCCTCGGCAATTGGGCTGAGCCGCCTGCTGACGGCGCTTCAGACCCTCCTGTGGCGCTATCCTCAGCACGCGGCGGCTATCCACGATCTCTTCAGCCTCTGGAACACCGGCGCTCTGATTGAACATAACGTCCAAAGCCAGGCGGCCGTGCCGCTCCATCACTGGACGCTGACCGATGACGAACAGCGGGACAGCTTTGGCTACCGTCTCTATGCCAGCCATACGCTGCGCCTGATTGACAGCGCGGCAGGCCTCGCGGTAACCAACCCGCCTGAAGGGCAAAAGATGATCGATCTGGACGGCGTGATGGTGCCGGATGAAGGGCTACGCACGCCCTGGGGCAAGCAAACCTCCCTGATCAGTCTCCCCTACCTGTTAACCGGCCTTGAACTGGGCTTTGACGCGCAGAGCGCTGAGATTGCGTGGCGGATTATGCAGATCCAGCAGCGGCGTCATAGCCTGCGCAGCCCGAAACAGCCTGTCAGCACGGATTACGCCGAACCGGCGCCGGATTACGTCAACGATCTGCCGAACAGGCAGCCGGTACAGGCGCGCAACCTGCGCGACGAGGTGCCGGAGAAAGTGGCAATTACCTCCACCCGCACCGCGTTTGCCTGGTATGCCCTGTTCCGCAACAGCTGGAGCGAAGCCCTGCGCCAGCAGGTTCTGCCGCTTCAGGTACCGGGTAAAGGCTGGCAGCGCGGATTAAATCTCAACAACAGCGTCAATGCCGTCGTGGACGCCGATACCAATGCCATTGTGCTGGAAAGTCTGTCTTACATCGCGCATGGTCAGATGCTCTGTCTGGCCTGCCTCTACACTTCCCCCTCAGCAGGAGCAACGCCATGAAGCCACGATCCCCGATCCTTTTCCACCTGCTCACGGGAATAACGATCTGCTGGCTGGCGTTATCGACCGTGCGTGCGGACACCGAGCTTCCTGCATCAGGTTACTCCCCGCGCAGCGGCGAGCTGACGGTCCGAGAGATGACCATCGCGAAAAACGCCTGGCAGTATTTCGTCACCAACTATCAGCCCACGACGGGCCTGGTGAATGCGGTCAACAAATTTCCCTCCACCACCATGTGGGACAGCGCCTCCTATCTGGCCGCCCTGACGGCGGCGCGCGAGCTCGGGATCATTGATAAAGCGGAATTTGACCGCCGGATGCTGAAATTTCTCGCCACGTTAAACACCCTGGTACTGTTCCGCAACGAGCTGCCCAACAAGGCCTATAACACCATCAGCGCCCAGAAGGTGGACTACACCAACAAGCCCGGCGAAATTGGCTTCTCGGCGCTGGATATCGGGCGAATGCTGGTCTGGCTGAAAATCGTCAAAGAGCGCTATCCGGAATACGGCAACAGCATTGATAACGTGGTGCTCGGCTGGGATTTCAGCCACGCGATCGACCCCTGCGGCACGCTGTACGGGGCCTATCTCGAGAACGGCCAGCCGAAGTACGTTCAGGAAGGTCGGCTGGGCTATGAAGAGTACGGCGCGGCCGGGTTCCAGCTTTGGGGGTTTAATACCTGTAAAGCCAGCCGTCCGCAGCCTTATGAGCTGGCCGAAATCTACTGCGTGCTGGTCCCGTACGATACGCGCGACCCGCGCAACACGTCGCAGCATAACTACGTGGTGACGGAATCCTACCTGCTCTACGGGCTGGAGTTCGGCTTTGATAAACCGACCGACCGGGATAACGCCCCGCGCGACTACTCCCTGACGTGGATGAAAAACTTTGCTGACCGCGTTTATCAGGCTCAGGAGAACCGCTATACCATTACCGGCGTCCTCACCGCGCGCTCCGAGCACCAGCTCGATAAGGCCCCTTACTTCGTCTATGACACCGTCTTCAGCGACGGATACAACTGGAACACCATTACCGATAAAGGCCAGTTCGTCCCCAACGCTGCCGCGATATCGCTGAAGGCGGCGCTGGGCATGTGGGTGCTGTGGAACTCCCCCTATACCGACCGCCTGCTGAATACGATTGAGAATGCCAACGAAGAGGGAAAAGGCTACTACGAAGGGCTGTATGAAAACGGTGACGGCCCGATCAAAGAGTTCACCGCGAACAATAACGGCATCATGCTGGAAGCCCTGCTGTTCAAGAAAGAGGGAAAACTGCTGGCCTTCAACACCGACAACCCAAAGAGCAAGGATTTTGCCCCCTCGCTGTGGGATCGCAAGCTGCTCGATCAGTTTGAAGAGAACAACGCGCTGCGCAGCCGTCCGTTCCTTAGCAGCACACCGGCCATAAAAAGCTGGTGCGACCGGACCGGCGTCACGCAGCGAACCAAACCCGCCTGTCAGGCCTGTCAGTGCGCGTCATGCAGCGTGGACGAGCCCGTTAAACTGCCTCCGGTGACTGCGCAATGCTTAAAACCTTAGCCAGAGGGCTCGCGGGATTACTCCTTGCAGGCGGGGTCATTTTTGCCCTGTTTGGCCATCAGGGCGCAGGCTGGCGCTGGCTAATCCACGGCGGCTGGCACTCCAGCGCGCGTATCGCCGCCCTGACGCCGGAAGAGCAGACGTGGGCGACGATCGCCTGGCGCTATTTCGTCAATAATACCCAGCCGCAAACGGGCCTGGTCAACGGGAGCGACAAACAGCCCCGCGTCACGCTCTGGCAAATGGGCGATACGCTTATCGCCCTGCTGGCGGCAAAAGAGCTGGGGCTGATTGAGGACGCCGAGTATGACGCTCGCTTAACCCGTCTCATGGGCACCCTTAACCGCCTGATGCTGACCGATGCCCGAACGCCGGGTCGACTCTATTCCAGCCAGACTGCGACGCCAGTCGACTTTAGCGGCAAGCCCAGCAAAAACGGCTGGTCCGCGCGCGACATGGCGCGTCTGATGCTCGCCCTGCGCCTTACCGCAGAGCGGGAGCCGCAGTACAGCGAATACCTGGATAAAATTATCCTGCGCTGGAATTTCTGCCCGGTCATCGACAGCGAAGGCGAACTGTGGTCCTCTTCCCTGCAAAACGGTCAGCCGGTCGTGCGGGAGGAACTGCGGCTGGGCGAAAGTGAATATGCCGCGACGGCGTTTCAGCTGTGGGGATTTTCCCCGGATAAAGCATTTACGCCCCCGGCGCACCACGTCATCATCGCCCAGCGGCGTCTGGCCGTCGATGCCCGCGATCCGCGCACCACGTGGCAGCCCTCTCTGATTACCACCCTTCCCTATATGCTGCCGGGCCTGGAGTTTGGCTGGGAGCCAGAAGGCGTTGCGGCCGATCTGCAACAGCGTCTGCGCAAGCAGGCCGAAAACGTCTGGCTGAGCCAGAAGACCCGCTGGGAGACCGATAAAATCCTGACGGCCAGGGCAGATTTCACGCTCTCTCAGGCGCCCTGGCATATCCAGGATACCGTCTGGGGAAATGGCTATGCCTGGAACTCTGTCGGAGACGATGGCCGGGACTACACCCGTTTCGCACAGGTATCGACTAAAGCGGTTTTTGCCCTGTGGGCGCTGTGGGACACCCCGTACACCGACGTGCTGATGACGGTCACCAAACACCTTAACGATCCGCAGAAAGGCTGGTATGAAGGCCGTCAGGAAGCCACGGGCGATACCAACGCTGCCTTAACCCTCTCGACCAACGCCACGGTGCTGGAAGCCCTTTTCTTTAAACACAACGCCGGGCCTCTGTTTGACGTGCGTCGGTCGAAGAAAGAGAGCTACTTCTCACGCCGCCTGGCGGAGCAATACACGCCCATCGGACACTGTCTGCCGGGCGAAAGCACCCTAAGGAGGACGCCGTGAAGTTCTATCGCGATCTGTTTGAATCCAGCCTGAACCGCGTCTTTCCGAATAATGAAAAAACCGCGTTTTTTCAGACGTTCTATGACGCCTTCGTCCATATGTCACCCGAAACCGAGGCGCATTTTTCTCGTCTGCCGGTTCGGGAGGGCCAGCAGACCCTGTTTAAAAGCTTCTTCGCCATGCTTGCGGTCGACGGCGCCCTGATCGTCCCTGATTTTCTCGAGCGCCTGGCGCGGGAGCAAAGCGACGACGGCCTCCACCTTCCCCCGCGTTTTTTTGCCCTTTGGCGTGAAGCGATGTTGAACGCGGTGAGCCTGCGCGATCCGCAGTGCGACGATGAGATCCTCACCGCCTGGGCCATGGCGATCGCGCCCGGGCTGGAATACCTTCGCCGACAGGCAGAACTGCACTACCGCGCGTAGGGGGAATCACGATGAGTTCATTCACGTACGATCTTAACGCGCTGCCGGCCGCCGTCATGATTTATGACCGTAATGAATGCCTGCAGGCCTGGAATCACAACGTGGCCCTGTTTTATCCGGTCATTACCCCGTGGCTGAAGGTGGGAACGACACTTGAGGCGCTGGCGGAACGCTTTATCGATGCCGTTTACAACGTCGACCCCGGCCTGCGCCAGACGCTGCGCGAGTCGATCGTGCGCAACTGTCGGCAGGATAAACACTGCGAGGTGCGCCAGGCGGGCCAGCGGCGGATCTTCGTCCAGCATCAGCGGCTTGCGGACGGCGGTATTGTCAGCCTGCACAGCGATGTTACGGAGCTGGATGAAGCGCAGCGCGCGCGCCACCAGCTGCATGACGACTTTCTGCTGACGGCGGAATCCATTCATATCGGGATTTGGGACTGGCAGGTTTCCGGCGACACGCTCCAGGTCAACGATACCCTGCTTGCCATGCTGGGCCAGTCGCGCACACAGTGGCGATATCCGGTGCGTTTTCTCCTCAATCAGGTCCACGAGGACGATCGCGCAGCGCTACGCAAGGCGCTGCACGCTTCGAAGCAAGATCATCGTCCGGTCTTTGAATGTGAAATTCGCGTGCATCACCCTACCGAAGGACTGCGCTGGATGCTGCTGTCCGGCCAGGTGGTTACGCTCTCCATTGAGGGAAACGCAGAGCGCGTTATTGGCACGCTGCAGGATATTACGCGGCGCAAAGAGGCTGAAATTCAGGCGTTCGCCTCGGCCATTGAGGCACAAAAAGCCAATGAGGCAAAAAGCGCGTTCCTGGCGAATATGAGCCATGAAATTCGTACCCCTATGAACGGCATTATTGGCATGACCCAGCTGTGCCTGGATACGTCTCTGAGCGCCGATCAGCGCGACTATCTGACCCTGGTGATGAGCTCTGCCCAGTCTCTGCTGCATATCATCAACGATATTCTCGACTTTTCCCGAATTGAAGCCGGCAAAGTGGAGCTGGAGTCGGAACCCGTACCTGTCCGCCCCTTTATTCAGTCGCTCATTCGCCCGCACATGCCGGGGGCGAGCGAAAAAGGCATCGAGCTGCTGGTTGATATTGCGCCCGACGTTCCCGACGTGCTGCTGGTTGACGGCGCGCGGCTGCGGCAAATCCTGACCAATCTGCTGGGCAACGCGCTGAAATTTACCCATCAGGGAGAAGTTATCCTGGTTGTTGAGCCCGGCGATAGCGCGAATCGATGGCGTTTTCGCGTGCGCGACAGCGGCATTGGCATACCGGCAGATAAGCAGAAGGCTATTTTTGAAGCCTTCAGCCAGGCGGATAACTCAACCACCCGCCGCTATGGCGGTACGGGGCTCGGGCTAACCATCTCGGCAAGACTGGTTGCGGCCATGGGGGGCGAATTAACGGTCTCCAGCGAGCCGGGAAAAGGAAGCGAATTTTCGTTCTCGCTGTCGCTGGCGGCGCAGCCCCTTGCGCCCGGAGAGCGCCCACATAGCCAGCGCTTTAACGGTGAACCCGTACTGGTGGTTGATGATAACGCGACCAACCTGCGGCTGCTGGCCGCGATGCTCAGCCAGATGGGACTGAAACCCACCTGCGTTAACAACGCCAGCGAGGCCATTGATCGGGTTAGAACGGGAACAGCGTGGCCCCTGATCCTGCTGGACGCGCAGATGCCGGATATGGACGGCGTGTCTCTGGCCCTTGAGCTTTCGGTTCTGCCGCAGGTTGCTGAAAGTCATATCATCATGCTGAGCTCCATGAGCCGACATTTTGATATCAATATGCTGAAGCGGATCGGAATCAAGAACTATCTGCATAAGCCTATCGCCCAGGATGAATTACATCAGGCGATTGCCGCCGCGTTTGAACGTTCGCCAGCACCGGTGGGTGAAAGCACGCCCGCGCCTGTCGCCTCGCCTGCAGCCACGGGCCTGCGGATCCTGCTGGCTGAAGATAATCTGGTCAACCAGAAGGTCGCCGCGCGCCTGCTCGAGCGGCTCGGTCATAGCTGTCAGATCGTCGACAATGGCGTCGCGCTGCTGGAACGCTGGCGCGCGGATACGTGGGACGTTTTACTGATCGACCTTCAGATGCCAGAGATGGACGGTGAGACCGCCATTCGCCTGCTTCGTGAAGAAGAGCAGTCTCGGCCCGGACCGCCTCAACCCACCGTCGCCATGACCGCACACGCCATGCAGGGGGATAAAGAGCGCTGCCTGAACATGGGGTTCGACGGCTACATTGCCAAACCCATCAGCCAGGAGCGTCTCGCTGAAGAGATTGCCCGCGTGCTCCAGCACCACGAAGACGCCTCCGGTTTTCCGGATGAAGCACGCCTGCTGAAGCAGTGCGCTGACGATCCCACCCTGGTACAGGAGCTGCTGGCCCTGTTTGGCGAAGGGCTAAATGAAGCAATCAAAACCATTATCCAGGCGATCGACAGCAACGACCGCGAGGCGCTGCGACGCGCGGCCCACAAGCTGCGCGGAGAAGCCGTCACCCTGGACTTCAGCACGCTCGCACAGCAGCTTCAGGTGCTGGAAAGCGACGCGCATACGCTGGATGGGCGCCAGCTTGCGGCCCTGAAAGGAAATCTTCGCCAGGAATCGCTGCGCCTGATGGCGTGGCTCAACGCGCGCGGGGTAAACAAATGAACGCTCGCAACTGCACGCTGCTCGTTGCCCTGTTGACCACCCACGCGGTGGCGAACTCTGCGCCGGTCAGCTGGTCTCTGGCCGGAGAATGGCAGGTTCAGGATGCCAATGACAGCGCACATCCTGCCGCATCAGGCTGGCACCCGCTTCAGGTCCCTGCCAACTGGTACAGCGCCGGGTACGATCATCAGGGCGCGCTGTGGTACAAGCACGCGTTTACCCTGCCCGTGCAGCCCCCCGACGTGATGAGTACCCTGGTGTTTGACGGCGTCGATTACCTGGCAGAGGTGACCCTGAACGGCCAGCC
Source organism: Enterobacter cloacae complex sp. HYC042_NIDB (assembly GCF_056673315.1). Lineage (NCBI taxonomy): Bacteria > Pseudomonadati > Pseudomonadota > Gammaproteobacteria > Enterobacterales > Enterobacteriaceae > Enterobacter > Enterobacter cloacae complex sp. HYC042_NIDB. The sequence goes on from NZ_CP109650.1 coordinate 2,595,275, forward strand.
GCTGGGCAAGCATGAGGGCTACTTTCAGCGCTTTTCGCTGGACGCCAGCCCGGCGTTACAACGTCACAATCGGCTCATCGTCAGGGTAGACAGCCCCTACGAAGATCCGCACAAGATCTGGCCTTTGCATAAAACGGTCATGAAGGGGGTTCTGAATCAGCATGACACGCGTCCCGGTGGCGCCTGGTCGCCGGAAGGACAGGACGCTAACTCGGGCGGCATTTGGGCACCGGTCAGGCTGCACCTTAGCCGGGGCGCTACCCTTGATGAGACCATCCTGCGGCCCGACTGGTCGCAGGGGCTGACTCGCCCGACGCTAAAAGCGGAGATTCGCTATCGCGCGCTCGATCAGGGCCCGGCGACCGTGCGGCTCACCGCCACGCCCGCCAACTTCAGCGGCAGGCCCTATCAGGCTGACTTTCCGGTTACCCTCGAAAGCGGTGCCCATTCCGTGCAGGTGATGCTGCCCATGCCGAAGGCAAAGCTGTGGTGGCCGATCGGCACGGGGAAACCCCACCTGTATACCGTTCGCGTCGCGTTGCGGGATGCAAACGGCTTAATGGACACGGCGGTAACCCGCACCGGGCTGCGCAAAATCGTCGAGCAGCCCGACAATAAGGGCTGGCTCATAAACGACAGGCGCCTTTTTATTAAGGGCAGCAATTACATCGGTTCCCCCTGGCTCGGCACCATGACGCGGAAAAAATACCGACGCGACCTTCGTCTGGTGGAAGCCATGAACGCCAACGCCATACGCGTGCACGGACACGTTGCGGGGCGCGCGCTGTATGACGTGGCCGATGAGATGGGCATGATGATCTGGCAGGATGTTCCGCTGCAGTGGGGCTACAACAACAGTGCGGCTTTCACGGAAAATGCGGTTCGACAGACGCGAGAGATGATCGAACAGTTTGGCAATTCGCCCGCCATCATCGTCTGGGGCGGGCATAACGAACCGCCGTGGAACTCGCCGTGGATGGAAAAACGCTTCCCGGACTGGAATAAAGATCTGAATCGCGAGCTCACGCAAAAGGTGGCGGATACGCTTGCCGAAGATACCTCCCGCATCGTGCACCGCTTCTCCGCCGTTGAGGAGCATTACTGGGCGGGCTGGTACTTCGGCACCGTGCGCGACCTGCTTGCCCCAGCCAAAACGGGGATCATTACCGAGTTCGGCGCGCAGGCGCTTCCCCGCCTGTCAACGCTAAAAACCATCATCCCGGCGGCGTCGCTCTGGCCAAAAACGACTGCCGCCGACGATCCCGGCTGGACCGTCTGGAAATACCATAATTTTCAGCCCTTCCAGACCTTTAAGTTCGCCGGTATTTCGCGCGGGAAGAATATTCAGGCGATGATACGCAATACCCAGGCGTACCAGTCTCAGCTGGTGGCCACGGCGGCCGAAAGCTATCGCCGACAGCGATACCAGCCGGTGACGGCCCTGTTCCACTTTATGTTTGTGGAAACCTGGCCCTCCATCAACTGGGGCGTAGTGGACTACCTTCGTAAACCTAAAGCCGGGTTTTACGCGCTCCAGCGCGCGTACCAGCCTGTTTTGCCGTCCATCGAACCGGTCACCGCGCAGTGGCAATCCGGCGCGGCGGCGACCGTGCGCCTCTGGGCCATCAACGACACCTGGAAACCGTGCAGCGAATGCCGTCTGAGCTGGCGCATCACCCAGCGCGACAAGCTGCTGGCTAAAGGCACGACGACGATGACGATCGCAGCAGACTCGGGAACGATGGTCAAAACGCTGACGGCTACGCCCGTGGGCCAGGACGACGTGTCGATTCGGTTTACGATTGAAAACAGCGCGGGAAAAATTGTCGGTGAAAATCAGCGCACGGAGTCCGTCATAAAGTGAGCGAGGGGAAAAGGAAAATTGCCGCTTCCCCTGCTTTCTTGTACCCTTTCAGCGTTTAACCCAATCCCCAAAAAATCGAGACATCCGGACGCCTATGACTGCACACATTTCCAAAGATCCTTTACATGGCGTAACGCTGGAGATGATGGTCAACGCCCTGGTGGCGAAGTATGGCTGGAGCGAATTGGGCGACCGCATCAAAATTAACTGTTTCAGAAAAGATCCCAGCGTTAAATCGAGCCTGAAATTCCTGCGCCGCACCCCGTGGGCGCGCGCGGAAGTTGAAGCCCTGTATCTGGACTCCCTCAACGATGAGGAAAGCGCAGAACAGGCGGCGCCCGCCTTTAATCCCTGGGCTAACAGTCGGATTATCAAGAGCTAATACGCAAATGACGCGACACGTAAAACGGATCGGTGCGCTGGCTGCCTGCGCGCTTTTACTTGTAAGCTGCTCCTCAAAATCACCTAAATCACTGGTTACCCCTCTTCCCACCGCCAGCAAACCGACGCAGCAGGTAAACGAGCCGATGCGCGGCATCTGGCTGGCGACCGTCTCGCGCCTCGACTGGCCGCCGGTGGCCTCGGTGAATGGCCGCAGCGCGGACCAGCGCATCGCGATGCAAAAGCAGGCGCTGATCGCAAAGCTCGACAACCTTAAGCAGATCGGCATCAACACGGTATTTTTCCAGGTGAAGCCGGACAGTACGGCCCTCTGGTCATCAAAGATTCTGCCGTGGTCGGATATGCTGACGGGCAACATCGGTGAGTACCCGGGATACGACCCGCTGCAGTTTATGCTGGATGAAGCGCACAAGCGCGGCATGAAGGTCCATGCCTGGTTTAACCCGTACCGCGTGTCGACCAATACCAAACCCTCCACCATTGCCGCGCTGAACCGGACCGCCTATCAGACCCCGTCCAGCGTCTATGTCCAGCACCCTGAATGGGTGCGCATCTCGGGCGACCGCTTTGTTCTCGACCCCGGCATTCCGGAAGTGCGGGACTGGATCACCCGCGTGGTGACCGAAGTGGTGGCGAACTACGCGGTAGACGGCGTGCAGTTTGACGATTACTTCTATGCCGAAACGCCGGGGTCCGCGCTCAATGACGCACAGACCTGGCGGCAGTACGGTCAGGGATTTGCCTCAAAGGCCGACTGGCGAAGACACAACACGCAGCAGCTCATAGTCCAGGTTTCCCGCGCGATTAAACAGACCAAGCCCAACGTTGAGTTTGGCGTCAGCCCGGCGGGCGTGTGGCGAAACCGCTCCTTTGACCCGGCAGGCTCCGACACCCGCGGCGCCGCGGCCTACGATGAATCCTACGCCGATACGCGTCAGTGGGTGCAGCAGGGCCTGCTGGACTACATCGCCCCGCAGATTTACTGGCCCTTCGCGCGGGATGCCGCGCGCTACGACGTGCTGACCAAATGGTGGGCCGACGTCGTCAAGCCGACCCACACGCGCCTGTATATCGGCATTGCATTCTACAAGGTGGGCGAACCGTCGAAGAATGAGCCGGACTGGACGGTTCAGGGCGGCGTGCCGGAGCTGAAAAAGCAGCTCGACCTTAACGATTCGCTGCCCAACGTCAACGGCACTATCCTGTTCCGCGAAGATTACCTGAACCAGCCGCAGACGCAGCAGGCGGTAAACTACCTACGTGGACGCTGGGGTAGCTGAGTGACGACCAGGCAGAAACGGCCGTTTCTGCCTGATTTCTTACGGCTTCGGCCCGAACATTGCCTCAAGCTGCTGCGCGTCCGGCATACCGACCACCTGCTGCAACTCGTTTTCCGCATTCAGATAATAAATGGCCGGCGTGGCGTTTGCGCCCAGGCTGTCCATCAGCGCCTGGTGTTTCTGCAGGATCGCTACCGTTTCGCGGGATGCGTCCCCTTCAGGTTTTGGCAATTTTTTCCCACCGGAAAGCTCGTATTCGCGCCAGGCCGAAACCGGATCTTTCGCATTCAGGATCGCAGAGGCGTTGCGCCCGCTGTTGGGGTTAAGAAACGCCACCAGCAGCGTGTTGAGCTGAACCTTGCCCGCCTTCACCCACGGCTGCGCTTCGGCCCAGAACTGCTTGCAGTACGGGCAGAACGGATCGGCGAAGACGAAGACCTTACGCGGGGCGTTATCTGCCCCTTCCTTCAGGGGATGCGCCGCGTTGAGATTCTTCCACATCTCGCGTCCCATCGGAGCGTAGATCTCTTTCTGGAAATAGCCTTCGCTGAGGTTATTTCCTTTGTCATCGTACAGATAGCCCGAGATGACGTGCTTGCCGTCCGGCGTTAAAAACAGCGTCACGCCCATGTCCTGATATTGCCCCAGCCAGGCCGGTGCGCCGCCGGGGGGATCCAGTTTCTTGATGATTTTGATCTGCTGCTGCTCGCTGAACTGCTTCACCACATCCGGTATGGCTTCAGCCGCCTGTACCAGCCCTGAGGTCGCCAGCGCCGAAAGTAACAGTAATTTTTTCATTTCCCTCTCCGGTTTGTCGGGGGCATTCCGCCCCCTTCAGGTTAGCGGTTTTTCAGTGCGTCACTGACCATTTCGTCGAACTGTTCAAAAGGAACCCAGCCGGGCAGCAGCCCTTCGCCGATAAGCGTGGCGGGCGTGCCCTGAATTCCCATTTTTTCCGCGACGATCAGGCTGCGTTTAATCGACACCATGCTCTCATCATCCGGCGCGGTGACGCTCACCCCCGCGCGCTTTTGCGCCTCCTGAATGCTGGCGTCATCGTGGTATCCCTTTTTGGCCATCAGGGTATGGTTAAATTTCATAAATTGCTCGGGATGCGCGCGCCAGACGGTTAACGCGTCGCGCGCGGCGGTCAGCGAACTTTCCGAGCGGAAAGGTAAAAACTTAAAGACCACCGCCACATCAGGGTGTTTTTCGACGATCTTCTCCAGGTAAGGATCGAATTTCTTACAGTACGGGCAGTTATAGTCGGTAAACACCACCAGGGTAAGCTTTGGGTTTTTCGCGCCGATGCGCGGGGAGTTCGGATCGTTAAACAGGAAATCAGCGATCATCTTCTGCGCGCGCTGTTCCTGGTCCGGCGTCAGCGGCTGGGCTGCCATGACCTGAGCCGAGGTCAGCAGGAGCATAAGCGTAATAAAGAATTTTTTCATAATGCATTAGCCTTTTGCGTTGTTCAGGGTGGTGACCAGGGTGCGCTTGTCCAGCAGCGGCGATAGGATCTCTCCGTCAGGCGTGCCGGGGCCATAGACCTCATTAAAGGGAATGGCGTAGCGGTTTCGCTTCGCGAGAAACTCCGCGATCAGCGCGGAGGGCTGGCTCCAGTCTCCGCGCAGGGCCACCACGTCCGGCTGACTCAGCGCGGCAATAACGTCCGGCTGACGCAGTACCCGGTGCTCGTTAACTTTGCAGGTCACGCACCAGTCCGCCGAGATATCCACAAACACCCGTTTCCCCTGCGCCAGCGCCTGCTCAATGGCCTCCTCGCTGAGCGGCTGCCACGGGATGGTCTGTGCGACGCTTTGCGTGGTGGCGTCAGACGGTGAGTTGAGCAACCCGCGCAGCTGATACCCGCCGAACACCGACAGCGCGATGACCACGACCCAGAATAACGGCGAGGAGGTTTGCCCCTTCTTCGCGAACAGCGCCAGCCCGATAGCGATCAGCACCAGCATCACGATCTGGCTGACCGCCTCGCCGAGATGCAGGCTCAGCAGCGTGACCAGCCAGAGGCTGGAGGCCAGCATCATCAGGCCCAGGATCGTTTTGAGCGTGTTCATCCAGCGGCCGGGTTTTGGCAGCAGCATGGCCGTTTTCGGCACCAGGGCCACAAACAGCCACGGCAGGCTCATGCCCACGCCCAGCATCAGGAAGATAAGCCACAGGGCGTGCAGCGGCGCGCCAAGGGCAAAGGCAACCGCCGTGCCGAGGAACGGCGCGGAGCACGGCGTGGCAAGCAGCGTGGCGAACATCCCTTCGCAGAAACTGCCGCCAAGCCCTGTGCCCCCTGCCGTTGCCAGCCGCCCGGCGGCGGCAGAAGGGAGCAGCATCTCAAACGCCCCAAACAGGTTCAGCGCAAACAGGAAGGTCACGGCAACCATCAGGCCGATAAACCACGGGTTCTGGAACTGAATGCCCCACCCCAGCGACGCCCCGGTCAGCTTAAGCGCGGTCACCATCGCGGCCAGCAGCGCAAAGGAGGTGAGGATCCCGGCGCTGGTGGCCAGGAAGCGCAGCCGGATGGCGCGCCTGTCCGATCCCGCCTGCAGGATGCTGTTAAGCTTCATGCCCATTACCGGCAGCACGCAGGGCATCAGGTTCAGGATCAATCCGCCAAGCAGGGCAAAAAGTACCATTTTACCCGTTCCTTCAGGCGCGGAAGGCTCTGTGGGGGTTGCCCCAACGGTCATGGTGGTTTGCTGCGCGTTACCGCCATTGGTCAGCACAAACGACAGCCTCTTGCCTTCCAGCGAGGCGGGTTTATCGCCCCATTCGTCGGTCACGGGTACCGTCACCCGAAGCGTGTTGCCGTCGTGCTTAATGGCCGGCTCGCCTGGCAGAATGTCACCCTCCAGCGGGTCAAAGTAGATCCCCGGATTGTTCCACTTCCCGTCCGTCGTACCGGTAATCACCAGCTTGTCGCCAGCGAGCCAGGCGGAGAGATCCGTGGATACGCCAGACGTGCCTGGAACGGCGCGCATCGCTTGTTCGAACTCGCTACGGAAGCCCTCATCCGCCGGCTGGGTAAAATCGAGATGCAGCGGGTAGTCCGTCAGCAGGCAGACGTTGCTGCAGGTGGAGAGCGTGAGCGTTCCATTGAGCGCGTCGCCCTTCACCCCGTCGAGAACGATCGGAATCGTGACCTTATCGTGATACCCCTGCGTGGTCATGCCGGAGATATCGAAGCGCGAAGGAACCGGCCAGGACCAGCTGTCCGTTACGCCTTCCGGCCAGCTGATTTTTGGCGCGACGCCGCCCTCGCCCGGCGATCGCCAGTAGGTTTTCCAGCCAGGCTTTAGCTCAACGGTGAGCAGGCCTTTAACGTGGGTTTGTTCCCTTTCCGCCTGAAAGCGGATGCGGGCGTGATCGTTTTGTGGGGAGACCAGCCAGCCGGTGTCTGCCGCATGGGCAACGCCGATGCAGGACAGCCACAGGAGGACGAATCCCCTGAAGAGGTTAACCATGTATTACTCCGTGAACAGTTAAAAATTATCGTGTGGTGACGATGATTTTCATTCACGGAAAACGCAGTTTTTAAGGTGTATTCGGGGAGGCGGTGCCTGAACCGGCTGTTCCGCGGGAGCGAATGCCCGCCCTTGCGTCAGCAGCTGTAACAGCGCGAAGAAGATAATGATAGCCGGCAGCGCGCCGTCGAAGAACAGCGGCTGGGCACAAAGAAGCGACTGGGCGCCCAGCTGGCAGGGCGATGGCCCGGACTGCTCGGTGCTAATTTGGGTTGGGGCATCTGCACTCAGTGAAATCTGCGGATCCAGTCCCTGTAAAAAATGGTTGAGCATCACCGCACGCTGCACGAGGCAAATCGCCATCGCGAGACAGGTGATGATCAAAAGCCATTTTCCGAGGAGCTGACGGTTGCGCATAATATTCCAGAGTAACAAGACGCCCCGATCATAAACGATAGTGATGAATCTACAAGTGCCGGAAGTGTAAGGTTTTGTCTGTCGCCGCTATTCCCCCGTCAGCGCGTCGTAGATATCCCGCAGCCGCGTGCGCAGAAACAGCACCGCCTTGTGCTTGCGGGATAACAGCGCCTGCTCGCTGGCCCCCGTCTCCTCTGCCAGCATTTTAATGCTGTAGCCGTGGAGTTCGGTCTTTTCAAACACCTCCCGCTGCGGCGGCGACAGTTCAGACAGCGCCTGCCCCAGCTCTTCCCACAGCAGCGTTTTGAGATACTCTTCCTCCGGCGTTTGTGGTACGCCGAACAGGGTTTCGGCCAGCTCGTCCTCGGGAAAACCCTCTTCGTCTTCGCCCGTAAAATAGCCGGAGAGCGGCACCTCGCGCTTTTTACGCGCCCGGTCTGTCATCTCGTTACGCGCCGCGCGGAACAGCCAGGCCGCGACGTTTTCGACCGGCTGCTCCACTTTCATCAGCTGATACGTGACTTCCTGCAAAATGTCGTCGGCATCATCGCGAACGGACGTCCGTCCGCGAATGAAGGCTTTCAGCCGGGCGCGGCAGGCGTTGAGCGCCGACATCAGCATGGATCCGCCCGCCTCCCCGGCTTTCATTTCGCTCACTCTGCTTCCGGGGTTTTGGGCGCGGCGTCATCGCGCTTATCGTCACGATGGCCGTGCCAGCCGCAGTGACCGCGACCGTGACGACCAAAACCTTCGCGACGCTGCTGAATAAACGCCTCGCGCTGTTCGGGCGTCATGTTCATCCAGCGCTCGTGCATCCGGCGGTGCGCGCCAAACATCCCCGGGCGGAAACCTAATCCGCCAAACAGAATGCGGCTCAGCACCAGAATCCCTAGCGCCTGCCAGAAACCAATGGCCTTCACGCCGAGGATCGCCGGGAGCAAGGCGTTCCACAGGGACATCACCAGCAGGCCGAGCACGATGGAAATCACCGCGCCGATGATTAAACCCTTGCCCATACGGTGGCGACCAAATCCGCGCCCGTGACCTCTGCCGTGCATTTCAAAATCTCTCATGGTGTTTACCTCGTTTACAGTAACTGATTATGGCTTGTGATGAGGTAGACGGATGAGGATGGGAAATATTGCCGGGGTGAATAAAAATTTTTTGTGCTGTCGGATTTAGACTCATAGCTGTTAGAGCGGGCGCTCGTTATGAGTCACCTTCAGGCCATCTTTTTTTGCGAAATGAAGTCGCTAGTCTTCGCTTGAAAGAAAAGGAGAAAGGCGCGAGTAAATGGCATAAAAAGACCGGCATTCTGAATGCTGGTCTTGTGGCTTAATTCAACATCAGTTTTGCCATGAAATGATGTTGTCCAGACCAGACAACAGTTCGGGAAAGTAACTTTCATCAATATCAAAGGAATCGTCAAGGGTAATACTGTCAGCATGGTTTTCAGGCTTCAGTACCATACTAACTCCAACAGCCCCGGCAAAATGTGCCTGATGAAACTTAAGCATAACCTGCTCGAATGCCGAGGTTAAACTAATATCCTTAGACTTTATACCTTTCGTTAAGGCCTGATGGAAAGCATGTGTATCATTCCTGAATTGCTCTAACTGACCGACAAAAAACTCTGCAGCAAACTCTGTTTTTAAGACAGGGATTGAGAATTCAACCCATACCATAATACGGCTATAGGCATGCACCTCGGGCTCAGTCAGCCTTTCATAAGGCGTTAATTTAAGGTGTCTGTCACCGCTTGTGATATTTATCATAATCCCCCCTTACGGCATGTACTGAAAATGCATAATAGTCCAGTCAGCTTCCCTGACCAACACCTCTAGACGGTAAGACTTGTAAATATAAGCGCCTTTATTTTGCTTGTCTTCCACAAGCTTATACATACGAGCCTCGTACCGGAAAAGCCCTGGCTTTTTCAGTGGGTCTGGTGTTCTCGTACCATAACGAATGGCCTTTTCCTGAATCTGTAAAGGCACATAGCGACCGGGTGTTAGCATATGTTTTGCTGATGATTCACTCATCCTGAGCCCGCGAGCTGATAAGCCCATTTTCAGACGGCCACGCAAGAGACTGATGGTAGCCTCACTGAGTCTCACCGTTACGGCGGTTTTGACACCACTCTCCAGTAACGCCTTACCAACCCGAAAAAGTCGAAATGCGCCAAAGGCGATTAAAGCGAGATCTGTTGGGTCAATCAGAGGAGCCTCTAATGGCGCTTCTTCCAGCCTGACAAACACGCCATCGGTATCATAAATTTGCCACAAACCGGGAGCCTGGGCGACGGAATAACCAATACACATACCGCTTGCGTCATCAACGATAGGTTTTGAGTTCAGTGGAGGGTTGCGGGGGCGTAATTCGAAATATTCACCAGCAGGCAATGTTGACTGGAAGGTATAAAAACGTCCTGGCTCGTCTGAAATTAATCCAACGCTCATTGTCATGATTTCCTTTTGGGCTAACCTTGTGGTCATCATAATTGACGTTTTCTCTGCGTTCTACTTTTCTCGACTCTGATTTAATCGACACAGAAGCTAACGCCTCGCCGGGCTCGTTGTTCAACACCATCGGCACGGTGACCATAATGGAGCCCGACGCGGTGAAGTCAGCGGTCTTGATGCCTGACACGGTAAGCGCCCCGTAAGCAAAGGACACGTGAAGCGCATCAGGGGAGGCAGACGGCTCGGAATTGTCATCCGAGAAAATGCCGGGCAGCACAAACGCCGTATCGAGCTCGTCGCCGATCGCCAGTAAAAGCACCTGCTCACCAACAGACGGAGCCCACCATACGCGCGACCGACCGGCGTGAGAGGAAAGCCAGTTCAGCCAGGTGGTTTCCATGCCGCCGGTCTGGACACGCCCCCCTCGTCGAGGTCGATATCAGTCACAATGCCGGTGCGAATGAAATTTCTAAGAAGTCGTAAAATTGCGTTGGTTTGTATGTTCATGTCACAATCGTGAGGTCTTTTGATTGTACATGAAATTCGACTAGATTCTGACATATTCTACACAACAAACTTATGACCATCAGGATTAGATAATGAATACTGTTTTCTTCAGCAATCCAGATAATCAATATCTCATTTCAAATAAACTTCGTGAATTGAATGCAAATGATACCGATGGCGAGATAAGTTTCAGTAAAGAACGAGACTACCTCGTAATGGGAGCATTACAACTTTTTTTAAAACATGCTGCAATATGGGATGAAAGGGTTCAGTTTAATATAGAGCTAATTGGTGATGCGTTTATTAGAGAGCTAAACACACCTATAAATGAAGAAAATCTTAACCTACTCTTCACCTCTTGCTTTAGATTTTTCATGGAAAATTATATATTCCATAAAGACAATCTCTTTCAACTCACTGATGCCATAAAACAATTCGCAATTTACAGACAAGATGAATTCGACGAAAGATCATCAGGCCAGATCACATATGCTCTAAAAGAGATGCCTCTAACAATGATTAGAGAGATTTTAAGTAGCGATAACGCTAAGTCATACCAAGAGTATATCCGAAGGGCTAATGACCTTGAAGATGCAGGACGCCATTGGGATTCAATTTTAAAGGAGAACTTAGCTAAATCCGAAAAATTAAATGAATCCCTAGTCATGCAGGCATATAAATTTAACTTTGTTGGTCTTTATAAGGGATTTGCCGAGCTTGGGGAAAATAAATCTAAGGAGCTAAAGTCAGCCAAGTATCTTATGTTTATCTTGGGCATACTTATTCCGTTTCCTCTACTGATAGAGATCCTGACGTTTGCAGAGTCTGGTGCATTGCCCTCTGGGTGGTCAAGCTTGGCAAAGATCATCCCCATACTTTCACTAACATTAATACTCGTATATTTCTTTAGAGTTTCACTTTTAAATTTCAACTCTATCCGCGCACAATTAATCCAAATTGACCTAAGAAAAAGCCTTTGCCAGTTCATCCAGAATTACGCAACTTATGCTCAAGAAATTAGAGAACATAACACAGATCTTTTAGTGAAATTTGAAGAGGTTATTTTTTCTAATATAATGCCATCAGAGGACAAGATACCCTCGACTTTTGATGGGATTGAGCAATTAACAAATTTAATTGGTGCGTTAAAAAAGGGAGGTTAGCCGCATTTTATAGCTCTTGACTACTAGTCGTAAACGTGAATCCTTGTCTAGCGCGGCTTTCCAGCTACGCCAGATATGAAAAAGGCTCCCTCAGGAGCCTTAAACCATCAATCAAGCCTGCACCGGCAACCTAAAACTCGCAATACTCCGCGAAAGCTGCTGCGCCTGCTCTTCCAGCGAGGCCGCTGCCGCCGCGGACTGCTGCACCAGCGCGGCGTTCTGCTGGGTCACACCATCCATCTCGGTTACCGCCTGCCCGACCTGGCCGATCCCGCGGCTCTGCTCTTCGGAGGCGACGGAGATCTGCTCCATCAGCGTATTCACCTTATTCACCGACGAAATGATCGCGTCAATCACCTCGCCCGAGCGGCTCACCAGCTCCGCACCGTTTTTGACGCTTGAGACCGACTGCGCAATCAGGCTCTCGATGTCTTTAGCCGCCACCGCGCTTTTCTGCGCGAGAGTGCGCACTTCGCTGGCCACCACTGCAAAGCCGCGGCCCTGCGTACCGGCGCGCGCCGCTTCAACCGCCGCGTTCAGCGCCAGAATGTTGGTCTGGAAGGCGATGCTGTTGATCACGCTGGTAATGTCTTCGATGCGCTTCGAGTTCGCCGCGATGGTGTTCATCGTGTCGATGACTTCCCGGGTCACCGCTTCCCCGGTGTGGGCATTGTTCACCGCGTCCTGCACCAGTTTTCCGGCCTGATAGACATTATCGGTATTGTTCGCCACCGTCGCGCTCAGCTCCTCCATGCTCGCCGCCGTCTGGGTCAACGCGGAAGCCTGCTGCTCGGTACGCGAAGCCAGATCGATATTCCCGGCGGCAATCTCCTGCGCCGCGTGCGTCACGGTATGGCTCGCATCGCGCACCTGGGCGATAGTCGCCAGCAGTGCCAGACGCATCTGCTCCATCGAACCCATCAGGTGGTCGATTTCGTTGCTTGAACTCCCCTTCACCGGCACCGGAACATCCAGCTTGCCCGCTGCAATCTGGCTGCAGTGCTCGCGCGCCAGGTTTACCGGGGCAAAGACAAAGCGCTTCATGAAGATGCTGACTGCAACGATCACCACCACAAACAGGCAGGCAATAACGGCAATCATCACCAGGCCGGAGACGAAATTGCTGCTCGCATCCTCGTTCAGGCTTTTAGCGTATTTCTGGTGGACCGAAAGCACCTGGTCGAGCACGATTTCGTACTGGCGGTCGAGACGGGAAACGTCCGGGATCAGCGCGTTAAATTTGGCGACATCGTGCGCCGCAGCGGCATCGATCAGCGGCGCCAGCCCCTGGTTGCGGTAGTTTTGCCAGGCGTCCTGATAGGCACTCACCATCGGTGCTTCATCCGTCAGACGCGGCGAAGCCATAAACGCCGCAAAGGCATTGTCCGCTTTGGTCAGCGCCTCTTTTACTGCGGCAAGCTTCGTAGACTCGTCAGCCGAGTTGCCCGCTTCCACCATCTTTACATACTCCATCACCCGCACGCGCAGCGTACGGCTGTGGTTGATGGGGTCAATAATGGACAGCACAACCTGGATCTCTTTGTTCACGTTATCCAGGGAATTATTACTTTTAATGATGAGGCCAACGCTGGTGACGGTGCTGACAACAAAGAAGAAAAGCAGCGAGAACAGGACAATCAGGGACGACTTTTTCAACGACATAAACCAATACCTCAAGGAGAATTATTCCTTATGGTTATCGGCGCTTCCAAAACTTAAATTAATTAAAGTTATTGATGTATCCCCTGGGGCTATACCGCTGACTTATAGCGCCGCTGCAGGGTGGCATCCAGCTTGCGCTGCAATGGCTGCGGCGTCTCCCCTTCGATCAATTTGCCAATCAGATCAAAGCAGTGCCACGCCAGCTGGCGGTTGTCCTGACGAATGGTATCCACCGGGATCGTCAGTGAATCGTAGAGATAGTGATCGTCAAAGCTGGCTAACCTGATATCGCTTTGCAACAGGTTATGCTGGCCCATATAGCGCAGCACCCCTTCCAGCAGCCCGCAGGCGGCGGTGAAAAGCGCTTTTGGCGGACGCCCCAGGCGGGCGCAGAGTTCAGCAAACATCTCGTATCCGGAACTCGGGTGATAGTTGCCGTGAATGATCCACTCGGGGCGCAGCTCCACGCCGGCCTCTCGCAGACCTTGCTTAAAACCGTCCAGACGGTCGCGCGTCGGAGACAGGCGCGGCTGGCCGCCGAGGAAGTAGAATTCATTCGGATGCTGGCGCGCAATGTCCGCTACCAGCGCCGCTGTCGGGGAAATGGAGTCGGTGATCACCAGCGGCAGCGCGCTGTCGTTCATGTGCCGGTCAAAAAGCACCACGGGCAGCTGCTCGCTGAGCTTCAGGTAGTCCGCATCGTTCAGCATGCTGGAGGCCACAATCAGCCCGTCCACCTGACGCGCCACCATATTGTTCACCACCACCGTCTCCTGCCCTGGGTTTTCATCGCTGCAGGAGATAAGCAGCTGAACGCCGGCCTCGCGGCACAGCGTCTCCAGCTCGTGAGAAAAGACGGCGAAACCGTAGTTGGTAATCTCAGGAACGACAAGACCAATGGTGTGGCTGCGGTTATCGCGCAGCGAGCGGGCGTGAATGCTGGGCTGATAGTGGTGCTCTTTTGCAATCGCCAGCACGCGCTCGCGCGTCTCTTCCGCCACGCGAAGCTCTTTGCTGCGCCCGTTCAGGACGAGGCTGGCGGTGGCTTTTGACACACCCGCCAGCTCCGCGATGTCTTTTATGGTGACGCGTTTTGTTTTTCTCACAACGACTTAGATCCGGCTGCCAAAACCCTCATTCTATCATGCAGGCGCGCAGCGACCAGTAGCGTAATGTGATGTCGGACGCACCTTCGAATCGCACCCGGGCCGGATGGTCAGGAAAATAGCGGCTGCTCATCACCCCTTCACCGTGGTTGATGAAAATTTCGACGCTGGAGCGGTCGCACAGAACGCGTAAATGACGAACCTCACCCTGCCAGTAGCGGGTCAATGTTTCACCGGTTTTCAGGCTCGCGCGTTCAAGGCGTAAACCCTGCTCATCGACCGTGAGGCGCAGCGCGCCTGCGAAATCGATATTCACCTGCGATGCGCCCAGCTCAAACTCCAGGCGCGTCGCGTCCAGTTCCGGCGCCTCGCTGGCGCGCCCCTGCCAGCGCTGCTCATCTTCACGCAGCGCCGCCAGCTCGCGCGCCGGGGTCTGCCAGAGCCTGCCGTCGCGATAGCTGAGTTCGCGCGGGCAGGTCATCTGGTGCATCCAGCCGTACGCCCGGGTTGGCTGAAGCATCTCTTCCCCGTCCGGTACGCCCATCCAGCCGATCAGAATGCGGCGTCCATCCTCCGCCAGGGTGGTTTGCGGCGCGTAAAACTCAAAGCCCGCGTCCAGCTCGTGAAGCTCGCCGTGATCGAATGCGGCGCTGGCATAGTCAAACGCCCCGCTCATCCAGGTGGCCGGATAGGTATTGAGGTAGCGATGCGGCTCGCGCGCCAGCCCCTGCGGGCAGCAGATCAGGACGTGCGTTCCGTCGAGGGCGAACAGGTCCGGGCACTCCCACATATATCCCGCATCCGTCAGGCCGTTGACGCCGTGACCAGCGATCTCCCCGCAGGACGTCCAGGCATGCAAATCGGCTGATTTAAACAGCAGCACCTTGCCGCGCTTTTGCACATCCTGCGCACCCAGCACCATGTACCACTCCCCGTCGTGCTGCCATACCTTCGGGTCACGCACGTGGCCGGTGTAGCCTTCCGGCAGCGCCAGCACCGGCCCCAGCTTCGTAAAGGTTCCGTCCGGCTGCTCCACGGCGAGGCACTGCCAGGCGGTGCGGCTGCCGTCATCAAACTTAACGTTGCCGGTGTAGCACAGCGTGAGAACGCCGTGGTTGTCCACGGCGCTACCGGAGTAGCAGCCGTTGCGGTCATACTCTTCGTCGGGCATCAGCGCCAGCGGCTCATGCTGCCAGTGTACCAGGTCTGCAGAGCTCCAGTGCCCCCAGCATTTGAAGCGATGCTCGCAGGCCAGCGGGTTCCACTGATAAAACAGGTGGTAGCGTCCGGCAAACCAGATAAACCCGTTCGGGTCGTTCATCAGCCCCGTCACCGGCGCGGGGTGCCACTGCGGGTAATGGCTATCCGCCAGCGCGCGCGGCTGCCCTTTCATAACGGCCTGCAGGATCGCAGGCCAGCGGGAAAGTTGCGTCATTATTCAGAATCCGTTTTATATTTCAGCAGCAGCGAGACGGTAAACGCCACGCCGAAGGCAATCACCATGCCGATAATATAGTTAAGGAGCGAGCTCGCCTGAACGATAGCCATGCCCGGAATGGCGGTCAGCCCGACGGCGGTCATGTAGACATGCACTGACACCACCCAGGCTCCGCCCGCCGCGCCGCCGATCAGCGCCGCGATAAACGGCTTCACGAAGCGCAGGTTGATACCAAAAATGGCCGCTTCGGTAATGCCCAGCATCGCAGAAAACGCCGACGGTAAGGTAATGGCTTTGATTTTCGCGTCTTTGGTTTTAAACCACACCGCCAGACAGGCGCCGCCCTGCGCCACGTTCGCCATGGCCCAGATCGGCAGCAGGAAGTTCACGCCAATGGACGGGTTACCCAGCAGTCCGGCTTCAATCGCGTGGAAGCTGTGGTGAATACCGGTGATCACAATCACCGAGTACAGCCCGCCGAACAGCAGCCCGGCCAGCCAGCCCGCGTGTTCAATCAGCGTGCTCAGAATAAAGGAGATGCCGTCGCCCAGCGCGCGACCTGCCGGGCCGATAATCAGCAAGGCGATGAAGCCAGAGATAACGACGGTGAGGAACGGCGTCAAAATCAGATCCAGCGCGTCCGGGATAGCGCGGCGCAGGTTTTTCTCGACGATGCTCATAAACCAGACGGCCAGCAGCACCGGGAATACCGTGCCCTGGTAGCCAATCATCGCGATCTCAAGGCCGAAGAAGTTCATGGTGTGGAAGCCGGAGGCCACGCCCCAGGCGTTGGTCAGCGCCGGGTGGGTCAGAATGCCGCCCAGCGTCGCGCCCAGATACGGATTCCCGCCAAATTCCCGCGCCGCGGTAAAGCCGATCAGGATTGGCAGAATGATAAACGCCGCCGAGCTGCACATGTCCAGCATGATGTAGAGGGCGTTATCCGCATTGACCCAGCCGTAGGTTTTCACCATCCCGAGCAGGCCCATCAGCAGGCCGGACGCCACAATGGCGGGAATGATCGGGACAAAGATATTGGAAAGCAAACGCGCAATGCGCTGGAACGGGTTCAGCTTGCGCGCGGCGATATCCGCCGCTTCAGACTTGCTGGACTCGCTAATCCCCGCCGCCTGAATAAACGCGGCGTAGACCTTATTCACCACGCCCGTGCCGAAAATGACCTGCATCTGCCCGGCGTTATGAAAACAGCCCTTCACGCCCTCGACCTTGCCAATCGCCTGCCGATCGGCAAGCGCGTCGTCGACCAGCACCAGACGAAGACGCGTAGCGCAGTGCGCAGCGCTGGCGATATTTTCCTTGCCGCCCAGCAGCGGAATAAGCTCGCGGGCGATTTGATTAACATCCATAGATACCTCTGCCTGACTTCTTTTTATGATGTGCGAAACGCTCCCGCCGGGCGGGAGCGTGATGGGTTAAAACCAGGTTTCCATCTGGACCCCAAAGTTCCATTCCCCGCCAGCGTTGAAGCCGCTGCTGCCAAAGGCATCATCGCTGGCGTAATTATCCAGTTTGCTGCTCCAGTCCATCCAGGTGGCAAACAGGCGCAGCTCCGGGCGGCTGAAGAAATCGCCGATTTTGCTCGCTTTTAACGTTGGCGCAAAGGTCAGCTTGTAGAAACTGCCGTTAACGGCGTTGCGGTCCTTATAGCCCTCCGGATGTAAATCCATGTACTGATAGCCTCCCTCAAACGCCAGCGCGAAGTTCTGGGTCACCTCTTTAATCAGGCGGGTGTTGAGCGTCACCCACTCATAGCTGTCGCCCTTGACGTAGCGATCTTTGCTGCTCTGCGCCAGCACGGCAGGCGCGATACTCCAGCCACCGCCAACAGGCGTGACACCGTAACTTGCGAAGCGCCAGGTATCGGCATCAGACAGCAGCGCCCCGTCGGAACCGATGCTCTTAACTTCTGCGCCCAGGCCGTGACCGTACAGCAGCGCCGTTTTGGCACTCCCTTCCCGCAGGCCATAGAAGCTCTCGTTGTGCAGCCCCACCAGGGCATGAACGCCGTTATTGGCCGCGTCGGTTTTGATGAGATCGCCGTTAGCGTCCTTACGATCGTCGTTATCCTTCGCCCGCAGGCCGCTCACCATCACCTGCAGCGGCCCGGCGAAGTGGTTCATGCTGAGGATGTAGTTCTGAACGTTATTGTCGGTCTGCTCCACGCTGCCGAAGTTGCGGCCGTAGATCGAGAAGTTGCTGCGCAGCGAGTCGTTCCACTTCACGTCGTAGACGCCGCCGCCGGTACCGGCCAGGAACACCACGTCGGAATCCAGCCAGTGAATGTCAAAGTTGTCGCGGTCGAAGCGTTTACCCGCCCAAAAGGTGCTGCCCTTCAGCGCGCCGGTAAAATCAGGCAGGTTACCCAGCTCCGCAAAGGCCTGGCGAATATTGAGATCGCTGGTATCGGCTGACCAGTCGTTATAGGTTCGCTGACCGTCGGCCAGCATCGCCTTGAAGCGCGTGGTCGCCCCGTTATCCAGGGTTTGCTTGTGCTCCAGGTTCAGCTCGACGTAGGTGTCGGCTTCGTTACCCAGACGCCCTACCGCACCGCCGGTTTCTCCGGCTGGCGTCAGGTACGGGCCGCTTTTGCTGCTGGAGGCCGCGTCGTTCATCAGCAGGCCGGAACGGGCGTAGCCGTGGAACTCAAACCCACTGCTCTGATCCGCTTTTTTCTCCAGCGCGGCGGTACGCTGCGCCACCGCCTGGGTTGTGGTTTGCGTCCGCTGCTGGGCGGCGACCAGCTGCTGCGTTTTTTGTTCGGCTTCGGTGGCGCGTTTTTCAGCGACCTGCGCACGCGCTTCAGCAGCCTGAAGGCGCTGCTCCATCGCGGCAAGGCGCGCTTCGATACTCGTCATATCCGTCTGGGCAAAAACAGAGGTACTGCCGGCCAGCATGCCTATCATCACGGCAAGTCTGCGTTTTTTATACATTTTGTCGCATCCCTAAAAGTATTAATCGAACGTGCTAAATTGCTAAACCGGTTTAGGCTGCTGATACTAAACCCGGGAATTTTGGATCGGCAATCTTTTTTGCTAAACCGTTTTAGTAAGTGTGATCGAGGCGACAATTCAGGCCGCCGGACGGCGGCCAGTGAAGGAAGGATTACAGGTCGTGCTGCCAGGGTAACGCGGTCATCGCCCCCTTTGCCGTGGTGGCTAACGCGCCACAGCGCTGGGCTAAGGCGATTGCCGGGACCAGCTCCTGACCGGCGGCCAGCCCGTAGAGCAGCCCGGCGACGAAGGCATCGCCCGCGCCAGTGGTATCGACACATTGCACATGGGTAGCCGGATAGTGTTTCACCGCGCCCTGATGCCAGGCGATAACGCCCTCTTTTCCCTGGGTGACCAGCACCAGGCGCGCCGGGCAGCGCTGCATCAGCGTGTTCAGACCTTCTCGTACATCCGCATCGACGGTTAAAAATGCCAGTTCCTCAACGGAGAGCTTGACCACGTCGGCGCTTTGGAGGGCCTGTTCTAGGCAGCGACGCAGCGCGTTCTCATCCGGCCAGAGATCCGGGCGAATATTGGGGTCGAAGCTCACGTAACCGCCCGCCTTCCGGATGGCGTCCATCGCCTGAAAGGTCGCCGAGCGGCTCGGCTCTGCGCTTAGCGCGATGGAACAGACGTGCAGCCACTCGCCCGCGCTGAAGGTCGGCAGGTCAGAGGGTTCCAGAAACAGATCGGCGCTCGGGCGCACCATGAAGGTAAACGAGCGTTCGCCGTGCTCATCCAGATCCACCACTACCGTAGAGGTGCGGTGCGCCGGGTCAAGGCGCATATGCTTCACGTCGACCCGCTCGTCAGCGAGCGTTTTCGCCATAAAGCGCCCGAAAGGATCGTCGCCAACCCTGCCGATAAACGCGCTTTTGCCCCCCAGCCGGGCAATGCCCACCGCGACGTTTGCCGGTGCGCCACCGGGGCACTGCAGTAATTTCCCTTCGCCATCGGGCAATAAATCCACCACCGCATCGCCAAGTACCCAGATTTTTTCCATGTGATCCTCTTAGCTAAACTATGTTAAACCGTTTTAGCTATTTAAGCACAGGCAGGGAAAAGGGGAAATAACGCGGGAGGAAAATTGCCTAACGCTTCAGATGCGGCCAGCGAATATCGCCAACGCCGTTAAGCTGCGGGCGGGCAAACAGGAAGCCCTGGAAGCGGCGGATCCCGGCAGATTCTAGCCAGCACCACTCCTCTATTTTCTCGATCCCTTCGGCCACCAGGGTAATTTCAAGATCGGAGCAGCAGCTGATGATGGATCGCACTATCGCCTGCTTCGGGCCGCTGAGGTGGATATCGCTGATGATTTCGCGATCGATTTTGATTTTATCCGGCTGGAAGCGGGTCAGCAGCGAAAGACCGGCATAGCCGGAACCGAAATCATCAATCGCCAGGCCAACCCCCTCACCGCGAAGCCGCTTGATGGCGCTGTTAAATTGGTTGAACCCGGAGATCATCTCGTTTTCAGTAACTTCAATGACCACCTGCTCCGGCTGAAGGCCATGTTTTTTAATCTCATCGACCAAAAATTCCACCGCGCCAGGGACATTCACCAGCGACATGGGCAGCAGGTTTACCGCGATTTTATGGCTACCAATGCCCAGTTTTTCCGCCAGCGCGAAGGCATACGCTTTCGTCTGGAGATCGACTTCATAGATTTTCGCCGGGTCCAGGGAGCTGAAGAAATGTTCCGGGCTGCCGCCGTCATTGCTACGGATAAGCGCCTCAAGGGAGCTGATTTTCCCTTCCGAGGGCTCGACAATTGGCTGCAGCGCAAACTGGCAGGTTTGCCCGGCAATCAGGCCCAGATGTTCGCCAAAGGGTAGCGCTTCGGTCGAGAGCGTCCATTTGTCCGAGGTGTAACGCGTCCCCGACGGGGCCGGACGTTTACCGGTTATAAAGGTCTGAATAAATTTGAACACCCGGTCATCAGATGTCAGATAGCTGTCCAGCTTGCTGTAGCGCAGCACCGACTGCAGCACCTCTTTCGGCGACTGCGTTTGCAGGTCGAACAGCAGCATACCGACGTTTTCGAAGCGTCTGCGCGGACCATAGTCCCGCAGCAGTTCAACCACCCCACTGTGACGCTTGTCCTCACGGATGGTGTGGAACAGTTTGACCACACTCTCTTCCGACCCTTCGAGGATCTGCAGAACGTCATTCCCTTTTGCCAGGAGGACGCCGGTAATATCCAGTTTTGTGTTGCGGCCTCTGGCGCGCTCCACCAGCTCCCGCAGTTCGGTGGACGGGCGGGATAAATTCAACTGGCTTCGGTAGATCAGCGTCGTCAGCACAAAAAGGGGTTCCAATGATAATGAGAGGTGCCTTGAAGCTACTATGTAACATACTTAATCAATGCGACCTAACATATTCACGCCACAAGGGAACATTACTTTTCCCCATCGCCAATCCTGCTGTCGATCCTCTCCTGCATATAGTCGTAAAACGGGTTCGAGGTGACCCGCATCAGCGCCTCTTTACCGACGCTCAACACGGACGTTTCTCCCCACAGCGCAATCGTTCCCAGGCTTATCCCGTAGCGGTTTTTCACCCCAGGTTCGCGGCCATAGAGATCGTCATCCGGCGGGAACGGCACGGCGATATGCGACAAGGAATAGACATCCTGCGGCCAGGTCTGCACAAGCGGCACAACCGTCTCCCGCGTGCTGCCTGCTGGCGTTGTTTTCGCCACCGTCGAGAAACTGTGTGCGTCCGCATTGGTAATAATCGTGACACCGTAACGTCTCTGCGCAACCGGCAGCAGCGCCGAGGTTGCCGTCCACGACGACGGCTTGAACAGCGGGCGGAAGCTGGCCGCCTGATTGATGTCAAACACCACCAGCTCGCTGCCGTTTGCCGGAAGCTGGTCAAACAGGCCGGTCACCACCGCGCGGGTGCTGACCGTAGAATCCATGACCGACTGGAATGCCAGCACAGGCGGCAAATTCACCAGCCTGTTCTCCCGCGCCTCGCGGCCAATCTGCTCCTGCAGAGCCTTCGTCAGCAGCCACGACTGGCGGGCGGCGTTCACCGGGAACGAGTTGTATTTATACGGATTATATTCCGGAGAGATATTCAGCCACGCCGCTTTGGCAAACGGTGG
This sequence comes from Enterobacter cloacae complex sp. HYC042_NIDB, assembly GCF_056673315.1. Taxonomy (NCBI): domain Bacteria; kingdom Pseudomonadati; phylum Pseudomonadota; class Gammaproteobacteria; order Enterobacterales; family Enterobacteriaceae; genus Enterobacter; species Enterobacter cloacae complex sp. HYC042_NIDB. Next base: position 2,617,181 of record NZ_CP109650.1, read on the forward strand.
CAGCAGCGCCGGTAGCCCCGCAAAACCGGCAAAACGCGCAAAGGCCGTCACGCCGATCATTGGTGAGAGCAGGATTACCTGCTGTGGTCGACGAAGCGCAGAGGAATCCATCGCATCGAGAGCATATTTCATCGCCAGCGCCCCGCCGTTGGAGTACCCCACCAGATGCAGCGGCACATTATCTCCCGTCAGGCGCGTGGCTTCCCGCACGGCAAGACGCGTCGCCGCGAGCCACATCTCCCAGTCAACGTCGGTTAGCGCGCCGGGCGCGGTGCCGTGTCCGGGCAGGCGCGGAACCACGGCCACGAAACCATGCTGTTGATAATTTTCGGCAAGGTGCCTGACGCTGTAAGGCGAGTCAGTCAGTCCGTGCAGCAATACCACCGCGCCACGGGGTTTTCCTGCTGGCATCAGCACAAACGAACGGTTGGCATCGGGCGTGAACTGTCCCGGCCAAACCAGGCTCTGGCGATAATAGCGGTTTAGCGGCGTTTGTTCCTCGCCCGCTGTTTTCGCCGTCACCGCCCTATCAAGCTCGGCGAAAATGGCGTTTTCCCGGGCAACATACCCGGCAAAGTTGGTGTTATCGAGTTCACGCACGGACATCTCGTCCGCCCGCCAGGTGTGCCAGAGGTGCAGGTCCGGCCCCTGCTGCGAGAGATAGACCCGCACCGCCAACAGGACGACCAGGACGATCCCCACGACCATCCCTGTTTTCTTTGCAAGCGCCGCCAGGCGCACGCTGATTCGCCAGGGCAAATTCGCCATGCCGGGATCCCTTTTATGTTCACTGTCCTTTTATCTTATCAAAAATGTGAACGGACTGACGTATTCATCAAATTCATACCTGCCGCGTCAGCCGCTGCACCAAAAGTGAACTACGCTGCACAAATGTTGATCATTGGTTAACTAAATATTGCGTGAAATTAACAGCGCGGCGAGTTTTTATCTCACCGTGAACATGGCACGCGTCGTGCATTGTTAACCCTGTAACACAAATCCAGCTTTTGACAGCCAGTTAACAGCGAGGCGGTATGACGACGAAACCCGAGATGTTGAGCCGTATCGAAGCGACGTTCAGCCAGCTCACTCCCAGCGAAAAGCGTGTCGGGAGCTGGCTGCTGGCGCACGCCGCGCAAATCCCGTTCGAAACCGCGGAAAGCGTCGGTCTGGCAAGCGGGACCAGCGGGATCACCGTCGGACGCTTCCTGCGCAAGCTGGGGTATCGCAACCTGGAAGATGTCAAAAAGAGCCTGCGCGATCCGTATCAGCCCTGGGGCATGAACGAGCGGCTGGACTCCTGGCAGCAGCAGCGTCCCCTCCCCAACCGCCTTCAGCATGCCCTGTCGCTGGAGGTGGACGCCATTACGCAGGTGTATCAGCTGGCGCAAACGGACGCCTTCCGTCAGGTGGTGCACAACCTGGCCCACGCCGACGCGGTGTTTGTGCTGGGGATCCAGTCCACGCGCGGGATCGCCAACGCCTTCTTCAGCCATCTCGAGTACCTTCGCCCGCGCGTGAGCTATTCCGAAGGCGCGTCCGGCAGCTGGGTGGAATCCCTCAACTCCGGGTTTTCGCACCCTTACGTTGTGCTGACCGATACGCGCACCTACTCCACGATGGCCCGCCAGTACTGCCGCGTGGCGAGCGAAAAAGGGATCCCGCTGGCCTTAATCACCGACATCTGGTGCCCGTGGGCGCGGGATTACCCGATGGATTTACTGCAGGTGAAAACCGATACCGGTCATTTCTGGGATTCGCTTGCCCCCGTGAGCTGTCTGTTCAACCTGCTGCTGTCGGGCGTGGTGGAAGCGCTGGGTGATGCGCTCCCGGCGCGTCTGGCGGTAAACCGACAATTACAACAAGAGTTTGGTCAATTCGAACGCTAAAGGAGCGGAGCTATGCCCGATGAGAGTGAACTGATTGACGTGGCGAAGACGTTTCCCACGCTGCATATCGACCTGAAGTACGCCACCGCCGACAACATCACCGGCAGGCCGATCTATCAGGAGGCACTGTGCCTGCTGCATACCGAGGCCGCCACCGCGCTGGCAAAAGCCATCAGCATTGCCGCCCTGGCCGGGCTGAAGCTGGTGGTGTACGACGCCTATCGGCCGCAGCAGGCGCAGGCCCAGCTGTGGGACGCCTGCCCGAACCCGGAGTATGTGGTCGATGTGGCAATTGGCTCCAATCACAGCCGCGGTACGGCCATCGACGTCACGCTGATGGACGAGCATAACAGCGTGCTGGATATGGGCGCCGGTTTTGACGAAATGCATGACCGCTCGCATCCCTATCACCCTTCCGTACCCCCACACGCCCAGCGAAACCGTCTGCTGCTGAACGCCATCATGTTCGGCGGCGGTTTTGTGGGGATTAGCAGCGAATGGTGGCACTTCGAACTGCCGAACGCCGCCAGCTACCCGCTGCTTGATGACCGTTTTGCCTGTTTTCCCCTGACGCACACCTCTCTTTAACCTGGAGCACTGCCATGAAAACATCGCTTCTCACGACCCTGATTGCCGCCACGCTGGCGTTGAGCGCCCCGCTGGCGCTGGCCGCCGTCCCGAAAGACATGCTGGCGATCGGTAAAGCCGCCGACCCGCAAACGCTCGACCCTGCCATCACCATCGATAACAACGACTGGACCGTCACCTATCCGTCCTACCAGCGTCTGGTCAAGTACAAGCCCGGCTCTACCGAGGTGGAGGGCGATCTGTCGACGGGCTGGAAGGCGTCCGACGACCAGAAAGAGTGGACCTTTACCCTGGCGGATAACGCCAAATTCTCCGACGGCACGCAGGTCACCGCCGAAGCGGTCAAACTCTCCTTTGAGCGCCTGCTCAAGCTCGGCCAGGGGCCGTCTGAAGCCTTCCCGAAAGATCTCAAAATTGATGCCGTCGATGACCACACGGTGAAATTCACCCTCAGCCAGCCGTTCGCGCCTTTCCTCTACACGCTGGCAAACGACGGGGCGTCCATCATTAACCCGGCGGTGCTGAAGGCCAATGCCGCGGACGACGCGCGCGGTTTTCTGGCGCAAAATACCGCCGGTTCCGGGCCGTTTATGCTGAAGAGCTGGCAGAAAGGCCAGCAGCTGATCCTGGTGCCGAACCCCCACTGGTCGGGCGCGAAGCCGCACTTTAAGCGCGTTTCGGTGAAAATTATCGGTGAAAGCGCCTCGCGCCGACTGCAGCTTTCCCGCGGCGATCTGGACATTGCCGACTCCCTGCCGGTCGATCAGCTTGCAGCCCTGAAGCAGGAAGGCAAAGTCGCCGTCGCGGAATACCCCTCCCTGCGCGTGACCTATCTCTATCTCAACAACAGCAAAGCGCCGCTCAATCAGGTGGATTTACGCCGGGCCATCTCCTGGGCGACGGACTATCAGGGAATGGTAAAAGGCATTCTGAGCGGCAACGGCAAGCAGATGCGCGGCCCGATCCCGGAAGGCATGTGGGGCTTTGACGCCGCGGCAATGCAGTACAGCTTCGACGAGGCCAAAGCCAAAGCGGCGCTGGAGAAGGTCAAAGACAAGCCCGCCAGCCTGACCTTCCTTTACTCGGACAACGATCCGAACTGGGAGCCTATCGCCCTCTCCACTCAGGCGAGCCTCGGCAAGATCGGCATTAACGTCAAGCTGGAAAAACTGGCCAATGCCACCATGCGCGACCGCGTCGGTAAAGGCGATTACGACATTGCCATCGGCAACTGGAGCCCGGACTTTGCCGACCCATATATGTTCATGAACTACTGGTTCGAATCGGACAAAAAAGGGCTGCCGGGCAACCGCTCGTTCTATGAGAACAAAGAGGTGGATTCGCTGCTGCAGGCCGCGCTGAAAACCACCGACCAGGCGGAACGCACCAAAGATTACCAGCAAGCGCAAAAGGTGGTGATTGACGAAGCGGCCTACGTCTATCTGTTCCAGAAGAACTACCAGCTGGCGATGAATAAAGAGGTCAAAGGCTTCACCTTTAATCCGATGCTCGAGCAGGTGTTCAACATCGCCACCATGAGTAAATAACAGTTCTCGTCGGGGGAAAGCGTATGACGTTCTGGAGCATCGTGCGCCAGCGCTGCTGGGGGTTACTCCTGGTGGTGGCCGGTGTCTGTATTATTACCTTTATTATTTCACACATGATCCCCGGCGACCCGGCGCGTCTGCTGGCGGGCGATCGCGCCAGCGACGAAATCGTGCAGAACATTCGCCAGCAGCTGGGGCTGGATCGGCCGCTGTATGTGCAGTTTGGCCGCTACGTGGACGCCCTGGCCCACGGTGATTTAGGCACCTCCATCCGTACCGGACGCCCGGTTGCGGAAGACCTGAAGGCCTTTTTCCCCGCCACGCTGGAGCTGGCCTTTTGTTCTTTGCTGCTGGCGCTGGTTATCGGCGTGCCGCTGGGGATTTTGTCGGCGGTGTACCGCAACCGCTGGCTGGATCACCTGGTGCGTTTAATGGCGATGACCGGGATTTCCACGCCTGCATTCTGGCTTGGGCTGGGCGTGATTGTCCTGTTTTACGGGCATCTGCAGATTCTGCCGGGCGGCGGCAGGCTGGACGACTGGCTCGATCCGCCGACGCACGTCACCGGGTTTTATCTGCTGGACGCCCTGCTGGAAGGCAACGGTGAAGTCTTTTTCAACGCGCTGCAGCACCTGATTTTACCCTCGCTGACGCTGGCGTTTGTTCACCTGGGCATCGTGGCGCGCCAGGTGCGCTCGGCGATGCTGGAGCAGCTTAGCGAGGACTACATCCGCACCGCACGTGCCAGCGGGCTGCCCGGCTGGTACATCGTCCTGCGCTACGCCCTGCCGAATGCGATGATCCCGTCCATTACCGTGCTCGGGCTGGCGCTGGGCGACCTGCTTTACGGCGCCGTCCTGACCGAAACCGTCTTTGCCTGGCCGGGTATGGGCGCCTGGGTGGTGACGTCCATTCAGGCGCTGGACTTCCCGGCGGTGATGGGCTTTGCCGTCGTCGTTTCGCTGGCCTACGTGCTGGTTAATCTGGTGGTCGATCTGCTTTACCTGTGGATTGACCCGCGAATCGGGCGCGGAGGTGCCGAATGATGTTAACGCAGGAAACACCCGTCCCGGTGAAAACCGCCAGACAACGCATCAACTGGGCAAAGCTGTTCTGGATGCTGCGCCAAAGCCCGCTCACGATTGTCGGCGGCGTCATTATGATCGCGATGCTTTTGCTGATGGTGACCTCGCCGTGGATAGTGCCGCATGACCCGAACGCGCTGGATCTCACCGCCCGCCTGCAGGCACCCTCTGCGCAACACTGGTTTGGCACCGATGAGGTGGGACGCGACCTGTTCAGCCGCGTGCTGACGGGCAGCCAGCAGTCGATTACCGCCGGGCTGGCGGTGGTGGTGATTGCGGGCGGCATTGGCTCGCTACTGGGCTGTTTGTCCGGCGTCCTGGGCGGGCGCGGCGACGCCGTCATCATGCGGGTGATGGACATTATGCTCTCCATTCCTTCTCTGGTGCTGACCATGGCGCTGGCCGCCGCGCTCGGTCCGAGCCTGTTTAACGCCATGCTGGCGATTGCGATTGTCCGCATACCGTTCTACGTGCGGCTGGCGCGCGGGCAAACCCTGGTGGTGCGACAGTTCACCTACGTTCAGGCCGCCCGCACCTTTGGCGCCTCCCGCTGGCATTTGATCCGCTGGCACATCCTGCGCAACGCCCTGCCGCCGCTGATAGTGCAGGCGTCGCTGGATATCGGCAGCGCCATTCTGATGGCCGCCACGCTGGGGTTTATTGGCCTGGGCGCGCAGCAGCCCACCGCCGAATGGGGCGCGATGGTGGCCGTGGGCCGTAACTACGTCCTTGACCAGTGGTGGTACTGCGCCTTTCCCGGTGCGGCAATTTTGATTACCGCCGTGGGCTTTAATCTGTTTGGCGACGGTATCCGCGATCTGCTGGATCCGAAGTCAGGAGGCAAACAGTAATGACCGAACCGGTACTCAATATTGAAGACCTGCATCTGAGCTTCCCGGTTTTTCGCGGGGAGGTCCACGCGCTGAACCACGTTTCGCTTGAGATCGGCAGGGGCGAAATTGTCGGCGTGGTGGGCGAATCAGGGTCGGGCAAATCCGTTACCGCCATGCTCGCCATGCGCCTGCTGCCAGAGGGAAGCTACCGTATTCATCACGGTCAGGTGAGATTACTCGGTGAAAACGCCCTGACGGCGTCCGAGAAACAGCTTCGCCAGTGGCGCGGCGCTAGAGTAGCGATGATTTTTCAGGAGCCCATGACCGCACTCAACCCGACGCGGCGGATTGGCAAACAGATGGTGGAGGTGATCCGCCAGCATCAGCCGCTTTCCCGGCGCGAGGCACAGCAGAAGGCGATCGCCCTGCTGGAAGAGATGCAAATTCCGGACGCGAAGGAGGTCATGGCGCGTTATCCGTTTGAACTCTCCGGCGGCATGCGCCAGCGGGTGATGATCGCCCTTGCCTTTTCCTGCGAGCCGGAGCTGATCATCGCCGACGAGCCGACCACCGCGCTGGACGTGACCGTCCAGCTCCAGGTGCTGCGGTTGCTGAAGCATAAGGCGAAGGCCAGCGGCACCTCGGTGCTGTTTATCAGCCATGATATGGCCGTAGTGTCCCAGCTCTGCGACAGAATGTACGTGATGTATGCGGGCAGCGTGATAGAGAGCGGCGCCACGCAAACGCTGATCCACCGCCCTGTGCATCCCTATTCTATCGGCCTGCTGCGGTGCGCGCCGGAAAACGGCCAGCCGCGCGACCTGCTGCCCGCCATTCCCGGAACGGTGCCCAACCTGAGCCAGCTTCCGCAGGGGTGCGCTTTCCGCGAGCGCTGCTTTGCCGCGGGGGCAAAATGCAGCGAAACGCCGCGCCTGCAGCCGCATGGCGCAGAGGGCCAACTGGCTGCCTGCTGGTATCCACAACGGGAGAAACACCATGTCTGATGTACTGCTGGAACTGGATAGCGTGCACGTGAACTTTGCGGCGCGCAAAAACTGGCTGGGCCGCGTGACGGAACGGGTCCATGCGCTCAACGGGCTGGATCTCCAGATCCGTCGGGGCGAAACGCTGGGCGTTGTCGGGGAATCCGGCTGCGGGAAAAGCACGCTGGCCCAGCTGCTGATGGGGATGCTTAAACCCAGCACCGGCGCATGTCAGCGTGCCCACCATGCCGGTGGCATGCAGATGGTGTTTCAGGATCCGCTCTCCTCGCTCGACCCGCGATTGCCGGTCTGGCGCATCATTACCGAGCCGGTGTGGGTGCAAAAACGCAGCAGCGAGCGCGAGCGCCGTCAGCTGGCGGCGGATCTGGCGCTGCAGGTGGGCATTCGCCCGGAATATCTCGACCGCCTTCCACACGCCTTCTCCGGCGGGCAGCGCCAGCGCATTGCCATCGCCCGGGCGCTTTCGTCCGATCCGGATATCATCGTGCTCGATGAACCCACCAGCGCGCTGGATATCTCCGTGCAGGCGCAAATCCTCAACCTGCTGGTGACGCTACAGCAGCAGCGTAATCTGACTTACGTACTGATCTCGCATAACGTCTCGGTGGTCAGACACATGAGCGACCGCGTGGCGGTGATGTATCTCGGACAGATTGTGGAGCTGGGCAGCGCCGCGCAGGTACTTGGCGAACCGCGCCATCCCTATACCCGCCTGCTGCTTGATTCGGTTCCTCGCACCGGAGAGCCGCTGGATGAAACGCTGGCGTTACGCAAAACGGAGCTTCCCGGCAACCGTCATCTGCCCGAAGGCTGTTTTTTCCGCGACCGCTGCCCGATGGCCGCGCAGGGGTGCGAACGTCCTCAGCCGCTACAGCCCTCTCGCGAGGGCCGTCACGTTCGCTGCTGGCGCAGCCTGGGTTAAATTTGCGCCATCCCGCCGTCCACAAACAGCTCGGTGGCGTTGATAAAGCTGGCCGCGTCGGAGGCCAGAAACGCCACCGCTTTACCCACCTCGCCCGGCGCACCTAAACGTCCGAGCGGCACCTGCGCGGCCAGCGCGTCGTACAGCCCCTGGCGGTGTTCTTCCGGCACCAGATCCCCTAAACCAGGCGTTTTGATCGGGCCCGGGCTTACGACATTGACGCGGATCCCACGGCCCTGCAAATCCAGCGCCCAGGAGCGGGCAAAGTTACGCACCGCGGCCTTACTGGCGCTGTAGACGCTGAAATTGGCCGTCCCCTTAATCGACACCGTCGAGCCGGTCAGAATGATCGACGAGCCGGTTGATAACAGCGGCAGCGCCTTCTGCACCGTGAACAGCACCCCGCGAACGTTGGTGCCAAAAATCCGGTCAAACTGTTCTTCGGTGATCGCGCCCAGCGGCAGCATATCGCCGCCACCCGCATTGGCGAACAGAATATCGAGACGGCCTTCTTCTTTTGCTATCCGGGCATAAACCGCATCCAGATCGGCAAGCTTAGAGACGTCCGCGCGAATGCCCACTGCGTCAGAAGCAATCTCTGCTACCGCGGCGTCAAGTTCGGCCTGACGACGCCCGGTGATGTACACCTTCGCGCCCTGTGCCGCCAGCTCCTGCGCCGTGGCAAGACCAATACCGGTGCTGCCGCCGGTGACCAGTGCAATTTTTCCTGAGAGAGTCGTGTTCATGTCATTTACCTTTTTGTGTTTGCGTTGGACAGACTTTATCCCTTGCGACATTTGTGAAAAATGGGCAAAAATGAAAATGACTATTCATCTATGGAAATAATCAGAGGTCATCATGGATCAGCTTATGGCGATGCGCGCCTTCACGCGGGTGGTGGAATCCGGCAGTTTTACCCGCGCGGCGGACTCGCTGAATATGCCGATCGCCACGCTGAGCAAACTGGTTAAATCCCTTGAGGCGCACCTGGCGATACGTCTCCTTCACCGCACGACTCGTCGGGTGGTCACGACGCCTGAAGGGCTGGAATACTATGAAAAAGCGCGCCGGGTGCTGATTGATATCGAAGATATCGACACCTCGTTTCGCGTTTCCCGCGCGACGCCCAAGGGACATTTGCGGGTTGACGTGGGCGGTTCCACAGCACGGGACGTGCTCATCCCCCTGCTGCCGGATTTTATGCAGCGCTACCCGGATATCCGTATCGATCTTGGCGTGGCCGATCGTCCGGTCGATCTTATCAGCGGTAACGTAGACTGCGTGATCCGCGGCGGCCCGCTGAACGATTCAACGCTTATCGCCCGTCATCTCGGTGACGCTCAGATGGTCACCTGCGCGACGCCGGGTTACCTTAAAAACCACGGCGTTCCGGCCTATCCGCAGGAGCTGCGCAACGGCCACAAGCTTGTTAGTTATCTCTCTCCCGTCACCGGGCGGCCGTTTCCGTTTCGCTTCCGACAGAACGGCGAGGCGCTGGAAATCACTATTCCGCACTATCTCGGCGTCAATGAAAGTAACGCTCATCTGGCGGCCGCCGCGGCGGGTCTGGGGATCGTTCAAACCTTTGAGTATTCAGCAAAGACCTATTTGCAGGCGGGAGCGCTGGTGGCGATTCTGGGTGACTGGCAGCCTGCCGCGTACCCGTTTCACGTGGTCTACCCGCAGAACAGGCATTTGACGCACAGGCTGAAGGTGTTTATCGCCTGGCTGGCGGAGGTGTTCCCCGCCGCGCTGAAGGGATAGCCGGGCGCAAACCCGGCGGGAAGTTAATTTAGCTTATAGTCCAGGGTGATCTCGGCTTTTAGAAGCTGTGAAACCGGGCAGCCCGCTTTGGCTTTCTGAATAATGCCGTCAAACTGCTGTGGCGCAATGCCCGGTACGGTGACCTTACTTTGCAGCGCAACCTTAGTGATGGCAAAGCCGCCGTCGGTTTTATCCAGAGAGACGTCCGCGGTCGTATCAATCGAATCAGCGGTATAGCCCGCTTCACCCAGCATCAGCGACAGCGCCATGGAAAAACAAGCCGCATGTGCCGCGCCGATCAGCTCTTCCGGGTTGGTCCCCTTTTCACCCTCAAAGCGGGTGTTAAAGCCGTAAGGCTGTTGGTTGAGAACGCCGCTCTCGGTGGAAACCGTTCCTTTCCCGCGCTTAATGTCGCCAGACCAGTGTGCCGAACCGTGCTTATGAATCGTCATTCTTGCTCTCCTTTTGGCTTACAAAGGGTTAAGTATAGACTACGCATCTGACACGCCCTGGAACACAGACGATTCCGTGTCTTTCACCTGCTGTACCGACAACAAGGATAATGATATGACGCTAAAAATCAGGATGGCCGTCGCGGTAGCCACGCTGGCTCTCTCTCTTTCTTCACTGGCCAAAACGCCGGAAAACTTTATCTATACCAGCTCAGGCGACCTCGACGCAGCGCTCCCGCTGGTTGCGCGTGGCGACATCGGCGGCGTGCAGATCGTGTACAACTGGCGCCAGCTTGAACCCGAGAAGGACAGCTATGACTTCTCGCGGATTGAGCAGGATCTGGCGCGTCTTAAGGCCGCCCGGAAAAAACTCTTTATTCAGATCCAGGATCGTTTCTTTGAGCCGGACGCCCGCTACGTCCCGGACTATCTGATGCACGATAAGCAATACAGCGGCGGGATTGCGCCGCAGTTTGATAACCCCGGCGAGGGCAAGCCTGTCGGCGCGGGATGGGTAGCGCGTCAGTGGGACCCCACGGTGCGCCAGCGCTACCAGGCACTGCTGGCAGCGCTCGCAAAACGCTTTGATGGCGAGGTGTATGGCGTAAACCTGCCTGAAACCGCGATTGATATTGACGAGAAAAATCCGCCAGCGGGCTTCACCTGCGACAGCTATTTCGCGGGTGAGATGGAAAATCTGGCCTTTGCGCGCAAGGTTTTTCAGAAATCACATGTGGTGCAGTACGTGAACTTCTGGCCGTGCGAGTGGGATAACGACCACAACTATATGGGACGTCTTTTTGCGTATGCCCGCGCCAACAATATCGGCCTGGGCGGGCCGGACATTGTGCCCAACCGCAAGGCGCACATGAAGAATGCCTATCCCTTCTTCCATAAAAATAAACAGGCGCTGCCGCTCATCGCCATGGCGGTTCAGGAGCCGACTCTGACCTATAAGGATCCTCAGACCGGAAAACCGTTCACCAAAGCCGAGTTTGTCCGCTTCGGCGAAAATTATCTCGGGGCCGATATTATTTTCTGGAGCACGGCCTCTCCCTGGCTAAAGGCAAAATAATCGCCCCTCAGGCAAGGTGGCGGGACAGTTCGTTAAGAAACACGCGCAGCGCGGCAGGCTGGTATTCCCGTGACTGATAAATGCCGTGGATGGCAAGCGGTTTCGGCTCCAGCGACGCCAGTACCGGCACCAGTAATCCCTGCTCCAGCGCGGCGCGCGCTTCGCGCTCCGGCAGCATGGCGATGCCGCAGTGCTCGATCGCCGCGTTCATGAGCAGTGAAGAGATACTGGCGCTCAGGTTGCCGCTGACGGCCACGCTCAGGCTTTCGCCTTCCGGCGTCAGGAAGTGCCAGGACTGCCCCGCGAAAAAGCTGTAGTGCAGGCAGTTATGCTGCGCCAGTTCTTCGGGGCTGACGGGCGTGCCGTGCTGTGCCAGATACGCCGGCGAGGCGCAGAGCACCGATCGACACTCCCCCAGCCGGCGGGCGATCATGCCGGGCTCCGGGTTATCGGTAATGCGCACCGCGACGTCAATGCGCTCTCCCACCAGGCTGACCGGATGGTTGTTCACGTCCAGCTCAATGCGCAACTGCGGGTAGCGCGAGAGCAGGCCGGGCAGGACCGGCGCAATCAGGTGCATGGCGGTAAAGTGCGCGCAGGCTACCCGCAGCGTGCCGGACGGCAGATCTTTTTCCGACTGACCTTCGATTTCCTGCGAGATCTGCGAGAGCGTCCGCGTTTTTTGCAGCACCTTTTCCCCTGCCGCCGTCAGCGTCAACTTGCGCGTGGAGCGGTTTACCAGCCGCGTCCCCGCCCACTTCTCCATTTGTTCAAGGTAACGGCTCACCATCGGCCGGGAAATGCCCAGCGCGCGGGCCGCCGCGCTCAGGCTTCCCAGCTCGCATATCCGGTTATAGACCTGAGCGGCAATAACGCGATCCATATAAGCTCCATCTGCTCGATTTATGAAACTAAGCATGTCTTGTTTCAGGAATTCTGGCAAATGAGAATATCCGTACAATAGAAACATTACTGAACAACAGAGACAACAGCATGAAACTCACTCATATTGCCCTGCTTTCCACCCTTTTCGCTCCGGCCGTTTTTGCCGCGCCGTTGACGATTGATACCTATAACCCGCAGGAAAAAGGCATTTTCGCGGTCTCCTCCACGCTCGTTTCCGGCCCGAAAGAGGCGGTGCTGTTTGACGCGCAGTTCAGCGTGAAGGATGGCGAAGCGCTGGTAGAGAAAATTCGCCGCAGCGGTAAAACGCTGAATAAGATTGTGATCACCTCCGGCGATCCGGATTTCTATTTTGGCCTGCAGCCGCTGGTGAAGGCCTTCCCGAATGCCAAAGTGGTGGCCACGCAGCAGGTGGTTGACCATATTAAGGCCACCAAAGACGCCAAGCTCGCCTTCTGGGGCCCGCAGATGAAAGACGGCGCGCCAACGGAACTGGTGGTGCCGCAGGTGCTCGCCTCCACCACCTTTATGATTGACGGGGAAAAGGTCGATATCGAGCAGCCGGACAGCTATGCGGCCTACGTGTGGATCCCGTCCGTGAAAACCATCCTCGGCGGCACCGGGGTCTCCTGGGGCATTCACGTCTGGACGGCTGATACTCAGACGCCGGCTCGCCGGCAGCAGTGGCAGCAGACTCTGGACAACATGGCCGCGCACAAGCCGGAACGCGTGATCCCAGGCCACTATCTGGGCACGCCACCGTCCGGAACCGGGGCTATTGATTTTACCCGAGGCTATCTGCAGCATTTTGAACAGGCGTTGTCGGCACATAAAAACTCTGCGGGCGTCATCGGTGCACTGAAAAAACAGTATCCGGATCTGGCAGAAGAGAGCTCTCTGGAATTAAGCGCCAAAGTGAATACTGGCGAAATGAAGTGGTAATTTAAAAACGGCTCCTGCTATATTCCCGCGATAGCAGGAGCACCGCCATAATATCCGCACTGCCTCACGCCAATATATCCCTCCGTTTTAAAAGCGCATAAAAGCATGCACTTATGTCATTTTTATTTCTAAGATGAATCTGAGACACAACCGGGGAAATATTTGCCATTCTGTTTATGAATTAAATTTTTGCGAGCCGTACCATTAAACAGACAACGACACGGAGGCAGCATGTTTACTTATTACCCGGCTAATACCACAGCAGCACAACCTGAACTCGTTAACGCGATTGCGCAGGGTCTTCACGCCGCGCACGGTGCTGTGACTGAAGATGACATTTTAATGGAACTGACCAAGTGGGTGGAATCCACGGATAATGACATCCTCAGTGACATCTACCAGCAGACCATTAACTACGTCGTCAGCGGGCAAAACGCACCTTTGTAAAAACCTGCTAAGCTGGATCTGCAACCTAAGGGGTTACATTTCGTTTGCGAAAGCAAACTGGTCCTTAAAACTATCAACAGGATTGAGGAGTTAACATGAAATCGAACCGTCAGGCACGCCACATTCTGGGACTGAACTACAAGCTTTCTAATCAGCGTAAAGTGGTGATTGAAGGCGACCATGAAACGCAAGTCACTCACGCCACCGGCAGAAAACGCCACGCGGGCAAGTAAGTTCCAGACTGAGATCCAGAACACCATCGGCAAAACCGATGGTGTTTTTGTTTATGTGTTGCGGTAATTAATATTTAGCTCCTTTATAATACCGCCCGACCGCACCCCGTAGCACAGGCCAGAAAGATGACAAACAGCAGTGTCAGGGACGGATCTTCAAAAAAAGAGTGAGTGACATGGACAACAAACTGAAAAAACATCGTTCCTTATATATCCCTTATGCCGGCCCGGTTTTACTCGAATTCCCCCTGCTCAACAAAGGCAGCGCCTTCAGCATGGAAGAGCGCAGCAGCTTCAACCTGCTTGGCCTGCTGCCGGAAGTGGTTGAAACCATTGAAGAGCAGGCAGAGCGCGCGTGGATCCAGTATCAGGGCTTCAAAACCGAGATCGACAAACACATCTACCTGCGCAACATCCAGGACACCAACGAAACCCTCTTCTATCGCCTGGTGCAAAACCATCTCGAAGAGATGATGCCGGTGATCTACACCCCAACGGTGGGTGCGGCGTGCGAACGCTTCTCTGAGATCTACCGTCGCTCACGCGGCGTCTTTATCTCTTATCAGAACCGTCACAACATGGACGACATTCTGCAGAACGTGCCGAACCACAATATTAAAGTGATTGTGGTGACGGACGGGGAACGTATTCTCGGCCTCGGCGACCAGGGCATTGGCGGGATGGGGATCCCAATCGGTAAACTCTCTCTCTACACCGCCTGCGGCGGCATCAGCCCGGCGTACACCCTGCCGGTGGTACTGGATGTCGGCACCAACAACCAGCAACTGTTGAACGATCCGCTGTACATGGGCTGGCGTCATCCGCGCATTACCGACGACGAGTACTATCAGTTTGTCGACGATTTCATTCAGGCCGTGAAGCACCGCTGGCCGGACGTTCTGCTGCAGTTTGAAGACTTTGCGCAGAAAAACGCGATGCCGCTGCTGAACCGCTATCGCGATGAGATCTGCTCCTTTAACGACGACATCCAGGGCACCGCAGCGGTGACCGTGGGCACGCTTATCGCCGCCAGCCGCGCGGCCGGCAGCCAGCTGAGCTACCAGAAAATCGTCTTCCTGGGCGCAGGCTCTGCGGGCTGCGGCATCGCCGAGCAGATTATTGCCCAGACGCAGCGCGAAGGCTTAAGCGAAGAGCTGGCCCGCTCCCGCGTCTTTATGGTTGACCGTTTCGGCCTGCTGACCGACGGTATGCCGAACCTGCTGCCGTTCCAGACCAAGCTGGTGCAGAAGCGCGAGAACCTGAAGAACTGGGACACCGACAACGAAGTGCTCTCCCTGCTGGACGTGGTGCGCAACGTGAAGCCGGATATTCTGATCGGTGTTTCCGGGCAAACCGGTCTCTTCACCGAAGAGATTATTCGCGAGATGCACAAGCACTGCGAGCGCCCTATCGTGATGCCGCTGTCTAACCCGACCTCCCGCGTGGAAGCGACGCCGCAGGACATCATCGCCTGGACCGAAGGTAACGCGCTGGTTGCCACCGGCAGCCCGTTCGATCCGGTGGTTTGGAAGGATAAAACCTATCCGATCGCCCAGTGCAACAACTCCTATATCTTCCCGGGCATTGGTCTGGGCGTGATCGCCTCCGGCGCGTCCCGCATTACCGATGAGATGCTGATGTCAGCGAGCGAAACCCTTGCGGGCTATTCGCCGCTGGTCAACAACGGCGAAGGGCTGGTGCTGCCGGAACTGAAGGACATTCACAAGGTGTCGCGCGCTATCGCGTTTGCGGTGGGTAAAATGGCGCAGCAGCAGGGCGTGGCGGTGAAAACCTCTGCCGATGCGCTGCAGCAGGCTATCGATGATAACTTCTGGATGCCTGAATACCGCAGCTATCGCCGTACCTCGATTTAATTCTGCGCCCGAACCGTTCCCTCTCCTCATTGGGGAGAGGGTTACGATGAGGGGCAACAGACCGCACCATCGAATACCCACTAGCCAAACCCCCTTTCCCCCGCTACACTCCTTTCATCCATTAACCCACTGAATATATAAGGAGGCCAATTATGCTGTATCGTGAAATTTTCAATGTTTCACATACATTTGGTGATCGCACCAGCTCAAGCGTTATCGGTATCGTGCTGCGATAACTTCTGCTTGAGCGAAGACACCAACCCCTGAAATCCCTTCTCTCGGGCTTACTGAGTTATCGTCAGCGATGTTTGACGAGGCATAAACATGCCTGTAACTCTTGGGTAAGCAACAATGAGCACTTTACTCACTGCACAATCTTTACGCGTTGATACGGCGTTTGGCACGCTCTTCGACTCACTCTCCTTTACGCTGAAAAAAGGCGACCGCATCGGCCTGCTGGGCGACAACGGCTGCGGCAAAAGTACGCTTTTAAAGGTGCTGGACGGAGCAGATATCCCAGCCGCCGGAACGGTAGCGCTGGCCGGGCACTGCCTGATGGCGCGCGTGGAGCAACATCTCCCGGACGCCATTTTCCCGCTGACCATGCTGGATGCCGTACTCGCGCAACTGCCTTTAGCTGAGCACGACAGCCTGCGCTGGAAAGCTGAAACGCTGCTGGCGAGCATGGGCTTCACGCCGCAGGATATGACGCTGCAATCCGCCACCCTGAGCGGCGGACAGCACACCCGCCTGCTGCTGGCGCGGGCGTTGATTCACGAGCCGGATCTGCTCCTGCTGGATGAACCCAGCAACCACCTCGATTTGCCGACCATGCTCTGGCTGGAACACTTTTTACAGAACTGGTCAGGCAGCTTCGTGCTGGTTTCGCACGACAGGCAATTGCTGGATGCCGTCACAAACGGCAGCTGGATCCTGCGTGATAAGACGCTGCACTACTTTGCCCTTCCCTGCACGGCCGCCCGTAAAGCGCTTGCAGCAAAAGACGAAAGCGATGCGCAGCGCCACAAGGCGGAGCAAAAGGAGATCGACCGCGTCACCGCCAGCGCCAAACGTCTGGCGACCTGGGGTAAGGTTTACGACAACGAAGACCTGGCCCGCAAAGCCAAGCAGATGGAAAAACAGGTCGAACGACTCAAAGAAAGCCAGACCGCGCTCACGGCGGGCAGTCCATGGACGCTAACCCTGCGCGGCGACGCGCTGCGGGCGGACCGTCTGCTGGAGATGGAAAACCTCAGCGTCCCGCCTGCGCCCGGGCTACCGCCGCTGTTTAACATCGAAACGGCGCGGCTGAAAAGCGGCGATCGCGTGGCAATTGTCGGTCGTAACGGCTGCGGTAAATCGTCGCTGATGAAGCTTATCTGGCGACATTTTGTGGATGAACCGACGGACAGCGGGCTGAAAATCCATCCGCGCGTCTCGCCGGGCTACTACGACCAGACGCTGCATCAGCTGCCGGATGACGCCACGCTGCTCGACGCGCTGGAACCTTTCGCTCCCGACCCGCAAAACAGGAAGATGGCGCTCATCAGCGCCGGGTTCCCGTGGGCGAGACACGGGCAAAAAGTCAGCACGCTCAGCGGCGGCGAGCGCTCTCGCCTGCTGTTCGTCGGGCTGACGCTTGCCCGCTACAGCCTGCTGATGCTGGATGAGCCCACCAACCATCTCGACATGGAAGGCAAAGAGTCACTGGCGGAAACGCTGCAACAGTTCGAAGGCGGCGTGCTGCTGGTCAGCCACGATCGCCAGTTAATTAGCCAAAGCTGTAACCGCTTCTGGCTGATTGAGGACGGCTGGCTGAGCGAGTGGCACGATGCTGAAGCCGTGTTTGAGCGGCTGCGTGAAAGCGTGGGGCTTGAGACATCCGGCGCGCCCGTTGTCAGTGCAGGGGAAGTTCAACCATCGCCGTACGATGATCTGCTTGAGCGGCTGATCGCGCTGGAAACGCTGCTGGAAGACGATCTGGCGCGTAAGCCGAAACATCAGAAGCCGCAGCTGCAGGCGCAATGGCGAAGAGAAATTGAGGAGATTGAAGCCCAGCTGTAAATCTGCGCCCGGCGAGCACCTCGCCGGGCCAGCATTTTCCCCCTTAATTATTAGAGGATCGCCGTATTCTTAATCCGAAATCGAATCAAATGATGACATTATGTTGCCGCAGCCTTGCATTACCAGGCTAATGTATTAATCCTTAAGGGGTACTACACCTGCTATGCAGATTCTTATCATGAACAAGGAGATACACATGAAGGCTGCTGTTGTTACTCAGGATCACCAGGTCAATGTCACTGAAAAAACCTTACGCCCGCTTAAGCACGGAGAAGCCTGCTGAAAATGGAGTGCTGTGGTGTATGCCATACCGACCTCCACGTGAAGAACGGTGATTTTGGCGATAAGACCGGGGTAATCCTGGGCCATGAAGGTATTGGTATCGTGAAAGAAGTCGGCCCTGGCGTGACGTCGCTGAAAGTCGGCGACCGTGCAAGCGTGGCCTGGTTCTTTGAAGGATGCGGTCACTGCGAATACTGTAATACCGGTAACGAAACCCTGTGCCGTGACGTGAAAAACGCCGGTTACTCCGTTGACGGCGGCATGGCGGAAGAGTGCATCGTCACCGCGGATTACGCGGTAAAAGTGCCGGATGGTCTGGATTCGGCGGCGGCCAGCAGCATCACCTGCGCCGGTGTCACCACCTACAAAGCGGTGAAGGTGTCGGGTATTAAGCCGGGCCAGTGGATCGCGATTTACGGTCTGGGCGGGCTGGGCAACCTCGCGCTGCAGTACGCCAAAAACGTGTTTAATGCCAAAGTCATCGCTCTGGACGTTAACGATGAACAGCTGAAGCTGGCCGCGAGCATGGGTGCGGATTTAACCATCAACTCACGCAGCGAAGATGCCGCTAAGATTGTGCAGGAAAAAACCGGCGGCGCGCATGCCGCAGTCGTCACCGCCGTCGCAAAAGCTGCCTTCAACTCGGCGGTAGATGCCGTGCGTGCCGGTGGCCGCGTGGTCGCCGTTGGCCTGCCGCCGGAAGCGATGAGCCTGGACATTCCGCGCCTGGTGCTGGACGGTATACAGGTGGTGGGTTCGCTGGTTGGCACCCGTCAGGATCTGCAGGAAGCCTTCCAGTTTGCGGCCGAGGGCAAAGTGGTACCGAAAGTGACGATGCGTCCTATCGAGGACATCAACGCCATCTTTAAAGAGATGGAACAGGGCCAGATCCGTGGCCGTATGGTGATCGACTTACGCTCGTAAACACCTTTTGCCGGGTAGTGGCTACGCCTTACCCGGCTCATTGCTACGACGAACGACGAACTGAAATCCACTCCTGAACCTCAATCTGGAAGGTGTCCGGCGCTTTTCGGTACATTTTACGCGCCAGGTCGAGAATAGTATGACGCGCGAGCTCCTCTTCCATCCGCTGCTGCGCGCTATCCATGACTGAACGTACTCCGCACGGCCCGTCGCAGACCCAGGCAGGCGGTGCTTCATCAAACACGGCCAGCCGCTGGCGCACTTCACGACATTCGAACATGTTTTTCTCGCCGTCAATGGCATGCGCCACATCCAACACGCTGATCAGCTCCGCCGGACGCGCCAGCTTAAAGCCCCCGCCCTTGCCTTCCGTACTGATGACCAGCCCGGCACGTGACAGGCGTGTGAAGATTTTGCCGAGGTAGTCATACGGCACGCCCTGCAAGGCAGCCATCTCACGGACGCTCATCTCACGCTCGTTGCCCTTCGCATCCACCATACATATCAGGCTGTGAATGCCGTATTCCACACCGGAACTGTAAAACGCCATGGTTAACTCCGAATTAGTGTTCGGAGCATTATAACGATTTTTAACTCAGAAAGAAGTTGTCGGAGTTAACTCCGACAAGTATAGTGGCAGTTATGTCAGGCATGAAGCCTGGCGGGAGAAAGGATCGAATATGAAAAAGCAGATTTTAATCGTAGGCAGTGGTTTTGCGGGTATGTGGGCAGCCGTGAGCGCGGCACGTCTTTCTGAGCAGCAGGGTAATAGCAGTCTGGAAATTGCGGTTCTGGCCCCCTTACCCGAACTGCGCGTTCGGCCACGCTTCTATGAGGAGAAGGTGTCAACGCTGGTTGCCCCGTTGACTGACCTGTTTGCCGAGCTTGATATCACATTCATTGCCGGACACGCGGAACAAATTGATACCACGGCGAAAATCGTTTTATACCGGATGTCCAACGGCGCGCATGCTACGGCTTCCTACGATAGGCTGATCCTCGCTACGGGCAGCCAGACCAAACGCCCACCGATTGCCGGCCTGGCTGACTACGCCTTTGACATCGACCAGCTGGAATCCGCACAGGTATTTGAGCGCCACCTTGATTCACTGGCGTTACGTCCCTCCACGCCCGAGCGCAACACCGTGGTAGTCTGCGGAGGCGGCTTTACCGGCATCGAGCTGGCAACGGAGCTACCTGCCCGACTGCGTGCCCGTTTTGACGACAATACGGAGATTAAAATAGTCGTAGTTGAGAGGGAGCCAGTCATTGGCGGCCGTTATAGCGACGCATTGCGTAAAACAATTGCAGAGGCGAGTGAGGCGCTGGGCGTTGAATGGCGGCTGAAGAGTGAAGTTGAAGCCATTGATGCTCACGGCGTAACGCTGAAAAATGGTGAACGTATTGCTGCTGCGACCGTCGTCTGGACCGCAGGCGTCGAGGCAAATCCTCTCAGCCTGCAGATAGACGGTGAACGCGATAGCCAGGGCCGCCTGGTTGTGACAGAGACGTTGCAGGTCCCCGCACTTCCTGACGTCTATGCCACCGGCGATATGGCTCACGCCAAAACAGACGATGCGGGCAACACGGCGCTGATGACCTGCCAGCACGCGATCCAGCTAGGGAAATTTGCCGGTCATAACGCTGCCGCCAGCCTGCTGAACGTTACTCCTTACCCTTATCGTCAGGTGAACTATGTTACCTGCCTGGATTTAGGCGCGTGGGGCGCGGTTTATACCGAGGGCTGGGATCAGGCCGTCAAATCCGTCCGCGACGAGGCGAAGAAGATCAAAATCGCCATCACGAATGAGCTGATCTATCCGCCATTAGCAGACAAAACGGTCGCCTTTGCCGCCGCCGACCCGCTGGCGAAATTCGTTTAGGTCCCCGCCATCGCCCCGCTAACGGGGCGTTTTTATTTTCAGTTTCCGGCAATCCTTATCTTAATTCCTTTGTTCCCTTGTTTTCCCCCGCGCCCGATGATGAATCCGACGCTAACAAGAAGATAACAAAGGAATTCACCATGCAAACCCCATTTCGTCTGCCGCTGCTGACGGCGCTGATTCTGACGACAACCGCAGCCTGGTCCGCCGATGCGCCGGTCAAAGGCGGCACGCTGATTTATCTGGAACAACAGGCGCACACCAACCTCTATCCGCCTGCCGGCGGCTTCTACCCGAACGGCGGCATTCTGAACCAGATCACCGACAAACTGACGTGGCAAAATCCAAAGACGCTGCAGGTCGAACCGTGGGTGGCCGAAAGCTGGACCACCAACGCCGATAAAACTGAATACACCTTTAAACTGCGTCCCGGTATTACCTTCTCCGACGGCACGCCGCTGGACGCCAACGCCGTAGCAAAAAACTTTGATACCTACGGTTTGGGCAATAAGGCGCAGCGCCTGCCGGTGTCAGAAGTGATCAATAACTACGATCGCAGCGAAGTGGTCGACCCGCTGACCGTGAAGTTTTACTTCAAAAAACCGTCGCCGGGGTTCCTGCAGGGCACCGCCACGATTGGCTCGGGTCTGGTCTCGCTCAGCACGCTGAAGCGCAACTTTGAAGAGCTGGGGGATGCCCGGCATATCATTGGCTCCGGCCCGTTTGTGGTGAAGGACGAGAAGCTGGGCCGCGAAGTGACGCTCGAAGCCCGTAAGGACTACCAGTGGGGGCCCAAAAGCCTGACGCAACAGGGTCCAGCCAATCTGGATGGCATCAAGTTTATCGTCACCCAGGAAGACAGCGTGCGCGTCGGCGCCCTGCTGGCCGGTCAGGCCGACTTTATTCGCCAGGTGCAGGCGTATGACGAAAAGCAGGCGACAGACCAGGGCTATAAAATCTACGCCGCCCCAACGCGCGGGGTGAACGACAGTATCAGCTTCCGCCCGGATAATCCGCTGGTCTCCGATATTCGCGTGCGCCAGGCGCTGCTGCATGCCACGAATGCAAAGCAGGTGGTCGAGACTCTCTTCTCGGCCAACTATCCGCAGGCGAAGTCGGTGATTGCCGATTCCGCCGCAGGCTTTGTCGATCTCAGCGACAAACTGACCTTTGACCCGGCAAAAGCGAATAAATTGCTCGACGAGGCGGGCTGGAAAGCGGGCAGCGACGGGATCCGAGCCAAAGACGGGCAGCGGCTGGCGCTGACGGTATATGAATCCCTGCCGCAGCCGCAAAACAAAGAGGTGCTGCAGCTGGTTGCCCAGCAGTGGCGTCAGGTGGGCGTAGTGCTGAACGTAAAAGCCGGTGACGCTGGCAGCCGCACGCTGGATAACCTTGATCCACAGAAAACCCCGTTAACCGTCTCAGAAGTGGGCCGCGCCGATCCGGACGTGGTGAAAAGCATGTTCTACCCGGCTAACCGCGACGCGCTGCTGCAAAAAGGCGGCTCCAGCGACAAGGTCAAAAGCTTCCGCGACGACAAGCTGAATGCGCTGCTGGTAAATATCTCCTCAGAGGTCGATCCGCAAAAACGCCTGCAGCTGACCGGCGATGCCCAGCGCTACCTGCTGGATAACGCCTACGTCATTCCGATTTTCGAGGAGCCACAGGTCTTTGCCGGTGCGCCGTGGCTGAAAGGCGTCAATTTTGAAGCGGTCGGCCGCCCGTCGTTCTACGGCGCGTGGATTGAGAAACACTGAGGAGCTGACGATGCGCCACTCACTTCTTCAACGTCTTGGGCACGGGCTGCTGGTGCTGTGGGCCGCCTTTACCCTCTCGTTCGTGTTGCTCCAGGTGCTGCCTGGCGACGCGGTGCTGATTAAATTTCAGAACCCGGACCTGGGCCTAAGCCCGGCGCAAATCGAGGAGATGCGCGTGGCCTACGGCGCGGACAGCCCGCTGTGGCAGCAATACGGCCACACGCTGCTGGCGATGCTGCGCGGAGATTTCGGCTATTCATTACAGGCAGGGGTGCCGGTCAGCGAGCTGATTGCCAGCAATCTGCCGGATACCCTGAGCCTCGCCCTGCCCGCTTTTTTACTCGCGGTCCTGCTGGCGTTTGCGCTGGCCTTTGCGTCGCGTCTGCCGGGTCTGCGCTGGCTGAGTAATACCCTCCAGTCTCTGCCGGTCCTGTTTATCTCCTTACCCACGTTCTGGCTGGGGATTGCCCTCATTCAGCTTTTTTCTTTTCAGCTGCGGCTCATTCCGGTGATTAACCCGACGCCGCTGCAGGGGCTGATCCTGCCGATCGTCACCGTCGCGATCCCGATCTCCGCCCCGCTGGCGCAAATTCTGATGCGCAGCCTGGACCAGGTGGCGACGCAGCCGTTTGTCGCCGTTGCCCGCGCCAAAGGACTGAGTGAAACCGCCGTCCTGTGGCGCCACGTCACCGGCAACGCGCTGCTGCCGGTACTCAATATTGCCGGGCTGCTGCTGGGCGAACTGATTGCCGGAGCGCTGATCACCGAAACCGTATTTGGCCGCAGCGGGCTCGGGCAGCTGACCCAGCAGGCGGTGAACAACCAGGACATCGCCGTGCTTCAGGCGGTGGTCATGATTTCCGCTCTCGGCTTTGTCCTGATCAATCTGCTGGTGGACCTGCTGATGCCGCTGCTGGATCCCCGTCTGCAAACCGTTACCGGAGGTGCATCATGAGCCTGGTCGATTACGCTGCCGCCGCACGAAAACGCGTTCCCGGCTGGCAGGGCGTCGCGTGGCAGCCGGGACTGTGGCTGGCGTGGGCGGTGATTATTCTCGCGATTTTTGCTGCCGTAGCCCCCGGCCTGTTAACCCACTACAGCCCGATTGAGGGCATCGCCGGAGCGCAACGTCTGGCACCGCAGGCGGGCCACTGGCTCGGCACCGATCAGCTTGGCCGCGATGTTTACGCGCGTATTGTGTATGGTGCGTCCCACTCCCTGAGCGCAGCGCTCGCTGCCGTCACGATGGGACTGGTGGTGGGCACCGGTCTGGGGGTTGTCGCCGGGGCGTTCGCGGGACGCGTCGAGTCTTTCCTGATGCGTTTTGTCGACGTGCTGCTGTCCATTCCGTCTCTGCTGCTCTCGCTGACGGTCATTATTCTGCTCGGGTTTGGCACCGTTAACGCCGCCATTGCCGTCGGCGTGGCCTCCATCGCCAGCTTCGCCCGCCTCGCGCGCGGTGAAGTGGTTCGCATCCGCCATACGGATTATGTCGAGGCGGCGTTTGGCAGCGGTGGGACGTTCCTGGCGGTCCTGTGGCGACACATCCTGCCCAACGCCTTAACCGCCGTCCTCGCCTTTGCCACGCTGCAGTTTGGTCAGGCCATTCTGGCGCTTTCCACGCTGAGCTTTCTCGGCTACGGCACCCCGCCGCCCGTTCCGGAATGGGGCTTATTGATTGCCGAAGGCCGTAACTATCTCTCTACCGCCTGGTGGTTAACTACCTTCCCCGGCGTGGTCGTCATCGCCGTCGTGCTTGCCACCAACCGTATCAGCCAGCAGTTCAGCGGAGGCCTGAAATGACCGTACTCTCGGTAGAAAACCTGACCATCAGCTACCGTACCGCGCGCCAGTGGCGCGAGGTGGTGCATAACGTCAGCTTCACCCTCCGACGGGGGGAAATGCTGGCCTTTGTCGGCGAATCCGGCTCCGGCAAAACAACCACGGCACAGGCGATCATCGGTCTGCTGGCGGATAATGCCCGACGCGATGCCGGGAAAATCGTGCTCAACGGCGAGGAGATTAGCCGGTGGTCAGCGAAGCGTCTCGATACCCTTCGCGGCGCGCGAATCAGCCTGGTTCCGCAGGATCCGGGTAATTCACTCAACCCGGTGAAGACGATCGGCGTACAGGTCGGGGAAATTATTCAGCAGCACCAAAAGGTAACTGCACTCCAGCGCGACGAGCAGGTGCTCGCCCTGCTGACAAAGGTCGGCCTGAGCCATCCCGAACAGCGCATGAAGCAGTATCCGCATCAGCTCTCCGGCGGGATGAAACAGCGCGTGCTGATTGCCATCGCCATTGCCCTACGCCCGGATGTGATCGTCGCCGATGAGCCCACCAGCGCGCTGGACGTGACGGTGCAAAAACGCATTCTCGATCTGCTGGATATCCTGCGTCGGGAATCGGGTACTGCGGTTCTGTTTGTCACCCACGATCTGGCGCTGGCTGCCCAGCGCGCGGACAGGCTGCTGGTGTTTCGCAACGGCGAGGTTCAGGAGCACGGCGACACCGCCGACATTGTCCGCACGCCGCAGCACGCCTATACTCGTCAGCTACTGAGCGATCTCCAGGGCCAGCGCCTGACCATCGCCCCGGTAGCTGGCCTTCCGCTGGCGTCACCGGCCATTCACGCCCGCGCCATCAGCAAACGGTTCTCGCTAGGCAAAGGTCATCACCTTCAGGCGCTGGATCGGGTGACGTTTGACGTCAGGCGCGGCAGCACGCATGCGCTGGTCGGAGAATCCGGCTCCGGGAAAACCACCCTCGCCCGTATTTTGCTGGGTTTTGAACAGGCGGACAGCGGACAGGTCATTATTGATGATATTGATGCCACCGACCTCAGCCGCGAGGCCCGCCGCCAGTTGCGCCAGAAGATCCAGTTTGTCTACCAGAACCCTTTCGCCTCTCTCGACCCGCGTCAAACCCTGTTTGACATCATCGAAGAGCCGCTGAAGAACTTTTCTCGCCTCGCTAAGGCGGAGCGAAAGGTCCGGGTGGAGACCGTGGCGCAGCGGGTTGCCCTGCCCGTCGAACTTCTGACCCGCACCGCCCGGGAGCTTTCAGGCGGGCAGCGCCAGCGCGTAGCCATCGCCCGGGCGCTCATCCTGGAGCCGACTATTCTGGTGCTGGACGAGGCCACCTCCGCGCTGGACGTCACCGTACAGGCGCAGATTCTGGCACTGCTTCAGCAGCTGCAGCAGCAACTGGGATTAACCTACCTGTTCATCACGCACGATCTCTCTACCGTCCGCCGGATCGCCCACAGCGTCACGGTGCTGCGCAGCGGTCAGGTGGTCGAACACGGTGACGTCGAGACCTTATTCACGTCGCCGCAGAACGACTATACCCGCGAGCTGATTGCCGCCATTCCCCATTTTTCACCCGCTACGGAGGAGTTCGCATGACGCGAAAACGCCTGGGATTTTTCACCCGCCTGCTTGACGACGCCACGCCGAAGGAGCGCTATCGTCTGGCAACCGAACAGATCCGCCACGCCGAACGCCACGGTTTTGACAGCGCCTGGATTGCCCAGCACCACTTCCACGAAAGTGAAGGCGGCCTGCCGTCGCCGCTGCTGTTTCTGGCCCACGTTGCGGCGCATACCGAAACCATCCGCCTGGGCACGGCCATCATTACCCTGCCGATGGAAAACCCGCTGCGCGTGGCGGAAGATGCGGCGGTGCTGGATTTACTCGCCGATGGACGTCTCGAAGTCGGTTTTGGTTCGGGCGGCACGCCGACCTCTTTCCTGCCGTTTGGACTGACGTTTGAACAGCGCGGCGCGGCCTTTGCTGACCATTTGCATGTGATCCAGAGCGCCTGGCGCGGGGATTCGCTCACCCATCCGGATAATCACCTTTACCCGCCAGCGCCACAGCTGGCTGAACGGATCTGGATTGCCACCTTTTCTGTCGACGGTGCCGTTCGCGCCGCGCGGGCCGGACACGGTTTGATGCTCTCCCGCACGCAGCCGCGCCCGGCAGATCAGTTGGATTTGACGCTCGACGCGATCCAGAACCCGATTGTGGATGCCTACCTTGAGGCACTGCCTGCGGGCATTGCGCCGCGTATTCTGGCCTCCCGCACGGCGTTCGTCGCCGACAGCGATGACTACGCGCTGAAGGTCGCCACGCCGGGTCTCACCAGGCAGGCCCAGCAGCATCGCGCTGCCGGACACGCGGTTAAAGGTGACACCGTCACAGATTTTCGTCGCCAGTTCGACGCCCATATCGGTTCGCCAGATACGGTGCTGCGTTCACTGCATGCGGACTCCGTTCTCAGGCGCGCCACGGATATCTCGTTCCAGGTTCATTCGGTCGAGCCCACCCATCGCGACACGCTGCGATCCATCGAACTGATCGCCGAACATATTGCCCCCTATTTACATTGAGGAGATACCTATGGCATTAAGTCACGACATTCTCGCCGAGCTGGCGGAAATTAAACCCGGTTCCCCTCTGGCAGAGGCGCGCACCACGCGGGACGCCGCCACGCGCCACGCACAGGGCAGCTACGAAATCTTATTTACCCAGCAGGATAGCGATTTTGCGCTCGACGAGCGCTTCGCCGTCGCGGCAAAAGTCGCCAGGTGGCACAACGCGGAGGCGCTGGCCGCGCACTATGCGGGGTTTGGCCTGGCCGACCCTACATCCGAACGCCTGACCCCGGCGCTGCACTTCGCGCGCCTGCTGACGTTCTCTCCCGTCGAAGCCACGCCGTCCGCGTTGACGGCGCTGACCCGCGCGGGCTGGAGCAAGGAAGGCATTGTTACCCTGGCGCAGCTTGTTGCGTTTGTCAGCTTTCAGAGCCGACTCGTCGCCGGGCTGCGGCTGCTAAATGACAAGCCGGTGGTGGCAAGCGATGCGCCGGTGGCGGCAGGCATCTGGCATACAACCGCAACCACGGTCTCCGGGAAGACGGCTCCCGTCGCGTTCACCCAGCAGGAGCTGGGCTGGGAGCCGTGGATCGACGCCAAACCGCTGGCGGACTTCCATGATGACGAGGTTGCCGTTCTGGCGAAATTTGGCCATACCGATTCCGACTACTTCCGCCTGCTGGGGCGCAACCTGCCGGTGCTTGAACAGCGCACGCTAACGGATAAAGGAATTTTTTATACGCCGGGGGGATTGCCGCGCGCCGAGCGCGAGCTGGCCGCAACGGTAACCAGTAAAATTAACGGCTGCATCTACTGCGCCTCTGTCCATGCGCGCAAAGCCAGCCAGCTGTCAAAGGATGACGCGGCGGTAGAGGCCCTGCTGGCCGTGCGTCCGGGACGCTCCCTGAGCGAGGGGCAATCTGCGCGCTGGCAGGCGGAAATTAATTTTGCGGCGGCGCTGTCGGTTACCCCGCCTGCCGCCACGCCACTGCACCTCGCCGCTCTGGAAAAAGAGGGGCTGGACACCTTAGCCCAGCTGGACCTGGTGCAGTCCGCTGCGTTCTTCGCCTGGGCCAACCGCCTGATGCTGACGCTGGGTGAGCCCTGGCTTGCCTGAATGCAATCAGGCTAGCGCGCGAGCGTTAGCCTGAGCCTGTCTGGCCCGCAGGTAACCGTAGATCAACAGCGCGGTCATGGCCGAGAACGAGAGGAGCGCCGCAGGCAGCGTGACGTAGCGCCAGCTAAAGCCGAGGGTAATCATCATCCCACCAAAGTACGCCCCGATCGCGCTGCCGAGATTAAACGCCATCTGCCCTCCGGCCGCCCCCAGCATCTCACCGCCCTTCGCATTTTGCAGAAGCAAAATTTGCAGCGGTGCAGAGAGCGCAAACAGCCCGGCACAGCAGATAAAGCCCATTACCAGCGAGGCCGTTTTCAGTTCGCCCAGGGCGAAAAGCAGCAGCAGCGAGGCGACAATCACCATATCGGTGATGGCCGCAATGCGCAGCGGGCTAAAGCGCCCCGAGAGTTTGCCGCTCAGCAGATTGCCCAAGACCATGCCAAGGCCCATCAGCATCATGATGGCCGTCATCATCCCTTCGGAAAAGCCAGAAACGTTGACCATAAACGGCTTAACGAAGCTGAACCACGCGAACACGCCAGCATTGCCAAACATGGTGGCGGCAAAAATCAGCCAGGGTTCCGGTTTCTTCAGGAAGTGGAACTGCTCGGACAATTTGATTTCTGATTTGTCATGGATATCCGGTACCCAGAGCAGAACCGAGAGGATAACCAGCGCGTCGAACGCAGCAATCAGGAAAAAGGTATAGCGCCAGCTGAACTGGTGCCCCAGCCAGGTGCCGAGCGGGACGCCCACCAGGTTGGCCACGGTCATCCCGGCGATCATCCCGGCCACCGCGACCGTCACCTTCCCGGGTGGCGCAATTTTAGAGAGGATAATCGCCCCGACGCCAAAAATGGCCCCGTGCGGAAAACCGGAGATCAAACGCCCCAGCGCTAGCCAGAAATACGACGTAGAAAACGTAAACAGGGCATTTCCGACTGCGCACATGGCAACCAGAAACAGCAGCGTCGTTTTTAACGAGAACTTGCCGGAGAACAGCGCCACAATCGGCGCGCCAATCACCACGCCGAAGGCATAAAACGAGATCATATTCCCGGCGGAGGGAATCGAAATACCGGTGTCGTGCGCCAGCTCGGTTAACACCCCCATAATGCCAAATTCAGCCATACCCAGGCCAAATGTGCCAAGCGCCAACGAAAATATTGTCTTTTTCATGCCTCAACCACCGGTTAATCAATCGCGAGGGCATTATTAAATAATCTTGTATGGTGAGCCAGTTCAAATCAGCTGGCTGACACGTTAATCCATTAATTCAGGAGTTTTCTCCAACCACGACACGGGGGAATGGAAAACAAAAAGCCCCGGCAGGCGTCAGGGCTTTAAAGGATTTAAGGTCTGGCTTTTACGGTGTGCTTTCTGCCGCTTCTTTAGCGCGTGTAATAGCGCCAGCATTGAAAATTGGGTGCTCGTAATTGTTCGTTACGTCACGAACGCGATAGATTTTCCATGCATCATCTTCACGACGAAGAAATACCTCAAGGTGGATGCTTCTCCCGTTACCCGCCCCTTCAATAACCTGGACAACTTCACCGTTTAAAAATGGCCTGGCGTTTTCCACTCGTAACGCAGGTATCCATTCACGAGAGTAATCTTGGGTATACGTAAAATAGTCAGACTCTATTAACTCTTGTTCAAAGATTTCCTGAATAGCATTGATGCGAGCAATAGTATCAGCAGAAACATATTTGCGCAGTTCATCGGCAGGATAAGGCCTGGCTTCATCGCTGCCGAATGCAGAAAGATAGGATTTATAAAATGATACAGTAGCGTCTTGTGCGCTACGTCCTTGATTGGCAGCCGAACTACAGCTCACCAGCAACATAACGAATGATAAAAATATCCTTTTCATCTATGCATCCATAGCACGTTCATTATGAGAGCGCCCCAGAGCATGTGAGCGGAGATACGAAACCGCAGCGTCTTTATTCCAACTCATTCTTAGTTCCTTTTAGTAAATAAGAATGAATTATTACATTAACCACACACAAACAGTGGTATTAAAAATGCTTTTATTACATCCGCGGCGTTCTAATAGTGGAACGGGTGCTAAGCACCTGCGTAAATACCTCAGTAACTTCTTAAAAAAGCATTGTGATAAAAACAATACGCATAATAACAAGTGGATTACACTTCATAGTGCGGCCTCGCTTTTTCCACGCCGGACAACCTGAGGATGACAATCATGGGAAGCAAAAAGAAAACCCCTGTCGCTGTTGATGTCGCATCGAATGCCCCCCTTAAGACCAAAGAGTATGAAAAAGAGCTCCGCCGCCTGCACGTCGAACTGGTTAAGCTCCAGCAGTGGGTCGTCGCCAAAGGATTGAAGGTGTGCATTGTTTTTGAGGGACGCGACGGCGCCGGCAAAGGCGGCACCATTAAAGCGATCACCGAGCGCGTCAGCCCCCGCGTGTTTCGCGTTGTTGCGCTTCCTGCCCCAACGGATAAAGAGAAAAGCCAGCTCTACTTCCAGCGCTATGTGCCCCACCTGCCCTCGGCGGGTGAAATCGTGATCTTCGATCGCAGCTGGTATAACCGCGCGGGCGTGGAGCGGGTGATGGGGTTCTGCACGGAGGAACAGGCGGAGAAATTTTTAGACGGCGCGCCGGTCATGGAAAAAGCGATGGTCGATGCCGGGATTATCCTGCTGAAGTACTGGCTGGAGGTGACGCCGAAAGAGCAGGAGCGCCGCCTGCGCGACCGCATTAACGATGGGCGTAAGATCTGGAAGCTGTCGCCGATGGATATTAAATCCTTTAACCTCTGGGACGAATACACCCGCGCGCGCGACGCCATGTTTGAAGCCACCGATACAGCCTGGGCACCGTGGTTTGTCGCCCGTTCTGAAGATAAAAAACGCGTGCGTCTGAATATTATTTCGCATCTGCTTTCGCAGATTCCGTATAAAAAAATTCACCTCGACAAGGTGGATTTACCGAAGCGCAAAATCGGCAAACTTAAACCCACGAAATACCCGTTCCGGTATGTAGAGGAGCGATTCTGATATAATTGGAAGGCGGCTCGCAGAATATAGATTACCAGGGGATACAGTATCGTTTTTTGTTGGCGGCGGTTGATAATGACCGCACCAACAAAGGAGATAACGATGAAACATACCACAGAAGCAGAGCTGGGCCAGAACATCACATCGCGTAAGCCCTTGTGTCATGCAGAACAAAACTCAACCAGGCGGCGGCAGCCATCAGAAGAGGATCGTGCATTTATACGGGCAATGAATGATTTTGTGGAGAAACACGGAACCATCACTGATGATGAGTTTTTCAGGGTGCTTTAATGCTGAGACAATTTAATGTTTACCGTAATACATCTGCGGCTACACGGGACAAACTTCCCTATTATATGCTCATTCAGGATGATTGTTATGATGATCTTGCCACACGCGTAATTGTACCGCTCGCGAGAAATAATAAGTTGCCGTTATGGCAAAGCCATCTGGCTCCGGGGATAAATATCGACTTTGAAACGTTTCTGATTTATTCACCGATGATAACAAACATTAACAACAATAAAATCAACCCTAAAGACTTTGTTTGTAATTTACGCAACGCACGTCATGACGTTATAGCGGCAATTGATCGTTTATTGACTAACACATGAAGGCCCGCGCAAGCGCAGCGCCGCCGGGCAGAGCCGACGGCGCAGGTCTTACTTCATCCCTTCCGTACTTTCCTGTTTCGCCTCCAGCCGTTCCACATCACGATACCAGCGCGGGTGATGTTTCTGCGCCCAGCGGCGGCTCACCTTCCCTTCAATCATCCCTTTGATCGACCCTTTTACCCAGAACGCCATATACATATGGATCAGGATGGCATGAATCAGGATGATGGCAGACGTCGCGTGAATTAGCAGCGCGTAACGCACCACCTGGATCGGGAAGTACTGTGCAAAATACGGACGCCAGATCATCACCCCGGTCACCAGCAGCACAAAAATCATGCTCATGATGGTCCAGAACATCATCTTCTGTCCGGCATTGTATTTTCCCACCTTCGCGACTTTATGCTCGTTGCCCTTCAGGACTTCGACAATCCCTTTCACCCACGGAATGTCCTGCTTGTCCGGAATATTGTGATGGACAAAGCGCACGAACATAAACATCAGCACCACGAAAATCAGCACGCCGAAGAACGGATGCAGAATGCGCCCCATCTGCGGCGTCCCGAAGGTTTCCGTAAGCCACTGTAGCGTCGGGAAAAAGAACGAAATGCCGGATACCGCCACCAGGAAGAAGCAAATGACCACCGTCCAGTGACAGGCGCGATCGACAAATTTGGTGCGCACTATCATTTTCGACTTACTCATGATGCTCCTCCTCGTCGTCATCCACCTCTTTATTCGGGCCGATACCGATGTAGTGATAAATCAACCCCGCAAAGGTGGCGATAAAGCCCGCCGCAGAGAGCGGTTTAAGCGCCCCTTTCCACAGGTTAATGGAGGTATCGATCGCCGGATCTTTCGGCAGGTTGTGATACAGCTCCGGCTGCTCGTTGTGATGCAGCACATACATCACGTGCGTGCCACCCACGCCCTGCGGGTTGTAAATGCCCGCCTTGTCGTAGCCGCGCGCTTTCAGCTTATCCACGCGCTCTTGCGCCACGTCGAGCATCTCTTTTTTGGTGCCGAAGTGGATCGCCCCGGTCGGACAGGTCTTCACGCACGCAGGCTCCTGCCCGACGCTGACGCGGTCCACGCACAGCGTGCATTTGTATACCCGGTTATCCTCTTTATTGAGGCGCGGGATATTAAATGGACAGCCCGCGATGCAGTAGCCGCAGCCGATGCAGTTATCCTGCTGGAAGTCGACGATCCCGTTGGCGTACTGAATTATCGCACCGGCAGACGGACACGCCTTCAGGCAACCCGGATCTTCACAGTGCATACAGCCGTCCTTGCGGATCAGCCACTCCAGCCTGCCGTTCTGGTCGGTTTCGCTAAAGCGCATCACCGTCCAGGATTTGGCGCTCAGATCCGCCGGGTTATCGTAAACCCCGACGCAGTGCCCCACCTCGTCGCGGATGTCGTTCCACTCTGAGCAGGCCACCTGGCAGGCCTTACAGCCCACGCAGGAGGAGACGTCGATAAGCTTGGCGACTTCTGCCTTGTAGTCCCGCGCGCGAGGCGCGGGGGTAATCGGGTTAGTCGCGGAGCGTTTAATAATGTCTTGTGTTTCCATCGCCATTCAATCGCTCCTTACGCTTTCTCGATGTTGACCAGAAACGCTTTGTACTCCGGCGTTTGCGAGTTGGAATCGCCGACGTTTGGCGTCAGGGTGTTGGCGATATAGCCTTTCTGCGCCACCCCTTCAAAGCCCCAGTGCAGCGGAATACCGACGGTTTCCACCTGCTGGCCGTGCACGTTCAGACTTTGCAAACGACGGGTCACCACCGCCACGGCGCGAATAAAGCCGCGCTTGCTGCTCACCTTGACGCGATCGCCGTTGGCAATGCCTTTCGCCTTCGCCAGCGTTTCGCTTATCTCCACAAACTGTTCCGGCTGCGCGATGGCATTAAGCCGCGCGTGCTTGGTCCAGGTGTGGAAATGCTCGGTCAGGCGGTAGGTCGTCCCCACGTACGGGAATTTGTCCTTTTTGCCTAAGCGCAGCACGTCCTCTTCGTAGATGCGCACCACCGGGCTTGAGACCACGTTCGGGTGCAGCGGGTTGGTCCCCAGCGGCGTTTCCATCGGCTCGTAGTGTTCCGGGAACGGCCCTTCTGCCAGCTTGTTGAGAGCGAACAGGCGCCCCAGCCCTTCCGGCTGCATGATGAATGGTCCGGTGTTGCTGCCCGGCGCGGCGGTGTTGTAATCCGGAATGTCGTTCCCCGTCCACTTCGCCCCGTTCCACTGGATCAGCATCCGTTTCGGATCCCACGGCTTGCCGTTCACGTCGGCGGACGCGCGGTTGTACAGCACGCGACGGTTCAGCGGCCACGCCCATGCCCAGCCCAGCGTGTTGCCCAGGCCTGACGGGTCAGCGTTATCGCGGTTCGCCATCTGGTTACCCTGCTCCGTCCAGCTGCCGGTGTAGATCCAGCAGGACGATGCCGTGGTACCGTCGTCACGCAGCAGCGCAAAGCTGTTCAGCAGTTGGCCTTTCTTCGCCACCAGGCTGCCGTTGGCGTCGTAGAGATCCGCCAGCGCCACGCCGTTGTTCTCTTTCGCGACTTCCTCAGACTCAGGACGATCCGGCTGCTTGTAGTGCCAGCTCATCTTCAGCAGCGGCTCAGCGCCTTTGCCGCCTTCGGTGCGGTACATTTCGCGCAGCCGATGATAAATGCCGGCCAGGATTTCGCCGTCGTTACGCGCTTCGCCCGGTGCGTCCTGCCCTTTCCAGTGCCACTGCAGCCAGCGGCCGGAGTTGGCAATAGAGCCGTCCTCTTCCGCAAAGCAGGTGGATGGCAGGCGGAACACTTCGGTCTGAATCGACGCCGGATCGACATCGTTAGATTCCCCGTGGTTCTGCCAGAAGGTGGAGGTCTCGGTCACCAGCGGATCGATAACCACCATGTACTTCAGCTTACTCAGGCTGCGCACGACTTTGTTTTTATCCGGGAATGACGCCACCGGGTTAAAGCCCTGGCAGATATAACCGGTGACGTCGCCCTTATCCATCATGTTGAAATACTTAATGACGTCGTAAGCCTGGTCCCACTTGGGCAGCCACTCAAAGCCCCAGTCGTTCTCCTTCTGCGCCGCGTCGCCGTAGAAGGATTTCATCAGGCTGACGTAGAACTTCGGATAGTTGCTCCAGTAGTTCACCTGATCCGGCAGCGTTGCTTTTGGCGTATTAGCTTCAAGATACGCTTGCAGACTGGCCTGCTTTTCCGAGGGCAGCGTCAGGTAGCCCGGCAGGCTGGTGGAGAGCAGGCCGAGATCGGTTAAGCCCTGAATGTTAGAGTGTCCGCGAAGGGCGTTCACGCCGCCACCGGCCATCCCCATGTTGCCGAGCAGCAGCTGGATCATCGCCATGGTACGGATGTTCTGCGCGCCCACGGTGTGCTGCGTCCAGC
Source organism: Enterobacter cloacae complex sp. HYC042_NIDB (assembly GCF_056673315.1). Classification (NCBI taxonomy): domain Bacteria; kingdom Pseudomonadati; phylum Pseudomonadota; class Gammaproteobacteria; order Enterobacterales; family Enterobacteriaceae; genus Enterobacter; species Enterobacter cloacae complex sp. HYC042_NIDB. The sequence continues at coordinate 2,652,199 of NZ_CP109650.1, forward strand.
CCAGCGCATACAGGAACGTGGTGGTTCTGTCAGCGGCGCTGGTAGAGGCCAGCACCTCGCACACCTTCAGGAAGTCCGCTTTCGGCGTGCCGCAGATGTTCTCCACCACGTCCGGCGTATAGCGGGAAACGTGCTGCTTCAGCAGGTTCCACACGCAGCGCGGATGCGTCAGCGTTTCATTCCGCATCGCATAGCCGTTTTCATCGAACTGATAGTTCCAGGACGTCTTGTCGTACTGACGTTTTTCAGCGTCATAGCCGCTGAACAGCCCGTCATCGAAGGCAAAATCATCCCGCACCAGCAGGTTCGCGTTGGTGTAATGCTTAACGTAGTCCGCGTTAATTTTGTTGTTTTCGATCAGGTACAGCAGAACCCCGGAGAGGAACGTAATGTCCGTACCGGAGCGGATCGGCGCATAGATATCGGCCACCGATGCCGTACGCGTAAAGCGCGGATCGACGACGATAAGCGTCGCATCGTTGTTGTTTTTCGCTTCCATCGCCCAGCGGAATCCCACCGGATGGGCTTCAGCGGCGTTACCGCCCATCACCACCACGACGTTTGCGTTTTTAATATCAACCCAGTGGTTGGTCATCGCACCGCGACCAAATGTTGGAGCAAGACTTGCTACCGTTGGTCCGTGTCAGACGCGCGCCTGGTTGTCAACCGCCAGCATGCCGAGAGAGCGCACAAATTTTTGCGTCAGCATGCCGGTTTCATTGCTTGCCGCAGATGCACACAGCATCCCGGTAGAGAGCCAGCGGTTGACCGTCACGCCCTGCTCGTTCTTTTCAATAAAGTTGGCGTCACGGTCGGCTTTCATCAGTTTTGCAATACGGGAGAACGCCTCATCCCAGGAGATGCGCTGCCATTTGTCGGAGCCCGGCGCGCGGTATTCCGGGTAGCGGAGGCGGTTTTCGCTGTGGACATAGTCCAGCAGTCCCGCCCCTTTCGGGCACAGCGCCCCACGGCTCACCGGATGATCCGGATCCCCTTCAATATGGTAAATCGCTTCTCTGGCGTTCTTCGCGCCATCGCCCAGGCTATACATCAATAGCCCACAACCCACGGAGCAGTATGTGCAGGTGTTACGGATCTCTTTCGCACGCAGCAGCTTATAGTTGCGTGCTTGAGCCAGCGCCATTTTGGGAGCAAATCCCAGCATTGCGGCTGTGGTTCCGGCCATACCGCCCGCGCAGATTTTGAAAAATTGTCTGCGGCTGACGTCCATTGTTGTCCTCGTTATCTGGTAAGACTTCGCGCCGCAAACTAACATTAAAGCCCCTGTTTTTTTTGCGTCAAATCAAGGTCGCCTGACGTCGCCCCCTTAATAGTCACCGCTGCCGCGTTTGAATACCCCTTAAGGGTTAAACACGTAAGAGAATAATTCGCGACAGGGTCAGAATTAATGCTATACATTTTCCCTTTGATTTTATTAGCGATGAAAACGTAATGGACAGAAAGAGAGCAACGCTCACGGGGCTGGCGGCGATACTGCTATGGAGCACAATGGTGGGCCTGATTCGCAGCGTAAGCGAGGGGCTGGGGCCCGTCGGCGGCGCGGCGATGATTTACACCCTTAGCGGGTTATTGTGCCTGTTAACGGTAGGATTTCCTGATATTAAACGTTTTTCACCTGGGTATCTTATTGCAGGCAGCGTACTGTTTGTCAGTTACGAAATATGTCTGGCGCTGTCGTTAGGCTATGCCGCCACGCGAGCGCAGGCCATAGAAGTCGGTATGGTTAATTATCTCTGGCCGAGCCTGACGATCGTCTTTGCTATTTTATTCAACGGACAGAAATCAACGCTGTGGGTCGTCCCCGGTTTAGCTATCGCTCTGCTCGGCGTGTGTTGGGTATTAGGAGGAGAGCAAGGATTACACATTGATGAAATAATCCGCAATGTCGTCTCTAATCCCCTTAGCTATACGCTTGCTTTTGCCGGAGCATTTATCTGGGCCGCCTACTGCACCGTAACCGCCAAATTTGCCAAAGGGCAAAACGGTATTACCCTCTTTGTTTTGCTCACTGCGCTGAGCCTGTGGGTGAAATATACCATTAGCGATCAGCCAGAAATGGTGTTCAGCTTTCCGGTTATCGTGAAGCTCGTTATGTGCGGCATTGCGCTTGGGTTTGGCTATGCGGCATGGAATATTGGCATTCTGCACGGTAACGTCACGGTGCTGGCTGCCGTATCCTATTTTACTCCCGTGCTCTCCGCCGCGCTTGCAGCCGTGTTGCTAAGCTCACCCCTCTCTTTTACGTTCTGGCAGGGCGCGCTGATGGTCTGCACCGGGTCATTGCTCTGCTGGTACGCTACACGAAAATAGGGTTCAGATTTATGCCGGGTTCGATTAAATCCGGCAGAAAAATTAACATAAATTTAATATGTGATCACATCGTAATATATTAATCAGAACATTAGTGCATTTGTTGATGTTCTGTTTATATTAGCTTCCTTCGTCAATTCCCCCGACATCAAATTGACATAACCTGACACCGCTGCGTAACTACTTCCCTGCGAATATTACCGCTATTAATAACACGAAATGCAATAATATTCGCCATCATAGTTGCCAAAAAAATAAACTCATACTGATTAAATAATCGCCACAACATTTTATTCAGCCGTCATTAACCCGATCTCGATCACACTAAATGAAATTATTACTCATATTTTGAAACTTATTATTGAAAGACAACTACAAGATTTTTAAAAATAGCACGCCGTTGACGAACAGCCTCGTTTAGAAATCGTTCGCGATGGTTCAGGAAATACTGAAAAAAATTATAAGGAATATTTAAGATGAAACTTAAATTAGTTGCAGTGGCAGTCACTTCCATGTTGGCAGCAGGCGTTGTAAACGCAGCTGAGATTTATAACAAAGACGGTAACAAGCTGGATCTGTACGGTAAAGTGACAGGTCTGCACTATTTCTCTGATGACGCAGGCGCAGACGGTGATAAAACCTACATGCGTATCGGCTTCAAGGGTGAAACCCAGGTTAACGACCAGCTGTCCGGTTACGGCCAGTGGGAATACCAGATTCAGGGTAACAAGGACGAAGGCGACAACCAGTCCTGGACCCGTGTGGCCTTCGCAGGTCTGAAGTTCGCTGAAGCCGGTTCATTCGATTACGGTCGTAACTACGGCGTGATTTACGACGTGACCTCCTGGACCGACGTTCTGCCAGAATTCGGCGGTGACACCTACGGTGCCGACAACTTCCTGCAGTCTCGTGCAAACGGCGTGGCAACTTACCGTAACCAGGACTTCTTCGGTCTGATTGACGGCCTGAACTTTGCCCTGCAGTACCAGGGTAAAAATGGCAGCGTAAGCGGTGAAAACACCAACGGCCGCAGCCTGCTGAACCAGAACGGCGACGGCTACGGTGCGTCTCTGACTTACGATCTGGGTGAAGGCTTCAGCGTCGGTGGTGCAATGTCTTCTTCTCGCCGTACCGCTGACCAGAATGCGGCTGGCGTATACGGTGAAGGCGACCGCGCTGAAGTGTACAGCGGCGGCGTGAAGTACGACGCGAACAACGTTTACCTCGCGGCGCAGTACTCTCAGACCTATAACGCAACCCGTTTCGGCACCTCTAACGGTAACCGCAGCGACATCTACGGCTTTGCAAACAAGGCGCAAAACTTCGAAGTTGTGGCACAGTATCAGTTCGACTTTGGCCTGCGTCCATCCATCGCTTACCTGCAGTCTAAAGGTAAAGACATCGAGAACTTCGGCGACCAGGATCTGGTTAAATACATTGATGTCGGCACCACCTACTATTTTAACAAAAACATGTCCACCTACGTGGATTACAAAATCAACCTGCTGGACGACAACCAGTTCACTCGCCAGGCAGGTATCGGTACCGACAACATCGTGGCGCTGGGTCTGACCTACCAGTTCTAAAATCTTGTCTGTCAAAAAGCCAGCGTAACACGCTGGCTTTTTTTATCTTCCGCTTTTACCCGACAGACAACTCCCCGCCTGCCGCCCGACGCAGCCAGGTTTGCAGCAGCTTGCCGTCTTCGGTCATCTCTGAATCTGAGCGCACGCAGAGGTAATAATCGCGCCCGTCATCAATCGGTAAGTCAAATATCTTGACCAGCTCGCCGCTCTCAAGATATGGCGCAATCAGCGGCTCCCGCATGAGCGCACATCCCAGCCCTGCCTGAACGCCCGCCAGCGTCAACAGCCCGTCTTCAAACAGCGGGCCGCTGCGCCGGAGTGGACGTTTTACCCCCTGCAACAAAAACCACTGCGTCCAGCTCGTACGCTCTTCATCGTGCAGCAGCGGCATTTGCAGCAGCTGTTCAGGCGTGTCGATATGGCCATGTACGCGCAAAAACGCGCGGCTGCACACCGGCACCATCTGGCCGGAAATCAGCTTTTCACTCTGATACCCCGCCCACTGCCCGTTACCAAAACGAATCGACATATCCGACGCGTCGCTCAGATAGTTACGGTGATTGGCATACACCACGTTGATCTCGGTTTGGGGATTGGCGCGCATGAACGCAGGCAAGCGCGGGATAAACCACCCCATACCAAAAAGCGGAATCAGGCTGATGGTGACCTGACGCGTTTGCGCCTGCTCCGCCAGGTGCTCCGTCGCCTGGCGCAACACGTTAAAGGCCGCACGGATCGAGCGGTAATATTCCCGCCCGTGCTGGCTCAGCACCAGCCTGCGTCCCTGACGTTCCGTGAGCGGCATTTGCAGGTATCCTTCGAGCACCTTGAGCTGATGGCTGACGGCCGACGGAGAGATATCCAGCTCCTGCGCGGCCAGCGTGACGCTCCCCAGCCTGGCGATGGCCTCGAATGCACGTACGGCCCGAAGCGGCGGATCGTTTGCCAGGCGGCTCTCTGCAAACGCCGTCAGGCTCGTCAATTGTTCTGTTTTATTCATATGTTGATTTCTTTAGGCTTTTCACCAAAAAGCAGGCATTAACTATTTTCATTTAAATCATAAGCATAAAACAATATTTATTTATCATAAGAAATAATAGATGCGTATTTTACAATTTAATTCATTTATTGGATGGTAGCCGCAGAACGAGCACTTTGCGGGTACAGACGTTGGATACACTCATACAACAACTGATCAACGGTGTGATGCTGGGAAGCATCTACGCGCTGATCGCGCTGGGCTATACCATGGTGTATGGCATTTTGCGCATTATTAACTTTGCCCACGGCGATATTCTGATGGTCGGCGCGCTCACCACGCTCTCCGCCATTAACGCCCTGAATAGCACCTTCCCGCATATGCCGCTGCTGTTGCAGCTCGGCGTTGCCCTGATGATTGCCATGGCCGTTTGCGCCCTGCTGGCCATGGCCGTGGAGCGCTTTGCCTACCGTCGACTGCGCAACGCTCCGCGCCTGGCGCCGCTGATATCGGGTATCGGCGTCTCCGTCCTGCTGCAAACCGTGGCGATGATTATCTGGACGCGCAACCCGCTAATGTTTCCGCAGATCCTGCCCATGGATCCGATTACCGTGACGTCAGGAAGTGAAATGCACCCTCCCGCCATCGTGACCGTTACCGGTATTGTCACCGTGGCGCTGGCGCTGGCGGTGATGATCGGGCTCTGGCTGCTGGTGGAATACACCCGCCTGGGGCGCGGCATGCGCGCCGTGGCGGAAAATCCGCGCGTGGCCACGCTGATGGGGGTTAACCCAAACGCCATTATCACCCTGACGTTTGCCATTGGCGGGGCGTTTGCCGCGCTGGCAGGCGTAATGATGGCGAGCAACTACGGTAACGCCAGCTTCTCGATGGGTTTTTTACCCGGGATCAAGGCCTTTACCGCCGCAGTGCTTGGGGGCATTGGTAACATTCGGGGTGCCATGATTGGCGGCATCCTGCTCGGCATTATCGAAGCGCTGGGCGCAGGTTACCTGGGTGAACTGACCCACGGTGTATTTGGCAGCAACTATCAGGATGTCTTTGCCTTTATGGTGCTGATCCTGGTGCTGGTCTTCCGTCCGGCTGGCCTGCTGGGCGAGCGCGTAGCGCACAGGGCGTAAGGAATACCATGACAACACTTCAAATTCAGGCCCCGGCGACGACGCGCAAATTCTGGTCAGGCATGAGCCTGTTCTGCCTCGCGCTGCTGATTGCACCCGTGGTGGCCACGCAGCTCGGCGGCAACTACTGGGTGCGCGTTATCGACTTCGCCCTGCTCTACATCATGCTGGCGCTCGGGCTCAATATTGTGGTCGGCTATACCGGCCTGCTGGACATGGGCTTTATCGCCTTTTACGCCGTCGGCGCCTACCTCGCGGCACTGATGGCCTCCCCACACCTGCTGGAGGTGTTTCCGATCCTCAGCGTCTGGTTCCCGGACGGGCTGCACACCTCGTATCTGCTTATTATTCCGCTGGCGGCCCTCGTGGCGGCAGTCTGCGGGATTTTACTCGGTGCGCCCACGCTGAAGCTGCGCGGGGACTACCTGGCGATAGTGACCCTCGGCTTTGGCGAAATTATCCGCATCCTGATGCGCAACCTCGACCGTCCGGTAAACATCACCAACGGCGCAAAGGGCATTACCGGGGTGGATACGCTGAACCTGTTCGGCCTGAAGTTTAGCGGCGTCTACCACTGGTTTGGTTTCAAAGTGCCCGCCCTGTGGCTGTGGTACTACCTGCTGATGCTGGTGATTGTAGCGATTATTTTTGTCTGCCTGCGCCTGCAGCATTCCCGTATTGGCCGCGCCTGGCACGCCATCCGCGAGGATGAAGACGTGGCCCGCGCGATGGGCATCAACGTGCGTAACTATAAGCTGCTCGCCTTTGCGATGGGCGCCTCCTTTGGCGGCATAGCAGGTGCGCTGTTCGGCGCGTTTCAGGGCTTTGTCTCCCCGGAATCCTTCACCTTACAGGAATCGATTGCCGTACTGGCGATGGTGGTGCTGGGCGGTATGGGGCACATACCGGGCGTGATCCTGGGCGCGGTACTGCTTACCGCCCTGCCGGAACTGCTGCGCAGCCAGGCAGCGCCGGTTCAGCAGGCGCTGTTCGGTACGGTACTGATTGACCCGGAAGTGCTGCGCCAGCTGTTTTACGGTCTGGCACTGGTGCTGGTCATGCTGGTGCGCCCGTCAGGCCTCTGGCCGGTACGCCACAAGGAGGTGAAGGCATGAGCCTGTTAACCGTACGCAACATGTCAAAACGCTTCGGCGGGCTGACTGCCGTAGATGACGTTTCGATTACCGTGAACAGAGGGGAAATCTACGGGCTGATTGGCCCCAACGGCGCGGGAAAAACCACCTGCTTTAACCTGATCACCGGGCTTTATCCGGCGGACAGCGGCGAGTTTTCGATTGCCGATAAGCCCTACTTCCCAAAGCACATAGAGAAAGTCACCGCAGCCGGGATTGCCCGCACCTTCCAGAACGTGCGCCTCTTCAACGAGATGTCGGTGCTGGAAAACGTGATGGTGGGCCGCCACGTGCGCACCCGTAACGGTCTGTGGGCCGCGCTGAGCCGCCATAAACGCGCCCGCGAGGAAGAGAAGCAGACCCGCGAGCTGGCCTGGCACTGGCTGGAATATACCGGCATTGCGCAGTTCGCCCACTATCGCGCCTGCGATCTGGCCTATGGTCATCAGCGTCGCCTTGAAATCGCCCGCGCGCTGGCGACGGATCCGCTGCTGCTGGCGCTGGACGAGCCCGCCGCAGGAATGAACGCGGCGGAAAAAGTGGCGCTCGGCGAGCTGCTCATCCGCATCCGCGATGACGGCAAAACCCTGCTGATGATTGAACATGACGTCAAGCTGGTGATGGGCATCTGCGATCGCCTGACGGTGCTTGATTACGGTAAAACGCTCGCCAGCGGTACGCCGGAAAGCGTGCGGCGCGACCCGGCAGTGATCGCCGCCTGGCTTGGAGGTAACGCCCATGACTGAATTACTGAAGGTAGAACGTCTGGACGTGCATTACGGCGGCATTCAGGCCGTACGCGATGTCTCCTTTACCCTGCACGAGGGCGAACAGGCTACGCTGATCGGCGCTAACGGCGCGGGGAAAAGCTCCACCGTGCGCGCCATTACCGGGCTGGAAAGCTTTAGCGGCAGTATTGAATTCAGCGGTAAGCCGGTCCGTAAACAGAGCCCGGAGACCCTGCTTCGTGACGGGCTGGTCATGGTCCCGGAGGGCCGCGGGATCTTCTCCCGCATGACGGTACTGGAAAACCTGCAGATGGGCGCCTGGCTAAGACGTGACACTGTCACCATTAAGCGCGAGATGAACGAGATTTTCGAACGTTTCCCGCGTCTGGGCGAGCGCCAGCATCAGCTTGCCGGGCTGCTGTCCGGCGGCGAGCAACAGCTGCTGGCCCTTAACCGCGCCCTCCTCAGCCGCCCGCGCCTGCTGATCCTCGACGAGCCGTCGATGGGCCTTGCCCCGAAGATGGTCGAGAACATATTTGCCGTTATCGCCGGGCTGCGCGAGCGCGGCGTCGCCCTGCTGCTGATCGAACAAAACGCCCGGCTCGCGCTGGAAGTGACCGACAGCGCGTGGGTGATGGACAGCGGCAGCATTGTTCATCATGGCGAATCGACAGCGCTGCTTAACGACGACCAGATTGCACACATTTATTTGGGCGAAATGCCCGTTTAACCACACCAGCCAACATCAGGGAAATACAATGAAAACAGTAAAAATCAGTGCGCTCAGCGCCGCTATTCTGCTCGGCGGTCTTGCCTCAACGTCCTCGTGGGCCGCCGACGGCGAAACCGTGGTGATCGGCCTGGCGGGGCCGCTGACCGGCCCGTCCGCCCGTATCGGGAAAGATCTGGAGAACGGCGCGCAACTGGCCATTGACGACATTAACAAGCAGCATCCGACCATCGGCGGCAAAGCGGTCACCTTCAAACTGCAGTCCGAAGACGATCAGTCTGACCCGCGCACTGCCGTAGCCGTCGCGCAGCGTCTGGTGGACAGCGATGTGGCGGGCGTGGTCGGCCACTGGAACACCGGCACCAGCATTCCAGCGGCCCGCGTTTATCACGATGCGGGCATCGCCCAGGTGGCACCGGTCGCGACCGGTCACGCCTATACGCAACAAGGTTTTGATACCAGCTTCCGCGTGATGGGACACGACGATGACGGCGGCCAGCTCGCCGGTCAGTACGCGGTTAACACCCTGAAAGCCAAACGCATTGCGGTAATCGACGACCGTACCGCCTTCGGTCAGGGGCTTGCGGACCAGTTTATTAAATCGCTGGAAGCCCAGGGCGTGAAAATTGTCGACCGTCAGTACGTGGATGACAAAACGGTCGATTTCAGCGCCGTGCTGACCGCCATCCGCAGTAAAAACGCCGATCTGATCTTCTTCGGCGGCGTCGACAGCCAGGCCGCACCGCTGGCTCGCCGCATTAAACAGCTGGGCATGAATGCCACGCTAATGGGCGCAGGCGGATTCGTCAGCCAGACGTTCCTGAAGCTGGCGCAGAAAGAAGGCGAAGGCGTTGTGGCGCTGGAGCCGGGCCTGCCCGTTGACCAGATGCCGGGTGGAAAGGCATTCGAACAGGCCTACCAGGCCCGCTACCACACTCATATCGAACTGCACGCCCCGTTCGCCTATGACGCCACCCGCGTGCTGGTTGCGGCGATGGAAAAAGCAGACTCCGTTGAGCCATCAGACTATCTGCCCGCCCTGCGCGCCATCAGCTATTCCGGCGTTACCGGACAGATCGCGTTTGATAAAGAGGGCAACCTGAAATCGCCGTCGTTCACGGTCTATAAGGTTGTCGACGGCAAATGGCAGCCGCAGACCGTGCTGGGCGGCGCAAAAGCGAAGTAACGCAGCGAGGCAATGTGATGAGTGATAATAATGAGCTGGGCATTCTCGCCCGCCGCAAAATTGAAGCTGAAATTATTAAGCCAATTTATGAAATCCTGGTGCGCGAGATAGGGAAAGCCCGCGCCCAGGCGGTGATTGGCGAGGCCATTGAGCAGGCCGCGATTGATGCTGGTAAAGGGTTTGCCAGCAAAGAACCCAACGGCGCGAACATCAAGAGCTTTATCGCCCTGCAGTATCTGTGGGAGAAAGATAACGCCCTGGACGTGAAGGTGATCGACGCTGACGACCAGCAGTACAACTACAACGTAACCCGCTGTCGCTACGCGGAGATGTATCACGAGATGGGGCTGGGCGAGATCGGCCATCTGCTCTCCTGCGCGCGCGATGAGAAATTCATCGTTGGCTATGCGCCGGACGTAGAGCTAACCCGCACCACGACCATTATGCAGGGCGGTGCGTGCTGTGATTTCCGCTACCGCAGCGGTAAGGACAAGCCATGATCCGCGTCAATGCCGAACGGCTGTGGTCAACGCTTGAGATGATGGCGCAGATCGGCGGCACGCCCGCCGGTGGCGTCACCCGTCTGGCACTGAGCGAGGAAGATCGTATTGCGCGTAACCTGCTGCGCGACTGGGCGCTGGACGCCGGTTTTACCTGTGACGTCGACAGCATGGGCAATATGTTTATCCGCCGCGCCGGGAAAAACCCGCAACTCGCGCCGGTCATGACCGGTTCGCACGTGGATACCCAGCCGCTGGGAGGGAACTACGACGGGGTTTACGGCGTGCTGGCCGGGCTGGAGCTGCTGCGCACCCTCAATGACCATCACCTTGAGACGGAGCGTGACATCGTGCTGGTCAACTGGACCAACGAAGAAGGCGCGCGCTTTGCGCCAGCCATGCTCGCTTCAGGGGTCTGGACGGGGCAATTTAGCGAAGCGTACGCCCATGCCCTCGCGGATAGCGACGGTATCAGCGTGGGTGAAGCGCTGGAAAGCATCGGCTACCGGGGTGAAGCCCCTGCCCGCGCGTTTCCGGTTCACGCCTGCTACGAGCTGCACATCGAACAGGGCCCGATTCTGGAAGATGAAGCCCTGGATATCGGGTTAGTCCGCGCGGCAATGGGCCAGCGCTGGTTTACCCTGACGCTGGACGGGTTTGCCGCCCACGCGGGCACCACGCCGATGCACAGCCGACGCGACGCGCTGACCGCGTTCTCGGAGCTGGCGCTGAAGGTGGAGGAGATTGGCTATCGGCACGCGCCGGACGGACGTGCGACCATCGGTATGGCGCAGGTTACGCCAAACTCGCGCAACGTCGTGCCGTCTCGGGTGGTCTGCAGCGTGGAGTTTCGCCATCCGGCGCTGACGGCACTGGAAGCCATGGAGGCGGCGCTGCATAAGGTGGCTGAAAGCCTGAGCCTGCGCGGGGTGGCGGCTGTCGTTGAGCGCATTTTTGACTACGCCCCCATCGCGTTTGATGCCGAATGTCTGGCCCGCACGGAGAAGGCCGTGGCGGAACTGGGCTATTCGTCGAAGCCGATGGTCTCCGGCGCGGGACACGACACCTGCTATGTCAGCAAGATTGCCCCTGCCAGCATGATTTTTATCCCCTGCGTGAAGGGCATCAGCCATAACGAAGCGGAAAGGATCCTGCCAGAGTGGTCGGAGAAAGGGGCGAACGTGCTGTTGCACAGCGTCCTGTCCGCGGCCCAGGAAAAATAAACCGGGTGGCGCGGCTCGGACAACCGCGCCCGTAGGCCCGGTAAGCGCAGCTCCACCGGGCGTGTTTTACGGCTTCGGCACCTTCGCCAGGCTAAACCAGATCCCCACTGCCAGCAACAGCAGCATTCCGCCCGCACTCCCCAGCGCCACGCTGTGGGAGGTAATAAACGCACTTTTCGCCGCCTCAATCACCGGCTCCGCGAGGGACGGCGTCAGCTCCTGCGCCACCTTCATCGCTTCACCAATGGATGACGAGGCTTTATCGACGAGCGAGGCATTCAGCCCCTGCGGAAGATCAATGGACGCCGAGAAGCTGCGGGTCAACAGCAGACCGAAAATGGCGATCCCCAGCCCGGCGCCCAGTTCATAGGACATGGTTTCAATCGCCCCTGCGGCAGCGGCTTTCTCCTTCGGCGCGGCGGCCATAATGGCGGAGGTCGAGGCCAGCAGCGCGCTTGCGGCGCTAAAGCCAAGCAGAACCATCAGCCCCCACGCCTGCCACTGCTGCGTGCTGAAATCAAGCATCGACAGGCCGATGAAGCTGACAGCGCTAAGCCCCATCCCCCCGGCAGCGACAATGCGCAGCCCCAGGCGGCCCACCAGCACACCGGCAATCGGCCCGCTGAATCCGCTTGCCACCATCACCGGGAGCATAAACATACCCGCTTCAAACGGCGTAAAGCCGTGGACAAACTGTAGCTCCTGCGCCATCAGCAGCTCAAACCCGACCAGGGCAATCATGGCGGTCATCGCCATTACCACGCCGCTCAGAATGATGCGATGGCAGAACAGGCGCATATCGATCATCGGAATGCGGGCGCGAAGCTGAATACGCACGAAGATAAACAGCAGCACCGAGCCGGTCACCAGCGCGGAGGCAACCAGCCACGGCGACAGGACGCCTTTGAGCGCGGTTTTGGCACTGTAGACCAGCAGCAAAATCGCCACAATCAGCATGATGGCATGACTGATATTCAGCGGCTGCTCCGGTCGGCCCTGCTGACGGGGCACAAAACGCGCGGCCAGCGACACCACTACCAGCACAATCGGCACGTTGATTAAAAACACCGATCCCCAGTAAAAATGCTCGAGCAACATACCGCCAATCAGCGGACCAAACGCCGCCCCGCCGGAACCCACTGCCGCCCAGACGCCGAGCGCGATGTTGCGATCTTTCGCGTCGGTAAACAGCGTGCGGATCCCCGCAAGCGTAGCCGGAATGATCATTGCCGCACCGATCGCCAGCGAGGCGCGCGCCGCTATCAGCCACCCTGCCGACGGTGCAAACGCGGCCGCCAGGGACGACAGGCCAAACAGCGTGCTGCCGATCATCAGCAAGCGTTTAAAGCCAATGCGGTCACCCAGGGCACCCATCGGCAGCACCATCCCCGCCATCACCAGCGAGTAAATATCAATGATCCACAACAATTCGTTTCCGCTGGCACCCAGCGTCATGCTCAATGTCGGCGCCGCCACGTGCAGCACCGTCGCGTCAATCGCCACCGGGATGTACACCAGCACGATAATCACTAACGCTAACCACTGACGAAACATAAATTTCCTTTTCATTTTAAACATGGACACATGTCCAGAATCCGATCCTACGTAAAGTTGAACGACTGTCCAGCTTTTTGTTACACTCGTTTCGGTCTTATTGAGAGTAGAGAAAAAATGCGCTATTTGAGCAAGGAAGAGCGGCGGGAAGCGATCTTACAGGCCGCGATGCGCGTGGCGCTGGCCGAGGGGCTGGCAGCCATGACGGTACGGCGCATTGCCGCAGAAGCGGGCGTCGCGACCGGGCAGGTCCACCACCACTTTGCCTCCGGAGGCGAGTTAAAATCGCTGGCGTTTGTGCGCGTGATCCGCGAGCTGCTGGATGCCGACGTGGTGGGTGAAAACGCGGGCTGGCGGGAACGGTTGCATAGCATGCTCGGCAGTGAAGACGGTGGCCTTGAACCTTACATTCGCCTTTGGCGGGAAGCCCAAATTCTTGCCAGCCGTGATCCCGAGATCAAAGCGGCTTATGTCCTCACCATGGAGATGTGGCATCAGGAAACCGTGGCGATTATCCGCGCCGGGGCTGATGCCCACGCGTTCACGCTTACCGATCGAGCGGAAAATATCGCCTGGCGTTTAATAGGGCTGGTTTGTGGCCTGGATGGGATCACCGTATTAAATATGCCTGAAATGGACGATGCGGCATTTAATAAACATCTCGACAAACTTATCACGCTGGAATTGTTTTAATACTCCTTCCGGAGTACAAATTATGCAAAATGTTACAATTAGTAACACATTAAGCGAGCCCTTATTTTCATTCTAATCTCGGGGGTTCGCTTTTTTATCTATCCTTTCAGATGTATCCCAAAGCATCCCAAAAAACCAATAACACTTCTTTAATCATCTTTTTGTTTTTACTTCATTTTTCTCTCAAACATGGTAAGCAAGAGGGCGATATGTCGCAACAAAGTGATAAAAGTAATCCCCATCTGTTGAGTAACTGGAAACCTGAAAACGCGCAATTTTGGGAGAATAAAGGAAAACATATCGCACGAAGAAACCTATGGATTTCTGTAGCTTGCCTGCTATTAGCGTTTTGCGTGTGGATGTTATTTAGCGCCGTTGCGGTCAATCTGAATAAAGTCGGATTTAATTTCACCACCGATCAGCTTTTTATGCTAACGGCATTACCTTCACTCTCTGGCGCGATATTGCGCGTCCCCTACTCGTTTATGGTGCCAATATTTGGCGGACGCTACTGGACGGTATTGAGCACCGTTATCCTCATTATCCCCTGCGTCTGGCTGGGGATAGCCATTCAGGACACCGCGACACCTTACTGGGTCTTTATCGTGATTGCCCTGCTCTGCGGTTTTGCCGGGGCCAACTTTGCCTCCAGCATGGGTAACATCAGCTTCTTCTTCCCGAAGGCCAGACAGGGCAGCGCGCTGGGCATCAACGGCGGGTTGGGAAATCTGGGCGTCAGCGTGATGCAGCTGTTTGCTCCGCTGGTGATTTTCCTGCCAATGTTTACCTTCCTCGGCGTGCACGGCGTACCGCAGGAGGACGGCTCAACGATGTGGCTGGCCAATGCGGCCTGGGTCTGGGCGCCGCTGCTGCTGCTGGCAACCCTTGCGGCGTTTTTTGGCATGAACGATATCGCCAGCTCTAAAGCCTCTATCGCCAGCCAGCTGCCGGTACTGAAGCGCTTTCACCTCTGGCTGCTGAGCCTGCTTTATCTTGCTACCTTCGGCTCGTTTATCGGCTTCTCGGCGGGCTTTGCCATGCTGTCGAAAACCCAGTTCCCGGACGTGAACATCCTGCACCTCGCTTTCTTTGGCCCCCTGATCGGCGCGCTGGCGCGTTCGGCGGGCGGGATGGTCTCTGACAGGCTGGGCGGCGTGCGCGTCACGCTGATTAACTTCGTCTTTATGGCTATCTTCAGCGCCCTGATCTTCCTGACGCTCCCCGGCTCTGGCTCCGGCAGCTTTATCGCCTTCTACCTGGTCTTTATGGGCCTGTTCCTCACCGCCGGGCTGGGCAGCGGTTCGACCTTCCAGATGATCGCGATTATCTTTCGCCAAATCACCCTCGACCGCGTCAAAAAGCAGGGCGGCACGGATGATCAGGCGCAGCATGAAGCGGTGACGGAGACCGCCGCCGCGCTGGGCTTTATCTCCGCCATCGGTGCCGTTGGCGGGTTCTTTATCCCTAAGGCGTTCGGCACATCGCTGGCAATGACCGGTTCGCCGGTTGGGGCTATGAAGGTCTTCCTCGTGTTTTACATCGTCTGCGTGTTGGTCACCTGGCTGGTGTATGGCCGTAAATCCTCAAAAAAATAAAAACTACATCTTCGCCGGAGCGTGATGCATCGCACTCCGGCCATGCTATCGAAGCAGGAGAAATGTCATGAGCAAACTGCTGGACCGCTTCCGTTACTTCAAAACAAAAGGCGACAGTTTCGCCGATGGGCACGGGCAGGTGTATCACACCAACCGCGACTGGGAGGACAGCTACCGCCAGCGCTGGCAGTTCGACAAGATTGTGCGATCCACCCACGGGGTAAACTGTACCGGCTCCTGTAGCTGGAAGATTTATGTCAAAAACGGCCTGGTGACCTGGGAAACCCAGCAGACCGACTACCCCCGCACCCGCCCTGACCTGCCCAATCACGAGCCGCGCGGCTGCCCGCGAGGCGCAAGCTACTCCTGGTACCTCTACAGCGCCAACCGCCTTAAGTACCCGCTGGTGCGCCGCAGGCTGATTGAACTCTGGCGCGAGGCGCTGGCGCAGCATACCGATCCGGTGCAGGCCTGGGATGCCATCCAGAACGATCCGCAAAAGGCGCAAAGCTACAGGAAGGCGCGGGGTAAAGGCGGGTTTATCCGCTCAAACTGGAAAGAGCTGAACCAGCTGATCGCCGCCGCTAACGTCTGGACCATCAAAAACTACGGCCCGGACCGCGTGGCCGGTTTTTCGCCTATTCCGGCGATGTCGATGGTCTCCTACGCCGCCGGAACGCGCTATCTTTCCCTGCTGGGCGGCACCTGCCTGAGCTTCTACGACTGGTACTGCGACCTGCCGCCGGCGTCGCCGATGACCTGGGGCGAGCAGACCGACGTGCCGGAGTCCGCCGACTGGTACAACTCCAGCTATATCATTGCCTGGGGCTCGAACGTGCCGCAGACGCGTACTCCGGACGCCCACTTCTTTACCGAGGTGCGCTACAAAGGCACCAAGACCGTTGCGATTACGCCGGACTTCTCGGAGGTCGCCAAGCTCAGCGACCAGTGGCTGGCCCCCAAACAGGGCACCGACAGCGCCCTCGCCATGGCGATGGGCCACGTCATCCTCAAAGAGTTCCACCTCGATAACCCGAGCGATTACTTCCTTAACTACTGCCGCCGCTACACCGACATGCCGATGCTCGTGCTGCTGGACGAGCAGGCTGACGGTCGCGTGGTGCCGGGCCGGATGCTGCGCGCCTCCGATCTCGTCGACGGGCTGGGGGAAGCCAATAACCCAGAGTGGAAGACCGTCGCCTTCGATATTGCCGGTAACCTGGTGGTGCCAAACGGCTCGATCGGCTTCCGCTGGGGGGAAAAAGGCAAATGGAACCTGGAGCCTCAGGCTGCGGGCCATGAAACAGAACTCACCCTCTCCCTGCTGATTACCCACGACAGCGTGGCGGACGTCGCGTTCCCCTACTTTGGCGGCAACGAAAACCCGCATTTTCGCAGCGTGAAGCAGGAGCCGGTGCTGACGCGCCGCGTGCCGAGCAAAACCCTGACGCTCGCCGACGGCAGCGAGAAACGCGTGGTCAGCGTTTACGATCTGGTGCTGGCTAACTACGGTCTCGATCGCGGCCTGGAAGACAGTAACGCCGCAGACAGCTATGACCAGATCAAAGCCTACACGCCCGCCTGGGGCGAGCAGATCACCGGCGTGCCCGCGTACCTGATCGAAAAAATTGCCCGCGAGTTCGCCGACACTGCGCACAAAACGCACGGTCGCTCGATGATCATTCTGGGTGCCGGGGTGAACCACTGGTACCACATGGACATGAACTACCGCGGGATGATCAATATGCTGGTCTTCTGCGGCTGCATCGGGCAGAGCGGCGGCGGCTGGTCCCACTATGTCGGCCAGGAGAAGCTGCGCCCGCAAACCGGCTGGCTGCCGCTGGCCTTCGCGCTGGACTGGAACCGCCCGCCGCGCCAGATGAACAGCACCTCGTTCTTCTACAACCACGCCAGCCAGTGGCGCTACGAGAAGCTCACCGCGCAGGAGCTGCTCTCCCCGCTGGCGGACGCGTCGAAGTTCACCGGACATCTGATCGACTTTAACGTTCGCGCCGAGCGCATGGGCTGGCTGCCGTCGGCCCCGCAGCTCAACCTCAACCCGCTGCACGTCAAGGCTCGTGCGGACGCGGCGGGCATGACGCCGCAGGAGTACACCGTTCAGGCGTTGAAATCGGGCGATATCCGCTTCGCCTGCGAACAGCCGGACAACGGCAAGAACCACCCGCGCAACCTGTTCGTCTGGCGCTCTAACCTGCTCGGCTCGTCCGGGAAAGGCCACGAGTACATGCTGAAATACCTGCTCGGCACCGAGAGCGGCATTCAGGGTGAAGATTTAGGCTCAACGGATGACGTGAAGCCTGAAGAGGTGGAGTGGCAAACCGCCGCCATCAAGGGCAAACTCGACCTGCTGGTGACGCTCGATTTCCGCATGTCCAGCACCTGCCTGTTCTCCGATATCGTCCTGCCGACCGCCACCTGGTATGAAAAGGACGACATGAATACCTCGGACATGCACCCGTTTATTCATCCGCTTTCCGCCGCCGTTGACCCGGCGTGGGAATCGCGCAGCGACTGGGAGATCTACAAAGGCATCGCCAAAGTCTTCTCCGAGGTGTGCGTTGGCCATCTGGGCACAGAAACCGACGTGGTGCTCCAGCCGCTGCAGCATGACTCCCCGGCGGAGCTGTCGCAGCCGTTTGATATTCAGGACTGGCGCAAAGGGGAATGTGACCTGATCCCCGGTAAAACGGCGCCGAACATCGCGGTGGTGGAGCGTAACTACCCGGAAACTTACGAACGTTTTACCGCCCTCGGCCCGCTGATGGACAAGCTCGGCAACGGCGGGAAAGGCATTTCGTGGAACACGCAGAACGAGGTCGATTTCCTCGGCAAGCTGAACTACATCAAGCTCGACGGCCCGGCGAAAGGCCGCCCGCGCATTGAAACCGCCATTGACGCCTCGGAGGTGATCCTCGCCCTCGCCCCGGAAACTAACGGACAGGTGGCGGTGAAGGCCTGGGAAGCGCTCGGGGAACTGACCGGGCGCGACCACACCCATCTGGCGCTGAACAAGGAAGACGAGAAAATCCGCTTCCGCGACATTCAGGCGCAGCCGCGCAAAATCATCTCCAGCCCGACGTGGTCCGGCCTTGAGAGCGAGCACGTCTCCTATAACGCGGGCTATACCAACGTCCACGAGCTGATCCCGTGGCGCACCCTTTCGGGCCGCCAGCAGCTGTATCAGGATCATCCGTGGATGCGCGCCTTCGGGGAGAGCCTGGTGGCCTATCGCCCACCGATTGATACCCGCAGCGTGACCCACATGCGCGAGATCCCGCCGAACGGCTTCCCGGAAAAAGCGCTGAACTTCCTGACGCCGCACCAGAAATGGGGCATCCACTCCACCTACAGCGAAAACCTGCTGATGCAGACCCTGTCGCGCGGTGGGCCCATCGTCTGGATCAGCGAAACCGACGCCCGCGAGCTGGGCATAGAGGACAACGACTGGATCGAAGCCTTCAACGCCAACGGCGCCCTCACCGCCCGCGCGGTGGTCAGCCAGCGCGTGCCGCCAGGCATGACCATGATGTACCACGCCCAGGAGCGCATCCTGAACATTCCGGGGTCAGAAGTGACCGGACGGCGCGGCGGGATCCACAACTCGGTCACCCGCGTCTGCCCAAAACCGACGCACATGATCGGCGGCTATGCCCAGCTGGCGTACAGCTTCAACTATTACGGCACCGTCGGCTCGAACCGCGACGAGTTCATCATGATCCGCAAAATGAAAAACATTAACTGGCTGGATGGCGAAGGTCGGGATCAGGTACAGGAGGCGAAAAAATGAAAATACGCTCACAGGTTGGCATGGTTCTGAATCTCGATAAATGCATCGGCTGCCATACCTGCTCGGTCACCTGCAAGAACGTCTGGACCGGGCGCGAAGGGATGGAGTATGCGTGGTTTAACAACGTGGAGACCAAACCGGGGATTGGCTACCCGAAAAACTGGGAAGATCAGGAGGAGTGGCAAGGCGGCTGGATCCGCGGCATACACGGCAAGCTGACGCCGCGCCTCGGCGGCAAAATGGGCGTGCTGTCGAAGATTTTCGCCAACCCCGTCCTGCCGCAGATTGACGATTATTACGAACCCTTCACCTTTGACTATCAGGATCTGCACCGCGCGCCGGAGGGGGATCACCTCCCTACCGCGCGCCCCCGCTCGCTGATCGACGGTAAGCGGATGGACAAAATCGTCTGGGGGCCAAACTGGGAGGAACTGCTGGGGGGCGAGTTCGAAAAGCGCGCCCGCGACCGCAACTTCCAGAAGATCCAGAAGGAGATGTACGGCCAGTTTGAAAACACCTTCATGATGTATCTGCCGCGCCTGTGCGAGCACTGCCTGAACCCGAGCTGCGTGGCCACCTGCCCGAGCGGCGCGATTTACAAGCGCGAAGAGGACGGCATTGTGCTGATCGATCAGGATAAATGCCGCGGCTGGCGCCTGTGCATCAGCGGCTGCCCGTACAAGAAAATTTACTTCAACTGGAAAAGCGGCAAGTCAGAAAAATGCATCTTCTGCTACCCGCGCATTGAGTCCGGCCAGCCGACCGTTTGTTCGGAGACCTGCGTTGGGCGCATCCGTTATCTCGGTGTGCTGCTCTACGACGCGGATCGTATTGAAGAGGCCGCCAGCACCGAGCATGAAACCGATCTGTACGAGCGCCAGTGTGACGTGTTCCTCAACCCGAACGATCCGGCGGTGATTGAGGAAGCGCTGAAACAGGGCATTCCACAGAACGTGATTGATGCCGCCCAGCGTTCGCCGGTCTACAAGATGGCGATGGACTGGAAGCTGGCCCTGCCGCTGCATCCGGAATACCGCACCCTGCCGATGGTCTGGTACGTGCCGCCGCTGTCGCCGATTCAGTCCTACGCGGATGCGGGCGGCCTGCCGCAGAGTGACGGCGTCCTGCCTGCCGTGGAAAGCCTGCGCATTCCAGTGCAGTACCTGGCAAACATGCTCAGCGCGGGCGATACCGGCCCGGTGCTGCGCGCCCTGAAGCGCATGATGGCGATGCGTCACTATAAACGCTCCCAGACCGTTGAAGGCGTGACCGATACCCGCGCCATTGAGGAAGTGGGCCTGACCGAAGCGCAGGTTGAGGAGATGTACCGCTATCTCGCCATCGCTAACTACGAAGATCGCTTCGTGATCCCGACCAGCCACCGCGAAATGGCGCGCGACGCCTTCCCGGAGAAAAACGGCTGCGGCTTCACCTTTGGCGACGGCTGCCACGGCTCCGACACCAAATTCAACCTCTTCAACAGTAGCCGCATCGACGCGATTAACATCACCGAGGTGCGCGAACACGGGGAGGGAGAATAATGCAGATCCTTAAAATCATCGCGCTGCTGATTGAGTATCCCGATGAGCTGCTGTGGGAAAACCGCGATGAGGCGCTTTCCCTGGTTGAGCAGGACGCGCCCATGCTGCTGCCG
Source organism: Enterobacter cloacae complex sp. HYC042_NIDB (assembly GCF_056673315.1). Taxonomy (NCBI): domain Bacteria; kingdom Pseudomonadati; phylum Pseudomonadota; class Gammaproteobacteria; order Enterobacterales; family Enterobacteriaceae; genus Enterobacter; species Enterobacter cloacae complex sp. HYC042_NIDB. The sequence continues at coordinate 2,673,041 of NZ_CP109650.1, forward strand.
TTTGCCCGGCAGCACCTGAGCGCCCCGCTGCTGGATAAACAGGCCGAATGGTGCGAAGTGTTTGAACGCGGGCGCGCAACGTCGTTGCTGCTGTTCGAGCACGTTCACGCCGAGTCCCGCGATCGCGGTCAGGCGATGGTCGATCTAATGAGCCAGTATGAGAAAGCCGGGCTGGAGCTGGACTGTCGCGAGCTGCCAGACTATCTGCCGCTCTACCTGGAATACCTCAGCCTCGTCACCGACGACGAGGCGCGTGAAGGATTGCAAAATGTCGCGCCGATCTTGGCGCTGATTGGTGGTCGCCTCAAGCAGCGCGGCGTGGCGCATTACCAGCTGTTTGACGCCCTGCTGACGATGGCCGGTACGCGGCTTTCCAGCGACAGCGTGGCGAAGCAGGTGTCCGGTGAAAAACGGGATGATACCCGTCAGGCACTGGACGCCGTGTGGGAAGAGGAACAGGTGAAGTTTATCGAAGACAACGCGACGTCGTGCGACAGTTCGCCGATGCAGCAATATCAACGACGCTTTAGCCAGGACGTCGCGCCGCAGTACGTGGACGTCAGCGCCGGAGGCCCAAAATGACGCACTACCTGAACGTGTTTTTCTATGATATTTACCCGTATATCTGTGCTACCGTTTTTTTCCTCGGCAGCTGGCTGCGCTACGACTACGGGCAATACACCTGGCGGGCCTCATCGAGCCAGATGCTCAGCAAGCGCGGGATGAACTGGGCCTCTAACCTGTTTCATATCGGGATTCTGGGGATCTTCTTCGGGCACCTGTTCGGCATGTTAACCCCGCACTGGATGTACGCCTGGTTTTTACCCGTCGCGGTTAAACAGCAGCTGGCCATGATTGCGGGAGGCATTTGCGGCGTACTGACGCTGATTGGTGGGTCAATGCTGCTGATCCGCCGCCTCTTCAACCAGCGGGTACGCGCCACGTCCACCACGCCGGATATTATCATCATGAGTATCCTGCTGCTTCAGTGCATCCTCGGGCTGTCGACCATTCCTTTCTCCGCGCAATATCCTGACGGAAGCGAGATGATGAAGCTGGTCGGCTGGGCGCAGGGGATCGTGACGTTTAAGGGGGGTTCGTCGGAGATGTTGAGCGGCGTCGCGCCGATCTTCCGCGTGCATCTGGTGCTGGGGATGACGATCTTCCTCATCTTCCCGTTCACCCGTCTGGTACACGTGTGGAGCGCGCCGTTTGAGTATTTTACCCGTCGGTATCAGGTGGTGAGATCGCGCCGTTGATTTTGTCGGGTGGCGGCTTCGCCTTACCCGACCTACGTTCACACTACCGTAGGCCCGGTAAGGCGTAGCCGCCACCGGGCTATTTCCCTGCCTGCGGATGCGTATCAAACCCCGCCATCACTGCCGTCAGCTCGGCCAGTGTAAAGCCGTGCTTCGGATCATCAACGCCAAGGCCAAACCGCTCCTGCATCAGCTTATACAGCGCCTCCGCATCCGGCAAATGGATCTGCTCCTCCACGTGACCGTTCTGCCAGTGGGTAAAGTTGAAGTTAGTCAGCGTCAGCTTGCCGCCGTCCGGCAGGTGGCGACACATCAGCAGATGATGACGAAAATGGGACTGCGGCCAGTGCGCCGACCAGAAGTTCCCCATCACGTAATCGCTGAAATACTGCGTCGTCAGGTCAAAGTGGTACATCGACTGCCAGTGCTCGTGGTGACGGAACTGTAATACCCAGTCGTTACCCTCGCTCAGAAGACGGTACATGCCGTGCGGGGTTTCCTGTTCCTCGTTGGCGAGCAGGCGAATCGGCGCCGTCAGCGTCTGTCCACCAAACCCCACGTCGGCAATCCAGCGCTCGCCGTTCAGCTCAACCAGCAGCAGGCGGTGCGTGCGCGGCGGCATCTGCGACGGATTTGCCAGTACGACCCGCCCCAGCACGCTGCGCACGTTAAACCCGACTTCACGCAACACGCGCTCGAAAAGGCCGTTTTGCTCGAAGCAATATCCTCCGCGTCGCGCCGTCACCAGCTTGTCGACCAGACATTGATCGTCAAGATGGATTTCGCGCGGCAGGACGACATCAATATTTTCGAACGGGATCGCACAGTTGTGGTGTAAATGCAGCGCGCGCAGGGTTTCGATATCAACCCGTGTCGGTTGCGCCCACCCAATGCGGGCAAAATAGTCAGTCAGAAAGGGGGACATACATCATTTTCCTTTGATTGTGATGTTCTGTTTATAAACTAATTTTACGCACTCACTTTGATTTACGTGCTTTTTCGTCATACTCATCGTTACAGATGAGGAGATCCTATGAGCCACTTTCGCCCTGTTGAATTACGTCATGCCAGCCGCCTGTTGAACCACGGCCCTACCGTGCTTATTACCAGTCGGGATGAAAACCTCGACAGACGCAACGTGATGGCCGCCGCGTGGTCCATGCCCGTTGAGTTTGAACCGCCGCGCATCGCGATTGTGGTGGATAAAAGTACCTGGTCACGCGAGCTTATCGAGCGCAGCGGAAAGTTTGGCATCGTCATCCCCGGCGTGGCGGCAGCTAACTGGACATATGCTGTCGGAAGCGTCAGCGGGCGCGACGAGGACAAATTCAACTGCTACGGGATCCCGGTCGTGAACGGCCCTGAGCTCGGGCTGCCGGTGATTGAAGAAAAATGTCTGGCGTGGATGGAGTGCCGATTACTTCCCGTCACCTCTGCGGCAGAGAAATACGACACGCTGTTTGGAGAAGTGGTTTCAGCGGCAGCCGATGAGCGCGCGTTTATTGCCGGACGCTGGCAGTTTGACGGGGATAAGTTGAATACGCTGCATCATCTAGGGGCTGGGACGTTTGTGGCGAGCGGGAAGATGGTGAAGGCGCTGGATTGATTTCCTAAATTATATCCTACTGAATTATAGTGAATTTCTATGGCATTTTATGTTTACTATTGCGTTGTAAAACGGAGGATATTTCCAGAGTTGCTGCATTAGCACTCTCGCGTTAAGGAAATATCAATGACATGGAATAAAGATGGCGCAATCGCGTATGCCAAATCACACGCCCAACCGAAGAGCACGGGGTATTGTGCTCACTACGTCACCGAAGCGATCAGAACGGGTGGAAGATTAAAAATCCCCAATACGCGTCTGGCAAAAGACATGGGGCGGACATTGGTTAACGCTGGATTCCGCCTTGTATACGATCAACCCCATGCAGGCGACGTCGCAGTTATTCAAAATATTGTTGGTCATGATAGCGGGCACGTTTGCATATACGATGGTCAGCAGTGGATCAGCGATTTTGTTCAACGCACCATGTACCCAGGGCAGGCTTACCGCAACATACAACCACATTACGAACTGTTCAGGCATGACTAATGAAAACACTTTGGTTTTTTCTTTTCGCCCTTTCTCCGCTCGCGGCCGCAGAAAACGTTTATGCACCGGGTCAGGCGGCGCTTAAATTCAATCAATGGTATATCGCGCAGTTAGATCAGCACAAACCGCCCGTACTTAACCCAGATATTATGAATGATTACGTTGCCTCGGGGACAATTGCAGCAATAAAAGAGTTGTATTCAGGTGACAGTAACGAAAAAGATATGCCCGATACGGATATGTTTATCAAATCACAGGATTGGGATGAGGACTGGAATCAGATAACCATCCTGCACTCTGATTTTGACGCCGTTTGCACAAACGTTTATATCGCGTTTGGTAAGAAGCAAGATCACGTTGTTGCAGATTGTCTTATTGAAGAACAAGGGAAATGGAAAGTCCGCTCGGCAACGCTAATTAAGTAACATGGATAATCTCCGTGTCGTAAAAAAAGCACATGGTAGCCCACCGACTACCATGTGCAATTAATTAACTACTTCGCACGCCGCGCAATAATCTCATCCGCAACATTCCGCGGTGCCTCCGCAAAATGATGGAACTCCATCGTATACGTCGCGCGTCCCTGGGACATCGAACGCAGCGTCGTGGCGTAGCCAAACATCTCGGCCAGCGGCACATCGGCGCGGATAATCTGGCTTCCGTACTGCTCTGCCATTCCCTGCACCATGCCGCGGCGGGAAGAGAGATCGCCCATGATGTTCCCGGCGTACTCTTCCGGCGTTTCCACCTCCACGTGCATGATCGGCTCAAGGATCACCGGATCCGCCCTGCGAGCGCCCTCCTTGAAGCCGAGGATCGCCGCCATGCGGAACGCCATCTCCGAGGAGTCGACGTCGTGGTACGAACCAAAGGTCAGGGTCGCTTTGACATCCACCACCGGATAGCCCGCCAGCACGCCGCTGTTCATCGCTTCCCGCAGCCCTTTCTCCACGGACGGGATATACTCGCGCGGTACCACGCCGCCCTTGGTGGCATCTTCAAATACAAAGCCACTTCCGGGCTCCAGCGGCTCCAGGCTCAGCACCACATGACCGTACTGCCCTTTCCCGCCGGACTGCCGGACAAATTTGGCTTCGATATCCTTCACCGCCTTGCGCAGGGTTTCCCGGTAGGTTACCTGCGGACGACCAATGTTCGCCTCGACGCCAAACTCACGCTTCATGCGGTCGACGATAATCTCGAGGTGTAGCTCACCCATCCCGGAGATAATCGTCTGACCGGACTCCTCGTCAGTATGCAGGCGGAAAGACGGGTCTTCCGCCGCCAGACGCTGCAGCGCAATGCCCATTTTCTCCTGATCGCCTTTGGTTTTCGGCTCAATCGCCAGCGAGATCACCGGATCCGGGAACTCCATGCGCTCAAGCGTAATGACGGCGTTCGGATCGGTGAGCGTGTCACCGGTGGTCACGTCTTTTAACCCGACACAGGCCGCGATATCGCCCGCGCGCAGTTCATCCACCTCATGGCGATCGTTGGCATGCATCAGCACGATGCGCCCGATGCGCTCTTTCTTCTCTTTCACCGGGTTATAGACCGCGTCGCCTTTGCGCAGCACGCCAGAGTAGACCCGGATAAAGGTCAACTGCCCGACGTACGGGTCGCTCATCAGCTTGAACGCTAGCGCCGAGAACGGCTCATCATCACTCGGATGACGCTCCGCGTGCTGCCCTTTTTCATCCACGCCGTCAATGGCCGGCACGTCCAGCGGGGACGGCATCAGCTCAATCACCGCATCAAGCATGCGCTGTACGCCTTTATTTTTAAAGGCGCTGCCGCACAGCATCGGCTGGATTTCGCCCGAGATAGTGCGAATGCGCAGCCCCTGGATAATTTCCGCCTCCGTCAGGTCGCCCGTTACCAGGTATTTGTCCATCAGTTCATCGCTGGCTTCCGCCGCCGCGGAGACCATTTTTTCCCGCCACTCCTGGGCGGTACTGACTAAATCGTCCGGCACGGGGGCATAGGTAAACACCATACCCTGCGTCGCATCGTCCCACAGAATGGTTCGCATCTTGATGAGATCGACCACGCCGGTGAAATGATCTTCGGCACCCACCGGGATGACAATCGGCACCGGATTGGCCTTCAGGCGCTCCTGCATCATCCGCACGACGCGGAAGAAATCGGCACCCGGACGGTCCATTTTGTTGACGAAGGCCAGACGCGGTACGTGATATTTATTGGCCTGACGCCAGACGGTTTCCGACTGCGGCTGCACGCCACCCACGGAGTCATACACCATCACCGCGCCGTCGAGCACGCGCATGGAACGCTCCACCTCAATGGTGAAGTCCACGTGCCCCGGGGTATCGATGATGTTGATCCGGTGCGGCTCAAAGCCTCTGTCCATGCCTGGCCAGAAGCAGCTGACCGCCGCGGACGTAATGGTTATCCCGCGCTCTTGCTCCTGCGCCATCCAGTCGGTGGTTGCCGCGCCATCGTGTACTTCACCCAACTTGTGGCTCATCCCGGTATAAAACAGGATTCGCTCAGTGGTGGTGGTTTTACCGGCATCGATATGCGCGGAGATACCGATGTTGCGATAACGTTCGAGAGGAATGGGTCGGGGCATGATATTTCCTTAGTCACTATGACGTGTTTGTGACGACCGGGATGGTCGTTCATTGGTTCGTTTGCTATAATAGTCCTATTGTACGAGTATTATCGAACTATTTTTTAAGGGTTGACCTATTGTTGATATAGCTCAATCTGACATCACGCGCAGGAAAACGATGATCCCTAACCACCCTGAAACTGAACAAATACTGCTGGAAAATGTGCTGTTTGCCCTCGGCAACCCGCTCCGGCTATCGATTATTCGCCGGCTCGCCGACGGCAGCGAACTCAGCTGTAACGCGCTGCGCCCGGAGGACGTGGTGAAGTCCACGATGACCCACCACTGGCGCGTGTTGCGCGACAGTGGGGTCATCTGGCAGCGTCCGCAGGGACGAGAAAATATGATTTCACTGCGTCGGGAGGATCTGGATGCCCGTTTTCCCGGGCTGATGGAAATACTGCTAAAGGCCAAAAGCGCTGCCGGAAACTAGCTCCAGCAGCCTTTTGCGTGGCGTTTTAGTGCTGCATGCCCGACTGCTGCGAGAATTCATCGTCGGTTAAGCCAGCCCGAGGGGGCGCGGAGATTTTTTTAGGGGCATATCTGTCCGGCACGCCCTCAGGACGCGTCTTGAAGCGACGGTGCAGCCACATATACTGCTCCGGCGCCATCAGCACCGCGCGCTCGATCGCCCGGTTCATCTGGGTTGCGACAGACTCTTTATCCGCACCCTGCAATGACGCGCTGATATCTTCAAGAATAATCAGCTCGTACCCTGTACCGTCCTCTCTGCGGCGCGGCACAAACGGAATAACCGCAGGCTTAGCGCTTTTGACCAGCATATAGCTGCCCGCCGTCGTGGCGGCATCCGGGACGGCGAAGAATGGCGCAAACACGCTGTTGGCTTTGCCATAGTCATGATCCGGCGCGTACCAGAGAATTTCATTCTGCTTCAGGGCACGGATCATGCCTTTTAAATCATGTCGATCCAGCATGGTTTTATTCGAACGCAGACGACCGCGCGTTTGTAGCCAGTCCAGGAGCGCATTATTGTTTGGACGATAAACCCCAATACCGGGGTTAAGCATGCCAAATATCCGCGCGCCCAGCTCAAGCGTCAGAAAATGCATGCCAACCAGCACCACGCCCTTCCCCTGCGCCCTGGCCTGCTCCATATGTTCGTAACCGCGCACGGTAAAGCATTTACGCACCCGCCATTCAGGCCAGAACCACGCCATGCCGGTTTCGATTACCCCCATTCCCACGGATTCAAAATTTCGCTGCAGCAAAGATTCACGCGCTTCTGCTTCCATCTGCGGAAAGCAAAGCTCCAGGTTGCGGCGGGCAATCTCGACACGGCGCGGTAAAAGGCGCATGGCTAACCGGCCCAGAGCGTGTCCGAGTTTGAACAACAGCGGGTAAGGCAGCAGCATGATAAGCCACAGGGCGGCGATGCCTGTCCAGCTTAGCCAGTATCGCGGGTGGAAAAAAGCAGGTGAAAACCGGGGTAATTTTGTCATGAGAAAATTATCCTTTAATGTGACTGTCCTTAATTGATTCTGTTGTCGATCTTTCCTAAGGATTGATGAAATGTCGGTCGTGAACGTTAAGTGTAACGGATCAGATAAAACTTATTTTTATCGTTTTTTGCGAAAAGAAGGCGTAAGCGGCAGGAGAAACCGGGTAAGACGATGACCTCACCCGGCGAAAGATTACATTGAATACCCGGGCTTTTTAATCAACTCGTCCAGCTTCGGTCCGATTTCGGTATCCCAGACCTGTGCCTTCCAGTCTTCCGGGTTTACCTGGTTCAACGCCACCGATACTGAACCGTCTTTGCTGTTGAAATGGCGAATTATCACCTCGGCGATATCTGCCGCCAGCGCGTTTTTTTGCTCGTCGTTAAGATCGCGGGGAAAACATTTGATATCTACGTGTGGCATATGCAGGCTTCCTGTTATGTGTGAGCAATCCACGTTATCAGATAATGTTGTTTGCCTTTAACACCTTGTGCAGTTCCGGCAGCTGACACACGGTATCCGCAATCGCCGTAAGCTTCGGCGTATTTGTCGCAAACCACTCATGGCGAGGCCCCCAGGTGCGCGCCACCGCAATATACACATCCAGCAGCGTCAGCCGTTCACCCAGCGCAAACGGCGCGGCCTTAAGCTGATTTTCAAACCACAGATAGAGGGATTTCCGGTACTCAATGCAGTTTTTCTGCAGCTGTTCCGGCGCATCAGGCACCCAGCGTTCGGGATAATCGGCATAGGTAAAGGTGGGATAGACGTTCGCCACGAACCAGATAAGCAGACGCTGAAACTGCTGACGCTCGGCCTGCCCCACGGGCGGGGCGAGATCGGGACAACGGTCGAGCACCATCAGAGCAATCGCCGCCGTTTCGGTCATGATGGCGCCATTTTCCAGCTCCAGCGTGGGCACCTGGCACAGCGGGTTGAGTTTTTGCAGCAGTTCACGCTGCGGGCCGGGCTGGTCAAACCCGTCAACGTTCACAAATTGATAAGGGATATCAGCCAGGGTCAGCATCACTTCACTGATTGCCGAGCCCCAGCCGGGTACGCCATAGAGTTTCATCATGTTGCCCCCTCAGGAGTGAAAATCCTAAGTGTAGAGCACCATTAGTAGGTTATCCCAGGCGGGTTGACCTCCGATTGCGCCACCGTTTCGCCCTGCTCCCCCCAGCGCGCCAGCACTTTCTGGTACTCTCCGCGCTCAATCGCCCCGTTCAGCGCGGCCTGCAGCGCGTATACCAGCCCATTGCCTTTTTTGGTCGTGGTGGCGACATAAGCTTTTTTCGGACCTAAACCCACCACGCGGGTTTTGCCGGTGAGCGCCGCTTTGTAAGCTGAAACCGACTGAGGGCCAAAGAACACGTCCGCCCTGCCGGACTGGATATAGAGATTGCCCGAGGCATCGTCGTGGAGATAGACCGGCAGCGCAGGCGCTCGCCCCGCCTTTTTATTCTCTTCGTTCCAGCCCAGCAGGATGCGCTCCTGATTGGTGCCCGAGCCGACAATCACCTTTTTCCCGGCCAGATCTTCCGCGCTTTTGATTGATTGAATCTCGCTGGTGGACTTCACCGAAAACGCCAGAGAATCGACGCGGTAGGTCGCAAAATCAAACTTCTCTTTACGCTGTTCGGTCACCGCAATGTTCACCAGCGCCACGTCGTAGCGTCCGGAAGCGATGCCCAGCGGCCAGTCTTCCCACGCCGTTGGCACCAGCTTTAGCTTCAGCCCCAGGCTGCCCGCCAGCAGGCGGGCGATATCCGGGTCGCTGCCAATCCGCGTGCGGTTATCGCTGGCCAGCAGCGCCAGCGGCGGGGAGTTCAGCATCGAGACGGCGACCGTCAGCGTACCCGGCTCAACGAATTTATAACCGGCGGGGATCTTTGCCACGGCCTGCCGATCCACCGTCACCGGCAGCGGCTGCTCGTTGGCTTTCAGATCGATGCTGGCGTGGCTTGCCGTTGTGAAGACCAGCCCCGCCAGAAGTCCGTATTTCATCTGCGCTCCTTACAGCACTTTTGACAGGAACTGGCGCGTTCGCGCGTGCGACGGACGGTTCAATACCGCGTCGCTGCTGCCCTGCTCCACGATTTTCCCGTCGACCATAAACACCACCTGATCCGCCACCTCGCGGGCAAAGCCGATCTCGTGGGTGACCACCACCAGCGTAGTGCCGGACCGGGCCAGTTTTTTGATCACGTCCAGCACCTCTCCCACCAGCTCCGGATCCAGCGCCGAGGTAGGTTCATCAAACAGCATCACGCGGGGGCGTAGCGCCAGCGCGCGAGCGATCGCAATGCGCTGCTGCTGCCCGCCGGAGAGATGGCGAGACCAGGCATCGGCCTTATCCCGCAGCCCAACCACATCCAGCAGGCTGTATGCCCTTTCCACCGCATCTTTTTTGCTGAGCTTCTTATGCGCGATGGGCGCCTCAATCAGGTTTTCCAGCACCGTGAGGTGAGGAAAGAGATTGAAGTTCTGAAACACATAGCCCACGTTGACGCGCTGCCTGAGGATCTCTTTCTCCTTCAGCTCATAGAGCTTGTCGCCCTGACGACGGTAGCCAATGTAGTCCCCGTCGATCTGAATAAAGCCTTCGTCGACGCGCTCCAGATGGTTAATGGTGCGCAGCAGCGTCGATTTACCCGAGCCTGAGGGTCCGAGAATGACCGTCACGGAACCGGGCGGGATCTCAAGCGAAACGTTGTCGAGCGCCTTATGGCGACCAAAATACTTGCTGACGCCGGTAATCGAGATATGTCCTTCAGGAGAGGCTTGCATGGATAGGCTCCTGTGCTGGCGTGGTGGTGACGGAACGGGTGCGACGGGCGGCGCGGTTCTGATTAACCGCAGAGCGGCGTTCGCTGCGGGCGAGTGCGCGTTCAACACCGTACTGGATAGCGGACAAGACGGTGGTAATCACCAGGTACCACGCGGCACCGACCATCAGCAGCGGGATCACCTCCTGCGTGCGGTTGTAGATCATCTGGATGGTATAGAACAGCTCCGGCATTGCCAGGACGTAGACCATCGCCGTCCCCTTGGCGAGGCTGATGATTTCATTGAACCCGGACGGCAGAATGGTGCGCAACGCCTGAGGCAGGATTATACGCACCGTACGTCGCCAGGCCGGCAGGCCAAGCGCGGCGGCCGCTTCATACTGGCCGTGATCCACCCCGAGGAACCCCCCGCGAATAATCTCTGCGGTGTAGGCGCTCTGCACCAGCGTCAGCCCCACCACGGCGGTGGAGAACTGCCCGAGCACGTTAATGGTCTCAAAGCTGCCCCAGCTAATGCTGGTGAACGGCACGCCGAGGGAGAGCGTGTCGTAGAGATAGGAAAAGTTGTAGAGAATGATCAGCACCACGATCAGCGGCAGCGAGCGAAACAGCCAGATATAGCCCCACGCCAGGCTGCTCAGCAGCCATGACGAGGAGAGTCTCGCCAGCGCCAGCATGCCGCCCAATACCACGCTCAGCGCGGTACCGATCAGGGTAAGCAGCAGAGTCTGCCCTACGCCTTCGAGAATAACCGGGTCGAAGAACCAGCGGGCAAACACCGCCCACTCCCAGCGCGGGTTGAAAGCGACGGACTGGATCACGACCGCCAGGACAAACAGCGCCACCGCGGCGCCGACGGTCCGCAGCGGATAACGCGCCGGGACCACCTTAATGGTTTCAACGTTGCTCATCGTCGTTCCTCATGCGGTTTTACTGAACGCTTCGCGTACCAGCGTTTTAGTGAAGCGCAGCCGACCGTCAAACGGCGGCTGGCTGTACTCTTCCGGATCCCGGTTCAGATCAAACTGTGGCTGGTAGCCCTGGCTGAGATAGAGCCTGACCGCTTCCGGCTGGCGAAAACCGGTTGTCAGGTAGATCTGGCTGTAACCTGCCAGCACCGCCCTGCGCTCCAGCTCCTGCACTACGCGTCCGGCAAGCCCCTGCTGACGCAGGGTTTTGTCCGTCCAGATGCGCTTGATTTCCGCGGTGCGTTCGTCGAAGGGTTTGTACGCACCGGTGGCGATGATTTTTCCGTCACGCTCCAGGACGATAAACAGCCCCTGCGGCGCTAAATACCACTCGGTGAGTTCCACTTCCGCGTCTTTAGAGAAGTAGTCACCGTAGCGGGCGGCATATTCACCGAACAGCCCCTCGATAATGGGCTGAAGTTCGGCATCTTCCGGTGAAACGTCACGAAATTGTTCACGCATAGCGCCTCCTTAATCACCCAGGCCATCAGGATTCACTTCTGACTGCGGAATACGCTCAACGCCTTCTCCCCAGCGGTTCAGCACTTTGTCGTAATCGCCGTTTTTGATGACGCCGTTCAGCGCGGTTTGCACCGGCTCAACCAGCCCGCTGCCTTTCTTCAGCGTCACCGCAATGTGCGCCGCCTTCGGCCAGCCGCCGTCGACGCTACCCACCAGTTTGGTTTTCCCGTTCAGCGCCGCCTTCCATGCGCCAATCACGTTCGGGCCAAAGTAGGCATCCGCGCGCCCGGACTGGAGCGCCAGCGTTTGCGCCGCATCGTCTTTGGTATAGATCGGGGTAAACGGTTTCAGCCCCTTCTTCAGGTTTTCAGCATTCCATGCCAGCAGGATGGCCTCCTGATTGGTCCCGGAACCAACGATAATCCGCAGCCCGGCGATGTCCTCAGCCTTCTGAAGCGATTCGATCGGGCTGGTCGATTTCACGTAGAAACCGAGGGAGTCCTTACGGTAGGTAGCGAAATCGAACTTCTCTTTTCGCGCTTTGGTAACGGTAATGTTGCTGATGGCGGCATCGTATTTCCCGGACGCCACGCCCAGCGGCCAGTCTTCCCACGACGTTGGCACCACGTTCAACTCAAGTCCGAGGCTGTCGGCCACCAGACGGGCGACGTCAACTTCACTCCCGAGCAGCGTTTTGTTGTCGTCGGAAAATACCGTCAGCGGCGGTTGATTGAGGCCCGCCACCGCCACGGTAAATTTCCCCGGCACGGCGAAGCGATAATCTTTCGGCAGCTGCGCCACTGCATCGCTGTTTTTGGCGGTATTGATCGGCGTTTTATTGGCCTCGATGCTCACGCCGGTGCCGTTAATGTTCACATTCTCTGCCCAGACGGCAGGGGTAAAGGCCAGCGCGAGCGCCAGAATAAGCGATGTTTTTTGCATAGCGGAGTTCTCTTTTATTGTTGTGTGAACTGGTTTTTCGGTTGGTCTAAGCCAAGGCTTTCGCGCAGCGTGGTTCCCGGGTAGTCGGTGCGGAACAGGCCGCGGGCCTGTAAAACGGGCACCACCTGGTCAACAAAGCGCGGAAAGGTATCCGGCGTACCGCCCTGGATGATGAAGCCGTCTGCGGCATAGCCTTCAAACCAGGCCTGCAGACCGTCGGCGACCTCCTCCGGCGTGCCGGAAAAGCGCGGGCGCGGCGATGCGGCCTCAAGCGCCACCTGGCGCAGGGTTAAGTTGCGCTCGCGGGCATTTCGCTTAATTTCATCGGTGGTGCTGCGGAAGCTGTTTTTGCCTAAGTCACCGATATCCGGGAACGGCTCGTCGAGCGGATACTGGCTGAAATCGTGATGTTCAAAATAACGCCCGAGGTAATTGAGGGCATCGGTAACCGACACCAGCGCCGCCGTGGTTTGATACTGGTTTTCCACGTCATCGGCGTCTTTACCCACAATCACGCTGACGCCCTGGAAGATATGTAAATCTGACGCGCGGCGGCCGTTTGTTTCCAGCTGCTGCTTCACGTCGCGGTAAAACGCTTTTGCCTCGTCGAGCGTTTCGTGATGAGTGAAAATGGCGTCGGCATGTTTTGCCGCCAGCTTTTTCCCGTCGTCCGACGCGCCCGCCTGAAAAACAATCGGACGCCCTTGCGGGGTGCGACCAATATTCAGCGGACCGGCGACCTGGAAGAAGTCACCGTGGTGATCGAGGGTATGCAGCCTGGCCGGGTCAAAAAACTGACCGCTCTCTTTGTTGCGGATAAACGCGTCGCCTTCCCAGGAGTCCCACAGCCCTTTCACCACGTCGAGATACTCATCCGCAATGCGATAGCGCAGCGCATGCTCGGGGTGTTTTTCGCGAGAGAAGTTCTTTGCCGACCCTTCCAGCGGCGAAGTCACCACGTTCCAGCCCGCACGTCCGTTGCTCAGATGATCGAGGCTGGCGAACTGGCGCGCCGTGGTAAAGGGTTCGCTGTAGGAGGTGGATAACGTTCCCACCAGCCCCAGCCGCGTGGTGATGCTTGCCAGCGCGGATAATACCGTTAACGGCTCAAAGCGGTTTAGAAAATGCGGAATGGATTTCTCATTTATATAAAGACCGTCGGCAACGAATAAAAAATCGAGTTTGCCCTCCTCCGCTTTTAACGCCGTCTCTTTTACAAATTCAAAATTAATGCTGGCATCCGCGACCGCCGCCGGATGACGCCAGGCGGACATATTGCCCGATGCACCATGCAAAATGGTCCCAAGCCGCAGTTGACGATGTGCAGACATATTTACCTCTCCAGAATTAAACGTGTTGCAGGGCTTTTTCCGCCAGCTGTGCAAAATAGCGGGCTGCGGGTTCAATCAGGGCTTCGTCAGGATTAAACGCCGGGTGGTGTAAACCATACGGGCTGTTGCTGCCGATGCTGACAAACGCGCCGGGAACAGACTGCAGGTAGACCGCAAAATCTTCCCCGCCCATATGCAGTTCCGCGTGCCGGGTTTCATAACCGGCCTCACGCGCGACCGAGGTGGCGAAGTCGGCCCAGCGCTCGTCGTTCACCAGCGCGGTGGGCCCGGCATACCAGGTGATGTCGATCTGCGCGCTGAAGGCGCTGGCAAACCCGGCGGCGATTTCGCCCACGCGGGCCTTCACGTTCTGCTGAACCTCCGTGCGGTGGGTGCGAAGCGTGCCCTCCAGCTCGACGCTTTCCGGCAGCACGTTCCAGGTGTTGCCCCCTGCGATGCGCGTCACGCTCAGCACCACCGAATCCAGCGTATTGACGTTGCGGCTGGCGACGCTTTGCAGCGCCGTCACCAGCTGGCTCGCCAGCACAATGGCGTCGTTGCCTTCGTGCGGGCGGGCCGCATGTGCGCCCTTGCCGGTGATGCGGATCACGAAGCGATCGACGTTGGCATAAAACGGTCCGCCGCGGGTGGCGAACTCACCGACCGGCAGGCCGGGCTCGTTGTGCATACCGAAAATCGCGCTGACGTCGCGTAAGGCACCGGCCCGCACCATGCTCTTCGCACCGCCAAAGTTCTCTTCGGCAGGTTGAAACAGGATACGCACCCGGCCGTTAAGCGAGGCTTCCCGCTCTTTGAGCTTTAACGCGGCGCCGAGGATCACGCTGGTGTGGATATCGTGTCCGCAGGCGTGCATCACGCCTGCATGCTGCGAGCTAAACGGCACGCCGCTGCGCTCTTCAATTGGCAGGGCATCAATGTCTGCCCGCAGCGCAATCAGCTTGCTACCGGTTCCAATTTCCGCCACCAGCCCGGTCGGCAGATCGTAAGGCTGCGGGGGAATACCGGCATTCGTCAGCCACTGGCGCAGGCGCGCGGTGGTCTCCACTTCCTGGCCGGACAGCTCCGGGTTCCGGTGCAGCTCACGACGCCAGGCAATCAGTTGTTCGCCGAAGCTCATACGGTGACCTCCCTGTTAAGACGCGCCTCGGCCAGCAGACGCAGAGACGCGACGCGCGTTGCCCCCTCCGCGACCGGCGTGTCGATGATAAATTCGTCAATGCCCCACTGTTCGTGCAGCGCGTTAAGCTGTTCCAGCACCGACTCAGCTGTTCCCGCCAGCAGCGACTGGGCCCGACGGGCAATGCGCACCGGCTCGCTCCCCGCCTGACGGGCAAAGGCGTAGGCCTGCTCCTCACTGGCGACGGTTACGCGCTGGCCGTTTGCCAGCTCAACGCCCCACACTTCGACCTTCTGCGCCAGCGCGTCCGCTTCGGCCTGGGTCGGTGCGACAATCGCCTGCACCGCCACAATCACCTCCCGCGCGCTGTTCTTCCGCCAGATCGATACCACCTCGCGCAGCAGCTCCGGATCGCCGTTCAGGTGCGCGGCAAAGACGAAGTGCCAGTCGAGCGATGCGGCGAGCAGCGCGCTTTCGGGGCTGGCCCCCAGCAGGAAACCTTGTGCAGGGACCGGCGGCAACGGCGTGGCGCGAACGGCCTCTTCCGCCGACTGGTTTTCAGGGCGGATCCAGCGATCGAGCTGGGTCAGCTGTTCGGCAAAGCTGCCCTTTTCCTCTTGATTGAGGCCCTGCTGCAGCGCGCGGGTTGAGAGCGGTAGCCCGCCGGGGGCTTTCCCGACGCCCAGATCCACGCGACCCGGCGCCAGCGCGGCCAGCACGTTGAAGTTCTCAGCGACTTTATAAGGGCTGTAGTGTTGAAGCATGACGCCGCCAGAGCCCACGCGGATGCGCTTTGTTTGCCCGAGGATCCAGGCAATCAGCAGTTCCGGCGAGGGGCTGGCGAGCTGTGGTGTGTTGTGGTGTTCGGCAATCCAGAAGCGGTGATAGCCCAGATTTTCCGCCTGTTGCGCCAGCGCTAACGTCCGCGCCAGCGCATCGGCAGCCGTTTCATTTTCAGCGATGGGGCTTTTATCCAGAATGCTGATTCGCCATGACATGTTGCGTTCTCGTTTGACTTAACATGTCGACATTATTAAAGGCGTATTTCACCACTGAGAAACAATTAATTTACATTTGGTTTGCCGGAAATCAGATATATAAAACCCTACTAAGAATAAGATTTTAAGGCGGCAATCAGCGTTTCCGCCTGCCCGCGGCGGGTAATATGGACGAAGCGGATATGTCCATATTGCGGGTTTTGCAGATCGGCTTCATAACGCGTGCGGTTGTTACGCCACGTTTTCATCGTCCAGATGAGAATCGACTCTTTACTGAAGAACGCGCGCCGGAAACTCTCTTTGTTCCCGGTTCCGGGCCAAAGCTCGTGTTTATGCCAGGCCCGTTTGATTGCCCTGTTGACGGCCTGCCAGAGGGTGCGGACAAACCCATAATCCACCCACACGACAACGTCTACATTACGCCATTTAACGGGCCGCGTGCGGTTATAGTTGCCGTCGAGTACCCAGTCTGGCGACGCCTGTAGCACCTGCTCAAGCTTTTCCTGAAACTCATCGTCCGGCGTTCCCTGCCATTCGGGTCGCCAGTAGAGTCTGTCCATCTCGATATAGGGAATAGCCAGTTCGGTCGCAATCTGCTTCGCCAGCGTGCTTTTTCCACTTCCGCTGGTTCCGATGACGTTAATTTTCACCTCAGCCTCCCTGTATTTACGAAAATGAGACCGAATCATAACGTTTTCATTCTGTTAACGAAATGCTTCCTGGTATTACCGCGGCGGTGTTACTCTCCTGTCTGGCAGTCTATTTATTCCCTGAGAAACGTCTGCAGCTGGCCAGTCTGGTGCTGCTGTTTGATCAACCGCGCCTGCAGCAGGCGATTGCCGTTTTTGGCGGTTAGCCGTTCGGGTACTGTTCGTCGGTCACTTTTTCCAGCCACGTTACCGGGCTGCCGTTTACCGCTTCGGCGATGGCGATATGCGTCATCGCCGTTTGCGCACTTGCGCCGTGCCAGTGCTTCACGCCGGGTGGGATCCAGGCGATATCGCCCTGATTCAGGATTTCCGCCTCTTCGCCCCACGCCTGTAACCAGCCGCGCCCCTGCGTCACAATCAGCGTTTGTCCCAGGGGATGCGTATGCCAGGCCGTGCGCGCCCCCGGCTCAAAGGTCACGGTTGCCCCGCCGACGCTGGCAGGTTCGCTCGCCTGAAAGGGCGCGTCAATGCGAACAGCGCCGGTAAACCAGGCCTCCGGGCCTGTTGCTGAAGGTAATGAACCGCTGCGGATAATTTTCATCTTTTGCTCCTTGTTGACTGTTGCGTTAACAGTAGCGCAAAGCATTCTGGAGCATTAGGGTACATAATGAGATAGAACACATGACTGAAATTCATAAATAGAACCGCAATGCTAAAAGATAATTTCAACGACCTGCTCTCCTTTATGGTAGTGGCCCGCGAGCGCAGCTTTACGCGCGCAGCGGCGCAGCTGGGCGTCTCGCAATCGGCACTGAGTCATGCGATGCGCAAGCTTGAAGCGCGATTAGACGTTCGCCTGTTAACCCGCACAACCCGCAGCGTGGTTCCGACACCCGCGGGTGAGCAGCTCTTTTCGCGCCTCAGCCCGCATCTGCAGGAGATCGAACAGGAACTCACGGCGCTTTGCAGCACCCGCGACAAACCCGCAGGCGCTATCCGCATCGTCGCCGGCGAGCACGCGATGGACGCCGTGCTCTGGCCGGCACTGAAGGCTTTTATGCTGCAGTATCCTGAAATCAACGTCGAAGTGACGGTCGACAACGGCCTGACAGATATCGTCGATGGCCGCTTCGACGCGGGGGTACGCCTGGGTGAACAGGTGGCAAAAGATATGATTGCGGTGCGGATAGCGCCGGACATGCGCATGGCGGTCGTCGGCTCCCCGGATTACCTGGCTCGTTTTGGCGTGCCGCTCGTGCCGGAGCAGCTGGGTGAACACCGCTGTATCAATCTCCGCCTGCCCACCCGAGGGGCAGTGTATGACTGGGAATTTGAGCGCGACGGGCGCGAGCTTCGGGTGCGGGTTGAAGGACAGCTTACACTGAGTAATCTGTCGCAGCGCATCGACGCGGCGGAGAGTGGCCTCGGATTAGCCTACGTGCCCGAGTCCTCGGTCCTGGACGCCCTTCAGTACGGACGGCTCGTCAGGGTCCTTGAGTCCTGGTGCCCCACGTTTGAAGGATATCACCTCTATTATCCAAGCCGTCGACAGCACACAACCGCGTTCAGGTTGCTTCTCGATGCCCTGCGGCAGTAAAAATTTATACCATCTGGTAATAATTAAGGGAATCTGATGATTAAATAAACAACGTCGCGATTGTTTTGACTAAAAACTCATCACGATTCAGCGTGTTGTGATCCCCCTCTGCTCTGACCACACGATTTCCTTCGACGTGCATCACTTTCGGCACGGTTATATTTTGCGTCGCTTATCAATTGCAGGTAGGATGCCTCGCCATGTTTCGCCTTATCCATACGCAGAATGACTGGGAAGGCGGCATGTGTTTGCGCAGAAGCAATCGTTTGTATTGCGCTCTGCCAGGCAGGACTATCACGATAATGGTTCAGACAGGCAAACAGGTAACTCAATGAAAACAAGCAATAAAAGCGCAGCCGATCATCACGCTGCGAAACGTCGCTGGTTGAACTCCCACGAAGAGGGCTACCACAAAGCGATGGGCAACCGTCAGGTTCAAATGATCGCCATCGGCGGCGCTATCGGAACGGGTCTGTTTTTAGGTGCTGGCGCGCGTCTGCAGATGGCGGGCCCGGCTCTCGCCCTGGTCTATCTGGTGTGCGGGATCTTCTCTTTCTTCATTCTTCGCGCGCTGGGTGAACTGGTACTGCATCGCCCTTCCAGCGGAAGCTTCGTCTCTTACGCCCGAGAATTCCTCGGTGAAAAAGCCGCCTACGTGGCAGGCTGGATGTACTTCGTCAACTGGGCGATGACCGGTATCGTCGATATCACCGCCGTTGCGCTGTATATGCACTACTGGGGCGCGTTCGGTGATGTGCCGCAGTGGGTCTTTGCCCTTGGCGCGCTGGCGATCGTCGGCACCATGAACATGATCGGCGTGAAGTGGTTCGCCGAGATGGAGTTCTGGTTTGCGCTGGTCAAAGTGCTCGCCATTGTGATTTTCCTGGTGGTCGGTACCGTCTTCCTCGGCAGCGGCAAGCCGCTGGACGGCAATGCTACCGGCTTCCACCTGATAACCGATAACGGCGGTTTCTTCCCGCACGGTCTGCTGCCTGCGCTGGTTCTGGTGCAGGGCGTGGTGTTTGCCTTTGCCTCTATTGAGCTGGTCAGTACCGCTGCGGGCGAATGTAAAGACCCACAAACGATGGTGCCAAAAGCCATTAACAGCGTGATCTGGCGTATCGGTCTGTTCTACGTCGGCTCCGTGGTGCTGCTGGTTCTGCTGCTGCCGTGGAACGCCTATCAGGCCGGCCAGAGCCCGTTCGTCACCTTCTTCTCGAAGCTCGGCGTGCCTTACGTGGGCAGTATCATGAACATCGTGGTGCTGACGGCGGCGCTCTCCAGCCTGAACTCCGGTCTTTACTCTACCGGGCGTATCCTGCGCTCCATGTCGATGGGCGGTTCAGCGCCGAAGTTCATGTCGAAGATGAGCAAGCAGCACGTGCCTTACGCGGGCATTCTGGCTACGCTGGTGGTGTATGTCTTCGGCGTATTCCTGAACTATCTGGTGCCGTCTCAGGTCTTTGAGATCGTTCTGAACGTGGCCGCACTCGGCATTATCGCTTCCTGGGCCTTTATCGTGGTCTGCCAGATGCGTCTGCGTAAAGCCATTAAAGAAGGCAAAGCCGCAGATATCAGCTTCAAGCTGCCGGGCGCGCCGGTGACCTCCTGGCTCACTCTGCTCTTCCTGTTCAGCGTGCTGGTGCTGATGGCGTTCGACTACCCGAACGGCACCTATACCATCGCCACCATCCCGCTGCTGGCCGTGCTGTTGATCGCTGGCTGGTTCGGCGTGCGTAAGCGCGTTCACGAAATTCACAGCACCGCGCCGGTTCATCCAGACGATGAAAAACACGACGCGCCGCTGGTGGAAGAGACCTCGCGTTAAGCATCAAACAGGCATTAAAAAGGGAAGGCATTTGCCTTCCCTTTTTTTATATTACAGCGCGATACGAATCACATCGTCAGGCTGGGTCGCTTCCTGCTGGCGGGTAGATTTTTGCTTCACCGTCACGTAAAGCGTTTTGCCATCCGCAGAGAGCGCCAGGCTGTTCGGGTAGACCGGCGTATCGAACGTTTTCGTTACTTTGTAGGTCTTCGCGTCAATCACGCTCACCTTGCCGGCCTCACGGTGCGTCACGTAGGCTTCATTGCGAGCCGGATTAAACAGAACGGCCAGGGATTCAGGCGCGGCGATTTTCTCGATCACGCTGCCGTCTTTCAGGCTCACCGCCAGGACTTCCGGCTGTTTTGAATCGGTCAGGAACGCGCGCTGACCGGCGGTGTCCAGGCTCAGGTTCAGATAGAAGTGCTCTTTTCCGTCGTCCTGCACTTTTTTGCGGCTCAGGATTTTGTTGGTGGCGGTATCAATGGTGACCAGCTCACCGTCTGCATTGGTGGTGTACAGGCGTTTCGCCTTTGCATCCAGCGCCAGACCGGTACTGTATGTGCCGGTGTTGGCAATGGTCTCTTTCAGCTTCAGCGTTGCGCCATCCACGACCCAAATCACGCTCTCTTTGCCGACTCCGGTGATGTAAATCGTGTTGCTCGCGTCATCCGCCACCAGCTGGCGCGGCTGCAGCGGCTTGACGGTTTCACTGCGCTGGCGGCTATCAAGCACCAGTCGCCCTTTCACGTCGCCCGTTTTCGCATCAATGGCCGTCACTGCGCCGTTGATCGTATTACCCAGCCACAGGGTTTGCGTCGCGCCGTCGAGGGTGGCGCCAAACGGTTTGAGATCGCTATGAATGGCCTGCGTCACCTCGAGCGTAGCAGGATCGAGGCGATAGATAACGCCACCCTTGTCGAGTTTACGGCTTTGCGACGTCGCAACCCACAGCGCGTTCTCCTGCTGGCTGACCGCCATTTCATAGGCACCTTTACCCACCGCTTTACGCAGCATCTCTTCGGCGGCATGCGCCTGGAAGGTTCCGGCAAACAGTAAAGCGGCAGACAGCAGAGACGTACTCAGGCGTGGCGAGCACAGATGGCGTAAAGACATAACAATTCCTTTTTTGAAAATTGGGGGTACTGCTGACATCGCTTCCGGCTGGCAACGTCATGGCATTGCCGTTTTGATAATGAGAATAGTAATCATTAATAAGTTAAAAGTGGAGTTTTTCTTTTCCCTATTGCCTTTCATTAACGCAATGTGCGGTTATAGTTTTCAAAACATTTACAAAACCTTTAACATGTATGGACATGTTCCATTTGGTTCGTTTATACATCACAACCGGTTTTACTCATGAAAATCATATCTGCCCGTAAGGCATCTCTCCCGCTGCTGCTGGTTCCCGTTGTTTTTGCGCCTCTAAGCGCGATGAGCGCAGAGGAACAGACCATGATCGTCAGCGCCACGCCGCAAACCGTATCAGAGCTTGATACTCCGGCGGCGGTCAGCGTCGTGAATGGCGAGGATATGCGCCACGCTGCGCCGCGCATTAATCTCTCCGAATCGCTTGGCAGCGTTCCGGGACTACAGATTCAGAACCGTCAGAACTATGCTCAGGATCTCCAGCTTTCGATGCGCGGGTTTGGTGCCCGCTCAACGTTTGGCGTGCGCGGCATTCGCATGTACGTCGACGGTATTCCAGCCACCATGCCGGACGGACAGGGCCAGACCTCCAACATCGATCTCTCCAGCATTGACAGCGTTGAGGTGCTGCGCGGACCCTTCTCCGCCCTGTATGGCAACGCCTCTGGCGGCGTGATTAACATCAATACGCAAACCGGGCAGCAGCCGCCGACCATCGAGGCAAGCAGCTATTACGGCAGTTACGGGACATGGCGCTACGGCATGAAAGCCACCGGCGCAATGGGCGATGGTACCCATGCCGGGGACGTGGATTACACCGTATCCACCACCCGCTTCACCACTAAAGGCTACCGCGACCACAGCGGCGCGCGGAAGAATCTCGCTAATGCCAAACTGGGCGTACGCATTGACGATGCCAGCAAGTTGACGCTGATTTTTAACAGCGTGGACATGAAAGCAAACGATCCGGGCGGGCTGAGCTATCAGGAGTGGCAGGATAACCCGCGTCAGTCCCCGCGTGGCGATCAGTACAACACGCGCAAGACCATCAAGCAGACTCAGGCGGGGCTGCGCTACGACCGCCAGCTTAGCGCTCAGGACGATCTCAGCGTGATGATGTACGCCGGCGAGCGTGAAATGACCCAGTACCAGTCGATTCCGTACACTGCACAACGTAATAATCCGAACCACTCTGGAGGTGTCATTGATATGACACGCCACTATCAAGGGATAGATACTCGATGGACTCATCGTGGAGAACTTCTGGTTCCAGTAACATTCACTACAGGGTTGAACTACGAAAATCTGAACGAAGATCGTCTGGGTTATGAAAACTATGTAATGGTCAATAGCAAACCAGATTACGGTGTAAAAGGAACAAAACGTCGTGATGAACGTAATCTGATGTGGAATTTGGATCCTTACTTCCAGAGCAGTTGGCAACTCACAGATAAGTTATCACTTGATGCAGGGGTTCGTTATAGCTCTGTCTGGTTTGATTCAAATGATCATTATCTGAAGAATGGCGATGATAGCGGCGACACCAGTTATCATAAGTGGCTGCCTGCAGGTTCAGTGAAGTATGCGATTACCAATGCCTGGAACATTTATGCGGCTGCTGGTCGCGGTTTTGAAACACCAACTATCAATGAACGCGCATATACAGCAGGAGGTAACGGGGGATTAAATTATGACCTTAAACCTTCAACAAATAATACCTATGAAATAGGCAGTAAAACCCGCATCGGCAATGGTTTACTGACAGCAGCGCTTTTCCGTACCGATACCGATAATGAAATTGTGGTCGATACATCGACGGGAAGACGCGATACGTTCAAAAACGCCGGGAAAACCCGCCGTCAGGGTGTGGAAGTTTCCCTGGATCAGCAGTTTGCTGAGAACTGGAAGCTGAAAATGGCGTGGACCTACCTTGATGCCACCTACCGGACCAACGTCTGCGGCGACGCGGACTGTAACGGCAACCGTATGCCGGGCATTGCCCGCAATATGGGCTATGCGTCGTTTGGCTGGCAGCCTGAAGAAGGCTGGTACGCGGGCTCGGACGTGCGCTACATGAGCGATATCATGGCCGACGACGAGAACACGGCGAAAGCGCCATCGTACACGGTGGTCGGGCTGAATACCGGGTATAAATTCAACTACGGCAACTGGGGGATGGACGTCTTTGGCCGCGTAGATAACCTGTTCGACAAAGAGTACGTTGGCTCGGTTATTGTCAACGAATCCAACGGGCGTTATTACGAGCCAGCGCCTGGCCGTAACTACGGTGTGGGTCTGTCGGTGTCTTATCGATTCGAGTAACAAATAAGTAAAGTTTATTTTATACCGAAAATAACGCTCCTGATGGCAAAATGCCATCAGGAGTTATTCACCAGATAAATAAATAGACGCGGTATATAGTCGCTCTGTTAAATTATCTCTCAGTTAAAATATTGTCGCTGTAAAAGCGTATTCGCTTCATCAATCGATTTTTCAATCGCCTTCTGGCTGGCGTCGACATCCCGGCGTTCCAGGGCTGAAAGCAGTTCGTCATAGTGATACGTCGCTTCCTTAATGTCATTAAGCTCCCGGTGCAGATAGTTAATGCAAGGCCCGATACGCACCCAAAGCTGTTCAATTAATGCATTCAGCGTGGGCATTTCCGCGTACTGATAAAGCGTAAAGCGGAAGATGCGATTTGCCTGCAATGCCTGCTGAACGTTCCCGTTGCGCATGGCCTCATGAAACGCTTCCGACAATTTGCGCAACGTCTCGATCTTTTGGTCAGACATATTCTGACAGGCTGCGGCAACCGCCATGGGTTCAAGCTGCTTGCGAATAGCGTTGATTTCGTTATAACGGTCCAGCGTCACCTCCGGCACCAGAAATGCCTGTGCCGGCGTGGCATGTAATGCCCCTGCTGACACCAGACGCAGCAGCGCCTCGCGCACTGGGGTAATGCTGGTTCCTAATTTATCGGCGATCTCTTTCGTAATCAGTCGTGCACCCGGTTTAAGGGAGCCTGTAATTAACGCTCCTTTCAAACTGAGTTCAACTTGCATGGTAAGACTGATCCTTTGGGCTTTTTCTAAGTGATCCAAATCAAGCATGTTCAATTCCTGTAGCTAAAACTTAATGCTATTTTTAAACGCCAGTTTTAATAAAACGACGCTGGTCCGATATATCCTGTATCGTCATGCCTGGTGGTGGGAAGTACGTAAAACAGCAAAAAATGCAAAATGTGTTTTTTTTATCGGTTTCGGGCTCATCCGGGATGATGGCGCGAAAAGCCATGTCCGTTAATTAAAGACAATATATCGTATCTTCACAAATAAATATGGCGGGAAACCCCGCCATAGTGCCTTTTATTTATTGTCACCCGCGACGCGAATCACGACTTTACCGAAGTTTTTTCCTTCCAGCAGGCCAATCAGCGCTTCAGGCGCGTTTTCCAGCCCGTCCGTCACCTGTTCACGATAGTGAATTTTGCCCTCCTGCACCCAGCGCCCCATCTCTTCCTGAAACTCATGAATGCGGTGGCCGTAGTCCTGGGCAATGATAAAGCCCTGCATCCGGATGCGTTTCTTCAGAATCGTCCCCATCAGAAGCGGCAAACGGTCCGGTCCGTCAGGCAGCCCCGTTGCATTGTAGCCGCTCACCAGGCCACACACCGGCACGCGCGCGGAGGTATTCAGCAGCGGCAGCACGGCGTCAAACACTTTCCCGCCGACGTTTTCAAAGTAGACATCAATGCCTTTCGGGCAGGCGCGTTTCAGCTGCTCAGCGAAATCCGCCGCGTGGTGATCGAGACACACGTCAAATCCAAGAACCTCAACGGCGTGGCGGCATTTTTCTGCCCCACCGGCTACCCCGACCACGCGGCAGCCTTTGATTTTACCGATCTGCCCGACGGTCGCCCCAACCGGGCCCGTCGCGGCGGCGACCACCAGCGTTTCACCCGCTTTCGGTTGTCCGATATCCAGCAACCCCATATAGGCGGTAAAGCCCGGCATCCCAAGAATGCCCAGCGCCCAGGAGGGATGGGTGGGATTATCGCCCAGTTTTACCAGGCCGCTGCCGTCCGAAAGCGCGTACTCCTGCCAGCCGCTGTAGCTCAGCACCCATTCACCCGCTTTAAAGTCGGGGTGGTTTGACTGCTCAACGCGGCTAACTGTTCCCCCTACCATCACCGCACCAATCTCAACCGGCGGAGAATAGGATGGCGCATCGCTCATGCGGCCCCGCATGTAAGGGTCCAGCGACAGCCAGACGGTGCGAAGCAGCAGCTGCCCCGCCTGAGGGGCAGGAACGGGCTGCTCTTCCAGACGAAAATTCTCCGCCACCGGCGCGCCCTGTGGGCGAGAGGCCAGCACCCAGCGGCGGTTTTGCGAAACAGATTGATTCATCGGATTCTCCTTCTGGTACAAATGTCATTACAGCCTGGCTCACGATCGGCATTATCGCCTTAACATTACGAGGCAGACTGGTTAAGCCGGACCACAAGATAGATGCAGGTTTCGTTCGTTTCGTTGATAAAACGGCAGTCGTTTGGCGGCCCCAGCTCCAGACAGTCTCCGGCCTTCATCTCGTGGCGAGTATCGCCCTCCTGGAATACCAGCTCGCCGGACTGCAGCCAGATCAGCTGCCGCGCGAGCGCGTAGGAGGACGCCGGCATCGGGACGTCGCTCCCCGCGGGTAACTCAATCTGAACGAGGTCGATAGGCAGATCGGTACGGGGAGAAACGTGGCGACGAAGGTAGTGGGTTTGCGGATCGCGCCAGACGGGCTGGTTCGCCAGGCGCAGGAGTTTTCCCTCCTGCATCTCGGCTCTGGCAATCAGGGTCGACATGCTGATCCCAAACGCGCCTGACAGACGGGCAAGCAAGGTTGCCGTCGGGCTGCTGTCGCCGCGCTCTATCTTGTGGATCATGGCGCGAGATACGCCTGCCCGCTCGGCCAGCTCGCTAAGAGACCAGCCGCGTGATTCACGTTCGAGGCGAATTCTGGCGCTAATACGCTGATTCATTGTGTTTGTTATTGTGTTCATAACGTCATACTAAAGCGTATGAACGCCGTTTCAATGGGGCTCATAATCATTCTCACGTAGCGCTCTGACGATACAGTTGTGTAATATCATATCTATAGCGTAATACTATAGTAAACAACATACAGAGGTTTAATCATGATCGTTCGTCACGCCTGTAAAGAAGACTGCGCTGCGATAGGAGAGATCTATAACCATGCGGTGCTGCATACTGCCGCGATCTGGAACGATAAAACCGTTGATACCAATAACCGAATCGCCTGGTTCGAGGCCCGCACGCTCGCGGGTTACCCGGTTCTGGTGGCTGAGGAAAATGGTGTGGTTACCGGGTACGCCTCTTTCGGCGACTGGCGCGCCTTCGACGGCTTTCGTCACACGGTTGAGCATTCGGTATATGTCCATCCGGAGCATCAGGGTAAAGGCATTGGCCGCACGTTAATGAAAGCGCTGATCAACGAGGCCCGCGCCATCGGCAAACACGTGATGGTGGCCGGCATTGAAGCGCAAAATAAGGCCTCGATTCACCTCCACGAAACGCTCGGTTTTGTGACCACGGGGCAGATGCCTCAGGTGGGAACCAAGTTTGGCCGCTGGCTGGACTTAACCTTTATGCAGCTGCAGCTGGACGAGCGCAGCGACCCGGACGCAATCCCATGAATCAGTCGCTGACGCTGGCGTTCCTGGTGGCGGCGGGGATCGGTCTGGTGGTGCAAAACACCTTAATGGTGCGTATCACCCAGTCCTCCTCCACCATTCTTATCGCAATGCTGCTGAACTCCCTGGTCGGCATTGTGCTGTTTGTCAGCATTCTGCTGCTGAAGCAGGGCTTCGCCGGGTTCAGTGAGCTGGCCGCAACGGTGCGCTGGTGGACGCTGATCCCGGGGCTGCTGGGGTCGTTTTTTGTGTTTGCCAGCATCAGCGGCTACCAGAACGTTGGCGCGGCAACGACCATCGCGGTGCTGGTCGCAAGCCAGCTGATTGGCGGGATGGTCCTTGACGTGCTGAGAAGCCATGGCATTCCCCTGCGCACGCTGATCGGCCCGGTATGCGGCGCGGTGATGCTGGTCGTCGGGGCCTGGCTGGTAGCGCGACGCCAGTTTTGATTACAGTATGGTGCCGCCCTTGGTCAGCTGTTCCTGGCGCGCGTCCATCTCCTCTTTGTGCAGCTTACCGTGGTGCGAAATCGCGGTACGCAGACGCTGCTGTTGGGCGTAACGGTCATCACGGCTGAGATCGGCATCATCGCTCAATGCAATCAGCAGTTCGTTCATGTGGGCGATGACGCTCTCTTCGATGGCGGCATCCACGCGGGCGGTAACTTCGTTTAAATGTGACATTGTCACTCCTTGTTTTTGCCGGGTGGCGGCTTACGCCTTACCCGGCAATAAATGCTTAGTTCAGCTTCGCTTTAGAGAAATCGCTGCCCATCAGGCTCACGCTGTATCCGGTCACGTTGCTGCGGGTTGCAAAGAACGTTTTGCCGTTTGCCAGCGCGATCCACGGTGCCTGCTGGTAGAAAATCTCCTGCGCCTGGCCGTACAGTTTCGCACGCTCGGCCGGATCGCTGGTCAGCATCGCTTTTTGCACCAGGGCATCATAACCCTTATCGCACCAGCGTGCGGCGTTTGACCCGGTTTTAATGCTGTTGCAGCCCAGCAGCACATCGGCGAAGTTGTCCGGGTCGCCGTTATCGGACATCCAGCCGAACAGCGCGGAGTCGTGCTCGCCTTTGCGCATCCCGGAGAGGTATTCGCCCCACTCATAGGAGACGATTTTGGCCTTCACGCCGACTTTCGCCCAGTCGCTCTGGATCATCTCCGCGATACGACGCGAGTTAGGGTTATACGGACGCTGCACCGGCATTGACCACAGCGTGACCTCTGCGCCCTTCTCCAGCCCGGCCTGCTTCAGCAGCGCTTTTGCTTTATCAGGATCGTAGCTGTAGTCCTGCAGATCTTTATTAAAGCCCAGCATATTTGGCGGGATCGGCGATTTAGCCACCGTACCGGAGCCCATAAAGACCGCATTAACGATAGCCTTCTTGTCGGTCGCGTAGTTCAGCGCCTGACGCACCAGCACGTTATCGAACGGCTTTTTCTCGGTGTTAAACGCCAGATAGCCGACGTTCAGCGCATCGACAGAGTGCAGCGTCAGGTCTTTGTTCTTTTTAATCACGTCAAACTGAACCGGAGACGGCGCAGGAATAATCTGACACTCGTTGGTCTGTAATTTCGCCAGGCGGGTTTCCACGTTTGGCGTGATGGAGAAGATAAGATGTTTGGTCGGCGCCTCGCCATCCCAGTAGTTCGGATTAGCGACGTAGCGGATCAGCGAGTCCACCTTGTACTGCTGGAGCACATAGGGCCCGGTACCGATCGGCCAGGTATCTACGTTCTCAGGCGTGCCTTTTTTCAGCATCTCATCGGCGTATTCGGCGGAGAGGATCGATGCGAAATCCATTCCCCAGTCGGCCAGGAACGCGGCGTTGGGTTCACTCAGGGTGAACTGGACGTGATAATCGTCGACCTTTTTAACGTCCTGAATCAGCTTATCGAGCCCGACATCGTTGAAGTATTCGTAGTTGCCCTGGGACACATTATGGTACGGGTGTTTAGGGTCTTTCTGACGCATCACCGAGAAAATAACGTCATCGGCGTTAAAGTCGCGCGTCGGCTTGAAGTATTTGTTGCTGTTGAACTTCACTCCTTTGCGCAGGGCAAAGGTATAGGTCTTGCCGTCTGGTGAAATCGTCCAGGATTCCGCCAGTGACGGTACCGGGGTATTTTTCACCGGGTCGAAATTGATCAGGCGGTTGTACAGAACCTGAGAGCTGGCCACGAACGACGGGCCGGAGCTGGCGATTTGCGGGTTGAACGACTCTGGCGATGCCTCGGAGCAGTAAATAAGGGTGTCGTTGTTTGCCGCCCATGCGGCACCGGCTGGTAAAAGAGCGCTCAGCGCAAGGGCGAGCAGCGTTTTCCCTGTAGACATAGTTATAACCCTGACAGATTTATTATATAGGTCAGTAATAACAGCACAGCCCTTATCACCTGGCAAATAACGAAACACTATCAGGTTATTCTAAAGCCGCGTTTTTTGCCGGTTTTGCCGCCAGTACAGAAAAAGGTGATTTGCCTTAAGTGACGTTATTCGTCAAGCACAACCGTCACGATCTATGCCGCAAGAAATCGGCGCTTTTAGCGTCTCTTCCTCCGTTTGTTTGCTTCCTCGTTTCGTTAAAGTAACGGTGTGAAGAAGTATATGGGATCAAATCGTGGCAAAAACTCTTTTACGCAGCGGTAATCTGGATGATTTTCAGGCCGTTGGCGGCGGCGGACAGGCCGTTTTTGAATCAGCGTTACAAATCCGGGAAGCGCTTCGATTGCGCAAACAGCAGGCCATAGTGGACTGTCTGGCTATTCCTCAGGTCAACGACAGCGGCGACCGTGTGGACTGGTATTCCCCCGTTGAGGGAAGCGTCACCAGCTGGAAGGCGGCCAGTGAAGACGACCGCTATCGCGCCCTGCGCTATCTGGAAAACACGCTTGCCAGCGTTGAGTCGTTAAGCAAGAAATGCCTCCAGTCGCCCAAAACCGCGCAGCAGCTTTTCGGCTCGCTGCTGTCGAAAGCGTTTCAGTTTCCCGGCGAGAATTTTGTTTTCCTGGTCGCAGGAAAGCCGATTATTTGCTTCTGGGGTTTTGTAAACCTGAACGAAAATGCGCGCGACGATGTCCTCGACTGCCTGCGTGAAGCGTTGATCCCCGAGCCTGCCCCCGTTGTGATTGAAGAGCCCGAGCCAGAACCCGCGCCCGAACCGGCCATCACCTTTGAAAAAGCAGACGAGCCGCTGATTGCGCCCGTCGCCGCCGTGCGTATTACGCCGGAAGAACTGTATGAGCCGGAACCCGCGCCGGTTGTTGCGCAACCCGCTCAAGAACCTGCGCCTGTTGCCGTCACGAAAAAACGTCGCATTCCCCTGTGGACCCTGCCGGTTGCCGCCGTGATTGTGGCAGCCGTTGCCGCGCCGCTGCTGTGGCCAAAACAGGCCCCTTCGGCAGAGCCCGCTCCGGCACCGGCTCCTGAGCCCGTGGCTATTGCACCGCAGCCGATCAAAGCGGTAGAGCCGCTGGCTATGAATCTCCCCCTGCATCAGGCTGAGGTCGTCGCCAGTAAAGAAAAAGAACCCGCTCCTGCACCTGAAGCCGCACCGGTGGTAATTGTTCCGATCCCGAAAGATGCCATGGTGATGGAAGCCGGTCAGGTGAAAGCCGGGTCGACGCGCTTCCTGAACGGTACCTGGCGCGCGGTTCTCGACGTGAAAGATCCGGTCACCGGCAAGCCGCCGTCAATGCGCTATCAAATCCAGAATAATAAAGGTTTCGCCCGCGTCGTGCACGGCGACAACATTGTCTGCCGCGCGGAGATTTTCTCCGGGCTGCACAGCAATGGCGAGCTGATGATTAAAAGTCGCGGCAATGCTCGCTGCACCGACGGTTCCCGCTACCCGATGCCGGAAGTCGCCTGTAAAGCCGGGGCCAGCGATATCGCAGAATGTCGCGCTCGCTATGACGCCAACACCGTCGTCCCACTGACGTTCAAGAAAGCAGGTGCCTGATCCTATGCTGGTAAATCTTTGCGACTATAAACAAAGCGTCACGCTTATTGCCAATAGCGGCGTGCAGTTCCTGGATTTCGGCCTGACGCCGCAGGACACCGCCAGCAACGGGCGCTTCGTACGTAAAACCGCGAACGGCCCCCTTTTGCGACTCGATTTCGACCTGGTGAACGGGCGCTATACCCTGCCGGGGACGAACGGCGGTCAGCCTGAAGTGGTTAAACCGGAAACCACCATTCCGCTGCATCAGTCCCTTGCCGTGCTGGACGGCGTCTGGCTTCCCGTGCCGTTCCTGCGCTTCAATCCACCGCGAACCTTTGTGGAAGGACCGGATAACTGGGCGCGCGTTCAGGTGCGCAAGCTCGAGAAGCCCGACACGGCAGGCAACTCGCACCGCGTCACCCTCGCGCTCGACAGCCAGATCGCGGAGCATGCCGCTTCAGCCCTGTCGCCGGTTGAAAACGATATTCTGAACGGAACCCGCTTTGCGCTGGCGTGGCGTGATAGTGAGGTAGAAAGCTTCCTCGACCAGACCTGGATTGACGGCTGGCTGCGCGAGGCATTTACCCAGTATGCCGACGGCGTTGAAAACCGCTCTGAACGCGACCTGCATCAGGCGATGCGCAGTTTTGAATATCAGGCCCACTGGCTCAATGTACTGACCATGCTCGGTGAACAACTCACCGTGCCGGAAGTGAAATTTGTCACCCACACGCTCAGCACGCCTGCCATTCCGGTCGACCTGATCCTCGACGTGGGCAACACCCACACCTGCGGTGTCATTATCGAAGACCACGGTGATGCAAACGACGGGCTCCGGCAGACCGCCGAGCTGCAGGTTCGTTCGTTAAGCGAGCCGCAGTTCCTGAACGAGCCTCTCTTTACCAGCCGTCTTGAATTCTCCGAAGCGCGTTTTGGCAAACAGCACTTCTCGGTGGAAAGCGGTCGCGAAGATGCGTTTGTCTGGCCGTCGATTGTTCGCGTGGGCGATGAAGCCCGCAAGCTGGCGATGCAGCGCCTGGGAACCGAAGGTAACAGCGGCATCTCCAGCCCGCGCCGCTACCTGTGGGATGAAACGCCTGTCGTACAGGACTGGCGCTTTAGCCAGATGAACGGCAAAACCCAGCGTGAACCGCTCGCCACGGCGTTTCCGCTGATGAACCTGATGAACGATGACGGTGAGCCGCTGTTTACGCTGCCGCAGGACGAGCGGCTGCCGGTCTTTTCGCCGCAGTACAGCCGCAGCACGCTGATGACGCACATGCTGTGCGAGCTGCTGGCGCAGGCGCTGGGCCAGATCAACAGCGTCGCCACCCGCCTGCGCCTGGGCTTCCCGGCCTCGCCGCGCCAGCTGCGCACCCTGATCCTGACCCTGCCCTCGGCCATGCCGAAGCAGGAGCGCGAGATTTTCCGTCGCCGCATGTTTGAAGCCATTGCCATCGTCTGGAAAGCGATGGGCTGGCACCCACAGGATGAAGATTTTGCCACCCGCAAGCAGCAGGAAAAAAGCGTGGTGCCGGTCCCTGAGATCCAGATGGAGTGGGATGAAGCCAGCTGCGGTCAGCTGGTGTGGCTGTATAACGAAGCGATTTCCCGTTTTGGCGGCCAGACGGAAGCCTTTTTCGCCTCACTCGCCCGCACGGATCGTGAACCTGAGCCGGGCGTGCAGCCGGGCCGCGCATTACGCGTCGCGTCTATCGACATCGGCGGTGGCACCACGGATATGGCAATAACCCACTACCAGCTTGATGACGGCTCCGGTAATAACGTCAAAATCACCCCGCAACTGCTGTTCCGCGAAGGGTTCAAGGTGGCGGGCGACGATACCCTGCTGGACGTGATTCAGCGCTATGTCCTGCCCGCCCTGCAAACGCAGCTGCAGAAATCCGGCATTGCGGACGCCTCGCTGCTGATGGCGTCGCTGTTCGGCGACTCCGGGCGTATTGATACCCAGGCGGTACTGCGCCAGCAAACGGCGCTTCAGCTCTTTATGCCGATTGGCCACGCCATTCTTTCCGCGTGGGAAGCCAGCGACATTGACGATCCGCTGGCGGGCCTGCATGCCACCTTTGGCGAGCTCCTTGCGCAGAAACCAACCCGCAACGTGATGAACTATCTTCAGCAGGCAATCGATCATGCCCTGCCGGCGGGCTCAGAGGCGTTCGACCTGTTCGCCGTGCCGCTGCACGTGAACTTCCGCGAAATGCAGGATGCAATGCTGGCCGGTCAGTTTACGCTGACCTCGCCGCTTCACGCGGTGTGTGAAGCGATTTCCCATTACAGCTGCGATATTCTGCTCATCACCGGGCGCCCGGGCTGCCTGCCGGGCGTTCAGGCGCTGATTCGGCATCTGCAGCCGGTGCCGGTCAACCGCATCGTCTGGCTGGATAAATATCAGGTTCACGAGTGGTATCCCTTCAGCCAGCAGGGGCGCATAGGCAATCCGAAATCGACCGCCGCGGTGGGGGCCATGCTCTGCAGCCTGGCGCTCGATCTGCGTCTGCCGCGCTTTAACTTTAAGGCCGCGGACATTGGCGCCTATTCCACCGTGCGCTATCTGGGCGTGCTGGATAACACCGTCAATACCCTGCGCGAGGAAAACGTCTGGTATCAGGATATCGATCTCGATAAACCCGGCGCGAAGCTTGACGCGCGGCTGCACTTCCCGCTGCGCGGTAACGTCACCCTCGGCTTCCGCCAGCTGGCGAACGCGCGCTGGCCCGCCACGCCGCTTTATACGCTCAGCATCAACTCGGCTGAACTGGCAAAAGCGATTGCCGGCGACGGCGTGCTGAACGTGCGGCTTAAGCTCTGCGGCGGCAGCAAATTAGAGGGCCCTGAGTCCTTCGAGCTCAGCGATGCCTGGCTGCAGGACGGCACGCCGGTTGCGCCTGACGCGTTAACCTTCAAACTGAATACCCTGGCCGATCGCCGACACAGCGGTAGCCACTACTGGATCGACAGCGGGAGCGTATACCTGAAATGACAGCGACCACGACCACCACCCAGGCCTTGATCGGGTGGATTAATGAGACGCGCCTGACCGCCCCTGTGCTGGATAACGATGCTGATGCCCTGCTTGCTCGCATCAACGCGGCGCAGGCGCGGGAGCAAGCCATTGAACGCGCCCTGACCCGCCGGAGCAGCATTGGGCTTTACGGCCATTCTCAAAGCGCCAAAGCGCACCTGCTGCTGTCGCTGTGCGGCAGCGGTAACGGGCGCCTGAACGTGATGCCGGGCCAGCGCACCTTTGACTATTTTTCGCATATCAACCCAGGACATGCCCTGACCAACATGGCCGTGCGCTTCACCCGAGACACCCCGGAGGTAGCGGATGAGGCGTTTCCGCTGCGTCTGAGCCTGGTTTCCGAGGCCGAACTGGTACAGCTGTTTATTGCCCGCACGACGCTGCACCCGCAGATGCGCGCGGTGGATAAGGCGGTCATTGAGACGCGTCTGGAGAAATGGCGCGGCCTTCGCCAGCCGCAGAGCGTGCCCGGCATCACGGCGCAGGATGTGGGTGCGATTTCGCGTTTCTGGCAAAGCACGGTACCCGCCGCGAGACAGCAAATTGATGACGCCCTGTGGCATGAGTTTGCCCAGCTGGTGCCATCGCTCGATCTCAGCACCCGCGCCAGCGTCTGGTCGCTGCTGTGGGGCGAGCAACAGGAGTTAACCCAGCAGTGGCTGAAGCTTGCCCACGTGCTGCAACAGACCAGCCATGCGAGCGAGCTGGCTGCGCCGCTGAGCCTGCTGGTGGACAGCTTTGGTCTGCCTGGTGAAGGGTTCCTGACGCACGGCACCTTAACCCAGCAGGAAACTCAGGAGACGCTGCTTCACCCGCTGAACAACGGTGAAATGCTCAACGCCATCAGCATCCCGGTCGACGTGCTTGCCTTCCTAACCCGCGAGCTGGTCTTGCCGGTTGAGAATGGGGCGCTGGATAACGTTGATATCATTGATATTCCGGTCTTTGAAGACGGCAGTGCCGATCCTTTAGTACAGGCTAAATGCCAGTGGCTGCTTGAACATTACCGCCAGCAGCTCCAGCCGGATGTGCTGGTTATCTGCAACGCGACAGCGCGGCACGAGCAGACGGCCCAAAAAGCAAAAGTGTTAATTAACTGGATTAAAGAGACCCAGCCTACCGAGGAGTCTGCCCTGCCGGGGCTGGTGTGGGCGATCACCCCGCATGACGCTCGTTTCACTACCCGACAGAATCTCGATGAAGCCGTACAGCATCTGCTGGGCAAGCCAGGCCTGCGCTGGGGAACTCTGCAGGCGCTGGACAGCCACAGCATGCTGCGCGTTATTGAGTGGTTGTCTCAGGCGACGCTCCCCGCACAGCGGCAGAAGCGTCTTGGCACGCTGAAAAACCTGCTGCGGCAGGAGATCGCGTCGCTGATGCAAAGCTATCTGGCGCCGCTGGTTGAGGAACCGGGTACACGACGTGCTCAGGCCGAAAACATGGTGCGCACGCTGCAAAGCAGCGCCGCCCGTCACGGCGAGCTGCTTGAGGGCCTGCTGCCGCCGCTGAAAGCCTTTGAAACGCTGCTCGCCGTTCAGCAGCCGCGCGAGGAGCAGGTGAACGGGCTGTTCACGGACACCATCGATCTGTTCGCCGATAACGCCCAGGAAAGCGCAGGACGATTCCAGACAAAAGACAAAGCGCGCCTGGCGCACAGAGTATGGATAAATCATCTGCGCCAGTGGAGCCGCAATGAAGCTACCGCCGCCCGTCTTGGTCTGGAGCCCGCGGTGCTGCAGCAAATCGCGGATGTGCTGGTGGTAACCAGCTACCGGCTTAATCTCCCGCAACAGCTTCAGCGAATTGTCGACGCGGATAAAAGCAGCGCGGCGCAGCTGCATGCGGTGATAGGGAATTTCGTTGGCTGGCTGGGTTACGACCAGACCCCGTCAGCAGAACGCCCCGCAAGCCGCATTCGCAAAGGTCAGGCAATCTTTGTTACGCCCGTCGTCAGCAGTGCCGCACCACGCCTGACGCGTCTGGGGGAGCAGCCTGTTCATGCGGCCACCGCGTACGTTTACGACTGGCTGGTTGCCCTCTATAGCCGGGCAATCGAAAACATTAATTATCAGCACCCGCATGATGTTCAGCCTGACGCACGTCGGGCACTGCGGGCTTTAATCCTGTAGCGGCCTTTCTTGCCGGGTAGCGCTGCGCTTACCCGGCCTATATTCCGCAACGATAATCACGCCGCCATACACTCCGCTAAGGCCTGCGCCAGTGCCGACGGGTTTTCCCACGACATGGAGTGCCCCGCCGCAGGGATGATTTTGACCTCAACGCCCTTCAGCTTCAGATTATCCACATCGTCATCCGGCAGTGAGAGCTCACCAAAAATCAACGTCACCGGGCAAGGCAGCGACAGAAATTGCGCTTCCCAGTCCGGCTCAACACCCGCGACCAGGCTTGATGCGCCGCGCCAGACGGCATAGGGTGCATTGCTTTGCAGGCACCCGGCCCAGGCGGTGGTCTCTTTACGGAGCATGGCATTATAGCCCTGCGCCACAAACTGGTGTTCGGTTTGCGCCGCAATAACGCGGCTAAACATCCCCCCACCGGCGTGAAAATTGGGCTCCGACACCATCAGTCCCTTCACGCGCGGTGCCAGCAGCCCCGCCGTTTCTATAGCAATGCTGCCGCCCATGCTGTGACCGTATAACCAGAAGGCATCCAGCTGAAGATGGTCAATCAACTCCGCCACGACGCGCGCCTGTTCAGTCGTTTTATAGCTGTAATGTTCAGGCTTATCGCTGTAACCGCTGCCGGGTAAATCGATGAGAATAGCTCTGCGCCCGCCAAACTGAGGGTCTCGGACGACGCGAGGATATTCATAGGAAGAGGCGCAGCCCAATCCGTGGATAAAGACTACGGGATCGCCAGAGCCGGGCAAATCATGCCAGCGCACGGTGCAACCCGCATGCTGCGAGTAAAAACTGTTCATAAGCACTCCTTTTACGATGCACTGTGTATTTATACAGCCATCGTAACTGGAATGCTATGTTCATCTTTCGAAATTGGAAGGATGCTTCAGAAAAGAGAAATCAGCAGCGCAACGGGGAAACTCATCGGCCAGGTCGACCCGACCAGAAACGCGCTAAGCAGGCGGATGCGCTTGCGGTCTTTAGAAAGGAACCAGGTAATTAATGCACAGATGGAAGCCATCACTGCGTAAAAAACCAACATCTTTTGATACAACGTCATTCTGTATACCAGAGCCGAAAAAATAACCGCACGCAATATGCGTCATATGTTGATACAGATCAAGTTTTTTCATTACATAATAACCACTTAAATATTATGGCTAATAACAACTGAGTATTTTGTATTACAAAAAGGGGGAGCCACCCATTATCTTCATTGATAACATGCAAGTTAAATGCACTTTTTGATAAATCCTCTCTTCCGCATAGGCGTCTAATAAAGGCAGACATACATGGGAGGCAATATGCTACGCATTCCGCAAAGCTGTATACATACCCGCTCTACCCCTTTCTGGAATAAAGAAACCGCCCCCGCCGGGATCTTTCAGCGTCATCTCGACACGGGTACCCGTCCGGGCGTTTATCCCCGCCTGTCCGTTATGCAGGGTGCCGTCCGCTATCTGGGTTATGCTGATGAACATGCCCCTGAGCCTGACAGCACACTGATTATCAGGGCCGGCCACTTCGGTGTTTTTCCCCCTGAGAAATGGCATCACATCGAGGTGATGAGCGACGACACGCTGTTCAATATTGAATTTTTCGTCGAACCAGAGGTGTTGAAGTCGCTTTAAGCGGCTTTTATTTACGAGGTAACCTTTATGCTACGTATCCCTGAGAATTTTGTTCATACCCGCTCCACGCCATTCTGGAACAAAGACACCGCGCCAAAAGCCCTTTTCACCCACCATAATACGAAAGCCAGCGTATATGGCCGTTTGTCGGTGATGCAGGGTGCGGTGCACTATTTCGGTTTCCCGAACGCTGACGCGACCGAACCGGATCTGGAGCTGGTGATTGAAGCCGGATCGTTTGGCATCTCGCCGCCAGAGAAATGGCACCGCATCGAGCTATTGACCGACGATACCTATTTCAATATCGACTTTTTTGCCGATCCTGACGTTACGCTTCAGGGTGCGGGCATCGGCAAAGTGGTCAATACACATAAGGAGTAACCGCGTGGGTAAAGCAACGTACACAGTGACCGTGACCAACAACAGCAACGGCGTCTCGGTGGATTATGAAACAGAAGCTCCGATGGAGTTGCTCATCCCCGACGTCGCCGCAGACGTGGTAAAAGATCTGGTGAATACCGTCCGCGCTTACGACACGGAAAATGAGCACGAGGTGTGTGGCTGGTAAAGCAAACGCCCGGCGATGCAGACCGCCGGGCATGATTTTCTAGTGTTTAATCATAACGTGCCGGACAACCGTATAATCCTCAAGCCCGTACACCGACATATCCTTTCCATAGCCAGACAATTTCATGCCGCCGTGCGGCATTTCGCTCACCAGCATAAAGTGGGTATTGACCCAGGTGCAGCCGTACTGCAGGCGCGCGCTCAGGCGATGGGCGCGGCCCACGTCTTTCGTCCAGACCGACGAAGCCAGGCCGTACTGCGAATCGTTCGCCCAGGCCAGCACCTGCGCTTCATCGTCGAATTCGGTGACGCTCACCACCGGTCCAAACACTTCGCGCTGAACGATGGCATCGTCCTGTTTCGCCCCGGCCAGCAACGTTGGCTGGAAGTAGTAGCCCGCCCCCTCTTTTTTGCTCCCGCCCGTCACCACGCGGATATGGCCGAGGGCTTTCGCCTCGTCAACCGCCTGACAGACGCGTGAAAGATGGGCAGCCGAGCTGAGCGGACCGAGTTCAGTAGATTCATCCTCCGGGGCACCCATTTTGAGGCTGGCGACCGCGGCACCGAGCTTTTCCACCAGCTGGGCATAGATCCCCTTCTGGGCATAGATACGGCAGGCCGCCGTACAGTCCTGCCCGGCATTGTAGAAACCAAACGTCCGCACGCCTTCTACAACCGCATCCAGGTCGGCGTCATCGAACACGATAACCGGCGCTTTACCGCCCAGCTCCATGTGGGTGCGCTTAATGGAGGACGCCGTGTGGCCGATGATATGCTCCCCGGTGGCAATCGAACCGGTCAGCGACACCATGCGCACTTTTTCATGTCCGGTGAGCGGGTCGCCCACCGTTTTCCCGCGGCCAAACAGCACGTTGAGAACGCCAGCCGGGAAGATATCTTTCGCCAGCTCCGCCAGCTTTAACGCCGTTAGCGGCGTGATTTCAGACGGCTTGATGACCACACAGTTACCGGCCGCCAGCGCAGGCGCCAGCTTCCATGCCGCCATCATCAGCGGGTAATTCCACGGTGCGATAGAGGCAACCACGCCCACCGGGTCGCGGCGGATCATCGACGTGTGGCCGTCAAGATACTCACCCGCGGCCAGCCCGTTCAGGCAGCGGGCCGCCCCGGCGAAGAAACGGAAAACGTCGACCACTGCGGGAATTTCATCGCCCAGCGCACAGTGCAGCGGCTTGCCGCAGTTGAGGGATTCGAGCCGGGCAAACTCTTCGCCATGCGCTTCAATCGCATCCGCGAGCTTCAGCAGGCACTCGGCGCGGGTTTTCGGCGTCGTTTGTCCCCACTCAGCAAAAGCCCGGTCGGCGTCCTGAACCGCTGCGTCGACCTGTGCCGCTGACGCTTCAGCAATCTCCAGCAGCACCTCTCCGGTGGCCGGGTTATAGACCGGCTGTTTCTCTCCCTCTCCGGCAACCAGTTCACCCTTTATCAGCAGATGTGTTTGCATAGCATTGTCCTGTTCAAATCAATGTTATTTCCCGCCGCCGGCGATGTTCTCGCCGTCGCGGGTTAGCCACCAGGCTCCCAGAATGGGGATGGTTGTTACCAGCATCACCAGCAGTGCAACGACGTTGGTGACCGGCACGTCGCGCGGACGGCCTAGCTGATTGAGCAACCACAGCGGTAACGTGCGTTCGTGTCCCGCCGTAAAGGTTGTGACGATAATTTCGTCAAACGACAGGGCAAACGCCAGCATTCCCCCGGCCAGCAGCGCGGAGCCCAGGTTGGGCAGCACCACATAGCGGAAGGTTTGCCATCCGTCGGCCCCGAGATCCATCGACGCTTCCACCAGACTCCAGGAGGTGCGTCTGAACCGGGCAATCACGTTATTGAAGACCACCACCACGCAAAACGTGGCGTGCCCAACCACGATGGTGAAAAACCCCGGCTCAAGGTTGATTGTTTTGAACGCTGTCAGCAGCGCCAGGCCGGTGATGATCCCCGGCAACGCAATCGGCAGCAGCAGCAATAGCGAGATCGCGTTCTTGCCAAAAAACTCGCTTCGCCAGAGCGCCGCTGCAGCAAGCGTGCCAAGCACCAGGGCTATCGCGGTGGATAGCGCGGCAACCTGAAGTGACAACGTCACCGATTCAATGATATCGCCGCGCCCCGCCGCCGCAGTAAACCACTTCAGCGTCAGCCCCTGAGGCGGAAAGCTGTAGGCAGCATCTTCGGTATTAAAGGCATAGACTGCGATAATCAGCAGCGGGAAGTGCAGGAAGATGACGCCTCCCCACGCTGCCACTTTCAGGAACAGCGGTGCGCGTTCAGAGTGCATCGAATGCTCCCAGACGCTTCACGAACGCCAGATAAAGTGAAATCAGCACGATGGGAACCAGTGTGAACGCGGCGGCCATGGGCATATTGCCGATCGCCCCCTGCTGGGAGTAGACCATGTTACCGATGAAAAACCCCGGCGGCCCAACCAGCTGCGGTACGATGAAATCCCCCAGCGTCAGGGAAAAGGTGAAGATTGAGCCCGCGGCAATGCCCGGGATAGCCAGCGGCAGAACGACATAGCGGAAGGTCTGGCGCGGGCGCGCGCCGAGATCGGCTGAGGCCTGCAGCAGCGAAGCCGGCAGACGTTCCAGCGCCGCCTGAACGGGCAGGATCATAAACGGCAGCCAGATATAGACGAAGACCAGAAACCGCCCCAGCCCAGAGGTGGATAAGGTGTTGCCGCCTACCGCGGGTAGCGTAAGGATCGAGGTCAGGAGCGGCTCCAGCCCAAGGTGGTTGAGGAACCATTGTGCCACGCCGTCCTTCGCCAGCAGCAGCGTCCAGGCGTAGGCTTTGACGATGTAGCTCGCCCACATTGGCAGCATCACGGCGATATAGAAAAACGCTTTCCACTTGCCGCGGGTGTATCGCGCCATGTACCAGGCCATCGGGAACGCCAGAATTGCGCTGGCAATCGTCACCGCAATCGCCATCGTTAACGTGCGCAGGATGATGTCGTAGTTTGCCGGGTTGAAGAGCGCCAGTACGTTCGCCAGGGTCAGATCCGGCGTGACCGCCATGGTGAAATCGTCAAAGGTGTAAAACCCCTGCCACAAAAGGGTCAGCAGCGATCCTAAATAGACGATGCCAAACCACATCAGCGGTGCAAGCAGAAGCAGGAACAGTCCGAGCGACGGTTTACGCCAGAACAGTGACGTAATGCGGCTTATGCGGCCGCGCGGGGCGGGAGGGTGCGCGACACTCATAGCCATTTCACCTCTCCTCCTGCAGGCGAATCATCGCCTCGCGCGACCACGACGCCGTGACGGCCTGCCCCGGCGCAATGCCGCTTAGCGGCGAGAAATCGCTGAGATTGGCCTGGCTCACCAGCAGTTTGGCACCGTCGGCGAGCCTGAGCTCAAGGCGCGTGGCAGCCCCCTGATACTGAACGGCCTGGACGACGCCCTGCACCTGAACCTCACCGCCCTCATTCAGGCGGATATGTTCCGGACGCAGGGAATAGCTGCCCTCCATGCCGCAGACTTTATGCGCAAGGCCTGCATCGAAGACGTTCGAGGTGCCGACAAAACCGGCGACAAACGGCGTGCGCGGGCGCATGTAGAGATCGCGCGGGGTATCGACCTGCTCGATGCGCCCATTATTGAACACCGCCACCCGGTCCGACATGGAGAGGGCTTCACCCTGATCGTGGGTGACGAAAATAAAGGTGATGCCGAGTTCCTGCTGAAGTTTCTTCAGCTCGAACTGCATCTGCTCCCGCAGCTTGAGATCGAGCGCGCCTAACGGCTCGTCGAGCAGCAGGACGCGCGGTTCATTCACCAGCGCCCGCGCGATGGCCACACGCTGGCGCTGGCCTCCGGAAAGCTGCGAAGGCTTGCGGGCGACGGCAAAGCTTAAGCCCACTTTTTCCAGCGCGTCGCGAGCCTGCGCGTGGCGCTTTTTCTTGTCGACGCCTTTCACCATCAGCCCGTAGGCGACGTTATCGAGGATCGACATATGCGGGAACAGCGCGTAATCCTGGAATACGGTGTTCACGTCCCGCTCCCACGGCGGCAGCGCGCTCGCCTCTTTGCCAAAGATAGATATCGTGCCGCCAGACAGCTGCTCAAAGCCGGCAATCAGACGCAGGCAGGTGGTTTTGCCGGAGCCCGAAGGCCCCAGCATGGAGAAGAATTCTCCGTCACGAACGGCAATGGTGACCCCATCCACCGCCCGCACGTCGCCGTACAGACGGGAAACGTCATTAAACTCTACCGCGTACGTCATGTTCTGCTCCCGGATGATTAACGGCCACCCATGATGGCGATGTAATCCTGCGTCCAGCGGCTGTAAGGCACATATTTTCCGCCTTCTGCGATGGGGGTTTTCCAGAACATGATTTTGTCAAAATAGTTATAGCCGTTGGTTTCACAGCCCTTGTCACCCAGCAGCGTGCTGGCCTTACACCCTTCAGGCACGACGGGCAGCGAGCCAAACCATGCCGCCAGATCGCCCTGCACTTTCGGCGTGAGCGACCAGTTCATCCACTTGTAGGCGCACATCGGGTGTTTTGCCTGCGCATGCAGCATGGTGGTATCCGCCCAGCCGGTCACCCCCTCTTTCGGGAAGACGGTGGCAACGGGCTGGTTCTCGCCCTTCAGGGCATTAGCCTGATACGGCCAGGCGCTGGAGGCCACGACGCCTTCATTTTTGAAGTCGCTCATCTGGACGGTGGTATCATGCCAGTAGCGGTGGATCAGGGCATGCTGGTCGCGAAGTACTTTGAGCACGGCGGCATACTGTTCTTCAGTGAGCTGATACGGGTCGCTAATACCCAGCTGCGGCTGAGTGGCTTTGACGAACAGCGCCGCATCGGCGATATAAATCGGACCGTCGTACGCCTGCACGCGTCCCTGATTGGTTTTGCCGTCCGGCAGATCCTGCTTCGTAAAGACCACGCTCCAGCTGTCCGGCGGCGTCGGGAAGGTTTTGGTGTTGTACATCAAAAGATTGGGCCCCCACTGATACGGCGTGCCGTAGACCTTGCCGCCCACGTTAAACCACTCGCCCTTCACGATGCGCGGGTCAAGGGTTTTCCAGTTGGGGATCAGTTCCGGGTTAATCGGCTGAACGCGTTTTCCCATAATCAGGCGGAGCGAGGCATCCCCTGACGCGGTGACAAGGTCGTAACCTCCCTTCGCCATCAGGCTGACCATTTCATCGGACGTGGCCGCCGTTTTAACGTTGACCGCGCAGCCGGTCTCTTTTTCAAACTGGGTAACCCAGTCATAATTTTTATCCGTCTGTCCGCGTTCGATGTACCCCGGCCAGGCGATAATATCCAGTCGGCCTTCCCCGTCGCCAATGGCCTTTGGTGGTTCTGCGGCTTGCACGGTCATGATAGTCATGCCGAGCGCGCACAGGCTGCTGCGGGCAAATTTTTTGCTCATAAGAGTTACTCCTGTCGCAATGAAATTTAGCGGCAGCCGTGCCGTAAAAATATCTCCCTTATTAAACGTAGACCGCGCAAATGCGCCGCACAGTTCGGCTTAAGGAATTTTCATCAAGGTGTGACCGAGGACGCATTCCCCGTTAACTGGATTATAGACAAGGAGTTAGCCGCGGAAGCCGG
Organism: Enterobacter cloacae complex sp. HYC042_NIDB; assembly: GCF_056673315.1. Classification (NCBI taxonomy): domain Bacteria; kingdom Pseudomonadati; phylum Pseudomonadota; class Gammaproteobacteria; order Enterobacterales; family Enterobacteriaceae; genus Enterobacter; species Enterobacter cloacae complex sp. HYC042_NIDB. Next base: position 2,716,955 of record NZ_CP109650.1, read on the forward strand.
TATGCAGATTTCATATGATACGGCACCGCAAAATATTTGCCGTGCCGTCGTCAGGATAAGAAATGATTATTTAAATAAAGGGGAAAAGTTATTCCATCATTGTGCTAATTAATTTACCTAACTGAAGGGCCGCCTGCTCTTCCCGCTCGCCCCACGCCCAGGAGGTATTAAACCGGAAGAACGGCGTCCACGCGTCAGAGGTGGAAAACATCTTTCCGGGCGCAATGCTGATGTGGTGCGTTAAGGCCTTTTCGCTCAGCAGCCCCGCGTCCAGCTGCGCAGGTAGCTCCAGCCATAAAAAGTAGCCACTGTCGTTGTGGTGGATTTTGACACCGGCGGGCATATGGCGCAGAAGCGACTGCCACGCCTGTTGTTTTCGCTCGGCGAGGGTTCGTCGCAGACGGCGCAGATGGGCGTCGTAGCGTTTTGTCGCCAGGTAGTCCACCAGCGCCAGCTGCATGGGAGAACTGGTTGAAAGCGTGCTCATCAGCTGCAGCTGCTGAATGCGGCGCGCGTGTTTTCCTGCCGCCACCCAGCCGATGCGAAACCCCGCCACCAGGCATTTTGAAAATGAAGAGCAGTGAAGCGTCATATCTACCCGATCCCAGGCTTTGGCCGGAAGCGGTTTTTCGCGACCAAAATAGAGCTCGCTGTAGACATCGTCCTCGATCAAGGTGACGTTGTGTTCCGTCAGGAGCGCGACCAGACGCGCTTTTTTTTCCGCACTTAGCGTAAAGCCAAGCGGGTTTTGGCCGTTGGTCATGAGCCAGCAGGCTTTTACGGGGTAGTCGTTCAGCGCCTGCTCCAGCGCATTCAGATCGATACCCTCCCGGACGTCTGTGGCGACCGACAGCGCTTTTAGCTTCAGACGCTCCAGCGCCTGCAGCGCGCCGTAAAAACACGGGTTTTCAACAATCACCCAGTCTCCTGGCTCCGTCACCGCCTGCAAACTCAGGTTGAGGGCCTCAAGGGCGCCTGCGGTAATGACGATCTCGTCCGGCGAGATGTTCATCCCCTGCTGCGCATAACGGCGCGCAATGGCGTGACGGAGTTCAGCGTTACCGGGCGGCAGGTTCTCAATCACACTCATTGCGGTAGCGGTTTTACTGACGTTTGCCAGCGAGCGGTTGAGCTGCTGAAGCGGGAAAAGCCGGGGGTCGGGAAACGCGGAGGCGAAAGGAACAACGGACGGATCGCGGCTGGCCTGTAAGACCTCGAAGATATAGGTGTTGATATCTACCGCTTCATCACGCATTACCTGGGCAGGCGGCGCAGGCTGTTGTGCGGTCGGGCGCGAGGCAACGTAATAGCCCGACTGCGGCCTGGCGACAATGCGCCCCTGACTTTCCAGCATCTGATAAGCGTGGCCAACGGTCATAAAGCTCATGCCGCTGCTTGCCACCTGCTCTCGCAGGGAAGGCAGCTTATCGCCCGGCAGCCAAACGCCAAGCTCAATCTGCGAGATAATTTGTTGCGCCAGACGCTGGTATTTTTTCATCAGATTCTCCTTATTGCCGACAGTGTATATCAGCAGGAGAAAAAGAGAAGTTTTTGCTAACTGTTATAGTTTAAGTAAAAATTACTTACGGTACTCGGTAACGTGGCTTTGCGCCTGACGCGCAGCGGCCAGGTGATCGAGCGTGATCATTGACGATTTGCAAAAGATGCATTTCGCACCGAGCGGGTTTTTCTCAGATACATCAAAGACTGAGGTACGGTACTGCGAGCCATGACAGCATGGGCAGCGGAAATGGATATAAGAAGTCATAGGATTCTCCTGTGAACGTAAAAACGTAAATTACTCATGAGCCGATCAGGCAATAATGGTTTTAAACAAAACTAATCGGAATGTAGATAAAGACCCAAGAGAGGCTGCGGAGAGGCACAACGTGATGAGAACTGCTTTATGAAACTACGTCAGATATTTTTTTGGACTCAAAACCAGAAGACCATTAACGCACGGCAATGATGACAAAGCAAGCGGTTTAATGCCTAAAATTCATAAAAATAGTGTTTTTATTCAGAAACGCTAAATGCGGCACAAAATATTAGCGGGACCAATCTCAAGAAAAAAATTTATAAATCAATGAAATATAAATATTTTGCATGGCATTTTTTGTCTAATCACCATAACACATTGAGAGTATTAACATTCATTCGGTATACGAACTGTGAAAGAAAAAGGAGTTTAAGATGGCCATTCCAGCATACCTGTGGCTAAAAGACGACGGTGGAGCAGATATCAAAGGCGCTGTCGATGTACAAGATCGTGAGGGCAGTATCGAGGTGTTGGGATTTAGTCATGGCCTGCATCTACCAACAGATAACATGACGGGGAAAATTACTGGTACTCGTATTCATTCAGCTCTCCTTTTTGAGAAGGAATTCGACAGATCAAGTCCCTATCACTACAAAGCCGTTGCAAAAGGTCAGACGCTGAAAGGGGCTGAATTTAAATGGTATAAGATCAACGATTCCGGGCAGGAAGTTGAATACTTCAATATGCAGCTAGAAAATGTCAAAGTCGTCTCTATATGTCCACTCATGCATGACATTAAAAACCCGGCAACGGAGAAGCATAACCATCTGGAAAGTATCTCCCTGCGTTACGAAAAAATAACCTGGAAACACTGTGACGGTAATATTATTTTTTCTGACGAGTGGAAATACAGATGATTCGGTGCACTTTTCATTTGAACGGCTATCAGCTTTCCACTTTGAGTTGCCCCGGCTTAGGCTTTTTCCCCGCATATTCTGGAAATTCCGGGCATAACAGAAATAACCCTAATGCCGTTGCGACTCCTGAGGTGGGCCCCTTACCCCCAGGACTCTATTATATCGTGACACGTCCACGAGGCGGTTTTGGTACTCACTGGCATGACGCAATTAAAGGGTTAGAAAGCGGATCAAACCGTGACTTTTGGTTTGCTCTTTACCGCCACGATACTCACATTGACGACAGAACTTTTATCAATAACGTTGAGCGTGGTTCTTTCCGGTTACACCCGGCGGGACAATCTGGGATTAGCAATGGATGTATTACGTTGCCAAATCACTCCCATTACAGAATTCTGATGCATGGTCTACTGGCATCCGGCACGTTTAAAGTTACTGCTGGGTTAGATGCACTTGGAACAATACAGGTATATTGATGAATGCAAAAAAGCATACCCTGACCTGGGTTGTTGAAACATTGATGCTGTTTGTTATTTACTCACTTGTATGTTACTTCATGCCTGATGTATTACTTTATCATCTCTTCACCAGACATTTTGGCTTTATGACTGAACTTGAATGGAGTGAAAGCTATACACTGTTGCTTTTTATCTTCTCATTTTTGCTGAATGCCATGTTGATTTACCTCTGGGCATTACGAAAATGAACCTCCCTTGGGCAGAAATGTTGTCGCCCAGCAATATAAAGCAAAGGCAGGCAAGAAAACTGTTATAGATAAATAACCCAGGTCTGTCTCTGCAACCCAGCGCTGGCGCGGCTTAGAATGGCATCGACATAATTACATCGCGGAGTATTGCATGTTTGGTTTAGATGCTTTTCACCTTGCGCGGATACAGTTTGCCTTTACCGTATCCTTTCACATTATTTTCCCGGCCATCACCATCGGCCTGGCCAGCTATCTTGCCGTGCTCGAAGGGCTGTGGCTGAAAACAAAAAATCCGGTCTGGCGCTCGCTGTACCATTTCTGGTCGAAGATTTTCGCCGTCAATTTTGGCATGGGCGTGGTCTCCGGGCTGGTGATGGCCTACCAGTTTGGCACCAACTGGAGCGGCTTTTCGCAGTTTGCAGGCAGCATTACCGGCCCGCTGCTGACCTATGAAGTGCTTACCGCCTTCTTCCTCGAAGCCGGGTTCCTCGGCGTGATGCTGTTCGGCTGGAATAAAGTGGGGCCAGGGCTGCACTTCTTCTCCACCTGCATGGTGGCGCTGGGCACCATTATCTCAACCTTCTGGATCCTCTCCTCGAACAGCTGGATGCAGACCCCGCAAGGCTACGAGATCGTCAACGGTCAGGTGGTACCGGTGGACTGGTTCGCCGTGGTATTTAACCCCTCCTTCCCCTACCGCCTGCTGCATATGTCGATTGCGGCATTCCTGAGTAGCGCCCTGTTTGTCGGTGCATCCGCGGCATGGCATCTGCTGCGCGGGAATAATACCCCTGCCATTCGGGCGATGTTTTCGATGGCGCTGTGGATGACGCTGATTGTTGCCCCCATCCAGGCCCTGGTTGGCGATATGCACGGGTTGAACACCTTAAAGCATCAGCCGGCCAAGATTGCCGCTATTGAAGGCCATTGGGAAAATCCGCCGGGCGAGCCTACCCCACTGCTGCTGTTTGGCTGGCCTGACATGGAGCAGGAACGCACCCGCTTTGGACTGGCGATCCCGGCGCTGGGTAGCCTCATCCTGACGCACAGCCTGGATAAACAGGTCCCTGCGCTAAAAGAGTTTCCAAAAGAAGACCGTCCTAATTCCACCATCGTCTTCTGGTCGTTCCGCATTATGGCGGGCTTAGGGATGCTGATGCTGCTACTTGGGGTAGTGGCGCTTTGGCTGCGTTATAAAAAGCGGGTTTATTCTTCGCGTCCGTTCCTGTGGTTTGCCCTGCTGATGGGGCCATCCGGGCTGATTGCCATTCTGGCCGGATGGGTCACCACCGAAGTCGGCCGCCAGCCGTGGGTGGTCTACGGACTCCAGCGAACAAAGGATGCGGTTTCAGCCCATGGTGACCTGCATATGAGCGTGAGCCTGCTGGCCTTCTTCGTCGTCTATAGCTCGGTATTTGGTGTGGGCTACAGCTATATGGTGCGCCTCATCCGAAAAGGCCCGCAGCCGCATGAATCGTTCGCCACCGAGTCCGATGGACGCCCGGCGCGCCCGCTTTCTGCCGTCACAGCTGAACATAAGGAGCAGCCATAATGGGTATCGATCTTTCCATTATCTGGTTTGTCATCATCGTCTTTGCCACGCTGATGTATATCGTCATGGACGGGTTTGATCTGGGAATCGGTATTCTGTTCCCGGCAACACAAAACGCCGACGATCGCGACGTGATGGTCAACAGCGTTGCACCGGTCTGGGACGGCAATGAGACCTGGTTGGTGCTAGGTGGTGCCGCCCTGTTCGGTGCATTCCCACTGGCCTATGCGGTGATTGTTGATGCTCTGACCATTCCGCTGACGTTAATGCTGATCGGACTTATATTCCGCGGCGTGGCGTTTGAATTTCGCTTTAAAGCCACGCCGGCCCACCGTCCTTTCTGGGATAAGGCGTTTATTGGCGGTTCCGTTCTGGCGACCTTTACCCAGGGGGTGACGGTAGGTGCCGTCATTAACGGCTTTAGCGTCACTGGCAGAACGTATACCGGCGGACCGTTTGACTGGTTTACCGCGTTTAACTTGTTCTGCGGCGCGGGTCTGGTGGTGGCCTACGCGCTGTTAGGCTCAACCTGGCTGGTGATGAAAAGCGAAAATGCGCTGCAGCAGCGGATGCGTGAGGTGTCGAAAACGCTGTTAATCGTGCTGCTGGCGTTTATCGCAGCGATCAGCCTCTGGACGCCGCTGGCGCACCCGGCCATCGCGGCGCGCTGGTTTACGCTGCCGAATCTGTTTTATCTGCTGCCAGTCCCTGCCCTGGTCGTCATGTTTAGCTTCTACCAGTGGCGCTGCCTGAGTAATCCTGACAGCCATGCTCGACCGTTTATTCTGACGCTGGGGCTAATATTTCTCGGCTTTAGCGGGCTTGGGATCAGCATCTGGCCGCATATCATACCGCCGTCGATCACCCTGTGGCAGGCCGCCGCGCCGACGCAAAGCCAGGGCTTTATGCTGGTGGGCGCGCTGTTGATCATTCCCGTTATTCTGGTCTACACCTTCTGGAGCTACTACGTATTTCGCGGCAAAGTTCAGCCTGGGGAGGGTTATCACTGATGCAACAACCTGTCTGGAAAAGATTGCTGTGGCTGGCCATTATCTGGGGCGGCAGCGTTCTTGCGCTGGCAGCAGTCAGCATGCTCTTTCGCATGCTGATGACGGCTGCCGGGTTTAAATCGCATTAAACTTCATTCCGGGCAGCCCTGCGCTGCCCGGCACCACCCCGCACTTTCAGATAAACCCCATTAACGCACCGCAGAGTATCGTTACACTGGTAAAAGATTCACAGAATTTATTATTTGAGAAGAAAAATGAAAAAGCTCATCGCGTTAAGTGTTATCAGCCTTGTCCTCAGCGGCTGCGTTAATCCGGGCAAAGCATCCGTTCAGCCGGATCAGCTGAAGAGCCACCGTTTTGTTCTGGAAAACGTGGACGGCAAATCCGTGAAGGGCATGACAACGCAGCCTGAGATCGCTTTTAACGCGCTTCCCGACATTAGCCTCATTGATAACATTAGCGTTTCGGGCCAGATGTGTAACCGCTTCAACGGGCAGGGAAAGCTGTCCGAAGGTGAGCTGAAAGTGAAAACGCTGGCGATGACCCGCAAACTTTGTACCGAACCACAGCTTAACGAACTGGATCAGGCCATCGGCGACATGCTGCGCAAAGGGGCGCAGGTCGACCTGACTGAAGACCAGCTGACGCTGGCGACGGCCGATAAGACGCTGATGTTTAAGCGAGCAGAATAATCAGTAGCTACCGCAGCTTCCAACGGCAAGCGACTGTTCACTGCAGCGTTTGCCGTTTGGCAAGGCGCACATCCCAATAGCCGAACCGTCAAGCTGGCGGGCAACAGACAGCGAGCCGCCAATCATGGCGCAGTTGGCCTGGCCTGAACTGGACATTGCCGCTTTCATTCCCGGCGCCACGTGGGCCGCCGTGGCCTGCTGCACAGGTTCACTGCTACATGCCGACAACAACAACGCGGCACACCCTACCCAAAATGCTGAACGCATGCTCTCTTCCCCGTAATTAGTGCGAAACCTAAGCATAATAGGCATCACATCCCGTGTCGTCGAGAGCGGAAGTGCGTATTTATGCGCCGCTGAAACAATTTCTCGCAATTTTTTCGCCCTAAGTTTGATCTAACCATTGATGGTGGGAATACCGAGGACACAAAAGCGAAAATCGTAAAACCCCCTGTTTGCTAGACTACACAGATAATATTCAGGGTTTGTCGCCTTATGACAGCCCCCTATTTTTTGCGCAATGTAAGGGTGTCGTCCTATGCAAACTATTGACGGTAATGGTGCAGTTGCCTCAGTCGCGTTTCGCACCAGTGAAGTTATCGCCATTTATCCGATCACGCCAAGTTCAACTATGGCCGAGCAGGCGGATGCCTGGGCGGGAAACGGGTTAAAAAACGTCTGGGGCGATGTCCCGAGAGTGGTTGAAATGCAGTCTGAAGCGGGTGCGATTGCTACGGTCCACGGTGCGCTGCAGACTGGCGCGCTTTCCACCTCGTTCACCTCCTCTCAAGGATTGCTGTTGATGATCCCAACGCTGTACAAACTCGCGGGTCAACTGACCCCCTTCGTCCTGCACGTCGCGGCGCGTACGGTGGCCACCCACGCACTCTCAATTTTTGGCGATCACTCGGACGTGATGGCCGTGCGCCAGACCGGGTGCGCGATGCTGTGCGCCAGCAGCGTTCAGGAAGCGCAGGACTTTGCCTTAATTTCGCATATCGCCACGCTTAAAAGTCGCGTTCCGTTTATTCACTTCTTTGATGGTTTCCGTACCTCTCACGAAATCAACAAAATCGTCCCGCTGGCGGACGAGACTATCCTGGATCTGCTGCCACAGGCGGAAATTGACGCGCATCGCGCCCGCGCCCTTAACCCGGAACATCCGGTAATTCGCGGGACATCAGCAAACCCGGATACTTATTTCCAGTCACGCGAGGCCACAAACCCGTGGTACAACGCGGTTTATGACCACGTCGAGCAGGCAATGAATGACTTTGCCGCCGCAACCGGACGCGAGTACAAGCCGTTCGAATACTACGGCCATCCGCAGGCTGAGCGCGTGATTGTGCTGATGGGATCTGCTATCGGCACCTGTGAAGAAGTCGTTGACGAGCTGCTGACCCGCGGCGAAAAGGTCGGCGTGCTTAAAGTGCGTCTTTACCGCCCGTTCTCGGCTAAACATCTGCTCTCTGCCCTGCCGGAAAGCGCGCGTACCGTGGCGGTGCTCGATCGAACCAAAGAGCCTGGCGCACACGCGGAACCGCTGTATCTTGACGTGATGACTGCCCTCGCTGAAGCCTTTAATAACGGCGAACGTGAAACGCTACCGCGCGTTATCGGCGGTCGCTATGGCCTGTCTTCCAAAGAGTTTGGCCCGGACTGCGTGCTGGCCGTGTTTAACGAGCTAAGGGAAGCGAAACCTAAGCCGCGTTTCACGGTCGGCATTTATGATGACGTAACGAATCTTTCCCTGCCTTTACCGGAAAATACCCTGCCTGCGACAGCCAAACTTGAAGCGCTGTTCTACGGCCTGGGCAGCGACGGCAGCGTCTCGGCCACCAAAAACAACATCAAGATCATCGGCAATTCAACCCCGTGGTACGCGCAGGGTTACTTCGTCTACGACTCCAAAAAAGCTGGCGGTCTGACCGTTTCTCACCTGCGCGTCAGCGAGCAGCCCATCCGCTCGGCCTACCTTATTTCTCAGGCCGACTTTGTTGGCTGCCATCAGCTGCAGTTTATCGACAAGTACCAGATGGCTGAGCGCCTGAAGCCCGGCGGTATTTTCCTCCTTAATACGCCATACAATGCGGATGAGGTCTGGGCACGCCTGCCGCAGGAAGTACAGACGGTGCTGAATCAGAAAAAAGCCCGATTCTATGTGGTTAACGCGGCGAAAATTGCCCGCGAATGTGGCCTGGCCGCGCGTATTAATACCGTCATGCAAATGGCCTTCTTCCATCTGACCAATATCCTGCCGGGCGACAGCGCGCTGGTGGAACTTCAGGGCGCCATCGCCAAAAGCTACAGCAGCAAGGGGCAGGAGCTGGTAGAGCGAAACTGGCAGGCGCTGGCGCTGGCGCGCGAGTCGCTGTTCGAGGTGCCGCTGCAGCCGGTCAATGACGCCAGCCCGAATCGCCCTCCGGTGGTCTCGGATGCCGCACCTGATTTCGTGAAGACCGTCACGGCCGCCATGCTGGCCGGGCTGGGTGATGCCCTGCCCGTCTCTGCGCTGCCGCCGGACGGAACCTGGCCGATGGGCACCACCCGCTGGGAAAAACGCAACATCGCCGAAGCGATCCCCATCTGGAAAGAAGAACTCTGTACCCAGTGTAACCACTGCGTCGCGGCCTGCCCGCACTCTGCCATTCGCGCCAAAGTGGTGTCACCGGAAGCAATGGAAGATGCCCCGGCCAGCCTGCACTCTCTGGATGTAAAATCCCGCGACATGCGCGGCCAGAAATACGTTCTGCAGGTCGCACCGGAAGACTGCACCGGGTGTAACCTGTGCGTTGAGGTCTGCCCGGCGAAGGACAGGCAGAACCCGGACATCAAAGCCATCAATATGATGTCGCGCCTTGAACACGTTGAAGAAGAAAAAGTGAATTATGACTTCTTCCTGAACCTGCCGGAAATCGATCGCAGCAAGCTGGAACGCATTGATATTCGTACCTCGCAGCTGATCACGCCGCTGTTCGAGTACTCCGGCGCATGCTCCGGCTGCGGTGAAACGCCGTACATCAAACTGCTTACCCAGCTGTATGGTGACAGGATGCTGATTGCCAACGCCACCGGCTGCTCGTCTATCTATGGCGGTAACCTGCCCTCCACGCCGTACACCACCGATGCGAATGGGCGCGGTCCGGCATGGGCAAACTCCCTGTTCGAGGATAATGCCGAGTTTGGCCTGGGCTTCCGACTCACCGTTGACCAGCACCGCGCGCGTGTGATGCGCCTGCTTGAACAATTTGCCGATAAGATCCCGGCTGAACTTAACGCGGCGCTACACGCAGAAGCCACGCCAGAGGTTCGTCGCGAGCAGGTAGCTGCACTTCGCAGCGCACTCAAGGGAATTGACGGCGCTGAACAGCTTCTGACCGACGCTGACGCCCTGGTAGAAAAATCGATCTGGCTGATTGGCGGTGACGGCTGGGCCTACGACATCGGCTTTGGCGGGCTGGATCATGTGTTAAGCCTGACCGAAAACGTCAACATTCTGGTTCTGGATACGCAGTGTTATTCCAATACCGGTGGGCAGGCATCGAAAGCCACGCCGCTGGGCGCCGTCACGAAATTTGGTGAACACGGTAAACGCAAGGCACGTAAGGATCTCGGCGTGAGCATGATGATGTACGGCCACGTTTACGTCGCGCAAATCTCGCTGGGGGCGCAGCTTAACCAGACGGTGAAAGCCATTCAGGAGGCTGAAGCGTATCCGGGGCCGTCGCTGATCATTGCCTACAGCCCGTGCGAAGAGCATGGCTACGACCTGGCCCTCAGCCACGATCAGATGCGTCAGCTGACGGCCACCGGCTTCTGGCCGCTCTACCGGTTCGATCCGCGCCGTGCGGACGAGGGCAAATTACCGCTGGCGCTGGATTCACGTCCGCCGTCAGATGCCCTGGCAGAGACGCTGATGCAGGAACAGCGCTTCCGCCGTCTGAATGCGCAACAGCCTGAGGTGGCAGAACAGCTCTGGAAAGACGCCGCCGAAGATCTGCAAAAACGGTATGACTTCCTGGCACAAATGGCGGGTAAAGCCGAAAAATCAACCAGCGACTAACTCCACTGCCCGGCTTGTCCGGGCATTTTTTTGCCATAAAAAAAGCCCGATGTCTTCACACCGGGCTAATCCAGATAATTAATGAATCTCTCTTTAGTTTCCCAAATGACATTCACGATAATTATGGATAAATAATCTTAAAGGCATATAACGCCACAGAGATTACCTGATTCAACCGCTGATTAATAATTTTTATTTAATATGAATCATTTTCAATCATTCACCACAACAATGATCATTTCCGCGGATTTATTCATTTGAGATTTTACTCAATTAGTAACAATTATATTTTATTACTCTTTCGCAGGAGTGATTTAGCATGAGACAACTTTCTTATCCGGGAAGTTCAACAGGTAATCAAATAAAAACAACTGCAAAGGAATATCACGATGCAAAGAAAAGTACTGGCTCTGATGATTCCAGCTCTGTTAATGGCTGGCGCCGCGCATGCGGCAGAAATTTATAATAAAGACGGCAACAAATTAGATCTGTACGGAAAAGTAGATGGTCTGCACTATTTCTCCGACGATGCCTCTAAAGACGGCGATCAAACATACATGCGTCTGGGTTTCAAAGGTGAAACGCAGATTAACGACATGATGACCGGCTACGCGCAGTGGGAATATAACATTCAGGCGAATAACACCGAAGGGTCTGATAATCAGTCCTGGACGCGTCTGGCCTTCGCGGGTGTCAAAGTGGGTGACTACGGTTCCTTCGATTATGGTCGTAACTATGGCGTGCTGTACGACGTGGAAGGCTGGACCGATATGCTGCCTGAGTTCGGCGGCGACTCTTACACCTATGCGGATAACTTTATGACCGGCCGCGCCAACGGCGTGGCAACCTACCGCAACACTGATTTCTATGGTCTGGTGCAGGGTCTGAACTTCGCGCTGCAGTATCAGGGCAACAATGAAGATGCCAGCAACAATCAGGAAGGCACCAACAACGGCCGCGACATGCGTTATGAGAATGGCGACGGCTTCGGTATTTCAACCACCTATGATTTCGGCATGGGGTTCAGTGCCGGTGCCGCCTACGCCTCATCTGACCGTACAAATGACCAGGTAAGCGCAGGTACTGGCGCTGCGTCTCAATATGCGGGTGGTGATAAAGCGGATGCCTGGACTGCAGGCCTCAAATATGACGCAAATAATATCTACCTGGCGGCGATGTATTCTGAAACCCGTAATATGACGCCGTACGGTTCAGGTGATAGCAAATCAGGCGGTGGTATTGCCAACAAAACTCAGAACTTCGAAGTGACCGCACAGTACCAGTTCGATTTCGGTCTGCGTCCGGCCATTTCTTACCTGCAGTCTAAAGGGAAAGACCTGGGCAACGGTCAGGGCGATCAGGACCTGGTTAAATATGCGGACGTAGGCGCGACCTACTATTTCAACAAGAACATGTCGACCTATGTTGATTATAAAATCAACCTGCTGGATGAAGATGACAGCTTCTACAAAAACAACGGTATCAGCACCGACGATGTCGTTGCATTAGGCCTGGTTTACCAGTTCTGATGGTCAGAGCCCGCAGCGTCATGCGGGCTCTCCTTTTTTTGATGTTTGTCTTACAACAGCGCTTTATCGCGATATTGTTGAGGATAAGTTGAAAGAAAGCGGGTTAGACTGCGCCGATATCCCCCTCTTCATTAAGGATACCTGCGTTGTTTGGTCGTATATCCGTTACTATTCTGACACTTTTAGCATGCTTGTGGATGGCGTTAATCTTTGATTTTCGAGATATTGTCGGGCATCTCGGCACGCTGCTAAACCATCTGGATCACCATTAACAGTGAATCCCAGAAAAAAGCCACCAGCAGTGCCGGTGGCGGTCATACGCATTTCGAGCGTTATTTTTTCACGGGTTGAGGTTTTTTATCCCCTGATTCCGGGGCCTCACGCGGATCGTCTTTTTCTACACAGAGCATAATTTCTCCTGTTTTAGAAACCCACTTCCCACTATAGCCAGGCTGATAAAAAAAAGGCCAGGCGGTAATTAATCTTGATTGGTCTCTTTTTTGCGAAACGAGAGATAGCCAAAAACGCCGCTTTCGCCGTCGCTCGGATGGTTTACGCCATCCATCACCGTCACTTCTGGGAAATCAAACGGCGACACATTTTTAAAACAGGCCACATTGACGCCGTATTCATTTGGGTTAGAGCGACGCTGATGGAACGTGTAAATCCCGCAGACCGAGCAGAAGAAATGGCGCGCCGTCCCCGTGTTGAACCGATACTCCGTCAGCTTATCCTCACCTCTGGTCACGGTGATACCCGACAGCGGTGCAGAGACCACAACCGCGCCCCGCATACGGCAAAAAGAGCAGCTGCAGCGCCGCGCGGTATTCAAGCCGTCAGTCAGTTCGACGGTAAAAGCCACCGCACCACAGTGGCACTGTGCATGACGAATGTCAGCCATTGGCTATATCCCTTTTCTTACCAGTTCGGCAGCTTTGAGAAAAACCTCATCTTCTACACCATCGCCTTTCTGCCTGCCCAGCCTGACAAGTTCGTTGACAATGCTGTCACGATCGATCGTTTTTTGCGATGAAACCAGCCCTATAACGGCGGCCCCGATCGCCAGCCCCACTAATCCTGTTTGTTCGTCTTTGTTCTTCATACTCATGCTCCTGATACAACAAACAAGCGTAGCAGGATTTTTCAGACCGTTTTCAGGCGTTTTACTATTTCGCCTGAATCGCTGTTATTCCGACACGCTGGCCGTATGAGAGCTCTAAGGTATTACCGTCAGGATCGGCAAAAAATACATAATAGCCGACGGGGTCACCCAGATCTTCCGGCGCTTTCCTCAACACCCCTTCTTTAGCGGCCATCGCAGTTTTTCTGTCAATTTCTTCGCGCGTGGCGCAGGCAATCCCAAGGTGGCCAAAATGCCCCAGCGGCGTATCGGTCACGGTGTCCGCCTGCACCAGAACCAGCGCAAAAGGACGCGTATGGTCAGTTAGCCACGCCACTTTACGGGCAGTTGGAAGATCGGGCTCACGCGAATGGATGACGTCCATCCCGGCATATCGGCGATAAAAAGCAAGGCTCTTCTCCAGATCCCTGACCATAAACGCAACATGAGTGAATCCTACATCAATATCTTTCATATTAAGATGTTACTCCTGTATCAACATGTCGTAGCCATCTTAAAAGCTTAAGTTAACTTGAGGTCAACGGTGAATTTGTGCGGTCTTGATGACGTTCAAAAAAGAATAATGGGACAGAAATGATAAAGCGCCGCCGTGGCTGAAATATTCACGACGATGCTCAGCAAAAACCAAGTTTTGAAGGGTTGCTTCTGCGTTTTATGGCGAAAGAGCTGTTGGCCCAATATGGCGCCTGGCCACCCTCCCACAGTACCAAACGTCAGTAAAGTGACTTCCGGTATCCTGCGCATCGTTTTTCGTGCCGCCGTTTTGTCGACACCATAAATCGCTATCGTCAGCATATTAATCAGCAGAAACCACATTGCAAAAGGATACGAGGAAAAAAAGCTGCCGATCGCAGTGAAGATCAGCAGAACAAAACAAAAGCGATTCAATGTCATAGGGTCAGTCACGGAATATGTAAGCGTATGTTGGGAAAGCATTATACGCTATCTTACGCATGTATCCGGTCAGGTGCTATCAGCCCGCTTTTGCATGCGGCCTCAAAATGAATGACCTCTTCGACGCACCGAATTACATTTTGTGAAGCTGCGCATACGCTCCATCATGAGCAAGCAGTACCTTATGGCTTCCGCGTTCAACGATAACGCCAGTTTGTTTTGGTCCCCCCTCTCCCGGATGGCGAACAGAAAGCCGACTACGCTTTATTAGCTATTGCGCAGAGTGTAAAACGTGCTGGCATTCGCCGCCGGAATCCGTACCATACGCGGCATACTTTTGCCTGCTGGCTATTATCTGCCGGCGCTAACCCGTCTTTCGCCGCTACTGGCTCCGAAGGTAGTAATAAATGCAAGAAAATCAATCCAATACAAAGAAAGAACAATACAACCTGAATAAGCTACGCTGATTTTGCCAACTCATTGATATCATTTGCTTTACCATTGAATTCAATTAGTTATAGCATAATAACTTCTCCCTAAAGCTACCCAGAACTACATTTTTAATGCCCTTTTTTTGCCCCTATTTCGCATTTTTGCCCCTAAATTTGCCCCTAACACTAGCCAGTGCGCCACCCTTCTTCTCCCTGCCCTATACTTTAAGTCTGACATCTGGGTGGAGGTTTCTATGTGTGGGCGTTTTGCACAAGCTCAAACGCGTGAAGAATACCTGGCTTACCTGTCCGATGAAGCTGATCGCGGCATCGCATACGACCCTGAACCTATTGGCCGATACAACGTCGCGCCCGGCACCAAAGTGCTGCTGTTGAGCGAACGCGACGAGCAGCTGCATCTTGATCCGGTTTTATGGGGTTATGCGCCCGGATGGTGGGATAAGCCGCCACTGATTAACGCTCGCGTCGAAACCGCGGCCGCAAGCAGAATGTTTAAACCTCTGTGGCAACATGGCCGGGCGATCTGCTTTGCAGATGGATGGTTCGAGTGGAAGAAGGAAGGTGACAAGAAACAACCTTATTTTATCCATCGGGCAGACGGTCAGCCGATTTTTATGGCGGCTATCGGCAGCACACCGTTTGAGCGAGGCGATGAGGCAGAAGGTTTTCTGATAGTAACGTCTGCCGCTGACAAAGGCCTAGTGGATATTCACGACCGCCGGCCCCTGGTCCTATCGCCAGAAGCGGCCCGGGAATGGATGCGCCAGGACGTTGGAGGGAAAGAAGCGGAAGAGATTGTATCTGACGGCTCTGTACCAGCTGAGATGTTTATCTGGCATGCTGTGACCCGTGAAGTAGGAAATGTAAAAAATCAGGGGATAAAATTGATAGAACAAATAGATATATAATCTGATGTACTTTTGATGTGTACTTTATATTTGGTTCAATATTATCTCACTTTAAGAAAGAAATATATTTGCAGCCATCGGGCCACTAAGCCCATTTATACGATAAAATTCAACACGAACGCCAGGTTTTAACGTTTGGCTTTCATTATTTCTTAATGCAGAAATATGTAAAAAAACATCTTTTCTGCCATCTGATGGGATAATCAATCCCCTTCCGCTCTTGAAGTCAAAACTTTTGACAATTCCTGTCATTTTACGAGACAAATATTTTCCTAATGGCAATCCAGATTTGACTATACAGGATTGGTTAATAATAGCTAATCCTATCTTATTGGCCTTCCGGAAGGCTAAAATAAAATTTGCTTAATCTTTCAACACGTGCCTTAATGGTTTGACTGATTCGTTGCGATGATGAATCTAACTTTTCCAAAAGCCGTTCTCATAACCAGGTGTTATCTCTGATACCTCCTCCTCTTGAGTCCATACATATACCAGCATACGTTTCTTATCATGAGCTTGCTTGTCAGTTGAAATGTTCAAACGGAGTTTGTATGTCATCTAAAATCATAGGTCTTGTTAAGTGGTTTAACGAAGATAAGGGGTTTGGTTTTATCTCCCCACTCGATGGAAGTAAAGATGTTGTTGTTCACACTTCTTCCCTGCTGGGAGAAACATTTAATACTCTTTTTGAAGGACAAAAAGTCAAATTCGCTATCATAGCTGGAACTAAAGGTCCAATCGCTGCCAATGTAACACTTTGCGATAGATAATTTTAGATGGTTTACTTAAGCCAGCATGACTTTATCAGTGAAAGGTGATGTTCGGTTACTCACATCATTACAACAGGCCAGCATATTTACTTACCATCAAGTTTGCTGACCGATGTGATGAAATGCAGGACTGCTGCATGAACAGTCTCAAAGCAGAAGCTAACTGCTTATAAAATACTAAAGTGCGTAAGAGGTTAGGCAGCCTCCAAAAGCATCACTTCTTATTTTTTAATAATTTTTTTTAGAAGCGCTGGGAAGATTTGAACAAAGCACAGCAGTATGGGCACACCAACTGAGCCCCCTTTTGTACACGATTGTAACTATGTTCGGAATCTTTTGAGCAGTTTGGACAAGGACATTTTACCAAATAATTTCGGCGGAATTGAGTATTTTTACGTGCAGACATAGACTTCTCCAGTTCAAATGGACCGTTACAGTACACGTTAAGACTGTATAATGCTTGTTTTAATTTCGAAAGAGGCAAAAAAAATGAACAAACAGAACTCTTTCGACCACCTGCAGGGGCTAGAAACCCTCAAAATACATGGTGATATATGAAAAAAGTAATCATTTTTTTTAATGGTAAGCCAAGTAAAGTTATCACTGTGCTTAAAGGTGTGACATCAATACTCGAAGAATATCCTAATGGAGAAGTGATAAACCTTCAGATAATGTCAGCAGGTTTTCCCTCTTTAACAGGTGACCATGAAGTGGTTTATGTGGCATCAGATCGAGAGCTTACCTCTCAGGAAATATTAGATGCGGCGCAGAAGTATCTTTGACGCCTGAGATTCAACGCCAACATTCATAAAATCATTATTATAACTACGTTTAATTATTATGGCCTGCTTAATGCAGGCTTTTTTTTACCCCCACACAAACAATTATAATTAAGACAAGTGCATCCAACATCATGGCAATATGACTTTATTGCTGAAGCAACCATAAGGCTTCCATGAAAATCCTACAATACACAGTATTAATAGTTATTGAAGCACGATCCTCAGATAATAATATCAACCCTCTTCTCTTGGGTCTCTTGCATGACAGAAACTATTCAAGTAAGTCAAACCGAGGCGTTAAACTTCCATCCCATGCATTCATTGGTTCAGAGGGGCAGGCAGTTTTAGAGTGGCAGTCTGAAAAAGATGGAGCAGAAATACTAAAAAAAAGACTCTACCAGATGCTGCATGGAATTACACGTTTAGAAGAGTTTCCCACAGCAATTTTTCTAATGATTTGCCCAGAAGAAAAAACCTTAACCTTTGTTTCAAGACTTAAAGAAAAAAAATGAACATCGTTATTTCAGCCTTCACCATCTCAAAATGCTGCGATCGTGAAAACTGCGAAAGAAAATCATGAGGAACATCAGTAAATATTGTATCATTTGCTAAGCATTGCTGTTACATTCGGTTTAATGATGAATCCTCCTAAGCGGCAGGGCTAATTAACCTGATGATTTGTATATCAAGCGGCTCATCGTGAATTTCTGAAGCAGCGAGTCACGAGTGGTTAGCTCAATGACTCACCGGGAGGCACCCGGCATCATATCCGTAAGCCCCTGTATAATTGCAGGGGCTTATTTACATTACAAAAGCATAGTCTTAGACATATTACTGTTAATACTCATAGCCGATAATTAGGCTCGAATGAATAGACCGTTTAAAGAATCATCTAACTTTTATTAGGTCTGAATACCTCGTAGTATATCGTGGAGATAACATATCCCGTTTCATCTGCCACTGCTGCTGTATGCCCTGCCCGGCAAAGTAAAGCGTTCCTTTTCCATCTTTCGCGTTCAAGTGATCGAGCACCTCCATCAACTTATCGCTTCCTGCGCGTGGAGCGTTCTCATCGAAAAGGTTCAACTGCGCCACCCCTTGGCTGAAAAAATCTCCCAGCATGATTCCAGCCTTTTGATAGCGATAGCCATCCTTCCAGATTTTGTCCAGGCACTTTACCGCGGCGTTGATTATGTCGCGGGAATCCTGTGTAGGGGTGAGAAGCTTCATGGACGCGCTGTTACCGTAATATGGCTCGTTAAGCGCAAAGGGAGAGGTTTTCACGAACGCAGAAATAAAGCGGCAGTACTGATGCTCTCCCCGCAACTTTTCTGCGCCTCGGGCCGCATAACTGCAAATGGCCTGCCTCATTTGTTCGTAATCAGTGACGCGTTCACCGAATGACCTGCTACAGACGATCTCCTGCTTTGCCGGCGCAAATTCCTCCAGCTCGAGACAGGGCTCGCCGCGCAGCTCCCGGACAGTTCGCTCCAGGACGACATTAAAGTGTTTGCGGATAATCCACGTGCTTTGTTCAGAAAGGTCCAGAGCTGTTTTGATGCCCATGGCATTCAGCTTCTTACTGATGCGCCTGCCTACGCCCCATACATCTTCTACTGGCACGATGTCGAGCAATCGGCGCTGGCGGTCGATATTGGATAAATCAACTACCCCTCCCGTTTGCCGCTGCCATTTCTTCGCGGCGTGGTTGGCCAGCTTGGCCAGTGTCTTTGTCTGGGCAATTCCAATCCCGACAGTCAGGTGCGTCCGCTTCAGAACGGTAGCGCGGATTTCTTTGCCGAACTCAGTAAGATCCCGGCAATTGCGAACACCTGTTAGGTCACAAAATGCTTCATCGATACTGTAAATTTCTACGCGAGGGCTCAACTCCTCCAGTGTGGTCATTACTCGATTCGACATGTCTGCGTACAGCTCGTAGTTACTGCTGAAGCAAACAACCCCAGCGCGCCGAAATAAGTCCTTTTGCTTGAAGAAAGGCTCTCCCATTGTAATTCCAGCCGCCTTGGCCTCGGCGCTGCGCGCGATTACGCAGCCGTCATTGTTCGAAAGAACAACCACTGGCCGCCCTTTCAAATCGGGACGAAACACCGTCTCGCATGATGCGTAGAACGAATTCACGTCGCAGAGCGCAAACATACTCAGCTCGCCGATTTGACGATGAAAGTAACAACGCCGAAAACGTCCAGCGTATCTTCGCTGCCTACAACAATCGGACTGTAGGCGCTATTCATTGGGATGAGTTGGACATTTGGACGCAACTGCAAACGCTTAACAGTGAATTCCCCTTCAACCGCGGCGATGACAATGTCACCGTGCTCAGCCGTGCGCGAACTATCCACCACCAGCAGATCACCGTCGCTTATCCCGGCTTCGATCATTGAATCCCCCGCGGCTTTGACGAAATATGTAGAGCTCGGGTGAGCGACAAGTAACTCATTGAGATCGATACGCTGTTCAACGTAATCAGCTGCGGGGCTTGGGAAACCACACTGTACTAAGTCACTGAAAAGCGGAAGAGCGATAATATCTCGCAGTTCTGTTGGCCTGATGAATTCCATTGCACACACCTCAAATACTGTTTTTATATACAGTAGTTTTATTTGTAAGTGTCCGCAAGATACAGGCCCTATCGTCACTGCTTAAAGCTTCGCCGTTTCGTTTCTAAGTTTATCTCTCGTTTCGAATTATCTCTTTTGTAAATTTTTCAATAATGGCGCAGATGTAAGCAGATTTGAGGGAGACAAAGCCCGTTAAATGCCAGAACGGGCTGCGACTGAAAGCTAAGTCTTCATGATTCCGCTATTTTTGCTTAAGCTCCTGGAGCTCTTTCTGTGTTGCCTCCAGCTGTTTAATGACGTAGTTCAGTGCCAACACGGTATCAAGCATGATGACGTTGCTATCCAGCGCTAACGTATCGTCAGCATCAACCCTGTTGCCTTCACCATCAAATTTCGGTGCTGCAGGGACCAACGTTACGTACTCACTGTCGATCTTCATGACATCCTGAGCGATAACACCTCGGCGAACTCTCTCCAAAGGGTCATCGTTGTATACGTAAGTTGCTGGCAGGAATTTCTTGATATTCTCGTATGACTGATAACCATCATCGTATTTCACACTATGTTTCAGTTCGATATCACAGTTTGGTTGTTTAGAGAAAATATAATTGCCCCCAAAACCACCACTGCCTGAAACTGAAATATCCGCGGTAACGGTATTAAACGAGAAAATACGCGTTCCTGCAGATCCGCTATCACCAATGGTTACAAGTTCAATAGATGGCCAGTTGCTTTTCCCCTGGGAAATAGATCCAAGAGCGGTAACGGCGTGATACCCCCCTGAGCAATAGGTATGCCACCTGCCAAATGGTACAAATCCACTATCGTTTGGAGTTGATAGGTTTGGGCGTGCAAACGATGTGTTCGTGCTGTAGCCGTTAACAATATCTTGGTAACCGCCACCGTACCCCTCACCGGGGCCGATATGACTTTTAGACTGAAACGCACCATAAGGGTACCAGCGGAAATCAGCACCGGAGCTTACACCGTCAAAGATGTTCATTTGTACCCGAGCTAAATCAGTTCCCGCGCCGCGTACTGCACCGAGCCGCCAGGTGCCCGAATAATAGTTACCAGAAAGCCAGTTAACATAATTCTCGGCCGGACCATCGGAGCCAACATTACCTAAAGTAATGGCTTTATTACCCCCACTACCAGTAGCGATACCGACCTCATTACCTGCGGTTGAGATTATGCTTCCTGTAACAGTACCGCCTAACTTTCCTTCAATGGTGTTAAGACGCGAATCATTCCCGGCCGCCACGGTTCCGGTAGCCGCACCGAAAGGTCCGCGTCCGTCTCGTTAAGCAACTTTACCATCCGGTTTGCCACGCCAGTGGCGTAGCGGCTTAACCAGACGGAATGTGCGATCGATTCATCACGCAGGCTTTCGTTAATGGTGGGCATATCAGCCTCCCGTCAACGTTAGTGCCTGATTGCGAAGCGCATCAATAACCTCGTCCGGACTGTCGGCCGGGTCAATGAGATCGAGCTTCTGCAGCGCGCGAATCATATCGCTATCGCGCAGCGCACCGGACTGCCAGGCATTGACGATTGCCATCACCATGCCCGACTCAGCAACCTTCGCGATGAATTCCTGATTGATGGTGTAACTCGTCGTTTCGCCCTTGATGCCGAGGTATTTCGCACACCAGCCAAGCGCCAGCGTATAGGCCTCAGAAACGTTTGAAACGCAGATACCGAGCACCGATGTTGAGGATGTTTGCTCACCGCTCGCTTGGGTTGCCGTCTTCGCCGTGGCATTCTGCTCAATCAGCCGGGCGCCAAGCTGCACCATATAATCGCGTTTGCTGTCCATGGCCTCTTTAGCCAGCATGTTCGGCTGTGCCTGGGCATAACCAAACGAGCCCTCCTTGGGAAGCAAAAGCGGTGATCGGGAACCAATTTTCACGCCCTTCTTCTCGAGGTGATCGCGCCAGCCTGTATCGAGCCCAGTCATGTACGGCTGCACCTGGCCACAGAACCACACGCTGTCCTCATAGTCAGCACTGTTACGATAATGACCGTGATTTATCTCCACCAGCGCAGCTAGCGGTGAATCATCGATAGTGGGATCGTTATTCTGAGCACCGACAAAGGTGAACGGGATTTCGTCCCAGTAGTCCTTTCCTTTCGGCTTAGGGTGGTACTCACTGTCAACGGTGTAGGTACCGCTTGCGGTGCCACCTGCCCGGCGCCATACCCGGCAGATAAACTTCCCTTCCTGCAGCGCCAGCTCGCGGTACTGGATTTCATCCTTGTAAGCGTAGCCATCCGGCTCTTCTACGCATTCGCGCAGTACCACCAGCACCAGCTGATCGCGCCCGTTGATACGCTTCGTCCGCCAGTTAATGATGTTCTCTGCTGGATAGCGGAGGATGATCGCCTCATCGGAGGCTTCTGCGTAATCGACATAAAGCCCTTCTCGCGCAACTTCCAGCACGTTCTCGGTCACCAGTTGCGACTGCTGATAGATGCTGGTACCGGCCCCGTCAGCATTGTCCAACAGATATTTCAGCTTTTCAGGTCCATTAAACGTGGGGTCCTTGCGATACGCCATCCCAAGCATGCCGATCTTCGTATTGCCGGCAATGGCGTAGAACACCGCGCGACTCAGATAGTCTTCGTTGCGTTTGCGGTTACGCGTGGATTTATCGGTTGGGTCGAGATACGGCAGATACTTGTTACCTGCCGCTTTTACGGCCTCAGCGCCTTTGCAGAAGTCCCTGTATTTCCTCCAGGCAGCAGAAGCCGCCCGGTGTTCTGGTCGAACCCAGGTGATGTCGTCGTTTGCCATATCAGAAAGTGGTGTCCATGGTGATTGAGTATGCCGGTTTCACGATCGGGTAATCCTTCACGATGAAGTACCCACCAGCATCATTGGGGTGATCGTTATCTGCTGACTTGTCCGGTTCGCCATTGGCCGCCCAGATTTGCTGCTCGAGGCTCTCGGTATAAACCGGGCAGTTTTGCACGTTAACCAAATAGCGGCGCTCGCCGTTGGCGTTGCAGAACATGGCGTTCATCGAGTTGATGCGGTCTTTAACCGGCGGGTTGGCATCATCAACGATGACGCTGAAGCCGGCATCGTTAAGCTGGGCAATGTCCGTCTTGCTGGCGTTCTGCGATTTGCGGGAGTCGCCTGACGCATCCGGATAGATGTAAATCTCCCGGCTCTTCACGTAGCGACCGTCCTCGTAGCGCCAGAACTCTTCCTGTATGCGCTTAATCATCGCCGGCGTGTCGTAGACCTTCACCAGTTCACGTACCGCACGCGGCAGGCCATTACGCTTTACGTGAACGATCGCGGCCATTTTCCCAACGTTGAAGTCCATACCGATAAACAGCGGATCCCCGTCCTGAATCTCGTCAGAACAGTTATTCAGCTTGCGGTTAAAGGTGTGGTAAATGGTCCCGCTGTTAAGGTTGGTGAACTTCCCACGCAGATACGCCTGAATCAGTTCGTCAGGGTAAGAACTCAGCAGCGACGGGATGTAATCAGGCGGTAGATTCTTCGCATTGTCGAACGTGCTGGCCTGAATCAGTCCGTATAGAGCCGCAAGCTCTGGCTTTTCACGCACCGCCTTCACGAATTGCTGGTAGACGAACTTGAAACCTTCCGGTGTGGTCGTTACATCGATGCCATTACGTAGCCCATCAACCTTGTAACGCATACGAGCGATGATTTTTCGCCAGGCCTGCTGCGCTTTAGCAGCCGCCATGACGTCCAGCTCATCCACCATCGCATTACCGATTTTGAAACCGACTATCGAGCCGGGCTTCTCCATCGAGCGGCAGATGGTTGTCCCGCGGTAGCGCCGTCCTTCGTAGAAGTGAACCTCTTTGTTCCCTTCGTTGATTTTGACGCTCAGCCCCCAGTCGAAGGCTACCTCTTCAATCGTCGGGTAGAAGATGTCACGGATCTGTGGATATGTTGGCGCGAAATAGCCCTGGTTAATCTTAGGGTGCTCCCACATTCCCTTACAGATACCGCCACAACCCACCCACGTCTTACCGGAACCGAATCCGGCAACATAGGCTTTGAATTTGTACTGCATCGCGAGGAAACGCGCCTGAGGAATGTTAAGTGTCGGGCTGATCCCCATCGTCTGCCCTCGCATCCACTACGTTGATATTGATCTGCACTGGGGTTGGTTCATCGTCATCACCATCACCGGCCAGCTCCTTGCGGAGTTTCTCAACCTCCAGCAGCCGGCGTTCGATTTCAATCTGCTGCAGGCGCTGCGCGAACTCGCTATCAGCTAGGCCAAGCCGTTTCATAACAGCTTCGAACATGCGCTCACGGCTGATTGCTGTGATTTCGACGCCATTTTTGCCGACCTTCACGCCTGAATATGCGAGCCTGGAAGCAGCCGGGAGTTTGCGCGTATCAGGGAAATAAGGCTGGCCGATGCCGTCACCATTACAGCGCGGGCATTCTGGATTGGCCTCTCGGGTGTGGTCGTAACCGTAACCGCCGGAATCTTCGGGTTCACGTCTGTCACGCTCAAGCGCCTCGAGTCTTTTCTCTTCGAACTCAACGGCATCGCGCCACTGGTACTGATGGCCGAATCCCCAGCAGTAACGGCACGCGCCGCGGCGGTATTGTGAGAGTTGGTTTGCATCGAAGGTGGCGAGCTGCCACATCTGCGCGAGGACTTCATCGGCACTGCCAAGCGTGCGTGCAATGGACGCTTTTTGCTGCTGCGCAATAGCCTGCGCAACGTTAGGATTCGCTATGAGCTGACGACCGTAATTTGGGTCACTATAACCAGCACGCGCAGCGGCGGCCGTGGCGTTGTTGTCCTTCAGGTACTCCGCGACAAATAAGCGCTGCTGAGCAGTAAGTCCATCATCATCCACCAGCACATTTGCGCTTTTATCTTTCTGCGCAGTGCGCACTATCTTTCGCGCGTAAATTTTTGTATTTTGCGCAGTAGCTTTCTTGATATAGCGGCGAGCAGTTACATAATTAAGGTTATGTGTCTCGCACCATTCCTTAGGGGATATGCCAGTAGCAGCGTGATCAGACAGGAACCGCTTCTGCAGCTCGCCCCAGTCCGGCTTAGCCATTGTTACCTCTAAACTGATTGAACTTTAGACGTCACTCACAGCTTCAGTATTTGAAGCAATGAAGTATTTTTCTCAAAGAAATCTTGAAATGAGGATTTAAGCTTATGATATATGTATAATTACGATGACGTACAGAAAATCAAGGCCAATCTCGAGTGGATAGTGCATCAAGCCTCTGCCCGGTCTCATTTGCGCACTGAGCATGACCAATTAGTGATTTCCGATCTAATGGAACTAATCCAGACATATGAAACGCTTCTGGACCTTGTAAGCCAATTTGGTGCTTCCGTCTTAAATTCGGAAATCATAGCGGGTCTATCAATCACAGAGGAATTCATTGCTAAAGTTAAGAGGAATGAGGGTGCGATGTGAGCGACAAACACACTGTGAGACGATTGATTCGTGTATAGAAGCTTCAAACTGGTGGATTACAGTTTGAAGCTTGGGTTATTTAATTGCCGTACAGCCGATTGAAAAGGGCATTTTTTATCGCATCAGAATCAATCGGATCCAGGTTTAACCAGGTCAATGTCTCACGATTCTTTTCTGCATTGAAATCTGAAAACACACCATGGATATCACCGCTATCAGGTGAGTAGAGAACAGCAATATTCTGTTCTGGACAACTGTGTGGTTTACATCCTGACAGCGCAATATACTTTTTGCCCGCAACTGTTACTTCGGTTGATGGCGTGCTCGTGCCACCACTTTTTACCCATGCAGGTAGTTTGTTTTTACTAATCAGCTGGGAGTAGCTTTTAGACGTGCTTTTTGCACTGGCGAAGTCAGAAAGAGACTGCCCCTCGTCGGCAAGAGCACTGAAAGATACAAAAGCCATAGCAGCGATAATCACTTTACCTTTCATGTTAATCCTCACTCCATAAAGACATCTCAACACTATACCTTATCGGCTACTATGTCAGCCCTACAGTTAGCTAGCGGATTCCATATTACTGCCTATCCCAAGTGATTAAGTCAGAATCATCCTAATAGCTACCGCTTATGCTTGTTGATTACGGACTGCTTGCCAGACTATTCAAGACTCTGATGAGGAGTTTGCCAACTCCAAGGAAACATCCATAAAAAGAGCAAGTGAAACTGAGACTCTGGTAGCCCTCCTTGTGAGGGCATTTTTTTACAATGCTGCGCTTCGCTTGTTAAATATTGAGTCTTTTCTACAATTTAATAGTGCTTTGCTATGTCAGGTAAAGCCGTCGTTCAGGAATACCCGTGTGCTCAAGGACGAGCCATCCCTAATTCTTTCTTTCCAACTCGATCTGCCTTATGCCAGCGAAATTATTGTTGCCCTTTTCAATTACAGCCAGTAGCGGCTTAATCCACAATACTGCCTGGCAGTACGTCATGGAGTTGGTGGCAACGGCACGATCATCGGCTGTGTCAGGTCCATTGGAATCGGTGTGCATGGCGCTGGCACGTAAACGGTGCGCGTATTTGAGCAGCCCACCAGCAATGTCAGCAGGAACAGGCAGATCACAGGTTTTTTCACGGCGGAGAATCTCCCGGTATTCGATTACGGTTTCTTCGGTGCTGGTGTCAATCAGGGAGTTGAGCCTATTGGCATGTTCTGCAACCTGATTGAATCGATTGAAGTTGAATGCCTGGGTAGCGATAACCTGCCCCTGCAGAGAATTGTCACTTCGCAGAACGTCGTTTTCGCTTTGAAGATTACTGGCCTCCGAGCAGCTCCGAACGAGGGCAACCGAAAGGCCAGCAATAATGACAACGCCGATAATACCCGGATTAATTTTCACTGGTCTATCCCCCAGCACGCCAGCGCACTTTCCTGGTCTCGCCGTTCTACCTGACCGTAGCAGCCGTTCTTCTGACCTTTAGTCATACTGCAATCGCGACCACCGTCTTTAATCCACCAGCGGATTGCCTCGCATGCCCCGCGGCGGTCACCGGCATTAATGCGCTTATAGAACGTGGACGGGAAGCACTTACCTGGCCCGATGTTGTACGGGCAGAAAGAAGCTATCCCAGCTTTCTGAGGTTCGGTAAGCGGTACCGTAATATTGCGATCAACCCACGCCAGAGCCTTATTGCGTTCGATGGCGTTCACCTGATTGCATTTGGCCTGAGTCAATTTCATGCCCTGCACAATCGGTTTACCATCAACCATCGTTGCGCCGCGGCAAATAGTCCAGATACCGCCGCCATCTTTGTAGGCCGTGAGGCTGTTACCCTCTTTCTCATTCAGAAACTGATCGAGAATGACGGATGCAGGAGCACCAGCCAGTACCAGCCCCAGAACTACAGTACTCAACTTTGCTCTGGATCCCATCACTCACCTTCCTTTTGTAATGCCTCAACGACCACGCTTGCAGCGGCAGGACGCTCTTGAAGGGGTTTATCACCAACGCCTTTCAGGTAGTCATTGACCATTTTTGTTCGCTTCTCATCCTCTCTACGCCTACGGTTTGCATCTACCCGCCCGTTAATGTACGAGGCTAGCGAGATAAGCAGACCAGCAGCGCCAAAGAACATGAACACCAGATCCTGAGTGGTAAATCCAATGGCTGACGCCAGAGCTGCTACCCACGCGAAGAACTGCGTGAAGATGTTCCCTGAATCATTCATTTTCATGGTCTCTCACCTCGCTAGGTGCGGGTGCTGATTTTGGAATAAAAAAGGCCGCCAATCGGCTGCCTTGTGAGGATTGAAATCTGCTGCAGCTTCCTTCTCCTGAGAAGTGCAATAAATTAAATAATCCTTAAGAAGAGCTATTTAACCCCTTAAAATAATTAACTTTTCACATAGTTTTTAAATGTTATCATTTGCGTTAAGTTAATGACTTATCCTCGTAGGGAAAAAAGAGATACAAGCTGGTAGCACTGGCATTATTCATGCGGAGAAGATTGATGTCGTTCTCCGCACTTTTTTTGTGCACTGAGCTAGATATCAAATGTCCACCAGCTATTACATTAGTGCCAGAAACATGATCAGACATTTAGCCCCCTCTTTCTTTGGCTACCCCATTCAGAAAATTTGAATGGAGAGAAAAAAAGCCCGCTCTTTTGAAGCGGGCCAATGAGTTGACTATTTGTAAGGTAGGTGTGAGTGAAACCAATACCTCAGTAGTGAGACTGTATCGACTGATTCACATTAGTATCAGGAGAACCACCGGGCATTCAGTAACTTCTCACGACTTGAAGAGTAGCAGTAGTTTTCCAAGCCATAAAAAAAGGCCTGCGTTTTATGGCAGGCTCTCAAGGAATTTTAATCTTTTATTGTTGTTGTCATGGTGCCGGGTGCCTCCCGGTGACCCTACCCCAGTCAGCAAGGCCGCGTGCATACCTGCAGAGCGCAGTTGACTGGAACGCCCTTTCGCTTAGAAAGGATTCACCACATGCATAAATTACTCATGAAGTATTCACCCGGTCAATACTATTCAACATTCGCAAAAAAAAGCCTGCTCGGACAAGCAGGCATAAATAGCTAAGTTGGCAATAACTGAGGGAGTGGTGCCGGGTGCCTCCCGGTGGAAATGATCACAGCATTCATTCCCGCGCGCTGGTTGGACACTCTGGAGAAATGTCCTGCTGAACCGCCCCTCCGCTTAGGGGGATCCACCACTAAAACGCTTTCAGAAACATCCATTCTGCAGGATGCTTAAGAAGCATATGTGCAGTATGAAGAATCTGCCACGTAATTAAATGAATATATTCATTTAAATGGTACAGGAAGAGGGCCTTCAATCACCTCGGCCTCTCCGTTGTCGCAGATGTCGTCACCCTGTGTCAGATGCCAAATACCATTAAAAGTAAGTCCCGTCTCAAGGTCTTCAGTAACGCCATTGCTGTAGTAAGCAACCTGAATCCTACCGTTGTGCTGAATCCAGTAGTAACCTTCTTGCATGATCATCTCCTTAACATGATGAGATGAGTATATTGCTGAGTTGAGATGAATGGCGTTAAATATACTTAGGATTTATTTCTGTCATGAGGATAGGACTTCCTCATCACTGTTGCCGAACTACTCAATCAGATCTCATTCATCTCAGATACTTCAAACTGAAAGACATAGGGATCAGAAAGAAGCTCAAATTGCTCATCGTCTAGATAGGTTACCGCTACGTGGTAATTTTCACCTGCGAAAGCCTTAATGGATGAGAGATCACGCCAATAAGTTGCCAGAAAGAAATGCTCCCATTCTCCCTGTCGTTCACGCCGTACGTATGCACCTTGGTTGCCATTAACACTTTTAGAGTGCTTAACTCCCGTTAATTCAAGATGCGCAGCAAACCCATCACCGTGTCGTACTGGTACGCAACCATGCCATGTTCTTACAATCATACCCCTCCATTAAATGTCTGAAAGTGAATTTATATTCACATTATCATAATATTTAATCTCTTTGGGGGTTTAAAATGCATTCTGACGTCATAAAAAAGCCCCACGGGGTTAACCGCAGGGCTTTAAACGAAGGCAACAACCCATCGTTAGAGCAAAATTACCACAGATTCGGGAAAAGTAAATAGCTCACGATAAAATAACGCCCTATTTTGTTATCTGCTTAAGCTGTGCATCAGCCCACGCCTCTTCGATATCAAACTTGGTGATGAGCTGGTCGTAGAATGGCTTAACAGACTTCTTCCAGGTATCGAGGCTGATTGCATCCGTTATCTGACACACCGCGGCGTAAGCCTCAGTTGATGGAATTCGTTCATACCCCCGTCCGCTGCAGCGCTTACAGTCAGCCAGAACCGGCACACCCTGCTGTTCAGTAAGAACCTGATTAACGGCTTTCCCACGTCCATGGCAATCTTTACAGGCGCAACTTACAACCTTCTTACCCTTGCACTGAGGGCAGAGAACGCGCGCTAACTCCATGACCTGCCTACGCACCTCATACTCAGAAGGTCGAATATTCTCGACACCCATGTGCAAAGACATCTTCACGAACTTCTTCTCTTTTGCCGGAGTGTGAGACTTCATGCTGAAAACCTCAGCGTCAATAAAGCCTTCCCCATTGCAGCCATCACACTGCTTTACGCTGGCGGCGCTGCGAGAATAATCTTCGAAAGCGAAGGTGGCCAACTGATGCATCACCAGTGGCTTAACCCCGGCATCCAGTTTGCGCAGCGCAGCCACCCGATCGCACATGGTCAGCGCATACTGAGCCAGCAACTCGATCGCCCTCTCACGGTCATTGTTGCTGATCCCCATCTTCCCGAGAAAAGCGCTATAACCCAAAGCAGCCCGTTCCTGCGTCATGCCCATGGCCGCCATGACATCCGTCCCGGTCAGCGTATATGAACCAGTGGCGCGCGGAGAGTCGCTAATAAGCGTCGACTTGGCGAAGTGGTATTTCACGGTGTTTTCGAGGTTCATTAGGCTGCTCCTGCTGAATGATAGATACGAACAAAATTACGAAGAATGCGGTAATCCACCAGCACCGATCCCCGGTAGCGGTAAATGCGAAGGCGCTGCCAGCGCGCGCGGAGTATCTCAAGCGTTTCTGGCTTCATCTGGTCACCTCGATAATGATTTGCCCTGTCTCCTCCCAGATTTTGGTAACCCGTCCGTCCCAAACATCGCTATCCTCGTCAAACACTGCATCCAGCAAAGCTTTTTCCAGGTTGTCTTTGTCCGGCTTTTGTTGATGAGGCTGGCCGACATATTGCGCTCGCTTTGTCTTGCTCCAGCTCTTTGGCATGGGGATCACGAACGTGACGTGATATCCAGACTCCGGCAGACGGACGCCCAGCAACCTGACCTGTTCTTTGTAAGCCCAGTACGCTGCTGTTGCTGGCCGTTTATGCCATCGGTCACGCTGAGTCATTCTGGGCTTGCCAATCGGCGTAATTTCGTAAATTTTCATGCGGGCACCACCAGCCCGCGGCGGGCAACTTCAATCACTGTCAGAACAATCGCGCGGTCCATAAGCTGCCGGCGCTCTTCCCTATTCAGCTTATTCCCGTTATCAATGCTGTCATGACAGCAAACGCAGAGCGCAGCTGTCGCACAGTCATCGGTTTTTAATCCCATGCCTTTCCCTTCGTTCCGGTGTGCCACCTGCGTTTCCCATGCACCACAAAGAACACAACGCTCTATCTGCCCGACGGCAGCGAGCCATTTTTTGCTGCGATAAATAACCATGCTCACCCCCACATCCGGTTTCGCCAGCGGCTGTCCGGGCGCGCTGGTGTATTTGATGTCGGAAGGAACGCACTGACAGTCCAGGTCACGTAATCCTGATTAAGGCTACGCTCAACTCGTACCCCGCGAGCTTTGTAACGCTTAACCAGTTCGTCGGCCTGTTCGGTGCTGCAATCGGTGTGATGAAACCAGGTGTATTTCATGGCCATCACCCCGCAAAGCCAAGCAGCTGCGCGGCGACGTTTTCGGCCTCGTCACGGCTGCGGAATGAACGGGACAGGACCCATCGCCAGAGGACATCGAGCGCAGCTTTGTAGAGCTGCTGAAATTCGAGCTCGTCCATATTGGCAAACGAGATGCTGCGAGGATGCTTTTTGAGTGTTCCGTCTGGCAACTGAATGGCATCAAAGTGCCCTGCCTCGACGATCACCCAGGAGCGGTAAGCATCGAAGGATTTGCACAGGCTAATGCCATTCGTGACGCGCCGGTAAGCAACCTGCTCAAGATACTGCTCGGCAGCATCGATAAGCGCCCCCTCATTCCCGCCATAAGAAGCCAGGAACTTGGCGTAGCCGGTGATCAGCTTCCGCTCGTTACTCGAGATAGCCCCGCCGGTTGGTTCCCAGTATTCAAAACCGAGATTGAGAAGCGCGAAAAAGCGCCGATGGAATGCCGGGTTACGTACCCGCCTGAACTCGGCAACAAGAACATCGCCGAGCCGGGTTTTTGATTGCAGAATATCGCTGGTCTCGGGCGTAGCCGGGATCAGTATTCCTGAGTGGTGTTTGATAAGTTGTAATTCTAGCGCCATGGTTCTCTCCGTGGCGCATCAGGTATAGGGTGTTCAGGCCTATGAAAGAATAATATCAGACGGTGGTGTAACTCGGTACCCCAGCCGTTTTGCAAATTGCATAAACCCATTCAGAGTGAAGATTTCTTCCTCTTCGAGTAACGGTCTTAATGAAACTATTCCATTTACTCGATAAACCAGATATCTCCCTTCCGCCGGGAAGCTATAGATAACTGCTTTATCGGCCCTTCTGACCACGTCGTACCATTGATCATCTGCATTAAAGGCATCTGCACTACACACTTTTTCCCCCAGAGCGACTTATGACGCGGTAAACAGTAATCGGGAACAGCCAGGGGAACGCAAACAGCGATACTCTTTAAAACTGCTCCAGTGAAATTCACGCGATTAATAAAACCACTCGTCCGCGCTCTCCCAGGTCTCCTGCAGGATATGTTCGACCTCCTTCTTATCGCCTCCGAAAACAGTCAGCCCATCATTGCTGGCACGCCTGATCGTTAACTGACAATCATCAAACTGCTTGCTAAGTCTTTTGAGCAGTTCTGACTCGAGCGCAGGTATAGCTCCAACAGGAAGTTTCTTCATGCGATCAATGGTTAACTCGATTTTCATTTTTCCCTCCGCAATGAACAACTGTATGCATATACAGGTTATTTATAAACATATCTTACGGATTTTGCAACGATTAAAGAGTGTTATAAGGATGGATCGCCTGCAGGCTTACAGGTATATGTTTTAAGTACGATATGGGGCAGATCTCAGATTTGGAGGTCTACACAATAGTTATGTTGAATAGATTTCAGCAGAGTTTGGTGCAGTTTCGCTACTAAATTGTGGCTTAGAAATGAGATTAATAAAATGAAAATCTGTAAAGGCTAATATGGAGCTTGCTGTTACTAGCAACAAATTAATCAGCAAGCTCTAAAACGATATGAAACATTACCAGAGCGTAATGTAATCCAACCGGTTATCGAAATTTACTGAGATGCAGGCACTGTATCATAATGACGAAAAGCCTCGATCCCGACTTTCTGACCATAAGAAAGTTCAAGTGTGTTACCATCAGGATCAGCGAAGAAGACATAATAACCTACCGGTTCCCCTGCCTGAACCGGTTCTTTTCGCAAGAAGCCTTCCATTCTGGCCATCGCTACCTTATTGTCGATTTCTTCAATGCTTGAACAAGCTACTCCCAAGTGACCAAAATTACCTAAAGGGGTGTCAGCCACAGCATCAACCTGGACAAGGACAAGCGCAAAAGGGCGAGTTAGGTCACTTAACCACGCGACTTTACGTGCCTCCGGAAGGTCAGGCTCTCGCCTGTGTACGACTTCCATGCCAGCATAACGGCCGTAAAAATCGATACTTTTTTCCAAATCTCTAACAA
The DNA here is from genome assembly GCF_056673315.1 of Enterobacter cloacae complex sp. HYC042_NIDB. Classification (NCBI taxonomy): domain Bacteria; kingdom Pseudomonadati; phylum Pseudomonadota; class Gammaproteobacteria; order Enterobacterales; family Enterobacteriaceae; genus Enterobacter; species Enterobacter cloacae complex sp. HYC042_NIDB. Next base: position 2,750,102 of record NZ_CP109650.1, read on the forward strand.
CAAACGCAACGTGCGTAAAACCGACATCAATCTCTTTCATTAGGCTAATCCTTTAACTATCTACAGAATCGCCATTTTAAAAGCTCAAGTTAACGTGAGGTCAAGAGACTTTCAATCAGTGATTTTGCTGGATTTCTTGCACGTATTGTTCAATGTCGTTCAGGGTTGCAGCCTATGCTAACTAACTCCAGCAAAATGAAGATAAGGCCCGCTACACACAGAAGAAAAGATAAAGTTAAAGCCGCAATAAAAACCATTCGAAACTCCATGTAATCATTTTTACTACCACAATCTTAGAATTAATTTTTACTTTATCACGTGTGCACACCAGGCGATTTGATGTTGCAGAGCCAAACATATCTCGCGGGCTTTAACCACGTTTATTGATTGGTTTTTTTGTGAAGCATTTTACCCTTCATAGACAATTTTAAGGTCACAGAACTCTTTTTTGTAAATTTTTTCAGTAAAATAGCACTAACTGACCTTTCGCATGCTACTTTAGTAGAAAATCCTTTAAAGTGTGCAACTATGCTTACCACTCTCATCTACCGAAGCCACCTGCGAGCTGATACACCAATTCAATCCATAGTTGACATGGTTAGTGAAGCCAATTCCCGAAATGAACGTGCGGGGGTAACTGGTGTTTTACTTTTTAATGGCGTTCATTTCTTCCAGCTTCTGGAAGGAGATGAAACCGCTGTAAGGCAAATCTATAAAAAAATTTGTATGGATGCACTTCACTTTAACATTGTAGAACTCTTATCCGATTATGCCCCCTATCGACGATTTGGTCGCTCAGGCATGGAATTAATTGATATAAGACTATTCAGTAAAGAAGAGTGTCTGGACAGGGTTCTTCAACGTGGAACAACCAAACATAAATTGCTTTACAACGACAGAGCATTACGGTTTTTCCGTACATTTATAGATTCTGCTGAGACAGACAGCTATTATGAACTTCCTGATAGATACAGTTGGTTTTTTTCATCCGATCAAATAAATGTATCATCGGTTGATCCCGATATTATCGAAGACATGCATGCAGTTATAGACCCTCTGGCTGCTCAAATTCATTCTTTTGTCTTGAGTGCAAAATCAGATAAAGACGATATAAAAGCCAATAATTTATTTTTTGATTTGGAATCGAAGAGAGATTTGTTAAAAATCGCAGGGAGTTTCATTACCTCTTCACAACGAGTATCAATAACACTCCTGCCTTTAACCTTACTGAGGGTACCTAATGCGATTGAGATATTGCTCGATTACATCAGAGAAAGTAACTTATACCCAGAACAAGTTATAGTTGAGTTTTCAGAGAGCGAAATAATCCCTGAAATTGATGAGTTCGCGCATTCAGTGCAGATACTCAAAAGTTGCGGTTTAAGCGTTGCTATTAATGACTTTGGTGTAGGAAATGCAGGTTTATTGTTTCTTTCAAAATTTCAGCCTGAGAAGCTAAAAATACACCCTCAACTAATCCAAAACATACATAAAGACGGTACCAAACAGGCGATACTGCAAAGCTTAATACGTTGCGGCGAACTTTTAGAGATAAGGATTTGTGCAACAGGTGTCGAACAACCAGAAGAATGGATGTGGTTAGAATCCGCTGGGATATTTTGCTTCCAGGGCAATCTTTTTTCAAAATATGATAAAAATGGATCTTTGACGATCTTCTGGCCAGAATCTAATGAGTTTAAAGAATGTTAAAATGAAACTTGAGACATTCTTCTGTGATAAGCAAAGTGTAATGTCCGATAAGTACACAAAGCGGGCGCAGCCAATTCGTTGCTGCACTCACTAATAAAATTTGACATGAGGGACAGCAAGGTCGCTCATATGCGCTGCAGTTGAGTTAAGTAAGACGGTATTGAGACTTGTAGTTGGCAATGGTGCCCTTCAAAAATGCCGAGGTGAAACTGGTTGTAGCTGTTAGGCAAAATCACTTATTCTTTGCCGCTAAACATGTAGGAGAAGAGCCATGACCAGTGAAATCCGCAGACGGGGAAGACCACGGAAAACAGAGAGCACCTATGCAGATACTCGTAATGATCTGATCTGCAGCGGTCTTGAGTTGCTGACGCAGAATGGTTTTCTTGCAACTGGAGTCGATGCCATTGTCAAAAATGCCGGTGTGCCTAAAGGCTCATTTTATTATTACTTCAAGAGCAAAGAGGAGTATGCGCAGGCCGTCCTCCATGCCTATGACAGTTTCTTCGAGCATAAACTTAAAAAACACCTTCATCAACCTTTATGCGAACCAATGTTACGGCTGGAAAATTTTATCCACGATGCCTGCAACGGGATTAAAAAGTACAATTTTACCCGAGGCTGCCTTGTTGGAAATATGATGCAGGAAAGTCCGGGACTGCCACAATCCTTTATCCAGCAGCTACAAGATGTTCTTGAGAGCTGGCAAGAACTTGTTGCTTCCTGTCTGTCCGATGCACTAACTTCAGGCGAAATTTGCTCCGAAATGAACGACAAACAACTGGCAGCAATTTTCTGGAGTGGCTGGGAGGGTGCCGTTATGCGTTCCAAACTTTATAGTTCAACCCAACCTGTGTACGATTTCTGGAACTATTTCAAAACATCTGTCCGTTACCAGTCGTCGCAGGAAGCAACTGAAGTACAGTAAAAGAGGAGCCGTTAGCGGCCCCTCGTTCGATCTGCAACTCCGTATCTATAATTAGCTACATTCAATTACCGCTCGACCGCGAATTCCGCCATTCAGAAGTTTTTCGGCTACAGTGATGGCCTCACTTAGCGGATATACAGTCGTCAGGCTATCCAGCCTGGACTCTGGTAAATGCTTTAACGCCTGCTGCCAGATCGCCGCTCTTTTCTCTTTCGCGAACATGACACTATCAATCCCTTTCAGCGTAACACCACGAAGAATAAACGGAGCCACATTTCCCATCAACTCCATACCCTGAGCCATGCCACAGGCTGCAACAATACTGCCATAGCGGACCCCTGCACAGGCGTTACAGAGCGTGTGGCTGCCGACTGTATCAATGGCAGCAGCCCAGCGTTCTTTTTGTAACGGTTTGCCCGGGCTTGAAAGCTCAGCACGGTTAATGATGTCGTTCACCCCGACCGTTTTATATAGCCACGAGGATTCTTCCGGCCGACCGGTAGAAGCGGTCACATGGAAGCCCATAGACGAAAGGATCATGGCCGCAATACTACCGACACCTCCACTGGCACCGGTAACAAGTACGGACCCATCTTCAGGCTTAACACCATGATTGAGCAGCGCGTCGACACACAGCATCGCGGTAAACCCAGCCGTCCCGATAGCCATGACGTGTTTGCTATTTGCGCCTGCCGGAAGCGGCGTCAGCCAGTCGCCTTTCACTCGTGCTTTTTCAGACAGCCCACCCCAGTGTTTTTCCCCTACACCCCAGCCTGTCAGTAGAACCTTATCTCCGGGCTGATATTCAGGATGTGAACTGGCGGACACCGTACCGGCAAAATCAATGCCTGGCACCATTGGAAAGTGTCGGACGATTGGGCCTCGGCCCGTAATGGCAAGCGCATCTTTGTAGTTGATGGAGGAATATTCAATATTTACCTCAACATCCCCCTGCGGCAGCTCACTTTCAGCAATTTCAACAAGTTGCGCACTGTAGCGTTCATCTGCTTTGTTTATTAATAAAGATTTAAACACTTTCACCTCGTCTATTTGGGCGTTTATCGTTCAGTAATTAAGTCATGTACAAATAATATTGACCGATCGTCTAATAATCAATCCTACTATCCCGGTATTTTGTCAGGATTCAAGACTTATTACTTTTTTCATAGGCTTAACGCAGTCATAATTGATCAGTGTCAAGCTGGAGGTGGGTAAACTAATACATAGGGAAATGTAAGCGGATCCGGCGGGTGCAAAGGCAATGCTTCAGTACTCAGTTGATAACGGTAAACCCAGCAGGCTTGGATTGTTGGCCTCATTTTCGCTCACAGGAACCAGTTCATCTCTATCTCCTCACACCAGCATTGATCCAATTAAATTTGGCTTTAAAAGCTCAGCTGGTATCGAACGGTCAGCGATACTTGCGCAGCAAACGCGCCGCGCAAATACAGTGTTGGCTTACCTTTAATCAAACGTGCTCACGCCTTCATACCCTTCCCCCTTGCGATGTTAATTCTGTCAATGCATTCCCTTAATGCTTTGACTTGCTCAGGGGTAAGTTCAGATTCATCGATTGTGGCCAGAAGAGCGTTAAGGGAGCGCTCAATATCGTTTTTAGTCAACCGTAAACAGATAACCTTAACCCAACGTGGCGAGAACTTGCTGAGGCCGATTGCTCTTGTGATGCGTAGTTTCATGAGATGCCTCTTAACCGCCAGTGGTGGCGATTTCAAACTCGCTTATAACACACGTGGAGAAGACTTATGTGATTATTTCGCCATAGAAATTTCTAAGGGTCGTTTCACTTGAGGACAACCAGGCTTTCAGTAAACGCCTAAATTGGTTTTCCAGCATGTCACACAAGCGCCTCGTCATAACCCGAAGCGGCTTATCAAGTGAAGGTAGTTTTTACGGTCATGCACAGGCTGGGATGTCATTTGTGTGCCAGAAGCAGACTTTAATATAGCTCCAGAGTCCCTTATGGGAGCTATTTACATCTGTCAAGCTTTAGCAAGCGGCTTCATTCGAAAACTAATACCCATACGATTAATGGCATTCATGGTGGCAATAACAATGGTAAGTTCAACCAAATCTTTTTCACCGAATACAGAAAGCGCTGCGGAATATGCTTCATCGGAAGCATGTGTTTCACTAACACGGGTAACTTCTTCCGCCCATGAGAGGGCAGCTTGCTCTATATCCGAGAATAAATAGGTAGCTTCTCGCCAGACAGGCACCAATACAATCTTTTCGACGGACATGCCACTCTTGATAAGATCGCGAGTATGTATATCTATGCAGTGTGCACAACCATTGATCTGGGAAACTCTTAAAAAAATTAAATGGATCAGCTCGGCAGGTAAACCTGTACCAGTAGTGGCGTAATGATGGAGCGCTGCTATAGCCTTGCCACCTTTATCGGAAACTTGAAACCAGTTTGGACGCTTCATCGTTATTTCCACCTTTTTGAGTTGTTTAAAATAAAAAGATTCCTCACAGAATCGCTACGACTGAATGACAGAATTTAAATTAGTACGTCTGCTCAGACGTTGTAATCTTAACCATTGATGTCATAGATAAAAGAGACAAAAAATGAGTAAAACGGTAGGACAATTATGGGATACCTCATGCAGTAAAACTGGATAACAATTTTTAAAAGCAATCCCTGAGTGTTGATAAAATCCACGGTAGAGTCCGCTTCTCGCTCATAACAGACCATTTCCTCACTATGCCCTGCCATCTGCTTTCATCCGCTGATATTTAGCTTTCAAAAGCTCCGCCGGTGTCGGCCCTTTCGGATCAACTGGCGCAGCCAACGCCCGACGAATAGGCGGAATCGGCTTTCCGGCCAGCACCCGCTTTTCCCACATACCCAGTATTTCTCCAGCTTCACGCTCAAGCTCTTTGTTGCTCAGTTGGCCATCAGTTCCGCGGCGACGCAGCTCAAGGCAGATGTGGTAATAAACCGGCTTCGGCCACGGATATTGCTCGCTGCTCGGGTACCGAAACACCAGCTTGCGCCACTTCCAGTATTCGGCCATCACATCAGCGACGGTGATCCCCAGCACGCAGCGCCCTTCCCTGCACCACTTGATGAACTGGCCTGGCGAAGGCAGGAATGGGCGTTCCTGACGGCGCACCATGCGCATGCCGGCTTCAACCTGCTCCAGAGTGGTGATCCCGTTTTCTTTGAAGGCCAGCACCCACTGACGGCGGATCTCGTTCACGTCTTCCTGGCTGCGATTAACCAAGCTTGCCGGGAACGCGGCTGCCAGCTGTACGAACAGCCCGTTGATAATCTGAGCCACCTGCTGCGTTTGTTCGCGTTCGGTGTACTGCTCAGGCATGTTGTGCGCCACGCGGCGAGCCTGTTCCCTGTCAAAATTGCGAATGCTCTCGGCAAGATTTTTCATTCCAGCACCCCGTCAATCCAGTCGGTGTTATGCAGGTCAACGCCGCCCCGCGATGACTTTGCCGCCCCGGTTGCGCGCAGCCGTTTGGTTGTGAGTTGATCCCACTGCTTGCGCAAACTCGAAGGGCTCAGGATATTGTCTTTCCAGAATTCATCCCTGTTGGCCCACTGGAACAGGTCGCAGATTTCGTAGTGAGTACGATTGTCCTGAACACGCATCAGCCTGATGGTGTTTGCCCATTCAGCCCAGTTTGGTTCGGATAGCGAAGCGTTGACGGTGAGAAGCCTTTCGTAAATCCAGCGAGCGGCCTTGAGGTCGTCAGCGGATCCCCATGATTTACCTGCAGGGGTGTATATCCCGGCGGCAGCTTCAGGATGACGAGAGAGAAACTTTTGAGTTTTCTGGTTTCGGGATTCGTCAGAATTCCGAGACGAGGATATTTTAATATTGTTTTTGTTATAGTCTTGGGTGTCTACCGTTTCCGGGAAGGTTTTTCCCGTTTTCGGTAACACTTTTCCCGATTTCGGGAAGACTTTTCCCGTTTTCGGTTTGTCTAAAACCCAGGCGGAAAGGTCAGTATTTATACCGACAGTTTTCATCACTCCCTGCTTTTGACTGAAGATAATTTTGCGTTCTGCGAGCGATTTCAGCGCATCAGAAACATGCGAATCACTCAGCCCTGTAAGCTCAGCGATCACCGTGTTCGTAACGCGGTCCTGTTTCTTGTTCCAGCCGTAGGTAAGCCAGATCACCGCCTCAAAACACTGCCACTCCCGGCCTGACATTCTCAGACGAGGCTTGAGCTGTTGGATTTCGTTAGCGACCTTGGTATACCCGTTCGACAGGTCGGCCATACGACCTCCCGGTTGTTCAGTTCTGTTGGGGAAATTGATAATTTCAGCTGTGTTTGACATACTTAGCTCCGCAATTACACTCCGTTTTTGCACCTGAAAGTCGGTTCTGTTAGCGCAGACCGGCTTTCGCCTTTTCTGAAGTCTTCACATTGCCCCCAGCATGGTTGTGACCATCGCCAGCAGTGGAGCCGTAAGGTCCGGATCGATCCTGAACATTTCGAAAATCCCCTCTCCTAACTCCTTCAGCTTTTCCTTTTTCGGTGCATCGAGCATCAAAGCTTGCTTCGCCTCACTCACCTCTTTTTCCAGCCGGGCCATCCGGTAGGCAAACGAGTCGTTCTTAACGACACGGTCGCGGTATCGAAGCGGTAATACGGACATGATCGCGGGCACCAGCTGTTCGATGTTCTTTCGGTACGATGCGGAGTCTTCTTTGTTGTCGAGCCAGCGGAACAGCTTCACGTTCCAGACATCGGCCTGGCCTGAGAAATCCACGTCATCAAGTTGAAGTTCTTCCGCCGCTTCTTGGATTTGAAGTGCTACAGCTACGCGCCCTTCTGCCGCCGCCCAAGCTCGTACCGCCGAGCAGATATCGCGATGATCGATATCCTTCACTGCCGATTCGCTTTGATGACACTGGAATATCAGTGAATTAGAGGAAGCTCTGTTACTCTGTTGGAATGAAACAGTCTGCATTTTGTTAAGGCTCCTGTTTGGGTAAACCGTCTGTTGGGTTTGGGTAGAGATCTGGGCGCAACTCGTGCGGAGTTACGCCGGTAACCCCATAAATTTGCAAAACTCGATCTGCCGGGACGACGCCCTGATATCGATTTCGCCAATGACTAACAGTCATGGCGCTTACGGTTTACACCGATGAACTGAACGACTTCGACCTGCGCCGCCTCGAAGCGCTGCGCGCTCAGGCTTAAGGGGGATTTATGCATAACACTAACGTTACCGTTGCTGACCAGAACACCGTTATTAACTCCAACGTGGCTTTGTTCGATTCCCAGTATCTGAACGCCATCAGCACGTTCGCGCAGATTATGGCCCAAGGCACCGCTACTGTTCCTAAGCACCTGCAGGGCAACCAGGCCGACTGCATGGCTGTAGCAATGCAAGCGGCACAGTGGCAGATGAATCCCTTTGCCGTGGCGCAGAAAACGCACCTTATTAACGGTGTGCTCGGGTACGAAGCGCAACTGGTTAATGCCGTCATCTCGCGCAGCGGCGTGCTGGCCAGCCGTTTTGAATATGAGTGGTACGGGCCATGGGAAAAGGTCGTTGGAAAATTCCATATCCGTAAAGGAGACAAAGGCGAGTACCGCGTCCCGGGCTGGACCCTGGCTGACGAAGCCGGGATCGGCATCATTATCCGCGCAACGCTTAAAGGCGAAGATCAGCCAAGAGAACTCGATTTGCTGCTGGCTCAGGCCCGAACCCGAAACTCTACCCTGTGGGCTGACGACCCACGCCAGCAGCTGGCGTACTTGGCCGTCAAACGCTGGGCGAGACTGTTCTGCCCGGATGTGATTCTGGGCGTTTACACCCCGGATGAGCTCGATGATCGCCGTGAAGAACGAGAGGTAAACCCCGCACCAGCGCAGCACGTTAGCCTCGCTGATATTTCAGGTGACAACGTCACTACTACTCAAACGGCTCATGAATCGGCACAAAACATCGATGCTCTAGCTGATGATTTCCGCGACCGCATCGAGGCGGCTCAGGATGTGGATAGCGCTAAAGCTCTGCGCGCAGATATTGAAACCGTGAAAGCAACGCTGGGTTCTGCCCTGTTCACTGAGCTGAAAAACAAGGCCGTGAAGCGTTATTACCTGGTTGATGCACGGAACAAAGTCGAAGCAGCCATCAATTCCTTGCCACCTTCAGATGAACCCGATGCAGCTGCGCGGTTCGCAGAGGTAGAGCGCGTTCTTGCGTCGTCTAAACGTCATCTGGGCGATGAATTGCATGGTCAGTTCAGCATCACTCTGGCGGATATGAAACCGGAATACGTGGACTAACGAGATCGGGAGGGGAAACCCTCCCTCAAGGAGAAGAAATGCGACTGATTAATCGAGGCAGTAAGCAATCCCCTTTGGCTCGCCAGGCATGTGAAATCGCACTCGCAGCCCACCAGCAGAGATATGGTGACTACGGGCGCAGCAAGATGAAAGAGACCTATACGGTGAGAGTGGAAGGCGTGAAGGTCTGGGTCGAGGTAGTGAACTGCAAGGCAAGCTACGTGGCCACAGCAATGACTGGCATGCGCCGACTACGCTCCCTGCCCGGCCAAGCAAACTGAAACTGAAATATCAACAACTACGGACCGGCATATCTATACTCATGCCGGTTACCTGAGGTGAACCATGTCGCAGGTAATTTTTAACGAAGAATGGGTTGTTGGCGCAAGACTCACAGAAAAAACAGGCCTGACCGAACGACAGATTGAGAAGTATCGACAGGGCTGTTGGGTGGAAGGTGTCCATTTTAAACGGGTTTCTCCTTCCGGAGAAAAAACCTTGCGTGGCACAACCTGGTAAAACTATCCGAGAATTAATCAGTTAATAAGGGATGCGTAAGATGGCAGCTTTGCCTACAGGTGTCGAAATCAGAAACAATAAGATTTGTATCTGGTTTATGTACCGGGGAAAGCGTTGCCGCGAAATTCTCAAAGGTTGGATTAACACCCCGGCGAACATCAAAAAAGCCGGGAATCTTCGGGCTGTGATCGTTAGTGAGATCAACCTTGGAGAGTTTGATTACCACCAGCGCTTTCCTTCATCGTCCAGAGCAAAAAAAACCGTAACCACTGCTTCAGTTCAAACCTTTTCAGAGCTGTGTGAACTGTGGACGAGCATTAAAGAAACCGAAATTAGCGCGAATACCATGCGTAAGACTCGCTCACAACTCGGTACGTTAATGCACATCATTAACGGAGATACGCCTGTTTCAACTATACGCCACAGCGACATTCTGAAATACAGAAAGGAGCTGTTGAACGGTGAGACACTTTACCTGGCAAATCCCAGAAGTAACAAACAGGGACGCACTGTGCGTACCGTGAACAACTATATATCGCTTCTGTGCTCCCTTCTTCGGTTTGCACACAAATCTGGCTTTATCAGTTGCAAACCCTTTGAAGGGATCAAGAAACTACACAAAGGGAAAGTAAAACCGGATCCTTTAACGAAGCAGGAGTTTAGTTTGCTTGCGGCATCCGAGCGTGGCCAAAGCCTCAATATGTGGACGTTCGCAGTTTATACTGGTGTCCGTCATGGAGAGCTTGCAGCTCTTGCCTGGGAAGATATCGACTGGGAAAAAGGTACGGCTCATATACAGCGCAACCTTAATGCGCTAGGAATGTTCGTCCCACCAAAAACCGATGCAGGTGATCGAGTTATCACGCTATTAGAGCCAGCACTAGAGGCCTTGAAGGCACAGCGTACGCTGACTTCGTTACAGCCCAAAACCGAGATTGTGTTTCATCACCGAGAGTATGGTGCGATGGAATATCAGAACCTGCGGTTTGTTTTCATGCCCAGGATGCGCAAGGGCATACAGAAGGCCTACTACTCTTTATCGAGTATCGGCTCCAGATTTAACGCAGCTGTAAAACGTGCTGGTATTCGCCGCCGGAATCCGTACCATACGCGGCATACTTTTGCCTGCTGGCTTTTATCTGCCGGCGCTAACCCGTCTTTCATAGCCAGCCAGATGGGGCATGAAAACGCGCAAATGGTTTATGAAGTCTACGGTGCGTGGATTGAAGAAATGAATGGCGAACAGGTGCTGATGCTTAACGATAAGCTGGCACGCTGAAAAATTTTTGCCCCTATTGTGCCCCTACTGGCTCCGAAGGTAGTAATAAATGCAAGAAAATCAATCAAATACAAAGAAAGAGCAATACAACCTGAATAAACTGCAAAAGCGCCTGCGCCGTAACGTGGGCGAGGCCATTGCGGACTTCAACATGATTGAAGAAGGCGACCGCATCATGGTTTGCCTGTCAGGGGGTAAAGACAGCTACACCATGCTGGAGATCCTGCGTAATCTTCAGCAAAGCGCGCCGGTGAATTTTTCCCTGGTGGCGGTCAACCTTGACCAGAAACAGCCGGGTTTCCCGGAGCACATTCTGCCGGAATATCTGGAGCAGCTGGGCGTTGAGTATAAAATCGTCGAAGAAAACACCTACGGCATCGTGAAAGAGAAGATCCCGGAAGGGAAAACCACCTGCTCGCTTTGCTCCCGTCTGCGCCGCGGCATTCTCTATCGCACCGCAACGGAACTGGGCGCGACCAAAATTGCTCTGGGCCATCACCGCGACGATATCCTGCAAACGTTGTTCCTGAATATGTTCTATGGCGGCAAGATGAAAGGCATGCCGCCTAAGCTGATGAGCGATGACGGCAAGCATATTGTGATCCGCCCTCTTGCCTACTGCCGGGAAAAAGACATTGAGCGTTTTTCTCAGGCGAAAGGGTTCCCGATCATTCCATGCAATCTGTGCGGCTCACAGCCGAACCTGCAGCGTCAGGTGATTGGCGACATGCTGCGCGACTGGGACAAACGTTATCCGGGCCGTATTGAGACCATGTTCAGCGCGATGCAGAACGTGGTTCCTTCCCACCTCGCGGACGTAGAGCTGTTCGACTTCAAAGGTATCAACCACGGCTCGGAGGTGGTGAATGGTGGCGATTTGGCGTTTGACCGGGAAGAGATCCCAATGCAGCCTGCGGGCTGGCAGCCGGAAGACGAGGACAATCAGTTCGAAGAGTTGCGTCTGAACGTGCTTGAAGTGAAATAAGCGATGGGCGTCTCAGAAAGACCTTCTGAGACGCTTTATGCCTTATTTCAGCAGATGTACGCGGCAGGTTTTGCCTTTAATCTTGCCGTTTTGCAGCTGCTTCCACGCCTTATGCGCAACCGCCTGGCGAACCGCCACGTACACGTGTGCCGGATGAACGGCAATTTTCCCGATATCCGCTCCTTCCAGCCCCACATCTCCGGTCAGTGCGCCCAGCACATCCCCCGGTCGCATCTTGGCCTTTTTGCCGCCATCAATGCACAGCGTCGCCATTTCGGCCTCCAGCGGCACGAGCCTGACGTTCCCCGGCGCGTTCACCCAGTTCAGTTTGATCTGCAACATTTCTGAGAGAATATTGGCGCGCTGCGCCTCTTCCGGCGCGCAGAAGCTGATGGCCAGCCCGCTGTTTCCGGCGCGAGCAGTGCGACCAATACGGTGGACGTGCACTTCGGGATCCCATGCCAGCTCATAGTTGACCACCAGTTCAAGGGATTTGATATCCAGGCCGCGTGCGGCCACGTCGGTCGCCACCAGCACGCGCGCGCTGCCGTTAGCAAAGCGCACCAGCGTCCGATCGCGATCGCGCTGTTCAAGGTCGCCGTGCAGCGACAGCGCGCTCTGCCCCGCCGCATTCAGGGCATCACAAACCGCCTGGCAGTCTTTTTTGGTATTACAGAACACCACGCATGACGCAGGCTGGTGCTGGCTCAGCAGTTTCTGCAGGAGCGGGATTTTTCCCTGCTGCGAGGTTTCAAAGAACTGCTGTTCGATGGCCGGCAGAGCATCGACGCTATCGATCTCAATGGTGAGCGGATTATTCTGCACGCGACCGCTGATCGCGGCGATGGCTTCAGGCCAGGTCGCAGAGAACAGCAGCGTCTGCCTCCCGGCCGGCGCGAAGCGGATCACTTCATCAATGGCATCGCTGAAGCCCATATCCAGCATCCTGTCCGCCTCGTCCATCACCAGCGTGCTTAAGGCATCGAGCGAAACGGTGCCTTTTTGCAGGTGATCAAGCAGGCGGCCGGGCGTGGCGACAATAATGTGCGGCGCGTGCTGGAGCGAATCGCGCTGTGCGCCAAACGGCTGCCCACCGCAGAGGGTTAAGATCTTGGTATTGGGCAGGAAGCGCGCCAGGCGACGCAGTTCACCCGCGACCTGGTCTGCCAGCTCGCGGGTCGGGCACAGGACAAGTGACTGGGTCTGAAACAGCGACGCGTCAATATGCTGCAGCAGACCAAGACCGAAAGCGGCCGTTTTCCCACTGCCCGTTTTCGCCTGCACACGCACATCCCGGCCTTCAAGGATAGCGGGCAGCGCGGCCGCCTGAACAGGCGTCATCGTGAGGTATCCCAACTCGTTGAGGTTGTCGAGTTGGGTGGCAGGCAGAACATTCAGGGTAGAAAAAGCGGTCACAATAATCTCTCGTGGTCATCTTTACGGTCAGATGGCGCGTATCCTCGCAGATCTCGGGGTTCGATGCGACAATTTAATCGGTTCTTCGTCCGGCGGCGGGTCTGGCATCGGCTGCGGACGCGGAATGGGATCGGGCATCGGCACGGGATCGGTGGGGACAGGATCGGACTGACGCGCGTGTTGCAGTAGCAGAGCGAGTAAAATGCTCATCTTTCCCTCCAGGATTTGCTGTCGTCCCTTTTAGGGTAGACGCTGAGAAACAGGAGGCAAAAAAAAGCCGACTATAAAGTCGGCGTCGTACGAATCAATTGTGCTATGCAGTAATTCAAAAAAGGAAGTAAGACAATATGGAGCGCAACGCCCATCGCTTGACGTTGCATTCACCTGCGGGAGTAATATTGCACCTTACGGGGGTGATGTTTATTGACTTCGCTCAATTAAAAGAGCGTTTTAATCCTCGAAAAAGGTGAAAAAATCGTAAATTTACAGCCATTTACTACGATGCAACCACCATGCAACACCACCAATCAAAACAACTAACATGACGCAAAACGCGGTGAAGCCGTACCGATATTCGCCGCCGGGTATACCGCCCAGATTGACGCCAAAAAGCCCTGTCAGAAATGTGCTGGGTAAAAAGACCATCGCCATCAGGGACATCGTGTAGGTTCTTCTCGCCAGCGACTCCTGCATCACCTGCGCGATTTCATCCGCCATCACCGCCGTTCGGGCGATACAGGAATCGATCTCATCCAGCCCGCGGCCCAGCCTGTCAGCAATGTCCTGCATCCGGCGGCGCTGATCGTCATTCATCCAGTTGAGTCTTTCACTGGCCAGACGGGCATACACATCCCGTTGTGGCGTCATATACCGACGCATCACGATCAGCTGCTTGCGCAATAGCGCCAGAAAGCCGCGCGGCGGGATCTGCTGATCGAGCAGATTATCTTCCAGGTCGATGATTTTATCGTGCAGCTCTTCAATAAATTCGCTCGCATGATCGGTCAGGGCGTCACAGACGTCCACCAGCCAGCTGCCGCAGTCAACCGGTCCGGTCCCCTCTTTGAGGTCGTTCACAATGTCATCCAGCGCCAGAACCTTACGCTGACGTGTGGAAACAATCAGCCCATCGTCCATATAGACGCGCATCGCAACCAGCTGATCGGGACGTTCATCCGTGCTGCCGTTTATACAGCGCAGGGTGATAAGCGTCCCGTCACCCATCCTGCTTACGCGAGGCCGCAGGCTTTCCCCCGCCAGCGCATCACGTACGTTGTTAGGCAGCAGCGGAGTCGAGGCCAGCCAGTCAGCGCTGTCCGGGTGGGTATAGTTCAGATGTAGCCAGCAGGGATGCTCTTTATCAATGACATCATCATCTTCCAGCGGTCGGGCACCGCCGCGACCGTCCAGCACCCACGCAAAAACTGCGTCAGGAACGTTAAGTTCGGATCCTTTAATGCTCTCCACAGCGCCTCCCCTGTTTGGCTCTTTCGATGTCAGTCTAGCTTCCATCAGGGGTTAAGCAACAACTATGTTTCGCATCGCGCTGAAATCGCTCAGGAATTGTACACGCTATATTTTGAGAATAAAAAAGCCTGGCATGCCAGGCTTCGGGAAGCTGTCAATGAGAGTGCTCGGGGCGCGGATGAAACGAGACAGGGCTGGCTACGGGTGACGAGGGGTGCCCCTGGTCCAGCCTGAAATTTCGGGTCCGCGTCTGCAGTTCGATCACCTGATTACGCAGCACATCAGAGGAACCGTTGAGCTCCTCCGCCATCGCCACGTTGCTTTGCGTGACCCGCTCCAGTTCGGACAGCGCCAGCGTGATCTGGGAAATGCCCTTCTCCTGCTCTGCGGTTGAGGTAGAAATTTCGTCCATTAACCGGCTGACGTTGCCGGAGCCGGTCACGATGTCACGCATATTCTTCTCCGCTTCCGACACAACGCTGGCACCCTGGGTGACATTACTGCTGGTAACGTCAATCAGCGTTTTGATGTTTTTCGCCGCCTCAGCGCTGCGGTGGGCCAGGTTTCGGACTTCCTCTGCGACCACGGAGAACCCTTTCCCGTGATCGCCCGCCCGCGCGGCCTCGACGGCCGCGTTAAGCGCCAGAATATTCGTCTGGAATGCAATCCCGTCGATCAGCGAGATAATTTCCGTCATCTGCTGCGCGCACTCGGTAATGGATTGCATATTGCTGGCAACCTGTTCCATCAGATCTCCGCCCTTGCGCGCCTGCAGCGTCGCGGCATTCGCCTGCTCGCTCGCCAGCCGGGTATTATCGGCATTGTTTCGGGTACTTGCCGCCATCTGCTCCATACTTGCCGCAGTTTGTACCAGAGATGCAGACTGTTGCTCTGTTTTCACCGAGAGCTGAGCACTGCGGGAAGAGAGCTGATCCGACAAGGCCATGGCGTTTTGTGATGATGCCCTGATCTCACGCACCAGCGTAGCGATGTTGCTGGAAAGACTATTAATCCCGGGAATTAATCGCCCCGCGCAGTTATTGCCAAACTCGGGGATAGAGACGCCTAAGTTGCCTGCGGTCACTTCTTCAATACTTTTTTTCACAGTATTGATCGGCGTCACAAGAAACTTCGTCATATAACTCCAGAGAAAAAATAATCCAACGAAATTGACCAGATTAATCGAAACGAAAAGAGGAAGATTGCTGGAAAATAGAGCAACGATACCTGCATTCACTAAAAACAGGCACAGCAAGAACCAGGCAATGAAGGTCCTGACACTAATATTTCTTAGCATGATTTTACCCACAACTTATATTTTGGTCGGCATTTAGATTTATAGCATTCACTTTTGCGTTTGTCCTCACATAATACGCTGGTTTCTCGTTTCGCCGTTACCCACCCTGCATTTAACTTAAGTCAGATAAAAAAGGTGTTTTAGTAGAAATGTCATACCCCATATACTGTATTGCTGGTCCAAAGCCCCCTGAAGCGATACCATTATCTGCGGTACAACGGTCCATATGCACACATATTTAAGACGCTTTGCTACAATCTATCGACTATGTTTAGCAGTACTTAATGCATTAACATAAAGAATATATTTTATATTTCGGGTAAGTTTGACCTTTTATATAAGTGGCTATTTTCCACGATAAATAACTAATATGGTTTGAATGCGCATGTTCGTTGCCAGATAAAGACGTGCCGGCCGGCAACATCGGTAACCCTCTCAGGCGTGGGATTGCATAATGCTCAATATATCGTGGGACCCTGTGTTGATCGCTGTCTCTTATCTGGTGGCGTTTATCGCCTCCTTTGTGGCCCTGGACAGCGCCGGGAAAATTCCCCTTTCCAGCCGTAAAGCGGCTCTGTTCTGGCGCATTGCCGGCGGGATCACGCTGGGCATCGGGATCTGGTCAATGCACTTCATCGGTATGCTGTCGATGCAAATGCCGATGATGATGAGCTATGACCTATGGCTAACCCTTGCGTCTCTCGGCGTGGCGATCGTTGCCTCCACGATAGCAATAAATATTGCCGTTACGGGCAAACACCTCTCTCCCTTTCGGCTGTTCTTCGCCACGGTTATCCTCAGCGCTGGCGTGGTCGCTATGCACTATATCGGCATGGCCGCGTTGATGCTGGAAGGAAGCATCCTCTGGGATCGGCGCATTGTGGGTGTGTCCGTGATGATTGCCGTGGTTGCCTCCGGTGTGGCGCTGTGGCTGGCTTTTCGCCTTAGAGATAAGCACAAAGGGGTCTTTGTGACTCGCATTCTCGCCGCGTTAGTCATGGGCGCCGCCATTTGCGCGATGCACTATACGGGCATGAGCGCCGCGCATTTCCATGAGATGGCGCATACGCTCCCCGGCGGGGTCAGCGAGCTGGGGTTATCCATCTGGGTTTCCGTCACCACGCTCGCCCTGCTCGGCATGATGTTAATTATTTCGCTTATCGATTCGCACTGGCGGACCAGCCGGCTGACGGACAATCTGCGCCAACTCAACCGTCAGCTTGAGCTACAGGTTCGCTTTGACGCTCTCACCGGCCTCGCAAACCGCCAGCAGATGGATATCCGAATGCAGGATTGTCTGCACAGCGCCTTGTTAAGTAACAAACAATTTGCCGTGATTTTTCTGAATGTCGATCGCTTCAGACGCGTGAATGATACCTGGGGTCACAGCGTCGGTGATGAGTTATTAATTACCATTGCCCAACGCATCACCTCCCTACTTACCCGTGAGATGACGCTGGCCAGGCTGGGTGGGGATGCCTTTATCCTGCTGGTTCCCGAATACGACGAAGAAAAGCTCACTACCCTGCTCACGACGCTGCTTGCGGATATGCGCCGCCCGCTTTCGCTTTGCGGACATACGTTGAGTACCACCCTCAGCGCGGGTGTAAGCCTTTATCCTCAGGATGGCGAAACGCTGCATGAACTGAAGTTTAAGGCGGACGCCGCCTTACACCACGTTAAGCAAGAAGGTCGTAACGGCTGGGCGTTTTACCGCCCTGAGATGTCAACGGCGGTTCCGGCGCAGCCGGGTTTTCTGCAGGAACTTTATCAGGCGCTGGAAAGCGATCGGTTTGAACTGTGGTATCAGCCAACCTGGCATGCTAAAGATAAGACAATCCACGGTTTTGAGGCTCTTCTGCGCTGGCGGCATCCGGAGCAAGGCGTTTTGCTGCCAGGTCTGTTTTTACCCACTCTGGAACAAACGGGTTTGATTATTCCGGTTGGCAACTGGGCTATTGAAGCCGCGTGTCGGCAGCTTCATTTCTGGACTGAACAAGGTTTCAGCCAGTGGACGTTATCGCTCAATTTATCCCCTATTCAGTTCGAACAGCCGGATATCTTTCACATCGTGTCGTCCATGCTGGATAAATATAATCTGTCGCCCTCAAGGCTGATCCTGGAGGTCACGGAGAGTACCGCGCTAAAAAATCTCGACCGCAGCATCGAGCTGCTCAACGTCTTTAACCATGCGGGGATCACCGTCTCTATTGATGATTTTGGCACGGGCTATTCCAATCTGCTGATGCTGAGCGTTCTTCCGGCAAAAGAGCTTAAAATCGACAAGAGCTTTGTGTCCTCTATGCTGGGAAATGAAAAAAGCCGCAAGCTGGTGGAAACCATTATTAATATTGCCCGCACCATGGAGATGACTGTCGTTGCCGAGGGGATTGAAACGGACGAACAGCAGGCAATACTGACCAGCCTCGGCTGTGACTATCTCCAGGGCTACCTTTTCTCCCGCCCCTTGCCTGCTGAACAGGTTCCGTGGCTGCTGCTACAAAAAAACTCAGACAAACAAATTATACCCATAAGTAAAATTCAAACGGACCCCGAATTTATTTCACAAAAAAATCATGCCTGACGGGATTGAGTAGAGTATGTTTCAAGGGAGTACATGCGGGTCAGTTCTGCCATGATTGCCAGGCGTATCGTGCCGATGAAAAGGAAAATACTATGTCGCAAAATAGTTTTGATGCGCTTAATGCAATTAAAACGCCCGTGTGGCTCATTTCTCCTGTTTCGGAACAGATTATTTTTGCAAATGTGGCCGCAATACAGCTAACGGGTAATAAAACGCTGAATGACCTGCGTAAAGGATCCTGTTCTGCAAGTGCGCAAACCGTACTGTCGATGTATGTTCCTGAACTGAAGAACGATCACGATATTGTCGAGATCTGGACAGTTAGCCGGGGCGGGCAGGACGTACCGATAAGCTGTCGCCTCTCCCTCACCCACGTCACGCCGGATGGTGATGTTATCGTTTTCGAAGGGATCTCTTCGCACGCCCCCTCAGGCCTGAAAGCCAGCCGTTCCGCAACCTATCAACGCAAAAAACACGGGTTTTACGCCCGCTTTTTCCTGACCAACAGCGCACCAATGTTGCTAATTGATCCTGCCCGTGACGGGCAAATTGTCGATGCAAACCTGGCCGCGCTCAGCTTTTACGGTTATTCACATGATGAGATGTGCCAGAAGCACACCTGGGAAATTAACACGCTTGGCAGAGGCGTCATGCCCATCATGACGGAGATCGCCGCGCTGCCCGGCGGACATAAGCCGCTCAATTTTATTCACCGCCTTGCCGATGGCACCACCCGCCACGTCCAGACCTACGCGGGACCCATTGAAATATACGGTGACAAACTGATGCTGTGCATAATCCATGATATCACTGAGCAAAAGAGGCTTGAGCAGGAGCTGGAAAATGCTGCATTACGTGACTCGATGACGGGGTTACTCAACCGACGTCAGTTTTATAACGTTATCGACCAAACCAACCTGAGCCACCTCTCCGCCCAGCAGCAATTTAGCCTGCTGCTGGTGGATACCGATCATTTTAAAAACATCAATGACCTCTTTGGTCACCTGAAGGGTGATGAGGTGCTCATCGCCCTCTCCAGAACGCTGGAAGCCTGCAGCAGACAAGATGACCTGGTGTTCCGCTGGGGCGGTGAAGAGTTTGTCATCCTGTTGCCGCGTACGTCTCTCGAAACGGCGCTGAAGATTGCCGAATCCGTCCGTGCGGCGGTCGCCCATATTACCCTCCCAGGCTTACCACGCTTTACCGTCAGTATTGGCGTGGCTCGGCATGACCCGGAAGAGAGTATTGACGCGCTGTTTAAACGTGTCGACGATGCGCTCTATCGCGCCAAAAACGATGGGCGTAATAAAGTCCTTGCGGCATGAAACTGGAGTATCGTGAAAAGCCCCGCTACAATGCCCAGCTTAAGTAAATTAACGACGGGTGGGTTGTGGCAACAATGGGAAAGACAGAAATAATACTCACCTTAATTATTTTATTGCTTATTATATTTGGCTTATGGTTTATTTTCAGCGGTGAGATTTGGTTTTTCGTTGAATATCTGGAAAACAGTCTCTACCCCACTTTTGACGCACTGTAGTGCACGTTTAATTTATTGTTTCACCTACCGAATTTGTCAGGTATCTGCATTGCCCTCAGCCACGTAAGATACGCGGCGTTATCCTCCAACAATGTTGATAACGAATCACTAAATCATTTGCTTATTTCGCCCGTTCTCTGACGGGCTTTTTTTATTTCCGGCTATTAAGCAAAATCAGGTTTTTCGCCCGTCAGTCACCATGTTGGTGTAGCACCGCTCTGCTCCAGTCATAAAAGGCGCGTACCGAAGGCGGGAGATAGCGGTTTTGTGGATAGACAAGCGAAAGCGGTAAATCGAAAGAGACGTCCTCCATACAGCGAACCAACGCCCCGCTCTTCAGATACGGCTCAGCCAGATAGCTGGCCACGCGAATTAATCCGAGCCCTTGAATTCCGGCCTGGATATAGGCGTCGGTGTCATCGACGATCAGCGTCTCTTTCATGCGGATTGCACAATCGCCGTCATCACGCGTAAAAAACCAGTCAATGGTACGCCCGGTGCGGTGGTTCAGGTAGCCGACTGCGTAATGCTTTTCCAGTTGGTCGAGATTTTCCGGCTTACCACAGGCGGCTATATAGCCCGGAGAAGCCAGAACAACCCATCTGAAGTTCGCCAGAGGGCGCGCGACCAGCGTCGTTGAATCTTCGATCCTCCCGGTGCGGATCACGCAGTCATACCCTTCCTGAATAATGTCCTCCACGTTATCGCTGGAACAGAGTATCAGCTCCAGCTCGGGATACTGGCGGAGAAATTCCGGGAGACTGGGAAGAATGCAATGTCGGGCGAGAGACTGCGGCATCCCGACTTTAAAACGGCCCCTTGGCTGCGCGGATCTGCCGGGAAAGGAAGACTCCATTGTCGCAATATCCGTCAGCAGCCGTTTGCTCTCGTCATTGTAACGTCGGCCTTCTGCGGTCACGCTGAGTTTCCGGGTGGTGCGCTGTAAAAGCTGAATGCCCAGGTATGTCTCCAGCTCCTTAACGACCCGCGATACGGTTGAGCGCGGTAGCCCCAGCACTTCTGCCGCCCTGGCGAAGCTATGGGTCTCGACCACACAAACGTATACCCGCATTGATTCCAGTTTATCCATATTCCCACCGCGCATGAAAAGATCGATTATCCCATTTTTACGAACAGTCTAACTTATGCTTGTCGTCTTATCGAATGCAGCCATCTGACATAACCTTGCTCAAGTTGAAGTAATCAAGCGATTTAACAAAGAGAGGCTCAGTATGAAAGAACGTGATATCACGACAGGCGAAAAAGTATTAGTGCTTGGTGCAGGACAATTGGGCGCTGCCGTGCTGGAGTATCTGGTTCCGGCAGTCACGCAGCGCGACGGCGCTGTCTCCGTTATCGTATCGCCCGGCTCCAGGGACAGCCGGGGTAAGCTTCAGTCCGAAACGCATCAAAAACTGGCTGATGCAGGGGCCAAATTTATCTCTGTCGATGTCGCTGCCAGCACGATTGACGCGTTAAAAAACCACTTCGCGGATTTTGATACTGTTATCAACTGCATGGGGTTTGTCGCTGGCGCGGGAACACAGATAAAGATTACTCGCGCGGTACTGGAGGCTGGCGTTCAACGCTATTTTCCCTGGCAGTTTGGCGTGAATTACGATGTGGTAGGCAAAGGGAGCGGTCAGCCCGTCTGGGACGAGCAGTATGATGTCAGGATGCTACTGCGGGAACAGAACGCGACGGAATGGGTGATTGTTTCAACCGGCATGTTTACCAGTTTTCTCTTCGAACCGGCATTTGATGTGGTGAATTTATCCGAAAAAACCATTAATGCGCTCGGAGGATGGGACACACAGGTCACCGTGACATCACCTGCGGATATTGGCCGACTCACCACCGAAATTTATTTGCATCAGCCGCGGATCGTAAATGAAGTGATATTTATCGCAGGTGAAACAACCTCATACGGAAAACTGGCAGAAACCGTTGAACGTGTGACCGGCCAAACGTTCACTAAAGACGTATTACCCCTCTCTGCGTTACTGGATGAGCTGCGTTTGAAACCGGATGATACGATGACAGGCTATCGCACGGCCTTCGCCAGGGGAGACGGTGTATGGTGGCCGATGAAAGATACCTGGAATGTACAGAATAACCTGCCGACCCAGGATATAGCGTCATGGCTAAAAACCGTCATTTGAGGACATCTCTTTTCAGGACGCTAATGAAAACTGGCGCTGTCAGCCGCGCCAGCTCTGGATTTAGCCGTGGTTACCTTGCGTTAACAGCAAGCCAGTACCGATTAGTGCTTTTCAATATATATCGTCCGGCTATATGCCACGTCTTCCGGGTTATTGATCGGGTAGCCCTTCACCCAGGGCTTAATCAGGCGACCGTTAGTGTACTGATAAATTGGCGCGATAGGCGCCTTCTCCATAAGGATTTTCTCCGCCATGTTGTAGTCCGCATTGCGCGCCTTCGCGGTGGTTTCCAGCGTCGCCTGCTGGACGATCTTATCGTAGGCAGGGTCATTAAAGCGGGAGATGTTGCCGCTGTGAGTGGAGGTCAACAACGACAGGAACGTTGATGGTTCGTTGTAATCGCCCACCCATGAGGCGCGGATCACATCAAAGTTGCCGGTGTTACGGCTATCAATGTAGGTTTTCCACTCCTGGTTTTGCAGTTTGACATCCACACCGAGATTTTTCTTCCACATGGAGGCCACCGCAATCGCGATTTTCTGGTGGTTTTCCGAAGTGTTATACAGCAGGTTCAGCTTTAGCGGACGCTGAGGACCGTATCCTGCAGCCTGCAGCAAGGTTTTGGCCTGGGCGTTCAGCTCCTGCTGCGACATCTGCTCAAACGGCGAGGCGTCCGGAGTGAACCCTGCCGTCACGTCTGGGGTGAAGTGCCAGGCGGGCTTCTCCCCCGTCCCTAACACCTTTTCTGCCATGATACGACGGTCGATGCTCATACTCAGCGCCAGACGAACCCGTGCATCCGCCGTCGGGCCTTTTTGGGTGTTAAAGGCATAGTAATACGTTCCCAACTGAGGCGGCGTATAAACCTGCCCCGGAATGTCCTTCATGAGCTTCTGATACATGTTTTTTGGAAACGATTCGGTAATATCAATATCCCCTGCCAGGTAGCGTTTGGTCGCCGACGATTCCTGATTAATCGGCACGAAGGTCACCTTCTGCAGTACCGTTTTGGCATTGTCCCAGTAGTGCGTATTGGGCACCACAACCAGTTTTTCATTCACCACGCGGTCCTTCAGAACGTAAGCCCCGTTCCCCACCAGCGCGCCCGGTCGCGTCCACTCTTTACCGCTTTCGACGTTAGCTTTTTGTACTGGATAAAAAGCAAAGTTCGCCGTCAGGTTGCTGAACCACGGCAGCGGTTTGTCCAGCTGAACGCGTAACGTTCTGGCGTCCACCGCCGTCACACCCAGCGTATCGGGCGCGGCTTTGCCGTCAATAATGGCCTGCGCGTTATTAATTCCCGCCAGCGCGGCAAACCAGGCAAACGGAGAGGTGGTTTTCGGGTCAACCAGACGCTGCCAGCTGTAGACAAAATCCTGGGCGGTGACAGGGGAGCCGTCGGACCATTTCGCGTCATCGCGTAAGGTAAACATCCAGACACGGTTATCGTTGCTCTGCCAGCGTGTCGCCACGCCCGGCGTCAGCTCCCCTTTCTCATTCTGATTAACCAGGCCTTCAAAGAGATCGCGAATCACCTGAATCTCTGGCAACCCCACGGCTTTCGCCGGGTCCAGCGAAGCCGGCTCGTCTTTAATATGCCTGACCAGCTCCTGTTTTTGCGCCAGCGCAGTGCCCTGCGGCACGTCAGCTGCGAAAGAAAGTGAAGAGAGCCCGCACAGGCACAGTGCGGCAAAAAGACGCGAAACAGGATGCTTCATAAGATCCCCTTTAATGAATTCAGGTATTAAGCAGATGCGTAATTATTTGTTTCGACAAAGAGAAATGCAAATAACTTACGCCTGAATAGTGATTTAAGGCAATTCTTAGCCATTACGGAAACTATTTGATTAACAGCGGGTTTTGCACAACACTGCCAGTAGTGTCTTCTTTATCAGGATTTCGTATGGTAACCACCCGACCGAGAGCGGAACGCGGCGCCTTTCCGCCGGGCGCTGAGCAATATGGCCGCTCCTTTTTAGGCGCATCGCTGATCTGGTTCCCCGCCCCCGACGCAGACCGCGAAAGCGGCTTGATTCTTGCCGGCACGCACGGGGATGAAAACTCCTCCATCGTGACGCTTTCATGTGCGCTGCGGACGCTGACGCCGTCATTACGGCGTCATCACGTGATTCTGGCGGTTAACCCGGACGGCTGCCAGCTGGGTCTTCGCGCCAATGCGCGAGGCGTTGACTTAAACCGTAATTTTCCATCAGCAAACTGGCGCGCCGGGGAAACGGTGTATCGCTGGAACAGCTCCGCCGAGGAGCGTGATGTGGTTCTGCTAACGGGAGATAAGCCGGGCTCAGAGCCGGAAACCCAGGCGCTGTGCCAGCTTATCCATAAGATCCACCCCGCGTGGGTGGTCTCCTTCCACGATCCGCTGGCCTGTATTGAAGATCCGCGTCACTCCGAGCTTGGCGCATGGCTGGCAGACGCATTCGCCCTGCCGCTCGTGACCAGCGTGGGCTATGAAACGCCAGGCTCGTTCGGTAGCTGGTGCGCCGATTTGAGCCTGCCCTGCATAACCGCTGAATTCCCACCGATCTCCTCCGACGAGGCCAGCGAAAAATACTTAAAAGCCATGGTGGATCTTTTACGCTGGCAGCCTCAGAGATGAAGCACGCCGCTGGTAAAATGGAGCGCGGGAGAGACGTCAACCGCCAGCCACGTCGGGCCGTCCAGATCGGCGAAACGGACCTGATTGACCAGCGGTAGCGCCGCGCCGATTGCCCGGGACGTACAGAGCATACAGCCCAGCATCAGTGAAAAACCTTGCGCCCGGGCTTCTGCCGCCAGGGCCAGCGCTTCTGTCAGCCCGCCGGTCTTGTCGAGCTTAATATTAATCATCTCGTAGCGGCCCTGCAGCTCGCTCAAGCTCGCGCGGGTGTGACAGCTTTCATCCGCACAAACGGGTAACGGATGGATAAAGTTCTTCAGCGCCGCGTCATCTTTTGCTGGCAGAGGTTGCTCCAGCATGGCCACCCCCAGGTCGGCCAGCAGCTGACAGCGGGCGGCCAGCCCTTCTGGATGCCATGATTCATTGGCATCAACAATCAGCGTGGCTGAGGGTACCGCCGCGCGAATGGCGACCATCCGCTCGCTAATCAGACGATCGTCGAGCTTCACCTTCAGCAGCCGGGCCCCGGCGTCATAAAGCGCTTTGGCGCTGGTGGCCATCTGTTCCGGCTCGCCAATCACTACCGTTTGCGCGGTAGCCACCGATTCCGGCAGCGCCACGCCCAGCAATGCTGTCAGGGGTTGCTGCTGTTTCGCCGCCTCGAGACTCCAGAGCGCACTATCAATGGCGTTACGTGCGGCCCCGGCGGGCAAACGCTGCTGTAATGCCTCGCGCGTGAGCCCGGTTTGCAGGTCTGGCACCAGCGTCATGATATGCGCCATCACTGACGCGAGGCTTTCACCATAGCGCGGGTAAGGCGTGCACTCCCCTACGCCTTTAAAACCGTCCTCTTCGATTTCAACGACCACCACGCTGGCTTCGCTTCGGCTGCCGCGGGAGATCACAAACGGGGTATGCAGTGGCCAGGCTTCTTCATAGACCTTAACACTTCTCATCACTGACTCCTTGCAGCCCTGAAAGGCGAAAAAATTTGGTTTGCCGTGTTATCCGCGGATGACATACACTAGCCCCGACGTTAACTATATGTAAACAGGAAGATATCTATGTCACAACTCGTTCATTTCCAGGGCAACCCGGTTGCTGTTGCAGGTTCCATTCCGCAGGCTGGCAGCAAAGCGCAGGCTTTTACTCTGGTGGCTAAAGATCTGTCTGACGTCACACTGGCTCAGTTTGCGGGCAAACGCAAAGTGCTGAACATTTTCCCGAGCATTGATACCGGTGTTTGCGCCGCATCCGTGCGTAAGTTCAACCAGCTGGCAACTGAAATGGACAACACCGTTGTGCTGTGCATTTCTGCTGACCTGCCGTTCGCCCAGTCTCGCTTCTGCGGTGCTGAAGGCCTGAGCAACGTTATCACCCTCTCCACCCTGCGCAGCCCGGATTTCCTCGAAAACTATGGCGTCAGCATCGCCGAAGGCCCTCTGAAAGGCCTGGCAGCACGCGCGGTACTGGTTCTTGATGAAAACGACACTGTCATCTTCAGCGAACTGGTTAATGAAATCACTACCGAGCCGGATTACACCGCCGCGCTGGAAAAGCTGAAAGCATAATCATTACTTAGCATTCTATACCGCTTTTTCAAAACCTCGCTATGGCGGGGTTTTTTATTAATTACTCGCTGAATCGTTAAAGCAGCAATGAGCTTGCGTCACAAAATTAACGCAATTAAGTTTCTGGAATTCAGCAAAATAGCGATCACACCCGCATATTGATCGTTAAACAACCCTGAATTTACCCTCAGTGAGGCGCATCACATTTCCCTTATCGCCAAAACATTAGATTTGCTCACGAAGTTAAATAATCGTTTCAGCAAAAAGGGATAAATATGAAAATAAAACTGGCTTTAACGCTCCTTTCGGTACTGGTTTCGGGCCATGCCGCAGCAAAAACCTGGGTGCTGACAAGCGCTGAAAGCAGCGTGGAAAAAGGGAACTGGAAGATTTCCAGCGATGAGCTGAAAATTAACGATCGAACGTTCAGCATTGAGCAAATAGTGTTGCACGGCGGCAAGCAGGAAGGCAGTAAAGTGATCGTTATTAGCAGTAAAAACGGCCTGACCATCACCTTAAGCCCGACGCGCGGGATGAACCTTCTGCATGTGGAGGGCTTTGGCACCAGGCTGGGGTGGAATTCGCCCGTTAAAGAGGTCGTTAATCCGGCGTATATTAATCTGGAAAGCCGAAACGGACTTGGCTGGCTGGAAGGTTTCAACGAGATGATGGTCCGCTGTGGCTACGAATGGACGGGGCACCCGGTCACCGCTGACGGCCAGATTTACACCCTGCATGGCAAGGCGGGGAATACACCGGCATCCCAGGTGGAAGTAGAAATTGCGGATGCTGCCCCGCATGAAATTCGTATTCGCGGTCTCATCAAAGAAAGCACCTTTAAAAAAGCGGATCTGCAAACCATGACCGAACTGCGTTACGTTCCAGGAACCAACCAGTTCAGCCTGCATGACGTTCTGACGAACCATGCCGATTACCCTCATGACTATCAGATCATCTACCACAGCAACTTCGGGGCGCCTGTCCTCGAAGAAGGCGCGCGCTTCCTTGCCCCGGCGGCAAGCGTGAGCCCGTTCAATGATTACGCGAAAGCGGGCGTTAACGACTGGCAAACCTACGCCGGGCCGACAAAAGGCTTTGATGAGATGGTCTTTAACATCAAACCGCTTGCGGACAGCAACCATGAAACCCTCGCGGCGGTGGTGAATAAAGCCGGTGACAAAGGCGCGTCAATTCAGTTTGATACCCGCCAGCTGCCCGTGCTGACCCTGTGGAAAAATACCGATACGCCAAAACAGGGCTATGTCACGGGGATTGAGCCAGGCACCAGCTACGCCTACCCCGTCACCATTGAACGCGAGCAGAAGCGGGTTAAGCAGCTGCAACCAGGCGCCAGCGCTCAATTTGACCTGACCTATACCCTGCTACACAGCGCGCAGCAGGTGAAGGACGTCGAAAGCAGGATTGCGTCGATTCAGGGCGAGACAAAAACAGAAATCGTGACCACGCCGCTGGCGAAGGAATAAGCATTAAAAAAGCCTCTTTACAGAGGCTTTTTGTTATTCGTCACCTTTCTTATGATTCAATCCATACTCACGTAGCTTATTCGCAATCGCGGTATGCGAGACGCCAAGCCGTTTTGCCAGTTTGCGGGTGCTGGGGTAGCTGCGGTACAGCTGCGTCAGCACGGAGCGCTCGAAGCGGCTGGTGATATCATCCAGCGAGCCTTCCATCGCTTCTTCGCCTACCGATACCGTCCCGGCGTCGTAATCCGGCAACAGAATGTCCTGAGGGCGCAGTTCATACCCTTCCAGCTGGGTCAGCGCGCGATAAACGGCGTTTTTAAGCTGACGAATGTTGCCCGGCCAGCCGTAGCGCATTAACACCGTGCCGAGATCTGCAGACAGTTTCGGACGTGGAACGCCCTGCTCGTCGGCAAAGCGGGCCACAAACAGCTCCGTGAGCGGCATGATGTCCTGCGGACAATCGCGCAGCGGTGGAATGTTCAGCGTCAGGACGTTGAGGCGGTAATAGAGATCTTCGCGGAAAATCCCCTTTTGCACCAGTTCCACCAGGTTTTTCTGGGTGGCGCAAATGACGCGCACGTCCACATGCACTTCGTGATCCTCACCGACGCGGCGAAAGGTGCCGTCGTTCAGGAAACGCAGCAGTTTAGCCTGCATACGCGGCGACATTTCGCCGATCTCGTCCAGCAGCACGGAGCCGCCGTTGGCCTGCTCGAAGAACCCTTTCTTGCCTTCCGGCGCGTGTCCAAACAGCTCGCTTTCGACGGCATCTTCTGGAATTGAAGCGCAGTTAAGCGCCAGATACGGTTTTGCCGCACGCGGGCTTGCCAGGTGCACGGCGTGCGCCAGCAGATCTTTCCCGGTACCGGTATCGCCGGTAATCAGCAGCGGCGCGGTCAGGCTGGCAAGCTTGCGCGCCTGGTCAACCACGTGGCGCATCTTCGGGCTGACGGCAATAATCTGGCTGAATGCGCCAACGTCCTGGCTGGAGAGGTTTTGCAGCTGGCGCCCCATGCGTAGCGTCGAGCGCAGCATGATCACCGCCCCGGTCAATACGCGACTATTTCCTTCTCCTTTCAGATAGACCGGTGTGATCTCCATCAGGAAATTCTGCCCGTTAATCACCACATGCTCGCTGTGCGTATTCTGCGGGTTGCTGTCCAGCCAGCGCTGAAAGTTAAAACCGGGGATCAGCTGCGCGGCGTGGTGGCTGCTGAGCTTCTCCTGGCTCTGCGCGAAAAGCTGGCAGCTCGCGTGGTTAACGCGCTCGACTTTACTTTTCAGATCCAAAGAGAGGAACGGTTCGGGCATCGCTTCAAGCAGCGCGCTCAGGGCGAGGTGCTCACGTTCGGAGGGCATCCAGGGGATGGTGCGTACATCCGTAACGCCAGCGATACGGCGTATTTCCGCCATCAGGCTGCTGAAGGTGTTAAATTCAATTTCGGCAAAATTGAGGTAAATTCGCCCGACAGGATCGATCTCAATGCCACGTAAGTCAATGCTACGTAAAACAAGAAGATCGAGTAATTCGCGGGTAAGACCGAGACGGTCTTCACAGAAGACTTCAAGACGCATGGGAAATTCACCGTTTTAAGCCAATAACGTTAAAATGATATGTCAGAACTCGGTGAACCGGAAGATGGCTGTCAACAAATATTGACAGCCAGCACGATTAGTGAACAACGCCTTAAGGAGACGGTTTTTTATTGAGCGTTTCTTTCAGCTGACCGATGAGTTCACGCCTGAAATCCCCCAGCCGCGGCTTATCGCCATCAATCCACGGCAGCGGACGGCACACCTCCATCGCTTTGATACCCAAACGCGCCGTCAGCAAGCCCGCGCCAATGCCCTGAGCTGCACGGGCTGAAAGACGCGCCGCCAGATCCTGCGACATCCAGTCCATTCCCACTTCGCGCACCAGCTCGCTCGCGCCCGCAAACGCGATATTGAGCAGGACCAGTTTGAACAGCCTGAGCCGGCTGTAGTAACCCAGCTCTATGCCGTAAAGGTTCGCGATACGGTTGATGAGGCGCAGGTTACGCCAGGCGATAAAGGCCATATCCACCAGCGCCAGCGGGCTGACGGCAATCATCAGCGTGGATTCCGCCGCCGAGCGGCTAATCTCACGCCGCGCCTGGGCATCCAGCACCGGCTGAACCATATGGGAATAGAGCGTAACCACCTCCCGGTCGTTCTGGGTTTCATGGATGGCGGCGTACCAGCGCTGGAGCGCCGGATGCGACTGATCGATACCGGCCTGGCTGGCCAGTTTTTCACAGAAGGCGCGGCCTTTGCCGGTGCCGTGGCTGTGGCTGTGGAGGAGATCCCGCGCTTCATCGCGCTCGTGCGCGCGCTGTCGCAAACGCCAGAGGCGGCGCCACTCGGTGGCAACCGACCCGACGCCCGCCCCCACGATGAGCGCGCCCGCGGCACATCCTCCCAGCGCAACCCAGTCCTGGGTTTGCCAGGCGTTCATCGCCCACTGCACGCCCTGCCCGACCACGCTGACGCCAAACAGCGCCAGACCGGCGGTGACCATCTTGCGCCACAGGCTGCGTTTAGGACGCAGAGCGGCTTCCACGACCGCCTCCGCCGGACCTTCCTCGACGGAGGGATCGTCCGGCAGCGCCGGGGCAAAGTTCTCCGCCTGCGCGCCGCTGAACGTCTGCGCCGTTTTAAAGGCGTCCTGACGCTCGGGCTCAAGCGTTCCGGTAAAGTCTATGCGCGGTTTTAAGGGTTCCGTCATCGCAGTTTATCTCCAATCAAAAACTCCAGCGCCGCATCCAGACGGATGTGCGGTAACGGCCGATCGACGCTCATGGTCTGAGGGCGGAAGGCTTCAAACTGGAAGCCCTGACTCTGCCAGAAGGCCTGACCCGGCAGCCGCGCGGGGACTTCGCCGGGATAGACGGTAAGCGGCTCGCCGTCACTGAGTCGATTCCCGCGTAATGCCGGTATTTTCTCGCCGTTAAGGTCAATCAGGCCGCTTTGGGTCGCCTGCACCGATGCGAGCCCAAGACAATCCATACTGATGCCTTCAAACGCGGCGTTTTGCCAGGCGTCCTGCACCAGCTGCTGCAGCAGAGAAACCATGTTGGCGTGCTGATCGACCGTAACGTGATCGGCTTTTGTGGCCGCAAACAGCAGCTTGTCGATCACCGGTGAGAACAGACGACGAAACAGCGTCCGCTGCCCGTAGTGGAAACTCTGCATCAGCTGCGTCAGCGCGAGGCGCATATCGTTAAATGCCTGCGGCCCGCTGTTGAGCGGCTGCAGGCAATCCACCAGCACAATCTGGCGGTCGAAACGTAAAAAGTGGTTTTTATAAAAACCTTTGACCACCTTTTCGCAGTAGTAATTGTAACGCTCGCGCAGCATGCCGGCATTCGTGTGTTTGTCGGCTTGTGCCAGCTTCGACTCGCCTGCGCCGTCCACATCCGGCCACGGGAAGAACTGCAGCGCGGGCGCGCCTGCTAAATCACCCGGCAAGACAAAACGGCCCGGCTGGATGAAGTGCAGCCCTTCCTGTTTGCACTGATGCAGATAGTCCGTCCAGGCTTCAGCAATGGTCGCCAGACGGTTTTCATCCGCAGGCGCCAGCGGATTAAGGCCCTCGCACAGCTGTCGCCATTTCGTTGACCACTCTGCGCGTTGCCCTTGCAACAAGCCCGTCATCTGGCGGGACCAGCTGAGGTAGTCCTGCGCCAGCATCGGCAGGTCGAGTAGCCATTCGCCGGGATAATCGACGATTTCCAGATACAGGGTTGAGGTATCCTTAAAGTGACGTATCAGCGATTCATTAGAACGAAAGCGCAGCGCAAGGCGAATTTCACTGACGCCTCGCGTTGGCGTCGGCCACGCGGGCGGATCGCCGTAAAGCTGCGCCAGCCCTTCGTCGTAGGTAAAACGCGGTATGCCAAAATCACGCTGAGGGACGCGCTTAACGCCCAGCAGACGCTCTTCGCGCACGGCGCTGAGCAACGGCAGCCGCGCGCCGGCGTGCAGATTCAGCAACTGGTTTACCATCGCGGTGATGAACGCCGTCTTACCGCTGCGGCTCAGGCCGGTGACGGCCAGACGCAGATGTCGATCAACGCCGCGGTTCACCAGTGAATTGAGTTCGTTCTTAAATCTCTTCATCGCCATCCTTCATTGCCCGGAAGCCAGGAATGTATGGCTTCAGAATACAATAAATGGGGGCAGATCGTTGATTATCAATTCTTATTTATTGCTATTGCCGTTTTCTCTCCAGTAAGATGAACGACATTGCTGTCAGTCCGGAGTGAGTAAGGTGTATGTCACCCACCATCTATGATATCGCACGGGTTGCGGGCGTATCGAAATCAACCGTTTCCCGCGTTCTGAATAAACAAACGAATATTTCCCCTGAAGCGCGAGACAAAGTGCTTAAGGCGATAGACGAATTAAATTATCAGCCCAACAAACTGGCCCGCGCCCTGACCTCTTCTGGCTTTGATGCCATTATGGTTATTTCGACCCGCTCGACCAAAACTACTGCCGGTAACCCTTTTTTCTCCGATGTTCTTCACGCCATTACGGCAAAAGCGGAAGAGGAAGGGTTTGACGTTATTTTACAAACCTCGAAAAGCAGTGAGGACGATCTCCAGAAGTGCGTGGGAAAAATAAAGCAGAAGATGATCAAAGGGATCATCATGCTGAGTTCACCCGCAAACGAATCTTTTTTCACCACGCTGGACGAATACGGTGTGCCCGTGGTGGTTATTGGAAAAGTAGAAGGAAAGTTCCAGAATATTTATTCTGTTGATACGGACAATTATCACGACAGCGCTATTCTGGTCGATTCGTTTATTAAACATGGGCGAACAAAAATTGCCTGTCTGCATGCCCCGCTCGATTATCACGTTTCTATCGATCGCCTTGCGGGTTATAAATCCAGCCTTGAGAAGCAGGGTATCGCCATAAACCCGGACTGGGTTATTGATGGCGGATATACCCATGAAAGCGCGCTCCAGGCAGCCTGCAAATTACTCTCGTCTGACAACCCGCCCAATGCCGTTTTTGCTACTGACAGTATGAAATTGTTGGGTCTTTATCGTGCTGCGGATGAGTTAAATCTGATGGTTCCCGAGCAGGTTGCAATGGCAGGCTACAGCGATCCGATGCTGTCTCTCGTTTTAACCCCTGCGCCAGGCGGGTTTGA
Source organism: Enterobacter cloacae complex sp. HYC042_NIDB (assembly GCF_056673315.1). Lineage (NCBI taxonomy): Bacteria > Pseudomonadati > Pseudomonadota > Gammaproteobacteria > Enterobacterales > Enterobacteriaceae > Enterobacter > Enterobacter cloacae complex sp. HYC042_NIDB. The sequence goes on from NZ_CP109650.1 coordinate 2,783,134, forward strand.
TATTCCGACGAGAAAGCTCGGCGAAGAGAGCTGCAACGTGTTGTTTAAGCGTATTGCGGGTAAACCTGCGCCGCATAAGATTTTGGTTGATACCCATTTTTCGGATGCGGCGTCCTTGCGCTAATAACCAGGGGCAATCGCCCCTGGTAAATCATGATCAGAACGCGTAGTTCACGCCGACACCCGCGTAGTGGAAGCGATCGCTCTCACCTTCGTCATGGTTTTCCCATTCGTAGGCATATTCCAGCGTCATGGATAAACCGTTGTTAAAATCATAGGCGTACAGCATACCCAGACGGTTGAAATCATGTCCTTCACGCGTCGGATCGTCCTGCCAGTCCCAGTTTGACCAGCGATCGAGTCCCAGACGGGTATATGGCGTCAATGTCGTCTGGCCTAACGAAATCGGCAGGTAGGCACGAATTTCCTGGGTAGAAAACTCGCCGTTATTACGTGAGCTGTCCATATTGAAGCCGCGCTCTAAATAATAATTTATTTTCGCAGAGAACGTTTCGTTGATGGTCCAGGTAAAACCGGTTTCGGTCTCGACGCGGCTGTCAGAATAACCGGTTTTATCGAGATCGTTGGCAAACTGATACATGGCAAACCAGCCGCCAAAGCGCCAGTCGTCGGTTAATTTAATATCCCAGTCAGGCTGAACTTTGTAGCGCTGCATATTAGCGCTACCATCTTTGGCGCCGTGTTCATCTTTAAAGTGATAACCATAATTGCGGAAGCCACCGGTCAGACCGAACGTAAAATCATCGGTGCCGATAAAGCGATAGCGCAATTCAAATTCCGGGCGATCGAAATAGGTGCCACGCGTCATGCTGCTATAATCAACCGGCCCTTCCTGATACATTGCCAGAGAGATTGTCCAGGCATCCCATGTTGCATTAAACCATACGGAGGGTTCATATAATCCATCTTTATCGTCGCTCTGACCTTCGACGTTTTCAATTTCATACATGGCACCGATATTAAACGCCCACTGCTTTGCGGATTCTGTTGCTTGCGCGCAGCTAACCCCTGCGCACAGAACGAGCGCAGCACTTCTTAGTAGAGTACTCATAAAATATTCCCTTTATAATTAACAAACAAAAAAACCGGAAATTTGCATTTCCGGCAAACACCTTTCTTATCTAATAGCCGCTTCGGTATCGGCGTCGAAGAAATGGCACTTATTCATATCGAACTGAATGCCGATAGTATCTCCGGCTACGTAGTCATTGGCCGCGCCTGCGCGGACAACCAGTTCATGTCCGCCCACGGTGGCATAAAGCATAAATTCGGCACCGGTAAGCTCAGCGACGCTGACTTTCGCCGCGATATCTTCTCCGCTGCTCTGCAGGGTAAGAATGTCTTCCGGACGGATCCCGAAGACGACCGCTTTACGCTGGTAACCTTGCGCATTCAACTCGGCCAGCTTGCCCTCAGGGATCTCCAGACGCAGCGTTTCCGTTACGAAATAGCGATCGTCGATAGCGCCACGAATGAAGTTCATTGCCGGTGAGCCGATGAACCCTGCGACAAACATATTGGCCGGCTCGTTGTATACCTGCTTCGGCGCACCCACCTGCTGAATGATACCGTCTTTCAGGATCACGATGCGGGTCGCCATCGTCATGGCTTCCGTCTGGTCGTGCGTAACATAGATCATGGTGGTGTTAAGCTTCTGGTGAAGCTTGCTGATTTCGGCACGCATCTGCACGCGAAGCTTAGCATCGAGGTTGGATAACGGCTCATCCATCAGGAAGACGCCCGCTTCGCGCACGATCGCCCTGCCCAGCGCCACGCGCTGGCGCTGACCACCTGATAAAGCGCCAGGTTTACGCTTCAGGTATTCGCGTAACCCTAAAATCTGCGCCGCCCAGTTCACGCGTTCTTCAATCACCGCGGGCGCTATTTTTTGCATTTTCATGCCAAACGCCATGTTGTCGTAGACCGTCATATGCGGATAAAGCGCATAGTTCTGGAATACCATCGCGATATCACGCGATTTGGCAGGCACGTCATTCATGCACACGCCGTCGATAATCAGTTCACCCGCGCTGATCTCCTCAAGACCGGCAATCATTCGCAGCGTCGTGGATTTACCGCAGCCCGACGGACCGACGAAAACAATAAACTCTTTGTCTTCAATTTCGAGGTTGAAATCCTTAACCACGTGGACCTGGTTATCATAGATTTTCTGAATATGTTTCAGAGAAAGTTGAGCCATAATTTATTCCTTATCAATACGCCCGGGACGCCCAGAATTCTGTCAGGCATTTCCAGGTCAGTTCCCGCGTTGAATGAAGTTGTAATCCCGCATGGTTAAGGCCAGGCCCAATCCCGACCGACAGCATTCCTGCGGCGTTGATTGCTTCAACACCCGCAGCGGCATCTTCAATGCCAATCGCCTCTTCAGGACGCACGTTCAGCCCCGCACAGGCCGCAAGGAAGATCTCCGGGTCCGGCTTTGAACGGCAAATGCGGGAAGCATCAGCGCAAAAATCGAAGGCCTGATGAATGCCCAGCGCGTGCAAAATCCCTGGGGCATTGAGCGATACGGATGCCAGCCCAATCTTGACCTTCGCGGCACGGATCTCCGCCAGCACGTCGCGGATCCCCGGCAGCAGAGAATCCTGCGTCAGTGATGCCAGAGACTGGACGTAAAGCGCATTTTTTTTCGTCGCAAGCGCCAGGCACTGCTCCTCGCTAAACATCCCCGCTTTCCCGCCGTGCTTCAGAATGCGCTGGAGGGAATCCATGCGGCTTATCCCCTTAAGCTGTTCGTTAAACACTTCGTCGAAGGTAATGCCAATTTCCTCCGCCACGGCACGCCAGGCCAGAAAGTGAAGATGCGCGGTATCGGTGATCACACCGTCCAAATCGAATACAACAGCCTTAAGCGTCATGGCTCCCCTCCGTGGTAGCGGTCCCAGATGCGGATACAGAAAAGTCCTTATAAGTGCAAACTTTTCGCTCCGATACATGCAGCGTTTTGCCCCACAGCGTCAGCGTGGCAGGCGCCGTGGTTTCAATGGTTAACACCTCGTTTTCATACGTGAAGTGCATTGCTGCGTTCCGCCACCGCAGCGGGAAAGCGAGTTTTTGCCAGTGAGCAGGCAGTTTTGGCGCGAGATGCAGTTCCCCTTCAATGATTTGCAGGCCAGCAAATCCCTGAATTGCGCCAGACCAGATCGCACCGGTTGCCGCGGCATGAATGCCCTCATCGCTGCTGTGCGGATCCTCGCCCAAATCAATGGCGATGCCATCGCGCCAGAAGGCATAGGCCCCCTGCGTGTCACCGCAGCGCGCGAGCACAATCCCGTGAATGGCCTTGCTCAGGGACGAATCATGGATCGTGCGTGGCTCATAGAACGCCAGATTGGCGGCGCATTGCCGTGGCGTAAACCGTTCTGGCAGCAGGTAGTTAAGCATCACCACATCGGCCTGCTTCAGGATCTGCATCTCGTTCACTTCCGCGCGGGAATAATCGAGCAGAATCGTCTGCTTGCCCGCTTTGGCTTTATAACGGCTCAGATCGATGGCCGGTTTTGCCATGAAGGTATCATCCTGCGGGATTACACCGTCTGCATCGGCCTCCGGTAGCCATAAGCGCGCCAGGAACTGCGCGGCATTCTCCGTAAAACGCTCATCCTCACGCCCAAACATCGCCATAAACTGGCGCGCGCAGGCAACGTTGTGCCAGGCCAGATAGTTGGTGTAAGCGTTGTTGTTCACGTGCTCGGTGTATTCGTCCGGTCCGATCACATCATGGATTTCCAGACGACCATTGACGTCCGTTGCGCGTCCCATCCAGAACAAAGCCGTTTCCATCAGCAGCGTCAGGCCTTCGTTACGCATAAAGGCGTCATCATGCGTCGCCTGCCAGTACGCAACGACGGCCCAGGCAATATCAGCCACGATGTGATGCTCAGCAAGTGCGGAAGCCACCTTCTGGCGTACCCCGGTGCGGATGTTGATTGCCGCGAACTCCGGCGTCTCTTCCTCACCGCTTGCGGCGCTTTCCCATGGGAACAACGCGCCCGGCCAGCCGTTACGACGGGCTTTTTCCCGTGCGCCAGCCAGATTAAGCCAGCGATAGCGCAGCAGGCTGCGGGCAACCTGCGGGCGGGTAAACAGATGGAAAGGCAGCAGGAAAATTTCGGTATCCCAGAAGACGTGGCCTTTATACCCCTCTCCCGTCAGCCCCTTCGCAGCGATACTGCTTCGCTCATCATGGGCAGGCGTCATCGTGGTCAGGTGCCAGACTGCATAATCCAGCGCCATCTGATCCTGTTGCTCTGCGGAAGTCACTTCCACCCGGGCATCACGCCAGACCTCTTTCCAGGCATACGCTGAGCTTTCAAGCAATGCGTCGTAGCCTCTTGCGGCAGAGACTTTGAGATCGGCCAGCGCGTTGCGCGCGAAAGACTCCTGTGACAGCGCTTTATCACTGCGATGCGTCAGCCAGACGATTTTCTCAAGCGTGACAGTGTCACCCTGCGCAATCGTCAGCGAATGGTGAACGCTGAGACGACGATTTTTGGCGGTGAAGCAGCTGTCGCTCTTCGTCGAGAGCTGACAAAACGCCGAAACAACAACCTCCGACGCCCGATCCTGCGTTTCATACACCCCCTGCATATAGTGCTGATCAAAGACTCTGACCGAGAGTTCATCCAGATGCTGTCTGCCGCTGTTCGTTTGCGTTGCGTCGATGCCGGTTTTCAGCACGGCATGCGTGGCGGCATCAAGAGGCGTGATCGCGAGCTGCATAGCCACTAATGGCAACTGGTCCAGCGACACAAAACGACGGCTCTCCAGCCGATAGCGCTTGCCGTCGGGCGAACGCCAGACAACGTTACGATGCAGTTCGCCGTTTGCAAAGGCCAGCTCGCGCTGCCACTCAAGAATTTCCCCGGCCAGGAGCGTGAAATTGACGCCGTCCAGCTCTACATCAATACCGGTGATATCCGGCAGATTGACCAGCTCGGTGGTCTCGTTGCACCCCGCGCGATGATACAGCCCAGCGAGATACATGCCTCTGGTCTGCTGGGTGTACTCTTCTTCATGCGCAGCGCGAATGCCCATGTAGCCATTGCCGCATGCCATGATGGAGGCGTATTTATTCAGGCTGTGTGGACAAAAGCCCGGATCGGTTAATACAGAGACGTTCAGCATAGTGTTACGCTTTCCCCTGTTTCTGCCGATTCATAAAGCGCGCCAACAAGCTGCTGAATTACCAGTCCCTGTTCTGCATCGGCAATCATCACGGGCTCTCCCAGCACGTGACGTACGAAGGCATCCATGCTGCGCAGATGGCGCTGATCGTCCGCCTCTTCGCGCTGGGTAAGGGTTTCTAAAACACCGGCTTCGTCGTTGTAGATGTGCGCCGGGAACAGCGTTGCACCCGCCTTTTCACCGCAGAAAGCGACGTTCATGATCGACTGCTCGCGAATGTTAAGCGCAAAGGAGGTGTCCAGACGCAAAATGCCGCCGTTGCAGAATTCAATCGTGCCAAACAGCGCATCTTCCACGGTAAATTGCGCAGGATCCCACTCGCCAAACTGACCGGTGCTTTTACGGTTTCCCAGCCTCTGGAAGCTGTGCGCAGTCACCCGTTTGACCGCCGGGAAACCCAGGACATACATTGCGGCGTCGAGCATATGAATGCCGATATCAATCAGCGGTCCACCGCCCTGTAGCGATTTGTTGGTAAAAACGCCCCACCCCGGCACACCGCAGCGACGCAGCGCCTGCGCTGAGGTAAAGTAAATTTCACCAAGCGTTCCGTTCATTACCGCATCGCGCAGGAGTTGGGTATCCAGGGCAAAGCGATGGTGAAAATCATAGGCCAGGACTTTTCCTGCCTTGCGCGCCGCGATGCGCATCTCATCAGCCTGCTGCGGCGTCATCGCCGGGGGCTTTTCGCACATCACATGGCAACCCGCCTCGAGCGACGCCATCACGTGTTCAAAATGGAACCGGTTGGGCGAACAGACGCTCACCACATCCGGTTTTACTGCCTGCAACATCTCGTGAGCGTCCTGCCATGCCGATGGAATAGCATAACGTTCCGCGAACGCCTGTGCCTGCTCAAGGCGGCTGTCCATGACAGCCACCATTTGAACATCACTGCGCGTGGCGTAATACGAGGCATGCACTTTGTCCGCGACCTGCCCGGCGCCAATAACGGCGACGCGCAGAGGCGAAGGTGTAGAAGCACTCATCACGCTCGTCATCCTTAGCATTCACGCAAATAAGTGAGAGAGTCCTGATAAGCCTTAGCCGGATCCTCGGCGCGAACACGGCATTCATACACCACGTATCCCTGATAGTTATCGGCACGCAGCTGATCGAACAGGCTGGCGAAATCGAGGCTGCCGCTGCCCGGCTGATAGCGATGGTTATCTGCAATGTGAACATGACCCAGCAGATCGCGGTTCTGATGCAGCGCGTCCGTCAGCGAGTCTTCTTCAATGTTCATGTGATAGAAATCACCGATGATCTGCACGTGCTTCAGGCCGTTCTCTTCGATATAACGACGCGCGTCTGCCAGGGTGTTGATCATATGATCCTGGTAGCGGTTCAGCGGCTCCAGGTAGACGGTGGTGCCGGTGCGCGCGGCCACCTCATCCAGCCAGCGCAGCGAGGCGCTTACGGCTTTGCGGTCACCGTCCAGGCTGCGTGGAGAGGTCATTGGCGGCAGACGGAAGGTAAACATGCCCCAGGCCGCAGGCACGATAATGCCCTTTCCGCCAACTTCCGCCAGCGCTTCCAGAATGCGTTCGATCTGCTGTAATCCGTTCAGACGGCGTTCTTCGATGAAATCACCGATCCAGCCATCGTACCCGCCACATGCTGTCGTCACCGGCAGGCCCGTGGCTTTGACAGCGGCTTTCACTTCGTCGAGATTTTCCACCAGCAGACGGCCGTCAATTTCGTAGCCATCAAAACCCATCGCTTTGATGTACTCGAATTTTTCCATGATGTTGGTCGGGAAAAAGGCCTGGTTTTGTGTTGCGATCTTCATGATTTGCTGTCCTTAGCTTAAAAAGTGACGCCCATTTTGATACTGAGTTCCGGATGCTGATCGACATACTTCATATAGCTTTCCGGGCTGGTGGTGAAGGTGACGACCGGGTCGATCAGATCTTCACAGTTCAGATAACCGTTCATCAGCAATTCCCAGCAGGTCTCTTCGATACGCTTGCGGCTCCAGCGCGGATAGTCCGGGTTCGGTTCACTGCAGGCGCGGGAGAAGACAATCTTCGCGTTGTTAAAGTGCGCTTCGCGGCCCAGGTTGAAGCCTGCCGCAAACGGTTTGGCGAAGGCCACGTAGGAGATGGTGCCGCCGTAGGCGAGCCCGCGCAGCGCGGACTGCAATGCATCTGCAAAGCCGCTGGTTTCTATGATCACGTCCGCGCCCTGCTTGCCGGTCAGCTTTTTAATTTCCAGACCGACATCGGTACCGATTGGATTCAGGCAGTGGTCCGCGCCGTGACGGCGAGCGATCTCACAGCGGTGTTCAATCGGATCAACGCCGATAACCACTGACGCACCGGCTTTTTTCGCCAGCTGAATCGCAATCTGTCCGATGGCTCCCAGACCGACCACGACAACAAAGTCACCCACACGGACGTTGGCATCTCGCACGCCGCTCATGGCGAACTGCGCCGGATCGTAGCAAACGGCATTCTTCCAGGACGCGCCCTGCGGCATTTTACGCAGCTTATAGTTGTTCACCGCGTTAACGATGACCGTCTCCTGCAGCGGGCCGTAGCAGCAGACGCTGTCGCCGATCTGGTATTCCGTTACGTCTGCACCGCATTCAATAATGTCGCCAACGATCATGTTGCCCAGCTGGAACTTACCGAATTCGATACCGCGCGCAGCGCCCTCTTCACGCGGCGTGAACATCTGCCACTCTGCGTTGAACTCTTCATCAATAAACGGGCTTGCCGCGCGGAAATCCACGACTTCCGTTCCGTGCTTCGGTGCGCCAAAGCGGGCGCGAATTTTCACTTCATGTGCTTCCACAGCACGGTCTTCATACTCCACCAGCGCCGCCACGCGTGGCGCTGTCGCAACTAACTTCTTCATAACTTGCTCCTGATAAAAAATTGGCCGCCTTAGCCCTTGACGCCACCGGCGGTCAAACCACTTTTAATAAAACGTTCAGAGAGTGCGTACATGATGACCACCGGAAGCGCCGTCACCAGCGATGCCGCCATCATGCGACCCCAGATATAATCTGGCGTACTAAAGAGCGTGTTCAGTCCGACCGGCAGGGTAAAGTTGCTGGCGCTGGACAGGAAAATGGAGGCAAACAGGTAGTCGTTCCATGCCACCATGAAGCAGTAAACAAACACCGACACGAGACCGGAAATGGCCAGCGGCACGGTAATGCGGAAGATGATTTGCAGGCGGTTCAGACCATCCATCATCGCGGCCTCTTCTATTTCGTCCGGAATGGTGTCGAAATAGCTGCGCAGCATGAATACCGCCGTAGGCAACGTCTGGGTCACCATGGTGATGATCAGCGCCAGTTCAGTGTCGTAAATGCCGAGCGCGGTGATGATTTTGAACAGCGGCACCACCAGCAAAATCCCGGAGAACATATAGACGGTGTAGAAACTCGCGTTGATCGTCGCGCGTCCTTTAAAACGCAGCTTGGACAAGGCGTAAGCGCCCAGCGTGCCGAGAAACACCGCAATTACCGATGACGTCAGCGACACCACCATGCTGTTGCGGAAATAATCCACGAACGGGAAAATTAGCGGGTTAAAGATGTCAACGTAATGCTGAAGCGTCCACGCCTGCGGCAGAATAGTCGGATTCAGCGATATGGCCTCTTTCGCGCTCTTGAATGACGTCATCAGCATCACGAAGAACGGGAACAGCGTGATAATCAGAAATACCGTCAGCCCCAGATAGAAACCAATACGGCCCAGTATGCGTTTATTTGTTGCCATTGAGGTTTACCCTTTTTCTGGTCAGCAGAATGACGGCGAAGATGATCACAAACAGCACAACAGAAATGGCGGCTGCTTTGCCCAGATCGTTGAATGCAAAGGCAGTTTTATAGAGATACACGCCCAGAATATCGACCTTCGTGGTCAGCAGATAAACATCCGCAAACATGTAGAACATCCAGATGGTTCGCAGCGTCACCACCGTTGCCAGTACAGGCATGATGGCGGGCAACGTGACGATACGGAAACGCTGCCAGGCGTTGGCTCCGTCCATCTCTGCCGCTTCATACAGCGATTTATCAATGGTCTGCAAAATTGCCAGGAATGAGATAAAGGCATACGGGAAGTAGCGCCAGATGGCGAACAGCACCACCAGCACGAAGCTGCTGCCAGGGTTGTCGAACCAGAGCGGCGCCTGGTCATACAGATGCAGCAGATCGACGCCCAGATAGTTCACAATGCCGTAGCCGTTGTTGAACATGTATTTCCAGGCAAATACCAGGGAAATAGAGGGTGTCACGTAGGATAAAATCACCAGCGAACGCGCCGTCTTCCGGAGACGAAACTCACGGTTAAAGAAGATGGCGACGGCAAGCCCCAGCCCGGTGCTGCCGAGCACGACCAGCGCCGTATACCAGAACGTCATCCACAGCGAGTGCCAGAACGCAGCATCCCCCAGAATGCGGATGTAGTTATCCAGGCCAACAAACACCGCATCAATACGCGGGTTAAGCGGCAGGCGTAAGAAACTGATTTCAATATTGGAAATCATTGGCCAGGCCACCAGGCCCCCCAGCAAAATCAGGCTGGGGGCCAACAGCAGCATGGCGAAAGGCATATCTGAACGACCAGAAAACAACGTCTTCATAATTTCCTTCCGCAGAGCGCTCCTATCGTTGTGAAATCAGGTCTGTCAGTCGCGTCTGGCTCTTGCTAAGCGTTGCGCTGAGATCTTGTTTACCCACGGTGACGTTATGCACCATGGAGCTGATAATGCCGGACCCTGTCACATCGCCCATGCGCGTGAAGTTTTTGTCGCCGACAGCACCAAACACCTGTACGTTCGGGAATTGGGCGATCAGTTCATAAGGCAGTTGCCCAAACGCTTTAATCACCTCGTTGTTTTTCCAGGTATCCGTTCCTACGACCAGCGTGTTCACCGGCAGCGCCGCGCCCGGCGACATCATGACCCAGTCGGTTGCGTTTTGAGCCTGCTCCATCCACGTCACAAACTTTTCAGCCGCTTGCGTTTCTTCTTCGGTTTGTCCGCTGGTGATCGTCAACGAGGTGACCATGCCATAAACGGCAGAGGACTTTTCTGTCGGGACAACGAAGCCAAGGTTGGCAGGGTTACCATCCTGGAATACCGCCGGCAGGATGTAGGTGGAATAGACGGCCATCGGTGCAGAACCGTTCATGAAGGCATCTTTGATCTCCATGACGTCGTTCGAGCCCGGCATGGTGGTCGCGGCCAGCGCTTTATAGAACTCAAGCGCTTTTGCCATTTCAGGGGTGTCAATTTCAACGTTTCCGTTGGCATCAAAAACGTTCGCGCCGCCGGAAAGTGCAAACTGGGAGAACGCCTGCTCGGTCATGACGCTTTCCGCGGTGGGCAGCGCAATACCGTAATGTTTGTTGGCCGGGTCGTTAAGCTTCTGGCTGGCTTTCAGCAGCTGTTCCCAGTTATGCGGTTCCTGAATACCCGCAGCGGCAAGCACATCTTTGTGATACCAGATGCCGGACAGCCAGGCGCTCATCGGCACCCCTGTCCAGGCTGTGCCGTCTTCAGTACGCACAACGCGCAGGATCCCGTCATAGAAGGTCTTTTCGCCTACCGCTTCAATGGCTTCACCGATAGCCTTGCGATCCAGCAGTTGTTCCTTATCCATGACTTTCGCGTAATCATGGCTGACTTCAATCACTTCAGGCAGCGCGCCCGTTCTGGCGAGCGTAATCACTTTGGTGTTGTAGGCATCTTCTTCCACCGGCACCTGCTTCACCGTAATGCCGGGGTTTTCTTTCTCGAATTTTTCGATCAGTTTCGTAATAACCGCCTGGCGCTCCTGCTCTACTGACGAGTGCATGAACTCAATGGTCACAGCAGACGCTTTATCATCTTTACAGCCTGATAACAGGGCGCACGAAACCAGTGCTGATAACAGCACAATTTTGGGCATTTTCATTTTAGGGTCCTTTTTAGTTTTCTTTAATCCACATAACCTGCCATGGATTGAGGGTCAGCTCTTTACCGCTAACAGCTTGTCCTGATAGTAATTCCATACCAGTAAGCGTGTCCCCATAAACGGTATGAACGTTATTACTAAAATTAAACAGGGCTGTAATTCTCTCACCGTTTTCAGCCACGCGAACAATTTTAAGAATTTGTTCATCCAGTGATTCAAAAAATGCCTGGGCATCAGGGTGAAACGCACTTTCCCCACGACGAATCGCAATAAACTCGCTTAAACGGGAATAAATTTTATGACGAATGCTATTTTTATTATTAAGTTCGAGATCAACCTGACCGGCGGTATATTTCTTGCGGTTTATTGCGCGGTTATAGCCGAGGCGCTCGACCCCTTCATAATCGTTACGGGAGCCAAGAATACTTTGAATATACACGGCAGGTACACCTGGGAAACTTAACAGCACCGCATGCGCCAGAATAAAGCGCGCAATGCGTTCATCATCTGAACTGTTTTGCGCGCTTAACGCGTCAAGATAGGTCACATTAATTTCGTAAGGACTGCGCGTACCGTCAGGATTATTTTTCCAGTTGACCAGCGCCCCTTCCTGCTGAAGTTTCTCAACCAGTGCGAGGATTTCTGATTCCGGCAGAATGCCGCGCAGTGGGTTCAGACCGATACCGTCATGAGACGCCAGGAAATTGAACCAGGTCGTTTTTGTTGAAGGCAGCGCCAGCGATCCCGCCCACTGACAGAGAGCGTTAACATCCTGACGGTGCACTGCATGCAGCACCAGCGGCGGCAAGGAGAACTGGTAGACCATCTGAGCTTCATTTTCACCGTCACCGAAATAAGAGATATTGTCCTTATGCGGAACGTTCGTCTCAGTAATGATCACGGTACCCGGCGCCACGGCCTCGGTAATAGCACGGAAAAGCTGGATAAGGCAGTGAGTCTGTTCCAGATGGATGCAGCTTGTTCCAGGGATCTTCCACATAAATCCGACGGCGTCCAGACGGATATAACGCGCCCCTTCCGCCAGGTAATGGAGCAGCACGTCAACCATCGCAATCAGCACCTGAGGCGAGGCGAAGTTGAGATCGATCTGGTCATCGCTGAAGGTGGTCCAAAGATGACGCACGCTGCCATCATGCAGCGTAAACGGCGTCAGCAACGGTAATGCGCGAGGACGCGTCACCGCAGATAAATCAGTTTCAGGATCGACTGCAATAAAGAAATCTTCGTAGCCAGGTTTCTGCGCAAGATAATTAGCAAACCATTCACTTTTTGCTGACATATGGTTGCAGACGAAATCAAACATTAAGCTGGCAGACTGTTTTAAATCAGCAACGTCTTGCCAGGTCCCGGTTTCAGGCGCAACGTTGTGGTAATCAATAACGGAAAATCCGTCATCAGAGGACCACGGATAAAAAGGTAAAAGGTGGACATGGGAAAACGTGCGAGCAAGCCACTCATTATAAAAGCGGGTAAATACCGGCAACGCTTTCTCCCCTTTCGCGGAGAACTGATCGGCGTAGGTGATCAGAACGACATCTTTTTCATCCCAGCCTGATTTACGCTTTTCTGTAATATCAACAGCAGCTTGTTCAAGCTTTGTTAATAACACTTTAAAATGTGCTTCAGAAAATGATTCACCGTAAATATGATTGATAAGTTTTTTAATTTTTGCGTTCACATTATTTTCCATGGTAGCGGTCCCACGAAGGGCAATCTACTCCCCTGAAAAATATCTGTCAACGAACCGGGAGGCTGAAAAACGCAATTACAAAGCAGCTCTGTGCAGTAATGTGAGCTGCCGCAAAGAAAGTGAGGGAAAGGGATGAAATGTCGTTAGCCCTTCCGGGGAGAGAAAGGGCTAACGCGAGCGTGAATTATCGGGATAAGTAGCGGCGTGACAGCCGCTTTGCCGCTTTTTGCAACAGAGGTTCAAGCGCCACGGCCAGCAATATTCTGACCGGCTTGCGGGCAACAGATTTGATCGCCCAGCCCGCCACACCTGCCGGGCCGTAACGTAACGCCGTCATCAGAACCAGTTTACCTGCGATTTTCAGGCCGGGTTTTACCTTCTGACCGGCCTGTTGCCAGTTTTTCTTCATGTATATTCTCTCTTAAAGCTGACGAAAACGACTTCTCAGCGTAAAGGTATCGGATGTGACATAGCGTTCCATTTCACGTAACCGCTTCTCCCCTTCAGCCAGCCGATCGTCAACCGCATTGAGAAGATCGTTACTGGTAGGCGCGCCTTCCGCAGCCAGTTCGCCTTCCGGCATCGGGTCAAGTACAAACGACAGCACGATGTAGGCGACGAAAGTGATAAACGCCAGGCCGAAAAATATCGACAGCACCGTGACCACACGAACCAGCTTTACCGGAACGTCGAGATAATGGGCCAGCCCGGCGCAAACGCCGCGCACCATGCCCTGCTGTGGAATTCGCCACAATTTTTTGTTCAGATTCAGTCCTGACATTAACGGTCCCTCCAGTTAGGATGTTCTGCATCCAGGATTGCTTCCAGCGCCTGAATGCGATCGCGCATCTTGTTAGCCTGGTCGGTAAGCTGCGCAAGACGTTGTTGTTCACTCTGGGATAAATCGTTCCCTGAAGAACGGTTGCTGTAGTGCAGCCATAGCCAAATCGGCAAAACAAACAGCACGAAAATCGTCAGGGGAATGGCCAGGAAAAGCGCGCTCATGTGTACTCCTTGTCGTCGGATGCTTAGCGGCACGCTCAGGTGCCGCAACATTATTATTGGTTATCTTGCTTCATTTTGGCTTTCAATGCCGCCAGCTGCTCGCTGATTTCATCGTCCGCTTTCAGATCGGCAAACTGTTGATCCAGCGACTTTTGCTTACCGATGCCGTGGCTCTCTGCTTCCGCTTCCATCTGGTCGATACGACGCTCGAATGACTCAAAACGCGCCATGGCCTCATCCAGCTTGCCACTGTCCAGCTGACGACGCACGTCGCGGGAAGAGCTTGCCGCCTGATGACGCAGGGTCAGCGCCTGCTGACGCGCGCGGGTTTCGCTCAGTTTATTTTCGAGCTCACCAATCTCTTTTTTCATGCGGGTGAGCGTGTCTTCCACCAGCGTGACTTCATGCTCCAGCGTAGCGATCATGTCCGCCAGCTTCTGCTTTTCAATTAACGCTGCGCGAGCAAGATCTTCTTTATCTTTGCGCAGGGCGAGTTCCGCCTTTTCCTGCCATTCATTGAGCTGAGCGGTGGCCTGCTCAATACGGCGCGTTAACTGTTTTTTCTCAGCCAGCGCACGGGCGGAGGTAGAACGCACTTCAACCAGCGTGTCTTCCATCTCCTGAATCATCAGGCGCACCAGCTTCTGCGGATCTTCTGCTTTCTCCAGCAGTGAGTTGATGTTGGCGTTCACGATGTCGGCAAAACGAGAAAAAATACCCATAATCAAATCCTCATAGTTCTGTTATCGGGCTATGCCCTGCCGTACTGACAATACAATTCCCGTGCCAGTTTTTTATCTTATTGATTTTACACGGCGTGATTGATTTTTATTCAGCACAGAACTATGCTGACCTGGTGAATATCGCTAAGGAGTGGTTAATTTCATCATGGCTCAATACAAAGATAACTTACTCGGCGAAGCCAACAGCTTTCTTGAGGTACTGGAACAGGTTTCTCGCCTTGCGCCGCTCAACAAACCGGTACTCATTATCGGCGAGCGCGGCACGGGTAAGGAACTGATTGCTAACCGTCTGCACTATTTATCCGGACGCTGGGACGGCCCCTTCATTTCTCTAAACTGTGCGGCGCTGAATGAAAACCTGCTCGATACCGAGCTGTTCGGCCACGAGGCGGGCGCGTTTACCGGCGCTCAGAAGCGCCATCCGGGACGTTTTGAGCGCGCCGACGGCGGCACCCTGTTCCTTGATGAACTCGCCACCGCGCCGATGCTGGTGCAGGAAAAGCTGCTACGCGTGATTGAGTATGGTGAACTGGAGCGCGTCGGCGGCAGCCAGCCGCTGCAGGTTAACGTGCGCCTGGTCTGCGCCACCAACGCCAATCTGCCGGATATGGTCGCGGAGGAGAAATTCCGTGCCGATCTGCTTGACCGCCTGGCCTTTGACGTCGTTCAGCTTCCGCCCCTGCGCGACAGGAGAAGCGACATCATGCTGCTTGCTCAACAATTTGCGATTCAGATGTGCCGCGAGCTCGGTCTCCCTCTTTTCCCCGGCTTCAGCGATCATGCGCGGGAGACGCTTCTGGCCTACCGCTGGCCGGGAAATATCCGCGAACTGAAGAACGTTGTGGAGCGTTCTGTTTACCGCCACGGCAGCAGCGAGACGGAGCTGGACAATATCATTATCGATCCTTTTCAGCGCAATGCGCCGCCGGTTTCCTCCCCGTCATCGTCAGGCGATACTCCCGCGCTGCCCCTTGATTTGCGCCAGTTCCAGCACGAGCAGGAGCAACAGCTGCTGGAGCAAAGCCTGAAGGCGGCGAAATATAACCAGAAACGCGCGGCCGAACTCCTGGGCCTGACCTACCATCAGTTACGGGCATTGCTTAAAAAACATCAAATGCGCTGACAATATCGGCACTTACCCGCAGACATTTTTACGAAGCAGGCGTAAGTGCGATACACTTTGCAGATCGAACCTAAAAACCTTAAAAATTATGCGTCTGGTTTTATCGTCCTTTTTTGCACTCGGTCTGTTCAGCGGCCTGGCGTTTGCTGCGCCCGGGCAGTCTACGCAGCCTGACATTCGTGACAGCGGCTTCGTCTATTGCGTAAGTGGCCAGGTGGACACCTTCAACCCGCAAAAAGCGGGCAGCGGCCTGATTGTGGATACGCTCGCCGCGCAGCTTTACGACCGTCTGCTTGATGTCGACCCGTACACCTATCGCCTGGTGCCTGAACTTGCGGAAAGCTGGGAAGTCCTGGATAACGGTGCAACCTACCGTTTTCGCCTGCGCGATGATGTCGCGTTTCAGCGTACGCCGTGGTTTACCCCTACGCGCAAGCTGAACGCGGATGACGTGGTCTTCACCTTCCAGCGTATCTTTAACCGTAACCACCCGTGGCATAACGTTAACGGGGATAATTTCCCCTATTTCGACAGCCTACAGTTTGCCGACACCGTTAAAAGCGTGCGCAAGCTGGACAGCCGGACGGTTGAATTTACGCTGACGCGCCCGGATGCCTCCTTCCTCTGGCACCTGGCGACCCACTATGCGTCCGTTATGTCCGCCGAATACGCGGCGAAGCTGACGAAAAAAGATCGTCAGGAGCTGCTCGACCGCCAGCCGGTCGGTACTGGTCCATTCCAGTTGGCCGAATACCGCGCGGGGCAATATATTCGCCTGCAGCGCCACGAACATTTCTGGCGCGGTACGCCGCTGATGCCGCAGGTGGTGGTCGATCTCGGGTCTGGCGGAACGGGACGGCTCTCGAAACTGCTCACCGGGGAATGCGACGTGCTCGCCTGGCCCGCTGCCAGCCAGCTCACCATTTTGCGCGACGATCCGCGTCTGCGTCTGACGTTACGCCCGGGGATGAACATCGCTTATCTGGCCTTTAACACCGATAAGCCGCCGCTGAACAACCCTGCCGTACGTCACGCTCTGGCGCTGGCGATCAACAACCAGCGTCTGATGCAGTCGATTTACTACGGCACGGCGGAAACCGCCGCCTCAATTTTACCGCGCGCCTCGTGGGCCTACGACGGTGAGGCTAAAATTACGGAATACAATCCGGCAAAAGCGCGTGAACAACTGAAAGCGCTGGGCGCGGAAAACCTGACGCTCCAGCTTTGGGTGCCCACCAGCTCCCAGGCGTGGAACCCGAGCCCGCTGAAAACCGCTGAACTGCTGCAGGCGGATATGGCGCAGGTGGGCGTCAAGGTGATCATCGTTCCGGTTGAGGGCCGTTTCCAGGAGGCGCGCCTGATGGATATGAATCACGACCTCACCCTGACAGGCTGGGCTACCGACAGTAACGATCCGGACAGCTTCTTCCGGCCGCTGCTGAGCTGTGCTGCGATAAATTCGCAGACCAACTACGCCCACTGGTGTAACCGGGAGTTCGACGCCGTGCTGCAAAAAGCGCTCTCTTCCCAACAGCTGGCTTCGCGCATTGACGCTTACGATGAAGCGCAAAAGATACTCGCTCAGGAACTGCCCGTGCTTCCGCTGGCCTCTTCCCTGCGCCTTCAGGCCTACCGCTATGATATTAAAGGCCTGGTGCTGAGCCCGTTCGGCAACGCCTCGTTCGCCGGCGTATCGCGTGAAAAAGAACAAGAGGTGAAAAAACCATGATTATTTTTACCTTGCGTCGGCTCCTTTTACTGCTGGTGACGCTCTTTTTCCTGAACTTTGTCGGCTTCAGCCTGAGCTATTTCACGCCGCACGCCCCGCTACAGGGCTCATCGCTGTGGGATGCCTGGCTGTTCTGGTTTAACGGTCTGCTGCACTGGGATTTCGGCGTGTCGAGCATCAACGGGCAGCTTATCTCCGAGCAGCTGAAGGAGGTGTTCCCGGCCACGATGGAGCTGTGCATTCTGGCCTTCGGCTTTGCCCTGATGGTAGGTATTCCCGTGGGCATGCTGGCCGGGATCTACCGCAACAAATGGCAGGATAAGTTTATCAGCGCCCTTGCCCTGCTCGGCTTCTCTATCCCGGTATTCTGGCTGGCGCTGCTGCTGACGCTGTTCTTCTCGCTGACGATGGGTTGGCTACCGGTCTCTGGCCGTTTTGACCTGCTCTATACGGTTAAAACGGTAACGGGTTTTGCCATCATTGACGCCTGGCTGTCCGATTCCGTCTGGCGCCATGAGATGATCGTCAGCGCCCTGCGTCATATGGTACTGCCGGTGCTGACGCTGGCGGTTGCGCCGACAACCGAGGTGATCCGCCTGATGCGCCTGAGCACCATCGAGGTGTTTGAGCAGAACTATGTCAAAGCTGCCGCCACGCGCGGATTGTCGCGCCTGACCATATTGCGCCGCAACGTCCTGCACAACGCTCTGCCGCCGGTAATTCCGCGCCTGGGGCTGCAGTTTTCCACCATGCTTACGCTGGCCATGATCACCGAGATGGTCTTTAGCTGGCCCGGGCTGGGACGCTGGCTGATTAACGCCATCCGTCAGCAGGATTATGCTGCTATCTCAGCGGGTGTGATGGTGATTGGTTCGCTGGTCATTATTGTTAACGTGTTGTCCGATATTTTGGGTGCGATGGCTAACCCATTGAAGCATAAGGAATGGTATGCCTTACGATAACGTTTACAGTGAAAAGCGCACGCCCGGTGCGCTGCGTACCGTGTGGCGAAAGTTCTATGATGACACCACGGCAATGATCGGCCTTTATGGCTGCGCCGGTCTGGTATTGCTTTGCCTCTTTGGTTCGTGGTTTGCGCCTTATGGCATTGATCAGCAGTTCCTTGGCTATCAGCTGCTACCGCCTTCCTGGTCACGCTACGGCGAAGTCTCATTCTTCCTCGGCACTGACGATCTCGGACGCGACGTATTGAGCCGTCTGTTAAGCGGGGCTGCCCCGACGGTGGGCGGCGCGTTTGTCGTGACGCTCGCGGCGACGCTCTGTGGACTGGCGCTCGGTATTTTCGCGGGCTCCACGCATGGCCTGCGCTCGGCGGTGCTGAACCACATTCTGGACACGCTGCTGTCGATTCCGTCTCTGCTGCTGGCAATCATTGTGGTTGCCTTTGCCGGTCCGCATCTGTCGCATGCCATGTTCGCCGTCTGGCTGGCTATCCTCCCCCGCATCGTGCGTTCGGTTTACAGCATGGTGCATGACGAGCTGGAAAAAGAGTATGTCGTTGCGGCCCGTCTGGACGGCGCGACGACCTTCAATATTCTGTGGTTTGCCGTTCTGCCAAACATCGCCGCCGGGCTGGTCACCGAGATCACCCGCGCGCTGTCGATGGCGATTCTGGACATCGCTGCGCTCGGGTTCCTCGACCTCGGCGCGCAGCTGCCGTCTCCTGAATGGGGTGCAATGCTCGGTGACGCGCTGGAATTGATCTACGTGGCGCCGTGGACGGTTATGCTGCCGGGGGCGGCGATTATGGTAAGCGTGTTGCTGATCAACCTGCTGGGCGATGGTATTCGCCGTGCAATTAACGCGGGGGTGCAATAATGCCGCTTCTTGATATTCGCAACCTCACCATTGAATTCAAAACCGGTGAAGGCTGGGTTAAAGCCGTCGATCGCATCAGCATTACTCTCGCCGAGGGCGAGATTCGCGGGCTGGTGGGTGAATCTGGTTCGGGAAAAAGCCTGATCGCCAAAGCGATCTGCGGCGTGGCGAAAGACAACTGGCGCGTGACCGCCGACCGCATGCGGTTCGACGATATAGACCTGCTGCGCCTCTCTCCGCGCGAGCGTCGCAAGCTGGTCGGCCATAACGTCTCGATGATTTTCCAGGAGCCACAGTCCTGCCTCGATCCGTCCGAGCGCGTAGGCAAACAGCTGATGCAGAACATTCCCGGCTGGACCTATAAAGGCCGCTGGTGGCAGCGTTTCGGCTGGCGCAAGCGCCGCGCCATTGAGCTATTACACCGCGTCGGGATCAAAGACCATAAAGACGCGATGCGCAGCTTCCCGTATGAGCTGACCGACGGTGAATGCCAGAAGGTGATGATTGCCATCGCCCTGGCTAATCAGCCGCGTTTGCTGATTGCGGATGAACCCACCAACGCGATGGAGCCGACCACCCAGGCACAAATTTTCCGCCTGCTGTCGCGCCTGAACCAGAACAATAACACCACCATTTTGCTGATCAGCCATGACCTGCAAATGCTCAGCAAATGGGCGGATAAAATTGACGTGATGTACTGCGGGCAAACGGTCGAAACTGCCCCGAGTGAGGAGCTGATCGCCGCGCCGCACCATCCATATACGCAGGCGCTTATCCGCGCCATTCCTGATTTTGGCAGCGCCATGCCGCACAAGAGCCGTCTGAATACCCTACCCGGAGCGATTCCGCTGCTGGAATCGTTGCCGATAGGCTGTCGTCTGGGGCCGCGTTGTCCGTATGCTCAGCGTAAATGTATCGAAACGCCGCGCCTGACCGGCGCCAAAAATCATCTTTACGCCTGTCATTTCCCGCTGAACATGGAGAGAGAGTGAAATGGTCGAAACCTTGCTGGAAGTCCGCAATCTGAGTAAGACCTTTCGCTATCGCACGGGGCTGTTTCATCGTCAGACTGTCGAAGCGGTTAAACCGCTGAGTTTTACCCTGCGTGAAAAACAGACGCTGGCGATCATCGGCGAAAACGGCTCCGGCAAATCCACGCTGGCGAAAATGCTTGCCGGCATGGTCGAGCCCACTGCTGGAGAAGTGTTGATTGACGATCATCCTCTGCAGTTTGGCGATTACTCTTTCCGCAGCCAGCGCATCCGCATGATCTTCCAGGATCCGTCTACCTCACTTAATCCACGCCAGCGCATTTCGCAGATCCTTGATTTCCCTCTGCGTCTGAATACCGAACTGGAGCCAGAGGCGCGCCGCAAGCGTATCTTCGAAACGCTGCGTATGGTTGGGCTGTTACCGGATCACGAAAGCTACTACCCGCATATGCTGGCCCCCGGTCAGAAACAGCGTCTGGGTCTGGCCCGCGCGTTGATTCTGCGCCCGAAAGTGATCGTTGCAGACGAAGCGCTTGCCTCGCTGGATATGTCGATGCGTTCGCAGCTGATTAACCTGATGCTCGAATTACAGGAAAAGCAGGGTATCTCCTACATCTACGTCACCCAGCATCTGGGGATGATGAAGCACATCAGCGATCAGGTAATGGTCATGCACCAGGGGGAAGTCGTCGAGCGCGGCAGCACGGCGGATGTGATGGCCTCCCCGCTTCATGAGCTGACGAAAAGGCTGATTGCCGGGCATTTCGGTGAAGCATTGACCGCCGATGCGTGGAGAAAAGACCGTTAAGCGCGGCGGTAAACACGGATTGCTCCGCTCAAATAAGGATTAAATAGCCTGCGTGCGCTATTTAATCCTTTTATTTTTTTGTCTCCATCCCTGCTCCATATTTTAAGCAATATCCAGCAATAGTTCTTCTCCAGAATAACGGAACATTACGGAGGAGAAGAAATGAACACCACCACATATGTTCTAAAATATACGGAGTATCTCATCAGAAAATGCCGTTCATATTTCATGACGGACCTCAATTTTCACACTGCAAAACTCAAAAAGACATCAGGCATAACCCCTGACATTAAATCACCCACTACGTTGAGTGAAAAAATATGTCATCGCCTGGTCTATGACCATAATAATCTCTACACAATGCTTGCCGATAAACTCGCCGTCCGCGAATACGTTGCGTCCAGAACAACACGAGTAAAAGCGGTGCCTTTGATTGGTGTATACCGCAGGTTTTCGCATATCGATTTTTCAACACTGCCCGATCAATTCGTCCTTAAGTGCAATCATGACAGTGGAAGCACAATAATCTGTACAAACAAAAACCAGTTCAATTACCGGCAGGCCCGAAAAAAGCTCACTCTCGCATTAAAGAAGAATTTGTATTACACCACGCGCGAGTGGCAGTACAAAAATATTACACCCGTTATACTGTGTGAGCCCTATGTCGATCTTTTCAATAATGCGGACAGGAACAGCACGCCGGAAATGCTGAGAATTCACTGTTTTCACGGCGTCGCACACTATGTTGAGGCCGATTTTACGGATGACCTCGGCAGAGAGTTTATCAACGTTTACGACCGACACTGGAATTTACAGCCCTTCCAGATGGAATATCCTAATACGCCGGTCGCGCCCGGCGAGCCGAAATTGTTCCGTGAGGCTCTGCTGGCCTCTCAGGAGCTGGCGAAGGGTCTTGACTACTGCCGCGTTGACCTCATGTTGAAAAGCGATGAAATTTACTTCAGTGAAATAACCTTAAGCCCAAAACGGGGCAAATTGCGAATTACCCCTCTGGAATGGGATACAAAGTTAGGCGATATATGGCAGTTGCCGCTATCGGCGGGCAGGCCAGGCTGACCTGCCGCCAGGGCTCAGGCATCGGGCCAGGTCAGTTTGAACAGGGAGTGGTTTTGCTTCGATAAGGTATACGTTACATCGCCACCATGAGCCAGCATGATGGCTTTTACCACCGATAAGCCTAAACCACATCCTTCAGGATTCACATCTCTGGCACCATTATCCCGCTGGAAGGGTTGAAATAAGAAATCATGAAATTCCCTGGGGATGCCCGGCCCGCCATCCTCAAT
This sequence comes from Enterobacter cloacae complex sp. HYC042_NIDB, assembly GCF_056673315.1. Taxonomy (NCBI): domain Bacteria; kingdom Pseudomonadati; phylum Pseudomonadota; class Gammaproteobacteria; order Enterobacterales; family Enterobacteriaceae; genus Enterobacter; species Enterobacter cloacae complex sp. HYC042_NIDB. Next base: position 2,805,537 of record NZ_CP109650.1, read on the forward strand.
AAGGATATAATTGCCTTTATCAGAGACGCCATTTTTTACGATGAGTTTCCGCGAAGTTGAATAATGTAATGCGTTGTCAAACAGAACGGCCAGACACTGATTAATGCGCAACGGATCGAACACGCATCGCTGTTCCCTCAACTCTGTTTTAATTACAAACTGATTGTGCTTGAACTCGGGCATGAAAGTATCAAGCGCATCCTGGATTGTGCCTTTGAGGTCCGTTCTGGATTTATACAGCGTATAACCCGCCCCGCCGTCAGAGCTGATCACCCGAAGATCTTCAATCAAACGGGTTAACCCCTCAGTCTGCTTGAGAAGATTATTAAAAAGCAGCGGATCCGGCTCAAAAACGCCGTCAACCAGCCCCTGAAGCCGCCCGCGTAAAATCGTGACCGGGGTTCTCAGCTCATGGGCAATCGCGGCGTTCCAGGATTTCCTCTGAATATCCAGCGTCTGGAGTTTTTCCGCCATTTCATTGAAATCCGTGACCAGATGATTGACCTCTCCCAGACGGGAGCTGGCGCAATAAGCACGGGCATCCAGCTGGCCCTGAGAAATTTTTCTCAGGCTGGACGCTACCGCATTTAACGGGGTGAGTATTCGTGAAGAAAGTTTTATCGTTAAAAATATCGCGATTATTAGACTGATTGTTGTCGCGGTCCCGATCCACACCCAGTCCCACATCGTCATTTGCTCGTCATCGCCCTCAACGGCACCGCCGGGGAGGTGATCGAGAATAAAAGAGTAAAAAAACCAGGAGCCCAGTACCGCAATGGCAATGATCATAAACGTCAGCAGCAGCATATACGTTAAGATCTGCCGACTCAGGACAGAATCTCTGTTCATTTTTTCTCCCCGAGTCGATAGCCCATCCCCCTGATGCTCTCAGGGACGCCATAAAGGCCTGCAAGCTCCAGCTTTTTACGCAGCTTGCTCATATGGCTGTCTACCGTTCTGTCGAGCGTATCGCCTTCAGGCAGACACGCGTTAAGTAACTCTTCCCGGGAACAGACCTTTCGCGGGTATCTCACCAGGTAAGTAAGAAGTTTAAATTCCGTCGTCGTTAATACTGGGGAGACTACCTCTTCGCCCACGGTGACCTCAACGTAGAAATCGTCCGGGTAGACCGTAATAAAAGGCGTCCTGAGAGGCACGGCACCCGCCTGCTGAAGAGCGGGTCTGGTTCTGCGCAGCACGGCTTCAACCCGCGCGACCACTTCGGAAGGGTTGAAAGGTTTGATGACGTAATCATCCGCGCCAAGCCTAAGCCCCATCAGCTTATCCACGTCCTGATCGAGTGCGGACACCATAATGACGGGCACAGAACTTTCCTGACGGAGCGTCGTGAGTACGCTCCAGCCATCGCATACGGGCAGATGGATATCCAGCAATATAAGATCCGGTTTATGGAGCCGATTAAGCGCTATCGCCTGCTCGCCCTGCCGGGCTCTCAGCGTTTTCATCCCAGAACGCTCTAAGTAACTCATCAGTATATCGGCAATTTCGTTTTCATCTTCAACAACAAGGATTAGAGTATTTTTGTTCATTTTATCTCCGCGGGTGAAATCCCTTTGAGCACGCTATCAGATATCTTTAGCACAATAAGACACAGGCTCCGGGAAAAAGTGCCGTGGCCGCGAAAATTTCCTGAATTAATTTAAGTGCCCGGCAATTTCTCCATACAGCCTACACATTCAGTCAATAAAGACTCGACAATGTCAGTCCACAATAGTTATTCGGAGTTAAACCGTCTTTCGTTTAACGTGGTAAATACCCCTGTCGCTTAAAGGCTTTCTGAATTTGGCTGAGATAATGAACATGGAACTTTCGAAATACTTCTCTCCTAAAAAAATCGGCATATTTTCTCTCTTCCTGCTGCTATCGTGGGGATTACTTTATACCTGGCTGGTATTGATGCATATAATGGATGAGAAAGTCGCCGCAACGCTACTCTCTTCCCCCATGATCTATGGCTGCATTGCCTTGTCGGTTGTCTCTCTGATAATACAAAACAAAGCAGGCGCGTTCACTGAATTACTTCTCATCGCCTTCTGGCTAATGGTGATTTTTGTTTATCTCATTATTACGTTCACTGTGCTGCTGAACGCTACGCCAGATTTTAACGATTTGGTGTTTTACTATGAGTGTTATTTAATTCTCTTTTTTGGCGGTTCACCGTTGTACCTCATCGTGAGAATGATTTAAACAACCGTGTTGTTTCGCTCCACACTCTCTCCATAAACCGCCCATGTCCGCTAAACAGGCGAGTTGTAGACTCTCTATCACACCATCTTGAACAAAATAACTCACTGAAATAGTCACGTATCTGGAAGTTAAATTAATGCCTCATTTCTTTATTGAACGTCCCATTTTCGCCTGGGTCGTGGCGCTTTTTATCGTCCTGGCGGGTGTATTGTCTATCCCCCGGCTGCCGGTTGCGCAGTATCCGGCGGTGGCACCGCCTGGGATTATTATTTCTGTCACCTACCCGGGTGCCAGCCCCGATATTATGAATACGTCGGTGGTGTCGTTACTTGAGCGCGAAATATCTGGCGTCGATAATTTGCTTTACTTCGAATCATCCAGTGACACAACCGGTTCTGCGTCTATTACCGTGACGTTTAAGCCCGGCACGGACATCAAGCTGGCGCAGATGGACCTTCAGAACCAGATTAAAATTGTGGAGCCGCGTTTGCCACAGGCGGTCAGGCAAAATGGCATCAACGTCGAGGCGGCCAATTCCGGTTTTTTAATGATGGTGGGGCTGAAGTCCACAACCGGTAAATTTGAGGAAGCCGATTTAAGCGATTACTTTGCCCGGCATGTCAGCGACGAGCTTCGCCGCGTACCTGGAGTAGGGAAAATTCAGCTGTTTGGTGGCGAAAAAGCGCTGCGCATCTGGCTGGACCCGATGAAGCTTCATAGCTACGGACTTTCGGTGAGCGATGTGCTTACCGCCGTTGGCCAGCAAAATGCCCTGGTTTCGCCCGGCAAAACGGGAGATGAACCGGCATCTGAAGGGCAAGGCGTAACGTATCCGATCACCGTGAAGGGGCAACTCACTTCCGTAGAGGCTTTCAGGAATATTACTCTGAAATCAGAGGCGTCCGGCGCAAGGCTGAAGCTGTCCGACGTCGCGCGCATTGAGTCCGGCCTGCAAAGCTACGCTTTCGGTATCCGCGAAAATGGGGTTCCCGCAACGGCTGCGGCAGTCCAGCTATCGCCTGGCGCCAATGCGATGAGCACGGCTGCAGGCGTACGCGCACGCATCGACGAACTTTCTCAGGTGTTGCCGGAAGGAATGACGTTTACGGTTCCCTTCGATACCGCGCCTTTTGTGAAGCTCTCCATCATGAAGGTGGTGCAGACCTTTGTGGAAGCGATGGTTCTGGTCTTTCTCGTAATGCTGCTATTTCTGCATAAGATACGCTGTACGCTTATCCCGGCGATTGTTGCCCCCGTCGCACTGCTTGGCACCTTCACGGTGATGCTATTGAGTGGATACTCCATCAATATTCTGACCATGTTCGGCATGGTTCTGGCGATAGGGATTATCGTAGATGACGCTATTGTGGTCGTGGAGAACGTCGAGCGCCTGATGGAAGAAAAACAACTCTCTCCGCGCGACGCGACCCGGGAGGCCATGAATGAAATCACGCCGGCAATTATCGGGATCACGCTGGTGCTTACCGCCGTCTTTATTCCCATGGGTTTCGCCGAAGGATCCGTCGGGATTATTTATCGACAATTTTGTATTTCCATGGCGGTCTCCATACTGTTGTCGGCATTTCTTGCCCTCACGCTTACCCCCGCGCTATGCGCGACGCTACTTAAGCCTCACAGCGCAGCAAAGCACGTTGGTGGCAGGTTCGCGGCAGGGTTTAACGCCCGCTTTCGTACCCTCACGACGTGGTACGAATCCGGGCTGGGCTCGGTGCTGAGACGTACCGGGCGTATGCTGCTGTTGTACGTTGCGCTATGTGCTGCCCTATGTTTGGGGCTTTCTTCGCTGCCCTCGTCCTTTCTTCCGGATGAAGATCAGGGCTATTTTATGTCCTCAATTCAGCTGCCTTCCGATGCCACAATGCAGCGCACCCTGAGAGTGGTTAAAAAATTTGAAGAGGAAATTGCGGCCCGGCCGGATATTGAAAGCAACATTATGATTCTGGGATTTGGGTTTTCAGGCTCGGGACCGAATTCGGCCATGGCCTTCACCACGCTGAAGGACTGGAAAGATCGGCAGGGTACGACCGCACAGAATGAAGCCGACCATATACAGGCCAGCATGACTAACGTCTCTGATGCCGTCACGATGAGCCTTCTCCCGCCGGCCATTTCGGATATGGGCACCTCCTCGGGCTTCACCTGGTACGTGCAGGACAGGGCGGGACTGGGCTACGAGGCGTTAAAGAGAGCGGCCGATGCGCTGGTTATGAAAGCTAATCAACGTCCTGAACTGAGTGACGTGTATATAGACGGTCTGCCGGAAGGAACAAGCCTGGCCCTTCAGATTGACCGGGAAAAAGCGGAAGCGCTGGGCGTTTCATTTGATGAAATCAACCAGACGCTCTCGGTCACCATGGGGTCGAACTACGTTAATGATTACACGAACAAGGGCCGCGTTCAGCAGGTCATTATTCAGGCCGACGCCCCTTACCGCATGCAGCCTGAGCAGATCCTGAAATTATCGGTAAAAAACCGTATGGGGCAGATGGTGCCAGTATCTACGTTTGCGACGCTTTCCTGGAACGTTGCGCCGCAGCAGTTGACGCGTTATCAGGGATATTCTGCTATCCGCATTACCGGCAGTGCGGCCCCGGGCAAATCCAGCGGCACTGCAATGAAGGCCATGGAGACGTTGTCACGGGATTTACCGCAGGGGATGGCCGGCGAGTGGGCCGGGAGCTCATTGCAGGAGAGAAAATCCGAATCTCAGCTCCCGGGTCTGATCGTTCTGTCGATACTGGTCGTGTTCATGGTGCTCGCCGCCCTGTATGAGAGCTGGTCAATTCCCTTTGCGGTCATGCTGGTCGTTCCCCTGGGGCTTATCGGTGCGGTGGTTGCCGTCTCCGTTGCGGGCATGACGAATGATGTTTTCTTTAAGGTCGGCCTTATCACCCTGATAGGCCTGTCCGCCAAGAACGCTATTCTGATTGTCGAGTTTGCAAGGCAGCTCCACCGGGAAGGACAACCCCTGCTGGCGGCAACAATACAGGCCGCAAGCCAGCGTCTGCGCCCTATTCTGATGACATCGTTAGCCTTTACGTTAGGCGTGGTGCCACTGATGCTGGCGCGTGGCGCGAGTGACAGCACGCAGCACGCTATCGGCACCGGGGTGTTTGGCGGCATGATCAGCGGCACGCTTCTCGCGATCTTTTTCGTCCCGGTATTCTTTATTGTCGTTGCGCGTTTCGTTGAGAACGCCAGGAAAGTGTGAATACCGCTGATGGATCGCGGAACCTTGCTGGTTGGATGAGGCGAAGCTGCTGCCGGGTGATATACTGGACGAATGCTGAAATTTTGAGCCCCCGCCAGCCCGCGCCTCACCTTTTGGGGCATTCCTCTTCGGAGATCGACGAGAAATATCGTGACACAAGGGGCCGTGAGTGGGCTATAATTTCGAGCTAATTTCGAATGATTTTGAAATACTGCCTGTAACGCTATGAATTACAAGGCAAAATAAGCAATGAATATAAGGATTAAAGCTATGGGTTTTCTTTCCGGTAAGCGCATTCTGGTGACTGGCGTTGCCAGCAAACTGTCCATCGCATACGGCATCGCACAGGCAATGCATCGCGAAGGCGCTGAGCTGGCGTTCACCTACCAGAACGACAAGCTGAAAGGCCGTGTTGAAGAGTTTGCCGCGCAGCTGGGTTCCAGCATTGTTCTGGAATGTGACGTTGCACAAGACGAAAGCATCGACGGCATGTTTGCTGAACTGGCAAAAGCATGGCCGAAATTCGACGGTTTCGTTCACTCCATCGGCTTCGCTCCTGGCGACCAGCTGGACGGCGACTACGTGAACGCGGTAACCCGTGATGGCTTTAAAATCGCGCACGACATCAGCTCCTACAGCTTCGTTGCAATGGCGAAATCTTGCCGCGCAATGCTGAACCCGGGCGCAGCGCTGCTGACCCTGTCCTACCTGGGCGCAGAGCGTGCTATCCCTAACTACAACGTTATGGGCCTGGCGAAAGCATCTCTGGAAGCCAACGTCCGCTACATGGCGAACGCAATGGGTCCAGAAGGCGTGCGCGTTAACGCCATCTCTGCTGGCCCTATCCGCACCCTGGCGGCGTCCGGCATCAAAGATTTCCGTAAAATGCTGGCACACTGCGAAGCGGTTACCCCGATTCGTCGTACCGTTACCATTGAAGATGTGGGTAACTCTGCTGCATTCCTGTGCTCTGACCTTTCCGCAGGTATCTCCGGCGAAGTGGTTCACGTTGACGGCGGCTTCAACATCGCTGCAATGAACGAGCTGGAAATTAAATAAGCTGTGGCTCTCTTCCCGCACGGGAAGAGAGCTTTCCCCCTCCGCACTCCCCTTCGTTATTCCGTTCTGCTATTTGTTATCACCTAACAATATTTTTCCCTTTATCTGCCTTACGCCAGGATATTGATCGCCATTTTGAGATCAAGGAACGCCCATGGAACAACGCCGTTTTTCCGGCAAAGGCCACTGGTATCACGAAACCCAGTCTAACCACGCGCAGCCGGATGTGCTGCCCCTGGTGCCCGAAGCCGCTAACGTCGACGATCGTTTTTTGCTCGATTTAGCCCTGCCAGATGAGATTGTCGCCGCCTGTACCGGCTGGCTTGCTCCTGCCAGATCCTTATGTCACCTGCTGTTCCCGCTCTCACTTCCCGTAAACCGCCTGCGAACGCTTAGCGCCTACGATCGGTTAAGTACCGCGCTGACGGTGGCGCAGGCCTGCGGCGTTCAGCGGCTGTGCAACCACTACGCCGCCCTCCTCGCCCCGCTGCCGGGCCCTGACTCCTCCCGCGAAAGTAACCGACGGCTGGCGCAAATCACGCAGTACGCCCGCCAGCTCGCCAGCTCACCTGACGTCATTGATGATAAGGCGCGAAACCAGCTTGATGAGGTAGGTCTGTCTATCTATGACGTTGTGGTGATTAACCAGATAATCGGCTTTATCGGTTTTCAGGCGCGCGTGGTCGCCGTCTTTCAGGCGCTGCTCGGCCATCCCGTCCGCTGGCTGCCGGGCCATCATATCCAGCCGCACACCCTGCCAATGTCCTCCGACGCGTGGATCTCGCTTCTGCCCGTGGTCGAGCTTCGCTATGCCAGTGCGCATCAGCTTGAGTCCCTCTCCCGCTGGCAGGCAGAGCCCACGCTTGAGGCGCTGACGCCGGTCCTGTGCCATGAACCGACCTTGCTCGACCTGATGGGGGAGATCCTGATAAACAGCCGGGAAACGATTTCGCTGCCTCCTCCGGCGCTTTCGGCAGCAGCCGAATTGCTGACACGCTCGCCGGACCGCTTCAGCGCCGCACAATTTACCCCGCTCACGGAAGAAGGACTTACTGCCGTTCAGGCGATCAACCTGCTCAGCCAATGCGCGCTGGAGGGCTGGCTCAATCGACTAAAAGTCGCATCCGGCAAAGCGGAATAACCACACTCTTTCCCCAAAGAGCGCTTGCTGTAGCAGTGAGAATCGCGTAAAACTGTCAGCCGCTCAATGGCTACGAAAATAGAACATTATGTTTCAGGACAACCCGCTGCTAGCGCAGCTTAAACAGCAACTGCATTCCCAGACGCCGCGTGCAGAAGGGGTCGTGAAAGCCACGGAAAAGGGCTTTGGCTTCCTTGAAGTTGACGCGCAGAAAAGCTACTTCATTCCGCCACCGCAGATGAAGAAAGTGATGCATGGCGATCGCGTCATGGCCGTCATCCATACCGAGAAGGAACGTGAATCCGCCGAGCCGGAAGAACTGATCGAGCCGTTCCTGACCCGCTTTGTGGGCAAAGTGCAGAGAAAGGACGATCGTCTTTCTGTCGTGCCGGATCACCCCCTGCTGAAAGATGCCATTCCCTGCCGCGCCGCCCGCGGCGTTGAGCATGATTTTAAAGAAGGTGACTGGGCCGTGGCAGAAATGCGCCGTCATCCTCTGAAAGGCGACCGCGGTTTCTATGCTGAACTGACCCAGTTCATCACCTTTGGCGACGACCATTTCGTCCCGTGGTGGGTCACGCTGGCGCGCCATAATCTTGAAAAAGAAGCGCCGAACGGCGTGGCAACTGAGATGCAGGATGAAGGCCTGGCGCGCCGCGATCTTACCGCGCTGGAGTTTGTCACCATCGACAGCGCCAGCACAGAAGATATGGACGATGCGCTCTACGCTGAAGAGAGCGCCGATGGCAAACTGCATTTGACCGTCGCCATTGCCGATCCAACCGCCTGGATTGTGGAAGGCAGCAAGCTGGACGAAACGGCGAAAATCCGCGCGTTCACCAACTACCTGCCGGGCTTTAACATCCCGATGCTGCCGCGCGAACTGTCTGACGACCTCTGCTCGCTGCGCCCAAATGAGGTGCGCCCGGTTCTCGCCTGCCGCATGACCATTGCCGCAGATGGCACGATTGAAGACGATATCGAATTCTTTGCCGCCACCATCGAATCCAAAGCCAAGCTGGCCTATGACAATGTCTCCGACTGGCTGGAAAACACCGGCAGCTGGAAACCTGAATCCGATGCTATCGCGGCACAGATTCGTCTGCTGCACCGCATCTGCCTGAACCGCGGCGAGTGGCGTAAGACTCACGCCCTGGTCTTCAAAGATCGTCCGGATTATCGTTTTGTTCTCGGTGAAAAAGGCGAAGTGCTGGATATCGTGGCCGAGCCGCGACGCATTGCTAACCGCATCGTCGAAGAAGCGATGATTTCCGCCAACATCTGTGCCGCGCGCGTGCTGCGCGACAGGCTGGGCTTCGGTATTTACAACGTTCATACCGGATTCGATCCGGCCAATACCGAAGCGCTCGCGGCCCTGCTGAAGAATCACGATGTGCATGTTGATCCGGAAGAAGTGCTGACACTGCCGGGCTTCTGCAAGCTTCGCCGCGAGCTGGACGCTCAGCCGTCCGGTTTCCTGGATAGCCGTATTCGCCGCTTCCAGTCCTTCGCGGAAATCAGCACCGAGCCAGGCCCGCACTTTGGCCTCGGTCTGGAAGCCTACGCCACCTGGACCTCCCCGATCCGTAAGTATGGCGATATGGTTAACCACCGCCTGCTGAAAGCGATTATTAAGGGCGAAACCATTGCCCGTCCTCAGGACGACACGACCCTACAGATGGCCGAGCGTCGCCGTCTGAACCGCATGGCGGAACGTGACGTTGGAGACTGGCTATACGCGCGCTTCCTGCAGGATAAAGCCGGTACCGATACCCGCTTCGCGGCAGAAATTATTGATATCAGCCGCGGGGGAATGCGCGTACGTCTGGTGGATAACGGTGCGGTCGCCTTTATCCCTGCCCCGTTCCTGCACGCCGTTCGTGACGAACTGGTCTGCAGTCAGGAAAGCGGCACCGTGCAAATTAAAGGCGAGACGGTTTACAAAGTCACTGACGTGATTGATGTAACTATCGCTGAAGTTCGCATGGAAACCCGCAGTATTATTGCGCGCCCTGTCGCCTGATAACCTGCTCAATTGTCGGTCATTTCCGTTCAGAAAGGCCGACAATTTTCTCCCTGTCTTTCCCCTCGCAAAAGCATCATTTTTCTTACTTTTTCCGCCCCAGCCCGCCCAAAATAGCCATAATTATCTACAGTTAAAGAGTGCTGCCCTGTTCGGGCACGTGGATTTTATACGCTCAGCATTTTTATATGCCTGATGCGTTTTATTATAAAAAAGCTCAGAAAAACAATACTTTCACTGCGGCTTTGCCGCTATTTTCAACGGAAAAGTCGACGACTAATGAATAATTTGTTCGCTAATGCGTCGCGGCGGGAGAAATCATGATCGACGAACTTGAGCAAAATTTGCTGTTTCGTTACATGGGTACTCACAGCCCGTGGTGGCGATTGTCGGCTGACAGCAACGCTCTGCACCTTGCCGCCAGCGAAAATGCTGACGTGACTCAGGAGATCGTACTGGATGATGAACAGGCCGCACAGATCCGTCAGCTAACGGTAATGACCACCAGCATTTCCCTGAACCTCTCTCTTTACGGCGAGCAAGTTCCCGTCCATCTTGTCGGACGCAAAATCACCCGAAACGATTGGGCCGGAACGGCTTCCGCCTGGAACGATACGCCCTCCGTGGCACGCGATCTGGCTCAGGGACTCTCCTTTGCGGAACAGGTAGTTTCTGAAGCGAATTCCGTCATTGTCATTCTCGATCAAAACGGCAATATCCAGCGCTTTAACCGCCTGAGCGAAGAGTATACCGGTCTGAAAGAACATGAAGTCATTGGTCAAAACGTGTTTGAACTGTTCATGAGCCGCAGCGAAGCGGCAGCCTCGAAGCGCAACATTGCGGGTTTCTTTCGCAACGGCAGCTCCTACGAAGTCGAACGCTGGATTAAAACGCGAAAAGGGCAACGCTTGTTTCTGTTCAGAAATAAATTCGTTCACAGCGGCAGCGGTAAAAATGAAATTTTCCTTATCTGCTCCGGGACCGACATTACCGAAGAACGACGGGCACAGGAACGCCTGCGCGTGCTGGCCAATACCGATACCATCACCGGCCTGCCCAACCGCAATGCGATCCATGAGCTGATTTCAGACGCCATCAATAGCCGCGGCGATACGCAGGTTGGCGTGGTTTACCTCGACCTCGATAACTTTAAAAAGGTTAACGATGCCTACGGGCATATGTTCGGCGATCAGCTCCTGCAGGCGGTTGCACTTGCCCTTCTGAGTTGTCTGGATGAAGGGCAGGTTTTAGCGCGGCTCGGCGGCGATGAGTTTATCGTTATGGCCACCAATACCTCTCAGGGCTCGCTGGAAGCGATGGCGTCGCGTATTCTGACCCGCCTGCGCCAGCCGTTCCGAATCGGTCTGATTGAGGTTTACACCGGTTGCTCCCTGGGGATCGCCCTCGCGCCGCAGCACGGGAACGATCGGGAAAGCGTGATTCGCAATGCCGACATCGCCATGTACACCGCCAAGGAGAATGGCCGTGGCAAATTCTGCGTCTTCTCCCCCGAGATGAACCAGCGCGTGTTTGAGTACCTGTGGCTGGACACCAACCTGCGTAAAGCGCTGGATAACGATCAGCTCCTGATCCACTACCAGCCGAAAATGACCTGGCGCGGCGAAGTCCGAAGCCTTGAAGCGCTGGTCCGCTGGCAGTCGCCCGAGCGCGGGCTTATCCCCCCTCTGGAATTTATCTCTTATGCCGAGGAGTCCGGTTTGATTGTGCCGCTGGGTCGCTGGGTGATGCTTGATGTGGTTCGCCAGGTGGCAAAATGGCGTGACAAGGGAATTAACCTGCGCGTGGCCGTGAACGTCTCTGCGCGTCAGCTGGCCGACCAGACGATTTTCAGCGAGCTAAAGCAGGCGCTTAAGGATCTGCATTTTGAGTACTGCCCTATCGACGTTGAATTAACCGAAAGCTGTCTTATCGAAAACGAAGAGCTGGCGCTCTCGGTGATCCAGCAATTCAGTCGGCTCGGGGCACAAATTCATCTGGACGATTTCGGTACCGGCTACTCCTCCCTTTCCCAGCTGGCGCGTTTTCCTATTGATGCCATTAAACTCGATCAGGCTTTTGTCAGAGATATTCATAAGCACTCTGTCTCCCAGTCTCTGGTACGCGCCATTGTTGCAGTGGCGCAGGCGTTAAACCTGCAGGTGATTGCCGAAGGGGTGGAGAACGCAAAAGAGGATGCCTTTCTGACCAAAAACGGCGTCAACGAACGGCAGGGTTTTCTTTTCGCTAAGCCGATGCCCGCTGCCGCATTAGAGCGCTGGCTAAAACGATATCAAGCGCGACAACAGCGTTAACATCATACAGAGGTTCACTTTCGTATAGGTAATTTCGTTATGGCGTTTTTTCCCTTCTCTTTTGAACCTATTTTCTGCATCATTGAAATTATTAACTTTTCGCTCCTGGGGAGAGATGATGTCTACTATTGATCCACAAGCTGTAGCACAACGTATTGATACCGTGCTGGATATCCTGGTGGCGGGTGATTATCACTCTGCAATCCGTAATCTCGAGATCCTGAAGTCTGAACTTCTCGCTCAGGATGGCGCTGACAATGCCCCCGAAAACCGACAGCCTAAAGCGCCGTGGGAAGTCTAATCCCACTGTCTCAGACCTCGTTTCGCTTTATTAATTGGATGCTATGAATTCCCGACAACAACTCATTTTGCAGATGGTCATCGATCAGGGGCGCGTAAGCGTCGTTGAGCTGGCTAAAACCACCGGCGTTTCAGAAGTGACCATCCGTCAGGATCTTAATCTGCTGGAAAAACAGAGCTACCTGCGCCGTGCGCATGGTTATGCCGTGCCGCTGGACAGCGACGACGTTGAGACGCGCATGATGAATAACTACGCGCTTAAACGAGAACTGGCAGAATTTGCCGCATCGCTGGTAAACCCTGGCGAGACGGTCTTTATTGAAAACGGCAGCAGCAACGCTCTTCTGGCACGTACGCTTGCCGAACAAAAAGACGTTACCATCATCACCGTCAGCAGCTATATCGCCCATTTGCTCAAAGAGACGCGCTGTGAGGTGATTTTGCTGGGCGGCATTTACCAGAAAAAAAGTGAGAGCATGGTAGGCCCGCTAACCCGGCAATATGTCCAGCAGGTTCATTTCAGTAAGGCGTTTATCGGTATTGACGGCTGGCAGCCGGAGACAGGCTTCACCGGCCGGGATATGATGCGATCTGACGTTGTGAATGCCGTTCTGGAAAAAGAGTGTGAAGCCATTGTGCTGACCGACAGCTCTAAATTTGGTGCCGTCCATCCTTACACCATGGGTCCAGCCTCACGCTTTAGCCGCGTAATTACCGACGAAAGGTTAAGCGACGAACATCGTAATAAACTGGAAGATGACGGTCTCATTGTCGATATTATTAAAACGCCCGCCTGAGTCCATTTGCGCCCGTATTCCGGGCGCATATGCCCCCTTCGTCTGAGAGGATTCCTATCCATCCTTTAAGAGTTTTTACCTGTTTAACCTGCCGTAAAGTCGTAAAATTAATGTTAGCGATATAACAGGAAGTGACTATCACCTGCGTGATTACGTAACGCCTGCGCGACCAGCTTTCACGGAAAAAAGAATTGAGTATTCATTTTGACTATACTTAATGTGTACATCTTTCCGTGAATCGATAATTCAGGAGAAAGTATTATGACCTTAACCAGCAAAAAATTAGCCGCCGCTGTTCTGGCAATCACTGTAGCAATGTCCCTGAGCGCGTGCTCTAACTGGTCTAAACGTGACCGTAACACCGCAATTGGCGCCGGTGCTGGTGCGCTCGGTGGTGCAGTATTAACGGATGGTAGTACGCTGGGTACATTAGGCGGCGCTGCTGTCGGTGGTATTATCGGTCACCAGGTTGGCAAATAATTATTCTATCAGCCTTCCCGTTAAGGCGATTTAGCATCGCATTTCAGGTCTGACTAACGCACGTATATAACACGAGCCACGGCATTTGCCGTGGCTTATTTATTTTAGCCGCCTGCCAGTTTAACTTTCATGCCTTTGGCTTCAAGGAGCGATTTAATTAAATCGCGTTTATCACCCTGAATTTCGATAATGCCGTCCTTCACGGCGCCGCCGCAGCCACATTTTTTCTTCAACTCTGCTGCCAGCTTGTTCAGCTCCGCATCATCCAGATCAATCCCGGAGATCAGGCAGACCCCCTTTCCTTTTCGCCCGCTGGTCTGACGCTGGATACGAACAATACCGTCACCTTTCGGACGTTCTGCTTTCGTTTTCGGTTCGTCTATGCGCCCGCTTTCCGTCGAGTAGACCAGCCGACTGTTGGAATCAGTCATTGCGCCCCCTTTTTCAGTGATGCGTTGATAGCCTTAAGCGTCTCTGCCGGGTTCGCAGACTGCGTCACCGGCCGGCCGATAACAATGTAGTCAACGCCTGCTGCCAGCGCCTGCTCAGGCGTCATAATGCGTCGCTGATCGCCCACGTCGCTGCCAGCAGGACGAATGCCTGGCGTGACCAGTTTAAAATCTTTGCCCAACTCTGACTTAAAGCGTACCGCTTCCTGCGCGGAGCAAACGACGCCATCGAGACCACAGCTCTGCGTCAGACGCGCGAGACGTTCGGCATGCCCGGCCGGTGACAACGTCACGCCGAGGTCGCGCAAGTCGCTGTCATCCATGCTGGTCAGCACGGTAACCGCAATCAGTAATGGCGCATCGTTGCCGAACGGCAGGAGTGCTTCGCGAGCGGCTGTCATCATTCTCGCCCCACCCGACGCGTGGACGTTGACCATCCATACACCCAGTTCCGCAGCCGCGGCAACCGCGTGCGCCGTGGTGTTCGGGATATCATGGAATTTGAGATCGAGGAAGACATCGAAACCACGCTGCTGCAGATCGCGGACGATTTGCGGTCCAAACAGCGTGAACATCTCTTTACCAACTTTCAGACGACAATCGCGAGGATCGATACCGTCGACAAAGGCCAGCGCTGCGTCACGCTTATTGTAATCAAGCGCAACAACAACAGGAGAATCCGTAATAACGCGGGAAGTGGAGGAAGTAACAGACGTCATGACCAGCCCTTTTCGTCTATGGGCGCGCAGCGGCGCGGAACAGATAAACGGCCTGCATTCTACCTGCCGTCGCCGCAAATTGACAGAATCCATTTATGCCCCTGCCAGGCCAGCAAGCCGCACGGTGTTGAGAAAGCGGTAAAAGCCATCAGTATGTTGTAACTAAAATGAAGGCTTTTAAAAAAATTACTGCCCATCCAGGCCGCGAATTGGCTTGATGGTGGACCAGGCCCGGCAGGACGGACAATGCCAGTAGAGCGTGTAGGCGGTAAAACCACACTTCTGGCAACGGTAGCGCGGCTTGCTGCGCACCTGCTCGCCAACCATGTCGCGCAGTACCATCAGGCTTTCTTTCGCGCGCCCTTCTTCCGCATCGTTCAGATGGTAGTCCATCAGCTTGTGGAATACGCGCATCGTGGGATGACGCTGCAGCTGACGGGTAATATAAACCTGTGCGGTGTCGCTCCCCTCATACTGCTCAACCACGTCAGAGAGCATCAGCTCAGCGGTCGCGCCGGTATTCTCTTCCACGCAACGACGCAGAAATGCCACCCACTCTTCCTGCTTGTCCAGCTGCTGATAGCAGGTTTGCAGCATTTCAAGCGTTTCGCTGACCAGCTCTTTGTCCTGGTCAATCACCCGCATCAGGCTTTCAACGGCTTTAGCGTAGTCGCCGCTGGCCATAAAAACGCGCCCCATCATGATAGAGATACGCGCGCTATTGCGGTCTGCGGCGGCACCTTTCTTCAGCAACGCCATGGCTTTGTCCATGTCGTCGTTGCCCATCTGCTGAAGGGCAAGCTCGCAGTAGAAATGCGCAATTTCAACGCGCTGCTTGTCTTTGCCCAGCTTCACCAGACGTTCGGCCGTATCAATGGCTTTCTGCCAGTCGCTGGTGGCCTGGTAAATCTGCAGTAACTGCTGCAACGCGCCGATACGGAAATCCGTTTCATCCACCAGCTGTGTGAACATATCTTCAGCGCGATCGTACAGCCCTGCGGCCATATAGTCTCGGCCCAGCTGTTGTACCGCCAGGAGACGTTGTTCGTAGGTCAGGGAGGCGCTTTCCATCAAGGTCTGGTGGATACGGATAGCGCGGTCAACCTCGCCGCGCGAGCGGAACAGGTTACCGAGAGTGAGGTGGGCTTCGACGGTCCCCGTATCCTCTTTCAGCATATCGAGGAACAGGTCTACCGCTTTGTCCTGCTGATTGCTCAGGAGGAAGTTCACCCCCGCAACGTAGTCGCGGGAGAGTCGGTTAGCCTCATCCTGTTTCGTTTGTTGCGCACTTCTGCGGCCCATATACCAGCCATAGGCTGCGGCTACAGGCAAAAGCAGAAACAACAACTCCAGCATAGTCGATTATTCCTTCACGACCGGCACACCTGAACTTTCCGGCATGTCGGACGCAGGCGCAATGTGCTGTTCAAGTCGTTTAATTTTACGTTCAGCGCGCGCAAGAGAAACACGAACTTTCAACCAGAAAAGACCGCAAACCAGCCAGCCGATGGCAAAGCCTGCAGCAAATAAGACCGCCAGCAGGCTGGAGACCCGATACTCACCCTGCGCCAGCAGATAGTTAAACGTCACCTGTTGATCGTTTTGTGCACCCAATGTGACTGAAATGACAAAAATCGCCAATACCAGTAAGAAAATGAGTAAATATTTCACATTACTTCCCGTTATGTGGTTCAAGCGAATAAAGTGTGTTCAACTCACCGCAATCAGCCTTATAAACTACCATTTTAGCGACGGGCGCGAAACGGAAAAAGTAACGCGCACGTCATGGATTTATGGGCAAAATGCACAATATCAACCGTCAGGCATCGCTTTGCTCCCTTTCGGCGATCTCTTCTTTCTCTTCAGGTGGTGGCGTGAGCGGGCCGCAGAACCGTTCTGCAAGCCAGGTTGCCAGCGTCACCAGCATCCAGGAGATCAGCGTAGCGACCACCAGATCCCGCGGCCAGTGCATTCCCAGCAGCAAGCGGCTGCCCATCACCCCTGTCGCCCAAACCAGTAAAATCGCGATGGTCATGGTGCGACGTCGAGGCCAAAGCAGCCCAACGCCCAGCAACGCCCAACTGGCTGCAAACATCGTATGGCCGGAAGGAAACGCGAATCCCGTCTCTTTTTGCCAGTGCTTACGCAGGAACTTTGGAATATCTTCCTGTTCTGAAAGCTGTTCTTTCACCAGCGCGCCGCGATCTTTACGCTTTAAATTGTAGAACTCATCCACCGGAACATGGTGCGCTTTTTCCAGCCAGACGACAAAAGGTCTTGGCTCCTGAACGTGATCCTTCACCCAGGACTTCACGCCCTGTCCAATAACGATCGCGCCACCGAGGATAGCAAAGAGCATCAACGCCGCGCGAAGTCGAAAGCGCAGGCACCACAAGAACCAGCCGCAGAGGATAACGTGGGTAATAATTCCCCACGGCTGCGTGACCGTCTCCGTTACCCAGTATAACGTTTTCAGCCACGTGGCATTCTGCCCCGGCTGCCACATCCAGCCGGAGACCCACACGGCCAAAGGCATAATCAGTAAAATGGCCGCGCCTGCTGCCGTACGTCTGGCGATTGAAAGCATGTCTTCTCCTTTTTCGCTAAGCCTCACAATCATAACTGAAATTCATTCGATGGGTGGATATGTCGGATCGTGCGTTTAACGTTCATATAGCATGGCGCCCATTAGGCGAACGTGCTGAGCTTGTGGCAAAATGGACAAATACAGAAAGCAAAACAGGCGCAAGGCACGAAACGTGTCAGCCTACTCTGGAGAATCACATGCAGCTTAAACGTGTGGCAGAAGCCAAACTGCCAACCCCATGGGGCGATTTCCTGATGGTGGGGTTTGAAGAACTGGCAACCGGACAGGATCATGTCGCGCTGGTCTACGGCGACATTTCAGGGCAGACGCCGGTGCTGTCCCGCGTCCATTCGGAGTGTCTGACCGGCGACGCGTTGTTCAGCCTGCGCTGTGATTGCGGTTTCCAGCTCGAAGCTGCCCTTACCCATATTGCCGAAGAAGGCCGCGGCGTGCTGCTCTATCACCGTCAGGAAGGTCGTAACATTGGTCTGCTGAATAAAATCCGCGCTTATGCGCTGCAGGACCAGGGCTACGATACGGTGGAAGCCAACCACCAGCTCGGTTTTGCCGCCGATGAACGTGATTTCACCCTCTGCGCCGATATGTTCAAGCTGCTGGGCGTGGACGAGGTTCGCCTGCTGACCAATAATCCCAAAAAGGTGGAAATCCTCACCGAAGCCGGGATCAACATCGTCGAGCGTGTACCGCTGATTGTCGGCCGCAACCCGAAAAATGCCCACTATCTCGATACCAAGGCGGCTAAAATGGGACATCTTCTGAAAGAGTGAAAGTAAAAACCCGGCACAAATGCCGGGCTTTTTTTATCAATCCAGCATTTTACGAATCACATAATGTAAAATGCCGTCGTTCTGGTAGTAGGTCAGTTCGGTTGCCGTATCAATACGACACCGGCATTCCAGTACCTCGCTTTTCCCGTCTGCTCGCGTAAGCTTCACCGGCACCGTTTTGCCCGGCTTCAGGTTTTGCAGGCCGCTAATATCAATCTGCTCTTCCCCCGTCAGGCCCAGCGTTTTGCGCGTGACGCCCTGCGGGAACTCAAGCGGCAGGATCCCCATACCAATCAGGTTCGAGCGGTGAATACGTTCAAACGACTCGGCGATGACCACGCGAACGCCAAGCAGTCGCGGACCTTTCGCCGCCCAGTCACGACTGGAGCCGGAACCGTACTCTTTCCCGGCGATCACCGCCAGCGGCGTACCTTCCTGCTGATATTTGACGGCTGCGTCATAAATCGACACGACTTCCGTCCCCGGAAGATGGCGCGTCATCCCCCCTTCCACGCCCGGAACCATTTCGTTACGAATGCGGATGTTGGCAAACGTCCCGCGCATCATTACTTCATGGTTACCGCGGCGCGATCCGTAGGAGTTAAAATCGCGGCGCTCCACGCCCCGGCTTTGCAGATAACGGCCCGCCGGGCTGTCGGCTTTGATGCTCCCCGCCGGAGAGATATGGTCAGTGGTGACGGAATCCCCCAGCATCGCCAGTATGCGCGCCCCGTGAATATCCTGAAGCGGTGCAGGCTCGGCCAGCATTTCATCAAAGAACGGCGACAGGCGGATATAGGTGGAATCGTCCTGCCAGTCATAGGTGTCCGAGCCCACAACGTTGATGGCTTTCCACTCCGGCGTGCCTTCAAATACTTCCGCATACTCTTTGCGGAACATCTCGGTGGAGACCTTTTCAACGGCCATCGCAATTTCACGTGAGGACGGCCAGATATCTTTCAGATAGACCGGCTCATTCTTGCGGTCGTGACCAATAGGATCGGTAGCCAGGTTGATATTCATGTTCCCGGCGAGCGCGTAGGCCACCACCAGCGGCGGCGAAGCGAGCCAGTTGGTTTTCACCAGCGGATGAATACGTCCTTCAAAGTTACGGTTACCGGAAAGGACTGCGCCAACCGTCAGATCGCCCTGCTTGATCGCCGTTTCAATAGGTTCAGGTAGCGGGCCGGAGTTACCGATGCAGGTGGTACAGCCATAGCCCACGAGGTTAAAGCCCAGCTCGTCAAGATATGGCGTTAGCCTGGCCTGCGCCAGGTAATCCGAGACCACTTTGGAGCCCGGTGCCAGGGAGGCTTTTACCCAGGGCTGTGGTTTCAGTCCCCGCTCAACCGCTTTTTTAGCCAGCAGGCCGGCCGCCATTAATACGCTGGGGTTTGAGGTGTTGGTGCAGGAGGTAATGGCGGCTATGACAACCGCGCCGTCCGGGAGCTGATACTGATGTCCGTTCAGAACATAGTCGATTGGGCGATGGTCCTTCTTCGCCACGTTAACTTCCAGCTCGTTGCTTGCGGCAAACGCTTTTGGCACGTCGCTTAACGCTACGCGATCCTGCGGACGTTTCGGACCGGCGAGGCTCGCCTCAACGCTTCCCATGTCAAGCGCAAGCGTGCTGGTAAATACCGGCTCATCCCCCGGATTGCGCCACATGCCCTGCGCTTTGGTGTACGCCTCCACCAGCGCCACCTGCTCTTCGCTGCGTCCGCTCAGGCGCATGTACTCCAGCGTGACGTCATCAATGGGGAAAAATCCGCAGGTTGCGCCATATTCTGGCGCCATGTTGGCGATGGTCGCGCGGTCAGCCAGCGGCAGCGAATCCAGCCCGTCACCGTAAAATTCAACAAATTTTCCCACCACACCATGCTTACGCAGCATCTGGGTAACGGTGAGCACCAGATCGGTGGCGGTAATGCCTTCAGACAGCTTCCCGGTGAGCTTAAAGCCCACAACATCAGGGATAAGCATGGAGACCGGCTGACCGAGCATGGCGGCTTCCGCTTCGATACCGCCGACACCCCAGCCCAGCACGCCGAGGCCGTTAATCATGGTGGTGTGGGAATCTGTACCCACCAGCGTGTCCGGATAAGCCACCCACTCTTTGTCCTGCAATTCACTCCAGACGGCTTTACCGAGATATTCAAGGTTAACCTGGTGACAAATACCGGTGCCGGGTGGAACCACGCTAAAGCGGCTGAACGCCTGCTGACCCCACTTCAGGAAGACATAACGCTCGTGATTTCGCTCCATCTCGAGACGCACGTTCTCGCCAAAGGCATCGTCATCACCGAAGTGGTCAACGGTTACGGAGTGGTCAATCACGAGGTCGACGGGTGAAAGCGGGTTCACTTTAGCCGTATCGCCGCCGAGGCGTTTAACCGCCTCACGCATGGCGGCGAGATCCACCACGGCAGGAACGCCGGTGAAGTCCTGCATCAGAACCCTTGCCGGGCGGTAGGCAATTTCTCTGTCGGCATGGGCATTCTTAAGCCACCCTGCCAGCGCCTGAATATCGTCGAGGGTAACGGAGTCACCGTCCTGCCAGCGCAATAGATTTTCCAGCAAAACTTTCAAGGACTTGGGTAAACGCGAAATGTCCCCAAGCGTTCTGGCAGCTAGCGGCAGGCTATAGTAGTGCCAGGTTTTATTTTCTGCCTGTAACGTGTCCTTACTGGCTTCGCGTAGGGTTAACGACATAAGCTCCTCCTTAATTACAGAGATGTCCTGACAATCATCAGGGCCGTAATTAAAGATAACACAAAGATGTCGTAACGTTTTGATAACAACCCAAATTGATAAATTTAGGAATGGTCCAGAGGAGGGTAAAACAAAAAACCCCGCCGCAGCGAGGTTTTATGATTTAGTGGACGGCCAACCAGATGAGCTGACTCCAGAACAGAATCGACAGGGTAAAAACGCCGATCCATGACCAGTATTTTTGAGACATCATGTTATTCATCATAGGGACACCAGGCATTATTTATTAAACATTCCGAGGCAGGTCCTCGTGCTATATTGCTGATGTGTATTTATTAAAGAGTACAAAGGCGCATAGTCATTATTCAGACTAACTGCATCATTACGCAATAAACTAAATTATTGTTTTTTGGGTTCGTCTTCCGCGAACACATCAATAAAAGCCTGCTGCTGCGGCGTCAGTTTCCAGGATGCTGGCACTGCTGTTGCAGGCGCTTTGCGTCCCTTGTGAACAGTGTCATGATGCTGACACATCCGCTTTGCCGTTTCTGTACGTACCGTCACTGCCATATTCAACCCCAATATTTCCAGGCCAGGAGAGCAACCATCACCCAGAACAGGGCGGAAACGAGAAAGACCGCCAGCCAGGCTTTACGCTTGAGCGCAGGATCCCTTTGCGGTTCTTCACTTCCTGAAGGCATTGCTAACCTCATACAATCGATATCGCTTATCATTTAGGACCAAACAATTGGTACAATTAATCATCTGTTGAGATAAATCCTAAAGAAACTTTAGCCGAAAAGCCAGTGAATTTACGCATCAAGAGGCATGAAATATTCAATCTTTTGACCAGAAATAAATATTTGAAAAGAAAAATTTGCGTAGCCGTTAATTAGTTTCTATTTTTGTCGCCAATTCACGACATTAAAGCCACACAAATTAAAAGGATAATGACAATATATGGCAGGGGAAGTGCAGATGATGATAATTCTAATTTAGCTTTAAGCCGATATTTCGGTATCTTTCCCTCAGGGAAAGATACCGGGTGTGATTATTTTTCGGGGAGTTTGATATCTTTAAACATCTCTTCGATATCTTCATTTGATCGTAATGCCACGGCGGTATCCACCACGTCACGCGTTAAATGCGGTGCAAAGCGCTGAATAAAATCATACATATAGCTTCGCAGGAAGGTACTGCGGCGGAAGCCAATTTTTGTCGTGCTGTGGCTGAAAATATCATGCGCATCAAGACGCACCAGGTCAGGGTCTGACACCGGGTCGACCGCCATGCTGGCGATCACCCCTACCCCCAGGCCAAGCCGTACATAGGTCTTTATAACGTCGGCGTCGGTGGCGGTAAAGACAATCCGCGGCGTTAACCCGGCCCGGTTGAAGGCGGTATCAAGCTCAGATCGTCCGGTGAAGCCAAACGTGTAAGTGACCAGAGGATATTGCGCCAGCTCTTCGATTGACACCGACCCCTTGCCCGCCAGCGGATGATCCGGGGTCACCACAATGGAGCGGTTCCAGTGATAGCACGGCAGCATGACCAGATCGTCATAGAGATGGAGCGCTTCCGTCGCGATGGCAAAATCTGCATTGCCCTTCGACACCGCCTCCGCAATTTGCGTCGGCGATCCCTGGTGCATATGCAGGGAGACGCGCGGATAACGCTCGATAAAGCCCTTGATAACGCCCGGTAGCGCATAGCGCGCCTGGGTGTGCGTCGTGGCAATATACAGCGAGCCTTTATCCGGCCAGGTATGTTCCCCCGCCACAGACTTAATCGCATCGACTTTGGAAAGGACTTCCCGCGCAATACGGATGATTTCCTGCCCCGCTGGCGTCACCTGGGTAAGGTGCTTACCACTGCGGGCGAAAATCTGAATACCTAATTCATCCTCCAGCATGCGAACCTGCTTGCTGATGCCCGGTTGCGAGGTATATAGCCCCTCGGCGGTGGAAGAGACATTAAGGTTGTGATTCACCACCTCAACGATATAACGAAGCTGTTGTAATTTCATGCCAGACCATCCGATTTAGCGCACGCGGTCAATCGCTTAAGACGATTTGATAATAAAAAAAGGGTTAACTATAACCACTATATCACTTATAGCCTGACTGTATAGTACGGAACAAAAAATAATAATAAGGTAATAAAAAAGGGCCGGAAGTCCGGCCCTTTCACGGGTAAGCTACGGTTAAGAAAGATTATTTCTTGCCTTCAACCCATTTGCCATCGACAAAGAAGGCGGACCATCCGGTCGCTTTACCCTCTTTCTCTGCCGCAACGTATTGCTGCTTCGTTTTACGGCTAAAACGGACCACCGTCTTATTGCCTTCAGGATCCTGCTGTGGCGCATCGGCCAGATAACGCAGCTTCTCAGGCAGACGATCGCGGAAGCGATGCAGCTCTTCCACCAGCGGGGCGCGCGTTTCACGCGATTTCGGGAAGGTGTTGGCGGCCAGGAAGACACCTGCGGCACCATCACGCAGCACGAAGTACGCGTCGGATTTTTCACACGGCAATTCTGGCAGCGGAACCGGATCTTCCTTCGGCGGAGCAACCTCACCATTGCGCAGAATTTTGCGCGTGTTCTTACACTCGTCGTTGGTGCAGGCCATGTACTTACCGAAACGCCCCATTTTCAGGTGCATCTCAGAGCCACACTTCTCGCACTCCACAATCGGGCCGTCATAGCCTTTAATGCGGAACTCACCCTCTTCGATCTCATACCCGTCGCACGTTGGGTTGTTACCACACACGTGCAGCTTACGTTTAGGATCGATCAGATAGCTGTCCATCGCCGTGCCGCATTTTTTGCAGCGGCGTTTCGCGCGCAGGGCGTTGGTTTCCGCATCATCACCTTCCAGCACGTTGAGAACTTCGTTCTCCGGCACCAGGTTGATGGTTGTTTTGCAGCGCTCTTTTGGTGGCAGCGCATAGCCTGAACAGCCAAGGAACACGCCCGTTGTCGCAGTACGGATCCCCATCTTGCGGCCGCAGGTCGGGCAGTCGATGCTGGTCAGAACCATCTGGTTAGGCAGCATGCCGCCCTCTTCAGGATCTTTCTCCGCTTTCTCAAGCTGGTTGGTAAAGTCGCTGAAGAAGCTATCGAGAACCTTCTTCCACTCCGCCTTGTGACTGGCCACTTCGTCGAGGCTGTCTTCCATCTGCGCGGTGAAGTCGTAGTTCATCAATTCGCGGAAGTTAGCTTCCAGACGGTCAGTGACAATCTCACCCATTTTTTCGGCATAGAAACGGCGGTTCTCTACGCGAACGTAACCGCGGTCCTGAATGGTCGAGATGATTGACGCGTAGGTTGACGGACGGCCAATCCCGCGTTTTTCCAGCTCTTTAACCAACGACGCTTCACTAAAGCGCGCAGGCGGCTTGGTGAAGTGCTGGGCCGGAACCAGGTCGACAAGCGACAACTCGTCGCCTTTGTTTACCGCAGGCAGCGTACGGTCTTCATCACCTTTACGCAGTGCAGGCATCACTTTCGTCCAGCCGTCGAAGCGCAGGATACGACCGCGCGCTTTCAAACGGAAATCGCCCGCACCAACGGTCAGCGTAGTGGAATCATATTTCGCTGGCGTCATCTGACACGCGACAAACTGACGCCAGATCAGCTGATACAGCTTCTGGGCGTCGGCTTCCATATCCTTCAGCGACTCGGCTAAAACAGAGACATCAGAAGGACGAATCGCTTCGTGCGCTTCCTGAGAATTCTCTTTGCTGGCGAACTGGTTGGCGCTTTCCGGCAGGTATTTTTTACCGAAGTTGTCGCTGATGTAGCCGCGCACCATGTTCACCGCGTCCTGGCTCAGGTTGGTGGAGTCAGTACGCATGTAGGTGATGTAACCCGCTTCATACAAGCGCTGGGCCATCATCATGGTTTTCTTCACGCCGTAACCCAGACGGGTGCTCGCCGCCTGTTGCAGTGTGGACGTGATAAACGGCGCGCCAGGCTTGCTGCTGGTCGGCTTATCTTCGCGTTCCAGTACCTGATAGCGCGCTTTTTCCAGCAGCGCCACGGCGGCCATGGTCTGATCGCGGTTTTCAGGACGGAAAGGCTTATCGTTGTGATGGCTTACCTGCAGCGGCAGCGCATCACCGCCCGGGGTGGTGACATTGGCGTCAACTTCCCAGAACTCTTCCGGCACGAAGGCTTTAATTTCGCGTTCACGCTCAACGACAAGACGCACGGCTACAGACTGCACGCGTCCTGCAGACAGGCCGCGGGCAATCTTTTTCCACAGCAGTGGAGAAACCATGTAGCCCACAACGCGGTCCATAAAGCGACGCGCCTGCTGGGCGTTCACACGGTCGATATTCAGCTCGCCCGGCTTCTCAAACGCCTGACGAATCGCATTCTTTGTAATTTCGTTAAACACTACGCGGCTGTAGCGTTTGTCATCCCCCCCGATCACTTCCCGCAGGTGCCACGCAATGGCTTCCCCTTCGCGGTCAAGGTCGGTTGCGAGATAGATGTGGTCTGCTTTTTCAGCAAGCTGCTTCAGCTCGTTAACGACTTTTTCTTTCCCGGGCAGCACTTCATATTGTGCATCCCAGTTGTGCCATGGGTTAACACCCATGCGGTTGACAAGCGCGCTACGTTCATCCTTTTTAGGCTTTTTAGCCCCTTTGGTGGAGGTAGAGTCTGCGCTCTTTTTGCTGGCTGAGCCACTGGTCGGCAAATCGCGGATGTGACCAACGCTGGACTTAACCACGTAGTCATTACCCAGATACTTATTGATCGTTTTGGCTTTTGCCGGGGACTCAACGATGACGAGAGCTTTACCCATATTCACCTTTACCTAATTTAATTCTTCCAGGAATACGCCGCACGTTGATTTCCCTTCCGCTGACGACGAGCCAATGATATTGCGACTGCGTCAGGGGATATCAACCCCTATGTCTTACCGAACGTCAGAATGGCGACATCCAGGTCATTGAGTTTTCGGGTATTTTTCTCACATCTCGTATAATTCGTGACGAATTCCCGGTCGAATGTCAAGCAATTCTGTTGCCAGAATGACGAAAGCGCACACTCTACCTGATAAAATTCGTTACGCAACTTTATTAGCATGCAAAAGCAAATCCCGCCAACCTGCCCTCTGCATCTTATCCCCTCACATTACAGGGAAAATTTGCCCCCAAAGCGGCCCCGGCGTAGACTATTGTCACTGTTTAAGGAGTGGATTATGCAGAATACGACCCAACCCATTGACCGAGCCTCTCTGCTTATCGAAGCAAACAAGCTTATTCGTGACCATGAAGATACGCTGGCAGGCATTGAAGCCACCGGCGTTGAGCAACGTAATGGCGTGCTGGTTTTCAGCGGCGAATACTTCCTTGACGAGCAGGGGTTACCGACCCCGAAAAGCACTGCCGTGTTTAATATGTTTAAATACCTGGCGCATACGCTTTCAGAGAAATATCACCTGGTCGATTAATGCAAAACGCGAGGCATATGCCTCGCGTTTTTGTTTACAGCAGCGGTTTTTGTCCGCGCTGTAGCCAGCGAAGCAGCAGGCGGTCCGCGCTTTCCGCCGCACTGTTGGTAAAGCGGTCCATCAGCCGTTTGCGCTGTGTAAAGCGCACGCCTACCAGTTCCCGGCCTTCCATCAGGTTGAGCAGCAGGTCATCACTGGTACCTACTTCATCCACCAGCCCTTTTTCCTGCGCCTGGATGCCGTACCAGTGCTCACCGGTCGCCACCTGTTCAATATCCAGCGTTGGGCGCATGCGATGTACGAAGTCTTTAAAGAGATGGTGAGTTTCATTCAGATCTTCACGGAATTTTTGGCGCCCCTCTTCCGTGTTTTCCCCCAGCAGCGTCAGGGTGCGTTTGTACTGACCCGCCGTGTGAAGTTCGATATCAATCTCTTTATTTTTCAAGAAGCGGTTAAAGTTAGGGATCTGTGCGACCACGCCAATCGAACCTATGATGGAAAACGGCGCCGCAACGATTTTGTCCGCCACGCAGGCCATCATATAGCCGCCGCTCGCCGCGACTTTATCTACCGCCACGGTAAGTGGGATCTGCTTCTCGCGCAGACGCTGCAGCTGTGAAGCGGCCAGCCCGTAACCGTGAACCACCCCGCCCGGGCTCTCAAGACGCACCACCACCTGATCCTGCGGCGTTGCCACGGCCAGAACCGCAGTCACCTCTTCGCGCAGCGAAGCGACTTCATGCGCATCCATGCTGCCTTTAAAATCGAGCACATAGACGCGGGATTTTGCGTCGCCCTGCGGCGTCGCGAGCTTTGCCTTCGCCTTCGCGGCTTTGGCTTCCTGCTTGTGTTTTTTCTTCTGGGCTTTCAGCCACAGCTTCTGCTGATGGCTATCGAGCAGCGAGAGGGACATCTCTTCCTGCATCTCTTTATACTGCTCGCTCAGGCGGGTGATGCGTAACTCCCCACGCTGACGCTTGCGCTGCGTCAGGTTGACAATCAGAACGGCAACCACGGCAATGGCAATCACCACCGTCGCGATTTTGGCCAAAAACAACCCATATTGAGAAAGTAATTCCACGCGTTCCACCTTGATTTAACCACGAATCTTTCACGGCAGTGTACAACAGCCCTGCCCCTGCGTCTCGCCCGTGACATTACCTCTGCGAGCCGTCTTCAGGAATCCCCGCGCTGCGGTTTAAATATTTGCAAATTGTTAATTTTGCAGCAATGCGTCCTGTAGACTGATTGAATTCTCACGCTAATTCGGGCATAAAGCCGAAAAGTCATTATGAAGGCGTGATTGAGACCCCGTGCGCCTGAGGAGTCACCGTGCATTATCAACCGCAAAAAAACCTGCTGCAGAACCGAATCATTCTTGTCACCGGCGCCAGCGATGGTATTGGTCGCGAAGCAGCCCTGACGTACGCTGAATATGGCGCAAGCGTAATTCTGATTGGGCGTAACGAAGAAAAGCTCAAAGGGGTCGCTCAGGAAATTGAGGCCGCAGGCGGGACACCTGCCCCCTGGTACACGCTCGATTTGCTGACCTGCACCCCAGCGCTCTGCCAGGAGCTTGCTCACCGTATCAGTACCCACTACCCACGTCTTGACGGCGTACTGCACAACGCCGGTTTGTTAGGTGAAGTGCGTCCAATGGATGAACAGGATCCTGAAATCTGGCAGCAGGTGATGCAGGTTAACGTTAACGGTACTTTTTTCCTCACGCAGGCCTTGCTTCCTTTATTACTCAAATCCGAGTCTGGATCTCTGGTCTTCACCTCTTCCAGCGTAGGCCGCGAGGGTCGCGCAAACTGGGGGGCTTATGCTGTCTCAAAATTTGCGACCGAGGGCATGATGCAGGTGCTGGCGGATGAGTATCAGAGCCGCCATCTGCGCGTAAACTGCATTAATCCGGGGGGTACGCGCACCAGCATGCGCGCCAGCGCGTTCCCGACGGAAGATCCGCTGAAGCTGAAAACCCCGGCAGACATTATGCCGCTCTATCTCTGGCTGATGGGCGACGACAGCCGCCGCAAAACCGGAATGACCTTTGATGCCCAGCCGGGCCGCAAACCGGGAATTTCGCAATGAGTGAAGAACGTCATCAGCAGCGACAGCAGCGTCTGAAGGAACAGGTTGACGCGCGCGTCGCGGCAGCCCAGGACGAGCGAGGGATCGTCATCGTTTTTACCGGCAATGGTAAAGGCAAAACTACTGCCGCGTTTGGCACTGCTACGCGCGCCGTCGGCCACGGGCAAAAAGTGGGGGTCATCCAGTTTATCAAAGGGGAATGGCCCAACGGTGAGCGTAATTTGCTTGAACCTCACGGCGTTGAGTTTCAGGTGATGGCGACCGGGTTTACGTGGGATACGCAGAACCGGGAAACCGATACCGCAGCCTGTCTGGCCGTCTGGGAGCACGCTAAAAGAATGCTGGCCGATCCCTGGCTGAATATGGTGCTACTGGATGAGATCACCTATATGGTCGCCTACGACTACCTGCCGCTGGAGGAGGTGCTGGATGCACTGAAGAGCCGCCCTGCGCACCAGACTGTTATCGTTACAGGTCGTGGGTGTCATCGTGAGATTCTGGAGCTGGCAGATACCGTCAGCGAGTTGCGTCCGGTCAAGCATGCGTTTGATGCAGGCATCAAAGCACAAATTGGCATTGATTACTAAAGAAAAAGCCCGGTGAGTTCACCGGGCTTTTTCAATTAACCGTTGTTATTCCGGCTGCCAGAGCGACGATTGCTGTTCACCTGGCTGTGGCGTTTCACCGCACGACGGATCTGATTCGCCTTCATACGACGACGATCTTTCTCCACCGCCACTTTAGAGGTGGTTTCCGGCGTCAGGCCAACCAGCTCGCGCAGGTAGTTAGTCTGGGTAAGATCCAGCTCGGTATAACCACCGCGCGGCAGACCTTTCGGCAGCAGAATGTCGCCGTAGCGAACGCGGATCAGGCGGCTAACCTGCACGCCTACCGCTTCCCACAGACGACGCACCTCGCGGTTACGTCCTTCGGTCAGGGTCACGTTGTACCACTGGTTAATCCCTTCACCGCCGGTAAATTTGATGGTTTTGAACGCCGCAGGGCCGTCTTCCAGCTGCACGCCACGCGACAGATCGCGCAGTTTATTTTCATCGACCTGGCCGAAGACGCGAACGGCGTATTCACGCTCAACTTCACGGCTTGGGTGCATCAGACGGTTTGCCAGTTCACCATCGGTGGTGAACAGCAGCAGACCGCAGGTGTTCACGTCCAGACGCCCCACCGCAATCCAGCGGGCGCCGCGCAGTTTTGGCAGACGGTCAAACACCGTTGGACGACCTTCCGGGTCGTTGCGCGTACACAGCTCGCCTTCCGGCTTGTAATACGCCAGCACGCGGCAGATCTGTTCCGCGGACTCTTTCACGGAGATAAGATGACCGTCAATGCGGATCTTGAGCCCCGGTACGATTTCTACGCGGTCACCCAGCGTGGCGATTTTACCGTCCACACTCACGCGGCCCGCTTCAATAATGGCTTCGATTTCACGGCGTGAACCGTGGCCGGCACGCGCCAGCACTTTCTGTAACTTCTCGCTCATTGAGCTTCCTCAGGTGTCGCCTTCACAGGCGTCGAATCAGGTCAAAAGCAGAGCCGAGCCCTGCTTTGATGGCCGCGTAGTATATCTGCTTACACCTTTACAAGAAAGGCTTAACATCGCCCACGCCTTCACGAATGACTTCTGGTGCATCTTCGGTGAGATCTACCACGGTGGTTGGCTGCTGGCCGAGATAGCCGCCGTGAATAATCAGCTCGACCACCTTCTCCAGACGATCCTTGATCTCTTCCGGATCGGACTCGGTAAACTCGCTGCCCGGCAGCATCAGCGAGGTAGAGAGCATCGGTTCGCCGAGAGTTTCCAGCAGCGCCTGGGCAATCGGGTTCGACGGCACGCGCATGCCGATAGTCTTACGCTTTTCCTGCAGCAGGCGACGCGGCACCTCCTTCGTCCCTTTCAGAATGAAGGTGTAGTTACCCGGCGTATTGTTCTTGATCAGGCGAAACGCCACGTTGTCGACATACGCATAGGTCGAAAGCTCAGAGAGATCGCGGCACATCAGGGTAAAGTTATGGCCGTCCGGCAGCTGACGGATGCGACATATTCGCTCCATCGCCCCTTTATCTTCAATTTTACAGCCCAGCGCGTAGCCGGAATCGGTCGGGTAGACTATCACGCCGCCTTTGCGGACGATCTCCACGGCCTGGTTAATCAGACGTGGCTGCGGATTGTCCGGATGGATATAGAAAAACTGACTCATACTTCCCTCTCTTCAATTTGCTGCGGCTGCTCCCAGAGCTGCCAGACCGGCTCAACGCCAGCGGGTAGCCAGAGCTTGCGTCCCAGCTCGATCCACGCGCAGGGCTGGTGGAAATCAGAGCCCTGTGACCCTAGCAGGCCAAACTGGCGGGCGTAAGTCGCGAGCTGCGCGCGCTCGTTGGGTGCCTGCTGACACTGGGCGACTTCCATCGCCTCGCCACCGCATTCGGCAAAGTGCGCCAGCAGCCGTTTCAGCCATTTAGCAGAAAGATTATACCGTCCCGGATGGGCCAGCACGGCCTTACCGCCAGAATGATGAATGACATCAATAGCTTGTTTTATTGTACACCACTGTGGCGGAACGTATCCGGTTTTCCCGCGCGCCAGATACTTTTTAAAGACATCCGCCATGGTCGTCGCTTTGCCCGCTTCAACCAGAAAGCGGGCGAAATGACCGCGGGTGACTGCCCCGCCGTTTGCCAGCTTTTGCGCACCTTCCAGCGCGCCCGGAATATGCGCCTTCTCCAGACGCTCGCCGATCATCTCCGCGCGCTGGTTGCGGCGCGTTTTTTGTTCTTGCAAAAAGGCAAGAAGTGCCGGATGTTCTATATCAATGTTCAGGCCAACGATATGAATCTCATGGTTTTCCCAGACGGTAGAGATCTCGACGCCGGGCACCAGATTCAGCGCCAGCCCGCTGCGGGCAATCTCGGCGCGCGCTGCCGGAATGGCGTCGGTGGTATCGTGATCGGTTATCGCCAGCGTGCCAACACGCATTTCAACCGCGCGATGAACCAGGGCTTCGGGTGTCAGCAGGCCATCAGAGGCCTGAGTATGGCTGTGTAAATCATAAATAATCGCGTAGGTGGTATCGCTCAAAGCACTTCCCATAACAGGTTGGAGACATCCGAAAACGCCATGATACCGACTTAATGTGAAATTCTGAAATCAAGGGTTGACAATACGCCATCGAACTAGTTAACTAGTACGCAAGTTCACACGAGAAAGGTATCTGAAAATGACAGCACATTTCACTCTGCACGGTTGGTGGCGCACTTCCTGATCTTCGGGCAGTGTCACGCATCTGCGAAATGCAAACAGATACCCGCCCGCTACCCAGCGGGCTTTTTTTTGAACAGAATAAATGAGAATCATAACATGCAAACAGCCAAACCTCATCTCGAACTGTTGACCTGCGAGGCGGTCTATCGCCACAACCCGACGGCGCTGTTTCATCAGGTGTGCGGCGCGCGTCCGGCGACGCTGCTGCTGGAGTCTGCGGATATCGACAGCAAGGACGATCTGAAAAGCCTGCTGCTGGTCGACAGCGCGCTGCGCATTACCGCGTTAGGTGACACCGTCACCATTAAGGCGCTCTCTGATAATGGCGCATCGCTGCTGCCGCTGCTGGATGCGGCTCTGCCCGCGGGCATCGACAATGAACGTCACCCGGACCTGCGAATTCTGCATTTCCCGCCGGTAAGCCAGCTGCTGGACGAAGACGCGCGCCTCTGCTCGCTGTCCGTGTTCGATGCCTTCCGCCTGCTGCAAAATCTTGTCACCGTGCCGGAAGATGAGCGCGAAGCAATGTTCTTCGGCGGGCTGTTTGCTTACGACCTGGTCGCCGGTTTTGAAGATTTGCCGGAAACCGAGCAGGGCAACCGCTGCCCGGACTACTGTTTCTACCTGGCCGAAACCCTGTTGGTGATCGACCATCAGAAAAAATATACCCGCATCCAGGCAAGCCTGTTCACGCCCTCTGCGTTTGAGAAAAACCGCCTTGAGCATCGCATCGCTCAGCTCCAGCAGCAGATGACGGAAGCGCCGCCTGCGCTGCCGGTACAGCACGTGGAAAAAATGACATGCGACGTTAACCAGACCGACGATCAATACGGGGCCGTGGTTCGCCAGATGCAAAAGGCTATTCGCGCCGGGGAGATTTTCCAGGTTGTGCCGTCCCGCCGTTTCTCGCTGCCCTGCCCGTCACCGCTGGCGGCTTACGACGTGCTGAAGAAAAGCAACCCGAGCCCATATATGTTCTTTATGCAGGACAATGATTTCACGCTGTTCGGCGCCTCGCCGGAAAGCTCGCTGAAGTACGACGCCACCAGCCGTCAGATTGAGATCTACCCGATTGCGGGCACCCGTCCGCGTGGCCGTCGTGCCGATGGCTCGCTGGACCGCGATCTGGACAGCCGCATCGAACTTGAAATGCGAACCGATCACAAGGAGCTCTCCGAACACCTGATGCTGGTTGACCTGGCGCGTAACGACCTGGCGCGCATTTGCACCCCGGGCAGCCGCTACGTGGCAGACCTGACCAAAGTTGACCGTTACTCCTTCGTGATGCACCTGGTCTCCCGCGTGGTGGGTGAACTGCGCAGCGACCTCGACGTGCTGCACGCCTACCGCGCCTGCATGAATATGGGCACCCTGAGCGGCGCGCCGAAGGTGCGCGCCATGCAGCTTATCGCCGAAGCGGAAGGACGTCGGCGCGGGAGCTACGGCGGCGCGGTAGGTTACTTCACCGCCCACGGCGACCTCGATACCTGCATCGTGATCCGCTCCGCCTACGTCGAAGACGGTATTGCCACCGTTCAGGCCGGCGCCGGGATTGTTCTTGACTCTGTTCCGCAGTCTGAAGCTGACGAAACCCGCAGTAAAGCACGCGCGGTATTGCGCGCCATCGCTACCGCACACCACGCACAGGAGATTTTCTGATGGCTGACATTCTGCTGCTCGATAACATCGACTCCTTTACCTACAACCTGGCAGATCAGCTGCGTGCGAATGGTCACAACGTCGTTATCTACCGCAACCACGTTCCGGCTCAGACCCTGATTGACCGCCTGGCGACCATGCAAAACCCGGTGCTGATGCTCTCCCCGGGGCCGGGCGCGCCGAGCGAAGCGGGCTGTATGCCCGAACTGCTGACCCGCATGCGCGGCAAGCTGCCGATTATCGGTATCTGCCTTGGTCACCAGGCAATCGTGGAAGCTTACGGCGGTTACGTCGGCCAGGCGGGCGAGATCCTGCACGGTAAAGCCTCCAGCATTGAACATGACGGCCAGGCAATGTTTGCCGGGCTGCCGAATCCGCTCCCGGTCGCGCGCTATCATTCGCTGGTCGGCAGCAACATTCCGGCCGGGCTGACCATCAACGCCTCGTTTGAAGGGATGGTGATGGCGGTACGCCACGATGCGGATCGCGTCTGCGGGATGCAGTTCCACCCGGAATCTATTTTGACCTCCAATGGCGCCCGCCTGCTGGAGCAGACCCTTGACTGGGCGTTACAGAAGCTGGAGCAGACCAACACCCTGCAGCCGATTCTGGAAAAACTGTATCAGGCCCAGACCCTGAGCCAGCAGGAGAGCCACCAGCTTTTTTCCGCCGTGGTGCGCGGCGAGCTGAAGCCTGAGCAGTTGGCGGCGGCGCTGGTGAGCATGAAAGTGCGCGGCGAAAGCCCGCAGGAGATCGCCGGTGCGGCCACCGCGCTGCTGGAAAATGCCGCCCCGTTCCCGCGTCCGGACTATCAGTTTGCCGATATCGTGGGGACCGGCGGTGACGGCAGCAACAGTATCAATATTTCGACCGCCAGTGCCTTTGTCGCCGCAGCGTGTGGACTGAAAGTGGCAAAACACGGTAACCGCAGCGTCTCCAGCCGTTCAGGCTCGTCCGATCTGCTGGCCGCGTTTGGCATCAATCTGGAGATGAATGCCGAGCGTTCGCGTGAAGCGCTGGACGATTTGGGCGTCTGCTTCCTGTTTGCACCGAAGTACCACACCGGTTTCCGCCACGCGATGCCGGTTCGCCAGCAGCTTAAAACCCGCACGCTTTTTAACGTGCTCGGCCCGCTGATCAACCCGGCCCATCCGCCGCTGGCATTAATTGGCGTTTACAGCCCTGAGCTGGTCCTGCCGATTGCCGAGACGCTGCGCGTGCTGGGTTACAAACGCGCCGCCGTGGTGCACAGCGGCGGAATGGATGAAGTTTCGCTGCATGCGCCGACGCTGGTGGCCGAGCTTAACGATGGGGAAGTACTCAGCTATCAGCTTGAGGCGTCTGATTTCGGCTTAACGCCGTACCATCAGGAAGCGCTGGCAGGCGGTACGCCGGAAGAAAACCGTGACATTCTGACGCGCTTACTACAAGGTAAAGGTGAGGCCGCTCATGAGGCCGCCGTGGCTGCCAACGTCGCCATGCTGATGCGTTTGCACGGTGAGGAAGACCTGAAGGCCAATGCTCAAAAAGTTCTGGATGTACTGCGCTCTGGTGCAGCTTACGATCGCGTTACCGCACTTGCGGCAAGAGGGTAAAGAATGCAGACCGTTTTAGCGAAAATCGTTGCCGATAAGGCCATCTGGGTGGAAGCACGCAAAGCAGAGCAGCCGCTTGCCAGTTTCCAGAATGACGTCGTCCCGAGCAGCCGTCGTTTCTATGACGCCCTGCAGGGTGCACGTACCGCCTTTATTCTGGAGTGCAAAAAGGCCTCTCCCTCAAAAGGCGTTATTCGTGACGATTTCGACCCGGCACGTATCGCCGGTATTTATAAGCATCATGCGTCGGCAATCTCCGTGCTGACGGATGAGAAATATTTCCAGGGCAGCTTCGATTTTCTGCCGATCGTCAGCGGCATCGCACCGCAGCCGATCCTGTGCAAAGACTTTATTATCGACCCGTATCAGATCTGGCTGGCGCGTTTCTACCAGGCCGATGCCTGCCTGCTGATGCTCTCGGTACTGGACGACGAACAGTATCGGCAGCTTGCTGCCGTGGCGCACAGCCTGAAAATGGGCGTGCTGACCGAAGTGAGTAACGAAGAAGAGCTTGAGCGCGCCATCGCGCTGGAAGCCAAAGTGGTCGGCATCAACAACCGCGATCTTCGCGACTTGTCGATTGACCTGAACCGTACCCGCCAGCTGGCGCCGCGTCTGGGTGCGGGCGTCACGGTGATCAGCGAGTCCGGCATTAACAGCTACGCCCAAGTGCGCGAGCTGAGCCACTTCGCCAACGGTTTCCTGATTGGCTCCGCCATGATGGAACATGACGACCTCAATGCGGCTGTGCGTCGCGTGCTGCTGGGTGAAAACAAAGTCTGCGGCCTGACCCGCGAACAGGATGCGCTGGACGCGTATGAGGCTGGAGCAATCTATGGCGGTTTAATCTTCGTCGACACCTCTCCTCGAGCAGTCAATGAGGAACAGGCCCGCAAGGTAATCGCGGCGGCCCCGCTGAGCTATGTTGGCGTGTTCCGCAATGCGGATGTCGCGGATGTTGTGGCAAAAGCCGACGCGTTATCCCTGAGTGCCGTTCAGCTCCATGGCGATGAAGATCAGGCTTATATCAATGCCCTGCGCGACGCGCTGGCACCGCAGGTTCAAATCTGGAAAGCACAAAGCGTGGGCGCCACCCTGCCCGCACGTAATCTTCACCACGTTGACAAATACGTGCTCGACAACGGCCAGGGCGGCACCGGGGAACGTTTTGACTGGTCGCTGCTGAACGGCGAAAAGCTGGAAAACGTCCTGCTGGCGGGCGGACTAAGCCCGGATAACTGTGTAGAAGCCGCGAAAACCGGCTGCGCAGGCCTCGATTTCAATTCAGGCGTAGAGTCGCAACCGGGTATCAAAGATGCCAGCAAGCTGGCCTCGGTGTTTAAAACTCTGCGTGCATATTAAGGAAGAGAAGATGACGACATTACTTAACCCGTATTTTGGTGAATTCGGCGGGATGTACGTTCCGCAAATCCTGATGCCCGCGCTGCGCCAGCTGGAAGAAGCGTTCGTGAGCGCGCAGAAAGATCCGGCGTTTCAGGCGGAGTTTACCGACCTGCTGAAAAACTACGCCGGGCGTCCAACCGCGCTGACCAAATGCCGCAACCTGACCGAAGGCACCAAAACCACGCTGTATCTTAAGCGTGAAGACCTGCTGCACGGCGGCGCGCATAAAACTAACCAGGTGCTGGGCCAGGCGCTGCTCGCGAAGCGTATGGGTAAAACCGAAATCATCGCCGAAACCGGCGCGGGCCAGCACGGCGTGGCTTCTGCGCTCGCCAGCGCCCTGCTCGGCCTGAAGTGCCGCATCTATATGGGTGCTAAAGACGTTGAGCGTCAGTCGCCGAACGTGTTCCGTATGCGCCTGATGGGTGCGGAAGTGATCCCGGTGCACAGCGGTTCTGCGACGCTGAAAGATGCCTGTAACGAAGCGCTGCGCGACTGGTCCGGCAGCTATGAAACCGCGCACTATATGCTCGGTACCGCGGCAGGTCCTCACCCGTTCCCGACCATCGTGCGCGAATTCCAGCGCATGATTGGTGAAGAGACCAAAGCGCAGATCCTTGAAAAAGAGGGTCGCCTGCCGGATGCAGTCATTGCCTGCGTCGGCGGCGGGTCTAACGCCATCGGCATGTTTGCCGATTTTATCGACGAAACCCGCGTAGGGCTGATTGGCGTCGAGCCTGCCGGTCATGGGATTGAAACCGGCGAGCACGGCGCGCCGCTGAAGCATGGCCGCGTGGGGATCTACTTCGGCATGAAAGCCCCGATGATGCAGACCGATGAAGGGCAGATTGAAGAGTCTTACTCAATTTCTGCCGGACTGGACTTCCCGTCCGTTGGGCCACAGCACGCGTTCCTGAACAGCACGGGGCGCGCGGACTATGTCTCCATTACCGATGACGAAGCGCTGGAAGCCTTCAAAACGCTGTGCCGCAGCGAAGGGATCATCCCGGCGCTGGAGTCTTCTCACGCGCTGGCGCACGCGCTGAAAATGATGAAAGAGAACCCGGAAAAAGAGCAACTGCTGGTGGTGAACCTTTCCGGTCGCGGTGACAAAGATATCTTCACCGTTCACGATATTTTGAAAGCACGAGGGGAAATCTGATGGAACGCTACGATAACGTATTTGCAGAACTGAAATCCCGCCAGGAAGGCGCGTTCGTCCCCTTCGTTACCCTGGGCGACCCGGGCCCTGAGCAGTCTCTGAAGATTATCGACGCCCTGATTGAAGCCGGTGCCGACGCGCTGGAGCTGGGTATTCCGTTCTCCGATCCGCTGGCGGATGGCCCGACCATCCAGAACGCCACCCTGCGCGCCTTTGCGGCAGGCGTGACCCCAACCCAGTGCTTTGAAATGCTGGCGGCGATCCGCCAGAAGCACCCGACCATTCCGATTGGCCTGCTGATGTACGCCAACCTGGTGTTCAACCGTGGTGTTGACGAGTTCTATGCAGAATGCGCGCGCGTGGGTGTCGACTCGGTCCTGGTAGCAGACGTGCCCGTGGAAGAGTCCGCGCCGTTCCGCCAGGCTGCGATGCGTCACAATGTCGCCCCTATTTTCATCTGCCCGCCAAACGCCGATGATGAACTGCTGCGCCAGATAGCCTCTTACGGGCGCGGGTATACCTATCTGCTTTCCCGCGCGGGCGTGACTGGCGCCGAAAATAAAGCTGCACTGCCGCTGCATCATCTGGTGGAAAAGCTGGCCGAGTACCATGCCGCGCCGCCGCTGCAGGGCTTCGGGATCTCCTCTCCGGATCAGGTCACCGCGGCGATTGACGCGAAGGCAGCGGGCGCCATCTCCGGCTCTGCGATTGTGAAGATCATCGAGAAGAACGTGGACAAGCCCGAGCAGATGCTGAGCGAATTGAACGCGTTCGTGACCGCAATGAAAGCAGCGACGCGTAAAGCATAATCCCTCCACCGTCTGGCAACCCTGCCAGACGGTTACTCCTCCTTCTCCATCCTCTACAAAGGATTACGTCAAAATTGATCCCGTCGATATTTTCGGTGTGAATAGCTTTTCAAACTTTCGCGTAAGCGTATGATCTGGACTCTTTTTAGCACTAATCCTTCTGAGTTCAGAGGCTTATTCATGTCATGGCAATCCTTCAAACAGACTTACCTGGTTAAGTTCTGGTCACCTGTTCCGGCCGTCATCGCGGCAGGCATTCTCTCTACTTATTATTTCGGCATTACCGGCACCTTCTGGGCCGTCACCGGTGAATTCACCCGCTGGGGTGGGCAACTGCTGCAGCTCGCAGGCGTGCACACCGAAGAGTGGGGATACTTCAAACTCATTCACCTGGACGGCACCCCGCTTACCCGCATCGACGGAATGATGATTATCGGCATGTTCGGCGGCTGTTTCGCTGCGGCGCTGTGGGCAAACAACGTTAAGCTGCGCATGCCCAAAAGCCGCGTTCGCATCATGCAGGCGGTAGTCGGGGGTATGATTGCCGGGTTTGGCGCCCGCCTGGCGATGGGCTGTAATCTGGCCGCGTTCTTTACGGGGATTCCGCAGTTCTCCCTTCATGCCTGGTTTTTTGCCGTGGCCACGGCGATTGGCTCTTACTTCGGAGCAAAATTCACCCTTCTGCCGCTGTTCCGCATTCCGGTGAAAATGATAAAAGTCAGCGCGGCGTCCCCGCTAACCCAAAAACCAGAGCAGGCAAAGCGCCGTTTACGCCTGGGTATGCTGGTCTTTTTTGCTATGATCGCATGGGCCATTTGCACGGCGATGAATCAGCCGAAGCTTGGCCTGGCGATGTTGTTCGGCGTCGGCTTTGGCCTGCTGATCGAACGCGCGCAGATCTGCTTTACCTCTGCGTTTCGCGATATGTGGATCACCGGAAGGACGATGATGGCGAAGGCAATCATTGCTGGCATGGCGGTGAGCGCTATCGGCATTTTCAGCTATGTTCAGCTCGGTGTTGAACCGAAGATCATGTGGGCTGGCCCGAACGCGGTGATTGGCGGTCTGCTGTTTGGCTTCGGGATTGTGCTGGCGGGCGGGTGTGAAACCGGCTGGATGTACCGCGCGGTTGAGGGACAGGTGCACTACTGGTGGGTCGGGCTTGGGAATGTCCTTGGATCCACACTCCTCGCATACTTCTGGGACGACGTGTCCCCGGTGCTTGCCACAAACTGGGACAAGGTTAACCTGCTGAGCGCTTTCGGCCCTCTCGGCGGCCTGCTGATGACTTATGCCCTGCTGCTGGTCGCTTTTTTACTGGTTGTCGCGCAGGAGAAACGCTTCTTCCGCCGTGCCGTCGTCAAAACTGAAACGCAGGAGAACGCTGCATGAAAGAGATCGTCCCCGACTATCGTCTGGATATGGTCGGTGAACCCTGCCCGTATCCGGCGGTTGCCACGCTTGAGGCACTGCCGCAGCTGGAAAAAGGTGAAATTCTTGAGGTGGTGAGCGATTGTCCGCAATCCATCAACAACATTCCGCTGGATGCAAAAAACCACGGTTATACGGTGCTGGATATCCAGCAGGACGGGCCAACCATTCGCTATTTGATTCAGAAGTAATAGACGAAATGCGCCCCCTCGGGGGCGCATTAAACATACAGAATTAGAAACGATAACCCGCAGAGAACATGAACACCCACGGATCCAGACGCGTATTGATGCTTTGCTGCTCGCCGCCCGCCTTGAAGCGTACGTCCGTATCAATATCCATATACCAGACCGAGGCGTTGATCAGCCAGTCGCGGTTAATCAGATAGTCCAGACCAACCTGCCCAGCCATACCCCACGAGTCTTTCAGGCTGAGATCGGAGAGTCCTGCTTCTTTGCCGGTATCGTTGAATTTCTCATCGAAGAAGGTGGTGTAGTTCACACCCGCGCCAATATATGGACGCACCTTGCTGCTGGCATCGCCAAAGTACCATTGCGCCATCAGCGTTGGCGGTAAATGGTGAACCGTGGCGATATCACCGGTCGTACCAAGACCGACACGGTGACGGAACGGCGTTGCCGCCAGAAGCTCAACCCCAACGTTATCCGTCGCCATCCAGGTGAATGTTAAACCTAACTGGGTGTTGTTACTGACGTTAAAACCGCCCATACCCAACACGTTATCCGATCCTTCAGTTGGGCGAACCGTAGCCGAACCGGCACGAATAAAGAATTCGCCTGCTTCATGCGCATACGCGCCGCCAGAGAGACTGCTTAATACAAGGGCTGCCACCGCTAATTTTTTCATATCCGCTCCATCGTTGTGGTTTTAATCGCGGATGAGAATATACTCACAAAAGAGTAATAAGTGATCTGCCACAGATCACATTAAAACCAGTAAGTTAACATTCATTGATCTGGGTTAATTTTTTGTGGCGCTTTGAAAAGCAATAAGTTGTTTCTATGTCAATTTTTGGCATTTCACAGTTACAAAATTTTCTCTTTTCCCCCTCTTGCTCTTCCTCTGTCGGCTGGATAATTTATCGCTCTCACAAGTTGATTTGATGCGTTCTTTTTTGCAGGTGTGCCATGAGTGAAGTTAACCCGTGCATGACGTGCGGAGCCTGTTGTGCGTATTTTCGAGTCTCTTTCTATTGGGCTGAAGCCAGCGATGGCGGCGGTACCGTTCCGGTTCATCTTACTGAGCCGTTAACCCCCTTTCTGCGCTGCATGAGCGGCACCAATCAAAAGCAGGCCCGCTGCGCGGCCTTACAAGGTGAGCCCGGGGTTTCGACCCGGTGCGCGATCTATGAGGATCGCCCCAGCCCGTGCCGGGAATTTGCCATGTCGGGGGAAGATGGGCAGGTCAACGAAGCCTGTAATCGCGCCCGCGCGCGCTTTGGATTACCGCCGCTTTACAAAGATATGCTTTTCCATACAAGCCTTGATGCTGCCACAGCAGGTTCATCCGGTGTACAATTGCCGGCTAATTAACACCTGCAATACGCAAGGAGAGTGCATGTCTATCACGGCGAAGTCTGTCTACCGTGACACGGGAAATTTTTTCCGCAATCAGTTCATTACCTTTTTACTGATCGCGTTGCTTTGCGCCTTTATCACTGTGGTGCTGGGTCATGCGTTCTCACCGAGTGAAGAACAGATTGCCAGCCTGAGCCAGGGCGACCATCTTGCAGGAAGCGTGGGGCTATTTGAACTGGTGCAAAACATGACGCCAGAGCAGCAACAAATTCTGCTCCGGGCGTCTGCCGCATCCACGTTTTCTGGCCTGATTGGTAACGCCATTCTGGCGGGCGGCGTTTTGCTGATGATCCAACTGGTGTCGGCGGGCCACCGGGTCAGCGCCTTGCGGGCAATTGGCGCCAGCGCGCCGGTCTTACCTAAGCTGTTTATTCTGATCTTTTTAACCACCATGCTGGTGCAGATGGGAATTATGCTGGTTGTGGTGCCGGGCGTGTTACTGGCTATTGTGCTCGCTTTTGCCCCAGTAATGGTCGTGCAGGATAAAATGGGAATTTTTACCGCGATGCGCAGCAGCATCCGACTCGCATGGGCTAATATGCGTCTGGTGGCTCCCGCAGTCATTGCCTGGCTGCTGGCAAAAACGCTCCTGCTCCTGTTTGCTCCGAATTTTGCGGTATTAACCCCGAACGTCGGCGCGGTGGTCGCAAATACACTGAGCAACCTGATTTCAGCGGTGCTGCTTGTCTATCTGTTCCGCCTGTATATGTTAATTCGTCAGTAACCCTGATGCCGGGTGCATGACAGGGCCCGGCTCAACAAAGAAGATGGAATCACAGAATGAAGCAGTTTCTTGATTTTTTACCGCTGGTGGTCTTTTTCGCGTTTTACAAACTGTATGACATTTATGCTGCCACCACAGCGCTGATTATTGCGACAGCGGTTGTGCTGATCTACAGCTGGGTGCGCTACCGTAAAGTTGAGAAAATGGCGCTGGTAACGTTCGTCCTGGTCGCCGTATTCGGTGGGCTAACCCTCTTCTTCCACAATGATGAATTTATCAAGTGGAAAGTGACGGTGATCTACGCGCTGTTTGCGGGTGCGCTGCTCATCAGCCAGTGGGTGATGAAAAAGCCGCTGATCCAGCGCATGCTCGGCAAAGAGCTGACGCTGCCTCAGGAGGTCTGGTCGCGCCTGAATATCGCCTGGGCCGTGTTCTTTATCCTTTGCGGTCTTGCCAATATCTATATCGCTTTCTGGCTGCCACAGAATATCTGGGTCAACTTTAAGGTCTTCGGCCTGACGGCCCTGACGCTGATATTCACCCTGCTAAGCGGCATTTATATCTATCGCCACATGCCGCAGGACGACAAGCACTGATTGCTGACTGACCAGAACGTGTTCGACAGGCGTTCTGGTCTATTCTCTCCGCTGTGAAATCATAGTAGCATCCCGCCTGAAGTCTTCCGTTATGAGTTAAAACAATGACAACAAATAACGCCCCTCAGGGCGAACTGGTTTTACGCACACTGGCAATGCCCGCTGACACCAATGCCAATGGCGATATTTTTGGCGGCTGGCTGATGTCGCAGATGGATATGGGCGGCGCAATTCTGGCAAAAGAGATTGCTCACGGACGCGTGGTGACCGTGCGGGTGGATGGAATGACCTTCCTGCGCCCGGTTGCGGTAGGTGATGTGGTTTGCTGTTACGCCCGCTGCGTAAAGCGCGGCAATACATCCATCTCCATCAACATTGAAGTCTGGGTGAAGAAAGTCTCTTCTGAACCGATTGGACAGCGCTATAAAGCAACTGAAGCGCTGTTTATTTATGTCGCTGTCGATAGCGACGGTAAACCTCGTCAGCTTCCGCCAGCCTGAATGGCAGGCAAAAAAAAGCCTCCTTTCGGAGGCTTTTCTTATTCCATCTGCGCCCCGCCATTCAGGCGGAAAACAATGTTCACGATCAGTCCGCTTCCCGGTTTACCGGGTTCGTAGCGCCATCTGCGCATCGCCGACTTCACTTCGCGCTCAAACATATTTGAAGGTTGCGCAGACAGAATTTCCACGTTATCCACGCGGCCATCCGCAGTCACGTCAAATTTCACCCGTACGCGACCTTCAATACGCAAGGCCTGAGCCCGCGCCGGATACTGAGGCTGATTACGGCTCAACGCACGTGGGCCCGCTGGTGCGGCAACCGTCGGCTTCGCCGCCGGTGCGCTGTTATTCATGACCGGACGCGAAGGCGCTGTATTCTCGACCGGCTGGGTCGCGCGCGGTTCAACCGGGCGTTCTTCACGTTTCGGACGCTCCTCGACCTTCTTCACCGGCTTTGGCTTCGGCTTAGGTTTTGGCTTCGGTTCAGGTTTGTGGATCACCACCGGTGCCTCCTTCGGTGGCTCCGGTACAGGCTCGGGTTCCGGTTCAGGCTCAGCAACCGGCTGTGGCGGTGGTGGCGCAACCTGCGGCGGTTCGAGATCCGCTGGCGAGACCATGGTTACCGAGATCGGCTGGGCGGGTGCGGGCATTTCAATAACCTGATGAACCGAGGTGTAGAGCAAACCCGCCACGACGGCACCGTGAATCACGACGGACAACAGCGTCGGCCAGGGAAAGCGGCGAGGTAAATCAAGGGTCATCGAAGTCATAATCATCAACGTTAAAAAACCGGACCCTGATTTTAAATGCAAATAGCAATCATATTCAATAAGACACTTTGTTCTGGCGCAATTAAAGCACAGGAGTGGTCAAAAAAAGGACATCC
This sequence comes from Enterobacter cloacae complex sp. HYC042_NIDB, assembly GCF_056673315.1. NCBI lineage: Bacteria > Pseudomonadati > Pseudomonadota > Gammaproteobacteria > Enterobacterales > Enterobacteriaceae > Enterobacter > Enterobacter cloacae complex sp. HYC042_NIDB. The sequence continues at coordinate 2,849,541 of NZ_CP109650.1, forward strand.
AGATCGGGGTATTAACGTTGTTTTTATCTTTACATTGCAGTCAATTGCCCTTTCACATAACGTAACTGACACTTTATAACGCTTAAGGAGCTTCACCGTGCTTTACGTGATTTACTCTGAAGATGTCGCTGATTCCCTCGAAAAACGTCTCTCTGTTCGCCCTGCCCATCTGGCTCGCCTGCAGCTGCTCCAGGACGAAGGCCGTTTGCTGACCGCGGGTCCAATGCCTGCTGTTGACAGCAATGACCCGGGAGCCGCCGGTTTTTCTGGCTCCACGGTTATTGCTGAGTTTGAGTCTCTTGAAGCGGCGCAGGCCTGGGCTGACGCAGACCCATACGTTGCGGCGGGTGTGTATGCAAAAGTGACGGTGCGACCGTATAAGAAAGTGTTCTGAGGTAAAAAGGCTCCCGCAGGAGCCTTTCTTCACATTAATGCAGTGACGCTAACCGCGCCGCAAACCCGACAAACAGCAGCCCTATCAGCCCGTTCCCCAGCTTTGCCAGTTTCTTTTTGTTTTTCAGATAACGCGTAACAAACGCCCCAGAGAAGATCAGGAAGCTCATGTACATAAAGCTAATCAGCTCAAGCGTGGTAGCGAGGATCAGGAAAGAGGTCCCGGTATTTTGCGCATTCACGTCGATAAACTGCACAAAGAACGAAACGTAGAACAGAATCGCTTTTGGATTGGTCAGGCTCAGGACGAGGGAGCGTTTCATGATCGTGCTGGCAGGCTCGGTTCCGCTCTCTTGAGCATTATTCTGACGTGTGATCACCGACCAGAGCATTTTTCCGCCCAACCACAGCAGATAGAAAGCCCCGAGATAGCGCACGATATTAAAGAGTACGGGGGTCGTCTGGATCAATGCCGCAACACCCGCCCAGGCCAGGAACATCAATACCGCATCACCGATAAACACGCCGGTAGCGGCAAGATACCCTTTTTTCACACCGTGACCGATCCCCGTTTTCAGCACAAACAGGGTGTTTGGCCCGGGAACCAGCACGATAAAAAATGCGCCAACAACATACGTCCAGAAATTCAGTACACCAAACTCCGCAAACACCTCTCCCTCCTTTTGCTAAAAATAACCAGAATATCGCCGCAATAACGATATTCGCAAAATAAGACACAATATAATCAGCGGGCACCTTGCGGTGCCCTCATGGGTTTCAGATATCCTGGACTGCGAACAGCAACGCATTGCGGTGCCGGGTCAATCCACATTTTCTGATGGCGTGGATACGCATATTGCGGCGGGATTGTGCTTCCAGCCAACGAGCCTTGCGACGACTCACCTGTCGCAACATACGCCAGCGCCCTACTTCTGTTCTACTGCGCTTCATGTCTACAACTCTTTCTCAAACAGAGCCGCCATTATAAACCCAACCCGGCAGCAAACCAGCGCTTTTACCTGGCGTTTTTATTTGCCAGATGAATCCTGATGCGTACACTCATAACAATACGCTTTCAAAAGGATTTTTTTATCTATGACAACCTTCTACACCGTGGTGAGTTGGCTGGTCATTCTGGGATACTGGCTGTTAATCGCGGGTGTGACGTTACGCATCCTGATGAAGCGCAGAGCCGTACCCTCTGCCATGGCCTGGCTTCTGATCATTTATATCCTCCCACTGGTGGGAATTATTGCCTATCTCTCTTTCGGTGAGCTTCATCTGGGTAAGCGCCGTGCCGAGCGGGCGCGCGCAATGTGGCCTTCCACCGCGAAGTGGCTTAACGATCTCAAAGCCTGCAAGCATATCTTTGCCGAGGAGAACAGCAGCGTCGCCTCCTCGCTGTTTAAGCTCTGCGAGCGCCGCCAGGGGATTGGCGGCGTTAAGGGCAATCAGCTCCAGCTTCTGACGTCGTCCGATGATGTCATGCAGGCGTTAATCCGCGATATTCAGCTGGCTCGCCATAATATTGAGATGGTGTTTTATATCTGGCAGCCCGGCGGCATGGCTGACCAGGTCGCTGAATCCCTGATGGCGGCTGCACGCAGGGGGATCCACTGCCGTCTGATGCTGGACTCCGCGGGCAGCGTGGCATTTTTCCGTAGCCCCTGGGCGGGCATGATGCGTAACGCCGGTATCGAGGTGGTTGAGGCACTGAAGGTGAATCTCCTGCGCGTGTTTCTGCGCCGGATGGACCTTCGCCAGCACCGTAAAATGGTCATGATCGATAACTATATTGCCTACACCGGCAGTATGAACATGGTTGACCCGCGCTTCTTTAAACAGGACTCCGGCGTCGGGCAATGGGTGGATCTGATGGCGCGAATGGAGGGGCCGATTGCCACCTCGATGGGGATCGTTTACTCCTGCGACTGGGAGATAGAGACCGGCAAGCGTATCCTGCCGCCACCGCCGGATGGCAATATTATGCCGTTTGAAGAGGCCAGCGGTCATACAATTCATACTATCGCCTCCGGACCAGGCTTCCCGGAGGACTTGATTCACCAGGCGCTGCTGACGGCAACCTACTCCGCGCGTGAATATCTGATCATGACGACGCCCTACTTTGTCCCCAGCGATGATCTGCTGCACGCGATTTGTACCGCAGCGCAGCGCGGCGTCGATGTCAGTATCATTCTGCCACGCAAAAATGACTCCCTTCTGGTGGGCTGGGCCAGCCGTGCCTTCTTTAGCGAACTGCTTGCCGCCGGGGTGAAAATTTACCAGTTTGAAGGCGGGCTCCTGCACACTAAGAGCGTGCTGGTCGACGGCGAATTAAGCCTGGTGGGCACGGTTAACCTTGATATGCGCAGCCTGTGGCTAAACTTTGAAATCACCCTGGTGATTGATGACGCCGGCTTTGGCGGTGACCTGGCGGCGGTTCAGGATGACTATATCTCCCGCTCGCGGCTGCTGGATGCCAGGCTGTGGGTAAAACGTCCGTTATGGCAGCGAATAGCTGAACGACTGTTTTACTTCTTTAGTCCATTGCTGTAAAACGTGCCCAACGATGTTAAACAGGTAGTCATCATGGAAATGGATCTGAACAATCGCCTGACCGAAGACGAAACGCTCGAGCAGGCCTATGACATTTTTCTCGAACTGGCGGTTGATAACCTCGATCCCGCAGACGTGATCCTCTTTAATCTGCAGTTCGAAGAGCGCGGCGGTGCCGAATTGTTCGACCCTTCAGAGGACTGGGCCGAACATGTAGATTTCGACCTGAACCCTGACTTCTTTGCCGAAGTGGTTATTGGGCTGGCTGATGAAGACGGCGGTGAAATTAACGACATTTTTGCGCGCGTCCTGCTGTGTCGTGAGAAAGACCACAAGCTGTGTCACATACTCTGGCGCGAATAATAAAAAAGGCTGCGATAGCAGCCTTTTTTATTTAATCCGGTAACGCGCTTCCGCAGCGGTTGCAAAACCGCGCGCTGTGTTCATGATCGGCCTGGTGGCAGTTCGGACATTTGCGCCGCTGTTTATGGTTCTGAAACGCGCTGCTCATGTGCGTGGTAATAAGCCCCGTCGGAATGGCAATTACCGAATACCCAATCAGAATCAGCACGGATGCCACAATCCGTCCCAGCGGCGTATGGGGCGTGATATCGCCATACCCCACGGTCGTAACGGTCACTATCGCCCAGTAGACGGAAGCGTTGAGCGTCGTGAAGCCATATTTCGGCCCTTCGATCAAATACATCAGCGCGCCAAAAACAATCATCACAATGGCAATGAACGAATAGAACAGAATAAGCTGATGGCGTGCGCTGACGATCGCGCTCCAGAATACGCGCAGCGACGGCATAAAGCGCAGTAACTTCAGAATACGCAAGACCCGAATAACGCGCATCGCTCGCCAGGCGAAAACATAGTTGAGGCTGATCTCCGGCCACAGCCACATCACATAGAGCGGCAGGATCGTCGCTAAATCAATAAAGCCCCAGAAGCTAAAGACGTACTTTGCCGGGTTGGGCCAGCAAACAACACGCAGAATATACTCTGCGGTAAAGACCAGGGTAATAATAAGTTCCAGCCAGACAAACGCATGCCATTCCTCAAATGTCAGGTGATATTGCGTCCCCACACCCGATTCAATAAAGATGACCACTACGCTCAGTAGCGCAAACAGCGCACACAGACCTTCAAAACGGCGTCCCGATACCGTTTCAGGATCGAATAAAAGATGATAGAGCCGCCGACGGACTGAAGTGAATAAACGCGACACGGTAACCTCGCAAAAAAATAAGGGCTGACATCATGTCAGCCCTTGCGATTATAGCGGGTCTACTTTCAGGCAGGAAACCGCATGTCGGAAACTGCCCTCCAGCACCGGTCGCGTTTTCGCGCATTCCGGCCCGGCCATTGGGCATCGCGTGCGGAACACGCAGCCCGACGGCGGATTGATCGGCGACGGCAATTCCCCTTCCAGAAGCTGAATCGTTTTATTCTTTTCCAGATCCGGATCGGGGATCGGCACAGCCGACATCAGCGCTTTGGTATAAGGGTGCAGCGGGTTATGGTACACCTCGTCATAGGTTCCCAGTTCCACGGCATGGCCCAGATACATCACCAGCACGCGGTCGGAGATGTGTTTTACCACCGCCAGGTCGTGCGCAATGAAGATCAGCGACAGCCCCATTTCGCGCTGCAATTTCTGAAGCAGGTTAACCACCTGCGCCTGAATCGACACGTCCAGCGCGGAGACCGGTTCATCACAAATAATCAGTTTCGGCTCAAGGATAAGCGCACGCGCAATGCCAATACGCTGACACTGGCCGCCTGAAAATTCATGCGGGTAACGGTTAATGAGGTTAGGCAACAGCCCGACTTTCAGCATCATCGCCTTCACGCGATCGCGGACTTCCTGACGCGGCATCTTTGGATGATAGGTGCGCAGCGGTTCGGCGATAATCTCACCGATGGTCATACGCGGGTTTAATGACGCCAGCGGATCCTGGAAAATCATCTGGATATCGCTGCGCACGTCGCGCCACTCGTCAGGCTTCATGCCCAGCAGATCTTTACCCAGCCAGGCTACTTTGCCGCCGGTAGCTTTCACCAGACCGATAATCGCACGCGCAAAGGTGGATTTACCGCAGCCGGATTCGCCCACCACGCCCAGGGTTTCCCCCTCGTACAGACGCAAGGTGACGCCATCTACCGCTTTCAGGGTCTTCGGCGGCTGCCAGAACCACTGCTTGCCGTCTTTGATGTCGAAATGCACCTTGAGGTCGGCGATTTCGAGCAGCACGTTGCGTTTTTCATCTACTGCGTTCATACCAGCTCCTCCTGCGGCTTAAAGCAGGCGCGCAGACGGCCTGGGGCAAATTCTTCCAGCGGCGGCGCGCTGTTACAGATTTCCATCGCGTGCGGGCAGCGCGGCTGGAACGGACAGCCTTTCGGCAGTCGCAGCAGGTTTGGTGGATTGCCCGGAATGGTGAGCAGGGATTCCCCTTCCGCATCAAGACGCGGCACCGCGTTCAGCAGGCCAATCGAGTACGGATGGGCTGGCTGATAGAACACGTCGCGCGCTTTGCCGTATTCCATGGTGCGCCCGGCGTACATCACCAGCACTTTGTCACAGATACCGGCAACCACGCCCAGATCGTGGGTGATCATGATAATCGCCGTGTTGAACTCACGCTTAAGCTCGTTCAGCAGGGTCATGATTTGCGCCTGCACGGTGACGTCCAGCGCGGTAGTCGGTTCATCGGCAATCAGCAGTTTTGGCCGGCACAGCAGCGCCATGGCAATCATCACGCGCTGACGCATACCGCCAGAGAACTCGTGCGGGAACATGCGCATGCGCTTGCGCGCTTCCGGCATTTTTACCGCATCCAGCATTTTAACGGATTCCTCAAAAGCTTCCGCTTTGCCCAGACCTTTGTGCAGCATCAGGACTTCCATCAGCTGCTCACCGACGCGCATATACGGGTTCAGGGAGGTCATCGGATCCTGGAAAATCATTGAGATCTGTTCGGCGCGAAGCTTGTTCAGCTCGAGCTCCGGCAGGTTAAGAATTTCGCGACCGTTGAATTTCGCCGAACCGCCAATCACGCCGTTAGCGGCCAGCAGGCCCATTAACGCAAATGCCGTCTGGGATTTTCCGGAGCCGGATTCACCCACGATCCCCAGCGTTTCCCCTTTGCTCAGGTTAAAGTTGAGATCGTTGACCGCAGTAACATCGCCGTCCGGGGTTTTAAAGGTCACGCGGAGGTCTTTAACATCCAGCAGAAGATTGCTCTGCTGCTGCGCCTGTGGCGCGATGGCCGTTTCAATAATTGTCATGACGGCGCTCCTTAACGGTCTTTCGGGTCGAGGGCATCACGCAGGCCATCGCCGATAAAGTTAAAACAAAACAGGGTAACGACCAGGAAACCCGCCGGATAAAGCAGCAGCCACGGTGAAACTTCCATCGAGTTTGCGCCGTCGCTCAGCAGCGCACCCCAGCTGCTCAGTGGCTCCTGCGTGCCCAGCCCCAGGAAGCTGAGGAAGGATTCAAACAGAATCATGCTTGGCACCAGCAGTGAGGCATAGACCACCACCACGCCCAGCACGTTAGGCACGATATGACGAACCACGATATTACTGGTTGATACCCCCCCTACCTGCGCCGCTTCGATAAACTCTTTGCGTTTGAGGCTCAGCGTCTGGCCGCGCACGATACGCGCCATATCCAGCCAGGAAACCATCCCGATGGCCACGAAGATCAACAGGATGTTCTGGCCGAAGAAGGTCACCAGCAAAATCACGAAGAACATAAACGGGAAGGAGTTCAGGATTTCCAGGAGACGCATCATCACCGAGTCTACTTTGCCGCCAAGGTAGCCGGAAAGCGCGCCGTAAAGCGTCCCCACGATCACCGCCACCAGCGCGGCGGCGATACCGACCATCAGAGAAATACGGCCACCAATCGCCACGCGCACCAGCAAATCACGGCCGGATGAATCGGTACCGAAATAGTGGCCGGACTCCATATCAGGCGCGCTGGACATCATGCCCCAGTCCGTATCGAAATAGGTAAATTGCGACAGCATCGGCGCCAGGGTGACAAACAGCGCGATGATCACCAGCACAACCAGGCTGGCGACCGCCGCACGGTTATGCATAAAGCGACGGCGCGCGTCCTGCCAGAGGCTACGACCTTCTACTTCCAGTTTTTCACTGAAGTTTTCCAGCGCCTCGCTGTTTTTCTTACTCAACATCATGGCGTGCTCCAGCGTTAGTAACGAATTTTCGGGTCGATAACGGCATAAAGCACATCGACAACGGCGTTAAAGAGAATGGTCAGTGCGCCCACGAGGATCGTGAGGCTCAGAACGAGCGAGTAGTCACGGTTAAGCGCCCCGTTTACGAACAGTTGACCAATACCCGGCAGGCCGTAAATTGTTTCGATAACCATTGAACCCGTAATGATGCCGACGAATGCCGGTCCCATATAGGAGAGCACAGGCAGCAGCGCCGGCTTGAGCGCGTGGCGGAAGATGATCCGGCGCATCGGCAGCCCTTTCGCGCGCGCGGTGCGGATGAAGTTTGAGTGCAGCACTTCGATCATTGAACCACGGGTAATACGCGCGATACTGGCGATGTACGCCAACGATAATGCCACCATCGGCAAAATCATGAACTTCAATGCCCCGCCGTTCCAGCCGCCCCCGGGCAGCCATTTCAGCGTGATGGCAAATATCATCACCAGCAATGGCGCGACAACGAAGCTGGGTATGACTACCCCGGTCATTGCCACCCCCATTACGGCATAATCCCATTTGGTATTTTGTCTGAGCGCGGCGATAACGCCTGCGGTGACCCCGAGAACGACGGCCAGAATGAATGCTGCAGCACCCAGTTTTGCCGAGACCGGGAAGCTGGAGGCCACCAGATCGTTAACGGAATAGTCTTTATATTTAAATGACGGTCCAAAATCACCGTGCGCCAGCTGCTTCAGATAGTTGAAGTATTGGGTGGTAATGGGATCGTTTAAGTGATACTTCGCCTCGATGTTGGCCATGACTTCTGGCGGCAACGTACGTTCACCGGTAAATGGACTTCCCGGCGCGAGACGCATCATAAAGAAGGAAATCGTAATTAGAATAAATAACGTTGGTATCGCTTCTAAACAGCGACGCAGGATAAATTTCAACATTGCCCGTACCTTCTGGCGTGTGCCTGATGAATGTTACAAAGTAGACACAGTGGGGCAAGCCAGGCTCGCCCCACGTATTGCCATTAATGCTTGATAATATAAAGATTCTTAACGGAAATATTATCCAACGGGTCTTTACCGGTATAACCCCCTACCCACGGTTTCACCAGACGGGCGTTAACGTAGTAGTAAACCGGTACAATTGCAGAGTCTTTATCGAGCTGTTCTTCTGATTTCGCGTACAGCTCTGCGCGCTGCGCATCGTCAGACACTTTCAGGGTTTCAGCGATGATCTTGTCAAACGCCGGGCTCTTATAGTGCGCCGTGTTGTTTGAACTGTCGCTGAGCATGGTGTTCAGGAATGATGTCGGTTCGTTATAGTCCGCACACCAGCCCGCACGCGCCACGTCGAAGGTCCCCTGATGACGCGTATCGAGGAAGGTTTTCCACTCCTGGTTTTCCAGCTTAACGTTCACGCCCAGGTTTTTCTTCCAGATAGACGCGACGGCAATCGCCAGTTTTTTATGCAGATCTGATGTGTTATACAGCAGGTTGAACGTCAGCGGCTTGTCTGCGGTGTATCCTGCTTCAGCCAGCAGTTTTTTCGCTTCTTCGTTACGTTTTTCCTGCGACCATTTGAACCACTCAGGCTCAACCAGTTTCATCCCATCGGTATACGGAGGCGTGTAGCTGTACGCCGGCAGATCGCCCTGGTTTTTCACTTTGTTCACGATGATATCGCGATCCAGTGCCAGCTTCAGCGCGGTACGAACGCGCACGTCGGTGAACGGTGCTTTCTGGTTGTTGATTTCGTAATAATAGGTGCACAGATATGGATCGACGTGAACTTCTTTCGGGATCTCTTTCTTCAGCTTCTGGAACAGTTCAATCGGCATGTTGTTATAGGTCATGTCGATTTCACCGCTGCGGTAGCGGTTAACGTCGGTCACTTCGGAAGAGATTGGCAGGTAGGTGACCTGATTAATCACGGTCTTCGCATTATCCCAGTACTGCGGGTTACGCTCCAGCACCATACGTTCGTTGACCACCCAGTCTTTCAGCTTATAGGCGCCGTTGGTCACGATATTGGCAGGCTGCGTCCATTTTTCACCAAATTTTTCCACGGCGGATTTTGGTACCGGCGAGACGGACGGGTGAACCAGCAGCTTATAGAAGTACGGAACAGGTTCGCTCAACGTCACTTCAAAGGTATTAGCATCGATCGCCTTCACGCCCAGGTCGGTGACCGGCTTTTTACCGGCGATGATGTCATCGATATTGGCGATGTGGCCATACTGCAGATAGCTCGCATACGGAGAGGCGGTATTTGGATTCGCCAGGCGCTGCCAGCTATACACGAAATCTTCGGCGGTAACCGGTGTACCGTCGGACCATTTGGCATCTTTACGCAGATGGAAGGTCCAGACTTTGAAATCTTTGTTTTCCCACTTTTCTGCCACACCCGGTGCCGGGTGGCCGTCTACGTCAGTCACCAGCAGACCTTCGAACAGGTCGCGGTTAACGTTTGACTCAGGAACGCCTTCAATTTTATGCGGATCGAGAGACTGCACTTCCGCACCGTTGTTACGCACCAGCGTCTGTTTTTCCGCCAGTTGAACACCTGCAGGAACGTCCGCAGCCATTGCAGCGTTTCCCGCGATTAGCGCAGTTAAAATCCCCGCCGCTACCAGATTTTTTTTTGTGATGATGGACATTGTGTTGGTACTCCACTCATTATAATTACTGGCTTTCGCCAGCTGTCTAATCCCCTGTTGGGGCCTGTACAGCGCAGGAGTTTTTTTTGCTGCTGTCAGGTTCTTTTTTTACTGCTTGCTATCACCGACTTTTTTATTACTGACCGCTCGTATGGCCGTCTTGCGTCGATTCTTGCCAGGCCTCCCCTGTTTGAGACCTGTGCTGGATATCTGAGAAGAGGATTATATGAAAATAATTCTCATCTACTTGTTTTAGGCTGCAAAATAGTAGGCCGGAAAGTATCAAATGGCGTAAACACGCGCCAATACATTTTGCAAATTTGTTAAGCAATTCTCTTTTACGGCCCAGGCCGTATCGTCCCGCCCAGCCCTTCCATACGTTGAGCACCCTAAAAAACACTTTAAATTCAAACTAATATGGAAGATTTTCCCTTCAGGCGCGTCGCTGCATTCTCATCGCGTAGTTTTGTACGAAAATTTAACAATTGATTATTATTTAGCACATTCATCTAACGAAATGTTGAAATTACTAATATCATTTCGGTTATCCCGCAGCAAGCCCAAGACTATCGTGTGAGTAAAATAACAGTGCGTTCGAAGATTTTCTGTGCAGACAGGCTTGAGATGAATTCATAACTCTATGAAATATATGAGATGAACATTATTAGTAGAATTTATTATGACAGGTAAGCTTTTCAACTTTATTTATATGATTTGCTAATATTGATACAAAAAAAAACGGCGCCGAAGCGCCGTTCTTTCGTATGAAATATCAATGTAACAAGCCGGGGAAAATGCTTTTAATACCCGTGACAATGAATTCGATCCCGAGTGCCATTAACAGCAGCCCCATGATACGCGTAATAACGTTGATGCCGGTCTGCCCCAGCAGGCGTACCAGCAACGGCGCCATGCGGAAGACGCCCCAGCAACAGAGCGCGAAAACGGCAATCGCGACAGAAAAACCAATCAAATGCATGAGGCTATGGTAACGCGTGCCCCAGACAATGGTTGAACTGATGGCACCCGGCCCGGCCATGAGGGGCAATGCCAGCGGAACCACGCCGATACTTTCGCGGATGGCGGTTTCTGACTTTTCCTGCTTGTTCTGCTTATCCTCACCCAGCTTACCGCTGATCATGGACATGGCAATGGTCACCACCAGGATCCCGCCTGCAATGCGGAAGGAGTCAATCGAGATGCCAAAGAGCTGGAGAATGGCATCACCCAGGAAAAGCGAGGTGAGCAAAATGATCGCCACAGACAGGTTAGCGGTAAGATTGGTTTTGTTCCGGGCCGCCGCCGTCTGGTAACTGGTCATACTAATGAAGACAGGAATGATCCCCACCGGGTTGACCAGGGCAAACAGACCAATAAAAAATTTGAAATACGTTGGAAAATCAAAGAGCGTTTGGATCACGTTTTGCTCCGCTTTTGCGCATGCCCGGGACAGTTACATTGTTAGGAAAAATCGCGCTGAAGATACGCTTTTTATTAGCATACTTCACCAGAAATCTGTGCCAAAACGTTAGCATTTCAGAATGTTAAACATATGTTGAGACAATGATAGCGTCACTTCCAATAGTTACTTAATTAATTAACAGTGGAAATATATCCATTAAATAACCCTGCTGAAAGGTATCAGCTTGGTGGAAAATTGACGCAGATCATGATTTCCGTACTCAGAAGTGAGTAATCTTGATTACGCCCCAGGGAGGTCACCTGACAAAAAGGGATGATGCTAAGGTAAGGCTCTTTTAGTAAATTAGTGTACTGGAGCATAAAGTAACCCTTTGTTTTACTTTATGTAACGCAAGTCGTATTGGCACTGTCTATACTGTCTGACGTATCGAGCGCTGGTTTACTAAAAGAGTTTAAACATTATCAGGAGAGCATTATGGCTGTTACTAATATCGCTGAACTGAACGCCCTCGTCGAGCGCGTTAAAAAAGCCCAGCGTGAATATGCCAATTTCACCCAAGAACAGGTTGATAAAATCTTCCGCGCGGCCGCTCTGGCTGCTGCAGATGCTCGAATCCCTCTCGCTAAAATGGCCGTTGCCGAATCTGGCATGGGTATCGTTGAAGATAAAGTGATCAAAAACCACTTTGCTTCTGAGTATATCTACAACGCCTATAAAGATGAGAAAACCTGTGGCGTTCTGTCTGAAGACGACACCTTCGGGACGATCACCATCGCCGAACCTATCGGCATCATTTGCGGTATTGTTCCAACGACTAACCCTACTTCAACGGCTATCTTCAAATCACTGATCAGCCTGAAGACCCGTAACGCAATAATCTTCTCTCCACATCCACGTGCGAAAGACGCAACAAATAAAGCAGCAGACATCGTTCTGCAGGCAGCAATTGCTGCGGGCGCACCAAAAGATCTGATTGGCTGGATCGACCAACCTTCTGTTGAACTGTCTAACGCGCTGATGCATCACCCGGACATTAACCTGATTCTGGCGACCGGTGGTCCTGGTATGGTTAAAGCAGCATACAGCTCCGGTAAACCAGCAATCGGTGTAGGCGCAGGTAACACCCCCGTTGTTATCGATGAAACCGCTGACATCAAACGTGCTGTTGCGTCTGTGCTGATGTCTAAAACCTTCGATAACGGCGTTATCTGTGCATCTGAACAGTCTGTAGTTGTTGTTGATTCCGTGTACGACGCAGTACGCGAGCGTTTCGCCAGCCACGGCGGCTACCTGCTGCAGGGCAAAGAGCTGAAAGCGGTTCAGGACATTATCCTGAAAAATGGCGCGCTGAACGCTGCTATCGTAGGTCAGCCAGCCTATAAAATCGCTGAACTCGCAGGCTTTACCGTTCCGGCGACCACCAAGATCCTGATCGGTGAAGTTAAAGTTGTCGACGAAAGCGAGCCGTTTGCTCACGAAAAACTGTCTCCTACGCTTGCTATGTACCGTGCGAAAGATTTCGAAGACGCGGTAGAAAAAGCCGAGAAGCTGGTTGCCATGGGCGGTATCGGTCATACCTCATGTCTGTACACCGACCAGGATAACCAGCCAGAGCGTGTTGCCCACTTCGGTCAGATGATGAAAACTGCCCGTATCCTGATTAACACCCCTGCTTCTCAGGGTGGTATCGGTGACCTGTATAACTTCAAACTCGCACCTTCCCTGACTCTGGGTTGTGGTTCCTGGGGTGGTAACTCCATCTCTGAAAACGTTGGTCCAAAACATCTGATCAACAAGAAAACCGTTGCTAAGCGAGCTGAAAACATGTTGTGGCACAAACTTCCGAAATCTATCTACTTCCGCCGTGGCTCTCTGCCAATCGCGCTGGATGAAGTGATTACTGATGGCCACAAACGTGCGCTCATCGTGACTGACCGTTTCCTGTTCAACAACGGCTACGCTGACCAGATCACCTCTGTGCTGAAAGCGGCTGGCGTCGAAACTGAAGTGTTCTTCGAAGTTGAAGCTGACCCAACCCTGAGCGTTGTACGCAAAGGTGCTGAACTGGCGAACTCCTTCAAACCAGATGTGATTATCGCACTGGGTGGTGGTTCCCCAATGGACGCCGCGAAAATCATGTGGGTTATGTACGAACATCCGGAAACCCACTTCGAAGAACTGGCGCTGCGCTTTATGGACATCCGTAAACGTATCTACAAGTTCCCGAAAATGGGCGTGAAAGCGAAAATGATCGCCGTCACCACTACTTCCGGTACCGGCTCAGAAGTGACGCCATTCGCGGTAGTAACAGATGACGCAACAGGTCAGAAATACCCGCTGGCTGACTACGCGCTGACGCCAGATATGGCTATCGTTGATGCCAACCTGGTAATGGAAATGCCGAAGTCTCTGTGTGCGTTCGGTGGTCTGGATGCCGTGACTCACGCGCTGGAAGCCTACGTTTCTGTACTGGCGTCTGAGTTCTCTGACGGTCAGGCTCTGCAGGCTCTGAAACTGCTGAAAGAAAACCTGCCAGCGTCCTACAACGAAGGTTCTAAAAACCCTGTAGCACGTGAACGTGTCCACAGTGCAGCAACCATCGCCGGTATCGCGTTTGCGAACGCCTTCCTGGGTGTTTGCCACTCTATGGCGCACAAGCTGGGTTCACAGTTCCACATTCCTCACGGTCTGGCGAACGCCCTGTTGATCAGCAACGTTATCCGCTATAACGCCAACGACAACCCAACCAAGCAGACTGCGTTCAGCCAGTATGACCGTCCGCAAGCGCGCCGTCGTTATGCTGAAATCGCTGACCACCTTGGTCTGAGCGCACCGGGCGACCGTACTGCTGCGAAGATTGAGAAACTGCTGGCATGGCTGGAAAGCCTGAAAGCTGAACTGGGTATTCCTAAATCTATCCGTGAAGCAGGCGTTCAGGAAGCTGACTTCCTCGCTCACGTAGACAAGCTGTCTGAAGATGCCTTCGATGACCAGTGTACTGGTGCTAACCCGCGCTACCCACTGATCTCCGAGCTGAAACAGATTCTGCTGGATACCTACTACGGTCGTGAGTTCAAAGAAGGTGACGTTGCTGCTGTGAAAACAGAAGCTCCGGTCATTAAAGCTGACAAGAAAGCGAAGAAAAGCGCTTAACTGACAGTCTGATGAAAAAAACCCGCCTGTATGGCGGGTTTTTTTATGTCTGAATAACAGCGGATATTATTTTCTGTTGTCGTGCTGGATCGCCGTCAGCGAGCCTACGGACAACGCTTCCTTATAATGCTTACGACAGACCGACACATAGCGTTCATTGCCACCAATCACCACCTGCTCACCGTCCGCATAAGGTTTTCCAGCCTGGTCGAGACGAAGCACCATGCTTGCCTTGCGTCCGCAGAAACAAATAGTTTTCAGTTCAACCAGCTTATCTGACCAGGCAAGCAAATACTGGCTTCCGGCAAACAGCTCCCCGCGGAAGTCCGTACGCAGCCCGTAGCACAGAACGGGGATATCGAGCTCATCAACCACTTCAGAGAGCGCGTGCACCTGTTCACGTGTCAGGAACTGGCTCTCATCAACCAGCACGCAGTGAATGGGCTCTGACGCATGCGCAGCGCGGATATCCTCCAGCAGGTCAGTTTGCGGGTTAAACAGCCTGGCTGGCGAAGAGAGGCCTATTCTGGAACTCACCTTCCCTGCACCGAAGCGATCGTCGATTTCAGCGGTATAAACAACGGTACGCATTCCTCGTTCCTGGTAATTGTATGAGGATTGCAGCAGTGCGGTGGATTTCCCGGCATTCATTGCCGAATAGTAGAAATAAAGTTGTGCCATTGGCCGTAAAACCCTAATCAATGTGTAATATTCCCGATGATTCATTGTACCATATTTTGTCTGGTCATCAGCGACACGCCGCACAAACGATGCCGTGCTGAAAGGTGTAAAACGCCCTCTTTTCGCAAAAATAATCCGCTAAAACAGAGAGTAATGACGGTCATGCTGGTGAATAGGTTATATGGTTAGCCAAACATAACACTTCTTTTTATAGTGGAATCTGCGTTCATTAAAATTCACTATTTATTAACTATTCCTGCCTTAACACCGTCGGCTGGAACTAATACAAAAGGCTGATATTTATCCGCCGCAACTATAATTCCTGCGGCAAATGTCACAAAAAAAAGATGCAAGCGGCGGGGTTAAGCAGGTTATCGTGATAACAAGCGAGACTGCCAAAGAGGAAATTTAAGTTAGCGTAATTAATAATAGCGGCTTTATTTAGTATTTTTTGAATTCCTTACATTCCTGGCTATTGCACATCTGAATTTATGGCTCTATTATTAGGTCAACAAACCACCCCCCATTATAAGTTTGAGATTACTACAATGAGCGAAGCACTTAAAATTCTGAACAACATCCGTACTCTTCGTGCGCAGGCAAGAGAATGTACCCTTGAAACGCTCGAAGAAATGCTGGAAAAATTAGAAGTTGTAGTTAATGAACGTCGCGAAGAAGAAAGCGCTGCTGCTGCTGAAATCGAAGAGCGTACGCGTAAACTGCAGCAATATCGTGAAATGCTGATTGCTGATGGTATCGATCCAAATGAATTGCTGAACAGCATTGCTGCTGCAAAAACCGGTACCAAAGCAAAACGCGCTGCCCGTCCTGCTAAATATAGCTATGTAGATGAGAACGGCGAAACTAAAACCTGGACCGGCCAGGGCCGTACTCCTGCTGTAATCAAGAAAGCTATGGATGAGCAAGGTAAACAGCTGGATGACTTCCTGATCAAGGATTAATCAAGCCGAATTCAGAAAAATCCCGCCTCTGGTGGGATTTTTTTTGCCCGCAATTTATCACTAACATCCTCTTACACTCCGTCATAAAGCGTTATTTGGCTATTTAGTTTCGCTTACAAACAGGCTGGTCATGGCGTTTTATGGGCATAAAAAAACCGGTGGGCAGCGCCACACCGGTTTTAGAGATTTACGCCTGGATTATTTCTTAATACCCATACTCTCTTTGAGCCAGCCTTTAAATTCTTCACCCAGCGTATTATGGCGAATGCCGTATTCAACGAACGCCTGCATATAACCGAGCTTATTACCGCAGTCATGGCTCTTACCTTTCATGTGGTAAGCCTCAACGGTCTCTTTCTCGATCAGCATATCAATGGCATCCGTCAGCTGGATTTCATCCCCTGCTCCTGGAGGCGTTTTCGCCAGCAGAGGCCAGATTTCAGCACTCAGGACATAGCGACCCACCACTGCCAGATTAGACGGCGCTACGTCGGCTTTAGGCTTCTCTACGACACCAACCATTGGCACGCTTTCGCCTGGCTCAAGGTTCACGCCCTTGCAGTCAACCACACCGTAAGCGGTCACGTCTTCAACTGGCTCAACCATGATCTGGCTGCAGCCCGTTTCGTCGAAGCGGTGGATCATCTCAGCCAGGTTGTCCTGGGAAAGATCGGATTCGTATTCATCCAGAATCACGTCAGGCAGAATAACCGCGACGGGCTCATCACCCACAACCGGGTGTGCACACATAACCGCGTGGCCCAGACCTTTAGCCAGCCCCTGACGAACCTGCATAATGGTGACGTGCGGAGGGCAAATAGACTGAACTTCTTCTAACAGCTGACGCTTAACGCGTTTTTCCAGCATGGCTTCGAGTTCAAAACTTGTATCGAAGTGGTTTTCGATAGAGTTTTTAGATGAATGCGTAACCAGCACAATTTCAGTAATGCCGGCCGCGATACACTCATTAACGACATACTGGATTAATGGCTTATCAACCAGAGGCAGCATCTCTTTAGGAATCGCCTTAGTTGCTGGTAACATCCTGGTCCCCAATCCCGCTACCGGGATGACGGCCTTTCTGACTTTCGAATTTAGGGCAGCCATTCAAATTCTCCTGAGCTGTTCAAGTTTTGAACTTTTATGCAATAAATAACGCGTTGAGTATATCAGCCTCGCCCCGCAGTCCGGGTCTGAAAAGAACGCGTTGCCGATGAATTAGGACAAATACGCATGAATCTGGGCAGCGATAGTAGCACTCCCGAGAAAACACAGGTAAAGCAATCTTAAAATTAAGATCCAATTGCTTATTCCGTGGACAACATTAAGCGAAGCCTTCCCCCGGCACCCCAAATTTGGCACTGCCAGGAAGAACAGCGATGGCTAATTTGATTTAGATACGCCGTTCCCAGTGTTCCAAGCGGCACCCCGTTACTCACCTGAATATGGTGTTCCCCGGTATTCAGTGACGCGTTGAGACCTGCAGAAACGAGGATAAGATTCTTTAAACCGCTATGGTAATAACCAACCAGCAGCGGGAACTGTCCGGGTAAATTGGCCTGACGAAAAAGCTGGTTTACCTGTTTGAGTAAACTGCCTAACTCTGGGAGCCGTTGTCCCTGATGTGATAACTGTTCCTGCAATAATCCATTAAAGAGTGCGCGAAGTAACAATGCAGCTAATACGCCATTATCCCCTGCACGGGTTACGTCCAGAGAATAAAATGCGAGGTCGGAATCAGACAGAGGTGCAATATCCAGCACCAGCCCAGGCTGATCGGCCGCCACCAGCTGGCGATAGTTTACGCGGCAGTGGGAAATAGTTTGCTGAACGGGAGGCTGAAGTTCTTGCAACAATTTCGCCGCCGCTGGCGGATTACTCACCAGCGCGTCCCAGTCCTGAAAAAGGCGTTCCTCTTCCTCAACGCGGGAATTAAACATATTTGGATAAAGGCACGCTAATACCGTTTCACGTAACCGGTTCAGATCTTTGACGGGTTTCAGCAAAATATCCTGAACGCCAAGACGTAATGCTTTGGCAATATCCGCCATATTTTCTGTCGCGGAGATCACCAGAATGGGCATCTGGTCACCCTCGTTGCGCAGATGTTCAACCAGTTTCAGCCCATTCATTCGCGGCATCGCGATGTCGCAAATCATCAGATCGGGCGTAATACCGGTCATTTTTTCCAGCGCGTCGACACCATCTTCAGCCAGTAAAGTGTTTGCTCCCAGCGAGGATAACCACGAATCCAGTAGCGATCGGAAAACGGGCTCGTCTTCAACAATCAAAATGTGTTTTCCGGCCAATGGCTGCGTCATGGTTCCTCCCCTGGCTGACAGTTACTAAATAGTGGCATGCTATCGGCACTATCGCCTGTCAGATTTTGCTGAAGTAGTCAAAAAAAGGTGCTTAACGTGCTGTTCGCACAAACGGCAGCAACTCGTCTATTTTCTTTTCGACGGCTAGCGAGCCCGCTGCGATGGCGGCCTCAGCCCGATGGAAATCAAGGGTAGAGATTTGCGGACAGTAAGGCTGAATAAGAATATCCGGAGGATCGCCAGCCATACGGTTACGTTTAAGGCGATTCTCAAGAACCTGAATTGAGGTGGTCATGATCTCCATGGCCGTCGGTGCGGCAACCGAGCGTCGTGCGGCCAGGCGACCAATTCTTCCGCGCAGGCGTTCATGCCAGGCAAGCTTTTCGACGTCGGCATCTTCGCTCTGCAGATTGACCGGCATAAGGTCTTGCTGCATCAGATGAGCGTCGTGCTGCAAATCAACGGCGATGACGATGTCCGCCCCCATGGCGCGCGTCAGAGAGATGGGAACCGGGTTCACGACGCCACCATCGACAAGCCAGTAACCGTTATGGGGCACGGGCGCCATAAGCCCAGGAATACTGCATGAAGCACGCACCGCAAGGTGAATATCCCCTTCGGTCAGCCAGAGTTCACGGCCTGTGCTGAGATTAGTTGCAACGGCGCCGAAAGGCATCCGGCAGTCAGTAAAGTCTTCGAGAGGCATCACCCGGCGGAACTGGTTAAAGACGCGTTCACCGCGCAACAGCCCACCGCGCTGCCAGGAGAGATCCATCAGACGCAGCACGTCCCAATAGCTGAAGGAGCGCACCCAGGTTTCGAGATCCGGGAGCTTGCCGCACGCGTAGGCAGAGCCGACAAGCGATCCGATTGAACATCCTGCTACGATATCAACGTCAACGCCCATCTTGTTTAAGGCATTAATCACGCCGATATGAGACCATCCCCGGGCTGCACCTGATCCCAGCGCCAGTCCAATTTTAACCTTTCTCATTAGCCCTGTTTTACTTCCCCTGGATTCCTGACATAGCGTCAACGCAACTGCTCAGTTAACATAGTGCTACCCGAGGCGTTTTACGCCCTTATTTTTTGTTCCAGGAAGAGAATCGTGTCTCAACTCTGCCCCTGTGGTAGCGCTCTGGAGTATAGCCTATGTTGCCAGCGATATCTTTCTGGCAATCAGGTTGCACCGGATCCGTCACACCTCATGCGTTCACGGTATACTGCTTTTGTGATCAAAGACGCAGACTACCTGATAAAAACCTGGCACCCGTCCTGCCACGCCGCCGATTTCCGACAGGAGATCGAAGCCGGGTTCGCCAACACCCACTGGTTTGGGCTTACCGTGTTTGAATCGTCACCCGGTAGCCACCACGACGAAGGCTTTGTCAGCTTTGTTGCCCGTTTTACCGAGAACGCCAGGCCTGGCGCCATTATCGAGCGTTCCCGGTTCTTAAAGGAAAGCGGGCAGTGGTATTATATTGACGGTACGCGCCCACAGTTTGGTCGTAACGATACCTGCCCTTGTGGTTCAGGAAAAAAATTCAAAAAGTGTTGCGGGCAGTAACGCCTGACAACCCAGACTTCGCAAATACAAACAGGATTTCCCGGCGATGCAATCATTACAACGTAAAGTTCTGCGCACTATCTGTCCCGATCAAAAAGGGCTGATCGCACGAATTACCAATATTTGCTACAAGCATGAACTGAATATCGTGCAGAACAACGAGTTCGTTGACCACCGTACCGGTCGCTTCTTCATGCGTACCGAACTGGAAGGCATTTTCAACGACACCACCCTGCTGGCCGATCTGGACAGCGCGCTGCCGGACGGTTCCGTGCGTGAGCTGAATCCTGCGGGCCGTCGTCGCATTGTGATTCTGGTGACGAAAGAAGCTCACTGCCTGGGCGATCTGTTGATGAAGGCCAACTACGGCGGCCTGGACGTAGAAATTGCCGCTGTTATCGGCAACCACGAAACCCTGCGCACGCTGGTTGAGCGTTTTGATATTCCGTTCGAGCTGGTGAGCCATGAAGGCCATACCCGTGAAGAGCACGACAACCTGATGGCTGCTGCCATTGAAGCGCATAACCCGGACTACGTGGTGCTGGCGAAATATATGCGCGTGCTGACGCCTTCCTTCGTCGCCCGCTTCCCGAACAAGATTATCAACATTCACCACTCGTTCCTGCCGGCCTTTATTGGCGCGCGGCCTTATCACCAGGCGTACGAGCGCGGCGTGAAGATCATCGGCGCAACCGCGCACTACGTGAATGACAATCTGGACGAAGGTCCCATCATCATGCAGGACGTGATTCACGTGGATCACACCTACACCGCAGAAGATATGATGCGCGCCGGACGTGACGTTGAGAAGAACGTGTTGAGTCGTGCCCTGTATCAGGTGCTGGCGCAGCGTGTCTTTGTCTACGGTAACAGAACCATCATTCTTTAATCTTTCGGAAAATGAATTGATTAGCTTTGCGCCTTTACGGATAAAAAGCAGGCAAACAGCTTCTTTTCCCTAAAGGAAAGCTTTACAGGGGCGTCTCATTTGATATGATGCGCCCCGCTTCCAGCAGGAAGCAGGCCAGTAAAAAAGCATTACCCCGTGGTGGGGTTCCCGAGCGGCCAAAGGGAGCAGACTGTAAATCTGCCGTCATCGACTTCGAAGGTTCGAATCCTTCCCCCACCACCATCTCTCAGCACGACCTCAAAATATGAATTACCCCTGGTGGGGTTCCCGAGCGGCCAAAGGGAGCAGACTGTAAATCTGCCGTCATCGACTTCGAAGGTTCGAATCCTTCCCCCACCACCATCACTTCCAAACGACACTTAACATTCTGCTCGCACCGTGCATCATGTATTTCCGCAAGGGGAAGGATGAGAAGCTTCGACTAAGGTTCGATTCGAGCGCAGCGAGAAAGCGTTGCCGCAGGCAACGACCCGAAGGGCGAGGCGCAACGCGCCGAGTAATCCTTCCCCCACCACCATCACTTCAAAAAACCCGAACAAAATCGAACCGAGTCCGCCTTCGTAGGCCGGGTAAGGCGCAGCCGCCACCCGGCGACAGACGACTACATTGGCGGCAAACGACGCTTCACCGGCGAACTTTTCACAATCGACGTATTACATTGGGCATGTTCCGCCAGCCCGTCCAGCAGCGCATCCAGTTGTTCTATCGATCGCACCACCAGCCTAATCACAAAGCAGTCTTCCCCGGTCACCTTGTCGCTCTCAATACACTCCGGCATCGCCTGTATGTATTTATCCACCTTATGCAACAGCCCCGGCAAAGGCCGCACCCGTACCAGCGCCTGCAGCGTATACCCCAGCGCCGCGAGATTCACCCGTGCGCCATAGCCCTGAATCACACCGCGCTCTTCCAGCCGCTTCAGACGCTCTGCCGTGCTGGGTGAGGTCAGGCCGATACGGCCGCTGAGCACCTTCAACGACATGCGCGCATCCTCAACCAGGCAGGCTAAAATTTGCCGATCGATATCATCAATAAGGTATTCCACTCGTTTCACCTAATTTAAAAATGCAGTTAACACCTTCAACCTTATCTCACCCCTGTAAAACCCAACAGCGATTTTCGACAATAGCGTTATTAATCAGGAGGTGAATGATGCGTGATTTACATAAAGGCGTCTGGCAGATGAGTCTGGCGATGTTAATTTCCGGCTCTATCGGCGCGTTTGTTTTGCTCAGCGGTCTGCCGGTGACGGAAGTGGTGTTCTGGCGCTGCCTTATTGGGGCAATAGCGCTTTTCATTTTTATCCGGGTAAGTCAAAAGCCCTTTAGCCCCCTCACCCGCACCACGCTGCTGCTGGCGATTCTCGGCGGTGTGGCATTAGTGGTGAACTGGCTGCTGCTCTTCGCAGCCTATGAGCGGATCTCTATTGGTCTTTCGACCGTGGTCTATAACACTCAGCCGTTTATGCTGGTCCTGATGGGGATGTTTTTAGGCGAGCGCGTCAGCATGGTGAAATGGGGCTGGCTGTTCCTCGCCTTCGGCGGCGTGGTGATACTGCTCTCCAGCGAGCTGACCGGCACCCACGACACTGAATGGCTGGCGGGTATCGGTCTGGCAATGGCCGCGGCCTTCTTCTACGCGCTGACGGCAATCATTGCGCGCAAACTGAAAACTATCGCACCGCAGCATATTGCCTTTATTCAGGTGCTGACGGGCGTCGTGATGCTTCTGCCGTTTGCCAGCCGGCCGTCATTTTCCGGTGATTTTCCCTGGCCGCTCCTGTTGACGCTCGGCATCGTCCATACCGGCATTATGTACCAGCTGCTCTACAGCGCGATTCAGAAGCTACCTACCCCCATTACCGGCTCCCTGTCGTTTATCTATCCGGTGGTGGCGATCGTTGTCGATAACCTGGTGTTCGGGCACTCGCTGAACCTGACGCAGCTGGCGGGCGGCGCGCTGATCCTGTTTGCTGCAGCGGGCAACAACCTGGGCTGGGGCGAAAAAAAACCCCGCGATTGCGGGGTTGGTATCAAGACGCTGAATTAGCGACGGGCACGCACAATCTGGTATTTGCGCGTCAGGTACTCCACCGGCGCGCTCCAGATATGCACCAGTCGGGAGAACGGGAACAGCACAAACAGCGTCATCCCGAGCACAAGGTGAACGCGGAAGATAAACGCCACGCCGTCCAGGTGCTCAGACGCTCCGCCGTGGAAGGTCACGACGGACTGCGCCCACCCCACCAGCTTCATCATTTCACTGCCGTCCATATGCTGCGCAGAAAATGGAATAGTCAGCAGACCCAGCGCGCACTGCACCATCAGCAGGGAGAGGATCAGGATGTCCGCTGCAGTGGTGGTTGCACGCACGCGCGGGCTGAACAGACGACGTTTCAGCAGCAGCAGGCCACCCACCAGGGTCATCACGCCGCAAGCACCGCCGGCGATCATCGCCATCTTCTGCTTCACTTCAATCGGCAGCCACGCTTCGTACATCCAGTGCGGCGTCAGCATCCCAAGGAAGTGACCGGCAAAAATCCCCAAAATACCGATGTGGAACAGGTTAGACGCGACGTGCATCCCTTTGCGATCCAGCATCTGGCTGGAGGCAGCACGCCAGGTGTACTGGCCGTAGTCATAGCGCAGCCAGCTTCCCACCAGGAATACGGTGCCCGCGATATACGGGTAAATGTCAAAGAAGAACATATTCAGGAAGTGCATTAGTGCCGTCCTCCGTTAGAGATATTCAAATATTGCGGGGCAACCGCGCCGGCAAAACGACGCTGGTGAGCGGAGATTTCAGACTCGCCGCAGTTCTGGTCAGCAAAGAATTTCACCTGCTCTTCTTCCCAGACCGCATCCAGCGCTTGCGGGGTATCATCCCGGGCTTCATCCGCGATTTTCTCCGCCACTTTTTCACTGTCTACAGAGGCGTTCGCCAGCTTCACCAGCAGATCGAACAGTACGGCATAGCGGCTCTCACGCTGCTGTAGACGCGCGCCGAGCAGCGCAAGAATCGGGGCGATATCCTGCAGACCACCCAGCGCCTCTTCTTTCGGCAGCTGCGCCAGATACTCCAGGTACAGCGGCAGGTGGTCCGGCAGCTCGCGGCTGTCGAGCTGCAGGCCGTGCTGCTCGTACTGGGCCATCAGGTCCACCATCGCCTGACCGCGGTCGCGGGATTCCCCGTGAACGTGTTCAAACAGCAGCAGCGACGTCGCGCGCCCGCGGTCAAACAGCTGGCTGTAGTCCGCCTGCGCGTCGAGCAGATCGCGTGCCAGCAGATCGCGGAGGAAAACGCCCAGCTTCTGGGCATCCTCTTTATCCAGGTTTTCAGATGACGCGAGTGCATCAAAGAGTTCCTGTTGATGCTGCGCAAGCGCAGCATCCGGGTACTCGAGCAGACGCGAAACAATGACGAGTTCAATCATTGGTGCGGCTCCGTTTTGCTGGTCACATCCATGGCGTCGATGCGGCGGCTGTTGAACAGGTTGAATTTACTGTCTGACCCGTGGCAACCGTCGCCAAAGGTAAAGCCACACCCGCTTTTCTCCGGGAAGGCCTCGCGCGCCAGCTCGCGGTGGCTGCTTGGCACCACGAAACGATCTTCGTAGTTAGCGATTGCCAGATAGCGGTACATCTCCTGCGCCTGCGCTTCGGTCAGGCCGACCTCTTCGAGCGCGCGGGTATCGTTCACGCCGTCAACGGTTTCCGCACGTTTGAAGTGGCGCATCGCCAGCATACGTTTCAGCGCCAGCAGCACCGGCTGGGTATCTCCGGCGGTCAGCAGGTTTGCCAGATACTGAACCGGGATACGCAGGCTTTCCACGTCCGGCAGAATACCGTTGCTGCCCAGCTCGCCCGCGTCCGCCGCAGACTGTATCGGAGACAGCGGCGGCACGTACCAGACCATCGGCAGGGTGCGGTATTCCGGGTGCAGCGGCAGAGCCAGCTTCCAGTCCATCGCCATTTTGTACACCGGCGACTGCTGTGCGGCGTCGATGACGCTCTGCGGAATGCCGTCTTTCAGGGCCTGCTCAATCACCTTCGGATCGTTCGGATCGAGGAAGACGTCCAACTGACGCTGATAGAGATCTTTCTCATTCTCGGTGCTTGCGGCATTCTCAATCGCGTCCGCGTCGTACAGCAGCACGCCGAGGTAACGAATACGACCTACGCAGCTCTCGGAGCAGACGGTCGGCATACCGGCTTCGATACGCGGATAGCAGAAGATGCACTTCTCAGACTTACCGCTCTTCCAGTTGAAGTAGATTTTTTTGTACGGGCAGCCGGTGATGCACATGCGCCAGCCGCGGCACTTGTCCTGGTCGATCAGCACGATGCCGTCTTCTTCACGCTTGTAGATGGCACCGCTCGGGCAGGTCGCGACGCACGCCGGGTTCAGGCAGTGTTCGCACAGGCGCGGCAGATACATCATGAAGGTGTTTTCGAACTGGCCGTACATCGCCTTCTGCATGTTCTCGAAGTTCTGGTCTTTGGCGCGCTTTTCGAACTCGCCGCCCAGAATTTCTTCCCAGTTTGGACCGCTGGTAATTTTGTCCATGCGCTGACCAGTGATCAGCGAGCGAGGACGGGCGATCGGCTGGTGTTTGCTTTCCGGCGCGTTGTGCAGGTTCTGGTAGTCGTAATCAAACGGCTCGTAATAATCCTCAATGCCCGGCAGGTGCGGGTTAGCGAAGATTTTACCCAGCAGCATTGCGCGGTTACCCATGCGCGGCTGCAGCTTGCCGTTAATTTTACGGATCCAGCCGCCCTTCCACTTCTCCTGGTTTTCCCAGTCGGTCGGGAAACCGGTGCCCGGCTTGCTTTCCACGTTGTTAAACCAGGCGTACTCCATACCTTCACGGCTGGTCCAGACGTTTTTACAGGTGACCGAGCAGGTATGACAGCCGATGCATTTATCCAGATTCAGCACCATGCCGACTTGTGAACGAATTTTCATTTTACGCTCTCCTGTACCTGGTCATTACCTTCGCCATCTAACCAGTTAATATTCTTCATCTTACGTACCACCACGAACTCATCGCGGTTCGATCCTACGGTGCCGTAGTAGTTAAAGCCGTAGGCCAGCTGCGCATAGCCACCGATCATGTGGGTCGGCTTCGGCGTAATACGGGTCACGGAGTTGTGAATACCGCCGCGCTGCTCGGTGATCTCTGAACCCGGCAGGTTCACGATACGTTCCTGCGCGTGGTACATCATGGTCATCCCGGCCGGCACGCGCTGGCTCACCACCGCACGCGCCGTCAGGGCGCCGTTGCTGTTGAACACTTCAATCCAGTCGTTATCTTCGATACCCAGATCTTTGGCGTCCGCTTCGCTCATCCAGACAATCGGACCACCGCGCGAC
The DNA here is from genome assembly GCF_056673315.1 of Enterobacter cloacae complex sp. HYC042_NIDB. Taxonomy (NCBI): domain Bacteria; kingdom Pseudomonadati; phylum Pseudomonadota; class Gammaproteobacteria; order Enterobacterales; family Enterobacteriaceae; genus Enterobacter; species Enterobacter cloacae complex sp. HYC042_NIDB. Next base: position 2,875,744 of record NZ_CP109650.1, read on the forward strand.
AGGGTCAGCATCAGCAGGTTGTCGCTGTAGGTGGAGTGGATACCCCACTTCTGGTGCGGCGTCAGGAAGTTCAGCGCCTTCTCAGGGTTACCGTTCGATTTCGCGCCCATCACCGTTTTCACGGAGCGGGTATCGATTGGCGGACGGTACACCAGCAGGCTTTCACCGAAGTCGCGCATCCACTGGTGGTCTTGATACAGAGACTGACGGCCGGAAAGCGTGCGCCATGGGATCAGCTCGTGAACGTTGGTATAACCAGCGTTATAGGATACATGCTCATCTTCCAGACCAGACCAGGTCGGGCTGGAGATAATCTTGCGCGGCTGGGCCTGGATATCGCGGAAGCGGATTTTCTCTTCCTCTTTATTCTTCGCCAGATGCGTGTGGTCACGACCGGTAAATTCACTCAGGGCCGCCCACGCTTTCACCGCCACGTGGCCGTTGGTTTCCGGTGCCAGGGTCAGGATCATCTCCGCCGCATCAATTGCCGTGTTGAGCATTGGCTGGCCTTTGGCCGGGCCGTCTGCTTTGGTGTAATTGAGCTTGCGCAGCAGGTCCATTTCGCTCTGGGTGTTCCAGGCGATGCCTTTGCCGCCGTTACCGATTTTCTCCATCAGCGGGCCAATAGAGGTAAAGCGCTCGTAAGTTGCCGGGTAATCACGTTCAACCGGAATGATGTGAGGCGCGGTCACGCCCGGGATCAGGTCGCATTCCCCTTTTTTCCAGTCCTTCACGTCAAGCGGCTGCGCCAGTTCGGCAGCGGAGTCGTGCTGAATTGGCAGCGTCACCACGTCGGTCTCTTTGCCCAGGTGACCTACGCAGACTTCGGAGAATTTCTTCGCGATGTCTTTGTAGATATCCCAGTCGCTTTTCGATTCCCACGCCGGGTCAACGGCGGCAGACAGAGGATGAATAAACGGATGCATGTCCGAGGTATTCATGTCGTCTTTTTCGTACCAGGTGGCGGTTGGCAGCACGATATCGGAGTACAGGCAGGTGCTGGACAGACGGAAGTCCAGCGTCACCACCAGATCCAGCTTGCCGTCCAGACCGTTGTCTTTCCACTCCACTTCTTCTGGCTTCACGCCGCCCTGCTTGCCGAGATCTTTACCCTGAATACCGTTCTCGGTGCCCAGCAGGTATTTCAGCATGTACTCGTGACCTTTACCGGACGAGCCCAGCAGGTTGGAGCGCCAGATGAACAGGTTGCGCGGATGGTTTTTGCCGTTCTCAGGCTGTTCTGCCGCGAAACGAATTGAGCCTTCCTTGAGCGATTTCACGGTGTAATCCACCGGCGACATGCCCGCTTTCTTCGCCTCTTGTGCAATGCGCAGCGGGTTAGTGCCCAGCTGCGGCGCAGACGGCAGCCAGCCCATGCGTTCAGCGCGCACGTTGAAATCAATCAGGTGGCCGCTGTAGCGGGATTTATCCGCCATCGGCGACAGCAGTTCCTGCGCGGTAACCGTCTCGTAGCGCCACTGGCTGGAGTGGTTATAGAAGTAGGAGGTGCTGTTCATGTGACGTGCCGGACGCTGCCAGTCAAGGGCAAACGCCAGCGGCTGCCAGCCGGTCTGCGGACGCAGTTTTTCCTGGCCCACATAGTGCGCCCAGCCGCCGCCGCTCTGCCCGACGCAGCCGCAGAAGATCAGCATGTTGATCAGGCCGCGATAGTTCATATCGAGGTGATACCAGTGGTTCAGACCGGCACCCACGATGATCATCGAGCGACCGTGGGTCTTGTCGGCGTTTTCCGCAAACTCGCGGGCGATACGAACGATCTGCGCGCGCGGTACGCCGGTGATCTGCTCCGCCCAGGCCGGGGTATAGGCCTTCACGTCGTCATAGCTGGTTGCGCAGTTTTCGTCGTTCAGACCGCGCTCCAGGCCGTAGTTCGCCATGGTCAGGTCATAGACGGTGGTGACCAGCGCGGTAGAACCGTCGGCCAGCTGCAGGCGCTTAACCGGCAGCTTGTGCATCAGCACGTTTTTCAGTTCAACCTTGTTGAAGTGCTCGGAACCTTCACCGCCAAAGTACGGGAAGCCAACCTCGGCGATCTCGTCCTGGCTGCCCAGCATGCTGAGGCGCAGCTCCGTCTCTTCACCGGTGGTGCCGTTGCGCTGCTCAAGGTTCCACTTGCCCTTCTCGCCCCAGCGGAAGCCGATAGAGCCGTTTGGCGCCACCAGCTCGCCGTTGCTGTTATAGGCAACGGTTTTCCACTCAGGGTTGTTTTCCTGGCCCAGAGCGTCCACCAGATCGGCGGCGCGCAGCGTGCGGCCCGCGGCATAGTAGCCCTCACGCTCTTCCAGCATCACCAGCATCGGCATGTCGGTGTAGCGACGCACGTAGTCGGTGAAGTACTGGCTCGGTTTGTCGAGGTGGAATTCGCGCAGCATGACGTGGCCCATCGCCATCGCCATCGCGGCATCGGTACCCTGTTTCGGTGCCAGCCACAGGTCGCACAGCTTGGCGATTTCCGCGTAGTCCGGGGTGACCGCAACGGTTTTGGTCCCTTTATAGCGGACTTCGGTAAAGAAGTGCGCGTCCGGGGTACGGGTCTGCGGCACGTTAGAGCCCCAGGCGATGATGTAGCTGGAGTTGTACCAGTCGGCGGATTCCGGTACGTCGGTCTGCTCACCCCAGGTCTGCGGAGAGGCAGGCGGCAGGTCACAGTACCAGTCGTAGAAGCTCAGGCAGGTCCCGCCGATAAGCGACAGGTAGCGCGCGCCGGAAGCGTAAGAGACCATCGACATCGCCGGGATTGGCGAGAAGCCCGCCACGCGGTCAGGACCGTAGGTTTTTACGGTATAGACGTTGGAAGCGGCAATCAGCTCGTTCACCTCTTTCCAGGAAGAACGAACGAAACCACCGCGACCGCGCGCCTGCTTGAAGCTTTTCGCTTTGTCGGCATCTTCAATGATAGAGGCCCACGCATCAACCGGATCGCTGTGCTGCACTTTCGCTTCACGCCACATTTTCATCAGGCGTTTGCGCATCAGCGGATATTTCAGACGGTTGGCGCTGTAGAGATACCAGGAGTAGCTGGCCCCGCGCGGGCAGCCGCGCGGTTCATGGTTCGGCATATCCGGACGGGTGCGCGGATAGTCAGTCTGCTGCATTTCCCAGGTCACCAGACCGTTTTTAACGAAAATCTTCCAGCTACATGAGCCAGTGCAGTTTACGCCGTGGGTAGAACGGACGACTTTGTCATGCTGCCAGCGCTGGCGGTAACCGTCTTCCCAGTCCCGGTTGGTATCCAGAACCTGGCCGTGCCCATCGGCAAAAGTTTCACCCTTCTGTTTGAAGTAGCGAAACCGGTCCAAAAATTTGCTCATCGGGTATCTCCTGTATGGAGCCTGTGGCTCTCTAAATCGACATTGCTGATTTGCAGCGAAGGTAACGCCCTGAAAGAGGGGGAGAATTGATAACGATCAAGACGAAGAGGGACTGTAAAAGGAGGGGTTAGACCAAATACCACCAAAGCGGTATATTTTTAGAACGAATAACTAAATGATTTATAAAGATATTTATTATTCATCGTACAATAACCCCGGCAAAATTTAACATCTCAGGTATTAAGGGGTAGACATACCTGCAAAGCGATGGCGATCACAGTGTTACCCGCAAATGACTGCGGTAAAAGCTTTCAGTATGTTGTAACTATTATTCATTCGAAAAAAAACGCGGCCCGAAGGCCGCGTTAACGGATAATCACACTTACTTATTTTTCTTGGTATTACGGCCATATACCAGCCACGTAATCACGACGCAGGCGATATAGAAGACGAGGAAGACTTTCATGGCGCCAGCCGGAGAGCCGGTCAGGTCAAGCGAGATGCCGAATGCTTTCGGAATAAAGAAGCCGCCAATTGCGCCAATAGCCGAGATAAAGCCCAGGGCCGCAGCCGTATCCGTCGCCGCTTCACGCATGGCCTGCTCTTCGCTTCCGCCCTGCGCTTTCACGCGATCCATCGTCAGCTTGCGGAAGATCACGGAGATCATCTGGAAGGTGGAAGCACTCCCCAACCCGGCCGTCAGGAACAGCACCATAAACACGCCGAAGAAGGCAAAGAAGTTACCGCCCTGCCCGTCAGAAGGCAGCGTCAGGAACAGCAGCGCGCAGAAGACTGCCATCACAATAAAGTTCACCAGCGTAACGCGAGTCCCGCCCAGACGGTCGGAGATCATGCCGCCCAGCGAACGCGCCAGTGCGCCAATGAACGGACCGAAGAAGGCGAATTGCAGGATCTGCACGTCCGGGAACTGGGTTTTCGACAGCATGGCAAAGCCCGCTGAGAAGCCGATAAACGAACCGAAGGTAGCCAGATACAGCAGCGCCATCACCCACAGGTGTCCACGTTTCAGCACCGGAAGCTGCTCGCTCAGGGATGCTTTCGACGCGCTCAGATCGTTCATAAAGAACCACGCAGCGAGGGTGAAGACCACCAGGAACGGGACCCAAATCCAGGCCGCGTTCTGCAGGTAGAGGGAAGAACCATCCGCCTGCTCAACGCCGCCGCCACCGAAGGCGGCAAAAATAGAAACAGAGATCGCCAGCGGCGCAATCAACTGCATCACGCTTACGCCCATGTTGCCCAGACCGCCGTTAATACCCAGCGCGCCGCCCTGCTTCGCTTTCGGGAAGAAGAAGCTGATGTTCGCCATGCTGGAGGCGAAGTTAGCGCCGGCGAAACCGCACAGCAGGGAGATAATCACGAACACGCTGAACGGCGTGGAGGTATCCTGCACCGCGAAACCTAGCCACACGCAAGGGACGATCATGATGCCCGTACTGAACGCCGTCCAGCGACGTCCACCGAATACCGGGACCATAAACGCGTAAGGGACACGCAGCAGCGCGCCAGACAGCGACGGCAATGCGGTAAGCATAAACAGCTGATCGGTCGTGAACGTAAACCCTACTTTCGGCAGGTTTACCGCGACCGCGCTAAACAACATCCATACGCAAAACGCTAAAAGCAGACACGGAACGGAAATCCACAGATTCCGGCTTGCTACACGATGGCCGCGCTGTTGCCAGAACGCCGGATCCTCTGGACGCCAGTCTGTAATAACGGCACCATTTTCCCTTTCGGGAGCGGATGAGTGACTCATAGACACCTCTGATTCTCGAATGATGCTGCAAACATTAGGGTTTTAGGGCGGCGGTAAGTTGATATAAATCAAAGGAAAAGTGCGGGGATTTGCGGCGCAAAAAAAGGGGTTATCCTTAGTGAGTAGGATAATTCGGTAAAAAAGACGTGGTTTTTCACTGCACTGAAGGTTCCTTGCTACCACCGCTTCTTCACCTATACTCCGTTGGCAATTTAGGGGTAATCCTTTATTGGTATGGGTATACTCCAGGGTATGCACCAGAATAGCGCCATTCCTGCAAGCAGGCCACGTCAGGAGCCCGGCAACTCTATGTTAAAAAGATGTTTATCACCGCTGACTCTCGTCAATCAGCTAGCCCTGATTGTTTTGCTGTCTACCGCCCTTGGCGTGGCCGGCATGGCGATTTCCGGCTGGCTGGTACAAGGGGTACAGGGTAATGCACATGCCATCAACGAGGCAGGTTCTCTACGCATGCAGAGTTATCGTCTGCTGGCGTCGGTCCCCCTGACGCAGGACGATCGACCCTTAATTGATGAAATGGAGCGCACGGCCTTCAGCCCCGAACTGGAAAACGCCGCCATCCGCGCCGGCCAGCAGTCCCAGCTTAAAGCCCTGCAGGGCTACTGGCACACCCAGCTGGAACCCGGTCTGAAACAGGCGCGCAGCACCGAAACCGTTGCGCAGGACGTAGCGGGTTTCGTCTCCCGCATTGACGCGCTGGTCTCCTCTTTCGACCAAACCACCGAATTACGCATCGACCGGGTGGTAATGGTACACCGTGCCATGGCGCTGTTTATGGGCCTGCTGCTGATCTTCACCATTATCTGGCTCCGGGCGCGGCTGCTGAATCCCTGGAAACAGCTGCTGGCGATGGCGCGCGCCGTAACGAACAGAGATTTTACCCAGCGCACGCACATCAGCGGCCGCAACGAGATGGCCATGCTCGGCCAGGCGCTGAACACCATGTCGGCGGAGCTCTCCGAAAGCTACGCGGTGCTGGAACAGCGCGTGCAGGAAAAAACCGCCGGGCTGGAGCAGAAAAATGAGATCCTCTCCTTCCTGTGGCAAGCCAACCGTCGGCTGCACATGCAGGTGCCGCTATGTGAACGCCTTTCGCCGGTGCTGAACGGCCTGCAAAATCTGACCCTGCTGCATGACCTGGAGCTGCGGGTTTACGATGTGGAAGATGAAGATAATCATCAGGAGTTTACCTGTCAGTCCGACATGTCCTGCGATGATAAAGGCTGCCACCTGTGCCCGCGCGGCCTGCCGCTGCAGGCTTCTGGCGGCACTACCCTGAAGTGGCGGCTGACGGACAGCCACACCCAGTACGGTATTCTGCTGGCCACCCTGCCAGCCGGACGTCATCTGAGCCACGACCAGCAGCAGCTGGTGGACACCCTGGTTGAACAGCTAACGGCCACGCTGGCGCTCGACAGGCACCAGGAAAAACAGCAGCAGCTGATCGTCATGGAAGAGCGCGCGACCATCGCCCGCGAGCTCCACGACTCTATCGCCCAGTCGCTCTCCTGTATGAAAATGCAGGTGAGCTGCCTGCAGATGCAGGACGCGGAAATGCCGGAAAGCAACAAACAGCTGCTGAGCCAGATCCGCAACGAGCTGAACACCTCCTGGGTACAGCTGCGCGAGCTGCTGACCACCTTCCGCCTGCAGCTGACCGAGCCGGGGCTACGCCCGGCGCTGGAATCCAGCTGCCAGGAATTTAGCGCCCGGCTTGGCTTCCCGGTGAAGCTGGATTACCAGCTGCCGCCGCGGTTTGTCCCTTCTCATCAGGCGATTCATCTGCTGCAGATCGCCCGCGAAGCGCTGAGCAACGTGCTCAAACACGCTGAAGCGACGGCGGTTACGGTTACCGTCAGCCAGCACGCTAATCAGGTCAGGCTGACGGTTCACGACAACGGTCGCGGCGTGCCGGAAAATGCCGAACGCACTAACCACTATGGTTTAATCATTATGCGAGACCGCGCCCAAAGCCTGCGCGGTGATTGCCAGGTTCGACGGAGAGAGACGGGTGGCACGGAAGTTGTGGTCACCTTTATTCCCGAAAAACCGCTTACAACTGCTCAAGGAGAAACCCATGACTAATCAGGAACCGGCATCCATCCTGTTGATCGACGACCATCCGATGCTGCGTACTGGCGTAAAACAGCTGGTCAGCATGGCACCCGACATTACCGTGGTGGGCGAAGCCAGCAACGGTGAACAGGGTATTGAGCTGGCCGAATCCCTCGATCCGGATCTGATCCTGCTCGATCTCAACATGCCCGGCATGAACGGTCTGGAAACCCTCGACAAGTTGCGCGAGAAATCCCTTTCCGGTCGCGTGGTGGTCTTTAGCGTCTCCAACCACGAAGAGGATGTGGTCACGGCGCTGAAGCGCGGCGCGGATGGCTATCTGCTGAAGGATATGGAGCCGGAAGACCTGCTCAAGGCGCTGCAGCAGGCCGCCGCAGGCGAGATGGTGCTGAGCGAGGCCCTGACCCCGGTGCTGGCTGCCAGCCTGCGGGCGAACCGCGCCACCTCTGACCGCGACGTCAGCCAGTTAACCCCGCGCGAGCGCGATATTCTGAAGCTGATTGCCCAGGGCCTGCCGAACAAAATGATCGCCCGCCGCCTGGATATCACCGAAAGCACGGTTAAAGTGCACGTGAAGCATATGCTCAAGAAAATGAAGCTAAAATCCCGCGTTGAAGCCGCGGTGTGGGTCCATCAGGAACGTATTTTTTAAGCATTACTCATCCGGCAGCAGCTTCCAGCGCGGGTCGTCGTCAGGTAATGCGACCAGCGGCTGCACCACAGCGAGCGTGATCTCATTGGATGAGACGCGCTGGCCCTTCGCATCTTCCACCACCGCCGAGAGATGCCAGCGGTTTGTCGCCCCTTCAGCGTCATTCCAGGCAGGCATGATCACGCTCCAGCCGTCGGTGCTGTCACTTTTCCCCGGGGACGTCAAGCTCAATGCCTGGGTATCACCCTGCCAGTGGATCTGACGAATACCGTGAGTGCTACGAACCTGCAGCTTCAGCATGACGGTTTCGCCCCCTTTGAGATCCCACGGAGGGGTTGCCAGCCAGACGGAGAGCGTTTTACGCTGGCGGAACTCCATGACCGGCAGGCTGTTACGCTCCGGCGAGTCATAGCGGCTTCCGCGCAGGGATCGCGTGGCCGCGACCTCTCCGGCGGAGAGCTGCTTCACCAGCGGCACGCCGAAGCGATAGTTGAGCTTCAGCCCGAGGTTATTCTGGCTCTCTCCGCTTTCGCCCTGCTTATGCCCGGCGGTCAGCGTCACCAGCGGCACGGGGGTATAGTTAAGCCCGAGATTGACCGCCACCGGGTTGTGATACCCGGTTCCGCTGTTGAAGAGGTCAACGTTGTCGCCAAAATATTGCTCAAAGCTGACGCTGGTGTTCAGGTGATGAAACCACGGCAGCCAGGCTTTGGCGGTCACGTCATATCCCCGCGCCATGCGCTGCTCCTGGACGTCAGAGCTGTCGCGCCAGCCGGCAAAAGGCTGATAATAGTTAGCCGACAGGCGCAGATTTTCTCCCCATACCTCCGCGCCCAGCCCGGCACGCTGCAGGTTCTCATCCAGCAGGTTGTCGTAAAAGGTGTTGTAGCCCAGCAGCCATTTTCCTGCCACCCAGCGTTGGCCGATTCCGGCGTTACTGACCAGGCCATCCGTCTGCTGCGTCAGGCCGAGCTGGCTCCAGCTCAGGTAACGGTTGTTATCGTTCCAGGGGATAAACCAGCTCCCGCTGCTGCCGTTGAATTTCCCGTCGTTATCCACCAGCAAATTGACGCTGGCATTCCCCCAGGGCGACAGCCAGGATTCAATCTGCTGGTTCACCTCGCCGCTCACCGCGTCGCGCACCTGACCAAAGGCAAACTGCCGCGCCTGCTCGCCCGTAGTCAGGCCGTTGTCGGTCATACTGGCTTCACCAAAGGCTTTCGCCATTTCGGCGAGATGCTTTTCCCCCTCCCCGGTCGGGGCTGCCATACCGAGATCGGGGAGATTATCCCCATTATTATCAAAGGGATTTTGTGCCTGCTGGATAAAGGAATTCGGCGCACCGTGAACGGCTCCGGCTGTAACGAGGGAGAGTAAAACCAGCGTTCGGAAAGGGGAAGAAACAGTCATCAATGTCGTAAGAATTACCTGGTGCTTACGTAAGAACACCAGGTACCTTAACGTGATTTCTCCCTCTTTGCAGCTTTACGGGGAATTTTCCGGAATTTCCTGAAACATTGTTTTGAGCTCAGGCACGCACGAACCGCAGTTCGTGCCGCACCGTAGCGTCGCCCCCAGCGCGGTAACGGAACCGCAGCCTCCGGCAATCGCATCCCGTATCGCGTTTTCTCCAACGCTGAAACAGCTGCAGATGATGCGCCCCGGATCTGTAACCTTCCCCACGCCCTGCCCGTTCAGCAGCGCATGGCGCTCAGCGGGCGTCGAGGGTGGTGACTGAAAAGCGGCTTCTATCACCGGGTGCGCCAGATCGGGCAAGGCGGTGCCTTCCCAGAAACCCAGCATCAGATGGCCGTTATGCCAGGCCAGTACGCTGCTGCGTTCACCCGTTTGCGCAACCTGCAGCTGCCAGCCCCGGCCGCTGGCATAGTCCATGACCCACGACAGCAGCGGCTTTTCACCCGCTATCGTCATTCGCGAGGCTTTACGCCACCAGTGAACCGAAGAGGGGATTTCCGGCCATTCCCGGGCATAGAGCTCCCCCTGCCAGGCGGGCTGCCAGGGCATGATTCTGACGGCGGTTTGCTTACTCTCCGGCTGCCCGGAAGCCGGATCGACGCGCCCTTCCACCAGCGCGTTAACCTTTCCCTGGCGGGCAAACTCAGCGTTCCAGTGCATCGGGGCAAACGCTTCGCCTTCCCGTATTCCGTCGTTGATTCGTACTCTGGCCACCATCACGCCGCGCGGCGAGCCGATCCGCGCCAGCTGGCCGTCGCACAGTGAAAACCGAATGGCGTCTGCGGCGCAGACCTCAACAAACGGCTCCGCGATATGCTGCATCAGCCGGGGCACGTATCCCGTACGGGTCATGGTGTGCCACTGGTCGCGGATACGGCCAGTGTTGAGGATCGCCGGGTATAGCGCGGTAGCCGTCGCGCCGTGCGGCAGCGGATCGACAGGCACTACGTTTCGACGCGGTAAATTTCCCGTCGGCCACTGGTACGGCTCAAGCGTCTCCCACGCTTCACGGGTTAACCCCGCCAGTTCCTGAAGGTTCAACGCCCGCGCACCGTCATTTTCAAACGCCGTCAGCGCCGCATGTTCGCAAAAAATCTCCTGCGGATGTTGCCAGGCAAAGGCCTCGCCGTAGCCCAGCCGTTTTGCAATCTGAGCCACGATCCACCAGTCCGGCTTCGCCTCACCCGGCGCGGGCAGAAACGCGCGCTGGCGCGAAATGCGCCGCTCGGAATTGGTCACCGTGCCGTCCTTCTCCCCCCAGCCCAGCGCCGGAAAACGGATATGGGCGAAGCGGCTGGTGTCGGTATCTTTCATCACCTCAGAGACAATCACCAGCGGACAGGCCGCCAGCGCCTGACACACCGCGTGGCTGTCCGGCAGCGACACGGCAGGATTGGTGCCCATGATCCACACCGCCTTCACCTCGCCGCGGGCGATGGCGTCAAACAGTTCCACCGCCATCAGCCCCGGCGTCTGCGCCAGCCGTTCCGTTCCCCAGAAACGCGCCACCCGCGAAAGATCGTCCGGCTCGAAGCTCATATGCGCCGCCAGCTGGTTCGCCAGCCCGCCCACTTCCCGGCCGCCCATGGCGTTTGGCTGTCCGGTCAGCGAAAACGGGCCGCAGCCCGGACGGTTGAACTTCCCGCTGGCAAGATGCACGTTAATGATGGCGCTGCACTTGTCGCTGCCGCTGGAGGACTGGTTGATCCCCATGGTGTAGAGCGTAATGGCGCGAGGCACGGTAACAAACCAGTCGTAAAAGGTACCAATATCCTCTGCCGGAAGGTCGCAAAAAGCCGCCACGCGGGCAATCGGCCACTCATCGGTGCCCTGGATCAGATTGAGCAATCCCACAAACAGCCCGGCGTCGCTGCCGGGTTTAAGCGCCAGATGCAGGTCGGCAATATCGCAGGTAGCGGTTTTACGCGGGTCAATCACCACCACCTTCATCTGCGGGTTGTTGTGCTTTGCCTGCACCAGACGCTGATAGAGCACCGGATGCGTCCAGGCCGCGTTCGAGCCGGCCAGCACCACCAGATCGCTGTTTTCCACATCCTCGTAGCTGCACGGCACCACGTCTTCGCCAAAGGCGCGCCTGTAGCCCACCACCGCCGAGGACATGCAGAGCCGGGAGTTGGTATCGATATTCGCCGCGCCGATAAACCCTTTCATCAGCTTGTTGGCGGCATAGTAGTCCTCGGTTAACAGCTGGCCGGAGGCGTAAAACGCCACCGCCCGTGGCCCCCATGTGTCGATGATCTCCCGCAACCGCTCGCCCGCCGCGTTCAGCGCCTGGGACCAGTCCACCTCAAGTCCATCGACAACGGGGTACAGCAATCGCCCCTGCAAGCCCGTCGTCTCCCCCAGGGCCGATCCTTTCACGCACAGGCGGCCAAAGTTTGCAGGGTGGGTGTCGTCCCCCCGAACGCTGACCGCTCCATCCTCCACGCTGGCGATCACGCCGCAGCCGACCCCGCAGTAGGGGCACGTTGTCCTGGTTTCCGTCATGAGGCCTCCGCGCGCATCACCAGCTCTTCGTTGCCGACCCACACCTTGCCATTTTCAATTTTGACCGGCCAGGCGCGCACCGCGGGTTCGCCACTCTCCACCTGACAGCCGTCGCGCAGGCGAATGCGCTGCTTGTAGAGCGGAGAAATAACCACCGGTTCGCCCGCCGCATCGCCGAGGATGCCGCGTGACAGTACGTTCGCGCGGCTGCCCGGCTCCAGGTCGTCCAGGGCATAAACAGTTTGACCAAAGCGGAACAGCGCGATCGGTTTACGGCCAAGACGCGCGCCAATGCCCGCCTGCTCCGGGATATCGTCAATGCCGCAGATTTCCTGCCAGCGCTTGCTTTCGTCCGACGGCGCGACGTTCACCGCGGTGCGGAACAGCGCCAGGCGGTCAGGATCGTTGAGCGTGGTTTGCCATTCGCACTGGTACGTCTCGACTACCCGGGCCATCTCCTGCTCCAGCTCGTGGGCGATGCCGAGACTGTCGTTGAGGATCACCTCACGCAGATAGTCGAGGCCGCCCTCCAGGTTGTCCATCCAGGTGCTGGTGCGCTGCAGGCGATCCGCCGTGCGGATGTAGAACATCAGGAAACGGTCGACGGTGCGGATCAGCGTTTCGTCATCCAGGTCGCTGGCGAAGAGATCCGCATGGCGAGGCTTCATCCCGCCGTTGCCGCACAGATAGAGGTTCCAGCCTTTGTCCGTGGCAATCACCCCCACGTCCTTGCTCTGCGCCTCCGCGCACTCGCGGGTGCAGCCGGAAACGGCCATTTTGATTTTGTGCGGGGCGCGCAGGCCCTTGTAACGGTGCTCCAGCCTGACCGCGAGACCAGTGGAATCCTGCACGCCGTAGCGGCACCAGGTCGACCCGACGCAGGATTTCACCGTGCGCAGGGATTTCCCGTAAGCGTGCCCGGTTTCAAACCCGGCCTCCACCAGCGCCTGCCAGATCTCAGGCAGCTGTTCCAGGGTGGCGCCAAACAGGTCGATACGCTGCCCGCCGGTGATTTTGCTGTACAGGCCGTAGCGTTTCGCAATCTGGCCGATGGCGATCAGCCCGTCGGCGGTCACTTCTCCTGCGGGCATGCGCGGCACGATGGAATACGTCCCGTCCTTCTGAATATTGGCGAAGTAGCGGTCGTTGGTGTCCTGCAATGGCAGATGCGCCGGCTTCAGCAGGTATTCGTTCCAGCAGGAGGCCAGCACGGACCCCACCAGCGGCTTACATATTTCGCACCCGTGCCCCTGACCGTAGCGGCTGATAAGCTGGTCGAAGGTTCGGATATGGTTGACGCGCACCAGATGGTAAATCTCCTGGCGCGAGTACGGGAAGTGTTCGCAGATGTCCTTTTTCACCTCCACGCCCTGCTCGGCAAGCTGGAACTCCATCACCTGCTTCACCAGCGCGCTGCAGCCCCCGCAGCCGGTCGCCGCTTTGGTGCACTGCTTAACGGCGCCGATATCCGCTGCGCCCGCGCTCACCGCCCGGCAAATATCGCCTTTGCTGACGTTATGACACGAACAGATCTGCGCGCTTTCCGGCAGCGCCGCCACGCCCAGCGCTTTTGGCGCGCTGCCTGACAACGCAGGTAGTATCAGCGTTTCCGGCTCTTTCGGCAGGCTTATGCCGTTAAGCATCATCTGCACCAGCGTGGCGTATTCGCTGGCATCGCCCACCAGCACGCCGCCGAGCAGCGTTTGGCCGTCGTGGCTGACCACGATTTTCTTGTAGATTTGCTGCGGGCCGTGCGTCCACTGGTAGCTTAGCGCCCCCGGCGTGCGCCCGTGAGCATCGCCAAACGACGCCACGTCCACGCCGAGCAGCTTGAGCTTAGTGCTCATATCTGCCCCGGTGAAGGTCTTATCTTCGCCCGCGAGCGCGGCGGCGGCGACGCGCGCCATCTGGTAGCCCGGCGCCACCAGGCCAAAGATTTTCCCCTCCCACAGGGCGCATTCACCGATGGCAAGCACGTTCGAATCGGAGGTCCGGCAGGCGTCATCAATGCAGATCCCGCCGCGCTCGCCAATAGCCAGCCCGCTGCTGCGCGCCAGCGCGTCCTGAGGACGAATACCGGCAGAGAAGACCACCATGTCCGTTTCCAGCTGTTCACCGTCGGCGAAGCGCAGCACCAGCCCGTCGGCCGTCGCAGCAATTTCCGTGGTGGCTTTACTGGTGTGAACGCCAACGCCCAGCGCCTCGATTTTCCTGCGCAGCATCGCCGCGCCGTCATTATCAAGCTGCACCGCCATCAGATTGGGCGCAAACTCCACCACGTGCGTTTCCAGGCCGAGTTGCTTGAGGGCATTCGCCGCCTCCAGCCCAAGCAGGCCGCCGCCAATCACCACGCCACGACGCGAGCCCGCCGCGTGGGCCGCTATGTTGTCCAGGTCGTCAAGGGTGCGGTAGACAAAGCAGCCCGGCAGATCGTTGCCCGGTACCGGCGGTACGAACGGGTATGAGCCGGTCGCCAGCACCAGCTTGTCCCAGTGGGTCTCATGCCCGCTGGCGGTACGCACCACGCGCGCATCGCGATCGATAGCGACGATCTGCTGCGAGAGGCGCAGCTCAATGCCGTTATCGGCAAAGAACTCCCCCTCCACCAGCGAGAGCGACGCCGCGCTTCGGCCGCCAAAGTATTCCGACAGATGCACGCGGTCATAGGCGGCATAGCGCTCCTCACCAAAGACAACGATCTGATACTGCTGATGCAGATTGCGGTTAACGCAGTCTTCGAGAAAATGATGGCCGACCATACCGTGCCCAACCACCACCAGAGTAGGTTTTGTCATAGCGTTCTGTCCTGCAACCTGCGGTTGCGTAGTGAAACGATCGAACAGCCAGTCCGCGCGTGCGGGCGCAGCCGTTGCCAGTAAATCGGTAAATGTTGCCGCGCTGCGGCAGTCGCCCATCAGCAGCACGCCAGCCAGCGCACCCTGATGGATCAGTAACCGACGATAGTGACGGGTTAGCGGATCCCAGGAACTCCAGACCACATCGCCCTCCTGCGCCGCCGCGCGCCCGAGGCTGAACAGCTCCACGCCGGTCACCTTGAGGCGCACGCCATTGTCGGTGAGGGCAAACGGCGCGGCTGTGTCGCCCGCCAGCCGCGCGGCGAGAATATCCGCCTGCGTCATACAGGGCGCGACCAGGCCAAAGGTCTGGCCGTCAATTTCGCAGCACTCGCCAATGGCGTAGACGTCCGGTGCGGAGGTCCGCATCTGGCTATCCATCACGATGCCGCGCGCGCAGCGAACACCGCTGGCCTGCGCCAGCGCGACGTTGGGCTGAACGCCGGTCGCCAGCACCACGCGCGCGGCGGCGACGCGGCGTCCGTTGAGCAGCGTCACGCTATTCCCGTTAATCCTCGCGATGCCGGAGGCGAGTTCAGAGCGCACGCCCCGCGCCGCCAGCGCCTCTTCAAGCAGTACGCCCGCCTGCTGGTCCAGCTGCTGCTCCATCAGCCACGGGCCGCGATGAACGAGCGTGACGTTGTCACCTGAACGAGCCAGCGCTGCCGCCGTCTCTACGCCGAGCACGCCGCCCCCCAGCACCACTGCCGGACCGGCTATCGCCTGAATGGCGCGGATATCCTCCAGGGTACGGAACGTGAAGACGTGCGGCGCATCGCCCCCAGGAATCGGCGGCACAAACGGCGTTGACCCGGTGGCAAATACCAGCGCATCCCAGCCCAGCGTGCGGGCGGTAGTTTGCACTTCCCGCGCGTCCACGTTCACGGCGAGTGCCTTTTCGCCCCGCAGCACCGTCACGCCGCGCTCCCGGTACCATTGGTCATCCTGAAGGCAGATGCCCGCAGCCGTTTTTTCACCCCCCAGCACCGGCGAAAGCTGGATGCGGTTATAGGCATGCTCCGGCTCGTCACCGATGACGGTGATAGCGAACCGACCGGAAGCTCGCCCGGTGAGCGAAGCAATCAGCCGGGTTGCCGCCATGCCATTCCCGATAATGACCAGTCGCATCAACGCCCCCTCGTTACGCCGCTTTCGGCTGTTTTTCGTAGAGGAAATGGAGGATCTGCTGGCGCATGTGGTGATAGCGGCTGTCGTCCGCCAGCTGCACCCGGTTGCGCGGGCGCGGCAGGTCAACGCGCAGGATCTCCCCGACGGTGGCCGCCGGGCCGTTGGTCATCATCAGCACGCGATCGGAGAGCAGCACCGCCTCGTCCACGTCGTGGGTAATGAGCACGATGGTAGTGTTCAGCGCCTGCTGGATCTGCATCACCGAGTCCTGCAGATGGGCGCGCGTCAGCGCATCCAGCGCGCCGAACGGCTCATCCATCAGCAATACTTTCGGCTTCATCGCCAGCGCGCGGGCAATCCCGACGCGCTGCTTCATGCCGCCGGAGATCTCCCCCGGACGCTTGTGCAGCGCGTGTCCCATCTGCACGCGGTCGAGGTTGTGCTCGATCCACTCTTTGCGCTCGGCCTTGCTCATGGTGTGACGGAACACCTGATCCACCGCCAGCGCCACGTTGTCGAAGCAGGTCAGCCACGGCAGCAGCGAATGGTTCTGGAACACCACCGCGCGCTCGGGCCCCGGCCCGGCGATTTCGCGGTTGTCGCAAATCAGCCCGCCTTCCGTCGGCAGCGCGATCCCGGCGATGAGGTTAAGCAGCGTCGACTTACCGCAGCCGGAGTGGCCGATAAGACTCACGGTTTCGCCCTCGTGGATATCAAAAGAGACGTTCTGCAGCGCCAGAAACTCGCCGCTGGCGGTGGAAAAACGCTGGCTCACGGCCTGGACCTGAATTAATGGTTTCATGTTCGCTCCTTATTTTTCCTGCCAGCTAAAGCGACGGGCGATCAGCATCAGCCCCTGCTCCAGCAGCAACCCGACCACGCCGATGATGACGATGGCGATCAGAATGTTTTCGACGTTGAGGTTGTTCCACTCGTTCCAGATCCAGAAGCCGATACCCAGCCCCCCGGTGAGCATCTCGGCGGCGACAATCACCAGCCAGGCGATGCCGATGGAGAGGCGCACCCCGGTCAGCACAGCGGGTAGCACAGCCGGGAAGAGTATGCGGCGCATGATCGTCCACTCGGAAAGCTGCAATACGCGGGCGACGTTGAGGTAGTCCTGCGGAATGCGGCGCACGCCTTCGGCGGTGTTGATCACCATCGGCCAGATAGAGCAGATGAAAATGGTCCAGCTCGACGCGGGCTCCGCTTTCTGGAACAGCAGCAGGCCGATGGGCAGCCAGGCCAGCGGGCTGACCGGCCGCAGAAGCGCAATCAGCGGATTGAACATGCGCGAGAAAAAGGTGAAGCGGCCAATCAAAAAGCCCAGCGGAATACCCGCCAGCGCTGCCAGGCCAAAGCCGATGGCGACGCGCTGCAGTGAAGCAAGCACGTTCCAGCCAATGCCCATATCGTTAGGCCCGTCGCGATAAAACGGGTCGGCAAACAAGGTAATGGCGGAATCAAGCGTGCTGAGCGGCGTCGGGAAGCCTTTGCTGTTTATCGCCGCCAGTTGCCAGAGCACCACCAGCAGCCCGAGGCCGAGCAGCGCCGGGATAACGCGCTGGAAAAAGTCGTTCATCCGGCGCGCTAACGCGGGCGGACGGCGGCGAACCTGTACCGGAGGCAGGATAATCACTTCCCCGCTCTCTGGCGTCTCTTGTGGTTTCGTGTTTTGCAGATGCGGCATAATCAGGCCCCTTTACGGTGAATGGCGAAACGGCTGGCGTACCCTTCCGGATCGGTGCCGTTCCAGACGGTGCCGTCCATCAGCGTGCTGCTGCGGAACGGTGATGACGGCGTGGACATGCCGCCGACGGCGGTGGCGGCATCCTGCCAGACCGAGGTCTGGTTGATGCGCTGCGCGATGCCCGCATAGTCCGGCGCGGCTTTGAGCAAGCCCCAGCGGCGGAACTGGGTTAAGAACCACATGCCGTCGGAGAGATACGGGTAGCTCACAGCCCCCTCGTTGAAGAAGCGGATCGGGTGCGCGTCCTGCCAGCGCTGGCCCAGGCCGTTGTCGTACTCGCCGAGCATACGCCCGGTGAGATACTGTTCTTTGCAGTTGAGCCACGCCCGGCGGGAGAGGATCTGCGCGGTTTCGCGTTTGTTTTCCGGGGACGCCTCGATCCAGCGCGCGGCCTCCAGCACCGCGCTCACCAGCGCCCGGGCGGCGTGCGGTTTTTTCTCCACCCAGTCGCGACGCGTGCCGAGGATCTTTTCCGGATGATCGGCCCAGATGGACTGCGACGTGGCTGCGGTAAAGCCGATACGGTCGTTAATCGCCCGCGCGTTCCACGGCTCGCCGACGCAGAAGCCCACCATGTTGCCGATGCGCATGTTCATCACCATCTGCGGGGGCGGCACCACCACCGTGCGCACGTCGTCAAAGGGGTTAATGCCCGCGCTGGCCAGCCAGTAGTAAAGCCACATGGCATGCGTCCCGGTCGGGAAGGTGTGCGCGAAGGTGTAGGTTCCCGGCGCCTGCTGCCCGATCAGCGTTTTCAGCCCGTCGAGATCGCGAACGCCCTTCTCCGCCAGATCGCTTGAAAGCGTGATGGCCTGGCCGTTCTGATTGAGCGTCATCAGGTTCGCCATCTGCTGCGGCTTGCCGGCGATGCCCAGCTCCAGCCCGTACAGCAGACCGTAAAGAATGTGTGCGGCGTCCAGTTCTCCCGCCACCAGCTTGTCGCGCACCGCCGCCCAGCTCGCCTCTTTGGTGGGAACGATGGTGATACCGTATTTTTTATCAAAGCCTTTTAACGCTGCGATAACCACCGGCGCGCAGTCGGTCAACGGGATAAACCCGACGCGCACCGTCTCCTGTTCCGGTTTATCTGAGCCAGCCGCCCAGGCAGCCTGCATAACACCCGGTAACAGCGCTGCGCCACTCGCCAGCATGCTGGCCTGCAAAAATCGCCGTCTCGACAAATCCGCCATAACCGCTCCCGAAAAAAAGCCAAAAAAAAGCGCCCGCCGTGCCGAAGCACCGCTGGACGCCTTTATCCCGAAGACAAATGCACCGCCGTTGGCGCACCGTCAAAAATGGTTAATTAAATAATGCAAAGCCAGTGCCAGGTTTAAAGACCCTCTTTCAGGGCCGAAAACCGGGTTTTGCCCGCGTTCACGCACCTCAATCAGGCATAAAATGCCCGCTGATTGTGCAGCTACTCCTTAGTTGTTACCTGCCAGACGCTCTTCACCGTAAGCAGCGCGCGGGCGATATCGACCATGCGCTGGTTCTTGTCCATTGCCATTTTGCGCAGCGTCGTCCAGGCCTGTTCTTCACTCATGTTCTGGTGGGTCATCAGCACGCTTTTGGCTTTATCAATGGTTTTGCGCTCCTCAAGCGTATCGCGCAGCGACGCGAGCTGGCGGGAAAGCTGCTCTATCTCTCGTGCCTGCTGGCGAACCAGGGTCAGCAGCGGTTTATCCGGGTAGTGCGCCAGCGGATCGTCCTGTTCATCCCCGGGAAGCGGGTATGCCTCGTCGCGCTGAATACGCTCATCCACCGCGACCATTAGATCGGCGATGATCGTCTCCTCCAGCGCGCGCAGATGCTCCAGCCGCGCCGTTTGCAGCGCAAACCAGGCGAGTGCGGTATGGCCATTGTCTGCGGCAGGCTGGCGGGTACAGGCCACGCGCCGGAGCTGCTCCGTCTCACGATCGGGCTGACAATTAAGGGAGAACGAAGTCTGCACGTCGGCCTGGCTGTGGGAGAGAAAGATCTCAAAGCAGGCCTGCTGCCCGTCAATGCGGTCAACCAGCCGCTGGCGGGTCACATCATCGAAAAAGCCCTGCGTGAAGCCAATCGCCCCCAGGGCCCGCTCTTGTCCCGCCAGTTCTTTCCCCTGCATCAGGCTATATAGCGCGACGAAACGGCCCGCAATTTGCGGGTCGTCAATGCTGTCATTAAGCTGCGGTACGATACTGAGCAGGTGGCGCAGCATGCGGGAGTAGTGCTCCATTGCCTGCGGAGCCGTCAGCGTTTGCCGATTTACACCGTCGCGCAGTGCGGGAAGCGTCTCCAGCGTGAGCAGCGCATTGCCGATACGTTCGCAAACGGCGCTTCCCGGAAAGGCGGACTGTTTTCCAAGAGTGCCGTTCAGTGCAGCAAGGTTTTCGTCCACCAGCGCCCGGCTGGCTTTGCATTCAGGTGCATAGAGCTTACCCTGTGAGCAGAGCCAGACGTTAGATGCGCCGCGCTCGCACTGGAGCATATGCACCAGCTGGCTAATACCGCGCACCAGCACGTTCAGCTGCGCCAGCCTGCTGAGCTGCTCCCGGCGCATCCGCCTTGCGCGCTGGAGCCATTCGGTTGCACCTGGCGAAATGCCGGCCATTAATGTCATGCTTACTCTCCCGGACAGCGAAACTCCGGGAAATTAAGCAATATTCGTGCCTTATAAGAACAGGAGTCAACATGCAGAAGATTGTGATCGTCGCCAACGGGGCGGCCTACGGCAGCGAATCCCTTTTCAACAGCCTGCGCCTGGCGATCGCGCTACGCGAAAAAGAGAGCGATCTGGTATTGCGGATATTTTTAATGTCCGATGCCGTGACCGCCGGGCTGAAGGGTCAAAAACCGGCGGAAGGCTACAACATTCAGCAGATGCTGGAGATCCTGACCGCGCAGGACGTGCCGGTTAAACTCTGTAAGACCTGCACCGATGGGCGCGGCATTACCGGGCTGCCGCTGATCGAGGGCGTAGAAATCGGTACGCTGGTTGAACTGGCCGAATGGACGCTGACCGCGGATAAAGTATTAACTTTTTAATAATAAACCCGTAAAAATATTATTTTCTTATGGACGCGGTTTCAGCATCAAGTTTACCTGCGGGGTTGCCGATAGGCATGGAAACAACACAGCAGGTATTTCACTTATGTTCAGATCCATTCGCGCACGCATTATCGCCGCGACGACAGGCTGCCTCGTCGTCGCCCTTCTTCTCAATACCGTAATTAACTTCCAGGTCACGCGCCAGGATAACCAGCAGTTCCAGCGCGATATTCTGACCAGCACCCGCGCCAGCCACAACATGGCGATTGCCGACTGGGTCAAAAGCAAAATGACGGTGATTACCTCCGCACAGAGCATCGCGCTGGCTGACGATCCGGTTCCGGCGTTTAAGCAGCTTGCCCTGGCGGGCGGTTTCACCAACGTTTACGTGGGTTACGCCAGCAAGACGGCGAAATTCTCCGACCCGACAGGCGTCCCGGCGGATTATGACCCCACCGTTCGACCCTGGTATCAACAGGTGGTGAGCACGGACGGCCCGGTGGTAACGGCACCCTACGTTGATGCCGGGACCGGGAAGCTGGTGGTCACGTTTGCCGTGCCGGTGAAAGAGAATGGCGCTCTGAAAGCGGTGGTGGCGGGCGATGTCGCCATGGATAGCGTGGTGGCGAACGTGCGCGGGATCCACCCCACGCCGGCCAGCAGCGGGTTGCTTCTGAACAGCGACGGCACGGTGATTGCCGCCAACGAGCCGGCCCTGACGCTGAAGCCGTTTGCCGAGACGATCAAAGGCATCGACCTTGCGGCGCTGAAGAGCGGTAACCCGGTCGACGGAACGCTGAATGACGAGGAAAAAACCTTTATCGCCTCAGCCGTGCCGGGCACGAACTGGCTCCTGGTCGTCGCCCTCGACAGCAGCGATGCCACCTCCGGCATGCGTTCCCTGCTGAAAGCGTCGGCGATTTCGCTGGTGATCCTCGCACTCCTGAGCGGCGCCATTGTTCACGTCCTGATTGCCCGCCTGCTGAAGCGCCTGTCCGACATTCGCGACGCGATGCACAACATTGCCAACGGCACTAACGATCTGTCCCAGCGCCTGCCGGACAGCGGCGATGACGAAGTGGCGCAAATTGCGCAGGCGTTTAACGCCTTCAGCGATAAGCTCTCGGTGGTAATGGTTCAGCTCCGCGACGCCAGCGCCTCGGTGAAAAACGCCGCGCAGGAGATTGCGGCAGGTAACCAGGATCTCTCCGGACGTACCGAGCAGGCGGCGTCCAGCCTTCGCGAAACCGCCAGCGCCGTGGAAGAGATCACCGCCTCTGTCACCCAGTCGAATGAATCGGCAGCAGAAGCCAACGATCAGGCCAGCAAGGCCTCTGCGGCCGCAGCGCGCGGCGGTGAAGTGGTTTCGCAGGCCATCAGCACCATGCAGTCCATCGAAGTGGCGTCCGCTAAGATTGGCGATATCACCAGCGTGATCGACGGCATCGCCTTCCAGACCAACATTCTGGCGCTGAACGCCTCCGTCGAGGCGGCGCGTGCCGGTGAGCAGGGCCGCGGGTTCGCCGTGGTTGCCGGTGAAGTGCGGAACCTCGCCAGCCGCAGCGCCCAGGCGGCGAAAGAGATCAAATCGCTTATCGACTCCACCACCGACAGCGTAGCCACCGGCTCGCGCTACGTGCATCTGGCCGGGGAAAGCATGGATGAGATCCGCTCCAGCATCGGCAGCGTCTCCGGCATCATGCGCGAGATCTCGATTGCCACCAGCGAGCAGATGAAAGGCATTCACGAGATCAACCACGCGGTGACCCATCTCGACAGAATGGTGCAGCAGAATGCCGAGCTGGTGGTGCAGTCCGCCGCGGCCGCCAGCGCATTGCAAAGCCAGGCGGGCGACCTTGCTGAAACCGCCGGCCATTTCCGCATTTAATTTTCTTCAGGCGCGCGTTAAACAGGGTAAACGCGCGTCAGCTGAAAGGTTTCAGGAATTTTGTCATTTTTGTTTAATCGTTATGCCATTTTTTGATCAAAATCAGCATCCCTCGCTCCCCGCTTTGGTGTTATGCAATGAGTATTTTGTGAACAACATCACGCTCGGGATGGGCAAAATCGACGGGGTAGAAAATGGCACTGGTGAAAACAAGTTTGAAACTGTTTGGCGGGGATACGGTGGTGGTGCGTTGCTCAGAGCGCTGTCGTATTCATCTGATGAGTGCGAAAGCACAGAAGCAATCCCAGGCGGATATTCTGACCGTGCAGGATGACAAGGCCTGGCTTACCGTGCCGTATACCGGCACGTGGGATGTGCTGATCGACAGCCACAGCCAGTCGCTGGAGCATTCGGTCAGCTACGTGGCAGCGTAATTTAAACGCCCGGCTCGCCGGGCGTATTCTCAGGCAAAACCCGGTCGCAGCGTGCTGTTGAGCGGGTTCCCTTCCAGCAGCGCCTTCACTTTCACCACCAGCTCATTCAGACAATCGTCCTGCATGCCGAGGCGGGTCAGCTCCTGATCGAGGGAGAAGAGATATTGCGCGTTGGTGCCCAGCGGCCCGCTGGCGGCGGCAATTAACGGGGCAATCACCTGCGTGCGGGTGTCCGCTTCATACAGCGGGTGGCGCGGATCCATAATAAATACCAGCGCGTTAACGGTGCGCCCGTCGTCGAGCTCCAGCTTGCACCAGCTCGGCATATAGCAGCCGGTGATCATCTCGCGCTTCCAGAGCAGCGTCAGCTCCTCTTCGAGCGTGGCATCCGGAAGGCGATACGCGACGCCCGTGGTGCGTCCGCCCTCTTTTAGTGCAAGCATGCGCCCTGGCTGACAGGCGCTGCCGCGTCCGGCCGTCAGGCGCAGGCAAAATGCGCGATGCCAGCCGGGCAGCGTGCCGGTTGCCGATTCAACAAATTCGAGAGCCGGGTTCCACATCAGTGAACCGTAGCCAAAAATCCATACCGGGCCATCATCCGGGCGGCAGGCAAGCGTGGCAGCGAGCGACGCCGCACGTTGTTCAGCTGACCAGAGAAGCGATTCCTCAATAGCACCAAATGCCGTCTTACAATCTGCCTTCATTAAGAAATCACGCGTTAACACTTTACACCTCCGCCACTGCATGCTTCCTTGCGACATCTGTAATTCGCCTTCCCGGCATTCTGTGCTGGTCATTTTGCCAGCAGTCAAATTACGATAAGCAATTAGCGGACCAGTTGCAATACAACGGCAGTTCAACCGCCTGAAAAGTCAAAATGAAGGCAGCGAATAATTTCACGGCTATTTCTTCTTATGCCATTTATCATCGTCTCCTTTCTCATAGTCATGTTTTACTGCGGCCCAGGCGACCTTGTGCGCCGTCTCTTCCCGGCTGGCATCATCCCGCCGATCGTCTTTATCTTTGTACTGATCCCAGGCGCTGTTAAACGCTTCTTTGTAGATATCCTGCGCGTGTTCGGGCAGGACGTTTTTCACGTTATCGGGTAATTCGCGTTTCGTTTTATATGGCATCACTAACCTCTCTTTTGCCTAAAGAGTTAAGTGTGGACGACGATACGCCGGTGTGCCAGCCGGTCATAAACAATGAACAGATGTATTTCATAATTCATTGTTATTAAACATATATTTAAAATAAATATCTTATTATAGGCATTAAACAAGAAAACCATAACAAAGGGTAAAATTAAGTAAAAAATAAAGGTTATTTAACAGATTTCTGTTAATTTATTGCCCTTAAAATCTATCTATAATTACAAGCACCTGCATTGATGGAGAAGCACATGACAGCAACACACGAGGCGGTAAAGACCCGCCACAAGGAGACGTCTCTCATTTTCCCGGTTCTGGCACTGGCTGTGCTGCTCTTCTGGGGAAGCAGTCAGTCACTGCCAGTGGTGGTTGGTATCAATATTCTTGCCCTGGTGGGCATTTTAACCAGCGCGTTTAGCGTCGTTCGTCATGCGGACGTATTAGCCCACCGCCTGGGCGAGCCTTATGGCTCTTTAATTCTCAGCCTTTCCGTCGTTATTCTCGAAGTCAGCCTGATTTCCGCGTTGATGGCAACCGGCGATGCCGCCCCGACCCTGATGCGCGATACGCTTTACTCCATCATTATGATTGTGACGGGCGGCCTGGTAGGCTTCTCTCTGCTGCTGGGCGGACGCAAATTTGCGACCCAGTACATGAATCTTTTCGGCATTAAACAGTATCTGATTGCCCTCTTCCCGCTGGCCATCATCGTGCTGGTCTTCCCGATGGCGCTGCCGGGCGCAAATTTCTCCACCGGCCAGTCGCTGCTGGTCGCGCTGATTTCCGCCGCCATGTACGGCGTGTTCCTGCTCATTCAGACCAAAACGCACCAGAGCCTGTTTGTTTACGAACATGAAGATGACAGCGACGACGATGACCCGCACCACGGCAAGCCGTCGGCCCACAGCAGCCTGTGGCACACGGTTTGGCTGATCGTGCATCTGATTGCGGTGATTGCCGTCACCAAGATGAACGCCAACCCGCTGGAGACGCTGTTAACCGAGCTGAACGCGCCGGTGGCCTTTACCGGTTTCCTGGTGGCGCTGCTGATCCTGTCCCCTGAGGGTTTAGGTGCGCTGAAGGCGGTGCTGAACAATCAGGTGCAGCGTGCGATGAATCTGTTCTTCGGCTCCGTGCTGGCGACCATTTCACTCACCGTGCCGGTGGTGACGCTGATTGCCTTTATGACCGGTAACGAGCTGCAGTTTGCGCTGGGCGCACCGGAGATGATTGTGATGGTGGCCTCGCTGCTGCTGTGCCAGATTTCATTCTCCACTGGCCGCACCAATGTCCTGAACGGCGCGGCGCATATGGCGCTGTTTGTAGCGTATTTGATGACGATCTTTGCGTAGTCTTTTGCCTAGCGGCGCTTCGCTTACCCGGCAATATGTCCCATAAAAAAACCCGCCGAAGCGGGTTTTTTTATTAGTTGCTGGTATCCAGCTCGTCGAAGCTTTTCACCAGATCGTCAATCGCTTTGATCTGCTTCAGGAACGGCTCCAGCTTATCCAGCGGCAGCGCGGATGGACCATCGCATTTCGCGTTAGCCGGATCCGGGTGCGCTTCAATGAACAGACCTGCCAGGCCGGTCGCCATACCGGCGCGCGCCAGCTCGGTCACCTGAGCACGACGGCCACCAGAGGCTGCACCAAACGGGTCGCGGCACTGCAGCGCGTGGGTAACGTCGAAGATCACCGGCGACTGGTTAGAGACGTTCTTCATGACGCTGAAGCCCAGCATGTCCACCACCAGGTTGTCGTAACCGAAGTTAGCGCCACGGTCGCACAGAATAATCTTGTCGTTACCGCCTTCGATAAACTTATCAACGATGTTACCCATCTGGCCCGGGCTCACGAACTGCGGTTTTTTCACGTTAATCACGGCACCGGTTTTCGCCATCGCGGCAACCAGGTCGGTCTGACGCGCCAGGAACGCCGGAAGCTGGATTACGTCTACCACGTCTGCCACAGGCTGCGCCTGCCAGGACTCATGCACGTCGGTGATCACTTTCACGCCAAACGTCTGCTTCAGCTCCTGGAAAATTTTCATCCCCTCTTCCAGGCCAGGGCCACGGTAAGAGTTGATGGAGGAGCGGTTGGCTTTGTCAAAAGAGGCCTTAAACACGTACGGAATGCCCAGCTTCTGGGTCACGGTCACGTAGTGCTCGCAGATACGCATGGCGAGATCGCGGGACTCCAGCACGTTCATACCGCCAAACAGCACGAACGGCAGGTCGTTTGCTACCTTGATATCACCAATGCTAACCACTTTTTGTTTCATAGGATCGCCTTATTCAGGTGTGAATCGGAATTAAGATTAATGCAGTGTAATTTGTTTGTGCGAGATCGCGTTGATCTGCGCGCGAATCATTTCGCTAATCGGATCTTCCGGACACTGCTCGACGAAATAGCTCAGATCGTTCAGCGCCACGTGCTCGCAGTCGAGCTGGGCATAGATAAGCCCGCGGTCGCGAATTTCGTACGGATCTTCCGGATTAAACTGCAGCAGCACTTCACTGGCACGCAAGGCCAGCTCCATCTGACGCTCTTCCATCAGCGCTGACTTCAGCGTATCCAGCAGCTTGCGAATGACTTCGGCGTTGTCGGCTTCGTCGAGATCTTCGTTAAAGAGCTCGGCCACCGGGCTGATGTTGCCTTTCAGCCAGACGTCCAGCGTATGCTCGTCCAGCGTGTCGCCGTTAAACGGATTAATGAGCCACATCTCACCGTCCAGCCACTCCGCACGCAGGATCATCTGCGTCGGGAAAATAACCGGCACCAGCGGAATATCCAGGCGGTGCGCAACCCACAGCAAAATAGAGCCCAGCGCAACGGCGCTGCCCTGACGATTTTTTAAGACATGGTCCAGCCATAATGCGTCAGACAGGCGATACACGCCACGCGTGTCGCAGAAACCCCATTCGCCGTAGAAAAGCTCCAGAAGCTTCTCTAATTGCCAGTCCTGCGGGCGCGCCTGATTGATCTCTTCACGCGCCAGGCTGACCAGATTCTCCAGCTCATCGTAGACGTACTGCGACGTAAAATCGTCGCGTATCATCTCCGAAATCAGGATCATGCCATCGCAAAGCGGCACTTTATTAAATTCGAAATCGGCTAAGGACCTCATGACTTACCCCAGTAACGACTGAGCGAACAATGACGCTCAGGCGCGATAAAACTCAAAACGATGTAGATGATAACGCCAAACTGCCTTTCAGTCAGCCTTACGCCTTTATCAGTAAATGGCAGATACCCGGAACTCAAGACCACTGCCCCAGCGTCAGGCGTTCGTTGCCGCCGTAGTCGCGGCAGGTTTCGACAGCGGCGTAGCCTGCCTGGGTAAACAGTGCCCGCACGGATTCTCCCTGCGTCCATCCATGCTCCACGAGCAGCCAGCCGCCGGGAAGCAAATGCTCTCGTGACGTTGTCACAATGTGATCAAGATCGGCTAATCCCGCGTTGGCGGCCACAAGCGCCGTCAGCGGTTCGAAGCGAACATCCCCCTGCGCAAGGTGCGGATCATGTTCGTCAATGTAAGGAGGATTGCTGACAATCATCGCAAATGAGCGGCTCTCCAGCGCGGTAAACCAGCTGCTTTGCAGCACCGTTACGTTGCTGAGCCCGAGACGTTCCACATTACGCAGCGCCAGCGCCACCGCGTCGGGCATCACATCCACTGCCGTCACATCGCAGTCAGGCCGCTCGGTGGCCAGCGCCAACGCGATAGCACCTGTTCCAGTACCGAGATCGAGAATGCGGCAGGCCTTCGCCGGTAAACGCGCCAGCGCCTGCTCCACCAGACACTCGGTATCCGGACGCGGGATCAGCGTCGCCGCCGAGACGTAAAGCGGTAGCGACCAGAACTCGCGCTCACCGACAAGGTGAGCCACCGGCTCGCCGTTTTTACGGCGGGCAAGGAGTGCGGCGAGCCGTGCTTCCTGCTCTGCGGTCAGCTCAGTTTCGCCGAATGCCAGCAGGTACGTGCGGGCTTTACCCGTCACATGCTCAAGCAAAATTTCGGCATCGCGCTTCGGGCTTTCGCTTTTGCAAAGCTCACCGGCCGCCTCGCGTAACCAGCGCTGAAAATCCATTATTCCTGCTCGGACAGCGCCGCCAGCTGGTCGGCCTGGTATTCCTGCACGATAGGCTCAATCAGCATATCCAGCTTCCCTTCCATCACCTCGTCCAGACGGTACAGGGTCAGGTTGATGCGGTGGTCGGTCACGCGCCCCTGAGGGAAGTTGTAGGTGCGGTTACGGTCGCTGCGATCGCCGCTGCCCAGCAGGTTACGACGCGTAGAGGCTTCCGCCTGCTGACGCTTCGCCATTTCCGCCGCGTGGATGCGCGCGCCCAGCACGGACAACGCTTTGGCTTTGTTTTTGTGCTGCGAACGTTCGTCCTGACACTCCACCACGATGCCGGTTGGCAGGTGGGTAATACGGATGGCGGAGTCGGTGGTGTTAACGTGCTGACCGCCCGCCCCGGAGGAGCGGAAGGTGTCGATGCGCAGGTCCGCCGGGTTGATGTCCGGCAGTTCCGCTTCCGGCAGCTCCGGCATCACCGCCACCGTACAGGCGGAGGTATGAATGCGGCCCTGAGATTCGGTGGCCGGAACGCGCTGCACGCGGTGACCGCCGGATTCAAACTTCAGACGTCCGTACACGCCGTCGCCGCTGATCTTGGCGATAACCTCTTTGTAGCCGCCATGTTCGCCTTCGTTGGCGCTCATGATCTCCACGCGCCAGCGGCGCGATTCGGCGTAGCGGCTGTACATGCGGAACAGATCCCCGGCAAAGAGCGCCGCTTCGTCACCGCCGGTCCCGGCGCGCACTTCGACAAACGCGTTACGTTCATCGTCCGGATCTTTCGGCAGGAGCAGCACCTGAAGCTGCTGCTCCATCTCTTCGGAACGCGCTTTTGCATCCTGCAGCTCTTCCTGCGCCATCTCGCGCATCTCAGGATCGTCGAGCATCATCTGCGCGGTTTCAATATCTTCCTGAACCTGTCGCCAGTCGGTAAAGCATTTTGATACATCACTCAACTGCGCATATTCACGCGAAAGCGCGCGAAAACGTTCCTGGTCTGCGATAGTCCCGGCATCGCCGAGCAGCGCCTGTACTTCTTCATGGCGCTCGTGCAGAGCTTCCAGTTTAGCGACGATAGAAGGCTTCATAGGCGTAAGTGCACCTTGTCTTAGAAAATGGGTATAGGGCGCTATTCCAGCCCGAGGCTGTTGCGCAGAATAGTCAGGCGTTCATCATCCCCGTCACGGGCAGCCTGTTGAAGAGATTTGGTTGGCGCATGGATCAGGCGGTTAGTCAGCTTCCACGCCAGATCCTGCATAATCGCCTGCGCGTCGCCGCCCTGTTCCAGGGCCGCTAACGCTTTGGCAGTCAGGTCATCACGCACCTGCTCCGCCTGCCCGCGGTACTCGCGGATGGTCTCGCTGACGCTTTGCGCGCGCAGCCAGGCCATAAATTCGCTGGTTTCCTGCTCAACAATGGTTTCCGCCTGCACCGCCGCCGCTTTACGCTGGGCGAGGTTGTGCGAAATAATGCTTTGCAGGTCATCCACGCTGTAAAGATAGGCGTTAGCCAGCTTGCCAACCTCTGGCTCAACATCGCGCGGAACGGCGATATCCACCAGCAGCATTGGCTGATTACGGCGGGATTTCAGCGCACGCTCCACCATCCCTTTACCGATGATCGGCAGCGGGCTGGCGGTAGAGCTGATAATAATGTCCGCCTCTTTCAGACGTTCATCAATATCGCTCAGCGCAACCACCTCGGCACCCACTTCATCCGCCAGCACCTGCGCGCGTTCGCGGGTGCGGTTCGCGATAATCATCTTTTTCACTTTATGCTCGCGCAGATGGCGCGCCACAAGCTCGATGGTTTCGCCCGCGCCTACCAGCATCACGGTGACGGTCGACAGGGATTCAAAGATTTGCCGTGCAAGGGTACAGGCCGCGAAAGCAACAGAAACCGCACTGGCACCAATGTCGGTTTCGGTTCGCACACGCTTCGCCACGGAGAAGGACTTCTGGAACATACGCTCCAGCTCGCTGGCCTTGAGATGCCCTTTCTGGGAATCTGCGAAGGCTTTTTTTACCTGGCCGAGGATCTGCGGCTCGCCAAGCACCAGCGAATCCAGACCGCTGGCGACGCGCATCAGATGGCTGACCGCATCGTTATCCTGATGCCAGTACAGGCTGTTGCGCAGCTCGTCTTCGTTGAGATTGTGGTAGTCACATAGCCAGCGGATCAGCGCGTCGTGCAGGTTATCCTGCTCTTCCACGCTCAAATACAGCTCAGTACGGTTGCACGTTGAAAGCACCACGCCACCCTGCACCATCGGCTGTGCAAGCAGGCTGTCCAGCGCCAGGTCAAGCGTATCCGGCGAAAACGTAACGCGTTCTCGCAGCGAAACCGGGGCCGTTTTGTGGTTGATGCCGAGTGCTAATAGGGTCATGTTGAGCGGGAGTAGTACCAGCGTTAATAAGGTTAGCAGGACGCATCATACAGGATGCGCGAGATCAATAAAAGAGACCGCCTCCTTTCGGAGTAATAGGTTACTCAACGCTTTGAGATAATTTGAACGTAGACGGTAGCACTGCGGGGCGCTAGCATTAACAGTTATAACTGCAACGTATCTCAAGGATTTGTCCTCATTATGACCCGACTGATTCGCCTGCTGCCGCTGGCAGCACTGGTTCTGACCGCCTGTACTGTCACCCAACCAAAAGGCCCGGGCAAAAGCCCTGATTCACCGCAGTGGCGTCAGCACCAGCAGGACGTCCTTAATTTGAAGCAGTACCAGACGCGCGGCGCCTTCGCGTATCTCTCTGACGAACAAAAGGTTTATGCCCGCTTCTTCTGGCAGCAAACGGGGCAGGACAACTATCGCCTGCTGCTGCTGAACCCGCTGGGCAGCACCGAGCTGGAGCTTATCGCCAAACCGGGCGAAGCGCAGATCACCGATAACAAAGGCCAGCACTACACGGCGACCGATGCCGAAGAGATGATTGGCAAGCTGACCGGGATGCCAATTCCGCTGAACAGCCTGCGCCAGTGGATCCTCGGCCTGCCGGGCGAAGCGACCGACTATACGCTTGACGATCAATACCGTCTGAGCCAGGTCAACTACACCCAGAACGGCAAAACCTGGAAAGTGGTGTACAGCGCCTATGACAGCAAGAGTAAACCTTCGCTGCCATCAAACATGGAGCTGACCCAGGGCAGCCAGCGCATCAAGCTGAAAATGGACAACTGGATCGTTAAATGATGACCCACTGGCCTTCTCCGGCAAAACTGAACCTGTTTTTATACATCACCGGCCAGCGTGCTGACGGCTATCACACTCTGCAGACGCTGTTTCAGTTTATTGACTATGGCGACACGATTGCCATCGAGCCGCGTCAGGATGGGCAGATTTGCCTGCTGACGCCGGTCGACGGCGTGGCGCATGAGGACAACCTGATCGTCCGCGCCGCGCGCCTGCTGATGAAAGCCGCCGCGGAATCGGGTCGTCTGCCGGCGGGAAGCGGTGCGGATATCCGCATTGAGAAGCGTCTGCCGATGGGTGGCGGTCTCGGCGGGGGCTCATCCAACGCCGCCACCGTGCTGGTTGCGCTGAACCACCTCTGGGGTTGCGGGCTGTCGACGGATGAACTGGCTGGTTTGGGCTTAACGCTGGGCGCAGATGTCCCTGTGTTTGTTCGCGGCCACGCGGCCTTTGCCGAGGGCGTGGGTGAGATCCTCTCCCCGGTCAACCCGCCGGAGAAATGGTATCTGGTTGCCCACCCCGGCGTGAGCATTCCGACCCCGGTCATCTTTAAAGATCCTGACCTGAAAAGAAATACCCCGGTACGGTCAATAGAAACGTTATTAAATTGTGAATTCAGCAACGATTGCGAGGATATCGCAAGAAAACGTTTTCGCGAGGTTGATGCGGTGCTTTCCTGGCTGTTAGAATACGCGCCGTCGCGCCTGACCGGTACAGGGGCCTGTGTCTTTGCTGAATTTGACACCGAATCCGCCGCCCGTCAGGTGCTTGAGCAAGCGCCGGATTGGCTGCATGGTTTTGTAGCACGCGGGATGAACACCTCCCCCCTACAGCAGGCCATTCTGGCGCAGACTGAGTTTCGGTGACAACGTCACCCTGTTCCAGACGTTGCATCGCGCTCTTTAATACACCGCCTGGATAGCCTTCGCTTAGGCCCCGCAGTTTGCGGCGAACGCTATCCACCACTGGACGCATGCCTGAGGTTCTTCTCGTGCCTGATATGAAGCTTTTTGCTGGTAACGCCACCCCGGAACTAGCACAACGTATTGCCAACCGCCTGTACACTTCCCTCGGCGACGCCGCCGTAGGTCGCTTTAGCGACGGCGAAGTCAGCGTACAAATCAACGAAAATGTACGCGGTGGTGATATTTTCATCATCCAGTCCACCTGTGCTCCAACAAACGACAACCTGATGGAACTGGTTGTTATGGTCGACGCTCTGCGTCGCGCTTCCGCAGGCCGTATCACTGCTGTTATCCCTTACTTTGGTTATGCCCGCCAGGACCGTCGCGTCCGTTCCGCGCGTGTGCCAATCACCGCAAAAGTTGTCGCTGACTTCCTGTCCAGCGTCGGCGTTGACCGCGTACTGACCGTTGACCTGCACGCAGAGCAGATCCAGGGCTTCTTCGACGTCCCGGTTGATAACGTATTCGGCAGCCCAATCCTGCTGGAAGACATGCTGCAGCTGAACCTGGACAACCCAATCGTGGTTTCTCCGGACATCGGCGGCGTGGTACGTGCCCGTGCTATCGCTAAGCTGCTGAACGATACCGACATGGCGATCATCGACAAGCGTCGTCCGCGCGCTAACGTTTCTCAGGTGATGCACATCATCGGTGACGTGGCTGGCCGCGACTGCGTGCTGGTTGACGACATGATCGATACCGGCGGTACGCTGTGTAAAGCCGCTGAAGCGCTGAAAGAGCGCGGTGCCAAGCGCGTGTTCGCTTACGCGACCCACCCGATCTTCTCCGGTAATGCCGTGAACAACCTGCGCAACTCCGTCATTGACGAAGTTGTGGTATGCGATACCATCCCACTGAGCGACGAGATCAAGGCACTGCCAAACGTGCGTACCCTGACCCTGTCCGGGATGCTGGCCGAAGCGATTCGTCGTATCAGCAACGAAGAATCCATCTCTGCAATGTTCGAACACTAATCGAACACGGCCAAAAAACCCGCTGCGGCGGGTTTTTTTGTCTCTGGGTTTTATTTGTATGATTAATGCCTCCTTCACCTGCCATTCATATGACAGATGATGCGCACACGGATGATAGATAATTGTGAAAAACGTAGCCTCCTCACATGTTCTGCCCTTTCGCGCCCTCATCGACGCCTGCTGGAAAGAGAAGTACACCTCGTCACGCTTTATCCGTGACCTGATTGCCGGGATCACCGTCGGGATTATTGCCATCCCACTGGCGATGGCGCTGGCGATTGGCAGCGGCGTTGCGCCACAGTACGGTCTGTATACCTCGGCCGTTGCCGGGATTGTTATTGCCCTGACGGGCGGCTCGCGCTTCAGCGTCTCCGGCCCGACCGCCGCCTTTGTGGTGATCCTCTACCCGGTTTCACAACAGTTTGGTCTGGCAGGCCTGCTGGTTGCCACCCTGATGTCCGGCGTCTTTTTGATTCTGTTCGGTCTGGCCCGTTTTGGTCGCCTGATTGAATACATTCCCCTTTCCGTGACGCTGGGGTTCACCTCGGGGATTGGGATCACCATCGGAACCATGCAGATTAAGGATTTCCTCGGTCTGCAAATGACCCATGTTCCGGAGCACTATTTACAGAAAGTGGGCGCGCTGTTTATGGCGCTGCCGACGGCCAACCTGGGCGACGCCGCCATCGGAATAGTCACCCTGGGGACGCTTATCGTCTGGCCTCGCCTCGGTATTCGCCTGCCGGGCCATCTGCCCGCCCTGCTGCTGGGCTGCGCGGTGATGGCTATCGTCAATATGTTCGGCGGTCATGTCGCGACTATCGGCTCGCAGTTCCACTATGTTCTGGCGGACGGTTCGCAGGGTAACGGCATTCCACAGCTGCTGCCGCAGCTGGTGCTGCCGTGGGACATGCCTGGTTCGAGCTTCACCCTGAGCTGGGATTCCCTTCGCGCCCTGCTGCCCGCCGCGTTCTCTATGGCGATGCTGGGAGCGATTGAATCCCTGCTGTGCGCTGTGGTGCTCGACGGCATGACCGGCACCAAGCACAAAGCCAACAGCGAACTGGTCGGTCAGGGCTTAGGCAACCTCATCGCACCGTTCTTTGGCGGGATTACCGCTACGGCAGCCATCGCCCGTTCTGCGGCAAACGTGCGCGCAGGTGCGACCTCCCCCGTTTCAGCGGTTATCCACTCCGTGCTGGTGATTCTGGCGCTGCTGATCCTTGCCCCACTGCTCTCCTGGCTGCCGCTTTCCGCCATGGCCGCCCTGCTGCTGATGGTGGCCTGGAACATGAGCGAGGCGCATAAGGTGGTGAATCTGCTGCGCCGTGCGCCGAAAGACGACATCATCGTGATGCTGATCTGCATGTCGCTGACCGTGCTGTTCGATATGGTTATCGCCATCAGCGTTGGGATCGTGCTCGCGTCCCTGCTATTTATGCGCCGCATCGCGCAGATGACGCGTCTCTCTCCGGTTAACGTGGAGGTGCCTGAGGATGTGCTGGTGCTGCGCGTGATTGGCCCGCTATTCTTTGCCGCGGCGGAAGGATTGTTCAGCGATCTGGAGTCCCGCATCGCGGGGAAACGGGTTGTGGTGCTGAAGTGGGATGCCGTCCCGGTGCTGGATGCCGGCGGTCTGGATGCCTTCCAGCGCTTTGTGAAACGTCTGCCGGAAGGCTGCGAGCTGCGGGTCAGCAACCTGGAATTCCAGCCCCTGCGCACCATGGCGCGTGCGGGCGTGCAGCCGATCCCTGGCCGCCTTGCCTTTTATCCTAACCGTGAAGCCGCGTTAGCGGATCTGTGAGTTATCTGATGCAGAGAAACGTCTCTGCATCATCACCCCGATCGCCTGCTGGAGCCATGCAAGCACGGCAGGCGTCATCCAGGTTCCTTTCATCAGATGCGGCTCCTGCTGCATAGCCGTACGAAACTTTTGCTGGGTCTCCGGGTTGGTGCCTGCGTAGGACTGGAACAATGTCAGCCAGTTTTCAGCCAGCTTTTGCGCCTCCTTCGAGTCAGGAGCGATATTGTCCCGCTGCGCCTGATGCAGTTTCGCCACCAGCGGCGGCCACTCCATCATGCGGTCAAAATAATGCGCCCGGGTAAAGGCCATCTCTTCGGCAGTGAGATACTTCTCCCATATGCTGAGCTTAGATTCCGCAAACGCGCGCGTGATGTAATCTGTCATCTCCGGGGTAATGCCGGTCTGCGCCTGCATCTGTGGCTCTACGCTGTGCATCTCGTTCAGCCGGGTGAGAAACTCCGGCTTGCCCGCCGTGTCCTGTTCAAGACGTTCCATCCAGCGGGTCGCCAGATCCATCGCCCGCGTGTCAGTAACGGGTATATCCTGTTCCAGCAGCGCGTTAGCCTCTGCCACCAGCCCTGACCAGATAGCCGCCAGCGCATCCTTCTGTACCGCAAACGGCAGCTGCTGTAATTCTTCTTTGCTAAACCAGCGATCGTACATATTCATTAACTCCAGAGTCTGTAGCCAGGACTCCAGATCCGGCGTCGCATCGTCAGTAAGCCCGGAACGCAGCTCCACCAGCCGGTCGCGCAGCGTGTGTATACTGCGCAGCTGTTTATCCAGCAGCGTGATTTGCGCATCGAGTAGCTCGGTCAACGACAGCGACTCCTTTTCCAGAAAATCCCTGATTTCGGCAAGTTCCAGCCCCGCTTTTGCCAGCGCCTGGATCATGTGCAGACGCTGGACATCCGCCAGGTTGTAAAGCCGGTAACCTGCCGCGCTTCTGGCAGAAGGCAGCAACAGCCCTGTTTGCTCGTAGTGATGCAATGTCCGCACGGTGATACCGGCTCGTTTCGCCAGCTCACCCACCTGAATCAACATAACTGCTCCTTTTTACTTTGCCAGTGCCACCACTCTGGAGCCTTACGTTACGTGAGGGTCAATATGCTATGCAAAAAAAAACGACTCCGGATGGAGTCGTTTCGATGTTCTTAATCAGGCACTAGCTGTGCTTATGCTGGTCACGACGACAGCGTTTGTCGTAGTGGCGCACCCACCAGTATTTATCGCAGACTTCCTCATGTCCGCTTACGCGCGCCCCGGCGAGCCACAATACTGCACCGAGGAAGATGCTCAATACCGCGCCATGCGCGAAGTATTGTGGGAGATCAAGCTGCGGCAGCTGGTTTAAAATGGAATAACCTACGCCGACTACCATCACGAACAGTCCCAACCCCATTAGCACGTTACCGAGCATCGAAGCGTTTTTGCGTTTCATATGTCACCTCCGGAACTTTGGGTTGTCAGGGGAAAAGCCCCTAATCCTTGTGTGTAAAGTATAGACAACGCCCCTTTTATGAGTTGCGTGAATGATCACAATTACGGATGACGCACAAACAAAAGTTTACAAATAAGGCGTTGAACAGCTTGAAATTCTAATTGTTCAGATGAGTAATTATTCGAATTTCGCCGGGATAACCGCAGAATTTTGTCAAGCGGCGCGCCAGACAGTAAACTACGCGCCAGATCTGGAACCCATTAGGAATTGAATCGTGACGATTAAACTGATTGTCGGCCTCGCCAACCCGGGCGCGGAGTATGCGGCCACCCGCCACAACGCTGGGGCATGGTACGTCGATCTGCTGGCCGAACGGTTAAGTGCTCCCCTGCGTGAAGAACCAAAATTCTTCGGCTATACCTCACGTATCAACCTTGCAGGCGCGGATGTTCGCCTGCTGGTGCCCACCACCTTTATGAACCTGAGCGGTAAAGCGGTGGCGGCGATGGCAACGTTTTATCGCATCAATCCGGATGAAATTCTGGTGGCTCACGATGAGCTGGATCTTCCGCCTGGCGTAGCAAAATTCAAGCTGGGCGGCGGACACGGCGGTCACAACGGTCTTAAAGACATCATCAGCAAGTTGGGCAATAACCCGAATTTCCACCGTTTGCGCGTGGGAATCGGCCATCCGGGCGATAAAAACAAAGTTGTCGGTTTCGTGCTCGGTAAACCCCCGGTTTCCGAACAAAAACTGATTGACGAGGCGGTAGACGAAGCGGCGCGCTGCACTGAAATCTGGCTGCAAGACGGCTTAACCAAAGCGACAAATCGCTTACACGCTTTCAAAGCGCAATAATCCGCCCGATACGGCTTTTTTACCGCGCGTCATGCGGGTTACGTGTATAATAGGCGTAGTTATTTACTTTTCATCAATCGGTTATCGTTAACGGATTGATTATCAAGATATTAAGGTGATTTAGAAATGGGATTCAAATGCGGTATCGTCGGTCTGCCAAACGTGGGCAAATCCACCCTGTTTAACGCGCTTACCAAAGCGGGTATCGAAGCGGCGAACTTCCCGTTCTGTACCATCGAACCTAACACCGGCGTGGTGCCAATGCCGGACCCGCGTCTGGACCAGCTTGCGGAAATCGTGAAGCCGCAGCGCATTCTGCCAACCACCATGGAGTTCGTGGACATCGCGGGCCTGGTGAAGGGTGCCTCCAAAGGCGAAGGTCTGGGTAATCAGTTCCTGACCAACATCCGTGAAACTGAAGCGATCGGCCACGTTGTGCGCTGCTTCGAGAACGACAACATCATCCACGTTAATAACAAAGTGGATCCGGCTGACGATATCGACGTCATCAACACCGAGCTGGCGCTCTCTGACCTCGACACCTGCGAACGTGCGATTCACCGCGTGCAGAAGAAAGCCAAAGGCGGCGACAAAGACGCGAAAGCGGAACTGGCTGCACTGGAAAAATGCCTGCCACAGCTGGAAAACGCCGGCATGCTGCGCGCGCTGAAAAACCTGACTGACGAAGACAAAGCGGCGATCAAATACCTGAGCTTCCTGACCCTGAAGCCAACCATGTACATCGCCAACGTTAACGAAGACGGTTTCGAGAACAACCCGTACCTGGACAAAGTCCGTGAAATCGCCGCGGCGGAAGGTTCTGTGGTTGTGGCGGTTTGCGCAGCCGTTGAGTCCGATATCGCCGAGCTGGACGACGCCGACCGTGAAGAGTTCATGGCCGAACTGGGTCTGGAAGAGCCGGGCCTGAACCGCGTAATCCGCGCGGGCTATGAGCTGCTGAACCTGCAGACCTACTTCACCGCTGGCGTTAAAGAAGTGCGTGCGTGGACGATTCCTGTGGGTGCGACTGCGCCTCAGGCGGCCGGTAAGATCCACACCGACTTCGAAAAGGGCTTCATTCGTGCGCAGACTATCGCGTTTGAAGACTTTATCACCTACAAGGGTGAGCAAGGCGCGAAAGAAGCTGGCAAGATGCGTGCGGAAGGGAAAGATTACATCGTTAAAGATGGCGACGTGATGAACTTCCTGTTTAACGTTTGATTTGTTTTGAATGAAAAAAATCCACGCTTTGGCGTGGATTTTTTTATAGAGTAACGAACTTATCCCCTTTTGCGCAGGTAGAACTCTAGATATTTTTTAGGTCTATCCTGAAACGCACGCTCTTTGCCGTAGTTATAAGCATCGTTAAAATATTTGTACGCTTCATCGAATTGATTCAACTCGTAACAGACCATACCCAAGTCGATTAACGGTGCAGTGTCTATATCCGATCCACGTGTCCGTAAAGTCGTCTCTCCCCATTTCTTTGCCTCAACGTAATCCGCAAGATCAAAATATGCGCTGTACATGCACGCAGAGATCCAGTTGGCGAGTTCCCATTCAAGCTTTGGTTCAGGGAGAGCTTGCCATGCTTTTTGGTATTGCTCTAAAGCCTCGGCGTATTTTTTGTCATCGTGAAACTCGTTTCCTTTTTCAACAAAGGAGTTAATTTTGGATTCAATTTTTGGGTCTTCAAGATCTTTCATGGAACAATGCTCCTTCATTGGAAATATTGGGACTTTTCCTTTGGGCCAATAAAATCAAGGGAATCTTTATATCTATCCGGTAGCACTGCTCCCTGAGACCGATTGTGCCATAATATTCAAGCTCATACTTCCTGGAATCTCTCATAAAGGCTCTGACCTCACGAGATTTAGGACCATAGTAGCCACCCTTCTGATTCCAGTATTTAACTGCATCTGTTAAATGAGCCATGTCCGCATCCTGAATACGGTACCATTTACCATCAGTTGAGCTTTTAAATTGCATCCTATCGCCCGTACCATGAATACGTCTTTCTCCTCGCATTCGTGCAATTACTTCACGTCAAGTTTTACTGTTTTTTCCCGGGGGTCTTCCCATAAATTTCTGACATTGCAGGTAAAGACGTCCCGGCGATGCCATCGCCCAAGGCGGTCTTACTCGCTACGGGGATCAGCCGCCACTGGGGGCTTTACTCAGGGTAGAGTTGTTCGTCGCGAGTATACTGACAGCTTATTGAACACAAGGGTAAGCAAGGCGCGAAAAAAGCAAGCAAGATGCGTGCAGAAGGAAAAAAAATAGTGTTAAAAATGGCCACGTAGTGAACTAATTAATTATTTAACATTTTTTTGGATGAAAAAATCCACGCCAGGGCGTGGATTTTCATTCAGAGGTAAACACCCTCTTCTAATGAGTTTTCAGTAAACGTTGCTTTTGTAAAGGAAATTAGCACATCTGAACCATGCTTTTTATATTTAACCTCGTAACTACCTGGTACTAAAGTAATAAACTCGCCTGAAATAGCATCTGAATCATCTGGCTCCAGATCTCCTCCAGTGACATCCTCTCCCGCCCCTATGAAAACCTTTCCAGTAGGTACGTTTAAAAATAACGATCCGGTATATTCACCAATGTCACTTTTAATATCAACTTTATAGTTACCATCATCTCCAAGATTGAGAAATAATACATTCCCTTTATTTATTTCTTCAACTTCATCTTCTGGAAGACTCCACCAATCTGCATCATCATTAATCCTATGCTTTAATGACATCAAATCATAAATCACTAATGTGGCAGTATCCGTCTGTATATTAATAGATTTATTCATTTTACCCCCTATTGAAATATTATTTCACTGATGGCATCTCCGGGCTGAAGCCCCGCCTTTCTGCCTGCATTTTTCAAAGAACTACCTACACTTTTATTAATAGTTTCATTCAGCATTTGTAATCTTTGTGTAGGCGAACCTCCAACAATTAAATCAACAGGATGATCAGCGTTTAACTTACTTAGATCAGGTGCTGAACCAAACATTTTTTCAAAACGTGCAGAAACAGCCTGCCTGTAAGAACTTTGCAAAGATGAAATCCTAACCTCATGGGTGCCAGGAGACCAAACTAACTCTCCTCTTTGAGCCGCTCGGTTTAAAGCATTCATTTTTTTCATAAACTGTCTTTCGAGGAATTTTCTCTCAGTTGATGACAGCTTTGTGCTGCTTAAAATCTTCGGTTTATTGACAGTTAAGCGGGTACCTCCAGAACACCTACTCAACCCCCACGGATCCACCCACCCCAGCGCATTCGGCGCATACTGGTAAAGGTTTATCCCCCCCGCCAGCCCTATCGGGTCCTGCTGCGTAAACCTTCCGCAATCCGGGTCGTAATACCGGAATAGATTGTAGTGCAGCCCTGTCTCACGGTCCAGGTATTGCCCCTGCATCCGCAGGTTCTGGGAATATCCTGATAGCTGCGTCTCGCTTTCCCGCAGCAGCTTGCCCCAGGCGCTGTTCACGCCTTCCCAGCGCACCTGCCCTTCGCTATCCGTCATCCGCTCCGGCGTGCCGTTGGGCTGGCAGTGGAACCAGAAGATCTCCGGCGCTTCCAAGCCATCAATACGCGCCAGCGGATCGTAGCTGTCCTGATCGCTGTAGACGTAGGTGAGCGGCACGTCCCCGTGCACCTCCTGCAGCAGGCGGAACCCTTCCCAGACAAACCGCGTGGTGACCGGTTTACCGGTTGGCTGGCCGCCCAGCATCTGGCGTCGCGTTTTGCTGATGCGTCGCCCGAGCGGGTCATAGCGGAAGCTGACCTGCGTCTGCGGCCTGTTGCGGTCCCGCGGCTGGCTGATCACCTCCGTCAGACGGTGCTCACCGTCGTAGCGATAGTGCCAGCGGGTCTGGCCGTTATCTTTCTCCACGGTGCGTCCGTGGACATCATAGCGCCAGCGAATGCCGTTCAGTTGCGTCAGGCGGTTATGCGTGACCTTCTCAGCAGAGCCTTCGAGCGGGTTACCCGCCGCATCCCAGCGCCACTGCTCCTGGCCGGGCAGCGTGCCGTCCTGAACGAGCAGACGCCCGGCGCTGTCGTACTGCCAGCGGTACCAGCTGAACGGGTTATCGTCCCGCTCTTCGCGAACCAGGTTATTACGGTAATCGTAATCCCAGCGGCGGGACCAGCGGCGCGGCGACGGGCGCTGGGCGTTGCCGGTGAAGACGTCCCGCCGATGCAGGCGACCAAGGCGGTCGTATTCGCTGCGGGTGGTCAGCAGCCCCTGCGTGCGGCTGGTCTCGCGGTGAAGCTCGTCGCGGGTAAAGTCGGAGACCGACAGCTTATCGAGGGCAATACTGAGCAGATGTCCGCTGCCGTAGTAGAACTGTTTCAGCTCGCGGCCATCGGGCAGCGTGACGGAGGTGCGATTGCCCAGCGCATCATATTCCCACGCCAGCTCCCCGTGCTCGCCCGCTTCGCGCGTCACGCGGCCGAGCGCGTCATACTCAAAGGCGAGCTCCTGCTCCGCCTCGGTGCTCCAGGCATCGGCTGAAAGCGCCGGATGCAGCCCAATGCGGCTTAATAGCCCGGACGGCGTGTAGTGGTAGCGGGTCTGCCCTTCTGGCGTGGTGCGGGCGACCAGCTGGCCGCTCGCGCTCCAGGCGAAGGCGTGGGTGATGGCCTCCGGATGGCCGGCGGCATACGTGCGCGCTATCGTGCGTCCGCAGGCATCATAGCGATACTGCGAGGCCACGCCATCAAGCCCTACCTCTTCCAGCAGCAGCGAGTCAGCGCCCCAGCGGAACTGGTACGCTTCGCCGTTTTCGTTTTCCAGGGCAATCAGACGCCCGCGGCTGTCCCAGCGGCGACGGACCTCTTCGCCCTGCGTATTACGGGTGGCGGTTAAGCGCCCCGCCTCATCGTATCTGAACTCGCTCTCTTTCCCGTCGGCGCCCGCGTGCCTCACCGGCAGGCCACGTTCGTTCCATTTAAGCGACTCCGTCCAGCCTTCCGGACGGTCGAGCTGCACCGGGCGCCCTGCGGCGTCGTAGCGGTAGCGCGTCTCTTCCCCGTCGGCGCCAGTCTCAGCCACCAGCCAGCCCAGCGGGTGATAGCGATAGCGGGTAATACGCCCGGAACAGTCCGTCGAACGGACAATCTGCCCGGCCTCGTTGTACTCCTGATAGCGGCTGTTGCCGGCGGCATCGATCTCTTCCACAACCTGGCCAAACTCGTCCCGGCGCAGCTGCGTGGTCTGCCCCATCGGATCCAGCACGCGCTTCAGCCCGTGGTGTTCGTCGTACCAGAATCGGGTCGCGCTGCCGTCTGCTTCAATGATTGACGCGGGGAGCGCGCGGTGCTCCAGCCAGGTGGTGGTGCGGGTATTGCCGTCGGCATCGGTCTCCTGCACCCGGTTGCCCATCTCGTCGTAGACGAAGGTGACGGCATTGCCGAGCGGATCGATGCGACGCGTCAGAAGCTCGTTATCGTCCCACTCGTAGCGCCAGTTTTCACCGCGCTCGTCCACGTAGCGGACGATAAGATTCTGCGCGTTCCAGTAGTGGCGGCGCGTCTGACCATCGTAGTGCTCGACGGTCGTCAGCCCGGCGGCTAAATCGTAGCTAAAGCGACAGCCGTCGCCGGTGCTGGTGCGGTTTTCCACCACGCGCCAGTGGTCGAATTTTTGCCAGCGGTATTCGCTTTCCAGCCCCCCGGGCATCCGGTGCCAGACCATCAGGCCGTGGTCGTTATAGCGGTATTCACGCGTCACCACGCCGGAGGCGTCCGTCGCGCTCGCCAGCTGGCCGCGCGCGTCGTAGCCCCACTGCATCAGCGGCCAGGTTTGGTTGCCGTCGAAATGGCTGGCTGCGGTAACCCGCTGCGGGAAACGCTCATCTTCATAGCGCAGGGTGACGTCGATCGCCCGCGGCTCGTCGTGAAGACCAACCAGCCTGCCGTGCTCGTCCCACGCCGTCAGCAGCGCGTTGCCGTATTCGTCGCTGAGGGAGGCCAGACGCAGGATAGAAGGATTCGCGCGGGTCGGTTTGTACAGACGCCACACCGCGCCGTCATCGTCGGCAATCGCCACGTCGCCGCTCTCATTGCGGCGGATAAT
Source organism: Enterobacter cloacae complex sp. HYC042_NIDB (assembly GCF_056673315.1). Lineage (NCBI taxonomy): Bacteria > Pseudomonadati > Pseudomonadota > Gammaproteobacteria > Enterobacterales > Enterobacteriaceae > Enterobacter > Enterobacter cloacae complex sp. HYC042_NIDB. The sequence goes on from NZ_CP109650.1 coordinate 2,919,238, forward strand.
GATGCCTTCGCTGATGCTGTAAAACGCCTGGTCGACAGGCGGCAGTTCAAAGCTCAGCTCGCGCCCGGTTTCATCGAACCAGGTCGCATTGTTTTCTTCGAGCGAGAGATAGCTGTCAAAGGTTGTAGCCCAGCCCAGACCGAACAGCCCTTCGCGGGTGGTCAGGCTGTTATAGCTGCGCTGCCAGCGCAGCGGAAAGCGCCCCGGCAGCGAGAAATCGAGCTCGTCGTCGTCATTCAGCACCTTCACGCCGGTGGCGGCGTGAACCGGGTGCGAGGAGCCAAACACGGCATTCACCGCCATATCCGCCAGCATCCCACCGCCTGCCGCCGCCAGCGCGCAGGGCATGTTTTTCAGGATCTTGCCCGGACGCCCGCGCAGCAGGGAGAGCGCAATCATCCCCAGCGCCAGACCCGGCGTTTTACCGCTTTTGATATCGCGGACCGTGAGCGTGTCCCCGCCGATGATCACGTTAGGAGAGACATCGTCGGAAACGGTGCCTTCGCAGGTGGTGCGATCTTTCGCGCGCACCGCAGGCTGGCCGTTGATGAAAACGCTTTTGGAGCCTTCCGCCAGATACTGCGGCCCGGAGTGTTTTTCACACGCCACCTTGTCTTCTTCCAGCGGCGAAGTTCCCGCAGCGGCAGAGGCCACGCTCGGCTGCCACATTTCGCTGCCAAACTGTCCGGCGGCGGAAAGCAGCATGCCCGCGTAATCGGCAAAGCTGCCCGGCGACTGCGGCTCAGGGGGCGGGGTATCGGCGGGCGTGAGCGTGCCTGCCGCGCGTGCGGCAGGGATTGCGTTGGTCAGAACGTTGTTCGAACCGGTGGTGATTTTGCCCGCAGGCGACGGCGGGAAAAGCGCATTACCTAACCCTTCCGCGGCGTTACTGATATCGTCTGTGATACCCGCCACGTTCGCCAGCACGCCGCCAATGATGCCGCTTAACAGACAACTGGATCCAATTGCTGCCACGCCTGCAGCTGCTGCCCCCGCCCCCAGCAATGGCGCCGCTACGGTTGCTGCTGCGCCTACCGCCGCACCGATCACCGCATAGGCGGCACCTTCCGCCACAATGCTGGTGATGTCAGCAAAAATGCTGGAGTGAATAATCTCGTCGCCCTTACGGGCCGCGTTGTTATCGCTCATGCCTTACACATTCCGGTTGTCGTTTAGCGTCAGACTCTGCTTAAGCGCGCTCCAGCGCACCTCGTCCTCTTCAGTGAATGCTCTGAGTGCCGAGAGGGTAAAAATCATCATTACGGGTTTGCCCGGCGTCTGCACGGCCAGCTGTTTTTGCCACAGACGCTGCCCGTTGCGGTCAAAGGTGGTCTCAACTTCCAGCCCGTTAATTTTTCCATCAGGCCCGGCTTTTACGCTCCGGAATTCGCTCTGGGCGATCTCACCCATCTGAGGACGCAGCACATCCCACTGGCGGTGAAACTCTTGTTCGTAGTCGCTGCCATCGGGAATCACGCCGCGGCTGACCACCACGGACAGCCCGCTTTCGTCATCGCGAATGATGTTCATGCTGTTATCCTGCCAGGCAGCAGGAAAAAGGGAAAATGAACCTTCCTGGAGGGTGTATTTCATAAGTGAACTCGGGATGATTAATATTGAGAGAAACAAAAGAGGCCAATCCATGCTGACCTTTTGGCTGGCTGTTTTATTTAAGCCACTGACCTGACTGTTCGACTAAAACATGACTGCCTTTGCTGACAACCAATTTCACAGGTGCATACGTCACGGTATAAGCGATCTCGCCATTCTTGTACGTTGAGCCGATTATTTTACCTGCGGAGTCGTGTAACGTTTTACCCCTTAAGGAGATCGTACTGTTATCGCTTTTGCGCACGCCGAGGTAAACCATCTCGTCACATTTGCTCTCAAAATGGCCGCATTTGTTTATCAGCGAAATGGCGAATTTATCGGTGTCCAGTTTTCTGGTTTCCGCGTTTTGAACCGAAGCGGCTTTACGTAATGTATACCGCAGCGGGGCATAGTAATTTCCTTTTTGAGGAGGAGTAACTAAACGCCATTCCATTTCACGCCCCTTTATTTCCAGAACAGCCCGTCCACCTACGCCGCCAAATGATGAGTTGAACTCAACGCTGGCACGATTGCCAGCAATCGTACCACTAAGATTTTGCTCATCGTCTTCCGGGCAATCTATGCGGTTTCCTCTCTGGGATATATAGCAATAAGAGCCGATGATCCGGTTGTCTGATTCAGCTAACCGCAGGGTTAACGTCGAGTCGTTCTTGAATTCGCCAGCCCACTCCCCGTCAAATACGAGTTTTGATTGGCCGAACTTTGCAAAATGCATCGCATTAAATCTGGCGGCCCACTGCTGAATATCGGCATGAATAACCGGGCTATTGTCAGATGACTGGTAATGAATAACGTCCGACGTCGGAACCACCCAGGCTGCAAAGATTTTGCCGTCAGGATTGATGACCAGCGCGGATGCATTCTCCTGATAGAGATCTTTTAACCAGCCCTCAACAAACAATCCACCACCTGCGGTGGTATGCGGTTCACCGAAAACATCAAAGTTATCAATAAAGGTCTGGTAATGATTTCCCAGCGTTTTCCTGAGATTGTCTGTCACTTCGCTGTCGTTAACGATGCGGCTAACCGTATCAAGCTTATTATATTGTGATAATTCAAGCGCCGTTGTGGTTTCAACGGGGCCTGTCAATAAAGCGGTGAACAATATGGCTGCCAAATGTTTTTTGGTCATAAATTACTCTGAAGAGCCATTGTTGTAATTCATGGTTATTTTCAAAACGTCGCCGTCTTTCATCTCAAACGAGAGCGCTTTTTTACCCAACTCGTAGGTAATCCACTGTTCCCCCGAATCATTGTCGACCTGACCGGTACCGTATGCGCTGTTCAATTCCTCTCTCGTTGAACCCACATGGATACCACGCGGCGTTGCGAAGCCTTCGGCAGTCACCGTAATTTGAGACACGATATAATCATCAACGCTTCTTTCCGCTTTATCCCACCAGAGATTGGAACTGAATATTTCTAACCCAGCCCTTTGATGCTGGAAGAATTTATAATTAGTTCCGTCAAAAGGAACCTCACCGGTAAAACTGCCTTCCACCGGCACGTCAAATTTAAGCGCGATATTAGGAGCCCATCTGTCGCCCAGGGCGATGGACTGGTCTTTGACCTTCACGGAAAAATCCTGTTTTGTCAGAACGGGCGGCATAGCCTCTGCCAAAACCACATTGCTACTCAGACAACTAAACATCAGGGAAAAACAAAGAAATATAGGCGTGTGTTTTTTCACGTTTATCGTCACTAACTTGATGTAAATTACGCTTTTCACGAATACTGCAAACCGGCAGCGAAATATCCGTGCCGGCATGAAAACACAACACTTATTAACGATCGTAACGCGACATAACGACTCTATTTAGGCATTCCTGGTTCATTACCGGAAAACTAAATGCCCATGCAAGTCCTCTCTCATCAGTAACGGTTCGGTATCCAACTGATTGTCCTGCGGTATTCCCACGAGGAATGTTAGAAATTTTAACATCAGGGAAATGAGTTTTGACTTGTTCGAGCGTAATGCAAGGCTGTTCGATTACAAACGAGATAAGTGAAACACTATTATCTCCATTTCCCCATAAACGAACATCTAAATCGCTGATACGAGTTCCATCAGATAATGTGAATGGAACTGACGTATAACGGTCTTTCACTTCTGGATTTTTTTGGACCAGTGGTTGATGGAAAAGTTTACTGACATCCTCGGTCTGTTTTCCCCAGACTGTTTTGAGTTCTTTAACAATATTCCATAACGAATCTTGGTTCATGTTTTTTTGTCCTGCGTAAGAAAAAGATGAAAATAGTGGGAGCAAAAAGAGGATGGTATTTTTTGTCATTCTACTTACCATAGAAACCCCCGTAATAATCGCTGTAATTGAGATCGGTACCCGAAGCTATTTCGCCTTTACCGTAGACTTTACCTATAGCTTTTGCAGCGTCATCCCGCGACAACTCTCCACTTACCATTTTATCATAGGCTGCATTGTAAGCTTTGAGATTTTCCGGGCTTCCTGCTATATCAATATCAATACCGCCATTTCCCAGAATTTCACGCTGTATTTTAATATTATTCAAGGTTGCACCACCTTCATCCATAAGCTGGCTGTTAACGAAATTTTCTTTACTAGAATAGTCCGCTGCAACAGGATATGTTGCATGCCCTGCTTCATGAGCCAGTGTTTGTACTGTATTGGCCGTGTCTTCCATGTGTTCGGGATCCATAACGATCAGTTTATTATCCGAATCAGTATAACTTCCCCCTCCAGTCGCACCTGGTTGAATCGCCCATCCCTTGTCTTTCAAATCTTTTAGCTGAGTTTGAAGGGTCGGTGACTTGTTGATTTGTTTAACAACATCATCATTGAAAGGCATAACGTCTGAGCTATTCGGATTGTTTTTATAAACATAATTCCCTTTCAAAGGCGGGGCTGTTGTTGACGCCGAAGCTGGAGCAGGTTTCGATTGGCCTGCTGCTGGAGCCGCAGCGGGGGCAGGACGACTAGCGCTCTCTTGCGGCGAAAACTTCGCCTGCACCGCCGCATCAATATCCCCTTTATGCCCCGATCCCGGTGCCGTTGTGCCCGGCTTGGTTCCCGAGGTATTCAGATGCAGCTTACCGCCCGTGGTGATATACCCATCTCCTTCCACGAAGAAGTTAAACTCTTTGCCAATCAGGTTAATCTTGCCGTTAGCGTTCAGCTCAATAGCGCTCTCACCTGAGACCAGCCTCAGCTTCGTCCCGGATGCAATAACATACTGCTCGACCGCCGCATCCAGCTTGCCTTTCCCCGTCAGGATCTCGGTGCCACCTTTCACGGCCTGCGTCTGGTTCGCTTCTACGCGATGCAGCTCATTTTTCTTCACGTAATGGCTGCGCGCCCCGCCGACGCTGTGCGTTTCATCATTTTTAACGCTGGTGTCCATGTTGCGCTCGGCCTGGATCCACACCTGCTCTGCACCCGCTTTATCCTCAAAGCGCAGGGCGTTGGCGTTGTCCACGGAGCCCCCTTTCGTGCGGCTCATAAAGCCCATCTGCGTCGCTGCGGCCGGAAGCGCCCACGGCGGCATGCTCGCGTCGTTATACACGCGGCCGGTAATAATCGGACGGTCCGGGTCGCCGTTGATAAAGTCCACCACCACCTCGTCGCCGACGCGCGGGATCTGCACCCCGCCGTAGCCCTGGCCCGCCCACGCGCTCGACACGCGAACCCAGCAGGAGCTGGTGTCATCGCCCTTCGCCAGCCGGTCCCAGTGGAACTTCACCTTCACCCGGCCATATTTATCCGTCCAGATACTCTCCCCCTTCGGCCCCACCACCTTCGCCGTCTGCGGGCCGTAGGTGCGCGGCCAAGCCGTGCTCTGCGCCGGGCGGTAAACAACCGCCGACGGAATGACCGTGAAATCGGTACGGTGTATGGTCTCCCCCTCGCCGCTGGCGTAGCGGTTCTCCTCGAAGTGGTAGCCCGCCGCCGTCACCAGATACTCCCCGTTGTCGCTGAAGAACGGCGCGTTGGTTAACGTGAAGGTGTGCCCGGGCGCAATCCCCGCCGCCGTGGCGGTGGCCTGAATCTGCTGATGCTCCACCTGCCAGCGCTCCTGACGGATACGGGCATAGAACTCCCCGTGACCTTTGTCCACAAAGCGACCCGGCCAGTCGTACACGTCAATGCTGCCCGGCTTCGGCGACGCCGGGTTCTGCTGGGCCTGGAAAAGCCACGCGTTCGGCTTGCGGAAGTCATAGTCGTCGAGGCTGTAAATCCCCGGCGTCACGCTGTCCTCCAGCGCCCACTGGCTGATGCCCTCTTCGTCCGTGCTGCCGCCGGACGGCGTCTGGTGGTACGGGATGACCTCGTAGCCGCTGAACGGCTGATGCTGCGTCGCGGCGTCGGTCAGCATCAGGGTGTGCTTGTCCGCATCGTGGCTGAAGTGATACGCAATTCCCTCCAGCTCCATCAGGCGGCTGATAAAGTCCAGGCTCGACTCCTGATACTGCACGCAGTAGTCCCAGACCCGGTAGCTGCCGGTGAGTTTATCCTCAACGTTGACCTGATGCTCGCCCAGCAGGGTTTTCACAATCTGCGGCACAGTCTGGCCCTGGAAAATACGCAGGTTGCGGTCGCGCTTCATCGGCCACAGGTCCGGCTCCACCGTCAGCTGGTACACCGCATAGCGCGTGCCCGTCAGCTCAACGGCGCTCACCGCCACGCGGGTAATCTTGCCGTTAATATAGCGGGACGTCAGCAGGCTCTGCGTCGGGATGGTCACCGTGACCGGCTGGCCCAGCAGCTTACTGCGGTCAATGCGCGCGTCCGTGCCGAGTACGGTCAGCGTCAGCGCGAACGACTCGGACATCGCCTCGCGGCCCGTCAGTTTCCAGAACAGAAGCCCCTCCACCGGGAGCTGAACGGTAATTCGGTTGAGCATAATCTTTATTCCAATATGGACTAATCTCAGTGCCAGAAGTTAACTCATTTCAATACGCAAAGCGTAAACGCTGCTGGTTTGATAATGAGTAGCTGTAAGATTGACTTCTCATGCCACAAAAAAACCACTTTTCCTGAATTTTCATGGAGATAAACAGTTACAAGAAAGTGTCTTCAGGGGCTCTATCGAACAATTCACCAGCCATTTTGGCGATACGTTCATGTTGTACGAGTTTATTTTTCCACTCCTGCGGAATAGCGGAATAACCATATAATGCTCCCGCTATTTGTCCCGCCGTTGCCGCAACGCTGTCAGCGTCATCGGCAAGATTGGCAGCCAGCAGAATCGCATCCCGGAAATTATCAGTATTCCATACGGACCACATCGCGGCCTCAAGCGTATCGATAACATAACCACTTGAACGAATCTGATCGCGAGTTTTTTGCTTATACTCACCCGCATTTATGATCATTACACGCGCGCACAGTGGGAAAACATGAGGGGAAAAAGCTTCTTCTTTTTGATAACCGTTAATTAAATAGTGCAATACCAATCCGAGAAATTGGCATGCGTTAATTGACTCTACCGCGCCATGCGTTGCTCGACTCTGAGCCTGGGATTCGAAGTAAATCGCACGCAGCGATTTTCGACGAAAGATAGACACCGGTGCTTGACGAATAACCCCAGCATTACCAGCAGTGTGTTTCTCTGTATTACCATACCAGGAAGGTCCGACACGCTTATACTGTTCAAGTGCGAATCGCGTCGTATTCCCGATATCGAAGCACCGACCATTACTACTATTCTCTCCGTCAAGATACCATTTCAGGAGATATTTTCTAAGCACATCGGTGTGCATTCTGTTTTCTGAAAGATAAGTCTCTGCCAGACATAATGCCATGGACGTATCATCTGTCCATTCACCAGGTTTTAATTGAAAAGGTCCCCCACCAATCATATCCGCTACATGTTCGCTGTCTCTGCGTTTAAATTCAAGAGTAGTGCCAACTGCATCTCCAACAGCCAAACCCACTAACGCCCCAAGTGCTTTATCGCGTGAAACATCTTCATTTGTGATTAAAGGTAATATTTCATCCCATACATGAGAGGAATTTGAATCATCAATGCTGCTTCTTATTACCTTACGAACATTAACTGGCATGTAGTTACGATAACGATCGGCATAATGATTAATTACTGAGTCTTCGCTGTAAAGATCTATCATCCCGCACCCTTTAATCAAACGTTGTTTACCACTTGCGATATCGTTTTTGCCTTTTCAAATACTCAACGTCTTGCTCATGAGGGAGAATAAACTTCAATCCTTTTCCCATTTGCGAAGCTATATAATTAACATTGGACAAATGCTGAGCAAGTTCTGCATCGGTTGTATCAAACTCTTTTGACGCAAGCACTCCAAGATTTAATTTGTGCAATTTACTTTTATCTTTCTCAGACCCCGTTAGAATAGACTTAATATAGTCCAACTGATTCTTCGCCATAACATATAAAGAAAATGTAGGATTTTCATCTAATCGATGATTAATTGCATCAATAGCATCATTGATATAATCCAGCGCGGTGTAATTTTCTTTACTCATGAGTCACCTCAAATACTGCCCTGGCGATGGCCTGAACCTGCGGATGCTCCACTTCTACCTGTTACACAGCATAGTGCATGCCCGTTCTCTCAACGGCACCGTTCGCCACATGGATAATCTTGCCGTTAACATAGCGGGATGTCAGTTTTCAGAACAGAATATCCACTCCCGCGAGCTGAACGATAGTTCAGCTGAGCATGATTTTTTATTCCACGATGATCTGTTCTCAGTGCCTGAAGTTAACTAATCCTCAGAACGAGGGCGGTTATGATATTATTTCTGTGAAACAAAAAATAAAACCACATTTCTATGGTTTTATTTAGATGGCCATGAATTAACTTTGTCAGCTCATCGTTTTTCTATGCGAAACGTAGAAAGAATGATTTCCATGCATCGTTTATTGGCTTCGTAATAATAATCCTGATGATTACGATGAGGCCCAACCACCTCAACGTAACACCACAAATCATTCATTTTAAAGATACGCATATCGTAATAAGCCCTGATATTCTCAGCAGCACTGACTACCTCTCCCGTACAGCTATAAAGATCGCCTGTAAACGAGGGATTGATATCATTTGGGATGCTGGCAATGTCCGATGTCGTAAGAGAGACCGCACTATCGTGGCGGTTAAAGCGCGCAGTTGCTTCATCGAAAATAGCCTGCGCAGCGGGATAATCAGCCTGACGGAAAAGACAGAAATTAATCACTCCATGGTTGACGTTACCTATTGTGTGTTCAATTACCAGACGATTATCATCCAGCGTATTCACCAGCCATGAATCCGGAATTTTAAATCCACTGTCATTTTTGTTGCTAAGGCTGACTGTTTTCAACAGTTCTGAAAGCATCAAATTGCTGCGATGCAGTAAATCCCAGTTGATAGCAATCAGGAAAATAGTATCGGCAATCGTGTTGTAATCTTTCGACGCACAAGCCGTTTTCAAAAGGAAGTAATTTCCCCCACCATTTACAGGATTATAATCCTTCTGCACCGTATATCGTGAAACGACCTCATCACCCGATGGCATCGTTTTAATGGACAGGATATCCGCAAACTTCCCGCTTCCTGAAGGATGCGTAATTATTCTTTGGCTCAGTACTTTCTCACCCATTAAATCGAGCTTATTTATAAGCCAGTCTGACGCATTCATCTCCCACTGACAGTGTTCATATGCAGCCCAGACTTCAATATAGGGGCCGGTGTCATCGGCGATGTATCGTCCGATATTCGTCAGCCCAACCTCCTGAAATGTGATCGGCTTTAACTCTGCTGGCTTAACATTCTGGGGTAACAATAGCCAGTAATGAAGCATCTCTTTTTCTGCAGAGGTATAGAGACATTTCCAGAAATTTTCCCGAATCTCTTTTTCCTGATCCTTCATCTCAAGAGGAAAAAAATATTGTTTTTCAGCAACCATAATGCAACCTCACTCGTCGCGCTTACTTAAGCCATAAACCCGAAAACATAAGGAAGCTTCCGAGGGTAATTAAGCTTTTAGCAAAGATAAGTAAGCCAGGAGCCACGGCACGTGTCATAGACGATAATTTTTCATAATTTTCCGCGTTGTATCTTTTGTGCCCCCCCATAATCCCGGAAAATAACGTGCAGAGCAGCACTACTGTGATCTTTAATCCCCAAACACACAAGAAAGACATGGATAAGATGATCGAATAATGCTTGGCCGTTGCGACGGAAAATAATGACATTGACTGAGCAAGCCATTTCAACGTAAAGCCAATGACGACCGTAGCCACTAACACTAGAACGAACATTAACCCCGCAAGGAGCCATTGCTTTTTGTTAAATAAATCTTTTCCATTCCAGATAAGCGCTAGCGTCCAAATCATAAAGACTATAAAGAAAAACCAATGCATCACAACGTTCCCCATTTACACATTTTAATCTCCTATCAGGACTGTAACACAGCCAGTCTTAATCACACCATCGCCACTGCCCGCCGCTGGGGACGGCTTACTTTCATCATCGTCATAAATCCAGTCAAGAATCGGTTTGAGAGCAAATTTGATACTGGCATCCCCTCCCAGACCGAGCGCCGCTGCAAGCTCACCGGACACCTTAAGGTTAAATGAATAATCAGTGCTATCAATCCAGGTTCCCACGCCTGCAGAAGCGCCAGCGCTCCCTGCACTCCCTGAAAGCTTGCCATCGGCAACGACTACGCCATAAAAATCGGCTTTAGCCGTCGCCTCTCCTTTGACCGCCGCGGCTTCTGCGCCAAGTTCAACATTAAAACCATAACGCCCTTTATTTCCGTCATATAGTTCACTGACGGCCTTCGCTTCAGCGGTTGCCAGGTATACATCCCCACCGACGCCGCCGTATTGTTGCCCTTCTTTTCCAATGCTTCCCGAGGCGCCATATTGTATTGCGGTGGCGTTTGCATTGAGATTAATCGCCCCGTAATCAGCTCGATCGGTCACTAACGTGCCGCTGGCAGTCGCCACCCCTACTTTAGTACGTACCTCGCCTTTATATTTATCCTGACTTTTTGTATTCCCGACCGTGATATCGGCAAGTGCGAATCCGGCTGAAGCCGTATCGGGTTTTCCAAAGCCGGATTTATCTTCAAGGCTTGCATAGGCGCCAAGCACACGGGCGTCGTAAACATCACCATGTATAGCACCATCTTTACCCGCATCCTTCGCCGCCGTTCCGCCCCAGTATTGCGGAGGTGCGGGTTGAGTGGATGCGACCGCAGGGGTTGCTGAGGTATTGCAACCCGTCTTGTCACCTTCCCTGGCGAGAGGCAAACCATTCACAAATACCGTTGTTGAACCACTGAGAATACTTCCCTGACCATGTTGGGAGCATGAAAGCGGGTCGCCTTTTCGTGCTGCCGGAAATCCGCCAATAATTACGTTGGGACTTCCGCTTTGAATTGGGCCAGTATGTGCGCTGGAATCAATGCGCGCTCTGGCGGCTGGTTTTCCCATAATAGCGTTCTCTGTACGCAGATTAACTGTTAACTTTTACAATCGCGCCCTTAATATCGGTAAGGTTAGTTCCCGTTATACTCACCGTATCATTTGCTTTGAGCTCGGTATTGATCCCATCACCTAGTCTTGTAAGCTCATCACCTTTGAAGATGGCTTGTTCCACAGCCTCTGCTTTGAGGTTGCCTTGGCCTACGTGAATCTCAATGGTATCCGGGGCGATCAGAATATAATTGTCTTTAACTTTGAGTTTAATCGTGGTCACAGATTCCAGCAGCGCGTTACCTTCTTTATCCATGGTCAAGACGGTTTGATCTTTCCCAACGTTTATAACGTGCTTGTTACCAATATTATGCGTTTCATTATTACCTACATCTGATTTCAGGTTCCGCTTAATCGTAATATTCTCATCCTGTCCGATGGTTTTTCTACGATCGACACCGACATCATGAGTTTCAGAATTTTCAATATCCGTATCCATATTTTTTTCTGCATGGATCCAGATCTGCTCGTGCCCGGCTTTATCTTCAAAACGGAGAATATTGGCATTGTCTTTATGGCCATCTTTGCTGCGGCTATAAAAACCCATCTGCGTCGCCGCAGCCGGAAGCGCCCACGGCGGCATGCTCGCGTCGTTATACACGCGGCCGGTAATAATCGGACGGTCCGGGTCGCCGTTGATAAAGTCCACCACCACCTCGTCGCCGACGCGCGGGATCTGCACCCCGCCGTAGCCCTGGCCCGCCCACGCGCTCGACACGCGAACCCAGCAGGAGCTGGTGTCATCGCCCTTCGCCAGCCGGTCCCAGTGGAACTTCACCTTCACCCGGCCATATTTATCCGTCCAGATACTCTCCCCCTTCGGCCCCACCACCTTCGCCGTCTGCGGGCCGTAGGTGCGCGGCCACGCCGTGCTCTGCGCCGGGCGGTAAACCACCGCCGACGGAATGACCGTGAAATCGGTACGGTGTATGGTCTCCCCCTCGCCGCTGGCGTAGCGGTTCTCCTCGAAGTGGTAGCCCGCCGCCGTCACCAGATACTCGCCGTTGTCGCTGAAGAACGGCGCGTTGGTTAACGTGAAGGTGTGTCCGGGCGCAATCCCCGCCGCCGTGGCGGTGGCCTGAATCTGCTGATGCTCCACCTGCCAGCGCTCCTGACGGATACGGGCATAGAACTCCCCGTGACCTTTGTCCACAAAGCGACCCGGCCAGTCGTACACGTCAATGCTGCCCGGCTTCGGCGACGCCGGGTTCTGCTGGGCCTGGAAAAGCCACGCGTTCGGCTTGCGGAAGTCATAGTCGTCGAGGCTGTAAATCCCCGGCGTCACGCTGTCCTCCAGCGCCCACTGGCTGATGCCCTCTTCGTCCGTGCTGCCGCCGGACGGCGTCTGGTGGTAAGGAATGACCTCATAGCCGCTGAACGGCTGATGCTGCGTGGCGGCGTCGGTCAGCACCAGGGTGTGCTTGTCCGCCTCATGGCGGAAGTGATACGCAATTCCCTCCAGCTCCATCAGGCGGCTGATGAAGTCCAGGCTCGACTCCTGATACTGCACGCAGTAGTCCCAGACCCGGTAGCTGCCGGTGAGTTTATCCTCAACGTTGACCTGATGCTCACCCAGCAGGGTTTTCACAATCTGCGGCACAGTCTGGCCCTGGAAAATACGCAGGTTACGGTCGCGCTTCATCGGCCACAGGTCCGGCTCCACCGTCAGCTGGTACACCGCATAGCGCGTGCCCGTCAGCTCAACGGCGCTCACCGCCACGCGGGTAATCTTGCCGTTAATATAGCGGGACGTCAGCAGGCTCTGCGTCGGGATGGTCACCGTGACCGGCTGGCCCAGCAGCTTACTGCGGTCAATGCGCGCGTCCGTGCCGAGTACGGTCAGCGTCAGCGCGAACGACTCGGACATCGCCTCGCGGCCCGTCAGTTTCCAGAACAGAAGCCCCTCCACCGGGAGCTGAACGGTAATTCGGTTGAGCATAATCTTTATTCCATTTAGCTTATGCGATGCAAAAAAGCGGGTCGCATCTCTGATAAAGCATCATTCAAGAAAGGGGCTTTTCCCGCTCGTTCATCCAAAAAACAAGAGAGTAGATTTTCAGTGACTCTGATGTGATAAATAACCCTACATTCAACCAGACGTTTGAAATTCCAAACACGCTTACTAAAAGAGGGAAAAATGAGACTGAACATCTGAATGAAATCAAACGAAATAATTCCTGAGCAAGAGCAAATTTGACTGCACCGTTCTTTCGTTTGAAGAATAACCAGGCCGAAGCAAACAAAGAGAGTAGTAAAAGTAAGTCAAGCACAAAAAAAAGCATGACCAAAATGCTGAAACCATCACCTGCAAAATAATTCAACGAAGCACTAAATGCTTTTGCGTCAGAAAGAAATGGGATTCTGTTGTGGCGTACTGAATTCGCGCAATAAAGTAAAATTGCGAGAAGATCCATACTTCCCCAGAAATACCCTGATTTACTCTTTAAATGAGCGACATTTTGTTTATACACGTAATTAACACTGACAAAAATGGAATTCCGCATCTTCGCTTCAGCTAACTCTCCGGGGTCGGAGACAAAAGGGCCTGTCGTTTTTCACTGACGGTGGTCAATTAAGACCACCGCTACTAAGCCAACTGAGCTTTCAATCCTAAAGCGATTTTGTACATAAAGAGGAGAGACGCTCTTCGAACACCTTTGGAATAAGTCTTTGGCCTTGAAGATCGTGCATTACTAAGGATTCACCAGCCAGGTGCCCGGCTTGCTGATATCCAGCGTCTGGCTGCGCGTTCTCCCGTTGCCCTGCAGTTCAATCTTCGCCTCTCCGGCTGGCAGCTTGAGCGAGGCATAGCCGTTGGTCGCCGGACGCAGCGCTTTTGGTTCGCCGTTCACTTTCAGCATTTCACCGTCCTGGATACGGATATAGACCAGCGCAATCGGGCTCGCGGCAGGTGGTGGCGTCTGTTGCGCCGTCGCTGGCTCGCTCACCGTCGCCGTTTCTGGCTTCACCTCTGGCGCGTTCGCGGCAGTTTCTGTCGGACGCGTCTCTGACGGAGCCTGGGCAGCCTGCTCAGGCGCATCATTCCCACCGCTGAACAGCATCGCCCCGGCGACAACGCCCACCAGCACGCCCGCGGCAACCATGCCCGGGATCTTATAGCGACGCCAGTCGAGCATCGAAGCTGGCTTCTCTTCCTCAACCGGAACCAGCATGGTGCCGGTCTTTTTGGCGGTGAGCACGTCGTTGATCCCGGCGACCGGCATCTCAATCAGCGCCGCGAATTCGTCGATAGACTGCGGACGGTCCTCCATGTGCAGCGCCAGCGCGCGGTCAATGGCCTGCAGCAGCGGGATGGAGTAGCCCTGCGGCATGATTTCCACCAGCGGCTTACAGGTATCCTGGATGGAGCGCACCACGCTGACCGGCGGCGGAGAACCCACAATCAGGGTACGCAGCACCGCGCCGAGGGCGTAAATATCCGTCCACGGCCCCTGCTCGCTCTCGTTGTCGTCGGTGTACTGCTCAATCGGCGCAAAGCCGGGGCGCAGCATGGTTTCCGTTTCGTCGGAAAGGTTGCCGATGGTGCGGCGCGCGGAGCCGAAATCGAGCAGCACCGGCAGGCCGTTATCCTGGATCTGAATATTATCCAGAGAGATATCACGGTGCAGATAGCCTTCGTCGTGGATGGTCTTGATCGCCCCGAACAGCATCGGCAGCGTGCGGCGGATCCAGGCCTCGTTGATCAGCTCCGGTTTTTCTTCGCGCAGGCGTGAAAGCGTGGTGCCGCTATAAAACAGCGTCCCCATGTAGGCCGTGTCGTTTTGCACCCAGAAACGCAGGACGTGCAGCAGGTTCGGGTGGTTAAACCGCGCCAGCAGACGCGCTTCCTGAATAAAGCTGTTCAGGCCCGCGGAAAATGCTTTGCCAAAGCGCTCGCTGCGCAGCACCAGGGTCATGTCGTCGCCGCGCACGGCGAGCGAGGAAGGCATAAATTCTTTGATAGCGATAGTGCGTTCGAGCTGGTGATCCCACGCGCGATAGACAATGCCAAAACCGCCGCCGCCGATCACCTCTTTGATTTCAAACTCGTTGAAGCGGTACCCGACCGGGAGCGCGTTTGGGACAGTCCGATTGTTATCATTATCCGTCATCTTTTACAGTTCTCTTGATGATTATTACGCGGCAAACTGACAGTGAAACTCGCCCTGCTCGCAGGTGACATGCAGGCGTCGGTACTGCTCGTCGCTGCGGCTGGCGGTAAGTAAGATCTGGCTCATCTGAGGCAGCAGGGTGTTAGTCAGAATAGCATCCACCATGCGGCCCCCGGACTCCACCTCGGTGCAGCGCTGAACAATCTGTTCCACCACGCTGTCGTCAAACTCAGAAATAATGCTGTGATTCTCTTCCAGACGACGCTGAATGCGCTTGAGCTGCAGGCGCACAATCTGCCCGAGCATCTCGTCGCTGAGCGGGTAGTACGGCACCACCAGCAGGCGGCCCAGCAGCGCCGGCGGGAATACTTCCAGCAGCGGCTGGCGCAGCGCGCCGCTTAACGCATCAGGCTCCGGCATCAGCTCCGGATCGGCGCACATGGCGCTTATCAGCTCGGTGCCCACGTTGGACGTCAGAATGATAATGGTGTTACGGAAATCAATGTGGCGCCCCTCGCCGTCCTCCATCCAGCCTTTGTCGAAGACCTGGAAGAAGATCTCATGGACGTCCGGGTGCGCTTTTTCAATTTCGTCCAGCAGCACCACGCTGTAAGGGCGACGGCGCACGGCCTCGGTTAACACGCCGCCTTCACCATACCCTACGTATCCCGGAGGCGCACCTTTTAAGGTGGAAACGGTGTGCGCTTCCTGGAACTCGCTCATGTTGATGGTGATGACGTTCTGCTCGCCGCCGTAAAGGGATTCCGCCAGCGCCAGCGCGGTTTCAGTTTTCCCGACGCCGGACGGGCCGCACAGCATAAAGACGCCCACCGGTTTGTTCGGATCGTCGAGCTTCGCCCGCGAGGTTTTCACGCGGCGGGCAATGAGATCCAGCCCGTGACGCTGGCCGATAACGCGCTGGTTCAGCGTATCGGCAAGGTTCAGCACCGCGTCGATCTCGTTTTTCACCATCCGGCCCAGCGGGATCCCGGTCCAGTCAGAGACGACTGCGGCGACCACGTTTTCATCTACCGCCGCAAACAGCAGCGGCTCGTCACCCTGCAAGGCGTTCAGCGCCTGCTGCTGCTCCGCCAGCTGGCTGCGCAGCTCGGCGGTCTCTTCCTCGCCCGCCGCAAACAGCGCGGCGCGCAGGCGGATGATCTCCTGCACCAGACCGCGCTCATCTTCCCAGCGCCGGGCCAGAGCTTCGCGTTTTGTTTCATACGCGTCGCGCTCTGTGATTAATGCCGTTACGCGCTCTGCGTCACCGGCGCCGACGCGCGCTTCGCGTTCAGCAATTTCAATTTCAACGTCCAGCGCGGCAAGATGGCGCAGGCAGTCTTCCAGCTGCGCCGGCGGCGCGCTCTGGCTGACGGCCACGCGGGCACAGGCGGTGTCGAGCAGCGCAACGGCTTTATCCGGCAGCTGGCGCGCCGGGATGTAGCGATGGGACAGCTTCACCGCCGCGCTGACCGCTTCGTCGAGCAGCAGGACCTGGTGGTGCGTCTCCAGCGGCGACACGGTGCTGCGCAGCATCAGAATCGCTTTCGCTTCGTCCGGCTCGTGAACCTGTACGGTCTGGAAACGACGGGTCAGCGCCGGGTCTTTCTCAATGTACTTTTTGTATTCCGCCCAGGTGGTGGCACCGATGGTGCGCAGCTGACCGCGCGCCAGGGCCGGCTTCAGCAGGTTCGCCGCATCGCCGGTTCCCTGCTGGCCGCCTGCACCAATCAGAGTGTGGATCTCATCGATAAACAGAATAATCGGCGTGGTGCTGGACTGGACTTCATTAATGAGCGCCTGCAGACGGGCTTCAAACTCGCCTTTCATGCCCGCGCCTGCCTGCAGCATGCCGATATCCAGCAGCCACAGCTGAATATTTTGCAGCGGCTCCGGCACGTCGCCGTCGGCGATACGCAGCGCCAGCCCTTCAACGACTGCGGTTTTGCCGACCCCGGCCTCCCCGGTCAGCAGCGGGTTGTTCTGGCGGCGACGCATCAGGATATCCACCATCTGGCGGATCTCCTCGTCGCGCCCGACAACCGGGTCAATCTTCCCGTCGCGGGCGCGGGCGGTCAGGTCCTGGCCGTACTGGGCCAGCGTTCCCTGGGCCGCCGGGACCGCACCCGCCGGTGCATCGACGGCGGCAGCAGCCTGCTGCGTCTCTTTGCTGTTGGCGCAAATAGCGTCGAACTGCTCGATCAGCACTTCGACGTTAAGACGGGTGAACTGCGACGAGATGCTTTTCAGCACGTTGGCCAGATTCCAGGTCTTGAGGATGCCAATCAGCAAATGGCCGCCGCGAATACGGCTGACGCCAAACTTCAGCGAGCCGAAGACCCAGGCGCGCTCCACGGCGCTGTCGATATGTTCGGAGAGATCGGAAACGGAACTTGCGCCGCGCGGCAGAGCGTCCAGCGCGGTGACGATATCGCGCGTTAGCTGCTGTTCGTCGAGGGCAAAGTGGCGGATGACCTGCTGCAGATCGCCATCCTGCTGCTGCATCAGCTGATGCAGCCAGTGCACCAGCTCAACGTAGGGGTTGCCGCGCAGCTTGCAGAAGGCAGTCGCGCTTTCCAGAGAGGTAAATAACAGCGTATCCAGTTTGCCGAAAAGCACGGCACGGCTAATTTCTGACATGTTCGGTTCCGTTGATAACAATGCGTTAGAAAAATTTATCGCTCTGCGCGATACACCAGATCGCCACGCGGGACAGGCTGCGGCTGATGCCCCAGCCAGGTGTTAAAGCCTAATCGCCCATCGCTGCCGAGCGTGGTGCCCTGCACCGCGTCTTCACGCAGGATCACCCGTGTTTCCCATTCAAACTCAATTCCCGCGTACTGGCGCACCCAGTCGCGCAGCTCGGTGACCCACGCTTCGCCCGGCAGAAAGCGGTTGTACTCCTCCGCGCTCAGCGGGCCAATCTCGATACGAAACTTATGCTGCACGTCGCGGACGGCGACGCCGAGAAAAGCGGATTCCCCCATGCGCGGCATGCGGCGTCCTGCTCCCAGCTGCGCCTGCTCGCGGGTGGAGAGCGGCATCCACTGCGGCACGTTGCTCACCAGCTTAACCGGCGCTTTAAAATAGCTGCGCAGGATCTTCTCCAGCCCTTCTGGATCCCGCCCGTGGCGGGTCAGGTGCCCGGCGTGGGCAAAGCGGGCATGGGCGCTCAGGCTGCCCTTGTTCATCTGACCCGGCTGTCCCATGCCGATCAGCGACGCCAGGTAGCCCTCAAAGCGCTTATTGTCGGCGCGATCGAGGGAAACGGCAGGCTGCGCATCCGCCCAGGCGCGGTAAAACAGCAGCGCCAGACGATGATGGAACAGATCGGCAAACGCGCTGAGGCTGGTGTCCTGGTGATGATGAATCCGTTCGCGGGCGTACTCGGTCATATGCACCGGCAGCGGGCCGTTCGGGCCAAACAGGCCAAAGCTGAGGATCGACACCTCATGCAGCCCGCTTTCTTCACGCTGTCGCACCTGGGCCAGCGTCGACGGCGCAAAGCTCATTGAGGGCTGCTGGCCAATGCGCAGCGGCTCAAATTTCGGCAGCGGCGCGCGTCCCAGCGGGTAGCGCTCGCCGCCCTGGGCATCAATGCGCCTTAACAGCTGAAACAGATCGTAGCGCCAGGGCGTCTCGCGGACCCCGTGCCAGAACGTATCCGGCAGCTTCGTCAGGCGATGCACGCGCAGCGGTGCGGTGGCAGCGTCACTCATACCAGCGCCCTTTTACCCATGCGCGGCGCCCAGTAGCCTATCTCGCCGCGCTGCTGACTCTTCAGGGTGAACTCGGTGAAGCTGTTGATGGAGACCAGACGGGCAAAAAGGCGCTCCATCACGCTGCCGAAAAGCCACGGGCTGGCGCCGGAAAAGGCTCGCTCGTCCACCGTCAGGGTGATGCCAATTCCGCGGGCGAAAACGACCGGGCCGGGTTCAGGCACGCGGCGGTGTACCGGCTCCAGCACGCAGTGGCGAACCCCCTCCACCTGACGTGCAACCGGCGTTTCGGCCAGGTTGGCATACAGACCTAACAGCTGGCGCAGCGCCGCTGCCCCCTCTTCATTTTCGCTGTCCATCAGGCTGAGGTAGTTCATCTGCAGCTGGCTGATGAGCCGCCAGGTGCTGAACCCTTCCGCCAGCGCCGGACGCGGCGGCGTCGGGCCTTTGCGCAGGGTTAACCCCTTCACCGGCATGGAGTCGGCCATAATGAACTGCCCGAGCTCCTGCTGGAGCATCAGCGGCAGGTCGCGGCTGGTACAGAGCACCTCGGCAGAGATGTAGCGCAGGTTTTCCTGCCACGGGGCATGCTGTTCATCCACCAGCGAGACAAAGACCTCCGAGCCGATATAGCCGGTACGGGTGCCGTAGCGCAGGGCGTGCTCGGAGAGCACACGCTGTTCCCGGCGCAGGGAAAAATAGGCCCCGTAGTTGCCCGCGTCGCCGCTCCAGGTGCTCCAGAACGGACGAAACGTCTGGTCGTCGCGCTGGCCGTCGGCGCTGCCAAAAATTTTATTTACCGCATAAATTTCGTAGTCCAGCGGGCGGATGTTATCGACCACCAGATGGTATTCATGCTGGCCTTCATTCAGCTTCTGCCGGGCCGCCACTTTCGGGAACAGGTTGATGACCGGCGTGCAGTGCAGCGCCAGATGGCTGGCGTCGACCACGCGCTCCAGCTGTTCATCCGACTTATCCAGCAGAATGAAGATATCGAAGGCTTTTTCGTTTTCGCAGCGCTGGATTAGCGTGCTCAGACCGCTCAGGCTGATAAAGCGGAAGCGGGCCGGAAACGCAAAATACTCCTGCAGCAGACGGTAGCCGTCAAAGTTGCGCAGATCGTCCGGGAGGAGCGCCTGGTCCGGCGCAAAGCCCTCCTGACGCAGCGCATCCGTTGCCAGCAGCTGTCGCTGCGGCTGCGGGCTGACCGTCTGGCAGACGATCCCGGCGTGGTGCTCCATCACCAGCTCCAGCAACTTCAGCGCCTCAATGTCCGGGCCGCTGAGGAAAAACTCCAGCCGGTCAAAATTCAGGTGCCCAAGGTTTTGCGGGCCGTCGCAGGCAATGCGGATCCGCAAGGCGCTGTTGATCCCCCGCTGGCTTAAGCCGAGCTGCGCCAGCGGCAGGTCAGCGGGCACGCCGCCGAGCTCCACTTTGTCGATTTTCAGCGGCAGCAGATTAACCTCGTGCGCGGTGGTATAGCTGCAGGTTACGCCGGTTTTTTTCAGCGCCAGGCTGTCCATCATGGTGCCGCGCGGCACAATAAAGCCGTTGCTCAGATCGCCGCGGCTGCTGTCGGGCTCAATTTCCGCAATCGCCATTGAAGGGGTGGGCGCGAGGTAGTTCGGCGCGATCATCTCCAGCAGACGCTGGGAGAAACGCGGAAACTCCGCGTCCATTTTCATCTGCACGCGGGAGGTCAGAAACGCGAAACCTTCCATCAGGCGTTCGGTGTACGGGTCCGCCACTTCGATGCCGCGCATGCCCAGCCGCCCGGCGACCTTCGGATAGCGTTCGGCAAACTCGGCCCCCATTTCGCGCAGGTAGGCCAGCTCACGGTTGTAATATTCGAGCAGTTTACTTTCCATGATTACCCCGCATCTTTCAGTTCAAAATGGCCGTTTTCCAGATCGACATCGGTGCGAAACAGAAACTCCAGCGGGTACGGCACACACCATAAGCGCCCTTTAATCTCGATGGAGAGCACGTTGTGCAGATCCAGCGAGGAGGTATCCGACACGCAGCGGACCTGCAGCCCCTGCGGCAAAATGCGCGGTTCAAAATTGATGATGGCCTCGGTGAGCTTGCGCTGAATATCGTGCCATTCGATATCCGACATTCTCTTCCCGGCGAGCGGCGCGACGCCAAAGTTAACCACCGAGCGGCTCACGTGCGGCAAGGCGCTCAAATCCCCGGAGGCATCGTGGTTGATGGTGTTAAACAGCCACTGCAGATCCCGCAGCACGTTACGACGCAGCGCTGCGTGGGTGATCAGGTTGCTGTTGGCCGGCTCGCGTTTTTTTTCCGGATCGTTATCGGTGAGGCGATCGAGCAGCGAGGGCTGCATTTTGTCACGCGCCCCCACCTTCTCCTGCCTGCTGCGGGCTTGCCAGCCGCTGCGCAGCAGATCGCCTTCGCCAGCGGGATTACTCATCGGCTCCATCCGTCGCAAACGACACGAGGCTTAACGACAGCAACGGGCTTTCGCTTTGCTCACTGAGCCAGGCTTTCTGGCCCATCCCTTCGTAGAGGGTGCCGTCCTCGTCGAGCGGCTGCCACTCGGTAGTGCGGCCCAGTTTGATCGCATCCGACGCATCGGCAGCAAACGGGTAACGCGCCGGGATCTGACATACCTGCTCCGTACCGTCGGTCAGGCGCACCAGCGCGTGACGCCAGACCAGATCGGTCACGCTGGCAGGCGCCTGGAAACGGATCTCGGCGATTGCGTTAAACGGCAGCCAGAAATAGCGGCCGTTCACGATGGTTTCGCACACCGGGCCGAGACGGGCATCGCCGTCCATCAGCCAGTCAAACGGCTGAGCCTCATCGTTTTCGAGGGTGATGTGGCCGGGAGTGGCCTGCGCCTGGTCAAGCGCTTCCAGGCGCAGCGACCGGGCACGCTCGCCCTCCTCGCGGAGCGCCGCGGCCAGGGTGGTCAGCCACGGCCACTGAGTTTCAGGCATAGCCGGACGCGCCTGCCCCGCCATCACCTGTGCACGCTGCAGCTCGCCCTGAATGGACTGCTCCAGCAGCGTGACGGTGGGTTTCGCCTGAGGCTTCAGCGCCAGCCAGCTTTTCAGCTGGGTCAGCGCGCGCGTCCCGTTGCCGCTGAGGATTAAAAACTGCACGAACGCGGCGCGGAGGTCTGCATCTGCCGGGCGGGCTTTGATCTCCGCTTCAAGACGCGCCAGCGCGTCGTTGAGCGTTTCACCCGCAAGGTGTTGATAGAGCGTATTCATAGCCATTCCTTAATTCGCCGCGCGCCAGGCGCCTACTGCCGGATCGCGCAGCTGAGGACGCAGGGTATCAATCAGAACGATATTCAGCGGGGTGCCTGGGGCAACCCAGGCGTTCCAGGTTTTCTTCACCGCCGCAATACGCGCCTGCAGTTTTGCATCGTCGCTGGCGGTCTCGCGGGAAATTTCTACCGCTACCGTGCCGTTGCTCTTCCAGCTGTTCAGGGTGCTGTCGTAAGGCAGGATCATCCAGCTCTGATCGCTGTCTGGCGTGCTGAATACCATGCGCTCTTTATTGACGGAGGTGATCAGCGCGTTTTCCGGATCGGCGCTCTGATTCAGCCCCATCACCGGGAAGCCGTGAATGTAGGTCACTGCCATCTCTCTCTGCCCGCCGTTGCGGGACTGAGAGATAACGGTGTGACCGCTCAGCCAGCTGCCGTTACCGCAGCGGGTGGTGTCAGAATCCGGAATAAAGAGCGCCGGAGCGGACGCGCCGCCCTCCCAGAAGGTGCGCAGGTGGCAGCCATCCTGCAGGGTAAACTCCTGCCACGGCGTGCGGTCCGCGGCAACGGTGCGGGAAGCCACGTTCTGATCGGGTGGCAGTAACGCGCCGCTGGCTGGGGTTGCGGTGACAGTCTCGGCAGGCGCGGCCTGCTGCTGTTTCACCACCAGCGCCCAGTCCTGCGCTTTAGCTGCCGTGCCCTGCGCCAGCGTCGTTCCCTCGGGATCGTTGAGCGTCCAGCTGAGTTTATTCACTTTGCTGCACTGGTGTTCCAGCAGCGAGCCAAGACGCGGCACAAAGTTTTCCAGCACGGAGACGTCTTTCTTGCCGTTCGCCACAATGCGCAGCGCCACTTCTGGCTTACACCAGCTCTGCGGGGTGTTGTCTTTGATGTTGTCGATCCAGATATCCAGCTTCTGCGCAGGAGACTGCACGATGCGGAAATTTTCAGCCTGCGCGGTGGAGGTCGCCGCCAGAAGTGCCAAACCCGATAGCCAAAGTTTCATATCGTTCCTTGTGTGTCTAATCAGTTCCGCAGGGAAGAAATTGTGCTGCATCAGAGAGGGTGTGCAGCAAAGTGGTGTCCTGAGGGTTGCCCATCCATACCGCCAGGGCGGTATAGTTATCCTGCGCATTCCCCTCCTGCTCGCCATTCTTTTGAATGATTTGGTTCATTAAGGTCAGCCACTCCTGCGGCGTATTGACCATGTGCAGCGACTGCTTCATTTGCTCTTCGCTGACGCCGTGCCAGAACCCGTCGGTGCAGAGTAAAAAGGCATCGCCGTCTTCAACCTGCACCACGTCGCTGTAGCTCGCTTCCGGTCCGCCGTTTTCAATTCCCAGCGCCAGATAAAGCAGGTTGCTGTTGAGATCGTCCGTCTGATGCCCGGCATCTTTCATCTGCTGCACCAGACTGTGGTCCGTGGTGACGTGCCACAGCCACCCCCGGCGAAACAGGTACAGGCGGCTGTCGCCGGCATGCGCCCAGTACGCCAGCCCGTAGTCCCGGTCAATGAACAGGCTGACCAGCGTCGTGCCCATCCGGCGATAGTCCTGAACGGCCTGCTGTTCGCTCAGAATGGTGCGATTCGCCGTCTGCACGTAGTCGCGGATATGCTGCGCGTTGAGGTGCTTGTCGCCATCGAAGCGGGAGATAATGCTGTTACGGGCCAGTTCCGCGGCGACTTCACCACCGGGCAGACCCGCGATGCCGTCGCAGACGACAAAGCAGGCCGAGCGTTCCCCTATGGTTTCTCCCGTCTGATCCTGGTTGCTGGCGCGCGTCCCCTGGCGGGAGAGAGAAGCGGTTGCGATATTCATTTGTCTTCCGATCCGCTCTGTGAGTCTTTGTACTGATTCACCTCCATGTCATACGCATGAAGGAAGGCTTCGCCGAACAGGGTGTGGAAGTCATCCTCAATCTCGCCCGCCGTCTCGCCATAGCTACGAACAAAATAGTCCCACAGGGCGGCTTTGCGGCTGCCCGGCAGCGCCAGACGCGAGGTCATGCCGTTTTGCTTCGCCTGCTCCTCCAGCTGTTCCGGGTTAAAGGACTGCAGCATCGCGGCGATGATGGCACGGATACCGGAGATCATCCCCAGTTGGTGCGCCTGCAGGTCGATCAGCGCATCGCGCACCGATTTGGTCGGCGGCATAAAGCCCGGCATCGGGGTGCCGAACATCTGAATTAAGACGGTTTTCCCGGTCGGCAACAGCTTGAACGGGTTGTTGGCATCGTCCAGCACCATGGTCATATCGGCTTTTACGCCGCGTTTCAGGATGGAGCGCGACGAGAGCAGCGCCACGGTGCCCTGCGAGAACATGCCGAGAATCTGCCCCAACTGACGCATATTTTCCCGGTCAAACTGCGGAACAGGCTGCATTTCGCTCAGGCCCATACCTTCAAGCAGCGCCTGCAGCAGCTCGCCCTGCAGCACTTCACCCTTCTCGCCATTATTCGGGCTGGCGGTTGGGGATGCCGCGTTATTGACCGGGTCGATGCGCAGGCGCCCCTTCGGTGCCTGAGCGCTGCTGCGCGCAACGGCCTGCGGCGTAGGCATGGTGAAGCCTGCGTAATCCGGCCGCGCCGGTTCTTCTTCACGTGGCGTTTCCTGCGGCTCTGGGGCGAACAGCGGAGAATCGGCAAGCACGTCCTCTTCCTGCTCCGGTTCAGGCGTTGGTGCTGGCTTTTCGTCTGCAATATCATCCGGGTGGGTTAACGGTGCTCCGCCCATCAGCCCGAGCGGGTCATCATTGCGCGCGGCTGGCGCGCTGGCCTTTCCACCGAACAGCGCCAGCGGGTCAAGCTCGTCCGCCGCGTCTTCTTTAGGGGCGGGTTGCCCCTCAACCGGCGGCACCAGCGTGGAAGGCGTCACGTCGTCAAAAATGCTCTCTTTTTTGAACAGCGCTTCGTCGCTGAACAGCGTGTCCGGGTCGACGTTCTTGCGCTCAAGCGTTGGATCGCTGTCGTTGAACATCGCCAACGGATCTTCGGCATTACGCTCCGGCGCGGCGGGCTGGGAGAAGGGATCCTGTGAGGCCGCAGGCTGCGGCTTTGCGCGGTTGCTGGAGATGCTGTCGGAGATGGAGAACTCCTGCATCAGGCTGTCCCAGATTTCGGAAGGCACGGCGGTCGGTTCCGCCTTACCGCGTGGCGCGGGGTTAGCAGGCTTCGTTTGCGCTGCGGGCGCAGCGGGTGCTGCTGTCGGACGTGACTGCTGCTGCATGCTGGCCGCCATACGGCTCACCGGCTGTGTGTCGTGGATCAGTTCGGTCACTTCGATACGGTAGTCATCAATACCGAGAATGTCGCCATCCTGCAGTTCAACCTGACGCCCGCGCTCCAGCGGAATATCGTTTAATACCACGCGGGTGACGCTGCCACGGTTGGTGACACGGCATTCTCCCTGAGCGTCAACGTGGACAATGGCCTGCAGACGCGAGATGGTGCGGTCATTGTCCGGCAATACCAGATTGTTATCCGTACCGCGCCCAATGGTGCCGCCCGGGGCGTAAAAATCACAGCTGCTTTGCGGCGGCTGATGACCGGGTTTCGTAGAAATAATCGTGAATCGCATGGCGTATTCCTGCTGGTATGATTAGCGCTCAAACGCTGCCGCTCTCGGGACGAGAACGGCGGCGTTTGGGGCCGCTTCCATTGCTTCTATTTTGCGGTTTTGAGCGGACGAATCGCGTCGCTGTTGGCGATTAAGCTGCACTTTAAAACCTGATATTGACCCGGTTCAGTACCGCCTATCTTCTCTTTCAGAGAAGAAACAATGATCTGGTCAGCTTTTTCAAAATTTTCAGCAGGGAGATTGCTTGCTTCCAGCCAGGCGGCCGCGCTGGCCTCTGCATCATCTTTCAGACTTTTACTGTCCGCGATCTTACTGATGCAACGGTTTTGCACCCAATTTTCAAAGATTTGTTGCTGAGAAAAAGCGCTGACGGCAGGCAGATTTTGGGCATAAACAGCAGAGGCATTGATAGCCAATACCAGCAGTAATAAACGTTTCATTTCAGGCTCCAGAAGGTGGCGTTGGTCGGAATAAACGAACCATTACCCGGTGAGCCGAGGAAATGGCAATCATCAGAGCAAATATTTCCATTCCAGAGTGTGACATGACCGGTTGCGTCGCTCCAGCCGTGCCCGGTAAAAATGATGATGCCTTGCTTGCCTGCAAATTGCGCAGGCGTTGGGGAAGAGACCGACATATCTGCATTGCCCAGTACCGTGGGTAGAAATGCAATCATATCTTTAACGCGGAACATATAGCGCTTTTTGTCGTTCCCGGTCACTGTCGCATATTTACTGTTAGAAGGAATCGGAATGCCACAGTAATTTAAAACGTAACTCATACGAATTGGGCAGGCATTTTTAAAAATACCGGCGTCGATATTATGCTGAACTTTTCCACCCAATAATTTGCCAACCTGTTCTACGTTTACGTTCACTTCTCTGAATCTGTTCCAGGCGGCACCAAAAGCAGGACGCATATGAGACATCTCGTTTCTCCTTGATAAGAAGCTCAGGGTAAAGTGAGCCCTTTCGGGCCCACTATTATTATGCTTCTTTGTTTTCTTTGATATTCCAGCCAGCGCTGCTTTCAGCACCTTTACCACCCGACGTGGTCTGCTCCCAGTACTGCTGTTTCACTTTCGCAGCCTGGAATGCATAGGTCACACCCACGGTGTCGCCGTTGTCTGCACCGGTGTACTGAACGGAAGTCACCAGCACATCCTCCAGCGTAATGCGGGAGTATTCCACCTGCTGACCGCCCGCTTTACAGACGGACAGCTCAACCTTAGTCAGGTGTTTACCGCTGGCGCAGTGTTTCAGGATAGCGGTGGTGGATTTGTCGATCAGCGCGTTAACGTGCAGGTCGTTAAAGTTAACTTTACCGGCACCGCCGCCACCGCCAACGCTCATATTACCTGGCTGGGAAGCGCCCCAGGAGAAGGAGGTAATATCAGTCCAGCCGGTGTGGTTAGAATCTTTAGATTCGCCCGTAACACCCTCGACCTTCAGAAACATATCAATAGCCATAATATCTACTCTTCGTGGATGAACAATATTGCTTTCGAAAAAGCACTTATATGGCAAACAGGAAAGCATGGGGCTGAATAAAACCGTCCATATTTTACCTCTGCCTCATATCAAATGACCCGTGTCATTTGACAGTCTTACATTCCTCCGAAATAACGGAATGAATGTGAAGTCATTATTACCGTTCCAGCCGTCTTTCTTGCCGGCCCGTGCAAGATGTTGCTCTTACGCGTCTTTCGTCTTCAGCGACGGCAGTTTAGAAACCAGACGCAGAGAAACGGTCAGACCTTCCAGCTGGTAGTGTGGACGCAGGAAGAACTTCGCGGCGTAGTAGCCCGGGTTGTCTTCGATTTCCTGCACCTGCACTTCCGCAGCCGCCAGCGGTTTGCGGGACTTGGTCTCCTGGGACGAGTTAGCCGGGTCACCGTCGACGTAGTTCATCACCCAGTCGTTCAGCCAGCGCTCCATCTCTTCGCGCTCGCGGAAGGAGCCGATTTTGTCGCGCACGATGCACTTCAGGTAGTGGGCAAAGCGGCAGCAGGCGAACAGGTACGGCAGACGAGACGCCAGGCGCGCGTTGGCGGTGGCATCCGGATCGTGATACTCCGCCGGTTTTTGCAGAGACTGCGCGCCGATGAAGGCGGCAAAGTCGGAGTTTTTACGGTGTACCAGCGGCATAAAGCCGTTTTTTGCCAGCTCGGCTTCGCGACGATCGCTGATGGCGATCTCTGTTGGGCACTTCATGTCCACGCCGCCGTCATCGCTCGGGAAGGTGTGGCACGGCAGGTTTTCCACCGCCCCGCCGGACTCCACGCCGCGAATCGAGGTGCACCAGCCGTACTCTTTGAAGGAACGGTTGATGTTGGCGGCCATCGCATAGGCCGCGTTCGCCCACGAGTAGCTGTTGTGGTTCGCGCCGTCGGTCTGCTCTTCAAAATCGAAGCTGTCCACCGGGTTGGTGCGAATGCCGTACGGCAGACGCGACAGGAAGCGCGGCATCACCAGCCCCAGATAGCGGGCGTCTTCGGATTCACGCAGTGAACGCCAGGCGGCGTATTCGGTGTTCTGGAAGATCTTGGTCAGATCGCGCGGGTTGGCCAGCTCCTGCCAGGACTCCATCTGCATCACGCCCGGCGCGGTACCGGTAATGAACGGACAGTGCGCCGCAGAGCCGATGCGCGCCATTTCCCCCAGCAGCTCAACGTCCTGCGGGCTGTGGTCGAAGTAATAGTCGCCGACGATGCAGCCAAACGGCTCGCCGCCGAACTGACCGTACTCCTGCTCGTAGATTTTCTTGAAGATCGGGCTCTGGTCCCAGCCCACGCCCTTGTAGCGCTTCAGGGTGCGGCCCAGCTCCTGCTTGGAGATGCTCATAAAGCGGATCTTCAGCATCTCGTCAGTTTCGGTATTGTTGACCAGGTAGCTCAGGCCGCGCCAGGCGCTCTCCAGCTTCTGAAACTCTTCGTGGTGAATAATCTGGTTCACCTGCTGCGAGAGCTGCTCGTCGATACCGGCAATCAGGTTCTGAATGGTGCGGTAGGTGTCGTTCGAGAAGGTGACGGTATTTTCCAGCGCCTGCTGCGCCAGGGTCTTGACCGCACTCTCCACAGCGGAACGCGCCTGATCGGTTTTCGGGCGGAACTCTTTGTTCAGCAGCGCGCTGAACTCATCCTGGCTGAACGCCTGACCCGCCTGCTGATCGTGTTGTTGAGTCTGGTTGCTCATCGATTATTCCTCGCTACCTTTCGCACTTTCGTCATTTTTTGGCAACTGGCTCAGGGATTTGAGCAGCGTCGGATCCTGGAGAATTTTTGCGATCAGCTCTTCCGCACCGTTTTTGCCGTCCATGTAGGTCAGCAGGTTAGAGAGCTGCGTGCGCGCCTCCAGCAGCTTGTTCAGCGGCTCAACTTTGCGGGCCACCGCGTCCGGCAGGAAGTCGTCCATGCTGTCGAAGGTCAGATCGACGTTGAGCTTACCTTCGCCGGTCAGGGTGTTATCTACCTGGAACGCCACGCGCGGCTTCAGCGCCTTCATGCGTTCATCGAAGTTATCGATGTCGATTTCCAGGAATTTACGCTCGTCGACGGCTGGCAGGTTTTCCACCGGCTTGCCAACCAGATCGGCCATAACGCCCATCACAAACGGCAGCTGAATTTTGCGTTCTGCACCGTAGATCTCTACGTCGTATTCGATCTGCACGCGGGGAGCACGGTTGCGTGCGATGAATTTCTGTCCACTGTTACTCATTGCCATGATGTTCTCCATCAAAGATGCGCGGTGAAGGTGAAACGGCAGACTCCATGCCTGTCGTCATAATGCCAGGACGCGTCATTCGCGGCGTCCAAAGATGTTTTCCAGTTGGTTAACGCCGTCTGGCGCCAGGTCGCGAATAATGTCCATAAAGTTAAGTTCTGACAGCCGCTGCACCCGTTCAATCATCAGCGGCGCGGGGTGGCTCGGTTCGTACTGCGCGAAATACTGCTTCGCTTTTTCCAGCATTAGCTGCGCGTCGGCGCGGCTGGTAACCTGCACGCTGCGCCAGTCGGTGACCGGCTGAACGGGCTGCGCTGCCGCAGGCTGCGGCTCAGCGTGCTGTTCAGCCTGCGCTTCACGGTTCGGCAGCAGCTTGCTGATGTCGGTCACCTGACAGGCGCTGGCGACCAGCCCCACGGTTTTCAGCAGCTGTTCCATTTCCGGTACGCCGCTTTCACCGAGATGCCCGGTAAGCAGCTCGCGGATGGTCAGCAGCCGTTCGTTAATCACAATGACCGCTGCGGTTCCCGGCTGGTCGCCGCGGGCCAGTTCGTCAATCAGCCTCGGGCGACCGCCCGGATAGTCCGGACACTCGGTTTTACTGCCGTCCAGCAGCGCCTGGGCGTCACGCAGCGAAATTTCATCGCCGTTTGAACGCAGCAGCGAGGCGTTACGTACCGCGACGGTGAGCTCGGATTTATCGCTCAGCCCTGCCAGAGCGTTAATTCGATAGAACGGGTCGGTTTCGCCATACTCTTCCAGCAGCGGATAGAGCGGCTCCCAGTAGCGCGCGATAGCTTCCTGCACCAGCAACAGTCCGTCGGCGTAGCCCGCAAGACCGCGACGGCGGGTCCAGGCGTGGGTTAACGCCAGCATCACGCGAAGATCTTTGGTGCGGCTCAGCAGGCTGGTAGCGAATTTTTCTACCGTGTTCCAGTCCGCAGGCTCTGCCGGGATGATGGTGTCGCCAAACTGCTGTTCCGCTTTGCCCTGACTGGCCTGATTCATTGCCTGGAAGTCAGCGTCATATTCCAGATTGTCGCCACAGGGCTTGTCGGGACTTATTGGCGCGAGAAATTCTTCGATATTCATGAGATCCCTGCTTATTCAAACATAGGCGGATAGAGACCGTGACGCCCCGGGCGGGCGCCCCCTGCCGGGTCGAACAGCAGGGTAAAAAGCTGGCCGGTGAAGTTGCCGCTGTGAACGTGGGTGTACAGCGGGTAACCGTCGCAGCGGTTGGTCCACCAGTAGCTGGTCTGACGCAGCGGGTCAAAGCACTCTGCCGCCTGCGGCCAGCCCAGCGTGCTTTGGCCGTCCTCGTCGTAGCCAATGACGTCGAGGATGTCAGAGCGCTTCTGCGGCTCGACGGGCTGCGGCGCCGGAATGGACATCAGCATCTCATCCAGCTGCGAGGCGGAAAAGCTGTTACGCACCGCGTGCAGCCCCAGACGACCAATTTGCTGATACCAGCTCTCCGCCTGGCTGAGCAGGCTGGTCGACCACTCTGACGGGGCGAAGCTCAGCTGAATGCAGACCGGGTACTGTCGGCCAACGCTGTCGCGGCCGGGCAGCAGGCAGCCCATCTGGATCATCTGGCTGCCCAGCATCGGCGGGACGACGAAATTCCAGACCGGAGCTTTGGTGAACTGGCGCTCGCCGCTGCGCTGCTCTTCCTGCTGCCAGGCCAGCAGGCCAACCTGAAACCAGTGAGACCACTGGCGCTGTAAGGTGTCAGGAAAGCGACGCTGCAGGAAATCTCCGGCGCTGGGTAATTTGCCATACCAGCTGTAGCGGTTCATCGCAGGGGTATTCGTCATACGGCTGTCCTTGCGGTTATGGGCATGAAAAACGGGGAAGCTGGAACGGGTTGCGGATGCTGTTCGGCGCAAACTCCAGCGTGACCTGATGTCCGTCGACGTTGAAGGTGGCCTGACGGCTCAGGCTTCCCGCGCCCGGGCTGGTGCTCGCTTTGTCAAAAAAGCGGTTGAGCGCCCAGGAGCCGTTGGTCACAAGCGTCGCGGTGCTGCCGTTAGCCAGACCCAGCTGCATACGGACCTGGTTGGTGCCGCCCGGCCCCGGCCAGTTCATGATCTGCACCGCCTGCGGACCGTGGCTGTAACGCAGCAGCTGACCGTCGACATCCAGCGTCAGGTTCAGAATGGTGTTATCCATTCGCACGGTGCGAACCGTCACCTTGAAAGATGGCGTGGTTGCGCCGTTAGCAAAGAACGCGTCGCGAATCGACTGGGCCTGCTGGAACGGCCTCAGCAGCCCTTCGCTGCCCGGCAGGGTTTTACCGTCGATACCCGGCATAAAGCGCCAGTTTGCCTGCGTCGTATCCACTTTGCTGGTCAGGTTGTCGCGAAAGAAGGTATCCATCAGCCCGGTGCCCGGCGCGAACATGCGGGCGAGATCGTCCGGAGTGACCTCAGTGCTGGCGCTGCGCACCAGCGGGTAGCGACCGGCGATCGCCTGACGGCAGAAACCGCCGACTTCAACGTTGATCCGCTTACGCACGTTTTCCAGATCGCGGCGCTGGGTATCGCTGCTGGCCCCCACCGCCATGTTGCTGAACATGGTTTGCAATCCGCCCGGCAGTCGACCGGCGCTGGCCTGCAGACGGCTGATCGCCTCGCCGCCCGGCGCCGGCATGCCGCTGTTGGCCGCATCCTGCACGGCGGTCAGGTAACGATAAAGCTCATCCACCTGCTTAAGAAAATCATCAAAGACGATGGTCTTGCCACCCTTTTCCAGCGGCTGGGCCAGCTCAATCATCGGCGCGTAGTGGTCCGTCACCAGCTGCTCCGGCGCCTGAGTAATCGCGGCGGCCTGCGTCGGGGCATTGTCATTATTGCTGAACAGCGCTTCCAGCGTGCGGGTGGCGCGGTTGCTCTGCGCCTGCGCTTTATCGGCATCTTCCGGTGCCGGGGTATCCCGGGAGAGCGTCAGCACCTGGCTCAGGTTCTGCACCAGACGGCGCAGGGGCGAGTTTGCGCCAGAGAGCAGGCGCGCAGTGTTGATGCGCTGGGAGAGATCGGCGCTGTTGTTAAGCTGGATGTCGGCGAGAAAGCGATCCCAGTTCGCGATAAAGTCGCGCATGTAGAGCTGACGTACGGCGTTATCGATCTGCTGTTTATCTTCCTGCGCGGTCGCGGCGCCCAGCACCCAGGCGTCGTCTTCATGCAGGGCGGTCGTTACGCTGTCAATCTGGCTGTTAAAGCTTTTCCAGTAACCGTCCGGCGTATAAAGACCCGGCACCCCTTCGCTCACCGGCTTACCGCTTTTGCGTGAAAACACCAGCTCGCTCTGTGGCCCGCCCAGGTCGGAAAGGGAGACCGGTTTGAGGTTGTCGTCATGTTCCAGCAGGCGCTTCAGGCGACCGTAGACGCGGGTTGAAAGCGGCTGCTGGTTGATCAGCGCTCTTTCACGCGCCACCAGGGATTCGTCCTGCGCGTACGGCGAGGCCTGAATTTTCGGCTCCAGCAGCTGGGTGAGGTGCCATTCGAGCTGCTGCAGCTGCGCCTTCGTGACGTTTTGCGGCAGGTTGCGCTGCAGGTTGAGCATCACCCAGGAGTGCAGGAATTTTCCGTCGTAGTGCTTCGGCTGATAGAGCATCTGATAAGCTTTCAGCGCCTCATAGCTGTACTCCACGTCGCTGCCGTTGTCGTTGCGCAGCCAGGTGGTGATGTGCATAGCAACGGCGGGCAACAGCAGCTGATCCAGCGCCTTCTGGTACAGGGACTGCGAAGCATCGCTGACGTCATCCCCACGGTAAAGCCCCATGCGGCGGGAGACTGGCGGATCGTTGACATCAAACGCGTCGCTTTTCGGCAGGTCCACCAGGCCATTCAGCAATGGCAGCAGATCGAACAGGTCACGCTGCGGCTGGTTCTGCAACGCTTTGCTCTGCTGGTCCAGCAGCGGCACCTTCGCATCCACCTCTTCCAGATAGGCCTTGTTTTTAGCATAGCTGGTCAGCCACAGCCCGCCGAGGATCGCCAGCAGGGCCAGCAGCGCCGCGTAGCCGGACCAGATCACCGCCCGGTTGCGCAGTTCCCACCAGCGGTTTTCCCCGGCGATCCCGGCTTCCTGGAAAATAACGTTTTGCAGCAGGTTCTTGATGAAGAAACTCTGGCCCTTCGCGCCCGGGATTGGGGCTTCTTTACTGACCGAATCCCAGTTATCGCGCTCTGCCCCTTCCGGCAGGGAGAGCGCGCGGTTCAGTTCGCCCATTACGCGGTCAAACGGCATGCCTTCCTGCGTCCCGCTGGCGAAGTAGATCCCGCGCGGGGAGAACTCAGTTTCGAAGTTGGAGCGGGCGAAGACCGTGCTCAGGTAGTCCGCCAGCAGCGGACGTAGCGCAGCGAACTCCTGCGGGAAGAGATACGCTTCGGCGCGGGTTTTCGCGTCATGCTCCTTGAGCATGGTTTCCGGCAGCCCGGCATCGAGGCGCTGCTGCAGCAGCGAAAATTCCTGCTGGAAGTTGCCCATCAGGTCGTAATCGGCGTGTTTGGTCTGCTCCCACGGCAGCGTGAAGCCCCAGATCTGGTCGCGCTGTGCTTTATCGTAGTCGGCAAACCAGGCGCGGAAGCCTTTGAGAAGGTCGGCCTTGGTCACCATCACGTACACCGGGAAGCGGATACCCAGCTGTTCATGCAGCTCAGACAGGCGCTGGCGCAGGTTCACCGCCTGCTGGCGGGACGCCTCGGCAGACTGGGTCAGCAGGTCCGAAATGCTGATCGTGACGATGACGCCGTTGATCGGCTGGCGGCGACGGTACTTGCGCAGTAGCCCCATGAACTGCAGCCACTCACCGGCATCCTGCGCCTGCTCGCTCTCCTGGGTGGTATAGCGACCCGCGGTGTCCAGCAGCACGGCCTCGTTGGTGAACCACCAGTCGCAGTTGCGCGTGCCGCCAATACCGCGCAGCGCGGTCTTACCAAAACGGTCGGCCAGCGGGAACTGCAGCCCGGAGTTCACCAGCGCCGTAGTTTTACCGGAGCCCGGCGCGCCGATAATGACGTACCACGGCAGCTGATAGAGATATTGTGTGCTGAAGCGCTGGGTCCACTGAGCGCCCTGGCCCGCTTTGCTGAAGTGCGCTTTTTTAAGCATCTGCGCGGCTTCATCAAAACGGCTGGCGAGGATCTGCTCCTCACTGTTCAGGCGCTGCTGCGGATCCGCCGCCTCCGGGCTGGTGGTGTTCTCGTTGAGCTTGTCCATCAGCTTGCGGTTCAGCCAGGCGTTATAAAGGCGCGGCAGAATATGGCCCTGCGCCCACAGCAGGTAGACCACGGCGATACTGATGATGCGGTTCTGTTCGGATTCGAGCGGTCGGGTGTCCACGATGGACAACAGCGGGCCAATCATCCAGATCACCGCCGCCAGCGCCGTTACGCCGAGGAAGCTCCACAGAATGCGGTTGGTCAGAATGGAAAGAAGTGTAGTCAGCATCCTTAGTTTCCTTGCGGCAATCCGTTCAGCTCGGCCTGGGTGTTTTCAGGCGACACCAGCAGAGTAATTTCCACACGGCGGTTACGGGCGCGGTTTTCCGGCGTCGTGTTCGGCGCCACCGGGTTAATCTCGCCCCGCCCTTCCGCCTTCACGCGGCCAGGCTGAGAGAGGCTTCCCTGCAGCATTTTCTGTACGGAGCGCGCGCGTTCCAGTGAGAGCTCGTAGTTAGAGGCAAAGCGCGCACTGCGGATCGGCACGTTATCGCTGTAGCCCACCACCAGAATTTTGCCGCTGACGTTGTTCATCGCCTGCGCAATGCGGTTGATGACCGGTTCATAGCGGTCGCGCACGACGGTCGAGGCGGAGGCAAACAGCCCGTCGCCCTTCAGGATCACGACGCTGCGATCTGCCTGGTCTTTTACCGCCACCAGGCCCGCCTCAATTTCAGGCTTCAGGAAGCCGCGCAGGTTAAGCACCGCGGGCAGCTGACGCGCCGGCTGCTGGATGGTGGTTTCCGGCAGCTGGGACTGATAAATCTTCGCCAGCACCGGGTTGGTGTTGTCGCCAAGGCGCCAGTTAAGCACGATGTAAAACAGGCAGGCGATAAACCCGGCCAGCGCCACGCAGGCCCACAGGGGAACCATCGGCCGCCAGAGCTTGCGCAGCACCGGACGATCTTCCGGATGGGGAGAAAGCGGCGGCGGATAGCTGCCGCGCACGCCGCGGATCATTTGCCACAGCCGCTG
This sequence comes from Enterobacter cloacae complex sp. HYC042_NIDB, assembly GCF_056673315.1. Lineage (NCBI taxonomy): Bacteria > Pseudomonadati > Pseudomonadota > Gammaproteobacteria > Enterobacterales > Enterobacteriaceae > Enterobacter > Enterobacter cloacae complex sp. HYC042_NIDB. Next base: position 2,954,903 of record NZ_CP109650.1, read on the forward strand.
CTTGATGGTTTCAAGCTGGGTGCGGCCATTGTCCAGCACCCGATAGCGCCCCTCGAAGCCGAGCAGCAGGCAGTAGTTGATCATCTCCAGCAGCAGGATATGCTCGCGCGGGTTCTGCGACAGGCGCGCCAGCAGCTGGAAGAACTTTTCGCCGCCCCAGGTTTCGTTATGGAACGTCACCAGCAGGCCATTGCTGGACCAGACGCCGCTGCTGCCCCAGGGAGTCAGCGCGGCGGCCTCGTCGAGCGCCGTGCACAGGCAGTAGCGCGCCCCGACGATCACTTCGTAGGGCAGCCCCGCCTGCTGACAGCGGACTTCAAAACGGCGAATCTCATCGATCAGGCGCTGGCGTAACGCCACCTGATCGTCATGTGATACCGAATGACGGATCTGCGGAATCGCGTTGAGCAGCGGATTGGCGGCCGCCACCAGCTGATTGTTGCTACTGGCTCCGGTAAACGCGGCATCACTGCCGCTATCCTGTCGTTCCTGCATATTAAGCGCTCGCTTTATTATTCTGTCGGGCTACGGATGGCCCAAAACTCCATATCCAGCCCCGGGAACTCCCCTGCAAGGTGCAGGGCGAATGCGCCGGACTTATCCATCTCGTGCCACAGCTCGCTGCCCTTCTCCAGCTCGAAGTAGCTGTAGCCGGCATGCCACGGGATCTGCGGCGGCGCGACCGGCATGGCGCGCAGCATAATGCCCGGCAGCTGCAGCTGAACCAGATCGCGAATTTTCGAGACCGGGGCAATTTTCATCTGCGCCGGGAAGTGGGTTTGCAGGTGTTCGCCCGGCACGTTGGCTTTCACCGCCAGCACGAAGCCAAATTCGCGCACCATGCTGGTTTCAGGAACAGTGGCGATGTTCAGGCCATGCGAGCGCTCGTTAAGCGGCAGCTGAATGGCGTGGTCTTCCATCACCAGCGACAGCCCCTGGCGCAGCATCAGCATCAGCTTGCTGAAGCAGTTCGCCAGATCGTCGTGATCGTAGATCGGCAGCACGCCCTCGGTGGTGCGCTGCGACGTCCAGGTCGTGAGCTCGGTGGCAAACGGCAGCCAGCTGCGCCAGAGCGTTTCCGGGTGCAGCAGCGGCAGCGTTTTTAAATGTGAAACCTCGCCCAGATGACGGTTCACGAGCGAAAGCAGCGTAAATTCAATCAGTTCAGAGGTGTTAAAGCGGCCAGGCTGACGCAGGCGGCCGCCAATCTGCTGGCTGCGCTGCACCAGCAAACCGTGCAGATCGTTGATCATGCTGTAGATCTGCGGGCTGTTATTGGCGTTCAGCATCGGCGGGATGTAGCTGTTATCCAGCCGCACGTGGTTGTCGTTGCGTTTTTCAGTCACAAACGCCACGCCGATGGATGTCCATTCTGCCGTGAGGTCTTTTTCCAGCATCAGCGTCAGGCGCAGGCGGCCAAACTGGACGGTGGCATCCCCCACCGACATGGCGTTATCGTCCTCCACCTCCTGCTCAAACGCGACGAAGCGGGCCAGCGAGGCGGGCTCTTCGCTGAAAATCACCTCTTCCCGCTCGCCACGACGAACCGGCAGCGCGAGCACCACCTTTTCGTTGGTGAGATTGTCAGGAATTTTTAGCGGCGCGGGACCATTGCGTCCGTTGCGGACCTGGAAAAAGGTGCCGTCCGGCAGTAACCCGCTGCAGTAGCTCAGGGCAATGCAGCCCTGGCGAAGCATCGCTTCGTCCAGTTCTACGTCGAGAAAGCCCCAGAGATAGGAACGCTGCAGCGCACCCCACTCACGAACATGGTTGAGCAGATAACTTTCAGTCCGCTGAAAATGGTGTGGACGCAGGAACATGCCTTCGGTCCAGACGACCTTTTCTGCTTTGGTCATGATGATGTGTTTCCTGTTGTGAAGCGCGTTACTGGCTGATGACCCGAATGCCGTTTACGTCGAGAAAAACGTTGGCCTGGAGTTCATCCGCGGACCATTTCCAGAACTGGTAGATATGATTTTCGCCTGGCACAGGCAGCGGGAGTGAAACGCGCCATTTTTTACCGTCCAGCTTCTGATATTCCGCCATCACGCCGATATAACGTGCCTCAGGATCGCTCTGACCGCTGAGGGTTTTGGACAGCTGTCCCGGCATCAGGAAGAAAACGTCGCTGTTCAGCAGATTCGCGCCAAGCGTTGCTGACGCGTTGTTCTGCAGGGAATAGAAGTCGCTGGACATGAAATCCGCATCGGATTTCAACAACAGCACCCGGACTTTAAGTGGCGCAGAATCATTGATTTGTGGATGAGCCTGAAACTGCAGATTGTAGCGGGAAGGGTCGCTGTGTGAAGACGACGTACAACCACTGACAAGGGCGAAAATCGCCGCGTAAAAGACTAACCACAGCCGATGAAACTTTTTATTATTCATAAAAATACGCCCACGAAAGCCGTTTAGTTCAGGATCCAGGTACCGTTAGCGCTGTCTTTGCAGGCTTTGCTGTTGCCATCCACATCGACGCAGGTCGCTTTTTTACGCACCTTAGGACGAATGGCCTGTTTTCGGACGGTGGCTTCGTACTGGTCGGCTTTGATAACGGCACGCATCGGGACGTAGCCAATCAGCTGGTCGTTCCCCTCATCGGCGAGCGCCATCCAGTAGTGTTCAACCTGCCCCAGCACTACATAGGTTTTTCCGGTTTCCAGCGTACGGATAACCTTTCCGCCAAAATCAGGACGGCTCATCAGGGAGGCCGGGTACATGGCACGATAAGGCTCGTTGAGTTGGGTGAATTCCGTTGGCGGCACCACGGCATGACGGTGGGTCAGGGTGACACCGTTGACCTGGCTGGTCACGATCGTGTCGTCGGTGATTGCCGGTTTCTGTGGCGCTTTACAGCCCGCCACCGCCATTACAAACAGAAGTGAAAACAGTACGCGCATTTTCATATGCTTTTCCGTAGCGATATTTTGATGATGGAGATAAGGGGATGAAATTTGACTTAGGTGCTATTGTTAAAATAGTCAGGATAATTTCGGGGTGTTACTAATTTAAAGGCATAGCTACCGCACGAGCCCTTCAGAATAAGGCCCAGCGTCTTCCTGACATATTTTGACAAACGGTAAACAAGTTTACATGAGCTTTGCTTCAATTCAATATTTACCGCAGCGTAAGTGGTGGTAATTGAAGCAGACAAAACATTATAGGATTAATCTGATAAAAAAACCCGACATGGCCTGGATCTACTTATTTCAACACCTTCTAATGATATAACACACTGTTATTAAAGCATAAAATTCAAAAGAGAACGGATTTCATTAACGCAATAATGCTATTATCGCCACTACCATAATTAGTAGAAATGTCGTTTTGGTGATATCAGAAGAAGATATCGACGATGAATTATTTGTTGCACTAACAGGGTATGTTTAATATTGCCGCATCACCTGACGACACCATCGCTATTTAACTTATTGACTGCGCCTTTAATTTCACGACTCAAAATAACTTATATTTCATGTTGTGATAATAACCCTGTAAGTGATTATACATTTCCATTAATCATTAAGCCTGAGTAAACCTTCTCGTCACTATTTCGAATACCGATGTTGCTACAGCGCCTGTCAGCCGCCACGTTTCCACTTTAGAGCGACCATCTCTTTCATTCGAAATTTTACCTGCGCTACATGCTTTCTCTCTCGATGCTATCTATCCTGCCTACCGAATGATAGATACAATTTATTATTAAAATGATAAAATTTCGTTATAATTTCTTTAAATAGTTGCATGTCAACATTTTTAACTCATTGTTATAAAGATAATTACAGGCAAGAGCCGTAACTCGACCGCGTGGATTTCCATCTCCGCCTGTCATTGCTTTTGCTTATTACCCAGCCGTTGCGCGACCAAACACGTCAGGAGTCAGTATGAACACGAAAAGACGCTCAGTTCCCGGTATCAGACACTACGATGGTCCTGCCGGCGGCTGGGGCGCGTTGAAGGCGACGGCCATTGCAGTACGTACCCAAATGGATACCCTGGACGCTCCCGCGACGCTGCTGCGTACCAACCAGCCGGACGGTTTTGACTGCCCCGGCTGCGCGTGGCCCGATAAAGAGCACAAGTCGACATTCCAGTTCTGCGAGAACGGCGCGAAAGCGGTAACCTGGGAAGCGACCAGTAAGCGCGTGACGCCCGATTTTCTGGCGGAAAACAGCGTCTCCTCGCTACTGGCTAAATCAGACTTTGAGCTGGAAGGTTATGGTCGTCTGACGCATCCCCTGCGCTATGACCGGGCCAGCGATACCTTCCGGCCCGTCGACTGGGACGAGGCGTTTCAACGCATCGGGGAAATATTGCGCGGGCTCGAACCGGACCAGGTCGAGTTCTATACTTCCGGGCGCGCCTCCAACGAAGCGGCGTATCTGTTCCAGCTGTTCGCCCGCGAGTACGGCACCAATAATTTCCCGGACTGCTCGAATATGTGTCACGAGGCCACCAGCGTCGGCTTGCCGCGCTCCATCGGAATTGGGAAAGGCACTGTCTCGCTGGACGATTTCGACAAGACTGAGCTGGTGATCTCCATCGGTCACAACCCCGGCACCAACCATCCGCGAATGATGGGTACCCTGCACGAGCTGGCGCGTCGCAATGTGCCGATTATCGTTTTCAACCCGCTGCGCGAGCGCGCCCTCGAACGTTTTGCCGACCCGCAAAGCGTGATTGAAATGGCAACCTATGGCTCTACGGACATCGCCTCGACCTACTTCCAGGTGAAGGCCGGGGGCGATGCCGCCGCGCTGAAAGGCATTGCTAAACACCTTCTGGAGATGGAGGCCGAACGCGGTGACGTGCTTGACCGCGCGTTTATTGCAGAACACACCCGGGGTATTGAAGATTTTGCCGCCGATATCGCGCAGACCCGCTGGGACGACATTGAGCGCGAGTCGGGGCTCAGCCAGGCGGCGCTCAAAAAGGTGGCCGAGGCCTATGCCAAATCAAACGCCACCATTATTACTTACGGAATGGGGATTACCCAGCACAATAAAGGCACGGCGAACGTCCGCCTGATTGCTGACCTGCTGCTTCTGCGCGGGAATATCGGCAAGCCCGGCGCGGGGATCTGCCCCCTGCGCGGCCACTCTAACGTTCAGGGGAACCGGACCGTCGGGATTAGCGAGAAGCCTGCCCCGGCCTTCCTGAACCGCCTGAAAGAGGTGTTTGGCTTTGAGCCCCCTTCCCGTCACGGACACGATGCGGTGCAGGCGACGCAGGCCATGATCGACGGTCGCGCAAAAGCGCTCATTTGCCTCGGAGGTAACTTTGCCGTCGCGATGCCCGACCACGAGAACGGTTTCCCGGCGATGGGTAACCTGGATCTGAGCGTGCACGTCGGGACCAAGCTGAACCGTACCCATCTGCTGGTGGGCAAAGAGACCTTTATTTTCCCGTGCCTCGGCCGCACGGAACTGGATATGCAGGCCACCGGCCGTCAGTCCATCACCGTCGAAGACTCTATGTCGATGGTGCATGCCTCCTCCGGCAAGCTGAAACCCGCCTCGCCGTTGCTCCGTTCGGAGCCTGCCATCGTCGCTGGCCTCGCAAAGGCTACCCTGCCGGAAACACGCGTGGACTGGCTGACGCTGGTCGAGGATTACGACCGCATCCGCGATTTGATCGAGCAGACCATTCCGGGCTTTGAGAACTACAATGCGCGGATCCGTGTTCCCGGCGGCTTCCGCATGCCGCTGCCTCCGACACAGCGTATCTGGCCGACCGCAACGGGCAAAGCGATGTTCTCGGTTTTCGACGGCGTACAGGAAAACGCCAGCGGTGAAGGCGAGCATGTGCTGCGCCTGATCACGCTGCGCAGCCACGACCAGTACAACACCACCATTTACGCCCTGGACGATCGCTACCGTGGCGTATTTGGCCGCCGCGACGTGCTGTTTATGAACGAAGAAGATATGGCGCAGTCAGGGCTGGAACACGGCGATCGCGTGGATATCGAAACCGCCCTCCCCGGCAGCGCGCAGCGGCTGGAAGATATTACGGTGGTGGCGTACAACATCGCCCCGGGCTCCGTCGGCGCGTATTACCCGGAGGCCAACGTGCTGGTGCCGCTCGATTATCTCGATAAGGACAGTGGTACGCCGTCGTATAAATCGGTTCCGGTTCGCATTACCCTGCGCTCGAAAGAGATCCGCATGCTGTAAGGCTTTACGCGCAGAGAAGAGTGATGGACATAAAACAGTTAAAATATTTACTCGCGCTCGACGAGACCCGCCACTTTGGTAAAGCGGCATTGCGGTGCAATATCACCCAGCCGACCCTCTCCATGCGCATCCGCAGCCTGGAAGAGGAGCTGGGGCTGGTGCTGATCGTGCGCGGGCAGCGTTTTGAAGGGTTTACGCCGGAGGGAGAGCGCATCCTCGCATGGGCGCGCGCGCTTCTTGCCGCGCACGACGGATTGCAGGCGGAAGCCGCGCTGTGCAAAGGCCAGGTGGTGGGAGAATTACGTCTGGGGATGGTGCCGCTGGCGAGCGTGGATCCGATGATCTTTATCCGCCTGCTGACGCAAAAGTACCCGGAGCTGACCTACAGCCTCTATTCTATGTCTTCGGCGCAGATTGCCGACGGCGTCAGCCGCAATCAGCTTGAGCTGGGGATTTGCTACCTGAACAGCATCGATACCAGCCTGTTTGACATTATTCAGCTTCCCAAAACGAAGATGGGCCTGCTCCACGATACCCGTCATTTCCAGCTTACCCCGGAGACGCTGACCTGGCACGACCTGACGGATTTTCCGCTGGGGTTCCTGACCAAAGGGATGCACTACCGGGCGCATATGGAGGCCAGCTTTAAAGCTGCTGGCATCGAACCGGCGGCCGTTTTTGAGAGCGACTCCACGTTCCAGATCATTCAGGCGGTTCAGAGCGGCGTATGCTGCGCCGTGATGCCTCTGAATAACGGGCTGGAAGCCCTGAACAGCACTTTCAGGATTGTCCCCATCGCCGACGCGAACATTGAGGCTCCCATCGGCCTGATTATGCGCAGGCAGAAACCCGTCTCTTCGCTGGCGCTGCGCTGCTTTACCGACGCGCAGGCGATTTATCACGCGGACAAGGAGGCGTAAGCCTGGCGCGTCACCACGCTGAAACCGCCGATCAGCACTGCGGCGCAGACCTCCCGGTAATCCGGCGCACTCACCAGCTCGCGCAGCGCATCGCGAATGGCGCTGAGCGTTTCGGGGGACGTGCGTCGCGACGTGATTAATGGCAGCCCTGGCGTCAGCGGCGTTCGATCGAACGCCGCCAGACCCGCAAGCCGTTCCGGCTCATGACGCTCCAGCAGCGCCCAGGTCACGCAGTCGATGGCGGCGATATCGCTCTTCCCGCGCTGCACGTCAATCAGCGACTGACGGTGGCTGCCGCTGAAGGACGTTTGTGAGAAAAATGGCCCGTCAACAATCAGGGGAGCCACCTTTTTTCGCAGCGCGTTATAGCCGGACTGCGAGTCTTCCGAATTACAAACCGCCCGACGTCCGCGAAAATCCGCCAGCGTGAGATGCCTTTCCTCCGCGCGCGCTACCAGAAAACTGCGGTACTGGCTCCCTTCGCAGCCCGCGGCGGTGTAGTGAAAACAGCCCACCACCTGTACCTCCGGGAGCTGCGTCACCAGCGGGTAGCCGCATGTCTGGCTGAGGATAAGCTCAGGCTGCTGCCAGTGGGCCAGCAGGTCAGACTCCGGCCAGCCGGGAGCACGATCGACGGGCACGCCACGCGCGGCCAGCAGATGCTGCACCGCCAGCCAGAGCGCGCGGGTATCGCCGCGATCCACGGCGTACATGGGAAACGCCAGCAGGTTACTCATACCTCTCCTCCTGTTGTTTTCCGGGATGGACGGTGACCTCCACTGGCCGGGTCCAGAACTGGCGTAGCCATTCACCGTAGCCCCGGACCACAAAGCCGTGGTTACGCTGCCGGTACGCCTCCCGGTTTTGCCGGTAGATCGTCGGCAACCCGTACCAGGGAACGCCCGGTAAATCGTGGTGAATAGAATGGTAGTTGAGATTCAAAAACAGCACCCGCCAGACTAGCCCGGCCTCGTTAATGACCGAGCGCGCGAGCGGATCGTCCGCCGCCCGATGTTCGTAGAACGAGCGGACCTTGGTCAGCGCCAGCGCCGGATAGCTCACCGCCAGCACAAACCAGACGGGTGAAAAGCCGTGATGCACCATCCACGCGAAAAGTGCCCCCAGCAGCAGAGCATGAACCAGCCACATCGCCATCGCCCGCAGGTGAAAATCACGAAACGCCGCCCCGGCGCTGCCCAGCGCCTGAAGGATATCCAGCAGCGGCGCCAGAACCAGCCGCCCGACGAAAGTATTCCGGGCCCGGATCGCGCGCTTCTGCCACGGGGAAAAGCGCGCCCAGCTCGCCTCGGTAAAATAATACGACTCCGGGTCATCCACCGGATCGGTCAGGCTATCGTGACGGTGATGGGCCAGATGGGAATCCCGGTACAGGCCATACGGATACCAGACCGCCAGCGGGAGCGTGCCGAACAGCTGGTTAAGCCGGGCAAAACGGGTGGGATGCCCGTGGATCAGCTCATGCTGCAGGGACATGTACCAGGCGGTAAACCAGATAAGCAGCAGCGTGGCGGGAAGCAGGCCTAGCGTTTGCCAGAACGTTAGCGTGGAAAACCAGCCGGTATAGATAGTGACGATCAGCAGCCACGTAGGGAGTTCACTTCGCCACAGAACCCCAGATGCAAGTCGGTGGATGTGATTGCGCTGCTGCGGATGTAAATAGAGGGAGCTTCGTTTACTCATTCCTTCAGACGCCGTTTCGCCAGAGACAATGCTCTGACGATCGGGGATAACGCCTGAAATGACAAAGAACTTAAATCGCTTTGCTTTGCCGGAAACGCAGGGTCACACCCGGCTTGACTTATTCTGTGGTAAATGTACTTTTCAGGACATGAAGAAAATATTAATTATCGTACCTGACGGCGGCATGCTATTTGAGGCCGCCGGTATCGCCGACATTCTGATGCAGGCCAACCGGCTGCATCCGGAAGGGCTTACCCAGCCCCGCTACCGTATCATCATTGCCACCACGCAGCCCCACCAGGTGATCCACGGCCAGTCTGGCCTGAACCTGCTGGCGGACTATCGTCTGCCGGAGCTGGATCCGCGCGAACCGCTGGACACCATTATCATCACCGGACGCGGGATCAACGAGCAGGAGAGCACGGCGGTGGTGGACTGGCTGCACCTCGCTGCCCCGCACGCCCGGCGGGTCGCCTCCATTTGCGGGGGCGCGATGCTGCTTGCCCAGTCCGGCTTGCTGGACGGCCGCCGCGCAACCACCCACTGGCGGCTGCTGGAGACGATGCAAGCCCAGTACCCGGCTATCCATGTCGAAGGCGGCCCGCTGTATATTCAGGATGGCCCCATCTGGACCTCCGGCGGCGTGAGTTCCGGGTTCGATCTGACCCTCGCGCTGGTGGAAGACGACTACGGATTTACCCTCGCCCGCGACGTGGCGCAGGATATGGTGATGTATCTGCGTCGCCCCGGCGGACAGCTACAGTTCAGCCGCTACAGCCTGCAGCAGCCTGGCGCATCGGGGCCTATCAGCGAACTGCAAACCTGGATCCTGCAGAACCTCACCGCCGACCTGTGTGTGGAAAATTTGGCCGAAAAGGTGGCGATGAGCCCGCGCAATTTCACCCGGGTTTTTACCCGCGACGCGGGCGTCTCGCCTGCCCGTTACGTGACGGAAGCGCGCCTGGCCGCCGCCCGACAGCTGCTTGAGCAGACCCATGATCCCCTTGAGCGGGTTGCCGAGCAAAGCGGGTTTGGCACCAGCATTAACCTGCGCCGCGTGTTTGAGAAACAGCTCCACCTCACGCCAGGCGAGTACCGCCAGCGCTTCCACTGCCGCAAGATGGCGTAATCTGATCCTTTTTTGTCGTTTACGCCAACCGGCCCCGCGCCTACAGTGACTCCAGACAACAGAGATAAGGAGTGCACCATGGTTAAGGTCGGTATTAACGGTTTCGGCCGTATCGGACGTAATTTCCTGCGCGCGGCGCTGGGTAACCCGGATCTTCAGATTGTGGCCATTAACGATCTGACGGACAGTAAAACCCTCGCCCACCTGCTGAAACATGATTCCCTTCTGGGCAAACTGCCCGCGCCCGTTGAAGCGGCTGACGGCGCGCTGCAGGTGGACGGTCAGCGGATTGTGGTGTTTAGCGAACGCGACCCGGCAAATATTCCGTGGCGCGATGTTGGTGTTGACGTGGTAATTGAGGCCACCGGCTTCTTTACCGATCGGGAAAAAGCGGCGGTGCACGTCACGCAGGGTGGCGCAAAGCGCGTCATCATCTCCGCGCCCGGCAAGAATGACGATCTGACGGTTGTGATGGGAGTGAACCACGATCGCTACGACCCGGCTCAGCACGTGGTCGTCAGTAACGGGAGCTGTACCACTAACGGTCTGGCGCCGGCGGCTCAGGTGCTGCATCAGCAGTTCGGGATCGAGCATGGTCTGATGAACACGACGCACGCCTACACCAACAGCCAGGCGCTGCACGACCAGCCGGAAAAAGATTTGCGCGGCGCGCGCGCGGCGGCGCTGTCGATTGTGCCTTACTCCAGTGGCGCGGCGAAAGCGCTGGGCAAAGTGATCCCCTCCCTGGACGGCAAGCTGACCGGGTACTCCCTGCGCGTGCCGGTGCCGGTGGTGTCGATTGTGGATTTAACGGTAACGCTCAGCCGTAGCGTAACCGCCGAAGAGGTGAATGAGGCGTTCCGCAACGCGGCCGCCAGCGGGCCTCTGAAAGGGATCCTGGGCTATAGCGATGAACCGCTGGTCTCCAGCGACTACCAGGGCGACCCGCGCTCCTCCATTATCGACGGGCTTTCCACGCTGGTGATTGGCGGGAACATGGTGAAGATCCTGGCGTGGTATGACAACGAGTGGGGCTTCTCTAACCGCCTGGTGGATCTGGCGGTGCTAATGGATAAGAAAGGGCTGTAAGCCTGGAGCCGGGTGGCGCGAACGCTCACCCGGCAAAAAAATCATTCCGCTTTCACTTTCACGCCCATCAACACAATCACCATCGCCGTCACCAGCAGGAACCCGCTTCCGGCGAATACGCCGCTGGCACCGTTAAGGTCAAATACCGCCCCGCCCCCGGCCGCACCGGCGCTTATCGCCAGCTGGATTGAGGCCACCAGCAGCCCCCCTGCACTTTCGGCTTCATCCGGAACGGTGGTGGCAAGCCAGGTTGACCAGCCCACCGGAACCAGACCAAACGCAAAGCCCCACAGCGCCACCAGGAAACCGTCCAGCATTGCCAGATGGCCAAACGCCACCATCGTCAGCGCCAGTATGCCCATGGCGAACGGCACCAGCGCCAGCGTCAGGCGTAGATTACGTGCCAGCAGATGTCCGGCAACGGAAGTACCGACAAAGTTCGCCAGCCCAAAGCCCAGCAGGATCAGTGAAATGGTCTCAACGTTCGCCTGCCCCACCGTTTCCAGGAACGGGCGCAGGTAGGTAAAGAAGGCGAAATGGCCGCTGAAGATCAGAATAGTGGCCAGCATGCCGCCGATCATGCCCGGTCGACGCAGCACGCGGAACAGCGTGCTGAGGCTACCGCTGCTCTCGGGCTTCATGGACGGCAGCACCCAGATCTGCCAGAGCAGCGCCAGTACGCTCGGCAGTATGCAGAGCACAAAGACGTTGCGCCAGCCGATCAGGCTACCCAGATAGCTCCCCAGCGGGGCAGCAACCACGGTGGCAATCGACACGCTGGAGAAGATCACCGCCAGCGCCTTCGGTACTTTATCCGTCGGAACCAGGCGCATCGTGGTGGCCGTCGACATCGCCCAGAAGCCACCGATGGCGACCCCTAACAGCAGACGCCCCATCAGCAGGACGTGCAGCGTAGGCGCAAATGCCACCAGCAGGCTGGAGATGATTTGCAGCACGGAGAAAAACATCAGTACCCAGCGACGGTCGATACTTTTGGTCGCCGGCGTAATCAGAAGCCCAGTGACAAGCGCCACCAGCGCGGTGGCGGTGACGGCCTGCCCGGCCATGCCCTCGCTGACGCCCAGACTCGCGGCCATCGGCGTCAGCAAACTGGCTGGCAGGAACTCAGCCGTTATCAACCCAAACACGCCCAGCCCCAGTGAATAGACGGCCCGCCAGGCGGGTCTGGCAGGCGCCACGGCCTCTCTCGCCACGACACATGAATTCATCTGTTGTTCTCCCGTTATAAAAATGTGACAACTGTCGCAAAAGCATAGAGGGTTCACCGTGGACGATCTATGACATATAATCTCCACTTATTGATTATTCGTCCGGAGTTGCGCCATGACCGTTCAGTCCCCCGATTTGATCAGCGAACTCTTACGCGGCATGCGCCTGTCGGGCGTGAAATACCGACGGATTGAAGCCAGCGCGCCGTTTGGCGTGGCGTTCCACCAGGCGCCCGGTAAGGCGCAGTTCCATTTTGTGAGCCACGGTAGCGCCCTGCTGCGTATGGAGAGCGGTGCGACCTTCGAACTGAGCGGCGGCGACGCGCTGTTTATTCCTGGCGGGAATGCCCACGCCCTGCTCTCTGACGCGCAGGCAGCCATTACCCCGGTGAACGCTTTTCCGAGCGAACCTATCTGCGGCTCGGTGTGCGCCATTACCTGCGAGCCCTGTCCGGAGAGCGAGAACACCATCATCTTTAGCGGGTGTATGGATTTTGAGCTCGGCGGGATGCAGCCGCTGATCAAAGCAATGCCGGAAGTGATGATGGTCAGCCGGCTGATGTCCACCTGGCCGGAAATTCATCCGCTACTGGCGGCGATGGAGCGAGAATCCATGACCCGTCAGGCCGGGTTCGCCGGGATCCTTGCCCGGCTGGCTGATGTGGTGGCGGCGTTAATTGTGCGCGGCTGGGTTGAGGGCGGCTGCGGTAAAGCCACCGGCTGGGTGCAGGTTTTACGCGACCCGCGCCTGAGCCGGGCCATTTACGCCATGCACCAGCAGCCTGGCCTGAACTGGAGCGTGGCGGATCTGGCGAAAGAAGCGGGCACCTCACGCTCCGTGTTTGCCGAACGGTTTCTGGCCGCGACGGGGACGACCCCGGCAAAGTATCTCAGCGAACTGAGAATGCGGCTGGCGATTCAGTACATTCGTCACGAAAATCAGCCGATTGAAACGGTCGCCCTGCGGCTGGGTTACGGATCGCTGGCGGCGTTTAGCCGGGCCTTTAAGCGCATCATTGGCCATGCGCCGGGCACGCTGCGGGAAGCCGGCCAGGCCCCGGAAGAGGTCTGACCGGCAGGCTGGCATCAGAAAGAGTATTTAAAGCGCACGCGGCCACCGTAGCGATCGTCGTTTTTCTTATCGCCCGCTTTCGGCGAAGCGTTGACCCAGGACGCATACGCGCCCAGATAGATGTTGAAGTTTTTCATCTTCATGACGTTCGGGATCAGATCGTATGGATGGTATGAATATCGTACTCGCCCTTCGCGTCCAGGTAAGCGGTGTTGAGGTTCATGACCACGCCGTTCTCCGGATCGGTTTTAAGCCCGTCCCAGGTCATAGTAAACCCGTAGCCGTCGCTGTAGAGATCGTCCGACTTTAATTTCCCAGTCGTTCACAGAACCGAAGAAGAATACCGCATCATCGAGATACATTTTCCCGCCGAGAGGCTGAACGGAAAATCCGGCAAAATTGCCGTTATCCCTTTTTCGATAACCATCAAAACCTCATAAATTACGCCCGTTAATATCCCAGCGTTATTTATATCCCGGTGCCCGGTCGCTATTAGCGCTTTGCTTAATGGAGGTCAGACTGCCTGTTTTACTGGCGGCATCTATATTAAACTCCACGTCACCATAAAATTTAATATCGCCAAACCCTGAAAGCGTCAGCTTTGGCGGTTCGGCTTTGCTCACCGGCTCTTCGGACTGCACAACAACGGCGGGTGCTGCCAGCTGCTGTCTAAGCGCCGGAATAAAATGCACTTATCAGTATTACCGTTTTTTTTAATTTCATAAAATCCATCCTGATTATAAAAGTGAATACGCAAATAGGGAGCATCGCCATTTCGACTACATAGCCTTTTGGGTTCTATTATTTTTTTTGTTGCACAACAAATCCTTCCGGACAGGGCGTGCGAAGCGGTAAATTGTCTGGTTCTGCGCAAAATGGGATATTCAACACGCGAAGCGGGCAATATTCGTCTAAGGTTTTCAGGTGATTGATAACAGCGGTCACGCTGCTCAGGAATACAGGAGACGAACCGATGATAAGACCTCGTACTTTACGCCCTGCTCTTTTGCACCTCGCGCTGGGAGGCGCGCTGCTCGGTGTGGCAACGATGGGTTATGCTGAAGAACAGCCAGCCTACCAGAAAAATTCACCCGATATTTTGCTTGGCCCTCTGTTTAACGACGTGCAGAGTGCCAAACTGTTTCCCGATCAGAAAACCTTTGCCGATGCCGTTCCCAAAAGCGACCCGCTGATGATTCTGGCGGATTACCGGATGCAGCACACCCAGACAAGCTTTGACCTGCGCCACTTTGTGGAGATGAACTTCACGCTGCCTGCGGAAGGTGAAAAATATGTGCCGCCTGCGGGACAAAGCTTACGTGAGCACATTGACGACCTCTGGCCTGTGCTGACGCGCACCACGGATAAAGCCAGTAACAAATGGGATTCCCTGCTGCCGTTACCGAAACCTTACGTTGTGCCCGGCGGGCGCTTCCGCGAGGTCTACTACTGGGATAGCTATTTCACCATGCTGGGCCTGGCGGAGAGCGGCCACTGGGACAAAATCAGCGATATGGTGGATAACTTTGCGTATGAGATTGATACCTTCGGCCATATCCCCAACGGCAACCGCAGCTATTACCTGAGCCGCTCCCAGCCGCCGTTCTTCTCACTGATGGTTGAGCTGCTGGCGACGCATGACAAAGACGCGCTGAAAAAATACCGTCCACAAATGGAAAAAGAGTACACCTACTGGATGGAGGGTGTAGAAAGCCTTCAGCCTGGGCAGGCTAACCAGCGCGTGGTGAAGCTCGATGACGGTTCCGTACTCAACCGCTACTGGGACGATCGCGATACCCCGCGCCCGGAGTCCTGGCTTGACGATATCACCACGGCGAAGAGCAACCCTAACCGGCCTGCGACGGAGATCTACCGCGATTTGCGCTCCGCAGCGGCCTCGGGCTGGGACTTTAGCTCCCGCTGGATGGACGACCCGCAAAAGCTCGGCACCATCCGCACCACCAGCATTGTGCCCGTCGATCTGAACGCCCTGATGTTTAAAATGGAAAAACTGCTCGCGCGAGCAGGCCAGGAGGCGGGCGACAGCGCGGCGGCGAGTAAATACGAGGCATTAGCAACCGCGCGTCAAAAAGCCATTGAGCGCCACCTGTGGAACGATAAAGAGGGCTGGTACGCCGATTACGACCTCAAGAGTAAGAAGGTGCGCAACCAGCTCACGGCGGCGGCCCTCTTCCCGCTCTACGTGAAGGCGGCGGCACAGGATCGCGCCGATAAAGTGGCCGCGGCCACCTCCGCACGCCTGTTGAAGCCGGGCGGTATTACCACCACCACCATCAACAGCGGCCAGCAGTGGGATGCGCCAAACGGCTGGGCACCGCTGCAGTGGGTGGCAACGGAAGGGTTGCAGAACTATGGGCAGGATAAGGTTGCAATGGACGTGACCTGGCGCTTCCTGAAGAACGTTCAGCATACTTACGACCGCGAGAAGAAGCTGGTGGAGAAGTATGATGTCTCTTCTACCGGTACCGGCGGTGGCGGCGGTGAATATCCGCTCCAGGATGGGTTCGGCTGGAGTAACGGCGTGACGCTGAAAATGCTGGATCTGGTTTGTCCGAAAGAGAAACCGTGCGACAGCGTGCCGGAAAATCAGCCTGCGGCGAACGATGAGGCTGCGCCGGTGAAAGCTGCGGCGCAGTAAGGGAGTATTGCCGGGTGATGGCTACGCCTTACCCGGCCTACATTTTGAACTCACAGGGATTTAGAAGCTGTAACTCGCCCCTAGCTGATACGTCCTGTCACGCCCAATCCAGCAGTTGGTCGCATCGTAGCAGGTCAGCGTCTCTTTATTGGTGATGTTCTGCATACTTGCCTTAAGCGTCAGCCCCGCCAGCGAAGGCAGAATTTCGCCCATCCGGTACGACGCCGCCAGATCGTACTGCGTGGTGCCCCCCAGCTTACCCGCATCGTTAGACGGTGAAATCTCCATCGGCCCGGTATAGCGCGCCCCGGCGCCCAGCATCAGCCCCTTCAGCGGCGTGCTCTCGAAGGTGTAATCCCCCCACAGGTTGAACGCATTTTCCGGCACCTGAGTGGGACGCTTGCCCTGGTATTTATCATCTTCGGTATTAATTACGTGGGTGTAGGCATAGTTGGCAATCAGCGTCAGGTTGTCCGTCGGGCGGCTGATGGCGGAGAGCTCCGCGCCTTTGGATTCCACTTCACCAGTCTGACGGTAGTTCAGGAAGCCCGGGTCGGAGGTGACGACGTTTTTCTGCCGGATGTTAAACACCGAGGCGGTAAACGTCGTGGCGTACTCGGCCAGCAGATATTTAACCCCTCCTTCCACCTGCTTGCTGGTGGTTGGCTTGACGTCTTTCGCCGTGAGCGTCCCCTGCGGCGAGACCGGTGCAAAACCCTCTGAATAGCTGATAAACGGCGAAATACCGTTATCGAAGGCGTAAAGCGCCCCCAGGCGTTTGGTAACGCGATCCTGCGATACCCAGGCCTTATCGCCGTTTTGCAGGTAATCGGTGGTGACGGAGCGGTAATCGTCGTAGCGCAGGCTGCCCAACAGACTTAAGCCGCCAAATTCCACCTGATCCTGCAGGTAGTACCCGTTCTGCTGGTAGCTGAGGCGGTTTTTCTGGGCGTTGTAGAGCCCCAGCGCGCTTTCGTGGATTTGCGAATAGTCCGGATTACGCATATCCATGTCCGGCGTAGTCGACGCGTAGCGGTAGTGGAAATGGGAGTTCAGCCTCTGATAGTCAAACCCGGCCAGCAGATGGTGTTTCCAGTCGCCCAGCGCAACGGTTTTAGTCACCTGGTTGTCGATGTTGAAGCTCTTAAGATCTTCATCGGTGGTATAGGCAAAGCGGTTAAGCTGATAGACCTCACTTCCCGTTCCCGTCGCGTAGACGCTGTTCTGGTGGGTATCGACGTCGAAATAGCGCGCTTTCTGATTAAAGCCCCAGCCGCTGTCAAATTCGTGTTCGAAGCTGTAGCCCAGCATCCACTGCCGCTGCTTAAACCCGCTCCACTCATCTCCGGCGTAATCCCGGCGATCGGCATATTTGGACCGCAGATAAGCGAGCGGCAGCGGGTTAGACGGCGTCAGGCTCGGGGAGTTTTGCGCCAGCGCATCCAGGGTGAGGCGGGTTTTACTGTCGGGTTGCCATGTAACGGACGGGGCGACCAGATAATTTTCATAGCGGCTGGTGTGCGGCTGATCGTCATTCTCCGTCGCCTTACCCAGCAGGCGGTAATTCCAGTCGCTGTCGGCAATTTGTCCGGTCGAATCGAGGTAGCCTTCTTTCAGATTACGGTTCCCGGTGTTAAAACCGACCTCGGTTCGGGCTTCCCGCTGCGGCTTTTTGCTTTGAATATTTACCAGCCCGCCCGGCGAACCGCCGCCGTAAAGCACCGATGAAGGCCCTTTCAGGATATCGACGCTCTCTATTAACAGCGGATCGATGCGCGCCTTGGTGTTACCGGTGACGTTATAGGGTAGCTGCAGTCCGTTGTAAAACTCCTGATCAACGGTAAAGCCACGAATTTTGTATTCGCTCATATAGGAGGTATTCCCCCGCACCTCGGTTGAGACGCCTGGGGCATAGCGCAGGATTTCATTCACGGAGTTCGCGTGACGCTTTTCGATCTCCGGCGCAGAGAGCGTGTTGATAACCTGCGGCGTTTTACTTTCGGCAACGGCCGATTTGGTGGCGCTGTTGGTCCAGGCCGGCAGCGCGCTGCCCTGCTCTGAGCCCGTGACGACAATGGTTGATTCTTCGGCGAAAGCCTGGACCTGCAATGCCAGCGTGACGGCACCCGCCAGGGTGCATAACGTAAAACGTGAGGAGTTCATAATGTCGTCTTGTTATTACATGCAATACGGAACGACAATTATTATCATTTAGATTAGCAAATCAATATGGCGGCAAAAAAAACGGCCCTCCGCAGAGAGCCGTTCTGTCATTTTATGCTCGTCGCAGTAATCTGAATATGCCCAGCACGACAATGGCTCCCACGACAGCGACCAGGAAACTGTGCATGTCGAAACCACTGATGTCACCACCAAAACCAAACATCGTCGCCAGCCAGCCGCCTACAACCGCACCAACGACCCCGAGTACGCAGGTCAAAATAAAGCCGCCGCCATCGTTTCCCGGCATGATCAGTTTTGCGATAGCGCCGGCAATAAGGCCAAAGATAATCCAGGCGATGATACCCATAGCAATGCCCTCTTGCAGATTAAACGCATGTGCAGAAAACCTTCTGCACAGCTAACTTAAGTATAGGTCATCACCGGAAAACCAGTTTCGTCTCACCGATTTATCCTGCGGACAACGGTAAAAAAATCTCACCGGTTTGTATTAAGTTTGAGGGTGGATTGCCGATAACACTAAGACAGTCTGTCATCAATCAAGGAGCCATCCGGCGTGAGTCATTACAGTGAGCAGTTCCTCAAGCAAAATCCGCTGGCTGTATTAGGGGTATTACGCGACCTGCAAAAAGGCGAAGTGCCGCTGCGCATCAGCTGGTCGAATAATCAGTTTATCAGCAAGATCCTTGACGTCTCGCAGGAGAGGCTGGTTATTGACCTGGGCAGCCTGGAGTATGAAAACCGCGCGGCGCTGAAAGCAGAGAATATCGTGGTCATGGCCGAAACCCATGGGGCCAAAGTGGAATTTGTCCTGCCGCGACTGGAACTGAGCGAATACCAGGGACTTCCGGCTTTTGTTACCCTCCTTCCTGGCAATCTCTGGTTTGTCCAGCGCCGTGAATATTTCCGCATCAGCGCCCCCCTTCATCCTGCCTATTTTTGTAAGGCCAAAATGCCGGACAAAAAAGAGATCCGCTTCCGTCTCTTTGACCTGTCGCTGGGTGGAATGGGCGCACTGATGGATACCCCGAAGCCGGAGGGTCTGGTAGAAGGCATGCGGTTCACGCAAATAGAACTGGATATGGCGGGCTGGGGCCGTTTTTATTTCGATGCACAGCTGATTGCCATCAGCGAGCGCACGGTGGTGGACAGCAAAAATGAAACGATTACCACGCCGCGTCTGAGCTTCCGTTTTCTGAACGTCGGGCCCGGCGCGGAGCGCGAGTTGCAGCGCATTATCTATTCGCTGGAACGGGAAGCACGGGAACGTGCGAATAAGGTTCTGTAGGAAAAGTCGGGCAGCGAGCGCCGCCCGTTTGCGGCATTACATGGCATCCATCGCTTTCTGTACTTTCCAGATATAGCGAGGCGCCTGCGGTGCCGGATGATTTTTCGCCACATGCTCGACGAACTCATCTTTGTCCATGTCGTTGATCTCCTCAATCGCCTCTTTGCGATCAGAGGAGAAAGTTCTGAGCAGCGCCCCGGCGCCATTCACGTACGAGACCACCAGCGCGTATTGCATCACTTCCGGATCCTCAATGCCCTTCAGCACGCCGTGTTCCAGAATGCTCAGGTAAGCGGTCCCCATAGAAATGTTGCGTTCCGGGTTCTTCAGCTCGCTGGTCGATGGCTGGCCGCTCCAGCCCATATAGCGGTAGACCTCTCTCCCCGCCGTAGAGGCTTTCAGCTGCATCAGCCCCACCGCGTTGGATTTGCTGACAAGCGTAGGATTGCCGCCGGACTCCACCGCAATAATGGCGGTGATCAGCCGCGGGCTGACGCCCCATGCCTTCCCGGCTTTTTCACTGATCGGCATCCACTGCATGGCCCGTTTCACCGGTACTTCCGGATTCCAGGGCGGGTTTTGATAATCATGTTTTGAACTACAGCCAGCCAGCAAAACAATCAAAAAAGCAAACCATCTCAATTTCACGTCATCTATCCTTATAGCCGGTCATCGCGGTGCGCCGCCCTTGAAGCAGGCGGCGTATACGCGGCATGATATAGACAATTAGTTTCTCATTCAGCAAGGAATTGCCATGTCTCAGTTTCATCTCATCGCGCCGTCGGGCTACTGTATTAACCAGGACGCGGCGCAGCGGGGCGTTCAGCGCTTACTGGAATCCGGCCATCAGGTAGAAAATCAGACAATTATCCCCCGCCGCCAGCAGCGTTTTGCCGGAACAGAAGCGCAGAGGCTAAATGATATCAATAGCCTGGTGAACCTGAAGGGCGAAAACCGAATAGTCCTTGCGGTGCGCGGCGGCTATGGTGCGAGCAGGCTGCTTGAGAGCATTGACTGGCAGGGCCTGGCGCAGCGCCAGCAGCAGGATCCGCTGCTGATATGCGGCCACAGCGATTTCACCGCCATCCAGCTTGGTCTTCTGGCGCTGCATAACGTCATCACGTTTAGCGGCCCGATGCTGGCCGGTAACTTCGGCGCGCCGGAACTGGACGCGTTCACAATGGAGCATTTCTGGCGCGCGCTGCGCAATCCCACCTACAGCGTTGAATGGCAAGGCAATGGACCGCACTGGGAATGTGAGGGCCAGCTCTGGGGCGGTAACCTGGCGATGCTAGTCTCGCTGATCGGCACGCCGTGGATGCCGCAAATCAAGGACGGCATTCTGGTGCTGGAGGATATTAACGAACATCCGTTCCGCGTCGAGCGCATGTTATTGCAGCTTTATCATGCCGGTATTCTCGATCGCCAGTCCGCGATCGTGCTGGGCAGCTTCAGCGGCTCTGCCCCGAATGACTATGATGCGGGCTACTCCCTGGAAACGATGGTCGATTTCATCCGCTCGCGGCTGGATATTCCGGTTATCACCGGGCTGGATTTCGGCCATGAGCAGCAGACCGTTACCCTTGCGCTGGGCGCGCAGGCGACGCTTACACATGATGTTTCGGGCAGTCGGTTAACGATCGGTGGTCATCCGGTCATAAAAGCATAAAAAACCCCCTTAATAAAACGCTGTTGCCGTTGTTAATATGTTAGGGTTTTAGTAACAGCGTTAACATTGAGGTGGGAGAAAGAGAACATTGGATGCCGCAGCGATAATCAGCCTTTTCATTCTGGGTTCTGTACTTGTAACCAGCAGTATTTTATTAAGTTCATTTTCATCGCGTCTTGGCATACCCATTCTTGTTATTTTCCTGGCCATCGGCATGCTGGCCGGCGTTGACGGCATCGGCGGTATCCCCTTCGATAACTATCCCTTCGCCTACATGGTAAGTAACCTCGCGTTGGCGGTGATCCTGCTCGACGGCGGGATGCGCACTCAGGCGAGCTCCTTCCGCGTGGCCTTAGGGCCTGCGCTGTCGCTGGCGACCGTCGGCGTGTTGATCACCTCCGGCCTCACCGGGATGATGGCCGCATGGCTTTTCAATCTCAATCTGATGGAAGGCTTGCTGATTGGCGCAATCGTTGGCTCTACCGATGCGGCGGCGGTCTTTTCACTGCTTGGGGGTAAAGGGCTTAACGAACGCGTTGGCTCAACGCTTGAGATTGAATCCGGCAGTAACGATCCGATGGCGGTGTTCCTGACCATCACGCTGATAGAGATGATCCAGCAGCACGAGACGGGCCTGAGCTGGATGTTTGCCCTGCATATTCTGCAGCAATTCGGGCTGGGGATTGTCATCGGCCTGGCGGGGGGATACCTGTTACAGCAGACGATCAACCGCATTTCTCTGCCCTCGGGGCTTTACCCTCTGCTGGCGCTGAGCGGCGGCATTCTCATTTTTGCCGTTACCACCGCGCTGGACGGCAGCGGTATTCTCGCCGTCTACCTCTGCGGGTTCCTGATGGGCAACCGCCCTATTCGCAACCGTCATGCTATTTTGCAGAACTTTGACGGCCTGGCGTGGCTGGCGCAAATCGGCATGTTCCTGGTGCTGGGCCTGCTGGTGACCCCGTCGGACCTGCTGCCGATCGCCGTTCCGGCGCTGCTGCTGTCGGCGTGGATGATCTTTTTCGCCCGTCCGCTCTCCGTATTTGCAGGCCTGCTGCCGTTTCGCGGTTTTAACCTGCGCGAGCGCGTCTTTATCAGCTGGGTCGGCCTGCGCGGCGCGGTGCCGATTATCCTTGCGGTGTTCCCGATGATGGCCGGTCTCGACAACGCGCGGCTGTTCTTCAACGTGGCGTTCTTCGTGGTGCTGATTTCCCTGCTGTTCCAGGGCACGTCGCTCGGGTGGGCGGCGAAAAAGGCCAAAGTGGTGGTGCCGCCCGTAGGCTGGCCGGTCTCCCGCGTGGGGCTGGATATTCACCCGGAAAACCCGTGGGAGCAGTTCGTCTATCAGCTGAGCGCCGACAAATGGTGCGTGGGAGCCTCGCTGCGCGATTTGCACATGCCGACTGAAACGCGCATTGCCGCCCTGTTCCGCGATAATGTCCTGCTGCACCCGACCGGCAGCACCCGCCTGCGCGAAGGGGATATTCTGTGCGTCATTGGCCGCGAGCGCGACCTGCCCGCGCTGGGCAAGCTGTTCAGCCAGTCGCCTCCCGTGGCGCTGGACCAGCGTTTCTTCGGCGATTTTATTCTGGAAGCCAGCGCCAAATTTGCGGATGTGGCGCTCATTTATGGCCTGGATGAAGGTGCAGAAGACGGTGATAACCCGCAAACGCTGGGCGAAATCATTCAGCAGCGGCTTGGCGCTGCGCCGGTTGTGGGTGACCAGGTGGAGTTTGCCGGGATGATCTGGACGGTGGCCGAAAAAGAAGATAACGCGGTGCGGAAGGTCGGTTTGAGGCCGATGGAAGAGGACGCGGAGTAGTTTTTTTGCCGGGTGGCGGCTTCGCGTCACCCGGCAAAGATACAAGTTACACCGTCACAACCGGCACTCTTGGTGCCAGGGCACACATCAGTTCATACCCTACCGTTCCCGCCGCGGCCGCCACGTCATCAATTTTGATTTCGTTGCCCCACAGCTCGACCGGTGAACCGATGCCCGCCTGCGGGCATGGCGTCAGGTCAACGGCCAGCATATCCATTGAGACGGTCCCCACCGTGCCCGTGCGCACCCCATCCACCCAGACCGGCGTGCCGGTCGGCGCGATACGCGGATAGCCGTCGGCATAACCGCCCGCGACGATGCCAATCCGCTGCTCGCCCTTCGCCCGGAAGCGGCTGCCGTAGCCTACCGTGTCGCCCGCCTTCAGCGTCTGCACGCCGATGATCTCGCTGCGCAGGGTCATGACCGGCCTCAGGCCGCTGTTGGCAATATCCTGCCACTGGCCTGAGGGTGATGCACCGTACAGAACGATCCCCGGACGCACCCAGTCATAGTGGGCTTCAGGATGCCAAAGCGTCGCCGCCGAGTTCGAAAGGGAGCGCGGACAATCGAGCCCTTCAGCCGCCTGCTCAATGCGGACCATAGCATCAGCAATGCCGTCCGGTTTTTCCGCATCGGCAAAATGCGCCATCAGCGTCATTTCGCCGACGTTTTTCAGGCCACGCAGCTGCTGCCAGACCGTATGCACCCGCTCAGGCTGGAAGCCCAGGCGGTTCATGCCGCTGTTCACCTTGAGATAAATATCCAGCGGAGCGTGGAGCTTCGCATCCTGAATGGCTTTAATCTGCCAGTTGCTGTGAACGCTGGTGGTCAGGCGATACTTATCCAGCAGCGGCAGATCGTCCGCGTGGAAGAACCCCTCCAGCAGCAGAATAGGCCCTTTCCAGCCGCGCTCGCGCAGCAGGATGGCCTCTTCGAGATTCAGTAACGCAAAACCGTCGGTCGCGCCGAGCGCGCTCCATATACGGTCAATACCGTGGCCGTAGGCGTTTGCCTTGACGACTGACCAGACGCGCGAACCAGGTGCTGCCCGGCGAACAATTTGCAGGTTTTCCTTCAGGGCCTGCAGATCCAGCTGAGCCAGAACAGGACGGGACATGACAACTCCTTAATTATGCGCGCCGTGCAGGTGCTGAGGACGCGATGGCGTAAATCCTGATTGATAGCGCGCTGCACTTAAATCGTCAAACGGAATTGCCGGCGTGCGCCCGGAAATCAGGTCGCTCAGCAGCTGGCCCGAGCCGCAGGCCATCGTCCAGCCGAGCGTGCCGTGTCCGGTATTGGTCCACAGGTTTTTATATGGCGTGCGGCCCACAATCGGCGTGCCGTCCGGGGTCATCGGACGCAGGCCGGTCCAGAATGTCGCCTGTTCCACAAACCCGCCGCGCGGGAAGAGATCGCCCACCACCATCTCCAGCGTTTCACGACGCGGCTGCAGCAGCTCGGTGTTGAAGCCGACAATCTCCGCCATGCCGCCGACGCGAATACGATTATCGAAGCGGGTAATGGCGATTTTGTAGGTTTCATCCAGGATGGTTGACACGGGCGCCCCGCTCTCCTCTTTCACCGGGATAGTCAATGAGTAGCCCTTGAGCGGGTAGACCGGAATATCGAGGATGCCTTTCAGCATGGCGGTGGAGTAGGAACCAAACGCCATCACGTAGGCATCCGCCTTTATCACCTCATCGCCGCACTTCACGCCGTAAATTTTTTCGCCTTCCGACAGCAGCTTGTCGACGGAGGTATTAAAGCGGAATTTCACCCCAGCCTGCTCGCACATGTGCGCCAGACGCTGGGTAAAGAGCTGACAGTCGCCGGTTTCGTCATTCGGCAGACGCAGACCGCCGGTCAGCTTGTGGGCCACTTCGGCCAGCGCGGGTTCCACCTGCCCCAGCTGGCTGGCTTCCAGCAGCTGATACGGTACACCGGCATCTTCCAGCACGGCGATATCGCGGGTGGCGTTTTCATACTGTTGCTCGGTGCGGAACAGCTGCAGCGTGCCGCCCTGACGGCCTTCGTACTCGATACCCGTCGACGCGCGCAGGGCTTTGAGGCAGTCACGGCTGTATTCCGCCAGACGCACCATGCGGCCTTTATTTTCCATATAGTGCCGGGTGTCGCAGTTGCGCAGCATCTGCCACATCCACTTCAGCTGGAACTGCGTGCCGTCAAGGCTGATGGCCAGCGGCGCGTGGCGCTGGAACATCCATTTGATCGCCTTCAGCGGCACGCCGGGCGCCGCCCACGGGGCCGCATAGCCAGGAGAGATTTGACCGGCATTTGCCGCACTGGTTTCAAGCGCCGGGCCGGATTCACGATCGATAACGGTAACCTCATGTCCCGCCTGACTTAAATACCAGGCGCTGGTTACGCCAACGACACCACTTCCCAGTATGACAACACGCATAGCCACTCCATCATGAGCAAAAGAACAATCATCTAATTACAGATTGATAACCTAGTTGAAAATATTATTCAACATACGACTTTTTTATGGTGACTTACCTCACACATCCCCCAGCATCAGGGGACAGGGATAATTTGGGATCTCCTGCTGAGCTTTATTTTTAACCAGCATAAAATTCTGATGAGTGCGCTTTTTTTGCCGTATCAAAAACGGGAAATCGCAAAGAAAAAATTTCTGCGCCAGCACGCTTTTTAACACGTTGATCTATGCTTGAAAGGAGGCTCTCCAGACAGAGAGAGCACCCACAACGAGGGCGCGCTAATGGCTACTATTGATTCCCTGAACAAGGACAACACACGTCTGAGCGATGGACCCGACTGGACCTTCGAGCTGCTGGATGTCTACCTCGCCGAAATCGACCGGGTGGCAAAACTGTATCGCCTGGATACCTATCCCCATCAGATTGAGGTGATTACCTCCGAACAGATGATGGACGCTTACTCCAGCGTCGGGATGCCGATCAACTATCCGCACTGGTCGTTTGGTAAAAAATTCATTGAAACGGAGCGGCTGTACAAGCACGGCCAGCAGGGGCTGGCGTATGAGATCGTCATTAACTCCAACCCGTGTATCGCCTATCTGATGGAAGAGAACACCATTACCATGCAGGCGCTGGTGATGGCACACGCCTGCTACGGCCATAACTCCTTCTTTAAAAATAACTATCTGTTCCGCAGCTGGACGGACGCCAGCTCCATCGTCGATTACCTGATCTTCGCGCGTAAATACATTACCGACTGCGAAGAGCGCTACGGCGTAGACGAGGTAGAGAAGCTGCTAGACTCCTGCCACGCGCTGATGAACTACGGCGTGGACCGCTATAAACGCCCGCAGAAAATCTCACTGCAGGAGGAGAAAGCCCGGCAGAAAAGCCGCGAGGAGTATCTGCAGAGCCAGGTGAACATGCTGTGGCGCACCCTGCCGAAGCGTGAGGAGGAAAAAACGATTGCCGAAGCGCGTCGTTATCCGTCCGAGCCGCAGGAAAACCTGCTCTATTTTATGGAGAAGAATGCCCCGCTGCTGGAGCCGTGGCAGCGCGAGATTTTGCGTATCGTGCGTAAGGTGAG
Organism: Enterobacter cloacae complex sp. HYC042_NIDB; assembly: GCF_056673315.1. NCBI lineage: Bacteria > Pseudomonadati > Pseudomonadota > Gammaproteobacteria > Enterobacterales > Enterobacteriaceae > Enterobacter > Enterobacter cloacae complex sp. HYC042_NIDB. The sequence goes on from NZ_CP109650.1 coordinate 2,981,387, forward strand.
CCAGTATTTCTATCCGCAGAAACAGACCCAGGTGATGAACGAAGGCTGGGCAACATTCTGGCACTACACCATTCTCAACCATCTGTATGACGAGGGGAAAGTCACCGAGCGGTTCATGATGGAATTTCTCCACAGCCATACTAACGTGGTGTTCCAGCCGCCCTACAACAGCCCGTGGTACAGTGGGATTAACCCGTATGCGCTGGGCTTTGCGATGTTCCAGGATATTAAGCGCATCTGCCAATCGCCAACGGAAGAGGACAAGTACTGGTTCCCGGATATCGCCGGTTCTGACTGGCTGGAAACGCTGCATTTTGCGATGCGCGACTTTAAGGATGAGAGCTTTATCAGCCAGTTCATGTCGCCGAAGATCATGCGCGATTTCCGCTTCTTCACCGTGCTGGACGATGACCGCAACAACTATCTGGAGATCTCCGCGATCCACAACGAGGAAGGATACCGGGAGATCCGCTCCCGTCTCTCCTCCCAGTACAACCTGAGCAACCTTGAACCCAATATTCAGGTGTGGAACGTGGACCTGCGCGGCGACCGCTCCCTGACGCTGCGCTATATCCCGCACAACCGCGCGCCGCTGGATAAAGGACGTAAAGAGGTGCTGAAGCACGTGCACCGCCTGTGGGGCTTTGACGTGCAGCTGGAGCAGCAGAATGAGGACGGCAGCGTGGAGCTGCTGGAACGCTGCCCGGCGCGGTTGAATACGCTGTAGCGCCACCGGGCGAAAAAAAACCTCTCGATTGAGAGGTTTTTTATTTTAGCGACTCTGAATCGCCAAATCGCCCGGCAGCGTTTTCTGCATACGGTGCCAGATTTCACCGGAGTCGTGGCCGTAGCGGCGTACGGTTTCATAAACCTGATCGTGCAGGCCTTCGGTGCAGAGCTTGCTCAGCTTATGGTAGAAGCCCAGCGCCAGACTGCGGGCTTCAGGGTTAGCGAAGTAGTGACGACCAATGCGGGTATAGAGCCCTTTCATACCGTTGAGGATCAGGCCGTAAACCGGGTTGCCGGAGGCAAACGCCAGGCCGCGAAACACGTTGTAATCGAGGGTGGCAAAAGCGTCGGCGTGATCTTCAACTTCATTCGCGCTGGCCAGCACCGCAAGCGCATCTTCAGGATGCTGACGGAAAGCGGTACGAATAAAAATAGTCGCGATGTTGGTGCGCACGGAGAGCAGATTATCAATCAGCTGCGGCACGCTTTCGTGGTCGAGGCGCGCCAGCGTTTCTAGAATGTTCAGCCCCGAGGTTTCCCAGAAGTTGTTTACCTTTGTTGGCTTGCCGTGCTGGATCGTCAACCATCCATCACGCGCCAGTCGCTGAAGCACTTCACGCAGCGTGGTGCGAGTGACGCCAATCAGTTCAGAGAGTTCGCGTTCAGCCGGAAGAATGGACCCCGCAGGGAAACGATTATTCCAGATGCTTTCAATGATGTACTCTTCCGCGAAACCCGCCGGGCTCTGCGCCTTAATGACCATAGTGAGATTTCCATTACACAGCTTTTTGCAAATTGGACTCATCATACCAGAGGCGTGCAACGGCAGGTAGCGCGGCAAAGTGAGAAAAGAGGGATCGCCGTTTCATTTTTGTGAAATTTACAATGCGGTCTTATCCGCCTCCGGGCCGTGATTTTTGCGTATACTGATGTTTTGTATTACTTAACGGGAAGGACGTCTGTTGTGGAAATTTCTTTTGGGCGCGCGCTGTGGCGCAATTTTTTAGGTCATTCTCCTGACTGGTACAAACTGATACTGCTGGTTTTCCTGGTCGTTAATCCCATCATTTTTAGCGTGGATCCGTTTATCGCCGGGTGGCTGCTGGTGGCAGAATTTATCTTCACCCTGGCCATGGCGCTGAAGTGTTATCCCCTGCTGCCCGGCGGTTTGCTGGCGTTTGAAGCCGTTGTCATCGGCATGACGTCCGCAGAGCATGTAAAAGCAGAGCTGGCCTCCAATCTGGAAGTACTCCTGCTGCTCATTTTTATGGTGGCCGGTATCTACTTTATGAAACAGCTGCTGCTGTTTATCTTTACCCGCCTGCTGCTGAGCATTACGTCAAAAACGATCCTCTCGCTGGCGTTTTGCCTTGCCGCCGCCTTTCTGTCGGCCTTCCTGGATGCGCTCACCGTTGTCGCGGTGGTGATCAGCGTCGCCGTCGGATTTTACGGCATTTATCACCGCGTGGCCTCCTCTCGCCCAAGTGAGGATTTACAGGACGATAGCCACGTCGAGGCGCATAACCGCGACGTGCTGGAACAGTTCCGCGCGTTTCTGCGCAGCCTGATGATGCACGCAGGGGTCGGTACGGCGTTGGGCGGCGTGATGACCATGGTGGGCGAGCCGCAAAACCTGATCATCGCGAAAGCGGCTGAATGGCATTTTGGCGAGTTTTTCCTGCGCATGGCCCCCGTCAGCGTGCCTGTTCTGGTCTGCGGGTTAGCGACCTGCATTCTGGTCGAAAAATTCAGGCTGTTCGGCTACGGCGCACAGCTGCCTGAACCGGTCCGCAAAGAACTGCATAAATTTGACGAGCAGAGCCGCAAACAGCGTACGCGCCAGGAGACGCTGCGTCTGATTGCGCAGGGGATCATCGGCATCTGGCTTATCGCCGCGCTGGCGTTGCATCTTGCCGAAGTCGGGTTGATTGGCCTCTCCGTCATTATTCTTGCCACCACCTTTAGCGGGGTAACGGACGAACATGCTATTGGTAAAGCCTTTACCGAAGCCCTGCCGTTTACCGCGCTGCTGGCGGTCTTTTTTGCGGTCGTGGCGGTGATTATTGACCAACACCTTTTCGCACCGATTATCGCGTTTGTGCTTCAGGCCTCGCCGGACTCGCAGCTTACGCTGTTCTATCTCTTTAACGGCCTGTTGTCCTCTATTTCCGATAACGTCTTTGTCGGGACGGTGTATATCAATGAGGCCAAAGCGGCGATGGAGCAAGGGATCGTCAGCACCGGGCAGTTCGACCTGCTGGCAGTAGCCATCAACACCGGAACAAACCTGCCCTCCGTTGCAACACCGAACGGCCAGGCGGCATTTCTCTTCCTGCTGACCTCGGCGCTGGCACCGCTCATACGGCTTTCTTATGGAAGAATGGTCTGGATGGCGCTGCCGTACACGCTGGTGCTCACCGTTGTTGGTTTGCTGTGCATCAAAATTACTCTCGTTCCCTGTACGCAATGGCTGCTACAAGCGGGTATACTTGCGGCGCATTAAAATTCGTTTACACTGCGCTTTCTAAGCATGTTCCAGGGAAATGATTATGTTGAGATTTTTAAACCAGTGCTCCCGCGGTCGCGGAGCGTGGTTATTGATGGCCCTGACCGCCTTTGCGCTGGAAATGGTTGCGCTGTGGTTCCAGCACGTGATGGGACTCAAGCCCTGCGTGCTGTGCATCTACGAGCGCTGCGCGCTGTTCGGCATTATGGGTGCAGGCCTGGTGGGCGCAATTGCCCCAAAAACGCCGTTGCGCTATGTGGGTATTGCCATCTGGCTGTACAGCGCCTGGAAAGGTATTGAGCTTTCCTGGCAGCACACCATGATGCAGCTGCATCCGTCACCGTTTATGACCTGTGATTTCGCCGCCCGCTTCCCGAGCTGGCTGCCGTTGGATAAGTGGCTTCCGCAGGTGTTTGTCGCATCCGGTGACTGCTCCGTACGTCAGTGGGAATTCCTGACGCTGGAGATGCCGCAGTGGCTGGTGGGAATTTTTGTGGCCTACTTCGTCGTGGCGCTGCTGGTGCTGATTGCTCAGCCATTCAAACCGAAGAAACGCGATTTGTTTGGAAGGTAAAAGCAAAAACCCGCCACGGCGGGTTTTTTATTATCACCGATTAGGGTGATTCATGATGTGATCTTCCCAGTCCCGTACCTCGGACTCCTTCACCGCAATGTGGCGTACCGAGATACGCTCGCCGTGCATCGCCGCTTTTGAACCGGTCAGCAGAGGATGCCAGGCCGGTAGATCTTTCCCTTCCGCCAGCAGGCGATACGCGCAGGTGTGCGGCAGCCACTCAAAAGTCGGCAGATTTTCACGGGTGAGCTTGATGCAGTCCGGCTCGAACTCAAAGCGGCGTTCGTAGTTGCGGCACTGGCAGGTTTTAATGTTCAGCTGCCTGCAGGCGACGTTGGTGAAATAGATCTCATCGGAGTCTTCATCCATCAGCTTGTGCAGGCAGCACTGCCCGCAGCCGTCGCACAACGATTCCCACTCCGCGTCGGTCATTTGGTCAAGAGTTTTGCTTTGCCAGAAAGGAATGTCGTTCATCAGGATGTCCACACGTCAAAAGAAAGCGCACCTTATAACGAGTCTGGCACGTGGTTGCAAGTTTTGCCGCCCTTTGCAGGCGGCAAGATGCGGTTACAGCACGCGGGTTTTTAGCGACAGGCCGTTAAAACCGACCTCAAGCTCATCGCCGCTGGCGAGCGGGCCCACGCCTTCCGGCGTGCCGGTGAGGATCACATCGCCCGGCTTCAGGGTGAAGAAACGGCTCATGTAGGCGATCAGCGGCACGATCTTGTGGATCATATCTGCCGTGGTGCCCTGCTGGCGGATCTCGCCGTTAACCTTCAGGCTGAGCGGAGTGTCCTGCGGATCGTTGGTAAATTCATTCACCGGAACAAACCCTGAAATCGGACATGCGTTATCAAAGCCTTTGGCTTTTTCCCACGGCTGCCCTGCCTTCTTCATTTTGCCCTGCACGTCGCGCAGGGTCAGATCCAGCGCCACGCCGTAGCCGGCAATCGCTTTCTCGACATGCTCTTCGGAAGCCTGGCGCAGCGTGGCGCCGATCAGCACGGCAAGCTCTACTTCGTGATGCACCGACCCCAGCCCCTGCGGCAGCGCCAGCGGCTGGCGGATGTCGCATAGCGCCGTCTCGGGCTTAATAAACAGGACCGGCTCTTCTGGGGTTGCGCTGCCCATCTCCTGAATATGCTTCGCATAGTTGCTGCCCACGCAGACCACTTTGCTGACGGGATAATCCAGTAATGCACCTTGCCAGTTATGATGTTGATACATGCTCGACCCCTAATCGGTTGATGTGTTATGCCCGAAAACAGCTGAGGCTATTTTTTCCCGGACGCCTCGAGGTGCTGTTTTAATAAATTCTCAGGCGGCGGTGGAAGCTGTAAATAATAGCCCTGCTCGGCTAATGCCGTTTTCACTTTTTCCAGATCGGCATTCACCAGTTTCTTACGGCCGTCCAGCGGCAGCAGCATCGCCAGCTGTGGTCGGCCAAAGTTCTTCATTAATTCTTCCGGCACGCGTGAAAAATCGTCTTTCTTTTCGACATAAAGATAGGTCTGGTCACGGCTTGTACTTCTGTAGATCACACAAAACATGTTTTTACTCTGAATTAATGGGTGGTTGCTTGCCTCAATATACTCCTGACTATAACATGCCTGATACTCTTCGGAATATCGCAGCGAATGGTTGCGGTTAATAGCAAATTGAGTAAGGCCAGGATGTCAAACACGCCCATCGAGCTTAAAGGCAGTAGCTTCACCTTATCAGTGGTTCATTTGCATGATGCAAAACCCGAGGTTATTCGTCAGGCGTTAGAAGACAAAATCGCCCAGGCTCCCGCCTTTCTGAAGCACGCCCCCGTCGTCATCAACGTCAGCGGTCTTGAGGCGCCGGTTAACTGGACACGTCTCCAGCAGGCGGTCTCCTCTACCGGGCTGCGTATTGTCGGCATCAGCGGCTGCAAAGATCCCGAGCTGAAAGCGGAAATCGACCGTGCGGGGCTGCCTCTTCTTAATGAAGGCAAAGAAAAAACCCCACGTGCAGCACCCGCTGCCGTACAAACGCCCCCTCCTGCGGCGCAAAACGTTACCGCTCTCACAAAAACGCGAATGATTGATGTGCCGGTTCGTTCCGGTCAGCGCATTTATGCGCCAAACTGTGATCTAATTGTTACAAGCCACGTCAGCGCTGGCGCAGAGCTTATTGCAGATGGCAATATTCACGTTTACGGTATGATGCGTGGACGTGCGCTCGCGGGCGCAAGTGGCGATCGGGACGCGCAAATATTTTGTACTCATCTGACGGCGGAACTGGTGTCCATCGCAGGTGAATATTGGCTGAGCGACAAGATCCCAGCCGAATTTTATGGCAAAGCGGCTCGCCTGCTTCTGGCAGACGACGCGTTGACCGTTCAACCGTTGAATTAATCCCTTTTTAACAAGGAATTTCTATGGCACGCATTATTGTTGTTACTTCGGGTAAAGGAGGCGTTGGCAAGACCACCTCCAGCGCGGCCATCGCTACTGGTTTGGCCCAGAAGGGAAAGAAAACCGTCGTTATCGACTTCGATATCGGTCTGCGTAACCTCGACCTCATCATGGGATGTGAGCGTCGCGTCGTATATGACTTCGTGAACGTCATTCAGGGCGATGCCACGCTGAACCAGGCGCTGATTAAAGACAAGCGCACCGAGAACCTCTTCATTCTTCCGGCTTCTCAGACGCGTGATAAAGATGCCCTGACCCGTGAAGGCGTGGAAAAGGTACTCGACGAGCTGAAAAAAATGGAGTTCGACTTCATCGTCTGTGACTCCCCTGCCGGCATTGAAACCGGTGCCCTGATGGCGCTCTACTTTGCTGATGAAGCGATCATCACCACCAACCCGGAAGTCTCCTCCGTGCGTGACTCCGACCGTATTCTCGGTATTCTGGCTTCCAAATCCCGCCGTGCGGAAAATGGCCAGGATCCGATTAAAGAGCACCTCCTGCTGACCCGCTATAACCCGGGTCGCGTAAACAAAGGTGACATGCTGAGCATGGAAGACGTGCTGGAGATCCTGCGCATTAAACTGGTTGGCGTTATCCCGGAAGACCAGTCCGTATTACGCGCCTCTAACCAGGGCGAGCCCGTGATCCTTGATACAACGGCAGATGCAGGTAAAGCTTACGCCGATACCGTTGACCGTCTGCTGGGAGAAGAACGTCCTTTCCGCTTCATTGAAGAAGAAAAGAAAGGTTTCCTCAAACGCCTGTTCGGAGGATAAGTTATGGCATTACTGGACTTTTTTCTCTCGCGGAAAAAAAGCACCGCCAACATCGCAAAAGAACGCCTGCAAATTATCGTTGCGGAGCGTCGTCGTAGCGACGCCGAGCCTCACTACCTGCCGCAGCTGCGCAAGGACATCCTGGAAGTGATCTGTAAGTATGTGCAGATTGACCCGGAGATGGTCACCGTACAGCTGGAGCAAAAAGACGGGGATATTTCGATTCTGGAGCTGAACGTAACGCTTCCGGAAGCGGAAGAGTCGCGTCCGTAGGTTCCTGGTGTCGTAGCCCCGGTAAGCGCAGCGCCACCGGGGAGAATATGCCGGGTATATCGCCCGGCATATTTTTATCGCGGATAACCTTCCAGCAAGGTATTCAGGCGATCGGCCATCAATACCCCGCGCCAGCCAGCCATCAGTTCCGGCACGCCATTCTGCGGTTTCAGCTTCCAGTGCCAGTTCAGCAGCTGGTTAATTTGTCTGCGTGACGCCAGCAGTTCAGCGCTCAGCTTGCTTTCCGTTGCGACATCCTGCACCAGCGCTTTGATATCCTTAAATGCTTTACGATAGCCCGGCATATCCATGAGATTCAGCAGCGTCTCAGGCAGTGCATCCTCCGGCAGCGCCTGCGCTTTGGCGACCAGCGCCAGCAGGGTTTTACCATGGAAACGGATCTCGCTGCCGGAAAGGCCAATGCTGTCCAGTTCGCCCAGGCTGCCCGGCATATAGCGCGCGACCGCCCAGAGATGCTCTTCACGCACCACAAAATTCACGGCCAAATCGCGCTCGCGCGCTTTACGCAAACGCCAGTCCGCTAACAGCTGCAGGCAGGCCAGCTGACGCGTGCGAAGCTGCCAGGCGTTGGTGATATCACGCCAGGCCTCTTTCGGGTCGACCACTTCCTGGCGACGCTGCTGCGTCATACGGCACTCGTCCAGCGCGGCAGAGAGCCAGCCGGAGGCTTCCGCCTCTTTCATCAGCTGTCCGGCAATCGGCAACAGGTAAAACACGTCTGCCGCCGCATATTCCAGCTGACGCTCGGTAAGCGGACGGGCCAGCCAGTCGGTACGGGATTCACTTTTATCCAGCGTCAGGCCCGTGTACTCCTCCACCATGGCGGCAAAGCCCCACGACAGCGGACGACCGCTGAACGCCGCGAGGATCTGCGTATCAATCAGCGGCTGAGGCATGATGCCAAAGGTGTTAAGAAAGACTTCCAGATCTTCACTGCCCGCGTGCAGATATTTCGTTACCGCAGTATCCAGCAGCAGGTCACGCATCGGCGCCCAGTCGGTAATGCCGAGCGGGTCAATCAGCGAGACGTGCTTACCGTCGTACATCTGTATCAAACCCAGCTGTGGATAATAGGTGCGAGTACGGACAAACTCGGTATCCAGAGCGATGGCAGGAAAGTCGCGCGTCACTTCGCACAGCGAAGCCAGCTCGTCGTTGGTCGTGATCATCTGGTAATTCAAATCGGATTCTCTTTTGTTTGCGCCCATAAAAAACGCCGGCTTAACCGGCGTCTGGGCGATTAACGTGAAGCTCAGGCCTTATTGTCTACTTTGGCACGGGCTTCGTCACGTAATTCTCGTCGTAATATCTTCCCGACGTTGGATTTCGGCAGCTCATCGCGGAATTCCACCAGCTTCGGCACTTTATAGCCCGTCAGCTGACGGCGACAAAACGTTATCAGCGCTTCCTCGGTAAGAGAAGGATCTTTCTTGACCACAAATATCTTTACCGCTTCACCGCTGCTGCCGGAAGGAACGCCCACCGCCGCCACTTCCAGCACGCCGCTGTGCTGCATCACCACGTCTTCGATTTCGTTCGGATAGACGTTGAAGCCGGAGACCAGGATCATATCTTTTTTGCGATCGACGATGCGCAGGAAGCCTTCGTCATCCATCACCGCAATATCGCCGGTGTGAAGCCAGCCGTCTTTAATGATTTCGTCGGTCGCATCAGGGCGCTGCCAGTAACCCAGCATTACCTGCGGCCCTCTGACGCACAGTTCGCCCGGCTCGCCGTGAGGCACTTCGTTATCCTCATCATCCACCAGCTTTGCTTCCGTCGACGGGACCGGCAGGCCGATGCTGCCGCTGTGGTAGTCGATATCGTGCGGGTTGACGCTCACCAGCGGGGCACACTCCGTCAGGCCGTAGCCTTCCAGCAGATATTGCCCGGTTAGCTTCACCCAGCGCTCGGCCACCGCCTGCTGAACCGGCATGCCGCCGCCCGCGGAGAGATGCAGCGTGGAGAAATCAAGCTGCTGGAACTCTTTGTTGTTGAGCAGCGCGTTAAACAGGGTGTTCACCCCGGTCATGGCGGTAAACGGGTATTTTGCCAGCTCTTTCACCAGACCCGGGATATCGCGCGGGTTGGTGATCAATACGTTTTGCCCGCCCAGCTCGATAAACAACAGGCAGTTCATGGTCAGCGCGAAGATGTGATACAGCGGCAGCGCGGTAATTACCAGCTCTTTACCCGGATGCAGCAGCGGCCCGTAGGTGGCATTGACCTGCTCAAGGTTTGCCAGCATGTTGCGGTGGGTCAGCATCGCGCCTTTGGCCACGCCGGTGGTGCCGCCCGTATATTGCAGGAAGGCCAGGTCTTCGGAGACGACTTCAGGCTTGACGTACTGCATGCGATAGCCCGCATGCAGCGCGCGGCGGAAAGAGATAGCATCCGGCAGATGGTATTTTGGTACCAGACGTTTGACGTATTTAACGACAAAGTTGACCAGCGTTCCTTTGGCGGTGGAAAGCTGATCGCCCATGCGCGTCAGGATGACGTGCTTCACCTGGGTTTTGTCGACCACTTTTTCCAGGGTATGGGCAAAGTTAGAAACAATGACAATCGCCACCGCCCCGCTGTCGTTCAGCTGATGTTCAAGCTCGCGCGGCGTGTAAAGCGGGTTAACGTTGACCACAATCATCCCGGCACGCAGGATGCCAAATAGCGCCACCGGGTATTGCAGCAGGTTCGGCATCATCAGCGCGACGCGATCCCCTTTTTGCAGCCCAAGTCCTTCCTGCAGATAAGCCGCAAACGCCCGGCTACGCTCCTCAAGCTTACGGAACGTCATCACCTCGCCCATATTCACAAACGCGGGCTGGTCTGCGTAACGTCTTACCGAGTGCTCAAATAATTCCACCAGGGATTGATAACGGTCAGGATTGATCTCCGCAGGCACATCTGCGGGATAACGGTTAAGCCAAACCTTTTGCAATGCATCACCTCTGAAATGAGTGTTCGTCGTCATCACAGCCCCGATAATAAACAGTTTGTTAACATTATATTAACTCAGCGTACCAGTTTATTAATTGTTCAGATTGCAGGTTGCGAAGCGCGTCACTCTTTTTTTTCGTTTTATCCGTAAAAAAACAGAGACAGCGGCTGAGCCGCTGTCTCTTTCTTAACAATAACAGTAAGTTACTCAGTTACGATCGTTTGAACCTGTGCAGGGCCCGGGTTATACCAGCCCCATCCCGGATAACCGTAACGATAAGGATGTGGACCCCACATCCACGGGTCGATTGGCTGAGGCGGCATCACCACCTGCTGGGCGATACGCCAGCGCTTATAGCCGTTCACCTGCATGGTCATAAATTTGTACGGCGTGTTGCCGATTTTGCCCTGCACCGAACCGGTAATCGGCCCGACAACGGTTACCAGCTGTCCGCGAAAATCGACCGGGTCGAGGAAACCACTAACGTCGGCATAGATACGCCCGCGAGAGGCTTCACCGAGTACGGGACGCGCGCCGCTGTCGAGCGGTACCGTGGCAATTTCCAGACGGGTTTTCCCCTGCTGGTTCTGCACGTCGATCACTTTCCCACCGAAGCGGGCTTCCTGGCCGACGTAAAGCTCGGGCGCATTCATTACCCGAACCAGATCCTGCTGTGGCGTCGGGCTGCTGCCCTTGATCGCATCAGGTACGGTTACGCAACCGCTCAGTGCTATGGCAACCGCGCCTGCCATAAAAAGGCGTACTACTTTAGTCTGAACCGCCATGATGCGACTCCTTTTTCTCAGTTCCTGTTACTGAGATTCATTCGCGGCCCGGAAGTTTCTTCCACGCGACGGTGTTTCGCAAATAAACCGGCTCCGCATGCTCAACGGCAACGGTTTTTCCTGCTGCAAGCAGTTGACGGGCAATCGGGAGCATATCTTCTGCCGCAGGCAGGAGCATGTTGCCGTCCACCAGCGTCACGCCGGTGCCGCTCGCCATCTCTGGCCACGCCGGCCAGCCCGTGCCGACCGTCGCCCACTCGCCGGACAGCTGCTTCAGGCGCTCAGTAACGGCTTCAGGCTTAAGCACTGCTTCCGTCTCTTCGCCGTGCCAGACGCCGTTTTCATCGCGGGTATATTCCGCCCAGTAAACTTCACCCATGCGAGCGTCAATAGCGGCGAGCACGCGGGTCGCGCCCGTCATGCGCCAGGCTCCCTCCGCCATCGTCGCAAGCGTAGAGACGCCGATCATCGGCAGGTCAGCGCCCAGCGCCAGCCCCTGCGCGATGCCAATCCCAATGCGCACGCCCGTAAAGCTGCCGGGGCCGCGGCCAAAGGCCAGCGCGTCGAGGTCGGTTAAGGTGGTGTTGCCCTGGGTTAAAATGGCTTTTACCAGGGGCAGAATACGCTGGGTGTGTTCCCGTGGGCACTCTTCGAAATGAGCAGAAACAGCACCGTCGTTTAACAGAGCAACAGAGCAAGCCTCTGTCGCGGTATCAATAGCCAGAATTCGCATCAGTTGTCGCGCTCTCGCAAGGGTCAGTCACAAAATGGCGCGCATCTTAGCACACTCCGGAGCGAATTACTCCGCCGTTGGGTTTGCCAGGAAACGCACCGCGCGTTTAATGTCCCGCGTACGCGGGGCGGGCGGCAGGCTGGCGAGGAAGGTTGCGCCGTAAGGACGCATCACCAGGCGGTTATCGCAGATCACCAGCACGCCGCGGTCGGTGACGTCACGGATCAGTCGCCCTACCCCCTGCTTAAGCGTGATGACCGCGTCCGGTAGTTGGACGTCGTCGAAAGGATCGCCACCGCGCAGGCGGCAGTCTTCCATCCGCGCCTTGAGCAGCGGATCGTCCGGCGACGTGAACGGCAGCTTATCGATGATCACCAGCGAGAGCGTGTCGCCGCGCACGTCCACCCCTTCCCAGAAGCTGCTGGTTGCCACCAGCAGGGCGTTACCGGCGCTGACAAACTGCTGGAGCAGCTGGCCTTTACTGGTTTCCCCCTGCAGCAGCACCGGGAGGGTCATGGTGGCGCGAAACTGCTCGGCGAGATCGCGCATCATGGCGTGTGAGGTGCAGAGCATAAAGCAGCGCCCGTTGTTGGCCTCAATCATCGGCTTGAGCATCGCCGCGAGATGCCGCGCCGCCCCCGGCTGGTTCGGCAGCGGGAGATTGCGTGGCACGCAGAGCAGCGCCTGCTTTTCGTAATCAAACGGGCTGGGCAGCAGCAGTGATTCCGCCTGCTCAATACCGAGGCGCTCGGTGAAGTGGTGCAGATCGTCATTTACAGACAGGGTTGCGGAAGTGAATATCCAGCTTCCCGGCTTCTGCGCCATCACCTCTTTGAATTTATCGGCCACCGTCAGCGGCGTGAGCGCCAGGGTAAAGTGGCGCGAGGTGCATTCATACCAGTAGCTGTACCCCGGCTGGTTGATCTCTTTTAGCCGTTTCAGCCGCCCGCGATAGAGCGTGGCGCGCTCGAAGGCGGCGTCAAGCAGCGCGGAGCGTCCGAGGGACAGCTTCGCCACGTCGTAGCAGAGCTCAAGTGCATCATCGAGCAGCAGCAGCGCGCGCTGGATATTTTTGTCCGCCAGCAGTTCGCGCAGGTTGCCGCGATAGCCCGGCTCGCCAAGCTGTAAGCGGAAATCCTGCGCGCTTTGCGCCAGACGGTCGGCACACTTCTGCAGCTGCTGGGTATCTTTGAGTTCGGTCCGGTAGGCAATGGTAAAATCTTTCGCCAGATCCTGTAGCTGGCGGCTGGAGAGCGACTGGCCGAAATACTGGCTGGCGATATCCGGCAACTGATGGGCTTCATCGAAGATCATCAAGTCCGCCTCCGGGATAAGCTCGCCGAAACCGCTGTCCTTAACCACCATGTCCGCGAGGAACAGGTGGTGGTTCACCACCACCACGTCTGCGTCCATCGCGGTTTTGCGCGCTTTCACCACAAAACAGTCTTTATACAGCGGGCAGTCGCTACCGAGGCAGTTGTCGTTGGTGCTGGTCACCAGCGGCCAGGCCGGGGAGTCTTCCGGCACGCTCGCGCAGGTGCTGATATCGCCCTCTTCGGTCTGGTTCGCCCAGGCGCGCAGGATAATGACGTCGCTCAGGGTTTGAACCGGCAGATCGCCGCCGGCCAGCGCCTGCTGTTCGAGTCGCTCCAGGCACAGGTAGTTCGATCGCCCTTTCAGCAGGGCCAGACGCCCTTTGTATTTCAGCGCTTTCGCAACCGTGGGCAAGTCGCGGCTGTAGAGCTGATCCTGCAGCGCTTTCGATCCGGTGGAAATTATCACCTTCTTTTTCGCCCGCAGCGCCGGCGCAAGGTAAGCATAGGTCTTACCCGTGCCGGTTCCGGCTTCAACCACCAGCGGCTGGGCCTTATCAATGGCGCGGGCAACGGCGTGCGCCATCTGTCGCTGAGGCTCACGGGGCTTGAAGCCGGGGATCGCCTGCGCTAATTGACCTTCAGGGGAAAAATCGTCTGCCACGTTGCTCTCTCACTGTATTTTTGCACAGGGATTATGTCAGTCCATCTTCTCCTGTGCCACCCCAAATAGTGACGACGGCAGAACAATATGGCAGTCTTGCCGCCTGACGACGAAAAATAACGAGGAAACGTTTATGACAATTGTGCGCATTGATGCCGAAGCCCGCTGGTCTGATGTGGTGATCCATAACCAGACGCTGTATTACACCGGTGTACCGTCAAATCTGGACGCGGATGCGTTCGAACAGACGGCGAATACCCTGGCGCAGATTGATGCCGTGCTGGAAAAACAGGGCAGCGATAAATCCCGCATTCTGGATGCGACCATTTTCCTGGCAAATAAAGACGATTTCGCGGCGATGAACAAAGCCTGGGATGCGTGGGTGGTAGCGGGTCACGCGCCTGTACGCTGCACCGTACAGGCCACGCTGATGAAACCGGAATACAAGGTTGAGATCAAGATTATCGCGGCGGTTTAAGCCCGATTACTCTTCATCTTCATCCTCAAAACGCGCCACGATCCGCTCGCCGGTATGGGTGGCGCGCAGCTCCTCCGCCACCTGGGAAATCGCCTGTCCGCTGCTCATCCCCTGGGACATCAGTTCCTGAATTCGCTCAACCGCTTTCTGCTGCTGTTCATGGCTCAGAGAAGGTAAACCTGCAAACATCGTCAACTCCTGCTAAATTATTCGCGCTAATTATTTCACGCTGCCCGGTAGTATGCCATACATGAACATGCGCTTCCCCACTGTTGTTACCTTACCCTGGCGCGCTGACGCCGCTGAGTTCTGGTTTGCCCGTCTGAGCCATCTTCCTTTTGCTATGCTGCTGCACTCCGGCCATGCGGATCACCCGTACAGCCGCTTCGATATTCTGGTGGCCGATCCCCTGAAAACGCTGACGACCGACGATCTGTCGACGACGGACGATCCGCTGATGCAGCTTCAGCAGGAAATCAACGCGCTGGGCTTATCCGCTACCCCTAACCTGGACCTGCCCTTCCAGGGCGGCGCGCTGGGCCTGTTTGGCTACGATTTGGGTCGCCGCTTCGAGATGCTGCCCGAGCATGCGCAGGCGGATATTGCCCTGCCGGACATGGCCGTGGGGCTGTATGACTGGGCGTTGATTGTGGACCACCAGAAAAAAAGGGTCTCCCTGCTGAGCCATGATGACGTGCAGGCGCGTCTGGCCTGGCTTGAGGCACAGAAGCCTGCTCCAGCTGAGGCGTTCACCCTGACCTCCGGCTGGCGCTCGAACATGACCGCGCCGGAATACGCGGAAAAATTCTCCCGCGTGCAGGCCTATCTGCAAAGCGGCGACTGCTATCAGGTTAACCTTGCCCAGCGTTTCCAGGCAGCATACCAGGGGGACGAGTGGCAGGCGTTTACCCGTCTCAATGCCAGCAACAGGGCTCCGTTCAGCGCGTTCGTACGTCTGAAACAGGGGGCCATCCTCAGCCTGTCGCCGGAGCGTTTTATCCATCTGGCGGAAGGGACGATTCAGACCCGCCCGATTAAAGGCACGCTGCCGCGCCTTGCCGATCCGGACGCCGATCGCCAGCAGGCGGAGAAACTCGCCGGGTCACCGAAGGACCGCGCCGAAAACCTGATGATTGTCGACCTGATGCGTAACGATATTGGCCGGGTCGCCGAACCAGGCAGCGTGCGCGTGCCGGAGCTGTTCGTCGTCGAACCTTTCCCGGCAGTGCATCATCTGGTCAGCACCATCACCGCGCGTCTGCCCGCCTCTCGCACCGCCTGCGATCTGCTCCGGGCCGCGTTCCCGGGCGGCTCCATCACCGGTGCGCCAAAAATTCGCGCCATGGAAATCATCGACGAACTGGAACCGCACCGCCGCAACGCCTGGTGCGGCAGCATCGGCTATATCAGCCTGTGCGGCACCATGGATACCAGTATTACCATTCGCACGCTGACGGCCTGCGGCGGCAATCTGTACTGTTCTGCGGGCGGCGGCATTGTGGCGGACAGCCAGGCCGAGGCGGAATATCAGGAAACCTTTGATAAGGTGAACCGCATCCTGAAGCAACTGGAGAACTAACGGTGGAGAAAGAGAACCTGACGCTGGATGATTTTCTGTCGCGCTTTCAGCTGCTACGGCCGCAGGTCAACCGCGCCACGCTGAATCAGCGTCAGGCGGCGGTGCTGATCCCGGTGGTGCGCCGGGAACAGCCGGGCCTGCTGCTTACGCAGCGTTCGCCGCATATGCGCAAACACGCCGGTCAGGTGGCCTTCCCGGGAGGCGCTGTGGACAGCACCGATGCGTCGCTGATTGCCGCCGCGCTGCGGGAAGCGCAGGAGGAGGTGGCGATCCCGCCTGACGCGGTGGAAGTCATCGGCGTGCTGCCGCCCGTCGACAGCGTGACCGGCTTTCAGGTCACGCCGGTCGTCGGCATTATCCCCCCCAATCTTCAGTATCACGCCAGCGTCGACGAAGTCTCTGCGGTGTTTGAGATGCCGCTTGAAGAGGCGCTCCGGCTAAGCCGCTATCATCCGCTGGATATCCATCGCCGGGGGCACGACCATCGGGTCTGGTTGTCCTGGTATCAGCATTATTTTGTCTGGGGCATGACGGCGGGCATCATTCGTGAACTGGCGCTACAAATCGGCCTGAAGCCTTGACTATACTTTACATTCCAGCCTTTTTTGCAGGTTTGCGATCCGCGTCGCGCTATTAGCAAAACCCATCGCTAACCATTAGTTTAATTCATGTGAATAGTTAAGCCGAGGTTGGTGTTCCCTCTTACACTATGCGCAGTTATAACATCGTTACTGGAACCCCGGTAACCCTGTCAGGAGTGTGAAAGTGATTAGTATATTCGACATGTTCAAAGTGGGGATTGGTCCTTCTTCTTCCCACACTGTAGGGCCGATGAAGGCCGGTAAACAGTTCGTCGATGATCTGGTCGAAAAAGGATTACTGGAAAGCGTTACCCGTGTCGCCGTAGACGTTTACGGTTCACTGTCATTAACGGGTAAAGGCCACCACACCGATATCGCCATTATTATGGGTCTGGCGGGCAATATGCCGGACACTGTTGATATTGATGCCATCCCGGCATTCATCCGCGACGTGGAAGCGCGCGGTCGCCTGCTGCTGGCTAACGGTCAGCACGAAGTGGATTTCCCGCAGGATGACGGCATGCGTTTTCGCAGCGACAACCTGCCGCTGCATGAAAACGGCATGACTATCCACGCCTGGAGCGGCGAAAAAGAGATCTACAGCAAAACCTACTACTCCATCGGCGGTGGCTTCATCGTTGACGAAGAGCATTTCGGTAAAGAGAGCGCGGGCGACGTGAACGTGCCCTATCCGTTCAAATCGGCCACCGAGATGCTGGGCTACTGCAAAGAGACCGGTTTGTCGCTGTCCGGCATGGTGATGCAGAACGAGCTGGCGCTGCACAGCAAAAAAGAGATCGAAGACTATTTTGCCAACGTGTGGCAAACCATGCGCGCCTGTATCGATCGCGGGATGAACACCGAAGGCGTACTGCCAGGGCCACTGCGCGTGCCGCGTCGTGCCTCTGCCCTGCGCCGTATGCTGGTGACCACGGACAAATTCTCTAACGACCCGATGAACGTAGTTGACTGGGTGAACATGTTTGCTCTGGCGGTGAACGAAGAGAACGCCGCAGGGGGGCGCGTCGTGACTGCGCCAACCAACGGTGCGTGCGGGATCGTTCCGGCGGTGCTGGCCTACTACGATCACTTTATCGAGCCTGTGACGCCGGATATTTATATCCGTTATTTCCTCGCGGCAGGCGCTATCGGCGCGCTGTACAAGATGAACGCGTCCATTTCAGGCGCTGAAGTGGGCTGTCAGGGTGAAGTAGGCGTGGCCTGCTCCATGGCGGCGGCCGGTCTGGCAGAGCTGCTGGGCGCAAGCCCTGAACAGGTTTGCGTGGCTGCGGAAATTGGCATGGAGCATAACCTCGGTCTGACCTGTGACCCGGTCGCAGGCCAGGTGCAGGTACCGTGCATTGAGCGTAACGCGATTGCCTCCGTCAAAGCGATTAACGCCTCGCGCATGGCAATGCGCCGTACCAGCGAACCACGCGTGTCGCTGGATAAGGTTATCGAAACCATGTACGAAACCGGCAAAGACATGAACGCGAAGTACCGTGAAACGTCGCGCGGCGGTCTGGCCATTAAGGTGCAGTGCGACTAATCCTCTCTTTCGCCCATCCGCAACGGATGGGCGAATTTCTCCCTTCATTCTCGTCTCCTTCTTCTTTCCCCACTACACTTTTACGGTCGCGGCTGCTCGCGCTCGGCCTGGCATCAGGCAGCGGCTAAATAGCGAACGGGTTGAGAGAGAAGCAGGCGCGGTAGTAACGCCACAATGGCTGGCGGGAAAATCTTCCCCGCCAGAAGATCGTAACGGGCACATCGTACCCGTTAAGCAGACTTATTCGTCTTCGTCGTGTGCAGATTGTTCTTTAACAATGCGGACCAGATCGACGCGGTAGTCGTTAGCTTCAACGATAGTGATGTGCAATGGAGGAAGCTCGATCACATCCCCGACGCGCGGGATCTGACCGTTTACGGCGATAACCAGCCCCGCCACGGTTGCGATGTCTTCTTCATCATTAACCACGTTTTCCAGCCCCAGCGTATGCGAGAGCGCGTGCAGGTCGGTCGCACCTTTGACCAGCCAGCCTTCGCCGTCGGCCACAATCTCAGGCGTTTCGTCTTCATCCGGGAATTCACCGGCAATCGCTTCAAGCACGTCCAGCGGCGTCACCAGCCCCTGTACCACACCAAACTCGTTGGTGACGATAACAAAGCTACCGCGCGCGCGACGCAATACGCCCAGCAGGTTGATCGGATCCAGCGTTTCCGGTACGACAATCGCCGGCGACGAAGCTGCAATGGCCTCCACGTTGACGCCCTCTTCCAGCGCCACCAGCATCTCTTTCGCCCGAACCACGCCGATGATTTCATCCAGCTCACCGCGGCATACCGGGAACAGGCTGTGCGGAGATGAGAGCAATTGCTGACGAATTTCATCAACGCTCAGGTTCGCATCGACCCAGCTAATTTCCCCGCGCGGCGTCATGATGCCGCGCAGCGAGCGGGAGGCCAGGGAGAGCACGCCGTTAATCATGTAGCGTTCTTCTTCCACAAACGCCCCTTCCGGAACCGGCACCGGGTTACGGTTTTCAGGGTCAGACTGGACGTTCACCTGACGGCGTCCGCCCATCAGGCGCAGAATGGCGTCCGCTGTACGGGCACGCAGCGGCTGATTTGACTGCTGCTTAATAAAGTTACGGCGCGCAATCTGGTTGAACAGTTCGATCAGGATCGAGAAGCCAATCGCGGCGTACAGGTAGCCTTTCGGAATATGGAAGCCGAAACCTTCCGCCACCAGGCTCAAACCAATCATCAGCAGGAAGCTCAGACAGAGCACGACCACCGTCGGATGCTGATTGACGAAGCGCGTCAGCGGTTTCGAGGCCAGCAGCATCACCGCCATCGCAATCACGACGGCCGCCATCATCACCGGCAGGTGGTTCACCATACCGACCGCGGTAATCACCGCATCCAGCGAGAAGACTGCATCCAGCACCACAATTTGCAGCACCACGACCCAGAAGCTGGCGTAGCCCTTACCGTGACCATCGTCGTGCTGACGGTTCTCCAGCCGTTCATGCAGCTCTGTTGTCGCTTTGAAGAGCAGGAATATCCCCCCGATTAGCATGATCAAATCACGGCCGGAGAAGGTGTAATCCATGACGGAGAACAGCGGTTTGGTCAGCGTGACCATCCACGAGATCACGGAGAGCAGCCCCAGTCGCATGACCAGCGCCAGCGAGAGTCCAATCAGACGCGCTTTATCACGCTGTTTTGGCGGCAGCTTGTCCGCAAGGATGGCGATAAATACCAGGTTATCGATGCCGAGAACGATCTCCAGCACCACCAGCGTGAGCAGTCCCACCCAGATTGACGGGTCCATTAAGAATTCCATGACAAGCTCCTGCTAAAGGAATGACAAAACGGTGCCCCACTCAACGTGGGCAAATAAGAGGCAGACAGAGTTGATACGTGGCGTGGTTCGCCGGTGAAAAAGGCGCGGAATGGCCTGGTAGATGACTGACGTCGGTGACGGTCCATATAGTGGGCTGTAGCCCTATACTCCTGAACAAGTAAACGGAGGCTAAACATATCAGAGAGACTGTGTTTTTAGCAAAGATTTACGTTCCTTTGCAAAGTTCTGTAACACAGCGGCTATACGCTACAGATAATTCTGTAACGCGTGGCTAAATTACGGATCTTCATCACATAAATTATTTTTTCACTATCTAAAATAATTCGCGGAAGTCTTAGTTTTTTGAACTCTAACCCTTATCTGAATCGATTCGGTTCGCCAATACGATTCTCAGTACGTCTGCCCGGCAGGCGTATTAATGATAATAAAAGGAGGTAGCAAGTGACCATTGCTATTGTCATAGGCACACATGGTTGGGCTGCTGAGCAGCTACTCAAAACGGCAGAGATGCTGTTGGGCGAGCAGGAAAACGTCGGCTGGATCGATTTCGTTCCCGGTGAAAATGCCGAGACGCTGATTGAGAAGTACAACGCTCAACTCGCGAAGCTGGATACCAGCAAAGGCGTGCTGTTTCTCGTCGATACATGGGGCGGCAGTCCGTTTAATGCTGCCAGCCGCATTGTCGTCGATAAAGAGCATTATGAAGTCGTCGCCGGGGTAAACATTCCCATGCTGGTGGAAACCTTTATGGCACGCGACGACAACCCAGGCTTCGATGAGCTGGTCGCGCTGGCCGTTGAAACCGGCCGCGAAGGGGTGAAAGCCCTGAAGGCTCAGCCGGTTGAAAAACCCGCCCCTGCCCCGGCTGCGGCGGCACCGAAAGCAGCGGCACCGGCAAAACCGATGGGACCGAACGATTACATGGTTATCGGCCTGGCGCGTATTGATGACCGTCTGATTCACGGACAGGTTGCGACTCGCTGGACCAAAGAGACCAACGTACAGCGTATCATCGTGGTCAGTGACGAAGTGGCCGCCGACACTGTCCGTAAAACCCTTCTGACTCAGGTTGCACCACCGGGCGTTACCGCGCACGTGGTGGATGTCGCCAAGATGATCCGCGTTTACAACAACCCGAAATACGCGGGTGAACGCGTGATGCTCCTGTTTACTAACCCGACAGACGTCGAGCGCATTGTTGAAGGCGGCGTGAAAATCACCTCCGTGAACATCGGCGGTATGGCTTTCCGTCAGGGCAAAACGCAGGTCAACAACGCGATTTCAGTTGATGCGAAAGATATCGAGGCGTTCAACAAGCTGAATGCCCGCGGTATTGAGCTGGAAGCCCGTAAGGTTTCCACTGACCAGAAACTGAAAATGATGGATTTGATCGGTAAAGTTGGGAAATAAGCCCGCGCCGGTTTTTCACATAAAGCTTATGTTATAGGAGAAGTACAATGGAGATTACCACTCTTCAGATTGTGCTGGTGTTCATCGTCGCGTGTATTGCGGGTATGGAATCCGTACTTGATGAATTTCAGTTCCACCGCCCTCTGGTGGCCTGTACGTTGATCGGTGCCGTTCTGGGTGATATGAAAACCGGTATCATCATCGGTGGTACGCTGGAAATGATCGCCCTGGGCTGGATGAACATCGGTGCCGCCGTTGCGCCTGATGCCGCACTGGCCTCAATCATCTCAACCGTTCTGGTTATTGCCGGTCATCAGAGTATTGGTGCAGGTATTGCCCTTGCCATTCCTCTGGCCGCAGCAGGCCAGGTGCTGACCATCATCGTTCGTACCATCACCGTGGCCTTCCAGCACGCGGCGGATAAGGCGGCCGAGAACGGCAACCTCACGGCACTCTCCTGGATCCACGTGTCGTCCCTGTTCCTGCAGGCGATGCGTATCGCAATCCCGGCGGTTATCGTTGCGATCTCTGTCGGCACCAGTGAAGTTCAGGGCATGCTGAACGCGATTCCTGAAGTGGTCACCAGCGGTCTGAACATCGCGGGCGGTATGATCGTCGTGGTAGGTTACGCGATGGTCATCAACATGATGCGCGCGGGCTACCTGATGCCGTTCTTCTACCTCGGCTTCGTCACCGCAGCATTCACCAACTTCAACCTGGTTGCGCTGGGCGTGATTGGTGCCGTGATGGCGATTCTCTACATCCAGCTCAGCCCGAAATACAACCGTGTTGCGGGTGCCCCAGCGCAGGCTGCTGGTAACAACGATCTCGATAACGAACTGGACTAACAGGTGAGCGAAATGGTTGATATGACAAAAACTACCACCGAGAAAAAACTCACTCCGGGTGATATTCGTGGCGTGTTCATCCGTTCTAACCTGTTTCAGGGTTCATGGAACTTCGAACGTATGCAGGCGCTGGGCTTCTGCTTCTCAATGGTGCCGGCGATAAAACGCCTCTACCCTGAGAACAACGAAGCACGCCGTCAGGCGATTAAACGTCACCTGGAATTCTTCAACACCCATCCTTACGTCGCGGCTCCGGTTCTGGGCGTGACGCTGGCGATGGAAGAGCAGCGTGCGAACGGCGCGGAGATTGACGATGGTGCCATCAACGGTATCAAAGTCGGTCTGATGGGTCCGCTGGCCGGCGTGGGCGACCCTATCTTCTGGGGTACTGTTCGTCCGGTCTTCGCGGCGCTGGGTGCCGGGATCGCGATGAGCGGCAGCCTGCTCGGTCCTCTGCTGTTCTTTATCCTGTTCAACGCGGTACGTCTGCTGACCCGTTACTACGGCGTGGCCTACGGCTACCGTAAGGGCGTGGACATCGTTAAGGATATGGGCGGCGGCTTCCTGCAGAAACTGACCGAGGGGGCGTCTATTCTCGGCCTGTTTGTGATGGGGGCGCTGGTTAACAAGTGGACGCACGTGAACATCCCGCTGGTGGTTTCAACCATCACCGGTCAGGATGGTCAAACCCGCGTCACCACCGTGCAGACGATTCTGGACCAGCTGATGCCTGGCCTGGTGCCGCTGCTGTTGACCTTCGCCTGTATGTGGCTGCTGCGTAAGAAAGTGAACCCGCTGTGGATCATCGTTGGCTTCTTCGTCATCGGTATCGCGGGCTACGCTGTCGGCCTGCTGGGCCTGTAAAACATTGCGTTATCGACCGGGGGCTTGCCCCCGGTCTTTTTATCTGGAGGATGAATGACTGTTACGGACATCGTACTGGTGTTGTTTATTGTTGCCCTTCTGGCTTACGCGATCTATGACGAGTTCATTATGCCTCGCCGTAACGGCGAGACGCTGCTGACCCTTCCCCTCTTACGCCGTGGACGCATTGATGCATTTATCTTCGCCGGCCTGGTGGTCATTCTGATTTACAATAACGTGACCAGCCACGGTGCAATATTAACCACATGGTTATTATGTGCGCTGGCATTAATGGCGATTTACCTGTTCTGGATCCGCTCGCCAAAACTCATTTTTAAAAAACAGGGATTCTTCTTCGCCAACTTATGGATAGAATATAACCGCATTAAAGAGATGAATTTATCCGAAGACGGCGTGTTAGTGATGCAATTAGAACAGCGCCGCCTGCTCATTCGGGTCAAAAATATTGATGACCTTGAGAAAATCTACACATTACTCGTTAAAACTCAATAATTTAACATTATAACCTCGGCTATATATTGTGATATTCTTTCGCAAAGAATATAGCCGTTGCTATATCTTCTCTCCTCTTTGACTTATATTTATTAACGATATTTTCACGCACAAACCTAAATGAAAATCGTTATCAAAGACGCAGATAAATTAAGCCTTGCTCGTTGTTGTTTTATATTCTCAAAATATGTTAAGGTTGCGCCCGTCGTTGGGGAGTAGCCGATTTCCTGCACGCAGGAAATGTACGCGTCAACATACTCGTTGAAAAACGTGGCGCGTACGGATCGCTTTCAGCACGCTTACCGTGCAAAAGAGATCAGGCGAGACCATAGATACATCAACTGCTGTTTACTGGGGGCAGTGATGTGTCATATGGATATCCCCGGTCTGGACGCTCTTATGAACATCTCCGCTACGATCCTTCTCGCTTTTGGCATGTCCATGGATGCATTTGCCGCCTCCATCGGCAAAGGCGCCACGCTCCACAAACCTAAATTCACTGAAGCTCTGCGCACCGGTCTGATCTTTGGTGCCATCGAAACGCTGACGCCGCTCATCGGCTGGGGTTTGGGCATGCTCGCCAGCCAGTTCGTGCTGGAGTGGAACCACTGGATTGCGTTCGTCCTGCTGGTGTTTCTCGGAGGCCGAATGATGATTGAAGGTTTTCGCGGGAATGATGATGAAGATGAAGCACCGCTGCACCGCCACGGTTTCTGGCTTCTGGTCACCACGGCAATTGCCACCAGCCTGGACGCCATGGCCGTCGGGGTGGGTCTGGCATTCCTGCAGGTCAATATTATCGCCACCGCGCTGGCCATTGGCTGTGCAACGCTAATTATGTCCACGCTGGGCATGATGGTCGGTCGGTTTATCGGCCCGCTGCTGGGTAAACGCGCCGAGATCTTAGGCGGAATTGTGCTGATCGGCATTGGTGCCCAGATCCTCTGGGCACACTTCGCGCCTTAAGCGTCGCGCTGCCAGACGTGGATACTGAAATCCGTCTGGCAGCCAAACGTCGTCCGAGCCGCTAACGCATCCCATACTTCCGGCTTTGCCCGCCACGCGAACGGCGTCATCTGCAGCAGGGCTACCGCTTCTTCCCCGTTCAAATTCATTTCATACGCCACTGAATGCTCCTGCTTCAGCGTAAAGCCTGTCAGCTGTTCAGAGTGTGGGGCATGCAGACGCACCTCGTCGTAAATGAGTCCCTTCAGCTCCATCAGGTGACGCGGGCCCGGCGTGACGGTTATCACCCAGCCTCCGGGCTTCACCACGCGCGCCAGCTCGTCTGCTTTACACGGCGCGTAGATGCGGATAACGGCATCCATACTGGCATTATCAAACGGCAGCCGGTGGCTGGATGCCACGCAAAACGTCACGCCAGCGTAACGTTTAGCCGCCGCGCGGATCGCCACTTTCGACACGTCGAGACCGAATGTCACGGCCCCCTTCTCCCGCACCACATCCGCAAATCGTGCGGTGTAGTACCCTTCCCCGCAGCCGATATCAAGCATGGCGGACGCCGAATCAGGCAGTAAGTCACCCAGCATCTGCGCCACCGTCTCCCGCAGCGGCAGATAGTGCCCGGCATCGAGAAACGCCCTGCGCGCCTGCATCATCTCTGCGCTATCGCCCGGATCGCGGGAGCGCTTGTGCTGCACCGGAAGAAGATTCACATAACCTTCTTTCGCCATATCAAACTGATGTCCCTGCGGACAGGCATAACTTTTATCTGAGCGCGTCAGTGGCGCGTGGCAAAGGGGACAGCTGAAGGACATGGAAACTCCGGGAGATAAACCAAAGGGCGAAGTGTACCGCTATTCGCCCTGCTATAAAACGGCTGGATTACCGCATGACGATAAGGTGGTCTGAACCGGCCGGCAGGCCATCGGGTTTGATATTCTCCAGGCGCAGCACGTTGCCCATGATTTCGCTGAAGACCGGCGCGGAAACCGCCCCGCCATAGTAGGCCCCGTTTTGTGGATCGTTAATCACCACCACCAGGGCGAAACGCGGGTCGCTGGCAGGCGCAACGCCTGCGGTATAGGCGACGTATTTATCGACATATTTGCCGCTATCATCAATTTTCTTCGCCGTCCCGGTCTTTACCGCCACGCGATAATCGCGAACGGCGGCCTTAACGCCCCCGCCGCCGGGCAGCGCGACGCTTTCCATCATGTGCTCCACTTCATGCGCGATCTCCTCCGGCATGACGCGGTGGCCGATAACCGGGGGATCGATGCGGGTGATGGAGAGTGGACGCTCAAGCCCGAAGCCGCCAATCGTCGCGTAGACGTGGGCAAGCTGGAGCGGTGTGACCATCAGGCCGTAGCCAAAGGCAAAAGTCGCGCGGTCTAGCTGACTCCAGTATTTACGCTGTGGCAACAGCCCGGCGCTTTCGCCCGTTAAGCCCAGCCCCGTGTTGGTGCCAAATCCAAAGTTTCGATAGGTATCAATAAGATGCTGGACAGGCATCGCCAGCGAGAGCCGGGATACGCCGGTGTCGCTCGATTTTTGCAGGATCCCGGTCATGGTCAGCTCAGGATAATAACCCACGTCGCGGATACGATGCCCGTCAAGGGTATACGGGTGGGTATCAATGACGCTGTCTGGCTGGACCAGCCCCTGCTGCAGAGCCGTCATCAACACCAGCGGCTTGACGGTCGAACCGGGCTCGAACGTATCGCTGATTGCCCGGTTGCGAAAATCGTTTATCGTCGCGCCTTCACGGTTATTGGGATTGAAATCCGGATAGCTCGCCATGGCGAGTATTTCCCCGGTGGGGATATTAATGAGCACCGATGCCCCTGACTCGGCCTTATTCCAGGCGACGGCATTGTCCAGCGCGTCTTCGGTAATGGTTTGCAGCCGCTCGTCAATACTCAACTGGATGTTATGTGCCGGCGTGGGCGCCACTTCCGTCAGGTTTTCAACCACGCGCCCGTAGCGATCCTCCCGGACCTGTCGGACACCCGCTTTACCGGTCAGCTGAGTATTGAAGCTTTTCTCCACCCCTTCAATGCCCTGCCCGTCAATATTGGTGAAGCCAATCAGGTTCGCCGCCACGTGGCCTGCCGGGTAAAAGCGGCGGGATTCATCGCGCAAATTAATGCCGGGTAAATTGAGCTTATCAATCCACTTCGCCTGAGCAGGATCGACCTGACGCGCCAGGTAGATGAAGCGGCCCTGGGGGTTGGCGTTAATTCGTGATGAAAGGGTGCTCAACGAGAGGTGCAGCGCGCTCGCCAGCGCCTGCCAGCGTTCATCAAACCCAACGCCCCCTTTTGCCAACACCGTTTTAGGATCGGCCCATACGGCCCGGACAGGCACGCTGACCGCCAGCGGTCGGCCTTCACGATCCATAATCATCCCACGCGGCGCATCAATCGCCAGCTGACGGAGGGATCGCATATCTTCCTGCTTCACCAGATTGTCAGGTTTGATGATTTGTAGCCAGGCAACGCGGCCAAGTAAAAAGGCCAGACTGCAGAAAATAGCGAAACAGAGCAGCGCGAAACGCGCCGGCGTGAAATTGCCAGCGGTTAATATCAATTTTTTCTTCACCTGAACCCCAGGGCTGTTAAACAACGCTCTGATTTAACGAGAAAAGATGCGCTTAGGGAGGCGAAACTGTGATACTAACCTCGCAGCTTTGCAACAAGTTGCTAACAAGACCGTAGATAGTAATATTTTGAAAGATAGGGAATAAAAAAGCCCCGCATGATGCGAGGCTTTATGTCTGAGAGTGAAGCGCTATGCGCCCCAGTCAGCAGCGGTTCGATCAGATAGCAGTTACGTTAACTGCAGCTGGGCCTTTCTGGCCGTCCTGAATTTCGAACTCAACGTTCTGGCCTTCGGCCAGAGTTTTGAAGCCGTTACCCTGGATTGCAGAGAAGTGTACGAACACGTCTTTGCTGCCATCAGCAGGAGTAATGAAACCAAAACCTTTAGACTCGTTGAACCACTTAACTTGACCTTTAATCTTTGCCATTTTGCAAAATTCCTTAGAGTGTTTTCTTAGCCCGCAGGCATTAACTGAGATAAAACTGAGACATTACTGCATGAGGCACTAATATAAGGTTCGGCAGAGAAGCGGTATTCAACGACAACGTGTTTACTCAGGACTTCTTTACTGAAAATGCCACACATAAACAGAACTGTACCTCGTTTGACCCAAAACGTGTTATCACACACTATGTTTAATATGGCAAGCCATTTTTAAACATGTCTCGATCCGCCGCACAAATTCGAACACTGTCTGTAAGGAATTGCACAATTATGCGCTTCTCAAACAGACGGCTATACTCCCTTACACAGACTCAACGCTGCTTGCACAACCGCTGTAATCTAAGACTTTTTTAACATAGCTCAATCATTACAATGCGTCCAGCAGTCGGGAAAAGAAATCTTTGGCGTTGATTGAGTTAGAACAAATTGTGAAAACTTATGCTTAAATCATTGTAACGTGACCGTATTGTTTCAGCCAAAAACGATGTTAATAATCCGCACCCTTCTGTATTAAAATCCATCAGTTAATTAGCAGTGTTATGCACCAAAATAATGAAATTTTTATGACTCTGCATCAAAACAAGGCAAGCAAAACGTTTCGATAAAATTAAAATTTTCCTGACGACGAATACATACACAATATACGCAACAATTTATCGCTTCGTTTATAAGGGTAAATACTCGCCAACTTTCAGTATCCTGAAAGTACTATTAACTGGTGCTACATTATCCAGCGCATCAGCTAATTCTTTTATGGGGTCATCCAGCGCTTCATCCGCCAGCTCAAACACGCCCCAGTGAACAGGGAACGCCAGCGGGCAACCTAACTGTTGCCACAGCGCAACGGCAGACTGGGGATCCATATGGTGTACGGCCATAAACCATCGTGGAGCATAGGCGCCAACGGGCAATGCTGCAGCATCAATTTTCCCCAAACGTTCCGGTATCAACAGCAGCTCAGGCGAATAGCCGGTATCGCCACTAAACCAGAACCGGTGATGCCGCCCTTCAAAGACCCAGCCACACCACAATGAGCGATTGCGGTTCCAGGGCGTGCGCATACTCCAGTGCTGCGCCGGTACGGCGGATAATGTTATCCCCTGCCAGGTAAAACTCTGCCACCAGTCGAGCTCAACCACGTGTTTTGCGCCCCGGCGGCGAAACCAGCCGCCCAGGCCTAAAGGAACAAACACGCTAACGTCCGGAAAGCGTTTGAGAATGTGGCGAACAGTGAGTTCATCAAGATGATCGTAATGGTTATGCGAAATAACGACCGCGTCAAGCTGGTGCAGTTGATCGACAGAGAGTGCCGGAGGCGTTCTACGCTGCGGCCCTAAGAACGGAAGTGGCGAAGCGCGCCTTGAAAAAACGGGATCGGTAAGAAGGATATTGCCGTCCAGCTGCAGCAGTATGCTCGCATGTCCGAGCCACCACGCCCCATCCTGCTGCGGCTGCTGAAGATCGGCCGGTTGCCACCACCGCCGTATAAAGTCATCGTAGCCGAACGCGGGCGGCTTCGGTAAGCCTGCTGCTTTGCGTTCTTTGCGCCAGCGGTCAAGGTCGCCAGGCTGGTGTCCTGCAGAAGTAGTATTACGAAAACCGTTTGGGGTGTGATGTTTCAGGGAGGGGTCATACCAAGGATTTTTCCAGACCACTGCCACCTCCCGGAATAATACGATTAACGCTCAGCCACCAGGCGGATAAAATCGTCTTGATCGTTGTTCTCGTCAGCGACCGCTTCTTTTTGTGCTTCTTTCTCTTCCGGCTCGTTAGCCTCGCACAGACGACGCAACAGTGCATTCTGCCGTTTTTGCTGCTCAAGCAGCGCTTCCAGCAGTTCGATCTGCTCATTGGTACGTGAACTGGCACGGTTTACGAAAAACCAAATGACCAGCCCCACCAGCAGAACAACCAAAGAGATCGTCAGGGATGCCATATTTAGCAGCCCTGAATTCAGTAACTCACCCATTTCACCACCTCAATAAAAACGTCTATTTTACCACTGGCGCGAAGGAAGGAAATCACCTGAAGAAAAAATGCGTGCTACCACGGAATAAACTTATTGATTGCGCAAACGCCGCTAAAAAACTGTACATCCTGATCGCACATCACGTTGATAGTCTGCGTCCACAACACCACGCACGCTATCAGCACGATAATCAGAATCACCCAGCGTATTTTTTTCACTCCACACTCCGTTTACAGACCTGATATGACCAGGTTATCACGGTTATCTTAAACAAGGACTAACTGTAGCGCCATCAGGCTCTTTTCAGAATCCTGCACTTGTTTCATAACGTAAACCGGTTAGGCTAGCATCATGATAAAAATGATAAAGAGGTAATAATGCGCTTAATTATTCGTACAATTGTTGCACTGGCGATACTCTGGATTGGCCTTCTTTTAACGGGTTATGGCGTGCTGGTGGGGAGCACCGAAAACGCCGCAGGGTTAGGCATTCAATGTAAGTATTTAACAGCACAGGGAGTCAGCACGGCGCAGTATCTCCATTCTGATAGCGGGATCATTGGGTTAACCAACTGCCCGGTACTGCGTAAGACCTCCGTCGTGATTGATAATGGCTGAGCCACAGCGTTAACGACGAATAAAAAACGCCGCAAAGATGCGGCGTTTTTTATGCTAACCGGGGTTAGAACGGATAGTCGTGGTAACCCATCTGTTCAGAAATCTTACGCGCGGCGGTATGCAGAATAGCCACGTACTCGTGCAGGCGCTCTTCCGAGAAGCGAAGCGTTGGGAAAGAGATGCTCAACCCCGCGATCACGACGCCAAAACGGTCAAACACCGGAACGCCAATACAGCGCAGCCCTTCTTCCTGCTCTTCGTTATCTTCGCCGTACCCTTGCTCACGCACCTTGTCGAGCACCGTTAATAACTCATCGGTGTTAGTAATGGTGCGTTCTGTGCTGCGTTTGTACTCCACGCCATCGAGGATCTGTTTAACTTCTTCACGATCGCGCCACGCCAGCAGAACCTTACCGATTGCCGTGCTGTAAAGCGGGTTGCGACGACCAATGCGCGAATACATACGCAGGTTATACATGGAGTCAATTTTATGGATGTAAACAATACTGTCTTCATCCAGCGCGCCCAGGTGGATAGTCTCCTTGGTCAGGCGGGAGATCTCGCGCATCTGAATATCCGCGCTACGGATCAGATCCACGTTTTGCAATGCCCGGGCACCCAGTTCAAACAGTTTCAGCGTCAGAGAATATTTTTCAGATTCGCCTTCCTGTGCAACGTAACCCAGTGATTTCATGGTTTGCAAAAAGCGGTAAACGGTGCTTTTCGACATCATCACGCGCTGTGACAACTCTGTGATACCAATTTCACGCTCTTCCCCGAGCGCCTGTAAGATGCCAAACACCTTCAGCACGGAAGAAACTGAATCTGGCTGTTTATCCAAATCCGCAATTGCCATTTACCACCTCATAGAGAGTGTTTTATAAAAATCAGAACCGGTTTTTATTATAAATTCCCGTCATGTTACCTGCAATCAATCCGCGTTTACTTCGTTACAAATCTGCGACATAAAACGGTGTTAACGATGCTAAAATAGTTACCCTGAGAATAATTTCACTCTGAGCTATTTATCCCCGATGGAAAAGAACCTTTCCGATGGTCTGCCTTTGCCCCAGCGGTATGGCGCTATCGCTACGATTATTATTGGTATCTCAATGGCCGTTCTTGACGGCGCGATTGCGAACGTTGCCCTTCCCACCATTGCCACCGATCTGCATGCATCCCCGGCCAGTTCGATATGGATTGTTAACGCCTATCAGATTGCGATTGTGGTTTCCCTGCTCTCCTTCTCTTTTCTGGGCGATATGTTCGGCTACCGTCGGGTATATCAGTGCGGGCTGGTGGTATTTACCTTTACATCACTGCTGTGCGCCCTTTCGGACTCTCTGCATACGCTGACGCTGGCGCGCATCGCGCAAGGTTTTGGCGGCGCGGCGCTGATGAGCGTCAATACGGCGCTAATCCGCTTAATCTATCCGCACCGCCATCTGGGCCGCGGCATGGGGATAAATTCGTTTATTGTCGCGGTCTCTTCTGCCGCCGGGCCAACGATTGCAGCGGCCATTCTTTCTGTCGCCTCGTGGCAGTGGCTGTTCGCCATAAACGTGCCGCTGGGTATCGTGGCCATCTTCTTTGCCCTGCAATTTCTCCCCGCTAACGGCCCGAAAAGCACCATGCCGCGCTTTGACGTAGCAAGCGCGGTGATGAATGCGCTCACCTTTGGTCTACTGATTACCGCCCTGAGCGGTTTTGCGCAGGGTCAATCCCTGATGCTAACCGCCGTGGAGCTTGTTGCCCTGCTGGTGACGGGCTTCTTCTTTGTTCGCCGCCAGCTTTCCCTGCCGGTGCCCTTACTGCCGGTCGATCTGCTGCGTATTCCCCTCTTTTCGCTTTCCATCTGCACCTCCGTCTGCTCATTCTGCGCCCAGATGCTGGCTCTGGTTTCTCTGCCCTTCTTCCTGCAAAGCGTGATAGGACGTTCCGAAGTGGAGACCGGGCTGCTGTTAACCCCCTGGCCGCTGGCGACGATGGTGATGGCACCCCTGGCAGGTTATTTAATAGAACGTGTACATGCCGGTTTGTTGGGCGCGGTGGGGCTGGCCGTGATGGCAACAGGTCTTTTCGCGCTGGCGCTGCTTCCATCATCGCCAGGGGATCTGGACATCATCTGGCGCATGATTCTGTGCGGAGCCGGGTTTGGCCTGTTTCAGTCCCCCAACAACCACACCATTATTACCTCTGCGCCGCGCCACCGCAGCGGAGGGGCCAGCGGCATGTTGGGGACCGCGCGTCTGCTGGGGCAAAGCACCGGTGCGGCGCTGGTTGCCCTGATGTTTAACCTTGCCGGGCAAAACGGCAACCACGTTGCGCTTCTCACCGCAGGCGCCCTTGCCACCCTTGCAGCCATCGTCAGCGGATTGCGCGTGACCCAACCCGGCGTTCAGGCATAAAAAAAGCCGGGCGGAGTCTTCTCCTGCCCGGCTTATTTAAGCGCTTAGCGTTACTTCAGGTATTCTCCACTGCGCAGCGCTTCAATACGTTTATCCAGCGGCGGGTGAGACATAAACAGCTCGCTCAGCGACTTTGATTTGCCGTTGATGCAGAAGGCCATCATGCTGTTCGCTTCCTGCGGCTCATAGCTGGTTTTCAGACGCTGCAGGGCGGCAATCATCTTTTCACGCCCTACCAGCTTCGCTGAACCGGCATCCGCATGGAACTCACGGTGACGGGAGAACCACATGGTGATAATGCTGGCCAGAATACCGAACACCAGTTCCAGCACCATCGATACGGCGAAGTAGATCAGCGGATTACCGTTGCTCTCTTCACCTTCATCACGGTTGCCACCCATGAAGCCAGCCGCAATCTGCGCCAGGATACGGGAGATGAAGATAACGAAGGTGTTCACCACACCCTGAATCAGGGTCATGGTCACCATGTCACCGTTGGCGATATGGCTGATTTCGTGCGCGATAACCGCTTCGGCTTCGTCACGGCTCATGTTCTGCAACAACCCGGTGCTCACGGCAACCAGCGACGCATCACGACGGGCACCCGTAGCAAACGCGTTAATATCCGGGGCATGGTAAATAGCAACCTGCGGCATCGCAATGCCTGCCTGCTTAGACTGCTGTGCCACCGTATTCATCAGCCACTGTTCCATATCGTTACGCGGCTGTTCAATCACCTCACCGCCTACGGATTTCAGCGCCATCCACTTTGACATCAGCAGGGAAATGAAAGAGCCACCAAAACCAAACAGCAGCGCCATAATCAACAGACCCTGAACGCTGCTCGACTGAATTCCCGTCAGGCTTAGCACTAGCCCGAAAACCACCATCACCGCCAGGTTGGTGAGCAGGAAGAGCGCGATTCGCATCATAATTTTCTTTTAACCTCAGTTTAACAAAACGCACTATGCGATTACCCACATCGTATGGGTATTACGGCTATTTTCAAGCATCCGGTGGGCGTAAGTCACCAGAAAGACACAACTTTACACAATTGGAAATCAGCCTGACGGAAGGATGCAGAACAAAAAGAAACAGGCACAATTTCTTGTGCCTGTTGGGAGATTATTTTGCCGGAGCGGGCTGTACGGCAGGCTTCTCTTTTTCCAGATTCGCCAGGTCGAGCGCGATATGCACCGTCTCGTCCAGGTACGGATCCGGCTCCTGGTAATCTTTTGGCAGATCGTCCAGTTTCTTGAGCAGAGGCTTACCTTCTCGCTTGAAGCGATCGTTGATACGCGCCAGACGCGTTGCGTCGTCCTCGTTGTTCTCTTTTTCACGCTGAGCGTAGTTCAGAGAAACAATATTCCGCTTATCTTTCAGGGCATTGAAACGCGCAATGTCCTTCATGATGTACTGGAATTCCGGGTCTTTCGCGATGCGTTCATTATGCGCTTTCAGCAGCTCAGGGCCAAACTGCGTCATATCACCTGCCTTCACGAATGTCGCAGCATTTATGCTGTCCCACGGCAACGCGTTATCTTCAAACTTCTCGCCGGTTTCGGTCTCTTCCGTGCCGGTCGGCATCATGATATCCGGCGTTACGCCTTTACGCTGCGTACTGCCGCCGTTAACGCGGTAGAACTTCTGAATGGTGTACTGAACGGAGCCCAGCGCAGGCCATTCCGGACGCAGCATCTGATCGTAAATACGATTCAGCGAGCGATACTGCTGAACAGTACCTTTGCCGAAGGTGGGCTCACCCACGATTAGCGCGCGGCCATAGTCCTGCATTGCAGCGGCAAAGATTTCAGATGCGGACGCGCTGAAGCGGTCAACCAGGACCACCAGCGGGCCTTTGTAATAGACCACACCGTCGTTATCAGCATCTTCACGAACTTTACCGTTGTTATCACGCACCTGTACAACCGGGCCAGACGGGATAAACAGGCCTGAGAGCGACACCGCTTCGGTCAGCGCACCGCCACCGTTCGTGCGCAGGTCGATGATGACGCTGCTCACGTTCTGCTTCTCAAGTTTCTGCAGCTGAACTTTTACATCGTCGGTCAGCCCCACGTAGAAGCCAGGGATATCCAGGACACCCACCTTCTCTTTACCCACGGTTTTCACCGACATTTTCACCGCGCGGTCTTCCAGACGGATACGCTCGCGGGTCAGGGTCACGATACGGGTTTTGGTGCCTTTACCAGCAGGCAGAATTTCCAGACGAACTTTGCTGCCTTTCGGACCTTTGATCAGCGCAACCACATCGTCCAGACGCCAGCCAATGACATCAACCATGCTCTGACCGGTTTGTCCTACCCCCACAATGCGATCGCCTACGCTTATCGCTTTGCTTTTGGATGCCGGGCCGCCCGCGACCATGGAGTTGATCACCGTGTAGTCATCATCCATTTGCAGTACCGCGCCAATACCTTCCAGAGACAGGCTCATCTCAGTATTGAACTGTTCGGTATTGCGTGGAGAGAGATAGTTGGTGTGCGGATCGATTTCGTGCGCAAAGGCGGTCATCGCCAGCGAGAAAACATCTTCACTGTTGGTCTGCGCCAGACGGCGAATGGCAAATTTGTAACGACGCGTCAGCGTGTCGCGGATCTCTTTTTCATCTTTGCCGGTCAGCTTGAGGCTTAGCTCGTCGTATTTGACCTTTCCATCCCACAGCGCGTTCAGCTCGGCTTCGTCTTTCGGCCAGGGCGCTTTGCTGCGATCGAGGTTAAAGGTGTCGTTGCCGGTGAAGTCCATTGGACGTTCAAGCACTTTCAGCGCGTACTGATAGCGTTCAAAGCGGCGCTTTTGCGACAGGTTGTAGAGATCGTAGAACAGATCCAGCTTGCCTGACCGCAGCTCATCACCCACCTCGGATTTGCGCTTAGCGAACTGCTCGACATCGCTGGCGAGCAAAACGTTATGGCTGTAATCCAGCAAGTTCAGATAGCGGTCAAAGATTTTGGCCGAAAAGGCCTGATCGAGATCGAACTGACGATAGTGCGAGCGGGTAAAGCGAGAGGTTACACGCTCGCTTACCGTCGCGTGCTGCGTCTCTTCCTTGAGTACCGGAATTTGATCAACACGCGTGATATCGTCCACTGCGAAAGCGTGACCTGTTATGGCAAACAGGCCCGCCAGCGCGGTGAGCTTAAAAAAAGTGTTCATGCCAGGCTTGGCCTCCGTTTCAGAACAACAAGTGTTCTGCGCGTACAATCATTGACATACCAGAAGTCAGCTGTACACGAACGCCATCTTTGGTGATTTCCAGTACGGTGGCGTCCATTGCGTTGTTGCCCGCTTTTACTTTCAGAGCCTGACCCACGCTCAGGGCGTTAATGTCAGAAACCGGAGTATGGCGCTGCTCTTCACGAGGCGCACGAGGGGCTTTCGCTGCTGGTTTGTCTGCACGCGGTTTGCGATCGTTATTGTCGTGACGACGCGGCGCAGGACGTGGTTTACGCTCACGACGAGGCGCTTCTTCCTGGCCGTTTGCCGCTGCGGCTTCGCGTTTTTTCGCCTGCTGTTCTGCACGTTGTGCCTGAACGCGTGCTTTGGCTTCTTCCAGCTGCTTGCGCGCGTGTTCTACGTGCTGCTCGTCCAGCTCGCCACAAGGGTTGCCGTCGAGATCCACGCGGGTCGCGCCCGGTTTGATACCGTACAGGTAACGCCAGCTCGAAGTATAAAGACGTAAGGCAGAACGCAGCTGAGTTTTGCTGAGGTTCATTTCCCCTTCAACACGCGCTACCAGATCCTGAAAAATACCGACTTTCAGGGGACGTGCTTCACCTTCCGCGCTGAAGCACTGAGGGAAACGCTCGGCCAGAAATGCGATAACTTCTTTACTGCTATTCAACTTAGGTTGATTTTCCATGAAATTTCCTGATTACAACGGACGTTGCCAACAAGCGCAGGCATGAACAGGCGTCATTATAATGACGCTATCAGTAAATGCTACGTTATCCGTTGATTATCCTGCGACGCTCGCAAAGAATTTTTGATAATCGGTTGCAGCGAGGACGTTTTCCAGATTCGCCACCAGCTCGCGCAGCCCCTGTTCGTCCTCGGTTGTAAAGCGACTGAAGACCGTACTGTCGATATCCAGAACGCCAATAATCTGATTTTTTACCACCAGCGGCAGAACGATTTCTGAATTGCTGGCAGCATCACAGGCGATATGCCCGTCAAACGCATGAACATCTTCCACGCGCTGAACCTGATTCTCGGCCACCGCGGTACCGCATACGCCGCGCCCTACCGGAATACGCACGCAGGCCAGTTTGCCCTGAAACGGACCCAGCACCAGCGTTTCACCTTCCAGGAGATAAAAACCAGCCCAGTTCACATCGGATAGCCGTTCGAACAGCAATGCGCTAGTATTTGCCAGAGTGGCTAAGAAGCTGGTTTCACCTGCCATCAATGCCTTAAAATCGCGGTTCAGATCCGCGTAGAATTCTGTTTTGTTCATTATTCAATCACTTAGTTGTCTTACAAAATTACCGCATAGCCTATTAAAATAAGCAATAAATGCGCTCATGCTCAAGATGAATCCGTTCATGAGTTAATATAACGTTCAACAATACTTATTTGCGCGCAGCTGATGGCCTTAAAAACAACCAAAATTACGCCGACAAAAAAGATAACTGTCCATACGGTAAGCGACGCTTTGCCTCGTGCACATTATCAGCGTTGCCCCCAGTGCGATACGCTTTTTATGTTGCCGAAGATGAAATCGCACCAAAGCGCCTTTTGTCCCCGCTGTGACGCTAAAATTCGTGACGGCCGCGACTGGTCGTTAACCCGCCTTGCCGCTATGGCCGTTACCATGCTGCTGCTGATGCCCTTCGCCTGGACCGAGCCGCTTCTGAAGCTTTACCTGCTTGGTGTGCGCATTGACGCCAACGTGCTGCAGGGTATCTGGCAGATGACGAGCCAGGGCGATCCTCTCACCGCCGCCATGGTACTGTTCTGCGTGGTCGGCGCGCCGCTGGTGCTGGTTGCAGCCATTGCCTACCTGTGGTTTGGTAACATACTGGGAATGAACCTGCGTCCGGTATTGCTGATGCTGGAAAAGCTTAAAGAGTGGGTCATGCTGGATATCTATCTGGTGGGCGTGGGCGTGGCATCAATCAAGGTGCAGGACTATGCCTTTCTGCAGCCGGGCGTCGGGCTTTTTGCCTTTATCTGCCTGGTATTGCTCAGCATCCTGACACTGATCCACCTGAACGTTGAGCAGCTTTGGGAGCGTTTTTACCCGCAGCGCCCTGCCACCCGCCCGGATGAAAACCTCCGCGTCTGTCTGGGATGCCATTACACCGGGTTGCCCGACAAGCGTGGACGCTGCCCGCGCTGCCACATACCGTTGAGGTTACGACGCAACAACAGCCTGCAAAAATGCTGGGCGGCGCTGATTGCCTCCCTGGTGTTTCTGTTCCCGGCCAATATGCTGCCGATATCCATTATTTACGTGAACGGTGGCCGTCAGGAAGATACTATCCTCTCCGGTATTATCTCCCTTGCACACAGTAACGTTGGGGTGGCGGCCATCGTCTTTATTGCCAGTATCCTGGTTCCCTTTACCAAAGTGGTGGTGATGTTTACCCTGCTCGTCAGCATTCACTTTAAGTGTGAACAAGGTTTACGTACCCGTATTCTGCTTCTGCGATTCGTCACCTGGATTGGCCGCTGGTCAATGCTGGATCTGTTTGTGATTTCGCTGATGATGTCGCTGATCAATCGCGACCAGCTTCTTGCTTTTACTATGGGACCCGCGGCTTTTTATTTCGGCTCTGCGGTGATATTGACTATTCTTGCTGTGGAATGGCTGGATAGCCGCTTACTTTGGGATGCACATGAGTCAGGAAACCCCCGCTTCGCCGACTGAAGCGAGAATTAAAACTAAACGCCGCATTTCGCCATTCTGGTTGCTGCCCGTCATCGCCCTGATGATTGCAGGCTGGCTTATCTGGACGAGCTATGAAGATCGCGGCAGTACCGTCACCATTGATTTTCAGACCGCCGACGGCATCGTCGCCGGACGAACCCCCGTTCGTTTTCAGGGGGTCGAAGTCGGTACGGTTCAGGACATCTCCCTTGGAAAAGGGCTTAACAAGATTCAGGTGCGGGTCAGTATTAAATCTGACATGCAGGATGCTCTTCGCAGCGAAACGCAGTTCTGGCTGGTGACGCCGAAAGCCTCCCTGGCCGGCGTGTCCGGGCTGGATGCGCTGGTTGGCGGCAACTACATCGGCATGATGCCGGGCAAGGGTGAACCGCAAGATCACTTTGTCGCGCTGGATACGCAGCCGAAATACCGCCTCAATAACGGCGATCTGATGATCCATCTTCAGGCACCGGATTTGGGCTCGCTGAACAGCGGCTCGCTGGTCTACTTCCGCAAGATTCCGGTTGGCCGCGTGTATGATTACAGCATCAACCCGAATAAACAGGGCGTCACCATTGATGTGCTGATCGAGCGTCGCTTCACCAATCTGGTGAAAAAAGGCAGCCGCTTCTGGAACGTGTCCGGCGTCGATGCCGACCTCAGCCTGAGCGGTGCAAAAGTGAAGCTGGAGAGTCTGGCCGCCCTGGTTAACGGTGCCATTGCCTTTGACTCCCCGGAAAACTCAAGCCCTGCCACGGCCGATGACACGTTCGGTTTATACCCGGATCTGGCGCACAGCCAGCGTGGCGTGATCGTTAAGCTCGTTCTGCCTGATGCCAAAGGGCTGAAAGCTGGGTCAACGCCGCTGATGTACCAGGGACTGCAGGTCGGCCAGCTCACCAAAATGACGCTCAACCCTGGCGGTTCGGTCACGGGCGAAATGACGGTCGATCCGAGCGTGGTCGATCTCCTGCGCGAGAAAACGCGCATCGAGATGCGCAGCCCTAAACTCTCTCTGAACGATGCCAGCCTCAGCACGCTGCTGACCGGAAATACCTTTGAACTGATCCCCGGTGAAGGTCAGCCCAGCAATAGCTTCGTCATTGCCCCGGCGGATAAAGCGCTGCTGCAAAAACCAGGCGTCGTGACGGTTACGCTCAATGCGCCTGAAAGTTACGGCATTGAGGCCGGTCAGCCGCTGATTCTGCACGGCGTACAGGTGGGTCAGGTGCTGGAGCGAACGCTCTCCGAAAATGGCGTGAGCTTCTCGGTAGCTATCGATCCGCAATACAGCAACCTCGTCCATGGCGACAGTAAGTTCGTGGTGAACAGCCGCGTCGACGTGAAGGTGGGTCTGGACGGCGTGGAGTTCCTCGGCGCCAGCGCCAGCGAATGGGTTAACGGCGGTATTCGCATTTTGCCGGGCAATAAAGGCCCCGTTCGCGACAGCTACCCGCTCTACGCCAACCTGGACAAAGCGATTGAAAACAGCCTGAGCGATATGCCAACCACGACCCTGACCTTAAGCGCCGAGACGCTGCCTGACGTTCAGGCGGGCTCCGTGGTGCTCTACCGCAAATTTGAGGTTGGGGAGGTGATCGCCGTTCGCCCGCGTGCGGACGCGTTTGATATCGAACTGCATATCAAGCCCGAGTACCGCAAGCTGCTGACCCCAAACAGCGTCTTCTGGGCCGAGGGCGGCGCGAAGGTGCAGCTTAACGGCAACGGCCTGACCGTGCAGGCCTCCCCGCTCTCGCGCGCGCTGCGCGGGGCGATCAGCTTTGATAACCTCAGCGGCGCGGGCGCGAACCTGCGTAAAGGCGATAAGCGAATTCTCTTCCCATCCGAAACCGCCGCGCGTGCCGTGGGTGGGCAGATTACCCTGCATGCGTTCGATGCCGGCAAGCTGGCGGAAGGCATGCCAATTCGCTACCTGGGCATTGATATCGGGCAGATCCAGAAGCTGACGCTCATCACCTCGCGCAACGAGGTGCAGGCCACCGCCGTGCTTTATCCGGAATATGTGCAGACCTTCGCCCGCTCGGGTTCCCGCTTCTCGGTTGTGACCCCACAGATTTCAGCCGCGGGCGTTGAGCATCTCGACACCATTCTGCAGCCTTACATCAACGTCGAGCCCGGTCAGGGCAAAGCCCGTCGTGATTTCGAGCTGCAGGAAGCTACCATTACCGACTCGCGCTACCTTGGCGGCCTGAGCATTGTAGTGGAAGTGCCGGAAGCGGGCTCGCTTGGCATCGGTACGCCGGTGCTGTTCCGCGGCATTGAGGTGGGTACGGTAACGGGCCTCACGCTCGGCACGCTCTCCGACCGCGTGATGGTGGCGCTACGCATCAGCGAGCGTTACCAGCATCTGGTGCGTAATAACTCGGTGTTCTGGCTGGCATCCGGCTATTCGCTGGACTTCGGCCTGACGGGTGGCGTGGTGAAAACCGGTACCTTCAACCAGTTCATCCGCGGCGGTATTGCGTTTGCCACCCCGCCGGGAACGCCGCTGGCGCCGAAAGCGCAGCCGGGTAAACACTTCCTGCTGCTGGAAAGCGAACCGAAAGAGTGGCGCGAATGGGGAACGGCCCTGCCGCGTTAATCTGACAGGCTCCGGTGTCAACGCACCGGAGCCTTTATGTTACACTGCGCACCTGAACTTTTCCCTGTGGTGTGCTCGTGGCTCAAAACTCCGTATTTCTTCCTGAACAATTCCTGGCGCAGATGCGCGAGGCGCTTCCCTCTCATCTGTCGCTGGACGATTTTATCGCCGCCTGCCAGCGTCCGTTACGCCGGAGCATCCGCGTTAATACGCTGAAAATCAGCGTCGAGGATTTTCTGGCCCTGGTTTCTCCGTACGGCTGGCAGCTTACGCCGGTTCCGTGGTGTGAAGAGGGATTCTGGATCGACCGCGATGACGAAGACGCGGTGCCGCTGGGAAGTACCGCAGAACATCTGAGCGGTCTGTTTTATATTCAGGAAGCGAGCTCGATGCTACCGGTTGCCGCCCTGTTCGCCGACGGCAATGCGCCTGAACGCGTGATGGATGTCGCCGCCGCCCCCGGCTCGAAAACCACGCAGATTGCCGCGCGCATGGGCAACCGCGGAGCAATCCTCGCCAACGAATTTTCCGCCAGCCGCGTGAAGGTGTTGCATGCCAATATCAGCCGCTGCGGTATTCATAATGTCGCTCTTACGCACTTCGACGGTCGCGTCTTTGGCGCCGCCCTGCCGGAAATGTTTGATGCCATCCTGCTGGACGCCCCTTGCTCCGGTGAAGGGGTAGTGCGTAAAGATCCCGATGCGTTAAAGAACTGGTCCGTGGAGAGCAATCTTGAGATCGCCGCCACGCAGCGCGAGCTGATCGACAGCGCGTTCCACGCCCTGCGCCCCGGCGGCACGCTGGTCTATTCAACGTGCACCTTAAACCGCGATGAAAACGAAGACGTCTGCCTGTGGCTGAAAGCGCAATACCCGGATGCCGTCGAGTTCATGCCGCTTAACGATCTGTTTTCCTCGGCACAGGAGGCGGTCACGCCGGAAGGTTTCCTCCACGTGTTCCCGCAGATTTACGACTGCGAAGGGTTCTTTGTGGCGCGTCTGCGTAAAACGCAGGCGGTTGCTTCCCTACCCGCACCCAAATTCAAGGTCGGCAACTTCCCGTTTGCCCCCCTCAAAGGGCGCGATGCAGCACAGCTTGTCGCCGCCGCCGAAAAGGTTGGCCTGGTCTGGGATGAGAGCATGCAACTCTGGGTGCGTGATAAAGAGGTATGGTTGTTCCCGGCAGAGATCGCACCGCTCATCGGAAAGGTCCGTTTTTCCCGAATCGGGATCCGCCTGGCGGAAGTGCATAATAAAGGCTATCGCTGGCAGCATGAGGCCGTCATCGCGCTTGCCGGACACGAGAATACCTTTACCCTGACGCATCAGGAAGCCGAAGAGTGGTACCGTGGCCGCGATGTTTATCCTGACAGCTCGCCTTCCGCAGATGAAGTGGTGGTGACCTATCAGGGATTCCCGCTGGGGCTGGCCAAAAAGGTCGGTTCAAGGCTTAAAAACAGCTATCCACGCGAACTGGTCCGGGATGGCCGACTGTTTACCGGTAACGATCGCACCGCCTGAAAAAATCGCATTTTTTTACTGGCGATTTTGCTCTCCTTGTCTACGATCAAAAATGGATGCCCATACTGGTCATACCAGATTTTGACAACCGACCCGGAGAGCACTATGACGAAAACCAGCGTGCGTATTGGCGCTTTTGAGATCGACGACGCAGAACTGCGCGGCGAAGCACAAGGCGATCGAACGTTAAGTATTCCCTGCAAATCCGACCCGGATTTGTGCATGCAGCTCGATGCATGGGATGCAGACACCAGCGTCCCGGCAATACTTGATGGCGAACATTCTGTCCTTTACCGTGAGCATTACGATAGTAAAACCGATGCCTGGGTCATGCGTCTTGCCTGACCTAAAGAGAACCCGCCCGAAGGCGGGTTATTTATTACTGCAGCTGCGCCAGCGTAAAGTAACCGTCAAATACGGCTCCCGTATCAATGTAGTGCAGATTGTCAAAATCATACCTTCTGTCGACGGGCGTATGTCCGAACCAGAAATGATCCGCCCCGCTGATGCCCTGCCCTTTGCCCACCATAAACCCCATCAGGCGGTCGCGATCCCATAACACGCGCTGGGCGCTTACCGGTTTTTCCCAGCGGTATTCCTCCGCCGGGTAATCAGCATGAGCAATAACGTTCAACCCGTTCGCGCAGGTAATTTCGATAATATGCGGTAACGCACGACATGCGTTAAGTAACGAGCGCGCCCGCTGCTGCTCTTCATGCTCAAGCCGCGAAAACCACATTCCGCCATTCATTGTCCAGAGCGCAAAATCATTATTATCCAGGCTATCTATTGCCATTTGCTCATGATTGCCCCGCACTGCTCGAAACCATTTCTCATTGATGAGCTGCAATGATTTCACGCTGTCCGGACCACGATCGATCAGATCGCCAACGGAAATAAGTAAATCCTCATAAGGATTGAAATGACGGCGTTTCAGTTCCTCCATGAGCCTCTGGTAACAGCCGTGTATGTCGCTGACAACCCATACGTGACGCCACTCTCCACCTTCTATTCGCTGATACATAAGGCCTCCCTTTAACAGTATAGCCGCCGTCAAAAGCGCAAGAAGATCAGCGCAGCCCTTACAAAGTAAAACAAACGGTAAACCAAAGAGAAATAAAGATCCGCGCGCTCTTAATCCCTTTTTACTGGCTCCTTAGAATAAGGGGAGATAAAAACGAGAGGTCTTCACGTGTCTAATACACAGCTACATAACGATGTTTTCTATCCGCATCGCACGAATATTATTTCCGAGCTGGTGAACGGCAAACGCGTCCCGGGGCCAATCTGGCGGAAACGCGACTACAGACTGAAGTTCCTTTTACGTTCCCTGCTCTTTTGGTCTTCCACCCACCGTATGCTGGAAGCCCTCTCTGGCCGTGACGATTTCGACAAACTGCTGACATCGCAAATTACGTTGCCCAGCAAGACCCATCGGCAGTACCTGATGCGCGGTCTGACGGCAAACGATCGCGCCGACGCTATCGTTAACCATTACTACTGGATCGATCGCCTGAAGGAGAGCCGTCTTGCCCAGGCTATGACCGGCGCGCAGGAACAACCTATCGCGCAGTTCCACGTCAAAGACGGCGTGACCTACACGGTTAATGCGTCCTCAGCTGGCAAAGCCGAGCGTGAAGGTGAGAGCACGCTCTGGCTGCGCGACAACGAGGATACGCTTCTTGCCAGCCTGACCTTTAGCGTCGCCCGCAGCAATGGCCAGCCCG
Source organism: Enterobacter cloacae complex sp. HYC042_NIDB (assembly GCF_056673315.1). Classification (NCBI taxonomy): domain Bacteria; kingdom Pseudomonadati; phylum Pseudomonadota; class Gammaproteobacteria; order Enterobacterales; family Enterobacteriaceae; genus Enterobacter; species Enterobacter cloacae complex sp. HYC042_NIDB. The sequence continues at coordinate 3,025,524 of NZ_CP109650.1, forward strand.
TTATGGTCATTGGCGGACTTCAGGGCCCCCGTCGCTGCGTGTCACGAGATGCCATTAAACTGGCAACTCGCGCCTGCCATGGCCTGTTTCCCAAGCGCGTGCTGATGGAGGTACTTTTCCAGCTGGCAGCGCAGTCATCTGTTCGGGCCATTTTTGCCGTCAGCGATGAAGGACACGTTTTCCGCGCGCTACGCTATCGCCTCAGCAAAGGCCGTCATTTCCACGCCAGCTATGACGAATTCTGGGATTCTTTGGGTGGAAAAAAACTTTCCGCCTTCTGCTGGCAGCTGCCGCTGCAGATGGAGCGCAAATCCCTCGACGAGATAGCCAGTAAAAAACGTGCTGAATACCGTCGTCGCTTTGAACTGCTTGATGAAATTGAGGCGTCCGTTAAGTCCCATTTCTAATCGCGACAAGCGTTTTCGCTCTCAGCACAGAGAATGCACTCGGTTTGAAAAAGGAATGATAAAGCAGAGCACTCTTGCATATGCCAGGGGTGCTCAGTTAGCATTGCGCGAAATGAAAATAGCGAATGCGTTGGAAAAGCGCAGTGTAGACGCAAATTTAAGGACTTTAATGATGATTTACGACTGCTTCTTGTATTACGATGAAGATATGCTTCTTGATATCAGGCTGAATACGCTAGCAGGCGTTGTTGATCGCTTCGTTATTGTTGAGTCAACGCATACCTTTACCGGCAAAAAGCGGCAGCTTCACTTTGACATAAATAAATACGGTCCTTTTAAAGATAAAATTATTTATGTTGTGCATGATGAAACACCTCTCATGAAAGCCTCTGACGGCGGCGATCAGCATCAGGACGGTCTGGTGGTGGATGCATGGGCGAATGAAGCCGCGCAGAGAAATGCCATCATGCAGGGCCTCAAAAGTGCTAAAGATGATGATTTGATTTTAATTTCCGATGTGGACGAGATTTTTTCACCACAGGTTATCGGCTCTATCAACGCGAATAAACTCTGCACAACGCTTTATCAGAACTTTTATAATTATCAGTTTAATCTGCAGGTTTTTAATACAGATAACACCCCAAGAAAATGTAAACTGCCGAGAGCGACAAAATATAAAAACCTCGTTCATTTTTTTGGCGGCGAGCCTGAGTCGTTCAGAAATCTTAAACGCACCAGAAGCGTCAAAAACTGGTCCTGGCTTAAATGGAACTGGTTCAAACTTAACAATCGCATCATTGAAAATAGTGGCTGGCATTTCTCATGGGTTATGACCCCTGAACGCATATCAGAAAAAATGTCCACCATCTCCCACACGGAATACGATCTGCCTGAGTTCAACAACCCGGAACATATCATGAAGGTGATAAAAAACGCCGAAGATATCTGGGGACGAGACAGGAAGTTAATCAGGCAAGAGCTGTCGGCAGACAATTTCCCCGAGTATATCGTTAACAACAAAGATAAATTCAGGGAATTCATTATTTAACTATCAGGCCGGGCCTTTACTTCACCGACGAAGATTCCACAGCGATCGCCAGGCCACAATTTTTTAACAAAGATGCCAAAAAACCCTGGACGTACGCGGTCCTGAGTATGTTATGGTTTAGTCAGGATAGGGAACTGTCCATCTATTCTCGGGGTTTTCGGTCCATAACCAAAAAACCTTTTGAGAAACAAATAGATAAAAAGAGACCGAATACGATTCCTGTATTCGGTCCAGGGAAATGGCTCTTGGGAGAGAGCCGTGCGCTAAAAGTTGGCATTAATGCAGGCTAAGTCGCCTTGCCTTTTAAGAATAGATGACGACGCCAGGTTTTCCAGTCCACAGCAAAAGTGGCCTGAAAAAAAGCGTCAGAGCATCATTAAAAGTGAAAAACCGCAGTGCTCTGGCGAGCATCTGCGGTTTTTTTATTGGAAACCTGAACGTCAGCAGAGCTTGTCAGCGCGCTCGATAAACGGTGCCAGGCTCATCTTCTGCCCCGGGTTGGCCGGGTCATCAATCTGAATCACGCTGACTGGCTGACCGCTGCTCTTGCCACTGGCGACCTGCTGCTCAGCGGTATCGTTGAGCGGGTACTGGACCAGCGTGCTCGGGTTGATCGCATACAGCGCATGGCCCGGACGGCAGGTCAGCATCACCTCTTCGCGATTAAAGGCCCATTTGTCTTTGCCCACTTCAAAGCGGCTTACGGTGATTACCTGCGGTGCCGCCAGAGCGCTTCCCGCGCAGGCCAGCAATAAGAGAGAAAGTACTGTCTTTTTCATTTAATAGTTAACCTTGTCAGAAGGGTTCCCAGGTAGCAAACAGACTGACCGTTGCCAGAACCAGCGCGCCCAGCACCACCTCTGCCTGTGTCATCCTGATAAACATCTGTTGTGCGCGCCCGGAATCCGGACGGAACCGTGGCACCAGAAAATACCGATTTGCCAGCGCAATTGCCACCATCAACGCCACGAGAGCACATTTGAACAACAAAAACTGCACGTAGCCAGCCTGCCAGGGAATATGGATGCCCAGAATCAACAGCGCATTCACTACGCCGGTAAGCAGCACGCCTGCGACGGCATAATGCCCCACGCGCGAGAAACGCATCATGGTATAGATGGCCGCGTTCTGCCAGCGTCCTTTCGCCAGACGCATGCAAAACAGCAGCGGCAGCAATCCACCCACCCAGGTTGCGGCACACAGCAGGTGAACAGCATGATTGAGTCGCTGTATCGCCCCCATCGGGCCGTCGCTCATCGCCGCGTGCCCTACCCCTGCCAGCAGGATAAGCTGGCCCATGGCGAGCAGCAGCAGGCGCGAGCCTTTCAGCGGCGCGAGCCACGCGATGACAACGGTGATGGCAGCGAGGATAATTTGCCACAACCAGACGCCACCAAACCGCGTTCCCAGCACGCTGTACCAGATTTGCGGGTTAAACACATCGCCCCAGCCGTTGCCCATTAAGCCGCCCTGAAGCATAAACATCAGGATCGCAGCGGCCAGGCTGACGATGGATGCCACTCTCTGCTGGAGCTGGAAACGTCGGGCCATCAGGCGGTGCAGCCCGGAAGGCGCAAACCAGACGCTGTAAAGCGCGTTGCCAAAAACGAGCATTAGCGCCGCAAAATGGATAAAGCGCAATCCTACGTATAACAGTCCCAGCATGCTATTTCACGCTGAAGCGATAGCTGCCTTTGGTTTTATGGCCGTCGACGGAAACCACGTGCCAGTCCACCCGGTAAGCCCCCGGGGCGAGCGTCTGTTCCAGCGGAACGGTCAGCTGTGCTTTGTTCTTTTCGTCTCGCGTGGCGGTACCGGTTTTGATCACCTGATTTTGCGCATCCGTTACCACGACGCCGCTAAATCCGGGCTCGATACCTTCGGAGAAATTCAGCGTCAGCACCTGCGGTGACGCCACCTGGCTGTCCGCTGCCGGGCTCTGCTGCTCAAGATGCGCATGCGCCAGCACGGAGGGTGAGATTACCGTTGAGGCCAAAAAAACCAGTGCGCATACCGCGCGGGAAGCGGATAAACCCATCACAATCATTCCTTTTTGTTATGTCTGTATGCTAAAGAATAACGCTGTATAATAAACGAGTCGAGGATCATCCCGCTCTGCTTGTCATCGTCGCGCAATCGCGGTAACGTTGCCGCCGCAAAATAAGGAGAAGGTAATGAAGATCAATCTGGCCGCCCTTCCTCAGGACGAGATGGATAAAGTGAATGTCGATCTCGCTGCCGCTGGCGTCGCCTTTAAAGAGCGTTACAACATGCCCGTCGTGGCTGAAGTGGTGGAGCGAGAACAGCCCGCCCATCTGCGTGACTGGTTTCGCGAAAGGTTAATTGCCCACCGTCTCGCCTCGGTCAACCTCTCCCGCTTGCCGTACGAGCCGAAAGTTAAATAAGCTTAACGACTCGTTACACTTCCTTACGCGGAATCTGGCAGGATAAGAAAACCCTGATTAAATTAGGTGTACTCTTTAATCCCTGCGACTCTGTGTATAAGGAAGTCACGATGTCACATTGGAATATTGCGGCAGCCCAGTATGGCGGGCAGCATCACAGCGTAGATGACCATATTGCGCACCATCTCCACTTTATTGCCGAAGCAGCACAGCATCAGTGCGATTTGCTGGTTTTCCCGGAACTCTCATTAACCGGCCCGGGCGCGACGGCATTACCGCTACCGCCCGAAGACGATCGACTACAGCCGTTGCTTGACGCCGCGCATTTTTACCGCATTACCCTCATTGCAGGGCTTCCCGTAGAACAAAACGGTCAGCGCCAGAAAGGCCTTGCGCTGTTTATCCCCTCCCGCGATCGTATTCTGCGTTACCCTCAGGGGAGCGGCGCCAGCCTGGTGCCGGGTGATAAACAGCTCACGATTATCGATGGGCAAAGCGATTCCCCGAATCTTGATCCGCAGGCAACACTCTTCACCAGTTGCCAGTCGGTGAGGGATTACCGCTGGCGACAGTCCATCAATACCCTGCAGCGCTTTGCGCACAGGTATGCCATCGCGGTGTTAATGGCAAATGCCGGCGCGGGCAGCGCGTTATGGGATGAAAAAGGCCAGCTGATCGTTCGGGCAGATAAGGGTGAGCTCCTGTTAACCGGCACGCGCAACGGACAGGGTTGGCAAGGCGATATCATTCCTTTAGGCTAAGCGTTTTAAGCTCAGGAGATTTTCATGCTGCGCGTCATTGATACCGAAACTTGCGATCTTCAGGGCGGAATTGTGGAAGTGGCCTCGGTCGACGTGGTTGATGGAAAAATCGTCAACCCGATGAGCCATCTGGTGCGTCCCGATCGTCCTATTAGCCCACAGGCCATGGCTATCCATCGCATTACAGAATCAATGGTCGCGGATAAACCCTGGATAGAAGACGTTATCCCGCACTACTACGGCAGCCCATGGTACGTTGCCCACAACGCCAGCTTTGACCGTCGGGTACTCCCCGAAATGCCCGGGGAGTGGATTTGTACCATGAAGCTGGCGCGTCGCCTCTGGCCAGGGATCAAATACAGCAATATGGCGCTGTATAAATCCCGCAAGCTCAGCGTCAGAACCCCTGAAGGGCTGCACCATCACCGCGCCCTGTATGACTGCTATATCACCGCTGCGCTGCTCATAGATATTATGAACACATCGGGCTGGACGCCGGATGATATGGCAACGATCACCGGACGCCCTGCGCTGCTGACGACGTTCACCTTCGGCAAATACCGCGGGAGAGCGGTATCGGATATTGCAGATAAAGATCCGGGCTATCTGCGCTGGCTGTATAACAACCTCGACAAAATGAGCCCGGAGCTGCGCTTAACCCTGAAACACTATCTGGGCGAAGCTTAACGCTGCACACGGCCTGGCAACGTATCCTGCGCCAGGCCTATCAAAAAGGCATACTCCAGGGCCACCCCTTCGTAGGATTTGAATCGACCCGATTTCCCCCCGTGCCCGGAGTCCATATCGGTGCAGAGCAGCAGCAGGTTGTCATCGGTTTTCAGCTCCCGCAGCTTTGCTACCCATTTTGCCGGTTCCCAGTATTGCACCTGTGAATCGTGCAAACCGGTCGTCACCAGCATGTGCGGGTACGCTTTCGCTTCCACGTTGTCATACGGGCTGTACTCTTTCATATAGCGATAATAGGTTTCATCCTGCGGGTTGCCCCACTCCTCAAACTCCCCGGTCGTCAAAGGGATGGACTCATCGAGCATAGTGGTAACCACATCGACAAACGGGACCTGCGCAACAATGCCCTTAAAGCGATCGGGCCGCTGATTGATGACCGCCCCCATCAGCATTCCCCCCGCGCTGCCGCCCATGCCGAAGCAAAGCTGAGGATCGCCATAGCCTTGCTCAATCAGCGCATCGCAGACGTCGAGATAGTCGTTGAAGGTGTTTTTCTTTTTCAGGAATTTCCCGTCTTCATACCAGTGCTGCCCCAGCTCGCCGCCGCCGCGAATATGGGCAATGGCGAAAACAAAGCCGCGGTCGAGCAGGCTTAATCTGCTGCTGCTGAAGTCGGCATCCATGCTGGAGCCATAGGAGCCGTAGCCGTAGACCAGGATCGGATTTTTACCCTTCTGGAAATGCGCCTTGTGATAAACGAGCGAAACCGGCACCTCCACGCCATCGCGCGCGGTGACCCACAGGTGTTCGCTGCGGTAATTGTCGGAATCAAAGCCCTTCACTTCGGTTTGCTTAAGTACCTGGCGCTGTCCGGTATCCATATCCAGCTCAAAGAGCGTATCCGGCGTGGTCATAGACGAGTAGCCGTAGCGCAGCCGGGACGATTCAGGCTCCGGGTTAAAGCCGATCCACGTGACGTAGGCCGGATCGTCGAACGCAATCCCTATCACCTCACGCGTTTTACGATTGATCTGCCGGATACTGGTCAGCCCCCGCTGGCGCTCCTCCACCACCAACCAGTCGGTAAACAGCGTGAACCCTTCCAGCATCACCTGATCCCGCGCGGGAATGAGCACCTCCCACTTGCGCTCGTCGCGCACCTTGGTTTTGTACAGACCAAAGTTCTTGCCTTCACGATTCGAACGCAGATAAAAGCTGTGCTGGAAGTGATCCAGGCTGTACTCGTGGTCCTTGCGGCGCGGCAGGAAACAGAGCGGCTGGGCGTCAGGCAGTTCGGCATCCAGGAGCAGCACTTCCGAGGTGGTGGCGCTGGCGAGGAAGATAATCACATAGTGGCGCGAGGAGGTTTTATGCAGGCTGACATAAAACGTTTCGTCTTTCTCTTCATAGACCAGCTCGTCATCGGCTGAGTCCGTGCCTACGGTATGGCGCCACACCTGATAAGGCAGCAGCGTGGAGGCGTGCTTTTTAACGTAGTAGACCGTCTCGGAATCGTTCGCCCAGACAAAATCCGGGGAGACGTTTTCCAGCATTTCCGGATACCAGTTGCCGGTTTCCAGATTGCGAAAACGCAGGCCGTACTGGCGCCGGGAGAGATAATCCTCCGCAAGCGCCATGATGGTGTTGTCCGGGGAGATGGACATACCACCCAGGGTATAAAACTCGCTGTGGGCGGCGCGCTGGTTCGCATCCAGTAAAATGTCCCATTCATCCCACTCGGCGCTTAATACCGACTGTCGTTGATAGATGGGATACTCGTTGCCCGGCTCATAGATATGGCGATAGCGATAGCCGTTTTTGGTCCAGGGCGCGGAGATGTCGCGCTGGGGAATACGCTGCACCATTTCGTTCAGCAGCTGGTCCTGCAGCGCCTGCTGGCTGGCCATGACCCTGCGGCCATAGTCGTTTTCCTCGTGCAGGTAGTCGAGCACCTCTGGCCGGGAACGCGAATCGTCCCGCAGCCAGTAGTAGTTGTCTATGCGCGTATCGCCATGCGTGACGATCGCATAAGGAGTACGTCGGGCTTTCGGTGGCATGTCATCATTCTTTTAAGTTTTACACCCTATAAGGTTGGCAAAACCCGCGCGTGATGCAAGCGAAACATGACCCCGGGGGCGCGAGTTAGCCCTGTAGCGCCTGTTTTTGTTCCCCGATATCTTTTTCTATCCCCTCGCGCACGTCCTGAGGGATCTTCAGCGCGTCGCCGAGGGCGTTAAGGTAGCTACGCTCCATAAAGTGATCGATATCTATGGCAGCACAGCTGAGAAAATAGAGTTCCAGCGCCTCTTCCTCATTTTTCACGCTCAGTGCCAGACGCTGCGGATCGAGCGGCTGATCAATGGCCTGCGCCACCAGCGTTCTGCCCTGTTCTTCAACACCCGCCTCGCGTAGCTGCTGTTCGATAGCCGCTCTTTCATTATCATCAATATGCCCGTCGCTTTTGGCGGCAAACACCAGCGCCAGGATGAGCCGCTCCGTGCGCAGATCCAGCGGAGAAGTATGCTCCCCATAGTGAGGTTCATCGCGGTGCGCCGCTCGCACCCTGTCCTTATATTTGTTCCACAGCACGGTGCCGGCGATAGCGCCGCCCCCGGCCAGCAGCGCGCCGGTACCGTACTTCGCCAGCAGCTTGCGTGAGGATTTATTGGCAACCAGCAGCCCTGCCAGCCCACCGAGCGCCCCCGGTACCAGCAGTTTGCTCAGCCCCTGTTCGCCGGAACCAGACGTTTTCTGCCCTAACATGGATTGCAGTTGATTTAACCAGCCTGACATGGTTTCCCTCGCTTAACGGTTAACATGTTCTCCAGCGTAAGCGAGCAGGCGTCAGGAAATGTCCATCAAGCCTAAAGAAGCGCAAATTTCTGGTCTGCCCTTTTGCCGTGCGCAAGACAGACGCAAACGTTTTCGTTTATACTGCGCGCATCTTTTTCAGGGGGAATGTTATGACTCGTTTAGGAACCGCGCTGCGACCTGCGGCGACGCGCGTAATGTTGTTGGGATCGGGCGAACTGGGTAAAGAAGTCGCCATTGAGTGTCAGCGTTTAGGGGTGGAGGTGATTGCCGTAGACCGCTACGCCGACGCGCCCGCCATGCACGTCGCCCATCGTTCTTATGTGATTAACATGCTGGACGGTGATGCCCTGCGTACGCTCATTGCACGGGAGAAACCGGATTTTGTCGTGCCGGAAATTGAAGCTATCGCAACCGATACGCTGATCGCCCTTGAGCAGGAAGGCCAGCGCGTGGTGCCCTGCGCGAAAGCCGCAAAGCTGACCATGAACCGTGAAGGCATTCGCCGCCTGGCGGCGGAGGAGCTGGGGCTGCCTACCTCTAGCTACCGTTTTGCGGGTGACAAAGCCGCATTCCTGCAGGCCGTTGAAGAGATTGGCTACCCGTGCATCATTAAGCCGGTGATGAGCTCTTCCGGGAAAGGTCAGAGCTTTATTCGCGACAGCAGCGCGCTGGATAGCGCGTGGGATTATGCGCAACAGGGTGGCCGTGCCGGTGCCGGTCGCGTGATCGTCGAAGGCGTGGTGAAGTTTGATTTCGAAATCACTCTGCTCACCGTCAGTGCCGTGGACGGCGTCCATTTCTGCGACCCAATCGGTCACCGCCAGGAAGATGGCGATTATCGTGAATCCTGGCAGCCGCAGCAGATGAGCGACCTGGCGCTGGAGCGTGCCCGGGAGATTGCCCGTAAGACCGTTCTGGCCCTGGGCGGTTATGGTCTGTTCGGCGTGGAGCTGTTCGTCTGCGGAGACGAAGTGATCTTCAGCGAAGTCTCCCCTCGCCCGCACGACACCGGTATGGTCACGCTCATTTCGCAGGATCTCTCGGAGTTCGCCCTGCACGTGCGCGCCTTCCTCGGCCTGCCGGTTGGCGGCATCCGCCAGTACGGCCCGGCGGCGTCGGCGGTGATCCTTCCGAAGTTGACCAGCCAGAATGTGACGTTTGATAACGTCGAAGGCGCGGTGGGCGCAGGCCTGCAGGTCCGTCTGTTCGGCAAGCCGGAGATCGACGGTACGCGTCGTCTGGGCGTGGCGTTAGCCACCGGGGATAACGTTGACGAGGCCGTAGCAAGAGCAAAAGCGGCGGCTGCGAACGTTCAGGTGGCAGGATAAAAAAAACGGGCCGAAAGGCCCGTTTTTCATGCTGCATATGGCTTACTGCTTCGCGCCTTCAACCGCTTCACGAGCCAGTTTCGTGATGCGATCCCAGTCGCCCGCTTCCAGCGCATCCGCCGGAACCAGCCATGAGCCGCCGATGCACAGCACGCTTTTCAGCGCCAGGTAGTCGCAGTAGTTAGCCGGGGAGATACCGCCCGTCGGGCAGAAGCGTACCTGAGAGAAGGGACCCGCAATTGCCTGCAGCGCTTTGGTGCCGCCGTTCGCTTCCGCCGGGAAGAATTTGAACTCTTTCAGACCGTAGTCCATGCCCAGCATCAGTTCAGAAACGGTGCTGATGCCCGGGATCAAGGGAATGGTGCCTTCGGTCGCGGCCTTCAGCAGCGGCTCGGTCAGGCCCGGGCTGATGGCAAACTGTGCGCCGGCTTCGGTCACTTCCGCCAGCTGCTGCGCGTTGAGAACGGTACCCGCACCGATGATGGCGTCCGGCACTTCTTTAGCGATGGCGCGGATGGCGTCCATCGCGCAGGCGGTACGCAGGGTCACTTCCAGAACGCGAACGCCGCCCGCAACCAGCGCTTTCGCCATTGGCACAGCGTGCTCCAGCTTGTTTACCACGATAACCGGCACGACAGGGCCAGTGGTCAGGATTGCTTCTGCACTTGTTTTCCAGTTTTTCATCAGAGTTCTCTCTCGCCAGATCGTTAAAATCAAGTCGTCTTAAAACGTAATACAGGTTGCGCCCTGCTCCGCACCGGAGAGCTTCTCACGCAGCGCGCTGAACATTTCGCGTCCGGTCCCCACGCGCGATGCGCTCAGGTCAGGAATATGGGGCTGACGTGCCGCCAGCTCCGCGTCATCCACCAGAAGGGTTAACTCGCCAGTCTGGCCGTTCACGCGGATCATGTCGCCGTCGCGCACTTTCGCCAGCAAGCCGCCATCGTAGGCTTCAGGCGTGACGTGGATGGCGGAAGGCACTTTGCCGGATGCGCCTGACAGGCGGCCATCGGTCACTAACGCAATTTTGAAACGGCGGTCCAATAATACACCAAGTGGTGGCATAAGTTTATGTAATTCTGGCATGCCGTTCGCTTTTGGCCCCTGATGACGCACGACCACCACACAGTCTTTATCCAGCAGACCGGCGTCGAAGGCAGGCAACACGTCGTGCTGGCTTTCAAACACTACCGCCGGGGCCTCGATAACCTGGTTCTCTTCCGGCACGGCAGAGGTTTTCATCACCGCGCGGCCAAGGTTGCCGCTCAGCACTTTGGTACCGCCGTGGTGGGAGAACGGTTTGTCGATAGTGGCAATCACCTGCGGATCAAGAGACGCGGTTGCCCCGTCGCGCCAGTCCAGCTCGCCGTTGTTCAGCCACGGCTCCTGGGTGTAGCGCTGCAGACCAAATCCGGCTACGGTGTTCACGTCTTCATGCAGCAGACCGCCTTTCAGCAGCTCGCGCATCAGCAGCGGCACGCCGCCCGCGGCCTGGAAGTGGTTGATGTCCGCTGGCCCGTTCGGGTACAGACGCGCCATCAGCGGTACCACGGAGGAGATATCGGAGAAGTCATCCCAGTTAATCAGGATACCCGCCGCGCGCGCCATGGCCACCAGGTGCATGGTGTGGTTAGTTGAACCGCCGGTCGCCAGCAGGGCGACGATACCGTTAACGATCACTTTTTCGTCGACCATTTTGCCCATCGGCATCCATTCATTGCCGTTTCCTGTCAGGCGCGTCACCTGACGGGCCGCGGCCTCGGTCAGCGCCTGGCGCAGCGGCGCGTCCGGCTGGATGAAGGACGAGCCCGGAAGCTGCATCCCCATAAACTCCACCACCATCTGGTTGGTGTTGGCCGTGCCGTAGAACGTACAGGTGCCCGGCGCATGGTAGGACGCGGCTTCGGCTTCCAGCAGCGCCTGACGATCGGCTTTGCCTTCCGCATACAGCTGGCGGATACGCACTTTTTCTTTATTCGGCAGACCGCTGGCCATCGGGCCGGACGGCACGAAAATCGCAGGCAGATGACCAAACGACAGCGCTGCCATCACCAGGCCCGGGACGATTTTGTCGCACACGCCGAGATACAGCGCACCATCAAACATGTTGTGTGACAGGCCCACAGCCGCAGACATCGCAATCACTTCGCGGCTCAGCAGCGACAGCTCCATACCATCCTGCCCCTGCGTCACGCCGTCGCACATGGCCGGGACACCCCCCGCCACCTGCCCGACCGCGTTCACGCTGTGCAGCGCTTTACGAATGATGTTGGGATAGACCTCATACGGCTGGTGCGCGGAGAGCATATCGTTATAAGACGTGATAATAGCGATATTGTTACGCAACATGCTTTTCAGGGAGGCTTTGTCATCGGGCTGGCAGGCGGCGAAGCCGTGGGCCAGGTTACCGCAGGCCAGCTGGGAGCGGTGAACGGTGTTGCTTTTCGCCTGTTCAATGCGGGCGAGGTAGGCCGAACGGGTCTCTTTCGAGCGCTCGATAATGCGTTGTGTTACGCGTAACAATGCAGGATTCATAAAAGCTCCTTTAATTTATCTGTCCGGGCTCGGGAGTTTACAAAGTCGCTGGCGGTTGTTAACAACGCTGAAACGCTTGCTGTCCGGAGCTCAGGGGCAAAATCACTTCCGGCAGTGTAATAAAAAAAGCCCCGCGGGTGAATCCACGCGGAGCTTAAAAGTATAAAAATTGTGCCACTAGCTGTGTTAGATCATGTTACCGGTAAAATAACACTTTCGGGCTAGTGGATTATCCTACTCAAACTCGTTCCAGGAGCGGCCATCGCGGGTGATCATCGCCACCGACGCCACAGGCCCCCAGGTACCCGCCTGATACGGTTTTGGCGCATCCTGATCGGCAGCCCAGGCTTCGGTGATGGAATCGACCCATTTCCACGCCTCTTCCACTTCGTCGCGACGCACGAACAGCGCCTGGATACCGCGCATGGTTTCCAGCAGCAGACGCTCGTAAGCATCCGCAAGGTGCGTCTGGTTGAAGGTTTCGGAGTAGCTCAGATCCAGCTTGGTGGTCTGCAGGTTATGCTTATGATCCAGGCCCGGCACTTTGTTGAGGATCTGGATATCCACCCCTTCGTCCGGCTGCAGACGGATGGTCAGCTTGTTCTGCGGCAGCTCCTGCCAGGACTCTTTGAACAGGTTCAGTTCCGGGTTCTTAAAGTAGACAACCACTTCGGAACACTTCGTCGGCAGACGCTTACCGGTACGCAGGTAGAACGGAACCCCCGCCCAGCGCCAGTCGTCGATGTCCACGCGGATGGCCACGAATGTCTCGGTGTTGCTGGACTTGTTCGCGCCCTCTTCTTCCAGGTAGCCTGGCACCTTTTTGCCTTGCGCAAACCCGGCAGTGTACTGGCCGCGAACGGTTTTCTCGCGCACGTTGGAGCGGTCGATGCGGCGCAGCGACTTCAGCACTTTCACTTTGGCATCGCGGATGCTGTCAGCCGTCAGGTCAGACGGTGGAGACATGGCAATCATGCACAGAATTTGCAGCAGGTGGTTCTGGATCATGTCGCGCATCTGGCCAGCCTGGTCAAAGTAACCCCAGCGACCTTCAATCCCCACCTCTTCCGCCACGGTAATTTCCACGTGGTCAATGGTACGGTTGTCCCAGTTATTCACAAACAGGGAGTTAGCGAAACGCAGCGCCAGCAGGTTCAGTACCGTCTCTTTACCGAGATAGTGGTCGATACGGTAGACCTGGCACTCTTCAAAGAACTCGCCCACCTGGTCGTTAATTTCACGGGAGGTAGCCAGCGACGTCCCCAGCGGTTTTTCCATCACCACGCGCGCCGGCTTGGCGTTCAGTTTGGCTTCGCCCAAACCTTTGCAGATAGCACCAAAGGTGCTTGGCGGCATGGCGAAATAGTTAATGGTGACACGGTTTTTCTGATCCAGCATGGCACCCAGACGGGAAAACGCGCTGACGTCATTTACGTCCAGGTTGCAGAAATCGAGACGACCGCTGAGGGTATCCCACAAACTTTCATCAATTTTTTCCTTCATGAAAGTTTCGAGCGCCTCGCGGACGACTTTGGTATAAGCGTCCTTATCCCAGTCGGCGCGCCCAACACCCAGGATACGGGTATCCGGATGAATTTGGCCCGCTTTCTCCAGTTGATACAGGGAAGGCAGCAATTTTCGGCGTGCAAGATCGCCTTTCGCGCCGAAAATGACCAGGTCACATGCCTGGGCTGTTTGCGTTACCGCCATGTCATTCTCCTCAGTTGGATCACCTGGTGCTTCTGCCAGGTATCGTTGTAATTTTATTACAATGCACTGTACTGCTTTTACGTCATTCCCGAAACCATTAGCGCTTATCGTCTCGTGCGATACGGCGATTTTTCGCCATTCAGCCGATTATGGCGACGTAATGACGCAACAGCCGTCGATAATTTGCGCAACAGGGTCATAGCAAAACCCGACATCGATCAAGTAATGAAAAAAAACAACAACATTATCTTGTCGACTGTTACCCTTTAGGGAAGCCACAGGGGTAATATCGGCTAATCGAATCAAGATTTCATCAATGAGTGAAATCGTTTCCACCCCCATGAGCGCCTTGTTAACAATGAACATGCTTGAAAAAATCCAGTATCAACTGGAACACCTTAGCAAATCCGAGCGAAAAGTGGCTGAAGTCATTCTGGCCGCGCCCGCTCAGGCGATTCATTCAAGCATCGCCGCTCTGGCTCAGGAAGCGGGCGTCAGTGAACCGACGGTCAACCGCTTCTGCCGCAGCCTGGAAACGCGCGGCTTTCCTGATTTTAAACTGCATCTGGCACAAAGTCTGGCAAACGGCACCCCCTATGTTAATCGTAATGTGGATGAAGACGACAGCGTAGATGCCTATACGGCAAAAATATTTGAGTCGGCCATGGCCACGCTCGATCACGTTCGTCAAAGTCTGGATATGAGTTCAGTAAACCGCGCGGTGGATTTACTCACCCAGGCCAAACGCATTGCATTCTTCGGTCTTGGCTCGTCAGCCGCCGTGGCGCACGACGCCATGAATAAATTCTTCCGCTTTAACGTGCCGGTTATTTATTCCGATGACATTGTGCTGCAACGCATGAGCTGTATGAATTGCAGTGAGGATGACGTCGTGGTACTGATTTCGCACACTGGCCGCACCAAAAGCCAGGTTGAGCTGGCGCAGCTGGCCCGAGAAAACGATGCCATGGTAATCGCCCTCACCACCGCCGGCACGCCGCTGGCGCGGGAGGCGACTCTCGCCATTACCCTGGACGTGCCTGAGGATACCGACATGTATATGCCAATGGTGTCCCGTCTGGCGCAACTCACGGTAATCGACGTGCTGGCGACCGGATTTACCTTACGCCGGGGCGCAAAATTCCGAGATAACTTGAAGCGAGTCAAGGAAGCGCTGAAGGAATCGCGTTTTGATAAAGAATTGCTTATAAAGAGCGATGTTCCCTGAAAGTAGATAACGAAGACGTAACCCATAATTAGATGTAACGATTTTCGGCATTCGGCTCCCTCTTTGCTGCCTTGCAGTAGATGAAGGCCGATTCAATGTTCACGCAACACCAAAGTTGTTTCAGTCAACGGAGTATTACATGTCCAGAAGGCTTCGCAGAACCAAGATCGTCACCACCTTAGGCCCGGCCACCGATCGCGATAATAACCTCGAAAAAATTATCGCCGCTGGCGCCAACGTGGTGCGTATGAACTTCTCTCACGGTACGCCAGAAGACCATAAATTGCGTGCCGATAAAGTGCGTGAGATCGCCGCTAAGCTGGGCCGCCACGTCGCTATCCTCGGCGACCTGCAGGGTCCAAAAATTCGTGTATCAACCTTTAAAGAAGGTAAAGTTTTCCTCAATATCGGCGACAAATTCCTGCTGGATGCCAACCTCGGCAAAGGCGAAGGCGATAAAGAGAAAGTCGGGATCGACTATAAAGGCCTGCCGGCTGATGTGGTACCTGGCGATATCCTGCTGCTCGACGACGGTCGCGTCCAGCTGAAGGTGCTGGAAGTTCAGGGGATGAAAGTGTTCACTGAAGTCACCGTCGGCGGCCCGCTCTCCAACAATAAAGGCATCAACAAACTGGGCGGCGGCCTCTCTGCGGAAGCCCTGACCGACAAAGACAAAGCGGATATCGTAACGGCGGCCCAGATCGGCGTTGACTACCTGGCGGTCTCCTTCCCACGCTGTGGCGAAGATCTGAACTATGCGCGCCGTCTGGCCCGTGACGCAGGCTGTGATGCCAAAATCGTCGCGAAGGTTGAACGCGCGGAAGCCGTGTGCGATCAGGATGCGATGGACGATGTGATCCTCGCCTCTGACGTGGTGATGGTTGCCCGTGGCGATCTGGGCGTGGAAATCGGCGACCCTGAACTGGTCGGTATCCAGAAAGCGCTGATTCGTCGCGCACGTCAGCTGAACCGCGCGGTGATCACCGCCACCCAGATGATGGAATCCATGATCACTAACCCAATGCCAACCCGTGCGGAAGTCATGGACGTCGCTAACGCCGTGCTGGACGGTACCGATGCGGTGATGCTGTCAGCGGAAACTGCGGCGGGCCAGTATCCGGCAGAAACCGTGGCCGCAATGGCGCGCGTCTGCCTGGGCGCGGAGAAGATCCCAAGCATTAACGTCTCCAAGCACCGCCTGGATATCCAGTTCGACAATGTGGAAGAAGCGATTGCGATGTCCGCCATGTATGCGGCCAACCATCTGAAAGGCGTTACGGCGATCATCACCATGACCGAATCTGGCCGCACCGCGCTGATGACCTCTCGCATCAGCTCCGGCCTGCCGATTTTCGCCATGTCACGCCACGAGCGTACGCTGAACCTGACGGCGCTGTACCGCGGTGTTACCCCGGTACACTTCGACAGCACCAATGACGGCGTAGCCGCGGCGCACGATGCCGTAAACCTGCTGCGCGATAAAGGTTACCTGGTGTCTGGTGATATCGTCATCGTGACGCAGGGTGACGTGATGAGCACCATCGGCTCAACCAATACCACGCGCGTACTGACTGTAGAGTAAGAACCGATCCCCTCTCCCCTAAGGGGAGAGGGGCAAGGTGAAGGTTTTCTATTTCCTCGGGTAAAGCTCTTTACGCTTATAGGGCTCCGTCTCTCCCGGCTTCCGCGTTTTCAGCAGCTTCAGTATCCACGTGTACTGTTCGGTATGCGGCCCCACCAGCAGCTCCACCTCTTCGTTCATGCGGCGCGCGATGGTGCGATCGTCCGCGGTCAGCAGGTCGTCCATCGGCGGACGGACTTCAATGCTCAGACGATGCGTTTTACCGTCGTAAACCGGAAAGAGCGGGATCACGCGGGCGCGGCAAACCTTCATCAGGCGCCCAATCGCGGGGAGCGTGGCTTTGTAGGTCGCAAAGAAGTCGACAAACTCGCTGTGCTCAGGTCCGTGGTCCTGGTCCGGCAGATAGTAGCCCCAGTACCCCTGACGTACCGACTGAATAAACGGCTTGATGCCGTCGTTACGCGCATGCAAACGTCCGCCAAAACGACGACGTACCGTATTCCAGACAAAATCGTAGATTTTATTGCCCTGGTTATGGAACATCGCCGCCATTTTCTGCCCCTGGGAAGCCATCAGCATTGCCGGGATATCCACGCCCCAGCCGTGCGGCACGAGGAAAATGACCTTCTCATTATTGCGACGCATTTCGTCGATGATTTCCAGCCCTTTCCAGTCAACGCGGTTGATGATTTTTTCCGGTCCTTTCAGCGCCAGCTCCGCCATCATCGCCATGGCCTGCGGTGCGGTGGTATACATCGCGTCGATGATGGCCTCGCGCTCGGCATCGCTTTTTTCAGGAAAACAGTAATAGAGGTTGATCTGCGCACGACGACGCGCGCTTTTACCTAAGCGTCCGGCCAGACGGCCAATTTTTCCCAGTACGGGATCGCGCAGCGCGGCAGGCAGCATAGCGATGCCCGCAAAGGTGTAAACCCCCAGCCAGGCGCCCCAGTTGCGCGGGTGTCGAAAGGATTTTTCAAACTCAGGAATGTATTCAATATTATTTTTTTTTGTTTCCATGCTAGTTCCAGGGTCTGGTGACGCAAAAAATTATTCAGATAGTGTAGCGAGGCAGTCGCCCACGCACAAAAGAAAAAGCCGGCGCATGCTGACACCGGCTTTTTTCACAAAACAGAGAGCTTAGTTTAAGCTCAGCTGCGGTATCACCTCTCTCGCCTGCGCCAGGTAATCGGAACGATCTTTACCTGTCAGGCCTTCGGTGCGCGGCAGTTTGGCCGTCAGCGGGTTCACGGCCTGCTGGTTGATCCACACTTCATAGTGCAGATGCGGGCCAGTAGAGCGTCCGGTGTTGCCGGAGAGCGCGATACGGTCGCCGCGTTTCACTTTCTGCCCCGGTTTGACCAGCAGCTTGCGCAGGTGCATATAGCGGGTGGTATAGGTACGACCGTGACGGATAGCCACGTAATAGCCCGCAGCACCGCTGCGTTTTGCCATCACCACTTCGCCATCGCCAACGGACAGCACCGGCGTGCCCTGCGGCATCGCGAAGTCTACCCCGCGGTGAGGCGCAACGCGTCCGGTAACCGGGTTCAGACGACGCGGGTTAAAGTTAGAGGAGACGCGGAACTGTTTCGCCGTCGGGAAACGCAGGAAGCCTTTCGCAAGGCCCGTACCGCTACGGTCATAGAACTTGCCGTCTTCAGCGCGAATGGCGTAGTAATCTTTTCCCTCGGAGCGCAGACGCACCCCCAGCAGCTGGCTCTGCTCGCGCTTGCCGTCCAGCATTTCGCGGGACATCAGGACGGAAAACTCATCGCCTTTCTTCAGCTTACGGAAATCCATCTGCCACTGCATGGCTTTGATCACCGCGCTGATTTCACCGCTGGTCAGGCCCGCATCACGGGCGCTGGAAACAAAGCTTCCGCCCACGGTACCTTTCATCACGCTGTTAACCCAGTCGCCTTTCTGCATTTCACTGGTCATTTTGAAACCGTTTGCAGTGCGGTCATAGGTGCGGGTTTCGCGGCGGGACATTTCCCAGGTCAAACGCTGAAGATCGCCATCCGCCGTTAATGTCCAGGAGAGCTGTTGCCCGATTTTCAGGTTACGCAGGTCTTTATCCGCAGCGGCCAGCTGGCTGATATTGCCCATGTCGATACCGTACTGGTTGAGCACGCTGCTCAGCGTGTCACCGGTAGAGACAACGTATTCGTGGATCCCCGCTTCGTTCTCGGTTTTATCGTCCAGTTCATCCTGAGGGATAGCTTCATCTTCCTGAGCGGCCTGGTCGATAGGCTCGCTGGCTTCAGGCAGCAAAGAGCGGATCTCGCTCTTTTCAAGCTCGATGGTTTTAATGATAGGGGCAGAACTCGGGTGGTAAACATAGGGCCGCCAGACGGCGACCGCTAAGGTGAGAACTGTAAGCGACCCCAGCATAACGCGGTGGGGTCGAGGCAGATTGTTAAATGCCAGGGCGACAGAGCGGGCTATCTGTTGCACGTATTCACTTCCTCGTTAATCTCCTTTCAGGCAGCTCGCATACTGGTTCGCCAGTTGGCTGAGGAACTGCGAATAGCTCGCTTTGCTCAACTGGATATTCGTACCTAGCGGGTCAAGGGTTCCCATGCGCACGGATGTTCCCCTGGCCACGGCTTCTACGACCGCTGGCCTGAACTGTGGCTCAGCAAAAACGCATGTCGCTTTCTGCTCAACCAACTGTGTTCTGATTTCATGTAAACGCTGCGCACCAGGTTGAATTTCAGGGTTGACGGTAAAGTGCCCAAGCGGGGTCAGGCCGTAGTGTTTTTCGTAGTAGCCGTAGGCGTCATGAAAAACGAAATACCCTTTTCCTTTCAACGGTGCGAGCTCATTACCTACCTGCTTATCGGTTGCGGCTAATTGTGCCTCAAAATCCTTCAGGTTGGCGTCTAGTTTGGCTCGACTTTGCGGCATAAGTTCCACTAATTTGTCATGGATTGCAACCGCTGAAAGCCGCGCTATCTCTGGGGATAGCCAGAGATGCATGTTGTACTCGCCGTGATGGTGATCTCCATCACCTTTTTCACCCTCTGCAGCGTGATGGTCATGTTCGTAACCGTCCTCATCCGCCCCTTTCATGAGCAACGGTTTCACGCCGGAAAGCCCGGCAATCGCGACCTGTTTTTCATCAGCAATCTGTTTGGCGGATTTCTGCATGAATGCTTCCATCTCCGGACCAATCCAGACAACTAAGTCTGCGTTTTGTAAGCGTTTTACATCAGACGGGCGCAGAGAATAGTCATGCTCTGAAGCCCCGTCAGGGAGCAGAACCTGGGTTTCCGTTACCCCATCGGCAATGGCCGACGCGATGAATCCAAGCGGTTTAAGCGAAGCAACAACGGCAGCGTTAACATCTTGTGCGGTTGTTCCCCAAAGGGCAGCGGATAATGCTGCGAAAAGAAGCGTATTTTTATGTAACATAATGCGACTAATCATCGTAGTGAATGCGTAGAATGTGATATTATAACATTCGTTGACTTCTTCAAGCTTAAATTGACATGACGACTCTGGTTTCTCTCGACAATATTTCGGTCTCCTTTGGCCAGCGCCGCGTCCTCTCTGACGTATCGCTGGATCTCAAGCCCGGAAAAATTCTGACGCTGCTCGGCCCCAATGGCGCAGGTAAATCCACTCTGGTGCGCGTGGTGCTGGGTCTGGTTACACCGGATGAAGGTGTAATCACGCGCGAGGAAAAATTGCGGATCGGCTATGTGCCGCAAAAATTACATCTGGACGCCACCCTGCCGCTGACGGTAAATCGTTTTCTGCGTCTGCGTCCCGGCACGCGAAAAGCCGATATTCTCCCGGCGCTGAAGCGCGTGCAGGCGGGCCACCTTATCGACGCGCCGTTGCAGAAGCTGTCCGGCGGTGAGACGCAGCGCGTTTTGCTGGCCCGTGCGCTGCTGAGCAGCCCGCAGCTGCTGGTGCTGGATGAGCCAACCCAGGGCGTGGACGTCAATGGTCAGGTCGCGCTTTATGATTTGATCGACCAGCTGCGCCGCGAACTGAACTGCGCCGTGCTGATGGTCTCCCATGACCTACATCTGGTGATGGCGAAAACCGACGAAGTGCTGTGTCTCAACCATCACATTTGCTGTTCCGGCACGCCTGAAGTGGTCTCAATGCACCCGGAATTTATCTCCATGTTCGGCCCTCGCGGCGCTGAACAGCTTGGCATTTATCGCCATCATCATAATCACCGCCATGATTTGCAGGGACGAATCGTTCTGCGTCGGGGAAATGGACACTCATGATTGAACTGTTACTGCCCGGCTGGCTGGCCGGGGTTATGCTTGCCTGCGCCGCAGGCCCACTCGGCTCGTTTGTGGTGTGGCGCAGAATGTCTTACTTCGGTGATACCCTGGCGCATGCGTCGCTGCTGGGCGTTGCCTTTGGTTTGCTGCTGGATGTGAATCCCTTTTACGCGGTGATTGTGGTCACGCTGCTGCTGGCGGCCGGTCTGGTCTGGCTGGAGAAGCGCCCTCACCTCGCGATTGATACGCTGCTTGGCATCATGGCGCACAGCGCGCTGTCGCTGGGTCTGGTCGTTGTTAGCCTGATGTCAAATATCCGCGTTGACCTGATGGCCTACCTGTTCGGCGATCTGCTGGCCGTAACGCCTGACGATCTCATCGCGATCGCCATTGGCGTGGTGGTGGTACTGGGTATTCTGCTGTGGCAGTGGCGGAATTTACTGGCAATGACCGTCAGCCCGGATCTGGCGTTTGTCGACGGCGTGAAGCTGCAGCGCGTGAAGCTGCTGCTGATGCTGGTGACGGCGTTAACGATTGGCGTGGCAATGAAGTTTGTCGGCGCACTGATCATCACGTCGCTGCTGATTATCCCTGCCGCCACGGCGCGCCGTTTTGCACGTACGCCAGAGCAAATGGCCGGTATCGCGGTGGTTATCGGGATGATCGCCGTCACGGGCGGGTTAACCTTTTCGGCGTTTTATGACACGCCGGCCGGACCGTCGGTGGTCTTGAGCGCGGCGGTGTTGTTTGTTTTCAGTATGATGAAAAAGACCGCGCAGTAGTCAGCATGTCCCCGGTGGCGCTTCGCTTACCGGGGCTACCATTTATCGCTACTTACGGCATCGCGGGCGGCGTAATACCGAAATGATTCCACGCCCGCACCGTCGCCATACGACCACGTGGGGTACGCTGTAAGAAGCCCTGCTGGATCAGATACGGCTCCAGCACATCTTCGATAGTCTCACGCTCTTCGCCAATCGCCGCCGCCAGGTTATCCAGCCCAACCGGGCCACCGAAGAACTTGTCCAGCACCGCCAGCAGCAGTTTGCGGTCCATATAGTCAAAGCCTTCAGCATCGACGTTCAGCATATCCAGCGCCTGAGCGGCGATCTCGGCGGAAATCGAACCATCGTGCTTCACTTCAGCAAAGTCACGCACGCGGCGCAGCAGGCGGTTGGCAATACGCGGCGTACCGCGGGAACGCTTCGCCACTTCATATGCCCCCTCTTCGCTCATATCCAGCCCCATGTAGCGCGCGCTGCGCCCCACGATATGCTGAAGATCGGGCACCTGATAAAACTCCAGACGCTGAACGATGCCAAAGCGGTCGCGCAGCGGAGAGGTTAGCGACCCGGCGCGCGTCGTGGCGCCAATCAGGGTAAACGGCGGCAGATCGATTTTGATGGAGCGCGCGGCCGGGCCTTCGCCGATCATGATATCCAGCTGGTAATCTTCCATCGCCGGATAGAGCACTTCCTCCACCACCGGTGACAGGCGGTGGATCTCATCGATAAACAGCACGTCATGCGGTTCAAGGTTGGTCAGCATCGCCGCCAGATCGCCCGCTTTCTCCAGCACCGGGCCGGAGGTGGTACGCAGGTTGACGCCCATTTCATTGGCGACGATATTCGCCAGGGTAGTTTTCCCTAATCCCGGCGGGCCAAAAATCAGCAGGTGATCGAGCGCATCGCCGCGCAGCTTTGCCGCCTGGATGAAAATCTCCATCTGGGAACGTACCTGCGGCTGGCCGATGTACTCATCAAGCAGCTTCGGGCGGATCGCACGATCCACCACGTCTTCTGCCTGAAGGGTGCCTGCCGATACCAGGCGGTCTGCTTCAATCATCCTTTACCTCACAATGCAGCGCGCAGCGCTTCACGAATCAGAGTTTCACTGCTGGCGTCCGGTTTGGCAATTTTGCTCACCATCCGGCTGGCCTCCTGAGGTTTATAGCCCAGCGCCACCAGCGCGGCAACCGCTTCCTGCTCGGCGTCATCATCAGAGGCAGGCGCACCCGGAGCAGTCAGAACCAAATCGGCAGCCGGAGTGAACAGATCGCCGTGCAGACCTTTAAAGCGGTCTTTCATCTCAACAATCAGACGCTCTGCGGTTTTCTTACCAATGCCCGGAAGCTTAACCAGCGCCGCGGGGTCTTCGCGCTCAACGGCATTCACAAACTGCGGAGCGGACATACCGGACAAAATCGCCAGCGCCAGCTTAGGCCCCACACCGTTGGTTTTAATCAGCTCGCGAAACAGGGTGCGTTCCTGCTTGTTGTTAAAGCCGTACAGCAGCTGAGCGTCTTCACGCACCACAAACTGGGTAAAGACAATCGCCTCTTTGCCCGCGTCCGGCAGCTCGTAGAAGCAGGTCATCGGCATATGGACTTCATAGCCCACGCCACCCACTTCCAGCAGCACTAACGGGGGTTGTTTTTCAATGATGATGCCTCTGAGTCTGCCTATCACGTGACGCTCCTGCGTTCTGGGAGAAATTAACTGCCGACATAATAAAAAAAGGCTGGATGTTTATCCAGCCTGATTTCTGATTATCGTAACCTGCCTCGCGCCAGATTGAGCCGCGACTCGCTCATTTGCATCGCGTTCTGGCTGACGTGGCAGTGGGTAATTGCAATCGCCAGCGCATCGGCGGCGTCGGCCTGCGGGTTCGCGGGAAGCTTCAGCAGGGTGCGCACCATGTGCTGCACCTGGCTCTTCTCCGCGCTACCGATGCCCACCACCGTCTGCTTAACCTGGCGCGCGGCGTATTCGAACACCGGGAGATCCTGGTTCACAGCGGCAACAATCGCCACCCCACGCGCCTGACCGAGCTTCAGCGCCGAATCCGCGTTCTTCGCCATAAAGACCTGCTCAATGGCGAAATAGTCTGGCTGAAACTGGGTGATGATCTCCGATACGCCCGCATAAATAAGCTTGAGGCGCGACGGCAGATCGTCCACTTTGGTGCGAATGCATCCACTGCCGAGGTAGGTTAGCTGGCGTCCCACCTGACGGATAACGCCATACCCGGTGACGCGTGAGCCGGGGTCAATCCCGAGGATAATCGACATCACGCGTCTCCCGTAAACGGTTTACAGGCTCTCATCAGAGAGTCGCTGCAACCTCATCAGAGATTTCACCGTTGTGGTACACTTCCTGCACGTCGTCGCAGTCTTCGAGCATGTCGATCAGACGCAGCAGTTTCGGTGCGGTTTCTGCATCCATATCCGCTTTGGTGGACGGGATCATGGAGACTTCAGCGTTGTCCGCTTTCAGGCCCGCCGCTTCCAGCGCATCGCGCACGGCACCCATCTCTTCCCACGCGGTGTAGACGTCAATGGCACCATCATCGTAGGTCACCACGTCTTCCGCACCCGCTTCCAGCGCCGCTTCCATGATCGCATCTTCGTCGCCTTTCTCGAAAGAGATGACGCCTTTTTTGCTGAACAGGTAAGCTACGGAGCCGTCAGTGCCCAGGTTGCCACCGGTTTTGGTGAACGCGTGGCGCACTTCCGCAACGGTACGGTTACGGTTGTCAGACAGGCATTCAACCATCACCGCAGTACCGCCAGGGCCGTAACCTTCATAAATGATGGTTTCCATATTCGCGTCTTCATCACCGCCCACGCCGCGTGCGATAGCACGGTTCAGGGTGTCACGCGTCATGTTGTTAGACAGCGCTTTATCTACCGCCGCGCGCAGGCGTGGGTTAGACGCCGGGTCGCCGCCGCCCAGACGCGCTGCTGTCACCAGCTCGCGAATGATTTTGGTAAAGATCTTACCGCGCTTGGCATCCTGTGCCGCTTTACGGTGTTTGGTGTTGGCCCACTTACTATGACCTGCCATAAAAAGTTCTCCAAAAATCGCGCCTTCTCAGGCCGCGTTAATTACAAATTCTTCAATCGCCTGCCGGTTGCTCCACGACTTGGTCAGTGCGGCGGCATCCGCCGCGTTCACCCAGCGGTAGTTCAGGTGTTCGGTAAACACGATCTCCCGCTCATGGGGGAGCGCGAGACAGAACCACGACTCCGTGTTGCGCTCAATGCCCGGCGCATAGCGATGACGTAAATGGCTAAAAATTTCAAACTCCACCGTGCGCTGACAGTCCTTCAGGGTCAGTTGCTCATGAGCAACGTCAATGGCGACCTCTTCCTTTACTTCACGCGCGGCGGCCTGCGGCGCGGTCTCCCCCTCTTCCAGGCTGCCGGTAACCGACTGCCAGAAATCAGGATCGTCGCGCCGCTGCAACATCAGCACCCGCTTCGTGTCTTCTGCATAAATGACCACCAGGACAGAAACGGGAAGCTTATATGCCATATCAGTTTTTCTCTTCCTTCTTCACCACTTCAATGCCCAGCTCGGCCAGCGCTGCCGGGTTGGCAAAGCTTGGCGCTTCGGTCATCAGACACGCTGCGGCAGTGGTTTTCGGGAAGGCGATAACGTCACGAATGTTATCGGTGCCGGTCAGCAGCATGGTCAGACGGTCGAGACCGAAGGCCAGACCCGCGTGCGGAGGCGTGCCGTACTTCAGGGCGTCCAGCAGGAAGCCAAACTTCTCGCGCTGTTCCTGCTCGTTAATACCCAGAATGCCGAACACGGTCTGCTGCATTTCACCGCTGTGAATACGCACGGAGCCGCCGCCCACTTCATAGCCGTTGATAACCATGTCATAAGCGTTTGCCACTGCCTCTTCCGGCGCCGCTTTCAGCTCTGCCGCCGTCATCTCTTTTGGCGAGGTGAACGGGTGGTGCATCGCGGTCAGGCCGCCTTCACCGTCGTCTTCAAACATCGGGAAGTCGATAACCCACAGCGGTGCCCATTTGCTTTCGTCGGTCAGGTTCAGGTCTTTGCCGAGCTTCAGACGCAGCGCGCCCATCGCATCCGCAACGACTTTCTTGTTGTCTGCGCCGAAGAAGATCATGTCGCCGTCCTGCGCACCGGTGCGCTCAAGGATCGCTTCCACGATGTCCGCGTTCAGGAACTTCGCCACCGGGCTGGTGATCCCTTCCAGACCTTTCGCACGCTCGGTCACTTTAATATAGGCCAGACCTTTCGCGCCGTAGATCTTAATAAAGTTGCCGTAGTCATCAATCTGCTTACGGCTCAGCGCCGCGCCGCCCGGTACGCGCAGGGCAGCCACGCGGCCTTTCGGATCGTTAGCCGGTCCCGCGAATACCGCGAACTCAACGGATTTCACCAGGTCTGCCACGTCCACCAGCTCCATCGGGTTACGCAGGTCTGGTTTGTCGGAGCCGTAGCGACGTTCCGCTTCGGCGAAGGTCATGATCGGGAAATCGCCCAGCTCAACGCCCTTCACGTCGTTCCACAGGCTACGCACCAGCGCTTCCATCACTTCACGCACCTGTTCGGCGGTCATGAAGGAAGTCTCAACATCGATCTGGGTAAATTCTGGCTGACGGTCAGCGCGCAGGTCTTCGTCGCGGAAGCACTTAACGATTTGATAATAGCGGTCGAAGCCGGACATCATCAGCAGCTGTTTGAACAGCTGCGGTGACTGCGGCAGCGCGTAGAATTTGCCTTTATGAACGCGGGATGGCACCAGGTAATCGCGCGCGCCTTCCGGCGTCGCTTTGGTCAGCATCGGGGTTTCAATATCGAGGAAACCGTGATCGTCCATAAAGCGACGCACCAGGCTGGTGATTTTCGCACGGGTTTTCAGGCGCTGAGCCATTTCCGGACGACGCAGATCCAGGTAGCGGTATTTCAGACGCGCTTCTTCAGTGTTGACGTGGTTGGAGTCCAGCGGCAGCGCTTCGGCACGGTTGATGATAACCAGATCGGACGCCAGCACTTCGATAGCGCCCGTCGCCATGTCTGCGTTAACGTTTTTCTCGTCACGCGCACGCACGGTGCCGGTGACCTGAATGCAGAACTCATTACGCAGCTCAGAGGCCAGCTTCAGCGCATCTGCGCGATCCGGGTCGAAGAACACCTGAACGATACCTTCACGGTCGCGCATATCGATGAAGATAAGGCTACCAAGATCACGACGACGGTTGACCCAACCACACAGGGTGACCTGCTGTCCGACGTGGGACTGACGCAGCTGCCCGCAATATTCTGTACGCATGAGATATCCCTTAATTAGCCGCAGGCTAAATGTCGCCTGGTATGCAGGCTACTATGTCGCAGCTTTCTGTATGTCACAACTGGATGAAAAAAGGCGGCTATTATACTGGAAATTCCGCCGGACGATAAGAGCGAACCACCGCCAGACGGTCGTTTGCTGCACTCTTATTGCGCATTCTCACAAAAATTAACAAAATTATCCGACCGATAACAGGTCATCACGTCGTAAGGTGTTACGGAAGTGATTAATTTACCTGGAGTGACGATGTTAACACTTGATGCCCGCAAAACCGCGCTTGTTGTGATTGATTTACAGGAAGGGATCCTGCCCTTCGCCGGTGGCCCACACGCAGCGGATGAAGTCGTCAGCCGCGCCGCTCGCCTGGCCGAGAAGTGCCGCGCCAGCGGTGCCCCTGTGGTCATGGTGCGCGTCGGCTGGTCCGCTGATTTCGCCGAGGCGTTAAAACAGCCCGTTGATGCCCAGGCGCCCGCACATGCCCTGCCGGAAAACTGGTGGACGTACCCGGTGTCGCTGGGCAAACGCGACAGCGATATCGAAGTCACTAAACGCCAGTGGGGCGCGTTCTACGGGACCGACCTTGAGCTGCAGCTTCGCCGCCGCGGTATCGACACCATTATTCTGTGCGGCATTTCCACCAATATCGGCGTCGAATCGACAGCCCGTAACGCCTGGGAGCTGGGCTTTAATCTGGTGATTGCTGAAGATGCCTGCAGCGCGGCTTCCGCGGAGCAGCATCAGGGCAGCATGACCCATATCTTCCCGCGCATCGGACGCGTGCGTAGTACGGATGAGATTTTAAGCGCGCTATGATGTACGTGGGCCTGCCCCAGTGGTCGCACCCGAAATGGGTGCGCCTGGGCATTACCAGCCTTGAAGAGTATGCCCGACACTTTAACTGCGTCGAGGGTAACACCACGCTGTATGCGCTGCCCAAAGCCGAGATAGTCGAACGCTGGCGGGAGCAAACAACGGACGATTTCCGTTTCTGCTTTAAGTTTCCGGCGACCATTTCCCACCAGGCCGCGCTGCGCAACTGCGGGGACTTAACCGAAGAATTTTTCACGCGCATGTCGCCGCTGGCGAACCGAATTGGACAATACTGGCTCCAGCTTCCCGCCACGTTTGGCCCGCGCGATCTGCCCGCCCTGTGGCAGTTCCTGGATGCCCTGCCCCGCGAATTCACCTACGGCGTGGAAGTCCGACATCAGGATTTCTTTGCGAAAGGCGAAGCCGAAAAAGCGCTCAACCGGGGCCTGCTGGATCGTTCCGTTAACCGGGTGATCCTCGACAGTCGTCCGGTGCACAACGCGGTACCGCATAACGAGGCCATCGTTGATGCTCAGCGTAAAAAACCGAAAGTGCCGGTCCACGCCATCGTGACCGCACAGAACCCGATGGTCAGGTTCATCGGCAGCGACAACATGCAGCAAAATCAGGCGATGTTCGCCGTCTGGCTGCAAAAACTCGCGAGCTGGGAGCACACCACCACGCCGTACCTCTTTTTGCACACGCCGGATATTGCTCAGGCGCCCGAACTGGTCGATGCTCTGTGGCAGGCCTTGCAAGCCGCGGTGCCGTCCGTGGGCAGCGTCCCTTCCATCCCACAACAATCTTCTCTTTTCTGATATCACCCCCTATCATAGTGAAGTGCCATCTGCCAAAAAACAGGGAGTTAGTATGGTCAGCGCGCTGTATGCGGTGTTAGGTGCATTACTGCTGATTAAATTTTCGTTTGATGTTGTGCGCCTCAGGATGCAGTACCGCGTCTCTTACGGCGACGGCGGTTTCTCCGAACTGCAAAGCGCTATTCGTATTCACGGTAATGCGGTGGAATACATTCCCGTTGCTCTCATCCTGCTGCTGTTTATGGAGATGAATGGCGCGGAAACCTGGATGGTGCATATTTGTGGCCTGATGCTTATTGCTGGCCGGTTAATGCATTATTACGGCTTTCACCACCGTTTATTCCGCTGGCGTCGTTCCGGCATGAGCGCGACCTGGTGTTCGCTTTTGCTGATGGTGCTGGCTAACCTGTGGTATATGCCGTGGGAGTTGGTTTTCTCCCTCCATTAGCGCACAATACGCCACTTTATTTTTCCCGGATTTTTACGTTATGTCAGATCGCGACACGCTTTTTTCCGCGCCTATCGCCAGCCTGGGCGACTGGACCTTCGATGAACGGGTAGCCGAAGTCTTCCCGGATATGATCCAGCGCTCTGTTCCCGGTTATTCCAATATTATCTCTATGATCGGTATGCTGGCTGAGCGCTTCGTTCAACCCGGTACGCAGGTCTATGACCTGGGCTGCTCGCTCGGCGCGGCAACGCTGTCGGTACGTCGTAACATTCATCACGATGGCTGCCGAATCATTGCCGTCGATAACTCCCCGGCCATGGTGGAACGCTGCCGTCGCCATATTGACGCGTACAAAGCGCCCGTTCCGGTGGACGTGGTGGAAGGCGATATCCGCGAGATCGAGATTAACAACGCCTCGATGGTAGTGCTGAATTTTACCCTGCAGTTCCTGGTGCCTGAAGACCGCCAGCTGCTGCTGGACAAAATTTACCAGGGGCTGAATCCCGGCGGCGCGCTGGTGCTTTCTGAAAAATTCAGCTTTGAGGATGCCAAAGTAGGCGAGCTGCTGTTCAACATGCACCACGATTTCAAACGGGCGAACGGCTACAGCGAGCTGGAGATCAGCCAGAAGCGCAGCATGCTGGAAAACGTGATGCTGACGGACTCCGTGGAAACCCATAAAGCGCGCCTGCACAAAGCCGGTTTTGAGCACAGCGAATTGTGGTTCCAGTGCTTTAACTTTGGCTCTCTGGTGGCGCTAAAAGCCGGGGATGCAGCATGATTGAATTCAGCAACTTTTATCAGCTGATTGCTAAAAACCATCTTTCCCACTGGCTGGAGACCCTGCCGGCGCAGATTGCCGCCTGGCAGCGCGATCAGCAGCACGGCCTGTTAAAGCAGTGGTCAAATGCCGTGGAGTATCTGCCGGAGCTGACGCCGCATCGTCTGGATTTACTGCACAGCGTGACGGCGGAAAGCGCAGAGCCGCTCCCTGCCGGGCAGATCAACCGCATCGAAACGCTGATGCGTAATTTAATGCCGTGGCGCAAAGGGCCGTTCTCGCTGTACGGCGTGAACATCAATACCGAGTGGCGCTCAGACTGGAAGTGGGATCGCGTACTGCCGCACCTTTCCGACCTGACCGGGCGCACCATTCTGGACGTTGGCTGCGGCAGCGGTTACCACATGTGGCGCATGATTGGCGCGGGAGCCCATCTGGCGGTCGGCATCGACCCGATGCAGCTCTTCCTGTGCCAGTTTGAGGCGGTGCGAAAACTGCTCGGCAACGACCAGCGCGCGCATCTGCTGCCGCTGGGCATAGAGCAGCTCCCTGCCCTGAAAGCGTTCGATACCGTCTTCTCGATGGGCGTGCTGTATCACCGTCGTTCCCCGCTTGAACACCTGTGGCAGCTCAAAGATCAGCTGGTCAGCGGCGGCGAGCTGGTGCTGGAAACGCTGGTGATTGAAGGCGATGAGCATGCGGTTCTGGTTCCGGGCGATCGCTACGCGCAGATGCGCAACGTTTACTTCATCCCGTCCGCGCTGGCGCTGAAAAACTGGCTGGAGAAATGCGGATTTGTGGATGTGCGCATTGCTGATGTTTGCGTAACGTCTATCGAAGAGCAGCGCCGCACCGACTGGATGATCACCGAATCGCTGGAGCAGTTCCTCGACCCGGCCGACCACAGCAAAACCGTTGAAGGCTATCCTGCACCGATGCGTGCGGTGTTGATTGCGACCAAGCCGTAGTTTTCCCCTCTCCCCCGTGGGGTGAGGGGATAAAAAAAGGCCCCTGTTGAAATTGCAGGGGCCTGGTACAAGCAAGCATCATATTGGGCGACATGATGCGCGGTAAAAATCGGTACGTTGCTACACGTGATGACGCTCAATCAGCGACTTCATTTCCGCAACCGACTCTCCCTCTACGCCGTAGCGAGAATATTCATCCGCTTCAGCATCCGTCGACATTGACAGCCCTGTATTGCGATAACGCATGGGTGAAGGTATCCATTTCCCCGCAGAGCTGTGAAGCTCTTCCACCCCGGCGTTTAAAAACCGTTCCAGATTGCTGGCACGGACTCCCGCACCCGCCATTATTATTGGAACACCGGAATGTGCTTTTAGTTCCGTAATTAATTGCAGACCTTTTTCCGCCGAAGACTGCTGTCCCGATGTCAGAACGCGCGCCACGCCAAGTTCGGCAAGCGTATCAAATGCTTGCAGGGGATCTTTGCACATATCAAACGCACGATGAAAGGTGACGGCCATTCCTTTCGCGGCGTCCATCACCTTACGCATCCGCGGCAGGTCGACGTGACCATCTTCATCAAGCAGGCCGGTAACCAGCCCCGGGAAGCCCAGGTCACGAACCAGCGCGATATCTTCAAGCATGGCACTGAACTCGCCCGCCGTGTAACAAAAATCGCCGCCGCGAGGGCGAATAATCGGGTGGACCGGGATGGTGACGGCCTGGCGGGCAGACTTCAACACGCCGTATGAAGGCGTTAACCCCCCTTCTTTCGGGGCGGCGCATAGCTCAATACGGTCAGCTCCCATCTGTTGCGCCGTTACGGCACACGCCACGCTGTAACAACAAATCTCCAGCAGCGCCATCTGCTTCTCCTTAAAATCAGCTTAACGCGCCATCATGGCACGCCTCTCGTTTCGTGTCTCAGCGACGAATCACAACTCTTAGGCTTCGCTGGCAACGATCTGCTCAATGGTCCAGGGATGAAATTTCACGGTCACCTGCCCGTCCGTCACGGCCAGCGTCGGGTTAGGCAGACGCTCGCGCTCGCCTTTGGGTGAACTCGTCTTCACAAAAATCCCCGGCTTGCTTAACCCGTCGTCTGACAGCAGGGCCAGGGCGCGCGCGTTCAACGTTTCCGGCTCACCCGGCAGGACGATTTCGATATGCTCCCAGCCTTCGTGCGGATAGCGTTTCTCGCCCGGCCACGGCAGTTCAACCACGGTGAACTGCCAGTGCGCCACGTTCACCGGCTCATGCAGTTTGAACAGACAAATGGGGCGTCCATTGATGATGTTCTCAGAGAGCAGCTCGCCGCACTGTTCAAACCCGCGACGCCAGCGCTCGGCGGTGGCATTCTGGTGGCAGCGCAAGGAAATGTGATCCGCCTCAAGCGGCACGATATCCAGACCAAGACGGGTGGCAAGTTCTGTGAACGCCTTTGTGAAGCACGGTAAATCTGCGGAAATATCATGCAGTTCGTCAATGGATTGCCAGTTCGCCATAAGTCAGTCTCTTTTCGTGTCGCAAAGTCGCTAATTTACTCCGTTGCCCCGTTTTGACCAACCGCAGAATCCGGCTTTTTATGACTGCATGGTTATGCACGCTTTCTTAGCCTGGATTCTGAGCAATCTTCGTCCCCCGCAATGCTGACGCCAGAAGGCATTTGCAGTATACTCCCGCCCTAAATTCTTTAACTGGCGCGGGCGGTTGTAAGCCCGCATCAAAAACGTAAGGTATCCAGGTGAATATTCAGGCTCTTCTCTCCGAAAAAGTCAGTCAGGCACTGATTGCCGCAGGCGCACCTGCGGATTGCGAACCGCAGGTTCGTCAGTCAGCAAAAGTACAGTTTGGCGACTATCAGGCTAATGGCGTGATGGCAGTGGCTAAAAAACTGGGCATGCCGCCGCGACAGCTCGCTGAGCAGGTACTGACGCATCTGGATCTCTCCGGCATTGCCAGCAAAACCGAAATTGCTGGTCCGGGCTTTATCAATATTTTCCTTGAGCCTGCGTTCCTGGCGAGCCACGTTGACGCGGCGCTGAAGTCTGACCGTCTGGGCGTTTCCCAGCCGGAAGCGCAGACAGTGGTGGTCGACTACTCTGCCCCGAACGTGGCGAAGGAGATGCACGTAGGCCACCTGCGCTCCACCATCATCGGTGACGCCGCGGTACGCACCCTTGAATTCCTCGGTCACAAGGTGATCCGCGCGAACCACGTGGGCGACTGGGGCACCCAGTTCGGCATGCTGATTGCTTACCTGGAAAAACAGCAGCAGGAAAACGCGGGTGAAATGGCGCTGGCGGACCTGGAAGGGTTCTACCGCGAAGCCAAAAAGCACTATGACGAAGACGAAGCCTTTGCCGAGCGCGCACGCAGCTACGTGGTGAAGCTGCAGGGCGGGGATCAATACTTCCTCGAGATGTGGCGCAAGCTGGTTGACATCACCATGTCCCAGAACCAGCTTACCTATAACCGTCTGAACGTGACCCTGACTCGCGACGACGTGATGGGTGAAAGCCTGTATAACCCGATGCTGCCAGGCATTGTGGCGGACCTGAAGGCCAAAAACCTGGCGGTGGAGAGCGAAGGCGCAACGGTAGTGTTCCTTGATGAGTACAAAAACAAGGAAGGCGAACCGATGGGCGTGATTATCCAGAAAAAGGATGGCGGCTACCTCTACACCACCACGGACATCGCGTGTGCGAAATACCGTTACGAAACCTTGCACGCCGACCGCGTGCTGTACTACATCGACTCCCGTCAGCACCAGCACCTGATGCAGGCGTGGACTATCGTGCGTAAAGCCGGTTACGTGCCGGACTGCGTGCCGCTGGAACACCACATGTTCGGCATGATGCTGGGTAAAGACGGCAAGCCGTTCAAAACCCGCGCGGGCGGTACTGTGAAGCTTTCCGATCTGCTGGACGAAGCGCTGGAGCGCGCCCGTCGCCTGGTGGCAGAGAAGAACCCGGACATGCCTGCTGACGAACTGGAAAAACTGGCCAACGCCGTCGGTATCGGCGCGGTGAAATACGCGGATCTTTCCAAGAACCGCACCACCGACTACATCTTCGACTGGGACAACATGCTGGCGTTTGAAGGCAACACGGCGCCGTACATGCAGTACGCCTATACCCGCGTGCTCTCCGTGTTCCGCAAGGCGAACATTGATGAAAGCGTGCTTGCGAATGCGACAGTGACCATCACGGAAGATCGTGAAGCACAGCTGGCGGCGCGTCTGCTGCAGTTCGAAGAGACGCTGACGGTTGTCGCGCGTGACGGCACGCCGCACGTGATGTGTGCTTACCTGTACGATCTGGCGGGTCTGTTCTCCGGCTTCTACGAGCACTGCCCTATTCTGTCTGCAGAAAATGAATCGGTGCGTAACAGCCGCCTGAAGCTGGCTCAGCTGACGGCGAAGACCCTGAAGCTGGGTCTGGATACCCTGGGTATCGAAACCGTAGAACGTATGTAAAAAAGAAACCCGGCAAACGCCGGGTTTTTTATTATCAGAAGTATTTCCGCAAATACTCTGTCAGACAGAGAATCGCCATCGCCTGGCCATACGGCATCGACGTCAGCGGGATCTGGCGATAAAAATCAAGATCGCTGCCCATGCCCGTACCGAACGACGTTTGCAGCAACTCCCCTTCCGGCGAGATATTTTTCACGATACCGCGAATCGCTTTTTCAGCAACGTCAGCATATTCAGGCTCAACATAGCGCTTCCGCACCGCTTTCAGGATCCCGTAGGCAAACCCTGCCGCGGCGGATGCCTCCAGGTACGAGTTCGGATCGTCCAGCAGCGTATGCCACAACCCGCTTTCGTCCTGACATTTTGCCAGCGCGGCGACCTGCGCCTTCAGCACCTGCACCAGATAACGGCGCACGGCGTTGTTTTCAGGCAGATCAACCAGTTCGAGGAAGTCGGGGATCACGATGGTGAGCCAGCTGTTGCCGCGCGCCCAGCGGGCCCGGGCAAAGTTATGATTGCCGTCGTAGCTCCAGCCGTGGAACCACAGCCCCGTCTCCCGGTCCATCAGGTTCTGCACGTGGAGCAGGAACTGATAGATCGCCTCCTCTACGTACTCCGGCTTATTCAGCAGCCTGCCGATTTTCGCCAGCGGCAGCACCGTCATCATCAGCGTGTCGTCCCACATCTGCTGATGATTCTCTTCCGCCAGCGTGATGTGCTGCATACCGCCGTGTTCGGTGCGTGGCATTTCAGTCATCGCCCACTCCGCCCAGCTTTCCAGCCACGGCAGCCAGGCCGGGTTTTTGCTCTCTTCGTAGCGATAGGCCAGCGTCAGGAACGGCGACATCGTATTGACGTTTTTGGTGGTGGCACCTTCCGCAAAGCGGTCGGCAAACCAGCTGTCGATAATGTTGCGCATCCCTTCGTCGCCTGTCTGGCAGTAGTACTGCCAGATGCCATACAGGCCGACGCCGTGCGTCCACTCCCATCCGGCCCAGCCTTTGGTGTCGATCACGCGCCCGTCGTCCAGCCGCAGCAAAAATTCACCCGTTTTGTCGTGGATATTGACCAGGTTGTGCGTCACTTTTTGAATCAGCGATTTCAGCTCGTCCCGGGCGATAAAGCGCTCTGGCTGACGCAATAGCGGGCTATGTTTGACAGGCCAAACTTTCATCATCTTAACCTCTGTTGTATGTCGAATTGAGTACCGCGCGATCCTTCAGCGAAGATGCCGCTGGCTTATTGCGATTCAGATAACCGATGTTGTTATTGCCCCACAGTGACTCATAAGGCATACCGGCCAGCATCTCGACGGTGGCGCGGGCGTGTGGCGTCGCTGACTCCGGCATCGCATGACCACACTCACGCATTTTCGCGGTCTCCTCGCGCAGCGTGCGGTGGGTCTGCAAATTAAGCCTGAAGCGCAGGGAAACGAGGAAACCGCAGAACAGCACCAGGATGGTGCCCACGCTCAGGATCAGCAGAATGGTGTGGCTCACTTCCGCAGGCTGTACTTTCTGACCGCTGACAAAGCCGGACATTTGCATCACGATGCCTACCAGCATCACCGCACCGGCCTGTGACGCCTTACGGGTCAGGGTCATGATGCCGGCGAAAATCCCTTCCCGGCGCTGGCCGGTGATCGCTTCATCCACGTCAGCAATGTAGGTATAGGTATTCCATGGCACGTAGTTAATACCGCCGCGACCCAGCCCAGCCACCGCAGAGATCAGCAACAGCAGAGCGTAGACGTCGCTCAGACCGGCGTAATAGAGCATGGCGTAAGAGAGAGACGCCAGGCCAAACAGCACCACCACCATGCGGTAGGACGGCGCAGGTCCGAAGCGAATACACAGCGGGATCATCCCGATCACGGCGAGGAACTGGAAGATAGCCATCGTGCCCAGCAGGTTGGACGCCATTGACGCTTCCTGCATCAGCACAAACACCACGTAATAGGTGAAGACTGCGTTAAATACGTCCTGTGCGATGTAGCCGCCGAGGTACATGCCAAGATGCTGGCGGAAAATCTTGATGCGCAGCGTAGAGCTTAATTCGACAAACAGACGATTGATGCTTTGCCCCAGCGTCAGTTTCTTCTTCTCTTCTTCGGCACGCAGCGCCGCTTCAGACCACTCCTCACGCGGGCGCTCCCAGGTAAAGAACCAGACAAAGGTCAGCATCAGGGCGCACAGCACGGAGAAAACCAGGCTTGCGTAAAAGAATGAGATAGCGTTGTCTTTACCGAAGTGGGTGAGCAGGATCCCCGGCAGGAAGGAGGCCAGAATCGCTGACATCTGCGCCATAGAAATACGCGCCCCGGAGAACTTGGTTTTCTGTTTGAAGTCGTCGGTCATTTCCGGCACCAGCGTCTCGTAAGGCACTAGAATCATGGTGTAGACAATATCAAATACCAGATAGGTCAGCAGGTAGTACCAGAAATTCATGTCCCCCACCCACATCAACGAGTAGCTGAACACGCACGGAATGCCTAGCAGGATAAAGAACTTACGCCGACCAAAGCGCTTTCCAGGCCAGGTCGTACCGAAGTTATCCGTCAAAAAGCCCATTAACGGGCTGACAACAGCATCCAGCACCCTCGCAGCGGCAAAGATGAAGGTTGCTTCAATCGGTGTGAGTCCACAGAAGGTGGTATAAAAATACAAAAGCCAGGCCGCCGTCAGGGCGGTCGTACCAGCCCCGAGAAAATCGCCTGCCCCGTAAGCAAGATAATTTGCGAGTCCAATTTTACGTGTTTTCATTGCCGTCAACCCTAAGCAAATTTGGGAGACTCCCTGCAAGTAAGGCTCATCGGGGAGTTTTTACACGGCTACAGTAAATGCAACGACGTCCTGATACCTTTCTGTTTCTGCCATCACGGGCAGGGTAAATGGCAAAAATGCAAAGAGTCGCGTCACGCGTGTCACTAATTTATAAAACAGCGTTTCTGTTGCATCAAAAGGCGAGGTCAATTTTGCGAGGCAGCCATCAGAATTGACTGATGGCTGGTGAAAAAGGCAGGCAGCTAGCGGTAGTTAACGATGACAGAATTACTCTGCACCTTTAGCGCCGGGATCAAACGTCCTCCGCCCGGCACTTCCCAGATAAAACGTAAAGGTTCAATGGCCGGCACGCCGTTGAATGCCTGCGTTGTGCCATTTTCGCCGTCGATTTCCGTGCAGCGGGTCTGTGAGCAGAGGCGCACCCGCAGTCCGGCTGGCGTTGGGCCAATCAGCCTGTAGTTCCACACCACCATCCCCATCTGACCAGAAACCGTTTCAGAGGGCGACAGCGGATTAGAAGACATGGCGACACCCCG
Organism: Enterobacter cloacae complex sp. HYC042_NIDB; assembly: GCF_056673315.1. Lineage (NCBI taxonomy): Bacteria > Pseudomonadati > Pseudomonadota > Gammaproteobacteria > Enterobacterales > Enterobacteriaceae > Enterobacter > Enterobacter cloacae complex sp. HYC042_NIDB. The sequence continues at coordinate 3,063,013 of NZ_CP109650.1, forward strand.
GTTGCTGAGGGTCACGCCCATGCTGCTTGCCTGCCAGGTCCCTTCCCCGGCGGCCTGAGCCGCCAGTGGGAAGAGCAAAATCCATAGCCATTTCATTATTTTCCTCCAATCGTTGCCGTCATGCGGATATGGCGGTTATCCGACAGCTCCAGATTCGACAGCACAACAAGCTGATTCAGGCTGCGGCGCAGGAAGCGCGACAGCAGCGGACGCAGCGCGTGGTTGACCAGCAGCACCGGCGGCGCGCCCAGCATCTCCTGACGCGCCAGCGCCTCCTGAGTTTGCTCCAGCAGGCGATCCGCCAGGCCAGGCTCGAGGCCGCCGCCGCCCTGCAGGGCCTGCAGCAGCAGGCGTTCAAGCGGCGTATCGAGGCCAATCACCTGGACTTCACCGGTTCCCGGGAACCACTGCTGGGTGATCGCACGCCCCAGCGCCACGCGCACCACCGCCGTCAGCTCGTGCGGATCGCTCTGCAGCGGCGCATGCTCGGCAAGGGTTTCCAGGATGGTACGCATATCGCGGATCGGCACTTTTTCCTCAAGCAGGTTTTGCAGCACCTTGTGCAGCGTGGTTAACGTCAGCACGCCCGGCACCAGGTCTTCCGTCAGCTTCGGCATCTCCTGCGTCACGCGATCGAGAAGCTGCTGCGCTTCCTGACGGCCAAACAGCTCGGCCGAGAATTGCCCAATCAGATGATTAAGGTGGGTTGCCACCACGGTACTGGCTTCGACAACCGTATACCCCTGAATTTGCGCCTGCTCTTTCAGCGCGCTTTCAATCCAGATTGCCGCCAGGCCAAAGGCCGGATCGACGGTCTGCTCGCCCGGCAGCGTGCCTGCTGCAGTGCCAGGGTTAATCGCCAGCCAGCGTCCCGGGTAAGCATCGCCGCTGCCAATTTCAACACCCTTCATCAGAATACGATAGCGCGCAGGCGGCAGGTCCATATTGTCCTTGATATGCACCACCGGCGGCAGGAAGCCCATGTCCTGGGCGAATTTTTTACGGATGCTGCGGATGCGGCCGAGCAGCTCTCCATCCTGCTGGAAATCCACCATCGGGATCAGGCGATACCCCACTTCCATTCCCAGGGAATCTTCCAGTTGAACGTCGTTCCAGGTCGCTTCTACGGCCTGGGTGTTCTCCGGCATTTTCACCGGAACCGGATCCGCAGCCGGCCTGGTCTCACGGCCACGCATCCACCAGGCCAGCCCCAGCAGCCCCGCCGTAAACAGCAGGAACACGAGGTTTGGCATCCCCGGCACCAGGCCGAGCAGCCCGAGCACCGCAGCCGCCAGCAGCATAACGCGCGGGTTACTGAACAGCTGGCCCACCATCTGCTCGCCAACGTCCTGATCGGTACTGACGCGGGTCACGATAACGCCCGCCGCAGTGGAGATAACCAGCGCCGGGATCTGTGCGACCAGACCGTCACCAATGGTCAGCAGCGTATAGCTTTCCGCCGCGTGGCCCATGTCCATCCCGTGCTGCAGTACCCCCACCAGCAGGCCGCCAACCACGTTAATCACCATGATCAGGATGCCCGCGATGGCATCCCCGCGCACAAACTTACTTGCACCGTCCATGGAGCCGTAGAAGTCCGCTTCCTGGGTCACTTCCGCGCGGCGCTTTTTCGCTTCATCTTCGGCGATAAGCCCGGCGTTCAGATCGGCGTCGATCGCCATCTGCTTGCCCGGCATCCCGTCCAGCACAAAGCGCGCGCCCACTTCCGCGATACGCCCTGCACCCTTGGTGATAACCATAAAGTTGATGATCACGAGGATAACGAACACCACGATACCGATAGCGAAGTTCCCGCCCACCAGGAAGTGGCCGAAGGCCTCGACCACCTTACCCGCCGCTGCCGCGCCGGTGTGGCCCTCCATCAGGATGATACGCGTGGAGGCCACGTTCAGCGCCAGCCGCAGCAAGGTGGTAAACAGCAGAATGGTCGGGAACGCGGCGAACTCCAGCGTGCGCTGGGTGAACATCGCCACCAGCAGCACCATAATGGACAGCGCAATATTGAAGGTGAAAAGCAGATCGAGGATGAACGCCGGGAGCGGCAGTACCATCATCGACAGAATTAACAGGATGAGGATCGGCCCGGCAAGGATCTGCCATTGGGTCGATTTCAGGTTGCCGGGCAGGCGCAACATTGCCACCAGATTAGCCATCAGTGTCCTTCTCGTTCATAAAATCCAGCGCGGCAGGCACCGGAAGGTTCTCAGGTTTGACAGGCCGTTGACCGCCGGCCAGACGCCAGCGCTTCAACTGCCATACCCAGGCCAGCACTTCCGCCACCGCGGCGTAGAGTTGACCAGGGATCTGTTGTCCGATATCCGCGTGGCGGTAAAGGGCTCGCGCCAGCGGAGGCGCTTCCAGGATCGGCACGCGGTTTTCGGTACCAATTTCCCTGATGCGCAATGCAATCAGCCCCGCCCCTTTTGCCACCACTTTCGGCGCGCTCATTTTGTTTTCGTCATAGCGCAGCGCCACGGAATAGTGCGTCGGGTTGGTAACGATGACGTCCGCCTTCGGCACATCTTCCATCATGCGGCGACGGGCGGCGGCACGCTGCATCTGCCGGATGCGCCCCTTCACGTGCGGGTCACCTTCCATCTGCTTATATTCGTCGCGGATGTCCTGACGTGACATTCGCAGTTTCTTGAAGTGGGAATAGAGCTGGAAGATAACGTCAAAACCCACCATCGGAATAATGCTGAGCACAACCAGCAGCGCGCAAAGCCCGACCAGGTTCAGCGCATTGCTCATCGCGGTAAGGGGCGACTCGCTGATAAGGCGCATCATTTCGGGCCAGTGGTACCAGAGGAAAAAACCTGCAGAACTGCCCATCAGCACCGATTTGAGAATAGCCTTGAGCAGCTCGGCCCCGGTCTGCGCCGAGAACATTTTCGCAATGCCCGGCAGCGGGTTCAGTTTTGAAAATTTAGGTTGCAGCGATTTTCCGCTAAAGACCAGCCCGCCCAGCATCACCGGGGAGACCAGCGCCACCAGCACCACGCCGGTAATCAGGGGCAGTAGCGCAACCATGGCCCCTTTTATCAGCTGAATAATCTGGCTGAGGATCAGATTCGGGTCGTTGACCATGCTGTGGTCAAAACGTAAGCCGGTCGAGAGCATCCCCGCCAGCTTGCGGGCGAGCGACTCCCCACCCCACCAGATAATGCACACGCCTACGATCAGGATCAGCAGGGAGGTCAATTCTCGGGATCGGGGGATCTGCCCTTCCTCACGCGCCTTTTCTAGTCGGTGGGGTGTGGGGGCTTCCGTTTTGTCGTCGTTCTCTTCTGCCACAGTGCATGCTCAGCCCATTACGTCACGGGTATCATGCCAGCGCAGCGGAAATCCAATGGCGGGAAAAGCCCGTTTATTCGGGCTCTTTTCGGTGATTTTGTCGTAAACCGCCTCAGGCGGCGTAACCCCCCTGAGGCGGAATGGACAATCAGAAGCCGAGGCTGTCCAACAGGTCGTCCACCTGGTCCTGGCTTGCCACCACGCCCGCCTTGCTGGCGTCGAGCTGCGGGCCATTGAGCAGGCTTTCGTTCTCGCGTTTTGGACGGGCAGCTGGTTCCGGGATGTTCTCCAGCAGCACCATCAGCAGCTGGCGCTCAATCTCCTGAATCACATCCATCATGCGCTTGATCACCTGACCGGTCAGATCCTGGAAATCCTGCGCCATCATGATGTCCAGCAGCTGGGCGTTGGTGAAGCTGGTGTGGCCCGGCACATCCCCCAGGAACTGACGGGTGTCGGTCACCAGTTCGCGGGCATCCGCCAGCTCGATGGGGTTCTCAAACCACTCATCCCAGCGTTGGGTCAGGGCTTTCGCGCCCTTTTCCATCGCATCCTGATGCGGCTGTGAGGCTTCAACGCTATTCAGCGCACGCTCAGCTGCCTGAGCGGTCATCTGCACAACGTAGTCCAGACGGTCGCGGGCGTCCGGGATCGCTTCCGCCGCTTCGGCAATGGCCTGATCCAGCCCCAGTTCACGCAGGCTGTCACGCAGCATGCGCGTCAGGCTGCCGATGCGGACGATGATGTCGCTCGGCGAGTGTTCTTCAACGGGTTTCATTGCAGGTTGCATCATCACCAACACCTCACATGCCGAGTTTCTCGAAGATCTTACCGAGCTTCTCTTCCAGGGTCGCTGCGGTGAATGGCTTCACCACGTAGCCGCTTGCGCCCGCCTGTGCAGCGGCAATGATGTTCTCTTTTTTCGCTTCTGCAGTGACCATCAGCACCGGCATAGACGCCATGCCCGCGTCCGCACGAATGGTTTTCAGTAGCTCCAGACCGTCCATATTCGGCATGTTCCAGTCGGAGATGACAAAACCAAACCCGCCAGCCTGCAGTTTGTTCAGCGCATCCACGCCGTCTTCTGCTTCTTCAACGTTGTTGAAGCCTAGCTCTTTCAGCAGGTTGCGCACAATGCGACGCATGGTGGAAAAGTCATCCACAACCAAAAACTTAAGCTCTTTATCCGCCATAAAATAATACTCCTGAGTCAAATACGTATTGCCTGTCCGGCACTGATTTTCGCCAGCATCTGCTGGCTTACCTGGCTAAGATCGACCACTTCGCTCACGCCACCCATATTGATGGCCTCGCGCGGCATGCCGAACACCACACAACTTGCTTCATTCTGCGCAATCGTCCAGGCGCCAGCCTGGTGCATTGCAAGCATTCCGGCGGCACCGTCGTTGCCCATCCCCGTCAGGATCACCCCAACGGCGTTGCGCCCCGCATGTTTCGCCACCGAATGAAACAGCACATCCACCGACGGACGGTGCCGGTTAACCGGCGGTCCGTCATGAATTTTGATTTGATAGTTAGCGCCGCTGCGCGCCAGCTCCATATGCTTGTCCCCCGGCGCGATATACGCATGTCCCGGCAGCACGCGCTCGCCGTCTTCCGCCTCTTTCACGCTGATCTGGCACAGCTTGTTCAGACGTTCGGCGAAGGAGCGGGTAAAGCCAGGCGGCATATGCTGCGTGATCAGAATACCCGGACTTGAAAGCGGCAATGGCTGGAGTACATGGCGAATTGCCTCTGTTCCTCCGGTTGACGCCCCAATAACCAGCAGTTTTTCCGAGCTGAGTAACGGTCCGGCCTTCAGGGTTGCCGGCGTGGCCATCGGCTTGTGGGCCGCGAGCTTCGCGCGCGAGGCGGTGCGAATTTTCTCGGCGATCATCTCGCTGTACGCCAGCATCCCCTCGCGAATGCCGAGCTGCGGTTTGGTGACAAAATCCACCGCCCCCAGCTCCAGCGCGCGCAGAGTAATTTCCGATCCTTTCCCGGTCAGGGAGGAGACCATCACCACCGGCATGGGACGCAGGCGCATCAATTTCTCAAGGAAATCTATGCCATCCATGCGCGGCATCTCGACATCCAGCGTTAGCACGTCGGGGTTATATTTTTTAATTAAATCCCGCGCTACCAGCGGATCCGGCGCAGTGGCCACCATCTCCATATCGCTGTGGCTATTGATGATTTCAGTCATGATCTGACGCATCAGCGCTGAATCATCGACAGACAATACCCTGATTTTACTCATGCTTTTTCCTTACTCAGCGCATATACCGTTTGCCCACGCAGGCTAAACTCACGCGCGAGGTTGCTGAAGTTTTCCGAATGCCCGGCAAACAGTAAACCGTCAGGCTTGAGCAACGGAACAAACCGACGCAGAATGTCCTGTTGCGTCGTTTTATCAAAATAGATCATGACGTTACGGCAAAAAATGGCGTCGAAAGGCCCCGGCACGTTGTACTGCTTATCGAGCAGGTTAACGGGCGCGAATTCGACGCAGTTCGCCAGCTCCTGGCGTACGCGAACCAGGCCTTCATGCGGGCCCGTGCCGCGCATGAAGTAACGCTGCAGCTGCTGCGGCGACAGCGTTTTCAGCTCGTCCTGGCGATACACGCCGTTGCGCGCTTTCTCCAGCACTTCGGTATCGATATCGCTGGCGTAGACCTTCCAGCGTCCCGGCGCCATGCCCAGAGTGTCTGCAAGGGTGATCGCCAGCGAGTACGGCTCTTCACCCGTTGAGGCGGCCGCACTCCAAACGCGATACTCCCCGGTGCGACGGCGCGCATGCTCGGCCAGAACCGGAAAGTGGTGAGCTTCGCGGAAAAAGGCCGTCAGGTTGGTCGTGAGTGAGTTAATAAAAGCCTGCCACTCCGCGCTGTTCTGGTTCGCTTCGAGCATGCTCAGATAGCGGCCAAAATCATCCAGCCCCAGCGTACGCAAGCGCCGCACCAGTCGGTTGTAGACCATGTCCCGCTTATGATCCGCAAGCACGATCCCCGCACGCTGGTAGATTAACTGACATATCCGACGAAAATGCGCGTCGGACAGCGCGAGGCGCTGTGTCATCTGCAACAATAATGACGTTTGCCCAGGGGGCATTGGTGATGTCATAGCGCCTTCTTAATTACATTCAGGATACAACTGGCACGGCCTGTGACCGCCCGACTTCTGTTACTGCTTCAACGTGCTCTTTCACATTAAATACCGCGACCAGCCCGGTGAGACGATCCGCCTGGCTGGCCAACTGATCGGTTGCCGCTGCCGCTTCCTCAACTAACGAGGCATTCTGTTGCGTCACCTGATCCATCTGGCTGACGGCCTGAGCCACCTGCTCTATCCCGCGACGCTGTTCGTCCGACGCCGAGGCAATTTCGCCCATGATGTCGTTAACCCGCGTCACGGAGGTGACGATCTCGTGCATGGTATGCGCCGCCGTATCCACCAGGGCAGACCCCTGCTGGACGCGAGAGACCGACTCTTCAATGAGGGACTTAATCTCTTTCGCAGCGTTGGCGCTGCGGCTCGCCAGGTTTCGCACTTCACCTGCCACCACCGCAAACCCACGTCCCTGCTCGCCGGCGCGCGCCGCTTCCACGGCGGCGTTCAGCGCCAGGATGTTGGTCTGAAACGCAATGCCGTCAATCACGCTGATGATGTCGCCGATCTTCTGCGAACTGGCGGCAATCTCCTGCATGGTGCTGGCCACGTGAGAGGCCTGATCGCCCCCTCTCTTCGCCGTCAGCGCCGCCTGTTTTGACAGGTCAGACGCCTGGCGCGCGTTATCGGCGTTCTGGCTTACCGTCGCGGTCAGCTGTTCCATACTGGCCGCCGTCTGCGCCAGCGACGCCGCCTGCTGCTCGGTGCGGGACGAGAGATCGTTATTCCCCGCCGCAATCTCTGAGATCCCCGTATGCATGGCGTAACTGCCCTGACGCACGTCGGATACCGTTTCCCGCAGCGACCCCTGCATGGCCTTCAGGCTGGCAAAGATCGCCGAAATTTCGTTTTTGCCAAACACCGCCACCGGACGCGCCAGATCTCCCTTCGCAATACTGTCGAAGTGGCTGCTGATAATCGCCAGCGGCTGCACAATCATTCTGCGCGCCCAGAGCAGCGCCCCGCCGGTCAGCAGCCCCGCCAGAATCACAACGACGGCAAAGATAACGCCCGACATGTGATAGCTGGTGCGGCTTGCTTCACCGGCGCGCAGAACAGACTGATTGATATCCTGCTGCCATGCGTCAAAGCTGCCGTCAAACGCCGCCTGAGATGCCTGGACCGGAGCGGTCATGAAGTCCGAAAGCTGGTTGTTCTCAAGCCAGGTCGCCTGGTGGTCCAGATCGCTGTACCACTGCTCAAAGTTCTTTTTCATGGCCGCCTTCAGCGCTTTCTCTTTCTCGCCGTCGGCCGCCTGCGCCGTGAAGGCCTTAAACTGTGCGTCTGCCTGCTTCAGGCTGTCGCGCGCCGTTGCCATCAGCGCCTTAATGTCATCCGGCGGATAGCTGAGCGCGGTTAAGGTTCCTGCCTTGTTCAGCGCAGTGCTTGCCTGCAACAGCACGGCACGCGTTTGTGCCAGTGCGGAGCGCTGCTGATTACTCGCCTCAACGTCCTGCAAATTCTGATAGCCATCGCGAAACGCCCAAAAAGACAACCCGTTACTGCCAACCTGCAACACACCGCAAAGGATCAGAATCAAAAACAGTGTGGTCGAGATACGAATACGATTTAACATCCACGCTCCCATCAAGCGGCAAGCAGCCGCGGTTTAATTGTCAGTCAAAATGTTTCCCAGTTTTCATCTTGTCCGGTCGTTGCAGCACGCGTGCGGGTGACCGCCGTGTCGGCGGCTGGCGCGCGGTACGTAGCTTGCGCAGTGACCGTATTTCCAGCGAGTGAAGCGAGACGAAACGCCGAGACGGCCATCTTCAGACGGCTCGCCTGGTCTTCCAGCGCAGCGGCCGCCGCAGCGGACTCCTGCACCAGGGCGGCGTTTTGCTGTGTCACGCGGTCCATTTCCGATACCGCCAGGGCAACCTGGTCGATACCACGACTCTGCTCATCGGACGCAGAGGCGATTTCACCCATGATGTCCGTCACGCGGGTAACGGCATTCACGATGTCATTCATGGTCTCCCCGGCACTCTCCACCAGCACGGAGCCGGTATCCACGCGGGAGACGGAGTCTTCAATCAGAGATTTAATCTCTTTTGCCGCGTTGGCGCTGCGGCTGGCAAGGTTGCGCACTTCCCCGGCCACCACCGCAAACCCGCGACCCTGTTCGCCCGCGCGCGCCGCTTCCACGGCGGCGTTGAGCGCGAGGATGTTGGTCTGGAAGGCAATGCCGTCGATGACGCTGATGATGTCGGCGATTTTCTTCGAGCTGTCGGCAATTTCGTGCATGGTTTTCACCACGCCATCCACCACGCGACCGCCGCGCTGCGCGGTTTCGGAGGCGCTTTCCGCCAGCTGAGAAGCCTGGCGGGCGTTATCGGCGTTCTGCTTCACGGTTGCGGTGAGCTGCTCCATGCTGGCGGCCGTCTCTTCCAGCGCCGACGCCTGCTGCTCGGTACGAGATGAGAGATCGTTATTCCCCATCGCGATTTCGCTGGTGCCGGTATAGATCGCCTCGGATCCGTTACGCACGTTGGCGACGGTCTCGATCAATGAACGCTGCATGTGGTCGACGCTGTTGGCCAGCTCGGTGATCTCGTTACGTCCGGAAACGGTCAGCGTTTTGGTCAGATCGCCAGAGGCAATCTCGCGAATATGGGCAATCACGCGGCCGAGAGGGTTCAGCAAGATGTGGCGAATGCCGTACCACACAGCGAACAGCACAATGACCAGCGCCAGGGCCAATACCGCCATCTGCCATTTCGCAAAGCGGTAGTCATTCTGGCTTTCAGTAAAGGCCGAGTGATACAGATCGCCGCTGGCCTTCGCGTATTCCCCCAGCGCCGCGCCGAGTGCGTTTTGCATCCCCTGCGTCGGCTGTGCGAAGTAGGCATCCATGTTGCCGCTCTCGAGGAACTGGATCAGCTCCGTCAGCCCGGCATAGTAGGCGCTGTATTTTTCATCAATGTTCTGGCTCACCTGCGCCATAGCAGGCTGCGGTGCGATTTGCCTGAAGGCGGCGTAGTGTTTAGCCGCGTCGGCCAGCGTGGCCCGGGCATTTTTTAGCAGATCGGTTTTCGCGCTGCTCTGCTGATTGTTCGGATCCATCATCATGCGCGCGGACGAGCGGCTCAGGTTGATGCGCGTTTGCAGCATCAGATCCCACGTCGACGTGAGCTCACTCTGCTGCAGGCGGAGATCGTTCGAGGCGGCGAAGCTGTCCTGGTTCTGTTTTAACGACGAGAAAAAAAGCCCGCCGGAGATAAGCTGAAGTAGTGCGAAAATGACCAGCACCATCATTAGCATTGTGACAACGCGGATACGGTTCAACATACAACACCTTCTCATAGATTTATTAACGGTGTTATCGGCACAGGCCACAGGAACTTTACATTTGCGAAAGGGAAAAGCGCGGGGTTAAAACGCGACGTCAACAATCAGCGTATCGGTGTAGGTGCCGGCGGGCGGCGTGGCCTGACTGGTCAGAACTTTGGCAGTGTAGTTGTAGGTGCGCAGTAAACCGTCAGAGCTGACCTGCGAGGAGGTCGCGCTGGTCCAGCGCTCGCTGCCGCTGCCGCCCCAGCGGTTAGTGGTGGCTTCTTTATAGATGTCATAACTCAGGGTGTTACTACCGCTTACCATCCGGCGGACATTATTGAGCGCGTTGGCACCATTGTTAATCCCGATGGTATAGGTACTGCCTTTGGTACAGGTGACGGCAATCGCCTGCGAGACCGTGGGGAAATTTTGCACCAGCGGCGCACTGCTAAAGTTGACGTCCGGCGTGGTCATGGCGCTGCAGTCGTTGGTGACGTTCATGTTAAGCAGAATGCTGGTCGTTGCGGTTCCCGACTGGGGAGATGTACACAGGCTTCCAAGACCGATGGCGCAGACGTTGTAGTTGATACTGAAGGTCAGCAGCACCTGGTAAGGCCCGGCGGTGACGTTTTGTCCGGCGACGGTGCGAAAATAGAGCGGTATGTTGTACCGTTTTGACCCGAGCAGCCCCAGCAGTGTGTTCCCGCTCCAGGTATAGGCTTTGCTTATCTGCACCTCGCTGCTGCTCGCGCACTGTGATAATCCACACAGCCGGGTGGGGATCACGTCCGTGATGGCCGCGTTATCCGTACGCTTCATGGTGGCGCGGCTGTTGCCCGATACCGACGCTGCGGTGTAGTTCAGGGTCACCGAGTCGTTGGTCAGCACATTGAGCACAGCATCACACGCCACCACCAGCGTACCGGTGGTTTCCACCTCCCCGTTTCCGCTCAGCGCAAACGACGTGACGCTGCCAAACGACGCATTGACCGTACTGACGGTACACGCCGCCCAGCCGCCGCCGGAGAACAGCAGCAGCGTTAACAGCAGCAGGCGCATCATGGTCCCTCCCGACAAACCAGCGGACCGTAGGTTTGCAGCTTGTGCTCCGGATTGGCCCCCACGGTCAGGGTCGCCGTGCAGCGCTTTCCGGCAGGGGTGATCACCTCAAGCGGGTTGACATCGCTGAGGTTTTCCAGCCAGGCAATCCCGTCATATCCCACCACCGCATTGCTGCGCGAGGCGCGTCGAACCTGGCTTCCCACCGGAATGGCCTCCCCCTGCGCGTCGTGCAGGATGACGCTCGCTACCCGCTCCTGTTCCATCGGGAAATCCACCAGATAACCGCTGTGGCGGCGGATCGCCACCCGCCGCTCGGTCTCTTTCAGCCGGGTGTCGGCAGGCAGGTTCAGGGTATTAATACTGTAGCTTGCCGGGTAATAGGCCGAGACGCCGCTCACCAGCAGATACCCGTTGCGGTTGGTTTTACCAACCGGCTGGTTTTCATAGCTGACGGGGACATCCGGCTGGCCATCGGTGCTGATGACCACAAACGCATCGTTGATTTTGTTTGCCGCAAACAGTTCGCCGTCCATCAGCACCAGGGAGCCCATCGCTTCGCTCCACCAGGTCATCATGCCCTTCTCGCCGTACCCGCCCCCCTGCAGCTCGATATTGTTATTGCGCCAGCCCACCGTTCCCTGCTGGTAGTTATTCGATCGCGACTGGTTCGCCCACGCCATATTCCAGCTGAAGCCGCCGTCGGAGGGCATCGAGTGGTTGTAGTTGATGCGCTGCGTGCTGCCTGCATCCGGGGTGTTTTCGAAGGTGACGGCAGCGCTGTCGCGTTCCCCCAGCGGCACCTGCAGCGACAGCGCGACCGTCCAGTCCCCACGCTGCTGGTCCCGGCTGCCGGCCAGGTAAATACTGCTTGACCCCCAGAGATTGCGGCTCCAGGAGAGATTCAGCAGTTCCGTTTTCTGGCTGTCAAAGCTCTCCACGCCGATCCAGGCCGCGCCGATATTGCCGTACTGCCCCAGATTGAAGGTCAGAGAATACTGGTCCGTATTGCGGCTAAAGCTGGCGATGGGCCGGTCATTTTCGTCATACACCGTCGGCTGATCGTAAAGAGCGAGATTGCCAAAGCCGCGATCGCGGCGGGTGTGCTGGGTCGCGACGCTAAATTCGCTGGTGCTGTACTGATAGCCCCAGCTGATTTGCCCGCCCTCGTCTCCGCGTATGCGGCTTTGTGAATAGGCCGTATTCACCACGCCAAACCGCCCCAGCTTTATCACCGTCCCCGCCCCGCCCAGCGCCAGCTCTTCTGCGCCTTCCGCGTGGCCCTCCAGCGTCAGCCAGTCGGTCACCCCATAACGATACGAGCCGCTGCCTGCCGCAGGGCCGTAGTCAAAATTCCTGATGCCGTAATTGCGGCGCAGGCTGCCGAGCGTTACGGCCCCGTCGCTCAGCCCTGTTTTAAGCAAATCGCTGGTGACGTAAAACGGCAGCGTGGTGCTCACCTGGCGTCCCAGCGCATCGGTGGTGACCAGCACCGCATCCCCCGCCCCGTTGATATAGGGCAGATTAGTCAGGGTGAAGGGCCCCGGCTGAAGCTGAGTTGAGCCGGATCGATAGCCGTTGATAAAGAGATCCACCGAGGTGGGGACCGCGGCCTCCCCCGAAAATTCGGGCAGCGGCCATGTCACCAGGTCCGGGCGCAGGGAGAAATCGCGTCCGTAGCTGATACCGCCCATCCGCACGCTGGAGGTCCAGCTCAGGGCATCGCTGATCACGTCTCCGGCGCTCCAGGTGGTCGCGTCATCCTCATTCGTTATCAGCAGCGTGGTGTCATAGCGAACATACCCTTCCTGCTGACCGTCGTTTCCTGTGAAATTTTTCCGGGCGTATCCGGTGGAGGAAAATGAGCCGTTCTCGTCGAAGTAGCGGAGTTCATGCCAGAGCGACGCCTGGCCGCCAATGTGCTCCGTGTGGTTGGTGTAGAGATCGTAATTCAGCAGCGCCCCGCGTCCGTAGTGCGGTTTGGACTGCGCCGTTTGCGCGCTAAAGGGGGTTACCCGGGCGGTGATCCAGTCCCGGGGAAGGGTCAGCAGCAGACGCTGCGCGGCGCTGTCATACTCCACACGAACCTGACTCAGCGAGGCAAGATTCACCTCTCCGGCGGGCACATGCTCCGGGGGAAGCCCCGCGCGCAGCAAATCGGCGCTGGAGATAAAGAAAGCGCCGTTGCGTTGCGTCACGGGAACCACCAGACCGGTGTCGTAGTGGTTGAGCACGAGGGCAAGCTGAAAGACCGCTTCATCATTCACCGCCTGTGCCTGGGGAGGCGGCGGCAAACTGTCGTCGCCGGGATCGCCCCAGGCTGTGGTACTGACGCAAAGCAGCATCATCATTGCCGGCTTCAGTTGACGGGAGGCGACTGCCATTGTTCGTCCCTGGCATTAATCTGCGCGCTCATCCGGTCTGGCTGACGAATGCCAGCGGGTAGTGGCCAACTGCGGGTGCTGCCCGGCAGAACGTACCCCAGTAACCCCTCCGCAACGGTGCGTTTTTGTCCCCCCTGCGTCAGCGACACCTGGCTAAGCCTGACGTGCACATCCCCCTGATTACGCACCTGTAATGCAGGTTGTCCTCCCTCCTGCGTCACCCGCCAGCTCAGGCTTCGGGTCTCCACCAGCGCGTGGTGCGCCCCCTCTTTTAGGGTCGGGATCCCCTGTCCGTAGACAAACAGCGGAATGGAGTAACGCATCTGTAATTTGAGGCCGATGGCGGGTGCAGCTTTGGCGTCAGGCTGCGGAATTTCATCCACGATAATTCGGTAGGCCTGTTCGACGCCCGCGGGAACCGCGCCCTGTTTAATAAGACGAATCAGCTGCTTATTACCTTTCTGGATGGTGACTATAGGTGGGCTGGCGACCACGTCCTGCTGGGCGCTATAGCGTTCGTATCCGCCCTCCTGCTTCCAGCGCACAATGCGCACCTGCATGGTCGTTGCACTGTTCCCCTGGTTCTGGATCCACAGCTCCGTGGCATTAGCATCTGCGGCAAGCCAAGGATCGATGGGCCAGAGCAGAATGGTGGCCGCCGCCTGCACCTGTCCGGCTGCCGCGACACCTGACAACACGCCCGCCAGACACAAATGCCTGATAAATGGCTTCATTGCCTCTCTCCCTTTATTACCATGACAAGGTCACGGTGAGCCGATCGGAATAAGTTCCTGCCGGGCTAAACCCGGTCAGTAGCGCCACGCCAAAAAGCGGCAGCGCGATATTATTGCTGTTGGTATAGGTCACCGGTATCGCCTGGTTAACCCCGATTTCGCTGTTCGCGGCCAGCGAACTGCTGCTGTACAGCCGGTAAGGGACCATTTCCGTCCCGTTCGCGCGCTTCAATCGGCGAACGGATGAATAATTCTGGCCACCATCAATACTCATACTCAGCGCCACGCCCGGCGTGCAGGCGATGGACAGCGCCCCGTTCGGCACAAAGCTGGTGCTCACCGGCGCGCTTTCCACGCCGTTATGGGTGCCAAAATCCAGCGTACCGAGAAGCCCCCCGCTGCCGGTAGCCACTGCGCACCCCGGTACAATGGTCGCGCTGACCTTAAAGGATTGCGATGTCACCGCCCCCGCCGTGGGGAGCAGCAGCAACCCGACGATCAGCGCGAAAAAAGGCTGCACGTGTCCCTCTGCGCTTCTGCGCAGACCTATAAAAGGTGCCTTCATGGCAGTGCAGATCTAATAGGTCACGCTGACGTTAATCGTGTCGGTATAGGTGCCTGGTACCACCGTAACGCTGTTACCGCCGCCGGTAATACGTCCGAAGAGGGTGTAACTGTCAACGCCCCCCGCCGTGGACGCGATCGGCAACGCGGCGTTATTGGCAACCACGGTATTGAAGCCGCTGTCGCTGTACAGGCTGTAAGCCACGCCCTGCGCCGTATTGGCCGTGTTTACCAGATAGCGGGCAGGCGTTCCCGGCGAGCCGACAACAGTGCCGGGTGCCGTGGAGTTGGTGTTGCCGGTGATCGCCACCGAATAGCTGGCGGTCGTGCATTGAATGGTGAAGGTATTTCCGCCGCTGGCGCCGGTTAGCTGCGTGGTCAGGGTGGAAAACGTTGCGGGATGGGTACCGAAATCGAGTATCCCGAAGTTAATTCCGCTTTGCGCGGGCGATCCGTTAATCAGACAACCGTTTGTCAGCGTCAGCGTGGCGCCAATGGTGCCGCTGCTTGTGACGGCCAGTGCATGATGGGCTGTTGTCGCAGTCAGCAACGTGCCTGCGCAGATCAAAAGGAGTTTTCTTTTCATTTACCACCCTCCAGAAGACGTCTCCGTTCCCTTGCGACATTTTATTTTTAACGTTCAAGATGTTAGCCCCGCTAAACGTTCCTCAGAGGGGGTTATTGAGAATTTAGTTTACGGATATCGCTTCGACCACCCGCGACGCGCAGAGACAAACCAATGACCTATTGACTCGTTTTTTTATTTAAAAACAGAAAGTTAAAACGAAAGAGAGGAGAAATTCGCTACATAATCTGAGGATATATCCGCTAAAGTGTGATAAGCATCACAATATATCGTTCGGACATTAACAACAAAATTAATAAAAATTAAAAAGGAGTTGTATCCCCCTACGCTTTGCGTCAATTTATGTGCCGAATATTTTCCCGCGCAGTAATAAAAAATTTATATGTATCGGCGCGGGCGACATCTGATAGCGCATAGAGGGTCTTTTTTCGTGGCAAGTGCAAACAAACTTACACTCTTCATCGTGATATTCATGCTGGCGGGTATTCTTTCAGGGGCGGCAATTCACGAGTACGCATCTGCGGATGCCATCAAAGCCTGGTCGGATAATATTACCCTTCTGACCGATATTTTCCTCCGTCTGATCAAAATGGTTATTGCGCCGCTGGTCTTCAGCACGCTGACCGTGGGCATTATGAAGCTGGGAGAAACCTCCACCATAGGCCGGGTGGGCGGCAAAGCGATGGTATGGTTCATCAGTTCATCCGTGCTTTCTATTCTGGTCGGACTGTTTATCGTCACGCTGGAGCGTCCGGGAAGCGGCCTGAACCTGACTATTCCAACCGAGGCGGTGGATACCGGTCTGGCCGTGGGCGGGATGACGCTGAAGGCGTTCCTGTCTCACACCATTCCCACCAGCATCGCGGGGGCGATGTCGAACAATGAGATCCTGCAGATTGTAGTGTTCTCGATGTTCTTCGGCATCGGCGGCGCGTCGCTGGGGCAGAAATTCAACGCGCCGCTGGTGGCCGCACTGGATGTGGTTTCCCATATCATGCTGAAGGTAACGGGTTACGTGATGTACGTTGCGCCACTGGCCATCTTCGCGGCGATCTCCTCCGTCATTGCCACGCAGGGTCTGGGCATCCTGTTGAACTACGCCTCCTTTATTGGCGGCTACTACGTTGCCATTCTTCTCACCTGCATGGTGCTGCTGGCCGTGGGTTACATGGTGCTGAAAAAAGAGGTGTTTCGCCTGGTCAGCATGCTGAAAGATCCGGTGCTGGTCGCATTCACCACCAGCAGTTCTGAAGCGGCCTACCCTAAAACGCTGGAGCAGCTGGAGCGCTTTGGCTGCTCGCGCAATATCGCCTCTTTCGTTCTGCCGATTGGCTACTCCTTCAACCTCGTGGGGTCAATGGTGTACTGCTCGTTTGCCTCGATGTTTATTGCGCAGGCGTACAACATTCACCTGAGCTTCTCTGAGGTGACGGTGCTGATGTTAACCCTGATGCTGGCGTCAAAAGGCATTGCGGGCGTGCCGCGTTCTTCGCTGGTGGTGCTGGCCGCGACCATTCCGAGCTTTAACATTCCCGTGGCGGGGATCCTGCTGCTGATGGGGATCGACCACTTCCTGGATATGGGGCGTTCCGCGATTAACGTGCTGGGGAACGGGATTGCGACGGCGATGCTCTCGCAGAATGAAGGTGCGCGGGAAGCTGAAGCTGAACTGGTAAAGCAGGAAGCGTAATGGCATGAAAAAGGGTGAGGCCTGATGCCCTCACCCCAGCCCTCACCCACAGGGAGAGGGAGCAAACACTAAAAACGGCAACCTGGGTTGCCGTTTTGCATTTACCTACGCTACATGATTCGCCGCGATATCCAGCAGCGCCATCTCTTCGCTGTTCAGCAGCTTTTCGATGTTCACCAGAATCAGCATACGCTCGCCGAGCGCCCCCAGGCCGGTCAGGTATTCGGTCGACAGCGTGACCGCAAACTCCGGCGCAGGACGAATCTGGTCAGAGGTCAGGGAAAGCACGTCAGATACGCCATCCACCACGATACCCACCACGCGCTGTCCCAGGTTCAGGACGATCACGACGGTATTGTCGTTGTAGTCAACGTCGCCCTGGCTGAACTTCACGCGCAGATCCACGATTGGCACAATCACGCCGCGCAGGTTGGTGACGCCTTTAATAAACGCTGGCGTGTTAGCGATGCGGGTAACCTGGTCGTAACCACGAATTTCCTGCACTTTCAGGATATCGATGCCGTACTCCTCATCGCCCAAAGTGAATACCAGGAACTCCTGCCCTGATGGCTCGCCCGCCAGTTTCGTTACATTACTCATACCGGTCATGTTATTACCTTCTACTTAATCAGGCGGCTGTGTACGCCACACGTTGTTCACGATTTAATCCCTGAAGCGCCGACACGTCGACGATCAGCGCCACGCTACCATCCCCCAGAATGGTGGCAGCAGAAATACCCGGCACCTTGCGGTAGTTGCTTTCGAGGTTCTTCACCACCACCTGGTGCTGACCAATCAGCTGATCGACCAGCAGCGCGTAGCGACGGCCCGCGCTTTGCAGGATCACCACGATACCCTGCGTGGCCTCGGTCTTCGCCCCGTCCACTTCGAACACTTTCCACAGCTCGACCAGCGGCAGGTACTCACCGCGCACTTCGAGAACGCGCTCGCCGCCCGCCAGCGGATGCAGATCTTCTTCACGCGGCTGGAGGGATTCCATCACCGCGTTCAGCGGCAGAATGAAGACTTCGTCTGCGACTTTGACCGACATGCCGTCGAGGATCGCCAGCGTCAGCGGCAGCAGGATGCGGATGGTGGTGCCGGAGCCCTGTTTAGACTGGATCTCAACGTGGCCGCCCATCTCCTGAATGTTACGTTTCACCACGTCCATGCCGACGCCGCGTCCGGAAACGTCCGTCACCTGCTCGGCGGTCGAGAAGCCCGGCGCGAAGATCAGCATGCCCACTTCTTCGTCGGTCATGTTTTCATTCACCGCCATCCCCTGTGAAATGGCTTTCGCCAGGATGCGCTCGCGGTTAAGACCCGCGCCGTCGTCGGTCACTTCGATGCAGATGTTCCCGCCCTGATGTTCCGCAGAGAGGATCAGATTCCCGACCGGAGATTTCCCGGCGGCAATGCGGTTTTCCGGCAGTTCAATACCGTGGTCGAGGCTGTTACGCACCAGGTGCGTTAACGGGTCGATGATGCGCTCGATCAGGCTCTTATCCAGCTCCGTTGAACTGCCCATCAGGGTCAGTTCAATCTGCTTATTCAGCTTGCTGGCAAGGTCGCGCACCAGGCGCGGGAAGCGGCTGAAGACATATTCCATCGGCATCATGCGGATGGACATGACCGATTCCTGCAGGTCGCGGGCATTACGCTGCAGCTGGCCCATGCTGGTGATCAGATCGCCGTGCGTGACCGGGTCCAGTTCGTTAGAACGCTGCGCCAGCATGGACTGGGTGATCACCAGTTCGCCAACCAGGTTAATCAGCTGGTCAACCTTCTCAACGGCAACGCGAATGCTGGTGGACTCACTGGAGCGCGCGGCCGGTTTTTCACCACGGCCAGGCGCCGCGGCCTCTTTTGGCACCGCCTTCAGCACCGGGGCCGCTGGGGCCACAGCCGGTGCGGCGGCCTGGGCAACGACAGCAACCTCTTCTTCTGCAGCCGGAGCTGCTACCGCGGCGGCTTCCGTTTCGAAGGCGATCTGGTCGGCTTCAATGACAAAGCACAGCACCGCCACGATATCGTCCTGACTGATACCGTCATCGAGGGTCGCTGCGAGGCTGTCTTTGCCTTTCACTACGTTACTTAATTTCGCCAGGTTACCCAGCTCTTCTTCCAGCAGGTTAACTTCGCTCTCTTTCAGGCGTGACAGCACAACGCGCAGCTTGCCCGCTTGCGCGGCGGCTGGCGCGGCCTCTTCAGCAGCAACCGCATCGACAACGCTCAGCTTTGCCGCAGGGACAACGGCTGCAGCGACCTCACCTTTTGCTTCCAGGGCGAGCTGGCGCAGCGCATTGCAGATGTATTCAAAGCTGGCGGCATCAGGCTCTGCCGAACTTTTATAGGCGTCGAGCTGTTCCTGCATAATATCTTTGGTTTCCAAAAACAGGTTGATAATGTCGGTATTGAGCTGCATCTCACCGCGTCGTGCTTCATCAAGCAGGTTTTCCATTAAATGGGTCGTTTCCTGCAGGATGGTAAATCCAAACGTTCCGGCTCCGCCTTTAATAGAATGCGCCGCGCGGAAGATGGCATTGAGCTGCTCAGAGTCGGGTGCTTCGGGCACCAGATCGAGCAAATGTTGCTCCATATCCGCCAACAGTTCGTCGGCTTCATCAAAGAATGTCTGGTAAAAATCGCTAATATCCATGCTCACGCTATCACCTCGGATTGGCTGGTGGCGATGTTGGAACGGCAGCCGCAGGGACGGCCCCAGGCTGTTTTAAATCGTCCAGTGACTCATTCTGACTTTCGGCGTTTTCGTGCAGGATGGCCTGCTCCGCCTGCTGGTTCAGCACTAAAAGACTGATACGACGGTTGATGGCGTCATCCGGCCCGCGGTCGGAGACCCGCATGGTTGCTGCCATGCCGACCACGCGCAGTACCTTGCCATCATCAAGCCCACCTGCCACCAGCTCGCGACGCGAGGCGTTGGCACGATCGGCAGAAAGCTCCCAGTTGCTGTATCCCTTCTCCCCACTGGCGTACGGGAAGTCATCCGTGTGGCCCGAAAGGCTGATTCGGTTAGGAATACCGTTCAGCACCGGCGCAATGGCGCGTAAAATATCGCGCATGTACGGCTCAACTTCCGCACTCCCGGTTTTAAACATCGGGCGGTTCTGGCTGTCGATAATCTGAATACGCAGCCCTTCCTGGACCAGATCGATTTTCAGGTGCGGCCGCAGCGCGCGCAGTTTAGGATCCGCTTCAATCAGTTGGTCGAGATCGCCACGCAGTTTTTTCAGACGCGCCTGCTCCATCTTGCGTTTCAGCTCGTCGATGTTCGGCTCTTTTTTCACCTCACCCTTCTGCTGGGTGTAATCATCGCCGCCGCCAGGGATCGGGCTTTCGCTGTTAGAGATACGCGGCCCACCGGTCACCGCCGTCGCCAGCGGGGTACGGAAATATTCGGCAATCTGGATAAGCTCCTTCGGGCTGGAGATGGAGATCAGCCACATCACCAGAAAGAACGCCATCATTGCGGTCATAAAGTCGGCGTACGCGATTTTCCAGGAGCCGTGGGAACCGTGCCCGCCGCCCTTGTGCTTGCGTTTTTTGACAATGACGATCGGATGGGACTGGTTTTTCATGCGTCCTCAGTTGTCGTCTGTTGGTTTGGGTTTTTCACCGCGCGCACGTGTTCTTCAAGCTCGATAAACGACGGACGCTCGCTGGAGTAAAGCGTTTTACGGCCAAATTCAACCGCGATCGGTGGCGCGTAACCGTTGAGGTTAGAGAGGAGCGTGATCTTCACGCACTGCATCATTTTGGTGGTTTCCGCGCTTTTCTGGCGCAGCACGCTTGCCAGCGGAGAGATAAAACCATAAGCCAGCAAAATACCGAGGAAGGTGCCCACCATCGCATGGGCAATCAGCGCGCCCAGTTCAGCCGCCGGACGGTCCGCCGAGGCCAGGGCGTGTACCACCCCCATGACCGCCGCCACGATACCAAACGCCGGAAGGGAGTCGCCCACCAGCGCCAGGCTGTTGGCCGGCACTTCAGATTCGCTTTCGTGGGTTTCGATCTCTTCGTCCATCAGCGCTTCAATTTCGAAGGTATTCATATTGCCGCTGATGATGAGACGCAGGTAATCGACGATGAAATCCAGCATCATGGCGTCCGCCAGAATGCGCGGATAGCTGGCAAAAATTTCGCTCTCTTTCGGGTTTTCGATATCCCGTTCAAGCGAGAACATCCCCTGCTGACGCGACTTCGCCATCAGGCGATAGAGCAGCGCCAGCAGATCCATATACATGCTTTTGGTGTATTTCGAGCGACGGAACAGCAATGGAATTGCCTTCAACGTGCCCTTGATCGATTTACCGTTGTTGCCAACGATAAAAGCCCCTACCCCTGCGCCGCCGATGATAATAAGTTCAGCCGGTTGATAGAGTGCTCCAAGGTGCCCGCCGGTCATCATGTAACCGCCGAAAACTGTACCGAGAACTACCAGGTAACCTAATAAGATAAGCACGACATCATCCTTCCGCTAGTGACTATGGCAAGGACGTCCAGCTCGCAGCGTTTACCGTTTGCGGGGTAAAAAAAAGCAGCGGTAATGACTTACCGCTGCTGGAATCTTGCCCACACGTTCGGGTTAAACAGCTTGTTCGATCTGTTCATCCAGCAGTTGTGGAATAATATCGGCAGCATCCCGGGAAAGTTTACGTCTTTTTACTGCGCGGGACGGCGGCTGACATAAACTACAGGCGAAGCTGCCTGCAGGCTGATGAGCATGGGTAATAAAATTGCCGTCGCAGCAATTGCAGCGCGACAGTTCAAGCATTCCGCTCTCAACAAAACGCACCAGCGTCCATGCGCGGGTCAGCGCCAGCAGAGGGCCTTCTTCCTGCTGTGGGCATTGTTCAAGGTAAAGTTTGTACGCTTTGATCACGGCGTCTACGCCGCTACACAAACCGGTTTTGAGAAGATACTGCCAGGCATTACAGAACATGGAAGCGTGGATGTTCTGCTCCCAGGTCATAAACCAGTCCGTAGAAAACGGCAGCATGCCTTTCGGCGGGGGACTACCGCGTAACTCTTTATACAGTTTGATGAGGCGACCACGGCTCAGCTGAGTCTCGCTTTCCAGCATTTGTAAACGAGCACCCAGCGTAATCAGCTCCATGGCCAGCTGTATGTCACGCGCTTCCTGAACAATGCTTTTTTCGCTCATTGCTAGGCCCTTTTCTTACGGGCTGCGTCATCAGGCTGACTGATGTCGCTAAGCAAGCGAGTGGAGAGCAGGATACCGGTATGGATCTGTTGCAGATCGTCCACGCGGGATTCCTGCGTCAGACGCGTTATCGTCTGCGGATTATCAAAACGGAACTGGCACACCAGTTGATTCGTTTCCGCCAGTTTTACCATCTGCGGGAGGGTTAATCCACCCAGCATGGTTGCCATTTCTTCGTTAATACCCAGACGAAACATCGCGGACGCTTTGTCCTGACTAATTAAACGCTGCGCGAGCAGTAAATATGACAAATTGATGTCATAGATATGTTTTAGCAACTCGGATGTATGCATTGTTCCCATCCCGAATAACCAACTATTATTTTTATGCGGAAAGACCGCACCCCGTGATGTCGCCGGGAAATCACCCGGTATAAAAAAGAAAAGGCTAAATGCATAGTTGAATCTAGGTTTGTATTCATCCAAACGCGCAAGGGATGCAACGCGGTTACATCTCTTACAGGTTTTATCATTTCTTACAAATAACTAAGATTTTTCCTAATTCGACGCAAACTCTACTCGCCAGATTTGACACATACAATGCAGCCACCCTCAAATTTAAAAAAAATGTGATCCACGTCACACAATTTAAGTGAATGTTACCCATAAATCCATCAGTATGACTTCTAATTTGCTCATTTTTTAAGCAATCAGCACTGTTTTGTTTTCTTAATCGACGAATACTCATGCATAAGCTTGAGAATAAGTGGCACGCAATGTGCTTTTACCCGTGCGTGCAGTATCAGCAATCGTTTACATCGCGTATGCGTCAGGGATACATTTTGATTACTTCGATAAAACATAGAGTTATGCATTTCTGGCAATAAAATTGTTTCATTGCGTGATCATTCGAAATGCGTTTATAACTTGTTAGAATGATTTAATAGCGAAAGCGAAGATTTGTGTGACTTACGTTAAGTTGTTAATTTTTTTCATTTAGGCGCATTTATCAGTTATTCTTCTTATAAGAATAATTAATGAATAATTATGATAAGCTTCACACTAATGTCGTATTCAAGTCTTGCGAAACCAGGAAATTCGCGGTAATGGTGATGAAACGCTGTCTGTCAGGCATCTAAGGAGTGCGCCATGAGTTACTCCCATCTTCTTGTTTCTGTTGCCGTTTCCCCCGAAAGCCACCAGCTTGTCGCCCGGGCCGTTTCCATCGCCCGGCCGCATAATGCGCGCATCAGCCTCATTACCCTCGCGGCCGAGCCCGAGATGTACAATCAACTGGCGGCCCCGATGCTGGAAGATATTCGTGAGGTTTTGCAGGAGGAAACGCAGCAGTTTCTGCGAGAGCTTGTCGAAAAAGCAGAGTACCCCATTGATGAAACCGTTATTGCGACGGGGGAACTGAATGCCCATATTCTTAATATGTGCCGCAAGCAAAATATTGATTTAGTGATTTGCGGGAACCATAACCACAGCTTTATATCGAGGGCTACCTGCGCGGCAAAATCTATTATCGCCTCAAGCCAGGTTGACGTGCTGTTAGTCCCGCTTGGGGGGGCTTAACCCCCCCAGAGGAATATCAGGCGAGTTTAGGGAAGGTCGCGATCTTTTTTTGCAGATCGCCTTCGTGACTTTGCGGGGCTATTTCGCGTAGATCCTGAATAAAACGCGCCTGCCAGTGATTTATATCGTTATTCCGGATCGTCTCCATCATTTCGGCATGGCGGGAAATTCGCTCCGTCAGCGGCATGGTCAGCGCGCGGTTGAGGGCATTTGCCACATCATCCCGATCGTAAGGGTTAACGAGCAGCGCTGAGGTCAGTTCGTTCGCTGCCCCTGCAAACTGGGAAAGCACCAGCACGCCCGGATCCGCCGGGTCCTGAGCCGCCACGTACTCTTTTGCCACCAGGTTCATCCCGTCACGCAGCGGCGTAACCAGGCCAACGTCAGCGTAGCGGAAGACCTTCATCAGGATCTTACGGTCAAAATGCTGATTCAGATAAAAGAGCGGCGTCCAGCCCAGTTGGCCGTAGCGCCCGTTGATGCGCCCTGCTTCTGTCTCCAGCTGATGACGAATATCCTGATAGGCCTGCACTTCCCCGCGCGACGTTGGCGCGATCTGGGTATAGCGGATTTTACCGTGGTGCTGAGGGTATTTATCCAGCAGCGTTTCATACGCCAGGAAGCGTTCCGGCAACCCTTTGGAATAATCCAGACGCTCTACCGAGAAGATATTCTTCACGTGCTTGAGTTCATTCTTAAGCTGGGCCAGCTTCGGCGGCAGCGGGCCCGAGGCCTGTTCCGCAATTTCGTCGGGTTCAATACCAATCGGATAGACCTCGGTATGGAAGGTTTTGCCCCACGCCGTATGGGTTTTGCCGCCGTTGGTTACCAGGCGCGTTTTGCCTGACACGGAGTCCAGGAACGCGAGACGGTCATTTTCGGTCTGGAAGCCCAGCAGGTCATAATCACACAGCGCCTCCAGCAGTTCTTCATGCGGCGGCAGCGCGGTGAAAATTTCCGGCGTCGGGAACGGAATGTGCAGGAAGAAGCCAATTCGGTTATTGACTCCTCTTTTACGCAACTCTCTGGCGAAGGGGAGCAGATGATAATCGTGGATCCATAAAATATCGTCTTCCTCAATTAAAGGCAGCAGTTTATCCGCCAGCAGCGCATTCACCCGCGAGTAGCCCTCGAAGGATTCACGCTGGAATTTCACCAGATCAAGACGATAGTGAAACGCAGGCCACAGGACCGCGTTGGAGAACTGCGAGTAATACTCGTCATAGTCTTTCTCTTTGAGCGCAAATGATGCCCACGTAATGTTCCCGCGCGTCACCTTTTTAAGCGGTTTCTCTTGTTCATTGATTTCACCGCTCCAGCCAAACCACAGCCCGCCAGCAGCTTTTAAGGCACCTAATACCCCTACCGCCAGGCCACCTGCACTGGCTTTTTTATCATCAGGCGGTGCAATTCGGTTAGAGACGACGACTAAGCGACCCATAATGGTTTCCCCCTTTGTTTTGCGCTATTTGTTGTTGTTGCTGGTTAGCGATATCAGAAATCCACTGCCAGACGGCCTCGACATTCGCCAGACGCCATTCAGCGACAGTGTCACCAGGCCCTACCTTGACGGCGATCCCTCCGGCCTGTTTCACCACGCGAAAACCGGCCTCATCGGTCAGGTCATCGCCAAAAAATACCGGTGTACGTCCCTTAAATGGCGGTTCCGCCATAAACGCCGCAATAGCGGCCCCCTTATTGATGCCCTCAGGTTTTATCTCAACGACGCACTTCCCCGGCTGCAGCGCGAGCTGCGGATGTGCATCGGCCACGCTGCGGGCAATCGCAAAGATCGCCGCTTCGTGATGCGGAGCCTGCCGATAGTGCAAGGCGAACGCCATGCCTTTCGCTTCCAGTTCCGTGCCCGGGAGCGACGCCAGCGCCGAGGAGAGTTCAGTATGTAACGCCTGAATTAAGGTATCGGGGAGTGATACAACATGCAGTTGATCATGGATATCGCGGCGCTCCGCTCCGTGTACACCGGCCAGCGGAAAGTGGTAAGGACTGGCGAGCACGTCCAGCTCGGCCATTGAGCGCCCTGAAATCAATGCCAATGCGCCCTCGTTCAGTCGAGAGAGCTGCTGCAAATTCTCTAGCACCGTATCCGGTACGACCACGTCGTCAGGATGCGGCTGGATCCCGGCGAGCGTCCCGTCGAGGTCAAAAAAGAAAGCATATTTTCCGGGCAGTACAGGCGGTGCGGTTAACAAGTCAGCCACCCTAATCCTCCTTACGGTTTACGAGAGGTAAACGCCTTTACCTCTTTCATAGCCATGTAAGTATAGACAGTGTGATGGGCCTCGCCATTTGACAACCGCCCCGCCAGCAAAACTGGCGAGGCGGTTCAGGGGTCAACTATGGTTATTAGTTGAGCAATAAAAAGTCAGCGCTGGGGTTACACGGTACGCTTCGCTTTTTGCTTGTAACGGTCGAAAATCACGGCTGCCAGCAGGATCAGGCCGCGCACGACGTACTGAGAGAACGGCGAAATATTCAACAGGTTCATGGCGTTTTCCACCGTGCCCAAAATCAGGATACCGGCCACCACATATGAGATTTTTCCGATGCCTCCCTTGAGGGAAACGCCCCCTAAAACGCACGCCGAGATGACGATCAGCTCATAACCGATAGACGTCATTGGCTGGCCGCTGGTCATACGCGACGCCAGAATAATCCCCGCCGCGGCGGAGACCAGCCCGGAGAGCACGAAGATAATAATCTTGGTGCGTACAACCGGCACCCCTGCCAGACGGGCCGCTTCTTCATTGCCGCCGATCGCCAGCGTGTTACGACCAAAGGTGGTGCGGTTCAGCAGGAAGCCGAACAGGATCAGGCAGGCCACGGTGAGCCAGATAGGCGCAGGCAGGCCCAGCCAGTTGGCGTAGCCCAGCGTAAAGAAGCGCTCGTCTTCAATCCCTACCGCTTTACCGTCGGAAATGATATAGGCCAGACCACGGACTATCTGCATCGTTGCAAGCGTGTAATCAGGGCATTAATCTTCAGGCGTGCGATAACAAAACCGTTCACCAGACCGCTGATCACGCCAAGCAACAGACCGGCAAAAACGCCAATCCACAGGCTTTCCGTCATGTTGATCACCACCGCCGTGGTGACGCCCGCGCAGGCGATAACCGAGGCCACCGACAGGTCGAAATCACCGGAGGCCAGACAGAAGAGCATGCCGCAGGCCACCATGCCGGACATGGAAATCGCCAGTCCCAGCCCTTTCATATTAATGAAGGTGGCAAAATTAGGGACGAAGATTGCACAGGCGATGAAGAGTGCGGCAAAGACCACCAGCATGCCGTACTGATCCCAGATGCGTCCAAAACTAAAAGCCGACTTCGGCGCTCCGGATGTAGTAACAGAGGACATCATTAACTCCTTACTCAGGCGACAGCCTGGCTGACTTTAGGCATGGCGAGGTTCAACGCCTGTTGTTCATTCGCCTGTTCATGAAGTAACTCACCGGCGATTTCGCCTTCGCGCATCACTACAATGCGGTCAGCAACGCCAAGCACCTCAGGCAGATCGCTGGAGGCGAACAGCACCGCCACGCCGCGTTTTGCCAGTTCATATATCACGTTGTAAATCTCGTGTTTTGCGCCCACATCGATACCGCGCGTCGGCTCGTCCAGCAAAATGACCTTCATATCCTCCGACAGCCAGCGGCCTAAAATGGCCTTCTGCTGGTTTCCTCCTGACAGATTCATAATCAGCTGTTCCGGTCCCGGCGTTTTGATATTCAGCGAGCGAATATGATGGTCGGCGTTGCTCGACTCCCAGCCGTCGTTAATCAGGCAACCCGCGCGGATAAATTTACGCCGGGCGGAAATGTTGATGTTGTCGCGCACCGAATGCACCGGAATGATCCCCTCCGCCTTGCGGTCTTCCGGGCAGAGCATCATCCCGGCCCTGATTGCGTGGGCGGGTTTCTGGATATCCACCTGCTCGCCGTCAATGGAGACCTGCCCTGCGGTAATGCGTGTACCGCCGAACAGCCCTTTCATCAGCTCGCTACGCCCCGCCCCTACAAGGCCAAACAGACCGACGATCTCACCGCTGCGTACGGATAACGAAACCGGCGTCCGCACGCCCGGCGCTTTGACGTTGTCCAGACGCAGGCGCTCGGGGCCGTACTCGCGCGGTTTCCAGTGATAGATATCGCCCAGATCGCGCCCGACCATCGCCTGAACAAGCTGATCATGGTTAACCTGCTGCATATCGGTAAAGGTGCGCACATAGCGCCCATCCTTAAATACGGTGATGGCATCGCTCAGGGCAAATATCTCCTCCATGCGGTGCGAGACGTACAAAATGGTGCGGCCTTCCTGCCGCAGCTCGCGGATCACGCGGAACAGGTTTTCGATTTCACGCGAGGAGAGCGAACTGGTGGGTTCATCAAAGGCAATAACCCTGGCGTTACGCGCCAGCGCCTTGGCAATTTCAACCATCTGCCACTGGCCGATGGAGAGGTATTTCAGCGGGGTCTGGGGATCGACGTCCAGACCAAGATGCTTAAGCTGCAGCCCCGCTTCATAATTAAGTAGTGAACGATTCACCACGCCGCTTTTGTGCGGAAGCTGGCCTAAATAGATATTTTCGGCCACGGTCATCTCAGGGATGAGGTGCAGTTCCTGATAGATAATGGCGACACCGGCGTTGAGCGCCGCCGTGGTATCGGCAAAGGCCACCTCTTCACCGCGAATGGCCAGCGTGCCGGTTGTTGGCGCGTAGTTGCCGCTGAGGATTTTTAGCAGCGTGGATTTCCCCGCTCCGTTTTCCCCCATCAAGGCATGAACCTGGCCGGCATAGCAGTCGAAGCTGATATCGGTCAGCGCGTTAACACCGGGAAACGTTTTCCCGATGCCGCGAAAAGAGAGATACGGATTAGACTGTTGCATAACGACTCCGTGATTCCTGTAGTGTGTACGTCTGGCCCCTTACGGCGAGTAAGGGGCACAATCACAGCGTATTACTTACCGCCCAGTCCCTTTTTCGCCAGTTCCTCTTTGAAGTTGTCGCGGGTAATCAGCACCACGTCGGTCACTTCGGTAAATTTCGGCGGTTCAGCCCCTTTGGTGACCCAGTTGTAGAGCATTTCGCTGGATTTGTAGCCGTGAACGTCCGGGCTTGGCAGCAGAGAGCCGTAGAAGCCGGTGGCCTGCGCTTTGGACAGCTCGCTCACCGCATCCACGCCGTTGATGCCGATCCCGATAACGTCAGGCGCCTTGAAGCCCTGACCTTCCGTCGCGCGCACGCCGCCCAGCACGGTGTTGTCGTTCATGCCGACCACCAGCCAGTGCTTCACTTCCGGGTGCTGGACCAGCATAGAGTTCGCCGCGTCAAAGGCGCCCGGGATGTCGTTAGATTTGGTTGGCACTTTATAGATCTGTTTTTCAGGGAAGCCAGCCGCTTTCAGCGCGTCCATTGAACCGGTCGTACGACGACGCGCCGTGTCCAGCTCGTCTGCGGTGATGGCCATGACGGCGGTCTCTTTCACATCCCAGCCGCGTTTCTGCATCTCTTTATAAAGCTCCTGCCCCTGACGTTCACCGATTTTGGTCGCCGCCATCATGACCAGCGGAACGCTGTCCATCGGTTTGCCTTTGGCATTAACGAACTGATCGTCAACCGCAATAACCTTCATGTCGTAACCGCGGGCTTTCGCCGCAATTGCCGATCCGAGTTTTGGATCCGGAGTGCAGATAACAAAGCCTTTCGCGCCGCTGGCCGCCAGGCTGTCGATGGCGTTCAGGGTTTTTTCACCGTCCGGCACGGCGATTTTAATCACTTCAAAACCTAAATCTTTTCCGGCTTTATCAGCGAATTTCCATTCGGTCTGGAACCAGGGTTCTTCCGGCTGTTTTACCAAAAAACCGAGTTTTAAATTCTCAGCGATAGCGGATTGTGACATAACGGCAGCCAGACCGATGGCCGCCAGCGCTTTAGTAAATTTGTGCATGGTAAACTCCAGCTTTAGCATTCTTTTCTGTAGGGAAGATTTGCGTGCTTCTTATTTAATCGGACTTAAAACAAGGCATTAGCGCTTACCTCGTCATAAGCGTTATTGCTGGTGATAGTTTTAGCGGGAAATTAATCATCCATAAGAGAGCCCCATCACACCGCAGAATTACAGTAATTGCGTACATAAATTCAGCGAAAAATGACATAAAAAAGGCAGGAATTGTCTGACAAATGAAAGCAGGGTAAGCAGAATTATCCATAAGATTAGCTAAGAAATCCCTGATGCCTTACGGCGGATGTCGCTGTGGCTCTCCCCTGACGGGGGTCCATGCTTTTCATCAAAAAAACGAACGCGTCATGAAAAGGCGTTATTCCGTTAAAATTGACTTAGCGCAAATTCAGCAACGCATCATATATTTGAAATGAATAATCTGTATTTATTTTTCTTACAGAGCATTATTCCGGCTAAATGTTCACGAAAGTAAATCAGTATCCCTCGAAAGAAACTTAACCTTTAATATCAACAGGTTAATAAAATTTCATTTGGTGGCTATATATTTGTATTTTTGTACTATATTAAACTTTGTAATGTATGGTAAACACAGCCTAATTAAGAGTTTTCTTAATCATAAGACAAAGGTATGCTTATTTATATCGAACACAGGAAGTGAATTTTCGATCGATTTTAGTCACTGCAAAAATTGCAATTCTGTTTTTCTTCGTATTTGCCTGTCTGTCAGGTTAAGCAGCGGACATCACGTCCCACAGTCTATAAGGATATGAGTATGGCTACCCAAACGATGATGCAAAAACTTAACGCGCAGATGAACCTTGAGTTCTACGCCTCGAACCTGCACCTTCACTTAAGTGCATGGTGTTCTGAAAAAAGTCTCACGGGCTCTGCCACGTTCTTTCGTTCACAGGCACAAAGCAACGTCACCCATATGATGCGCGTCTTTAACTTCCTGAAGGCCGCGGGGGCTAACCCGGTTGTTAAAGCCCTTGATGGGATCAACGAAAATTACTCTTCTCTGGAAGAACTGTTCCAGAAAACTCTGGAAGAACATGAGCAGCGCTGTACGACGCTCAACAAGCTGGCCGATGAAGCCAGAGCACAGCATGACATCATCACTCTTAAATTTTTACGCGATATGGATAAAGAACAGCAGCAGGACGGTATGCTGCTGAAAACGCTGGCGGATGAGATCCACAATGCGCGCCAGGCCGGTTTACGCCCGGAGCAAGCCGACCGCCACCTGCTCGATCTTGTGACGGTGCAGCACCACTAAGCGTTTAACCTGCCTTGGCCCTGGTTCAGGGGGGCAGGTTCCTTCTTATTTCCCCAACCCTCTGCTTTTGCTGAAATTTAACAAATCAGATCTCGCTCTCAATGATTAACCTTACAAAATGTAATGATTTATTTAATTACATAATCATTGACGAGGGAAAAGCATGATCACCATTGAGTTTGTTGTCATTCTCCTCTGCCTGCTGACGGGAACACGTTTCGGCGGCATGGGGCTTGGGTTAATCAGCGGTATTGGCCTTTTTATTTTGTGTTTTGTCTTTGGGCTCCAGCCCGGCAAGCCTCCGGTTGACGTCATGTTAACCATTCTCGCAGTGATTGGCTGTGCCGCTACCCTGCAGACCGCGGGTGGCCTCAACGTCATGATGCAGTTTGCTGAACGCCTGCTGCGCAAACACCCGCAGCACATCACGCTTCTCGCCCCTTTTACCACCTGGATGCTGACCTTTCTGTGCGGTACCGGGCACGTGGTCTACACCATGTTCCCCATCATTGCGGATATCGCCCTGAAAAAAGGGATCCGCCCGGAACGCCCAATGGCGGTGGCATCGGTGGCATCCCAGATGGCGATCACCGCGTCTCCGGTTTCCGTCGCCGTTGTGTCGCTGGTCTCCATCCTGGCCGCACAGCATGGGATTGGGCACGCGTGGGGGATCCTGGAAATCCTCGCCGTATCGGTTCCCGCTTCGCTTTTCGGCGTCGCGATCGCGGCCCTGTGGAGTTTACGTCGGGGGAAAGATTTGGCTGACGACGGGGAGTTTCAGGAGAAACTGAAAGATCCCAAACAGCGCGAGTTTATCTATGGCGGCACGGAGACGTTAATGAACCAGCGTTTTCCGAAGCAGGCCTACTGGTCGACATGGATTTTCTTTGCCGGTATTGCGGTGGTAGTCCTGCTCGGGGCTTTCCCCGAACTGCGCCCGGCCTTCGAGTTGAAAGGTAAAATGACGGCCCTGTCGATGAACCTCGTCATTCAGATGATGATGCTCATCGCCGGTGCCGTGATGCTGATGGCCTGCAAGGTCAATGCCTCAGCCATCTCAAACGGTGCGGTATTTAAGGCCGGTATGGTGGCGATCTTCTCGGTGTTCGGGGTGGCGTGGATGAGCGATACCTTTTTCCAGGCGCATCTCGATGAGTTAAAGCTGGCGCTGGAAGGGGTGGTGAAAAGCCATCCGTGGACGTATGCCATCGTGCTTTTCCTGGTGTCGAAGCTGGTAAACAGCCAGGCGGCGGCCCTGACGGCCGTGGCGCCGATGGGATTGATGTTGGGCATCGATCCAAAAATGCTGATCGCCTTCTTCCCGGCGTCCTACGGCTATTTTGTTCTGCCGACCTACCCGAGTGATTTAGCCTGCATCGGCTTTGACCGCTCGGGAACAACCCGCATCGGCAAATTCATCATTAACCACAGCTTTATTCTGCCGGGGCTAATTGGCGTGAGCTGCGCCTGCGCGGCGAGCTACCTGCTGGTCCAGACCTTCTTTTAACGTTTTCAACGGGCGACACGCGCGGTCGCCCGTTCGCGTTTTAATGAGACTCGCCCTGCGGCGTAAAGCGCAGTTCAATCAGCGCGATGGCTTTCTGGATCGCGCGAAGCGTCACCGGGTCGGCAGCCGCGGGATGGCTGGCAAAATCGATGTTTTTCAGCTGCGTGGACATCTTCTCGCGCACTTCAACCGGTGCAATAACGTCCAGAACATCAAGAATTTGCTTGATAACCAACTGACAGGCGACAACGTCAGAGACCAGTTCCTGATCGGCGCTCAGGTTTTGTGACATGGGGCTTTCTCCTTATTCAAAGGCCGCCATAGTATCAAAACGTGGCCCGTGACATCTGCCCTTCATTGCCGCAGGACACAAAAAAACCCGCCGAAGCAGGTTTTTTTTATCAGAACATGGCGCCAGGCGGCACGTCTTTAAAAGTGCGGCAGTAATTGGCCCACATACTTTTCAGGATTTTGCGCAGTTTCATTGTGATGCTCCATTAACTTGTTATACAACTTTATAGTCAATGTGCCTATAATATGACCATCGTCACAAAGATCAATATTTTTGTGACGCATGTCACAATTTAAACTGCGCAGTGCGAATTAACCCACGATACTGCGAACAAAATCCTCGATCGCCTTATCCTGGCAATTTTCAAAGAAGCACTGCTGGAAACGCGGGCCGGAAACAGCGGTCTTCACCAGCTCAGGATCGATGGCGCGCAGCGAGTCAAGATAGTTATCTTTTACCACGGCCGCTTTTACCTGGTTCAGAATACCGGCGTTACGCACCTGCGGCTCTTTACGCTCTGGAGGATATCCCTCCCCTTTTCGGCCGGTAAACGCCTTTTCAAAGATAAAGCGAACGTTTAGCTCCGCTCCCCAGCCAAACCCTTTGGCAAAAGGCAGAGAGAGCGCATTGCCGTTATTGATTTGCGCGAAGAGAAACGCGTCTGCGGGATCGATGCAGTAGCCGCAAATCACGCCAGGGTGGATGTTTAACGACATCAGCGCCCCCTGCCCGGTGCCGCAGCCGGTGACCACAAAATCCACCGCTTTCGCATTCAGCAAAATGCTCGCCATAATGCCCAGGTGGATGTAGGTCAGGTGATGATCGTTTTCGTCGCTCATACCCACGTTGTAAACCGGGAACCCTTTTTCATCGGCTACCGTTTTCAACTCTTTTAATATGACTGGGTTTTTAGCCGCCTGGCTGTTTTCCATCATCAGTGCAATTTTCATCGTGTCTCTCCAGAATGCGCTGCGGGCGCTCCCCGCCATGGATACCTGTTCCCGTTCATTCTGGCATCAAATAAACAGACTTTCAAAGTAAATGAAATGGAGTTTTAAAAATCCAATGCACGCTCACAATTTTGTGAAGGGGAGGATCTACGTCGTCCGTTGCAAAGAGTGAGGGTAGATCGTCCGGCTATTCCTGGCATTGCAGCGGGCATCTGCGGGTACGATAACGTATTTCCATCCACTCAGAGCGAACCATGAAAAGAGCCATCGTAGCCGCTACAGTCCTGCTGCTCGCGGGATGCAGCGTTAAACGCCAGGCGGAAATCAGCAGCCTCGACGCGCCGAACGGCATTGTCCGCCTCGACTATGGCCAGGCCGTGCTGCAAAACGCCTGGTCCGATGAATATGTTAATAACGGTACCGCGGTAAAAGCCTGTCAGAACATGGGCTATGCCACCGCCTCTGCCTACGGGCAGCCGGTCAAAACCTGTACCCTGACAAGCGGCTCTTTGTGCCTGAACGAGAGCGTTACTATCCAGTATAAGTGCATGGGGTATGCCGTTAACCCTAAGGCAAATAATCCCTGGTATTAACCAAAGCTGCCAGCGTTTGCTGGCGCTTTATTTAACTAAGAACAAAAACAATTCGCATTAATAAAAAATAAATATCGCCAATGCGTTTTATTCCCATTCGTATTTTAAACGAACAAATATTTAATTTTACGTTTTGCAAATAATTAAATAACAAATTATAGTGTCGCTCATTATGAACCCGTAATAATAATCCGGAGCGCCACCATGCTGAAAACTGAAATGATCGACAAGCTCAATGCACAAATGAACCTTGAGCTCTATTCATCCCTTCTCTACCAGCAGATGAGCGCCTGGTGCAGCTATCACAGCTTTGAAGGTGCGGCCGCGTTTCTGCGTCGTCACGCCCAGGAAGAGATGACCCACATGCAGCGCCTGTTTGATTATCTGACCGATACGGGCAGCCTGCCGCGCATTGAGAACGTGGCATCGCCTTTTGCTGAATATAATTCTCTCGACGAACTGTTCCGCGCCACCTACGAGCACGAACAGCTGATCACCCAGAAAATTAACGAACTGGTTCATGCGGCAATGATCGGCCAGGATTATCCAACCTTTAATTTCCTGCAGTGGTACGTTGCGGAACAACACGAAGAAGAGAAGCTGTTTAAATCCGTGCTGGATAAATTATCCCTGGTGGGTAAATCCGGCGAAGGACTTTACTTTATTGATAAAGAACTGTCGACTCTCGATACGCAGAATTAATATCAGTGCGGTGCCGGTTTCCGGCGCCGCGTTAATTTACCTTTCCCTGCATTAAAACACGCATTTTATTCCCCGTACGCCCTATTTACGTCACGCCTGACCGTCGCCTCACTCAGGATGGGCAGTAGCGCAATACGTAAACCTTTCATTACACGCCTTGTAACGGTGGTTTGACGAATTACCGCTTTTGCCTTACTCTGCGCCGCAGATTTTGTTGCGGTTAAGCGTCGTTGTAGAGGAAAGCGTGAAGAACAGAACCCTGGGAAGTATTTTTATCGTCGCCGGAACGACGATTGGCGCAGGAATGCTGGCAATGCCTCTGGCTGCCGCGGGAGTGGGATTTGGGATGACCCTGCTGCTGCTTGGCACGCTCTGGGCATTAATGTGCTATACCGCACTGCTGCTGCTTGAGGTTTACCAGCATGTGCCCGCCGATACCGGGCTGGGTTCGCTGGCGGCGCGCTATCTGGGACGCTACGGCCAGTGGATCACCGGCTTTAGCATGATGTTCCTGATGTACGCCCTCACGGCCGCGTATATCAGCGGTGCCGGGGAGTTAATCGCCTCCAGCGTCAACGACTGGTTTGGCTCTGACATTACCCCTGCAACGGGGGCTATCTTCTTTGCGCTTATTGGCGGCGGCGTGGTCTGCGTGGGCACATCGCTGGTCGATCTCTTTAACCGTTTTCTGTTCAGCGCCAAAATTCTGTTTCTGGTTGTCATGCTGGCGCTGCTGGCACCGCACGTGCACAAGGTGAACCTGCTGACGCTGCCGCTGGAGCAAGGGCTGGCGCTTTCCGCCATTCCGGTCATTTTCACCTCGTTTGGCTTCCACGGCAGCGTGCCGAGCATCGTCAGCTATATGCACGGTGATGTCCGCAAGCTGCGTCGTGTGTTTATTATCGGCAGCGCCATTCCGCTGATCGCCTACATTTTCTGGCAGCTGGTGACGCTGGGTAGCATTGACTCTTCAACCTTCGTCGGGCTGATGGCGCAGCACGCTGGCCTGAACGGTTTTCTGTTGTCGCTGCGCGAGGTGGTCACCTCGCCGCACGTGGAGCTGGCGGTTCACCTGTTCGCCGACCTGGCGCTCGCGACCTCGTTCCTGGGCGTAGCGCTCGGCCTGTTCGATTACCTGGCCGACCTGTTCCAGCGTCGCAATACTGCCGCCGGACGGTTACAGACCGGAGCCATTACCTTCCTGCCGCCGCTGGCGTTTGCGCTGTTTTACCCTCGCGGGTTTGTGATGGCGCTGGGCTACGCGGGGGTGGCGCTCTCTGTCCTGGCCCTGCTGCTCCCTTCCCTGCTGGCGTGGAAAAGCCGTCAGCAGCATCCTCAGCAAGGATATCGCGTCGCGGGAGGAAAACCGCTGCTGTGCGTTGTGTTTGGCTGCGGGGTAATGATTATTCTGGTGCAGGTGCTGATTGCCGCCGGGATGCTGCCGGAAGTGGGTTAAAGATAAAAGGGGCTATCATCAGCCCCTTTTTTTATCAGTGCAGGCAGCAGCTCTTAAACTTCTTCCCGCTGCCGCAAGGACACGGATCGTTACGCCCCACTTTCGTGCCGTTCACGACAGGCTTCTTCGCTTCCGGCTGCTGCGGGTTCTCCACCCAGTAGTTGTATAAGCGCAGGGCCGCAGGCTGGATGCTCTCGATGCTGGCGATATACTCCTCTTCGGACAGTTCATCCAGCTTCTCGCTGTTCTCTTCCGTTCCGAGCAGGGCAATCACATCGAGATCGGCCTTCAGGGCTTCCGGCAAGGCTGACCAGTCCGTCAGCGCCACGCCGCGCATGTAGCCATAGCACCACTCTTCGACAACGGTGTAACTCTCCCCGTCAACGTCGTTATAGCCGAACAGCGGCTCAAACTGATCCGGGTATTCACTCAGGCGCTCGGCAATGTCGTTCATATGCTTAAAGCAGAGATCGATAAAACGGTTCATCTCGCGATCGTTTTTCCAGCGCGGGATGTACTTCTCCCCGCCCCACACCGCCACCAGCCAGGCATCTGGCTCAACGACAACAGGGCCGGAAAGCACTGCAGTAAGCATGCCGTCCAGTTCGGACACGTCAATCACGGACGCATCGTCATGACCGTAAGACATTAATGTCTCTTCCAGCCACGCCATTTCGCTTTCATTTAATGGACCTTCCGTCATCGCGGACACTCCTGATAAAAAAGGAAAGGATCCTACCACAGATCGCACGCCTGCCCTGGCTGAAGTTTAGGTCTTTATTGCTGCAAAAGTGTGCAAATCGTGACCGTTGCACAACTTATGGGCTTTATTGTTAACGATGTGTGATCTCCGCTGTAAATTCTTCTCCTGGCGCAGGGCGGGATAACGCGGCGCTCTATACTCAAACATGTCATAACCCCGTCAAGGGGTTAACCATTCTGGCAACGTTTTTGCTTGCTGTTCTTCGCGCGACGCTGCGCATGGAAACCTCGCCGTATCACGCAGGATGCCGTTCGTTTAGTGCATTTTGTTCTTGCTCGTGTTTTTGGATTGGCTGCGCCCTGGGCGTTCAGGCTTACGCCGTGGTGCAAAAACCTCTTTGCTAAGGAACATAATAATGTCGCTGAAATTTATCAAAACGCCTGTTTCTCTTGTGCTGGCCGGTTGTCTGGTAACGGCATTTTCCGCCCGGGCAGATATCGTGATCG
Source organism: Enterobacter cloacae complex sp. HYC042_NIDB (assembly GCF_056673315.1). Classification (NCBI taxonomy): domain Bacteria; kingdom Pseudomonadati; phylum Pseudomonadota; class Gammaproteobacteria; order Enterobacterales; family Enterobacteriaceae; genus Enterobacter; species Enterobacter cloacae complex sp. HYC042_NIDB. Next base: position 3,100,513 of record NZ_CP109650.1, read on the forward strand.
GTGTCGCCGGACCGTTCACGGGCCCTAATGCCACCTACGGCGATCAGTACTGGCACGGCGCAACGCAGGCCGCAGAAGACATTAACGCCGCAGGCGGTATTAACGGTGAGAAGATCAAACTGGTTCAGGGGGATGACGCCTGCGAGCCTAAGCAGGCGGTGGCCGTCGCCAACCGCTTAGTCGACCAGGATAAGGTCAACGCCGTGGTCGGCCATTTCTGCTCCTCTTCCACCATGCCCGCCTCCGAGGTGTATAGCGACGCGGACATCATCGCGATTACTCCCGGCTCAACTAACCCGCAGATCACCGAACGCGGCATGAGCGACATGTTCCGCATGTGTGGCCGCGACGACCAGCAGGGTCAGGTCGCCAGCGACTTCATTATCGACAAGCTGAAAGCCAAACGCGTGGTCATCATTCACGATAAAGACACCTATGGACAAGGGCTGGCAGACGCCACCAAAGCGGCGCTGGCGAAGCGCGGGGTCAAGGATGTGATGTATGAAGGTTTATCCCGCGGTGAAAAAGACTTTAACGCGCTGGTGACGAAGATCGGCGCGCAAAAACCGGACGTGGTGTTCTTCGGTGGCTGTCACCCGGAAGCTGGCCCGCTGGTTCGCCAGATGCGTGAACAGGGGGTGCAGGCGAAATTCTTCTCCGGCGACTGCATTGTCAACGAAGAGATGGTGACGGCAGCGGGCGGCCCGCAATATACCAACGGCATTTACATGACCTTTGGTAAAGATCCGCGCCTGATCCCGGACGGTAAAGCGGTTATCGACAAATTCCGCGCCGGTAAATTCGAGCCGGAAGGTTATACCCTCTACTCCTATGCCTCCGTACAGGCCATTGCCGCAGCCTTCAAGGCCACCGGCGGCAAGGATTCCGCGAAAGCCAGCGAGTGGCTGAAAGCCAATTCCGTCGACACGGTGATGGGCAAAAAAGCCTGGGACAGCAAAGGCGACCTGAAAGTGTCTGACTACGTGGTTTACCAGTGGGACGACAAGGGAAAATATAAGGAAGTGCAGTAACGGGACGGAGTCACGCTCAACGCCGGCGGGCTTGCCCGTCGGCGCGTAATAAACATCAGGCTGCGCGCCTCGCGCAGCCTATAAAACGAGCGCGCTAAGATGAGTACATTCTTCCTGCAGCAGTTAGTCAATGGCTTAACGCTGGGCTCCGTCTACGGCCTGATCGCCATCGGCTACACCATGGTGTACGGCATTATCGGGATGATCAATTTCGCCCACGGCGAAGTGTATATGATTTCCGCCTATCTCTGCGCCATTGGTCTGGCGCTGCTCTCTTTCTTCGGGCTTGAGTCCTTCCCCCTGCTGATTCTGGGTACGCTGGTGTTCACCATCGCGGTAACTGGCGTGTACGGCTGGACTATCGAGCGTATCGCCTACAGGCCGCTGCGCAACTCCACGCGCCTGGCGCCGCTTATCTCCGCCATCGGGATGTCGCTTATCCTGCAAAACTACGCCCAGCTAAGCCAGGGCCCGCGCCAGCAAGGGGTGCCGACCATGCTCGACGGCGTGATTCGACTGCATCTTGGCGACGGGTTCGTGCAGATAACCTACACCAAAGTGTTTATTCTGCTCGCCTCGTTTGCCGGCATGCTGGTGCTTACGTGGATAATCAACCATACCCGGCTGGGGCGGATGTGCCGCGCGGTACAGCAGGATCGCAAAATGGCCTCTATTCTGGGGATCAACACCGACCGGATTATCTCCCTGGTCTTTGTTATCGGCGCGGCGATGGCCGGCCTGGCGGGCGTACTCATCACCATGAATTACGGCACCTTTGATTTCTACGTCGGGTTTGTGATTGGCATTAAGGCCTTTACGGCGGCGGTGCTCGGCGGTATCGGTTCCCTGCCCGGCGCCATGCTCGGTGGCCTAATCCTTGGCGTCGCAGAAGCCCAGTTCTCGGGCATGGTGAACTCGGACTATAAAGATGTCTTCTCGTTTGGCCTGCTGGTCATGATCCTGATTTTCCGGCCCCAGGGTCTGCTCGGGCGTCCGGTTGTGGCCAAAGTGTGAGGAAGAGAATGATGACATCGCACGGTTTTTCTCTAAAGCGCTGCGTTCTGGACGCGATTTTTTCCGGGCTGATTGCGCTGATTATCTTCGGTCCGATTGCTGGCGTGGTGCTGGACGGGTACAGCTTTAACTTTGCCGGACAACGGCTGGCCTGGATGGTCGGTATTGTAATGCTGGGGCGTTTTCTCTTGAGCGCTTTTTTGGGTACCGCCGCGGGCGCTCGTTTCCAGGCGCGCTTCGAAGCCGATAACGCGGGCGTCTATGTTAGGCCACCGGACTACAAAAGCCGCATGCGCTGGATTATTCCTCTGGTGATTGCGCTTGCGGTTTGCTTCCCGTTTGTCGCCACCAAGTATGTGCTGACCGTCGCCATTCTCGGGCTGATCTACGTGCTTCTCGGTCTGGGGCTGAACATCGTCGTGGGGCTGGCCGGCCTGCTGGACCTGGGGTACGTCGCCTTCTACGCGATTGGCGCGTACGGTCTGGCGCTGGGGTATCAGTATTTGGGGTTAGGCTTCTGGAGCATGCTGCCGCTGGCGGCAATCATGGCCGCCGCCGCCGGTGCCCTGCTCGGCTTTCCGGTACTGCGCATGCACGGCGACTATCTGGCGATCGTCACCCTCGGGTTCGGGGAGATCATTCGCCTGATCCTGAACAACTGGCTGACCTTCACGGGGGGGCCAAACGGCGTGTCAGCCCCTCCCCCCACCTTTTTCGGCCTGGAATTTGGACGACGCGCGAAAGAGGGCGGCGTGCCTTTTCACGAGTTTTTCCACCTGACCTACAACCCGAACATGAAGTTTATCTTTATCTATACCGTACTTTTTCTGGTGGTGATGCTGGTGCTCTACGTCAAACATCGCCTGACGCGGATGCCGATTGGCCGGGCGTGGGAAGCCCTGCGAGAAGACGAAATTGCCTGCCGCTCGATGGGGTTGAATCACGTCCTGGTGAAGCTCTCCGCCTTTACGCTGGGCGCGTCGACCGCGGGGATTGCCGGGGTGTTCTTCGCAACCTATCAGGGGTTTGTGAATCCGACCTCCTTTACCTTCTTTGAATCCGCGCTGATCCTCGCCATCGTGGTGCTGGGCGGCATGGGCTCTACCCTTGGCGTGGTGCTGGCCGCCTTCGTGCTGACGGTAACGCCGGAGCTGCTGCGCAGTTTTGCGGAGTACCGCGTCCTGCTGTTTGGCATGCTGATGGTGGTGATGATGATCTGGCGTCCACGCGGCCTGATCCGCATTAACCGCAGCGGGTTTGCCGTGCGTAAGGGCGTGGCGCCATGAACGGGACGATATTGCGCGTGGAACATCTGATGATGCACTTCGGTGGGATTAAGGCGCTTAACGACGTTAATCTGGACGTGCAGCGCGGCTCCATTACCGCCCTTATCGGGCCAAACGGAGCGGGAAAAACAACCGTGTTTAACTGCCTGACGGGTTTCTATAAGGCCTCCGGCGGCAATATTTTATTTTCTACCCGCACTAAAACGACCAACGTTATTCAGGTCCTCGGACAAAAATTCCAGCCGGGCGACTGGATTAACCCCGCGCAGTTCGGGCAGCGCCTGTTCTACAAAATGTTTGGCGGAACGCACCTGGTGAACCGCGCCGGGCTGGCGCGCACCTTTCAGAACATCCGCCTTTTTCGCGAGATGTCTGTCGTGGAAAACCTGCTGGTCGCGCAGCATATGCGCGTTAACCGCAATCTGCTCGCCGGGATCTTAAACACGCCGGCATATCGGCGGGCGGAAAGCGATGCCCTGGACAGGGCCTTCTACTGGCTGGAGGTGGTGGACCTGGTGGAGTGCGCCAATCGCCTGGCGGGAGAGATGTCGTACGGGCAGCAGCGGCGTCTGGAGATCGCGCGGGCAATGTGTACCGGGCCCGAGATGATCTGTCTGGATGAGCCCGCCGCCGGGCTTAACCCGGTCGAAACGCATAAGCTGAGCAGCATTATTCGTTTCCTGCGCGATCGTCATGACATCACGGTCTTACTAATTGAACATGATATGGGGATGGTGATGGAGATTTCGGACGACATTATCGTGCTCGACCACGGCGATGTTATTGCCAGAGGGAAGCCCGAACAGATCCAGCATGATGAAAAAGTGATTGCTGCCTACCTGGGCACGGACGAAAGCGAGGTGACCCTATGACCGAACCGCTGCTGGCATTTCGCGAGGTGGATGTGTTCTACGGTGCCATTCAGGCGCTGAAGCAGGTCTCCCTGGAGGTCAATAAAGGTGAGACCGTGGCGCTGATTGGCGCGAACGGCGCGGGTAAATCGACACTGCTGATGTCTATCTTTGGCCAGCCGCGCATCCGGAGCGGGCAGATTCTGTTCAGTGGTGACGACATCAGCCATCAATCCACCCACTACGTCGCCTCCGGCGGCATTGCGCAGGCGCCTGAAGGCCGGCGTGTCTTCCCGGATATGACCGTCGAAGAGAACCTGCTGATGGGAACCATCCCCATCGGCAACCGGTTTGCGGCTGAAGATATGCAAACCATGTTCGACCTGTTCCCTCGCCTCAAGGAGAGGCGCAAGCAGCGCGCGATGACCATGTCCGGCGGGGAACAGCAGATGCTGGCGATCGCCCGGGCGCTGATGAGCCGTCCCAGGCTGCTGTTGCTGGATGAACCGAGCCTGGGCTTAGCGCCGATAGTGGTGAAACAGATCTTCCAGACGCTGCGCGAGCTGGCCCGCAACGGCATGACCATTTTTCTGGTGGAGCAGAATGCGCACCATGCGTTGAAGCTTTCCGACCGCGGATATGTGATGGTTAACGGGCAGATCCGGTTGAGCGGCAGCGGCGAGGAGCTGCTGGGAAATCAGGAGGTGAGGAAGGCGTATTTGGGTGGATATTAAAACGCCCGCGATAGCGGGCATAAAGATGCCGTATGGATTAACCAAACACCATTATACAAACAGATAGTGATTTAATTCCGATCACCCTTATTTACAAAAAACTGCAACTTACAGGCGTAATGTTTCCCTTGTTAACCATTAGTTCTATAAGGGATTAAATTATGTGGAGTGCCCATAAAGCCGCAGTTTACGCCCGCCAGCATGCGGGCGAGCATAGCCAGAAAAGATGTGCAGAATTTGTTTCAAAAGCCATTCGCGCTGGCGGTGCTAATCTGCAGAACACACATTATGCTAAGGATATGAAAAGCACTTTGATTTTGGCTGGCTTCCATCAGATTTACGGCGAGCCTGTTGAGGGTGACGTGGCAGTGATTCAGCCTACAGCCCACCACCCCTATGGCCATGCATGCATCTATGGCGGGAACGGCGTCTGGTACTCTGATTTTGTTCAGCGAACAATGTATCCGGGAAAAGAATACCGGGAAGTAAAGCCAGCGTATGCAATATACAGGCATGACTAACATGAAAAAAATAATTCTTGCTGCCCTGCTTCTGCCCACTCTCGTATCAGCTGCACAGAAGCTACCCCCTGAGGCATCCGCCGCCCTTCAGTTTAATAAGTGGTACATCTCGCAGATTCTTAGCGGGAAAGAGCCAATAAAAAACTATGAAGCGCTGAGCCGATACGTTACCCGCGAAACAATCAGCAAACTCAAAGCCATGGATAAGCTGGATCCGGATGAATATGACGTGCCTGACGTCGATATGTTCATAAAGGCCCAGGGATATGATGATGACTGGGGCATCGTCAGTGCGCGGGCATTAGATTACGATGCCGCATGCATGCAGGTGTATATATCATTCGGCAAAAAGCGGGATCACACCGTGATTGACTGCATGGTCAAAGAAAATGGCGCATGGAAAGTTCAGTCCGTGGCAAGCGTGAATATTTCTGACAACCTGAGCGCAGAATGATATCGGCGATATGACAGGGGTACTGATGCAATGCATCTTCGCGAATCCCTGTCGTATCGCCGACAAATACACCTTCGCTCTGGATAACTGAATAACTGAATAACTGAATAATAACAATGATGCAAGAAAGTGGATTTCAGGCACAAAAAAACCACCTTTCGGTGGTTTCACGACACTGCTTATTGCTTTGATTATTCTTTGTTTCCCATGGTACCCGGAGTGGGACTTGAACCCACACAGCGCGAACGCCGAGGGATTTTAAATCCCTTGTGTCTACCGATTCCACCATCCGGGCTCGGGAAGAAAGTGGAGGCGCGTTCCGGAGTCGAACCGGACTAGACGGATTTGCAATCCGCTACATAACCGCTTTGCTAACGCGCCGTAAAACTTTTCTAACTGACACCCGCTATTGCGCATGTCTTTAATCTGGAGCGGGAAACGAGACTCGAACTCGCGACCCCGACCTTGGCAAGGTCGTGCTCTACCAACTGAGCTATTCCCGCATGTTATCAAGTTAACTGCTAACCACTTGATTTCATTATCGTCCGGCTTGCTGTGCCGCCGTTCGATGCGTTGCATTCTACTGATATGACGTGATGAGTCAACGTTATTTTTTGCTTGTCTGGATTGTTTGCTGAAAATTACGGCGAAACGATCACTGATCAAGCAAATCCCCGCGCGCAGCGTTCAAATATTGCAGCATTGACCACAGCGTCAGCACTGCCGCCACCCACAGGAGGCCAATCCCCGCCCACTCAACCCAGGCGTTCGGGCGCCAGAGCATCCACACCAGCGAGGCCATCTGCGCGGTGGTTTTTACTTTACCAATCCAGGATACCGCGACGCTGCTGCGTTTCCCCAGTTCCGCCATCCACTCACGCAGCGCAGAGATGATGATCTCACGGCCAATCATAGTTGCAGCGGGCAGCGTCACCCACCAGGTATGATAGTGCTCAGCCACCAGCACCATCGCGATCGCGACCATCACTTTATCCGCTACCGGATCGAGAAAGGCGCCGAAACGGGTGCTCTGGTTCCAGCGGCGCGCCAGATAGCCATCAAACCAGTCAGTTACCGCTGCAATAAGGAAGATCAATGCGCAGGCGAACGGTGCCCAGACGACCGGCAGGTAAAACGCCAGCACAAAGAACGGAATGAGTACAACACGAAAGAGAGTGAGCAACGTAGGGATATTATATTGCATAGTGACGGTAACTATTTGTTGTCAGTAAAATTTAGCTCTATGTTGCTACAGAGCCCTCAATGTTTCAACGAGTAGTAGATCTTTTCTGCCAGCCCTTGCGAAATACCCGGCACTTTTGCAATTTCCTCCATACTGGCGTTGAGTAATCCTTGCAATCCGCCCATATACTTCAGCAGCATCTGGCGGCGTTTTGGCCCAACGCCCTCAATAGTCTCAAGCGTGCTCGTGTTTTTGACCTTCGCCCGTTTTTTGCGGTGGCCGCTGATGGCATGGTCGTGCGACTCATCGCGAATATGCTGGATGACGTGCAACGCCGGGGAGTCCGGCGGCAGGCTGAAGCCCTCACCTTCCGGCTCAAAAAACAGCGTTTCCAGACCGGCCTTACGATCGGCCCCTTTTGCCACGCCTAACAGCAGCGGATGGTTTTTGTCCCACTCAACATCGAGCGACTCGAATACCGCTTTCGCCTGACCTAGCTGCCCTTTCCCACCGTCGATAAGAATCACGTCCGGGATCTTGCTCTCTTCAATCGCTTTACCGTAGCGACGGCGCAGCACCTGATTCATGGCAGCATAGTCATCACCCGGCGTGATGCCGGTGATGTTATAGCGGCGATACTCGGCGCGAAGCGGGCCGTTGGCGTCAAATACCACGCAGGACGCCACCGTCTGCTCACCCATCGTATGGCTGATATCGAAACATTCCATTCGCTTCACTTCCGGCAACTTCAGGAGCGTCGCCAGCGCGGTTAGACGCTGGCTAACCGTCGATTGCTGGGACAGTTTAGTGGTGAGCGCCGTCGCCGCGTTGGTCCGCGCCAGCTTCAGATAGCGTGCACGGTCGCCGCGCGGTTTGGTTTGAACATTGACCCGACGCCCGGCCAGTTCGGAAAGCGAATCGGCCAGCAGGGTTTTGTCATCAAGGCTAAAATCGAGCAGGATCTCCGAGGGCAGCGTACGCATCTGGCTGCCCTGAAGATAAAACTGGCCAACAAAGGTTTCCACCACTTCACCCAGCTCGGTGCCGCCAGGCACCTTCGGGAAATAGCTGCGGCTGCCGAGCACTTTGCCCTGGCGAATAAACAGCACATGCACGCAGGCCATGCCGGCGTCGAAGGACACGCCAATAACGTCGAGATCGTCGCCGGTATTTGAGACAAACTGTTTCTCAGTGACTCTGCGCACCGCCTGGATCTGGTCGCGGATCCGCGCAGCCTCTTCAAACTCAAGCGCGGCGCTGGCTTTTTCCATTCTGGCGATCAGCTGGGTTAAAACCTGATCGTCTTTGCCAGCTAAGAACAGGCGTACATACTCTACCTGCTGCGCATACTCGTCTTCACTGACCAGCCCGGCAACACAGGGGCCAAGGCAACGCCCAATCTGGTACTGTAAACACGGGCGCGAGCGGTTGCGGTAGACGCTGTTTTCACACTGGCGGATCGGGAAGATTTTTTGCAGCAGCGCCAGCGTCTCTCGCACGGCATAGCCATTCGGGAAGGGGCCGAAATATTCCCCTTTCGCGTGTTTTGCGCCGCGGTGCATCGCCAGGCGCGGATGGGTGTCACCACTCAGAAAAATAAACGGATAGGATTTGTCGTCCCGCAGCAGCACGTTATAGCGCGGCTGGTAGAGCTTAATATAGTTGTGCTCAAGCAGCAGCGCTTCCGTCTCGGTATGCGTCACGGTGACATCAATATTCTGAATGAGTGAGACCAGCGCTTCGGTCTTACGGGAGGCAAGGTTACTGCGGAAATAGCTGGAAAGACGCTTTTTAAGATCTTTGGCCTTCCCCACATAGATAACCGTACCGCCAGCGTCATACATCCGATAGACGCCTGGCTGGCTGGTTACGGTTTTCAGAAATGCTTTTGAATCGAATACATCACTCACTGACTTAACAACGTCTCCGCGTTACATAAACCGTGCCGGATGGCCAGATGAGTCAGTTCAACATCACCATGAATGTTCAGTTTACTGAACATACGATAACGATAGCTGTTGACCGTTTTCGGGCTGAGATTCAGCTGCTCTGAGATCTCATTCACTTTCTGACCCTTGGTGATCATCAGCATAATCTGCAATTCACGCTCAGACAAACTGGCAAACGGTGATTCCGTTTTCTCGGGTTCGATCTGGCTCAGCGCCATCTGCTGCGCAATGTCGGAGGCAATGTAACGCTGCCCGGCAAACACAGAACGGATAGCATTGACGACCTCCTGCGGTGCGGCGCCTTTGCTCAGGTAACCGGCTGCCCCCGCCTGCATCACCTTCGCAGGAAGCGGATTTTCAGTATGCACGGTCAGCATGATGACTTTTGTATCAACAAAGGTACGCGCGATTTTGCGTGTTGCCTCAAGGCCACCGATACCGGGCATATTCATATCCATCAGCACCACATCGGCCGAGTTTGTGCGGCACCATTTTACGGCATCTTCCCCACAGCACGCCTCACCGGCAACTTTAATACCTTTAATATCTTCAAGAATGCGTCGTATCCCTGCGCGCACCAGTTCGTGGTCATCAACAAGAAGGACGTTGATCAAAGGAAATGTCTCCAGAATAGGGATAACGCTACTGAGTGATAATTTGGCTTATATTAACGGTTTTCATCACAAGATTAAAACGTTAAAAAATCGGCTATTCGATTTTGCTCTCGTTTTTGGAAATTAGCCTGTACAGTCCATGGAAAGAGAGCCCTTGCCATCAGAGCTTTTGCGGCAATTTTTAAGCATCTGTATTCAAAAAGTTACAAAAAGCTTGCACGCTTTCCCCGCGGAAAAACTGCTCTCAATTTTTGTAACAATAATTAACGGCAAGTAAACCAGGCGCAAACAATTAATAGCCGTAACAGAACATCAGTTTACCGGCTGGCTCTGTTTACGCAAATAAACACTGGCGTAAAAGTACGAAAAACAACCGCTGCATTTTTTGCTGCAGCTTGTGGTATACTCCGCCGCCTTGACTTTCGTCGTCGCGCTTTAGCGCCGTTTAATAATGAGGAAAATAAATGAGCACACCTGAATTTGCCACTGCGGAGAATAACCAGGAACTGGCACAGGAAGTAAACTGCCTGAAAGCGCTGCTAACGCTGATGCTGCAGGCGATGGGCCAGGCTGATGCTGGTCGTGTGATCATTAAAATGGAAAAACAAATCGCGCAGATGGAAGACCAGGCGGAATCGGCCGTATTTGCTAACACCGTTAAGCAAATCAAACAAGCGTACCGCCAGTAACAAAAAACGGCTGGATGCAGTGCATTCAGCCGTCCACTCGTCTGTCACGCAGAACGTACTCTCTAATCAGATCAGTCCCGTAGCCGCCGCATAACAGGCAATCTGCGTCTTGTTTGGCGCATTAAATTTTTTCTGCATATTCTTCTGATGGAAGTTAACCGTATTCTCTGAAATAGAGAGAATGATGGCTATTTCCGCCGACGTCTTCCCTTCCGCGGTCCATTTCAGAATTTCTCGTTCGCGTTTGCTGAATTTCATCTCAGGCGGCATAACCATCTCATCTTCAAAACGCAGCAGCGCGGTTAATGCCATTTGCACCAGCATCTGCAGCCGCAGCTCTATTTCCTCGCCGGCAAACGGTCCTTCCTGCGCGCGAGTACGGGAAACAGAGAGGAAGCCGAGCGCATGATTAGGCAGCATCAGACACTGCGTTATTCCCGAACGTAGACCGAAGTCCTGCGCGCTACGCCATAATTCCTGAGCATCCGCAAATAATTCGTCCGTCCAGGGTAAATGCCCCTGAATGAAATTCTCCGGCTTTAGCACCGGATCGATGGTGAAATAGTTCTCTGATTGATATTGCGCCAGCCACTGTTGCGGATAAGTGGCATGCACAGCAATTTTAGGCCGCGTAAACGGCACCGGATGGCGCACACAGAGTGCATAATAATCGAATTCCAGCGCCTGAGTTTGTCGCTGAAGTTCATGATATACCTCGGCAGCACAGGTCAATTCCTGAAACCGCAGGGAGCAATCCCGTCGCCAGGTGAAAAAGTCTGAATCCTTCATACTTACTAAAAGAAGCCTCTGAAAAGATAATCATTATTATGGTGAATATAACCTAACACATAAAACTTATTTCTAACTACAAAATATCGGCAATAGCACAATTAACTGTGCTATGGATAAGGATTATTCTGTTCGGGTGGAATAAAAGAACACCATTTAAGGCGATGAGCGAGAATAATTTGCTCCAGAAGAACTTTCTGGAGCAAATGAGTACATAAATGCTACTGTATAAGGAATTTTTCCAGGAACTGACGGGTTCGCGGCTGCTGGGGGTTAGCAAATAAGCTTTTCGCCGGTCCCTGCTCCACAATCCGCCCCTGGTCCATAAAGATGGCTCTGTCCGCCACGTCGCGCGCAAAGCTCATTTCATGGGTCACGATAACCATCGTGCGTTTTTCCTGCGCCAGCTGGCGGATGGTGTTCAGCACCTCACCCACCAGTTCGGGATCGAGCGCGGAGGTCGGTTCATCAAACAGGATCACGTCAGGGCGCATCGCCAGCGCGCGCGCGATGGCCACGCGCTGCTGCTGCCCGCCCGACAGGCGGCGCGGATAGCTGGTCTCTTTCCCTGCCAGTCCGACTTTGGCGAGCAACTCGCGGGCGCGTGCCGTCGCTTCCTCTTTGGGCTCACCTTTTACAATGACCGGTCCTTCAATAATATTTTCCAGCACCGTGCGGTGCGGGAATAGATTGAAGCTCTGGAACACAAAGCCAACATGCTGACGCAGACGGCGAATTAACCCTTTTTGCTGGCTGATAGATTTACCGGTATCAATCGTTATCTCCCCAACCCGAATGGTGCCCCCTTCCGGCTGCTCAAGCAGGTTGATACTGCGCAGCAGCGTGGTTTTCCCCGACCCGCTCGGGCCAATAATCGCCACGACTTCTCCCTGCTCAACTTCCAGGTCGATGCCGTGGAGCACCGTTTGCCCGTGGAATTTTTTCACCAGGTTTTTGACGTCAATTGCACTCATTTTGGATCACGCTCCTGACGGTTAAGCTGGTTTTCAAAGTAGTTTTGCAGAGCAGACAACACCGTCGCCATCACCCAGTAGATCAGCGAGGCGGCCAGATACATGGTGAAAACTTCAAGGGTGCGCGAGGTAATGAGCTGCGCCTGACGGAACAGCTCCGGCACCTGAATGGTTGCCGCCAGAGAGGTATCTTTCACCAGGCTGATGAAGCTGTTGCTCAGCGGCGGAAGCGCTACCCGCGCCGCCTGCGGCAGAATGGCGCGTCGCAGCGTCTGCCACGGCGTCATCCCGATACTGGCAGCCGCTTCCCACTGGCCTTTATCAATCGACGAGATCGCCGCGCGCAGGGTTTCGGAGGTATAGGCCGCCGTGTTAAGCGACAGGCCAATCATCGCCGCCGGGATCGGATCCAGCTCGATGCCGAACTGCGGTAAACCGTAGTAGATCATAAAGAGCTGAGCGATAAGCGGCGTACCGCGAAACACGGAAATATAAAAGCGCGCCAGCCAGCGTACCGGCAGGATGGGCGACATGCGCATTAAGGCCAGTACAAAGCCCAACACAAGACCGAAGAACATCCCGCCGATACTGAGCTGTAGCGTGAATACCGCACCTTTCAGCAGGAATGGCAGGGAATCAATAACCAGTTGAATACTTTCTTGCATTATTATTTTTCGACCTGATTTTTAGACATGAGGATGATAAGCAAACAGCGCGGGCGCCCCGCCGGTGTGCACAAATAAAATCGGCCCTTCATCCTTAAAGCGTTTCTGCGCAATGCCATCGATAAGCCCGGCCATCGCTTTACCCGTATAGACCGGATCGAGCAGTATACCTTCAAGGCGCGCCAGCAGCTTAACGGCTTCCATCCCCTCTTCATTAGGCGTGCCGTAGCCCGGCGCAAAATAGTCATCCCAGAGCAAGATCTCGGCCCTGGCCTTCAGCTCCAGCTGCTCTGCCACCGCCTGTTGCAGTGCCACTACTTTTGGCTTCTGGTCCGCGACGCTGCGGGAAACCGTCACGCCAATCAGCTCGACATCCGGCAGAAGTTGTTCCAGCCCCACCGCCAGCCCGGCATGCGTGCCCGCGCTTCCGGAGGCGACAACGACCGACGAGAGGCTAACGGCGCCCTCGCACTGCTGGGCGATTTCCAGCGCACTTTCCACATAGCCCAGCGCGCCCAGCGCGTTCGAACCGCCGACGGGAATAACGTAGGGGCGGAAACCCTGCGCTTCCAGACGCGTCGCCAGATCGTCGAGCTGTGCGGTCGGGTCGGTCAACGCATCCACCATCTCCACCTGCACGTTAAACAGGTCTAAAAGCAGGCGGTTACCGTTGGTGAGATAGTTTTCAGCCCGCGTGCCAATCGGGTTTTCCAGCAGAGCCACGCAGTGAAGCCCGAGTTTTGCCGCCACCGCGGCCGTCTGACGAACATGGTTGGACTGAATGGCCCCGGCAGTAATAAGCGTATCCGCGCCTTCGCGCAGCGCGTCGGCCGCCAGAAACTCCAGCTTGCGCAGCTTATTGCCCCCCATCGCCATCGGCGTCACGTCATCGCGCTTAATAAAAATATCGCGTCCCAGATAATCAGAAAATCGCGGCAGGTACTCCAGCGGCGTCGGCGCACCGATAAATTCCAGACGGGGAAAGCGCGTTAAATTCTGTAGTGACATGGACTCTCCGGTAACTCAGACAAAATGTGATATTTTTCATTATGCACGCAGACGCGTAAGAAATAAAAAAGGCGCTTTTAAAAGCGCCTTTTTCCAGGTCACCGACTTATTTGGTGACGTCGGCCCCGAACCACTTCTCAGACAGCGCCTTCAGGCTGCCGTCTTTCTGCATGTCAGCAATCGCGGAATCAATGGCTTTCACCAGATCCGCGTTGCCTTTACGGACGGCCACGCCGGATTCCTGACGAGAGAACGCATCACCCGCTACTGCCAGGGTATTATTGGTTTTCTTCACCAGATCCAAAGCGGCCAGACGGTCAACCAGAATGGCGTCGATACGGCCTACGCGCAGGTCCTGATATTTCGTCGGGTCATCATCATAGGTGCGGATGTCCACGCCCTGAACGTTCTGGCGCAGCCACTCTTCGTAGTTAGTTCCCAGACCGACGCCGACTTTTTTGCCTTTCAGATCGGCAGCGGATTTAATGGAGCCTTCGTTACCTTTCTTCACCAGCGCCTGAATACCGGACACGGTGTACGGCGTGGAGAAGTCATACTTCTTCTTACGCTCGTCAGAAATGGTCACCTGGTTAATCACCACGTCAATACGTTTTGAATCCAGCGAGGCCAGCATACCGTCCCATTTGGTCGGTTTCAGGGAGGCTTTAACGCCGAGGTGCTTCGCCAGTTCTTCTGCAAATTCCACTTCAAAACCGGTCAGCTTGCCGTCATCACCCTGGAAGCTGAAGGGAGGATAGGTTCCTTCCAGCCCGACCAGCAGCGTACCGCGCTCTTTTACTTTATTCAGCAGGTTTTCTGCGGCGAACGTTTTCACGCTCATGCCCGCAACCAGCGCGACGGCCATAACACCCATCAGCGCCTGACGACCCAGAAGTGCAAATTTCATAAATACCCCGATATAGTGGAATTTTTACGTAGTGTAGAGAAATCGCCTGCAACGTCAAAGGCGACTGCGCTACATCTTATTCTTTTTTAATATATATCAGAAGTTGTTCCGGCGAGCGCTTTCTGCTTCGCGGAACCCGGCATTTGCACCTTATATTGCGCATACTTGCGCAGCGCAATACGGTAGTTGTTGGTGCTGGTTGCAGGCAGCCACGGCTCCAGATTTTCATCCAGGTAACCGGTCTTCAGCAGATCGCGAGAGATATTGTTAACGCTCAGATGCTGCCCAAGACGGCGCAGGCGAACCACATATTCGCGCACGGTGCCGTGGCTCATCTCCGTTTGTTCAAACAGGAATTGTTTGAAGCCGATGATATCGAAGAAGTCGCTTTGCTCTTTGCAGTGGAGATCGCCACAGAAACGGCAAAGCGCCACCCACTCTTTTTGCTCTTCGAGCCACGCGGCTTCATCCATTAACGTGTCGAGGCGAGAGATAGCGATTTTATTCACGATCTCGCCGCGGCGAACCAGCGTGATACGATCGAGTAATTTGTTACAGTGGGCGCAATGCGTCTGGCTGTGTTTAAAGTCTTTTAGGTAGCGGCTTAAAGGCCGTCTTTTAGATTGCTGCACCGTCATGATAACTCCTGGTTGTCAATACGTTGTGCGGCATTTTTCGGGTGATTGGATCACCTATAACTTACCCAGTTTGGTTCGTAAGCGTTTAATGGCCTGGCTGTGCAGCTGGCTAACCCGCGACTCCCCCACCTCCAGAACCGCGCCAATCTCTTTGAGATTAAGCTCTTCCTGGTAATAAAGGGTCAACACCAGCTGTTCGCGCTCGGGCAGAGCTTCAATCGCTTCCATTACGCGCTGGCGTAAATTCCCTTCCATTAAATGGTGTAACGGGTTTTCCTGCTGGTGCTCGTCCGTCACCAGCTCGATGCTATCGCCATGCTCTTCGCGCCACTCGTCATAGGAGAAGAGTTGGCTATTATTGGTATCGAGCAACATCTGACGATACTCTTCAACAGCAATGCCAAGACGTTCCGCCACTTCGGTTTCCGTTGCGTTGCGTCCCAGTTCCTGTTCCAGCTGTCCCATCGCATGCGCCACTTCGCGCGCGTTGCGGCGAACGCTGCGCGGCACCCAGTCGCGGCTGCGCAGCTCGTCCAGCATCGCACCACGAATACGCTGAACTGCGTAAGTCGTAAATGCCGTTCCTTGCAGAGCGTCGTATCGGTCAACTGCATTCAATAACCCGATACCGCCCGCCTGTAGCAGATCGTCAAGTTCCACACTCGCCGGCAAACGCACCTGGAGGCGCAATGCTTCGTGACGCACCAGCGGGACATAACGCTGCCACAGCGAGTGTTTATCCATTACACCTTCAGCGGTATAGAGTGAATTCACGATAAACAGCCCTGCGTTAGTTGAGTTATCGGCATGATTATCCGATTCTGCAGGGCGTTCAATTGGATGAAAAAGGGGGATAAAGTGAGGTTATTCTGAGGTTGCCCACAGCAGGGGCAACTTTTCTGACTAAATTAACAGTTGTAACAATGAAAGATCGTCGCCCAATTTGACGCTATCTATATGTTGATGAAAGAGCTTTCCGGCTTCCTGATTATGCTGGCTCAGGGAGTGGAAGCTGTAAATAACGTCAATAATATTGTCTTGTTCAATTTTCCCCGCCGCGATGGCCTGACCGGCAAGCAGCGATTTGAGAAAATAGAACTCCGCAACGATTAAATAAAGATTATTCAACATGCTGCGGCCATTGCTCTGCGGGAATGCCTGCTGCCAGAGCTTATATTTAAAAAAGTTCTTAAAGAGGTGATCGTTTTCCGCCAGGTAACTGCCCGCCACATCGCGCCAGACGGATTCGATGTTTTCCATCACCTTTTCAGCCGGCACGCTGTCACCGACAGCCTCGAACTGCTGGTACAGCTGGGAGAAATAACGGTTTAAAACTGCCCCACCGCGGCTGGCCGTTTTCTTTGTAAAGAAGCTTTGAATAAGCGAAATTAATCCGAATTTAAGGCTATAGTTCTGGTTGAAGCCACTCAATTCAGCCTTGATTTTACCGCTCACCAGCTCGTTCACCAGTGAATAATAAACCGTTTCGAGCGTGCTGATATTCTCTTCCAGGTTTTGTAGCTTTTCAGCCACCATCAGGAATTTCACCACAGCATAAACTTGTTCTTCAACGCTCACCGCCTCAACGCTGAACAGGTTCTGGCAGAAGAGATTGATGACCTTAGCCTTCAAATCCATCGCTGGCGCATTATTAACGTCCTGCTGAACGCTGATGGATTCCATCATCGCCATCGACTCCCGATCGTTCAGCAGCAGACGGGTCACTTCCGGACACGAGAGGTTAAGGGATTTTTCGATTTCGGTTTTATAGACCCGGTTTGTCCGGGGAAACGACGAACAGGTCGGGCTTAAGGCCTGAGCGCCCATCGCACCATGAATTGAGCAGAGCTTATCGGTATCCATAAACGGGCAGTTTTTACTCTCCGTATGGAAAATCACCTCACCCCAGTGGCCGTACTGTTTTTTGGTAATTTTAATTCCCGTCTTCGCCGTCTGGCGAATTGCCGCGTTTTTACTGTTGAGATAGCGGTTGACGGAGGATTTATCGAACGCGATGGTCCAGCCCTGACAACAATGTTCACGGCATTCCCCACCGACACAGGAAAAATCTGCGACCAGTTTAGGCTGGGTAATAACGATCTGTTTCACGGGCGGATCCTCAAAATTCAGAGACAAAAAAACCCCGCCGAAGCGGGGTTTGATGCGTAAAATTAACGCAGCAGAGACAGAACGGTCTGTGGAACCTGGTTTGCCTGGGACAGAACAGAAGTACCAGCCTGCTGCAGGATCTGCGCGCGGGACATGTTGGAAACTTCAGTTGCGTAGTCAGCGTCCTGGATACGGGACTGAGCAGCAGACAGGTTGTTAGAGGTGTTGTTCAGGTTGTTGATTGCAGAAGTGAAGCGGTTCTGCACAGCACCCAGACCGGAACGAGCGGTATCAACTTTAGCGATTGCTTTGTCAATGGTGTCCAGATCGGTTGCTTTGATTGCTTTCAGGTCAAGACCATTTACGCCCAGAGTAGTGGAGTCAGCTTTAGCACCGCTCAGGTCCAGAGTAATAGTGTCGCCATCGTTAACACCAACCTGAATCGCAACTTTACCATCACCAGCTGCACCCGCAGTGCCAGTCAGCAGTTTGATGCCGTTGAAGTCAGTCTTGCCTGCAACGCGGTCGATTTCAGCCAGACGAGCGGTAACTTCATCCTGCAGAGAGGCCAGGTCAGACGTGCTGTTGGTGCCGTTGCTTGCCTGAACAGCCAGTTCACGAACGCGCTGCAGGTTGTTGTTGATTTCGTTCAGGGAACCTTCAGCAGTCTGCGCCATGGAGATACCGTCGTTGGCGTTACGCGCTGCCTGAGTCATACCTTTGATCTGGGAGGTCATGCGGTTTGCAATCGCCTGGCCAGCGGCATCGTCTTTCGCGCTGTTGATACGCAGACCTGAAGACAGACGCTCAATAGCAGTGCCCAGAGAAGACTGAGATTTGTTCAGGTTGTTCTGAGTAGTCAGGGACAACAGGTTAGTATTGATAACTGCCATAATTTTCTTTCCTTCAAAAATTGGGTTTTAGGTCCGGTGCCTAACACTCACAGCGTCTCTCACCGTCAACAAGGTTATCGACGGGTCCCGAAAAGACTTTAGAATCAATTTCGAAAAAATTATAACTCAATGATTATTAATGGTTTTATTTTTAAAAAATCAATTAAGGTTCATCATAAGGTTATTATTTACGGCTTTTTAATACGCGGAATATGCCAAAAAAGGCACACACTTATCTGTGTTATTGACGCGCTAAAAATCATCCCAAAGTGCAATCGTTTCATTTAACGCGCCAGGACATGCCTATTCTTTGGATTATTTTTTTCTCACCATCGTAAACTTTTACTATTCGAGGCCGATAAGAGTCCTGAACTACTTTCGTATTTAAGGAAAATATGCATGGCTACTATCAGTAACCTCGGGATAGGTTCTGCAGGACTCGGGGAATTATATAATCAGTTGGATGCAGCAGAACGAACCAAGCTGACGACGATTACTACCCAGCAATCAACGTATAACGCACAGTTAAGCGCGTACGGCAAGCTGCAGAGTGCCATGACCTCGCTGCAGACTGCGACCGCTGCGCTGGGTAAAGCGACCACATGGAACTCAACCGCCGTAAGCAGCACCAACACGGCCTTTACGGCAACCACGACCGCAGACGCATCCGTCGGCTCTTATGTGGTTAACGTCAACCAGGTGGCAAAAGCACAGGCGCTCACGACGGGCTCCTATGCCACCAACACGGAGCTGCTGGGCGATACGACCGGCACGACGCGTAAAATTACGATTACCCAGCCGGGGACAAAAACGCCTTTAGAGGTGAACCTGGCCGATGGCGATACGTCGCTTGCCGGGATCGCGAGCGCGATTAATAAAGCGAACGGCAACGTCACCGCCAGCGTAATCAAGGCGAAAGACGGCGATTACCGCCTGATGCTCTCCTCGAAAACCACCGGTACGGATGGCGAGATGACCATCAGCGTCACCGGGGACGACAAGCTGCAAAGCGTAATCGGCTACGACTCAACCGCCAAAACCGGCGCGCTGGCGGTAAATACCGCGGCCCAGAACGCGATTGTCGTTGTGAACGACATCAAGATTGAGCGTCAATCGAACACCATCTCCGATGCGCTGCCGGGGATGACCTTCACCGTGAAGGCAGAAAGTAAAGCGGATGAAATGCTGGAAGTAACGCGCGCCACGGATGCGAACCAGAAAGCCGTAACCGACTGGGTCACCGCGTATAACTCGCTGCAGTCCACTATTAATAGCCTGACCAAATATGTGCCGGTCGACGCAGGTTCTGGCAGCCAGTCCACCAGCAACGGCGCGCTGGTGGGTGATGCAAACGTGCGCGGGATCCAGTCTCAGCTGCGCGGTCTGCTGACCGAAGTTCAGGCCGGCTCCGTTCAGATCATGGCTCAGCTGGGGATTACCCAGGATCCGGTGAAAGGTGCAGACGGTACGGTCGGTAACCTCAAAGTGGATACCGATAAGCTGAAAAAAGCGCTGACCGACAATCCAACCGCCGTACAGCAGTACTTTATCGGTGACGGAAAGAAAACCGGTCTGGCGACCCAGATGAACAACACGCTGACCACCATGCTCAGCACCAGCACCGGCAGCGCGGGCGTGATCCAGAACGCGAAAGACGGTATTAACAAAACGCTGAAAACTCTGGGCGAACGTTACGATTCTATGGAAGCTACTATTGATGCCACCATGGCGCGTTACAAAGCGCAGTTCACCAGCCTGGACGTATTAGTCACCAAAATGACCAGTACGGCCAACTATCTGACCCAACAGTTCTCACAAAAATAGTCGTAGCCTTCAGGAGTGGATATGTATAAGACCTCTGGTGTTCAATCCTATCAGCAGATAGGAGTAGAAAGCGCAGTTATGAATGCCAGTCCACACCAGCTGATTGTCATGTTGTTCGACGGGGCGCATAGCGCCCTCGTCCGCGCGCGTTTGTTCATGGAAGCCGGACAAATTCGTGAAAAAGGCGAAGCGTTATCCAAAGCCATTAACATCATCGACAACGGTTTAAAAGCAGGACTGAACATGGAAGTTGAGAGCGAGCTGTCCAGTAATCTTGCCTCCTTGTACGAATATATGGTTCGACGTTTATTACTGGCGAACGTCAGTAATGACGTAGACGCAATTGTTGAAGTCGAGGGTTTATTAAACAACATTGCGGATGCGTGGAAGCAAATCGGCCCCAATGCGTCCTCTATTTCAGGATAATTTTGATGAATAATCCCAGCGCAGCGCTTAGCCACTGGCAGGCGTTACATGCTCAGAGCATTGCTATGCTAAATCTCGCACATTCTGGTCAATGGGATGCGCTTATTGAGCAGGAAATGCATTACGTTCAACTGGTGGAAAGGATTTCGCAAACGCCAATCATGTCATGCCCCCCGGCTCAGGTTGAGCAAGCGCGTGCGCTGCTGGAGATGATCCTCGACAATGAGAATACGTTAAAGGCGCTGCTGAAAGTGCGGATGGACGAACTGCGTAATCTCATCGATCAGACCGGCAAACAGCAATCCATCACCTCTACCTATGGAAAGCTGTCAGGGAATATTCTTTATCCAGAAAGTGTTACCCGCGACACACAATTATGATTTCTTCATCCATACTCCAGAAGTCTGCCATATGGCTTCTGGAGCACGGACGATGAAAAACCCCACCCTGTTACAATGCTTTCACTGGTATTACCCCGCTGGCGGTGAATTGTGGCGAGAAGTCACGGCGTTAGCCCCCAATCTTAATGAAATCGGCATCAACATGATCTGGCTGCCGCCCGCGTATAAAGGGGCTTCCGGCGGATATTCGGTTGGCTATGACTCTTACGATCTGTTTGACCTCGGCGAGTTTGACCAGAAAGGCAGTATCGCCACGAAATACGGTGACAAAGCGCAGCTGCTGGAAGCCATTGACGCCCTCAAAAGCAACGAGATTGCCGTCCTGCTGGACGTGGTGGTGAATCACAAAATGGGGGCTGATGAGAAAGAGCCTGTCCGCGTGCAGCGCGTGAACGAACAGGACCGTACACAAATTGATGATGAAATCATCGAGTGTGAGGCCTGGACTCGCTACACCTTCCCCGCCCGCGCCGGGCAATACTCGCAGTTTATCTGGGATTACAAATGCTTTAGCGGCGTCGACCATATTGAAAACCCGGATGAAGACGGGATCTTTAAAATCGTCAACGACTACACCGGCGAAGGCTGGAATGACCAGGTCGATGATGAGATGGGTAACTTCGATTACCTGATGGGCGAAAACATCGACTTTCGCAATCACGCCGTCACCGAGGAGATCAAATACTGGGCCCGCTGGGTCATGGAACAGACGCGCTGCGACGGTTTTCGTCTGGACGCCGTCAAGCATATTCCCGCCTGGTTTTACAAAGAGTGGATTGAGCACGTTCAGGAAGTGGCCGAACAGCCGTTGTTTATCGTGGCGGAATACTGGTCTCACGAGGTGGATAAACTTCAGGCCTATATTGACCAGGTCGACGGTAAAACCATGCTGTTTGATGCCCCCCTGCAGATGAAATTCCACGAAGCGTCGCGCCAGGGACGAGATTACGACATGAGCCAGATCTTTACCGGCACGCTGGTGGAGGCCGACCCGTTCCATGCGGTGACCCTCGTCGCGAACCATGACACGCAGCCTCTGCAGGCGCTGGAAGCCCCGGTCGAGGCCTGGTTTAAACCGCTGGCGTACGCGCTGATCCTGCTGCGGGAAAACGGCGTGCCGAGCGTCTTCTATCCGGATCTGTTCGGCGCAAGCTATGACGATACGGGAGGGGACGGTGAAACGTACCATATTGATATGCCGGTCATTGAGCAACTTCACGAGCTGATCCTCGCGCGCCAGCGTTTTGCCCACGGCGTGCAGACGCTCTTTTTTGACCATCCAAACTGCATCGCCTTCAGCCGCAGCGGCACGGAAGACGATCCCGGCTGCGTGGTGGTGATGTCGAACGGCGACGACGGCGAGAAGGTAATTTGCCTGGGGGAAAACTACGGCAACAAAACGTGGCGTGATTTCCTCGGCAATCGTGAAGAAACGGTCACCACCGCGGCGGATGGCGAAGGTACCTTTACCTGTAAAGGGGGAAGCGTCAGCGTGTGGGTTATTGAGGATGCGTTGTAGAAACAATGCCGGGTGGCGCTGACGCTTACCCGGCACAAAAACGGCTACGGTAGTTTACTCTCCAGCGGGTTTTTGCTCAGGTAGTCAGCACACTCCACCGTCGGGCGGGCAACCTTTTGCAGCTCCATCCCGTCATACTCAAGCGTAGCGCCGTCGCGATCCAGCGGATAGATATCCAGCTTACGGGTCACGTTGTAATAGCTGTCTGAGCGCAGCATGACCTTACCCGGTACGGCAATCACGCGCTGCCACTGGCGGCAGTCCAGCGTATCACCCTCTTCCGTCACCACCAGCGTGGCAATTGCTTCAGGGCTGACCAGACTGCTCTGAGGCCCTTTCGACTGCCAGTATCCCGCCAGGTTCGCGGGGACGGGATGCTTGATCACGTCATTATAGTTATCGACCTGAACGCACCCGGTCAGTGCCAGCAGCGCGCCAGCAATTGCTATTTTTTTCATCATCTTTCCTGCATTCGAAGAAAAAAATATTGTGGCATTAAAGCGCAGAGGCTGCCAGCGAAGTTCGACAGGTCTTAGACCGGTATATAAATGTTATGAGCGAACATTTTTCATAATCAACAAAGGCCTGGTCGACCTTCATGATCGTCGAGTGCGTGCTGTCCATTGGAATGAGCTGGACTGGTTGGGCGCAGCTCACGACCACGAAAGCAGATGAGCGGTGAGCTGTACTGCCGCAACGAAGACGGTGTGTATGTCTGCAGTGCGTGGCATGATCATTTGTAAAATCAACTGTATAAATATGCTGCGTGGTTAAACATGAGGGTCGATCAAGTGAATGCCAGATGCTACAATTCGGACTTTTCTGAATTTACTGATTTCTCAAATGTTCAAGTTATTCGCCAGATACACATCAATAGGTGTAATAAACACGCTAATTCATTGGGTCGTCTTTGCTGTATGCATATACGCATTCCACACAGGACAGGCGCTTGGCAACTTTGCCGGATTCGTTGTCGCTGTGTCGTTCAGCTTCTTCGCCAATGCAAAATTCACTTTTAAATCTTCCACAACAACCATCCGCTACATGCTTTACGTAGGTTTTATGGGCACATTGAGTGCCGCTTTTGGCTGGTGTGCAGACAAATCAGGCATAGCTCCTGTCATCACATTAATCGTGTTCTCCGCCATCAGTTTGGTGTGCGGGTTTGTATATTCAAAGTTCGTTGTATTCAGGGATGCTAAATGAAAATTTCACTGGTTGTTCCAGTTTTTAATGAAGAGGATGCAATTCCGATTTTCTACAAAGCCGTGCGGGAGTTTGAAGAGCTTAAGCAACATGAAGTCGAGATAGTGTTCATTAATGACGGCAGCAAAGATAGTACAGAATCAATTATTAACGCACTTGCCCTTGCCGATCCGCTTGTAGTTCCGCTGTCCTTCACTCGCAACTTTGGTAAAGAACCTGCGCTGTTCGCAGGTCTGGATCACGCTAGCGGAGAAGCTATTATTCCGATTGATGTTGACCTGCAGGACCCTATTGAAGTCATTCCACACCTGATAGAGAAGTGGCAGGCCGGAGCAGATATGGTGCTTGCCAAACGCTCCGATCGCTCTACAGATGGCCGTCTGAAGCGCAAGACCGCCGAGTGGTTTTATAAGCTACATAACAAAATCAGCAATCCGCAAATCGAAGAAAATGTTGGAGACTTCCGCCTGATGTCCCGCGAGGTCGTGGAAAATATTCAGCTCATGCCAGAGCGCAACTTGTTCATGAAGGGCGTGCTGAGTTGGGTTGGCGGGCGTACTGATGTCGTGGAGTATGCACGCGCTGAGCGCGTTGCCGGCAGCACTAAATTTAACGGCTGGAAACTGTGGAATCTTGCACTTGAGGGAATAACAAGTTTCTCTACCTTCCCGTTAAGGGTTTGGATGTATATAGGCTTCATAATTGCATCTATTTCATTCTTATACGGCGCATGGATGACTTTGCAAACATTAATTATAGGCAATCCGATAAAAGGGTACACATCCCTATTGGTATCCATCCTGTTTATCGGCGGCGTTCAATTAATCGGCATTGGTGTTTTAGGTGAATATATAGGGCGCATCTATATCGAAACCAAAAAAAGACCACGCTATTGTTTAAAACGGAATAAAGAAAAATGATTTCCAAAAATAATCTGTTAGTTCTAATTATTATTTTTTTACTTATGTTGGTGCCATATTTACACACACCAGTATTGTCAGATGATTATTATTATTATTTTCATGCCAGCCTTCAAGAGCAAATCGGTCATTATTTAGTCTGGAGTGGAAGGCTAATTACTAACATATTTAGCTCATATATGCTCAAATATGTCAATCATGATATCTATCAGTCTTTGACAGCTGCTGCGCTAGTTGCCAGCGTTTATCTTATTGCAGCGATACCATCTGCGTTATTTGATGGCAAGCCAAAACCTAGCGCTATTTCGATAGTAATTATCTTTTTAGCTCTTTGGATATCAAATCCAGCGCTTGGTGAAACTTTCTTCTGGTTTGTTGGCGCATCGAACTATCTATGGCCTATATTTTACATATCTTTATTTTTCGTTATTCTCGCTCGACAAAGAAAACCACATACATTACTTAGTTATTCTGGGGGGATATTAGTTGGTTTTTTGGCAGGTTGTTCAAACGAAAACACGTGCATTGTCGCAACGATACTGACAGTTTTATATTCTATTTGTTTTAACCGCTTTAAACTGTCGGCACCCTATTTGATTGGGATTATCTTGGGTTCTGCGGTGCTTTTATTCAGTCCAGGCTCTGCCATCAGATCGTCTTATTTTAAAGATTGGCACTCATTAACATTAATAGAAAAACTTGATCTACATTTATTTGAAAGACTTCCTGCAGCGCTGGATAGCTTATGGCCAATATTTCTAATCATCATTTTCATTGCACTTTCATTTGGACTACTCAAAATAGAATCAAGGGGTTCATTAATTTGTGCACTAGCATTTTTCATTGGTGGGATGTTGTGTGACCTTGCATTTGTTGCTTCACCATACATGCCTGAAAGATCTGGTATTGGTGCCTTATTTATGTTTTTAATAACCCTTTCTTTTTTAATTTACTCTGCTAATTTTTCAAATGAAAAAATATATAAAAACTCGATATTTAGTATTGTCATTGTGTTCGCTATGACTTACTTTGTACCCTCTTACGGCCTGATTTCCTATTCTAATATAAGAGCGTCAAAGCAAGATGCAATACGCATGGCGATGTTAACACAGCAAATCAACGAAGGAAAAAAAGAGATCGTAATACCTGACTTTTACCTTAACCGACTTTTAAAAAAATCAGATGGTTTCCCTACTTTCAAGAACTCATATATGTTTAATTATTTTAAAGTAGATAAAATCATTGAAGAGCCAATTAATTTCGATTACTCAATCATTGACTTACTTCCCAAGAGAGACGTTAATGCAAAATTAAATGAAGGCATAACATTGAAATCGATTTATTTTTACACTGATAAATTATCAGGTAAAAATAAGCTTATATATCGTATCTCGGGTGACATAAATGTTTATTTGATGAATAACACCGCCATTTTTTCTCATGTTACTTTAAAAAATAATGATAACATAAACATGGATACTATAATTAAGGCAATTAAAGTAGGGAGTGATTGGTATACTTATAGTGATGCAGGAAAGTTAGATTTATCAGAAATAAGTAAAATCAATATCGGAATGTACACTACTGATCCAGTAAAAATACTATCTAGTAATTATTTAGAATTTAAATAATCACTTTGCAGTTTTGCTGGTATATCGGAAATGGCGTTATCCAAAACGCCATTCTTTTGAAGTATTATGTAAAAAACATCCCTATTTATATAAAGGATATCAATATGGTCAAAAGTATTCATTACTTAAGGGGAATTGCGGCTTTATTCGTGGTGCTGTTCCATTTAAGAGGCTATGTTAACAACACTTACGTACAGTCAAATCTTGGGGATTTACTGTTTGTTAATGGAGCTTTTGGTGTAGATTTATTCTTTGTAATTAGTGGGTTTATAATCTGTTTTGCAACTCAAAAAAAGGAATATTTATATCCACTTAAGTTTTTTATTAGAAGATTTTTTAGAATCTACCCACTTTTGATCTTGGCGGTGTCAATTTACTTTATATTTTTGACAATCAAAAAGGGCTCAACCGGCTTAGACGCATGGTTTATATGGTCAATCGCACCTCTCCAAATCGATTATCACGCTGGGGCTCCTTTCTTTGGATACAATGTACTCGCAATAGCATGGACATTAACTTACGAGATTTCTTTTTATATTATTTTTCTTGCAGCCATGATTATATCCCACAAATATAGGGCTATATTATGCTCATCCATAATCTTGACAATGGTTTTATTTTCACAATTAATGAGCGCCACTCCAACACTCAATGGCGTAAATACAAACTATATCGAAAATGACTTTATTACTCTTATTTCATCACCTATATACATTGACTTTGTATATGGTATGGTATCATATTTGATATATAAAAATATTTTACCTGCGCTATCGAGATACAGGGGAACAGTTTTAAACATTTTGCTAATTTCAACCATAATTGTTACTACAGCATTAATATTTTCAACACAACACAACGATCACGGCCCTTTAGGCTGGGGGGCTATGGCATTTATCATTGTCGTCTCAACGACTTTAATGGAAGCAAGTTTCACGACAGCAAAACACAAGCCTCTAATTATGCTCGGGAATATTTCATTTTCTCTTTACATGTGGCATTTCATTTTTATAGAAATAACTAACACATATTTCCCAAGCATTTCAATGAATGGTTTTTATACCTTAGCCATTATGACAACCTGCTCAATTGCAATCGCATGGATTTCATTCAATCTCATTGAGATTCCATCAATTAACCTTTCAAAGAAAATCATATCATGGATAGACAGAAACAACCCAGAGCGTGTTGTTTCATAGCTAAACAGTGCCCAATGTGCGTCATTCTAAAAAATGATAGCGTTAACCAGATAAAATAATCCGCTCTAATGGATCTAATTATCGCCGCGATACATAGAACGCCATCATTTCCATAGAATATCAACTCACTTATGCGTTTCCGAATGAATTTTCGTCCATTTATTATCCGATCAGCCCCATACTTGGGGCTCAGCACACACGTGCCAGTGAAATTATTTTCAGTTCCATCACATTCGAATGATTGTAATTTTGAAAGCGGTATTGAAGTCTTGAGACGTGACGATGACGCATCGGGGAGGTGTGCAATTGCTGCTTTTAATCGTACCCAGTAATTGGGTATAGCCCTTCAATCGGGAACAATGATTACCCGTGCCTGCCATCATTACGCAGTCGGGTCTTTCAACCAGTCGCAAGAGGCAGCAATGCGGCGCGCAAATGGTTTACCGGGTGTAGGGATCCTGGATGGCTAAAAATAACCAGGACCAGGTCCTCATTCTCAAACAGAAATCGAGAGCGTTTGCCCCATACATTCCCCACGCTGTAGGATCGGATGATTAATAATTATAAATAGCATCAGGTTAGATAACCTACACCTGCATCCCCATCACTTCCTGATAAGCCGACACCAGCTTGTTACGCACCTGGATCCCCATCTGCAGGGAAACCGAGGCTTTCTGCAAATCGGTCATCACATCATTGAGTGCCACGCCCGGCTCGCCGAGGGTGAACTTCTCCGCCTGCGTACGCGCAGCGGTCTGGGTATCGCTGATACGGTCAAGAGCGGCATGCAGTTGCCCCGCAAAGCTGATGGTCGGCTGCTGTTCTGCCACATTCTGATTACGGGCCGTCATCGCCGTTGCCTGCAACTGACTGATGACCCCTTCAATGCCCTGTATAGCCATGACTCTCCCCTGGATGGTTTTTTACGCGGTCAAGACTAACAGCTTGTCAATAAGATAATGGCGGTAAATAGCATGAAAAAACCAGGTTATTTGACGCATAGAAAATCCGGAATCGTCAAATAATGGCAGGGCCATCAATATGGAACTTTTGTCGTGTTTGCCGACCCGGGAGTCAGTTTTGTTTCTCTACACGAATAACGTAAACCACCAGGATTTAAGAGGTGCGCAATGAGTGCAACAGCATCGACAGCGCCACAAAATAAATCACTCGAGTGGATGAACCGCCTTCGCGCGAATCCTAAAATCCCGTTGATCGTGGCAGGCGCTGCCGCAATTGCGATCCTTGTAGCGATGGTTTTATGGGCGAAAAGCCCCGATTACCGCACGCTCTACAGCAACCTTTCCGATCAGGATGGCGGCGCCATCGTCACCCAGCTTACCCAGATGAACATCCCGTATCGCTTTGCCGATAATGGCGGTGCGCTTGAGGTACCGGCGGATAAAGTGCACGAGCTTCGTCTGCGCCTGGCACAGCAGGGCCTGCCAAAGGGCGGCGCGGTCGGCTTTGAGCTGCTGGACCAGGAAAAATTCGGCATCAGCCAGTTCAGCGAGCAGGTTAACTACCAGCGTGCGCTGGAAGGCGAACTGGCCCGCACCATTGAAACGTTAGGCCCGGTGAAGAGTGCCCGCGTGCACCTGGCAATGCCTAAACCCTCTTTATTTGTTCGGGAACAGAAATCCCCTTCAGCTTCCGTTACCGTGAACCTCGAACCCGGCCGCGCGCTGGACGAAGGGCAAATCAGCGCGGTAACGCATCTCGTCTCCAGCGCCGTCGCCGGCCTGCCGCCGGGTAACGTGACGCTGGTGGATCAAAGCGGACACCTGCTGACGCAATCCAATACCGCCGGGCGTGACCTGAACGACGCGCAGCTGAAATACGCCGCCGACGTTGAAAGCCGTCTCCAGCGTCGCATCGAAGCGATCCTCGGCCCGGTGGTGGGCAACAGCAACGTGCACGCCCAGGTGACCGCGCAGATTGACTTCTCTAATAAAGAACAAACCGAAGAGCAATACAGCCCGAACGGCGATGCGGCTCAGGCGGTAATGCGTTCACGCCAGATAAACTCCAGCGAACAGATCGGCGGGGCCTACCCTGGCGGCGTGCCGGGCGCGCTCTCTAACCAGCCAGCGCCGGCAAACGCGGCGCCGATTTCCACGCCGCCGGCCAACCAGCAGAACGGTCAGCAAAATAATCAGCAGACCACCTCAACGACCAATAACGCCGGTCCGCGCTCCAGCAGCCGTAACGAAACCACGAACTATGAAGTGGACCGGACGATCCGCCACACTAAGCTGAACGTGGGCGATATTCAGCGTCTTTCCGTTGCGGTGGTGGTGAACTACAAAACCCTGCCGGACGGCAAACCGTTGCCGTTAACCGCCGAGCAGATGAAGCAGATTGAGAACCTGACCCGCGAAGCGATGGGCTACTCCGAGAAGCGCGGCGATACCCTCAACGTGGTGAACTCTCCGTTTAACTCGGTTGAAGAGACCGGCGGTGAACTGCCGTTCTGGCAACAGCAGGCGTTTATCGACCAGCTGATGTCCGCAGGCCGCTGGCTGCTGGTGCTGATTGTCGCGTGGCTGCTGTGGCGTAAGGGCGTTCGTCCTCAGCTACAGCGTCGTGCGGAAGCCGAAAAAGCGGCTCGCGAGCAGATGAATACGCGTCAGGAAACGGAAGAAGCGGTTGAAGTTCGCCTCAGCAAAGATGAACAGATGCAGCAGCGTCGTGCTAACCAGCGCATGGGCGCTGAGGTGATGAGCCAGCGCATTCGCGAAATGTCAGATAACGATCCGCGCGTCGTGGCGCTGGTCATCCGCCAGTGGATGGGTAACGAACATGAGTAATACGCTTACGGGCACCGATAAAAGCGTCATCCTGCTGATGACCATTGGCGAAGATCGCGCGGCAGAGGTGTTTAAACACCTCTCCCAGCGAGAAGTGCAAATTCTCAGTGCGGCGATGGCCAACGTGCGTCAAATCTCCAACAAACAGCTGACCGAAGTGCTGTCAGAGTTTGAACAGGAAGCCGAACAGTTTGCCGCGCTGAACGTCAACGCCAACGACTACCTGCGCTCCGTGCTGGTCAAGGCGCTGGGCGAAGAGCGTGCCGCCAGCCTGCTGGAAGACATTCTGGAAACCCGCGATACCGCCAGCGGTATCGAAACGCTCAACTTTATGGAGCCGCAGAGTGCCGCCGACCTGATTCGCGACGAGCACCCGCAGATTATCGCCACCATCCTGGTTCACCTCAAACGTGGCCAGGCGGCGGATATTCTGGCCCTGTTCGAAGAGCGCCTGCGTCACGATGTGATGCTGCGTATCGCCACCTTCGGCGGCGTTCAGCCGGCCGCGCTGGCAGAGCTGACCGAAGTGCTGAACAACCTGCTCGACGGCCAGAACCTCAAGCGCAGCAAAATGGGCGGCGTGAGAACGGCGGCGGAAATTATCAACCTGATGAAAACGCAGCAGGAAGAAGCCGTCATTTCGGCGGTTCGCGAATTCGACGGCGAGCTGGCGCAGAAAATCATCGACGAGATGTTCCTGTTCGAAAACCTCGTCGAAGTGGACGACCGCAGCATCCAGCGCCTGCTCCAGGAAGTGGATTCCGAGTCGCTGCTTATCGCCCTCAAAGGCGCCGAACAGCCGCTGCGCGAGAAGTTCCTGCGCAACATGTCTCAGCGTGCGGCCGATATCCTGCGCGACGACCTTGCCAACCGTGGCCCGGTGCGTCTGTCTCAGGTGGAAAACGAACAGAAAGCCATCCTGCTTATTGTTCGTCGTCTGGCGGAAACCGGCGAGATGGTGATTGGCAGCGGAGACGACACCTATGTCTAATGAGCTGTCGTGGAAGCGCTGGACTCCGGACGATCTTGCCCCTCCCCTTGCCGAATTCACGCCCGCGGTGGTCTCGCCCGCAGAGCCCGACGCGGACGTTGAACAGCCCGAGCTAAGCGAAGAGGAGCAGCAAGCGCAGATGCTGGCCCAGCTGCAAATGCAGGCGCACGAGCAGGGCTATAACGCCGGTCTGAACGAAGGCCGCCAGAAGGGGCACGATCTGGGGTACCAGGAAGGCCTGGCGAAAGGGTTAGAGCACGGCATCGATCAGGCGCGCCAGCAGCAGGCGCCGATCCATGCCCGCATGCAGCAGCTGGTCAGCGAGTTCCAGCACACGCTGGACGCGCTGGACAGCGTGATCGCCTCGCGTCTGATGCAGATGGCGCTGGAGGCGGCGCGTCAGGTTATCGGCCAGACGCCCGTGGTGGATAACACCGCGCTGATCAAACAAATTCAGGGTCTGCTTCAGCAGGAACCGCTGTTCAGCGGCAAACCGCAGCTGCGCGTCCACCCGGACGATCTGCAGCGCGTTGAAGAGAGCCTGGGCGCAACGCTGAGCCTGCACGGCTGGCGTCTGCGCGGCGACCCATCCTTACACCACGGCGGATGCAAAGTCTCTGCCGATGAAGGCGACCTGGATGCCAGCGTCGCCACCCGCTGGCAGGAACTGTGTCGCCTGGCGGCACCGGGAGTCGTCTGATGACCGCACGCCTTACCCGCTGGCTCACCACGCTCGACAACTTTGAGACGAAGATGGCGCAACTGCCATCTGTTCGTCGTTATGGGCGACTGACGCGCGCCACCGGTCTGGTACTGGAGGCCACCGGCCTGCAGCTTCCCCTGGGTGCGACCTGCGTCATTGAGCGTCAGGATGGGCAGGAAACGCGTGAAGTGGAAAGCGAAGTGGTCGGGTTTAACGGCCAGCGCCTGTTCCTGATGCCGCTTGAAGAGGTGGAAGGCATTCTGCCCGGCGCGCGCGTTTACGCCAAAAACATCAGCGGCGACGGGCTGCAAAGCGGGAAACAGCTGCCGCTTGGCCCTGCCCTGCTCGGCCGCGTGCTGGACGGAAGCGGGAAGCCGCTGGATGGCCTGCCCGCGCCGGACACCACCGAAACCGGCGCGCTGATTACCCAGCCGTTCAACCCCCTGCAGCGTACCCCTATTGAGCACGTGCTGGATACCGGCGTGCGTCCGATTAACGCCCTGCTCACCGTAGGGCGCGGACAGCGCATGGGCCTGTTCGCCGGTTCCGGCGTCGGGAAATCCGTCCTGCTCGGCATGATGGCGCGCTATACCCAGGCCGACGTGATTGTCGTGGGGCTGATCGGCGAGCGTGGTCGCGAAGTAAAAGACTTTATTGAAAACATTCTGGGTGCGGAAGGCCGCGCCCGCTCGGTGGTGATCGCCGCGCCGGCGGACGTGTCGCCGCTGCTGCGTATGCAGGGTGCCGCCTACGCCACCCGTATCGCCGAAGATTTTCGTGACCGCGGCAAGCACGTGCTGCTGATCATGGACTCCCTCACCCGCTACGCGATGGCGCAGCGTGAAATTGCGCTGGCCATCGGCGAGCCGCCGGCCACCAAAGGCTATCCGCCTTCGGTCTTCGCCAAACTTCCGGCGCTGGTAGAGCGTGCAGGGAACGGAATCAGCGGCGGCGGCTCCATCACCGCGTTCTATACGGTGCTGACCGAGGGCGATGACCAGCAGGACCCGATTGCCGACTCCGCGCGCGCGATCCTTGACGGCCATATCGTGCTGTCGCGCCGCCTGGCCGAAGCCGGGCACTACCCGGCAATTGATATTGAAGCGTCCATCAGCCGTGCGATGACGGCATTGATTACCGAGAAGCACTACGCCCGCGTGCGTAACTTCAAACAACTGCTTTCCAGCTTCCAGCGCAACCGCGATCTGGTCAGCGTGGGGGCGTATGCCAAAGGCAGCGACCCGATGCTCGATAAGGCGATTAGCCTGTGGCCGCAGCTGGAGGCGTTTTTACAACAGGGCATTTTTGAGCGTGCCGACTGGGAAGATTCAATCCAGGCTCTGGAGCTGATTTTCCCGCAGGTGTAACACAGGTGGAGGGCGAAGGTCATGGCGCAAAACAGCGCGTTATCAACGCTGAAAGATCTGGCTGAAAAAGAAGTTGATGATGCCGCATTGCAGCTTGGCGCAATGCGACGCGGGTGCCAGCAGGCTGAAGAACAGTTGAAGATGTTAATCGACTATCAGCATGAATATCGCACCAACCTCAATACCGATATGACGCAGGGCATTGGCAGCCAGCGCTGGATTAACTATCAGCAGTTTATCCAGACGCTCGAGAAGGCGATAGAGCAGCACCGCCAGCAGCTAAACCAGTGGACCCAAAAAGTCGATACCGCGCTGAATTTCTGGCGCGAGAAAAAACAGCGGCTGCAGGCCTGGCAGACCTTACAGGACCGGCAGATAGCAGCCTCGACCCTGGCGGAAAACCGCCTGGATCAGAAGAAAATGGATGAGTTTGCCCAGCGCGCATCAATGAGGAAACCGGAATGATCACACTGCAACAACTGCTGATGAGCGACAGCGACCCGTCAGGCGGGATGCAAACAGGGAAAGGCACTGAGGGTGCACAGGACTTTCTCTCCCTGCTGGCGGGCGCCCTGACGGATGCAACGGGCAAGGGCAACGATGCGCCGCTCACCCTGGCGGACCTGAAAGCCGCCGGCAGCAAGCTGTCGATAGTCGCGCAGGAGGCCAAAGGCGATACCGCTCTGCAGGCCAAAATTGCCGACCTGCTCTCGCGTCAGCCTGCGCTGAATGGCGTTGAAACGTCGGAGCCCGCGCCGCTTGAAACGTTGGTCTCCGGGCTGGTACCGCTGTCAAAGGGCGACGCGCTTAAGACGCTCACCGCGGCCAACGGTAAAGATGACGCTAAAACCGAGCTGAGCGAAGAAGAGCTGGCGGGGCTAAGCGCGCTGATGGCGATGCTGCCGCACCAGCAGACGACCGCCTCTCGTGCGGCAGGCAGCGACGGCGTTCACGCCACCTCGGCGCTGAGTTCAGCCACGCTTTCGCAAAACGGTGCGGGACAGCCGCCGTCCCTGAACGCGCCTGCGGGAAGCCATGATAAAGCGCCGCTTTCTGCGTCCTATCAGAGCCAGGCGAAGAACAACGGTCCGGATCTCGCCGCCAACGCGCCAGCCACACCGGTCGTGGCCGCAGCCGCTGAGAAGCAGGACTTCGCCAGCGCCTCCTCGTCATCTTCGCCGACCGCTACCCTGGCGCCGATTATCTCCAGCCATGCGGCCAGCCAGCCTGCCGCTACCGTTGCCACCGCCCCGGTGCTAAGCCAGCCTCTGGGCACACATGAATGGCAGCAGTCCCTGAGCCAGCACATCACCCTGTTCACTAAGCAGGGCCAGCAGACGGCGGAGCTGCGCCTGCACCCGGAAGATCTGGGCCAGGTGCAAATCTCGCT
This sequence comes from Enterobacter cloacae complex sp. HYC042_NIDB, assembly GCF_056673315.1. Lineage (NCBI taxonomy): Bacteria > Pseudomonadati > Pseudomonadota > Gammaproteobacteria > Enterobacterales > Enterobacteriaceae > Enterobacter > Enterobacter cloacae complex sp. HYC042_NIDB. The sequence goes on from NZ_CP109650.1 coordinate 3,135,209, forward strand.
GAAGCTGGACGATAACCAGGCACAGCTGCAGATGGTCTCTGCGCACAGCCACGTACGCGCGGCGCTGGAAGCCGCGCTGCCGGTCCTGCGGACCTCGCTGGCGGAAAACGGCATTCAGCTTTCTCAAAGCAGCGTCAGCAGCGAGAGCTTTGCCGGGCAACAGCAGTCTTCATCCCAGCAGCACCATGCTTCACGCCCGGGCCAGCACGGCGGTTTTAATGAAGAGAGCGATGAGCTCCTGCCGACCCCTGCCGCCCTGCAATCCGCGGCGCGCGGTAACGGTGCCGTAGACATCTTCGCCTAAACGCCAGAGGTAGCGTGATTATCCCCGTCTTTTCCACGCTTTGACGACGGCAGGACACGGGATAATCACCTTATTAAGCTGTACCGAAACAGGAAGCTCGTATCAGATGACAGACTCCGCTATCACCAAAAAAAGCAAGCGTTCCATCTGGATCCCGCTGCTGGTGTTGATCACGCTCGCCGCCTGCGCTACCGCGGGCTATAGTTACTGGCGTATGCAGCAGGAACCTTCAACCGCTGCGGCCAAAGCCGAACCTGCCCCACCGCCGGCGCCGGTCTTTTTCCCTCTGGACACCTTCACCGTTAACCTCGGTGACGCGGATCGCGTGCTGTATGTCGGTATTACGCTGCGCCTGAAGGACGAAGCAACCCGCGCGCGCCTGAACGATTATCTGCCGGAAGTGCGTAGCCGCCTTCTCCTGCTGTTTTCTCGTCAGGACGCCTCCGCGCTGGCTACCGACGTGGGTAAGCAAAAGCTGGTCGACGCCATCAAGCAGACGCTGGCCACCCCGCTGGTAAACGGTCAACCTAAGCAGGAAGTCACTGACGTTCTGTACACAGCCTTTATTCTGCGGTAACGACATGGGCGACAGTATTCTTTCTCAGGCAGAAATCGACGCGCTGCTTAACGGCGACAGCGATAAGAGTGACGACCCGCAACCGGGTCTCACCGGCGACGATAATATTCGTCCTTACGATCCCAATACCCAGCGTCGCGTGGTACGTGAACGTCTGCAGGCACTGGAGATCATTAACGAACGTTTTGCACGTCAGTTCCGTATGGGGCTGTTTAACCTGCTGCGTCGTAGCCCGGATATCACGGTCGGTGCGATCCGCATCCAGCCGTATCATGAGTTTGCCCGCAACCTGCCGGTGCCAACCAACCTTAACCTGATTCATCTGAAGCCGCTGCGCGGCACCGGTCTGGTGGTGTTTTCCCCAAGCCTGGTGTTCATCGCGGTGGATAACCTGTTCGGCGGCGACGGGCGTTTTCCGACCAAAGTTGAAGGTCGTGAATTCACCCACACCGAGCAGCGCGTCATTAACCGCATGCTGAAGCTGGCGCTGGAATCATACAGCGACGCGTGGAAAGCGATTAACCCGCTGGAAGTGGAGTACGTCCGTTCTGAGATGCAGGTGAAATTTACCAATATCACCACCTCCCCGAACGATATCGTCGTCAATACGCCGTTCCACGTGGAGATCGGTAACCTGACCGGTGAGTTCAACATCTGCCTGCCGTTCAGCATGATTGAACCGCTGCGCGAGCTGCTGGTTAACCCGCCGCTGGAGAACTCACGCAACGAAGATCAGAACTGGCGTGAAAACCTGGTGCGCCAGGTGCAGCACTCGCAGCTGGAGCTGGTGGCGAACTTTGCCGACATTTCGATGCGGTTATCCCAGATCCTGAAATTACAACCCGGCGACGTTTTGCCGATAGACAAACCCGACCGCATTATTGCCCACGTGGATGGTGTCCCCGTACTTACAAGCCAGTACGGCACGATTAACGGTCAGTATGCGTTACGCGTTGAGCACTTGATCAACCCGATTTTGAATTCGCTGAATGAGGAACAGCCCAAATGAGTGACATGAACAATCCGTCCGATGAAAACAGCGGAGCACTGGACGATCTGTGGGCTGACGCGTTAAACGAGCAAAAAACGACTCCGACAAAAAGCGCGGCGGACGCGGTATTCCAGCAGTTAGGCGGCGGCGACGTCAGCGGCACGCTGCAGGACATCGACCTGATTATGGACATCCCGGTTAAGCTGACCGTTGAACTGGGACGCACCCGGATGACCATTAAAGAGCTGCTGCGCCTCACGCAGGGTTCAGTTGTGGCCCTTGACGGCCTGGCCGGCGAGCCGCTGGATATTCTGATCAACGGTTATCTTATTGCCCAGGGTGAAGTGGTGGTGGTTGCCGATAAATACGGCGTGCGCATCACCGACATCATCACCCCGTCTGAACGCATGCGTCGTCTGAGCCGTTAAGCATGAAAACCCAGGCAACAATATCACAGCCTTCCGCCGTTCCCGGCTCCCCGCTGCTCCAGGTGAGCGGGGCGCTGTTCGGTATTATTGCCTTTATTCTTATCGCCGCCTGGCTGGCAAAGCGTTTTGGCCTGGCGGGTAAAACGGCCGGCACCCGCGGCCTGAAGGTCAGCGCCAGCACGACGCTTGGGCCGCGCGAACGCGTGGTCATCGTCGATGTGGAAGATGCGCGTCTGGTTCTGGGCGTAACCGGCTCAAACATCAACGTATTACATAAACTGCCGCCCGCCCCGGTCACGGTGGACGAGCGCGCACAAGCCCCTGCGGATTTTCAGTCCGTCATGAAGAGTTTGCTTAAGCGTTCCGGGAGAACCTGATGCGCCGTTTGTTATCCCTGACGCTTGCGGGCGTTGGCCTGTTTGCTCCTGCGGTTTATGCGCAGTTGCCCGGTCTGGTTTCCACGCCGATTGCGGGCGGCGGCCAGAGCTGGTCGCTCCCGGTTCAGACGCTGGTCTTCATCACCTCGCTGACCTTTATTCCGGCCATTCTGCTGATGATGACCAGCTTTACCCGCATCATCATCGTTTTTGGTCTGCTGCGAAACGCGCTGGGCACCCCTTCGGCGCCGCCAAACCAGGTGCTTCTGGGGCTGGCGCTGTTTTTGACCTTTTTCATCATGTCGCCGGTGATCGATAAGATTTATACCGACGCCTACCAGCCGTTCAGCGAAGACAAAATTTCGATGCAGGAGGCGCTGGAAAAAGGCGCGCAGCCCCTGCGGGAATTTATGCTGCGCCAGACGCGCGAGGCGGACCTGGCCCTCTTCGCCCGCCTGTCCAACACCGGCGAGCTGCAGGGCCCGGAAGCGGTACCGATGCGCATTCTGCTGCCGGCCTATGTCACCAGCGAGCTGAAAACCGCGTTCCAGATTGGCTTTACCATTTTTATCCCGTTCCTGATTATCGACCTGGTGATCGCCAGCGTCCTGATGGCGCTCGGGATGATGATGGTACCGCCCGCCACCATTGCCCTGCCCTTTAAGATCATGCTTTTTGTGCTGGTCGATGGCTGGCAGCTGCTGGTCAGCTCGCTGGCGCAAAGTTTTTACAGTTAAGGAACGGCAATGACACCCGAATCGGTCATGATGATGGGCACGGAAGCGATGAAAATCGCGATTGCCGTTGCCGCGCCGCTGCTGCTTGTCGCGCTGGTTACCGGCCTGATTATCAGTATTCTTCAGGCTGCCACGCAGATTAACGAAATGACGCTGTCGTTTATCCCGAAAATCATCGCCGTGTTCGTGGCGATTATCGTGGCCGGACCGTGGATGCTGAACCTGCTGCTGGACTATATGCGCAACCTGTTTACCAATCTGCCGTACATCATCGGCTGACCTGACGATGCTGCACTTCACCAGCGACCAGTGGGTTCAGTGGCTCGGCGTCTATTTCTGGCCGATGCTGCGCATTCTGGCGCTGATCTCCACCGCCCCCATTCTCAGCGAGAAATCGATCCCCAAGCGCGTTAAGGTGGGGCTGGGCATTATCATCACCATTATCGTCGCCCCTTCCCTGCCACCCGTGGATATTCCCATCTTCTCGGCTAACGCGGTATGGGTCGCTTTACAGCAGGTGATGATTGGCGTCGCCGTGGGCTTTACCATGCAGCTCGCCTTCGCCGCCGTGCGCACGGCCGGTGAGTTGATTGGCCTGCAGATGGGGCTATCGTTCGCCACGTTTGTCGATCCCGGCAGCCATCTCAACATGCCGGTGCTGGCGCGCATCATCGATCTGCTCGCCATGCTGCTGTTTTTGTCGCTCAACGGTCATCTGTGGCTCATCTCCATGCTGGTGGATACTTTCCATACGCTGCCGATCGGTGATAACCCGGTCAACAGCAATGCCTTCCTCGCGCTGACCCGCGCGGCGGGGCTGATCTTCCTCAACGGTCTGATGCTGGCTCTGCCGATCATCACCCTGCTGCTCACCGTCAACCTGGCATTAGGCTTGCTGAACAGAATGGCACCGCAGCTCTCGGTGTTTGTGATTGGTTTTCCGCTAACGTTGACGGTCGGAATTTTATTAATGTCATTACTGATGCCACTTATCGCCCCCTTCTGTGAACATTTATTCGGCGAGATATTCAATCTGTTAGCGGATATTGTCAGCGAATTGCCACGTAAATAATAGTCCTCACGATCGCTATTGTCTTTCTGAGGATATTCCTAAAATAAAACGCGAAAAACATCTTCCAGGATATATCTGACGCGGTTTAAATGTTTCTAACCACCTCACAATACTTAATATTTACTTTACTTTAAGAAGATTCCTGGCAAATTATACGTAACTTTACGGGATAGTGAGTCCGCCTGAAAGTCTTTGTCATGCTCACAGGTTTATTATTTTTTTCCATCCCGTATGGCTGTTTTGAGCTCTCAGGCAGATGGTGAATTATCGTTACGCATTGAGTGAGGGTATGCCATGTCAACGATCATTATGGATTTATGCAGCTACACCCGGCTAGGGTTAACCGGGTACCTGGCAAGCAGAGGGGTAAGAAAGAGAGACATCAACGATGCACACACCGTTGAAGAACTCGCAGCCGCTTGTGACGAACTCAAACCAGGCGTGGTGTTTATTAATGAGGACTGTTTCATTCACGATCCAGCCAACAGTCAGCACATTAAGCAAATCATTAATCAGCATCCAAAAACCCTGTTTATTGTTTTTATGGCGATCGCGAATATCCATTTCGATGAGTATTTGTTGGTCCGTAAAAATTTATTGATCAGTTCTAAGTCGATTAAACCCGAGTCGCTGGATGACATTCTGGGTGATTATTTGAATAAAGAAGTTAAAAATGTAGGAGCGGTTAACTTACCCACCCTTTCATTAAGCAGGACTGAATCAAGTATGCTGCGAATGTGGATGGCTGGACAAGGAACTATTCAGATCTCCGACCAGATGAATATTAAAGCGAAAACCGTTTCGTCACACAAAGGAAATATTAAAAGGAAAATTAAAACGCATAATAAGCAAGTGATCTATCACGTGGTACGTCTGACCGATAATGTGACGAACGGGATTTTCGTCAACATGCGTTAGTGGCTTAAACCCCTTTGCACCCTACCTTTGATCTCTGGCCTGGCCAGAGATTTTTGCTTTTGCGGACGTGGTGGGCACGCGCAATGCCACCCGACGCAGTACTACTCCGCTTTCTCAACAAAAATGCCGTCCGGATGCCCCAGTTCGTTAAAAAACCAGATGCCGAGCGGGTAGTCTTCCAGTGAGACCAGGTACATTGTGCCTTCACTAAACTCTTCAATTGCCAGCACCACCCCCGGGCGGCGCGGCCCACCGTCCGTTTTAACGGTTACCCGATCGTTGACCTTCATACATTCCTCCTCTGGTTTTGAGCCAGTGTAGAACAAAACGCAAAAACACACATCGCCGCACGGCGTGAATGGCGTTTTTATACACAGTCTATACTTACCGTGGACACGGTTTAATGAGGAGCCCCGTAATGAAGACCGATAAAGAGTACAGCGACACCATCAAACGCGAGGTCGAGGTGGATGTCGATGCCCTGCTGGCCGCCATCAATGAGATCAGTGAGTCAGAAGTCCGCCGCACGAACGATGGTTCGGACCACGTCATTGTTAACGGGAGGGATTATCACACCTACCGCGAGCTGGCGGAGGCCTTCGAGTTGGATATTCATGACTTTAGCGTGTCTGAAGCAAATCGTTAACACGAAAAAAATCCCGGTCATGGGGATGGCCGGGATCAAAACTTGCTTATGCAAGAAGCACTTGAAAATTCGTTACACCAGGAAATCTGATGTACAAACAACACTATCCCCAACGATTTTGCATGACAAGCATATATTCTTACGGCGAATATAATATTTTTAACATAATCGTTTTGGTTATGAGCAACAACATACGCCGAATGCGGGTTTGGCTGGATTAGTTCTTTTCAATCCGGTTTAAGCTCAGATATTTTTTTAGGAATATTCTTAGATTAAGGTTCATTCATTTTCGGGAGTTACTATGCTTTCACTCCGGGGTCCCCTGCTGATTTTTTCCGATCTGGATGGATCGCTGCTGGATATTCATACCTATGAGTGGCAGCCCGCGATGCCGTGGCTGGATAAACTGCAGGATAACCAGGTACCGGTGATTCTTTGCAGCAGCAAGAGCGCGGCAGAGATGCTGGATATTCAGCAGGATCTGGGTCTGGAAGGGTTACCGTTTATCGCTGAGAACGGCGCGGTGATTCAGCCTGACGTGCGCTGGGAAATGGGTCAGCGCCACATCAACGGCATGACGCACCGGGAGATTCGTCCGCTTATTGAGCAAATCCGCCAGCAGGCGGGCTTCAAATTCACCACCTTTGACGACGTGGACGAACGCGTCATTAGCGAATGGACGGGGGTGACCCGCTACCGGGCGGCGCTTGCCCGCAAGCATGACGCCTCCGTCACGCTCATCTGGCGTGATTCCGACGAAGCCATGGCCCGGTTTGAAGCGGCGCTGGCGCAACGCGGGCTGAAATGCCTGCAGGGTGCCCGTTTCTGGCATATTCTCGATGCCGGCTGCGGTAAGGACGTTGCGGCTAACTGGCTAATCGCGCAGTACCGTGAACGGGAAAATATTGAACCCACGACCCTGGGGCTCGGCGATGGGCCGAACGACGCGCCGCTGCTGGACAGCGTGGACTTCGCGGTGGTGATTAAGGGGATAAACCGCCAGGGTATTACGTTACGGGACGATAACCCCCGCCGGGTTTATCACACCCGGCAGGCGGGACCGCTCGGCTGGCAGGAGGGGCTGGATCACTTTTTGTCATGATCGTGCCAGACAACCCGGTTACGTCCGTCCTGTTTAGCTTTATATAACCGGGCATCCGCCACGGACTGCAGCTGTTCGAAATCGTAATTTTCGTTTTCCCGGGCGCTGCTGACGCCGAGTGACGCGCTGATGCGCAGGGTCGTACTCTTCTTCACCAGAATCTCCTTGCTGTTGATTCGGCAGCGAATACGCTCCGCGACGCCTCTCGCCTCCTCAAGACCGAGCCCCGGCAGGACGATACAAAACTCTTCCCCGCCCACGCGTCCTGCCACGTCGTTTTTACGCAATGCGCTGGAAATCAGCCCTGCCGAGTGGGAAAGCACCTTATCACCGGCCTGGTGACCGAACCGATCGTTGACGCTTTTAAAATGGTCGAGGTCTAACTGAATGACCGAGAACGGCAACGACTGTTGATGACACTTCTTCGCCAGCAGTTTCGCGCGTTCGAACAGCGCACCGCGATTATTCAGGCGGGTTAGCGGGTCGTGCCAGGCCTGCCACTTGAGCGAGTGCTGCAGCGTATACATATTGCTAACCATCCGGCGGATCACCAGCCACGAAATCAGCAGCATCGCGGTAAAGAGTGCCCACAGTAATGCCAGTACGATACTGATGCTGCCGAAGTCGCCCTGTACCCCTTCCTGCAGAGTATGGACACGCAAAACCAGGCCATCAAAATGATCGAGCCGCTGCCAGCTGATGAAACGGCTGCCGAGGCGGATGCCACCACCAGTATCGTGCTCGATCGCCTGCGCTATCTGCGCGAGTTCGCGTTCATCGAAATGGTTCACCTGTTTATCTGTCTTTTCAGAGGAGGCAATCATATTGAGCCGGGAGTCGTACAGCTGATACTCCCCCTCCGTACGGTCGTCCGTCGCCTCTGCCAGCAGGCGTTGCATCGTATTCAGCGAGAAATCCATCGCCACCACGCCATACCAGTAGTGATTGAAATAAATGGGGACGCTGGCAGTGATCGTTCGCTCGTCACCGGTCCAGGATGACGGCGTGGAGATAAACCAGCGCACCGCGCGGGAGCGATTGTTACGTTCCGACTGCTGGGTAAACCAGGACTGCGTGACCAGGTGATAATAGCGGGGGATAATATCGCTCGCCTCTGTTAGCGTATCCGTCGAAAGATAAAACCCGGCGCGTGAAACGTAGATCACCCGCGATTCACTATGCCTGCTCGACGTCGCCAGCCTGAGCAGATAACCCACCTCAAGCGCGGCTGAAATTTCATTGCTGATGCGTTCAGCGTCCCGGTTCAGTATCGACGTTTTTTCAACAAACGCATCCGAGACGCCGTTAATCGGAAGTGTGCGATTTCTGTCAACGAGGAGCTGCCAGGTGGGACGCATGCGTAATGCGTTAAAGTGCGATACTGCATCGTGCAAAACATTGAAGGCCAGCGGCGTCTGTAGCGCATCGCGCATGCTCTGGCGAAATAACAGCATTTTATCCACGCTGTACTGCAGCTGCCTGTCCAGCGAGCTGGCCACGGTTTCCAGGTGGTTGCGCTGGCTGGAGATATACGCCTCTTCGAGGACCACCACTTCACGCCAGGTCAGGAGGGTTGAAAATACCAGAACAGTGATAAAACAGAGGTTAACAATCAAACCCGGATTGCTACGCTTATGCAGCCATTGCAGAAAAGATCGTCTTACAACAAAGGTATCGCGCTGCACACACACTCCCTGATTACTGCCTTACACCCGGTACTTCAGTTAAAAACGCCCGGCAAAGCCGGGCGTTATGTGATTAAGCCTGATCGTGCTTGCGCTGGCCGTCACCCGGCTGAAGCTCATCTTCACGAAAGGCTTCCTGCTTAATGCTGTAGCCATCATGCCACCGACATTCCACCATTCCGCTGGAATACCCGGTGACAATCATGCGCGGGCCGCCCTTCTTAGGCTTAACTTCATCACTGACCAAAAAGACCATACCTGCCTCCTGTATCAGGGTGAAACTGTTTCAATTTAGACGAGGAATGGTCTTTTTGCACCCTGCGACGGGTAACAATTAGTGCGCCGTACCGCGCATTTTTTCGATCAGTTTCACCGCCGCCACCACGATAGCGCCAACGATAAAGCCCAGCACCAGATTAAGCAGCGTGGGCAGAATCGCTGCCACCACACTCCCCTGCGCCGAGGCGAAATGTTCGATGGCATGGTGCAGCGGCGCAATGCCGTGGACCACAATGCCGCCGCCCACGAGGAACATCGCCAGGGTCCCCACCACGGACAAGCTCTTCATCAGCCACGGCGCCAGCGTCAGTAAGCCTTTGCCGATGCCTTTAGCCACCGCGCTGGATTTCTCCTCCAGCCAGTAGCCGATATCATCCAGCTTCACGATCAGTCCGACCAGGCCGTAAACGCCCACCGTGACCAGAATGGCGATCCCGGAGAGGATCAACACCTGATTCAGCAGCGGCGCATCGGAGACAATGCCCAGCGTAATGGCGACAATTTCAGCCGACAGAATGAAATCGGTGCGAATGGCGCCTTTGATTTTATCGCGCTCGAAAACTTTCGGATCCTGCGCGGCAAGCGCTTCAAGGCGCTGCTGGCGCGCCTCCGGGGTATCCTTCTGCTTGCGCGAGCTCAAAGAGTGCAGGACCTTCTCCACGCCTTCGAAGCACAAGAATGCCCCGCCAATCATCAGCAGCGGCGTGATGGCCCAGGGGATGAATGCGCTGATCAGCAGCGCCAGCGGCACCAGGATCACTTTGTTCAGAAACGAGCCTTTTGCCACACCCCACACCACTGGCAGCTCACGGTTAGCCCGTACCCCGCTCACCTGTTGGGCGTTAAGCGAGAGATCGTCCCCCAGCACCCCTGCGGTTTTCTTCGCCGCCAGTTTCCCCATCACGGAAATATCATCCAGTAAGGTGGCAATATCATCCAGCAATGTTAATAAGCTACTTCCTGCCAAAATGGTGATCCTTCTTTTTTTGGTAATTAAGTGAATAGTATGGAGCAAAAGCGCAATCGCGGAAACAGGCAGCTTTCGTCAACAAAAAATTCACATCAACTACACAATTAAAGGGCTCGCCAGCGCGATAGTTTTCGCGTTTACTATCAGCGACCTTTTTATTTCGTCGTGAGGGATTATGCGTTTCCGGCAACTGCTTCCGCTTATCGGAGCACTTTTTTCGCTGTATATCATCTGGGGTTCAACCTATTTTGTCATTCGCATCGGCGTGGAAAGCTGGCCGCCGCTGATGATGGCGGGCATTCGCTTCCTCTCGGCGGGTGTGCTGCTGCTGGCCTTCCTGCTGCTGCGCGGGCATAAGCTTCCACCGCTCCGCCCAATGCTGAACGCCGCCCTGATAGGCCTGCTGCTGCTGGCGGTGGGGAATGGCTTTGTGACCATTGCCGAGCACCAGAACGTACCGTCAGGGATCGCCGCCGTGGTCGTTGCCACCGTACCGCTGTTTACCCTCTGCTTCAGCCGTCTTTTCGGCATCCGCACTCGCAAGCTGGAGTGGCTGGGGATTGGCATCGGCCTTGCCGGCATTATTCTGCTTAACAGCGGCGGTAACCTGAGCGGGAATCCGTGGGGCGCAGTGATTATCCTTATCGGCTCGATGAGCTGGGCGTTTGGTTCCGTATACGGTTCGCGTATCGAACTTCCGACCGGCATGATGGCGGGGGCAATAGAGATGCTTGCGGCTGGGAATGTGCTGCTGCTGGCCTCAGCCCTGACGGGAGAGGAGCTGACTACCCTGCCGCCGTTGTCGGGCTTCCTGGCGGTAGGCTATCTGGCGCTGTTTGGCTCCATCATCGCCATCAACGCCTACATGTTCCTGATCCGTAACGTCTCACCGGCGGTTGCCACCAGCTATGCCTACGTCAACCCGGTCGTGGCCGTGCTGCTCGGCACCGGGCTTGGCGGTGAAACGCTCTCTCCGGTTGAGTGGTTAGCTTTAGGGGTGATTGTTTTTGCCGTCGTGCTGGTGACCTTAGGCAAATATTTGCTGCCGGCAAAGCCCGTGGTTACGCCTTGCGAGGTGGAGAAACCGTAAGCGCGTGGATCCCCTGCGTGTCGATCTGCGCGGCCTGGCCGCCGCCGCAGATCCACTCTTCCAGCCGTTCGCTCAGATCGGCATCGTTCAGCTTTAACCGTCCTCTCAGCGCACACTCCCAGACGATCAGCACTCGCCAGTCCTGCGCGACAAGCGTGGCGAGATCCCGCGCATCTCGCTCAACGTTCTTGCCAATCTTTTCCAGCCAGAAATCGGTGCGCGTCGCCGGGACTTTAAACAGGTAGCAGTCGTGATGATGCCAGAAACAGCCGTGGGTGAAGATAATGCACCGATACGCGTCAATGACGAAATCCGGGCGACCCGCAAGCGCGGGATCCTGCACGCGAAAGTCGAAGCCCGCCTGTGTCAGCAGCCCGGCCAGACGCTTTTCAATCGCGGTGTCACGCGTGCCGATGGCACGCATGTTTTTGCTCCGCGTGGCCTTATCGTGAACGTCCGTCATTGACGGCCTCACCCTGGCGGAGCGCCACCGCCTGTCTGATGCGCGGGGCCAGCAGTTTTGCCACCGCCGCGAACGCGGGCACCACCACTGAGTTACCAAACTGACGGTAAGCCTGAGTGTCCGAAACCGGAATGCGGAAACGGTAGCCCTGTGGCGTTTCAAAGCCCATCAGCCGGGCGCACTCCCGCGGCGTGAGGCGCCGCGGACGGTGACGCTGGTTTTGCGGATCGTCGAAATCTTTCTCGCCCAGCGCTTTATCCCAGCCTCTGTCGATCAGGATTTCAGCGCCGTCTTTGTAGTAGCGAGCGGACAGCGTGCGGGTCACGCTGTGCGGATCGTTTGGGTTCACCATGCCAAACCCGAAGCCGTTGCCTTTGGCCTGATGCTTTTTGGCATAGCGGTAGAGGTATTTCCACAGGATTGGGGTAAGGATAAATTTCGCGTCGACCACCGGCTCCAGCAGGTCGGCAATGGTTGGACGACGCTCGGGGTATAAGGAGGGAATATCCCGCAGGGTGAAATCCCCCTTCAGATTGAGATCGCGGCGGAAACCGACGAGCACAATGCGTTCGCGATGCTGGGGCAGGAAGTGTTTCCCGTCGATAATTTTCGGGTCATCCGCGCCCATGTCCCCGGAATCCGCCACGTCATAGCCCAGCTCGTCCAGCGTTTGCATGATAATACGGAAGGTCTTTCCACCGTCGTGGCTCTTTAAGTTCTTGACGTTTTCCAGCACGAATATGGCCGGGCGACGGGCGTCAATGATTCGGGCCACATCGAAAAACAGCGTTCCCTGCGTATCGCAGGCAAAACCGTGGGCACGCCCGAGGGCATTCTTTTTGGAGACGCCGGCCAGCGAGAAAGGCTGACACGGGAAGCCCGCCAGCAGCACGTCATGCGCCGGAATCGTCTGGCGAATGTGCTCGGCGGCTTGTTCATCCGTGACGCCGCTTTTATGGCTCAGGGTAACGTCGCGGATATCGGCGTTGAAATGATGTTCATGCGGATCGCAGTACCAGTTCGCTTTATAAGTGCGTACCGCATGTTTGTTCCACTCGCTGGTAAACACGCACTGACCGCCGATAGCTTCAAAGCCGTGCCGGATGCCACCGATGCCGGCAAACAGATCGATAAAGCGGAAGGCATAGTTCGGGTGCGCGGCAGACGGCCGCGGAAGCAGATCTTGCAGATAACGAAACTCGCTTTCGCTCAGGCGGCGCCCTGCCCGATCGCTGGTCAGCAGTCGCTTAAGGATGGCCGGGCTCCAGTGGCTCTCGCCGTGCGCCACCAGCTGGTTTGCCAGCGTTTTAGCGTCATAAATATCCAGCAGCTGGCGCAGTAATGCCTGCACCGTTGCCGTTGACTTCTCAGCCTGCTCTGGCGCGGGCTCTGTCACTGATCGATTTTCCTGCATTCTTTTAACCGGGCAATAAAGACTGGAAACAGATTACCACAGTTCACTTTCGCAAACTGCGACGGAAGCGGTGTTGAATCTGGCTATCCAGCCCGATGCAGTCGCCCTGTAATTCGGCACTGAGTTTCGCCATAAACTGAATCAGAAAATCGGCGTTGTGCTGCGCGAGCTCGCGCCCGACGTCGGTTTGCATTGTATCAGGCAAGCGCAGCAGCTTGGTCTGAAAATGATCGAGCGCAAACGCCCGGTCATCAAGCGGGCGCGCGTCGGCAAACGGATCGTCCGCGTCAAAAAGCGGTACGCCCAGCGCGCCTGACACGGCAAACACGCGCGCCAGGCCAATCGCCCCCAGCGCCTCCAGACGATCTGCATCCTGGACAATTTTGGCCTCAATCGTGTACGGCGTCAGGCCGGCGCTGAAACTGTGCGCCTCGATGGCGTGCTCCACGGCGGCATAGCGATCGGACGGAAAGTCAGGGAAATCGCGGTGCAGAATGTCCCGCGTTCTGCGGGCAGCCAGACGCGACGACTGGCTGCGTTCAGGATGATTTTTCGGCAGGTTAACGATGTCGTGAAAATAGCAGGCGGTCAGGATCGTCAGCGGGTCGACGTGGTGATGAACCATGATTTTCTGCGCCGTCAGCCAGACGCGACGGAAGTGTGAAATATCGTGCGCGGTGTCGTCGGTCGCGTGATGTTCATCAAGCCAGGATTCAAAGCGCTGCTGCCACTGTATGAGTTCCATCATCCTTTCCTGTTACGAAAATGGGCACTGAATTATAACATAGCTAAATAAAATAAATTAAAAAATAGAACCCCGAAATACTTAATAATAATTACCCGCAATACTTTCAAGCGATTAATTCATATGAAAAATAAAGAGATTTTTGGAAATATTTTGTAATATTTTCACTGGTTTAATTACATTTATTTTTGAACCAAATTCACGAGCCATAGAATAGTATCAAACACGTAATTACGGAGGGTGATTACATATATTCATATAAATTATCTTTAAAGGGAATATATAATGAAAAGAAAAGTTCTGGCAATTCTTGTACCCGCTTTATTAATGGCTGGCGCGGCAAACGCGGCTGAAATGTATAACAAAGACGGCAATAAAGTTGACCTGTACGGCAAGGTTGACGCGCGTCATACCTTCTCCGACAACGCGGGCGACGACGGCGACGAAACCTACGTGCAGATTGGTTTCAAAGGCGAAACACAGATTACCCGCGATCTGGTCGGTTACGGTCAGTGGGAATATAAAACCTACGCAAATGATACCGAAGACGCCGGGGATACCTCTTTCAACCGTCTGGCCTATGCGGGCCTGAAATATGGCGAATACGGTTCATTTGATTATGGCCGTAATTACGGCGTCGTGTATGACGTTGAAGCCTGGACCGATATGCTGCCGGTATTTGGTGGCGATTCCTACACCTGGACTGACAACTATATGGTTGGCCGTACCAACGGTGTTGCGACCTACCGTAATAATGATTTCTTCGGTCTGGTTGATGGCCTGAACTTCGCGCTGCAGTATCAGGGTGCTAACGAAGGCGCAAACGCTAACGAAGATCAGGAAGGCACCAAAAACGGTCACGACGACGTACGCTTCCAGAACGGCGACGGCTTCGGTATGTCTACCACCTATGACTTCGACTTCGGCCTGACCCTGGGTGCGGCGTATTCTTCCTCTGACCGTACCAACGATCAGGTTGCTTATGGCGCGGGCAACTATAACCGCTTCAGCAAATACGCAGGCGGTGACCGTGCAGACGCATGGACCGTTGGCGCAAAATATGATGCTCAAGGCGTCTACCTGGCGATGATGTACGCGGAAACCCGCAACATGACGCCGTACGGCAGCGACGGCATCGCCAACAAAACGCAGAACTTTGAAGCCGTAGCGCAATACCAGTTTGACTTCGGTCTGCGTCCATCCCTGGCGTGGGTCTATTCCAAAGGCATCGATCTGGGCGGTAACGATTATCACCCACGCAATGGCTATGACTATGTAGACCAGGATCTGGTTAACTACATCGACCTGGGCATGACCTACAACTTCAACAAGAACTTCTCCACCTACGTTGATTATAAAATCAACCTGCTGGACGAAGATGACGCCTTCTACAATGACAATGGTATTGCAACCGATGACATTGTTGGCATCGGCATGATCTACCAGTTCTGATCCCTGAAAATACTAAAGCCCGCATTTGCGGGCTTTTTTGTTTCAAGGGACACTATTTTACGGCGCTTCCTGCAGCGCCACGCGGATAAACCCGTTATTCTGCGCCAGCAGCTCATGGGCTTTCCACGCATCCAGACCGGTCAGCACCATCAACACCGCCGTTTTACAGTGATGGTTACAGCTCTCCAGCGCGGCTTTTGCCTGCGCCCGGGTGCATCCCCCCGCTTCCATCACAATGGCGATTTGCCGTTCAGCCCATTTGGTATTGCTTGCCTCAAGATCCACGCGCAGGTTGCTGTAAACGCGCCCGGTGCGAACGGCCAGCGCGGTGGTAATCATTGAGAGGATCATTTTTTGCGCGATCCCCGCCCTGGTATTGCGATACCCGGCAACCACATCAGCCCCAAGCTCTGGGGCAATTACCATGCTTGCCAGCTGTGCTGCTTCACTTTGTGCATCACCGGTGATGACCGCAACCGGCGCTCCCAACGACCACGCATGCCGCATTGCCCCCCAGACCCACGGCGTTTTTCCGCTGACGGTCACGGCAAGCATCATATCGTGCTCATCAAATTTAATGGCCTGCAGATCAGCCACACCGCGCTCGTAGCTCCCATCCCCCTCTTCTGCCGTCACGGCAATTACCGGCGTTTTCCCCGGCGCATACTCATCTGCAGCCTGTTGTGCGATGCAGCCTGACGGGCCCGCGCCGACAATCAGCAGACGGCCGCCGTGGTTGAGCGCCGAGGCGGCGTTATCCACCGCGCGGGCGATTGTCGTTAAGCAGGGGGTTATAGCAGCAGAAATGCGTGCATCTTCCTCGTGGATAACCTTCAGCATGTCCAGCGTGGACAATCTATCTATATTCATCGTGCTGGCGTGCCGTCTTTCCTTGACTGAACCGGTAAGCGTAATGCTCATAAACAGCCTCCTTATTATGAGTACCCACACACTATAAAGTGTTTTATATAGATGACCTGCGAGTGGGGTCACGAAAAGAAGAGTAAATCGACGCTTTTACATGGCTTTAAGAAAAGCCCATCATCAGCGATAATCACTCCCTTTCTTAATCATCGCGGAGTGTTGATGAGCGATCTGCAGCCTTTCCCTCTGACGCGCAAGCGCCCCATGAAACTGTACACGCTGGTCACGTTGATGGTGTCCGCGATTATCGCCTCGGTGTTGCTGGTAGTTTTTGCGCTCTATTCCGTGCAGATCACCCGGGCGACCCGCGATGATGTAAAAGATACCGCTCTGGGCATCGCCCGCACGCTGGCCGACAGCCCTGAGATCCAGCGCGGCCTGATGCAGTCGCCGCAGGCCGACATCATTCAGCCCATCGCCAAAGCCGTTACCCAACGTAACGATCTGCTGCTTACCGTGGTGACCGACATGCGGGGGATTCGCTACTCGCACCCGAACGAGGCGCTCATCGGCCTGCATTTTATCGGCAACGATCTGGAACCCGCGCTGGAAGGCAAAGAGAATGTCTCAGTTAACCGCGGTGCCCTCGCCGAGGCGCTTCGCGTTTTCACGCCGGTCTATGACAGCCAGCACGATCAGATCGGGGTCGTCGTGGTCGGGATTTCCCTCAAAAAGGTGGAAGACCAGATAGCCCGCGGGCGACTCAACGCGCTCTGGACGATTCTGTTCAGCATCTTTATGAGTTCGATGGCGATTTGGGGTCTGGTACGGGTCCTGAAACACATCCTGTTCGGGCTTGAACCTTACGAAATTTCCGCCCTGTTCGAACAGCGCCAGGCGATGCTGCAGTCGCTTCGCGAAGGGGTACTGGCCGTCGATATTCACGGCCGCGTGACGATGATTAACCACGCTGCCAGAGAGATATTACTTCTTCCCTCCGGCAAGCAGACCGAAAACACCAGCGAGCCGCTGCTGGCAAGCCTGCGTGAGGTATCGAAAACCGGGGTTGCGCGTCAGGATCAGGAGATCAGCTGCAACGGACGACTGCTGCTCTGCAACATGGTGCCGGTTAAAAGCCAGAATCGGGTGATCGGGGCTATCAGCACCTTCCGCGATAAAACGGAAATCAGCCAGCTGATGCAGCGTATCGATGGCATGGTCAACTACGTCGACGCCCTGCGCAGCCATACGCACGAGTTTATGAATAAACTGCATGTGATCCTCGGCCTGCTGCACATGAAGCGTTACGACAAGCTGGAGGAGTACATCATCCAGACGGCGCATAATTACCAGACGGACATTGGCACGATCCAGAGCAAGGTAAAGTCCCCGGTCGTTGCCGGGTTCCTGCTGGGTAAAATCAACCGGGCGAAAGAGGCCGGCGTCACCCTGACGCTGGCGGATGAAAGCCTGATACCGGATACCGCCAGTGAAGAGCAGGTTGCGGTGCTGATCACCGCGCTGGGTAACTTAATCGAAAACGCGCTCGACGCGATGGCAGGACAGCAGGAAGGCGAGATCGGCCTGCTGCTGCATTATCAGAATGGCTGGCTCAGCTGCGAAGTCAGCGACGATGGCCCCGGCATTGATCCCACTCAGCTGGAGGCTATTTTTACTAAGGGGTTCTCAACAAAAGGTGAAAACCGCGGCGTTGGGCTGTTCCTTGCTCGCCAGCAGATCCAGAACCTGGGCGGCGATATTACCGTCGAGTCTGAGCCTGGCGTATTTACCCAATTTTTTGTTCACATCCCCTGGGATAGCGAGAGGAATATCGCGTGATAAATGTATTAATTGTCGATGATGACGCCATGGTAGCCGATCTCAACCGTCTGTACGTCAACCGTGTTGAAGGCTTCAGCTGCTGCGGCGTCGCCTCCACGCTCAATCAGGCCAGGGCCTTTATCAATAACCCCAGCCAGCCTGTCGATCTGGTGCTGCTGGACGTCTACATGCAGCAGGATAACGGGCTGGATCTGCTGCCCGATATTCGCGCGTCAGGCCGCCCGATTGATGTGATTATGATCTCCTCGGCCGCCGATGCCGCCACGATCCAGACCTCCATCCACTACGGCGTGGTGGATTATCTGATAAAGCCGTTCCAGTTCCCGCGCTTTGAAGAGGCGCTGAACGGCTGGAAGGCAAAGCACAGCCTGATGGGCTCGCACCAGTATTACGAGCAGGCGGACGTCGACAGGCTGATCCACGGCGGCGCGCCGGAGCTGGCGGACACTAAAAAATTGCCGAAGGGGTTAACGCCGCAAACGCTGCGCACGATTTGCCAGTGGATTGATGGCCACCCGGAGACGGAATTTTCCACCGACGATCTGGCTAACGCAGTCAATATCTCACGCGTCTCCTGCCGTAAGTACCTGATTTGGCTTGCGCAGATCAACAT
Organism: Enterobacter cloacae complex sp. HYC042_NIDB; assembly: GCF_056673315.1. NCBI lineage: Bacteria > Pseudomonadati > Pseudomonadota > Gammaproteobacteria > Enterobacterales > Enterobacteriaceae > Enterobacter > Enterobacter cloacae complex sp. HYC042_NIDB. The sequence goes on from NZ_CP109650.1 coordinate 3,153,778, forward strand.
TCTGTTCACCAGCATTCACTACGGCGCCACCGGGCGTCCGGTGTATCGCTACCGCTTACAGCCGGAACAGATCGGGCTGCTCAAACAGTACTGCCAATAACGCGGTAGCTCTCGTCCAGAAGGGTAAAACGGAAGTGGTGCATCGAGGAGATCACCACTTCTTTTGTTTTGGTCACAAAGATAGCTTCAATATCGGGGCGCGCGCGCAGGGCGGCACAGCCCTTTTCTACCCCCATGCCGTACATCAGCGTGGTCCAGATGTCGCCGTCAATGGAGTCTTTTGAAATGATAGTGACGCTCTCCAGCTCGTTGTCGAGCGGATACCCGGTGCGCGGATCGAGAATATGGTGATAGCGCTTGCCGTTCTGCTCGAAGTAGCGCTCGTACGTTCCCGAGGTCACCACGGATAGGTTCTCCACCGTCATCGCACCGATAAGCGCGTCACCGGCGAACGGTTTTTTTAGCCCCACGCTCCAGCCCCCTTCCGGCGAGCCTAACGTCTGGATGTTTCCGCCGAGGTTGATCAGCCCCAGCTCAGCGCCCTCTTTGCGCAGGTAGTCCCGCACCCGGTCGGCGATATAGCCTTTGGCGATGGCCCCCAGATCAATCTCCATCCCCGCTCTGGTCAGAAACACGCTGGTCTGCGCCTCATCAAGGATGACCTCCTCGGGCCGGGTTATCGCCAACAGGGACGCAATGTCATCGGCAGGCGGAACGCTGTCTCCCTGAAAGCCAATCTTCCAGCGCTTCACCAGCGGGCCGATCGCCAGGTTAAACGCGCTGTCTTTTAGCATGCTTGCCGCTTTGGCACAGCGGATCAGTTCAAACACTGGACGACTGACGGCAACCGGATGCTGGCCCGCCGCATGGTTGATGTCCATCACCTGGGAATGCGCCCGGTTAACGGTGAGGAGATCTTCGTACTGTTTGATCAGGCGGAAAACGCGGGACGCGAGGGCTTCGTCATGGGAGAAGAGCTTCAGGAGAATGGGCGAGCCCATCAGAACGGCGGAGTAGCTGTAAACGCGATGGCTATCAGGCATTGCATGTGTCCTCAGATGTAGCCCCGGCAGGCACCGCGCCGCCGGGGAGACAGGAGCCTTACGTTCTTTTTGAGCGCATCGCCGCCTGATGTCCTGCAAGGGTACCAAAAATAATGATATCCGCCACCGCGTTACCGCCGATACGGTTGCCGCCGTGGATCCCCCCGACCACTTCACCCGCCGCAAACGCCCCCGGCAGTACGTTGTGGTTGCTGTCCAGCACGCAGGTTTCGGTGTTGATGGTCACGCCGCCCATGGTGTGGTGCACGCCTGGCCCAATCTGAATAGCGTAGAAAGGCCCTTCGTTGATGGGCGCACGCAGCGCGGTGGTACGACCAAAATCGTCATCGTGCTGTTTTTCAACGAAACCGTTGTAACGTTCCAGGGTCGCGAGGAAAGCGTGGTGATCCATACCGAGCGCTTCCGCCAGCGCTTTTGGCGAGCTGGCGCTGGTCACGAAGCCCTTGGCGATGTACTCATCCGCAGCTTTGTTTTTGGCGCGTACGTGCTCATCAAAGACGATGTACGCGTATTTCTCCGGCAGCGCGATGATTGACGCCGAGACTTTATCGCGGGTCGACATTTCGTTGTAGAAGCGCTCCCCTTTCTGGTTGACCAGAATCGCCCCGCCCCCACGGATGGATTCGGAAATCAGGTACGAGGTGTTCTGCTCAACGGTTGGGTGAATTTGGATTTCGCCCATATCCACGGTGCCCGCCCCGATGCGCTCCAGCAGCGCGATGCCGCCGCCGGTTGCCCCTTTGTGGTTGGTGGTGACGAACCCTTCCAGATCCGGACGGTATTTGACGACCATCTGGCTGTTGGCGCTGAAGCCGCCCGTCGCCACGATCACGCTTTTCGCTGCCACGGTGACGGTTTCGTTCTCTTCAGTGGTCAGGCGAACCCCGGTCACTTCACCGTTCTCGAAGAGGATGTCGCTGACGGAGGTATCCAGCATCACCTCGATGTTGCGTTTGTTGACGTTACGCACCAGGCCGCTGATCAGGTAGCCCCCCACCGCAGAGCCGTCTTTTGGACGGTGAGTACGGTCGATGCTCATCCCACCGGTGGTGGTGATGTCGTTCAGCATGATGCCGCGCGTTGCCAGCCACTCAATCGCCTGCGGCGCGTTCTCGACAAAGCGGCGCAGCAGTTCAGGGTTGTTCTTGTTGCCGCCGCCTTTCAGGCTTTCCTGGTAGAACAGCTCTTTGCTGTCCTGAATGCCCTTCATGCGCTGGAAGCGGGTTTCGGCGGCGTTCATCCCGGCAGAGGCTTTAATGGTGTTCCCGCCGATGGTCGGCATCTTCTCAACAATCAGCACGCTCGCGCCTTCGTCGTGAGCCTGAATCGCCGCCGCCAGACCGGCGCCGCCGCTGCCGACCACCACCACGTCCACGCTGCGGGTTTCGTTCGGGTCCACGCCCTCTTCCGCTGCCAGCGCTTTGCTGGATTTCAGCATCGCTTTAGAGACCGCTTTCTTCACCGCTTCACTCTGGCTGGTTGCACCGGTGATGGCATCCACGTGCGGGGTATTGGCGTCAAGAATGCGGGTACGGATCTCTTCAAAGCTGGTGACGAACTCAACGTCATCGCTCGGGCCAGAGGCCAGCTCGATGTCCGCAATGCGGTCGGTTTCCAGACTGACGTTAATCACCAGCTCGTTCGCGTCGTCCTGCACCTTCTCGGTGAACATGCCCGGTTTGAATTTCGATTCGCCCATGCTCATGTCGCGGATCATCGCTTCCACCAGCGAGAAGCGCCACAGGGGTTCAGGAATGCTCAGTTCCTCGCGTTTGGTGCTGTCCATAAACAGCTCCAGCGTTTCCCCGGCCGCGATGCGGTCGGTCCAGTCCGGGTAGGCAATGGTGGCGCGGCCAACGGCAATCAGGTCGTAACCGTGGTCCAGCGCTTCATTCACGTCTGACGCATTCACCACGCCGCCCACGCCCATCACCGGAACCTGCGCCAGCGTTTCAGAACGCATCGCGCAGTATTTTTCGATCAGCGGCGTCGGGTCCTGGGTGTCGACAATGGACGGACGCAGGGTCGCGCCGACGGAGAAGTGCAGGTAGTCCACGCCGCGCGCCGCCAGTTTTTCCAGCAGGTACATGGTGTCTTCAAAGCGGATGCCCGGCACTTCCAGCTCTTCAGGGGAGAAACGGTAGCCAATAATAAACGCGTCGTCCGCGTACTGGCGCACCATTTTGTGGGTGATGTCCAGCACCGCCAGCGGGAACTTCGCGCGATTGTCGCGGCTGCCGCCCCACTCGTCGTCGCGCTGGTTAGAGTTTGGAGAGTAGAACTGCTGAATCAGGTAGGTGTTCGCCCCGTGGATTTCCACGCCGTCAAAACCGGCCTGGATGGCGCGGCGCACGGCTTCACCAAACTTGCCGATCATGCCTTCCACTTCTTCGGCGGTCAGGGCAACCGGCGTTGCGGCACCGTCACGCGGCGCGGCCACGGCGCTTGGGCCAACCGGGGTACGGCCACCGATCAGTTTCGGATCAACCATGCGGCCACCGTGGTAGATCTGCAGCAGGGCCTTAGATCCTTTGGATTTAATGGCCTCGGCGATTTTCGCCAGCCCGGCGATTTTCTCGTCGTTATCAATACCAATTGCCCCCGGGAAGGCAAGGCCGAGATCGTCGACGAAGCAGCACTCCACGATGATGGTGCCAATGCTGCCGGAACGGGCCCGATAGTACTCCACCAGCTCGCTGGTGACGGTGCCGTCATAATAGCCGGTACAGGTGGTCATAGGGGCCATTAACAAACGGTTTTTCAGTTCAGTGCCATTCGGTAATGTGAAGGGGCTAAGAATGCGTTCGTTAGTGCTCATAATAGAAACTCCAAACTTTTAAAAATTGAGAATTCGTTATCGGATTGATTTTTTATTTCGTCGTTTTTTGCCGATGTCATGATATTAATATAATGATTTTTTTAGTTTCTAAAGTTATTACGTTAGTTAAAAAACTATTTAATCCCTGTGATAACACTAATAATACATTGGTGTTAGCGATTGTCATTCAGGCATTCACAATATTTTAAAATACGTTAAATAAAAAATGGTAAAACCATTACACCAAAAACCAAAAATACCCTTTAAAATCAACTAAATAGCAATTATTAAAAATTCAAATTGTTACAGAAATGATAAAATAAACCCGCAAAAAAGATAATAACCACATACGCCAGAGTGGTTATTAATAAAAGCATAAAAATAACGCTGCAATTCTGTTTTTTTGATCTCGATCAATAGTCATGGCATTTAAAAGCGCAATATAAAAACATCATCATTTTTTAATTTAACGCACACAAAAAAGCGTTAAATCGCTATTACTGAAAATACAAAAACGCACCTTTAATAACTAAAAAAAGCAAAGAAACTTAAGAAAGCAATTTTGACTTTTCAGTGCGACCGAATTTTTGACAACTTAAGACGTGAAACTATGAATACAAAAACTGCTGTAACGCCCCCTGTGGCGAACCAGGCATCAAATGGAAACGCAAAACGTCTGCTGATGATGGCACTGCCCGTCATCGTCGCCGTACTGCTGCTGTTTGTTCCGGTACCGGAAGGACTGCCTCCTTACGCGTGGCACTACTTCGCCATCTTCGTCGGCGTGATCGTCGGTCTTATCTTCGAACCCCTGCCGGGCGCGGTGATCGGTCTGACCGGCGTGGTCGCCATTGCCCTGTGCAGCCAGTGGGTGCTGTTCAGCCCTGAACAGCTGGCTGACCCGAAATTCAAGCTGGCGGGCGCCTCCTTTAAGTGGGCAGTGAGCGGGTTTGGTAACTCCACCGTCTGGCTGATTTTCGGTGCCTTTATGTTTGCCGCAGGCTATGACAAAACCCGCTTCGGCCGCCGTCTGGCGCTGATTCTGGTGAAGTACCTCGGCCGTCGCAGCCTGACGCTCGGTTACGCGATTACGTTTGCGGACCTGCTGCTGGCACCGTTCACTCCGTCCAATACCGCGCGCAGCGGTGGGACCATCTACCCGATCATCGCTAACCTGCCGCCGCTGTACGGTTCAAAACCCAACGACCCAAGCGCGCGTAAGATTGGTTCTTACCTGATGTGGGTGGCGATCACCGCGGCCTGTATCACCAGCTCAATGTTCCTCTCCGCCCTTGCGCCGAACCTGCTGGCCCTGGCGCTGGTGAAAAGTACGGTTGGGATCGACATCTCCTGGGGGACCTGGTTCCTGGCCTTCCTGCCGCTGGGCATCCTGCTGATCCTGACCATGCCGCTGCTGGCCTATTGGTTCTACCCGCCAGAAGTGAAGGTGAACAACGAAGTGCCGCTGTGGGCGACCCGCGAGCTGGAAAAACTGGGCAAACTGTCGCGCAATGAAATTCTGCTGCTGGTGTTCGTATGTTGCGCGCTGCTGATGTGGATCTTCGCCGCCGCGTGGATTGAACCCGCGATGGCGGCCCTGCTCATCGTCGGCCTGATGCTGTGGACCGGCGTGCTGGAGTGGAACGATATCACCGGCAACAAAGCGGCGTGGAACACCTTCGTCTGGTTCGCCACCCTGGTGGCGCTGGCGGACGGCCTCTCCTCTACCGGCTTTATCAGCTGGTTAGGTAAAGAAGGCGGCCTGCTGATGAGCGGTATCTCTCCGGGCGTGGCGACCATCGTCCTGCTGCTGGCGTTCTACCTGCTGCACTACCTGTTTGCCAGCACCACCGCGCACACCACGGCGCTGCTGCCAGCGATGCTGACCATCGCCTCCACCATTCCGGGCATGAATATGGAAGTGTTCGTTCTGCTGATGGTGACCTCGCTGGGCGTGATGGGGATTATCACCCCGTACGGTACCGGTCCAAGCCCGATTTACTACGGTAGTGGCTACCTGCCAACCAAAGACTACTGGCGCCTCGGCACCATCTTCGGTGCCATCTTCCTGGCGGCCCTGCTGCTGATTGGCTATCCGTGGATGTCCATGATGTTCTGATTCCTGACCGCCGGACTTCTCCTCCGGCGGTTTTATTTTTGTGGAGCAATACGCTATGTCAAACAAACCGTTTATCTACCAGAACCCCTTCCCTCTTGCGCATGACGACACCGAATACTACCTGCTGACCAAAGAGCACGTTTCCGTTGCCGAGTTCGAAGGCCAGGAAATCCTGAAAGTGGAGCCGGAAGCGCTGACCCTGCTGGCGCAGCAGGCCTTCCACGACGCCGCATTTATGCTGCGTCCTTCCCACCAGAAGCAGGTTGCCGCCATCCTCAACGACCCGGAAGCCAGCCAGAACGACAAGTACGTTGCCCTGCAGTTCCTGCGCAACTCCGAGATCGCGGCCAAGGGCGTGCTGCCCACCTGCCAGGATACCGGCACCGCAATCATCATGGGTAAAAAAGGCCAGCGCGTCTGGACCGGCGGCGGTGACGAAGCGGCCCTGAGCCAGGGCGTGTATAACACCTACATTGAAGACAACCTGCGCTACTCGCAGAATGCGGCACTGGATATGTATAAAGAGGTGAATACCGGCACTAACCTGCCCGCACAGATTGACCTCTACAGCGTCGACGGGGACGAATACAAATTCCTGTGCATGGCGAAAGGCGGCGGCTCTGCCAACAAAACCTATCTCTACCAGGAAACCAAAGCGCTGATTACCCCGGCGAAGCTGAAAAACTACCTGGTTGAGAAGATGCGTACCCTGGGGACCGCAGCCTGCCCGCCGTACCATATCGCGTTTGTTATCGGCGGCACCTCAGCGGAAGCCACGCTGAAAACCGTGAAGCTCGCCTCCACCCGCTACTACGACGCGCTGCCAACCGAAGGCAACGAGCACGGCCAGGCGTTCCGCGACGTTCAGCTCGAACAGGAACTGCTCCAGGAAGCACAGAACCTCGGCCTCGGCGCGCAGTTCGGCGGGAAATACTTCGCCCACGATATCCGCGTGATCCGCCTGCCACGCCACGGTGCCTCCTGCCCAATCGGCATGGGGGTCTCCTGCTCCGCCGACCGTAACATCAAGGCGAAAATCAACCGCGACGGGATCTGGATTGAGAAGCTTGAGCACAACCCGGGTCAGTATATTCCTGAATCCCTGCGCCAGCAGGGCGAAGGCGACGTGGTGAGCATCAACCTGAACAAGCCGATGAACGAGATCCTTGCCCAGCTTTCCGCGCATCCGGTCTCTACCCGCCTGTCGCTGAACGGCACCATTATCGTGGCGCGCGACATTGCCCACGCGAAGCTTAAAGAGCTGCTGGATAACGGCGAAGCGCTGCCGCAGTACGTCAAAGATCATCCGATTTACTACGCGGGCCCGGCAAAAACCCCGGAAGGCTACGCGTCTGGCTCACTCGGCCCGACCACGGCGGGACGCATGGACTCGTATGTTGACCTGCTGCAATCCCACGGCGCGAGCATGATCATGCTCGCGAAAGGCAACCGCAGCCAGCAGGTGACCGACGCCTGCCATAAGCACGGCGGCTTCTACCTGGGCAGCATCGGCGGCCCGGCGGCGGTGCTGGCGCAAAACAGCATCAAGAGCCTGGAGTGTGTGGCCTATCCTGAGTTGGGTATGGAAGCGATCTGGAAAATTGAGGTGGAGAACTTCCCGGCGTTTATTCTGGTGGATGATAAAGGCAACGACTTCTTCCAGCAGATCCAGAACAAGCAGTGCAAAGGCTGTTCACAGCGCTGAGATTTTCCATATCGCCAGCAGCAGCGACAGCAACTCGTTAATTAACTCCTGCTGTCGCTGCCCTGTATGGAGAATAGTTTTCTTATTCTCCATACACACCATACAAACGCTTTTTCTTCATTTTAGTTTTTCAATATATGCTAACGCCGCATGCTATTGTCGAACAACGGCCTGATAATTAAGATAATTACCGTCGTCGGTAATCACACGATAGGCTACCGTTTCTCCCGGCAAGAGTGGCTTATCAGGCAAAATCACCTTTTCCGCCCGTGGCGAAACCATAATATTGGTCAGCGGCCTTTGCCCGGGTATTTCCACGTTGAGGCTGATATTCCAGGGCGTCGGGTTAGTAATGATTAACCGCGTATCCTGAGCGCTGAACTGAAGCGTCTGATACTGAAGAGCATCAGGATCGCCGATGTCGGCAGGACGAATAAAGACCTTCATCCTTAAGCGTAACGGCAGAATTAACTTTTGCGCGTTCTGCCGGGTCCGCTCGCTCTCAGGCTGGATCTGGAAAATATTCAGCCAAAAGACGCTTTCCCGATCGTTCGGCAGCCCCTGACGTGCCGTAAGCAGCAAACGCAACGAACGAATCTCCTTCGGCAACATTTTGAAAACCGGAGGAGTAGACACAATCGGCGTGCTGACTTTGTCCGGCGGCACCAGCGGATCGCCCGTGTCCGTCCAGACCTGAATTATGGCTGGCGTTTCACCATCGTTAGAGAGATTCAGCGACTGGGCCATTTCGCCAGCGCTGAAAATCACACGAGTCCGATCGACGTTAACCACGGCATAGGCCTCAGCGATGAGGCACGTCATCAGCAAGCCTGCCAGAGCAAGCCTACTGGAAATTAACAACGACTTGTAATTGCGCATTAACCGTACCTGGCGTCACAGTTTGCCCACTGAGGGCCTCTAATGATGCGGTAAAATCACCGGTATAGGTGTTTACCGCCCCCGTCGACGTCAGGCTGGTAAGATCCTGATACGCATACCAGCCGCGCGAGTTTCCCGTGCCGGTTATGCTCCTGTCGGGTAACAAATTGATTGCCGTCCCACTCCGGTTAAGGATTTTTATACCCACGCCAGAAGCCACGCCGCTGTTACCGTAATGCGAATCCAGTAGCCAGGTTAGACCCCCACCGCTGGTCACCAGCCCCAGCCCTTGCGCAGCACTGACAGCAACGGGCTGGTTGACTAAAAAGCCCATGGCCACGTTTGCCTTGCTGGCCGTGGACGTGGCGGTACCGGAAACCGCGCCTGACTCGCACTCGAGGCTGACCGAGAACGGAGCCTGACTGGTACCTCCGGCCTGCAACGCGGCGGAGCTGACGGTGGGTAAAAGCACAACGGCGGGATAGTCTTTAACCTGACATAGTGCACCACGGACGTAGGTCACGGCATTGTAGGTACTCCATGCGCCGGGCCAGTTTGTATACCAGCCATAATAATAAATCGCGCTATCCTGGCCCACCACGATTGAATTTGATGCCAGCCCGGGGCCTTTAAAGGCTATATAGCCTCGCGGTTGGGTATAGGCATCTTTATAGTAATTGCTGGCGTTAAGATAATAGGTGGTGGATGAAATCTTATACATTTCATACAGCACATTGCTGAATGCGCTGGCTGGAATGTAAATATAGGTTCCATCCTGATACCAGTCTGCCGAGGTGATTTGTCTTTGCTTCCAGTAGCGGCTGTAATATTCCCCGGTGCTGAGATTGGTCATTCTTACCGCGACGTTTTTTGCGACATCATAATATGCACCCTCAATTTCAGCGGAGGCATACATGCCGGTATAGGCGTTATCGCCGTTGGTGGCATACATTTCATATAAACTTCCGGCGTCAGACAGGGCGCAGCGGAACAGAATTTGATTACTGGCATAGGTTTTATTAGTCGCTGCCGTTAAAAAATTGCCCACCGCGCTGGCAAGCAACGTTCCCGACGGCTGAAAGTTAGTGCCGCTGTTGATACTGATTACCGCCGGCAGCCCAATATTGCCATGGCAGGTATCACATGCACCCGACCAGTCGGCGGCAGTATACCCTGCCGCGATGGCCATGCTGGAGAGTGATGACGTGCTGGTCACCCTGATGCAGTTTGCCCACGCGGGCTGGCTTATCAGCAAAAACAGCCCCAGCACCAGAAAATGTTTTAACCTGTCCTGCATTTTAATTTTCCTTTTCACATATCTGGCTCAGGTAAACCAACGGCTCTGCGTTTCGCCCGGTAATTTGATACGGCACACGGCAGCGCTGGTCGCGCTCTTTGCCCCATTTCACGCGCAACACACCGGAGGCTTCCGGGACACGGGCATAAATTTGGCCACCCTGCCCCACCATGCCAATCAATGTTCCCTCGGTATCCCGCACCTCCGCCCCCATTGGCGGTAGTTCTCCGTCACGGGTACTAAGAGTAATGAGAACGGCTTTGCCTTTCAGCGTGGCAAAGTCCACCCGGACCACTGCCCCCGCATAGGGCACGACGCGCTGACTTCCGCCTTTCAGTTCGGCATCCGCCATCATAGTGCGCGAGTCCAGGCTGACGTTGTTGCTACGGTAAGGGGAAAGCGACGGCAGAATGGCGTAGCCAAACGCGTCAATAGTCGCCCCCTGTCCGTTCTGCACGCGCGCACCCTGGGCACCATCGGCGTGTACCAGTGCGAACGTGTCGCTGGTATACGGCCCGAGCGTTAATCCTCCCGGATGTAGCACCAGTGTTCCGGATGCACCAAGCCCTGCCTGCCGGTAGTTATCCCCCTGGTCATAGCTGGCCTGTACGGACCCCACGCGGGTATTTTCCTGAACGTTTCCACCAAACGTCGTGGCGTTACCGCTGCTCCCATCCCGATAACGTTCATATCCGCCGTACACGGAGTACGATCTGTCACGACCGTCCCCTGCCGTGCCGGTTAGCGATACTGTCGAGGAGCGGCTGGCGCGCGACTGGTTGTAGTTGTAAGCCACCGACGCCAGGTTGCTGCCCCAGTCCAGGGGGACCGACACGTTGAAAGAGACGGTATTTTCGGTGTATTTCTCTATTGAACTGTCATCAACCGGCTCGCGAGTACTGGTATAAAAGCGTCCGTAGTCCCAGCTCGTCCGTTGTCTGGCTAAGTTCATCCCATAGCTAATTCGTCGCCACTGATTGCTGTAGCCCAGCTGCAGCTGGGTCATACGCGACTGATTGCTATAGTAATCCGCCGTGCTGGCACTCAAATTAAGTACCCCCCAGCTTCCCATCGGCTGGCTGACCGTCGCCGTCAGTCGATTGCGCTGATGCAGGGTGTCTGAATAGTACTCCGTACCGCTTTTCTGCTGGCGGCGAACGCCCAGCACATCCTCCAGATCGCGATAACCACTCGTCGAATAGCGATATGCGGCAAGCACGAGGTTAGTGCCTGCCGTAAACGTCTTGCTGTAGCTGATTTCTGCACGCCATCCCTGCTGCCGGTCATCATTTTCAACCAGGGCATCAGACCAGGTGGCATTCAGACCAATTGCACCAATTTCAGTCGCCAGCACGCCCCCTGCCAGAAAAGCCGTGTAGTCCTTTGCCACGCGCAGGCCGAGGTTGCTGGTGACTTCATTGCTCAGCCCTCGCTGTAACACGCCTTCCAGGAAGGTGTTTTCAATACTGTAGTACTGACGAACGCGTCCGAATGAGAGGCCGTATTGCCAGTTGCCCGGACGCACGGAATCAGGCACAGCGGAATAAGGCACGGTAAAACGGGATGTTTTTCCGCTGGCCTCAATGACCTCAACCTCAAGATCCCCCTGACTGCGGGTGTTGTATAAGTCATTGATAACGAATGGTCCAGGCGGAACGTTGGTTTCATAAATGACGTTATTTAGCTGCTTAATCACCACGTGTGCGCTGCTGGATGCAACGCCCCTGACTTCCGGAGCATAGCCCCTCTTCCCCTGCAGCCACATGCGTTCATCGGTTGCCAGTTTCACCCCATTGAACGAGAGGCTGCCAAAGAGGCTGCTGTCGGTATAGTTATCCCCCAGCACCAGCACGCTATCGATCGGTTCGATGGGACGCTGTACCCAGGTTCGAACAGCGTTATAACTCGAATCGCTTCCATTTATGCTGCTGTCCGCATAGCGCAGATTTCCCTGATGTCGAACCTGCCACAGCCCAAGGTTGGTTCCGGCATTGATGCCGCTCCACAAATAGTGATAGCGGTAGCGAGTGTCTGTATTTTCCGTGAACGTGTAGCGGGTGTTATGCCGCAAAAAGATCGCCGCCATCCCCGCGTCCCATTCACTTACCGGAATATAGCCGCGAGGCGTACGCTGGAGTTCCGTCATCGGAATAGCCAGTTGAAGGCGCAGTGAGGCCTGGTCAAACAGCCAGGTTGCATGTTCAGCCCACTCACTCAAAAGGCGACACGCTGTCCCCTCATCGCGGTCTGCTGCTTTCAGTTTTGCGGCCTGCATGAGCGATTTGCCCAGACAGGGTTCAGGATCGCGACCATCTGCTTTAGCGCGGAAGACGATCTTTTCTTCGCTTTTCATCAGCGTATTGTTGACGTATACATCCACCAGATAACGTCCGGGTGCGACCTGATGCCGGTTAAACTGCTCCAGATCCATGCCCCAGGACGAGCCCTGCAGCAGTGAAGAGTCAAAAACATATTCTTTCGCCTCCACCAGCCCCGTGCAGCTCAACGAGATACACAGCGCCAGCAGATTGCGACGAAACTCAGGGGTACGAGACAGGGTAGTGCCCATTGATCCGTGCTCCCTGATCGTTAACAAGCCATACCCTGACCGTACCGTTTCCCACGGTTTTGGTTTTCCAGTTGTTAAACCAAAACGTTTGACGATCGAAAGGCGCTACCGTATCAGCTGTGAGGGTATGCTTTTTCCCCCCCGCCTCAGCCTCAATGAGGGTTAATGACGCATACCACGGCTGCGGGTTCTCTATGGAAATCCCATACCCCTTTTGCGCATCGAAAGTGGTGTTGACCCGCAGCCCGTTCAGCTGATTTTTTGGGGAGCCAATGCCGGCTGGCCGGTAAATCACTTTTACCCGGGTACGTAGCATGACCAGCATTCTGTTCTGCCCTTTTTCACTCTCGAGATTCGAGGGTGGGACCTGGAGCGCATTGAACCAGTACAGGGATTCCCGATCCTGCGGTAAATCGCGCGCGCCGGTATGGGTCACGCGGATAACTTGTCCCGCTTTCGCCTGGATTCGAAACACGGGAGGGGTCGTCAGAAAAGGGATTTTCGCGCCCTCAGCCGGAGTCGCGTTAACATTACCTTCGTCAAACCAGGTTTGAATCACGTAAGGAATGTCATCATTATTCTTGAGCTGCACGTCAACGGACGAGGCCCCGGCAGGATAAATAATCCGGCTGCCCAGTATCGTGACGCTTGCGGATGCGGTGTTTGCCAGCATTAGTACACATATCAAATAAGTCAGGTACTGAGCGATACGCTGAAGATGTGCGCTTATCATTATTAACAACTCCCGGGTCGAATGAACCTGGTGTGGCGAGACCCTGACTGCAATGCGCTGAGTGGAATGTGCACGTTTGCATCCTGCAAAACGTGCACACGTTAGTTCCAGTGCGGCCTGTTACTGGTAGGAAACGGCATATTGCAGCGTGGCCTCTACCGTACCCGCCGTCGCCGCTGCGTTGGCGTAATACTGCGCGGTATAGGTAGCGGAGGCGTCCGTCTGGTTCGCGGCCAGCTTGAGGTCGCCATTACCGGTAAAGCCATTGCTCAGGTTCACAACGGCATTGGCGGTATCCAGGATCTGGACTTCAACGTTCTTCGCAGTGCCGGTGTTGCCGAGGTTGCCGTTAGACGTCACCTGATTACCGACAAACACCGTCGAGATTTTCGTTTCCCCACTGGCGTTGCCCGTGCAGCCGCTTACCCCGATATCAAACGTGACCGATCCCACAGTATCACCGCTGGCGGCAAGATCGGAGGCGCTGACCGTTGGCAATAACACCACCGGAGAGGCGCTGTTACCGTTTACGGCAACTGAACAGGTTTCATCCGTCACCTCCCCCTGGAAGGTGATGGTGTTGTCAGACGCAGCAAAAGCCCCACCAGAGACCAGTGACGCCCCCAGAACTAACGCAATAATATTTTTCTTGTTCATAACGCTTATTCCTGTTTTATCAATTGAACCGATAATGAAACCTTTTTTACAGACAAACCGGTCATATGAAATTGAACGCCAAATAAAGGCGAACGCGTAAACCCTGCCCGATAAGCTGCAGGAACAAATCTATACGAAAATCCCTATCACAAAAATAATTAACCATTAAATCGCAAATCTTAAGATTATAACTCTACAGATGAGGCAATTTAATGTGCGATTAAGTTTTTTATGCCAGTCGCGTCATAATTGCAGTGATTACTTATGCGCCAGCGAGGGAGAAAAAAAAGAAATTATGCTTTTCTCAAGATTTTGAATGAGAAAAGGATGTTGATTCTCTGGGAGAATTAAACCGGTGATCGGGAGGGAAGATTAAATTCCCGGCGAATACCGGGAAAATAAAGGATAATGCACTCAACGTGGTGGCAATAACCCCCAGCATATCTCTTCTTTGCCGTCACTCAACATGCCGCAACGCATAAAATAGAGACGCGAGAGATTGGAAGAATACGTTTTGAACGTACTGCTTTTGATGATCAGGACATACTCATTACTCTTACAGACGGGGTTAAGCTTTACCGCTAAATCCATCACAACCTTCTTTACGTCAGGATTGGTTATACTGTCCAGCGCCTGTTCAGACATCATGACCTTACAGGAGCCAGCATTTCCCATGTAAATCTCATTACGTTCAACGGGCTTACTGGCAACCCAGAATCCTGCAGCCCCGCCCAGCGCCACAACAGCGAAAAAAAGCACCAGCTGATTTACTATTCCTGTTTTCATCGTACGCCAGCGTGATACTTCGCCCGCGCTGCTTTCGGCAGTTTTGCCTTTTAGTAAACGTCCGTTGGCAATATAAGCGGTTTCGGTTTCTGAAGGGGCCCCCATGATGACGTCAACCGGCTCTGAGCATTTTTCGATGTCAACGTGCTGATGCAGCATAAAGCCTATTTTGGGTACGGTGACAATCACCTCCTCATCCATGCCAAGATTCTTCATAATCTTACGTAACTTGCTTACGCACTGGTTAAGATTATTGTTGCTGGAAACCATGCCATAGTCGTCCCAGACTTTCTTAAATATTACTTCCCTTTTTATTGCCTCTCCCTTATGGGCAATAAGCAACAATAAAAGTCTCTTCGTAGGGTTTGAGATTTGAATCAACTCATCCTGAGAACCTTCGAGGCCCAGTGTACTCATATCTGAGTCAAATATTATCTGCTTATTCATTATAAATTTCATATGCATAAACTCTTATTAAGTAAGTTTTCCTCCGGGCATGCGCGAAATGGCTCCTGACGCGTTACCTCGCTTGGGCACGTGACGCAGATCATTTTTAATATTTTCATCTTGTTAAGTTTATTTTTTTTGCGAAGTCCAGGATACATTACACAGTGCAGGCCCCATAGTCAGAATTTTGTACTGTATCATAGACAAGTTATCGCATCATTTACCAAAAACAACAAAAATTTAATATTTTAATCTTGAAAAATATTAATAAATTTTAATCGCCTTACCCGACTCTATTTCAGCAATCAGGAATAATCAGGAATATTCAGAATTATTAAATCAAGAAAGGGGCATGTCTGAACGCTTAATGTGTACTCAACACTATAACCTTGAAAGTAAAATTCATTAATATTCAATAAGTTAACTAATGCAGTGGTTATTTTTATATATCGCATGAATCATCTTTAAGGTAAGAAAAAACTGAAAATACAGTTTAAAATTGATCTAAATCAAATTTAGGCGAGATTTATCCTTAAAATCACATCATAAATACAGCTCAGACCTCACATCGCTCTTTCGCCTCAACAAACCTGTCGAAAAATCAGCCGGATATAAGAAAAGATCGCCTGTATACCCAAAATATTACCTTCCGTTCTGACGTTTTGGCTCCTGTGATTAAGGCGATTAAAAATAGCGCAATTGTACTTTGATGGCCGGTTAAATATTTACAATTCTTTCTGACTTTTTTAATTACACTACTGAGCAGACTGACTAACTTAACTCAAAAACAACAAATGATGAACAAGGGATAAACAGACGCAGAAAAACATTAAACGGGCCGATAAAAGGCATCCAGACCAGTATAAAAAACTATTTTTACACTGTTCACAAAGATTAACACCATTAAATAAAGGGAGGGATATAGAATTAATCACCTATAAAATCGCACACTCACGTCGTCATGAAACGTTTTACTATTCGACTGCAGCCCATAATGTCACTCACTACGAGGCAACTCTGTGGATATGAAGTGCTGTCTGAGCCTCCCACTGAGGACAATATTGCAGAGTGGTTTGAACAGTGCTCATCCGCCCAACTCCTGCAGTTGAGAACGTGGCAGCTCAAGATGCTTGAAAGTCAAAAAATCACCGTAAAGCTCTTTGTTAACCTCACCACAACCATTCTCGCCAGCGAAGAGGGGACCGCGGCGCTTCTGCAAGGCCCTTTACCGGGGGTCGTTGAGCTTCAGGACCCAATGGCAATCGCCCGTCTTGACGCGACCAGGCTCGCATTACTGGATAAAAATCTCCGGCGGCTTAGGCATGCCGGTATGGAGGTCTGGCTCGATGATTATCTCAGCGACTATGGCAGTACGCTTGCCGATAGCGGGCTGGAATTCGATGGGGTGAAACTCGACTGCGCTGCGTTCCAGCAGTATCGCAACGATAGCGCGGGTTTAGCGCACCTGATCGCTGAAGCACGACGTTTCGGAACGTTCGTCCTTGCGGAAGGGGTTGAGAGTCAGGGAGACGTCAGAGCGGCATCGCTGGCGGGGGCCGATCTGGCGCAGGGATTTTACTGGCCGGAGAAAAAAATCCATGCGGTGCAGGCCCCGTCGGTTCAAACCCTCCAGAGACAAATGCGCAATGTCACATAACCGTAATAGCAAAATGCCGCCCTCCTATCGTAACCATATAATTAAATAGATGTTAACTTATTGTAAATTATGGTTATCCAGCTACACCATTAAGGATTGATGCATGTCACGCATCAGCTTATGTGTAATTTGCGCTTATTAATTTTCCCTCACTGATCCAGTTTTCAGAAACAGACGCGTAAAACGTCAACAATAAACTGGAGATAACCATGTTTTCCTCAACCTCACCTGCAACCGTACGCTCTAAGGCGGGCGCGATACTTCGCGTGACGTCCGGCAACTTTCTTGAACAATTCGATTTCTTTCTTTTCGGCTTCTACGCCACCTACATCGCCCACACGTTCTTCCCGGCGAGCAGTGAATTTGCGTCGCTGATGATGACCTTTGCCGTCTTCGGCGCGGGCTTCTTGATGCGTCCAGTCGGGGCCATTGTGCTGGGGGCTTATATTGACAAGGTGGGTCGCCGCAAAGGGCTGATCGTGACGCTTTCCATCATGGCGGCAGGCACCTTCCTGATCGTGCTGATCCCGTCCTATCAAAGCATCGGGCTTTGGGCACCGTTGCTGGTACTGACGGGCCGTCTGCTGCAGGGCTTTTCCGCCGGCGCGGAGCTTGGAGGCGTCTCGGTCTATCTCGCTGAAATCGCCACGCCGGGCCGCAAAGGGTTCTATACCAGCTGGCAGTCCGGCAGCCAGCAGGTTGCCATTATGGTCGCCGCGGCGATGGGCTTTGCCCTGAACGCGCTGATGGAAGAGAGCGCCATTCGTGAATGGGGCTGGCGCATACCGTTCCTGTTCGGCTGTTTAATCGTGCCGTTTATCTTTTTCCTGCGCCGCAAGCTGGAGGAGACGGAAGAGTTCAGCGCACGCCGCCATCATCTGGAGATGCGTCAGGTCTTTAAAACGCTGCTTGGCAACTGGCAGGTGGTGGTCGCGGGCATGCTGATGGTGGCGATGACCACCACCGCGTTCTACCTGATCACCGTCTACGCGCCAACCTTCGGCAAAAAAGTGCTGATGCTGAGCGCCTCGGACAGCCTGCTGGTCACGCTGCTGGTAGCGATCTCTAACTTCATCTGGCTGCCGGTGGGCGGCGCGCTGTCGGACCGCTTTGGGCGTAAACCGGTGCTGATTGCCATGACCCTGCTGGCGCTGGCCACCAGCTACCCGGCCCTGACGCTGCTGGCTGATGCGCCAAGCTTCTCCATGATGCTGAGCGTCCTGCTGTGGCTCTCCTTCCTGTATGGGCTGTATAACGGGGCGATGATCCCGGCGCTGACGGAAATTATGCCCGCTGAAGTCCGCGTGGCAGGGTTCTCTCTGGCTTACAGCCTCGCAACGGCGATCTTCGGCGGCTTTACCCCGGTGATGTCCACCGCGCTGATTGAATACACTGGTGACAAAGCCTCGCCGGGCTACTGGATGAGCTTCGCCGCGGTGTGTGCCCTGCTGGCAACCCTCTACCTCTACCGTCGTCGCGCGGTATCGGTGCAAAACACCGTTAAGTCGCAGGGGGCCGCATGACTCGCACTTCTCGTTATGCCGCCACCGCGCTGATGCTGACGTTCCTGAGCGCCAATGCCTGCGCTCAGGAGGTGAAAGTGATGATTTCAGGCGGTTTCAAAGCCGCCCTTGAAAAGCTGGCACCGGAATATGAACGCCAGACCGGCGATACCATCGTGATTATTCCCGGTCCGTCAATGGGCGCTACGCCGCAGGCGATCCCAAACCGGCTCGCGCGCGGCGAGAAAGCCGACGTGGTGATTATGGTGGGCGATGCGCTGGTGAAGCTCGAAAAAACCAGCCAGACCCAGCCGGGTTCGCGAACTGAACTTGCGGACTCCCCCGTCGGAATGGTGGTGAAAAAAGGGGCGGATGTCCCTGATATCAGCAGCGAGGCGACGCTACGTAACGCGCTGCTTCAGGCCAGCTCCATCGCCTACTCAGACAGCGCCAGCGGCAGGTATGTCAGCCAGACGTTGTTTAAAAAGCTGGGGATTGAAAAGGAGGCGGCGGCTAAAGCAACGATGGTCGAACGCATTCCGGTTGCTTCGGAAGTGGCAAAAGGGAAATACGCCGTGGGCTTCCAGCAGGTGAGCGAGCTGCTGCCGGTTCAGGGCGTCACTTTTATCGGTAAAATCCCGGATAATCTGCAGTACATCACGCGCTTCGCGGGTGCGGTCACCCGTCACGCTGAACATCCTGACGAGGGGAAAGCGCTGCT
Source organism: Enterobacter cloacae complex sp. HYC042_NIDB (assembly GCF_056673315.1). Taxonomy (NCBI): domain Bacteria; kingdom Pseudomonadati; phylum Pseudomonadota; class Gammaproteobacteria; order Enterobacterales; family Enterobacteriaceae; genus Enterobacter; species Enterobacter cloacae complex sp. HYC042_NIDB. Next base: position 3,172,732 of record NZ_CP109650.1, read on the forward strand.
GACCTATCTCGCCTCACCGCCCTCACGCGCCGTCATCGAGAAGACGGGGATGATCCCCGTTACGTCCGGCGATACCGCTCGGTGATCTCTTTTTCCAGTTCAGCCGCGATATAAGACTGGATGCGCCCCCGGCGCCGGATAAGCCCCACGGTACGTTTAACTTCCGGCGCCACCAGCGGCAGATGCGTCAGCGGCGTGTACTCTGACGTCGGCATCGACATGGCGGGAACGGCGGCAATGCCGATCCCCGCCTCTACCATACCGAGCATCGTGGTGACGTGGCGCGTTTCGCAGACGCTGGGGCGCTCGGGAATGATATCCCCCAGCATCCGATCCAGCAGGTTGCGGTTCCCCGACGTTTTATCAAGGGAGATATAGTCCTGCTGGTAAAACGCCTGCCAGGTCAGGTGGCTCTTCTGCGCCAGCGGGTGGTCCTTTCTGCACGCCACAACGTAGACATCCTCCACCAGCGGGAAAAATTCAATTTCAGACGGCAAGTTTCCCGCAAAGCAGATGCCAAAATCCGCCTGGCTTCGGGCCACGGCGTCAATCACATTCCCCGCGCTGCTGTCGATGAGCTTAATGCGAACGCGCGGAAAGCGGGACTGAAAGCGACGGATCACATCAGGCATAAAGTAACAGGCGGCGGAAGGTACCGCGGCGACCGTAATCAGCCCCGTCCGCTCTTCACTGGCCTTATCGACATCCGCCAGCATTGATTCTACGTTGTCGAGCAGCTGTGCTGAGCGTTCAGCAAAGTTTTGCCCGTATAACGTCAGGGCGACGCGGCGGGTGGTTCGGTCAAACAGCCTGGTTCCCAGCGCGGCTTCCAGCTTTTCGATCCTGCGGCTCAGCGCCGACTGGGATATGCAGATTGATTCAGCGGCGACACGGAAGTTACCGTATTCCACTAACGCCCTGAAGGCATAGAGATCGTTAAGGTCGAAGTTCACGGGCATAGCGTCTGGATGTCCTGTCAGGGAAAGCAACAAAGTCAAAAATAATAGCGTCTTATTGACCTTCCGTAACCGGCGCGGTGTTGAAATAGGTCAGAGGTTGTTGAGATTGAGGCGAATGCGCCCGGCCTGGTCAGCAATCGCCTGCCGTTCCTCTTCCTTCATATCCGCAAGCTGTTTATAGACAATGCCCAGGCGGGGATTGTTACCGAGGCGCGCCCGGTTGCGCGCAAAGAAATCCCAGTAGAGGGCATTGAACGGGCACGCCAGCTCTCCGGTGCGCTGGTTGTGCTGGTACCGACATCCCTGACAGTAATTACTCATCTTATGAATGTAGGATGCGCTTGAGACATAGGGCTTACTGGCCAGTAACCCGCCATCGCCAAACTGGCTCATGCCGAGAGTATTGGGCAGCTCCACCCATTCAAACGCATCAATATAGACCCCCAGATACCACTCATGAACCGCCTGCGGCGACAGGCCGCTGAGCAGACTAAAGTTCCCGATCACCATCAGGCGCTGGATATGGTGGGCGTAAGCCTCGGTGAGCGATTGCCCAACGGCATGCGCCAGGCAGCGCATCTGCGTTTTGCCCGTCCAGAACCAGTCCGGCAGCGGGGCGTGCTGCTCCAGGGCATTCAGCTCGCGATAGCCCGGCATTTGCGACCAGTAGATCCCGCGCACGTACTCCCGCCAGCCGAGGATTTGTCGGATAAACCCTTCAACGGCAGGCAGCGGCGCGTGGCCAGAACGCCATGCCTGCTGGGCGGCGGCCACAACTTCCCGGGGATTAAGCATTTTGGTATTCAGCGCAAAAGAAATTAACGAATGAAAAAGAAAAGGTTCCTCCGCGTGCATCGCATCCTGCCAGTTTCCAAACTGCGGGAGCACGTGAGAAATAAACGCATCCAGACTGGCTTTGGCTTCCGAACGGTTGAGCGGCCAGCGAAAATTGTCGGCCTGCGGTTCGCCGAAGGTTTTTACGCCGCAGCGTTGGATCTCTGCCCACAAGGCTGAACGATCGTGGCGGGGGCGCGAGTCACCCGGCACGGGCGGCTCGCCGGACCAGCGCCTGCGGTTTTCAGCATCATAATTCCACTTCCCCCCTTCCGGCTCGCCTTCAGAGGTCAAGAGAATCCCGTGCCGACGGCGCATTTCCCGATAAAAGTATTCCATTCGCCAGCTTTTACGCGACGCAAAAAACGCGCTTACCGCGTCCCGGGGGGTGAAAAAATGCTCGCTGCTGACGCAGGCTGTTTCGAAGGACGCTGTTTTCGCCCACGCCTGCAGCTGCGCATCAAGACGCCATTCGTCGGGCTCCTGCCACAACACCCTGCCGGCGCTGTAATGCGTAACAAGCGCGTTGAGATTCTCTTCCAGCGCGCCGCGGTTTGAACCGTCAGAGAGTCGGACATACCTCACCCGATGCCCCTTCTCTTTCAACGCTGAGGCAAACGCGCGCATGGCGGCGAAGATAGCGATAACTTTCTGGGCATGATGCAGCACGTATGCGGTTTCCGCCCGCAGCTCCAGCATCACGTAAATGACGTTCGGACTGCAGGTATCAAACCAGCTGTGATGCGGATTAAGCTGATCGCCCAGGATCAGACGCAGCTCGGTCAACGATGGCTCCTGCGACAACGCTCGGAACAGTATTTAACCTCATCCCAGCATTTCGCCCATTTTTTGCGCCACGTCATGGGCCGCTGGCAGTGCACACACAGCCGACTGGGGAGGTCCTGCTTGTTGCCTTTGAAATCGCTCATCTTTTCAATACCGTACTGATTTATTCACCCCACCTGCGGATAAAGGCTACGACAGACGTCACAAAATGAAGGTGATGCCTGCAAAGCGCTACCCACCGCTACGTACGAAATGATAGTTTATTCGGGCTGTAAGTGTTGCAATGATAACGTTCCCCTTTGTGTTCAAGTGACGAGTTTGCGAGCAAAGTGATGATTAAGTGGCCCTGGAAAACGAATGAGGCTGGCCGGGATATGGCGCTGCCGTGGGATGACGCGCTGGCGATCCCTGTTCTGGCGAATCTTAAGCCGGATGAACAATCGAAACTGGTTCAGATGGCGGATCGTTTTTTGCAGCAAAAACGTCTGGTGCCGCTGCAGGGGTTCGAGCTTGATCCGCTGAAAAACGCCCGCATCGCCCTGCTTTTCTGCCTGCCGGTGCTGGAGCTCGGCATTGAGTGGCTGGATGGTTTTCATGAAGTGCTGATTTATCCTGCACCGTTCGTCGTCGATGACGAGTGGGAGGATGATATCGGGCTGGTACACAACCAGCGGGTGGTGCAGTCCGGACAAAGCTGGCAGCAGGGGCCAATTATCCTCAACTGGCTCGACATTCAGGACTCGTTCGACGCCTCGGGCTTTAATCTGATTATTCACGAGGTGGCGCATAAGCTTGATACCCGCAACGGCGATCGCGCCAGCGGCGTGCCTTTTATTCCGCTACGTGAAGTCGCAGGATGGGAGCACGACCTGCATGCGGCAATGGATAACATCCAGGATGAGATCGATCTGGTGGGCGAAAGCGCGGCCAGCATTGATGCCTATGCGGCAACTGACCCCGCCGAGTGCTTTGCGGTGCTCTCGGAGTACTTCTTCAGCGCCCCCGAACTCTTCGCGCCCCGTTTCCCGGCGCTGTGGCAGCGTTTCAGCCAGTTTTATCAGCAGGATCCGCTCCAGCGCCTGCGGCAAAATGAGGGCTCTGGCGGCCCTTCATCCCACCACGTCCATTAATTTTTTTCGACAGGGGTACGCTCGTTTAACCGTACCCCGATGCTCAGCGCTAAAAACAGCGCCGCCACGCCAAAGGCCGCCGTCGTTAAATACTGTTCGCCGAAAAAGCGCGTCACAACGGGCACCAGCAGCGCGCTGACGCCATAACCCAGCGTGTGGCTGGTCGCAATAGCGCCCGCTCCCTTCCCCGTGGTCAGGCGATCGTTCAGCAGCAGCTGATAGCCCGGCGTTGCCATTGCCGCGCCGAGCGAAGTGATAGCAATCCCCACATAGAACAGCGCCAGTTCGGCGATACACATTAGCGCCAGCCCAGCCACCATCAGCACCGCCGCCATGCAAAGCAGGGTCAGCGGGCTGAAATGCTGCGGACGAACCACCAGGAACTGCGCCGCGAGCGTAGCCAGTGCGGCCAGGCTCAGCAGGAGCGCAACATGATGGCTGATATCCCGGGCGTTGCCGTCCAGCAAGGGGCTGAGGTGCGGTGACAGGCCGAGCTGCATCAGGCTCACCAGCGCCGCCAGCAGCATCGCCAGCAGCAGGAACGGCAGCATGGTCATCTGCAGACGGGTCGCCTGGTGTGCCACCGGCGGCAGCGGCGGATCCGCCACTTCGCGCAGCACCAGCAGCAGAGCGATTAACGGCGCGATCGCCATCAGCCAGAGCGGCGCGACCGGGTTAACGCTGAGCATCAGCGCCGCCAGCGGAGGCCCCAGCAGGCGGCCGCAGCTGAGGCCGGAACTGATGGTTGCCAGCGCCGCCATGCGTTTATCCAGGCCCGCACGCTGAATGGCCCACGTCTGCGCGGCAGGCACCATGCCCGACACCGTCAGGCCATACAGCAGACGCGAGAGGATCAGCCCCGCCAGCCCCCAGGTGCTTTCCAGCCTCCCTGCCGCCATCGCCCAGACCACCAGCGCCATGACGCCAAAGCTGGCGAGATAGCCGCTGAGGGAGGCCACCATAACGACCTTACAGCCGCGGCGCTCGCTCTGGCGTCCCCACCAGGGGGACGCGGGTAAAAAAAGCATGGAGCCGAACATCAGCAGCCCGGCCCAGACCGAGAGTGAAAGTCCGGTCAGGGTCACCAGCTGCGGAAGCATGACCAGCAACCCGTTTTGCCCGATGCCCAGCAGGCCCGCGCAGAGCGCCAGGGGCCAGTTGGCTTTGGAGGTGATATTTTCGGTCAACGTTTCAGAATCAGCGCGCATGAAAATGTGAACATAGTGCCAATAAATGTGTGGAAATTATGAAGTTAATGAAAACAAATATTGCAAAAATAGTTGCCACTGTAAACAGAATGAATATCATAACGAGAATTATTATCAGTCATGGAATGAGGTACATCTATGCGTGCTCTGCCCCGCTCTGCCGGTACAGACGTTGCAGCCCAGTGTTTTTTAAACGCCCTGTTACGCGAAACGAAGGACTGGCGCTATCTCCCTGCAGCCGCAGCGGATGAGTTAGCGCACATTCATATTCCACTCTCTTCCTCCCAGGCCCTTCGGGTTCCGGTACGCTATTTCTCCCCCACCCAGCACCATCAGTACCGTTTCCCGGCAACGCTTATTCAGAGCGATAGCGACAGTGGTGACGCCGTCACTTTCACTCAACTGATTGATTTAATTCTTGAAAAACCCTCAGTAAAAGGCTCACTGGATGCCGATACGCTGACGCGTTTTAAACAGCGCGCGCTGGAAAGCCATATCCATACCTGGCAGGCGATTGATTTGCGTCACGGCTGGGCAACGCTGCGCGACAAGCCGCTGACGTTTGCCGAAGCGGAACAGGCGCTGCTGGTGGGCCACGCGTTTCACCCTGCGCCAAAATCCCACGAGCCGTTCAACGAAACCGAGGCGCGCCGGTATCTGCCGGATTTCGGCTCCCGCTTCCCGCTGCGCTGGTTTGCCGTTGAGAGCACGCTCGTTGCCGGCGACAGCCTTAACGTCTCCCTGCGCGAGCGTCTGCTGCGCTTCGCCGCCCAGAGCGCGCCCGATCTGCTCGGCCACTTCACCGACACCCGCTGGCTGCTGCCGATGCATCCGTGGCAGGCCGACTATCTGCTGGAGCAGGACTGGTGTCAGCGTCTGGCGGCAAACGGTTCATTACAGGATCTGGGTGAAGCGGGCGCACAGTGGCTGCCCACCAGCTCCTCACGCTCGTTGTACAGCGAAACCAACAGCGACATGATTAAATTCTCCCTCAGCGTGCGCCTGACCAACTCCGTGCGCACGCTGTCGGTCAAAGAGGTTAAGCGCGGTATGCGCCTGGCGCGGCTGGCGAAAACAGAACGCTGGCAAGATTTACAGGCCCGCTACCCGACCATGCGCGTGATGCAGGAAGACGGCTGGGCGGGACTGCGTGATGAAAACGGCGTCGTTCAGGAAGAGAGCCTGATGGCCCTGCGCGTTAACCTGCTGTTCGATACGCCAGACACCCAGACCAACGTGCTGGTCAGCCTGACCCAGGCCGCGCCTGACGGCGGTGACAGCCTGCTGGCCGCAGCGGTACGCCGTCTTAGCCAGCGTCTGGATTTACCGCTCGCCCAGGCCGCCCGCTGCTGGCTGGACGCCTACTGCGACCGCGTGTTGCTTCCGCTGTTCAGCGCCGAGGCGGACTACGGTCTGGTGCTGCTGGCGCACCAGCAAAATATCCTCGTTGAGATGCAGCAGGATTTCCCCGTCGGGCTGATCTACCGCGACTGCCAGGGCAGCGCCTGGACCGAAGGGGCCGACGCGTGGCTGAAAGAGGCGGGCGAAACCGACGTGGAAAACCGCTTCGGTGAAAGCCAGCTGCTGCGCTACTTCCCTTATTACCTGCTGCTGAACTCCACCCTTGCGGTCACCGCCGCTCTCGCCGCCGCCGGTTTCGACAGCGAAGAGCACCTGATGTCCCGCGTGCGTGACGCGCTGGCCGGGCTGCGCACGACGGCGAAGCAGACCCGCTGCCTCGACTACGTGCTCGACAGCCCGACCTGGAACTGCAAAGGCAACTTCTTCTGCTACCTGCACGATCGCAATGAGAACACCATCGTCGATCCGGCGGTGATCTATTTCGACTTTAGCAACCCGTTTTACAAGGAGAAGGCGTGATGGCCATCGCGAATATCGTCCATTCCGGCTACGGCTTTCGCTGCACCGCAACGGAACAAAATCTGCCGCTGACGCTGGGTCTTGACGGCAGCGCGGTGCTGGAGCGTCTGACCGGGATCCCGGCCGGCTGGCTGGTGGAAGCCCTCGATCAGCTGTTTGTTGCCGCGCCCGCCCTGACCGGCATTACCCTGCCGTGGGCGGACTGGCAGGATGAACCCCAGGCGCAGGCGCTGTTTAGCCAGGCCCACGGGGATTATCTGGCGCGTGCAACCTTCTGGCAGCTGCCGCTGTGGCTGCAAGGCGAACGTCCGCAGGCAAGCGGTGGGATGCAGTTTGATGAGAGCCGCCAGCTTTACTTCCCGCTGCGTCCTCGTCGCCCGCAGGGCGAGGTGTATCGCCGTTACGATCCGCAAATCAAGCGCACTTTGAGCTTCCGCGTGGCGGACGTAGCGCTGGACGGCGAGCGTTTCACTCAATGGATGAATAACCCGCGCGTGAACGCCTTCTGGGAGATGGCGGGCCCGCAGGCCGAGCAGGAAAACTACCTGCGCCGCCAGCTTGACTCGACCTACTGCTACCCGGTTATCGGCTGCTTCGACGACCAGCCGTTTGGCTATTTTGAACTCTACTGGGCGGCAGAAGACCGCATTGGCCGCCACTACCGTTGGCAGCCGTTTGACCGCGGGCTGCACATGCTGGTGGGCGAAGAAAACTGGCGCGGCGCGCAGTATATCCGCACCTGGCTGCGCGGCCTGAGCCACTATCTGTATCTCGATGAACCGCGCACCGCGCGCATCGTGGCCGAGCCTCGCTTCGACAACCAGCGCCTGTTCCGCCATCTGGCCTCCGCCGGTTTCGACACGGTGAAAGAGTTCGACTTCCCGCACAAGCGCTCGCGCCTCATCATGAGCCAGCGTCACCGCTTCTTCAGCGAGGTGGGCCTGTGAACGCGCTCTGGCAGAAAGTGAACCGCGAGATGGTGGCGAAGATCCTCGCGGAGCTGGAATACGAACGCACCCTGCGCGCAGAGCCGGTTTCGCCGGACGGCTGGCGCATCGCTATGGGCACCGAGTGCTGGCAATTTCGCGCCGCGCGCGGGATCTGGGGCTGGCTGCATATCGACCCGGACAGCCTGACCACCGCCAGCGGCGCCGCCGTGGAAGCGGAAAGCGCGCTGCTGCAGCTGGCGACGGTGCTGGAGATGAGCGACGCGCAAACGGCGGAGCACATGGAAGATCTCTACGCCACGCTGCGCGGCGACATGCAGCTGCTGCAGGGGCGTGAAGCGCTGGACGCGGACGCGCTGATCCACCTCGACCCGGACGAATTACAGTGTCTGATGAGCGGCCACCCGAAGTTTATTTTCAACAAAGGCCGCCGCGGCTGGGGTCTGGACGCGCTGCGCCAGTACGCGCCGGAATACCGCGGGCGCTTCCGCCTGCACTGGGTCGCCGTCCAGCGTGAACATCTGGTCTGGAGCAGCGACGCCGATTGCGACATTCACGCTCTGCTGGCCAGCACCATGGACGATGCCGAGCGCGCCCGGTTTGACGCTCGCTGGCAGGCGCTGGGTCTCGACGACGGCTGGCTGCCCGTGCCGCTGCACCCGTGGCAGTGGCAGCAAAAAATTGCCATTCATTTCCTTGCGCAGCTGGCGCGCGGTGAAATGGTTGAGCTGGGCGAGTTTGGCGATGAGTATCTGGCCCAGCAGTCCCTGCGCACACTCACCAACGCCAGCCGTCGCGCGCCGTATGACATCAAGCTGCCGCTGACCATCTACAACACCTCCTGCTATCGCGGCATTCCGGGCAAGTACATTGCCGCCGGTCCTCTGGCCTCGCGCTGGCTGCAGCAGCAGTTCGCCGCTGACGCCACGCTGATCCGCTCCGGCGCGCAGGTGCTGGGCGAACCCGCCGCCGGGTATCTGTCGCATCCGGGCTACGCGGCGCTGCCGAAAGCGCCCTACCGCTATCAGGAGATGCTGGGCGTGATCTGGCGCGAGAACCCATCCTGCTATCTGCAGGACGGCGAGCAGGCGGTGCTGATGGCGGCGCTAATGGAAACCGACAACGCCGGGCGTCCGCTGATCGACGCGTGGATCACGCGCTCGGGGTTAACCGCCGACGCGTGGCTGGAAAAGCTGTTCGAGGCAACGGTGATCCCGTTCTACCACCTGCTCTGCCGCTACGGCGTGGCGCTGATTGCCCACGGCCAGAACGTGACGCTGGTGATGAAGGACTACGTCCCGCAGCGGATCCTGCTGAAGGATTTCCAGGGCGATATGCGCCTGGTGGACGAGGATTTCCCACAGGCGCAGAGCCTGCCGGAGCAGGTAAAAGCGGTGACGGCGCGCCTGAGCGCGGATTACATCATCCACGACCTGCAAACCGGCAACTTTGTGACGGTGCTGCGCTTTATTTCACGCCTCACGCTGCAAAGCGGCGTCAGCGAAAAACGCTTCTATCAGATCCTCGCCGGGGTGCTGCACCGCTATATGGCCGAGCACCCGGAGCTTGCGGAGCGCTTTGCGAAATTCGATCTGTTTAAGCCGCAGATTATTCGCGTGATCCTCAACCCGGTCAAACTGACCTTCTCCGAACACGACGGCGGCAGCCGCATGCTGCCGAACTACGTTACCGATCTTGATAACCCTCTTTTTCTGGCCTCCCGGGAGTCCGCGCAATGAAAACCTATGATTTCATCGGCATTGGTATTGGCCCGTTTAACCTCAGCGTCGCCGCCCTCGCAGAAAGTCTCGACGGCTTTAGCTCGCTGTTCCTTGAGCGTAAACCGCACTTCTCATGGCACCCGGGCATGATGGTGCCTGACTGCCACATGCAGACCAGCTTCCTGAAGGATCTGGTCAGCGCCGTGGAGCCGACCAACCGCCACAGCTTTCTGAACTACCTGGTGCAGCGCAAAAAGTTCTACCGCTTCCTGACCACCGAGCAGCGCACGGTTTCCCGCGAAGAGTTTGCGGACTACCTGTGCTGGGCGGCGGACAACCTCACCAACCTCGCCTTCAGCCAGCAGGTGCAGCAGGTGAGCTTTGATGAGAAAAACGGCCTGTTTGAGGTGGTGACCCAGCGCGACCGCTTCCTGGCGCGCCACGTCTGTGTGGGGATTGGCAAACAGATCAACCTGCCTGACTGCGTCACTGCGCAGGACGATACCTGCTTCCACGCCAGCGAGATGATGCTGCGCACGCCGGACCTTACGGGCAAACGCGTTACCGTCGTCGGCGGCGGCCAGAGCGGCGCCGACCTGTTCCTGAATATTTTCCGCGGCGAATGGGGCCAGCCGCTGAGCCTGAACTGGGTCTCGCGCCGCAACAACTACAACGCGCTGGATGAAGCCGCCTTTGCTAACGAGTATTTCACGCCGGAGTATGTGGACAGCTTCTCCACGCTCGGTGAAGAGTCGCGTCGTCAGATGCTGCACGAGCAGAAGATGACCTCCGACGGCATCACCACCGAGTCCCTGCTGGCGATTTACCGCGCCATGTATCACCGCTTCGAAGTGCTGCGTGAAAAACCCTGGGCGCACCTGATGCCGTCCCGCTCGGTGACGGCCCTGACGCGTCAGGAAACCGGACATCGCCTGAGCATTCAGCATCACCTCGACGGCGGCCACGAGCAGCTGGAGAGCGACGTGGTGATTTTCGCCACCGGCTACCGCGCCGTGCAGCCCGCGTTCCTCGCGCCGCTGTCTCACCGCCTGCATCTGGATGCGGACGAAGCGTTCTGCATTAACAACGATTTCACCCTCGAATGGGACGGTCCGCAGAGCAACCGCCTGTTCGCCGTGAACGCCGGGATGCACCGTCTCGGCATTGCCGAACCCCAGCTCAGCCTGATGGCCTGGCGCGCGGCGCGAATTCTGAATCGCGCACATGCCGACGAGCCGTTTGAACTGGCCACCACCCCTGGCGTTATCCACTGGCGGAGCACCACCAGCCCGGAGAGCAGCCAGGTTTTTAAATCGTTAGCAAAAACCACTGAGTACTGACACACACAATCAGGATCAACATAACAATGAAACGTTCTCATCTTTGGGTTTTAAATCCTTGCTTGCTTGCAATGCTTTCTACCTCTGCGTGGGCGGAAGAACAAAAGGAAGAAAATATCGTGGTCTCTGCCAGCCGCGCGCACCGCAGCGTGGCCGAGATGGCGCAGACCACCTGGGTCATTGAACGCTCTGAGATCGAGCAGCAGGTTCAGGGCGGGAAAGAGATTAAAGAAGTGCTGGCGCAGCTGATCCCGGGTATGGATGTCAGCAGCCAAGGGCGTACCAACTACGGCATGAACCTGCGCGGCCGCTCCATGATGGTGATGGTGGACGGCGTGCGCCTGAACTCGTCCCGCAGCGACAGCCGCCAGCTCGACTCCATCGACCCGTTCAACATTGACCGCATCGAAGTCATCTCCGGCGCCACGTCACTGTACGGCGGCGGCAGCACCGGCGGCCTGGTGAACATCGTCACCAAAAAGGGCCAGCCGGAGACCGAAGTTGAGTTCCAGACCGGAGCAAAAAGCGGGTTTAACAGCCACAATGACCACGATGAGAACGTGTCGGCTGCGGTCAGCGGCGGCAATGACAACGCCTCCGGTCGTCTGTCGGTGTCGTATCAGCGCTACGGCGGCTGGTATGACGGCAACGGCGACGAGGTGATCATCGACAACACCCAGACCGGCCTCCAGTATTCCGACCGTATTGATGTGATGGGAACAGGCACCCTCAACATCGACGATCACCAGCAGCTGCAGCTCACTACCCAGTACTACAAGAGCGAATCCGACGGCAAGCATGGGCTGTATCTCGGGAAGAACTTCTCGGCGGTAACGGGCGATGCCACCGCGTACAACAAGGATAATCTCGACTCTGACCGCGTGCCGGGCACCGAGCGCCATCTGATTAACCTGCAGTACTCCAATACTGATTTCTGGGGCCAGGATCTGGTCGCGCAGATTTACTACCGTGACGAGAGCCTGACCTACTACCCGTTCCCGACCCTGACCAAAGGCGTGGTGAGCAGCATCGGCGCGTCGCAGCAGAAAACCGATTTTTACGGCGGCAAGCTGACGCTGAACAGCAAGCCGGTGGACGATTTAACGCTGACCTGGGGTGTCGATGCCGACCACGAAACGTTCGATGCCAACCAGCAGTTCTTTGACCTGAGCAAAGCGGCGGCGAGCGGCGGCATGGAGCTGGACAACGCCTACAACGTGGGCCGTTATCCTGGCTACAGCATCACCAATCTCGCTCCGTTCCTGCAGGCGAGCTATGACATTGACGCCATCACCCTGAGCGGCGGCGTGCGCTACCAGTACACCGAAAACAAGGTGGATGATTTTGTTGGCTACACCCAGCAGCAAGCCATCGCCACCGGGAAAGCCACCTCCGCCGACGCGGTGCCGGGCGGGAAAACCGATTACAACAACTTCCTGTTTAACGCCGGGATCCTAGGTCGTCTGACCGAACAGCAGCAGCTGTGGTTTAACTTCTCCCAGGGCTTCGAAATTCCTGACCTGGCGAAGTACTACGGCTCCGGCACCTACCAACTCAGCAACGGCCACTATCGCCTGCTGAACAGCGTGAACGTCAACGACTCAACGCTGGACGGCATCAAGGTCAACGCCTACGAGCTGGGCTGGCGCTACACCGGTGACAACCTGCGCACGCAAGTCGCGGCGTATTACTCGCTCTCGGATAAAACCATCACCATCAACAAGACGGATATGACCATCAACCTGGAAGACGACAAGCGTCGTATCTACGGGATTGAAGGCCAGGTGGACTATTTCTTCACCGACAGCGACTGGAGCACCGGCGCGAACTTTAACGCCATCAAGTCTGAAACCCGCGAAAACGGGAAGTGGGAGAAGCTGACGGTCGACAGCGCCAGCCCGTCGAAAGCCAGCGCATGGGTCAACTGGGCGCCGGGCGACTGGACCCTGCGCGTGCAGAGCACGCAGACCTTTGACGTGTCTGACGCTGACGGCAAGAAGATCGATGGCTATAACACGGTCGATTTCCTGGGCAGCTACGCCCTGCCGGTGGGGAAAGTCAGCTTCAGCGTGGAAAACCTGCTGGACAAAGACTACACCACCGCCTGGGGCCAGCGCGCGCCGGGGCTGTATAGCCCAACCTACGGCGCACCGGGCCTGTACACCTATAAAGGCCGCGGACGTACGTTTGGTCTGAACTACTCCGTACTGTTCTGATCCTTCGCGCCGCCTGCGGGCGGCGCATTTTGCTGTGTAATTTCAACGCGAATTTGCTATAAAATCAGCGATTTGCTGAAATAGTCGGCAAACGAACAAAAAGCGCGTTTTCACCCTTTGACAAGGCGTACCGAGGTCGATAATATGCGCCTCGTTCACACGATTCCTCTGTAGTTCAGTCGGTAGAACGGCGGACTGTTAATCCGTATGTCACTGGTTCGAGTCCAGTCAGAGGAGCCAAATTTGAAAAGCCTGCTTTTAAAGCAGGCTTTTTGCTTTTCTGCGTCTCTGATGCTAACTCAGAATTGCATCCAGCCTGGCAAGCACTTCATTTATAACAGCATCAGGTATGCGTTCCAGCCGCATGCCGTTTCGGGCAGCCATATCAATAGTTCTGGGCTGGTCGCAGCGAATAACGCCCATCGTTTTTGTCCCCGCCCCTTCCAGTGATACGGTGAAACCTGCCGTGCGAGCAAAGTTACCGCCGCTGGTGACGGGAACCACTACCGGTAGCCGGGTCAGCTTGTTAAACGATGCCTTCGACACGATGAGAACCGGACGTTTTCCGCTTTGCTCGTGGCCTGCAATCGGATCCAGTGAAACAAGCCAGATTTCCCCTCTGTCCATTTACAGGATCTCCTTTCCTACCGCAGGCGCATCAATCCATTCCCGATCCTCTTCACTCATTTCAGCGTGCGGATCGCACTGCGCCAGCAGCTCCTCAAGCGAATAATGAGGCCGTTTTTGGGGTTCAATGATCAGGCAGCCATTGTTAATGGTCATGCCGACTTCGCTGTCCGTCGACAGCTCCAGCGTTTTCAGCACGGCGGGAGGAACCGCCAACATGATGGATCCGCCGACCTTTTTCAGGCGAGTTTTATACATAGCGCACCTCCTAATATTATATTTTAATATAACATTTATGCCAGGAGATGCGCAGTTATTCATCAGATTCATGGTGATTTCCTTTTCGTAATTAAGTGGGCAGAGAGCCGTTATCCATCGAAGGGCAGCGCTGGTGGGAACGAATTGCGTCACTAAGAAGGCTGATAATAAAAAACTGTTTTTACGGTTAAAAGAATTATGGCGGATAGGATAAACGAAATGCGAGGCGGCTTCCGCATCGGGAGCATTGTGGGGGCCAGGCTAAGGTCAACCCCCATCATGGCTTCATAACAATACGGCCAAGCGGTTTCGCTGTCTCCGCGTATTCATGGGCCGCGGCGGCGTCAGCCAGGGGGAAGATGCGGTCAATGACAACCCTGATGCGCCCTGCCGCTACAGCCTGCAACATCTCGTCCACGCTTGCCCGAACCTCAGGACTTTCAAAAAGGGGGCCCATGAATACCCCCATGAGCGTCTGGTTAGACTGCATTGCCAGCCATAAGTCGGCTGTCAGGCTGCCACCGCCCGCATTACCGACGAAAACAAGACGCCCTTCCGGCGCGAGTGCAGAAAGCGACGCAGGCAACGTCGTCCCTACCGGATCGATGACGAGGTTAACACCGGAGCCACGAGTGACCTGTCGGACACTCTCCACGACGTAATTCTCTACACGATCCACAACATGATCGGCCCCCAGTTCCAGCAACCGGTTTTTTCGCTGCGTTCCGCTTGCCACGGCGATGACCGTCGCGCCAGCTTGTGAGGCAAGCTGAACGGCCGCGAGCCCCACGCCACCCGCTGCTGCCTGAATCAGAACGGTTTCTCCGTGCCGGAGCATGCCTCGTGTGAAGAGGCAGTGATATGCGGTTCCAAAGGAGATCGGTACCACCGCCGCTTCTGCTGCATCCACTCCGTCTGGTATAAGCCAGGTTCGTTCCTCAGGCACAGCCCAACGTTCCGCATGCGATCCCTGCATGCTAAAAGCAGTCACTCTGTCTCCAACCTTGCGGCTACGGACTTTCGACCCGACGGCAACCACCGTCCCCGCAGCCGCGTAGCCAACAATCCATGAAGGAAAAGGCGGCGGAGTTGAACGTCGGTTGATCAGATCTCCCCCTTCAATTGAGATAGCCTCGACAGAAATCAGGACATCGTCAGGCCCTGCGACCGGATCCGGAACATCGACATATTGCAGGACGCCGGGAGCGCCTTCCACGTCATAAACCGCTGCCTTCATAAATTTTCCTCTGACTTGCCTTTTGACCGTCGAAAAGATCCGTAACGCTCAGGGTAGCCTGGCAATCACCTTTATCTCAAACTGGAATCCGTACAGCCACGTCACGCCGATCCCGGTCAGCGTCGGATAAGGTGCTTCCCCCCAGTATTCCGGCAGGACACTCCAGATAGCGTCGAGATTTGACTCGGGATCGACAACAAAAAGGGTAACGTCAACCACGTCATCGAACGTGCAGCCCGCAGCCGTGAGAACAGCATTAAGGTTATCAAACGCCAGACGGATCTGCGCTTTTATATCCTCTTCAGGCGAACCATCTTCCCGGCTTCCCACCTGCCCCGAAACAAACAAGAAGCCATTAGATTTGATGGCGGGTGAATAGCGATTGCGCTCATAGAGCGCCTGGCGCCCGAAGGGAAAAACGGCTTCGCGTATTGTCATATTTGTACCTTTGTAATGGGGCGAACTCTGCCCGTTGAACATACAGACACTTTACAGGCGCCAGATCGGGCGGATAAACAGGCGACTTTGTCCATCATTGTTTGTAATATCCAAACAATCGGTGAAAAGAGAGGACATGGGATGGATCGTTTTGATGCGATGCGCGCCTTTGCTCGCGTGGTGGAGGCAGGCAGCTTCACAAAGGCTGCCCAAACGCTCCATATGAGCAAAACCACGGTGACGCAGCTTATTCAGCAGCTGGAAGCGCGCCTGCGCGTCAAGCTGCTCCATCGCACCACCCGCAGGCTCGGCGTCACTCCCGATGGCGCGGTCTACTACGAGCGCGTTATCCGCCTGCTGGCGGACATGGAAGATGCAGAAAACAGCCTGTCCAGTGCGGCGATGACGCCCAGGGGACGCCTAAGGGTGGATGTGCCCACTCCTCTCGCCCGCCTTGTGCTGGTGCCCGCGCTACCGGCTTTTCACGCACGCTACCCTGATATCCAGTTTGACATGGGCGTAAGTGACCGGGTGGTGGATCTGATTGGCGACAACGTGGATTGCGTCCTGCGGGGTGGCGAAATCAATGACCAGTCACTGATCGCGCGCCATGTTGGCGATTTGCAAATCGGTGTTTACGTTGCACCGAGTTATGTGGAACGCCTCGGCGCCCCCGCGCATCCGCGAGAGCTGGAAAACAAGGACCATCGCATCGTGGGATTCTTGTCCTCACGCACCGGTAAGATTGATCCTCTGGTGCTGCACGGTGAGAGTGAACGTATTGAAATTACGGGCAACTATGTGCTTGCTGTGGATGATGGCAATGCTTACCTCGAAGCTGGGCTAGCGGGATTGGGCGTGATTGCGCTGCCGGTCTATATGGCGGCAGCACATCAGGCTCGCGGTGCCTTGATTCCGCTATTTGAACGCTGGCGTATCGCTCCAATGCCCCTGTACCTGGCATTCCCGCCTAACCGCCATGTCAACGCTAAACTGCGCGTTTTTATTGACTGGATTGTTGAGTTGATGCAGCAGCATGTCCCTACTTCTACCATTAAGTGACTACATCTATTCGCTCATCACCGCCGATTGGTGGTCATTCAGGCGGTTTTGACAGAAAGGGAAATATTTATTTGTTTGTTACTGGCAAAGTCGAACCCATCAGAGAAGCCATTTTTGAAAAGCCTGCTTTTGAAGCCGGCTTTTTGCATCTGTGACTCACTAATAGTTACCAAGCGGATTCTTTTCACAGGCAATACCGCAAATGCCCTCAAGTTCGGCTTCGAGTGTTTTAACCAACGATTGAAGGTAGTCTGGCCCTTCCTGATACTGGCGACGTTGTAACTGGTATTCTTCGGTAGAGAGCAAAGTTAATCGTTCTTTGACTCGCTCACCGCATGACGCTATCTCTTCAATAAAATCAATATCATAAAATGGAAGAATTTCTTTAGTTTTGTTATTAAAAACGATGACTTTGACGCTATGAGCATCCAGAACTTCAATGAATTTTTTATCACAGGTTAAGATTGCGGGAAAAAAGAATGCCGCGTTTTTATCAATATTTAAGGTAATAACAAATTCGAGAAAGCGCTGATGGCGAAGATCCCAGGCCATACCTCTAACGTACTCCCAAAATCCCGCCGTATTACGGTTCACTTTGTGAAAAAAGGCTTCCTTAGAACCATTTTCAAAAAAACGCTTAGCGAGCAAAATCTCTCTAATGCCAAAGAAATGGGCTTCATTGTGAGTAAATTCTAGCAGCTCGAGTAATTTTTCGTGCACCTGCTTAGCACTTGTTTTTGGGTTCCGCAGGTGAATCGCGCACATTTTTAACACATATACATATAAGCGATTATAGTCACGAGCCAGCTCTTCCATTAGCGACTTATTTATAAACTCATAATTTTTACGTGCCATATATTGCTGCGTTTTAACTATAATTTCCTGTTCAGACACATTAAATTTTAACTGCCTATGCTGCTGCCAAGCCGCAACATCCAGGTTGCGTAACATCTCATAAGCTCGAATGCGTTCGAAGATTTTTTCCTGTTTATTGAGATCGCTAAAATTACAAAGATTTTCGAGTTCATATAGCAAAGGATCAACATTGACTTCCTCTCTGGCGATGAAGTCAAAAATTTCTTCAAAATCATCAGGAAGTCGCGATCTTTGCCCTTCAAAGAAAGGCTTAAGATAACTTAATACCTGCGTATCGAGCGAGATAGAATAGTCGATGGGAAATGTAACGCGGTTACCAGAGATAAACATTTCTCTGAATATGTCTGGTGTAAGAATAAACACATGCGGCGTTTTGAATAAGCTACGCACGGCAGAACCACTGCTGAAGTTCCTGTTAACCGATAAGCCCGGAGTCGCACCTTTCTCCGCTGCAAAAATGAAGGTATAATCGTCAAGATAGTGGTAATAGAGTGCATATTGTTGAACAGCTGCCTCAAGATTTCCTGTGTGACAGATATCATAAATAAAATCATGAATAACATTTGCCATTGTGCCCTCCCGGCATCGACGTAGCCTCCATTTTTAACACGCCTAAGCTTTCGCTATCAATATATTCAGTATTTATTCCTGCATGCATACTTCATAAAATTTATGCCGCGATACTAACGCACCGGGCATAAACGATAACAGACTGCTTGTCTAAGTTGGATTATTAAATCTGATAATCAATCGCCACTTCTTCCGGCTCCATCACCTGCCGTTTAATCTCATCCACCGACAGCCCGGCATTGCACAGCTCGATAAAGCGCCACACATAGTTGCGCTGCAGTTGCCCGCGCTTCAGGCCCAGCCAGACGGTGTTGGCGTCAAACAGATGCCGCGTGTCAAGACGCACCAGGTTCCCGTCTTCGCGTTCGCCGCTGGACTGTTCCGCCACCAGGCCAATGCCCAGCCCCAGCTCGACGTAGGTTTTGATCACGTCAGAATCCTGCGCGCTCAGCACGATGTCCGGCGTTAACCCTTTACGATTGAAGGCTTCATCAATGCGCGAGCGTCCGGTGATCCCCTGGCGGTAGGTAATCAGCGGCCATTTCGCAATGTCTTCCAGCGTCAGGGGAGAGACCTGATTCAGCGGATGATCGACCGGAAGCAATAAGCTGTGGTACCAGCGGAACCAGGGAAAGGCCACCAGCAGCGGGTCGTTGCTCAATCGCTCGCTGGCAATGCCGATATCTGCCCCACCGTTTTGCAGCAGCCCTTCAATTTCCTGCGGCGTGCCCTGGATAAGCTCCAGACGGACGTCAGGGAAAAGTTCGCGGAAGGCTTTGATCACCGGCGGCAGGCTGTAGCGCGCCTGGGTGTGGGTGGTGGCGATGGTGAGCACGCCGGAGGCATCGTTTGTGAAGAGATCCGCCAGGCGACGCACGTTGCTGGCCTCGTTGAGGATCCGCTCCGCGATGGTGAGCAATGCTTTACCCGGCTCCGTCATGCCGAGCAGCCGCTTGCCGCGGCGGATAAAGATCTCTATGCCCAGCTCCTCTTCCAGCTCGCGGATATGGCGGCTGACGCCGGACTGAGAGGTATAAAGCATATTGGCGACCTCGGTCAGGTTGTAGTCCCGCCTGGCCGCCTCACGGATAATTTTAAGTTGCTGGAAATTCACGATTCACTCCGGCGCATCTGACATAGCTCTATTGTTAGAGTCAGCCGAGCTGCAGAACAAATAATAAAAACCAGCATCTTATGCTTTTCTGGAATATCAGCTCACGAGCTGGAGCTCACGGTTCTCAAGCGACGGCTTGCTGACCAGCGACATTAAAATCTCTTTTACCGCCTGCGCCTGAGGCGACAGCGAGCCGCGAGCGGACATGTTCAGCGACAGCGGCAGGCTCATCGAAGGCGTGGTGATCCGCGCCATCCAGCCGTTTGCCGCACCGCACAGCGAGCGCGCGGCGGATTCCGGCAGTACGGTGACGCCCATTCCGCTGGCAATGGCTGCGGTCAGCGTGGAGATTGAGTCGATTTCGCCGATGATTTTGGCCGTCAGGCGGCGCAGGGAGAACGCTTCGTCCACACGCACGCGCACGGCGCTGTAGTCGCGCGGCAGATAGAGGTTCATCTCTGCCACGGCGGTAAGATCGACGCTCTGGCCCGGACAGTCGCGGGTGCCCACGAGGTAGAGATCTTCCTTGAGCAGCGGCTGGCTGGTGATCCCGGCAACCGGGGAGCGATCGTAAAGGACCGCCATGTCCAGCTGGCCGTTGAGCAGCTTGTCATTCAGTACAGAGCCACTGTTTTCATGCAGATAGACCAGCACTTCCGGAAGCTCAGCGCGCACGGCCTGCAGAAGCGGCATAGTGATAGAGGACGCCGCCGTTCCCGGCGCCAGCCCGATAGAAACGTGCCCGCTCAGGGTCTGGCCCACGTTGTTCACCGCCAGCTGCGCCTGTTCACACTGACGCAGGATAGTGCGGGCATGGGTATACAGGATCTTGCCTGCTTCCGTTGGCGTGACGCCGCGTTTGGTGCGGATCAGTAACTGCTGATCCATCTCGCCTTCCAGAGTAGCCACCTGCTGGCTCAGCGCAGGCTGCGCGATGTGCAGCACTTCTGCCGCTTGAGTCAGGCTGCCGATATCGACGATTTTTACGAAGTATTTCAGTCGTCTTAAGTTCATTTTGCCCCCTGTTCGAAATGCATTGCCGGAACCGGCTGTCGTTGTTGAACAGGTTTTGCAATATGAATGCCACTTTTACCGTGCGGTCTGAATTGTTCGCTAACCGCCTGAAAATAAGGAAACCTAATCATGGAGGGGGGATTTATTACTGAAACAGCAGTTTACGATCTGCCCCATTAGAGGTATATCCGCACCATTACGGTGCATTGTGCTGTCAAAAACATCATTTTGCCGATTTTGTCAGCAAACGATCAAAAGGCGTTGATCCACCCTTTGACAAGGCGAACGCAGGTCGATAATATGCGCCCCGTTCACACGATTCCTCTGTAGTTCAGTCGGTAGAACGGCGGACTGTTAATCCGTATGTCACTGGTTCGAGTCCAGTCAGAGGAGCCAAATTTGAAAAGCCTGCTTATAAAGCAGGCTTTTTGCTTTTCTGCGTAAGGTAAATGCAAAACGGCAACTGGGTTGCCGTTTTTAGTGTGTTCCCCCTCTCCCGTGGGAGAGGGTTGGGGTGAGGGCACCAGCCCGCACTATGCCCTCACATGCCGATTTTAACCGGCATCCCCGACCGCCGTTCCAGTTCAGCGCCCGCCCCCTCGTTTATCAACTGTGTCTGCTGTGCGGCGGAGATGGGCAGAGGCACTTTCCGGCTCGATTCAAATTCCGCCCGGTTACGTGACAGCGGTTCGTGAACCTCCACCCACCGGCTGCCGTCCGGCTCCGTGGTCACCTTAACGGGCCGATCGATAAGCTGCACGCGGGTGCCCACGGGGACATTATCGAAAAGATATTTAATGTCGTTGTTACGCAGACGAATACAGCCCTGGCTCACCCGCAGCCCAATGCCGAAATTGGAGTTTGTGCCGTGTATGGCATATAGCCTGCCGATATATATCGCATACAGCCCCATCGGGTTATCCGGCCCGGCGGGCACGAAGGCGGGCAGCGTTTTCCCCTCTGCCGCATAGGCACGACGCGTGTTCGGCGTAGGTGACCAGGTGGGGCCCTCCTGCTTGCGCTCAACCGCCGTGACCCAGTTACGCGGGGTTTCGCGACCGGCCTGACCGATGCCGATGGGCAGTACTTCGACGGTATTGCTGCCCGGCGGGTAATAGTAAAGACGCATTTCCGCCACGTTAACGACAATCCCCTCGCGCACGGTGTCGGGTAAAATCAGCTGCTGAGGAATGACCAGCCGGGTGCCGGATTTGGGCAAAAAAGGATCCACGCCCGGGTTCGCTTCCAGCATATTGCTGAGCCCCAGCCCGTGCTGTGCAGCAAAGGCCTCAAGCGGTAACGTATTGCGCTCGGGAACGGTGATGGTAATCGGGGTTCCCACCAGCCGACTGCCTTCCGGCGGTAGGGTATAGGTTACGGCAAACGCACTGGGAACAGCGGCACACAGCGTAAGGACGAACCAGGTAAGTCGCATCATAATTTCCTGTGCTCACAAAAGAGAAAGCCTGGACTCAGGCAGGCTTTCTCAGTTTACGCTATTACGCTTCGATTTTACGCCATCTGCGCGTCAGCACTTTTTCCGCCTCGACAATAAGGAACATCACAAAACCAATCAGGAAGGTAATGACCCAGTAGCGGAACGGCAGCGCTTCGGTGCCAAACAGCATCTGCATGAACGGGGCGTAAATGATAAGAAGCTGTAGCGCAAGCAGTACGCCGCTCACGATCCAAATCCCTTTATTCGCCAGCAGACCTTTGCTCAGCGAGAAGCCGTCATTAACGCGACAGTTGAGCATGTAGAACCACTGCGCGGTCACCAGGGTTTGCAGCAGCACGGTGCGAATGAATTCCGCCGAGTAGCCGCGCGGCTGTAGCCAGGCTTCCAGCACGAAGGCGCTAATGGCAATCATCAGACCGACAAACACCACGCGCCAGATAGCGTAGCCGTCCATCACATGCAGATTCGCCTTGCGCGGTGGCCGATTCATGATGTCCTTCTCACCCGCTTCAAACGCCAGGCCAAACGACAGGGTTGCTGATGTCGCCATGTTCATCCACAGGATCAGGACCGGCGTCAGCGGAATCAGGTTCCCCGCCAGCAGCGCTATGATGATCAGCAGGGCCTGCGCGATGTTGCTCGGGATAACGAACAGAATCGTTTTTTTCAGGTTATCGTAAACCCGCCGTCCCTCGTGGACCGCACTGGCAATGGTGGCAAAGTTGTCATCCGTTAACACCATGTCGGCGGCTTCCTTGGTGACCTCAGTCCCCTTAATTCCCATGGCGATACCCACATCCGCCCGCTTGAGCGCCGGGGCATCGTTTACGCCATCCCCGGTCATGCCCACCACTTCCTGTTTACTTTGCAGAGCCTGCACGAGGCGGAATTTATCCTCCGGGCTGGTTCGGGCGAAAATATCGTACTGCTGCGCGGCGTCGCTCAGCTGACGGTCATCCATCGCCTCCAGCTCACGTCCGGTGATCGCGCTTGCGGCGTTACCAATCCCCAGCATTTGCCCGATGCTCATGGCCGTTTGCGGGTGGTCGCCGGTGATCATTTTCACGCGAATCCCGGCCTGCAGACAGTCGGCAATCGCGGTAATGGCCTCCGGACGCGGCGGATCCATCATTCCTGCAATACCGAGCAGGATCACGCCATCATGGAGGTCCGGGTGATCCAGCTCGCGCTGTCCCTCGCGGGCAGGTTTCCAGGCCGCCGCCACCATGCGCAGCCCTTCCCGGGCATACTCTTCAATCTTGCCTTCCCAGTAAGGTTGATCGAACGGCTGCAGTCCGTCATTCGTCTGCTGGTACTGGCAGAGGCGGAACAGGACGTCCGGCGCGCCGGTGATTAAAATCGCCTCTTCTTCACCCAGTCGGTAGAGCGTGGACATGTATTTATACTGCGAATCAAACGGGATTTTACTGCGCATTTCCGTATCAAGCGGTGGGAGCGGGATTTTCGCCGCCAGCACCTTCAGGGCACCCTCGGTTGGTCCTCCGGTGATTTTCCACAGCCCCTGCTCGTCTTTGATCAGCTGGCTGTCGTTACAGAGGTCAATGGTGCGCAGGTAGCGTTCCAGCAGGGAACCCTGCGTCACGCTGACGGGCGTCGGGTCATCTACGGGGTGAATATTCCCCACCGGTTCGTAGCTGTCGCCCTCCACGCGATAGGTCGTGTCAGCGGTAATCACCGCTTTGACCGTCATTTCATTCATCGTCAGGGTGCCGGTTTTATCCGAGCAGATGACCGTCATTGCGCCCAGGGTTTCCACCGTGGGCAACTTGCGAATAATGGCCTTGCGACGCGCCATGGCCTGTACGCCAAGCGAAAGGATGATGGAAATGATGGCCGGCAGGCCTTCCGGCACGGCGGCAACGGCGAGGCTGATAAGCGACAGCACCAGTTCAGAAACCGGCATATCCCGGAACAGGAGGCTAAAGACGAACAGCGCTACCATCATCACCAGGATAGTGATGAAAATGGTCTTACCGAGCTTGTCCATCTGCACCATCAGCGGCGTGCGGTGCTTTTCAATGTCGGACATCATCTGATTGATGTGGCCAAGCTCGGTCTCGCCCCCGGTTGCCACCACCACGCCTTTACCGCCGCCGGAGCTGACGGTGGTGCCTGAGTAGAGCAGATTATAGCGATCGCCTAAGGGCAGTTCCCCGCTTAACGCATCGCTGTATTTCTCAACAACGGTGGATTCGCCAGTCAGGATGGCCTCCTCCACGCGAAGGTTATGCGCCTCAATCACGCGCAGGTCCGCAGGGATACGATCCCCGGCGCGGATCACCACGATATCGCCCGGGACCAGCGCCGTAGTGGGGATCGTTTCATGATTCCCCTGTCGTACCACCACGGCTTCGCTGGAGAGCATATTGCGAATACTCTGCAACGATTTTTCAGCATTGCTCTCCTGGATATGGCCGATCAGCGCGTTAATGATGGCAACCCCAAGGATCACAAACATGTCTACCCAGTGGCCCATAAAGAGCTTAAGCAACGCGGCCACCAGCAGAACGTAAATCAGTACATCGTTAAAATGCGCCAGGAAGCGCAGCCAGGCGGGTTTGCCCTTTTTTTGCGGTAACGCATTCTCACCATGCTGCTGAAGTCGGGCTGATGCCTCAGTGCCACTAAGTCCTTCCAGAGTGGAGTGGATATTCGACAGGGTTTCATCAACGGTTTGTTGATAATACGGACGTTCAGGTTTTCCTGTTTTCATTGTTACTTCCTCAGGTTCTATTCAGAAATCACCTTGCTTTCATGAAATTAACGAATAACGAAAACAGGAACATGGGCGTAACGAACAATACTTGCCGCCTCCGATCCTAACAAATGGGTTTGAATATTTGGATTGCGGGAGCCGACGATAATCGCGCCAGCAGCAAGTTCATCCGCCAGCTTAATAACCTCATCACGAACATTTCCGCTGCGAACATGGAGGTGAACGCGCTCTTCTGGCAAATTCAATTTTTTGACCAGGTCAGACAGTTTTTCTTTTGAATTATTAATCATATATTCATCCATCTTTCGCGCATCTGAAATAAAACCGCGCGTCAGCTCGGCTGAAAATTTTGGCATGACGTGCAGCAAATGAATGTCACCCAATGCGCTTTGCGCCAGAAACTGTGCATGCTGCAACGCTTTATCCGCCAGGCTTGTCTCGTAGACATCCACCGGAACGAGAATGTTTTTATACATATCGAGCATCCTTTTTATAACCAACATGAGAGTGAATGAAGCAAAAAAAACGCATTAAATGCAGGGGGTTGCCCTTAATGCCAGTTACGGTAAAAGAGATGAATAATATTAAACGTAGCACAGGAATTTCAGGTTTAGCGCGTCCCCACTGCTAATGGTTATTTAACATTTATCTTTTCGCCGACTATGCTCATAGTGAGTTACCGCTTCCGGCTCATGGAGGAATGTATGTATGGCATAAGCCTGATCCGACTGGGTATGTTTATTGCGCTTGCCATTATCGCCAGCACGGCGATTGGTTTATTTACCTATATGGTCGTCACTGTTCTGGCAGAATAGTGTCACCCCTGTCCAGGTTATGGAATAAATAAAACAGTTATTTATTAGGGGAATACAGTGAACCGCTACCTCTCTCTTTTACCGTTCGTTTTGTTAACGCTCACGGCGTGCGATCCTAAACCAGAACAAGCCTCTCCCCTGCCCAGAATGGTTAAAGTGGCGGAGGTGACGGTTCCCGGTCATGCCCAGCAGCGCGTTTTTCCCGCCCGCATTGAATCGGGCGATGCCACAGACCTTTCCTTCAAGCGCGCTGGTCAAATTGAAGCGCTCGATGTGCGTCAGGGCGCAGCCATCAAGCAGGGCCAACAGCTTGCAAGATTGAACGCCCGTGAAGCCCAGCAGCGGGTTAACGACAGGCAGACGGCGGCGACGCTGGCCCAGAGGCAGTTCGATCGCTTCCAGACGCTGGCGGGCCGCCAGGCGATTTCGAAAGCCGAAATGGACGTGCAGCGTGCGAACCGCGATTCGGCGAATGCGGCGCTGCAGATTGCCCGAGAAGAGTTGAATCAGATGACGCTCGTCGCCCCCTTCAGCGGGACGGCGGCCAGCGTACATGTCCGAAACCATCAGGTGGTGTCTGCCGGTCAGCCCATCGCGACGTTAACCCGCACCGATCTGCTTGACGTGGTGTTCAGCATCCCTGAAAACCTGTTTAAGACCTTTGATATCCGCAACGCGCAGTATCGTCCGGTAGTAAGAATTAACGCTATTCCGGATCGGGAATTTACCGCCGTCTACAAAGAGCACTCGGGCAGCAGCGACAGTAATACCCTGACCTGGCAGGTGATACTGACCATGCCGCGACCAGATGATTTTCCCGCCGTCGGTGGCGTAAGCGGTACGGTGACCATCAATTTAACCAACCTCCCGGCTGGCGCGGGCGCTCAGGCGCTGGTTGTACCGGTTGAGGCCGTCTTTAACCCGGACAACAGCCCACGCAATGAGCCGCACGTCTGGGTTGTGGCGGGAGAAGGCGACACGCTCCATCTTGAAGACCGCAAGGTCAGCGTGGGGCAAGTGATAACCGAAGGCGTGACGATCACCAGCGGGCTTAAGGCGGGCGAGCGCGTGGTGGCCGCAGGCGTGGGAGAGCTCCATGCTAACCAGCCGGTGCGTATCTGGACGCGTGAGCGGGGACTGTAATGGATATCACTCGTCAATTTATTAATAACCCGGTTCGCGTCTGGCTAACGATTCTGCTGCTGGGCATTGGGGGGATTTTCGCCCTGTTGAATATCGGCAGGCTGGAAGATCCCGCCTTTACCATCAAAACCGCTGTGGTGGTTACCCACTACCCCGGCGCATCCGCTCAGCAGGTTGAAGAAGAGGTGACGCTGCCGCTGGAGAATGCCCTTCAGCAGTTGCCTTATCTGGACAACGTAAGCTCCATCTCTTCAAACGGGCTGTCGCAAATCACCGTTAACATCGCTTCACGCTATCACTCGAACGAACTGCCGCAGATTTGGGATGAGCTGCGCCGCCGCGTGGGCGATGCCTCGCGTCAGTTCCCGCCCGGCGTCGTCACGCCCTTTGTAAATGACGATTTCGGCGACGTATTCGGCTTCTTCTTCGCCATTTCCGGAGATGAATTCAGTAATCCTGAACTGGTGAGATATGCGGAGCAGCTGCGCCGCGCGTTGATTCTGGTTCCCGGCGTCGCGAAGGTCGCCATCGGCGGGGCCATTAGCCAACAGGTCAACATCGATATTTCCCTGACCAAAATGGCCGCGCGCGGCATTACGCTGAACCAGCTTTCCGCCCTGCTCAGCAGGCTCAACGTCGTTTCCAGCGCCGGAGAAATCACTTCCGGCAGCGAATCCATTCGTCTGCACCCGACCGGTGAGTTCGAGAATCTCGATGAACTGGCGGATCTCATCATCACCCCTTCCGGCACCGGGGCGGCGACGCGCCTGCGGGATATCGCCACGCTGTCGCGCGGGCTGAACGAATCGCCCGCCAGTATCTACCATGCCAACGGCAAAAAAGCCGTCACCATGGGCGTCTCGTTTATTCCCGGCGTTAACGTGATCGACGTGGGCCACGCGCTGGAGGCGAAGCTAAACCAGATGTCGGCGGAAAAACCGGCAGGCATACAGATAGATCTGTTTTACGATCAGGCAGCCGAAGTGGGCCATTCTGTTAACGGTTTTATTATTAACTTCCTGATGGCGCTGGCGATTGTCATTGGCGTGCTGCTGATCTTTATGGGGGTACGCAGCGGGATCATCATCGCGGTTTCTCTCGCCCTTAACGTGCTGGGCACGCTGCTGATTATGTATCTGTGTGGCATTGAGCTACAGCGCATCTCGCTCGGGGCGCTGATTATCGCCCTCAGCATGCTGGTGGATAACGCCATCGTGATTGTCGAAGGGGTGTTGATTGCCAGGCAGCAGGGCTCCCCGCTGTTAACCGCCGTAAACAACATCATCCGCCGCTCCGCCCTGCCGCTGCTGGGGGCGACGGTGATCGCCATCCTTGCGTTTGCCCCTATCGGGCTATCGCAGGATTCCACCGGGGAATACTGTAAATCTCTGTTCCAGGTGCTGCTGATTTCCCTGATGCTGAGCTGGTTCTCGGCGCTCACCCTCACCCCGGTGCTGATTAAGTGGTGGTTGTTTAAAAACGACAGCGCGTCGGACGCCACTGACGAGTCAGATCCTTACGACAAACGTCTCTACCGCCTCTACCAGCACCTGCTGAACGCACTGCTGCACCATAAAGCGCCGACGCTGGTAGTGATGGCCGCCCTGCTGGCCGCGTCTGTCTGGGGGTTTGGCGCGGTGCGGCAAAACTTTTTCCCGTCGTCCAATACGCCGATTTTCTTTGTCGACCTCTGGTTACCCTACGGGACCGATATCAAATGGACCGAGAAAATGACCGGCGACATTGAGAAAACCATCAAGGGACGGCCCGGCGTGGAAACCACCGTCTCGGCCATCGGTCAGGGGAGCATGCGCTTTATTCTGACCTACAGCGGACAGCGGCAATACAGCAACTACGCGCAGATCATGGTGCGAATGGATGACCAGCGCAGCATCTCCGCGCTGACGCGCTACGTGGATGAGTACATCGCGCGTAACTACCCGCAGGTCAACGCCAGCACGAAACGGGTGATGTTTGGGCCCTCCGGCGACAGCGCCATTGAAGTGCGCATTAAAGGCCCGGATCCTGACAGGCTGCGTCTGATTGCCAGCCAGGTGGACGATATCCTGGCGCGCGACCCGGCCACGGGGAGCGTCCGAAACGACTGGCAAAACCGCAGCAAAGTGATCCGTCCGCAGTACGTCGCCGCGCTGGGACGCGAGCTTGGCGTGGATAAGCAGGACGTCGACAACGCGCTGGAGATGAATTTCTCCGGCAGCCGGGCGGGGTTGTATCGGGAAGGCAGTGACCTGCTGCCCGTGGTGGTGAGGCCTCCGGAAAGCGAAAGGCTGGACGCCAGCCACCTGAACAACGTGCTGGTGTGGAGCCAGGCGCGGCAGCAGTATATCCCGCTGAGTAACGTCGTCAGCAGCTTCACGCTGGAGTGGGAAGATCCGCTCATCCTTCGACGCGACCGCTCGCGGGTACTGACGGTTCAGACGGATCCGGACCCGCTGAGCCAGCAAACCTCCGGTGATATTCTCGCCCGCGTGAAGCCGCAGGTGGATGCCCTTCCCCTGCCACACGGCTACAGCATCGAGTGGGGGGGCGACGCGGAAAACTCCAGCGAAGCGCAGCAAGGGCTGTTCACTACGCTACCTCTCGGGTATCTGGTGATGTTTGTTATTACGGTGCTGATGTTCAGCTCGGTAAAAAATGCCGTCGCGATCTGGCTAACCGTACCGCTGGCGTTGATTGGCGTCACGCCAGGATTTTTAATTACCGGCATTCCCTTTGGCTTTATGGCGCTAATTGGTCTGCTGAGCCTGAGCGGAATGCTCATCCGCAACGGCATCGTGCTGGTGGAAGAGATCGAACAGCAGAAAACGCACAAGAATCAGCACAGCGCGATCGTTTATGCCGCTACCTCGCGCCTGCGCCCTATCCTGCTCACCGCGTTCACGACCGTACTTGGCCTGGCACCGCTGCTGCTGGATGTTTTCTTCCAGAGCATGGCCGTTGTGATTATGTTTGGACTGGGGTTTGCTACAATCCTGACGCTACTGGTACTCCCCGTGATCTATGCGTGTTTCCATCGTAAGGACGAAGCCAAACAACAATGAATGCGACAGGGCTGAACATTATCAAGACGCTGGGCTGTATGACGGCGGTCACCTTCTTCACCATCTACAATACCTGGGATCATTATGACTATGACTATCACTGGATCCTGGGCTTTTTAACCTTTATCTCGACCATCGCCACGCCGCTGTTTTTTGTGGTGTCGGGCTATCTCGACGGGCAATCCCGGCACGGCACGCGATGGCAGCTGGGTAAAATAAAAAGTCTGGTGATTGTTTTTCTGTTCTGGATAACGATCTACTACCTGTGGGAGCCTTATCAGCGCGGGTATTTAATTCAGCCCTGGTTCGTGTTCGCCTTTGTCGTGATTTACACCTTCCACCCGGCGGTGGAGTGGCTTAGCCAGCGGAGATCGCTGTTCTGCGGCGCGATTGCTGCTCTGCTGTGCTTTTCCTACGGATACGATCTACTATCAGCGCTTTATCCTGAAACGCACGTCCTTTCGCTTTCGCCGCAGTATCGGCTGTGGACATGGCTGCTGTTTTATCTGACCGGGCAGCTCTTCTGCGACCCAAAAGTCGCTGAGTGGATAAGCCGCAAAAATGTGGTCCGGGCGGCGGTTGTCGCCATCCCGTTTATCTATCTCTTCACCTGGTTTTACGAGCGCCACTTCTTTTTTGCCCTGTTTAAGGCCGACAGAAACGCCTTTATTCTCACCGGCTCGCAGATCTACATCCTGATTATTGCCCTGGTGATTGCGGCGAACGGCGTTCGCTTTCGCCGCAATGCTGAATTAAAGGAGTCCATTCTGGCCGCCATCAGCAAAACGATGACCGGCGTGTATATTGTGCATTACTCGGTGTTTCATCTGCTGACGGCGCTGATACCGGTGACCTCTCTCGGCATGAAGCTGGCGCTGATTGTGCTTACGTTCGTCACCTCTGTTCTCTTCTCCATGCTGGTATTGTCTAACGCCGTGGCAAAAAAGGTGATCACCCTTTAAAAGCCTAAGCGCAGCCAGGCAAAGAGCACGTTGCCGTTGTTATACGTTCCGGGAATATAGGTGAACTGGACGGTAACGCGCTTATAGCCAGCTGAAAACAGCGGGAAGATGAACGGCAGAGGCACATAGTTTGCAAAATCATCTCGCGCCGTGATGCCCGCGGCGGCACCGAGCCCAAGGCGGAAATCTTTGGCATTATCCAGATACCAGCCCTTCTCCCAGCCATAGCCCATCGCGGGCTGCCATTCGTTGTGCGAGTCCTTGAACATCATTGCGAAAAGCGCGCTCCAGTTGCCCTCTTCGTTATAGCGGGACACGCCCAGGCCGCCGCCCCACGGCATTTCGTTGTACTCGTCGGTTTTTTCTTTGTCGTACATAAAGCGGGCGTGCCAGCTCAGAAACGGCAGGTACAAATCGTAACGTTGCGGCTCTTCCCAGGTCTGGGAGATATCATCCGTCAGCGCATTCCACCAGCCGCTAATACGCTGTTCGCCATAGACTTTCGGCTCGGCATGAAGCGGTGCGGCGAATAAAAACAGGACCATCCAGAATGCCGAAAAGTTACGTTGCATCGTTTTTCCCTCAGCTTTAGTCACGCAGCGGTATCTATTACTGTAATCCATTCAGCACGAACCGGAGCCAAACAGACTGATTTATCTCGAGGCAGGGGAAAATGAAATTTATTTATTCAGCGCCTTCCGGAAAGATAAAAACGTTTTCTCAGGCGTTTTGTCGCGGTAGTCTCATAGGTTCCGTTTATATGACGGCAGCTATGTGAGTGACCTTTTCTTATACCAATAATAAAAAACAGTACGGACAGGATAACTATGGACTCCACCCTCATCTCCGATCGTCCCAACGAGGAGACACCTTCGCTCAATCGCGCCCGCCGCGCTGCACTCGGCAGCTTCGCGGGTGCCGTCGTCGACTGGTATGATTTTCTGCTTTACGGCATTACCGCCGCGCTGGTGTTTAACCGCGAGTTTTTTCCCCAGGTTAGCCCCGCGATGGGCACGCTTGCCGCGTTTGCCACCTTCGGCGTCGGCTTTCTGTTTCGCCCGCTGGGCGGGGTGATTTTCGGCCACTTCGGCGACCGGCTTGGCCGCAAGCGGATGCTGATGCTTACCGTCTGGATGATGGGGATCGCCACCGCGCTGATTGGCATTCTTCCTTCGTTTTCCGCTATTGGCTGGTGGGCGCCTGTGCTGCTGGTGACGCTGCGCGCCATTCAGGGCTTCGCCGTGGGCGGCGAATGGGGCGGCGCGGCGCTGTTATCCGTTGAGAGCGCGCCAAAAAACAAGAAAGCGTTTTACAGCAGCGGCGTGCAGGTCGGGTACGGCGTCGGGCTGTTGCTTTCCACCGGGCTGGTATCGTTAATCAGCCAGCTCACCACCGACGAGCAGTTTCTGAGCTGGGGCTGGCGCATCCCGTTTATCTTCAGCATCGTGCTGGTGATTGCCGCCCTGTGGATCCGCAACGGGATGGATGAGTCGGCAGAGTTCGAACAGCAACAGCGTGAGGAGCCGTCCGTCAAAAAACGGCTGCCGGTGATGGAAGCCCTGATTCGGCACCCTGGCGCTTTTCTGAAAATTATCGCCCTGCGCCTGTGCGAGCTGCTGACGATGTATATCGTCACCGCCTTTGCGCTGAACTACTCGACGCAGAATCTCGGCCTGCCGCGCGAACTGTTCCTGAATATTGGCCTGCTGGTCGGCGGGATCAGCTGTCTGACCATCCCCTGCTTCGCCTGGCTGGCGGACCGGTTTGGTCGCCGCCGCGTCTATATCACCGGGGCGCTGATTGGCACCCTCAGCGCCTGGCCGTTCTTTATGGCGCTGGAGGCTCAGTCTGTGTTCTGGATTGTCTTCTTCGCCATTATGCTCGCCAACATCGCCCACGATATGGTGGTCTGCGTGCAGCAGCCGATGTTTACCGAACTGTTCGGTGCCAGCTACCGCTACAGCGGCGCGGGCGTGGGCTACCAGGTGGCAAGCGTGGTCGGCGGCGGGTTTACGCCGTTTATTGCCGCCGCGCTGGTGACCTTCTCCGGCGGTAACTGGCACAGCGTGGCGATTTATCTGCTGGCCGGCTGCCTGCTGTCGGCAGCGACGGCGCTTCTGATGAAAGAGACGAGCCACGCCTGATCTCCCTTTTGTTTCACAGGCGTGTGACATACTATCGGATAGAGTCGCACACCTGTGGAACAAGGAGACAGAGATGAATAATAAGGGCTCCAGCCTGACCCCGGCTCAGGCGCTGGAAAAACTCGACGCGCTGTATGAACAGTCCGTCAACGCGCTGCGCAGCGCCATCAGCGAATACATCGAAACGGGGAAACTTCCCGATCAAAAGGCCAGAAACGAAGGCCTTTTTGTTTATCCATCGCTCTCTGTAACCTGGGACGGCAGCGCCAGCACGACGCCGAAAACCCGCGCCTACGCCCGTTTTACCCACTCCGGCTGCTACAGCACCACCGTCACCCGCCCTGCACTGTTCCGCCCCTATCTGGAAGAGCAGCTAACGCTGTTGTATCAGGATTACGGCGCGCACATTGCCGTGGAGCCTTCACAGCACGAGATCCCGTATCCGTACGTGATTGACGGTTCGGCGCTGACTCTTGACCGCTCCATGAGCGCGGGACTGACCCGCCACTTCCCAACGACCGAGCTGTCACAGATTGGCGATGAGACGGCTGACGGGATTTATCACCCGGCAGAGTTTTCCCCCCTGTCGCACTTTGACGCCCGTCGGGTGGATTTCTCCCTGGCGCGCCTGCGCCACTACACCGGCACGCCCGCCGAGCATTTCCAGCCGTTTGTGCTGTTTACCAACTACACCCGCTACGTGGACGAGTTTGTTCGCTGGGGCTGTAGCCAAATCCTCGATCCGGACAGTCCATATATCGCCCTCTCCTGCGCGGGCGGGATCTGGATCACCGCCGAGACCGAAGCCCCCGAGCAGGCCATCTCCGATCTGGCGTGGAAAAAACACCAGATGCCCGCCTGGCACCTGATCACCGCCGACGGTCAGGGGATCACCCTGATCAACATCGGCGTCGGCCCGTCGAACGCCAAAACCATCTGTGACCATCTGGCGGTGCTGCGCCCCGACGTGTGGCTGATGATTGGCCACTGCGGCGGCCTGCGCGAAAGCCAGCTGATTGGCGATTACGTGCTGGCCCACGCCTATCTGCGCGACGACCACGTGCTGGATGCGGTACTGCCGCCGGATATCCCAATCCCGAGCATCGCCGAAGTACAGCGCGCGCTGTATGACGCCACCAAAGAGGTGAGCGGCATGCCGGGTGAAGAGGTGAAGCAGCGCCTGCGTACCGGTACGGTAGT
The DNA here is from genome assembly GCF_056673315.1 of Enterobacter cloacae complex sp. HYC042_NIDB. NCBI lineage: Bacteria > Pseudomonadati > Pseudomonadota > Gammaproteobacteria > Enterobacterales > Enterobacteriaceae > Enterobacter > Enterobacter cloacae complex sp. HYC042_NIDB. The sequence goes on from NZ_CP109650.1 coordinate 3,206,472, forward strand.
GACGACGGATGACCGCAACTGGGAGCTGCGTTACTCCGCCTCCGCGCTGCGCTTCAACCTGAGCCGAGCGGTGGCGATTGATATGGAGAGCGCCACCATCGCCGCCCAGGGGTATCGCTTCCGCGTTCCTTACGGCACGCTGCTGTGCGTGTCCGATAAGCCGCTGCACGGCGAAATTAAGCTGCCGGGTCAGGCCAACCGTTTCTATGAAGGGGCGATTTCCGAACATTTGCAGATCGGCATTCGCGCCATCGACCTGCTGCGGGCGGAAGGCGACCGACTGCATTCGCGCAAGCTGCGCACCTTCAACGAGCCGCCGTTCCGCTAATAACAATAAGGAAAAACCATGCACACCCCTACTCCGCTCTCTGCCCTGCGTCAGTGGCTTCAGGAAAACAGCCTCGACGGGATGATCGTTCCGCGCACCGATGCCTGGCAAAGCGAGAATTGCGCGTCGAACGACGAAAAGCTGGCCTGGCTGACAGGCTTTAACGGCTCTGCTGGCGTCGCGCTGGTACTGAGGGATAAAGCGCTGCTGTTCGTCGACGGGCGCTATCAGGTGCAGGCCCGCGTTCAGGTGAATATGGATGAGGTTGAGATCCACCATCTGCACAACGAGCCGCTGGCAGACTGGCTGACGGCAAACGTCGCGGCGGGCACGCGCATTGGTTTTGACCCAATGCTGATGACGAATACCGAGTTTACGCAGCTGTCTGCCACACCGTGCGCGCTCGTGCCGCTGAACGCGTCACCGTTTGACGCCTTATGGACCGATCGCCCTGCCGCACCGGCGGGGCTTATCCGTGAGATGCCGGTTGCGATAAGCGGTGAAAGCAGCGAAGACAAACGTCAGCGCGTTGCCGCCGTGCTGGCCGCGAACAACGCTGACTACCTGGCCGTTACGCTGCCGGATAACATTGCGTGGCTGCTCAACGTGCGCGGCTCAGATATCCCCACCAGTCCGGTACCGCTCTCATTTGCCCTGCTCGGTCGCGACAGCCGCGTTGAGTGGTTTGTTAACGATAATAAGCTCGCAGAACTCCCTGATGCAGTTCTGAACGCCTTCACGATTGCGCCACAGGACACCTTTATTAAGCGCTGTCAGCAACTTGCTGAAGGGAAGCGGGTGATGGTTGATGCCGACTCCGCGCCGGTGGCCCTGCGCTTTGCCATTGAACCGCGCGGTGAAATTGTCTGGCGAACCGATCCCATTACCCTCATTAAGGCTACCAAAAACCCGGTCGAGCTGGCAGGGTATCGCGAGTGCCATCTCCAGGACGGCGCCGCGTGGGTCAACTTCCTGGCCTGGCTGAGCCGCGAAGTGCCGCTGCGTGCGGCGGCGGGACAACCGCTAACGGAGCTGGAAGTGCAGGCGCAGCAGCTGGCATTTCGCAAACAGCAGTCAGGTTTTATCGAGCAGAGTTTCGCGACCATTTCCGCCTCTTCGAGCAATGCGGCGATGTGCCACTATCATTCAAGCGAGGCCAGCAACAAGCCCATCGGTCATGACCATTTTTACCTGAACGATTCGGGCGGTCAGTACGCTAACGGCACCACCGATGCCACGCGCACGCTGGCGTGGGGGAATGTCCCCTCGCAGCAGCGTCTGCACTACACCGCCGTGCTGAGAGGCTTCCTGTCGCTGATTACCCTGCAGTTCCCTTCCGGTACGCAGGGGCACCAGCTGGATGCTTTCGCGCGTCGTCCGCTGTGGGAGATGGGGCTGGATTACGATCACGGTACCGGGCACGGCGTGGGCCACCAGCTTCTGATCCACGAAAACCCGCATCGCATCGCCAAAAAGGTCAACCCGTGGCCGCTGGTGGCAGGCAATATCATGACGATTGAACCGGGATACTATCTGGGCGATAGCCACGGTATTCGCATTGAAAACCAGGTGGAGATAGTGGAGAGCCGTCCGGGGTTTTGCAAGTTTGCTTCTCTGACGCTGATCCCGATTGATTTAAGCCAGGTCGAGCTGGATCTGTTGAGCGAGCAGGAAAAGCAGTGGCTGGATGAGTATCATCAGCAGGTACGTGAGGCGCTGTCACCGCTGGTTAATAGCGAGGCGCGTTCGTGGCTGGAGGCGGCGACGGCGCCGGTTCGTGTGTAATTTCGTGCGGTCTGATGCCCTCACCCCATCCCTCTCCCACGGGAGAGGGTGAAAACACTAAAAACGGCAACAAGGTTGCCGTTTTGCATTTACCTTGCGCAGAAAAGCAAAAAGCCTGCTTTAAAAGCAGGCTTTTCAAATTTGGCTCCTCTGACTGGACTCGAACCAGTGACATACGGATTAACAGTCCGCCGTTCTACCGACTGAACTACAGAGGAATCGTGTGAACGGGGCGCATATTATCGATGCTCCCCGATGATGTCAAAGGCAGAATGCATATTTCCGATCGTTTGCCGAATTATTCTCCATTTCGCGCAATTGTCAGGCATTTTGTCGCGGATATTTCCACAGCCAGCGCCCGCTGACCATGCGCCAGTAGAACAGCGCCCCGCGTACGGCCCAGTCAAGGAACATCCCCAGCCAGACGCCCACCACGCCCCAGCCCAGCACCACGCCCAGCGTATAGCCCGCCACAACGCGACACCCCCACATGCCAAGCATGGACACCCACATGGCAAAACGGGCATCACGCGCCCCTTTCAGCCCGGCAGGTAACACCCAGGATGCCGCCCAGATGGGCATAAAGGCGGCGTTGAGCCAGATAAGGATCTTCACCACCTCTTTCACGTCATCTTCGTGGGTATAGAACGCGGCCATCAGCCCGGCAAACGGCGCGGTGCCCCAGGCGATCAGCGTCAGCCCAATCGTCGACAGCCAGAACACATGGCGCAGCTGCCGCTCCGCCTGGCCTATCTGCCCTTTCCCGAGACGTTTCCCCGTGATGATGGTTGATGCCGACCCAAGGGCGTTACCCGGCAGGTTAATCAGCGAGGCGATGGAGAAGGCGATAAAGTTACCGGCGATAACGTCGGTGCCCATTCCTGCGACAAACATCTGCGTGAGCAGCTTCCCGCCGTTGAACAACACGGATTCAATGCTCGCGGGAATACCAATCCCCATCACTTCCCAGATAATGGCGAAATTAAAGGGCCGGAAGTAGCTCTTAAGCGTGAGACGCAGCGAGGGGGTAATCCCCGTCATCAGCACCCCGATGATGGCCGCCGCACCGATATAGCGTGATATGGTTAATCCCAGCCCGGCACCGACGAACCCCAGACCATCCCACGAGAACGCGCCGTAGATCAGCACGCTGCTGATGATGATATTCAGGATATTCATCCCACCGTTGATCAGCAGCGGGATTTTGGTGTTACCTGCCCCGCGCAGCGCGCCGCTGCCAATCAACGCGATGGCCGCCGCAGGATAGCTTAAGACGGTCATTTCGAGATAGGTCAGCGCCAGGTCTTTGACCTCGTTCGTGGCTTCCCCGGCGACAAAATCGATAATCTCTTTACCGAAATAGTGGATCACCGCCGCCAGAACAATCGAAAAGAGGGTCATGATCATCAGCGACTGACGTGCAGCCTCGCGCGCGCGTTTGGGATCCAGCTTGCCGAGACTAAAGGCCACCACAACCGTCGTCCCGAGATCGATGGCGGCAAAGAATGACATCACCACCATGTTAAAGCTGTCTGCCAGCCCGACCCCCGCCATCGCCTCTTTCCCCAGCCAGCTCACCAGGAAGGTGCTCAGCACTCCCATCAGCAGAACGCAGGTATTTTCCAGGAAAATAGGCACGGCAAGAGGGGTGATTTCACGCCAGAACAGAACACGATAGCTTTTACGTTTTGCGTACCATGGCGTGCGCACGATCGCCTGGCGCAGAGGGGCAGTGACGTTCAAAATGGACCTTAGCGAGAATAGTTGAAACTCCATTTCAAATGATGGGGGAGAAATGCTAATCCTGCAAAGTATTTTCCTGAAAAAGATGTGTGTATTTACAACAAACTGACGACAGAATCGGCAATCAGTCGATTTTCCCTAAGATCAGGTTTGACAAAAGTTTTTTCGCCGCTAAGATAAGCCTCCACAACGATTCCTCTGTAGTTCAGTCGGTAGAACGGCGGACTGTTAATCCGTATGTCACTGGTTCGAGTCCAGTCAGAGGAGCCAAATTTGAAAAGCCTGCTTTTGAAGCAGGCTTTTTGCTTTTCTGCGTCGGGTAGAATTGTCGGCTGGTGGCTGCGCCTGACCCGACCTACAAATCAGCGGACCGTTGATCGTCAAATAAAAAAGGCTCCCTGTCACCAGAGAGCCTTTTTCACAATTCGCTGCGATTATTCGCTTTTAGCTTCGGCGTTTTTGATTTCGCCCATCACTTTCAGCTTTTTAGAGATGTCGCGACGCTCTTTGGACAGCTCAGCATTTTTGATGATGTAATCATCAACGCGGTCTTCATAGTCGCTCTTCATGCTGGCGATGATGCCCTGAATAGCTTCAACGCTCATGCCCGGCTTGATGTAGTCGCTCAGGTTGTCGAGCAGCAGAACACGTTTCTGGTTGTCACGGATCTTCTTCTCAACGTCCTGGATTTCACGCTGCAGTTTGTTTTTGCGGCGGAACAGGCGGACGAATTCCAGAACATCCTGGAACGAAGGCTTGATAGTTTCCATTTTTTACACCCCTGATAATGTGAGATTCGGATTCGTTAAAGCAACCGTTGTAACAATAACCTTACTGACAGCGGCTGCGAATGACAATGGCTATATCGTTTAAAGGTATCATAACCCCAATTGCTGCTGAATCGAAGCAGCAGGCGTCACATCCGCGTTTTATTTGCGCAGCGCCCGACAAATCAGGTGCGATAGCAGTTCAAGCTGTCGCGCCAGCTCCAGGCTCAGCCAGACATAGCCGTGAATGGGCGTTTCCGCCACGTTATCGCCCTGCCGCTCGTTGATTAACTGCTTCAGTTCCGCCACGATTTCATTGAGACGCTCGCTGTTCGCCAGAACGGGCTGCGGGTTGCCTTCATAGAGCGCATGGGCGATGGTCAGCAGGGTCTGCTGCGTCATCATCTGCGTCTCTTTGAGGGTCTGGGCGTTAAGCATCAACAGATGGCTGGGACGCGTGGCCCAGTGCGCGTTGATTTGCAGTTCAAGCATGCACACCAGATTGCGGCTGACCGTCTGGATAGCTTCGAAAATCGCTTTCTGAATATGGGTCTCTTTACTGGCTGGTACTATCAGGCCGCGCATTTTGACCACGTCGTTGAGGATGGTTTGCAGATGCTTTTCCAGCCGGGGACGTTCAACCAGATTCGGTGAAAACCCCGCCTGGTAGACGCGGTTAAACGCCGTGACGTAGTTAGCCATCTGGATACGCCAGTGCAGAAAAGCCCGCTGCGGCCAGATGCCGGTAAACAGCATGGCGAGCAGCGAGCCCAGAATAACATCCCCGCTTCGCCACATTGCCGTGGTCATATCCCCTGCTGGCGCGCCGACCACGACCGCGAGAGTGATACCAATCAGCAGCGCCTGATAAGGCCGTTTGCCCAGCGCCAGCCAGCCGCACAGGAACATGGCGGCACCGCACCATGCCAGCATCACTGGAAATGAGATGAGCTCAAGCTTCAGGGCAATCAGCCCCAGGGCAGAGCCAAGCACGGTACCACCTATTCGCTCGAAGGCGCGCGGGACAACGTTTCCCCAAAATGAGATTGGCCCCATCACCACCACCAGCGTGATCAGCGGCCACGTTCCTTCCGGTATATCCAGCAACCTGACCAGTACAAAGGTCAACACGAACGCCAGCGCGATGCGACACCCGTGCACCACGCGGTAATGTTTATATAAGCGAATTTCAAAAGGGGTTAATGATTTGTCGGGACGCACACCCGCTCTCCAGCAACACGGCAAATCACAATTGTACTGTGTTTTCAGCCGGGCGGATCGCTCCCGGCTGAAAAACCCTTCATTAAGCAGGCTTAAACCGTTTTGTGCTCTACCGCGATAAACATTTCAATATCCCAGTAGCCGTCCGCGTTGCCATCATTGAGATAGCGCTCAAAGCAGGGCTTAAGCGCCATCTGGTATTTATTATCCTGCAGCAGGGAATTAAAGAACTGATACCACGGGGTTGCAAAGTCGTAGTTTTCCACGCGCGCCGTCGCCACGGCATAATCACCGGCCGCGATTTCCGTCATCATCACCCCTTCGCTGTTTTCCGGGATGACGAAATCATCCGGTACGGTAACGGCCGTATCGCAGCGCAGTTTTTCTGCCGGAACCTCATCGGGGTTATCGTAATAGACCGCCACCCACTCCAGCGGCTCAATGTGACGCCCGTCTACCCACATGACCAGCTGTTCAAAGCCCTGCTTGACCGTTTTTTCCCACGGCCCAACAAGATGAAAACCCGCAATCTTACGTTTCTGTTGCTGCTTGATGCTGTAGTCCATGCTGCCTCCGATTAGCACTGTATATTTATACACTGTAAAGCAGGATTTCTATTATCGGCAAACGAGGAGTGTTTATTATGTGAGCAGACTCGCAACCCTGCCAGTCTGCCCATCAGCGGTTAAAGCGTGTGGTGAAGATAATCGCTCAGGCGTGAGAATACGCCTCCCTTATCAACGGCTTCCAGAGTGACCAGAGGCCAGTGCGCCACGACCTTGTCGCGGTCATAGAGCTGGATCTCCCCGACCCGCTGATGCGCGGCAATCGGTGCTTCCAGCTCTTTTTTATCCAGCACGTATTTGGCTTTGATGTTCGGTACTTCCGCTTTCGGCAGGGCCAGCCAGAAGTCCTGGTCGGTGCCCAGTTTCACCTGTTCTTTATCGCCGTACCAGATACGCTCTGTTCCGACTTTTTTACCGTTATGCAGGATCTGCACCGTATCGAAGTTCTGTTGTCCCCAGTGCAGTAGCTTACGCGCCTGGTCCTCGCGCCCTTTCGGGCTGTCCGCGCCCATCACCACCGCAATCAAACGACGCTGACCGTCCACCGCGGAGGCAATAAGGTTAAAGCCTGCTCCTGAGGTATGCCCCGTTTTCAGGCCGTCCACGTTCATGGTTTTATCCCACAGCAGGCCGTTACGGTTTTGCTGGGTGATGCCGTTCCAGGTGAGACTCTTTTCGCTGTACATATGATAAAACTCTGGCTCACCGTGAATGATGGCCCGGGAGAGCACGGCCAGGTCATAGGCCGAGCTGTGCTGGCCCGGCGCGTCCAGACCGTGGACGGTTTCAAAGTGCGTATCACGCAGGTTCAGCTTCTGCACGTAGTCGTTCATCATCTTCACAAACTGCGGCTGCCCGCCCGCCACGTGATCGGCCAGCGCCACGCAGGCATCGTTGCCGGAATCGACAATCAGACCGCGGCTTAAGTCACGCACGGTGACGCGATCGCCCTCTTTCAGAAACATCAGCGACGAACCGTCAAAAACCGGGTTGCCCTTTGCCCACGCGTCACGCCCTACGGTGACAATGTCATCCGGCGAAATGCGATGGCTGTCAATGGCCCGATCCACCACATAGCCCGTCATCAGCTTGGTGAGGCTCGCCGGGTTACGTTGCTGATGTTCGTTGCCCGCCGTTAAAATTTGACCAGTCGTGTAATCCATCAGCACCCAGGAGCCAGCCTGAATGGCCGGAGGCTGCGGCGAAAAGTCCAGTGGTTCGGCCGCAAAAGCAGATGAGACACTCGATGCGAGTAAAGAAACAGCAATAAACAGACGGCGTTTCAACGGTATATCCTCAGGTCATTAAAAATCGATGACCTTTTTACGGGACTTCTGATGTCGTTACCTGGCTTAATTGCAAAAAAATGTGACAGAACGCAGGTTTTTCTCTGAAGCTGGCGCGCAAATTTGCGCCGCGGCGGCGCTTTTTATTCGGTCTGACCCGCACGATCGTTTACCATAGTGACGTCATTTTTTAACAGGATGGTATTACTGGTGTCTGACTCTGCCGCACGCCCGACTTTTTTATTCCACGACTACGAAACCTTTGGCACGCATCCGGCGCTGGACCGGCCGGCGCAGTTTGCCGCCATCCGCACAGATGACGAATTCAACATCATCGGCGAGCCTGAGGTCTTTTACTGCAAGCCAGCGGATGATTACCTGCCGCAGCCCGGCGCGGTGATGGTCACCGGGATCACACCGCAGGAAGCGCGGGAAAAAGGCGTTAACGAAGCAGAGTTCGCCCGCCGCATCCACGATCTGTTTACCGTGCCTAATACCTGCGTGGTCGGTTACAACAACATCCGCTTCGATGATGAAGTGACGCGCAACATCTTCTATCGCAACTTCTACGATCCGTACGCCTGGAGCTGGCAGAACCGCAATTCACGCTGGGATCTGCTCGACATCATGCGCGCCTGTTATGCCCTGCGCCCTGAAGGCATTAACTGGCCGGAAAATGAGGAAGGGCTGACCAGCTTCCGGCTGGAACACCTGACGCGCGCCAACGGCATCGAGCACAGCAATGCCCACGATGCGATGGCAGACGTTTATGCCACCATTGCCATGGCGAAGCTGGTGAAAACCGCACAGCCCCGGCTGTTTGAATATCTGCTGAGCCACCGAAGCAAGCAGAAGCTCATGACCCTTATCGACGTACCGCAGATGAAGCCCCTGGTGCATATCTCCGGCATGTTTGGCGCCTGGCGCGGCAATACCAGCTGGGTTGCGCCGCTGGCGTGGCACCCGGATAACCGTAATGCGGTTATCATGGTGGACCTGGCGGGCGATGTTTCGCCGCTGCTGGAGCTTGACAGCGATACCCTGCGCGAACGGCTTTACACCCCGAAAAATGAACTCGGGGATCTGCCTGCGGTGCCGGTTAAACTGGTGCATATCAATAAATGTCCGGTGCTGGCGCAGGCGAACACGCTGCGTCCGGAAGATGCCGACAGGCTGGGCATTAACCGTCAGCACTGCCTGGATAACCTGAAAGTGCTTCGCGATAACCCGCAGGTGCGCGAGAAAGTGGTCGCCATCTTTGCCGAGGCGGAGCCGTTCGTGCCGTCCGAAAACGTGGATGCCCAGCTCTACAACGGCTTCTTCAGCGATGCCGACCGCGCAGCCATGAATATTGTTCTGCAAACCGAGCCGCGTAACTTACCTGCGTTGGACATCACTTTCGCCGATAAGCGCATCGAAAAGCTGATGTTTAACTACCGGGCGCGCAATTATCCCGGCACGCTGGATGAAGCAGAACAGGCGCGCTGGCTGCAGCACCGTCGAAACGTGTTTACGCCAGAGTATCTGCAGCATTACGCGCAGGAGCTTGAGTCGTTATACAACCAGTATGAAGGCAACGCAGAAAAACAGATCCTGTTAAAAGCCCTGTTCCAGTACGCGCAAGAGATAGTCTGAAGTGAGATATAAAAAAACCGGAGACAAGGGTCTCCGGTTTTTTTTTGAGACGTTAAGACTTAAGCAACGTCTTCGTACTGAGGAACCGGGTTACGGAAGCTCTTCGTAACGCAGGCCAGGTACACCAGACCGATACCTGCCCAAATCAGGCCAAGCACCATCGAGCTCTCTTCCAGGTTAACCCACAGCGCGCCCACGGTCAGGGCACCGCACATCGGCAGGAACAGATACTGGAAGTGATCTTTCAGCGTCTTGTTACGCTTTTCACGGATCCAGAACTGAGAGATAACCGACAGGTTAACAAAGGTGAACGCCACCAGCGCACCGAAGTTAATCAGCGCCGTTGCCATCACCAGGTCAAAGTTAATCGCCAGAAGCGCGATCGCACCGACAAGGATAATGTTCATCGCCGGGGTACGCCAGGTTGGATGCACGTAGCCGAAGAAGCTTTTCGGGAATACGCCATCACGACCCATTACGTACATCAGACGCGCAACGCCTGCATGCGCGGCCATACCGGACGCCAGTACGGTGATGGTGGAGAAGATCAGCGCGCCGACCTGGAACGCTTTACCCGCCACATAGAGCATGATTTCCGGCTGAGACGCATCCGGATCCTTGAAGCGCGAGATATCCGGGAAGTACAGCTGCAGGAAATAGGTCGAGAAAATAAAGATCAGACCGCCAATCAGCGCCGTCAGGAAGATGGCACGCGGGATCACGCGCTCTGCATCCTTCGTTTCCTCAGACAGGTTGCTAATCCCGTCGAAACCGGTAAAGGAGAAGCACAGAATCGTCGCCCCGGTAATCATCGGGATCACATGCGCATCACCAGACCAGAACGGTTTGCTGCTCGCCAGGGTGCCCGCGCCTTCGCCGTGGAATACGCCATAGATCACCATGCCAAGAATCACGGCAATCAGGACAACCTGAAGCACAACGATAACGGAGTTAAAGTTGGCAACGGACTTGATGCTGCGCAGGTTAAAGGCCGTCATAAAGGCTACCAGCGCCACGACGAAGATCCACGAGGGAATCGATGGCACCAGCGCTTCAAAATAGATTTTTGCCAGCAGAATGTTGATCATCGGCGCGAACAGGTAGTCGAGCAGCGAAGACCAGCCCACCATAAAGCCAACCGTCGGGCTGATGGATTTCTGGGCATAGGTGTAGGCGGAACCTGCAGACGGATAGCGACGCACCAGTTTACCGTAGCTCAGCGCGGTAAAGAGGATTGCAATCAGCGCAAAGCCGTAAGCCGTCGGCACATGACCGTCAGTGAGGCCCGATACGATACCGAATGTATCGAACAGCGTCATCGGTTGCATATAGGCAAGGCCCATCATAACAACCGGAATCAACGTAAGCGTTTTACGTAATTCCACGCGAGAGGTGTTTGGAGTTGCGTTATGCGACATAGTTATTCTCCTTTACGGTGATAACCGCCACGTAAGCGAAAAATTGCCCCATTTCTTTCTTCCTCAGCGACAACAACTGTCGGATTTTAGTAAATATCTATCCGGTACGAAGCCCGGCCTCTTGGTTTTTAGTTTCGTTTCGTACATGCAAAAAAAAATAACCGACGCCTTTTATATCGTCGATTATTCATTTGGTTGCAGCGGCGGCATTTTGCCCCACATCGGATACAAAAGGCAATACTTTGCAACGCACCGGGTCATTTTCTTTTTTCTAACTGGCTGATTTCTCGGCGCTCCCCTGAGAGTAAACTGCAGCGATAGCACTATTTGCTAAAATTTCGTCCCGCCACCAGGCGCTGGCCAGCCCGGCGGTTTGTTCATTCCAGCCGACCCACACCGATTCGTTACTGCTTTGCGCAAGCACCTGTTTTTCAACAAGCGCACCGCTATCAATAAAGCGCTGCGCCAGATAGCGCGGCAAATAGCCGCAGCCCAGACCGCTAATTTGCAGCTCCAGCTTGGTTTTAAAGTCAAAAACGGTAATGGCCTCCTGCTCATCCAGCAGCTGCGAGGAAACCGCACATTCGGGGCGCGAGCTGTCCCCGACTACTATTGCGCGGTACCCCTTAATAACGCGGCGGTTAAGAGGATCAGGCTCCTGAGCCAGCGGATGATGGGGCGCCACGGCAAATACCTGCTCCAGCACGCCCAGGCGGGCAAAACCAAAGTCACTCAACTGGGGAGGCTCGTGCAGGGCACCGACAAAGATGTCCGCCCTGCCCTGGGTTAAAGCCTCCCAGGAGCCGCCCAGCACCCCGTTGATGAAGATCAGCCGGGTGACGCTGTGATGCTGGTAAAACGCTTCAATGAGCGGCGTCAGCAGAGAAAACGGAAAGGTATCATCCACGCCAATCACCAGCTCATTCTCCCATCCCTGATGGAGCTTGACGGCCTGCTTTTCCAGCTCGCGAACGGTATGAAGAACGTCACGACCTTTTTCCAGCAGCATCTGCCCGGTGCGGGTAAACCGCGCGCGGTGCCCGGAGCGATCGAGGATCTGTATGTTAAGATCGCTTTCCAGTTTTTGAACGGTGTAGCTCAGGGCCGAAGGGGTTTTGTAAAGCTTTGCCGAGGCAGCCGCAAAGCTCCCCTCTTTTTCCAGTGCATCCAGAATAATAAGAACATCCAGCAGCGGTTTCATGCTCGCCCCCTTCTGGTGTGCGATTGTCTCCGCTGCGGGGTTTATTCCATGGGCATCACCAGCGGATCGGGATACTGATACTCAAACCCCAGCTCATGGCAAATGCGATTGCCATCAACAATTTTGCCTTTACTTTCGTTCTTTGCCTCACCAAAAACCGGCGGAGCCAACCCAAGCTGGCGTGCCATGAGCGGGTAAAACGTGCTGCGCGCCGGATGAGACGGTGCACATATATTATAGATGTGTCCGCCTTTTGGAGCCTGTAAGAGTAGCTCAATCGCGCCAATAACATCTTCAAGATGCACAAGATTCACGCCATGTTGACCGTCTGGTGCCGTCTTACCGGCAAAGAAGCGCCCCGGATGACGCCCCGGGCCAACCAGCCCCGCCAGACGAACGATATCGACCTGCGTGCCGGGAAGGTTATGCAGCCAGTCTTCCAGCTCTTTCAGGACCTGACCGCTCGCGGTTACGGGACGGCGCTCGGAACTCTCTTTCACCACGCCCTCAGCATCGCCATAAACCGACGTCGAGCTGGTAAAAATTATGCGCGGGACGTGATGCGCCAGCGCGCTGTCGACAATCTCCTGCATCGCCTGCAGGTAGAATGATTCGCCCGGGCCACTGCGCCGTGCGGGTAGCGTAATCACCAGCGCATCTACGTTCATCAGCGTGTCCAGATCGTCCGCATCACACACCAGCTCCGGCTCCAGACGCAGTTCAACGCCATCAATACCGCACATGCGTGCCGCTTCGACCCCATCCCGGGTGGTCTTGCTCCCGGTCACCTGCCAGCCTTTCGCGGCTAATGACATCGCCAGCGGCATTCCCAGCCATCCTAAACCGACAATCGCGACCTTTTTCATGCGAATTCTCCTGACTCTCACTCGTCTTTCATAAGGCTACGCCAGCCCGGCAGAACACACAATTCATAGCATCAATATGAAATGAATTAATGATCAAAAAAAGCCCTTGCAATATGTCGTACAACTGGTTTAGGTTAAAAGACATCAAATGAATAAGCATTCATCGAGAATTTATATGACACGCGTTCAATTTAAACACCACCATCATCACCATCATCCTGACTAGTCTTTCAGGCGATGTGTGCTGGAAGACGTTTGGATCTTCCAGTGGTGCATGAACGCATGAAAAAGCCCCCGGAAGATCTTCTTCCGGGGGCTTTTTTTTGGACCAAATTCAGACAGGTTAAAACAGGTTAACGAGGAATAAAGAATGTTAGATAACTCACGTTTACGCATAGCTATTCAAAAATCAGGCCGTTTGAGTGACGATTCACGCGAACTGCTGGCCCGCTGCGGGATCAAAATCAACCTGCACACCCAGCGCCTGATTGCTCTGGCTGAAAACATGCCGATCGACATTCTGCGCGTGCGTGATGACGATATTCCCGGCCTTGTGATGGACGGCGTCGTTGACCTCGGCATCATCGGTGAAAACGTGCTGGAAGAAGAGCTGCTGACCCGCCGCGCGCAGGGTGAAGACCCGCGTTACTTCACCCTGCGTCGTCTGGACTTCGGCGGCTGCCGCCTGTCGCTGGCAACGCCGGTTGATGAAGCGTGGGACGGCCCGGCCGCGCTGAACGGCAAACGTATCGCCACCTCTTACCCTCACCTGTTGAAGCGTTATCTCGACCAGAAAGGCGTGCAGTTTAAATCCTGCCTGCTTAACGGCTCCGTTGAAGTGGCACCGCGTGCGGGTCTGGCGGACGCCATCTGTGACCTCGTCTCCACTGGTGCCACCCTGGAAGCGAACGGGCTACGCGAAGTGGAAGTCATCTACCGCTCTAAAGCGTGCCTGATTCAGCGCGACGGCGAGATGGCCGACGCCAAACAGCAGCTGATCGACAAGCTGCTGACCCGTATTCAGGGCGTGATTCAGGCGCGTGAGTCCAAATACATCATGATGCACGCCCCAACCGAGCGTCTTGATGAAGTGATTGCCCTGCTGCCGGGCGCTGAGCGCCCAACCATCCTGCCGCTGGCGGGCGATCAGCAGCGCGTGGCGATGCACATGGTGAGCAGCGAAACCCTGTTCTGGGAAACCATGGAAAAACTGAAGGCGCTGGGCGCAAGCTCCATCCTGGTGCTGCCAATTGAGAAGATGATGGAGTAATGGCCATGAGCTTTAACACAATCATCGACTGGAATACCTGTAGCGACGAGCAACAGCGCGAGCTGCTGATGCGCCCGGCAATTTCCGCCTCTGAGAGCATCTCACGCACCGTGGCGGAGATCCTGGATAACGTTAAAGCCCGCGGCGATGACGCGCTGCGTGAATACAGTACAAAGTTTGATAAGACGGAAGTCGGCGCATTGCAGGTTACGGAGCAGGAAATCATTGATGCCAGTAATCGTCTGGGTGACGACATCAAGCAGGCGATGGCCGTCGCGGTGAAAAACATTGATACCTTCCACACCGCGCAGAAGCTGCAGACCGTGGATGTCGAAACCCTGCCCGGCGTGCGTTGCCAGCAGGTGACGCGCCCGGTTGCGTCAGTGGGGCTTTATATCCCTGGTGGTTCAGCGCCGCTGTTTTCGACCGTATTAATGCTCGCCACGCCGGCGCGTATCGCCGGATGCCAGAAAGTAGTGCTGTGCTCTCCGCCACCGATCGCCGATGAGATCCTCTACGCGGCAAAACTCTGCGGCGTGCAGGCGGTTTATAAAGTGGGCGGCGCGCAGGCGATTTCCGCCCTGGCGTTCGGGACAGAGTCCATTCCTAAAGTCGACAAAATATTTGGCCCGGGCAATGCGTATGTGACCGAAGCCAAGCGCCAGGTCAGCCAGCGTCTCGACGGCGCGGCCATCGATATGCCTGCCGGTCCGTCTGAAGTGCTGGTCATTGCCGACAGCGGCGCAACGCCGGACTTCGTGGCCTCCGACCTGCTTTCACAGGCGGAACACGGCCCGGACTCGCAGGTCATCCTGCTGACGCCGGATGCCGATATGGCGAAACGCGTGGGCGAAGCCGTTGAACGCCAGCTTGCCGACCTGCCCCGCGCCGACACGGCACGTCAGGCGTTAGCGGCCAGCCGCCTGATTGTGGCGCGCGATCTCGAGCAGTGCATTGCCATCTCCAACCAGTACGGCCCGGAGCACCTGATTATTCAGACCCGCAACGCGCGCGATCTGGTCGACAGCATCACCAGCGCGGGCTCGGTGTTCCTCGGCGACTGGTCACCGGAGTCCGCAGGGGATTACGCCTCCGGCACCAACCACGTGCTGCCAACGTATGGCTACACCTCTACCTGTTCCAGCCTCGGCCTGGCGGATTTCCAGAAACGCATGACCGTGCAGGAGCTGTCCCGCGAGGGGTTTGCTTCACTGGCTTCTACTATTGAAACCCTGGCCGCCGCCGAGCGTCTGACCGCCCACAAAAACGCCGTGACGCTGCGCGTTGCCGCCCTGAAGGAGCAAGCATGAACATTGAAGAATTAGCCCGCGAAAATGTCCGCCGCCTGACGCCTTACCAGTCTGCGCGTCGTCTGGGCGGAAACGGGGACGTCTGGCTGAACGCCAACGAATTCCCGACTGCGGTGCAGTTTGAGCTGTCGCAGCAAACGCTGAACCGCTATCCGGAGTGTCAGCCAAAAGCGGTGATTGAAAACTACGCCCAGTACGCGGGTGTGAAGCCGGAGCAGGTACTGGTCAGCCGCGGCGCGGATGAGGGCATTGAGCTGCTGATCCGCGCGTTCTGCGAGCCGGGCAAAGACGCGGTGATGTACTGCCAGCCCACGTACGGAATGTACAGCGTCAGCGCCGAAACCTTCGGCGTGGCGTGCCGCAACGTCCAGGCGCTGGAGAACTGGCAGCTCGATTTACAGGGCATTGCCGACAATCTCGACGGCGTGAAGGTCGTCTTCGTCTGCAGCCCAAATAACCCAACCGGGCAGATTATTAACCCGCAGGATATCCGCACCCTGTTGGAGATGACCCGTGGTAAAGCGCTGGTAGTGGCCGACGAAGCCTACATCGAGTTCTGCCCGCAGGCGACACTGACGGGCTGGCTGGAAGAGTATCCGCATCTCGTTGTGCTGCGCACGTTGTCAAAAGCCTTCGCCCTCGCGGGCCTGCGCTGCGGGTTTACGCTGGCGAATAAAGAGGTCATCGACCTGCTGCTGAAAGTGATCGCCCCGTACCCGCTCTCAACGCCGGTTGCCGATATTGCGGCACAGGCGCTGACGCCTCAGGGTATCAACGCGATGCGCGAACGCGTGGCGCAGATCCTGGAGGAACGTCAGTACCTTGTCACCGCGCTGAAAGACATCCCTTGCGTCGAGCAGGTGTTCGACTCGGAAACCAACTACATCCTGGCGCGCTTCACCGCCTCCAGTGCCGTATTTAAATCTTTATGGGATCAGGGCATTATCTTACGAGACCAGAATAAACAACCTTCCCTGAGTGGCTGTTTACGTATCACCGTAGGCACCCGCGCAGAGAGCCAGCGCGTCATTGACGCCCTGAAAGCGGAGAAAGTATGACCCAGAAGATCCTTTTCATCGATCGTGATGGCACCCTTATTTCGGAGCCACCAGCCGATTTCCAGGTCGATCGTTTCGACAAGCTGGCTTTTGAACCGGACGTCATCCCGGTGCTGCTTAAGCTTCAGAAAGCGGGCTATAAGCTGGTAATGATCACCAACCAGGACGGTCTGGGTACGGACAGTTTCCCGCAGGCGGACTTTGACGGCCCGCATAACCTGATGATGCAGGTGCTGACCTCTCAGGGCGTGGTATTTGATGAAGTGCTGATTTGCCCGCACATGCCAGCCGACGAGTGCGACTGCCGTAAGCCAAAGGTGAAGCTGGTTGAGCGCTATCTGGCCGAAGATATGCTGGATAAAACCAACAGCTACGTCATCGGCGATCGCATCACCGATATTACGCTGGCGGAAAACATGGGCATCGCGGGGCTGCGCTACGATCGTAACGACCTTAACTGGGCAAAGATTGGCGAGCAACTGACAAAACGCGACCGCTATTCTCACGTTGAGCGTAACACCAAAGAGACGCAGATTGATGTAAAGGTATGGCTGGACCGTGAAGGCGGCAGCAAGATCCACACCGGCGTCGGTTTCTTTGACCACATGCTGGACCAGATTGCCACCCACGGCGGTTTCCGCATGGAGATCGCGGTAAAAGGCGACCTTTATATTGACGATCACCACACCGTGGAAGATACCGGCCTGGCGCTGGGTGAAGCCCTGAAGCTGGCGCTCGGCGACAAGCGCGGCATCAACCGTTTCGGCTTCGTCCTGCCGATGGACGAGTGCCTGGCGCGCTGCGCCATGGACATCTCGGGTCGTCCGCATCTGGAATACAAAGCTGATTTCACCTACCAGCGCGTCGGCGATCTCAGCACCGAAATGGTGGAGCACTTCTTCCGTTCCCTGTCCTACACCATGGGACTGACGCTGCACCTGAAAACCAAAGGCAAAAACGATCACCACCGCGTGGAGAGCCTGTTTAAAGCCTTTGGCCGTACGCTTCGCCAGGCGATCCGCGTGGAAGGCGATGCCCTGCCCTCGTCGAAAGGAGTGCTGTAATGAACGTGGTGATTCTGGATACCGGATGCGCCAACCTCAACTCCGTGAAATCGGCCATCGCGCGCCACGGCTATGAGCCGGTGGTGAGCCGCGATCCGGACATTGTATTGCGCGCTGACAAGCTTTTCCTGCCGGGCGTTGGCACCGCACAGGCGGCGATGGACCAGATTCGCGAACGCGATCTGGTCGATTTGATCAAAGCCTGTACCCAGCCGGTGCTGGGGATTTGCCTGGGCATGCAGCTTCTTGGCCGCCGCAGCGAAGAGAGTAACGGCGT
The DNA here is from genome assembly GCF_056673315.1 of Enterobacter cloacae complex sp. HYC042_NIDB. Lineage (NCBI taxonomy): Bacteria > Pseudomonadati > Pseudomonadota > Gammaproteobacteria > Enterobacterales > Enterobacteriaceae > Enterobacter > Enterobacter cloacae complex sp. HYC042_NIDB. Next base: position 3,224,267 of record NZ_CP109650.1, read on the forward strand.
TGACCTGCTGGGCATTATCGACGAAGACGTACCGAAAATGACCGACCACGGCCTGCCTCTTCCGCATATGGGCTGGAACCGCGTTTACGCCAAAGCGGGTGACCGGCTGTTTCGCGGCATCGAAGACGGCGCGTACTTTTACTTCGTGCACAGTTACGCTATGCCGGTGAACGTCAATACCATCGCCCAGTGCACTTACGGCGAGGCGTTTACCGCGGCGGTGCAGAAAGACAATTTCTTCGGCGTGCAGTTTCACCCGGAACGCTCTGGCGCCGCGGGCGCGCAGCTGCTGAAAAACTTCCTGGAGATGTGATGATTATTCCCGCTTTAGATTTAATCGACGGCACGGTTGTCCGTCTTCATCAGGGCGATTACGGTCAACAGCGCGACTACGGAAAGGACCCGCTGCCGCGCCTGCAGGATTATGCCGCCCAGGGTGCACAGGTGCTGCATCTGGTGGATTTAACGGGCGCGAAAGATCCGGCGAAGCGCCAGATCCCGCTGCTGAAAAAACTGGTTGCTGGTGTTGACGTGCCCGTGCAGGTAGGCGGCGGCGTACGCACCGAAGACGACGTGGCGGCTCTGCTGGATGCGGGCGTGGCGCGCGTGGTGGTCGGTTCAACCGCCGTGAAAGATCCTGAGACGGTGAAAGGCTGGTTCCGCCGCTTTGGCGCCGACGCCCTGGTACTGGCGCTGGACGTGCGCATTGACGAGCAGGGTAATAAGCAGGTGGCGGTCAGCGGCTGGCAGGAAAATTCCGGCGTAACGCTGGAAGCGCTGGTCGAGACGTATCTCCCTGTGGGCCTGAAGCACGTGCTGTGCACGGACATCTCGCGCGACGGCACGCTGGCGGGTTCCAACGTTTCTTTATATGAAGAAGTTTGCGCCCGTTATCCGCAGGTGGCATTCCAGTCATCTGGCGGCATCGGTGACTTAGCCGATATCGCCGCGCTGCGCGGAACGGGGGTACAGGGCGTGATTGTGGGCCGGGCCCTGCTGGAAGGTAAATTTACGGTGACGGAGGCGATTCAATGCTGGCAAAACGGATAATTCCTTGTCTTGACGTGCGCGATGGTCAGGTTGTGAAAGGCGTGCAGTTCCGCAACCACGAGATCATTGGCGATATCGTCCCGCTGGCAAAACGCTATGCCGATGAAGGCGCTGACGAACTGGTCTTCTATGATATCACCGCCTCCAGCGATGGCCGCGTGGTCGATAAAAGCTGGGTTGCGCGCGTGGCGGAAGTGATTGATATTCCGTTCTGCGTGGCGGGCGGGATTAAGTCTGCTGATGACGCCGCCAAAATTCTCTCTTTTGGCGCCGATAAGATTTCCATCAACTCCCCTGCTCTGGCCGAGCCGGAACTGATTACCCGCCTGGCCGATCGCTTTGGTGTGCAGTGCATAGTGGTAGGGATCGATACCTGGTTCGACGCCGCGACCGGCAAATATCACGTTAACCAATATACCGGCGATGAAAGCCGGACGCGGGTGACGCAGTGGGAAACGCTCGACTGGGTGCAGGAAGTGCAGAAGCGCGGCGCAGGTGAGATTGTGCTGAACATGATGAACCAGGACGGCGTGCGTAACGGTTACGATCTCGAGCAGCTGAAGAAAGTTCGCGCGGTCTGCCACGTTCCGCTGATTGCCTCCGGCGGCGCGGGCACCATGGAACACTTCCTGGAAGCCTTCCGCGATGCGAACGTGGACGGCGCGCTGGCCGCGTCCGTGTTCCACAAACAGATTATCAATATTGGCGAGTTAAAAACGTACCTGGCCGACCAGGGCGTGGAGATCAGGGTATGTTAACAGAGCAACAACAGGCGCAGCTGGACTGGGAAAAAACTGACGGATTATTGCCGGTGGTTGTACAGCATGCCGTCTCAGGCGAAGTTCTGATGCTGGGGTATATGAACCAGGACGCGCTGACAAAAACGATCGACAGCGGCAAAGTGACGTTTTTCTCGCGCACGAAGCAGCGCCTGTGGACCAAAGGGGAAACCTCGGGGCACTTCCTGAACGTGGTCAGCATGACGCCAGACTGCGATAACGACACCCTGCTGGTGCTGGTGAACCCAATCGGCCCAACCTGCCATAAAGGCACCAGCAGCTGCTTCGGCGAGGCGAGTCACCAGTGGCTGTTCCTGTATCAGCTTGAGCAACTCCTGGCGGAGCGTAAATCCGCGGATCCTGAGAGCTCCTATACCGCGAAGCTCTATGCCAGCGGGACTAAGCGTATTGCGCAGAAGGTGGGTGAAGAAGGCGTTGAGACGGCGCTGGCCGCGACGGTACATGACCGGGAAGAGTTGACGAATGAAGCGTCGGATTTGATGTATCACCTGCTGGTGCTGCTGCAGGATCAGGAGCTGGATTTGACGACGGTGATTGAGAATCTTCGAAAGCGTCATAAATAAAAAAACCGGGGAATTTCCCCGGTTTTTTTTTAATCTGCAAATCAGGCTTTTGGCTTATAGTTGCGTAATGCGTTACGCGCCAGTACCACTACAGAACCCATCATCAAGCCCAGCAGCACGGCAAGAGTCAGAATGATTGGTTTTTTGGGGCTGTCACGATGTACAGGCAGATTTGGTTTCATAACGTAACGGTAGACGTGGATAGTATCCGGGTTTACGTTCAGATTTTGAATATCCAGCAAGTTTTGTCTGGTCTGATAGTAAGCAGCAGAAAAGACCAGCGGGCGTGACGCTTCATTGTCAATCATCGATTTCAGACCGTCGCTTCCCAGCAGAAACATCGTTTCCTGAGTCACATCCTGGGTTTGCTGAATGCGCGGCGAGGTAATTTTCGCCGCCTCAGCATTTTTCAGCGCCTCAGCAATCTGTTTGATTCGCAGCTCTTTCTGCTCTTGAGCGACCTTTTCCTGGCTTACCAGAGAATCGTTCAGGGATTTAATCTGTTCCTTGATATTGTCCTTGAGGTCAAGGGCAAGTTCTTTTGCCGTCTGTTCATCTACTTGCTGAATGTACTGCGCTAACTGCTTTTGAGCCGCTTCAGCAGAAGTGCTGATATAGGAGACGGTTAATGGCAACGTTTCCCCTTTAACAGCAGGCTCAATGGTCAGTTTTTCTGGCACGTCCTGATTGTCCAGCGCCTGCGATAACGCTGAGAAAGAAGAGTTAAAACGTCCAATAGCGCGCGTTTGAATGTCCAGCATCGAAGGGGCAGCGCTGCCGTAGAGGATGTTCAATGCATTTGAATAAGTCGCTATCTGGGCCGCATCTGGTTGTGCAATAATCGCCCGTGAGGTCCACTTTTCCTTTGCGACTGATAGATATCCTATCGCCATGGCAATAAAAACAAAAACAAAAATTGCTATCGTCCACTTCCCACGCCACAGCTGTAGCATTAATGCAAGTAAATCAATGTGCTCAGGGTCATTGCTTCGGCTGACCGGACTATTGTTGTTTTGCGTCATACAATCCCTAACAGATAAAAAGGGGGAAAATTATTATGTTTGCATAGTGTATATATTGCTGAGGATTTTTCTATAAGAATCCGATGAGTTATATCGGAAAGATGCGTTATGTAACTCGCCCCCTTCGCGCTATCATAGTCACTATGTGATGCGTTATCGCATCTGTAAGCGTTAGGTATTTGAGGAAAGATATGAAATTTCTGGTAACGGGTGCAGCGGGTTTTATCGGTTCGAATGTCAGCAAACGCCTCATTGAGGGCGGTCATGAGGTTGTCGGTATTGATAACCTGAACGACTATTACGATGTTAATTTAAAGCTGGCACGTCTGGAACGGCTACAATCTGAGCGATTCACCTTCCACAAGATGGAATTAGCTGACCGGGAAGGTATGGCTGCGCTTTTCGCTGACGAGAAGTTCGATCGCGTTATTCACCTGGCCGCACAGGCAGGCGTACGCTACTCCCTGGAAAACCCGCATGCGTACGCCGATGCCAACCTTATTGGCCACCTCAACGTGCTGGAAGGCTGCCGCCATAACCACGTTCAGCATTTGCTGTATGCCTCATCCAGCTCCGTATATGGCCTCAACCGTAAGATGCCCTTCTCCACTGCCGATTCCGTAGATCACCCGGTTTCACTCTATGCCGCGACCAAAAAAGCCAATGAGCTGATGTCGCACACCTATTCGCATCTCTACAACCTGCCGACCACCGGATTGCGCTTCTTTACCGTATACGGTCCGTGGGGACGCCCGGACATGGCGCTGTTTAAGTTTACTAAGGCGATGATTGAAGGCAAAAGCATCGATGTCTATAACTACGGCAAGATGAAGCGCGATTTCACCTACATCGATGATATCGCTGAAGCAATTATCCGCCTGCAGGATGTTATTCCCCATCCTGACGCAAACTGGACCGTCGAGACTGGCTCACCGGCAACCAGTTCAGCACCTTACCGCGTTTACAACATCGGTAACAGTTCGCCGGTAGAACTGATGGACTACATCACCGCGCTGGAAGAGGCGCTAGGTAAGAAAGCCGAGAAAAATATGTTGCCACTCCAGCCGGGCGACGTCCTGGAAACCAGCGCCGACACGAAAGCGCTCTATGACGTGATCGGTTTCAAACCGCAAACCTCGGTTAAAGACGGCGTGAAGAACTTCGTTGACTGGTACCGCGAGTTTTACAAGGTCTGAAAATAAAAAACCCGGCAAATCAGCCGGGTTTTTTATTTTAACGTAAGAGAATTAGTCGCTACCGAACAGATCGCGGGTATAGACTTTGTCAGCGACGTCAGCCAGCTCTTCGGCCATACGGTTCGAGATGATGACATCCGCTTCCTTCTTAAAAGCATCCAGATCGCGGATCACGCGGGAATTGAAGAACTGATCTTCCTGCATGGCCGGTTCATAAATAATAACCTCAACGCCTTTCGCCTTGATGCGCTTCATGATCCCCTGAATGGAAGAGGCGCGGAAGTTATCGGAACCGCTCTTCATGATCAGACGATACACGCCGACCACTTTCGGCTGGCGCGCAAGAATAGAATCGGAGATGAAATCTTTACGCGTACGGTTAGCGTCAACAATCGCAGAAATGAGATTATTCGGTACAGCCTGGTAGTTTGCCAGCAGCTGCTTGGTATCTTTTGGCAGGCAATAACCGCCGTAGCCAAATGACGGGTTGTTGTAGTGGTTACCAATACGCGGGTCGAGGCAAACCCCTTCAATAATCTGGCGGGTGTTAAGCCCAAGACTTTCTGCATAGCTGTCGAGCTCATTGAAGTACGCGACTCGCATTGCCAGATAGGTGTTTGCGAAAAGCTTAATCGCCTCCGCTTCGGTGGAGTCTGTGAACAGCACCGGAATATCTTTCTTCACTGCGCCTTCCTGAAGCAGCGCAGCGAAACGTTCAGCGCGATCAGAGCGTTCGCCAATAACGATACGGGAAGGATGCAGGTTATCATAAAGCGCTCTCCCCTCACGCAGGAACTCAGGCGAGAAGAAAATATTATCGATACCAAACTTTTCTTTGATGGATTTGGTAAAGCCGACAGGAATGGTTGATTTAATAACCATCACCGCATCAGGATTGACCGCAATAACATCTTTGATAACCGCTTCTACGGTTGAGGTGTTGAAGTAATTGGTTTTTGGATCGTAGTCAGTAGGCGTCGCAATGATGACGTAATCCGCATCGCGGTATGCATCTTCTTTATCTGTCGTGGCGCGGAAATTCAGCGGTTTGTTGCTGAGATAGTCCTGGATTTCTTTGTCGACAATCGGCGATTTCTTCTGATTGAGCATATCCACTTTGGCCTGCACGATATCCAGCGCAACCACTTCATGGTTCTGAGCAATCAGAATGCCGTTAGAAAGACCGACATACCCTGTTCCGGAAATTGTTATTTTCATTCGCTAATGACTTCTTTTAGTTAACTGTATTGATGGCCAGCAGACCATCGCGATAAACATAACTGTTGGGCTTTGTACCTCCTGGCAAACAGCACTGTCAAGGCAAACCAGGAGTAATCACAACGAGGGGGATGAGATTCAGACTACTTCGAATAATGCGCGGCATTTTTTGCATAAAAAAACCCGGAGACAGGCTCCGGGTTTGATGAAAGCGAGTAAGTTAACTTATTCCATCCATTCGGTGTGGAACACGCCTTCTTTATCCGTGCGCTTGTAAGTATGCGCGCCGAAATAGTCACGCTGTGCCTGAATCAGGTTGGCAGGCAGAACGGCAGCGCGGTAGCTATCGTAATACGCCACCGCAGCGGAGAAGGTTGGAACCGGGATACCGTTCTGTACAGCGTAGGCAACCACGTCACGCAGCGCCTGCTGGTACTCGTCTGCAATCTTCTTAAAGTACGGTGCCAGCAGAAGGTTAGCGATACCTGCGTTTTCAGCATAGGCATCGGTGATTTTCTGCAGGAACTGCGCACGAATGATGCAACCCGCGCGGAAGATCTTCGCGATCTCGCCGTAGTTCAGGTCCCAGTTATTCTCGTCAGACGCCGCACGCAGCTGTGAGAAGCCCTGCGCGTAGGAGACGATTTTACCCAGGTACAGGGCGCGACGAACTTTCTCGACGAACTCAGCTTTGTCACCGGCTGGTTTAGCCTGTGGGCCTGACAGCACTTTAGAAGCAGCAACGCGCTGCTCTTTCAGAGAAGAGATATAACGCGCAAAGACGGATTCGGTGATCAGAGACAGCGGCTCACCCAGATCCAGAGAGCTCTGGCTGGTCCATTTACCGGTACCTTTGTTCGCTGCTTCATCCAGGATCACATCAACCAGGTATTTACCCTCTTCATCTTTTTTCGTGAAGATATCTTTGGTGATGTCGATCAGGTAGCTGTTCAACTCGCCTTTGTTCCACTCGGTAAAGGTTTCAGCCAGCTCTTCATTAGAGAGATTCAGGCCGCCTTTCAGCAGGGAGTATGCTTCTGCGATCAGCTGCATATCGCCGTATTCGATGCCGTTGTGCACCATTTTTACATAGTGACCCGCACCGTCCGGACCGATATAAGTCACACACGGCTCGCCATCTTCCGCAACAGCAGCGATTTTAGTCAGAATAGGCGCAACCAGTTCGTACGCTTCTTTCTGGCCACCAGGCATGATAGATGGGCCTTTCAGCGCACCCTCTTCACCACCGGAAACACCGGTACCGATGAAGTTGAAGCCTTCAGCGGACAATTCACGGTTACGACGAATGGTGTCCTGGAAGAAGGTGTTACCGCCATCAATGATGATGTCGCCTTTTTCGAGGTAAGGCTTCAGGGAGTCGATAGCTGCATCGGTACCTGCGCCCGCTTTCACCATTAGCAGGATTCGACGAGGCGTTTCCAGAGACTCAACGAACTCTTTCACCGTATAGAAAGGAACCAGCTTCTTGCCTGGGTTCTCGGCAATCACTTCTTCAGTCTTATCACGGGAGCGGTTGAAAACGGAGACGGTATAACCACGGCTTTCGATGTTGAGCGCCAGGTTGCGCCCCATCACTGCCATACCGACAACGCCGATCTGTTGCTTGGACATTACATACTCCTGTCAGGTGTGGTCCCACCAGGTACTTCCCGGTGGATATATTATCGAATAATCTTAACTCAGAAATCGAGAGCAGAGGTAGGTAATTATGGTCATTAATACACTTTAGCCATAACAAAAGCATGGCTTTATCAAGTGGTCATTTTTGCGTCGTTGAAATACATTGCTTTTTATATTCTTTAATAGTTTTCTGGTAAATATAATAGCTTAACTTAGGTATACGTTTCAAATTCTTATCATCGAAATCGACACCAATTATTCCAAACCTATTTTTGTAACCCCATAACCATTCGAAATTATCGAGCAAGCTCCAAAATAGATAGCCCTGAATATCCAATCCTTCCTTTTTGGCATTCATAACGGCAGTAACATGTCTCTTGAGATAGTCTGCTCTCAACTTATCAGAAATGACCCCTTCCTTAAGTTTTTCATCAGCTAAACCAAAACCTGCACCATTCTCAGTAATAATGAAGGTAGGATGAGCATATTCGGCATCAATCTTTTTCATCATTGTAACCAACGCCTCAGGAGAAACAGGTCCGTTGACGGATGGTTTTTTATCTGGGTTAGGGACATTACCTATTTCAAACGGTTCAGATTTATCATGCCTAACCAATGTTGGACCATAATAATTTACGCCGATGAAATCAGGTTTTCCTTGGGTAATCAATTGCATATCTTGAGATGTGGGCTTAAATTTAGGATATGCTGATTGATACATTTTCAATACTGAATCTGGATATTTTCCCTTATATAGAGCATCGAGAATCCAGTTGTTGTGGAGATCGTTACATAACTGCTCAGTAGTACTATTTGGATGTCCATTATCGATGCAAGGAGATAAGTTTAACGCAATGCCAATACGTCCGTCATATTTAGCCTTATGGTAATTACGTACCACCATCGCATTTGCAATCAAAAGGTTGTGTAATGCTACCGCTTGTTTTCCACGAGACGCTACGGACAAAACGTCACGGTATCCGTCTGGTTTTTTTTCAATGAGATTTGCTGCAAGGGGTTCAAGAGTAAAAACATAGCCTTCTGGCTCATTAAAGGTAATAAAATTATGACTTTTATTACCAAAATTCTCAAAAATTACTTGTGCAAATTTTTCGAACCACACTGGTGATTCAGGGTTAGACCAACTACCTTTTTTATAAAGCGCTAATGGCATGTCCCAGTGGTAAAGTGTAATCACCGGCTCAATATTAGCTTCTTTTAAGTCAGCAATAAGTTGGTTGTAATATTCTAATCCCTTTTTATTTACCGTTACACCGTCAGGCATGACCCTGGACCAGGATATGGAGAAGCGGTACGAATTGACACCTAATTCTTTCATGAGTTGTATATCTTTTAGATAGACATCCCGAGAAATTTGATTGGCTGCAACATCTCCATTTTCAACGGTACCAATAGTATATTTTGTTACTTCATTATGAGTAAAATAATCCCAATTTGAAGGACCTTTTCCACTCTCATTCCAGCCACCTTCAACCTGGTAAGATGAGGATGCCGTGCCCCAGAGAAAATCACATTGCTGTTTTTCACCAGAGAATGCAGGAGGTAAAAGAAGCGCAGAGGTAAGGAAAAAATATTTTGCTTTCATTTTATAATCAAAACCTGATAGCTAATAAGGGTATGATATTGTAAATTTTATGAATCGCTATTTGCTATTTTTTATTAAATTGAGCAAATACTGGCCGTAATTGGTCTTGCTCATTTCATTCCCGTAGGTCAGGACCTCACTCTCAGTGAGCCAACCGTTACGGTAAGCAATTTCCTCCAGGCAGGCGATTTTGAACCCTTGTCGCTTCTCAATAGTATGAATAAATTGTGATGCTTCGATTAAACTGTCATGGGTACCGGTATCGAGCCATGCAAAGCCTCGTCCCAGTAATTCTACCTGAAGATTTCCCTGTTCGAGATACATCTCATTCAGCGTAGTAATTTCAAGTTCACCGCGTGCTGATGGTTTAACGCGTTTTGCCATATCAACCACGTTTGCATCATAAAAATATAGGCCAGTAACAGCCCAGTTGGATTTAGGTGCAGCTGGTTTTTCTTCTATACTTAATGCCTTGAAGTTTTCATCAAACTCTACAACACCAAAACGCTCTGGATCCATTACCTGGTAGCCAAAAACAGTAGCCCCGGCATTACCTGAAACAACCGATTCAAGTTTCCTACCAAAACTCTGCCCGAAGAAAATATTATCACCTAATACTAAGGCACATTTATCACCAGAGATAAACTCTTCACCAATAATGAATGCTTGCGCAAGGCCATCAGGAGACGGCTGAATTTCATAGGACAAATTAATTCCGAAACGACTACCATCTCCTAACAAACGTTTAAAAGAAGGCAGATCTTCAGGTGTTGTGATTAAGAGAATATCACGGATACCCGCAAGCATAAGCACCGACATTGGATAATAAACCATAGGTTTATCATAAATGGGTAAAAGTTGTTTAGAGACTCCACGTGTAATTGGGTGTAAACGTGTTCCTGAACCGCCAGCAAGAATAATACCCTTCATTCTACTACCTCAATACTCTTAAGCTAAATTAGAATTAATATCTTTCAATTAAACAACATCTTTTCTGATATCAGTTGAGCACAATGTTTTTACCCATGAGTCTACGCTATAACGCGAAATTGCATCCGTATGCTTTTCATCATACGGGATATCAAAAAAAGCAGAGTCTATATAAATATTTTTGCGGTCTATAAAATAAAAATTTTCAGATGCATAAAAGTCGTAGTCCTTAACTCTGCTATTAGTAGTTATGAACTTCCTCTTTAGAGGTAAGCATTCTATTGTTCTCATCGTCAAACCTGTCTGCCGGGGATGCTGGATGTCAAGCACAGCATCAGCACCAGAGAAGAATGACGCAATCTGTTTTTTATTTCTAGAGCGAAGTGTAAAACTAAAGAGTCTGTATTTAATGACATCTTTTATATTGGTAAGAATAAAACCAGCCAATACAACAATAGAAGGAAAATAAAGCACAAACCTTAAATCATATTCATTTTTATATTTCTCATAAATTTCCCCTAATAGCTTGTATCTGTCACTATGTACGGTACCGAGGAATGCAATACTTGGCTTAACGTTCTTTGCTGTTTTTCTTGTCGCTGTGCTTACAAAATCAGGGGAATAAAACAATGGCAAATGATCCATAAAATCATATTCTCGAGCATCATTGTCATCAAAGGTAAACACTCGGTCAAATAAGTTTAGATACTCCTGAATATGAGGGTAATTTTTAATAGAATCCCACGCGTAGTAAATGAATTGAGCACTCTTATATTTATTTTTGAATTTAAGTAGATTTTTTCTATCGAGAGACTCACCTTTAAGCACTATAACATAGTCGTAATCATCTCTTGTTTGAAGCAATATCCTCTCAAAATACGCGTCTGAAATGCGTTTAAGGAAATTATTATCTTTCCAGAGCCTAAGTAAAATTTTAAAAAAGACGTTATTAAATGGCTTTTCATCGAAATAATCAACGGTGGCACCGGCTCGCCTTAATCCATCAGATATTTCGGTCTCATAATTAAAAAAGCGAGGACATAAAAACAGCACTTTCATTTTAAATACTCTTCTTCACAATGGCCGGAATGCCTACAAGTAGCACATTGTCATCACAGGAATGCATTACAACAGCGTTAGCCGCGACAATAACATTGTCACCAATTCGAATACCACCAAGAACCTTAGCCCCTGATGCAATTACTACATTATCACCTAAAACAGGGCGATTAGCGTGATTGAATGGAATATCGATATTTTTCGCACCCAGCGTAACTTGCTGGTATATTGTTGCGTTAACACCAATTTTAGATGCGCCAATAACAATACCCTGCGAGTGTGGTATAAAAAAACCACCACCTATTTCGCAGTTTGACGCAATTTCAACCCCAAAAACAATAAAATTTATTAGCGAAAAAATCTTTCCTAAAACAGGGATTCTTTTCTTATAGCAAAAATGACTCATGCGGTATAAAATAACTGGAGTCATTTTCATTCCGATAAAAGCTGAAATTATACCTAAAAGAGAAACTTTTGATTTATTACGCCCACTCAGTTTGTAATATCTCCGTACATCTTCCTTAACTAACTCAAACATTAGGATGACTCCCTGTAAATATTTTAATTCTCACAAGAACAAGAGTTACAATGAAAAGTAAGAAATATGTCTGTATAAAAAATAAATTATAAAAGCCACTAAATATTGCGCACTGCATTGCAATCGCATAAGGAAATAAACTTAAACGATATGACTTTAGCAAATTCTTGTAGGCAATACTGAAAAGCAGAAGTAAGCATGTAACCACAATTAGGGAGCCCGCGATGCCAAGATCGGGCATTAGCTTTTCAAACATTGTTGAAACGTTGGCATTATCATCTACTAATGCCATGGTATCGTGGAATCCTAAATCACTATAAATGAGATTCCGGATAACACTGGGGAAAAGATCCTGGAAACTTGTAAAATCGTATACCGGCACTATATCCGCAAAGTTATAGGCGAGATTTGCAAGACCCGCAGTAACATAGACATAAAACCATGTAAATCCTGAAGGCAGACTCGACAAAAATTGGCCTTGTGGTGACAACAAATATTGATACGGATTTTCTGCGCCCCTGATATCTCCTACTGCTCCAAAAAGTAGAACTATTGTCACAACTGACAATACAGTATAAACAAACATCTTTTTCGTGAATTTTTTATAAATAAAGAATAAAAAGAATATTTCTACGAGACCAGACATCAGAATACCACGTCTGAAGACCAGCATTTCCCAGATGCTCATTAACAGAATTACCAGAAGTATACTTTTCCGTTTTGATAAAAGAAAATGATAATATAGTGACGGAAAAACAAAAAGGAATAGCATATTAACTATGCCATGATATGTTGGTATTCCGAACTCGGTATAGTTATAGCCGCCCCTAAATTGCATAATCATTGGGATCCCACCAGCAACAACCACATCAGGTATTATTGCAAAGCACCAAATGATGAGCCATATTTTTGTCGCCCGCCAAGATGGCATAATATCTTTAAGACGAACATGATTAATACTGCCAGGAGTGATAAATGGAAGTGAAAAAATCAACCCCAGAACAACATTGATTGACAAAAACACCATCATCTCACTTGAGAGAGGGCTAATATTAGTCGTCAATCCAAGCGAATATAAGAAAATTGTAAACAACCAAATTGAAGCATATACAAACCCTGGGGACAATAAAAAAATACTCATCCTACATCCTCAGCTGTCGAAGTCTTCCACCTTCAATATATGAAAGTGCCAATACGACTTTATATACAAAATCGGGTATTTTAATCGTTTTTGAATCTAATTTATCACACAAGCAGAGCAGAATTTTTCGTGTCGTTGTTATTGGAAGAATATGTATAGCCTTTATGAGTAGTTTACTAAGGAGTTTTGTATCTTCCAACATCACTTCGTAAGATGAAAAGAGACTGTCCTTCACGCATTCCGGATGTTTTTCTTTCAAAACAGGGAACGATTTTGATGCATATACAACCATTCTTTCCGAAGCTCTGCGCAAAGTTGGGGTATCACTGTCTTCTGCTCTTGCATCGGGTAAAAAATAAAAGTCATACTTTGCTTTTGAAACTCGGATGCCAAGTTCCTCATCTTCACAGCCGTAATGATAGAAAGTTTCATCAAAACCGCCAATTGTGTCAATTATATCTCGCGTCAGGATAATGCCGTCACTTGCGAAGAAACGAGTGCTTATAATTCCTTCAGGCATGTTACGCGCCCCCAAATAACGACTGTCAAAATAGCGGAGATAATTGCTGGTGTTGAGTCTGGCGGGATCGATTCGTATGTTAATTCTGGCTGCTGTATAGCTCTTGTCATGGAAAAAAGAAACGATCTTTTTTAATGCGTTAGGTTCAAGCAGGTTGTCGATATCAATAAACATTATCAACGAATTTGTCGCGAGAGAAATACCCACGTTACGGGAAATTGCCCTGCCAGAATTTATTTGGTTCCTGTGGAATAAAAAATTTATCTTATCTTTAAACGCTTCCGCATACGAGCCTGCGATTTCTGCAAGTGAAATCGGACTACAATCGTCAATAAGGATTAATTCGACAAGGTTGTTTGGATAATCAATATTCAGTATAGCATCCATGAAGCGCTTAACTTTCGATGGTTCACAGTAAGCAGGGACCACTATTGAAATCTTATCATTGTACTGCACTAATGCACCTCGTAGAATAAATTATATTAAAGGCGTAGACTACTGCTAAACCGATGACGATGTTACTCACCCCCATATAATGAAAAATGGCAGGAACAATAGCCACTACCAGGCAGAAGGCTATCAACCACTTAATAGCTAATTTTTTTAACTGCTTCATTCTAATTAGAACCATACTGAGCAACTGATCTATAGCTAATATTGGTGTTAACCAGACAAATGTTTTTAAATAACTATATGCGTAAACGAGTTTTGCACCATAAAGGACGTGAATAATCATGTCGGCAAGAATTGTTGTAAACAGTGCGCCAGCACAGGTTACTGAAAGCGTAGCGAAAATACAGAACGGCAATTTTCTTTTTATTATTGTAATATCAATAAATTTAAATATAAAAATTGGTGCGATTGCCTGAACAAACAGAATACATATTGCATACCAGTTATCGACTAACTGAAGTGCTGCTGCATAGTTCGAATACGTTTCTCCAGAAATTTTTCCTTCGAGATATACTCGATCAAATTTCATGGTGACCTGCTGCATAATCAAACAAAACCATACGGCGACACCAATCTTAAAATACGAAAAAATCTCAGAATCAACCTTCACGAATTTAAATCCTGTAGCTTTTCTGAAAGTATAAAAGATAAAGCCACAAGGTAAAAGTGATTCAATAACCCATGCCACCCAAAGATAATTTATTGGCAATTGATTTCTTACACCAATATAAATGACAATGAGTTTAATTATTGCAGCGAACATCAGCACGAGGCAAGGTAACTTGAGACGAGCCTGGCTTTGGTACCATGTTAAACCTACAATAAAAGTTTCTCGTAATGCAACAGATATGGCCAAACCAATAATAAACTGTCTGGACAGTCCACTGGCAGCAAAGATTCCCCATGCCACCATGCACAATGCAACGAAAACTCCTGCCGCTAGACGCAATAAAATCACGTTGCTCATAGTGGAGTTTATTTTTGATGGTGCATCCAGCAATTTAGGAATAACCACCTCAGCCCCACAGATCCATGTGCCTGTCATGAATATAGCCAGAATAACGAGAGAGTATTGCCAGCTACTGAAATCACCAAAATTATAATGATTTATCAATAATCTGTTAATAATAATAATGATAACGAGTTGAGTGATTCTCTCGAGGCTAAGATAAAAAAAGTTCACAAAGACTTTTCTTTTATCTTCATCCGCCACATTTTTTTTAATGGCTGATAAGAAAAAATTAGACATCTGTCATATTCTTTTTAAAGTTATCGATCATTATTTCTATATCAGACAATACATTTTTATAGACATGGCCGAACTCATTTATAGTTCTGGTATTATCCGTAGGAGGGAAATACTCACCTTTGAAACCTTCATGCCATTTGATCGTACAGCCAGTTTTACTTGCAATTAAATCTGCAATATCAGATGCTTTGGTATTTACACCAGAAGCAATGTTATAGATGTGATGTTCATTCTTACTGCTGATGAGGTAAATCATTTCTGCAACATCCGTAACTGAAACATAATCTTTTGCATATGCAGGCGCAACATACATATCAATATGTTTATTCGAAATTGCATTTCTTATTATGCTTGGCAGGAATAACTTACTTTTTAACGCCAAACCGTAAACGTTACTAGGTCTGACAATAATCGTATCTCGGCTGCTTTTAAGGCATAACTCTTCACTTACCAGTTTAGTAAGGTTAAAAAGTCTTCGGTTATCGCTGCTGCATACCGTAAGATTATCATTTTCCGACGCGCTATCTTGTTCCATATATACGCGCGTTGATGAAATATAGATTAATTTCGAGAACTCAGCGCGTTCCAAAATTGATGCCAGCAACTCGGTGTTTGATTTATATACATCAAATGGTGTGTTTGCACAATCACCATTGCCAGCAGCATAGATGACAATGCCCAGATCTCTATCAAAAAGAGTCTCATCATCGCGTGGCGGGACTTCAACTTTTTCCCCCTTAGCCAGAAGGTTTTCCACGATTTCACTACCAATGAAACCACGTCCACCGATCACTGTATAATGTGCTTTCATAACGTTTTCTTATACTCAGCGAGTGTAATTAATTTGATGTCTTTTTCAGAGAGGAGTGGTGATGTTATCGGCCAGTCAATGGCAATATCCGGATCATTCCAGATAATCCCACCTTCATCCTTTGGATCGTAAAAATCAGTACACTTATAGTGGAAATCGGCATAATCGCTTAATACGCAGAATCCATGGGCAAACCCAGGAGGAACGTACAACTGGTTATTCTTCTCGCCTGAAAGAAGTACACCAACATATTGGCCAAACGTATCAGAATCTTGGCGAAGATCCACTGCAACATCATAAACTTCACCGCTGATTACGCTAACTAATTTACCCTGAGGCTTCGTTTTCTGGAAATGCAGTCCACGTAGAACATTTCGACTCGAACGTGAGCGATTATCCTGTACAAAAGTACCTTTAATTCCTGCATCTTCATATTTTTCTTTATGCCAGGCTTCAAGAAAAAAACCGCGAGAATCACCAAAAACCTTAGGCTCAATGATCACACAATCTTTTAAAGGTGTTTGAATTACGTTCATTATAAATCCTTCGGTGGGAAAGAATCCCTTTCCCATCTACTTTGTGAGTTAATTTCAGATTTTGGTACTGACTTAAAATACTTAACTGTTGTTTTCTTTCCAGAGTAAGTCACAGATGTCATCAGTAGGATTAAATGCAGTAGGTGCATTTAGCAATATTTTGCGCACCCGTTCATAATCAAAGTTGCGACATGAGATATCCAATTCTGCAAGAATATTTTTCATTTCACTCCACGGAAGCATGACTTCATTAGCCGTTTTAATTCGTGGATGTTGTGTTATAGAGACGTTATCGCCTATTAAAAGCTCTTCATAAAGCTTCTCACCAGGCCGCAGTCCCGTCGTTTTGATAGCAATATCACCATAAGGATTTTTATCATCACGGACGGAAAGTCCCTGCAAGGCAATCATGCGGTGGGCGAGATCAATAATTTTAACCGGGTCGCCCATATCCAGCACAAAAACATCTCCCCCACTACCCATTGCTCCAGCCTGGATCACAAGCTGCGCTGCTTCAGGAATGGTCATGAAATAACGGGTGATATCAGGGTGCGTTAATGTTACCGGACCACCAGCAGCGATTTGTTTTTCAAATAGGGGGACAACCGAACCGGACGAACCTAACACATTCCCGAACCGGACCATGCTGAAGCAGGTTTTACTCGATTCTGATGCCAGGGCCTGCAGAATCAGCTCCGCCATACGCTTTGTTGCACCCATTGTGTTTGTTGGCCGCACAGCTTTATCTGTAGAGATAAGAACAAAACTTTCGACGCCACAATTTTCGGCAGCTTGAGCGCAGCACAAAGTTCCAAAGATATTGTTACGGACACCGTCAATAACATTGAATTCAACTAGCGGAACATGCTTATAGGCTGCCGCATGGTATATAGTCTCAACGTTAAATGCCTTGATTAGCCTTTCAAGATGTTCCATATCCTGAACGTTACCTAAAATTGGGTAAATCTTAGTATTCAAGGATTGTGTCAGAATTAAATTTCTTAGCTCAGAATCGATAGAATAAAGTGAGTATTCTGATAACTCGAAAAGAATTAGTTGTGAAGGTTTATTTTTGATTATTTGTCGGCATAGTTCAGAACCAATAGACCCTCCTGCGCCAGTGACCATGACCGTTTTATCAAGAATATTCTTTGAGACTAATTCAGGGATCGGTGAAACAGGGTCGCGACCTAACAGATCGGTAATTACTACTTTACGTAAAGCATCGATTCTCGCTTTTCCTTCAACCAAGTCAACCATTCCCGGAATCGAAAGCACCTCACAAGGTAGTCCTTCGAGGGTAGAAATCACCTCATTTTTTCTCGCACGGCTGGCACTTGGCATCGCCAGCAGAATTTTCTTAGCCTCATACTTCTCGATTAGCCATGCCAATTTTTCTGGCGAAAACACACTTACACCATGGATAACCTGCCCCTGTAATGAGCGATTGTCGTCAACAAACGCAACGGGATAGTATTCATCCATCTGACTCAACGCGGGAAGTAACTGTCGTCCTGAAGCTCCGGCCCCATATATGATGACGCGGGTTCCCAATTTTAAGCCACGATTAACTAGCATTCTCATTCCAAGGCGCGAGCCCGCCACAAGCAATACCCCGAACGAGAAATAAATAAAGGGGATGGTTCTTGGAAGATAGAGGTTTGTGTAAAAAGCGGCAATAATCAGGAGTAACGACGAAATTAGCATTCCAAGAGAAACAACAAGCAGTATTTTCGCGGTTATGTAACGTATTACAGCTCTATAAAGTCCAAGTTTTACAAAGATGGCAAGAGTAATTACTATTATTGATGTGAGCAGTAACCAGTGGGATACGCTAGTTAACGGTGTCATAGAATCAATACGAACCCAAAATGCAAACCAAAATGCACACGTTAACAAAACAACATCAATGGAGAGTGTAATAATCCGTTTTATTGGTCTTGGCAAAGAAATTAAATAAGTTAGCATACTAAAAACTAGTCGCCTCGTTAAAGCTTGCTATTAATTTATAAAATAGTACCGGGAGGGCATATGGCATGCTCATCCACTGTTGCACTATATCCACCCACTGTTCCCGCTTGCAGAAAAGCCGATCTCCCAATACTCGCACCACCGGCAAGATGCACGCCAACCCCTAAGTGGGCAAAATCACCAAGAGTCGAATCATGATCCACCGTCGAATGACTATTAACTATCGTACCTGCTCCTAAGGTTGAGTTTGCGCCAATAACTGCACCGGCTAAAACTACGCTCCCGCTCCCCAAGGTAGCGGACGGACTCACAAATGCAAAGGGGTGTACCAGCGTTGTAGGAGTAATACTTAAACTTTGAAGCTGATGGTGGAATACTTCTCTTAGCTTATTATTGCCAATGCCTATAGCAATATGTTTGGCAGTGTCCGCATAGAGATTAAGATCTGATGTTTTCCCAATAACATGAATCTCTGAAGTATTTAAGCACGATTCATTATCATCGAGGAATACAATATTTTCATATCCCAAAAGTCTAGCAGTTTCGTACAGCGTACGTCCATGCCCTCCAGCTCCTATAATTATCAGATCATTCATTTATGCATTCTCTTTGTCTTTGACTCCAGCCCCACATTTGAAAGCGATAAATATCAATGGTAGCCACGCGATGATGATGCCAACAATTCCATCAATTTTTGCAGAAATGATTAAGTATGCAATTGGGAACAACCACACAATATTTATTGCAATCGCCGCCAATGTTACCGGAACATGGCTCTTATATTTGCGGGCAAGAATTTGATAGCAATGGCTTGCATGTGCTTCATAAACTTTTTTACCAGCCAGTAATCTTCTAAGCAAGGTAGTAGTTGCATCCACAATAAAAATACCAAGCAGACAAAGTTCAGCGAACAAGACATGTGAATCTAGCTTTGCAAAATAAAGAATCATCAGGCCAATAGTAATACCTAAAAAACCACTTCCAGCATCCCCCATGAAGATCCTTGCCACAGGGAAGTTCCACACAATGAATCCTGCGGCAGCCCCAGCGAGAGCCAGTGCAATCATCGTCATCGCATCAGGAGAACCAGGGTTTTGGCTAAGCGTTATTATAACGACACTGCACAGAGAAAAAGTAATGGCTTGAGAGCTTGCAAGACCATTAATGCCATCCATAAAGTTATATAGATTCAACATCCACACAAGATAGACGCTTCCTATGATTATTCCAAACCATGACAAAGATACGACATAGCCAAATATATCAATATCCGGAAACGTTCCTAAGAAATAGAGACCTATTGCTGCTGCTAAGAAATGCATCAGCAAACGCCAGCGCGCAGCAATGTGTCCATGATCATCGAGAAAACCGATAACCGCAATCAATAAGCCCGGCACGAAGAAGCCTAAAAATGTCTCATAAGAGATATGTTTTGTCAGTACCAACCATAGTAATGCAGCTAATAATGTTAATACTATAGCAACCCCTCCACCGCGGGGCGTCGGCACACTATGTGAGCTTCTTTGGTTTGGCTGATCAATCACATTATTCTTGATGGCGTACAACCTTAAACCCCAGGTCATCGCGCATGAGATAAAGAATGCAAAAACGACAATCCCCAGATACAACATTATTTTTTACCTTCAATAAAATTCTTCGCTGTTTTTACCATCGTTTCCTGCAACGTAACGGGTGGAGTCCATTGAAGCTGTTCCCTTGATTTCGTTGAGTCGACTTCCAAATCGCCATACAGTTGGTCATATATACTTTTTTTCCTCATTGCTGAAAGAAAAATTTTAAGTAATGCCCGAGGGAAATAAACAATCCGCGCTGTCATGCCCATCCCGGTAGAAAATGCCGTAATCATTTCTTCAGTTGAAGGATGCTCCTGGTCAGCCAAAAGATAAAGTTCATTTTTTGACTTTTCATTTGTTGTACATTCGCTTATAAAGCTCACAACATTGTCCAGTGAAACAAGGGCGCGCTTATTTTTTACTGACTTAAAAGGCAGAGGCAGGTTTTTAGACACTAACTTTAATAAGCGTTGAATATTACCCGGAGCATTTGGACCACATATTAAAGCCGGACGAACGATTGTTATTGCCATATTACTACCTGAAAATGCCTTGAGAAGGCTTTCCTCGGCTTCCAGCTTGGAAATAGCATAATCTGACGTTGGTCTGGCAGGTGTCGATTCACTGAAAGGGATTCCCGATGTGGAATTACCATTTACTCCAATTGAACTGACGAAGATGAAATGTTTTACGCCACAGTTTGCAGCGTCATTAGCTAATTTCATTGTCGCATCATGGTTGACACGACGAAATTCTGTCAGCGCATCTTCAGCATCATCTTTAAGGATATGAGCTCTTCCTGCGGTATGAATGACAGTATCACAACCTTGTAAAAGCGTAGTCCAATTCGTTTGAGCCGAAATATCGCCAAGATTATACATTCCCTGTTCAATATTTTCTTCTCGACGCGTAGTGAAAATTACCTGGTGACCTGCTGATCTTAACGTTTTGACTAAAGCAGTACCGAGAAATCCAGTTCCCCCAGTCACTAAAATTTTCATTGTCGTCCCCTATCAGCTAATTAACCATATAAATATCGAGGCGGACAGCCCTTAACGATTTTGATAATTTTGTACAATCCAGGTCTTATAATTCCCGTTTTTAACGTTTTCTACCCATGTCGTGTTCGCCAAATACCATTCAACTGTTTTACGAATCCCACTTTCAAATGTTTCCGCAGGCTTCCAGCCAAGCTCAAGTCCAATTTTCTCAGCATCAATCGCATAGCGGCGGTCATGGCCCGGACGGTCAGCAACATAGGTAATCTGATCGCGATACGACCCCTCTTTAGGCACAATCTCATCCAGCAGATCGCAAATCGTATGCACCACATCCAGGTTTTGCTTTTCGTTATGTCCACCAATGTTGTACGTCTCCCCCGGTTTCCCTTGGGTGACCACGGTATAGAGTGCACGCGCATGGTCTTCAACATAGAGCCAGTCGCGGATTTGATCGCCCTTGCCGTAAATAGGCAGCGCTTTGCCGTCCAATGCATTCAGGATAACCAACGGAATCAGTTTTTCCGGGAAATGGTAAGGGCCATAGTTATTTGAACAGTTGGTGACGATGGTCGGGAAACCGTAGGTACGCATCCAGGCACGAACGAGATGATCGCTGGAGGCTTTTGACGCTGAATACGGACTGCTGGGCGCATACGCGGTAGTTTCAGTAAAGAGTGGCAGCTCAGTTGATGCAGGATGCTCATCAGGATGCGGCAAATCTCCATACACTTCGTCGGTAGAGATGTGATGGAAACGAAACGCTTTCTTCGCCTGCTCATCAAGCGTGGACCAGTACGCACGGGCGGCTTCCAGAAGCACATAAGTGCCGACGATATTGGTTTCGATAAACGCAGCCGGGCCCGTAATAGAACGGTCAACGTGGCTTTCAGCAGCCAGATGCATTACCGCATCAGGCTTATGATTTGCAAAGATCCGATCCATGGCGTCTTTGTCGCAAATATCGGCATGCTCAAAGGCATATCGGTTGCTATCACTAACTTCTGTTAGCGACTCCAGATTTCCGGCATAGGTGAGCTTATCAACATTGACGACATCGTCCTGTGTATTTTTAATAATATGTCGCACAACCGCTGAGCCGATAAAACCAGCCCCGCCCGTCACAAGAATTTTCACGTTATCTGTTCCGTCTAGTGTATATGTCTGGATACTGGGGTTCTGAAACCTGAGTGTTTAATAATGGTTTCAGAAATTGAGCACGCTACCGCCCCTGGCTTAACAGCTACCAGTGCACTGAGCGATGTTTGATTAATGATTTTGCTTGTCTGGTTACAGACAAAAACAGGCGTTAATTGTCGTCCTAAACGACCAGAGAAACAAGCACAAATCGCTACAAAGCTGCTGAGATTTGAATCAGATAACCCTATGTAATCATTAAAATTAATAACAAAAAACGGCAGTTATCATTTTGGTTATGTCTCAACACCAAAAATGATAACTGCCGTTTGTTCTGGACGCGGAAGGAATATCAGTCGTTAGCCAACAGCTTCTCAATCCGGTTTCTGAACTTCGCCCCTTCCTTCAGGTTGCGCAGCCCATAGTTCACAAACGCCTGCATGTATCCCAGTTTCTTACCGCAGTCGTAGCTGTCACCTGTCATCAGCATCGCGTCAACGGACTGTTTTTTCGCCAGTGCTGCAATTGCATCGGTCAACTGGATACGATCCCAGGCGCCTGGCTCAGTTTTTTCCAGCTCCGCCCAGATATCGGCATTCAGAACATAACGGCCAACCGCCATCAGATCCGAATCCAGCGTCTGCGGCTGATCGGGTTTTTCGATGAACTCAACGATGCGGCTCACCTGCCCTTCCGTCTCCAGCGCTTCTTTTGTCTGGATAACGGAGTACTCGGAAAGATCGCCCTTCATGCGTTTCGCCAGCACCTGGCTACGGCCGGTTTCATTGAAACGAGCCACCATTGCCGCCAGGTTGTAACGCAGCGGATCGGCTGAAGCGGTATCGATGATGATGTCCGGAAGAACAACGATGAATGGGTTATCACCCACTACCGGACGGGCACACAAAATCGAGTGACCCAGACCCAGCGGCTGTGCCTGACGCACGTTCATAATGGTTACGCCTGGCGGACAGATAGACTGCACTTCTGCCAGCAGCTGGCGTTTGACGCGCTGCTCAAGCAACGCTTCGAGTTCGTAAGAGGTGTCGAAATGGTTCTCAACCGCATTCTTGGACGAATGGGTAACCAGGACGATTTCTTTGATCCCTGCAGCAACAATCTCGTCGACGATGTATTGAATCATCGGTTTGTCGACGATCGGCAGCATCTCTTTAGGAATGGCTTTAGTGGCGGGCAGCATATGCATGCCCAGGCCTGCTACCGGAATGACTGCTTTCAAATTAATCATTATTTCTTCCACCTTAAAATGGTTGACGAATTATAGCTCTTAAACCTGTTTTCGCCAGCATGATTTGCCGTAATCCTCTGGCAATGTTACGCCTTAGCCCCACAAATTTCTGTAGTTGCAATCTGAATAGATCACACTTCTGTGCCAGGAATAGTCTCAAAAAAGAAAGTTGTCGATTATCTGTGCGGAAGCGCAAAATTCAGCCTTTCCACATTCACTACCTGCTGATCCACCCGGTCAATATCCACCGAACTCTGCCCCTTCTCATTCACCGCTTTAATGTTCGCCAGCGACAGCAAGGTTTCGTCTTTGGCCATAAATTTACCCCGCACATCTTTACGCAGGTCGAAGTTGATCTTCAGCGCGGGGCCAATAGCTGCCTCCTGCATCACATTGATATTACGTAAGAAAAGATGCTGCGGCTTATTGTGCAGCTCAAGCGTCGCCCGCTTCATCTCCACGTTGGTGATCGCTACAAAGGAGGTCGCATTACCGGATGAAATTTGAATTCCGCGCAGCTTATACGCTAGCTGGCGATTATCGAGGTGAATATTGTTGAGCTTGAAGTTCTGCGGGATGGACAAATAATCGCCTTTAATTACGCCATAGCCGATTAACATTCCGGCACTATTGACCATGTCGACATTATCAATAATGAAATTATCACAGCCATAAATGGCGACCGTCGCATTGTCTATACCCGCCTTTTTACTGAAATCGGGGGTAATATTTTTGGCCTTTATATTGCGGATAACAAAGTGTTTCCCGTTCTCAACGTGCACCAGCTGGCGACAGTTGCTGCCGGTGATATTTGCCACCACGAAGTTCTTCACGGTTTGCTTTTCCGGGTAGTCGTTATCGTAGGTGCTGCCGGCGAGGCCGATGCCGATGCCCCAGTTGATCT
Organism: Enterobacter cloacae complex sp. HYC042_NIDB; assembly: GCF_056673315.1. NCBI lineage: Bacteria > Pseudomonadati > Pseudomonadota > Gammaproteobacteria > Enterobacterales > Enterobacteriaceae > Enterobacter > Enterobacter cloacae complex sp. HYC042_NIDB. The sequence goes on from NZ_CP109650.1 coordinate 3,248,433, forward strand.
TGCCGTTGGTGCAGTTGATGTTATCGATCACATGATCGGAGATCAGAATATTGCGGTCATTGATGGCCACGTTCCACTCGATCGCATCGCCCTGCAGATGGCTGAATTTGCTGTTGGTGATCCGGGCGCCATCAACCTGATTGTGAAAGCCCTGGCGCAGGATGGCGTAGTTAGCCTGGCTCACGCTGATGTTATCAATCACCAGATTGCGCATCACGCGAGGTTTCTTGCCGCCAATGTAGATCTGCGTCACCGGCCCAAATCCGCTCATTGCCAGCCCTTTGATCGCGCAGTCCGAGCCGCGAATGTCGAGCGTGATGTTCTCCGTGCGCCCGCTGCCTTCACCGATCACTTTGCAGCCTTCCTGCAGCACAAAACGCCCACGTCCGTTGCCGGTCAACGCTCCGCGGATCAGCAGCGTTTTACCGTCGGGAATGAAAATGCCCGTATTGATGTTTTCGCAGGTAAGTCCGGCCGGGACAACGACGGTGTCACCGTCCTTAAACGCCTGCTTAAAAGCGGCGATCCAGTCGTTGTTATTGTACTGATTAATGGAGACCGTCTTTCCGCTTGCCGCCCGCGCCATGCGGGACGACAGCAGCGGCGAGGCCGCCAGAACAGACAGAGAAGAGACAAAGGTGCGTCGGGTAATCTTTTTCAGCATACAACCTCGGCGTTACAGCGTTTGCAGCAGGCTCGCTAACTGGCGATTGATTACCTGCTGGTTAAAATCGGTTTCAACTTTTTGTCGGGCATTCTGGAGCACAGGCTCCAGCGCCTGCTGGTCGATGTCGCTGAAGGCAGCCAATCGATCCGCAAGAGCCATCGCGTTATTCTCCGGCACCAGCCAGCCGGAATGATCAGATTTGATCAGCTCCGGGATCCCGCTGTGCAGCGTCGATACCACCGGGATCCCAACGGCCATCGCCTCCATCAGCGCCACCGGAATGCCTTCCATATCGCCATCGGCGCCCGTTACCGAAGGCAGCAGGAACACGTCAGCCTCATCGAGCATGGCTTTAACCTCATGGTTCGGCTTGAAGCCCGGCATCTCCACGACATCGTCCAGCTGATACTGTTCGATAAGCGTGCGCAGACGACGTTCCCACGGGCCAATGCCGAGAATGCGATAGTGGAACGCCACCCCGCGCGCCTTCAGCTGTCGGCAGGCTTCGATGGCCACGTGCAGACCTTTCTTCTCGGTCAGACGGGCTACGGAGATGATCTGCAGCGGTTTTCCCGGCACCTTAACCGGGCGGCGAGTGAAGCGCGTTAAATCCACGCCCATACGCGACACGGCAATTTTCTCCCCCGGACAGCCCATGCTTTTCAGTCGTCCGGCCCACAGGTCGCTGATGGGCAGCATCATGTCGCCGCGGCGGAAAAGCTCCTGATACTCCGGCGTGTAGTGGTTCAGCACCTCACGGCTGGAAATGTCGATACCGTGGAAGATGGTCGCAATTTTTCCGTCAATTACACCAAGCTCACGCAGTTTCGCGGCGGTGACCCCCGCCGGGCCAAAGTGGGCGATAAACACGTCGGCACGATACGGCTGCGCCGTTTGCCCGCAGATGGCCGACAGAATTAAATTGCGAGATTCTGATCCATAGCGGGAAACGTTCAGCGCGCGCCACGTCGACGCGCGGTGGATCCCGCGTAACGTCTGGCTGGCCCGGTAACGTAGCTTGCTCAGCTTCCCGGCCGGTTCGTCCTGCAGCCAGCGGGTCTTCGCCTCCAGCCCATACTGGGCATACGCCGCATGGGTATTTTTGGTGTCGCCCTTTTGCAGGGCGACGATCTCCACGTCATATCCCATATCGATAAACGCGGTAATTTGGTTCAGTACAAAGGTCTCAGACGACAGCGGAAATTTCAGTAAGAAGAAACCAACCTTCATTTCCCCTCCCGCACGCGGTCAAGTACCGACTTCACCATGTCAATGCCCTTCTCGCGCTCGGCTTTCACCGCCACCGCCAGGCGTTCATTGATCGCGGGCAGTTGACCCAGGGTGTCCCCCACCATTGCACCGAGCGATCCGTCCAGCAGATGACGAATATCCACGGCCATCTCCGGCATACCAAGCTGCTGCATAATCCCGGCGGACTTGTGCTCATAGTTAATGGCGATGGCCGGCGTGCCAAAGTTCATGGAGATAATTGCCGAGTGCAGACGGGTACCCACGGTCAGGTCGCAGGCTGCGAGCAGTTTGCCCATCTCCAGGTCGTTCAGCTCGTCCATCACCACGTGGTAGCGGGACGGGTCGTTCACCAGGTTGCGCAGGTTCAGCGCCACCATACGGTCGTCTTTGTTGTAGCTGTCGATGCCGGTGCAGGTTGAGAGCGCCAGCACCTGGTACCCGCTGTCCAGCACGCGGTTCACCACGTCGGCGAAGGCTTTCTCATACGCCGCCTGGGTCGTACCTAAACGCTTATCAAAGGGCGCCAGCTCGCGCAGGGTAATCGCGACGGTCTTCTGTTTCGCCGTCACGTCGAGCCAGTGCTGCACCGCGTAACTCGGCTGGAAGTTATCGTCCTGGTGATCCACCAGCCAGGCGGTATCCACGCCGTGTTCTACTTTAGAGGTGTCAATTTCGCTACGCTTCATCATGTCGAGGCTGACCGATTCGCGCAGGATCAGCGCGTCGCAGTGGCCAAACACATAATTTGCGAGCTGGTTGAACTGCGGATCCTGGAACGGCCCGACGCTGTGGCCGATCATAAACAGCGGCTTTTTCGCCATGAACGTGCACAGCGCATGCTCAAACTGCGGCACGCCGTAGAGATCGACGAAGAACGAGCCGCCGACCTGAATAATGGCGTCATAGCCGGAAAGCAGACGCACGAAATCGGTAAAGCCCTGCGCGATCGCGATGTTGCGCAGCCTGCCGGTGTCGGTGACGCGGGAAAGCAGCACCTGATGCTGGTAGCGACGGCGCAGCACTTTCTTCACGCGCCCCATCACGCCCGCGGCGTTATTGTGCTGTTTCATCTGGCTGTAAAGCGGGTCGCCCATCACCGGGCGGTTCAGTAACCAGGATGAGCTGACCGGATAACGGCTCATCACGTCCACTTCAGTCTCAGGCTTAAGGGTGTTAATTGCATCCAGTAAACCGCGCAGGATGGCGCTGTCGCCACGGTTGCCGCAGGTATGGTTGCCAAGAATTAATAATTTCATAATGGCCTCTTAAAGAACTAGCCTGCGCGAAGCAGCGTTTTCATTTTTTCGTTACGGCAAAACTGGCGCTTCATCTCTACCACCAGCGCGTTGCGCGACAGCACAATCATCACGCCAAACGCCAGCGCGCCCGCGGCAACCTGCACCGCCAGCAGCGCGGCCAGCGGCAGATGCCCGCTGAGGATAATGCTCAGACCGTAGCTCACCGCCAGGGTCGGCAATGAGAGATAGAACGGCAGCCACAGGCTCAGGATGTACTGACGGTAGCTGGAGCCCAGCACCGGTTTGATCATGATGAAGTAGCTCAGAACGGTATTGACGATCTGCACCAGCAGGAAGCCCAGCGTGACGCCGATGGCGCCCGCCATATGCCCGCCGACGATAATCGCCGGAATAAACAGGAAAGTTTTGAACACGTTGAATTTAAAGCTGATATCCACGCGCGCCTTCGCCATCAGCAGAGAACCAATCGGATTGCCCACGGAGCGCAGCAGCCCCACCACGCACAGCAGCTGCAGGATCGGGATAATGCCGTTCCACTTCTCGCCAAACACCAGCGGCACGAAGTTACTGGAAACCACCATCAGCCCCAGCAGCACCGGGAAGTTGATAATCCCCACCACGGAAAGCAGCTTGTAGAAGTTGACGCGCAGCTTCTCGGTGTCGTCCTGAATCTTGGCGAACGCCGGGAACAGCACGCGAGTGATAATGGGGTTCAGCTTCATAGGAGGAACAACCGCAACGTTATAGGCCAGGTTGTAGCCCCCCGCCACGCTCGCGCCCAGGATGCGCGCCAGTACCAGCGTCGAGAGGTTGGTGTTCACATAGTTAATAATGCTGTCCGCCGTCAGCCACGCGCCAAAGCGCAGGTTGGACGAGACGGACGCGAGAGAGAAATGCAGCCCCGGACGATAAATCTTGCGGCCAAAGTAGCCGAACAGCAGCGTACGCACGGCAGAGTTAACCAGGTAACCGAGGATGGCGGTCATCGCCAGCGGCCAGAAATGGGCGCTCACCACGGTAAAGGTAAAGCCCGCCAGCACCGCGCTGGTCTCGATCATGCCGATCTTGTTGAACTCCAGCTCTTTCTGCATCAGCGCGCGGAACTGCTGCCCGTGCGGGATCACTACGAATGCAAAGGACAACGTACGCATCAGCGGGGCGAGATCCGGGTTGTGCAGCACGCTGGCGATGGTGTCGCTCAGCAGGAACACCAGCACAAACACGAAAATCCCCAGCCCCACGTTCAGCCAGTAGAGCGTGGTCAGCTCGAGATGGCTAATCTCTTTACGCTGGATAATCGAGTTGGCGATACCAAAGTCAGACAGCGTGTCGGCCAGCGCGATAATCACCAGCGAGACGGTCAGCAGGCCGAACTGGTGGTTATCGATAATGCGCGCCAGCACCGTCATCTGCACCAGGCCGAGGCCAATGATGACGATGGTCGCCATCGCTGACCACTTGGCGCCGCTGATGGTTTTTTCACGTAAGCTCATCTTAGTACGCCGCTTTGTTCACGAAACCTTTGAAGATGGTCAGAAAAACAATCTTGATATCGAACCAGAGGCTCCACTCGCGGATGTACTCCAGATCGAACTCGATGCGTTTTTCCATTTTTTCCAGCGTGTCGGTCTCGCCGCGCCAGCCGTTGATCTGCGCCCAGCCGGTGATGCCCGGCTTCACCTTATGGCGCAGCATGTAGCCCTCAATCAGCGAACGGTACTGCTCGTTATGCGCCACCGCGTGCGGACGCGGGCCAACAATCGACATGCCGCCGGTAAAGACGTTGATGAACTGCGGCAGCTCGTCAAGCGAAGTGCGGCGCAGGAAGTTCCCCACGCGGGTGACGCGCGGATCGTTCTGCGTCGCCTGGGTCACCACCTTGTCGTTCTCCATCACCTTCATGGAGCGGAATTTCCACACCATGATCGGTTTACCGTCCATGCCGTAGCGGGTCTGACGGAAGATAACCGGGCCGGGAGAGCTCAGCTTCACCGCCAGGGCGATGCAGCACAGCACTGGGGAAATGAGCAGTAAAATCAGGGAAGAGAGTACGATATCTTCCACGCGCTTGAGCACGCGGTTGATACCCGACAGCGGCGTGTCGTACAGCGGTACCACCGGTACGCCGTTCACCTCTTCAATGCGGGAATGCAGAATGTTGAAGGTAAACACGTCCGGGATCAGGATCACCGAACAGGTGGTGTCCGCCAGCTCGCGCATCAGCTGCTTGATGCGGGTTTCGTCTTTCATCTGCATGGCGATATAGACGTTATGAATTTTTCCGGCCTTCGCGTCTTCAATCAGCTGCGCGTAATTGCCCGCCCAGTCCGCAGGCACGCCGCCCGGCTTCGCGTCGTGGTAAATCCCCACCACTTCAAACCCTAACCACGGCTCTTTGCGGAAGCTGTCGAGCAGCACCCTGCCGACGGGCAGATCGCCTGCCACCGCCACGAAACGACGGTTATAGCCGCGGTTACGCAGCCAGCCCGCGCCAAAACGGATCAGGGAACGGCACACGACCATGCCGACGCTGGTTAACAGGTACCAGCAGAGATAGGTCACGAAGCGGTTGTCAAAATCATGGCTGAACGCCACCAGACCGGCGCTGAAGATCAGGCTCAGAGTCCAGTTCTGCAGCAGCAGCATCAGTTCGGTGGTCATTTTCACGCCGCGCCACGAGCGGTAGAAATCGGTCATCCCGCCGATCATCTGAAACACAACCAGCGCAATCAGGGCCATCAGAAGATGCATATATAAGAACGGCAGCCCGCTGATCCGACACACCGCCCACAATCCACCGACCATGATGGTGATATCAGAAAAACGCTGCACCATAGAGATTAACGATGCATTCGTTCTCGCTCGTTCGCGTTTTTTTAGATTCGTCATCGTTGTTCCTGTATTCGGTTCCCCCTCCCGCCGGGAGGGGCAATTGTTACTGATTCAACAGCGCCAGAATGTCCTTCGTTCGGGCTTCCATCAGCGCCGTATCAGCGCGGGATTCCACGTTCAGGCGCACCACCGGCTCGGTGTTGGACGAACGCAGGTTAAAGCGCCACTGCGGGAACGCCATGCTGATGCCGTCCGTACGGTCAATCTCCAGCGCGTGAATGGCAAAGTGCTGTTCAACGCGGGCAATCGCCTCGGCCGGCTGCGCCAGCTTGCTGTTGATCTCCCCGCTCGCCGGGAAGGCCGCCATGCGGTCGCGCACCAGCTCGCCCAGGCTCTGCCCCTTCAGGCACAGCAGCTCGGTCACCAGCAGCCACGGGATCATCCCGCTGTCGCAGTAGGCAAAATCACGGAAATAGTGGTGGGCGCTCATCTCGCCGCCGTAGATAGCGTCTTCTTCGCGCATGCGCTCTTTGATGAAGGCATGGCCGGTTTTAGACATCACCGGCTCGCCGCCCGCGGCCTTCACCACGTCGACGGTGTTCCAGGAAAGACGCGGATCGTGAATGATCTTCGCGCCCGGATTTTTCTCGAGGAACGCTTCCGCCAGCAGGCCAACGATGTAGTAGCCTTCGATAAACTGCCCTTTCTCATCGAACAGGAAGCAGCGGTCGAAGTCGCCGTCGAAGGCGATGCCCATATCGGCACCGTGCTCAATCACCGCGTTACGGGTGTCGTCGCGGCACTCCGGCAGCAGCGGGTTAGGAATACCGTTCGGGAAGTTACCGTCCGGCGTGTTGTGTACCTTGACGAAGGTCACCGGCACGTTCAGCGCCTTAAAGCGGGCTTCCAGCGCATCGACAACCGGGCCTGCCGCGCCGTTACCGGAGTTGATGACCAGCTTCAGCGGCTTGAGGTTCGCCACGTTGATGTAGCCCAGCAGGTGGTCGATGTACTCTTTCTGCAGGTTAATCTGCTTGTAGCTGCCGCGCTTCGCGTCGTTCACCGGCGGGAAGTCGTTGGCTTCCGCGAGGCGCTGCACGTCGCGCAGGCCGGTGTCGCCGCTAATCGGGCGCGCGCCCTTGCGCACCAGCTTCATGCCGTTGTAGTCCATCGGGTTGTGGCTGGCCGTCACTTCGATACCGCCGTCCACGCCGAGGTGGAAGGTGGCAAAATAGATCTCTTCGGTACCGGACAGGCCGATGTCCAGCACGTCCACGCCCGCGTCCTGCAGCCCTTTTGCCAGCGCCAGCTTCAGGGATTCGCTGGTCAGACGCACGTCGCCGCCCAGCACGATGGTCTTAGGTTTTAAATATTCGCCGTACGCGCGACCGATGCGCCACGCGATGTCTTCATTCAGCTCTTCGCCCAGCTTGCCGCGAATATCGTAGGCTTTAAAACAGGTTAATTTTTCCATGATGACCCCTTTTTCAGGCAACAGTTGGCCCTGACCACTTAATGGCCAAATTTATTTTTGTCATTCGTAGGCCCGGCAGGCGCAGCGCCGCCGGGCATGATGCTGCGTGCTACACGCGCCCGTAGCGATCCTGGAAGCGCACAATATCGTCCTCTTCCAGATACGAGCCGGAGCGCACCTCAATTAAGTCGAGAGGAATTTTTCCCGGGTTTTCCAGACAGTGCGTGGCGCCCAGCGGAATATAAATGGACTCGTTTTCACCCAGCAGCTTCACTTCGTCGTCGATGGTCACTTTGGCCGTACCCGCCACCACCACCCAGTGTTCAGCGCGGTGATGGTGCATCTGCACCGACAGCCCCTCGCCCGGCTTCACGGTGATGCGCTTCACCTGATAGCGGTCACCCGCGTCGATGGAGTCATATTTGCCCCACGGACGGTACACTTCACGGTGAATGTGGTGTTCGTGACGGCCATCGGCCTTGATCTTCTCAACCACTTTTTTAACGTCCTGCACGGCATTACGGTCGGCAATCAGCACCGCGTCTTTGGTCTGGACAACCACCAGATCCTTCACCCCGACGGTGGTGACGAGGCCAGACTCGGCGTAAACGTAGCTGTTTTCAGTTTTGTGGCTAATCACATCGCCGTGATGGACGTTACCCTCCGGGGTATGGGCGCTGATCTCCCACAGGGAGGACCAGGAGCCAACGTCGCTCCAGCCTGCATCCATCGGTACTACCACCGCGTCAGCCGTGCGTTCCATCACGGCGTAGTCGATAGACTCTTCCGGACAGGCGAGGAACGCCTCTTCATCCACGCGGATAAAGTCGAGATCCGGGTCCACCACCGCCATCGCTTTTTCGCAGGCGTTCAGAATATCCGGGCGGTATTTGCGCAGTTCTTCGAGATAGCGTCCGGCGCGGAACAGGAACATCCCGCTGTTCCAGTAATATTCACCGCTGGCGACATAGGCCTGCGCGGTTTCGAGATTCGGTTTTTCGACAAACTGCGCCACGTCAAACGCCACGCTATCGCCCTCACCCGGAGTTACGCTGCCGCGACGGATGTAACCGTAGCCGGTTTCCGGCAGATCCGGCACGATGCCGAAGGTCACCAGCTTGCCGCTCTCGGCGTAAGGGATCGCGGCACGCACCGCGTCGCGGAATGCGTCTTCCTGCTGGATAACGTGATCTGCCGCCAGGACCAGCATCAGCGGGTCACAGTCAGGGCTGCTGCGTTTTGCCGCCAGCGCCGCCAGGGCGATCGCGGGCGCGGTATTACGTCCGGCAGGCTCCAGGATGATGTTTTCCGTGAGCTTGTTCAGCTGGCGCAGCTGCTCGGCAACGATAAAGCGGTGCTGTTCGTTACAAATCACCACCGGGCTTTCACACTCCACGCCGTGCAGACGGTTTACCGTCGTCTGCAGCATGGTGAGATCCCCTTTCAGGCAGAGGAACTGTTTTGGATAGAGCACGCGGGACAGCGGCCACAACCGGCTACCAGAGCCACCAGCCATCACAACCGGATACAAAGTGGTTTGACTCATGATTTATCCCCGTATATCTGCAATAAATTGGCTCAGCACGTTCTCTTTCTCGAGCGTGCGTTCGGCATATTCACGTGCCACCGTGTTCACTTTTGGCATGGCGAGTGCCTGTTCAATGCCGGTGACCAGCGCGGGAACGGATTCCGGCTCCACGCACACGGCAATCCCCGGATAGGCGTCACACAGCTGGCCTAATTCAGTTTCGGCTTCGGCCGTAATCACCGCGTTACCGCCCACTGCCAGAATGTTGGTCAGCTTGGACGGCAGCACCGCATCCGCCGCGCCGCGTTTTTGCACTACCAGATGGCAATCCGCCATTTTCAGCAGCGCGGGCAGCGCGTCGTACGATTGCAGCGGGTAAAACTTCACGTTGGTCAGGCCGCGCTCACTGGCCATCTTCTCCAGCCGCGCTTTTCCCCCGCCCTGTCCGACAATCACAAACGTCCACGGCTGTTCGATCAGCAGCTGGGCCGCTTCAATAACGCTCTCCAGCCCCTGCTTTTCGCCAATGTTGCCTGAGTAAAGAATGATTTTTTGGTCTCCAGGCAAACCGAGCCGGGCGCGCAGCGCCTGAGCCTCTTGCTCCGTCACGTCGCGAAAACGCGCCACTTCGGACCAGTTCGGGAAGAAGATCACCTTCTCCGCCGGGACGCCCTTCTCCTGCGCCTTATTCATCATCGAGCGCGAGATCGTTGAGACGTAATCCACGTTATGCAGGCCGCTGCGCTCAAAGGCGCTGGCGAGCTTCGCCACCTTGCCGCCCTTGCCTTTTCCGGCCATACCCAGACCGAGCATGGCGTCCACTTCATAATCCTGAATGTGCAGCAGGGTGCGCGCGCCGGAGAGTTTTCCCAGCAGGCGCATGCCCGGCGTGCAGAACAGCGTCGGCACCACGCCGATAATACGATCCGGCTTCCAGCGACGCTGCGCCATCAGCGGGAAGAAACTGCTGAGGGCAAAGCTGCCCAGATGAATTAAACGTTTCAGCGTCGAGGGCTGTTTCGGCACGTAGAGCGGGCAGCGCCAGACGGTCGCGGCCCCCTCTTCGCGGCGATAGCGCCAGCTGGAATAGCGTTCGCCTACCTTCCACTCCGGGTAGTACGGCGGGGCAGTAATCACCCGCACGTCATGTCCCTGGCTCGCCATCCACTCCACCATCTCGCCGGTGTATTTCCCGATACCGGTTAATTCCGGCGAGTAGTTAATTCCGTAGACGAGGATTTTCATAGTCCTGGCACCTCGGCCTGACGTTCCGCGAGGAAGTACGCCCGACTGTTGTCATGGACGTTGTCGCTTGCCAGCAGCGCCTCTGGCGTTAGCCAGCGGTAATCGTCATGCTGAGAATCAGGCAGACGCAGGTCTGCCTCACTCACCTTCAGGCGGAACCCCAGCACGATGTAGTGCGTGGAGAACCCGGTGCCCGAAAAGTTATCGTCATAGAAGTGCTGCCAGACCCCGTAAAACTGGCCCGCTGCCATCGGCAGCTGCAGGCCCAGCTCCGCCAGAGTGAGACGCTCAAACGCATCAACCAGCGTCTCATCCTTCTGCACGCGCCCGCCGGGCACGAACCAGAAGCCCTGTGCAGGACGATTGGTTCGTTTCCCCAGCAAGAACTCGCCGCGTTCGTTCTCCACGATCAAATCAATCGAGATGAGCGGAGTGGAACGCACTACCGTGGCAAAATCTTCCTGACTTAAAAACATCATTACCCCCGGAAGCGGTGCTGGTTTTCCAGGAACCACTGGTAGGTGCTGGCCAGCCCCTGCTCCAGTGAGACCTCGTGATACCAGCCCAGCTGATGCAGACGGGTCACGTCCAGCAGCTTGCGCGGCGTGCCGTCCGGTTTGGTCGCGTCAAACACCACGCGGCCCTTGTAGCCCACCACCTGCGCGATGGTCTGCGCCAGCTCGCGAATGGTGCAGTCCACGCCGGTACCCACGTTAATGTGCGACAGCATCGGCTCGGTGTTTTCCTGCCACACCTCGCGATCCAGTTCCATCACGTGAATGCTGGCAGCCGCCATGTCGTCAACGTGCAGGAACTCGCGCATTGGTGTTCCGCTGCCCCACACCACCACGTCCGGGGCGTTTTCGGCAGTCGCCTCGTGGAAGCGACGCAGCAGCGCCGGGATCACGTGCGAGTTGCTCGGGTGGAAGTTGTCGTGCGGTCCGTACAGGTTAGTCGGCATCACCGAGCGATAGTCGCGGTTGTACTGACGGTTGTAGGACTCGCACAGCTTGATCCCGGCAATTTTGGCAATCGCATACGGCTCGTTAGTGGCTTCAAGCGTGCCCTGCAACAGTTCGCTCTCGGCAATCGGCTGCTTCGCCATCTTCGGGTAGATACAGGATGAACCGAGGAACAGCAGCTTGTTCACGTTGTGCAGATGCGCCGCGTGAATGATGTTGCTCTCGATCATCATGTTCTCGTAGATGAAATCCGCCGGGTAGGTGTTATTAGCGACAATGCCGCCCACCTTCGCCGCCGCCAGATACACCTGGTCAATGCGTTCGTTGGCAAAAAAGTCCTGTACCGCACGGCTGTCGAGCAGGTTCAGCTCGTCACGGGTGCGGACAATCACCTCTACGTCACCGCGCTGTTCCAGCTGGCGGACAATCGCGGAACCCACCATTCCGCGATGACCGGCGACAAAAATACGTTGTTTTGTCATTCTCAGGACTCCAGCGCGATGGCAACCTCGTAGCCATGAGACTTGAGCAGGGAGTGTTTTTTCGCTGCTTCAAGGTCTTTGGCCACCATCTCGGAAACCATCTCCTGCAGAGTGGTTTCAGGTTTCCAGCCCAGCTTCTCGTGCGCTTTGGTTGGGTCGCCCAGCAGGGTTTCTACTTCAGCAGGACGGAAGTAACGCGGGTCAACCTGCACAATTACGTCGCCTGGCTTCACGCCTGGCGCGTCGTGGCCGGTCACGGACACAACGATACCCTTCTCTTCCACGCCGGTGCCTTCGAAGCGCAGCTTGATGCCCAGCTGCGCCGCAGCCATCTCAACGAACTGACGCACGGAGTACTGCACGCCGGTCGCGATAACGAAGTCTTCTGGCTGTTCCTGCTGCAGCATCATCCACTGCATTTTCACGTAGTCTTTGGCATGGCCCCAGTCACGCAGGGAGTCCATGTTGCCGAGGTGCAGGCAAGATTCCAGACCCTGAGCAATGTTGGCGATCGCGCGGGTGATTTTACGAGTCACGAAGGTTTCGCCGCGGCGCGGGGATTCGTGGTTGAACAGAATGCCGTTACAGGCGTACATACCGTAGGATTCACGGTAGTTCACGGTGATCCAGTAGGCGTACAGTTTCGCCACAGCGTACGGGGAACGCGGGTAGAACGGCGTGGTCTCTTTCTGTGGAATTTCCTGCACCAGGCCGTACAGCTCGGAGGTAGATGCCTGGTAGAAGCGAGTTTTCTTCTCAAGACCGAGGAAGCGAATCGCCTCCAGCAGACGCAGGGTACCCATGGCGTCAACGTCAGCGGTGTATTCCGGGGACTCGAAGGAGACCGCTACGTGGCTCATCGCCCCCAGGTTGTACACTTCATCCGGCTGTACTTCCTGCAGGATACGGGTCAGGTTGGAGGTATCGGTCAGGTCGCCGTAGTGCAGGTGGAATTTCGGGTTTGCCGCGTGAGGATCCTGATAGATGTGATCCACACGTTCGGTGTTGAAAGAAGACGCACGACGTTTAATACCGTGCACTTCATACCCTTTCTCCAGCAGCAGTTCTGCCAGGTAAGAACCATCCTGCCCGGTAACGCCGGTGATGAGAGCGACTTTAGACATGTTTATATTCCTCTACTTATGAATTTAATCAGTTTCAACGCGTTCGCGTATCACCACTGCGGGGTTGCCACGGCAAACTTTATTTGCCGGTAGCGATTTAAAAACGCTGCTGCGGGCACCGACTACCGTGCCATCGCCAACAGAAATACCTGGTGCAACAAAAACATCCGTTGCCAGCCAGCACTTCTCACCGATCACAATAGGCGAAGCGGTAATATCAAAATGCGGGCTCATAAAGTCGTGGCTGCCGGTGCACAAATAACACTTCTGTGAAACCACCGAATTTGCGCCAATCGTAATCTCGCCCAAGGTATATAACACCGCGTCATCCCCTACCCAGGCGTAATCCCCGAGGGTTAATTTCCAGGGGTAGGTAATCTTTACCGAAGGTCGAATAACTACGTTTTTTCCGATTTTTGCGCCAAACAGGCGCAATAAAAAGGCTCGCCAGCGGTACAGTATTTGCGGCGACCAGGCAAATAAGGTTGCCTGAACCGCCCACCATAGCTGTACCTTAATACCGTTCCCGCCCCGAAAACCTTTCGGCACGGAGAAACCTTTTAAATCCTGCATTGCGTTTCCTTATATTCAGGCTTTGTTATATAAGGTTTTCGTTTTACCTGTCGTACGCAGGCGTAATAAATAAGACAATTCCGCCCAGAATCCCGGCACGCGTAATATTTGACGCTGCACCTTTTTTGCATCCTGGCATAATTCCAGATTATTAGACGTTGACACGCCGCCCATCGAAAATTCAGACACCAGCCCTTTAATTCGACGGAACGGGTAACCTGATTTATACAGGCTGGCGGCCAGCGCATAATCGGATGACACCTTGTACTGCAAATCGTAAGGCTGTTTTTTCAGACCGTTTACCGGGAAGAAAATGGCCTGATGGCTGGCCGGCAGGCTGTGGTAGATATACCAGCCTGGCTTGGCGCTACGGCAGACTTTATGCCCGTCGCCAAAATCGAGCAGCGCATCGCCAATATACATGGCATCCTCTTTCTGGCGCGCCAGCTGACGAGCAAACAGCGCCACGTCGTCGTGGAAAATATCGCCCGAGTTGAGGAAGATGGCATAACGGCCCTGGGCCATAGTAATGCCCTTGTTCATCGCATCGTAGATGCCTTTATCTTTCTCGCTGATGTAGCGTAAGTTGAACTCACCGTTGAGTTTTTCCAGAAACTCCGCCGTGCCATCGTTCGAGCCGCCGTCGACCACGATCCACTCAAAGGTGAGGCTTGGATCGCGCGCCAGGTTGCGCAGCGAGCGCCAGGTTTTTACCACCCCTTCGTAATTACGAAAAGCGACAGTAATGACGCTAAGAAACATAAATCACCTCATTTCGTCATACGTTCGTAATATTAAGCGCCTTACGCAAAATAAACGGACAGACAATCAAGAAAGCATATTCCGGGCTAAATATTGACCCGGTAAAAAACAGCGACACCGGCGTAAAAAGATAAAGCTGCACGCGAAAGTTCTGGTTATCACCAAACGCGTTGATCATCATTTTGAAAACTTTAAACAGATACCACAGCGTCAACAGTACGGCGAACCATGAAAAATAAATAATTAACAGATACAGACCATTGTCTATGGTTTTACCGACATCCGCACCGTTAAAGATTCCGAATGATGCAACATATTCGTAAAGTGAGCCGAATCTTACTACACCATCGATATGGGTTAAGGAATAACCCACCATCACCAGCGGACCAATGATGCGATAATAGGACGATGACCCTTCCGTTCCCAAATCACCCAGACGTTCTGAAATGTACGGAAACGCGAATATGACGCCTACTAAAAATACCGTCAGAGAGATTATCGCCAGCGGCAGTTTTTTCTTAATCGCATCTTTGTTCAGGTACTGGAACGCCCACTCCAGCAGATAAAACAGGATAAATGTCATTACCCCTGAGAACGATCCAGACAGAACGATTCCTGCAAGAATCATAGCATCGGTCTTAGGCGTTTTGATACCAAACTGTTTGATGCTGAGCCAAATTGAGATTAACGCCAGAGCGAAAAACGCCGGTTCAAAATAGAGCGCCGTTGTACGCTTACCACCAAACTTAATGAAGTTCAGTACATAGCTGTTACTGTAAATGAGATATTTCGAAATTATCTCCATCAGGCTGCTGCCACCGGTCAAAATAATCTGCGCCATTTCCAGTGCGGCAAGCACAACAATTAACGCAACGGCAATATAAAAGAACCTGAGGATTTTCCGATAATTGTGCGGTGAAATAGTTTTGAAGCGAATACTCCAGACCATGCCAATAATAATTACGATATAAACAAACAGCATGGTTGAAGTGACGTATTTACTGGCATCCAGCGACTGGCCAAAGATGTAGTTAAACAGCGTCAGGCCCGTGCCCAGCCCCAGGGCAATCATCAGCTTCTTCAGGTTGATTTTATCGACATACAGCAGAAGCAGAACGGGCAAAAAAGTTACGATGGTTATCGGGAAGCTTTCGCCGAGCTGGGCAATTTTAACGTTAACCAGCAGGTAGATCAGCGGCAGCAGCAGATAACTACAGATTCTGATAGAACGAGACATACTCCTCCAGCATCTGTTGTCCACTGTAGGCCTTGCGGCTGCGGTTGCGGAACGATTCCAGGTCAGTGCCAAAAACGGCCTCGGCGATCTGCGCCTTCGGCAGCTGCACCAGAGGCAGGACCTCGTGCCCGGCGAAGGTTTTTCCGCCAGATTTTTCCAGCACTTCGCGCGCTGCATCGCTGTGGGTGGCAATCACCGGCACGCCGATGGAGAGCGCCTCGCAGAGGATCAGCGGGTAGTTATCCACGCGGGAGCTGAACACCAGCGCGTCCATACCATTCAGGGCGCTCATCAGCTTGCGCTTGTCGGTTTCAAACCCGTGATTCACCACGTTAGCGCCTTCGAACGGCGAGAATTTGCCAAAGGTATGCAGTTCAATTTTGTCGCCGAGCGCCATCATGTCGCGCACCAGCTGCTGATTGGTTTTGCCGTCGTAGCGCAGATCGTGCGCAACGATGGCAATTTTCGGTTTGCCCGCGGTTTCCGCCACCGGCGTCAGCTCGGCCAGGATGGCTTCCGTCGCCACGTCGATACCGTTGTTGATAATCTGACAGCGCCCTGCCCCATACAGGCTGTTGAAGGCGTCGGCCACGTGCTGGCTCGGGGAGATAAACGTGCAGCCGAGCGAAAGCATGTCGCGGAACAACTGACGCTTTCCGTCTACCAACTGATGCGCGCGATCCACCTTCACCGGCGGATAGTTGCTCAACGTCGGGCATTTCTGGCAGCTATCTTTCCAGCCTTCGCAGCCGTCGGTAAACGCGCAGCGTCCGGTTACGCTCCAGTGATCGTGCAGCGTCCAGACGAAGCGGGTGTCGGGCTTGTGGGCCTGCACCTTCTGACAAAACGCCACCACCTCTTCCAGATTCAGCCAGTAGCTGTGCAGCACGTGAAAATGCAGCACAACCGGGCCGCTGGTGCGGGTCACGGTGCGATAAAGACTGTTCAGGTTGCCAAACAGATCGCGGTTAAACAGGCGGAACAGCGCAATGTTGGCAACAGAGGTCAGACGCGGCGTGTGCTTGTGCACCTGCGGGAAGTTATCATGGCTGACGCTTTTCTTGCCGCCTTTGCCGTAGCCGTAAATAAACCGGGACTGAAGTCCTTTTTGCAGGGCACGCTGGTGCAGATCCAGCGCCACGCCTGCCGCTCCGCCTTCTGCGAGGCGTACGTTAAATTGCAGAATGTTCATTTAATCACCTTCACGCGGGCTTTTTCTCCCACCACCAGCGCGTTATCCGGAATGCTGTCCAGCACCACGCTGCCCGCCCCGATCGTCACGTTGTTACCAATCGTAATGTCGCCAATCATCACCACGTTCGCCCCCAGCTCGACGTTATTGCCGATCACCGGGCAGGCCAGGCTGTCCGGCCCGCGGTTGCCGATCGTCACCCCGTGGCGAATGGTGAAATCATCGCCTGCAACCACGAACTTGTTGATCACCACCGCATAGCCGTGGTGGATGGTAAAGCGGCGGCCAATGGTGGCAGCGGCCTGGATTTCATAGCCAAAAAAGCATTCGGTGATGATGCGGTACAGCACCAGAATCGGTGCCGCCCAGATATTGTTCAGTACGTTTTTCTTGCGCCACACCGAGCAAAAGTGTGCGATGCGGTACGCCAGAACCATGCAGCACGGGCGCAGGCTCCAGCTGTTTGCGCGGCAATCTTCCAGAAACATTATTTCCCCCGAAGCCCGTCAGCCAGACGCTTGCCGTTACGCACCGACAGCAGCGTCAGCAGGGTGCGCCAGTTCATGCGCTTATTGCGGATCTGATACAGGGTAAAGAGCTGATACTTGCGGCTGGCACGGTCAAACTTGTCCTTGTGCTTGCGGTAAAAATGGAAGTAGCCTGAAAACTTCTTCGGTGAGGAGGTGATCTGCATCTCCCCGTGGTTGATGTGCAGGATCTGCGTGGCCTCTTCCACTTTCCACGGCTCGCCGTACTCCACCACCATCCGCAAGAAGATGTCGTAATCCTGCGCGGCCTTCAGTTCGGTGTCGAACAGGCACTCTTTAAAGCGCCACGCCCAGGTAAAGACCTGATTACCGATAATGTTGCGCTTGTAGAACAGGCGACGAGAGTACGGTGATTTCGGGTACAGCGGCAGGCTCGCGGGCTGCGAGTAAACCTCGCCCTGGCAGACATAGTCGTTGGCATACAGAAAAGCGTGCGTGACCAGCTGCTCTTTATGCGAAAGGAAGACGGACAGGCGGTTCGGCGTCCATTCGTCGTCATCGTCGATGCCGGTCAGATACTGCCCTTTGGCCTGCATAATCGCCTGATTACGCACCGCGCACGCCCCGGAGTTAATCGGGTTATGGGTATACATAACGCGCGGATCGTTGAGTTCGGTGACAAATTTTTGCAGCTGTTCATACGAGGAAGAACAGTCATCCACGATGATCAGTTCCCAGTTATCGTAATCCTGACGTAAGACCGACTTAATAGCGCGGATCGCCAGCTGCTGACGGTTCCATGTCGGCATATAGATAGAAACTAAAGGGCGTTGTGTGGTCATCTTTTCCTCCTACCCCTCACCCCGGCCCTCTCCCCTGAGGGGAGAGGGTGAAAGGCGGCACCGGACAGTTCCCTCTCCCCTCAGGAGAGAGGGTTAGGGTGAGGGGGGGTGTTTTGTTATTTGCTGTCAGACTTGTATTCGTACTCGTAATAGCCGTAATCCTGGTACCCGGTCGCGCGGCGGAAGATGGAGTTCAGGATGACCCCTTTCACCTCAATGCCGTTCTGCTCGAAGCGGCTCAGGCTGGTTTCCACTTCCTTCAGGGTGTTCACCGCATAGCGTGCCACCATCAGCGTGGTACCCGCATGACGGCCAACCACGGCGGCATCGGTCACGGCCAGAATTGGCGGCGTATCGATCAGCACCAGGTCATAGTTTTTGCTTGCCCACTCAATCAGCTGGGTGAAGCGTTCGCTCATCAGCAGTTCAGACGGGTTCGGCGGCACCTGACCACGCGGGATCAGGTCGAATCTCGGAATCGAGGTCGGCTTGGCGCTCTGGCTAATCTCTCCCTGACCCAGCAGGATTTCCGACAGACCGTTCACGTTGTTGGTGCCCAGCAGTTCGTGGGTATAACCCTTACGCATATCGCAGTCGATCAGCAGCACGCGCTTGTTGGTTTGGCTCACCACGGCCGCCAGGTTGGCACAGACAAAGGTCTTACCGATTGACGGGCTGACGCCGGTTAACATCAGGACGTTGTTTTTAGCCTGCATCATGGCGAAATGCAGACTGGTACGCAGGCTGCGGATCGCTTCAATCGCCAGGTCGGTTGGGTTACCCACGGCCAGCAGCTGGCTCTGTTTGTAACGCTTAACGCCCTTGATGGTCTTGACGCTGTCACGGGATTTTTGCCACTCAGACAGCGGAATGCTGGCATAGACGTTGATACCACTCTCTTCCAGCACCTGCGGGCTTTCGATGCCGCGGTTGAACAGCGAGCGCAGCAGGACGCCAACGATTGAGAGCATCAGGCCAAGAATGATGCTGCCAAGAATAATCAGCGCTTTCTTCGGCTTCAGTACGCCAGGCTGGGTAATGGCCGGGTCGACGATGCGCACGTCGCCCACGGTGCTGGCCTCGGTGATTTTCAGCTCCTGCTGTTTGTTCAGCAGCTGCATGTAAACCTGCTGTCCGGATTCCACGTCGCGGGTCAGACGGACGATCTCCTGCTGCGTTTTCGGCATCGCGGTCACGCGGTCGTTCAGCTTCGCCTTCTCCTCTTCGAGAGTGCGGCGCTTCTCCAGCAGCGTGCGGTAGGCCGGGTGGCGTTTGGTGTAAAGCTTGGAAATCTCCGCCTCTTTGAAGGTCAACTCGTTGAGCTGCGCATCAATATTCACCATCGAGTCGAGAACCGATTTCGCCTCCAGCGGCAGGTCGACGGAGTCTTTATCCTGACGGTAGGCGTTCAGCTTGTTCTCGGCATCATCCAGACGGGCACGCACTTCCGGGAGCTGTTTAGCGAGGAACGCCAGGCTTTTCGCCGCTTCCGCCGACTTGCGCTCGACGTTCTGCTCAAGGTAGTTGCGGGTAATGCTGTTCAGGATGTCGCGAATTTGATCCTTATCTTCACCGGTAAAGGTCATGCTCAGCACGCCGGTGTCCTTACCGTTTTCGGTGACGGTCAGGTTGTTCTGCAGATTGTTGATCATTCCCAGCGTGGAGAATTTGGTCACGGTGAATTCACCGCCCTCCTGGGCGTGGATCGCGCTAACCATCATGCTAACGCCGTCTTTGTTCAGCATCTGCCCCACTTCGCCGCGTGCGCTAAAGCCCGCATCGCTGGTCAGCTGATACTGTTTCGGGCCCAGCACCGTCAGGGTAAAGGTTTGATCCCCCGCCCCTTTCGGCAGCACAAAGTCAGTGACCTTTACGGTGTCATTGCTGCGCCCCATCAGACGGTCCCAGCCGGCACCGAAGATCGGGAACGTATTTTTGGTGACGGAGATGTCGAGTCCGAGGTCGTGAACCGTTTTACCCAGCACCAGACGCGACTGGATCAGCTGAATTTCAGCGTCGGATGCTGGCGGTTTGTTCGCCAGCGCGGAGCCGATATCCTGCACCAGCGAGTTGCCGGTATTCTGCTCGATCTGCACCAGCGCGTCGGCGCTGTAGATAGGTGTGGCGAACAGCGTATACACGACGGCCGCTGCGGCAAACAAGGCAGTAATGCCAAGCACCCACCACTTTGCCTCGATAACCGTGCCGACCAGGCGACCAATATCAATTTCATCACTGCCCGAAGTCGGGGCGGCAGAAGGTCTTGTTTTTTCTGTCATTGTTATCCCTGCTGAGCTTTCAGTGCCTGCGCCCACTGTTGGGCAGACTGGTCAAGTAAGGTGTAAACCGCCTCGAAGGCTTCATGGCTCTTGCGATACGGATCGGGGATTTCGCGTTCGTTGTCCCAGTGACCAAACAGCATCACCTTGCCGCGCATCTCCGGAGCGATATCGCATAGCGCATGAATATGGCGTTTTTCCATTGCCAGAATCAGGTCATACTCCCGGCACATGCGGCCGGTGACCTGGCGGGCGATATGCCCGTCAAGAGAGAGGTTGTGATCGCGGGCCACGCTCGTGGCGCGCTCGTCGGCACCTTTGCCCACCAGCGCGCCCAGCCCTGCGGACTCGACCGTTAACTCGGGCTGGTACTGTTTCAACAGCCGTTCAGCCGTGGGGGAACGGCAAATGTTCCCCACGCATACCACCAGAATTTTGTTAAACATCGCGGATTACCAGGTATGAATGTCGCGCGCCGTATCCGTCATGTAGCGAACGCCACTGATGGTTGGCAGCAACTGGTTGATCAGACGGTTCCAGCGGGCAACCGGCGCGGTGGTGACATAAACCACATCGTATGGCTGGAGACGGAACTCCGTCGCCATCACCAGAGACGTCGCATCGGACATATCCAGCTGGTAGATGTTGGCAATCTTGCCCTTCGCGCTGCCTTCACCCTTCAGCGGACGGATGACGAAGATACCGGTCGCGTTAGAGGTGGTCAGATCGATACCTTCAGCATTGCCCAGCGCTTCGGTCAGGGTCATGCCGCTGAAGTCCATTTTGAGGGTGCTCTGTTTCTTCACTTCACCCATCACGAAGACTTTCAGATCGTCGTTGCGCGGTACGTAGAGAATATCGCCCGGATAGAGCAGGCGGTTCTGGGTCAGGTCGCCGTTTTGCATCAGCGCCTGCAGCGAAATGCGCTGCTCTTTGCCGTTGTGGGTCAGCACCACGTTGCGCCAGTCGGCGCCGTCGGTTAAGCCGCCCGCGGCGTTAATGGCGTCCAGAACGGTGAGCGGAACGTTGGTGATGGCCTGCTGGCCGGATTTGTTCACCTGACCGGAGATATAGGCTTTTTGCGAGCGGAATGCGGCGATATTAACGTCCACCTGCGGGTCGGCGATGTACTGCGCTAAGCGGCCGGTAATATCACTACGGATCTCGGCAAGCGTTTTTCCGGCGACATGTACTTTACCAATGTACGGATAGAACATGGTGCCATCTGACTGTACCCAGTTCCCGGTGTCGCTTGAGCTACGGTACTGGCCCGCTGGCGTGGTCAGTTCAGGGTGGTCCCAGACGGTCACGTTGATCACGTCGCCCGGCCCCACGCGATACTGATAGGAGGCAATTTCCTGGTCCAGAGACATATTCGGCTGGGCAACATTCGGACGTGGACGTAATTGTTCGACCAGACGTGGCGTTAGTGGATAAACATTCACCATTTTGTCGAGATCAAAATCGGCATCCTGTTGCTTGATCACATCCTTACCCATTGTTGACATATTGCTGCCGGGAAAGACCGTGCAACCACTCATCAAGGTCACAGACACCAATAATGGCATCAATTTCATTTTGGATTTCATCATTGATTATTTATCACTTTGGCAGAGTAATTATCCTGTGCAATTTAAATAAGCCTGAGACGTATTGGGTTTCAGCATGCAGTTAATCAAATAGAAATATAACTGGCATCAGTCCTAAAAAAAGCTTATTCATCCATTGGCTATTGACAGAATAATCGAGGCTGATTCACACGCTTTCAGGCACGCTACCGCCCTTGGCTTTCAGTTACCAATCCACTGACTAAACAATGTGTTATGGATAGACACCCTCTTGAGTAAGGTCTTCTGGAAATATATCAGCCGCTTGAAATACACAACGGATAATGAATGACCATTCCGAAGACCAAAACAATAATAGCAACAACAAGATTTAACATTTGATGCTGGGAGAATTGTTGCAGCTAACCTAATAGCAGGCAAGGAGACAACTGTCCTAATATCTGTTTTTAAGATTAATATTAAGAGCAAAGTTTTGACCTTTTAGGATTTTCTTTATATTGACAAAAAGAGAGTAAAAACCATTATCTGCGATATATCCTAAAAAGCACTCAAAATAATAAAATATACGTATTTTGCTTATTTACACTCATCTGAGACTGCTCTCTTTTTTACGCATCGTATTAAGAGAAATCTCAGCCCGACATTGCATTTTCCCCCAGCTTTATCCATGATCGAAGTGTGACATTCGTCATATAACAGAAGGTATTGCTATTACTATGGAATGGATTGCCGATCCATCAATCTGGGCCGGGCTGGTGACGCTGGTCGTCATCGAATTAGTGCTCGGTATTGATAATCTGGTGTTTATCGCCATCCTCGCTGAAAAACTGCCCCCTTCCCAGCGCGACCGCGCGCGCGTGACGGGTCTGCTGCTGGCGATGGTGATGCGTTTACTGCTGCTGGCCTCTATCTCCTGGATGGTCACGCTCACTCAGCCTCTGTTCTCCGTTCTCGGCCTGAGCTTTAGCGCGCGCGACCTGATCATGCTCTTCGGCGGGCTGTTCCTGCTGTTCAAAGCCACGGTGGAGCTTAACGAGCGGCTCGAAGGCAAGGACAGCGAGAACCCGACCCAGCGACGCGGGGCGAGATTCTGGCCGGTGGTGGCGCAAATTGTGGTGCTCGATGCGGTCTTCTCCCTGGATTCGGTGATTACCGCCGTCGGGATGGTGGACCATCTCGCCGTCATGATGGCTGCGGTAATTATCGCCATCACGCTGATGGTGATGGCAAGCAAAGCACTGACCCGCTTTGTGAACAGCCACCCGACAATCGTGATCCTCTGCCTCAGCTTCCTGCTGATGATTGGCTTTAGCCTGGTCGCCGACGGTTTCGGCTTCCACATTCCGAAAGGCTACCTGTACGCCGCCATTGGCTTCTCCGTCATGATTGAAGCGCTCAACCAGCTGGCGATATTTAACCGCCGCAGGTTTCTCTCCGCGAATCAGACCCTGCGCCAGCGCACGGCCGACACCGTGATGCGCCTGTTGAGCGGCAGGAAAGAGGATGCCGAGCTGGACGCCGAATCCTCTGCCCTGCTGGCCGATCACAGCGACGGGCAAATCTTTAACCCGCAGGAGCGGCTGATGATCGAGCGCGTGCTTAACCTGAATCAGCGCACGGTCAGCAGCATCATGACCTCCCGGCATGACATTGAGCATATTGACCTCACGGCACCGGAAGAGCAGATACGCGCCCTGCTGGATAAAAACCAGCACACCCGCGTGGTGGTCACCGGCGGTGAAGAGGAAGAGGAGCTGCTGGGGGTGGTACACGTGATTGACCTGCTCCAGCAGCAGCTACACGGCGAGCCGCTCAACCTGCGCGCGCTGGTACGCCAGCCGCTGGTCTTCCCGGAAGCGCTTCCGCTGCTCTCCGCGCTGGAGCAGTTCCGCAACGCGCGCACCCACTTCGCGTTTGTGGTGGATGAATTTGGTTCGGTGGAAGGGCTGGTCACGCTCAGCGACGTAATGGAAACCATCGCCGGTAATCTGCCAAACGAGGTGGATGAGATTGATGCCCGACACGACATTCAGAAAAACGCTGACGGCTCGTGGACGGCCAACGGCCACATGCCGCTGGAAGACCTTGTGCAGTACGTGCCGCTACCGCTGGATGAAAAACGGGAATACCACACCATTGCCGGTCTGCTGATGGAGTATTTGCAGCGCATCCCGCAGCCGGGAGAAGAGGTTCAGGTGGGCGATTATCTGCTTAAAACCCTGCAGATTGAAAACCATCGCGTGCAGAAAGTGCAGCTTATTCCACTGCGGGATGAGGAAGAGCTGGATTTTGAGGTTTAGGTAAAACAAAACGGCAACCCCGTTGCCGTTTTGGTGTTTGCTCCCTCTCCCGTGGGAGAGGGTCGGGGTGAGGCCATCAGGCCACACCGCCGTCAAAGCTTATCCAGAAGCTTCTTCACATCCTTGCCGTTCTGGGAATCTTTATTACGATCCGCCCAGCTGTTGAGCCGGCGCTTCGCTTCATCCTGCAGATGCTTACGCAGGATCTGATCTACCTGAAGGCTGTAGTTCAGCGCCTGCCATTTGCCGTATACGCTAAGCGGAACCGGCGTCTCTTTGAGGAAGTCAATCAGCTTACTTTCGCCCTGCCAGCCGGAAAGCACCCGGACGTTAAAGCGCGTGTCCGCCGTCTCTTTGACCAGATCCAGCGAGCCTTCTCCGGTTAACGACAGCATAGATGAAGTTCCCTGCATCCCGGCCAGCGTCAGCACCCCGTTATCCAGCGTCAGGTCAGTGGTGAAGCTGTCGAGGCGAGTTGCGCTGTCGTAGTTTTCCTGGGCTTTAACATCGCTGCTGCGCTCCACCGCCTGCTGAACCAGCTGCTGGAAGTTGAGCCCTTCCATTCGCGAATCTTTCAGGTCAACATGCGCCTCGCCCTGCCACTCACGGCGGAAGGCGTTGGCATCAATTTTGGTGCCTGAGAAATCGCCCGCCAGCGTCAGCTGACCCGTCAGGGATATCGGATAGTTAAAGGCTTTGAGGATGCTGCCAATCTCAACGTTGTCGAGACGCGGCTGGAATTCAGCGCTGGCAACGTCCTTACGCACGTCCAGCGTACCCGGAAGTGACAGGTGACCCGCCCCCATTTTGCCGCTCAGTTCTGAAATTACCAGCAACCCGTTGTGGTTGAACATCTGGCCGCTCACGTCGGTAAAATCAATACCGCGCCAGCGCACGCTGTTGGCTTTCAGCAGAATATCTGCCGTGAAGCCGCGCAGCACGTTATAGTCAGGCTGTTCAAGGTTGGATGAGATAACCGGACGCGACACCGGTGACTGGCTTTGCCCCGTCTGCACGGCATCGCTGTCCGTTGCGCTTGCCGGTACCGGTGGCAGGATGTTCTCCAGGTTGAGCTTGTCAAACTGCAGGTTCAGCACCCACTTCGGCTTATCGTCGAGCGTGACGCTCGCCTGCCCTTTCAGGCTGCTGTCGTTGGCCTGCAGGTTAAGGTTATCCAGCGCCAGCTGTTTTTGCTCTTCGCGCCATACGGCCTGCAGCGTCCCCTGCCCGGCGATCCCCTGGGTCGGGAGATCCGCTCCCGTCAGCTGCCAGCTAAGCTGCTGGATGTCGGCCGTCAGCTGATGCGGGTAGTCCGACGCATTCACGTTTGCATTCAACGAGAGGGACAGATCGCGCTGGTCGCGGTTTATCCGTCCGCTAAATTCCAGCGACGCAAGATGGTGTTCATCCTGTTCCATCTGCAGGTTGATGTTGCGAACGGTGACCTGCTCCTGATCCTCGTGCTGGAACACCAGCACGCTATCGGCCACTTTCAGTTTGCCTATATCAAAGGACCAGCCCGTATCGGACGGTTCATCCGGTAAGGTATTCTCGCGCGGCGCAACCGGCGCATTCGCGTCGCGCACGGCTTCGGTCTGCGGGGTAAGCTGAATGACCGCGCCCTTCAGCATCACCTGATTAACCTGCAGCTGATGGGAGAGGAGCGGGATCAGCGCCACATCGAGACGCATGTTGTCCGCAGAGACCAGCGGCTGTGCCGCGCCCGGCGCGGTTAACGACATGCGGCCAGAGAGAATGCTGAGCTGCGGCCAGACGTGCCAGCGCAGCGGCCCGTCAAGCTTCAGTTGGTAACCACTGCGTGCCTCGACCTGCCGCACCATGTAAGCGCGGAAATCATTCGGGTTAACCAGCAGAACCAACGCCGAAAGGCCAGCAACCAGCACTACCAGCAAAATCATCAGCGTTGTCAGAACTCTTCTCATGGCATCCTCAATGGACTTAACGATTAGTCTTTATCAATACGGCTGGCAACCGCACCCTGCTGGTCGCGGTATTTTGCGTCCTGGCGGCGGTTATAAGGCCTGTCTGCCGGGCCTGTCAGCGGTTCAAAGCTTAACGCACCGATCATCATTCCGGGGCGCAGCGCCAGCGGCAGTTTACCGGCGTTGAAGAACTCCAGCACGATACGGCCGGACCAGCCTGGGTCGATACGGTGCGCGGTCACGTGAACCATCAACCCCAGGCGGGCCAGAGAAGAACGGCCATCAAGCCAGCCGACGAGATCCGCAGGCAGGGTCACGGATTCATACGTCACCGCCAGCGCCAGTTCACCCGGGTGCAGATAAAAAGCTTCACCTTCGTCAATGATGATTTCATCACTCATGACGCGATCGAGCGCGGCGCTGACTTCATCCTTCGGCCCGCTGAGGTCGATGAACGGCGCAGTATGGCCGCTAAAGGTGCGGAATTTATTCCCCAACCGTACATCAACGGTCACCCCATTGATACGCTCCACGGGGGGACGTGGGGTAATAGACAAGCGGCCTTCATCCAGCCAGGCTTCAATATCACGATCGCAAAGACGCATGGTACTTTCTCCTTTCATGCATCGTACCCTGAGCCGTTGAACGCTCAGGGTAAAACCAGGTTATCTCTGAACGGTACACAATTCGCGCGGCTTATTCAAAAAACTGGCTGATTTTCGCTTTTAAGATATCAATAGCAATGCGGTTTTTGCCCCCGCGAGGCACGATGATATCGGCGTATTGTTTGGATGGTTCAATAAACTGCAGGAACATCGGACGGACCGTTTTCTGGTATTGCGCCATGACGGAGTCCATCGAACGGCCGCGCTCGTTAACGTCACGTTTGATGCGGCGCATCAGGCAGATATCCAGCGGGGTATCGACAAAGATGGAGAAGTTCATGGATTCACGCAGGCGAGCATCGGTCAGGAGCAGGATGCCTTCAAGGATAATGACCTTCTTCGGCTCGATGCGGATCGTTTCCTGGGTACGGGTGTGTTCTACGTAACTGTAAACGGGCAGTTCGATCGCCTGGCCGCTCTTAAGCGCTTCTAAATGCTGGAACAGTAAACTGTGATCCATCGCATTCGGGTGGTCATAGTTGGTTTTTACACGTTCTTCCATCGACAGATGGGATTGATCTTTGTAGTAGCTGTCTTCGGGAATGACGCCGATATGCTCATCACCTACCTGTTCACGCAGTTCGCGATAAAGCGTACTGGCAATTAGACTTTTACCTGAAGCCGATGCGCCGGCGATGCCTATAATGACGCACTGATGAGACTTATCAGTCATAAATTTAGCGACCTGAATAACCTGGATGTTAAGGAAGGACGACGCCGGAGCGTCAAACGCGGCAATTATAGGGATTTCGCGGGCGTGATACCAGTCGAATGCGCAGGTTCTGCGAGACAGGCTGAAAAGTGGCGCATTGCTCCCTGAGAGAAATTTTAATGACCGTTTTTTCAGCGTTTAACAGGAATTTTTTAGCGAGTAACTATTTAATAAGTCTATGATGTCAAATTATGAGCAGTCGCCATATGAATTGTAAATTGTTTGTACTAGCATAAACCAAATTATCAAATTCACTCGTGCGCACTTCTCTCCTGACGGCATGGCGTCTCTGGATAAAGCGGTAATGAATAAACAATACCAGCGGGTTTTGGTTACCACCCCACATCCTTTATTACGACTTGTCTGTCTGGGCCTGGTCACCTTTATCTTTACCTTATTTTCGCTGGAGCTTACCCGCTTCGGTACCCTGCTGGCGCCACTCTGGTTTCCTACCGCCATTATGATGGTGGCGTTTTACCGCCATGCAGGAAAAATGTGGCCCGGGATAGCCCTGGCCTGTTCATTTGGCAATATTCTGGCCTCGTGGATGCTGTTCTCCTGGGCGTCGATAAACCCCACCTACACCGCAATAAACGTTATTGAGGCCATCATCGGTGCCGTGTTACTGCGCAAGCTGCTTCCGTGGTACAACCCGCTGCAAAATTTAAACGACTGGATCCGCCTGGCAATAGGCAGCGCGCTGGTGCCGCCGCTGGTGGGCGGTATTCTGATGACGCTTCTGATCCCCGGCCCTGAGCCGCTGCGTAATTTCATCGTCTGGGTGCTATCTGAATCCATTGGCGCGCTGGCGCTGGTGCCGCTGGGGCTGCTGTTTAAATCCCATTACCTGCTCCGCCACCGTGATCCGAGATTGCTGCTGGAAACCCTGGTTACCATGGCCGTAACGCTGGCCCTCAGCTGGGCATCCATCACCTGGCTGCCGTGGCCCTTTACCTGCGTGATTGTCCTGCTGATGTGGAGCGCCGTACGCTTGCCGCGGATGGAAGCGTTCATGGTGTTTCTGGTTACCGTGATGGTCGTTTCACTGATGATTGCCCATAACCCTTCGGCGCTGACCACCCAACATGCCGGGCCGATGATGAACGCGCCGTGGCTGCCGTTCCTGATGCTCCTCCTCCCCGCTAACGTGATGACCATGGTGATGTATGCTTTCCGTGCCGAACGCAAACACATCACCGAGAGCGAAGAGCGCTTTCGTAATGCGATGGAGTATTCCGCTATCGGTATGGCGTTAGTCAGCATGGAGGGCCAGTGGCTTCAGGCCAACAAGGCGCTGTGCAATTTCCTCGGTTACAGCCAGACCGAGCTACAGTCGCTCACCTTCCAGCAGCTCACCTGGCCGGAAGATTTGCATACCGACCTGGAACAGCTGGAGCAGCTGGTCAACGGCGAGATCAACACCTACACCCTTGAAAAGCGCTATTACACGCGCAACGGAGAGGTCGTCTGGGCGCTTCTGGCCGTCTCCGTCGTGCGCCATGCCGATGGCTCGCCGCTCTATTTCATCGCCCAGATTGAAGACATTAACGATCTGAAGCAGACCGAGTGGGTCAATAAACGGCTGATGGAGCGCATTACGCTGGCCAACGAAGCGGGCGGCATCGGCATCTGGGAGTGGGATCTGGAGCCAGACATCATCAGTTGGGATAAGCGGATGTTTGAGCTGTATGAAATTCCGCCGCACATCAAGCCCACCTGGCAGCTCTGGCACGAAAGAATATTGCCGGAGGATCGCGCCCATGCGGAGCAGGTACTGCGGGATTCACTGGTTTCTCGTCTGCCGTTTAAGCTTGAATTCCGTATCCGCGTGAAGGAAGGCGTGCGCCATATACGCTCCCTGGCCAACCGGGTGCTGAATAAAGAGGGTGAAGTCGAACGTTTGCTCGGCATCAATATGGACATGACCGAGGTGAAGGAGCTTAACGAAGCGCTGTTTCAGGAAAAAGAGCGTCTGCACATCACGCTCGACTCCATCGGCGAAGCGGTGCTCTGTACCGATATCGACATGAACGTCACCTTTATGAACCCGGTCGCCGAGAAGATGAGCGGCTGGCTGCAGACCGAGGCCATCGGCCAGCCGATCCTGAAGGTGTTACACATCACCTTTGGGGAACGGGGCCAGCTGATGGAGAATATTCACAGCGGCGATATGTCACGCTCCGATATCGACCAGGATGTAGTGCTGAACTGCCGCACCGGCGGATCGTTTGATATCCATTACAGCATTACGCCACTCAGTACCCTTGATGGGCACAGTATTGGCTCGGTGATCGTTATTCAGGACGTCACCGAGTCGCGCAAAATGCTGCGTCAGCTAAGCTACAGCGCGTCGCACGATGCCCTCACCCACCTGGCAAATCGGGTCAGCTTCGAAAACCATCTCAAACGGCTTCTGCAAACCGTTCGCGAGACGCGTCAGCGTCATGCGCTGGTCTTTATCGATCTGGACCGCTTCAAAGCCGTCAATGATAGCGCAGGTCATGCGGCGGGAGATGCCCTGCTGCGGGAACTCTCTTCCATGATGCTAACCATGCTTCGCTCCAGCGACGTGCTGGCGCGCCTGGGCGGCGACGAATTTGGGCTGCTGCTGCCGGACTGCAATATTGAGAGCGCGCGCTATATCACCGGTCGTTTGATCCATACCATCAATGACTATCACTTTATGTGGGAAGGTCGCCTGCACCGGATTGGCGCCAGCGCAGGGATCACGCTGATTGATGAGCATAATAACCAGGCGTCAGAAGTGATGTCGCAGGCGGATATTGCCTGTTATGCCTCGAAAAACAGCGGCCGCGGCATCGTGACGGTGTACGAACCGCAGCAGGAGCGGGATCGGAGCGCGCGCAGCATGATGTCGCTGGACGAACAGTGGCATATGATCAAAGACAATCATCTGATGATGATAGCCCGCAGCGTCGCCTCCCCGCGCATACCGGAAAGCTGTAACTTCTGGCTGATTTCGCTACGCCTGTGGACCAGCCAGGGTGAAGTCCAGGAGGAGCACGCCTTCCGTTCTGGTCTGGCGGAGCCCGAACTGCTGCACGCCCTCGACAGACGTATCTTTGGTGAGTTTTTCCGCACCTCTGCCGCACAGGTCGCCCGTAAAGGGATGGGGGTAGCACTGCCGCTTTCTGCCGCCGGTTTAGCCAGCGTAACGCTGGTCGATGAACTCCTCGACCTGCTCGATAGCAGCCCCATGCCGGGCCGTCTGCTGCATCTGGTTATCGCGAGCGACGTGGTGTGTAATCCGGATGAGAACCTGCAGCGAGGGCTGCAAAAGCTTCGCCAGGCGGGCTGCCGGGTGATCTTCAGCCAGATAGGGCGCGACATGAACGTCTTCAGCCACCTGAGCCCGAACATGGCCGATTATCTGATGCTCGACGCCGAGGTGGTGAGCAACGTGTATGGTAATCTGATGGATGAGATGATGGTGACCATCGTTCAGGGCCACGCCCAGCGTCTGGGGATGAAAACCATCGCGGGCCCCTGCAACCAGCCCATCATGATGGATACGCTTTCCGGCATCGGCATTGATTTTATCTATGGCGACACCATCGCCGAGCCGCAGCCGCTGGATCTACTGCTCAACACCAGTTATTTCGCCATCAACTGACGGCGTCCAGCCGTCGGTATACCAGATGTGCAGCAGCGCGTAGGAGCGCCACGGCTGCCAGCGCTCGGCGTAACGACGGATCTGCGCGGGAGTCATCCCGGCGAAGCGTTGCTTAATCAGATAATCATCCGGCAGGAACACATCTTTCGCCTGCCAGCCTCTCAGGGCCAGGTAATTTGCCGTCCAGCGCCCGATGCCCGGCCGCTGCTGTAGCGCCTTCATGCCTGCCTCAACGTCCTCGGGCGGCGTCAGCGGAAACATCCCGTCAACAACCGACTGCGCCAGATGAATCAGCGCCTCCGCGCGTTTTACCGGCATCCCGAGCGCCTTGAGCGCCAGCGGATCGGCAGCGGCCAGCGCTTGCGGGGAGGGAAAGCAGACATAACCCGGTGCATCCTTCACCGGCTCACCGCACAGGGCGACAACGCGGGAAGCCAGTTTCGCCGCCATCGCCACGCTGACCAACTGCCCGAGAATGGCCCGTACGCCCTGCTCGTACGCATCCATCGCCCCCGGCAGACGCAAGCCGGGGCGGGCAGCGCCGAGATCCCCCAGCGTATCTGCGATGTGCTGTGGGTTACAGGCGAGATCGAACAGGCGCGCGATGCGTTCAAGACACGTCTGCGCAACCGGAACCAACCCCGGGCTGAGCGTCACAATCAGCGTATGGGTAGCGATATCCGGCGTCACGCGAAATATCCCCTGATGGCCGTCGCAGGCAAAGCTGCGCTCGTAGTAGTCGCTCGTGACGGTTTCAATGCCCGTCACCGCACGAGCGCCGAGAAAGCCAAACATCCACTGCCAGTCGTAAGGGGGTTGCCACGTCAGGGTATACATCGCTGCTCCTTTTTTATTTTTATCAGCATAAACGGAAAGACCTTGTTTTGCCTTGCTTTCATATTCCTGTTGTCGCGATGCAGACATTTCGTTAAAGTCTCGCCCCTTCTCACCGGCATGGGGATTAATCGTGTTTATTGGATTTGACTACGGTACGGCAAACTGCTCGGTTGCGATCATGCAAAACGGCCAACCGCAGCTTCTGAAAATGGAAAAAGAGAGCACGCTGCTGCCGTCAATGCTCTGCGCGCCGACGCGCGAAGCGGTGAGCGAGTGGCTGTTCCGCCACCATCAGGTTCCGGCTACCGCGGCGGAGACCCAGGCGCTGCTGCGTCGGGCGGTCAGCTTTAACCGCGAGGAAGACATCGACGTTACCCCTTCCAGCGTGCAGTTTGGCCTCTCCTCGCTCGGGCATTACATTGAAGACCCGGAAGAGGTCTACTTCGTTAAATCGCCAAAGTCCTTCCTCGGCGCGAGCGGCCTGAAGCCGCAGCAGGTGGCGATGTTTGAAGATCTGGTGTGCGCCATGATGCTGCATATCCGCAATCAGGCGCAGTCGCAGGTGCCGGATACTATCACCCAGGCGGTGATTGGCCGCCCGATCAACTTCCAGGGGCTGGGCGGTGACGAAGCCAACCAGCAGGCGCAGGGGATACTTGAGCGTGCGGCGCACCGGGCGGGATTCCGCGACGTGGTGTTTCAGTACGAGCCGGTTGCGGCGGGGCTGGATTTTGAAGCCACGCTGACGGAAGAGAAGCGCGTGCTGGTCGTCGACATCGGGGGCGGTACAACGGACTGCTCGCTTCTGCTAATGGGACCGCAGTGGCATCACCGTCGTGACCGCGAAAACAGCCTGCTCGGGCACAGCGGCTGCCGCGTAGGCGGCAACGATCTGGATATCGCCCTGGCCTTTAAGAGCCTGATGCCGCTGCTGGGCATGGGCGGTCAAACGGAAAAAGGCATCGCCCTGCCGATCCTGCCGTGGTGGAACGCGATTGCCATCAACGACGTTCCGGCGCAGAGTGATTTTTACAGCACCGCGAACGGGCGCTTCCTCAACGATCTGGTGCGCGACGCGCAGGATGCCGAGAAGGTCGCCCTGCTGTATAAAGTGTGGCGTCAGCGCCTGAGCTACCGCGTGGTGCGAACTGCGGAGGAGTGCAAAATCGCCCTTTCCGACCGTCCTGAACATGCGGTCTCCTTGCCGT
This sequence comes from Enterobacter cloacae complex sp. HYC042_NIDB, assembly GCF_056673315.1. Classification (NCBI taxonomy): domain Bacteria; kingdom Pseudomonadati; phylum Pseudomonadota; class Gammaproteobacteria; order Enterobacterales; family Enterobacteriaceae; genus Enterobacter; species Enterobacter cloacae complex sp. HYC042_NIDB. The sequence goes on from NZ_CP109650.1 coordinate 3,281,497, forward strand.
TTATCAGCGAGGATCTGGCCACGGCGATTTCACAGGAGGGGCTGGAGACGGCGCTTGCTCAGCCGCTGCAGCGCATTCTGGAGCAGGTCCAGCTTGCGCTGGAGAACGGCAAAGAGAAGCCGGATGTGATCTACCTGACCGGCGGTAGCGCCCGTTCGCCGCTGATCAAGAAAGCGCTGGCGGAACAACTGCCGGGCATTCCGATTGCCGGTGGGGATGACTTTGGCTCCGTTACCGCAGGGCTGGCGCGCTGGGCGCAGGTGATGTTTAGCTAATGCGGTTGTGCCGGGTGGCGGCTTCGCCTTACCCGGCTAAAACGATCGCCACACTCAGACCATTCCTGACAGTCTTCCATATTTCCTCCATTTTTCCGCTGTGTTAGCTGACTAAACTAGTATCATTCCCCGAAGTATCCAGGATGAGAACGTATAACGATGAAAGGCAGTAACAAATCCCGCTGGGCAATCGCCGCTGGCATCATTGTGGTGGTCCTTGCCGCCGCCTGGTACTGGCACAGTCAATCTGCGAACTCCGCCGCTCCCGCTGGCGCCAGCAGCCAGGCCCAGCGCCCGGCTGGCGGCGGCCGTCACGGCATGCGCGGCGGCGCGCTGGCACCGGTTCAGGCGGCGACGGCGGTGAGCAAAGCCGTTCCGCGTTATCTGACGGGGCTCGGAACCATTACCGCCGCCAACACCGCCACGGTGCGTAGCCGCGTTGACGGTCAGCTCATCGCGATCCACTTCCAGGAAGGTCAGCAGGTCAAAGCGGGCGATCTGCTGGCGGAAATCGACCCGAGCCAGTTTAAAGTCGCCCTCGCTCAGGCGCAGGGGCAGCTCGCGAAAGACAAAGCCACCCTCGCCAACGCCCGTCGCGATCTGGCGCGCTACCAGCAGCTGGTGAAAACCAACCTTGTTTCTCGTCAGGAGCTGGACACCCAGCAGTCGCTGGTCAGCGAAACGCAGGGCACCATCAAAGCCGACGAGGCCGCCGTCGCCAGCGCGCAGCTGCAGCTGGACTGGAGCCGCATCACCGCGCCGATTGACGGACGCGTGGGCCTGAAGCAGGTCGATATCGGTAACCAGATCTCCAGCGGCGACACCACGGGCATCGTGGTGATCACCCAGACCCACCCGATTGATTTAGTCTTTACCCTGCCGGAAAGCGATATCGCAACCGTCATGCAGGCGCAAAAAGCCGGTAAAGGCCTGGTGGTGGAAGCCTGGGACCGCACCAACAAGCAGAAGCTGAGCGAGGGTTCCCTGCTCAGTCTGGACAACCAGATCGATACCACCACCGGCACCATCAAGCTGAAGGCGCGCTTTAACAACCAGGACGATGCCCTCTTCCCGAACCAGTTCGTCAACGCGCGAATGCTGGTTGCTACCGAAGAGAACGCGGTAGTGATCCCCACCGCAGCGCTGCAGATGGGTAACGAAGGAAGCTTTGTCTGGGTGCTGAACAGCGACAATAAAGTGAGCAAGCATCTGGTGAAAACCGGGATCCAGGACAGCCAGACGGTGGTCATCAGCGCCGGGCTCTCCGCCGGCGACCGCGTGGTCACCGACGGCATCGACCGTCTCACCGAAGGCGCGAAAGTTGAGGTGGTTGAACCTGCGAAACAGGGAGCGACCTCCTGATGCAGGTTATGCCCCCGAGCTCTACAGGTGGGCCGTCACGCCTGTTTATCCTCCGCCCTGTCGCCACCACGCTGTTGATGGTGGCGATCCTGCTGGCCGGGATTATTGGCTACCGCTTCCTGCCCGTGTCGGCGCTGCCGGAGGTGGATTATCCAACGATTCAGGTTGTCACTCTCTATCCTGGCGCCAGCCCGGACGTGGTGACGTCCGCCATTACCGCCCCGCTGGAGCGCCAGTTTGGCCAGATGTCCGGGTTAAAACAGATGTCCTCCCAGAGTTCCGGCGGGGCATCCGTCGTGACGCTGCAGTTCCAGCTAACGCTATCGCTGGACGTCGCCGAGCAGGAAGTGCAGGCCGCCATCAACGCCGCCACCAACCTGCTGCCGTCGGACCTGCCTAACCCGCCGGTCTACAGCAAGGTGAACCCGGCGGATCCGCCGATCATGACGCTTGCCGTCACCTCCTCCGCCATGCCGATGACCCAGGTCGAAGACATGGTCGAAACTCGCGTGGCGCAGAAGATTTCTCAGGTCTCCGGCGTCGGCCTCGTCACGCTGGCGGGCGGCCAGCGCCCGGCCGTGCGCGTGAAGCTTAACGCACAGGCGATTGCCGCGCTGGGGCTGACCAGCGAAACCATCCGCACCGCCATCAGCAGTGCCAACGTCAACTCGGCGAAAGGCTCGCTGGACGGCCCGACCCGTGCGGTCACCCTCTCGGCAAACGACCAGATGCAGTCCGCCGACGAATACCGTCAGCTGATTGTGGCCTACCAGAACGGCGCGCCGATCCGCCTGGGCGATGTCGCCACCGTGGAACAAGGCGCGGAAAACAGCTGGCTCGGCGCGTGGGCGAACAAGCAGCAGGCGATCGTGATGAACGTGCAGCGCCAGCCGGGCGCCAACATCATCGAAACCGCCGACAGCATCCGCACCATGCTGCCGCAGCTGATTGAAAGCCTGCCGAAATCGGTCAGCGTAAAAGTCCTTTCCGACCGCACCACCAACATTCGCGCGTCGGTCACCGATACCCAGTTCGAGCTGATGCTGGCGATTGCGCTGGTGGTAATGATCATTTACCTGTTCCTGCGCAACGTTCCGGCAACCATTATCCCCGCCGTCGCCGTGCCGCTCTCGCTGGTCGGGACCTTTGCGGTGATGGTGTTCCTCGACTTTTCGATTAACAATCTGACGCTGATGGCGCTGACCATCGCCACCGGGTTCGTGGTGGATGACGCCATCGTCGTTATCGAGAACATCTCGCGCTATATCGAGAAAGGTGAAAAGCCGCTGGCCGCCGCGCTGAAGGGCGCAGGGGAAATCGGCTTTACCATTATCTCGTTGACCTTCTCGCTGATTGCGGTGCTGATCCCGCTACTGTTTATGGGCGACATCGTCGGGCGGCTGTTCCGCGAGTTTGCCGTGACGCTGGCGGTCGCCATTTTGATCTCTGCCGTGGTGTCGCTGACCCTGACGCCGATGATGTGCGCCCGCATGCTAAGCCACGAGTCCCTGCGCAAGCAAAACCGCTTCTCCCGCGCCTCCGAGCGGATGTTCGAGCGAATTATTGCCGCCTACGGTCGCGTGCTGGCGAAAGTGCTGAACCATCCGTGGGCAACGCTTGGCGTGGCGCTGGGCACGCTGGCGCTCAGCGTAATGCTGTGGATTTTTATTCCGAAAGGTTTCTTCCCCATCCAGGATAACGGCATTATTCAGGGCACGCTTCAGGCTCCGCAGTCGGTCTCCTTCGCGAACATGGCGCAGCGCCAGCAGCAGGTGTCTGAGATCATCATGAAAGACCCGGCGGTGGAGAGCCTGACGTCCTACGTGGGGGTGGATGGCACCAATCCGTCGCTCAACAGCGCGCGTCTGCAGATCAACCTCAAGCCGCTGGATGAGCGCGACGACCGCGTGAACGCCGTCATCGAGCGCCTGCAAAGCGCCGTGGCCCGCGTGCCGGGCGTTGAGCTTTACCTGCAGCCGATTCAGGATTTGACCATCGATACCCAGGTCAGCCGCACGCAGTATCAGTTCACGCTCCAGGCTACGTCGCTTGATGCCCTCAGCACCTGGGTGCCGCAGCTGGTTGAAAAACTTAACACCCTGCCGCAGCTCGCCGACGTCAGCAGCGACTGGCAGGACAAGGGGCTGGCGGCCTACGTCAACGTTAACCGCGACACCGCCAGCCGTCTGGGCATCACCATGTCGGACGTGGACAACGCCCTGTATAATGCCTTCGGTCAGCGCCTGATCTCCACCATCTACACCCAGGCGAACCAGTACCGCGTGGTGCTGGAACACAACACCGAGAACACCCCCGGCCTGGCCGCGCTGGACTCGGTGCGCCTGACCAGCAAAGACGGCGGTATTGTGCCGCTGAGCGCCATCGCCACGGTGGAGGAGCGCTATACCCCACTGTCGATTAACCACCTGGATCAGTTCCCGTCCACCACCATTTCCTTCAACGTGCCGGACGGTTACTCGCTGGGCGAGGCGGTGGAAGCCATCCAGGCTGCTGAAAAAGCGCTCAGCTTCCCGTCCGACATTCAGACCCAGTTCCAGGGCAGCACGCTGGCGTTCCAGGCCGCGCTGGGCAACACCGTCTGGCTGATCGTCGCGGCGGTCGTGGCGATGTACATCGTGCTTGGCGTGCTGTACGAAAGTTTTATCCACCCAATCACCATCCTCTCTACCCTGCCAACGGCGGGCGTGGGGGCGCTGCTGGCATTGATGCTGGCGGGCAGCGAGCTGGACGTTATTGCCATCATCGGCATCATCCTGCTTATCGGGATCGTGAAGAAAAACGCCATCATGATGATCGACTTTGCGCTGGCCGCCGAGCGCGAGCAGGGCATGTCGCCGCGCGATGCCATCTTCCAGGCCTGCCTGCTGCGTTTCCGCCCGATCCTGATGACCACGCTGGCCGCCCTGTTGGGGGCGCTGCCGCTGATGCTCAGCACCGGCGTCGGCGCGGAGCTGCGCCGCCCGCTGGGTATCGGTATGGTCGGGGGCCTGCTGGTGAGTCAGGTGCTGACGCTCTTCACCACGCCGGTGATCTATCTGCTGTTTGACCGCCTGGCGCTGTGGACCAAAAGCCGTTTCCCGAAACGTGAAGAGGAGGCGTAAGTGAAGTTTTTCGCCCTCTTCATTTACCGTCCGGTGGCGACGATTTTACTCTCCGTCGCCATTACCCTGTGCGGCGTGCTGGGCTTCCGGCTGCTGCCAGTTGCCCCCCTGCCGCAGGTGGATTTCCCGGTGATCATGGTCAGCGCCTCGCTGCCGGGTGCGTCACCGGAGACCATGGCCTCGTCCGTTGCCACGCCGCTGGAGCGTTCTCTTGGGCGGATTGCGGGGGTCAACGAGATGACCTCCAGCAGCTCGCTGGGCAGCACGCGCATCATTCTGGAATTCAGCTTCGACCGGGATATTAACGGTGCCGCCCGTGACGTGCAGGCGGCCATCAACGCCGCGCAAAGCCTTCTGCCGAGCGGGATGCCGAGCCGTCCGACCTACCGCAAGGCCAATCCGTCCGACGCGCCAATCATGATCCTGACGCTGACCTCGGACACCTATTCTCAGGGGCAGCTCTACGACTTTGCGTCGACCCAGCTGGCGCAGACGATCTCACAAATCAACGGCGTGGGTGACGTGAGCGTTGGCGGCAGTTCTCTGCCCGCCGTGCGCGTGGGCCTGAACCCGCAGGCGCTGTTCAACCAGGGCGTGTCGCTGGACGACGTGCGCTCCGCCATCAGCAGCGCCAACGTGCGTAAACCGCAGGGGGCGATTGAGGACGGCAGCCACCGCTGGCAGATCCAGACCAACGACGAGCTAAAAACCGCCGCCGAGTATCAGCCACTGATTATTCACTACAACAACGGCGCGGCGGTACGCCTGAGCGACGTCGCCAGCGTCACCGACTCGGTGCAGGACGTGCGCAACGCCGGGATGACCAACGCTAAACCGGCCATCCTGCTGATGATCCGCAAGCTGCCGGAGGCGAACATTATTGAGACGGTGAACAGCATTCGCGCCCGCCTCCCGGAGCTGCAGGAGACCATCCCGGCAGCAATCGATCTGCAGATTGCCCAGGATCGCTCCCCGACCATCCGCGCCTCGCTTGAAGAGGTGGAGCAAACGTTGATTATCTCCGTCGCGCTGGTGATCCTGGTGGTGTTCCTGTTCCTGCGCTCCGGCCGCGCGACGCTGATCCCGGCGGTGGCCGTGCCGGTGTCGCTGATTGGGACCTTTGCCGCCATGTACCTGTGTGGCTTTAGCCTTAACAACCTGTCGCTGATGGCCCTGACGATTGCGACGGGCTTCGTGGTGGATGACGCCATCGTGGTGCTGGAGAACATTTCCCGCCACCTTGAAGCGGGCGTGAAACCGCTGCAGGCCGCGCTGCAGGGCACGCGCGAGGTGGGCTTTACGGTACTTTCCATGAGCCTGTCACTGGTGGCGGTATTCCTGCCACTGCTGCTGATGGGCGGGCTGCCGGGCAGGCTGCTGCGGGAGTTTGCCGTCACGCTCTCGGTCGCCATCGGGATTTCGCTGGTGATTTCCCTGACGCTGACGCCGATGATGTGCGGCTGGATGCTCAAGCGCAGCAAGCCTCACTCGCAGCCGCGCCGCAAAGGCTTTGGTCGTTTTCTGATGGCGATGCAGGAAGGCTACGGCAAATCGCTGAAGTGGGTGCTGAACCATACGCGGCTGGTCGGCCTGGTGCTGATCGCCACCATTGGGCTCAACGTCTGGATGTACATCACCATCCCGAAAACCTTCTTCCCGGAGCAGGACACCGGCGTGCTGATGGGCGGCATTCAGGCGGACCAGAGCATTTCATTCCAGGCGATGCGCGGCAAGCTGCAGGACTTTATGAAGATCATTCGTGAGGATCCGGCTGTAGACAACGTCACTGGCTTTACCGGCGGCTCGCGCGTTAACAGCGGGATGATGTTCATTACCCTTAAGCCGCGCGGCGAGCGCAACGAAACGGCGCAGCAGGTGATTGACCGCCTGCGGGTGAAGCTCGCCAAAGAGCCGGGCGCAAACCTGTTTTTGATGGCCGTTCAGGATATCCGCGTCGGCGGGCGGCAGGCGAACGCCAGCTACCAGTACACGTTGCTCTCGGATGATTTAGCCGCCCTGCGCGAGTGGGAGCCGAAGATCCGTAAGGCGCTGGCCGCCCTGCCGGAGCTGGCGGACGTGAACTCCGATCAGCAGGACAACGGCGCGGAGATGGCGCTCACCTACGACCGCGAAACCATGTCGCGGCTGGGCATCAACGTTGAAGCCGCCAACAGCCTGCTAAATAACGCTTTCGGCCAGCGGGAGATCTCCACCATCTATCAGCCGATGAACCAGTACAAGGTGGTGATGGAGGTCGACCCGCGCTACACCCAGGACATCAGTGCGCTGGATAAAATGTTTGTGATTAACAGCGACGGCAAGGCGATACCGCTCTCGTACTTTGCCAGCTGGCGACCAGCCAACGCGCCGCTGTCGGTGAACCATCAGGGGCTGTCGGCGGCGTCGACCATCTCCTTTAACCTGCCCGCCGGTTCATCGCTTTCCGAGGCCAGCGACGCGATCAACCGCGCGATGACGCAGCTTGGCGTGCCGTCCACCGTGCGCGGCAGCTTTGCCGGGACCGCACAGGTGTTCCAGGAGACGATGAATTCGCAGGTGATTTTGATTCTGGCCGCCATCGCCACGGTCTATATTGTGCTTGGCGTCCTGTATGAGAGCTACGTTCACCCGCTGACCATTCTCTCAACGCTGCCGTCGGCGGGCGTGGGGGCGTTGCTGGCGCTGGAGCTGTTCGGCGCGCCGTTTAGCCTTATCGCGCTCATCGGGATCATGCTGCTGATCGGCATCGTGAAGAAAAACGCCATCATGATGGTGGACTTCGCGCTGGACGCCCAGCGCAACGGCAACCTCTCGCCGGAGGAGGCGATTTTCCAGGCCTGCCTGCTGCGTTTTCGTCCGATCATGATGACCACCCTGGCGGCGCTGTTTGGCGCACTGCCGCTGGTTATCTCGGGCGGAGACGGCTCAGAGCTGCGCCAGCCGCTGGGGATCACCATCGTCGGCGGCCTGGTGATGAGCCAGCTGCTGACGCTGTACACCACGCCGGTGGTCTATCTGTTCTTCGACCGCCTGCGGCTGCGCTTTTCGCGTAAAAACAGAACCACGGTGACCGGGTAAATGACTGAGCTTCCCAGCAACGTTCGCTGGCAATTGTGGATAGTCGCCTTCGGCTTCTTTATGCAGTCGCTGGATACGACCATCGTTAACACCGCCCTCCCCTCCATGGCGAAAAGCCTGTGGGAGAGCCCGCTGCATATGCACATGGTGATTGTCTCCTACGTGCTGACGGTTGCGGTGATGCTGCCTGCCAGCGGCTGGCTGGCGGACAAAGTGGGCGTGCGGAATATTTTTTTCACGGCTATTGTGCTGTTTACCGCTGGCTCGCTGTTTTGCGCCCAGGCCAGCACCCTCGACCAGCTGGTGACGGCGCGCGTGCTGCAGGGCGTCGGTGGCGCGATGATGGTGCCCGTCGGGCGGTTAACGGTGATGAAGATTGTGCCACGCGAGCAGTACATGGCGGCGATGACCTTCGTCACGCTGCCCGGCCAGGTGGAGCCGCTGCTGGGCCCGGCGCTGGGCGGGATGCTGGTGGAGTACGCCTCCTGGCACTGGATCTTCTTGATCAATCTGCCGGTGGGCATCATCGGCGCCATCGCCACCCTGACGCTGATGCCGAACTACAAAATGCAGACGCGGCGCTTTGATTTCTTCGGCTTTATTCTGCTGGCGGCGGGCATGGCTACGCTCACCCTGGCGCTCGACGGGCATAAGGGACTGGGGATCTCCGCCCTGACGCTCGGGGTGCTGGTGGTTATCGGCATCACCGCCATTGGATGGTATTGGTGGCACGCTCGCGGGAATGACCAGGCGCTGTTCAGCCTGAACTTATTTAAAAATCCCACCTACCGCCTTGGCCTGTTCGGCAGCTTCGCCGGACGTATCGGCAGCGGCATGCTGCCGTTTATGACGCCCGTGTTTCTGCAAATTGGCATGGGGTTTTCGCCGTTTCACGCGGGCCTGATGATGATCCCGATGGTGCTCGGCAGCATGGGGATGAAGCGCATCGTGGTGCAGGTGGTGAACCGCTTTGGCTACCGTCACGTGCTGGTGGCCGCCACGCTGGGGCTGTCGCTGGTCAGTCTGCTATTTATGACCGTGGCGCTGATGGGCTGGTACTACGTCCTGCCGCTGGTGCTGTTCTGCCAGGGGATGGTCAACTCCATGCGCTTCTCGTCGATGAATACCCTGACGCTGAAAGACCTGCCGGACGATCTGGCGAGCAGCGGCAACAGCCTGCTGTCGATGGTGATGCAGCTCTCCATGAGCGTCGGCGTGACCATCGCGGGTTTACTGCTCGGCATGTACGGCCAGCATCACCTCAGCATCGACACGCCGGTGGCGCATCAGGTCTTTTTATATACCTATATCAGCATGGCGGTCATTATCGCCCTGCCCGCTTTCATCTTTGCCCGCGTGCCGGATGATACCAGCAAGAACGTCGTGATTAGGCGCGGCAAAAGGAGTGGCTCATGAAATTCTGGCGTCCGGGTATTACCGGCAAGCTTTTTGTGGCGATTTTTGCCACCTGTATCGTCCTGCTGATCACTATGCACTGGGCGGTGCGGATCAGCTTTGAGCGCGGTTTTATTGATTACATCAAGCATGGCAATGAACAGCGTTTACAGGGCTTAAGCGATGCGCTGAGTGAACAGTACGCCCAGCACGGCAACTGGCGTTTTCTGCGCAACAATGACCGCTTTATTTTCCAGATCCTGCGCTCGCTGGAGCACGATGCCGGCGACGATCGGCCTGGCCCGGGCATGCCGCCACACGGCTGGCGCACCCAGTTCTGGGTAATCGATCAGGATATGCGCACGCTGGTTGGGCCGCGCGCACCGATACCGCCGGACGGCACCCGCCGGGCGATTAAGGTGAATAACGCGACCGTCGGCTGGGTTATCGCCTCACCGGTGGAGCGCCTGACGCGCAACACCGACATCAACTTTGACCGCCAGCAGCGCCGGACCAGCTGGCTGATCGTCGCTCTCTCCACCCTGCTCGCCGCGCTCGCCACCTTCCCGCTGGCGCGCGGTCTGCTCGCGCCGGTGAAACGGCTGGTGGAAGGCACGCACAAGCTGGCAGCCGGGGATTTCACCACCCGCGTCGACACCCGCAGTCAGGACGAACTGGGCAAGCTGGCGCAGGACTTTAACCAGCTCGCCAGCACGCTGGAGAAAAACCAGCAGATGCGCCGCGACTTTATGGCCGATATTTCCCACGAGCTGCGCACCCCGCTGGCGGTGCTGCGCGGCGAGCTGGAGGCGATTCAGGACGGCGTACGCCAGTTTACCCCCGAATCGGTTGCCTCTCTGCAGGCGGAGGTGGGTACGCTCACCAAGCTGGTGGACGATCTCCACCAGCTTTCCATGTCCGACGAAGGCGCGCTGGCCTACCAGAAGGCGCCCGTCGATGTCATTAACGTGCTCGAAGTTGCCAGCGGCGCCTTCCGGGAACGGTTTGCCAGCCGCAACCTAAAAATCGACCTCTCCCTGCCGGACAGCGCGGTGGTGTTTGGCGACAAAGACCGGCTGATGCAGCTGTTTAACAACCTGCTGGAGAACAGCCTGCGCTACACCGACAGCGGTGGCGGGCTGCATATCTCCGGCAGGCAGGACAACGGGCGCTTCGCCCTCACCTTCGCGGATTCCGCCCCCGGCGTGCAGGACGCGCAACTGGAAAAATTGTTCGAGCGCTTTTACCGCACCGAAGGCTCCCGCAACCGCGCCAGCGGCGGTTCCGGCCTGGGGCTGGCGATTTGCGTTAACATCGTCGAGGCGCATAATGGCACCATTCGCGCCGCCCATTCGCCTTTTGGCGGGGTTAGCATTACAGTAGAGTTACCTCTGGAACGGGATTTATCGAGAGAAGTATGACCGAGTTACCGATTGACGAAAACACGCCGCGCATTTTGATCGTCGAAGACGAACCCAAGCTGGGACAGCTGCTGATCGACTATTTACGCGCGGCCAGCTATGCCCCGTCACTGATCAGCCACGGCGACCAGGTGCTGCCGTACGTGCGCCAGACTCCGCCGGATCTTATCCTGCTGGATTTAATGCTGCCGGGCGTTGACGGACTGACCCTGTGCCGGGAGATTCGTCGCTTCTCCGACGTGCCTATTGTCATGGTCACCGCCAAAATTGAAGAGATTGACCGCCTGCTGGGGCTCGAAATCGGCGCGGACGACTACATCTGCAAGCCCTACAGCCCGCGTGAGGTGGTGGCCCGCGTGAAAACCATTCTGCGCCGCTGCAGGCCGAAGCGCGAGCTTCAGATGCTGGACGCCGAAAGCCCGCTGATTGTGGATGAGAGCCGCTTCCAGGCGAGCTGGCGCAGCAAGCTGCTGGACCTCACCCCTGCGGAGTTCCGCCTGCTGAAAACCCTCTCCCACGAGCCGGGAAAAGTCTTCTCACGCGAACAGCTGCTGAACCACCTGTACGACGATTACCGCGTGGTGACCGATCGCACCATCGACAGCCACATCAAAAACCTGCGCCGCAAGCTGGAGGCGCTGGACGCCGAGCAGTCATTTATTCGTGCGGTGTACGGCGTGGGGTATCGCTGGGAAGCGGATGCGTGCAGGATTGCCTAGTTAGCCGCTGGTTAATCCAGGCCGGGTAAGGCGAAGCCGTCACCCGGCACAATAACTTTACCTCCCTGCCCCGCAGCGCTACAATGCCCGCCCTTAAAGTGGGGGATCTCCCCTTACCGCTGCACCTGGTGCATGCGGATCTGACCTGTCATCAGAACGAGAACAAACATGTTTAAACCGGAACTCCTTTCCCCGGCGGGAACGCTGCAAAATATGCGTTACGCTTTCGCCTATGGCGCTGACGCCGTGTATGCGGGCCAGCCGCGCTACTCGCTGCGCGTGCGTAACAACGAATTCAACCACGAGAACCTGCAGCTCGGCATCAACGAAGCGCATGCCCTGGGTAAAAAATTCTACGTGGTGGTCAACATCGCGCCGCACAACGCCAAGCTGAAAACGTTCATCCGTGACCTGAAGCCGGTGGTGGATATGGGGCCGGACGCGCTGATCATGTCAGACCCGGGTTTAATCATGCTGGTTCGGGAGAACTTCCCGGAAATGGATATTCACCTCTCCGTACAGGCTAACGCCGTCAACTGGGCGACGGTAAAATTCTGGAAGCAGATGGGGCTGACCCGCGTCATTCTGTCCCGCGAGCTTTCGCTGGAAGAGATTGAAGAAATCCGCACTCAGGTGCCGGACATGGAAATTGAAATCTTCGTTCACGGCGCGCTGTGCATGGCCTACTCCGGCCGCTGCCTGCTCTCTGGCTATATCAACAAGCGCGACCCGAACCAGGGCACCTGCACCAACGCCTGCCGCTGGGAATATAACGTCCAGGAAGGCAAAGAGGACGATATCGGCAACATCGTCCACAAGCATGAGCCGATCCCGGTGACGAACGTTGAGCCAACGCTGGGCATCGGCGCGCCAACCGACAGCGTGTTTATGATTGAAGAAGCCAAACGTCCGGGCGAGTACATGACCGCCTTCGAAGACGAGCACGGCACCTACATCATGAACTCAAAAGATCTGCGCGCCATCGCCCACGTTGAGCGCCTGACGCAGATGGGCGTGCACTCCCTGAAGATCGAAGGCCGCACCAAATCCTATTATTATTGCGCGCGTACCGCACAGGTGTACCGCAAAGCCATCGACGATGCGGCGGCCGGTAAACCGTTCGATACCAGCCTGCTGGAAACGCTGGAAGGCCTGGCGCACCGCGGCTATACCGAAGGCTTCCTGCGCCGCCATACCCACGACGACTACCAGAACTACGAGCACGGCTACTCCGTTTCCGAGCGCCAGCAGTTTGTCGGCGACTTCACCGGCGAGCGCAAAGGCGCGCTGGCGGCGGTGGCGGTGAAAAACAAGTTCACCAAAGGCGACAGCCTGGAGCTGATGACCCCGCAGGGCAACATGAACTTCACGCTGGAGCATCTGGAAAACGGCAAAGGCGAAGCGATTGAGGTTGCGCCGGGCGACGGGCATACCGTCTGGCTGCCGGTTCCGGAAGAGGTGGAGCTGAAGTTCGCGCTGCTGATGCGTAACTTCAACGGTGAAAGCACCCGAAACCCACACGGCAAATAGTCAATCAGGGAAATTTTTTCGCGCTGGGATAATTCTTAGAATCGGATCACATACCGCTTCGTTCAATACGGGTATTATCCCCCCGCTGAAAAACATAACCCATAAATGCTAGCTGTACCAGGAACCACCTCCTTAGCCTGCGTAATCTCCCTTACGCGGGCTTATTTTTTTGCCGCATTCAGTCCACTTATTAAAAATCAAATTGCGTAGACCCACCAATTGAAGGGTGTTGATTCGTAATAGCGTCTGCTGGAAGATCTTTTCGAGAATCGGGCAGGTATACGACATTCATCACAACTTTTAATGGATCTGGCGGGATGGCGCATTATTCGGATCATTCCTAATTCCGGTCTACAACATGCCCTTTACTCTTGATTTCTTGACGATATACGATTTCACATGGATGGAGAGACGACATGACATTTCCTGGCCAGATTTCAAAGGATTTTCCAGATTATGAACTCGCACGTAGTCTGGGTCTTGCCTCCGGCGGGGATATAAATTTCACCGCCCTTGCCAATCAGTTGGACTGTTGCCGTAACTTTAGCCAGGTTGGGATCATCTACTCAGACGGTGCGCGTCAGTGGTTAGTAAGACCCTCAAGGCGGATTGCGACACCAAACGAAAGCTCTGTAAGCCATGTCGTCATCACTAAAGTAAATGCCTCATTAAATAATCCCATCCAGGCAACGACGACGACGATTCAGTCACCGTCATTAGCGACTGAAATAGGTTCTACGGCGATTTCTTGCGGAGCCGCCATTCTTACTGTCGTCCTTGCTGCAGGCGCAGGTATGGCCATTCCTCTCACCGCAGGTTCTTCCGGTGCTGTTGCCGCTGTGATTGTCGCAGGCGGTGTAGCAACAGGAATTCAGTGTGCAAACGGGCTTGGCCGCTTGTCACTTATTGCCATGAATCATAATGACTATGTTGCCTGGATGGACTCCCAGGAGTGGTATACCGCAACCAATACTGCTCTGGATGCGATTTCACTTGCCGGGGCAGCTGCAGGTCTAAAAAGCGCTGTATTAACCTACCGCCTTCTTAATCGCTCGACGTCTGAAAGTTTACTCTCGTTATTACAAAAAATGAGCCGAGCGGACCGCACGCGGTTAACGGAGGAGATCATTCGTATCCGAAATCCCGGGATCTCGAATTCAGGGGTTAAGGCGGCAATGAAAGCTGGGGTTTACCCTAAACGTTATCCATCGGAAGCGCTGCAGTTGCTCTTACAGCGAGAGCTGTTGAATGCTATTTCAAACTCCTCAGCATTTGTTGGAAGTGCTCTGTCGGGTACAATCCGGAATCCTCAGAATATTACACAATCTGGTAAATACGTTTTTGGTCTGATTCAGTCTTTTTCATTTACAGGAAGTTATTGACCCGGACATGATAAATTACATCAAGAAGAGCCTTGCATTAAGTACTGTGATAACAGGTGAAATGGCGACTGACGATTGTCAACGGCTTGAATCATTGAAAGATCGCTTAAAAGATCAGCACGGTGTTCCTGTGGGTGTACATATGACTGGCATACCCTTAGCAATAAGTACCTTACTCAGTATTTTTTGCTACGCTATGCTACAAGTTTCTGTCTGGATGTTGCTATTTCGCTTGATCGGCTTACCTGAATTTCAAGTAATGATGGGTGTATTCCTTGGAGCAGTGGTGTATTGCATGGTTGTGATGTGCACGATGTTTTTAACTGCCAGAGGGTCATTGACGGGATTTAAACTGCATCTTTCGGTCATTACACTGACTGGCTTGATGAGCATCGTTTATTTTATCTGGACGTGGATTTCGCTTTTATTCAGCTCTGTAGAGAATTACACACCGCAAATAACTTCATTATTAGGGTTGGGATTTTTCTGCTTGAATATCGTGTGGATGAACACATCGGTCTTTTACCGTTCAATTGCGCTAACGCTACATAATCGGGTGTGGCGTAAGCAGTTGAAAATTGAGAACAGGAACATGACAGGGCTCAAACGTTGACAGCAAGAGTCAATTGAGAGACCGGCCTATAAAAGGTAAACGCCTCAAAGGGGGATCCCCCCCTTTCCGCAGCCATATTTTTGTCTTTCATCCAGTTCTTACCCGCTTTTTTCCTCTCTGCTATACACTCTTACTAACGCTAAAAAAGGGAGCAGCGAGGATGGCAACCTATCCAGACAGTTTATTGATTCTCAATGGCAAAAGTGCAGGCAACGATCCGTTGCGTCAGGCGATTATGGGTTTGCGTGACGACGGCGCACGTATCCACGTGCGCGTGACGTGGGAAAAAGGCGACGCGGCACGCTATATCAACGAAGGCTTAGCGTTAGGTATCAGCACCATCATTTCCGGCGGCGGCGATGGCACCATCAATGAGATTGCCTCTGCGCTTATCGACCTGCCACCGGCAGATCGCCCGGTGATGGGCATATTACCGCTCGGCACCGCCAATGATTTTGCCACCAGCGCCGGGATCCCAGAAGATTTAGAGAAGGCGCTTCAGCTGGCGATCCTCGGCAAAGCCACCGCCGTGGATATCGCCCAGGTGAATGACAAAACCTGCTTTATCAATATGGCGACGGGTGGATTCGGCACGCGCATTACCAGCGAAACGCCGGAAAAACTGAAGGCGGCGCTGGGCGGCGTGTCATACCTGATCCACGGTTTGATGCGTATGGACACCCTCAAGCCGGACCGATGCGAAATTCGCGGTGAGGCTTTTCAGTGGCAGGGTGACGCGCTGGTGATTGGGATTGGCAACGGACGTCAGGCAGGCGGCGGACAGCAGCTCTGCCCGGAGGCGCTGATTAACGATGGTCAGCTACAGCTGCGCATTTTCACCGGCGACGGTCTGCTGCCCGCGCTGTTTACCACGCTGACGCAGCCGGAAGAGAGCCCGAATATCATTGACGGTAAATCGGCGTGGTTCGAGGTGAATGCGCCGCACGGGATGACGTTTAACCTCGACGGAGAGCCTCTTAGCGGGACGCAGTTCCGCATTGAGGTATTACCCGGCGCGCTGCAGTGCAGGCTGCCGCCGGACTGTGTGCTTTTGCGCTGATGTTTCACACGGTGCGCGATGATGCCCTCACCCCAACCCTCTCCCACAGGGAGAGGGAGATGGAGACGTCAGGCAATTGTGACTTTACTGTCCAGATAGACGTCCTGAACCGCATTGATCAGCTTCACACCGTCGGCCATTGATTTCTTGAACGCCTTACGGCCAAGGATCAGCCCCATGCCGCCCGCGCGTTTGTTGATAACCGCCGTACGCACCGCGTCTGACAGGTCAGTATCGCCGCCCGCCGCGCCGCCGGAGTTAATCAGCCCTGCACGACCCATATAGCAGTTCGCCAGCTGGTAGCGCACCAGGTCGATCGGGTTATCGCTGGTCAGCTTGCTGTAAACGCGATCGTCGGTGTAGCCAAAGTTCACCGCTTTATAGCCACCGTTATTCTCCGCCATTTTCTGCTTCACAATGTCCGCGCCGATGGTGGCCGCCAGATGGTTCGCCTGGCCGGTCAGGTCGGCGGAGACGTGATAATCCACCCCGTCTTTTTTGAACGCCGAGTTACGCAGGTACGCCCAGAGCACGGTCACCATGCCCAGCTCGTGCGCGCGCTCAAACGCTGCGGAGATCTCTTCAATCTGACGACGGGACTGTTCAGAGCCGAAGTAAATCGTCGCCCCGACGGCCACCGCCCCCATGTTGAACGCCTGCTCGACGCTGGCGTAGAGGGTCTGGTCATACTCGGTGGGGTAGCTGAGAGTTTCGTTGTGATTCAGCTTCACGAGGAACGGAATGCGGTGGGCATAGCGACGCGAAACCGAAGCCAGCACGCCGTAGGTGGAGGCTACACAGTTACAGCCCGCTTCAATCGCCAGCTCAACAATATTCTTCGGATCGAAGTAGAGCGGATTCGCCGCGAAAGAGGCGCCCGCCGAGTGCTCAACGCCCTGGTCCACCGGCAGAATAGAGAGATACCCGGTACCGCCGAGCCGTCCGGTATTGTAGAGGGTCTGCATGTTTCGCAGAACCGCAGGCGGACGGTTGTTATCCACCATCACGCGGTCAACGTAGTCGTGACCAGGCAGGTAAAGCTGGTCGGCTGGAATGGTCATACAACGATGCTGTAAAAGGCTGTCGGCGTCTTTGCCAAGCAACTGCGCAATATCAGTCATGTGATACTCCCGTAAATCCGACGTCGTGTCGGTGTGTGTTTATCCAGTCCCATCTTTTATGGGCAGACTAAGCCTGGTACCGACTTAACAGATTTTCCACCATATGCATTTTTTTTCAGCACAATCTGCTGGCTCGATTCGTGTACAACAAAACTGTTACATTGATCAAACAATCGCCACAAAGGTATTTAAAAGGTATTATTGAGTGGTATGTTAAAGGCGTACCTTATCTGACATGCAGGATTAAAAAATGAAAACGAAAGTCCAACTGTCATTCATGATGTTTGTTGAATGGTTTATCTGGGGCGCGTGGTTTGTGCCATTGTGGCTGTGGCTGAGCAAAAGCGGGTTTACCGCCGGGGAAATTGGCTGGTCTTACGCCTGTACCGCGATTGCCGCGATCCTCTCTCCTATCCTGGTCGGCTCGCTGACGGACCGTTTCTTCGCCGCGCAGAAAGTACTGTCGGTGCTGATGTTCGCCGGCGCGATCCTGATGTACTTCGCCGCGCAGCAAACCCAGTTCAGCACCTTCTTCCCGCTGCTGCTGGTCTATTCCCTGACCTATATGCCGACCATCGCGCTGACCAATAGCATTGCCTTCGCGAACGTGGACGACGTTGAGGCCGATTTCCCGCGTATCCGCGTGATGGGCACTATCGGCTGGATCGCCTCGGGGCTGGCGTGCGGGTTCCTGCCACAGATGCTCGGCTACAGCGATATTTCCGATACCAATATTCCGCTGCTGATGACCGCAGCCAGCTCCGCCCTGCTCGGCGTCTTTGCCCTGTTCCTGCCGAACACGCCGCCGAAAAGTACCGGCAAGCTGGATTTCAAAGTGATGCTGCGGCTGGATGCGCTGGTCCTGCTGCGCGACAAAAACTTCCTGGTGTTCTTCTTCTGCTCGTTCCTGTTCGCCATGCCGCTGGCCTTCTACTACATCTTCGCCAACGGCTATCTCACCGAAGTGGGGATGAAAAACGCCACCGGCTGGATGACGCTCGGCCAGTTCTCTGAAATCTTCTTTATGCTCGCCCTGCCGTTCTTTACCAAACGCTTTGGTATTAAGAAGGTCTTACTGCTGGGCCTGATTACCGCCGCCATCCGCTACGGCTTCTTTGTTTACGGTGGCGCTGAACAGTACTTCACCTACGCCCTGCTGTTCCTCGGCATCCTGCTGCACGGCGTGAGCTATGACTTCTACTACGTGACCGCGTACATCTACGTGGATAAAAAAGCGCCGGTGCACATGCGCACCGCCGCGCAAGGCCTGATTACGCTGTGCTGTCAGGGGTTTGGTAGCCTGCTGGGTTACCGCCTGGGCGGCGTGATGATGGAAAAAATGTTCGCTTACAAAGAGCCGGTGAATGGGCTGACCTTCAACTGGGCCGGAATGTGGACATTTGGTGCAGTCATGATTGCCGTGATTGCTGTGCTGTTTATGCTGTTTTTCCGCGAATCGGATAAAGAGATCACCGCAATTGAGGTGGTTGATGGCGATACCGCGCTGACACAAGGGGAAGTTAAATGAAACAAGACCGTATTCTCGGGGCCCTTTACGGCCAGGCGTTAGGGGATGCGATGGGCATGCCGTCGGAGCTGTGGCCGAGAAAGCGCGTCAAGGCGCACTTCGGCTGGATCGACCGCTTTTTACCCGGCCCGGCAGAGAATAACGCGGCCTGCTATTTCAAACAGGCAGAGTTCACCGATGACACCTCGATGGCGCTGTGCCTGGCCGATGCGATCATCGAGTGCGACGGGGAAATTAACGCGGACGTTATCGGCAAGCATATCCTGAACTGGGCGCTCGACTTCGACGCGTTTAACAAGAACGTGCTCGGCCCGACCTCCAAAATCGCGCTTAACGCGATTCGTGACGGGAAACCGGTCAGCGAACTGGACAACAACGGCGTGACTAACGGGGCGGCGATGCGCGCCTCCCCGCTGGGCTGCCTGCTCCCGGCTACGCGGCTGGAGCACTTTGTGGACCAGGTGGCGCAGGCCTCCAGCCCAACACATAAATCGGATCTCGCCATTGCCGGCGCGGTGGTGATTGCCTGGGCGGTTTCCCGCGCCATCGACGGGGAACGCTGGCAGAACATCGTCGATGCCCTGCCGGGGATCGCCCGCTATGCGCAGGAGGCGAAAACCACCACCTTCAGCGCGTCGCTCGCAGCGCGCATTGAGCTGGCGCTTAAGACCGTGCGGGACGCCAACGGCATCGACTCCGCCAGCGAGCAGATTTATCAGCTCACTGGCGCGGGTACCAGCACCATTGAGTCCGTTCCGGCAGCCATCGCGATGGTGGAGCTGGCGGGAACCGACCCGAACCGCTGCGCCATTTTATGCGCCAATCTGGGTGGCGATACCGACACCATTGGCGCGATGGCGACGGCCATCTGCGGCGCGCTCCACGGCGTGCAGGCCATTGACCCGGCGCTCAAAGCCGAACTCGACGCCGTTAATCAGCTCGATTTCGGTCACTACTGTGAAAAACTACTGCACTTCAGGGAGCAAAGGGAGGGCGTATGAATTCTTTTGCCCAACGTCTCGACACCCTGCACGCCACGCGCCCGGTGACGGTGCTGGGCGCGGCGGTGATTGACGTCATCGCCGACGCCTACGCCCTGCCCTGGCGCGGGTGTGATATCGAGCTTAAACAGCAGGGGGTGAATATCGGCGGCTGCGCGCTGAATATCGCCATCGCCCTGAAACGGCTCGGCATTGCGGCGCAAAACGCCCTTCCCGTCGGCCACGGCGTGTGGGCGGATATTATTCGTAACGCGATGGCGAAGCAGGATCTGCACAGCGCCGTGGAGGCTGAAACCGGCGACAACGGCTGGTGTCTGGCGCTGGTGGAGCCTGACGGCGAGCGCACCTTTATGTCCTTTAGCGGCGTCGAGAACCAGTGGCAGCAGCGCTGGCTTGACGAGCTAAACGTCCCGCAAAATAGCCTGGTTTATCTCTCCGGCTACCAGTTGGCCTCGCCGTGCGGCGAGCTGTTGACGGGCTGGCTTGAAGGGCTTGAGGACGTGACGGCGCTTATCGATTTCGGCCCACGCATCGCGGATATCCCCGACGCGCTGATGGCGCGGATTATGACCTGCAGGCCGATCGTGTCGCTTAATCGTCAGGAAGCGGAGCTCGCTGCTGAAAGGCTGGGCGTTGAGGCTGAAAACCTGGGCGAGGAGTGGCAGCAGCGCTTCGGCGCCGCGCTGATTGTGCGGCATGATAAAGACGGTGCTGCCTGGTATGACGGCGACGCATCGGGCGTTGTTCCGGCGTTCCCCGCCACGGTAGTGGACACCATTGGCGCTGGCGACAGCCACGCGGGCGGCACGCTTGCCGGGCTGGCGGCGGGATGGTCGCTGGCAGACGCCGTTCTGCTGGGCAATGCCGTGGCGTCCTGGGTGGTGAGCCATCGCGGCGGCGACTGCGCGCCCACTCGTGAGGAATTACTCCTCGCACACAAAGACGTATAGGTCGCTGCGACAGTAGCTGATGCTGTACTCAATCGGCCGGTGCTGCTGGTCAAGCGCAACCTGCTTGATCACCAGCACCGGTATTTTTTCGTCCATCTTAATGTGCGCCTGAAACTCGCTGTCCGGCATGCGGGCGCTGACCCGTGAACGGGTGCGCTGCGGGAAGATATTCTGACTGCGGAAGTAGTCGTACAGCGAAATTCCTATCGCATCCGGTTCGGGAATGAGCCCAACCGGCACCCAGGACTCTTCAATCGACACCGCATCGTCATCCACATAGCGAATACGCTTCAGCAAAAAGACGTCGCTGTTCGGCTCCAGCGACAGGTGGCCCGCCACCTCTTCCGGGCATTTCACCACGCGTTTATTGACCCACAGCGTATTAGGCGTTTTACCGCGCAGCACCACCTGCTGAGAGAACCCGCGCGCTTCCTTGAGCGAGTATTCGAAGATGTTGTTAATTTGTGTGCCGTAACCCCGGGCACGCGTGACAACGCCCTCGGCTTCCAGCGCCTGCATCGCTTTGCGCACGGTGATCCGCGACACGCCGGTTAACTGGCTCAGATCGCGCTCGCCGGGCAAAATGTTCCCGTGCTCCAGCACGCCGCTGCGCACCGCGTTTTTTACCGTTTCGGCAAATTTCAGGTACAGCGGCGTGTTGTCAGGCGCGGCGATCCGTTCAGTCAGTTGAGCGATTAACCGGGTATGCACTTGTTCCATCTCTGTTTTCTCAGGCGTGGTGTTTCTTGCCAGTATACTGGGTTACCACCACGCATGAAAATGATGAACCGGCCCAATACCGTGACCGACTTCCAGAGTATCGGCTTTTGCCAGCGCCGCCGAGAGCCAGATTTTCGCTTCTCGCACCGTATCAGCCCAGCCGTCATGCCGCGGGCGCAGCGCCGCCAGCGCGGCGGAGAGGGTGCACCCCGTGCCGTGGGTGTTTTTGGTCTGTACGCGCGGAGCCGTAAAACGTTGCTCGCCGTCGCGGGTAAAGAGCCAGTCCGGGCTTTCAGCGTCATCCAGATGACCGCCTTTCATCAGCACCGCCCCGCAGCCCATCGCCAGCAGCGCATACCCCTGCTCTTTCATTTCGCGTTCAGTTTGTGCGTGCGACGTGCCTAACAGCGCGGCGGCTTCCGGCAGATTGGGCGTGATAAGCGCCACCTGCGGCAGCAGCTTATTGCGCAGCGTCTCAACGGCGGAGGCGGAGAGCAGCGGATCGCCGCTTTTTGCCAGCATGACGGTATCCAGCACCACGTTTTGCACCTGATAGCGTTTAAGCCGCTCGGCCACCGCCTCCACAATATCCGTCTCGGCCAGCATGCCGATCTTGGTGGTATCAATCCGCACGTCGCTGAACACCGAATCCAGCTGCGCGGCAACAAAATCCGGCTCAATACGGTAGACCGACTGCACGCCGCGCGTGTTTTGCGCCACCAACGCGGTAATCACCGAGCAGCCATACGCGCCAAGGGCCGAGAAGGTTTTCAGATCGGCCTGGATGCCCGCGCCGCCGCTGGGGTCGGTACCGGCAATGGTCAGGGCGTTAATCCGCTTCATGCCTGCTCCTCCAGCGTGTAGAGCGCGTCGAGGAACGCGCTGGTAAAACTGCCTGGCCCGCGCGAGCGCGCAACGGCTGCCGTTCCGGCGCGCTTCATCCATCCGCAGGCGGCGGCAATGTTATCCAGCCGGTCCCCCGGCAGCGAGCAGCTCGCCGCCACAACGGCAGAAAGCGCGCACCCGGTTCCCACTACGCGCGTCATTAACGGGTCTCCGCCCGTTACCGTTCGGGTCCGCTCTCCGTCAGTGATGTAGTCCACCTCGCCGGTGATCACCACAATGGCATGGGTCTGGCGGGCCAACGCCTGAGCGGCAGGCAACGCGCTGGCGGCGGTGTCGGTGGTATCAACGCCGCGCCCGCCCGCGCTCATTCCGGCCAGAGCCAGGATTTCGGAGGCGTTGCCGCGAATGGTGGTCGGGTTCAGGGCCAAAATTTGATGGCAAAAACGGGTGCGGAACGTCAGGCCACCCACCGCAACCGGGTCCAGCGTCCAGGGTTTGCCTGCCGCCACCGCGCTTTCAATCGCCCGACGCATCGACTGGGCGCGCGGTGCGGTCAGCGTGCCGACGTTGATTAACAGCGCATCGGCTATCGCGGCAAACTGTTCGGCCTCTTCGGCCTCAATCACCATCGCCGGGGATGCGCCAAGGGCCAGCAAAACGTTGGCTGTAAAGGTTTGTACGACATCGTTGGTCATGCAGTGGGTCAGCGGAGAACGGGTACGGAAGTGGTGTAAAACGTGTAAATCGAGCAGGTCAGGCTGCATGGGTTCGCTCCTGCCTTGCGTGAAGAAGCGATGACCGGGAGGGCATCTGACTTCCCTACGCTGGCATTATCCAGATCAGGTAATACGGGTATTTCTCAGCCTTCACAAAGAAGGGCACCCCGAGTCAAATAAAACAAAATCAAAAGCTTGCGATTAATGCTCCTCATTAATCCCTGTTCAGGATAGTAATGCCAGCGGGAAGTCTTGTAAACGGCAAAAGCGGCCCTTTTGGGCTGTGTGTGACAGGATGAGTGACAGTTTGTGTGACACAAGTATCCATCCATTCCTTAGACTCAAGCCGTCTCGAGTATTAAAATATGGAAAATTAACTCGAGAGAGCATTATGCCAAATTCACCAGTCCTAGAATTACAGGAGCTTGCTAGTAGTAGAACGAATGATATTGTGGATGTTCTTCTTAAAGCCAAGATGATAGCAGTGAAGCCTGGACTTAATGACCTCAGCGAATGGTTAAAATTTGAGATTGATGGTTATCCTAACGCTCAGAATTTGCCTGAATATAGGATTGGAAGAGGTAGCGTCAAAGCTTTGAACCCCGTACGAGGTTGTGACCTGCCCCCAGTATTAGATACAACCATCAGTTAGTAATGTCGGTTTGTTTACCTTCACATTTTCCATTCCGCCACCGTGCTGCAAACTATGATGGCGTCTGATAATTCAGTGCTGAATGTGGACGACATTCGTTATAATCCTGCCGCCAGTCATTAATGACTTTCCCTGCGTGAACGATATCACTGAACCAGTGCTCATTCAGACATTCATCTCGAAATCGTCCGTTAAAGCTCTCAATAAATCCGTTCTGCGTTGGCTTGCCCGGCTGGATTAAGCGCAGCTCAACACCATGCTCAAAAGCCCATTGATCCAGTGCGCGGAAGGTGAACTCCGGCCCCTGGTCAGTTCTTATCGTCGCCGGATAGCCTCGAAACAGTGCAATGCTGTCCAGAATACGCGTGACCTGAACGCCTGAAATCCAGAATGCGATGGTAATTGTCAGGCACTCCTTCGTGAAGTGGTCCACACAGGTCAGGCACTTGATCCTGCGACCGGTGGCGAGCGCGTCCATGACAAAATCCATCGACCAGGTCAGGTTGGGCGCCGCCGGGCGGAGCAGAGGCAGACGTTCTGTTGCCAGTCCTTTACGACGCCGTCTGCGTTTTACGCCCAGCCCTCTAAGATGATAAAGGCGGTACACGCGCTTGTGATTAACATGAAGGCCCTCACGGCGCAGTAACTGCCAGATGCGGCGGTAACCAAAACGCCTGCGCTCCAGTGCCAGCTCATTGATGCGCCCTGATAAATGCGCATCAGCCGCCGGACGCTGAGCCTCATAGCGACAGGTCGACAGGGACAAGCCTGTAAGCATGCAGGCACGACGTTGCGACAGACCGGTCGCATCACACATCAATACCACGGCTTCCCGCTTCTGGTCTGTCGTCAGTACTTTCGCCCCAGGGCCACCTGAAGTGCCTCCTTATCCAGCATGGCTTCGGCAAGCTGCTTCTTGAGTCTGGCGTTCTCTTCCTCAAGCGATTTCAGGCGCTTAACCTCGGGCACCTCCATACCGCCATACTTCTTACGCCAGGTATAATAGGTGGCGTCGGAAATGGCGTACTAGCGGCAGAGCTCACGGGCAGAACCCCCTGCTTCAGCTTCGCGGAGGATACTGATGATCTGTTCGTCGGAAAAACGCTTCTTCATGGGGATGTCCTCATGTGGCTTATGAAGACATTACTAACAGCGCGGTGTATTAATCAACAGGGAGCAGGTCAGTGTCGCCCTTACGATATTCGCTACACACCCCGTGAAATAATTAGGGTACAAACCATTATACCTGACAGATCATCAATAGAGCCGGGGATATTTCTTTTTACTTCAGCTTTATTCAGTAACAAATTTGTCCACTTTTGAACGTTTGGCTTATGTCATAAGCGGTGTATTATGAGCAAATAACCATCATAAACCTAGGGATAGAAGGATGAAAATGGTATTGCCTGTTGATGGCTATCGTTCAGCAACAGAGTTCATGGAGGCCTTACAGGGCAGTGAGGGAGATACTCACTGGTTGATGAAGAAGGCCGAACACTGGCATGGTGGAATCCATATTTATGACAGTTTTGCGGCTAATGCTGTATTTAAACCCGACAGCCACGGTCTGAAATGCATGGCTGATGGTCAGGTGGTCGCCTGGCGATTAAATGATGATTACCAGACAGCACCGTTCAAAAAGAAGATGCTGAAGTTCAGCACCACCTTTGTTCTCATCAAGTCAACCTGTACCCCTGATAAGGACAAACCCAATAACGCGCTGGATTTCTACACTCTGTGGATGCAGATAGCTCCGCTTTCTGAGTATGGGGTTACGGACACACCGACAGCCACCGTGACCGCCAGCGCATTGAAAATCCGTCAGGACAACACATTTTCGGGCTGGATGCGTAACGGAATGTCCCAGGGGATAAACGTTCCCCGCGATGCATTGCGTCACTATGAAGCTCCACAGGACACGCATACTACATTACCGCGCGGTTCAGTCGTAGAGATTGAACAAGAGGCGACTTTTATTCTTAACGGCAAACCGGCTCCATTCATTTTCATTACTGTTGTGTCAGTCCCCGAAGGAGCTAAAACCGGATTATCTGTCGGAGAGTCTGGCTGGATTTCTGGGTTGGATAAGTTTGTTAAGAGACAAGACATTACATTACCAGCGTGGATGCAGGAAGCACGTAAACATGGCGTATTTAATGAGGTCGTAACGGTATCCGTGGAAGATGCACTTCCGATTAAGGCCGGGGATGTTATAGGTCACCTTAGCCTGAACGAACAACCGTATGGCAATCCTCAGTATTTCTGTCATCTGGAAGTATTCAGCCAGGATGCAAGAATGAAGGATTTTCTGACAAATAAGGCTGGCGTGACAAAAGGAGTCGCAGAACTGCATACTCTGGCGGATAAAATGCGCTGGCAGCATCGTGACAGAGATAATTCCTTTGTCGTGGCTGGTGTCGGCGATGACCCTTCGCCAACAACAGCAGAGCGTTACACTCCCGAAACTCAGTGCCGCCGACTGGAGGCCGACGGAAAAACCTGGTATTACATTCCCGGCGAGCTGGCATGGATGGCGGCGGAAGATGTGGAGAGGGCAAATCAATTTGATCTTGAAAAACGGGGATTTATACCTCTGGAAGAGGAGGACGCCCCACAGAGCATTTTCCAGACTCCCAGAGAAAGCTGGCTACGACAAGCGTTCGGACGTCTTGAAGAATTAGCCAGGGGCGAAACACGGGATATGTATTCCTCCAGCTACACCGAAAAGTATCAGAAGCTGCTAAAGCAGATGGATTCAAACCAGGATGGTGTAATCGATGCAGGTGAACTGTGGCGGTTTCTGCACAACCGTCAGCCACATATCCAGTATCAGGTGCAACGCCTGGTGGTGAAGCATCACAGCGAATGGCTTGAAGACGGTACATCAGCTCTTTGGCAGGCAGCGCTTGATGAACAGGCGAAGAAATATCCTGATCTGGCACTATTCAACCGTGACTTCATCAATAAACTGGTGTGGATGAAGGATGTACCAGAGATCCATAGCGATGAAGCTCTGTGGCATATGCACCCAATAGTGTTTCTTGAAGCAGTAAGTGTTTCTTCATTATCCCTTGAAGAGGCAAGGGCAAGGGCATTCATGCGTATGCTCCGAGTCGGAGAAGGCACTGTTGGAGAAACCGGCTATGAAACTTTATTTGGTGGACAGTCCTTTATTAAGGACTACCATAAAGACTTTAGCAATCATCCGCAAATTTCGATTACAAGGGGCAATTTAACCTCATCAGCAGCAGGTGCATATCAGGTAATGGGGTACACCTGGAATGATCCCAAAATGATCTCTCACCGTGCAGTTGCCGGTATTGCGGATTTCACTCCAAAGTCTCAGGATGAATTTTGTGTTCTAATTTTCAAATATAAAAGAAAACATTCATTAGATAAAATCATGTCCGGCGACATTGATGGTGCATTAGATATTTTAAGTTATGAATGGGCAAGTCTTCCGCCTGGAAGGTATGGTCAGCCAGCGAAAACAAAGTCTGAAGCACTTTCTTTATACAATTATTATCTGGATGAAGAAGTTAAGGGACAAACAGATCTTCACCTTGACATTGGTTATATTACAAAAACAGCGGAGTCAGAATAATGAAAGCTTGGCCTTTTACATTATTGTTAATTTCAATAGCAACCCATGCAGACTCAAACTTTGGAGTGTGGAGTACTAGTTGTGATGATGATGGTTTTTCTATTACTATTGACAAAAACATCAATCCACTTGTTGTTAATGATAATCAGATTGTTGTCAATGTTCATTCTAACGAAATATCTAAAGAGAAAGTTGATATTTTCTACGACAGTGTAGCTGATCTTGGCCGAGGTGGAATGAATTTTGATTGGAAGAATGTAAGTTCAACTACGCCTCTGGCAGAATTAAACATCGTTAATCGAAATGGCGAATTGCGATGGAATGGATTTTACGATAGAAAGAAATCCAAATATTATTGGGTGAATGATCCTGATTTTGTACAATCTTATGCAAACAATGGCGTAATTAAATTGCATAAGTGCGAAAAAGAATGAATGTTGCGGAGGCGATCCCTCCGCGCTCTTATTTTAGGTAGTATCACTAATCCCATTGTATTCCGTCAATTACATAACAGACTGAAGATAAGGGAAATGTATGCAGATAGCGCCGGATGATACCTGAACCGCTCTTCTCATGACCAACCACCTGTTGCAAGTGCGACAAGTTACCAACCCAGCCAGCAAAACAGGTTGATATCATTGTGTGACGGAAACTATGCACCAATCGCCTCTGTCCATAATCATCAAGGCACGGAATCCCAAGCTGATCGCGAACGTCAGCTAACACTCTGCCGATCTTCGTCATGTTCTTACCCGACACAGGCGAGAAGATTTTCTCTTTCCACTGACGATTAACGAAATCGAGGAACCCCACTCGATCAGTTTGGGGTGGATCGCAACTTGTCGCGTTGCATTTTCGGTTTTCCCCTGCCCCCTTCTGCTATCAGGAGATAATGCCGCTGGCTGTCCTCGTCATACTTGATCTGTGATTTCTCCAGTTTGGCGATCTCTCCCCTTCTTGCTCCTGTGTATGCCAACAGCAACGTGATCCATTTCTCCCTGCCGTTAGGCTGCTTGAGCGCCCAGCCAACAAATTTTCTCATTTCTGCTGCACTATATGCGCCAAATCTCGCTTTGGACGGCGCAGCCGCTGCACCATCAGTCGGAGACTTCTCCAGGATGTCTTTGTTATCGGTTAGGAAGGTTTTGAACAGCGATTGGTAAATCTTCAGATGCTTGTGGATTGACTCCGCACCAACCGAGTCTTCAGGCGGCACATCATCGCACTCAATCAATTGCTGGACAGTCATCGAACGGTAAGGCTGAACAACACGCTTAGGCAGGTTTTCAACAACTTCCATCACCTGCTTAATGTCCTGTTTGGTGATCGTCGTGACATCAGTTGTTGTACCGAGGACAATCAACAACACTCCCATAAAGCGTTTATTGGCTTGTGAGATTGCCTTTGTCCTGTTGTGGGGTCAGTCCATAAATGACTCTGAGCTGTCTGTTAAATCCGTGGCGATTCAGAGATGGTAATATCCAGCTTTCAGATGCGTGGAACGAGAAGAAACAAGCTTGATAATTACAGGGGCTATCGTGCCCCTCTTTTGAACCGAAACGATTCTCCATAACATTTCCATAACGTCCAAAAAACATCCACTTTTTCAGCGTATAAGAAATAGCTCGAACAACATAATTTTTTCCGCTTTCAGTCAGTCTCTTTTACGTTTCATTAATCATTAAAACTTATTTCGAATGAAATATAAAGTAATCCACAAACCGTTTAACCCCGCTAAACATTTAGCCTCTCAATCAAGGGGTTACCGCGAAACTCGCGTTTGGCCTCTCATCTTATAAGTTAATGTAAACATTGAGGTATTTTCCTTCACCTCTTAAAAATTCACTTTGGCTATTCATGCCATTTATGATTTAGATCAATATCCAAAAGCTCGCATTAATTGATAGTTACTGCACGTTACGAATTAAGTGATTTATTCAAAATTTAACGTAACTCCGTTATTTTAATCGGGCGTAACCAGACGTTACATCAACACGCCAGGATAGCCAGCCTTGCCCATTTTTACTTTTTAAATGATGAGTGTTTTACAAATGAAAGTTGTTAAAAATGCCGTTACTGCTTTTGTATTTGGTGTTATTTTCACTGGCTCTATGAACGTAACTCAAGCAGCTGATGTAAACGTAAACCTTAACGATAACGTATTCAATTCAGGTTCTTTTATTCAGGTCCAGGGGACTGACAATACCGCTTATAATCTGGATAATATGAAAGCTGAAAATGTAAAACAAGACGGGCAGATCTATAACTTACAAGGCGATCGTGAGCGGATGCAAAACGAGATTGACGCAAGTAATGGTAATATCAGCACTAACGCCAATAATATTTCCTCTCTTCAGACTTCTGTCTCTGGTGTCGATCATGAAGCTAAATTAGCAGGCGCTCTTGCTGACACCGCTAATAAAAAAGGTGATGCGGCGTTACAGGGCGTGCTGACTAACGGAACTGCAATTACTAATATTGAAACTGTTAACGCTGTCCAGGATAGCCGCCTTGCAACTGTTGAAGCTACTAACGGTATACAAGATGGCCGCCTTTTAGCTCTTGAGAATGCACCAAAACCAACTAATGGCGTTGATGGAAAAGACGGCGCTAAGGGTGAGAAAGGCGATA
Organism: Enterobacter cloacae complex sp. HYC042_NIDB; assembly: GCF_056673315.1. Taxonomy (NCBI): domain Bacteria; kingdom Pseudomonadati; phylum Pseudomonadota; class Gammaproteobacteria; order Enterobacterales; family Enterobacteriaceae; genus Enterobacter; species Enterobacter cloacae complex sp. HYC042_NIDB. The sequence continues at coordinate 3,311,223 of NZ_CP109650.1, forward strand.
CCGGCGCACAGGGCGTTGCCGGAACTAACGGACATGACGGAGCGAATGGTAAAGACGGTAAAGATGGAAAAAATGGCGTGATGACCACTGTGACACGCACGCAGGTAGACACGGCAACACAGGCTAAAGTCGCTACTAATAGTCATGCGGTTACGGCCGAGGCTCAGGAGCTGCAGGCGACCAAACAGACATTACAGGCTCTGAATAACAACACTAGCCAGCAATTTAGATCGCTGCGTGAGGAAGTCGATAATAACAAGAAAGAAGCAAACGCAGGTATCAGCGGCGCGATGGCGATGGCCGGTTTACCTCAGGTGCAAACAAATCAGCGCGTGATGTTCTCGGCTGGCGGTGCGACTTACAACGGTGAAAGCGCGTTAGAGGTTGGGGCGTCGGTTAACTTTAACGAACATATGGTTGGTAAAGTGAGCTTCTCTGATGACACAGCAAATAATATGGGGGCTTCAGTCGGCGTAGGGATTGGCTTTTAATAAATAACCAGTATGACAAAATACATTGTTATCTCTGTAATAGTGTACCTGATGCTTATTATCGTTGGCGCATGGTTAGGTATTATGTATCAGGCTTATTATATTTGCGGCTATTAAACCTTCTTCTATAGAATATATTTCACCAAAGGTATCATCGTAATGATAAAGTCACTCTTAGCGGTATTAATAGCTGGTGCTTCCATCCTGCTTTCTGCGTGTACTTCAACTGCTCAGCGCATGGCCGAATGTGAGCGCCAGGGCATTAGCAAAGATACCTGCTACCTGGCTGAGCAAAATCGCCAGAATGCTTATAATGAAGCCGCACAAAATGCAGCATGGGCGAACGCGCGTGATGCCGCAGCGGGTACGGGTATCTGGGCTAAAAAAGACGCGAAACAACATGCTCAGGCGGCCAAAGCGGTACACGCCTTTAAATGGGAAGGAATGAAGATCACAATTAAAGGCGAGATCCTGGATGTCGATGGCGTATTGGGCGCGCTGGATGAAAATGAGCCTCAGGCAAAAGTTTATTCACAAGGGCTATACACCTTCATTTATTATCCTGCTAAAGGCAAATTAGCGGTAAGTAAAGAAGGAAAGTTCGAAGGCTACGCAACAAAGATTAAATAGAAACAGAGGCGACACCTGTCGCCTTTTTAATTCGCAGGCCTTAACGTATTACTCTAGCTGCCACGCCCCGGCATCAATAAGCGATGCGGTTCCCGTCCAGGCAAACATTGCCAGTTCGCGCGCCCCTTCATCAGGATAAATGCGGCTGCTCAGGCACGCCTCCCCTTCATTGACAAACACTTCCACTGACGAGCTGTCAACGAACAGGCGCAGGCTTAGCGTGTCGTTCAGATTCAGCGCGACGCTTCGGGTACCGCACAGGCCATACTGCGGATAATAACGCTCCAGCACCAGGCGCTGCATCTGCGCATCAACGTAGAGACGGAATCCGTCGCCAAGACGAATGCCGTACTGCTCCGCGCTGCTGTTAGAACAGTCCCACTGCAGAATGACCTCCATCGCATCGCAGCTTTCCACCTGAACGATCTGCTGATTGTTGAGCGTGCTCACCGGCCAGGGGAACCACGCTCCCCGCAAGCTTTCCACTTCTCTGGCTGGCCGCATCTGCAGGCGGTTATCCGCGCTTAGCGTCAGTTCGCGCGGTAAGGAGAGCATGCCAGCCCACCCGTCCTGCTGTTCCGGAAGGGGAGATTCCCACATGTCCAGCCAGCCGATAACGATGCGGCGGCCGTCAGGCGTCAGGAAGCTTTGCGGCGCATAGAAATCATGCCCGCTATCCATCTCCACAAACTCACCTTCACGCACGAAAGGTTGGCCGGGCTGCCACTCCCCCAGCAGGTAACCGCTCTGGAAAAGATTGCGATTTTTGAATCCCTCCGCAGCCAGCCCCTGAGGTGAAAACATCAGCACGCGTTTGCCATTGAGGGTGAAAAAGTCCGGGCATTCCCACATATAACCCATCTCTTTTTCAGCCACCGCAAGCACGCCCATATCCTGCCATTCGCGCAGGTCGTCAGAACGGTAAACACGCACCTGGCCCGTCTCGCCATCCCGCGCGCCGACAACCATGTACCAGCGATCCCCTTCCCGCCACACTTTTGGATCGCGAAAGTGATGCAGCCCAGGCGGCGTGTCAACGATCGTTCCTTGCCGCGTAAAATGGACGCCATCACGGCTGGTTGCCAGGCACTGCACCTGGTAAAGGTTAGCCTCGTCATCCGGATCGCCGTGGAATTTGTGGCCGGTATAAATCAGCGCCAGCGTATCGCCATCCACCACCGCCGAGCCGGAAAAACAGCCGTCCTTATCCTCTGGCCCTTCCGGTGCCAGCGCCACCGGGAGGTGTTCCCAGCGAACTAAATCCTTGCTGCGCGCATGACCCCAGTGCATCGGCCCCCACTGGGTCGAGTACGGATGATGCTGGTAAAACGCGTGATACCAGCCGTCAAACCACACCAGACCATTCGGGTCGTTCATCCAGCCGGCACGCGCGGCGAGGTGGTAACGCGGATACCAGCGCAGGTTAAGATCGCCGCGTTTGGCCTGTAATGATTGTTCAGCTTTGGCAATGGAATACATCATTTGTTTACTCTTTTCAGTCAGATAGTGGAGGGTTGCGGCATGAGCGGGTCAGAAGAAGACTTACCCGAGCGCAACAGGAAGATGGAGATGAGCGTGGTGCTGAACACTAACAGCCCCATAATGAGATAGGATTGGGCAAAGCCGTATTTCTCATAGCTGTAACCCGCCAGCGGCGACAGCACAGACGCAATCACCGAGCTTGTACAGGCAAAGCCCACCAGATAGAGCGTGGAAGAGAGTCGCTTATCAAAATGTAAGCTGTTGTATTTAAATACCGAGACCAGCAATACGGGCAGTTCTACCGCGTGCAGCAGCTTGGTAATGGAGATGAGCACCGGCCCCTCAACCAGACCAGATGCCACCATACGCATTGCCATCACCATTCCCGCGAATATCAGGCCGTTTTTCGCGCCGAGGCGGTTCACCAGCCACGGGGCGCAAAACATGCCCGCCGCCTCAAGGAAAACCTGGAAGGAGTTGAGATAGCCGTACATGGCGTTCCCTTCCTGCAACGTCGGGAACTGTGATGAGAAATAGACCGGGAACTGCTGATCGTAAACGCCGTAAATGCAGGTGCCGATAACGAAAAACACCAGCGCCCAGAAACGCGGCAGCGTCAGCAGGCGCAATGCGTCTTCCAGCGTCACCTTGCCACCGGACACCGCTTCCTGCATGGCGTGCGGTGCGGAAGAGACCCGCAGGCGCGCGAGCAAAACAAAAAACACCAGCCCGGCGCAGCTCGCGACAGCGAAATTCAGCTTCGGATTGATGTTAAACAGGAGCCCCGCAAAAAAGGTTGCCGCCGCCCAGCCAAGCGATCCCCACATTCTCGCCTTGCCAAACTCAAACTGGCTCTGACGGGCCACGCGTTCGGTATAGGATTCCAGCACCCCAATCCCACCGTTAAACGTCAGGCCAATAAAAATCCCGCCGAAAATACTGCCCAGCAACACGTTAATTTGCAGCAGATAGCCAAACAGCAAAAAGGCCGGACCGGAAAGAATAAGCAGACTGGTCAGAAACCAGAGCAGGTTTTTGCGCAGGCCGAGTTTGTCCTGAATAAATCCATAGCAGATTTGAGCAAACAGCGCGGAGACGGAAAGCACGGCATAGATAACGCCCGTATCCCCCGCTTTTAACCCCACATCCTGGTGGAGCCAGATAGAGAGCAACGAGCCGGAAGATGACCAGGTGACAAAAAAGAAAAACAGTAATGCGCTCAGTAAGGGATAGCTGTGAGAGTGATGCGTTTTCATCATGGCATTCTCATGTTGGAGTAATGACCCAATGGTAACGTTAACATCCATGTTTTCTCATGCTGCCTGATGAAAATTTAAGATGTTAATCACGAAAGTTAACGTTAACATCATGGAAGTGAGATCGCGATCATAAATTCATAACTGAGGTAAGCATGACTTAACCTGGTCATCAGCCTTCCTTTTACATCAGCGACTTAGTTGTATACCCTCTCACAGAGCATTAACGGAGTAAGAAAATGGCTTCCCTGAAGGACGTCGCAAAGCTGGCTAACGTATCGCTGATGACGGTTTCCCGCGCGCTTAACAGCCCGGAGCGCCTTAAACCGGAAACGCTGGCGCGCGTACAGTGGGCTATTGAGCAAACCAGCTACGTTCCCGATCTGTCCGCCAAGAAAATACGCGGCGCGAATGCTTCGCCTAAAACCATAGGCGTGCTGGCGCTCGATACGGTCACGACACCTTTTTCGGTGGAGATTACGCTGTCCATTGAAGAGACGGCCAGGATGCACGGCTGGAATAGCTTCGTCATGAATATGTTTGCTGACGACAATCCGGATGCCATTGTCGATCTTCTGCTCTCCCACCGGCCAGACGGGATTATCTACACCACGATGGGGTTACGTCAGGTTCCTCTTCCTGCCAAGCTGCTCACCCTCCCCTGCGTGCTGGCCAACTGTGAGAGTGTCGGTGAAAAGGTCGCCAGCTATATCCCGGATGATGAACAGGGGCAGTACGCCGCCGTCAGGGCATTACTCGCGGAAGGCTATCGGCAGCCCCTGTGTCTGCATTTACCTGTGGGCCATCTGGCCACAACCCGGCGCCGTCAGGGGCTTGAACGCGCCTGCCGTGAAGCCGGAATCGACCCGGACAGCCTGGAACATGCGTATATGGCGCACGGGGATGAGCATTATCGTGATATTCCGACCGCATTGCTGGCGCGTATCCGGAACGGCATCCCGCGGTTTGATTCTGTTATCTGCGGTAACGATCGTATCGCGTTTATGGTGTACCAGACGCTGCTGGCGCAAGGGCTTCGCATCCCTGAAGATGTCGCGGTTATCGGCTATGACAATATGGTGGGCATTGGCGAGCTGTTTTTGCCGCCTCTTTCAACGGTTCAGTTGCCCCACTACGAAATTGGTCGCCTGAGCGCCCTGCACATTATTAACGGAGCACAACACCGGGAAACGACGCGCGTTGAAAGTCCATTTTTAATGCGTGATTCCATTGCGCGCGCCATGTGACTACCGCTTTTTGTCGTTGATGGAAAAATAAGGGGGTATGAAGGCAGCATACCCCCTTCTTTTGTCAGCCAATGGCACGATTTGTCACACTCTTTTCTGTCATTTAACAACCCGAACAAATGCCGAATAAGCAATTGTTTTTATTGCCAATAAAGTGCAATTTTCTTTTTAAAAATGGTGATATTGCCTCTCCTGTGCTCCATGTCACAAAACAGTAAACAAATTAACCATTGAGCCCCGTGACAAAAGGCTCTATATTGGCGGCGTTTTTTTCAGGCCCCATCTGTTTTTAACTTTTTATTCAATCGTGGCTCATAGCGAAGCGGCGGTTGTAGGAGTGATATGATGACGGATAAAGTCCGTATTGACACCGTAGATGCCCACAAAAGCAACGAAACCTATCTGGCCCGTCAGGCCGAGTTTGAATCTAACGTCAGGAGTTATCCCCGCAAACTGCCTTTAGCGATTACTAAAGCAGAAGGCGTGTGGATCACCGATGCAGATAATAAAGAATACCTTGACTGTTTAGCAGGCGCAGGGACCCTTGCGCTTGGCCATAACCATCCTGATGTGCTGAAAAGCATCCAAAATGTCATTACCAGCGGCTTGCCGTTACACACTCTGGATCTGACTACGCCTCTGAAAGACGCGTTTTCTGAATATCTGCTCTCTCTGCTGCCTGGTCAGGGCAAAGAGTACTGCCTGCAGTTCACCGGTCCATCCGGTGCCGACGCCGTTGAAGCGGCGCTGAAGCTGGCGAAAAAAGTGACCGGCCGTAGCGGTATCATCAGCTTCTCTGGTGGTTACCACGGCATGACCCACGGCGCACTGTCCGTGACCGGCAACCTGTCTCCGAAAGAAGCAGTTGACGGTATGATGCCAGAAGTGCAGTTCATGCCTTACCCGCACGAGTACCGCTGCCCGCTGGGTATCGGTGGTGAAGCGGGCGTGAAAGCGCTGACTTACTACTTCGACAACCTGATCAACGACGTTGAAAGCGGCGTGCGTAAGCCTGCCGCGGTGATCCTGGAAGCCGTTCAGGGCGAAGGCGGCGTGAACCCGGCTCCGGCTGAGTGGTTGCAGCGCATTCGTAAAGTGACTCAGGAACACGGCATTCTGCTGATCCTCGACGAAGTTCAGGCTGGCTTTGCCCGTACCGGTAAATTCTTCGCCTTCGAACACGCGGGCATCGAGCCAGACATCATCGTGATGTCTAAAGCGGTTGGTGGCGGTCTGCCGCTGGCCGTGCTCGGTATCAAAAAGCAGTTCGACGCATGGGCGCCAGGCCACCACACCGGTACTTTCCGCGGCAACCAGCTGGCAATGGCAACCGGCCTGACGACGCTGAAAATCCTGAAAGACCAGAACATCGCGGGCAAAGTGGCTGCACAGGGCGAATGGCTGAAAGGCCAGCTGAAAGAGATGGCAAAACGTTATCCGGTCATCGGTCACGTGCGCGGTCTGGGCATGATGATCGGTATCGAGATCGTTAAGCCACACGAAGCTGCTGACCATATGGGCTGCTTCCCTGGCGACGGCGAGCTGTCTGCGCTGATTCAGAAGAAGTGCTTTGAAGCCGGTCTGATTCTGGAGCGTGGTGGTCGTAACGGTATCGTTCTGCGCCTGCTGCCTTCCCTGCTGATCAGCGACGAAGAGCTGAAAATCTTCCTGGATAAATTCGAGCAGGCACTGCTTGCTGCGGGCGTTCGCCCGGCGTAACCGGAGTAGTTGATTACGATGTCAGATTCAAACCCAATTTTGTTCTCCTCTGCGCAGAGCATTGAAGCTTACCAGCAGGCGATTGAACAAAGCACTCAGGCTGTGATGCAGTGGCTGAAGCAGCCTGAGATGTACCAGGGCAAAACGGTCGCGGAGCTGCGCGACCGTATTAAGCTGGATTTCAACCCGAAAGGGCTGGGCAACGAAGCGGCGATTGAACGCGCCGTGGAGTTCTTCCTGAAAGACAGCTTGTCCGTTCATCACCCGCAGTGTGTGGCGCACCTGCACTGCCCAAGCCTGGTGGTAAGCCAGGCGGCGGAAGTGCTGATCAACGCCACTAACCAGAGTATGGACTCCTGGGATCAAAGCCCGTCCGCAACCATTATTGAGATCAAACTGATCGAGTGGCTGCGTACCCGCGTGGGTTATCAGGTTGGCGACGCGGGTGTGTTCACCAGCGGCGGTACCCAGAGCAACCTGATGGGTCTGATGCTGGCGCGTGACGCATTCTTCGCGCGTCAGGGCCACTCCGTTCAGCAGGACGGTCTGGTGGGCGATCTGCGCAAAATTCGCGTGCTGTGCTCCGAAAACGCGCACTTCTCCGTGCAGAAAAACATGGCGCTGATGGGCCTGGGCTACCAGTCCGTAGTGCAGGTGAAAACCGACGAGTTCTCCCGCATGGATCTGACCGATCTGGCGGCGAAAATCGAGCAGTGCAACGCGAACGGGGAGCAGATTCTGGCCATCGTCGCGACGGCAGGTACTACCGATGCCGGTGCTATCGATCCGCTGCGTGCCATTGCTGAACTGGCGGCGAAGCAGAATATCTGGGTACACGTTGACGCGGCCTGGGGCGGCGCGCTGCTGATGTCTGATCAGTATCGTCACTACCTGGACGGCATCGAGCTGGTGGATTCCGTCACCCTGGACTTCCACAAGCAGTTCTTCCAGACCATCAGCTGCGGCGCGTTCCTGCTGAAAGAAGCGCGTCACTATGAGCTGATGCGCTATCAGGCGGCCTACCTGAACTCTGAGTTCGACGAAGAAGCGGGCGTGCCTAACCTGGTGTCCAAATCTCTGCAGACCACCCGTCGTTTCGACGCGCTGAAGCTGTGGATGAGCCTGGAAGCGCTGGGTCAGGAGCAATACGCGGCGATCATCGATCACGGCGTAACGCTGGCGCAGCAGGTTGCGGCCTACGTGAAAGAGCAGCCTGCTCTGGAACTGGTTATGCAGCCACAGCTGGCAAGCGTGCTGTTCCGCTTCCGTGGCCAGGTGCAGATGGACGACGCGGGCATCGCCCTGCTGAACCAGAAAATTGGTGATGCGCTGCTGGAATCCGGCCGTGCAAACGTCGGTGTGACCGAGCATAACGGCATCACCTGCCTGAAGCTGACTCTGCTGAACCCAACCGTGACGCTGGAGGATATCAAAATCCTGCTGTCGCTGGTTGAGCGCACCGCGCAGGAAGTTCTCGCGAAGTAATACAAAACCCCTCTTCCGTCGGAAGAGGGGTTATCTTTATACGCCTGCCCACTACATTCTGATTTTCAATCCCCAGTAGCTCGTCCAGCCCGTTGTGGTACTGACTACTTTCCCCTTTGACACAATCACCAGCGTCGGCGTTACGCTCACCTGCCACTGCTGCGACACGGCACCGTTTGCATCGTTAATCACCGGCATACTCAGGTTTTTCTTTTCAGCCCAGCGAGCGAGCTTTGCATCGTCACCGGAGCGCATGGCAATGCTTACGACGTTACCGCCCTCTTTTGCCAGCTTATCGACCGCAGGTGTCGTATAACGACAGATGCTACACCAGGTTGCCCAGACGTAAATCAGCAGGGGGCGCTCCTTGCTGAGCGCCGCGATATCGTGAATGTTACCGTCGATGCTCTGCATAGGCGTTGCGCTAAAGCTGGCGGGTAATGACGGCTTTCGGTATTGATCCACGCCCCACATAACCGCCAGCGTAAGCAGAATGAGAATGATCCCTTCCCGCGCCCAGCGGCGCAGGCGACTCAATTTACGGTTATCCATTATGACCTCTCGATTTAACGGAGGTCATCTTAGCGGGCTATTCGGCGTCATGCTGTAAAGAAGTGTCGCGTCACTTTATTCCGGGGTATAGCCGTAGTTGTAATGGCTATAACCCGAGTGGTAATAGAACGCAGCGGATTTCACAATATCATTGAGAATCGCGCCTTCAACCTGGACGCCCATCTGCTGCAGACGCTTCCGACAGTTTTCGATCTCTTTGACGCTGGTTTTACCGAAACGGGCAACCAGCAACGTGGTTGCCGCGGCTCTGGCGACGAGTAGCGCATCCGTTACGGCCAGCACCGGTGGCGTGTCGACAATCACGATGTCGTACTCTTTGTCTATTCGTGACATTACCGTCTGGAAGCGCTCATTCATAAGCAGCTCGACAGGATGCGAAGGCTGAGGTCCACAGGTCAAGACATCAAAGCCACCTTTCTCGAAGCGTTGAATCGCATCCTGCCATTCTACACTTCCCCCCAGCACGCCGGACAACCCATGCTGGTTGTTCAGTTTGAAAATATTGTGAACATATCCCTTGCGCATATCCGCATCAATAAACAGTACCCGTTGACCTGCCTGAGCGGCAATCGACGCCAGCGAGGTGCTCACCAAAGTCTTTCCGCAGTCCTGCGAAGGGCCTGAAATCACCACTATCCGATTAACGGCATTCATCATGGTAAAATGCAGACTGGTGCGTAACCCGCGCACCGCCTCGACAAATATATCCGCCGGACGGTCAACGGGCAGGAAAGGTACGTTTGACGTCCTGTGCTTCCAGTGGGAAGCAAACAGCGTCCTTCTGCGCAAATGCGTTTTTTTCCATAGCCACACTGAACGCGGGAGCGTAGCCAGAAGAGGCATTCCCTGCGCTTCCAGCTGTTCAGACGAGGTGATGCCCCGTTTAAACGCAGAGCGCACCAACACCGTTCCTGCAGAGAGCATCAATCCCACCAGCATACCGAACACAATGATAATCACTTTGTGCGGTTTGACGGGTCCAGGCTGCGTTACTGCAGGGTCAATGATCCGCACGTTTCCGATGGCGCTGGAGCGCGAGATATTCAGCTCCTGCTGACGCGTCAGCAGCTGCAGGTAGATGGTGCGCCCGGACTCAACGTCACGGCTTAAACGCAAAATTTCCTGCTGTGTAGAAGGCATGGATGAGACACGGTTATTCAGACGCGTACGTTGCTGCTCCAGAGTCTGTTTTTTTTCCCGTAAGGCGCGGTAGGTTGGGTGATCCTTTTTGAATAGCTGAGAAACTTCTGCTTCGCGGAACGTCAACTCGTTAAGCTGATTTTCCACATTAACAACCTGATCGAGGACCGTCTTCGCCTCAAGGGATAGATCGACAGAATCGCGCTGCTCTCTGTAGGCGTTCAATCGTGCTTCGGCTTCATCCAGTTCGCGCCTGATTTTAGGTAATTGGTCCTGTAAAAACGTCAGGCTGCGGGTATCTTTAGCTTCCTGGCGCGCAATATTCTGGCTGAGATAATTTTCAGCAATGGTGTTGAGCACCACGGCGATCTTGTCAGGGTCCTCGCCCGTCAGCGTTAAGCTAATAATTCCGCTCTGCTTCGCCGACTCAGAAACAATGAGTCGGCGCTGAAGGGCGTTAATTGCTTCAAGCTTTGTGACGGTTTTGAGGGCAAACCGGGTGCCTGGTGCCGCACTGAGCGAGGTGACAAGCAGCGTTACTCCGTTTTTAACCAGCGTTTTCCCAACAACGCCATCAGCCTCAAGCGTTTTTCCTTCGAGGTGATACCGGCCCTGCTCCTGAACGGTCAGTAAAAGTTCCTGTGGCTTGTCTTCCAGAAGAGGAAGGGTAAGCGCGCCAATTGTCAGTTCACCGGCTTTACGCCCTCGTTCCAGCAGCGGCCCAATGACGGGCAGCACGCGCCGTTTGACGCTGTATGTTAGCCCAAGCTTATCAACGGTCTCTCCCAGAATCATCCGCGACTTGAGCAGCAAGAGTTCGGGCGCAACATCAGGTGAAAGATCGGTACCAAACTGGCTTAAGCTTTTGAGCAACGAGTTGTCCTGCTTCGCTTCTATCTGCACAAGGGCATCAGCTTGATAGATCGGTGTGACGCTATACGCATAGATCCCGGCGCATACGGTGAACAGGAGCGTGATGCACGCTATCATTACCCGATGATCAAACATCTCAGCTAACAGCTGAATGAGATCAATTTCATTATCATGCGGTGTCGCAGCACCAAATTTGTCTGATTTATGAGACGACATTACTGCTTCATTCCTTGTTGACGCAAACGACGAGCCCATTCCTGGCTGGCTTTTCCTAACTGCTCGAAAACATATTCGAAGGCTTCCCGGCTTTTGCGATACGGGTCGGGAATGTCCTTTGTTTCCAGCCACTGACCAAACAACAGCGATTTCCCCCGATTCTCCGGCGCCACTGAGGCAATAAAACGGAGATGCTCTGGCTCCATCACCAGAATCAAATCGGATTTTTGTAACAGAAAACGTGTGACCTTACGCGCCACGTGACCTTCCAGCGAAACGCCATGACGTAAGGCGACTGCCTTTGCAGTCGCATCCGCCGGGCGTCCTTCAAGCCCGAAAATACCTGCCGAGGTCACCTGCGCGTCGGGTAGCTGCTGGCGCAACAGCCGCTCACCAATCGGTGAACGGCAAATATTGCCGGTGCAAACCACGAGAATTGAATTGAACATTATTGCGGCCACGACCTGATGTAACGGACGGTTTCGGTCAGGTCATGTACGCCACTGATGGTGGGTACCAGCTGGGCGATCACACGATTCCAGCGTGAAAGCGGTGCCGTCGTGACATAGACAATGTCGTACGGTTCCAGCTCGAATTCTGTGCTCAGCACCATGGCTGAGGCATCTTCCGCATTGAGTTGATAGATGTTGGCGATTTTGTCTTTCTCGCCTTTTCGTGAAACCGGGCGAATAACAAAAATCCCGGTTGCATCGGCCATATTCTGGTTCAGCCCGCCTGCATTCCCCAGGGCTTCGGCCAGCGTCATGCCGCTACGATCCATCTTAAGGGTGCTCTGTTTAACCACCTCGCCCATCACAAACACTTTCAGCGCGTCGTTCCGGGGAACAAACAGGATATCACCCGGATAAAGCAGCTTATTTTGGGTTAAATCGCCATGTTGCATCAGAGCATAGAGGGAAAGGCGTGAGTCCTGGCCATCATGCGTGAGCACGACGTTACGCCAGTCCGCATCCGCAGAGAGACCGCCCGCGGCGTTCACCGCATCCATTACCGTCAATGGAATATTGGTTATTGGCTGCTGGCCCGATTTCTCAACCTCTCCGGTGATATAGGCTTTTTGAGAACGGAAGGAGGCAACGCTGACGTCCACCTGAGGGCTCTCAATGACCTCATCCAGCCGCGCGGTGATCTCCTCACGTACCTGCGAAACCGTTTTGCCCGCCACTTTCAGCTTGCCGACGTAGGGGTAGAAAAGCGTACCATCGGCGTTAACCCAGTTACCCGCGTCGCTCGCGCTACGGTACTGCCCTGCGGGCGTCGTGAGTTCAGGGTGATCCCAGACGGTGACCGTCAAAATGTCCCCTGAGCCAATGCGGTATTCCCAGTTTTTGAGCTGCTCATCCAGAGTAGGATTTGCCTGAGATTTAGAAACGGGTGGGCGCAGTTTTTCAATCAATCCAGGGGTTAAAGGAAAAACTTCCACGCGTTTGTCCAGCGGATCGTTAATTTCCTCACCGGTAGTGACTTTTTTCCCGGAAAGACTTAAGTTCTGGCCTGGTGAAAATACACATCCTGTTAGCTGGCTGAGCGTCAGAAAGGACAGTAAAAGAGCAGTTGTATTTTTCATTTATATAAAATGTTGATTTATCGTTGCGCTGGGTAGTTAACTCGCAAAAAAAGCAAGCAAGACCTTGAAATATCGTTATTTATTATTTCCCCGTGACACTGTAAAACACACGTTCGCTGTTGTTTAAAAAGTTAAAAAACAGCGCACAATTGCGCAAGAAAACGGAGAGTAATAATACTTTATGCGCCGCGATATTAAATGTTATCCCTTACGAAAGCATTCGCTTAACGGTGCTATTTTGACGTATAAACTTATTTTCAGAATAGATTAATAAAATAATAAAAATAACAAATATTCCGCACAATCAACATTCACCGCAATGATGAGCAACACCGTTATCGACTACCCAAACCCCTCCACTTTTGTTACATTTTTTATCAAACGCATCATGCTTTGATACTTAAAATAGACCGTCTGTCTTGTGCTGGGTGCCCTGCAGACGAAAGTCTCTGAAACAATATCACTGGAGAAAAAATGGCTAAGCGTAAATTGCTGCTTCTGGGTGTATTACTGTCTCTGGCGGGCTCCGCGTTTTCTGCCCCGCAAACCGCCGCTGCGCCATCGGGCATCAAGGCCTATGAAGAACAAGAGTTCATCGCCGATTTCACGAAGTTTAAAATCGGCGATACGGCACCGGCGCAGTATCAAACGCCGGAGTACACCATTAAACAGTACCAGCTGCGTAACCTTCCGGCACCGGATGCCGGTACCCACTGGACCTACATGGGCGAAAACTACGTCCTGATTGGCGATGCAGATGGCAAAATCTACAAAGCCTACAATGGAGATATTTTCTATCATCGCTGATACGATCGTAATCCGTCCGTGGCAGGAGAGCGACCGCCCTTTCCTGCGTACGCTCTACCTCCACGCCCGGCGTGAAGCCTGGCCGTGGCTGGACAGTTCTGCGTGGCAGCTTGAAGATTTTGACGCGGCAACCCTGGACGAAGAGATTTGGGTGGCGGAGCAGGATGGGCACCGACTTGGCTTCGCCTCAGTCTGGACGAACGATAATTTTCTGCACAACCTGTTTGTCGACCCGCAGTATCAGAGCCTGGGCGTCGGACATGTGTTACTTGAGCACGTACAGAAGACGTTTACCAGCACGGGCTCACTCAAGTGTCTAGTGAAGAATGCGCGGGCTATTACGTTTTACCAGCGGCACGGCTGGCACATTGAAGCGACGGGGAATTCTCCTGAGGGAGAATACTATCTTATGCATTACCGGCTTGGGTAAAGTCAGGTGGCGCTTCGCTTACCTGACCTACAAAATCGTATTTCGTAGGCCGGGTAAGGCGAAGCCGCCACCCGGCAATCCAGCGCTGGGGGGTTACACCGCGCGGAAGGCGATTTCACCCGGGATCACTTCACCCTGCCAGTAGAGCTGCGCCGCAACGCGCCCCGCCAGCTGGCGATACTTCTCAGCGAACTCGCTGTCCGGACGGCTGACGACCGTCGGCTTCCCGCTGTCCAGATCTTCACGCAAGGAAATATGCAGCGGCATCTGCCCCAGCAGCTGGGTGTGATACTGCGCTGCCAGTTTTTCCGCCCCGCCCGTACCAAAGATAGGCTCATGGTGTCCGCAGTTGCTGCAGATGTGCATGCTCATGTTCTCGACGATGCCGAGCACCGGCACTTCCACTTTCTCAAACATCACGATGCCTTTTTTGGCGTCGATCAGCGCGATATCCTGCGGCGTGGTGACCACAACGGCCCCCGTTACCGGGATGTTCTGCGCCAGCGTCAGCTGAATGTCACCGGTGCCCGGCGGCATGTCCAGCACCAGATAATCCAGATCCGGCCACATCGTTTCCTGCAGCATCTGCAGCAGCGCTTTGCTGGCCATCGGGCCGCGCCAGACCATGGCGTTATCGTCGGTCACCAGGTAACCGATGGAGTTGGTCGCCAGACCGTGCGCCACGATCGGCGCCATATGCGTGCCGTCCGGCGAGGTTGGACGTTGATTTTCCGCACCCAGCATGTTTGGAATAGACGGACCGTAGATATCGGCATCCAGAATACCGACCTTTGCCCCTTCCGCCGCCAGCGCGAGCGCGAGGTTGACGGCGGTAGAGGATTTACCCACCCCACCCTTACCTGAACTCACGGCGATGATGTTTTTCACCCCGTTGACGCCCGGCTGATTTTTCACACGCTTCAGCGTGGCAATGCTGTGGCTCAGCTTCCAGTCAATCGCTTTCGCACCGGTAATGCGCAACAGCTCGGCGCTGGTCTGCTCTTTCAGCGCGTCAAAGGCGCTGGTCCAGACGAACGGCATCTGCACTTCAACGTGCAGCGTATCGTCCAGCCACGCGACGTGGTGCAACGCTTTCAGCGTAGTGAGGTTATGTTTCAGGGTTGGATGCTGAAAGTTAGCCAGCGTCCCGGCGACCATTGCTCGTAAGGCTTCCGGTGATTTGGCCTGGGATTGAGAACTCATCCCGACTCCTTTGTTCTTGTGAATAAGACCTTAGACAAACAAGTTTACCTGAAAGGCCGTGGTTTGTGCTTACTTAATAATGCCCCTTTTGGTAATATCGAAAACCCTTTTCACAGTTAAAAGAAGTAATGCCTACTATGACTCAAGTCGCGAAAAAAATTCTGGTAACGTGCGCCCTGCCGTACGCCAACGGCTCAATCCACCTCGGCCACATGCTGGAGCATATCCAGGCTGATGTCTGGGTCCGTTACCAGCGAATGCGCGGCCACGAGGTTAACTTCATCTGTGCGGACGATGCCCACGGCACGCCGATCATGCTTAAAGCGCAGCAGCTGGGGATTTCCCCGGAGCAGATGATTGCCGAAATGAGTCAGGAGCATCAGACCGATTTTGCTGGCTTTGACATCAGCTATGACAACTATCACTCCACTCACAGCGACGAAAACCGCGAGCTGTCTGAGCTGATCTACACCCGTCTGAAAGAGAACGGTTTCATCAAAAACCGCACTATCTCTCAGCTGTACGATCCGGAAAAAGGCATGTTCCTGCCGGACCGTTTCGTCAAAGGCACCTGTCCAAAATGTAAATCCCCGGATCAGTACGGCGATAACTGCGAAGTCTGCGGCGCGACCTACAGCCCGACCGAACTGATTGAGCCCAAATCCGTGGTATCCGGCGCCACACCTGTGATGCGTGATTCCGAGCACTTCTTCTTCGACCTGCCGTCCTTCAGCGAAATGCTGCAGGCGTGGACCCGCAGTGGCGCGCTGCAGGAGCAGGTGGCGAACAAGATGCAGGAGTGGTTCGAATCCGGCCTGCAGCAGTGGGATATCTCCCGCGATGCGCCGTACTTTGGCTTCGAAATCCCGAATGCGCCGGGCAAATATTTCTACGTCTGGCTGGATGCGCCAATCGGCTACATGGGCTCCTTCAAGAACCTGTGCGACAAGCGGGGCGACACCGTCAGCTTCGACGAATACTGGAAGAAAGACTCTACCGCCGAGCTGTACCACTTCATCGGCAAAGACATCGTTTACTTCCACAGCCTGTTCTGGCCGGCCATGCTGGAAGGCAGCAACTTCCGCAAGCCGACCAACCTGTTCGTACACGGCTACGTCACGGTGAACGGCGCCAAGATGTCCAAGTCCCGCGGGACGTTCATCAAGGCCAGCACCTGGCTGAACCACTTCGACGCGGACAGCCTGCGCTACTACTACACCGCGAAGCTCTCTTCCCGCATCGACGATATCGACCTGAACCTGGAAGATTTCGTGCAGCGCGTGAACGCAGACATCGTCAACAAGGTGGTGAACCTGGCGTCCCGTAACGCGGGCTTTATCGCCAGGCGCTTTGACGGCGTAATGGCCGCTGAACTTGCGGACCCTGCCCTGTACCAAACCTTCACCGACGCGGCAGCCACCATTGGCGAAGCCTGGGAAACGCGCGAGTTCGGTAAAGCAGTGCGTGAAATCATGGCGCTGGCTGACCTGGCTAACCGCTATGTGGACGAGCAGGCGCCGTGGGTTGTCGCTAAACAGGAAGGCCGCGATGCCGATCTGCAGGCCATCTGCTCCATGGGCATCAACCTGTTCCGCGTGCTGATGACGTACCTGAAGCCGGTTCTGCCGCAGCTGGCAGCCCGCGCTGAAGCGTTCCTGAACACTGAACTGACCTGGGATGCAATGGCGCAGCCGCTGCTCGGCCACAAGGTGAACACCTTTAAGGCGCTGTATAACCGCATCGAGATGAAGCAGGTTGAAGCGCTGGTCGAAGCCTCTAAAGAAGAGGTGAAAGCGGCTGCAGCACCGGTAACCGGCCCGCTGGCGGACGATCCGATTCAGGAAACCATCACCTTTGATGACTTCGCTAAAGTCGACCTGCGCGTGGCGCTGATTGAAAACGCAGAATTCGTGGAAGGCTCTGACAAGCTGCTGCGCCTGACGCTGGATCTCGGCGGCGAGAAGCGCAACGTCTTCTCCGGCATCCGTTCTGCCTACCCGGACCCGCAGGTGCTGATCGGCCGTCAAACCGTGATGGTCGCTAACCTGGCGCCGCGCAAAATGCGCTTCGGCATTTCCGAGGGGATGGTGATGGCAGCAGGCCCTGGCGGGAAGGATATCTTCCTGTTAAGCCCAGACGAAGGCGCGAAGCCGGGTCAGCAGGTGAAATAACAAAAAAGCCGGAGATAATCTCCGGCTTTTTTTATGGTTTCGGGTGATGCACCCGATGGGTCAGCCCGCGCAGGAAATTACGCAGAAACTGGTCGCCGCACTCGCGGTAATTTTTGTGGTCCGGCGCGCGCATCATGGCAGTAATTTCCGGCATCGACACGCGGTATTTCTGCTCGGTCATGATCGCCTGGATATCGTCCGTTTTCAGCGAGAAGGCGATACGCAGCTTTTTCAGCACCGTGTTGTTGTTCACGCGACGCTCCAGCGCCAGCTCGGGCGCGGAGTCATCTTTTCCACGTTTATCGTAAATCAGCCCGTTCAGAAAACCCGACAGAATGATGTCCGGGCAGCGGACGAAGCCCTCTTCGTCCTCTTTGGTCATCCAGGTATCAAAATTTGCAGACGTGGATTCCATGTCGGACAGCGCAAGAATGCGCACCATGTCGTTATTGTTTGCTTTCAGGGTGTAGCGCAGGCTACGAAGAATATCGTTACTTAGCATAGAGCCTTCGAATGTCGATGATGCAATGGCGCGCAGTGTACCAGTTTTACAGGCCAATCGCCTCTTTCAAACTTTTCAGATAGCGGCGGCTGACGGGGACGGTCTGCCCGGCGCGCAGCACCAGCTCGGCCTGACCGTTATCTTCCAGACGGATCTCCTTCAGGTGCGCCATGTTCACCAGATACTGACGGTGACAGCGAATCAGCGGCGTGCGGCTCTCCAGCGTGCGCAGGGTCAGCTCGGTAAACCCTTCGTTCCCTTCCGCGCTGGTGACAAACACCCCGCTCAGGCGGCTGCTGACAAAGGCCACATCATCCATCTGCAGCAGATAAATCCGGCTGTGCCCGGTGCAGGGGATAAATTTCAGCGGCTGCTGGTTCTCCGGCAACAGCGTAACGTCCTGGACGGTTCGCTCCTGGCGTAAGCGGGTGAGCGTTTTTTCCAGCCGCTTCTCTTCAATCGGCTTGAGTAAATAATCGAACGCGTGCTCCTCAAAAGCCTTAACGGCATATTCGTCGAACGCCGTCAGAAACACGATGTAGGGACGATGCGCCGGGTCGAGCATGCCGACCATCTCCAGCCCGCTGATGCGCGGCATCTGAATGTCGAGGAACAGCACGTCCGGGCGCAGCTTGTGCACCGCACCGATGGCCTCAATGGCGTTGGCGCACTCCCCCACAATCTCAATGTCTGGCTGCTCCTGCAGCAGAACGCGCAGGTTTTCCCGTGCCAGCGGCTCGTCATCCACGATCAGCACTCTTAACATGCGTTTTCCTCCAGCGGCAGTCGAACGGTAATACGGGTAAAACGGTCAGGCTCGCAGGCGACGGTAATGCCACAGTCGTCGCCAAAATGGGCGCGCAGACGTTTATCAACCAGGCTCATCCCTAATCCGCCCGAAGCGGAAGGCTGGTACAGCCCGGCGTTATCTTCAATATCCAGCACCAGATGGTGGTTAAAACGGCTGGCAGCAATGGTTATCTCCCCTCTCCCCAGCAGCTGCGAGGTACCGTGCTTGATGGCGTTCTCCACGATAGGCTGCAGGGTAAAGGCCGGAAGATGCTGATACGCCAGCTCGTCCGGAACGGAGAGCGACACCTGCAGGCGGGACTGAAACCGCGCCTGCTCAATTTGCAGATAGGCATTCACGTGCTCAATTTCATCGGCGAGGGTCACGATCTCTGACGGGCGCTTCAGGTTTTTACGGAAAAAGGTCGACAAAAACTGCACCAGCTGCGCGGCCTGATCGCTGTCGCGGCGGATCACTGCTTTGAGCGTGTTGAGGGCATTAAACAGGAAATGCGGATTGACCTGGGCGTGCAGCAGCTTAATTTCAGACTGCGTCAGCAGGGCTTTCTGCCGTTCATACTGCCCGGCCAGAATTTGCGCGGAAAGAAGCTGGGCGATACCCTCCCCCAGCGTGCGGTTGATGGAGCTGAACAGACGGTTTTTCGCCTCATACAGCTTGATGGTGCCCATCACTCGCTGATTTTCCCCGCGCAGCGGAATGACGAGCGTGGAGCCCAGCTTGCACTGCGGATGCAGCGAGCAGCGGTAAGGCACTTCGTTACCGTCGGCATACACTACTTCGCCGGTTTCAATGGCGCGCAGCGTATAGGTCGACGAGATCGGTTTGCCCGGCAGGTGGTGATCGTCTCCGGTGCCGGTAAACGCCAGCAGCTTTTCGCGATCGGTAATGGCCACCGCGCCGATATCCAGCTCTTTATAGAGCACCTGCGCAACCTTCATGCTGTTCTCTTCGTTAAACCCCTGACGCAGGATCCCTTCGGTCGAGGCGGCAACCTTCAACGCCGTGGCGGAAAAGGCCGAGGTGTACTTCTCAAACATGGCGCGCTTGTCCAGCAGAATACGCATAAACAGCGCCGCGCCGACGGTGTTGGTCACCATCATCGGGGCGGCAATACTGCTGACCAGGTGCAGCGCATCCTCGAACGGGCGGGCAATCAGCAGAATGATTGCCATCTGCGCCATTTCAGCCACAAATGTAATGGCCCCGGCGGTAAGCGGGCTAAACACCTTGTCCGGGCGACCGCGCTTAATCATATAGCTGTGCACCAGGCCACCAAGCAGCCCTTCGACGATCGTCGAGATCATGCAGCTGAGCGCCGTCATCCCGCCCATGGAATAGCGATGCAGCCCACCGGTTAAACCGACAAGACCACCGACGACCGGGCCGCCCAGCAGCCCGCCCATCACCGCGCCGATGGCGCGCGTATTAGCAATAGAGTCTTCGATGTGGAGGCCGAAGTAGGTCCCCATGATGCAAAAAATAGAGAAGGTGACGTAGCAGAGCAGCTTGTGCGGCAGACGTACGGTGACCTGCATCAGCGGAATGAAAAGACGCGTTTTGCTCATCAGCCAGGCAATGACCAGAAACACGCACATCTGCTGAAGCAACAGCAGCACCAGGTTAAACTCGTACATACTCAAAACCGCACACGCTAAAAAACGCGTAACATACACGGATGCGGCTGAACTTTCTTTGAAGCGCCCCAAAAAAGCGCAAAATCGTGTCCGTTATCACATCTTTTTCTGCACATCGTGCATGGTTCGCATTATTTGTTTAAAAATTAATCAATCCTTCCTGGTTCGGCAAAGTGGGTCTACAGTTAAGCTGGGGACGCGTAAGCCAGGGGGCAAATATGGCGCTTTACACAATCGGTGAAGTGGCACTCCTTTGTGATATCAATCCCGTTACCCTACGGGCGTGGCAGCGACGGTATGGATTACTCAAACCGCAGAGGACGGACGGTGGTCATCGCCTTTTCAACGATGCCGATATCGACCGGATCCGCGAAATCAAAAGCTGGATCGACAACGGGGTGCAGGTCGGGAAAGTAAAGTCCCTGCTGAGCCAGGACGACCCGGACACGCAACGCCTCTGGCGCGAGCAGCAGGAAACGCTGCTGCGGCTCCTGCAGGCGGGTAACCTGCAGCGACTGCGCGCCTGGATCAAAGAGCAGGGTCGCGATTATCCGGCGAAAACGCTTATCACCCATCTTTTCATTCCGCTCCGTCGGCGCCTGCAGTGCCAACAGTCTACCCTGCAGGCGCTGCTCAGCATGCTTGACGGGGTGCTGATCAACTATATCGCCGTCTGTCTTGCCTCGGCGAAGAACAAGGCAGGAAAAGATGCGCTGGTGGTCGGCTGGAACGTGCACGATACCACCCGTCTGTGGCTGGAAGCGTGGATCGCCACCCAAAAGGGCTGGCGCGTGGATGTCCTTGCGCACTCGCTGGGGCAGCTCAAACCCGAGTTTTTCGACGGCCAGACCCTGCTGGTCTGGTGTGGCGAAGTGCCGTCCGCCACGCAGCAACAGCTGCTGACGGAGTGGCGTGAGCATGGTTATCCGGTTTATTCCCTTGGCCCGGATGAGCCATAACGGCATTTAATGGTTCATTAACAGCTGCGCTTCACCGTATAATTGTTCCGTTAACAACAGGAGCACATGATGAAGGCAACCAAACTCGCCATTATTACCCTTTTTGTCCTGATGGCCGTAAGCGGTATCGGCGGCGTGATGCTTGCAGGATACTCGTTTATCGTTCGTGGCGGTGTCGGCTGAGGTACAGCGCCAGCCGCTCAAAAAGGCGATCGACAACGATGGCCGCCAGCGCGACCAGCACCGCCCCCTGCACAATATAAGCCGTATTAAACCCGCTTAAGCCGATGATGATCGGCGTTCCCAGCGTATTGGCACCGACCGTAGACGCAATGGTCGCCGTCCCGATGTTAATGATCACCGACGTGCGGATCCCGGCAATAATAACCGGTGCCGCAAGCGGCAGTTCTATCTTGCGCAGCCGCTGCCATCGGCTCATCCCCATCCCTTCCGCCACGCTTAAAACAGACGCCGGGACCGCCGCAACGCCCGCCAGCGTGCCCTGCAGAACGGGCAACACGCCGTACAGAATCAGCGCAATAATCGCGGGCTGCTGACCAAAACCCATCACCGGCACCGCTATCGCCAGCACCGCCACTGGCGGAAACGTCTGCCCAATGGCCGCCACCGTCTCCACCAGCGGACGAAACTCCCGGCCCGCAGGTCGCGTGACCGCGATGCCCGCTCCTACTCCCAGCACCACCGCGATGACGCTTGAGAGCGCCACCAGCCAGAGATGCGCCAGGGCAAGGTTAATAAAGCTCTCCTGCTGATACACCGGCCGCGGTAGCCCCGGAAAAAGAGTGTTAAACAGCGCCGCGCTGTGAGGCATCAGAAACAGTAAGGCGACAAAGAGCGCTACCAGCCAGAGGAGTGGATCACGCAGTGCCTTCACGCGTCACCTCCCCGGCCAGCAGATCGCGAAAATGCAGGCTGCCGCACGGCGCACCCCGGACATCCGCCACGGGCAGGACTTCGCACCGGCGCGCGACAAACGCGGAGAGGGCATCCCGCAGGCTCATCTGCTCCTGTAGCGGTTCCCCGCCGGGCGGTGCATTCTCACGGCGCATATAGTCTCCGACCGTCCGCAGGGAGAGCAGCCTGACGCCCAGCTCGCTGCGGCCAAAAAACTCGCGTACAAAGTCATTCTTCGGGCTGGTCAGCAGCGCAAGCGGCGCGCCCTGCTGCACCACCTCGCCGTGGTCCATCAGCACCAGATGGTCGGCCAGGCGCAGGGCTTCATCTATA
This sequence comes from Enterobacter cloacae complex sp. HYC042_NIDB, assembly GCF_056673315.1. NCBI lineage: Bacteria > Pseudomonadati > Pseudomonadota > Gammaproteobacteria > Enterobacterales > Enterobacteriaceae > Enterobacter > Enterobacter cloacae complex sp. HYC042_NIDB. Next base: position 3,333,688 of record NZ_CP109650.1, read on the forward strand.
TCGTGCGTCACAAGGACGATGGTTCGACCAAGAATGCGGTGAATGCGGGTCATCTCCGTTTGCAGCGCCCCGCGCGTAACGGGATCCAGCGCGCCAAAGGGTTCATCCATCAGCAGCACCTGCGGGTTAGCCGCCAGCGCGCGCGCCACGCCCACGCGCTGCTGTTGCCCACCGGAGAGCTGGTGAGGATAGCGGTCGCGCAACGCGGGCTCCAGCCCCAGCAGAGACATCAGTTCATCAACGCGGTCAGCGATTTTAGCCCGCGACCATTTCTCCAGCTGCAGCACGGTGGCGATGTTCTGTGCCACCGTCCAGTGCGGAAACAGGCCGATAGATTGAATGGCATAGCCCATTCGGCGGCGCAGCTCCAGCACCGGCAGGCTGCGGATCTCTTCCCCGGCAAAGCGAATTAACCCGCTGTCATGCTCCACCAACCGGTTGATCATCTTCAGCGTGGTGGATTTTCCCGAGCCCGAAGTGCCAATCAGCACGGAAAATGCCCCCTCGGCAAAGTTCAGGTTCAGATGGCTTGCCGCCGGGCGGCCGGCAAAGGTTTTACTCACATCATGAAATTCAATCATTGGCTCTTCTCCTGAGCAGCGCGAGCCATAAGGCAAACAGGGCGTCGACGACAACCGCCAGCGTAATGGTAGGGACTACGCCTAACAACACCAGATCGAGGGCGCTGCTCAGCAGCCCCTGGAACACCAGCGCGCCAAAGCCGCCCGCTCCAATCAGCGCGGCAATCACCGCCATGCCAACGGTCTGAACTGCCACCACACGCAGGCTGCGCAGCAGCAGGGGCAGCGCCAGCGGGAGCTGAATCTTCCAGAAACACTGTCGCGCGCTCATCCCCATCGCATGGGCGCTTTCCAGCACATCCGGCGCAACCTGGCTTAAGCCCGCGACTACGCCGCGCACCAGCGGGAGCAGCGCGTACAGCACCAGCGCAATCAGCGCGGGCGTTAGCCCCGTTCCGGCGATACCCACCGCGCCCAGCGCGGGAAACGACTTCACCAGCCCGGCCAGAGGGGCAATCAGCAGGCCAAACAGCGCAACGGAGGGAATGGTCTGGATGACGTTGAGTACAGCAAAGATGCTACCCTGACGTGAGGGATGACGATAACACCACATGCCGAGCGGTATCCCGATCAGCAGCGCCGGGATCAGCGTGCCGAAAAGGATCGTCAGATGTTGCGCCAGGGCATCATCAAACACCTCCTGACGGTTGGCGTACTCTTTTAACAGCGAGAGGTTGTTCAGTTCACCGCTGAACAATAACAGCAGCGGAATAGACCATATCTGCGCATTAAGCACCCAGCGCCAGACAGAACTGGCGATGAGACGACGAATCGCATCGCTGCTGGCCAGTAAACACAAAGCCAGCCAGAGCCACAGGCCGCTGCCTGGCGTGGTTCTCGCCAGCGGACTTTCCGCCGAGGCCATATGCGTTGCCGCCAGCCCCGCGCTCCAGAACAGCGTGATAAAGAGACCTTCCGAGAGCAGCAGCGTCAGCCACTGCGCCGTTCGCCCTTGCCAGAGCGACAGTGCAACCCACGCGGCCAGCGCAGCCGCCAGCCACCACGGCGTGAACGACCATACGTCCCAGAGAGCACGCCCTTCCCCCGACATCAGGCGGTTAGGCGCGACGTTCACAAACGGTAACGCGACCGCCGCGATGGCCACGCAGGCCAACAGCAGCAGTACGCGGTTATGACATTTTATTGGCACAGCCCTTTCCCGTTACTTCACAAGCCCTTGTTGTTTCAGGAAGTCGGCGGCCACTTTTTTGGCATCCAGTCCCTCGACGGCAATGCTGGCATTCAGCTGTTGCAGCGTTTTTTCATCCAGCTTTTCGAAGACCGGTTTGAGCCATTCAGCAATATCCGGGTAGGCTTTCAGCACCGCCTCACGCACAACCGGGGTTGGAGCGTAGATCGGCTGAACGCCTTTTGGATCGGTCAGGGTTTGCAGACCCAGCGCCGCGACCGGGCCGTCGGTGCCGTAGGCCATCGCCGCGTTAACGCCGGAGGTTTGCTGCGCCGCCGCCTTAATGGTTACCGCCGTATCTCCGCCCGCCAGCGAGAGCAGTTGCGCCTGGTCGAGCTTGAAATCGTACGCTTTTTCGAATGCAGGCAGCGCGTCAGGACGCTCGATAAACTCCGCGGACGCCGCGAGCTTGAAGTCGCCCTTCTCTTTCAGGTAGCGGCTGAGATCCGCAAGCGAGGTGAGCTTCCCTTTCTCCGCCACGTCCTTACGCACGGCGATAGTCCAGGTATTGTTGGCCGGGGCCGGGGTCAGCCAGACCAGCTTGTTCTGTTCCGCGTCGAGTTTTTTGACTTTTTCATAGCCAGCTTTGGCGTTTTTCCATGCTGGATCGTTCTCTTCTTTAAAGAAGAACGCGCCGTTGCCGGTATATTCAGGATAGATATCCAGCTCGCCGGAGGTAATCGCGCCGCGCACGACGGGCGTGGTGCCCAGCTGAACTTTATTGACGGTTTTCACGCCGTGGCTTTCCAGCACCTGGAGAATAATATTCCCGAGCAGCGCGCCCTCGGTATCGATCTTTGAGCCCACTTTTACCGGCTCCGCCGCCTGTAACGGCAGGCTTAGCGCCGCGAGTAGCGCCGCAGAAACTACCATCCCCGATTTAATCGTCATTCCGCTATCCTCATTTTTTTGCTGCCTTTTTCAGAGGCTTGAGAGAAAAGCGTAGCTTAAAACGGCGGATTTACCCGGCAAAATGCCTTTTTAGCATAAGGTAAGACGCATCCCCCGATGAACGGGGGATGCAAAGGAGGAAAAGGTTACAGCAGCTCGAACTCGCCTTTATTTACGCGGGCGGAATCCACCCCGATAAAGACGTTAAACTTGCCCGGTTCCGCATCATATTTCATCTGCTGGTTCCAGAACTTCAGCGCATCCACGTCAATCGGGAAGCTAATGGTTTTGGTTTCGCCAGGCTTGAGATTGACCTTCTCAAAGCCGCGCAGCTGCTTCACAGGACGGCTCATCGAGGCGGTGACATCCTGCACGTACATCTGAATCACCGTTGCCCCTTCACGCTTGCCGGTGTTGGTCACCTCGACGCTGGCGGTGACCTTGCCGTCACGCTTCAGGCTCGGCGCCGACATTTTCACCTCAGAGACCTTGAAGGTGGTGTAGCTCAGGCCATAACCAAACGGGTAGAGCGGGCCGTTAGCTTCGTCAAAGTAACGAGACGTGTATTTGTTCGGCTTGTCGGCGTTGTACGGGCGGCCGGTGTTCAGGTGGCTGTAGTAAACCGGGATCTGCCCGACGGAGCGCGGGAAGGACATCGGCAGCTTGCCCGACGGGTTGTAATCGCCAAACAATACGTCGGCGATGGCGTTACCGCCTTCGGTGCCGGCGAACCAGGTTTCCAGAATGGCGTCAGCCTGCTGGTCCTCTTTCACCAGCGCCAGCGGACGACCGTTCATCAGCACCAGCACCAGCGGCTTGCCGGTTGCTTTCAGGGCGGCGATCAGATCGCGCTGGCTCTGCGGGATGGTGATGTCAGTACGGCTGGAGGCTTCGTGCGCCATACCCTGCGCTTCCCCCACGACCGCGACAACGACGTCAGACTGCTTCGCCGCGTTGACCGCTTCGTCGATCATCTCCTTCGGCGTGCGCGGATCGACCTTCACCGCTTCCTCGTACTGGTTGAGGAAGGTGACGATGTCTTTATCGTCGGTGACGTTCGCCCCTTTGGCGTACACCACTTTGGCGTTTTCACCGACGGCGCTCTTGATACCGGTCAGGACGGTAACGGACTGATCGGCCACGCCCGCGGCGGACCAGCTGCCCATCACGTCGCGCTTGCTGTCAGCCAGCGGGCCGACCACAGCAATAGTGCCGGATTTTTTCAGCGGCAGCGTGTCAAGGCGGTTCTTCAGCAGCACCAGACTTTCGCGCGCCACTTCACGCGCCTCTTTACGGTGCAGGCGACTTTCGGCGTTGGTATCCGCCGGGTCAGAATCTTTCGGCCCCAGGTGGCTGTACGGATCGTTAAACAGCCCCATGTCATATTTCACGTTCAGCACGTGGCGCGCGGCATCGTCCAGCTCCGCCATCGTTACCTTGCCGCTCTTCACCAGCCCCGGCAGGTATTTGCTGTAGTACTCGTCGCTCATGCTCATGTTGATGCCGGACTTAAGCGCCACGCGCACCGCGTCTTCCGGATCGGACGCCGTGCCGTGCTTGATCAGCTCTTTAATCGCGCCGTGGTCGGAAACGGTGATGCCCTTAAAGCCCCACTGGTCGCGAAGGACGTCTTTCAGCAGCCAGGAATCGGAGGTCGCAGGCGTGCCGTTCAGCGAGTTCAGCGCCACCATCACCGCGCCGCTGCCCGCATCCAGCCCCGCCTTGTACGGCGGCATGTAGTCGTTAAACAGGCGCTGTGGGCTCATGTCGACGGTGTTGTACTCTTTACCGCCTTCCACGGCGCCGTAGGCCGCGAAGTGTTTAACGCTGGTCATCACCGAGTAGCGGTCCGCCGGGCTCTTGCCCTGCATCGCTTCCACCATGGTTTTGCCCATCGTGGCCGTTAAATAGGTGTCTTCACCGAAGCCTTCCGAGGCGCGGCCCCAGCGCGGATCGCGCGAGACGTCCACCATCGGTGCCCAGGTCATGTTCAGGCCGTCGTCCGCCGCTTCATAGGCCGACACGCGCCCGACGGTTTTCACCGTGTCGAGGTTAAACGAGGAGGCTAAGCCGAGGCTGATCGGGAAGACGGTGCGCTGGCCGTGCACCACGTCATAGGCGAAGAACAGCGGGATTTTCAGGCGGCTGAGCTGCATCACCTGATCCTGCATGGCGCGGATATCCTGGCGGGTGACGGTGTTAAAAATCGCGCCCACCTGGTTCTCTTTAATCATCTCGCGGATGGCCTCTTTCGGGTTATCCGGGCCAACGCTGATCAGACGCAGCTGGCCGATTTTTTCATCGACCGTCATCTTCTTAAGCAACTCCGTGACAAACGCGTCGCGGGCTTCAGGCGTGAGCGGGTGATTACCAAACAAATCCTCTGCCAGCGCAGGTTGCAGCGCCAGGCTGACGGCGACACCTACAGAACATAGCCATTTCATGTTGTTATTCTCTCTCATCAATAACCGTGGGAAGCACCCGGCCAGACCGTGCGAAAAGCGCAGTGTGCCATAAACCCTCTGAACGTTGCAGGGTTATTCTCTGATTTTTCTCGTGAATACTCGACCGCTGAACAGTTAATCGCGCTATGCTTTACAGCGAGAAATTTGCCCCACCACAAGGAGTGGAAGATGACTTCTGTTCGAACTGACGATAACAAAACATTTATTAACGAACTGTCGCGCCTGGTTGGCTCCTCTCACCTGCTTACCGACCCGGCCAAAACCGCCCGCTACCGTAAGGGTTTCCGCTCCGGCCAGGGTAACGCGCTGGCGGTGGTCTTCCCCGGCACGCTGCTGGAGCTGTGGCGCGTGCTGAGCGCCTGCGTTGCGGCGGACAAGATTATTTTAATGCAGGCGGCCAACACCGGCCTGACCGAAGGTTCCACGCCGAACGGCAACGATTACGATCGCGATATCGTGATTATCAGCACCCTGCGCCTCGACAAGCTGCACCTGCTGGACAAAGGCGAGCAGGTGCTCGCGTTCCCGGGCACCACGCTCTACTCGCTGGAAAAAGCGCTTAAGCCGCTGGGCCGCGAGCCGCACTCGGTGATCGGCTCCTCCTGCATTGGCGCCTCGGTGGTCGGTGGGATCTGCAATAACTCCGGCGGTTCGCTGGTCCAGCGCGGCCCGGCCTACACCGAAATGTCACTTTTTGCCCGCATTGATGAAAACGGCAAGCTGACGCTGGTGAACCACCTGGGCATCGATCTGGGCGTGACGCCGGAACAGATCCTCAGCAAGCTCGACGACGACCGCGTGAGGGACGAAGACGTGCAGCACGATGGTCGCCACGCGCACGACCATGATTACATCACCCGCGTGCGCGATATCGAGGCCGATACCCCGGCGCGCTACAACGCCGATCCGGATCGCCTGTTTGAATCGTCCGGCTGCGCGGGCAAGCTGGCGGTTTTTGCGGTGCGTCTCGACACCTTCCCGGCAGAGAAAAAGCAGCAGGTATTTTACATCGGCACCAATCAGCCTGAGGTCCTGACCGAAATTCGTCGCCATATTCTGGGCGAATTCACCCACCTGCCGGTGGCGGGCGAGTACATGCATCGGGATATTTACGACATCGCGGAGCGCTACGGGAAAGACACTTTCCTGATGATCGATAAGCTTGGCACCGACAAAATGCCGTTCTTCTTCACAATGAAGGGACGCACCGACGCGATGCTGGAGAAAGTGCCGCTGTTCAAGCCCCACTTTACCGACCGCTTTATGCAGAAGCTGGGCAACGTTTTCCCTGCGCATCTGCCAGAGCGAATGAAAACCTGGCGTGATAAGTACGAACATCACCTGCTGCTGAAAATGGCCGGGGACGGGATCGCCGAAGCGCAGAGCTGGCTGACCGAGTTCTTCAGGACGGCTGAGGGTGATTTCTTTGCCTGCACGCCGGAAGAAGGCAGCAAAGCCTTCCTGCACCGCTTCGCCGCGGCGGGTGCCGCTATCCGTTACCAGGCGGTGCATTCCGAAGAGGTGGAAGATATTCTGGCGCTGGATATCGCCCTGCGACGCAACGACACCGAATGGTTTGAGCATCTGCCGCCGGAAATCGACAGCAAGCTGGTGCATAAGCTCTATTACGGCCACTTTATGTGCTACGTCTTCCATCAGGACTACATCGTCAAAAAAGGGGTAGATGCTCACGAACTGAAGGAGCAGATGCTCGCCCTGCTGCGCGAGCGTGGCGCACAATATCCTGCGGAACACAACGTCGGGCATCTTTATAAAGCCCCTGACGCCCTTAAGCAGTTTTATCGCGAGAATGACCCTACAAACAGCATGAACCCCGGGATCGGGAAAACAACGCGGAAGAAATACTGGAAAGAGAGTGCAGACGCGGAGCAGCGCATAACGCAAGCGTCTGATTAAACCTTACAGCCAAATTTGAGAGATTGTTTCGCGCGCCTTAATCGTAATAGAGTAGCGGTCTGTCGCCGGAGAAATGTTTCTCCGGCATTCTATAACGAGGAGCAGGCGCATCATGTCGGCTGTTGATGTTTTATCCGAAACCGAACTGAAAGTGCGCGACGCCCTTCCCGATGATGTGCATGCCATCGCCGCCATCTATGCCTGGCATGTGCTTCACGGACGCGCGTCATTCGAAGAAGTCCCCCCCACCATCGACGAAATGCGTCAGCGCATGAAAAGCGTGGCCGAGAACGGTTTACCGTGGCTAATCGCGCTCTATCGCGGCATCGTGGTGGGCTATTGTTACGCCACCCCTTACCGACCGCGTCAGGCCTATCGCTATACTCTGGAAGAGTCGATTTACGTGGATGCCAGCATCACCGGACGCGGTTTTGGCACCGCATTAATGAACGCGCTGATCGCGCGCTGCGAGCAGGGCCCGTGGCGGCAGATGATTGCCGTTGTGGGAGATGGCAATAATAATTCCGGCTCGTTACGGCTGCATAAAAAACACGGCTTTGAGATTGTCGGTCAGCTTCGCAGCGTGGGGTATAAGAAAGGCGACTGGCGGGATACGGTGATAATGCAGCGCCCGCTCAATGACGGTGACTGGACGCTGCCGGAATAAACGTAAAACGGTAACCTGGGTTACCGTTTTTAGTGTTTTCTCCCTCTCCCGTGGGAGAGGGTCGGGGTGAGGGCATCAACGCGCAGAGGGGAATTAATCGTTTTGCGCCGTCGCCATCTGCTCCGCTTTCTGCTTTTTATAGGTCAATGCCGCAGCCGGAACGGGCTGCACTTTCCCGGTCTCAATCCAGGTCCGCAGGCGGCTCGCATCCGCGAAGTGGGTATATTTCCCGAAGGCATCCATCACCACCAGCGCCACCGGCTTACCGTTAAACACGGTGCGCATCACCAGGCAGTGGCCTGCCGCATTGGTAAACCCGGTTTTGGTTAACTGAATATTCCAGTTCTCGCGGTACACCAGATGGTTCGTGTTGCGAAACGGCAGCGTGTAAGACGGATTCGAGAATGTCGCCATGTCCTCACGCGTGGTGCTGAGCTGGCCGAGCAGCGGGTACTGCTTGCTGGCAATCAGCAGTTTCGTCAGATCGCGGGCCGTGGAGACGTTGTTAATCGACAGACCCGTCGGTTCAACAAAATGAGTATTGCTCATCCCCAGCGCTTTGGCTTTGGCGTTCATCGCGCGGATAAAGGCATCGTAACCGCCAGGATAGTGGTGCGCCAGACTTGCCGCCGCACGGTTTTCGGACGACATCAGCGCCAGCAGCAGCATATTTTTACGGCTGATTTCACTGTTCAGGCGCACGCGAGAGTAGATCCCTTTCATCTCCGGCGTGTGGCTGATATCCACTTTCAGCTTTTCGTCCAGCGGCAGGCGAGCATCAAGCACCACCATCGCGGTCATTAATTTGGTTATTGAGGCGATCGGGCGCACCAGGTCCGGGTGGCTGGCGTAAATCACCTTATTGGTATTGAGATCAACAATCATCGCGCTGCCGGACGCAATTTGCGGCTGAGCAGCAGCGGTGGTCACAGCGGGCGTTTTGGCGACAGCTGGCACGGCAGCGGACGCGCCCAGCAGCAGCGCCAGGCTAAGTAAGGAGACACGAAATTTCAGCATGGTGAGACTTCTGATAATTATTCACGCACGTAATGACGTACACCGCCTGTGTCGACGGATAAACACAGGCTGGCTTCGGCATCATAGCGGTCACCGTGCTTTGTCGCCAGCGGATAATCGTGAACAGATGCTGCATTGCTGGCATTTACGCCAGCAATGCAGTGAGCTTAGAAGAGACGGTATCCATAACCCCAGAGAATAACCGTCAGTGCCAGTAACACCTCCAGTACCAGCACCCCGATGGCAAGCGTGGAACCGGAGAAGCTCAGGCCCTCTTCTTTATTGATATTCAGGAAGGTTGGAACGCCCAGATAAAGCAGATAACCGGTGTAAAAGAGCGCAACAGTACCGATCAGCGCGCACAGCCAGACCAGTGGATAGAGCGCAACAATACCGCTTAAGAACAGCGGGGTCGCGACGTATCCGGCAAAGACCATACAGTGTGCCAGCGATGGGCGCTGTGGGTAGTTACGCGCCATCCAGTGAATGACGCGCCCCATGACCGCCACCCCTGCCAGCATCAGGCCATAAAAGAGAATGGCCAGATAAAGCCCGGTAAACCAGGAGAGCTGAACCACGGTACCGTCACCGAAGTTCCAGCCGATTTGTGTTGTGCCAATAAACGCGCATATTACCGGCACCGCGGCCATCAGCAGCACATGGTGGGTGTAATGATGCGAGACCGTTTCGTTCTCACTTTTGATGACATGCATTTCACGATCGGGATGGGAGAAAAGTCCCCAGACATGGTTCATAGCGCCCCCTTGTTGTCGGCCCGTCAGCGATACCTTAAGTATAATGCAGGCTTTAGATTATTTTATGTACAGTGGGAAATTTCCGTTGATTGCCGCGCGGTTGATTCATGAGGTATATGATTAAACGAGGTACGCAGAGGGAGATAACCGTTACGTAATGGATATTAATGCACTCATTGAACAATATGGATATGCCGCGCTGGTCATCGGCAGCGTGGCGGAAGGTGAAACCATCACGCTGCTGGGCGGCGTCGCCGCGCATCAGGGCTTACTGAAGTTTCCGCTGGTCGTCGCTGCGGTCGCGCTGGGCGGCATGATTGGCGATCAGCTGCTCTACTTCCTGGGGCTACGCTTTGGCCCGACGCTGCTCAAGCGTTTCGTTAAACACAAAAAGAAAATCAACCGCGCGCAGCGCCTGATCCAGCGTCACCCTTATCTGTTCGTCATAGGCACCCGCTTTATGTACGGCTTCAGGATTATCGGACCGATACTGATTGGTGCCAGCCGCCTGCCGCCAAAAATTTTCCTGCCGCTGAATATTGTTGGCGCGATAGCCTGGGCGCTGATCTTCACCACGCTTGGTTACGTGGGTGGCGAGGTGATTGGCCCGTGGCTGCATAACCTTGACCAACACCTGAAGCACTGGGCGTGGTTGATTCTGGTGGTTGTGGCGGTGATTGGGGTCAGGCTGTGGATGCGGCACAGAGAGAAGAAGCGGGATGAGGAGTGAGTCAGCCTGGTGCCCCTCACCCCTTTGGGGAGAGGGGAAACCTGTTACCCTTCCGGCTTAAACTGCGGGTTCGCCAGCATAAAGCCCCCGTCGACGATAAACGATTGCCCTGTGGTATAGCTGGCGTCGCTGTCACACAGCCACGCCACCAGGCTGGCGATTTCTTTGGTGTGGCCCGGCCTTGCCAGCGGGATTTCCGGCATTGACCCTTCCTTCACTTCGCTGTCGTCCATATCGTTCATCGGCGTGGCAATGGCCCCCGGCGCGACGGCGTTCACCAGAATCTTGTGCTTCACCAGCTCCATCGCCATCGATTTGGTTAAGCCACCGAGCGCATGTTTCGCAGCCGTGTAAGCGCTGGCATCAGGCAGCGGCGTGTGCTCATGCACCGAGGTGATGTTCACAATCCGCCCCCCTTTCCCCTGCTTCACCATCTGCCGTGCCGCAATCTGCGAGCAGAGAAACGCGCCGTCCACGTCGACGGTAAAAATGTTCCGCCAGTCGTCAAACGCCATCTCAAGAAATGGCGCTTTGGTCATCGCTCCGGCATTGTTAACCAGCACGTCCAGCCGGCCGAAACGTGCAATCAGCGTTTCAATGGCTTCAGCGCCGTCCGGGAGCGTGCTTAAATCAAGATGGATAGCCTCTGCACGCTGCCCACGCGCTTCAACTTCACGGCAAGTTTCCAGCGCCCCTTTTTCATCAGAATGCCAGGTGACGCCAATATCAAACCCGCGCTCTGCCAGCATCAGCGCCGTGGTTTTACCGATCCCGGAATCCGATGCGGTTACAATCGCTACTCTGTTCATACTCACCTCCTGAAAAACTGCAAAGAGGTAAGTATAGATAATGGCCCTGTTTAGCCATGATGATAGCCGCCGCCCAGCGCTGACGTCAGCTGCAGCGTGGCGTCGAGATACTGGCCTTTCAACATGACGCCTTCGAGATGCTCTTTCAGTGCCGGGATTCTGGCTTCGCTGACCCGCGAACCGGCAATAATACCTGCGCTAAAACGCGCCTGCGCCAGCGCCACCACGCGCGCCGCGTCTTTTTCGATCTGCTGCTGGTGACGATTTTTTGCCGTCAGGGTTTCAACTTCACTTGCCGTACGCGCCACCTGATTGACCGCCTCCACCACCGCTTTGTTGTAGTTCGCGACCGAGAGGTTATTCTGCGCCTGGGCGATATCCAGATTAGCGTTCAGCCTGCCGCTGTCGAAGATCGGCAGCGTCAGTCCGGCAGTCACGCCCATCTGCTGGGCTGAAGAGCGGAACAGATCGCTCAGGTGCAGGGCATCCTGCTGTAAGAACGCCATCAGGTTCACGTCAGGATAGAACGCCGCTCTGGCGGCTTCCACCTCGCTCATGGAGGCTTCGATATACCAATGCGCCTCCTGCAGATCCGGACGGCGTGCCAGCAGTTCATAGCCGAGCGTTGACGGTAGCGAGGCTTCTGCTGCAGGCAACGGGTGGCGCGTAAGGTGTGTCGCCGGGGTGCCGGTCAGCGCATCCAGACGCGCTTCAATGGCCTTCATTTTCCCCTTTACGTCGGCCAGCTGTTCATTAGTCTTACTGGCGTGTATATCGGTTTCGACGCCCTCCACCGAGGAGGTAATACCATGCTGATACAGTTCGCGATCGGCGTCGATAATATTTTCCTGCTCCTGTTTAATCCGGGTAAGAACTTCCCCTGCTTCGGCCTGGGTCTGCCACGCCCAGTAAAGGCGCGCAACGCTGGTTGAAAGCAGCTGGCGGGTCTGCTCCAGCTCCGCTTTTTGCGCATTCACTTTACCGATACGCGCTGCAATCCGGGCGCGGTTTTTTCCCCACAGATCGAGATCCCAGCCCGCCGTCAGGCCAAAGGTGCCGTTGGTATACCATGGGCCGGTGGTGCCCGCCGCCGGGTCGGTAAGGGCAAACGGCCCCATCAGCCCCTCTGCCGACATTTTTTGCCGTTCAACATCCGCTGAGAAATCCATTTGTGGGCCATCGGCTGCGATAGCGGCTCTGGCCTGCGCTTCGGCAAGCGTAATGCGCTGCCGGGCAATTTGCATATCGGGCGCATCCGCTATGGCTTTGGCAATAAGCGAATTTAACTGCGGGTCGTTATATTCTTTCCACCATTCATTTTTCGGCCAGTCCGCATGACGAAGTTGGGTATTAACGGACGCGACTGTCGTTTGCGTTTGAATTGGCGACACCGTGGAATGTTCCGGTGCGCAGGCAGCCAGCATAAAAACAAGGGGAGCACTCAGAGATAAAATAAGAAAACGTTTCATTACGCCATGCACTCAAAAAAATAAAGGCGCAACTTACGCTTGATGACGCGCTATTTTTTAGTAACGCGTGGCAATCCGCAAATTGTCATACACTTACATACTCGGCAAAATATTCACCAAGTGAATTATTTATTTTTAAATATAATTGCCGTTTATTTTGACTGTATAACTCGCGCAATATCAGCCGACGTTTGCAGCGTGCGGATCTCCTGAAATAATCCCAGCGCTTCGCTGTACTCTTTGCGTAAATAACTCAGCCACTGTTTAATTCGCGCGACGTGATACAAACCGGTGTCGCCCTGCTTTTCCAGACGGCTATATTTTTGCAGCAGCGTGACGACGTCTGCCCACGGCATCCGCGGCTCGTTATATTTCACCACCCGGCTGAGGTTCGGCACGTTCAGCGCGCCGCGGCCAATCATCACCGCATCGCAGCCGGTGGCTTTCAGGCACGCCTGCGCGCTCTCGTAATCCCAGATTTCGCCGTTGGCGATCACCGGAATAGTAAGTCGTTTGCGGATTTCACCAATCGCCTGCCAGTTAATGCGCTCGGCTTTGTAGCCGTCTTCTTTAGTGCGGCCATGCACCACCAGCTCGGTGGCCCCGGCCTGCTGCACCGCATCGGCAATTTCAAACTGTCGGGCGCCGCTGTCCCACCCCAGGCGCACCTTAACCGTCACCGGCAAATGCGAGGGCACGGCCTCACGCATGGCTTTCGCGCCGCGGTAAATCAGCTCAGGATCTTTCAGCAACGTCGCTCCGCCGCCGCTGCCGTTCACCAGCTTCGACGGACAGCCGCAGTTGAGATCCACCCCGTAAGAGCCAAGCGCTACCGCGCGGGCGGCATTTTCCGCCAGCCATTCAGGATACTGGCCGAGCAGCTGAATACGTACCAGCGTGCCGGAAGGGGTCCGGCTCTGGCGATGCAGTTCAGGGCAGAGACGATAGAATGACTTTTCTGGCAGCAACATATCGACCACGCGCAGGAACTCCGTCACGCAGAGATCGTAATCGTTCACCTCGGTCAGAAGCTCGCGCACGAGGGAGTCGAGCACGCCTTCCATTGGGGCCAGTAAAACACGCATAGCAGTACCTGTGAAAAAAGACGCGCTATAGTAGCCGCTCTCTATATCGCTGGGAAGCGCTTCTGTTCAGGCAGAAAATCACCCGGCGTTGCCCCAACAATAGCGCGAAACGCCGCCGCAAATGCCGCCGGGCCGGAAAACCCCAGCATCCAGGCCACCTGCTTAACCGGGTATCCGTTGGCGAGGAGATCCAGCGAGGCACAAATCCTTGCGCGCTGTCGCCAGGCCCGGAAGCTAAAGCCGGTATCGTTGATAAACGCACGTGAAAATGTGCGTTCAGACATCGCGGCCCGTTCCGCCAGCCTTTCCAGAGAGAGATCCCAGAGATTGTTGGCAATGATGTCACAGGCCACGCGATGTAAGCGCTCATCCACGGGCATCGGCAGTTCGGCAGAAATCTGCTGCGTCTCGCTGAGGATGTCGAGCAGCAAAACGGCCATGCTGCGCTGGCTTGCCGGCCGGTATTCCGCGCTGAACAGCCCGGCAATCAGCTCTTTGAACAACGCTGTGGCCATAATCACGTGAACCTCGTCTTTCCGCTTAAAAGGTTCGCATTGCGAAATCAGTGCCGGGCTAAACCAGACCGCGCGAAGCTCCGTTGCGGATAACACGCTGTAGGTATGCTCCTGAAAGGGAGGGATCCAAAGCGCGCGCTGCGGCGGTATGACCCAGCGTTTGCTGCCGGTTTCAACCAGCATAACCCCCTTAATGGCAAACAAAAGTTGTCCCTGCGAATGCTGGTGAGGCGGATCGACTTCGCCGCGCGTATAGCGAATTGCCCCTCTTGACCATCCGATAGCATCGTCGTGAATTGGCGTTTTATCGATAACGGTTGGCATTTCACATTCCCCCCTTCCTCTTATGATGCTGCTTGTACACGTAACCAGAGAGAGACGCAATGCACATCCATTTTATTATTCATGAACATTTCGAGGCGCCAGGCGCCTATGAAATCTGGGGGAAAAGTCGCGGCTGCAGTCTGAGCTACACCAGAGTGTATCAGGGCGAACCTTTACCTGAGGAACTGGGGGGCACAGACCTGCTTATCATCATGGGAGGCCCGCAATCCCCCGCCACCACGCTTGAGGAATGCCCCTGGTTTGATGCGCAGGCGGAAAAGGCACTCATCAGCCGCGCGATAGAGGCAGGTAAAACGGTGTTAGGCGTTTGTCTGGGCTCACAGCTTATCGGCGAAGCGCTGGGCGCAGCGTTTTGCCACAGCCCGGAAAAAGAGATCGGCAAATTTCCCGTCAGGCTCACAGATGCAGGCAAGGCGAACCCGCTGTTTGAGGACTTTGGCAGCGTGCTGAACGTCGGTCACTGGCATAACGATATGCCTGGGTTGACGCCGCAGGCTAAGGTTCTGGCTTACAGCGAGGGTTGTCCCCGCCAGATCGTGCAATACAGCGAACGGGTTTACGGTTTCCAGTGCCATATGGAGCTGACGCCGGAGGTGGTAGAGTTGCTGATTGAGCATTCGCAGAATGACCTCCGCCGTGCGGGTGAATTCCGTTTTGTCGAAACGGCGGAAAAACTCCGCTCGCATGATTATCGCGAAATGAACCAGGTGCTGTTTTCTTTTCTCGATAGACTGACCGCCTGACGCTGATGCCTTCTCTGGCGCGTGACTTCGCCAGCGCAATCCCTTTCCTCTAAACTGTAGCCTGCACCAGTAAGGTAATACCGGACGTTCCATTCCGGAATGTCTGGTATGCTCAAAATTCATGATGTGATCCGTGGCACATTTTTAGGTTTAATTGTATGATGAATGCGTTTCAGCAAGGACTATCACCATGAGCAAATCATTGAACATTATCTGGCAATATCTGCGCGCATTCGTCCTGATTTACGCCTGCCTGTATGCCGGCATTTTCATCGCGTCGCTGCTGCCCATCACCATTCCCGGCAGCATTATCGGTATGCTGATCCTCTTCGTTTTACTGGCGCTGCAAATTCTGCCTGCAAAGTGGGTCAATCCAGGCTGCTTCATTCTTATCCGCTACATGGCGCTGCTGTTCGTGCCTATCGGTGTGGGCGTCATGCAGTATTTTGATTTGCTCAAGGCGCAGTTCGGCCCGATTGTCGTTTCCTGCGCGGTCAGTACGCTGGTGGTTTTCCTGGTGGTGAGCTGGAGTTCTCATCTGGTACATGGAGAACGTAACGTGGTCGGGGAGAAAACAAAAAAATGATGGCTAATATCTGGTGGTCACTGCCGTTAACCCTGCTGGTATTCTTCGCCGCGCGCAAGCTTGCCGCACGATTTAAAATGCCCTTGCTGAACCCCCTGCTGGTGGCGATGGTGGTGATTATTCCCTTCCTGCTGCTCACCGGCATTCCTTATGAGCGTTACTTTGCAGGCAGCAAAATTTTAAACGACCTCCTGCAGCCCGCCGTTGTCGCGCTTGCCTTTCCTTTATACGAGCAGCTGCACCAGATCCGCGCACGGTGGAAGTCCATCATTACTATCTGTTTTGTGGGAAGCCTGGTGGCGATGATCACCGGCACGTCGGTGGCGCTGTTGATGGGGGCCTCCCCGCAAATTGCCGCCTCTATCCTGCCTAAATCAGTGACCACGCCTATCGCGATGGCGGTAGGCGGCAGCCTCGGCGGTATTCCAGCCATCAGCGCGATGTGCGTGATTTTCGTCGGTATTCTCGGCGCGGTGTTTGGCCACACTCTGCTGAACGGGATGCGTATTCACACCAAAGCAGCGCGCGGGCTGTCGATGGGCACCGCCTCGCACGCGCTGGGTACCGCCCGCTGCGCGGAGCTGGACTATCAGGAAGGGGCGTTTAGCTCGCTTGCGCTGGTGATCTGCGGGATTATCACCTCCCTGCTCGCCCCGTTCATTTTCCCGCTGATTCTGGCGGTGATGGGCTAAAATTTGCGATGCGTCGCGCAAATTTCATTTTGATTTCATAAGTTGCATACATAATGAGATGTGGATCACATATAAAGGCCTTGCGGCTCCGTAAACTACCGATCCATTAACCTTTATGAGGCAAACGCCATGCACCCACGTTTTCAAGCTGCCTTCGCTCAGCTTGCAGAGAATTTGCAGTCAGCCCTGGCTCCCATTCTGGCAGATGCACATTTCCCCGCCCTGCTGACGGCGGAGCAGGTCACGGTGCTTAAACAGGCAACCGGGCTGGATGAAGACGCGCTGGCTTTCGCACTGCTGCCCCTGGCTGCCGCCTGCGCCCGGGCCGATCTTTCCCACTTCAACGTCGGCGCCATCGCGCGCGGCGTCAGCGGAACCTGGTACTTCGGCGGGAACATGGAGTTCCTCGGCGCAACCATGCAGCAGACCGTTCACGCCGAGCAGAGCGCCATCAGCCACGCCTGGCTGCGCGGTGAGAAAGCCCTGAGCGCCATCACCGTAAACTATACCCCGTGCGGCCACTGCCGCCAGTTTATGAACGAGCTGAACAGCGGGCTGCAGCTGCGCATTAACCTGCCGGGCCGCGCGCCGCACACGCTGGGCGATTACCTGCCTGACGCCTTCGGCCCGAAAGATCTTGAGATTAAAACGCTGCTGATGGACGAGCAGGATCACGGTTTCGCCCTGTCCGGCGATGACCTGAACCAGGCGGCCATACGCGCGGCGAACAAGAGCCACACCCCGTACAGCAACTCCCCGAGCGGCGTGGCACTGCAGTGCCGCGATGGCCGTATCTTCACCGGCAGCTATGCGGAAAACGCCGCGTTTAACCCAACGCTGCCGCCGCTGCAGGGCGCACTCAACCTGCTGAGCCTGAACGGCTACGATTATCCGGACATTCAGCGTGCCGTTCTGGCCGAAAAGGCCGATGCGCCGCTGATTCAGTGGGATGCCACCGCCGCAACGCTCAAGGCGTTAGGCTGCACGACGATCGACCGCGTCCTGCTGGCGTAAACCTTCCGGCGGACAGAAATGTCCGCCACGTTGCTGAAAAACCCCTCAGTTGAGTCGCTGTTTCTTGCGCTAACCAGGCGGGTAAAGTAGCCTGAGTTAAATTTCATCCACGAACGAGCCATCTTCATGTTAAAGCGCGTTTTTTACAGCCTGTCTGTCCTGGTCGGCATACTGCTGTTTATCGTGCTGGGTCTCGACCGCTGGATGAGCTGGAAAACGGCCCCCTATATCTTTGATGACCTGCAGGACCTGCCCTATCGTCAGGTGGGCGTGGTGCTCGGCACCGCCAAGTATTACCGCACAGGGGTGATCAACCAGTATTACCGCTACCGTATTCAGGGCGCGCTGAACGCCTACAACAGCGGCAAGGTAAACTACCTGCTGCTGAGCGGCGATAACGCGCTGCAAAGCTATAACGAGCCGGTGACGATGCGGAAGGATTTGATTGCCGCAGGCGTGGACCCTGCCGATATCGTGCTCGACTACGCCGGGTTCCGCACCCTGGACTCCATCGTGCGCACGCGCAAAGTCTTCGATACCAACGACTTCATCATCATCACCCAGCGCTTCCACTGCGAGCGCGCGCTGTTTATCGCCCTGCACATGGGCATTCAGGCCCAGTGCTACGCGGTGCCGTCGCCGAAAGATATGCTGAGCGTGCGCGTCCGCGAGTTTGGTGCCCGCTTTGGCGCCCTGGCCGATCTGTATATCTTCAAACGCGAACCGCGCTTTTTAGGCCCTCTGGTGCCCATTCCGGCGATGCACGAAGTGCCGGAAGACGCGCAGGGTTACCCGGCGGTGACGCCGGAGCAGCTGCTGGATATGCAGAAAAAAGAGAAAAAGTAGGCCTGCCTTTATACTTTCTTTACGCCGGCACTGACGCTTTTTATCCCCCCTTTACGCCAGCTCTTTTAACCTGAGTTCACTGCCGCTACGGCTTCATTGAAGAATGACTATGAACTCGATAATGAATGCGTTTTTCCTCAAAAGTCTTCGCCCGTATTTTAATTTCCCCGGTTTATCACTCCCCGGTGCACTTAATTCTGGTCTCTGGCTGGATGAAAAAATTGACGCCCTGCAGCACAATATTGCCGTGGAAGTGGCCGACTATCTGGAACGCTACCCGCAGACGAAACACGTTGACGTTTACCTGAACGATATCAACGGCACGATGCGCGGCAAGCGCCTCACGGTGGAGAGCATGCTGAGTCTGGAAAAAGGCTGTTATTTTCCGCTTTCCGTCTACTCCATGGATCAGAAGGGAAAAATCGCCGCCCCGCTTTATGATGAACCCGACCGGCTGTGCGTCCCGGTCGCCGGTTCTCTGCGTCCCTGTCCGCAGGATCCGGAGCATACCGCGCAGATCCTGTTGACGATGAAGGACAGCGACGGTAACCCCTGCCCTCTTGAGCCACGCGCGATACTGCAGAACGTCGTGGCCCGCTTCCACCAGCACGGCCTTTTCCCGGTCATTGCCCCGGAAATCGAGTTTTACCTGACGGGACAGGGCGAGCGCGATCCGCAAAATCAGGGCTGTTTTCACATGGACACCTCGTCGGCGCACGCGGCGCTTTTTGACGAGCTGGAACAGCTGGCGCACCTTCAGCGCATTCCGCTGTCAGGGGTGGTAGCGGAAGCCGAGTCCGGACAGTACGAATTAAACCTGAAGCACAGCCAGCGCGTCGTAGAGGTCTGTGATAACGTGCTGGCCCTGCGCCGCCTGACCCGCTATGTCGCTGAAAAGCACGGTCTTCAGGCTAACTTTATGGCTAAGCCCTTCAGCCAGCTCTCCGGCAGCGGTTTGCACATCCATTTCAGCCTGAACAACAGCCGTGGCGAGAACGTTTTTGCCTCGCCGGTGAACGCACTGAGCAGCATGATGCGCTTGTGCATCGCGGGCCAGCTGGCGCTGATGCCCGCCTCCGTCGCCATTCTTGCGCCGGGGGTCAACGCGTTTCGTCGCCTGCGAAAAAACCTGACGGAACCCGTCTTTAACTCATGGGGCTATAACACCCGCTCCGCTGCCCTGCGCATTCCCTGCTCGGAAGAGAGCAACCGTCGTATCGAGTACCGACTGGCCGGAGCCGATGCGAATCCGTATCTGGTGGCGGCCACAATCCTGACCGGCATGCTGTACGGACTGGAACATATCGACGAGGGGGAACTCCCGGAACCACAGCAGGACCAACCGGAACTCCCGCTGTTCCAGCAGGAGGCAATTGAGGCCTTCGCCCGCTGTCAGTATCTCACCGACAGCCTGGGCGACGCCTTTTCCGAACAGTGGGTCGCCTGCAAGCTTTCTGAACTCGAGTGGTTTGAGCGCATTGTGACGCAAGAAGAGTCCCATCTGGCATAGGCCATAAAAAAGCCCGCTCGGTGAGCGGGCCGGGTATCGCGAGTGACGATTACTTCTTACGGGCGTACTTCAGTGAATCCAGCGCCACCGCGAAGATAATGATGGCGCCCTTGATGATGTACTGCCAGTACGGGTTCACGCCGATGTAGGTCAACCCGTAGTTGATGACGGTAAAGATGATCACACCGGTGACCACGCCGAGCACGGTACCCACCCCGCCGCTGAAGGAGACGCCGCCGACCACGCAGGCCGCAATCGCATCCAGCTCGTACATGAAGCCAAGGTTGTTCGTTGCGGAGCCGATACGGCCTGCTTCCAGCATCCCGCCGAAGGCGTAGAACACACCGGACAGCGCGTAAATCATCAGCAGGTTCAGGGCAACGTTTACCCCGGACACTTTCGCCGCTTCCGGGTTACCACCGATAGCGAAGATGTTTTTACCGAAGCGCGTTTTGTTCCACAGGATCCAGACGAACGCCACCGCAATCAGCGCATAGAAGGTAATGTACGACAGGCGGAAGCTGCCCAGCGCGATAAACCCCTGCGTGAAGGTGGAGAAGCCGCTGTCAAAGCCCGAAATCGGCGACGCGCCCACAAAGTCGTAGTACAGGGAGTTGATACCGTAAACGATGATCATCGTACCCAGCGTAGTGATAAATGGCGTCACGTTCAGGTAAGCAATGATAATACCGTTGATCAGGCCAATCACCGCCCCGATGGCGCAGACAATCAGGATCACCACGAAAATCGGCATAGTCGCCATCTCCGGGAATACCTTGTTGGCGTTTTCCATCGACTGCAGCAGGGTTGCCGCAATAACCGCCGCCAGGCCGACCTGACGACCGGCAGAAAGGTCCGTCCCCTGGGTGACGATAAGGCCCGCCACGCCAAGCGCAATGATGATACGCACGGAGGACTGGGTCAGAATATTACTCAGGTTCAGCAGGCTTAAGAACGTAGGGTCCTGGAAAATAATAATGGCCAGCAGGACTAAAAGAACAACGTAAATACCGCCTTCTTTCAGGTAAGTGAGAAAACTTTTTTTATTTAACGCACTCATGAGGAGCCCCTGATCTTAAAGGTGCAAAGACGCAAGACGCAAAATTTCGTTTTGCGTTGTCGTTTTGGTGTCAACAATACCGGCAACGAGACCATTGCTCATAACCAGAATACGGTCCGTGATCCCTAACAGTTCCGGCATTTCGGAAGAAATAATAATGATCCCTTTATTCTTTTTCGCCAGCTCGGCAATCAGCTGATAAATTTCAAACTTCGCGCCGACGTCAATACCGCGGGTCGGTTCATCCAGCATCAGAATTTCTGGCTGGGTTAATAACCAACGGCCAATAATAACTTTTTGCTGGTTACCACCGGAAAGCGAACCAATTTGGGTACGGTGGCCTGGCGTTTTCACGCGCATGGAGTCAATTACCCACTGGGTATCGCTCTTCATGCGGGAGTTATCCAGCAGCCCGACTTTGTTTTTGTAATTGCGAATATTAGAGATTAACGAGTTAAAGTTAATATCCAGATAAGCATAAATACCGGTCGAACGACGTTCTTCCGTCACCAGCGCAAAACCGTTATTAATGGCTTCGTTGGCATTATGGTTGTTAATTTTCTTCCCGTGCAGCGTGATGGTGCCGTCGGCCTTCTCGCGGATGCCAAACAGGGTTTCCACGATGTCGGTACGCTTTGCCCCTACCAGGCCAGCAATGCCAAGAATTTCGCCTTTGTGAAGGTCGAAAGAAACATCGCGGATGGACGGCTGGCGCAGCGAGGTCAGATTGCGCACTTCCAGGATTACTTCACCTGGCTTGTTCTCTTTGTCCGGGAAGCGCTGGTTCAGGGAACGGCCGACCATCATGGCGATGATCTTGTCCATGTCCAGCCCTTCAAGCGGCTGCGTGGCAATCCACTGGCCGTCGCGCAGGATGGTAATTTCATCGCACAGCTGGAAGATCTCTTCCATTTTGTGCGAGATGTACACAATGCCGCAGCCGCGTTCTTTCAGCTTACGAATAATGGTAAAAAGGTGATTAACCTCTTTTTCCGTTAATGACGAGGTAGGTTCATCCATGATGACGATTTTCGCATCATAGGAGAACGCTTTGGCAATTTCGATCATCTGCATCTGGGAAACGGATAATGTCCCCACGCGGGCGCGAGGATCGATATCAATATCCAGCTCATCGAAAATCGCTTTGGTGTCGCGATACATTTTATCCTGATCGACAAACACACCTTTAGTTGGGTAACGTCCCAACCACATGTTATCCATTACCGAGCGTTGCAGTACCAGGTTTAATTCCTGGTGAACCATCGAGATACCGTTTTCCAGCGCTTCTTTCGCTGAATGGAAATCGATCTCTTTCCCCTGAAAAAGAATGCTGCCAGAATCTTTTTGATAGATCCCAAAAAGACATTTTAATAACGTTGATTTACCCGCACCGTTCTCCCCCATTAATGCATGAATAGAGTGAGGACGGACTTTTAAATTAACATTATCGAGTGCCTTAACACCGGGGAAGGACTTGTTGACGCCTGTCATTTCCAACAAGTATTCACCGGACGACTGAGTAGTTGTGCTGACCATAATTATACCTTGTTGGCCTCGCATATCGCGTTATAAAAGGGCGCAACGAATTGCGCCCAGTGAAGACAAAACAAAGATCTTATTTACCGATAAACTCAGCCAGGTTGGACTGGTCTACGCCCACGTAAGGCACGCGAACGATTTTGTTGTCAATTTTCCAGTTGGTGCCATCCGCCGCGCCTTTTCCGTCGGCGAGGTTTTTCGCCAGATCGAAGGTCGCTTTCGCCTGGTTGTTGGCATCGTTCAGAACGGTACCGGCCATCGCGCCAGATTTAACCAGCGCCAGCGCTTCCGGCAGGGCATCCACGCCAAATACCGGGATGGACGATTTATTGTGAGCTTTCAGCGCTTCAACCGCGCCCATTGCCATCGCATCGTTGTTGGCAATGACCACTTCGATTTTGTTCGCGTTCGGGCCAGACAGCCACGCGTCCATCTTATCTTTCGCCTGAGCGGTGTCCCACATCGCGGTATCTAACGCCAGCTGCTGGGTTTTCAGGCCCTTGTCGTTCAGCTCTTTGATAACATAGGTGGTACGCGCTTCAGCATCCGGGTGGCCAGGCTCGCCTTTCAGCAGCACGAACTGGATCTGACCGTCTTTGTTCAGGTCCCAGTTCGGGTTCGCCGCCCAGTGCTTCGCGATCAGATCGCCCTGAATAATGCCGGACTCTTTAGAGTCAGTACCGACGTAATACGCTTTGTCATAGCTGTCCAGCGCTTTACGGGAAGGTTCTTTGTTGAAGAAGACGATTGGCACGTTCTGGCCGCGCGCTTTCTCAATAACCGTGCCTGCTGCAGCCGGGTCAACCAGGTTGATCGCCAGGGCCTTAACGCCTTTAGCCAGCAGAACGTCGATCTGATCGTTCTGTTTGGACTGGTCGTTCTGGGAGTCATTCATCAGCAGCTGTACGTCTGGCGCTGCTTTCGCATCTTTCTCAATTGCTTTACGCACAACAGACATGAAGTTGTCGTCGTATTTATAGATGGTCACACCAATACGGGTATCCGCAGCGTGCGCTGCTGCACCAAAAAGCATGCTTGCCATTACAGCAGACAGGGTCAACACCTTCTTATTCATGGTATCTCCGGTTTTTTTATGCAGGGTAGTTCTTGTGAATAACGATCGGCAGGCAGGTGTTAATAAAACGTTACTGACAGCCGACGTTCACTTATAAAATTTCTATCTTCCGTGGTCGGTAACGCTCCAGAAATGCGTTTTATTCGTTGTTTGCGGCACATTGGCTATAGTGAAAGCGAATAATCACCGTTACATAGCGTTTCAGCCCCTAAAACGCTGACATCATAGTCAGCGCCTTGTTAAGATACTGTGAATTTACTCACAGATTGAAAACGGTTACATCACCTGGTGTAATCAGTTAGTGATCGGAACCACAATTTGCCGGGCGGCGACGGAATGACGACGCACCAGCGTCGGCATGAAGCAGTGAGTTGCCCCCGGATCCAGCAGCCCTGCCGCTCCCTGTAGCGCCAGCTCGGTCGCCAGTTTTGCCATAGAAGCAATGGGATAGCGCACCGTAGTCAGCTGCGGGTCGGTGTAACGGGCAATCGGAATATCATCGAAACCAATCAATGACAAATGCTGTGGCACCGCAATGCCGTTATCCTTCAGCGCAGTCAGCGCACCTGCCGCCATGCTGTCGTTATAGGCAAACACGGCAGAAAGCTGCAGATTGCGGCCCAGCAGTTCCACCATTGCCGCCTCACCGCCCTGCATATCCGGCGTGCCGGTGCCAATCCAGCTTTCTGATGGCGTAATACCGTGCTCTTTCAGGGCGTTTTGCCACCCCTCACGCCGCAGCTCGTCATCTTCAATGTGATGGCTGGAGGCCAGATAGCCGATCCGCTGATGGCCGTTATTGATGAGCATTTTGGTGGCCATCATGGCGCCGCTGACGTTATCCAGCCCGACACAGCGGTGGGCATAGCCCGGGACGATGCGGTTGATTAACACCATGCCCGGGATCTGCTCCATAAACCCGACCAGCTCTTCATCGCTTAAGGCTTTTGAGTGAACAATCAGGGCGTTGCAGCGCTGGCGGATCAGCACTTCAATGGCATAACGCTCCTTTTCCGCCTCGTGATAGCTGTTGCCAATCAGCACGTATTTCTGATGCTGCTGGGCGACCACATCGACCGCTTTCACCAGCGCACCGAAAAAGGCGTCCGAGACATCCATTACCACCACGCCGATGGTATCGCTGACCTGTGTTGCCAGCGCCTGCGCGTTGGCATTTGGCCGGTACCCGAGTTGAGTCACGGCTTTCATTACGGTTTCACGGGTTTCAGGGCTGACCAGCGCGCTGTTGTTCAGCACGCGGGAGACGGTAGCCACAGAAACGCCCGCCAGACGGGCGACGTCACGAATGGTGATCATATTCACCATCCTTCAAAGAATTGCAGCAACTCACAGACACCCCCTGTGTTTAGCAAGGTGGCTATTTTGGCAGCGAGAGAAAGGGGACTACGTGAAGAAGCTCACACTCATGAAAACGCTTACATCCGTTTTGTTAATGATTGTGATCCAGATCGTTATCTGGATGTATTACTCAATGATACCCCCGAAGCATGTGCGGTTAACTGACGCCACACCCACTCCAGCGGTCCCTGGCGGAAATAACGCAGCCAGATGACAGAAAACGCCAGGTTTACTATCCAGACCGGAATAACAAACGCCAGTAGTCCGAGGCGGTCGAATTTCATAAACAGGCCAAAGCGATAGAAAAGCGTGGTGCAGATCAGCGTCTGCAGGAGGTAATTGCTTAACGCCATCCGCCCAACGCAGGCTACGGCGCTGACGATCCACAGGCGAGAAAGCTGCGGCCAGAAACCATAGATCAGCGCCGCATAGCCGATGGTCTGGAACGGCGAGCTCAATTCACGCGGCGCCTGCAGCAGGAACGCGCACCAGCGGTAATCCCAGTGAAGGTGCCACTGCGCCATCACCGCCGGAAGGTTAATCAGCACGCCCAGCAGGACCAGCCCCGCGCCGGTGCGGCGGTAGTGACGCAGGCTGAATTCCCCTTTCAGCCAGCCGGTGCGCATCAGTGACGCGCCCATCAGCATCATGCCCGCCAGCTGCCAGCCGTATTGCGCCCCCAGGGCAAGCAGATTGTCGCCCAGCATATCCGCACGGTTGCTTATCGCTTCCGTACCGCCCTTCAGCTTCCAGTACTGCTCGTACTGGAGGTTAGCGGCGTCCGGGATCCAGGAACGGTTTGTCGCGTCACCGGAGATCAGCCCCAGCAAAAGCAGGACGCCGAGCCCCATGAGATAGAGCATCACGCCGGTGTTAAACAGGCTTTTCACGCTGTGCGCGTCGCGAATCAGCCGCCAGCAGATTAGCCCGACTAACCCATAAGCGAGAAGAATATCACCGTCCCAGAAGAACAGGCCGTGGATAAAGCCGAGAATTGCCAGCAGCGTTAAGCGCGACTGGATCCAGCGCGTGCCGCGTTTGAGCAGAAGCTGCAGGCCCGCGCCAAACAGCAGTGCAAATAGCGTGAGGAATTTAACCTGAGCAAACAGGTCGAGGATCGCCCACGTCCAGGCATCACTGCGGGTGATGTCGCCGTACCAGGCGGGATTGAGGTAAGCGGCCTTCGGCAGACCGAAGGCGCTGATATTCAGCAGCAGGATACCCAGAATGGCGACGCCGCGAACAAAATCGAGCGTGACGTTTCGCTCCATGGTCCCTGCCCTGTTTGATTAGTTGTGGTGACGCACGGCGCGCAGGAACTCCTGGCGGGTGTTCTGGCTCGATTTAAACAGGCCGCCCAGCGAGGTGGTGGTGGTCGCACTGGTCGCATCACGCACGCCGCGCGCTTTCACGCAGTAGTGCACCGCATCAATAGAGACCGCCACGTTATTGGTACCCAGCAGCGTTTGCAGCGCGATCAGGATCTGCTGCGTCAGACGCTCCTGCACCTGAGGGCGCTGTGCGAAGAACTGCACAATACGGTTGATCTTCGACAGGCCAATCACCGTGTCTTTCGGGATATACGCCACGGTCGCTTTACCGTCGATGGTCACGAAATGGTGCTCGCAGGTGCTGGTCAGGGTGATATCTCGTACCGTCACCATCTCATCCACCTTCATCTTGTTTTCGATGACGGTAATTTTCGGGAAGTTGGCGTAATCCAGTCCGGAGAAAATTTCGTCAACGTACATTTTCGCGATACGCTTGGGCGTCTCCATCAGGCTGTCATCGCTCAGATCGAGATTCAGCAGTTGCATGATCTCGGTCATATGCCCGGAAATCAGACTTTTACGGGTTTCATTGTCCATATCCTGAACGGGCGGACGCAGTGGCGTTTCAAGACCGCGCGCGAGCAGGGCTTCGTGGACCAGGGCAGCTTCTTTACTGAGTGATGACATTTTGTTCTCCTGCAGGTGTGGCGTCTTTCGCCCTCGTTGTGGCAAAAGTATGCGCTCATTGTGCGTGAGGCGACGCACATAATCCAGTATTCACGACGATAATTATTGCAATTGCTGTTGCCTTTCAGCGTGGCGATTCCAGACCAGGGCACCCGCGACAAACAGCGCAACGCCAGCCAGCCCCAGCGCAGGCTCCAGCCGGTGGGTTAGCCAGGTTGATAACGCCGAGGTCACCGGCCCCACCAATTGCCCGATGGCATACCCGGTGGTGAGCAGCCCCGCCATATAGCGCGTGTGGTGTGGCGCCAGCTCGCGGCCGTATAAAAGAGAGAGCTGCACCGCGCAAAGGAACCCGCCGCCCACCAGCAGCCCGCCCGTCAGCAAACCGCCAATGCCCGGCAGCAGCCAGGCCGCCAGCACGCCCGCCCCCTGTAACCACAGCACTATCGCCAGCCTGCGGTTAGCCGTTGAGGTGTGGCGCAAAAGAATGCTGAGCGCAATCCCCACCACGGCCGCGGCACCAAAAATCGGCCAGACAAACTGGGCAAACAGGCTGCCGGGAAAACGCACCGCCGCCATTTGCGAAAGAAAGGTCGCCGGAAGGATATAGCCAAATCCCGCCAGGCTGTAGCTCCAGACCAGGCGCTTGAGATCCGTCGTCAGCACCAGCGGCTCTGGCGCGCTGCCGGGTCGATGAAGCTGTCCGGAACGCGGCAAATAGCGCGCCACCAGCGCGACCAATACCAGCGCCAGCACGCCGTAGATTTGCCATGCCGCACCGGCCGAAAGGGATTTAGCCTGAATATAGACCGCGAGCAGGCCGCTCAGGGCGATGCCCGCGCCAGGACCGGCAAACACGGCGGCACTGAGCCCCGGTTTACCCAGCTGCCCCAGCCGCTCGTTGCTCCAGGCGGCAATCAGCACCATTGACCAGCCGCTCATGCAGCCAATCACAAAGCGCAGCAGACCGTGCACAACGGCGTTATCCGCGGCGGCGGAGAGCAGAGTCAGCGCAACCGCACCGGTGATGCCAAGCCAGAGTCGCGTTTCAACAAAGCGGTGCGCCCGCATGGCATCCCACGCGCCCACCAGATAGCCCAGATAATTCATCGCCGCCACCAGACCTGCGCTGGTGAGCGTGAGTTGCCCGGCGGCAATCATCAGCGGCACCTGAGGCGTAAAGGCGAAGCGCCCTATCCCCATCGCCACCACCAGAACGACAAACCCACTAAGCGCAATACGCAGCGCCATGACAGCTCCAATTGTTAAAGAAAAGTAAATTTATGATGCAGCATCTCGCCGCTCCGCGAAAGTGAAAGTTGCTCACAGGTAAATGAAAACGCTGTATTATGGCTCTAATGAATAGCTATTCTCATTAAGGAGCCCTGCATGGAACTGCTCGAAGAGCACCGTTGTTTTGAAGGTCGACAGCAGCGCTGGCGGCACGACTCCACCACGCTGAACTGCGCCATGACGTTCAGCATTTTCCTGCCCCCGACGGAAAACCCGCCGGTTCTGTTCTGGCTTTCAGGCCTGACGTGTAATGACGAAAACTTCACTACCAAAGCGGGCGCGCAGCGTATTGCGGCCGAGCTGGGCATTGCGCTGGTGATGCCCGACACCAGCCCGCGCGGCGATGATGTGGCGGACGATGCCGGGTACGACCTGGGCAAAGGTGCCGGATTTTATCTCAACGCCACCGAGCAGCCGTGGGCGAGCCATTACCGCATGTATGACTACATTCGCGACGAGCTGCCTGCGCTGATTAAGGCCGAATTTACGGTGAGCGACCGCTGCGCCATCAGCGGGCATTCCATGGGCGGGCACGGGGCGTTAATCATGGCGCTGAAAAACCCGGGGAAATACACCAGCGTCTCTGCGTTCGCGCCGATTGTGAACCCAACGCAGGTGCCGTGGGGACAAAAAGCTTTCACAAACTATCTGGGTAAAGATGAAGAGAAATGGCAGGAATGGGACAGCTGCGCGCTGATGCTGGCAAGCCGGACGGAAGATGCGATTCCGATGCTTATCGACCAGGGTGATGCGGATCAGTTCCTCGCCGGACAGTTACAGCCTGCGGTTCTGGCTGAAGCGGCGCGCCAGAAGGACTGGCCGCTGACGCTGCGCATTCAGCCCGGGTATGACCACAGCTATTACTTTATGGCGTCCTTTATTGAAGATCATCTCCGCTTCCATGCGGAACATCTGTTCAGGTAAGTTCAGCCTTTTTGCCCGGTAGCCTCCTGCATACCGGGCCTTTCCCCTCCCCCTCATTTACATAGTTCTATCCGCTTGAATCCAGGCTGGTTTCCTTTCACTCTCCTCAAACACAAATGATTTCAATTATCATTTGTGTTTACAATTATTCATTCTTTTGTACAATTCCAGGCTCTTCTCCATCTTAAAGAGTTCTTAAAAGACAAAATCATACAGTTCTCAGGGTTATCCCGATGGAGTTTTATTCATTTTTATACGGAATGTACAAATGACAATACCCCGCATTAAGCTCCTGGCCGTCGCCGTTGGCGCTGCCACATTCACCCCTCTCGTTCACGCAGCCGATCAGGACACCGTTGTCGTCACCGCGACGGGTTTTGAACAAAAGATCCAGAATGCCCCCGCCTCCATCTCTGTTATTTCGAAACAGCAGATTGAAGATAAAGCCTACCGTGATGTTACCGATGCCCTAAGAGACGTCCCGGGCGTGGTCGTCACCGGCGGCGGGAGTAGCAGTGATATCAGCATTCGCGGCATGGCATCTCAGTACACCTTGTTCCTCGTGAACGGCAAACGCGTCAGTACGCGTAGCACCCGCCCAAACAGCGACAACTCGGGTATAGAACAAGGCTGGCTGCCGCCGCTGGAGTCCATTGAGCGCATTGAGGTTATCCGCGGCCCGATGTCCTCACTTTACGGCTCCGATGCGATGGGTGGCGTCATCAACGTCATTACCAAAAAAGTCTCAAACACTAAAGCCTGGACCGGTTCGTTGCACGGCGATGCAACCTTCCAGGAAAACCATGATTCCGGCGATATCTTCCAGACCAACGCCTACGCTTCTGGTCCTCTGATTGACGGTCTGCTTGGCGCAAAAGTGACGGGGCTGTTGTCACGCCGCGCCGAAGATAAAATCGTTAACGGGTATAACGAGCAGAAAATGCGTAACGGTGGTATTACCCTGAACTTCACGCCGGACGAGAAGAACGATTTCGACCTCGACTTTGCTCGCGAGCTTCAGGACAGAAACAGCACGCCAGGGATGTCGAAAGCGGCTGAAACCTGCCGGGGAACAACCTGTACGCCAAATACCAAAAGCGACTCGCGCTATGAGCACACGACCTACTCGTTAACCCACAGCGGGTATTACGACGACTTCAATACCACCAGCTATATCCAGCAGGAAGAGACCAATAATCCAGGTCGCGAAATGCGCTCCTATAACACCACCTTCAACAACCAGAACCAGATTTTCCTCGGCGATCATACATTGACCCTCGGCGGACAGTATCGGTATGAGAAACTGCGCGACAAGGGCAATCAGCTGGAAGCGGCGGACGGTCTGAATAAACTGACGCGCTGGAGCTGGGCCCTGTTTGCCGAAGATGAATGGTCAATGACGGAAAGTTTTACGTTGACCGGCGGCCTGCGTATGGACAAAGACCAAAACTACGGGACGAACTGGACGCCGCGCGGTTACGGCGTATGGCACCTGGCCGATCACTGGACGTTGAAAGGCGGGGTTTCGGCTGGCTATCGTGCGCCGGATCTGCGGCAGTCGTCTGCCAGTTGGGGCCAGGTAACGGGTGGCGGCCGTCTTGACGGTATCATCGTTGGCAACCCGGATCTGAAACCAGAGAAGAGCCTGAGCGAAGAGCTCGCCCTGCTCTGGGATAACAACGATAACCTGAATGCCGGCGTGACGCTGTTTAATACCGACTTCAAGGACAAGATTACGGAAGTTCGCCGCTGTAACAGCAGCGCCGATCCCGCCTGTACGATTGGCGATCACAGCTATGATTTCGTGAGCGACCGCGTTAACGTGGACAAAGCCAACATGCGCGGCGTGGAGTCCTCCTTCGGCTGGAAAATCTCGCGCGATGTAAACTGGACCGCAAACTATACCTATACCGAATCTGAGCAGAAGAGCGGTCAGTTCTCAGGCAAGCCGCTGAACAAGATGCCGAAGCACATGTTCAACACTACCCTGGACTGGCAGGCGACGCCCGACGTAGGTTTCTGGAGCCGTCTGAACCTTCGCGGTAAAACGTCTGAGTACCTGAGCCGCACGTCAATGTCCCAGGGCACACCGTCCTACACTCAGGTTGATGTCGGTCTGCGCTACAACGCGAACAAAAACCTGCTGGTTACCGCCGGTGTGTATAACGTGCTGGATAAGCAGATTGACTACGACACGTATGACACCGTGCTGGACGGGCGTCGCTATACGGTTGGCATGACCTACAGCTTCTGATCTGCCCATAAAAAAGCCCGCTCGAGTGAGCGGGCTGAAAGAGAGGAAGCGCGGTTATTGTTTAAATCGTTCCGGGAAATCCATTTCACTGTAGCGAACGAAGCGGGTTCCTTTCGTCAGTTTGTAGCCAAACCAGATGATCAGGAACAGCGGAATACCAATATAGGTCGCCGTGACGGCACCCCAGTCAATGGTGTCCGCAAGGAAGGCCTCATAGTTCTGACCCAGAGTAATGATCAGGCACAGAACGAAGGCGAAAATCGGCCCCAGCGGGAAGAACCCTGAACGGTACGGCAGGTTATTCAGGTCATGACCCTGCATGACGTAGCCGCGACGGAAACGGTAGTGGCTGATGGCAATGCCCAGCCAGGCGATAAAGCCCGTCATCCCGGAGGTGTTAAGCAGCCACAGGTACACCGTCTGGTTGCCGAACATGGAGGTCAGGAAGCACAGGCCGGCAATCACCGTGGTGGCATACAGCGCGTTGCGCGGTACGCCGCCGCGGGACAGTTTCGAGAAAATGCGCGGCGCTTTGCCGTCGCAGGCCAGGGTATAAAGCATACGGGTGGAGGCGTACATGCCGGAGTTACCCGCCGACAGCACCGCCGTCAGGATCACCGCATTCATTACCGCCGCCGCTGAGAGCAGTCCCGCGTGCTGGAAGACCAGGGTGAACGGGCTGACGCTGATGTCTTTCACGTCGTTACGCAGCAGGCTTGGATCGGTATACGGAATGATCAGGCTGATAATCAAAATAGCGAACACGTAGAACAGCAGGATACGCCAGAACACCTGACGCACCGCGCGCGGAATGTTCTTCTCCGGGTTTTCGGATTCACCGGCCGCGATACCAATCAGCTCCGTGCCCTGGAAGGAGAAGCCGACAATCATCGCCACGCCAATCATCGCCGAGAAGCCCCCGGCAAACGGCGCGTCGCCGATGGTCCAGTTACTCCAGCCCGCAGGTTCAGCCCCTTTGAAAATACCCACGATCATCGCCACGCCGACGACGATAAAGATGATGACGGTTGCCACTTTGATCAAAGAGAACCAGTATTCCGCTTCGCCAAAGCCGCGCACGGAGATGTAGTTCAGCAGGAAGATGACGGCGAGGAACAGGGCGCTCCAGATCCAGCCCGGCGTGTCCGGGAACCACCAGGTCATCACCAGCTGCGCGGCGACGAGGTCCACGGCGATGGTGACGGCCCAGTTGTACCAGTAATTCCAGCCCAGCGCGAAGCCGAAGCCTTCCTCAACGTATTTTTGTCCGTAGGTCGAAAACGAACCTGACACCGGCATGTATGCCGCCAGTTCGCCCAGGCTGGTCATCAGGAAATAAACCATCAGGCCAATCAGGATATAAGAGAATAATGCCCCACCCGGGCCGGCTGCCGAAATCGTTGCGCCAGAGGCAACGAAAAGACCTGTACCGATAGAGCCGCCAATGGCGATCATCGTCAGGTGACGCGCCTTGAGTTCACGACGTAGCGTGGGCGCTTCTGTGGTTTTAGTTTCTGAAACCATGTGAAAATGCTGTCCATTTAATAAATGAGGCGCGATTGTAGCAGACGATCTGCGTTCCTTCCGGCAGAAATACCCTGTTATAAGAGAGCTTCATGACGCGTCCAGGATTATAAGTAACGCATTATTTTTCCCTCTCCCCTTTGGGGTGAGGGGCGCTTTTACATCTCGCAGTAGCGCAGAAAACGCTGCAGCGAACTGGACAGGTGTTTCTGACGATGGTGGATGCACCACAGCGTGCGCACCAGTTTTGGCAGCGGAACGGGGATTTCCACCAGCGATCCGGTCTCCAGCTGTTCGGCAATCACCCGCCGGGAAAGACAGCTAATGCCCAGGCCATGACGCACCGCGTGCTTAATCGCCTCTGAGTTTCCCAGCTCCATTCCCAGCTGGAAATGCGGCAGATGCGACAGCAGCAGGTAGTCGACAATCTCGCGCGTGCCGGAACCCTGCTCGCGGAGGATCCATTGTGCCTGCGCCAGCCGCTCCAGCGTCACCTCGCCCTGCAATAACGACGAGGCCGGAGACGCAAACACCACCAGCTCATCCTCCAGCCAGGGCTCGGCAATGATATCGACGTTGTGGCAAGGACCTTCGATAAGTCCGATATCCACGCGGAAATCAATCACCGCGTTGATCACGTCCTGGCTGTTACCCACGCTCATCTCCAGCGGCAGGGTCGGGAAATCCCGGCGGTAGCGGGCAATCACTTCCGGCAGGATGTAGTTGCCGATGGTGCTGCTGGCAAATACGCGGATCGCGCCGTTGTCCTCGCGGAACAGCTGCTCAATTTCAATAGCCTGCTCCAGCAGCGCCAGCGCGCGCGGGTAAAGCAGGCGGCCATGTTCGTTGACCACCAGTCGCTTCCCTACCCTGTCAAACAGCTGGACGCCCAGCTGGCCTTCGAGATCGGTCAACGCCGCGCTGACGGCAGACTGCGAGAGCGCCAGCATTTGTGACGCCTGGGTCGTCGAGCCGCTTTTCAGCACCTCGGCAAACACTTCCAGCTGACGCAATGTAATGTGCATGGTTGCTTACCACTTATAAAGATTGATTATAAATATATAATCAATTTTATTTTTAAGCCAGCGCGCCGTAACCTTTAGCCAGACAAAGGAGAAGGTTATGTCAGAAATCACCTTACAACATCATCGTACAGTGTGGCACTTCGTGCCCGGCCTTGCGCTCAGCGCCGTCGTCACCGGCGTGGCCTTATGGGGCGGCAGTATTCCGGCAGTGGCCGGTGCAGGGTTCAGCGCGTTAACGCTGGCCATTTTGCTCGGCATGGTGGTAGGAAACACCGTTTACCCCCACATCTGGAAATCCTGCGACGGCGGGGTAATTTTCGCCAAGCAGCATTTATTACGTCTCGGGATTATCCTTTACGGCTTCCGTCTCACCTTTTCGCAGATTGCCGACGTGGGCGTCAGCGGGATTGCCATTGACGTCCTGACGCTGACCAGCACCTTTTTACTGGCGTGCTTTATCGGTCAGAAAGTGTTTGGCCTGGATAAGCAAACCAGCTGGTTAATCGGCGCAGGCAGCAGCATCTGCGGCGCGGCGGCAGTGCTGGCGACGGAGCCGGTCGTTAAGGCCGAAGCCAGTAAAGTGACGGTGGCGGTCGCGACGGTGGTTATCTTCGGTACGCTGGCGATCTTCCTGTATCCAGCCATGTACCCGCTGGTGGCGCACTGGTTTAGCCCGGAAACCTACGGCATCTATATTGGCTCAACCATGCACGAAGTGGCGCAGGTGGTGGCGGCAGGTCACGCCATTAACCCGGAAGCGGAAAACGCGGCGGTCATTGCCAAAATGCTGCGCGTGATGATGCTGGCCCCGTTCCTGATTATCCTCGCGGCCCGTGTTAAACAGCTGGCACCGGCTGGCGGCAGCGAGAAGAGCAAAATCACCATTCCGTGGTTTGCGATCCTGTTCATCGTGGTCGCTATCTTTAACTCCTTCCACCTGCTGCCAAAAGCGGTAGTGGAGATGCTGGTGACGCTGGATACGGTGCTGCTGGCGATGGCGATGGCGGCGCTGGGGGTGACCACGCACGTCAGCGCGCTGAAAAAAGCCGGTGCAAAGCCGCTGCTGATGGCGCTGGTGCTCTTCATCTGGCTGATTGTCGGCGGCGGTGCGATTAACCTCGCCGTGCACAGCCTGATGGCATAAACCATCTCGTCCTTCTCCTGTTAACCCGCTATCATAAGCGTTTCGGGTTAACAGGAGTTTTTTTATGAAATACGTTGGAGCGCACGTCAGCGCTGCAGGTGGCCTGGCGAATGCAGCCATTCGCGCCGCCGAAATCGAGGCGACCGCTTTCGCCCTGTTCACCAAAAACCAGCGCCAGTGGCGCGCCGCGCCGCTCACCGCCGACGTGATTGATGATTTCAAAGCCGCCTGTGAAAAATACCATTACGGGCCGGGCCAGATCCTTCCCCACGACAGCTATCTGATTAACCTCGGGCATCCGGTGCAGGAAGCGCTGGATAAGTCCCGCGAGGCGTTCCTTGATGAAGTGCAGCGCTGCGAACAGCTCGGGCTGACGCTGCTGAACTTCCATCCGGGTAGTCATCTGATGCAGATTGATGAAGATGCCTGTCTGGCGCGCATTGCCGAATCCATCAACTTGACGCTGGATAAGACCAAAGGCGTCACCGCAGTGATTGAAAACACGGCTGGTCAGGGCAGCAACCTCGGCTTTAGGTTTGAACATCTGGCGGCAATCATTGACGGCGTGGAAGATAAGTCTCGCGTGGGCGTGTGCATTGATACCTGCCACGCGTTTGCCGCCGGGTATGACCTGCGCACAACCGAGGCCACGAAAAATACTTTCGAGGAGTTCGAGCGCGTTGTTGGCTTTAAATATCTTCGCGGTATGCACCTGAACGATGCGAAAAGCGCGTTCGGCAGCCGCGTTGACCGCCACCACAGCCTGGGCGAAGGCAATATCGGTCACGATGCCTTCCGCTTTATTATGCAGGACGCCCGCTTCGACGGTATTCCGATGGTGCTGGAAACCATCAATCCGGATATCTGGGCGGAGGAGATTGCCTGGCTGAAGGCACAGCAAACCGCAGAACAGGCGGCATAAAAAAAGCCGGGTTGCATTAGCACCCGGCTTTTTTATTTCTTAGTGCTTACGCTGCTTTTGCCACAACTTCCGCTTCCGGGCGCTTCAGCACCGCGTAAGTCAGGCCTGCCACCAGCGTACCGGCAACAATCGCCAGCAGATAACCCAGTACCGGGGTGATGGCGCCAGGGATCAGCAGGACGAACAGACCGCCGTGCGGTGCCATCAGCTTCGCGCCAATCGCCATGGAGATGGCGCCCGTTACCGCGCCGCCGACGATACAGCACGGCAGAACACGCATTGGGTCACGCGCCGCGAACGGAATCGCACCTTCGGTGATGAAGCACAGGCCCAGCACCAGCGCCGCTTTACCGCCTTCCTGCTGCGCTTTGTCGAACTTACGACGGGCAATAATCGTCGCCAGGCCAAGCGCCAGCGGTGGCACCATACCGGCCGCCATGATCGCCGCCATCGGCGCGTAAGTCTGGGTACTCAGCAGGCCAACGCCAAAGGCGTATGCCGCTTTGTTCACCGGGCCACCCATGTCGGTACACATCATGCCGCCGAGGATTGCGCCCAGCAGCACCGCGTTCGCCGTGCCCATGGTTTGCAGCCAGTGGGTCAGGCCCGCCAGGATACCCGCAACCGGCTTACCAATCAGGTAGATCATCGCCAGACCGACCACCAGGCTGGAGATGAGCGGAATGATCAGGATTGGCTTCAGCGCCTCCATACTCTGCGGCAGCTTCAGCTTCGAGCTAATCAGCTTCGCGACGTAACCCGCGAGGAAACCGGCGATGATACCGCCAATAAAGCCGGAGCCGGTGCTCACCGCCAGCATACCGCCGATAAGACCCGGGGTCAGACCCGGACGGTCAGCGATGGAGAAGGCGATAAAGCCCGCCAGCACCGGCACCATCAGCGCGAACGCTGAACCGCCGCCGATCTGCATCAGCGCAGCCGCAAGCGTCCCTTCTTCTTTAAATGCCGTAATACCAAACGCGAACGACAGTGCGATACACAGGCCGCCCGCAACCACCATCGGCAGCATGTAGGACACGCCGGTCAGCAGGTGACGGTATGCGCCCGCAGACTCTTTTTTGCCTTCGGTCGGCGTTTTTACTGCGCCGGTGGCCTGATACGGTTTGGCTTCTGCCAGGGCCTTATCAAACTCCTGCGCGGTCTTTTTCAGCGCCAGGCCGGTAGAGGTGCGGTACATCGGTTTGCCGGCAAATTTCGCCAGATCCACTTCGATATCTGCCGCCACAATCACCAGATCGGCCTCAGCGACCTCTTCCGGCGTAATGGCATTGCCCGCCCCCACGGAGCCACGGGTTTCAACCTTCACCCACCAGCCGCGTTTTTTCGCTTCGGTTTCAATGGCTTCAGCCGCCATAAAGGTATGCGCCACGCCCGTCGGGCAGGCCGTGACCGCGACAACGCGTTTCGGACCCGAGGCCGCAGCAGGAGCCGCCGCGACAGGCGCGCTGTAGACGGTCGCGTGACCTTTCGCTTCGCTCAGGAACAGTTCCGGGTGTGCCACCGCGCGATTAATATCGCCCAGCCACACTTTTTTGCCGTTCAGCGCGCTGTCAGCGGGAATTTTATCGCCCAGGACAATCGCCAGTTCGGCATCGCCTGGGTTATCAATGATGTCCAGGTGTGCTTTTTGTGCCGCCGCGCCCAGCAGGGTCTTCGCCATGTAGGCGCGAGCCTGTCCGAGACCGGAGTCAATGATCAGCAGCGTTTTCATTATTCCTCTCCTGCTGTTAGTTAAAAGGTTTTAAGTCAACGCGCGCCATCATCGCGGCTAACTGGGTACGATCGGTAATACCGACATTGCTCTGGCTCACGGCCAGGGCTGCAACGGCGGTGGCAAGACGTAACGTATGTTCACTGGATTCACGCATCAGCAGGCCGTAAATCAGGCCGCCAACCATAGAATCCCCTGCGCCAACGGTGCTCACTACTTCCATTGACGGCGGTTTGGCAATCCATTCACCTGAAGCGTTAACCCACAACGCCCCTTCTGCACCCAGCGAGATCACCACGTGAGCAATACCCTGCTCGCGCAGCGCATGGGCGGCCTCAATCACATCTTTTAATTCCGGCAGCTTGCGGCCTGCCCAGATCTCCAGCTCGCGGCGGTTTGGCTTCACCAGCCACGGAGAGGCTTTCAGACCCGCCACCAGCGCATCGCGGCTGCTGTCGAAGATAATGCACGGGCACTGGCTGCGCAGACGCGTCATCCAGTCGGTAAACGCTTCCGGGCTGACGCCGGACGGCAGGCTGCCGCTGACGCACACCATATCGAACTGGCCCAGCCAGGTCAGGGAGTCGGTCACAAAGCGCTCCCAGTCAGCTGGCGTCACTTCGAAACCGGAGAAGTTAAGATCGGTCACTTCGCCGTCTTTTTCCGTCAGCTTAACGTTGATGCGGGTACGGCCCTGCACAACCTGGAAACGGTTGGCAATGCCCAGCTCGCTGAACAGCTGCTGGAAGCCATCCTGGTTATCTTTACCGAGGAATCCGCCCACGGTGACGTCAATACCGAGATCCTTGAGCACCTTCGCGACGTTAATCCCTTTGCCCGCAGCATGCAGGCCAGTGGTACGCACGAGGTTAACTTCGCCGCGCTCAATTTCCGGGCAAAACCCCACCAGATCATAAGCCGGGTTCAGCGTAATAGTCGCAACACGTCTGCTCATTATGCGCCCTCCCCCAGACCTGCCGCGATGGCGTCGCCAATTGCTTTCAGCGCCTGTTCAGCATCTGCGCCCTGCGCGGTGAAGCGCAGGCGATGGCCTTTCTTCACGCCCAGCGCGACGACTTTCATCAGGCTGCGGCCGTTGGCCGGTTTGCCCGAACCATCCAGGTTGGTCACGGTAATCTCGCTTTCAAATTGTTTAATGGTGTTGACCAGCATGGTGCCCGGACGGGCATGCAGGCCGTGTTCGTTGCGCACCACGAACTCGGCGTTCAGCACGTCGTCCGTTAGCGCGTCGTCGCTGGTCAGCAGCGCCAGCACGGTCGCCGCATCGGCGTTCAGCAGTTTTTCAGCTTTATTGTTCAGCAGCAGATCGCCCAGACGCTTCAGCACCGAAACCGGCTGCTCATCGTTCATCGCCACGGTCACCAGCATGGCTGCTGTCTCGCCCTCAACGTCGAACGCGGTGGCGGCGCGGCTCACTGCAATTGCGCTGCGCAGGTTGCCTTCAGCGCTGTCGTTCAGCCAGATGCCCTGGCCGAGATTCAGCGGTTTATCGTTAATCACGCGCGTCACAAAGGTGGCATCAGCGGCACCCGCTTCTTTCAGGCGACCCGCGTTCAACGCCTGCAGCGTGACCAGGTTGGAGGCCACAACATCCAGCGTCAGCGTGTCGTTATCCAGCTTCAGCGCTTCACTCTGTTTTTCGCCCATCAGCAACGCCCGCAGCTCTTCAGCGGTTGTTGCAGACTTCAGCTGTTCCGCCACGGAGTCATCGCTCAGGACATGCGTCAGCTGACGCAGCAGGCCTAAATGTTCGTCGCTGCTCGCCGCGATACCGATAGCAACATAAGCCACCTGGCCGTCGCCCCAGAGCACGCCCTGCGGGAACTGATAGACCTTAACGCCGGTTTTGAGCACCTGGTCGCGGGTGTCGGTTGTGCCGTGCGGAATGGCAATGCCATTGCCGAGGAAGGTGGATGTCTGCTGCTCGCGCGCCAGCATACCGTTTACGTAGCCGTCCGCAACGTTACCCGCCTGCACAAGGGCAGCGGCAACCTGACGAATAGCCTCTTCTTTATCCCCGGCCTGAGCGCCCGGGTGAATATCCTGAACAGATAACTGGAACATGGTTCTCCTCTCCTGCTGAAAGTGAATCGTTTCAGCTTACATGAGAAAAAATGCGCTAGCCTGCTCCGTTTGTTAAAACAAGATAGCGCTGAAACGTTTCAAAAAGTCTTGCGCTTTCTGCATTGGCTTGCAAGAAATGTCGTATTTCCGATATCAGAATTTAGAGATACTGCACATTTCTTCTGCGTTCAGCTAAATTTTGCTGAACTTCAGCAAACCAGTTTCAGCTAAGTTCAGCCAGGTGGGGAGTAAGTTGAAATGCCATTTTGATTTTTCGTGGGGTAATTGACTTCACCCTCTGTTTATTTTTTAACTGACGGCGTAAACTCCGCCCCTCTCTGTTACTCGCTAATTATAAAACATGCATAACACCCCTGCGGCCACCGCGCCGAAGCCCTTTGATTTGACGTCAACGGCGTTCCTGATTGTTGCCTTCTTTACGGGCATCGCCGGTGCGTTGCAAACCCCGACGCTGAGCCTGTTCCTGACCAACGAAGTTCACGCCCGTCCGGCGATGGTTGGCTTCTTTTTTACCGGAAGCGCCATCATCGGCATTCTTGTCAGCCAGTTTCTCGCCGGTCGTTCCGACCGCAAAGGCGATCGTAAAAGCCTGATCGTTTTCTGCTGTCTGATGGGGGTGTTGGCCTGCGTCCTGTTTGCCTGGAACCGTAACTATTTCATTCTGCTGTTCATCGGCGTTTTTCTGAGCAGCTTTGGCTCAACCGCCAACCCGCAGCTGTTTGCCCTTGCCCGCGAACATGCCGACCATACCGGGCGGGAAGCGGTGATGTTCAGCTCGATATTGCGCGCTCAGGTGTCGCTGGCATGGGTAATTGGCCCGCCGCTGGCCTACGCGCTGGCGATGGGGTTTGGCTTTACGGTGATGTACCTGAGCGCGGCGGTCGCGTTTGTGGCGTGCGGCGCAATGGTATGGTTTTTTCTGCCGTCAATGCGCAAAGAGCCCAAAGTGGCAACGGGCGTGCTGGAAGCGCCGCGTCGTAACCGCCGCGATGCCCTGCTCCTGTTTGTTATCTGCACGCTGATGTGGGGCACCAACAGCCTGTATATCATTAACATGCCGCTGTTTATTATTGATGAGCTACACCTGCCGGAGAAGCTGGCCGGCATTATGATGGGCACCGCCGCGGGTCTTGAGATCCCAACCATGCTGATTGCAGGCTATTATGCGAAGCGTTTTGGAAAGCGTTTTTTAATGCGCATCGCGGCCGTCGCCGGGCTGCTATTCTACGTTGGCATGCTGACGGTCCATACGCCAGCCCTGCTTCTTGCTTTACAGCTGCTGAACGCCGTGTATATCGGCATCCTGGCGGGGATTGGCATGCTCTACTTCCAGGATTTGATGCCGGGGCAGGCA
The DNA here is from genome assembly GCF_056673315.1 of Enterobacter cloacae complex sp. HYC042_NIDB. Classification (NCBI taxonomy): domain Bacteria; kingdom Pseudomonadati; phylum Pseudomonadota; class Gammaproteobacteria; order Enterobacterales; family Enterobacteriaceae; genus Enterobacter; species Enterobacter cloacae complex sp. HYC042_NIDB. Next base: position 3,374,783 of record NZ_CP109650.1, read on the forward strand.
GGTGCCGCCACCACCCTTTATACTAATACCACCCGCGTGGGCTGGATTATCGCGGGCTCGATGGCCGGTATCGTTGCCGAGATCTGGAACTACCACACGGTGTTCTGGATTGCACTGGTGATGTGTACGCTGACGATTGGCTGTCTGGCGAGGATCAAAGACGTTTAAGGCGCGGTGAGCGCTTCCAGCTCCAGCAGCCATGTCATTGCCTGCGCGCGCGTGCTGCCGCACATTTCAGCTGATGGCTGAAGCCCGGAACAGACCTTCGGGCGCAGGGGAGACTCAAAGATCATACACAGGTTGGATTCAGAGAGCTGAACGCAGCGGGTATTGGCGGGCTTGCCTAATGAACCATTATTCATAGTTTATGATTAACATTGCTGCAGTTCATATCTGGTTTAATTAATCTATTCTATGCCACGCTAAGTTGATCGTATTATATGTTTCCCAGCCTTTATTCGGCTGTAACTTACTAATTTATCGAAATATATAAAGTCAACCTAATCGAACATCAACACCGTTTGAATCTTAAATTCCAAAACAACATAAACTTCATAAACCATGTACCACATTCTTAGTATTTTCAGCATACACAGGAAAAACAGTTTGATTGGAAGCAACAATTTAAGAACTAAAAAAAATAACAAAAACAACAAGAATCATCTAATCATTTGACAAACGAATAGAAAGCACAAATAAAATACAAACATTCACACAATGCCGCACGCCACGAAAAAAAATATAAAATTGGAATTGGTTAATTCATTTTTTAAGACTATCAATGAAGGTGGCAAAAACAATCGCCACCTTCTAAGGCATCACTTGTAGATGTCAGCGTTAATAGTCTTATGCTCTTCTTTTCCTTCCTTCGAAGTAATAACGTAGTACTTTCCTCCCTTTTCATCAACCTTTTGCGAAAGATCATCGTCAGACATTGTAAAACCATCTTCAGTCACTGATAACGTTCCAATTTTGGTATATTTACTTGCATTTTCCGCATCAATTTCCTCAGCAGCAAATACAGTAGTATTAAACATTACCATAAAACAGCAGAAATATTTTGCGAGTTTCATTCGATTACTCCAAGTATTGTAGTAGTAGGTAATAATTTCATAGAAGAAAAATCGGTACTTTAAACTTTACGCGTAACGGGTTAGAGCAAACTATTTTTTAATCGACAGAAAATAACACTTGCACAGTATTAGATTCAGTAATATTAAATATTAGTTATTAGTACTATTATGTCAAGACGCACCTAAAAAATTACATTGTATAATCGAAAAATCAGATCGAGATCACACATACTTTGTTTTTTGAATTTCTCTTGAAAAAAATTAGATGTCTGCTACTTTGAATATTTGTATAGGATAAGAATATTGAAAAAGGACGCGATATATCATGCATAATACATGGTACAAATTTCACGTTTTTTCTGAATCTTTATAGGCCGTTAACATGCAAATACACCCAGTAGCGATAAAAGTAAACATCCTAGCCATTATTTGTGTAATTCTTCCGTTTGGAATAGCTTCTTATGCTGCAGTATCTGATGCAGAAATAAGTAAGCCGATTTTTTCAGAAAACAATGATTCAGTATATTTAAAATTTATAAACAACGACAATTTAAGTGGTGATGAGACTGCGCCGAAGTTGTTTGTCTCATTTCCTGACGGTGCTGAACGAGAGGTAGTAGTTGATACTGGCTCTACAGGTTTAGTGATTTCATCTTCAGCAATACCAAATGCAAATAATTTATCAGCTAGACCAGGTAAAATCACGTACAATAGTTCCGGACGTATTATGATAGGTTCTTGGCTCAATACTACTCTCACAATTGGTGATGGGGAAAAATTCGTATCTACGAATATTATCCCAGTATTGGCTGTTAACGAAATCCAGTGCCTTGCTAAGGCAAGAAATTGTAAACCTGAACTAAACCCTGAGCATGTATCAATGATGGGCATCGGTTTTGATCGAGAAAGTAGCTTGCAGAGCGAAAGCACTCCAAATACAAACCCCCTTTTAAATACAAAATCAGGAAGCAACAATGGATATACACTAACGCGCAATGGCATATATGTTGGAATTAATAAGGATACAGCCAAAGGATTTTCCTTTATTAAATTACAACCTTCAAATGAAAATAAACACGAATGGATCGCACCGCCAGCTTGTATCAAAATAACTGGTTGGCAAGGGTATCAATGTGGTACTGTCCTTATTGATACAGGAGTAAAAAGTATGTTTTTAACAATACCTAACTATAGTGTTAATGGTGGGCAATTACCTAACGGAACAACATTAAATATTAAACTAGCAGAAGGAATAGAATATGAAATTATTACCGGGGGACACAAAACAAACATTTCTCCCAAAGAGATATTTTTAAACACGACAAGGCAACAAATATTCGTTAATACAGGATTCAATTTTTTAAATAGATATGACATTTTGTATGATTATGAAAATGGTTATTTTGGATATAAAGATAATATATCCCTCCCGTAATTTATCATTAATAAAATAACGACACAAAAATAGGAATAGAAATGATAGTTAATTAATTCCGTGTTCAAAACATAAGAAAACAGCTATCATAACTAACGATAAAAAAGAATTCGAGAATAGCAATCGTATTCAATGAGTTATTATCTCTATTTACCAATGTTATATTGTTAATTTACCGTTTAAAAAAAACACATTAAAAGGTACTAAGCAATTGTTTATGTTCCTTTTCAACAAACGCTTTTTAATCATAGTCTAAGAGCTCATTTAAGATAGCTTGAGGATTATTTACAAACCGACGAGTCACAATGTAATGATCTGTATTCTCTAATTTAATAGATTCAATCCCGTTTTCACTAAAATGCAATATTTTCGAATCTGGATATGACATTAGTATAGGAGAATGGGTTGCTATTATAAATTGTGAATTGCTCTGAGCCAAGCGATGGATATGAGCGAGCGCAGCCATTTGTCTGGTAGGTGATAAAGCTGCCTCAGGTTCATCTAAAATATACAGGCCATTCGGTGCAAAGCGGTTCAATAATAATGACATAAAAGATTCCCCGTGCGATTGTTCGTGAAGGGAACGTCCACCATAGGCTCCTTGCACACCTAAACTATCAATCTCTGTTGCAACATTATAAAAACTTTCAGCTCTGAAAAAGAATCCATCTTTTGGTCGCCTTACTCCTCTTACTAGTCGAATTGCATGATGAAGTGAAGAATGACTTTCATTTGAATGAAAGTTAAAATTACGTGACCCTCCTTCTGCATTATATCCTGCGGCTATTGCAATAGCTTCAACCAAAGTTGATTTTCCACTACCATTTTCTCCCATGAGAAAAGTTACCCGCGGATGCAGATCCATACAATGAAAATTTTTCAAAGCTGGAATGTTATAGGGGTATTGTTCCCTTTCATAATCTGTGATTCTATCTTCCTGCAATAACACTGTTCGGAGATATTGTTCTAGAATATGCATTATGTAATACCAAACCTTTAGTTTATAATTAGCGTATAAAAAAAATAAAGCATAGCTTAAGTTAGTCAACAACAGCTAATAATTAACATCTAAAAACCAATAAAAATACTAATCAGACCGATATTCTTAGAACTAAGTCGAGATGAATGTCTAACTAAATTGGCTTTGATATTAGATGTACCTCTATGCATTGGAAGTTCTCAATAAAACATTTCAATCTCTTAGCTAATGTACGCACATAATGATTAAAGTAGTACATAAAAAACTATTCATGAGTGTCCGAATACTCTTTAAGTAAATGTGAAATAATAAATGATAATAAAATTAACAAAATCGCTGCAACAAGCATTACATTACCGTGAGAATTTAGAAAGGCAATTTTTGAAGCATGAATCAATTCTTGTCCTTGCCAGTTAGGTAATAGATCTGCAATACTGATCGCCTCACTTAATGATAATGGAGGAGCTTGTTTGATATCAGCAAGAAAATCAACAGACAGATTGGCTGTGAATGAAGCCGACATAATCATTCCGAATAATATGATACCAGTTCCTGCTCCAAGTTCATACGCCATTCCCTCAATTGCTCCAGCTTCCCCCGCTTTCTCTTTTTTTGCGGCATTCATAATTACATATGTAGAGGAGATTAGAGCTGCTTCTATGCAAAACCCCAATATAATCATTGTAAGCCAAACCTCCCATCCATTAGAACTAAAGTCCATAAACGCCATGAAAAAGAAACATAACGAGCTTAATAAAACACCATAAAATCCAATTTTTTTAACTCCTAACCATGTAAGTGTGAAACCAACGAAAGGACCAGATATAGAGCTCGCTATAATAAATGGAAATAGAAATAATCCAGCTTGAAAAGGTGATAACCCAAATGCTAATTGTAATTCCTGAGAAACAAAAAATTCGAATCCAACCAGCGTGGCCATAGCGATAAACGCAAGTATTAGCCCCGCTAATATAGGCTTATGTTTGAAGAGCTCAATATCAATCATTGGATGAACATGCTTTATCTGCCTTTTCCAAAATATCAATAGCAAAACTAGTCCCAAAATAATGAATGATAAATATTTAATAAACTCTTCAGAAGCCCCTAAGTTTTTAACACCTAACACAATCATTAATATAGAAAACATCAAAAGCAAAGGATCTAGTAAATTAATAATTTTAGAAGTGTTTAATACTTTATATTCTCTAAGACTCACTAACATAAAAAAAACAATGAAGCAAATAGGAATATTGATAAAAAAGACTGAGTTCCACGAATAATTTTCTATTAAAAGCCCACCTACAAATGGACCGAATGCAGCTCCACCAGTGCCTATAGCGGACCATACGCCGAGTGCAACAGCACGCTCTTTTGGCTTAACGAAAGATAGTCTTAATGCCAAGAGGGTTGCTGGAATGATCATTGCAGCCCCAATGGCCAATAAAGTTCTTGCGCAAATTAACATGATGGTATTAGAAGATATATATGCTAAACATGATGCAACACAAAATAATAACACGCCAATCAGAGATATCTTTTTGAAACCAATTTTATCTGCTAGTACCCCCATAGGCAGCAAAAGACATGCCATAACCAACGAATAGATATCTATAATCCATAAAACTTCCTTGGAAGAAGCTTTAAGATCTAAAGCTAATGATGGCGTTGCAACATGTAGAATAGTAGCATCTAAAGATACGGGTAGATACATTAAAATAACTGTAATAAGAATTAAATTCTTATGATTAAAAAAAACGTTCTTCTTTTCTAACATAGCATTATCTTTAAAAAGTTTATGATATACACATTTTATTAAAAACAATTTTCCCTTGAAGCATCATAAACAAAAAGTTAAAAACTACAATTAATTTTTATGCAATAATGCATTCGTTTAGCAAGCGTTTAACATTTAATAGTTTTGAATAATAAATTTAATGATAGCATCATAAAACGAAAATTATAAAATTCATAAGGAGCATTTCTCTCGCAAAAAATTTACTTGTAATTTACATAAACTGAAAAAATTTACACAACCTATAAATAATCTTATAAGCTTACAAATTTACATGAACAATAAACAAAACTTAATTTTAATCTTTAGTGATAACAGCTATTTATCATTGGGTATATACGATGGAATATCGCGTAGCGATGCATTAGTTTATACAAAAGAGGAGTTTATTGACTTTATAGATATTTTATCTATTTCAAAACACTATAAACTAATTGTAATTTATGATAAAAAATATCGTGACTTGATTTCATTAATGTTTAATGAAACCTCTACTTTTCACTTTCAAAGTGAAACCTTGTCTATAGATAACGTTTTAAGAAGTTTATATGTTGAATCATTTATGAGATTTAAAAAACATCACTTCTTAGGATTAAAAGTTCTTTATTACTATTTTTATTTACAGCTTGATTATTATCAAGTTAGTGAAATCTTAAACATTGATTCAAAAAAAATTAGCCGGCATATCATCAGATGTCTTACAACAGTCAATTATAAAGGTAAGAGAAGTTTTTGGTACGATTACTTAAATAATAAGCATTGATATATCTTTAGCAGAGATTAGGATTTAAGTACAAACTCTCTGCTATGCTCGATAATCCATTCCTTAAAAACATTAAGTGCTTCACTATTATGATTAACCCGAGATTTCTGTAAAGTCAGCCAATAACCGCCAAGCGTGGCATAAATTTCAAAAGGTTTTGCTACGGAGCGCTCATTTAATTCTTTTTGAAACATATGATAAGGAACTAATGCTGCATAATCACCTAATTTTACAGCATCTATCATATGTCTGGTAGAATCAAAGATAGGCCCGTTAACAGTCCAAGAGTCGATCCCAGCAGCTTTAAACCAATTATTCCATTCATCCTTTCGATAGGAGCGCAGTAAGCAAACTTTTTTTAAGTCTGATGGAATGCACAGTTTCTTGGATGTTTCCGGGGAACATAATACTGTATGCGGCGCCTGAAAGAGTAAAATATTTTCCGTATTAATCCAGCCGCCTGATCCAAATCTAATAGATGCATCAATACCTTCTGCAGCTAGATTGACAACGTTATTATGCGTTAAAATTCTAATATCAATCCATGGATTTTCATTAAGGAACTCAGTAATCCGAGGAAGAAGCCAACCTATTGCAAAAGTCCCAACGACAGCAATAGTAAGCACTTCTTTAATCTTACCTTCATGGAATTTATCCATGGCAGAACTCATCATCTGCAAAGCTTCTGTAATCGAAGGCAAAAGATGCAGGCCTTCGTCTGTCAACTGTAACCCACGCGGTACTCTTGTAAAAAGAGCCACACCAAGCATCTGTTCAAGTGTTCTTACCTGCTGGCTTACGGCGGCCTGGCTTACATGAAGCTCTAGTCCGGCTTTAGTAAAATTTAGATATCTTGCAGAAGCTTCAAAAGCTCGTAATGCATTTAAAGGTAATCTGGCACGCATAGTAACCCAAAGAAAAAGTTATGGCTGTATAAAAATTATATTGCTTCAAAGAAAAAATAACAACTGTATAATCGCCCTCTGTTGAAAGTTAATACCCGCCATGTCCTAGTTAATATAGAAAATTGTATATAAGGTAAAACCATGTCACTTAATGTAAAACCAAGTAGAATAGCCATCTTGTTTAGCTCTTGTTTAGTTTCAATATCATTTTTCTCACAGGCCAATACAAAGGGCATCGATGAGATTAAAGACCTTGAAACAGATTTCAATGGTAGAATTGGTGTCTACGCTTTAGACACTGGCTCAGGCAAATCATTTTCATACAAAGCAAATGAACGATTCCCATTATGTAGTTCTTTCAAAGGTTTTTTAGCTGCTGCTGTATTAAAAGGCTCTCAAGATAATCAACTAAATCTTAATCAGATCGTGAATTATAATACAAGAAGTTTAGAGTTCCATTCACCCATCACAACTAAATATAAAGATAATGGAATGTCATTAGGTGATATGGCTGCTGCAGCTTTACAATATAGCGACAATGGTGCTACTAATATTATCCTTGAACGATATATCGGTGGTCCTGAGGGTATGACTAAATTCATGCGGTCGATTGGAGATAAAGATTTTAGACTCGATCGTTGGGAGTTAGATCTAAACACAGCTATTCCTGGCGATGAACGTGACACATCTACACCTGCAGCAGTAGCTAAGAGCCTGAAAACCCTTGCACTGGGTAACATACTCAATGAGCGTGAAAAGGAAACCTATCAGACATGGTTAAAGGGTAACACAACCGGTGCAGCGCGTATTCGTGCTAGCGTACCAAGCGATTGGGTAGTTGGCGATAAAACTGGTAGTTGCGGTGCATACGGTACGGCAAATGATTATGCGGTAGTCTGGCCAAAGAACCGAGCTCCTCTTATAATTTCTGTATACACTACAAAAAACGAAAAAGAAGCCAAGCATGAGGATAAAGTAATCGCAGAAGCTTCAAGAATCGCAATTGATAACCTTAAATAAACTTAACTGTAGCCATCACTTCATTGTGATGGCTTAAATTTCATCATGAAAACAATGAAAATCTTCATCTATTTATCATTAGCTATGAGTAGTTTGTCTACATATGCTCAGTGTGATTTCATCACCGAGAATTCGACAGTGATAGATATTAAAAACAACCTAGAATGGCAGGCTTGCACTTTCGGCATGCAATGGAATAAAGAGAATGGATGTACTGGAGAACCAACTCCCCTTAATTTGAGTACAGCTTTTGGAGAAGCAACAAAACAAGGGAATGGGTGGAGACTGCCAAATATCGAGGAATTATCTTTACTATCTTCAAATAGCTGTCTTAAAAATGACCTTTTCAAATCATATTTTGACATACCCCAAGATAATGGTGAAGGAGCATCGCCTTATTGGAGTTCAACGCAAATTCAAAGCATACCTTACTTGTATTATACATTTGACATGATCAATCATTATATTGATGGCCATACTATTGAAATGACTTATCCTGTTCGATTTGTCAGAGATGTAATGGTCGACGATGATTTAATATTATAAAAAAGTCAAATACAAGTTATTGGTTTAAAAAAGGATATGCAGTGTATTTTCGCTACCTAAGTAACTGCATATCCAAATATTATCTACAACCCATTATAAATCGTCCCATTCAGGCAATTGATTTACCACTCTGCGCCATAAATGGTAAATACTCATTGATATACCAAAAAGAATACCTGCCGAGAAAGAATACATTAGAAATATTTTAACCTCGAAGATATCAAGTAATAATAGCAAGGCTAACAAAAGCCCACCCCATACAATCGAAAAATACATCCCAAATATTAATGTATTTAGCCATACGGATGCAAATGGAGGTGGCGGGATTTGATAACCTTTTTTCCATAACCTTTTATATAATGGTGGTGCATAATTTAACTCCCACATGTTCCTTTCCTTCATAAGTGACAATGATTTCTCAAGCTTTTCTTCAAAATGGATTTTATTCATTTGTATACCTTTTTATTACACAGTAATTTTATAAACCAATTATAATTATAGCACTTAATCTCAAAAAATCATTATCGACATTATAACAAAATAGTTTACTAAATAGACCACACAAAGTAAATTTTATCGTGGCACTAAAATCTCATTGTTAAAATACATGTGAGCAACACAATATTCCCTTCAACATGACTTTTAAAGCAGTGTCCTTTTTCTTCATTCAATCTATCTATCACCGCTCAATTACGAAAATCTAAATATGCAAATCCTTCAGATATTTCTCGTGATTATTTTTTGCAAGAAGAATTCTATTTAACTTTAGTTTAACTATGATCTTGTACTATAAAAAATAACAAGAACAGTACATAACCCACTATCACTATATGCTTAAATAAAATGATGAAATTATATGCATTCCTATTTATAAATATGTTATCCATGGTCAGCTTGCCTATTCAAGCCAATAACTTAGACTCTGTTGCTATTCATGCAACTGAAAAGTCCCGATGGGCTATAACAGTAGGAGATAAACATTTATTTATAAAAAGTTTTGAATTGATAGTTACACAGCTCAGTAAGGACTCTATAGATTTATCTGAACACTGCTTTAAAGCTTATACAACGGATCAAAACGAATATGACCTTGATTCAGTTGACGAAGTGTTAAGCACTGGTGTTCTTATTTTTGGAAAATCAATTAGAGGAGTAGTTTCATTTTCATCGGATGAAGAACATATTCATAAAGCATCGCTTGTAAGAATTACAAAAAACTGCTGAGTGTTTACGTACTAATTCTATTAGCTTATTAAGACTATCAATAATTTTACCTTTAACTAATGATGTTATTTTATTCAATATTATCATTTTGTTTAAAAATATAGAGAAGTGATGAAACGATTATATTTATTCTCTTGGGTTAGCCTATATGCTATTTTTTGGACAATTGCTACTACTTGGCTTGATCCAACTGTTCCTTATGACGCGATTGAGGCTCTCAATTGGGCACAAAATGCTCATTGGGGTTCGCCTAAGAATCCATGGTTAGTTGGTATGATATGGAGACCGACTTTATGGCTCACTGAGTTTCCTATGAGCCTATATTGGTATAGTACGCATTTTGCTGCAATTGCTATAGGCATGCTTGGTTGTTGGTATTTAGCAAAATACCTAAGTGGTAACGAAAAATTGGCATGGCTAGCATTATTAACTTTAAACCTATCTGGTATTATAAATTTCGACATAATAAGTTACAATGATAATTATTTACTTATTATGCTGTGGCCATGGATGTTTTTATTTTTTTATTTTTCAATCACTCGGCATCCGGCGTGGTGGTTATTATTCTCGCTTGTAGCTGGATTGGGAATGATGGCTAAATATTCTACATTTGCATTTGTCTTTGCCGTTTTCATCGCCACACTTGTTGTGCCAAAAATTCGTTCTTGCTATCGTTCTACTTTTTTCTACCTCGCGATAGTTCTCTGTGTATGCATTGTGATTCCTAATATTTTATGGCTTTGGGATCATAACTTTGCTGCTGTAGATTGGGTTGACTCACAGATCATGAGACAATTCAATCCTAAAATTATTGTAAAACTAATTAGCATATTTTACCCACTTTTGTTTTTGCTATTAATTCTACATCATTATAAACTCTATTTAAAATGGCCCACAGAAATTTCTATACTCGTCATTATATACGTCGCTTTCTTACCACAATTCTTCATTTGGCTATGGTTCCTTTTTCATCACGGAGGGCGTTTAACAGAGTGGCTACAGCCTTTTTTCATTATAGCACCTCCTATTGTTGTCGCTTGCGTAAGAAATTATAATGGACAATCTTTTCGCAAAGCATTTTTAGCTTTATTTGCAACAGCTTTACTTTTTCTAATAGGATATATATCAGTATTAACACTGAACATCAGCAATTCCGGTCATAAAATGCAAGGTGTAATAACTTTTAGCCAAAAAGTTGAAGCAATTTGGCAGAAACATTATAATTCTCCTTTCAAGTATGTTGGAGGCGATTATCTTTCTGAATGGGTCACTTTTTATGCTTCTTCACGACCACAAGTCATAACTCGCTGGGATGAAAATACCCAACCTAATATTTACAACAAAGACATCGAGTTTAGTGACATTCAGAAATTTGGTGCTTTGATTATCGGTCATGCAGAAGGACAATGTGAAAACTCAAGCTTTACTAAAGCAATAACTCAATGGCCACAACTAAAGATCGATCATATTATAGATTTAGACTTTCAGAAAGATAAGCAAAGCAGTATTTACACGGTTTGTGTTGGACTAGTAAATCCTGTATAGTTTTTATAAAATACCAGCAGATAAACTGCTGGTATTTATTATCTTTATTGATATAACTATAAACTTACTTCAGATAAGAATAATTAACCCTTGATTCGAGTACAATTTTTGTAACAGAATGCAATTTCTCTCTATATAGTTTATATCACCGACATGAATAATCTATGCTTAATATCATGGATATAAGCCATCATGTTAGTTTATACTTAAAAATTTTCCACCTGATATATCATCGACATTCGCGAGATACACTATCAATTCCTCTTGGACAAACATTAGACTCATCAAGAAGCTCAACAATAAGTGATTGAACCCCCTCTGTAGAACAACCAACTGATAGTGTACTTAATATAATTAAGCATACTCGAATGATCATAAAACCTTTACTTGTTAGCAACATGTTTGTTATAAATCATTATCCAAATATACTTTCTATTAATGATATGTCCTTTAAGCGACCTAACATTTCATTAATATGTTAGTACATTTTACACGCGAAGAAATGCAAAGACAATTGCTTAACATCAACAATTAGTATACATTTCTTAATAGGATAATGTATTTACATTTCTATACCTTTTAACATGATTGTCAGTAACGTTGCGGAATTTTCTATTAAAATTTGTTAATAGATCCTTTTTGTCCCATGCATTTTTGAGATCCCGACCAGATAATTTTTTTTGCAGTATTCCTACGTTATCATATCATTCAACAATTAATGCGGGCGTTCACGGCTATATTCTGACAACAATTTTTTCCGTCATTTCTCGTGCTTCATTCAGTGCTCTGTACAGATAATAATCGGGTTCTCCTGTATGGTATCTCCGGCTAAAATGCTCATAAAAGCAATCTACATCGATTTACCCGCCTGGTTAAAACTCCAGTTTCAGTATGTTTCATACACATTCGTCACTACCAGCAAAATACACTCCGGACCATTATCCATGCGCAACATAGACGGATAGCCGGACTTTACCGTAATCCTATCGGATCCCTAGACCACTCATGGAGCGGGTAAATAAGGCCAATTCAAATCGGCAACTCCTCCCGGTTACAATCTTGAACTACTTTAAACGTGCGACAACGGACTAAGGAATCATGCATAAAATCGATCGACCATCTTTGGTTTAGTGTTTCCGCAAGGACCAGTGGTGAGGGATTACACACCGATAACAGTGTTTTCCCTGTCGGTGATAATTCAGCTTCATCAGAGTATAAATAGGGCGGATTTTATTGAGATGCCACGGGTATCCCTGTCGTCGCAGAATCAAGTACAGCTAGCAAAAATCGTATTGTGGATATCATTCTACTACCGCCTGCAATGCAGCAATAACGGGTTCGTCACGTAAGATATCCGGACGGTAATCGTAAATCCCCTCAGCTTATTTTCATACAACTACTGGGCTGACGGATACTGAGTCCGGATGTCTTGGCTAGATGAATGACCAGCTCAGGCTTAAAGACTGGTAATCATCTGTTTAAGATGTCAGTTCTCGTCCTTAAGATCCCGTATCTTTAGTATCAGAAACGTCTATATCGCAATAATGAGGCTTCCTGTTGTAGCAGGTGTCTTCTGAAAGGTCTGCCTTCAGCCCTACACCTTTGGCATTTAGTCCAGCTTAAACCGACTTAATCATGGCGATGATCTGCTATTCAGTAAAACGGACTATACGCATGGCGATCTCCTTTGTTAGCTGATTGATTATGCCGGAGGCTCTCTAAATGTGAATGAAACTATTATGTGAGATGCTTACAGTTACAGGGCAAGTATCATTCTCAAGTTTGATTAGGTAGGTCATTGCATCTGTTCGATTCGTTGAACACATTCCCAGAGACGGTTGTAGACTACTGCAAACTTTGGGACGAAGGTTGGATCCAAAAATCTTACATAAATTATCTTTAGATAACTGAAAACACCTTACATTTGCAGGCTTGCCTAACATATAATTATTCACTGTTTAAAATTCACATTCCTGCTGTTAGCATCAGGTCTATCTGATCAATCAATACCATCCGAAGGGAATCACACTCAATGAAACCCAAGCTGTATTCGTACGTGCGTTTTTCATCTGTGAAACAACGGGAAGGTAACTCCCTGGAGCGTCAGCAAGATACCGCTCTAAAAATTGCGGCCCGTTATAATCTCGAACTTGATACAACGGCTTTCCACGATCTCGGCATGTCTGCGTTCAAAGGAAAAAATGCTCATGAAGGGAAGCTATCGGAGTTCATCAAGCAGATTGGGGCTAAGGTTCCCGTTGGCTCGTGGCTAGTCGTCGAAAATCTTGACCGCATTAGTCGTGATGATGCCTGGAGCGCTTTGGATATATTCAAGAACATACTTAGCAGGGGGATAGTCGTTGTTACTGGCATGGATGAAAAGGTCTATAAGTACGCGGACGTAAAGAATAATCCAACCGATTTAATCATTTCATTGTTGATGTTCACACGCGCCCACGACGAGTCGTTGACAAAAAAGAATCGAGTTGAAGCCCAGGCCCGTTCGTTGATACGACACAACCTGACAAGAGAATCGGGAACACCAGCAAAAGCAATAGAATCCGTCGGTCAGAATGTTTGGTGGGTAGATACAAAATCAGGATACGTTACTCCACATCCTCTATATTTTACCGCAGCTCAGAAGATTATCGAACTTAAACAAAACGGTGAAACTCTTCTTGGAATCCAACGATATCTTAACGAACATTACCCTGCCCCTAAAAAGAGGGTTTATAAAGACCAGACAGGTCAAGCGCTGACACCCAAAACTGAACAATGGGGTAAACATTTGATCAGGACATTTTTGAACCCCACTGTTCACGGACAAAAAACCTTTAAGCTGGATAAACGCGATGAATCAGGTGTCATCATATACGATTCCGAATCAGATGAACCGTTAAAAGAAACATTCATTATCCCTGATTACTACCCTGCTCTTATGTCGGAGGTGGACTACTTGACACTTTCGAAATTAGATCGACACCGCGCCATCACTCGTAATTCATCAAAATATCCAGCAGGTAACCCTGAACCAGAAATCCCGCTACTCTCAGGTATCGGTATTCTTTTTTGCGGAAAATGTGGTTCTTTCATGTTCAAATCTGGTTCAAGTGAAAACAAGTACCGTTATATATGTGGTTCAAAAATCGTTCAGGGTAAACCTTGCGGTAAAAAAGGTTTTACGTCATACCAGCTTGAGCACACTGTTTTGCAACTAATCGCTGATCACGTCTGGAACAACCACCAAGAAGATAAAACGGCTTGGTACGAATCTGAGATTGAAAAGGCATCTGAAGCTGTTAAAAAGCTGCTAAAGCTGGCAACTTTGACAGATGACCTCGAAGAATTGGCAGATCAGATTAATGCCAATAAACAGAAAAAAATAACGCTTGAGCGAGAATATCAACAGTACAAAATCAGCCGCTCAGAAATTCAAACAACTGGCTGGGATCAATTCCGAAATTTCGATGTTCATGACACTAAAAACCCTGATCGTAAGCGAATTAGGTTGAAGATAAAGCAAGCTATCAAACGTATTGATTGCTATGACATTGATGGGCGGTATGGTCATTTTGAAGTAACCTTCGCCGACGAGACAAAACAGAGAATCGTGATTAAGTTCAATCGAAACCGATCACCTGGTGTTTCGTATGTAGAAGCACAGACAGTTAATGATCATGACTTACTAAAAATGCAAGGGCTTGTGTTGCACTCCTTCATTGATGAACTGATTTCACCTGAAAAATTTGCACAGCATATTAAGGACAAGCATGAAGTCAGCATTCTAAACCCGACGTTTATAACCAAGCTGGAGGATGGTGTAAACCAAAGCGAAGGTAATGGATTGGCTATCAAGGTAGCTAGCACTACAAATAAATCGTATGCAACTGTCAACGGTAATAAATACGAGATTAACTCGCTGGAAGACTTAGAAAAACTTTTACAGTAAATCACTCTCCCCTTGCATACCTATCAAGGGGAAGCCTACCAACGCCCCCAATAGCCATGTCTCCGTTTCCGTTACATCAAAGCAATCTCGGAATTATACACACCCCAATCGATCGCTTTTATAGATCAATTTTACGTTATTGATAGATTTTATAGATCAATGTAAGATCATGATTCTTCGAGTAGTGTTTCTCACAAGCAAGACTCACGGGATGGTGATCTGCCCCCGATGGAGTGCAATAGAAAGAAGGTATCCAGAATGACTATCCTTATAAAAACTTTAAAAATCATGGCATCAGGCGTTGTTCTCATTTCAGCTATAACCGCCGCCTCCAGTACCGTCTATTTCTTGCCAGAAGCGAAATCAGCAGGTGTCGCCAGCAACGACAAAAACGCCCTGATGTTTCTCGGAATGGACAGGGATGTAAATCTGAAGGGAATATGCTTCGCGATAACAAAGCAATCATCCTCGATCGTGCCGCTGGTAGATATCACTGCTACAACTGATAACGGCAGATTCACGATGCACGGACTACGCCCAAAGAATAACGACGATACGAAGGAATTAGTCTGTTCACTTGGTTCAGAAGCTGGGGATTTCTTGACTGGCATTGCGAAGTCTACCATCGTCAACGTGAAACTAGATTTCAATGGCGAGATCCGCAATTACAGTTTCAACACTACAGAATTCAGAAAGATACTGACTGCCAATGGTCAAGGTGTGTGGGACAAAGCAGCTAAAGACTACGCTCAGGGAGTTCGCGCACCCATTTTCTATAATAACAACCGCGAAGCCACCAAAAACAATGCAGTAACCTCAAATGTCGATACACACAGTTATAAAGCAAGCGATGAGAAACTAAATTCGGTCTGGAAAAACCTTAGCCCTGAAACACGAAAACGCTTACTCCCTTCTCAAAGAGAATGGATAAAGAAAAAATCCGACTGCAATAACGAACAGAAATGCCTTGTTGACATGACAAACAATCGCATTCATGAACTGGAGTCTGAAAATGAGAAATAATGCACAGACTCTAGTTTTAAAAAATGATTGGGTACCTTCGTCTTCTGGTAATGCGTATATCGGAAAATACACGATCGGGCGATTTCACATGACAGAGTCGTTCATCATTGAGTATATGAAACTGATACATGGAATTGAAATACCTGATTCATGGGTCAGTGGCTGTTTCACTAACATATCAGATATTGATACTCGCAAGGTTATGTATATGGAAGGCTGCGATATTTTAACGATAGATACAATGAATAAAATCCGTAACGCAGTCAAGTCCCCGCCTGAAGATTTGAAAATATACTGCAATGGCACTCATGTAACAAAAATAGAACTCATGGAAGAATGAAACAAAATCACCTTACGAAGGTTGTATTAAAATTTCAGTCATCATTTTTGATATACCTTCTTGCATCCATCTCAAGTAGGCAGTTCAGAATCATTCAAAAAATTCAAAGCAATATAGATATTTTAACTTCCTAATAGTAGGAATGATAATTCAAAGAAGGATAATATAATGAAGAAGCTATTAGTAACTACCATTCTTTCAGTAGCATCATTATCAGCTAGTTCCTGGGCGATGTCACCAGGTCTCATGCTAACTGCAAAAGACCTGTCCAAAGTACCGGATGACTCTCTTTGCCAAAACGGTGGACCAAGCAGAGACCTTCTTCTAACTGTTGCATCAGCAGACGCCCGTCAGCATGATGGTACATATGACCAGTTATTCAAATTAGAACAAAATATTCTTGAAAAAATGGAGCATGTTATTGAGCGACGCTGCAAGAAATATACGAACGGTCGTTGGGAACGTGGCTACAAGCCTTACAATCAATACAAATTGAGGGAAGAAATAAACAAACCAAGCAAGAAACTCCCAATTGGCTATTAATTCCCTCTTGGCCTAATTGCACGCCAGAAGAGTAATATTGCGGATGCTCTTGATCCGCCATTCCCGGACAATTTTTGTATTTTAAGTTAACAACGCCCGCTGCCGCCGGAGTTCCCTCGGAGAGTGATATCTCAGCGCGTTGTGCGGGTGGTTTACTGCGTTAAGGCTAATCGGGTATCCCCTTCCTTTCAAAATTGTCGATGTTTTTCTCCATCTTGTAGGTCTCTTTAGGGTATACCTGATAAAGACCATGATACAAAGTCTCAATAGGGTTGAATTTGACTCTATTGACAACAAAAACACGCACTGTATCATATAGGTATCCATTTAACACTCAAAAGAGAATGCATGATGAATGTCCGTATTTACTGCCGTGCATCTACCGAAGGCCAGCATGCTGATCGTGCATTAGTTAGCCTGCGCGAATTTGCGCAAAGCAAAAACTGGCAAGTAGCCGGAGAATACATTGAAAATGCCAGTGGTGCGAAGCTGGAGCGTGTGGAACTGATGCATCTCCTTGAGGAAGCACAACCCGGCGATCTGCTTCTCATCGAATCGATTGACCGTCTCAGTCGTCTTCAACATGAAGAATGGGCTGAACTCAAAGCTACGCTGAACAGTAAAGGACTGGTTATTGTTTCGATGGATTTGCCAACAAGCTGGCAGATGGTTGAAATGTCCGGCAACGACCTTACCAGCGGCATTCTTCGGGCAGTCAATGCTATGCTGATCGATATCCTTGCGACAATGGCACGACAAGATTATGAAACCCGCCGTAAACGTCAGGCACAGGGGATCGAGAGAGCAAAACAGGCAGGTTTGTATACGGGAAAAGAGAAAGATATGGAAGCCCGTGAAGTGGTACGTGAAATGTTGGCACAGAACGTTAAACCAGCTCACATAATGAAAGCTGCTGATATCAGTCGTGCAACGTTCTACCGGATCAAAAAGGAATTGGTAATCTAGTTCAAAATAAGTGTATTAGCTCGAAGTGACAGTTACAGTAGACAAAGTACAATCAAATCTGACTGTCCGCTCTGAGCAAATAGCAGACTGTTACCATGTGCAATTGAATATTTTGCCACTAACATTACATCCCTATTGCGAACCCTGGATCTGATATCTTTAAAACAACAATATACTCCACTTTATAAATCGTAACTCAAGAGATTACTTTGCAGCCAGAACACTCAAGACTTTATCATCGTCCTGTAAGCGCATTAGATACCTCGCCCATTAACCATTAGAGTTTGTGCGTAACGCCCGCTTCTGGCCATATAGGAAGTACTAGGAAAGGGTGATTAGTGGCGGAAATTACACTGGTATCAACAGCGGCAGTTTTTTTATGCCCTGCTTCAAGGTAGCGCTGCATGGCGTATCTCAATTTGCGTCTCTCAGGTATTCACCCCAGCGAGCAGCCAGTTTGTCTTTGTTCAGGCGGTAATGCATTGGGGTGATCACACGGCCTTCATATTCCTCAAACTCAATGCCTGGTTTGAAATGAACAGTCATTGTCTCAGGATTAATTCCCATCTTGTTCGCGTCAAACAGGCGGTGCAGAGTAGGTGACAGCAGAATGCCGTTGCTCGCGCTGTAATCCCCTTTGGCCGCGCTTTCAATGTGAGCGGCATCCAGTACACCGCCCAGATGTTTACCGGAAACGGCACAACGGTAACCGAAGTTGTAGCAAAGCTCTGCTTTAAACTCAGTCTGGATTGCCGCATCGCGCTGACGCACCAGACGTTCGGAGGAGCCGCCTTTCAGCTCGCGGCCATCGCGCAGCGGGTTGACCGTAGTGATATCCTGCTCTCCCAGCTCGTCCATACCTTTCGGCGTTTCGATGCTGATATCCAGCGTCTGGCGGAGGTTTGGTAAGCGCGCTTCTTTAAATGGATCGTGAGATACCGGTAATGGTGCGGTCAACTCTACGGCGGCCGTTTCGTTAATAATCTTCGGCACGAC
Source organism: Enterobacter cloacae complex sp. HYC042_NIDB (assembly GCF_056673315.1). Lineage (NCBI taxonomy): Bacteria > Pseudomonadati > Pseudomonadota > Gammaproteobacteria > Enterobacterales > Enterobacteriaceae > Enterobacter > Enterobacter cloacae complex sp. HYC042_NIDB. Next base: position 3,393,882 of record NZ_CP109650.1, read on the forward strand.
AACAACTGAATCATTTGCTCCAGGTGCAGTAATTGCAGCAGCCAAGTACTGTGCGAGCAGTTGTTCTGCTGTGTAACCACTTTCATGGTGTTTATGTACGAACATCGCAAACTCGTGACGGCTTGCAACGGGAACCATCTTCATGGCCTTCTCAATACCCGTCAGTTTGCGCCTCATGGTGGCCTCTCTAGGCTTAGGCAGCGGAAGATCGTATCTTTTAATGGCAGCCGCTGGCGTGTCAGCCCCCTCTAACCGCTTCTCGTTTCCGCTAAAGCTGATAACTTCAGGCTTAGCTACTGGGTTCTGATGTAATACCGCTCCAAAGGTCAATTTCTTTTGAGGTGCGGATGACCGTGACACGTCGCGTGCAATCGTCCACGCATCCACTTTGCTGCTAGCGGGCTTTTTTTTCAGCAGATGAAGAGTTTTGGCTCTGAGTTTGCCCGGTTTCTGGCGGTTATCCACGGTAGCCGGTGTGGCTAGCGGCGGGACGCGCGATGCTACAATCTTTTCCGCACTGGCTCTGCTTTGCTGTTGATGTTCTTTGGCTCGAAGGCGTTTAACCTCTATAGTACGGCACTGGCCGACCAACGTATCTCGTTCCATATCGTACGTGATTTCAGCGACGTTTTTTCCGCGTGCCAGCTGGATGGTGATATTCTTCCAAATAGAAACGCCCAAGTACTGACTTTTCCCGATCTTGAGGTTGGCCATAACCTCATCGGCTTGCTTATGACGCTGTTCTTCCTGCTTGCGTGCTGCAATCTTCTCAGGTGTTATGTAGTTTTTCGCCTTGCGTTTCTTCGCCATTGTTGCCTCTTGCCCGATAGCCACCGGGGTGATTAGTTAAGGTATGTACTTTCACCTGAACTTATAGAAAACACAGGCCTCATTTTGCAGTTGATATGTTCCCCGTTACTCAACACAAACTGATATCAACAACATCTGCTCCTGGCACGGAGCGGACTGTCAGATTAAGTCCAGCCCTGGGCCACACCTATGTCAGGTCAAATCTGAGCTAATACAAATAAAGTTATCGTTTGACGGTCGCTGAAAGGATCTCATCCTGTGCCAGTAAAGTAATCACATCTCCGGCGATATCCGGCCTTATGCCAGGCGTTTTGGAAGTCGCATACACCGCAACCGATAATGGACTCCAATTGTGCTTCTCAGCAATACGTTTTACCTCCTCGATAACCTTAAAAGTATCGTTTACCAAAGCCAGTCCTAAACGAGCTGTATCCAGATAAACGCGCTGAACTGCGGAGATATACGCGAGCTTTTTAAGTTCTGCGGTAATAATACGCTGCGCTTCCACACCGATAGAGGAGCCCCCCTCAATGACCCCTGTCAATCCCACAAGCTTACCACCATCACTACGAGTAATGTCATCTTTGTCTATGTTGAGCGGAACTAAGGCATTCAACTCCACATCCTGCTGAAGTAACTCCAGCAGTTCGGGCAAAAGCCCAGTTTTGATGACACCTTTTAACGCGGCTGCTCTTTTAGCCAGGCTAACAGGGGACTGCCCCAACCGAGCCGACATTGAAATAAGGCAACTAGCGATTATGAAAATATCGTTTTCCCCGATTAGTGGGGCACACTCAGCACGAAAGGATTGTTCTTCACGAAGGAGAGGATTTGCTTTTTCAGGCCTCCTAATTTTTGATTTTGGCTGCTTCTTGCTATAGCCACGCAAAGCATCCTGTGCGCTTCGGGTTAGAATGCTGATACTTTTAATGAGCCCCTCATTATCCTTGAGGTTGGCAATCATTTGCTGCATATTCTCGAGCCTGCCAAGCATCTCGGGAACAGCTTTGCCCGCAGCGATCTTCTCGCTGATATCATTAAGACTTCTTAGAACACCAGTAACAAGCTGCGAGGATGCAGGAACCGAGGCATTCAGTTGATGGCTTTTTTTGATTTCTTTTTCCATCAACTGGATTACCTGCTTCCAGTCGGTTTGTACACCAGCTTTAAGGGTCCCAAGATTAAGAATAGCAGTTCGAAGACTTTCGCATTTATCTAACGGAATAGGTTCACCATTCTGTTTACCTGTTTTCAGCCAGTTAACTAAGGATACGAAGTCAGCTTTAGCCGTCGCAACAAGTCCATTGATAACACGCTGCCTCGCTTCAAGCGTAAAGTGATTCGTTTTCGGCACTGGCAGACGATCATTTTTGTGCGCTATTGGTCTCTTCATAACGGATATCTCAGCTTGGCTCCATCAACGATAAATCCCATCTGGGTTCCTCACAGCCCCCTATCTTCTTACATATCATGTTTTAAGATAGTGATACCCGCTGCACCTTCAAAATATTGTTATATTTTGATCGCACAGATGGTTGTTCAACTTCCGCTTCTGTCACAGGGCGGAAGTGTCAAAATGGGAGAGGATCTGTGCCAAAGCTGTGTCAGGCCAAATCAAATATTTTATCTTCGATTCTGACCGGACAATGAACATTGAACAAAACGTTCTAAGGGTTGCGAAAATCGTTTCAAACGCTGAAGTTATATCCTGAATGGCGAGCGAAGCGAGTTCCGTCAAGCGAAGCGAAGACGGATAGTTAATGCTGGTTAAAAAACATACGGAAATGTACTGTTTTCTCTATATATAAAATATAAATATTATAAACAGTACATCGTACACAGACACTCACTTCGTTCGTGTCCCTCGCTTCGCGAGGAATTTTGAAGTGATGTATGAATCTATCAGCATAGCAACTATAGTTGAACTATCATGCATCTGACCGAAGCATAAAGTTAACCAGTTACAAATCATGCCTTAAAACGCTCTGAGCGAGGCTGTAAGCGATTTTTATGATATGGCTGATACGATTTGATACCTTGCAAAGAAAAACGCTCTACGGGCTTCCTGTGCGATATTTACGAATCCAGTGCTTTACGACTCAACTTTGATGTTGAGTATAAGCGCGTTCCCTTCCCTGTTTGCAACTTCCTGCGTTCTTTTGCTAGGTAAGAAAGCCAGAATATCGGACCTGCGAGTGTTGTAGGATTAGCACGATGTACGACGTAATGATCGGGATAGTACTGCGTAGCTTTGGGCACGTTTACCATCATTGCTCTGTCTGTCCATTACTATAGTAAGCATTGACAATGCTGCTTGGGCGATGAGCAAAGTCTAAGACTATCAGATCGATTCCTATTTAGTATTCTATCTATCTTTCATTCGATAACCCATTGAAAAACATAAAATAACCTATAGCATATCTTGATTGATTTTTTATGGATTTTAGACTTAGTTAATGGTAAATTGTCAATACTTTCAATGTGCTAACTATAGTATAGGGAAATTTATGAGCGATTTTTGGAGTAAATCAATAAAAAAAGTTGGTCTTCCCGGGCTCGTACTTTACGTTTTTTATTTTGTTATTGATAAAATCTTCGACGAAAAAATAACAGATTTTTTAGGAATTAATAGGTTCTTCATTTTAATCCTAATCATTCTTGTTCTCTTGGCTATATTCTTCATTTATTCTACATTAAAAACAGCAAAAACCTATCCTACAGTTGAAAATGATGACACCCGTCCTCTAGATGCTACTAATAATGAGACCAAGGCAGAGCTGCCGTCATCAACACCTCCCCATGTGAAAATTCAGACCGTTGAATATAAAGATAATGCAAGACATGAGGGAGATAACAATTTCTCATGACTATATCTCAAGTTAAATATCAAGACGGCGCATCGCATGACGGCGACAACAATTTTTATACACTGTCGAGTTTAGAATCGACCATTGATCAGGTTAAAAAGTCTTGTTTAGGCCATGACGAATTAATATCCATAATGGAAGATTTAGCAGAGTATCTAGATGATTATCCAGGAAGAGAGATCATTGGACTGGAAGGTAAACTTTTACGCGGTGACAGATCTGACTTAGTGGAAAGAGCAACAAGGCTAAAAAATAAATTTGCTCGGAGAGTTGCTAAAGATCAAATGTCTCTGGTTGAACAAACAGTATACATTCAGATTCTTTCCGCCATTTGTTCGAGCTGGCATCAGTGTATTTATCCAGCAATAATGAGTGGTCAAAGTAAAGTAGAAATCGATAGACTAGTTAATATTGAAATAATTCAACCAGTGCATAAAGCTATTGTTCGTTACGATAGCTTGATTACTACTGAGTTGGTATCAGGAATGCTTTATTTTTTGACTGGCTTATGTCATGTATCGTGGGGGATTAAATGTTAATATATCACCCAATATTCGATACCAGCCATTGCGTCTATAGATCGTTGCTTTTATTAGAAGAGCAAAATGACTGTGAAATTGATATTGAACTATTCAGGCTAATGGACTTTTATGTACTTTTCCCTAGTCTTTTAAAACTCATAAAACCATTTCCGAATGAATTAAGACGTTATAAAAAAGCAATACAAAAGATAAGTGAACCTTACGAGAACATTCAGAATCCTAATCGGATTTTCATTGAACTAAGACGAATTCAATCTATCGCGTTCCATCATCTTTTGTCCAAGAATTTAATTGATATGGAAAGTTATACAAATGGAAAGATAAAAAGGACTAAAACTGTTTTACCTGAAGATTTAAAACATTCTTTGAGCGAAGTTTCTTACAGGAAGAGTGAATGGTTTGCCCTAATATCCAAAGGGTTCCAGCAAATTGAATTTTACGGCTCCAACGGACTAAAAAAAAGAACAGGTCTTATGGAATATAGATATGACGAGGTAGATACAAATGATTAAGCCTCATTTGATTGTTGAAAGATTCGCTGTATCCAGGAACGGCATTTTTGTGTATGACCAAGAATTCCACAAAGGCGTTAATATAATAAGAGGTTGGAATGGGACGGGCAAATCAACGATTGTAGATTTATTGTCTTATGCTTTAGGTTCAGTTATAACTGACTGGACTCAACATCAATCATATTGTGATAAAGTATTTGCTCAAGTTTCACTCAACGGAATTAGGATCACATTAAAAAGAGATATTGTTGAAAACGGACTGTCAAAGATGTACTTGCATGAAGGTACTATTGACTCATCCATCAAACTCAATTCTCACTGGACAGGTTATCCTTATCGCAGAAGTGATACATTACATAGCTTTTCTCAGCAGCTTTTTGAGCTTTTGAGTCTTCCAAGACATAAAACTGATGATGACCGAAATTTAACTCTCCATCAGATAATGCGATTGATGTACGTTGACCAATTATCAGCAACAACCAAGCTTTTAAAAGAAGAGAAGAACTTTGATAATCCTAACTTAAGAAGAGCTATTGGTGAATACCTTCTTGGCATTGATGACTTAGAAGCTCACAACTTAAGACAAGAACAGTTATCAGAAACAAAACGTTTCGAAAAATTCAATTCAGAAGCAAATTCAATATTTAAGATAATTGGCGGAGATGATGTAAAAGTAAGTGAACATTCATTAAATCAGCGCATTGAAAAATACTCACTTGAACTTGATAAACTTAATGAAGAGATGCAAACGTTGCTTTCTGGTGGAAACACGGATGATAGCAGCGAAGACAAATCCGTTTTAGCAAAATTACAAAATGAAAATCTTGAGTTGATATCTTTCCGATTCAAAATACAGGAAGAAATTATTTCTTTATCAAAAGAAATGAGCGACACGAAACTTTTCTTAATTTCACTAGAATCAAGGAAAGATGCACTATTACATTCTAAGTCCGTTAATAATTCACTTGGTAGTATTGAATTCAAATATTGCCCCTCATGTTTAAATCATATTGAGATAAGCACCGATTTAGAAAGCTGTGGATTATGCAAAAGTAAAAATAGCAAAAACTCGTCTGATGATGCTTATGTCAAACAACTCAACAACCTGAACTTTCAAATAAAAGAAAGCAGTCAAGTTATTGCAAGTCTTGAAAGTGAGATCAGAGACCTTAATGTTAATCTAGAAAAGACAAGCTTAAAAATAAATGAGCTATCTCGTAGCCTTAAGACTTTCTCATTGATTCCATCCGAAAAAGAAAGCTTGATTATTGAAATTGGAAAAAGCATCGGATTTATTGAGGGAGCCATTCTTTCTCTTGAAGAAAACAGAGGTGGCATTTCTAAAATAAATGCTCTCTTACTGGAGAAGCAACAAGCCCAAAAAAGAATTTTGGAAATTAAAGATAAACTTGCTTCATTAGACAAACTTCAAGCAGAAAGACAAGTGGCTGTATACTCCGATATAGAGCAAATAACCAAAAGACTGTTAATATCAGATGGTGGCAACGAGCCTGCATTCGATAACCCTGGCGATGTTATTATTGACTTTGCTCGAGACAGAATGTATTTGGACGGCATGAGTAAATTTTCCGCTAGTTCAATGGTTATTTTCAAAAACAGTATTCGGCTTGCTATCTTCCTCCACTGCGTTGACGATCCAGAGTCACGCCTACCTAATTTCATTATTATGGATAATATTGAAGATAAAGGAATGGTTGATGCACGAAGCCATAATTTCCAACACGTTATAATTAATGAATGCCAAAATTTACATGATGAGTATCAGTTAATATTTACAACATCCATGATATCTCCAGAGTTAAACGACACTTCATATTGTGTTGGCCCTTATTATCCTAAAGGCACTCACACACTTAATCTATAAATACATGTAAACCCGGAAATATTTCTCTCATAAAGCAATTTTCCGGGTTTCATCTATCTTTGTAGCAGATTCTAGAGCGCGTAATTAGTTTGTTACCGAATCTATACCAAGAGTGCTCCATACCCCCTCAAAAAAGCCTTGAATACCACTACGGAGAACTTTTAGGTGAAAACCAATAAAATGTATTCACATCCCATAAAAACGGCTCTTAAAGCGATACAGGAAAGATTTGACTGTCTTTGTTAATTTCCCGCTTTCATTCTGAGCTTGGATGTTGAAAAGATCCTGTGCCCTTCTCCAGATGAAAATTTACCGCTGTTTTTCGCAAGGTACGAAATACGCTCAACAAAATCAGCAAGGGAATCATGATGACCCCTTACGATAGAGTATCGGCCATTCTCAGCTAAATGCACACGGCTGGTATCGTCTGTCAATTCATTCCAAAGCTCACTTATCAACCCAATCATGCCTGTGTTACCAAAGCCAGCGGTTTGAACTTGGAAATGAGGTAATGCTATCCAGCAGTGGTAATGAACCTGCATAGCCCTTTCCTTTTCTCGAACCCAACCGTAAGCAAATTTTTTTATTGGTTGTCCATTCCACGCCTTCTTTTTAAAGCGCCCTCTCAATCGTTCAAAAAGATCACTCACTAATCCATTACTTTCCGAAACAGGCATTCCCTCCGGTACTGACAAATCGAACCGGAAAGCAAAAACCTTGCTGTAGTGCGATTGCATTGCATGGATCTGCTTAATGAACGCATCAATGATTTCTTTTCTGATCGGATGATAACCCTTCTTCATCGAATCATAGTTCAAACGGTATACAAGCCCATCAAGTACATATTCAGAGCTATGGATAAGTGAGTAACGACCATCATCACGATGATTGGTTATTTTTTGAACAGCAGGGAAAGGCAGATCTATGGACATACAACTAACACCACATAGCAGATATTAATAATAACCAGTATGAGGGAGAGACTCTTGGGGAGGACCAAGCCCAACAGCTACTGGCATAAATGCGGTGTTAGTAGATAAATAGAAACTCTGAAAAGTTTCCACAGTAAATTTCTTTCACTATACACCACAAAATTATTTATGGCAACGATTTTATGGTGAGGTTAGTTTTTCAAGATGGATCAAGTAAGCCATAGCCTCTTCGCGATTTTTATGGCACATATCGAGTGAAGGGCGCAGACTGCTACACACCGTGGGGCGGTGGATTGACCCAAAGATGTTGCATAGATTATCTTCCGATAACTGTACACATCTTACATTTGCTGGCTTTCCCTGTGGCATCCCTGGGATTGGAGATGAGATGGAAGGAGCAATACAACAAGCCCCACAATCGCTACGACAGTCCATTTAGCCTTCTGTTCAAAATTTAGCTCAATCGTCAACAATAACAGAAAGACACTTCCACAGACAGGTCACTGTTTAGAGGCAACTAAATCAAAATGGGAAATGCTTACTAACCAATTGAAAAATATAAAAATACGCAGTGCTGTCTTTAAGACATCTAGCCTCATCATTTTCTGATGTAGAATTTGTTAGGATTTTCGTTGACTCACATTCTCATGCTACCTATTACATGGAGTTACTATGGGCATTTACGTTAGGAAAAGCATTCGCGTTGGACCGATAAGATTCAACCTATCCAAATCTGGAGTCGGCGCATCTATTGGCATAAAAGGGCTGAGATTCGGTACTGGTCCAAGAGGAAATTACATCCATGTTGGTGCTGGCGGAGTCTATTATCGTGCTTCGCTTTCACCAAGCATGATCCCAGAGAACGGTAAAAAGGTCCAACGTGTACCTAATGAATCCCCAATAGAACATGACACTACACATGCACCTCTCGAGGAAATCGAGTCATCCCATATCTCGGAAATCGTTGATTCAAGTTCCCGAGAACTGCTTGAAGAGTTGAACAACAAACGTAAGAAGTCACAAATATGGCCCTTGGTCATGTGCCTTTCGATTGCGCTGTTACTTTACGGTTTTTCACAGACATGGCCTGAGTGGTGCCTCGCTATAGGCTTTATCGTAGGGGTAGCAATCTCTGTTTTTGCTTACATGTACGATCAGCTAAGAAAGACTACTGTTCTTTTTTATGACTTTGATGATCAAATGATGGCATGTTACCAGCAACTTCATGATAGTGGAGCCAAGCTCGCAAGCTGCTCAAAAGTATGGCATATAGAAGCTTCTGGAGCCGTTTATGACCCCAAGTATCATGCCGGAGCTGGTAACTTACTACGCAGAAAAGTCACCTCAATCAGCAAATCAAAGCCTCCCTTTGTTAAAACAAATATTGAGACGATTGCTATCAATGTCGGTCGCCAAACATTGCATTTTTTTCCAGATAGAGTACTGGTTTATGACCGTGAAGGTGTAGGCGCTGTTGGTTATAACCAGCTATTCGTTAATGTAGGTGATAGTCGATTCATTGAGAGCGAAGGTGTACCTGGAGATGCCATAGTCGTTGGCAGGACATGGAAGTATGTGAACAAGTCTGGAGGCCCAGACAGAAGATTTAAAGACAATTCAGAACTTCCTATATGTCTTTATGAAAACCTTTCGTTTACAAGTCATTCTGGACTAAATGAGTTATTACAACTGTCTAAAACTGGCTATGGAGAAAGCTTTTCACATTCAATTGAAACACTTAGCAAAAAAGTCATTTCTGCTTAGCTATGTCATTTTTTATACTGAGAATAATTGACTGTTAGGCTTGCCTTCAGGCATGCCTGGAATGGGGCTTGAAATGGACGGAGCGGTACAGCACGCGCCGCAATCTGGACGACAATCCATACATGCTCTCTCGGTGGCGAACACCCGTACAGTCGGGCATCGGGCGCACAGTAACACCTTTTGCGTATTGATAGCAAAAGCCACGAATTCCACTTGCCTGAAAGGCCGCGCGCGAGTAATTTGGCGCGATATTTTTTACCTCCCGTAGACAGGATTACTGCAATGCCAAGAGCGAACGAAATTAAGAAAGGTATGGTACTGAATTACAACGGCAAATTGCTGATTGTGAAAGACATCGACATTCAGGCACCAAGCGCCCGTGGTGCAGCGACGCTGTACAAAATGCGTTTCGCCGATGTGCGTACCGGCCTGAAGGTGGAAGAACGTTTTAAAGGTGACGATATCGTTGATACCGTGACCCTGACCCGCCGCTACGTTGATTTCTCCTACATCGACGGCAACGAATACGTGTTCATGGATAAAGAAGATTACACCCCGTACATCTTCACCAAAGATCAGATCGAAGAAGAGCTGCTGTTCATTCCTGAAGGCGGTATGCCAGACATGCAGGTACTGACCTGGGACGGCGTGCTGCTGGCGCTTGAACTGCCGCAGACCGTGGATCTGGAAATCGTTGAAACCGCGCCGGGCATCAAAGGCGCGTCAGCAAGTGCGCGCAACAAACCAGCGACCCTGACCACCGGTCTGGTTGTGCAGGTGCCGGAATATCTCTCCGCTGGCGAGAAGATCCGCATCCATATTGAAGAAAAACGCTATATGGGTCGTGCTGACTGATTATGGCATTTGTCGGGTGGCGGCTTCGCCACCCGACAATTCCGGTTACAGAAGCTCCGGATATTTCGTCATCTTGAGCGCCAGCTCGACCCCTCGCACTTCCGCCATCCCCTTCAGGCGGCCAATCGCCGAATAGCCCGGGTTGGTTTTCTTCCGCAGATCGTCCAGCATCTGGTGTCCGTGATCCGGACGGAACGGAATAGGACGCACATCGCCCGCCTGCTTGCGACGCGCCTCTTCAGCCAGAATAGCGTCGACCACCGCCACCATATTCACATCACCGCCAAGGTGCGCCGCCTCATGGAAGGTTTTTGGGTTCTCTTCACGGCAGGTCGCACGCAGGTGCGTAAAGTGAATGCGATCGCCAAAGGTTTCAATCATCCGTACCAGGTCGTTATCAGCGCGCACGCCGTAGGAGCCGGTACACATGGTAAAGCCGTTATAGATGCTGTCGACCGTCTGTTTCAGCCATTGCATATCTTCAATCGTAGACACGATACGCGGCAGGCCGAGGATAGGACGCGGCGGATCGTCCGGGTGTACCGCCAGACGCACGCCGGCTTCTTCCGCAACCGGAACGATAGCGCGCAGGAAATACGCCATGTTTTCACGCAGCTGCTGCTTATCAATATTGCCGTATTCCGCCAGACGCGCGCGGAACTGATCCAGCGTGTAACCCTCTTCCGCACCCGGCAGGCCAGCAATGATATTGCGGGTCAGCTTCTCAACGTCCGCTTCACTGGCGGCATTGAACCATTCAAGGGCCTGCTGCTGCTCTTCAGCGGTGTAATCCGCTTCGGCGCCCGGGCGTTTCAGAATGTGCAGCTCAAACGCCGCAAAGGCAATCTGGTCAAAACGCAGCGCTTTCGAGCCGTCCGGCATCTGATATTCCAGGTCGGTACGCGTCCAGTCCAGAATCGGCATGAAGTTATAGCAGACCGTATCAATGCCGCAGGCCGCCAGGTTGCGAATGCTCTGCTGATAGTTTGCAATCCAGGTCCGGTATTCCCCGGAATGGGTTTTGATATCTTCGTGAACCGGAATGCTTTCTACCACAGACCAGGTTAACCCCTTCTCAGCCAGCAGCGCCTGACGCTGTTGAATCTCCTCAACCGGCCATACCTGGCCGTTAGGAATGTGATGCAGCGCCGTGACGACACCCGTTGCGCCAGCCTGACGCACATCATCAAGAGAAACTGGATCGTTCGGCCCGTACCAACGCCAGGTTTGTTCCATTGCCTCATCCTCTCAAGTTGTTATACCAATATGGGTTACTGCAATGACGACTACCATACATGTTTACTGTGAAGGGTCAACACGCCGCCACACATTGATTGATCAAACTCACAGAACGGGGATATTTACGGCTTACCAATTTTATTTGCTGTCATATAACTTTAGACTGGCATTGTTAATTAATGGTTAATCAGGTGTGTATTTCATGAAGACAATTGCCTCAACCGCCCTTCCACCCCAGGTTCAACAACCGCGCTACGATCGTCATCAACTGCGCTCCCGCATCGTCCATTTCGGCTTCGGTGCGTTTCACCGCGCGCATCAGGCATTGTTAACAAACCGGGTGCTGAATGAAAAAGGCGGCGACTGGGGAATTTGTGAGATTAGCCTGTTCAGCGGCGACGTGCTGATGAGCCAGCTGCGCGCGCAGGATCACCTGTTTACCGTGCTGGAGAAAGGAGCTGAAGGAAATCAGCCGATTATTGTCGGGGCCGTACATGAATGCCTGAATGCAAAGCTGGACTCTCTGCCCGCGATAATAGAGAAGTTTTGCGAGCCGCAGGTGGCGATTGTGTCGCTCACCATTACGGAGAAAGGCTACTGCATCGATCCCGCGACCGGTAAGCTGGATTTACAAAACGCCCGGATCGTCCACGATCTGGAAAATCCCGCTGAGCCGCATTCCGCGCCGGGGATCCTGGTCGAAGCCCTTAATCGCCGCCGCGAGCGCGGCTTGCCTGCGTTTACCGTGCTTTCCTGCGACAACATTCCGGACAACGGCCACGTGGTGAAAAATGCGGTGCTTGGCATGGCGCATAAGCGCTCCCCGGCATTGGCGGAGTGGATCGAGGGCCACGTGAGTTTTCCGGGAACGATGGTCGACAGAATTGTTCCCGCCGCGACGGAGGCCTCGCTTGCAGAAATCGCCGACGCGCTCGGCGTTGACGATCCGTGCGCCATAAGCTGCGAGCCGTTTATTCAGTGGGTAGTGGAAGATAATTTTGTCGCCGGGCGTCCGGAGTGGGAAGTGGCGGGCGTTCAGATGGTGCAGGACGTTCTGCCGTGGGAGCAGATGAAATTACGCATGCTTAACGGCAGCCACTCTTTCCTGGCGTATCTGGGGTATCTCGCCGGGTACGCGCATATTAATGAATGCATGGAGGACGCCACCTTCCGCGAAGCCGCCCGGCGGCTAATGCTGGATGAACAGGCGCCTACGCTGCGTATAAAGGATGTCGACCTGACTGCCTATGCCGACAGCCTGATTGAGCGCTTTGCTAACCCGGCGCTGCAGCACCGTACCTGGCAAATCGCGATGGACGGTAGCCAGAAGCTGCCGCAGCGAATGCTGGATGGCATCCGCGTCCACCTTGAGCGTAAAACAGAATGGCCGCTGCTGGCGCTGGGCGTCGCTGGCTGGATACGCTACGTCAGCGGGTTCGACGAACGCGGCAACGCGATTGACGTTCGCGATCCCCTCAGCGATAAAATCCGCACGATTGTCGAGGCCAGCAGCGACGCCGACCGCGTCAATGCGCTGCTGGGGCTGAGCGAGGTCTTCGGTCACGATCTCGCGCAAAATAGCGTTTTCGCTGAGGCTGTTAGCCAGGCCTACCAGCGCATCACCCGCCGTGGCGCACGCCAGGCTGTTATTGAAACGTTAAATCTTTAGCGATTATTGCGCTTAATGCGAACGGACATTGCCTCCGTTCGCCCTCCCCCTTCTCATTGCGCCCGTTTTTCGCCAGGATAAGAGCATAGTGTTATAGCATCACAATTCTCTTGCGGAGCGCACGTGACCAAAACCAACCTCATCACCGGTTTTCTCGGCAGCGGTAAAACCACCTCTATTCTTCATCTGCTGGCGAATAAAGATCCCGCCGAGAAATGGGCCGTGCTGGTCAATGAATTCGGCGAAGTGGGCATTGATGGCGCGTTGCTGTCATCCAGCGGCGCAATGATTAAAGAGATCCCCGGCGGATGCATGTGCTGCGTAAACGGCTTACCGATGCAGGTAGGCCTCAATACGCTGCTGCGTCAGGGCAAACCGGACCGCCTGCTGATTGAACCTACCGGTCTGGGCCACCCGAAGCAGATCCTCGATTTACTGACCGCCCCGGTTTACGAGCCGTGGATCGATCTTCGCGCCACGCTGTGCCTGCTCGATCCGCGTCAGCTTCTGGATGAAAAAGCGGTGGCCAATGAGAACTTTCGCGATCAGCTCGCCGCAGCAGACGTTATTGTCGCCAATAAAGAAGATCGCGCCACGGCGGAAAGCCGGGCCGCGCTGGACGTGTGGTGGCAGCATTTCGGCGGCAATCGGACGCGTGTGCAGGCCACGCAGGGGAATATTGATAGCGCCCTGCTGGATCTTCCCCGCCTGAACCTGACGCAACTCCCGGCCAGTGCAGAGCATGCGCATCACCATTCTGCAAAGCAGGGTCTGGCCGCGCTTAGCCTGCCGGAACACCAGCGCTGGCGTCGTAACCTTAACAGCGGTCAGGGGTATCAGGCCTGCGGATGGATTTTCGATGCCGATACCGTTTTCGATACCATTGGCATCCTTGAGTGGGCCAGGCTTGCGCCGGTCGACCGCGTGAAAGGGATCATGCGCACGCCAGACGGACTGGTGCGGATCAACCGCCAGGGCGACGATTTCTTTATCGAAACGCAAAACGTCGCGCCACCTGACAGCCGAATAGAGTTAATTAGTGCGGTTAACGCCGACTGGAATGCCCTGCAGTCCAGCCTGTTGAAGCTTCGTTTAAGTTCGGGCGGCTAACGTTGCCCCAGTTTTCACTCAATGCAGAACGTTATGACGACTCGAATTCCCCAGATACTACTGCTTAATGTCGCCGGTCTGGCGCTCTTTTTCTCCTGGTATATCCCGGTGAATCACGGTTTCTGGTTCCCGCTGGATTCATCCCTGTTTCATTTCTTCAACCAGGGGCTGGTGAAGAGTGACGCCTTTCTGTGGCTGGTGGCAATTACCAATAACCGCGCCTTCGACGGCTTTTCCCTGCTGGCCATGGGCTGCCTGATGCTCTCTTTCTGGCTTAAAGAGGATGACTCGGGGCGTCGCCGCATCCTGGTTATCGGACTGGTGATGCTTCTGGCTGCGGTGATCATTAATCAGCTGGCGCAACATCTGATGCCGGTAAAACGTGCAAGTCCTTCGCTCTCTTTCCCGAATATTTATCGCGTGAGTGAACTGCTGCATATTCCAACAAAAGATGCCTCGAAGGACAGTTTCCCGGGCGATCACGGCATGATGCTGCTTATTTTTTCTGGCTTCATGCTGCGCTATTTCGGTAAGAAAGCGTTCGCAATCGCCCTGCTTATTGTGGTGATATTTGCCTTCCCGCGCGTGATGATTGGCGCGCACTGGCTGACGGATATTGTCGTGGGTTCCCTTTCCGCGGTGCTGATTGGTCTGCCGTGGGTTCTGATGACGCCTTTGAGCGATCGCCTAATTACCCTTTTCGATCGCTATCTTCCGCGTAGAAAGCAACAAAAATTGAACAAATAATTACCGTTTTTTAACGTAAACTATCGGGGATCATCACGATCCCTGATAATGCCCTTCCCGCGATCTTTCTGCGCTGTCATATTCTTGTCATCACATTCGTGATAAAAATGAATCAATTGCACGATTATGCGGCGGATCTGCCGCTATTTTGTGCAATGACAAATTTTTACTTTCTGTATCACAATTTCTTATAAAAAAAAGGCTCTTTTTACTCGCAATAGCCCTGGCAATCGGTTAATCTCGAACTCGTTTTGCCCCATGGAGATAATTATTTCGATGGTGAATAATTTTGTGCGCTGCACCACAAATGTCACCAGAAACAATTGTCTCAATGTGAACAGATAATTAGTCTCGTCACGTTTGGCATTTTTATAACGATATTTGTCGTTAAGGACTTCAAGGGAAAATAAACAAAATGGTCAAATCTCAACCGTTTCTGAGATATATCTTACGGGGGATCCCGGCGATAGCAGTCGCGGTACTGTTATCTGCATGTAGTACATCGAACACCGCAAAGAATATGCATCCTGAGACGCGTGTTGTGGGAATGGAAGATTCCTCTTCACTGCAAGCCTCTCAGGATGAATTTGAAAATATGGTACGTAATCTGGACGTGAAGTCCCGCATTATGGACCAGTATGCTGACTGGAAAGGCGTGCGTTACCGTCTTGGCGGCAGCACTAAAAAAGGCATTGATTGTTCCGGCTTTGTACAGCGTACCTTCCGCGAGCAATTTGGGTTAGATCTTCCGCGTTCGACCTACGAACAGCAGGAGATGGGCAAGTCGATTTCACGTACCAAACTGCGCACCGGCGATTTAGTGCTGTTCCGTGCAGGTTCTACCGGTCGACATGTGGGCATCTACATTGGTAATGACCAGTTTGTACATGCCTCCACCAGCAGCGGTGTGACCATTTCCAGCATGAATGAACCGTACTGGAAGAAGCGCTACAACGAAGCGCGCCGCGTACTGACCCGCAGTTAATATGATAATTGTATCGTTGGTTATCCCTTGGCTGGCGATACAATAAAAAAAAGCACTGCTTCGGCGGTGTTTTTTTTTGCCCGTTACAATGAATACAATCAGCGGCAATTCAGGAACCACGACGTTTATGCTCACCCGCTACTTCTCCAGTCATCGAAAGATACTGTTCCTCAGTATCATTACCGGCCTGATCGCCGCCCTGCTCCTGGGTTCATTGCAATTTTTCTGGAGCTACCACAAGCGGGAAATCCGATTCGATACGTTGATTATGGATGTGCGCATCTACATGGAGAGCTATTTTGACGAGCTGAAAGCCTCCATCGACGTGCTGCAGCCGCTGACGCTCAATAATTGCCAGGACGTTAACGCGGAGCTGACCTCACGCGCGGCCTTCAGCCTCAACGTACGCGCCTTCCTGCTGGTCAGAGACAAAATGGCGTTCTGCTCGTCAGCCACAGGGCCAATGAATGCCCCGATGGAGGAGCTGATACCCGAGCTGCACATCAACAAGCAGGTTGATATCGCACTGCTCCCCGGCACGCCCATGCTGCCCAATAAGCCCGCGATTGCCATCTGGTATCGTAATCCGCTTGTGAAGGACGGCGGCGTATTCACCTCGGTGAATCTCAACCTGACGCCGTACCTGCTTTACACCGCGCGCCAGGACGAGTTTGCAGGCATCGCGATCGTCATCGGCGACAATGCGTTATCCACTACCTCAAGCGCCCTCGTCAAAGCGAAGGATTTACATGAAAAGCCGGCGCGCACCGCGACGCTCAAAGACGTTCCTCTGACCATCAACCTGTACGCCGAGGAGTGGACGACCGATGAGATACTTTACGCCCTGTTCTTCGGGCTGGTGTGCGGGATTGCGGCAGGGTCGCTTAACTTCTACATCCTCACGACGCGTCTCAATCCGGGCAAAGAGATTCTGAGCGCCATCAAGCGCGGCCAATTTTATGTGGTTTATCAGCCCGTTGTCGACGCCAAATCGCTCAGGATGACCGGGCTTGAAGTGCTGATGCGCTGGAAGCACCCGACCATGGGTGAGATCCCGCCGGACGCCTTTATCAATTTTGCCGAAGCGCAGAAGCTGATTGTTCCGCTCACGCTGCATCTTTTTGACCTGATTATTCACGATGCGCCAGTGCTACAGACCGTGCTGCCGCCGGGTGCCAAAGTGGGCATTAATATCGCGCCGGGGCATCTGCATGCGGAAAGTTTCAAAGACGATATGCGCACCTTCAAAGCCCTGCTGCCGCCTGATTACTTCCAGATCGTACTGGAAATTACCGAGCGCGATATGCTGAACCATCGGGAAGCTAACAGCCTCTTCGAATGGCTGCATAACGAAGGGTTTGAAATTGCCATCGACGATTTCGGCACCGGCCACAGCGCGCTGATTTATCTTGAACATTTCACCATGGACTACCTGAAAATCGACCGTGGCTTTGTCAACGCCATTGGCACAGAAACCGTGACCTCCCCGGTGCTGGATGCCGTACTGACGCTGGCAAGACGACTGAATATGTCGACCGTTGCGGAAGGGGTGGAAACACCGGAACAGGCGGCCTGGCTGCGCGAGCATGGGGTTAATTATCTGCAGGGTTACTGGATTAGCCGCCCGATGCCGCTGGAGCAGTTCCGCACGTGGCAAAATACAGTGTCGCCTGACGGGGAATAATTTCACATTGCCCGTGGCGTCACTTATTATTCAGCTTAACTGAGCCGGTCTGTAAAAGAGGGAGCCGCCGCGAGATGTTTATGCGCTTTATGTTGCTTTGGTTGGCAGTCGTGAGCCTGTCCAGCCAGGCGCAAACCATCAAAGAGAACATCGCGTTCGCCGTGATTGGCGAGCCAAAATACGCGGTCAATTTTACGCACTTCGATTACGTCAATCCTGCCGCCCCTAAGGGTGGAAAGGTCACGCTCTCGGCTACGGGAACGTTCGACAATTTTAACCGCTTCGCCCTGCGCGGCGTGGCCGCGGCGCGAACGGAATCGCTCTATGACACGCTTTTTGTCACGTCGGATGATGAACCCGGCAGCTATTACCCGCTGATTGCCGATAACGTGCGCTATGCGGATAACTTCGCCTGGGCCGAAATTACCCTAAACCCCCGGGCCCGCTTTCACGACGGCACGCCGGTCAAGGCCAGCGACGTCGCTTTTACGTTTCATAAATTTATGACCGAAGGCGTTCCCCAGTTCCGCATTGTGTATAAAGGCGCAACGGTGCGCGCCATTGCGCCCCTCACCGTACGCATTGAGCTGAGCGAACCGAACAAAGAGAATATGCTTAGCCTGTTCTCGCTGCCGGTTATGCCTGAATCGTTCTGGAAAAACCATAAGTTAAGTGACCCGCTCTCCACGCCGCCGCTGGCCGGTGGCCCTTACCGCATTACCGACTGGCGCATGGGGCAGTACGTGGTCTATTCCCGCGTGAAAGATTACTGGGCGGCTAACCTGCCGGTAAACCGCGGGCGCTGGAATTTCGACACCCTTCGCTATGACTACTACCTCGACGATAACGTGGCGTTTGAAGCGTTCAAGGCCGGCGCCTTCGATTTACGCGTGGAGAACAGCGCCAAAAACTGGGCGACCCGCTATATCGGCAAAAACTTCACGAAAGGCTACATCGTCAAAGACGAGCACAAAAACGAATCCGCCCAGGACACGCGCTGGCTGGCGTTTAATATTCAGCGCCCGGTATTTACCGACCGCCGCGTTCGGGAAGCCATTTCCCTGGCCTTCGATTTTGAATGGATGAACAAAGCCCTGTTTTACGGGGCGTACAGCCGCGCGAACAGCTATTTCCAGAACACCGAATATGCCGCGCGCGACTACCCTAAAGCCGACGAACTGCTCCTGCTGGCGCCGCTGAAAGCGGAAGTGCCGCCGGAGGTGTTTACCATGGTGTTTCAGCCGCCCGCTTCAAAGGGTGACGGCTACGACCGCGACAACCTGCTAAAGGCCAGCAAGCTGCTGGATGAGGCAGGCTGGCAGCTGAAGAACCAGAAACGCGTCAATGCGAAAACCGGCAAGCCTTTAAGCTTTGAACTGCTGCTCTCCTCTGGCGGCAACGATCAGTGGGTGCTGCCGTTTAAGCACAACCTTGCGCGGCTGGGGATCACCATGAACATTCGCCAGGTCGATAACGCGCAGATCACCAACCGCATGCGCAGCCGCGATTACGACATGATGCAGCGCCTGTGGCCCGCGCAGCCGTGGCCCAGCTCGGATCTGCAAATCTCCTGGGCCTCCAGCTACATCGACTCCTCGTACAATGCGCCAGGCGTAAAAAGCCCGGCGATTGATGCCCTGATTGCGAAAATTGTGGCGGCGCAGGGCGATAAAGATAAGCTCTTGCCGCTTGGTCGCGCCCTCGACAGGGTGTTAACCTGGAACTATTACATGCTGCCCATGTGGTATATGGGCGAAGACCGCCTTGCGCGCTGGGACAAGTTCTCCGTGCCTGCCGTGCGCCCTGTCTATTCTCTGGGCTTTGACACCTGGTGGTATGACGTGAATAAAGCCGCCAGACTGCCCGCCGAGCGGCGATAAGGAATTATCATGGGTGCCTATTTAATCCGCCGACTTCTGCTGGTCATTCCCACGCTGTGGGCCATTATCACCATTAACTTTTTTATCGTGCAAATTGCCCCGGGCGGGCCGGTCGACCAGGCCATTGCCGCCATTGAGTTTGGCAACAGCGGCGGCATGCCCGGCGGCGGCGGAGAAGGCATGGGCGCCAGCCATGCGCGAACCGGCGTGGGGAATATCAGTGAAAGCCACTACCGCGGCGGGCGCGGGCTGGATCCTGAAGTGATCGCCGAGATCACCCATCGCTACGGCTTTGATAAGCCGATACACGAGCGCTATTTCAAGATGCTCTGGGATTATATCCGCTTTGATTTTGGCGATAGCCTGTTCCGCAGTGCGTCCGTATTAACGTTGATCAAGCAAAGCCTGCCGGTTTCGGTCACGCTGGGGCTGTGGGGGACGCTGATTATCTATCTGGTCTCTATACCGCTCGGGATCCGAAAAGCGGTGCATAACGGCAGCCGCTTCGATATCTGGAGCAGCACCTTCATCATCATCGGCTATGCTATTCCGGCGTTTCTGTTTGCCGTTCTGCTGATTGTCTTCTTTGCCGGAGGCAGCTATTTCGACATCTTCCCCCTGCGGGGGCTGGTCTCCGCCGATTTCAGCACGCTGCCGTGGTACCAGAAAATCACCGACTATCTCTGGCATATCACGCTGCCGGTGCTGGCGACGGTGATCGGCGGGTTTGCCGCCCTGACCATGTTAACGAAAAACGCCTTTCTCGATGAAATCCGCAAGCAGTATGTCGTGACCGCCCGCGCCAAAGGGGTCAGCGAGAAGCAGATTATGTGGAAACACGTTTTCCGCAACGCCATGCTGCTGGTGATTGCCGGATTTCCAGCCACGTTCATCAGCATGTTTTTTACCGGCTCGCTGCTGATTGAGGTGATGTTCTCGCTCAACGGTCTCGGCCTGCTGGGCTACGAAGCCACCGTATCGCGCGATTATCCGGTAATGTTTGGCACGCTCTATATTTTCACCCTGATTGGCCTGCTGCTGAATATCATCAGCGATATCAGCTATACGCTGGTCGATCCCCGAATTGATTTTGAGGGCCGCTGATGCCGCGTTTAAGCCCCGTTAACCAGGCCCGCTGGGCCCGTTTTCGCCATAACCGCCGCGGCTACTGGTCGCTGTGGATTTTTGCTGTCCTGTTTGTCCTGAGCATGTGTTCGGAGCTGATCGCCAACGACAAACCGTTGCTGGTGCACTTTAACGACCGCTGGTACGTGCCGGTACTGGCTAACTACAGTGAGAGCGACTTCGGCGGCCCGTTTGCCACCCCGGCGGAGTACCTGGATCCGTGGCTGCGCCAGCAGATCGAACAGCACGGCTGGGCCATCTGGGCTCCGGTACGCTTTGGCGCCAACAGCATTAACTTCGCGACCACAACCCCCTTCCCTTCTCCGCCCTCTGCGCAAAACTGGCTGGGAACAGACGCCAACGGCGGCGACGTGCTGGCGCGCATCCTCTACGGTACGCGGATTTCTATTCTCTTTGGACTGATGCTGACCGTCTTCTCCAGCGTAATGGGCGTAGTGGCCGGCGCCGTTCAGGGCTACTACGGCGGAAAAATTGACCTGTGGGGGCAGCGTATCATCGAAGTCTGGTCCGGTATGCCAACGCTGTTTCTGATCATTCTGCTTTCCAGCGTGGTACAGCCGGGCTTCTGGTGGCTGCTGGGCATCACCGTTCTGTTTGGCTGGATGGCGCTGGTGGGCGTGGTGCGGGCAGAGTTTCTGCGCACCCGTAATTTCGACTATATTCGCGCCGCGCAGGCGTTAGGCGTGAGCGATCGCGCAATCATCTTCCGCCATATGCTTCCCAATGCGGTGGTGGCGACCCTCACCTTCCTGCCCTTTATTCTGTGCAGCTCCATCACCACCCTCACCTCGCTGGACTTTCTGGGCTTCGGCCTGCCGCTGGGGTCGCCGTCGCTCGGCGAACTGCTGCTGCAGGGCAAGAACAACCTGCAGGCGCCGTGGCTGGGCATCACCGCCTTTCTTTCCGTGGCCGTGCTGCTTTCGCTGCTGATTTTTATTGGCGAAGCCGTGCGCGATGCCTTCGATCCCAACAAGGCGGTATAAGATGACGCAGCCTCTTCTCAGTATTGATCGCCTGTCGATTGCCTTCTCGAAGCAGGGCGAGACCCGTACCGTGGTCACCGACCTGTCGCTGCAGATCCAGCGCGGTGAAACGCTGGCGCTGGTGGGTGAATCCGGTTCGGGCAAGAGCGTCTCGGCGCTCTCCATCCTGCGTCTGCTGCCCTCCCCGCCCGTGAGCTATCCGCAAGGGGATATTCTGTTCCACGGCAGTTCGCTGCTGCACGCTGATGAACATACCCTGCGCGGTATTCGCGGCAATAAGATTGCCATGATCTTCCAGGAGCCGATGGTGTCGCTCAACCCACTGCATACGCTGGAAAAACAGCTCTATGAAGTGCTGTCACTTCATCGGGGGATGCGCAAAGAGGCCGCGCGGGGCGAAATTCTGGATTGTCTGGAACGTACAGGCATACGCAACGCGGCCAAACGGCTGAATGATTTTCCGCATCAGCTCTCCGGCGGCGAACGCCAGCGGGTAATGATTGCCATGGCCCTGCTCACGCGCCCCGAACTGTTGATTGCCGACGAGCCGACGACAGCGCTGGACGTCACGGTGCAGGCGCAAATTCTGACGCTCTTGAGGGAGCTGCGTGACGAGCTGGACATGAGCCTGCTGTTTATCACGCACAACCTGAGCATCGTGAAAAAGCTGGCCGACAGCGTCGCGGTCATGCAAAACGGGCGCTGCGTTGAACAGAATACCGCGTCCACGCTGCTGAACGCGCCGCAGCATCCCTATACGCAGCGCCTGCTCGACAGCGAACCTTCCGGCGACCCGGTGCCTCTCACGGCAGACAGCACACCGCTGCTGCGCGTCGATGATTTATCCGTCTCGTTCCCGATCCGCAAAGGCGTTCTGCGGCGCATCGTTGACCAGAACCCGGTGCTGAAAAATATCCGCTTCTCGCTGCGACCGGGTGAATCCCTGGGGCTGGTGGGCGAATCCGGTTCGGGGAAAAGCACTACCGGTCTGGCGCTGCTGCGCTTAATTGCCTCTCAGGGCGAGATCCTGTTTGACGATATGCCGCTGCACCGCTGGAACCGCCGCCAGATGCTGCCCGTGCGGCCCCGCATGCAGGTGGTATTTCAGGATCCCAACTCCTCGCTTAACCCGCGCCTCAGCGTGTTGCAGATTATCGAAGAGGGCCTGCGCGTTCACCAGCCTGGCCTGAGTGCGCAACAGCGGGAACAGGAGGTCATGCGGGTGATGGCGGAAGTGGGCTTAGATCCCGACACTCGCCACCGCTACCCTGCGGAATTTTCCGGCGGACAGCGCCAGCGTATCGCCATCGCCCGCGCGCTGATCCTGAAACCGGAGCTGATTATTCTGGATGAACCGACCTCGTCTCTGGACAGAACCGTACAGGCGCAGATCCTGGCGCTGCTCAAAGGGCTACAGGAAAAGCACCGGCTGGCCTATATCTTCATCAGCCATGATCTACAGGTGGTGCGGGCGCTATGCCATCAGGTGATTGTGCTACGACAGGGTGAGGTGGTCGAACAGGGTGATTGCCAGCGCGTATTTACTGCGCCAACGCAGAGCTACACGCGCCAGCTGCTCGCGGCAGACTAGCGCTTAAAACGGATACTGGCCGGAGAAAGGTTCAGCAATCGCAACGCCAAAGTTTTTCAGGCGGCAGGTCGCGGCGAATTCGTCCTGGCTTTTGACAAACAGGCACGGCTCCCCTTCGCACTCCAGTACGGAGCTGTCCACTTCGATATCCGTCAGGGCCTGGCTGAGACGCTCCATCACCCGCCACGCATTTTCGTCGCTCGGGCTCAGCAGCTTGAGCGCCACCAGGCAATTCTCACAGCCCGCGACGCTTTGCGGAATCGGTTCAACTTTCGAACCTGCAAAACCCGCCGACCAGCGATAGCTCTGGGGCAAGCGATGGACAATGGAGAGTTGTAATGTATTCACGTTCGTTCCCCGGAAGCAAAATTTACTTCACAATTTATTTACATTTATAGTAACACATCATCGCCAACCTGCACTATTCAGCGCTTTTTTATCGGTATCGAGGCTCGCGTCGGCGCTATATGTACCCGTTTCTGCGATCTAACTCAACCTTTTTGAATACAATGATGTGACTTTTTACATAAATAGATTTTACATAAAATAAACAAACACGGAATAAACGAACGCGAGTTTGGTTGATATGCGTCAACAAAAAAGGCCCTTTCGGGCCTTATCTGCGCGTTAGTGCGCCGCTTTTCGCGGCCGGCTGGCGTAAAGACAGAAAAGCACAGAGCTGGTTGCGCAAAAAGCCATCGCCCACAGCATAGGCCAGGCCGTAGTAAAGGTCGCCATAGAGAGTAACGCCCCGACGATGGCACCAATCCCGAAGCGGAAGGTTCCCGCCAGTGACGATGCGGTTCCCGCCATGTGCGGGAATTCGTCGAGGATCACCGCCATCGCATTGGACGAGATCATCGACACGCAGCCGACAAAGGCCGCCACGCCGATCACCAGCGCCCAGAAGCCCACGTCCAGAAACGCGCTCACCACCAGCCAGACCGCCATCACAAACTGGATCCACAGCCCGGCGCGGAACATGTTCAGCGCGCCCACCCGCCGGACAAAGCGGCTGTTAATGATGGTCAGGACAAACAGGAAGACGATATTGAGCGCAAAATAATAGCCAAAGTGCTGCGGCGAAACGTGGTTCAGTTCGATATAGACAAACGGCCCGGCGCTCAGGAAGGAGAACATTCCGGCGAAGCTGAACCCGCTCGCCAGCATGTAGCTCAGCACCCGCTTGTGGCGAAACAGCGAGGCAAAGTTGCCTATCGTGGTTCGAATATGAAATTTCTGGCGGCGCTCGACGGGCAGCGTTTCATCAATAAAGAAGAAAATCATCGCCGAGGCCAGCAGCGCGGCCAGCGCCAGGATCCAGAAAATCGCGTGCCAGCTAAACCACACCAGCACCGCACCACCGGCCATCGGTGCCACCAGCGGTGCAATCGTCGTCACCAGCATGACGAACGACATCATGCGGGAGAACTCTTCTTTCGGGTAGATATCACGCATCAGGGCGTTGATCACCACGCTCGCGGCAGCGGCGGCCAGCCCGTGCAGGAAGCGCATGATAATCAGCTGATCGATACTCTGCGCCAGCGCACAGGCGACCGCTGCAGCCGCAAAGACCAGCGTCCCGCCAAGAATAACCGGCTTACGCCCCAGGCTGTCGGCCATTGGACCATACAGCAGTTGTCCGAGCGCGAAACCGAGAATATAGGTGCTGAGCGTCATCTGCGCGCTGCCTGCCGGTACGCCAAACTGGGCGGAAATCACCGGCAGCGCAGGCAGATACATGTCGATAGACAGCGGCATCAGCATCGCCAGCAGGCCAAGAATGAAGACAATTTTGAACGACGAGTGTGGCCTGGTGGTCACAGGGTTCTCCTGAAATTAGTGCGAAGGCAGACCGACGCTGGCAATCTCTTCTTCCGTCAGC
The DNA here is from genome assembly GCF_056673315.1 of Enterobacter cloacae complex sp. HYC042_NIDB. Lineage (NCBI taxonomy): Bacteria > Pseudomonadati > Pseudomonadota > Gammaproteobacteria > Enterobacterales > Enterobacteriaceae > Enterobacter > Enterobacter cloacae complex sp. HYC042_NIDB. The sequence goes on from NZ_CP109650.1 coordinate 3,418,968, forward strand.
GGACGATATTCACCGGGCGCCAGGTCGGGATCGAGCGCAATCGCACCGATGCGTTCACGGTGCAGGCCCACAACGTGGTTACCCACGGCGGCAAACATGCGTTTCACCTGATGGTAGCGTCCTTCGCTGATGGTCAAACGGACCTCCGTCGGGGTGATGACCTCAAGCACGGCGGGTTTGGTCAGATCCTTTTCATTATGCAGCTGAACGCCTTTCGCGAATTGCTCTGCCGTGTCATCCGCAACCGGTGACTCCAGCGTGACCAGATAGGTTTTCTCGCAGTGGTGGCGCGGGGAAGTGATGCGATGCGACCACTGTCCGTCGTCGGTCATCAGCACCAGACCGGTGGTGTCGATGTCGAGGCGGCCTGCGGCATGCAGCTTGTGAGCCACCGGCTCGTCGAGGAAATAGAGCACCGTCGGGTGATCCGGATCGTCCGTTGAGCAGACATAGCCTTCCGGCTTATTGAGCATGAAATAGCGGGGACCGTGCTGCTGGGTCAGCGGATTGCCGTCGTACTCAACCTGATGGTCAGGCTGCAGTTTGAACGCGCTGTCTCGCACAATGTCGCCATCCACGGTAACGCGGTTGGCGCGAATTTCGCGCCCGGCAATAGCGCGGCTTACGCCGAGTTGCTGAGCGATAAACTTATCAAGTCGCATGAAATCTTTTTAGCCTTAATGGTGCTGGATGTCGGACCGTGCGTCCGAAAAAAGAAGCAGTCAGGAACGGTTCAGTATAATGGTCTGGTTGCGCCACTCAAGGGAAAAAGTTTCGTGGCATACTATATGCGGATTAACGAAACAGAGACCCCATGACTTTTACACTTCGTCCCTATCAGCAGGAAGCCGTTGACGCGACGCTCGCCTGGTTCCGTAAACACCGGGAACCGGCGGCCATTGTCCTCCCGACCGGTGCAGGCAAGAGCCTGGTCATTGCCGAACTGGCGCGCCTGGCGCGCGGTCGCGTGCTGGTATTGGCCCACGTCAAAGAGCTGGTGGCGCAAAACCATGCCAAATATTGTGCGCTGGGGCTGGAAGCCGACATTTTCGCCGCCGGGCTGAAGCGCAAAGAGAGCCACGGCAAAGTGGTTTTCGGCAGCGTACAGTCGGTGGCCCGTAACCTGGATCTGTTCCGCAGCGAGTTTTCGCTGCTGATTGTCGACGAATGTCACCGCATCAGCGATGACGACGACAGCCAGTATCAGCAAATCCTCACTCACCTTAAAGAGGTGAACCCTCACTTACGCCTGCTCGGCCTGACGGCAACCCCGTTTCGTCTGGGCAAAGGCTGGATCTACCGCTTTCATTATCACGGCATGGTGCGCGGCGACGAGAAAGCGCTGTTCAGCGACTGTATCTATGAACTTCCGCTGCGCTACATGATTAAGCACGGCTACCTGACGCCGCCCGAGCGGCTGGATATGCCGGTCGTGCAGTACGATTTCAGCCGCTTACAGGCGCAGAGCAACGGGCTGTTCAGCGAGGCGGATCTTAACCATGAGCTGAAAAAACAGAAGCGGATCACGCCGCATATCATCAGCCAGATTGAAGAGTTCGCGCAAACGCGTAAAGGGGTGATGATTTTTGCTGCCACCGTCGAACACGCGCGCGAAATCACGGGACTGCTACCCGCTGACGACGCAGCGCTGATCACTGGCGAAACGCCCGGCCCGGAGCGCGACAGGCTGATTGAGGCTTTCAAAGCCCAGCAGTTCCGCTACCTGGTGAATGTCTCCGTATTAACCACCGGGTTTGACGCCCCGCACGTCGACCTGATTGCGATTCTGCGCCCGACGGAATCCGTCAGCCTGTATCAGCAGATTGTCGGCCGTGGCCTGCGCCTGGCGCCGGGCAAAACCGACTGCCTGATACTGGATTACGCCGGCAACCCGCACGATCTGTACTCCCCGGAAGTGGGCGCGCCAAAAGGCAAAAGCGACAACGTGCCGGTACAGGTGTTTTGCCCGGCCTGCGGCTTTGCCAACACCTTCTGGGGAAAAACCACCGCCGACGGCACGCTGATTGAACACTTTGGCCGCCGCTGTCAGGGCTGGTTTGAGGATGATGAGGGGCATCGCGAGCAGTGCGATTTCCGCTTCCGCTTCAAAAACTGCCCGCAGTGCAACGCCGAAAATGACATCGCCGCCCGCCGTTGCCGCGAGTGCGACACGGTGCTGGTGGACCCGGACGACATGCTGAAAGCGGCGCTGAAGCTGAAAGATGCGCTGGTGCTGCGCTGCTCCGGCATGGCGCTGCAGCCCGGCGCGGATGAAAAAGGCGAGTGGCTGAAAATCACCTATTACGACGAGGATGGCGCTGACGTCAGCGAACGGTTCAGGGTTCAGACGCCTGCTCAGCGCACGGCATTTGAGCAGCTGTTTATCCGGCCGCATACCCGCACGCCTGGCGTGCCGCTGCGCTGGATAACCGTGGCGGATATCGTGCATCAGCAGGTGCTGCTGCGCCACCCCGACTTCGTGGTCGCCCGTAAGAAAGGCCAGTTCTGGCAGGTTCGCGAGAAGGTCTTTGACTATGAAGGTCGCTTCCGTCGGGCAAATGAATTGCGCGGTTAACGGGACTTTTCATTGATGTGCGGGGCATTTGAGTATAAAATGCCGCCCGCTTCACATCCGTGGGGCAGAACACTCACCTGCTGCTGGGTCGCCTGTAGTAGGGTTTTAAATACAGAGAGAAATCAATGTTCACTATCGAAGCAGAAGTACGTAACGTGCAGGGTAAGGGTGCGAGCCGCCGCCTGCGTAACGCTAACAAGTTCCCGGCTATCGTTTACGGTGGCGAAGCTGCTCCAGTTGCTATCGAACTGGATCACGACAAAGTGTGGAACATGCAGACCAAAGCTGAGTTCTACAGCGAAGTTCTGACCATCGTTGTTGGCGGTAAAGAAGAAAAAGTGAAGGTTCAGGCTGTTCAGCGTCACGCGTTCAAGCCAAAACTGACTCACATCGACTTCGTTCGCGCGTAATCGCAAACCTGTCGAGAAAACCCCGCTTCGGCGGGGTTTTTTTATGGCTGCTATTTACCGCCAGACGTGCGGCGCTGAAGCTGATCGCGCAGGTTCGGCGGCGTACCTTTGATGGTCAGGGTATCGGTGGCCGGATCCCAGAAGATGCGTTCCCCCAACAGCATGGCGTCAAAGTTGATGGTTAACCCACCGCCGCTGCCGGCAAATTTGGTTAACTGACGCAGCGTGCTGCGATCCGCCGGGAAGCTCTCCTCAAGCTCATAGCCCTTCTCCGCGGTGAATTGCTGGAAGCTCACTTCGCTGACGCCCGCCAGCTCTTTTGACAGGGACTCCAGTTCAATCTCTTCCCCCGCCTGCAGCTGCTCGTTGCAGTAGCTGTAAACCTGCTGACGCACGGTCTGGCGTTCAGATTTATCGAGTTGCGCTTCCGCCGTGAAGTCATCAACGGCCTGCAGCAGCCCTTTGTTCTGCGCTTTGGCGTTCAGGCCTTCGCTGGCACCGAGGAAGTCCATAAAGAAATCCGCCACTTTGCGGCCCACCCGCCCCTTCAGGAAGGTAAGGTAGCGGGTCGACTCCGGGTTAGTTTCCCACTCGGTCAAATCAATACGCGCCACAATATCCGCATGGTTGATATCCAGATAGTGCGTTGAGCTGATGTCCAGCTGCTCGTTCACGCGCATGCTGCTTAAGTTATTCAGCACGGTAACCAGCAGGTACTCGACCGCCAGGTAACGATAGTGGCAGAACAGGACAATACCGCCGTCGGCGAACGGATATTTCGCCAGCTCGTCGCACAGACGCCCGGTTGCCGCGCGGCTAAACGCCAGGAAATCCTCCTCGCCCTGACGCTGCAGGCGCAGGCTATCGGCCAGCTCACTCTCTTCGCTGAACAGACCATAGGCTTTATTTTTAGCGCTGTAGACGCGATGCAGCTCTGCCATCATTTCCACAACGGTTGCCGTGGGTTCCAGTAACGAATCGCGTAGCACCACTTCAAGGGTTTGCTCATCACGCTTGATAAGCTGGTGCAAGGCAATCTGGTTGATTTCCAGACTCATGATAAACTCTCCTTTTAGACCGGGCGGTATTCAACCACCACCAGGACATGTGTGCAACAACAGATAAAAAAGGGGAAAAAAAGCTGTTGCTACGGTAATATGTTGCCCTTTCATCAACAAACTGATTTTGATTTATGCCACAACATTCCCGCTACAGTGATGAACACGTTGAACAACTGCTCAGTGAGCTGGTCAACGTACTGGAAAAACATAAAACGCCGACCGATCTCTCCCTGATGGTTTTGGGAAATATGGTCACCAACCTTATCAACACCAGCGTTGCTCCGGCTCAGCGTCAGGCGATCGCCAAATCTTTCGCCCAGGCGTTACAGTCATCCGTCAGCAACGACCAGGCCCATTAAGGGAAACGAACAACAGTTTATGGTGACGAATCGTCAGCGCTACCGTGAAAAAGTCTCCCAGATGGTCAGCTGGGGACACTGGTTTGCCCTGTTCAACATTCTGCTAGCGACGGTAATTGGCTGTCGTTATCTGTTTGTCGCAGACTGGCCCACAACGCTAACCGGGCGTATCTACTCCTGGATAAGCGTTGTTGGTCACTTTAGCTTTTTGGTATTCGCCACCTATCTGCTGATCCTGTTTCCTCTGACGTTTATCGTCATGTCGCAGCGTTTGATGCGGTTCTTGTCCGCAATCCTTGCGACGGTGGGGATGACGCTGCTGCTTATCGACAGTGAAGTGTTCACCCGGTTCCACCTGCATCTCAACCCTATCGTCTGGGAACTGGTGATCAACCCCGACCAGAACGAAACGGCCCGCGACTGGCAGCTGATGTTCATCAGCGTTCCGGTGATCCTGTTGATCGAGATGCTGTTTGCCACCTGGAGCTGGCAAAAGCTCCGCAGCCTGACCCGACGCCGCCATTACGCGAAGCCCGTCGCCGCGCTCTTTTTCGTCTCATTTATCAGTTCGCACCTCATGTATATCTGGGCGGATGCGAACTTCTATCGCCCTATTACCATGCAGCGCGCTAACCTGCCGCTCTCTTATCCGATGACGGCCCGTCGTTTCCTTGAGAAACACGGCCTGCTTGATGCCCAGGAGTACCAGCGCCGTCTGGTCGAACAGGGTAATCCGGAAGCGGTTAGCGTACAGTATCCACTGAGCGATCTGCGCTATCGCGATATGGGTCGCGGGCAAAACGTCCTGCTGATTACCGTCGATGGCCTCAACTATTCTCGTTACGAGAAGCAGATGCCTGCGCTGGCCGATTTCGCGAGTCAGAACGTATCATTTACCCAGCATATGAGTTCAGGTAACTCAACCGATGCGGGTATCTTTGGCCTGTTCTATGGCATTTCTGCCGGATACATGGACGGCGTGCTGTCTGCGCGCATTCCTGCGGCGCTGATCACCGGGCTTAATCAGCAGGGCTATCAGTTAGGGCTGTTCTCATCGGACGGCTTCAACAGTTCACTGTACCGCCAGGCGCTGCTCTCTGATTTCTCACTGCCTGCCGCGCAGAGCCAGTCTGATGCCCAGACCGCAAACCAGTGGATAAACTGGCTGCAGCGCTACGCGCAGGAAGATAACCGCTGGTTCTCGTGGGTGGCCTTTAACGGCACAACGCTTAACGACAGCAACCAGGCTGGCTTTGCTCGCCGCTACGGCCGCGCGGCCAGCGATGTTGACGCACAGATTGGCCGCGTGCTGGACGCGCTACGTGAATCAGGCAAGCTTGATAACACGGTCGTGATCGTGACCGCGGGGCATGGCGTACCGTTAGGCGACGAGACGAAGAGCATGAGCTGGTCACGTCCAAACCTGCATGTTCCGCTGGTGATCCACTGGCCGGGAACGCCGGCGCAGCGCATCAATATGCTCACAGAACATAAAGACGTCATGACGACCCTGATGCAGCGCCTGCTGCACGTCAGTACGCCAGCAAACGAGTATTCGCAGGGGCAGGATCTCTTCAGCGCCACGCGCCGCCATAACTGGGTCACTGCAGCTGACGGCAACACGCTGGTGGTGACCACGCCGAAGCTGACGCTGGTGCTGAACAGCAACGGGAACTATCAGACCTATAATCTGCAGGGTGAACGGCTGAAGGACCAGAAACCACAGCTTAGCCTGCTGTTACAGGTTCTGACGGATGAGAAGCGCTTCATCGCTAACTGATTAATAATAAACCAGTTAGCGACGGATTCCCTTGCATTCGAAACGGAATCGAGTAGTATTCTTTCTATGCGTCGGCACGTAGCGCAGCCTGGTAGCGCACCGTCATGGGGTGTCGGGGGTCGGAGGTTCAAATCCTCTCGTGCCGACCAAAAACACATTGAAAACCAGCCTATTACGGCTGGTTTTTTATTTTGCCTCGTCCGGTGTTTTGCGCAGGTACATCAGCGTAACCAGACAAATCACGGCTCCGGCATAAAACGTATATTCCGCGCCAAACGTTTCCCAGATGGCCCCGGCGCCCAGGCTGGCGACTAACAATCCCACGCCGCTGACCAGACTAAAAATGCCGTAGGCGGTACCGCGCAGATCCGCAGGTGCCGTTTTTGCGATCATTGCCGCCAGCAGCCCCTGCGTCATCCCCATATGCACTCCCCAAAGCGCAACGCCCAGAAGCATTCCAGCCCAGTGGGTGCTTAGCGCCAGCACAATATCTGCCCCAATCAGCATCATCAGGCCCCACTGCAGTAGTCGGGTGTGGCTCATCCCGTCCGATAACTTGCCAAACGGATAGGCTGAAAGGAAATAGAGCAAATTCATGGCCACCATCACCAGCGGGATCAGCGCCAGCGGCACCCCCGACTGCTGTGCGCGCAGGACAAGAAAGGCTTCACTGAAACGTGCGAGCGTGAAGATGGCGCCCAGGCCAATAACCCACCAGCAGCCTTTCCCGAGGCGCCTGAGGTTCTCTTTTTTGATGGGGTTCGTGCGTTTATGTTCGACGGGCGTTTTCGGTTCATGCAGGCCGAAGAAAAGCAGCGCCACGGCGAGGACGCCGGGGATCACCGCAATCCAGAAAATCGTGCGGAAATCATCGTTCCACAGCAGCATTAAGCCTACGGCCAGCAGCGGCCCGAGAAATGCGCCGACGGTATCCATCGACTGACGCAGCCCAAAGGCCGCGCCGCGAAGTTCCGGCGGCGTCACGTCAGCGACCAGCGCATCGCGCGGCGCGCCCCGGATCCCCTTCCCTACCCGGTCGATTAAGCGTGCCCCCAGAATCATGCCCGACGAAGAGGCGATAGCGAACAGCGGCTTACTCAGCGCGCCAAGACCGTAGCCCAGCACCGCCAGTCCTTTACGTTTACCCAGGTAGTCACTGATGGCACCGGAAAAAACTTTGATAAACAGCGCGGTGGCTTCAGCCAGGCCTTCAATCAAGCCAATGAAAATCACGCTGGCTCCCAGCGTCGTGACCATAAACAGCGGCAGCAGGCTGTGAATGATCTCCGAGGAGATATCCATCAGCATACTGACCCCACCCACAACCCAGACGCCTTTCGGGATCCGGCTGAGCGTTGCAAACCGGGATAACATTGAACATCTCCTGCTTTATGTCGAACGACCTTGTTCGACACAGAATACCCTGGAAATGCGAATAAATATCATCACATATAAAAAAGCCAGCCCGCAGGCTGGCTTCTTATAGCAGGTGAATGCTCAGTGTTTTTCACGTCCGCCCAGGAAGAAAATGCCCAGCGGAATGGCCAGCAGAACGGTGAAGACAAGGCTGTAAACGAAGATCATCGCCGACTGCAGCACATACATGCTGGTAGTCCAGGCGGAGAGAGGAATGTTGTACTGTTCAATGACGCCAACAATGGTGGCCCGCCCGACGCACGCGGCAGCAATCATAAACACGACGAGTAGCGCCAGGAGGAACTTGCGGCCTTCAGGTGTTTTCAGTTTTGCACGAACCATCTCTCTTCCCTTTCACAGATGAATAACATTATCGATGGACTAAAATAACACGAACGCCCGTCACACTCCACACCAGTACAAACACCTGCCAAAACGGTTAATATTAAGTTTATTACGCTGCATATAATGAAAATGTAAGTAAATCACACCAATCATTCATACTCGTTATGTTAGTCTGTTCAGGACCGTTTTGACATAAAGGAATGACAATGAAAAACGCACCTAAATTTGCCATCGCGCTTCTCGCCGCCGCGTGCGTCAGCACCAGCGCTTTCGCCAGCGACGCCCAAAAAGCGCAGCCGCTGGAAAAAGTTGCACCCTATCCGCAAGCGGAAAAAGGCATGAAGCGTCAGGTGATTCAACTGCCGGTTCAGCAGGACGAAGCGAATTACAAAGTCGAACTGTTAATTGGCAAGACGCTGGAAGTGGACTGCAATCAGCATCGTCTGGGCGGCCAGCTGGAAAGCAAAACCCTGGAAGGCTGGGGTTATGACTATTACGTCTTTGATAAAGTGACCTCTCCGGTCTCTACCATGATGGCCTGCCCGGACGGCAAGAAAGAGAAGAAATTTGTGACGGCCTATCTGGGCGACAACAGCCTGCTGCGCTACAACAGCAAGTTGCCGATCGTGGTATATACGCCTGAAAACGTGGAAGTAAAATATCGCGTTTGGAAGGCAGAAGAGACGGTCGGACAAGCGGTAGTACGTTAAAAACAAGTCGGGTGGCGGCTTCGCCTTACCCGACCTGCTAAACTAAAAACGGTAACAGATGTTACCGTTTTGCTTTTACCTTACAGCGCGATATCCGCAACCGGCTTGTTTTCCGGCTGAGGCTTCAGCTCCGCCTTCGGCGCAGCATCCGCAGCCTGCGGCTTCACGTACTGCAGCTGCAGCACGCGGCTGGTGTACTCCAGCTCTTGTTCCGTCGCATCCACGTTACCGTTCAGCTTCGTGCCGTAGGATGGAATAATGGTTTTCAGCTTCGCCTGCCATTCCGGGCTGGCAACTTTGTCTTTAAACACTTTTTCCATCAGGTGCAGCATAATTGGCGCAGCGGTAGATGCACCCGGTGACGCACCCAGCAGCGCGGCAATCGTGCCATCCTTATCGCTCACCACTTCGGTACCCAGACGCAGCACGCCGCCCTCTTTCGGATCGCGCTTGATGATCTGCACGCGCTGACCCGCCTGCCACAGACGCCAGTCTTCTTTCTTCGCCTGCGGATAGTACTCTTTCAGCGCCTCGAAGCGTTCTTCATCAGAAAGCATCACCTGGCTAATCAGGTATTTCACCAGGTCGAAATTATCCAGGCCCACGTCCATCATCGGTTTGACGTTAGAGGTGGTGGTCGCGCTCAGCAGATCCCAGAGGGAGCCGTTTTTCAGGAACTTGGTTGAGAAGGTCGCGAACGGTCCGAACAGCACCACGCGTTTACCGTCAAGCATACGGGTATCGATATGCGGGACGGACATCGGTGGCGCACCGACGGAAGCCTGACCGTACACTTTTGCCAGGTGACGGTTCACCACTTCCGGGTTCTCGGACACCAGGAACTGGCCGCCGACCGGGAAGCCCGCGTAGTCGTCAGCTTCAGGAATACCGGATTCCTGCAGCAGCTTCAGCGCCGCGCCGCCCGCACCGATGAAGACAAATTTAGCCTTAATGACGTGCTCGGCTTCATTGTTTTTCAGATCGGCAACCGTCACGCTCCAGCTGTTGTCCGCATTGCGCTTAAAGCCGCGCACTTCGGTGCTGAGCTGCAAATTGAAGTTATCTTTCTTCTTCAGGGACGCCACCAGCTGACGGGTAATTTCGCCGTAGTTCACGTCGGTGCCAATTTCGGTACGGGTCGCCGCCACTTTCTGGTTCGGGTCACGGCCTTCCATGACCAGCGGCGCCCACTCTTTAATCTGCGCGTGGTCTTCGGAGTATTTCATCCCGCGGAACAGGGTGCTCTGCTGCAGCGCAGCGTAGCGCGCGCGCAGGAAATTCACGTTTTGCTCGCCCCACACAAAGCTCATGTGCGGCACGGTATTGATGAAGGAGTGCGGGTCGTGCATCACGCCGCTGTTGACCTGGTGAGACCAGAACTGACGCGAGATCTGGAACGCTTCATTGATCTCTACCGCCTTCTCGATACTAATGGAACCGTCCTTTTTCTGCGGCGTATAGTTCAGTTCCATGAGTGCCGAATGGCCCGTACCAGCGTTATTCCAGCCGTTCGAACTCTCCTGCGCCACGCCATCGAGGCGCTCGACCATGGTCATGGACCAGTCCGGCTGCAGTTCTTGCAGATAGGTTCCCAGCGTGGCGCTCATGATGCCGCCACCAATTAAAAGGACGTCCGTTTCCTGCTCTTTTGGTGCGTCTGCTTTCGCTGCCATTGAGACGGCGTTGAGCCCGACGGCCAGAGAAAAGAGCATGGCAGTCATTTTTTTCATAATTTATGCCTTAGTGTAAAAGTGCTTGATGCGTGGAAATTGCAGGTGAAAAAAGCTGCGTGGGCACGGTAACAACTTTTAAATATTGTTTAAAGGTTACGAAATTATTGTAATTGTGAAATTTAATGATGGATTGTTTGTAGGGGATTGCGGCGCGCAACTGGTATAAGGAGGAATTTATGGCTACTATGCTGCACTTTGTGATCGCGCGCACGGAAGCCTGCCCTAACCAGCGAACTGTTATGTCCTTACCTCATTCTGCCGTATCCCCTGAAGACAGTGTAGCCAGCGTGCTGCACTCCCCTAAACAACTGGCGCGTGAAACGCTGGCGGGCGTGATTACCGCTCTGGCGCTGATCCCCGAAGTGATCTCATTTTCCGTGGTGGCGGGCGTTGACCCGAAGGTCAGCCTGATCGCCTCCGTGGTGCTGTGTCTTGCTCTCTCCGTGCTGGGCGGTCGTCCGGCGATGGTCACGGCTGCGGCCGGTTCCGTAGCGCTGGTGATTGGCCCGATGGTGCATCAGCACGGGGTGCAATACATTCTTCCCGCCGTGCTGATGGCTGGCGTGATCCAGATTCTGTTTGGCGTGCTGGGCATGGCAAGGCTGATGCGCTTTATTCCCCAGTCGGTGATGACCGGATTTGTTAACGCCCTTGGCATTTTGATTTTCTTCGCTCAGGTGCCGCATTTCTGGAGCCGAAGCCCGCTGATTGTGGGCCTGTTCGTGCTGACGCTGCTGATTGTGCTGTGGGTGCCGCGCTATATTAAAAGCGTCCCTTCCCCGCTGATTGCGATTGTGCTGTTAACCCTTTTCACCGTCACCACCGGTCAGATCCTGCCGACTGTCGGTGATGAAGGCTCAATGACTGGCGGTCTGCCTGGATTTACTGAGCTGCTGGTGCCGCTTAATTTACAGACGCTGAACATTATCTGGCCGTGCGCGTTGAGTATTGCCTTCGTCGGTCTGCTGGAGTCCCTGCTGACGGCAAAACTGGTGGATGAACTGACGGTTACGCCCTCCAGCAAGCGTCGCGAGAGCATCGGACTGGGCGTGGGGAATATCATGGCCGGGCTCTACGGTGGCATTGCGGGCTGCGCGATGATCGGACAAACCATCGTTAACGTGGAGATGGGGAAAGGACGAAGCCGCATTTCAACCATTGCGGCGGGCATCGTGCTGCTGCTCCTGGTAACGGCGCTCAGCGAAGTGATGGCCAAAATCCCTATGGCGGTGCTGGCGGGGATTATGGCGATTGTTGCCGTCAAAACCTTCAGCTGGCACAGCCTTCAGCCCGCCACGATAAAAAATGCCCCGGTTGCCGAAACGGTGGTGATGCTGGTGACGGTCGCCGCCACGGTATCAACCGGCAATCTGGCGGTTGGCGTGCTGGGCGGGATTATCGTCATGGCACTGATCCCCGCCCGCATTAAGCGTCGGGTTAAAGCAGAAAAATCGTTGCCAGCCCAAGAAAAATAAAGAAACCGCCGGTATCGGTGATGGCGGTGATCATCACGCTCGACCCCACCGCGGGGTCGCGCCCCAGTTTGGTCATCGTCAGCGGGATAATGACCCCCATCATCGATGCCACCAGCAAATTCAGCACCATCGCCAGCATCATCACGCCGCCTAAGGCCATATCGTCATACAGCCACCACGTGATGCCGCCCATAATGCCCCCCCATACCAGGCCGTTAATCAGCGCCACGCCCATTTCCCTGAAGATCAGAAAGGCGAAGTTACCGGGCTGAATATTTTCCAGCGCCAGCGCGCGGACGATCATGGTGATGGTCTGGTTTCCGGTGTTGCCGCCAATTCCGGCCACAATCGGCATCAGCGAGGCCAGCGCCACCAGCTGCGAGATGGTGTGTTCAAAGCCGTCAATCACACGGGAGGCGATGAAGGCGGTACACAGGTTAATAGCCAGCCAGGCCCAGCGGGTTTTCACCGCCTTACCGACGGAGGCGTGGACGTCATCTTCGGCGCTGATCCCGCCTAGCGCGCGCAGGTCGTTATCGGTCTCTTCATAAACCACGTCAACGATTTCATCGATGGTCAGACGGCCCATCAGCTTGCCAACGGAGTCTACGACCGCCGCACTCACAAGGTCATCACGTTCAAAGGTACGCGCCGCTTTTTCCGCATCGTCTTCCGGGGAGAAGACCATCGGCTCGTTTTCCATCACCTCGCTCACCCGCTGCTGGGCGCTGTTGAGCAGGATGGTTTTCAGCTCCAGCTCGCCAAGCAGGGTTTTATCCCGCGAAGTGACAAACAGCTTATCGGTGTTGTCCGGCATTTTGCCCAGGCGGCGCAGGTAGCGCTGCACGGTACCGAGCGTGACGTCCGGACGTACCGTGATAACGCCGAACTCCATGATCGCGCCGACGCTGTTTTTCTCGTAGTGCATCACCTGGCGCACGCGCGCGCGTTCATCGGCAGGCAGAGAGGCCAGCAGGCGGCCGGTCAGGTTACGCGGCAGATGCTGTACAAGGTAAATCTGCTCGTCGATATCCAGGGTTTGCAGGGCGTCGAGGATATCCCGATCGCTCATCTCGTCGATCAGGTCATCCCAGACGTTTTCGGAGGCTTCAAGCAGAACCTGGCCGCGCTCGTGATCCTGTACCAGGCGCCATAGGGCGTGACGCTCTTCCGAAGGAAGCGCTTCCAGGGTATCCGCCAGATCCGGCGGCGGTAAATGAGCAACCAGCGCACCTACCTCAGCAATATCGTCGGCTAAGGTGCCGACATCATATTGCTCAGCCAGGGTCAGTTTGCCTAATAGCGTAGACGTGACCGCTTTATCGGTCGTGAGAAGCCAGATGAGTCGCGCACGTTCCTGGTCACGCTGCCTGGCGCTGTTTTTCTTTAATACCGACATCAATCATAAATCCATTAAATGAGTTGAGACTAAGCATAGCGCGAGGATATGTAAATAAGAATAAACAGCGAGGCGGGATGGAGAAAAAAGCGGCATTAAGGCCACGATTATCCCCTCTCCCCGTGGGCTGAGGGATCCCCAGTAATATGGTCATGCCTCCATGACCATATTACTGTACTCTTTTCCCAGCTTTTTCATCTCGTTACCTATATTCAGCCGCCTCACTTTTCCAGGTTCATGCCGGAGCACTTCTTCTGCCAGACTCAGGTAAGACAGCACCCGCCTGTGCCTGATACTGCTTGCCTGATAATGCCAGTGTAAACACTGCCTTTCTGCCCTGTAACCTGCCAGCCACATCACCAGACTTGCCATCGCCGCGACCATATTCAGCACTTCCAGTCGCCCTTTTCCCTGGCTCCGGCTCAGCCTCAGACCGAACCCGAAGCGTGGGCTTTTGTCGTCCCGGAAGTTTTGTTCTATCTGCATTCGTCGGCTGTACAGGGCCATTATCTGGTGCGGTTCCAGCCCTTCTGCATTACTGAACAGCAGCCAGGGCTCCCGCGCACTGCTGCGGTGTTCCCGCTGTGTTTTTGGCATGCCTCCCTTTCCGCGACGCCCTGCCTCCGGGCGTTTGTGCAGATAAAACCGGCCGTAACAGGGGATACGGTGTTTACGGGACAGGACACCGTAACCCACGCAGACCGGTTGCCCGGTAGCCTCAAGCTCGCTGATTTTCATCCACTTTTTATCTCCGTCCAGCCGGAAGCTGATACAGCCCCTGACTCTGCCAGTGAAGCTCCAGCCCAGCTGACTTACATGCCGGAACCAGTCTGTCCGAAAGCCGGCATCCGTAAGGATGGTAATGGCTTTATCTTTCGGGATGGCAGCATGCAGGCGGTCAAGGAAGCGGCACTGGACATCACTGTTCTGCGCCAGCTCTGCGGGGACAACCTCACTCATAAGCGGAAGTGAACGACCATTACAGACCAGGCTTGCCCGCAGAAGATGCCAGTTCCTGTCATGCCAGCCGGTCCAGTCGACAGCGATAACGCAGAAGGGCATCAGGGAGGTGATGGTATGTGTGAGCAGGTGCTGAATGCGGGGAATATCACGGTGAAGGGCGGCATTACCCAGGGCACGGTCAACACGTTTAATTTTATTTTTGACGTGCGCCCTGCCGGGAAGGGTTCGCCCCAGGCTGGTCAGGGTCAGGGATGCGCCGTGGGTGAGCGCGACGGCCATGGAAACAAGGACATTAACCCGGAAGCTGTGAATGTCAGATAAAGACGCGGAGAAAAATTTCTGGCAGACTGTCTGTAAAGGCACGATGAGGTCTCTTCTGATTTGTTAGCGCAACCAGTAGATCACACTTCATCGTGCTTTTCATTTTTCTGGGGAACCCTCAGCCCCGTGGGAGAGGGTTAGAGTGAGGGCATCAGGCCGTGCGCGCCACCGCGTCACGCGACGCCGCATCGCGCTCGTCGCCGGTCAGCTCGCTCAGCCTGCCGTCGCGCATCTCCAACAGACGGTCGGCGTGAATGAAGTAATGATCGTCGTGGCTGATGGCGAAAATGGTCTTGCCCATCTCCTGCATCAGCGGCAGCAGCACCTGATAAAACTCGCGACGGAAGTGCGGATCCTGATCCGCCGCCCATTCATCCAGCAGGATGATGTCACGCTCTTCCGCCAGCGCCAGCAGCAGCGCCACGCGCTTCTTCTGCCCCTTAGAGAGCTTGAGGTTCAGGATTTTGCCGTCCTGGAGCTCCAGCTTGTGCGACATCTGCAGCTGCGCAAGCCATTTCTCAACCAGCGCCGGATTGGCCTGCTGACCTTCCGGCCCCAGCAGTTGGTCAAACAGCCAGACATCGGTGAATACCGCTGAGAAAAGCTTGCGGTAATCCTCGGGTTTCTCCGCGCTCAGCGCCTTACCGTCCAGCAGGATCTCGCCCGACTGCGGCTGGTAAAGTCCGGTGAGCAACATCGCCAGCGTGGATTTTCCGCTACCGTTGCCGCCGATGAGGAACAGCAATTCGCCGCGGTGAATCGTCAGATTGACCGGTCCCACGGAGAAGGCGTTGTCCTGATAGCGGAACGTCACGTCGCGCAACTCCAGGGTCTGCCAGTTCGGGAAGGCCTGCGGGCGCGGGAATTCAGCCTTAAATGGCGCCAGATCGAACTTCTTAAGCTTGTTAAACGCCACCTGCGCGCTCAGCAAGGTGGGCAATGCGCCGACGGCCGAGAGCAGCGGCGTACGCAGGAACAGCAGGGTCAGCGAGTAGGTCGCCGCCACGTTGGTATCCGCCCAGCCCAGGCTGTTCGCCATCCAGAATACCAGGCCAATGGCGCCCAGCATCATAATGTTGGACCAGTTCACCGCGCTCAGGTGGAAGGTATCGGCGCGAATGATGTGGTGCCGGTATTCGCGCGCGTCCGGAATATAGAGATGGTTAAAGATGTACTCGGCGCGCTCGCGGTTCAGGGTGAGCTCTTTGCGCCCTTCCAGCACCGTCTGGTAATCGTTATAGAGCTTATCTTCCGTTTCGCGCAGGACCGCCATGTGTTTATAGACGCGCGACACCAGCACGAAACCGCCCCAGATGGTGATGGCAATCCACACCGCGGTCACCGCCAGCATTTTGGTCGAAAGCCAGGCGAGATAGGCCGCCGAGCCAAAGGTCAGGATGATCCCCTGCACCAGCTCCGGCAGGCGGACAAACGCGATGGTAATCGCGCGCACGTCGCTGGTCAGCCCCGCCAGCAGGGAGGCGCTGCCGAGCTGCTCCACGCGCTCAACCTGCGTGTCGAGGATCCGCTTGATGAACTCGCTGCGCAGGCGGAAAACGAAATGGTGGCCGAGCGCGGTCAGCGCCAGCTGAGAGCCGAGCGTAACCGCCATCAACAGCAGCAGCAGGCCGAGAAACTCCGGCAGAACCGAGAGTGAGGTATCGACCATTTCGATCAGCCGCACATTGATAAACGCGATCAGGCCAATACCCAGCGCCGCGCTGGCAAGGCTTAAGGCCATTACGGCAATGAAGGGCCAGCGGTACTGACGCCAGACAAGAAGAAGTAGTTGCATGCAGGCAATCCGGACAATAAAAATCAGCCAGCAGTGTAAACTGCCCGGCGCGGACATCAAGAATAATTCTTATTTTTGTTTGCTCAATCCCGCCTGACGGAAAGTCAGATTATAGCGGTACTCGCCAGTGAGGGGATGAACCCCGGGCTTCAGGGGCTGAATGCCGTGATAGTACAGCCGTGACTCCCTGCCCCACACCACCACGTCGCCGTGCTCCAGCATAATGCGCCTGAGCGGATCGTTGCGGCGCAATCCGCCAAACTGGAAGACGGCGGGCAGACCCAACGATACCGAGACGATGGGCGCGCGCAGATCGGGTTCATCCTTGTCCTGATGCAGGGAGAGCTTCGCGCCGATGGCGTAGCGGTTAATCAGGCAGGCATCCGGCCGGAAGTCAGGGTAATCTGCTGCAACGGCAGCCTCGTGACAAAGCGCCTGAAACACCGCAGGCATGGGAGGCCACGGCCGGCCGGTCGTGGGATCGTTCGGGGCATACACATACCCACGTTCGTTCGTCGCCCACCCCAGTTCGCCGCAGTTGGCCATGGCCACCGACATGGTGTAGCCGCCCGGCGTCACCATATGGCGAAACGGTGAAACCGCCGTGACCTCTTCAATACCGGCAAGCAATGCCGCCGCACGGGAGAGTGCAAAGCGGCGCAGGATCACTGCCCCGGGCGCAAGCGGCTCCTGCCACGGTTCAGCATCCGCAAAAAGATCGAGCATTATCCCTCCCGGCGTTTCGCCTCACGTTTCAGTAATAGCGCTTTTCGCGCCGCCCCCCAGCGATAGCCCGACAGCGCGCCGTCGGTGCGGACCACGCGGTGACAGGGGATCACAATCGCCAGCCTGTTTGCCGCACAGGCACCCGCGACGGCACGCACCGCGTTGGGCTGGCCAATCGCCTTCGCCACCTGCTGATAGCTGGCCGTTTTCCCGCAGGGGATGTCACGAAGGGCCTGCCAGACCCGCTGCTGGAACGCGGTGCCGCGTATATCCAGCGGCAGCGCCAGCGGTACCGTGTGGTTATCAATACTGGCAATGACCTGGCTGATACGCTGGGCAAAGGCATCTTCCTGCGGGGCATGCTCCGCGTTTGGAAACAGCGTCGCAAATTCTTCTGCCAGTTTGGTATCGTTGTCGCCCAGCAGTATCGCGCAAATCCCCCGCTCGCTTTCCGCAACCAGGCAGCGTCCCAGCGAACAGTCGCCGATGGCGTAACGCACTGCCACCTCGCCTTTGCGGTACTGCTTCGCCGTCATGCCCAGCGCATCGTTGGCTTTGCGGTAATAGCTGCTGCTGTCGGGAAACCCTGCCGCCAGCACGGCATCGGTAATTTTGTTTCCCTGCGCAAGCGCCGCGCGCAGACGCTGCCCCCGCGCCGCCTGCTGCCAGGCTTTTGGCGTCATCCCGGTGACGGACTTAAACAGCCGGTGGAAATGGAAAGGACTCATGGCGACCTGCTGCGCCAGGCCTTCAAGCGTCAGCGCGGGATCCTGCTCCAGAAGGCGACAGGCGTGCTCCACTTTCGCCAGCTTTTGCTGATTCGGATCGCGTTTGTCCGGCATGCAGCGCTTGCACGGGCGAAACCCTGCCTGAACGGCATGCTGGACATCGGGATAAAAGCAGACGTTTTTACGCAGCGCGTGACGGGCGCGGCATGACGGGCGGCAGAAAATCCCCGTCGTCTGCACGGCAAAGACAAACCGATCGTCAGCGCGCAGATCGCGAGCCAGAACGGCCTGCCAGCGATCCTCATCATTCATATAGGTTGGATTTTTCATCATCAGCTCCTCTTACAAGCATACCTTTAGCGTGCCCGAGTGCCACTGATAAAAAACCCGCAACCTTGCTTTTTAATTTTTGTCGCTCACCAGGAAGCTGTTGAACTGCGGCGAGCTCCAGGTTTTGAACCCGTCGCCCTCTTTAGTGATCATATAAACCGCCAGTCCTTCCTGACGAACCACCTCTTTGGCTTTTTCCGGGCCGAGAACCATTAATCCGGTATCCCAGGCGTCGGCTTCCAGCGCAGTCGGCGCAATCACGGTCACCGAGACCAGGTTATGCGTGATGGGACGTCCGGTCAGCGGATCGATCACGTGCGAAATACGCTTCCCGTCGAGCTCGTAATAGTTACGGTAGCTCCCGGAAGTGCTGATGCCGTGCCCGTTAATATCCACAATGGCCTGTACGGCGTTTTGCCGATCGGTCGGTTTTTGAATCGCCACGCGCCACGGTTTACCGCTGGCGTTCATGCCCCGGCTGACTAACGCGCCGCCCACGGAGACCAGGTAGCGCGATATCCCTTCCTGCGTCATCAGCGCGGCAAGGTGATCCGCCGCGTAACCTTCACCTACCGTCGACAGATCGACAAACAGATCGGGGATATCTTTCTGCAGATACTGCTGGCCGTACTGGTTGATCACCGTCAGATGCTTTAGCCCTGTCCGGGCGCGGGCATCATCAATAGCCGCCTGATCGGGTGTGGTATCCGGCTGTTTGTTCGGGCCAAACCCCCAGAGATTGACCAGAGGCCCGACGGTGACATCCATCGCGCCGTTGGTTTTATATCCCACGCGCATTGATTCGGTGACGATATCGGCCATCGCTTCGCTCACCGGCCACAGGGAGGTACTGGTGGAAAGATTGAAGCGCATCAGCGCCGAGTCATTTTTATAGGTTGAGAGCAACTGGTCGTCGGCGTCCAGCTGAGACTGGATTTTACCGCGAAGTTCATCAGCGCGCGTTTTATCCAGGCCCATCACGCTGACGCGCCAGAAGGTGCCCATCGTTTTGCCTTCGAGCACCGTCGCGGCGGGTGCATCGGTTTTCGCCACGGGCGCGGAATCGTCACACGCGGTCAGGAAAAAAAGCATAGCCAGAAAGCTGGCGCGTAAAAAAGTCATGTCCATTCATTATTATCCTCATGCCAGGGCGGCAAGAGTACACCAAAACGGTTGCGTTGTGAGGCCAAAAAAAAGCACAAAAAAGGGGCCTTCAGGCCCCTTAGTCACACGATGACGCGATTAGAACTGGTAAACCAGACCCAGCGCGACGATATCATCAGTGCCGATACCGGCCTGACGGGTGAACTCATTTTCATCAACCAGGTTGATTTTGTAGTCCACGTAGGTGGACATGTTTTTGTTGAAGTAGTATGTCGCACCCACATCAACATATTTCAGCAGATCCTGATCGCCGTAACCTTCGATGTCTTTACCTTTGGACTGCAGGTAAGCCACGGATGGACGCAGGCCGAAGTCGAACTGGTACTGAGCAACCACTTCGAAGTTCTGCGCTTTGTTAGCAAAACCGTAAGCGGTAGTCGGGCTGCTGCCGTTAGAGGTACCGAAGCGGGTTGCGTTGTAGGTCTGAGAGTACTGCGCAGCCAGGTAGATGTTGTTGGCATCATATTTCAGGCCGCCAGAATAGACTTCTGCGTGATCGCCGTTACCGTAAACGCCCGGTGCGTTCTGGTCAGCGGTACGTTTGGAGGAGGACATCGCACCACCCACACTGAAGCCTTCGCCCAGGTTATAGGTTACGGATGCACCGTAGCCGTCGCCGTTCTGTTTCAGCAGGCTGCGTCCACCGACGTTTTCGCCGCTTACGCTACCGTTTTTACCCTGATACTGCAGCGCAAAGTTCAGGCCATCCACCAGACCAAAGAAGTCCTGGTTACGATAGGTCGCCACGCCGTTAGCACGAGACTGCAGGAAGTTGTCTGAGCCGTAGGTATCGCCGCCAAATTCTGGCAGAACGTCAGTCCAGGAAGTTACGTCGTAGATCACGCCGTAGTTACGACCGTAATCGAAAGAGCCCGCTTCAGCGAATTTCAGACCAGCAAACGCCACACGCGTCCAGGACTGGTTGTCGCTTTCAGTCGTGTTGCCCTGGATCTGGTATTCCCACTGGCCGTAACCGGTCAGCTGATCGTTAACCTGAGTTTCGCCTTTGAAGCCAAGACGCATGTAGGTCTGGTCGCCGTCAGCACTCTTGTCGTCAGAGAAATAGTGCAGACCATCAACTTTGCCGTACAGATCTAATTTGTTGCCATCTTTGTTATAATTTCGGCCGCATTTGCTGCGCCTGCTACCAGCAGTGCTGGTACCAGGAGGGACAGTACTTTAACTTTCATTTTATTAACCCTCTGTTATATGCCTTATAATTGCCACTGCTTACTGGTTAACCCTCATTAACCAGTCGGCAAATTCATTCTCCGCAAAATTACAGAATAATCCAATGCGAATATGATACGAAAACTTTGAAGATGTTTCATTTATCCATCAACATGTTTCAAGATGTAAATGAAAAGGAACTTTTACAAAGCACAAAAAGCTTAGAAATTTAGCACTTATAATCAAAACGATAAATTACCCAATACATATCAAAGAGTTAAAATAAAAAACGTTACCGCACTGAATGACAAAACAAGATCGACTCCAGTCTCTAAAATAACTCTCGCTATCATCATTAACTTTATTTATTACCGTCATTCAGCTTTGAATGTCTGTTTATCCCTAATTCAACCGGATGCGTCGCATTCGGTTTTTTTTTACCCTTCTTTACGTAACTTTTCCTTTTTTGTGCTACCGCCGCGTAATTGTAACGACTATTAACTAAATTCACGCTCGCCCCTGTGCATAGCGGGAAAATTCGCTCAAAACTTAATTTCTTGTTAATTCGTGCTATTTTCTGACGAAATGCATTTTTTATTTGTACATGCATTATGTACTTGTACACATTTAAGGCGTATTTCCTCTCTCGCACGGGTCATCGAAAAAGTCGCTTGTTCAAGGACAGTGGCGCTGGAAATTCAGTTATTACCCTTTATACTGCCCTATCGCCACAGAGCACGACCATCACGGGTTAAAGATATCAATGAGTCAGACTGAAACTACCGCCCAAAGTAAATTCTCCCTTCTGCCCGGGAGCATCACCCGTTTCTTTCTTCTTTTGATCGTGGTGCTGTTAGTCACAATGGGCGTGATGGTGCAGAGCGCGGTTAACGCCTGGCTGAAGGATAAGAGCTATCAGGTGGTGGATATTACCCACGCCGTACACAAGCGCATTGATACCTGGCGCTACGCCACCTGGCAGATTTACGACAACATTGCGGCAGCACCTGCCAGCTCATCCGGAGATGGGCTTCAGGAAACGCGGCTGAAGCAGGATGTCTACTATCTCGAAAAACCGCAGCGTAAGACTGAAGCGCTTATCTTTGGCTCTCACGACAGCGCGACCCTTGAGATGACGCAGCGTATTTCGACCTACCTGGATACCCTCTGGGGCGCCGAAACGGTGCCGTGGTCAATGTACTATCTGAACGGTCAGGACAACAGCATGATCCTGATCTCGACGCTGCCGTTGAAAGATCTCTCTTCCGGATTTAAAGAGACGACGGTCGGCAGCATTGTCGACTCCCGCCGGGCAGAAATGCTGCAGCAGGCCAACGCCCTTGATGAACGTGAGAGCTTCTCATCGCTGCGCCGATTGGCCTGGCAGAATGGTCACTATTTTACACTGCGTACCACCTTTAACCAGCCGGGTCATCTGGCGACGGTCGTGGCCTTCGATTTACCCATTAATGATTTGATCCCGCCGGATATGCCGCTCGACAGCTTCCGTCTGGAGCCGGACAGCAGCACCCAGAACATGCGTGCGGCGTCCGATAAAGAGGCCGCAGAGAGCGTCACCATTTCCTTTAACGGCTCGAAAATTGAAATTGCCTCGTCGCTGAACTCAACCGGCATGCGTCTGGTGTGGCAGGTACCGTTTGGCACGCTGCTGCTTGATACCCTGCAAAATATTCTGCTGCCGCTGCTGCTGAATATTGGTCTGCTGGCGCTGGCCCTGTTTGGCTACAGCACCTTCCGCTTCCAGCCGGGACGCCAGAGCGACGCGTCTGCGGTCTCCGCGGGCAACACCAACGAGCTGCGCGTATTGCGCGCGCTCAATGAAGAGATTGTCTCCGTGCTGCCGCTAGGGGTGTTAGTTCACGATCAGGAATCGAATCGCACGGTGATGAGCAATAAAATTGCTGACCATCTGCTGCCGCACCTTAACCTGCAGAACATCACCACTATGGCGGATCAGCACCAGGGGGTTATTCAGGCCACGATTAACAATGAACTGTACGAGATCCGTCAGTTCCGCAGCCAGGTGGCACCGCGTACGCAAATCTTCATCATTCGCGATCAGGATCGCGAAGTGCTGGTGAATAAAAAGCTCAAGCAGGCGCAAAGGCTGTATGAGAAGAACCAGCAGGGGCGCGCGGCATTCATGCAGAATATTGGCGATGCCTTCAAGCAGCCGTTAAAAACGCTGGCGACCCAGGCGGCAGCGTTAAACACGTCTGAAAGCCACCAGCTCGCCTGCCAGGCCGACTCGCTGGTCCGCATGGTGGATGAGATCCAACTGGCAAACATGCTGGAGAATGATTTCTGGAAAGGCACCCCTTCTCTCTTCTCCATTCAGGATCTGATCGATGAAGTGGTTCCCGAAGTCCTGCCCGTAATTAAGCGCAAAGGGCTGCAGCTGCTAATCAATAACCATTTACCCGCCAATGACGAACGTCACGGCGACCGCGAGGCGCTGCGTCGTATTCTGCTGATGATTATTCAGTACGCCGTGACCACCACGCAGATCGGCAAGATCACCCTTGAAGTGAGCACCGACGAGTCGGCGGAAGATCGCCTGACGTTCCGCATTCTGGACACCGGGGAAGGCGTGACGGCGAGTGAAATTGATAATCTGCACTTCCCGTTCCTGAATGACACGCAAAGCGATCATTACGGCAAGGCTAACGCCCTGACCTTCTGGCTGTGCGATCAGCTGGCGCGTAAGCTCGGCGGCCATCTGAATATCAAGGCCCGTGAATCGCTCGGCACCCGTTACTCTCTCCACGTGAAAATGGCCGCCAATCCGCAGGAAGAAGATGAAGAACGCCTGCTGGATGACGTTGTGGTGATGGTGGATGTGACCTCAAACGAGATCCGCAATATTGTGGTTCGTCAGCTCGAAAACTGGGGCGCGGCCTGCATCACGCCGGATGAAAGGCTGGCAAGTCAAGAATTTGATCTGTTTTTAACTGATAATCCGTCTAATCTTACTGCCTCGGGCTTGCTTTTAAGCGATGATGAGTCACGCGTGCGGAAAATCGGCCCTGGCCAGCTGCGCGTCAACTTTAATATAAGCAATGCGATGCAGGAAGCTGTACTACAACTAATAGAAGAGCAGCTGGCGCAGGAAGAGATAACGGAATCCCCGTTAGGCGGTAATGAAAATGCCGAGCTTCACGCCAGCGGATACTATTCCCTCTTTGTTGATACAGTACCAGATGATGTGAAGCGGTTGTATACTGAGTCCGCTGCGAATGATTTTGCAGCGCTGGCACAGACAGCACACCGGCTTAAAGGGGTGTTTGCCATGCTTAATCTGGTTCCCGGCAAGCAGTTATGTGAAACGCTGGAACATCTAATTCGTGAGAAAGATGCCTCTGGCATTGAAAAATACATCAGCGACATTGACGCCTACGTCAAAAGCTTGCTGTAGCAAGGTAGCCTTATACATGAACAATATGAACGTAATTATTGCCGATGACCATCCGATTGTACTGTTCGGTATTCGCAAATCACTTGAACAGATCGAGTGGGTGAATGTAGTCGGTGAATTTGAAGACTCTACAGCACTGATCAATAACCTCCCAAAGCTTGATGCGCACGTGCTCATTACCGATCTCTCTATGCCTGGAGACAAATACGGTGATGGGATCACGCTCATCAAATATATTAAACGTCACTTCCCTGACATCTCGATTATTGTTCTGACCATGAACAACAACCCGGCGATCCTGAGCGCCGTGCTGGATCTGGATATCGAAGGAATTGTGCTGAAGCAAGGCGCCCCGACCGATCTGCCAAAAGCGCTGGCTGCGCTGCAGAAAGGCAAGAAGTTCACGCCTGAGAGCGTCTCTCGTCTGCTGGAAAAAATCAGCGCGGGTGGCTACGGTGACAAACGCCTGTCGCCGAAAGAGAGCGAAGTTCTGCGCCTGTTCGCCGAAGGTTTCCTGGTGACCGAGATTGCCAAGAAGCTGAACCGCAGCATTAAAACCATTAGCAGCCAGAAAAAATCAGCAATGATGAAGCTGGGCGTGGACAACGATATTGCCCTGTTGAACTATCTCTCCTCCGTTACGCTGAGCGCATCGGATAAGGATTGATCCCCCACTGTAAATGCCGGATGGCGCTCACGCTTACCCGGCCTACAGAACCCGTAGGCACTCGCAAGCGCAGCACCGCCGGGCAAATTAAAAAGGCCCTTACGGGCCTTTTTTATATTCTGGTTTTTCTCACGCGATCCGCATAAACAGACAGCGTTTGTTTGAGCACGTCCAGCGTCACCGGTTTCGACAGGCAGCTGTCCATGCCCGACTCCAGACAGCGCTGTTTCTCTTCCGCCAGCGCGTTCGCCGTTACGCCCACGACAGGCAGCGTCAGGCCAAGCTGTCGGATGCGCTGCGTCAGCCGGTAGCCGTCCATGTTAGGCATGTTGACGTCGCTCAGCACGATATCAATATGATTTTTACTCAGCACATTCAGCGCATCCACGCCGTCATTGGCGGTTTTGCACTGGTAGCCCAGCGATCCAAGCTGGTCAGCCAGCAGGCGGCGGTTAATCGGATGGTCATCCACCACCAGAATCATCATATCGTCATTCACTGACGCCAGACCTTCCGGTGACGGCAGCGCGACTGCACCGTCGTTCTCTTCCAGCTCGACTTTATAGATACGGGCCAGCAGGCTCAACAGCTCATGCGGCGTTGCGACGCTGTGCACCCATTCCCCCGGCGCACGTTCAACCGGTATGCCAATGTGGCGACGGCAGAAGAGCACCGTTCCTCTCCCCTGCCACGGCTGTTCCGGCATCTCGTCGGCGATGAGCACATCGTCCACGTCCGGCGTCTGGCCTTCATAGCGGCAGACCCTCACGCCGCTATGGGCGAGCAACGCCGTCAGATAGTCATTCAGCGAGGCATTATTGACCGCCAGCCAGCAGCGCTTATCGTTCAGCCCGTCAACCGTGGCTTTTGTCGGATACTGCGCCGAATAGAGCGGAATGCGGATGGTGAACTGGCTGCCCATGCCGGGCTCGGTATCCACGGAAATGTCACCGTCCATCATGCTGACGAGCTTCTCGCAAATCGCCAGCCCCAGACCGGTGCCCTGGAAGTTACGCTGCACGCCGGTGCCGACCTGGAAGAACGGATCGAACAGACGCACCACCTCTTTGGCCGGTATGCCCACCCCCGTGTCGCGCACGCGGATGCTGAGGTAATCTCCCGCCCGGCAGACGTGTAGCACAATGCAGCCGATATCGGTGAATTTGATGGCATTGCTGAGCAGGTTAGAGATGACCTGCTGCAGGCGCATCGGGTCGCCGTGCAGCGTCAGCGGCACGTCCGGTTCAATGAAGCAGTAGAGCCCCAGCTGTTTACGCACCACCAGCGGCAGATAGTTGGCGCTGATGTGGTTCATGACCTCACGCGGCGAAAACTCGCGCGGCTCGATTTTCAGCTGTTCAGACTCAATTTTAGAGAAGTCGAGAATATCGCTGATGATCTTCAGCAGCAGGCTGGAGGAGTTGTTCATCGCCGTTACCAGCCGGTCGACGCCTTTCGGCAATTCCTTCGTCTGCAGCAGATCGAGGTTACCGATAATCCCGTACAGCGGCGTACGCAGCTCGTGACTGACGGTAGCCAGGAACATGGATTTCGACTGGCTGGCCTGCTCCGCGGCCTGCGCCATCTCCTGCAGCGACTCTTCCATCTTCACGCGCGCGGAGACATCCACCAGCACGCAAATCGCTACGTTTTCATTGCGATAGCGGGAATGAACAAAGCTGATCTGCAGGTTAGTGTGGGTGCTGGTGAGCACGTCGACAAAGTTCACCTGTTGGCCGCAGATGATTTGCGTCAGCCTTTGCCGGTCCTCGTGCGTCAGCATGTTCAGGTAGTTGTGCGCCAGCTCGTTACTCAGGATGTTGGTCCCGTCCTGGGTACGAAGAATGCAGATCCCCACCGGAGCCGAAGCGACAATCTTGCGGTTGAACTGCTCGTGCTCCTCCAGACGCTGGGCGTCACTTTCGGCGGGAATAAAGATTCTTCGCTCATACATCCGCGCCAGCGTAAACAGCGCCCCGCCCACCAGCAGGTTCAGCAGGATCGCATTCATAATAAGAATGCGTATCCGCTCAAGGACCATATCCACCGGCAGCGAGTAAACAATGCTCAGCGACGATGGCGGCAGGCTTTTTTTCAGCACCAGCTCGCGGAAGCCGGAGGTGTAGCCAAACCATGAGCGTTCCTGCATCCAGTGCGGATCGACGTTCAAACTTTTATCCGGCCCGGCGAGTGAGATCAGCTGATGCCCGTTTTCATCCAGAATGGTCACGCCCATCGGCAGGCTGCCCGGCGTGAAGAAGTTTTCCATGCGGATGGTCTGTTCAATCCCCAGCAGCGCCTGCAGACGATTGCCCAGGTAGACCGGCGTCAGCGCGTAGAAATAGCCTACGCCCATGCGCGGCCCCTGGCTAATCCAGAAAATGTTGTTCCCGCGCTCGTCCTGCGGCGCATTGCGATATTTCACAATACGCTCGTGCAGGCTTTTCAGCGCATCATCGCGCTCGACGGGCACATCGCGCAGGCCAAAGTCAGCCATGCAGAGATTCTCGCTGCCAATCAGGAATACGCGGTTGAGATCGTAAGCGGCGGAGAAGTTGTCGCGCCAGTAGCGCATAAACCAGGCGAGGGATTCCAGCGACCCGCGCCAGGTGCTGCTCATGGTGGAGCAATCCGAGTCCGGGAACAGCGGCTGGAAGTCCGGCACTTCGGTTTTGTCATTGCGCCCGCGCAGGGCAAGGATACCGTTTTCTGCCGTCAGCCGATTTTCGGCAATATACTTCAGCTCCTTCATCACGTCAGACGTTCGCTGAATGTAGCGCTGGGCCTGATCGGAGCTTAAATTAAACTCCTGGCGGATCTCCGCTTCTTTCTGGTTCAACGCATTGACGATGTAAAACACCGACAGCAAGGCCACCAGCAGCCAAAGCAGGAGCGCCAGCGCCCGGAACAGATAGCGAGAAACTTTCAGCGTGGTACGAAAGGAGACGAGGTATTTCAAAGGGGCGAGGCTCCGCCATCGGGGTCAAAAGAATGTGGTTAAGGTAGCGGTAAACGCGGCTTGTCGCAACGTTCACGTATCTGCATCTGCAAAAGAAAAGGGCCGGAATCCGGCCCTTTATGCGTCAGAAGAGATTACTCGTCAGCGTCATCCGCTGCGTCGTCGTCGCTCTCTGCTTCCGGTGCGATTTCATCATCACCTTCCGCGACGCTGCCGTCGATGGAATCGAGCTCTTCGTCGTCCACCGGCTCAGCAACGCGCTGCAGACCGACCACGTTTTCATCTTCCGCCGTACGGATGAGGATAACGCCCTGGGTGTTACGGCCCACCACGCTGATCTCGGATACGCGCGTACGCACCAGCGTACCGGCATCGGTGATCATCATGATCTGGTCGGCATCGTCCACCTGCACCGCGCCCACAACGGAACCGTTGCGCTCGGTGACCTTGATGGAGATAACGCCCTGCGTGCCGCGTGACTTGGTCGGGTATTCGCTTTCCGCCGTACGTTTACCGTAGCCGTTCTGGGTGACGGTCAGGATTGCGCCTTCGCCACGTGGAACGATCAGGGAAACAACGGAGTCTTCACCCGCCAGCTTGATACCGCGCACGCCGGTCGCCGTACGACCCATTGCGCGCACGGCGTTCTCTTTGAAGCGCACCACTTTACCGGCCGCAGAGAACAGCATCACTTCATCAGAACCAGAGGTCAGATCCACACCGATCAGCTCGTCGCCTTCGTTCAGGTTTACCGCAATAATACCGGCAGAACGCGGACGGCTGAACTCGGTCAGCGCGGTTTTCTTCACGGTACCGCTGGCGGTCGCCATAAAGACGTTCACGCCCTCTTCGTACTCGCGTACCGGCAGGATGGCGGTGATACGTTCGTTCGCTTCCAGCGGCAGCAGGTTGACGATTGGACGACCGCGCGCACCGCGGCTCGCTTCCGGCAGCTGATAGACCTTCATCCAGTACAGACGGCCACGGCTGGAGAAGCAGAGGATCGTATCGTGGGTGTTAGCCACCAGCAGACGGTCAATGAAGTCTTCTTCTTTAATACGTGCCGCAGATTTACCTTTACCGCCACGACGCTGTGCTTCGTAGTCGGTCAGAGGCTGATACTTCACGTAGCCCTGGTGAGACAGGGTCACTACCACGTCTTCGCGGTTGATCAGATCTTCAATGTTGATATCAGAGCTGTTCGCGGTGATTTCGGTGCGGCGCTCGTCGCCGAACTGATCGCGGACCAGTTCCAGCTCTTCGCGGATCACTTCCATCAGGCGCTCGGCGCTACCCAGGATGTGCAGCAGCTCAGCAATTTGCTCCAGCAGCTCTTTGTACTCGTCGAGCAGTTTTTCATGCTCAAGGCCGGTCAGCTTCTGCAGGCGCAGATCCAGAATCGCCTGGGCCTGCTGTTCAGTCAGGTAGTACTGACCGTCACGCACGCCGAATTCAGGCTCGAGCCACTCAGGACGCGCGGCGTCGTCGCCCGCACGTTCCAGCATCGCCGCCACGTTGCCCAGATCCCACGGACGCGCAACCAGCGACGCTTTCGCTTCTGCCGGCGTCGGCGCACGGCGGATCAGCTCGATGATCGGGTCGATGTTCGCCAGCGCAACCGCCAGTGCTTCAAGGATATGAGCGCGATCGCGCGCTTTGCGCAGTTCGAAGATGGTACGACGGGTCACCACTTCGCGGCGGTGACGCACGAACGCGCTCAGGATCTCTTTCAGGTTCATGATCTTCGGCTGACCATGGTGCAGCGCAACCATGTTGATACCGAAGGAGACCTGAAGCTGAGTCTGGGAGTACAGGTTGTTCAGCACAACCTCACCCACCGCGTCGCGCTTGATTTCAATCACGATGCGCATACCGTCTTTGTCAGACTCGTCACGCAGCGCGCTGATGCCTTCAACGCGTTTCTCTTTTACCAGCTCGGCGATTTTTTCAATCAGACGCGCTTTGTTCACCTGATACGGTATCTCGTGAACAATGATAGTTTCACGGCCGGTTTTGGCGTCCGCTTCCACTTCGGCGCGGGCACGGATGTAAATCTTGCCACGACCGGTGCGGTACGCTTCTTCAATGCCGCGACGACCGTTGATGATCGCCGCCGTCGGGAAGTCCGGGCCCGGGATGTGTTCCATCAGCCCTTCAATGCTGATGTCTTCATCGTCGATATAGGCCAGGCAGCCGTTGATCACTTCTGTGATGTTGTGCGGCGGAATGTTGGTCGCCATACCCACGGCGATACCGGACGAGCCGTTCACCAGCAGGTTAGGGATCTTCGTTGGCATGACGTCAGGAATTTTTTCCGTGCCGTCGTAGTTATCAACGAAATCAACCGTCTCTTTTTCCAGGTCGGCCATCAGCTCATGGGCAATCTTCGCCAGACGGATTTCCGTATAACGCATTGCCGCGGCGGAGTCGCCGTCGATAGAACCAAAGTTACCCTGACCATCTACCAGCATGTAACGCAGCGAGAATGGCTGCGCCATACGGACAATGGTGTCGTACACCGCGGAATCACCATGGGGATGGTATTTACCGATTACGTCACCAACGACACGGGCAGATTTTTTGTAGGCTTTATTCCAGTCATTGCCCAATACGTTCATGGCGTATAGTACGCGACGGTGTACCGGCTTCAGGCCATCGCGGACGTCCGGCAGCGCACGGCCAACAATGACCGACATCGCATAGTCCAGATAGGAGCTTTTCAGCTCTTCCTCGATGTTAACCGGTGTAATTTCTCTCGCAAGGTCGCTCATCTAACCGCTATCCCTCTACTGTATCCCGGATTCAAAGGTCGCAAATTATAACACAGCCGCGGTGATACAGGTAAACCTATACGCTTTATTCACAGGGATTGCCTGATATACTCATTTGTCTTGCTAAATAAGGAGTAAAAGCGCCCATGAATGCCGAAAAATCCCCGGTGGCACACAACGTTGACCACGAAGAGATTGCCAAATTTGAAGCGGTGGCGTCCCGCTGGTGGGATCTCGAAGGTGAGTTCAAACCGCTGCATCGCATTAACCCGCTGCGTCTGGGCTATATCGCGGAGCGTTCCGGCGGTCTGTTCGGTAAGAAAGTGCTCGACGTCGGCTGCGGCGGCGGCATCCTGGCGGAGAGCATGGCGCGCGAAGGGGCCACCGTGACCGGCCTGGACATGGGCTTCGAGCCTCTACAGGTTGCCCGTCTTCATGCGCTGGAGTCCGGTATACAGGTGGAATATGTGCAGGAAACCGTGGAAGAGCACGCGGCAAAACATGCCCACCAGTACGACGTGGTGACCTGCATGGAGATGCTGGAGCACGTTCCGGATCCGCAGTCCGTGGTAAACGCCTGTGCAAAACTTGTGAAGCCGGGCGGCCAGGTCTTCTTCTCGACAATTAACCGCAACGGTAAAGCCTGGCTGATGGCCGTGGTCGGCGCAGAATATGTGCTGCGCATGGTGCCGAAAGGGACGCACGACGTGAAGAAGTTTATCAAGCCTGCCGAACTGCTGGGCTGGGTTGACCAGACGTGGCTTAAGGAGCAGCACATCACGGGCCTGCACTACAACCCGCTAACGGATAAATTCAAACTTGCCCCGGGCGTGGATGTTAACTATATGTTGCATACAACCGCCAAAAACGACTAACGTCATCCGTTATTCTTATAATGATTGCGCGACATCATGTTGCGCAATTCTGACCTCCCGTTGAAGAAATCAGCACTCGATCAAATTTTGAATTTTTTTTCTAAATTATTGACATCTCTTCCAGGCCTTACGGTACGAGGACTTACGCTTTTTTACCCTTTCACAACCTCAATTTAACCTCAAAATCAACCCTTGTGCTGAAAAGATTCGATACTAGAATACTCACCATATAGCGTTTTTCTTATCGCAAACCCCCTATATGTAGTATTTATCCACAGAGTTAGTCACAAGACGGATCTGTGGATAAGCGGGGGATATTTTTTATTTCACGGACAGGTAAAACCCACATGAATCAGAGTCTGCTGGTGACAAAGCGCGACGGTACTACCGAGCGTATCAATCTGGACAAAATCCATCGAGTTCTCGACTGGGCAGCAGAAGGACTGAATAACGTATCTATATCCCAGGTTGAACTGCGTTCTCACATTCAGTTCTACGACGGCATCAAAACGTCTGATATCCACGAAACCATTATCAAAGCAGCGGCGGATCTGATCTCCCGCGACGCACCGGATTATCAGTACCTCGCTGCGCGTCTGGCGATTTTCCACCTGCGTAAGAAAGCCTACGGCCAGTTCGAGCCGCCGAAGCTTTACGATCACGTGGTGAAAATGGTTGAGCTGGGCAAATACGACACGCATCTGCTGGAAGACTATACGGAAGAAGAGTTCGAGCAGATGAACGGGTTTATCGATCACTGGCGCGACATGAACTTCTCCTACGCGGCGGTGAAGCAGCTCGAAGGCAAATACCTGGTTCAGAACCGTGTGACCGGTGAGATCTACGAAAGCGCCCAGTTCCTCTATATTCTGGTGGCTGCCTGCCTGTTCTCAAACTACCCGCGCGACACCCGTCTGGACTACGTGAAGCGTTTCTACGATGCGGTATCGACGTTCAAAATTTCTCTGCCAACGCCGATCATGTCTGGCGTGCGCACCCCTACCCGTCAGTTCAGCTCCTGCGTACTGATCGAGTGTGGTGACAGCCTGGATTCCATCAACGCCACCTCCAGCGCCATCGTGAAATACGTCTCGCAGCGTGCCGGTA
Source organism: Enterobacter cloacae complex sp. HYC042_NIDB (assembly GCF_056673315.1). Lineage (NCBI taxonomy): Bacteria > Pseudomonadati > Pseudomonadota > Gammaproteobacteria > Enterobacterales > Enterobacteriaceae > Enterobacter > Enterobacter cloacae complex sp. HYC042_NIDB. The sequence goes on from NZ_CP109650.1 coordinate 3,451,243, forward strand.
TCGGCATCAACGCCGGTCGCATCCGCGCGCTGGGCAGCCCGATTCGCGGCGGTGAAGCGTTCCACACCGGCTGTATCCCGTTCTATAAGCACTTCCAGACGGCGGTAAAATCCTGCTCTCAGGGCGGCGTGCGCGGCGGCGCAGCGACCCTGTTCTACCCAATGTGGCACCTGGAAGTGGAAAGCCTGCTGGTGCTGAAAAACAACCGCGGCGTGGAAGGCAACCGCGTGCGTCACATGGACTACGGCGTGCAGATCAACAAGCTGATGTACACCCGTCTGCTGAAAGGGGAAGACATCACCCTGTTCAGCCCGTCCGACGTCCCGGGCCTGTACGACGCGTTCTTCGCCGATCAGGACGAGTTCGAGCGTCTGTACACCAAATATGAAAAAGACGACAGCATCCGTAAACAGCGCCTGAAGGCGGTAGACCTGTTCTCCCTGATGATGCAGGAGCGCGCCTCTACCGGCCGTATCTACATCCAGAACGTTGACCACTGCAATACCCACAGCCCGTTTGATCCGGCGGTTGCGCCAGTGCGCCAGTCTAACCTGTGCCTGGAGATCGCCCTGCCAACCAAACCGCTGGAAGACGTGAACGACGAAAACGGCGAAATCGCCCTGTGTACGCTCTCCGCGTTCAACCTGGGTGCGATTAAGAGCCTGGACGAGCTGGAAGAGCTGGCCGTGCTGGCGGTACGTGCGCTGGATGCCCTGCTGGACTACCAGGATTACCCAATCCCGGCCGCTAAACGCGGCGCAATGGGCCGTCGTACCCTGGGTATCGGCGTGATCAACTTCGCCTACTGGCTGGCGAAAAACGGCAAGCGTTACTCCGACGGCAGCGCTAATAACCTGACGCACCAGACGTTCGAAGCGATTCAGTACTACCTGATGAAAGCCTCTAACGAGCTGGCGAAAGAGCAAGGCGCGTGCCCGTGGTTCAACGAAACCACCTATGCAAAAGGCATTCTGCCGATCGACACCTATAAGAAAGACCTGGATGCGATCGTCAGCGAGCCGCTGCACCTGGACTGGGAAGGCCTGCGCGAGTCCATCAAAACGCACGGCCTGCGTAATTCCACGCTCTCTGCCCTGATGCCGTCCGAGACCTCTTCGCAGATCTCCAACGCCACCAACGGTATTGAGCCACCGCGCGGCCACGTCAGCATTAAAGCGTCGAAAGACGGCGTGCTGCGTCAGGTGGTGCCGGATTACGAAACGCTGGGCAACAACTACGAGCTGCTGTGGGAGATGCCAAACAACGACGGCTACCTGCAGCTGGTGGGTATCATGCAGAAGTTTATCGACCAGTCGATCTCTGCCAATACTAACTACGACCCGACGCGCTTCCCGTCCGGCAAGGTACCAATGCAGCAGCTGTTGAAAGACCTGCTGACCGCCTACAAATTTGGCGTGAAAACGCTGTACTATCACAACACCCGTGACGGTGCAGAAGACGCGCAGGACGACCTGGTACCGTCAATTCAGGACGATGGCTGCGAAAGCGGCGCATGTAAGATCTAATGAAGGGCGGGGATATCCCCGCCTTTATTTCGTAAGACAGGACACACTCATGGCATATACCACCTTTTCACAGACGAAAAACGACCAGCTCAAAGAGCCAATGTTCTTCGGCCAGCCGGTCAACGTGGCACGCTACGATCAGCAAAAATATGACATCTTCGAAAAGCTGATTGAAAAGCAACTCTCCTTCTTCTGGCGTCCGGAAGAAGTTGACGTTTCCCGCGACCGTATTGATTACCAGTCGCTGCCGGATCACGAAAAGCATATTTTCATCAGCAATCTGAAGTACCAGACGCTGCTGGACTCCATTCAGGGCCGTAGCCCGAACGTGGCGCTGTTGCCGCTGATCTCGATTCCTGAACTGGAAACCTGGGTGGAAACCTGGGCGTTCTCCGAGACGATCCACTCCCGCTCTTATACCCACATCATCCGCAACATCGTGAACGATCCGGCGGTGGTGTTTGACGATATCGTCACTAACGAGCAGATCCAGAAGCGCGCGGAAGGCATTGCGCACTACTACGACGAGCTGATCGAGATGACCAGCTACTGGCATCTGCTGGGCGAAGGCACCCACAGCGTGAACGGCAAAACCGTTACCGTGAACCTGCGCGCGCTGAAAAAGCAGCTGTACCTCTGCCTGATGAGCGTTAACGCCCTGGAAGCGATCCGCTTCTACGTGAGCTTCGCCTGCTCCTTCGCCTTTGCCGAGCGCAAGCTGATGGAAGGCAACGCCAAAATCATCCGTCTGATCGCTCGTGACGAAGCCCTGCACCTGACCGGCACCCAGCACATGCTGAACCTGCTGCGCAGCGGTACGGATGACCCGGAGATGGCGGAAATCGCCGAAGAGTGCAAGCAGGAGTGCTACGACCTGTTCGTGCTGGCGGCTCAGCAGGAGAAAGAGTGGGCAGACTACCTGTTCCGCGACGGCTCCATGATTGGCCTGAACAAAGATATTCTGTGCCAGTACGTGGAGTACATCACCAACATCCGCATGCAGGCGGTTGGTCTGGACCTGCCGTTCCAGACGCGCTCTAACCCGATTCCGTGGATCAACACCTGGCTGGTATCCGATAACGTGCAGGTTGCGCCGCAGGAAGTGGAAGTGAGCTCTTATCTGGTCGGTCAGATTGATTCTGAAGTCAACACCGACGACCTGAGCGACTTCCAGCTCTGATGACGCGCGTAACGCTGAGCCTTTCTGGCACCGAAGTGCTGTGCCAGGATGAGCACCCTTCCCTTCTGGTGGCGCTTGAAGCGCATCAGGTGGAGGTAGAGTACCAGTGTCGTGAAGGCTATTGCGGCTCCTGCCGCTGCCGTCTGGTCGCAGGCCAGGTGGACTGGCTGACCGAACCGCTGGCCTTTATCAGTGAAGGGGAAATTTTGCCCTGCTGCTGCCGGGCAAAAGGCGATATTGAGATCGAGATGTAAAAAAGGGCCTTACGGCCCTTTTTCTATTTTAAGAACGTCACCGCTTTATCCGGGAAATCCGTAAACAGCCCGTCCACGTCCGCCTGCTTATACAACACCTCGTAAAGCTGATTCACATCGGTGGCATATGGCGGCAGCTGGTCGGCACGCACCGTGTACGGATGCACCTGCATCTTGCTGGCGTGCGCCTCTTTCACCATCGCCGTCAGCTTCACGTGGCCAGGCGTTGAGCCTTCCGCCACCAGCATGTGATAATCCGGCCCGATGCCGTCAGCGTACTGCGCAATCTGCTTCATCGCGCCCGGCTTGAACATCCAGTCGTAGCTGTAGTTCACCCACTTCCCGTCCGGCTGTTTCTCCTGGGTTTCGTTCCAGTCGGTGTAGGCAATCAGCTGCACCAGATTGAGATCCATCCCCATCTTCGGCTCCAGCTCGGTTTTGATGCGCTTCAGCTCGGCTGCGTCAAAACACTGCAGGTAAACTTTGTCCTTCTTGCTGGTGTAGCCGTACTGTTTCAGCACCTCCAGCGTCTTCGCGGCAATGTCCTTCCCTTCCTGATGGTGGAACCACGGCGCTTTGATTTCCGGGTAGATACCGATGTTTTTACCGGTCGAGTGGTTCAGCCCCTGAACAAACTCAATCTCTTCCTGGAAGGTATGGATCCGGAAGTCAGATTTGCCCATCGGGAAGCGTCCCGGGTAGACCTGCACCTTCTTGCCGTTTTCAATCTCAAAGCCTTCGGTAAACTTCAGAGAGCGAATTTCATCCAGGGTAAAGTCGATGGCGTAGTAACGACCGTCTTTGCGCGCGCGGTCCGGGAAACGCTCCGCCACGTCCGTGACGCGGTCAAGATAGTGGTCATGCAGGACGACCAGCTGGACGTCCTTCGTCATCACCAGATCCTGCTCCAGATAATCCGCGCCCTGGGCATAGGCCATCGCTTTCGCCGGCAGCGTATGCTCCGGCAGATAGCCGCTGGCACCGCGGTGGGCGATAACGATTTTATCCGCCGCCAGGGCAGAGCCTGTCATCAGGCCTGCCAGCAGCAGGCCGGTGGTTAATGGAGTTAATTTCATCGCAATGCTCCTTACTGACGACGCGCCAGCACTTCCGCGTGGTGACGTTTCTCGCCGATCATCACAACAACCAGCAGCAGAACCGCCAGCACGCTGCCGCCGATCATCACCATAAAGCCGCCGTCCCAGCCGAAGAAGTCAACGGTGTAGCCCACGATAGCGCTCGCCGCGACGGAACCGCCGAGGTAGCCAAACAGACCGGTAAAGCCTGCCGCAGTGCCCGCCGCTTTTTTCGGCGCCAGCTCAAGCGCGTGCAGACCGATCAGCATCACCGGGCCGTAAATCAGGAAGCCGATAACGATCATACAGGCCATGTCTACTGATGGGTTACCCGGCGGGTTAAGCCAGTAAACGACAGTCGCGATAGTCACCAGGCTCATAAAGAACACGCCCGTTGCGCCGCGGTTGCCTTTAAACACTTTGTCCGACATCCAGCCGCAAATCAGCGTGCCCGGGATCCCGGCATATTCATACAGGAAGTACGCCCAGGAGGATTTATCCAGCGCGAAGTGCTTCACCTCTTTCAGGTAGGTCGGGGACCAGTCGAGGATGCCGTAGCGCAGCAGGTATACGAACACGTTCGCCACCGCGATGTACCACAGCAGCTTGTTCGGCAGCACGTACTTCATGAAGATCTGTTTCGCGGTCAGCTCTTCTTCGTGCTTCTCGCTGTAGTCATCCGGATAGTCGTTTTTGTACTCTTCGATTGGCGGCAGCCCGCAGGACTGCGGCGTGTCGCGCATCAGGGCGAAGGCAATAATCGCCACCAGAATAGCACCAAAGGCAGGCATGTAGAGCGCCGCGTGCCAGTCGTTGAACCAGGCCATCCCCAGCAGGAACAGCAGAGGTGGAAGCCCGCCCCCGACGTTATGCGCGCAGTTCCACACCGACACAATGCCGCCACGCTCCTTCTGCGACCACCAGTGCACCATGGTACGTCCGCACGGCGGCCACCCCATCCCCTGGAACCAGCCGCAGAGGAACAACAGCACGAACATGATGGCAATGCTGGACGTCGCCCACGGCACAAAGCCCATGAACAGCATGACCGCTGCCGCGAGGATCAGACCGGCGGGCAGGAACACGCGCGGATTCGAACGGTCCGACACGGAACCCATGATGAATTTAGAAAAACCGTAGGCGATGGAGATCCCCGACAGCGCGAAGCCCAGGTCGCCGCGAGAGAAGCCCTGCTCCACCAGATACGGCATGGCGAGCGCAAAGTTTTTACGTACAAGATAGTACGCCGCATACCCGAAGAAGATCCCGAGGAAGATTTGCCAACGCAGACGGCGGTAGAGAGGATCGATCTCTGCCTCTGGCAGTCGCGCCCGATGCGGCGCAGGTTTGAAGATACTGAGCATAACAGCCTCCGTGGCCTTTCAAAAAATGACCAGGCATCTCGCGCCCGGTTACAGAGGCGGGGATGTTAAAAAAACATGCGGTTTGTTACTGTGAATCAACGCACAAATTGTTACAGAAATATGACAGAATGCGCAAAAAAGCGCATGAAATCACGTTTCAGTTTCGAATTTCGCGCGTTTATGTTCGAAATCAAACAAACCACACGTTCTATGTGGCTAAATGCTAAAAAACGAACATAGAGGAAAGGCAATGACAATTCACGATCCACGCTACAGCGATGTGATTATCATTGGCGGTGGCGCAACCGGCGCCGGCATCGCACGCGACTGCGCCCTTCGCGGCTTAAGCGTCACGCTTCTGGAGCGCCACGATATCGCCACCGGCGCGACGGGGCGTAACCACGGCCTGCTGCACAGCGGCGCGCGGTATGCGGTCACCGACGGTGAATCCGCGCGCGAATGCATCGCTGAAAACCAGATCCTCAAGCGTATCGCCCGACACTGCATAGAGCCAACTGACGGCCTCTTTATTACCCTTCCTGAAGATGACCTCGCCTTTCAGTCAATCTTTATAACCGCCTGTACTGCAGCGGGCATTCAGGCTGAGGCCATGGATCCGGCTCTGGCCCGGCGGCTGGAGCCATCGGTGAACCCGACGCTGATCGGCGCGGTGAAGGTGCCTGACGGCACCGTCGATCCGTTCCGCCTGACCGCCGCCAACATGCTGGACGCCCGCGAGCATGGCGCGCGCATTCTGACCGGACATGAAGTGACCGGGCTTATCCGCGAGGGTCATCGCATCTGCGGCGTGCGGGTGTTTAATACGCAGTATAACGAGCACAGCGAGCTGCACGCCGCCGTGGTGGTCAACGCGGCGGGGATCTGGGGCCAGCGCATCGCGGAATACGCCGATTTATCCATCCGCATGTTCCCGGCCAAAGGTTCGCTGCTGATCCTTGACCACCGCATCAATAACCACGTCATCAACCGCTGCCGCAAACCGTCTGACGCCGACATTCTGGTGCCGGGCGACACCATTTCGCTCATCGGTACGACGTCAACGCACGTTGACTACAGCGACATTGACGTCAACCGGGTCACCGCCGAAGAAGTGGATATTCTGCTGCGCGAAGGGGAAAAGCTGGCGCCGGTGATGGCGCAGACGCGTATCCTGCGCGCCTACGCGGGCGTGCGTCCCCTTGTCGCCAGCGATAACGATCCGAGCGGACGTAACGTCAGCCGGGGCATCGTGCTGCTCGATCACGCCGGGCGCGACGGCATGGACGGGTTTATCACCATTACCGGCGGCAAGCTGATGACCTACCGGCTGATGGCCGAGTGGGCGACCGATGCTGTCTGCCGCAAGCTCGGAAATACCGAACCGTGCGTTACCGCAGAACAGCCGTTGCCGGGATCGCGCCAGTCTACCGAAAAAACGCTGCAAAAAATCATCTCCCTGCCCGCGCCGCTGCGCGGTTCGGCCATCTACCGCCACGGCGACAGGACGCCGCAGTGGCTCGGTGAAGGACGACTGAGCCGCAGCCTGGTGTGCGAGTGCGAAGCCGTTACCGCAGGCGAAGTGCAGTACGCGGTAGAGAACCTGACGGTCAACAGCCTGTTGGATCTCCGCCGCCGCACCCGCGTCGGAATGGGGACCTGTCAGGGCGAGCTGTGCGCCTGCCGTGCCGCCGGGCTGCTGCAGCGTTTTCATACCACCACCGCCACCCAGTCGCTCGATCAGCTCAGCGCGTTTTTGAACGAGCGCTGGAAAGGTATTCAGCCTGTCGCCTGGGGCGATGCCCTGCGCGAAAGCGAATTTACCCGCTGGGTCTATCAGGGGCTTTGCGGCCTGGAGAAGGAGCAACACGATGAAATTTGATACCGTAATCGTCGGCGGCGGGCTGGCAGGCTTGCTCTGCGGCATCAAACTCACGAAGCAGGGGCTGCGCTGCGCCATTATCACCCGCGGCCAGAGCGCCCTGCACTTCTCGTCGGGATCGCTGGATCTGGTGGACGAAGCGTACCGCGACAGGCTGCCGCCGGAGCACCCCTATCACCTGGTTGGCGCGCAGCATATTGACCGCTTTGCGCTGGAAGCCGAAGCGCTGCTGGCGGGCTGCGGCGCGCGTCTGAAGGGAAGCGCCAGGCAAAATCACCAGCGCATCACGCCGCTCGGCACCCTGCGCTCCGCGTGGCTCAGCCCGGAGGAAGTCCCCGTGGCCCCCGTCAGCGCAGGACGAGTGCGGGTGGTGGGTATTAGCGGCTTTCTGGATTTTCAACCCCATCTCGCGGCGGCCTCGCTCTGTCGCCAGGGCATCAACGCCGACACGGCAGAAATAGAGCTGCCCGAGCTGGATATCCTGCGCGATAACCCGAGCGAGTTTCGCGCGGTGAATATCGCCCGTTTTCTGGATAACGAGGACAAATGGCCGCTGCTGTATGAGGCGCTCAGGCCGCTCGGTGAAACCTGCGATGCCCTGTTAATGCCCGCCTGCTTTGGTTTAAACGACAACCGGCTCTGGCGCTGGCTCTCGGATCGTCTGCCCTGCACGCTCGGTTTACTGCCGACGCTTCCCCCTTCCGTACCCGGCATTCGTCTGCACACCCAGCTTCAGCGCCAGTTTGTTGCGCAGGGCGGCGTATGGATGGCGGGTGACGAGGTGAAAAAAATCACCCTGACCGACGGCGCGGTGAGCGAAATCTGGACGCGCAACCATGAGGATATTCCGCTTCACGCCCGCTATACGGTGCTGGCGAGCGGGAGCTTCTTCAGCAACGGGCTGCTGAGCAGCCGGGAGGGCATCCGGGAAGCGATTATGGGGCTGGATGTGCGGCAAACCGCTTCCCGCGCGGACTGGTATCAGTGTGATTTCTTCACGCCGCAGCCCTGGCAGCAGTTTGGCGTAATTGTCGATAACCGGCTACATCCGCAGCTTTCCGGTATGCCCGTCGGTAATCTTTTTGCCATCGGCTCGCTGCTGGGCGGATACGATCCGATCCCCCAGGGATGCGGCGGCGGGGTTTGCGCCGTCACGGCGGTGTATGTAGCCGAGCAGATTATCCAGCGCGTGGAGGCTGAACAATGAACGACACCCGTTTCGAAAGCTGCATTAAATGCACGGTCTGTACTACCGTCTGCCCGGTCAGCGGCGTAAACCCGCGCTACCCTGGGCCAAAGCAGGCCGGGCCGGACGGCGAGCGCCTGCGCCTGAAGGACGGCAGGCTGTACGACGAGGCGCTGAAATACTGTATCAACTGCAAGCGCTGCGAGGTCGCCTGCCCGTCGGACGTGAAAATCGGCGACATCATCCAGCGCGCCCGGGCGCGCTACAGCACGCAAAAGCCGACACTGCGCGATGCGATCCTGAGCCATACCGATCTGATGGGCTGCGTCTCCACGCCGTTTGCCCCGCTGGTGAATGCCGCAACCTCACTCAAGCCGGTGCGTCAGCTGCTGGATGCCACGCTTAAAATAGACCATCACCGCAGCCTGCCAAAATATTCTCACGGCACCTTCCGTCGCTGGTATAAAACCGTCGCGGAGCAGCAGGCGCAGTACGACGATCGGGTAGCCTTTTTCCACGGCTGCTATGTGAACTACAACCACCCGCAGTTGGGAAAAGACCTGCTGAAGGTGCTGAACGCCATGGGAACCGGCGTACAGCTGCTTAGCAAAGAGAAGTGCTGCGGCGTGCCGCTGATTGCCAACGGGTTTACCGATAAAGCGCGCAGGCAGGCCAAAAGCAACGTCACCTCCCTGCGCGAAGCGATTGTCGATAAAGGCATGCCGGTGCTGGCGACGTCGTCCACCTGCACCTTCACCCTGCGCGATGAGTACCCGCACCTGCTGGACGTGGATAACGCCGGACTGCGCGAGCACATCGAGCTGGCGACACGCTTCCTCTGGCGCAAGCTGGACAGCGGGCAGACGTTGCCGCTGGGAACATTGCCGCTGAAGGTGGTCTATCACACCCCGTGTCATATGGAGAAAATGGGCTGGTCGCTCTATACGCTGGAGCTGCTGCGGTTAATTCCGGGGCTGGAGCTGACGGTACTGGATTCGCGCTGCTGCGGCATCGCAGGCACCTACGGCTTTAAGCGTGAAAACTACGAAACCTCGCAGGCAATTGGTGCCCCGCTGTTCCGCCAGATTGAAGAGAGCGGCGCGGATATCGTGGTGACGGACTGCGAAACCTGTAAATGGCAGATTGAGATGTCCACCAGCAAGCGCTGCGAACATCCGATTACCCTGCTGGCGAAAGCGCTGGGCTGAACGTTGCCGGGGCGAAAGGCCCCGGCACAGGCATTACTCAACGAACAGCGACTCGACAACGTTAATCCAGCCGTGCTCGCTGGCGACCTCTTTGCCGTTGAGCCAGCGGCGCAGCATATTCAGCGCCATCATGGCGCACACCTCCTGACGCACCGCCAGGCTGTGGCGGGTGATGCTCATTTTTACCCGCAGCGCCCAGGTGCCTTCCGGCGTCGCCAGCGCGAAGTTGAGGTAATCCTCATCCAGCCCGCCGACAAACAGCGCCAGACCGGCAAAATGCTTCACCCTTCTTTCGGAAGCCCAGCGGGCGGTTTGCGCCAGGGTCTCCTGCTGAAACGGCACCACTTCGCTGGCGAGCAGCGGCGCGTTGACGCGCGACAATTGCAGCGCCAGCAGGCCACCGGTGAACTGCTCGCTTAAGGTCACGCTGAGCTGGCGAGTCTGCAGATGTTTTGCAATCTGCTCAGGCAACCCTTCCGTCCCTTCAAAAATCAGGCTTTCGCCCGCCACGCGCTGCACCTCAGGCCACAGGGCCAGCATCGCCTCTTTCTGCGTGGCCGGTCCTGTTAATTTGAGTTCAATGATCGGCATAGAGGAGCGATAGCCCATGGAGACGCCCGGCGGCAGAGGAAGGTGGTCAAGGCTCTGGGCCAGATCGCTTTCCGAGCGGCCAAAGGTGGTCAGGCGCAGGCACAGCGGAGGTTCAGGCAGAGTAAAACGCTGGCGAAGGCGCGGCAGGATCTGCTGCTCGACCATTACCTTAAATTCGGAGGGCACGCCCGGCGTGAAGAACATCAGGCAGCGGTTCAGCTGCATGGCAAACCCGCATGCGGTACCGACCGGGTTATCAACCAGCTCGGCGCTGGCGGGAATTTCAGCCTGCTTGCGGTTGCTGGGAGCCATAACGCGTCCACGTTCGGAGAAGAAGCGTTCCATCTGCGAAAGCCACGCCTCGTGCAGCACCAGCCCTTCGCCTTTTGCGGTCGCGGCAGCCAGCGCGCTGAGATCGTCACCGGTGGGGCCGAGCCCGCCGTTCACGATCAGCACGTCGCACTTTTCACTGCGCTCGCGCAGAACAGCGACCAGTGACTCCAGATTGTCGCCCACGGTATTGCGGCGCGTTAACGGTAATCCTTGCTCAAAGAAAAGATCGGCAAGCCAGGCAGCATTGGTATCAATAATCTGTCCGTGCAGCACTTCGTCGCCGGTGGATAACATCTCCACGTTAATCATTGTGTTCTCCCGCTTATTTGGTCAAAACACTATAGCGCAAACGCGGGGTGGAGATGAGAGAAACTGGCGCGACGGAACGCCGCGCCGGAACGATTAGAAGCCTGCGCTCACGCCCACATACGGGCCGTCAGCCAGCGCGTTATCACGGTTGCCGTCTTTACCGGCCAGGTTCAGATAACGGTAGCCCGCTTCGATGGTAATCTGACGCATGATGGTCCAGCGCGCGCCGGCGTTGGCTTCTTCATAGCTGTCGATGCCGCTGGAGAGGGAATCCGGAGAGTAGTAGTACTCACCAAACAGGCCGAAGCTGTCGCCAATTTTCCACTGCAGGCCGCCGCCCACTGCCGCTGCGTACCCTTCATCACCGTCATTTGGGTTGGTGTAGATACCTTTACCGCCAACGGTGGCCAGGAATGGGCCAAGAGGAATATTCAGACCGAGGCCGAGGCTTGCCGCGTCGCCGTCGTCATCGTTGTGCGTCCAGCCGCCGGTCATTGCCAGACCGGAGGTGTCAGTACCCATGCCAAAACCGAGGTGGGTATAGTCCTGACCCGCCGAACCATTAATGCTAATGGCGTTAGCCGCCGCAGATACAACCATCAGGCCGAGGCCCAGTAATGCCACTTTTTTCATTATCGCGATCCTGCATAATTATAGAGAAGTCCCCAAAACCGCGAGATTTTAACCTGAGTCTGCGGGGGATCAAGCACTCTGCGTGCGGCGGACAGGAAGATTGTAACGATTTGAAACCCCCGGCTTTTTTACGTAAGCAGCAGAAAGCGCATTTTGACGCAAAGGCCACCCAGCGTTTCGCTGCGAGTCAGCTGCAAATGGCTGCGGTGCAGCCGGGCGATATCCCCCGCCAGCGCCAGCCCAATCCCGGAACCGGCGGCGTTCCCGACGTTGTCCAGACGGTGGAAAGGCTGCATCGCCTGGTAGATCTGATCCTCTTCAATGCCGGGGCCGCTGTCCTCAACGCTCAGCTCAACGGCGCCGCCATCCACGCGCAGGAATACGGTCACGGTCCCGCCTGCAGGCGTATATTTAATCGCGTTCTCCAGCAGGTTGGCACACAGCTCGCCCAGCAGAACGTCATCGCCTTCGATCGTGACCGGCTGCTGTACACCGTCATATCCTAAATCAATCGCCTTGCTCCGCGCCTGCGCCAGCCTGGAAAAGCAGCAGTTCTGCACCACCTGAACCAGATCCACAGGCGTAAAATGACGATCCCCCTGCTCTTTTCCCTTCACCGCTGAAAGCTGCAGCAGCCGCTCGGTGAGCACGATAGTGTCGTCCAGGGTGACATTCATTGCCCGCAGGCTCTCCTGCCACAGGGCGGGATCCTGACGCGCGAGGGCGACGGAGACCTGGGTTTTAAGCACCGCCAGCGGCGTTTTGAGCTGGTGCGACGCATCCGCGTTAAAGCGTTCCTGACGCGAAAGCACGCCGCGCAGCCGGTCAATATAGCGGTTAAAGGCGACTATCAGCAACCGGGTCTCCGACCAGGGCAGCAGCTCCGGCAGCGGTGCGAGCAGGCCCGGCTCGCGCCGCACCATCAGTGACGAAAGCTGGCGCATTGGGCGCAGCACGCGGCGCAGCAGCCATGCGGTCAGCACCAGCGTCAGCAGCACCAGCAGCCCCTGTGAAACCCAGGATGAAAAGAGCAGCTGGCTGGCGAGATAGCGGCGGGACTGGAGCGTCTCGGCGACGTAAATCTCCGCCATGCCAAAAACATTATCTTCATTTACGGGCTGCAGCAGGCGCGCCACCCGAATCGCCTGGCCGCGATATTCGGTGTGGTAAAACCAGGCCAGCGCCGGATAGAGCGTGGTGCGCGACGTCGCAGGCGGCATCTTCGGCAGATCGTCATAGCCGGAGATCACCCGTCCGTCGGGGTCGACCACCTTATAGTAGAGCCGGTCGTTCATGTTGAGCTCAAAGCTGTCGAGCACCACCCAGGGCACGTCCACCGCCAGCCTGCCGTTGCGCACCTCCAGCCGCTCGGAGATGGTGCGGGCAGAGGATAACAGCGTGCGATCGTAGGCCTGCGTGGCCGCCTGCAGTGCGCTAACGTAGCTGTTAAAGGCCGACAATCCCCACAGCAGCAGCAGCGGCAGACCCAGGAAAAGCAACAGCTGCAGATAGAGCGACTGCGGCTTAACCCACCTCATCGCCGCACTCCAGCACGTACCCAAGCCCCCGAAGGGTGGTGATCCGCACGCCGCTGCCGGTCAGCTTCTTACGCAGCCGGTGAATATAGAGATCGATGTTTTCAGGGCTGACGTCGTCGTTCAGGCTGAACACCTGGTCGAAAAGCTGCTGTCGTGAAACCGGACGGGTCCGGCGGTGCATCAGCACTTTCAGCAGGGAGAGCTCCCGCGGCGTCAGGGAAAGCGGTTCATCGCGCAGCAGGAAAAAGCCCTCGTCGTCATACTCCAGCTCCCCAAGGCGCTGGCGCTCCTGCGTTCGACCCTCGCTTCGGCGCAACAGAGCGCGCAAACGCGCGTCAAGCTCCTCCAGCTCAAATGGTTTTGGCAGATAGTCATCTGCCCCGGCGTTCAGTCCCTTCACCCGATCCGCCACGTTGCTGCGGGCGGTAAGAAACAGCACCGGCAGCGTCTGCCCCCGTTTTCTGAGGCGGTGGACCACTTCCAGGCCGTCAAAACCGGGCATGCCGATGTCCAGAATAGCGACCGCGTAGTTTTCACCCTGCAGCAGATGGTCGGCGGCACGTCCGTCGGAGACGCAGTCCACGGCAAAGCCCTCCTGCACCAGCGCTTTCTCCAGCCAGTGAGCCAGCTCACGATTATCTTCTGCGAGTAAGAGACGCATGTCACATCCTGTAAAGTTGGTGTCCCGTTGAAAGGGAAATGAAAGGTTATTGTTTTAACAATCACGCAACGGAACCGCTACAAGGTGGTTCACATAATCAGAAAAAAGACCCGTACCCCCGGCGTGAGGATAAACGATGAAAAAACAATTACTTTCTACCCTTGCTGCAAGCGTATTGCTGTTAAGTACCTCTGTCGTTCAGGCCCAGGACGCTCCGTCCCGTACCGAATGTATCGCCCCGGCCAAACCGGGCGGCGGTTTCGATCTCACCTGCAAGCTTATTCAGGTCAGCCTGCTGGAGACGAAGGCCATTGAGAAACCGATGCGCGTCACCTACATGCCAGGCGGCGTGGGCGCGGTGGCCTATAACGCGATTGTCGCGCAACGTCCGGCGGAAGCGGGAACGGTGGTGGCCTTCTCCGGCGGCTCGCTGCTGAACCTGTCGCAGGGCAAGTTTGGCCGCTACGGTGTGGACGACGTGCGCTGGCTGGCGACCGTCGGCACCGACTACGGAATGATTGCCGTGCGTGCCGATTCCCCGTGGAAATCCCTGAAAGATCTGCTGACCGCTATGGAAAAAGATCCGAACAGCGTGGTGATTGGCGCAGGGGCGTCTATCGGCAGCCAGGACTGGATGAAAGCGGCCCTTCTCGCCCAGCAGGCGAAGGTTGACCCGCACAAGATGCGCTACGTGGCCTTTGAGGGTGGCGGCGAACCGGTCACTGCGCTGATGGGCAACCACGTTCAGGCCGTTTCCGGCGATCTCAGCGAGATGGTGCCGTACCTGAGCGGGGATAAAATCCGCGTGCTGGCGGTCTTCTCGGAAAACCGTCTGCCGGGCCAGCTGGCGAACGTCCCGACCGCCAAAGAGCAGGGTTATAACCTGGTCTGGCCGATCATCCGCGGCTTCTTCGTCGGGCCAAAAGTGACCGACGCCGAGTACCAGTGGTGGGTCGACGCGTTCAACAAACTCCAGCAGACCGAAGAGTTTAAGAAACAGCGCGATCTGCGCGGACTGTTTGAGTTCAACCTGACCGGTAAGCCACTGGATGAGTACGTAAAAAAACAGGTGAATGACTACCGCGAACAGGCGAAAGCCTTTGGCCTGGCGAAATAACCGGAGGCGCTATGAGCGATCGTATTTTTGCCGGGATATGGCTGCTGCTCTGCGTTGGCGGGATGTTTGTCGCCTGGCAGATCCACAGCGAATACAGCTATGAACCCGTGGGACCCCGCCCTTTCCCGATGGGCATCGTCGGCCTGATGCTGCTCTGCTCGGTGGCGCTGCTGCTTCGCCACCCGGATACCGTCGAGTGGCCGCCGCGTCGCATTCTGCAGCGTCTGCTGGTGATGGTGATTGTCCTGCTGATGTATGCCTGGGGCTTTGAGTGGCTCGGCTTCCCGGTGGCGACCGCCATTCTGACGATGGTCATCGGCATGCTGTTTAACGCCACCCTCCCCGCGGCGGGGATCTCTGGCGTGGTGATGGGGATTTTACTGTGGTACGCCTTTGACCGCCTGCTGGACGTGACATTACCGCTCGGCGCCTGGCTTAATTAACGGAGCACGCTATGGATACCTGGATTTACCTCTCGCAGGGGTTCGCCGTGGCGATGACCCCGGAAAACCTGGTGATCGCCCTGATCGGCTGTTTCGTGGGCACAATTGTCGGCCTGCTGCCGGGCCTTGGGCCGATCAACGGCGTGGCGATTTTACTCCCGCTGGCGTTTGCCCTGCATCTGCCTGCGGAATCGGCACTGATCCTGCTGGCAACGGTCTACATCGGCTGTGAATATGGCGGACGCATTTCGTCGATCCTGCTTAACGTGCCGGGGGATGCGGCGGCGATCATGACTGCGCTGGACGGCTACCCAATGGCGCGGCAGGGACGCGGCGGCGTGGCGCTCTCCATCTCTGCGGTCAGTTCATTCTTTGGCTCACTGATTGCCATTGGCGGCATCATTCTGTTCGCTCCTGCGCTGGCCCAGTGGTCGCTGGCGTTTGGTCCGGCAGAATATTTTGCCCTGATGGTGTTCGCCATTGCCTGCCTCGGCAGCATGATGGCGCAAAATCCGCTGAAGTCGTTTTTATCCGCGCTGATTGGCTTAGGGTTAGCCACCGTCGGCGTGGATGCCAACACCGGGGTCTATCGCTTTACCTTCGACAGCGTTCACCTGTCCGATGGCGTGCAGTTCATTGTCGTCGTGATCGGCCTGTTCTCTGTCTCTGAGATCTTACTGATGCTGGAGCATACCAGCAGCGGGCAGACGCTGGTGCGCAAAACCGGTCGGATGCTCTTTAGCGCTAAAGAGGGCGCGCAGTGCATCGGCGCCACGCTGCGCTCGTCGGTGATTGGCTTCTTCGTCGGCATCCTGCCGGGCGCCGGGGCCACTATCGCCAGCGCCATCACCTACATGACCGAGAAGAAGCTCAGCGGCAATAGCGACAGCTTTGGTAAAGGCGATATTCGCGGCGTCGCCGCGCCTGAGGCGGCCAATAACGCCTCGGCCTGCGGCTCGTTTATCCCGATGCTGACCCTGGGCGTGCCGGGATCCGGCACCACGGCGGTGATGATGGGCGCGCTGACGCTCTATAACATTACGCCCGGCCCGGCGATGTTTACCGAGCAGCCTGATATTGTCTGGGGGCTGATTGCCGCGCTGCTGATCGCCAACGTCATGCTACTGGTGATGAATATCCCGCTGATTGGGCTGTTCACCCGCATGCTGACGATTCCGCTGTGGTTCCTGGTGCCCGCCATTGCCGCCGTCTCTGCGGTGGGGGTTTACGCGGTGCACAGCACCACGTTTGACCTCGTGCTGATGGTGGTCCTCGGCGTGTTCGGCTACATCCTGCGAAAAATGCACTTCCCAATGTCTCCGCTGATTTTGGGCTTTGTGCTGGGTGAGATGCTGGAGCAGAACCTGCGCCGCGCCCTGTCCATCAGCAACGGTAATGTGTCGATACTGTGGGACAGCAGCGTCGCGAAGGTTCTGTTAGCGCTCGCGGTCATGGTGATTGTGGTGCCGCCGGTGTTGCGCCTGCTGCGTCGTCGCCAGCGCAAACCGGAGCCGGATATCGGCTAACTATACGGACAGCTGGGCATTGACCCACTGCTTTAACGCCTGGCGGGAGATCTTAATCCCGCCATTTTTTAGCTCAGCCGGCAGCACCAGCCAGTGAACGGGCTGCTCAAAGCGCGCCAGCCTGCCCTGTACC
The DNA here is from genome assembly GCF_056673315.1 of Enterobacter cloacae complex sp. HYC042_NIDB. Lineage (NCBI taxonomy): Bacteria > Pseudomonadati > Pseudomonadota > Gammaproteobacteria > Enterobacterales > Enterobacteriaceae > Enterobacter > Enterobacter cloacae complex sp. HYC042_NIDB. The sequence continues at coordinate 3,468,200 of NZ_CP109650.1, forward strand.
CAGGTCGGAAAACGGGTGATATCCGTTCCCGGCTCGCACTCCACCACCGCCACCGGACGCTGTCCAAACTCGGCGTCATCCAGCGGGACGATAAACACCTGGTTAATCTGCGGATGCGCGGCGATAACGCGCTCCAGCGATTCCGGCTGGATCCCCTCTCCACCGCTGAAAAAGAGATTGTCCATGCGGCCTAAAATCGTCAGACGGTCGCCATGCCATTCCCCGCGATCGCGAGTGGCAAACCAGCCCTGCGCGTTGGTCAGCGGTATCAGCGCGCCGTCCCGCCAGTAGCCGGAAGCCATGCTCTGCGCTTTGATCCAGACTTCACCGTTAACAACCTGCACCTCTCTGCCCGGCAGCGCACGGCCCACGTCCGGATCGCCGTCAGCCTCTTTTGCGCAGACGGTAGAGGCAAACTCGGTGAGGCCGTAGCCGCAGTACGTCCGAACGCCCTGTTCCCGGGCCTTTTGCGTCAGCGTCACGGGAATGGCCGCCCCGCCGAGCAGCACCGCTTTCAGTGCGATGTGGCTTTCGCTATTGAGGAGACGCCAGAGCTGGGTCGGCACCAGCGAGGCGTGGGTGCAGCCGCGTAGCGCCTGCTCCAGCGGCTGCTTCTCGCGCACGGTTAAGCGCGCACCGGCCTGCAGCCAGCGCCATAAAATCCCCTGGCCGGAAACGTGAAACAGCGGCAGCGAAAGCAGCCAGTCGTCGTTATCCCCGTAGGGCATCAGCGACAGCACGCCGCGGGCGCTGGCAAGATGGGCGGCGCAGGTATGCACCGCCGCCTTCGGCAGCCCGGTGGATCCGGAGGTGAGCGTCATGGTGGCCAGCCGCGCCGGCTGCCACGCAGCGCAGTACGCATCCGCTGGCTCGCACATGCTCAGGCCATGAAGGCCGTCGTAGCTGCCGTCCAGCACCAGCGCAAAGCGCAGCGTCATCTGCGGGATCAGCACGTCGAGCAGCGGGCGCGGCAGCTGCGGATTAACGGGAAGAATACGTGCCCCGCACTGAAGCAGCGCCAGCCATGCCAGCAGCGTTTGCGGGTGGTTATAGGCCAGCAGCAGTACGCCGTCGCCCTCCGCCACGCCCTGCTGGTGAAACCCTGCCGCAAGGCGGTCGACGCGTACACACAACTGCTGCCAGGTGAGCGCTTCATCATTCAGCCTCAGGGCCGGTTTATCGGCAAAAAGCGCGCGCCAGTGACGCCAGGGCCAGTCGGTAAAACTCATAGCAACGGCTCCAGCGCCTCTGCGTCGAGGCACGGCAGCGTGCTGGCAGGCCACTCGCGGAGAAGCTGAGCCTGCATCAGGTTCAGCGTGTCGAGGCCGGGAACCGTGTCCGGCGTTAACCAGGCGGCAATGCGCGCCAGCTGGGTCAGCCCCAGGCTGGACTCTATCGACGAGCTGATCACCGCCGTCAGCCCCAGCGCGTGCGCCGCCGAGACCTGCTCGCGCACCTTCGCCAGGCTGCCGGTTAGCGTCGGCTTAATCACCACCGCGCTGACGCCGGGCTCGGCGACAAATTCAAAATCGTCCTCGCGCAGGCTTTCATCCCAGGCGATGGCGATCCCCGTTTCGCGGGCAAAGGCGCGCGAATCATCGCGGGTTTTGCACGGTTCTTCGAGGAAGGCAATGCGGCTGCGGTACGCCGGGTTAACGTACTTCGCGAACTGCAGCGCCTTAAGCGGCGTCCACGCGCGGTTGGCATCCAGACGCAGGTGCAGATCGGGAATTGCTTCCAGCAGCAGGTTGGCGACCATGCCGTCACGCACCGCTTCGTAGAGACCGACTTTGATTTTCGCCACTTTCTCGCCCGGCATGGCGGCGAGCAGCGCGAAGAGCTCGTCCGGGTCGCCCGTGCAGAGCGGTGCCGCGCGATAGTTAGCCTCTTCCGGCAGGCTACCGTCCAGCTCCGCCAGCGCGCAGCTGATGCCAAAGGCGGCGGAACGCGCGTCCGGTAATGCCGGGTTTGCGCCCTCACGCCACGCCTTTACCCACGTCAGCAATGCAGACTGCGCCTCATCCAGCGACTCCAGGCTAAAGCCCGGCAGAGGCGAAATCTCGCCCCAGCCTTCCTGCTCGTCCTGCTGCAAATGCACGAAGAAGCCGTCACGGGTTTTTAAACGCCGTTCACGCAGCACCACGCCCGCGTCCATCGGTATCTGCCAGCGGTAAACCTGCGCGCGACGCATTACGGGTTCCGTTTGTATTTGCTGAAGTCCGGCTGGCGTTTTTCGTTAAACGCGTTGCGTCCTTCCTGACCCTCTTCGGTCATGTAGAACAGCATGGTGGCGTTACCCGCCAGCTCCTGCAGACCCGCCTGACCGTCACAGTCCGCGTTCAGGGCCGCCTTCAGGCAGCGCAGCGCCATCGGGCTGTTTTGCAGCATCTCGCGGCACCAGCGCACGGTCTCTTTTTCGAGATCGGCAAGCGGCACCACGGTATTCACCAGGCCCATATCCAGCGCTTCCTGTGCGTTGTACTGGCGGCACAGGAACCAGATTTCGCGGGCTTTTTTCTGCCCGACGATGCGCGCCATGTAGGAAGCGCCCCAGCCGCCGTCGAAGGAGCCCACTTTCGGGCCGGTCTGGCCGAAGATGGCGTTTTCAGCAGCGATGGTCAGGTCGCACATCATGTGCAGCACGTGGCCGCCGCCGATGGAGTAGCCCGCCACCATCGCCACCACCGGTTTCGGGCAGGTGCGGATCTGGCGCTGGAAATCGAGGACGTTCAGGTGGTGCGTGCCCGTATCGTCCTGGTATCCGCCGTAGTCGCCGCGCACCTTCTGATCGCCACCGGAGCAGAAGGCCTTCTCGCCTTCACCGGTCAGCACGATCACGCCGATACTGTCGTCGTAGCGCGCATCCGCCAGGGCCTGAATCATCTCTTTGACGGTCAGCGGACGGAAGGCGTTACGCACCTGCGGACGGTTGATGGTGATTTTGGCAATGCCGTCGGCGGATTTGTGGTAACGAATGTCGGTGTAGCCTTCGGAGCAGTCCTGCCATTCAACCGGCGCATAAAGCATGTGTTCATCAGGATAGATCATAGAGTGTCCTTTATTCGAAGACGCAGTATCTGAGCCAGACTCGCGGCAACCGCGTCGGGGTTTTCCCGGTGGGCGTTGTGTCCGGCGTTTGGAATCGCATGGCGAACGGCGTCCAGTTCAGCGGCCAGGGCCGCGAACTTCTGGTCACGTTCACCGTAGATATAGTCAAAAGGGAAATTGCATACGCTAATCGCGGCACGCAAATCGGGCTGCACGGCCAGCGACGTTGCTTCGAGCATCTTCGCCAGCGTCGCGCCGTTGTTCTGGCTGCGCAGGGCGATAAGCGCCTTGCGCTGGTGGTCAGTGAGGGAAGCAAATACCGGCTGTTGATACCAGTCGGTAAAGACCTTTTCCAGCGGTTCGGTGCGAAAACGCGTCGCCCAGCGGCGGTCGGATGTCCACCGCGCGTGACGCTCATCCTCAACCGGAAGGCCCGGATGTCCACCTTCAACGATCACCCCCAGCAGCCCCTTTGGCTGCTGGCAGGCATGAAACATCGCAATGCGGCCGCCGAGGGAGTACCCCACCAGCCAGTAGTTCAGTATGTTGTAACTAAGCAGAGTTCGGGTAAGTAACGTGCTCATTTCGTCGAACCCCGTCACGGCAATATCCCCGGACGCACCGTGGCCCGGCAGGTCAAGATAGAGCCGGGAATACTCGCCGAGTTGCTTCCCGACAGCCTGCCACTCGCGGCAGTCGCCGGAAAAACCGTGCAAAAAGACCAGCCAGGGATAGCCTGGTTTTCCGGCCTGCTGCACGCCCGAGAGGATCACAGCTGGCTCACCTGCGCCAGCAGGCTTTGCAGGGTCTGCGCGCCATCGGCCTCGTTCACCACCAGCTCAATCAGCGTCGCGCCCGGCTGCTTCCAGGCGGTGCTTAACGCCGCTTCCAGCTGTTCCCAGCTTTCCGGGCGATGGTATTTCAGGCTGAACATCGCCGCGGCGTGTTCAAACTGCACGTTCTGCGGCATCAGGTAGAAGCGCTCGCGCTCGCTCTGGGGCGTTGGCAACAGGGAGAAAATCTGCCCGCCGTTGTTGTTGACCACAATCAGCACAAACGGCGCGGACGCCTGACGCAGTAGCGCCAGCGCGTTGAGATCGTAGAGCGCGGAGAGATCGCCCACGATCGCCAGCGTCGATTTCGCGCTGGCGCGCTGCACCCCCGCCGCCGTCGAGATCAGCCCGTCGATGCCGCTGGCACCGCGGTTGCTGTACACCGGGTAGCCCACCGGCAGCTGCGAAAAGGCATCGATCAGCCGCACGACCAGGCTGTTGCCGACAAACAGCTGCCCCTGTTCTGGCAGGTATTGGCGAATACGGTGCGCCAGCCCGGCCTCGCTGAATGTCTCACAGCGCGCTTTGGTGATTTCCCACGCCTGACGCGACAACTCAGGGATCGCCACCGCCCAGGGCTGACGTTTTTCCGCCGGGTGCAGTTCCAGCCAGCTATCAATTTTGCTCACCAGACGACGGCCACGATGGTGCGCCGGGTCGAGCCGCCCTTCCAGCGCGTCCACCACCCAGTACTCTTCCGGCGTGCAGGTCGCCTGCCACTGCAGCAGACGTTTTCCGGTCAGGCTTGCGCCGATCTGGACCACAATCTGCGCCTGCGAAAGCTCAGTAACCGCTTTCGCGTTACCCAGCCAGAGATCGGCGCACGGCAGCGGCTGGCCGGTCTGGGAAAGCACGTCGCCAATCAGCGGCCAGCCGAGGGTTTGCGCCCATTCGGCGACCAGCCTGCCTTCGGCGGCGCTCATGCGCCCGGCGATGACCACGCCTCGCTTCTGCCGCCAGAAGAACCAGTCGCGCTGTTTCGCGCTCTCAAGATGCGTCTGCTCGCGCAGCCACGGCTTTTCGCTCTGCCACCATTCGCCGAGCGGCCGCTGCCAGTCAAGGCCGGTATCGTCCAGCTCGCCGTACAGCGGCTCGGCAAACGGGCAGTTGATATGCAGCGCCCCGCTGCGCAATGTCGCCATGGCGTGATCGACGGTGGAGACCAGCCAGCTTGCAGGAATATCCTGGGTGGGACGCGGTAACGAAACCGTCTGCGAAGGGTGCGTAGAAAAAAGTCCGGGCTGGCGAATGGCCTGATTGGCGCCGCAGTCGATTAGCTCAGGCGGACGGTCGGCCGTCAGCAGGATCAGTTTTTCACCGGTTAACCCGGCTTCAATCAGGGCCGGATAGAGGTTCGCCACGGCGGTACCGGAAGTGACAATCACCGCCACGGGTTCTTTGCTGACCTTCGCCAGCCCGAGCGCGAGATGTCCCAAACCTCGCTCGTCAAAGTGGGTGTGGTGAACAAACGCCCGGTTTTCAGCCGCCGCCAGCGTCAGCGGCGTTGAGCGAGAACCCGGTGCAATACACACGTGCCTGACGCCATGGCGCGTCAGGGCTTCAAGGATCACCGCCGCCCAGCGTCGGTTAAAAGAACTTACTGACATGAGATTGTCCGGTATCAAGAATGCGACACAGTATAAATAATAGAAAAAATTGGAATTTTGATATGAATCGGGATTGCGCGAATCAGTATTAATCCCTTAGGAGCAGAGAGCGCAATCCGGCGGCTTTGTTTTCGATCTCCTGCCACTCCTGCTCCGGGTCAGAACCGCTGACAATGCCCGCTCCGGCGTAAAGCCGCAGAGCGTCTTCCTGTACGCGCGCCGAGCGCAGCGCCACGCAGAATTCGCTTTGTTCGGGGGATAAATACCCGGCCGAACCGGCGTACCACTCGCGGTTAAAGGGTTCAACGTGCTGAATAAACTCGCGCGCTGGCTGTCGCGGAAGCCCAGCAACCGCCGCCGTCGGCTGTAGCACGTGCAGGCACAGCTCATCGTCGGCCTGCTTGAGCTCGGTCCAGATACAGCGGCGTAAGTGCTGCACTTTGCGCAGGCGGACGACCTGAGCCGGCAACACCTCCAGCGTCTGCGTATGGTGTTGAAGACGCTGGCAGATATCTTCCACCACCAGCATATTTTCGCGCTGGTTTTTATCGTCATTCAGCAGCCACTCGCCCAGACGCTGCGCCTGTTTATCGTCAGTATGGCTGGCGACGGTGCCCGCCAGCGCTTCGGTGCGCAGCAGCTTGCCGCGCCGCCGCCAGAGACGCTCGGGCGTGGAGCCGAGAAACGCGTTGCTGGCGTCGAATATCATGCAGAAATGATAGCAGTTTAAATTCAGGGCGCGGCTGGCGGCCATCAGCGCGACGGGGTTAACGCGCTGTTTACACTGCAGGTCGGTTGCTCGGGCGAGAACGACCTTTTCGAAATCACCGCGTGCAATCGTCTCTGTCGCTTTGCCGATAAGGCTAAGCCATTGCGGTTTTTCCGGGTGATTGGTTTCGCGCTCAACCTGCACGGAGAGCGGACGGATCGGTCTGGCGGGAAGCAGTTGCTGTAAGAACGCCCGCGCGGTGTCAGCATCGTCCTCAAGCGAGCTGTCGCTCCACAGCTGCAGACGCAACGTGGCGTTGCCAGCGGTACGTCGCCACAGCAGACGCGGTAAAAAGAGGCTGCCCTGCTCCGGGTTAAACGCGTTCAGGCCGCAGATTCGGGTATCTTCAGGGGCGTGTTGCGCACTTAAAAACTGCGAGGCTAACGCCAGAGAGGAGAATTGGACCACCGCTCCCAGCGCGGCCAGCTCTTCATCGCCGTTACGCTGTTGCCAGTAAAACTGGGGATAGCACTGCTGCTCGCCCAGCCAGGCAAGGGGATCGAAGGCATCGTTTAACGGGAAAGAGACGTCGAAATGACGCAGGCCGGATGTGGCAGGTAACGCTTGCGAAAGATGGCTACGCAATTGTTCCAGCGCGAGGAAAATCGAATTCACGCGAACCTCTCCCTGTTAAAACCTCATATTATACGGGGTACCATAAGAAATATCAGTACCCACGTATAGGGAGTGGTTAAACGGCTTAACGACGGGCCAGCAGCAGACCCAGCACCAGCCCTACGGCTGCGCCCACCCCAATGCCCTGCCACGGTTTTTCATGGACGTAATCATCGGCACGATAAACCGCTTTTTTGGCGCGGTAGTAGTAAGTATCAGACGCATGGCTGACGCGGTTTTTAACGTCGTGGAGCGCCTGCTCGGCACGGGCTTTCAGCTCGATATACTTCTGATCGGCAGGGTCGCCCGAGGAACGTAATACCTCTTCCAGCGTTTCGCTCAGTAAGGTCAGGTCGTCGTCGATACGGGTATCCCAGGATTGAAATGACATATTTTTCTCCATGTTAGTACACCAGTCCGCTAACTATAGACAACGACGCGCCATTACGCCTGTTTCGCTTCCCGCGCCATGCCGATGTGCGGAATACCGTCTTCATCGTAGATGTCGGTGACCGTCATAAAACCGAAATGACCGTAGAAGGATTGCAGGTGCGCCTGCGCGCCCAGGTATAACGCCTTGTCCGGCCACTGTATCTGGCATGACTCCAGCGTTTTTTCCATCAGCTGATAGCCCAGTTTTTCACCCCGAGCGTTACCGCTGATAATGACCCGGCCTATTACCACGGGCTCGACATCGTCCTCACTTTTCAGAATCCTCGCATACGCCACCAGCTGGTTATCCTTCCAGCCGAGGATATGGCGGTTTTCGCCAACGAGGTCTTCGCCGTCGATGTCCTGATACGGGCACGTCTGTTCAACCACAAACACTTCGCAGCGCAGTTTAAGCAGCGCGTAGAGCGAATGAACGGTGAGCTCACTATGATGTAAATCTTGCCACTGGATCATCTCTTTCTCCTTCCTGGGGTTCATCACGTTATACTAAACCCCTCCCCGTTCGGCAAAGGGCTGATTGCGTTATGGAACTGATTTTTCTGGGTACGTCCGCTGGCGTGCCAACCCGCTCACGAAACGTGACGGCAATTCTGCTGGATCTTAAGCACCCCACCCGCGGCGGGCTGTGGCTGTTTGACTGCGGTGAAGGGACGCAGCATCAGCTGCTGCACACCGCGTATCACCCCGGCAAGCTGGATAAAATTTTTATTACTCACCTGCACGGCGACCATCTGTTTGGCCTGCCGGGCCTGCTGTGCAGCCGCTCCATGGCCGGCAACGCCAATCCGCTGACGATTTACGGGCCTGCGGGGGTGCGTGAATTTGTTGAAACCGCGCTGCGCCTGAGCGGATCATGGACGGATTATCCGCTGGAGATCGTTGAGATTAGCAAAGGCCTGGTTTTCGATGACGGTGATTATAAGGTGAGCGCTCAGCCGCTGAATCATCCCGTTGAGTGCTATGGCTATCGCATTGAAGCGCATGACAAACCCGGCGCGCTGGACGCCGCCGCGCTGATGGCCGCGGGCGTAAAACCCGGACCGCTGTTCCAGCGCCTGAAGCACGGCGAGACCGTCACGCTGGAGGACGGTCGCGTCATCAACGGTCAGGATTATCTCGCCGCGCCCGAGCCGGGCAAGAAGCTGGCTATCTTTGGCGACACGGCGCCGTGCCCTGCCGCCCTTCAGCTTGCCCGGGGCGTTGACGTGATGGTGCACGAAGCCACACTGGAAACGGCGATGGAAGAGAAAGCCAACGGCCGCGGCCATAGCTCAACGCGTCAGGCGGCGCAGCTTGCCCGCGACGCGGGCGTCGGGAGGCTGATCGTCACTCACGTCAGTTCCCGCTACGACGCGCGGGGGTGTGCAAGCCTGCTGGCAGAGTGCCTGGCGGTGTTCCCGGCGTGCGAGCTGGCCGAAGATTTCGCTAAGGTCAGCGTTTAGCCCTTCATTTTTCTCTCAGAATGCCGATAACGATTAAAAGGTCAGCATTTCTCTCGAGGGTAGAATGGATAATTTCCAGAAAGATATTGATGACAGGGCGAATCTCACCCTGTCGAACCGTTTTGAACTGTTGCTGTTCCGTCTTGGCACCTCTCTGAACGAAAATAAATCCGAGCTGTTTGGCATTAACGTCTTTAAGCTGCGTGAAATTGTGCCGATGCCGGAATTCACAAAACCCGCCGGGATGAAATCACCGCTGATGGGGATGGTGAATATTCGCGATCAGGTGATCCCGGTGATCGACCTGGCCGCCGTGGCGGGCTGTAAGCCTACCACCGGGCTGAACATCCTGCTTATCACCGAATATGCCCGCAGCGTGCAGGCCTTTGCCGTGGAGTCGGTTGAGAACATCATGCGTCTGGACTGGAAGCAGGTGCACGCCGCGGAAACCGCCGTCAGCGGCCGCTATATCACCAGCATTGCCTGCCTGGATGAGAAAACGGATACCAACGATCTGGCGATGGTGCTGGACGTTGAGCAGATCCTGTATGACATCACCCCGGCCAACCACGATCTGCACGCCACCAATCTGAAAACCACCAAGTTCAACATTAAGCCGGGCGCAGTCGCGATTGTGGCGGAAGATTCCAAAGTGGCGCGTTCGATGCTGGAGAAAGGTCTGCAGGCGATGGAGATCCCAGCGCAGCTGCACATCACCGGCAAAGACGCGTGGGAAAAAATTGGCGTTCTGGCCGCGCAGGCGCAGGCTGAGGGCGTGCCGATCACCGATAAGATCGCTCTGGTGCTGACCGACCTCGAAATGCCGGAGATGGACGGATTTACGCTGACGCGCAAAATCAAAACCGACCCGGTTCTGAAGGATATTCCGGTAGTGATCCACTCCTCCCTTTCCGGCAACGCCAACGAAGATCATATTCGCAAGGTGAAGGCGGACGGGTACGTGGCGAAGTTTGAGCTGAACGAGCTGTCGTCGGTGATTGAGGAAGTGCTGGATCGTTCGATGAAGAAGATTGGCGGGCCGCTTATAAGCAGGAAGCAGCTGGCTTAAGTCCTGTGCGAGCTGGTGCCCTCACCCCATCCCTCTCCCACAGGGAGAGGGCGCAAACCATAAAAAACCCGCCGAGGCGGGTTTTTTGTTTTTACATTAATGGCATCGCTCGCTGCACGATATCAATCAGCGGCTGCGGATAGATACCGAAGATCAGCACCAGCAGCGCGGAGATAAGCACCACGATACCACCGGCGCTGTACTGCCAGTTGCCTGGAGCATCACGGTTGAGCTGCTGAGGCGCGCTCAGGTACAGGCTCACGGCCACACGCAGGTAGTAGTAGAGGCCAATCGCGGAGCCGATAACGACACCGGCAGTCAGCCACCACAGGTGCGCCTGCACACCAACGGCCAGCACGTAGAACTTACCGATAAAGCCCAGCGTCATCGGGATACCCGCCAGAGAGAGCATCATCACGGTCATTACCGCGGACAGAATTGGACGGTGCCAGAACAGACCACGGTAGGAGAACAGTGAATCGGCATCCGGACCACGGTACGGGCTGGACATCAGGCTCACCACGCCGAAGGCGCCGAGGCTGCTGAACAGGTAACCGGCCAGATACACGCCTACGGCTTCCATCGACATCTCACCGCTCTGCAGCGCAATCAGCGCCACCAGCAGGTAGCCCAGATGAGAGATGGACGAGTAACCCAGCAGACGCTTGATGTTGGTCTGGCTCAGCGCCATCAGGTTACCGAAGATGATGGAGACGAACGCGATGATGCCCAGCACCACGCGAACGGCTTCACTATCACCCACCGGCGCGTACAGGAACAGACGCATGACCACACCGAAGATAGCGATTTTGCTCGCCGTCGCCAGGAAGGTCGACACCGGAGCAGGCGCCCCCTGGTATACGTCTGGTGTCCACAGGTGGAATGGAACCAGAGAGAGCTTGAAGCCGAGGCCAACGATCATCATGCCCAGACCCGCCAGCAGCAGCGGCTCATGGAGCATGCCGTCGCCGAGGCTCTTGCCGAGCGCCATGAAGGAGAGGTTACCGGACTGTGCGTACAGCAGCGCAATACCAAACAGCAGGAAGGACGACGCGGCAGCAGACAAAATGGTGTACTTGATGCTCGCTTCCAGAGAGCGCTTCTGACGGAAGGCGTAACCAATCAGGCCGAACAGCGGCAGAGAGATCAGCTCAATACCGAGGAACAGCGCGGCCAGATGGTTGGCATTCGCCAGCAGAATGCCGCCCAGCGCGGCAATCAGTACCAGCAGGTAAAACTCTTCTTTGTTGTCGTTGTAGCCTTCGAGCCACGGGTAAGCAAAGGTACAGGTTGCCAGGCTCGCCAGCAGCACCAGCCCGGTATACAGCATGGCGTAACCGTCAACGCGCATCAGCGGGGTGACGTCCATCGCCCCGCCCTGGCCAACAAACCAGAGTGAGACTAACGCGGCATTCAGGCCGATGACCGACAGCGTGGCATTCAGGAAGTGATTGCGTCGCCACGCAATGGAGAGCATCACAACCACCACCGTCAATCCGACGATCAGCAGCGGTAGCAGCGCGATCAGTTGTTGTGGAGTTATTGTCATGGCGAATTACGGCCTTGTAGTAGAAACAGAATTAACAAACCACTGCTGGATATTGCCCATCGCGCTGTGCGAGGTATCCAGAATCGGCTGCGGGAAGAAGCCCAACAGCACCAGCAGTACGACCAGCAGCAGGATGATGAACAGCTCACGCAGCGACATCCCCGGCAGTTCTTGTGCAGCAATTTCGCTCTTCGCTTTACCGAAGTAAGCGCGGTGCAGCATCGCCAGCGAGTACACGGAAGCGAACACCAGACCAAAGGTGGAGATCACGGTAATCACCGGTACCACTTTGAAGCTGCCGAACAGAATCATGAATTCGCCGACGAAGTTACCGGTACCCGGCATCCCCAGAGTAGCCACCGCGAAGAACATGGAGAGCGCTGGCAGCCATTTAATTTTGCTCCACAGACCACCCATCATACGCATGTCGCGGGTGTGCAGACGTTCGTACAGCTGGCCGCACAGGATGAAGAGACCAGCTGCGGACAGACCGTGCGCAATCATCTGGATCACCGCGCCCTGGTACGCCAGCTGGCTGCCGGTGTAGATAGCAATCAGCACGAAGCCCATATGGGAAACGGAGGTATAAGCAATCAGACGCTTGATGTCGTATTGCGTGAAGGCCATCCAGGCACCGTAGAAGATACCGATCACACCCAGCCACATGGCAATCGGTGCGAACTCCGCGGAGGCATTCGGGAACAGCGGCAGTGCGAAACGCAGCAGACCGTAGGCCGCCGTTTTCAGCAGGATGCCCGCCAGGTCAACGGAACCCGCCGTTGGTGCCTGGGAGTGCGCGTCTGGCAGCCAGCCGTGCAGAGGAACCACCGGCATTTTCACCGCGAAGGCAATGAAGAAGCCCAGCATCAGCAGATATTCAACGCCGTGTGACATCGGGGTCTTCAGCAGGTCTTCGTAGTTGAAGGTCCAGGTGCCGGTTGCGTTGTGATGAACGAACACCAGCGCCAGAATGGCAATCAGCATTACCAGACCGCTCGCCTGGGTATAGATGAAGAACTTGGTTGCCGCCGTGATACGCGTTTTACCGTCGGACGCCTTGTGGCCCCACAGCGCGATCAGGAAGTACATCGGCACCAGCATCATCTCCCAGAAGAAGAAGAACAGGAACATGTCGATAGCAAGGAACACGCCGATCACGCCGCCCAGGATCCACATCAGGTTCAGGTGGAAGAAGCCCTGGTATTTTTCGATTTCTCGCCAGGAGCAGAGTACCGCCAGAACGCCGAGCAGACCGGTCAGCACCACCATCAGCAGCGACAGACCGTCAATCGCCAGGTGGATCGTAATGCCGAAACGCGGGATCCACGGCAGGATGAACTCAGACTGCCACTGCGGAATGCCCGCAGACTGGGTCAGTGAGTAACCGCCCTGCAACCACAGTTGCAGGCCAAGCGCGAGCGTCAATCCCATGGTGATCAGCGCGATCCAGCGCGGCATCTTCACGCCAAAGCGTTCGGTCTGCCAGCACAGGAAGCCGCCGATGAAGGGAATTAATATTAGCCAGGGTAGTAACATGGCGATTTACATTCCTTTTTAAGGCCCCCAGCAGGGGCCTGATTTTCAACGAATTCGAATAAAATTCACTTAACGATCAACGCAATACCATCAGCAGCGCCAGCACCACAACCGCACCGATGCTCATGGATGCCACATACCAGCGCAGGTAACCGTTCTCGCTGTACAGCAGGCCTTTACCTGCAAAGCGGGAGAGGATCGCCGGGATGTTCATCAGGCTGTTCAGCGGGTCGCGCTTCAGCAGCCACGCAACGCCCAGGAACGGCTTAACGAAGATCATGTCGTACAGCCAGTCGAAGCCCCACGCGTTGTACCACCAGGTGCCCAGCAGGCGGCCCGGCGCACTGTTGGCCACGGCAGTGACCAGCGTACGTTTGCCCAGCCACAGCCATGCCGCAATCAGGATACCCGCGATAGCGACCACACCGGAGGTGATTTCAAGCGTCAGAACGCGACCGTGCTCAAGCTCGGTGGTGTCTGGCAGTACGCCCTGCAGCGGTGGCACAATCATCGCGCCAACGAAGGTGGACAGTACCAGCAGCACAATCAGCGGCAGGTGGTGGGTAATCCCCTTCCCTGCGTGAGCGTGAATTTGTTCTTTACCGTGGAATACGATGAAAATCATACGGAAGGTATACAGGGAGGTCATGAACGCACCGACCAGACCCGCAACCATCAGATTGATATGACCATTCGCCATGGCACCCGCAAGGATTTCGTCCTTACTGAAGAAGCCCGCGGTGATCAGCGGCAGTGCCGCCAGCGCCGCGCCGCCCACCAGGAAGCAGACATAGACCAGCGGGATGGACTTACGCAGTCCGCCCATCTTGAAGATGTTCTGCTCGTGATGGCAGGCCAGAATCACCGAACCGGATGAGAGGAACAGCAGCGCTTTGAAGAACGCGTGCGTCATCAGGTGGAAAATGGCCGCGTCCCACGCCTGAACACCCAGCGCCAGGAACATGTAACCAATCTGGCTCATGGTGGAGTACGCGAGAACGCGCTTGATGTCGGTCTGAACCAGCGCGGCAAAGCCTGCCAGCACCAGCGTGACCGCACCGACGATACCCACCAGATGCAGAATTTCCGGGGTCATCAGGAACAGGCCATGGGTACGCGCAATCAGGTAAACACCGGCGGTAACCATGGTCGCGGCGTGGATCAGCGCGGAGACAGGGGTTGGACCCGCCATCGCGTCGGCCAGCCATGTCTGCAGCGGCAGCTGCGCGGATTTACCCACGGCACCGCCCAGCAGCATCAGCGTTGCCCACCACAGCATGTTATTGCCTGCGGCGAAGTGTGCTGGCGCCAGTTCCACCATCTCGCGGAAGTTCAGCGTGCCCAGTTCGTTGTAGAGAATGAACAGCGCGAACGCGAGGAAGACGTCACCCACGCGGGTCACGACGAACGCTTTCATGGCCGCTGCGCCATTCTTCGGATCGGTATAGTAGAAACCGATCAGCAGGTAAGAGCACAGGCCCACGCCTTCCCAGCCCAGATACATCAGCAGCAGGTTATCGGCCAGCACCAGAACCACCATGCTGGCAATAAACAGGTTGGTGTAGGCGAAGAAGCGGGAGTAACCCTCTTCACCGCGCATATACCAGGAGGCAAACATGTGGATCAGGAAGCCGACGCCGGTGACCACGGAGAGCATGGTCAGCGAGAGGCCGTCCAGCACCAGGTTGAAACCGATGTTGAAATCACCGACCGACATCCAGGTCCACAGCGGCACGCTGAAAGGCTGGCGTCCGTTGTTAAAGAAGTCGATACCCGCATACGCCGTGACCAGCGCAGCCAGGCCGACAGAGCCCATGCCAACGGTCGCGGACAGATTCTCAGACCAGCGGCCGCGAGAAAACGCCAGCAGCACGAAGCCAATCAGCGGAAAAATAATGGTTAAGGCAAGCATGTTCATCCACGCAACTCACTTACTGAATCGATGTTCAGATTCTGGCGGCGACGATGGAGCTGCAGCAACAGCGCCAGGCCAATACTCGCTTCAGCAGCCGCGAGGCTGATGGCGAGAATGTACATCACCTGACCATCGGTCTGGCCCCAGTAGCTTCCGGCGACCACGAAGGCCAGCGCGGAGGCGTTAATCATGATTTCCAGGCCGATCAGCATAAACAGCAGATTGCGGCGGATAACCAGACCGGTCAGACCCAGAACGAATAAAATCGCAGCGAGGATCAGTCCATGTGTTAAGGGGATCATGCGCGCTCCTCCGTTTTTCTTTTCGCGCGGTCGTCAGTGCGGTTGCTCAGCACCTCGCCAGCACGCTCTTCGCGGCCAACGTGGAAAGCCACAACCAGGCCTGCCAGCAGCAGCATTGAGGCCAGTTCCACCGCCAGAACGTATGGGCCAAAGAGCGTGATACCCACCTCTTTCGCACCAATTGGCGTGCCGTCGATGCCCTGATCGTTCACGCCCAGAATGGCGTAAACGATCACCACCAGCATGATGGCCGACAAAATTGCCGGGCCAATCCACACCTGCGGTTTTAACCACTGACGTTCCTGCTCAATTTCAGAGCCGCCCAGGTTCAGCATCATCACGACGAACACGAACAGCACCATGATGGCCCCGGCGTAAACGATGATCTCCAGCGCACCGGCGAAGTGCGCGCCCAGTGCGAAGAACACCCCGGAAATAGCCAGCAGCGAAATGATTAAGTACAGCAGCGCATGCACCGGATTGGTGTGCGTAATCACTCGCAGCGTAGCCAGGATGGCGATAAGGCCACAGATATAAAAAGCGAATTCCATTGCCCTCTCCTTACGGTAACAGGCTCTTGACGTCGATAGGCTTAGCTTCGTTCTCTGCTTCGCCCTTATCTTTGCCGTCGATTGCCATACCCGCCATCCGGTAGAAGTTATATTCCGGGTATTTGCCCGGACCGGAAATCAGCAGATCCTCTTTCTCGTACACCAGGTCCTGACGCTTGTACTCACCCAACTCGAAGTCTGGAGTCAGCTGAATCGCCGTGGTTGGGCACGCTTCTTCACACAGACCGCAGAAGATGCAGCGTGAGAAGTTGATGCGGAAGAACTCAGGGTACCAGCGGCCGTCTACCGTCTCGGCTTTCTGCAGAGAGATACAGCCGACCGGACACGCTACCGCACACAGGTTACAGGCAACGCAGCGCTCGGAACCGTCCGGGTCGCGCGTCAGCACGATACGGCCACGGTAGCGCGGCGGCAGATATACCGGCTCTTCCGGGTACATCCGGGTTTCGCGTTTAGCAAACGCGTGCAGGCCGATCATCCAGATACTGCGTACCTGGGTACCGAAACCTACCAGTAATTCTTTTAAGGTCATGGTCTATAGCCCCTTATGGCTGCTGCCAGAGAATGACAGCTGCCGTTACCAACAAGTTGACGAGCGTCAGCGGCAGGCACACTTTCCAGCCGAAGGACATTACCTGGTCATAACGTGGACGCGGTAACGCTGCGCGAATCAAAATGAACATCATCATGAAGAACGCGGTTTTCAGCGCGAACCAGATGAACGGCGGTAAGAACGGGCCATGCCAGCCACCAAAGAACAGCGTTACCATCAACGCGGAAATGGTGACGATACCGATGTACTCGCCCACAAAGAACAGACCGAACTTCATGCCGGAATATTCAATGTGGTAACCGTCGGCCAGTTCCTGTTCGGCTTCCGGCTGGTCAAACGGGTGACGGTGACACACGGCCACGCCCGCGATAGCAAAGGTAATAAACCCAAAGAACTGCGGGATAACGTTCCAGATGTCGGCCTGATTGTTGACTATGTCGGTCATGTTGAATGAACCGGCCTGCGCCACCACGCCCATCAGGGAGAGTCCCAGGAACACTTCGTAGCTCAGGGTCTGCGCGGAAGCACGCATCGCACCCAGCAGCGAGTATTTGTTGTTACTGGACCAGCCTGCGAACAGGACCGCGTAAACCGCGAGACCTGCCATCATCAGGAAGAACAGAATGCCGATGTTCAGGTCAGCGACCACCCAGGTCGGGCTGACCGGAACGATAGCAAACGCCAGCAGCAGCGAGGTGAAGGCGATCATCGGTGCCAGAGTAAAGATCACGCGGTCAGAGAAGCGAGGGATCCAGTCCTCTTTAAAGAACATCTTGATCATGTCCGCGACCAGCTGGAGTGAACCACCCCAGCCCACGCGGTTCGGTCCGTAACGGTTCTGGAACAGACCGAGCAGACGACGTTCACCAAAGCTCATGAACGCGCCGCAGGTGACCACCACCAGCAGGATAACAATCGCTTTCAGAATGCTCAGCAGGATGTCGATAAGATCCGGCGTTAACCAACTCATGCTTTTGCCTCCTGCAGATTATCAAGACGCGCACCCGCCAGAACCGGCGCGATGCCAGGCATACCCATCGGCAGACCGACCTGCCCTGCTGTCAGATTTTCAGAAATAATCAGCGGCAGGCTGATGGTCTGGCCGTCATAGCTAAAGGCGATGTTCGCGCCCGCGTTAACGCCAAGCTTCGCGGCATCCGCCGGGTTGAGCTTGATGTACGGCTGCGGCATACGGGTCTGGAAGACCGGTGAACGCTGGGACAGCTCGTCGCTACCGAACAGGTGGTAGTACGGGGCAATACGCCAGCTACCGTCCTGCGCCTGGAAGCTCGCCGGTACGGTGGTGAAGAAGTCCAGACCGGTTTCGGAAGCTTCAATCAGACGCACGCCCGGATCGCCGTGGCGCAGGGAGCCGCCCACTTCAGCCTGGAACTTGTTCCACGCCTGCGGGGAGTTCCAGCCCGGAGCCCATGCGAACGGGATTTGCGAACGCGGGGCAGACGGCTGGTTGTTCCCTTCCATGGAGAAGGCGAACATGGTGTCTTTATCCTGCGGCTGGCGCGGTTCGTGCACGCTGATATTGGCGCGCATGGCGGTACGGCCGCTGTAGCGGTGCGGTTCACGCGCCAGCTTCTGGCCGCGGATGCGGAAGCTTGCTTCAGGTGCGGCATCTTTAATGCCTGCCAGCTGAGGCAGTTTTTCGACTACCGCGTCGATAACGTGGTCGAGCTGCGTCCAGTCCACTTCACGGCTCTGCACGGTGCTGTGCAGGGAGTGCAACCAGCGCCAGCTTTCCAGCATCACGGTGTTGCTGTCGTAGTACGCCGGGTCATAAACCTGGAAGAAACGCTGGGCGCGGCCTTCGTTGTTGATAACGGTACCGTCGCTTTCTGCGAAACTTGCCGCAGAGAGCACCAGGTGCGCTTTGTCCATGATCGCGGTGCGCTGATGGTCAATCACCATTACCAGCGGCGCTTTGGAGAGCGCGGCGTCAACGCGAGCGGCAGACGCATGACGATGCAGATCGTTTTCCAGCACCACCACGGCGTCAGCGGCACCGGATTCCAGTTCGCTTAACGCTTCTTCCAGCGAGCCGCCGCCAATCATGCCGAGACCGATGCTGTTTACCGCACGGGCAATCATGGTCACGCCGACGTCTGCACCGCGGCCTTTCAGGGCTTTGGCAACGTTCGCGGCGGCCTGAATGATTTCAGCGCTACCGGCGTTGGTTCCGGAGATAATCAGCGGTTTCTTCGCACCTGCGAGGGCCTGAACAATCACGTCGACCTTGTTTTGCAGGTCGCGATCCAGCTCAACGGCCGGTGAGCTGTTGTCCAGCGCGTGGGCAATGGCAAAGCCAAGACGCGCCTGGTCTTCCACCGGCGCGCAGTAGGTCCACGCCGCGATATCATCCAGACGGGTATTGTCGACGTTAGTCACAAACAGAGGATGCTTCGCGCGCTGGCCGATGTTCAGGATTGCCGCAATCTGCCAGTCAGCCACTTTCTGCGCCGCTGCCATTTCACGTGCTTTACCCTTCACCGCCTGACGAACCGCCAGGGCCGCGCGGGCGCCGGTCTGCGTCAGGTCTTCACCCAGCACCAGAACCGCATCATAGGATTCAATTTCGCGCAGCGCAGGGGTATGGATACCACCTTCACGCAGCACTTTCAGTACCAGCTGCAGACGTTCCTGCTCGCCCTGGGCGATTCCGGTATAGAAGTTTTCCGCCCCGACCAGCTCGCGCAGCGCGAAGTTGCTTTCGATACTGGCGCGCGGGGAGCCGATGCCGATCACTTTCTTCGACTGGCGCAGGATATCTGCCGCGCCCTGCATCGCCTGTTCAGCGTTCAGGGTAATAACGTCGTCGCCACGGCGCTGAACCGGCTGACGCGGACGGTCTTTCAGGTTCACATAGCCATAGCCGAAACGACCGCGGTCGCACAGGAAGTAGTGGTTAACGGTACCGTTGTAACGGTTTTCGATACGACGCAGTTCGCCGTAGCGCTCACCCGGGCTGGTGTTACAGCCGAGGGAACACTGCTGGCAGATGCTTGGTGCAAACTGCATGTCCCATTTACGGTTGTAACGCTCGGAGTGGGTTTTATCCGTGAATACGCCGGTCGGACAGATTTCTACCAGGTTACCGGAGAATTCGCTCTCCAGCACGCCGTCTTCCGGACGGCCGAAGTAGACGTTGTCGTGTGCGCCATACACGCCCAGATCCTGACCATCCGCGTAGTCTTTGTAGTAACGCACGCAGCGGTAGCAGGCGATGCAGCGGTTCATTTCGTGAGAGATGAACGGCCCCAGATCCTGGTTACGGTGGGTACGCTTGGTAAAGCGATAGCGACGGAAGCTGTGACCGGTCATCACGGTCATATCCTGAAGGTGGCAGTTACCGCCCTCTTCACAAACCGGACAGTCGTGCGGGTGGTTGGTCATCAACCACTCCACCACGCTTTCACGGAACTGTTTGGCTTCTTCGTCATCAATCGAAATAAAGGTGCCTTCGGTGGCTGGCGTCATACAGGACATCACCAGGCGACCACGCGTGTCTTCCGCGTTTTGATATTGCTTCACCGCACACTGGCGGCAAGCACCGACGCTGCCCAGCGCCGGATGCCAGCAAAAGTACGGAATATCGAGGCCAAGAGACAGACAAGCTTCCAGCAGGTTGTCCGCCCCGTTGACTTCGTATTCTTTGCCGTCTACATGAATCGTAGCCATTAGCATGCTTCCAGTTGGCTCAGTCGAAACCGAGCGTTAATCAAAATTCTTGTCGTTACCAGCGCGCTTTCAGCAGGTTCGGCTGAATACCATTGATCGAATGGGTATTGCTGAACGGCTGCTTGATGCCTGCTTCGAATTCGTCGCGGAAATATTTAATCGCGCTCTGCAGCGGCTCGACGGCACCCGGTGCGTGGGCGCAGAAGGTTTTACCTGGCCCTAAGAATCGACACAGTTGCTCAAGTGTCTCGATATCGCCCGGCTGGCCTTCGCCGCGCTCGATGGCGCGCAGGATCTTCACGCTCCATGGCAGACCGTCACGGCACGGTGTACACCAGCCGCAGGACTCACGGGCGAAGAACTCTTCCAGGTTACGCACCAGCGATACCATGCCGATCTCGTGGTCGACGGCCATCGCCAGCGCCGTACCCAGACGGCTGCCTGCTTTCCCAATGCTTTCGAATTCCATCGGCAGGTCAAGGTGGGCTTCGGTCAGGAAGTCTGTCCCTGCCCCACCCGGCTGCCAGGCTTTGAATTTCAGGCCATCGCGCATGCCGCCGGCGTAGTCTTCAAGAATTTCGCGTGCGGTGGTACCGAACGGCAGTTCCCAGACGCCAGGGTTCTTCACGCGACCGGAGAAGCCCATCAGCTTGGTACCGGCATCTTTGCTTGAGGAGATGCCCTGATACCACTCCACGCCGTTGGCGAGGATAGCCGGGACGTTACACAGGGTTTCGACGTTGTTAACGCAGGTCGGTTTACCCCAAACGCCGGAGCTTGCCGGGAACGGTGGCTTGGAACGCGGGTTCGCACGGCGGCCTTCCAGGGAGTTAATCAGCGCAGTTTCTTCACCGCAGATGTAACGCCCGGCACCGGTGTGCACGAACAGTTCGAAGTCAAACCCGGTACCCAGGATGTTTTTACCCAGAAGGCCGGCTTCGGTGGCTTCGGCAATCGCGCGACGCAGGTTTTCTGCCGCTTCGATGTACTCACCGCGCAGGAAGATGTAGCCACGGTACGCTTTCAGCGCAAACGCGGAGATCAGCATGCCTTCCACCAGCAGGTGCGGCAGCTGCTCCATCAGCAGGCGGTCTTTATAGGTGCCTGGCTCCATTTCATCGGCGTTACACAGCAGGTAACGGATGTTCATGGATTCGTCTTTCGGCATCAGGCTCCACTTCAGACCAGTGGAGAAGCCCGCACCGCCGCGGCCTTTCAGGCCGGAATCTTTCACCGCGTTAACGATGTCGTCCGGCGCCATGCCGCCGAGGGCTTTACGCGCACCGGCATAGCCGTTTTTGCTCTGGTATTCGTCGAGCCATACCGGCTGTTTGTCATCGCGCAGACGCCAGGTCAGCGGATGCGTCTCAGCAGTACGAATTACAGTTTTCATTTGTACTGCTCCAGCAGGTCAGGAATCGCTTCCGGCGTCAGATGGCTGTGAGTGTCCTCATCAATCATCATGGTCGGCCCCTTGTCGCAGTTACCCAGGCAGCAGGTTGGCAGCAGAGTAAAGCGTCCATCGAACGTGGTCTGGCCCGGCTTAATATTGAGCTTTTTCTCAATCGCAGCCTGAATGCCCTGATAGCCGGTAATGTGGCAGACGACGCTGTCACAGTAGCGGATCACATGGCGGCCTACCGGCTGACGGAAGATCTGGCTGTAGAACGTGGCTACGCCCTCTACGTCACTTGCCGGAATACCCAGCACTTTTGCGATCTCGTAAATCGCCCCATCCGGCACCCAACCACGCTGTTTCTGTACGATTTTCAGCGCTTCAATGGACGCCGCACGCGGGTCTTCGTAGTGGTGCATCTCGTGCTCAATGGCGGCACGCTCTGCTTCACTCAGCTCAAAAGCCTCGGTTTGTGGTTGTTGATTCTCGTGCATAATTAGCGGTCCACATCTGACATAACAAAATCGATACTACCCAGATACACAATCAGGTCAGAGACCAGACTGCCGCGGATGGCGGACGGGATCTGCTGCAGGTGCGCAAAGCTCGGCGTACGCACGCGGGTACGGTAGCTCATGGTGCTGCCGTCGCTGGTCAGGTAGTAACTGTTAATACCCTTGGTCGCTTCAATCATCTGGAAGGATTCTTGCGCCGGCATGACCGGGCCCCAGGAAACCTGCAGGAAGTGGGTGATCAGGGTTTCGATATGCTGCAGCGTGCGCTCTTTCGGCGGCGGCGTGGTCAGCGGGTGATCCGCCTTGAACGGGCCTTCCGGCATGTTGTTGAGGCACTGCTCGAGGATGCGCAGACTCTGGCGCAGCTCTTCCACTTTCAGCATCACGCGGGTGTAGCAGTCGGAAACACCGCCGCCAACCGGGACTTCAAAGTCGAAGTTCTCGTAGCCAGAGTAAGGACGGGCTTTACGCACGTCGAAATCAATACCGGTCGCGCGCAGGCCAGCACCTGTAGTCCCCCACTCCAGCGCTTCTTTCGCACCGTAGGCAGCAACGCCCTGGGAACGGCCTTTCAGGATGGTGTTGCGCAGCGCGGCTTTCTCGTAAGACGCCAGACGCTTCGGCATCCAGTCGAGGAATTCACGCAGCAGGCGGTCCCAGCCGCGCGGCAGATCGTGCGCCACACCGCCAATACGGAACCAGGCCGGGTGCATACGGAAGCCGGTAATCGCTTCCACCAGATCGTAGATTTTCTGACGATCGGTAAAAGCGAAGAAGACCGGGGTCATCGCGCCCACGTCCTGAATGAACGTAGAGATGTACAGCAGGTGGCTGTTGATGCGGAACAGTTCTGACAGCATAACGCGAATCACGTTAACGCGATCCGGTACGGTGATGCCTGCCAGTTTCTCAACGGCCAGCACGTATGGCATTTCGTTTACGCACCCGCCGAGGTACTCGATACGGTCGGTATACGGAATGTAGCTGTGCCAGGACTGACGCTCGCCCATCTTCTCAGCACCGCGGTGGTGGTAGCCGATGTCAGGGACGCAGTCGACAATCTCTTCGCCATCAAGCTGAAGAATAATACGGAATGCACCGTGCGCAGACGGGTGGTTCGGACCGAGGTTGAGGAACATGAAGTCCTCGTTTTCAGTACCGCGCTTCATGCCCCAGTCTTCCGGCTTGAAGGTCAGCGCTTCCATCTCCAGATCCTGCTTGGCTTTGGTCAGCTCAAACGGATCGAATTCGGTCGCACGTGCCGGGTAGTCTTTACGCAGCGGGTGGCCGGTCCAGGTCTGCGGCATCATGATGCGCGTCAGGTGCGGGTGGCCGTCGAAGGTCATGCCGAACATTTCCCAGGTTTCACGCTCATACCAGTTAGCGTTCGGGAAAAGTTTGGTGATCGTCGGCAGATGCATGTCGTTTTCAGACAATGCCACCTTGAGCATGATATCCGTGTTGCGGTCTATTGAGATCAGGTGGTAGAAAACGGAAAAATCCGCAGCAGGGAGACCCTGGCGGTGCGTTCTCAGACGTTCGTCCATGCCGTGTAAGTCAAACAGCATGACGTAAGGTTTTGGCAATTTCTTGAGGAAATCGACAACTTCCAGCAATTGTTCACGCTTCACCCAAACAACGGGTACCCCGGTGCGGGTCGCCTGAACGGTAAAGGCATCCGGCCCAAAACGGTTGCGCAGTTCGCCAATAACGGGGTCATCAAGATGATCCCGGGTCTGCCAGGCGGCTTCTTGCGCGGTTAAGTCGGTCATATTGTTCACCATTGCAAATGGTCCGTGGTGACTGTTAAGCCTGGCTTCGCGCTATTTGAGTAGTGATATGCGAAGGTTTTCTCCAGGCCTACAGGCGCAAATTAAATTTCGTCAGGCGTACGCAGGTTGGTGACGGCAATACGTTCACCACGTTTACGCTCGCGCTCGGACTGCATGTTCGCGCGATAGACACCCTGATCGCCAACAACCCATGAGAGTGGGCGACGTTCTTTACCGATAGACTCCTGCAGCAGCATCAGCGCCTGCATATAGGCTTCTGGGCGCGGCGGGCAGCCCGGGATGTAAACATCCACCGGAATGAACTTATCAACGCCCTGTACAACGGAATAAATGTCGTACATACCGCCGGAGTTTGCACATGCGCCCATGGAAATAACCCATTTTGGCTCCAGCATCTGGTCATACAGACGCTGAATAACAGGTGCCATTTTGGTAAAGCAGGTACCGGCCACCACCATCAGGTCAGCCTGACGCGGGGAAGCACGAAGTACCTCGGCCCCAAAACGCGCAACGTCATGCACCGCAGTGAATGACGTCACCATTTCAACGTAGCAGCAAGAAAGGCCAAAGTTGTATGGCCAGATGGAGTTCTTACGACCCCAGTTGACCATATCGTGCATGGCATGTTCGAGTTTGCCCATGTACACGCTTTTGTTGACTTCTTGCTCCAGGGGGTCGGTTACGATCTCCTGTTTTTGCAGGGGGTAACGGTCATTCTCACCGTTAGGATCTATGCGGGTGAGCGTATAATCCATCTTATTGCCTCGCTGTTACTGCTGACGATTAGAGATACTGTTTTCCGGGTTGATGTGTTCACGACGTGAACGCGCAGGCGTCCAGTCAAGCGCGCCAATACGCACCAGATAAACCAGACCGGCCAGTAGCACTAAAATGAAAATTGCGGCCTCGACAAAGCCCACCCAACCACTTTCGCGAATGGAGGTCGACCATGCGAACAGGTAGAGCGCTTCCACGTCAAAGATGACGAAGAACATCGCTACCAGATAGAACTTGGCAGACAGGCGTAAGCGAGCGGAACCTACTGAATCAATACCTGATTCGAAAGGTGTGTTTTTGTGCCTTGCACGGGCGCGACCGCCCAGGAACCAGCCGCCGACTAACATCAGGCAGCACAGGCCAATGGCTACAATAAGAAAGATTGCGAATGCCCAGTGATGAGCGATGACTTCTGTGGATGTTGACATACTCATTGCTTACTCATCAAAAGTGATACCGACGACACTGCTCTTGCTGGCAGATGGGCATCACATCGATTCATGGGGAGGAACAAATAACCTTACACTAACTGTCTGAAATGAGACGTAGACAGCAAAATGATGGGGTTTTTTACTCCTTTCTATAACCTATTGTCAACTTTAACAAAGGTTTCTTCACATTAAATTACATCGAGCGATTCTCATTAACATTTGGTGCCCTTTAACCCTGGTGGTTACCTGACTTTTCGTCAAATGCATGTTGTTGAATCGTGTCCGTTTTGGAAGTAAAAAAAATAACCCTCCTATTTTGACAGGATTTGCCAACGATTCCTCCCCCCAAATAGGAGTATTTTCTTGATCTGAGACACGCTTTTGTTAATTCACCCAAAAAACCGGCAACATATTTGCTGCTTTTTTAACATCAAGGGGTTATGGATGAAGTTAGAACGGAAAGTGAACAAGATTTAAGCAGAAGCATTTATTCCCTTGATATGTATGTTTTATTTATGAAAACCCTGTAACGAAAGAGGATAATAATGGCAAAAAAAAGCCACTGCGTGCGAAAACGGCACGAGTGGCTTTTTTTTACACTTACAATTTGTTACCAGAATTTTGAGCTTTTGATCACTCAAAGTCACCTTCAACGATCAGGGAATCATCCCCCCCTTCGGAGGTAACATGCTCGAACTGCCATGGGTTATGGTAATTTTCCATCGCCTCAAACACCACCTTCGCCAGCTCGTTATGACTGGACGCGTTATGGCAAAGCAGATACTCGGTATCCGGCAGCGCTGGGAGACCATCAGATTTACCGAGAACGCGCAGATCGGGGCTCATCATCTCTACCGGACGGGCCGTTACGCCAAGACCCGCTTTCACGGCGGCACGCACCGCGGGCAGCGTGGACGCTACATAGGCCAGACGCCACGGAATGTTGGCTTCATTTAACGCCGTAAGCACCATATCCCGGAAAGGACTCGGATCGTCCAGTAAAACCAGCGGTACGGGTTCCCCTTTTTGCAACACGTATTCCGCTGCGCAATACCAGTGCGTTGGCGATGTGCGCAAGGTCAGACAATCAAACTGTCCGGGACGATGCGTCGTGACCACCAGGTCGACCTTGTTCTCATTTAACATCTCAACCATAAAGGCATTACGCTTTACGCTCACATCCAGCGCAAGCTTCGGATAAACCGAGCTAATTCGGTTGAGAAGAAACGGCAATATTGTATCCGCTGACTCATCAGATGCCCCTAAGGTTAACACCCCTTGAAGGTTGCTAAACATTAATGACATACATGCTTCATCATTAAAGCGAAGAATTTTCCTGGCATAACCCAGTAGCTGAATACCGTGTTCCGTTAAGAGCTTATTACGCCCGTGACGGGCAAAAA
The DNA here is from genome assembly GCF_056673315.1 of Enterobacter cloacae complex sp. HYC042_NIDB. NCBI lineage: Bacteria > Pseudomonadati > Pseudomonadota > Gammaproteobacteria > Enterobacterales > Enterobacteriaceae > Enterobacter > Enterobacter cloacae complex sp. HYC042_NIDB. The sequence goes on from NZ_CP109650.1 coordinate 3,494,468, forward strand.
GCTCTTTCCCAACCAGTTGCTCCAGCCGCTGCATTTGCTGGCTAACGGCGGACTGAGTTCGGCAGACGGCGGCAGCAGCTGCTGCAAAAGTGTTGAGATCGGCGACCGCAACAAACGTTCTCAGCAGATCGAGGTCGAGATTCATTATCGGACGATTTGCATTTATCATATCTATTCACTTTCAGGTTGCTCGTGCGGAGCTGCCCGGGTTGAAGCTGTGTGTAACAGTTAAGCAATTCCTTCTGAAGGTTTTCCCTCGCATCCCGGCCCGGCAGACTGCCTGACAGATAGTTATTGTGCTGCTTTATATCAACAGTCAGAAAGCACGTTTCATGACGTTATTTTTATTCTCTTAAACGTTCAGGATATTTAGATGTTCGCAGGGTTATGTAAATTACATTAAAGGCGTAACACTTTTTCTGCCATCTTTTTCGCAGCGCTGTCAACGTAGCAGGAGATGTTTGACACATTCCAGCCAGAGATAACTCCAACAATAACAATCAATTAAATCGGAAAATCAGTTTCAAAAATGCAAAACCACTGCATCTTTCTACTGCTTTCCGTATAGACATCTTAACCCAAATCCACTTTATTTATAAGTCTTATTGCAATATTCGGGATTAAAGAGGTTTGTTAAGCTTCTAAACTAATTTTATTAGAATTAACTAAAGTTGCATTTTGTTGGTTAATAATAAATAAATTTTAATTTAGATTATGGTCATTCATTAATAACACTTAACATTAATTTCACATGATTAACTTTTAGCCGCTCCGGGCTATTACTGCAAGGTCCCTTCAACACTCAGGTTTTACGAAATGTCACCCAGCGTAACTTCTGCTTGTTGTCTGCGCGTTTTTTATTTTCCATCAGAACAATATACATAATTCACATAAATTCGTAGCACAATCAACATTTATTTATGGTTTGTACATGACGTTAAGGCGGTGAAAGCGACAGTCAATAGTTAAAAAGATTCATCACAATTTCGCTATGGGCACAAAATCTTCTTCTGCACACCCTTCAAAACGAAGCGTGGGGGGAGTACATTATTCCGTGCTGACTTCCACGGCAGGGAGTGGCAATAATAGCGAAAAGGTTAAAGGTTCATGTCCCCTATCGAAAAATCCAGCAAGCTAGATAACGTCTGTTATGACATCCGTGGCCCGGTTCTGAAAGAGGCAAAACGCCTTGAAGAAGAAGGCAACAAGGTTCTGAAGCTCAACATCGGCAACCCCGCGCCATTTGGTTTTGAAGCGCCGGATGAAATTCTGGTTGATGTGATCCGCAACCTGCCTACTGCACAAGGCTATTGTGACTCAAAGGGACTTTACTCCGCCCGTAAAGCCATTATGCAGCACTACCAGGCGCGCGGTATGCGTGACGTTACCGTCGAAGATATCTATATCGGCAACGGCGTCTCCGAACTTATCGTTCAGGCCATGCAGGCGCTGCTGAACAGCGGTGACGAAATGCTGGTTCCCGCGCCGGACTATCCGCTGTGGACCGCTGCCGTATCGCTCTCCAGCGGTAAAGCAGTACATTATCTTTGCGACGAATCCTCTGACTGGTTCCCGGATCTGGATGACATTCGCGCGAAAATCACGCCTCGCACGCGTGGGATTGTGATCATCAACCCGAACAACCCGACGGGCGCGGTCTATTCAAAAGAGCTGCTGATGGAGATCGTGGAGATTGCCCGCCAGCACAACCTGATCATCTTCGCTGACGAAATCTACGACAAGATCCTGTACGACGCGGCGCAGCACCACTCTATCGCCGCGCTGGCACCCGACCTGCTGACCGTCACCTTTAACGGACTGTCTAAAACCTACCGCGTGGCCGGTTTCCGTCAGGGCTGGATGGTGCTGAACGGCCCGAAAAAGCACGCAAAAGGCTATATTGAAGGGCTTGAGATGCTGGCGTCGATGCGTCTTTGCGCCAACGTGCCTGCTCAGCACGCGATCCAGACGGCGCTGGGCGGCTACCAGAGCATCAGCGAGTTTATCGTCCCTGGCGGTCGCCTGTACGAACAGCGTAACCGCGCATGGGAACTGATCAACGATATCCCGGGCGTCTCCTGCGTGAAGCCGAACGGGGCGCTGTATATGTTCCCGAAAATTGACGCGAAGCGCTTCAATATCCACGACGATCAGAAAATGGTGCTCGATTTCCTGTTGCAGGAAAAAGTGCTGCTGGTTCAGGGAACGGCGTTTAACTGGCCGTGGCCGGACCACGTGCGTATCGTGACCCTGCCACGTGAAGACGATCTCGAAATGGCTATCAGCCGCTTCGGGCGATTCCTCTCTGGATACCATCAGTAATCTTAAAATCAGGCTACTTCGGTAGCCTGATTTGCATCTTCCCTCCCCTCCCCGCACAATGAAGTCCTGTCGCAGTGAAGACAAAAGGTAACCTATGAGTCAGAGCCATTTCTTTGCCCACCTCTCCCGCCTGAAACTGATCAACCGCTGGCCGCTGATGCGCAACGTGCGTACAGAGAACGTGTCTGAGCATAGCCTGCAGGTTGCTATGGTTGCTCATGCGCTGGCTGCCATTAAGAATCGCAAATTTAACGGGCAGGTGAATGCCGAGCGCATCGCTTTGCTGGCGATGTACCACGACGCATCAGAGGTGCTGACCGGCGACCTGCCTACGCCAGTGAAATATTTCAATTCTCAGATTGCTCAGGAATATAAGGCTATCGAGAAGATTGCCCAGCAGAAGCTTATCGAGATGGTGCCCGAAGAGCTGCGCGATATCTTTGAACCGCTCATCGACGAGCATCAGTATACGGAAGATGAAAAGTCGCTGGTCAAACAGGCCGACGCGCTGTGCGCCTATCTGAAGTGTCTGGAAGAGCTGTCTGCGGGCAATAATGAGTTTTTACTGGCAAAAACGCGTCTGGAAAAAACGCTGGAATCCCGCCGCAGCGAAGAGATGGACTACTTCATGCAGGTATTTGTGCCGAGCTTCCATCTATCGCTGGACGAGATTAGCCAGGATTCACCGTTGTAATTTTAGCCGGGTGGCGGCTTCGCCTTACCCGGCCTACGTTTCTGCGCTCACGCTAAAACGGGAATAAAACCGGAATTAACACCACGCACACCACCATCACCAGCACGGTGAACGGCACGCCCAGCTTCACGAAATCGCTGAACTTATAATTCCCCGGCCCCAGCACCAGCGTGTTCACCGGCGATGAAACCGGCGTCATAAACGCCGCGGATGCCGCCATCGCGACCATCATCGCAAACGGGTACGGCGACACCCCCATGGATTTCGCCATCGCCAGCGCAATGGGCGCCATCAGCACCGCCGTCGCGGTATTCGAGATAAATAACCCTATCGTGGCGCACATGACAAACAGACAGACCATCATCATGTACGGTCCATACCCGCCGCCCACGTCCATCAAGCCTTTTACGATCAGATCTACCCCGCCGGTTTTTTGCAGTGCCAGGGCAAAGGGCATCATCCCGACGATAAGAATAATGCTCGGCCAGTGAATGGCTTTATACGCGCTTTCGGCGTCAATGCAGCGGAATTTCCCCATCAGCAGGCAGGCGATAATGGCCGCGACCGGATTAGGGATTTCATCGGTCAGCATCAGCGCCACCATCAGCACCAGACAGAAAATCGCATGGGGCGCCTGGCTGTGCGCCGGGGAGGCATCGCTCTCCTCGACCGGCATGTTGAGCACCACAAAATCACGCCCTTTTTGCCCGAGCTGGCTTATCAGCTTCCAGTTGCCGACCACGAGAAAGATATCGCCCAGCAGGATCGGCTCATCGACGACGGCCCCTTCCATCGCCACGCCATCACGCTTCAGCCCCACTACGTTCAGGCCATAGCGGGTACGGAAACCCATTTCACGCACGGTTTTACCCAGCAGTTCCGATTCCGGTATCAGCGACACTTCGGCCATCCCCACATCCAGCGCCTGGTCGGAGAAATACTCGCCGCGTAGCACCATCGGCTCCAGCAGCTGCTCGCTACAGAACTCTCGCAGATCCACTTCCGCCGTTGACATATCAATCAGCAGGACATCACGCGCGCGGAACTCTGATACCCCGTTCACGTTAACGATCACCCGACGAAAACGACGCCAGCGCTCAACCCCGATCACGTTCGCGCCATAACGCTCGCGCAGCTTAAGGTCGTCGAGCCGCTGGCCGACCATCGGCGAGCCGGGGCGAATGGCCAGACGGCGCGCCCGCCCGGTGAGGCGGTACTCTTTGATCAGATCGCGGAAGGTGCGTCGCTTCCACCCCTCTTTGTTCTTATCCTGTTTGTCGCCCTTCAGGGCAAAACGGGTCAGCAGCATGTAGACCACGCCCATCGCCAGAATCACCAGCCCAAGCGGGGTGACGCTGAAAAAGCTGAAGCCCTGAAACCCTTCACGAATCAGCTCGCTGTTGACAACCAGGTTCGGCGGCGTCGCCACCAGCGTCATCATTCCGCTGATCAAACCGGCAAAGCTCAGGGGCATCATCAGGCGCGACGGCGAGCTCTGCATCCGCATTGAAACGCTCAGCACCACCGGGATAAAAATAGCGACCACGCCCGTTGAGCTCATAAACGCTCCCAGTCCGGCGACCGTCAGCATCAGGTAGATCAGCATTTTGGTTTCACTGCTGCCGGCCACCTTAACCAGCCACGCGCCCATGATGGTCGCCACGCCGGTGCGAACAAGGCCGTCGCCGATGATAAACAGGGCAGCTATAAGGATAACGTTGGGGTCGCTGAACCCGGAGAAGGCTTCCGGTAGCGTGAGCGTGCCGCTCAGCACAAACGCGACGATGACAAACAGGGCGACGGCATCCATGCGCACCTTGCCTGTGGCGAAGAGAATAATGGCGATTAAAAGCAGGCTCAGAACCCAGATCAGTTCACCGTTCACAACCTATCCTTGTCAGTGGAAGATGAGAAATTTTGCCATAAAAAAGCCCCAGCAGCGTGGGGCTATATCATGGGATTACATTTTTAGCGAGACGGTTACAACTCCGTCGGGCGCTTTTGACACCGCCAGCGCCGTCAGGGAATGAATCACAAAGTCCGCCTCGTCCAGGCGTGGAGATCCCGCCGGAACGTTAACGGCAATGACGTGGCTCCCGGCGTTCAGCCCGGCCAGCACGCCAGCGGCCGCATCTTCCACCACCACACACTCTGCAGGCGTTAAGCCCAGCATTTCTGCACCAAGCAGAAACGCATCCGGCTCCGGCTTGCCGCGTTTAACGCGCTCAGCCGTAATGAACACCTCTGGCTTCGGTAAACCGGCCGCCTTATGGCGGGCATGCGCGACCGGAACAGAGCCGGAGGTGACGATAGCCCACGGGATCTGCGCTTCATTCAGATGCTCAAGCAGTTCGCGCGCCCCGGGCAGCGCGGTAATGCCCTCGGTGTCGGTGGCCTCAATCTGCTCCAGGTATTTGAACTCCGCCTGGATCTCTTCCTCAGAACGCCCCGCTAAAAAGTGCCGCAATGAGGTAATGGCCTGTTTGCCATGGATAAAATTCAGCACGTCCTGATGGTCGATGCCGTGCCGGTCGGCCCAGTGGCACCACGAGCGTTCCACCACCGGCAGCGAATCCACCAGCGTACCGTCCAGATCAAACAGAAAACCTTTACACTGCACACGCACCTCCGTCAGGCATTAATGATTTGTTGAATTTCGTTGCTGCTTAAATGGTACTGACGCGGGCAGGCGTGCCACGCGCTCAACATACGTTGATATTTATCCCACATGGGGGTTTGGGCGTTGAAGCCGTGCGTTCCCGCATCAAAATGGGTGTAGCGCCCTTCGGTGTTCACCATAAAGCGAACATAGCTCAGATAGCGCGCTTCCGTCGCGGCATCAAAGCCTAAGAAGGTCACGCGACGTTCGTCAATGGTCTGCTGGTCTTTGAGGTTCGTCCAGGAGACGTGCAGAGCGTGATACATCTCCATAATGTCGATCACGATGCGGCAGGTTTCTTCTTTCAGCTCGCCAAACTCGCGGTCCAGTTCGCGCATTTGCAAACCAAAACCGCGTTCGACGATGGTTTGCAGGCGGCTGTAGCGCGCAGCGTTATCGGGATCAAGCATAGTCATCATCTTGTACTGGTTAGACAAAATCAGACGTTGAGCATGGGTCATTTCCATCTTTCGACTCCTGTAGCGCATTGCACTGTAAAAAAAAGACACGGTAACGGTGTGTTACTGTGCCTTCTTTTGTTAGTCGTTTCGATGATCAATCACAAGTCATCGAGGAATGTTTTATCCAGCTGCTTAAAAGCACGCTTTAACGTGTCCGCCAGCGCCTGGTAATCCGGCTTGCCTTCAACCGGGGCCAGCGCCTGCCCGGCCTCCTCCAGTTTTCCACGCACTTCATAAAACCAGTGTAAAATAGAAGGCGGAAGCGGCGTAATGGAGCGTTTGCCTAACCACCACAGCCCCTGCATCGGCAGGCTTAACGCGAAGAGCGCCGTTGCGACGGCAGGACCAAGCTGTCCACCGAGGGCGATTTGCCAGCACAGAGTAAAGATAGCGACCGGAGGCATAAAGCGAATCGCATAGCGCGTGGCGCGGATCGTGCGATTCTCAATAAACATTGGCGCAAGGCGCTTTTCCATTGGCCACGTCTTTGCGTAATGCTGTCCCCGACGAAACAGACTGAAAAAGCTCACGGACGGGATTTCGGGTGTCGACATGGCTGTACCTCAACTTCACATATAAAAATTAAAATTTTTGTGCAAAACCACAACAGGCTATGACAACGTTCAAAATATTTTGTCATCGCTACCCCGTATCGGGTATTCTGTGCCAGCCTGATAGGGCCGTAGACGAGAAGCGTTAACTCGTCAAATTATCGCATATTATGCCATTGTCTGAAAAATGTTCAAAATGGCTTAAAATCATAGGTATTTCTTCCATCCTGCCAGAATGTTCGTTTGGCATGATGTTAATCATAAACGTCTGGGTCAGCTTGCGTTACGCTTTTAGGCTCATTGACGTTTTTTTAGCCACGTATCAATTATAGGTACTTCCATGTCGAGTAAGTTAGTACTGGTTCTGAACTGCGGTAGCTCTTCACTGAAATTCGCCATCATCGATGCGCTCAACGGTGACGAGTACCTCTCTGGTTTGGCCGAATGTTTCCATCTGCCTGAAGCACGTATCAAGTGGAAGATGGACGGCAGCAAACAAGAAGCGGCTTTAGGTGCAGGCGCCGCTCACAGTGAAGCGCTGAACTTTATCGTTAACACTATTCTGGCACAAAAACCAGAACTGTCTGCTCAGCTGACTGCGATTGGTCACCGTATCGTCCACGGCGGCGAAAAATACACCAGCTCCGTTGTCATCGACGACTCAGTTATCCAGGGCATCAAAGACTCTGCCTCTTTTGCTCCGCTGCATAACCCGGCGCACCTGATCGGTATCGCTGAAGCGCTGAAGTCCTTCCCGAATCTGAAAGACAAAAACGTGGCCGTGTTTGACACCGCGTTCCATCAGACCATGCCGGAAGAGTCTTACCTCTATGCCCTGCCGTACAGCCTGTACAAAGAGCACGGCGTACGTCGCTACGGCGCGCACGGCACCAGCCACTTCTATGTGACTCAGGAAGCCGCAAAAGTCCTGAACAAGCCGGTTGAAGAAGTCAACATCATCACCTGCCACCTGGGTAACGGTGGTTCTGTTTCTGCTATCCGCAACGGTAAATGTGTTGATACCTCTATGGGTCTGACCCCGCTGGAAGGTCTGGTAATGGGTACCCGTTCCGGTGACATCGACCCGGCGATCATCTTCCACCTGCACGACACTCTGGGCATGAGTGTTGACGACATCAACAAAATGCTGACCAAAGAGTCTGGCCTGCTGGGTCTGACCGAAGTCACCAGCGACTGCCGTTACGTTGAAGACAACTACGACAGCAAAGAAGACGCTAAGCGTGCAATGGACGTTTACTGCCACCGTCTGGCGAAGTACATCGGTTCTTACACCGCGCTGATGGACGGTCGTCTGGACGCGGTTATCTTCACCGGTGGCATCGGTGAGAACGCGGCAATGGTACGTGAACTGTCCCTGGGCAAACTGGGCGTTCTTGGCTTCGAAGTCGATCACGAGCGTAACCTGGCTGCCCGCTTCGGCAAGTCTGGCTTCATCAACAAAGAAGGCACCCGCCCGGCTATCGTTATCCCAACTAACGAAGAGCTGGTCATCGCGCAAGACGCGTGCCGCCTGACTGCCTGATTCCACACCGCCAGCAATGCTGGCGGTGCTGTTTTGTAACCCGCCCAACGCGGCGGTAACGAAAGAGGATAAACCGTGTCCCGTACTATTATGCTGATCCCTACCGGAACCAGCGTCGGCCTGACCAGCGTCAGCCTCGGCGTGATCCGCGCTATGGAACGCAAAGGCGTTCGTCTGAGCGTCTTTAAGCCTATTGCCCAGCCTCGTGCCGGTGGCGATGCGCCAGACCAGACCACCACCATCGTGCGTAAGAATTCCAATCTTCCTGCGGCTGAACCGCTGAAGATGAGCCACGTTGAGTCTCTGCTCTCCAGCAACCAGAAAGACGTGCTGATGGAAGAGATCATCGCCAACTACCACGCTAACGCGCAGGACGCGGAAGTGGTGCTGGTTGAAGGCCTGGTCCCGACCCGCAAACACCAGTTTGCCCAGTCCCTGAACTTTGAAATCGCGAAAACCCTGAACGCAGAGATCGTTTTCGTGATGTCTCAGGGGACTGATACCCCAGAGCAGCTGAAAGAGCGTATCGAACTGACGCGCAGCAGCTTCGGCGGCGCGAAAAATACCAACATCACCGGCGTGATCGTGAACAAGCTGAACGCGCCAGTGGATGAGCAGGGCCGTACGCGTCCTGACCTGTCCGAAATCTTCGACGACTCTTCCAAAGCGAAAGTCATCAAGGTTGATCCGGCAAAGCTGCAGGAATCCAGCCCGCTGCCTGTACTCGGCGCAGTGCCATGGAGCTTCGATCTGATTGCCACCCGTGCAATCGATATGGCGCGTCACCTGAACGCGACCATCGTTAACGAAGGCGATATCAACACCCGCCGCGTGAAGTCCGTGACTTTCTGCGCGCGCAGCATTCCTCACATGCTGGAGCACTTCCGCGCAGGTTCCCTGCTGGTGACCTCCGCAGACCGTCCGGACGTGCTGGTTGCTGCCTGCCTGGCGGCGATGAACGGCGTGGAAATCGGTGCAATTCTGCTGACCGGCGGCTACGAAATGGACGCGCGCATCAGCAAGCTGTGCGAACGTGCGTTCGCTACCGGCCTGCCAGTCTTCATGGTGAACACCAACACCTGGCAGACCTCTCTAAGCCTGCAAAGCTTCAACCTGGAAGTGCCGGTTGATGACCACGAGCGTATCGAGAAAGTTCAGGAATACGTTGCGGGCTACATCGACGCAGACTGGATTGAATCCCTGACCGCGACCTCCGAGCGCAGCCGCCGTCTGTCTCCTCCAGCCTTCCGCTACCAGCTGACCGAGCTGGCGCGTAAAGCGGGCAAACGCGTGGTTCTGCCAGAAGGCGACGAGCCACGTACCGTTAAAGCGGCGGCCATCTGTGCAGAGCGCGGCATCGCGACCTGCGTGCTGCTGGGTAACCCGGATGAGATCAACCGCGTTGCGGCGTCTCAGGGCGTTGAGCTGGGTGCTGGCATTGAAATCGTTGACCCGGAAGTGGTGCGCGAAAGCTACGTTGCCCGTCTGGTTGAGCTGCGTAAGAACAAGGGCATGACCGAAGCCGTTGCGCGCGAGCAGCTGGAAGACAACGTCGTGCTGGGCACGCTGATGCTGGAGCAGGACGAAGTTGACGGTCTGGTTTCCGGTGCGGTTCACACCACCGCGAACACCATCCGTCCACCGTTGCAGCTGATCAAAACCGCACCGGGCAGCTCGCTGGTCTCCTCTGTGTTCTTCATGCTGCTGCCTGAACAGGTTTACGTTTACGGCGACTGCGCGATCAACCCGGATCCTACCGCAGAACAGCTGGCAGAAATCGCTATCCAGTCTGCGGACTCCGCGACCGCTTTCGGTATCGAGCCGCGCGTAGCAATGCTCTCCTACTCCACCGGCACCTCTGGTGCAGGTAGCGACGTAGAGAAAGTCCGTGAAGCGACCCGTATTGCGCAGGAAAAACGTCCCGATCTGATGATCGACGGCCCGCTGCAGTACGACGCCGCGGTAATGGCTGACGTGGCGAAATCCAAAGCGCCGAACTCGCCGGTTGCCGGTCGCGCTACCGTGTTCATCTTCCCGGATCTGAACACCGGTAACACCACCTACAAAGCGGTACAGCGTTCTGCCGACCTGATCTCCATCGGGCCAATGCTGCAGGGCATGCGCAAGCCTGTGAACGACCTGTCCCGTGGTGCGCTGGTTGACGATATCGTCTACACCATTGCGCTGACGGCAATCCAGTCTTCGCAGCAGCAGTAATGTTTTGCCGGATGGCGCTTCGCTTATCCGGCCTACAGGACCGTAGACCCGGTAAGCGCCAGCGCCACCGGGCAACAAAAAGGCGACCACACGGTCGCCTTTTTTTATTACAGCAGCTCCCGCGCCGCCGACACAATGTCATGCGCCGTCAGGCCATACTCTTTTTGCAGGAACTCCTGTGTGCCCACCTGGCCGTAACGCTCCTTCACGCCCACGCGACGCATCGGCACCGGGCAGGTCTCCACCAGCACTTCCGCCACCGCTGACCCGAGACCGTTGTGAATACTGTGGTTTTCGCAGGTGACGATGCGCCCGGTTTTCTCGGCATAGTTTTTCACCAGCATCCGATCGATAGGCTTCAGGGTAAACATGTCGATGACCGCTGCGCTTACCCCCTCCTGTTCAAGCTGGCGCGCCGCCTCCAGCGCTTCCGCCACCATGATGCCGTTGGCAATCAGCGTGATATCGCTTCCCTCGCGCAACACGTTGCCTTTGCCAATGGTAAATGTTGAGCCCGGCGCATAGACGCTCGGCGCCTGCTTGCGGATGGTGCGCACCCAGTAGAAGCCTTCGAGATCGATAAGCTGGCGCAGCACATCCTCGAACATCACCGCATCGGTGACTTCCAACACCACCGAATGCGCCAGACCGCGCACGATGCCCATATCCTCGAAGGACATGTGCGTCCCGCCGTTGTGGCAGGCCGTCACGCCCGCATCCGAGGCAATCACCTTCACGTTGTTGCGCTGGTAGTCCAGGGACATAAACAGCTGGTCGAAGCAGCGGCGGCTGGCAAACGCGGTGAAAGTGTGCACGAACGGCTTACGGCCGGTGAGCGACAGCCCCGCCGCAGTGCCGATGACGTTGGCCTCCATAATGCCGCAGTTAATCACGTGCTGCGGATAATCGCGCGCTACGCCGTCCATCGCCATTGAGCTCATCAGGTCCGCTTCCAGGGCGATAATTTCGCTGCCGGCCTCAATCTGCTTTGCCACAAACCCCGCGTATACCTTTCGCATCTCAACGGCGTCTTTCTGTCCTGCCGGTGCAACCTTAATCATGTGAAGCCTCCAGTTGGCGAATCGTCTCATTGAGGGCCGCTTTGCTCTCCGCGGTTAATCGCAGGTGGTGCGAGTTGCTGAGCTGTTCCAGGTACGGTACCCCCTGCCCTTTGATGCTGTCGAGGATCACCACCCGCGGACGCGCATCGGCCTCCGGTACCCTTGAAGTCACCTTCAGCAGTGCCGGAATGTCGTCCCCTTTGACCGTCACCACGTCAAAGCCAAAGGCGCGGAATTTGCCCTCCAGGTCGAACGCGCAGATGATCTCGTCCAGTTCGCCGTCGAGCTGCTGTTTGTTCCAGTCCACGAACACGGTCAGGTTGTTCAGACGATGGTGAGCGATAAACTGGAACGCTTCCCAGCACTGGCCTTCGTTCAGCTCGCCGTCGCCAACGATGCAGAAGACCCGATTCGGTCGCCCGGCCAGCCTGTGCGAGAGTGCCATACCGCCCGCAATGGAGATCCCCTGCCCCAGCGAGCCGGTGGTGGCATCCACGCCGCGCGTTTTCAGGCGGTCCGGGTGGCTGGGCAGACGCGTGCCGTTCTGGTTCAGCGTGCTCAGCTCTTCAACCGGGAAGTAGCCCTTAATCGCCAGGGTGCTGTAGAGCGCCGGGCCTGCATGACCTTTCGACAGCACAAAGTAATCGCGCTCAGGCCAGTCCGGATCCGCCGGGTCGATCTTCATCACGGCGCCGTACAGCACCGCCAGGGTTTCCACCACCGACATGCTGCCGCCGTAGTGCCCAAAGCCCAGCTGCGTCAGGGATTTGAGGGTTTCAAGACGGATCTGACGCGCCAGTTCGGTTATCTCGTTCTCATTCATGATTTGGCTCCGGTATTTTCCTGCGCGTTACTACCCGCAGGTTTGTTTTTCGCGAAGATGTTGTAGGCCACCAGCAGCGCGAACAGCGCCACAACCAGCCCGGTGATGGCAAGCGGTGACAGGAAGCGCGCCAGGTTGCCCAGCACAATCCCGACCGCGCCGAAGTCGGCGTCCGAGAAGGTGGTGTTAGCAAAGCCAATCGCACCCAGTACCGGCAGCAGCAGGACCGGGAGGAAAGTAATCAGCAGGCCGTTAGCAAAGGCGCCTATCATTGCCCCGCGGCGTCCACCGGTGGCGTTACCGAACACGCCCGCCGTTGCGCCGGTGAAGAAGTGCGGCACTACGCCCGGCAGGATCAGCACCCAGCTAAACTGACCGCAGATCAACAACCCCACAATTCCGCCGAGGAAGCTGAACAGGAAGCCAATCAGCACCGCGTTTGGCGCATACGGGTAGACCACCGGGCAGTCCAGCGCCGGACGCGCGTTCGGCACCAGTTTTTCCGAGAAGCCGGTAAAGGCCGGGACGATTTCCGCCAGAATCAGGCGCACGCCCTGCAGGATGATGAACACGCCCGCCGCGAAGGTGATCGCCATGATGATGGCGTAGACCAGGTAGTTTTGCCCGCCGCTGAAGGTGGCCTCGACGTACTCACGCCCGGCGCTTACCGCCATGATCAGGTAGATAATCATCATGGTCAGGGAGATGGAGATCGAACTGTCGCGCAGGAAGCTGAGGTTTTTCGGCAGGTTCATCTCTTCGGTGGAGCGCGAGCCTTTGCCGACCCTGCTGCCAATCCAGCCGGACAGCACGTAGCCCAGCGTACCGAAATGACCGAAGGCGATCTCATCGTTGCCGGTAATACGCTTCATATAGCGCTGCGCAATCGCCGGGAAGAAGGCCATAATTAGGCCGAGGATCAGCGAGCCGGTAAAGACCAGGCCCACCCCTTCAAAGCCCGCGACCGTCAGGATCACGCCGATCATGCACGCCATGTAGAAGGTGTGGTGCCCGGTCAGGAAGATGTACTTCAGGCGGGTAAAGCGCGCGACGACAATGTTCGCCACCATGCCGAAGGCCATGATCAGCGCGGTCGAGGCGCCGTATTTTTCCAGCGCGATCGACACAATCGCTTCATTGTTTGGAATAATGCCCTGGATATTAAAAGCGTGCTCAAACATGCCGCCTAACGGGTTTAACGACCCCACCAGCACCGTGGCGCCACCGCCCAGTACAATAAAGCCGAGAATCGTTTTAATTGTGCCTTTTACGACATCAGAAAACGCTTTTTTCTGCGCGACCAGACCAATTAACGCAATTAAACCCACCAGCACCGAAGGGACTTTTAAAATATCGACAACGAAATTCAGCGTTTCAAGGATAAACATATCCACCTCGCCTTATCAGGGTTATTGTCTGTCGAACCAGGCGCGCAGCTGCGCTTCGAGTTCGTTGATATCAATGATGTTGTTGATCACCACCAGCTGGCTTTCCGGCACGCTGGCGCTGGCCGCAATGTCTTTCGCCATCACGAACAGGTCCGCCGCGCCCGGCGTGGCGGAGGAGAGATCGGAGTGTTCAACCTCAGCCTCAATGTCCAGCTTTTTAAGCACTTTTTTAATGTTCATTTCGACCATAAAACTGCTGCCCAGGCCAGAACCGCAAATAGCCATGATTTTCATTGTTGTCCCCTTATTTTGAGTAGAGCACGCCCCATCACGCTGGCGCGTAATGTTGTGAATAATCGGATTAAAAAATTAAATCAGAAGCGGTTAATAATGGTTTTAATGTCCTCCAGGGTATTCGCCTGATGTAATTTCTCCATATCTTCGTCGCTGGAAAATAATTCAGCGAGCGCGGATATCATTTCGATATGGCTATGTTTATCCGGTGCCGCAAGCATAATAATCAGATCGACAGGGTCAAACTCTCCGGCACCAAAAGAGACGCCCTGTTTTAGTTTTAGTAATGACAAGCCCAGTCCTTTGGCGCCTTCCTCCGGCCGCGCATGCGGCATGGCTAGCCCTGGTGCCAGCACATAATAGGGTCCTAACGTATGGTGCTGCTGAATGATTGCCGTCACGTATTCCGGTGCAATCACCTGCAGATCCAGCAGCGGTTTCGCGCATATCTCCAGCGCCTGTGGCCAGCTTTCCACGCTATCCTGCAGCGTGATGGTTGTATCATATATCCAATTTTTGAGCATTTTCCCTCCCGCCAAACGCTAAAGATGAGCAAACTTTATTCAACCCATCAATCATTGACTGCGATCGCGATCACAAAGATAGCGCTACCAATTACCAACATGCAGAAATGTGATAGCGCTATCAAAATGTAATCATGGTGTGAAATCACAGCAAAAAAAGGGATTTAAGGCGTATACTGCCTGTCACCTGAAATGAAGGAAAAAAGAACGCGTCTGGTCAGCAGGAAGGTGTATGTCTTTAACCCGAAAACGGCGCAGTACCGGAAAAGTCACGCTCGCTGATGTCGCGCAGCTTGCCGGAGTCGGCACGATGACCGTCTCCCGTGCGCTCCGCACGCCCGAACAGGTTTCCGATAAACTGCGTGAAAAAATTGAAGCTGCGGTGCAGGAGCTGGGCTATATGCCTAATCTCGCCGCCAGCGCACTGGCATCCGCGTCCTCATGGACGATTGCGATGGTTGTTCCCAACCTTTCCGAAGCCGGTTGCTCTGAAATGTTTGCGGGCCTACAGCAGGTGCTGCAGCCCGCCGGATACCAGATTATGCTGGCAGAGTCCCAGCATCGGCTTGAGCAGGAAGAGAAGCTGCTTGAGACCCTACTGGCGTCAAATATCGCCGCCGCGATTTTGCTCAGCGTCGAGCACACCGACACCGTTCGCCACTGGCTGAAAAACGCCTCGATTCCGGTAATGGAGATGGGTGCGATGCGCGCCGATCCGATCGATATGAATATCGGGATCGATAACGTGGCGGCCATGTACGAGCTGACGGAAATGGTGATTAGGCGCGGCTACCAGAATATCGGCCTGCTGTGCGCCAACCAGGAGCAGTGGATTTTCCAGCAGCATTTGCAGGGCTGGTACAAGGCGATGCTGCGCCATCATCTGTCGCCGAACCGGGTGATTAACGCGGCGATGCCGCCGAGCTTCTCGACCGGCGCGGCACAGCTGCCAGAGTTCTTGCTGGCGTGGCCGGAACTGGATGCGCTGGTGTGCGTATCAGACGAGCTGGCTTGCGGCGCGCTGTATGAGTGTCAGCGTCGACGCATTAAAGTGCCGGACGATCTGGCTGTCGTGGGCTTTGGCGATAGCGATGTGAGCCGCGTCTGCCAGCCGCCGCTGACGACGATGGCGGTACCGCATCGAAAGATTGGGATTGAGGCAGGTAAAGCGCTACTGGAACGTCTGAATGACGGAGACTGGCGCGACCAAAAACCCATCGCGTCCAGCCTGTGCCTGCGGGAAAGCTGTTAAGGCTTACTCAGCCTCTTCCTCTTTTTCCGCTTTGTTTTCCGGCTTAGCGGATTCGTTTTTGGCGTTGCGGGTCATCCACAGCGCCAGCGCTTTTAACGAATCCGGCGTGAACTCGTCGCAGCGGGCGGTAATCTCTTCCGGCGTCATCCAGCAGACTTCGCTCACTTCCTCTTCCTGCAGGGCGAAAGGCCCATGGGAAACGCAGCTAAACAGTCCACCCCAGACGCGGCAATGTTCGTCTTCGAAATAGAACTGCCCGTGCTCGGCAAACGGCACCCCGGCGATACCTAACTCTTCTTCCGCTTCACGACGTGCGGAATCCAGCAGCACTTCATCGGCCTGCACGACGCCGCCTGCGGTGGCATCAAGCATGCCCGGAAGAAAATCTTTGGTGTCCGTGCGGCGCTGGACCAGAATCTTGCCCATGCCGTCATGTACAACGATGTACGTTGCACGGTGACGCAGTCGCTCTGCACGCATTTGTTCGCGGCTCGCCTGCGCGATCACTTCATTTTCTTCGCTGACAATGTCAACCCATTCAGTACTTGCCAAATGATTCTGCTCCACCATCGGGAAACCTTCTCGTCTAAGCGCTCTTTCGGCGCGTTTGCAGTTGTGGTGTAACTTACGGATTAATCGCTACCTGCGCAATAACTTGCTGATCATTAAGTGCGATAACGCTCAGGGTATTTCCATCGAGCAGGCCATAGCTCGCAGGATATCCGCCTTTCGGAATGCTGACCGACCCCGGGTTAAAGTGGTAAATCTCACCGCGTTTTTCAGCCACCGGAATATGAGTATGGCCGTAAACCAGGACATCGCCAGCCGCGAGCGCCGGGAGATTATCCGGGCCGAAAAGGTGTCCGTGGGTCAGAAACAGGCGGCTGTTTTCCAGCAGAACCTGTTGCCATGGCGCGGTAAGGGGAAAATGCAGCAGCATCTGGTCGACTTCGCTGTCGCAATTACCGCGAACGGCGATAATGCGCGAGGCAAACGGGTTAAGCTTTTCCGCCACCTGCGCCGGGGCATAGCCTTCCGGCAGCGCATTACGCGGACCATGATTTAATACATCCCCCAGAATCGCCAGCCATTGGGCCCCGCTTTGCGAAAACAGAGAAAGCACTCGCTCGGTCGCGGGCAGCGATCCATGGATATCTGACGCAAACATCAGTTTCATCCGTCACTCCCTGGTAAAAAAACTCCCCTTATCATACCTGAAGCGTCAGGGCTTATCAGCCCGCGCGCTTAGCGGAGAGTGCCACATAGCGCTGTACGGAGGCTCGCTGCCACTGGAACGCCGCATAGTCCACCAGCAGTTGAGGGACCTCATCGCCGTTGAGGATCAAACGGTTCAGCATCAGCGCCAGATCGGTATCGGCAATACACCATTCACCGAACAGGTTCGGGTTGCCGTGAGCGAGCAGCGAGGTTGCAGTTTCAATCAGCCTTTGCGCGCTTTCGACGCCTTCTGCGCTGAGCGCTGGCTTTTTCACACCGGCAAACACGACATCCGTGGAGCGCTCGACGCGAATCGGCACCAGGTCGCTACGCAGCCACGCCTGGATCTGCCGGGCGCGGGCGCGCTTTTGCAGATCGTGAGGATAGATGCGCTCCCACTCCGGCGGCGCAAAACGATCTTCCAGATATTCATCGATAGCCGAGGATTCGCTCAGTGCAAAACCATCCAGTTCCAGCACCGGCACGCGTCGCGTCAGGTCGTAACCCTGCCACTGGGGTTTGAGGTGTTCACCACCGTCGAGATCGACGGTCTTCAGCGTAAAAGAGAGCCCCTTTTCGGCCAGCGCGACGTAAACGCTCATAACATAGGGAGAAAAGAAATTTGCATCGGACCACAACGTAATTACGGGCTGGTTCATAACATCCTCATCGGCTGATCGGTTTTTACTCAACATATAATCTCTTTGCTTCGCTGTCACTTGATGAAAACTCACGATTTACAACAAGCACCTATACTCATTTGTCATGGCACCACTATTCGCATGGACAGGAGTTGAGAATGATTGACCTTTATTACGCCCCTACCCCAAATGGCCACAAGATCACCCTCTTTCTCGAAGAAGCCGAACTGGATTACAGAATCATCCGCGTGGATATCAGCAAAGGCGAACAGTTCAACCCTGTGTTTTTGGCTATCTCGCCCAACAATAAAATTCCGGCCATTATTGATAGCCAGCCGGCGGACGGAGGCAGGCCGTTAAGCCTGTTTGAATCCGGTGAAATTTTGCTTTATCTGGCAGAGAAAACCGGCAAGCTGCTGAGCGGTGAACTGCGCGAGCGTCACCACACTCTGCAGTGGCTTTTCTGGCAGTCAAGCGGCTTTGGGCCGATGCTGGGGCAGAACCACCACTTCACCGCCTTCGCGCCTCAGACCATTCCTTACGCCATTGAGCGATATCAGGTTGAAACCCAGCGTCTTTACGGCGTTCTGAACCAGCGGCTGGAGAAAACGCCGTGGCTTGGGGGCGACCATTACAGCATTGCCGATATCGCCTGCTGGCCGTGGGTAAATACGCATGATAAACACCGGATTGACTTAGCGTCTTACCCGGCGGTGAACAACTGGTTTGAGCGTATCCGGACCCGCCCGGCCACCGAACGCGCAATGCAAAAAATCCAGCAGGTTTAATCACCTATGAGGCTGGGTGGCTGAGAGGCTCTCATGTATTATGGGCGGGAAATACTGACACGGAGAAGACCTGCAATGTCACAGCCAGACGCTATTATTCGTATAAAAAATTTACGCTTGCGCACGTTCATTGGTATCAAAGAGGAAGAGATTGCCAACCGTCAGGATATTGTCATTAATGTGGTGATTCACTACCCGGCAGACAAAGCGCGGGCCAGTGAAGACATCAATGACGCGCTGAACTATCGCACGATAACCAAAAACATCATCCAGTACGTGGAAAACAACCGCTTCTCGCTGCTGGAGAAATTAACTCAGGATGTGCTCGATATCGCACGCGATCATCACTGGGTCACTTATGCTGAAGTAGAGATCGATAAACTTCACGCCCTGCGCTATGCCGACTCCGTCTCCATGACGTTAAGCTGGCGACGCCAGGCGTAAACCTGGAGGTTGTATGAAGATTCTGCTGACCGGCGGTACAGGCCTGATTGGGCGCCATCTCATTGCGCGTTTGCAGGCGCTGCATCACGACATTACCGTAGTGACCCGCAGCCCGGAGAAAGCGCGCCAGGTGCTGGGCGCGGGAGTCGATATCTGGAAAGGGCTGGCCGATCGGCAGAATCTGGACGGCTTCGACGCCGTCATCAACCTTGCGGGTGAACCCATCGCCGATAAGCGCTGGACCGAAGAGCAGAAACAGCGGTTGTGCAGCAGCCGCTGGAACATCACCGAGAAGCTGGTTGAGCTGATTCGCAACAGCCAGACCCCGCCGTCGGTGCTGATTTCAGGCTCTGCGACGGGCTATTACGGCGATCTCGGCGAAGTGGTGGTGACCGAGGAAGAGCCGCCCCACAACGAGTTCACCCATAAACTCTGCGCCCAGTGGGAGCGCATCGCCTGCGCGGCGCAAAGCGATAATACCCGCGTCTGCCTGCTGCGTACCGGCGTGGTGCTTGCGTCGAAAGGCGGCATTCTGGGTAAAATGCTTCCGCCATTCAGGCTGGGGCTCGGCGGGCCGATCGGCAACGGTCGACAGTACCTGGCCTGGATCCATATCGACGATATGGTGAACGGCATTATATGGCTGCTGGATAACGATCTGCGCGGGCCGTTTAACATGGTTGCGCCGTATCCGGTGCGAAATGAACAGTTTGCCCACGCGCTGGGGCATGCCCTGCATCGCCCGGCGATATTACGCGTGCCTGCGACGGCAATTCGCCTGTTGATGGGCGAAGCGTCCGTGCTGGTGCTGGGCGGTCAGCGCGCGCTGCCAAAACGGCTGGAAGCGGCCGGGTTTGCGTTTCGCTGGTATGACTTAGAAGAGGCGCTGGGGGATGTGGTACGCTGAATATGTTACAGTGATACACCATGTTCCGATGAAATGGCGTAACAATGGCAACCATCACCACTCCCCGGCTTCATCTCACCCCTTTCGAACCCTCTGACTGGGCGTTCTTCCGTTCGCTGCGCGAAAACCGCGATATTATGCGCTATATGGCCGCGATTGCGCCTGAGAAAGAGACCCGACGCGTGTTTGCCGCACGCCTGATGGCGGAGCATGTCTTCGTGATCCGCTTTCTGAATGAAGATACGCCGCTGGGCGATATTGGCCTGCAAATCAGCCCTGAGAATCATGAAGAGGCGGATATCGGTTATACGGTTGTGCCTGCCGCGCAGGGAAAAGGGATCGCCAGCGAAGCGCTGCGCGCGGTGTGTGATTATGCGTTCAACCAGACCGGCGTGAAGGCGATTAACGCGTACGTGCTGGCGGACAACGGCGGCTCTGTACGGGTGCTTGAGAAAGCCGGGTTTGTGCGCACGCAGGTGCTTGAAAAGGCGTATGAGATTGACGGCGTGCGGTATGACGACTGGGTGTATCGCCTGGAGTGTGGTGCGGCCTGAATGCCGGGCGGCACTGCGTTTGCCCGGCCTGGGGTTTTGTAGGCCCGGTAAGCGAAGCGTCACCGGGCGATTGGGCTGCACTGCGGGCTGATGCCCTCTTTATTTCAGAGATCCTTTAAGGAACTGCTGCAAACGCGGGCTCTGCGGGTTTGCCAGCACCTCGTCCGGGTGCCCCTGCTCTTCAATTTTCCCCTGATGCAGGAAAATCACGTGGTTCGAGACGTTACGGGCGAAGCCCATCTCGTGCGTCACCACCACCATCGTTTTGCCCTCTTCGGCCAGCTTCTGCATGATGCGCAGCACTTCGCCTACGAGTTCCGGGTCCAGCGCGGAGGTCGGTTCGTCGAACAGCAGCACTTCCGGCTCCATCGCCAGCGCGCGGGCGATGGAGACACGCTGCTGCTGGCCGCCGGAGAGGTGTACCGGATACTTCATCTGCTGGCGCTCATCGATCCCCACTTTCGCCAGGTATTTCACCGCGCGTTCCCGGGCTTCCTGCTTGCTTAGGCCGAGCACCTGAACCGGCGCTTCCATCACGTTCTCCAGCACCGTCATGTGGCTCCAGAGGTTGAAATGCTGGAACACCATCGTCAGGCGCGTACGCAGCAGGCGCAGCTGATTCTTATCCGCCACCTTCAGCTGGCCGTCTTTGTCACGCACCAGGTTGATGTTCTGCCCGCTCACCACAATCGAGCCTTCGCTCGGCTTTTCGAGGAAGTTAATGCAGCGCAGGAAGGTACTTTTACCCGAGCCGGATGAACCGATGATACTGATTACGTCGCCTGCGTTAGCCTGCAGCGACACCCCTTTCAGCACTTCATGTTCGCCGTAGCGTTTGTGCAAATCAATAACGTTTAATTTGTTCTCAGCCATCATCTTTCTCAGTGCGTCGAAGAAGGTTTTATATGCTGCAACCAGCGTTTTTCAGCCTTACGGAACAGGCTAATCAGAACATAAGAGATAATTAAATAGAGCACCGCCGCAATGCCAAACGCGGTAAACGGCTGATAGGTCGCGGAGTTGATATCGCGCGCGATTTTGAGCAGGTCCGGCACCGTGGCGGTAAAGGCGAGCGCGGTGGAGTGCAGCATCAAAATCACTTCGTTGCTGTAGGCCGGTAGCGCAATGCGCAGCGCCGACGGCAGAATAATGCAGCGGTAAAGCTTCACCGACGAGAAGCCGTACGCGCGCGCGGCCTCGATCTCACCGTGCGGCACGGAACGAATGGCCCCGGCGAAAATCTCGGTGGTATAGGCGCAGGTATTGAGCGTTAGCGCCAGCACCGTACAGTTCAGGCCACTGCGGAAGAACGCATTCAGCATTTCCGTGCCTTTTACGATCTCCAGCGTATACATCCCCGAATAGAACACCAGCAGCTGCACGTACAGCGGCGTGCCGCGAAACACATAGGTAAATAGCCAAATCGGGAACTGAATAAATTTATTGTTCGACACGCGACCGATGGCGAGAAACACCGCCAGAATGCCGCCCATCACCACGGAAGAAATCAACAGCCAGAGCGTGATCGCCACGCCGGTAAAGCGGTAGCCATCCGTCCACAGCAGGGATTTCCAGTATTCCTGAATAATCTCAATCACAGGTCAGCCCTCTTCACACCCACGGAGTAGCGACGCTCGAGCAGAAGCAGCACACCATTGGAGACGGTCGTAAAGACCAGATAGATCGCGCCGCAGACCACCGCAAAGTAGAATGGCTCCCAGGTGCTCTTGCCCGCCAGCTGAGTCGCTTTCACGACGTCTTCCAGACCGAGCAGCGAGACCAGCGCCGTCGCTTTGAGGATAACCTGCCAGTTATTACCGATGCCCGGCAGCGCATAGCGCATCATGGCCGGGAACATAATCCGGCGAAACGTTTGTGAAGAGGTAAAACCAAATGCGGTTGCCGCTTCAATGTGTCCTCTGGGAACCGCCATATAAGCGCCACGGAAGGTTTCCGTGAAGTAGGCACCGTAGATAAAACCGAGGGTGATAATACCGGCCACCATCGGGTCGATATCAATTTGTCCCATGCCCATCGCATCCGTCACGCTGTTCAGGGCAATCTGCAGGCCGTAAAAAATAAGCAGCATCAGCACCAGATCGGGTACGCCGCGAATGAGCGTGGTATAGCCTTCGAAAATGAGCGCCAGCGGTTTGTTAGCCGAAAGCTTCGCCCCTGCGCCCGCCAGACCTATCAGCACCGCCAGCACCACGGAGCTGATAGCCAGCTCAAGGGTGACAAGCGCGCCCTGTAAAATAACGCCAGAAAATCCGTACAGCATACCGCGAGCCCTGTCGTATCGTGAGTGGTAAACCGTGTCTTATCCCCTCCCCCAGCGGGAGGGGCCGCACGTTATTTGACGGAGCGATTAGCCGCCGTACACATTGAAATCGAAGTACTTTTTCGCCAGCTTGTCGTAGGTGCCGTCAGCGCGCATTTCAGCAAACGCTTTGTTCAGCGCCTCACGCAGTTCGTTGTCTTCCTTACGCAGGCCCATACCGGTACCCACGCCAAAGAGCTTCTCATCCTTAATGGACGGACCGCCGAACTTGTAATCTTTGCCTACCGGCTGCTTCAGGAAACCTTCGCTTGCCGCGACTTCATCCTGGAATGCCGCATCAATACGGCCTGCCGTCAGGTCTGCGTAAATATTTTCCTGGCCCTGATAGGAGACGATTTCGATCCCCTTCGGCGCCCAGTGTTCGTTACCGTAAGTTTCCTGCGTGGTGCCCTGCAGCACGCCCACGCGTTTCCCCTTCAGCGACTCGAGGGTCGGTTGAATGTCAGAAGACTTAGCCACTACCAGACGTGAATCGGCCGCATAGAGCTTGTCGGTGAAGGCAATCTCCTGCTGACGTTTCTCGGTGATGGAAAGCGAGGACATAATCACGTCTATTTTTTTTGCTTTCAGTGAAGGGATCAGCGCATCCAGCGGGTTCTCTACATAAGTACACTGTGCTTTGATGCGTTTGCACAGCTCATTGGCCAGATCGATGTCAAAACCCACCAGTTCACCCTTTGAATTCTTCGATTCAAACGGCGCGTAGGTGGGATCGGTGCCAATACGAATTTTCTGCGGAATGGCTGCGAAGGCCGCGGTGGCGCTGGAAAAGGCCAGTACCAGAGATAATGACAACACGAGTTTTTTCATATTTGTCCTCAACAAACTGTCTTCATACGTTTTTTTTACGACGACGGGGTGGGGTTAATGTGCCATTAATCCACGCTGTCAGGCAAAGAATAATGCCTTTCAGACGGGAATTTTTGCATTATAAATGCTTAAGTATGCACGTAGTGACCCAATATGGTGCACAAATTGCACCATATTGAATCATCCACACCCGCGACGCACCACGCTGGTGCGTTAGTCACCGTAGACGTTGAAGTCGAAGTATTTCTTCGCCAGTTTGTCGTAGGTACCGTCTTTGCGCAGCTCCGTGAATGCTTTGTCAAAGGCGGCTTTCAGCTCTTTATCGTCCTTACGCAGGCCGATGCCGGTGCCGTCACCAAAGTATTTTTTGTCTTTCACGGACGGGCCCGCAAAGGCGTAATCTTTACCGGCCGGCTGCTTCAGGAAGCCTTCGCTCGCCGCGACTTCATCCTGGAACGCGGCATCCAGACGGCCTGCCGCCAGGTCAGAGTAGATCAGATCCTGGTTCTGGTAAGCCACCACGTCGACGCCCTTCTCGCGCCAGTTGGCATTCGCGTAACCTTCCTGGGTCGAGCCCTGGAGCACGCCCACATGCTTGCCTTTCAGCGAGTCGATGGTCGGCTGGATCGGGGAACCTTTCGCGGCAATCAGACGCGAATCCGCAGCGTAGAGCTTGTCAGAGAAGGCAATCTCCTGCTGGCGTTTTTCGGTGATGGAGAGAGAAGAGATAATGGCGTCGATTTTCTTTGCCTTCAGCGACGGGATTAACGCGTCGAAGTCGCTGCCCACCCATGTGCATTTCACTTCCATACGTTTGCACATTTCATTTCCCAAATCGATATCAAACCCCACGAAATCGCCTTTCGCATCCTTGGAAGAGAATGGCGCGTAGGTTGCGTCTGTACCGATACGAACCGTCTGTGGAAGCGCTGCGTAGCTACCTGCCGCCGCACTTAACCCCACCAGCAAAGACAGAGCCAGAACCGTCTTCTTCATACATTTACCCTCAAGTACCGTGATTTTATTATGTATTGTGTTATGTGTTGTGTTGCAGGCTTCTCTTGCAGGTCTTATGCCACATTGCCGTCTGGTCAAAAGTTCGACGTTAAATATGTTAATAAAACGTTGCGATATTGCCTTAATGGTGAAAGATAGCAGGTCTGCCGAACGAACCGGAAAGAGAAAAAGGGAAAAAGCGAATTAAATGTCGAGGATATGATCGCCGTTGCATAATTGCCCTGAAACAGGGCAACGTCTCTTTTCATGCACAGCATTTGTGCACAGAATCAGGCTCCCTGCCAGCGGGTGAAGAGGTCTTCGGGCAGGTCGATGTCAAACTGATCCAACACGCGATTGACGGTCTGATTGATCACATCGTCCAGCGACTGCGGTCGGTGATAGAACGCCGGCACCGGCGGCATGATCACCGCGCCCAGCTCAGCGGCCTGAGTCATGAGGCGCAGATGGCCCAGGTGCAGCGGCGTTTCCCGCACGCAGAGCACCAGCGGGCGGCGCTCCTTCAGCACCACGTCCGCCGCGCGCGTTACCAGCGTGTCGGTATAGCTGTTCACAATCCCGGAGAGCGTTTTGATTGAACAGGGCAGGATCACCATACCGGCGGTTTTAAACGAGCCTGAGGAGATGCTGGCGGCGATATCGCGGGCATCGTGAACCACGTCCGCCAGCGCCTGGACATCGCGCAGGGAGAGATCCGTTTCAAGGGAGAGGGTTTGCCGCGCCGCCTGGCTCATCACCAGATGCGTTTCCACTTCTGCCACGTTACGCAAAACCTGTAGCAGGCGTACGCCGTAAATCGCGCCGCTGGCACCGCTGATGCCTATTATGAGTCGTTTCATGATTTCGCCCTTGCTGAATTCTGGGCTGACTGTGCAGGATTTTGCGGGGAGTTGCAAGTGAGGGCGAGCGCCCTCACCTGCGGAGAGATTAACCTTCGTTGTGCATCTCTAAGCTTTCGAGATCGTTTTGCAGCTGAACGGCTTTCGCATCGTCGTTGCGCAGCGAATCAAGGTAGTCGAGGTACTGCTGGTCAACGTCTTTCGTCACGTAGACGCCATTGAACACGGAGCATTCGAACTGCTGAATCTCCGGATTCTCGGCGCGCACCGCGTCGATGAGATCGTTCAGATCCTGGAAAATAAGGCCGTCGGCACCGATGATCTGGCGAATCTCATCCACTTCACGGCCGTGAGCAATCAGCTCGTTGGCGGTTGGCATATCAATGCCGTACACGTTCGGGAAGCGAATCTCCGGCGCGGCAGACGCCAGGTAGACTTTCTTCGCACCCGCTTCGCGCGCCATCTCGATAATCTGCTCAGAGGTGGTGCCGCGAACGATGGAGTCATCCACCAGCAGAACGTTCTTGTCGCGGAATTCCGCGCGGTTGGCGTTCAGCTTACGGCGCACCGACTTACGGCGCAGGTGCTGGCCCGGCATGATAAACGTGCGGCCAACGTAGCGGTTCTTCACGAAGCCCTGACGGTACGGCTTGTCCAGAATGCGGGCGATCTCCAGGGCGATATCGCAGGAGGTTTCCGGGATAGGAATCACCACGTCAATGTCGAGATCGTCCCACTCGCGGGCAATCTTCTCGCCGAGCTTCGTGCCCATATTGACGCGCGCGCTGTAGACGGAAATCTTGTCGATGAACGAATCCGGACGGGCAAAATAGACGTATTCAAACAGGCACGGGTTGCTGACCGGGTTGTCGGCACACTGACGGGTGAACAGCTGGCCCTTCTCGGTGATATACACCGCTTCGCCCGGCGCAACGTCGCGCAGGAATTCGAAGCCCAGGGTATCCAGCGCCACGCTCTCAGAGGCAACCATATATTCGGTACGGCCATCGCCGAGGTCGCGCTTGCCCAGCACCAGCGGACGAATGCCGTTTGGATCGCGGAAGGCGACCATGCCGTGACCGATGATCATCGCCACGCAGGCGTACGCACCGCGGATCTGGCGGTTGGTCGCGGCAATGGCAGCGAAGATATTGTCTGCTTCCAGCGGGTAGTGACGGAAGTTATCCAGCTCGCTGGCGAACACATTGAGCAGGATTTCTGAATCAGAGGTGGTGTTAATGTGGCGACGTTTCTCTTCGAACAGCTTCTTACGCAGCTCATGAGCGTTGGTCAGGTTGCCGTTATGGGCAAGCGTGATGCCATACGGTGAGTTGACGTAGAAAGGCTGTGCCTCAGAGGCGCTGGAACTGCCAGCAGTAGGATAACGAACGTGACCGATCCCCATATTACCTTGCAGACGCTGCATATGGCGGGCTTCAAACACATCGTTTACCAGGCCATTGGCCTTACGTAAACGGAAGCAGTTGTTTGCATCAATGGTGATGATACCCGCAGCATCCTGCCCACGGTGCTGAAGCACCGTTAACGCGTCATAAATCGACTGGTTTACCGGCATGAAACCGGCGATACCGACAATACCGCACATTCGTCTTTTCCTCGTTAAGCCACATCTCAGGGTTTATGCCCTGGGCAAAAAACTCGACGAGCTTTGCAGATAGTCAAAGAACCATCTGATGATGAAGCTGAACTCTGGAATGAGCTGCGATTTTTGCCAGTCTTCGCTTTTGGAGAACCCGGTGAAGGTATCCAGGAAGAACAGGATCGCGGCCACAATCAGCACGCCTCGTAATGCCCCGAAACAGATCCCGAGTACCCTGTCCGTTCCTGACAGACCGGTTTTCTCGACCAGCTGACCTATCACGTAATTCACGATAGCGCCAACAATCAGCGTCGCGATAAACAGCACCGCGATGGCGATTCCATTTCGGACCAGTTCATCTTCAAAGCCCGTGAACCAGACAGACAGGTAAGTGTAGTAATGACTGGCAACAAAGAAAGCACAACCCCAGGTTACCAGCGATAACGCTTCACGAACAAAGCCACGGATCAGGCTAACCAGACAGGAAAAACCAATCACCGCAATGATGGCGTAATCAATCCAGACCATATGTGTCCCACGATTAAACGCCCTGTCATCCAGTTCGGGGCGAATTCTAACAGAAAAAGAAAACGTTTGCGTAGGGATTTCCTTCCCGCGCGTAAATAAAAAAGGCGCTGAAAAAATGTTCAACGCCGTGGCTTATCGCCTCTCTCTAAAGGAGCAGGTCGTACTTAGTTCGCGCTGTAGCTCATCACCACACCACTCAGCCCGGAGATCTGCTTCAGCTCGCCCAGCGACCCTTTCAGCTTGTCTTTCGACGCCTCCGGCCCCACGAGGATACGGGTGATTTTACCCTGCACCGGCGTGGAAGGTGAAGTGTAAACGCGATAGCCCGCGCTGCGCAGTTTACCCACAACCTCGTTGACTTTATCGGCGTTTTTCAGCGCCCCCAGCTGCACAACGTAGGCTTTGCCGGTCGGCGCTGCGTCTTGCTTCGCAGGTGGTGGAGTTTCAGACGCTGCAGCCAGCTGCTCTGCTGCTTTATCTCGCTGTTGCTGAGGCTTCGGCTGCGGTTTCTCTACCGGCTTCGGTTTTTCAACAGGCTTAGGCTTCTCTACCGGTACCGGATCGATCTCGATGTTGTTATTCGCCGCCAGACGCGACGGGTCGAGTGACGGTGCAGCGGCATCGCCCGCGCGAACTTCTTCCGCCGCCCCTTCAGGCGGCTGAGCAGGCAGCGCCTGAGTCGCCGCAGGCAGCATATCCGGCTCATCGCGGTCGCCCGGCTTCGGCACCAGCGGAATGGCTGCAAACTCGTCCTGATAATGTTTTTTCTGCCCGTCGAGCAGCCCGGGAAGAATAATCACCCCGAGCGCGACCAGCACAATGGTTCCTGTTAAACGGTTCTGAAACTTACTCGCCACCGGTTCTCCCCGCGTCCATCACTTCCATGACATGTGCCACCGTGTGGAAAGAGCCACACACCAGCACGGTATCTTCTGGTTTAGCATCCGCCATCGCGGCATGCCAGGCCTGCGCCACGCTACTGTAGATTGCACCTTTACCGAGATGTTCCATCAACTGCTCAGCAGTCGCACCGCGCGGCCCCTCCAGAGGAGCACAATACCAGCTATCGACCACACTCTCCATGCAGGCCAGCGTGCCGCCGATATCTTTATCATGAAGCATACCGATAACCGCCAGCACGCGCCCGGTTTTTGGTAACGATTTGAGACGTCCTGCGAGATACGCCGCCGCATGTGGGTTGTGCGCCACATCCAGAATCAGACGCGGTGACTCGCTGACTATCTGGAAACGACCCGGCAGCAGCGCATTCTGAATGCCGTCACGGATCGCCTGCTCACTTACAGCTAATCCGCTGGCGCGCAGTGCCGCCAGCGCGGTTGCCGCGTTAGGCTGTGGTACCTGCGGCAGCGGCAGATTCTCCAGCACGCCCTGCGCATCGCTGAAGCGCCAGCCGTTGCCCTGCAGCTCATACTGCCAGTCAACGCCTCGGCGCAACAGATGTGCGCCCTTCTCTTTCGCCACGTCGGCAATGGTATGCGGCATGTCCGGCTCGCCCACCACGGCGGGCTTATTCGCCCGGAAAATACCGGCCTTCTCGCGGCCAATGCTTTCACGGTCCGGGCCCAGCCAGTCGGTATGATCCAGCGCGATGCTGGTGACCACCGCCACGTCCGCATCCACCATATTGGTGGCATCCAGACGCCCGCCCAGCCCCACTTCCAGGATCACCACGTCCAGCTGCGCCTGTTTGAACAGCCACAGCGCCGACAGGGTGCCGTATTCAAAATAGGTTAATGAGGTTTCCCCGCGCGCCGCTTCGATAGCCGCGAACGATGCCGTATGGGCAGATTCCGCCAGCTCGGTGTTCTGCACCCGCACGCGCTCGGTATAGCGCACCAGATGCGGTGAGCTGTAAACGCCAACCTTGTACCCCGCCGCCATCAGGACTGACTCCAGCGTGCGGCAGGTCGTCCCTTTACCGTTAGTACCTGCAACGGTGAACACGAACGGAGCCGGTTTCAGCACGTCGAGACGCGCGGCAACCTGGCTTACGCGCTCAAGACCCATATCGATGGTTTTACTGTGCAGGTTTTCCAGATAAGAAAGCCACGCGGCCAGGGGCGACGTGGCTTGGGGAATGCTTTTATTTTCCATAATGCCCGGTTGTCATTAACAGGTTATAAAGCAAAAGGGCAGCGCCATCTGGCCCTGCCCTTTTCAGTTATCAGGCCTCGGGTTCCTGATCCGGTACCACCACGCCTTCGCGCGGCTCATCCGGGTTAGGCGCTGGCAGATTCATCAGCTTCGCCAGAATGCTGGCCAGTTTCAGGCGCATTTCCGGACGGCGGACGATCATATCGATAGCGCCTTTCTCAATGAGGAACTCACTGCGCTGGAAGCCCGGCGGCAGTTTTTCACGAACGGTCTGCTCGATGACGCGAGGACCGGCAAAGCCGATCAGCGCTTTTGGCTCAGCGATGTTCAGGTCACCCAGCATCGCGAAGCTTGCGGAGACGCCACCCATGGTTGGGTCGGTCAGTACCGAGATGTACGGCAGACCGCGCTCCTGCATTTTCGCCAGCGCCGCAGAGGTTTTCGCCATCTGCATCAGGGACATCAGCGCTTCCTGCATACGCGCACCACCGGAGGCGGAGAAGCAGATCAGCGGACAGTTGTCTTCCAGCGCCTGCTCAACGGCACGCACGAAACGCGCGCCGACCACGGAGCCCATTGAGCCGCCCATAAAGGAGAACTCAAACGCAGCGGCAACCACCGGCATCTCGTGCAGGGTGCCCTTCATGACGATCAGCGCGTCTTTCTCGCCGGTCTCTTTCTGTGCAGAGGCCAGACGATCTTTGTATTTTTTGGAGTCGCGGAACTTGAGCACATCTTTTGGCTCCAGTTCGCTGCCCAGTTCTACCAAAGAACCTTCGTCCAGCAGGCTATGCAGGCGGTTGCGCGCCGACATACGCATGTGGTGGTCACACTTCGGACACACCTCGAGATTGCGTTCCAGCTCTGCGCGATACAGAACCTGGCCGCAGCTATCACACTTCGTCCATACCCCTTCAGGAATGCTCGCTTTGCGCGTCGGGGTAATGTTGCTTTTAATTCGTTCAATCCAGCTCATTGATAACCTTTCTGCCTGAACCTGGTCGTATGCCAGTTTTGCTATAAGAGGCGAATAATGCCATTTTTGCCTCCAACAGACCATGAATGTTGCACATTAAAACATAACAGCCCGAAACTTTGGATAAAAAAGTGGTCGAACCGCCAGCGTGCATTTACTTCGCTTGCTTTGCTGCCGCGCGTTTGTGACGAATGATTTCGATAACACCCGGCAGAACGGAAAGCACAATAATCGCTACAATCAGTAACTTAAGGTTTTCCTGAACCACCGGCAAGTCGCCAAACAGATAGCCTGCATAGGTAAAGAGCAACACCCAAAGCAGTGCGCCCACCACGTTATACATTGCAAAATGACGATAGGACATATGGCCCATTCCCGCCACAAACGGTGCAAATGTGCGCACAATAGGCACAAAACGCGCAAGGATAATGGTTTTTCCACCATGACGTTCATAGAAGGCATGGGTCTTGTCTAAATAGCTGCGGCGGAAAATTTTCGAGTCCGGATTACTGAACAACCGCTCACCGAATACCCGGCCAATCGTATAGTTGACCGCATCCCCGACAATCGCGGCAATCACCATCAACACCACCATCAGATGCACGTTCAAATCATTGGTGGGCAGCGCCGACAACGCTCCGGCCACAAACAGCAGCGAGTCTCCCGGCAGGAACGGGGTAACGACCAGACCGGTTTCACAGAACAGAATCAGGAACAGAATGGCGTAAACCCAGACGCCGTACTGCGCGACCAGCTCCGCCAGGTGAACATCAATATGCAGAATGAAATCAATCAGAAAACGTATTACGTCCATATTGTCTAAGCCTTAATTGCACCTTTGTTTAGTCCGCTAAAAACAGCGGGCCCATTGGCGGTTTTGGCAGGTCAAACCGATCCGGATAGTCTACCGAGACCAGATAAAGCCCTTCCGCTTTCGCCGTTGCTGCCGCAAGCGTTCTGTCCTTCGCTGCCAGCAGTTCTGCAATCCAGCTCTCCGGCTGGTGTCCGGCGCCCACTTCCATCAGGCTGCCTACAATATTCCGCACCATATGATGTACAAAGGCATTGGCTTTGATATCCACCACCACATACGCGCCAAAACGACTGACGTTAATGTGCATGACGTTACGCCACGGCGTACGGGACTGACACTGCACCGCACGAAACGACGTAAAGTCATTTTCACCAATCAGACACTGCGCCGCACGATGCATACGTTCTGCATCGAGCGGTTCATAAAAATGCGTCACACCTTGGCTTAACACCGCCGGGCGCAGACGCTGGTTGTAGATGACATAGCGATAGCGACGCGCCGTTGCGCTGAAGCGCGCGTGAAAATCATCCGGCACAGCTTTCACCCAACGCACCGCGATGTCACCAGGTAAATTCGCATTTACACCCAGCGTCCAGGCGGCATCCTTACGCACGGCGGTGGTTTCAAAGTGAACTACCTGCCCCGTGCCATGAACACCCGCGTCCGTACGCCCCGCGCACAGGACGTTAATCGGCTCGTTTGCCACCTGAGAGAGCGCTTTCTCCAGCTTTTCCTGAACGCTGCGCACCTCATTCTGACGCTGCCAGCCATAATATTTACTGCCATCGTACTCAATACCGAGGGCAATTTTATGAACCGGCTTTTGATCCACTTCGGACATCAGTACAGATACTCCTGCACCAGCTTCTCGGCGATCTTGACCGCCATCAGCGCGCCGCCAAAGCGAACGTTATCGGCAACGGACCAGAACTGGACCTGCTCCGGCATACCGTAGTCGTTACGCACGCAGCCAACGGAAAGATGCGCGCTGCCGGTGGCGTCGCCCACCTGGGTCGGGAACTCGCTCTCTTCGGAAAGGACGATATCTTCACCGCGGCCAAACGCGTCGCGCGCTTCCTCTGCCGCCAGCGGGCGCAGGGCTTCAAAACCGACCATCTGCGCGTGGCCGTAGAAGACCGGGGACTGTACGACGCTGGCGGAAATTATCAGCCCCTCGTCCTGCAGAATCTTGCGCGCTTCGTCGACGAGACGACGCTCTTCGCGCACGGAACCTTCACGATCCGGCAGCAGCGGCAGCATGTTGAACGCCAGCTGGCGGCCAAAGAAATCATCTTCGTCGATCGGGATGCCATTCAGCAGCTTCGCACTCTGCCCGGCCAGCGCGTCAACGGCCTTTTTACCGTTCGCCGACGCGGACAGAAGGCTGGTGACGGTAATGCGCGACAGGCCGCCGTCGTCAATCAGCGGTTTCAGGGCGGTCAGCAGCTGGCTGGTCAGGCTGTTCGGTACCGCGATAACGTTACGGTTGCGGTAGTCAGCCAGCACAAACGGATTGACGTCCGGGACCACCAGCGGCACGTCCGGCTCCAGGGAGAACAGACCGCTCAGGTCGATCACCAGGCAGCCCGAATTGGTCGCCTCTTCAATGTAAGACGCCGTGGCTTCAGCACCTGCGGCAAAAAACGCCAGCTGCGCCTGGGTCCAGTCAAACGCGGCCGCATCCTGAACCATCACGGATTTACCGCCAAAACGCAGATGTTCGCCCGCGCTGTCGGTGCGCGCCAGCGCATAGATATCTCCCACCGGGAACTGACGCTCGGCAAGAGTTTCGAGCAGGGCTTCGCCCACGGCACCCGTGGCACCTAAAATGGCAATGTTCCAGCCTTCAGACATGGTGGTTTACTCCAGAAATAAAAAAGCGTCCCTGTCGGCGTATCCGACAGGGAGCATTAAGAAGACATTAATGCGCCGGGTGATGAACGGCGTTAAAACCCAGTTTCTTGAGCAACGTCGCAGCCGCTGCGTCGTCGCACATCACATACAGGGAAGACCACTCGCGGCGCTCAACGTAGTTCTTGCGCAGCTTATCAAATTCACCCGGGATCCCCGCCACCTTACGCAGCAGCGCATCGTCGCGGCGCACATCATACACCAAATGCACCAGCCTTTTCAGCGTTGCCTGATCGAGCGGGTCATGCAGGGTAATGCGGCCAAATTCAGGCGCGGGGAGTAGAGTATCAAGCGCCACCTGCTGCGGATGGCCGATAAAGGCGCTGTAGGCTTCAAACACCTGCGTCGTGCCGCGCGCTTTGCCTTCAAGCGTATAGCCCGCAATATGCGCGGTGGCAACGTCAGCCTTGTTCAGCAGCTCAACGTTGAGATCCGGCTCCGGCTCCCAGACGTCCAGCACCACGCTGAGATCGTGTCCTTCATTCAGACATTTCAGCAGCGCGGCATTATCCACCACCGGGCCACGGCAGGCATTAATCAGAATAGTGCCAGCCTTCAGACGGCGAATCAGCGCCTCGTCCGCCAGATGCAGGGACTTATACGGCCCCTCTTTAAACAGCGGCGTGTGGAACGTCAGCACATCGCACTGTTCAACCAGCTCATCCAGCGCGCGGAAATCCTCGTCGTCACCGTTGTCTTTACGCGGCGGATCGCACAGCAGCGTGCGGATACCTAACGCTTCAAGGCGCTTTTGCAGACGCCCGCCGACGTTACCCACGCCGACAATCCCCACGGTGCGGTCTTTCAGCGCAAAACCATCGCGCTCGGCCAGCATCAGCAGCGAGGAGAAAACGTATTCCACGACGGCAATGGCGTTACAGCCCGGCGCGGCGGAAAAACCGATTCCGGCCTGCTTCAGCCACTGATCATCCACATGATCGGTCCCTGCCGTTGCGGTTCCGACAAACTTAATCGCTTTACCGGCAAGCAACGCCTCATTTACTTTGGTCACCGAGCGCACCATCAGCGCGTCTGCGTCATCCAGTTCGTTAACCGGGATCGGGCGACCAGGGACAGCCTTAACGTCGCCGAGGCGGCTAAACAGCTCGCGGGCGTAAGGCATATTTTCATCAACGAGGATTTTCACGTCTGAGTACCTGTTTGAGAGGAAGAAAACCTGCCAAGTGTGCCATAATCTGGCCGCCAGGCATATACGTATGCCGGGTTTACGCTGAGTTTTGACTTTAAGGATTTTTGACGATGCAGCCCATTTCAGGTACGCCGCCACGCCCTCCGGGTGAAGGCCCTGTCACGCCAAACGTTGCCGGTGAACAGCCACTATCCACGCAACAGCGCACCGTGCTGGAGCGACTGATCACGCGCCTGATAGCGCTGACTTCGCAGCAAAACGCGGAAGTCTGGGCCGGGGTAAAGCATGATTTAGGCGTGAGGAACGACGCACCGCTGCAGTCGCGCCATTTCCCTGCCGCCGAGCAAAATCTCAACCAGCGTATTACGACCGCGCAGCAGAACCACACCACGCGTCAGATTGTCACGCAGTTGACCGAGCTGCTGGGCCAGGGAAATAACCGTCAGGCTGTCAGTGACTTTATCCGTCAGCAGTATGGCCAGACCGCCCTGAGCCAGCTGACGCCAGACCAGCTTAAAACCGTGCTGACGCTGTTGCAGAACAATCAGTTGTCTATTCCGCAGCCTCAGGTGCGCCCCTCAACCGAGCGCCCGCTGCAGCCTGCCGAGCACAACACGCTGAACCAGATGGTGACCAAACTGGCCGCCGCCACCGGCGAGTCGACGAAGCTTATCTGGCAATCCATGCTGGAACTGTCCGGCGTGAAGGCGGGCGAGCTGATTCCGGCCAAACAGTTTACCCATCTGGTGACCTGGCTCCAGGCGCGCCAGACGCTCAGCACCCAAAGCGCCCCTACCCTGCATACCGTTCAGGCGGCGCTTAAACAGCCGCTGGAACCGCACGAGTTCGAGGTGATTCGGGATTACGCCCAGCAGAACTGGCAGGCCACGCCGCAAACGGTACTGACTACCGCGCAGGTACAGGATGTGCTGAATCAGATCTTTGTTCGCCGCGCCGAGCGGGAAGGCGGCGTGCCGGAGGTAAGAAACGTTCAGCCGATCTACAGCCCGCTGTTTGCGCCCGTTGTGGAGACGTTCAGAACGCTCTCTGCCCGCCCGGGATTAATGTTGATTGCATTATTGATTGCGCTGGCGATTTTCTGGCTGGTTGCCTGAGGATTTGCCCGGTGGCGCTACGCATACCGGGCCTACAACGGCTCGAACCGTAGGCCGGGTAAGGCGCAGCCGCCACCCGGCGACAACAGTTAATTTCTGCGAAACGCCACCAGCGTCACCACGATCCCCACCACCGCAGAAACCGCGCCGGCCAGGAAGACGGACGGGTAGCCAAACGAGGTGGCTAACAGACCCGCCAGCGGCCCGGTTACGCCGTATGAGATATCCTGAAACGCCGCATAGCCGCCCAGCGCCGTACCGCGGACCTGCGGCGCCACGCGCTTCACCACCTCAACGCCCAGCGCCGGGAAGATAAGCGAGCAGCCGCAGCCGGTTAACGCCGCACCAAGCAGCGCAACGGAGGCGACCGGCGCCTGCCAGAGTAACACCAGCCCAACGGTTTCAATCACCAGCGATGCCACCGCCACCTTCACGCCGCCAAAGCGATCCGGCATCCAGCCGAACAGGACACGCATCAGGACAAACGCGCCGCCAAAGGCCGTCAGCGTAAAGCCCGCCATTGCCCAGCCGCGGCTCATGAAATAGAGGGAGACGAAGGTACCAATCACCGCGAAGCCTACTCCCTGAAGCGCCAGCCCCAGCCCTGGCTGCCAGATTTGCCCCACCACACTCCACAGCGAAGGACGTTCGCCTTTATGGGCGGGCACCTTGCGTACCGAACCGTTAAAAGCCCACGCCAGCAGCGGTAATACCATGGTGGTTGCTGCCAGTACCGCAAAACCAAACTGGCTGTGGATCAGCAAACCCAGCGGCGCGCCTGCAGCCAGTGCGCCATAAATCGCCATCCCGTTCCATGACATCACTTTGCCGGAGCGCGCAGGCCCCACCAGCCCCATCCCCCAGGTCAGGGTACCGGTCAGCAGCTGGCTTTCACCGAAGCCAAGGATTAAACGGCCCACCACCAGCAGCGCAAATTTATACGCGGCGTCGACCGGCAGGAGAGCGGCCAGCAGCCACGCGCCCCCCGCCAGACCGCAGGCAAACATGCCCTGCAGCGCCGAGCGTTTTGCACCGTGCTGATCGGCCAGCCGTCCTGCGTAGCCGCGGGTTAATACCGTGGCTAAAAACTGAATGCCCACAGCAATGCCGACCATGGTGTTGCCATAGCCGAGTTCCTGATGAACGAACAGTGGGATCACCGGCAGCGGCAGGCCAACGGTCATGTAGGTCAGGAATACCGCAAAGGCGATGCGGAAAAGAGAAAGGTTCCCGGAAGGAGTGCCCTTCTCGGGGGTAACAGCCTTCATGCATAACTCCGTGTTCAGGCATAAAAAAAGGGAGCCTTCCGGCTCCCTTCTATTATACATTCAAACGCTTATGCTTTCAGCTTGCGCATAACCAGCGTGGCGTTGGTGCCGCCGAAGCCGAAGCTGTTGGACATGACGGTGGTCAGCGTCGCTTCCGTTGGTTTGGTCACGATGTTCAGGCCAGCCGCCTGCTCGTCCATCTCGTCGATGTTGATGCTTGGGGCGATAAAGCCGTTTTCCAGCATCAGCAGAGAGTAGATCGCTTCCTGCACGCCCGCCGCACCCAGAGAGTGACCGGTCATGGCTTTGGTGGCAGAGATAGCCGGGCTGTTGTCGCCGAACACTTCGCGGATCGCACCCAGCTCTTTCACGTCACCTACCGGAGTAGAGGTACCGTGGGAGTTCAGGTAGTCGATTGGGGTATCAACACCGTGCATCGCCATCTTCATGCAGCGCACCGCGCCTTCGCCGGACGGAGCAACCATGTCGGCGCCGTCGGACGTTGCACCGTAGCCCACGATCTCAGCGTAGATGTGCGCGCCGCGCGCCAGCGCGTGCTCCAGCTCTTCAACCACAACCATTCCGCCGCCGCCCGCGATGACGAAACCGTCACGGTGCGCATCGTAGGTACGGGAGGCTTTGTCTGGGGTTTCGTTGTACTTGGTGGACAGTGCGCCCATCGCGTCGAACTCACAGGCCATTTCCCAGCCCAGCTCTTCGCCGCCGCCAGCAAATACGATGTCCTGTTTACCCAGCTGGATCTGCTCAACAGCGTTACCGATACAGTGTGCGGAAGTCGCACACGCGGAGCTGATGGAGTAGTTCACACCGTGGATTTTGAACGGGGTCGCCAGGCACGCGGAAACCGCAGAACCCATGGCTTTAGTCACCACGTACGGACCTACCGCTTTCAGACCACGCGGGCTGCGCATGGCGTCAGCACCGAATACCTGCGCTTTAGAGGAACCGCCAGAACCGGCAATCAGGCCCACGCGCGGGTTGTTCTGATAAACCTCTTCGCTCAGGCCGGAATCTTTGATCGCTTCCTGCATGGAGAGATAAGCATAAATAGAGGCATCGTTCATGAAACGAACCACTTTGCGGTCAATCAAACCGGTGGTGTCCAGTTTGACGTTACCCCATACGTGGCTACGCATACCTGAATCTTTAAACTCTTCAGAGAAAGTGATCCCGGAGCGTCCTTCACGCAGAGATGCCAGGACTTCCTGCTGGTTATTACCGATGCTGGAAACAATGCCCAGGCCAGTAATCACTGCACGTTTCATTCAATACCTCTGTAAGTCGCACTATAAAAAGTTTCGAGTCGCACAATAGCGTACACTTGTACGCCGAACAAGTCCGATCAGACATTTTCTGCGGAAATTTGCACCGATGGACTCACATCGTTAAGATCGTGCCACTGCCTGTCAGACGAGTAACTTACGTGAAACAAAACGCTATACAACCCGCCAACCTCGAATTCAACGCTGAGGGTACACCTGTTTCCCGAGATTTTGATGACGTCTACTTTTCTAATGATAACGGACTCGAAGAAACCCGCTATGTTTTCCTCGAGGGAAACCAGCTCAGCGCCCGCTTCCCTGCGCACCCGCGCAGTCTGTTCGTTGTTGCGGAAAGCGGCTTCGGAACCGGACTGAATTTTCTGACTCTCTGGCAGGCGTTCGATCGATTTCGCGCTGCACACCCCGAGGCTACGCTACAAAGATTACATTTCATCAGTTTTGAAAAATTTCCGCTTACCGCGCACGATCTGCGGCTCGCCCACCAACGCTGGCCGGAGCTTGCAGCCTGGGCGGAGCAGCTTCAGGCGCAGTGGCCGCCGCATATCGGCGGCTGCCACCGTCTGATTCTGGACGGCGGACGAGTGACGCTGGATTTATGGCTGGGCGACATTAACGACCTGACCGATACGCTCGACGACGCGATGAACCAGACGGTGGACGCGTGGTTCCTTGACGGCTTTGCGCCCGCCAAGAACCCGGACATGTGGAGCCAGCATCTGTTTAGCGCGATGGCCCGGCTGGCGCGTCCCGGCGCAACGCTCGCCACCTTTACCTCGGCCGGCTTTGTTCGCCGCGGCCTGCAGGACGCGGGCTTTACCATGCAGAAGACCAAAGGCTTTGGCCGCAAGCGCGACATGCTGGTCGGCACGATGGAACGGACGCTGGACATTCCCGCTCGGGCTCCCTGGTTTGCGCGCAGCGCCAGCGCATCGCGCGAAGTGGCGATCGTTGGCGGAGGGATCGCCAGCGCCCTGCTCTCTCTCGCGCTGCTGCACCGGGGCTGGCAGGTGACACTCTACTGCGCTGACGAGGCACCAGCCAGCGGCGCGTCCGGTAACCGCCAGGGCGCGCTTTACCCGCTTTTAAGCGCGCACGACCCGGCCCTGTTCCAGTTTTTCCCGGCAGCGTTTACCTTCGCTCGCCGCCTGTATGATTCCATTCCGGTGGCATTCGACCATGACTGGTGTGGCGTGACGCAGCTCGGCTGGGATGAAAAGAGCCAGCAAAAAATCGCCCAGATGCTGTCGCTGGGTCTGCCGGAGGAGATTGCCCGCGCGGTCAGTGCGCAAGAGGTGGCAGACACCGCGGGTGTGGAAACCGGCTGTGGCGGCATTCAATATCCGCTCGGCGGCTGGCTGTGCCCGGCTGAACTGACCGCGGCGGCGATTAGCCTGGCGCAGTCACGCGGGCTGAGGGTGCATTATGCTCATAAGGTTGAATCGCTTAGCCGGTCAGAACGGTGGACTCTGCATTTTGCTGATGGCAAAGCGGCACACCATGCCAGCGTTGTGCTGGCAAACGGACATAACATCAGCCAGTATATCCAGACCGAGACGTTGCCGGTTTATCCGGTCGGCGGCCAGGTAAGCCATATCCCGACCGCGCCCGAACTGAGCAAGCTGCGCCAGGTGCTGTGCTATGACGGCTATCTGACGCCACAAAATCCGTCTAACGGACATCACTGCATCGGCGCCAGCTACCATCGTGGCGAAGCGGATATGCGCTACAGCGAAGCGGATCAGCAGCAAAACCGCCAGCGCCTGATTGACTGCTTCCCGGACGCGGCGTGGGCGAAAGAGGTTGACGTGAGCGAGGGCGAAGCGCGCTGCGGCGTGCGCTGCGCGACCCGCGATCATCTGCCGATGGCGGGAAACGTGCCGGACTATGAAGCCACGCTTGAACTCTATCAGGATCTGGCAGAAAACAAGGAAACGGCGGTAAGTGCCCCGGTTTATCCGGAACTGTTCATGCTGGGCGGATTAGGATCGCGAGGATTGTGCTCCGCGCCGCTGCTGGCTGAAACGTTAGCCGCGCAAATGAGTAATGAGCCTGTTCCGCTGGACAGAACCACGCTTGCGGGGCTGAACCCGAATCGACTGTGGGTACGGAAACTGCTGAAGGGGAAAATGGTTAAGTAGGGTGCGGTCGAATCCCCTCTCCCCAAAGGGGAGAGGGAAGAGTAGGCAGCGGCTTAGCGTTTAGCCTGCTGGAATAAATTGTCCCACATCCCCAGCACCAGAGACTGGTCGCGCGGAGAGAGCTCCCCGGCCAGAATGGCTTTTTCCAGGCTGCGCGTGACTTCAGCGTGAACGGCGTCGGCAGAGTGATCGTCACCTGCTTCCAGCTCGGCTACCGCCAGCGTCAGGTGACCACGCAGATAACCGCTGGCGAACAGCTCATCATCACTGGCGTGTTCCACCATGTCATCAATTAACGCCAGAATGCGTGATTCAAATTCTGCGATCATCTTCTTTCCTCTGTTAAAGATCTTCCGGCCAAGGGAAGCATTCCGCCGTGATCTCCGGCGTGTGGTAATAATTCTGTAAAGCCTCGATCAGGCGCGCCGGACGTTCCGGGATGCCTTTCTCAAGATACTCCATCACCTGCGCATGCACGCGGCGCTGGAAGACGATACGGTCTGGCTCAAAGTCACCTTCAAGGTTGTCACAGCTCACGTTGAACGGGAAACCCGCCGCCACGCAGAACAGCCATTCCAGCGCCTGCGGCTTCACTTCCACGTCTTCAAACTGGCCCTGGGTTGCGGCGTCGCGCCCGTCCGGACAGTACCAGTAACCGAAGTCCACCAGCTCGCGACGCGCTTTCCCCGCGATGCACCAGTGCGAAATCTCGTGCAAACCGCTGGCGTAAAAGCCGTGGGCAAAGACGATGCGGTTGTACGGAACCTCTGCATCAGCAGGAAGATAGATCGGTTCGTCGTCGCCTTTAATCAGACGGGTATTAAAATCATCAGCAAAACAGCTATCGAAGATCTCAATCAGCTGTTCGTATTTATGCGTACTGTTCATTAGTTCATCCCCAACCAGGTGAGGATCTCCTGTCCATGGCTGTCATAAAGAAGTTTGGCGCTCATCACCGCCGAGACGACAACGATCATCGGGCGGATCAGCTTTTGCCCTTTGCTTAATACCAGACGCGAGCCTGCGCGCGCGCCCAAAAACTGCCCTGCCATCATCACAAACCCGGTTGCCCAGATAACCTTGCCGCCAATGATAAACAGCAGCAGGCCGCCGACGTTCGAGGTCGCATTCAGCACCTTGGCGTGGGCGGTGGATTTGGCGAGGTTAAAGCCGGCCAGCGTCACGAACGCCAGCGCGTAAAACGAGCCTGCCCCCGGGCCAAAGAAGCCGTCGTAAAAGCCGACGCAGCCACCGGCAATCAGCGCAAACGGCAGGCCGTGCAGCCGCCGCGCCCGGTCTTCCTCGCCGAGCTTAGGCATCAGCAGGAAATACAGGCCAATGCAGATAACCAGAATCGGCAGGATCTGGCGCAAAATATCCGACTGCACGTGCTGCACCAGCAGCGCGCCCGACGTTGAGCCGATAAAGGTCATCAGGATATTGAGCTTTTGATCGGCGAGATTCACCACCTTGCGGCGGATAAAATAGAGCGACGCCGAAAGCGAGCCGCCGCAGGCCTGCAGCTTATTGGTGGCAAGCGCCTGCGCCGGGCTCATGCCCGCCGCCAGCAGCGCGGGCACGGTTAACAGCCCGCCGCCGCCCGCAAGGGCATCGATAAAACCGGCCAGCATGGCCACGAAGAACAGCACCACCAGCAGCAGCGGTGACACCATAAACAGATCGACGAAATTATCCATTAAAGTACATGCTCATCCAGTAGCGCCTGGCAGGAAGGCGGCAACGGAGGCGGTGTCTTCTTCTCAGGCTTAGAGGTTCCAGGTTTTGCCGGCTCAAACCAGCTTTGCAGTTCGTAACCACAGCCATCGCCTGGCGGCGGTAGCGGCTGATCTTCACATTCCAGGCTGTTCGCCGGGCAGCGCAGACGAACGTGCATATGCGCACGATGCTGGAACCACGGGCGCACTTTGCGCAGCCAGTCGCGATCCGTCCCCGCATCCAGACAGAGCTGCTGCTTGATCGCCGGGTTCACAAAGATCCGCGTGACGTCGTTATCTTTCGCCGCCAGCTTGATCATGCTGGAAACCTCCCGCGTCCACAGCGAGGGCACCACATTTTTGCCGTCGCGCGACACCAGATCCAGCGCCTGCGGCTTCAGCAGCTGCGCAGACGTCCAGCGCGTTTTCGGCAGCTGCAGGAAGATGTCGACATCCAGTCCGGTCTGGTGGCTGGCGTGCCCGCCGTTAAAGCGGCCACCGGCAGGCATCCCCATATCGCCAATCAGCATCGTCCCCAGCCCCAGGTTATGCACCTGGTTCCCCAGTCGCTGAATGAACAGCACCAGGTCAGGGTGGCCGAAGTAACGACGCTGGTCGGTACGCATCACCTGATAGGTATCTGATTGCAGCGGCAGCTCCTGCGCGCCCACGATACAGCCGTTAGAGAAGGCGCCGATGGACTGCGCGCTTCCCGCCACCGGATGGGTGATTTTTTGCCACGGCGTGGCGGCCAGACTGGCTCCACTGGCCAGCAGCGCCAGCAGAGCAATTGCGGTTTTTTTCATGTTTACCAGCGTGGAATGGTGGTCGTCACGTCCGCGTTCTGCGCGCGCTGGCGCAGGAAGTGATCCATCAGCACGATCGCCAGCATCGCTTCCGCGATCGGCACCGCGCGGATCCCCACGCACGGATCGTGACGACCTTTGGTGATCATCTCAACTTCTTCGCCTGAGCGGTTAATCGTGTGGCCCGGCACGGTGATGCTTGAGGTCGGCTTCAGCGCGATGTTGGCAATAATCTGCTGTCCACTGCTGATACCGCCGAGAATGCCGCCCGCATGGTTGCTCTGGAAGCCCGCTTTCGTGATTTCGTCGCGGTTCTGGCTGCCGCGAAGCGCCACCACGTCGAAGCCGTCGCCAATCTCGACGCCCTTCACCGCGTTGATGCTCATCAGCGCGTGGGCGATATCGGCGTCGAGACGGTCAAATACCGGCTCGCCCCAGCCAGCCGGGACGCCATCTGCCACCACGGTGACTTTCGCGCCAATGGAGTCGCCCTCTTTTTTCAGGCCGCGCATCAGTTCGTCCAGGGCGTCAAGCTTATCCGCATCGGCGCAGAAGAACGGGTTTTGCTCGACCTGATCCCAGTCCTTGATCGCCAGCGGAATGTCGCCCATCTGGGTCAGACAGCCGCGAATGACGATGCCAAATTTCTGCTGCAAATACTTTTTTGCAATAGCGCCAGCGGCCACGCGCATCGCGGTTTCACGCGCGGAAGAGCGTCCGCCGCCGCGATAGTCGCGAAAGCCGTACTTTTGCTCGTAGGTGTAGTCGGCATGGCCCGGGCGGAACACGTCCTTGATAGCACCGTAGTCCTGAGAGCGCTGATCGGTGTTTTCAATCAGCAGACCAATGCTGGTGCCGGTGGTGCGGCCTTCAAAAACGCCGGAGAGAATTTTGACCTGGTCCGGCTCGCGACGCTGCGTGGTGTAGCGAGAGGTGCCCGGACGACGGCGGTCAAGGTCGTGCTGTAAATCTGCTTCGGTCAGTTCGATGCCTGGCGGTACGCCATCAACGATACAGCCCAGCGCCAGCCCGTGCGACTCGCCAAAGGTGGTCACGCGGAATAACTGTCCAATACTGTTTCCTGCCATCACGGCTCCGATGTTGTTGTTTGTGTTTGAGCGTTGTGAAACGGGCCGAAGCCCGCTGGATTAATCTTTATAGATGCTGAAGTGTTCGCGCGCGTCGAGCAGCTGCGCTTTGGTCAGCATAAAGACGCCGTCACCGCCGTTGTCGAACTCA
The DNA here is from genome assembly GCF_056673315.1 of Enterobacter cloacae complex sp. HYC042_NIDB. Lineage (NCBI taxonomy): Bacteria > Pseudomonadati > Pseudomonadota > Gammaproteobacteria > Enterobacterales > Enterobacteriaceae > Enterobacter > Enterobacter cloacae complex sp. HYC042_NIDB. The sequence goes on from NZ_CP109650.1 coordinate 3,538,495, forward strand.
AGCCAGGTGAACGGCACATCCGGGTACTGCTCTATCAGATGTACCATGCTGTTGCCCACTTCACAAATCAGAACGCCGTCATCGGTCAGGTAATCCGGCGCGCAGGCCAGAATGCGGCGGGTCAGCTTCAAGCCGTCAGAGCCTGACGCCAGGCCCAGCTCCGGCTCGTGACGATATTCGTTCGGCAGATCGGACATGTCTTCTGCATCGACGTACGGCGGGTTAGTGACGATCAGATCGTATTGCAGCGTCGGCAGGTCGCGGAACAGGTCAGAGCGGATTGGCGTGACGTGATGGATCAGGCCGTGCTCTTCGATGTTGTGTTCGGTCACGGCCAGCGCGTCGGTGGAGATATCGACGGCGTCCACTTCCGCTTCAGGGAAAGCGTAGGCGCAGGCAATAGCGATGCAGCCGCTGCCGGTGCACATATCGAGAATGTGCTGCGGCTGATGGTTAATCAGGCCTTCAAAGTGGTTGTTGATTAGCTCACCAATCGGCGAGCGCGGTACCAGCACGCGTTCATCGACGTAAAACTCGTGGCCGCAGAACCAGGCTTTGTTGGTCAGGTAAGCCACCGGAATGCGCTCGTTTACGCGACGGATCACGCGCTCAACGATGCGATGTTTTTCGCTGGAGGTCAGGCGCGCGGTGCGCATGTCTTCCGGAATGTCCAGCGGCAGGTAAAGAGACGGCAGCACCAGCTGAACGGCCTCGTCCCACGGGTTATCGGTACCGTGACCGTACCAGATATTAGCGGCGCTGAAGCGGCTAACCGACCAGCGCAACATGTCCTGTATGGTATGCAGCTCGTTTACTGCTTCATCGACAAATATTTTATCCACTCTTTCCTCCAGGGCATGCTCGCATAATTTTCGGCGGCTAGTTTGCCATGAAGACGGCGATAAATCAGCAATGACGCGTACCGCTTGAGGTTAAAAAATGCGTTTAGTCGGGTACACTATCGGAAATACGAGATGAGAATGACGAATGAAAAAGAAAACATCGCTCAGCGAGGAGGATCAGGCTCTCTTCCGCCAGCTAATGACCGGGACGCGTAAAATCGCGCAGGACACGATTGTCCACCGTCCGCAGCGTAAAAAAATCAGCGAAGTTCCGGTCAAACGGCTGCTCCAGGAGCAGGCGGATAACAGCCACTATTTTTCAGATGAATTTCAGCCGCTGCTCAATACGCAAGGGGCTGTGAAGTACGTGCGCGAAGACGTCAGCCATTTTGAGCTGAAAAAGTTACGACGCGGAGATTATTCGCCGGAGCTGTTTCTCGATCTGCACGGCTTAACCCAGATGCAGGCGAAACAGGAGCTGGGGGCGTTGATTGCCGCCTGTCGCCGCGAACATGTTTTTTGCGCCTGCGTGATGCACGGCCACGGTAAACACATTCTGAAGCAACAGACGCCGCTGTGGCTGGCTCAGCACCCGCACGTGATGGCGTTTCATCAGGCACCGAAAGAGTACGGCGGCGATGCCGCATTGCTGGTGTTGATTGAAGTTGAGGAGTGGCAGCCGCCAGAGTTGCCCTGACAGAAGGGCGGGAAACACGTAGTACCCCGCCCTGTCACACGTCACGTCAGATGGCTTTTGCCATCTTCAGGTTGCACGGGCTCATTTGCCAGTTGAAGACCCCTTTGCCGGTTTCGTCGAGAGTGACGTTGGCAATGGCGGAAGTGGTGAACATTGGCGGCGTTTCGCCCGGGCAGAGCTCAGATACCAGATAGCCGACCAGCGGCAGGTGGGAAATGACCAGTGCGGAAGCGACACCTTCATTGCACAGCGCCTGAAGGTAAGCGCTGACAAGACCGACATCGCCGCATGGCGTCAGCTCAGGGAGAACGTCCACGCTGGATGGCAGGTTCATACACTCCCCAACCACGTCCAGCGTCTGTTCTGCACGCAGGAACGGACTCACCAGAACACGTTCAATGTCCACTTTTTGACCTTTAAGCCACGTCGCCATTTGACGGGATTCGTCACAGCCACAGACGGTTAAAGGACGTACTGAGTCACTGGCGGCATCGAGTGCCGCGTCGCCGTGACGCATGATAAAAACTTGCATATTGCACCGCTTTTGTTAACCAGAATCACCGGCGTTAACTACCCGCGATTAATGCTCTGAGGTAGAAAACCCGATGGCCGGGCATTGTGCCTGATCCATTCGGTGAATGAAACGCTGTTTTTTACCTCAATGGCGTAAGTATAGTCAATCTCTGTTTACAAAATCGCCAGAACAGGTTCATTCACCTCAGGATTTACCCTTCTTTGACTTCAGTTTACGAAATCAGTTTCCCTTGCAGGCCAGAATGTCTGGCCCCGCTCCGCCATCTGCAATAATTCGTCACACGGTGTAAACCGCGGACCGTATTGCGAGGCCAGACGTTGCAAAATGACAACCACTTCACCCGCACCGAGCGTATCCATGTAACGGAACGGGCCGCCAAGGAACGGCGGGAAACCAATACCAAATACCGCGCCGATGTCGCCATCGCGTGCGCTCTTGATCACCTGTTCACCAAAGCAGCGCGCCGCTTCATTGAGCATCATCATGACGCAACGTTCTGCGCACTGAACGGCAGACAGTCTTCCCTGACCGGTGGCCGAAATAAGCCCATAAACCGAAGGGTCGACCTGTTTCTTGCTTTTACGCCCTTTCGCGCCGTAAAGATAGAAACCGCGTTCATTTTTTCTGCCTTTGCGATCGTCCTTCAAAATTGCAGAAACAATGTTTGCAGGCGGGGTAAAACGATCGCCATAAGCCGCTTCCAGCACAGGTATAATTTTAGTGCCGGTGTCTATTCCCACCTCATCCAAAAGTTGGATTGGACCGACGGGGAAGCCAAACTTTACGAGCGCCTCGTCGACGTGCTCGATTTTCTCCCCTTCCGTTAGCAGCCGCATCGCTTCGTTGATATAGGGTGCCAGAATACGGTTGACGTAGAAGCCAGCCTTGTCCGCGACCACAATAGGGGTTTTACCCTGTTTTTTCGCCAGCTTCACCACGGTGGCGATGGTCTGCGGGCTGGTCGTGGCGTGCGGGATCACCTCCACCAGCGGCATTTTTTCGACCGGACTGAAAAAGTGCAGACCAATGACCTGCTCCGGACGAGCAGCTTTCGCCGCGATATCGCCAATCGGTAAAGACGAGGTGTTTGAGGCGAAAATAGTGTGCGGCGCGCAGTGCTGCTCTACGTCGGCCACCATCTGCTGCTTAAGCGCCAGGTCTTCAAATACGGCTTCAATCACCAGGTCCCGGTGCGCAAAACCGCTGTAATCCGTCGTGCCGGAGATCGTCGCCAGGGTTTTATCACGCTCGCTTGCCTTGATATGGCGGCGTTTGACCTTCCGATCAAGGTTCTGCCAGCTGTACTGCAGCGCGTGGTTGATGCCCTTTGCGCTGATGTCTTTGATACGCACGGGCAATTTGCCTTTGCTGGCGGTAACAAACGCGATTCCGCCGCCCATGAGCCCACCGCCCAGCACGCCAACGGCGCGCAGCGGCGCAGGCTCAGCCTCGCTGCCCGGATCTTTTTTCACCTCAGTACTGGCGAAGAAGATGCTGCGCAGCGCCTGCGACTGCGGCGTCATCGCCAGTTCGCCAAAGGCTTTGGCCTCAGCGGCATAGCCGCTGCTGCTGCCCTGCGACAACCCGGTTTCAATCACTTCCAGAATGCGCTTTGCCGCCGGGTAGTTGCCTTTGGTTTTTTGCTCGGTTTTTTTGCCTACCATGTTGAACAGGAGCGCGCGCCCCAGTGGCCCTGCCAGCACGCGCTCGCGTACGGGGAGAGGACGTTTTGTCTGACGTCCCTTCAGCGCCAGCTCAACGGCAGCGTCCAGTAAAATGGTGTGCGGAACGACGTCGTCAACCAACCCCACTTTCAGTGCCTGACGGGGGCGTAGCTGCTTGCCGGTTAAGATCATCTCCAGGGCGGTGCTAACCCCAACCAGACGCGGCAGACGCTGTGTTCCACCCGATCCCGGCAGCAGACCTAACTGCACTTCTGGCAACCCTAAAACGGTTTTCGGATCGTCAGTGCAGATACGGCTGTGACAGGCCAGCGCCAGCTCCAGCCCGCCGCCCAGGCAGGCACCGTGGATCGCGGCAATAACCGGAATCGGCAGAGCGTTGATTTCAGCCATCACCTGCTGTCCCTGACGCGCCAGATCTTCAGCTTCCTGCGCGCTTTTCGCTCGGGCGATCATGTTGATATCGGCCCCGGCAATAAAGTTATCCGGCTTAGCCGAGATAAAGACCAGACCACGAATCGCTTTATTTTCGCGGATCTGCTTGAGCATGGCGCGAACCTGAGTGCCGAATTCAGCCTTCAGGGTATTCATCTTTTCATCAGGCACATCAATAGTGATAACCGCGACGTTATCGAGGCGAACCGTCAGATTAAATGCAGATGGCATATCCATTATTCAGCCTCCAGAACCATTGCTGCACCAAGGCCGCCCGCCGCGCAGGCGGTGACGAGACCAAACCCGCCGCCGCGGCGACGGAGTTCGTGTAGTGTCTGGGTGATCATTCGCGCGCCCGTGGCCGCAAACGGATGGCCGTAGGCGATCGACCCACCCAACACGTTGAATTTGCTCTGATCCACTTCGCCGGTGGCATGGGCGCGGCCCAGCACGTCGCGTGCAAAACGCTCGCTTGCCAGCAGCTGCACGTTTGCCAGGGTTTGCGCGGCAAAGGCTTCGTGCATATCAATCAGGGTTAAATCCGCCAGGGTTAGCCCCGCGCGATCCAGCGCCAGCGGCGTGGACCACGCCGGACCTAACAGCATGTCCTGCCAGACATCAATGGCGGTAAAGGCATAGCTGCGCAAATAGCCCAGCGGCGTGATGCCCAGCTCTTTTGCACGCGACTCCGTCATCAGGATCACCGCAGCAGCACCATCGGTCAGCGGCGTACTGTTGGCCGCCGTCACGGTGCCGTGCTTGCGGTCAAACGCCGGACGCAGTTTGGCGTAATCCGCCAGCGTCGAGGTACCACGAATATTGTTGTCTTCAGTAAGAGGCTCTCGATAGGGAGGCGTGTAGGCGGTCATGACCTCGTCGGTGAGTTTGCCCTCCGACCAGGCTTTCGCTGCCAGCTGATGCGAGCGATGCGCCAGCGCATCCTGCTGCTCGCGGGTGATGCCGTAGGTTTTGGCCATCTGCTCGGCGGTATCGCCCATTCGCAGGCCAGTCGAATATTCCGCTACGGCAGGTGGCACGGGCATGAGATCGCGCAGGCGTAAACGCGAGAAGAGTTTGAGCTTCGCACCGGTGGTGCGGGCTTTATTAGCATCCACCAGAATGCGGGCCAGCTTTTTACTGACGCCAATCGGCAGTACGGAGGAAGAATCGGCGCCACCTGCGATCCCGGCGCGAATGGTGCCCGCCATCAGACTTTCCGCCACGTTTGCTACCGCCTGGAAGCTGGTCGCGCACGCGCGGCTAACGCTGTAGGCATCGGTATGAACGTTCATGCCGGTACCGAGAACAATCTCACGCGCAATGTTAGGGGCTTCAGGCATCTGCACCACCTGGCCGAAGACCAGCTGTTCGATGACCTCAGGCGGAATTTCGCTGCGAGCCAGCATCTCCCCCACTACCATTTTCCCCAGATCGACAGCCGGTATACCGTGAAACGCCGTCGCCTGACGTGCAAACGGCGTACGCAGACCGCTGACAATGGCAATGCGGTCACCTTGTCGGGTGATTAGCGGTAATGCCTGACTCATAACCTTCCCCTGTGAAAAATTTTACATGACTATAAAGTGGTCTGACCTGATAACAGTCTTAACCATTTTTTTACATTCAGCCAATCGGGGAAGCTTAAAAATGCGAGGTAAAACACAGAGAAGAAAAAGAAAATGCCCCTGCATGGCAGAGGCAATTGTGCGGTTTGTTGCCGGGTGGCGACGGTGCCTTACCCGGCCTACACGATCGTAGGCCCGTGCAAGCGAAGCGCCGCCGGGCAAAAAGGATTAACGCAGACCGAGCTGGAAAATCAGCGTTTCAGCTTCGCAGGCAAACACAAAGTCGATATCCAGCTTCACGCCGCCGTCCACTTCCGTGAAGGTAGATTTGATTTCACACGGATCGGACTCCACATCACGCGCGCGCTTGCTCAGCGCGGCCAGCGTATCTTCGGCTTCGGCGCGGTTGGTGAACACACGGCTGTAAGACGCGGTGCAATCGGTGTTGTCCATGATGGTGCCAACATCCATACAGCAGCAAACCGGGGTTTCATCAGCACTGCATTTACTCATAGCTCAATTTCCTCTGTATTCGCGCAGCGCGCGAGATAAACACGATGCTGATATTTTACGCCCCAGCGCTGGCTCTCTCCAGCCGTTAATGGCGCAAAATCGGATAAGTGACCGATATCACACTAAAAAATGATCTAAAACAAAAACCACCCTTTTGAGTGCGCCGCGATGGTCACAATTTTGCCAACCAGATCTCGTTTCAAGAAACATGTTTGAAAATATTAATAAACAAACTTGCAACATTCAGGCTGGTCGGACCTATACTCTGGCCACTGGTCTGATTTGTCTGTCATACCTCAGACCCTACACTTCGCGCTCCTGTTACGGTATGTAACAATTATTGAATAAAAATAACTCAATGAGGTTATGGTCATGAGCCAGAAAACCCTGTTCAACAAGACTGCGCTGGCAGTCGCAGTGGCAATCGTCTCTACTTCCGCCTGGTCAGCGGGCTTTCAGCTAAACGAATTTTCTTCCTCTGGCCTTGGCCGCGCGTATTCAGGGGAAGGTGCAATCGCTGATGATGCGGGTAACGCAAGCCGTAACCCTGCATTAATCATGATGTTCGATCGCCCGACCTTCTCTGCTGGTGCGGTGTATATCGATCCTGATGTCAACATTTCCGGCACGTCACCTTCTGGTGCGAGCCTGAAAGCAGATAACATTGCGCCAACGGCGTGGGTACCTAACCTGCACTTCGTTGCACCAATCAATGAACAATTTGGCTGGGGCGCATCCGTCACGTCTAACTATGGCCTTGCTACCGAGTTCAACAACAACTACCCGGCAGGCGAATACGGCGGTAAAACAGACCTGACAACGCTAAACCTGAACCTGAGCGGTGCTTATCGTCTGAACGACAGCTGGAGCTTCGGTCTGGGCTTTGATGCCGTCTACGCCGATGCAAAAATTGAGCGTTACGCCGGTGAACAAACGGCTCGCCTGCCGAAAAACAGCAACAAAATTGCCAGCCTGAAGGGCGATGAGTGGGGCTATGGCTGGAACGCCGGTATTCTGTACGAGCTGGACAAAAACAACCGCTGGGGCCTGACCTATCGTTCCGAAGTAAAAATTGACTTCGACGGCGATTACAAGAGCGGCATCCTGACGCCGGTCAACAGCCTGGTCCCTGGTGCGGGTACCACTATCCCGTGGGGGACTTCCGGTCAAACTGTCCCTGGCTCACTGTCACTGCATCTGCCAGAAATGTGGGAAGTCTCGGGTTACAACCGCGTAGCGCCACAGTGGGCTATTCACTATAGCCTGGCCTATACCAGCTGGAGCCAGTTCCAGGAGCTGAAAGCGACCGGCACCAACGGTCAAACGCTGTTCTATAAGGACGAGAGCTTCCACGACGCCTATCGCATTGCGTTGGGTACCACCTATTATATGGATGATAACTGGACATTCCGTACCGGTATCGCATTCGATGACAGCCCGGTACCGGCTGATAAGCGCTCCATTTCCATTCCGGATCAGGACCGCTTCTGGGTGAGTGCTGGTGCAACCTACGCGTTCAACGAGAATGCTTCTGTCGATGCGGGCGTATCTTATATGCATGGCCAGAAAGTGACCTTCAAGGAAGGCCCGTACGAATTTACCTCTGAAGGTAAAGCCTGGCTGTTCGGTACTAACTTCAACTACGCGTTCTAATCGCGCAGGGATCAAAAAAGGTGAGCGTTGCTCACCTTTTTTATTTATTCCGAATCAATATCTTTAAGTTCGTTTTCAATTGCCTTCGCGTTTGGATTATCTTCCGGCTTCAGCTTGCCGCCGTTGGCGATAAAGTCATGATTCTGGAAGTACGCTTCACGCACCATAATGTACGGATCGGACGACTGGCGCAGCAGGCCGTCTGAATCGAGCAGTTGCGCTCGGGTTTCAATCCCTTCCACCGTCCATTTACCCACCGACAGCGGCCAGGTCAGCCACGACAGAACCGGATACAGCGTATCGACCATATCGCCGCCATCATCACGCACGGTGAAGCTGCCATAGAACGGCAGATGGACGTAAGGACCGTAACCGACACCATAATGCCCCAGCGTACTGCCGAAACGGTGCGGCTGTTCACGCTGCAGTTTCGGGTTTGCCATACCTGCAACATCGATAAAACCACCCATACCCAGCAGGGAGTTCAGGAAGAAGCGCGTAAAGTGCACCATCCCCTGATACGGATCGCCCTGCAGGAAATAGTTGACCATCACCGCAGGCTCTTCGAGGTTGCTGGTAAAATTGCTTAACCCGTTACGCGCGGGCTGTGGAACGTAATCGCGCCATGCTACTGCCACCGGGCGAACCACATACGGGTCCAGCACGTTGTAGTTGAAGCTATACATAGAGCGGTTAAATCCTTCGAGAGGATCGGAGCGTCCCGTTTGCTCCCCGGAGCTGGCGCAGCCCACAAGCATCGTCGCGCCCAGCGCAAGCGCCGACAGCCGAAGTTTCATAAATATCTCCCTGTTCAGTATGGCTATCGTTGATTGCCATCCGTAACGGAGCATCTGGCGCTCCGTCTGAAAACGTGCAAGTGATTGTAACAGCACGTTTACCGATGTCTATGAGTACAGTTACGGGCAGTAATCACCGTGACTCTGATCTCAGCATAGCCTGACTTTTGGAATTCGTTTCGCTGGCAATTTTATAATGTCTTTGAACAAGATGTATCACCTTTGTTGTCATTCCCGCCAATTTAAGAGCATCCCCACAGGCATCCCGATAAAAGCCGCTACGCTTAAAAGAAAGATCAACCTCCGGGAGTAGATATGAAAGAAGTGGGTGAAGACAAAATTGGCGAAAGTAATGAGGAACATGAAATTGAAAGCGAGGAGAAAGCGCGCGGGGAGGAGATAGAGATTGATGAAGATCGCCTCCCCTCCCGCGCGATGGCAATTCACGAACATATACGCCAGGACGGCGAAAAGGAGATGGAGCGCGATGCCATGGCCCTCTTCTGGTCAGCTATCGCGGCTGGATTGTCAATGGGCGCCTCGCTGCTTGCTAAAGGGATATTTCATGTGCAGCTGGAGGGCGTTCCCGGCGGATTTTTACTGGAGAACCTCGGCTACACCTTCGGCTTTATTATCGTCATCATGGCCCGCCAGCAGCTGTTTACTGAGAACACGGTGACCGCCGTACTGCCGGTGATGCAAAACCCTACCCTCGGCAATTTTGGTTTATTGATGAGGCTCTGGAGCGTGGTTCTGCTGGGAAATATCATCGGCACGGGCATCGCGGCCTGGGCATTTGAATATATGCCGATATTTGATGAACCCACCCGGGACGCGTTTGTGAAGATCGGTATGGATGTGATGAAAAACACGCCAGTCGAAATGTTTTCTAATGCCATCATCTCTGGGTGGATTATCGCCACAATGGTGTGGATGTTCCCTTCTGCCGGTAGCGCTAAAATCGTGGTGATCATACTCATGACCTGGTTAATTGCGCTGGCGGATACCACGCATATCGTGGTCGGTACCGTTGAGATACTCTACCTGGTCTTTAATGGCACGCTTCACTGGAGCGATTTTTTCTGGCCGTTCGCCATTCCGACGCTGGCGGGGAATATCTGCGGTGGAACGTTTATCTTCGCGCTGTTAAGCCATGCCCAAATCCGTAACGACATGTCGAATAAACGCAAAGCCGAGCTTAAGGCGCAGGCAGAAAAGGATAAAGCAGCAAAAAAATCAACCTGAATGGTGACTCTTTGAGCAGTCAGGCGGCAACGCGCTTAACGCAAAGTGTAAATAACGCTATACTCGTGCCGCCTCGTCCCCTTAGTTAAATGGATATAACGAGCCCCTCCTAAGGGCTAGTTGCAGGTTCGATTCCTGCAGGGGACACTTTTATCTTCCTTGTTTTTAACCCAAATTAGTCTGTTCGCTGCAAAAACTCATTGAGCAGAAGCATCCTGCTTTATTTGAGCATAACGCGTTGCCAGTTGCTTTAGGTGAAGCTCAAGTTGGGTCTTTTCTGCTTCAGGGAGCGCACTTCCTGCAGGATACTGCGACAGGCGCCTGAGCTGCTCTTCAGCGGGTATCGCATGGTTAAATGACTGTATAGTCGAAAAAACCACTGATTTAAGCTCACTCACGGTTATATATTTTCCTTTTTGCTCATCCAGACTACTCAGCCGATCACTCAGTTGCTGAAGCGTCATCATCCCCTGATACCAGCTGTTCATTGCGTCTACAGGCAACGCCGTCGCGTTAAACTTTTTTTGCCACTGTATTATCAGCGCTTTAGCCTCTTCGGGCCGTAATGTCTGGAGCTGCTTTAACAGCTGTAGGCTGTAGGAAATATTCCAGTCAGGAGACAGTTTATCCAGCCGTGCAAGCTGCTGCTGCGTATCTGAGATAAACGTAGACGGTAACGTTCCTCGCTGCGTTAACGCGTCTTGCTGAACAGGTGTAAGCACTTCAGGTAACGGCGCCAGCGAGGCAATGGCCTGAGTCGTTAAGGGATCGGGTCTGGAGAGAAAGCCCCCTCCCCACGCTATGGCGAGGCAGACCACCAGCATAGAACACATCCCGGCGACAAAGGGCTTCCACTGCCCGGCAATCCGGGAGGGCATCACAGGTTCCTCACCGTTCGGCTCATTTTTCTGCTGGACAACATATACCCTTTTCACCGCCTGGATCGGTTCATCCTTTTCCAAAGGCGCTTCCCTGTCGGGCTTCATCTCATGCGAATCTGTTATTCCATGATTTTTTTCCAGTCTTGCCGCATTAGAATGTATCACCGTTCGTAATGTCTCGAACTGGCTAAGGTGTTTAAGCTCAAGGGTCTGGAGCACCGCCCCCAGCCTGGAAAGCAACGCTTCAGCGTTATATAGCTCACTCAGATTGCTGTCATCCAAAGTGAGCATACGCATGAGTTGCTGCAGGCGCTGGCTCAGGCTGCTAAGGATTTCCATTCGCACGTGTTGCGAATGCGGCCAGAAAACCTCCCACTGGTGGCTAATCAGAGCCTCCAGGATCGCTACCGCTGGTGAATTCAATACGGTAGCGGAACGGCGTGCTCAGGGCTTCATCGCCTTCAAAGGCCAGCACATCAAGCCCTGCGTCGCAGCCCTTCACCGAAAGCAGGTGATGGCTGTGGCTGAATCTTAGCGGGGGATTGGTATTCATGAGGATCCTTTCAGACGATAATTCAAAGATAAATAATCTTGATTTAATTTCTTTAATACATCAGACCTTATCAAGGTAAAAAAAATAAGGCAATTTACTTATTTACTTATTTACTTATTTACTTATTTACTTATTTACTTATTTACTTATTTACTTATTTACTTATTTACTTATAACCCCGATATTAAAGGAAGAGCATTAGAAGAATCATTCAATTAATTCACGCGGCGATATATATATCTGAGTGAATCTCACTGGATATACCTCTTTACTCTGTTCTTTGTTACTTAATTTAAAATCAACGATAATATCGCATTTATAACGATATCGTGCGAGCTTAAATTTATATATTTTCTTATTTCCTTTTTCATCTGGGAACTTTCCTTCTTTTTCATATAGACCTACGAATGTCAACTGGGCCCTCCTGATATTATCAAAATTCAATGCACCTCCATTTTTAAGTACCTCACTACAAGTCCCAAATGAAATGTAAGCAGAGTTCCATTTACCAGAACTATTATCTCTGAAGAAATTCACCTCAATTTTCCGTTTGTGGGAAAAATAATATCTATCTACGGGGCCATTTTTAGGATAATGAGGTGTTGCTCTATCGAAAAAGTTTTTATATACTTCTAGTTGCTCCTCAATAGAACTTTTTTGTGAAATGATCTTCGTTGCAGCATCAATAGCATGAAGCAATGAGACTTGGTTGTCGCACCCCATATATTTCTCCTCGAAAGTACTAACAACATTTATAGCATATTCAGATGAAGATACTTCATGGTTTGAAAGTAATATAACGCATAGAGAAAAAGCCACGACCTTCACCGAAATTTTAATCTTTTGTGAGGTCACCATGAATTACCCCCTCCTGGTCTGTAGAAATCAATACATCATTATCTCCCGGATAAAGAACCCATGAACTATTGAGCGTAATCAAATCATTGGCCACATCGCTACTTCCACCATTCCCATAGCATATAATCCCTGTTTGTTTATATTTCTCCGAGAAGTCAAAATGCCATTTGTAAGGATTCACAAATGTTCCCATTGTTGTAATACCATCAGAACCCACACCTTTGACAGGGCCACTCCCAGAAGGTGTAGAGACTCCTGCTTCCTTTAAAATATCTCTTGCCGTTTCAGCACATGTATCATTCATAAAGGCATAATAGTGCTCCGTGCCTGCATTGACCTTAGCTGTAAATCTATCAGCCTTTTTTTTCACCTTTATCGCCATCTCTTCACTGATTTTAAGTCTAAACAGGCGTGTGATTTCAGTTATACTATAACTTGTATCTCCTGGTCTTGCCCCTGAATATTCATCTGTGATCTTTCCTTGTGCAGCAAATCCCTTTGGTCCAAAGCTAAAAAAACATCAACTATATCGTTTTTAGTAACATAAAAAAAAGCATGTCCATAATCAATTGAAAGGTCTTGAACTCCATCGACAAATGCACTTGGATGATTGACTTCAAAACCAACAGTAAGAATATATAACTTTCTTCTTATTTGTACATTTGTTATGTTTATATCATTTGATGATTCCGCCCAAGATAACTCAGCGGATGATGACGTTTCTTGATCAAAAACATCCATATTAACCCCTTACTAAATAGCCAAATGCACACGGATATTATCTATTTTATTTCCACTGAAAATTTTCGTATTTCCATTTTCGTCTGTAGTTCCTGAAATTTTCGTACCGTCACTCATAAGTGCATAATATTTGGTTTGAGAATAAGGGAATCCTTTCTCATCCTTGAAACTGAACATTCGATTATAAAAAGGAGATATTTGGAGTTGTCGTTCTTCTGATTCTCCCTTACTGCTTCCCTGTTCGTCTGTACCTGTTTCGCCGGGATCTGTGCCGGACTCTGACGCATCCAGTACGGGGAACGTTAAAAATGAAGGTTTCGCTGAAGCCTTCTGCTGCCGGTCATAAAATCCCGCCCGTGTCCGGTAATCCCCGAGCGTCGCCGCTTCAATCGCATTCGCATCCAGCGTGATATAACTTCCGCCACCGTTCAGCGTGATCTTCTTCTTCGCGATAATCCTGATTTCATCTTCCGTGCTGACAATGCTGATTTCCTTGCGTGCCAGCAGTGCCATCAGATCGTTCTGGGCCTGTACCTGCACCGCCCCCTGGTTCGCGATAAGCCTGATGCCCAGCTTGCGGACGAACACGCTCAGGGCATTGCCCACCCCGATGAACAGATTTTTCACCACGCTGACGTCCGCATTTTTACCGGCCGTGGCAATCAGGTTCTGGCCGGCCGATACCTGAAGATGCTGTCCGCTGGTCAGCGCCATACCGTCCGGGGCGCTCATCAGCAGCACCGATTTTTTCAGGTCCGTCAGATGCTGTTCCAGCAGAGTGATTTGCGCCTGAAGGTCTGCCGGGTTCGCCGTCGCCGTCTGTGCATCATCCGATATCGCCTGCATCTGCGCCCGGGCATCACCCAGGTGGCTCACCGCCGGCTTCATCTCCAGCACCTGACCCTGCGCCTTCGCCTGCGCGTCCGCGCTGATAAATATCCCTTTCTGCGCCCGTATCGCACCCCAGCTGTCCGTCCTGAGCTCAAAGCCCTCGCCACGCTGCTGCTTCCCGCTGTCGACCAGGTGCCCGAGGTTCAGCTGGCTCTTGCCGCCGTATTCCGTGCTGACCTTGATATGCTCTTTCCCGCGCTCATCATCAAGGCGGATTTTGTTGTTCGCCGGGGTACGCAGGACGTTGCGTTTGTAGTTCCGGATGGTGACGTGGTCGCCGTGCGCCGAGTCATGCAGCACGCCGGCAATGTACGGCCGGTCCGGGTTACCGTCCTCAAAGCCAATCGCCACCTCGGTGCCCGCCAGCAGCGGCAGGTGCAGACCGTAGGTGTCCCCTGCATAAGGGCGGGACTGGCGCACCCACAGGCTTTCGAACCCGGTTTCCCAGTTATCACGGTCAAACAGCATGTTGACGCGGTAACGGCCGTCTTTATCAATATGCCCGTAGGTGTCATTTTCGGTGGTACTGGTTACGCGGGCCGGCAGCGTACCGGCCATCACCGGACGTTCTCCCGGCTCGGGGCGGAAGCTGAAAGCAGGTCAGTACGGCATTGTCTGGTGCAGGTTCACGCAGCACATCGCGCATCCTGTCACACAAGGTGTCACCGGCGTCCATCGTGCCGAGGAAGTGTCCCTGCAAAGGAATGTCATACCACTGCACACAGGCATCATCCTCTACACCGCGGCCTTTTACCGCTTCATCAAGCAATGCACATTGTGCAGTGAGGATATGCCTACAGCTGGCTTCATCGAGTTCACTCGCTTTTAGTTCACGCTGAACGCGCTCTACATCAGCGATACAGCGTTCCCATAAGACCCGACCTTCACCTTCCTGAAACAGCGGGCCATGGCGAAGGCTGATGACCTGAAGCCAGGTATCCTGCAGCAGTGCGTCAATATCAACAGGCACGGCAATGCCGCGTTTACGCTCACTCATGTTCTCAGTACCGCAAAGAGTTCAAGTTCAGGCTCACCAAGCATGCCCGGGACGTAAAACATGCATGTCCCGCTCTGGAGCATTTCGGCTGCCAAAGGATGCGAGAGGTCGAGACTGAAATACTGATTTTCCAGGCGCAGCGGAATGGCGGCTGGCACATGACGCAGCGGCATCAGCGGTACACCCACGCGGGATGAGTTGACGATCCCACGCACATGGTCAGGACTGCCGACCTTACACTGGCGCGGGAACTGTTCCTGCAACTGCGCCACCGGTATCGGCGACCGTACAGAAAGATAGTAATCCGCTCCTTCGCGCAGACGCGGGTCATGCAGGCGAGCCTGCCAGAAGTGCAGTCGTGGGTCATAGTCGAGCGTCAGAGCCACCACGCGGGACGGCAGACTGGCTTCAAGCAGATCGCTAAGTAAATCAAACAACGGCGGAAATACCGCGTTGAGTTGCTCATGATGCCAGACCGGAATGGCGTTCACCTGGTGCTCCAGAGAAAATGTCAGCAAGCTCCCCGCCAGGCGAGAAAGCTCCGGATACAGACGTTCCGGCGGGCTTTGCAGATTACGCTGGAACTGACCCAGTACGGGCTCAGCGCTATTCAGCGCGTTGAGCAGCCAGAACAGAGAGACATCAGCCACGGCAAAGTCAGCCATACGCTCATTGCTTTCGCGCCGCATTGCCATCAAACGACAGAGACGAGCCCGCAGCTGGGTCATCAACTGTTCCAGTTGCGTCACCAGCCAGCGGCTGCCTTGAATGGTCAACAGAGGGGGGAGAAACGTCTCATCTAATTGCCATAACCCCTGCGAATCTTGCTGCAGGCGGGCGACCGGACAAGTCAGATAATCACTGTTGTTCTGATGGTCAAAACGCAGCGTCAGTTCCGGTTGCATCACCGCAATCTGACGGGTGTCTTCCCCAAATGCATTGCGCACATCCCGCCAGCGCTGGCGATAACGCACCGGGCGCTCGGCCACTTCATCGGGTTTAAGGCAGTTACCGCCATTCGCCCGCAGTAGCGGAAGCGCCAGCATCACCGTCACCTCCTGCGATTCACTTTCAAGCGACAACACAGGCGGCAGAGAATCTGCATTGTCTGTATCAATCAGCGTTCCGTCCTGAAAACGGACATGCAGATGACGGGCCTGGAGACGTCCAAGCTTGAGAGATTCCGGTTCGAAAGTGGCGTCAATGACCCCCCAGGGTGAGATGAGTCCCAGCCGGGCAATACATTCGGCAGACCAGGCCGCATACGCGACCTGTTGCTGAAAATGCTGGGGAGAGACCATAATGCCCCTACCCCATAACGGTTGTTCCGTTTTCATCGGCTTCCTGCCTGTTTTTACGCTTTCGCTTTCGGCATCTGTGAAACAAGCGACAAATTGACGTCCATACCTTCCACCTGGAAGTGCGGGATAGCGTACAATTTCACGCGGAAGAAGCCCGGGTTGTCCTCAATGTCTTCCACCACTACCTTCGCGTCACGCAGTGGGTGAGACGCCTGAAGTTCATCGCCCGGATCGGTCATTTCGGTCACCAGACTGCGGACCCAGGTGTTCAGCTCCAGCTCCAGAAGGCGGCGATCCTTAGTGGTGCCAATGTTTTCGCGCTGAATCAGCTTCAGGTAGTGGGCGATACGCGACAGCAGGAAGATGTACGGAAGACGCGCATTGATGCGGCTGTTCGCCGTTGCATCTGCGGTGTCATACAGCGCCGGTTTCTGCGTGGAGTTAGCCGAGAAGAAGCAGGCGTAGTCGCGGTTTTTGTAGTAGGACAAAGGAATGAAGCCCAGATTCGCGAATTCGAATTCACGGGTTTCAGGAATCATCACTTCGCTCGGGATTTTTACCTGATTGCCGGTACCAAGATCGTACAGATGGATAGGCAGGTCCTGAACCGCACCACCGGCCTGCGGCCCACGGATCTGTACACACCAGCCATTATTGATGAAGCTGCGCACCATGTTGGACGCAAAAGCAAACGATGCGTTGGTCCACAGGTATTTGTCGTGATCCGGACCTTTGACCTCTTCGACATAATTGAAGCTGCGAACCGGAACGGTATCCGGGCCATAAGGCAAACGTCCCAGTACGCGGGGCATCACCAGACCGATGTAGCGCGCGTCGTCCGTATCGCGGAACGATTTCCACTTGATGTACTCGGCGCGGTCAAAATAGTTACCAATATCTTTAATCGCCGCAACGTCTTCCATTGACTCCTTGAGGAAGAATTTCGGGCCTGCCGAGCCGATAAACGGCATATGTGCCGCAGCAGAGACTTTAGAGATATTGCGCAGCAGAGCGACATCCTGCGCTGAAGCGTCGAACTCGTAAGCGGAAATCAGCGCCGCAATCGGCTCGCCGCCCGGGGTATCATATTCGTCGATGTAGGTGTGTTTATACAGACCACTCTGGATCACCTCTGGACAGTCTTCAAAGTCCTGGCGCAGGTCTTCTTTAGACATACTCAGAAGCTCAATTTTCACGTTCTGGCGAAAATCGGTTTTATCCACCAGCGACTTCACACCGCGCCACAGGCTCTCAACCGCCTGAAATTCATCATGGTGCATTACAGCGTCCAGCTGGCGGCTGATCTGAAAATCAAGCTCAGCGATGTGGTGATCAATCAGGCTTTTATCCAGTTTTTCTACTTTCGAGCTTGCTTTGGTCAGACACTCCAGAAAGACCTGCATACCTGCAGTCAGACGTTCATCGGCGGTGGCATCCGACATCGCCTGTGCATCTTGCCAGATATCCAGCGCGCTCAGCTCAGAGACCGGGCTCAGATTGATTTTCTCAAACAGGGAAGCGTAAACCCCACCCGCTGCTGGGCGCTCCAGCACCACGCTTTCACCGCCAGTAATATTATTTTGTACAGACATGAGCATTCCTTGATTAATCCGTTAAAACAGCCTGATGGTTACGATTTTTTTGACGCCAGTGCGGATAATTCATTTCGCAACTCAGCGCTAAGCGACTGGTCAAGAACGATTTTTTCCAGCTCTTTTCGGAAAGTCTGGTTATCCAAAAGGTTGGCTTTCAAATCACGGAGCAAGTTGCGCATCGCCAGCATCGCCTTCAGTTGCGGTATCTGAGCAGCCACCTGCTCTGGCGTGAAATCTTTCATGCTCTGGAAAGTCAGCTGAATGTTGTCCTCACCGCCATCATCAGCCAGCGTATTTTTAACGGTCAGATTAACTTTTGGGGAATATTCGGAAAGAACGCTATCAAAATTGTTCTTCGTGATATTAACCTTTTCGCGCTCAAATATTGGCGCTGTGTCCTGCCCATTACTAAAATCACCCGCAACAAGCAATTTCAATGGTAATTCCATTTTCTTGCTTGCTCCGCCAGTATGCAGGTCAAGCTTTAGGTTAATACGTGCCTTAGGCACTTCATTCTGAAAACTGTCAGCCATCTCATCATCCCTCTTTGGTTTTGCTATGCCAACTTCACGGTATCGCGTTGATGCGCAATAATAGAATAATGATCGACACAAAATCAAATACGCAGATCATTAACCCGCAATGAGAAATTTCTTAAGAATTTTCTGCTGAACTATTATTGTGTAATGCCCTGCCAAGGCAGAAAAAGGAACTACTCTTTTCGCGCAAACCAAATATTTATATCGTTTAAAGGATCGCAACCAGTGAGATACTAATAAAAACATCTTATTTTGATTTGCATCACGACACTTTGTCAAAAAAGCATGAATTAACTGAAAGAAGCTATTGAGGGACGCAAAAAAAGAAGATACGAAAGAAGTATGAAAAGTGAATATTTTATTGATGGCATGAATAATATATAAGATTTTTCCTTATGAAAATTCTTATTTATTATATGTGGTAAAAAATTCATTTCCGGATACTTAACGAGTCGTCAATCATTAATACCGTGCTTGCTCGCGAATTGACTTTATCCTTGCGCAGAGGCTTCTGCTCGCCGCGCAAGAAGGAGGGATGCTCTCAATGCGGCTGTTTATAAAATCTGTAAAATCAAACACCTCCTGGATCGTCGCTTTTTTAATCAAAAACGAGTAATAGCACATATCGTTTAACGGTGTTACATTATGCCGCCCACCCAACGTCAGCTATGGCCAGGTAACGCCGTAAAGATCGGTAAAGCCTGCAACCATGACCTTGTACTACGGTCTAATAGGCACGTGGTATCGCACTAAGCGTTACTTTCACCGGCTCTACATAGGTTTCTCTATTTTGTCTCAATCCAAATTTCAACGCGCGTTTTTACACCCGCGTTACTGGTTTACATGGTTTGGTCTTGGCGTTCTCTGGCTGCTGGTACAGCTCCCCTACCCTGTGCTGCGTATGCTGGGGTCGAAACTGGGCAGCGCATCCCGCTATTTCCTGAAGCGTCGCGAATCTATCGCCCGTAAAAACATCGAGCTTTGCTTTCCTCAGTACAATGCTGAAGAGCGCGAAAAACTGATCTCTGAAAACTTTAAATCCATCGGCATGGCGCTGCTTGAAACCGGCATGGCCTGGTTCTGGCCGGATGAACGCGTCCGCAAATGGTTTGATGTAGAAGGACTGGACAACCTTAAACGCGCTCAGCTGCAAAAACGCGGCGTGATGGTTGTTGGCGTGCACTTTATGTCCCTGGAGCTTGGCGGGCGCGTGATGGGCCTTTGTCAGCCAATGATGGCAACCTACAGACCGCACAACAGTGCACTGATGGAGTGGGTTCAGACGCGAGGCCGCATGCGCTCCAATAAAGCGATGATCAGCCGTAACAACCTGCGCGGTATGGTTGGCGCCCTGAAGAAAGGTGAGGCCGTCTGGTTTGCTCCAGACCAGGATTACGGACGCAAAGGCAGCAGCTTTGCCCCCTTCTTTGCCGTGAAGGATGTAGCGACGACCAACGGGACTTTCGTCATTTCGCGTTTGTCAGGTGCCTCCATGCTGACCGTGACGATGGTGAGAAAAGCGGATAAGTCAGGCTACCGTCTGCACATCTCTCCGGAAATGGCTAACTATCCGGAAAACGAGTGCGAAGCGGCAGCGTTTATCAATAAGGTCATCGAAACTGAAATCATGCGCGCACCGGAGCAATATCTCTGGATGCATCGCCGTTTCAAAACGCGTCCTCTTGGCGAAGCCTCCCTCTATATTTAAGCCCTGCGTGAAGGTTAGTTTCGCTAAGAAACTAGCCTTTTCAATCACCTGTCATCTCACTGCAAAACCGTCTTTGATGGCGTCGCCCAAAGTGAATTTATTGCGCTGTGAAATCAAACTGTCGCCGTTCCACGACACTCGTAAGTGGCGGAAATTATTTAAAAAAATCCCTCTTGTCACCCCTCATTTTTAAGCGTACATTAGCGCCGTCTGGCACCAGGAAAGCACAGAATTCTGAGCGGGAGTCATCGGCGTAACGGGAAAATTCTCATTTCTGTTTAGCCGGGATTTCAGTTCTCTATAATCAGTTGGACTCTGTTTTTAAATGCGTACCACAAGATACGCGGAGCGATGAAACGTGAAATATTTCTTTATGGGCATTTCGGTGATCGTTTTAGTCTGGGCCGGAACCTTTGCCCTGATGATCTAGTGAGAACATGCAGTCAAAAAAACAGGAGCCATTTGGCTCCTGTTTTTTTGTCATGAGGACACGGGGTTTTCAGCAACGCTCTTTGCTGAGAGCAGGCCATCGGCACGGAACATACTCTTGATTCCCCTCACCGCCTGACGAATACGGTCGCTGTTTTCGATTAAAGCAAAGCGCACGTGGGTATCGCCATAATCACCAAAGCCGATGCCCGGGGACACACACACCTTCGCGTCCTGCAGCAGCTTTTTAGCAAACTCCAGCGAACCCATCGCTGCGTACGGTTCCGGAATTTTCGCCCAGACGTACATGGACGCTTTCGGCATCTCCACCATCCAGCCAGCCTCATGTAACCCTTTTACGAGTACGTCGCGGCGACGTTTATACTGAGCAGCAATGTCGTGAACGCACTGCTGATCGCCCTCCAGAGCGGCAATAGCGGCAACCTGCAGCGGCGTGAAGGTACCGTAATCGTGGTAACTCTTGATACGCGCCAGTGCACTTACCAGCGTTTTGTTACCCACCATAAAGCCAATACGCCAGCCCGCCATGTTGTAGCTTTTCGACAGGGTAAAGAACTCCACCGCCACGTCACGCGCGCCCGGAACCTGCATTATCGACGGGGCTTTCCAGCCGTCATAGACGATATCGGCGTAGGCTAAATCATGAACCACCAGCACGTCATAACGCTTGGCCAGAGCGACAACTTTCTCGAAGAAGTCAAGCTCCACGCACTGGGCCGTTGGGTTCGACGGGAAACCGAGGATCATCATCTTGGGTTTCGGGTAGCTTTCGCGAATGGCACGTTCCAGTTCGTTAAAGAAATCGACACCTTCCACCAGCGGAACAGAGCGAACCTGCGCCCCGGCAATCACCGCGCCGTAGATATGGATTGGGTAACTTGGATTGGGTACCAGCACCGTATCACCGTGATCCAGCGTGGCCAGCATCAGATGTGCCAGCCCTTCTTTCGAGCCGATGGTGACAATCGCCTCACTTTCAGGATCGATATCAACCTGATAACGATCCTGATACCAGCGCGAGATCGCGCGACGTAACCTGGGAATACCGCGCGAGGTTGAGTAGCCGTGCGTATCCGGACGCTGGGCAACCGTGCAGAGCTTTTCAACGATATGCGGTGGCGTTGGGCCGTCAGGGTTACCCATGCTGAAATCGATAATATCTTCGCCGCGCCGACGCGCAGCCATCTTCAGTTCAGCAGTGATATTGAAAACATAAGGGGGGAGACGATCGATACGCGTAAAACGGCGTTCAGGACTGAATTCAGCCATAGATTCCTCAGATTAACGTTAGCGCCCGGACCGTCCGAGCGACGCTGCCACCGATGTGGCGTGCTTAGAAAATAACCTGAAAAAAATCACGCTGTCGAGAGGGAAATGAAAAAAAAGCGCCCGCGTGAAAACCGGAACACTGCAATACATGAAAGTAAAAGCAGGGTTCTGATATTGGCTTTCCGTTAGCCGTTATTTAACACAATGATATCAAAACAGTTACCTGGTGATTTGGCGCTGAGAAAAAATCGGGTAGCATCAATCCTCACCTGACAATCCCCTTTGTAAAATATGGTTTTTCCTCATTTGATAAACCCGACGGATAGCTGGTCAATACGCCCCAGGTTTTTTATCATGGTTCTTTCCCGTTTGCCCAGGTCTGCTCCGTGCACGAGATATTCACTATGCTGCTGGCGGTTTTTGACCGTGCGGCATTAATGCTGATTTGCCTGTTCTTCCTGATTCGCATTCGCCTGTTTCGCGAGCTTTTGCATAAATCCGCACACTCGCCGAAAGAGCTGCTGGCCGTTACCGCCATCTTTTCTCTGTTCGCACTGTTTAGCACCTGGTCCGGGGTGCCGGTAGAGGGTTCGCTGGTTAACGTGCGCATTATCGCCGTCATGTCCGGCGGAATTTTGTTTGGCCCGTGGGTGGGTGTCATCACCGGCGTGATTGCCGGGACCCATCGCTACTTGATTGATATCGGTGGCGTAACGGCAGTGCCATGCTTTATCACCAGCATTATCGCCGGGGTGCTTTCCGGCTGGATCGGCCGCAAGATCCCCAAAAAACAGCGCTGGCGCGCCGGGATTGCTGCGGGCATGGTGTGCGAAACGCTGACCATGGTCCTTGTCGTCGTCTGGGCCCCCACCACCGCGCTGGGGCTGGATATCGTCTCGAAAATCGGTATTCCTATGATCCTGGGCAGCGTCTGCATCGGTTTTATCGTGCTGCTGGTACAGAGCGTTGAAGGGGAAAAAGAGGCCAGCGCCGCCCGTCAGGCCAAGCTGGCGCTGGATATTGCCAACAAAACGCTGCCGCTCTTTCGCCACGTTAACGCGGAGTCGCTGCGCCAGGTCTGCGAGATCATCCGCCATGACATTCACGCTGACGCCGTCGCCATTACCAATATCGACCACGTGCTGGCCTACGTAGGCGTTGGAGAACACAACTATCGCGACAGTGATGACACCATTAGTCCGACCACCAGACAGGCGATTAACTACGGAAAAATCATCATTAAAAACAATGATGAAGCTCACCGAACGCCGGAAATTCACTCGATGCTGGTGATCCCGCTATGGGAAAAAGGCGTTGTAACGGGCACGCTGAAAATTTATTACTGCCACGCGCATCAGATCACCTCCACGCTGCAGGAGATGGCCATTGGCCTGTCGCAGATTATCTCTACTCAGCTGGAGGTCTCCCGGGCAGAACAGCTGCGTGAGATGGCAAATAAGGCAGAGCTGCGCGCGCTGCAGAGCAAAATTAATCCCCATTTCCTGTTTAACGCGCTCAACGCTATCTCCTCTTCCATTCGTTTGAATCCGGACACCGCGCGCCAGCTGATTTTTAACCTGTCGCGCTATCTGCGCTACAACATCGAACTGAAAGATGACGAGCAGATAGACATTAAAAAAGAGCTTTATCAGATCAAAGACTATATCGCGATTGAGCAGGCGCGCTTTGGCGACAAGCTCACGGTGATTTACGATATTGATGAAGAGGTCAATTGCGTGATCCCGAGCCTGCTGATCCAGCCGCTGGTTGAAAACGCGATTGTTCACGGTATTCAGCCCTGTAAAGGCAAAGGGGTGGTCACCATCAGCATCACCGAAAGCGGCAACCGGGTGCGAATTGCGGTGCGCGATACCGGCCACGGGATTGACCCAAAAGTCATTGAGCGCGTGGAGTCTAACGAGATGCCCGGGAATAAAATCGGGCTGCTGAACGTGCACCACAGAGTCAAGCTTCTCTACGGCGACGGGCTGCATATTCATCGTCTTGAACCAGGCACTGAAATCGCTTTTTACGTCCCGAATGAGCGCTCCCCTGTTCATGCGGCGACATCTTTATTACCTCAGGGTGAGTAATATGAAAGTCATCATCGTTGAAGATGAATTCCTGGCTCAACAGGAACTAACCTGGCTTATCAAAACCCACAGCCAGATGGAGATTGTGGGTACGTTTGATGATGGTCTGGACGTGCTGAAGTTTCAGCAGCATAACCGGGTTGACGCGATTTTTCTGGATATCAATATTCCCTCGCTGGACGGCGTGCTGCTGGCGCAAAATATCAATCAGTTTGCCCATAAGCCGTTTATTGTGTTCGTTACCGCATGGAAAGAGCATGCCGTAGAAGCCTTCGAGCTGGAGGCATTTGACTATATTCTGAAGCCTTACCAGGAGTCGCGAATTGTCAGCATGCTGCAAAAGCTGGAGGCCGCATGGCAGCAACAGAGCGCTCCGGCTACCGCCAGCCCGACGATACGGGAAAACGACACCATTAATCTGGTCAAAGATGAGCGCATCATCGTGACCCCGGTCAACGATATCTACTACGCCGAAGCGCACGAAAAGATGACGTTTGTCTATACGCGGCGGGAATCGTATGTCATGGCGATGAACATTACCGAATTCTGCAGCAAGCTTCCGGCAGCCCACTTTTTCCGCTGCCACCGTTCGTTTTGCGTCAATTTAAACAAGATCCGCGAGATCGAACCGTGGTTTAACAACACCTATATTTTGCGCCTTAAGGATTTGGATTTTCAGGTGCCAGTGAGCCGCAGCAAAGTGAAAGAATTCCGCCAGCTGATGCACCTGTAACGAAAGAGCCCTCTCCCGCGGGAGAGGGTAATGATACATCAGAGAATTTGACCGAGAACCTGACGCAGATGGGCACCCGAACCCAGCAGGCCTGGGTTATCATGCACGATGAGATAAACGGGAATGTCCTGTACGTAGCTTTTGAAACGCCCTTTATCTTCAAACCCGCCGCGGAAACCGGAGGCTTTAAAGAAGTCGAGGAAGCGCGGCACGATCCCGCCCGCAATATAGACCCCGCCAAAGGTGCCCAGCGTTAGCGCCAGGTTGCCGCCGAACCGTCCCATAATAACGCAGAACAGCGAAAGAGCGCGACGGCAGTCGATGCAGCTGTCCGCCAGCGCGCGTTCAGTGACGTCTTTCGGCTGCAGATTTTCCGGCAGACGACCGTCCGATTTCACAATCGCACGATACAGGTTCACCAGCCCCGGTCCTGACAGGACCCGCTCGGCGGAAACGTGGCCGATCTCCGCGCGTAACTCTTCGAGGATAATGCCCTCTTCTTCGCTGTTTGGCGCAAAGTCCACATGGCCGCCTTCACCCGGCAGGCTCACCCAGCGCTGAGCAACATGCACCAGGTGCGACACGCCCAGGCCGGTACCGGCCCCGTAAACCGCAATCGGCTTGCCTTCGACCGGTTCAGCGCCGCCAAACTGAATCAGGTGCTCCGGCTTCAGCATCGGGATCGCCATGGACACCGCGGTGAAGTCATTGATGATTTCCAGATGCGCAAAACCGAGATTCTTTTTCATCTCTGCGATGGAGAATGCCCAGGTATGGTTGGTCATTGCGACCCAGTCGCCGGTTATCGGGCAGGCAATGGCGATGCAGCCGTCTTCGACGCTCACCTGATGCTCTTCCAGATAGACGCGAACAACGGCCTCAAGGCTTGGGTAATCCAGCCCTGAGTAGGTCTTCGCCCGGGAAATTTCACCGCTACTTACATCGCATAATGCGAGACGCGCGTTCGTGCCGCCCACATCGCCTACCAAAGCATACTTTGTCATTCTTCTACTGCTCCGCTAAAGTCAGAATAAATCTTTCGGACACTGTAAATTCAAGGCGTGATAACAACAACGACCGGAAGGTGAATGCCCGTGGATTATCGATCTTCGTCACAGAATAACTTTACCGTTTCAGCACCTTTTGCACTATTGCCATAAGGCTTAATATGCAAAGTAACGTCATTGCATTTTGTACAAGGAAATCATCATGCTCCACCCGCGAGCCAGAACCATGCTGTTGCTGGCAATTCCGGCGCTGATCATTGGCGTGGCCTCAAGCCTGGTCCTTATCGTCGTGATGAAAATCGCGTCGGTGCTGCAAACTCTCTTATGGACAGCGCTTCCGGCAAAACTGGGGGTCACCGCGGATTCTTCGGCGTGGATCATCCTGATGCTGACGTTAACCGGTATTGCGGTGGGTCTGGCGATCCGTTTCAGTCCCGGCCACGCCGGACCGGACCCGGCGCTTGAACCTCTGATTGGCGCTCCGGTTCCCCCCTCTGCACTGCCGGGGCTGATCGTCGCGTTGATCGTGGGCCTGGCGGGCGGCGTCAGCCTGGGTCCCGAGCATCCGATTATGGCGGTGAATATTGGCCTGGCGGTGTTCCTCGGCGCACGCATTCTGCCTCGCGTCGGCGCGCTGGACTGGACCATCCTCGCCTCCGCAGGCACCATCGGGGCGCTTTTTGGCACGCCTGTCGCTGCTGCCCTGATCTTTTCTCAGACGTTGGCCAGTGATAACGACGTCCCACTCTGGGATAAGCTGTTCGCTCCACTGATGGCCGCGGCTGCCGGCGCGCTGACGACAAGCCTGTTTTTCCATCCCCATTTTTCCCTCTCTCTGCCGCACTACGGAGAGATGCGGATTGCAGATATATTCAGCGGCGCCATCGTCGTCGCGATCGCCATCGCGCTGGGCATGGTGGCGGTATGGTGTCTTCCGCGCCTGCACCGGCTGGTGCATAAACTCAAACATCCGGTATTGATTCTGGGAACAGGGGGGCTAATCCTCGGTATTTTAGGGGCAATTGGCGGAACGGTGACCCTGTTCAAAGGTCTGGACGAGATGCAGCAGCTGGCCTTCAGCCAGGTGTTTAGCGTGTCCGATTACCTGTTGTTTGCCGTCATCAAGCTGGCGGCGCTTGTCGTTGCTGCAGCGTGCGGTTTCCGCGGCGGGCGTATCTTCCCGGCGGTGTTTGTCGGCGTGGCGCTGGGGCTGATGCTGCACGAGCATGTCGACGCGGTTCCGGCGGCGATTACCGTCTCCTGCTCTATTCTGGGGCTGGTACTGGTGGTGACGCGCGATGCATGGCTGAGCCTGTTTATGGCGGCAGTGGTGGTGCCGGATTCGACGCTGTTCCCGCTGCTCTGCATCGTGATGTTGCCCGCCTGGCTCCTGCTGGCGGGCAAACCGATGATGATGGCCTGGCGAAACGACAAATAATCAGGCGCTATTGCGCGCTTCCAGCGCTTTGGTAATAGCCCCCAGCAGCGGTGGGATATCCGCTTTTGGCAGCATCACCTCAATTAGCGAGAGCCGCTCGTGGTGCGCTACTTTTTCCAGCACGTCCGCCAGCTGCTCCGCTTCACTGACTTGCCAGCACTGGGCCTGAGGATCGAGGCTCAGGGCCTGCGGGATTTGCGTCCAGTTCCATAGCGCAATGTCATTGTAACGCTGTTCCGGCCCGTGAATTGCCCTTTCAACCGTGTATCCTTCGTTGTTGAGCACCAGAATGATGGGATGTTGTTTATCACGCAACATTGACCCGAGCTCCTGAATGGTCAGCTGTGCCGCGCCATCCCCCGTCAGCACAATCACGCGCCGGTTCGGGCATGCCGTTTGCGCCCCGAACGCCGCGGCCAGGGTGTAGCCGATCGAGCCCCACAGCGGCTGGACGATAAAATTCACGTCGGCAGGCAAACGCAGATCAATCGCGCCGAAGGCCGAGGTGCCCTGATCGGCCAGGATGATGTCTCCCGGGCGAATAAACGTTTGCAGCGTTTGCCAGAAATTCTCCTGCGTAAGCGAGCCGTCCGGCTGAGGGAAATTCATCGCGCTGTACGATGCCGGAACAGGCTTATCGTGAATATGCTGTTTGCACAGCTCCAGCAGCGCTTCAATGGCCTGGGCCATCGGGATGCCGGTAAACCAGATATCGCCGACGCGGGCGGCATGAGGCTGGACTTCTATCGTCTGTGCAGGCGTTAACTGATGGGTAAACCCGGCCGTCAGAGTATCGGTAAAACGCGTGCCGATGCACAGCACCGTATCCGCTCCCTCTATCGCCTCTTTTACCGGACCGGCACTGGCTGAACCGCTGTATGTACCGTAAAAACCGGCGTTACGTTCGTCGAATATGCCTTTGCCCATCAGCATCGTGGCATGCGCCATCGGCACATCCTTCACCCACTTCTGCAGCGCGTGCTTCAACCCATGGCGCAGGACAAGAAAATCCGCTAACAGCGCGTTACGCTTACTCGCTGCCAGTTGACGCTCCGCAGCATCCCGGAACGCTTTCAGGCAGGCGCTATCGGCATGCGCATGCCGAAGCGTGAGAGCGTTTACAGGCGGCGTAGCGGCTTTTTTTGCCACATCGGCAGGTAACATCAAATAGCCGGGACGACGTTCCCGGAGCATCGTCGTTAGTACCCGGTCGATTTCATAACAGGCGTTTTGTTCGGTCAGGATCGCCTGTGCAACGGTGATCGGCTCGCTCATATGGTAAAAATGGCGGAACTCACCATCGCCCAGCGTATGGTGCAGCAGTTCCCCCCTTTGCTGAGACGCCATCCCCGGCGCGCCAACAATATGCAGCACCGGAACGTGCTCGGCATAGCTGCCCGCAATGCCGTTCATGGCACTTAATTCTCCGACGCCAAACGTTGTCAGCAGCGCGGCGAAGCCCTTACAGCGGGCATATCCGTCAGCGGCATAAGAGGCGTTTAACTCATTGGCACAGCCCACCCAGCAGATATCCGGGCTGTCTATTACGTGGTCGAGAAACTGCAGGTTATAGTCGCCCGGCACGCCAAACAGATGATCGGCTCCACAATCTGTAAGACGGTCCAGCAGGTAATCGGCGACGCAGTACGGGGTACGCATAAACAGGTATCCTTCTGATGTTGACCTCACTTTGAGTATTAAATAAGCGTGATGGCTGTCCAGAATTGGCCATAAGAAGGCTATGGAAAGAATGCTTTACAAAAAATGCTGAGCTATGCTGCTTTTTTTCACGTTAATGTAAACGTATACACTGATTTTTCTCTTCAGCACGAGAGGTCATACGAATGGGTTATCAGCCGGACAAAAATCGTTATCAGACAATGGAGTATCGCCGCTGTGGGCGAAGCGGACTCAGGTTGCCCGCGGTCTCGCTGGGGCTGTGGCATAACTTTGGTGACGCCACGCTCATCGAAAATAGCCGTCAACTTTTACAGCGCGCGTTCGATCTGGGTATTACGCATTTCGACCTTGCCAATAACTATGGTCCCCCGCCGGGGTCCGCCGAGCGTAATTTCGGCCGTATTTTGCAGGAGGATTTCCTGCCCTGGCGCGACGAATTGATCGTCTCCACGAAAGCGGGATATACCATGTGGGACGGCCCTTACGGCGACTGGGGATCGCGCAAATATCTGCTGGCAAGCCTCGATCAAAGCCTGAAGCGCATGGGGCTGGAATATGTCGATATCTTCTATCATCACCGTCCGGACCCGGAAACGCCGCTACAGGAAACCATGAAAGCGCTTGACCATCTGGTGCGCCAGGGCAAAGCCCTGTATGTCGGGTTATCCAACTATCCTGCCGAGCTGGCGCGAAAAGCGATTGATATCCTGAATGACCTGGGCACGCCCTGCCTGATCCACCAGCCGAAATACTCGATGTTCGAACGTGCGCCGGAAGAGGGTTTGCTGGATGTTCTGCAGGAAAAAGGGGTCGGCTGTATTCCCTTCTCGCCGCTGGCAGGGGGACAGTTGACCAACCGGTATCTTAACGGTATTCCCGCCGATTCCCGTGCGGCAAGCGGCAGTCAATTCCTTAACCCGGAACAGATCACCGAAGAGAAGCTTGAGAAGGTGCGCCAGCTAAACGCCCTGGCAGAAAGCCGCGGCCAGAAACTCTCGCAGATGGCGCTTGCCTGGGTGTTACGCCATGAGGAGGTCACGTCGGTGCTGATCGGGGCCAGCAAAACGGCTCAGATTGATGATGCCGTGGGTATGCTGGAAAACCGCCAGTTTACCGCAGAAGAACTTTCTCTAATCGACCAGATCCTGAGCAGTTCAAAATAAAACCACTTTTAGCAAAAAGTGCTCTCCCTCGGGAATTCGGAGTTGAGGCGATGAAACGAGCCTTTACCAACTCGTAATATTGCGTTAACAGGCCCCACGAAGGCCCCGATCGTGAAGGAGAAAGAGTATGTTCAGGTCACTGATTCTTGCAGCGGTATTACTGGCTTCGGCCCCGCTCGTCGCCACTGCGGGCGAAATCACCCTGTTGCCATCAGTAAAATTACAAATTGGCGATCGTGACGACTACGGCAGATACTGGGACGGTGGCTACTGGCGCGACCGTGATTACTGGCACCGTCATTATGAATGGCGGGGTGACCGCTGGCGCAGGCACGATAACGGCCTGCATCGCGGCTGGTATAAAAACAACGCCTATGAGCGCGGCTACCGCGAAGGCTGGAAAGATCGTGACGACCGCCGCGGCGGCTGGGGTCACGGCGGAAAAGGACGCGGTGGTCACGGTCACGGTCACGGTCATCATTAATGCAAAAAGGAGCCTCCCGGCTCCTTTTTCTTTTATAGCCCCAGCGCGGTGCCAATCAACAGCCACAGGTTTAGCGCTACGACGACCACCACGATGGCCCACCCGGCCCGTTTCACCAGCGTCGTATTAACCAGTTCGCCCATCAGAGTTTTATTGCTGGTGAAAATCAGCAGCGGCACCAGCGCCAGCGCAATACCAAAGCTCAGCAGCACCTGGCTCATCACCAGAATTCGCGTTGGATCGAGCCCCATCAGAATCACGATAAACGACGGAAGCATGGTGATAAAACGACGCACCCACAATGGAATATGGAAGCGAACAAATCCCTGCATCACCACCTGCCCTGCCAGCGTCCCCACCACCGTGGAGGAGAGACCGGCGGCAACCAGGCTCAGACCAAATATCGTGGCAGCAGCATGGCTCAGTAACGGCTCAAGCGTGAGGTAAGCCTGGTCGAGATCGGCGACACCAGTATGACCGTTAAAGTGGAAAGCGGCGGCTGCGGTGGCCATCATCGCCAGATTCACAAAACCCGCGATGGTCATGGCGATTGCCACATCCCATTTGGTTGCCGAGTAGCGTTCTTTACGCGTCCCGCCGTGCAGATGCTGGGTCAAAGAGGAGTGCAAATAAATGACATGCGGCATAATGGTCGCCCCAAGTACCCCGGCGGCCAGGAAAACCGCTTCCGAGGTTGGCAGGCTTGGGATCACCATGCCTTTCGCGAGCTGCGCCAGATTCGGCTGTGAGAAAATCAGCTCGACGATGTACGCCGCAGCAACAAACAGCAGCAGGCCACCAATGACCTTCTCCAGCGGTTTTTGACCCCGACGTTGCAGCATCAGGATCAGGAATGTGGCAATCCCGGTCAGCACCGCCCCCTGTAACAGCGACACGCCCAGAATCAGCTTAAAGCCGATCGCTGCCCCGATAAATTCAGCGAGATCGGTTGCCATGGCGATAATTTCCGCCTGAACCCAGTAGAGCCACACCGCCGGACGGGGATAATGGTCGCGAATTTGCTCCGCCAGGTTTTTACCCGTGGCAATCCCCAGTTTTGCAGAGAGCATCTGAATCAGCATCGCCATCAGGTTTGCCCAGACGACCACCCACAGCAGCTTATAGCCGAAACTGGCCCCGGCCTGAATATTGGTCGCAAAATTACCCGGATCGATATAGCCGATGGCAGCAATAAAAGCAGGTCCCATTAATGCGAACCGCAACTTGCGCGCGGCTCTACCACTGCTACCCTCTACGCGACTGTTTGTCATTATCTGCCTCTGGAAATATAGCCTTTGCTATGTTTAATGCTATCAAAATGAGAATGATTATCAAGATCATTTAGAGAGTTTAAAATGATTTCTCTGATAGCTAAGAACAATAGATGGGCAGGTGGTGCGACATCACAGAATGTGAAAATGCGCGGTCATTTGTGAAGCGTAGCACACAAACTTAACTTTTCACTCATTTACCTAACATAACAAAAATGTATTGTGGATCACTAATTTTGAGACTCGTCACAGGATGTAACTATAGTGTGTCCCTGATCTCGTTTTCTTTTCGCTTGTTACATAGAATGTGCACGAAAATTAAACCTGCCTCATATTTGGAGCAAATATGGACCGCGTCCTTCATTTTGTCCTGGCACTTGTTGTCGTTACTGCACTCGCATTGCTGGTCAGCACAGACCGCAAAAAAATTCGTATTCGTTATGTTGTCCAGCTGCTGGTCATTGAAGTTTTACTTGCGTGGTTCTTCCTGAACTCCAACGTAGGCCTCGGCTTCGTGAAAGGCTTCTCCGAAATGTTCGAAAAACTGCTCGGATTCGCCAACGAAGGGACAAACTTTGTCTTCGGTAAAATGAACGACGAAGGTCTGGCATTCTTCTTCCTGAAGGTACTGTGCCCAATCGTCTTCATCTCCGCGCTGATCGGTATTCTGCAGCACATCCGCGTTCTGCCGTTCGTTATTCGTGGCATTGGTTTCCTGTTATCCAAAGTAAACGGCATGGGCAAGCTGGAATCTTTCAACGCCGTAAGTTCCCTGATCCTCGGTCAGTCTGAGAACTTCATCGCGTATAAAGATATCCTCGGCAAAATGTCCCGTAACCGCATGTACACCATGGCGGCAACCGCGATGTCTACCGTTTCCATGTCTATCGTGGGCGCGTACATGACCATGCTGGAGCCAAAATATGTGGTTGCAGCGCTGGTTCTGAATATGTTCAGCACCTTTATCGTTCTGTCGCTGATAAACCCGTATCGTGTTGACGCCAGCGAAGAGAACATCCAGATGTCTAACCTGCACGAAGGTCAGAGCTTCTTCGAAATGCTGGGTGAGTACATCCTGGCCGGTTTCAAAGTGGCGATTATCGTTGCCGCAATGCTGATCGGCTTTATCGCCCTGATCTCCGCACTGAACGCCCTGTTCGCCGCAGTGCTGGGCATCTCCTTCCAGGGCATCCTGGGCTACATCTTCTACCCTGTCGCATGGGTGATGGGTGTTCCGGCTCATGAAGCGCTGCAGGTAGGCAGTATCATGGCGACCAAGCTGGTTTCTAACGAATTCGTTGCGATGATGGATCTGCAGAAAATCGCCAGCACGCTCTCTCCACGTGCGGAAGGCATTCTGTCCGTATTCCTGGTCTCCTTCGCGAACTTCTCGTCCATCGGTATTATCGCCGGTGCGATTAAAGGCCTGAACGAAGAACAGGGTAACGTGGTTTCTCGCTTTGGCCTGAAACTGGTTTACGGCTCCACCCTGGTGAGCGTCCTGTCTGCTTCTATTGCTGCGCTGGTTCTGTAACGTTTAGCGTAAAAAAAAACCGGGAGACTTGCTCCCGGTTTTTTTATGCCCGCAATTCTTCCAGCGGTTTGGGTTTGCCTATCAGGTAGCCCTGGAGATAGTCCACGCCGAAGCGTAGCAGCATCTCCCGCTGCGCTGGCGTCTCAACATATTCGGCCACCACGCACAGTGATTTCGTCTTCGCCAGATTACATATTGACTGGACGATCATTGCGTCCATATCATCAGTACAAATATCTTTCACGAAGCAGCCGTCAATTTTAATGATGTCTGCCTGCAGGCGTCTCAGACGCTCGTAGTTGGCGTAGCCGGTTCCAAAATCATCGATGGCAATCCTGAAACCGTAATCCCGCAGCTGCTGAATGTTGTGGATGCTGCAGCCGGAATTGGAGAAGGCCTGCTCTTCGGTGATCTCAATCACGACAGCCTGAGGCGCAACGCCGTACCGTTCAAAGAGCGCACAAATCTCAGTCGCCACCTCATTTTGCATCAGCGTAAGCGGCATCAGATTGACAGAGAAACGGGCGCCAGCCTGCGTCGCTGGGTGATCGCGCAGCCACAGCAGTAATTTTTCCATGACGCACATATCAAACCGGTGGCTGAGGTTGAACTGGGCAATCAGGGGAATAAAGCGGTCAGGGGTGATGATCTCGCCCTCGCTCTCCATACGCGCCAGAATTTCGTAGTACCCGCTACCGTCCGCCTTCTGGATCGGCTGCGCATACAAATGGAACTGCCCCGCCTCCAGGGCGTGCTTAATCCGCGCCAGCATCAGGACACGCTCCGTTGTTTGTCCTGATGCAGCTTCCAGGCTATTCGTCAGCGCAAGAACGTTGTGCGCTCCGCAGGATTGCTCGGCCAGCCAGCTCAGTTGCCCCAGCGTGTGGTGCAGTTTCTCACCGTTTTCGACCATTCCCCAGGAGGCGCCAAATTCGATATCCAGCCCGGTATTGTTCCAGAAAATCTTACGGCTGTTCAGCCGATCAACCATATGCTGGAGGCGCTCGGCCGTTCCCTGCCCAAGCAATACCAGCACCAGCTCGCTTCCCGGCAGCTGGAAAAGCGTCTCATCTTTTTGCAACAGCGGCTGGAGAGAGGACGTGATCATTCGTTTGCAGTGCACCCGCATGAGAATGCCGTAATGGCGGCTCAAAAACTCCAGATTATCCATTCTCAGGCAACACACTTTGGCATCCGGGTGGTCGAGGAGAAAATCTTCCAGCGCACGAATGTTGGGTAATCCTGTCAGCGGATCGGTGAGCGCTCTGTCCTGCCAGCCCTGCTTCAACCATTCGCTTCGCTGATAGATACGCGACATATAAAGCAGGCAGATAGCAAAAGAGATCAGTACCGACAGGATAAAGGAGAGCGAATGGCCCGACTCCACTCCGTTTAGAAAGTTGTAGTTGTAGGTCAACAGCAGAAGCGCAGAGGTGGCCCACAGCAGAGAGATAAGCGCGTAGCTCAGACGGCTAATCGCTAACGTAAAGAGAATGAAAATAATCGGCATCAAATAGCCCGCAATAACAGGCGACTCAAAAGGCGCACATAAAATTGCGATGATGGCGATTAACAGCATCAGCCAGACGAATATATATAATGATTTCTTGTGTAAAAACACGGGCTTCACACTTCGCCGCCAGAACTTGATGGCATAACGAGGATTAATAATCATTCTTAACGGATAATAGAACATCATGGTAAAAATCATCGCCGCGCATATCAGACTTTGAATATCAACAACGTTATAAATTACCGTTCCTTCGCCGAAGAAAGTTGAGATTGTGACCGGAAAATCAAAGAAATAGCCAGCAAGATACATCGACATTTTAATGCCTATCGGCACCATAAAGCCGAGCCAAAATATGCGTAACCCAATGTGCCTGTTGGGCATACAGTAGCGCCAGCGCCGGCCCAGCACAAGGCGCAGAACACCGCAGGCAGCGAATACGGAGAAAGTCTGACAGAACAGTAATACTGAATATTGTAGTGGTGCTAAATTAACGTTAAATATATTAGCAACCATAAAACTTATCAGAATAGGCAGAATACCGCGGCGCCCCAATAACAGCATAATCGCCAGCATAACGCTTAACGGGAGCCACGCTAAATAAACGTCGTGTTCATTAACAATTGCACGCGGGGAGAGATAACGGGAAACGGGAACCGCAATCAGACAGATCGCCAGAGCAATTATAAATATCTTTACATTATTATACGATTTTCTATTCATTAAGCTGGGGGAGATTATTATCCATTCATATCATTGACCGCATGGATAATAGGTTTATTAATTACGCGAATCAAGTTGAAGTCTATTTATAGACTGATTTATTGATTTCGGTTGAGGTGGGATATGGAAAAAAACCATTTTGGCAACAAAATACGTTTAGGGGTGTTACAAAAACATAAAAAAAACCCTCGTCTTTTGACGAGGGTTTAAAATTTTGGTGGAGCTAAGCGGGATCGAACCGCTGACCTCTTGCATGCCATGCAAGCGCTCTCCCAGCTGAGCTATAGCCCCACATGTTACTTTACTAACCACACTCTGTTGGGTTCAGAGTTTGGTGGAGCTAAGCGGGATCGAACCGCTGACCTCCTGCATGCCATGCAGGCGCTCTCCCAGCTGAGCTATAGCCCCATCGTAAAGCTGTCATGTTGACGGGCGGCATAATATGAATTCCGCCGCGGAGTGTCAACGGCAAAATCAATAGCCGCGGTTCAATCGCCGAAAAATCATGCAAATGAATCACTTTGCGAGCCTGCTCGCAGTCATGAGTTAAGCCTGTCACGTTTTCACGTAAAACGGTGCTATAAAATGAGCCGTTAATTAACCCCACGAATATTCAGGAAATTGCATGATCAAGGAACGAATGACGCCGGAAGAGTTAGCCCTGCTCACTGGCTATAGCCGACAGACCATCAATAAATGGGTACGCAAAGAGGGTTGGATAACGTCGCCTAAGCCCGGTGTCCAGGGGGGTAAAGCGCGTCTGGTGCATGTGAACGAAAAGGTGCGTGACTTTATCCGCAGCGCACGCCGGGCAACGGAAACATCCGCTGTGCCTGACGGCATCAGCACTGACGGTTCACTTCATACCCTACTCCTGACGCTGGCCAATGAAATGACGCCGGAAGAGCAGAAGCAGTTGACATCGCTGCTATTGCGGGAAGGGATTACCGGTTTGTTGCAACGTTTAGGGATTCGCGACCAGAATTAATATGAAAAGACTACGTAGCAAAATGACCACGGAAGAGCTGGCGGAGAATTTGGGTGTTGCCAGACAAACGGTAAATCGCTGGATACGGCAGCAGGGGTGGAAAACCGAAGGACTCAATGGCGTAAAAGGCGGTCGGGCGCGGCTCATTCACGTTGATGCACGCGTGAAGGAACATATTATGAGCCTCCCGGCTATCCGTAACCGCCAGGCGGTTTATCATCTGGCTGAGGTGGCCTCATCCTACAATGAACAGCCTTCACGTCTGCGTCCGGGCATTATCGAAACGCTGGAGAGTATGACTGAGCTTGAACAGCAGCGTCTGGGTACCTTACTGAAGCGCGAAGGCATACGCGGTTTTCTTGCTCGTCTGGGTATTGCCGAATAAAAGACAAAAAAACGGCAGGATACCCTGCCGTTTTTCTTATAGATGGCTTAATTACTGCTGATTTTCACGTTCTGCAATAAAATCCAGCGCCTTGTTGATGCGCGCCACGCTGCGTGACTTGCCGATGGCATGGACAGTCACGTCCAGCGCCGGAGACTGACCCGCGCCGGTCACCGCAACGCGCAGCGGCATACCGACTTTGCCCATGCCCACTTCCAGTTCGTCTGCGGTCGCCTGAATGGCGTGATGCACATTTTCAGCGGTCCACTCGGTGAGCGCAGCAAGCTTGTCACGCACCACTTCCAGCGGCTGACGCGCAACCGGGCGGAGGTGCTTCTTCGCGGCGTCAGCGTCGAACTCATCAAACTCTTCATAGAAGTAGCGGCAGCTTTCGGCAATTTCTTTCAGCGTTTTGCAGCGCTCGCCGAGCAGTTTTACCAGGTCCGACAGCTCAGGGCCAGTGCGGGTATCAATGTTTGCCTGCTCAATGTGCCACTGCAGGTAAGTCGCCACATATTCCGGCGGCATGGTATTGATGTAGTGATGGTTGAGCCACAGCAGCTTGTCGGTGTTGAATGCGCTGGCAGATTTGCTCACAGAGCTCAGAGAGAACAGTTCGATCATCTCTTCGCGACTGAAGATCTCCTGGTCGCCGTGAGCCCAGCCCAGACGCACCAGATAGTTCAGCAGCGCTTCCGGCAGATAGCCGTCGTCGCGATACTGCATGACGCTGACCGCACCGTGACGTTTAGACAGCTT
Source organism: Enterobacter cloacae complex sp. HYC042_NIDB (assembly GCF_056673315.1). Classification (NCBI taxonomy): domain Bacteria; kingdom Pseudomonadati; phylum Pseudomonadota; class Gammaproteobacteria; order Enterobacterales; family Enterobacteriaceae; genus Enterobacter; species Enterobacter cloacae complex sp. HYC042_NIDB. Next base: position 3,576,010 of record NZ_CP109650.1, read on the forward strand.
TTTACCGTCGTCGCCGTTGATCATGGAGACGTGCGCATAGACCGGAACAGGTGCATTCAGCGCTTTCAGGATGTTGATCTGGCGTGGGGTATTGTTGATATGGTCTTCACCACGGATAACGTGGGTAATTTCCATATCCCAGTCATCAACCACGACGCAGAAGTTATAGGTTGGGGAACCGTCGGTACGGCGTATGATCAGATCGTCCAGCTCCTGGTTGCTGAATTCGATCGGGCCACGGATCTGGTCGTCGAAAATCACCGAGCCATCCTGCGGGTTAGCAAAACGCACCACGCATGGCTCATCAGCGGCATGCTCGCTGTGGTCGTGGCGGCAGCGGCCGTCATAGCGCGGTTTTTCACCGTTCGCCATCTGCTCTTCACGCAGCGCATCCAGACGCTCTTTGGAGCAGTAGCACTTATACGCCGTGCCCGCGACCAGCATCTCATCAATAACAGCGTTATAGCGGTCAAAACGTTTGGTCTGGAAATACGGGCCTTCGTCCCACTGCAGGTTCAGCCAGTTCATACCATCCATAATGGCTTCAATTGCTTCCGGCGTGGAGCGCTCAAGATCGGTATCTTCTATACGCAGCACGAACTCACCTTGGTTGTGGCGTGCAAAAAGCCAGGAATAGAGAGCAGTACGAGCACCACCGACGTGCAGATAGCCTGTCGGGCTCGGCGCGAAGCGAGTTTTGATTTTCATGAAATGGCCTTACGTTATAAAGATGCCGGCAATCGGCAAATCCCGGGGAAAAAACGATGGGCAATATTCTATCACTGTGGGGGGATTCCTCAATGTCGATCCCTTTATCGTGGCGGAGTTTGCTGTTTTTGTTTAGAAATCATGCGCCACCGCCCATTTTGCGATCGTTTTGTTTAATTTTACGACGAACGAATAAAAACTTTAGAAAATGCGTTGACTCATTTTCAACTCTCCCTATAATGCGACTCCACACAGCGGGGGTGATTAGCTCAGTTGGTAGAGCATCTCCTTTACACGGAGGGGGTCGGCGGTTCGAGCCCGTCATCACCCACCATCTACTTCGGTAGACTCGCAGTGTAGATAAGAATTGAGATTGGGCGATTAGCTCAGTTGGTAGAGCATCTCCTTTACACGGAGGGGGTCGGCGGTTCGAGCCCGTCATCGCCCACCATTCTCACCTTATCACAGCAGTTCCGAAATGGGCGATTAGCTCAGTTGGTAGAGCATCTCCTTTACACGGAGGGGGTCGGCGGTTCGAGCCCGTCATCGCCCACCATTTCGGGTCGTTAGCTCAGTTGGTAGAGCAGTTGACTTTTAATCAATTGGTCGCAGGTTCGAATCCTGCACGACCCACCAATGTAAAAAAGCGCCCTAAAGGCGCTTTTTTGCTATCTGCGATCTGGATGATTCGAACCTGCAGCAGGTTCGAGCCGAACGCAGTGAGGCACCGGAGCCGTTTACGGCGACGGCCCGAAGGGCGAGCGAAGCGAGTCATCCTGCACGACCCACCAATGCAAAAAAGCGCCCTAAAGGCGCTTTTTTGCTATCTGCGATATAAAAATGTGAACCTGCCGCATTTTCCTCAAGCTAATCCCGTCGGTGCCGATACCTCTGTTTTATAACGCGAGGAAAAAGTATGACGACCATTCAGGCTTCAACCCAACAGATTCAAACCAGCGGCGCGAGTGGCTCTTCGAGCAGTAACGATATTTCTGCGCAAATCACCCGCATTCTCGACAAGATCAAAAAGCTGACCCAGCAGTTAAAAGAGCTGGCAAACAGCCCCGGCAGTGCAGATGAGAAGAAGAAGCAGCAGGAACTGATTCAGACCCAGATCAAAGTGCTGCAGGCACAGCTCGCCGCACTGCAGCGCCAGCAGGCCGAAGAAGCTCAGAAGAAGCAGGACCAAAAACTGGGCAAAGTAGAAGGCGTGAATAGCCCGTCAGACACTAATCAGATTGATATCTACATCTAATCGTCTGATGCGTTAAACAGTGGATCGCGTATGCGGGCCTCGGTTAATCGTTGTGCCTGGATACGCACCACTTCCCAGATGGCCTGCGCCGCACCCGAGAGCGAACGATTTTTTCGCCGCACCAGCATCAGCTTTCGTTCGACAACGGGCGTCAGCCGCCTCACCGCCAGCTGGCTTCCCTGCGGCAGGGGAAGCGCCAGAGCGGGCAACACGCTGATGCCAATTCCGGCTTCCACCATCGGAAACAGCGTGGCCGGATGACCAATCTCCTGCACGATCGTTGCCTTAACGCCCTGATTCACCAGCGCGGAATCAATCAGCGGGCGGCTGCCTGAGGCATAATCCTGTAAAACCAGGTTCGCCCCCTGCAGGGACTGCCAGCTGACCTCGAGCAACGCTGCCAGCGGGTCGTCGTCACGGCAGAGCAGCAAAAAAGGCTCAGAAAGAACGCTTTCGCATTCCAGATCGCTCACCTGGCCAGGATCGATCACAATACCAAAATCCACATCGCCCTGGCGGATGCTCTCCAGCACCCACTGCTGCGGTCTGTCATGCAGGACAAAATCAATATCAGGATAGCGATGGTTTCCCTCGGCAATACATTGCGGGATAAGGTGCGCGGAGATCGTCTGGCTGGCCGCAACCCGCACGGTGCCCGACAGCTGCTGCCCCAGCCTCCCCACGTCTCTGAGCGTGCTGTTCAGCTCATCAAGCAGCCGTTCAAGACGCAGGGCCAGCTGCTGCCCGGCTTCGGTCAGGACCACTTCGCGCGTGGTGCGGTCAAGCAACCTAACGCCGGTCTGGTTTTCCAGCTCTTTCACGCTGTGGCTGACCGCCGACTGGCTCAGGCCGATCATTTCACCTGCCCGGCTAAAGCTGCAGGCGTGGGCGACGGTGACGAAAATGCGAAGCTGGCGTAGGGAATAATTCATCTATTTAATTCATGAATGGATGCAATAAATTAATTTTATTTCTCAAATGGAAAAAAGCACAATAGCGACATCTGTTTTCAGGAGTCATTATGAAACTATTTCGTATTCTTGATCCGTTTACGCTCACCCTGGTGGCTACCGTTTTACTGGCCTCGTTCTTCCCTGCTCGCGGCGGTTTCGTCCCTTTTTTTGAGGGACTGACGACAGCCGCCATCGCACTGCTGTTCTTTATGCACGGCGCAAAGCTCTCCCGCGAAGCGATTATCGCTGGCGGTAGCCACTGGCGACTGCACCTCTGGGTGATGTGCAGCACGTTTATTCTGTTCCCGATCCTCGGGGTGCTGTTTGCCTGGTGGGCACCGGTTAACGTCGATCCGGCGCTCTACACCGGTTTCCTGTATCTCTGTATTCTCCCGGCCACCGTGCAGTCTGCCATTGCCTTTACCTCTCTTGCCGGAGGGAACGTTGCAGCCGCGGTCTGCTCCGCATCGGCATCCAGCCTGTTAGGGATATTCGTCTCCCCGCTGCTGGTGGGCCTGCTGATGAACATGCACGGCGCGGAAGGTAACCTTGAGCAGGTCGGCAAAATCTGCCTGCAGCTGCTGCTGCCGTTTGTCCTGGGCCATCTCTCGCGTCCGTGGACCGGGGCGTTCGTGGCGAAGCATAAGAAATGGATCTCCAAAACCGACCAGTCGTCGATTCTGCTGGTGGTCTATTCCGCCTTCAGCGAAGCGGTCGTGAACGGGATCTGGCATAAGGTGGGCGCAGGCTCGCTGCTGTTTATCGTGGTGGTCAGCCTCGTTCTGCTGGCAATTGTCATTGCGGTGAACGTTTTTGTGGCGCGCAAATGCGGCTTCAGCAAAGCCGATGAGATCACCATCGTCTTCTGCGGCTCCAAAAAGAGCCTGGCGAACGGCATCCCGATGGCGAACATTCTGTTCCCCACCTCGGTGATCGGGATGATGGTGCTGCCGCTGATGATTTTCCATCAGATCCAGCTGATGGTCTGCGCGGTGCTGGCGCGTCGCTACAAGCGCCAGACAGAAAAGCTGGCGCAGGAAGAGACCCGCGCCGCGAAGGCTTAAGGACGCTTCAGGGGCTGCACCAGCTGGGTCAGCCCCTCGGTTTTGATCAGTAACGTGATAGCCATCAGCTCGCCCAGGCGCCCGGCGGGGAATTCGTCCTTGCGGGCGAACCACAGCAGGTACTCCTCCGGCAAATCGATCAGCCTGCGGCCCTTATATTTACCGAACGGCATTTCCGTATTGGCGATCTCAACGAGCTGCTCTTTCTCCACGTTACTCTCCTAACAGGCGCATCATTTCCGCTTCGTCGATAACCTCAATGCCGAGCTCCTGGGCTTTCGCCAGCTTCGAACCCGCAGCTTCGCCGGCAATCACCAGGTCGGTTTTCTTCGACACGCTGCCCGCCACTTTGGCCCCCAGCGCCACCAGACGCGCTTTTGCATCGTCGCGTGAAAGCTGGCTAAGGCTACCGGTTAGCACCACGGTTTTACCGGCAAATGGGCTATCAATTTCTTCGGCGTTGACTACCATCGGCGCAGGCCATTTAATGCCCTCTTCCAGCAGCTTGCCGATGACCTCGCGGTTGCTCTCTTCGGCAAAGAAGTTAAAGACGTGCGTGGCGACGACGATGCCGACGTCCGGCACTTTCTGCAGCTCGTCGATGCTTGCCTTTTCCAGCGCCTCCAGCGTACCAAAGTACGCGGCTAAACCTGCCGCCGTCGCTTCGCCGACTTCACGAATGCCCAGCGCGTACAGGAAGCGGGCGAAGGTCGTCTCTTTCGCTGCTTCCAGCGCGTTAACCACGTTCTGGGCTGACTTCGGCCCCATGCGATCCAGACCGGTCAGTTTGCCCGCCGTGAGCCTGAACAGATCCGCTGGCGTATGGACATACTCTTTCTCGACCAGCTGATCGATAATCTTGTCGCCCATGCCGTCAACGTCCATTGCGCGACGGGAAACAAAGTGCTTAAGCGACTCTTTACGCTGCGCGCCGCAGATCAGGCCGCCCGTACAGCGGGCCACCGCTTCGCCTTCCACACGCTCTACGTCAGAGCCGCATACCGGGCAGTGGGTCGGGAAAACGACCTCGCGCGTATCATCAGGACGTTCTGACTCAACAACGTTCACCACCTGCGGGATAACATCGCCCGCGCGGCGAATCACCACTTTGTCACCGATGCGCAGGCCGAGGCGTTCGATTTCATCGGCGTTGTGCAGCGTAGCGTTACTCACCAGCACGCCTGCGACCTGCACCGGCTCCAGTCGAGCGACCGGAGTAATAGCGCCCGTACGGCCCACCTGAAACTCCACGTCGCGAACGAAGGTCATCTGCTCCTGGGCAGGGAATTTAAACGCCACCGCCCAGCGCGGTGCACGCGCCACAAAGCCCAGCTGCTCCTGCAGCGCCAGCGAATTGACCTTGATGACAACGCCATCGATATCAAAGCCGAGCGTCGGACGGTCCTCTTCCACTTTGTGGTAGAACGCCAGCACCGCTTCCGGCGAGTCGCAGAGCTGAACGCGGTTGCTCACCGGCAGGCCCCAGGCTTTAAACTGCAGTAGACGCCCGAGGTGCGTGTCCGGTAACTCACCACCTTCCAGAATACCGACGCCGTAGCAGAAGAAAGTAAGCGGTCGCTTCGCGGTGATGCGCGGGTCAAGCTGGCGCAGAGAGCCCGCCGCCGCGTTACGCGGGTTAGCAAAAACTTTCCCGCCGGTGCGACGCGCCTCTTCGTTAATTTTCTCGAATCCCGCCTGCGGCAGGAACACCTCGCCGCGCACTTCCAGACGCGCGGGAATGTTGTCACCCTGCAGCTTCAGCGGGATCGCGCGGATGGTTCGCACGTTGGTGGTGATGTCTTCACCCGTCGTACCGTCGCCACGCGTGGCGGCGCGCACCAGCACGCCGTTTTCATAGAGAAGGCTGACCGCCAGGCCGTCGAGCTTCAACTCGCAGCACCAGGTGAGGGAATCGCTGCTTTTCAGACGGTCCTGCACGCGCTTGTTAAACGCGAGGAAGCTCTCTTCATCAAAGACGTTGTCCAGCGACAGCATCGGCACTTCGTGACGCACCTGGCTGAAAGCCCCCAGCGGCTCGGCGCCGACGCGCTGGGTCGGAGAATCTGGCGTAATCAGTTCCGGGTGCTGCGCCTCCAGCTCGCGCAGCTCGCGCATCAGCCGGTCATACTCCGCATCAGGCACTTCCGGTGCGTCCATAACATGATAGAGATATTCATGATGGCGAAGCGTGGTTCGCAGTTCAGTGAGTTGTTGTTCGATTGAGTCCATATCGCACCATCAATGAGAAAAAACCCCCGACAGGCGGGGGTTGAGGAGGAGTTGAAGTAAACGCGACAATTACGCGTTGGCTTCCTTAACTTCGCGGATGCGGTCCTGATACTCGCGCAGCTTCTGCGGGGTCATCATTCGACGCTGATCGTCGAGCACCACACCACCCACTTCATCAGCGATGTGCTGAGCGGACTGCAGCATCAGCTTGAAGTTTTGCAGCTCGTCGCCGTAGGACGGCACCTGCATAAAGATAGTGACACCCGGCGTCACGAAATCACCGGTCATTTCCGGGTCAAAGGTGCCTGGGTTGACCATATTGGCCAGGCTAAACAACGCCGGACCACTACCGTCAGGGCTCAGGTGGCGATGGAAAATATTCATATCGCCAAACTTGAAGCCTGCCTGTTGAATACTGTTGAGCAACACGTCACCGTTGAGATGGCTGCCGTGATGCGCGGCCACGTTCATGATGATCACCGCTTCTTTACGCTGCGGCTTTTCAACAACCGGTTCAGGCTCGACGACCGGCTCTGGCTCAACGTGCGGAGCCGGAGCGGGCTGCGGCGCAGGCTGTACATGAACAGGCTGCTGCGGCTGCTGCACAGGTTGCTGTTGCACGGGCTGCTGCACAGGTTGCTGTTGAACCGGCTGTGGCGCAGCGGGCTGCTGCTGTTGTACAGGCGGTTGCGGCGGCTGACGTACAGGTTCTTCCACTGGCTGCGGCGCTGGCTGGCGCGGCTGGGCAGAGGCATACGGCGGTTGATACTGGTGCTGCGGAGCGCGGGGGGCTTCATGCTCCCCATGAGCCGCGCCGGGCGCAGTATTGACCCGATGAACACGAACTTCACCCACGCCGTCGTCGTCGCTACCGGTGATGTCATCTTCAGTGTCATCATCATCACGACTGGACTTCATGCGCTTCAGTGGGCGATCGCGAAACATCGAGGAACGCTCTTTACGGCTGGTCCAGAAACCATGTACCAGTAAAGCGATTATGGCGATCGCGCCAACAATGATTAATATCAGACGCAAATCCTGCATCATTATATTCTCTGTTGTTCTAACACCTTGCCACCACGGCAAACATTTACTCACTAAGAGTATTTGCCGTTTACGTCAAGTGCAAGTGTGTGCAGAGCATTCGCAGCATAAAGATGAAGTAAATCGTGCTTTTTGCTGGTTTTTCGAACATTTCCGAACTGGTCATTGGTCCGCAAGTGGATAATATAGGCGGGCAATTCCACTGGTTGTGAAAAAAGGAGTACAGCCTGGTTATGGTTTCAACATCGTCTTCTCCCCCGCGCAGCGGCGTCTGGTATTTTTCTCAGGGCTGGAAGCTGGTTTCACTGCCAGGTATCCGTCGCTTCGTCATTCTGCCGCTGCTGATCAACATTATTCTGATGGGCGGCGCGTTCTGGTGGCTGTTCACAAAGCTCGAAAGCTGGATCCCGTCGCTGATGAGCTACGTGCCGGACTGGCTGCAGTGGCTTAACTACCTGCTCTGGCCGGTGGCGGTCATCTCCGTGCTGCTGGTATTCGGCTATTTATTCTCAACGATCGCGAACTGGATAGCCGCGCCGTTTAACGGCCTGCTGGCGGAACAGCTGGAGGCGCGGCTTACCGGCGCGACGCCACCGGACACGGGCGTGCTGGGGATCGTGAAAGATATCCCGCGCATTATGAAGCGCGAGTGGCAGAAGTTTGCCTGGTACCTCCCCCGCGCGGTTGTACTGCTTGCCCTCTACTTTGTCCCCGGCATTGGCCAGACGGTTGCGCCGGTGCTGTGGTTTCTGTTCAGCGCCTGGATGCTGGCCATCCAGTACTGCGACTATCCGTTCGATAACCACAAGGTGCCGTTTAAAGCGATGCGCACCGCCCTGCGCACCCGGAAGGTCGCCAATATGCAGTTCGGCGCGCTGACCAGCCTGTTCACCATGATTCCCTTCCTTAACTTGTTCATCATGCCGGTTGCGGTTTGCGGCGCGACGGCGATGTGGGTGGACTGCTATCGTGCTAAGCACGCGTTATGGAAATAATGCAAAAATGTGTAAAGCAGGGGTGGCTTATGCCGCCCCTTATTCCATACTGATCCCCATTATTTCCTTGCAGTATATAGATATGCGAATTCCTTACTTCCCCCTACCTGCTTAGCAGGTATGCTGGGTCGGTATCCCAATTTCATACAGTTAAGGACAGGCCATGAGTAAGATTTATGAAGACAACTCGCTGACTATCGGTCATACGCCCCTGGTTCGACTGAACCGTATCGGTAATGGACGCATTCTGGCGAAGGTCGAATCACGCAACCCGAGCTTCAGCGTAAAATGCCGCATCGGTGCAAACATGATTTGGGATGCTGAAAAACGCGGCGTGCTGAAGCCAGGCGTTGAGCTGGTGGAACCGACCAGCGGTAACACCGGTATCGCTCTGGCCTATGTTGCTGCCGCACGCGGCTACAAGCTGACCCTGACCATGCCGGAAACCATGAGCATCGAACGTCGCAAACTGCTCAAAGCGCTGGGGGCGAACCTGGTCCTGACCGAAGGCGCGAAGGGCATGAAAGGTGCCATTCAGAAAGCGGAAGAGATCGTGGCCAGCGATCCGGCGAAATATCTTCTGCTGCAGCAGTTCAGCAACCCGGCTAACCCTGAAATTCACGAGAAGACCACCGGCCCGGAAATCTGGGAAGATACTGACGGCCAGGTTGACGTATTTATCTCCGGCGTCGGCACCGGCGGCACGCTGACCGGCGTGTCTCGCTATATTAAAGGCACAAAAGGTAAAAAAGAGCTGATTACCGTTGCCGTTGAACCTACCGACTCCCCGGTTATCGCTCAGGCGCTGGCGGGCGAAGAGCTCAAGCCTGGCCCGCATAAAATTCAGGGCATCGGCGCGGGCTTCATTCCGGGTAACCTGGATCTGAAGCTGATCGATAAAGTCGTTGCCATCACGAACGAAGAGGCCATCTCTACCGCGCGTCGTCTGATGGATGAAGAAGGCATTCTGGCGGGTATCTCTTCCGGTGCGGCCGTTGCGGCAGCGCTCAAACTTCAGGAAGATGAAGCCTTTACCAATAAGAATATTGTGGTTATCCTTCCTTCCTCGGGTGAGCGTTACTTGAGCACCGCACTGTTTGCCGATCTGTTCACGGAAAAAGAGCTGCAACAGTAGTGCCAGTATGTTAATAACGCGTAAAAAAGCACCTTTTCGGGTGCTTTTTTGTGGCCTGCTTCAAACTTTTGCCCCTCCTGGCATTGCTTCACCCCGATGTGTCTGGTATTTAAACCAGCAATTATTTTGAAGCGTGAAATTAATCAGTGAACGAAATACCCTTGCTGAATCGATTTTATGATTTGGTTCAAGTCTTCCTTTCGCTGCATAATGTTTAATGACGATTGAAACGTCAGCGCTAACAATACAGGCTAAAGTTAAGCCGCCAGGCTAGACTTTAGTTCCACAACACTAAACCTATAAGTTGGGGAAATACAATGTTCCAGCAAGAAGTTACCATTACCGCTCCGAACGGTCTGCACACCCGCCCTGCTGCTCAGTTTGTTAAAGAAGCGAAAGGCTTCACTTCTGAAATCACTGTAACTTCCAACGGCAAAAGCGCTAGCGCAAAAAGCCTGTTCAAACTGCAGACTCTGGGCCTGACTCAGGGCACCGTTGTTACCATCTCTGCTGAAGGTGAAGACGAGCAGAAAGCAGTTGAGCATCTGGTTAAACTGATGGCTGAGCTCGAGTAAGTTTCCGGGTTCTTTTAAATATCAGTCACAAGTAAGGTAGGGTTATGATTTCAGGCATTTTAGCATCCCCGGGTATCGCTTTCGGCAAAGCACTGCTGCTGAAAGAAGACGAGATCGTCATCGACCGGAAAAAAATTTCTGCCGACAAGGTTGATCAGGAAGTTGAACGTTTTCTGAGCGGTCGTGCCAAGGCATCTGCGCAACTGGAAGCGATCAAAACTAAAGCTGGCGAAACTTTCGGTGAAGAAAAAGAAGCCATCTTCGAAGGGCACATCATGCTGCTCGAAGATGAGGAGCTGGAGCAGGAAATCATAGCCCTGATTAAAGATAAAGGCATGACGGCCGACGCGGCTGCGCATGAAGTTATCGAAGGTCAGGCAACTGCCCTGGAAGAGCTGGATGATGAATACCTGAAAGAGCGTGCGGCTGACGTACGTGACATCGGTAAGCGCCTGCTGCGCAACATCCTGGGCCTGGCCATTATCGACCTGAGCGCGATTCAGGATGAAGTGATCCTGGTTGCCGCTGACCTCACCCCGTCTGAAACCGCACAGCTGAACCTGAAAAAGGTTCTCGGTTTCATCACCGACGCGGGTGGCCGTACCTCCCACACCTCAATCATGGCGCGTTCTCTGGAACTGCCTGCCATCGTGGGCACCGGTAGCGTCACCTCTCAGGTGAAAAACGGCGACTATCTGATTCTGGATGCCGTAAACAATCTGGTTTACGTCAACCCAACTAACGAAGAGATCGAAAAACTGCGCGCGGTTCAGGAGCAGGTTGCGACTGAAAAAGCGGAACTCGCTAAGCTGAAAGACCTGCCAGCCATCACCCTGGACGGCCATCAGGTAGAAGTGTGCGCAAACATCGGTACCGTACGCGACGTTGATGGCGCTGAGCGCAACGGTGCGGAAGGTGTTGGTCTCTATCGTACAGAATTCCTGTTCATGGACCGCGACGCGCTGCCAACGGAAGAAGAGCAGTTTGCTGCGTATAAAGCCGTCGCAGAAGCGTGTGGCTCACAGGCGGTTATCGTCCGTACCATGGACATCGGTGGCGACAAAGAGCTGCCGTACATGAACTTCCCGAAAGAAGAGAACCCGTTCCTGGGCTGGCGTGCCGTGCGTATCGCGATGGATCGTAAAGAGATCCTGCGTGACCAGGTTCGCGCTATCCTGCGTGCCTCCGCTTTCGGTAAGCTGCGCATCATGTTCCCGATGATCATCTCTGTTGAAGAAGTGCGTGCACTGAAGAAAGAGATCGAAATCTACAAACAGGAACTGCGCGACGAAGGTAAAGCATTTGACGAGTCAATTGAGATCGGCGTGATGGTGGAAACACCAGCGGCGGCGACCATTGCGCGTCATTTAGCCAAAGAAGTTGATTTCTTTAGTATCGGTACCAATGATTTAACGCAGTACACCCTGGCAGTTGACCGTGGTAATGATATGATTTCACATCTCTACCAGCCAATGTCACCGTCCGTACTGAACTTGATCAAGCAAGTTATTGATGCTTCTCATGCAGAAGGTAAATGGACTGGCATGTGTGGTGAGCTTGCAGGCGACGAACGTGCTACACTTCTGTTGCTGGGTATGGGTCTGGACGAATTCTCTATGAGCGCCATTTCCATCCCGCGCATTAAGAAGATTATCCGTAACACGAACTTCGAAGATGCGAAGGTGTTAGCAGAGCAGGCTCTTGCTCAACCGACAACGGACGAGTTAATGACGCTGGTTAACAAGTTCATTGAAGAAAAAACAATCTGCTAATCCACGAGATGCGGCCCAAATTACTGCTTAGGAGAAGATCATGGGTTTGTTCGATAAACTGAAATCTCTGGTTTCTGATGATAAGAAAGACTCCGGAACTATTGAGATTGTTGCTCCGCTCTCCGGCGAGATCGTCAACATCGAAGACGTGCCGGATGTAGTGTTTGCTGAGAAAATCGTTGGTGATGGCATTGCTATCAAACCAACTGGCAACAAAATGGTTGCTCCAGTTGACGGCACCATCGGTAAAATTTTTGAAACCAACCATGCGTTCTCTATCGAATCTGATAGCGGTATCGAACTGTTCGTTCACTTCGGTATCGACACCGTTGAACTGAAAGGCGAAGGCTTCAAGCGTATCGCGGAAGAAGGCCAGCGTGTTAAAGTTGGCGACCCGGTGATTGAATTCGATCTGCCACTGCTGGAAGAAAAAGCCAAGTCTACCCTGACGCCGGTTGTTATCTCCAACATGGACGAAATCAAAGAACTGATCAAACTGTCTGGCAGCGTCACCGTGGGCGAAACCCCGGTTATCCGCATCAAGAAGTAATTCTTGCCGCACAGAAAAATGGCGCCTTCGGGCGCCATTTTTGTTTATGCAGGGAGGATAAGCTCGTCGTAGCCTTTCGACTGGGTATAAAGCATCACGTCAGTCACCCGATCGCCGGCCATGCGAATGGCGTCGGCAACGGTTTTCCCCTCAACAATTCCGCTCACCAGTTCTGAACAGAACAGATCCCCCGTCCCTTTCAGATCGGTTTCTACGCGGGGATGAGCGCTGACGGTCACGCCCTCACGCGTCACCAGCACCACGTGGATGTTTTGCGGGTCGTCGGCGACCGGCGCGCTGGTGATCGCCACCCATTTCAGAGTGTCAGAAAGCAACCCCTGCGCGGCGGCAATAGCGCTTTCCGGCGTCCGGCACGGCTTACCGCTTAACACTTCCAGTTCATAGACGTTTGGCGTAATCCCCTGCGCCAGCGGCAGCAGGTGTTCCCGGTAGGCTTCCGGGATATCCGGCTTCACGTACATTCCGCTGTCGATATCGCCGATAACCGGGTCGACCAGCACCAGCAGGTCAGGATGCTGCGCTTTGACCGCCCTCAGCCACTGCGCCAGCAGCGCGATCTGGCTGGCGCTGCCCATATAGCCGGTAGTGACCGCTTTAAGCTCGCGCAGGATCTCGCGCTCTTCCAGCGCCTTCAGGTAGCCGCTGAACCACTCGTCGGGGATCACCCCGCCGTAGAAGGTATCGTAGTGCGGCGTGTTGCTAAACAGCACCGTCGGCACGGCGGTGACGTTCAGCCGGTGGGTACGAATATTTGGCACCGCAATGCTGTTCCCCACGCTGCCGTAAACCACCTGCGACTGCACCGCGACAATGTCGGTTTGCTGCGCCCGGGTGTTATCCCGGAATAGAATCATCTCCATGACGCTTAAATCCCCGCCCCCTGCGAATAACTCTCTTCACCAAAGACGCCGGTAGACAAATAGCGATCGCCGCGGTCGCAGATAATCGCCACCACGACCGCACCGGGATTTGCCTGCGCCACGCGCAACGCCCCCGCTACCGCGCCCCCCGAGCTGACCCCGCAGAAGATGCCTTCACGCACGGCCAGTTCACGCATGGTATTCTCCGCCTCGCGCTGATGAATATCCAGCACCCGATCCACAAGCTGTGCATTAAAGATGCCTGGCATATACTCCGCAGGCCAGCGGCGAATGCCCGGAATACTGCTCCCCTCTTCCGGCTGCAGACCAACGATGGTGACGGCTTTCTCCTGCTCGCGCAAAAAACGCGACACGCCGGTTATAGTGCCGGTGGTGCCCATGCTGGAGACAAAATGGGTGATGCGCCCGCCGGTTTGCTGCCAGATTTCCGGCCCGGTGGTGGTGTAGTGCGCGTACGGGTTGTCCGGGTTATTGAACTGATCGAGCAGTTTACCTTCGCCGCGCTCGGCCATCGCTAACGCTAAGTCGCGCGCCCCTTCCATCCCCTGCTCTTTGGTTACCAGAATCAGCTCGGCCCCGTAGGCGCGCATCGCGGCGCGGCGTTCCTGGCTCATGTTGTCCGGCATCAGCAGCTTCATGCGGTAGCCTTTCAGCGCCGCAATCATTGCCAGCGCGATACCGGTGTTGCCGCTGGTGGCTTCAATCAGCACATCGCCTGGCTTAATTTCACCGCGTTTCTCGGCCTGGACAATCATCGACAGCGCCGCGCGGTCTTTCACCGACCCTGCCGGGTTATTGCCTTCGAGTTTGACCCAGATTTCGCTGCCGTTGGCACATCCCATGCGCTGAAGCTTGACCAGAGGGGTGTTGCCGATGGTGTGTTCGAGTGTATTCACGTTTTTTACTCAATAAAAAGCCCGGTAAGCATCACGCCACCGGGCGAAAAACATACTCAATAACCTATCAGGCTGACTCCGCCAGAGCAATATCCTCGCGCGTCTCAATCCGCTCCTTACCGTTATAGATGCGCGCATGCTGCAGCCCGACAAACAGGCGCTCACCCCGGTGCGGCGGGACGTCGTCGCGCATGACCACGGTCAGCGGCTCGGTATACCAGCCCAGCGGCTGTACCACCAATTGGGTGTAGTGTCCTTTAGGGCTAGCTTCCAGGACCTGCACCGGCAGCGGGGAATCCAGGCTGGTGCGGCGGCTGACGTCCACTTCCCACGGGCGCAGGAACAGATCGACCGGCCCCTGATGCGCGGAGGTGTAGCCCAGCGGCCAGCGGTGCGCGCCCACGTGGAACTGACCGCCGCGAATGGTGCCCTGCAGGCGGTTCACCTCGCCCATAAACTCCAGCACGAAGCGGGTCGCAGGCTCGCGCCAGAGCTGTTCCGGCTCGTCAACCTGCTCGATGTTGCCCTGGCTCATGACCACCACGCGGTCCGCGACTTCCATCGCCTCTTCCTGATCGTGGGTCACGAAGACGCTGGTGAATTTCAGCTCTTCATGCAGCTGGCGCAGCCAGCGACGCAGCTCTTTGCGCACCTGCGCATCCAGCGCGCCGAAGGGTTCATCCAGCAGCAGTATTTGCGGCTCAACGGCCAGCGCGCGCGCCAGCGCCACGCGCTGCTTCTGCCCGCCGGAAAGCTGCGCCGGGAAACGGTCCGCCAGATGCGCCAGCTGCACCATCTCCAGCAGTTTGGTTACTTTCGCCTTAATGGTTGCTGCATCCGGGCGTTCACGACGCGGCAGCACCGTCAGGCCAAAGGCGATATTGTCGAAAACGGTCATATGGCGGAACAGCGCGTAATGCTGGAAGACAAAACCCACTTTACGATCGCGGGCGTGCAGGCGGCTCACGTCGGTGCCGTGGAAGCGGATGTGCCCGCTGGTCTGGTGCTCAAGCCCGGCGATAATACGCAGCAGCGTGGTTTTACCCGAGCCAGACGGCCCCAGCAGCGCCACCATTTGTCCGGAAGGGATATCCAGTGAGATATCATTCAGCACCTGGGTGCGACCAAAAGACTTCTTAATATTGGCAATCTCAATGCTCATGATTTCCCTCCTGATGCTGACGTTTTTCCTGATTCTCTAAACGCCACTGCACCACACTCTTCAAAAACAGGGTCAAAATCGCCATCAGCGTCAGCAACGCTGCGGCAGTAAACGAGCCGATGGTGTTGTAGTCCTGCTGCAGGAGTTCAATCTGCAGCGGCAGCGACAGCGTTTCACCGCGAATCGAGCCGGAAACCACCGACACCGCACCAAACTCACCGATGGCGCGGGCGTTGGTCAGCACCACGCCGTAAAGCAGCGCCCAGCGAATGTTCGGCAACGTCACGCGGCGGAACATCTGCCAGCCGGATGCGCCAAGCAGCACCGCCGCTTCGTCTTCGTTGCTGCCCTGGCTTAACATCACCGGCACCAGCTCACGCACCACGAACGGACAGGTCACGAAGATCGTCACCAGCACCATGCCCGGCCAGGCGAACATGATCTGCAGGTTATGTTCATCCAGCCAGCCGCCCAGCGGGCCGTTGGAGCCGTAAAAGAGCAGGTAAACCAGACCGGCCACAACAGGCGACACGGCAAACGGAATATCCAGCAGGGTCAGCAGCAGCTGACGGCCCGGGAAGTTAAAGCGCGTCACCAGCCAGGCCAGCAGCGTACCGAAGACCAGGTTCACCGGCACGGTGATCAGCGCAATCAGCACCGTTAGCCAGATGGCGTGCAGCATGTCCGGGTTCGCCAGGTTCTCCAGCGCGGGCATCAGCCCCTTGCTGAACGCCTGGACGAAGATATAAATCGTCGGCACGACGAGAATGAGGGCGGACACCAGCACGCCCACGCCAATCAGAAACCATTTACCCCAGTTGATGCGGGGCGCATCGTATCGCTTCAATTGCGTAACTTCCGCCATCAGTGACCTACCACACGTCGACCAAAGCGACTTTGCAGAGTGTTAATCGAGTACAACAGCAGCAGCGAGGCCGCGAGGATCACCGAAGCAATCGCGCTTGCCGCCGGATAATCAAACTCCTGCAGGCGAATGAAAATCATCAGCGAGGTGACTTCCGTTTTCCAGGCGATGTTCCCGGCGATAAAAATCACCGCGCCGAACTCACCCAGACTGCGGGTAAACGACAGCGCGACGCCCGCCATCAGCGCCGGAGAGAGCTCTGGCAGAACCACTTTACGGAAGCTCTGCCAGCGCGTGGCGCCCAGCGTTTCCGCCGCTTCTTCGTATTCCGGACCCAGCTCTTCCAGTACCGGCTGCACGGTACGCACCACAAACGGGATGCTGGTAAAGGCCATTGCCACCGCGATCCCGAGCCAGGTATAGGTCACCTTGATGTCAAATTTCGCCAGCCACTCGCCGTACAGCCCGTTCAAGGAGAAGAGCGACGCGAGGGTTAAGCCCGCAACCGCCGTCGGCAGCGCAAACGGCAGATCCATCAGGGCATCAAGCAGCGTACGGCCCGGGAAGCGATAGCGGGTTAAGATCCACGCCATCAGCAGGCCAAACACGCCGTTAAAAATGGAGGCAACAAACGCCGACAGCAGCGTCACCTTATAGGCCGCCACCACCTGCGGGTTGGTGACCACGTCCCAGTACTGCGCCCAGCTCATCTGAGCAAGCTGCATCACCAGCGCGCTGAGCGGCAACAGCAGGATCAGGCAGACGAACAGCAGGCTGGTCCCGAGGCTTAAGGTAAAGCCCGGCAGCACGCGTTTTGTCGAGACTGCAAACATTACTTACGCCCCGCCGCCAGCAGTTTGTCTAACTCACCGCCGCTGGCAAAGTGCGTTTTCATCACCTCAGGCCAGGAGCCGAAATGATCTTCCACGCGGAACAGTGCGGTCTGCGGGAATTTGTCCTTCAGTTTGTTCATTACGTCGGGGTTGTTCACGCGGTAGTAGTAATCGGTAATGATGGCCTGCGCCTGCGGGCTGTACAGGTAGTTGAGATAGGCTTTTGCCGCTTTCTCGGTGCCGTTCGCCTGCACGTTTTTATCCACCCACGCCACCGGGAACTCAGCCAGGATGTTGGTTTTCGGAATAACCACCTCGAAGCCCTGCGCTTCGTACTGCTTGCGAATGTTGTTCACTTCGGATTCGAAGCTGATCAGCACGTCGCCCAGACCACGCTCGGCGAAGGTCGTGGTCGCGCCGCGGCCGCCGGTATCAAACACTTCGACGTTTTTCAGGAACTGGGTCATGAACTGCTCGGTCTTCGCTTTATCATTACCGTCAGCCTTGTCTGCCGCGCCCCACGCGGCTAAATAGGTGTAGCGCGCGTTACCTGAAGTTTTTGGGTTCGGGAAAATCAGCTTCACGTCGGAACGCACCAGGTCGCTCCAGTCGTGGATGTTCTTCGGGTTGCCCTTACGCACCAGGAAGCCCATGGTGGAGTAGAACGGCGAGCTATTGTTTGGCAAGCGGCTCTGCCAGTCAGCCGGGAGCAGTTTGCCCTTGTCGTGCAGGATCTGCACGTCAGTCACCTGGTTATAGGTCACGACATCTGCTTTCAGCCCCTGCAAAATCGCCAGCGCCTGCTTGGATGAACCGGCGTGGGATTGCTTGATGGTCAGCTTATCGCCATTGTTTTCTTTCGCCCACTGCTGCTCGAACGGTGGGTTAAGGGCGGCAAACAGCTCGCGGGAGACATCATACGAGCTGTTCAGCAGCTCGGTCGCCTGCGCCTGGGCCACCAGCAGTAAACCTGCCAGCGCCAGAGTTCCTTTTTTCAGTACAGTAACGGCCATTGCGCACCCTTATAAATGTGATGACTATCTTATAGTCATAATATTTATAACGGGGATGAAAGGAGTAACGGTTTTATATACCGTTTGGTGATTTACAAGCAGAAAAGGGAATAAGGGTGCGGGGAAAATTGCCGGGTGGCGCTAACGCTTACCCGGCCTACGTATGGGGAGCGTTTTACAGCGCCAGCAGGCGCTCAACGGACGGCGCAAAATAGTAGCCGCCGGTTACCGGGCGGGTGAAGCGCAGCATGGCGTCGCGCTTGCCGTCAGTGTCACCGAACATGCTCAGCAGCTGTTGCTCAATATTGTGCAGCCGCGCGCAGTAGGCGCAGAAGTAGAGGCCGTGCGTGCCGCTTGCCGTGCCGTACGGCAGGCTCTGACGAACAATTTTGAGCCCCTTGCCGTCTTCCTTAAGGTCAACGCGGGACAGGTGCGAGGTCACCGGGCGCGCATCACCGTCGATCTCTTCGTTGGCTTCCTTGGTGCGGCCAATCATCATCTCCTGGTCGTGCACGCTCATGCGGTTAAGCTGCTTGAGGTTGTGCTCCCAGCGCTGGACGAACACGTAGCTGCCGCCCGCGTCCACGCCGTCTTTGATGACCGCCACGTCGCGACGAACCTCTTCACCCGCCGGGTTTTCGGTGCCGTCAACGAAGCCGCTCAGATCGCGCTCTTCCACCCAGCGGAAGCCGTGAACCTCTTCCTGCACGTCGATGCTGTCGCCAAACGCTTCAACCGCCGCCTGAGCAACGGAGAAGTTCACGTCGTGGCGCAGAGAGAGGATGTGGATCAGCACGTCGTATTGGGTGGCTGGCGCCAGGCCTTTGCCATAAGGGATAAAGTCCTTCAGCTCTTCCGCGCCTTCGCCGCCGCTCAGCTGACGCCAGACGTTATTGCCGAAAGCGACAACGGCACCCAGATGGGCGTCCGGGAATTTGGCCTGGAAGGTGGCCAGTTTATCAACGAAAACTTTGCTGGCCGCGCGCAGGGCATCCACGTCCCCTTTAACATTGGCTTCAATCCAAATCGCCGCGCGGCAATGTTCTGGCAAAATGCCACTCTGAACCTGAGACATCGCTCCTCCTGAAATAAAGATGCCACGTCAGCGTGGCATTGATGGCGGCTATTATACCCGGATTTCAGCGAGGCGGTTTGTTCAGGCGCAAATTACTGCTTCCAGTGTATTTTGCTCACTTTCCAGCTCTTCAGCGTGTCGTCAGAGGGCATCAATCCTTCCGGACCGCTCCAGGTTCCGGTGAAGACATAGCTGATGTGCTGGCTGCCTTCCGCCTTACATTCCACCGCCACGCCATCGTCTGAAGGAGCGCTGCTGCAGTTGCCAAAGGCCTGTTTATAAAGATCGCTAAACGGGGTGCCCACCTTTACGCCGCTGGCGGTCGGAATATCTTCGTCCAGCACGGCAATGCGGTTCACCGTCCCTTTATCACCGTTAATCACCAGCGCCAGCTTGTCGCCCTTCAGCGCTTCAAAGTAACGCACAATGTTGCCATTCTCGGTTTTCATCCCGCTACGCAGGCGATAGTCACTGCTCAGGGCATCCTGAATGGCGTCCTGATCGAGCGCCGTTGACGCGGTAATTTTTCCTACGCCCTGCTCGGTCACTTCGGTGGAAGAGCCAAACCAGTTCCACGGATACGCGGCGGACCAGTTAATGGAGGAGAGCGTCGAACAGCCGGTTAACGCCAGCGGGAGAGCGCATAAAAGTAAACGCAGCGATTTCATTGAAACGTCCTTTCTAATTAAATCAACGCTTGTTGGAGTGCGGCATCGGCAAAAAGTGCCGCGCTAATCTGACTCTTGCGTAAAACAGGCGCGTAAGCGGGGATTCGTCAGCAGCCACATCAGCGCCACAATATCCGCCACCACCAGCGCGATGCCGATACCGGAAAGCGGTTCACCCAGCCACCAGAGCACGGGTTGCCAGAAAAGCAGCGCAATCTGGGCGAGGATCAGCAGCCAGCGAAGCGCACGCCACAGACGCGGGATTACATGCCGTCGACCGCTGCACAAAAAAGCCACCACCGCCGGTACGCCCGGCAGTAAGCCGAGCCAGAAGGCATCGTGGTCGGGATAAAAGAGATTCAGCAGCGTATCGCCCTGCCCGCGCGACGCACCAGCCATCACAAACAGTACCCAGGTACGGGCCTGGAGGAGCAAAACGCACCAGAATAAAAACGGCAGCCTGACGCGGCCCTGCGCGTCATAGTCAGCCGGGTGGATCTCAGTACTCTTCATCTTCGATCAGGCGCTTACCCAGCGTCAGCACGTCGGCGTGCTCGTAGCCCAGACGCTCATACATGCCCAGCACCACGTCGTTATCTTCCCGCACCATGATCTGGATTTTCGGGCAGCCGCGGGCGATGAGTTTCTTTTCCAGACGATTGAGCAGCGCGTTGGCGATGCCGCGCGCCCGGTATTCCGGGTGGACGCCCAGATAATAGGCCGAGCCGCGGTGGCCGTCGTAGCCGCCCATTACCGTCCCGACCACCTCGCCGTTCACTTCCGCGACCAGAAACAGGCTAACGTCGTGATTCACCTTACGTTCGATATCCATTTCCGGATCGTTCCACGGACGCAGCAGATCGCAGCGCTCCCAAAGGGTGATCACCTCTTCGAAATCTTCCTGGCGAAAAACGCGTATCTCCATGGTATTAACCGCCTTTTCGGGTTTAAAAACAGTGATTATGGCGTGAACGGGGCGTTTAGCCAATAACCGGGGAAAATCTCGCCAAAATTTGGCATAATGTCACTTTGTCACGTATTGAAATGAAAAGTAAAACAATTCTCAATAAGGACTGTCGTAACGGGAAACACGATACGATATAACACCAGGACCCCATTTTTCAGTATTCAGGCCGCATGAGCACATTCAAACCATTAAAAGCACTCACATCGCGTCGTCAGGTTCTCAAAGCGGGGCTGGCGGCCTTAACGTTAACGGGCATCGCTAAGCAGGCTCAGGCAAAAGACGAGAGCACGCTCAAAACCAGTAACGGACACAGCAAACCGAAAACCAAAAAGCCGGGCGCAAAGCGTCTGGTGATGCTCGATCCGGGCCACGGCGGTATTGATACCGGCGCCATCGGCAGAAACGGTTCGAAAGAAAAACACGTCGTGCTGGCAATTGCAAAAAATGTGCGATCGATTTTACGCAGCAACGGCATTGACGCCCGCCTGACGCGCACGGGCGACACGTTCATTCCGCTGTACGACCGCGTGGAAATTGCCCACAAGCACGGCGCCGACCTGTTTATGTCCATTCACGCGGATGGCTTCACAAACCCTTCCGCCGCGGGCGCGTCGGTGTTTGCCCTCTCCAACCGCGGCGCCAGTAGCGCTATGGCGAAATACCTTTCCGATCGCGAAAACCGGGCGGATGAAGTAGCCGGGAAGAAAGCCACGGATAAAGATCATCTGTTGCAGCAGGTGCTGTTCGATCTCGTGCAAACGGACACCATCAAAAACAGCCTGACGCTCGGCTCGCATATCCTCAAGCGGATTAAGCCGGTGCACCGTCTGCACAGTAAAAGCACCGAACAGGCGGCGTTTGTGGTGCTGAAGTCACCGTCTATCCCGTCCGTGCTGGTGGAAACGTCCTTTATTACCAATCCGGAAGAAGAGCGCCTGCTCGGCACCACGGCGTTTCGCCAGAAGATCGCCAACGCCATCGCCTCCGGCATTATCAGTTACTTCAACTGGTTCGATAACCAGAAAGCGCACTCCAGGAAACGCTGATGAAACCTAATGCACAGCTGGTCAAAACGTTCCTGCTGCAGCTGCAGGATGAGATTTGCCGGAAACTGGCCGCCGCAGACGGCGGTGAATTCCAGGAAGATAGCTGGCAGCGCGAAGCGGGCGGCGGCGGGCGCAGCCGCGTGCTGCGTAACGGCGGCATCTTCGAACAGGCGGGCGTGAATTTTTCCCACGTTCACGGCGACGCCATGCCCGCGTCCGCTACCGCGCACCGCCCTGAGCTGGCGGGCCGCAGCTTCGAAGCGATGGGCGTCTCGCTGGTGATCCACCCGCATAACCCGTTTGTTCCGACCAGCCACGCCAACGTCCGCTTTTTCATCGCGGAGAAGCCAGGAGCCGATCCGGTCTGGTGGTTTGGCGGCGGTTTCGACATGACGCCCTACTACGGCTTCGAAGAGGATGCCGTGCACTGGCACACCACCGCGCGGGACCTTTGCCTGCCGTTTGGCGAAGACGTTTACCCGAAATATAAAAAGTGGTGCGACGATTATTTTTACCTGAAGCACCGCGACGAGCAGCGCGGCATCGGCGGGCTGTTCTTTGACGATCTCAACACGCCGGATTTTGATACGGCATTTAGCTTTATGCGCGCGGTGGGTGAAGGGTTCACCGATGCGTACCTGCCGATTGTCGAACGCCGTAAAAACACCGACTACGGCGTGCGCGAGCGTGAGTTCCAGCTTTATCGTCGCGGGCGGTACGTGGAGTTCAACCTGGTGTGGGATCGCGGGACGCTGTTCGGCCTGCAGACCGGCGGACGCACGGAGTCGATTCTGATGTCGATGCCGCCGCTGGTGCGCTGGGAGTACAGCTACGAGCTAAAAGAAGGCAGCCCGGAGGCTGCCTTGAGTGAGTTCCTTAAAGTACGCGACTGGATTTAACTGCCGGATGGCGCTGCGCTTATCCGGCCTACTCAATCCCCAGGTCGGGTAAGCACACGCGCCCTTACAGCGGCTGCGTCTGCGCCTCAACCACCGCCAGCGCCACCATGTTCACGATACGACGCACGGAGGCAATCGGCGTTAACACGTGCACCGGTTTTGCCACGCCCATCAGCACCGGTCCTACGGTCACCCCTTCAGAGCTGGAGACGCGCAGCAGGTTGTAGCTGATACGCGCCGCTTCCACGTTCGGCATAATCAGAATGTTCGCCGATCCCTTCAGCGGGCTATCCGGCATACGTTCGTTGCGGATGCTCTCCACCAGCGCGGCATCACCGTGCATTTCCCCGTCAATCATCAGCTCCGGCGCACGCTCGCGCACCAGTTCCAGAGTCTGGCGCATTTTGCACGCCGCCGCGGATTTAGACGAACCAAAGTTTGAGTGCGACAGCAGCGCCACCTTCGGCTCAATACCAAAGCGACGCACCGTTTCCGCGGCCATCACGGTGATCTCCGCCAGCTCGTACGGGGTTGGATCGTCGTTCACGTAGGTATCTGCAATAAAGGTGTTGCCGCTCGGCAGCAGCAGCGCGTTCATCGCCCCGGCGGTATGGACGCCGTCGCGATAGCCGAAGATCTCCTGCACCACGCTGAAATGCTCGTGGTAATCGCCGATGGTGCCGCAGATCAGCGCATCTGCCTCGCCGCGATGGACCATGATCGCGCCGATGACCGTAGTATTGCTGATCACCGCCCGCTGCGCCTGTTCCTGGGTGATCCCGCGACGCTTCATGATCGCGTAATATTCGTTCCAGTACTCCTTGAAGCGCGGATCGGATTCGTTGTTAACGATCTCGAAGTCCACGCCCGGCTTAATCTGCAGGCCCAGCTTCTGAATGCGCATCTCGATCACGCTCGGACGACCAATCAGGATCGGCTTCGCCAGCCCTAAGGTGATCAGCTCCTGCGTGGCGTGCAGCACGCGCGCCTCTTCCCCTTCCGCCAGCACCACACGCTTCGCGTCTGCGCGAGCCTGAGAGAAGATCGGCTTCATAAACAGGTTAGTTTTGTAGACGAACTCGGTGAGTTTATCGACGTACGCGTCGAAATCCTGAATCGGACGCGTCGCCACGCCGGAGTCCATCGCCGCTTTGGCAACGGCTGGCGCAATTTTGACAATCAGGCGCGGATCGAACGGTTTTGGAATGATGTAGTCCGGGCCAAAGCTCAGATCCTGATCCCCGTAGGCGGAGGCGACCACTTCGCTCTGCTCAGCGTGCGCCAGCTCAGCGATGGCGTGAACGGCGGCCAGCTTCATCTCTTCGTTGATCGCCGTCGCGCCAACGTCCAGCGCCCCGCGGAAGATGAACGGGAAGCAGAGCACGTTGTTCACCTGGTTCGGGTAGTCCGAACGGCCGGTACAGATAATGGCGTCTTCGCGCACCGCCTTCGCCAGCGGCGGCAGGATTTCCGGTTCAGGATTCGCCAGCGCCAGGATCATCGGCGCGCGCGCCATTTTCTGCACCATTTCCTGGGTCAGCACTTTCGGGCCTGAACAGCCGAGGAAGATATCCGCGCCGTCAATCACGTCCTCAAGCGTGCGCTTGCCGTCATCTTCCACGGCATACGCCGCTTTGGTTTCCGCCATGTTCGGCTCGCGGTCTTTGTAGATAACACCCTTAGAGTCGCAGACCACGATATTGTGTTTCTGCATGCCCAACGCCACCAGCAGGTTCATACAGGCGATGGCCGCCGCGCCCGCGCCGGAGACCACCATGCGCACGTCGGAGAGATTTTTCTCCACCACGCGCAGGCCGTTGAGAATGGCAGCGGTGCTGATAATCGCCGTGCCGTGCTGGTCGTCATGGAACACGGGAATGTTCATACGCTCGCGCAACTTCTGCTCGATATAGAAACATTCCGGCGCTTTGATGTCTTCCAGGTTGATCCCGCCGAAGGTCGGCTCCAGCGCGGCCACCACGTTGATGAACTTATCGGGATCGAGTTCGTCCACTTCGATATCGAACACGTCGATACCGGCAAATTTCTTAAACAGAACGCCCTTCCCTTCCATCACCGGTTTACCGGCCAGGGCACCAATGTTGCCCAGGCCCAGCACCGCCGTACCGTTAGAGATAACGGCGACAAGGTTGCCGCGCGCGGTGTATTTGTAGGCCGCCAGCGGATCTTTTTCGATCTCCAGACATGGCGCAGCCACGCCCGGCGAGTAGGCCAGCGCCAGATCGCGCTGGGTCGCCAGCGGCTTGGTTGGGGAGACCTGAATTTTACCGGGGACAGGGAACTCGTGAAAATCGAGGGCACTTTGTTTTAACTGATCGTCCATCTTGTTATTCCTTTTACGTATCGGTCAGATAGTATCGCCGCTGAGCAGCGCATAAACTTTGAAGGCTGCCAAACTCTCACCATCACACATTAAAAATTGTTATCAATTTATAACAGCCATGTTACCCGTCTCAAAAGCAATGCCTGCCCCGTCTGCTATGCTTTTTTGTTAAGTCCATCATGATTTTCTCAGAAGTGTGAACTAACGCACTCATCTAACTCTTTTATTTCCAAGGAGTAATTATTTATGAACCAGCTTGACGGCATCAAACAATTCACCACCGTGGTTGCAGACAGCGGCGACATCGAGTCGATTCGCCACTATCAGCCAGAGGACGCGACCACCAACCCTTCGCTGCTTCTGAAAGCGGCGGGGCTTGCCCATTTTAGCCATCTGATTGACGACGCGATTGCCTACGGTAAACAGCGCGGGAAAACGCAGGAGCAGCAGGTTGCAGAAGCCAGCGACAAGCTGGCGGTTAATTTTGGTGCGGAAATTCTGAAAAGCATTCCGGGGCGCGTGTCGACCGAAGTGGATGCCCGCCTCTCATTCGATCAGGAAAAGAGTATTAACAAAGCGCGCCGCCTGGTGGAGCTCTACCAGGAACAGGGGATCGATAAGTCACGCATTCTGATCAAGCTCGCGTCCACATGGGAAGGCATCCGCGCGGCAGAGGTTCTGGAAAAAGAGGGGATCCACTGCAACCTGACGCTGCTGTTCTCCTTTGCCCAGGCGCGCGCCTGTGCCGAAGCGGGCGTATTCCTGATCTCGCCGTTTGTCGGGCGCATCTACGACTGGTATCAGGCGAAACAGCCGATGGACCCGTACGTGGTGGAAGAGGATCCGGGCGTGAAGTCGGTGCGTAATATCTACGATTATTACAAGCAACACCGCTACGAAACCATCGTGATGGGCGCCAGCTTCCGCCGCACCGAGCAGATCCTCGCGCTCGCAGGGTGCGACCGTCTGACCATCTCCCCTGACCTGCTGAAAAAGCTGCAGGAGAGCGACGAAACGGTGATCCGCAAGCTGGTACCGACCTCTACCGTCCTGCCAAAACCGAAAGCCATGACCGAAGCGGAGTTCCGCTGGGAGCATAATCAGGACCCTATGGCCGTGGAAAAACTGGCGGACGGCATCCGCCAGTTCGCCGTCGACCAGCGAAAACTCGAAGATCTTCTCGCCGCCAAACTTTAACCTTGCCACGGAGTGAACTATGTCCCGTAAAGAGCTCGCCAACGCCATTCGCGCCCTCAGCATGGATGCCGTACAAAAAGCCAATTCCGGCCACCCTGGCGCCCCGATGGGGATGGCCGATATTGCCGAAGTGCTGTGGAACGACTTCCTGAAGCACAACCCCACTGACCCGAGCTGGTACGACCGCGACCGTTTTATTCTCTCCAACGGCCACGCCTCGATGCTGCTCTACAGCCTGCTGCACCTTTCCGGCTACGACCTGCCGCTTGAGGAGTTAAAAAACTTCCGCCAGCTGCACTCCAAAACGCCGGGCCACCCGGAGATCGGCTATACACCTGGCGTGGAAACGACCACCGGCCCGCTGGGCCAGGGGCTGGCGAATGCCGTCGGCCTGGCAATTGCCGAGCGTACGCTGGCCGCGCAGTTCAACCAACCCGACCACGAGATTGTCGATCACTACACCTACGTCTTTATGGGTGACGGCTGCCTGATGGAGGGGATCTCCCACGAGGTCTGCTCGCTGGCGGGCACGCTGGGGCTCGGCAAGCTGATTGGCTTCTATGACCACAACGGCATCTCCATCGACGGGGAAACCGAGGGCTGGTTTACCGACGACACGGCAAAACGCTTTGAGGCCTATCACTGGCACGTGGTGCACGAGATTGACGGCCACGATCCGGAAGCGGTAAAAAAAGCGATTCAGGAAGCGCAGAGCGTGAAGGACAAACCGTCCCTGATTATCTGCCGTACCACCATTGGCTTCGGCTCGCCGAACAAAGCGGGCAAAGAAGAGGCGCACGGCGCGGCGCTGGGCGAAGAGGAAGTGGCGTTAACCCGCCAGAAACTGGGCTGGAAATATCCGCCGTTTGAGATCCCGAAAGAGATCTACAGAGCATGGGATGCGCGCGAAGCGGGTGAAAAAGCGCAGCAGGCCTGGAACGAAAAATTTGCCGCCTACAAAAAAGCGCACCCGGAGCTGGCCGCCGAGTTTTCCCGCCGCATGAGCGGCGGCCTGCCGGAAGACTGGGACGATAAAACCCAGGCGCTGATTGAAAATCTGCAGTCCAACCCGGCGAAAATCGCTACCCGTAAGGCATCGCAAAACACCCTGAACGCGATTGGCCCTCTCCTGCCTGAGCTGCTCGGCGGCTCAGCGGATCTGGCACCAAGCAACCTCACCATCTGGTCCGGCTCTAAATCCCTTAAGGAAGACATTGCCGGGAACTATATCCACTACGGCGTGCGCGAGTTTGGGATGACCGCGATTGCTAACGGCATCGCCCATCACGGCGGCTTCGTGCCCTACACCGCCACCTTCCTGATGTTCGTCGAGTACGCCCGAAACGCGGCGCGTATGGCGGCGCTGATGAAGGCCCGGCAGATTATGGTCTACACCCATGACTCCATCGGGCTGGGTGAGGATGGTCCGACGCACCAGGCGGTAGAGCAGCTGGCGAGCCTGCGCTTAACGCCAAACTTCAGCACCTGGCGTCCGTGCGACCAGGTGGAAGCCGCGGTGGGCTGGAAGCTGGCCGTTGAGCGTCATAACGGACCTACGGCGCTGATCCTGTCGCGCCAGAACCTGGCGCAGATCGAGCGCACGCCGGAGCAGGTAAAAAACATCGCCCGCGGCGGCTATATTCTCAAGGACAGCGGCGGCAAGCCGGACGTGATCCTGATTGCCACCGGTTCCGAGGTGGAAATCACGGTGAAAGCGGCGGAGAAGCTTACCGCCGAAGGTCACGCGGTGCGCGTGGTATCTCTGCCTTCAACGGATATTTTTGACGCCCAGGACGAGGCGTATCGGGAATCGGTGCTGCCTTCCAGCGTTGCGGCGCGCGTGGCGGTGGAAGCGGGTATTGCCGACTACTGGTATAAGTACGTGGGGCTGAAAGGGGCAATTGTGGGCATGCGGGGTTACGGTGAATCCGCTCCTGCCGACAAGCTGTTCCCGTATTTCGGCTTTACCGTTGAGAACGTGGTGGAGAAAGCGCTGAGCGTGTTGTAGTGCGACAGCGCCATCCGGCAAAACTAGCGAGTGATCCACAGCGTGGGCCAGGCGTCTGGCCCATTCCAGCTATCGCAGCTTGGCTCTTCCGCGTAGCGTACCAGGCGAAAACGCTGGCCGTCAAAACGCCAGCGCGTCTGGATCCCGCAGTCTCCAATACCGCGTCCCAGCGCCAGCGTCGTCAACTCACGCGTTTTCTCATCAAAGCGGGCGTTCATCAGCTCCATATCGCTGCTCTGGCTGGAGGGGGTGAACGGCAGACGTAACCTGACGCTACGGGCGGCGAACGGTTTTTTACGTGAGACCTGCCACGCCAGATCGACCGTGTTATAGGCCCCCGCTTCACAGCTGACGATCAACAGCGCTTTGTCATCCGTTAATGCAGTGACGCGTACTTCACGACGGTTAGGATCCAGCGAGCACTGGCTGTTGTTCATCCGCCACGTCCCATAATCCAGCAGATCGTTCAGCTCGCTATGCGTCAGCGGCGTCGGCGTCGGGTTCACCACGGCCACCTTTTTTAATGCCGGTGCAGGAGGCACGCTCAGCGGCGGGCTATCTCCTTTTTTAATCCATGCCGTTTCGCTGCCAACGCGCTTCTGCTGGGCGTCGATAAACAGCAGCGCCGCCTTCAGACCGACCAGCGAGATCGCCTGCTTCCCCCCGCGCAGGGTCAGCGCCTGCCCTTCCTGAATGGTTTTCAGAAACGTGGTGATGGTACCCGCATCGTCAGTTTTGAGATGCCAGGGGGTTAACTGCCAGTGCTGCGAATTGAGCTTTAACGGAACGTTGTCGAGCAGCAGGCGCGGGGCAATGTCAGGCTCTTTAACCGGCGGGGCCGAAAGCCCGCCGAGATCGATGCGCAGGCTGGCGTCCGTTTTTGCGCCTGCGCTACGACTCAGCGTCATGACCAGACCGCGATGCTCGCCGGTATTCCGGGCAAGACAAAAATTCTGGTTATTGCAGGTAACCTGCCAGTCTGAAAAAGACTGCTGCGCGGGCGCAGCCCACACCAGAGGTGCGGGTAGCACGCAGAAAAAGAAGAAAAGCAAAACGCAGTAGCGCATGAATGGCACAGCCCCGGAAACGAAAAGGTCAATCTGGGGCGTATCTTCGTGCCCAGGGCGGGCGGGCTCAATCGGATTTATCGGATAGATTTATCTGAAATACACGTTATCACGACATCGGTTTAGGGTTCATTAAGCCGCTGGTTTGCAGATACTGCAATAGGATCACCGCTTTACCGTCGCGGATCTCGCCGCTTTTCACCATCTCAACGGCCTGGGTGAAAGGCATTTCCAGCACTTCAATGTCTTCATCCTCCACGCCGCCGCCGCGATGCGTGCGCTGGGCATCGGTGTATTCCGCAATGAAGAAATGGACCAGCTCGGTCACCCCGCCAGGGGACATGAAAAGCTCAAAGACTTTTTGCACCTCGCCCACTTCAAAACCGGTCTCCTCAACGGCCTCCTTGCGGATGCAGACTTCCGGCTCATCGTCATCAAGCAGGCCGGCGCAGGTTTCAATCAGGCGCCCGTCCGCATTGCCGTTGACCCAGGTCGCGACCCGAAACTGGCGAATCAGCACCACGCTTTGCTTTTCACGGTTATACAGCAGAATGGTTGCGCCATTGCCCCGGTCGTAGACTTCGCGTTTGTGGCGAATCACGTCACCGTTCTTACGGGTTAAATCGTAAGTGATGTTACGCAGGACAAAGTAATTTTCAGAAAGGATTTTGTCTTTGATAACGGTAATGTTCAGGGACATACGGGCTCCACGGCTAAATGAGTCTGTTTATACTACTCCGTGAAGCCCGCTTTGTCGTCCGTCGGCTCAGGCGGCGCGTTACTTCTCGCCAGATTTCAGGTTAATGCCCAAAGCGGCTTTTGGATCAATAACCTTATCTTTAGTATGAATAAGCTATTTGCTCGCTACCGCGTTATCAGGCAATGTACAACTGCCCATGACCTGTGGCTGAGCCATTTTATGCAGAGATCCGTTCCGTGACCGTTAAACGCCCCGTTTCCGGAAGCCTTGCCTGGGCTTTCTTTTCGATCATTGCCCTGTCCGTGCTGACCAGCACCGTCGCGCTGCTGACGCTTGCCAGCAGCCAGCGTGACGCCGAAGCTATCAACATTGCGGGCTCGCTGCGCATGCAGAGCTACCGCCTCGGCTACGAGATGCAGCGCAACAGCCCCTCCCTTATGGCGCATCGTGAGAACTGGCAGCGAACGTTAAGCGCGCCTTCCCTGGAGAAGCTGAACCGCTGGTACGTCCCGGACAACGTCAAGGCGCGCTATCAGCAGCTGCATGTGGCCTGGCTGGACATGGACAAGCACATCGCCCGCGGCGACAGCGCATGGTATGACGCTCACATTGAGGATTTTGTCGGCCGTATTGATGCCTTTGTGCTCGCCCTCCAGCACTACACCGAAAATAAAATCCAGACGGTGACCCTCCTCTCTCTGGCTGGCGCGCTCGGGATCCTGCTGCTGACGCTGTTTACCCTGCGGCGCATCCGTCGCCAGGTGGTGTTGCCGCTGAACAACCTGGTGGCCGCCAGCGAACGCATTGAGCGAGGGGAATTTACCACCCCGGCGCCGGACACCGCGCTCCCCAACGAGCTTGGCCAGCTCTCCCGCGCCTTCAACCATATGTCGGGCGAGCTACATACTCTCTATCGATCGCTCGAAGCCTCCGTCGCGGAAAAGACGCGGCATTTGCATGAAGCCCACCAGCAGCTCGACATGCTGTTCAAATGCTCCCAGGCGCTGAATACCGGGCAGATAGACAGCCTGTGCTTCCGGCATATTTTGCAGATTGTGCATGAATACACGCAGATGAATTACCTGGAGCTACGCACCAGCGACGACTGGCGGCTGTGTGAAGGAACAGAGGTGAGCGGCATTTCTCTGCAAACCCTGCCGGTGCTGATGCAGGATACCCTCTACGGCGAGCTGCGCTGGCAAAGCGAGACGGGCAGCGTTCCTCTTCCGCTGATGAGAAGCGTGGCGACCATGCTCGGACGTGGGCTGTACTTTAACCAGGCGCAGAAGCATTACCAGCAGTTGCTGCTGATGGAGGAGCGCGCCACCATCGCCCGCGAGCTGCATGATTCGCTGGCGCAGGTACTCTCCTATCTGCGGATCCAGCTCACGCTGCTTAAACACGCCGTGCCGGCGGAAAATGCCTCCGCGCAGACGATCATCACCGACTTCTCCCGCGAGCTGAACAACGCCTGGCAGCAACTGCGCGAGCTGCTGACCACCTTCCGCCTGACGCTAAACCATGCGAATTTACCCGCGGCGCTGCAGGAGTCTCTCGATGCCCTGCAGAGCCAGACGCAGGCGAAGCTGCACCTCGACTGCCGCCTCTCCACCCTGGCGCTTGACGCGCAGAAGCAGGTGCATTTGCTGCAGATCGTGCGGGAGGCCGTCCTGAATGCGATTAAGCACGCGCAGGCCAGCGATATCACCGTCAGCTGCGTGACCGCCGTGGACGGCACGCACAGCGTCAGCATTCGCGACAACGGCATCGGGATTGGCGAGGCCAGCGAGCCGCCGGGACACTACGGGTTGAACATTATGCGAGAACGCGCGCAACGGCTCGGCGGAATGCTGCACTTCTCGCAGCCGCAAAACGGCGGCACGCAGGTCAGCGTGACGTTCCCCGCACCCGCGCCGTTAACAGGTAAATAACGGTAAAGGGGGAAGCGCCGGGAAAAGCGCATGATAATTTACATTATCTCCTTTATTTCTCCACGTTTGGCCTGGGCCTTACCGCTAAAGTGATGCGGGCAATAAACAATAATGACGTGCAGCAAAACGAGGTCACACTTTCATGGCGAATTTTTTCATCGATCGCCCCATTTTTGCCTGGGTGCTTGCCATCCTGTTGTGTCTGACAGGTGTCCTGGCGATTACTTCTCTTCCCGTTGAGCAATATCCCGATCTGGCACCGCCTAACGTGCGTGTCACAGCAAACTACCCCGGCGCGTCCGCACAAACGCTGGAAAATACCGTGACGCAGGTTATCGAGCAGAACATGACGGGTCTGGATAATCTGATGTACATGTCCTCCCAAAGCAGCGCCACGGGACAGGCCACGGTTACCCTGAGCTTTGAGGCGGGCACCGACCCGGACGAAGCGGTGCAGCAGGTACAAAACCAACTGCAGTCGGCCATGCGTAAATTGCCCCAGGCCGTGCAGAACCAGGGCGTCACCGTGCGTAAAACCGGTGATACCAACATTCTGACCATCGCGTTTGTCTCCACCGATGGCTCAATGGATAAACAGGACATTGCGGACTACGTCGCCAGTAATATTCAGGACCCGCTCAGCCGTATTAACGGCGTGGGGGATATCGACGCCTATGGCTCACAGTACTCGATGCGTATCTGGCTGGATCCCAACAAGCTGAACAGCTATCAGATGACGGCAACCGACGTGACGGACGCCATCAAAGCCCAGAACGCCCAAATTGCCGTAGGGCAACTGGGAGGCACGCCTTCCGTCGATAAACAGGCCCTGAACGCCACCATTAATTCGCAATCTCTGCTTCAGACCCCGGACCAGTTCCGCAACATCACCCTGCGCGTGAATCAGGATGGCTCAGAAGTGCGTCTGGGCGACGTTGCTAAGGTGGAAATGGGTGCGGAGAAATACGATTACCTGAGCCGCTTTAACGGCAACCCGGCCTCTGGGCTGGGAATTAAGCTGGCCTCCGGCGCAAACGAAATGGCGACGGCGAAGCTGGTATTGGACCGTCTGGATGAGCTGTCGCAGTATTTCCCGCACGGGCTGGAGTACAAGGTCGCCTATGAAACCACCTCCTTCGTTAAAGCCTCGATTGAGGACGTAGTCAAAACCCTGCTGGAAGCGATCGCCCTGGTGTTCCTGGTGATGTACCTGTTCCTGCAAAACTTCCGCGCCACGCTGATCCCCACCATTGCCGTCCCGGTGGTGCTGCTGGGCACCTTTGCGGTGCTTTACGCGTTCGGCTACAGCATCAACACCCTGACGATGTTTGCCATGGTGCTGGCGATTGGCCTGCTGGTGGACGATGCCATTGTGGTGGTCGAAAACGTCGAGCGCATCATGAGCGAAGAGGGGCTTTCTCCGCGTCAGGCGACGCGTAAATCGATGGGACAAATTCAGGGGGCGTTGGTCGGTATCGCGATGGTGCTGTCGGCGGTCTTTATCCCGATGGCCTTCTTTGGCGGTACAACCGGGGCGATTTACCGTCAGTTCTCAATCACCATCGTCTCGGCGATGGTGCTCTCCGTACTGGTGGCGCTGATCCTCACTCCCGCGCTCTGCGCCACCCTCCTTAAGCCGCTGCACAAAGGGGAACATCATGGCCAGAAAGGGTTCTTCGGCTGGTTTAACCGCATGTTCAACCGCAACGCCGAGCGGTATGAATCTGCCGTCGGCAAAGTGCTACACCGCAGCCTGCGCTGGATGATGATTTACGTTGTGCTGCTGGGCGGCATGGTGTGGCTGTTCCTGCATCTTCCCACCTCGTTCCTGCCGCAGGAAGACCGGGGGATGTTCATCACCTCGGTGCAGCTCCCGAGCGGATCCACCCAGCAGCAGACGCTGAAGGTGGTTCAGAACGTTGAGCAGTACTTCTTCACCAAAGAGAAAAATAACGTTGTTTCGGTCTTCTCTACCGTCGGCTCCGGCCCGGGCGGGAACGGGCAGAACGTCGCCCGCATGTTTGTCCGCCTGAAAGACTGGGACGAACGCGACGCCAGAACGGGAACCTCGTTCGCCATCATTGAACGCGCAACTAAAGCGTTTGCACGTATTAAAGAGGCGCGCGTCTTTGCCAGCAGCCCGCCCGCGATCAGCGGCCTGGGCAGTTCCGCCGGGTTTGATATGGAGCTGCAGGATCACGCCGGCGCGGGCCACTCCGCTCTGATGGCCGCGCGCGATAAGCTGCTAGAACTAGCAGGGAAAGATCCCGGCCTGACCCGCGTTCGTCACAACGGTCTTGACGACAGCCCGCAGCTTCAGGTGGATATCGACCAGCGTAAGGCGCAGGCGCTGGGCGTGTCGATCGAGGATATCAACGACACCCTGCAAACCGCATGGGGCTCAAGCTACGTAAATGACTTTATGGATCGCGGCCGCGTGAAAAAAGTGTATGTCCAGGCAGCCGCGCCGTTCCGCATGTTGCCGGATGATATTAACCGCTGGTTTGTACGCAATAATTCTGGCGGGATGGTCCCCTTCTCCGCCTTTGCCACCTCGCGCTGGGAGAGCGGTTCGCCGCGCCTGGAGCGCTATAACGGCTATTCGGCAGTTGAAATCGTCGGGGAAGCCGCGCCGGGCGTCAGCACCGGTACCGCCATGGACACCATGGAAAAACTGGTGCAGCAGTTGCCCGCCGGTTTTGGTCTGGAATGGACGGCCATGTCTTACCAGGAGCGTCTCTCCGGGGCGCAGGCCCCTGCCCTCTATGCGCTTTCTTTGCTGGTGGTCTTCCTCTGCCTTGCCGCGCTGTATGAGAGCTGGTCGGTTCCGTTCTCGGTCATGCTGGTGGTGCCGCTTGGGGTTATCGGTGCGCTGCTGGCGACCTGGATGCGCGGCCTGGAGAACGACGTTTACTTCCAGGTGG
This sequence comes from Enterobacter cloacae complex sp. HYC042_NIDB, assembly GCF_056673315.1. NCBI lineage: Bacteria > Pseudomonadati > Pseudomonadota > Gammaproteobacteria > Enterobacterales > Enterobacteriaceae > Enterobacter > Enterobacter cloacae complex sp. HYC042_NIDB. Next base: position 3,610,787 of record NZ_CP109650.1, read on the forward strand.
GGCTACTTACGGTGATCGGCTTGTCGGCGAAAAACGCCATTCTGATCGTTGAGTTTGCCAACGAGATGAATGCCAAAGGCCACGAACTGATGGCCGCCACGCTGCACGCCTGCCGCCAGCGCCTACGTCCGATCCTGATGACCTCACTGGCGTTTATTTTTGGTGTACTGCCGATGGCAACCAGCACGGGTGCAGGCTCAAGCAGCCAGCATGCGGTGGGTACCGGCGTCATGGGGGGGATGATTTCGGCCACCATCCTGGCGATTTATTTTGTGCCGCTGTTCTTTGTGCTGGTGCGTCGTCGCTTCCCGCTCCGGGAGCGACAGGAATAACCCGCAGTCATAAAAAAGGCGGCTTAATCGGCCGCCTTTTTATTGTGTGATTAATTCACACTATGGTTATTTTACTTATTTTAGTGCTCTTGCAATTCTTACTGAATGTCATTTACGAAGCATGCCTTCGATAAAATCTTTCCAGTTCCCCAGTTCACGTTCAATCATAACAACCTCTCTTATTATTATGCGCATTCTACGAAAACGTATCATCATTGTGAAGACTGCTTAACCAATCGCTGTGATTGTACCCCGCCACCGTTGGGGATTTATGATAAATATGAACGGAGGAGTTTAAATTTTGTGTGACGGCCAGCAATATTTTGAAATAACCCTACGAACGGGTGAGTTTTATTTTACGCGCTGAGTTTATTCAGAATTTAAACACGGTGGACATCTATGCTTAAATGGTGAAAGTATATTCAGCGTACAAGTGTGAGTTGAATTAAGAAGAAGTGTAAATCCAGAGCATTCCTGAGTGTGTTATATTCCACCTAAAGATATATCTTCGAATTTACTGAATGTTTAATCGCCATAAGAGCAAAAGGATTCAACATGGTTGTGATGTACGGCATTAAAAATTGCGACACCATCAAAAAAGCACGCCGCTGGCTGGAAACTAATAACGTCGAGTACCGCTTCCACGATTATCGTGCCGACGGGCTTGATGCAGAATTTCTGCATACCGCCATTAACGAACTGGGATGGGAAGCGCTGCTGAACACCCGCGGCACCACCTGGCGTAAGCTGGACGAATCCGTGCGCGCCAGCATCGTTGACGCTGACAGCGCGGCAAAGTTGATGCTCGACATGCCGGCAATTATCAAACGCCCATTGCTCTGCAAGCCAGGTCAGCCTATGCTGCTGGGTTTCAGTGAAACCCTTTATTCTGACTTTTTCGTAGAGGTGTAGTGTATGTCATGCCCGGTCATTGAGCTGACTCAACAGCTTATTCGCCGTCCCTCCCTTAGCCCGGACGACGCAGGTTGTCAGGCATTAATGATTGAGCGCCTGCGCGCCATCGGTTTTACCGTTGAGCGCATGGATTTTGGCGACACCCAGAACTTCTGGGCGTGGCGTGGCCAGGGCGAAACGCTGGCCTTTGCCGGGCACACTGACGTCGTTCCCGCGGGTGACGCTGATCGCTGGATTAATCCGCCGTTTGAGCCGACCATCCGCGATGGCATGCTCTTCGGCCGCGGCGCGGCTGACATGAAAGGCTCGCTGGCGGCGATGGTTGTGGCGGCAGAGCGCTTTGTGGCTCAGCATCCGAACCACAAAAACCGTCTCGCGTTCTTGATCACCTCCGATGAAGAAGCCAGCGCCCATAACGGTACCGTGAAGGTCGTTGAGGCGCTGATGGCGCGCAATGAACGTCTTGACTACTGTCTGGTCGGCGAGCCGTCCAGTACCGAAGTGGTGGGTGATGTCGTCAAAAATGGTCGCCGCGGCTCGCTGACCTGTAACCTGACCATACATGGGGTTCAGGGGCATGTGGCCTACCCGCATCTGGCCGATAACCCGGTCCACCGCGCCGCGCCAATGCTGAACGAACTGGTAGGCATCGAGTGGGATAAAGGCAACGAGTTCTTCCCGCCGACCAGCATGCAGATCGCCAACGTCAAGGCCGGAACCGGCAGTAACAACGTCATCCCGGGAGATTTCTTCGTCCAGTTCAACTTCCGCTTCAGTACCGAACTGACCGACGAGACGATCAAAGCGCGCGTTGTCGCTCTGCTGGAAAAATACAACCTGCGCTACACCGTTGACTGGTGGCTTTCCGGCCAGCCGTTCCTGACGCAGCGCGGCAAGCTGGTGGATGCGGTGGTGAACGCCATTGAGCACTATAATGAAATTAAGCCGCAGCTGCTGACAACGGGCGGCACCTCAGACGGACGCTTTATCGCCCGCATGGGTGCACAGGTTGTCGAACTGGGTCCGGTTAACGCGACGATTCACAAAATCAACGAGTGTGTGAACGCAGCCGATTTACAACTGCTGGCCCGCATGTATCAACGTATTATGGAGCAACTCGTCGCCTGACGAGCGCTCAGAGAGGAATAGCGAATGGATTGGCTTGCAAAGTACTGGTGGATTCTGGTGCTGGTGTTTCTGGTCGGCGTACTGCTGAACGTGATTAAAGACCTTAAGCGCGTTGACCACAAAAAGTTTCTCGCGAATAAGCCGGATCTCCCGCCGCACCGTGATTTTAACGACAAGTGGGACGATGACGACGACTGGCCGAAGAAAGACCAGAAGAAGTAATCGGTCTGTATCCCCTCTCCTGTGGAGAGGGGATAACCTCACATAAATTCAACAATATCATCATCATTCGGCTTACCGCCGCTGAGCGCTTCATCAAAGTAGTGCTTCGGCACGGTATAGCGCAGATGGTCGAGCGCAAACTGCATGCTGCGGTCGTCGATCGCGTGGCCCAGATCGTCAACAATATCCAGCGTCACATCCCCGCCCTCACGCACCAGCGCTTCCTGGGCAGCTACCGCATGCGAAAGCTCAATCACCCGATCTTCACCACCGTGAATGAGATGGATGGTGGTCTGCGTGGTCGCGCTTGTCGGTAACGTTGCATAACGCCCGTTAAAAGCGATGACGCGTGAAGCCAGACCGGGCTGCGCTTTTACGCTTTCCAGCGACATGATTGACCCCTGCGAGAAGCCAATCAGCGCCGTTGCGTCAGCGCCTACGCCGCTCTGCTGCTGCCAGTAGCGCACGATGTCGATAAACGTGGGCATGATCGCATCAATGCGCGCCTGACGGTTCTCCTCCGTCACGCCCTGAACCGGGAACCACTGCCGTCCGTCTGGACCGCACGGCTCCACGCCGCCGATGCTGACGATCAGTGCTTCCGGAAAAACGGGCGCAAACCAGCGGCCAATCTGTCCCATATTGACGGCATTATCGCCCACGCCATGAAACAGGAGCAGTAACTGTTTAGCCGGTTTGTCAGGGCTTTGAACAACAAAATGGTCGTGTTTCATGGCGGTCTCCTTAATTGATGAGCAGGATTTTACGCCTCTGCGGGGTAATGACCATGCCACTTTACTGAAGAAGTCATTGAAAAAATTGCCATTGCAAAATGTCGGCTTTCAGCTGTTGGCAGCGGGAATAATCAAGGCTCTCAAGCGCTTGCGCGGTTTCACTCCGCAGTTTAGCCAGCAGCGCTTTTCGCCCCATCTCCTCCGTCTTACCCTCTATTTTCCCGCGCAGCGCCGGAAGCGGCATGTCTGTAGCTAACACCAGCCGCGTCAGGGCAGCAACCGAGGTTGAAAACGCCCGGTGCGCAAAGGCAAACCCCGCCAGCTCCAGCCAGTCGTCACTATTAAGGGTAGCTTCCCAGGCATCGGTCACCGGGATCTTTTCACCGTTCCAGGCTGAAAGAACGCGCATATCACGACACAGGCGCTGGTGCTCCTGCGCGCACAGGCGGTGCCCGGCCTCGCTATGCGGCAATAAGGCCATCGCCGTGTAGCACCCGCTGCTGGCTTCCCGATGGCTGCCCATTCGCACCAGCACAAAGCCGCACTGCCGCCAGAAACGCCACAGCTCGTCGGTATAGCCAAAGCTTACCGAGAGATAATCTTCACCGCTGACGCTGCGAATAAGCCGCTGGCCGATGCCTTCCCGTTGACGGTGGGGATGCACCGCAATGCGGCTAATCCGCCGCCCCTTCAGCGTCGCCGCGAGAGGCGACCCGCCGTGCGCCGCCAGTGACTGCGCCACAAGGTTCCCGCGAGGACGACGAAAGCCCGCCCACACCGCGCGGCTCAGATCGGGGGGCAATCCCCCCTCTTCCACCAGCCAGAGCGCGCCCGCCATATCCGCCCCCGCGTGTGCAACCGCAAAGTGCTGGCCGGGGGCATCCATCATCCGGCGTAAATCGAGCGGGGACGTCCGGTAGTGCGCGGCACACAGCAGTTCATACACGCTTGCCACGCGCGCCGGGTCGCTCTCCCACATCCGCGGCTCCAGCAACCGTATACGCACGTCACCTTCCGGTTTGCGGTCAATAAGCGCGTCGTCAAACAGCAGCGTATTCGCCACTATCCGCTCAAGCGGACACCCGGCCGCCCAGCGAATGGGGGTGGATAAGGTATAACGCCGCAGCCCGCTGAACCGGGCGCAGAACTTAAGCAGAAACCCCCTGCCCGTGCCTTCATAACCCTGGACAGTGGTGGTCAGCAACACGCGGGGAAAGCGCGACACCAGCTTGTCCAGCAGCGGGCCGGGGATGGCTGCGGCTTCATCAACAATCAGCCAGTCGGCTTCTGTGGTGGAGGCCAGCAGCACATCCGGGGCCATAAAGTGAAAACGCTCGCCAGCGAAGCGCGCAATGACATCCGTTGCCCCTTTGGCCGGTGCAGTGACCACCGCACTCCCCTGAATGCTGTTGAGCAGCATCCCCGCCAGGGCTGACTTTCCGCGCCCCCGCGGCGCCGTCACGGCAGCGACGCCCGCAGGCATGGTCAGAAGCGCGTCGAGGATCTCCGCCTGCTCGCGCTGCGGCTCGCCGCTGGCTGGCTGCCAGGCGGGCGAATCCGGCGCAGCGGGAAGAGAGAGAGGACGATGCTGTTGCCAGACGATCGCATCCGCATCGGCGGCAAGGGTCCGGCAAAAATGGTGAACGAAGCGCGGGGTGGCGATGGGTTCCGCGCTGTCGCTCCAGCGCACGGAATCGCCGTCGGGCCTGTCGGCCCAGTCAGCGAGAGGCGGCACCAGCAGCACCAGCAGGCTTCCGGCGCGCAGCGTCCCGCTGAGTGCGGCAAAGGCTGAAACATCAAACCCGGCACGCGCGTCAAAAACGGCGTGCAGATATTCGCGTCCCAGCAGCCCGCTAACGGCTTTTGAGGGATTCTCCTCCAGCCACAGCCAGTCTCCCGGAAAGGCATCACGCAGGCCAGCCGCCTGGCTCAACGTCCATTGTTCATCGCCAGTGAGCACCACCAGACGGCGGTGCCCGGTACGCTCAAGCTCGCGCGTCAGATGTTCAAACGACACCATCACATGGCTTTGCCGAAGGTATTACACTGGGCCGGATCGCCGCTGTCAAAGCCGCGCTTGAACCAGCTGTAGCGCTGCTGTGACGTACCGTGAGTGAAACTGTCCGGCACGACATGGCCCTGGCTCTGCTGCTGCAAACGGTCATCGCCGATGGCCTCAGCCGCGTTTAATGCCTCTTCAAGATCCCCGGATTCCAGCACGCCCTGCTGCTGCATGCTGTGGCCCCAGACGCCCGCGAAGCAGTCCGCCTGCAGTTCCATTTTGACGGAAAGGCGGTTCACTTCGGCCTGAGACGCGTTCTGCTGAAGCTGGCGCACTTTGGGCTCAATCCCCAGCAGCTTTTGCACGTGATGGCCGACTTCATGCGCGATAACGTAGCCCTGAGCAAAATCACCGTCAGCGCCAAGCTTGCGTTTCATGTCATCGTAAAAAGAGAGATCGATATAGACGGTGCCGTCTGCCGGGCAGTAGAACGGCCCCATCACAGATTGCCCGGTACCGCATCCGGTGCGGGTTGCGCCCCGGTACATCACCAGCTTAGGCTGCTGGTAGGTGCGCCCCATCTTCTCGAACTGCTGACTCCAGGTGTCTTCAGTTGTGGCGAGAATAACGGAGGTAAATTTGGCCGCTTCATCTTCATTCGGGCTGATGGAGCGCTGAGAATGCTGTTGCTGCTGCAGCGGTTGACCGGTCATCAGACCGGTGAGGTCGACCCCGTAGTAACCTGCGACCAGCACCACAATCAGCAGGATGATACCGCCCTTGCCGCTGGGTAAGCGGAAGCCGGGCCCGCCCATTGAAGGACCGCCGCCACCATCACTGCGTCTGTCTTCTACATTGTCACTTTCACGACGCCCTTGCCAGCGCATAACCACCTCGAACTATTCCATTAATAATAGCTATGATCGTAGGCGGTTAACGGCAAGATTACCATAGGAAACAAAGGTAAGACGCCAAAGGATGCGAACATCCTTTGGCAACTGAGGAACTTAGTCGAGCTTAACGCCTAAACGGTGAGCTACCGCCTCGTACGCTTCAATCAGGCCACCCAGGCTCTGACGGAAACGGTCTTTGTCCATTTTATCCAGGGTTTCTTTATCCCACAGGCGGCTGCCGTCCGGGGAGAACTCGTCGCCCAGCACCACTTCACCTTTGAACAGACCAAACTCCAGCTTGAAGTCGACGAGGATCAGGCCCGCGTCATCAAACAGCTTTTTCAGCACGTCGTTGGCTTTGTAGGTCAGTTCCTGCATGCGCGCCAGGTTCTCTTTGCTCACCCAGCCGAAGGTTTCGCAGTAGGATTCGTTGACCATTGGGTCGTGCATGGCATCGTTTTTCAGGAACAGGTCGAACAGCGGTGGATTCAGCTCAATACCTTCTTCAATGCCCAGACGCTTCACCAGGGAGCCTGCCGCACGGTTACGAATCACGCACTCAACCGGAACCATATCCAGTTTTTTCACCAGACATTCCGTATCGGACAGCAACGCTTCCATCTGGGTCGGGATACCCGCTTCGGCCAGTTTGGTCATAATGAAGTGGTTGAACTTGTTGTTCACCATGCCTTTACGATCGAACTGCTCAATGCGTGCGCCATCCCCTGCTGACGTATCATTGCGGAACTCGAGCACCAACAGATCCGGGTTCTCCGTGCTGTATACGGTCTTCGCTTTGCCACGATACAACTCAGCTTGCTTCTGCATCTTCATTACTCCTGGTGTGATAATTTGCGTTCAAAACGGGGTATATTATGCCACGCACACGTTTGCGTAGCACGAAAATAAAAAGGGCGGGATTAACCCGCCCTCGTATTTATTTGCTGAATGCTGCCTGGAAGACAGCGACCAGCGCATCGTTCTGCGCCTGGGTCAGCGTGTGACCTTTTGGATCGATAAACTGCAGGCTGCTGCGGTTATCGAGGTCACCTACCTGAATCTTGTAATCACCGGAGGCAAGCTGAGGATCTTTGGCGCCCAGTTCCTGCCACGCGCTGTCGGACAGCGGCTTATAGGTCGCCGTCATGCTGCCGGTTGAACGGGTGCTGTCGGTCACTTTCATGCCCACTTTTTCCAGCGTCGCTGGCAGGCGCTGCCAGGTCTGGTTAAACGGTGCACGCACCACCAGCATTGGCAGGCCGGTGTCATCCGCGCCGCTCTGAACGTCGTAAGTGACGCCGTTACGGTTCTGCGCGGCGTTGGCAGCATCGGTAGCGGTCTTATCCAGACCTGCGGCGATCACGTTCAGCATTTCAGTGCTGTAACGCTGCATAGAGGCGGCATCCGCAACCGGTTTACCCGCCTGCTCCAGGTTCAACAGCTTAACGTTAACTGCCTGCTGGTAACCCTGTGGTTTCACGGAGACCTGATAGCGTCCACGGTACTGCTGATCTTCATCAAGACGGTTCCACTCGATCCAGTCGGTGGTTAACGTCTGGCTGGCGTCATCGCGCTTATCAATGGTGTAATTCTTCGCCTGAATAACGCTGACGACCTGTGGCCACAGATTGCTTCCGCGCGCGCTTTCAACCAGCAGAGACGCCGTGTCACCGGTGAACTGGGTACGCGCCCCGCTTACCAGCGCCAGAGGCTGTGCTGGCGGACGAATATCAAGCGCTTTACCAACCAGGCCGCTGCCGTTGGTCACGGGAATATTATAATCGCCGTTTTGAATCGGCAGGATCATACCAGCCGGTGCATGAAGTTCAGCAAGCGGGGTCGCATCCAGATAGGATTCATCACCGCTCACCTGGCGCTTGTAGCGCGAGTCTGAACTACAGGCAGCGAGCAGCATAACAAGCGAAACACTCGCAACCTTCGCCAGGCGCGACTTCTGTACTGAATAAGCCATCAAATCTCCCTAAACTTTACAGCAAACCGGCATGCTTCAGCGCTGCCCTGACGATGTCGCGACCGTGGTCGGTAATCGGTGTCATTGGCAAACGCAGCGTATCGGATGCTACAAGCCCCAACTCCTTACACGCCCATTTCACTGGGATCGGATTGGGTTCGACAAATAATTTATTGTGCAACGGCATCAGACGCTGATTAATGACACGCGCTTCATTATAGTGACCGGCTGCGGCCAGTTTGCACATTTCAGCCATATCGCGCGCCGCAACGTTCGCCGTTACGGAGATCACGCCATGACCACCAAGCTGCATAAAGTCCAGCGAGGTCGCATCATCACCACTCAACAGGATAAAGTCGTCTGAAACCAGCTCTTTGATCTGATGAACGCGGCTTAAGTTCCCTGTCGCCTCTTTAATACCGATAATATTTTTTACTTCCGAGAGACGACCAACGGTTTCCGGCAGCATATCGCAGCCGGTACGGGACGGCACATTATACAGAATTTGTGGCAAGTCAGTATGTTCAGCGATGGCTTTGAAGTGCTGGAACAAACCTTCCTGAGTAGGACGGTTGTAGTAAGGGGTTACCGTCAGACAGCCCACGATGCCGCTGTCGTTAAAACGTTTGGTCAGGCTGATCGCTTCTGCGGTCGCATTAGCACCTGTCCCCGCAATGACCGGAATACGTCCGTCAGCCAGTTCCAGGGTCAGCATAACCACATCGCCGTGCTCTTCATGGCTCAGCGTTGCAGATTCACCGGTAGTCCCTACCGAAACGATCGCCGAGGTTCCATTGGCGACATGGTAATCAATCAGCTTTTTCATGCTGGACCGGCAGACATTACCTTTTTCATCCATCGGTGTAACAAGCGCGACAATACTTCCCGTGAACATGAGCCATCCTCTGTGCGAACAAGAGCCTCAATGGTACGTTTGGAACTGTAATAAAAGCAAGCGACCTGAGGCCCTCTGGCGGTTGTATGCACGTTTTTTTTATGCTTTCCTTAGGAAGACTTAACCATGCAAAGGAAGAACAGGTTTGACAACCTCATCACAACATTACCTGGTTATCACCGCGCTGGGTGCCGACAGGCCGGGTATCGTGAACACCATCACCCGTCACGTGAGCAGCTGCGGCTGTAACATCGAAGACAGCCGCCTGGCGATGCTCGGCGAAGAGTTCACGTTTATCATGCTGCTGTCCGGAACATGGAATGCCATTACCCTTATTGAATCCACCCTGCCGCTGAAAGGCGCGGAGCTGGATTTGCTGATCGTCATGAAGCGCACCACCGCGCGCCCGCGTCCGGCCATGCCCGCGACCGTCTGGGTGCAGGTTGAAGTCCCTGATTCTCCGCATCTGATTGAGCGCTTTACCGCGCTGTTCGACAGCCATCAGATGAACATTGCGGAACTCGTCTCTCGCACGCAGCCGGGCGACGAAAGCACCGTTCCTACGCTCTTTATTCAAATTACCGCACACAGCCCTGCCTCGCAGGATGCGTCAAATATCGAGCAAGCGTTCAAAGCCCTCTGTACAGAATTAAACGCGCAGGGCAGTATAAGCGTCGTCAATTATTCGCAGCACGAACAGGATGGAGTTGAGTAATGAATCCACTGAAAGCCGGTGACATCGCACCGAAATTTAGCTTACCGGATCAAGACGGTGAGCAAGTAAATTTGACCGACTTCCAGGGACAGCGTGTTCTGGTCTATTTCTACCCGAAAGCCATGACCCCCGGCTGCACCGTACAGGCCTGCGGCTTACGCGACAACATGGACGAGTTGAAGAAAGTCGGCGTGGAAGTGCTGGGAATCAGCACGGATAAACCAGAAAAGCTGTCACGATTTGCGGAAAAAGAGCTGCTGAACTTCACGCTGCTTTCCGACGAAGACCACCAGGTCTGCGAGCAGTTCGGCGTCTGGGGTGAAAAGACCTTTATGGGTAAAACCTACGACGGCATTCACCGCATCAGCTTCCTGATTGACGCTGACGGTAAAGTTGAACATGTGTTTGACGACTTCAAAACCAGCAACCACCACGACGTGGTGTTGAACTGGCTGAAACAAAGCGCCTGATAAACAGCAAAACGGCAACCCAGGTTGCCGTTTTTAGTGTTTTCCCCCTCTCCCTATGGGAGAGGGTCGGGGTGAGGGCATCAGGCCGCACAAAAACTACTTCTCTTCCACCGCAGGCACATCCGGCCACGCGTGCACCACCGCTTTAATCAGCGTCGCCAGCGGAATGGCAAAGAACACGCCCCAGAACCCCCACAGCCCGCCGAAAATCACCACCGACAGGATAATCACCAGCGGATGCAGGTTCACGGCCTCGGAGAACAGCACCGGCACCAGCAGGTTACCGTCCAGCCCCTGAATGATCAGGTACACCGCGAAGCAGCTCCAGAACTCAGTACCCAGCCCAAACTGGAACAGCGCAACGCCCACCACCGGAATGGTCACCACAAACGCGCCGATATACGGGATCAGAACCGAAAATCCGACCAGCACCGCCAGCAGCAGCGAGTAGTTCAGGCCGAAGATCAGGAAGCCAATCCAGGTGGCGACTCCCACGACTATCATCTCCAGCACCTTGCCGCGAATGTAGTTGGTGATCTGCTGGTTCATCTCCTGCCAGACCTGCCCGGCCAGCCCGCGATTGCGCGGCAGCACGCGGCGTACCGCGTTCAGCATCTGCTCTTTGTCCTTGACCAGGAAGAACACCATTAGCGGCACGAGCACAAGATAGACGGCCAGCGTCAGCAGCCCCACCAGCGAGGCCAGAGAGTATTTCACCACCGAATCGCCCATCGTCATGATGCGGGCGCGCATGTTTTCGGCCATCGCATCTATGATCCCCGCATCCATCAGCGCGGGGTAACGACGCGGCAGCGTGGCGGCGAAATCAGACAGCTTGTTCAACATGCCGGGCATATCGCGGATCAGGTAGATCCCCTGCTGCCAGGCAACCGGCATCACCACAAATGCCATCAGCAGCAGAATGCCGACAAACAGCACCAGCACGATACTCGTTGCCCAGCGGCGCGAACAGCCGATATGTTCCAGGCGCGCCGTTGGCCACTCCAGCAGGTATGCGAGCACAATCGCCACCAGCAGAGGGGCGAGAAGGCCGCTGAAAAAGAACAGAATACCGAACCCGGCAACCAGAATAACCAGCAAAGCAATGGCTTCCGGGTCACTGAACCGACGCCGATACCACTGCATTAACATTTCGAGCATACAACCCTTCCCTGAATCGATTGGCGGGAGTGAGACGGTGAATTGTATCTAACTGTCACAAAAAAGACTTTCGCTTTTTGTATCCCTGTCACAATCCGCAAAAGCCTGATGAATGGGATTTTCTTCATGCGGTAACACGGCTACACTCGCAGGGCAGCAGAGATGAACGATATGCCGGTTCATCGGTCAAATTAGCACCTCCAACATACAGGACAGTGGTTATGTTCAGGCAGTTGAGAAAAACACTGGTTGCAACACTGATTGCCGCAGTGACGGTCGGTCAGGTGTTGCCCGCTTTCGCTGACTCGTCCGATTCATTGCCGGACATGGGCACCACGGCAGGAAGCACGCTCTCTATCGGGCAAGAGATGCAGATGGGTGATTACTATGTGCGCCAGCTGCGCGGTAGCGCCCCGCTGATCAACGACCCTTTGCTGGTGCAGTACATTAACGGGCTGGGGATGCGCCTGGTGGCGCACGCCGATTCGGTAAAAACGCCCTTCCACTTCTATTTGATTAATAACGACGAAATCAACGCCTTCGCCTTCTTCGGCGGAAACGTGGTGCTGCATTCGGCGTTATTCCGTTACTCAGACAACGAAAGCCAGCTGGCTTCGGTAATGGCGCACGAAATTTCGCACGTTACCCAGCGCCACCTCGCGCGTGCAATGGAAGACCAGAAGCGTAACGCCCCGCTCACCTGGGTGGGCGCACTAGGCTCTATTCTGCTGGCGATGGCCAGCCCGCAAGCCGGGATGGCGGCCCTGACCGGTACGCTTGCGGGAACGCGTCAGGGGATGATCAGCTTCACCCAGCAAAACGAGCAGGAAGCTGACCGCATCGGCATTCAGGTTTTACAGCGCTCCGGCTTTGACCCGCAGGCCATGCCGAGCTTCCTGGAAAAACTGCTCGACCAGGCACGGTATTCTTCCCGTCCGCCGGAAATTTTGCTCACCCACCCGCTGCCGGAAAGCCGTCTCTCGGACGCACGCAACCGTGCCAACCAGATGCGCCCGGTGGTCGTACAGTCTTCGCAGGACTTCTACATGGCGAAAGTAAGAACGCTCGGCATGTACAACTCCGGACGTAACCAGCTCACCAGCGATCTGCTGGATACCCTGGCGAAAGGCAACGTGCGGGAAAAAAATGCCGCGCAGTATGGTCAGGCGCTACAGGCGATGGAAGCCAGTAAATACGACGAGGCGCGTAAAGCGCTGCAGCCGCTGCTGGCAGCCGACCCGAACAATCCGTGGTATCTCGATCTCTCGACGGATATCGATCTGGGGCAGAAAAAAGCCACTGATGCGATTAACCGCCTGAAAGGGGCGAAAGACATACGGACCAACCCGGTGCTGCAGCTTAACCTGGCGAACGCTTACTTGCAGGGCGGTCAGCCTGCGCAGGCCGTGACCATTCTGAACCGCTACACGTTTAACAATAAAGATGACCAGAACGGCTGGGAGCTGCTCGCTCAGGCGCAGGGGCAACTCGGTAACCGCGATCAGGAACTGGCGGCGCGTGCTGAAGGGCTGGCGCTGGCGGGCCGTCTCGATCAGGCTATTTCCCTGCTCAGCAGCGCCAGCTCGCAGGTGAAGCTCGGCAGCCTGCAGCAGGCCCGCTACGACGCGCGTATCGACCAGCTGCGCGGCCTGCAACAACGCTTTAAGCCGTACGAGAAGATGTAATAAAGGAGAAGTCATGACAGACGCGGTAAAAATTTACCATAACCCTCGCTGCTCCAAGAGCCGCGACACCCTCAGCCTGCTGAAATCTAACGGCATCGACCCGGAAGTGGTGCTGTATCTGGAGACGCCGCCGGACGCGCAGACGATCCGCGAGCTGCTGCACATGCTGGGGATGGGCAGCGCGCGCGAACTGATGCGTCAGAAAGAGGATCTGTATAAATCGCTTAATCTGGATGACAGCCGCCTCACCGAGGCTGAGCTGGTACAGGCGATGGTCGACAATCCAAAGCTGATTGAGCGCCCGATTGTGGTGGCGAACGGCAAGGCGCGCATTGGCCGTCCGCCGGAAGATGTGCTCGAAATTCTCTAGTCCCTACGCCGCAGCGCTTCCAGAAACGCCTGCGGCGTACTCTCTCCCAGCTTTTTCTGCGTTTTGCCCCGGTTATAAAACTCGCACAGCGCGATCAACACCTCTCCCGCCGGTTCATCATTCACGCGAGGAATAACATCGCCTAATGGCACCGCTACCTGAAGCGTGTTGTGTTTTTGGAGATGCGTTTTTACAGCCACATCTATTGCAGCGTCCGTCAGCTCAAAACCAAAAGTCTCAATAGATTGTATATCAGCCGGACAGTCATCAAGCAGCGCCCGCGTCCAGGTATTGAGCAACTGGGGCGACAGTCCTGCATAGAGCCGGGCATAACACCAGCCGCTCACCGGTTCGCGCGCCCAGAGCAGATGTTGTTCGCCCCCATCGTCCATGTGCAGGGATAAAGGCAGATGATGGAGCATCAGCGTATGCGGCCGCATGCCAGCCTTCAGCGCTTTTATTCCCTGCAACGGCCCCCCTTTTAGCTTCGCGGAGGCCGGTTTGAGATAGCGATTCAGGGTTGCCCTTGAAACGCGGATCCCCAGCACGTCGTTAACCATCTGCAGCAGTTCATCTAACGGCGCCCCTGAGATGTCGCGCAGCGCATTCACCAGCGCCACCTGCTCCTGTCTCAACGCTTTGTGTATCACTTTTGGCGTGGTGTGGTTATCCGAAACCTGGTCGCGGTTGCGCCAGCGCCTGACGGTGGTCACCGAGATCCCCAGCTCAAGAGCAAGCTCTCTGTCGCTTTTATCTGACTGTTGCAGATAGCGGCGGATACGCGGCGTGGTGGTCGCATTGGCGTGAAGTTTAATTTCCATCGCAACAATTCCGTTAACTAATCATATGAGATTTATATAACACAGGCGATTGCTTTGTGACCGGTTTCACCTTTCGCTCGCCGCGCTTCACTGATAATCCACAGACATAACATAAACAACACCCCTCAATCTTGTACGGAGTTCACAATGAACAATGTTCTGGGATTTCTTGAAGCAAAACTGATGCCCCTGGCGGCGAAAACGGCCCAGCAGCGTCATCTCGGGGCCATTCGCGGTGCCTACGTGTCATTCATGCCATTTATTATCGTCGGCTCCATTCTGCTGGTTATCTCCTCCTTCCCTAACCAGGCCTATCAGCAGTTTATGTCTCAGGCCTTTGGTGAGAGCTGGAGCGCGATTATTGAAATTCCATTCAACGCGGTGTTCTCCACCATGTCGCTGTTCATCAGCTTCCTGGTCGCCTTCCGCCTGGCGGAACACTACGGCGAGGACCGCATCTCCTGCGGCATTCTGGCGCTGGTCGCGTTTCTGATCCTGACGCCGTTTATTAAGGTGGCGGAAAACGGCGGTATTACCGTGATGCCGGTGGAGTGGATTGGCAGCAAAGGATTGTTCGTGGCGATGATCGGCTCGCTGCTCTGGACGGAGCTGTTCTGCTGGCTGAAGCGCAAAAATCTGGTCATTAAAATGCCGGACGGCGTGCCTCCTGCGGTGCAGGAGTCGTTCGCGGCGCTGATCCCCGCCCTGCTGGTGATGATTCTGGTACTGGGTATCCGCATCGTCTTCGAGAACACTCACTACAACACCATCCACCAGTTTATTTATGAAGTGGTTGCTACCCCGGTGCGCCACTACGGCACCTCCTATTTCGGTGCGCTGATGACGGTATTCAGCATCACCATTCTCTGGTCAGTGGGCATTAACTCCGGCTCGATGATTAACGGCATCATTCGTCCGCTGTGGATGGAAAATCAGACCGACAACATCGCCGCGATCCAGGCGGGGACGACGCCGCCGCACATTATCACGGAACAGTTTTTTGACATGATCTGGATGGGCGGCGCGGGTGCTACGCTGTCGCTGGTAATTGCGATGCTGATTTTTGCCCGCAGTAAAAACATGCGCGAAGTGGCGCGTCTCGGCGCCGGGGCGTCGGTGTTTAACATCAACGAGCCGATTCTGTTTGGCCTACCGGTGATCATGAACCCGATCATGCTTATTCCGTTCAACCTGGTGCCGCTGGTGCTGGTCACCGTGCAATATGCGGCGATGAAGATTGGCGCGGTCGCCGTCACCACCGGGGTGTTTATCCCCTGGACGCTGCCGCCGGTGATCAGCGGTTTTATCGTCACCGGACACCTGAGCGGCAGCGTGATGCAGCTAATCAACCTGCTGATTGGCGCCATGCTGTACCTGCCTTTCATGCGTATCGTGGACAAACAGTACCGCGCGGCGGAAATTGCCACCGTTACGCAAACCGACACCACCCTTGCAAAACAGGAGTAAAGCATGTGGGGAATTATCGCAACCTGGCGAATGGCGCTTGAAGGGGTAACGGAATCTGCGTCTGCCCTGGCGGCGGGAAAACCGGTCGCTACGGCGGTGGTTGATGCCGTCGCCGCCGTCGAAGACTTTCCGTTTTATAAATCCGTCGGCTACGGCGGGCTGCCGACCGAAAACGGCGAAGTCGAGCTGGACGCGGCATTCATGGACGGCGACACGCTGGCGTTCGGTGCCGTGGGGAACCTGGTGGATATCGCCAACCCGGTGCGCGTGGCACACGCGCTCAGCCGCCAGCGCTACAACAGCCTGCTGGTCGGCCAGGGCGCGCGTGAATGGGCGCTAAGTCAGGGCTTTGCCGACAAAAGCATGCTTACCGAACGGGCTATGCAGCACTACCGCAAACGCTGCCGCGAGACGCTGGATAAAGGCTTAAGCCCGTACGACGGACACGACACCGTCGGCATTATCGGCCTCGATAAGCAGGGGTCGATGAGCGTTGCCACCTCCACCAGCGGCCTGTTTATGAAAAAACGCGGCCGCATTGGGGATTCGCCGATTATCGGCTCCGGCTTTTACTGCGACAGCGAAACCGGCGCGGCCACCGCTACGGGCGTCGGTGAAGATCTGATGAAAGGCTGCACGAGCTACGAAATCGTTCGTCGCATGGCGCAGGGTATGACGCCGCAGCAGGCGGCAGACTCCGTGGTGTTCGAGCTGGAAGACAAGCTGATGTCGCGCTTCGGTCGCGTGGGCGATCTCTCCGTGGTGTGCATGAACAACAGGGGCGAATTTGGCGCCGCCACTAACATCAAAACCTTCTCGTTTGTGGTGGCGACGGCCCGTCAGCCCCTCACCGTTTTTCGTACCGAGCGCCTGCGGGAGAAAACGCACTATCACGCCGTGGACGAAGAGTGGATGCAGGCCTACGCCGCGCGGATCCGCGCACCGATTGAGGAGTCATGATGATTGCGTATCAGTTTATCACCGCACTTTCTGACGCAAAGCCGCGAAGCCATTTAATCGCCCGCGTCTCCTGTGCGCAGTTGCCGCAAACCGCGCTTGTTGCGGAAATGCGTGACTCTGACGGCATCGCGGACACCCGCTTTGGCTGCGCGCCCTTTGCGCGCATCACCCTGCTGCCGGATGCGCTCTGGCATGACGCGCTCACTGAAGGCCTGCTTGCCGCCCTGCGACCGCTGTTTGCCTCTCCCGTCAGCGCAGATATCGTGCTGGACGCAACAAATATCGACGAGGTAGTGCTGGCGCAGGTGCTGCGTTTTCTCTTTAATCAGGCGCACAGGCTGAGCGATTTACAGCTGAAAAAAACCAGTGAGTGCGTTCGTATTAAGCACATCACCGCCCTCTGCCTGCCGGAGCAGCAGGCGAAGCTGGAAACAATTTTCCGCCAGCAGCAGGCCATCGCCCACGGCATGGTCGCGGCGCGTCGCCTGGCGGATATACCGTCCGATCGCTGTACGCCGCAGTTTATGGTCGAAGAGGCGCAAAAACTGTGTGCCGCCTACCCTGCCCTGCGCTGCGAGGTGCTGAACGAAAAGGCTATTGTTGAGCAGGGTCTTGGGCTGCTGAACGCCGTCGGCAAAGGGGCGACCTGCCCGCCACGTCTGCTGGCTATTCATTACGACGGCGTTTCTGACGGCCCGGTGCGCTGCTACGTAGGTAAAGGCATTACCTTCGATACCGGCGGCCTGTGGCTGAAGGAAGGCGCAGGCATGTACACCATGAAATACGACATGTGCGGTGCGGCCAACGTGCTGGGGCTGATGCTGACCTTAGCAGAGCTGGCGCTGCCCGTACGCATCATGGGCGTGCTTGCGCTGGCGGAAAACGCCATCGGACCGGACGCCATGCAGCCCGGCTCGGTAGCAACGGCCTGCAACGGCATGACGGTTGAAATCAACAACACCGATGCCGAAGGCCGACTGGTGCTGGCGGATGCCATCGCCTGGGCCAGCCAGCGCCATCCGCAGGCACGCTATATCATTGATATGGCGACCTTAACCGGTGCGGTGGTGAAAGCGCTGGGGTATGAGCTGAGCGGGCTGATGACGCAGGACGAGCCGCTGCGCGCCGCGCTGACGCAGGCGGGTAAGCGGAGCGGCGACGAAGTGTGGTCTCTGCCGCTGGACGCGCGGCTGAAAAAGCAGACCGACAGCGCGATTGCCGATCTGTGCAACACCCCGACAAACAACGCGGCAATCAGCGCGTCGGCGGCGTGGCTGCTGCACCATTTTTGCCCGCAGACGATCCCGTGGGCGCATCTGGATATCAGCGGCACGGCGCTGTGGCGCGAGAACGGCAGGAGCGTGGCGTCGGGTAGGCCGATTCCGCTGCTGGTGGAGCACTTGCTGGGGGATCTTTAGCCCGGTGGCGCTGCGCTTACCGGGCCTACGGACGCCATATGTAGGCCGGGTAAGGCGCAGCCGCCACCCGGCATAACTACAGCTTAAGAATATCTTTCACAAACGGAATGGTCAGCTTGCGCTGGGCGGTAATGGAGGCGCGATCGAGCTGATCGAGCGTATCAAACAGGGTGCGCATCTCGCGGTCCAGACGCTTGAGCAGGAAACGGCCCACGTCTTCCGGCAGCTCAAAGCCGCGCTGCTTTGCTCGCAGCTGTAACGCCTGCAGCTTATCTTCATCTGACAGCGGCTGGAGCTTGTAGATTTGCCCCCAGTCCAGACGAGACGCCAGATCCGGCAGCCCAAGATTAAGCTGGCGCGGCGGACGATCGCCGGTGATCAGCAACCGGGTTTTGCCCGACTCCAGAATGCGGTTGTAGAGGTTAAAGATCGCCATTTCCCACGGCTCGTCCCCCGCCACGCATTCGATATTATCGATGCAGACCAGCGAGAGATGTTCCATGCCCTCAAGCACTTCAGGCACAAACCAGGTACGTTTATCCAGCGGCACGTAGCCGACCGCATCGCCGCGCGCCGAAAGCTCGGCACAGGCCGCATGCAGCAGGTGACTGCGCCCCGCGCCTTCGCGTGACCAGATATAGATGTATCCGCTGTGATCCTGACGCAGCACGTTTTGCAGTGCAGCCAGTAAAGAGGGGTTATCACCCGGCCAGAAACTCGCAAAAGTTTCGTCGTCAGGGAGATAGAGTGGCAGAGAGAGCTGTGCCGGTCCGTTCAGAAATACCTCAACCAGAGATCTTACATAAAATCGGCGATGAGTTTAACACGGAACCCGCCAGGAGAGAACCGGGCGATCCTTCGCCCAGTTAATGGATCAGTGTGGGGCTTTTTCGCTTTCGTCAGCGTCCAGCACCACCTCTTCCGGGCGGATCACCGAGATCAGCTTGAAAATCAGGCTCAGGCCCACGCCCACGATGGTCGCCAGCGCCATGCCCTTCAGCTCGGCCGCACCGATGTGCACCTTCGCGCCGCTCACGCCGATAATCAGGATCACCGAGGTCAGGATCAGGTTTTGCGCCTTGCTGTAATCCACTTTGGATTCAATCAGAACGCGAATACCGGAGGCACCGATCACGCCGTACAGCAGCAGGGAAACGCCGCCCATTACCGGGACCGGGATAATCTGGATCGCTGCCGCCAGCTTGCCCACGCAGGAGAGCAGAATGGCGATGATCGCCGCGCCGCCGATAACCCAGGTACTGTAGACGCGGGTAATCGCCATCACGCCGATGTTTTCACCATAGGTGGTGTTTGGCGTGGAGCCGAAGAAACCGGAGATGATGGTGGAGAAACCGTTGGCAAACATGGAGCGGTGCAGACCCGGGTCGCGGATCAGGTCGCGCTTCACGATGTTCGCCGTCACCACCAGGTGGCCAACGTGCTCCGCAATTACCACCAGCGCGGCAGGCAGAATGGTGAAAATGGCGAACCATTCAAAGCGTGGGGTGTAGAAAGTTGGCAGCGCGAACCAGTGCGCCTCGGCAATCGGCGTGGTATCCACAACGCCCATGACGAAGGAGAGCGCGTAGCCCGCCAGCACGCCGATCAGGATCGGGATAATCGCCATAAAACCGCGGAACAGCACGGAGCCAAATACCGTCACGCCCAGCGTCACCAGCGAGATGATAATGGTTTTGGAGTCCGGTGACTGGCCGTCCGCAGGCAGCAGGCCGGCCATATTCGCCGCCACGCCCGCCAGCTCCAGGCCGATAACGGCAACGATGGCGCCCATCGCCGCAGGCGGGAACATCACGTCCAGCCAGCCGGTACCGGCTTTCTTCACGATGAAGGAGACCAGGCAGAACAGCACGCCGCACATGATAAAGCCGCCCAGCGCCACTTCATACCCAAGGGGCAGCAGCAGCAGCACCGGCGAGATAAAAGCAAAGCTCGACCCCAGATACGCCGGGATTTTGCCTTTACAGATAAAGAGGTACAGCAGCGTACCGATGCCGTTGAACAGCAGCACGGTAGCCGGGTTAATGTGAAACAGGATTGGCACCAGCACGGTTGCGCCAAACATAGCGAACAGGTGCTGCAAACTAAGCGGGATAGTCTGTAAAAGCGGCGGTCTTTCACTCACCCCGATAGCACGGCGCGTCATAGTGTTTTCCTCTGTGTAGTATTGTTGGTTTTTATTCAAAAAAAAGCCGACTATCAAAGTCGGCTTATTTATCGTTATTCGATTATTTCGTACCAAAGATCTTATCGCCGGCATCGCCGAGCCCCGGGATGATGTACCCGTGCTCGTTCAGCCCCTGGTCGATAGAGGCGGTGTACAGCTCAACGTCCGGGTGCGCTTTTTCCAGCGCCGCGATCCCTTCCGGAGCAGCAACCAGAACCAGCACCTTAATGCTGCTGCAGCCCGCTTTTTTCAGCAGATCGATGGTGGCGATCATTGAACCGCCGGTCGCCAGCATTGGGTCAACCACCAGCGCCATGCGCTCGTCGATGTTAGAGACCAGCTTCTGGAAGTAAGGTACCGGCTCCAGCGTCTCTTCGTTACGGTAGATACCGACCACGCTGATGCGCGCGCTCGGTACGTGCTCCAGCACGCCTTCCATCATGCCAAGACCGGCACGCAGGATAGGCACTACGGTAATTTTCTTACCTTTGATCTGCTCAACCTGCACCGGGCCGTTCCAGCCTTCGATGGTCACTTTTTCCGTTTCCAGATCGGAGGTTGCTTCGTAGGTCAGCAGGCTGCCCACTTCAGAAGCCAGTTCGCGAAAACGCTTCGTGCTGATGTCATGCTCACGCATCAGGCCCAACTTGTGTTTAACGAGTGGGTGTTTCACTTCCACAATCTTCATTCTCTTTCTCCTCTGAGGTGGCATCCGCAAAAAAATCGCGGGATTATACCGCTTTTTTCGGATTGCGCCATACCCAACTTGCTTGACGTACATCAATCAAAAACAAAAAAACCGGAGGCTGGGCTCCGGCTTGGGTGCGGGGTCTTGCCCGGTGGCGCTGCGCTTACGCGGGCCTACGTGTATTGTAGGTCGGGTAAGCGTTAGCGCCACCCGACAATTAGAGGTTATCGCCGTTGCTCGCAATCACCTGCTTATACCAGTCGAACGATTTCTTCTTGCTGCGGTTCAGGGTGCCGTTACCTTCGTTATCTTTATCGACAAAGATAAAGCCGTAGCGTTTTTTCATTTCGCCCGTTCCGGCAGACACCAGGTCAATACAGCCCCACGGGGTATAACCCATTAGATCCACGCCGTCTTCCACCACCGCTTTTTTCATCTCGCGGATGTGTGCGGAAAGGTAATCAATGCGGTACTGGTCGTTCACCGTGCCGTCGCTCTCCTGCACGTCGATCGCGCCAAAGCCGTTCTCAACGATAAACAGTGGCAGCTGATAGTGATCCCAGAACCAGTTCAGGGAGTAGCGCAGCCCGACCGGATCAATCTGCCAGCCCCAGTCGGATTTCTGCACGTACGGGTTGGAGACCAGGCTCTTGCTCTCGTCGTAGTCCAGCGCCGGGTTATCTGCCGTCGCTTTGGTGGCGAAAGACATGTAGTAGCTGAACCCGATGTAATCCACGCAGCCCTGCTTCAGCGCGGCTTTATCTTCTTCGGTGATATCCAGCGCGAAGCCGCGACGCTCGAAGTAGTTGAGCAGATGCTGCGGATATTTGCCGCGCACGTGAACGTCGGTAAACCAGTAGCGACGGTGCATGGCGTTCATCGCCATCATCATGTCGTCCGGCGCACAGGTCAGCGGGTAGATGGGGCACATGGCAATCATGCAGCCGATCTGCAGCGACGGGTTAATCTCGCGGCCCGCCTTCACCGCCAGGGCGCTGGCCACCAGTTCGTAGTGCGCCGCCTGGAACATCACCGGCTCGCGGTCTTCACCAGGCGCGTACTTCAGCCCGGAGTTGGTAAATGGCGCAAAGTCTTCGTGGAAGTTAGCCTGGTTGTTGATCTCGTTAAAGGTCATCCAGTACTTCACCTTGTGCTGGTAACGCTCAAAAACGACCTTTGCAAAACGCACGAAGAAGTCGATCAGCTTACGGTTGCGCCAGCCGCCGTATTCCGTCACCAGGTGGAACGGCATCTCAAAGTGGGAAAGCGTGATAACCGGTTCAATGCCATACTTCAGGCATTCGTCGAACAGATCGTCATAGAATTTCAGGCCCGCCTCGTTCGGCTCCAGCTCGTCGCCTTTCGGGAAGATACGCGTCCAGGCGATGGAGGTACGGAAGCATTTGAACCCCATCTCGGCAAAGAGTTTGATGTCTTCTTTATAACGGTGGTAGAAATCGATAGCCTCATGGTTAGGGTAGTTTTTCCCCTCCAGCACGCCGTTGGTGATTTCACGCGGCACGCCGTGGGCGCCCGCGGTCATGACATCGGCAACACTTACGCCCTTACCGCCCTCTTTCCAGCCGCCCTCAAGCTGGTGCGCCGCAACGGCCCCACCCCACAGAAAATCTGCTTTGAATCCTGACATTCGCTTTCCCTCATTCTGCGTTATTTTCTGCAAAAACAATTACAGAAACCGGTTTCAGTTCGATGATGTGCAAAGGGGATATTCGTTGCAAGCAGATCGCCGAAACCGGTTTCATTTTCGTGAACGGAGTCAAGTTTGGCTGCATTTACGGGCTATACAGAAAAAAAGATCCCCACGTCCAGAATAGGCTCGCAAACGTTTGCCTGGACTGTTAGAATTGCGCCGATTTTTCTTACTAGCTATGCAATCGCGTGGGGATTTAAGCCGTGACCAACAAAACTTCTCTCAGCTACAAAGATGCCGGTGTTGATATTGACGCAGGTAATGCGCTGGTTGACCGAATCAAAGGTGTGGTGAAGAAAACCCGCCGCCCGGAAGTGATGGGTGGTCTGGGTGGATTCGGCGCACTGTGCGCGCTGCCGCAAAAATATCGTGAACCTGTTCTGGTCTCGGGTACTGACGGCGTAGGCACCAAGCTGCGCCTGGCGATGGATTTAAAACGTCACGACACGATCGGTATCGATCTGGTTGCGATGTGTGTGAACGACCTGGTGGTTCAGGGCGCAGAGCCGCTGTTCTTCCTCGATTACTACGCGACCGGCAAACTGGATGTGGATACCGCAGCCAGCGTCATTAACGGTATCGCCGAAGGCTGTCTGCAGTCCGGCTGTGCGCTGGTGGGCGGTGAAACCGCTGAAATGCCGGGCATGTACCACGGCGAAGATTATGACGTCGCGGGCTTCTGCGTCGGCGTAGTAGAAAAATCAGAAATTATCGACGGCAGCAAAGTGGCCGATGGCGATGTGCTGATCGCGCTGGCCTCCAGCGGCCCGCACTCTAACGGCTACTCTCTGGTGCGTAAAATCCTCGAAGTAAGCGGCTGCGATCCGCTGACCACCGAGCTGGACGGTAAACCGCTGGCCGACCACCTGCTGGCCCCAACCCGCATCTACGTGAAAAACGTGCTGGAGCTTATCGAGAACGTTGACGTTCACGCTATTGCTCACCTGACCGGCGGCGGCTTCTGGGAAAACATCCCGCGCGTGCTGCCGGACAACACCCAGGCGGTAATTGACGAATCCTCATGGCAGTGGCCAGCCGTCTTTAACTGGCTGCAGACTGCAGGCAACGTCAGCTCTCACGAAATGTACCGCACCTTTAACTGCGGCGTGGGCATGGTTATCGCCCTGCCGGCAAGCGAAGCGGATAAAGCGGTTAAGCTGCTGACCGAGAAAGGTGAAAACGCGTGGAAAATCGGTACGATTAAAGCCTCCGATTCCGAACAGCGTGTGGTCATTGAATGAAAAACATCGTGGTGCTCATTTCCGGCAACGGAAGCAATTTGCAGGCCATCATAGACGCCTGCAAACAGAAGAAAATCAATGGCACCATTCGGGCAGTTTTCAGCAACAAGGCCGACGCGTTCGGCCTTGAGCGCGCGCGGGAAGCGAACATTCCCGCTCACGCGCTGGAAGCCAGCCAGTTCGCCGGACGTGAAGCCTTTGACCGCGAGCTGGTGCAGGAGATTGACGCCTACGCGCCTGACCTCGTGGTGCTGGCGGGCTATATGCGTATTCTGAGCCCGGCCTTCGTCGAACACTACGCCGGTCGACTGCTGAATATTCACCCTTCCCTGCTGCCAAAATATCCCGGCCTGCATACCCATCGTCAGGTGCTGGAAAACGGTGACGAGGAGCACGGTACCTCCGTCCATTTCGTGACCGACGAGCTGGACGGTGGCCCGGTGATCCTGCAGGCGAAAGTCCCGGTCTTTGACGGCGACAACGAAGACGACGTGACCGAACGCGTGCAGACGCAGGAGCACGCCATTTACCCGCTGGTGGTAAGCTGGTTTGTCGACGGGCGTCTCGAAATGCGCGACGGCGCAGCCTGGCTGGACGGCGTGAAGTTGCCCCCGCAGGGTTATGCGACCGAAGAGTAGTTTGCTATGTCGGGTGGCGCTTCGCTTACCCGATATTCCCTCCCCCAACCCGCTAAATTCCTCAACAAAAAAAATAACTGTCATACTTTTCTGGCACTGTTGGACATATCGTGGAAATGCTCGCCATAATAAGGACGAGACGGATTTACCACGTCCTGTGATTGAACTGGAGTGTGAGCTGTAATGGGTCAGGAAAAGTTATATATCGAGAAAGAGCTAAGCTGGTTAGCATTTAACGAACGTGTACTCCAGGAAGCGGCAGACAAAAGTAACCCGCTGATCGAACGCATGCGTTTTTTAGGCATTTATTCCAACAACCTGGATGAGTTCTACAAGGTTCGCTTTGCCGAGCTGAAAAGACGCATCATCATCAGCGAAGAACAGGGCTTAAACTCGCACTCGCGGCATCTGCTGGGCAAAATCCAGTCCCGCGTGCTGAAAGCCGATCAGGAATTTGACGGCCTGTATAACGAACTGCTGCTGGAGATGGCGCGCAATCAAATCTTCCTGATTAACGAACGTCAGCTTTCCGTTAACCAACAAAACTGGCTGCGCCACTACTTTAAACAGTACCTGCGCCAGCACATTACCCCGATTCTCATCAACCGCGAAACCGATCTGGTGCAGTTCCTGAAGGATGACTACACCTACCTGGCGGTGGAAATTATTCGCGGTGAATCCATCCGTTATGCCCTGCTGGAGATCCCGTCCGACAAGGTGCCGCGCTTCGTGAACCTGCCGCCGGAAACCCCGCGCAGACGCAAGCCGATGATCCTGCTGGATAACATCCTGCGCTACTGCCTGGACGACATTTTCAAAGGCTTCTTCGATTACGATGCGTTAAACGCCTACTCAATGAAGATGACCCGTGACGCCGAATATGACCTGGTGCACGAGATGGAAGCCAGCCTGATGGAGCTGATGTCCTCCAGCCTGAAACAGCGCCTGACGGCCGAGCCGGTGCGCTTTGTCTATCAGCGCGACATGCCGGACGCCATGGTGGAGATGCTGCGCGAGAAGCTGACCATTTCGCGCTATGACTCCATCGTGCCGGGTGGCCGTTATCACAACTTTAAAGACTTCATTGGCTTCCCGAACGTTGGCAAAGCCAATCTGGTGAACAAACCGCTGCCGCGCCTGCGTCATATCTGGTTCGATAAGTTCCGCAACGGATTCGACGCCATCCGCGAGCGCGACGTGCTGCTCTACTACCCGTACCACACCTTTGAACACGTGCTGGAGCTGCTGCGTCAGGCCTCGTTCGACCCGAACGTGCTGGCGATCAAAATCAACATCTACCGCGTGGCGAAAGATTCTCGCATCATCGACGCGATGATCCATGCCGCACACAACGGCAAAAAAGTCACCGTGGTGGTTGAGCTGCAGGCGCGCTTCGACGAAGAGGCGAACATTCACTGGGCGCGCCGCCTGACGGAAGCGGGCGTGCACGTGATCTTCTCCGCGCCGGGTCTGAAAATTCACGCCAAACTGTTCCTGATCTCGCGTAAAGAGGGTGATGACGTGGTGCGCTATGCCCACATCGGCACCGGGAACTTTAACGAAAAAACCGCGCGGATTTATACCGACTACTCGCTCTTAACCGCTGACGCCCGCATTACCAACGAAGTGCGCCGGGTCTTTAACTTTATCGAAAACCCGTACCGTCCGGTGAGCTTCGACTATCTGCTGGTCTCACCGCAGAACTCGCGCCGCCTGCTGTACGATATGATCGATAAAGAGATCGCCAATGCCCAGAAAGGCTTGTCGTCAGGCATCACGCTGAAGCTTAACAATCTGGTCGATAAAGGGCTGGTGGACAGGCTGTATGCGGCGTCCAGCTCCGGTGTGCCGGTTAACCTGCTGATCCGCGGCATGTGCTCGCTTATTCCGGAACTGGAAGGCATCAGCGACAATATTCGCGTTATCAGCATCGTTGACCGCTACCTTGAGCACGATCGGGTCTATATTTTCGATAATGCGGGCGATAAACAGGTCTATCTCTCTTCGGCAGACTGGATGACGCGCAATATTGACTATCGAATTGAAGTCGCGACGCCGCTGCTGGATCCGCGTCTGAAACAGCGTATCCTCGACATTATCGAGATCCTGTTCAGCGATACGGTGAAGGCGCGCTATATCGACAAAGAACTCAGTAACCGCTACGTACCGCGCGGCAACCGCCGTAAAGTGCGGTCACAGCTGGCGATTTACGACTATATCAAATCACTCGAGCAACCCGATTAACCTATGCCGATAAATGATAAGACCCCACGCCCGCAGGAATACGCCGCGGTCGATCTTGGCTCTAACAGTTTTCACATGGTCATCGCCCGTGAGGTTGATGGCGCGCTGCAGATCATCGGTCGTCTGAAGCAGCGCGTACACCTGGCGGATGGGCTTGATGAGCGCAGCATGCTCAGCGAAGAGGCGATGGAGCGCGGTTTAAACTGCCTGTCGCTGTTTGCCGAACGCCTGCAGGGCTTCTCGCCCTCCAGCGTTTGCATCGTGGGCACCCACACGCTGCGCCAGGCGCTGAACGCGCCGGAGTTCCTCAAGCGGGCCGAAAAAGTGATCCCCTACCCGATTGAGATCATCTCCGGTAACGAGGAGGCGCGTCTGATTTTCATGGGCGTTGAACATACCCAGCCGGAAAAAGGGCGCAAGCTGGTGATCGACATCGGCGGTGGTTCTACGGAGCTGGTGATCGGTGAAGACTTTGAGCCGCGCCTGGTGGAGAGCCGTCGCATGGGCTGCGTCAGCTTCGCGCAGATGTACTTCCCCGGCGGCACCATTACCCGTGAAAACTTCCAGCGGGCGAAAATGGCTGCGATCCAGAAGCTGGAGAATCTGGCCTGGCAGTACCGCATTCAGGGCTGGAACGTGGCGCTGGGCGCGTCGGGCACCATCAAGGCGGCGCATGAAGTGCTGCTGGCGATGGGTGAAAAAGACGGTTTTATCACGCCTGAACGTCTGACCCTGCTGACCGAAGAGGTGCTGAAGCATAAAAGTTTTGATGCCCTAAGCTTGCCGGGGCTTTCCGACGAGCGTAAGGCAGTCTTCGTGCCGGGCCTGGCTATTCTCTGCGGCGTGTTTGACGCCCTGGCGATTAAAGAGCTGCGCCTTTCCGACGGCGCTCTGCGTGAGGGGGTGCTGTATGAGATGGAGGGCCGCTTCCGCCATCAGGACATTCGCAGCCGCACCGCGCAAAGCCTGGCCAACCAGTACAACATCGACCGCGAGCAGGCGAAGCGCGTGCTGGAAACCACGGTGCAGATGTACGAGCAGTGGCAGGAGCAGAACCCCAAGCTGGCGCACCCGCAGCTTGCCGCGCTGCTGAAATGGGCCGCGATGCTGCACGAGGTGGGGCTGAACATCAACCACAGCGGGATGCACCGCCATTCAGCGTATATTCTGCAAAACAGCGATCTGCCCGGCTTCAACCAGGAGCAGCAAACCATGATGGCAACCCTGGTGCGCTATCACCGTAAAGCCATCAAGCTCGACGATCTGCCGCGCTTCACGCTGTTTAAGAAAAAGCAGTTCCTGCCGCTTATTCAGCTGCTGCGCCTGGGCGTGCTGCTGAACAATCAGCGTCAGGCCACCACCACACCGCCGACGCTGAAGCTGAAAACCGACGATCACCACTGGACGCTGAGCTTCCCGCACGACTGGTTCAGCCAGAACGCGCTGGTCCTGCTGGACCTGGAAAAAGAGCAGCAGTACTGGGAAGCGGTCACCGGCTGGATGCTCAAAATCGAGGAAGATAGCGCCGACGTCGCCGCGTAACGGCTCAGGCGTCCGCCGTGGACGCCTCTGCTTCCAGCAGTGACTCAAGCGGTGCCGGTCTGCCAATCAGATAGCCCTGCACATAATCAATGCCTAGCGCGTGCACCGCGCTACGTATCTCTTCGGTCTCGACATATTCCGCCACCACCAGCATCTTCTTCATGCGCGCCAGATGACAGATAGAGGCCACAATCTGGTAATCCAGACTGTTGTTGACGATATTGCGGATGAAATCGCCGTCGATTTTGAGAATGTCCGCATCCACGCTTTTCAGCCGCGCATAGCTCGCATAGCCGGTACCAAAATCATCGATCGCAATGCGTACCCCCATTTTCTGCAGCTGCCGCAGAATATGGAGCCCCTGCTCCGCGTTGCAGAAGGTGCTGCACTCCGTCACTTCAAAGATCAGCTGCCACGGCTCAATGGCATATTTCGCCAGCAGGCGACTCACCTCAAGCGGGAACTGCACCCGACACACCGTTGAAGGGGCCAGATTAATGGCAAAGCGCTGGCCGGGTAGCCTTTCGCGATGCGCGGCGAGGAAGCGCAGCGTATGCTCCAGCACCCACAAATCCACCCGCGAAGAGAGGCCAAACTCCTGGGCTATCGGCAGGAATTGTTCAGGGGAGATCAACAGCCCGTTTGCATCAGTCATCCGCAGCAAGACCTCATGATACCTATCGCCACGCAGGCCGCGTACGGGCTGAGCGAGCAGCGTGAATGCGTTGTTATCCAGCGCACGCTGCAGGCGACTCATCACCGCGACTTTATCCTTCAGGCTGCGCTGCAGATGGACGGCGCCGCGCTGCTGAAGATTTTCCGGGTGGTTAGAGGAGAGCGACAGATCGGCCACCACCCCCAGCTCACCCAGCACCAGATAGAGGTGGTTAACCGGCGAACGCACATAGCAGTAGCTCACCCCCACCTGCGGCTGCAGCGGCATGCCGTCCCAGACAAAGCGGAACTGCTTGATGTGCTCGTCCAGGGTCTCAATCCGCTGCTGGTGCGATTCGGCATTAAGGCGAACCGCCATGTCACAGCCCGTCAGGTGATAGACCTGCTCATTGGGCTGGAGCGTGCCGTTAACCCATTGCGCCAGCTGCTGTTTGTACTGAATGCGCAGTAACACGCCATAGTTACGGCCCAGAATTTCAAGCTCCGGAACGCGGAGTAAACAGAGCGCCGACCACGGGTTTTTTGCCAGATCTCGCGAAAGCGCCCGCAGTTTAGGCATATGCAGAACCGGGTCGAGCAGCGCCAGCCTGCGGGAGCGTTTGTTCACCGCCCGCTGCCGGGTCGCCAGCATCGACATGTAAATCACCACAAACGAGAAGACCAGATAGCTGGAAGAGGTGATTGCCAGCTGAATGTCGTACCCCTGGTTCACGGGGATATAGCGGTAAAAATAGTGAATAGACACCAGCAGTATCGGGATCCAGATAAGCGAAATCAGCTTATAGCCAAAGCGCATCGCCCCCCAGAGCATCACCGGCATCAGCAGCGACAGGGTGTAGTTAGTGGTGAAAATCGAACTGTTTTCATTCATCGGCAGCAGCAGGAGCGAAAGCAGCCCGGCAAGCGCAATGGCCCAAACCAGAAACTCAGCGCGCGTCACCTTTTTGTCTATCTGGGTACGGATCTGCGAGATGAGGCTTTTGAGATAGCGCGGATGACGAATCAGGCGGATCAGCAAATAACTTAACGGCACGCCCGTCAGACCGCTGACCAGCAAGGCCTGATAGTTGATCAGCGTGCGAATGTTGAGGGGGTTAAGCCCTGCCAGGCTCTGGCGACTCTCATACACGCCCAGATACACCGCAAACTGGAACAACAGCAGAAACAGCGTCGCGGGGCAGAAGGCCTGCCAGAAGATGCGCTGCGCCATCAGCCGTACGTCGCCGTACGCCGTCATATTGCGTCTGGGCGCAAACACCCGGTAGCCGCCCCAGCTAAGCACTATAGGGACAATAAAATGGAGCACGCCGGCGACGGTTTCAAACATCCCGACCGACGGATAATAGCGGATAAACAGCGACAACACGATCCCGGGAAGGGCTTCCAGACCAAAAAACATCATCAGCGAAAGCAAAAACGAGAGCGGTAAATAATAAAGTGCCGCTATCCCGTCGCCCAGGTGCGTGAACGTATTCGCCACGCTCAGTACGGGAAGTAAAACCACCGGTAAAATAAGCGGCAATACCCACCAGCGGTGTTGATTCTTTTTCAGGAAAGCAAAAATGTTCATAGATGCCCGGTTAAACCCCTTTTTCTCCAGAAGGAAAATAATGACAGGCATCCAACCTGACCTGGCGCAGCCCGGCGACGTGCGGGGCGAACGGTATGGAGGAGGGATTTTAAATATCAGGGCCGGGAATCCGTTGACATAAATCAAACTATTTTACGCAAATAAGCTTTGCACCGCTTTTTTTTGAAATAATTTTCTTCATATTATCAATATGGTAAATGCAAATATTAATTTCAATAACAATAATTAATGTAAACGTTGACGGTTATTTACACATGACGGAATTGACCCTCTCTTTCCGCTGTGCCTTAATATCCCCGTCGCCCAGAAGGGCATGCCCAGGAAAAAGAAGAGTGAGTCAGGCCACGCGTATGCGCAAACGACACCGTTTTAACACCCGGATGACCCGCATTATACTGCTCATCAGCTTTCTGTTTTTCTTTGGCCGCTTCGTTTACTCTTCCATCGGCGCCTGGTATCACCATCAGGACAAAATCCAGTCGCAGCAGTCCAGCCTGAACGTCGACGCCGCTGACCGCTAGCCCTGCGATGGGTTTTGCACCAGCCGAATAATCCCCGCGATCCCTTTGCTGAGGATCTTGTCCTGCCGCATCACGATGGCGAGCTGTCGCTGCAGCACGGGCGTGAGCGACATGACGCAGAGCCCTTCACGGTCAGCATCATGCTCAACCGCCATTCGCGGAACGATACTGTAGCCGAGCCCCACTCGAACCATACGCTTAATCGCCTCAATGCTGCCAAGCTGCATCACCGGCGCGATCGCTAACCCATTGGCCGCAAACCAGCCATCAATGAGCGCCCGGGTACCGCTGCCAGACTCAAAGGCGATCAGCGGCTGAGCATGGAGCGCCTCCGGGGTTAACTCCCTGAAAGCATCCTGCTGTTCCCGCGACGCGATAAAAACAAACTCCTCGTCCATCACCGGCATAACGTCCAGCGCTCTGCCGCTGACCGGCAGCGTCACCAGCCCCATATCGAGACGGTTCTCTTCGATGGCCCTGACGATGTCGAGGGTGTTGCCCGTTGTTACGCCCACCCGCAGGAGCGGATAGTCGCGGCGCAGCTGCTCCAGCAGGGGCGGCAGAAGATGGATACAGGCCGTCGCCCCCGTGCCAAGGGTAATGGTCCCGCTGACATCGTGGCTGAACGCGCTCACGGACCGCAGGGTTTCGTCCACAACCTGCTGAATGCGCTCTCCGTGAACCAGCAGTGACTCTCCTGCCGCCGTGGCCTTAATGCCCCGCCCGGTACGCTCCACCAGCCGCGTTTGCAGAAACTGCTCCAGCTGACGTATTTGCAGACTAACGGCGGGCTGGGAAATGCCCAGCAGATCCGCCGCCGCCGAAAAGCTGCCGCGCTGGATCACCAGACGGAACGTCGCGAGATAGCCAAGGTTAAGCGTCGTCATTCAAAGTTTCTCTTATACAGCGCATAAGGTTGCAGGCCTGCCAGCACAATACCGCGCTCGCTATGCTCAGGACAACTGCATAACGGAATGAAAAACAATGGAAACACCTGCCCTGCCTCGTCGCCTTGCCCTTACTGCCGGATGTAATCAGCTTATCAACTGGGGGATCTCGTTTTACCTGCCCGGCACCTTTGCGCGGACCATTTCAGCCGACCGGGGATGGTTGTCACCGCAGATTTACCTCGGCCTGACGCTGGCGATGCTGGTGATGGCCGCGGTCTCCCCTTTCGTCGCCCGTCTGCTGGCACGCTTTGGCGGACAGAAAGTGGTAATGGGCGGAACGCTGCTGATTGCCGCAAGCTGCGCCGGTATGGCGTATACCCGGACGCTGTCTGGCTGGTACGGCGCCTGGCTACTGTGCGGCATCGGGATGCGTCTGTCGCTGTATGACGCACTGTTCGCCGCGCTGGTTAATCTATATGGTCAGCAGGCACGCGGGACGATCTCACGTATTACGCTGATGGGCGGGCTGGCGTCTGCCGTCTTCTGGCCGCTGGGCGATGGCCTGCTTCACATCATGAGCTGGCAGGACGCGTTACGCATTTATGCCCTGCTTGGCCTGCTGAGCGCAGTGCTGATCCGCACGCTTCCCCGGCAGCGGCTGATGGAAAACACAAAGGCCATCGCGCCGCCCCTGCGCAACGAGCGGCGTAACGCCTGGCTTTATGCGGCCTTCATCGCCCTTATCACCTTTGTCTCTAACGGCACCTCCACCCATCTGCCGGAGTTTATTGCCCACTTTGGCCTGCCGGTCGCCATCGGCATGCTGTGGGGGATCGGACAGACGGGCGCGCGCTCGCTGGAGGTGCTGGCAGGCGGCCGCTTAACCCCCTTCAAACTCACGCTCTTCACCGCCCTCGCCATGCCGCTCTGCTTTATTCTGGGGATGAGCAGCCCCCTCTTTGCGTGGTGCGCGGCCGGGTTTGTGCTGGGCTACGGCGCCATCAACGGGCTGGTCACCATAGTAAAAGCCACGCTGCCACTGGAGCTGTTTAGCACGGAAAGCTATGCCCGCCGCACGGGTATGCTGCTTATCCCGGGCCAGCTGATGGCCGCAGCCGCACCGTTTGCCTATGCGTGGCTGAACAAAACGCTGGGGATCGCGGGTGCAATGGGAGTGTCGACGGGGTTAACGCTGGTGATTGCCGGGCTGGCGATAGCGATCGTGCGCCATCCCGGTAGGCAAACTGTATCGCACTGTATCCCGCGCGACGCGCTGACAAACGGGTACAAAACGCCCCCTCCGGCAAATATCTCCGATACATAAAAATGGTTTTCTTTCCCTGTCGTCATTCAGAACTGATGAGGAGAGAACCATGATTCGTCGTTACGCAATTTTACCCCTGCTCGTCCTGGCCTCTGTAACACATGCCCAGGCCACGCCGCTGGACAACCTGAGCGCCGCGGACGTTAACGGCCCCGCCGCCGTTGCCCCGCTGGCGCAGCCGCAACCGCCTGCAAAACTGATCGTCGATCCGCCGCTTGCCGGGCCACTGAGCAAAGGCGCGGTGTTTATCCAGTACCGGGCCGAAAACCTGCGCATCGGGCACATTCACGTGGTGGTGGACGGTGCGCCGTGGCACTGGGCTGACGCCAGCGGCGAGCCGGTGATCCTGGTGGGGCTGCCCGCCGGCAAGCACAAGGTAACGATCATCCTGGCTGACCCGACGCACAAGCCGCTCGACCACAAAACCATTGAATTCACCGTCCCGCCCCACGCGGCGATCCACCATTTTTAAGGAGTCTGAACATGAAAGCACTGTCTGTACTGACGGCGGGCCTGCTGGCGCTTTCTGCCAGCGCCTTCGCGGAAAATAAAACCAGCGTCGTGCTGGTGCACGGCGCGTTTGCCGACGGGAGCAGCTGGAATAAGGTGATAACCCTTCTGCAGAAACAGCACGCAGAGGTCATTGCCGTCCAGCTCCCGCTCACCTCGCTTAATGATGATGTTGCCGCCACAAAACGGGCCATCGCCCGGGCGCACGGCGACGTGGTGCTGGTAGGCCACTCCTGGGGCGGCACCGTGATTAGCGAGGCGGGCAACGATGCACGGGTAAAATCGCTGGTCTATGTGGCGGCGTTCGCGCCGGATTCCGGCCAGTCGACGGCGGATCTGGCAGGTAGCTTCCCTCCGCCGCCGGGTAGCGCGGGCATCGCTAAAACGGCGGACGGCTATTTATACCTGCCGACGGAAGCCGTCAGGAAGGACTTCGCGCCTGACGTGAAGCCGGGTGAACAAAACGCTATCGCGGCCACGCAGGGGCCAATTAAGGCCGATGCGTTTGGTGAAAAGGTGACTCACGCGGCGTGGCATGATAAACCGAGCTGGTTTGTGGTCAGCAAGCATGACCGGATGATCAACCCCGACCTGGAACGTGCGATGGCGAAGGCGATACATGCGAAAACCACCGAGGTGGCCGCGAGCCACGTGTCGATGGTGAGTCAGCCGGAAGCCATCGCCCGGACGATTGAGCAGGCGAGGCGGACGCACTGAGGACAATTCGCCCGGCGGCGCTACGCTTGCACGAACCTACGATTTCGTAGGCCGGGTAAGCGCAGCGCCACCCGACAAGAAAGGCCGTCTCAGCCCCCCCTCTCTGCGGGATATTCGCGATTAATCCACGCGTGGTCCTCTTCCCAGGTGAACATCCATTTGCGCACCGGACCGGCCATCACGTTGAGGTAGTAGCTGTCATACCCCGCCATCGTCGCCACCGGGTGATACCCCTTCGGCACCATCACCACGTCACGGTTGTAGACCGCCATACACTCATCCAGCGTTCTGTCGTCAGTGTAGACGCGCTGCATGCAGAACCCCTGCTCCGGGTTGAGGCGATGATAGTAGGTCTCCTCCAGGTAGGTCTCCTGCGGCGGGTTATCCGTGTCATGCTTGTGGCTCGGGTACGAGCTGGTACAGCCCTCGCTAGTCCAGACCTCCACCACCAGCAGGCTGTCGGCGGGCTTGTCTTCCGGCAGAATGTTGTGCACGTAGCGCTGGTTGTGCCCCTTGCCGCGCGCTTCAGCGTCGATATCCTGCGGGGCAATCAGCCGCGTCGGGTACGAGCTCTTGCCCGGCGCGGCGCAGACCGCCAGCTCCAGCGCCGTCAGCGCCTTCACCTGCACCGTCTCCTGCGGGGTAACGTACACTGCCCACGGTTTGATGCGCTCGAAGGGGCTCATCCGCTCGCCGATATCGTTAAACTGCGCGGAAGGAGTGGTGATAGAGGCGCGCCCGGCGACCAGCACCAGGCAGCGTTCTTCCCTGACGGCGGGCAGCGTCAGCGTCTGCCCCTCCTGCAGCTCATACGCCTCAAACCCGACGTACCCCCACCCTGCTCGTTCCGGGGTGACGGACTGAGTGCGCCCCTCCGCGTTCGGCTGCTGCCAGCGTGATAACAGACGTGACATGTCACCTCCTCAAATAAGCCCGGCGTCGCGCGCCAGGCGGCTCAGGTTGTTATACCCCAGACGAGCGTAGGTCAGCGGATGGGCAATCGCCGGATCCTGCTCGGCCTCCACCACCAGCCAGCCGTGATAGTCCTGCGCCTTCAGCAGACTCATGATCGGCGGGTAATCGACGCAGCCGTCGCCCGGCACGGTAAACACGCCGCTCAGCACCGCATCGAGGAAGCTGGTTTTGCGGTTTTTCACGTCCGACAGCACGTCGGCGCGCACGTCTTTGCAGTGAACGTGGTTGATGCGCGACGCCCAGCGCTGCGCCACCGCCAGCGGATCGGCCCCGGCAAAGGTCAGGTGACCGGTGTCCAGCAGCAGTCCCACCGCCTCTCCGGTGTGGGTCATCAGGTTGTCCACGTCGTCGGCGGACTCAATCACCGTGCCCATATGATGATGGTAAGCGATCTGGACTCCCTGCTGCTGCGTGTAGCGGGCAAATTCGGTGAGCTTCTCGCCGTACTCCTCCCAGCGCGCCTGAGGGAAGCGCGGACGCAGATGCACCGGGGTCTGCTGCTCGCCGTGAATGCAGCCGCTCACTTCCGCAAAGACCAGCACCTTCGCCCCCAGCTCGCGCAGCAGCGTCAGGTGCGGCTGCACGGCGGCGATCTCCGCCTCCACGCTGCGCTCCAGCAGGCGGCCGGAGTACCAGCCGGAGACCAGCTGCAGGTCGTGGCGCTGCAAAATCGGGCCAAGCAGGCGCGCTTCACGCGGGAATTTGTTGCCCAGCTCAAAGCCAGCAAAACCGGCCTCTTTCCCTTCGCTCAGGCAGGTCTCCAGCGAGGTTTCCGCGCCGAGGGAAGGCAGATCGTCGTTCGTCCACGTCAGCGGGTTAATGCCTAATTGCACACTCATTGTTATCTCCATTATGCGTGTCCGCGCTCGCGCCACCAGGCGATAAGCTGCAGGTAGTTGTCCCGGATGCGCGCTACCAGCTGCGCATCGTCAATATCGTGCTTCAGCCACGCGCGGGAGGCGTCGCCAAACAGCGTGCGCCCCACGGCGAAGCCTTTAACCAGCGGCTGCCCCGCTGCGGCCTTGAAGCCCGCGCGCAGCTGTTCCGCCGGAGCGTCCAGACCGAGGATCACCACCCCGCGGCAGTGCGGGTCCCGGCGTTCGATAATCTCGCCGAGCGCCGTCCAGCCGTCGGCGGAAAGCGGCGGCAGCTTCCACCAGTCCGGGTAAATGCCCAGGTTGTAGAAGCGGGAAATGGCGCGCAGGTAGAGCTCGTCGCTGCGCGGCATGCTGGCGGGCAGGATCACCTCCAGCAGCAGCTCGTGCCCGGACCGGCAGCAGGCGTGGTACACCTCAGCGATTTTCTGCTCCTGCTCCAGGCGCAGGCCATGAGCGTCTTCCGGGTGGAAGAAGACCAGGCACTTCACCACGTGCTCCTGCGGCCAGCTGATAAGCTGGGTGCCGATATTGCCGTGCTCCATCTCCAGCGGCCGGGAGCCCGGCAGCTCAATGGGGCGACCAATCCACCACCCTTCCCCGGTGATCGCGTTCAGCGCGTCCTGACCAAAGGTGCCGTCGCACAGCAGGCCGGCTTTGCCCTCAAGCCCGGCGCGGCTCGCCGCCTCGCGGCTGGCCTGCAGGATCAGCTGCTTCAGCGCCGGAATGCGCTTAAGCGACGCACCGCACTGCATCGCCATATCCTCAAGCTGGCTGCGGTGATCGAAGGCCATCACGCACAGCTCCGGCCACTC
This sequence comes from Enterobacter cloacae complex sp. HYC042_NIDB, assembly GCF_056673315.1. NCBI lineage: Bacteria > Pseudomonadati > Pseudomonadota > Gammaproteobacteria > Enterobacterales > Enterobacteriaceae > Enterobacter > Enterobacter cloacae complex sp. HYC042_NIDB. Next base: position 3,648,089 of record NZ_CP109650.1, read on the forward strand.
GCGGCGGCGCGTGGTGACCCGGTGCAGATGATTAAGACGCGGGTCAAGATCCGGGCGCGGCACAACCGCAGCGCGGGAGAGATAGTCATCCAGCTCGATTTTGCTCGGCATCGCCGGGGCGCAGCCGTGGCGCGAGACCACCAGCGCGCCGCAGGCATTGGCGTAGCGGCACGCCTGCTCCCAGCCCTCGTCGTTCAGGTAGCCGCGCAGCAGGCCGGACATAAACGCGTCCCCCGCCCCGAGAACGTTCAGCACCTCCACGCGCACGCCGGTCACCGTCAGGCCGTCGTCCAGCCGGGACGGAATGGCGTCGGTGTAGACCGAGCAGCCCAGCGCGCCGCGCTTGCAGACCAGCGTTGCGTGACTCACGTCGCGCACTTGCCCCAGCGCCTGCAGGGTATCCGTGCTGCCGCCCGCAATGTGGAACTCCTCTTCGGTGCCGACAATGACGTCGAAGAGGTGCAGTACCTCCTGCAGCTCGCGGGTGACCTGGTCGGCGGCGATAAAGCGCGTTTCGCCGTCGCCTAAGGAGGTGAGCCCCCACAGCACCGGACGGTAGTCGATGTCCAGCACGGTGCGCACGCCGTGACGGCGGGCATAGCCCAGCGCCGTCAGCACCGCCTCGCGGGTCTGCGGATGAGAAAGATGGGTCCCGGTGATGGCAAGACAACGTGCGGAGGCAATGTAGCTTTCGTCCACATCGCTGGCGGTAATCGCCATATCCGCGCAGTTATCGCGATAAAAAATCAGAGGAAAGGTGTCCCGGTCTTTAATGCCGAGTAGCACCAGCGCCGTGAGGCGCTCTTTATCGGTAATCAGATGGCTGGTATCGCAGCCTACCTGGTTGAGCTCTTCGCGCAGGAAGCGGCCCATATGTTCATCGCCGACGCGCGCCAGCATCGACGAGCGCAGGCCCTGGCGCGCGGTGCCGTACGCCACGTTGCCGGAGGATCCGCCAAGGTATTTGGCGAAGCTCGACACGTCCTCCAGGCGGGCACCAATCTGCTGACTATAGAGGTCTACCGCCACGCGGCCCATGCATATCACATCAAACTGCTTTTCCACGTTGATACCTCATCAGACAATGTCGTTCACGTTCAGCCAGCGGCCCTGCAGGTGCGAGAGCGCAATCGCGTCCAGCACGCGCGACACCTTCCAGCCCTCTTCGAAGTCCGGCCACATCGGCGCGTCGGCGGCAATCCCGTCCACCAGGTCGCGCACCTCCACCGTTTTTTGATCGTTAAAGCCAATTCCGTGGCCTGCGCCCATGCAGAACGCAGCGTAGTCCGGGTGCGCCGGGCCGACGAGCAGCGTGCGGAACCCCTGACGGTTCACCGGATCGTCATGCAGATAGAGCTTTAGCTCCGCCATGCGCTCCTGGGTGAAGCTGATGGCGCCCTTCGTCCCGGTGATCACGTACGAGAGCCCCATCTTGCGGCCGCAGGCGACGCGGGAGGTTTCAATGACACCCTGCGCCCCGCCCGCGAAGCGCACCATCGCGTGGGCCTGATCCTCGTTTTCCACCGCAATCATCTCTGACGATCCGGCCTTCGCCGGGCGCGCCGGGACCACGATCTTCAGATCGCCGCAGACCTGCTCGATATCGCCCACCAGGTACTGAGCCATATTGACGATATGCGCCGCGAGGTCACCCAGCGCGCCCAGCCCGGCGGTCTCTTTAAAGCAGTGCCAGTGGATGGGCGACAGCGGGTCGGCCATGTAGTCTTCGTTGTGGGTGCCGTAGAAGTGGATCACCTCGCCAATCTCGCCGCGGGCGATAATCTCCTTCGCCAGCTGCGCCGTTGGGTTCTTCATGTAGTTGAACCCCACCAGCGTTTTCACCCCGGCCCGCTTCGCGGCGTCGACCATCTCGCGCGCATCATGGGCGTTGAGCGCCAGCGGCTTCTCCGAGTAGACGTGCTTGCCGTGGCGGATCGCCTCCAGCGCCATCTCTTTATGCAGGTGGTTGGGTGAGCAAATATCCACCACGTCAATGGCCGGGTCGGCCACCAGCGCCCGCCAGTCTCCCGTTGAACGGTTAAAGCCAAACGCCCGGGCGCGCTCTGCCGCCAGCTCCGGCGTGACTTCCGCCACCATCTCGCGCACCAGCCTGCCGCGCAGGTTGAACACCGTCGGGGCCTGGGCATAGGCGATAGCGTGCGCCTTGCCGATATACCCGGTGCCAATCAATCCAATACGAACCTCTTTCATCGTGATCCTCACAGTGCGCCGCGACGGCTCTTGGCGTAGGTATCGAACGCCACCGCCAGAACGATAATTAACCCGGTGATAATCTGCTGGTAGTAAGCCGAGACGTTCATCAGCACCAGGCCGTTAATCAGAATGCCCATAATGATGGAGCCGATAATGGTGCCGCCGATGCGCCCGTAGCCGCCCATCAGCGAGGTGCCGCCAATCACCACCGAGGCGATGACGCGCAACTCAAAGGAGATCCCGGCCACCGCCTCGGCGCTCCCCAGACGCGCGCTCAGGATGAAGCCCGCCAGCCCGGCCAGACAGCCGATCAGCACGTAGACGCTGACGAGCACACGCTTGACGTTAACCCCCGCCAGGCGCGCCGCCTCCGGGTTGCCGCCGATGGCGTAGACGAAGCGGCCCCAGCGGGTTTTATGCAGCGCCAGATAGCCGCCAACGGCGACGATGGCGAAGATCCAGATCGGAATGGAGATGCCGAGCAACTCCCCGCGTCCCCACCAGCGGTAGCCAGGGTCAAAACCGGCAATCGGCGCGCCGTCGTTGATCACCAGGGTCAGGCCGCGCCAGATGGTCATCCCGCCGAGGGTGACGATAAACGGCGGCAGGCGCAGGCGGGTGACACCCAGGCCGTGCAGGAAGCCAATCGCCGTGCCCATCGCCAGACAAATCCCCAGCCCGATCAGCCAGCTCATGCCGCCCCAGGCGTTCGGGTCGACGGTGGTGAAGTTATCGCCCTTAATGACGTACGCCGCGGTCATGGCGCACACCGCCAGAATGGAGCCCACGGAGAGGTCGATCCCGGCGGTCAGAATGACGAAGGTCATCCCCACGGCCATGATCCCGTAGATGGACACCTCGGTCAGGATGTTGAAAATGTTGCGTTCAGAGAAAAAGTTACTGTTCTGCGACTGAAAAAAGATCAGCAGCAGGATCATGAAAATCAACACCCCGAAGCGCTCGAAGAAGGCGATGGGATCGATGCGTCCGGCGCGTTTGACCGGGGCCTGCGTTTTAGAAATCATCTGCGTCATGAGAAACTCCGTTATGCCGCGTTCAGGGCGTTGTGGTTGATGGCCATCATCGTCATCAGCCGTTCTTCGTTAGCGTCGTCACCGTGGATCTCGCCGGTCACCCGGCCTTCGCTGAGGGTGATGATCCGGTCAGACACCGCCATCACTTCAGGCAGATCGGAGGAGATCACGATCACCGCCACGCCCTTTTTCGCCATGTCAAACAGCACCTGGTGCACTTCCGATTTGGTCCCCACGTCAATGCCGCGCGTCGGCTCATCGACGATCAGCACCCGCGGGTTGAGCGCCATGCAGCGCGCGAGGATCACCTTCTGCTGGTTACCGCCGGAGAGCTTGCGCACCTCCTGCGCGCTGTTGACCATTTTGATCTGCAGGGCCTGCCGGTAGGACTCAATCAGATCGTCCTCTTTGCGGGTGTTCACGAACCAGCGCCACTGCAGCAGCGAGGAGAGGCACGAGAGCGACAGGTTGTCGCGAATCGACAGCCCGAGCACCGCCCCCTCTTTTTTACGGTCTTCGGGCACCAGCGCCACGCCCTGGTCGAGGGCATACAGCGGGTCGCGCGGCTGGTACGGCACGCCGTCCAGCTCAAAGCTCCCGGAGGTAAAGGCGTCTGCGCCAAACAGGCAGCGGGCCACCTCGGTGCGTCCCGCGCCCACCAGCCCGGCAATCCCTAAGACCTCCCCGGCATGGACGTGGAAGCTGATGTCGTGCAGGGCGATGCCGTGCGGATCCAACGGCGGCTTTTCGCGGCTTAGCCCCTTCACCGCCAGGCGGACAGGTTTGTCTTGATGATGGGTTTCGCTGGCGGGGCGACGGTTAAAGGCCACGTCGCGCCCGACCATCAGGCGGATCAGCTGTTCGACGTTGGTCTCCGCCACCGCGCCAGTGCCGGTGAAGCGGCCGTCCTGAAATACGGTGAAGCGATCGCAGAGCTGGAAAACTTCGTGCAGGCGGTGGGTAACGTAAATAATGCTCACGCCGCGGTTTTTAAGCTCCCGCACCACGCGGTGCAGGCTTTCCACCTCGCTGTCGCTCAGCGCGGCGGAAGGTTCGTCCATGATGATCAGGCGAGCGTTGAGGGTCAGTGCCCGGGCTATCTCCACCATCTGCTGCTGGGCGACGCTCAGACGGGCGACAGGCGTGGTAGGCGCAACGTTTAGCTGCAGGTAATCGAGAATGACCTGCGCCTCCTGGTTTACCGCCCTTTCGTCGACGATCAGGTTCCGTTTACGCGGCTCGCGCCCGAGAAACATGTTTTCCGCGACGGTCATGTTGGGCAGCAGGTTGAATTCCTGATAGATGGTGATAATGCCCTTGTTCTGCCGTTCCACCGGAGAGTCGTCCACCGGCAGCATTTCGCCGTTGAACCAGATATCCCCGCGGGTTTGCGGCTGCGCGCCCGCAAGCGCCTTCAGCAGCGTGGATTTTCCCGCTCCGTTTTCCCCCAGCAGGGCGTGGATCTCCCCCGCGCCGACGGTCAGCTGGGCGCTGCTTAGCGCCCAGACGCCGGAAAAGCTTTTTGCCAGGTCGGTCACTTTCAGTAAGGGTTGCGACATCGGTCTGCTCCTCCTCATGTTGAGCCGCCAGAGGCGGCTCGGGACATATCAGTTACCGGCCTCACCGATACGCTCAGCCTGCTGCAGGTTCTCTTTGGTGATAAGCGTTGGCGGGTAGTCGGCCCCGGTGATGGCTTTCTTCTCGCGCACGTTGGCCACCAGCTGGCTCATCGCCGTCTGCACCGCAAAGCCCGGACGCTGATCCGCCGTTACCGCCAGCCAGCCGTCGCGCACGCGGGCCAGCGCTTCCGGTACCGCATCAAAGCCAGTCACGAGGATTTCACCCGGCTTCACGCCCTGGCTCTGAAGGGCTTCAATCGCGCCCAGCGCCATATCGTCGTTGGCGGAGAGGATCACCTGCGGGCGTTTCGGTAGCGAAGGCAGAACGCTTTCGACGATGCGCATCCCTTCAGAACGCATCCAGTTGCCGGTCTGATCGGCGACGATCTTGTACTTATCCCCGCCCGCCTTCAGGCTGTCGCGGATCCCTTTGGTGCGTTCAATATTGGAAGAGGAACCCGGCTGGCCGGTGAGCAGGATGATCTCTGCCCCGTCGGGGAATTTGGTTTTGACGAAGTCGCCAATCGCCTGGCCGCCTTTGTAGTTGTTGGCGCCAAAGTGGGGCACTTTTTTCTGGCTGTCGACGGAGCGGTCAAGGGTGACCACTGGCAGCTTCGCATCCTGAATTTCATCCACCGCGCTGGAGACCGCGTTCACGTCGTTCGGGGAGACGATAAAGCCCTGCGCCCCGCGGGTGATGGCGTTTTCCAGGTCAGCCACCTGCTTCGGTGAACTGCCCTGCCCGTCCAGTACCTGAAGCTTCACGCCCATCTCTTTCGCGGCTTTCACCGCCGTACGCTGCATGTGAACCTCAAACGGCATGGCCAGGTTTGGCGTACTGAAAACAATCTGCTCGTTTTCGGCGAGGGCGGCCCCGGACGTCATTGCGATGAGGGCGGCTAAGATCAGTTTTTTCATTATTATGTCTCTCTGTGTAGGGTTGTTGTGTTTAGAGGACGATCTCGCGCTGGCTACGCAGCGACTCCAGCGCTTTATCCGCGAGGTACAGCGCACGTTCACCATCATCGCCGCTGCAGTCAGGCACCGCTTCGCCGCGCAGGACCGCAACAAAGTGTTCCCATTCCGCGGCGTAAGCGGATTTGTAGCGCTGCAGGAAGAAGTGTTCCGGCAGTGCGCTGGTGCAGCCCTGTTTGCCGTAGTGCTGCACCTGGTTTTCCAGAATATTGCCAGCGCACAGCAGCCCTTCGGAGCCGTGCAGCTCCAGGCGCTGGTCGTAACCGTAAGAGGAGCGGCGGCTGTTGACGATGGTCGCCATCGCGCCGGAGGCATATTTCAGAACGATAAACGCGGTATCGATATCCCCCGCCTCGCCAATCGCCGGATCCACCAGGTTACTGCCCTGGGCATACACCGACACCGGCTCTTCGCCCATGATGAAACGGGCCATGTCGAAGTCGTGAATGGTCATATCGCGGAACATGCCGCCGGAGACGCGCACGTACTCCGCAGGCGGCGGAGACGGGTCGCGGGAGATGATCAGCAACGATTCCGGCTTGCCGATGCGTCCGGCCTGGGCATCGGTTTTCACGCGGCGGAACTGCGGGTCAAAGCGGCGGTTAAAGCCGATGAACAGCGGCACGTCGTACTCTTTAACCACTTTCAGGCAGTCGCGCACGCGGGCGAGGTCGAGGTGTACCGGCTTTTCGCAGAAGATAGCCTTGCCGTGGCGGGCGGCCATTTCAATCAGATCCGCGTGGGTGTCGGTGGCGGAGGCGATCAACACGGCGTGAACGTTAGGGTCGGTCATCGCCTCATCCACGCTCTGCTGGCGGGCCTGATACTGTGCGGCGAGACGGGTGGCAAATTCCTGATTCGGGTCAACCACGGACCAGAGCGTGGTCGCGCCGTGGCTGGCGATGTTAGCTGCATGTACCTGGCCAATTCGGCCAGCGCCCAGTAAAGCAATGTTAAACATAACGGCTCCCGGTGTTGGTGAATGCTGTGAACTAACGACCCTATAAATAAAACATTTATTTCATTTTTATAAATAGTGAAAATTATGTTTTTGAGTGCGGGTTAACACTTTTGAGATATATGAGATAATTTTTGTTATCAATCTCACAACATGAAAGAAGCTACTGCTCACCCCTCACCCCGGCCCTCTCCCCAAAGGAGCGAGGGAGAAAAGCGTGCACCACCCCATCCCCTCTCCACTTTTGGGAGAGGGTTAGGGTGAGGGGAAAATGAAATGAAAATTTCGTTAAGACAGGAAAACTTAATACTGACGGGCTTTTTTCACCTGCGCCTGCGTTTGCTCCGCGGCCTCACGCACGGCAGACGACTCTGCCACCTGCGCGTCACCGGTTCGCCACCACGAGGCGTAGTCATGGGTCATGGTCTTCGGCAATACCTTGATGTCCAGCAGCGTCGGGCCCGGGTGGGCGCGTGACGCCTCAAGCGCCGCCAGCAGGCTCTGCTCGTCGTTCACCCGCCACGCGCGACAGCCGTAGCTTTCCGCGTTTTGCGCAAAATCGACTTTCACCAGCGGCCCGTCAAGCCGCCCGGTTTCCGGGTTGCGATGGCGATTTTCCGTGCCAAAGCTGCCCATTCCGTGCCCCATCTGCAGGTTGTTAATGCAGCCGAAGCTGGCGTTATCAAACAGCAGAACGGTGACCTTAATGCCCTCCTGTACGGCGGTTTGCAGCTCGGAGTGCAGCATCATGTAGGAACCATCCCCCACCAGGGCGTAAACCGGCTGCCCGGGTCGGGCGAGCTTCGCGCCGATGGCCGCCGCAATCTCGTAGCCCATGCAGGAGTAGCCGTACTCCAGGTGATAGCTGTCCGGCGTTTTGACCTGCCAGAGGCGCTGTAAATCTCCCGGCAGCGAACCGGCCGCGCCCACCACGATGGCATTATCTTCCACATGCTGATTGATCAGACCCAGCACCCGCGTCTGGGTCAGGCGGGTATTGAGCGTCTCGCCGTATTCCGCCAGCTGCGCGTCCAGATGCCCCGCCACTTCGGGCGCGTCGTCCGGATGCCACTGGCGATCCCACAAGCGGCGGCATTCATCGCGCCACGCGGATTTCGCCTGGGCGATCGCCTCTCCCCAACCGCTGCGGTAATCGCCGAGCGCGTGGGTTAAGGCCTGGAGCCCGGTTTGGGCATCGGCAATCAGCGCGGTGGCGTCCAGCTTCAGGGCGTCAAACTCGGCCACGTTCAGCAGCAGGAATTCGACGTCCGGATGGGAAAAGAGCGCCTTGGAGCCGGTGGTAAAGTCGGTCAGGCGCGTGCCGACGCCAATCACTAAGTCAGCCTGTGGCGCGAGCTGGTTGGCGGCCATTCCGCCCGTCACTCCTACGCCGCCGAGGTTAAGTGGGTGGTCACTTACCAGCGCCCCCTTCCCGGCCTGCGTTTCGGCAAACGGCAGCTGCAGCGTCTCGACAAATTCGCGAAACGCCTCATGCGCGCCGGAGTAACGCACGCCGCCGCCGCACACCACCAGCGGACGGCGCTTGCGGGCGATCAGCGCCCGCGCCTGTGCCAGTCGCTGCGGATCGGGCGGACGGCGTTCGATGTGGTGCACCCGACGCGCGAAGAAGCTTAGCGGGTAGTCCCACGCTTCCCCTTGCACGTCCTGCGGCAGACAGAGGGTCACCGCTCCGGTATCTGCGGGGTCAGTAAGCGTTCGCATCGCGCTTAGCATGGCGCTCATGAGCTGCTCGGGGCGGTTGATGCGGTCCCAGTAGCGGGAAACCGGACGGAAGCAGTCGTTGGTGCTGATGCTGAGATCGTGATACTGCTCGATCTGCTGCAGCACCGGGTCCGGCTGGCGGCTGGCGTAGATATCGCCCGGCAGCAGTAAAAGCGGGATGCGGTTCGCCGTGGCGGTGGCCGCCGCCGTTACCATATTAGCGGCGCCCGGCCCGACCGAGGAGGTGACGGCAAATATGCGCTGGCGGCGGTGCTGTTTGGCGAATCCCGTCGCCATGTGGGCAATGCCCTGCTCGTTGCACCCCTGCATGATTTTCAGATGACCGGGATCCTGCTCCAGCGCCTGGCCAATACCCAGCACGTTGCCGTGCCCAAAGATCGTCGCCACGCCCTCCACGAAGGGCGTTTCGTTGCCGTCAACGCTGACGTACTGTTGATTCAGGAACCGGACCAGCGCCTGGGCCATGGTCATACGTTCGGTTTGCATAATGCCTCCTGTCAGCCCAGCGTCGGCATGGAAAACGCAGCGCCTGTCTCCTGCTGCATTTCCGGCCAGCGCGCGGTGATGGTTTTCATTCGGGTGTAGAAACGCACGCCGTCGTTGCCGTGTACGTTGAGCGCGCCAAAGATGGAACGCTTCCAGCCACCGAAACTGTGGAATGCCATCGGCACCGGGATCGGCACGTTGACCCCCACCATGCCCGCCTGCACCTCTTCGCAGAAGCGGCGCGCGCAGCCGCCGTCACGGGTGAAGATCGCCGAGCCATTACCATATTCATGGCGGTTAATGAGGTCCACCGCGCTGGCGTAATCTGCTACGCGCACCACAGAAAGCACCGGGCCAAAAATCTCTTCTTTATAGATGGTCATCTCCGGTGTGACGTTATCGAACAGCGTCGGCCCGACGAAGTAGCCCTGCTCGTGGCCCTTCACGCTGAAGCCGCGCCCGTCCACGCGCAGTTTCGCCCCCTGCGCTTCCCCGCTGTCGATATAGCCCAGCACCTTGCTGCGGTGCGCGGAGGAGATAAGCGGCCCCATTTCGTTTTCCGGTGTCTGGTCCAGCCCCGGCCCGACGCGTAGCGCTTCAATCTGTTTTTCCAGCCGGGTGCAGAGGTCATCGGCGGTTTTATCCCCCACCGCCAGCACCACCGAGAGCGCCATGCAGCGTTCCCCCGCCGCGCCGTACGCCGCGCCCATGATGGCGTTGGTCGCCATCTCCATGTCGGCATCCGGCATTAAAATGCAGTGGTTTTTCGCGCCGCCCAGCGCCTGACAGCGCTTACCGTGGGCGGAGGCGGTCTGGTAAATGTATTCGGCAATCGGCGTGGAGCCGACAAAGCTCACCGCCTGCACGCGCGGGTCGGTCAGGAGCACGTCAACGGACTCTTTATCCCCCTGCACCACGTTGAAGACGCCGTCCGGCAAGCCTGCCTCTTTTAGCAGCTGCGCCAGCGCGAGCGCGAGAGAAGGGTCTTTTTCCGACGGCTTCAGCACGAAGGTATTCCCGGTCGCCAGCGCAATGGGGAACATCCACATCGGCACCATCGCCGGGAAGTTAAACGGCGTGATCCCGGCGCAGACGCCGAGCGGCTGCATCAGCGAGTGGCTGTCGACGCCGGTACCGACGTTCGCAGAGTGTTCACCCTTTTGCAGATGCGGGATACCGCAGGCAAATTCCACCACTTCCAGGCCGCGGGTCAGTTCGCCCACCGCGTCGGAGAAAACCTTGCCGTGCTCTTCGCTGATGATGCGGGCCAGGCGCGTCATGTTCTCTTCCAGCAGCGCCTTGAAGCGGAACATCACGCGCGCGCGCTTAAGCGGAGCCTGGCGCGCCCACGCGGGAAACGCCTGCTGCGCGGCGGCAATCGCCTGCTCCGTTTCCTGTGCCGTACTCATCACCACCTGGCGGATCTGCTCGCCGGTGGCCGGGTTGAAGATCGCCTGAACGCGCTGGCCTGAACCGGTGACACATTCGCCGTGAATAAAATTCGCTACCGTCTCCATCCTTAACCTCTCGCTGTTGATACGTGACTGTTACCTGAACGCTGTGTACTGGACACTATATATGAAACAAATATTCCATTTTAAGTTGAAATAAAATAAATGATGATTATTGTGATCAAGGATGGATTTTTATGTTAACAGCCAGCAACACTGACGCTGCGTGCGCTATTAAGGGATTTCGGGCGAGGAAATGACTGAAGCTTCTGTTTCATTTTTGCTGCCAGATGGATGGCCGACATTTAAAAGACGCGGTTTTGCGTTTAGAATCATCAGACTGTATTTGGGGGATAACATGACGACAGCAACCAGCCTGAACGAACTGCAGCAGCAAATCCGCGATCGCTACGATAGCCTGAGCAAGAGGCTGCAGCAGGTCTCCCGCTACGTGCTGGATAACACCAACAGCGTGGCCTTTGATACGGTTGCCGTCATTGCCGAGCGCGCCGACGTGCCGCCTTCGACGCTGATCCGCTTTGCCAACGCCTTTGACTTCACCGGCTTCAACGAAATGAAACAGCTGTTTCGCATGAACCTGGTGGAGGAGACTGCCAGCTACAGTGATCGCGCGCGGCTGTTCCGCGAAATGGAGAGCGAGGCCGTGCCGGAAACGCCGCTCGATATTCTGCAGGAGTTCGCCCGCTCGAACGCGCAGGCGCTACAGCAGCTGGCCGCCCGCGCCGAGCCGGAAATGCTGGAGCGCGCGGTACAGCTGCTGGCCGACGCCGACACTATCTACATCGCCGGACTGCGCCGCTCGTTTAGCGTCGCGGCCTACCTCACCTACGCCCTGAGCCACCTGGAGTGCCGCCCTATCCTGCTCGACGGCATGGGCGGGATGCTGCGCGAGCAAATCAGCCGCATTAAGGCGCGCGACATCGTGGTGTCGATCAGCTTCTCGCCGTACGCGGAAGAGACGGTGATGGTCAGCGAAACCGCCGCCAGCGTCGGCGCCCGGCAGATCGTGATTACGGACAGTCAGATAAGCCCGCTGGCAACGTTCAGCGATCTCTGCTTTGTGGTGAAAGAGGCGCAGGTGGACGCGTTTCGGTCTCAGTCGGCAACGCTGTGCCTGGTGCAGTCGCTGGTGGTGGCGCTGGCGTATCGGTTGGGCGAAGGGAAATAAGGCAATAAAAAACCCCCTGCGCAGGCAGAGGGTTTGGGTGTTAATTCAGAGGGAAATCATTCCCACTCAATCGTAGCCGGTGGCTTACCGCTGATGTCATACACCACGCGGGAAATACCGTTCACTTCGTTGATGATGCGGTTAGACACGCGGCCTAAGAAGTCATACGGCAGGTGCGCCCAGTGCGCGGTCATGAAGTCGATGGTTTCCACCGCACGCAGGGAAACAACCCAGTCGTACTTACGGCCATCGCCCATTACCCCGACGGAGCGAACCGGCAGGAACACGGTGAACGCCTGGCTTACCTTGTTGTACAGATCAGCTTTGTGCAGCTCTTCGATGAAGATCGCGTCCGCGCGACGCAGCAGGTCGCAGTACTCTTTCTTCACTTCGCCCAGCACGCGCACGCCGAGACCCGGACCCGGGAACGGGTGACGGTAGAGCATATCGTACGGCAGACCCAGTTCCAGACCGATCTTACGCACTTCGTCTTTGAACAGCTCGCGCAGCGGTTCAACCAGACCCATCTTCATCTCTTTCGGCAGGCCGCCCACGTTGTGGTGAGATTTGATGACGTGCGCTTTGCCGGTAGCGGATGCCGCAGACTCGATCACGTCAGGGTAGATAGTACCCTGCGCCAGCCACTTCACGTCTTCCAGCTTCAGCGCTTCTTCGTCGAACACTTCCACGAAGACGCGGCCGATGATCTTACGTTTTGCTTCCGGATCGTTCTCGCCTTTCAGCGCGTCCAGGAAGCGCTGCTCGCCTTCCACGTGAACGATGTTCAGACCGAAGTGGTCGCCGAACATGTCCATGACCTGCTTCGCTTCGTTCAGACGCAGCAGACCGTTGTCCACGAAGACGCAGGTCAGGTTTTTGCCGATGGCACGGTGCAGCAGCATCGCGGTGACGGAGGAGTCCACGCCGCCGGAGAGGCCGAGGATCACTTTGTCATCGCCAACCTGCTGGCGGATACGCTCAACGGCGTCGTCGATGATTTTTGCCGGGGTCCACAGGGCTTCACACTGGCAGATGTCACGCACGAAGCGCTCCAGCATGCGCATACCCTGACGGGTGTGGGTCACTTCCGGGTGGAACTGCACGCCGTAGAAGCGTTTTTCTTCGTTCGCCATGATGGCGAACGGGCAGCTTTCGGTGCTGGCAACGGTCACGAAGTCGGACGGGATGGCGGTAACCTTGTCGCCGTGGCTCATCCACACGTCCAGCAGCGGCTTGCCGTCTGCGGTCAGGGAGTCTTCGATACCGCGCACCAGCGCGCTGTCGGTGACAACTTCAACCTGCGCGTAGCCGAACTCACGTTCGTTAGAGCCTTCTACGTGGCCGCCCAGCTGCATCGCCATGGTCTGCATGCCGTAGCAGACGCCGAATACCGGCACGCCCGCTTCGAACACGTACTGCGGCGCGCGCGGGCTGTTCTCTTCAGTGGTGCTTTCCGGGCCGCCGGAGAGGATGATGCCGCTTGGATTGAATTCGCGAATCTGTGCTTCCGTGACATCCCACGCCCACAGCTCACAGTAAACGCCCAGTTCACGCACGCGACGCGCCACCAGCTGAGTGTACTGAGAACCGAAGTCCAGGATGAGAATGCGATGTTTATGAATGTTTTCCGTCATTGACGCTAATTCCGAGGCAAGTGAAACAAAACAAAGCGCCCGGCAGAAGCCGGGCGCGGAAACTTATCAGGAGCCCAGACGGTAGTTCGGGGACTCTTTGGTGATCGTCACGTCGTGAACGTGGCTCTCCTGGATACCCGCACCGCTGATACGTACGAATTCCGCTTTGGTACGCAGCAGGTCAATGGTACCACAGCCGGTCAGACCCATACAGGAACGCAGGCCGCCCATCTGCTGGTGAATGATCTCTTTCAGACGGCCTTTATAGGCCACGCGGCCTTCGATACCTTCCGGTACCAGTTTGTCAGCAGCGTTATCGGTCTGGAAGTAACGGTCAGAGGAACCTTTGGACATCGCGCCCAGGGAGCCCATCCCACGGTAAGATTTGTAAGAACGGCCCTGGTAGAGTTCGATTTCGCCCGGGGATTCTTCGGTACCAGCAAGCATGGAGCCAACCATTACGGCAGCAGCGCCCGCGGCGATGGCTTTAGCGATGTCGCCAGAGAAGCGGATACCGCCGTCAGCGATAACCGGAATACCGGTGCCTTCCAGCGCTTCAACCGCGTCAGAAACCGCGGTGATCTGCGGAACGCCCACGCCGGTCACGATACGAGTGGTACAGATAGAGCCAGGGCCGATACCCACTTTCACCGCGCTGCAGCCGGCGTCAGCCAGCGCGCGAGCGCCTGCGCCGGTCGCCACGTTGCCGCCGATGATCTGCAGGTCAGGGTATTTTGCACGGGTGTCGCGAATACGCTGCAGCACGCCTTCGGAGTGGCCGTGAGAGGAGTCAATCAGCAGGACGTCAACGCCCGCCGCCACCAGCGCGTCAACGCGCTCTTCGTTACCTGCACCCGCGCCTACGGCAGCGCCGACGCGCAGACGGCCATGCTCGTCTTTACAGGCGTTCGGTTTACGTTCTGCTTTCTGGAAATCTTTAACGGTGATCATGCCGCGCAGGTGGAAGTTCGCATCCACAACCAGCGCTTTCTCAACGCGTTTTTCGTGCATTTTCGCCAGCACCACGTCGCGAGTTTCGCCTTCGCGGACGGTCACCAGACGCTCTTTTGGCGTCATGTAGACGCTGACAGGCTGGTTCAGGTCAGTCACAAAGCGCACGTCACGACCGGTGATGATGCCCACCAGTTCATTGTCTTCGGTCACTACCGGGTAGCCGGCAAAGCCGTTACGTTCGGTCAGGGCTTTCACTTCGTGCAGGGTAGTGGTTGGCAGAACGGTCTGAGGGTCGGACACGATGCCGGACTCATGCTTCTTCACGCGGCGAACTTCTTCCGCCTGACGCTCGATAGACATGTTTTTGTGGATAAAGCCAATGCCGCCTTCCTGTGCCAGGGCGATAGCCAGGCGCGCTTCAGTCACGGTGTCCATTGCCGCGGAGAGCATAGGAATGTTCAGACGAATGGTTTTCGTCAACTGCGTGCTGAGGTCGGCAGTATTCGGCAGAACGGTGGAATGAGCGGGAACGAGGAGGACGTCGTCAAACGTCAGTGCTTCTTTAGCGATACGTAGCATGGGCAATATCTCTGACCTGGGTGGTTAAATATTGCCGTGGCATTATACAGAGCGTAACCGATTGCATCTACACTTTTTTGAAAAAATGCTTGCGAATGCCTCTCAGCAGGTTACTATCGACTGAATAACTTGCTGATTTAGAATTTGATCCCGCTCACATGTTATCCTCTCAATCCCCCTCAATTTATACTGTCAGCCGCCTTAATCAGACGGTGCGTTTGCTGCTTGAGCAGGAAATGGGGCAGGTCTGGATCAGCGGTGAAATCTCAAACTTCACGCAGCCGTCTTCCGGACACTGGTACTTTACCTTAAAAGACGATACCGCCCAGGTGCGTTGTGCGATGTTCCGCAACAGCAACCGTCGCGTGACGTTTCGTCCTCAGCACGGCCAGCAGGTTCTGGTTCGCGCCAATATCACCCTGTATGAACCGCGCGGTGATTATCAGATTATCGTCGAGAGCATGCAGCCCGCGGGCGAAGGCCTGCTGCAGCAAAAGTATGAACAGTTAAAGGCGAAGCTCTCCGAAGAGGGACTTTTCGACCAACAGTTCAAAAAGCCGCTGCCCTCACCTGCCCACTGCGTGGGTGTCATCACCTCGAAAACCGGTGCCGCCCTGCACGACATTTTGCACGTACTGAAGCGTCGCGATCCTTCCCTGCCCGTCATTATCTACCCGACCGCCGTTCAGGGTGACGATGCGCCAGGCCAGATTGTACGCGCTATTGAACTGGCAAATGCGCGTAAGGAGTGTGATGTCCTGATCGTCGGGCGCGGCGGCGGCTCGCTGGAAGACCTGTGGAGCTTTAACGACGAGCGCGTGGCGCGGGCAATCTTTGCAAGCGAGATCCCCGTGGTGAGCGCCGTCGGGCATGAAACGGACGTGACAATCGCGGATTTTGTTGCGGATCTGCGTGCACCTACCCCGTCCGCGGCGGCGGAAGTGGTGAGCCGTAACCAGCTGGAGCTGCTGCGTCAGCTTCAGAACGGCCAGCAGCGTCTTGAGATGGCGATGGACTACTTCCTTGCCAACCGTACCCGCCGCTTTACCCAGCTTCATCACCGTCTTCAGCAGCAGCACCCACAGCTTCGTCTGGCGCGTCAGCAGACCGTGCTGGAACGCCTGCGTCAGCGCATGAACTTTGCGCTTGATAATCAGCTTAAGCGCGCGGTGACGCGCCAGCAGCGTGTGACCCAGCGCCTGAACCAGCAGAATCCGCAGCCGAAAATCTATCGTGCGCAAACGCGCATTCAGCAGCTGGAATATCGTCTGGCGGAGACTCTCCGGGCGCGCCTGAGCACCACACGTGAGCGTTTTGGCAACGCGGTGACCCATCTGGAAGCCGTCAGCCCCCTCTCCACGCTGGCGCGCGGCTATAGCGTAACGACGGCAGCGGACGGCAAAGTGCTGAAGCAAACCAAACAGGTGAACACCGGTGACGTTCTTACCACCCGCCTGTCTGACGGCTGGGTGGAAAGCGAAGTGAAATCAATTAAACCGGTGAAAAAGACGCGTCAGCGCAAAACCGGATAATTCTTCGCCGGTTACTTACTATACTGCTGCTATTCCCTTTTTTAATAAGGAGAGCAGCATGTCCCATCTTCGTAGCGTTATTCCCCCTTATATTCTTCGTCGTATTATCGAAAGCGGTTCCGAACCGCAGCAGCGCTATGCCCGTCAGACCTTAACCCACGTCCAGACGCTGATGGCGCATATGCCGGGCAAACCCGCCGCGCCGCACGTGAATAAAGCCGGTCAGCTTGAGCGCGATATCTACGATGCGAAACAGACCCAGGAGCTGCCGGGTACCCAGGTGCGTTACGAAGGCCAGCCGTCGAATGGCGATGTGGCCGTGGACGAGGCGTACGATTATTTGGGTATCACCCATGATTTCTTCTGGAAAGAATATCAGCGCGATTCGCTCGATAATAAGGGGCTGATTTTGACCGGCACCGTTCACTATGGCCGGGAATATCAGAACGCCTTCTGGAACGGTCAGCAGATGGTGTTTGGCGACGGCGACGGGGAGATCTTTAACCGCTTTACGATTGCCATCGACGTGGTGGCGCACGAGCTGAGCCACGGCGTCACCGAGACCGAAGCCGGGCTAATCTATTTCGAACAGTCAGGCGCACTGAATGAGTCCCTGTCAGACGTGTTTGGTTCGCTGGTGAAACAGTACCATCTCAAGCAAACCGCCGATAAAGCAGACTGGTTGATTGGTGAAGGGCTGCTGGCCGCGGGCATTAACGGCAAAGGGCTGCGCTCCATGTCTGAACCCGGCACCGCCTACGACGATCCCCTGCTCGGCAAAGACCCGCAGCCCGCGCACATGAAAGATTTCATCAAAACGCGCGAGGATAACGGCGGCGTCCATCTTAACTCCGGCATCCCCAACCGGGCGTTTTACCTGGCCGCGACGGCGATCGGCGGTTACGCCTGGGAAAAAGCCGGTTATGCCTGGTACGACACGGTTTGCGATCGCAATCTGGCGCAGGATGCGGATTTTGATGCCTTCGCAAAACTGACGATAGCGCACGGAGAGAAACGCTCCGGTAGCGACGTTGGGGCGGCGATAAAACAGGCCTGGGAACAGGTGGGAGTGCTGTAAATGCAGGTTCCGGAACTGACGGATGACGCCGTGGTTGAGCTGGCCCGGGAAGGCGGCGTCGCTTTTATTCCTAAGCTGAGCGGCCAGCGTACCATCGCGCTCTCCTCGCTTAATGAGGCCCAGCGCCAGCGCCTGGTGAGCATCCTGGAGCAGGCCTTTCCACGCGGGCAGCCGCCGGGTCAGACGTCGTCACCCGGCAGCGGTGACCAGCGCTATTTCCGCATCCAGATTATCTGGACCGGCCAAAATCAGGCGCACTACGCCGATATCATCGTGCTGGTACCTGAGCAGGAAGCGCCCGAGTCGCTGGTCGAGCTGTGGAAAAAAGGCGAAGACTGCGTGTGCGATTAATCTTCGGCCGGAACAAACTCCACGCGCTTTTTAGAAATTAAGCCGTGGCCGTTCTGGCAGAAATAGTCCACCGCCCCGCAGGCCTTTAAGGCCTGGAGTGGCTGATGGCACTCCGGGCAGCGGGCTTCGAGCGCAATATCTTTAGTACAGCTGTCGCAGTGCGCCGCCCCGTTCAGGGGTTCAAGCTGTGCCTGGCAATCCGGGCAGGTAATGGTCATGGTGTCTCCTTCAGGGCGTTCAGGTCTGCGATAATTTTACCACGTCTTCAGTGCGGGCCACGCAACTGTTGCTGCAAGGTCAGCAGCAGCGCCACCTCATCTATCCTGCGGCGCGTTGTGCGGCTCACCTCCTGCGGATCGCGCTCAAACAGACTGTTTGCGCCAAGAATATGACCGGCAAGACAGCGTTCGTAGATCGTGCCGGGGATATACCAGCGCTGAATATTCTTACCTTTAACTAGCTCCAGCACATCTTCCGCGCCGCGTCGGTCGTAGTTGATAATGCGGCCGTCGCGTAAATAGAGACGCAGGCCCTTTTGCCCGCCCGCGGGTCCCGCGTATTTATTAAGCCAGATATCCACCGGCACGCCGCTGATGGTTCCCTGCAAGTGCGCCTCGCCTTCCGCGGTGGTCAGGTCACCCTTTGCGATATCGTGGCCCAGGCGGTCTTTAGCCGTTACCACCTGCAGCGTCATATCGTCCTGACCGCCCAGATAGCACAGCGTTTCACGCAGCATCACCAGCACGTGCGTTCCGATATCCAGAATCACGCCGTCCGGGTGGCGAAGCGTTCTGGTATCCGGTTCTCCGGTCGCGAAATTGAGCGCGATGGGTTCCCCTGCGGCGTTATATCTGCTCGGCTCCTGCAAAAAACCTTCGATTCTGGCAATGTCAGATACATGGCCGACCAGCGACCGCTTCACCGTTTCGATGCGCGCCATCCAGTGGTCGAGCGCCAGCACGCGGGACGCCACGCCGGGCGTTGCCAGCAGCGTGTTAAGTTTTTCGATTTGAGGAAGCGTGGCGACAATCGGTTTTTCAATCACAATCCGCGGAACCGGCGAGGCAATCGCCAGCTCAAGCACCTCAAGGTGGTGCAGCGATGCGGTGGTAATAAAAAGGGTATCCAGCGGGGTGGCTAAAAGCGCCGCAAGCGAGGCGCAGCGCGTAACGCCTTCAGGGTGCTTTGCGGGGAGAACATCAAAACCGAAACAACGAACAGCGCCATCGAACAGATTACGTAGTGCGGGCAGATACGCTGTTTCCACTACCGCACCAAGACCAACAAATCCTAACTGCATGGTTTCACCTCAGGAAGTACAGTGCCGGGGCATAACGCCTGCCCCGGCACACTGAGGTTTATGAGGCGCTAGCTGCCGGTTTAGTTTGCGCATTTTCCAGCATGCGGCGCACCGGAACAATGAGGACGATCAGCACTGCGGCACAAATCAGCAGCGCGATGGAGCAGCGCGCGAAGAGATCCGGCAGCATATCCAGCTGGTCGGCCTTCACGTGACCGCCAATCAGGCCCGCCGCCAGGTTACCCAGCGCGCTGGCGCAGAACCACAGCCCCATCATCTGGCCGCGCATTCTCTCCGGCGCCAGCAGGGTCATGGTCGCCAGACCGATCGGGCTCAGGCACAGCTCACCCAGCGTCAGCATCAAGATACTGCCCACCAGCCAGAACGGCGATACGCCCGCCCCGCCGTTGCTCAGCACGTTCTGTGCCGCCAGCATCATCAGGCCAAAGCCCGCTGCCGCACACAGAATACCGATAACAAACTTGGTGATGCTGCTCGGGCGAATGTTCATGCTCGCGAGCTTTGGCCATGCCCAGCTGAACACCGGGGCCAGCAGGATGATGAACAGGGCGTTGATCGACTGGAACCATACCGCCGGAATTTCAAAATCACCGATCATGCGGTTAGTGTAGTCGTTGGCAAACAGGTTGAACGAGGTTGGCTTCTGCTCAAACGCGGACCAGAAGAACGCGGCGGAGACCAGTAGAATAAAGCAGACCAGCAGCCTGGCGCGCTCTTTGCGGTTCAGGCCCGCGAAGATGAACAGGTAGATAAAGTAGAGAGCAACGGACGCCGCAATTACGTAGACCAGCACGCTGGCTACCGCGACCGGGTTAATGACAATCACGCCCTGCGCGATCAGCGTCACGAGCGTTGCCACGCCTGCCGCCAGCGCCAGCAGCCAGACGCCCACGCCGTTGCGCTTCACCACCGGGCTGTTCCATGTCGAGTCCAGACCGACTTCGCTGTCGTAGCGCTTCATCGCCGGAACCGCAAACACGCGGAAGATAATCAGCGCCACCAGCATCCCGATGCCGCCAATACCAAAGCCCCAGTGCCAGCCGTGGGTTTTTATCAGCCAGCCGGAAATCAGCGGGGCGATGAACGAGCCCATATTAATGCCCATGTAGAACAGCGAGAAACCGCCGTCACGACGCGCATCGCCTTTTTTATACAGGGTGCCGACCATCACCGAGATACAGGTTTTGAACAGGCCAGAGCCGAGCACGATGAACATCAGGCCGATAAAGAACAGGTTGTTGCCCATGATAGCCGACAGCGCAATCGACAGGTGGCCGAGCGCGATCAGAATCGAACCGTACCAGACGGCTCTCTGCTGGCCGAGCCAGTTATCCGCCAGCCAGCCGCCCGGCAGCGCGGCCAGGTACATGGTACCGGCAAAAATACCGACAATCGCCGAGGCGTTTTCACGCGCCAGGCCCATCCCGCCGTCATAGACGGTGGCGGCCATAAACAGGATCAGCAGCGGGCGAATGCCGTAGAACGAGAAACGCTCCCACATCTCGGTAAAGAACAGCGAACCGAGCGGATAAGGATGGCCGAAGAAGGTTCGGCTCTCTTTGTGATTAACAGAGGATTGCATAATTCTCCCGAAAGGTATGTGTCGTGCTTGTAAACACCAGCAGGTACGCCGGCCAGTTACGTATCTGACCGATTTTTTACATGCGGCGAAAAGTTAGTTAACCATTTGATAACCAGTCTCTAGTTTTGTCTAGTACCGGACCAGGGACTTTAAGATGAAAATTCGACGATTGTCTACTTTTCTGGATTTAAAGATGGTTGGGAGTGAATAGTGATTGACTTCACACAGAGAGAACCGACGGTATGATTGGGCCAAAAAAACCCGCGATAAACGCGGGCCTTAGTGAGATCGGCAATGATTATTTACTTTTCTTAATGTGCTTAATCAAACGCTTACGCTTACGCATCTGGTTCGGCGTCAGGGTGTTGCGCTTGTTGGCGAACGGGTTTTCCCCTTCCTTAAACTGGATACGAATAGGCGTGCCCATCACGTCCAGCGATTTACGGAAGTAGTTCATCAGGTAGCGCTTGTAGGAATCCGGCAGGTCTTTCACCTGGTTGCCGTGAATCACCACGATTGGCGGGTTATAGCCACCGGCGTGGGCATATTTCAGCTTCACGCGACGACCGCGCACCAGCGGCGGCTGGTGGTCTTCCGCTGCCATATTCATGATACGGGTCAGCATGGCGGTGCTCTGACGACGGGTGGAGCTGTCGTAGGCTTCACGCACGGATTCGAACAGGTTACCGACGCCGCTGCCGTGCAGCGCAGAGATAAAGTGCACGCGGGCAAAGTCGATAAAGCCCAGACGGAAGTCCAGGGTCTCTTTCACCTGCTCACGCACTTCATTGCTCAGGCCGTCCCACTTGTTGACTACGATGACCAGTGAGCGCCCACTATTGAGGATAAAGCCGAGCAGAGAGAGATCCTGATCGGAGATACCTTCGCGCGCGTCGATGACCAGCAGCACCACGTTGGCATCTTCAATCGCCTGCAGGGTTTTGATAACGGAGAATTTTTCCACCACGTCGGTGATTTTTCCGCGCTTACGTACACCGGCGGTGTCGATGAGGACATACTCACGTTCATCGCGCTGCATCGGGATGTAGATGCTGTCACGCGTAGTGCCCGGCATGTCGTAAACCACCACGCGCTCTTCACCCAGAATACGGTTAGTAAGCGTAGACTTACCTACGTTTGGACGACCGACGATAGCCAGCTTGATCGGCAGATCCTGCGGGTTGAAGTCATCCTCAGGCTCTTCTTCTTCGCCCTCTTCACCGTCTTCGAACTGCGCCCAGTATGCGGCGTCTTCGTCCACCTCTTCCGGCGGGTTCACTTCGTCCACCCATGGCAGCAGAACGGTTTCCAGCAGGCTGGTCACACCGCGGCCATGCGATGCCGCAATCGGGTGGATATCCCCCATGCCCAGAGACCAGAAGTCCGCGATAGCCTGATCGGCATCGATGCCGTCAGTTTTGTTCGCCACCAGGAAAGTTGGCTTTTCGCGAGAACGCAGGTGCTTAGCGATTGCGGAGTCCGCCGGCATCAGGCCAGCGCGCGCATCTACCATGAACAGCACGACATCCGCTTCTTCAATCGCCAGCAAGGACTGTTCCGCCATGCGGGTTTCAACGCCGTCTTCTGTGCCATCAATACCGCCGGTATCAATACAGATGAACTCGCGTCCTTCCACCTCTGCACGACCGTACTTACGGTCACGCGTCAGCCCCGGGAAATCCGCAACCAGCGCATCACGGGTGCGTGTTAAACGGTTAAAAAGAGTGGATTTTCCAACGTTAGGGCGCCCGACAAGCGCGACCACAGGTACCATGTTTGAAGCCTCATAAAATTCAAATAAACGTCGCATTCGCGGCGTTTTTAAAAATGTCAAAACGGCTCCTGAGTGAACAGGAGCCGTTTAGTATACTACAACCGCCGGGTAATTAACGCGTGATCGCGTACAGCGTGCCGTCTTTTGCCTGAATCAGCAGTTTGCCGTCAGCCACAACCGGGTCGGTCAGGAAGCCTGAACCGTCCACTTTCTGCTGCGCCACGAAGCGGCCATTCTCTGGATCAACCCAGTGCATATAGCCTTCGCTGTCGCCAACCACCAGGCTACCGTTGTACAGCACTGGCGCGGTCAGCAGACGGTGCAGCAGATCGCTTTGCGTCCACAGCGTCACGCCGCCTTCGGTGCTCAGCGCCAGCAGGCGATCGTTCTGGTCAACCATATAGATGCGGTTACCGTCCACGATGAAATCATTCACAGAGCCCAGCTCACGTTTCCACATGATCTGGCCGCTGCGCAGGTCCAGCGCGGTCAGGTTGCCGTTATAGGCCAGGGCGTAAACCACACCGTCAACGATAACCGGAGTAGTGTCTACGTCGCTCAGGCGGTCGATTTCAGTTGAGCCAGTGGCCTGCGAGATACGCTGCTGCCAGATCATCTGGCCCTGCTGCATCAGCACGGCACTCACGCGACCGTTGTCACCGCCCACAATGGCAGCGCCAAATGCGGTTGCAGGTGCGGATTCACCGCGCAGAGAGAGCGCAGGCATATCCAGGTTAACGGTCCATTTCACCAGACCGTCCGCTTCGTTCAGCGCCTGCAGCTGGCCGTTGCTGGTATGGATCAGCACCAGCCCGTCGCTCACGACCGGACGTGACAAGGATTCACCGGCTACGGCGGTCTGCCATGCAACAGAACCATCGCTGGCATTCAGCGCGTAAACCTGCGCTTTTTCGCTGCCCACGTAGACATGCCCACCGGAAACGGTCAGGCCGCCAGACAGCAGTGCAGGTTTACGGGAGAACCAGCCGTCTTTTTCCGCCAGGTTAACGGACCAGACCTCTTTCCCGTCATCGGCGTTCACCGCTTTCACGGTACCTTTGCGGTCAGCGGCATAGACAACGCTGTCTGCATACGCAGGATGAAGGTTGGAATAGAAATCACCAATCCCGCTGCCCACGGAGACATCCCACGCGGTGGATGGGGTAAACTGGTTTTCAACCGTCGGCAGTGGGGACATTTTCACAACGTCTTCTTCGCCACTGAACAGTGAACAACCACTTAATAACGTAACAGAAAGCAGTCCTGGCAGAAGTAATTTACGCAATTGCATCGGGTCCCTCTCAGACGGACAAATTATTTATTTTCATCTGCATCATTTCGCTCAGCGCAGGTGACGCTTTGCTCTCTACGCCAGCTTGCCACGCTTTACGCGCGCCCGCTTTGTCACCTTTGCTCAGCAGTGCTTCACCGCGCAGATCGGCAACGATGGCAGCAAAACCTTCGCCTTTGATGGTATCGAGCGTTTTCAGCGCGTCGTCAGCTTTTTTCTGCTGAACCTGAATACGTGCCAGGCGCAGATTGATCACCGCTTTCAGGTTTTCATCGCTGGCAGCAGCAAGGCCCTGAGACAGCTGAGCAGCGGCTTTATCCAGTTCGTTTTTATCAACGTACTGCTGAGCCACTTCCAGCGCTGCCAGTGCACCGTAGGTGTTTTTGTTGTCAGCGGCAAATTTCTCTGCCGCAGCCAGCGTTTGCGGCTGGTCGGCACGAATCGCGCTAACGGTATTTTCATAGGACAGGGACGCGCCGCGCGCGGAATCCGCCTGATGGTTGTTCCAGTAACGCCAGCCCACCAGCGCACCCACACCTAAAATAACCCCAACAACCAGCGCTTTGCCGTTTTCAGCAAAGAAGCGTTTAATCGCGTCGACCTGATCGTGTTCGTTCTCGTACATTTCCACGCCGTCTTTCTCCTTAGCCCAATAGAGTGCGCAAGTGCGCCGCAACGCCGTCCTGCGTTACCGTTGTCTGCTCACCAGAGCGCAGGTCTTTTACTACCACTTCGCCGTTAGCCACTTCGGACTCGCCCAGCACCAGTGCAATACTTGCGCCCCACTTATCGGCACGAGCAAACTGTTTTTTGAAGTTGCCGCCGCCATGGTTGGTCATCAGCTTAACGCCCGGCAGCGCATCGCGCACGCGTTCGGCAAGCTGCATCGCCGCAGACTGCGTTTCCGCGCCTGAAGCCACCAGGTATATATCGACAACGGAATCTGCTTTAAATTCCGGATTAACTGCCTGAACCAGCAAAACAAGTCGCTCAAGACCCATCGCGAAGCCAACCGCAGGCGCCGCACGACCACCCAGTTGCTCAACCAGACCGTCATAACGGCCGCCGGCACACACGGTGCCCTGAGAACCGAGGCTGGTGGTTACCCACTCAAATACGGTGCGGTTGTAGTAGTCCAGACCGCGCACCAGACGCTGGTTCACTGTGTAGGCAATGCCCGCCGCTTCGAGCAGCTTGCACAGGCCGGTAAAGTGTTCGCGAGACTCGTCGTCCAGGTAGTCACCCAGCGCAGGGGCATCGTTCAGCAGCGCCTGAACATCAGGGTTTTTGGAATCCAGCACGCGCAGCGGGTTGCTGTACATGCGACGTTTGCAGTCTTCGTCCAGCTTCTCTTTATGCTGCTCCAGGAAAGCCACCAGCGCATCGCGGTAGTTAGCGCGCGCTTCAAGAGAACCGATTGAGTTCAGTTCCAGCGAAACGTGCTCAGAGATACCGAGGGCGCGCCACCAGCGAGCGGTCAGCATAATCAGTTCGGCATCGATGTCCGGGCCCTGCAGGCCAAAGACTTCCACACCCAGCTGGTTAAACTGGCGATAACGACCTTTCTGCGGACGTTCGTGGCGGAACATCGGGCCGATATACCACAGGCGCTGCTCCTGATTGTACAGAAGACCATGTTCGATGCCGGCGCGTACGCAGCCCGCCGTACCTTCCGGACGCAGGGTCAGGCTGTCGCCGTTGCGGTCCTCAAAGGTGTACATCTCTTTTTCAACCACGTCGGTCACTTCACCGATCGCGCGTTTGAATAACGGGGTCTGCTCTACAATCGGCAAACGGATTTCGCTGTAACCGTAGCTGCCGAGCACCTGCTTCAGCGTGCCTTCAATGCGCTGCCAGATGGCGGTTTCGCCAGGCAGGTAATCGTTCATGCCGCGGATGGCTTGAATGTTTTTTGCCACGTTTATTCTCTTTCTATATACAAAAAAAACCCAAAGAATGGGTTCAATCATACATGGGAAGCGGCACGCTTCCCATCACGTTATTTTTCAACCTGCTGAACGCTGATTCGCTGTGTCTCGTCCATCATCGCGGCTTTGGCGCGGATGCGGGCTTCAAGCTGGTCAATCATGTCACTATTATCCAGACGATCTTTACGAACGCCATCTTCATAGAGACCACTTTTCTTGTTACCGCCGGTTACGCCCAGGGTTGAGACCAGCGCTTCACCCGGACCATTCACGACACAGCCGATGATGGAGACGTCCATCGGGGTGATGATGTCTTCCAGACGCTGCTCCAGGGCATTCACCGTGCCGATCACGTCAAATTCCTGACGCGAACAGGTTGGGCAGGCAATGAAGTTGATCCCACGCGAGCGGATACGCAGCGATTTCAGAATATCGAAACCGACCTTGATCTCTTCTACCGGATCCGCCGCCAGCGAGACGCGCAGGGTGTCGCCGATCCCTTCGGAGAGCAGCAGGCCCAGGCCGATCGCAGACTTCACCGAACCGCTACGCAGGCCGCCCGCTTCGGTGATCCCGAGATGCAGAGGCTGATCGATCTGTTTTGCCAGCAGGCGATACGATTCAACGGCCAGGAAAACGTCAGAGGCTTTTACGCTGACCTTGAACTGATCGAAGTTAAGACGATCCAGATGATCGACGTGACGCATGGCGGATTCGAGCAGCGCCTGCGGCGTTGGCTCGCCATATTTTTCCTGCAGATCTTTTTCCAGAGAGCCGGCGTTTACGCCGATACGGATTGGAATGTTTTTGTCGCGGGCGCAGTCAACCACCATGCGAATGCGTTCTTCATTGCCGATGTTGCCCGGGTTAATACGCAGGCAATCAACGCCGTATTCAGCAACTTTCAGCGCGATACGGTAGTCGAAGTGGATATCTGCAACCAGCGGCACGCTGACCTGCTGTTTGATCAGCTTGAACGCCTCAGCGGCATCCATCGTGGGCACTGAGACGCGGACAATGTCCGCACCTACACGCTCTAATGCTTTGATTTGGTTGACCGTTGCTTCCACATCCGTGGTGCGCGTATTGGTCATCGACTGGACGGCGATAGGTGCCCCATCGCCGACTGGCACATTCCCAACGTAAATCCGTTTCGATTTTCTACGTTGAATCGGAGCCTGGTTATGCATGAAAAATCTCCCGCGTTGCCCGTCTGTTACTGTGCTGCTGATTGTTCGGCATTAACGGTAAGACGTGCAACCTGGTTAGTTCTGATAAAGCGGCTCAGGTCGACAGGTTTTCCTTGATACTGGATCTGTACCGCTGCCGGAGCGCCGATTTTAAGTTTGTAAGGTGCCTGACCCGTTAGGTTTAACGTGCCATCTTTCCGCTGCAGGCCGCTGAACAGTTTTTTACCTGTCGCGTCAGTCACTTCCAGCCAACAGTCAGCCGTGAAGTTCATCACCAGCGCATTTGGATCGGCGGCTGGCGCGGCGGTTGCCGCCGGGTCGGTCGGCAGGGACGCCGCGGCGTTGTTCGCCGGCTGAGTCGCTGCAGGGACGTTCGCCGCAGTATCGACATTTGCCTGAGAAGGGGCGACGACCGCGTTTTGATCCTGAGCCTGAGGCGCAGCGGTGTTCGCCGTTGCGGCCGGAGCCTGTGCTGCATCGGTTGCCGGAGCCGTTGTTTGCGGCTCGCTTGAGGCCGCCGCACCGTCGGTGTTAAGCGGAACGCTCTGGGCACCACCATTGCTCGCCTGATTGAGTTCAGCGGAGGATTGATCGGCCATCGTGGTGATCTCTTCCTGCTGCGCCTTGTGGTTTTGCCACCACCATGCGCCGGTCAGGCCGACAACAACAAACAGCACCAGCCAGGTAAAGCTCATCAGCCAGCCATCACGTTTTTTACGACGTTTCCCCAGGGAGAAAGTTTGCATCGGGGCAACTTTTGCTGCACGAACCGGTGCCTGCTTCTCCATCATTGGCAGTAATTCATTTTCGGGGATGTGCACCAGTTTTGCGTAAGAGCGGATATAGCCGCGCAGAAATGTTGAAGCCAGATCGGCAGGCGCCTTATCTTCTTCAATATCGCGAACCGTGGAAACTTTCAGGCACAAGCGTTCTGCAACAGCTTGCTGGCTGAGTCCGAGTTGTTCACGGGCGTTGCGAAGACGAACGCCAGTGGAGAGTGCTTCATGTTGGTCGTGAGTGGCTTCAGTATTCATTCGCTACAACTACTGGTACGTGAAAAAAAGGGTTCAGGTGCCGGTGAGTCACAATGCCGCCCGCACCGCGAAACTTCAGGTCAGTTAACCTTGAACAGACAGTATAAGACTGTCAGCCGGTAGATGACAGTGCAGCTCTGCCCGCGTGGCTAAACTGTTGTTACGTCGTTACATACTGCCCGAAACTCATATGAAACGCACCGTAATTATTAATCAAACGTCACGAATCTGACTGATTATTCAGTCAGATTATGCATCACAGCGTAGATAATGCGCCGTGATGCATAATAATCAAACAGCTTTAACCGCAATGGTCTCGCCCTGCATGCGTTTACGCAGGGTACGTTTGGTACGGTCAATGACGTCACCGGCCAACTGTCCGCATGCAGCATCAATATCATCACCGCGGGTTTTACGCACGATGGTGGTGAAACCATACTCCATCAGCACCTTGGAGAAACGGTCGATACGGCTGTTCGAGCTACGGCCATACGGCGCGCCCGGGAACGGGTTCCATGGGATCAGGTTGATTTTGCATGGCGTATCCTTCAGCAGTTCAGCCAGCTGATGCGCGTGCTCAGTACCGTCGTTGACGTGGTCCAGCATCACGTACTCGATGGTGACGCGGCCCTGGTTTGCGTTGGATTTCTCCAGGTAGCGACGCACGGCAGCGAGGAAGGTTTCGATATTGTACTTTTTGTTAATCGGTACAATTTCGTCACGAATTTCATCGTTTGGCGCGTGCAGGGAGATAGCCAGCGCAACGTCAATCATGTCGCCGAGCTTATCCAGCGCAGGCACAACGCCTGAGGTAGACAGCGTCACGCGGCGCTTGGACAGGCCAAAACCGAAGTCATCCAGCATGATTTCCATCGCCGGCACCACGTTGGTCAGGTTCAGCAGCGGTTCGCCCATCCCCATCATTACCACGTTGGTGATCGGACGCGTGCCGGTCACTTTTGCCGCACCCACGATCTTCGCGGCACGCCAGACCTGACCGATGATTTCAGACACGCGAAGGTTACGGTTAAAACCTTGCTGAGCCGTAGAGCAGAATTTGCACTCCAGCGCACAGCCCACCTGAGAAGAAACGCACAGCGTGGCACGATCGTCTTCCGGGATGTAGACGGTTTCAACGCGCTGATCGCCTACGGCAATCGCCCATTTGATGGTGCCGTCTGCCGAGCGCTGCTCTTCCACCACTTCCGGCGCGCGGATTTCAGCCACTTCTTTGAGCTTGTTGCGCAGCACTTTGTTGATGTCGGTCATCTCATCAAAGTTGTCGCTGCAGTAGTGGTACATCCATTTCATTACCTGATCGGCACGAAACGGCTTCTCACCCATATCTTTAAAGAACTCGCGCATCTGCTGACGGTTCAGGTCCAGCAGGTTAATTTTTCCATTTTTATTGGGAACCGCAGGAATGGCGACTTCGGAGGTATTCACTAGTTCAGACATAATTTTTTCCGGCCTCGTTGTTACACGTTGTGGCCCTTGGTGGGTTGAAAAGAAACGCCCCGGTAAGCAGTCTGCTCGTCCGGGGCGTTGCATTGTACAAAGTCTGGCGCAGGGATGCCACGTTTGCACGCGGCATTTACGAAATTATTAGCGAGTGCGCGGGCACACTTCGCCTTCAGCGAAGAAGAACGCGATTTCGCGTGCGGCAGACTCAACGGAGTCGGAACCGTGGGTGCCGTTCTCGGTGAAGCTGTCCGCGTAGTCAGCGCGCAGGGTACCTGCCAGCGCGTTGTCCGGGTTGGTTGCACCCAGCAGATCGCGGTGACGCTGTACTGCGTTTTCGCCTTCCAGCACGGAGACCACGATTGGACCGGAGGTCATGAACTCCACCAGGCCGTCAAAGAATGGACGACCTTCGTGCTCAGCGTAGAAACCGCGAGCCTGCTCAACGGTCAGGTGCAGCATTTTGGTGCCAACGATCTTAAACCCTGCTGATTCAAAGCGAGCGAAGATGCTGCCAATAACGTTTTTTGCCACCGCGTTTGGTTTGATGATGGAAAAAGTACGTTCAATAGCCATGATAACCTCTGTAAAATGTTCTGTTGTTTTGCATACCTGAGTATGGTGTGGCGCGGATTATAAAGAGCAATAGCGCCATTGCCTATGGTTCTGCATAACATTTTTTTAAAATGAGACGAAGATTAGCAACAGGCCGGATTTCGCATACCGTGTTGATGGCGTAAACAGAGCGGGCACTGCTTTTCATCAGGCGTAAATGACCAGAACTGGCGCTGGCACGTCAGGCAAACTGCTTTATATGCGGGAGTGGCCACGTTTTTTGCCGGTCCATCTGTTTCTACGACGTTTATGGCCTCGTGCTGACATACTGCCTCACAGCCACCGCAGCCGGTACAGCGCCCGGTCTCCACCACCAGCGCGGCGTTCTCAAACCGAATCGCGTTTTCCGGGCAGCTTCTCCAGCATGCACCACACAGCACGCACTTATTAATATCGAGTGCGATATCTGACTCGCTAAACGTCGAGAATGCCCTGCGCAGCTCCCGCGGCCCCGGGGAAACGCGACAGGCTTTTACATCCTCGCGGGGAACGTGCATCAGCGCACGACGAGCGATATTCACCTCGCCGCTCGGTATGAGCTTAAACCCCCACTCCGCTTCACCACGGCGACGAAGCGCAAGATTAAGCCGGGCAAGCGCCAGCAGCCAGTCAGGGTATTGCTCTGCGTCGATACTGATAAAACGAACCTGGCGTTGCGCGTGCCACAGCAGCAGCTCATTCACCCCAGGTGCGCGTTCAGTAAAAGGCCCAACAAGGGTATCTCCACGCAGAAATCGTTTTCGCGGCGCGATGCCGGTAATGGCCCCGGAGGGGCAGACGAACAGGCAGTCACCGCATTCAATACAGCGATTTTCATCAACCGAGACGCCGGTTTCCGTAAAAGAAAAAGCCTGCGCTGGACAAACGTCCGCGCAGGCGCAGCAGGAAGCGTGGCGAAAACGGCGACGGACGCACGCATGCGTCACGTCCATCGCCGGGGCAAACGTCAATCTGCCCATCAGCCAATACTGAAGAAAACGAAGCGCAGCATCAGCTCACCCGCAATCAGCAAGGCGCTGCCCAGCAGCAGCGTGCCGCGCGCCGCTTTCAGGCCGCCCGCAGCAAAGCAGAGCATACCTGCAACGGACACGCACCAGCTCAGCAGATGTACCGCGCGCAGCTGTTCGAGCATCCGTAGCGGTGCGTGAGGGAACGTCACCACGGTATTGTCCATGGCAGTGATGTCTGCCAGCCAGACGGGCTGCATCACCAGACGCACAAGCACCACCAGCGTGATAATGACAACCGCCGCACGCAAGGTGGTCTGGGAACGCATCCCATTTGCCATGCAGGCTGAACCGATGATACCCACCGAGCCGATAAACAGTACCAGCGTGTTAATGTGCTTCCAGGTCACTACGGACGCGTGCATGTAGATTTGTGCCATGCAGAACACGTCCACCAGCCCGACAAGACCCGCCACGGCCAAAAGCAGCTTCCAGCCTGGCTTATTGGAAAACATCAGCAGCACGGCGAGGCCAAGCGCCGCCAGGTAAAGGCTGGCGAAGATAATCTCGCGGCTCAGCCACGAGCTGGAAACGTGGCGTAGCGCGTTCAGGGCGTTGAGCGGATAGCCCATATGCAGCGCTGAGGCGAGCAGCCCCAGGCTCGCCAGCACAAACGCCCCAGCGGCAGGCAGCAGCGCGCTACGCGGTGTAGTATGCGCTCCCCCGAACGCCAGCCAGAGCGTCACGCCAACCGATCCCTGCAGGAACAGCGTAAAAATCAGCAGCGGTAACTCATGCATGACGTTTCCCCTCTTTCTCTGCGCCCTGATGCGCTTTGATCACCAGGTTCGGTTTTGTAATCGAGGAATCAGGCAAGCCCTTCACATCGCATACCGCACCGTATTTCGCCCGAAGTTCATCAATAGGCCCAAATTTGATCGCCTCAAGCGGACAGGTTGCCACGCAGACGGGCTGCTCGCCCTTCGCCTGCAGATCCACGCAAAAATCGCATTTGGACATCTGCCCGGTCTGCTCGTTGAGCTGTGGCGCGCCGTAAGGGCAAGACCACGCGCAGTAGCCGCAGCCAACGCACTTGTCCGTATCGACGCGCACGATGCCGTCGCCCGGACGCTTGTGCATTGCGGTGGTCGGGCAGTTTTTGGTGCAGATCGGGTCCGCACAGTGGTTACAGGAAATAGAGAGCGTGTAGGCAAAAACGTTGTTGCTAACGCCGCCCTGCCCGGTTGGGATGAAATTCCCGCCGTTGACTTCGTATACGCGACGGAAACGACGTCCGACCTCAAGGTTGTTTTTGTCTTTGCACGCCACCTGGCATGCCTTGCAGCCCGAGCAGCGGGAAGAGTCAATATAGAAACCCAGCTGTTTATCGCTCACCGGCGCGTAGTGTTTAAACTGACTCATGCTTTAGCTACCTCCACCAGCATGGTTTGATGGGAATTCCCTTTCGCAAGCGCGGTAATACGGGCAGAGCTAAGCACGTTCGCGCAGCCGCCTTTATCGACGCCCTGTTCGTCCGGCTGCCACCAGGCGCCTGCCTGCATGGCAACAACGCCCGGAATGATGCGCGGCGTGACCTCAGCCGGAATTTCACAAATGCCGCGCGCGTTATGAATGCGCACGGTATCCCCCTGGGAAATGCCGCGCTTTTGCGCGTCCTGCGGGTTGATCCACAGCTTTTGCTGCTGCGCCTCAATCAGCCACGGGTTGGCGTACTGGGTTGAGTTAGCACGGTTTTTGCCTTTCCAGGTGATCAGCTGCAGCGGGAAGGTTTTCGCCAGTTCGTCTTCCGGCCCTTCGTGGGCGGGCACGTAGTGCGACAGCGCCGGAATCTCCGGATGGTGCATGTCGTACAGACGCTTCGAGAAGATCTCAATTTTCCCGGACGGCGTCGGGAACGGATGATTTTGCGGATCGCGAATATTGTCTTCAAAAGCGACGAACGGCGCGCTTTTGAAAAGATGCTGGCGCGTCTTTTGTAGCGTCGCGAAGTCCGGCAGGTTTTCATCTGGCATGGAGAGCCGCGTCTGCTCCCAGATGTGCTCAATCCACGCTTTTTCGTCACGGCCCTCGCTGAATGCAGGTTCGACGCCAAGCTTAGCAGCAACTTCCCGCAGCCAGTCGTAGTCTGAACGGCGTTCGAATTCAGGTTCAATCAGCTTTTCCGACAGGATCAGATAGCTTGCCGTGCCCCAGGTTTCGCCGATATTCCAGCGTTCCATAAAGCTGGTTTCCGGCAGGAGAAGATCGGCGTATCGGGCGCTCGGCGTCATAAACAGATCGCTTGCGACGATAAACTCGATTTTCGACTCGTCTTCCAGCACGCGCGTCGCCTGATGCAGATCCGGGTTCTGGTTAGCCAGATAATTTCCCGCCAGCGAGAAGAGGATGCGGATATTACTGTCCAGCTTCTCTGCATCCTTCAGGCCGTCTTCCGCCGTTACCTTAGAAGCATCATCGGCGGCCTGCACCCAGTTCATCACCGATATTTTGGCTTTTACCGGGTTATCCGGCATCTCCGGCCCGGCAGCAAATTTACGATTAGCGCAGCCGCCATAGCCTGCCGCCCAGCCGCCCTTCACCCCAACGTTACCCGTCAGCGTTGCCAGTAACGTCGAGCCGCGCGCGGTGCGCTCGCCGCAGTTATGGCGCTGCGGTCCCCAGCCCTGGATCAGCGCGGCGGGTTTGGTGGTTGCGTAGTCGCGCGCCAGCTGACGAATGGTCTGCGCAGGCACGTGGGTGATTTTCTCTGCCCACTCGGGCGTTTTCGCCACGCCATCTTTTGCGCCGCTCAGATAAGCCATCAGGGATTCATTGGCCGGAACGCCTTCCGGCATGGATGCTTCGTCAAAGCCCAGGGTATAGCGCTGAATGAAGTCGCGATCGTGCAGATTCTCCGTGACGATCGTGTACATCATGGCGTCCATCAGGGCGTTGTCTGTTGTGGGAAGCAGCGGGATCCACTGGTCAGCCAGGGAGGAAACCGTATCGGAATAGCGCGGATCGACAACGATAAAGCGCGTGCCGTTTTGCTTCATCTTCTGATAGAAGTAGTTGCTGTGACCAAAGATCGTCTCCGTCGGGTTATGCCCCCAGAGGATGACCAGTTTGGTATCCAGCAGCGTGTCCAGAGAGCTGCCGCTGGCGGCGGTGCCGTAGGTATACGGCGTGGCTGCCGCCGTGTTGCCCATACTGACCGAGTGATAGCTTTCAAGATAGCCGCCGGTTAAGTTGAGCAGACGACGAACCATTTTATCGCCGGAAAACGTTCCGCCGGATACCGCAGTGCCCACATGCACATAGCGTGAGGCAGCGCCGTATTTTTGTGTAATCGTTTTTAATTGATTCGCAATAAGCGTGGTGGCTTCATCCCAGGTAATACGCTCGAATTTTCCTTCGCCACGTTTACCCACGCGTTTCATTGGATATTTAAGCCGATCGGGATGATAAACAAATTTCCGATAAGCGCGGCCACGAACGCAGGCGCGCATTATCGGCATCTGCGGATCTAACGCATTGTCCGGACGCGTTGAAATTCGGGTAACAACGCCCTCACTAACGTGAGCGCGAATATCACATTTACCGCCGCAGTCAAACGTGCTGCAGGTTTGCACCACTTTTTCTTCAGGCGTCGCGTGTGTTGCCGCCGTACTCTGTGCCTGTGCTTTACCTGTTGTCGCTACAAAAGGAAGGGCGGCGAGCGCCGACCCTGCCTGAATAAAATGACGCCGGGATAGCGCGGGAATAAGCCCCTCTCCCTGATTTTTATTTTTCTTCATTGCTCGTTCCTTAAAATAAAAACGCATTCTCGTTTTTTTTCAGGAACGAATATTGATAATTATCAAACTAACTCTTCGGGGGTAACACTTAACGGTCTAATTCAAAATTCACCGTCGCCGTTTGTCCTGAGTCATCCATTACAAGTAATTGATATTCGCCAGGCAAATATAATTTTAATGAATGAGTATTATTGCGGCCTTCTAACGGTTCTCCATTTAAAAACCACCAGCGCCCACCTTCTCCTCCAGTCGTAATAACAGATAGCGTCACGTTCCCTTCACCAGGGAGTCGCTTAATAACAGCCCCCTCTCTGATACCCGAAATCATAAGCGGTGCTGCATTGTTATTATCCAGCGGCGGGCAGAGCGTCGATCTCGCAGGAAGACGCGCAGCCCTTTTTTCCGCTGCGGGCAGCCACGGCTCCAGCGGCAGCGGCCAGACGTCGAGAACTTTTTCTGTGGCATCAGGGCAATCTGCCGCCACACGCTTGCCCGTTTTATCCAGCCAGACCGGGAAACGAATGCCGCGAATGCCTTCCTGTTCCGGCAGCAGCAGCGTGGGTGGTTCACTCCCTTCCAGCAGCCAGGTCGAAAGACGACGCCGACAGTTTTCACTGCCTTCCGGCAGCGACTGGCCGCCCGGCCAGCAGATCACACCCCGCCCAACGCTTTCCGGGCGCGGATCGCGCGGCAGGCGGGCTTCGTCTATTGTCGAGCGCGACTGAAGCAGGTTATTGACCTGGTTTAATAGCGGCACTGCGCTGGCGAAACCAAACTGCCCCGCCACTGGCGTGCCGTCCGGTCGTCCGGTCCAGATGCCTATCACGTAGCGGGCATTCAGACCGATGGCCCAGGCATCACGGTAGCCGTAGCTGGTACCGGTTTTCCATGCCAGCGGGGCGATTTGCGGTAGCGCATTATCCGGCAGCGGCTGCGCTTCATTCGCCAGAATACGGCGAATAATCCACGCCGAACCTGGCGATAACAGCGGGCGTTCAGTTAGCGGGTCGCCCGGCTGTAAGCGCAGCCGGCCCGCCTTGCCATGCCTTGCAAAGGCGCTGTACGCGGCGGCGATATCTGCCAGCCTCGCGCCTGCGCCACCCAGGATCAGCGACAGATTCGGCTGCGCGCCCGCAGGCAGGATCAGCGGCAGGCCTGCGTTACTCAGCATCCCGGTAAACCGTTTGGGACCGTAGGCTTCCAGCACCTGGACGGCTGGCAGGTTGAGAGAGCGCACCAGCGCTTCACTCATGCTGACCGGTCCGTGGAACCCGCTGTCAAAATTTCCTGGGCGATAATCACCGGTTTTTCTGGGCACGTCCTGAAGCAGCGAGGCGGGATGGATCAGGCCATCGTCCAGCGCCATACCGTAAATAAAGGGTTTTAACACCGATCCCGGCGATCGGATCGCGTTGACCATATCCACGTGGCTAAAACGACTGTCATCGTTGATATCCACCGATCCCACCCAGCCGCGCACCTTCATGTCGGTATGATCGACCACGATCATCGCCAGCGAACTGCGTGCCGGCAGGCGGGATTTCCAGTTCATCGCCAGCTCTTCCAGCTGCCGTTGCAGTCCGGCATCCAGCGTAGTGACAATTTTTGTGTCGCGGCTTTTGCCGAGCATCATGCGTGCAAAGAGCGGCGCCAGCTGCGGCATCTGCCGGGGAGCCAGCCATACCGGCTCTTCACGAGACTCCTTCACCTGCTTTGCTGACCAGACGCCCTGAATCATCATGCGATCGAGCACTTTGTTGCGTGCCGCTTCGGCCCGCTCGGGCCAGCGATCCGGGCGCAGACGGCTGGGTGCCTGCGGCAGTACCGCCAGCAACGCCGCGTCGGAGTAGCTCAGCTGCGACGGGGGTTTCCCAAGGTAGGTCCAGCTTGCTGCTCCCACGCCCTGCAGCGTGCCGCCAAACGGAGCACGATTGAGATAGAGCGTAAGAATGTCACGCTTAGAGAGGTGCCATTCCAGCTGCATCGCCCGCCAGAGCTGGCGAATTTTGCCGCCAAAGGTGCGCGGATGCGGATCCAGCAGGCGTGCCACCTGCATGGTAAGCGTGCTTCCTCCCGAAACCACTCTTCCGGAACTGAGATCCTGCCAGGCGGCGCGCAGGACAGAGAGCGGGTTTACGCCCGGATGCTCCCAGAACCAGCGATCTTCGTACTGGATCAGAGCCTCAAGATAACGGGGAGAAACCTCTTCAATGGTCACCGGGTAGCGCCAGATGCCTTCGCTGTCGGCAAAACGCCAGAGCGGCGCGCCCTTCTCGTCCACCACAACTCGTGCGGGGTTAACCTCTTTCAGAGGCAGCGGCCACAGGCGGTCGGCGGCGACAATCAGCCCCCCTAAAACGAGAAGCGCTCCCGCCAGCCAAAGCCAGCGGGAGCGTGTCAGACGCGCTATCAACATATTACGGAACAACAATCAGCGGGCCGCTGGCCGCACCCGTTGCCCGCCACTGCGGAACGTACATAGACTCCACCATCGGAACCGGCACCTGGTAGGTGCCCGGCGTTACGGCACGGGCCAGATAAACCAGCGTAACCGGCTGACCTTCGTTTACCGGCACGGCGGCCACAAAGCGGTCGTCGCGGAACTCCATGTGCTGAATGTCCGCCTGCTGCATCTGGCTGAGCAGGTTCTGCACTTCGCTGCCGCTGTCCTGCAGGCTTGCGCTGCTGCTCGCCAGGTTCTGGTTTTCCAGCTCCAGACCAGCCGGGAGGAGATCCACAACCAGCGCATCTGGCACGTTCTGGCTGGCTTTCACTTCAAGCCAGACCAGCACCAGCTCACCGCTCTTCAGCGAAGAGAGCGATTTGCTGCTGCCATCGGTTGCCAGGATATGACGTTCAACCTGCAGCACGTTGGAACTCGGCTGAGGCGCATATTCCGGATAGCCGGTACTGTCCAGACGTACCCACAGCGGTGCCGTGCCGGTATTGGTTACCTGAAGCGCACCAAGCTGGTCGCCGCTTACGTTTTGTACCTGCGCCTTATCGCCGCCTGATGCGGTATCAGACAACGTGGTTTTCGCCTGCCATGCACCTGACAGGGTTTGCAGCGAACGTCCGGCCAGGAACAGCGCATTGCTCTCCTGGGTGGATAGCCAGCGCTGGCTGAATGCCTGTTCAGAAAGAGCATTCAGCAGCGTATTTTGCGCATCCGGCAGCAATTTATACTCCTCCAGAAGGGAGAGCATCAGCGCGTTATCGCGAAGCGGGCTGCCGTAATCGGCCATCCATGTTTTTCTGTCGTTACGCGGTGTTTTGAGCGCCAGATCCAGCGCCTGCTGGCTGCGCGGCGCATCGCCCA
Source organism: Enterobacter cloacae complex sp. HYC042_NIDB (assembly GCF_056673315.1). Classification (NCBI taxonomy): domain Bacteria; kingdom Pseudomonadati; phylum Pseudomonadota; class Gammaproteobacteria; order Enterobacterales; family Enterobacteriaceae; genus Enterobacter; species Enterobacter cloacae complex sp. HYC042_NIDB. The sequence goes on from NZ_CP109650.1 coordinate 3,686,145, forward strand.
TCAGTTTGAGCGCCATGCCCAGCTGCATCAGCGGCAGCCCGGAAGCCGCCTGCCCGTGGCGCTCCCAGATTTCACGCAGCGCGCCCAGCGGGGCTTTTTGCTGACGCGCCAGCACCAGCGAGGCATACGCCTGCACGGCAAATTTGCTGGCCTTGGCGTCGTCGCTGTAGCGGATAGACATCATGCCCGGATCCTGCAGGTAGCGCAGCAGACGGTTGTTGGCGTTGTTCACCGCATCGGCAGGTACGCTATAACCCTGCTCGCCCGCGCGCACCAGGAAGTCAGTCACATAGGCGGTCAGCCAGTACTCTTCAGGGCCGTTTTTATCCCACAAGGCAAAACCGCCATCATCACGCTGCATCTGCAGCAGACGGGAGATCCCAATATCAATGGCAGCACGGCGCTGGTCATCGGTATCTCCTTTTATACCAAGCGCGGTAAGCTGCGCGGCGTTGGTATAGAGTGACGGGAACAGGCCGCTGGTGGTCTGCTCCAGGCAGCCATACGGATACGCCTGCAGTTCACGAATATAGCGCGCCAGGTTGAGCGGTGGTTTGCCGCTCAGCAGCAGTTGCCCCTGCAGGGTGGCAGGAGAGAAACCGTTGCTGTGCTGCGCCGGTGCGGTCCAGGACTCGCCGGGGTTCAGCATGGCACCGGTATTGACCGTCTGCGCCGGGAATGCCGGACGTACGCCAATTTTCCAGCTCTTCTGCTGCGGGGCAAAGGTTTCGCCCGGAAGCTCCAGGCCGGTAACCTGCGCCGTCACCTCACCGTCGCCATAACCCTCCAGCGCACGCACCGGAATAAACAGGGTACTGCGCGCGCCCGGCGGCAACTGAACCGGCTGCGGCTGTGCACCTTCCAGCGACACTTTTCCTGTCGCGCTCAGGGCGACGTTCAGCGATTGCGGTTTGTCGGTCAGGTTAGTGAGATCCAGCGTCAGCCGTGAGGTATCTCCACTTGCCAGGAAGCGCGGAGTATTAAGCTCGGTAATAACCGGCGCGGCCACCACAACCTTGCTTTCGCTGCTGCCGAAATCATCTTCCGTCCACGCCTGCGCCATCAGACGCAGTTCGCCGTTGAAATCACCAATAGGCAGCGTAACGGTGCCTTCTCCGTTGGCATCCAGCGTAACCGGCTGAGCCTGTTGGGCAATAATGGTGACGTGGTTCACCGGCGGTTTACCGCCGCGCTTGAGTTCATCGCCGTCACCACCGAAACGCAGCGCGGCCATGCGGCCCTGCCCTTCAATGACCTGGCCGTAGATATCATAGATATCGGCGCCGTAACGCTTCTGGCCGAAGAAGGCCTGCCATGGATCTGGCGTAACGTAATCGGTAATGTTCAGCACGCCGCTGTCCACCGCCGAGACCAGCACGTTCACTTTCTGCGGAACCGCCCCCTCTTTCACGCTGGCCTTCACCTTCACGGAGAGCGTCTGGTTTGGACGCATTTTCTGCGGGTTATCCAGCGCTATGTTCAGGCGGCGATTTTCGTCGCCCATCGGCAGATGCAGCAGACCAACCGCGCGCTTCGGCGTGGCGGATTTGGATTTATCGCCAGGACGCACCACCAGCGTACTGAGATAGAGATCGTGACGTTTCCAGGCTTTATCCACCGGAATGGAAAGATCGAGCCCGTTTGCCGGTACGTCGATCTCTTTCCACCACAGCGGCCCTTCGCTGGACTCGATCATCGCATAGCCCTTGCCTGCGGCTGGCGCTGCAATGTGCAGCTGGATGGTATCGCCTGGCTGATAGGCCGGTTTATCCAGTTTCAGGGTCACGCGGTCAGGGCGCACCGCACCCGTGCCGTCGCTGTTATCCTGCCAGCTGTAACCTGCCCAGAAGCGCACGCTGCTGACCACATCATCAGGCGCTTTCACTTCCAGACGGTATGAGCCCCACTCCACCGGGAAGGTGACTTTGCCGGTTTCATCGGCCTTAAGGCTAAGCTCCTGCTCGCCCTCAATCAGCTCTTTTTGATCAAACTGAGACTGCCAGCCTTCGCTCTCGGACCAGTTCCAGAAATAGTCACGGCGTTCACGGATCAGGCGTACCTGTAAGCCGGATACCGCTTTTTTCGCGCCGCTGGCATCGGCATAGACGATGTCAAAGCTGGCGTTGCCGTTCTCGTCGACGATCGGTTGGTTGACGGTGGTATCGGTACGGTAGTCGTAGACCGCCTTACTGGCGAACTGCGGACGGATACCCGGCAGTTGCGCCGCCGGCCAGATAGCCTGCTCCGCGCGGCGCGTCACCGGACGACCGCCTGATTCCAGCAGGCTCGCCTGCAGGATCAGCTGCAGAGGAGAGTGTACCTCTTTCCACTGGCTTTCGATGGTGACCTGCCCGTGACCCTGCTCATCCAGCGTAAGCTGCACTTCATCCAGACTGCGGCTCAGGTTTTCTTCCGCAATATCACCAAACTGGAAGCCGGGCAGCGCAGCAACGGCCTCACGCAGCGGACGCAGGAAAAGCTGGCCCTGAAGAGAATTGCCGTTGGCCGGAGCGCCATACAGGTAATAGCCCACGATGTTGAAGTCCACCTCATCCTGTGGGGAAACCGGTGCTTTTAGTCCCGTCAGATTGAGCGCCATACGCTCGGGCATAAAATCTTCGACGTGGAAATCCCACAGGCGCTGCTGGTTATCACCGATATTCGCGCGAATATGCCACATGCCGGTCTGGGCACCGCTATCCAGCGGGTAATTGAAGCGGTAGAGGCCGTTCTCAGGCTGAACAACGATCGTGCGTGCCACCTGCCCGTCCGGGCGCAGCACGTCAAGCTTCACGGGCTGATCGGGAAGCGGTTTTCCGTCGCTGTCGCGCAGCAGGCCGTTAAGGATCACCGTTTCACCCGGACGATAGAGATCGCGTGGGCCAAACATAAAGAATTGCTTGCTGAAGCCGGGGCTACCGGCGATGTCGAACTCTGCCAGGTCGAGCGCTGGGAGCTTGAGATCGAGCAGCGTAGTCTGGCCGTCTTTGCTGGCGAGGATCAGCACGGCTTCTTTGTCTGTTTCAAGCTTCGCATGGCCGTCGGCGTCGCTGCTGGCTTCGGCGAGCGTCTGACCTTTGTCATTCAGCAGCGTGACGGTGACGCCGGACTGCGCCGCACCGTTTTCCAGGCTCTGGGTGAAAATGTCCAGCCGGTTATGATAGCGGTGAGCAGACAAACCGATATCGCTCAGGGTAAAGAGCGTTGCGGCATTGCTGTAGTTGTAGTGCCCTGCCTGGTTCATGACGGCGATATAAACGCCGGACTGCTGAAGCGGCTTGATATCTTTAAGCGGCAGGAGCAGTTTTTCACGCGTGTTGCGCGCCGGGTTGAGGTCAAAACGACCGGTATAGACCAGTTCCGCCATCTTCAACAGATTGTCAGATTCCCAGTTGGTCAGCGAGTTGCGGTACTCCCACTGGCTGACAAACGAGGCCAGCGACTCCGGCTTCACGCGGTAGAAATTGACGTCCACATTGTTGACGTTAAGCGCCATCACCGGCAGCCCTTCCACCACTTTGCCCGGCAGCAGCGAGCCGCGGCTGGCGAAACCGACCGACGGCTCTATATCTCGCGTGGTCAGGGCTTTTTCATAATCAATGCCAAAGGTCGCTTTGTTCAGCGCCACCAGGCCACGATCCACGGTGATGACCAGGTTTCGGTTAGGCTCCAGATGGCGCAGGCGAAGCTCTTTCAGGTTAGGCGCAAGTTCCCACGCCCCGTCAACTTTGCCGCTTTTCTTATCCACGACGTGAACCGTCTGCGCGAAATCCTGTTCCGGATCCAGCGGGACAGAGAAGGTCAGCACCAGCGTAGCGGCGCCGTCCAGTTGCACTTCAGACGCATCAAGCAGAGTCAGCGCTTTTCCCTGACTCTGGGCGGCCATTTTAGCCAGCTTTTCAGCGTCGGGCTTTTCCGCGGCTTTCGGTGTTGATGCGGTGGATGCTGCGGGAGCCGCAGCCTGAGGTTTATCGTCGCTGTTATCACAGCCGACAAGCGTAAAGGTGGTGAGCAGCGCGAGAGAGATCGCGGCTAAGCGAAACGGTTTCATCCTGTGTCCCTGGCCTGAGGGGGCCTGTTGGTCGTCGTCCGGATAAGTATTATCCGCAAGTTTCGTTAATACAAAAAGTCCAATTTAAGAATCTGGAAAGCGCCTCGCAGAATGGCATCACGCCGCTACACCGGGATGGAACCGCGATCACAACGCATAACGTCACATGTTACCTTTTACGTCATTTGTTTTTAAAACAAGAGGATAGCTGGATATGTTCGCTCAGAGCCTGCTAGTTTTATGACCATGACGCACCCCGAGTGCGCGGTTCAAAAAGAGAGAAAGCCATGAAACGAGCCGTGAACGCCCTACAAAATTTCGGAAAATCATTATACGGACCGGTACTTATCTTACCGATTGTCGGTCTGTTTATCGCCTTTGGCAATGTGCTGGGCAACGGTAACCTGGCCGAATACCTGCCGTTCCTTGGTCATCCGCTTATCCAGAGTATCGGCCAGCTGATCGCCAAATCTGCCGTGTCGGTGCTGGTCAACCTGGCGCTGGTGTTTGCCGTCGGGATCCCGATTGGTCTGGCGACGCGCGATAAAGGCTACGCGGCGCTGATTGGTCTGGTGACTTTCGTGGTGTTTATCAACGCCATGAACGTGACGCTGCAGCTGCAGGGCGAGCTTGCCCCTGCTGAGCAGATGAAAGCCGCCGGGCAAAGCATGGTGCTGGGCGTTCAGGTGCTGGAGATGGGCGTTTTCGCCGGGATCCTGACCGGGGCACTCTCCGGTTATCTGTACAACAAATACTCCGGCGTACAGTTTAACGGCGCGATGGCGATTTACTCCGGCCACTGTTTTGTCGCCATTGTCATGTTGCCCGTCTCTATGCTGCTCGGCGTGGTAATGAGCGAACTCTGGCCGTTTGCCCAGCACGGCATTAGCGCCCTGGCACTGGCAATTAAAGGCTCTGGCCCGTTCGGGGTGGCGATCTACGGTTTCCTTGAGCGCATTCTGGTGCCGACCGGCCTGCACCATCTGGTTTATACGCCGTTCCTGTATACCGAACTGGGGGGCACGCAGGAGGTGTGCGGCACGGCTTACCAGGGGGCGCGCAATATCTACTTCGCCGAGATGGCCTGCCCGGACGTGAAGCAGCTCAGCAGCACGGTAGTGTGGGACGCGCGCGGCATCAGCAAGATGTTCGGCCTGCCCGCCGCGGCGCTGGCGATGTACATGACCGCGAAGCCGGAGCGTAAGGCGATTGCGAAAGCCATTCTGATCCCGGCGGCGCTAACCTCGCTGCTGGTCGGCGTGACCGAACCGATTGAATTCTCCTTCCTGTTCGTCGCCCCGCTACTGTTCGTGGTGCATGCGGTCCTGACCGGTATTGGCATGATGCTGTTCTCGCTGCTGGGCGTTCATGCCATCGGCGCCAACGGGATTATCGATTTCATTCTCTACAACCTGCCGCTCGGCACCGAGAAATCCAACTGGCCGATGTACATCGTGGTTGGGCTGATCATGTTTGCCCTCTACTTCGTGGTGTTCCGCTTCCTTATCCTGCGTTTCAACATGAAAACGCCGGGCCGTGAGGATGAAGATCAGGAGACACGCCTCTACAGCAAGCAGGAGTACCAGGCGAAAGGCAATAACGACGGGCTGGGCGAGTCCATCGTGGTGGGCCTGGGCGGCCGGGAAAATATTGAGGTTGTGGATAACTGCTACACCCGCTTACGCGTCACGGTGAAGGATGTCGCCATCATCGACGAGCCGCGCCTGAAGGCGACCGGCGCGAAAGGGGTTATCAAACAAGGTAACAACGTTCAGGTGGTCTACGGGCTGCACGTCAAAAAAATGCGAGAAGCCGTTGAGACGTTTCTCTGAAAGGAGCTAAAGATGTTTACACCCCCATTCATTCTGTCGATTGCCGGCGGCGGCAGCACTTACACGCCGGGTATTGTGAAAAGCCTGATGGTGCGCCTGCAGGATTTTCCGCTGGCCGAAATCCGCCTCTATGACATCGACGAGGCGCGTCAGAACACCATTGCGCCGGTGGTTGAGAAAGTGATTCGCGACCACAGCCAGAGCATCAAATTTACCGTCACCAGTGACCCGGAAGTGGCCTTCAGCGGCGCGCATTTCGTTTTCGCCCAGATGCGCGTCGGCCAGTACAAAATGCGCGAGCAGGATGAGAAGATCCCGCTGCGTCACGGCGTGGTCGGCCAGGAGACCTGCGGCCCCGGCGGGCTGGCCTACGGACTGCGCACGATCCTGCCGATGGTCGAGCTTATCGATCTGGTGGATCGCTACGCGCATGAGAAAGCCTGGATCGTGAACTACTCCAACCCGGCGGCGATCGTCGCGGAGGGCGTGCGACGCCTGCGACCAAATGCTCGCGTGCTGAACATCTGCGATATGCCGGTCGCGGCGATGCGTAATATGGGGGCCATTCTGGGTGTCGATCGTCGCAAACTGGAGGTGGACTACTTTGGCCTGAACCACTTCGGCTGGTTTACCCGCGTGCTGGTGGACGGCGAGGACAAATTACCGGAGCTGCGTAAACATATCGCGAAGTTTGGCCTGCTGACGGAAGATGCCGCAAAAACCGATCCGCAGCACTCGGATCCTTCGTGGGTTAAAACCTGGCGCAACATCAAGCCGATTATGGATAACTTCCCGGAGTACCTGCCGAACCCGTACCTGCAGTACTACCTGATGCCGAACCAGATTGTGGAGCATCAGAACCCGGACTATACCCGCGCCAACGAAGTGATGAACGGGCGTGAGAAAAAGCTGTTCGCCGCCGCCGAAGAGTACAAGCGCACCGGGATTTTACCGGATGCCTTCCACGTGGGCGTTCACGGCGAGTTTATCGTCGATGTCGCCTGCTCGCTGGCCTTTAACCTGCGCCAACGCCATCTGGTAATGGTGGAGAACCGCGGGGCGATTACTAATCTGCCATACGATGCGGTGGTGGAAGTACCCGCCTACATCACCTCCGAAGGGCCGGAGCCTGTGCGCGTGGGGCTGGTACCGCTGTTCCACCAGACCCTGCTGCAACAGCAGCTGGCGTCTGAACAGCTGCTGGTAGAGGCGACCATCGAAGGCAGCTATGAGAAAGCGCTTCAGGCGTTCACCCTCAACCGCACCGTGCCCACCATGGAGCACGCAAAAGCGATTCTGGATGAGATGATAGAAGCCAACCGCGACTACTGGCCTGCGCTGCAAAAAGCCTGGCAGGACGGCGAAACGGTGAAAAAATAGGGGCTTGCTCGCGAGTTGAACGTGGTTTGCTTGTCGGTGTCAGAAAAAACACCGACAATCCTTTTTTACGGAAAAGAATGGAGGCAACCCATGTCCACCTCATATTTTGTCGCCGCCGACTGGCTGATTGAGCACGGCGACGATCCGGAAGTCCAGATTATTGACGCGCGTATGGCCCCGCCGGGCCAGGAACATCGTGACGTTCCCGGTGAATACCGCGCAGGGCATCTGCCTGGCGCGGTATTTTTTGATATCGAAGCCCTCTCCGATCATACCTCTCCCCTGCCGCACATGCTGCCGCGCCCGGAAGCGTTTTCCGTGGCGATGCGCGAGCTGGGCGTCAGCAAAGACAAACATCTTGTTGTTTACGATGAAGGCAATCTGTTCTCCGCGCCGCGCGCATGGTGGATGCTGAAACAGTTTGGCGTGGAAAAAGTCTCGATTCTGGCGGGCGGTCTGGCGGGCTGGAAGCGTGACGAGCTGCCGCTCCAGCAGGGCGACGTGACGCTGCCGGAAGGCGAGTTCGACGCGACGTTCGACGCTAACGTGGTGAAGCGCCTGACCGACGTACTGGTCGCGAGCCATGAAAAGACGGCGCAAATCGTCGATGCGCGCCCTGCACCACGCTTTAACGCTGAAGCGGATGAACCACGTCCAGGGCTGAGACGAGGCCATATTCCAGGTGCGCTGAACGTGCCGTGGGGCGACCTGGTGTTTGAGGGCGAACTGAAAACTACCGACGAGCTGCGTGCCATTTTTGACCGCGCGGGCGTGGATTTACATCGCCCGATTATTGCCAGCTGCGGCTCCGGCGTGACGGCCTGCGTGGTGATCCTGGCGCTTGCCACCCTCGGCGTCAACGACGTTACGCTCTACGATGGCGCCTGGAGCGAATGGGGGGCGCGTGACGATCTGCCAGTTGAACCGGCGAAATAATGGATAACCGCCTGGCCACGCTGTTAACGCGCGGGGCGTCGCTGACCCGCGCGGAGTATCGCGTCCTCGCCCACCTGACGGAGCATCCGCTGCTGGTGGGCAACATTACGGTGCGCGAGCTGGCGCAGGCGACGTTTGTTTCTACCGCCACCATTATGCGGCTGTGTCAGAAGCTGGGGTTTAGCGGCTTTAGTGAGTTTATCTGGCACTGCAAGCAGCTGCTCTCCGACACGCCGCATATTGCCGCTCAGGCGCAATCTCTTCCTGAGCTCCCGGCGCTGTTTAATCAGTTTATCGCTAACTATCAGCACACCTTCCAGTGGATCACGCAGGAGAAGCGCCAGCAGTTCGCCGACCTGCTGCGGCAGAAAGAGAGCTTCTTTCTCTACGGCGCCGGGTTTTCCTATCTCTTTGCCGAATACCTGACCAAGAAGCTGCAGGTGTTGGGCAAAACGGCGTTCATCTCCGGGCCGGGGGACAGCCGAAACATTTTTCTCAGCAACGCTGCGCGTTATCAGGTATTTATTGCCGTCTCCCGCAGCGGCGAAACGGAACAGGTGCTGGATAAGGCGCGGATTGCCAAAAACGTCGGCATGACGGTCGTCGCCTTTACCCGCGCCTCGGCCAATACGCTGGCGGGCATGGCGGACGTGCACTTTGCGCTGTATGACGAGGCGGTGCACTTCGCTGCCGAAGCCGCGGGCGTGACGTCGTTTGAGTCGAATCTGGTGCTGCTGATGGATTTACTGCTGCTGGAGGCAACGGGGTGACATTCACCCCGCCGTAATCAGATGATGCGGTTGGTCTTGAGATCGCGCAGGAAGCCGCCCCAGCGACGCTCGTAGAACGGCGTGATGTGCTCGGTAATAAAATGGCTGATGCCCTTCTCACCGTTTTTCACCTGACAGATATCGATCGGCTCATCGCCCGGCAGCGTGTCGGTGGCCACGCTTCCCGCCGCCTGAATGATGTCGTCGATATCGCCGTCGGCTTCAATCCCAATCAGCAGAACAGGCTTTTCGTCAGCGCTCTCTTTGATAGAGCAGAGGAACGCGCGTCTTACCGGTTTCAGAGTTTTGAACAGCGTGGTCAGCGAATCGATCATCTGCGCAGGCGGCTCGGCCACCTCAGACAGCAGCAGCGTTTCGCCCCCTTCCAGCACCTCCTGGGTGCTAAGCGGGTTACCCTCTTCACCAATCAGGTGGCTGATCTCGCGCGGGGTAAACTCTTTCCCGGTTGGCAGCTTAGCGTTAAGGAACAGCGTCTGGCCCAGCGTCATTTCGAACAGCGTGCGCACCGGCATCACCACGAACGCCTGTTCATCTTCTACCGCTTCCTGCAACGCTTCCAATGAAGTGAAGAACGGGATAACCGACGTGCCGTCATCTTTCTCCCAGTGCAGCAGATCCAGCGCGCTGTCTTCGACAACCTGCTCACCTTCCGCCGCGGTGCCCGGTACCCAGACGGTGGATTCCAGTAGCGTGCGGAAAAATGCAGGACGGTGGGCGGGCTCGGTCGCCGCCTGTTCCAGCAGGGTTTCTAATTCGTTTTTGGTATCTGACATAGTTTGGCTACTTCAATAAACGCCGGGTGGCGCTTTGCTTACCCGGCCTACAAAACCACAGGCCCGTGCAAGCGCAGCGCCGACGGGCAAAAAAGATCACTCAGCCGTCAGCAGGTTCGCCACGGTACGCACGCCCAGACCGGTCGCACCCGCGGACCACTGCTCAACTGCCGCCTTACGGTAGGTTGCGGAGCAGTCGATGTGCAGCCAGCCCTCGTGATAGTTCTCAACGAAGTGCGACAGGAAGCCTGCTGCGGTACTTGCCCCCGCCGGGTACGCCGCGCTCGCGGTGTTATTCAGCTCGGCAAAGTTAGACGGCAGCTGGCTGCGGTGGAACTCGGCCAGCGGCAGACGCCAGAACGGTTCGTTTTCCGCAGCCGCGCTTGCCAGCAGGCGAGCGGCCAGCTTGTCGTCAAAGCTGAACAGCGCGTGGTAGTCGTTGCCCAGGGCGGTTTTCGCCGCGCCGGTCAGGGTCGCCATGTCGATAATCAGCTCTGGCTTCTGGGCAGAGGCGTCGATCAGGCCATCGGCCAGCACCAGACGGCCTTCGGCATCGGTGTTCATCACTTCGACATTTTTACCGTTGCGGTAGCGAATGATGTCGCCCAGCTTGAAGGCGTTGCCGCTCACCATGTTGTCCGCGCAACACAGGTAGAGCTTCACGCGCTTGTTCAGACCGCGGGTGATGGCGAATGCCAGCGCGCCGGTGATGGTTGCCGCGCCGCCCATGTCGGACTTCATGGAATCCATGAACGCACTTTGCTTCAGGCTGTAGCCGCCGGTGTCGAAGGTGATACCTTTACCGACCAGGCAGGCAAAGACCGGCGCTTCTTTATCGCCGGTTGGGTTGTAATCCAGCGCCAGCAGGACCGGAGGACGTTCGGAGCCACGGCCCACGGTATGAATGCCCATGTAGTTCTGCTCGCGCAGATCTTCACCTTTGGTGATGCGGTAGGACATGTTATCCCCCGCCACGCCGCACAGCAGGTCAACCGCACGCTGCGCCAGTTGCTCAGGGCCTAACTCCTCCGCCGGGGCGTTAATGGTGTCGCGCACCCAGTCGATAATGTGCAGGCGGCTTTCCAGCTCTTTTTGACCGGCTTCGTCGAGGTTCGCCCACTCAATTTTGCGGGTGCCTTTCGGGCCTTTGTAGCCCGCCCAGAACGCCCAGCTGCGGTCAGTATCCCAACCTTCGCCTTCCAGCGAGACATGCTTAATGCCCAGGCCGTCAATTTTACGCGCGGCGCGCTGGATCAGACCTAAATCATCTTTGCCCGTCAGGTGCAGGGTGATACCGTCGTTGTTGATGCTGTAGCTGGCTTTCTCGCCCCAGCGCGCGTCGGCGGGCTGCGTAGAGAGCGTAATCTTCATCGCTTCGGTCATTTTATTTTTCCTTATTAGCAACTAGCAAACGGGCCGCCTGAAGGCAGCCCGTTTTGTTATTTATTCTGCTTCATCTAACCAGACTAACAGAATCGCCTCCAGAATTTTTTCATTGGATGCGTTTGGATCGTCGTCGAAATCCTCTAAATCGCAGATCCACTGGTGCATGTCGGTGAATCGTACGGTTTTGGGATCGAGATCCGGGTTCGCGTCGTAGAGCGCTTCGCCGATTTCACGGCTGTCTGTCCACTTCAGTCCCATATTAATGCTCGCGTGCGTGGTTGATGGTGTAGCGTGGGAATTCCACGACCAGATCTTCATCGGTCACCGCGGCCTGGCAGCTCAGGCGGCTGTCTGGCTCCAGACCCCATGCTTTATCCAGCATGTCGTCTTCGTCTTCGGTGCTCTCGGCGAGAGAGTCAAAACCTTCACGCACGATGCAGTGGCAGGTGGTGCAGGCACAGGATTTTTCACAGGCGTGTTCCACTTCGATACCTGCACGCAGGGCAACATCGAGAATGGTTTCACCGGTCTTCGCTTCCAGAACAGCGCCATCCGGACAGAGGTCCGCATGAGGCAAAATAACAATCTTTGGCATATTAAACCTCGTCCACGGACTGGCCTTTCAGCGCGACGCGGACAGATTTGTCCATGCGGCGAGCAGCGAAGTCCTGGGTTTGTTTATCAACGTTTTTAATGGCTTCTTCTATTGCGCCAGCGTCATTGCCTTCGGCGACTGCGCGTAAGCGCGCGGCAGCCTCGTCAATCACCTGACGCTCGGCGGCGCTTAACAGCGCGGCATCGGCAGCGAGCGCCCCGTTCAGACTTTCCAGCACACGTGCGGCTTCAACTTTCTGTTCAGCCAGCATACGCGCCTTCACATCCTGCTCGGCGTAGCTCATTGAATCCTGGATCATGGAGGCGATTTCGCCATCGGTCAGGCCGTAGGACGGCTTCACCTGGATGGACGACTCCACGCCGGTCGATTTTTCCATCGCCGTGACGCTCAGCAGGCCGTCCGCATCTACCTGGAAGGTCACGCGAATATGCGCCCCGCCAGCTGGCAGCGCCGGGATGCCGCGCAGCGCAAAGCGCGCCAGAGAGCGGCAGTCCTGCACCAGTTCGCGCTCGCCCTGCATCACGTGGATGGACATCGCGGTCTGGCCGTCTTTGAAGGTGGTGAACTCCTGCGCACGCGCCACCGGAATGGTGGTGTTACGCGGGATCACTTTCTCCACCAGGCCGCCCATGGTTTCTAAACCGAGAGACAGCGGGATGACATCCAGCAGCAGCATTTCGCTGTCCGGCTTGTTGCCAACCAGAATATCGGCCTGGATAGCGGCGCCGACGGCAACCACTTTGTCCGGGTCGATGGAGGTCAGCGGCGTGCGGCCAAAGAATTCGCCCACGCGCTCACGCACCAGCGGCACGCGCGTTGAGCCGCCCACCATGACCACTTCCAGCACCTCGTCAGCCTCCACGCCCGCATCCTTCAATGCGCGACGGCAGGCCAGCAGGGTGCGTTTAACCAGAGGCGCAATCAGCTCGCTGAACTGGTCACGGGTGATGTCACCCTGCCAGCCTGCGACATTAACACTGACCGACTGCGCATCGCTCAGCGCAATTTTGGCGTCGATGGCCGCATCCAGCAGTTCGCGCTGAACGCGCGCATCGCTGCGATCGCTGATGCCCGCCTGATCGCGGATGTAGTCCGCCAGCAGATGGTCGAAATCATCGCCGCCGAGCGCGGAATCCCCGCCTGTCGCCAGCACTTCAAACACGCCGCGGCTCAGGCGCAGGATAGAAATATCAAAGGTGCCGCCGCCCAGATCGTAGACCGCAATTACCCCTTCCTGACCGGAGTCGAGGCCGTAGGCAATCGCCGCCGCCGTCGGTTCGTTCAGCAGGCGCAGCACGTGCAGGCCCGCCAGACGCGCGGCGTCTTTGGTGCCCTGTCGCTGTGCGTCGTCAAAATAGGCCGGAACGGTGATCACTACGCCGTCCAGATCGCCGCCAAGCGTCGCCGTCGCGCGCGCCGCCAGCGCTTTGAGGATGTCAGCAGACACGCGAATTGGGTTCAGCAAACCGGCCGCCGTGGCAATCATCGGCAGACCGTTTTCACTGGCCTGCAGCTGATACGGCAGGTGCGGGTAGCGGGTCTGGATATCAGCCAGCGAGCGGCCCATCATGCGCTTTACGGAGCTGATGGTGTTGGCCGGATCGCGCGCGGCGTTGGCGCGTGCGTCATAGCCGACCGCGTGACCCTGCTGCTGGTAGTGGACCACGGAAGGCAGCAGATGGCGGCCCTGCTCGTCGGCCAGCGTTTCCGCCTGGCCGCTGCGCACGGTCGCCACGAGGGAATTGGTGGTGCCCAGGTCAATACCGACCGCCAGACGACGCTGGTGCGGTGCGGCGCTTAAGCCAGGCTCACTAATTTGTAATAAGGCCATAATTGCTTCCGAAATTAAAAATCGAGCAGCTTTTCTTCGAGTTGTTCAGCGCTGCTTCGCAGTTTATCGAGAAAACGGAGTTTGCGCACAGTGTCTGCCGCCACGTCCCAGGTCTCGTTGTTCAGTTGCTCCACCATCTGCTGATGGCGGGTATCGAACATGCCCTTCACGCGCGTGATAAAACGTTCCAGACGCGCTTCGTCTTTGGCCTGTTCAATCTCATCCAGCTCTTCGCGCAGCTCCAGCTGTTCCATCAGAAACGCGGTGTCGCGCACGGTGTGCTGTTCGCTCGCCAGATCAAAGCCGTGGAGCGAGAGCAGATATTCTGCACGCGCCAGCGGATGGCGCAGCGTCTGCCAGGCCTGGTTGATGGTCGCGGAGTGCGATACCGCAGCCAGCTGCTCTGCCTGCGTCCCGCTGGCGAATTTATCCGGATGATACTGACGCTGCAGATCCTGAAAACGGACCGTCAGTGCCTGAAGATCGATCGGGTATTGAGCGGGTAGTCCGAAGAGAGTGAAGTAATCCATAACAATCTCAGGGGTAGCCTGTTAGAACAAACCCCACGCGCAGCAAAGCCACGGTGGGGTTTCGGATGACGCGCGGTTAAACGTGGAAGCTTTCGCCGCAACCACACTCGTCTTTGACGTTCGGGTTCGTGAATTTGAACCCTTCGTTCAGGCCTTCTTTTACGAAGTCCAGTTGAGTGCCGTTGAGAAATTGCAGGCTTTTGCCATCGACCACCACCTTCACGCCCTTGTCTTCAAACACGGTGTCATCAGACGCCGGCTCGTCAACAAACTCCAGTACGTAAGCCATACCAGAACAGCCGGAGGTACGTACGCCCAGTCGCAGGCCAAAGCCTTTACCACGGTTCGCCAGAAAAGAGCTTACTCGCGCGGCAGCGCTGTCGCTAAGGGTAATCGACATACTCAAACCTCAATTATTTTGCTTCACGTTTGCTTTTGTAATCCGCAATGGCGGCTTTGATCGCGTCTTCTGCCAGAATTGAACAGTGAATTTTCACCGGCGGCAGTTCGAGTTCTTCAGCAATATCCGTGTTCTTAATTGCCTGTGCTTCGTCCAGAGACTTGCCCTTCACCCACTCGGTGACCAAGGAGCTGGACGCAATTGCAGAACCGCAGCCGTAGGTCTTGAAGCGCGCGTCTTCAATGATACCTTCATTGTTGACTTTAATCTGCAACTTCATTACGTCGCCACACGCCGGCGCACCAACCATGCCGCTACCGACAGATTCATCGCTGTTGTCAAAAGAGCCAACGTTGCGCGGGTTCTCGTAATGATCGATAACTTTTTCGCTGTATGCCATGATTGAATTCTCCTTATATACCGATTAGTGATGTGACCATTCAATGCTGTTCAGATCCACGCCCTGCTTGAACATTTCCCACAGTGGAGAAAGGTCGCGCAGACGGCCAATGGAGTTACGAACCAGCTTGATGGTGTAGTCAATCTCTTCTTCGGTAGTGAAACGACCTAAAGAGAAACGGATAGAGCTGTGTGCCAGCTCGTCAGTCATACCCAGCGCGCGCAGCACGTAGGATGGCTCCAGGCTTGCAGACGTACAGGCAGAACCGGAAGAAACGGCCAGGTCTTTCAGCGCCATGATCAGCGATTCGCCTTCAACATAGTTGAAGCTGACGTTGAGGATGTTCGGCGCGCCCTGCTCGAGATCGCCGTTCAGATACACTTCTTCCATATCTTTCACGCCGTCCCACAGACGGTTACGCAGCGTGCGCAGGCGTGCCATCTCGGTTTCCATCTCTTCTTTCG
This sequence comes from Enterobacter cloacae complex sp. HYC042_NIDB, assembly GCF_056673315.1. NCBI lineage: Bacteria > Pseudomonadati > Pseudomonadota > Gammaproteobacteria > Enterobacterales > Enterobacteriaceae > Enterobacter > Enterobacter cloacae complex sp. HYC042_NIDB. The sequence goes on from NZ_CP109650.1 coordinate 3,701,535, forward strand.
CAATGCGGTACGCTTCGCCCATGCCCACGATCTGGTGAACAGGCAGCGTACCGGAACGCATGCCGCGCTCGTGACCGCCGCCGTGCATCTGTGCTTCGATGCGGATACGTGGCTTACGACGAACGTACAGCGCGCCGATCCCTTTCGGGCCATAGATTTTGTGGCCGGAGAAGGACATCAGGTCTACTTTCAGCTGGCTCAGGTCGATAGGCAGTTTGCCCACGCTCTGGGTCGCGTCCACGTGGTAGATGATACCGCGCGCGCGGCACATTTCGCCGATGGTCGCGATGTCCTGAACGACGCCGATTTCGTTGTTAACGTGCATGATGGAGACCAGGATGGTGTCGTCACGCATCGCCGCTTCGAGCTCTTTCAGGTCAATAATACCGTTGCTCTGCGGCGCCAGATAGGTCACTTCGAAACCTTCACGCTCCAGCTGGCGGCAGGTGTCCAGCACGGCTTTGTGTTCGGTTTTGCTGGTGATGATGTGCTTGCCTTTTTTCTGATAAAAGTTGGCTGCACCTTTGATCGCCAGGTTGTCGGATTCGGTCGCACCGGAGGTGAAAACAATCTCACGCGGGTCGGCACCCACCAGGTCAGCAATCTGATTACGGGCGATATCCACCGCCTCTTCAGCATGCCAGCCAAAACGGTGTGAACGGGAAGCTGGGTTACCAAAGTTTCCGTCCAGGGTCAGACACTGCATCATTTTCTCGGCAACACGCGGGTCCACCGGCGTGGTTGCGGAGTAGTCGAGATAAATCGGTAATTTCATTGCTCTATAAACTCCGTACATCGCTTCAATGCAAGGAATCAGGCAACCGGCTGGATGTACGACCGAGTACGCGGGGTGTGACCACCCCGGCCTGATTCTGAAATACTTATCGTTTTATTACGCGCGTAATTTGACGTCGATAGCGTCCTGCGCGCGGGTGCTGCGTTGTGAATCATGGCTGTGCTGACGGCCTGATACGTCCAGAACTTCCTGGTTATTGACCAGTTCACCGAGGGTGATGTTGTTCAGGAAGCCGGTCAGACGGTCGCTCAGATCGCGCCACAGCGCGTGGGTCAGGCACTTATCGCCGCCCTGGCAGCCGCCTTTACCCTGGCAACGGGTTGCGTCAACGGATTCATCCACCGCGCTAATCACTTCGCCAACCGCAATACTGCCCGCGTCTTTACCCAGCAGATAACCGCCGCCCGGGCCACGAACGCTGGACACCAGTCCATTTTTACGCAGTCTGGAGAACAGCTGTTCCAGGTAAGAGAGGGAGATCCCTTGTCGTTCAGAAATATCAGCCAACGGAACCGGGCCCGCTTCGGAGTTGAGCGCAACGTCCAGCATCGCGGTCACGGCATAACGCCCTTTAGATGTCAGTCTCATGTCTTACTTAACCTCAAACTCGCCCCTGCCCGGGGTTTTTTATTGTAAAATGGGGGTATTGCATAGCAGGGCCAAGTCTGACATTCCTGACTAAAATGGTCAACTATTTACTTGACTGTTTTAGTCAGGTATTTAACCTTCTGTGCCTTCATAATATAGGTGCGGCCTGATGCCCTCACCCCAACCCTCTCCCACGGGGAGAGGGGGAAATCGGCACTACTCTTTATTCTTCTGCTCAATCGACGCCAGAATTCCGCGCAGGATGTTCAGCTCCTGGCTTTCCGGACGCGCGCGGGTAAACATGCGGCGCAGCTTATTCATCACCTGGCCAGGGTGGCCTTCACGGATGAAGCCGGTAGCGAGCAGCGTCTGCTCCAGGTGACCGTAGAAACGCTCAAGGTCGTCCACCAGCGGGTAGGCCGTCTCTTCTTTCGGTTCTGCCTGCTTCTCCTGCGTCGCCAGCCACGCCATACGCACCTCGTAGGCGATAACCTGCACCGCCATTGCCAGATTCAGCGAGCTGTATTCCGGGTTGGCGGCAATCGCCACGTGGTAGTGGCACTTCTGCAGTTCGTCGTTGGTCAGGCCAACGCGCTCGCGGCCAAACACCAGCGCAACCGGCGCCTGTTCTGCTTCTGAGACGCTTTTCAGGCCGCATTCACGCGGATCCAGCATCGGCCACGGCAGCGTGCGTGAACGCGCGCTGGTGCCGACAACGAGGCTGCAGCCGGCCAGCGCTTCGTCGAGGGTATCAACGATCTGCGCGTTGCCGATCACGTCGCTGGCCCCGGCCGCCAGGGCGATAGCCTGAGAGTCTGGTTTCACCAGCGGATTAACCAGCCACAGGTTCGTTAAGCCCATGGTTTTCATAGCGCGGGCCACAGAGCCCATGTTGCCGGTGTGCGATGTTTCGACCAGCACGATTCGAATGTTTTGCAGCATAATTTTTAGATGTCTGGGTTCAGTGTCTGAAGAATATTCGGGCATATTATCATAAACGGGAGACATAATCCGATCCCGCTGCTATACTCTGCGCCGATTTTCCTGTTCTTTAACATCCAGTGAGAGAGACCGATGCATCCGATGCTGACCATCGCCGTGCGCGCAGCGCGCAAGGCGGGTAATGTAATTGCCAAACACTACGAAACGCCAGACTCCGTAGAAACCAGCCAGAAAGGCAGCAATGATTTCGTGACTAACGTCGATAAAGCCGCAGAAGCGATTATTATCGAAACGATCCGCAAATCTTACCCGCAGCACACCATCATCACCGAAGAAAGCGGTGAACATGAAGGTACCGATCAGGATGTTCAATGGGTTATCGATCCACTGGATGGCACCACCAACTTCGTTAAACGCCTGCCACACTTCTCTGTGTCAATCGCAGTACGCATTAAAGGCCGTACTGAAGTCGCCGTTGTTTACGATCCAATGCGTAACGAACTGTTCACCGCGACCCGCGGCCAGGGCGCACAGCTGAACGGCTACCGTCTGCGCTGCAGCAATGCACGCGATCTGGACGGCACCATCCTGGCGACCGGCTTCCCGTTCAAGGCGAAGCAGCACGCAACCACCTATATGAATATCCTGGGCAAGCTGTTCACCGAATGCGCGGACTTCCGTCGCACCGGCTCTGCTGCGCTGGATCTGGCCTACGTGGCAACCGGCCGCGTTGACGGTTACTTCGAACTGTCACTGAAGCCGTGGGACTTCGCTGCGGGCGAGCTGATCGCACGTGAAGCAGGCGCGATTGTTTGCGACTTCACCGGCGGCCACAACTACATGACCACCGGCAACATCGTTGCGGGTAACCCACGCGTTGTTAAAGCTATGCTGGCCAACATGCGTGACGAGCTGAGCGATGCGCTGAAGCGTTAATCTCCTCATCTCAGCCCTCTCCCCAAAGGGGAGAGGGTGCTAAACGGCGCCGCGCTCATCCACATCGTTACCGCCGCCACCAGCAGAATCACTCCCCCCGCCAGCGCGAGCGTTGTCCATCCTACCTGCCGCCACAGTACCGGCGTTTTATTGCCGCTGAGTTTTACCGCAAGCTGACGGAAGCTGTGAACCAGCAACGCCAAAGACGAAATGGTGAGAGAGGTTCCTGCCGCCATCGCCAGCGCCGAGAGCATGCCCCAGCCGAACACGCCAATCACTTTACTGAACAGCAGCACCATGATTGCCCCCGAGCACGGGCGCATCCCCATAGAGAGAACTATCATCAGCCGCGCGCGCCAGTCGTCACCGCTCTGTAATTGTTCCTGCGTCGGCAGATGCTGATGCCCGCAGCCGCAGTGTTCATCATGAACGTGGTGCGGCGTAAAGGTTTTGAATTTGGGCTTTTGCAGCAGCGCGCGCAGCTTTTTCAGCGCCCGCCAGCAGAGGATCAGCCCCAGCACGCCGACCAGCGCATAGCTGCCCTTCTCCAGCCAGAAGCTGCTCAGGTGCAGCTGGCGCGCGGGAAGCTGTAATAGCGAAAGCACAACCACCACCAGCGCAATCGCCACGCCCCCCTGAAGCAGCGAAGAGGCCAGCGTCAGGCCAATGCTTGATTTCAGCTTCGACGGATGGGTGGCAAGCCAGGTGGTAATAACGATTTTGCCGTGCCCCGGCCCCAGCGCGTGCAGCACGCCATAGATAAAGCTGAACGCCAGCAGGGAACCGCCCGCTTTGGTCGGGTTCTCCGCCACAGCCTTCAGCAGCCCGCTCATCTGCTGGTTGACCTCACGCTGCCAGATGATGCTTTTCATCATCACCTGCGGCCAGGCCTGCCACAGCCAGAGCGAACCGCAAACGGCGAGCAGTAGAAAAAGCGCCAGCGGCCAGAGGTGCAGCCAGCGGCGCGGCTTTCGTACCGGAGAGGAGATCACTGACATTGTAACGTCACCTTCTGCGCAAACTGTTTACCCAGTTCCATGTCCTCCGGTGGGGCATCCTCTTTATCAAGAGAGACAGCAAAATTCAGCGTCTCTTCGCTGGGCTTCGGGGTGTGAACCGTAATGTTGCAGGTTTTTTGCAACGACGCAGGAAGCTGCACGTCGCTGTCCTCGGCGTAGCTCATATCGACGTAGTACGTTGGGTCAAAAGTGGAAAACGTATAGGTTTGTCCTGCCAGCGGCTGCGGATGCGCCAGTGGGAGCACGAACGTCAGCACCGCCTGATGTCCGTCGCGGGACATGCCGTATTCTGTCGGGCGATTGAGGAACTTCACCTTTTGTCCGTTATGCCAGAACTCGGTGAAGTAGTGCTGCCCGAGCACGTTGGCCATCACTTCTGCCGCCAGCTTTTTCCAGATTTCGTCTCCGGGCTTCGCGTTACCCGCATCATAAAGCAGATCCGCCGAGGTGATTTCATCCATCGTCCAGCGCATTTTCAGGCCGCTCAGCTGCGTGCCGTCGGTGACCAGCTCGGTTTTCAGGCTGATAAAACTGTGAGGATGTGCGCTGGCGGTAAAGGTGATAACCGCCAAAAATAACGCCATCGCATTTTGTTTAACTGTCTGCATCAATTCCTCACGTCAAAAATTCTGTGATGTTCCCCAGCAATCCTGAGTGAAAGGCCTGCCGGCGCGCTTTTCAGCGCCCATCCTTTAGCTATTCTTATCAAACATTCACACTGGATACCCGACAGATGATGACGACGCTTGAAATTCCATCTGTGCTTTCCAGTTCGCAGCGCCGCTGCCAGGTGCTTTTGATGCTTTACCTGCCCGATGCTGCCGTCACCGCACAGAGCATAATCGCTGCCAACGGCGTGGACGAGGTCATGGCACGGCAAGATATAGCCGAGACGCGCGATGAAATCCAGCGCTATCACCGGCTGGATATCGTCACGCACCATGACGGCAGCTACCGAATTGAAGGCACTGCCCTGAATCAGCGTTTATGTCTGCTGCACTGGCTGCGCAGGGCGCTCCGCCTTTGTCCGCAGTTTGTCTCGCACCAGTTTACCCCAGCCTTAAAAACCGCGCTTAAACAGCACGGCATCGCGCGGCCGCTCTACGACGATGCTAATCTGCGGGCGCTGATCGGCTTCTGTTCACGCAAGCTGCAGCGTCAGTTTGAATGCCGGGACGTCCAGTTCTTACAGCTCTACTTGCAATACTGCCTCATCCAGCACCACTTAGGGAATACGCCGCAGTTTTCCCACGCGCAGCGCAGCTGGACCCAGTCGCGGGGAGAGTATTTTACGGCGCAGGAGATTGTTCGTCACTGGAAGCGGCGCGTGCCGCAGGGCGCGCACGTGGACGAGCAGCTGTTTCTGGCGCTGCTGTTTATGATGCTCCGCACGCCCGATCCAGTGCTCGATAAACACCAGCAGGATCAGCGCCTGCGCCGCGCCATTGTGCGCATGGTGGCCCGTTTCCGCTCCCAGACCGGGATGAACTTCAGCGATGAGCAGGGGCTGACCGATCAGCTGTATATCCATCTGGCTCAGGCGCTGGACCGCTCACTGTTTGAGATCGGCATCGACAATAGCCTGCCCGAGGAAATTCACCGTCTCTATCCCCGGCTGTTACGCACCACGAAAGAGGCACTCTTTGAGCTGGAAGCCGAATTTGGGCTGCGGTTCTCCGATGAAGAGATGGCGCTGGTAGCGGTTATTTTCGGCGCCTGGCTGATGCAGGAGACCGATCTGCATGAAAAACAGGTAGTGCTGCTGACCGGGGAGGATAAATCCTGTGAGGAGGTGATTGAACAGCAGCTGCGCGAATTAACCCTGCTGCCGCTCAACATTCGCTATCTGACGCTGCAGGCGTTCCAGAAAGAGGGGGCACCGCGCGAAGCCGCGCTGGTTGTCACCCCCTATCCTACCGTGCTGCCGCTGTTCTCGCCGCCGCTGATCCACGCGGTTGAATCACTTAACACGCAGCAGCAGGAACATATTCGCGCCATGCTGGAATCGTAGCTATGCCCGTGCGGCCACTTTCGGTCGAACAAACATCGCCGGGAGCGCCACCAGCGCCATGACCCAGAACACGCCGTGTCCCAGATGCTGATACAGAAAGCCCGCAAAGACCGTCATCACCGCAATGCTGCCGCCCATCGCCACCGCAGAGTAGACCGCCTGCAGACGGATCACGTCCCCGCCCTCGCGCGCCGCGATATAGCGCATCGCCGCCAGGTGGCACACGGTGAAGGTGCCGCAGTGAAGGATCTGCGCCATAATCAGCCACGGCAGTTCGGTTGTCCAGCCCATAATCCCCCAGCGCGCCACGCCGCAGACCGCGGAAAGCAGCAGCAGATCGCGCGCGCCGAAGCGGCGGAACAGCTTTTTGCTCAGGGCGAAAATAATGACTTCAGCCACCACCCCCAGCGACCACAGGTAACCGACAGCAGAGGCCGAGTAGCCCGCCCCCTGCCAGTAGATGGCGCTGAAGCCATAGTACGCCGCATGCGCCCCCTGAAGCAGACAGACGCACGCCAGAAAACGCCAGCTCTGGGCCACCAGGCTCCGCCAGGCGGGCCAGCCGGCGCTCTCCTGATGGCGACTCTCCCCTTGCGGCATCACCGACGGGCGCAGCAGCATTCCCAGCAGCATCGAGGCAATACCGATACTCAGCAGCGCCAGAATCGCGCGGTAGTCGTAAAGGCTGACCAGTTTCCCCACCAGCGCCGAGCCGATCACGAAGGCAATCGATCCCCAGAGGCGCACGCGACCATAGTCCATGGTTATCTGCTTTTGCCAGGTGTTCGCCAGGGCATCCGTCAGGGGTACCAGCGGGGAGAAGAACAGATTAAAGCCAACCATCACCACCATCAGCCAGGCAAACTGGTGGCTGACCCAGAAGCAGGCCGCGAAGACCAGCGTCAGCAGGGCCAGAATGCGCACCGCTTTAATCAGTAAGGAGGGATCGCTGACGCGGGGGGCAATCAGCAGGCTTCCGAGGAAACGCGCCACCAGCCCCGCGCCCAGCAGGATGCCAATGGTTTCTGGCGTCAAACCAATTCCCTTGAGCCAGACGCTCCAGAAAGGCAGAAAAATACCGTAGCTAAAGAAGTAGGTGAAGTAGCTGAGCGCCAGCCAGCGCGTGGAATGCAAGACCATGAATCCCTCCCGAAATGGAGGCGATAGTCTGGCGTTTATCCTGCACTTTAGCAAGTCGTTAGCGCGCTATAAATTAACGATAAATTAACGTCCTGGACAGCCGGTCGGCGTATGGCGTGAGCGGCAAAATTGTATTACGTTTAAAAGACATCGCCTGAAGAGGTCGTTTGCCATGAACAGCTTACGTTATTTCGATTTCGGCTCCTCACGCTCCTTCCTGCTATTGATTGCCCGTATTGCCATCGTTGTCCTGTTTATTATTTTTGGCTATCCCAAGCTGACGGGGTTTAGCGGCACCGTTCAGTATATGACGTCGCTCGGCGCACCCATGCCGATGCTGGCGGCCATTATCGCCGTAGTAATGGAGGTTCCCGCCGCGATCCTGATCGTGCTCGGCTTTTTCACCCGCCCCCTCGCGGTGCTCTTTGTCTTCTACACGCTGGGCACGGCGATTATCGGTCACCACTACTGGGATATGACCGGAGATGCGGTTGTGCCGAATATGATTAATTTCTACAAGAACGTCAGTATTGCTGGCGCGTTTATTTTGCTGGCGATTGTGGGACCGGGGGCCATTTCCCTGGACCGGCGTTAAGCCATAAAAAAAGGCCGCAAGCGCGGCCTTTTTTATTTCTGCAAAGCAGAGGAATTATGCGTATACCGGGAAGCGTGCGCAGATATCCAGAACTTTACCTTTGACGCGCTCGATAACCGCTTCGTCATTGATGTTGTCCAGAACGTCACACATCCAGCCAGCCAGCTCTTTCACTTCCGCTTCTTTGAAGCCGCGGCGCGTCACGGCCGGAGAACCGATACGGATACCGGAGGTCACGAACGGGCTCTTCGGATCGTTTGGCACGCTGTTTTTGTTCACGGTAATGTTGGCGCGGCCCAGGGCAGCGTCAGCTTCTTTACCGGTCAGGTTCTTATCAACCAGGTCCAGCAGGAACAGGTGGTTTTCAGTCCCGCCGGATACCACTTTGTAGCCACGGTTCAGGAACACTTCCACCATCGCTTTGGCGTTCTTAGCAACCTGCTGCTGATACACCTTGAACTCTGGCTCCATCGCTTCTTTCAGCGCGACCGCTTTTGCGGCGATAACGTGCATCAGCGGGCCGCCCTGCGCGCTTGGGAACACGGCAGAGTTCAGTTTTTTGTACAGCTCTTCGTCACCGCCTTTCGCCAGGATCAGGCCACCGCGTGGACCCGCCAGGGTTTTGTGAGTAGTGGTGGTCACAACGTGAGCGTGAGGAACCGGGTTCGGGTAAACGCCGGCGGCAATCAGACCGGCAACGTGCGCCATGTCGACGAACAGGTATGCGCCGATGCTGTCAGCGATTTCACGCATTTTTGCCCAGTCAACCACGCCGGAGTAGGCAGAGAAGCCACCGATAATCATTTTCGGTTTGTGCTCTTTGGCCTGCTTAGCCATGTCTTCGTAGTCAATTTTACCGGACTCATCAATGCCGTAAGGAATGATGTTGTACAGTTTGCCGGAGAAGTTAACCGGGGAGCCGTGAGTCAGGTGGCCGCCCTGCGCCAGGTTCATACCCAGAACGGTATCGCCCGGCTGCAGCAGCGCGGTGTAAACAGCGAAGTTAGCCTGAGAGCCGGAGTGCGGCTGGACGTTCGCGTAGTCAGCGCCGAAGAGTGCTTTCGCACGGTCGATAGCCAGCTGCTCAACGATATCAACGTACTCGCAACCGCCATAGTAGCGCTTGCCTGGGTAACCTTCAGCGTATTTGTTGGTCAGCTGAGAGCCCTGCGCCTGCATTACGCGCGGGCTGGTGTAGTTTTCGGAGGCGATCAGTTCGATGTGCTCTTCCTGACGTACTTTTTCCTGCTCCATAGCCTGCCACAGTTCGGCATCATAATCGGCAATGTTCATTTCACGCTTTAACATCCGCATCTCCTGACTCAGCTAACAAGTAAATTTTGGCCTGAAAAGGCAGTCCTGTTGGACGACGGGCAACAGTATAACTGAATAGTTCTGTGATAACAGGTCTTGACAAACGATTTTACGCAAACGTTTTCCTTCACGCCACGCAAGGGTTTGAGGAATAAAGATCTCACTATTTCCAGCGGATTTCTTTTCAGGTTTGTGATGCGTATTTTTCATCTTGCAAAGAACCATTTACAAAGCATGGGTATTTTTTATAAGATGTATTTAAAATACATCATTAGATAATACCAGAAGGAAGCTGCCATGCTCGACGCTCAAACCATCGCTACCGTTAAAGCCACCATTCCCCTGCTGGTGGAAACCGGCCCTAAACTTACCGCCCATTTCTACGATCGCATGTTCACGCACAATCCGGAGCTCAAAGAGATTTTCAATATGAGCAACCAGCGTAACGGCGATCAGCGTGAAGCGCTTTTCAACGCCATCGCGGCCTACGCCAGCAATATCGAAAACCTGGCGGCGTTGCTGCCTGCGGTGGAAAAAATCGCCCAGAAGCACACCAGCTTCCAGATCCAACCCGAGCAGTACAACATCGTCGGCACTCACCTGCTGGCAACGCTGGACGAAATGTTCAGCCCGGGCCAGGAGGTGCTGGACGCCTGGGGTAAAGCCTACGGCGTGCTGGCAAACGTGTTTATCAACCGTGAAGCGCAGATCTACAGCGAAAACGCCAGCAAGAACGGCGGCTGGGAAGGAACGCGCGCCTTCCGTATCGTCGAGAAAACGCCGCGCAGCGCGCTTATCACCAGTTTTGAATTTGAGCCGGTTGACGGCCAGCCGGTGGCCGATTACCAGCCGGGCCAGTATCTGGGCGTATGGCTGAAGCCTGAAGGCTTCCCGCACCAGGAGATCCGCCAGTACTCTCTGACCCGCAAACCAAACGGCAAAGGCTACCGCGTTGCGGTGAAGCGCGAGGACGGCGGTCAGGTATCCAACTGGCTGCATAACGAAGCGAGCGTGGGCGACGTGGTTCATCTGGCCGCGCCGGCGGGCGACTTCTTTATGGCCATTGAAACCAATACCCCGGTCACGCTGATCTCCGCGGGCGTGGGCCAAACGCCAATGCTGGCGATGCTGGATACGCTGGCGAAAGCAAACCACAGCGCGCAGGTTAACTGGTTCCACGCAGCGGAGAACGGCGACGTGCACGCCTTTGCGGATGAAGTGAAAGCGCTGGGAGCGACCCTGCCGCGTTTCACCGCGCATACCTGGTATCGCCTGCCGACGGAGGCAGACCGCACTGCCGCACGCTTTGACAGCGAAGGACTGATGAATTTAAGCCAGATGGAAGGGGCGTTTAGCGCGCCGGAAATGCAGTTCTACGTCTGTGGACCGGTGGCGTTTATGCAGTATGCCGCGAAGCAGCTGGTTGAGCTGGGCGTGAATAAAGACAACATTCATTACGAATGTTTCGGGCCGCATAAGGTGCTGTAACGCAAAAAGCCCCTCGTTCGAGGGGCTTTTTTTTCGCCGGGTGGCGAATGGTTAAATCGCGGCGTCGTCTTCTTCGCCGGTACGGATACGGATCACGCGCGCCACGTCAAAGACGAAGATTTTCCCGTCGCCAATTTTGCCCGTCTGCGCCGTGCGGATAATGGTATCCACGCAGGTATCGACGATATCGTCGCTGACCACGATTTCAATTTTCACTTTCGGCAGAAAGTCGACCATGTACTCTGCGCCACGATAAAGTTCGGTGTGGCCCTTCTGACGACCAAAACCTTTCACTTCCGTCACGGTCATCCCGGTGATGCCTACTTCCGCCAGCGCTTCACGTACATCATCCAGTTTGAAAGGTTTAATAATCGCATCAATCTTTTTCATGGTGGGTCCTTAAACTCTTGCCTGTAAGCTGCCTCGTAATCGATTGCTCACAGTACCATACGGCATTACTCTTTAAAATCGTTTGCTTCCAGCTCGTGGCGTGAGAGCAGCTTATAGAACTCGGTGCGGTTGCGTCCGGCCATCCGCGCCGCGTGGGTCACGTTGCCTTTGGTGATCTGCAGCAGCTTGCGCAGATAGTTCAGCTCGAACTGGTTACGCGCTTCCGCAAACGTCGGCAAGGCCGTGTTCTCCCCTTCCAGCGCCTGTTCCACCAGCGCATCGCTGATAACGGGCGAGGACGTCAGCGCCACACACTGCTCAATCACGTTCACCAGCTGGCGCACGTTACCCGGCCAGCTGGCGGCCATCAGCCGTTTCATCGCATCAGTCGAAAAGGCGCGCACGAACGGTTTATGCCGATCTGCCGCCTGGCGCAGGAGGTGATTCGCCAGCAGCGGAATATCTTCCGCACGCTCCGCCAGCGCCGGGATCTTCAGGTTCACCACGTTCAGACGGTAGTAGAGATCTTCACGGAACTCGTTGCGGGCCATCACTTTGGGCAAGTCGCGGTGGGTAGCGGAAATGATTCGCACGTTAATATCAATATCGCGGTTGCTGCCCAACGGGCGCACTTTGCGCTCCTGAAGTACGCGCAACAGTTTGACCTGCAGCGGCGCAGGCATGTCGCCAATTTCGTCGAGGAACAGCGTGCCGCCTTCCGCGGCCTGGAACAGCCCTTCCCGGCTGCTTACCGCGCCGGTAAATGCGCCGCGGGCATGGCCAAAAAGTTCAGACTCAAGAAGCTGCTCTGGCAGGGCACCGCAGTTAATGGCGATAAAAGCATTTTTACTGCGCGGGCTGGCGTTGTGGATCGCCTGCGCCAGGATCTCTTTCCCGGTTCCGCTCTGGCCGTTAATCAACACGCTGACGTCTGACTGTGCGACCATTCGCGCCTGCTCAAGCAGACGCAGCATTATCGGGCTGCGGGTGACGATAGATTCACGCCATGCGTCGTCTCCGGAGGGCGCGGCGTGCTCCAGCGCGCTGTCGATGGCTTTGTAGAGCGCGTCTTTATCTACCGGCTTGGTGAGGAAGCTGAACACGCCCTGCTGGGTTGCGGCGACGGCATCCGGGATTGACCCGTGCGCCGTCAGGATAATGACCGGCATGCCAGGCTGCTGCTTCTGGATTTCGGCGAACAGCTGCATGCCATCCATTTCGTCCATCCGCAGGTCGCTGATCACCAGGTCAATCTTTTCGCGGCTGAGGACTTTAAGCCCCTCCTGCCCGCTTTCCGCGGTCACCACGGTGTAGCCTTCACTCACCAGACGCATCCCCAGCAGCTTTAACAGGCCGGGATCGTCATCCACCAGTAAAAGATGGGCTGGTTTACGGCTCGTCATGCTTCACATCCTCTTGTTTCGGCATATCGCTGTCCGGTGCAGCAGATGAACTACCAGGCTGATATTTACGCGACGAGAGCTGTCTTTCGATATCGGTCAGGTTTTCCAGCTTTCGCGTCGTGGTATCCAGCTGAGTACGTAAATGCTGTTGCTGTTGGCGCAGCGTATCCAGCTCGCTGTCAGTTGACTGCTGTAGCTTGCTGTAGCGGGAGCGCTCTTCAGACAGCTGCAGCTGTAACGTCTGCCCATCCCGCCAGAGCTGGTATACCGGGCGCACCTGTGCGGGAAGATTGATCACAAACGTGTCCAGACGGGTCACGTTGGCCCGACGTTCAACGGGGGTAATTTTCGCATCGGCCAGTAAAATCCCACGCTTGAAAGCGTCCTGCCAGGTGTCTTCATCCAGCATCGCCGCCTTCATGCGGGCGTCTACCGGCGCAAGCCGCTGGGCGCAATCTATTCCGCGCAGCCAGAACAGCGGATTATTTTCGACATCATGCCCTGACAGATTCCAGATATCCTCACAGCGGGTAGAGAGGAAATCCGCCAGCTGGTTATCGGGCCATTTGTCTTCCTGTTTACCGCTTATCGCACTTTGCGGCGCATGGGAAACGCACCCCGCCAGAACTAAACAGGGCAGACTCAGGCGACCCGCTTTGCTGGAAAACACCGCGCGTATGGCGCGGAAAAAGACGTGTGACATACTCACCAGATATAGATTCATTTTATTAATTTTTCCGGCTCAGGGGCAGTTCAATACGGAAGCAAACATCTGAACGTTCGTCCGTGGCAATGTTTAGCTCACCCTGCATGCGTCGTATGCAGTCCCGGGCAATGCTTAATCCCAGACCGCTTCCTTTTACCGCGCCTTTCCGCTGATGACTCCCCTGGAAAAAGGGTTCGAAGATCATGGTTTTTTCGTCATCGGGGATCGGGGTGCCGGTGTTTGCGACGTCAATAAACACCCGGGAGCCCTTCGTATAACTTCGGATATAAATGTTACCGGATTCAGTACCATAGTGCACCGCATTGGAGTAAAGATTATCCAGAACGCTCATTAATAGCATGGGTTCAGCCAGGCAGGTCAGCGCATTCAGCTCCACCCCGGTATGCATCATTTTAGCTCTTGCCGGCAAGCTATGGGCGGAGATCACCATATCCACCAGTGGCTCAATCTCCACCTCTTCCAGTACCACCGTCCCGTCAGCCAGCTTGCGGTTGTAATCCAGAAGCTGCTCGATCAGCTTTTGCAGGTTGCGGCTGCTGGCGTCCAGAATTTCGACAATCTCTTTCTGCTCCGGCGTAAGTGGCCCTGCCACCTCGTCCGCCAGCAGCTCCGTTCCTTCACGCATGCTGGCCAGCGGGGTTTTCAGCTCATGGGAAATATGGCGCAGGAACTGATGACGCTGGGATTCCAGCCACGCCAGGCGCTCGGATAGCCAGATAATGCGCTGACCGACGGATCGCAGCTCGCGCGGGCCTTTAAAGGCAACCGTATCCCCGAGCGATTTCCCCTCCCCCAGGCGGTTGATCATACGCTGAATACCCTTCACCGGGCCGATGATCATGCGGGTAAAGAGCAGCACCAGCCCGAGGCTCACCAGGAACAGCACCAGCGCCTGCCAGCCGAAGAACTGGCCGCGCTCGGCAATCTCCTGCTGCAGCTGCTGGCCGCGAGAGAAAATGACCGTGCGCGTTGACTGCACCATTTCGGTATTGGCGGCGGCGAATGCCTCAAGGCGCGCGGCGGCAGCCGCATCCGGGCCGCTGTTCTGGCACTGCAGCTGCGCGAGATCGTTCAGATCCTGACGTAACGCCTGATACAGCCTGTCGTCCGGCAGCACGCCCGCGTGGGCATCCAGCATTTCGCTGTAGCGTTTGCGCTGGCTCTGGTACACCTTCTCCAGCGTCCGATCGTCGAGCACGCAGTACTGACGATAGCTACGCTCCATCTCCAGCGCAGCGTTGGTCATCGCTTCACTGCGTCTGGCATCGATAAGCGTGGTGCGGTTCGTCAGCGCCGCCTGGGCACTCAGTGCGTTGAGGCTCTGCCATGCCTGCCAGGCGAGGATCAGCAGCGGCAGCAGGATCAGCAGAAAGGCCATCATCACGAGCTGTCGCAGGGAGCGGGGAAAAACGGGCCAGCGTTTCAACGCATTACTCTCTTCATGGGGGTTTACGGAGAGCGTAACTGAGTCTGCCCTTCAGATACAACAAAGCCGGGTAAAAACCCGGCTTTGTTATGGAATAAGGCGGTGCCTAACTCGACGTTTCGCCCTGGCCTGATAAAGCATCGCTATGATCAGTAGTTGGACGGCAGGCACCTTTTTGTGCGTCATTCGAAGTTTATGTAGCACGTCCCGAAGGGGCTGACATAAGAAGGTGAATGAGCCACTGGTTAATATTATGCAACACCCATGCCAGAATGCAAAACAAAATATTAACACATTGAAATATATATCTTTTATTGGTTTAATCTATTTGTTGTGCGCTGAATGATTTCCAGGCTAAGTGTCGCTATTAAGCAACACCTTAACGGGAACCTGTCCTGCCATATATAAATCAATGAGTTAAATGTCTCCATTTGGAGACACCCCTATACCCTCTTTGTCGCAATTTTGCGACACGCATAAAAAAACCCGGTGGCGCTACGCTCACCGGGTCTACAAAGTACCTGCTTTACATCTTAACCCAGCTGTTTACGCGCGTTGCGGAAGATACGCATCCACGGGCTGTCCTCGCCCCAGTTTTCCGGGTGCCAGGAGTTGCTCACGGTACGGAACACGCGTTCAGGGTGCGGCATCATGATGGTCGCGCGACCGCTTTCGCTGGTCACCGCCGTAATACCATTGACGGAGCCGTTCGGGTTCGCCGGATAGGTTTCCGTGACCTTGCCGAAGTTATCGACAAAGCGCAGCGCCACCAGGCCTTTGCTCTCGAGCTGCGCCAGATGGGCCGCATCGCGCACTTCTACCTGACCTTCGCCGTGGGAAACGGCGATTGGCATCTGAGAGCCAACCATCCCCTGCAGCAGCAGAGACGGGCTCTGAGTCACTTCAACCAGACTGAAGCGCGCTTCGAAGCGGTCGGACTGGTTGCGCACAAAGCGTGGCCAGGCTTCGCTGCCCGGGATCAGCTCGCGCAGGTTAGACATCATCTGGCAGCCGTTGCACACGCCCAGCGCCAGGGTTTGCGGACGATGGAAGAAGGTCTCGAACTCGTCGCGCACGCGGCTGTTAAACAGAATGGACTTCGCCCAGCCTTCGCCTGCGCCCAGCACGTCACCGTAGGAGAAACCGCCGCACGCCACCAGCGCATGGAAATCTTCCAGACCGGTACGCCCGGCCAGCAGGTCGCTCATATGGACGTCGATAGCGTCAAAGCCCGCGCGGTGGAAGGCCGCAGCCATCTCAACGTGGGAGTTAACGCCCTGCTCGCGCAACACGGCCACTTTCGGACGCGCGCCGGTCGCAATGTACGGCGCAGCGATGTCTTCGTTGATGTCGAAGGAGAGCTTCACGTTCAGGCCGGGATCCTGGTCATTCGCTTTCGCGTTATGCTCCTGATCGGCGCATTCCGGGTTATCGCGCAGGCGCTGCATCTGCCATGTAGTTTCTGCCCACCACATGCGCAGCGTGGTGCGGCTTTCGCTGAACACGGCGTGACCGTCGGCCTCAATGACGAAACGGTCGCCCTGAACGGCTTTCCCCAGATAGTGGACGCAGTCTGCCAGACCGTGCTTCGCCAGAATCGCTTCCACCGCCTCGCGGTCTGCGGCGCGAACCTGAATCACTGCACCCAGCTCTTCGTTAAACAGCGCCGCCAGGCGGTCTTCGCCAAGCGTTGCAATGTTCGCTTCCACGCCGCAGTGGCCGGTGAAGGCCATCTCTGCCAGGGTCACCAGCAGGCCGCCGTCGGAACGGTCGTGGTAGGCCAGCAGCTTGCGCTGTGCCACCAGCGCCTGAATTGCGTCGTAGAAGCCTTTTAGCTGCGCCACGTCGCGCACGTCGGCTGGCTTGTCGCCAAGTTGACGGTAAACCTGCGCCAGTGCGGTGGCGCCCAGCGCGTTGTGGCCTTTACCCAGGTCAATCAACAACAGGGCGTTATCTTCGGTCGCCAGCTGCGGCGTAACGGTATGGCGTACGTCTTCTACACGGGCAAACGCGGTGATCACCAGCGACAGCGGAGACGTCATCTCGCGCTGCTCGTTACCCTCCTGCCAGCGGGTTTTCATCGACATGGAGTCTTTACCCACCGGAATGGTCAGGCCGAGGGCTGGGCACAGCTCCTCACCCACCGCTTTCACGGCTTCATACAGGCCCGCGTCTTCACCAGGGTGACCGGCTGCCGCCATCCAGTTCGCGGAAAGTTTGATACGTTTGATGTCGCCAATCTGCGTCGCCGCAATGTTGGTCAGCGCTTCACCAACCGCCAGTCGTGCGGAGGCGGCGAAGTCCAGCAGCGCCACCGGGGTGCGTTCGCCCAGCGCCATCGCTTCGCCGTAGTAGCTGTCGAGGCTCGCGGTGGTCACGGCGCAGTTCGCCACCGGGATCTGCCACGGGCCAACCATCTGATCGCGCGACACCATACCGGTCACGGTACGATCGCCGATGGTCACCAGGAAGGTTTTCTCAGCAACAGCAGGCAGGTGTAGCACGCGATTAACGGCTTCTGCCACGGTGATGCCCTGGCGATCCAGCGCTTTGCCCGCTGCTTTACGGGTTGTTACGTCGCGGGTCATCTTCGGCGTTTTACCGAGCAGCACGTCCAGTGGCAGATCGATAGGCTGGTTGTCGAAATGGGTGTCGCTCAGAGTCAGGTGCTGCTCTTCGGTCGCTTCACCGATGACGGCATACGGCGCGCGTTCGCGGCGGCACAGCTCGTCAAACAGCGGCAGCTGGTCGGCCGCAACCGCCAGCACGTAGCGCTCCTGGGATTCGTTACACCAGATTTCGAGCGGGCTCATGCCCGGCTCATCGCTCAGGATATCGCGCAGGTTGAAACGGCCACCGCGACCGCCGTCGCTCACCAGCTCCGGCATGGCGTTGGACAGGCCGCCCGCGCCCACGTCGTGGATGAACAGAATCGGGTTAGCATCGCCCAGCTGCCAGCAGCGGTCGATCACTTCCTGGCAGCGACGCTCCATCTCTGGGTTGTCACGCTGCACGGAGGCAAAATCGAGATCCGCATCAGACTGGCCGGAGGCCATAGAGGAGGCCGCGCCGCCGCCCAGACCGATGTTCATCGCCGGGCCGCCCAGCACGATCAGCTTCGCGCCGACGACGATCTCGCCTTTCTGCACGTGATCGGCACGGATGTTGCCGATCCCGCCTGCCAGCATGATCGGTTTGTGGTAGCCGCGCAGCTCTTCGCCGTTGTGGCTGTCCACCTTCTCTTCGTAGGTACGGAAGTAACCGTTCAGCGCCGGACGACCAAATTCGTTGTTAAACGCCGCGCCGCCCAGCGGACCTTCGGTCATGATATCCAGCGCGGTCACGATGCGCTCTGGCTTGCCGAAATCTTCTTCCCACGGCTGTTCAAAGCCAGGGATGCGCAGGTTGGAGACGGAGAAACCGACCAGACCCGCTTTTGGTTTCGCCCCACGACCGGTCGCCCCTTCGTCACGGATTTCGCCGCCGGAGCCGGTCGCCGCACCCGGCCACGGAGAAATGGCCGTCGGGTGGTTGTGGGTTTCCACTTTCATCAGAATATGCGCAGGCTCCTGATGGAAGTCATAGCGCCCTGCTTCGCGATCGGCGAAGAAGCGGCCCACCTCGGAACCTTCCATCACCGCGGCGTTGTCTTTATAGGCAGACAGCACGTGGTCAGGGGTTTGTTCCATGGTGTTTTTGATCATTTTGAACAGCGACTTCGGCTGCTGTTCGCCGTCGATGATCCAGTCGGCGTTGAAAATCTTATGGCGGCAGTGCTCAGAGTTGGCCTGCGCGAACATGTAGAGTTCGATGTCGTTCGGGTTGCGGTTGAGCTTAACGAACGCGTCCTGCAGGTAGTCAATTTCGTCTTCTGCCAGCGCCAGGCCGAGACGCAGGTTGGCGTCAATCAGCGCCTGACGGCCCTGCCCCAGCAGGTCCACGCTCTGTACCGGCGCAGGCTGATGATGGGAGAAAAGCTTCTGTGCGTCATCAAGAGAGGCAAACACGCTCTCCATCATGCGGTCGTGCAATTCAGCCGCAACCGCCTGCCACTGCGCGTCGCTCAGGGTAGAGGCTTCGACGTAGTACGCTACGCCGCGTTCCAGACGGTTAATCTGGCTCAGGCCGCAGTTGTGGGCAATGTCGGTGGCTTTGGAAGACCAGGGGGAGATGGTGCCCGGACGCGGCGTCGCAAGGATCAGTTTGCCGGTTGGCGTATGGCTGCTCAGATTTGGGCCATACTTGAGCAGGCGTTCCAGCTGTACGCGCTCCTCTGCATTCAGGGGGGCATTCAGGTCAGCAAAATGGACATACTCAGCGTAAATATTGCTTACCGGAAGGTCGGCCGCCTGAAAACGTGCCAGCAGTTTGGTAATACGGAAGGCAGACAGTGCAGGCGAACCACGCAGAATTTCCATCATAAGTCTCTCGTCTTCGAAGCGCCGGGGCGCTTACAGTGTGCGCAAGGGGGGAAAACGGGCGTCATTATAGAGAATCCTGAGCGCCGACGAAACCGTTTGCGTCGAAATAAAATCGACTTCAGCGTTTAACAATAGATGTGACCTGTCTCTCTAATTGGTTGCCAAGTGGCGCAAGTTTACGCAAAATGCCGCTCATTCAATGACAAACCTTATGATTAACATGGCTACAGCAGACTGAGGCAACCGGCGTCGCAGAGAATTAACTAATTGAAAAAATTAAAGATTAATTATCTGCTCATCGGCATTGTAACGTTGCTGCTGGCAGTGGCCCTCTGGCCTTCCATCCCCTGGTTCGGCAAAGCCGAAAATCGTATCGCCGCCATTCAGGAGCGGGGGGAACTGCGCGTCAGTACCCTCAACTCTCCGCTGATTTACAGCGACATCAACGGCAAAATTATTGGTCTGGATTATGAGCTGGCGCAGCAGTTTGCCGATTATCTGGGCGTGAAGCTTAAAATTACCGTCCGCCAGAACATCAACCAGCTGTTTGACGACCTGGACAACAACAACGCCGATATCCTCGCTGCCGGGCTGGTCTATAACAGCGAGCGCAGCAAGAACTACCAGCCGGGCCCGACCTACTACTCCGTTTCCCAGCAGCTGGTTTATCGCGTCGGGAGCCTGCGCCCGCGTACGCTTGCCTCGATCAACGCGCAACAGCTGACGATTGCTCCCGGCCACGTAGTGATTGACGACCTGCGTGAGTTAAAGGAGAAAAAATACCCGGATCTGAGCTGGACGGTTGACCCTAAACTCGGCACGACGGAGCTGCTGGAGCAGGTCAAAGATCAGAAACTGCCTTACACCATTGCCGATTCGGTGGCGATCAGCCTGTTCCAGCGGGTGCATCCTGAAATCGCCGTGGCGCTGGACGTGACGGACGAACAGCCGGTGACCTGGTTTACCCATCTGGATGATGACCAGACCCTCTCGGCGGCCATGCTGGATTTTTATAACACCATTAATGAAGACGGCACGCTGGCGCGACTTGAGGAGAAGTACCTCGGCCACGGGGATGACTTTGACTACGTTGACACCCGCAGCTTCCTGCGCGCGGTTGACAGCGTCCTGCCTGACCTGCAGCCGCTTTTCGAAAAATATGCCCAGGAGATTGACTGGAAACTGCTGGCGGCTATCTCGTACCAGGAGTCCCACTGGGACACCCAGGCCACGTCGCCAACGGGCGTACGCGGACTGATGATGTTAACCAAAAATACCGCGCTGAGCCTGGGCGTTAACGACCGTACCGATGCGGAACAGAGCATCAGCGGCGGGGCGCGCTACCTGCAGGATATGATGGCTAAAGTCCCGGAAACCGTGCCGGAAGAGGAACGGATCTGGTTTGCGCTGGCGGCCTACAACATGGGCTACGCGCACATGCTTGACGCGCGGGCTCTGACGGCGAAAACGAAGGGAAACCCGGACAGCTGGTCAGACGTAAAACAGCGCCTGCCGCTGCTGAGCCAGAAGCCATGGTACAACAAGCTGACGTATGGCTACGCGCGCGGACATGAAGCCTACGCCTACGTGGAAAATATACGTAAGTATCAGATTAGCCTGGTCGGCTATCTGCTGGAGAAAGAGAAAGAGGCAACAGAGGCAAAACAGCTGGCGGAAAGTTATCCGGTTGTAGCGCCGGACGAGCTTAATCATCCGACAACTTCATTTCTGCCTTTTGTTGCTTTTTCTGCTGACGGCGCATTCGAAAGAAATCGCTTAATAGCCCCGAACACTCTGGTGCAAGTACCCCACCGATAGTCTGCACCTGATGATTCATTCCTGGATGACCCAGCACGTCCATCAGTGAACCGGCCGCACCGGTTTTTTCATCTCGCGCTCCAAACACCAGGGTACCGATTCGGCTGTGCACCATCGCCCCGGAGCACATCACGCAGGGTTCAAGGGTGACGTACAGAGTGGTATCGAGCAGACGATAGTTTTGCAGCACCAGGCCGCCCTGACGAAGCGCCATAATTTCGGCGTGCGCTGTAGGATCGTGGCGGCCAATAGGACGGTTCCACCCTTCCCCAATCACCCGGTTGTTATGAACCAGCACCGCGCCCACGGGCACTTCGCCCTCGTCCCAGGCCCGTTGAGCCAGCGCCAGCGCGTGGCGCATCCAGTATTCATGATTGTGTTCTGAGGTGGACAAGGGCTGATACTCCAGTCTAAAAGCGGGCGGCATTATACACAGCCCTTACAGATAAGACTATTCGAGTTGCTGAAGTTCACCGAGGGGAGTAACGCGCCAGCGGTGCTGGCAAAAATAGAGCAGCGGGTTGTCCTGCTTGCTGTCGCTGTAGCCGCTGTAAAGACGCAGCGGCGTGCCGATGCGTTTTTCCAGCTGGACCACTTTTTCATGCCCCAGACAGCGCATCGTCAGGACCCAGCCGCCGTAGCCGCGGGAAATTTGCGTGGCGATAAGGTTTACGCGCGGCAGCCAGGGGGTATCAAAGTAGACCTGCTCCACCAGCGTCTGCGGGGAGCCGGTAATCAGCCAGATATCGGCATCGTTGGCGTCAAGATAGCTGGTCAGACGCGCCTGCACCACGGGAAACGCGGCAACGTGGCCGCGGAACCAGAGAGCGAACTCGTTTTCGAGCTGTTTGAGCCGCGCTTCGCTGTGGCCAAACGTACATCCCCACAGCAGCAGGCTCATCGGCCAGCGCGCCGCCCGGCCTTTTACCAGCAGCGCGATGCCAATGAGGGGTAAGAGCGGTAAGACGAGCAGCGCGTTCAGAGGCTGACGCCGCAGCAGGTAGCGCATAAACGTACCAAACATATCCTGCTGATGCAGCGTTCCATCCAGATCGAAAAAGACAACGCGACGCTCGTGATTGGCCAAACCTTACTCCTCTGGGTCGTTGAATCCTAACAGCCAGGTAAACAGGAACCCGGCGATCACCGCTACTAAATAGCCTAACAGATAGAGCATGACTTTTCCGGTCACGATGGTTAATGCCAGCGGTAAACCGGAGAGACCAAAGGTGATAACGGTGGCGACTTTCCAGTAGCTGATGAGTGCCCCGCCTACCGCGCCCCCCAGACAGGCCGCAAGGAACGGTTTACCCAGCGGCAGCGTGACGCCGAATATCAGCGGCTCGCCAATGCCGAGCAGCCCGACCGGCAGCGCCCCTTTAATCACTTTTTTCAGGCGCGCGTTGCGGGTTTTCATCAGGACGGCAATCGCTGCCCCCACCTGCCCGACGCCCGCCATCGAGAGAATAGGCAGCAGCGCGTTATAGCCGTGCGCCTGCACCAGCTCGACGTGGATCGGCACCAGCCCCTGATGCAGGCCGGTCAGCACCAGCGGCAGGAAGGTACCTGACAGCACCGCCCCCACCAGCAGACCGCCGCGGTCGATAGCCAGAGACGCGCCGTGGGCAATGGCGTCAGAGATCCACCCGCCTAGTGGCTGAAGGACCACAATCGCGACGCTACCGGTAATTAACGTGGTCAGCAGCGGGTTGAGGATCAGCTCAATCGAGCCAGGCAGAACCGCGCGTAGCTTTTTCTCGATCCAGCACATAAGAATAACCACCAGCAGCACGGCAATCACCCCGCCGCGACCAGGCTGGAGCGCCTCGCCAAACAGCGTGATTTGCGCCAGCTGCGGGCTGGACAAGATCCCTGCCATTACGCCGCCCATGGCCAGCGAGCCGCCAAACACCTTCGCGGTATTGACCCCGACCAGGATGTTCATAATGGCAAACACCGCGCTGCCGAAGATCCCGAGAATGCCCAGCAGGTTCGGATACTGCGTGGCAAAATCCCCGACGATATCTGGCCGCTTAAGGATGTTGATGATCCCGGTGATCAAGCCGGAAGCTATAAACGCCGGGATCAACGGGATAAAGACGTTTGCCAGCTGTCGCAGCGCATCGCTCATGGGAGCTTTGTATTTGGCCTTCGCCTGCGCTTTGGTGCGTTCAGCGTCGTCAACCGTCACGCTTGCACCGCCGACCATCAGCGCGCGCATGGCATCGACAACCTGCGCCGCCTTGCCCGGCCCGACGATCAACTGGTGTTGCTGCCCCTGTTTCACGTAGCCACTGACGCCGGACAGCTTCTTCAGACCCGGCACGTCAAGCTGATCGTCGTTATGCACCTCGACGCGCACGCGCGTCATGCAGTTTTCCAGACGCTGAATATTTTTCTCCCCGCCTATCCCCTGCAGGATATCGCTGGCGAGCGCTGCTGTTTTGTCCATAAACGCCTCTGCTAGTTTTCTAAAGCCGCCCGTAAGAAGCCGTTGTGCGCGTCGAGTTTGGCTCGCGCAGCCGCCGCGTCCAGCCCGCTTAAGATCATTAAAATGGCCGGTTTAACGTCGTGCTCGGTCTGCCTGAGCACCGCTTCTGCCTCTTCACGGCCCGCGCCTGTCGCCTCCATCACCATGCGGCAGGCTCTGTCCACCAGCTTGACGTTGGTGGCCTGCATATCGACCATCAGGTTCTGGTAGACCTTGCCGAACTTCACCATCGCACCGGTGGAGATCATATTGAGCACCAGCTTTTGCGCGGTCCCGGATTTCAGGCGCGTGGAGCCGGTGAGCGCTTCCGGCCCAACGACCGGAGAGATGGCGATAGCGGCCACCTGCGCAATCGGCGAGCCGGGGTTGCAGGAGATGGCGATCGTCGTGCAGCCGGTCCGGTTGGCGTATTCCAGGCCGCCAATGACGTACGGCGTGCGCCCGGATGCCGCCAGGCCGACCACCAGGTCGTTCGCCGTCAGGTTCAGATCCTTCAGGTCATCCTCACCCAGCTGTTTGTTGTCCTCCGCCCCTTCAACGGCCTTCAGCAGCGCGCCGGGACCACCTGCAATCAGGCCAACCACCAGGCCGTGCGGAACGCCAAAGGTGGGCGGACATTCCGAGGCATCCAGCACCCCGAGACGCCCGCTGGTACCGGCCCCCATATAGATAATGCGGCCACCGGCCTTAAGAGCTTCCGCCGCCGCATCGACCGCTTTCGCCACCTCTGGCAATGTCTCTTTCACTGCCTGCGCGACCAGCGTATCCTGTTGATTAAAGCGGTTAACCAGCTCCAGGGTGGAGAGCGCATCCAGATCCATGGTTTGCGGGTTACGCGTTTCAGAAACAAGTGAGCCAAGATTCATTTTTTGTACCTCAAGAATTTTTAATTCATAATAATCACACTATAATGGAATATAAAATTCATTCAGGCGAGCAGAATTCGTTTTTGCGCAGACAATCACATTTCCGCCGGGAGTACTCATGAACTGTTTAATTCGCATTCGCCAGCGCTACGCCGGCTTTGCTCAAAGCGACAAAAAGCTGGCGGATTTTCTGCTTTCTCAGCCCGATCGCGCCCGCCACCTCAGCTCACAGCAGCTGGCAAGCGAAGCTGGAGTGAGCCAGTCAAGCGTGGTGAAATTTGCCCAGAAGATCGGGTTTAAGGGTTTTCCCGCTCTTAAGCTGGCAATCAGCGAAGCGCTGGTGAGTAACCCGAATCCGCAGTCCATGCCGGTGCATAACCAGATCCGCGGCGATGACCCGATGCGTCTGGTTGGGGAAAAGCTGATCAAGGAGAACGTGGCGGCCATGCACGCCACGCTGGACGTGAATACCGAAGAGAAATTACTGGAAAGCGTGGCGATGCTGCGGGCGGCGCGGCGTATTATTTTGACCGGTATTGGCGCGTCCGGTCTGGTGGCGCGTAATTTTGGCTGGAAGCTGACTAAAATCGGTTTTAACGCCATCGTCGAGCAGGATATGCACGCCCTGCTGGCGACCGTGCAGGCGATGGATCCTGACGATCTGCTGCTGGCCATCTCCTACTCCGGCGAGCGCCGCGAGATCAACATGGCGACCGACGAAGCCCTGCGCGTCGGCGGCAAAATTCTGGCGATCACCGGCTTTACGCCAAATGCGCTGCAGCAGCGGGCAACGCGCTGTTTGTATACCATTGCCGAAGAGCAGGCCACGCGCAGCGCGGCAATTTCGTCCACCAGCGCACAAATGATGCTGACGGACCTGCTGTTTATGGCGCTGGTACAGCAGGATCTGGAGCGCGCGCCTGAGCGCATTCGTCACAGCGAAGAACTGGTAAAGAAACTGGTTTGACGCGTATAATGCCCGCCCAGTTTGTGTTGTTTCTGAGAATTTCCTGATGGCGCTGTTAATTACCAAAAAATGCATCAATTGCGATATGTGCGAACCCGAATGCCCGAATCAGGCGATTTCGATGGGCGACAGCATTTACGAGATTAACAGCGACCGCTGCACGGAATGCGTCGGCCACTATGAGACGCCGACCTGTCAGAAGGTGTGCCCGATCCCCAACACTATTCTGAAGGATCCGACACACGTCGAGAGCGAAGAGCAGCTGTGGGATAAATTTGTCCTGATGCACCACGCGGACAAAATTTAGCTTTCGATAATCACCGTCGCGCTGGCATAGTGGCGTTCATCTGCGATCGTCACGTGCATATGATTCACCCCCAGCTTCTCCGCCAGCTTTTGCGCTTCACCCCACAGACGCAGGCGCGGTTTGCCCAGCTCATCATTAAAAACTTCGAACTGGTTAAATGCCAGGCCGTTACGAATGCCGGTCCCGAAGGCCTTGGCTGCCGCCTCTTTTACCGCAAAGCGCTTTGCCAGAAAACGCACCGGCTGCTGGTGCGCTTCCCAGATGGCCCATTCGTTATCGCTCAGCACGCGCCTTGCGAGGCGATCGCCGCTCCGGGCGATCACCGCTTCGATGCGGGCTATTTCGACGATATCGGTGCCTAAGCCCAAAATGGCCATTACTGACGCGCTTCCAGCATCAGGCGTTTCATCTCTGAAACCGCCTCTTTCAGGCCGCTCATCACCGCGCGGCCAATAATGGCGTGGCCGATGTTCAGCTCATGCATTTCCGGCAGAGCAGCAATGGCCTTCACGTTGTGGTAGGTCAGGCCGTGACCGGCATTAACCTTCAATCCCAGGCTCGCGGCGTAGGTGGCCGCTTTGGCGATACGCTCCAGCTCTTTGGCCTGCTCGGCATCGTTTTTAGCATCGGCATAGCAGCCAGTGTGAATTTCAATATACGGCGCGCCCACGTCGGCTGCCGCTTTAATCTGCGCGAAATCGGCGTCGATAAACAGAGAAACCAGGATACCGGCATCCGCCAGGCGCTTGCAGGCATCGCGCATTTTGTCCTGCTGCCCCGCCACGTCCAGCCCGCCTTCGGTGGTCACTTCCTGGCGTTTTTCCGGCACCAGGCAGCAGAAGTGCGGTTTGGTCTCGCAGGCAATGGTCAGCATCTCTTCGGTGACCGCCATCTCCAGATTCATACGGGTGTCCAGCGTCTGACGAAGAATGCGCACGTCGCGGTCGGTAATGTGGCGGCGGTCTTCACGCAGGTGAACGGTAATGCCGTCGGCACCAGCCTGTTCAGCGATAAACGCCGCCTGAACCGGATCGGGATACGCCGTGCCGCGCGCGTTGCGCAGGGTGGCGATGTGGTCGATGTTGACGCCTAACAGTAATTCAGCCATGACAATCCTCGGTTTTCTTTCTGATGCTGTGGTCTAACGTTTGGGCATAAACTGCCTGAATAATTCGCGGCTCTTTAAGGGCTTGCCGCCAAGATACGGCTTGAGGGCAATCCGGGTAAAGCGTTTTGCTGCGCGCAGGGTGTCGGCGTCCGGAAACTCGCGTTCATAAAGCGCTCTGAGCTGGCGTCCGGTAAAAGTACTGTTATCAACGACGACGCTGGCAATAAAGCCTTTTTCTTCGCGGTAGCGGTAGGTCATGGTGTCTTCCACCTCATCACCGCTGCCTGCGCAGTGCAGAAAATCCACGCCGTACCCGAGGTGGCCCAGCAGCGCCAGTTCGAAACGACGCAGGGCGGGTTCGGGCGTGCCGGTCGCACCCGCCAGTGCCTGGATACAGTGCAGATAATCGAAGAAAAGTTCCGAGAAGCGAGTCTCATGTTCAAGGACGCGGGAGATGAGCTCGTTGACATACAGACCGCTGTAGAGCGTGATGCCAGAAAGGGGAAGCGCCAGAGAGACGGCTTCAGCGCTGCGCAAGGTTTTGACTTCCCCTCGCCCGCCAAAGCGAACCAGCAGCGGCGTAAAAGGCTGTAGGGCACCCTTCAGATTAGAACGTTTGGAACGTGCGCCTTTCGCAACAAGGCGCACGCGGCCCGACTCTTCCGTGAAGACGTCCAGCATCAGGCTGGTTTCGCTCCAGGGACGACTATGGAGAACGAAGGCGCGCTGCCAACCTTCCATTATACTCGTCGTCTTGAGTTACTGATCTTCGCCGTAACCGAGGCTGCGCAGAGCACGCTCATCATCGGCCCAGCCAGATTTCACCTTCACCCACAGTTCCAGATGAACCGGCGCTTCGAACATCTCCTGCATGTCCTTACGGGCTTCGATACCGATGGTTTTGATCTTGGCGCCTTTGTTGCCGATCACCATCTTCTTCTGCCCTTCACGCTCGACGAGGATCAGGCCGTTAATGTCGTAGCCACCGCGCTCGTTGCTCTGGAAACGCTCGATCTCCACCGTCACAGAGTACGGCAGCTCGGCGCCCAGGAAACGCATCAGCTTTTCACGGATGATTTCAGACGCCATAAAGCGCTGAGAGCGATCGGTGATGTAGTCTTCCGGGAAGTGGTGAATCGCTTCTGGCAAGTGCTTACGTACGATGCCCGCGATGGTATCGACGTTCAGGCCAGTCTCAGCAGACAGCGGAACGATATCGAGGAAGTTCATCTGGCTGCCCAGCCACTGCAGGTGCGGCAGCAGGTCAGCTTTTTCCTGCACGTTGTCAACTTTGTTGACAGCGAGGATCACCGGCGTTTTGCCGTCACGCAGCTTGTTCAGTACCATTTCGTCGTCCGGCGTCCAGCGGGTGCCTTCCACAACGAAAATCACCAGCTCTACGTCGCCGATGGAGCTGCTCGCCGCCTTGTTCATCAGACGGTTAATGGCACGCTTCTCTTCCATGTGCAGGCCAGGGGTATCGACGTAGATCGCCTGATACGCGCCTTCAGTATGGATGCCGACAATGCGGTGACGCGTGGTCTGCGCCTTACGCGAGGTGATGGAAATCTTCTGCCCAAGCAGATTATTCAGCAGGGTGGATTTGCCGACGTTCGGACGTCCGACGATGGCAATAAATCCGCAATAGGTTTTTTCTTCGCTCATTCCAGCTCCAGCATTTTTAACGCCTGTTCGGCGGCAGCCTGTTCAGCCTTACGGCGGCTTGAACCTGTGCCCACCACCGGTTCACTCAGGCCACTGACCTGGCAATGGATGGTAAATTCCTGATCGTGCGCTTCGCCACGAACCTGCACCACCAGATAGGATGGCAGCGGCAGATGACGGCCCTGCAAATATTCCTGCAGGCGCGTTTTCGGATCTTTTTGTTTATCGCCCGGGCTAATTTCGTCCAGACGGGTCTGATACCAGTTGAGGATCAGCTTTTCTACGGTCTGGATATCGCTGTCCAGGAACACGCCACCAATTAATGCTTCGACCGTATCGGCAAGAATAGATTCACGACGGAAGCCGCCGCTTTTCAGTTCACCCGGCCCAAGACGCAGACATTCACCCAGTTCAAATTCGCGCGCGATTTCAGCGAGGGTGTTGCCGCGCACCAGCGTGGCGCGCATGCGGCTCATATCACCTTCGTCCACGCGCGGGAAACGATGATAAAGCGCATTCGCAATCACGAAACTTAAAATAGAGTCACCCAGAAACTCGAGACGCTCATTATGTTTGCTGCTGGCACTGCGATGGGTTAATGCCTGTTGCAACAACTCCTGATGATGAAAAGTGTAGCCCAGCTTCCGTTGAAGCCGATTAATTACGATGGGGTTCATGCGATACCAATAAATGAATGCGTCAAAAATGCAGCACACGAAACCGACCTGAGAAAACCAACGCGGTTTCGTGTGCCGTGGCGCCCTTGCAGGGCCAACCTTAAACTTCGGGGGAATATTCTATACACAACGACAGGGGATGTCGTTAGTTCAAAGAGATTTATCGAGGAAATAATTCACGTAGCCGCGAAATAACGCGGCTACGTGTTCTTTTCCTGAGAATTAATGGATTCCGCCAATACGATTCAGGCGCACGCCGGTCGGCCACTCGCCTTCCTGCTTCTCAAAACTCATCCAGATCGCGGTTGCTTTACCCACCAGATTCGCTTCCGGCACAAAGCCCCAGTAACGGCTGTCCGCGGAGTTATCGCGGTTATCGCCCATCATGAAGTAGTGTCCCGGCGGTACGATCCAGCTGGCCAGCTGCTGACCCGGCTGTTTGTAATACATCCCCACCTGGTCCTGCGCGATTGGCACGGTCAGAATGCGGTGAGTGACATCGCCCAGCGTCTCTTTGCGCTCAACCAGACGAATGCCGTTCTCTTTGGTTTCACCTTTTGGCACCTGGAAGAACCCGCTGGTCGCTTCACCGCCGTTACGACGGGCGAAAGTCTGCACGAAATCACTTGGCTCAACGTTTGAGTAGGTGATTGGCAGCGCGTTTTCACACGCGGTACCGGAGCTGCAGCCCGGCTGAACGGTGACTTCCTTCGCAACCGGATCGTAGGTCACTTTATCACCCGGCAGACCCACCGCGCGCTTAATGTAATCCAGACGCGGATCGTCCGGATATTTAAACACCACGATGTCGCCACGTTTCGGATGCCCCGTTTCGATCAGCGT
Source organism: Enterobacter cloacae complex sp. HYC042_NIDB (assembly GCF_056673315.1). Classification (NCBI taxonomy): domain Bacteria; kingdom Pseudomonadati; phylum Pseudomonadota; class Gammaproteobacteria; order Enterobacterales; family Enterobacteriaceae; genus Enterobacter; species Enterobacter cloacae complex sp. HYC042_NIDB. The sequence goes on from NZ_CP109650.1 coordinate 3,731,473, forward strand.
TTTCTGGTAAATCGGATCTTTAATGCCGTAGGCAAACTTCTCAACCAGAATAAAATCACCGATCAGCAGCGTTGGCATCATTGATCCCGATGGGATCTGGAACGGCTCATAAATAAACGAACGTACCACCAGCACAATCGCCAGCACCGGGAACACCGACGCGCCCGTTTCCAGCCAGCCCGGTTTCGGGCCAACTTTCTTCAAGGTTTTCGCGTCAAGCGCATCGCCAGTCGCTGCCTGCGCGGCAGCCTGACGTTCACGGCGTTTTGGGGCGAAGATAAACTTATCCAGGCACCACAGCAGGCCTGTCACCAGCGTAGCGATGACCAGGATCAGGGCAAACATGTTCGCCATGCCAACTCCTTAAGGTTATTTGCCGTCTTTACCGACATGAAGAATGGCAAGGAATGCTTCCTGCGGCAGCTCAACGTTACCGACCTGCTTCATACGCTTCTTACCTTCTTTCTGCTTCTGCAGCAGCTTTTTCTTACGGCTGACGTCACCGCCATAGCACTTCGCCAGAACGTTTTTACGCAGCTGCTTCACGGTTGAGCGGGCAATGATGTGGTTACCGATGGCCGCCTGAATCGCAATGTCAAACTGCTGACGCGGGATAAGATCTTTCATCTTCTCAACCAGCTCGCGGCCACGGTACGGCGCATTGTCGTTGTGGGTGATCAGCGCCAGCGCATCCACACGCTCGCCGTTGATCAGCACGTCCACGCGCACCATGTTGGAAGCCTGGAAACGCTTGAAGTTGTAATCCAGTGACGCATAGCCACGGGAGGTAGACTTCAGACGGTCGAAGAAGTCGAGTACCACTTCCGCCATAGGGATTTCATAGGTCAGCGCCACCTGGTTACCGTGGTAAACCATGTTAGTCTGCACGCCACGCTTCTCAATACAGAGCGTAATAACGTTCCCCAGGAACTCCTGCGGCAGCAGCATGTGACATTCTGCGATAGGCTCGCGCAGCTCGTGAATGTTGTTCAGCGGCGGCAGCTTGGACGGGCTGTCGACATAGATCACTTCTTTCGAGGTGGTTTCCACTTCGTAGACTACCGTTGGTGCGGTGGTGATCAGATCCAGATCGTATTCACGCTCCAGACGTTCCTGAATGATCTCCATGTGCAGCAGGCCGAGGAAGCCGCAGCGGAAGCCGAAGCCCAGCGCCGTTGAACTTTCTGGCTCGTAGAACAGGGAGGCATCGTTCAGGCTCAGCTTGCCGAGCGCATCGCGGAAGTTTTCGTAGTCGTCAGAGCTGACCGGGAACAGACCCGCGTAAACCTGCGGTTTCACCTTTTTGAAGCCTGGCAGCGCTTTGTCTGCCGGGTTACGCGCGCCGGTCAGGGTATCGCCTACTGGCGCGCCGAGGATGTCTTTAATCGCGCAGACCAGCCAGCCTACCTCGCCGCATTTCAGCTCGGTACGGTCAACCTGTTTTGGCGTGAAGATACCCAGACGGTCTGCGTTGTAGACCTGTCCGGTACTCATAACCTTGATTTTGTCGCCTTTACGCATGGTGCCGTTTTTGATACGCACCAGAGAGACCACGCCCAGGTAGTTATCGAACCATGAGTCGATGATCAGCGCCTGCAATGGACCATCCGGGTCGCCTTCCGGGGCCGGAATATCACGTACCAGGCGTTCCAGCACGTCGGTCACACCCACACCGGTTTTCGCGGAGCAGCGTACGGCGTCGGTCGCGTCAATGCCGACAATGTCTTCAATCTCTTCCGCCACGCGCTCAGGATCGGCGGCTGGCAGGTCGATTTTGTTCAGAACCGGCACAACCTCGAGATCCATTTCCATCGCGGTGTAGCAGTTCGCCAGGGTCTGGGCTTCAACGCCCTGCCCGGCATCGACCACCAGCAGCGCACCTTCACAGGCCGCCAGCGAGCGTGATACTTCATAGGAGAAGTCAACGTGGCCTGGGGTGTCGATAAAGTTCAGTTGATAGGTTTCGCCATCAGAAGCTTTATAGTCGAGCGTCACGCTCTGCGCTTTGATGGTGATACCGCGTTCGCGTTCCAGGTCCATGGAGTCCAGTACCTGGGCTGCCATTTCACGATCAGACAGGCCACCGCAAATCTGGATAATACGGTCAGACAGCGTCGACTTACCGTGGTCAATGTGAGCAATGATCGAAAAGTTACGTATGTTCTTCATATAGTTAAATAATTATGCCTTACGAATTCCTGGAGGCCGCTGTTCTTAGCCTGACGTTTTTCAGTGCGAAAACGCAGCATTCTACACTACATACCCGCAACCTGGAAATGCACTTAGAGCCAAGCATAGCGCGAAGAAATGGCGTTTTCTTTTTTGAGATGTAAATAATGATAAAGCCCGGTGGATCACCGGGCCTCAGAAGAGAGCGTCTCGACGCGAAGTTGGTCAGGCGCCAGCGCAACGCTCAGAATAACGGGCTGCCACTCATCGCGCGCGGCGAGCTTCGGTGAGATGCCTTTGGCAAGACAGAATCCCCCTACGCCACCCAAAGCTGCGCCGCACATGGCGGCCACGTCGGTACCAAACAGCATCTGAAAAAGGCCGCCCATGACAAACAGCCCCACCAGCGGGGAGAGATAGACCAGCATCGCGGAACTCAGCAGACTGCCTTCCGTAATGCCCAGTTCCACCTTCTGACCCGCCACCAGCGGCTGTTCGCTCGGCACGGAGATCGTATGCGATGTCTGTGGCCCTAACTTATTCAGCACGCGACTGCCACAACCGGCTCGGGATGCGCAGCTATTGCATGAGGCTTTAACATCACAGCTGACCAGCGCAATACCATTCTGCCACGAGACGACGGTCGCCCACTCTTTAATCATTGTGCGGCCCTGAATTTAATGCTGTCTGAAATGCGCTTCGCCGTCTGCGGAGGTAATTCCCCCACAATCGTGATTTCTGCGTTATCGCGAACCATGGTGCTGACCGTACGACGCCCGGTACGAAGCATTTGTTCAGCGCTGTTTGCCGTTGCGCGGTTGATATTCACCGAGAAGCTGAACAAGCCATCGGAATAGAGGCGTGATTCAACCGGCGTATCAATGGTGGGCAACTGACGACGGCTGCTGGACACTTCGCTAAAGCCTTGCGGTATCCAGGAAGGAACCCAGTTGAAATTAGCGGAGTCCCCTGCAGGAACAGAAAGCAGCGGCGGCAGGCTGGCCTTCGCCAGATTCTGCATGCTGTTGCCAACCTGATTGTTCACGCTGAAGGAGATGACGCGGAACTGTTCAAGCGTCTCGCCGTCGCGGTCGAGCAGGTCCACGCGCATCGGCAGCTTGGTTTCCGCATCAATCCAGACGATATAGCTGTAGCGCGTACCATCGCGCGCAACCACGCGGATCACTTCACACAGCCTGTCTGCAATACGGGTACGCCCTACCGAAATAAAATCATAGTAAGGGGCAAGTCGTTTGAAGTCGGTATAGATAAGCGACGGCAGAGAATCAACGATATAGTCGCCATTCAGCGTGAAAGGCTCCAGACCGGGCTCGAAATAGCTGATTTCGTTGCCACGCTGGACAACTTCCCGACGCGGGCCATCCATCTGTAATAGCTGGGCGAGCGGCTGGTTATCAAGACGGGCATGGCGATAGCGTAACGACTCGACGCCCTGCTTGTTGATGCTGATAAATGCCAACTCGTAATTGAGTGACTGGCTGGCCAGATTCATTTGCTGCAACAACGCCCCGGATGAAACATCAGCCGAGGCGTTAGCAGAGAAGAACAGGCTACCCGCCATCAGAGACATGGCGAACCAAAGTTGCTTCATTACTGCGATTGCGTTCCTAAAGTTTGGTTTCCGGGCACCTGCACAGCAGCTTGCTGAGTTTGGGCCTGCTCAAACTGAAGCTGTTCAGAGTGCAGACGACGCTGCAACTCATAATCCTGCAACATCGCATTAATGCGACGGCGCTGCTCCTGAACCTGCTGTTGCTGACCGCCGCTGGCGGAGGCATCAGCCGGTACGCCCAGACTTACCGGGCTGGCTTTGCCCATCATCGGCAGTGTGTTAAACACTGGCGCTTCTGGCTGCTGATTAGTTTCAGACTGAGTATTATAGTGCTGGACGCCAACGATAACTGCAAGCGATACGCATGCAGCCACCCCCATTTGGGTAAGCTGGCTGGCCCACGGACGCACTTTTTGCCAGAACGGCATTTTCTGCCACAGGTGCGGTGCGGGTTGAGCTTCAGGAATCAGCGGAGTGGTCTGATGAACAGGCTCATTCTCGATGGCCGCCATCACGCGGGCTGAGATATCGAAATGGAGAACCTCTCCGGTATCACCGCGCAGCGTGTCACGGATGAGATGGTAACTCTCCCAGGTCTCTTGCATTTCGGGAGAATGAGACAGCTCGTTGAGCAGCTCACTATCCAGCGTCTCACCATCCATTAAAGCGGAAAGTTTTTCTTTCTGCATGCCTAATACCTTTTCCAGTATCCCGCTATCGTCAACGCCTGATAAGCGGTTGAACTTTATTATCAATAGCTTCTCGCGCACGGAAAATTCGTGAACGAACCGTGCCGACCGGACAATCCATGATAGCGGCTATCTCTTCATAGCTCAGACCATCAAGCTCCCGTAACGTAATTGCCATGCGTAAATCTTCCGGGAGTGACTCGATCGTGCGAAAAACAATTTGTCTCAGTTCTTCTGACAACATTAAGTTCTCAGGGTTCGAAATTTCTTTCAGCGCACCGCCACTTTCGAAGTTTTCGGCGTCGATAGCGTCTACATCACTGGACGGCGGACGACGACCCTGAGCAACCAGGTAATTCTTTGCCGTATTGACAGCAATACGGTACAGCCAGGTATAAAAAGCACTATCTCCCCGGAAAGATTCCAGCGCGCGATAGGCCTTAATAAAAGACTCTTGCACCACATCAGGTACATCACCTGACGGTACATAGCGGGAAACCAGACTCGCCACCTTATGCTGGTAGCGCACCACCAGTAGGTTAAAGGCTTTCTGATCTCCCTTCTGGACCCGTTCAACCAGGACCTGGTCCGTTAACTGCTCGCTCATCCGAGGTAATGTCTCCCCAAACCTAAATTCCACGCGTTATCGAAACGCCACTCTATAACTACCGCACTTTGAGCAAGCACCAGCTTAGAGTGTCTGATCTTCAATAAGTTCCGTAACGCCTTTGTTTTTGTTCATCGCGCCGCAGACCGTTCATTTTCTCTCATTATAAGTCTGTTCACGATACGCACCACTTTCTGACAAGAAACATCTTTTTCCCGCCAGAAGAGTAACGCAACACAGGCTTTATTTCACCACAAAATCTGACGCTAACGATCTGCTTCGCAAAATAATTTCATTTATTTACCCTTCGTTTACCCCTGCCAGTGCGTTTAGTCATTGCAACTTTCATTAAAAAAAACGTGCGATATCTCGCATTCAGGTGCTATTCTGCCCCAACACTGTTTAGTAAATTAAACAACAATCATGAACACAACACCTGAACTTCATTGTGATGTACTGATCATCGGCAGCGGCGCTGCCGGTCTCTCTCTGGCGCTGCGTCTGGCTGAACATCAGAACGTTATCGTTCTGAGCAAAGGCCCGATAAGTGAAGGCTCCACATTTTATGCTCAGGGCGGCATTGCCGCGGTATTTGACGAGACCGACAGCATTGCGTCACATGTGGAAGATACGCTGATTGCCGGGGCCGGGATCGTGGATGCGCACGCGGCAGAGTTTGTCGCCAGCAATGCCCGCCATTGCGTTCAGTGGCTTATCGATCAGGGTGTTTTATTCGATACTCAGGTTCAGCCCAACGGTGAAGAGAGCTACCACTTAACGCGTGAAGGCGGCCATAGCCACCGCCGCATCCTGCACGCCGCGGATGCTACCGGAAAAGAAGTGGAAACCACGCTGGTCAGCAAAGCGCTGAACCATCCTAACATCCGGGTCCTTGAGCGGAGCAACGCGGTTGATCTGATCATTTCCGACAAGATAGGCCTGCCCGGCACGCGTCGCGTGGTGGGAGCGTGGGTCTGGAACCGTAATAAAGAGAAGGTGGAAACCTGTCAGGCGAAGGCTGTGGTGTTGGCTACAGGTGGCGCCTCTAAGGTGTATCAGTACACCACGAATCCGGATATCGCTTCCGGGGACGGTATCGCCATGGCCTGGCGCGCCGGCTGCCGCGTGGCGAATCTCGAATTTAATCAGTTTCACCCCACCGCCCTGTTCCACCCTCAGGCGCGAAATTTCCTGCTGACGGAAGCCCTGCGCGGCGAAGGGGCTTATCTGAAACGCCCTGACGGTACCCGCTTTATGCCGGACTTTGACGCCCGCGGTGAACTGGCGCCGCGTGATATTGTTGCCCGCGCCATCGACCACGAAATGAAGCGCCTTGGCGTGGACTGCATGTATCTCGATATCAGCCATAAGCCGGCAGAATTCATTCGCCAGCATTTCCCTATGATTTACGAAAAGCTGCTCAATCTTGGCATTGATTTAACACGCGATCCGGTGCCCATTGTGCCAGCCGCCCACTATACCTGCGGCGGCGTGATGGTTGACGATCACGGACGCACTGATGTAGACGGTCTGTATGCTATTGGTGAGGTCAGCTATACCGGGCTACACGGCGCGAACCGTATGGCGTCTAACTCGCTGCTTGAATGTCTGGTGTACGGCTGGTCAGCGGCGGAGGACATCACGAAGCGCATGCCTTACGCCCGTGAAACAGAGCGTTTACCGGCCTGGGATGAAAGCCGCGTGGAGAACCCGGACGAGCTGGTGGTGATCCAGCACAACTGGCACGAGCTACGGTTGTTTATGTGGGACTACGTTGGGATTGTGCGCACCACGAAACGTCTGGAACGCGCGTTGCGCCGCATTACGATGCTGCAGCAGGAAATTGATGAATATTATGCCCATTTCCGCGTCTCCAATAATCTGCTGGAGCTGCGCAATCTGGTGCAGGTTGCCGAGCTGATTGTTCGCTGCGCGATGATGCGTAAAGAGAGCCGTGGTTTGCACTACATACTCGACTACCCGGATCGGCTTGCTGAGTCCGGCCCGTCGATACTCGCCCCGCAGGTTTACATAAACAAATAAAACGCCTGGGTCAGAGCCGTGTAATCTTCGGAATAACGCTGGTCTGGCCCACGGATCACCATACGCTCATTAAAACACTCACCCTCTTTTGGCGAAAGCGCCAGCAGCACGCGGTGCGGCAATCGGCCTTCCGTATCAGAGATGTCAGTTCGCAAACGTAACGTCCAGCCGATCTCCTGCGCGGTAGCGATAAACGTGTTGCCCGTACTTTCTGGCAGCACCACGCAGAAAAAGCCCTCTTCTGAGATAAGTTCAGCCGCGTTGACGAGCAGCGCTTTTTGATCGAGTGAACCGGTATAGCGCGCCTGTTCACGCTCCGGTGTACCGCACTCCACGCCGGGCTCGTAGTAAGGGGGGTTGCTGACAATCAGATCGTAACGCGCCGTCTGCTCTGGCGCCCAGGCCAGCACGTCCGCGCACTTAACGGTTATCCGGTCAGCCCAGGGGGACTCGGCCGCGTTTTCACCCGCCTGCCCTGCGGCCTGCGCATCCAGCTCAACGGCATCAATAGTGACATGCTCTTCAGTACGCTGCGCCAGCATCAAGGCCACCAGCCCGCTGCCGGTACCGATATCAAGAATACGCTTAACACCTGCGACAGGTGCCCATGCTCCCAGTAAAATGCCGTCTGTACCGACTTTCATGGCACAGCGATCGTGAGCGACAAAAAATTGTTTAAACGTAAAACCATCGCGGCGCAGCTGCGCTTTGAGTTGAGACATGTCAGGGCAACCTTCTAAGTGAAACTGGAGTAGCATAGGGGAAAGCGAAGTGGCCGCAAAGCGATATCCATACAAACAGATGAAGATTACAGCCGTAACGTCTATAATCAGCGCCCCACACAGAGGTAGAACATGACTGTAACGACTTTTTCCGAACTTGAACTCGATGAAAGCCTGCTCAATGCTCTTGAGAGCAAAGGCTTTACACGCCCGACCGCCATTCAGGCAGCGGCCATTCCGCCTGCGCTTGAGGGCCGCGATGTGCTCGGTTCTGCGCCAACCGGCACGGGGAAGACAGCAGCCTATTTGCTGCCTGTGTTGCAGCACCTGCTCGACTTTCCACGTAAAAAATCTGGCCCGCCGCGTATTTTGATCCTGACGCCTACGCGCGAGCTGGCCATGCAGGTTGCCGATCATGCGCGTGAACTCGCGGCGAATACGCATCTGGATATCGCCACCATCACCGGCGGCGTTGCGTATATGAACCACGCCGAAGTGTTCAGCGAAAACCAGGACATCGTCGTCGCGACGACGGGCCGCCTGCTGCAGTATATTAAAGAAGAGAACTTCGACTGCCGCGCGGTAGAAACGCTGATCCTCGACGAAGCGGACCGCATGCTGGACATGGGCTTTGCGCAGGATATCGAGCATATTGCAGGTGAAACGCGCTGGCGTAACCAGACGATGCTGTTCTCTGCCACCCTTGAAGGGGATGCGATTAAAGACTTCGCAGAGCGTCTGCTGGAAGATCCGGTGGAAGTCTCTGCGACGCCATCCACGCGAGAGCGTAAAAAGATCCACCAGTGGTATTACCGTGCGGACAACCTTGAGCATAAGGTTGAGCTGCTCAAGCACCTGCTGACGCAGGAAGACGCCACCCGCACTATCGTGTTTGTGCGTAAGCGCGAGCGCGTGCACGAGCTGGCTGAAATGCTGCGCAACGCCGGGATCAACAACTGCTATCTTGAAGGTGAGATGGCGCAGATCAAGCGTACCGAAGGCATTAAGCGCCTGACCGATGGCCGCGTTAACGTGCTGGTCGCAACAGACGTTGCCGCCCGCGGGATCGACATCCCTGACGTGAGCCACGTCATTAACTTCGATATGCCGCGCAGCGGAGATACCTACCTGCACCGCATTGGCCGTACCGGTCGCGCGGGCCGCAAAGGGATTGCAATTTCACTGGTTGAAGCGCATGACTACCTGCTGCTGCAGAAAATTGGCCGCTATGTTGACGAGCCGCTGAAAGCGCGCGTTATTGATGGCTTGCGCCCAACCACACGTGCGCCGAGTGAAAAAATGACGGGTAAACCGTCCAAGAAAGCGCTCGCGAAACGTGCTGAGAGAAAAGAGAAAGAAAAAGAGAAGCCGCGCGTGAAGCAGCGCCACCGCGATACCAAAAACATTGGTAAGCGTCGTAAGCCAAGCGCTGCCGCGCAGGAAACGAAGACTGAAGAGTAAGAAAAAGCCGGGGTAATCCCCGGCTTTTTTGTTCCCCCCCCGTGGCTGAAGCCTTACAGGCTTTCAGTAAAGGTACGGGCGATAACGTCGCGCTGCTGTTCTGGAGTCAGTGAGTTAAAGCGAACCGCATAACCAGACACGCGGATAGTCAGCTGTGGGTATTTTTCCGGGTGCTCAACGGCATCCATCAGCGTTTCGCGGCGCAGCACGTTAACGTTCAGGTGCTGACCCCCTTCAACGCGCACTTCCGGCTGCACTTCCATTGGGATTTCACGGTATTCGATTTCGCCCAGTTTATTCACCGGTACGATTTCATCTTCAGCAAAACCCGCTTTCGCAACCACACAGCGCGCTTCATTTTTCTCGCTGTCCAGCAGCCAGAAAGAGTTGAGCAGATCGTCATTTGCCGCTTTGGTAATCTGGATACCTGTAATCATGTGTTGCCTCCCTTAGGCTACATTAACTGATGCTGGCCTTACGCGGCCAATTGGTAAAACCATTGTTTCTTGTGTGTATATATATCATTCACACCACGGCGATTTATTGATTTAAATCAACAAAAACACCAACCACATAAAGAGTGTGGTTTGAATTTATTGCTTTAGATCAATTTCATACCCCCATCAACTCAACTTAACCTGCATCATTTCAAAATAAATTTAACGACTTAGCACGCATTTCAGCGCGTAATTTTGCTCACAAGCGTTAAACAGGTAAGCTAGTGACAGATTGAGATTCGCAGGAGAGCGACATGACGACACCTTTAACCTGGCATGACGTGCTGGCAGAAGAAAAGCAGCAGCCTTATTTTATCAATACGCTCAGTACCGTTGCCGCTGAGCGTCAGTCCGGGCAAACGATTTATCCGCCGCAAAAAGATGTATTCAACGCGTTTCGCTATACCGAGTTGAGCGATGTGAAAGTCGTCATTCTGGGCCAGGATCCCTATCACGGCCCTGGGCAGGCGCACGGGCTGGCATTTTCCGTACGCCCAGGCGTGGCGATCCCCCCTTCTCTGCTCAACATGTATAAAGAGCTTGAGGGAACCGTGCCCGGGTTTACCCGCCCCAACCACGGTTATCTGGAAAGCTGGGCGCGCCAGGGCGTGCTGTTATTGAACACTGTGCTCACCGTACGGGCGGGCCAGGCGCACTCGCATGCCAGCCTTGGGTGGGAAACCTTTACCGATAAAGTTATCAGCCTTATCAACGAGCATCGTGAAGGGGTCGTGTTTTTACTCTGGGGTTCTCACGCGCAGAAGAAAGGGGCAATTATCGATCGTCAGCGTCATCACGTGTTGAAGGCACCGCACCCGTCACCGCTTTCTGCCCATCGCGGTTTCTTTGGCAGTAATCATTTTGTTCTGGCAAATGAATGGCTGGAAAAACGTGGCGAAACGCCAATTGACTGGATGCCTGTGTTACCGGCAGAGAGCGAGTAGGGTTTGAATGTGCCGGGTCAGGCCCGGCACATAAGAGGCTTATGCCTTATTCTGACGCCACCACTCGGCCAGCAGCACGCCGGTCGCAACGGATACGTTCAGACTTTCCACATTGCCCGTCCCGTCGATGGAGACGCTCAGATCCGAACTGGAGAGCGCCGCATCAGACAGACCATCGCGTTCCTGACCCAACACCAGCACCATCTTGCGCGGCAGCGTCGCTTTAAACAGCGGCGTACCGGCATGGCTGGATGTGGTCACGATGGAATAGCCCGCTTTACGGAACTGCTCGAGGGCATCCAGAACGCTGTCGCCGGTGATCGGCTGTACGTGCTCGGCTCCGCCTTCCGCAGTACGGATCGCGGCGCCGGATTCCAGCAGCGCGGCATCCTGCAGCAGCACGCCCTTCACGCCAAAATGCGCGCAGCTGCGCATCATTGCGCCCAGGTTGTGCGGGTTGCCCACGTCTTCCAGCGCCAGCACGCAGTCATCGGCATCTGCCTGGCTGACCCACTGCTGAACTGTCGTGCCGTTACGTTTTTTAATCAGGAAGCAGACGCCGCCGTGGTGCTCGGTACCGGACGCTTTTGTCAGTTCAGCATCATCAACCACGTGGTAGGCTTTGCGGTTCGCCGCCATCCAGCGCAGCGCTTCTTTAAAGCGCGGGGTCACGCTCTGGATAAACCAGGCGCGGACAATACACTCAGGACGGCTCTGGAACAGCGCCTGGCAGGCGTTCTCGCCATATACGCGGGTCTCTTCCGCGCGCTGACGACGCAGCACTTCCGGGTCGATAAAGCTTTTACCGCTGATACCGCCGTGATCGGCTTTTTCCGGCGTCTCATCGCCTGGGGCGCGAGAAACGGTGCGCCACGGAGAGGCGTTATCACGTGAGAAGTCATCACGCGGACGGTCATCGCGCTTGCGATCATCACGCTTGCGGTCATCACGTTTGCGGTCATCACCGCGGTTATTTCTGTCATCGCGGGCGGGGCGACGGCCACCGTCTGCACGAGAGGACGCTGGACGCCCGCCACCTTTTCCGGTACGCGGATTTTGGGTGCGTTTATCAGAGTCATCATCACTGCGGACATACATCACTTTGACCTTGCCGCTTTTGTTTTTCATTTCGTCGTTCATGCTTTTCTCCACCAGCGCTGCGCGAAGCGCGCAGATTACCCGATGTGCCAGCGCATAGCCATAATTTCGTACAAAAGCCTGTGACTATTGTTCCCATTGAATAAAACGCATTGTCGTTTCATACAGGCTCACTGATAATATGTAACATATCAGAAACATTATCGGCGTTCTGCCGCTGTCCCACGGCTCTATCAGAGGTTAGTTATGAATACCGTATGTGCCAACTGTCAGGCTTTAAACCGCATTCCGGACGATCGGATGGATGACGGTGCGAAATGCGGACGTTGTGGCCATGAATTGTTTGATGGCGATGTCATTAACGCGACGGGTGCTACGCTGGACAAACTCCTCAAGGACGATCTCCCGGTGGTGGTCGATTTCTGGGCGCCATGGTGCGGTCCGTGCCGCAGCTTCGCGCCAATCTTCGAAGATGTGGCCGAAGAGCGCAGCGGAAAAATGCGGTTCGTTAAGGTTAATACCGAGGCCGAACGCGAGTTAAGCGCACGTTTTCGTATTCGCAGTATCCCGACCATCATGATTTTTAAAAATGGTGAAGTGATCGATATGCTCAACGGTGCGGTTCCAAAAGCACCTTTTGATAGCTGGTTAAACGAATCGCTGTAACATTCCCGGGGCACACCTTGTGCCCCGTTCCCGCCTCTGCGAAAATAGGGTTTTTCCTCCATTTCGCCCATGACTGATAACGCTGTCCTTAAATTACGCGCCGAACGCCTTGCGCGCGCGACTCGCCCCTTTCTTGCTCGTGGCAATCGCATACGTCGCTGTCAGCGCTGCCTGCTGCCGCTGAAGGTGTGTCTGTGCGAGACGCTGGCCCCAAGTACTGCGGAGAGCCGCTTTTGTCTGGTCATGTTCGATACCGAGCCGATGAAGCCCAGTAATACGGGGCGTCTTATTGCCGATATTCTGCCGGATACCGCCGCGTTTCAGTGGTCGCGCACTGAGCCACCTCAGGCTCTGCTCGACCTGGTGGCAAGCCCGGACTACCAGCCGATGGTGGTTTTCCCGGCATCTTATGCGGGAGAACAGCGTCAGGTCCTTACCGCGCCGCCATCAGGCAAACCACCGCTGTTTATTATGCTGGACGGTACCTGGACCGAAGCGCGGAAAATGTTTCGCAAAAGCCCTTACCTCGACGCTCTGCCGGTTATTTCTGTCGATCTTTCCCGCGTCTCGGCCTACCGCCTGCGCGAAGCGCATGCTGACGGGCAATACTGCACTGCCGAAGTAGCCATTGCGCTACTGGATTTAGCAGGAGATACCGCTGCAGCTGGTGCCCTGGGCAACCATTTCTCATGCTTCCGGGAGCGCTATCTGGCGGGAAAAACCGTTCATAAGGGCAGCATCACAGCAACGGAGACAGAAAGCGTTTAAAATCATCAGGTCGCTTGCATTCACAGGAGGCCTGCATGAGCCAGAGAGGGTTAGAAGCGCTACTCCGTCCTAAATCCATTGCCGTTATCGGCGCATCAATGAAACCGGATCGTGCAGGCTATCTGATGATGCGCAACCTGCTGGCCGGAGGATTTAACGGTCCCGTTATGCCCGTCACGCCGTCTTATAAGGCCGTTCAGGGCGTGCTTGCCTGGCCGGACGTGGAGAGCCTGCCTTTCGTACCGGATCTCGCCGTTCTGTGTACAAACGCCAAACGCAATCCGGAACTGCTGGAGTCACTCGGCAAGAAAGGGTGTAAAACCTGCATTATTCTCTCGTCTCCGCCTGAACAGCAGCCCGAACTGCTGGCCTGTGCCAGCCGCTATCAGATGCGCATTCTCGGGCCGAACAGCCTGGGTCTGCTCGCGCCCTGGCAGGGGCTGAACGCCAGCTTCTCCCCGGTGCCGATCCGTAAAGGCAAGCTGGCGTTTATCTCGCAGTCGGCTGCGGTCTCAAACACTATCCTTGACTGGGCGCAGCAGCGTGAAATGGGATTCTCCTACTTCATTGCTCTGGGCGACAGCCTGGATATTGACGTTGACGAACTGCTGGATTTCCTGGCGCGAGACAGCAAAACCAGCGCAATCCTCCTTTATCTTGAGCACCTGAGCGACGCCCGTCGTTTTGTTTCCGCTTCGCGTAGCGCATCGCGCAATAAACCGATCCTCGTTATCAAAAGCGGTCGCAGCCCTGCGGCGCAGCGTCTGCTGCAGTCTCATTCCGGTATGGATCCGGCCTGGGATGCAGCCATTCAGCGCGCGGGGTTGCTGCGGGTGCAGGATACACACGAGCTTTTTTCCGCCGTCGAGACGTTGAGCCACATGCGTCCGCTGCGCGGCGAGAAGTTAATGATTGTCAGCAATGGCGCGGCCCCTGCCGCGCTGGCGCTGGATGAGCTTTGGCTGCGTAACGGCAAGCTGGCCACGCTGGATGAAGAGACGCTGCAACGCCTCAGAGAGGTGCTTCCGGCAAGCGTGACGCCCGGCAATCCGCTTGATTTGCGCGATGACGCCAGCAGCGATCGCTATATCAGGGCAATCTCCATATTGCTGGACAGCCAGGATTTCGATGCGCTAATGATTATCCACTCCCCCAGCGCGGCCGCGCCGGGCAGTGAAAGCGCGCGGGCGCTGATTGAGGCGGTACGAAATCATCCGCGCGGCAAATATGTCACCCTGCTGACCAACTGGTGCGGTGAGTTTTCCTCTCAGGAGGCGCGACGCTTGTTCAGTGAAGCCGGACTGCCAACCTACCGCACGCCGGAAGGCACCATCACGGCATTTATGCATATGGTGGAATATCGCCGCAACCAGAAACAGCTGCGTGAGACACCGGCTTTGCCCGGAAACCTGACGGCGAACACCGTCGATGTTCATCGGCTGTTACAGCAGGCCATTGAAGAAGGCGCGACCTCGCTTGATACGCATGAAGTGCAGCCCATACTGGGCAGCTACGGGATGCAAACTCTGCCAACCTGGATCGCCAGCGACAGCGCTGAGGCCGTACATATAGCCGAACAGATTGGCTACCCGGTCGCCCTTAAGCTTCGTTCCCCCGATATCCCGCATAAGTCTGACGTTCAGGGAGTCATGTTGTACCTGCGTACGGCAACGGAGGTGCAGCAGGCAGCCGATGCCATTTTCGATCGCGTCAAAATGGCCTGGCCGCAGGCTCGGATCCACGGACTGCTGGTGCAAAGCATGGCTCACCGCGCGGGTGCCCAGGAACTGCGGGTGGTGGTTGAACACGATCCTGTCTTCGGCCCGCTCATTATGTTGGGGGAAGGCGGCGTTGAGTGGCGTCCAGAGGAACAGGCCGCGGTGGCGCTACCGCCGCTGAACATGAATCTGGCGCGCTATCTGATCATTCAGGCGATTAAAAGCAAAAAGATCCGTGGCCGCAGCGCCCTGCGTCCGCTCGATATTGCCGGGTTGAGTCAGTTCCTGGTGCAGGTGTCTAACCTGGTTGTAGATTGTGCGGAGATCCAGCGGCTGGATATCCATCCACTGCTCGCCTCCGGCACTGAGTTTACGGCGCTGGACGTAACGCTGGATATCGCGCCATTTGAAGGGGACAGAGAGAGCCGCCTGGCGATCCGTCCGTATCCTCTGCAGCTGGAGGAGTGGGTCGAGATGAAGAATGGGGAACGCGCCCTGTTCCGCCCTATTCTGCCGGAAGATGAACCGCAGCTGCGTGCCTTTATTTCTCAGGTTACGAAAGAAGATCTCTATTATCGCTACTTTAGCGAAATCAACGAATTTACCCACGATGATTTAGCCAATATGACCCAGATCGACTACGATCGAGAGATGGCGTTTGTCGCCGTTCGACGTTCCGATCGGGGCGATGAGATCCTCGGCGTGACGCGCGCAATTTCTGACCCGGATAACATTGACGCGGAATTTGCTGTGCTGGTGCGCTCCGATCTTAAAGGCCTGGGTCTGGGCAGACGGCTGCTGGAAAAACTCATCAGTTATACGCGAGATCACGGATTGTTACGCCTGAATGGCATTACTATGCCGAACAATCGCGGTATGGTGACCCTGGCGCGAAAACTCGGATTTGACGTTGATATTCAGCTGGACGAAGGTATTGTCGCCTTATCCCTCGGCCTGACACCAGCAGACAAACCCGAGTAAGCTACTGGAAATGTTACCCACTTTGGACGGGACTGGTGGTATCATTGTCCGCTTATGTTGTTTGCATGGTACAGACAACCCTTCAATGAACAGAGAAGAAACGCACTGTGATGTTGTCAAAATTTAAGCGTAATAAACATCAACAACACCTTGCTCAACTACCGAAGATTTCTCAGTCAGTTGATGATGTAGAGTTCTTTTATGCTCCCGCTCGTTTCCGGGAGACGCTTCTGGAAAAGATTGCCAGTGCCACGCGACGCATTTGCATTGTGGCCCTGTATCTTGAACAAGATGAAGGCGGGCGCGCGATCCTGAACGCGCTCTATGAAGCCAAGCGTCAGCGTCCGGAGCTGGATGTTCGCGTGCTGGTTGACTGGCATCGCGCCCAGCGTGGCCGTATTGGCGCGGCCGCTTCAAACACCAATGCAGACTGGTATTGCCGCACGGCGCAGGAAAATCCTGGCGTCGATGTACCTGTTTATGGCGTCCCGGTGAATACCCGCGAAGCGCTCGGCGTCCTTCATTTTAAAGGATTCATCATCGATGACAGCGTGCTTTACAGCGGCGCAAGCCTCAATGATGTCTACCTTCATCAGCTCGATAAATACCGTTACGATCGCTACCATCTGATCCGCAATCCGCAGATGGCCGACATCATGTTCAACTGGGTGGATAAAAACCTGGTTCATGGCCGGGGTGTCCACCGTCTTGACGATCCTCATCGCCCGAAAAGCCCGGAAATTAAAAACGACGTTCGCTCCTTCCGCCAGGAGCTGCGCGATGCGGTTTATCGTTTCCAGGGTGACGCCAGTAATGAAGAGCTGTCCGTTACGCCGCTGGTAGGCCTGGGAAAAACCAGCCTGCTGAACAAGACGATTTTCCATTTGATGCCGTGCGCGGAGCATAAGCTCACCATCTGCACGCCATACTTCAACCTTCCCGCCGTTCTGGTGCGCAATATTATTCAGCTGCTGCGCGAGGGTAAAAAGGTGGAGATCATCGTCGGGGATAAAACGGCAAACGACTTTTTCATTCCGGAAGATCAACCTTTCAAGATCATCGGCGCACTGCCTTATCTTTATGAGATTAACCTGCGTCGCTTCCTGAGCCGTTTACAGTACTACGTGAACACGGACCAGCTGGTCGTGCGTCTCTGGAAAGATGAAGATAACAGCTATCATCTAAAAGGGATGTGGGTCGATGATGAGTGGATGCTGCTGACCGGTAATAACCTGAACCCGCGCGCCTGGCGTCTGGATCTGGAGAATGCCATCCTGATTCACGATCCTCAGCATGCATTAGCCGCGAAACGCGATCGTGAGCTGGAGCTTATACGCACGCATACCACAGTGGTTCGTCATTACCGCGATCTGCAAAGCATCGCGGATTATCCGGTGAAAGTTCGCAAGCTGATTCGCCGTCTACGTCGGATCCGTATCGATCGCCTCATTAGCCGTATTCTGTAATTCCCGGGCCCTGTCACTGACGGGGCTTTTTTATGGAGCCTGTTAATGCGTACCCCTTTCCTGATAATTCCCCTTTTCCTGACCGGTTGCAGCCATATGGCGAATGATAGCTGGTCGGGTCAGGACAAAGCTCAACACTTTCTGGCGTCTGCAATGTTGTCCGCTGCGGGCAATGAGTATGCGCTGCACCAGGGATATAGCCGGGATCGAAGTGCCACAATGGGTCTGATGTTCTCCATAAGCCTGGGGGCATCGAAAGAGCTTTGGGATAGCCGCCCCTCAGGAAGCGGCTGGAGCTGGAAAGATTTCGCCTGGGACGTAGCCGGCGCAACAACCGGCTACGCCGTCTGGCAGATGGCACATTATTAAAGGCGGATACCTTTTCCTTTGCGATGCAGCATCAGCGAGACAATAAACGCCAGCGCTCCCATTACGGTGACATACCAGAAGAAGGTCGTTTCACTGCCCCACGACTTAAGCGATAGCGCGACATACTCTGCCGAACCGCCAAACAGGGCATTCGCGACCGCATAAGAGAGGCCAACACCCAGTGCCCTCACCTGTGCGGGAAACATTTCCGCTTTCAAAATGCCGCTGATTGCCGTGTAAAAACTGATAATAATGAGTGCCACCATGATCAGCGCGAAAGCGGCATACGGCGACGTTGTCTGCTGTAGCGCAGTCAAAAGCGGAACGGTACCCAGGGTGAGCATGCCGCCAAAGATCAGCATGGAGGTGCGGCGACCTATTTTGTCCGACAGCGCGCCGACAATCGGCTGGATAAGCATAAAGACGAGTAACGCCACCGTCATGACGACACTCGCAACGTTTGCATGCATGCCCGTGGTGTTAACCAGATATTTTTGCATGTAGGTGGTAAAGGTATAGAAACTTAGCGAGCCCGCGGCGGTAAAACCTAACACCATCAAAAATGCTTTGCGGTTTCGCCAGAGCCCCTTCATCGAGCCCGCCTCTTTCAGCGCCCTGACCTCCTGTTGAGAGGTTTCATCAAGCTGACGGCGTAGCCACAGGGCGACAACCGCCAGGGCAGCGCCCATAGCAAACGGGATGCGCCAGCCCCAGGCGTGCAAATCTTCATCGCTAAGGATTTGTTGCAGGATCACCACAACCAGTAATGCCAGCAGTTGTCCGCCAATGAGGGTCACATACTGGAATGATGCATAGAAACCTTTTCGGCCTTCAACCGCCACTTCGCTCATGTATGTCGCACTGGTGCCGTATTCCCCACCGACCGACAGCCCCTGGAACAGACGTGCCAGCAGCAGCAACGCGGGTGCCCATGTTCCGATAGTGTCATATCCGGGCAGGCAGGCAATCACCAGCGAGCCGACGCACATCATGCATACGGAGATGAGCATGGAGGTCTTGCGCCCTTTTCTGTCTGCGATCCTGCCGAACAGCCATCCACCGATCGGGCGCATCAGGAAACCGGCGGCAAAAACGCCTGCGGTTTGCAGAAGCTGAGTGGTGGTATTCCCGGACGGGAAAAAGATATGAGCAAAGTAGAGTGAACAGAATGAATAGACGTAAAAGTCAAACCACTCTACGAGGTTCCCCGAGGAGGCCCCAACGATTGCCCAAACCCGACGACGGGTATCCTTACCTGCCAAATTGGTGTTATCCGTATCTGCACTGGCTACGGTTTCTGTCATTTTAAAATCCTCTGTCTCACATTGCGGGCCATTGCCCACAAACAGTAAAACCGGATTTAAAACGAATCGTTAGGTAAATAAAATGTTTCCAATATGTTTCATTACGTTTTGTGAACTCGATCAGGTATCGAATTATTAGCGGACGTAGTAATTATCCCCACTTCTGCTGATGCGCCTTTTTTCGCTGCAAATAATCTTCATCTGCACGAATTTTATCCCACCACTTTTTGAAGACCGCGGCGGCTTCGGCTTTTACGGGATCGCAATCCAGCGGTTTGACCTGGCGCTTCTCATCGTACTTTTTACCGCCTTTATGATTGGCGTATCGTCTGGCGCGCGTATAGCCCATCTGAATGAATTTACGCGCCATATCCATTCCCACAAAGTCGTTTTGCTGACGATATTCTTCAAACAGGGCGTAAATTTCTTTTGCCGATCGCGCTGCAACTTCAGCATCTTTGTATCGCCAGTGCGGAAGGATCTCGCTTTTGTAAGGTTCCACCATGAGCACACCCTGCTCTCCCCGCCCCACCTGATACAGCTCTGCATGGTCACGGAAATTAATGTTGGCAAAATCTTGTTGGTAATTAAAGGGACGTGTCAAAGCGGCACCATTGTTAAAATCGTTTTAACAATTTTAGGCACGGTCAGGCGGTGCCGCCACCCGGTATTTTCCGGCGCATAAAGCAAAAAACCCCGCACCTTACGGTACGGGGTTCTTCTTAATTGATGCCTGGCAGTTCCCTACTCTCACATGGGGAGACCCCACACTACCATCGGCGCTACGGCGTTTCACTTCTGAGTTCGGCATGGGGTCAGGTGGGACCACCGCGCTAAAGCCGCCAGGCAAATTCTGTTAATCTGTATCAGGCTGAAAATCGTCTCTCTCACCGCCAAAACAGCTTCGGCGTTGTAAGGTTAAGCCTCACGGTTCATTAGTACCGGTTAGCTCAACGCATCGCTGCGCTTACACACCCGGCCTATCAACGTCGTCGTCTTCAACGTTCCTTCAGGAGACTTAAAGTCTCAGGGAGAACTCATCTCGGGGCAAGTTTCGTGCTTAGATGCTTTCAGCACTTATCTCTTCCGCATTTAGCTACCGGGCAGTGCCATTGGCATGACAACCCGAACACCAGTGATGCGTCCACTCCGGTCCTCTCGTACTAGGAGCAGCCCCCCTCAATTCTCCAGCGCCCACGGCAGATAGGGACCGAACTGTCTCACGACGTTCTAAACCCAGCTCGCGTACCACTTTAAATGGCGAACAGCCATACCCTTGGGACCTACTTCAGCCCCAGGATGTGATGAGCCGACATCGAGGTGCCAAACACCGCCGTCGATATGAACTCTTGGGCGGTATCAGCCTGTTATCCCCGGAGTACCTTTTATCCGTTGAGCGATGGCCCTTCCATTCAGAACCACCGGATCACTATGACCTGCTTTCGCACCTGCTCGAGCCGTCACTCTCGCAGTCAAGCTAGCTTATGCCATTGCACTAACCTCCTGATGTCCGACCAGGATTAGCTAACCTTCGTGCTCCTCCGTTACTCTTTGGGAGGAGACCGCCCCAGTCAAACTACCCACCAGACACTGTCCGCAACCCGGATTACGGGTCCACGTTAGAACACCAGCCATTAAAGGGTGGTATTTCAAGGACGGCTCCACGCAGACTGGCGTCCACGCTTCAAAGCCTCCCACCTATCCTACACATCAAGGACCAGTGTTCAGTGTCAAGCTATAGTAAAGGTTCACGGGGTCTTTCCGTCTTGCCGCGGGTACACTGCATCTTCACAGCGAGTTCAATTTCACTGAGTCTCGGGTGGAGACAGCCTGGCCATCATTACGCCATTCGTGCAGGTCGGAACTTACCCGACAAGGAATTTCGCTACCTTAGGACCGTTATAGTTACGGCCGCCGTTTACCGGGGCTTCGATCAAGAGCTTCGCGTTGCCGCTAACCCCATCAATTAACCTTCCGGCACCGGGCAGGCGTCACACCGTATACGTCCACTTTCGTGTTTGCACAGTGCTGTGTTTTTAATAAACAGTTGCAGCCAGCTGGTATCTTCGACTGATTTCAGCTCCGTCCGCAGGGACTTCACCTACATATCAGCGTGCCTTCTCCCGAAGTTACGGCACCATTTTGCCTAGTTCCTTCACCCGAGTTCTCTCAAGCGCCTTGGTATTCTCTACCTGACCACCTGTGTCGGTTTGGGGTACGATTTCGTGTTACCTGATGCTTAGAGGCTTTTCCTGGAAGCAGGGCATTTATCACTTCAGCACCGTAGTGCCTCGTCATCACGCCTCAGTGTTAAAGTGAACCGGATTTGCCTGGAACACACACCTACACGCTTAAACCGGGACAACCGTCGCCCGGCTGACATAGCCTTCTCCGTCCCCCCTTCGCAGTAACACCAAGTACAGGAATATTAACCTGTTTCCCATCGACTACGCCTTTCGGCCTCGCCTTAGGGGTCGACTCACCCTGCCCCGATTAACGTTGGACAGGAACCCTTGGTCTTCCGGCGAGCGGGCTTTTCACCCGCTTTATCGTTACTTATGTCAGCATTCGCACTTCTGATACCTCCAGCATGCCTCACAGCACACCTTCAACGGCTTACAGAACGCTCCCCTACCCAACAACACATAGTGTCGCTGCCGCAGCTTCGGTGCATGGTTTAGCCCCGTTACATCTTCCGCGCAGGCCGACTCGACCAGTGAGCTATTACGCTTTCTTTAAATGATGGCTGCTTCTAAGCCAACATCCTGGCTGTCTGTGCCTTCCCACATCGTTTCCCACTTAACCATGACTTTGGGACCTTAGCTGGCGGTCTGGGTTGTTTCCCTCTTCACGACGGACGTTAGCACCCGCCGTGTGTCTCCCGTGATAACATTCTTCGGTATTCGTAGTTTGCATCGGGTTGGTAAGCCGGGATGGCCCCCTAGCCGAAACAGTGCTCTACCCCCGAAGATGAGTTCACGAGGCGCTACCTAAATAGCTTTCGGGGAGAACCAGCTATCTCCCGGTTTGATTGGCCTTTCACCCCCAGCCACAGGTCATCCGCTAATTTTTCAACATTAGTCGGTTCGGTCCTCCAGTTAGTGTTACCCAACCTTCAACCTGCCCATGGCTAGATCACCGGGTTTCGGGTCTATACCCTGCAACTTAACGCCCAGTTAAGACTCGGTTTCCCTGCGGCTCCCCTATACGGTTAACCTTGCTACAGAATATAAGTCGCTGACCCATTATACAAAAGGTACGCAGTCACACCCGAAGGTGCTCCCACTGCTTGTACGTACACGGTTTCAGGTTCTTTTTCACTCCCCTCGCCGGGGTTCTTTTCGCCTTTCCCTCACGGTACTGGTTCACTATCGGTCAGTCAGGAGTATTTAGCCTTGGAGGATGGTCCCCCCATATTCAGACAGGATACCACGTGTCCCGCCCTACTCTTCGAGTTCACAACCTGTGCATTTTCGTGTACGGGACTGTCACCCTGTACCGTGCGACTTTCCAGACGCTTCCACTAACACACAAGCTGATTCAGACTCCGGGCTGCTCCCCGTTCGCTCGCCGCTACTGGGGGAATCTCGGTTGATTTCTTTTCCTCGGGGTACTTAGATGTTTCAGTTCCCCCGGTTCGCCTCGTTAACCTATGTATTCAGTTAACGATAGTGTGTCGAAACACACTGGGTTTCCCCATTCGGACATCGACGGGTCAAAGGTTCATATCACCTCGCCGTCGCTTTTCGCAGATTAGCACGTCCTTCATCGCCTCTGACTGCCAGGGCATCCACCGTGTACGCTTAGTCGCTTAACCTCACAACCCGAAGATGTTTCACTTCTGATTGCGAAAATTTGAGAGACTCGAACACACCTTAAAGATGTGTCGTTTCAATTTTCAGCTTGATCCAGATTTTTAAAGAGCAAATATCTCAAACATGACTCGCAAGTCAGTTTTGAGATATGACGGCAGGTGACTTTCACTCACGAACCAGCAAGTGGCGTCCCCTAGGGGATTCGAACCCCTGTTACCGCCGTGAAAGGGCGGTGTCCTGGGCCTCTAGACGAAGGGGACACTGAAGTCTCAATCGCAAGACGCCTTGCTTTTTACTTTTCATCAGACAATCTGTGTGAGCACTACAAAGGCAGGTTCTTTAAGGTAAGGAGGTGATCCAACCGCAGGTTCCCCTACGGTTACCTTGTTACGACTTCACCCCAGTCATGAATCACAAAGTGGTAAGCGCCCTCCCGAAGGTTAAGCTACCTACTTCTTTTGCAACCCACTCCCATGGTGTGACGGGCGGTGTGTACAAGGCCCGGGAACGTATTCACCGTGGCATTCTGATCCACGATTACTAGCGATTCCGACTTCATGGAGTCGAGTTGCAGACTCCAATCCGGACTACGACGCACTTTATGAGGTCCGCTTGCTCTCGCGAGGTCGCTTCTCTTTGTATGCGCCATTGTAGCACGTGTGTAGCCCTACTCGTAAGGGCCATGATGACTTGACGTCATCCCCACCTTCCTCCAGTTTATCACTGGCAGTCTCCTTTGAGTTCCCGGCCTAACCGCTGGCAACAAAGGATAAGGGTTGCGCTCGTTGCGGGACTTAACCCAACATTTCACAACACGAGCTGACGACAGCCATGCAGCACCTGTCTCAGAGTTCCCGAAGGCACCAAAGCATCTCTGCTAAGTTCTCTGGATGTCAAGAGTAGGTAAGGTTCTTCGCGTTGCATCGAATTAAACCACATGCTCCACCGCTTGTGCGGGCCCCCGTCAATTCATTTGAGTTTTAACCTTGCGGCCGTACTCCCCAGGCGGTCGACTTAACGCGTTAGCTCCGGAAGCCACGCCTCAAGGGCACAACCTCCAAGTCGACATCGTTTACGGCGTGGACTACCAGGGTATCTAATCCTGTTTGCTCCCCACGCTTTCGCACCTGAGCGTCAGTCTTTGTCCAGGGGGCCGCCTTCGCCACCGGTATTCCTCCAGATCTCTACGCATTTCACCGCTACACCTGGAATTCTACCCCCCTCTACAAGACTCTAGCCTGCCAGTTTCGAATGCAGTTCCCAGGTTGAGCCCGGGGATTTCACATCCGACTTGACAGACCGCCTGCGTGCGCTTTACGCCCAGTAATTCCGATTAACGCTTGCACCCTCCGTATTACCGCGGCTGCTGGCACGGAGTTAGCCGGTGCTTCTTCTGCGGGTAACGTCAATCGATAAGGTTATTAACCTCACCGCCTTCCTCCCCGCTGAAAGTACTTTACAACCCGAAGGCCTTCTTCATACACGCGGCATGGCTGCATCAGGCTTGCGCCCATTGTGCAATATTCCCCACTGCTGCCTCCCGTAGGAGTCTGGACCGTGTCTCAGTTCCAGTGTGGCTGGTCATCCTCTCAGACCAGCTAGGGATCGTCGCCTAGGTGAGCCGTTACCCCACCTACTAGCTAATCCCATCTGGGCACATCTGATGGCAAGAGGCCCGAAGGTCCCCCTCTTTGGTCTTGCGACGTTATGCGGTATTAGCTACCGTTTCCAGTAGTTATCCCCCTCCATCAGGCAGTTTCCCAGACATTACTCACCCGTCCGCCACTCGTCACCCGAGAGCAAGCTCTCTGTGCTACCGTTCGACTTGCATGTGTTAGGCCTGCCGCCAGCGTTCAATCTGAGCCATGATCAAACTCTTCAATTTAAGTTTGATGCTCGTGAATTAAACTTCGTAATGAATTACGTATGTTCACTCAGAGACTTGGTATTCATTTTTCGTCCGAGGACGTTAAGAATCCATGTCACTTTGAGTGCCCACACAGATTGTCTGATAAATTGTTAAAGAGCAGTGCCGCTTCGTTTTCGCTGCGGCGCGGGGTGTGCATATTACGCTTTCCCGCTTCAGAGTCAAGCGTTTATTTTGCTTTTCTCTGCTGACCCGGCGGCGTGTGTGCCGTTGTTCCGTGTCAGTGGAGGCGCATTATAGGGAGTAATTCCGAAGCTGCAAGGATAAAGTGAAAATTATTTACTGACTGCTCACTTTCCAGGCAAAACGCATCCCAGACCTCAATTTTCGCCTGGTTTTTAAACAAAAACGAGCCGCTTGCGGCTCGTTTTTGCGTTTTGTGACTTACTGCACTGCCACAATACGATCGTCGTTGGCTTCCAGACGGATAACTTTGCCCGGAATCAGTTCTCCGGAGAGGATCTGCTGCGCCAGCGGGTTTTCGATCTGCTGCTGAATAGCACGTTTCAGTGGACGCGCACCATAAACCGGATCGTAACCATTCTCGCTCAGCAGCTTCAGCGCATCGTCGGAGATGTGAATTTCATATCCACGCTCTTCCAGACGTTTGTACAGACGCTGCAGCTGGATCTGCGCAATCGACGCAATGTGTTTCTCACCCAGAGGATGGAATACCACCACTTCGTCAATACGGTTAATGAACTCCGGACGGAAGTTATGGCTCACCACACCGAGCACCAGATCCTTCATATGGCTGTAGTCCAGCTCACCGAAACGTTCCTGAATCAAATCGGAACCCAGGTTCGAGGTCATGATGACGACCGTATTACGGAAATCGACCGTTCTCCCCTGCCCGTCTGTCAGACGACCATCATCCAGCACCTGAAGCAGGATGTTGAACACATCCGGATGCGCTTTTTCCACCTCATCCAGCAGGATGACGGAATAAGGACGCCGGCGCACCGCTTCGGTCAGGTAGCCGCCCTCTTCATAACCAACATATCCCGGAGGCGCACCGACCAGGCGCGAGACGGAGTGTTTCTCCATGAACTCGGACATGTCGATACGCACCATCGCATCGTCGCTGTCGAACATAAAGTTTGCCAGCGCTTTACACAGTTCGGTTTTACCGACACCGGTCGGCCCCAGGAACAGAAACGAACCGATCGGGCGATTTGGGTCGGACAGCCCTGCACGGCTACGGCGAATAGCGTTGGAGACCGCTTCAACCGCCTCGTCCTGACCAATCACCCGCTGATGCAGATCCTGCTCCATACGCAGCAGCTTATCGCGTTCGCTTTCCATCATGCGCGCCACCGGAATACCGGTCCAGCGAGCGAGCACTTCGGCAATTTCGGCATCCGTCACTTTATTACGTAACAGACGCATGGTTTTGCCTTCAGACTGCGTGGCGATCTCAAGCTGTTTCTCCAGCTCAGGGATTTTGCCGTACTGCAGTTCAGACATACGTGCCAGGTCACCCACACGGCGAGCCTGCTCAATGGCAATTTTGGCCTGTTCGAGTTCCGCTTTAATGGTCTGCGTGCCAGAGAGGGAGGCTTTCTCGGCTTTCCACTCTTCTTCCAGCTCAGAATACTGGCGCTCTTTATCGTCCAGCTCTTCATTGAGCATATCCAGGCGTTTCTTACTGGCTTCATCAGACTCTTTTTTCAGCGCCTGCTGTTCCAGCTTGAGCTGAATGATGCGGCGGTCGAGTCGGTCCAGTTCTTCCGGCTTCGAGTCAATCTGCATACGAATGCTCGACGCCGCTTCATCGATCAGGTCGATTGCTTTATCAGGCAACTGACGATCGGCGATATACCGATGCGAAAGCGTCGCCGCCGCAACGATGGCCGGGTCAGTAATCTGTACATGGTGGTGCAGTTCATAACGCTCTTTCAGACCACGCAGGATCGCGATGGTATCTTCAACGCTTGGCTCAGCAACAAACACTTTCTGGAAGCGACGTTCCAGAGCGGCATCTTTCTCAATGTACTGACGATACTCATCAAGCGTAGTGGCACCGACACAGTGAAGTTCACCACGCGCCAGCGCAGGTTTCAGCATGTTCCCGGCATCCATTGCGCCGTCAGCTTTACCGGCCCCGACCATGGTGTGCAGTTCGTCGATAAACAGAATGACGTTGCCTTCCTGTTTCGCCAGGTCGTTCAGCACGCCTTTCAAACGCTCTTCAAACTCACCGCGGTATTTCGCCCCGGCCACCAGCGCGCCCATATCCAGCGCCAGTACGCGGCGGCCTTTCAACCCTTCCGGCACTTCACCGTTTACGATACGCTGCGCAAGCCCTTCAACGATGGCGGTTTTACCGACCCCCGGCTCACCAATCAGTACCGGGTTGTTTTTGGTACGACGCTGCAGTACCTGAATCGTACGGCGGATCTCTTCGTCACGGCCGATAACCGGGTCAAGTTTGCCCTGCTCGGCACGTTCGGTCAGATCGACCGTAAATTTCTTCAAAGCCTGACGTTGGTCTTCGGCTCCCTGATCGTTCACGCTTTCACCTCCGCGCATTTTCTCAATCGCCTGAGTCACATTGGCGGTGGTCGCACCGGCAGATTTCAGCAGGTCGGTCAAGGTACCGCGTGATTCAAGCGCCGCCAGAACAAAGAGCTCCGACGAAATAAAGTTGTCCCCACGTTTTTGCGCCAGCTTGTCGCAAAGGTTCAGCACGCGCACCAGATCCTGCGACGGTTGAACGTCGCCGCCGGTACCTTCTACCTGCGGTAAACGGCTCAGCGCCTGATCGATATCGGTGCGTAACTGGCCAGCATTAATGCCAGCAGACGTTAATAAAGGACGTACCGATCCCCCTTCCTGATTCAGCAAGGCGCTCATTAAATGAAGAGGTTCGATGAATTGGTTGTCGTGCCCCAGTGCAAGGGACTGGGCATCGGCGAGAGCAAGCTGGAATTTATTAGTAAGACGATCCAGACGCATAACTCCTCCCATAACAGGTCAAATTTGCTACTGGAGATTAAATGAGGTCATCCCTCAATTATTCAAGGTTAATGACCTGAATTATGTGAAAAGAAAACGGCACGTGCCGGATCGTCTTGATTCTTTAGGTTATATCAGCCAAATGAAACTTGCCATACGACCCGTCGTCTTGTCGCGGCGATAGGAGAAAAAATCACCCTTTTCGGTGAACGTACAGCGATCGCCGCCGAAGATCTGCGTTACGCCAATATTATTCAGACGCTGGCGGGCAAGCTGGTAAATATCCGCCAGATATTTTTCCCCGGCAGGCAGGAAGGCCTCAATGGCTTGCGGATCTTTTTCCATGAATGCTTCGCGAACCTCCGGCCCCACTTCAAAAGCACGAGGGCCAATCGCCGGACCTAGCCAGGCCATGATATTGGCGGGTTCATCATTGAAGCAGGCGACGGTCTCTTCCAGCACGCCCTCGCATAAGCCACGCCAGCCCGCGTGCGCTGCTGCCACCTCCGTACCGGCACGGTTACAAAACAGAACCGGCAGACAATCGGCGGTCATTACGGCACAAACCGTACCCGGCGTATTACTGTAAGAAGCATCGGCGCGTTTGGAAGCGTAAGGTTCTCCCGTCAGCTTCAGTACCGCTTTGCCGTGAACCTGCTCCAGCCAAACCGGTTTCGACGGCAGATTTCCCGCAGCAAACAGACGCGTGCGGTTCTCTTCAACGTGTTCCAGGCTGTCGCCACAGTGTGCGCCGAGGTTTAAAGACTCCCACGCGCCCTGGCTCACGCCGCCAATACGGGTCGAACTACAGGCGGCCACGCCTGCAGGCAGCGGCCACTCCGGGACAATCAGTTTGGTCATAACCAGTCCACTTGATCCTTATGTTCTTCGAAATCGGCACGCATGGCATCAATGAGTTCCACCATATCCTGCGGGATAGGCGCATGCCATTCCATCTGGATACCACTGATCGGGTGATAAAGACGCAGCATGGTCGCGTGCAGCGCCTGACGATCGAATTTACGCAGTACGCTGATGAACTCATCCGACGCGCCTTTTGGCGGACGCGGACGACCGCCGTACACCTGATCCCCCACCAGCGGATGGGTAATGTGCGCCATGTGAACGCGGATCTGGTGAGTACGACCGGTTTCCAGGCGCAGGCGCAGACGGGTATGAATACGGAAGTGCTCCATAATGCGATAGTGCGTCACCGCCGGTTTACCCATCGGATGCACCGACATATGGGTACGTTTCGTCGGGTGACGGCTGATCGGCTCTTCTACCGTGCCGCCAGCGGTCATGTGTCCAATCGCCACCGCTTCATATTCGCGAGTAATCTCACGCAGCTGCAGCGACTCCACCAGACGGGTCTGAGCGGGAACGGTCTTCGCCACCACCATCAGACCGGTGGTGTCTTTATCCAGACGGTGAACGATGCCTGCACGTGGGACATCCGCAATCGGCGGATAATAATGAAGAAGTGCGTTAAGTACCGTACCGTCTGGATTCCCTGCGCCCGGATGAACAACCAGGTCGCGCGGCTTGTTGATCACCAGAATGTCATCATCTTCATAGACGATGTCCAGTGGGATATCCTGCGGCTCGAAGCGGATTTCCTCTTCGATTTCAGCATTGATGGCAACAGCTTCCCCACCAAACACTTTCTCTTTTGGTTTGTCCCAGATCTTGCCGTTTACCAGCACGCGCTGGTCAAGGATCCATTCTTTTATACGTGAACGCGAATAATCAGGGAACAATTCGGCCAAAGCCTGATCTAAGCGTTGACCGAGCTGATTTTCGGAGACTGTTGCGGTGAGTTCTACTCGTTGTGCCATAAACTGCTTCTTTGTTTAACGTTGGGTTTTACGGCTTTGCCGTTTAATATAGTGTGCTATTGTAGCTGGTCTTAATCGGGAGCAGGAACAGAGTTTCTCCCGGACAAACATTTGAGGAAAGTCAAAACGTCATGACGCGCATGAAATATCTGGTGGCAGCGGCCACGTTGAGCCTGGCTTTGGTGGGCTGCTCCGGTTCGAATGAACAGGTCCCTGACAATCCGCCGAATGAAATCTATGCGACTGCACAACAAAAGTTGCAGGACGGTAACTGGAAACAGGCGATAACGCAACTGGAAGCGTTGGATAATCGCTATCCATTTGGTCCGTATTCGCAGCAGGTACAGTTAGATCTTATCTACGCCTACTACAAAAATGCCGATCTGCCGCTGGCTCAGGCAACTATCGATCGTTTCATGCGTCTGAACCCGACTCATCCTAACATCGACTACGTCATGTACATGCGCGGCCTGACCAACATGGCGCTGGACGACAGCGCCCTGCAGGGCTTCTTCGGCGTAGATCGCTCCGACCGTGACCCGCAGCATGCGCGCGACGCCTTCAATGACTTCTCCAAGCTGGTGCGCGGCTATCCGAACAGTCAGTATGTCACCGACGCGACCAAACGTCTGGTGTTCCTGAAAGATCGTCTGGCGAAATATGAGTACTCCGTTGCGGAATACTATACCCGCCGTGGCGCATGGGTTGCTGTGGTTAACCGCGTAGAAGGTATGCTGCGTGATTACCCGGATACTCAGGCAACGCGTGACGGCCTGAAGCTGATGGAAAATGCTTACCGTCAGATGCAGATGACCGCTCAGGCTGAAAAAGTGGCGAAAATCATCGCCGCGAACAGCAGCAACACGTGATAGCGTTTCAATGCAAAACGGCAGCCCGAAGGCTGCCGTTTTTTTATTCAATTCAGACATCCGCTGAAGCGCTTTAGCCTCAACACATCCCGTCAACTATGACCGCAATTCGTACCTTCCACAAGGTAAATCTCATCTCTTCCTGCCCTGCCTCACAAAAAAGATTCCCTGACAAAAACCGACAAAATAACGTGATCTAAATCACACATTTTGACATTAGGTCGGGTATGCTGGAATCACCAAGACGGAAAGACAAGAGGTAAAATTTATGACAATGAACATTACCAGTAAACAAATGGAAATTACTCCGGCAATTCGCCAGCACGTCGCAGACCGTCTCGCCAAACTGGATAAATGGCAAACACATTTGATTAATCCACATATCATCCTGTCCAAGGAGCCCCAGGGTTTCATCGCTGACGCAACTATCAATACTCCAAACGGCCATCTGGTCGCCAGCGCAAAACATGAGGATATGTACACCGCAATCAACGATTTGATCAACAAGCTGGAACGGCAGCTCAATAAAGTGCAACACAAAGGTGAAGCCCGTCGCGCCGCAACGTCGGTGAAAGACGCCAGCTTCGCGGAAGAAGTTGAAGAAGAGTAATCCTTTAAATTGAGTGTACCGCCAACGCGCCTTCGGGCGCGTTTTTTATTGACAGGGTGAAAACAGTACGGGTACTTTAACGGTATCAATCACAGGATGACTTTATGAAACTTACGCCGTTCTTCTTCGCATTCTTTTTTACCTTCCCCTGAACGGGAGGCGTTTCGTCGTGTGATAAAGAATGCGAAGACGAACAACAAGGCCTCCCACACCGGGGGGCCTTTTTTATTGATAACGATAAAATGAGACAGGCAACACTATGACACCGGAAAACCCGTTACTGGATCTGCGAGTAAAAATCAGCGCGCTGGATGAAAAATTACTGGCGCTGCTGGCCGAACGTCGCGCCCTCGCCGTTGAAGTGGGCAAAGCTAAGCTGGACTCCCATCGTCCGGTCCGTGACATCGACCGCGAGCGGGATCTGCTGGAACGTCTCATCCAGCTCGGCAAAGCGCATCACCTCGATGCCCACTACATCACCCGGCTGTTCCAGCTCATCATCGAAGATTCCGTTCTGACCCAGCAAGCGCTACTCCAGCAGCATCTCAATAAAACCAACCCGCACTCGGCGCGCATCGCCTTCCTCGGGCCTAAAGGCTCCTACTCTCATCTGGCCGCACGCCAGTATGCCGCACGTCATTTTGAAGAGTTTATTGAGAGCGGCTGCGCAAAATTCGCCGATATTTTTAACCAGGTTGAGACCGGCCAGGCGGATTACGCCGTCGTGCCGATTGAAAACACCAGTTCCGGTGCCATCAACGACGTCTACGATTTACTGCAGCACACCAGCCTGTCGCTGGTCGGCGAGCTGACGATCCCTATCGATCACTGCGTGCTGGTCTCCGGTTCAACGGACCTGAACACGATCGAAACGGTCTACAGCCATCCGCAGCCTTTCCAGCAGTGTAGCCAGTTCCTGAACCGCTATCCGAACTGGAAAATTGAGTACACCGAAAGCACCTCGGCGGCAATGGAAAAAGTAGCGCAAGCCAACTCCCCAACCGTTGCTGCGCTCGGCAGCGAAGCGGGCGGCGCGCTGTATGGCTTACAGGTTCTGGAACGCAATCTTGCTAACCAGACGCAAAACATCACCCGCTTCGTGGTGCTGGCCCGCAAGGCAATCAACGTGTCAGACCAGGTGCCGGCGAAAACCACGCTGCTGATGGCGACCGGCCAGCAGGCGGGCGCGCTGGTAGAAGCCCTGCTGGTGCTGCGCAACCACAATTTGATCATGACCAGGCTGGAATCACGCCCAATCCACGGTAATCCTTGGGAAGAGATGTTTTACCTCGATATCCAGGCCAACCTGGAATCTGCATCCATGCAGAAAGCCCTGCGCGAACTGGGTGAAATTACCCGTTCAATGAAAGTGCTGGGCTGCTATCCGAGCGAAAACGTCGTCCCGGTCGATCCAAGCTAGCATTCGATAAAACGGCTTTTCTTCATCCCTGCCACATTAACCGGCAGGGTGAAGACGGCTCCGGAAAGCGGATACTTCGCCACCTCCTCCGCATCCATATTTTCCCGCGTGGTGGTAATGAACAGCGTTTTCATATCATCGCCGCCAAAGCAGACCATCGTTGGGCAACGCACCGGCATGCGGTATTCTTCCAGTTGCTCCCCTTGTGGAGAAAAACGCGCGATACGCCAGCCGTCAAACTGCGCGCTCCAGTAGCAGCCTTCCACATCCATCGCCGCACCGTCCGGTATCCCCTCGCCCTCTTTAAACTGACGAAACACCTCACGCCTGCCGGGTTCACCCTGTTCATCAAGCGGGGTACGGAAGATCACACCGTTGGGCGTGTCTGAGGTAAACATCCACTGCTTATCCGGGCTAAACGCCAGGCCGTTGTGCCCGTGGATATCGCACTGGATCACCTTCGGCGTCAGGTCGTTGTCGATGCGCATCAGCAGCGCGCCGTTGTAATCTCCCGGCCCCCAGAACGTGCCCGCATAGAACCGGCCCTGATGGTCGGTGCCCCCATCGTTAAAACGTGCGAGTTGCGGGTTAGAGGGGTTATCACACACCTTGCGCTGCAGGAGCCCATGCTTATCGGCAAGCCAGATGCCGTTGCGCATAGCGACGATAAAGCCGCCTCGCTCACGCAGGGCAAAGCAGCCCACCTCTTCATGGAAGGAAAGCACGGTATGTTCCCCCGTCGGCAGGTGGTAGCGGTGGATCTCCCCTTCCAGAATATCCGCCCAGTAAAGCGCATTTTCTTCTGCGCTCCACGTCGGGCATTCGGGCAGATGCCCGGTGTAGTTCAACAGCAGCTGCGGTTCAGCCATGACAGTTCCCCAAAATGAAAAAAGCCAGCATTGCTGGCTTTCAGTATATACATCATTGGATTACTGGCGACTGTCATTTGCCTGGCGCAACAGCGTGCGGCTTTCACTCTGGAAACGCGTGGCGTAATCGCCGAACCAGTGCTCCACTTTGCGGAAGCTGTCGATAAACGCCTGCTTGTCTCCGTGCTCCAGCAGCGTAATGGCTTCGCCAAAGCGCTGATAGTAGCGCTTGATCAGCGCCAGGTTATTTTCAGACGACATGATGATGTCGGCGTAAAGCTGAGGATCCTGCGCAAACAGACGCCCGACCATCGCCAGCTCAAGACGATAGATCGGTGAAGAGAGCGCCAGCAGCTGTTCAAGCTGCACGTTCTCTTCCGCCAGATGCAGGCCGTAGGCAAAGGTCGCAAAGTGGCGCAGCGCCTGAATGAACGCCATGTTCTGATCGTGCTCGACCGCGCTGATGCGGTGCAGCCTCGCGCCCCAGACCTGAATCTGTTCCAGGAACCATTGATAGGCTTCAGGCTGACGGCCGTCGCAGTAAACCACCACCTGCTTTGCCAGGCTGCCGCTGTCCGGGCCAAACATCGGGTGCAGCCCGAGCACCGGGCCCGTATGCGCAGCCAGCATCGCCTGCAGAGGACCGTTTTTAACGGAAGCCAGATCCACCAGAATGCAGTCTTTTGGTAAAGGAGGAAGCTTCCCGATGATCTGCTCCGTCACGTGGATCGGCACGCTGACGATAACCATTCCGGCATCTTTCATCAGTTCCGGTGCTTGTGCCCAGTCCTCTTTTTCCAGAATGCGCACCTGATAGCCAGAAAGCGTCAGCATTTTCTCGAACAGACGCCCCATCTGCCCTGCTCCGCCAACAATCACCACCGGACGCAGGGACGGACAGAGAGTTTTAAAGCCCTTGTCGTTTTCGCTGGAATAGGATTCCCGCATCACGCGACGCAGAACATCTTCAATCAAATCCGGCGAAACGCCCAGCGCCTGCGCCTCTTTACGACGGGAGGCCAGCATTGAGGCTTCGCGCTCCGGGACGTAAATCGGCAGGCCGTATTTGCTTTTCACCTCACCGACTTCGGCAACAAGCGCCATGCGGCGTGCCAGCAGGTCCAGCAGCGCCTTATCCACTTCATCAATTTGATCGCGCAGTGCGGTCAATTCAGCAACCATAACTACCCTCTTAAACCAGACGCGTCGCCAGCTGGCCGCTTAAATCTTTATGGATCTCACGCAGCAGCGCATCGGTGGTTTCCCAGCTGATGCAGGCATCCGTCACGGAGACGCCGTGCTTCATCGCGCTGCGCGGCTGTTCTGATGACTGATTACCTTCATGAATATTGCTCTCAATCATCAGGCCGATAATCGAACGGTTTCCGTCTTTGATCTGTGCGACCACGGATTCCGCAACCGCTGGCTGGCGACGGTAATCTTTATTCGAATTACCATGACTGCAATCTACCATCAGTGCCGGACGCAGTCCCGCCTGTTCCATCTCTTTTTCACACTGCGCCACGTCCGCAGGGCTGTAGTTTGGCGCTTTACCGCCGCGCAGGATCACATGACCGTCCGGGTTGCCCTGCGTTTGCAGCAGGCACACCTGGCCCGCCTGGTTGATCCCAACAAAGCGGTGCGGCATGGCGGCGGCGCGCATGGCGTTGATCGCCGTCGCCAGGCTGCCATCGGTACCGTTTTTAAAGCCAACCGGCATCGACAGGCCAGACGCCATCTCACGGTGGGTTTGCGATTCAGTCGTACGCGCACCAATTGCGGACCAGCTAAACAGATCGCCCAGGTATTGCGGGCTGTTTGGATCCAGCGCTTCGGTTGCCAGCGGCAGCCCCATGCTGACCAGTTCCACCAGCAGGCGACGCGCAATCTTCAGGCCTGCTTCCACATCAAACGAGCCATCCATGTGCGGATCGTTGATCAATCCTTTCCAGCCAACCGTCGTGCGTGGCTTTTCAAAATAGACGCGCATCACCAGGTAGAGGCTATCGCTGACCTCCTCCGCTAATGCTTTAAATCGACGCGCATACTCAATGGCGGTTTCAGGATCGTGAATAGAGCAAGGACCACAAACCACCAGCAGGCGCGGATCGCGGCCAGCGATAATGTCAGAAATGGTCTGGCGAGAGTGCTCGATCTGAGCCTCCTGCGCGGCGCTCAGCGGAAACTCCGCTTTCAGTTGATCCGGGGTAATCAAAACCTGTTCGTCAGTGATATGTACGTTGTTCAGCGCGTCTTTTTGCATGATAGCGATCCTGTAAAGCTCGTTTGCGATAGTTGTTTTCCTCAGTGAGGTGAAACCACGATACCATAAAAAGTAAACATTTCAATCCAAAATGCGTACATATTAGTTTACAGTCGCACAATAGAGGCAAAAATCAGCCGCTAAAATCGTAAACTTTAAATTACACTCTAAATTTCTTCCGCCAGGCTATGCTGAAGAAAAAGGAGAAGGGTTATGCGATCGATTGCTTTCGTCCTGCTGTCGCTGTTTTTATCGGGATGTCAGATTAATCCTTACACTTTCCAGCCCAACTGGACGAGCCCGGACTGGTTCAGCGCGGGTAAAGAAGACGCCATAAATGGCCTGCCGGTTAAAGATAACCAGACCCTGGCCGATAGTTTTAACGACCCCCACGTCGATCGTAATGAATATCTTCGCGGCTATGCTGATGGTCAGAAGAAAGTGTGTGAAGAAGGCTTTATTCATGCATGGGGATTAGCGGGCAAATCTTATCCAGCCAGTTGTGATGCTGTTGAAAATGCAGCGAAACTGCATGCGTCATGGCAAAAAGGAATGGATGAAAGTATGCGTTCCAGCAGGCTTAATTAAGTCTGCTTTTATTCTTTGGAAAATAAACAACTGTAGGATTTAGCTTAGGTCAGCCATGGGCTATTTCTGACATAATGACGGTTCTGATAAACAATGGTATTCTGCCCGCAACTCTTAAGGACATCTATTTCCGGAGCGGTACGGCGGATTCTGGTGAGAAATTTATACTTGAACTCTTTGTTCCGACTCACTCTGGTGCTAATGCTGTTCCTTATGGTGGGCCCGGCGATGGCAGGCGCGCTCTCGGAGACAGATAAATCGGTACGTTCTATTGTCTCAGGCATAGTGAGTTATACGCGATGGCCGTCGCTTTCCGGTCAGCCTAAACTCTGCATCTATGCCACTTCTCACTATACGCACGCGCTCAGCGAAAACCAGGGGCATAACGAGTTACCTTATACCCCCGTTATTGTACGTAACGATCGGGAAGCCCTGGCCGCGACATGCGATGCTGTTTATTTCGGGACTGAACCACCTGCGAAACAACTTGAATTAATAAGTCAATATCAGGGCAGAGCATTGCTATTAATCTCAGAGCAAAATCCGGAATGTGTTATTGGCAGCGCCTTTTGCCTGATAATCGATCGTGGCCAGGTGCGATTTTCCGTCAATCTGGATGCGTTGACACGCAGTGGCGTCAGGGTTAACCCGGATGTATTGATGCTTGCACGGAATAAGCAGCATGGATAAAGATTTCATCTCGACGCAGCGTCCGACCTTTAAAAGAACGCTGAGGCGAAACAGCATGATAAGCGTCATCATCACAATGACGTTAATATGGCTGTTGCTCTGTTTTGCCTCGGTCGTAACATTAAAACAATACGCGCAAAAAAATCTCGAATTAACCGGCGCCACAATGAGCCACAGCCTTGAAGCCTCTCTGGTTTTCAACGATTCACTGGCGGCCAATGAAACGCTCGCTGCGCTGGGTAAGCAGGGGCAGTTTGCCGCAGCAGAAGTCATCAACGGGCATAAAAAGCGCTTTGCCTACTGGTCCTGGAACCCGAAGGATAATAACGACACGCTGGGGGCGCTGGTCAGCCGCTGGCTTTTCCCCGTTCCGGTTGCGCAGCCCATCCTGCACAACGGCGCGAAGATAGGTGAAATACGTCTTACCGCGCGTGACAGCCTTATCAGCCATTTCATCTGGATGTCGTTTGCCGTCCTCACCGGCTGTATTCTTTTTGCAACCGTCGTCGCGCTCACCATTACCCAGTCTCTGCACCGCGGCATGGTCACTGCGCTGCAAAATATCACCGACGTTGTGCATGACGTCCGCACCAATCGCAACTTTTCCCGTCGGGTGAAAGATGGGCGCATTGAAGAATTCCATCAGTTTGGAGAAGACTTCAACAGCCTGCTGGACGAGATGGAGGAGTGGCAGCTTAAGCTCCAGGCGAAAAACGCTCAGCTGCTTCGTACCGCCATGCACGACCCGCTCACCGGTCTTGCTAACCGCGCTGCGTTTCGTAACAGTATTGCGGCATTAATGAATGACCCCTCGGCAAAAACAAACTCGGCCCTGCTCTTTCTCGACGGTGATAATTTTAAGTTTATTAACGACACCTGGGGACACGCGGCAGGAGACTGCGTGCTGATTGAAGTCGCCAGCAGGATGATGGAATTTGGCGATAAACGCCATCAGTCCTACCGCCTTGGCGGTGACGAATTTGCCATGGTGCTGTACGGGGTGCATTCTGAACCAGAGGTTCAACACATTTGTGCTGCGCTAGCGCAGCAGTTTATCCGTCCGTTTGATCTGCATAACGGACAAAAAGCATCGATGTCACTCAGCATTGGCTTTGCTCTGGCGTGGGAAAATGCTTCCGTGGAAGCATTACTGGAGAGGGCTGACCGCAACATGTACCAGGTTAAAAACCAGCGTACGAAAACAATAAGTTAGAAAGGATACACTATGTTAAAACGTTACTTCGCGCCGTTAGTTATGGCCTCACTGGTTCTGGCAGGCTGTCAGTCGCCGCCCCAGGGCAAATTTACTCCTGAGCAAATCGCGGCGATGAAGTCATACGGTTTTAACGAACTGAACGGCGACTGGTCGCTTGGTATGTCGGACACCATCCTCTTTGATAAGAATGACGCCAGACTGCGTCCGGAAAGTGAAACACAGATCCAGTCCATGGCCTCTCGTCTGGCGAAAACTGGCCTGAATCACGCGCGAATGGACGGTCATACGGATAATTACGGTGAAGCAAGCTACAACGAAGCCCTGTCGTTAAAACGCGCCAATGCCGTGGCCGACGCCTGGGCGAAAGGCGCGAATATCCCGCGCAGCAATCTCACCACCCGGGGATTAGGCCAAAAATATCCGATTGCGAGCAACAGCACCACACAAGGGCGCGCTGAAAACCGCCGGGTGTCAGTGGTGATCAGCGCGCCATAGGATTATTTAGCGGATGATTCGGTGAGCGACACGCCTGTTGCCGCTCGCCAGCGCAGCCAGTCAATCAGAACAAACAGCGCCAGACTCACGCCCATCACCGGCAAAGCCAGCCCCAGCAGTGCGCTGATGACCACGGTAACACCTCTTCCCCACCCTGACAGCGCCAGCCAGCTCTGAGTAAGCGTCTGCACCGGATTCATTGCCGACTGTGCCGGACGACGCATCCACCACATCCGGTATCCCCAGATGATAAGCACGCACAGGGCAAGGCCGAAAGCAACGAGCAGCAGCTGATTCACCAGCCCGAATAAGATCCCCATATGGAAATCCACGCCCCAGCGGGTCAGTTTTGCCATGAGCGGGAAGTCCTCGAATCGGGTTCTGTCGAGGATCTGCATCGTACCGGGATCAACCGCAACGGCGTCCACCTGAGTCGGCCAGCTGCGGTCGATTTCCGTCACTGTCCATGCGCGATCCATTGTTTTCGCCGGGCGGATCTCCAGCCTGTTGGCATCAATCCCCGCTTTACGCGCCGCGCTTAACACACCGTCAAACCGAGTCAGATCCATCGCCATTTCCGGCATCACCATTCCGCCGTGATGGCCACGGTGTTCGGCGTGCTCATCCACGCTCTCCGGCACGCCGGATAGCGTCGTATTCACCTGCGGGGTTAGCCAGTTCAACTCAGCGCGCAGCTTATCAACATTCCCCCCCGCCCACTGGGACCAGGTCAGGCCGGTTGCAGAGAAGAGCAGCATGCCCCCCAGTAATATCCAGCCGAGCGTCACATGCACCCGACGGCGGTTCTGGAAGCGATTGTTAATCCGGCGTTTTGGTCGGGTATAAAACCACAGGGCAATCCCTCCCAGTGCGGCCACCCACATCCAGGAAGCGGCCAGTTCGCTATAGAGCCGCCCGATATCGCCCAGCATCAGAGAGGTATGCAGATAATCAATGGTCTGACGCAGCGGTAAAATCCCGCTGGTGCCGTACACCGTCATATCCCCCCGCACCGCCAGGCTTACCGGATCGATAAAGATCGCCCGGTTTTCCGAAGGCCCCAGCGTCCGGTCAGCAAACATCACGCGGGTGGTTTCACCTTCAACCAGCCCCGGGCGAACGGCGTGCAAACGCAAATCTGAGCCAACGGCCTTTTCCGCCGTGGCGATTTGTTCCGCCAGCGGCTTCGGCTCGCCCACGGAATCCGTATGGAGCGCGTGCCGGTAGAGCGCATTCTCGAGCTGCGGGGTCGCCACGTACAGCGTACCGGTCAGCGCGGCGAAGAAGATAAACGGGCCGACAAACAGCCCGACGTAGAAATGGAGGCGACGCAGCAGGTTTCCCCATGCCGCGCGCGAGGTGCAGGTAGTCATACTTTTCCTTTTTAAGGCAAAAAGTTATCGATTGAGTTTTTAAAGGGAAAAAGCAGACTGCCGCGGCGGCGCGCGGGTATCAGGGTAAAGCCAGGGGAAAAAGTGCCAGTGGCTGACCGCCTGACGCGGCGGCTTAACGCGAAGCCTCTGCAGCACGATACTGAGCAGCACTATCAGCGCGAGTATCACGCCCGGCACGTGGGCTAACAGCACGCAGTAGCCGCACGCTTCCGCATGGTCGACCGGCATTGTGTGTGGCATATCGCCGTGATGCTCGTCCATCGACATCATGCTCATGTCATGATGCATGCCCGGCATGGCGCTCATGGGGTCTTTCTGCAGCGAGACGGAGATAAGGGGTGCAACCACGATCAGCAGGATCGCAAACAGCGCGGTCAATGCCGCTGCGCGTTTCCGGTTAGGCTGATGCAGTACGTTATCCACTTCCCCTCCATTCAAGAGGCAAGCATTGTAAATGATTTATGACGAAAGGGTTAATGCGAGAGGTGCGATGGGATAAAAAAAGGGCCAGCCTTTCGGCCAGCCCTTTCTAACAGGATGTCGCTTAAGCGAATCTTAGTTCAGACGCTCTTTAATACGAGCAGACTTACCAGTACGCTCACGCAGGTAGTACAGTTTAGCTTTACGTACAGCACCACGACGTTTAACAGCAATGCTGTCAACTACCGGAGAGTGAGTCTGGAAGACACGCTCAACGCCTTCGCCGTTGGAAATTTTACGAACAGTGAATGCAGAGTGCAGACCGCGGTTACGAATAGCGATAACCACGCCCTCGAATGCCTGCAGACGTTTTTTGGAACCTTCAACAACCCATACTTTCACTTCCACGGTGTCACCTGGACGGAAGGAAGGTACGTCCTGCTTCATCTGCTCTTGTTCAAGTTGCTTAATAATGTTGCTCATAATTTAATCTCTTATCCTGGGTAAACTGATATTCGGGAGCGTATTACGCCTTCCCATCATGTTCATGCTGCTGTTGCGCGTGTTCAGTTTTGAACTCGGCCAGCAACTTTGCTTGCTCTTCAGTCAGAGCCAGGTTTTCCAGAAGTTCAGGTCTTCTAAGCCAGGTTCGGCCCAGCGACTGCTTCAAACGCCAGCGACGTATCTCGGCATGGTTTCCAGACAGTAACACTGCCGGTACTTCCATCCCTTCTAACACTTCAGGACGAGTATAGTGTGGACAGTCCAGCAATCCATCGGCAAAGGAATCTTCCGTTGCCGAAGCTTCATGGCCCAGAACCCCCGGAATAAACCGGGCGACGGAGTCAATCAGCGTCATTGCCGGTAACTCACCACCGCTGAGAACGTAATCGCCGATAGACCATTCTTCGTCAATCTCGGTTTGAATTACGCGCTCATCTATCCCTTCGTAGCGCCCACAGACCAGAATCAGCTTTTGATTCGTCGCCAGTTCGCTCACGCCCGCTTGATCAAGCTTGCGTCCCTGAGGTGACAGATAAATCACCTTTGCGCCTTCACCTGCCGCGGCTTTTGCTGTGTGAATGGCGTCCCGTAAGGGTTGCACCATCATTAACATCCCCGGTCCGCCGCCGTAAGGACGATCGTCCACGGTACGGTGCCGGTCATGAGTAAAGTCACGCGGACTCCAGCTCTGGATGCTCAGCAGGCCATTCTTTACTGCCCGGCCAGTTACCCCGTAATCGGTAATCGCGCGGAACATTTCAGGAAACAGGCTAATTATGCCAATCCACATAGCGCCGTCTTTTACCGTTTATCCGGAGAATTTAAAAACCAGGATCCCAATCTACTTCAATGGTTTGAGTAGCGAGATCGACTTTCTTGATAACCTGTCCATCGAGGAACGGGACCAGCCGCTCCTTGATGCCAAATGCATCTTTCAGGTTTGCCTTAATGACGAGAACGTCATTTGACCCGGTTTCCATCATATCGATGACTTTCCCCAGGCTGTAACCTTCAGTGGTGACTACCTGGCAGCCCATAAGGTCTTTCCAGTAGTAGTCGCCCTCTTCCAGCTGTGGCAACTGCGACGAATCCACGACAATTTCACAATTAGTCAGCGCATTCGCGGCATCACGATCGTCAATGCCTTTCAGCTTGATGATGATGTCCTGATTGTGGTGACGCCAGCTTTCCAGCTCGACCTCTTCCCACTTACCGGCTTTCTGGATGAACCAGGGCTGGTAATCAAAAATGCTATCAGCGTCTTCAGTGGAGGAAAACACTCTGAGCCAACCACGGATACCGTAGCAAGAACCCATTTTTCCCAATACGATCGGTTCAACAGGTGCTTTATTGCTCATCATGACCACCGTGACAGATTAAGCTGCTTTGTTTGCTGCTTTGATCAGCGTAGCAACGCGATCGGAAACAGTAGCGCCCTGGCCAACCCAGTGAGCGATACGATCCAGATCCAGACGGGTTTCTTCTTCTGCGCCAGAGGCCAGTGGGTTGAAGAAACCAACGCGCTCGATGAAGCGACCGTTGCGTGCATTACGGCTGTCAGTCACAACAACCTGGTAGAACGGACGCTTTTTAGCGCCGTGACGTGCTAAACGAATAGTTACCATAACATCCTCTTGTGTGAATAAAACAACCGGGCCCCATCGAGGAACGGAGCCCGGGTGTCATATTAAAAGCCCGAAAATTTTACTCATTTTCGGGCAAAAAGCAATCTCAAAAGCGATTAACGCCCTGGAAAACCGGGAGGCATCATGCCTTTCATGCCGCGCATCATCTTCGCCATGCCGCCTTTCTTCATTTTCTTCATCATGCGCTGCATGTCGTCGAACTGTTTCAGAAGGCGGTTAACGTCCTGCACCTGCATGCCGCAACCGGCAGCGATACGGCGCTTACGGGAACCTTTGATGATTTCTGGCTTGGCTCGTTCCTTCAGCGTCATGGAGTTAATGATCGCCTCCATACGCACCAGCACTTTGTCATCCATCTGGGATTTAACGTTGTCAGGGATCTGGCCCATGCCCGGCAGTTTGCCCATCAGGCTTGCCATGCCGCCCATGTTTTTCATCTGACGCAGCTGCTCAAGGAAGTCGGTCAGATCGAAACCGTCGCCTTTTTTCAGCTTGCTGGCGAGCTTTTCAGCCTGCGCGCGGTCAACCTTGCTCTCGATATCTTCGATCAGCGACAGCACGTCGCCCATGCCGAGGATACGGGAGGCGATACGGTCCGGGTGGAACGGCTCCAGCGCTTCGGTTTTCTCGCCCACGCCGAGGAACTTGATCGGCTTACCGGTGATATGACGAATAGAAAGCGCCGCACCGCCGCGGGCGTCGCCGTCGACTTTGGTCAGCACCACGCCGGTTAACGGCAGCGCTTCGTTAAACGCTTTCGCGGTATTCGCCGCATCCTGACCGGTCATGGCGTCAACGACAAACAGGGTCTCTACCGGGTTGATAGAAGCGTGCACCTGCTTGATTTCGTCCATCATCGCTTCGTCAACGTGCAGACGACCGGCGGTATCCACCAGCAGCACGTCGTAGAATTTCAGCTTCGCTTCTTTCAGCGCGGCGTTAACGATGTCGACAGGCTTCTGGGCAACGTCGGACGGGAAGAAGTCCACGCCGACCTGCTCGGCCAGCGTTTCCAACTGCTTGATCGCCGCCGGGCGATAGACGTCCGCAGAGACAACCAGCACTTTCTTCTTGTGCTTTTCGCGCAGGAATTTACCCAGCTTACCGACGCTGGTGGTTTTACCCGCACCCTGCAGGCCCGCCATCAGCACCACGGCCGGCGGCTGAGCCGCCAGGTTAAGCACCTGGTTCTCTTCGCCCATCGCCGAGACCAGTTCGTTACGAACGATTTTGACGAACTCCTGACCCGGGGTCAGGCTCTTGTTAACTTCATGACCAACCGCCTTCTCTTTTACGCGGTTGATAAAATCTCGAACAACCGGCAACGCCACGTCTGCTTCCAGCAGCGCCATGCGCACTTCGCGCAGCGTTTCCTTGATGTTCTCTTCAGTAAGGCGTCCGCGGCCGCTGATGTTGCGCAGCGTGCGCGACAAACGATCGGTTAAATTATCAAACATTGTCTCTCGCCTGAGTAGAAACGTTGGGCCGCATTGAGCGACACATACACAGAATTTTGCCGGAGTATAACATGAAGGCGCCTTTGTTGTTATGCAACGGTTGGAGCAGGCGTCACGTAACGTTATACTGCTTCTCTTTCTTATTAAGACAACTGTCGATGCCAATATGCCTGTTTTCGCACTGATCGCCCTTGTTGCCTACTCTGTCAGCCTCGCGCTGATTATTCCCGGACTGCTGCAAAAAAACAGCGGCTGGAGGCGCATGGCTATTCTTTCGGCGGTCATCGCACTGATAAGCCACGCGTTTGCGCTGGAATCACGCATTATTCCCGGCGACGGCAGCGTGCAAAACCTGAGCGTCCTCAACGTCGGCTCGCTGGTCAGCCTGATGATCTGTACGGTAATGACCATCGTCGCGTCTAAAAATCGCGGCTGGCTGCTGCTGCCGATTGTCTATACCTTCGCGCTGATCAATCTGGCTTTAGCCACCTTTATGCCTAATGAATTCATTACGCATCTGGAGGCGACGCCGGGGATGCTGGTGCACATCGGCCTGTCGCTGTTCGCCTATGCAACGCTGATCATCGCCGCGCTTTACGCCATGCAGCTCGCCTGGATTGATTACCAGTTGAAAAACAAAAAGCTGGCGTTCAACCATGAAATGCCGCCGCTGATGGTCATTGAGCGTAAGATGTTCCACATCACCCAGATAGGCGTGGTGCTGCTGACGCTCACGCTCTGCACCGGCCTGTTTTACATGAAGAACCTGTTCAGCGTGGAGAATATCGATAAAGCAGTGCTCTCCATCATCGCGTGGTTTGTCTATATTGTCCTGTTGTGGGGCCATTATCATGAAGGCTGGCGCGGTCGTCGCGTCGTCTGGTTCAACGTCGCGGGTGCGGGCATTCTC
Source organism: Enterobacter cloacae complex sp. HYC042_NIDB (assembly GCF_056673315.1). NCBI lineage: Bacteria > Pseudomonadati > Pseudomonadota > Gammaproteobacteria > Enterobacterales > Enterobacteriaceae > Enterobacter > Enterobacter cloacae complex sp. HYC042_NIDB. Next base: position 3,776,437 of record NZ_CP109650.1, read on the forward strand.
ACCCTTGCCTATTTTGGCAGCCGCTTCATACAGCAATTTGCTGGCTAAGTTATAAAAGGAGTTCCCCCTGGAACACATCTCTACCACCACGCTGATCGTTATCCTGATCGTCATGGTGGTCATCTCCGCCTATTTCTCCGGCTCGGAAACCGGCATGATGACCTTAAACCGTTACCGGTTGCGTCATCGTGCTAAACAGGGTAACCGTGCCGCCCGCCGCGTTGAAAAACTGCTCCGCAAGCCGGATCGGCTGATAAGCCTGGTGCTTATCGGCAACAACCTTGTCAATATTCTGGCCTCAGCCCTCGGCACCATCGTTGGGATGCGCCTGTACGGCAATGCCGGGGTGGCGATTGCCACCGGCGTGCTGACGTTTGTGGTGCTGGTGTTTGCCGAAGTACTGCCAAAAACCATCGCCGCGCTTTACCCGGAAAAGGTGGCCTACCCGAGCAGCTTCCTGCTGGCGCCGCTGCAGATCCTGATGATGCCGCTGGTCTGGCTGCTGAACATGGTCACGCGCGTTTTGATGCGGATGGTGGGGATCAAAGCCGACGTCACTATCAGCAGCGCGCTCAGCAAAGAAGAGCTGCGCACCATCGTGAACGAATCCCGCTCGCAGATCTCCCGGCGCAATCAGGATATGCTCCTGTCGGTGCTGGATCTGGAAAAAGTGAGCGTGAACGACATCATGGTGCCGCGCAACGAAATCGTCGGTATCGACATCAACGACGACTGGAAAGCCATTGTCCGCCAGCTGACGCACTCTCCGCACGGGCGCATCGTGCTCTATCGCGACTCGCTGGATGACGCCATCAGCATGCTGCGCGTGCGCGAAGCCTACCGTCTGATGACCGAGAAAAAAGAGTTCACCAAAGAGGTGATGCTGCGCGCCGCCGACGAGATTTACTACGTGCCGGAAGGTACGCCGCTCAGCACGCAGCTGGTTAAATTCCAGCGCAACAAGAAAAAAGTCGGCCTGGTGGTCAACGAGTACGGCGATATTCAGGGCCTGGTGACGGTCGAAGATATTCTGGAAGAGATTGTCGGAGATTTTACCACATCGATGTCCCCTTCCCTCGCGGAGGAAGTGACTCCGCAGAACGACGGTTCGGTGCTGATTGACGGTAGCGCGAACATCCGTGAACTCAACAAAGCCTTTAACTGGCATTTGCCGGAAGATGAAGCTCGTACCATGAACGGGATGATTCTGGAAGCGCTTGAAGAGATCCCAGCGGCGGGCACGCGGGTGCGCATTGAGCAGTACGATATTGATATCCTGGACGTGCAGGACAATATGATTAAGCAGGTGAAGGTGCTGCCCGTTACGCCACTTAGGGAAAGTATTGCTGAATAAAACGTAGGCCGGGTAAGGCGAATGCCGCCACCCGGCACTACAGATAGCAAATTAGGCTTTCGCTTTCGCCACGGTCACCATCGCAGCGCGAATGGTACGGCCGTTCAGGGTGTAACCTTTCTGCATCACGCCCAGCACTTTACCGGCTTCAATCTCTTCAGATTCCACCATCGCAATGGCCTGGTGAACGTTTGGATCCAGCGGCACATCGGTATCCGCAATCACTTCCACGCCAAACTTACGCACCACGTCGAGCATGGATTTCAGCGTCAGTTCGATACCTTCGATCATCGCCGCGTTGTCCGGATTCGCTTTGTCAGCCACTTCCAGCGCGCGGTCGAGGCTATCGATCACCGGCAGCAGTTCGTTGACGAATTTCTCCAGCGCAAATTTATGCGCCTTCTCAACGTCCTGCTCGGTACGACGACGCAGGTTTTCCATTTCCGCCTTGATGCGCAGAACGGTGTCGCGTTCGCGATTCTGTGCTTCTACCAGTTGGGCTTCCAGATTCGCAATTTTTTCATCGCGCGGGTCCACCTGCTCAGCAGATGCGTCTGGCTCTACAGCCTCAACTTCATCGTGCTGTTCCGTGATAATTTCTTCAGGGGCTTGCCCCTCAGGCGTTTTCTGTTCTTTACTACTCATGAATTTCTCCGCGTTTTTCTGCATTCATCTCGCTAACTTCGCTTATTATGGGGATCAGTTTCCTGGATTCAAGGGAACAAGAGAGATTGTCATCATTCATCAGGCACAAGGACCTCCAGAAAATGAATAATCATTTCAGGTGTATTGGGATCGTCGGGCATCCGCGTCACCCTACCGCATTGACGACACATGAAATGTTGTATCGCTGGTTGTGTAGCAAAGGCTATGAAGTGATGGTCGAGCAGCAAATTGCGCAGGAACTGCAGCTGAAGAGCGTCAAAACCGGCACGCTGGCGGAAATTGGCCAACAGGCCGATCTCGCCGTGGTGGTGGGCGGCGATGGCAACATGCTCGGCGCGGCACGCACGCTGGCGCGTTATGACATCAAGGTCATCGGTATCAACCGCGGCAATCTCGGCTTTTTAACCGACCTCGACCCGGACAACGCGCAGCAACAGCTGGCCGACGTGCTGGAAGGTCATTATATCAGCGAAAAACGCTTTTTACTGGAAGCGCAGGTGTGCCAGCAGGACTGTCAGAAGCGCATCAGCACCGCGATTAACGAGGTGGTGCTTCATCCCGGCAAAGTGGCACACATGATTGAGTTCGAAGTTTATATCGACGAAATCTTTGCCTTTTCCCAGCGTTCTGACGGGTTGATTATCTCCACCCCGACCGGCTCAACCGCCTACTCGCTTTCTGCGGGCGGCCCGATCCTGACGCCCTCTCTGGATGCTATTACGCTAGTGCCGATGTTCCCGCACACGCTCTCCGCGCGCCCGCTGGTGATTAACGGCGACAGTACGATACGTCTGCGCTTCTCGCACCGCCGTAACGACCTGGAGATCAGCTGCGACAGCCAGATCGCGCTGCCAATCCAGGAAGGTGAAGATGTTCTTATTCGCCGGTGTGATTACCACCTGAACTTGATTCACCCGAAAGATTACAGCTATTTCAACACATTAAGCTCGAAGCTTGGCTGGTCAAAAAAATTGTTCTGATTTTGCATCCAGTACTTTACTGTATAAAAAACCAGTTTATACTGTATGAAAACACAGTTATGGTTTTTCATACAGGAAAACAATTATGCTGGCACAACTGACCATCAGCAACTTTGCCATTGTTCGTGAGCTTGAGATCGATTTCCACAGCGGCATGACGGCGATCACCGGCGAAACCGGTGCGGGTAAATCCATTGCCATTGATGCCCTCGGCTTGTGCCTTGGCGGCCGTGCAGAAGGCGACATGGTGCGCATGGGCGCAAACCGTGCCGATCTTTGCGCACGTTTCTCCCTGAAAGATACCCCTGCAGCCCTGCGCTGGCTGGAACAAAATCAGCTCGAAGATGGACGAGAGTGTTTACTTCGCCGCGTGATCAGCAGCGACGGGCGCTCCCGAGGCTTTATCAACGGCACGGCAGTCCCGCTCTCCCAGCTCCGCGAACTCGGCCAGCTGCTTATCCAGATCCACGGTCAGCATGCGCATCAGCAACTCGTCAAACCAGAACAGCAGAAAGCCCTGCTTGATGGCTATGCGGGTGAGTACGCGCTTACTCAACTTATGGCGGAGCACTACCGCCAGTGGCATCAAAGCTGCCGCGAGCTCGCCCAGCACCAGCAGCAAAGCCAGGAGCGCGCCGCGCGTGCGGAGCTGCTGGCGTACCAGCTTAAAGAGCTGAACGAATTCAACCCGCAGGCGGGTGAGTTTGAACAAATTGACGAAGAGTACAAGCGCCTCGCCAACAGCGGCCACCTGCTCTCAACCAGCCAGAATGCCCTCAACATGCTGGCAGATGGCGAAGACGTTAACCTGCAGAGCCAGCTGTACAATGTCCGTCAACTGGTCACCGAACTGGCCGGCATGGACAGTAAACTTTCTGGCGTACTGGATATGCTGGAAGAGGCCGCGATTCAAATCTCAGAAGCCAGTGACGAACTGCGTCATTATTGTGAACGGCTGGACCTCGACCCGAACCGCCTGTTTGAGCTGGAGCAGCGCCTTTCTCGTCAGATTTCACTGGCGCGCAAGCACCATGTCACGCCGGAAGAACTACCAGGCTATTATCAGTCTCTGCTCGAAGAACAGCAGCAGCTTGACGATCAGGCGGATTCGCAGGAAACCCTCTCTCTGGCCGTGAACCTGCATCATCAGCAGGCGCTGACCACGGCGAAAAAACTGCATGAGATCCGTCAACATTACGCTCAGGAGCTAAGCCAGCACATCACCGACAGCATGCACACGCTGGCGATGCCGCACGGTGTATTCACTATTGATGTCCGTTTTGAAGAGAACCACCTGACGGCAGAAGGGGCGGATCGCATCGAGTTCCGCGTCACCACCAACCCGGGGCAGCCGCTGCAGGCAATCTCCAAAGTGGCATCCGGCGGTGAACTGTCGCGTATTGCGCTGGCGATTCAGGTGATTACCGCACGTAAAATGGAAACCCCGGCGCTGATTTTCGATGAAGTGGATGTCGGCATCAGTGGCCCAACGGCGGCAGTGGTGGGTAAACTGCTGCGCCAGCTAGGTGAGTCAACGCAGGTGATGTGTGTCACCCACCTGCCGCAGGTCGCGGGCTGTGGTCATCATCACTTTATTGTCAGTAAAGAAACCGACGGCGAAATGACCGAAACGCACATGAAGCCGCTGGATAAACGCGCGCGTCTGCAGGAGCTGGCACGACTGCTCGGCGGCAGTGAAGTCACGCGTAATACGCTCGCGAACGCGAAAGAACTGCTGGCGGCATAAACTTTTTCGGGATCTCAGGGTCATACAGAACAACAAAAACGCCGCCAGACCGGTTTCAAAGTGGGGCAAGGTCTATTATCATCGGCATATTACATATGAGCCGCGTTCTGCTCGGGCCCGAAAAGGAATCAAATCACTATGCGTTGTAAAATGCTGACCGCTGCCGCAGCGGTTCTTCTGATGTTGACCGCAGGCTGTTCCACTCTGGAGAAAGTGGTTTACCGTCCTGACATCAACCAGGGGAACTACCTTACCCCTAACGATGTGTCCAAAATCCGCGTGGGGATGACACAACAGCAGGTCGCTTATGCACTGGGAACCCCGATGATGACCGATCCGTTCGGCACTAACACCTGGTTCTATGTATTCCGTCAGCAGCCTGGCCACGAAAGCGTGACCCAGCAGACCCTGACGCTGACCTTCAGCAGCGCCGGTGTGTTGACCAACATCGACAACAAACCTGCCCTGACAAAATAATCAGAAGCCAGAAATGCAAAAAGGTGCTCAACGAGCACCTTTTTTGTTTTTCTTTATCCCTTCCCCCCTTTGGGAAGAGGAACAGGGTGAGGGGAAGAAGCGCTACTTACCCGCCTTCTCCGCACGCTGACGACGCAGCTCTTTCGGATCGGCAATCAGCGGACGATAAATCTCGACCCGGTCGCCCTCCCTCAGCACATCGCCCAGCTTCACCGGACGGCTGTAAATCCCGACCTTATTTTTCGCCAGGTCGATATCTCTGCGAAGCTCAAGGATGCCGGACACGCGGATAGCCGCCTCAACGGTCGCCCCCTCTTCCAGCGTCACGCGCTGCAGATACTGCTTCTCCGGCAGCGCGTAGACCACCTCTACAGCAATCTTATGCGACACTGTAAACCTCTTTGGCGCGGGTGGTAAACGCCTGAACCATATTTGACGCCAGCTCTTTAAAGATGCGGCCAAACGCCAGCTCAATTAGCTTATTGGTGAACTCAAAGTCCAGATGGAACTCAATGCGGCAGGCGTCAGCGCTCAGTGGCGTAAACTTCCAGCCACCCATCAGGGTTTTAAATGGACCATCCACCAGATGCATCAAAATACTCTGATTGTTAGTCAGCGTATTGCGGGTGGTGAACGTCTTGCTGATCCCCGCTTTGGAGACATCCACCGCCGCAGTCATCTGCGTCGGGCCAGACTCCAGAACGCGGCTCCCGGTACATCCCGGGATAAACTCTGGATAAGACTGAACATCGTTCACTAACTGATACATTTGTTCCGCGCTGTAAGGAACGAGCGCAGTACGGCTAATCTGAGGCATAGCATTTTCCATGGTCACACAACGGACAAATAATAACATTTATCACCTGTTAAAAAAACGCTAAGCCTCATCTCATGCTAAGATAGCGCGTTAGACCTCACAGGACGCAATGAGGTGACTTTTTGAAATCAGATTACCGACGGCTTTACGACACTTATGACGAAGAAAAAAGCACATAAACCAGGCTCGGCGACCATTGCGCTCAACAAGCGTGCTCGCCACGAGTATTTCATTGAAGAAGAATTCGAAGCTGGCCTTGCGTTGCAGGGCTGGGAAGTAAAATCGCTGCGCGCCGGGAAAGCTAACATCGGCGACAGCTACGTGATCCTTAAAGATGGCGAAGCCTTCCTGTTCGGCGCGAACTTTACGCCACTGACCGTCGCCTCGTCGCACTACGTATGTGACCCAACGCGCACCCGTAAGCTACTGCTGAACAAGCGTGAGCTGGAATCCCTCTACGGACGCATCAACCGTGAAGGTTTCACCGTAGTCGCCCTGTCGTTGTACTGGAAAAATGCCTGGTGCAAAGTAAAAGTTGGCGTCGCGAAAGGTAAAAAACAGCACGACAAACGTACTGACCTGAAAGAACGCGAGTGGCAGTTGGATAAAGCGCGCATTATGAAAAACGCAGGACGTTGATTCTGCACACTTATTGTACTATTCAATAAGTTAGCGTTCCGGGCTGGTATCCAGGAAGTGAAATCTGGTATACTTAGTTCAACACTATTGGGGCTGATTCTGGATTCGACGGGATTTGCGAAACCCAAGGTGCATGCCGAGGGGCGGTTTGCCTCGTTAAAAGCCGCAAAAAAATAGTCGCAAACGACGAAAACTACGCTTTAGCAGCTTAATAACCTGCTCTGAGCCCTCTCTCCCTAGCTTCCGCTCTTAAGACGGGGATCAAAGAGAGGTCAAACCCAAAAGAGATCGCGTGGAAGCCCTGCCTGGGGTTGAAGCGTTAAAACTAATCAGGCTAGTTCGTTAGTGGCGTGTCTGTCCGCAGCTGGCGTGCGAATGTAAAGACAAACTAAGCATGTAGTACCGAGGATGTAGAAATTTCGGACGCGGGTTCAACTCCCGCCAGCTCCACCAATTAAAACAAGGGGTTACGTGAAAGCGTAACCCCTTTTTTTTGTCCATGTCCACTTTACGTCCACCAAGCTTAAGGATGAAATGCAGATGGCCACAAAATACCAAACCGAACTGGCTCTAAAAGCGTTGCTCACTGAACTGCATCGCACAGGCCAAGACCTATACACGTTCGTTGACGAAGCGATTTTGCAAATGCATAAAGAAAAACTATTCGTAAAAGAAGATACGATTAGAGAAAGAGGTGGGGCGGAGGACGCACTCTTTGCATGTGTTGAGGCGCTTGCTGGAAGTCGACCTTACGTGAAACCCGGAGACATCGAAGATTTCTAATCTTCGCTAAACCCATCTACTTAGCCGTAAATGGGTTTTTTGTTGCCTGGAATTTAAAACATTAAAAATCAACAACATATGTAAAACATCAATCACCAACGGCGACGAAATGGCGACAGAGTCATTGTGTTTGGTTGAGGAGAATAAGCAGCCTCCTCGACCGAATGAGTCCATTCGACAAAGCGTGAGAGTGGGCAACATGACATAATGCCTGTAGGATAGTTACTCACGATCCAGCAATTTCAGATGCGCTAAATAGCCTCAACAGTTCGGAGACATCTGCACCTGGACGTGTTGTTCGAGCAAAGGCGTATCCGTAAAAAGGAATCTCATTTTTAAAAATTCCAACTTCGGTTAGTAGTGTTGCAACAGCATTCATTTGAGTTCCAGAGGTAACTATATCATCTAAAATTATTACAGCCGTTCCATCATTTTTTTTGATTTTCTTATAAGTACCTAATGTCTCCAGATGGGGCCTAACCTCTCTCCTTCCATTTGACATATGAGCTGGAGGCGTTGGCAAAAAGCGTTCAACGATGTAAAAATGTTCAAGAATAAAGTTTATCTCACCCTTTTTCCGCGCAAAATAAGCATACTTTGACCACCATTCAGCCAAAATTAGCATCGGAAATGATTTATTACATTCCATCGGAACTGAGGGTGGTGTAGGAACCAAATATATTTTCCCAGTTAGCTTCTCTTTTTTCGCCCATTTTACAAACTCCTGGAATGATACCCACATCAATGCTTTAAAAGCTTTTCCATATCCGATTGTTTTATTTCGATTGTAAAATGCAACTCTTTCACTATTTTCTATTTGGCTTTGAGTTAATTCTTTTGCAACTTTAATTGATCTCTTTACTTCAAACCAAACTTTTTTTCGTTCTTCTACGTCATCCCAGTCATCTGAATTTGGCCAATATTCAAAGGCATGCCCTATATTTTCTGATGGTATTGTTGTTAAATCGCATTCATCAGGATCGACGGTATCATAATTTCTTTTAAAATCATGTTGCTGGAAAACCAACTGTCCATTTAGATAGTCATCAACAGCAGATTTCAATTCATCCAGATTTGTACATATAGCACTTGGCTTTGTCCAGCGATTATAATATTCACAGGATTTTTTGCTCAATCGTCCAAGCAAGATAGAGGGGAAAGCTCTTAAATGAGCAAAATATATATCTTTGGGACTATCACCAACCACCAAAATATCTTGATATGAAGTAAAGATAATATTATCATCAACTGTAGGTTTATGTTGACTACAATAAATATTGTCTCGACTTACTTTGACACCACCTTTATCAAGAATAGCAAAACAATAAGCCGAGGGAGAGTCAGAGAATATAAAGACAGCAATCCCACTATTTATCAGTTTATTGATGTATTCCACAACGCCCTGATGCCTTTCTCGCACTTCAATCTCATCGCGTTCAATAAGACCAGGAATGGTTTCTCGTCCAATTTCGGTTCGGAGGTATGGTTTAAATTCTTCTGTAGCAAAGATTGTATCATCTAAGTCAAAGATTATAGCTCTTGAATTCATGGTAAATTCCCTTTATCTATCCTTAACAACTTTAATCGAGTTTTTATACTTATGAACCCACTGATATTCTGGTTCATGAATATTATTTTCTAACGCATAAACAGTTTTGTTTTGTTCAACACATGTTCTTATCGCATATTGAGTTCCACTTTTATCTCCAGCTCTTGCTACCACAACACCTTCTCTTGAAAGGCTAACTGTTGTGAGATTTCTGTTCGCAAAATATGAGCCTTGAGAAAGTATACCAACCGGATATTCACTCAAAACGAGATGATCTTTCGCAATCAATTCTTGAAGGTTTTTGTTTTCAGCTGGATAGGCAATATTGATAGGGTTACCTAAAACCGCTATCGTTTTTGCTCCAAGTTTTATTGCTGTTTGATGGCCAAGCGTATCCGAACCTTTTGCAAGTCCGCTGACAATAACCTGAAAACCGGCGTTTACAAGCCGTTCCAAGGCATTTAAACCTTGCGTAATATGTTCAGGATTATCAAGATTCCTTGTACCAACAAAAGAAATGCTTCGAGGTAATTTCAAAATATTAATATCACCTCGATAATACAAAACAGGTGGAGCACCATAAATATCTTGAAGCAAATCTGGATAATTATCGTCTAAACAATTAATCACTCCAAAATTTACTTTCAAATTTGAAAATATCTTATCAAGCTTAGAAACTATATCCGAATCGGGTGGTATCATTGAAAAGTGATAATCATATAGCTTTTGTATACTCCCAAAATTTAATAATAAACTTTTTAACTCGGCATTGGATTTTTTGGAACCTACTCCTATTTTTTTGGCTAGAATCAATGCTGCGTGTTGCCAAGCTTCACTTTGTGCAACAGTAAGTGTAAGAGAGCTATCCATGTTTGTTCCTATCAGTCACACGTTGTCTTTCCTCCACATTATAAGATAATGAATCAATTTGAAATCCAGTTTGTTTATACATTTCAGTTTCCGGTAGCTCTTCAAAGCCATACGGAGCTGCGAGAAGGGGGTTTCTAAAAACGCTTCACAGAGGCTAAAAAATATAAAAGACAATAATATCAACACCTTAAACCCATGACATTGATACCAAACACTATAGTAAACTGAAAAACACTGAAATTCTTTTCAATGTTTTCAGTTTCGGTTTTCCGCAAAGCCGCCAGCACTGGCACGGTCTGACGGTCTGGTTTGAAGAAAAATAAAACTGAAAAATTTTTATGATCCAAAAACCGCAGGCGGGTGCGGTGTAGTGCGATTTTTGTCTGCGAAAGATTTTTTTTGCCATGCTGTGACGCGCCAGCGCCCTGCTGAGGATACGATCTACTTTAAGGATGGCGCTGACTGCCTGAAAGGCTGGAACACGCCAGAGCGCTACTGATTGCGCGTGGCAAAGTCTGTTTGTGAGGATAGAGAAGAGACGCCCTGCGGGGGATGAAGGGCATAAAAAAACCCGCTTGCGCGGGCTCAGGTCTTAAACGGCTTATTTGCCAATCACCGGGGAGTATTTGCCGTTCAGCGTGTCCGCTTTAGCTCCGGTGCTCCGGATGGCTCCCGCGTTGGTTGGTGCTCCTGTATTGCTGTGCGTGTGGTCGGCCGTTTGATCTGCCAGCTCTTTTACCACGTCCAGCGTGTCCAGCATCAGCTGTGCCACGTTGATGGTGCCAGAGCCAATCCACACTACCGGGGCAATAATCTGCTGCTGAACGGCCGCCACGCTTTTACGTATCAGCCCAATTTTCTCAATCAGGTCTTTACCCGTGGCGACTGTCTTGCTCCCGGCTATGTCCGTTTCATCATTGCCGCCGATACTCGCAACGCGGTTATTCACTGCCTGGCTGTAATCACCCGTACATACCTGCTGAATGGCTCCGGCCATCAGTGTGGACGTGCCCAGCACCGTAACTGTATCCGTGGCCTTAATGGTAGTTTCCCGGCTGACCAGCTCCCGCTGTTCAGTATCGGCCTTAACCATCCGCGCCATAGATGTTTCACTGATAGTCTGGTCTGTCTGCCTCACCCAGTCGCCCGCCTGGGTGACGCGCTGCGACACTTCCGCACGCTGCTGTTGCAGCTGCTCACCAGGCTGGATATCCGGTAAGCTGGTTCCCTCCGGCACGGTCTGCCGCACAAAGGGCTTATCCGGCCTTCCGCCAGTAAAAGCAATTTCAACCAGCGTCCCTTCAGGGGGAAACTGGAACATCCCGGAATCGTTACCCGCCATAGGAACCGGCAGAGGCACAGCTGAGTAAACAGGCGTGTCTTTATCCGGATTGCCGTCCGCGTCTAACAGCTGCACATCAACCGCATAACGAGGACGGAACGGATCGGAGAAATTGCCGCTTTTCACCGCTTCAACGGGATTCATGACGCGGGCGAATTTTGGTAAGTGCATCCCGGAAGCCAGCTCCGGATAATGGCTTTCAATCTGGCGCTGCACGGGCGTTTTCTGGAGAGCCTGACCCGTTGAGCGGTTGCGCGGTGTCCATGTCACAGACATCGTGTCATTTTGCAGGTGGACTTTTGTCACCCTCTCCCCGTTCAGATCCACGCCGGGGCGCAGGCTCTGCACCAGGGGAAGCGTCATGGAGTTCCCGCCAGCCGCCCCCTGGTTAAATTCATGGGGGATCTCAATCGGGCGATCAGCAAACAGGGCTTTTTCCGCGCCGCCTACATATACCCCGCCGTCCGGCAGCTGGTACCAGACGTAATCCGTAACGCCAAAAGCTTTACCCAGATTATCCAGCAACTGATAACCCGTACCGCTATGGGTGAAGTGTGGGATCGGACGGTCTGAATACTCTGCATCCGGTACACTGATTGTCAGCCCGCTATGCTCCGTCAACCAGCTGGCTACATCGCGCAGCGTAGGATGCTGGAATGAGCATGGCCACAGACGTTCAAACACACCGACCAGCTCACGAACAAACAACCGCTGGAAACCATTTTCAGCAGGTTGCGAGCGCTCCACATACCCGGTGAACCAGCGCAACACCAGATCGGTATAACCCACATCGAGACGCACCAGTTTCCCCGTATAGTCCTGCGTTGTCCCGGCAGTAATAAACCCCCGGCCGCAGCTGTTCAGCTCCAGCACCAGGCTGGCATCAGCCAGGTGGATTTCATCCGTTGAAAGGTACAGGCGTTTAATCGGCTTCATTTTTATCCCAGTGCATCATTTACGGGCTTGAGCACCTTGCGTTCAAACCACGTCAGTTTTTCTTCATCCTCGCCAGCTGTCTGACTTCCGTTCTTGCCGCTGCCACTTCCCGGCGTTTGTTTCACGGCTTTGTTTTTTCCGCTAGCTCTGGCCTCACGTTTTTCCTGCACGCTGATATGCTCGGTTAGCGTGAACGTAACCAGCCAGGACATGCGCCCGTCCTGCGGCGGCGCGTCCAGGGTTCCCGTGAAAGTCGCCTCCCGAAAATTCACAGCCCGCGCGGCCTCATGCGCTACACGGTATTTCTGGCGCTGGCCGCTGGCATCCGTCGCGCTGCCCAACTCAAAGATACGACGCAGGATCTCCGGATTTTTATACGGGATTTCCCCTGATACGCGCAGCTCTTTGCCTTTTATGCCCTGCTCTGATTTTGTCGTGGCACTTGTCTGGCCGGACTGGTCTTTATCCTGGAATTGCTGGGAAACCGTAACGCGCATGTTCTTCAGCAGAATGGCTTCGCCGTTAAGCGCCAGTGTCGGGTTCGATGTCATGTATCATTCCTTTTATGCCGTCGAGATTGTCGCCAACCAGCATCATCGCTGCGGTATACACGGAGGACTGAAGCGGAATCCCTTTTACCAGCTCCAGAAGCGTGGACGGCAGATCGCCGCTGGCGGTAAATACCCATGCCCTGGCGCTTTTGCCCTGTAATTCCGCCAACCCGCTGGCAATGCCAGAAATCAGGCTTTCACGTTGCAGTGTGAAATCCGCCATCAACTCTTTTAGCCCCGTCAAATCCGCTGCTGTTGCGGCTTCCTGCTGGGCTTTCTTCACCGCAGCAGCAGCCAGTGCGGTACGGCTTGTAGGCACCGAAAGCGGGATCGCCGCTGGCAAACTCTGACTGTATTTTGCCGGGATTAGCATCTTCTCAGTAGCCAGCTGCGCGGCGGACTGCGCCAGCCTCCGCACCTGGGTAAATGCCGGACTGGGAAACACATCCACAAGTTTATTGAGGCTGGCCATAAAGCTTTCATGCGTCTGGCCAGAAACCATCATGATCACGATATCAGCCGCCCCGCCCGTTCCGGCCAGTTTTTCAGCCAGATAAGTGATCGCATTAACCGGACTGAGATAAGCACCGTTTTCTGTATGCTGTCCCAGCCCGTAAATCCACGGATGAGCCGGGATAACTGAACAATTCAAAGCCGCAACTGAATCGCTGAATGCAATCTGCGCCTCACGCCACACCTTGTGGAACCTCCGGCCATTCAATATCAGGCGCCAGCGATGTATCAATCCGCATCAGAGACACCCGATATTCTCTCCAGGCTAACAGGAGATTTTCTTCTTCTTTTGTCGCTATACCTAAGTCAACGGCATCTTTGAGAGGCTCAATTGCCAGGCGGGCATCGTTCATACACCAGTTTTTCCGCTCCTCCGCCTCCTTCATAAGTTGCTCTTTAGTTTTCGCTGGAGGGGGAACGCTGAGCCATTCCATCTGTTTACTTTTAACGTTGTAGTTAGGCACGCAGTTAACGGGAGCGACACCAATAAATTTTTCATGCTCTGTATCGCTTACACGCACCAGATCGTCAGGAAGCGCATCAACAGATTTGTAATAACGCAGACTTTTAATCGGATAAAATCCGCGTGTCTTATTGCTGAATAACTGACTGTGCATGATTAATACCCCGTTACCACAAAAGAGAAATATCCGTTCATGTTGTGCGTGTGCAAATTGAAAGCATTTGCACTTATTGCTGATGCTGTCCACCATGTAGACTGATTATTTCCGCCGTCTCCACTGTATGACCCACCAATGCCCAGAATCCCATTTGGAAATGATGCAGGTAAATAAATCGTAACATCAGGATTAGAGCTCGAATTGGAATAAACTCCGGTAATACACTGCATAAAGATTTGTCCGTTGCCGTGGCGATAATAGGCGGAACTATTTCCGGTAGTGGTTGACCCTGACTGGTTTGGTGGAGGGTTATTTGAAGAGTAAACCCTTACCGCACCGCCTGACTCATAAACCCCCTGACTAGCGACGACGTTAGTGCCAGCGTTTACTTGACGGGGGGCATAGAAAGTTCCGTCATAACCAAACTGATATACTGCACCGTTTCCGCTATCACCGAGAATATGGATAACGGCAGAACCAAAATCATTATTTCCGGTTCGCAATATCCCAAAGCTAACAGATGCACCATAACCATGCCCGCTTGTTTGGCTTGTTCCTTTAACAATAGGCAGATACACCGACATGCCATTAGGCGTGGTATAACCCGGCATAAAAAATGGGGCAGTTCCGTTACTGTATTGCTGTGCAAAACCGCCGATCCCCTGCCAGTATTCCGCTTTGGTGGCAAAATACTTTGCATTGTCTAAATAATCTACGCTTCCACCGTAATTCGTCAGAACGTTCGTCCAGCTTCCCCAGTATCCATTATCGCCGTTCAATGTGCGGAATTTTAGGCGCTTCCCACCATCGCCATACGACGCGGCGTACTGGACACGGTAATCCCCCCAGCCGCCACCGACATCAAGAATTGTCGCTTCATAACCGGGGGAAAACGCTGCATCGGCATAACAGAAGCTCACAGAGTTAGCCGGAAGGGCGCTGGCATCTGCTATCGCTTCACCCGCTTTTGCGCGTACTGAACGCACTGCCACCGCGCCACCGTTAACCAGCACGCGCCCGGCTGTGATGTCGTCGCGGCTTTCCTGAACGTCTTTTTTAGCCGCAGTCCCCAGGCTTTTTTCCAGTTTCGTAACATTATCGCTGACGGCTTTTACTGCTTTCGGGGTTGCAGCAAGGGTTTCAGAGTCGCTGTTAGTGGCACTGCTTAACTGCGTAAACCCCCTGGCTGATGTTGTTGCATCAGGATGGTTACGTGATTGCTCATGTTTTTTCAGTGCGTCACTGGCGGCCTGTTCATCAAGCGTTCCTTTTGGGCGCAGATCGGTAATGTTGCCGCTGGCATCAATGCTGGCCACTGCAAATACAAAGTGCTGAACACCATCCCGCACATAATCCGCAAGGGCATCGGCAATTGTGATTTTACTTTCCACCACCCAGGCGCTTGTCAGTGTCCCCGTCCATGCAACATCCAGCCAGACCTTTACCGGCTTGTTTGTCACGACAATATTTTGGCTGGCCAGCAGCTGTGTGCGCAGCCCGCGCACATACCCCACCCCCGGGGTTACAAAATACTGAGAACCATTTTTACCGACCAGATAGCCGTCACCGAAAAATGCAGCTGCACCATAAATGTCGATATTTTCCAGGCGCTGGCGTTCATCCATCCCGGCCATACGGGCAGTGAAGTCAATCTGCCAGGTTTCCGCTGGCGTGTTGATTCCTGTTTCAGTCTGTGCGCCGTTAAATTCCATCAGAAACGAACGGGTAAGTACGTTCCCCTGCTGGCCATCTTTCGTTTTTAGCTTTTGCTGTAATGGCGCGTGCACAATCATGGCCAGCGTATTGCTTGCCTTGTTAATCAGGCCAATCCAGTTAAATGAAAAGTCGCCCACATCAGCGCCCAGCACAACGGAGTGCACCACAGCATTTTCATTAACAACGCCCTTACGGCTTACCGCCTGACGGTGAACAATTTGCGCATCTGGCGGCAGCGTTTCATTTCGATCAATTGGCTTAGTGGCATCCAGTCCCGGTACGCTGGCGAAAACAAATTCATCCAGCAGAACGGGATCGCCAGTGACGGACTGGATTGCCTTCCACTGCTCAAAAGCCAGTGTGATAGCAGTCTGTGACATAAATACTCCCTATAAACTCGCGCTAAAAGTAGCGTCAATGGCTTCCGTGCTGTTTAGCCGTGCCGGATAAACCACGTATTCCCCCTGATCCCATCCCGCCCGGATAGACAGGCGTTCAGACGTAATCACTTCAAACTGATAGCGGCGGCAGGTTCGCCCGTACTGCCTGATTATCTGAATCATCAGCTGCGTGTTATCCGCTATCTGGCTGTCAGTCACACGCACCAGGATCACATCCCAGTCAATGTCCGGCTGGCGTTCAACCAGCTCCACGTAACCAATCCCCAGCCGCTCGAAAATATTAATAAATCCCTCAACCGAACCTGCATCACGCGCGTTGATAAAGGCATAGGCCACACGCTTGCGAAAGAGGCTTAACGGTTCGCCGCTAAAGCGGGTAATGTCCCTGTCATAAGCGATTAAATTCAGAACCGGCTCAATACAGGTCAGCGGATCAAACTGCCGCAGCGGCCATGTTATCCAGTCGTACACCTCCGCCCAGAACGTCCGCGCGGTCTTAAGCAATTTCAGCGGCTCGCCCTTATTCATCCAGGACGGCAGCGCCATGCTGGCCAGCTTCTTCAGAAAATCAGTCATCTTGCAGAGCCACCGTCAAAGAGTTGAGGCGCGGAACACCCAGATCGCTCGTAATATCCTTCAGTGAAAACTCAACCGAATCCGCATCAGTGAAGGTTTTATGAATCTCCCGCCCCAGTTGGGAGAATGAAAACCGGGAATATGGCCACGTCTTTTTCACGTCGTAATCCGTGTTTTCCCTGAAAGCGCAGCGGATCAGGTTTTCAATCCCTTTTTTCAGCGTGGTCTGCTGTTCCGGCTCAAGGTTGCTCAGGCTCCTGACGTAAACCGTAACGCTCAGATCGTGCCGGGTTTCCGGCATGGCAAAACACTGCATATCATCCCCGTGGCCGTGGTGGCCTTGCGTGTTGATATAGTCATTTACCGCATCAATAAACGGCTCAGACGTTACCCCGCTATCCAGCAATAAATACGCGTTCGCCGTACCTGGCCCACGCGGCGCATCGTGAAGAAAGAAGATGCGATCAATACTCAGCCCCGCCACGCTGGCAATCATCGAACGGTAAACTGCATCCGTGTGGTAGTTCCCCACCAGGTTGAACTGATTGCGGCAACGCTCACGCAGTTCATCATCGCTTTCCTCATCCGCGCCCGGTACTGTCAGCCAGTCCTCTTCACTGGCCACATGGCTGATGCCATCCACGGCCACGGGCAAAATGCGAAAATAACCCGGCGCAAGGTTGTACGCGCCGCCTGTTCCCGTAGCTTTGACGGCAAGCAAGGCGCTGGCCGTACCGGACGGGATCACCACATCAGCTACGGTTGCCACGGCGTAAATTTTGCCGTTAATCCTTTCAGTCTGAATGAGCGTCCCGGCCTTAACTGTGACGGCCTGGTTTACATCCTCTTTGAAGAATCGGATCACCCCTTCCGCCGCGCTGGCGGGTTTAGCCGTAACGTTCACCGCCCTGGCCAAAAGGCGCAGCATCTCCCCGCCCGCCGTGGCCACAAACATATTGACCATGACTACGGAAACCAGCGCGTCCTTAAGCCACATCACGGGGGCGGTCACTATCGCGGTAATGAGTCGCCAGAACGGTGACATACGCGACGTGTTTGTAATGAGCCCTTCCTGATCTGCAATCGCATTAAAACGGGTGCGCACAGCCTCTTCAGTCACGGGCATCCCGCTGGACTTCACCACCTCTTCAAAATCAACCTGCGGCTTTTCTGTCATAAATCTACCTGTGCCGATATTCCGCCAAAGTCGTACGTGCTGGCCGTTACCCATAAACGTTTCTGATTTTCTTCGCTGACTTCCACCGTGCCCGGCACAATGCGTTCATCCTCTTCGATCAGCAGCTCCAGCTGCGTGAAAATATCGGCGCGTAAAGTCGGGCTGCGTTCACCAATTAATTGCGTGGCCAGTCCGCTTTCCAGAATGCTGTGAATAATGTCCTGGCCGATACTTTTTCTGTTATTACACAGCTCCGGCTCTTTCCCGGTATTCAGTACGAAATTACCGTTTTCAATCAGCAGATCGATGTAAAGCAAATCACTCATGGGTTTAGCTCCTGCCATTCCTGCAATTGTCCCGGTGAAATATTTTCTTTCGGGTATATATTTACCGTTCCAATTTTCCGGCTGTTATCCGTCACAGATTTAGAATTGCTGCTCATGGTTTTACTGATTCCACCACGTTCAATACCTTTTAACTCCCCTCCCGTTAAAAGAGCATTTGGCGTCATGGCAGGAGGTGGCTCCGCCGCCAGAGAAACATTAACGCCAGGGATTTTATTTAACTTCCCGACAATCCAGTTCCATGACTTCAGGAAACTCCCTTTAATAGTTTTCCAGACATTATCAAACATAGATACGATGCCGCTGGCCATGCCGCTTAATGCCTCAGAGGGGGAAAAGCCCTTGAGTAGCGCTATGAAATTATCCCATCCCTCACTGATATACTGCCAGACGCTGGAAAATATCCCCCCCAGCCATTCCACTACAGCGGCGACGGTAGTAAAGGCTTCCGTATTCATTACCGCAGCTTTGATCGCATCCCAGTGTTTAATCAGGAGATAGCAACCAACGGCAAGCAGAGCTAAAGCACCAATAATCAGGAGAATAGGCCAGCTCATAAAATTGATACCAACCCCGGCCAAAATCGCTGCCATTCTAACCGCCAGAAGTATTCCGCGCAGTGCACCCAGCGTAATATTCCAGATAAGCACGGCCTTCTGCGCCAGCCAGATTGTGGCGGTGTAAATCTTCGTTACCGATGTAAGTGCCTTCCAGAGCCCACGCAGTCCCCCCATTACAAACGAGGAAAGCCAGGACGGAAAGGGAACGGATAGCATCACGAGCACGATCGAGAATTTGTGTGCGGCGTGCTGCTGTCATGTGCTCAGTTGATACAGCTTCCCCAGCGATTGCCCCCACATTGGCGGTGGCACTTAACGCGCAAAACTGCATATTGGCTTCAGTGGCGTTGTTGATAGGAACGGACGGGAGGCAGTTAATCTGCCCCAGCATTCCATCCAGCAAACGCGCATCTTCGGTGTAATCGGTAATAGCCAGCAACTCGTCACAGGTCAGGCGGTGCGGTTGAATTGGGTTCAACTTATTACGGAGGATCTGCGGACGTATACCAACGGCAGCTGCCACATCCTCCAGATTGTGGGACAGTGCAAACGCTCGGCAAGCTGCATCAAAATGAGCATGTTTGGAAGTTTGGTAATCAAACATTGTTCCTACCCCATTCCATATACAGAATGATCATGATGAATGGACAAAACGAACTACTAACGGTCTGCATTCCATGCGTACCAATCTACATATACGTGTTCTTTTGGTTTTTCCTTCGGCTTGATTTTTACTTTTCCCGAGTGAACCCAGTAACGCGCAGTACGTAATTTGATACCAACACGCTCACTGAAAGTTTTGATAGGTATCCAGCGGTTCTCTGAATAGGTTGCGGAGGTAGTTTTCATAAGGCAAAATCTCACTTTGAAGTAACCACCATTTGCAGATGGTGGCAGTGGTTAACAACGAACTACTATTATTCACATACACAAACTACAAACGAACACCATGAATCCTATGTAGCCGTTTGTAGTTTGTCAACCATTAAGAACTACAAAGATGCAAAAATATAATATCAAAACAGGCGCTAGAGAGGCTGTTGCAAGGATCTGCGAGGTGTACGGTTTCACTTCCAGGCTTCAATTGGCTCAATACTTGGAAATGTCCCCTAGTGCTTTGGGTACAAGGATCATGCGGGACAACTTCCCAGCAGACCTTGTCTTGAGATGTGCTTTAGAAACCGGAGCATCAATCTATTGGTTAACTACTGGCGAGGGGGCTACATTTGACCATCTCGCCAGCGATACCCTAAGAATCCCTGCCTACAAAATTTCGAACAATGAGTTAATGCGGCAGGCATCCTTCATCTATGACAAATCTTTGCTGCCGAACTACTCTGGAGAACTACAAATAATCAAAGATGATAATGTAACCTACTTTGTAGATATCTATTCTCATCAAGCAACTGATGGTAAGTATTTGATTGAGTATTCAGGCACGAAAAGTATTAAAGAATTAACACTGCTTCCAGGTAACAAGCTACGAATTGATTGGGGAAAATATCCTGTAGATTGCGATATTTCTGATGTAACGTTAGTCGGGAAAGTGGTTGCAACATATTTGGTTAATGAATAATGACAGTAAGAAAAACTAAGGAAGGAGAATGGATTTGCGATTTGCGCCCGAACGGTGCAAAAGGAAAACGCATAAGAAAAAAATTTGCAACCAAAGGAGAAGCTTTAGCCTATGAGAAATTCATCACAAATGAACTTGCAGATAAACCATGGCTAGGTGAAAAGGAGGATACAAGAAGGCTGTCAGACCTTATAGAGCAATGGCATGCTTTATATGGGAGAACTCTATCTGATTCAGATCGAATGATGTCTAAGTTAAAGGGTATTTGTGCTGGCATGGGTAATCCAATAGCCTCACACATAACTGCTGCTGATTTTAGTGCCTATCGTGAAGGACGTCTGAAAGGAGTAATCCCAGATGTTAATGGTCGTTGCATGCCAATCCAGCCACAAACCGTAAACCATGAACAACGTAACTTATCCGCTGTTTTTGGTACTTTAAAAAAATTAGGGCATTGGTCTCTTCCAAATCCGGTGGCGGGTATCCCTACCTTTAAAGTAGACGAAAAGATGGTTTCTTTTCTTTATGAACATGAGATCAAAACCCTGCTGCAATATTTAGCAGAATCTAAAAGCCCGGATGTTCTGACAATTTCAAAAATATGTCTTGCTACTGGTGCACGTTGGAGTGAGGCAGAGAATCTTGAAGGCGCCCAAATAACTCCTTATCGTATAACTTATAAAAATACAAAAAGTGGTAAGGTTCGCTCAGTTCCAATCTCTAAAGAACTTTATGATGAAATTCCAAAAAAACGCGGGCGTTTATTTACTCCATGTAGAAAAACTTTTGAAAGAGTTATAGAGAAAGCAGGGATAGAACTTCCAGAAGGGCAGTGTACACATGTGCTACGCCATTCCTTTGCGAGCCACTTCATGATGAACGGTGGAAACATACTTGTTTTAAAAGAGATATTAGGTCATTCAGATATAAAAATGACAATGATTTATGCACATTTTGCTCCTACACATTTAGAAGATGCTGTTGAAAAGAATCCACTTTCGAATCTGGGAAATAATACTTCAAGTCGGTTCGAACATGTATGATTAATTTTATCTTAAATCAGAATGGTGCGTATTATGATTAGCTTTACAGATTCATTAGTAAAACGTAAATTCAACAAAGCATATGATTACATACTTGAAAATCATGAAAAGAAATTTAAGGAAGCATTAAGTCAAAGAAATCCTAGTGATACAGAATTTATTAGCTTAATGTATGTTTCAGCTTGGAAAGAATTAAAGGAATTTTACAGTAACCCAGTGCAATTCGATGGCAGAACTGATTTCTCACGCGAGTTTGTTGGTGATTTTTTAATAGATGAAGAAATTTACAAAACCGATTGCAAATATCATCTATACGTTTCCCTAAGATTTATTTGGGAGTATTATTTATCTATCCATACCACTAACACACCTATCGGGAAAATATGTTTCGACAGTCAAAAGATCCGTTACTTAGATAATATAAATGATACTTCATGGAATGTAGAAAACGGCGCATACACACCTGCCTTTAGTTGGATTGTGGATATCATGCCTTATGATATATATAGAAGATTTATATCTTCTTCAGATTTCCAAGACGCAAAAAAATTAACAGGCAATATAAACATCGAGAGGGAAAAATTAAAAACCGATGTAGAAAATATTATTTCTTTAGCAGGAGACAGCATTGAATATCTCGATGCTGTGCGACAAGAAGCAAAGGATTTAGAAGAGCGTTTAACGAATGTAAAAAGGGAAGGCAATTTTAAATTATTAGCAAAGGCATTCTCTGCATTAAGAAAAAACAAAAACTCTGAAGTAAAATATGCGCAACTTAGAATGTGGGCATTTGTAGGTCTTCTAATTTTATTACCAATTGTTTCATTTTGGTATTTTCAGCGCAAATTAAACAATGCTGACCTATTAACTTTAGTGAAATGCATCCCACTAATCAGCTTAGAGATTTTATTCTTTTACTTTATGAGACTTTTTTATATTGAGGTTAAATCACTTAAAAGTCAATTAGTTCAAATTGACCTTAGGCTCAATCTATGTGAATTCATATATGACTATATTGAAACTAGAGATAAAACGCACTCTGATAAAGTCAATGATTCCTGGAAAGCCTTTGAATCACTAATATTTAGCCCAATTCAACCAAATGAAGATAAAATCCCCTCGGTGATGGACGGAACGGATGCTTTAGCAGACCTGGCTGGTAAAATTCTAAAAGCGAGGCAGTGATTTTTTCACAATACTAAAGATCCATATAGTGTCCAGCCAGCCTGTCATGGACTGTTAAAGCTTGTCAGCTACTGTTAGGTATCTTATTGAAAATAAACGCATGCTGTTGTTTTTGCATATTGTAGTGGAGAATGTAGAAATTTCGGACGCGGGTTCAACTCCCGCCAGCTCCACCAAAATTCTCCATCGGTGATTACCAGAGTCATGCGATGAAGTCCTAAGAGCCCGCACGGCGCAAGCCCTGCGGGCTTTTTTGTGTCTATTGTTGTCCGAGAACATCCGGCTAAATCCGGTGATTATTGGTATACGTTTAGGTATACGACAGGATGTACACCTAAAAGCGTATACAAATTCATGAAGGAGCAGCCTCAGAGGCACTGACAACACGCCCCCTGACCAACACCGAAGTTCTGCGCGCTAAAGCGTTAGAAAAGGATCTAACGCTTCATGATGGCGATGGGCTTTTCCTGATTGTTAAAACCAGCGGGAAAAAGCTCTGGCGTTTCCGTTATCAACGTCCGGTAACAAAGCAGCGAACAATGATGGGGCTTGGTGCCTTCCCTGCCCTTTCGCTTGCTGATGCCCGAGGGTTAAGAGCTGATTACCTTGCCTTATTAGCTAACAGAATCGACCCGCAAATTCAAGTTGAAGTTGCAGAGTAACAGCAGCAAATCGCACTGGACAGTATTTTTTCAACGGTCGCCGCTAACTGGTTCCAGCTCAAAAGCAAAAGCGTTACCCCTGATTACGCAAAAGACATATGGCGCTCATTGGAGAAAGATGTATTCCCTGCCATTGGTGAGATCCCCGTTCAGCAAATCAAAGTCATGACACTGGTTGAAGCTCTTGAGCCAATAAAAGCACGTGGAGCACTTGAGACTGTGCGCCGGCTGGTGCAGCGGATTAACGAGATAATGATTTATGCAGTAAACACTGGCCTCATTGATGCTAATCCAGCATCAGGTGTTGGATGGCCTTTGAGAAGCCCAAAAAACAAAATATGCCGACGCTGCGGCCAGAAGAATTGCCGAAGCTGATGCGTTCTTTGATTATGTCTAATCTGTCTGTTTCGACGCGCTGTCTTACTGAGTGGCAACTTCTGACCTTTGTGCGTCCTTCTGAAGCCTCCGGCACTCGGTGGGCAGAGTTCGATCTCGATGCAAAGCTCTGGACGATTCCAGCCTAACGGATGAAGGCCAAGCGTGAGCATATTGTTCCCTTATCGCCTCAGGCATTAGAGATTCTGGAAGTGATGAAACCAATCAGTGCTCATCGTGAACATCTTTTCCCAAGCAGGAATGATCCAAAGCAAGCGATGAATAGCCAGACTGCAAATGCTGCTTTAAAGAGAATCGGATATGGTGGTAAATTAGTAGCTCATGGTTTACGGGCAATTGCTAGTACATGTATTAATGGAGCAGAATTTAATCCTGATGTAATTGAAGCTGCATTAGCTCATATTGAAAGTTATGATGTTAGAAAAGCCTATAACCGCTCAACCTATCTAGAGCATCGAAAAGAATTGATGGACTGGTGGGGTATGCAGTGCACTTCTGCAAAAAATGGGACTGTTCGATAGCAGCATCTTTTTGACTCAATTCTACATACACGGAGTAATAAATGGAACTTGGTTTCTTTAAGAGTAGCTTGAAATACAATGCAGGAGCAACGATTTTCTGTGTTTTTGCATTATATTTATCAATGCCTATTTTTGAAAATGTTAATTTTATCTCGAACCATCCAATTATCGTTTCAGTGCTATTTATATTATTAGTAAATTCTTTACTTTTAATAATCTACTGGACATCCCATAACAAAAAAACAAATTCTCAGCCGGGTATAAAAGGAAACAAAATAACCGGAAATAAAGCAAAAAACATTAACATACTTTCCAATGGGGAAATAACTAAAAACATCGTCAGTAATAATGAAAGCGATGGTGACATTAATATTGGACAGGGCTTCAAAAATGGAAAAAAGTGAAGGCCTAGTCATTTCTGATAATGAAATAACTAATAATAGTCCAGGAAGAGATCTTAACGTTGGGACACACATAAGTTTCAATGAGGTTAAAAATCGGAGCAATGCACTAGCAAATTTATTAGAACGTTCTAAAAAACTTTGCGAGACAGATCAAGAATATAGATACATGCTCGAAGAGTTGCAAGAGTATCTTCAGCCCCGTCCCGGTCGTAAAATCATAGGATTAGAAGAAAAACTAAAAGAAGGCAATCGTCTTGATTTGTTAGAAGATGCGGCTTATTTAGAAAATAAGTTTGCAAGGCGAGTTAGCAAGCATCAGTTTTCCATATCAGAAGAAATAATTTACTGTCATTGTTTAAGTAAAATAAACTCATCTTTTTCACAATACGTCAAACCACTGTTTAAAAACACAGTAAACACTGCTATAATTGACAGAGTCATTTATGACAGAATAGTTGAACCTCTTTATGAAGAAGTATCGGAAGTTAGTACCGCCATTTCTAGCGAATTAATTAGAGGTATGATTTTCTTCTTAACGGGTAAATGTCACTTACGGTGGGTTGGTTAATGATTATTTATCATCCATTTAAAGATGCAAACCATTGCTCATATCGTATTATAAGTTTGCTATATAAAAATAATAGTAAGATTAGGGATGAGCACCTTAATTTTATGGATTTTTATTACCTTTTCCCTTGTCAAATGCAGAATATTGATGGATGGCCGCGCTCAAATTCAAAACTTGCACGCCAAATTTCTAATATAGCGCACTCTTATGAAACAATTGAAAATCCTCGTAGAATTTTCTTTGAATTAAATATAATACGTAAAAACACCTTGGCACATTTATTTTCGAAGGGAATTCTATCTTTGATAGATGAATATATCTTCCTGAATATTGAAAGAATACCAGCATCCCTGATTAATACGCTTGAAGCTGACACCTTTAGAGCTAGCTTTGAATTTACTACTATTGCTAACGAAATACCAAAACTGGCAATCAAAGGCAAAAAAGGCCTCAAGGCAAAAACTAATTTAATGGAATATCGTTATGATTAAAAAACCATCATATCTCAAATTAAATAGATTAGTCATAACTAAAGCTGGCAAACAGTTATATGACGAAAAATTTCACGATGGAATAAACATAATCAGAGGAGAACACTCTGTAGGAAAATCAACAATTTTAGATATGATTTTTTATGTTTTAGGTGGCGAATTAAAAAAAGACGACTGGAAATATCCAGCTGATGAATGCTCGAATGTCAATGCAGAAATTACAATCAATGACCGAATTATTACCTTAACCAGACCGGTGGATCCTAGTGGTGCAGTTCCTCATATTAAAATCTATGAGGGAGAGTATGAAAAGGCGATGAAAGATGCGGATGGCTGGCTAGACTATGGTTCAAGGAGAAGCAATGAGCGATTGAGCTTCTCAGAAATGATGTTTGAACTTTTCGATTGGGGACAATATAAATCTGACAGCTATCAAAATTTAACTATGCATCAAATAATGCGACTCATTTATTTAAGTCAATCATCAGATTCCAACAGAATATTTCGCAAAGAATCTACTCGCTCTGATAATGAAAACACTAGAACAGCCATCGCTGAGTTTCTTTTCGGTCTTGATGATTTGGAAACTCACTCAGTTCGTCAAAATCTATTGAAGTATGAGAGAGATTATGAAAATACTGGAACAGAATTAAGAGCATATTTCGAGCTTTTGGGAAATGATGCCAGTCTAACCGTTGAAATAATTAACGAATTATTGAATGAAAAATACATTGAGCTATCCGAAATAGACTCAAAGAAAGAAATATTATTACGTTCAACAGATAATATTGATAGCAACAACGAATATAACTTAGCTATCGAACGCAATGACATCCTTTTAAAAATACAATCACTAACAAACAAAATATCATTTAATAACAATGAGTTAAGCTCAAACAAGACCGAGATTCAGGACTGTTTGCTTTTTGGGCAAAATTTAGTATATCGTTTAAAATCTTTAAATGAATCACAAGAAACATATAAAGGTTTAGGTCGAATTTCTTTTGAATACTGCCCTTGTTGCTTAACACCAATATCAGAACACGATAACACTGATAATGATAGTGGTTGCGCACTTTGCAAATCAACAGTCAACAATTCCTCATTAGAGGAGAAATACATTGAGTCACTGAACGAACTGCAATATCAACAGCGTCAGAATGATAAGATCGTAGAAAAACTATATAGTTCAGCAGAATATATAGAGAACTATATTCAAGAACTCCGAAAAGAACTTGAAAGCTTGCAAAATAGATTATTTGAAATCAACTTGGTTTCAAATCATCGTGAGTTGGCTATAACTTCAATCATAGAAGAAAGAACTGCAAAACTAATTGAAATCAACTCCCTGCAAGATAAAATTGATTCAATAGCTAAAGTTGACGACTTAAAATTAAAACGTGAAGACATCGCAAAGCAAATGGAAAGTTGTCGTTCACGAATAGCCGCTCTCGAGGCCAAAAGTCAGCATAGAAAAGAATATGTTTACTCAAAACTATCTGAGTTTTCCACTTTTATTCTGGAAGGAGATTCGGGGAATGAAGAGCTATTTAAAACAGCAACTCAACTCTCCTCAGAGATTGACTTCGCAAAAGATCGCTGGCTTTTGAATGAACGGGTAAATTATTCAGATAGTTCAAACGTTGTCAAAAAAGCAGCTCTGCATTTAGCATTCCTTATTTTTTCAATCGTTGATTCAGCTTGCCGATATCCTCGTTTCTCCATCATGGACTTTGAATGCGGGGATATAAATGAAGCTCGAAGCCATAACCTCCAAAAATTAATCACTACAAGCCTTAGTAATTCAAAAGGCTTTCAACTTATTATGACCACATCTAAAATCGACTCATCTTTAAATAACAACACTTACGGGGTTGGTCGTTATTATGACAAAAATGACTACATTTTGAAAATTTGACAACGCCATTTAAAGACATAGTCATTTAATGTAGTTATCTTCACAAATCTAAGTTGCTAATTTATTAATAATAATTAGCAACTTTTTATTGTCACAACACATTTTATATTCATATGAGGATATTTCGATAAATTGGTTTTAAACACCTCAGTATAATAAATATGTGTATATCCACTCAGCGCGCAATGCTCTCCCCACCCCGCCTGCCAGCTTAAGGGGGCGCTTTTAATGCAGGTGCATGACCGGCCTCAGGGCGCGCCAGTGCTGGTGCTGGCGGGGGATCCAGTGTCTGTAAAACGCATGCAAAACCATGCACCTTATGCATGCATGGCTTTTATACGTAAAAATGGAGGGATTTTCGGGGATTCTTAAGCGGACTACCGCACGGCCAGTTCTGCACGGCTGCGGGTGTAATTCAGGTTCTGTGCTGGCGTGAATTTTTCACGACTATCATCTCGCGAAGCCGCATCAGGCCTGAATCCGATGGCCGTTAAAATGTCATTATCCTGCACCGAATAATTAATTTTTTACCGGCGGCCAGCCAGACCAGCAGCGCCTCACGCAGACAGTCGAGTGAGTTTAGCCGAAGAGGTCGATTCTTTCCTTGCGCTTTACGGAGACAGGCTGGATGAGGAGTTCAAAAGCCGGTATGGATTTGATTTTTCACCTGAGTTGTGGGATTCAACCCCATTCTATTTCCTGATGACTGTGCGCAGACTTGCCCATTCTTCGAAGTAGCTACATGTAGACAAACCCGCAGCGGCTTAACCGACCTCAGATGGCAACAGCCGGTCTTTTACTCCCTAAAAATAACTTTAGAGTGAACAGTCCACTGTTCACTCTTCACCGTATATTCACCATCTAACTACATGAAATTACTTGTAAAAAATAAAAGGTGAACAGTGTGAACAGTTATATGCAAAAAAACTTTTTTCTTGATGTGATCCATTCGAAAAACAGGTTTGCTTAAACTCAGGCGACACTGCAACAAATCGCCATTGGTATACGCTTAGGTATACCGATGAAAGTTGAATTAATGAATTTCCAATAAAAACAGGTATTTAATTAATTTATTCAGACTCCGCCAGCTCGGTGATTACCAGAGTCATCCGATGAAGTCCTAAGAGCCCGCACGGCGCAAGCCCTGCGGGCTTTTTTGTGTCTGCATTTTATCCCGCGAAGTTCTTAAAATATTCCGGCAACAATGGAACATTACGCCATCAAACATTGTTTCGCTCATGCTCAATGAGCCATTCTTTGCGCGAAATACCACCGCCGTAACCCGTCATCTTTCCATCTTTGCCAATTATCCTGTGACAAGGGATCACAATCGCAATCCGGTTTGCACCATTAGCTGCAGCGACGGCGCGCACAGCATTGGGCTTATTCATCCCTAGCGAAATGGCCTGATAGTGCGAAGTCTGTCCATAGGGAACTGCACGCAACTCATGCCAGACGGATTGTTGAAAATCACTGCCCGGGGCATCCACAGAGAGCTCAAACTGTCGGCGAGTTCCGGCAAAATACTCGCTGATTTCTTTTACTGTCTGCCGGGTATGGCTGTTTTCTCCGGTGACAATTCTGGCGTTAAATAAACGCTGGATATCGCGGAATTCCGTTTCTAACATCCGGCGATCGGTAAACTCCAGCAGACACACTCCCCGCTCTGTCGCGCAGACAAACATAGGCCCAAGCGTAGTGGTAAACCGATGAATGACAATCACCTCGGTTGCCTGAGTCGGCGCTGCGCCAGTAAGCCGCTTGTAGATGTAACCAAACCCGCTCAGGGATTCATAGCCATTGTCCAGCGCAACGTCAGTAGCCGCTCGTCCGCTTTTTAGCTCCTGCAGGGCAACGTTCACCCGCTGCATTCGCTGGAAAGCCTGAAAAGTGATGCCGTGATGTTGCAGGAACCAGCGTCTTACCCGCTCCGGACTGATTCCGTGCTGGCGAAGCTGCGCGTCAGCCACACGGGATTTAATATCGCGCCTGACAAGCGCAAGCGCCTGTTCAACAAATAATGGCGCGCTGTGCGCATTTTCAGCGGGTCTGCAGACCTTACAGGGACGAAAGCCGTCCGCCAGGGCAGATTTGGCATCTTTATAAAATTCAACATTTTCGCGCCTGGGCTTTCGCGCCCGGCATACCGAAATGCAGAATACGCCAGTAGTTTTGACGCCAACAAAAAATACGCCGGTATATTCTGAATCTCGTTCGAGCAATGCCTGATACCAGATATCACACAAATTCTTATCGGTTATTTTCATCGCTAAAAAGTCCTGCAAATGACTGACGAGTTCGAATCGCATGCATTACATCACTCAGCGTTGACTGCATGGCTGAATGAACAAAATTGCCCATTGAAATGCGGTTTACCCCGGCCAGCTTCAGCCTGTCGAACGACGGAAGATCGGGCATACACATGACGTTCAGAGGCAGACCCGTTGCCTCTGCAATGAGGCTGATGTCTTTCTCTGACGTAAGACAGGGAACAAAAAGGCCATCAGCACCTGCAGCTTTATAGCTCTGACCCCGTAATATCGTCTCCTGCAAAGCGTCTTCATGCCCGAGCAGGTAAGTGTCAGTCCGAATGTTCAGAAACAGGCTACAGTTTTCGCTTCTCAGCGCATTGCATACTGTTCTGAGATTACGGGAAAAATCAGAGATATCGTCAAGCTGACGCTTACCATTAATGACTCTGCTGTCTTCAAGGTTAACGCCTGCTACGCCTGTCTGAGCAAGGTGCCTGAGATTAGCGACTATCTCTTCGGCTGAATCACCATATCCTGCTTCCATGTCAACGCTCAATGGCAGGCTGCTGACAGCCCGGATACGGGTGACCACATAAAATAACGCATCAAACGGCATTCCCTGCCCGTCTTCATATCCCAGCATGGACGCTATTGCTGCACTGGAGGTTCCCAGTGCCTGATAGCCTGCTTCTTGCGCTGCGACAGCACTGGCGGCGTCCCAAACGTTAGCGATAAGCAGGGGCTGATCCTGGTTGTGGAGTTCTGCAAAATTCATATTCATTTCCTCTCAATAGATTGAAAATGAATCTAAGCATTCAGTATGAACGTCACAACCGAAATTCAGACGACCATTTTTTAGCAAGCGTAGTCTGGATTCGCAGACCAGTCAGATCTGTTGTAAACCAGCTGCGCTAACCTGCATTTTGAGCTTATTAATGAACCAGCGGCCAGCCGGGCCCGGAGGATGCTCTTCTAAATGCACGGCCTGCATGGCAAAACCCGGTCCGACGTCAGGCTGCATCTGCAAATTCAACGTGACCAATTTACCCGTCGCAAGATCCTCCTCAACCACTGGCAGCGGCATATAACCCCATCCAAGCCCGGCACGCAGGAAAGCGTGCTTCGCGCCCATATCGGCCAAATGCCAGGTTTTTGACGACATCACGCCAAAGCTCCGGCCTACGGTAAGCGACGAACGATCGGCCAGCACCAGCTGGACGTGTTCCGCTAAAAGCGAGCGAAGGATCGGCCCTGGCAGGTTAGCCAGCAGATGTTCAGGAGAGACAACGGCCACGGCTGGCACGTTGAGAAGGAATTCAGAGGTGCATCCAGCCGGAATATGCGGCAGCGAGCCGATAATCGCCACCCGACAGTGGCCGTCCAGCAGAGGCTGGAGAACCGCCCCTAATGCTTCCACATACAAACGCAGCGGCGTGTCGGGAAATACCTGATGAAATGCCTGCACCGCAGCGGTGAGCTGCGCAACAGGAAACATCACATCGACGGAGACCGCCAGTTCAGGCTCCAGCCCTTCGGCTAAGGTGCGCGCCTTAGCCTTGAAGGCGTCCATCCCGGCAGCGGCAAGGCGTGCCGCTTCCAGCATCGCGACGCCCGCCTCCGTCAGTTTCGGATATCGCCCGGAGCGATCGAATAATGGGAATCCGACCTGCGCCTCAAGATTGGCCAGCGTCGCGCTAACAACCGACTGCGCGCGCCGCAGTTTACGCCCGGCGGCCGAAAAACTTCCCTCATCAACGGCGGCAATAAATGTGCGCAGTTGATCAACAGACATACCGTCCAGCATGTATCGCTCCGGCAGATGGAATACATCTAATTATATAGGCTACTCAGATAGGACGGAGATTACTACTCTCTACGCATGTTCACTACTCTTCCTGAAGGAAATTAAGCATGAAAACAACAACTGTAGGTATTATCGGCGCTGGTGCAATTGGGCAAGCCTTTGCGAAACAGCTGGTAAATGCGGGCATGAACGTTATTCTGAGCAACAGCCGCGGGCCGGAAAGCCTGTCTGATGTGGTTGAAGGACTGGGCCGCGGGGCTCGCGCAGGCACCGCACAACAGGCCGCTGAAGCTGACATCGTTTTTGTCAGCACTAACTGGGACAAAACCGAAGCCGCGTTAAGCGGAATTACCTGGAATGGACGCATCCTGATTGACGCCACGAACCCGGTACTTTTGCCCGGCTATAAACTGGCAGAACTGGGTGGAAAAAACTCAAGCCAGCTTGTGACCCAGTGGGCGCCAGGGGCACGCGTCGTCAAAGCTTTCAATACCCTTCTTGCAGGGGTGCTGGCTCAGGATCCGGCGCAAGCGGGTGGCCATCGTGTCGTCTTTATCTCCGGAGACGATGCAGAGGCGAAGGCGGAAGTGAAAGCGTTAGCCGGGCAACTGGGCTTCGCAAGCATTGATTTAGGCAGTCTTGAGATCGGCGGGACGCTACAACAATTCCCTGGAGGGCCTCTTCCGGGGGTAAATCTGGTGCAACTGGCATAGCAAAAGGCAACGCTAACGATGACTCAGCGAACTTCCGCAGAGACGTTTGAAGAATACCTTCCCGGCAAGCTGCTCCGGGAGCATCGGGCGCAATCTTCCCGGGATGTATTCGTTCAAATTCTGGCCCGCAGACAAGTCCAGGAAAACGTCATTATTCCGGCGGTTCCGGAGCCCTTTATCGTCTGGATCCTTTCTGGTCAAGCCGTTGTTGAGGAGCGTTCCCCAGGCGAGGCGTGGTTAGCAAACCGCGTTACCGCAGGCGATTTCTTTCTCACGACGGCGGCCTCTCCCACTGAAATGCGGTGGCAAGCCGAGCCAGATATACCGTTCGTCGTCATGCATGTGTATATCGGCGTGGCCATGATGCAGGAGTGTGAACTGCGGGAAGTCTCCGGCGCGCGCGACGAAACGCTATCCGCGCTGCTGGAGCAGATACGCCAGGAGCTGTATCTGCAAACTCCCCCAAGCGGCCCCTTTATCCAGGGGATTGCCCAAGCGCTGACGGTACACCTGGTTCGCACCTACGGCACGCATACGAAACGACACCGGGGAGGTCTGCAGGCATTTAAACTGCACCGGGTCTTTACGGCAATGCGGGAAGGGTTGGCCCAGCCGTTTGACCTGGCACGGCTGGCTAAGCTGACCGATCTCAGCGAATACCATTTTAGCCGCGCCTTCAAACAGTCGACCGGGCTTTCGCCCTCCCACTATTTTATCCGGCTACGCATGGAGGAAGCGCGCCGCATGCTGTCGGAAACCAATGATTCCATTATCAATATTGCCCTGAACGTGGGATACACCAGCCCCAGCCATTTTGCTGCCGTCTTCCTCAGGCATAACGGCGTGACGCCCTCGCACTATCGCAGCGATATCGTTCGCAGCAAAAGTCCGACAGTTTAAGCAAAAGCCCGCGCGAAGCCACCGCCTGAAACATCCATTATTGACCCGTACTTCAGACGTTCTTTCTGAAGCGTTGAAATTAACTCTCACGAGGATCAGTTATGGAACTTAAAGATAAAGTCGCTCTCATCACCGGTGCTTCAAGCGGGATTGGTGCCGCCACGGCAAAAAAATTAGCGAAACAGGGCGTCAGGGTCGGTCTCGCCGCCCGCCGCCTGGATCGCCTGCAGGCGCTGGTCTCTGACATTGAGGCTGCTGGCGGCGAAGCCATTGCGCTGGTTATGGACGTCACTGACCCGGCCTCGGTTAATGAAGGGGTCGCGACACTGCATAAACGCTATGGCCACATTGATATCGCCTTCAATAACGCCGGGCTGATGCCGATCTCTGATATTGCCAGCCTCAAAGTCGATGAATGGCACCAAATGGTAGACGTGAACGTAAAAGGCCTCTTTAACACCGTAGCGGCCGTACTACCGATTATGCAGTCGCAGCGGTCTGGTCACATCATCAATACCTCGTCGATCGCTGGGCGCAAAACGTTCCCCGGACTTGGGGTGTACTGTGCAACGAAGCACGCCGTTGCCGCCTTCTCGGATATTTTGCGTATGGAAGTGGCGCCGCAGTTCAACATTCGCGTCACCTCACTCCAGCCGGGTGCCGTAGAAAGTGAATTATTCGAGCATATCAGTGACGAAAATTATCGTGCGCAGATGGAACAGCTGAAGGAGAAGATGACGTTCCTGAAAGCCGATGATATCGCCGACTCGATTGTTTACGTGCTGCAGGCACCGGAACATGTGGACGTGGCAGAGCTGTTTATTATGCCGACCGAGCAGCCGTGGTAAGAAAGTAAAGCGGGTCAGGCAACGGCCTGACCCGCTAATTTTCATCCGCAACGTTAGTTCGCAGATGCCGTCGGTCTGATCGTAATTTCTGTTGTATCGACACTCTCAGGCGCCTCGATGATATGGCGCACAGCGCGGGCGATATCAGCAGGTTTGAGGGCAATAGCACGGTACGCGTCCA
The DNA here is from genome assembly GCF_056673315.1 of Enterobacter cloacae complex sp. HYC042_NIDB. Taxonomy (NCBI): domain Bacteria; kingdom Pseudomonadati; phylum Pseudomonadota; class Gammaproteobacteria; order Enterobacterales; family Enterobacteriaceae; genus Enterobacter; species Enterobacter cloacae complex sp. HYC042_NIDB. Next base: position 3,810,517 of record NZ_CP109650.1, read on the forward strand.
TCGCCGCCATGGTTTCCGGGTGCGTAATGGTCGAGGCCAGTTCGCTTTCCACTACCCCAGGGTTAACGCAGGTCACGCGGATGTTCGAACTTTCCTGACGTAAACCATCCGAAATCGCCCGTACGGCGAATTTGGTGGCACAGTAGACAGCAGCCGTGGGCACCACGGACAAGGCACCAATCGAGCCGATATTAATGATTTGTCCCGACCCCTGGGCTTCCATAATCGGCAGAACGGCGCCTATCCCCCACAGCACGCCTTTGATATTCACGTCAATGGTGCGCTCCCACTCATCCTGCTTGCCTGCCGAAAGCGGAGAAAGAGGCATGATGCCCGCGTTGTTAATCAGCACGTCAATGCGGCCCCACTTTTCACGCGCTGCCTGTACGAAGTCAGCCATCGACTGGCGGCTGGTAACGTCTAAGACTGCGGCCTCTGCTTCCCCCCCTGCACTGCGGATTTCAGCAGCCAGGGCGTTGATGCGATCCAGCCTGCGAGCGCCCAGGAAAACGTTCGCTCCTGCCTTGCCTAACTCTCTGGCAATACCTTCTCCGATACCGCTTGATGCACCGGTAATTAAGATAACTTTGTTCATGTTTTGCTCCTTACGTTGAGTTCAACGTGATAATAGATACTCACCATTGTTTCTTGTATCCTGCATTTACTGGACTCACTGGTTAGCAATATTAAACAATGAAAATCGATCTCAATCTGTTACCCGTTTTTCTGGCGGTCGCCGAGGAGCGTAGCTTTAGCGCTGCCGCCGCGCGGCTGGGCATAACCCGCTCCGCTGTCAGTCAGGGGATTAGGCGTCTTGAAGATGGTTTTCAAACCCTGCTGGTGATGCGCACCACGCGCTCGGTAAGCCTCACTGAAGCAGGGGAACGGCTGCGTAAATCGTTGCAGGCCCCCATCGCCAATATTGAAGCGGCATTTGAAGACGTCGCGTCGGACAGCACACCGCGCGGCCAGCTCAGAATCGCGGTCACCTCAATCGCGGAAGCGTTTCTCTCTGGCCCGCTGCTCGCTTCGTTTGCGGCTGCGCATCCTGCGGTATCGCTTGATATCTTCGTGTCGGACGAGGAGTTCGATATCGTGGCGGCGGGCTATGACGCCGGGGTAAGGCTGGGTGAAGTTATTGAAAAAGACATGATCGCCGTTCCCCTTACGGGTCAGCAGCGTGAGAGGGTGGTGGCTTCACCGTCCTATCTGGCGACTCACGGCGTACCTGAGCACCCCCGCGAGCTGGTGGCTCACCGGTGTATCGGCTGGCGCCCAGCCCCGGACGTTGCCCCCTATCGCTGGGAATTTGAGGAGGCGGGCGTTCCTTTCGATGTGGCGATTGAACCGCAGATCACCACAAACGATCTGCGCCTTATGCTCAGCCTGGCACTGGCCGGCGGCGGCATAACCTTAGCCACGGAGGATACATTCACTCCGTATATTGAAACGGGGCAGCTTGTTGCCCTGCTGGATACGTTTCTTCCGTCTTTTCCAGGCTTTTATCTCTATTTCCCCCAGCGTCACAATATGGCGCCCAAGCTAAGAGCCCTGATCGAGCACGTCCGCCAGTGGCGAGAGCCAGCGGCAACGTAAAGCGTTCAACGCTAACAAGGCCAGTAACTTTCATGCAGATTTTCCTTACCCTGCCGCTGCCCTTTGATAAACATCAACGACACCGCCCTCCTCCCATGGAAAAGTAAAAACGGACACAATTCACTCAGGGGATATGTCGTGCCGGGGATGGCTTAACGATGTATCTCGTACGCTGGACAAGACATCACACAAGGATGGAGCCTTAAAATGTACAGACCCATGGTCGTTATTTTCTTTATTCTGCTGACCCTTGCAGCCCTCATAGAAATAGGTTTTTTATCCTTCGGGTGACCCTCAAGCAAGGGGGCGCTTGCCTGGGTACTTTGATCTCATTACAGTTTTTTCCTAAAGCTACCCCGCTTCGTCTGTGCCATGCTGAATCACGCTCATAACCGATAACGTTAAATGAGGATATTATGAAAAAAACAATTATCGCATTATCTGCCGTTCTGCTGGCTTCCCCAGTATTTGCTGCGACCACACATGCAACTGACGATACCGTCGCTGCGGCGAACGCAAACGCCAACGAAGCGAAGCAAAAACTGCACGAAGAGCAGAACAAAGGCGAAGAGCTGAAGCTGAAACAGCAGCATGCTGCGGAAGGTAAAAGCGAAAGCTTTGGCAGCAAAGTCAGCGAAGATTCCCAGAAAGCCTGGCATAAAACCAAAGAAGGCACCGAGAAGGGGTGGGATGCCACTAAAGAAGGCGCAGAGAAAGGCTGGAACAAAACCAAAGAAGGTGCCAGCGAGCTGGAAAAGAAAGTCACTGAATAACCGACATACACACCTCAGGGCCGCGTTAGCGGCCTTTTTTATTGCTTCGAATAAAAGCGATACGTCGTGTATATCTGCCCCTTTTTGTTCGCCGCCTTATGACGACAGATAGGATTGATGCAAATGTCCGGATGCCCATCCCTGCGGTCATTTTTTTTCGCCCTCAGTATCAGGTTAATGAATGACCGTATTGAAAATACAGCAGGTTATTATATTTCCTGCTCGCAGTAGCATAATTCCAACACCACATAAGAATATATTTTAAACCCCTATCAATATAATATATCCTACATCAAGAATGTTATCCTAACTTAAACCATGATTAAGCAGCTTTAAATAATAACATTTTTAATTGCATTCAAAAACGACACCACCAATTATTAAACTACATCTAAAACATAAATAAAAAAGCATAGTGAAATCAGAAAATATCCAACAAAAACAATCCATTAATAAAACAAATACATAAACCTCATCAATAAATTAATGGCCTCTTTACGACCTACCTCTTTATTTACGAAAGCTTAATTTGCACATTCACCGTTTTCTGGCTATATCATTTTTATATCCTCAAAACCAAATCCTCTATTAATTACAGGGTTTTATAAGGCACAAAATACGCATAACAAACATTCTGTCTCGTAAGTAATTACATTCGCTCTGATGTTGCCACTCTGAATCCTGGCGGGCATCGTTCGCTCTAAAAAAGACGGTGAGTGCTGTTTAAAAAACAGTAACTCCGCCGGGGGCGCCCTTTACCTTCTCCAGAGATGGCTCGTCTTGCTCGTCGTTCACGATAACTCTGCTGGAGTAATACCTAAATGAGCCAAATCTCTGTTATATCAAAACTCACTGGCGTGGAAACGACTACGGAAGGCACACAGGTTACGCTGAGCCATTCCTCTATCGTTGAGCTTCATGTAGAGCGAGCCGATGTCTCCCACTTCGCGCGAAGTGGTAACGATCTGGTGGTGACACTGCACTCAGGGGAAGTGATCACCCTTAAAAATTTCTATGTCACCGACGCACAGGGCGTGAGCCAGTTGGTGCTCCAGGAGAGTGACGGTGCGTTATGGTGGATTGAAGATCCCACCGGGGCCGCCACGTACGAATCCATCGCGTCCACGGACGCCTTGCTGGCCGCATCCGGGAGTGATGCAGGTGGTGCCGCCATCTGGCCGTGGGCGCTGGGCGGCATTGTCGCGGCTGGCGCCATCGCGGCGGTGGCAAGCTCCAGCGGCGGCGGCGGCGGGGATGACGATGATGGGAATAACAACAATCCTAACCCTAACCCCAGTACGCCAGTCGATCCCACCAACCCGGATACAACACCGCCGAATGCACCCTCCGGCCTTCAGTTCTCGTCGGACGGTAAAAGCGTCACCGGTACCGCCGAGCCCGGCAGTACCATCACGCTGAAAGACGCGAACGGCAACGTCCTTGGCACCGGAAAAACCGGCAGTGACGGCAACTTTACCGTGTCTCTCGGCACTCCGCTGACCAACGGCGAACAGGTGACCGCCACCGCGACGGATGCGGCCGGGAATACCAGCCAGGGCACAACGATTACGGCGCCGGATCTCACCGCACCCGATGCCCCAACGATCGGCAGCGTGACGGACGATATTGATCCTCAAACGGGGTCGGTCACCAACGGCGGCAGCACCAACGATCCACGCCCGCAGCTCAGCGGCACCGCGGAGGCGGGCTCCACCGTAACCATCTATGACGGCGGAGTCGCCATTGGCACGGCGCTCGTCGCCAGCAACGGCACCTGGACATTTACCCCGTCAACCGATCTGACTGAAAGCACCCACCAGATTACCGTGCGGGCAACCGACGCCGCCGGCAACCTCGGACCGGCCTCACCGGTATTTACCCTCACCGTGGATCTTACCCCGCCGACCGCGCCAACCGCGATTGTGCTGACCGACGACACGGGTGCGATCAGAGGGACCATAACCGCAGGCACGCCTACCGATGCGTCAAAGCCGATCCTGGCGGGAACGGGCGAGCCCGGTGGCACAATTACTATCTACGATAACGGCGTCGCGGTTGGAACCACAACGGTGCTGCCGAACGGCACCTGGAGCGTCACGCCAGACGGCCCGCTCGCGGACGGAACGCACACGATAACCGTCGTTGAAACCGATGCAGCCGGAAACCAGAGTGCGGCCTCAGAGCCAATCATCTTCACCGTGGACACCACGCCGCCGCTGGCCCCCGGCGACCTCGTCGTATCGAATGATGGCGGCACCATCACCGGCACCGCGGAGCCTGGCAGCACGGTAACCATCCGTGAAGGCGACGCTATCCTTGGCACCCCGGTGGCCGACAGCGAGGGCAACTTTAGCCTGACGCTGACCCCGCCTAAGCTCAACGGCGAAATCCTGACCGCAGACGCCACCGACGCTGCGGGCAACACGGGGCCAGCAACCTCCGCAGCAGCGCCGGATATCAGCCCACCGCAGGCCCCGGTTATCGTGTCGGTGATTGACGACGTGCTGAACACAACCGGTCCCGTGGACCAGAATGGGCTGACCAACGACCGGGCACCGACCCTTAACGGCACGGGCGAACCCGGTTCGACCATCACGATTTTCAACGGCAGCGATATCATCGGCACGGTGGCCGTCCCCTCATCCGGCCAGTGGAGCTTTACGCCGCCCTCTCCGCTGGCCGATGGTACGTACGTGCTGACGGCAACGGCGACGGATGCCGCCGGCAACCCGAGCGGACAATCGAACGCGTGGACCATTATTGTCGACGGGACGGCACCGGCCGCCCCGGTGATTACGCAGGTCGTTGACGATGTGCCTGAACGAACCGGCTCGCTCGACCTCAATGAGACCACCAATGATTCAACCCCGACGCTCAGCGGTACCGCCGCGGCCAACGCCACGGTCACCATCCGCGTGGATGGGGTTGATATTGGAACCACCGTCGCCGATGGCCTCGGCGCGTGGAGCTTTACTCCGGACACCCCGATCGCTGAGGGTCAACATACCCTGACCGCCGTCGCAACTGACGCGGCGGGCAACATTAGCGACGTTTCCAACAGCTGGGGCATCATCATTGACAGCGTTGCCCCGGATGCGCCGGTCATTACCCAGGTGGTGGATGACGTGCCAGAGCGCCTCGGCGCGCTCAACTCTGGCGACAGCACCAATGACACCACGCCGACGCTCAACGGCACCGCGGAGCCGGGCTCAACCGTCACCATCCGCCAGGACGGCGTCGATCTCACGACAATTGTGATCGACAGCAGCGGCACGTGGACCTATACCCCAACCACACCGCTTGTTAACGGCACCTATACCTTTACCGCCGTCACCACCGATGGAGCGGGTAATACCAGCCAGCCGTCAGGCGGCTTCACCCTGACCGTCGATACCACACCGCCAGCGGCGGCCACCATCGCCACCGTAACCGATGACGTCGGCGGCGTTAACGGGCCGCTTACCAGCGGCGACACCACCGACGACACCACGCCGACCCTGAACGGCACCGCGCCGGCAGATGCGGTGATTACCGTCTATGACGGTACCACCCTGCTCGGCACCGCGACCCTCGACGGCAGCGGCGGCTGGAGCTTTACCCCCGTTATCCCGCTCACCGACGGCCCGCATACGCTGACGGTGCATGCCACGGATGCCGCGGGCAATACCACCATCTCAACGCCGTTTGAACTGACGGTAGATACCGTTCCGCCAGCCACGCCGGATATCCCGGCAATCACCGTCAATCCTGACGGTACAGAAACGCCGCTGAACCCGGGAGAAACCACCCGCGACACCACGCCGACCCTGAGCGGCACCGGCAATCCGGGCGATACCGTGACCATCTACAACGGTGGGGTCAAGCTTGATGATGTGCTCGTGGACGGCACCGGCAACTGGACCTGGACGCCAGCTACCCCGCTGCCTAACGGCACCTATGACATTACCCTGACCGTCACAAATATGGACGGCACGGGCAACGAAAGCGCCCCGTCGCAGCCGGTTACCATCACCATTGATACCGATGCGCCAACAGCACCAGCAGCACCGGTGATCACCGACAGCGTCAGCCAGATAACCGGCCCCGTTCCCGATGGCGGAACCACCAACGATCCGCGCCCGGTCCTGAGCGGCACCGGTACGGCGAATGACGTTATCAACATCACTGATACCGTTAACGGCACACCGACCATCGTGGGCACCGTGACGGTAGACAGCAACGGCAACTGGAGCTGGCGTCCTGACAGTAATATTGGGGAAGGCAGCCACGTCTATACCGCCACCGCCACCGATGAGGCGGGCAACGTCTCTGACCCGTCGCCAGCGATTACGATTACCGTGGATACCGTAGCACCGGATGTACCGGTATTTGACGCCGTCGGGGGCCAGCCGAATGGGGGCTTAATCACCGATGCGACGCCAACCGTCGGAGGTACCGGCACGACTGGCGACACGGTCATCGTTTACAACAACGGCGTTGAGGTAGGACGTGTCGATGTCGTTAACGGAGAATGGAGCTTTGTCCTGCCACCACAGCAGGACGGCCTGCTGAACATCACCGTTGCGGGAGTCGATGCCGCGGGTAACGTCAGCGCGCCGAGCCCGGTCGTTTCCGTCACGCTTGATACCCTTGCGCCGGAAATCCCCGTCATTAGCGCCGTTGCTGACAGCCAGCTCTCCAACAACCAGCTGTATACGCAGGACGGCACGCCAACCCTTACCGGGACCGGTGAGCCGGGAACTACCGTGATCGTTTCCGTAAACGGCACGCCATCTGCCGTGACGGTAACGGTGCAGCCGGATGGCACCTGGAGCTGGACTGCCGACGCGACGCTGCCGGATGCTACATATACCTTCACCGTCTCTTCCAGCGATCCGGCGGGTAACCTCTCTGGCAGTTCAGCACCGCTGAGCGTGACGGTCGATACCGTCGCCCCGGCCGATCCGGGCAACATGCTCCTGGCTGATGAAGGGACACCGCTGACCGGTACCGGCGAAGAGGGAAGCACCATTACCGTGAAAGACAGCGGTGGCACGGTCATTGGTACCGGCGTTGTCGGCAGCGACGGCAGCTTCTCCATTGCGCTGAGCCCGGCGCAGCTGGATCCAACCACGCTGACCGTGACCGCCACGGACGCCGCAGGAAATGCCAGCGCTAACGTGCCTTTTATCGTCACCGACTCGCCGCTTGAGCTGCCCCAGGTACCCGTCATTACGGCCATCGTCGATGACGTGGACCCGGTCACCGGCGATGTGAAAGGCAAAACCACTAACGACACCACGCCAACGCTTACCGGTACGGCCGAAGCGGGCAGCGTGATTACTATCTATCAGGACGGTAGCACGACGCCATTAACAACGGTGACCGCCGACGGCAGCGGCAACTGGAGCTATACGCCGGCCGCGCTTGGCGAGGGGCTGCACACCTTTGAGGTGACCGCGACCCTCAACGGTGCCACCAGCGGCCGCTCTCCAGCGGCCAGCGTAACCGTCGATCTGACCGCGCCTGGCACGCCAACCATTGGCTCGGTCATTGACGACGTGGGTCCTGTCACCGGTCCGCTGACCAGCGGCCAGACCACCAATGACAGCCAGCCGACCCTCACCGGCACCGGCGCGGTGGGTGATACTATCTCCATCTACAACAACGGCGTGCTGCTGGACAGCGTGGTGGTTGGTAATACCGGCACCTGGAGCTACACCACGCCCGCCCTGCCAGAAGGCAGTAATGTTCTGACCATCCGCGAGACCGATCCGGCGGGAAATCAGAGCGGTCCTTCGGCTGACTTCACCATCGTGGTGGATTCCATTTCCACCACGCCGGTCATCACCAGCGTAACGGATAATGTGGGCAATACCGCCACCCCGGTAGCCAGCGGCAGCGAAACGAACGACGCCACGCCAACCCTTTCGGGGACAGCGGACGCAAACAGCATCGTGACCATTTTCGATGGCGCTACCCAGATTGCCGTGGTTACGGCTGATGGCACCGGCGCGTGGAGCTTTACGCCAGAGACCGCGCTTGTCGAAGGGCCACACGCGTTCACGGTTCAGGCAACCGATCCGCAGGGTAACCTGAGCCTGGTCTCCGCCCCGTGGAGCGTGGTGGTTGACCTCACGGCGCCGACAGTTCCAACTCTGGATACGGTAAGTGATAACGTCCCTGGCGGCGTCACGGGCAACCTCACCAGCGGGCAGGCGACCAACGACAACACTCCAACGATTAGCGGCACCGGACAGGCAGGCAGCACCATCTACATCATGAATAACGGTACGCAGTTGGGTACGACGACCGTCGACGTAAACGGTAACTGGTCCTTCACCCCGACCACGCCGCTGGACGACGGCAGCTACTCCCTGCGCGCGTACGCAACGGATGCCGCGGGCAACGCCTCGGCGAACTCGTCGGTCTTCGCCTTCACCGTCGATACCGCAGGCCCTGGCGTGCCGGTGGTGACCAGCGTGATTGACGATGTCGCACCGACCACGGGGACGCTCACGTCGGGTAACAGCACTAACGATGCGCGTCCGACCTTCAACGGTACGGGCGACGTGGGTTCTACGGTGCACGTGATTGTTGATGGCAACGAAATTGGCACCGCCGTGGTCAATGCCCAGGGCAGCTGGACCTTCACGCCGGGTACCGATCTGATCGACGGACCGCATGCCATTACCTTCAACGCCACCGACGCGGCGGGCAACGTGGGTACTGCAACGGCACCGTTTAACCTGACGGTGGATACGGGCGTGCCGTCTGCGCCGGTCATTTCAGCCGCGGCAGATAACGTGGGCAGTATTCAAACCCCGCTCACTTCCGGGCAAAGCACCGACGACACCACGCCAACGCTGAGCGGCACCGCGACGGCCAACGCCTCGGTCACTATCTATGAAAACGGGCAGCCTGTCGGCACCGCGCTGGCTGACGGTACCGGTGCATGGAGCTTTACGCCGTCCACGCCACTGGCGGCTGGCAGCCACACCTGGACCGCCACGGTCACCGATGCCGCAGGGAACATCAGCCCCGCCTCGCCAGGCTTTACGCTGGTTGTCGATAGCACGGCACCCACCGCGCCGGTTATCAGCCAGGCGATTGACGATGTGGGGAGCATTACCGGGCCAATCACGTCCGGGCAGACGACCGACGACACCGTACCGCGGCTGGTCGGAACCAGCGAACCGTTTGCCACCGTGAATATCTATGAGGGAACCACGCTGGTCGGGACGGGTACCGCAGACGGCAGCGGCAGCTGGAGTATCTTACTCAATACCACGCTGACAGAGGGGGCGCACAGCTTCACCGCGCAGGCTACGGATGCCGCAGGCAACACCAGCGCGTCGTCCGCAAGCTTCAGTCTGACGATTGACACCGCGCCGCCAGCGCTGCCGGTGCTCACCAGCATTCTGGATGACGTCGGCAATGCGGCAACGCCAGTCGCGAACGGAGGAATAACCAACGACGCGCAGCCAACCCTCAGCGGTACGGCGGAAGCGGGTTCTACGGTGAAAATCTTCGATAACGGCGTGCAGATCGGCAGCGTGATCGCCACCGGCGGGGCGTGGAGCTATACGCCTTCTCCGGCGCTGGGCAACGGCCCGCACACGTTGACCTTTACCGCCACCGATGCGACGGGCAATGCCAGCGCGCCAACCGCCGGGTACACGATTAACGTCGATACTCTTGCCCCGGCAGCGCCGGTCATCAGCTCGGTAATTGATGATGTCGGTAGCGTCATCGGCCCGGTAACCGGCACCAACCCGACCAACGACACGCGTCCGGCCCTGAGCGGGACCGCCGAAGCGAATGCAACGGTACGGATCTACGATGGCATCACGCTGGTGGGCACCGTCACCGCCGACGGCAATGGCAACTGGACGCTGCCGGAAACCACCACGCTGACGCAGGGCACCCACAACTTCACCGCCACGGCCACCGATGCCGCAGGCAACACCAGCCCGGCATCGGCCGTGACGACGATTATCGTCGATCTGACCGCGCCAACGGCCCCAACCGGAACCTTCAACGCCGACGGTAGCGTATTAACCGGGAATGCTGAAGCAGGCAGTACCGTCACCATCCGACTCACGGACGGCTCGACGGTCACGACCACAGCGGGCAGCAACGGCACGTACAGCTACACCTTCGTTAACAAACAGACTGAAGGCCAGACGCTGCAAATCACCGCCACCGACGCGGCGGGCAATATCTCGCAGCCCGGCTCGGCGCTTGCGCCAGTGGTGCCGCTCTCCGCCAGCAATAATGTCGAAGAGCTGGATCTCAGCACCACGGCCACCGTCACCAACAGCCAGTACAGCGACTACGGCTTCCTGCTGGTCGGCGCCGTGGGCAACGTCCTGACGCTGCTCGGTAATGACACCGCTCAGGTCAACTTCACCGTGGGCAGCGGCGGCAGCGCGGATATCGTCGTGAACGCCAACGCCACGGGGGCCGTGCTCTCTCTGCTCAACACCCTTGAGCTGGTGGTTCAGCGCTTTGACACCGTTAACAACACCTGGACTACCGTAGTCGATACCGGACAGCCGCAGTTTGCCGACCTGCTGACCCTGGGGGCAACCGGCGTTTCGCTAAACCTGACCGGGCTGGCGGACGGCAACTACCGCGTGCTGAGCTATAACACCAACCTGCTGGCAACCGGCTCCTACACCAGCCTCGACGTGGCGGTGAAAGAGACCGGGCCGGGCACCGTTACGGGCGACACCAGCCTCGGCGGTAACGTGATCACCGACGTTGACCCAACCGCAGGCAGCGACAACGCTCCGGCAGGGGCAACGGTCACGGCCGTCACTAACGCCCAGGGTGTCACCACCAGCGTCACTGCCGACGGCACGGTGATCCAGGGTCAGTACGGTACGCTGACCATTAACCGCGACGGCAGTTACACCTACGATCTGACCAACACCAGCGCATCGGTGATTGGCCGGACGGAGAGCTTCAGCTACACCATCACGCATAACGGCGTCAGCGCGTCGGCGAATCTGGTGCTGTCGCTGGGCACCGGTACCGCCACCAGCGGTATTGTCGCGGTTGACGATACGAACTCGCTGACCTTCGATACCACCGTCAACGCGATTAACAACGGTACGTCGTCCCAGGGCGGCTTTACCCTGGTGGGAATCAATCTCGGCAACACGCTGGGGCTGAACCTGCTGGACGATATGACCAATCCCATCATCTATAACGTGGAGGAAGGCACTACCCGCACCATGACCATCCAGGCCTCCGTGGGCGGCGTGGCGCTGGCGTCGGTGTTTGATCTGTACGTCTATAAGTTCAACAACGCGACCCAGACCTTCGAGCAGATGCGCGTTGAACCAGGCTGGCTGCGCGCGCCGCTGTTGGGCGGCACCTCGCCTCAGCTGACGCTGCAACTGCCGGCCGGTGAGTACCTGTTCCTGCTGAATACGGCTGCAGGGATCACCGCCCTGACGGCCTACACGCTGAACGTGCTGCAGGATCATGTCTACAGCGTGGCGAGCGTCAGCGCGAGCACTACCGGGGACGTTCTGTCGGATGATATTGCGCCAGTCGGCACGCTGGTGACGGAAGTTAACGGCGTAGCGGTGAACAGCAGCGGTCTGACGAACATTACCGGCGAGTACGGTACGCTGAGCATCAACGCGGCCGGGGAGTACACCTACACCCTGAATAGCGGCGTCGGCGTTGACCACATCAGCACCCCGGATACCTTCGTCTACACCATTACCGCGCCGGACGGCACAAAAGACACGGCTTCGCTCAACATCACCCCAACCGCGCAGCCGATGAATGCGGTGAATGATGTCAGCACCGCGATGGACGTGACGTCGGTACACCACACCGCCGCGTACTCGGATACAACCGTCGGGTCGGCGAGCTGGAACGCCGCGCTGCTCGCTTCAACCCAGGGCTCCGGCTCCGGCACCTTCGTGGTGGATGCCAATACCGCGCTGCACAACGTGGTGCTGTCGTTTAACGTCGCCTCGTTGCTGACGCTTACAGGGTTGACGGTTGACTGGACGCTGACCAACGGCGCCACCACCGTCAGAACCGGCTCGTTCAACGGCGGGCTGCTGCTGGGCGGCACGGCAACGGTCAACCTGACGGGTCTCGACCTGGAGGCGGGGACCTACACCCTGAGCTATACCGGCAGAATGGGGCCGCTGGGAGTAGGAAATATCACCATCACCCCAAGCGTCACCGGCACAAGCTACTCGCTGTCGCAGTTCGACGCCACGGGCACCCACACCGTTGACGGCAACATTTTCGACGGCACCGGTTCCGCAGGGACGATGGACCAGTTGCACTCGGTGGATACCCGCGTGAGCATTACCGGCTACGACGGCATTACCACTACGCTGGATCCCTACACCGGCAGCACGCAGTCGAGCATCACGGGTCATTACGGCACGCTGGCGATTGCCGCAGACGGCAGTTACACCTATACGCTCAACCCGGGGATATCGCTCTCTACCATTACCACGAAGGAGGTCTTTAACTACACCCTGACCGATGCCAACGGCACCACGGACACCGCGTCGCTGACCATCAACATGGCGCCGAAATTTATCAGTTCGGAGCATAACGATGTGATTAGCGGTACGGCCTACGGCGACACGCTGATTTATCAGGTGCTGAACAGCACGGCGGGCAACGCGACGGGGGGCAACATCACCAGCGCCGGCGGCGACCACTGGACGAACTTCTCCCTGGCGCAGGGAGACAAGATCGACATTGGCGATCTGCTGGTGGGCTGGGACGGTAATACCGCCTCGCTGGGGAATTATATCAATGTCACGCAAAGCGGTAGCAACACTGTGATCTCCATCGACCGTGACGGCACAGGGAGCACCTACACTAATACTGCACTCGTTACGCTTGATAACGTGCAGACCACGTACGACGAGCTTGTGAACCAGCAACACATCATTACCTGATAGCACCTGCAGGACATGACCCGGGCGCACAGCGCCCGGGCATAAATAATAAAGCTGTACTTATTTATTAGGGACAAGACATGGGAATAAAGATGCCTTACTGGTGGCTCTCGTGCTGCCTGATATCTGCACCCGCCATCGCGGCAAACCCGGCGGCAACCATCAATACCGGACAGCTCCGCGAAACGCAGGAACTCCCCTCACTGAATGGCCGCGTCGCCCCGGTGGCAGGCAAAGCCGCTCCCGGTTCACTACAGCTTGGCGAGGCCGTTAATCGCGCCGTCACCTGGCACCCGGCGATCGCTGAAGCCGTGGGCAAACTCTACGAACAGAACGAAGAAGTCGACGTCGCCAAATCGAAATACTATCCGCAAATCAACGCTGGCATGGACAACGGGTATTCCCACGACGGCGACCAGAACGGCTTTACGCCGTCGCTGGTGCTCTCTCTTTCACAGTTGCTCTACGACTTCGGCAAAGTGGCAAGCCAGGTGCGGGCCGAAAACGCCGGGGTCGCCCAGCAGCAGGCCAACGTGCTGGTCAGTATCGACACCATCGCCCACGATACCGCTATCGCCATGGTGCAGGTGCAAACCTGGCAGCAGATGGTCGACACCGCCAAAGAGCAGCTTGACGCCCTCTCATCAATAGGCACCCTGACCCGCCAGCGTAACGACGAAGGGGCCACCTCGCTCTCTGACGTGGTGCAGACCGACGCGCGCATTGAAGGGGCGCGCGCCCAGCTGATGCAGTATCAGGCCAGCCTCGACAGCGCCCGCGCCACGCTGATGAGCTTTCTCGGCTGGAACAGCCTGAACGATATCAGCAATGACTTTCCGCAGAAGCTGGCCCGCAGCTGCGATATCGCCGAGCCGGACGATCGTCTGGTGCCTGCGGTCCTCGCCGCCTGGGCACAGGCGAACGTCGCTCAGGCTAACCTTGACTACGCCGACGCGCAGATGACGCCAACCGTCTCGCTGGAGCCGGAAGTCCGTCACTATCTGAACGATCGCTACGCGGGTAACGAAACGCGGGACCGCACCCAATATTCCGCCTGGGTGAAAGTCCAGATGCCGCTCTATCAGGGCGGCGGGCTCACCGCCCGACGCAACGCCGCCGGTCACGCGGTGGAAGCGGCGCAGTCGACCATTCAGCGCACGCGCCTCGATGTCCGCCAGAAGCTGCTGGAGGCCCGCAGCCAGGTCATGAGCCTGCAAAGCACGCTGCAAATTCAGGGTCGCCAGGAGGCGCTCAGCGCCCGCACCCGCGAGCTTTACCAGCAGCAGTATCTCGATCTCGGCTCGCGCCCGCTGCTGGACGTGCTCAACGCCGAGCAGGAGGTCTATCAGGCGCGCTTTACCCAGCAGCAGACCCTCGGTCAGCTGCATCAGCTGCAGCTCAACTGCCTGTATAACACCGGGCAATTGCGTCATGCGTTCGATCTTGATAACCGCACCATCCAGACCGTGGAGATCCAGCCATGAAGCAACGCGACATCCCGCAGGGGGAAACGATGACGGATGAGGCGCTGGAGCAGTGGGCTCAGGCGTTTGGCTTTGTCGCCACGCGCTACCGCGTTGCCTGTTCGCCAGGCTCGCTCGTCGCGGGCGCGCCGTGGCTGAAAGGCAAACCGATGGTGCCCGCACTGACTCAGCTTGCCCGTGAAGCCGGGCTGACGTTCCAGCTGCTGACGGCCGATCAGCAGTCGATCAACAGCTGGCGTCTGCCGGTAGTGGTGGCGCTGAACGACGGAAAAATCGGCGTGATCGAGAATTTCGACGGAGACGATACGCTCGAGGTCAGCTTTTTCGACGACAAGACATACACCAACCGCCTGTCGATGAGCGCAATGTTGCCCGCCATCCGCCACGTTATCGCCCTGCGTCCGCTGGCCGCGCTGAAAGACAGCCGCGTGGACGCCTACATCTCAAAGTACCGTCCGGACTGGCTCTACCGGCTGGTGATGCGCGACCTGCGTCCCTACAGCTGGGTGATGCTGGCGGCGCTGTTTATCAACGTGCTCTCCCTCTCCGGCATTGTCTTTTCCATGCAGGTGTATGACCGGGTGATCCCCGCCCAGTCCTACCCGACGCTCTACGTGCTGACCATCGGAGTGCTGATCGCCACCCTGTTTGGCTTTGTGCTGCGCGTTGCGCGCGGGCACATTATGGATCTGCTGGGCAAACGCTCGGATCTGCGCGTCTCGGATCGCGTGTTCGGCCACGCGTTACGGCTGCGCCATAGCGCCATTCCGCGCTCCACCGGCAGCTTTATCTCCCAGCTGCGCGAGCTGGAGCAGATCCGCGAGATGGTCACCTCCTCCACCATCTCGACGATTGTCGATCTGCCCTTCTTCTTCCTGTTTGTGGTGGTGCTGGCGATCATCGCCCCGCAGCTGGCGTGGATCGCCCCGGTGGCGGCAGTGATCATGGTGCTGCCGGGCCTGCTGCTGCAAAAGAAGCTGGCCGAGCTGGCGAAGCAGTCGGCGCATGAATCCACCCTGCGCAACGCGGTGCTGGTGGAGAGCGTGCAGGGGCTGGAGGACATCAAGCTGATGCAGGCGGAGAACCGCTTTTTGCAGCAGTGGAACAGCTATATCCAGATCACCGCGGAATCCGGCCTGCGCACCCGCGAGCTGACCCAGAACCTGATCAGTTGGGGGATGACCGTTCAGAGCCTGGTTTACGCCGCCGTGATCGTGGTTGGCGCGCCGATGGTGATTGACGGCACGCTGACCACCGGCTCGGTGGTAGCCGCCTCAATGCTGGCCTCGCGGATGATCGCCCCGATGGCGACGCTGTGCGGCGTACTCGCCCGCTGGCAGCAGGTTAAGGCCGCCAAAGAGGGGCTGGACAGCATTATGCAGCTTCCTACTGAAAATCAGCGTGAAGAGACGCCGATCCGCCAGGACGTGCTGCGCGGACACTATCTTTTCGAGCAGGCGCAGTTCCGCTATCAGCCGGAAGATCCGCGCATGGCGCTGCGCATTAACCGTCTGGAGATCAGGCCGGGCGAGAAAGTGGCGATCCTCGGGCGTAACGGCGCGGGCAAATCCACTCTCCTGCAGGCGATGGCGGGCGGCATGGATCTGGCGGCCGGCGAGTTGCGGCTCGACAACCTCAGCCTGCCGCATCTGGACGTGGCCGACGTGCGGCGAAACGTTGGCTTTATGACCCAGAACGCGCGGCTGTTTTACGGCACCCTGCGCGAGAACATCACCCTCGGCATGCCCCGCGCCACCGACGAGGAGATCTTCGAGGTGCTGGAGATGTGCGGCGCGGCCAGTTTTGTGCAGAAGCTGCCAAAGGGGCTGGACTACCCGATCATGGAGAACGGCGTGGGATTGTCCGGCGGTCAGCGGCAGTCGATTCTGCTGGCGCGGATGCTGCTGCGCGATCCGAATATCGTGCTGATGGACGAACCGACCGCTTCCCTTGACGAACACACCGAGCGGGAATTTATCCAGCGCCTGGGGGCGTGGCTCGGCAACCGGACGCTGGTTGTCGCCACCCACCGCGTGCCGGTGCTGGAGCTGGTGGAGCGCGTGGTCGTGCTGAAAGATGGGATGCTGGTCATGGACGCGCCAAAAGCGCAAGCGCTGAACAACAGCCGCATGCAGCAACAGCAGCAGGCAGCAACCGGACGGGAGTGGAAAAATGAAAATCAGTCAGCGTGACGTAGCCGCGATGGACGATCTGGATAATGCGCTCGACTCCGAAAGCGGCTATACCGGCGCGCGGCGGATTGTGATCTTTTCGCTGCTGATGTTTGTGGCGCTGGGCGTCTGGGCGTGGTTTGGGATGCTGGATGAAGTCTCAACGGGAACCGGAAAAGTGATCCCCAGCTCGCGCGAGCAGGTGCTGCAGTCGCTGGACGGGGGGATCCTCACCGAGCTGAACGTTCACGAGGGCGATCAAGTGCAGGCCGGACAGGTGCTGGCGCGGCTGGATCCTACCCGCTCGGAATCTAACGTCGGCGAAAGCGCGGCGCGCTACCGCGCGTCGCTGGCCTCCAGCGCCCGTCTGTACGCCGAGGTGAACGATCTGCCGCTGAAGTTCCCGCCTTCGCTGGAGAAATGGACCGAACTGACCGCCGCCGAAACGCGGCTCTACAATTCGCGCCGCGCGCAGCTGGAGGACACGCAGCGTGAACTGCGTTCAGCGTTAGATCTCGCAAACAAAGAGCTGGCAATCACCCAGCGGCTGGTAAAAACCGGCGCCGCCAGCCACGTGGAAGTGCTCCGCCTGCAGCGGCAGAAAAGCGACCTGGAGCTGAAGCTCACCGACGTGCGTTCCCAGTATTACGTTCAGGCGCGCGAGGCGCTATCCAAGGCCAACGCCGAGGTGGATATGGTCTCGGCGATCCTCAAAGGCCGCGAGGATTCCGTCACCCGCCTGACGGTAAAATCCCCGGTGCGCGGGATCGTAAAAAACATCAAAGTCACCACCATCGGCGGCGTGATCCCGCCCAACGGCGAACTGATGGAGATTGTGCCGGTGGACGATCATCTGCTGATTGAAACCCGCCTCTCGCCGCGCGATATCGCCTTTATCCACCCGAACCAGGAGGCGCTGGTGAAGATCACCGCCTACGATTACGCCATCTACGGCGGGCTGCACGGGGTGGTGGAGACTATATCCCCGGACACTATCCAGGACGAGGCCAAGCCGGAAGTGTTCTACTACCGCGTGTTTATCCGCACCAGCCAGGATTACCTGGTGAATAAGGCGGGCAGGCATTTCTCGATCGTGCCGGGGATGATTGCCACAGTGGACATCAAGACCGGAGAGAAAACGGTACTGGATTATCTGATCAAGCCGTTTAACCGGGCGAAGGAGGCGCTGAGGGAGCGATAGTCTTCGCCGGGTGGCGGCTACGATCTTCCCCTTCACCCTCTCCCCAAAGGGGCGAGGGGATGATTCGCTGCCCGCATTAATTTGTGGGGATTCTTCAGCCCTGTGGGAGAGGGCATCATGCCGCACCCACACCACAATCCCCCTTTTCTGGAATCCGCCTCGAAGAAACCGCTTTTAATGACGCCTTACGCTTTCCTTCAGCCTGCATCAGGGTAACATAGCCGCCAATCGAAACGCACTTGCGCACTGTGCAAGAGTGCATTATTATCCACATAGCTTCATGGAGTGGAGCTCATAAGCGCTATGATTAATCATTTTCGTGATCAATGGCTTAAGGATTTTTTTCTGTACGGGAAATCAAGCAATGTGATCCCTTCAAGCCTTGAATCAGCCTTAGCGAGGAAGCTGGATATGATCAACGCTGCCACCTCGCACCGGGAGCTGAGATCCCCGCCAGGCAATATGTATGAATCGCTGAATCCCCCGCTTGCAGGGTACTCTGCGATTCGCGTTAACAGGCAATACAGGTTGGTATTCAGGTGGTCAGAGGGCAAAGCAGACGATCTCTACCTCTCTTCGCACAAGTACACGCCATACAAATGAGGCATTACCTATGACTCTTCAACAGGCTCTACGCAAACCCACCACGCCGGGCGATGTGTTGCAGTATGAATATCTTGAGCCGCTCAATCTGAAAATTAGCGATCTCGCGGAAATGCTTAACGTGCACCGTAACACCATCAGTGCTCTCGTTAATAATAATCGTAAACTGACGGCCGA
Organism: Enterobacter cloacae complex sp. HYC042_NIDB; assembly: GCF_056673315.1. Taxonomy (NCBI): domain Bacteria; kingdom Pseudomonadati; phylum Pseudomonadota; class Gammaproteobacteria; order Enterobacterales; family Enterobacteriaceae; genus Enterobacter; species Enterobacter cloacae complex sp. HYC042_NIDB. The sequence continues at coordinate 3,829,453 of NZ_CP109650.1, forward strand.
TATGGCAATCAGACTGGCCAAGGCATTCGATACCACCATTGAATTCTGGTTGAACCTGCAGCTAAACGTCGACGTCTGGGAAGCGCAAACCAATTCCCGGACTCAGGAGGAGCTGAGCCGTATAAAAACGATTGCAGAAATCATGGCAAAAAGGAAATCAGGCCAGCCGGATGTGGCCTGAATCAAACCGGCTCTACAGCGCCACCTTTAATCCCCCACTGCCCCGGCGTTTTACCGGTCCACATTCTGAAAACCTCAATAAATGCGCTGACGCTGCTGTAGCCGCAGGACAGCGCAATCCATCCCACCGGCTTCCCCGCCGCCAGCCACTCCATTGCCTGCATGACGCGCGCCAGCTGCCGCCAGTTGACGAAGTTCATTCCCGTCTGGGCGCTAAATCGACGGTTAAACGTACGCACGCTCATCCCGGCATGGCTGGCATGGCTCTTGACCGTTTGATTATCATCGACACACTGCAGCAAGTGGCTGACCACGTTCTTCAGACGCGGATCCGTCGGTACGGGCAGATAAAAGCGCACCTGAGGCGTCAGGGCAAGCTCATCCAGCAGCAGGGTGAGCTTTCGCGGATCGTACTCGTTTTCTGCAACGCTTAAGCGGGAAAACAGTGCATGAGTGAGATCGTCGGGCTCAAACAGCGCGGGGGCATCGGGAAGCATTGCACAGCACGCAGGGTCAAGATAGATAGCGCAGCCTTCTATCGCGCTTTCAGAAAAGGCGGCGTGCTGCTGGCCCGGCGGGATCCAGCCAATATGGTTTGCCGGTACAACCGAACGCCCCTGTTGGGTCTCAATCACCAGCAGCCCCGTTGCAATACGCCAGAGCTGTCCTGTGGGATGGCTGTGCCACGCGGTGCGGTAACCGCCGGGATGGCGGAGCGTCTCTGTACCGATCATCTTATCCTGGCCGAAAATCGTTATTCATCGACGTATTACAGAAACTGCGACGTCGACTGTCAAGGATAATGGTGGCTCAACTACACAAGGAGCCAACATGAGCATCATCACAACCCTGATAGCCCAGCCTGACAATATCCTACAGCGCGAAAAAATGGCGTGCCTGTTAAGCCGCTTGTTCAAAGGCGAATTAGATCCCGCAGAGGTGTTCACGCCCGATTACCAGCAGTACACGGATGGTCACGCGCTTGATTTTCGGGGTTTTGTGCAGCACCTGAACCACGTCCGCTCGCAGATCCGCGCGATCGCATTCAGGGTAGAAGAGCTGGCCTGTCACGAGAATCTTTTAGCAGACCGGCACTGGGCTACGGTGACGTATCCAGATGGTCGCCAGGCGGAATTAGAGGTGTATATGTTTGCCGCACTGCGCGAGGGGAAAATCTGTCGTATCCATGAAGTGACGCAGACGATCGGCGGCGATGCTTCAGACCGCGCGCTCGCCCACGCCACGCAATAAGCTCACCCTGCGCGCACAACGGCAACTGCCGTTATGCGCGCTCTGTTACAGGGAGATCTTCAGGCGTCGAACCGCTTCTTTAAGCTGCTCATCCGTTGGGGTGACGAATGACATGCGCAGCGTTGTCTGGTCAGGTTCGTTGCAGTAGAAGAACTCGCCCGGTACAAACACCACGCCGTTGCTTAAGGTTTTTTCCAGCCATTTCGTCGTATTCATGCCGTTGTTCATTTTTGCCCACAGGAACATCCCGCCCTTCGGCTTGTGGAACGACATCACATCGCCCAGCTCGGCTTCCAGTTCCGTTGCAAACGTCTGGTATTTCTGGCGATAGGCCTCGCGGATCATTTTAATCTGGTTCGCCAGACGCCCGGTTTTCAGGTACTCGTAGGTCATCAGCTGGGACAGCGTGCTGGTGTGCAGATCGGTGGTTTGCTTGAGGTTCACCACCGCGCGCTTCAGCCATTCCGGCACCAGCACCCAGCCCACGCGGGTGCCCGGCGCGAGGATTTTGGAGAAGGTAGAGGTGTACACCACGTTATCCTCATTGCCGATATCTTTCGCATGGGCAATCAGCGGGCGGAACACGTCGTCGGTGTAGTTAATTTCGCTGTATGGATCGTCTTCGATAATCACGAAATCATAGCGCTTTGATAATTCCACCAGCTGTTTACGGCGCGCTTCGGAAAGCGTTACGCCGCCAGGGTTACCAAAGGTTGGAACGATATAAACCGCCTTGATGGTTTTCTTCGCCACCAGCGCTTCAAGTTCATCGACCTTCATGCCGTCGCCGTCGGTGCCGACGGATTCAAAATTCGCCTGTGCCAGGCCAAAGACCTGCAGCGCGGCGAGATAGGTAGGACGTTCAACGACAACCGTATCGCCCGGATTAATTAACGCACGCGCCAGCACGTCCAGAGATTGTTGAGAGCCGGAAGTAATGACCACGTCATCGGCCTTACAGGCGATGCCGCGCCCCTCGCAGATGCGTTTAATTTCTTCGCGCAGCCCCGGTACGCCTTCCGTCAGGCCATACTGGAACGCCTCGCCAAAATTCTGTGACAACACGGCATCGGCGGCAATTTTAAGCCCTTCGCGATCGAACAGGTCCGGATTGGGAATACCGCCGCCCAGCGAAATCACGCCCGCCATTTTGCTATGTTTTAATAATTCACGGATGGCAGATGATTGCAGGCCCTGCGCGCTGCTGGCGAGTTTGTTTGCAGACATTCTTTGATTACCTTCTTTTTTTATATTGTGCCCAATCTTAGCAGAATATGAGCAATAAATTCCGTTAGCTTAGGGAGGGGACGCAAATCCTGACGCCACAGTAAATGCACCGGCCTCGGCGCGGGCGTGAACGGCTCCAGCACACGCACCAGCCTGCCGCTTGCCAGCTCTTCCGCCACCAGCACTTCCGGTTGCAGCAGCAGCCCTGCCCCAGCTCGCGCCGCCATCCGTAAGCCGTAGCCGTCGTTGCATCTTAAGATCGCATCCCGCTTCCAGCGCACCTCCCCTTCCGCACCCGGCAGCCGCCACTCGTTGCGCGCGGTCCATACCGTGTGCGACAGGCACAGATGATCCACCAGATCGGCGGGCGTCTGCGGCGTGCCGTGTCGCGCCAGATAATCCGGCGCGGCGCAAATCACCATGTTGTAGGGACACAGATATTTCGCCACCAGATCGTCATTGCGGATATCGCCAATGCGAATGGCCAGATCGACCCCCTCTTCCACCAGATCGACCATCCGGTTGGTGAGATCCAGTTCGATACGCACTTCCGGGTAGCGCTGCAAAAATGTGGCCGTCAGAGGGGCGATCGCGCAGCCGCCAAACGACGTGGGGGCGGTGACGCGCAGGGTGCCGGCGGGCGTCGCGCGCAGCCGTTCAACCGCGCTTTCGGCAATCGAGACCTGCTCCAGCACGCGCCTGGCCTCTTCGAAATAAACGCGTCCGGCGTCGGTCAGGCTCTGGCGACGGGTATTGCGCTCCAGCAGCCGTGTGCCGAGCTGAGATTCGAGCAGCGCAATATATTTCCCGACCATCACCGCCGACATCTCCAGCCGCGCCGCCGCGCCGGTGAAGCTGCCGCTCTCTACCACCGCGATAAACGTCTCCATGCCGCGAAGCTTATCCATATTCCAAACTCCTGGTTAGTAATCATCTAACTTTAGCCCAGTTTATCTGAATTTTTATTTATTAAAGAATGAGGGCTCACAACATGAGGAGTCGGATATGAAAATCGTCATTATTGGTGCCAGCGGTACGGTCGGTCGTGCCGTAACCGAAGAGTTAAGCCGTCGTCACGAGGTCATCCGCGTGGGTCGCACTCGGGGCGACTACCAGGTGGATATCACCTCGCAGGCGAGCGTGCAGGCGCTGTTTGAGAAAATCGGCCCGGTGGATGCGATTGTCTCCGCCAGCGGTGGTCTCTACTTTGGCCCGCTCGCGACCATGAAGGACAGTGACTTCAACCAGGGCCTGCAGGACAAGCTGCTCGGGCAGGTGCGTCTGGCGCTGACCGGCCAGCATTATCTGAACGAAGGCGGCTCGATTACGCTGATAAGCGGGATTGTGGCGCACGAGCCGATTGCGCAGGGCGTAAATGCCACCACGGTCAATGCGGCGCTGGAAGGGTTTGTCCGCGCCGCAGCTTGCGAACTGCCGCGCGGGATCCGCATTAACCTGATTAGCCCAACGGTACTGACGGAATCCGCCGAAGCATATGACGGGTTCTTCCCTGGCTTTGAAAGCGTTCCCGCCGCGACCGTGGCCCAGGCCTACCGCCGCAGCGTGGAAGGGGTGCAGAGCGGGCGGGTGTATAAGGTAGGTTACTGAGCCTTACGGGCGGACATCAGCACCAGCATCGGGCGCTCCGCCTCTTCGGACAATGCAGGCCAGGCGTCAATCTGCGCCTGCGTTGGTCCCCACTCATTGACTTCACTTATCGTTAACCCGGCCTTTATCAGCGCGTTAAGCGTGGTGCCCAGCGTGCGGTGGTATTTAATCACTCCATCCGCCAGCCAGTTGCTGACGCGCTGGCTTTCGTCCTGATAATGGTTCACGCCCCAGAACCGCTCGCCGCTGTCGTCGGTCAGCCAGCCCTGACGGGTGGCGCAGGTGTAAATCGGGTGCTCCATCGAGAAGACCAGGCTGCCACCCGGTTTTAGCGCACGCTGAACGTTGGCGAATAGCGTGCCCAGCTCCGGCAGGTAGTGAAGCGCCAGCGAGCTGTAGACCAGATCGAGACTGTTTTCGCGAAGCTGAAGAGATTCCAGATCGCTACGCTGATAGTGAATCTGTACGTCATCCGTCAGTTCAGCCGCGCGGGCAAGCATTTTTTCTGAGATATCGACGCCCGTAACGTCGCTAGCGCCCAGCTCGCGCGCCGCGCGGCAGAACCAGCCGTAACCGCAGCCGAGATCGATAACCGCTTTGCCGGTTAAATCAGGCAGCATTGCCTTGAGCGCAGGCCACTCAGGCGCACCGTCCAGCCCCTGCACCGAACGCGGAAGCTGAGCGTAGCCTTCAAAAAACGCCGGGTTGTCGTAGATGTTTTGTGCCATGACGGACTCCTTTATCGCAACAGAGGCGAGGGTAAAGCACCCCTCGCCCGTTGGCAACGTATCTGTCTGATAAATCACAGCCTGCGCCGGATTTTCTCCACCATGGCTGTGGTTGAGATCCCGTAGCGGTCATGGAGGGTGGGCAACGCGCCCGCATCAAGGAACACGTCCGGCAGCGCGACGGTATCGAAATCCACGTTCACGCGGTTGCGCATCAACAGCGACGCGACGGCTTCGCACAACCCGCCTACGCTGCTGTGGTTTTCCGCCACGATGACCAGCCGTCCCGGCTTCGCGGCCTGCGCCAGGATCGTCTCTTCGTCCAGCGGCTTAATGGTGGGCGAGTGCAGCACCGCCACGCTGACGTTATCCTTACGCAGCTGCTTCGCCGCCTCCAGCGCACGCATGGTCATCAGGCCTGAGGCGACGATCAGGACATCGCTCCCCTCTTCCAGCAGCGCAGCTTTGCCAATCTTAAACTGGTAGTTGTACTGGTCCAGCACCACCGGCACCTTGCCGCGCAGCAGGCGCATATAGACAGGGCCATCGTTCGCTGCCATCGCCGGCACCGCCTGTTCCGTGTCGATTGCGTCACAGGGATCGATAATCGTCATGCCCGGAATACCGCGCATAATCGCAATATCTTCCGTCGCCTGGTGGCTCGGCCCGTAACCGGTGGTTAGCCCCGGCAGCGCCGCGCAGATCTTCACGTTCAGGTGCTCTTCAGCAATCACCTGATGGATAAAGTCGTAGGCGCGGCGGGTAGCGAAGACGGCATAGGTTGTGGCGAAAGGAATAAAGCCCTCTTTCGCCATGCCGCCCGCGGCCCCCATTAGCAGCTGTTCGGCCATGCCCATCTGGAAGAAGCGTTCCGGGTAGGCCTGGGCAAAAATGTGTAGATCGGTGTACTTCGACAGATCCGCCGTCATGCCGACGATCTCCGGTCGCTGTTCCGCCAGCTTCACCAGCGCGTGACCGAACGGTGCGGCGCGCGTCTCCTGACCCTCTTCCGCGATAGAGGCAATCATCGCCGACGTGGTTAAACGCGGTTTTTTCTCCGTGGTCTGGCTCATTACAGCACTCCTTCAGGTTTGTTGGCATCCAGCACGGCGAGTGCCTTTTGCCACTCGTCAGCATCCACGCGAATAAAATGGTTCTTGTCACGCTTTTCGAGGAACGGCACGCCCTTGCCCATCAGCGTGTCGCACAAAATGACGCGCGGCTGGTTTTCCGGGTAGCGTTTGGCATTATCAAACGCCGTCACCAGCGCAGGAACATCGTTGCCGTTCACGCGCTGCACGTACCAGCCGAAGGAGGTCCATTTATCCTCCAGCGGCTCAAAGCCGAGGATCGCGTGCGAGTTGCCATCCGCCTGCTGGCGGTTAATGTCCACCAGCACGATCAGGTTCGACAGGCCGTGATGTGCCGCCGACATCGCCGCTTCCCAGGTTGACCCTTCGTCCAGCTCGCCGTCCGACATGGAGTTTACGACCCATGCCGCGCTCTGCTTGTGCTTCAGCCCCAGCGCCATGCCAACGCCAATGCTTAAGCCCTGCCCCAGCGAACCGCCGGAGATCTCCATACCTGGCGTGTAGGTTGCCATACCGGACATCGGCAGGCGGCTGTCGTCCGCACCGTAGGTCTCCAGCTCCTCTTCAGGAACGATCCCGGCTTCAATCAGGGCCGCATAACAGGCAATGGCGTAATGGCCGTGGGAGAGCAGAAAACGGTCACGCCCTTCCCACTCCGGCTCGCCCGGCTTAAGGTTCATTCCGTGGGTAAACGCGGTGGCCAGCACATCGGCATAGCCCAGCGCCTGCCCGATGTAGCCCTGCCCCTGCACTTCGCCCATGCGCAGCGCGTAGCGGCGAATGCGCCAGGCCGCGGCGGCAACCTGTTGAACTGTGGTATCCGTCATCGTCGTATCTCCTTAATGGATCAGCATCCCGCCGTTCACGTCGAGCGTGATACCGGTGGAGTAAGAAGAGAGGTCGCTGCCGAGGAACAGCGCGGCGCGGGCAATATCCTGCGCGTCTCCGAGGCGGTTAAGCGGAATGCCCGCCAGAATGGACGTTTTCATCTCATCGCTCAGCTTGCCTGCGGTGATGTCTGTCTGGATAAGACCCGGCGTGATGCAGTTTACCCGCACATTGTCGGGCCCCAGCTCACGCGCCATGGCTTTTGCCAGTCCCAGCACACCCGCTTTTGCAGCGCTGTAGTGTGGGCCGCCGAAGATGCCGCCGCCGCGCTGGGCCGATACCGATGAAATGCAGACGATGCTGCCCGACTTTTGCGCGCGCATAGTGGGAATAACCGCCTGGGACATTAGCAGCGTGCCGCGCAGGCTGACGTCAAGCACCGCATCGTAATTTTCGCGTTTGATATCCATCAGCTTGATCGGCTGAGTAATACCGGCGTTATTCACCAGAATATCGATGCGCCCGTATTTCCCCAGCACCTGCTCAATGGCGGCATTAACCTGTAATTCATTGCTGACGTTCGCCGCAAGGCCCAGATGTTCGTCGCCCAGGCTCGCGGCGGCAGCCCGGCTGGCTTCAGCGTTTAAATCGATAATCACCACTTTCGCACCCTGTTCGGCATATAATTTCGCCGTAGCGAAACCCAAACCGCGTACGGAAGCCGCGCCGGTAATAACGGCGACTTTATTTTTCAGTAGCATATATTTACTCCATTCGGACAAGAGAGATTTAATGATTTATTTCGGCTCTTCCAGTAGCATAATCATAATTAAGCCAATGGCTGCGCAAATACCGAAATAAATAAACACGGAATTAAAACTACCTGTTTTATCCAGCAGATAACCTGCCAGCATCGGGGAAACAAATCCGCCGAGATTACCGCCGCTATTGATGATGGACGCGGCAATGGGATAGGTTTTACTGTCCGCAACAGCCATGCCATAAGCTGTAAAAGCGGGCCAGCCAATATTCAGACAGAGACCGACAAAAAATAGTCCGACGCAAACCGCCACGGTGCTTTGCGGAATATTCAGCATAATGACCATCATTAAAACGGTGCTGATGGCGGTAAACATCATGGTCGGTTTACGTCGGCGGCCGAGCAGTTTGTCTGAGACGTAGCCGCCAAAAATCGCACCGATAAATCCACCGATGCACGGCATGCTGGCGACCAGCCCCATGCTCATAAACGTAAAGCCTTTCTCTTTCACCAGATAGAGCGGGATCCACGTCAACAGTCCGTACAGCACGCTGACCATCATAAAATAGGCCAGGCAGTCGCCGAGAATATTTTTCGAGGTAAACAGCCCTTTCACCGTGCTTACCGGGGCTAACTCCCGAACGCGGATCAGCCGATCGAGGCGTGCAAAGCCCGGTGAAATCACGATGTTTTCACGTCTGGCGTCCGGCGTCTCCTGACCGGCGGTAATGGTCTCCAGCTCCGCTTTAGAGACGAATGCGCTCTCGGACGGCTTCGTGCGTACCAGCAGATACCACAGGACGGCAATGACCAATCCTGGGATCGCAAAGGAGAAGAAGACCCAGCGCCAGCCCCAGGTCATGGCGATCCACACGGCCAGCGGCGGCACGAGGATGGGCGCGAACATGGTGGCGGCGATGTAGACGCCCGTGGCCGTGGCCTTCTCCTTTGGCGGAAACCAGTTATTGATGGTGGAGGCCAGCCCTACCGGGCACGGCCCCTCTGTTAACCCCAGCCCCAGGCGGATACACTTCAGGCCCAGAACCGAGGTTGCGGTGCCCATCAGCCAGGTAAAGGCAGAAAAGCCGAATATCGACAGTGCCACCATGCCGCGAATTCCCTTTTTGGCAATAAAAAAGCCCGCAGGAATTTGGCTCAGGGCATATCCCAAAAAAAACATGCTGGCGATGGCACCGGCTTCGAAATTATTGATATGAAATTCGTCAATGATAAACGGCAGTACCGCACCAATATTTGTTCGGTCAGCATAGTTAATGGCATAAACAATAAAAATTAATGCCAGCACAACGAAACGGTAATTGGTTTTTTTAGTCTTTATGTAGGGGACAGCTTGTTCTATACGAGACATAACTTACCTCATTATTCGAACACCGTGAGTCATTTTATTATTGCGTTCAACGTCAATATATCGGTTCACCCATGAAACGCCATTCAATAAAGCTCATTTATTGCTGAGATAAATTTGATTCGCGATACAGCTCAAAAAAATAACATCGGGATAAAATTGCCCGCTCGCAGTCTCAATGTTATGTTTTTTATCAATTATCGTGTAAGGAGTAGGCCATGTCCGCGCAGGATCGCCAGACGTTATCGCTGCCCTCGCTCAGAAATTTGCAGGCGTTTATCGCCGTTGCTAACGCCCTGAGCATCCATCAGGCGGCGGAACAGCTCAACGTCACGCCTTCGGCGGTAAGCCACCAGATTGCGTCGCTGGAATCGTGGCTGGGCAAGAAATTATTTATCCGCAGCGGCAAAGGGGTTCAACTCACCCCGACGGGAGAAAAATATCTGCGGGAGGTCTCGGCGGCGATGAGCGCCATTGGGCGCGCCACCGATCAGATCGTGAAAGAAAAAGACAATGCTGTGCTTCGCGTGCACTCTTCCCCCACCTTCGGACTGTCATGGCTGTTGCGCCGTCTGGGCAGATTCCGCGCCGAATATCCTGATATCACCATCAATCTCACCTGCTCCTATGAGAACCTGCAGTTCGCCAGAGATAATATCGACATTGATATCCGTCATGGTATTCCGGACTGGGATGCTTACCGGGTGATGACCATTAAAAACGACACGCTGGTAGTATTGGCCTCGCCGGGCTATGCAGAAGAGCATCCCATCAGCACGCCCGCCGATCTGCTGCAACAGTCGCTTATCTCCTCCACCAGCACTCTGGTGAACTGGGAAAAATGGTTCGCCTGGCACAATATCGACAGGCCCTGGCTCAATTTCAGCCTCAGCTTCGACCGTTCCTATATGAGCTTTGAAGCGGCGCGCATGGGGCTGGGGTTTATTCTGGAGAGCAAAATGATGGCTACCGATCACCTGAAGGATGGCTCGCTGGTACAGGTGCTGCCGGATGAGATGGGAATCGCCATTAACGCGCATCATCTGGTGATGCCGCACATGAACGAACGCGCGTGGAAGATCCAGCAGTTCGTCGAGTGGATTGATCGGGAGTTGCGATTGTCGGGGTATCACCTGTAGCGATACCCCATCGTGGCGTCAGGCGACCGTCCCCCAGACGAGATTCCCCTTGTGGAACGTCGCGGTGCGCGGAGAAATGCGCGCCACCGCCTCGGCGGAACAGGAGGCGTCCACCAGCACAAAGCTGGCGTCGTCCTGCGCTTTCGGCCATACGCGTTCACCTTTATCGTTCAGCGGCAGCACGTCGCCGGTGGCGATGCCGAGCGCGCGGGAGAGCGTCTGCTCGTTCGGGCGAATATAGAGCTGGGCGTACAGATTGGCTTTCTCCAGCATGTCCCCCAGACCGTACGGCGACCAGTGGTCGATCACGCTGTCGGTGCCGGTCATAACAAACACGCCCTTCTCCCGCAGCTGCTTCAGCGGCATGTGCAGGGTGCCAATCGGCACGGTGGAGGCGATGGTCACCTGCTGCGCCGCCATGCGGGTGGCAATCTCATCCACCTGCTGCTCGTTGAGCGTCGCCAGCGCGAAGGCGTGGCTGATGGTCAGCTTCCCCTTCAGCTCCGGCGTTTTCTCCACGGTTTCCACCATGTAGTTCACCGCTGCCACGCCCGCCGGGCTGGTTTCATGGAGGTGAATATCCACCCCTTTGTCGTAGTCCAGCGCAATCTGGAACATGGTATCGAGCGATTTTTCCATCGCGCCGTCAACGCTGGTTGGGTCCAGCCCGCCCACGTAGTGCGCCCCGGCCTGCATCGCCTCGCGCATCAGCTTTTCAGCGTTGGAGAGCAGCAGGCCGTGCTGCGGGAAGGCAACGATTTCGCAGTCAAAACCTGCGCTGCGGCGCGCCAGCACCGCCTGCAAATTTTCCAGGTTTTTCAGGCCGGAAACCGGCTCAATATTGCAGTGGCTGCGGGCGATGGTGGACCCTTTGGACTGGATCAGGTCGATCAGCTTTTCGGCGCGTTCTTGCGTGTAGGGCTGTAACTCCGGCAGCAGCGTCTGCTCCAGGCGGATCATGTCCTGAATGGTGGTGCCCGCCGGACGGTTCAGGGAGCGCCACGGGCCGCCGTAGAAGGTTTTATCCAGGTGAATGTGCATGTCGCGCATCGCCGGAAGCATCAGCTTTTTACCCGCGTCGTAGTGCGGCAGGGTCGCGTCGGCGTGGCTGCCGTTGTCGCGCAGGGCGACAATTTTCCCGTCTTTGATCTCCAGCGTTTTCAGCTCGGTGCGGGTGCTCGTCGCCACGCTGCCATCGAAATTAAACCCGGTTTCAAGCAGCACGTTGTCCAGATAGTAATGTTTTGCGGTGATGTTCATCGGTTTCCCCGTCTCGCAGGTTGCCTTTGCAGTGTCGGCAGCATACGCCACGGAGCCGGTTGCGCCAAACAACGCGCAGGCGGTGACCATTTTGCCGCTCTGGCTGATAAACTCGCGGCGGCTTTTGTTTTCACTCATCTTATCTTCCTTCATTAACAATGTGGGTACCCGTTTCACCGCGCAGCGCCGCGGGCAGGCAGTCCGGCGAGGTGATGATCACCCGCCTGCCGCCGTGGCGTAAAAATGCCAGCGAGGCGACGATTTTGGGCAGCATGCTGCCCGCCGGAAAGTGTCCTTCGTCCATGTAGCGCGTCATCTGCGCCACGCTGACGGTGTCCAGCGCCTGCTGGTCTGGCTTGCCGAAGTTAACGCAGACTTTCTCCACGCCGGTGGTTATCACCAGCACGTCGGCGCAAATCTCACGGGCCAGCAGCGCGGTGGAGAGATCTTTATCGATAACCGCATCCACGCTCTGATAATCCCCCTGCTCGCTGCGCACCACGGGAATGCCTCCGCCGCCCGCGCCGATGACCACAAAACCTTTCTGCGTTAGCGCCTTAATCGCATCCGCCTCGACGATGCGCAGCGGCTGGGGCGAGGCCACCACGCGGCGATAGCCCCGGCCTGAATCCTCGACAAAATGCCAGTCCGGGTGCGCGAGCTGTAGCTCGTCGCGCTGCGCCTCGCTGAAGAACGCGCCGATCGGTTTTGTCGGGTGCGTAAAGCCGGGATCGTTTTTATCCACCTCCACCTGGGTGACGACCGTGACCGCCTTTTGCTCGCCACGCGCCGCCAGGCGGTTGTTAAGCGCCTGCTGGATCAGGTAGCCGATGCCGCCCTGGGTATCCGCCACGCAGTTTGCCAGCGGGGTCAGTGGCAGCCCTTCCCGCTCGTGGGCGATCTCAGCGCGGCGCAGATCCAGCCCCACCTGCGGGCCGTTGCCGTGGGTGAGGACGATGTCATAGTCGGAGGCCAGCATTTCGAGCACCGACTCGGCCACCGCTTTGACCGCCTGCGCCTGATGTTCAACCGACTGGCTGGCGTTGTCTTTGATAATGCTGTTGCCGCCGATGGCGACGACCATAAGCTCTTTCATACGTTTTCCTTCGCAACAGTAACTTCAGCGCTCGCAACTTCGCGGCTGTCGAGGAAATGCTTCACCACAAACATGCCGCCCATCATCAGGTAGGCCGTGACGAACATCAGGGAACTGCCCTCGGCAAATCCCACCACTGGCGCGTGGATCACGCCAAACAGCGCCAGCAGGGCGCCTCCTGCGGCGGCGACGGCCCCGCGCAGCGGTTTGTTAATGATGGCGAAGATAGCGATACAGCCCCAGAGCATGCTGGCGAGCGGCGCACCGTTGCCGAGGTGCATCAGCCCCTCGTAGTAGATCCCTTTGCTGTGCAGCACGTCGGTGCCAATTTTCGCCGCGCTGGTTCCCGCCGCGCTCATCACGCTGTTCATCATGGTCAGCGCCCAGTTAGCGATCCACGGGAACAGGCAGATAAAGATGACGGGCACCTCTACTTTCGGCGTTTCCCGCACCACCTGGTTGGCGGTGACGACGCCGATAAACACCAGAATCGGCACGATAGCGGTCATCGGTATGATGGCGAGCATAAACGCCCCCAGCCCGAACAGCGGCACGATGAACATGGTCACGCCGGACGCCAGCGTGTAGCCGATGCTCGCCCCCATCGCCTTCCAGCCGGGATGGCCCACGTAGACCGTGACCGGGAACGGGTTGCCCATCAGGCAGCCGAGCATGGAAGCCAGGCCGTTCGCCAGCATCACCTTGCGGGTCGGGTACTCATCCCCCGCTGCGTGGGCGCTTTCGATGTTCTCCAGGTCAAAGATGTAGTTCGCCAGCCCCAGCGGTACGGCGGACGCCAGATAAGGCAGCGCGTGCGGCAGGCCCTGCATAAAGCTGTCCACGTGCACTTCCGGCGGGTTAAAGCCGAAGGATGACATGGACGCCTTGATGGCATCCGGGCTTTGCAGTCCGGAAATCCACGCCAGCGCTGTTCCGGCAATCAGCAGCAGCAGGCCGGTCGGGATTTTGGCGAAAATTGGCTTTTTACCGAACCAGTTAATGAAGATCAGCAGCAGAACGATGAACGACACGGTGGGCGCTTCGAACGCCTGCAACATCGGGTTCATCGCCAGCAGCAGCAGGCCAAGACCGGACAGGCACGACAGCAGCACGGTACGCGGGATCATCTTGCGGATGGTCTCACCCAGGAACGAGCCGCCCGCGAGGATCATCGCTTCCACGAAGCACCACACCAGGCCAATCTGAATCGCGAAATCCGCATCGCCGGTTTGCTGGTAGACGGGCATCAGGACCAGGAAGGTCACGGTAAAAATCGAGGGTGCGCTCGGGCCGGACGGCAGCGCGGTGACGTCCGTACGTCCGGTGGCGCGCGCCATTTGCAGACCAAACCATGTGTAGCATAAACTCGCTACCAGCACCGCCAGCCCGAAGGCCGGCGCGATGCGTCCATAAACAATCTCCTTCGGGATGCCGACGACAAAAATGAGCAACCCCATCATGGTCAGCAAATTAGTCAGGTTGTTGGTCATCAACCCGAAATAGGCCGCCCAGTCACCTCTTTTCCACTCCAGTTTCATGTTTTTCATGGATGCATACCTTATAGAACGTAGCGATCGCGGAAGGTCAACAGCGCCTTTTCAAAACAGCTAAACGGCGGGTGAACGATGCCCGCCCCAATCATGCCGATGCCCGCGTCTTTGTGGGCAATGGCGGTGTTGATCACCGGCAGAATGCCGCTGCCCGCCACTCTGGTGATGTCGATGGCGGTTGGAATGCCCATAAACGACAGCAGCGGAATGGTGACGTTCGGGTTCTCGCCGAGGGTGATTTCGCGCATCTGGCGCGAGAAGTCGATGGCTTCCTCCACCGTGCCGCCCACCAGCGCAACGATGGCCGGTGCCGTCGCCATCGCAAAGCCGCCGATGCCGTAGGTTTCGGTGATGGCGCTGTCGCCAATATCCAGTCCGGAGTCTTCCGGCTTGTAGCCTGCGAACATCGGGCCAATCACCTGCTGCGCCGGACCGGTAAACCACTGCCCCGGCAGGCCGGAAACGCGCAGGCCGAACTCGTAGCCGTTGCGCGCCATGGTGGTAACCACGGTGCTATATTCAATGCCGTGAGCGGCATCCAGCGCGGCTTTACACATCGCCATCCACGTCGGGCCGGAGAAGTAGTCGCTGCTGGCGACAAACTCAAACACCTCGCGCTGCTGCTCCACCGGATAGCCCGCCTGAATCAGCCCCGGCGTCAGCGCCTGGATCAGCAGCGTGGTGCCGGCGTTGTTGCGGTTGTGGCACTCGTCGCCCATGTGCAGCGCCTGGGCCAGCATCAGGCGCAGGTCGATTTCGCCGATGATATTCATCGCGTCGCGCAGCATCGGGCCGAGCACGTCGCGCATCCAGTTCAGACGGTCGATCACGCTCTGGTCGTTAGCCCCCATGCGCAGGATCTTCGCCATCTGCTCGCTGAGGTTGGTGAACGCCCGGTTACCATAGGTTTTGTTTTCAACAATGTGCATAAACATCGACGCGGAGGTGACGCCCGCCATGGAGCCCACGCAGTCGTGCTCGTGGCACGGCGAGAAGGTGATCTCCCCGGAAGCCGCCAGCCTTGCGGCATCCTCCAGATCCGTTGCCAGCCCTTCAAATACCAGCGCACCGGTAACCGCGCCCTTCATCGCGCCGCACATGTTTTCCCATGCGACGGGCGGACCGGCGTGCAGAATGGTGGTGCGGGTCATGCCCGGCACTACGTTAATTGCCTGGTCATAGCCCACCAGCACCGGGTGAGACTGGATAATGCGCTCAAGGGCGATTTTGTTCGCGGCGGCGATCTTCTCCGCCAGCGGTTTCTCTGCCAGCTGGTCGAGCGCTTCTACCACCTGCATGTTGCCCTGCCCCGGCGGCGTCCAGTCGAGCTGGGTCACGGGAACGTGCTGCTTTTTGAGGTCGTTGCTGAACATCGCAATGCCGACGTTAATGACGTTAAGCGGCTGGTTGAATAAAGTGGTCATTATGCGTTCTCCCCTTTGCAAACAAATTCGCGTGCCAGTAATCCGGTGTTGGTGCTGCTGCTGGCCCAGATGACGCCTGCGTCGGTCAGCCGCTGGCACTGCTGCGCCAGCGACTGCGGATCCTGGTCGGTGCCGAGCACGTAGCCGAGGATCTCCAGCGGACGGTTATCGGCTCTCGCGATCGCCTGCGCCTCTTTGATCGCGTCGATCATCACCCCCACCGGATCCTCGTGCGCGCCGAAGCCGAGCACGAAGTCCATCACGATGACGCCCACCTGCGGATCGCGCGCCTCCTGTAGCAGGCGGCTGATGCGGTTGGTCGGGTCGATCATTGGGTGCGGTTTGCCGTTGGTGAAGTCGTCGTCACCGAAGTCCAGGAAGGTGTGGGCCTGGCTGACGCTGATGTCCTTCAGGCGCTTAGCCGGATCGGGCTGGATATTGCTCCAGACATCGTCGAACTTCTCCAGCGCGGCAAACATCGCTTCGTCGCACAGGGTGCCGCCGCAGAACAGGCCGCGAATGTACTTCTGCTGCGGGGTCAGGCGGGCGCGCACCTCTTCAATCAAAGGCCAGTTGAGCGGATGCAGATCCAGGGACTCTTTTTTAATGCCGGTAAGCAGCACCGCCTTCAGCGCCGCCTCTTTGGTGCCACGCGCAAACTGCAGGCCGTCTTCATCGGCGGGCGGTTCGCTGCGGCCGAGGAAGCAAACAACCACCGGCTTGCGGCAGGCTCTGGCGCGGGCCAGCACCTTTTCTGCCACCGCTGGCGCAGGCGGCTTGGAGATGAGCGCAATCACCCGGGTGCCCTCATCCGCCTCAAGCATGTCGATGGCGTCGAGCATCATCAGGCCGCCGATTTTCTCGCTGAGATCGCGCCCTCCGGTGCCAATCAGCTGCGACACGCCGCCGCCGAACTCGTGAATGCGTACGCTCAGCTCCTGGCTGCCGGTGCCGGAAGCGCCAACAATCCCAATCGGCCCGCGACGCACCGCGTTGGCGAAGCACAGCCCCGCACCGTTGATGATGGCGGTTCCGCAGTCAGGCCCCATCATCAGCAGCCCTTTCTCATGCGCCAGCTGCTTCAGCGCCAGCTCGTCGTCGAGCGACACGTTATCGGAAAAGAGCATGACGTTAAGATCGTTTTCCAGCGCCTGACGCGCTTCGCGGGCGGCAAAGGTGCCGTTGACGGAAATGACCGCCAGGTTGCTGTCCGGGCGATGCGTTTTGGCGCTGGCAATTGTCGCGTAGCGTGCTTCATGGGTGCCGCTGCTCGCTTTATGGGTAAATAAAGCTTCTATTTCCGCCAGCGTTTCATCGTTCGCCGCGTCGCCTTTAATCACGATCATCAGGTCGCCATTTTTGGCTTCCGCTAATTCCGGCGTGAGCAGCCCGAGATTTTTCAGAACGCCTTTATTCATTTCCGTCGCCATTGCCACAAACGCCTGTTCGACGCCCGGCAGTTTATTGGCTTTGGTGGAAACCGACATTAAGGAAACCGAATCGAAATACGTGTTCTTTTTTATGACGATTTTGGTTGGCATTGTTTTCTCCTGAATACGGATAAAAGGGGGCCGCCGTCGCGCAGAATGCACGTCGGTAAAAATACTGTTTGAATTAACGGCCAGCCGGACGTGGCTGGCCGAATGCGTTATGCGCCCGCCGCCAGCAGCAGGTCGGCTATTACATCGAAGCCTTTTTCCCGCGCCAGTTCGAGCGGGGTTTTGCCGTATTTATCGGTCATGTGCGGGTTCGCGCCGTGGTCCAGCAGCAGCTTCACAATTTCCTGCTGCTTTGCGCCGCCGTCATTCAGCACGATGGCTTCCAGCAGCGGCGTCCAGCCGACAAAGTTAGTGTGGTTGACGTTAATATCGGTTTTTTCCAGCAGCTCGCGCACGATTTCAACGTGGCCTTTTTCACTGGCAGGGGTAATGCCCACGCCGCCGAAGCGCGTCAGACGGTCGAGATCCGGATTCGCCGGAAGAACGATGCGCAGCAGGGTTAAATCATTAGTCAGGCAGCTTATCAGGAAGGGGTTAAAACAGGTCTGGTCCTGTTTATCAATATCCGCGCCGGCGGCAATTAAAAATTCCACGCAGGCATAATGCTTTTTCAGGCTGGCAATAATAATGGCGGTTCTTTTCTGGCGGTTGGTGGCGTTAATATCCACGCCGTTATCCAGGCAGGCTTTTAGCGCGTCGATGTTGCCCTCTTCTGCCGCCAGCAGAAATTCCGTAACGAGTGCGTTTGCAGACATATTCAGTCTCCCAATGTTTCACTTCTGATGACCTGAGAATAGCAACAGCCTGGTCACAAAAGAATCCGCTTAAAAATGATTCATCGACACGCAATTCATTGTTGAGTTAAATTCAACAGTCAGGCTAAAACGTGCGTCTGTGCAACCTTTTTCTTATGGTTTACCGTTTTTTAGCGCCTCAGGCAGCATTATCCTTATGGTTGTAAAAGCCTTGCAGGACGCGGCTCCGCGTAAATAGTCAGAACTGTGACAGACTTCAAATATGATGTAACGGCGCTGTTAAAATATGTTCAAAACTGATGGCTGAGGATGCTGTGATATGAATTCCATCTTTACCGAAGAGAACCTGCTGGCCTTCACCACCGCGGCACGCTTCGCCAGCTTCAGCAAAGCCGCCGCCGAGCTGGGTGTGACGACCTCCGCCATTAGCTACACCATTAAGCGCATGGAGACCGGGCTGGACGTGGTGCTGTTTGTGCGCAACACGCGCAGCATCGAGCTGACGGAGTCCGGGTTTTATTTTTACCGTAAGGCCACCGAGCTGCTGAACGACTTCCACGCCATCAAGCGCGGGATTGATACCATTTCGCAGGGCATCGAGGCGCGAGTGCGCATCTGCATTAATCAGCTCTTGTATACGCCGCGCCATACCGCGCGTTTGCTGCAGGTGCTGAAAAAGCAGTTTCCCACCTGCCAGATCACGGTGACGACCGAGGTGTATAACGGCGTATGGGATTCGATCATCAACAATCAGGCCAACATCGCGATTGGCGCGCCGGATACGCTGCTGGACGGCGGCGGGATTGATTACACCGAAATTGGCGCCATTCGCTGGGTGTTTGCCATCGCGCCGGAACATCCCCTCGCCTTAGTTCCCGAACCGATAGCGGAGAGCCAGTTGCGCCTGTACCCCAACATCATGGTGGAAGATACCGCGCATACCATCAACAAGAAGGTCGGCTGGCTGCTGCACGGTCAGGAGGCGATTCTGGTGCCGGATTTCAACACCAAGTGCCAGTGCCAGATTCTGGGGGAAGGGATTGGCTTTTTGCCGGAATACATCGCAAGAGAAGCGATGGAAGACGGTCTGCTCATCACGCGGCGTATTAACAATCCGCGGCAGGACTCGCGCATGCTGCTCGCCACGCAGCATGCGGCGACCGGCCAGGTGACGCGCTGGATCAAACAGCAGTTTGGCCCGGAAGGCGTATTAACCGGTATATACAGTGATTTACTGTGGCGTGCTTAGTTTTTCGTCTGCACCCAAAACGCGTGGATAAGGCCCGGGAAGTAACCCAGGATGGTCAGAAGGATGTTCAGAATAAACGCCCAGCCCAGTCCCTTGCCAAGCAGCACGCCCAGCGGCGGGAGAATAATCGTAAAAACAACGCGCCAAAAACCCATAATCACTCCGTGCAAGCTAACCAATTGAAAATTAAAAAGAGACATTTCTCTAAGCATAGCCAGTTTACGGGTTACTGCCATTCGTCTCTCGCGCTTTTACCTGCCTTTACCCTCTTTACACTGGCTTAAGCCCTTCCTTAAATGTTCTACTACTCATAAATTGACCGTAAGGAAACACCATGTCTCTTTCTCTTATTTCGCCACAGCAGGCGAACGCGCTTATTAAAGAAGGCGCAAAACTGATTGATATTCGCGATCCCGATGAGTATGCCCGCGAGCATATTCCGGCAGCACGCTCCATACCGCTGGATTCTTTACCCGGCGGGCTCAACGCTGCCCCTGGTGAAACGGTGATTTTCCACTGTCAGTCCGGGACACGGACATCAAACAATGCTGCGCGACTTGCGCAGGCAGCATTGCCGGCTCAGGCCTTCGTGGTTGAGGGGGGCATTCAGGGCTGGAAGCAGGCAGGGCTGCTGACCGTTGAAGATAAATCCCAGCCGCTCCCGCTGATGCGGCAGGTACAAATTGCCGCCGGGCTGCTGATCCTCTGCGGCGTGGTGCTGGGTTATAGCGTCTCCAGCGGCTTTTTCCTGCTGAGCGGTTTCGTCGGTGCCGGGCTGCTGTTCGCCGGTGTGACAGGTTTTTGCGGTATGGCACGGTTGCTGAAAGTGATGCCGTGGAACCGTCATACCTCATAAGCAGTAATCAATGAATTACGCTGTACCCGACATCAGACGTCGGCTAAGGTGAAGATCGCTAAAACGATGAGGAGGTTATATGTTTTCTGTCGGTGATTATGTGCAACCGCTAAAAGGCGGCCCAAAGCTGAAAGTGCTCGAAGTGAACGGTGAAAACGTGGTGGCGGTACAGGCCAGCAATGAACAAGGCGAGAAATATACGCTGAAAGCGGCCGATTTGGCGCCGTATACCGAAGAAGGTGATTTCGGCGTCTGCTGAACAGACAACCGGGCGGCTTGTTCCGCCCGGTCCACGTATTAGATCAGAAAATCATCCAGTGATTTACCCTCTGCCAGTGCGCTGGCAATAGGCTTCGGCGTGCGGCCCTGGCCGGTCCACGTTTTTTCTTCACCGTTCTGGTCAATAAAGCGATATTTCGCTTCACGCGGTTTACGCTTTTTAGTCGGTTTACCCGCCTGCGCCAGTTCTGAACCCAGCAGGTCAGTCGGAGAAATACCATCGGCTTTCATCAGTTCCAGCAGGTTATTAATTTTTTCCTGCTGTTCAGCGCGCTGCTGCTCTAATTCCGCCAGCTCATTGCGTTTTTCTTCAGTAACGACCCTGACCTTTTCCAGCATTTCCTCAAGAACGTCCAGGGTTAATTCTCGCGCCATCGCGCGCAGGGTTCGGATATTATTAAGATTCTGTAACGTCAAAGACATATTATTGAAAACCTTTTCTTTGGGGTAAATAGATAAATCGCCCCAAGAATAATTCATTTCAGTTGAAATATCTACCCAAAGGTCCAAACGGGCATAAATGTAAATATATTTAAATATCGCCGTTAATAATAGCGCATAGCATTGGCGGGAAACACGTAGATCTAATCACCGAATCAATATAAATGGTCAACTTTAATCCAAATCACAGCATAGTGCGCTCTCATCAGGGGAGTGGATTTCTGCGTCAAAAGCAAAACACCTAACCAATTGATTTATATAAGTAAAACATTTAATGAGACAGATTATAACGAACCGGATAAAAAACAACCAATTTTAGAGAATTTTGTGGACAAAAGGCGAGTAAATAAAAATTAATAACTAGTTGTTAGTTCAAACATAGAGATATACGCTATACACCTCAAACAAACCAACCTAAAGCACTAGCCGCTGAAGGAAAACCGATTCCACTGCGTTCTTCTCAAGGAGTTCAGACATGTTCTCGCCGCAATCTCGCCTGCGCCACGCGGTGGCGGATACTTTCGCGATGGTTGTCTACTGTTCCGTTGTGAACATGCTGATTGAAATATTCCTCTCCGGAATGACCTTCGAGCAGTCACTTTCTTCTCGTCTGGTGGCGATCCCGGTCAATATTATTATCGCATGGCCTTACGGGCTATACCGCGATGCCGTCATGCGTTTCGCGCGCCGCATCAGCCCGGCGGGCTGGATGAAAAATCTTGCCGACGTGCTGGCGTACGTCACGTTCCAGTCGCCGGTCTACGTGGCTATTCTCCTGACAGTGGGCGCGGACTGGCACCAGATCGCCGCAGCGGTCAGTTCGAATATCGTGGTATCAATGCTGATGGGTGCGGTATACGGCTATTTCCTCGACTACTGCCGCCGCCTGTTTAAGGTCAGCCAGTACGGCCAGGTAAAAGCGTAATGTGAAGCGACTGGCGAAAGCCAGTCGCAGATTTACTGTACGTCACCAAACAGTCCCTTCAGAAACCGCTCCAGCGCCATACGCGAACTGAAACCGTGCGGAATACCATAATGCTCATGCCGTTCACCGCCTAAATAGAGCGGAAATTGCTGATAGTGATCGCAGGTTTTAATATCCGAGGCAGGCTCAGCAAATGACAGACTTCTGTCTTTCAGCGTCGGGTGAATAATGAGAGCGGTACGTCCCATCCTGGCTTCACGATTAACATAAACATAATTCTCGCCGCGGCGATATCCATACGCTTTTGGCGTCACCTCATCCATGGTGAATCCCTCTTTTTCAAGAACGCGTGCCACCTCGTCAGGTCGTAAATACATATCTTTTCCTCGTTATCTTTTCCTGCCCGGCAACCTTACAGTAATCAGCATTAGCAGGGCTTTCAGAATAGTCCATAAACTGGCGGATAACGCGTGACGCGCTTCAGATATTAAATTTCTGAACTAAACTAAACGGGAACACAAAATTACGGAGGATCGTATGTTTAACAGACCGAACCGAAACGATATTAACGACGACGCGCAGGATATTCGTAATGATGTCAGCCAATTAGCGGACACGCTTGAGGAAGTGCTGAAATCCTGGGGATCGGATGCGAAGGATGAAGCAGATGCTGCGAAACGTAAGGCTCAGTCTCTGCTCCGTGAAACCCGCGCCCGTATGAACGGACGTTCACGCGCTACGCAGGCGGCCTGCGACATGGCAAGCTGTGCTACGACCTTCGTACGTGAAAAACCACTGTGTACGCTGGGAACCGTCGCGGCGGTCGGCATTTTTGTCGGAGCCCTGCTCAGCCTGCGTAAGTAAGCCCACATTCTCAACCCCGGTAGCCTCAGGCGCCGGGGCTTTTTTATGCCTGTAAGCCTGAAAAACCCGTACAGCCCGCCCTGCCCCGCTGTGCTCATCATCAGGGCAATATTAATCTGAATTTCCCATATCTTGTATGGTTGAATCTTTTATCAACTACATCTAGTATTCGCTTTAGAAAGACACACACTCTATGACGCGTTAACTCGCGCCGTTTTCTCATTCTAAATGGAAATACGAATCATGAGCATTATTATTTACACTCGTAACGATTGTGTTCAGTGCCACGCCACCAAACGGGCGATGGAGAGCCGCGGCGTGGCGTTTGAGATGGTAAATATCGACCTGGTGCCCGATGCCGCGGATACCCTGCGCGAACAGGGATTTCGTCAGCTTCCGGTGGTGGTTGCCGGTGATACCAGCTGGTCTGGCTTTCGCCCGGACATGATTAACCGCCTGAGCGCTCAGGCCACGCGTGCATGAGTGGGCTGGTCTTCTTCTCCAGCAGCTCAGAAAACACGCTGCGCTTTATTGAGCGCCTCGGGCTGCCTGCGGTGCGTATTCCGCTCAACGAGCGGGAGCGCATTCAGATAGACGAACCTTACATTCTGGTGGTGCCCAGCTATGGCGGCGGCGGTACGGCAGGAGCAGTACCCCGCCAGGTGATCCGCTTTCTGAACGATCCTCATAACCGGGTACTGATTCGGGGCGTGATCGCGGCGGGCAATCGTAATTTTGGCGATGCCTTTGGCCGCGCCGGGGATGTCATCTCTCAAAAATGCGGCGTGCGTATCTCTATCGTTTTGAACTGATGGGGACACAGCAGGACGTAGAAAACGTGCGTAAAGGAGTGAACGAATTTTGGCAACGACAACCGCAGAACGGGTAATTCAGGCGACGCCGGACTACCACGCATTAAACGCGATGCTTAACCTCTATGACCGGGAGGGGCGCATTCAGTTTGGCAAAGATCGCGAGGCGGTAGAGGCTTTTTTCGCCGCCCACGTGCGGCCCAACAGCGTGACGTTTGCAAGCCAGAATGAACGTCTCGACTATCTGGTTAACGAGGGCTACTACGAGGAGCGCGTCCTGGCCCGCTACGATCGTCCCTTCGTGGTAAGACTGTTTGAACGTGCGCACGCCAGCGGTTTTCGCTTCCAGACGTTTCTTGGCGCATGGAAGTATTACACCAGCTACACCCTGAAAACCTTCGACGGCAAACGCTACCTGGAAAGCTTTGAAGATCGCACCGTGATGGTGGCCCTGACGCTGGCCCAGGGCGATGAAGCGCTGGCTGAACGGCTGACGGAGGAGATCCTCTCCGGCCGCTTCCAGCCCGCTACGCCCACCTTCCTCAACTGCGGCAAGGCCCAGCGCGGCGAGCTGGTCTCCTGCTTCCTGCTGCGCATCGAAGACAATATGGAGTCGATTGGCCGTGCGGTGAACTCGGCGCTGCAGCTTTCCAAACGCGGCGGCGGCGTGGCGTTTCTGCTCTCGAACCTGCGGGAAGCGGGCGCGCCGATCAAACGCATCGAAAACCAGTCTTCCGGCGTCATCCCGGTGATGAAGATGCTGGAAGATGCGTTTTCCTATGCCAACCAGCTTGGCGCGCGCCAGGGGGCGGGGGCGGTTTACCTGCACGCGCACCACCCGGACATCCTGCGTTTTCTCGATACCAAGCGCGAAAACGCCGACGAAAAAATCCGCATCAAAACCCTGTCGCTCGGCGTGACGATCCCGGATATCACGTTTAAGCTGGCCAAAGAGAATGCCGATATGGCGCTCTTCTCGCCATATGATGTGGAGCGGATCTACGGCAAAGCGTTTGGCGACGTGGCGATAAGCGAGCTTTATGACGAGCTGGTTGCAGACGATCGCATCCGCAAGAAATACATCAACGCCCGCGATTTCTTCCAGACGCTTGCGGAAATTCAGTTTGAATCCGGCTATCCGTACATCATGTACGAGGATACGGTTAACCGCGCCAACCCGATTGCCGGGCGCATCAACATGAGCAACCTGTGCTCGGAAATTTTGCAGGTCAACAGCGCCTCCGCTTACGACGAAAACCTGGACTACGCGGAGATCGGCAAAGATATCTCCTGCAACCTCGGATCGCTCAATATTGCCCACACCATGGATTCGCCAGATTTTGGCCGCACGGTGGAGACTGCCGTTCGCGGGCTGACGGCGGTATCGGACATGAGCCACATCCGCAGCGTGCCGTCCATCGAGGCGGGCAACGCCGCATCGCACGCCATCGGCCTGGGGCAGATGAACCTGCACGGCTATCTGGCACGGGAAGGCATCGCCTACGGCAGCCCGGAAGGGCTGGATTTCACGAATCTCTATTTCTACACCGTCACCTGGCATGCGCTTCATACCTCAATGATGCTGGCGCGCGAGCGCAACCAGCGGTTCGCAGGCTTTGAGCAGTCGCGCTACGCCAGCGGGGCGTATTTCAGCCAGTATCTGGAAGGCGACTGGCAGCCGAAAACCGAAAAAGTGCGCGCGCTGTTTGACCGCGCCGGCATTACCCTGCCGACGCGCGAGATGTGGCAGCAGCTGCGCGACGACGTGATGCGCTACGGCATTTATAACCAGAACCTGCAGGCGGTGCCGCCAACCGGTTCGATTTCCTACATCAACCACGCCACGTCGAGCATTCACCCGATCGTGTCGAAGATTGAGATTCGTAAGGAAGGCAAAACCGGACGCGTCTACTACCCTGCCCCGTTTATGACCAATGAGAACCTGGCGCTGTACCAGGACGCGTACGAGATCGGCCCGGAGAAAATCATTGATACCTACGCCGAGGCCACGAAGCACGTGGATCAGGGGCTGTCGCTGACGCTCTTCTTCCCGGACACCGCCACCACGCGGGATATCAACAAAGCGCAGATTTACGCCTGGAAGAAAGGCATCAAAACGCTGTACTACATTCGCCTGCGCCAGCTTGCGCTGGAAGGCACCGAAATCGAAGGCTGCGTGTCCTGCGCGCTGTAAGGAGAAAGGATGAAACTGTCACGCGTGAGTGCCGTTAACTGGAACAAGATTCAGGACGATAAAGACCTGGAGGTGTGGAACCGCCTGACCAGCAACTTCTGGCTGCCGGAAAAGGTGCCGCTCTCCAATGATATTCCAGCCTGGCAGACGCTGAGCCACGCCGAACAGCAGCTGACGATCCGCGTCTTTACCGGCCTGACGCTGCTGGACACTATTCAGAATACCGTGGGTGCCCCCGCGCTGATGAGCGACGCGCTGACGCCGCACGAAGAGGCGGTGATGTCGAACATCAGCTTTATGGAGGCGGTGCATGCCCGCTCCTACAGCTCGATTTTCTCGACGCTGTGCCAGACCAAAGACGTGGACGCGGCCTACGCCTGGAGCGAAGAGAGCGCGTCATTGCAGCGCAAGGCGGAGCTGGTGCTGGAGTATTACCGCGCCGACGAGCCGCTGAAGAAGAAGATCGCCAGCGTGTTCCTGGAATCCTTCCTCTTCTATTCCGGCTTCTGGCTGCCCATGTACTGGTCGAGCCGGGGCAAGCTCACCAACACCGCCGATTTGATTCGCCTCATTATCCGTGACGAGGCGGTGCACGGGTATTACATCGGCTATAAGTATCAGAAAGGGCTGGAGAAAGTCAGCCCGGAAAAACGCGAGGAACTCAAAGGTTTCGCCCTCGATTTACTGATGGATCTGTATGACAACGAGTTAAGCTATACCGAAGAGCTGTACGCCGGAACGGGCTGGGAAGAGGACGTGAAAGCGTTTCTCTGCTACAACGCGAACAAAGCGCTGATGAACCTGGGCTACGACGCGCTTTTCCCGCCGGAGATGGCGGAGGTAAACCCGGCGATCCTCGCGGCGCTGTCGCCCAATGCGGACGAAAACCACGATTTCTTCTCCGGGTCCGGATCGTCGTACGTGATGGGTAAAGCGGTGGAGACAGAAGATGAGGATTGGGATTTTTAATGTATGAATTAACGTTCATTAATTAAATATAAATCTCATTATTTCCATACCACTATTTCACCAGGCACTACACTGTAATTTCCTCGTCATATTCGCCTGAATCACACCGATTCAGGCGAATTTCCCGACGCAGCAGCAAAAAATTGAGAAAAATTCAAACCGTCCTCAGCCCTTTATTCATGGGAAATTCAGCCGTTTCGCTTGCAGCAAAATTCCGGCGTCAGGCCAACTCAGGGTTGCCTCAGATTGTCAGTATGTTAGGGTTATGCCCGTTAACAATTTACCATGGTAATCATATCGACATAAACAAATAACAGGACACTCTCTATTGCATGGCAATTAAATTAGAAGTGAAAAATCTTTATAAAATATTTGGCGAGCACCCGCAGCGCGCATTCAAATATATTGAGAAAGGCCTTTCGAAAGAGCAAATTCTGGAAAAAACCGGGCTGTCGCTTGGCGTTAAAGACGCCAGTCTGGCCATTGAAGAAGGCGAGATTTTTGTCATCATGGGGTTATCCGGTTCGGGTAAATCCACTATGGTTCGCCTTCTCAATCGCCTGATTGAACCCACCCGCGGACAGGTGCTGATTGACGGCGTGGATATCGCCAGAATCTCAGACGCAGAACTCCGCGAGGTGCGCAGAAAGAAGATCGCAATGGTGTTTCAGTCATTCGCGCTGATGCCGCATATGACGGTGCTCGATAATACCGCCTTCGGTATGGAATTAGCCGGCACGCCTGCTCAGGAACGTCAGGAAAAAGCCCTGGATGCTTTGCGTCAGGTTGGGCTGGAAAATTACGCTCATGCCTACCCGGACGAGCTTTCGGGCGGGATGCGTCAGCGCGTCGGATTAGCCCGCGCGTTAGCCATTAATCCAGACATATTATTAATGGATGAAGCCTTTTCAGCCCTCGATCCTTTAATTCGCACCGAGATGCAGGATGAGCTGGTAAAATTACAGGCCAAACACCAGCGCACCATTGTCTTTATTTCTCACGATCTCGATGAAGCCATGCGTATTGGCGACCGCATTGCCATTATGCAAAATGGCGAAGTGGTGCAGGTCGGCACGCCGGATGAAATTCTGAATAATCCGGCGAATGATTACGTGCGCACCTTCTTCCGCGGCGTGGATATTAGCCAGGTATTTAGCGCGAAAGATATTGCCCGCCGAACGCCGAACGGCATTATTCGAAAAACGCCAGGCTTCGGCCCGCGCTCCGCGCTGAAGCTGTTGCAGGATGAAGACCGTGAATACGGTTATCTGGTTGAACGCGGCAATAAATTTGTCGGCGTTGTCTCCATCGACTCTCTGAAAACCGCCCTGAGCGAAAACCAGGGAATCGATGCGGCGTTGATTGACGCTCCACTTGCCGTAGATGCCGAAACGCCGCTTAGCGAGTTGCTCTCTCACGTGGGTCAGGCGCCTTGCGCCGTGCCGGTTGTCGGTGAAGAACAACAGTACGTTGGCATCATCTCAAAACGGATGCTGCTACAGGCTTTAGATCGCGAGGGGGCAAACAATGGCTGATCAATCAAACCCATGGGGTACCACTGAAGCTGCGGACAGCGCGGCGCAATCTGCCGATGCGTGGGGTTCCACGCCCGCACCTGCCGACGGCGGCGGCGCGGCGGACTGGCTCAACAGCGCACCCGCGCCTGCGCCAGAGCATTTCAATATTATGGATCCGTTCCACAAGACGCTGATCCCGCTGGACAGCTGGGTGACAGAGGGGATCGACTGGGTCGTTACCCATTTCCGCCCGGTGTTCCAGGGGATCCGCATCCCGGTGGATTACATCCTGAACGGCTTCCAGCAGCTGATGCTGGGCATGCCTGCGCCCGTGGCGATAATCCTGTTCTCGCTGATCGCATGGCAGTTCGGTAGCGCGGGTATGGGCGTCGCCACGCTGATCTCCCTGATCGCCATCGGCGCGATTGGCGCGTGGTCTCAGGCGATGATTACCCTGGCGCTGGTGCTGACCGCCCTGCTCTTCTGCATTGTCATCGGCCTGCCGATGGGGATCTGGCTGGCGCGCAGCCCGCGGGCGGCGAAGATTATTCGTCCCCTGCTGGATGCGATGCAGACCACCCCGGCGTTCGTCTATCTGGTGCCTATCGTGATGCTGTTCGGCATCGGTAACGTGCCGGGCGTGGTGGTGACCATTATCTTCGCCCTGCCGCCGATTATTCGCCTGACGATCCTGGGCATTAACCAGGTGCCTGCGGATCTGATCGAGGCCTCGCGCTCGTTCGGCGCCAGCCCGCGTCAGATGCTGTTTAAGGTTCAGCTTCCGCTGGCGATGCCGACCATTATGGCGGGCGTTAACCAGACGCTGATGCTGGCACTGTCCATGGTGGTGATCGCCTCGATGATCGCCGTTGGCGGTCTCGGCCAGATGGTGCTGCGCGGTATTGGCCGTCTCGACATGGGGCTGGCGACCGTCGGCGGCGTCGGGATTGTGATCCTCGCCATTATCCTTGACCGCCTGACCCAAGCTGTCGGTCGTGATTCACGCAGTCGCGGCAACCGTCGCTGGTACACCACCGGCCCTGTCGGGTTACTGACCCGCCCATTTACAAAATAAGGAACAACGATGCGACATAACGTACTTTTTGCCACAGCGTTTGCCACCCTTGTCTCCACCAGCGCGTTTGCCGCTGACCTGCCGGGCAAAGGCATTACCGTGCAGCCGGTGCAGAGCACCATTTCGGAAGAGAGCTTCCAGACCCTGATCGTCAGCCGCGCGCTGGAGAAGCTGGGCTATACGGTCAACACGCCGAGCGAAGTGGATTACAACGTGGGCTACACCTCGATTGCCTCCGGTGATGCCACCTTTACCGCCGTGAACTGGCAGCCGCTGCACGACGACATGTATGCCGCCGCAGGTGGCGATAAGAAATTCTATCGCGAAGGCACCTTCGTGACCGGCGCGGCGCAGGGTTATCTGATCGACAAGAAAACCGCTGATAAGTACCACATCACCAATATTGAGCAGCTGAAAGATCCGAAGATCGCCAGACTGTTCGACACCAACGGTGACGGCAAGGCCGACATGATGGGCTGCTCGCCGGGCTGGGGCTGCGAAGCGGTGATTAACCACCAGAACAAAGCGTTCGATCTGGCGAAAACCGTCGACGTGAGCCACGGCAACTACTCCGCGATGATGGCCGACACCATTGCCCGCTTTAAAGAAGGCAAGCCGGTGATCTACTACACCTGGACGCCGTACTGGGTGAGCGACGTGCTGAAGCCGGGCAAAGACGTGGTGTGGTTACAGGTGCCCTTCTCCTCCCTGCCCGGCGAGCAGAAAGATATCGACACCAAACTGCCGAACGGCATGAACTATGGCTTCCCGGTGAACACTATGCACATCGTGGCGAACAAAGCCTGGGCGGAGAAAAACCCGGCTGCGGCGAAGCTGTTCTCGGTGATGAAGCTGCCGCTGGCGGACATCAACGCCCAGAATGCGATGATGCATGCGGGCAAATCCTCTGAGGCGGATGTTAAAGGCCACGTGGATGGCTGGATCAAAGCCCACCAGCAGCAGTTTGATGGCTGGGTGAAAGAGGCGCTTGCGGCGCAGAAGTAAAAACACAACACAACCTTACCCCTCACCCCGGCCCGCCCCTCCTCTGGGGAGAGGGTTAGGGTGAGGGGATTA
Organism: Enterobacter cloacae complex sp. HYC042_NIDB; assembly: GCF_056673315.1. Classification (NCBI taxonomy): domain Bacteria; kingdom Pseudomonadati; phylum Pseudomonadota; class Gammaproteobacteria; order Enterobacterales; family Enterobacteriaceae; genus Enterobacter; species Enterobacter cloacae complex sp. HYC042_NIDB. The sequence goes on from NZ_CP109650.1 coordinate 3,859,473, forward strand.
ACCGCACAAACACACACATAACAATCCCCCAACATTCTCAATCATTAGCTATTATGGTTTCCGGAAAAATAATCACTTAACTCACGATTCCTGAAACTAATGACAAAAACATCTCAGGGGCTTAGCCCCGCACTCATCCTTTTAATGTCCGTGGCAACGGGTCTGGCAGTCGCCAGCAACTATTACGCACAACCTCTGCTTGATACTATCGCGCGCGCCTTCGATCTTTCAGCCAGCTCCGCCGGCTTTATCGTCACCGCTGCGCAGCTCGGCTATGCGGCAGGGCTGCTGTTCCTGGTGCCATTGGGCGATATGTTTGAGCGTCGGATGCTTATCGTCTCTATGACGCTTCTGGCGGCAGGCGGCATGCTGATCACCGCCAGCAGCCAGTCGCTGACGATGATGATCGTCGGTACCGCGCTAACGGGGCTTTTCTCCGTCGTGGCGCAAATCCTGGTGCCTCTCGCCGCAACGCTCGCCTCGCCGGAAAAACGCGGCAAAGTGGTCGGCACTATCATGAGCGGCCTGCTGCTGGGCATTCTGCTGGCGCGAACCGTTGCCGGGCTGCTGGCAAGCCTCGGCGGCTGGCGCACCGTCTACTGGGTGGCGAGCGTATTGATGGTGGTGATGGCGCTGGCGCTGTGGCGCGGGCTGCCGAAGGTGAAGCAGGAGAACCACCTGAATTACCCGCAGCTTCTGGCCTCCGTGTTTAGCCTGTTCACGCAGGATAAACTGCTGCGCACCCGCGCTCTGCTGGGGTGTTTAACCTTCGCCAACTTCAGCATTCTCTGGACGTCGATGGCATTTCTGCTGGCAGCACCGCCGTTCAATTATTCCGAAGGGGTGATTGGTCTGTTCGGTCTGGCCGGTGCAGCAGGTGCACTGGGCGCTCGCCCGGCAGGCGGGCTGGCTGATAAAGGCAAATCGCACATGACCACGACAGCCGGACTGATTTTGCTCCTGCTCTCCTGGGCGGCCATCTGGTATGGGCACGTCTCGGTGCTGGCGCTGATCGTCGGTATTCTGGTGCTCGATCTCACCGTACAGGGTGTTCACATCACCAACCAGACCGTGATTTACCGCGTGAAGCCCGAGGCGCGTAACCGCCTCACGGCCGGATACATGACCAGCTACTTCATTGGTGGTGCGGCGGGTTCGTTAATATCAGCGTCGGCGTGGCAGCATGCCGGCTGGTCAGGTGTGTGCGGGATAGGGGCAATCGTCGCCGCGCTTAACCTGGTTGTATGGTGGCGCGGCTATCATCGTCAGGAAGCAATTCATTAAGTTTTACATTGCTTTGGGCCTCTTAGGGTGTAAAGGGGCCCGGCAGTCTGTTAATGTAAACGTAATCATTTATCCCAGAAATTTTAATGTGGGTGACATATCTACAATTGGCATGAATAGTTCAGACCCCCGTCCCCACATCCTCTCTTCAGCGGGTTTATACCCTACGCTTTCTGTGCTCACCGGGTCACGGACTTACCCGGCGCTCTTTGATGGTGGCATTCGTTTGGCGGATATAACCGCACAAATAATTCATTTACATTATTTGTCACCATCGTTACTATATCGGCTGTAATTAATGAGGTTATGCCCAAAATGGATAGTTCGTTTACGCCCATTGAACAAATGCTTAAATTCCGCGCCAGTCGTCATGAGGACTTCCCTTATCAGGAAATCCTGCTGACCCGCCTGTGCATGCACATGCAGGGTAAGCTGCTGGAAAATCGTAATAAAATGCTGAAAGCTCAAGGGATTAACGAGACGTTGTTTATGGCGTTGATTACGCTGGAGTCTCAGGAAAACCATAGCATTCAGCCTTCTGAGCTGAGCTGCGCGCTGGGATCGTCCCGTACCAATGCGACCCGTATTGCCGATGAGCTGGAAAAGCGCGGCTGGATTGAGCGCCGTGAAAGCGATAACGATCGCCGCTGCCTGCATCTGCAATTGACCGATAAAGGTCACCAGTTCCTGCGTGAGGTGCTGCCACCTCAGCACAATTGCCTGCACAAACTCTGGTCTGCCCTCAGTACTTCCGAGCGCGACCAGCTTGAGCATATCACTCGCAAGCTGCTCACCCGTCTGGACCAGATGGATGAAGAAGGCGCTGTTCTTGAGGCGCTGCGCTAACGCGACGACACGCTCAACAATCCAGATTTATATAAGAAAACCGACAGGCCAGCACGTCACACTGCTGGCCTTTCTGACAACAGGTCGGCTCAGCCGATGTGAAAATAAGAAGATCGTGGAGAACAACAATGAGCGCAAATGCGGAGAGCACTACCCCGCAGCAACCGGCCAATAAGAAAGGCAAACGTAAAAGTGCCCTTCTTCTGTTGACCTTGCTCTTTATTATTATTGCCGTGGCATATGGGATCTATTGGTTTTTAGTATTGCGTCATGCAGAAGAGACTGACGACGCATACGTGGCAGGGAACCAGGTACAGATTATGGCGCAGGTGTCGGGCAGCGTGACGAAAGTCTGGGCTGACAATACCGACTTTGTGCAAAAAGGCGATGTGTTGGTGACCCTCGATCCAACCGACGCCCAGCAGGCCTTTGAGAAAGCCCAGACCGCGCTGGCCTCCAGCGTCCGTCAGACCCGCCAGCTGATGATCAACAGTAAACAGCTGCAGGCCAACATCGACGTACAGAAAACAGCACTCGCGCAGGCGCAGAGCGACCTGAACCGCCGTGTACCGCTCGGCACCGCTAACCTGATTGGCCGTGAAGAGCTGCAGCACGCGCGCGACGCGGTTGCCAGTGCCCAGGCACAGCTGGACGTGGCGATTCAGCAGTACAACGCCAACCAGGCGATGGTGCTCGGCACCAGCCTCGAAAACCAGCCCGCCGTACAACAGGCGGCGACTGAAGTACGCAACGCATGGCTTGCCCTGCAGCGTACCAAAATCGTCAGCCCGATGACCGGCTACGTCTCCCGCCGTTCCGTCCAGCCAGGGGCGCAGATTAGCCCGACCACGCCGCTGATGGCGGTCGTGCCGGCAGACAACCTGTGGGTAGACGCCAACTTTAAAGAGACGCAGCTCGCCCATATGCGTATCGGCCAGACCGCGACGGTCGTCAGCGACATCTACGGCGATGACGTGAAGTACACCGGGAAAGTGGTGGGTCTGGATATGGGGACCGGCAGCGCTTTCTCCCTGCTGCCTGCGCAAAACGCCACCGGTAACTGGATCAAAGTGGTTCAGCGTCTGCCCGTGCGTATCGAGCTGGATGCCAAACAGCTGGCGGATCACCCGCTGCGTATCGGCCTCTCCACGCTTGTGACGGTCGATACCGCCAACCGCGACGGTCAGATCCTGGCAAGCCAGGTGCGTAGCAGCCCGGTTTATGAAAGTAACGCCCGTGAAATTAGCCTCGATCCGGTCAACAAACTGATCGATGACATCGTGAAGGCAAACGCCGGTTAAACCGAAGGTGAGCGTTATGCAACAGCAAAAGCCGCAAAAACCGCTGGAAGGCGCGCAGCTGGTCATTATGACCATTGCGCTGTCGCTGGCGACATTCATGCAGGTGCTGGACTCCACCATCGCAAACGTGGCGATCCCAACCATCGCCGGCAACCTTGGCTCGTCGCTGAGCCAGGGGACCTGGGTCATTACTTCGTTTGGGGTGGCAAACGCCATCTCCATCCCTATCACCGGCTGGCTGGCGAAGCGCGTCGGTGAGGTGAAGCTGTTCCTCTGGTCCACGGTAGCGTTTGTTCTTGCCTCCTGGGCGTGCGGCATGTCCAGCAGCCTGACGATGCTGATTTTCTTCCGCGTCATTCAGGGGATTGTCGCCGGGCCGCTGATCCCGCTGTCGCAGAGTTTGCTGCTGAGCAACTACCCCCCAGCAAAACGTTCGGTCGCGCTGGCGCTATGGTCAATGACCGTTATCGTCGCGCCTATCTGCGGACCGATTCTGGGCGGGTACATCAGCGATAACTACCACTGGGGCTGGATCTTCTTTATCAACGTACCGATTGGCGCCGTCGTGGTATTGATGACGCTGCAGTCGCTACGGGGACGAGAGACGCGCACCGAACAGCGCCGTATCGACAGCATCGGGCTGGCGCTGCTGATCCTGGGTATCGGCAGTCTGCAGATCATGCTCGACCGCGGTAAAGAGCTCGACTGGTTCAACTCGCAGGAGATCATCATCCTGACCATTGTCGCGGTGGTGTCGATAAGCTTCCTGATTGTCTGGGAGCTAACGGACGACAACCCGATTGTCGATCTCTCGCTCTTCAAATCGCGAAACTTCACCATCGGCTGCCTGTGTATCAGCCTCGCCTATATGCTCTACTTCGGCGCGATTGTTCTGCTGCCGCAGCTGTTGCAGGAGGTGTATGGCTATACCGCGACCTGGGCGGGTCTGGCCTCAGCGCCCGTTGGGGTGATCCCGGTTCTGCTGTCGCCGATTATTGGCCGCTTCGCCCACAAGCTCGACATGCGTCGGCTGGTGACGTTCAGCTTCATTATGTACGCCGTGTGCTTCTACTGGCGCGCGTACACCTTTGAGCCGGGAATGGATTTTGGCGCCTCGGCGTGGCCGCAGTTCATTCAGGGCTTTGCGGTGGCGTGCTTCTTTATGCCGCTGACCACCATTACGCTCTCTGGCCTGCCGCCTGAGCGTCTGGCGGCGGCATCAAGCCTGTCGAACTTCACCCGTACGCTAGCGGGTTCCATCGGGACGTCGATCACCACTACCCTGTGGACCAACCGTGAATCGATGCACCACGCCCAGCTGACCGAAGCGGTGAACCCGTACAATCCGAACGCCCAGCAGATGTACAGTCAGCTTCAGGGCATGGGGATGACGGAGCAGCAGGCATCCGGCTGGATTGCCCAGCAGATCACCAACCAGGGGCTGATTATCTCAGCAAACGAGATTTTCTGGATATCGGCGGGGATCTTCATCGTCCTGCTGGGGCTGGTGTGGTTTGCCAGACCGCCGTTTGGCGCCGGTGGCGGCGGCGGAGGGGCGCACTAATTCGCGTTGTCCAGAACGCGACAGCGATTGTCAGTTTCGATAAAGCAGCGCTCCTGAAATCAATTCACGATAGTGAAAAGACAACAGGAGCGCATCATGCTGAACACACCCGCCGACAAATACCAGCCTTATCCCACCGTTTCATTGCCCGACCGCCGCTGGCCGGAGCAGACCATCACCCGCGCGCCGCGCTGGCTCTCGACAGACTTACGCGACGGCAACCAGGCGCTTGCCGAGCCGATGGACAGCGCGCGCAAGCTGCAGTTCTGGGATTTGCTGCTGGGCTGCGGATTTAAAGAGATTGAGGTCGCCTTCCCGTCCGCCTCGCAGACCGACTTCAACTTTGTCCGCCAGCTCATCGAAGAGAACCGCATTCCGGATGACGTCACGATTCAGGTGTTAACACAGGCGCGGGAAGATCTCATCCATCGTACTTTTGAATCCCTGCGCGGCGCGAAGCAGGCCACCGTCCACCTGTATAACGCCACCGCCCCGCTGTTCCGCCGCCTGGTGTTCGGCATGGAGAAAGCGCAGATCGTCGAGCTGGCCACCCGCGCCACGCGGCTTATCCGCCAGCTTTGTGAAGAGAACCCTGAAACCCGCTGGCAGTACGAGTACTCCCCGGAAACTTTCTGCTTTACCGAGCCGGAGTTTGCGCTGGAGATTTGTGAAGCCGTGGCGGAGATCTGGCAGCCGTGCGATGAACGGCCAATGGTGATCAACTTACCCGCTACCGTCGAGGTCAGTACGCCGAACGTCTATGCCGATCAGATCGAGTATTTCTGCCGCCACTTCAGCCGCCGCCGCGACGTGTGCATCAGCGTGCATCCGCATAACGACCGCGGAACGGGCGTCGCCAGCGCGGAGCTGGCGGTGATGGCCGGGGCCGACCGCGTAGAGGGCTGCCTTTTTGGCAACGGCGAACGCACGGGCAACGTTTGCCTGGTAACGCTGGCGATGAACCTCTACAGCCAGGGCATTAGTCCCAATCTGGACTTTAGCGATATGAATCGGGTGGTCGAAACGGTAGAGGCCTGCAACCAGTTGCCTGTCCATCCGCGCCATCCGTGGGCTGGACGGCTGGCCTATACCGCCTTCTCCGGCTCGCACCAGGACGCCATCAAGAAAGGCTTTGATGCCCGCAGGCCTGGCGATCGCTGGGAGATGCCCTATCTGCCCGTCGATCCGCAGGACATCGGCTGCACCTACGAAGCGGTGATCCGCGTGAACAGCCAGTCAGGAAAAAGCGGCAGCGCCTGGCTTATTGAGCAAAACCACGGCCTGAAGCTGCCCCGCGCCCTGCAGCAGGATTTTAGCCAGCACGTGCAGCAGGAAACGGATCGCCACGGGAAAGAAATGACGCAGAACGCGCTGTGGCAGCTATTCCGCACCCGCTACGGGCTGGTAACGACCCCGCAGCTGGCGCTGCAATCCTACCGCAGCGACGGCCAGCAGGACGGCCAGCTGCGGCTGACGGCAAACGTCGTCACGCAGGGGGGAACGCGCCAGCTGGAGGGTCAGGGCAACGGTCTGCTCTCCGCTGCCGCGCAGGGCCTGAGCCGCTGGGTCAACGCGCCGTTTGTGATTAAGGATTATCACGAACATACGCTGGGCGAACGCAGCGACAGCCGCTCGGTGGCCTATATCCGCTGCCTGTTCCAGGACGGCACCAGCAGTTGGGGCGTGGGCATTGACAGCGACGTGGCGCGCGCGTCGCTTCAGGCGCTGTTTAACGCGGTTAGTCGTTCTTAAAGTAATCGCTGGGTGAGATACCCATCGCCCGGCGGAACATCGCCGTAAAGGCGCTGTGGCTGCCGTATCCCAGATCCAGCGCCACGCGCAGCACCGGCTGGCCCTGCGCCAGCCGCACTAAGGCTTCCAGCAGGCGCGCCCTCCTCACCCACTCGCCGTAGCTTAACCCGGTCTGCTGCTGAAAATGGCGGTTCAGCGTACGCTCGCTCATGCCGAGCAAGCTCGCGCTCTGTTGACCGCTCCAGCTTTCACCTGGTAACTGACGGACCTGCCGACACAGCTGGCGTAACGCTTCACTTTCCGGTTCCGGCAGGTGAAACGGCAGCACCGGCATGATGCGAATTTCATCCAGAATGAGCTCATACACGCGCTCGTCACGGCTTCCCGGCGAGTACGACTCAGGTAGCGTCAGGGAGGTGAGGATCAGCTCGCGCAGCAGCGGGGAGATCTGCACGATCTGACAGGTCGCCGGGAGATCGGCTCGCGCCAGCGGATCGATAAACAGCGTGCGGGCTGCAACGTTGCCGGTGATGCGAAGCGAGTGCTGTGTCCCCGCCGGTAGCCAGACGCCGCGCCCGGGCGGCACTACCCAGCAGCCGGATGCGGTATCGACCCGCACGACGCCCGTCAGGCTGTGCAGCAGCTGAGCGCAGTCGTGCTCATGCCACGGCTCGCTATCGCCATGAGCATAATCATGCGAAAACGGCACAAGCGGGCGATGGGTAAAGGAGAAGGTGGTGGTTGTCGTCATGAGGATTGTAGGCCCGGCCAGCGAAGCGCCACCGGGCATCCACAGGCACAATACTAGATGTGCAGCTCCTGCAGTTTTTCTTTTGGCAGGGCCAGCTCTTCATTGCTGTTTACGCGAACGTCACGCTCGATGATGTGACGGGCAATTTCCTGGGCTTCTTCCAGAGAGTGCATCTGGTAAGTGCCGCACTGGTAAACGTTGAGCTCAGGGATCTGGTTCTGCTCTTTCACTTTCAGCACGTCTTCCATCGCCGCTTTCCACGCATCGGCGACGCGTTTCTCTTCAGGCTGACCAATCAGGCTCATGTAGAAGCCGGTACGGCAGCCCATCGGAGAGATGTCGATGATCTCAACGCCGTTGCCGTTCAGGTGGTCACGCATGAAACCGGCGAACAGGTGTTCCAGGGTGTGAATGCCTTTCTCCGGCATCACTTCTTTATTCGGCACGCAGAAGCGCAGATCGAAGACGGTGATCGTGTCGCCGTGCGGGGTGTGCATGGTCTTCGCCACGCGGACTGCAGGTGCTTCCATACGGGTATGGTCGACAGTAAAGCTATCTAATAACGGCATACGTCACCTCCGATAGTGATTTTTTTTAAAATAAACTGAACTCTTCTACAGAATGCACGTCTGAGTATATGAAAGACGCGCATTTGTTATCATCATCCCTGAATTCAGAGATGTATATTTTGGCCACAGCGATGTGGCCTTTTTCTTTTCTGCTTAAGCCTGCTTCGCCAGAAACGCCTCAAACGACTCCGTATCCGCCGCTTCAACCTCTTTCTGACGCACCAGGGACGCGTCGCGCTCCGCGACAAAATCCGCTTCGCTCAGGATCTCTAACGGCTCCTGCATCAGCATCTCACGGTACTCCGCTGAGAGTGAACGCCCCGTGCCGCCAATCCCCTGCTCGATCATGGTGCGCAAAATGCGCGCAGAGAACGTCAGTTCCGGGTTATCAAAGCATTCCACCAGCTGGTCGCAAATCTGTTGATACGCGTCGCCGCCGTCGATGCTGTCCAGGGTGCGGGCAACACGCTTCAGGTCACGGAACAGATCCTTACCTACCTTAGCCAGCGGGAACTGCGCCGTTTCGCAGCCAATACCCAGCGTCAGACCCGGTTTACGGCCTTCCAGAATCACGCGGTTCCAGTTCGTGCGCGTACAAAGCAGTTCGTCTGAACTCATTTCCGGCGCATCCGCCAGCGCGCACCAGACCATAAACAGATCCAGGAAGCGAACCTGCTGCTCGTCAACGCCAATCGGTGAGAACGGGTTGATGTCCAGCGAGCGCACTTCAATGTATTCAATGCCGCCGCGCTGCAGCGCATCCGACGGCGTTTCACCGCTGCGCGTCACGCGCTTCGGACGAATTGGCGCATACAGTTCGTTTTCAATCTGCAATACGTTGCTGTTGATTTGCAGGCGCTTTCCGTCTTTTTCGAGGCCGATTTTCGCGTACTCTTCCGACGGAGTTTTAATCGCCCGCTTCAATCCTGCCACATATTCGTGCAATTCGTTAAACGTAATACCGAGATTGCTTTGCGATTTATTGGTATAGCCCAGATCGCTCATGCGCAGAGAAGTCGCGTACGGGAGATAGTACATTCCGCACTCGGTTTTTTCGAACGGCAGCGTGGTCGGTTTCCCCTGCAGGAACGATGAACAAATGGCAGGCGACGCGCCAAACAGATACGGAATCACCCAGCCAAAACGGTAATAGTTGCGGATCAGACGGAAATAACCGGCGGAGATCGCTTCTTTATCCGTTTCTCCCCCCTTCGCCTGCCAGAACGCCATCGGCAAAGAGAAATTGTAGTGCACGCCAGAGATCGTCTGCATCAGCGCGCCGTAGCGATTTTTAAGACCTTCGCGATAAAGCGTTTTCAGCCGACCAATGTTTGACGTGCCGTACTGCGCCAGCTCAATCTCCTGGCCCTGCTCGATATAGCACGGCATGCTGAGCGGCCACATACGCTCATCGCCGAGATTGCGCGCGGTGTAGCGATGGATGTCGCGCAGGATCGTCAGCATATGATCAATATCGCCGTCCACCGGCGTAATGAACTCCAGCAGCGCTTCAGCGAAATCGGTTGTGATCCATTTATGTGTCAGCGCCGAGCCTAACGCCTTCGGGTGACCCGTCGTCGCTAAGCTACCGTCCGCGTTAACGCGCAGCGTTTCACGCTCAAGACCACGCTGAATACCCTTCAGAGCCTGAGGGTGGTTTTCCAGCCAGGCCAGCGCCTGAGATACGTCCGGGATCAAATTGACCTCCCGCCTGTCAAAGTAATGTTACTCAGCATAATTGTAATGGTTGACGATTGAAGGTCGCGTATTCATTCCACCAATTAGTGCCACCACGTCATACCCTGTAGTGTTGCCCACGCCACGAGAACATAGCGCAACGCCTTGCCAAGGCACAAAAAAAAGAGCACCGGTCCCCAGGAGATGCGCATCCATCCCGCCAGCAGACACAGTAAATCGCCTATTACAGGCATCCAGCTTAATAACAGCGTGGCAGCGCCATAGCGTTTTAGCCAGCCGACTGCCTTTTCCTGCCAGCGCGATTTTTCGCGCAGCGGAAAGAAACGCCCAAGAATAACGTTAGTCAGCCCTCCAAGGCTATTACCCATTGTTGCTATTAATACAAGCAGCCAGGGCTGACTCACGCCGGACAACAGCATCGCCACCAGTACCACTTCCGAATTTCCCGGTAACAGCGTGGCGCTTAGAAAACTGCTGGCGAATAATGAGGCAAGTGACAGCGCGTCACTCACAGTAAGCGCACATCCACCGCCGCCATTCCGGCATCACGCGCGGCCTGAATACCGAAGTCGGCATCTTCAAACACGACGCATTTTGCCGCCGGTACGCCCATTAATTCTGCGCAAAGCAGGAAGGTGTCCGGCGCGGGCTTGTGATTTTTAACATGATCGGCGGCCACCACGGCAGAAAAATAGTGGCGCAGGCCAAGATGGTTGAGCAACGCTTCTGCTATCGCGCTCTCGCTGCCCGTCCCGACAGACATCGGGCGACGCCCGTGCCACTCTTTTACCACATCAATCAGTGGCAGAGGGCATACGGTATCTAAAAGCATGGCTTTTACCGCATCGGTTTTTTCACGTGCGAGAAGGTGTGGGTCGAGATCGGCCTGATTCAGTTCAATCACGGCCTGCGCAATACGCCAGGTTGGGGATCCGTTGAGGGCAATCATCGCCTGAAGGTCGAAACGCATGCCGTAGCGGCCAAGGACCTCGGTCCAGGCTTGACGATGCGTGGGTTCAGTATCCAGGATGGTGCCATCCATGTCGAAGATCAAACCGTCATACTGTGCGTACATCGTGCTCTCGCTAAACGATTAACAAAGCATTACTTTATCGTAAAAGGGGGTTTTTGTCGCTGATTGAGAGTGTGATTGCTGACGGAACGTCGAAGGAATAGACAAAAGAAGATAAGATGGTGCATCCGGGAGGATTCGAACCTCCGACCGCTCGGTTCGTAGCCGAGTACTCTATCCAGCTGAGCTACGGATGCATCGGGGAAATGCTTTTAGAAACAGTAAATGGTGCATCCGGGAGGATTCGAACCTCCGACCGCTCGGTTCGTAGCCGAGTACTCTATCCAGCTGAGCTACGGATGCATCAGGGAACTGCTTTCAGAAATAGTAAATGGTGCATCCGGGAGGATTACTCGGCTGCGCCTCGCCCTTCGGGCCGTTGCTAAAGCAACGTTATCCTCCCTGGTGCTTGCGATTAACTCGCAGACCTTGAAACAACAGCATCGCTGTTATCTCGGAGAATATGGTGCATCCGGGAGGATTCGAACCTCCGACCGCTCGGTTCGTAGCCGAGTACTCTATCCAGCTGAGCTACGGATGCATCGGGATTTACTACTGTACTGCTCGATATTCATATCACTTCGAAAGCAATATGAAGTAATAGATGGTGCATCCGGGAGGATTCGAACCTCCGACCGCTCGGTTCGTAGCCGAGTACTCTATCCAGCTGAGCTACGGATGCAAAATGGCGGTGAGGCGGGGATTCGAACCCCGGATGCAGCTTTTGACCGCATACTCCCTTAGCAGGGGAGCGCCTTCAGCCTCTCGGCCACCTCACCACACAACGCCTCTTTCGAGTGCTTCGAGCAACTCGTTAAGAGCTTCTCGTCGCTGCGTGGCGCATATATTACTTTCTGGGACTTATAAGTCAAACAATTTTCCAAAAGCTTTTATCGTTTGCACAAATCACACGCAATTCGCATGTAAAAGCCGCAAAGAGGGTGTTTTATAAGCGAATTTTGCAGGCAACGCCACAGAAAACATCTGCCGAAATGGCGGTATTGAGACGAGTTAAGGGTAACGGAGTGGTTAAAAAGAGAGCGATTGAAATTAAACGGTAACTTTGAGCAGGAAAAATAGCGGGAGGGTTGCGTCTCGCCCGACAGCGAGACGCGACAATATCAGTAACTGGACTGCTGGGATTTTTCAGCCTGGATACGCTGGTAGATCTCTTCACGGTGGACAGATACTTCTTTAGGAGCGTTAACACCAATACGTACCTGGTTACCCTTTACCCCTAAAACTGTCACGGTGACCTCATCCCCAATCATGAGGGTCTCACCAACTCGACGAGTCAGAATCAGCATTCTTTGCTCCTTGAAAGATTAAAAGAGTCGGGTCTCTTGTATCCCGGCATTATCCATCATATAACGCCAAAAAGTAAGCGATGACAAACACGTAAAGTGTAAGCAGTCACGGCATCACATTCTGTTAAACGTAAGTTTAGCCGATATACACAAACTCAACCTGACTTTATCGTTATCGATAGCACAGTGAACAAGACGCCATAACGTTGCCGCTATGGCGTCTGCTTGTGCTTTGTAGTTATTACAGTTTCGCGCTTACCCAGCTTTCAACGCTGGCTAATGCCGCAGGAAGTGCCGCCGCATCCGTACCACCGGCTTGCGCCATGTCCGGACGACCGCCACCCTTGCCGCCCACCTGCTGAGCGACCATACCAATCAGTTCCCCTGCTTTAACGCGGTCGGTCACATCCTTAGAGACGCCCGCAATCAGAGAAACCTTACCTTCTGCCACTGTCGCCAGCACGATAACGGTAGAACCAAGCTGGTTCTTGAGATCGTCGACCATAGTACGCAGCATCTTAGGCTCAACGCCCGCCAGATCGCTGACCAGCAGTTTGACGCCCTTAATGTCTACAGCCTTGCTGGAGAGGTTTGCACTCTCCTGCGCCGCAGCCTGCTCTTTCAGCTGCTGCAGCTCTTTTTCCAGCTGACGCGTGCGATCCAGCGCAACGCGCACTTTCTCGCCCAGATTCTGGCTATCGCCTTTCAGCAGCTGCGCGATGTCGTGCAGCTGATCGCTCTGCGCATGCAGGCTGGCGATTGCGCCTTCACCGGTCACCGCTTCAATACGACGCACACCTGCAGCCGTACCGGATTCGGAAACAATGCGGAACAGGCCGATGTCACCGGTGCGCGAGGCGTGAGTACCGCCGCACAGTTCGGTAGAGAAGTCGCCCATGCTCAGCACGCGAACGCGCTCGTCATATTTCTCGCCAAACAGCGCCATCGCACCTTTTTTCTTCGCGTCCTCAAGATCCATAATGTGGGTCTCAATTGGCAGGTTACGACGGATCTGCGCGTTCACCAGGTCTTCCACCGCGCGAATTTCAGACGGCTTCATCGCTTCAAAATGCGAGAAGTCGAAGCGCAGCACTTTATCGTTTACCAGAGAACCTTTCTGTGCAACGTGGGTACCCAGCACGTCGCGCAGGGCTGCGTGCATCAGGTGGGTTGCAGAGTGGTTCAGACGAATGCGCGCACGGCGTGCTTCATCAACGTTAGCCTGTACGCCCTCGCCCACTTTCAGAGAACCGGATACCAGTTTGCCCTGGTGACCGATCGCCTGACCGTATTTCTGGGTGTCGCTGACGCTGAAGCTAAAACCGTTGCCTTTCAGTTCGCCTTTATCGCCAACCTGACCGCCGGATTCCGCATAGAACGGCGTTTTGTCCAGAATGACGACGGCTTCCTGACCCGCTCTGATGCTGTCTACGGCTTTACCGTCAACAAACAGGGCGGTCACTTTGCCGGTCAGTTCCAGCGCTTCATAACCTTTGAATTCAGACGCGCTATCAACGCGGATCATCGCGTTGTAGTCTGCACCGAAACCGCTGGACTCACGCGCACGACGACGCTGCTCTTCCATCGCGGCTTCAAAGCCTGCTTCATCAACTTTGATGTTGCGCTCGCGGCAAACGTCCGCCGTCAGGTCAACCGGGAAGCCGTAGGTGTCGTACAGGCGGAAAGCGGTTTCGCCATCCAGCGTGTCGCCCTTAAGCTTCGCCAGTTCTTCGTCCAGCAGCGCCAGACCGCGCTCCAGCGTACGAGCGAACTGCTCTTCTTCGGTTTTCAGAACCTGCTCAACCTGCGCCTGCTGGCGTTTCAGCTCGTCGCCGGCTGACCCCATCACGCCAATCAGTGGCCCAACGAGTTTATAGAAGAAGGTGTCCTTCGCGCCCAGCATGTTGCCGTGACGGATCGCACGGCGAATGATACGACGCAGCACGTAGCCACGGTTTTCATTCGACGGAATAACGCCGTCGGCAATCAGGAACGCACAGGAACGAATATGGTCTGCGATAACGCGCAGCGATTTGTTGTTCAGATCGGTCGCGCCGGTAACGTTCGCAACGGCTTTGATCAGAGTGCTGAACAGGTCAATCTCGTAGTTGGAGTTAACGTGCTGCAGAACCGCGGCGATACGCTCCAGGCCCATACCGGTATCAACGGATGGCTTCGGCAGCGGCTCCATAGTGCCGTCAGCCTGGCGGTTGAACTGCATGAAGACGATGTTCCAGATCTCAATATAGCGATCGCCGTCTTCTTCCGGGCTGCCTGGAGGGCCGCCCCAGATATGGTCGCCGTGATCGTAGAAGATCTCGGTGCACGGACCGCAAGGACCGGTGTCGCCCATCTGCCAGAAGTTATCAGACGCATATGGCGCGCCTTTGTTATCACCGATGCGAATAATACGCTCGCGCGGGATACCCACTTCTTTTTCCCAGATTTCGAACGCTTCGTCATCGGTTTCGTAGACGGTCACCCACAGACGCTCTTTCGGCAGGTTGAACCAGTTTTCACCGGTCAGCAGCTCCCATGCGTATTGAATGGCATCATGTTTGAAGTAGTCGCCGAAGCTGAAGTTACCCAGCATTTCGAAGAAGGTGTGGTGGCGCGCGGTGTAACCGACGTTTTCCAGGTCGTTGTGTTTACCGCCCGCACGCACGCAACGCTGTGAGGTTGTGGCGCGGGAATAATTACGCTTGTCGAGACCAAGGAACACATCCTTGAACTGGTTCATCCCGGCGTTGGTAAACAGCAGAGTCGGATCGTTGTTCGGTACCAGGGAGCTGCTGGCAACAACCTGGTGTCCCTTACTATGGAAAAAATCGAGAAACGCCTGACGGATCTCAGCGGTGCTCTTGCTCATAATTATCCTGAAATCAAGCTAACGAAATGTCGTAGCCAGCCTGTATCGGTAAACCGTTGGACGGACCAGCTACTGGAAAAAGTGGGAATAAGATAAGTTTTCTTTAGTGGGAAGTAAAATCCCGCATGCGTTCAATCGGCAAAATTACGCCAGATATCCTGAATATCTTCCATCAGAAAGCCGCGGTAGAGCAAAAAGCGCTGGATTTTGACTTTTTCTGAAAATTCACGCGGCAGCGGTTCGCCGTACTTACGAATCGCCTGCTCTTTTGCCAGTTCGCACCAGTCCGTGTCGCTTTCGCGCATCGCTTTTTCGATGGACTCCCTGGCCACCCCTTTCTGGTTAAGCTCCTGGCGGATGCGCGCGGGCCCATACCCTTTGCGACCACGGCTAGCGAGAAAACGCGAGGCAAACCGGTCATCGTCCAGGTAATGATGCTCATAGCACCAGGCCACCACGCGGTCGTAGTCTTCCGCAGTGGCATCAATCTCTTCCGGCCCGTTTTTGCTCATGACGGGCGCTGACAGCTTCCGCCGCAGCTCCTGTTCACTGTGGTCGCGCACGGCGAGAATGCGTACCGCACGATCCAGCAAGCGCGCGTAGGCGGGTCGGCGTGATGTCGGTTCACTCATAAAAAACCTGCAGAATCAGAAATGCAAAAAGGGCCGCGTCAGCAGCCCTTCATCTTTACACGAGAGACTTAAAAGTCTTCGTTGGTTTCTTCAGCATCCGCGGCATCCACCACGAAATCAGGTTTGGAGTCCTGGTTGTTCAGCAGAAGCTCACGCACCTTCTTCTCAATCTCTTTCGCCGCAGCCGGGTTCTCTTTCAGCCAGGAGATAGCATTCGCTTTACCCTGACCAATCTTGTCACCGTTGTAGCTGTACCAGGCGCCCGCTTTTTCAATCAGCTTCTCTTTCACGCCCAGGTCAACCAGCTCGCCGAGGAAGTTGATACCTTCGCCGTAGAGGATCTGGAATTCGGCCTGTTTGAACGGTGCTGCGATTTTGTTCTTCACAACCTTCACGCGGGTTTCGCTACCCACCACGTTCTCGCCCTCTTTAACCGCGCCGATACGGCGGATATCCAGACGGACAGAGGCGTAGAATTTCAGGGCGTTACCACCGGTGGTGGTTTCCGGGTTACCGAACATCACACCAATTTTCATACGGATCTGGTTGATGAAGATCAGCAGCGTATTGGACTGCTTCAGGTTACCGGCCAGCTTACGCATCGCCTGGCTCATCATACGTGCCGCGAGGCCCATGTGAGAGTCACCGATTTCACCTTCGATTTCCGCTTTTGGCGTCAGCGCCGCAACGGAGTCGACGATGATCACGTCAACCGCACCGGAGCGTGCCAGCGCGTCACAAATTTCCAGCGCCTGCTCGCCGGTGTCCGGCTGGGAACACAGCAGGTTGTCGATATCAACGCCCAGCTTACGGGCATAGACCGGGTCCAGCGCGTGCTCGGCATCGATAAACGCACAGGTTTTACCTTCGCGCTGCGCCGCTGCAACAACCTGCAGGGTCAGCGTCGTTTTACCTGAGGATTCCGGACCGTAGATTTCTACGATACGCCCCATCGGCAAACCGCCCGCGCCCAGTGCGATATCCAGAGAAAGCGAACCGGTGGAGATAGTTTCCACATCCATGGAACGGTCTTCACCCAGGCGCATGATGGAGCCTTTACCGAATTGCTTTTCGATCTGGCCCAGTGCTGCCGCCAACGCTTTCTGTTTGTTTTCGTCGATAGCCATTATTACTCCTGTCATGCCGGGAGAAGCAACTGCGCTTCACCATGGACTTCTGTTCTGTTGGTGCAATTATACTGTATAGTCATACAGTATCAAGTATTTTGTAGAAATTGTTGCCAGAGCGTTTTTAACGCATAAACGGTAGCCTGACGACGCACGCTTTCGCGATCGCCGCTGAAGCACTCCCGGCGGGTGATCCCTTCCCCTTTGGACGTGGCAAACCCGAACCAGACGGTGCCGACAGGCTTCACGTCGCTGCCGCCGTCCGGCCCCGCGATGCCGCTGATGGAAATGGCGTAATCTGCCCGCGCCTCTTTCAGCGCGCCAATGGCCATTTCAATGACAACCGGTTCGCTGACCGCGCCATGCTGTTCCAGCGTGGCTTCGCGCACGCCAATCATCTGCGCCTTAGCTTCGTTACTGTAGGTCACAAAGCCACGTTCAAACCAGGCGGAACTGCCGGCGATATCGGTAATCGCTTTCGCCACCCAGCCGCCGGTGCAGGATTCCGCGGTGGTAATAGTCGCGCCACGCTGCTTCAGGGCAAGGCCAACGATCTCGCTAAGCTGCATCAATTCATGGTCAGTCATTCTTGCTCCAGGCTTGAGAAAAACGTGCAGCACAAGATAGCACTTTCTCGTCAGATATGGGGATGCGCTTCAGGTTTTACGAGGGGGCTTCAGAAAAAAGCCGGTGCGGGCGCACCGGCTGTAGAAATATTATTTCATGCTGTTCGCAAGCGTATCGACATTATGGCGAAACGCCTTAACGTAGGTGTCTGCTGCCCCACCTTTTGCCGACAGGGCTTCCGGGTAAAGTTCGCCGCCCGGCTGTGCGCCCGTCGCCGACGCAATCTGCTTCACCAGACGCGGGTCGAGCTGGTTTTCCATAAACCACGTTTTCACGCCGTCGGCTTTAATCTGCTTGATAATCTCCGCCACCTGCGACGCGCTGGCCTCGCTCTCTGAAGAGAGCCCTTGAGGTGCCAGGAAGGTTACGCCGTAAGCGCGGCCAAAATAACCAAACGCGTCATGGCTGGTCAGCACTTTGCGCTTTTCCTGCGGGATCTGGCTAAAGCGCGTTTTGGCCCAGCTGTCCAGTTGAGTCAGTTGCGCAATGTATGGTTTTCCTGAAGCCTCCAGCGCCGCTTTGTCTTCTGGATCGGCTTTCACCAGCCCGTTCAGAATATTTTGCGCATACAGCGCACCGTTCGCCGCGCTGTTCCAGGCGTGCGGATCGGTCACGGTCTTTCCATCTTCCTCAAGCGTGTGGGTTTTCACCCCGTTTGAGGCAACGACCAGCTGGCCTTTGAACCCGGAGGCTTTCACCAGGCGGTCGAGCCAGCCTTCCAGCCCCAAACCGTTGACCACGACCACGTCAGCCTTGCTCAGCGCCGCGCTGTCCTTAGGCGACGGTTCGAAGGTATGCGGATCGTCGTCCGGCCCCACCAGCGTCGTCACGTTTACACGATCGCCCCCCACCTCCTGCGCGATATCCCCCAGTATCGAAAAGCTGGTGACCACATTCAGCGTTTTCGCCATCACGCTATGCGACATCATCCCCAGCGCTAGCGCCATGATTAATCCTGTACTTTTCATCGTTTCCCCTTGCGTTAAAAAAGCGCCCGCAGGCTGCCAGCCAGCCTGCTGCGCGTGCCAAATAAAACGGAAATAAAGAACAGCGCGCTGGCGGTCAGCACAATAGATGGCCCCGCGGGTAAACTTGCCGCCCAGGAGAGGCTTAGCCCCAGCCACGCGCAGAAAATACCGCTGATACCGGCCATCAGGAGTAATCCGGGTAAGGTGCGTACCCAACAGCGCGCCGCCACCGCCGGGAGCATCATCAGCCCGACGGCCATCAGCGTGCCGAGCACCTGAAAACCGGCCACCAGGTTCAGGACCAGCAGCGCCAGAAACAGACCGTGCAATAAGCCTGGTAGCCAGCGGGCATTCACCTGCAGCCAGGCGGTGTCAAACGCCTCCGTCACCAGCCCGCGGTAAAAAAGGGCCAGCATGATAAGGGTGAAGATGCACACGCCGGTCACAAACAGCGCGGCGTCGTTGTCCACCGCGAGGATTGAGCCAAACAGCAGATGCAGCAGATCGACATTCGAGCCGCGCAGAGATACCAGCGTGACGCCCAGCGCCAGTGACCCCAGGTAAAAACCGGCAAAGCTGGCATCCTCTTTCAGCGGCGTGCGGCGGCTGACCAGCCCGGCCACCAGCGCAACGGCAATCCCGGCGATAAACCCGCCAACGGTCATAGCCAACAGCGACATCCCGCTGAGCAAATACCCCACGGCGACGCCGGGCAAAATGGCGTGAGAAAGCGCATCGCCCATCAGGCTCATCCGGCGCAGCTGAAGAAACACGCCGAGCGCGGTGGTGCTGACGGAGAGCGCCAGGCAAACCACCAGCGCGCGGCGCATAAAGCCGAATTCGATAAACGGCTGGAAGAATGTGTGCCAGATCATGCCACCCTCACCCGTTCGGTTTTCCACTGGGGGGCGTCAGTATCCAGCCGCAGCGTCTGCGGGAAGTGGCGCGCCACGCGCTCGCTGTCGTGCAGTACCGCGAGCAGCGTTTGCCCCTGCATATACATCTCCAGCATCAGATCCATCAGCACGTTGCAAGTCGCTTCATCAACGCCGGTGAAGGGCTCGTCGAGCATCACCAGCGGCGCCTGCTGTACTAACACGCGGGCAAAAAGCATGCGCTGAAACTGGCCGCCGGAGAGTTCATCAATGGTGGAGAGCGCCATCGACTCCAGCCCCACGCGCTCAAGTGCACCACTAATGCGCAGACGCGCTTCGCGACGAAAACCGGCGAAAAGCGAAATTCCGGGCCAGCAGCCCATGCTCACCACGTCCTGGACGGTCAGCGGAAATTGCGCTTCCAGCGCGTGACGCTGCGCCAGCCATCCGATTACCGGTCGTCTACCCTGCCAGTGAAATCTGCCGCTGACGGGCGGAATAAATCCGGCGAGGGTTTTCAGCAGCGTGGATTTGCCGCAGCCGTTGGCGCCGATAATCGCGGTCATGCTGCCGCGTTCAATCACGCCCGAAAGCGGACGCGTGACGGGCTGGCGGTCGTAGCCCGCAACCAGTGCGTTCATCACGATCATGGCAGCGCCACCGCCCAGCGCACGGCCAGCCCGAGAAAAAGAATGAGCACCATCGCCAGCAGCAGCCGAACCGGGGATGAGAGAGAAAACAGGGACATGGATATTTCAACTCAAAAATAATGTTATAACATAACAATAATGAAAGGCGATGAAGATGTAAACGGCGGGAATGAAATGGGAGTGTGGCGAAATGTTTCTGCGGGAAGAGGTGCGCGCGGGTGCCCTCTCCCACAGGGAGAGGGCGGAAAAAGGCGAGTTACTGACTAAACGGCGACGCCGCCGGGACGCGAGCCTGCGATACCGCCAGCCCCAGTTGCCACACCGCCATCGCATAGTGGGTGCTATGGTTGTAGCGGGTGATGGTGTAGAAGTTCGGCATGCCGTACCAGTACTGGTAGCCGGTTCCCACGTCCAGACGCAGCAGGCTCACCTGGTCAACATTGCCCAGCGGCTGGGTTGGCGTTAAGCCTGCCGCCGTCAGCTGCGCAACGCTGTATTTGGTTTTAAAGCCGTTTTCCAGACCAAACGCTTCGCCGTTCGCCTGCACGGCAACCTGGCCGCCCGGCGTCCAGCCGTGCGCTTTAAAGTAGTTCGCCACGCTGCCGATGGCATCCACCGGATCCCACAGGTTAATGTGACCATCCCCGTTAAAGTCGACGGCATACTGCTTATAGGAGGACGGCATAAACTGGCCGTAGCCCATCGCGCCGGCAAATGACCCTTTCAGATCGAGCGGATCGTCCTGCTCGTTGCGCGCCATCAGCAGGAAGGTTTCCAGCTCGGAAGAGAAATACTCCGCGCGGCGCGGGTAGTTAAAGGAGAGTGTCGCCAGTGCGTCGAGGATGCGGGTTTTGCCCATCACGCGCCCCCAGCGGGTCTCTACGCCGATAATCCCGACGATGATTTCCGGCGGCACGCCGTAAACCTGCCACGCGCGGTTGAGCGCATCTTCATACTGGTTCCAGAACGCCACGCCGTTTTGCACGTTGTCCGGGGTAATAAACTGTTTGCGGTAGCGCAGCCACGCGCCGTTCGGCCCGCTCGGCACCTGGGCGGATGGTGCCTGCCTGTCCATCAGGCGCAGAACGTAGTCCAGACGCTTCGCCTGAGACAAAATTTCATGCAGCTGCTGGCGGTCGAAACCGTGTTTGCTCACCATTTTATCGATGAACTGCTCGGCCGCCGGGTTATTCGCGAAGTCGCCTCCCATCTGCATCATATTGTGCTGCGGCTCCAGCAGGAATCCCCCGGAAGGTGCGCCCGCCGTTTGCTGAACGGCTTCGGTCTTAGGTTTGCTGCTACAGGCAGACAGCAGGATAAGCGCAGGCAACAGCGCTGCATAACGACGCTTGAACATGAGACATCCATTTAACGGGTTCGACAAGAACCCAGTATGGTAAAGCATCCGCAACACCTCAAGGAAGCGGTACGCGCCTCCACAACGCAAATCCGCGCTTTTTTCCACCGAAAATCATTCACCTCATCAATTAACTTTCAAAATAATACATTTTTCTTTCATTGTGAGATCTAACTAACACTTTAAAACCTTTCAAAGTGATTATTATTAGCCGCAGTTATACAAAAACAAAAAAGCCCCACAGGAGAGAAGAATGATAGAGACCATCACCCACGGCGCCGAGTGGTTCATCGGGCTGTTTCAGAAAGGCGGAGAAGTGTTCACCGGTATGGTGACCGGGATCCTGCCCCTGCTGATCAGCCTGCTGGTGATCATGAACGCGCTGATCAACTTTATCGGCCAGCAGCGCATCGAACGCTTTGCCCAGCGCTGCGCCGGTAACCCGCTGTCCCGCTACCTGATATTGCCATTCATCGGCACCTTTGTTTTCTGTAACCCGATGACCTTAAGCCTCGGCCGCTTTATGCCGGAAAAGTACAAGCCGAGCTACTACGCCGCCGCCTCCTACAGCTGCCACTCGATGAACGGCCTGTTCCCGCACATCAACCCCGGTGAGCTGTTTGTCTATCTCGGGATCGCCAGCGGCCTGACCACGCTTGGCCTGCCGCTCGGCCCGCTGGCGGTGAGCTACCTGCTGGTTGGCCTGGTGACCAACTTCTTTCGCGGCTGGGTGACTGACCTCACCACCGCTATTTTCGAGAAAAAAATGGGCATCCAGCTTGAACAGAAGGTCCATCTTTCAGGAGCGACAGCATGAACCGGATCCGCATTGAGAAAGGCACGGGCGGCTGGGGCGGCCCGCTGGAGTTCGACGCCACCGAAGGCAAAAAGATCGTCTACATCACCGCGGGCACGCGCCCGGCGATTGTCGACAAGCTGCGCGAGCTGACCGGCTGGGAAGCGGTTGACGGCTTTAAAGAGGGCGAGCCGCCGGAAGCGGACATCGGCGTGGCGGTGATTGACTGCGGCGGCACGCTGCGCTGCGGCATCTATCCGAAGCGCCGCATTCCGACGGTGAATATTCACTCCACTGGGAAATCCGGCCCGCTGGCGCAGTACATCCTTGAGGACATTTATGTCTCGGGCGTGAAGGAGGACAACATCACTCTGGTGAATGGCTCTGCCGCGCCGCAAAAAGCAGCCCCGCGCGAGTACGACACCAGCAAGAAAATCACCGAGCAAAGCGACGGCCTGCTGGCGAAGGTCGGGATGGGGATGGGCTCCGCCGTGGCGGTGCTGTTCCAGTCCGGGCGCGACACTATCGATACGGTGCTGAAAACGATTCTGCCGTTTATGGCGTTCATCTCGGCGCTGATCGGCATCATCATGGCGTCCGGCCTGGGCGACTGGATTGCCCACGGCCTCGCCCCGCTCGCCAGCCACCCGCTCGGGCTGGTGACGCTGGCGCTGATCTGCTCCTTCCCGCTGCTGTCGCCGTTCCTCGGCCCGGGCGCGGTGATTGCCCAGGTCATCGGCGTGCTGATAGGGGTGCAGATTGGTCTGGGCAACATTCCCCCGCACCTCGCCCTGCCCGCCCTGTTTGCCATTAACGCCCAGGCGGCGTGCGACTTCATCCCCGTGGGTCTGTCGCTGGCCGAAGCGCGCCAGGACACCGTGCGCGTGGGCGTGCCGTCCGTGCTGGTGAGCCGCTTCCTGACGGGCGCGCCGACGGTGCTGATTGCCTGGTTTGTCTCCGGCTTTATCTATCAATAAGAGGTTCCTGCAATGAACGTCATTTACCAGACCACCATTATCCGCATCGGCCAGAGCGCAGCGGACGCGCTGAGCGACCAGATGCTGATCACCTTCCGCGAAGGCGCTCCGGCGGATATCGAAGAGTTTTGCTTTATCCACTGCCACGGCGAACTGAACGGCGAGCTGAAGGCCGGAAGCCAGCTGGAGCTGGGCGAGGCGCGCTATGTCGTCACCGCCGTCGGCGACGTGGCGGAGCAAAACCTGCGCGAGCTCGGCCACATCACCCTGCGCTTCGACGGCCAGCCGCAGGCGGAATACCCCGGTACGGTTCACGTGGATGGCCCGGTTCCGCAGTCTGTCACCCCAGGCTGCACGTTAAAATTTGTTGCGTAATTAAGGAGAGTCACATGAGTCAGGTTGCCGTTGTCATTGGTGGGGGACAAACCTTAGGCGAGTTCCTCTGCCGTGGGCTTGCCGCAGAGGGCTACCGCGTGGCGGTAGTGGACATTCAGAGTGAAAAAGCCGCCCGCGTGGCGGACACCATTAACACCGAGTTTGGCGAAGGGATGGCGTACGGGTTTGGTGCCGACGCCACCAGCGAGCAGAGCGTGATGGCGCTGGCTCGCGGCGTGGACGAGATTTTTGGGCGCACCGATCTGCTGGTCTACAGCGCGGGGATTGCGAAAGCGGCGTTTATCAGCGATTTCGAGCTGGGGGATTTTGACCGTTCGCTGCAGGTGAATCTGGTGGGCTATTTCCTTTGCGCCCGCGAGTTTTCCCGCCTGATGATCCGCGACGGGATTCAGGGGCGCATCATTCAGATCAACTCCAAATCCGGGAAAGTGGGCAGCAAGCACAACTCCGGCTACAGCGCGGCGAAGTTTGGCGGCGTGGGGCTGACGCAGTCCCTGGCGTTGGATCTGGCCGAATACGGGATTACCGTGCACTCGCTGATGCTGGGCAACCTGCTGAAATCGCCGATGTTCCAGTCCCTGCTGCCGCAGTACGCCACCAAGCTCGGCATCAAGGCTGAGGAAGTGGAGCAGTACTACATCGATAAAGTGCCGCTGAAGCGCGGGTGTGACTATCAGGACGTGCTGAACATGCTGCTGTTTTACGCCAGTCCGAAAGCGTCGTACTGCACCGGGCAGTCGATTAACGTGACCGGTGGGCAGATCATGTTCTGATCGAGCGGCCTGATGCCCTCACCCTAACCCTCTCCCACCGGGAGAGGGAACAAAACAAGGAGTCGATATGGTAACCGCACTCATCACCGTCGCCGCCCTCGCCTGGCTGTGCCAGATGGCGTTTGGCGGCTGGCAGATCCACCAGTTTAACCGCGCGTTTGATGCGCTGTGTCAGAAGGGCCGCGTCGGCGTCGGGCGTTCCGGCGGACGCTTTAAACCGCGCGTGGTCGTCGCCGTAGCGCTGGACGAGCACGACCGGGTGTGCGATTCCCTCCTCATGCGTGGCATGACGGTATTTGCCCGTCCGGCCAAAATCCAGGCAATCAACGGCCTCTTGTTTCAGGAATTGCAGCCTGATGTGATCTTTCCCCATGATCCACTCTGTCAGAATGCACTATCATTAGCGCTCAATCTGAAACATGGATAATTTCGTTGTGAAAGTTATAGACTTGCGAAATTATCATTTCGCAACCTAAGGAACGAAGCGCCTATGAAACCACGTCAGCGGCAGGCGGCCATTCTCGAGCATCTGCAAAAGCAGGGAAAATGCTCGGTAGAGGATCTGGCCCACTACTTTGACACCACCGGCACGACAATACGCAAGGACCTGGTATTGCTCGAAAACTCTGGCGCCGTTATTCGCACCTACGGTGGCGTGGTGCTCAACAAGGACGAAGCGGACCCGCCAATCGATCACAAAACGCTGATCAATACCCACCAGAAAGCGCTGATTGCCGAAGCCGCCGTCAAATTTATCCAGGACGGCGATTCCATAATCCTCGACGCAGGCAGTACCGTCCTGCAGATGATCCCCCTGCTCAGCCGCTTTAACAACATCACGGTGATGACCAACAGCCTGCACATCGTCAACGCACTGTCGGAGTTCGACAGCGAGCAGACCATCCTGATGCCCGGCGGCACCTTCCGCAAAAAATCGGCGTCCTTTCACGGCCAACTGGCGGAGAACGCTTTCGACCACTTCAGCTTCGATAAACTGTTTATGGGCACCGACGGCATCGACCTGAACGCAGGCGTCACGACGTTTAACGAGGTGTTCAGCGTCAGCAAAGCCATGTGTAACGCCGCGCGGGAAGTGATTTTAATGGCCGACTCGTCGAAGTTTGGCCGCAAAAGCCCCAATATTGTCTGTAGCCTCGAAAGCGTTGATAAGCTGATTACCGACGCGGGTATTGATCCGGCGTTCAAAAAAGCGCTGGAAGAGAAAGGGATCGACGTGATCGTAACCGGAGAAAGAGATGAGTGATTTTCTGTTAGAAACGGGCCGCCAGACGCTGATGCTGGAGCTGCAGGAAGCCAGCCGCCTGCCGGAACGTCTGGGCGAGGATTTTGTCCGCGCCGCCAACACCATTATCCACTGCGAAGGCAAAGTGATTGTGGCGGGCATCGGTAAATCCGGCCATATCGGCAAGAAGATTGCCGCGACGCTCGCCAGCACCGGTACCCCGGCGTTCTTCGTGCATCCGGCAGAGGCGCTGCATGGCGATCTCGGGATGATCGAAAGCCGCGACGTGATGCTGTTTATCTCTTACTCCGGTTCGGCCAAAGAGCTGGATCTGATTATTCCGCGCCTGCAGGAAAAATCGGTCGCCCTGCTGGCGATGACCGGGAAACCCCGCTCGCCGCTGGCGCTGGCCGCCAAAGCGACGCTGGATATTTCCGTTGAGCGTGAAGCCTGCCCGATGCACCTCGCCCCGACCTCCAGCACCGTTAACACCCTGATGATGGGCGACGCGCTGGCGATGGCGGTAATGCAGGCGCGCGGATTCAATGAGGAAGATTTTGCCCGTTCGCATCCGGCAGGTGCGCTCGGCGCGCGACTGCTCAACAAGGTTCACCATCTGATGCGCACCGACGATGCCATTCCGCAGGTCAAACTCGATACCAGCGTGATGGACGCGATGCTGGAGCTGAGCCGCACCGGTCTGGGGCTGGTGGCGGTATGCGATGACGGCGGAAACGTGAAGGGCGTCTTCACCGACGGCGACCTGCGCCGCTGGCTGGTGGGCGGTGGCAGGCTGGAAACAAACGTGTCTGACGCCATGACCAAAGGCGGGCTGACGCTCAATGCCGACAGCCGCGCCATTGAAGCCAAAGAGGTGCTGATGAAGCGCAAAATCACCGCCGCACCGGTGGTGGACGAGCACGGCAGGCTGTGCGGCGCTATCAACCTGCAGGACTTCTACCAGGCCGGGATTATTTAACTCTTCAGCCCAAGACGCTTCGCCAGCCGGTGCAGGTTGGCGACGTCCATCTCCAGCGCCCGCGCGCACGCCGCCCAGCTGCGGTTATTCAGCTCCAGCGCGCGGGTAATCATCTGACGCTGAAACTCTTCCGTCGCTTCGCGCAGGTTTTCGATTGCGCTTCCAGGCACAGCAGGCTTCACGGTCGGGGCATTTTCCTCATGCAGCGCAAAATGGCGCGCATGAATCACCACTTCATCCCCCGAGCGCGTCGCCCTCGCCAGCACCACCGCGCGGTGAATCGCATGCTCCAGCTCGCGCACGTTGCCCGGCCAGCCGTAGCTGAGCAGATGCGCTCTCGCCCCCGGGCTAAGCACCACGCGGGACAGCCCCATTTTGAGACGGCACTGTTCGCAGAAATAACCCGCCAGCAGCACCACGTCGTCTCCGCGCTCGCGCAGCGGCGGCACGGACAGCGGGAACACGCTCAGGCGATGGAACAGGTCGGCGCGGAACTGCCCGGCCAGCACCGCTTCGCGCAGATCCCGGTTGGTCGCAGCAAGGACCCGCACGTCCACCCGCAGGCTGCGGTCATCCCCCACGCGCTGGATGTCGCCGTACTGCAATACGCGCAGCAACTTGGCCTGAAGTGAAAGGGAAAGCTCGCCAATCTCATCAAGAAACAGCGTGCCGTTATCGGCCATTTCAAACTTGCCGCTGCGGTTGCTGATGGCCCCGGTAAACGCCCCTTTGACGTGACCGAAAAGTTCGCTCTCCGCCACGCTTTCCGGCAGCGCCGCGCAGTTGAGGTACACCAGCGGGTTGACCGCGCGCGGCGAAGCTTCGTGGATGGACTTCGCCACCAGCTCCTTACCGGTACCGGTCTCTCCGAAGATCAGCACGTTCAGATCGGACGCGGCAACAATCTCAATCTCTTTTTTGAGCTGCGCCATGCCGGGCGAAAGGCCGATCATCTCCGTATGCGCCACCTGCTCAAACGCCGCCGGGCTGCCGGGAAGAATATTCTGGCTCTCCAGCTGCTCTATCAGCAGCGCATTATTCAGCGCTCCAGCGGCCAGCGCCGCAATCAGGCGCAGCTCTTCGTCGCTGAAGGTATCGAACTGATCCGGCGACATGCCGTCGAGGGTTAATGCGCCAATCAGATTCTGCCCGGCGAACAGCGGCAGGCCAATACAGGCGTGCACCTTCAGGCTCTCCTGCCCCGGAATCAGGCCGTCGTACGGATCGGGCAGATCGCTGTCTGCCGGGAAACGCACCACGTCGCCCGCGCGGGCGATGGTTTCCAGACGCGGGTGGCCCTCCAGCGTAAAGCGCCGCCCGAGTACGTCCTTCGCCAGGCCGTCGATAGCCAGCGGAATAAACTGCCGCCCTTCGTAACGCAGCAGCGCCGACGCATCGCAATCCAGCACGTGGCGCAGCGTGGAGATCAGGCGCTGAAAGCGGTCCTGATGGCCGATACCGGTTTGCAGTTCTATGGCGATCTTCGCCAGCACGTCTACGGAAAAACTCATGCCTGCCTCACTGTCATTTTGACAATGCATAATGTCATATTGACTCTTTTTAGGATAGTCATAATGACTACTCATTATGGGGCATTAAATCACAACTTATTGAATATTAATAATTTAAAAAGTTGGCACGCAACTTGATATAAGCAAACCATCTTATTTAAAAACGCTGTATTAAGTTGAGGTTGCTATGTCTATTCTGGTTAAAAATAACATTCATTGGGTGGGTCAACGTGACTGGGAAGTGCGCGATTTCCACGGGACGGAATACAAAACGCTGCGCGGCAGCAGCTACAACAGCTATCTCATCCGCGAAGGTAAAAACGTCCTGATTGATACCGTCGATCATAAATTCAGCCGTGAGTTCGTGCAGAACCTGCGCGGTGAAATCGACCTGAATGACATCGACTACATCATCATCAACCATGCGGAAGAGGACCACGCCGGGGCGCTGACCGAGCTGATGTCCCACATTCCGGATACCCCAATCTACTGCACCACCAACGCCATTGATTCAATTAACGGCCACCACCATCATCCGGAGTGGAACTTCCACACCGTAAAAACCGGCGACACGCTGGATATCGGCAACGGCAAGCAGCTGATCTTCGTCGAAACCCCGATGCTGCACTGGCCGGACAGCATGATGACCTACATGACCGGCGACGCGGTGCTGTTCAGCAACGACGCCTTCGGCCAGCACTACTGCGACGAACGTCTGTTCAATGATGAAGTGGATCAGACCGAGCTGTTCGAACAGTGTCAGCGCTACTACGCCAATATCCTGACTCCGTTCAGCCGTCTGGTCACGCCAAAAATCACCGAGATCCTTGGCTTCAACCTGCCGGTAGATATGATTGCGACCTCCCACGGCGTGGTATGGCGTGAAAACCCAACCCAGATCGTCGAGCTGTACCTGAAATGGGCGGCGGATTACCAGGAAGACCGCATCACCATCTTCTATGACACCATGTCCAACAACACCCGCATGATGGCGGACGCGATTGCCCAGGGCATCAACGAAGTTGACCCGAACGTGGCGGTGAAAATCTTCAACGTGGCGCGTAGCGATAAAAACGAAATCCTGACCAACGTCTTCCGCTCCAAGGGCGTGCTGGTGGGTACATCCACCATGAATAACGTGATGATGCCGAAGATTGCCGGCCTGGTGGAAGAGATGACCGGCCTGCGCTTTCGCAACAAACGCGCCAGCGCCTTTGGCTCTCACGGCTGGAGCGGCGGCGCGGTAGACCGTCTTTCCACCCGTTTACAGGATGCGGGTTTTGAGATGTCCATGAGCCTGAAGGCGAAATGGCGTCCGGATATCGACGCGCTGGAAATCTGCCGCCAGCATGGCCGCGACATCGCCCGTCAGTGGGCGCTCGCCCCGCTTCCTGAAGTCACCGCAAAACCTGCGGAACAGCCACAAACCTGTTCTGCGGCAGCCAGCGCCGATCTAGGTCCGCGCATGCAGTGCAGCGTCTGCCAGTGGACCTACGATCCTGAGCTGGGCGAACCGCTGCAGGATGTTGCCCCGGGCACGCCGTGGAGCGAGGTGCCGGACAACTTCCTCTGCCCGGAATGCTCCCTCGGCAAAGACGTCTTTGATGAACTGGCAACGGAGGCAAAATGAGCAACGGCATCGTTATCATCGGCTCGGGCTTTGCTGCCCGCCAGCTGGTGAAAAATATCCGCAAACAGGATGCAAACGTGCCGTTGACGCTGATCGCCGCCGACAGCATGGACGAGTACAACAAGCCTGATTTAAGCCACGTCATTAGCCAGAATCAGCGCGCCGATGACCTCACCCGCCAGACGGCGGGGGAGTTCGCGGAGCAGTTCAACCTGCGTCTGTTTCCGTACACCTGGGTCACCGATATCGATGCCGACGCCCACGTGGTAAAAGCGAAAGAGAAAACCTGGCAGTACGACAGGCTGGTGCTGGCGACCGGGGCATCTGCGTTTGTGCCGCCGGTTGAGGGCCGCGAGCTGATGATTACCCTCAACAGCCAGCAGGAGTATCAGGGCAGCGAAACCCGGCTACGCGATGCGCAACGGGTGATGATTGTCGGCGGCGGGCTGATAGGCACCGAGCTGGCGATGGACTTCTGTCGGGCGGGAAAATCTGTCACCCTGGTTGACCACGCGGCGAGCATTCTGTCGGCGCTGATGCCCGCAGAAGTAAGCAGTCGCTTACAGCATCGTCTGACCGATATGGGCGTGCATCTGATGTTGAAATCGCAGCTACAAAGCCTGAGCAAAACCGAAGGCGGTATCCGTGCCACGCTCGACCGCAGCCGCAGCGTAGAAGTGGATGCGGTGGTTGCCGCGACGGGCCTGCGCCCGGAAACCGCGCTGGCGCATCGTGCAGGGGCTGAAATCAACCGCGGCGTGAAGGTAAATAGCTACCTGCAAACCACGCGGCCGGATATTTATGCCTTGGGCGACTGCGCGGAAATTAACGGCCAGGTGCTGCCCTTCCTGCAACCGATACAATTAAGCGCCATGTATCTGGCAAAAAACCTGCTCGGCGGCAGCGCGCCGCTGAAATTACCCGCCATGCTGGTAAAGGTCAAAACGCCGGAATTGCCGCTGCATCTTGCAGGTGAAACGCAGCGTCAGGATCTGAACTGGCAAATTACCCTCGAACCGCAGGGAATGGTGGCGCGCGGCACCGATGCAGACGGTCAGATATGCGCCTTTGTCGTCAGCGAAGACAGGATGAAGGAGGCCTTCGCCCTGCTGAAATCGCTGCCTGCTTAACCCTCGTATTGCCGGGTAGCGCTCCGCTTACCCGGCCTACATGCAGACCCGCGCAAGCGTAGCGCCGCCGGGTAAAACAGGGTGGGGAGTTCAGGAACGCACCACCAGCGCGTCGTAGCCGCGCCAGCGATAGTTGGCCATGGAGATGAGCCAGCAGGCAACGAACAGCCCGACAACCACAAACCCGGCGTTGCCCAGGTTGTCATTTACCGCGCCGATCAGATCCCAGATGCCGCCGCTGAGGGCAAATTTATCCATCAGCAGGCCCAGCGCTTCCAGCCCGCCGATAAACAGCGCAACCACCACGGAGGTGCCGGTGATGGTCATGTTGTAGTAGAGCTTGCGCTGCGGTTTATCAAACGCCCAGCCGTAGGCACCGACCATCAGCAGGTTATCGAGCGTATCCACCAGCGCCATGCCGCTGGCGAAGAGCGCCGGGAAGATCATGATTGACCACACGGACATCCCGCTGGACGCGCTGGCGGCGGAGATCCCCAGCACGCCAATTTCGGTGGCCGTGTCGAAGCCGAGGCCAAACAGGAAACCCACCAGATACATCTGCCAGCTTTTATTGACGAGGCGGAAGGTTTTACCGAACAGCCAGTTCATAACGCCCCCCTGGGCAGGCAGCGTGACGTCACCCTGCACCGTCTGGCCCTTTTTCAGCGCCTGGAAACTGCGCCAGACGCCGCGCAGGATCACCATATTCACCAGCGCCATCGCCAGCAGGAAGGTGGCGGATACCGCAGTGCCAATCAGGCTGCCGGTTTCGTGGAACCATTCCATGTTTTTCTGAAACGCCGTGGCGGTGGCGGCGATGGCAATGGAGGCCAGCACCACGATGGTGGAGTGCCCCAGCGAGAACCACGCCCCCACCCCGCACGGGCGTTTGCCCTGCTGCATCATCTTACGCGTCACGGTATCAATGGCCGCGATGTGGTCGGCATCCACCGCATGGCGCAGCCCGTAGCACCACGCCAGCAGGCTGGCGGCCATCAACGCCGTGCTGCCGCTAAAAGAGTGCCATGCCCATCCCCAGGCCAGCAGGTTTGCCATTACCAGAGCCAGCAGCAGAAGCGCGGCGCGAGGTTCGTTGCGTAACAGTCGTAACATTTTAAATCCTTTTTGAACATGACCGGGCAGCGGCAACCACCGCCTGCCCGAAGGAGATCGCTCCGTCACCTGCGGGCAGGCGCGAAGGAAAAAGAAGCGTAAAGTCAGAAAGATAATGACGCAGGCGCGCGCGCAGCAGGCGGTTGTGCAACACGCCGCCGCTGAAGCAGATTGTCGAAATCGATAAGCGTCGGGCATGGCGCGCGGCGAGCTGAGCCAGCCCTTTTGCCAGCGCGTCGTGAAACGCCCACGCGCGCTCGCAGGGCTCCGCCTGCCAGTTCAGCCACTGCTGCCAGAACAGCGCAAGGTTATTCGCTTCCAGAATCACCGGATGGTCAACTCCCGCGCACTGCGATGCCAGCGCCTCCAGCCTGCACGCTGCCTCGCCTTCGTAGCGCTGCGCGTCGATGCCCAGCGCGCAGGCGACCGCGTCAAACAAACGGCCGCATGACGACGCCTGTGGCGCGTTGATACCACGCTGGATCGCCGTTGCCAGCATCGGCCAGCTGTGGCGCTGAACCGCTCGCGTTTCCGGGTAGCGTTGCCAGTCCGGGACAAACGCCAGGCAGTGGGCGAGCAGATTACGCCACGGCTGCTTTGCCGCCAGATCGCCGCCCGGCAGCGCCACGGCAGGCAGGCCGCCGAGCCGTTCGCAGTCGAGATAGTTCACCCGCAGGCACTCTCCTCCCCACAGCGCGCCGTTCTCGCCCATGCCGATCCCGTCCAGCGTCAGAGCGATAGCGTCTCCGCCGCCGAGCGGCCAGCCGTTCTCCGCCAGGCACGCCGCCGCGTGAGCGTGATGATGCAGCACGGTTTCGACGGGCAGCGCCTGCTCCTGCGCCCACCGGCGCGCGCGATACCCCGGATGGGCATCGCACACCAGCTTATCAGGCTGGAAAGCGTAGATGTCCTGCATCGTCGAGAGCGCGCTGCGCCACTGCGCCTCTACGCCCTCGTCGCTCAGATCGCCAAAGTGCTGGCTCAGCACCGCCTGGTTGCCGCGCACCAGGCAGAAGGTGTTTTTCATCTCTGCACCGGTACACAGCATGGCGGGGATATTCTCAAAACCCGCGGGCAACGTGACGGCATCGGGCACAAAACCCCGGGCACGACGCAGGATAGCGCCATCCCGATCCATCACCGAATCATCCATGCGCTGCAGGATGTCGCGGTTGTGCAGCAGGAAGCCGTCCGCGATGCCGCCGAGCTCCTCCAGCGCCTGCGCGTTGGTGACGGCAGGCGGCCTGCCACTGAGGTTGCCGGAGGTCATCACCAGCGGGCGCCGGCAGTCCATCAGCAAAAGATGCTGGAGCGGGTTCGCGGGCAGCATCACGCCAACGCAGTCGAGCCCTGGGGCAATTTCCTCGGGAAACGCGGGAAGCGAAGCTTTCGGCGTCAGCACGATCGGTGCCGCGGGCGAGCGTAACAGCGTCTGTATCGTCTCCGGCAGATCGTCCGCATCCGGTAGCATCACCGCCAGCGGCTTCGTCGGGCGCTGCTTGCGTGCCCGCAGCGTCGCCACTGCCTGCGGGTTAAGCGCGTCGCAGACCAGATGAAATCCCCCCAGCCCTTTAACCGCCACGATCCCGCCGTTTTTCAGCCTCTTCACCGCCTCGTTTAAGGCCGATTCGCGAGTGGCAATAGTGTCTCCGGCTCGCCATTCCAGCTGCGGCCCGCAGTCCGGGCAGGCCACCGGCTGGGCGTGGAAGCGGCGGTCGGCCGGGTTGCGATACTCGGATTCGCACGGCGCGCAGAGCGGGAATGCGGCCATCGACGTGGCCGGACGGTCGTACGGCATGGCGCGGATAATGGTAAACCGCGGCCCGCAGTGGGTGCAGTTGATAAACGGGTAACGATAGCGGCGCTCGCGGGGATCGCGCATTTCAGCCAGACACGCCGGGCAGGTGGCGGCATCCGGCACGATTTGCGTATCCATCGCCCCGCGATCGCTGTGGCGGATGGTAAAGTCCTCAGGCATGTCCGCCCAAGTGAACGGCTGCGTTTCAACGCGATCGATGCGTGCCAGCGGTGGGCAGTCCTGATGCAGCCTCGCGGTAAAGTCCCCCCCATTACCCGCGAGACGCACCAGGACCCCCTCTCCGTCGTTGCAGACATCGCCCACAAGCTTCAGCCGGTGCGCCAGCTGCCAGACGAAGGGCCGAAACCCCACGCCCTGCACTTTGCCGCGCACCCGAAGCAGTACGCCGTTAACGCTCATCGCAGCTTAAAACAGCAGCGATGACGAGGTGTCGAACGCCGCGCGACGGCGTTTTTCTGCGCTCATCTGCTCAAGCTTGTCACGATCCACGCAGACCAGCGCGTGCGTCGGGCAGGCCTCCATACAGGCCGGGCCGGCTTCGCGGTGATAGCAAAGATCGCATTTATTGGCTTCGGCTTTCTCCGCCCGCACGCTCAGCCCCATGCCGCTGTTGCGCACCACCGGGCGGACAACCACCTCCATCGCGCCATACGGACACGCCACCACGCAGGTTTTGCAGCCGATGCAGCGCTCCTGCATCACGTGCACAAAGCCCTTCTCGCGCTTAATCGCCCCGTTCGGGCAGACGTTCGCGCACGGCGCATCTTCGCACTGGCGACAGATGGCGGCGGTGGAAATATTCACACCTTTAATGACGTGAATGCGCGGCAGGAAGGTATCGGGAGTGAGAGAGGCGCAATCCTGCTCCGCCTGGTGGGAAACAACGCACGCCACTTCACAGGTACGGCAACCAATGCACTTGCTGGCATCGGCCATAATAAAACGGTTCATCTGCTTCTCCGGCATAACTGTTATGCGCGAAGCTATTCATAAACCGTGCCAATATTTAAACCACTGATTTTTAACAATAATAAAAACGCAGCGTTTCTGTCATCGTCATTAGTGACGATGACAGATGTCGACGTCAGCGGTGCGGGCCATCGGTAACGGAGTCGCGCAGGACAAGCTCGCCAGAAAAGGTTTGCTGATATTTGAACTCTCCGCCGTCGAGCATGAAAATCAGGCGACTGACGATCTCCTGGATCATCGCCGTCACCGGAATACGCACGCTGGAGAGCGACGGCACGATGTAGGGCGCAATCGCCACGTCGTCAAAGCCGATGACGGACACCGCGTCCGGCGTGGCGACGCCGCTGTCGTGCAGCTGCTTGATGGCGCCGATCGCCATATCGTCGTTGCTCGCCACCAGCGCGGTAAACGGTTCGCCGCGGGAGAGGAGTTGAGTGACCGCCGCCGCGCCGCTGGCCGGGTTCCACTTCCCTTCGGCGATAAGCGCGTCACGCGCTGCAATACCGTGCTGCGCCAGCGCATCCCTGTAACCGGAAAGACGTTCAACCCCGGTGGGGGAATCCAGCGAACCGGTGATAAAGGCAATCTCCCGGTGCCCTTTCGCAATCAGCTGCGACACCGCGTCCTGACACGAGGCTTTATGATCGGACCAGACGCTGTGGCTGCTGTTTTTCCGCAGGCGGCGGTTAAGCACCATAATCGGCTGCTCGCATTTCTCGACGAGCTCGTCCAGCTCTTCCACGCTCAGGAAACGCGGGTAGATAATTACCGCATCGCAGCGCATATCCAGCAGATACTGGATCGCCTCGCGCTCTTCTTCGGCGCTGTGCTTGCCGTCGGCGAGGATCAGCTGCCGCCCTTTTTCTTCCGTCATCCGCGCGGCGTTAAACAGCAGCTCGCTAAAGTAGACGCCGTGATACAGGGTGTTGGTCACTACCAGCCCAAGCGTCTGGGTGCGTTTGGTCGCCAGGTTTCGCGCCAGCAAGTTCGGGCGATAGCCGCTCTCTTCGATGGCCTGAAAAACCCGGTCTTTGGTCTCCTGGCTAACGTAGCCGTTGCCCGACAACACCCGGGAAACCGTCGCTTTCGACACGCCTGCCCGCTTCGCCACTTCCAGCATCGTGGTCATATTGTTCTTCCATCCGAAACTCATGCGGGCAGTGTACTGCACCGCGAAAAAATTGTCGCAGCGACGACGTCACGCTTTCTACACCCCACTGCGATCTTCATCACGAAAAGAAAAAATGTCCAAAAAGCGGTCTTGTTTCAACAAAAGAAACTCATGATGATTATGTGGAACCGGTTTCCTAAATTTCACACAACGATAACAGGAACAGATCCGATGGCCAAAAACTACGCTGCGCTGGCAAACGACGTTATCAGCGCGCTGGGCGGCAAAGAGAACATCGTCGCCGTCACCCACTGCATGACGCGCCTGCGTTTCGTTCTGAAAGACGAAAATCTTAGCGACGTTGCGCGCCTGAAAAGCATCAGCGGCGTGCTTGGCGTGGTGCGTAACGACAACCAGTGCCAGGTGATTATTGGCAACACGGTTTCACAGGCGTACCGCGAAGTAGTGAGCCTGCTGCCCGTTGACCTGCAGCCCGTGGTACCGGAAGGCCCGCAGAAGCTGACGTTACGCCGCATTGGTGCCGGGATCCTCGACGCGCTGATCGGCACCATGTCACCGCTGATCCCGGCGATCATCGGAGGCTCGATGGTCAAGCTGCTGGCGATGATCCTCGAAATGACTGGCGTGCTGGAAAAAGGCGCGCCGACGCTCACCATTTTGACGGTCATTGGCGACGGGGCGTTCTTCTTCCTGCCGCTGATGGTGGCGGCCTCGGCGGCGGTGAAGTTTAAAACCAACATGTCGCTGGCGATTGCCATCGCGGGCGTGCTGGTGCACCCGAGCTTTATCGAGCTGATGGCGAAAGCCGCGCAGGGCGAGCACGTTGAGTTCGCCTTTATTCCGGTGACGGCGGTGAAATACACCTATACCGTCATCCCGGCGCTGGTCATGACCTGGTGCCTGTCGTATATCGAACGCTGGGTGGATCGCATCACCCCGGCGGTGACCAAAAACTTCCTCAAGCCGATGCTGATCGTGCTGATTGCCGCCCCGCTCGCCATCGTGCTGATTGGCCCGCTGGGGATCTGGATCGGTAGCGCCATCTCCGCGCTGGTTTACACCATTCACGGCTACCTGGGCTGGCTCTCCGTCGCCATCATGGGCGCACTGTGGCCGCTGCTGGTGATGACCGGGATGCACCGCGTGTTTACGCCGACCATCATTCAGACCATTGCCGAAACGGGCAAAGAAGGAATGGTGATGCCGTCAGAAATTGGTGCCAACCTGTCGCTCGGCGGCTCGTCGCTGGCGGTGGCATGGAAAACGAAAAACCCGGAACTGCGCCAGACGGCGCTGGCCGCGGCGGCCTCCGCCATCATGGCGGGGATCTCTGAACCGGCCCTGTACGGCGTAGCGGTACGCCTGAAGCGTCCGCTGATTGCGAGCCTGATCAGCGGCTTTATCTGCGGCGCGGTGGCGGGTATGGCAGGCCTTGCCAGCCACTCGATGGCGGCGCCGGGGCTGTTTACCAGCGTGCAGTTCTTCGACCCGGCCAACCCGATGACCATCGTCTGGGTGTTTGGCGTAATGGGGCTGGCCGTGGTGCTGTCATTTGTTCTGACCCTGCTGTTAGGGTTTGAGGATATCCCGGTCGAAGACGAGGCTGAAAAAGCGCGCGCCCTGCAGACCGCACCGGTACAGAACAACGCAGCAAAAGCATAAATTGAAAGCGAGGTAAGAATGTCTGTTTTTCCACAAGGATTTTTATGGGGCGGCGCGCTTGCCGCCAACCAGAGTGAAGGTGCTTACCGTGAAGGCGGCAAAGGACTGACGACGGTCGATATGATCCCCCACGGCGCGAACCGCCTGGCGGTGAAGCTGGGTAAGGAAAAGCGTTTTTCGCTGCGTGACGATGAGTTTTACCCGAGCCATGAAGCGATTGATTTTTACCATCGCTATAAAGAGGACATCGCCCTGATGGCGGAGATGGGCTTTACGGTGTTCCGCACCTCGATCGCCTGGAGCCGCCTCTATCCGAACGGCGACGAGCCGCTGCCGAATAAAGAGGGCATCGCCTTCTACCGCGCGGTGTTTGAGGAGTGCAAAAAGTACAACATTGAGCCGCTGGTAACGCTCTGCCACTTCGACGTGCCGATGCACCTGGTGACGGAGTACGGCTCCTGGCGCAACCGTAAGATGGTCGACTTCTTCGCCCGCTACGCCCGCACCTGCTTCGAGGAATTTAACGGGCTGGTGAAATACTGGCTGACCTTCAACGAAATCAACATCATGCTGCACAGCCCGTTTTCCGGTGCGGGGCTGGTGTTTGAGGAAGGTGAAAACGAGGATCAGGTGAAATACCAGGCCGCGCACCACGAGCTGGTGGCGAGTGCGCTGGCGACAAAAATCGCTCACGAGGTGAACCCGGAAAACCAGGTCGGCTGCATGCTGGCTGGCGGTAACTTCTACCCGTACTCCTGCAAGCCGGAAGACGTGTGGATGGCGCTGGAAAAAGACCGCGAGAACCTGTTCTTTATCGACGTGCAGGCGCGCGGCAGCTATCCGGCCTACTCTGCCCGCGTTTTCCGCGAAAAAGGCGTTGTGATTGTGAAAGATCCAGGCGACGACGAACTGCTGAAAAACACCGTCGATTTTGTCTCGTTCAGCTATTACGCCTCGCGCTGCGCGTCGGCGGACATGAACGCGGGCAACACCAGCGCGGCGAACATCGTGAAGTCCCTGCGTAACCCGCATATTCAGGTAAGCGAGTGGGGCTGGGGCATCGATCCGCTCGGCCTGCGTATCACCATGAACATGATGTACGACCGCTACCAGAAGCCGCTGTTCCTGGTGGAAAACGGCCTCGGCGCGAAGGACGTCATAGATGAAAATGGCGAGATCAACGACGACTACCGCATCAGCTACCTGCGCGAGCATATCCGCGCGATGGGCGATGCGATTGAGGACGGCGTGCCGCTGATGGGCTACACCACCTGGGGCTGCATCGACCTGGTGTCGGCTTCAACGGGCGAGATGAGCAAGCGCTACGGGTTTGTGTACGTTGACCGCGACGACGCCGGGAACGGCACGCTGGACCGCAAGCGCAAGAAGTCGTTCTGGTGGTATAAGAAGGTGATTGCGAGTAACGGGGCGGATCTGGCGTAGCCTGTTGCCCGGTGGCGCTACGCTTACCGACCCTACGGTTTTGTAGGCCCGGTAAGGCGTAGCCGCCACCCGGCACTGCTCAGAGCGGAGAAAACCCTCCATCCCCAACCCACTCCGCCAGCCGCGAATACACCTCTTCCACCGCCGCCTTCACCGGCGGCGTCATCGGGTAATAAAAGCCGACAATGTCCGGCTGGATCCCCAAAAACAGCACCTCGCCCACGTCGTCTTTAATCTGATCGACCAGGTAGTTCAGCGGCATATTGTGGGTGGTCATCATAAACATCTCGGCGATGTCGTCCGGGTCAATCAGGCGGATTTCGCCCGGGTTCAGCCCCATATCGGTGGCATCGACAATCAACAGCCTTTCCGGACGCAGCTCGCGAATGGCGACCACATCGTTTTCCGGCGCGCTGCCGCCGTCAATCACCACCCAGTCGCCCTGCGGTTTTGCGGCGCACATCTCCGCCAGCAGCGGGCCCGCGCCGTCGTCGCCCATCATGCTGTTGCCGACACACAGTAAAACGTCAGTCACGTAATCTCCTCACAATCAGGTAGATGGCGCTCTCCTGATGAATATCATGCAGCATGCCGAGCAGCGTTTTGCTCCACGCCTGCTGCGCCGGGGTTTGCCTGCCGAGCGCCGCGTCAAAGGCGTTAGCGAGCATCGTGATATGGTTGGCGTCGATGACGATCTCGCCATACTTCGGCACGCCCTCCATCTTGCGCCGCGCGGTGCTGCCCTCCTCCAGCGTGGCGATCCACG
This sequence comes from Enterobacter cloacae complex sp. HYC042_NIDB, assembly GCF_056673315.1. Taxonomy (NCBI): domain Bacteria; kingdom Pseudomonadati; phylum Pseudomonadota; class Gammaproteobacteria; order Enterobacterales; family Enterobacteriaceae; genus Enterobacter; species Enterobacter cloacae complex sp. HYC042_NIDB. Next base: position 3,899,061 of record NZ_CP109650.1, read on the forward strand.
CCAGGTATTCCGTCCACGGGCAGGTTAGCGCCGCCTCCAGACAGTCGATCACCCCGAGGTGGTGCCCAATCGCCAGGCTGTAATAGACCACCTGCTGCGCCGCATCCGGCGTGGCATCGTTCTCATCAATAAACTTACGGCTCAGCTGGCTGAACACCACCGTTTCACTCATCGGATACGCGCCTCATCCACAATGCTGTTCAGGTTTGCCACGATCTCATTGAGACGCGGATCGTTTTCCGCCTCCAGCCAGCGCGCCACCTGATGGTCGCCCTGGCTCAGCAGGCGCAGGTAATCGTCGGCAATCTGGCGACCGTAGCGATAGCCCGCCAGCCTGCGCGCCGTGCGATCCACCTTCACGCGCAGCGGCTGCACCATGTCCGGATGCAGAATGGCCGCGGGCTGGTTGTCGATCTCGCCAGGTGCGCGGGCGTGGATCTTCTGCTCCAGCAGGCCGAGCGCCATCGCAAAGCCGTACAGCGTGGCGGCGGGCGTCGGCGGGCAGCCCGGAATATAGACATCCACCGGCACGATTTTGTCGGTGCCGCCCCAGACGCAGTAAAGATCGTGGAAGATGCCGCCGCTGTTGCCGCAGGCGCCGTAGGAGATGCAGATTTTCGGATCCGGCGCGGACTGCCAGGCGCGCAGCGCGGGCGATCGCATGGCGCGGGTCACCGCCCCGGTAAACAGCAGAATGTCCGCATGACGCGGGGACGGTACCACTTTGATGCCGAAGCGCTCGGCATCAAACAGCGGCGACAGGGTGGCGAAGATCTCGATCTCACAGCCGTTGCAGCCGCCGCAGTCCACGCGGTAGACGTAGGCCGAGCGTTTGATTTTTTTCAGTAGCGACGCTTTCATGCTGGCGATGGACTCCTCCACCGTCAGCGGCACCGGAATGCCGTTATCGTCGCGCGGGCCGAGTAAGTTTTCCATCAGCTGGCCTCTCTCATATGGCGGGTAATATCAATGCGGTCGGACGGCAGCAGGCACTTCTGACGTTTGCACTCCGGGCAGGTTTCGAAGCTTTCGCGGTGATGCTCCGCGCGGGCGTCGCCGTTGTGCTGCAGCAGCGCGATGGCGTAGTCGATCTCTTTTTGCACGGCGAACGGACGCTTGCAGACGCGGCAATTGCACAGCGCGAAGCGCGACTGCTGGAGAAAATCCTCTTTTTTCCACACCGCCAGTTCGTACTCCTGAGAAAGTCGAATGGCGACCGTCGGGCAGACCTCCTCGCAGCGGCCGCAGAAGATGCAGCGCCCGAGGTTAAACTGCCAGGCCAGCTCGCCGGTTTTAAGATCCGTTTCCACCGTTAAGGCGTTCGACGGGCAGGCGTTGACGCAGGCCGCGCAGCCGATGCACTGCTGCGGGTTGTGCTCCGGCTTGCCGCGAAAGTTTTTATCCACCGGGATCGGCTCCAGCGGATAGCTGCTGGTCTGCGCGCCGGTTTTGATCACTTTTTTGATAAAGGTAAACATGGCGTGTCCTTATTTCAGCGGCGAGTTCTTGCGCTCGATGCTGTAGCGCTCAAGCTCTTTGTACGGCACTACCTGGCTTTTCTTCTTGCGCACGTCCACCACCGTCATGCGGTCAGTGCAGGAGTAGCACGGATCGAGGCTGCCGATGATCAGCGGCGCGTCAGAGACCGTATTACCGCGCAGCATATAGCGCAGGGTAGGCCAGTTGGCGTAGGTCGCCGCGCGACAGCGCCAGCGGTAGAGCTTCTGATTGTCGCCGGTCATGCTCCAGTGGATATCATCCCCTCGCGGCGCTTCGGCAAAGCCGAGGGCAAAGCGGTTTGGAATGTAGGTGAAGCCCTCCACCATCAGCGGACCGCCCGGCAGGTTGTCCAGCCCGAAGTCGATCATGTTCAGGGCGGTGTAGACCTCGTTGATACGCACCTTGAGGCGAGAAATAACATCGCAGCCCTGTTCGCTGTGCACGGTCATCGGCAGCAGGCCGTAGCCGACGAACGGGTGATCGGCGCGGGTGTCGCGGGCGTGGCCGCTGGCGCGCACCATCGGGCCGACATTGCTGAAGTCGCGGGCAATTTCCGGATCGAGGCGACCAATCCCGACGGTGCGCTGCTCGATGTTTGGCGTGCTGAGCAGCATGTCCACCAGCTCCTGCACGTCCCGGCGCATCTGCTGCGCCAGCTGGCGGGTCTTGATCATGTCGTCTTTCAGCAGGTCGCGGCGGATCCCGCCGATCAGATTCAGGCCGTAGGTTTTACGCGCCCCGGTGAGAATTTCCGCCATCTTCATCGACGCTTCGCGCACGCGGAAGAACTGCATAAACCCGGAGTCAAAACCGACGAAGTGGCAGGCCAGGCCGAGGTTCAGCAGGTGCGAGTGCAGGCGCTCCACCTCCAGCAAAATAGCGCGGATCATCTGCGCGCGCTCCGGCACCACGATCCCCATGCCGTTCTCCACCGAGGTGGTGTAGGCGGTGCTGTGGGCGAAGCCGCAGATGCCGCACACGCGGTCAGAGAGGAAAGTGACCTCGTTGTAGCCCATGCGGGTTTCCGCCAGCTTCTCCATGCCGCGGTGGACGTAGAACAGGCGGTAGTCAGCGTCGATGATATTTTCGCCGTCGACGAACAGGCGGAAGTGGCCCGGTTCGTCGGAGGTGACGTGCAGCGGGCCGATCGGCACCACGTTGTTCTTCTTGCTGCCCAGCTCGTTGATGAACTCGTAGGTTTCGCTGTCGGTGGTCGGGGCCGGACGCTGGCGGTAATCCATGCTGTCCTTGCGCAGCGGATAGAGTTCATCCGGCCAGTCGTCCGGCAGCACCAGACGACGCTCGTCCGGCAGGCCGACCGGCACCAGGCCGTACATGTCGCGCACCTCGCGCTCACCCCAGACGGCGGCAGGAACGCGCGGCGTCACGGACGGGTATTCCGGCTTATTCGGGTCGACCTCGACGCGCACGGTGAGCCAGCACTTCTCGCCCTGCTCCATCGACATCACGTAGTACACCGCGTAGTTACCGCACAGCTGGCGCTCGTCGTTACCGAACAGCACCGACAGCCAGCCGCCCTGCTGGTAATAGAGAAACTCCACCACTTCCGGCAGGTAGTTCACCTTCACGGTAATGGTGATCTGATCCTTGGTTTGCCAGGACTCCTCCAGCACCACGCCCGGGAAAGCCTGATGCAACGCGGCGAGATACTGCTGACCTTTCTTTTCTTCAGACATAAACACTCTCTTTAATCACGCCACCAGCAAGGAGACGAACGCTAAAAATGCAAAACCAAAACCGGCCCAGGTGATGCGCGAGGTTGCCGCAAAACGCAGGCGTGCCATGCTGTTTTCAAACAGGGCGATGACCAGCACGCCGACCAGCAGCTTGAGGGCGGCAACCACCACGGCCAGCAGCAGGCCACCCACAGAGAAGTGCGTCATCTGCCCCCACGGGAAGAAAACGCCAACAAACATCTGCAACACCACCAATTGCTTAAGGCTGATGCCCCACTTCAGCACCGCGAAGCCGTAGCCGCTGTACTCGGTAAGCGGCCCTTCCTGCAGCTCCTGCTCCGCTTCCGCGAGATCGAACGGCAGCTTGCCCATCTCAATAAACGTGGCGAACGCGCAGGCGCAGAGTGCCAGCACGAGCGGGATGGAGCGGGCCACCGGCCAGTGGTAAACGGTTTCGGTGATAAAACTGATGTGGGTCGAACCTGCAACCTGCGCGGCTACCCACAGCCCCAGCAGCAGGATCGGCTCAACCAGCACGCCGAGCATCGCCTCGCGGCTGGCGCCGATGCCGGTAAACGGGCTGCCGGTGTCCAGGCCCGCAATCGCAAAGAAGAAGCGCGCGATGGCGAAGAGATAGATGAGCGTAATCAGATCGCCGAGCACCGGCAGCGGCGAGCCTACCGTGACCACCGGCAGCGCGGTGGCGATGGTGAGCATCACGCCGACCATCACGAACGGCGTCAGGCGGAACACCCAGCCCGCGGCATCCGGCGCGACGCTCTGGCGGGAGAGCAGTTTGAAGAGATCGCGGTACTCCTGGAGCACGTCAGGCCCGCGACGGTTGTGCATTCGGGCGCGCGCCACGCGCGTGATGCCCGACAGCAGCGGCGCGGCGGCGAACAGCACCAGCGCCTGAAGAATTGCCAGTAAAAGACTCATGTCAGGCTCCTCGTGAAATCACAATCACCACCAGCACCGCCAGCTCGATCAGCGCCAGTCGGCGGAACAGCAGGGGCACGGCAGCACTCTGCCAGCCCGGCACCCAGCCCTGCGGGTTAAGCCACTGGCGCAGCTTTAGCACGGCGGCGAAGTTCTCCTTCACCGGCATGGCAAAACCGTGGGCGGTAATGACCATCGACGGCTCGTGTTGGTAGCCGCAGGCCCACGCCGCGCCGCGAGAGCGGGAGGCGAGACGGTCGCGTCTGAAGAACAGCATCAGCACGAACGGCAGGAGCGGCCCGGCGATCAGCAGCAGCGCCATCATCGGCTGGGAGACAACGGTATGCGCCGTCGCCAGCGGCAGCGGAACGGCGTGGCCCAGCAGCGGCAGCAGCCACGGCGCGGCAACCCCGCCCGCAATGCAACACAGCGCCAGCGCGACCACGCTGGTGGCCATCAATACCGGGACGCAGCAGGCGTTCTCCGCTTCACGGGTGCGCGGCGCGCCGAGGAAGGTGACGCCGTAGACTTTCGCCATGCACATCACCGCCAGCGCCCCGGTAATCGCCAGGCCCACCGCCAGCAGCGGGCCGAGCAGCCGCGCGATAAACGCGTCGCTCTGGCCGAGCGCGAAGAAGGACTGATAGATCACCCACTCCCCGGCAAAGCCGTTCAGCGGCGGCAGCGCGGCCATCGCCATCAGCCCCACCAGCATGGCGAGTGAAATCATCGGCATCTTTTTGCCAATCCCACCGAGCTTTTCGATATCGCGATGGCCGGTGCGGAACCAGACGCTGCCCGCGCCGAGGAACAGGGTGCTCTTGAACAGGCTATGGTTGACGAGGTGATACAGACCGCCGACAAACCCGGCAGCAATCAGCGCCGGCTGGTTGAGCGCCAGCCCGGTGACGCCCGCGCCCATGCCGAGCAGGATGATGCCGATGTTTTCCAGGGTGTGGTACGCCAGCAGACGCTGGATGTTGTGCTCCATCAGGGCGTACAGCCCGCCGACAAAGGCGGTGATCATCCCCGCAATCAGCAGCGCTACCCCCCACCACAGCGGCGGCTGACCGCCCGTCAGGGTAATCGTCAAAATGCCGAACAGACCGACCTTCATTACCACCGTCGAAAACAGCGCGGCGGCGGGCGCAGAGGCATTCGCGTGCGCCTGCGGGACCCAACCGTGCAGCGGGATAATCCCGGCCAGCAGGCCAAAGCCGACTGCGCCCAGCAGCCAGACGTCGTTCCCCAGCGGCTGGCCGTTAAGCGCGGCAAAGTCCAGGGTGCCGAAACGCTGCCACACCAGCCAGCAGGCCAGCGCCAGCAGCAGCGTGCCGAGGCGTCCGAGCGCAAACCACAGCTTGCCGGAGGCGCTGCAGCCGGTCAGGAACACACCACACAGCGCCATGATCTCCGCCATCACCACCAGCGCGCCAAGGTTGCTGGCGATAACCGTGCAAACCGCGGCGGCCATCAGCAGATTGACCAGCAGGCCGTTGGCTTTGGTCTGCTGATGGCGGTGCCAGTCGATATTGAACAGGCTGATAAACAGCCCGCACAGGCCAAAGGTCACCAGCCAGATGGCGTTCAGCGGCGTAATCGCCACGGTATGGCGAATCAGCGGCATGAGTGTTTCCACAGATTGTCCGCCGAGCAGGACGACACCGCCCGCCGCCAGCGTCATCAGGCTGCCGACCGCCCCGCCGATACCGGCTATCCAGCCGCTCAGGGTTTTATGGAAAGAGAACACCAGCGCCAGCGCGGCGGCAGCGGCAAAGTACGCCACGGCGCTGTTAATCATAAATATCACGTTCATTTCGCCCCCTCGTTTAGCACCTGCAGAAGCGAAAGATCGCCGACGTCGGTATTAATGGTCAGCTCGCGTTTGCGCCTGCTGGTGCGGGCGATATCGCGGATGTTAACCAGGATCAGCGCTTTGGTCGGGCAGGTCCGCACGCAGGCCGGGCCCTGTTCGTCAAAGCTGCACAGGTCGCACTTCACCGCAATAGCGCGGATGCCGGGCACCCAGTCCAGCAGCGTGCTCACGCGTGCCGGAGCCGGTGGCGCAGGCGGCGCTTTCGGGGTATTGGCGTTCGCCGGGATATGCAGCGGGCGGCTGCCGGAGAATTCAATGGCACCGAACGGGCAGGCGATGCCGCACAGCTTGCAGCTCACGCACAGGCTTTCGTTCAGCTGGACCGCGCCATCGACGCGGGTGATGGCATTGACGGGACAGACGCCCGCGCAAGGGGCATCTTCACAGTGGTGGCAGAGCTGCGGGGCAGACTCTTTCTCATTACGCATGACGCGCAGGCGCGGCATGGACTGCAGCCCGTGCAGGCGGTGCGTTTCCGAACACGCCGCCTCACAGGTCCGACAGCCAATACAGACCGTCGAGTCAGCAATTACAAAACGGTTCACCGGGCAATCCTCTGGTGATGGTCATTTTTGACGACGAAAAACTGTCTCATCGACACTTTTCGACATTCGGTTATCAGGCAAGATTTGCGGGGGCCTTTCCCACGACGAGCTGTTTGAGGTCGACCGGCAAGTCGTGCTCAACCGCGGCGTAGAGACCGTTGTAAACCGGCGCGATTTTCTCCAGATAGTGCTCAAGCACCTGCTGGCGATCGCGGTTGCTGACGTAGCCGTCGACCATGCCATCGGCCATCAGCTGCGCCTGCGCAATACGTTGTTTTTCACCCTCTTTATTCTCAACGTAGTACTCGATGGTGTGGCTGTTAAAGCTGTCTGCCAGGGTCACAAAGACCGTGAAATGACCGAACAGGACAAAGCGCATATCCCCCTGCGCTGCACAGCTCATTGCATGATGCAGTCGGGCTTTTGACAGGGTGATCCCCTGAACCAGAGAGTTACAGTAGAGGTGCCACTGATCCTGAAGCTGCTGGTGGCGCTGCGCAATGTAATCCGCTTTTTCGCTAATTTCCCAAATAGTCATAGAAGGTATCCGGTTAATGGAGATAGCGGCTGTTAAGCAGATTCCGTGCCAGTTTTTAATGTGTTGATTTGAATGATTTTTATCAAAAAAGACACTGTCAACGCCGCCGTGTCGACGTGTCATTTCGACAGCGCTGACATCGTCACGCCGTAACGCAAATCAAGCTGGCACCGTTATTGCATTTACTGGCGCAAATCATTGAGGAGGCGTCATGCACGAAATCACCCTCTGCCAGCGGGCTCTGGAACTTATCGAACAGCAGGCAGTGCAAAACCACGCGAAGCGCGTCACCGGCGTCTGGCTGAAGGTCGGGGCGTTTTCCTGCGTCGAGACCAGCGCCCTGAACTTTTGTTTTGAGCTGGTGTGCCGCGGCACGCTGGCGGAAGGCTGCGCGCTGCATATTGAAGAGCAGCAGGCAGAGTGCTGGTGCGAGCAGTGTCAGCAGTACGTCACCCTGCTCTCATCAAAGGTTCAGCGCTGCCCGCAGTGTCAGAGCACGGGTCTTCGCATCGTGGCGGATGACGGTATGCAGATCCAACGCCTCGAAATTGAGAAGGAGTAATGTATGTGTAGCACCTGCGGTTGCGCCGAAGGCAACCTGTATATAGAAGGGGATGAACACCGTCCCCACTCCGCGTTTCGCTCCGCGCCCTTTTCCCCTGCCCCGCGTCCTGCGGCGGCCCTGACCGGCATCACCTTTGCGCCGCAGCGTTCCGACGCGGGCGACCTGCATTACGGCCACGGCGAAGCGGGCACCCACGCGCCGGGCATGAGCCAGCGCCAGATGCTGGAGGTGGAGATCGACGTGCTGGACAAAAATAACCAGCTTGCCGCCCGCAACCGCGCCCGCTTTGCGGCCCGTCAACAGCTGGTGCTCAACCTGGTCTCCAGCCCCGGCTCCGGTAAAACCACGATGCTGACCGAAACGCTCAAGCGCCTGAACGAACGCGTCTCCTGCGCGGTGATCGAAGGCGATCAGCAAACCGTTAACGACGCGGCGCGCATCCGCGAAACCGGGACGCCCGCCATCCAGGTTAACACCGGCAAGGGCTGCCACCTGGATGCGCAGATGATTGCCGACGCCGCCCCTCGCCTGCCGCTGGCGGATAACGGCATCCTGTTTATCGAAAACGTCGGCAACCTGGTATGCCCGGCAAGCTTCGACCTCGGCGAACGGCATAAAGTGGCGGTGCTCTCCGTGACCGAAGGGGAGGACAAGCCGCTGAAGTACCCGCACATGTTCGCCGCCGCCTCCCTCATGCTGCTGAACAAAGTCGATCTGCTGCCGTACCTGAACTTCGACGTGGATAAGTGCCTTGCCTATGCCCGCGAGGTGAACCCGGACATTCACATCCTGCTGGTTTCCGCCACGCGCGGCGACGGCATGGACGCATGGCTGGACTGGCTGGAGAGCGAACGATGTGCATAGGCGTACCGGGACAAATCCATTCCCTCGACGGCAATCAGGCTAAAGTGGAGGTTTGCGGCATCCTGCGCGACGTCGACCTGACGCTGGTGGGCAGCACCGATGAGACGGGCGCGTCGCGCCTCGGCCAGTGGGTGCTGGTCCACGTGGGGTTTGCGATGAGCGTGATTAACGAAGCGGAAGCCCGCGACACGCTGGACGCGCTGCAAAACATGTTTGACGTGGAGCCGGACGTGGGCGCGCTGCTGTACGGCGAGGAGCGATAGCACATGCGTTACGTTGATGAATACCGCGCGCCAGAACAGGTGATGCAGCTTATCGGACATCTGAAAACGCGCGCGGCGCTGCTGGACTACACGAACGAAAGGCCGCTGCGGATCATGGAGGTGTGCGGAGGGCACACGCACGCCATCTTCAAGTTTGGCCTCGACCAGCTGCTGCCGGAGAACATCGAGTTTATTCACGGCCCCGGCTGCCCGGTGTGCGTTTTGCCGATGGGGCGTATCGACAGCTGCATCGAAATTGCCGGCCAGCCCGACGTCATTTTCTGCACCTTTGGCGACGCGATGCGTGTGCCGGGGAAAAACGGCTCGCTGCTGCAGGCGAAGGCACGCGGCGCGGACGTGCGGATCGTTTACTCGCCGATGGATGCCCTGACGCTGGCAGAGGCTAACCCTGAGCGCAAGGTCGTCTTTTTCGGGCTGGGTTTTGAAACCACCATGCCCGCTACGGCCATCACGCTGCAGCAGGCGAAAGCGCGCAACGTCACTAACTTTTTCTTTTTCTGCCAGCATATTACGCTCATTCCCACGCTGCGCAGCCTGCTCGAAGAGCCAGACAACGGCATCGACGCGTTTCTGGCGCCGGGCCACGTCAGCATGGTGATTGGCACAGACGCCTACGGTTTTATCGCTGATCAGCACAATCGTCCGTTAGTGGTGGCTGGTTTCGAACCGCTTGATCTACTGCAAGGCGTAGCCATGCTGGTTGAGCAGAAAATAGCGTCCCTGAGCGCGGTCGAAAACCAGTACCGCCGCGTGGTGCCCGATGCGGGAAATGAACGGGCGCAGCAGGCGATAGCTGACGTGTTTAGCGTTGAGGGCGACAGCGAGTGGCGCGGGCTGGGGCTGATTGCGGAATCCGGCGTGCGCCTGACGCCTGCCTATCGCGAATTTGATGCCGAAGCGCACTTCCGCCCTCAGCCGCAGCAGGTGTGCGACGATCCCCGGGCCCGCTGCGGCGAGGTGCTTACCGGCAAATGCAAACCTCATCACTGCCCGCTATTTGGCAACACCTGTAACCCGCAAACCGCGTTTGGCGCGCTGATGGTCTCCTCTGAAGGGGCTTGCGCCGCGTGGTATCAGTATCGCAACCAGGAGTGTGAAGCATGAACACGGTGGAAATGGCGCACGGAAGCGGTGGACAGGCGATGCAGCAGCTGATTAACCGGCTGTTCATGGAGGCCTTTAATAACCCCTGGCTCGCCGAGCAGGAGGATCAGGCGCGCATCACGCTCTCAACCCTCACCGCACACGGCGACCGGCTGGCGTTCTCCACCGACAGCTACGTGATTGACCCGCTATTCTTCCCGGGCGGCGATATTGGCAAGCTCGCCGTCTGCGGTACGGCCAACGACGTGGCCGTCAGCGGCGCCATTCCGCGCTACCTCTCCTGTGGATTTATCCTCGAAGAAGGATTACCGATGGAGACGCTTGCGGCAGTGGTCAACAGCATGGCGCACACCGCCCGCGAGGCGGGGATCGCTATCGTCACCGGCGATACCAAAGTGGTCCAGCGCGGCGCGGCGGATAAGCTCTTCATCAACACCGCCGGCATGGGGGCGATCCCCGCCGACGTTCACTGGGGCGCGCAACGCCTTAGCGCGGGCGACGTGCTGCTGGTGACCGGCACGCTGGGCTGCCACGGGGCAACCATCCTGAACCTGCGCGAAGGCCTGGGGCTGGACGGCGAGCTTCGCAGCGACTGCGCGGTGCTCACCCCGCTTATCCAGACGCTGCGCGACATGCCGGGCGTCAAAGCCCTGCGCGACGCCACCCGGGGCGGGGTGAATGCCGTTGTCCACGAGTTCGCCGCAAGCAGCGGGTGCGGGATTGAACTGAGCGAGCGCGACCTGCCCGTTAAGCCTGCCGTGCGGGGGCTGTGTGAGCTTTTAGGGCTTGACCCGCTAAACTTTGCCAACGAGGGCAAGCTGGCGATCGGCGTCGAACGTTCGGCGGCGGAAGCCGTACTTGAACAACTGAGAGCGCATCCCTTAGGGAAAGATGCGGCCATCATTGGCGACGTGGTTGAGCGCAAAGGGGTGCGCCTGACCGGACTTTACGGCGTGAAGCGCACGCTGGATCTGCCGCACGCTGAGCCGTTACCCCGAATTTGCTAGAACCGCGCCATAAGCGGTCAGCAGTGAAGTCTCTTTTTTGCCAGTTTCTATTGGAAAGCAATAATGCCGTATACACCGATGAGCGATCTTGGACAGCAGGGCCTGTTTGACATCACGCGCACACTTTTACAACAGCCCGATCTCGGCGCGCTGAGCGATGCCCTGACGCGGCTGGTCAGGCAATCAGCGCTGGCGGACAGCGCGGCGATTGTGCTCTGGCATAGCGGAACGCACCGCGCGAGCTACTATTCCACGCGCGAGAATGGCAAAACGTTTGAATACGAAGACGAAACGTACCTCGCGCACGGCCCGGTGCGCCGCATTCTCTCCCGGCCTGAAGTGCTGCACAGCAATTTTGAAGAGTTTCGGATGGCATGGCCGCGGCTGGCAGAGAGCAATCTCTATCAGCCTTTCGGTCATTACGGCATGCTGCCGCTGGCGGCAGAGGGCCATATTTTTGGCGGCTGCGAGTTTATCCGCAATACCGACCAGCCCTGGAGCGAGGCGGAGTACGAGCGGCTGCACACCTTCACGCAGATTGTGGCCGTCGTCGCGGAGCAGATCCAAAGCCGCGTCACCAATAACGTGGATTACGACCTGCTGAGCCGCGAGCGCGATAACTTCCGCATTCTGGTCGCCATCACCAACGCCGTACTCTCAAGACTCGACATGGACGAGCTGGTCAGCGAAGTCGCCAAGGAGATCCACCACTATTTCAGGATCGACGCCATTAGCATCGCGCTACGCGGGAACCGCAAAGGCAAGCTGAACATCTACTCCACCCACTATCTTGATGAGGCCAACCCGGCGCACGAGCAGAGCGAGGTGGACGAAGCGGGCACCCTTTCTGAGCGGGTATTTAAAAGCAAAGAGATCCTGCTGCTGAATCTCAGCGAGCAGGACCCGGTGGCGCCGTACGAGCGGATGCTGTTTAACACCTGGGGCAATAAAATTCAGACCCTGTGCCTGCTGCCGCTGATGTCCGGCAGCACCATGCTTGGGGTGCTCAAACTGGCGCAGTGCGATGAAGCCGTGTTTACCACCGCCAACCTGAAGCTGCTGCGCCAGATCGCCGAGCGTATTTCCATCGCGCTGGATAACGCCCTCGCCTATCAGGAGATCCACCGCCTGAAAGAGCGGCTGGTGGACGAAAACCTGGCGCTGACCGAACAGCTCAACAACGTGGACAGCGAGTTTGGCGAAATCATCGGGCGCAGCGATGCCATGTACAGCGTCCTCAAGCAGGTGGAGATGGTGGCCCAGAGCGACAGCACGGTGCTGATCCTCGGTGAAACCGGCACCGGTAAAGAGCTGATAGCGCGCGCCATTCATAACCTGAGCAACCGCAACAGCCGGCGGATGGTGAAGATGAACTGCGCGGCGATGCCCGCGGGTCTGCTGGAAAGTGACCTCTTCGGCCACGAGCGCGGCGCGTTTACCGGGGCCAGCAGCCAGCGGCTGGGCCGTTTCGAACTGGCGGATAAAAGCTCGCTGTTCCTCGACGAAGTGGGCGATATGCCGCTGGAGCTGCAGCCCAAGCTGCTGCGCGTTTTGCAGGAGCAGGAGTTTGAGCGCCTCGGCAGCAACAAGCTGATCCAGACCGACGTGAGGCTGATTGCCGCCACCAACCGCGACCTGAAAAAGATGGTCGCCGACCGCGAGTTTCGCAGCGATCTCTACTATCGCCTGAACGTCTTTCCGATCTGCCTGCCGCCGCTGCGCGAGCGCCCGGAAGATATTCCGCTGCTGGTGAAGGCCTTTACCGCGAAGATTGCCCGCCGGATGGGGAGGAATATCGACAGTATTCCTGCCGAAACGCTACGTACCCTCTCGTCGATGGAGTGGCCCGGCAACGTGCGCGAGCTGGAAAACGTCATTGAGCGCGCGGTGCTGCTGACGCGCGGGAACGTCCTTCAGCTCTCTTTGCCTGAAGTCTCCCTTCAGGAAGCCCCCACGCTTTCGGCAGAAGTCGCGCAGGAAGGCGAAGATGAATATCAGCTCATTATGCGCGTACTGAAAGAGACCAACGGCGTGGTAGCCGGACCGAAGGGCGCAGCTCAGCGGCTGGGACTGAAACGCACTACCCTGCTCTCTCGCATGAAGCGTCTGGGAATCGATAAAGAGAGCCTGCTTTAACCCGTCATTCCGGCGCCGCTTATGGCGCCGCTTTTCGTCACCCTGCGCAATTGTCCCTCATTGACACAATATATTTTCCTCTGTATAAAATTCCGCCTTAATAATGCGTTTCATTTGCATCAAAAATAATATTAATGAAGGGTAGCGTTTCATGAAGAAGGTCATCTGCGCGTTAGGCCTGGCGATTGCGTCGGTCAGTTCTGCTCTGGCAACCACATATCCTCTGACGATTGAAAACTGTGGCTATAAAGAGACATTCACTAAAGCGCCGGAACGCGTCGTGGCCCTCGGTCAGAACACCGTGGAAATTTTGCTCCTGCTGGGGCTGGAAGATAAGGTCAAAGCCAGTGCCTTCTGGCCGACCAAAGTGCTGCCGCAGCTGGCTGAGCAGAATGCAAAAATCAAAACCCTGACCGTCGAAATTCCGACTCTTGAATCCATCCTTGCGCAAAACCCCGATTTTGTTCCTGCACAGCTGCCCCTGCTGCTTGGGCCGGAAAGTAAGGTCGCAAAACGTGAAGATCTGGCTACCGTCGGCGTGAACAGCTATTTATCTCCAGGCATGTGCGCCACCAAAAAAGCGGCAGGCGATATGTACGGCAGCCGCCAGACGCTGTGGGATATGACGTACCTTTATAAAGAGATTGAAGATTTCGCGAAGATTTTCAACGTTGAAGCGCGCGGCCAGGCCGTTATCGCTGATTTCAAAAAACGTGAGGCCGACCTGCGTCAGGAATTTGGTAAAAACAAAAAAGATCTCTCGTTTGTTTTCTGGTTCTCAAGCGCCTCGCCTTCGGCAGATGCCTATGTCGGCGGGAAAAACAGCGCCTCCGGTTTTATTGCTAACGTGCTGGGTGGCCATAACGCCATTACCGCTGAGACCGAATGGCCGACCGTCGGCTGGGAAAGTATTATTGCCGCGAACCCTGATGTGATTGTCGTCTCCAGTCTGGACCGCAACCGCTGGGCGCTGGATAACGCGGATGAGAAAATCAAATTCCTGAAAAGCGATCCTGCCGTGAGCCAGCTTGATGCCGTCAAAAAAGGCCATATCGTGGTGATGGACGGTCAGGCGATGAACCCGACGATTCGTACGATTTACGGTGCTGAACAGGTGGGTGAACAGCTCAGAAAACTGGGGCTGAACTGATGACGGCAGCCGTACTTCAGGCCCGCCAGGGCCTGATCCTGACCACTTCCGCTCTGCTTGCCGTTGTCCTGCTGTTTTTAGTGATTGCTCTTGGTGTCAGCGTCGGCGAGCTGTCGATTCCGCTGTCCAACGTCTTTTACGCTATTGGTAATAAGCTGGGGCTGACCGACGTTCCGCTCAACCGCATCTATGAGAGCGTGATCTGGGACTTTCGCCTGAGCCGCGCGCTGGTGGCGGCCTGCTGCGGGGCCGGTTTAGCCATCTGCGGTGCCGTGCTGCAAAGCCTGCTGAAGAACGCGCTGGCGGAACCTTACGTGCTCGGCGTGTCGGCGGGTGCCTCAACCGGGGCGGTGTCGGTCGTCGTCCTGGGCATCGGCACCGGCGCGGTGTCGCTCTCTGCGGGCGCGTTTGCCGGGGCGTTCGCCGCCTTTGCGTTTGTCGCCTTTCTGACGAACGGCGCGCGCGGCGGCAATGAACGCACCATTCTGGCAGGCGTTGCTGCATCTCAGCTTTTCAACGCCATTACCGCCTACACCATCAGCACCTCCGCCAGCGCGCAGCAGGCGCGCGACGTGATGTTCTGGCTGCTGGGCAGCTTTAGCGGCGTGCGTTGGCCGGAATTCCAGCTGGCGCTGGTTGTCGTGCTGGCGGGCCTTGCCGTCTGCCTCTACTATTCCCGGGCGCTGGACGCCTTTACCTTTGGTGATGACGCGGCAGCCTCCTTAGGCATTGCCGTGCCCTGGGTGCGTCTTGCCCTGTTTACCACCACGGCACTGATCACCGCGACCATCGTCAGCATGGCGGGCTCAATCGGCTTTGTAGGGCTGGTGGTGCCGCACGTCATGCGCTTCCTGTTCGGGCCGCTGCACCGCACGCTGCTGATTGCCAGCGCGCTGGCGGGGGCGATCCTGATGGTGCTGGCCGATATCGCCTCGCGCATGCTGATTGCCCCGCAGAGCCTGCCCGTCGGCGTGGTCACCGCGCTGGTGGGCGTACCTTTCTTTGCCGTGATTATCTACCGCTCAAGGAATAAGTGATGAGTATCTGCGCTGAAAATATTACCTGGAAGGTAGGCAAAAAAGTTATCGTCAATGGTGTCTCGCTGAAGGTTTCACGCGGCGAAACGGTGGGTTTGCTTGGTCCTAACGGCTGCGGCAAATCGTCCCTTTTGCGTATCCTGGCAGGCCTGCGTCGCCCGGATTCGGGCAGCGTGACCCTGGACGGGCAGGACATTTCCCGCATCGCCAAAAAGCAGCTTGCCCGCCGGGTGGCGTTCGTTGAGCAGCACGGGATGACCGACGCCAATATGCGCGTGCGCGACGTGGTTAAACTTGGACGTATTCCGCACCACTCCCCTTTTTCTAACTGGAGCGCGCAGGATGACGACACCGTCACCTCGGCTCTGCAGCGTGTCGATATGCTGGACCGCAGCGAGCAGGGCTGGCTGAGCCTGTCCGGCGGCGAGCGTCAGCGGGTGCATATTGCCCGCGCGCTGGCACAAACGCCAACCGAAATCCTGCTGGATGAACCGACCAACCACCTGGATATCCATCATCAGATGCAGCTGATGCAGTTGATCAGCCAATTACCCGTTACCAGTATCGTCGCCATCCACGATCTCAACCACGCTTCAATGTTCTGCGACTCGCTGATTGTGATGCAGAAAGGGCAAATTGTGGCGACCGGAACGCCGCAGGACATCTTATCCGAGTCGTTGCTCTGGGATGTCTTTCGGGTCAAAACCAAAATTGAGATCTCGCCGTTTCATGGCAAAAAGCACATTCACTTTATCGTTTAGGGACGAGTGATCGACAATGTCCCTTCGCCACGCCACCACGCTCTGGCCGCCCGTTTTACTGGGTAGCCAGTTTGTTTTTAACATTGGGTTTTACGCCGTCGTTCCCTTCCTGGCGATATTTCTGCGCGACGACATGCTGCTCTCCGGCGGGCTCATCGGGCTGATCCTGGGCCTGCGCACGTTCTCGCAGCAGGGGATGTTTATCGTTGGCGGTGCGCTCTCGGACCGGTTTGGCGCGAAAGTCATCATCCTCAGCGGCTGTATAGTTCGTGTTTCAGGCTATCTGCTGCTGGCCTTCGGGGGATCGCTGTGGCCGATTATTCTGGGCGCGTGTCTGACGGGCGTCGGCGGCGCGCTATTTTCTCCCTCAATTGAGGCTCTGCTGGCGAAAGCGGGTACCCACAGCGAGGCGAAAGGGAAACGAAGCCGGGCGGAGTGGTTTGCGCTCTTTGCCGTCTGCGGGGAGCTCGGCGCGGTACTGGGCCCGGTTGCTGGCGCTCTGCTAACGGGGCTTGGCTTCCGCCAGGTGGCGCTGGCGGGGGCAGGCGTCTTTATCATTGCGCTAGCGGTGCTTTACTTCTGTCTGCCTGCTGCCGGGCAACGTTCACAGAAGATAAAAATAGTGCCCTGGTGGACGACGTTCCGCCAGCCGCGCTTTGTCGCCTTTATCATTGCCTACAGCTCCTGGCTGTTAAGCTACAACCAGCTCTATCTGGCGCTGCCGGTGGAGATCCAGCGCTCCGGCGGTAACGAGAAAGATCTCGGCCCGCTTTTTATGCTGGCCTCCGTTCTGATCATTACCTTACAGCTGCCGCTGGCGCGTTTCGCCCGACGCGTGGGCGCGGTGAACATTCTTCCGGTGGGCTTTTTGCTGCTTTCCGCCGCCTTTGCGAGCGTGGCAATGTTTGCGGCAACAGAACCGCCTGAGGGCTGGCTGCGGCTTCTGCCCTCGGTCTCGTTTGTCACGCTGCTGACGCTGGGGCAGATGCTGCTGGTGCCCTCGGCAAAAGATCTCATTCCGCGGTTCGCCGATGAATCCACGCTGGGCGCGCACTATGGCGCACTCTCCACCGCCGGAGGTATTGCGGTACTGGCTGGAAATTTGTTATTTGGCAGCCTGCTGGATCGCGCGCTGGTGCCTTCAACGCAGGCGATTTATCCGTGGCTGCTGCTGGCGCTCTTTCCACTCTGCAGCGCGCTGGCCCTGAACGTGATTTGCCGCCCGCTACGAAGCTGATCGGTTCACTTTTTCGGGCGATACTTCTCCGGCAGTTCCGGCACCGGACGACGGTCATCCATCAGATGGCGGACGGTCAGAATGGGGTGACGCCATAACATACGCGGGCCTGCCCAGCGCATAATCTGCTTCATCTCTTCACGTCTGGCAGGCTGGTAGCAGTGCACCGGGCATTGTTTACAGGCGGGCTTTTCTTCACCAAAAACGCACTTATCCAGGCGCTTATCAGCATACGCGTTGAGCGCCTGATAATGCCCCACTTCCTGAGAAGCCTGTGGACACTGCTTTGCGTACAACGCGATCATTTTCGCGATGGTCTCTTTTTCACGTGATATGCGTTTACCGGTCATAGCGACTTACCAAATAATAAGATGCATCAATAATACACTTTAAAACTGTGGATTTCAGGTGTTGCATTCCGTTTTCTGAAGCCTGATTCCACTATTAACCCTGCACCTCCTGAAAATCACTGGTATTTTATACAGGCATCAGGAATGACCGTTGTCCGTATAGTCTGGAGACCCTATGAAAGAGATCGCGATCGGCAAACCCTACCGCCATTTAAAAGTGGGATATTTCAGAAAACGTCACGAGGATCGAAAAACGAAGATACCAAAGCGATACAGCGTGCATGCGGCGCTGAGCTTAAAAGGAGACTGGCTTGAAAAGGCGGGCTTTACCACCAACTCCCAGGTCAGGGTGGGCGTTGAGCATGGAAAAATCGTCATTGAGTTAATGTCTGAAGGTGCCTCGTAAAGCCGCCACATTTTTCTGCGCCGTACCTTTTTTTCATGCGACAATAGAACGAACAAACGGCCACTGAGCCGCTCAAAACGGTTTATTTTCAAAGAAATGGACATCATAACTCCATGAGCACAATCGACAATTTCGACGCACATACGCCGATGATGCAGCAGTACCTGAAGCTGAAGGCACAGCATCCGGAAATCCTGCTGTTTTACCGCATGGGCGATTTTTACGAGCTGTTTTATGACGATGCTAAACGTGCGTCGCAGTTGCTCGACATCTCGCTAACCAAACGTGGCGCATCCGCAGGCGAGCCCATCCCGATGGCCGGTATCCCGCACCACGCGGTTGAAAACTACTTGGCCAAGCTGGTGAATCAGGGTGAGTCCGTTGCCATCTGCGAACAAATCGGCGATCCGGCAACCTCGAAAGGCCCGGTTGAGCGCAAAGTCGTGCGCATCGTCACGCCAGGCACCATCAGTGATGAAGCCCTGCTTCAGGAGCGCCAGGATAACCTGCTGGCGGCGCTGTGGCAGGACGGCAAAGGGTTTGGCTACGCCACGCTGGACATCAGCTCCGGGCGTTTTCGCCTGAGTGAGCCGGCTGACCGCGAAACGATGGCTGCCGAACTGCAGCGCACCAACCCGGCAGAATTGCTCTACGCCGAAGACTTCGCCGAAATGGCGCTGATTGAAGGCCGTCGCGGATTGCGCCGTCGCCCGCTGTGGGAATTCGAAATTGATACCGCGCGCCAGCAACTGAACCTGCAGTTCGGTACCCGCGATCTGATTGGCTTTGGCGTGGAAAATGCTCCGCGCGGGCTGTGTGCCGCTGGTTGCCTGCTGCAGTACGTGAAAGACACCCAGCGCACCGCCCTGCCGCATATCCGCTCTATCACCATGGAGCGCCAGCAGGACAGCATCATTATGGATGCCGCCACGCGCCGTAACCTGGAGATCACCCAAAACCTGGCAGGTGGCGTTGAAAACACGCTCGCGTCGGTGCTCGACAGCACGGTGACGCCAATGGGAAGTCGCATGCTGAAACGCTGGATGCATATGCCGATTCGCGATACCGATACGCTGGTTTGCCGCCAGCAGACGATTGCTGCGTTGCAGGATCGCTATACCGAGCTGCAGCCGGTCCTGCGCCAGGTGGGCGATCTGGAGCGTATCCTGGCCCGTCTGGCTCTGCGCACCGCGCGACCACGCGACCTCGCGCGGATGCGACATGCTTTCCAGCAGTTGCCGGAACTGCGTGCGCAGCTGAGTGACGTTGACAGCGCGCCGGTACAGAAACTCCGCGAAACGATGGGCGAATTCACCGAGCTTCGCGAGCTGCTGGAGCGCGCCATTATTGATGCCCCTCCGGTTCTGGTGCGCGACGGCGGCGTGATTGCCCCAGGCTACAACGAGGAGCTGGATGAATGGCGCGCGCTGGCTGATGGTGCGACGGACTACCTGGATAAGCTGGAAATCCGCGAGCGCGAGCGTCTTGGGCTCGACACGCTGAAAGTGGGATATAACGCGGTACACGGTTACTACATTCAGATCAGCCGCGGGCAAAGCCATCTGGCGCCGATTCACTACGTACGTCGTCAGACCTTGAAAAACGCCGAGCGTTACATCATTCCCGAGCTGAAAGAGTACGAGGACAAAGTACTCACCTCGAAAGGTAAAGCCCTGGCGCTGGAAAAACAGCTGTATGACGAGCTGTTCGACATGCTGATGCCGCACCTTGCTGACCTGCAGCTCAGCGCCAGCGCGCTGGCGGAGCTGGACGTGCTGGTGAACCTGGCTGAACGGGCTGAAACGCTGAACTATACCTGCCCGACCTTTACCGACAAGCCCGGCATTCGCATTACGGAAGGCCGTCACCCGGTCGTTGAGCAGGTGCTGAACGAACCGTTCATCGCCAACCCGCTGAGCCTGTCGCCGCAGAGAAGAATGCTGATCATTACCGGCCCGAACATGGGTGGTAAGAGTACCTATATGCGCCAGACGGCGCTGATTGCTTTGCTCGCCTATATCGGCAGCTACGTCCCGGCGCAAAAAGTGGAGATTGGCCCCATCGATCGTATCTTCACCCGCGTTGGGGCAGCGGACGATCTGGCGAGCGGTCGCTCAACCTTCATGGTCGAGATGACCGAAACGGCTAATATTCTGCATAACGCGACGGAGCACAGCCTGGTGCTGATGGACGAAGTGGGACGCGGAACCTCAACCTATGACGGCCTGTCTCTGGCCTGGGCCTGTGCTGAAAGCCTCGCGAATAAAATCAAGGCCATGACGCTGTTCGCCACCCACTACTTCGAGCTGACGCAGCTGCCGGAGAAAATGGAAGGCGTGGCTAACGTTCATCTTGATGCGCTGGAGCACGGCGATACCATTGCCTTTATGCACACGGTGCAGGATGGCGCGGCGAGCAAGAGCTATGGCCTGGCCGTTGCGGCGCTGGCAGGTGTACCAAAAGAGGTGATCAAGCGCGCTCGCCAGAAGCTGCGTGAGCTGGAAAGCCTCTCGCCGAATGCGGCGGCGACGCAGATTGATGGCACCCAGATGTCGCTGTTGGCGCCAGCTGAAGAAACGTCGCCTGCTGTGGAAGCGCTGGAGAACCTCGACCCGGATTCACTGACGCCACGTCAGGCGCTGGAGTGGATTTATCGGTTGAAGAGTCTGGTTTAGTTTTCTGCGGTCTGTTTTGTCGGGTGGCGGCTTCGCCTTACCCGACCTACAAAACCCTTAGGCCCGGTAAGCGCAGCGCTACCGGGCTTATTTTTACAACAGCGGCGGGATCGTCGGCACCTGCGGTGCTTCATCAATATCCTTCTGCGTCATGCGGAACGCTTCCGGGTAATGCTCGCGGCTGGTACGACGCAGCGGTTCGGTATCGCGCCAGGTATAAAGACAATGCAGGCACTGATAAACGGTCCAGACCCCTTTCACCGGTGACGTCGCCATCACTTCAATATGCTCATCGGCACAACGTGGACAAATCATCTTTTCCTCCTTATTGGCGTGCTGCCAGCATCGCGGTCAGTTTTTCAGCCCAGGCTTTAGTTTCAGGCAGATCCTGTACCGGCTGGCTGTAGTGGCCACGGGTGTCCGGTGCAACAGGCGTGGTGGCATCAATAATCAGTTTGTCGGTAATGCCCGCCGGGCTGGAGCCAGGGTCGAGTTCAAGCACTGACATGTTCGGCAGCTGCACCAGATCCCCTGCAGGATTGACCTTCGATGAGAGCGCCCACATCACCTGCGGGAGGTTGAACGGATCGACATCCTCATCCACCATAATCACCATCTTCACGTAGCCCAGACCGTGCGGTGTGGTCATGGCGCGTAAACCGACCGCGCGGGCAAAACCACCGTAGCGTTTTTTGGTGGAGATAATTGCCAGCAGACCGTGGGTGTACATCGCGTTCACCGCCTGCACTTCCGGGAATTCTGCCTTCAGCTGCTGGTAAAGCGGCACGCAGGTGGCTGGTCCCATCAGATAGTCAATCTCGGTCCACGGCATGCCGAGGTAAAGGGATTCGAAGATCGGTTTGGTGCGGTAAGAAACTTTGTCGATACGGACCACTGTCATATTACGGCCACCGGAATAGTGTCCGGTAAACTCGCCGAACGGCCCTTCGATTTCACGTTTGCGGCCTTCAATCACCCCTTCCAGGATCACTTCAGACCCCCACGGCACGTCGAAGCCGGTCAGCGGCGCGGTGGCAATCGGGTACGGGCTTTCGCGCAGCGCGCCGGCCATTTCATACTCAGACTGATCGTATTTCAGCGGCGTGGCGCCCATCAGGGTGATAATCGGGTCGTTGCCGAGAGTAATCGCGATCGGCAGATCTTGCCCGCGCTCTTCCGCTTTGTGCAGATGGAGGGCGATATCGTGCATCGGTACCGGCTGCAGGCCGAGCTTGCGCTTGCCCTTGACCTCCATGCGGTAGATCCCGACGTTCTGCTTGCCGAAATGGTCCGGGTCGAGCGGATCGCGCGAGACAACGCACGCTTTATCGAGATAAAAACCGCCGTCACCGTCGTTCAGGCGAAACAGCGGCAGGATATCGAATAGGTTAATGTCTTCACCGTCGACCGTATTTTGCGCCCAGGCCGGGTTAGCGCGGCGCTCCGGCGTAACGGGGAATTTATCCCAGCGGCGAATAAACTCGTCGATCTGTTTTTTTACCGGGGTATTCGCTGGCAGCCCCATCGATATGGCGTGGTTTTGCCACGAGCCGATGGTGTTCATCACCACGCGGGCATCGGTAAAGCCACGAATATTGTCGAACCACAGCGCGGGCGCGCCGTCGCCAATACGGCCTGTGGCGTTGGCTGCCGCCGCCAGGTCCGGCTCCGCATTCACCTCTTCCTCAATTTTCAGCAGTTGCCCTTGCTCATCGAGCGCCTGCAGGAAGCTTCTCAAATCATCAAATGCCATCTTTGTTCTCCTGTGAAATATGTTTCGCCTCCCGCAACCCGTTCCATCGGCGCGCCTTGTTGTGCTCCAGACCAAACTGGTCGAGCACACGGGTGACGATATGCTGGGTGATGTCATCGGCGGTTTGCGGGTGGTTGTAATACGCAGGCATGGGCGGCACCATCGCCACGCCCATGCGGGAAAGCGCCAGCATGTTCTCCAGATGAATGGTGCTGAGCGGCGTTTCGCGGGGAACGAGCACCAGCTTGCGGCCCTCTTTCAGCACCACATCTGCCGCACGGCCCACCAGCCCTTCGGCGTAGCCCGCGCGGATCCCCGCCAGCGTTTTCATGCTGCAGGGAATGACGATCATGCCGTCGGTGCGAAACGAGCCGGAGGAGATGGTGGCGGCCTGGTCAGCCGGGCTGTGAACAACGTCAGCCAGCGCAGCAACGTCCTGCACGCTGTAAGGCGTTTCCAGCTCAATGGTTGTTTTTGCCCACTTCGACATGACCAGATGGGTCTCTACCTCCGGCATTTCCCTCAGCGCCAGCAGCAGCGCCACGCCCAGCGGAGCCCCCGTTGCTCCTGTCATTCCCACGATCAATCTCATTCATCACCTCAATCAATTTGTTCGTGTACGAACATTTATAGATAAACTACTCCCGGATCGCTCTACTGACAAGATCGTTCGCACACGATCACATTAATTGCTAAAAAATCCCGCGTTATCATCCCGGGCTTTAGCGGCTATCATAGGGGGTGATTTTTTCTGTCGGAGTGTTCATGGAACTAAGACAAGAGGCGTTCCACCTGTTACGTCAGCTTTTTCAACAGCATACCGCTAAGTGGCAACATTCCCTGCCGGAACTGACCAAGCCGCAGTATGCGGTTATGCGCTCCATTGCCGAGCACCCGGGCATTGAGCAGGTGGCATTGACCGAAGTGGCGGTCAGCACGAAGGCGACTCTGGCGGAGATGCTCAGCCGAATGGAGGCGCGCGGGCTGGTCAAACGCGAGCACGATCCCGCAGATAAGCGCCGCCGGTTTGTCTTCCTGACGCCGGAAGGCGAAGCCCTGCTTGCAGACTGCCAGCCGGTCGGCAACGAGGTGGATGAGGCGTTTTTAGGGCGTCTTAATAAGGCCGAACGGGAGCAGTTCTCTGCGCTCATCAAAAAGATGATGCACGATTAATTCACGCTGGCGCGCATAAAATCAATAAAGGTGCGCACTTTCGCAGGCACGTGCCGGGCATCCGGATAAACCGCGTGGATGCCCTGCCGCGCGAAGGTATATTCCGGTAAAACCGGGACCAGTTTTCCCGCATCAAGCGCATCGCGCACCAGCCATTCCGGCAGTAACGCCACGCCACTTCCCGCAAGCGCAAAGGCCATAAGCGCCTGCGCGCTGTCGGCAAACAGGCGCGGCGCTTTTTTTATTTCAAGCATTTCAGGCGCACCGCTGGCATCTTTCACCTGCCAGCACAGCGGCGACGCTAAGCGCTCGTGAATAATCCAGTCGGCTTGCGCCAGCTGCGCAAGCGATTCAACCGGATGATTCATCCGCCATTCCGGCGTCGCGACGGGCAGGATGGAAAAATGTGAAATCAATGCGGCGTGGTAGCGCGAGTCGGTAAGCGTTCCCAACCGAATAGCCACGTCAAAGCGCTCTGAGATCAGGTCGGCATGGAGTGAAGACGAAACATGACGCACGCGAAGCTCCGGGTGCAGCTGGCTAAACCTTGCCAGCAACGGTACCACGACCCGCGAACCATACTCAGGCGTGGTGGTGATCCGCAATTCCCCCGTGAGTCCTGCATGATTCGCGCGAACATCATCCTGCAGCCGTTCTGCGTCCTTCAGAAGCGCCACGCTGCGCTGATGAAAAAGCGCTCCCGCCTCGGTTAACGTCAGGCGGCGGGTGGAGCGCAGCAGCAGCGTTACCCCCAGCTCGGCTTCGAGCTGGCGAATATTGAAGCTGACCACGGCTTTTGTCAGGCCCAGCGCATCCGCTGCGGCAGTAAAGCTGCCGGTATCGGCCACCGCAACAAACATCTGCGTCCGCTGTAGGTTAATCATCATTACGCCTTTTACCGTCAAAATTTTTTTGACAGTATATCGCGCTTTGTCAGGTTTATCCGTGCTTCCGGGGTCGATACGATACGCCACCTCACGGGAGGATCCACCATGACGTATCGCAGCAAAGTCGCCGCTGTCTATCTGCTGGGCTTTTTTCTTGATTTGATCAACATGTTTATTGCCAGCGTCGCTTTTCCGGCGATGGCGCAAGCCCTTAACGCCACGCCTTCAGCGCTTGCCTGGGTCAGTAACGGGTACATTGTCGGCCTGACGCTGGCGATCCCGTTTAGCAGCATGCTCACGCGCCGCTTCGGACCAAAACGGGTCATCCTGCTCTCGCTTTTTCTGTTCAGCGCGGCTTCTGCTGCGGCAGGCCTGTCTGCAACGCTGGAAAGTCTGATCGCCTGGCGCGTGCTGCAGGGCGTGGGCGGTGGCTTACTGATCCCCGTTGGACAGGCGCTGACCTGGCAACTGTTTCAGCCTCACGAGCGAGCCAGACTCTCCTCGGCGGTCATGCTGGTCGCGCTGCTTGCTCCCGCCTGCTCCCCCGCTATCGGGGGCCTGCTGGTGCAGATGCTAAGCTGGCGGTGGATATTTTTCGCGACGCTTCCGGTGGCCATCGTGACCTTTGTGTTGGCCTGCCTGTGGCTTAAACATGAAATACCCGCGATGAAAGCGGCCAGGCTGCTCAACCTGCGGTTGCTCGCGGACCCGCTTTTGCGTTTTGCCATGCTTGTCTATGTATGCGTTCCTGGCGTATTTATCGGGGTGAACGTTACGGGCATGTTTTATCTTCAGCACGAGGCGAACATGAGCCCAGCCACAACGGGTATGCTCATGCTACCGTGGTCCGTGGCATCGTTTATCGCCATCACGGCGACGGGACGCTATTTTAACCGTTTCGGCCCACAGCCGCTGATTGTTATCGGCTGCCTGCTGCAGGCGACGGGCATTCTGCTTTTGCTTAACGTCAGTTCGGCTACGCTGCTTCCTGTCGTTGCGTTTACCCTGATGGGCGCGGGGGGAAGCCTGTGCAGCAGTACCGCTCAGAGCAGCGCTTTTCTGACAACGCGCCGGGAAGAGATGCCGGATGCCAGCGCGCTGTGGAATCTCAATCGTCAGTTGAGCTTTTTTGCCGGTGCCCTGCTGCTGGCAGAGGTGCTGAGTCTGGCGCAGAGTTATCTGGCGCCGCTCGCCGCCTGGCACGGAATGTTTCTTTTTGCCGCAGGCATGACCCTATTGCCTGTACTGTACGTTTTCCGACTTAACAATACGCAGGTGCTCGACCAGCTGCGACAGGAGAATTCATGACGCCTTTTGAACACGACATTATCGACCTCCACATTGCGCTTGAAAACTGGTTAGGCAAAGGCGAAGGCGACTCCGACGCCCTGCTCGCCCGTTTCCGGCCAGATTTTCTGATGATCCCACCGGGAGGCGTTCATATCGACTATCACGGCCTTGTGGACTTTCTGCACAGTCAGCGAGGAAGCCGCCCCGGACTGAAGATCGCCATTGACGAATTATCCACGATCGAGCGCTGGGATCGTGGCGCGGTACTGCACTACCGGGAGACGCAAACCCGGCCGGACCTGCCCGTCAACGTGCGCTGGTCAACCGCGGTGCTTAATCAGGAAGGCGGCGGGATTACATGGCGTCTGCTGCACGAAACGGCCCAGCTGTAGCACAAAAGAAAAAGGCCCGTCTCACGACGGGCCTTTTTTGACGAAAGGTTGCTTATTCGCGGAACAGCGCTTCGATATTCAGCCCTTGCCCCTGCAGGATTTCACGCAGGCGGCGCAGACCTTCTACCTGAATCTGACGAACACGTTCACGGGTCAGGCCAATTTCGCGGCCGACGTCTTCCAGTGTCGCAGCTTCATACCCAAGTAAACCGAAACGACGTGCCAGCACTTCACGCTGTTTGGCGTTCAGTTCGAACAGCCATTTGACGATGCTCTGCTTCATGTCATCGTCCTGCGTGGTGTCTTCCGGGCCGTTGTCTTTTTCATCGGCCAGGATGTCCAGCAGCGCTTTTTCGGAGTCGCCACCCAGCGGGGTGTCAACCGAGGTAATGCGCTCGTTGAGACGCAGCATACGGCTTACGTCATCAACCGGTTTGTCGAGTTGTTCGGCAATTTCTTCTGCGCTTGGCTCGTGGTCCAGTTTATGGGACAACTCGCGCGCGGTACGCAGATAGACGTTCAACTCTTTGACGATGTGGATCGGCAGTCGGATCGTACGGGTCTGGTTCATAATAGCCCGTTCGATGGTCTGACGAATCCACCAGGTCGCGTAGGTTGAGAAACGGAACCCGCGTTCCGGGTCAAACTTCTCAACTGCGCGGATGAGACCTAAGTTGCCCTCTTCAATCAGATCCAGCAGAGCCAGACCACGATTGCCGTAACGGCGGGCAATTTTCACGACCAGTCGCAGGTTACTTTCGATCATGCGACGACGCGAGGCAACATCACCACGCAAAGCACGACGTGCGAAATAGACTTCTTCTTCGGCCGTTAGCAGTGGGGAGTAACCAATCTCCCCAAGGTAAAGCTGAGTCGCGTCCAGTACACGCTGTGTGGCGCCCTGCGATAACAGCTCTTCTTCAGCCAAATCGTTATCACTGGGTTCCTCTTCTACTAAGGCTTTTTCGTCAAAAGCCTCTGCTCCGTTCTCATCAAATTCCGCGTCTTCATTTAAATCATGAACTTTCAGCGTATTCTGACTCATAAGGTGGCTCCTACCCGTGATCCCTGAACGAGACACCCTGGCTGGCATGCCCCGTCAATTTATCGCTGCGGCAAGTACTGCAGCGGGTTTACGGATTTCCCCTTGTAACGAATTTCAAAATGCAAGCGTGTAGAACTGGTTCCGGTGCTACCCATGGTAGCGATTTTTTGCCCCGCCTTAACTTCTTGTTGTTCCCGGACCAGCATTGTGTCGTTATGGGCGTAGGCACTCAGGTAATCATCGTTATGTTTGATGATAATCAGATTACCGTAACCGCGCAGCGCGTTACCGGCATACACAACGCGTCCGTCTGCGGTCGCGATGATAGCCTGTCCTTTACTGCCTGCGATATCGATCCCTTTGTTCCCACCCTCAGAGGTTGCGAAGTTCTCGATAATCTTGCCGTCGGTTGGCCAGCGCCATGCGGTGATGGACGAACTGGCATTCTGACTGCTTGCAGTCGGTTCAGTAGAGCTAACCACAGGTGCCGTGGTCGGTGCTGTGACAACAGTCGCAGTCCCTTTATTATTCGGCAACATTTTGTTAGCAGTCTGATCACCTGAATCCTCAGAATACGTAATTACAGGTTGTGAAGCAACCACCGTGGTGGATTTTTGTGCAGGCTTAACGCTGTTATTTTGAGCCGTCACATCGGCCGCTGAAACCGTATTGCCAGGCGTCAGTGGCGTACCCGTTGCGTTGCCCACCTGGAGCGTTTGGCCAACTTCCAGAGCATACGGGGCCTGGACGTTATTGCGCTGCGCGAGGTCACGGAAATCGTTCCCGGTGATCCAGGCAATGTAGAACAGCGTATCGCCGCGCTTCACGGTATAGGTGCTGCCGCCGGTATAGCTGCCTTTCGGAATGTTCCCATACTGGCGGTTATAGACTATGCGGCCATTTTGGGTCTGAACAGGCTGTTCAACTGGCTGAATCTGCGTTGGCTGTGTAACAGGATGTTGCACAGGCTGAATTTGTGGTGTTTGCTGCGGCGCAGCAGTACCCATTTTAGGCGGAGGCGTGATCAACATTCCGCTGGACGTGTTACCGGAGCCGCTGTTTCCCCCGACGGAACTGACGGGCGCAGGCGCGTTGTTGGAACTTGTACAGCCTGCCAGCCAGAGCGAAACCAGTGATAATGCCGCAACACGGCTGATGGTGAATTTAGGGCTTCCCGCGCTCATTTATCCCCCAGGAATGTGTTAACTACCAGTGACTTAAAATTTACCGTGATGACACGAATCTTTCGCGCCACACCATACGCTGAATTTGCCTTAATAACCCTGGATAAATCCGAGTCTCAGGCCAACTCCCCCTTTACCAGAGGCACAAAGCGCACGGCTTCCACGGTGTCGATAATATACTCGCCGCCGCGCCGACGAACGCGCTTCAATAGCTGCTGCTCGTCCCCGACGGGCAGAACAAGAATGCCCCCCTCATCCAGCTGCGACAAGAGCGCAGCGGGAATTTCAGGCGGAGCCGCCGTCACGATGATAGCGTCAAACGGGGCGCGAGCCTGCCAACCCTGCCATCCATCACCGTGTCGTGTCGAAACATTATGTAAATCAAGTTGTTTCAGGCGACGACGCGCCTGCCATTGCAAACCTTTGATCCGCTCTACGGAACAGACATGGTGTACCAGATGCGCCAGGATGGCGGTCTGATACCCCGACCCGGTGCCAATCTCCAGCACGCGTGAGTCGGGCGTGAGTTCCAGCAGCTCCGTCATCCGCGCCACCATATAAGGCTGCGAAATCGTCTGGCCTTGCCCGATGGGCAGCGCTACGTTTTCCCACGCTTTGTGTTCAAACGCCTCGTCTACAAATTTCTCACGCGGGACCTGAGCGAGCGCTTCAAGCACGTGCTCGTCGCGGATCCCCTGTGCGCGAAGTTGTTCCAGAAGAGTTTGTACACGTTTGCTTACCATTGCGCGTTCACTCCTGCGCGATCCAGCCAGCCCGATACCACATCATGCGCGCTATACGCGGTTAAATCTACGTGCAGCGGAGTGACCGAGACATAGCCATCATCCACGGCGGCAAAGTCGGTGTCCGGACCCGCATCGCACTTATCGCCAGGAGGCCCGATCCAGTAAAGCGTGTTGCCGCGAGGATCCTGCTGCGGGATCACCTGATCGGCCGGATGCCGGCTTCCGCAGCGCGTAACGCGAATGCCCTTAATTTCATTGAGAGGAAGATCCGGCACGTTGATGTTGAGAATGCGCCCGGTACGCAGCGGCTCGCGGCCTAGCGCCCGCAGGATCGAGCAGGTCACCGCGGCGGCGGTATCGTAGTGCGTGTGGCCGTTTAACGAGACCGCCAGCGCCGGGAACCCCAGATGGCGCCCTTCCATTGCCGCCGCTACCGTTCCGGAGTAAATCACGTCATCGCCGAGGTTCGGCCCGGCGTTAATGCCGGAGACGACGATATCCGGACGCGGGCGCATCAGCGCGTTCACGCCCAGAAACACGCAGTCCGTCGGCGTGCCCATCTGCACGGCAATATCGCCATTTTCAAAGGTAAAGGTGCGAAGCGACGACTCCAGCGTCAGTGAGTTAGACGCTCCACTGCGGTTACGATCGGGGGCCACAACCTGCACATCCGCAAATTCACGGAGGTGCTTCGCCAGGGTCTGAATGCCCGGCGCGTGGATCCCGTCATCGTTACTCAGCAATATTCGCATAATCACCCGAGGTGTTGATTAGTTCCCTGACAACACTGGTGGCAAAGCTACCTGCCGGCAGCCAGAAGCGTAACTCGACGGTCACGTCATCCCACCAGTTCCAGCTTAACTGCTGCGGATAGAGCAGCATCGCGCGGCGCGCTGCTTCGACTTTTTCCCGCACCAGCAAGGATTGTAATTCCGGCGCATCCGCCACAGCGGAC
Organism: Enterobacter cloacae complex sp. HYC042_NIDB; assembly: GCF_056673315.1. Classification (NCBI taxonomy): domain Bacteria; kingdom Pseudomonadati; phylum Pseudomonadota; class Gammaproteobacteria; order Enterobacterales; family Enterobacteriaceae; genus Enterobacter; species Enterobacter cloacae complex sp. HYC042_NIDB. The sequence goes on from NZ_CP109650.1 coordinate 3,929,157, forward strand.
TGCTCAGCGCTCAACGCGTCGCCCTGGGTGCCCCAGTCGCCTGAGCCCGGCAAAGCTGCGGTAATCATCAGCGCTTTGGCTTCCACGCGCGACTGCACATCGGCCATTTCTTCGGCCGTTGCCACAAACCAGCTTCCGCGTCCCGCTAATTGTAGCGCATCGCCAACAACAACTTGATTCGCGTCCGGTTTTTTCAGCCTTTCGCTCACAATCTGATTAAACAACGCGCTGCGGGCCGCCGACAACCAAAAACTGCGTTTATTCCTGTCGCGCACCGGCGCATCGCTTTGCGCCCAGCGCAGCGCGCCCTGCAGGTTGCTGCCGCCAATGCCAAAGCGCTGCGCGCCAAAGTAGTTCGGAACGCCGCGTTCATTAATGGCGTTGAGACGTTTTTCAACGTCTTCACGGTTAGTCACTTCGCGCAGCACCAGCGTAAACGCGTTGCCTTTCAACGCCCCCAGGCGCAGCTTGCGCTTGTGGCGGGCATACTCCAGCACCTTACAGCCTTCAAGCTCAAATTTGCTTAAATCAGGCATCGCATTGCCGGGCACGCGGGCGCAGAGCCACTGCTCGGTGACGGCATGTTTATCTTTCTGCCCGGCAAAGCTCACTTCCCGGGCGTGAATTTTGAGGAATTTTGCCAGCGCGTCGGCCACAAAGCGGGTGTTGCAGCCGTTTTTCAGAATACGCACCAGGATATGTTCGCCTTCGCCATCGGGCTCAAAGCCCAGATCCTCCACCACGAGGAAATCTTCCGGGCTGGCTTTCAGCACCCCGTTCCCCTGCGGCTTGCCGTGCAGGTATGTCAGGTTATCGAAGTCCGTCATTTTGCCGCCTTCACCAGCAGCGCCACGGCTTCACAGGCAATCCCTTCGCCACGACCGGTAAAGCCCAGCTTCTCCGTGGTGGTGGCTTTGACGTTGACGTCATCCATATGGCAGCCCAGATCTTCAGCAATAAATACGCGCATCTGCGGAATGTGCGGCAGCATTTTCGGGGCCTGGGCAATAATCGTCACGTCGACGTTGCCGAGGGTGTAACCTTTCGCCTGAATACGGCGCCACGCTTCGCGCAGCAATTCGCGGCTGTCCGCCCCTTTAAAGGCCGGGTCGGTGTCCGGGAACAGCTTGCCGATATCACCCAGCGCGGCAGCGCCGAGCAGCGCGTCGGTCAGCGCATGCAGCGCCACGTCGCCATCAGAATGCGCCAGCAGCCCTTTTTCGTAAGGAATACGTACGCCGCCAATGATAATTGGGCCTTCTCCGCCAAAGGCGTGTACATCAAAACCGTGTCCAATTCGCATTATGCCTTCTCCTGATGGGTCGAACGGGTAAGATAAAATTCCGCGAGCTGTAAATCTTCCGGGCGCGTCACTTTTATATTATCAGCGCGCCCTTCAACAAGCGTGGGGTGAAAACCGCAATACTCCAGCGCGGAGGCTTCGTCCGTGATGGTCGCGCCTTCATTAAGGGCACGCGTTAAGCAGTCGTGGAGCAGTTCGCGGGGGAAAAATTGCGGCGTCAGCGCGTGCCATAAGTCGACGCGCTCAACGGTGTGGGCGATAGCACGCTTGCCCGGCTCGGCACGCTTCATGGTGTCGCGCACCGGCGCGGCCAGAATACCGCCCACTTTACTGGTTTCGCTCAGCGCCAGCAGGCGTGCCAGGTCGTCCTGATGCAGGCACGGACGTGCCGCGTCATGGACCAGCACCCACTGGGCGCTTCCGGCAGCCTGAATGCCCGCCAGCACGGAATCGGCGCGCTCGGCGCCGCCATCAACTACGGTAATCTGTGGGTGTTTTGCCAGCGGCAGCTGCGCAAAGCGGGCATCGCCGGGACTGATGGCGATGACCACGTGCGTCACCCGCGGGTGCGCCAGCAGCGCCGCCACGGCGTGCTCAAGGATCGTTTTATCGCCAATTGAGAGGTACTGCTTGGGACATTCTGTCTGCATGCGCCGGCCAAAACCTGCGGCCGGCACCACGGCACATACGTCCGAAAAAGTTGCTGCCATGTCGTAATCCTGGGCCTGATTATCGATTGTTTTGTGCTGAGCCCTGATTGCGTTTAGACGCATCCGGAACCAGACGATAAAAGGTTTCGCCCGGCTTAGTCATACTGAGTTCATTGCGTGCGCGCTCCTCAATCGCCTCCTGGCCGCCATTGAGGTCATCAATTTCAGCAAAGAGTTGATCGTTACGCGCCTTAAGTTTGGCATTTGTTGCCTGCTGAGCCGCGACGTCATCGCTCACCCGGCTGTAGTCGTGCAGCCCGTTCTTACCGAACCACAACGAATATTGCAGCCAGACCAGCAAAGCCAGCAACAGCAGCGTTAGTTTACCCATCCTGCCCCCTGAAAAAACGGCATCATCATCCCATAACTTTCCGTTCGACTCTACTGCGGGGTTTTAATTATGTCGCAAGTTAGCCCATCAGCCATAAAAACAGCAGGCCAAAGATGACGACAACGGTGGCAATCGTGATAACCGTACTGTACAGGAGCTTGCCGTTGAAAAGGGAGTGCAGCGCAACCCCGACAACGACCGCAACGGGCATCAGCGCCAGGAAGAAGGGCCAGGTGTAGAGAAAGAAGAAAAGGGTGTTACCACCGTAGATCAAAAATGGAATACCCAGCGCCAGTAACCACGACGCAAAGCCGACTATCGCCCCAGGGAAGGACCAGGTCGTCTCATTGTCGGTGGTTAACGGTTCCGACCCGGTGGTGATAATGTAGTTTTCACTGTTGCGCATAGCTAATCCTGTGACCGTGACTCATCGTTCGGGAAGACAGCTCCCGAACGATACCGCCTCAGGATCTGATAATATCGTCCCGTCTGAGCAGGTCTAATAATTGGCTTACTAAATTTGTTACCAATTGTTGACCTTCCAGGTGAATCTCAGGCGATTCAGGCGCTTCGTAAACCGAGTCAATTCCGGTGAAGTTTCGCAGCTCGCCGGCACGCGCTTTTTTGTACAACCCTTTCGGATCGCGCGCTTCGCAGATCTCCAGCGGCGTATCGACAAACACTTCGATAAAGCGATCCTGACCCACGCGCTCGCGCACCATCTGGCGCTCGGCGCGGTGCGGCGAGATAAACGCCGTCAGCACCACCAGCCCGGCGTCAGCCATCAGGCTGGCGACTTCACCTACCCGGCGAATGTTCTCTTTGCGGTCGTCGTCGCTGAACCCCAAATCGCTGCACAGGCCGTGACGCACGTTGTCGCCATCCAGCAGGTAGGTACTTACTCCCTGCTGATGCAGCGCCTCTTCCAGCGCGCCCGCCACCGTGGATTTACCGGAGCCAGACAGCCCGGTAAACCACAGCACCACCCCACGGTGGCCGTGAAGCTGTTCGCGCTGGGCGACGGTGACCGGATGAGGATGCCAGACGACGTTCTCATCATGGGCGGCCATTACTTGCCTCCCAGCAGATCGCGGGCGCCCCAGTGCGGGAAGTGCTTACGCACCAGCGCGTTCAGCTCCAGCTCGAAGGCGCTGAACTCAGAGGTCACGCTCGCCTGCGCGTTAGGCTCGCGCACCATGCCCGCGCCGACGGTAACGTTGGTCAGGCGGTCAATAAAGATCAGCCCGCCCGTCACCGGGTTCTGCTGATACGGATCCAGCACCAGCGGCTCGTCGAAGGTCAGATCGACCAGGCCAATACCGTTCAGCGGCAGCTCGCTCACGTCACGGTGGGTCAGGTTGTTGATGTCCACCTGGAACTGAATGCCGTCCACGCGGGCGCGGGTTTTCTTGCCCGCAATTTTGATGTCGTAGCTCTGGCCTGCGGTCAGCGGCTGTTCGGCCATCCACACCACGTCCACGGAAGCGCCCTGCACCGCCGCCAGCGTCTCCTGCGCGTCGACCAGCAGGTCACCGCGGCTGATATCAATTTCGTCTTTCAACACCAGCGTGACCGCTTCCCCTGCCCCGGCTTCCTGCAGGTCGCCGTCGAAGGTCACGATACGCGCAATTGCTGACTCCACGCCGGATGGCAACACCTTCACGCGCTGCCCCACCTTCACGGAACCGGAAGCAATAGTGCCGGAGAAGCCGCGGAAATCGAGGTTTGGACGGTTCACGTACTGCACCGGGAAGCGCATTGGCTGAGTGTCGACCACGCGATGAATTTCAACGGTCTCCAGCACTTCCAGCAGCGTCGGGCCGCTGTACCACGGCATGTTCGCGCTCTGGGAGGCGACGTTATCCCCTTCCAGCGCCGAGAGCGGCACAAAGCGAATATCCAGGTTGCCCGGCAGCTGTTCGGCAAAGGTCAGGTAGCTCTGGCGGATCTCCTCGAATTTTTCTTCGCTGAAGTTCACCAGATCCATCTTGTTGACCGCCACCACCAGGTTCTTGATCCCCAGCAAAGTGGAGATAAAGCTGTGGCGACGGGTTTGATCCAGCACGCCTTTACGGGCGTCCATCAGCAGGATCGCCAGATCGCAGGTGGATGCGCCGGTCGCCATATTGCGGGTGTACTGCTCGTGCCCCGGGGTGTCGGCGATAATAAACTTGCGCTTCTCGGTGGAGAAATAGCGATAGGCCACGTCAATAGTGATGCCCTGCTCGCGCTCCGCCTGCAGGCCGTCCACCAGCAGCGCCAGGTCAAGTTTTTCGCCCTGGGTGCCGTGACGCTTGCTGTCGTTATGCAGGGAAGAGAGCTGATCTTCATAAATCTGGCGCGTGTCGTGCAGCAGGCGGCCAATCAGGGTACTTTTCCCGTCATCCACGCTGCCGCAGGTCAGAAAGCGCAGCAGGCTTTTATGTTGTTGGGCGTGCAGATACGCTTCCACGCCGCCTTCGTTGGCAATTTGTTGAGCAATAGTGGTGTTCATGGCGGCTCCTTAGAAATAACCCTGACGTTTCTTCAGCTCCATGGAGCCTGCCTGGTCGCGGTCAATCACGCGCCCCTGTCGCTCGCTGGTGGTGGACACCAGCATCTCTTCGATGATCTCCGGCAGCGTCTGCGCGTTCGATTCCACCGCGCCGGTCAGCGGCCAGCAGCCGAGGGTACGGAAACGGACCATCTGTTTTTTGATCACTTCACCCGGCTGCAGGTCGATACGATCGTCGTCAATCATCATCAGCATGCCGTCGCGCTCCAGCACCGGGCGCTCGGCGGCCAGGTACAGCGGAACAATCTCGATGTTTTCCAGATAGATGTACTGCCAGATATCCAGCTCGGTCCAGTTAGAGAGCGGGAAGACGCGAATGCTTTCGCCCTTGTTGATCTGGCCGTTGTAGTTGTGCCACAGCTCCGGGCGCTGGTTTTTCGGATCCCAGCGATGGAAGCGGTCGCGGAAGGAGTAGATACGCTCTTTGGCGCGGGATTTTTCTTCGTCACGCCGCGCGCCGCCGAAGGCCGCGTCAAAACCGTACTTGTTCAGCGCCTGCTTCAGCCCTTCGGTTTTCATGATGTCGGTATGCTTGGCGCTGCCGTGGACGAACGGGTTAATGCCCATCGCCACCCCTTCCGGATTTTTGTGCACCAGCAGCTCGCAGCCGTAGGCTTTGGCGGTACGGTCGCGGAATTCGTACATTTCGCGGAATTTCCAGCCGGTATCCACGTGCAGCAGCGGGAACGGCAACGTGCCCGGATAAAACGCTTTACGCGCCAGGTGCAGCATGACGCTGGAATCTTTACCGATGGAGTACATCATCACCGGGTTAGAGAACTCGGCGGCCACTTCGCGGATAATATGGATACTTTCCGCTTCGAGCTGCCGCAGGTGAGTAAGTCGTTTTTGGTCCATAACCGTTCCTTAAGCCAAATTTACAACAGAAGAACCAAAGCCTTCTGTATCGGTTGTGTGTTGGAACCAGGCGAGGGTGCTGTGCAGCTGCACCACCTCTCCCACCACGATCAGGGCAGGCATCGGGGCGTCTTTCGCCAGGGTTGCAAGGTCTTGTAATGTGCCGATAGCGACATGCTGATCGACGCGCGTACCGCGAGAAATGACGGCAACGGGCGTCGTCGCCTCGCGACCGTGCTGAATAAGTTGTTCGCTGATGTCCGCAGCCTTCATCGTGCCCATGTATATCGCCAGCGTTTGTCGGCTCTGGGCGAGGTGCGACCAGTCAAACGGCGTGCTGTCGGCTTTGTAGTGCCCGGTCACAAAGGTGACGCTCTGGGCGTAATCGCGATGGGTGAGCGGGATCCCGGCGTAGGCCGTCACCGCAGAGGCCGCCGTGATGCCGGGCACCACCTGGAACGGTACGCCCGCCTCGGCTGCCGCCTGCAGTTCTTCACCGCCGCGACCGAAAATGAACGGGTCGCCCCCTTTCAGGCGGACCACGGTTTTGCCCGCTTTCGCGGCGTCAATCAGCATCTGGTTGGTATCGTGCTGCGGCACGGAGTGTTCCCCCGCCCGTTTGCCGACGCAGATTTGCTCCGCATCGCGACGGATCAGCTCGCGCACACCGTCGGTGACCAGGTGGTCGTAGAACACCACGTCCGCATCCTGCAGCACCTGCAGGCCGCGCAGCGTCAGCAAACCGGCATCGCCCGGCCCGGCTCCCACCAGAATAATTTCCCCGCCCGTACTGCCGGGGTTATCCAGTTCGTCTTCGAGAATTTTCTGCGCCGCCGTCTCATTGCCCGCCAGCATCAGGCTGGCAAAGCGGCCGCGAAATACGCGCTCCCAGAAGCGACGGCGTTCCGTCACGCTGGTCAGGCGGTTTTTTAAATGGTTGCGCCAGTAGCTGGCTTTCTCCGCCATGCGCCCGAGGCTGGTCGGCAGCAGCGCTTCGATCTTTTCCCGCAGCACGCGCGCCAGCACTGGCGCGGTGCCGCCGGAGGAGATCGCCACCAGCAGCGGCGAGCGATCAACGATCGACGGGAAGATAAACGAGCATAAAGGCTGGTCGTCCACCACGTTCACCAGACGGTAACGGGCCTGGGCCGCGTCGGAGACCCGCCGGTTAAGTTCCCGATTTTCAGTCGCCGCAATCACCAGCACCACGCTGTCGATCTGTGACTCGTCGAAATCCGCCTCTTCAACAACCCGCACCTGTGCCCCTGCGCGCTGCAAAAACGCGATTTTGCGATCGGCAATTTCTCCCGTGCCGACAACCAGTACCGGTCGGTCTTTTAAGGCGGCAAAAAGGGGCAGATAGTCCACTGGCAACAACTCTCTAACAACGAGGAATAGAGGGACTATAGGGGGCGGCTTAGATCGAATGAAATTACGAATTGGAATGAGTAGTTACTCAATGGAATAACGCCGTGAAAAAGCAAATACCAAAAAATGCTTAACACGCGAAATTTCGGGCATTTAAGAGCGATTCAAATTGTGTATGGACGATCACAGTTTCATACTATGCACGTTATTATTTTGCTCTGTTTTTAAGGACTCACTATGTTTTCCGCAACGCGCCACCGTATTGCTGCCCTGGCGCTCGGCGTTTGCTTTATCCTTCCGGCTCAGGCAAAAAATCAACCTTATGGTGAAATCGCCACTATGCAGGCGCGACATATTGCGACGGTTTTCCCTGGCCGCATGACCGGTTCACCCGCGGAGATGCTCTCCGCCGACTATATTCGCCAGCAGTTTGCACAGATGGGCTACCAGAGTGACATACGCTCGTTTCACAGCCGCTACATCTATACCTCACGCAATAAAACGCAAAACTGGCATAACGTGACCGGCAGCACGGTGATTGCGGCGCATGAGGGGAAAGCGGCTGAGCAGATTATTATCATGGCGCACCTGGATACCTATGCGCCAATGAGCGACGCCGATATTGATAATAACCTCGGGGGACTGACGCTGCAGGGCATGGACGATAACGCAGCGGGTCTCGGTGTGATGCTTGAACTGGCTGAACGCCTTAAAAATATTCCGACGAAATACGGTATTCGCTTTGTGGCGACCAGCGGCGAAGAAGAAGGAAAACTCGGCGCTGAGAATCTCCTTAAACGGATGAGCGCTGAGGAGAAGAAAAATACGCTGCTGGTGATTAACCTCGATAACCTGATCGTGGGCGATAAGCTCTATTTTAATAGTGGACAGAGCACGCCGAGCAGCGTGCGTAAACTCACCCGCGACCGCGCGCTGGCGCTTGCCCGTACGCATGGCGTCTATGCCGCAACAAACCCAGGCGGTAACCCAGATTATCCAAAAGGCACTGGCTGTTGTAACGACGGAGAAGTGTTTGATAAGGCAGGCATTCCGGTGTTGTACGTCGAGGCGACGAACTGGGCGCTGGGCAAAAAGGATGGCTATCAGCAGCGCGCTAAATCGAAAGCGTTCCCGGACGGGACCAGCTGGCATGATGTGCGGCTGGATAATCAGCAGCACATTGATAAAACGCTGCCGCAGCGGATTGAGCACCGCAGCCGGGATGTCGTGAAAGTGATGCTGCCGCTGGTGAAGGAGCTGGCGAAAGCGGGCAAAGCCTGATGTCGTTAAGCCCGGTAAGCGCAGCGCCACCGGGCGAAAAAACATTACCCTTCGTGCAGCCCGCACTCGCGCTTCAGCCCGAAGAATCGCGTCTCTTCTTCCGCCATTCCCGGCTCCCATTTGCGCGTGGTGTGGGTGTCGCCCACGGACAGGTAGCCCTGGTCCCACAGCGGATGGTACTTGAGCCCGTGTTTTTGCAGGTACTGATACACCGTGCGGTTATCCCAGTCGATAATCGGCAGCACTTTGAACACGCCGCGCTGTACCGCCAGTACCGGTAAGGTTGCGCGGCTCCCGGACTGCTCGCGGCGCAGGCCGGCAAACCACGTTTGGGCGTTCAGCTCTTTCAGCGCCCGGTTCATCGGCTCAACTTTGTTGATCTCATTGTATTTCTCAATGCCCTCAACGCCCTGCTCCCACAGCTTGCCGTAGCGCGCCTCCTGCCAGGCCGCGCTTTCCGTTGCGCGGTAGACTTTGAGGTTCAGCCTGAGCTTGTCCGTCAGCTCGTCGATAAACTGGTAGGTTTCCGGGAACAGGTAGCCGGTATCGGTGAGGATCACCGGTATGTCCGGACGGATCTGATTCACCAGATGCAGGCTCACAGCCGCCTGAATACCAAAGCTCGACGAGAGCACATACTCTCCCGGCAGGTTTTCCAGCGCCCACGCCACGCGCCCTTCGGCGTCCAGCTTTTCAAGGTGAGCGTTAGTTTCTGCCAGGGCCAGAATGCGTTCGACTTTTGGCAGGTCATTAAGGGCGTTTAGATCGAGTACGGACATAATTACCTCTCGTGGTTACTCCCAGAAATCCCTGGCGGGATCGAGCACCGGGCGAATGATGCCCGCACGCACCGTAAAGTCGCCGAAGCCTTCACCCGCTTCGCGCTCTTTCGCCCAGCGCCCGACAAGCTCGTCGATGGAATCAAGAATTTCCGGCTCGGTGATGTTCTCGCGGAACATACGTGGAATACGCGTGCCGATACGGTTACCGCCCAGGTGCAGGTTATAACGACCCGGCGCTTTCCCCACCAGCCCCAGCTCGGCCAGCATCGCACGACCGCAGCCGTTCGGGCAGCCCGTCACGCGCATAACAATATGCTCGTCCGGAATACCGTGTTTTTCCAGAATCGCTTCCACTTTGTCAGTAAATGACGGCAGGAAACGCTCGGCTTCGGCCATCGCCAGCGGACAGGTCGGGAACGACACGCAGGCCATGGAGTTTTCACGCTGTGGCTTCACCGCATTCATCAACCCGTGCTCGCGCGCCAGCTCCTCAATTTTCGCCTTTTCGCTTTCCGGCACGCTGGCGACGATCAGGTTCTGGTTAGCGGTGATACGGAACTCGCCTTTGTGGATCTTCGCGATTTCCAGCAGACCGGTTTTCAGCGGGCGGCCCGGATAATCCAGAATACGGCCATTTTCAATGAACAGCGTCAGGTGCCAGTTATTGTCGATGCCTTTCACCCAGCCGATGCGATCGCCGCGACCGGTGAATTCGTAAGGGCGGATCGGCTCAAATTTGATCCCCGCACGACGCTCCACTTCCTCTTTGAACGTTTCAACGCCCACGCGCTCCAGAGTGTACTTGGTTTTCGCGTTTTTACGGTCGGTACGGTTGCCCCAGTCGCGCTGGGTGGTCACTACCGCTTCCGCCACGGCCAGCGTGTGCTCCAGCGGCAGGAAGCCGAACTCGCTCGCGGTGCGGGCGTAGGTTTTCTTGTTACCGTGCTCAATAGACAGGCCGCCGCCCACCAGCAGGTTAAAGCCAATCAGCTTGCCGTTTTCGGCAATCGCCACGAAGTTCATGTCGTTGGCGTGCAGATCGATGTCGTTCTGCGGCGGGATCACCACCGTGGTTTTGAACTTACGCGGCAGGTAGGTCTGACCGAGGATCGGTTCTTCGTCAGTGGTCGCGACTTTTTCCTGATCGAGCCAGATCTCCGCATAGGCGCGGGTACGCGGCAGCAGGTGCTCGGAAATTTTCTTCGCCCACTCATACGCTTCGGCGTGCAGCTCGGACTCGTACGGGTTCGAGGTGCAGAGCACGTTACGGTTCATGTCGTTGGCGGTCGCCAGCGCGTCCAGACCCACGGAGTGCAGCATCTGGTGCACCGGCTTCACGTTCTTCTTCAGAATCCCGTGGAACTGGAAGGTCTGACGGTTGGTCAGGCGGATGCTGCCATAAATCGTGTTCTCACCCGCAAATTTGTCGATCGCCTGCCACTGTTTGGTGGTGATCACTCCACCCGGCAGGCGGCAGCGCAGCAGCATCGCGTGGCGCGGCTCCAGCTTCTGTTCTGCGCGCTCGGCGCGGATATCGCGGTCGTCCTGCTGATACATGCCGTGGAAACGGATCAGCAGGAAGTTGTCGCCTTTGAAACCGCCGGTCAGGCCGTCATTCAGATCTTCAGCAATGGTGCCGCGCAGATAGTTGCTTTCCAGCTTCATGCGCTCGGCGTCTGTCAGTTTACCTTCGACCACCAGTGGCCCTGGATGTTTTTCGCTCATTAGTAGACATCTCGCTGATAACGGCGCTCAACGCGCAGCTCACTTAAAAATTCATCCGCCGCTTCGGCATCCATACCGCCGAATTCGGCAATCACTTCCAGCAGTGCCTGCTCAACGTCTTTCGCCATGCGATTGGCGTCGCCGCAGACATAAATGTGGGCACCGTCATTGATCCAGCGCCACAGCTCTGCGCCCTGTTCGCGCAGCTTGTCTTGTACGTATACTTTTTCTTTCTGATCGCGGGACCAGGCCAGATCGATGCGGGTCAGTACGCCCTCTTTGACGTAGCGCTGCCACTCAACCTGGTAGAGGAAATCTTCGGTAAAGTGCGGGTTGCCAAAGAACAGCCAGTTTTTACCCGGCGCGTCGTCCGCGGCACGCTGCTGCATAAAGGCGCGGAACGGCGCGATGCCGGTGCCCGGGCCAATCATGATCACTGGGGTCTCCGGGTTCGCCGGCAGGCGGAAGTTGTCGTTGTGCTCGATAAAGACGCGCACCTCGCCCTCTTCTTCCACGCGGTCCGCCAGGAAGCTTGATGCTCCACCCGCGCGGGCGCGGCCTTCGATGTCGTAGCGCACCACGCCGACGGTAACGTGAACTTCGCTTTCCACTTCCGCCTGGGAAGAGGCGATAGAGTACAGGCGTGGGGTCAGCGGACGCAGCAGACCGATCAGCGCATCGGCATCCAGCTGTGCCGGAGAGAAACGCACCATATCGACAATCGGCGTCGTCGCGGCGTAATGCTGCAGCTTCGCTTTGTCGCCCACCAGCGGCAGCAGGGATTCGCTGCGCGTTAGGGTGGCATAATTCTCGACGATATTCGGAGTGTTCACCGTCAGCTCGAAATGCCACTGCAGCGCCTCTGAAAGTGGCTGGGTTTTGCCGTCAACGGTGACGGGCTCGTCACCCTTCAGCCACAGCAGTTCCACCAGCTCTTTCACCAGCGCCGGATCGTTCTGATACCAGACGCCCAGCGCATCGCCAGGCTGATAGCGCAGGCCGGAGTCGCCAAGATCGATTTCAATATGGCGCACGTCTTTTTCCGAGTCGCGGCCCGTAATTTTCTGGTTCACCGACAGGCTCGCCGTCAGCGGCGACTCTTTGGTATACGGGCTGGTGTGGATCTCATTGACGGTGCCCGCAGCGGTCACCGCGGCCTGTGCTGGCGTCTCTTTCGGGACGCGGGCTTTCAATACCTCAACGATGCGCGCACGCCATTCAGCGGCGGCAGTCTGGTATTCCACATCCGCGTCCACGCGGTCCAGCAGGCGCTCCGCGCCCAGCTCCGCCAGCTTGCTGTCGAAATCTTTACCGGACTGGCAGAAGAATTCATAGGAGGTATCGCCCAGGCCAAAGACGGCAAACGCCGTGCCGTTCAGCTTCGGCGCTTTTTTCGAGAACAGGAACTTATGCAGCGCCACCGCTTCTTCAGCGGGTTCACCTTCCCCCTGGGTCGAGGCGACCATCACCAGCAGTTTTTCTGACGCGATTTGTTTGAATTTATAATCCCCGGCGTTGACCAGGTTCACGTTCAGTTTGGCGGCCAGCAGATCATCACGCAGCGCTTCGGCCACGCGGCGGGCGTTGCCCGTCTGCGAGGCGCTAATCAGCGTAATGGCAGGAATTTCCACGGCCGTTGCCGGTGCGCCAGCCACCGCGCCAGGCTGCTGGTTGAGCATTCCCCAGAAATAACCGGAGACCCAGGCAAGCTGAGTGGGAGAAAAATCAGAGGTGGCAGCCTGAAGGCGCGCCAGTTGCTCCGGGTTAAGGGGAAGCAAATTTGAAGGTGGGGCCTGTGTTGTCATGCGTCGTTATGTTCCAGTAGCCAAGCGGACTTTAAGCGAATAAATCCAAACTGAAGATAAGGTTAACGGCGTGGATAATAACAATTAAAGAAGGGATGGAAATAATAAATAACCAAATGGACTAACCTGTTTTAGTTATCGTTCTTAGCGATAAAAACGATTGAATAACCATTTGAAATAAAAGAATAAAAACCAATAATCACCCTGAATACCGGGCGTTCACCGTTCAGAGCCGTTTTAGTTAATGCTAAAAATTGTGCTTTCCGGTACTATGCGGCGGTTTTTTCCGCATTACTGAGAGCGATCATGTCCACCACACTGTTTAAAGATTTCACCTTCGAAGCCGCCCACCACCTTCCGCACGTTCCTGCAGGACATAAATGCGGCCGCCTGCACGGGCATTCGTTTATGGTGCGTCTTGAGATCACCGGTGAAGTTGATCCGCATACCGGTTGGATCATGGACTTTGCCGAGCTAAAGGCCGCGTTTAAGCCGACCTACGATCGTCTGGATCACTACTATCTCAACGATATTCCGGGTCTGGAAAACCCGACCAGCGAAGTGCTGGCAAAATGGATCTGGGATCAGATGAAGCCGCTGGTACCGCTGCTGAGCGCGGTGATGATCAAAGAAACCTGCACGGCAGGCTGCGTGTATCGCGGAGAGTAAAAAAAAGCCCGGCAAAACCGGGCTTTTTTCTAGGCAATATTCAGATACTTGTGCGTCTGCATCGACAGGCGCCAGTTGCGCGCAATGCAGGTTTCAATGCACAGGCGCGTCGCATCCTCTTTCTGGCTGATCGGCTGCAGGGCGATTACCCGCTGCTTCTCATCCGTCAGCGTTGCCAGCAGTTCATCCAGCGCTTCGATATCACGTACGCGTCCTACCGGATGCTTAATTTCATCCGCGCGCTCCAGCGCCTGAGACAGCACGTCATACCCGCCACGCATATTCACTTTTGGCGATACCGTCACCCAGGTGGTGTGCGAGCAGCGCACTTCATGGGTGCCGCTGGTCTCAATCTGGCAGCTGTAGCCGTTCTTTTCGAGCAGCTCGGTCAGCGGCGTCAGATCGTGAATGCAGGGTTCGCCGCCGGTGATGACGACGTGGCGAGCCGTCCAGCCCTGGCGACCAATTATGGCCAGCAGGTCTTCTGCACTGCCCGCGCCCCACTTATCGCTCTCTTTGGTTTTCGCCAGAATGCTAAACAGCGACACTTCCCGATCTGCGAGCTTATCCCACGTATGTTTGGTATCACACCAGGCACAGCCAACCGGGCATCCCTGTAAACGAATAAAGATAGCGGGAACGCCGGTAAAGTAACCCTCGCCTTGCAGGGTCTGGAACATCTCGTTAATCGGGTACTGCATAGTCATCTCAGTAAAGGGGATAAACGATAAGTATCGCAGATCCCCGTCGGATGGTCATGCTCCATCGGTGCTTTGCGCGCTAATCGCCGCCATAAAGCGCGCGGTAATTTGCTGTGGGCGGGTGATCGCCCCGCCGACAACGACCGTATGCGCGCCCAGCGCCAGACTCCGGGCCGCGCGCTCGGGCGTATCCACGTTGCCTTCGGCAACCACGGGGACCGTCACGGCCGCCAGCACCGCTTTCAGGAACGCACAGTCATTCTCCGGAAGCGTATGGCCTGCCGTTTCCGCCGTATAGCCGTACAGCGTGGTACCGACGCAGTCAAAGCCAAGCATCTGCGCCGTCACGGCTTCGTCTACGGTGGAAATATCTGCCATCAGCAGTACCGAGGGGTAACGTGAGCGGATGGCCGTGACCAGTGTTTCCAGGGATTCACCGCCAGGACGTTCCCGCGCCGTCGCATCAAGGGCAATGATTTCCGGAGAGACGGCCATGAGCTCATCCACCTCTTTCATCGTAGCGGTGATAAATACTTCGCTCCCTGGATAGTCCCGTTTGATGATGCCGATAACCGGTAAAGACACCTGCTGTTTAATGGCCTCGATATCTACCACGCTGTTGGCGCGAATGGCGAAGGCTCCACCCTGTGCCGCCGCCAGCGCCATTCGCGACATGATAAACGGGCTGTGCAGCGGTTCGTTTTCCAGCGCCTGACAGGAGACGACCAGTTTTCCCTTCAGGTTATCCAGTACATTTTTCATTACGATAAGATCTCTTCCACTTCGTTTTTGATAATTGTGACGTGCGGGCCATAAATGACCTGTACACCGTTACCGCGCACGATAACGCCTCGCGCGCCGGTGGCTTTGAGCGCCGCGTCATTCACTTTGCTGCCGTCTTTGACCGTCACGCGAAGGCGCGTGGCGCAGCAGTCCACCTCTTCCAGATTGTCTTTTCCGCCCAACCCGGCGATCACCGCCGCAGCGCGCTCGCTTTGCGGCAGGCTGACGTCATCAACCATCGCCTCCTTTTCACGGCCCGGCGTGGCGAAATCAAAGCGGTTAATCAGGTAGCGGAAAGTGAAGTAGTAGAGGAAGAACCACGGCACGCCGACCAGCGGAACGAACATCCAGTTGGTTTTGGCCTCCCCCTGCAAAATGCCAAACAGCACGAAGTCAATAAAACCGCCGGAGAAGGTCTGCCCGATGGTGATGTGCAGCATGTGCGCGAGCATAAACGCCAGCCCGTCAAACAGCGCGTGAATGACGTAGAGCACCGGGGCAATGAACAGGAAGGAGAACTCGATGGGCTCGGTAATTCCCGTCAGGAATGAAGTTAACGCCGCGGAGAGCAGCAGCCCGGCAACGCGCTTTTTGTTCTCCGGTTTCGCCGTGTGGTACATCGCCAGGCAGGCACCAAGCAGGCCAAACATCATCGTGATAAAGCGCCCGGACATGAAGCGTGACGTGCCTTCATAGAAATGCTGCGTGTTCGGGTCGGCGAGCTGAGCGAAGAAGATCCGCTGCGTGCCCTCAACCAGGTGGCCGTTGACGATCTCGCTGCCGCCGAGCGCGGTGGTCCAGAACGGCAGATAGAAGATATGGTGCAGACCAAACGGGCCAAGCATGCGCAAAATAAAGCCGTACAGCAGCGTGCCAAGATAACCGGTGGCATCCACCAGCCCGCCCAGACCAAAAATAAGCTTCTGGAAATGCGGCCAGACCACGGTCATGATCGCGCCAACGAGTATCGCCGCCAGCGAGCTGATAATCGGGACAAAGCGCGAGCCGCCAAAAAAGCCCAGGAACTGCGGAAGCGCTATCTTGTTAAACCGATGATGCAGCGCGCAGGTCACGAGACCAATCACCACGCCGCCAAACACCCCGGTTTCCAGCGTCTGAATACCCAGCGTCATGCCCTGCCCTACAGCGCCCGGGTTCTCGTGCGCCAGTTTGCCGGTGAGGATCAGCAGCGCGTTGATGGTGGCATTCATCACCAGAAACGCGAGTAGCGCTGCCAGCCCCGCCGTGCCCTTATCGTTTTTTGCCAGCCCGACGGCCACCCCAACCGCAAACAGCACCGAGAGGTTCGCAAACACAATCGAACCCGCACTGCTCATGATGGTGAAAATGGCCTGCAGCCAGCCCACATCTAAAAACGGATAGGCCGCCAGCGTATTAGGGTTCGATAACGCCCCGCCGATACCGAGCAGCAGACCCGCCGCGGGCAATACGGCGATAGGCAACATAAAGGATTTGCCAAAGCGCTGCGCTTTTTCAAACCATCCACCCGACGAAGCGCCACTGAATATTTGCATCATTTTTTCATCCCCCCATTAAAAGATGAAAATTTTTACCATATAAATATTTTATAGTGAAAATTATCATCACAAACCAGGAGGCCGATCATACTTTTTTAAAATGACTGGCATCTTTCCCCCGCTTTCCGCCACACTAGTCGCAGTGAAACACATTAAGGACGTGGCATGTCGGACCATGAAAACCTGCTGCTGAAGCTCCGCCAGGAGGCTTCCGGGTACAGCCCAACGCAACAAAAACTCGGTGAGTTTGTCCTCAGCGACCCTGCCCGGGTGCTCTACCTGACCATCACCGAACTGGCGCGAGAGAGCCACACCAGCGAGGCCAGCGTGACGCGTCTTTGCCGGACGCTGGGGTGCAAGGGGTATAACGAATTCAAAATGGCGCTGGCGCTGGATATTCAGCAGGGACAGCCCGCGCGTCAGGCGGGGGATGAGATTGACAGCGTGGTGGATGAATCGGTGCAGGCTTTGCAGGATACCGCGAGACTCCTCGACCGCGCGCTGCTTGAAAAAGCCGCACTGGCGCTGCATCAGGCGCAGTCCGTGCAGATTTATGGCGTCGCGGCCAGCGCGATCCTCGGGGAGTATCTCCATTACAAGTTATTAAGGCTGGGTAAATCCGCACAGCTTTTTAGCGATATGCACCGCGCAGCCATGAATGCGACCACGCTTTCGGCAGAGACGCTGGTGGTGGCGATCTCCAGCTCCGGTTCAACGCGAGATTTACTTCACGTGGTGAAACTTGCCCGCAAGCGCGGGGTGAAGGTTCTGGCGCTCAGCAACACGCCCCGCAGCCCGCTGGCGTCTCTTAGCGATATGCTGCTGGTGGCCGCCAAGCCAGAAGGCCCTCTTAGCGCGGGCGCGCTCAATGCCAAAGTTGGGGTGATGCTGCTGGTCGAATTACTTACGACATCCATGATTGCGCTGGATGGTCATTACGCTGACGTCAGCCAGCAAACGGCCAGCGCCACGCTTCCTCTTCTGCTCTGAAAACCCTTCGCAGGCTAAATATAATAGCCTGCGTTTTATTTTTCTCAATTTTACTTAAGCAGGGCTCAATTCATTTATATGATAAATGTTTGGTGTAACAAATTATTTTGTTTATTACAGTTTGAATTATTTACCTCGCGCCACCCCAGAGACAAAAACAGATTAAAATCATTAAGTTAAAATAAAAACATGAATAAATTGAATTTTTCCGCTTTCTGCAATGTCCAATATTTTCACCTGATTTCCTTTCCTTAAAATAAGCTTAAGACGCTGTCGGTCCCGGCGTTTTATTATTTAAACGCCGTTTACTTTTGCGCGCCTACAATCCGCCTCATCAATCATAATGAGACGGTAATAATGAAGATGTTATTAATTACAGGCGTGACCGGGTTTCTGGGCGGTGCAGTACTTGAAAAAATCCTGACCAGCGATCAATCCGTAAAACTCCTTTTGCTTGCCCGTGCCGGCGATCCGCAAAGCGGGCTGGCGCGCGTGCAGGAGAACATGCGTAAGTTCAACATTTCTGAGGAGAAA
Source organism: Enterobacter cloacae complex sp. HYC042_NIDB (assembly GCF_056673315.1). Classification (NCBI taxonomy): domain Bacteria; kingdom Pseudomonadati; phylum Pseudomonadota; class Gammaproteobacteria; order Enterobacterales; family Enterobacteriaceae; genus Enterobacter; species Enterobacter cloacae complex sp. HYC042_NIDB. The sequence goes on from NZ_CP109650.1 coordinate 3,947,089, forward strand.
CTGGCCTCCCTGAGCGTGGATAATATCCTCATCGGCGACCTCAGCCAGCCGGAAGGCTTTCTGAACGATCCCCGTCTGGACCAGGTTACGCATGTCGTTAACTGCGCGGCAGTTGCGTCTTTTGGCAATAACCCGCTGATCTGGAAGGTGAACGTAGAGGGTACGCTAGCGCTGGCGCGCCGCATGGAGCAGGTCGCAGGGCTGCAGCGTTTCCTGCATGTAGGCACCGCAATGTCATGCACGCCGGAGCAGGATTCGCTGGTCGCCGAAAGTGCGGAATTCAGAGAAAACGCTGAGCACCTGGTGGAATATACGTATTCGAAGTCAACCATCGAACAGCTGATGCGCCAGGAATGTCCTAACCTGCCGCTGCTCATCGCCCGTCCGTCCATCGTCGTCGGCCATACCCGCCACGGCTGCACGCCGTCGAGCAGTATCTTTTGGGTCTTCAGCATGGGCCTGATGCTGCAGAAGTTTATGTGCTCGATGGAAGACCGGATCGACGTTGTCCCGGTAGATTATTGCGCCGACGCAATGTTAATGCTGCTGAGCAGCAACGCGCGTCCGGGGGAAGTGGTACACATTTCTGCCGGGGAAGAGAACAGCGTTCGCTTTGCGGATATCGATCGGGCAATGGCGCAGGCGCTGGAGAAAGCGCCCGTTGGCGATAAGTACGCGCAGGTCAGCTACGAAACGCTGGTCAAAATGCGCCGTGAACTGAAAACCATTTTTGGTCCGTGCAACGAACGTCTGATGCTGAGAGCGATGCGCTTATACGGTGCCTTTGCCACGCTGAACGTGCGCTTCAGCAACGATAAGCTGCTCAGCATGGGGATGCCGAAGCCACCTCGTTTTACGGATTATATCGCCCGCTGCGTGCAAACCACCCGGGGACTAACCATTCCCGAGCAGATGGCGGTCGATTTTAAATAACCAAAAAAAATGCCAGTCATTCGACTGGCATTTTCATGTTAAGGCTTAAGCAATTATGCCTGGCCTTTGATCTCTTTACGACCGTTGTAAGGTGCTTTTTCACCCAGTGCTTCTTCGATACGAATCAGCTGGTTGTATTTAGCAACACGGTCAGAACGGCTCATAGAACCGGTTTTGATCTGGCCAGCAGCGGTACCAACAGCCAGGTCGGCAATGGTCGCGTCTTCAGTTTCGCCAGAACGGTGAGAGATAACAGCGGTGTAGCCAGCGTCTTTCGCCATTTTGATCGCAGCCAGCGTTTCGGTCAGAGAACCGATCTGGTTGAATTTGATCAGGATGGAGTTAACGATGCCTTTCTCGATGCCTTCTTTCAGGATCTTAGTGTTGGTTACGAACAGATCGTCACCAACCAGCTGGATTTTGTCGCCCAGTACTTTGGTCTGGTATGCGAAACCATCCCAGTCAGACTCGTCCAGACCGTCTTCGATAGAAACGATTGGGTACTGTTTGGTCAGGTCTTCCAGGAAGTGAGTGAACTCTTCGGAGGTGAACGCTTTGTTGCCTTCGCCAGCCAGAACGTATTTACCGTCTTTGTAGAATTCAGATGCTGCACAGTCCATCGCCAGGGTGATGTCTTTGCCCAGCTCGTAGCCTGCTGCTTTAACCGCTTCAGCGATAACAGCCAGTGCTTCTGCGTTAGAACCCAGGTTTGGCGCGTAGCCACCTTCGTCACCAACAGCAGTGTTCATACCTTTAGCTTTCAGAACTTTAGCCAGGTTGTGGAACACTTCAGAACCCATACGAACCGCTTCTTTCAGGGTTTTCGCGCCAACTGGCTGAATCATGAATTCCTGAATATCAACGTTGTTGTCTGCGTGCTCACCACCGTTGATGATGTTCATCATTGGTACAGGCATAGAGTATTTGCCTGGGGTGCCGTTCAGTTCAGCGATGTGCTCGAACAGTGGCATACCTTTAGCAGCGGCTGCTGCTTTGGCGTTCGCCAGGGAAACGGCCAGGATTGCGTTCGCACCGAAGTTAGATTTGTTTTCAGTACCGTCCAGATCGATCATGATCTTGTCGATGCCAGCCTGATCTTTGGCATCTTTGCCAACGATAGCCTGAGCAATAGGACCGTTAACAGCGCCAACCGCTTTCAGTACGCCTTTGCCCATGAAACGGGATTTGTCGCCATCACGCAGTTCCAGCGCTTCACGGGAACCCGTAGAAGCACCTGATGGAGCAGCTGCCATACCGACGAAACCACCTTCCAGATGAACTTCGGCTTCAACGGTCGGGTTACCACGGGAGTCGATGATTTCACGACCGATGACTTTAACGATTTTGGACATTAGATTTTCCTCAGTACAAGTTAAACTAAAACTCCAGACAAACAACGCGTACCGTTGGTACGCGTTGCCGTTCTAACTTTTTTACTTCGCCTGACGCTTCTGGTACTCGCTGGCGGCTTTCACGAAGCCTGCAAACAGCGGATGTCCATCACGCGGCGTTGAAGTAAATTCCGGGTGGAACTGGCAGGCAACAAACCACGGATGGTTTGGCACCTCGATGATCTCGACTAACTGATCGTCCCCGGAGCGACCCGCGACACGCAGGCCCGCGGCTTCAATTTGTTTCAACAACATATTGTTGACTTCATAGCGGTGACGATGGCGCTCGGTGATGACCGGCTCGCCGTACAGCTTGCGAACCACGCTATCGTCGGACAGCTGGCAGGCCTGCGCGCCAAGACGCATAGTGCCACCCAGATCGCTCTTCTCGGTACGGACTTCGACGTTACCGTCTTCGTCGCGCCATTCCGTAATCAGCGCCACGACAGGGTACTTACAGTCTGGCACAAATTCCGTAGAGTTCGCGTTTTCCATTCCCGCTACGTTGCGCGCAAATTCGATCAGCGCAACCTGCATACCCAGGCAGATGCCGAGGTATGGAATATTGTTTTCACGCGCATAGCGTGCAGTGGCGATCTTGCCTTCAACACCACGGTAGCCGAAGCCGCCAGGGATGAGGATAGCATCCAGATCTTTCAGAATTTCAACGCCACGTGTTTCAACATCCTGCGAATCAATCAGCTTGATGTTCACGGAGACGCGGTTCTTCAGACCACCGTGCTTCAGCGCTTCGATAACGGACTTATAGGCGTCCGGCAGTTCGATGTACTTGCCGACCATACCGATAGTCACTTCGCCTGCCGGGTTCGCTTCTTCATAAATAACCTGTTCCCATTCAGACAGGTTAGCTTCCGGACAGTTCAAGCTGAATCGTTTACAAATATAATCGTCCAGACCCTGTGATTTCAACAGGCCCGGGATTTTATAAATGGAATCGACGTCTTTCATTGAAATAACGGCTTTTTCAGGCACGTTACAGAACAATGCAATTTTCGCACGTTCGTTCGCTGGAATGGCACGATCGGAACGGCAAACCAGGATGTCAGGCTGAATCCCGATAGAGAGCAGTTCTTTAACGGAGTGCTGAGTCGGTTTGGTTTTCACTTCACCTGCAGCCGCCATGTAAGGCACCAGCGTCAGGTGCATGAACAGCGCGTGTTCACGACCAATGTCTACCGCCAGCTGACGAATCGCTTCGAGGAACGGCAAGGATTCGATATCACCCACGGTACCGCCGATTTCAACCAGCACAACGTCATGCCCTTCGCCACCGGCAAGAACACGCTCTTTGATGGCGTTAGTGATGTGTGGGATAACCTGCACGGTCGCGCCCAGGTAGTCACCGCGGCGCTCTTTACGCAGAACGTCAGAGTAGATGCGGCCAGTCGTAAAGTTGTTACGACGGGTCATTTTGGTACGAATGAAACGCTCGTAGTGGCCAAGATCCAGATCGGTTTCAGCGCCGTCTTCAGTAACGAACACTTCCCCGTGTTGGGTTGGGCTCATGGTGCCAGGATCGACGTTGATATACGGATCCAGTTTCATCATGGTCACATTGAGGCCACGGGCTTCAAGAATGGCTGCGAGGGAGGCTGCGGCAATGCCTTTACCCAGAGAGGATACGACCCCGCCGGTCACAAAAATATAGTTCGTTGTCATGCTGAACCTGAGAAGTTAGGGTGAAACGATGGAATAACCAGGACGGGAAAGTAGTATACCCGAACACGGCGAGCGCCACAAACTTTCATTCTCCGTCTCCATTCCAGGCCATGACAAACATAAGGAGTGAGAAAATAGCCCCTTTTGGGTAAATGTTTTTGACGCAAATCAAGCGCTTGTCATTTAAAAAATCACACAAATTGCGCTTGATCGCAAAATTCCGTTAGAGATCAGATTCCTGGCGTTTTACTTCCTGCCAGACTTCTTCCATCGCGTCGAGGTCAATTCCGGTCATTTCCAGGCCGCGCGAGGCCACAATCCGCTCGACTTCACGAAAGCGTCGTTCGAATTTCAGGTTGGCTTTTTGCAGCGCGGTTTCCGCTTTTACCCCTAGATGGCGAGAAAGATTAACGGTGGCGAACAGCAGGTCGCCCATCTCTTCCTCCAGCTTTGCTTCATCGACCACCGCCTGCTGCGCTTCGTGCATCACTTCGTCGATCTCTTCATGCACTTTATCCAGCACGGGTCCCAGGGAATCCCAGTCAAATCCTACCGCCGAGCAGCGCTTTTGAATTTTGTGGGCACGCATCAGCGCGGGCAGGCTCAGCGGGATGTCGTCCAGCGCAGAGTGTTGGGACTTTTCAGCGCGCTCGGCGCTTTTAATCTGCTCCCAGCGGGCCAGCACCTCTGCGCTGTTTCCTGCGGTGGCATCGCCAAAGATATGCGGATGGCGGCGCTCCAGCTTGTCGCTGATAGCGGCACAGATATCGTCAAAGTTAAAGCGCCCTTCCTCCTGCGCCATCTGGGCGTAGAACACTACCTGGAACAGCAGGTCGCCGAGTTCACCGCGCAGGTCATCGAAATCCTCGCGTGAAATGGCGTCCAGCACCTCATAGGTCTCTTCGAGGGTATAAGGTGCGATGGTCGCGAAAGTCTGCTCCTTGTCCCACGGGCAGCCGTTTTCCGGGTCGCGCAGGCGTTTCATGATGCCGAGCAGGCGGTCGATTTGAGTCATAGTTCTGTCCTGATGAAAAAATGCCGGGTGGCGGCGTTGCCTTACCCGGCCTACGGAAGAGGATGTTTAGCCGCCGTGCAGACGACGCGCGTCAATCACATCCGGCACCTGGTTCAGTTTGCCCAGCACGCGGCCGAGCACCTGCAGGTTGTAGATTTCGATGGTCATATCGATGGTGGCAAGCTGCTCGCGGGTATCGCTGCGGCTGGCAACGCCCAGCACGTTGACCTTCTCGTTGGCGAGAATGGTGGTGATGTCGCGCAGCAGCCCGCTGCGATCGTTGGCGGTGACGCGCACCACCAGCGAGTAACCGGCGGAATAGCTCTCACCCCAGACCGCTTCCACGATACGCTCCGGCGCGTGGGACTGCAGTTCGGCAAGCTGGTCGCAGTCGGAGCGGTGGATCGAGATCCCGCGCCCCTGGGTGATAAAGCCGACGATATCGTCCCCCGGAATCGGCTGGCAGCAGCGGGCAATGTGGTGCATCAGGTTGCCCACACCCTCGACCACCACGCGGCCGTTGTCTTTGCTGCGCTGCTGCGGGGCATAGGTTTTCTGCTGCAGCTGCTTCAGCGCCGCCGCGTCCTGCTCTTCCGCGCTAGGCTTGTTGAACTGGGCCTGCAGGAAGTTGACCATCTGATTCAGACGGATATCACCGCCGCCAATCGCCGCCAGCAGCTCGTCCAGCTCGTTGAAGTTGTAGCGCGGCAGCAGGAATTTCTCTGCTTCTTTCAGGCTGATCCCGATATGCTCCAGCTCGTCGTCAAGGATCTGGCGACCGGCAAGAATGTTTTTGTCACGATCCTGCTTGCGGAACCAGGCGTGAATTTTGGAGCGCCCGCGGCTGGTGGTGACGTAACCGAGGTTCGGGTTAAGCCAGTCGCGGCTCGGGTTTGGCTGCTTCTGGGTAATGATTTCAATCTGGTCGCCCATCTGCAGCTGATAGGTAAACGGCACGATACGTCCGCCGATCTTCGCCCCGATGCAGCGGTGCCCCACGTCGCTGTGAATGTGGTAGGCAAAATCGAGCGGCGTGGAGCCAGCCGGCAGGTCGACAACGTCCCCTTTCGGGGTAAAGACGTAGACACGGTCATCAAAGACCTGGCTGCGCACCTCGTCGAGCATTTCGCCGGAGTCGGCCATCTCCTCCTGCCACGCAATCAGCTTGCGCAGCCAGGCGATGCGGTCTTCGTGGCCGGAGCGTGCCCCGCCAGAAGTGCCCTCTTTGTACTTCCAGTGCGCGGCTACGCCCAGCTCGGCGTCTTCGTGCATCTGTTTGGTGCGGATTTGAATCTCGACCGTTTTGCCGCCGGGGCCAAGCACCACGGTATGAATGGACTGGTAGCCGTTCGGTTTTGGGTTCGCGACATAGTCGTCAAATTCATCCGGCAGGTGGCGGAAGTGAGTATGTACTATCCCCAGCGCGGCGTAGCAGTCCTGCAGACGCTCCGCCACGATACGCACGGCGCGCACGTCAAACAGCTCGTCAAAGGCGAGGTGTTTCTTCTGCATTTTGCGCCAGATGCTGTAGATGTGCTTAGGCCGGCCGTAAACTTCGGCACGCACATTCTCTTCTTTCATGGCCTGGCGCAGCCCGCTGACAAACTCGTCGATGTAGTGCTCACGATCGATACGGCGCTCATGCAGGAGTTTGGCAATGCGCTTGTATTCTGCCGGATGCAGATAGCGGAAGCAGTAATCTTCCAGCTCCCATTTCAGCTGACCAATACCTAAGCGGTTCGCCAGCGGCGCATAGATGTTCGTACACTCTTTGGCGGCCAGCACGCGCTCGTCTTCCGGCGCATCTTTCACTTCACGCAGGTGGGCAATACGCTCGGCCAGCTTGATGACCACGCAGCGAAAATCATCCACCATGGCCAGCAGCATCCGACGGACGTTATCAACCTGCTCAGAGGAGACAGAATCGGTATGCGCGGCTTTTAGCTGGCGAATGGCCGCCATATCGCGCACGCCGTGGATCAGCGCAACGACGGATTTGCCGACGCTGTCGCGCAGCACGTCTTCGCTGACCACATCCGCATCCGCGAGGGGGAAGAGCAGCGCGGCCTGCAGCGTTTCGATGTCCATGTTCAGCATGGACAAGATTTCAACCATCTCCACGCCGCGCCACAGGAGAAGATCGGCGTCGGGATGCCCCTGCGTGGTGCGCAGACAGTAGGCCCAGGTTTCGGTTAAGCGTTCACACGACTGCTGGCTGGAAATTCCCAGACTTGCGATCCATTTTTGTGGGTCAAACTCCCCAGCTTTATTGAGATGTGCACTTCTTACCGCAACCATTGTCCTCTCCTTTAGGGACCAGGGCCTGTCGAAGTCGACAAGCCAAACAAATTAGATGTGCTCGAACAACGCCATCGATTCCAGATGTCCAGTGTGCGGGAACATGTCCAGCATTGCCAGACGCCGAATCTGGTAACCCGCGCTGTTTAACGCCTCACTGTCACGGGCAAGCGTTGCCGGGTTACAGGAAACATAGACCACACGCCTGGGCGCGAGTTTAATAATATGCGCCATGACGCCTGGGGCACCTGCACGCGCCGGGTCGAGCAGGATTTTGTCGAAACCCTGCTTTGCCCACGGCTGTTGAGTGACATCTTCCTCAAGATTTTGATGAAAAAATGTCACATTTTGCAAGCCGTTCTGCTCTGCGTTTTCCTGGCCTTTGACCACCAGCGCCTCAACGCCTTCCACCCCGACCACGCTTGCCGCTCTGCGCGCCAGCGGCAGGGTAAAGTTACCCATGCCGCAGAACAGATCGAGCACACGGTCAGTGGGCTGTACGTCAAGCCATTCCAGGGCCTTCGCCACCATTTGCTGGTTTATGCCGTCGTTGACCTGGATAAAATCACGCGGACTGAACGTTAAGCGTAGCCCGTCTGACGCATACCAGGGAGCTTCGCCCGATACCTGTTCAAGTATCTCGCTTTGCGGCGCGAGGAAAAGCGCAAGCTCATGAGAATGCGAAAAGCGTTCCAGTTTTTCGCGATCTTTTTTCGACAGCGGCGCAGTGTGGCGCAGCACCATCAGCGGGCCGTTGTTCGCCAGCACCAGTTCAACGTGGCCCAATGAACGCACCCCGTCGAGCGATGCAAGACAGCGGTGCACGTCCGGAAGTAACGCCTCAAGATGGGGCACCAAAATGGGGCACCGCTTCACGTCAACAATATCGCTGGAGGCCGCTTTGCGAAAACCCATCTCCAGCCGCTCCGTTTTGGGCTGATAGCTCAGGCTCAGGCGCGCGCGGCGGCGATAGCCCCAGGGCTCATCGGCGATAATCTCGTCAACTTCGTGTTTAAGGAGGCGCGCCAGCGCGCGGCTTTTACTTTTTTGCTGTAATTCTGTGCTCGCATGCTGTTGCTGGCAGCCTCCGCACACGCCAAAATGTGGACAGCGGGGCTCCACGCGCTCCGGGCTCGCGTTGAGGCGACGCTTCACCTGTCCGCGCGCGTACTGACGCTTGTCTTCCGTCAGCGTAATTTCTGCTCGTTCTCCTGGCAGCAAACCTGTTATAAACAGAGTCTTACCGTTGTGACGAGCCACTCCCTGACCAAACGGATCAAGGTCCGTGGCTTCAACAGTAATGATTTGACGCGTCGTCACGCGTCGCTTTGCAGAGTAGAATTGCGCCATCGCCGAGATTTTTCTCACATAAACATAATTATCTTAATTGTCCCATAACGGAACGCCATGACCAACTACAGCCTGCGCGCGCGCATGATGATTTTGATCCTCGCCCCCACCGTTCTCATCGGTTTGCTGCTGAGTATCTTCTTTGTGGTGCACCGCTATAACGATTTGCAGCGACAGCTGGAGGACGCGGGCGCCAGCATTATCGAACCGCTTGCTGTCTCCAGCGAGTACGGCATGAACCTGCAAAACCGCGAATCCATTGGGCAGTTAATCAGCGTGCTCCACCGCCGCCACTCGGATATCGTCCGTGCCATTTCCGTCTACGACGAACATAACCGCCTGTTTGTCACCTCAAACTTTCATCTCGATCCGGCGGCCCTGAAAATCCCGGACGGAACGCCATTCCCGCGCCACCTCACCGTACTGCGGCGCGGCGACATCATGATCCTGCGCACGCCGATCGTGTCGGAAAGCTATTCACCCGATGAGTCTGCGCAATCCGATGCCAAATCCAGCAATAACATGCTGGGATATGTAGCGCTTGAGCTGGATCTCAAGTCGGTACGGCTGCAGCAGTACAAAGAAATTTTTATCTCCGGCGTGATGATGCTGTTCTGCATTGGTATTGCGCTGATCTTCGGCTGGCGTCTGATGCGTGACGTCACGGGCCCCATCCGCAACATGGTTAATACCGTTGACCGCATCCGCCGGGGACAGCTCGACAGCCGCGTGGAAGGGTTTATGCTGGGCGAGCTGGATATGCTGAAAAACGGCATTAACTCGATGGCGATGTCGCTGGCGGCCTATCACGAAGAGATGCAGCATAACGTTGACCAGGCCACCTCTGACCTGCGCGAAACGCTGGAGCAGATGGAGATCCAGAACGTTGAGCTGGATCTGGCGAAAAAGCGCGCTCAGGAAGCGGCGCGTATCAAGTCTGAGTTTCTGGCCAATATGTCGCACGAGCTGCGTACGCCGCTGAATGGCGTGATCGGCTTTACCCGCCTGACCCTGAAAAGCGAGCTGAATCCTACTCAGCGGGATCACCTGCACACCATTGAACGTTCGGCCAATAACCTGCTGGCGATCATTAACGACGTGCTGGACTTCTCCAAGCTGGAGGCGGGTAAACTGATTCTGGAGAGCATCCCGTTCCCGCTGCGCAGTACGCTCGATGAAGTGGTGACGCTACTCGCGCACTCGTCGCACGACAAGGGCCTTGAGCTAACGCTCAATATTAAAAACGACGTGCCGGACAACGTTATTGGCGATCCGCTGCGCCTGCAGCAGGTCATTACCAATCTTGTCGGGAATGCCATTAAATTCACCGAAAGCGGCAACATCGACATCCTGGTAGAAAAACGCGCCATCAGTAATAACAAGGTGCAGATTGAGGTTCAAATCCGCGATACCGGTATCGGCATTCCGGAGCGGGATCAGTCGCGTCTGTTCCAGGCCTTCCGCCAGGCAGACGCCAGCATCTCCCGCCGCCATGGCGGCACCGGTCTGGGGCTGGTGATCACCCAGCGTCTGGTGAACGAAATGGGCGGCGATATCTCTTTCCACAGCCAGCCAAACCGCGGCTCAACCTTCTGGTTCCATATTAACCTCGACCTCAATCCGAACGTGCTGACCGACGGCCCGGTGACGGACTGTCTGAAAGGTAAGCGCCTGGCCTACGTCGAGCCTAACGCGGCAGCGGCGCAGTGCGCGTTGGATATCTTAAGCACCACGCCGCTGGAGGTGGTTTACAGTCCAACCTTCTCAGCCCTGGCCGTTGATCATTACGACATTTTGCTGATGGGGATCCCGGTGACCTTCACCGGCGAGCTGACCATGCAGCAGGAGCGGCTGGCGAAAGCCGCGTCGATGACCGACTATCTGCTGCTGGCGCTGCCCTGCCACGCCCAGCTTAATGCGGAAGAGTTGAAAAACGACGGTGCGGCCGCGTGCCTGCTTAAACCACTCACCGCAACCCGCCTGCTGCCCGCCCTTACGGAGTATTGTCGTCTTAGCCAGCACGCACTGCCGTTGATTAACGACGAGCAAAAACTGCCCATGAGCGTGATGGCGGTGGATGATAATCCGGCAAACCTGAAGCTAATCGGCGTATTGCTGGAAGACCAGGTTCAGCATGTTGAGCTGTGTACCAGCGGCGCCCAGGCGGTTGAACTGGCTAAACAGATGCAGTTCGACTTAATTCTGATGGATATTCAGATGCCGGGCATGGATGGCATTCGTGCCTGCGAGCTGATCCACCAGCTCCCGCATCAGCAGCAAACCCCGGTGATTGCGGTCACCGCGCATGCGATGGCCGGTCAGAAAGAGAAGCTGCTGAGCGCCGGGATGAATGATTACCTGGCGAAACCTATCGACGAAGAGAAGCTTCATAACCTGCTGTTACGCTATAAGCCGGGGCACATTGGCGGAACATATACGGTTTTCAGCGAGCCGGTTGAGGTAAGCGTTAATCAAAATGCGACCTTTGACTGGCAGCTGGCGCTGCGCCAGGCGGCAGGGAAACCCGATTTAGCACGCGAGATGCTGCAAATGCTGGTCGCGTTTCTGCCGGAGATCCGTAATAAGGTTGAAGAACAGCTGGTGGGCGAGAACCCGGAAGAGCTGCTGGAAGCGATCCACAAGCTGCACGGCAGCTGCGGCTACAGCGGCGTACCGCGGCTGAAAAACCTCTGCCAGCTGCTGGAACAGCAGCTGCGCGCGGGTACGCCGGAATCGGAGCTTGAACCGGAGTTCCTGGAACTGCTGGATGAGATGGATAACGTGACGCGGGAAGCGATGAAGGTGTTGGGGAGCTGAGGTAAAAGCCCGGCGGCGCTACGCTTACCGGGCCTACAAGTGCGCTAACGTAGGCCGGGTAAGGCGAAGCCACCACCCGGCAATCACAGTTAAAATGCCTGCCCTACTTTCAGCACCGCCGCGATATTCCTTGCGGCCATCTGTACATTCGCGCTGGCATTTTCCAGCGCGTCCTCCAGCGAGCAGATGGTGTAGATCACGCTAAACACCGCGTCTAAGCCGTGATCGTGTACCACGCCAACATCCGCCGTCAGGCTGCCTGCAATACCGATAACGGGCTTATTAAAGCGTTTCGCCACTTTCGCCACCCCTACCGGCACTTTGCCGTGGATCGTCTGGCTGTCGATGCGGCCTTCCCCGGTGATCACCAGATCCGCATCGGCCACCTGGTCGGCCAGGTGTAGCGCATCGGTCACAATCTCAATGCCCTGGCGCAGCTGTGCACCACAAAAAGCGTACAGCGCCGCACCCATGCCACCCGCCGCACCGCCGCCAGCAAGGTTGAGCACATCAATGTCCAGATCCCGGGCAATGACTCTCGCATAGTGCGCAAGCGCGTTGTCCAGGGTGACGATCATCTCGGGTGTGGCGCCCTTTTGCGGGCCAAATACCGCTGACGCGCCATCCTTACCGGTGAGCGGATTCGTCACATCGCAGGCGACTTCTATCCGGCACTCCGCCAGACGCTGATCGAGGCCGCTCAGGTCGATCCGCGCAAGCTTATCCAGCTCGCCCCCGCCCTGCCCCAGCGGCTGTTCATTGTCGTCCAGCAGCTTCGCCCCCAGCGCCTGCACCATCCCGGCGCCGCCGTCATTGGTGGCGCTGCCGCCGATACCGATGATGATATGCTTAACGCCCGCATCCAGCGCGTGGCGGATAAGTTCCCCCGTGCCCCAGGAGGTCGTTTTCAGAGGGTCACGCAGTGAAGGGGCTACCAGTTCCAGACCGCTTGCCGCCGCCATTTCGATAAAGGCGCTCTGCTCGTCACCGGATATCCCATAAAACCCGTCCACGCGCTCGCCCAGCGGACCGGTCACCGGAACGTGCACAATGCGTCCCCGGGTTGCCGCGATCATCGCCTCAACCGTGCCTTCACCGCCATCAGCGACCGGCAGTTTGACGTACTCCGCCTCAGGGAAAATCTCGCGAAAACCGCGCTCGATCGCTGTCGCAACCTCAAGCGCACTCAAACTTTCCTTATACGAGTCCGGTGCGATAACAATTTTCATAAGCCATCCTTACGCATAGTCGTTACGTTAAGCATACACCACGTAGGAAACCGCTCATGGGAGCGGTCCCAATGCGTTTATCGTACCATGCACGGACGTTTATTGTCGAATGTCCAGTCAGGGATCAGGTACTGCATCGCCATCGCGTCGTCGCGCGCGCCCAGACCGTGTTTCTGATACAGCTCGTGTGCTTTCATTACCTGATCCATATCCAGCTCAACTCCCAACCCCGGCGTGGACGGCACCTGCACCATGCCACCTTTGATCTCAAACGGCTCTTTGGTGAGGCGCTGGTTACCCTCCTGCCAGATCCAGTGCGTATCGATAGCGGTAATGGTGCCCGGCGCGGCGGCGGCGACGTGGGTGAACATCGCCAGCGAGATATCGAAGTGGTTGTTGGAGTGCGAACCCCAGGTCAGGCCAAACTCGTGGCACATCTGCGCCACGCGCACCGAGCCCTGCATTGTCCAGAAGTGCGGGTCCGCCAGTGGGATATCCACCGATTGCAGAGAGAGCGTGTGCCCCATCTGACGCCAGTCGGTGGCGATCATATTGGTCGCGGTCGGTAGCCCCGTAGCGCGACGGAATTCCGCCATGACTTCGCGGCCCGAAAAGCCTTGCTCAGCCCCGCACGGATCTTCCGCGTACGCCAGCACGCCTTTCAGCTGCTTGCCAATATCGATCGCTTCATCAAGCGACCACGCGCCGTTCGGATCCAGCGTCACGCGCGCCTGCGGGAAACGTTTTGCCAGCGCGGTAATGGCTTCCGCCTCCTCTTCCCCCGCCAGCACGCCGCCTTTCAGTTTGAAATCATTGAAGCCATATTTTTCATAGGCGGCTTCTGCCAGCCGCACCACCGCATCCGGGGTCATCGCTTCTTCGTGACGAACGCGGTACCAGTCGCATTGGTCATCTGGCTGGCTCTGATACGGCAGCGGCGTCAGCTTGCGGTCGCCGACAAAGAACAGATAGCCGAGCATCTCCACTTCACTGCGCTGCTGGCCCTCGCCCAGCAGCGACGCGACGTTAACGCCCAGGTGCTGGCCCAGCAGATCCAGCATCGCGGCTTCAATGCCGGTCACCACGTGGATAGTGGTGCGCAAATCGAAGGTTTGCAGGCCGCGGCCGCCGGCATCGCGGTCGGCAAAGGTATTGCGCACGGTGTTGAGGACATTTTTGTACTCACCCAGCGTTTTGCCCACCACCAGCGGAATGGCATCCTCCAGCGTTTTGCGGATCTTCTCCCCGCCCGGAATTTCCCCCACGCCGGTATGGCCGGCATTGTCTTTGATAATGACAATATTGCGCGTGAAGAACGGCGCATGCGCCCCGCTCAGGTTCATCAGCATGCTGTCATGACCTGCGACCGGAATGATTTGCATGGAGGTGACGACAGGGGTCGTAAAAGTACTCATCGTGTAATCCTTTTATCAGTGACGTCCAAAAACAGGGCGCTTACGGTCAAATGTCCAGCCGGGGATAAGGTACTGCATCGGGCCCGCGTCGTTACGCGCGCCGCCCGGTAGCTTTTTATACGCCTCATGGGCTTGATGAACCTGATCCCAGTCAAGCTCCACGCCCAGCCCCGGCGCATCGGGTACGGCAATTTTACCGTTTTTGATCTCCAGCGGATTTTTCGTCAGGCGAGCTTCGCCTTCCTGCCAAATCCAGTGGGTGTCGATGGCGGTCGGGTTACCCGGCGCCGCCGCGCCAACGTGGGTAAACATTGCCAGCGAGATATCGAAATGGTTGTTGGAGTGGCAGCCCCAGGTCAGGCCCCAGTCATCGCACAGCTGCGCCACGCGCACCGCGCCGGAGAGCGTCCAGAAGTGCGGGTCTGCCAGCGGAATGTCGACGGCGTTCAGCATCACCGCGTGGCCCATTTCGCGCCAGTTGGTGGCGATCATGTTGGTTGCGACCGGCAGTCCAGTGGCGCGGCGGAATTCCGCCATCACCTCGCGGCCAGAGAAGCCCTGCTCCGCGCCGCACGGGTCTTCCGCGTAGGTCAGCACGTCACCGAGACCTTTACACAGGCTAATCGCCTCATCCAGCAGCCAGGCGCCGTTCGGGTCAACGGTGATGCGCGCCTCCGGGAAGCGTTTTTTCAGCGCCCGGGCCGTTTCAATCTCCTGCTCGCCGGGCAGCACGCCGCCTTTCAGCTTGAAATCCTTAAAGCCGTAGCGATCCTGCGCAGCTTCAGCCAGGCGCACAACCGTCTCGCTGGAGAGCGCTTCCTGATGGCGCAGCTGATACCAGTCGTGGTCGCCCGGTGAGCGAGCCAGATAGGGGAGATCGGTTTTATTGCGATCGCCAACGTAGAACAGATAGCCCAGCACGGTGACCGCATCGCGCTGTTTGCCTGGCCCCAGCAGTTCACAGACCGGAACGTTAAGGGCTTTACCGAGTAAATCCAGCAGCGCCGCTTCCAGGGCGGCGACCGCATTGACGCGCAGTTCAAACGTCCACGCGCCCTTGCCGAAGGTATCAAAGTCCGCCGACTGATTGCCCTTATGCACCCGCTGAACCACCTTGTTCAGACGAGCCACTTCCTGACCCACGACCTGTGGAATAGCCTCTACCAGGGTCTGGTAGATCACTTCCCCGCCGGGGGCTTCCCCTACCCCGGTATTGCCTGCACTATCGGTCAGCACCACGATATTGCGGGTAAACCATGCGTTATGCGCGCCGCCAATATTGAGCAGCATGCTGTCCTGACCGGCCACCGGGATAACTTTCATTTCCGTGACGATAGGGCTTGATTGTGTTGTCATCATCCGCGCTCCACAACAGGTTTAAGTTCGACGCGTTTAATATCGCCCACCAGCACCAGGTAACTCAGCACCGCCACCAGGGCATGCACACCAACGTAGATTAGCGCGCCGTTGAAAGACCCCGTGGTGCCGACGATGTAGCCGATAGCGATAGGTGTAACAATCCCGGAAACGTTGCCGAACATATTGAACAGACCGCCGCTCAGGCCGCTGATCTCTTTCGGTGCCGTATCCGCCATCACCGCCCAGCCCAGCGCGCCAATCCCTTTGCCGAAGAAGGCCATCGCCATAAAGCCGATAATCATCCACTCGGCACTGACGTAGTTACAGAACACCATGGTCATGGAGAGCAGCATGCCGAGCACAATCGGCGTTTTACGCGCGATGTTCAGCGAACCCGTGCGGCGCATCAGCCAGTCGGAAATGACCCCGCCAAGCACGCCGCCGATGAAGCCGCAGATTGCCGGGACCGAGGCAACAAACCCCGCTTTGAGGATCGACATGCCGCGCGCCTGCACCAGATAAACCGGGAACCAGGTGATAAAGAAGTAGGTTAAAGCGTTGATACAGTACTGGCCGAGATAGATACCGATCATCATGCGCGAGCCGACGAGCTGCTTGATCTGCGCCCATTTCTGGCTGAAGGGGACTTTTGCTTTGTCAGATTTCTGATCCATATTGATCAGCGCCCCGCCCTCAGCAATGTATTCCAGCTCCTTCTTGTTCACGCCAGGGTGCTGATTCGGTTCGTGGATCACTTTCAGCCAGATAAAGCTGATGACGATCCCAAGCCCGCCCATAAAGAAGAAGACGTGCGACCAGCCCACCTCATGCGTCAGCCAGCCCATAATGGGCGCAAAGATCACCGTTGCGAAATACTGGGCGGAGTTAAAAATTGCCACCGCTGTTCCCCTCTCCTGCGCAGGAAACCAGGCCGCGACAATGCGGCTGTTGCCCGGGAAGGAAGGGGCTTCCGCCAGGCCTACCAGAAAGCGCAGCGTAAAGAGCGCCACGATAATGCCAAAGCCGCTGAAGATATCGACGAAACCCTGCAAAAGGGTAAAAGCAGACCAGATAAAGATGGACCAGAAATAGACGCGTTTAGAGCCAAAACGGTCCAGCAGCCAGCCGCCAGGAATTTGGCCAATGACGTAGGCCCACGAGAATGCAGAGAAAACGTAACCCATGCCCACCGGATCAAGGCCGATGTCTTTTGCCATTTCCGAGCCGGCAATCGACAGCGTGGCGCGGTCACCATAGTTAAAGGACGTGACGATAAACAGCATCACCACTATCCAGTAGCGGGCGTTAGTGCGCTTTTCAGCGCTGCTCGCTGCGTGGCTTAATGTACTCATTGTTGCACTCCTGAAACATAGCTTTCGCCTGTTCATTCTGTACAGCACCGGTAGGGTAATCAGAATGAGATAAGTTTTGTCGTTTTAGTACGGCCTGAAGCCGTTTTATTGTGACCGGAAAAGTATATGAAGGAGTGACAGGTTCGCTCACCGTGCAGAAACACAACATTGAGGAGTGTGGGGAACGTGGTTTGAGGCATAAGCCCAAAGCAGTGGAAGATACTTCACGGAATTGAGGATTTGATGCGGCTTTGTTGCCGGGTGGCGGCTACGCCTTACCCGGCCTACGAAACTATTTAAGAAGCGTTGCCCAGTGTTCAACCCACGGGTTCGACTCGCTTTCGGGTTCAGGATGCTCACCGGCATCAATCAGCAGCATCTCGCCGACGCGCTGGGCGCTCTGTTCCTGAAGAAGCGCATCGAACTGCTTGCCGCCGCCGCAGAAGTTGGCGTAAGAGCTATCGCCAAGGGCAATAATGCCGTAGTGAACGTCCGGCTGGTAGCCAAGCCGATCTTTAATGCCCTGGAAAAGCGGCACGATACTGTCCGGGAGATCGCCCTGACCGGTGGTGGAGGTCACTACCAGAATGTATTTATCTTTATACTTTTCCCAGTCCGCCAGCTCCGGGTCTTCATAGACCGTGGCTTTATGGCCCTGGCTTGTCAAAATCGCCTCAGCCTCTTCTGCTACCAGCAGCGAGTTGCCGTACATTGTGCCGACAAAAATGCCTACTTCAGCCATGCTTTGCTCCCGTAATTATTGCGCTTACCGTTCATCCTGAACGTTGCCTGATACAAACTCAACCCTTTCATTTTCGGGGAGTTGTCCCCGCCAGCCAAACTGTGACAGCGCCTGCATCCAGACGTCGTCCAGCCCGGCACGAATAATCAGTGGTTCACCGGTAAACGGGTGAGTCAGGCTAAGCTCGCTGGCGTGCAGCATCAGTCTGTTACAGCCAAAATGCTCTGCCGCGCTGCGGTTCTGGCGCAGATCGCCGTGCTTGCTGTCGCCAATAATCGGGTGGCGCAGGTGCGCAAGATGACGGCGAAGCTGGTGCTTGCGTCCGGTTTTGGGCAAAAGCTCAACCAGGCTGTAGCGTGTGGTGGGGAATTTGCTGGTTGCTACCGGCATTTCCGTTGTCGCCATGCCGCGATAATCCGTCACCGCGGGCTGCGGGCCTTTGTCATCGCGGGCAAATTTATCGGCGATTTTGTCCAGCTCCTCCACCAGCGGATAGTCCAGCGTGGCGGATTCGGTCAGCCAGCCACGAACGATCGCGTGGTAGCGCTTCTGGATCTGGTGCTGTTCGAACTGCTGCGCCAGCAGGCGGCCCGCCTCGCTGGAAAGCCCCATCAGCAGCACGCCGGAAGTCGGTCTGTCGAGGCGGTGCGCGGTAAACACATGCTGACCAATCTGGTCGCGCACGGTTTGCATCACCACCACTTTCTCATCGCGATCCAGCCAGCTGCGGTGCACCAGCCAGCCAGACGGTTTATTCACCGCCACCAGCCACTCGTCCTGATAGAGGATTTCCAGCGTCATGCCTCTTCACCGGCAAACAGGGCGTCCAGTTTTTCCAGCTCAACCAGCATCACATCGCGCGCAGGGTGCGTCGCCTCAAGCGCCATTTCATAGTAGGGAGAAACGGCGAACGCCTGCGGCAAAGGGTGGCCGCCTTCCAGCAGCGCGTGCATGCGCGGAATTAATACCCACTGGAGCCACTCGAACGGTGCCAGCGTATCCAGGCAGAATGGCTGGGTACTGGCAAACGCTTCCGGATTCGGCGCGGTCTCCTGCCACAGCTGATGCTGGCGCAAAAGGGCTTCGATGGCGTGCAACTGAGCACGAACGCTATCGTGTTGCGTCATAGTAACCTCAACTGAAAAAGTGAACGGCGCGCAGCATAGCATTGCGGAAGACAGAAATAAAAAAGGGAGCACTGTAAAAACAGTGCTCCCGGTTCGTTTCGCAGCATTCCAGCTACAATTCGTGCTCCCTGCTCTTCCGTGACAACTTTTCCTGATGCCCGAAGGCCTGGTCATCCTTATACCTTTTGCATCCTGCACACATCTTCCTGACGTGTTTGTTTCATCCTGAAACGTCCTGGCCTTCCTGACCCACCGACCATCCTGTTCGGTTCTCGTTCTCCTTCCTGGAGGTGTCCCTTACGCGTCCTGCGTTATCCTTTTGCTTCATCCTGAAGCCTTCCTGCAGCGCCATCCTGACGTGTCCTGAGTAAGAAACGCCATCATCCTGATGTTCGTTTCTCGTGTCGGCGTCCTGTCGACAGAGATAGAATCCGCTATTCCGCTTCGTCTTACAACCCACCCTTGCAGCACTGTAAGCCGTAAGAAATCCCTAAAAAAGATGCGATGAACAACTAATTCTTTGAAAAACAGAGTGATATTAATCTGAATTAAATAAGGCAATACTGAATGATCCAGCGATCTCTCACA
Organism: Enterobacter cloacae complex sp. HYC042_NIDB; assembly: GCF_056673315.1. Lineage (NCBI taxonomy): Bacteria > Pseudomonadati > Pseudomonadota > Gammaproteobacteria > Enterobacterales > Enterobacteriaceae > Enterobacter > Enterobacter cloacae complex sp. HYC042_NIDB. Next base: position 3,966,385 of record NZ_CP109650.1, read on the forward strand.
AACCTTGTAAGAGATCTCTCACACGCGTCGTAGCATCATGGATTACAGAAGTGGCTCAAGCCAGGTAAGGAAATCCGCAAGAGAGGGGGCGAGCGTTTCGCGATTGCGGGTACCGATGGTCTCTTTAATCACTTCCCCGGACAGGTTGCAGACGGATATCACATCCAGTTCGCTGTCCAGCGTGGCAATAAAGAGCGTCGGAGAAAGCTTAAGGCGTTTTTGCGTGACCAGATGACCAATCAGGTTTTCCTGAACACGCTGCAGATCGTCTTCGCTCCAGGTCTGCAACAGCGTCAGCGTCAAATCACCCAAGCGCGCGGGCATATCCCCTGCAAACTGCGTGGCATAAAACGCGTGAACCGCTGGTTGTACCACAAGGTCCATAGCCCGTTCAACCGCATTTACATTTTGCTCAGCGGTATTGGGCTTCGGCTGCCAGATAACATAGTCATCCTGCGAAGAGATAATGCACGGCGACGGCACGCCATATAAATCAGCGCTTTGCGGCCATGTTCCGTGCTTTTCATGCCACGCGTCGCAATAGCGGGTTGTGAAGGTAGTAAGGGCATTTGCAGTTTCGATGTCCACCGATTTCTCTCTTCTTGTAAGACAGGATAAACTCTGCCCATAAGTGTACCTGTAAAGTGGCTATGAAACATGTCTTACGAAAATCATCAGGCGTTAACCGGCCTAACGCTGGGTAAATCGACCGATTACCGCGATACCTACGATGCAAGCCTGCTGCAGGGCGTGCCGCGCAGCCTGAACCGCGATCCTCTTGGACTGCATGCGGACGCGTTGCCGTTTGTCGGCGGCGATATCTGGACGCTGTACGAACTCTCCTGGCTTAACGCGCGCGGTTTGCCGCAGGTGGCCGTGGGCCACGTTGAGCTGGACTATGCCAGCGTGAACCTGGTGGAATCCAAAAGCTTTAAGCTCTATCTCAACAGCTTCAACCAGACCCGATTCAACAGCTGGGACGAGGTTCAGCAAACGCTGGAGCGGGATTTAGCCGCCTGCGCGCAGGGGAACGTGTCCGTCTCGTTATATCGCCTGCACGAGCTGGAAGGACAGCCCATTGCCCATTTCCACGGAACCTGCATCGACGAGCAGGACATCGAGGTGGAGAATTATGAATTCAGCGCCGATTACCTCGAAAACGCGGCGAGCGGAAAAGTGGTTGAAGAGACGCTGGTCAGCCATTTGCTGAAGTCCAACTGCCTGATTACCCACCAGCCGGACTGGGGTTCGGTGCAGATCCAGTACCGAGGCCCGAAAATTGACCGGGAAAAACTGCTGCGCTATCTGGTGTCGTTCCGCCATCACAACGAATTTCACGAGCAGTGCGTGGAGCGTATTTTTAACGATATTCAGCGTTTCTGCCAGCCGGAGAAACTGAGCGTTTACGCGCGCTATACCCGCCGTGGCGGGCTGGACATTAACCCGTGGCGCACTAACACCGATTTTGTGCCAGCAACGGGCCGGCTGGTGCGTCAATAATATAAATATTTTCACAATATGCGTGCGGTATTCCGCCGAAGTGTTGTGAAACGTCACGTGCCAGGGCTATTGTAATCAAAGGGAATGACGATAATCGTCCCATAAGGAGCTCACTTGATTACACATATTAGCCCGCTTGGCTCAATGGATATGTTGTCGCAGCTGGAAGTGGACATGCTTAAACGCACGGCCAGCAGCGATCTTTATCAACTGTTTCGTAACTGTTCACTTGCCGTACTGAACTCCGGAAGCCTGACAGATAACAGTAAAGAACTGCTGTCCCGCTTCGAAAGCTTTGATATTAACGTGCTGCGCCGCGAGCGTGGCGTGAAACTGGAAGTGATCAACCCGCCGGAAGAGGCCTTTGTCGACGGACGTATCATTCGTTCCCTTCAGGCCAACCTGTTTGCCGTCCTGCGCGACATCCTGTTTGTTAACGGGCAGATTCACAACGCGGGCCGCTTCCAGCATCTCGACCTGGAAAGCTCCGTTCATATCACCAACCTGGTGTTCTCTATTCTGCGCAACGCCCGCGCCCTGCACGTTGGCGAAGCACCAAACATGGTCGTCTGCTGGGGCGGCCACTCGATTAACGAAACCGAATATCTCTATGCCCGTCGGGTCGGAACGCAGCTTGGCCTGCGCGAGCTGAATATCTGTACCGGCTGTGGTCCGGGTGCAATGGAAGCACCAATGAAAGGTGCAGCCGTGGGTCATGCGCAGCAGCGTTACAAAGAGGGGCGGTTTATCGGCATGACCGAGCCGTCAATCATCGCCGCTGAGCCGCCTAACCCGCTGGTCAATGAGCTGATTATCATGCCGGATATCGAGAAGCGTCTTGAGGCGTTTGTTCGTATCGCTCACGGGATTATCATCTTCCCGGGCGGCGTGGGAACGGCGGAAGAGCTGCTCTATCTGCTGGGGATTCTGATGAACCCGGCCAACAAAGATCAGGTACTGCCACTGATCCTGACCGGTCCGAAAGAGAGCGCCGACTACTTCCGCGTGCTGGACGAGTTTATCGTGCATACGCTGGGAGAAGCCGCGCGTCGTCACTATCGCATCATCATTGATGACGCGGCGGAAGTGGCGCGCCAGATGAAAAAAGCGATGCCGCTGGTGAAAGAGAATCGTCGTGATACCGGTGATGCGTACAGCTTTAACTGGTCAATCCGTATTGCGCCTGACCTGCAGATCCCGTTCGAGCCGACCCATGAAAATATGGCGAACCTGAAACTCTACCCGGACCAGCCGGTGGAAGTGCTGGCCGCCGACCTGCGTCGCGCCTTCTCCGGGATTGTGGCGGGCAACGTGAAGGAGATGGGCATCCGCGCGATTGAGCAGTATGGTCCGTACAAGATCCACGGCGACCCGGAGATGATGCGCCGTATGGACGACATGCTTCAGGGCTTTGTGGCTCAACACCGCATGAAGTTGCCGGGTTCAGCCTACATTCCGTGCTACGAAATCTGCACGTAACGCTCAGTTTCTTCTCCTCAAAGCCGGGGCACCCTGTAGCGGGTCCCGGCTTTTTTATTAGCGAATCAATTCATAGGCCTCACTTATAACTTTAACAAACTTACGGCAAACGCAATCGATTACCTCCATTTAACAACCGTAATTTATCAGCCTTAAACTAAATTACCCGCAAGAAAATCCTAAAAACCCATATCTTTACAGCGGAAGACACCTATATTGCAGGCCGCTCTTTTAGCCCACATGTCGTTGGTGGTAGCCTTCGCGCCCGTAAATTCTATTTGATGTTTTTTTAACAGATAAATGGTCTAAAGATGCCCACATCATAAGTGGATTATTGCATTTGGGATCGCGATCACTGATAGATTCATAACGAGAATGTATCTTTCCGCCCGCCAATAGTTACGGGCGAAAATTATTAAAAAACCGTCACTGAACGAATTTCATATTACCGTCAGGCACTTTTTCATCGGATTTGACTAAAAACCTGACAATTTGCTTCCTCCAGGAGATACAGATGGAAACCACTCAAACCAGCACCGTTGCTTCGATTGAATCCCGAAGTGGTTGGCGCAAAACGGATACCATGTGGATGCTGGGCCTTTACGGCACGGCAATCGGCGCTGGTGTACTGTTCCTTCCTATCAACGCAGGCGTCGGCGGTCTGATTCCGCTGATCATCATGGCCATCATCGCCTTCCCGATGACCTACTTCGCACACCGCGGTCTGACCCGCTTCGTGCTGTCCGGTAAAAACCCGGGCGAAGACATCACCGAAGTGGTTGAAGAACATTTCGGCGTTGGCGCAGGTAAACTGATTACCCTGCTCTACTTCTTCGCGATTTACCCAATCCTGCTCGTCTACAGCGTGGCGATCACCAACACCGTTGAAAGCTTCATGACGCACCAGCTGCACATGACGCCGCCACCGCGTGCCATTCTGTCTCTGATCCTGATCGTCGGCATGATGACCATCGTGCGCTTCGGCGAGCAGATGATTGTTAAGGCCATGAGCGTGCTGGTCTTCCCGTTTGTGGCTGCGCTGATGCTGCTGGCCTGCTACCTGATCCCACAGTGGAACGGTGCAGCGCTGGAAACCCTGTCCCTGAGCAGCGCGTCTGCGACCGGTAACGGCCTGCTGATGACCCTGTGGCTGGCGATCCCGGTAATGGTCTTCTCCTTCAACCACTCCCCAATCATCTCCTCTTTCGCCGTGGCGAAACGCGAAGAGTACGGTAATGGTGCAGAGAAGAAGTGCTCCAGCATCCTGGCCCGCGCTCACGTGATGATGGTGCTGACCGTGATGTTCTTCGTCTTCAGCTGCGTACTGAGCCTCTCCCCGGCGGACCTGGCGGCAGCGAAAGAACAGAACATCTCTATTCTGTCTTACCTGGCGAACCACTTTAACGCACCGCTGATTGCGTGGATGGCACCGATCATCGCGATGATCGCCATCACCAAATCCTTCCTGGGCCACTACCTGGGTGCGCGTGAAGGCTTCAACGGTATGGTGATTAAATCTCTGCGCGGTAAAGGCAAGAGCATTGAAATCAACAAGCTGAACAAAATCACTGCACTGTTCATGCTGCTCACCACCTGGGCGGTAGCGACCCTGAACCCAAGCATCCTGGGCATGATTGAAACCCTGGGTGGCCCGGTTATCGCGATGATTCTGTTCCTGATGCCGATGTACGCGATTCAGAAAGTGCCTGCCATGCGCAAGTACAGCGGCCAGGTCAGCAACGTGTTTGTGGTTATCATGGGCCTTATCGCTATCTCTGCGATCTTCTACTCCCTGTACACCATGTTCTGATGAACGCCCGCGCCGCCTTCGGGCGGCGCACTCCTCCCCCTCTGACTGAAAGCAATGGACGCATCATGATTAGCGTATTCGATATTTTCAAAATCGGTATTGGTCCTTCCAGCTCTCACACCGTCGGACCAATGAAAGCCGGTAAGCAGTTCACGGATGACTTGATTGCACGCGGCATTCTGCACGACATCACCCGCGTGGTTGTCGATGTGTACGGCTCGCTTTCCCTGACCGGGAAAGGCCACCATACCGATATCGCCATTATCATGGGCCTGGCGGGAAATCTGCCGGATACCGTTGATATTGACGCGATCCCTGGCTTCATCCAGGACGTGAACACCCACGGTCGTTTGCTGCTGGCAAACGGTGAGCATGAGGTTGAATTCCCGGTTGACCACTGCATGAATTTCCATGCGGACAACCTGTCGCTGCACGAAAACGGCATGCGCATTACCGCGCTGGCCGGCGACAAAGCGGTTTACAGCCAGACGTATTACTCCATCGGCGGCGGCTTTATCGTCGACGAAGACCACTTTGGTCAAACCAACACCTCTTCTGTTGAGGTGCCGTATCCGTACAAAACCGCGGCGGACCTCCAGCGCCACTGCCAGGAGACGGGGCTTTCCCTCTCTGGCCTGATGATGAAAAACGAGCTGGCCCTTCACAGCAAAGAGGAGCTGGAACAGCACTTCGCTAGCGTCTGGGAAGTGATGCGCGGCGGCATTGAGCGCGGGATCACCACCGAAGGCGTTCTGCCGGGCAAGCTTCGCGTACCGCGTCGTGCAGCGGCGCTGCGTCGTATGCTGGTGAGCACCGACAAAACGACAACGGACCCGATGGCCGTCGTCGACTGGATCAACATGTTCGCCCTGGCGGTGAACGAAGAGAACGCCGCAGGGGGCCGCGTCGTCACGGCGCCAACCAACGGTGCCTGCGGTATCGTTCCGGCCGTGCTGGCGTACTACGACAAGTTTATCCGTGAAGTGAACGCTAACTCCCTGGCGCGCTACCTGCTGGTCGCCAGCGCGATTGGTTCTCTGTATAAAATGAACGCCTCCATTTCCGGTGCGGAAGTAGGCTGTCAGGGCGAAGTCGGCGTGGCATGCTCCATGGCGGCAGCGGGCCTGGCGGAACTGTTGGGTGCAAGCCCGGCGCAGGTCTGCATCGCTGCGGAAATCGGCATGGAACATAACCTGGGGCTAACCTGCGATCCGGTTGCCGGACAGGTACAGGTGCCGTGCATCGAGCGTAACGCCATCGCCTCCGTCAAAGCGGTGAACGCGGCGCGTATGGCGCTGCGCCGCACCAGTGAGCCGCGCGTTTGTCTCGATAAAGTTATCGAAACCATGTACGAAACCGGTAAAGATATGAACGCCAAATACCGCGAAACCTCTCGCGGCGGCCTGGCGATGAAGATCGTAACCTGCGATTAATCCTCTCAGGAAGCCTCGTTTTGCGAGGCTTCTTCCTGTTTTCCCTCACGCTATTCGTTTCATCCTGCCGACAGTGATACCCTTTACCCATTAGATTTAAGGGAGAATATCTGTGGCTGTTCATTTGCTTATCGTCGACGCGCTCAATCTGATTCGCCGAATCCATGCGGTACAAGGCACGCCCTGCAAGGACACCTGCCTGCACGCGCTGGAGCAGCTTATTCGCCACAGCGAGCCGACGCACGTCGTGGCCGTGTTTGATGACGAAGCGCGCAACAGCGGCTGGCGACATCAGCGCCTGCCCGACTACAAGGCCGGACGCGCGCCGATGCCGGACGATCTGCATGCCGAAATGCCCGCCCTGCGTGCCGCCTTTGAGCAGCGTGGCGTCCCCTGCTGGGGTGCACAGGGCAATGAAGCCGACGATCTCGCGGCCACCCTGGCCGTAAAAGTGGCAAGTGCCGGGCATCAGGCCACTATCGTTTCAACTGACAAAGGCTACTGCCAGCTGCTCTCCCCCACGATCCGCATTCGCGACTATTTTCAAAAACGCTGGCTGGACGCGCCGTTTATTGCCAGCGAGTTCGGCGTTTTGCCTGAGCAACTGCCGGATTATTGGGGTCTGGCAGGCATCAGCAGCTCTAAGGTTCCGGGTGTCGCCGGTATTGGACCAAAGAGCGCCGCCCAGTTGCTGACCGATTTTCAGAGTCTGGAAGGGATTTACGCCCGTCTGGATGAGGTGCCAGAAAAGTGGCGCAAGAAGCTGGAGGCGCATAAAGAGATGGCGTTTATCTGCCGCGAGGTGGCGACGCTACAGACGGATTTACAGCTGGACGGGAATTTACAGCAGTTGCGGTTAGAACGTTAAAACGTCAACATGGTTTTGTAGGCCCGGTAAGCGCAGCGCCACCGGGCAAAACAAAGCACGCACTATCGCTCGTCGCGACGTCCGCCTACAGCCGCCCACCAGCGACGGATGTGTACCGTCACCTCTTCGCGGTCGTGGTACAACTGACGCGCCTGGATCTCCACGTTAATACCGTGCTCATCCAGCTGTGCCTGAATATAGGCCAGGTTCTGGGATACCTCCTCGTAGCGCTTTTTCATCGGCAGCTTGAGGTTGAAAATGGTCTCACGGCACCAGCCGTTCACCAGCCAGGAGGCCATCAGCGCGGCCACTTTTGCCGGCTTCTCAACCATGTCGCACACCATCCACGAGATGTTGTTGCGGGTTGGGCGATAGCGGAAACCGTCTTCTCGCAGCCAGGTGACCTGTCCTGTGTCCATCAGGCTTTGCGCCATTGGGCCGTTATCCACAGACGACACCCACATGTTGCGTTTCACCAGCTGATAGGTCCAGCCGCCCGGGCACGCGCCAAGGTCGACGGCATACATGCCGTTAGCCAGACGCTCGTCCCACTCATCTGCCGGGATAAAGACGTGAAACGCCTCTTCCAGCTTCAGGGTTGAACGGCTCGGCGCATCTGCCGGGAACTTCAGGCGCGGGATGCCCATAAAGAATGGCGAATTGTTATTGGTGTACGAATAGCCCGCATAGCAGCAGCCAGGTGCGATAAAGAAGATATGCACCACCGGACGCTTCGGCGTTTCGTAGTTTGTCAGTATGCCCGCGTCACGCAGCGCTGCGCGCAGCGGCACGGTGAACTTACGGCAAAACTTCATCAGCTCTTTGCTTTCGTTGGTATCGGCAACCTCAACGCGCAGGTCGCCGCCCTTCTCCACCACGCCCTGCAGCATGCCCACAATCGGCGTGATGCGATCTTCCGGCGGAAGATCTTTCAGCAACTCACCCGCGACGAACATCTGGCGGGCGAAGATCAGCGAGCTGAACGGCAGCTCGCGTGCCAGCTTGTCGGCGTCTTCAGGCTGATAACATTCGAATACCACATAGCCCGCATTTTCTTTTACGCGAGCAAAGCCGAAGACTTCGCGCTTCGCCGCTTTATCGGTAATTTCCGCGGCGCACTCTTTCTCAAACCCCGGGCGACAATATAAAACAACCTTATTCATGAACAACGCCCTTGCGTTTCAGACGGATAGCTCCGATAAACATTAATACCCAACCCGCCAGGAAGCTCACGCCGCCGACAGGTGTAACAAACGCCCACAGGCGCAAATGCGAGAGGGCCAGACAGTAAAGGCTGCCGCTAAACAGCACGGTACCCAGCGCCATAAATACGCTACTCCAGTAAAACCAGATGCTTATCCGGCGCTGCATCGCTACCGCCAGCCCAAAAATAGCCAGCGTATGAAACGCCTGGTATTCAAGGCCGGTCTGGATCCAGCCCATCTCGACGGCGCCCAAAGACTTGCTCAATACGTGCGCGCCAAAGGCGCCCAGTGCAACAAAAATAAAGCCACTCACCGCGGCAAAAATCAGCATGAATCGGCTGGTCATGTTTAAGTCCTGAATTAATGCGTGCCCGGCACACAAACGTTATTGTTCATACCTGAAGCGGAATTTTTCTTGCTCGCTTGCCGCTTTCGCCAGTATCCACTGCCGGAAGGCGGCTATTTTACCCAGTTCTGCCTGACTGTCATGACAAACCAGATAAAATGCATTCTTGCTGACCAGTACATCATTAAAAGGGCAAACCAGACGGCCTGCCTCAATTTCGGACTGCGCCATCACGTTGTTCGCCAACGCCACGCCCTGTCCGTGAATGGCTGCCTGTAGCACCATCGCACTATGGCTAAAAATGGGGCCCTGCTGCACGTTTATATGACTAAGACCTAATTGACGGGTATAAGTTTGCCAGTCGCGGCGAGAGGCATCATGTAAAAGCGTATGCTGCGCCAGGTCAGCGGGCGTTTTCAGCGCCTTGTCGCCTGTTAAAAGCAGAGGCGAACAGACCGGCAGCAGATATTCTGCGTATAATTTCTCGACACGCAAGCCCGGCCAGTTGCCGCGACCATAAAAAATGGCGACATCCACATCATCGGCCAGCTTGTCTTCCTGACGATCCACCGCCTGGATTCGAACGTCGATCCCCGGATAAGCTGAGTTAAAGCTTGAGAGTCTTGGCACCAACCACTGAATGGCAAAACTGGGCAATAAACTAACAGTCAGGGCACCTTTTGCACTGCGGGCCTGCAGCTTACGCGTGGCTTCCGTGAGCTGGGAAAAAATCTCTTTAATATCCTGAAAATAGCTCTGCCCCTCTTCGGTCAACAGCAAGGAACGATTGCGTCGGCGGAACAGCTTAAGGCCCAGGAAATCCTCCAGGGACTTGATTTGGTGACTTACTGCGGCCTGTGTCACAAAAAGCTCATCTGCCGCACGGGTGAAGCTCAGGTGACGTGCTGCTGCATCAAAAACGCGTAATGCATTAAGGGGTGGCAATCGCTTTGACATGGTTATCTGGCTTAGATGTTAACGGAATTTAACAAACAGGAAACAACGTTTAACCTATTAGTTTTTTTTATCTGAGCCATTATAATTTGTCCGTTGAGGAACTACCAGCAAATACCTATAGTGGCGGCACTTCCTGAGCCGGAACGAAGAGCTTTTTTCGGAATGCGTGTTCTGAAGGGCTTTTGGCTTACGGTTGTGATGTTGTGTTGTTGTGTTTGCAATTGGTCTGCGATTCAGACCACGGTAGCAACGCTACCAATTTTTCACTTCCTGTACATTTACCCTGTCTGTCCATAGTGATTAATGTAGCACCGCCAATTTGCGGTGCTTTTTTTTCGCCTGCGATCGGTTAATGCTCGATCTCTTTCATCTCTTTCACGTCCGTGCGGTTGATCTGCTGCTTGTTCCCGTTAGCATCTTTGTACGAAATCATCCCGGTATCGTTATCGGTAGTCGGTTTCCCTTCCGAAACGATAGAACGACCATCGTTTGTGTGCATCACGTAGTTGTTACCAGAACAGGCGCTCAGGGCAAAAGTAAACGCACAGGCAGAAATGATTGCAGCTGTCTTATTCATGATTATTCTCCTTTAGCAATTAATGCTATTCAAACCTCGATTTATAACAGGCTAAAACATCCGCCTAACACTATTTAGCATAACCTGCTTTTTCGAGGTCGCCAGGATAAGCAGACAAATCTGATAGATATCAACCTCCTTGCCCTGCCGCTGAAATTGCGCGACGATCTCTCTATCGACACGAGGAATTCCATGAACGCTTTCAGTCCTGCGCAGTTTCGCGCACAGTTTCCGGCGCTGGCCGATGCCGGTATTTATCTTGATAGCGCCGCCACGGCCCTGAAGCCCCTGGCGGTGATCGAGGCCACGCAGCAGTTCTACAGCCTGAGCGCCGGCAACGTACATCGCAGCCAGTTTGCCGAAGCGCAGCGCCTGACCGCGCGCTATGAAGCCGCACGCGATCAGGTTGCACGCCTGATCAATGCCGAAAGCGGGAAAAATATCGTCTGGACGCGCGGTACGACTGAAGCCATCAATATGGTGGCCCAGTGCTATGCCCGCCCGCTGCTGCAGCCAGGGGACGAGATCATTGTCAGCGAAGCAGAGCACCACGCTAACCTGGTGCCGTGGCTGATGGTGGCTGAGCAAACGGGCGCGCGCGTTATTAAGCTCCCGTTGAGTGCAGACTTTCTGCCTGACGTGGCCCGTCTCCCTGAGCTGATTACCCCCCGCAGCCGTATTCTGGCGCTGGGGCAGATGTCCAACGTCACCGGCGGCTGTCCGGATCTGGCTCGCGCCATTGAGATTGCCCATGCCAGCGGCGTGGTGGTGATGGTCGACGGTGCTCAGGGCGTGGTTCATTTCCCCGCTGATGTGCAGGCGCTGGATATCGACTTCTACGCCTTCTCCGGGCACAAACTCTACGGGCCAACCGGGATTGGCGCGCTGTACGGTAAACCGGAACTGCTGGCAAAAATGACGCCGTGGCTCGGCGGCGGCAAAATGATTACCGAAGTGACCTTCGACGGTTTTAAAACGCAGGAGGTGCCTTACCGTCTGGAAGCGGGCACGCCGAACGTGGCCGGGGTCATCGGCCTCAGCGCCGCACTTGAATGGCTGGCGGAAACGGACGCGGTTCAGGCGGAAAGCTGGAGCCGAGGGCTGGCGACGCTGGCTGAGGAAGAACTGAAAAAACGCCCGGGTTTCCGCTCGTTCCGCGTTCAGGATTCCAGCCTGCTCGCCTTTGATTTTGCTGGCGTGCATCATAGCGATATGGTGACGCTGCTGGCCGGATACGGCATTGCCCTGCGCGCAGGACAGCACTGCGCCCAGCCGCTGCTGGCGGCGCTCGGCGTCAGCGGTACGCTGCGCGCCTCGTTTGCGCCCTATAATACCCAAAGCGATGTCGACGCGCTGGTTAGTGCCGTTGACCGCGCCCTTGAAATACTGGTGGATTAATGACTAGCGCTGCTTTAGCCGGACATCCGTTTGGCACGGTCATCACTGAAGAGACCTTAAAACAGACCTTCGCCCCGCTCCAGCAGTGGGAAGATAAATATCGTCAGCTGATCCTGCTGGGTAAACAGCTCCCAGCTCTTTCCGACGATCTTAAAGCGCAGGCGAAAGAGATTGCGGGCTGTGAAAACCGCGTCTGGCTGGGCGTGAGCGTCTCCGGCGAGAAGCTGCATTTCTTCGGCGACAGCGAAGGGCGCATCGTCCGGGGCCTGCTGGCGGTCCTGTTAACCGCCATTGAGGGGAAAAGCGCGGCGGAATTGTTAACGCACTCGCCGCTGGCGCTGTTCGACGAACTGGGGCTGCGCGCGCAGCTTAGCGCCTCGCGCGGTCAGGGCCTGATCGCGCTCAGCGACGCGGTGCTGGACGCCGCACGTCAGGTTCAGGCCTGACGTTCCGCCTTCGCCATCATTTTCTTCAGGGCGTGAGAGACCGCCACAAAGCCAAAAGAGGCGGTTACCATGGTGGCCGCCCCAAAGCCTGACGCGCAGTCCATGCGTTTTGGCCCTTCCGCCGTGCTTTTCATCGCACAAACTGAACCATCCGCCTGCGGGTAGACCAGCGCTTCGGTGGAGAACACGCAGTCGACGCCCAGCTTGCCCTTGCTGTTCTTTACCACATTGAAGTCGCTCTTCAGGCGTTCACGCAGCTTGGCAGCCAGCGGATCCTGAATGGTTTTCGCCAGATCGGCAACCTGGATCTGCGTGGGATCGATTTGCCCGCCCGCGCCGCCGGTCGTGACCAGCGGCACCTTGTAACGACGGCAGTATGCGATCAGCGCCGCTTTAGGCCGCACGCTGTCGATGGCATCAATCACATAGCTGTAGCCTTTGCTCATGTACTCCGCGACATTATCTGCCGTCACAAAGTCGTCGATCACCGTCACCCGACACTCCGGATTGATGAGGCGAATGCGCTCCGCCATCACCTCGGACTTCGCCAGGCCGACGTTATCACGCAGGGCGTGGATCTGACGGTTAGTGTTGGTCACACAAACGTCATCCATATCAATCAGCGTGATTGCGCCAATCCCGGTTCTCGCCAGCGCTTCCGCCGCCCAGGAGCCGACACCGCCAATGCCCACGACGCAGACGTGCGCATCCGCAAACAGCTGCAGGGCTTTTTCACCATAGAGACGTGCCGTGCCGCCAAAACGCTGGCGCCAGGCATCGCTGATTACCACAGACATAAAACCTCAGATGTAAAAAGGGTGAGGTTTTCCTCACCCTGAACAGTAATCCGTATTGCGCTCAGAATATCACAATCAGCCGCTGAATACGTTTCCGGTGCCCGGCGCGGCCTTCAGCACCCATACGCGTCCGTAGTGGTTATACCAGCCTGCACGGTGACCAGCATCCGGGCCAATGCCCTGATAGATATCAAAGTGCTGTCCCTTAATCGCTCCGCCCACATCCAGGGCTACCATCAGACGCAGCTCATATTTGCCGTTGAACTTGCCGTTGTTGTCGAGCAGAGGGACTTCCGCCAGCAGCGTGGTACCCGCAGGAATGATAGAACGATCCGATGCCACCGACGCGCGGCCAATCAGCGGCACGGCGCTGGCCCCTTTCACCGGGGCGAAGTTTTGCGGCTTGAAGAAGACGAACGATGGGTTCTGCTCCAGCAGCTCGCGTACCTCGGCTTCACTGTGCTTTTCGCCCCACTCGCGGATCGCCTGCATCGACATATCTTCTTTTTTCACTTCGCCGCGGTCAATCAGCACCTTACCGATGCTGCGGTAGGCATGGCCGTTTTTCCCGGCATAGCTGAAGAAGTTAAGCGGTGAACCGTCGCCAAAATCAATGTAGCCGCTGCCCTGCACGTCCATGATGAAATTATCCATCAGGGAGTTGCTGTAGGCCAGGACGTAGTTTTCGCTCAGCGCACCGGCGTAGATTTCGGCACGGGACGGCAGACGGCCGCGTTTTGGCGGCATACGGTAGATAGGGTACTGGAACTCGCCCTGGCGCGTGTGTCGCGCCTGAACCACGGGCGTGTAATAGCCGGTGAACTGGACGTTGCCGTAGTTATCCGCCCCTTCCATTTGCCAGGCATCAATACCAAACTGGCGCATGTTGCGCGTATCGCCGCCCGCCTTCAGCCAGTCCTGTACCGCGCTATAAACATTGTTCTGTGAGCTATACAGACGCGGCGACGCATTGCGGATCTGGTAGACCTGCTCGGAGAAATCACCGGCGTTGATCGGCGCGCCAACGGCGTCAGGCTGATTAACTAAAGAGAAAGGCTGGGATAACTTCCCGTCTTTATACTGCTGACCGCGATCGGTCGGTTTGGAAGAACAGGCCGCAAGAATCGCTACCATTGCGCCCGCCATCAGATACTTCGCCCAACGTCCTTTCATTATATCTCGTCTTTAAGTTGCCCATTTCCGCGTGATGAAGATAACAAACCGACAAAGCGAATGAAATGCGATCGCATGCCCTTTGGCAAATTCAGAGCAAAAAATAGTCTAAATGTCGCAATGCCGTTCACTTTACATACAAAGTTAATGATTTATGTGAAAAAGGGGTTGCATCACAAACCTATCCGAGTATAGTGCGCTTCCACGGACGCGGGGTGGAGCAGCCTGGTAGCTCGTCGGGCTCATAACCCGAAGGTCGTCGGTTCAAATCCGGCCCCCGCAACCAATTAAAATTTGATGAAGTATAAGCAGTACGGTGACGCGGGGTGGAGCAGCCTGGTAGCTCGTCGGGCTCATAACCCGAAGGTCGTCGGTTCAAATCCGGCCCCCGCAACCAATCAAATTTTAGAAAAGATAAGAAGTACGGTGCCGCGGGGTGGAGCAGCCTGGTAGCTCGTCGGGCTCATAACCCGAAGGTCGTCGGTTCAAATCCGGCCCCCGCAACCAACACTTCTAAAAACAATAAACACCCTTAAGGGTGTTTTTTTGTATCTGCCGTTTGTGAATTTGCCGGGCATTTCACCCGGCTAAAAACCTACCCGCGCCGCGCCAGCGTCGCCCCGTCTGAGAAATACGCCCGTATCCCCGCCAGAATCGACTCCGCCACCTCCTGCTGGAACTTTGCCGTCTTGAGCTTACGCTCTTCTTCAACGTTACTGATAAACGCGGTTTCTACCAGAATGGACGGGATATCCGGTGCCTTCAGCACCGCAAACCCGGCCTGCTCAACGCTGTTTTTGTGCAGCTTATTGATGTTCCCCAGCTTGCCCAGCACCGCTTTACCAAACTTCAGGCTGTCGTTAATGGTCAGGGACTGCACCATGTCGAACATGGTGTGGTCGACGTAGCGGTCGCCGCTTTTGCTCACGCCACCGATCAGGTCCGAGGCGTTCTGGGTGTCCGCAAGGTATCGCGCCGCGGTACTGGTCGCGCCCTTGGTTGAGAGCGCAAACACCGACGAGCCGCTCGGCTGGCGGCTGGTAAAGGCATCCGCATGGATCGAGACGAACAGATCGGCACGCTGCTTCTGCGCTTTCGCCACCCTCACCTTCAGCGGGATAAAGACATCCTCATTGCGCGTCATGTAGGCGCGCATATTGCCCTCTTTATCAATTAACGCCTTCAGACGACGGGCAATTTGCAGCACCACATCTTTTTCACGCGTATGGTATTTCCCCACCGCACCGGAGTCTTCGCCGCCGTGGCCGGGATCGAGCATGATCACAATCGGACGATCGCGCCCTGCTTTCCCCGGCTGCGGGCCGCTTTGCGCAGGCGGCACCTGACGCTGAAGATCGCCTTTGTTGTAATCCTCCAGCAGGGCGAGAAGCGGATCCTGAATATCCGTCGCATTCGCCGGGTAAAGATCCATCACCAGACGCTCTTTAAACGTCGCGACGGGCGCCAGGGCGAACAGCTGCGGCTTAACGTTCTGCTTAAGCTCAAACACCATGCGCACGGTTTGCGGATCAAACTGACCGACGCGCGCCGATTTAATAAACGGATCGTCCCCGCGGATCTGCGCCGCCATGCCTTTCAGCACGGAGTTGAGGTTCACCCCTTCGAGATCCACCACCACGCGTTCAGGGTTGCTGAGGGCAAATTGCTTATATTTCAGCACGCGATTGGATTCAACCGTCACGCGCGTATAGGTCGACGACGGCCAGACGCGCACCGCCACCACCTGACTCGTGGCGGCAAGACCGACCTGGCTGACGCTAAGCAACCACATTGCCCCGGCCCCTTTTAACAAACGGCGGCGGCTTATTGCTGAATTGGATCCCGACATGCTTCTCCCGAGCAAGAAAACAAACTGATATACAAAAGTGCAGATTGACCGAAAACTTTAACGAATGACGCATAAACTGTCATCTATAAAAGGGTAAACAATCATACGTTAACGCACGGATTACTTATTAATTTCTGTAGGTCGCAGAAAATTTGCACTTGCACACGCGCCCACAATCGAATAAAAATACATAAATTACGAATAAACATTCATTAAGGGTTGTGCCATGGTGAAGGAACGTAGAACCGAACTGGTCCAGGGATTCCGCCATTCTGTTCCCTATATCAACGCCCACCGGGGAAAAACGTTTGTCATCATGCTGGGCGGCGAAGCCATTGAGCATGAAAATTTTTCCAGCATCGTCAATGACATTGGCCTGCTGCACAGCCTCGGGATCCGCCTGGTAGTGGTCTATGGCGCGCGCCCGCAGATCGACGCCAACCTGGCCGCTCACCACCACGAGCCGATTTACCACAAACATACCCGCGTCACGGATGCCAAAACCCTGGAGCTGGTGAAGCAGGCGGCGGGTCTGCTGCAATTGGATATCACCGCTCGCCTGTCGATGAGCCTGAACAACACGCCGCTACAGGGCGCGCATATCAACGTCGTGAGCGGGAACTTTATCATTGCCCAGCCGCTCGGCGTGGACGATGGCGTGGATTACTGCCACAGCGGCCGCATTCGTCGTATTGATGAAGAGGCCATTCACCGTCAGCTCGACAGCGGTGCCATTGTCCTGATGGGGCCAGTGGCGGTTTCCGTAACCGGTGAAAGCTTTAACCTGACGTCCGAAGAGATTGCCACCCAGCTGGCGATCAAGCTGAAGGCGGAAAAAATGATTGGGTTTTGCTCCTCCCAGGGCGTCGTAAACGATGAAGGGGTGATTGTGCCGGAACTCTTCCCGAATGAAGCGCAGGCCCGCGTTGAAGCGCTGGAAGCCGAAGGGGATTACCACTCCGGCACCGTCCGCTTCCTGCGTGGCGCCGTGAAAGCCTGCCGCAGCGGCGTGCGCCGTAGTCACCTGATCAGCTATCAGGAAGATGGAGCTCTGCTGCAGGAGCTGTTCTCCCGCGACGGTATTGGCACCCAGATTGTGATGGAAAGTGCGGAGCAGATTCGCCGCGCGACCATCAACGATATCGGCGGCATTCTGGAGCTGATCCGTCCGCTGGAACAGCAGGGTATTCTGGTTCGTCGCTCCCGCGAGCAGCTGGAGATGGAGATCGACAAATTCACCATTATCCAGCGCGATAACCTGACCATTGCCTGCGCCGCCCTCTATCCGTTCCCGGAAGAGAAAATCGGAGAAATGGCCTGCGTGGCGGTGCACCCGGATTACCGCAGCTCTTCACGCGGCGAAATGCTGCTTGAGCGCGTGGCGGCACAGGCGCGTCAGATGGGGCTGAGCAAGCTGTTCGTCCTGACGACGCGCAGCATTCACTGGTTCCAGGAGCGCGGGTTCACGCCGGTGGATATTGATTCTCTGCCGGAAACGAAGAAAGAGATGTACAACTATCAGCGCCGTTCGAAAGTGCTGATGGCCGACCTGGGGTAATCCTTCCTTTGCCGGCGTCGTTCAGAGGGAGTCAAATATCGCGCTCAGCCCGCTTCGGCGTTCCGTGCGGGTGGCAATCGCCTGTACCAGCACCCGTTCATCGGTATACAGCGACAGGCGCTGACGCGCGCGCGTAATGGCGGTATAGATCAGCTCGCGGGTAACGACGGGGGAAAGCTGTGTGGGCAGGATAAGTGCCGCATGGTTAAACTCAGAACCCTGGGATTTATGCACCGTCATCGCCCAGGCAGTTTCATGCTCGGGCAAACGGCTCGGCTGGAAGGACTTCACGCTACCGTCCGGCATCTGGAACCAGACGCGGAGCCCCTGCCCACGATCGAGCGCAATCCCGATATCCCCGTTAAACAACCCCAGCGCGCTGTCGTTGCGGGAGATCATCACCGGCCGGCCTTCATACCAGCGCGAGTGCGGAGTACGGTTGATTTTACGCTTTTGCGCCAGCAGCTGTTCCAGCCTGTCGTTCAGGCCGCTGACGCCAAAGGGCCCTTCCCTCAACGCGCAGAGCAGCTGGTATTCGCCAAACGCGGCAATGACCTGCTCCGGCGTGCTTTGCTGCTGTACGCCCGTCAGAAAATGTTGGTACCCCAGCAGGGCGTCATCCAGCATCGCCTGATACTCTTCCCCGGTTTGCAGCGATTTTTTCTCAATATCGGTAAAGGTACCGTCAAATACCGCACAGGTAGCGTGCCGGTCGCCCCGGTTCACCGCCGCCGCAAGCTGACCAATGCCGGAGTCGCTGCCAAAACGGTAGCTTTTTTGCAGCAGACACAGGCTGTCGCGCAGCGCCCCCGCAAGTAAATGGTTTTCAGCCGCGAGCGAACATCCGGTCAGGCGCGCCAGCTCCTCAGCGCGTTCTGCAGTATACCCCAGGCTGGCATAGGTGCAGATATCGCCCAGCACGGCCCCGGCCTCCACGGAGGCAAGCTGATCGCGGTCGCCGAGGAAAATGACGCGCGCGTGCGGCGGTAACGCATCAATCAAACGCGACATCATCGTCAGGTCAATCATCGACGCTTCATCCACAACCAGCACGTCCAGATGCAGCGGGTTACCGGCATGGTAGCGCAGACGCTGGCTACCCGGCTGCGCGCCGAGCAAGCGGTGCAGCGTGCTGGCTTCGTTAGGGAAAAGCGCAAGCCGCTCCCCGGTGAGCGGCAGTTTTTGCAGCGCGCCGCCTAACGACTCCGTCAGACGTGCAGCCGCTTTACCGGTGGGTGCCGCCAGGCGGATACGACACTTTTGCTCACCCGATAACTGAATCAGCGCGGCAAGCAGCTTAGCCACGGTGGTCGTTTTACCGGTGCCCGGCCCGCCCGAAATCACCGATATCCGCCGCGTTAACGCCACTGCTGCCGCCACTTTCTGCCAGTCTGTCTCGTCGTCAGAGGTAAACAGCGTATCCAGCGTTTGCCGGAGCAGTGCTTCATCGCACGGGAGCGGAGCATTGGTCTCGCTGAAAAAGCGTGCCACCGTCAGTTCGTTACGCCACAGCCGGTTCAGATACAAACGCTCACCCGTCAAAATCATTGGCGTACCGGTATCGGCACTGCTGACGGCGGGCGAGCGGAGTAATATTTCTTGCCAGTCCACTGCCTCACCCAGAAGCGCGAAACACGCCTGTAAAGCCGGCGGCATTTTCTCATCCACCACCAGACGTGAAAGCGGCAGACAGACATGCCCTTCTCCCGCATCTTTACTCAGGATCGCCGCGGCAAGCATGACGGCAGGCTCTTCGCCCGCCACCATCATGGCAAATTGTACGTCCAGGTGGCGAAGTGCACGTTGTTCAATTGCGTCCAGCAGTAGCGCCTGCATCGTCATGCTACTTCCTCCGTGCTTGCAGCAAACAGGTTATCCATCTTTTCAATCAACTCCGCAGCCGGACGGGTGCTGAAGATACCCGAACGCGGGTTGTTAGCATCCACGCCGCGCAGAAACAGGTAAATGACGCCGCCAAAATGATCTTCATAGCGATAATCGGCCATGCGATGGCGCAGGTAACGGTGCAGCGCCAGGGTGTAAAGCTGATATTGCAGATCGTAGCGATGCATTTGCATCGCTGAGGCCATCGCCTGCTGGGTATAGGCTTCGCTGTTTGCCCCCAGCCAGTTCGATTTGTAATCCAGCAGGTAGTAGCGCCCTTCGTGGCGGAAAACCAGGTCGATAAAGCCTTTCAGCATCCCCTGCACCTGGCGAAAATTCAGCGGCGGACACCCGGCGGATAACGGATCGTACTCGCGGATCAGCGCATCAAGCGCCTCGGCCCTGAGCGGGCTGGCGATGGGGAGGTAAAACTCCATCTCCACCTGCTTATCTTTGGCGGTCAGCTGGCTCAGCGAGATCCCCTGCGCCGTGAGCGGCGCGTGCAGAACAGCGCGGATCCATTCAGTGAGAACCGGCTGCCACTGTGCGTCGTAGCCTCCGCTCTGTAACATCTTCAGCACCCACTCTTCTGATACCGGTTGGGTAAAATCCAGCTCTTCAAACAGGCTGTGCAAAAACGTGCCCGGCGAGGCGCCGCGCGGAAACTGATGCGGCGTGAGCGCCGGCTCGACGGGCACGCTCCCGGCCCCAGCGGCATCCACGTCCAGTTTTGGCATCAGATCCTGCGCAATACTCTGTCCGTGCTGCTGTAAACCGGAGTAACTGGTGACGCGCCAGTCGTCAGCGATTGTGCGAGCCACCTCGCGGGCATGCAGCGCTGACTCTCCCTGCTCCGGCGTCTGCCAGCGGCTGCTGTCGGGCTGGGAGGGAATATGCAGGGCAACATGCTCTGAGCAAAGTGATTCGATGCACTGGCGCAGCCCTGCGGCATCTTTAGGCTCGCCGCGCTGAATAAGCCGCCCCAGCGCGCTCAGATGAAAATCACTCTCGCCGCTCTTTTCGCCACGGCGACGGAACAGCGGCGCGACGCCCAGGGAACAGTGCCAGACCGAACGGGTCAGCGCCACATATAGCAGGCGCAGGTCTTCCGCGAGACGCTCGGCTTCGGCCAGCTCGACGCTGGACTCCGCGTTGCTGAGGTCGAGTACCGCTTCGAACGACTCGCGATCGTGGTAAAAAGCCTGGTCCTGTACGCGATAATTGGCGATAAACGGCAGCCAGACCAGCGGATACTCCAGGCCTTTCGACTTGTGAATGGTGACGATCTGCACCAGATGTTTATCGCTCTCGAGGCGCATCTGTTGGCTGGAAGAATTGCTGTTAGGGTCGGCAATCTGCTGGGCCAGCCAGCGCACCAGAGCATGCTCGCTCTCCAGCTGCGTACCCGCTTCCTGGAGCAGCTCGCTGATGTGCAAAATATCGGTCAGACGGCGCTCGCCGCCCGCTGTCGCCAGCATGTTTTCCGCAATGTGACGATGTGCCATGAGCTCGCGCACCATCGCCATCACGCCGCGCTTCTGCCATTTTTCACGGTAGCGCACAAACTCTTCTACCACAGCATCCCACGCGGATTCGTCAGTATTAAGCGCATCAATGTCACGCGCGTTCAGCCCGAGCATCGCGCTCGCTAAGGCGCTGCGGAGCGTGCTTTCACGCTCCGGGGCCAGCACAGCCTGCAGCAGCCATAGCATCTCGAGGGCTTCCAGCGTTTCAAAAACGCTGTCGCGGTTGGAGAGGTAGACGGACGGTATATTCAGTAGCGTCAGGGCGTCGCGGATAAGCGCGGCCTCCTGACGGCTGCGCACCAGCACCGTGATATCAGATGCCTTTACCGGGGCTGGTTTATCCTCCTTCCACAGCAGCGCATCGCCGCGCGCGCCTGCGCTGAGCCAGTCCCTAATTTGCGCCGCACAGTGCTGGGCCATAGCATTTTGATAGTCCGCGACGCCCCAGCCTTCCCCGTCAAGTAGCCAGAAGTTCATGGCTGGCTGAGTTTCGCCATTAACCTCGAAGCGCAACGCGGTATTTTTAGGGGCGAACTTGACCGGCTGGAAAGGGATCTCCCGGAACATAAACGCCGTATCCATGCGGCTGAAGAGCGCATTGACGCTTTCCACCATGCCGGGAGAAGAGCGCCAGTTGGTGTCGAGCGTGTAGTGTGCGTCAACCTCGCTGCGGGCTTTCATGTAGGTGAAAATATCCGCACCGCGGAAGGCGTAAATGGCCTGCTTAGGATCGCCGATTAACAACAGCGCGGTGCCGGGCTGCTGGCGCCAGATACGGCGGAAAATGCGGTACTGCTGAGGGTCGGTATCCTGAAATTCGTCAATCATTGCCACCGGGAAGCGGGTGCGAATCGCAGCGGCAAGCGCTTCGCCATTTTCACTGCACAGCGCCGCATCAAGCCGGCTCAGCATATCGTCGAAACCCAGTTCCCCCCGGCGGCGTTTCTCGCGCGCCACGGCTTCACGAATTTCGGTCATGGCGCGGACGATCATCAGATCGTTGAGCGTGAGGGGCTCCGCTAGCAGGGTTTCGATCGCTACAAACAGGGGATGCTCAGGCACAATGCCGTCGGCTTTGGTCCGCTCAGCCAGGAAACGTTGGGAGAATTTCTCCAGCGCGTCCGGGAGCTGGTAGCCCCGCGTCTCTTCCTGCGCCCACGCGCTGATCTTCTCGATCCATTTGCCCTGGTTGCCGCGATTGAACTTACGTCGATCGATCCCGGAATTCTCGATGATCGCGTCAATCTCACCGACTGACTCAATCCATTTTTGTTTGATGTCGGCAATTTTAGCGATGATTTTTTCATGGCGTGAGGCCAGGGTTTCATCCGCCGGGGGCGGAGATTTGATGACCGGCGCTTCCCCCTGAAGATAACGATCGATGGCGCGCAGCAGTGCTTCGGGCCCCTTCCACAACGCATGTACCGCTTCCGCAATATCCCGCTGTAACGGATAGCAGTGGCGACGCCAGAAATCCGCGCAGGCCTGATAGCGAAGCACGGATTCATCTTCAATAAGCTGTTGCTCAAACAGCATGCCGGATTCAAACGCATTCAGGCTCAGCATGCGCTGGCAAAAACCGTGAATGGTGAAGACGGACGCTTCGTCCATCTGCCTTTCTGCGAGGAGCAGCCACTGGGCTGCCTGTTGCTTATCGGCAATCTCTTTCAGAAGGCTCGCGTAAAGAGGGTTATCCGTGCTCTGGCGCAGACAGGCGATGCGCAGTTCGTGGATATTGGTCCGAATACGGCCGCGCAGCTCAGCGGTGGCGGCCTCGGTAAAGGTAACAACCAGTAGCTCTTCAACGCTCAAAGGACGAGGAAAAGCGGCGTTACCGCCAAGCCCTAACAGCAGGCGCAGATAGAGCGCGGCGATGGTGAAGGTTTTTCCCGTTCCCGCTGAGGCTTCAATCAATCGTTCACCCTGCAGAGGTAAACGTAAGGGATCAAGGGACTCAGCGGTATCGGTCATTCTTTCTTACTCCAGGGCATAGATTGCTGCAACGCGCTGACGCTCTTCCAGACTTTCCAGCCTTTCGGGTTCACGTAGTCCGTTTTCCCGTTCTGGCTACCGGATACCTGAGACAGGATAGTGATGCCCTGCGGCTTAATCACGGCCTGATGGAAGAAATCGGCAGCCTTCTGCGGCGTCAGCTGTTTTATCTCGGCCACTACTTTATCACGCGAATCAAATTTCAGATTACCGCGATCGAAATCTTTGCTCAGCTGTGACGCCTCTTCGCCCAGCGTCTGCGGCGGCTGCATCACCTGCGCGATGACGGCCTGCTGGATCTGAGCAAACTCTTCCGGCTTCATGGCCCGCAGTTTTGCTTCCACCTGCGGGAAGAACGCCTGATAGCGGTGCCAGAGATAGGCCGGCTGTTTGTCGCTGCTTTGCAGCAGGAAGCCCAGCCCCCATTGACGCCCCACGTTCATTGAGAAAGCAAATACCGCATAGCCAAGCTGCTCTTCTGTGCGCAGCTGGTTATAGAACCACGGCTGAATAATCTGACCCAGAACGGCGCTCTGCGCAGAGCTTGCGAATTCATCATAGCCCGTTGGCACAAACACCGCGGCCAGCGCGGAATCGGTGCTGCTCCCCGCTTTTTCAAAGATCACATTCTGTTTTTTCTCAACCAGCACGTCCTGGTTACGGCACCACTCGTCCCCTTTCGAACCGAGCTGCGTGCGAACATTTTCTGCCAGCGTTTTGGCCTGATCTTCGCTCATGTTGCCGACGATAAGAAACTCCGGGCGCGTGTTGGTTTTTAGCGAGTCACGGTAAGCCAGCACCTCTTTTAATGAGATTGATGGCAGCAAGGCACGGCGTTCTTCACGCTGGAAATAAGGTATTTGCGACAGCATTTGCGCCGGCATAAGCGCCTGATCGTAAGCTTTGCCCTTTTCTGCAGAATCCATCATCTGCGCATACCAGGATTTAGCCTGCTCAAGCTGCTCTTCCGTTGGCGTGTAGCTGAAGTAACCCTCGAGCAGTGCCTTGAAAAGCTGAGGCAGACGCTGAGTATAGCCATTTGCATTAAGCATCAAACCGTTGTTGGCGTTGGTGGAGAAGCTGATCCCGCCCACGGCCGCCTGGTTGCTGAGCTGATCGAGCGCGATACCGGCCAGATAGTCATTGAGCGCGAACATCACCTGATTTTTGGCGCTGTTCATCGCTTTCGGGTTACGCAGGACCACGCTGACATCGGCCTTTGGCTCGCTCGCAAAATAACGGCTTGGGGTATACACCACGCGCAGCGTCGGTTCATCAATAATGAGCTCCGGGTGCGGATAATCCTTAGTCGTTTTGATCAGCGAGAAATCATCCGGGATATAGGGGTTCAGCTCCGGCAACTTCAACGCAATCTCACCGGCCTTCTTCTGCCAGTCGGCGAAGGTCTGGTCGCTGATTTTGTCTACCTGATAAGGGGCATCAACAAAGTATGCCGTCTTGTTATGCGGTTCGTTCGGGCTGATGTACCAGATGCGGGCATTTTGCGGCGTCATCATTGCCAGGCGCGCTTTTACCGCCTCGGCATCATAACGATCGGCAATATTGACCGCGTCGAGCGTGTGCGCCACCGGCACGCGGATCATGGTATCCGCCAGCCACTCCACGTAATCCATATCGCGGGTAATGGACGGGTAACGGAAATCGAGATCCAGTACGTGCGCGAGTTCATCAAAATAGCGCTTATCGACGCCTTTCTCGCGCAGTAAAGAGAGGTAGCTAAAGATAGCCGCCACCACTTCATCACGGTTGGCCTGACCTTTGTCGGTCAGGGTGGCGGAGATCGCCAGCACGCCGCTATTGCCGTTTACCACGGGATCGGAATCGGCGCGGATCCCTTCCACCAGCCCCTGTTTTTGCAGCCAGTCAGATAAGGTTCCCGGGCTGCGGTTACCAATCAGGTAGGTCACCAGCTCGTCGGTTTTACTGCGAAACTGGGCTGTGTTGTTATCAATGCGGAACTCAACGCGCAGCACTTTGCGGGGCATGGCAGGGACGTAGTGGATGACGATCCCTTTTTGCGCGTCCGTGACAACCGGTACGTCTATCTTCGGCAGGTCAATATTTTTATTCGGCACCCGGCCAAACGTTTGTGCCGCCAGTCCGGCAAGCTCCGGCAACGGTTTGTTGCTGTAAATAACCGCCTTCATCAGGTTGGCGGAGTAGTATTTGTCACGAAACGCATGCAGGGCGTCAATGACCGGGCTTCCCGGTTTATCGCTCAGCGTCTCCAGGTTACCGCCCGAGAAACGTGAGCCCGGATGCGCCGGGTTGATGGTCTCGGCGCTGACCTGCGCCATACGCATACCGTCCCGGGTACGGGCCATGGTCAGCTCCGCATTGACGGCATTGCGCTCGCGGTCGGCGTATTTTTTATCCAGCAGCGGCGCGGCGATAGCATCGGCAAGACGATCAACCGCCCCTGCCAGCGCGTCATTTTCGACTTCGAGATAAAAGGCCGTGCGGTACGGTGCCGTGCTGGCGTTGTGGCTGCCGCCGTGCATTTTCAGGAATTCAGAAAGGCTATCCGGCTGCGGATATTTTTTAGAGCCCATCAGCGTCATGTGTTCGAGGTAATGCGCCAGCCCCGGATGCGCCTCAGGATCTTCCAGCGATCCAACCGGCACCACTAACGCCGAGAGGGATTTCACCGCCTGCGGATCGGAAACCAGCAGCACGGTCATACCGTTATCAAGGCGGATAGCCTGATACTGTCGGGTATCTTTTTCGCTCTTACGGATAGTTTCCTGAACGGGTTGCCAACCGGAGTCTGCCTGAGTGACGGGAGCCCAAAGGGCGACAAACAAAACAAATGCTTTGAACAAGGTGCTGCCTGGCATTACGACCTCTTTATCACGGCTATCCCGTCATACTTCAAGTTGCATGTGCGTCGGCTGCATGCGTTCACCCCAGTCACTTACTCATGTAAGCTCCCGGAGATTCACGCCCTTGCCGCCTTCCTGCAACTCGAATTATTTAGGGCAAACATCATTAACAAACTGCGTGCTGGACACGCCAACATCTCTTTATTTAGGTACATCAGTCCGTGATAAGAAGTGCATCATAAATGAACACCCCATACTGCGCAATTTTTATACAGCGCTCAGGACTGATTAAACTTAAACAACGGTAACAGGTAGCGCTGTGCCTCTTCCGTAATAGCTTCGAAGTATTCTGGCTCAAGCGTTCGCCATAGACGTTGATACCAGACATCCTCACCTTCACCGCGTACCATCATGTTTCCTTCATAGGCCTGCATAAATTTACTGCGCGCTTTCTGCAGCGAAGCCTCATCCGTTAACATCGCATCATTCTGCGCGTCATAACAGGCTTTTATCCACGCTCCGCCACTTTCGGGCAGTAACAGGAGGGGTTTGTTCATTCCCTGAAGATAGCCCTCAATATACAAGGACAGATAGCGTAACGCCTGTTCTGCCTCCATAGGTGGGAAGCGCCATTCGCCCTCTTTGCGCACGAAGATCCGGCTTTCACCTTTATTCCCACCCGCACTGTAGACAAGATGTTCCAGCCAGAGTTGCAATCCTTGTGAAACGCTGAGCAGAGAAGGCCGCCAGCGCAGTAGCCCATCTGGCTGAACCTGGGTTAGCCAGCCCGTGAGCTGTATGCCCTTGCAGCTGAGATCGATTTCGATGCTGTATCCGGGCTGGCGGTGCTCCCTGACGCGCTCCGCCAGAGCGGTCATCTCCTGGCACTGCGCCTCCCAGACGATTTCCCCAAACGCACCGTAAGGTAGTTGTCCTGCGGCACGGTAGCGGCGGTAAAGTTTGTCTGCATCTTCCTCTTCAACCAGCGCATTAAGCAGCTGGAGGTTTAGCTGATAGCGCTCCAGCCCTTCCAGAGTAAAGGGTTCTGCATCAGGAATTTCGCTCTCTTCAGAGCGGAAGTTGACCTGTAATCGCTGCTGGAAGAAGGCGCGCACCGGATGCGCCCAAAACCGCTGAAGCTGTTCGAAAGTCAGAGTATTAATGGGCAGCGGATCAAGCGGCTGAATAAAATCCGTATGGGCTCTCCCCTCTTTTTTCGCTGCTGGCAGCCATTCGCGGGCATAGCTCTGCTGTTCGCTGACAATATAGTTTACCGGGTCAAACGGCATGCGGCTGTGGATACAGGTAATGTGCGCCTTCACCCGCTGCTCGCTTTCATCGCAGTTAAGCGCCTCATCCCCAGCCAGATAGTGGCTCTGGCCGATATAGTCCACCAGTTCCTGCACCAGAACGGAGGGGAAGCGCTCGCTGTTGTCCTGAATGGAGCGACCGATATAGCTGATATAGAGCTTACTTTGAGCGGAGATGAGCGCTTCAAGGAAGAGATAGCGGTCATCATCACGACGGCTACGGTCCCCCCGCTTTGGATCTGCGTTCATCAAATCGAACCCCAGCGGTGCCAGGGCCCGAGGATAAATACCGTCGTTCATGCCGAGCAGGCAGACCACCTTAAAGGGAATTGAGCGCATTGGCATCAGGGTACAGATATTGATGGGGCCTGCCAGGAAACGCTGGCTGATTCGCTCCTGGTCAAGGCGCTGCGTCAACTCATCTCTCAGCAGCGACAAAGGAATCGCTTCGCGATAGTGGGAATTCACGCCCTCGTCAACGATAGCCTGCCACTGCGTTTCAATGAGCGCCATCGCCGCTTCGGTGTCGTTGTCTGGCAGGAAGAAATCATTAAGTAACGCCCTGCACACCGGGAGCCACTCTTCAAGCGGACGCGGCTGCATTAGCTCACGGCGCCAGCGGTTAAGCTGCATCAGCAGAGAAGCTAAATGCCCTACCAGGTCAGCAATCAAACCGCTGGACTCATCGTAAGGCAACACTTCGTTCCACTCGCCCTGGCTGCTCTCCATGGCGTAGCCCAGCAGCATACGCGTCAGGCCAAACCGCCAGGTATGCTGGCCGGTTGGGGGAAGCTCGAATTCCTGGACGTTATCGTCATCGATGCCCCAGCGAACGCCTGATTCGTTTACCCACTGGCGAAGGTAGCGCAGCCCTTCTTCATTGATGTTGAAGCGGGCTGCCAGCACGGGAACATCCAGTAACGCCAGAACATCTTCGGAGATAAACCGGCTATCCGGCAGTGAAAGCAGGGTGATAAATGCCTGCAATGCCGGGTGAGACTGACGGGCACGACGGTCAGAGATGGCGTAAGGCAGATATCGCTCACCCGTCGCACTGCCGAAGACGGCCTGAATAAAGGGACTGTAGCTGTCGATGTCCGCCACCATCACCACGATATCGCGCGGCGTCAGTTCAGGGTCGTCCTGCAGCATCGCCAGCAGCCGATCGTGAAGCACTTCGACCTCACGCTGCGGGCTATGACAAACATGGATCGTGATACTGCGATCCTCAGCATCCAGCTTCCGCTTGCTGTCGCTGCGCTCAAACTCTTTCGCCGTCACGCCCATGACGGCGCGGTTCTCCAGATCCAGAATATCTAACTGAATATTATGCAGCAGACTATCCGGGGCGATCTCGACAAAGGCGTCAACGTCACCTTCGCCTGATGACGTAATATCGGAGAGCATGTGAATATAATCACGCCCCAGCTTCCCCCATGAGGCAAGCAGTGGATTGGGCAGGTTCTGGATGCCGTCTTCATCAAAAAGCTGCCCGGCAGTCGAGCCGTCTTTAAACAGCGGGACGGATCGTTCTTCAAAAAGGCGCTTTCGCTGGCGAGTCACCAGCCGCGCAAGCCAACGTTCGTCGAGGATATCCCCCCAATACTGTCGGCAAGGGTTGGTGAACAAAATATGAATATCGATATGTTTACCCAGCGCATTCAACGCTTTCAGATAAACAGGCGGTAATGCGGATATCCCACAGATAAAAACGCGTGACGGCAGTCGGGCTGGACGCGCCGACGCATTTTCGAGTATTGAGATAAACCGATCGTACAGGTTGGCACGATGCCACTTAGGCTGCCCAAGTTTCTCCGTATGCTCGACCAGCGCTTTCCAAAGCGGTGCCTGCCATATTTGCGCCTCCGGTAACCCTTCAACCAGTTCGCCCGCTTCCCAGCGAATTAACCAGTCAGAACGGTAAACAAGATATTGGTCGTAGAGATCGGCGGTGCGCGACGCCAGCTGGAACAGCTTGCGCTTATCGGTATCGTCATTGAGGTAGTGGCGCAGCATGGCGAATTCATCATGCTGGAGCATCTCCGGCAGCAGCGCCATCAGCTTCCAGCTCATGCCCTGCTTGTTGAAGGCGCTCTGCTCGGGGATGTCCGGTAACACGCGAACAAACATCTCCCAGATAAAGCTCGCGGGCAGCGGGAAATCAATATTCGCGGCAATGCCAAACTTACGGGAAAGCGACATTTGCAGCCACTGTGCCATACCGGTGCTCTGCACCAGCACCATTTCAGGCTCAAAAGGATCGTCGAGCCGCTCGCGCTCAACGATAAATTCCATAAGTGCTTCCAGCACATCCAGACGATTTGAGTGGTAGACCCTTAACATAGACGCTCCCGACTACTGGCTAACCGGGCAATGCAGACGCGTTATTTCACCGCGTCGCCCCAGAGGAGAAATAAGTGTAACCGTGATGCTGACACATCCTGCGTGCGTTGTCTGCACCCGACTGGCCTGCCAGCCTGCGGGCAGAACATTTGTTGAGAGCTGAGCCTGATTCCAGGCGTGGTGCCAGAGCTGACGATACTGGTTAAACAGCGTAAACCGCGCCGCCAGCGCCCGATGATAGCCGGCCAGTGCCGTGACGATGATGACCAGCAGCATCATCGCCAGCAGAACCTCAACCATGCTAAATCCTTTTTCTTTGCTTACGGCAGCTGGCATAGCGAACGTTCCTTTAGCGGGCAAAAATCACTCCAGCCGTGAGGCGAAAAGCGAATATTACCGTCAATAATCTCTCCTGAACGCCAGAGCAGCAGGTCGTTGACTCCGGCAATCAGTAAAACAGTGGTCTCACTCAGCCGCCGCAAACACACTTGCCAGGCGGGTGCCTTTTTGCACTGGACTTCAGGATCGGGTGACCAGCTCTGAACGCGTCCCCACTCAAGCGCTGACTGTACAGAAGCCTGCTGCTGCAGCGAACGGCTCTCACCGCCAACGAGCGCGCTGAACGTTGTCAGCTGCTGGTTAAGGCCGGTGAGGATAAGCGTACCAAGCACCAGTAAAAGTAGAACCAGCGCCAGCGAAGACATACCGCGTTGACGGTTCACAGGTTATACCCCGTGACCGTATACAAAGCCTGATAAGGCTCTCCTTGATCGCCGTTGCGCAGGGCGGACAGTTCGATATTCAGCTCCGGCGCAAACCCGGTGTGTGTTACTTTCCTCACCACAAAATGCGCGATGGCGAGCCTGTCCGGGTCCGTGAGCTTTTCCCATCCCTGACCTTCACACGAGGTTGCCCCACGAAGCGTTTCCAGCGCGCCCGATTCCAGACGAAAACCGGTGCTGTCGTTTTCTGATGCATTGCGATCCCAGCGACCGTTACTGTTGGCATCCCACCGAACAATGACGCAGCTGCCCTGCCTTGCGATCGCCAGCCCTTGCCCCTGGCAGTTCCCCGCACAGTAACCCGCACGCTGAAGCTGTTTGCCGAGAGCAAACAGGCGCTGCCAGACCTCTTCTTCCAGCTCTCTCTGGCCGGATTGCAGTAATACCGCCTGCTGCAATCCGGGTAGAAAGCGCGATGCGCCAATCAACAACAGGCTACTGATGGCCGTAGCAATCAGAACTTCTGTCAGCGAGAAACCGCGTTGTCTCATCGACATGAACCTCCTTGTGAGACCTTACACATTCTGATGCGCCCTCCGTCTGAGACCAGGATAAGCCATTCTCCGGCACGGCTTTGCAGGCGTATCCGCCCTGCCCATGCCGTATCCCTTAACCCATAGAACCCTAATGACGGTGTGACCTCGCTCACCGCGACCTCTGGCCAGAGTGGAATCAGAACAAAGGGGCTGCCTTTCTCACAGCCTTGCACGGGAGAGCTCACCAGACACTCTGTCTCCCCCAACCGCTGAAGGCTAATTTGATGGTCGCGGTTGTAGCGGTTGGCATGGTTGCGCAGAAACACCAGATAGTCGCGCACCTGGCTGGCGGTTTGCCACAGCCGCTGCTGCCGCTGCCAGCTGTCCCAGCCGTACAGACCTGAGGCGCTGAGTATGACAACCAGCGAGACTGCCACCAGCGTTTCGATAAGCGTAAAGCCGTTCTCTTTTTTCATGCGGGAAGTGTGGCGATTCGCCGTGGGCGTGGCGAGCGGTGAATAATGGTTTTACGAGGCGTTATCCGAAGTATCAGGAGAGTTGCAGCGCGTTGCACGTTTTCTGGATAACGCCTCGGAAAATGGAATAAAGACGAAAAAAAACCGGCGCTAAACAGCACCGGTTATGTCACGCTTTACCGCATCAGATAGCGACAGGCGCTTTGATGCCAGGGTACGGGTCGTACCCCTCAATCTCAAAATCATCAAAGCGGTAATCGAAGATCGATTCCGGTTTGCGTTTGATAATCAGCTTCGGCAGCGCGCGCGGTTCACGAGTGAGCTGGAGATGCGTCTGTTCCATATGATTGCTGTAAAGATGGGTGTCCCCACCTGTCCAGACGAAATCACCCACTTCCAGGTCGCACTGCTGCGCCATCATGTGGACTAACAGCGCATAGCTGGCAATGTTAAACGGCAGGCCGAGGAACACGTCACAGGAGCGCTGGTAGAGCTGGCAGGAGAGCTTGCCGTCTGCGACATAGAACTGGAAGAACGCGTGGCACGGAGCCAGCGCCATTTTATCCAGCTCGCCCACGTTCCAGGCGGAAACGATGATTCGGCGCGAGTCCGGATCGTTTTTCAGCTGGTTCATCACGGTGGTGATCTGGTCAATATGGCGGCCATCAGGCGTTGGCCATGCGCGCCACTGCTTGCCGTAAACCGGGCCCAGGTTGCCGTTTTCATCTGCCCATTCGTCCCAGATAGAGACGTTATTTTCGTGCAGATACGCAACGTTGGTGTCGCCTTGCAGGAACCAGAGCAGTTCATGAATGATCGAGCGCAGGTGGCAGCGCTTCGTCGTCACCAGAGGGAAGCCTTCTTGCAGATTGAAGCGCATCTGGTGGCCAAAAATGGAGAGCGTACCGGTACCGGTACGGTCGTTTTTCGGCGTGCCCTCATCGAGCACTTTTTTCATCAATTCAAGATACTGTTTCATGGTTCCTCAGGAAAGTTGTTGCTGTGGACGACGACGATACGCCCAAATCATCATAATGGCACCCGCGACAATCATCGGAATGGAGAGGATCTGCCCCATGCTGATGTACTGTACCCATTCGCCGGTAAACTGCGCATCCGGCTGGCGGAAGAATTCAACGATGATGCGGAACGCGCCATAGCCAATCAGGAACAGTCCGGAAACAGCTCCCATCGGGCGCGGCTTGCGAATAAACAGGTTGAGGATGATAAACAGCACCACGCCTTCCAGCGCCAGTTCATACAGCTGGGACATATGACGCGGCAGCACGCCGTAGGTATCGAAAATGGACTGCCACTCCGGGTGCGACGGCAGCAGCGCGATATCTTCCGCGCGGGAGCCCGGGAAGAGCATCGTGTACGGCACGCTTGGGTCAACGCGGCCCCACAGCTCACCGTTAATAAAGTTGCCCAGACGACCCGCCCCCAGACCAAACGGGATCAGCGGTGCGATAAAATCTGACACCTGGAAGAAGTTGCGTTTGGTGCGTTTGGCAAAAATCACCATCACCAGGATCACCCCAATCAGGCCGCCGTGGAAGGACATGCCGCCGTCCCAGACGCGGAACAGGTAGAGGGGATCGTTCAGGAACACCGGGAAGTTATAGAACAGTACATACCCAATACGGCCACCGAGGAACACGCCGAGGAAGCCCGCGTACAGCAGGTTTTCAACTTCGTTTTTGGTCCAGCCGCTGCCAGGACGGCTGGCGCGACGGCCCGCGAGCCACATGGCAAAAATAAACCCCACCAGGTACATCAGACCGTACCAGTGAAGCGAAACAGGTCCTACTGAGAAAATGACCGGATCAAACTCCGGAAAATGCAGATAACCACTGTTCATCTGTCACCACAAGATGTTGTTATTCCGCTGAAAGTGGACAGCGGTAGATATGCGATTCTGCCTTAAGCAGAGGCTCCAAAGTTGCGAATCATAGCATAAGGCGGGCGCGGAGGATGCGCCAGAGATGTAAAAGATGTGTATAGGTTTTTGTGCGCACTGGCGCCCTCTCCACAAGGAGAGGACGAAAGACGATTAGCGACCACCGCGGATCAGGCCGCCCATACCGCGCCGCTCCATAAATGCCGCCACCTGGTGACGAACCTCTGCGGCCAGCTGCGCCTCAAGGCTGCGCTCAGCCAGCTCGCGGGCATCATTGATGTCGATATGCCGCAACAAATACTTCACGCGCGCTACTGCGCGGCCGTTCATTGACAGATGACGATACCCCAGACCAATCAGGATCGCGACGCACATCGAGTCTCCGGCCATTTCACCGCACAGGCGGAGATCAATACCGTACTGTTCAGCCTCACGGGCGATCATCGCCAGCGCGCGAATGATCGCCGGGTGCAGGCTATCGTAGATACTGGCGACGCGGGTGTTGTTCCGGTCGACGGCCAGAATATATTGCGTCAGGTCGTTGGTACCAACCGAGATAAAATCAACGCGATTTGCCAGTTGCGGCAGCATAAAGACCATAGATGGCACTTCGAGCATGACGCCGATCCGTGGTTTCGGGATCGCATAGCCAATCATCTCTTCCACTTCACGACCAGCACGTTCGATCAGGCGCCGCGCTTCGTCGATTTCATCTATGCTGGTGACCATCGGCAGCAGGATACTGAGATTGCCCGTCGCGGCGTTGGCGCGCAGCATCGCGCGCACCTGGATCAGGAAGATCTCCGGCTGATCGAGCGTAATGCGGATCCCGCGCCAGCCCAGACACGGGTTCTCTTCGCTGATGGGCATATACGGCAGCTGTTTATCCGCACCGACATCCAGGGTTCGCAGGGTGACAGGCTTGTCGTTGAACATCTGCAACATCCCCTGATACTGCGCCACCTGCTCCTCTTCGGAGGGGAAACCGCTCTGCAGCATGAAGGGGATTTCAGTGCGGTATAAACCGATCCCGTCGATGCGGCTGCCAAGCTTCTCTTCGTGCTCGGGGCTTAAGCCGGCGTTGAGCATGACTTTGATCCGCTCTCCGCTTTTCAGCTGCGCGGGCAGGTTAACGTCATCTTCCGCCAGCTTGCTTAATTCATTCTCTTCGCTGATGAGACGCTGATATTCCTGGAGCAGAACCGGCTCAGGATCGACCAGCAGTTCACCGCGGTAACCATCAACCACCAGCGTGCGGCGGTGCAGCACCGATGGCTGAATATCCGCCCCCATAACGGTAGGGATACCGAGCGCGCGCACCATAATGGCGGCATGGGAGTTCGCTGCACCATCACGTACGACAACCCCGGCGAGTCTGTCCTGCGGCAGCTCGGCCAGTGTTGTTGCCGAAAGTTCATCGGCCACCAGCACAAACCGTTTTGGCCAGGCATTCGGCCCCTGAATGGTATCATCAAGGTGGAACAGCAGGCGCTGTCCCAGCGCGCGGAGATCTCCCGCCCGCTCTTTCAGATAACCGTCGGTCAGGTCAGCGAACTGCTCGGCAAATTTTTCGATGACCTTTTTAACCGCCCACTCCGCGACTGCGCCTTTATCAACCTCAGCAAAAAGCTCACGGCGCAGACGCGCGTCGGAAAGCAGGTGCGAGTAGAGGTCGAAGATGGCCGCCGTCTCTTTTTGCGCACCAGCGGCAAAGCGCTTGCTGTAGCGACGGAACTCATTGGCCGCCTCTTCCAGCGCGGCAGTAAGACGCTCGCGCTCCAGCGCTTCATCAAGCGTAGAGGCTTCGTAGACCTGCTCCATCAATGGCAGCGTGGCGTCCATCCAGCCTTCCGCAATCGCCACCCCTGGCGATGCCGGAAGGGCGCGAATGCGCGTATGGCGGTACTGACCAAAGAGCGCAGCAAGCTGAGACTGAGAGAGGATCGCCGCCATCTGTGTCGCCAGCGTGACGAGGAAGGACTCTTCGCTTTCATCATACTGACGCAGCTCGCGCTGCTGGACGACCAGCACACCGAGTAGCTGACGACGCTGAATAATCGGCACACCCAGAAACGCGCGGAAGCGTTCTTCTTTTACGGAAGGGATGTATTTAAAGCTGGGGTGTTTTTGCGCGTCGGCAAGGTTGATAGGTTCAGCCAGCCGCCCAACCAGACCGACGATACCTTCATCAAATGCGAGCGTTACGGTGCGCCCCCGCGGCTTTTTCAAACCGCGGGTCGCCATCAGGTAATAGCAGCGCCGATCGTGGTCGGCCAGATACACCGAACAGACCTCGGTCTCCATCGCAAGACAGATGTCAGTGACCAAAATATTCAGCGCCTCGTTGAGGCGCGGAGCGCTGGCCACCTTCTCGACTATTTCTCGCAAGCGGGTGAGCATGATTTGCGTAGCTTAACCTCTTTTACGTCGCCAGGCAGGTGCGCTCTGCGGCTTAGGCGGGATCTCCTGAAGCTGCATCACCACACTTGCAAACTCTTTCATCACCCTACGGTAAACATCGCGCTTAAATGACACGACCTGACGAACAGGATACCAATAGCTCACCCAGCGCCAGCCATCGAACTCCGGCGTACTGCTGGTTTGCATATTGATGTCCGAATCGTTGCCCATCAACTGCAGAAGAAACCACTTCTGTTTCTGGCCGATACAAACCGGCTTTGTGTCCCAACGCACCAAACGTTTCGGTAACTTGTAACGCAACCAGTTGCGGGTCGAGGCAAGGATGCGAACATCTTTTCGGCTTAAACCGACCTCTTCAAAAAGCTCCCGGTACATCGCTTGTTCTGGGGACTCTCCCGGATTGATCCCGCCTTGCGGGAACTGCCAGGAGTGCTGACCATATCGACGGGCCCACATGACCTGGCCCTGACGATTACAAATTACTATTCCTACGTTCGGGCGGTAGCCATCGTCATCAATCACCGGACTACCCCAAACTAAACCTTATATATGAATGATTGTTTCACACTACAGTGAGGCGGTAAACCACTCTCTTACAGGCCTGCAACCTAATAACATTTGAATAACTCACAAATAAGCTCAGAGTTATAAACAGATGTGCGGTCTTGAGGGCAATTTTATTCACCTTTTCTGTGGATATAGTTGTGAAGAAGTGTCTGATTACCGATGAACAACCTGAAATGGCCTCTGCCCTCCCATTTCTCGCCTTCAACATAAAGCCATATTTTTCATTATTTTATATTCATATCGACAAACAAAATGCAGAATAGCGTGACGATCGTCACAGTAGGGATCGTCGTGCTGATGAAAGATCGAACAGCGTCGGTTTTATCCACAGATTGTGCCAATAAGTTAGGCACAATTTGTCTGAAATTTGGATTTTCGTCGCACGTCAAGGCTGTAAATTGAAACAGTAGTCAGGGTTATGCCCAGTTATCCCATTTTTCTGTGGA
Organism: Enterobacter cloacae complex sp. HYC042_NIDB; assembly: GCF_056673315.1. Classification (NCBI taxonomy): domain Bacteria; kingdom Pseudomonadati; phylum Pseudomonadota; class Gammaproteobacteria; order Enterobacterales; family Enterobacteriaceae; genus Enterobacter; species Enterobacter cloacae complex sp. HYC042_NIDB. The sequence goes on from NZ_CP109650.1 coordinate 4,002,747, forward strand.
TAACATGGTGTAAGATCCTGTTTATTGTCAGTGACCAGATTTGAACAACCCGTTTTGCGTCCCTGATGAAACCGTGAAAAATTCATAAAAAAACCTATAAATCATGCACATGGAATATTGGTACGGAAAAAGTTAAACTCTATCCACAGGGGACTGTTTCTTCGTTTATTTTTTAATCAAAAGGTTATCGTCATGCATCCGCTTTCACCCTTGCTCTCACCGCCTTCGAGCGAAAGCCAGTTGCTACAGCAGGCTCAGCGCCTTGCAGGCTTCTCGCTGGGCGAACTGGCGGCGATGGCAGGGCTACAGATCCCGAAGGATCTGAAACGAGATAAGGGCTGGATCGGCATGCTTCTGGAGCTGTGGCTGGGGGCAAGCGCCGGGAGCAAGCCAGAGCAAGATTTCGCGGCCCTTGGCGTAGAGTTAAAAACTATTCCTATCGACCGCCAGGGTCGGCCCCTGGAGACTACCTTTGTCTGCGTTGCGCCCTTAACCGGCAATACCGGCGTAACGTGGGAAACCAGCCACGTGCGCCATAAGCTGAATCGCGTGCTTTGGGTTCCGGTTGAAGGCGAACGGCAGATCCCGTTAGCTGAACGCCGCGTTGGCGCGCCGCTGCTCTGGAGCCCGGATGAAGAAGAGGAGCATCAGTTGCGCCTGGACTGGGAAGAACTGATGGACATGATTGTGCTCGGTCAGGTCGAGCGAATTACCGCCCGGCACGGAGAAGTGTTACAGCTGCGCCCGAAAGCGGCAAACAGCAAAGCGCTTACCGAGGCGATCGGCGCGATGGGCGAACCCATACTGACGCTGCCGCGCGGCTTTTATCTCAAAAAAAATTTCACCGGCGCGCTGCTTGCTCGTCATTTCTTACTTAAAACATAGTTTTTTACTTATTTTGCGAGCTCACAAACATAATCGCCTGGTTTTTAAGATTTTACCGCTTCACCCTGTTGCTATAACGGGTTAATACTACACTATGATTTGATACGAGCCAGATGAGGACGATAACGATGAAAAAATGGGCGGTGTTAATTTCAGCAGTCGGGTTGGCGTTTGCCGTTTCGGGCTGCAGCAGTGATTACGTCATGGCGACGAAAGACGGCCGGATGATCCTGACTGACGGTAAACCTGAAGTCGACGATGATACCGGTCTGGTCAGCTACCACGACCAGGCAGGCAATAAAATGCAGATCAATCGCGACGAAGTCTCGCAAATTATTGAGCGATAACAGTCGGAGGTCAGTAGCCTACTGGCCTTTTTGATTTTTTTCTTCCCCTTTTGCTTCCCCTCTGCCATGTTTATATTCCTTTGTCGGGAGGTTCCTGACGCGGTCTACATGTCTATTGAAGGAAGCCGGCTATGCATTATCACCGTATCCCCCACAGCGCTCTGGAGATAAGTCAACTGGGGTTGGGCACGATGACATTTGGTGAACAAAACAGCGAAGCCGATGCCCATGCACAACTCGATTATGCCGTCAGCCAGGGGATTAACCTGATTGATGTTGCAGAGATGTACCCTGTGCCTCCACGCCCTGAAACGCAGGGACTTACCGAAACCTATGTCGGTAACTGGCTGGCAAAACGCGGTAACCGTGAAAAGTTGGTTATCGCCTCGAAAGTGAGTGGCCCCGCGCGAAACAACGATGCCGGGATCCGCCCAAACCAGATCCTCGATCGCAAAAATATCCGCGCCGCGCTGGACGCGAGCCTGAAGCGCCTGCAAACCGACTATCTCGACCTTTACCAGGTCCACTGGCCGCAGCGTCCAACCAACTGTTTTGGCAAGCTCGGCTACAGCTGGAACGAGAGCGCCCCCGCCGTTACGCTGCTGGAAACGCTGGAGGCGCTGACCGAATGCCAGCGCGCGGGAAAAATCCGCTACATTGGCGTGTCCAACGAAACGGCCTTTGGCGTAATGCGCTATCTGCACCTGGCGGATAAACACGATCTGCCGCGCATCGTCACCATCCAGAACCCGTACAGCCTGCTTAACCGCAGCTACGAGGTGGGGCTGGCCGAAGTGACGCAATATGAGGAAGTGGAACTGCTCGCCTATTCATGCCTCGGTTTCGGCACCCTGACGGGGAAATACCTGAACGGTGCGAAACCGGCCGGGGCGCGTAATACCCTCTTTAGCCGCTTTACCCGCTACAGCGGCGAGCAGACGCAAAAAGCCGTTGCTGCCTATGTGGATATCGCGAAGCGCCACGGCCTGGATCCGGCGCAGATGGCGCTGGCCTTCGTGCGCCGTCAGCCGTTTGTTGCCAGTACCCTGCTTGGCGCGACGACCATGGAACAGCTGAAAACTAACATTGAGAGTTTCCATCTGAACCTGAGTGAAGAGGTGCTAGCGGAGATTGAAGCGGTGCATCAGGTTTATACCTATCCTGCGCCGTAGCTGATGCTTTTGCCGGGTAAGGCGAAGCCGCCACCCGGCTACTTATTAACGGCGACGCTGCCAGATCCACAATCCCGCAATCGCCGCCGCGAACAGCCCACCAAATCCAACGCCAATCGCCACCACCGGGACACCCACTTTTACCGCCAGCGAGTAGAGCCCCAGCATTAACAGCATGGCCAGGTTTTCACCGAGATTTTGAACCGCAATGGCATTCCCCGCCCCGACGGTCTGCTTGCCACGCTCCTGGAGTAACGCATTCAGCGGTACCACAAAGAAGCCCCCCAGAATACCAATCAGGATCAACAGAGCATAAGCGGGCAATAACGCATGTTGCAGCGAGAAAATAAGCACCACGAGGCCAATCAGGATCCCCGCTGGCATGCAGCGTGCGACCGTTTCAAGCGTCACCAGCTTCGCCGCCGCGCCCGCCCCAGCCACAATGCCGATCGCCACCATCGCATTAAGATAGGTCGGCGTCGCATTGTCCGTAATCCCCAGCGCCACCGGTACCCACAGAACCAGCAGGAAGCGCAGCGTGACGCCCGCCCCCCAGAACATACTGGTTCCCATCAGGGAGAAACGCGTTTCCCCGTTACGCCAGAGCACGCGGCACGCGTTAAAGAAACTGCCGGTCATTGGTTTAAAGCGCCAGGACTGGCCCGGGCGAGCCACCGGCAGCTTCGGAATAAACAGGTTAGCCACGACCGCCCCACCATACACCACTGCACACACGCCCAGGGCCGCCAGAACATGCCAGTCGGCCAGCACGCCACCCGCGACGGAGCCGAGGAGGATAGCGGCAATCGTTGACGACTCCATCAGGCCGTTGGCTTTCACCAGTTTATCGCCCGTGGTCAGTTCTCCGAGAATGCCATACTTCGCTGGGGAGTAGGCGGCAGCACCGATGCCCACCAGCGTATAGCCAACAAACGGATTAAAACCAAAACATATACTGGCAGCGCCCAGCAGCTTGAGACCGTTGGCAAACATCATCACCCGGCCTTTCGGGAAGCTGTCCGCCACCTGCCCCACAAACGGGGCAAAGATAATGTAAGCGCCCACAAACACCATCTGCAGGATCGGCTGACTCCAGTCAGGGTAAAACTCGGCTTTCAGCAGCGCCAGCGTGGCAAACAGCAGCGCGTTATCACCGAACGCAGAGAGAAACTGCGCGGCGATGACCGCCATCATGCCTTTTGAACGCAGCGAGGTGTTAGTGTGTACTGACTCACGCATTTTGCTGTTCCGCCTCTTCAACCATACCTTTCAGGGTCACGAAATCGGGCTTGCCGCTACCCAGCACCGGAAGCTGCTTCAGGTAGCGAATATCGCGCGGCACGGCCAGTTCAGGAATACCGTGTTCACGCGCATAGCTCAGTAATCTGTCGCGCTTAAGCTCAGCATCAGTGGTAAACAGCACCAGCGCCTCGCCTTTGCTGGCATCGCTCTTCACGACCGTGGCGTGCATCTTCTCGGCGGACACGGCCGTCGCCAGTTGTTCAACCATTTCCAGAGAGACCATCTCACCGGCGATTTTGGCGAAGCGTTTTGCGCGCCCCTGAATCTGTACAAAGCCTTGCTCATCGAAACGAACGATGTCACCGGTGTCGTACCAGCCGGTTTCAATCTCGCCGTTGACGTTTTCCGCCGTTGGCGCTTCCAGCACGCCTGGGTTTTCCACGCGCAGGTAACCGTTCATCACGTTCGGCCCTTTCAGCTGCAGGCGGCCACCGTCCTCAATGCCCGGCACCGCCAGCAAGCGCGCATCCATCCCCGGCAGAATTCGGCCCACCGTTCCCGGTTTCGCCGCCATCGGCACGTTAATCGAGACCACGGGCGCACACTCGGTAACGCCATAGCCTTCGAGGATGCGCAGGCCAAACTTGTCCTGCCAGATCTGACGCGTACTCTCCTGCAGCTTTTCCGCACCGGCCACCACGTACCGCACGCGATAGAAATCATACGGATTGGCGAAACGGGCATAGTTACCCAGGAAGGTTGAGGTCCCGAACAGGACGGTGCAGTTACGGTCATACACCAGCTCCGGCACGATGCGGTAGTGCAGCGGGCTGGGATAGAGGAACACCTCGGCACCGGTCAGCAGCGGCGTGAACAGCCCCACCGTCAGGCCAAAGGAGTGGAACAGCGGCAGCGCCGACATAAAACGGTCATTCGCGGTAAAGTCGGCAATGCTTTTGATCTGCTCAACGTTCGCCAGAATACTCTTGTGGCTGTGGACGACGCCTTTCGGGTTACCCTCCGAACCCGACGTGAAAAGGATAATCGCGTCATCTTCCGGCTGCTGCTTGACCTGGGCCAGATGCGGCACCAGCAGATGCGCAAAAATCCACAGCTTGTCGCCGGTGGTCACGTCCGCTTTTAGATCTTCCAGGAAGACCCAGCGTACCTGGGTCAGCTGTTCCGGCAGATGCCACAGCTTGCCTTTGTCAAGAAACTGTCGGGAGGTAAAGATGGTATTGATTTGGGCGGCGGTAATGGCGCTGGTCAGCCCTTTCACGCCCGCCGTGTAGTTCATCATCGCCGGTATACGGCCACGGGAAACCGCACCAAAAATCACCGCCGCGCTGATGCCCGCGTTTGGCAGCATCAGGCCGATCTTTTCGCCCTTTTTGCTGTACTTCTCAAGAATGCGGCCCACGAACAGCGTCTTGGTCAGCAGTTTACGATAGGTATCCGGGGTAAAGTTGATGTCTTCAATGCAGTTTTTCTTCGCGCCGTAGCGGTACTGCGCCGAAAGTAGGGATTCATACAGCGTTTCACGCGGACGAACGGCCATGCGCGCTTCCATCATAATCTGGTGCAGCATTTCCCCGGCGATTTTACGGCGATCGCGGGCACGCGGCGCTTCCGGCATCGGTAACGACGTTGGCGGCAGGATATGCAGCGTGATTTTGGGGAACAGACGCTGCTTCACCAGCCCCTTAAGGCGGCTGAAATGGGTCAACTCTGCGCCTTCAATGCGCAGCGGCACCACGGTCGCGTTTGATTTCGCCGCGACAAACCCCGCGCCGTCGTAGATTTTCATCAGCGAACCGGTCACTGAAATGCGCCCTTCCGGGAAAATGACCACCGGACGCCCCTGCTCCACCAGACGTACCAGGTGTTTAATCATCATCGGCTTTGTCGGGTCAAGCGGTACGAAATCGATCAGTGGGGTGAGCCAGCGCATATACCACTGCTGGCTGATGGAGGTATAGACCGCAAACACCGGACGCACGGGCAGAAACAGCGCAAGCAGGATGCCGTCTATAAAGGAAACATGATTGGGTGTGATGAGAACGCGCTCGCCACGAAGCGCCTGGGCGTCGCCAGTGACGCGGATGCGAAAAAGAATACGGAACAGTGTACGGAAAAACCCAAATAGCATCTCAACTCCCTTTGCCAGACAGTGTGGTGGGTTGACAGTAAATGGTGGCAGATTACACGAGAAGTGATACGGGAGCGACAGCAAAAATGGAGGCGAAAAAAAACCTGCGCATCCGCGCAGGTTGGTGCAAGAGATGAGTACGAAACCGTACTAAGAATTCTCACCAATCAATACCTCTGGGATCTTGATTGTGGCTGTTGACCCTGCGCTTCGCCAGCAGGAAAACGCAAGGGAATGAGCCGAAATGCAACCAGGTGTGAATATTCTCTTTTGCTGTTACAGGTTGAACGATCAGGCAAAAAAAAACCTGCGTAAGAACGCAGGCTGGTGTAAGTCGTGTTAATCAACCGGAGTTGATTCCACCTATCAATACCTCTGGGATCTCGACTCTACCAACCTCTTTAACGTCATCGCCACCGGACAATCGCAACAGCCTGAGGCAAAGTGTAACTAAAGGTTCAGAATGACATTCTTCTGACATGACCAGGCGTGTAACGATTACACTACCAGGGTTGGTCTGCGTCACGTTTGTGGCGCGCGGAAACCGGCTTCCCTTGAATGGACGTCACTTTTCCGCAACACTATTCAGTGTGTAAACGCTTACCCCAAATAAGAAGGTTATAAATGGCGACAATAAAGGATGTGGCTCGTCTGGCAGGTGTGTCGGTAGCTACCGTCTCCCGCGTGATTAATGATTCACCCAAAGCCAGTGACGCATCACGCCAGGCGGTACAAAGCGCCATGGAAACCCTGAACTACCATCCGAATGCCAACGCCCGCGCGCTCGCCCAGCAGTCAACAGAGACTATTGGGCTGGTGGTGGGAGACGTTTCCGACCCCTTTTTCGGTGCCATGGTAAAAGCGGTTGAACAGGTCTCTTATCAGACGGGTAATTTTTTGCTGATCGGCAATGGCTATCATAATGAACAAAAAGAACGCCAGGCCATCGAGCAGCTGATCCGCCACCGCTGCGCTGCACTGGTGGTACACGCCAAAATGATCCCGGATGCCGAGCTAATTCACCTGATGAAGCAGATGCCCGGCATGGTGATTATCAACCGTATTATCCCCGGCTTTGAAAAACGCTGTGTAGCCCTCGACGACCGCTACGGCGCCTGGCTTGCGACCCGTCATCTGATTCAACAGGGTCATACCCGGATTGGCTATCTCTGCTCCAATCACCCCATTTCTGATGCGGAAGACCGCCTGCAGGGCTACTACGACGCCCTGCGCGAAAACGGTCTGCCGTGCAATGACCGTCTGGTGGCCTACGGTGAACCGGATGAGAGCGGCGGCGAACAGGCCATGACGGAGCTGCTGGGTCGCGGACGGAATTTCACCGCGGTCGCCAGCTATAACGATTCGATGGCCGCCGGGGCAATGGGCGTCATGAATGACAACGGGATTGAGGTGCCAGCGGAAATCTCGCTGATTGGCTTCGACGATGTTTTGGTCTCCCGGTACGTGCGCCCGCGCCTGACCACCGTACGCTACCCCATCATCACGATGGCCACCCAGGCCGCAGAGCTGGCGCTGGCGCTGGCCGAACAACGCCAGCCGCCGGAGATTACCCATCTCTTCAGCCCAACGTTAGTGCGCCGTCACTCCGTTGCTGCGCCCGCTGACGCGCAGAGCGAATAGCGATACATGTGTACCGTTTTATCCGGATACTCCAGCCCATCGCCAATATACTGCCAGCCGTAACGTTCATAGAAGTCGCGGCAGGCAGACCAGAGATGAAGTTCCTCGTACCCGGCCCGTGCGGCGAAGCGTATAACATGCTGCTGTAACTTTCCTGCCAGCCCCTTGCCGCGCGCCGCGTCGTCAACGTAGAGCGCCGCCAGCCACGGACAGAGATCCTGACGGGTAATCAAATCACAGCGCCAGAGTCCCACCGTCCCGAGAAGCCGTTCATCCTCTACGGCGATAAAGGTCAGCGGCAGGGCACCCGGCGTCTGGCTGTGCTCGACGATGCTATGGAAAAAATCCCGCGCAAGCCCCTCGCCAAAGGCCTGCCAGAGCCAGTCGGTGACCTGCTCCGCATAGCGCGGTGCCTCGTAAAGCGGGAGAATGACGGTCTTTTTCACGTTTCACCTGCGTTTTTAATGAATATGCTGGCCTGACGCCTCCAGCCCGGTTTGGCGATTATTTTACCAGAGTCAGACTATTTAGTTTTACTTCCGGCAGGCCAGGCGAATCGTGACCAAAAAGCGTGATCGTGGCAGAAGTTTTGCGCTTCCCGCATCGCTTATACGCTGTCAGGTCTGTGTTAAACTGCAAACCATTACGTGGAAGCAGGAATGTAGAATGGCAACAATGCTGGATGTCTCACTGCGCGCGGGCGTGTCGAAGGCTACCGTCTCGCGCGTGCTGAACGGCACAGGTCAGGTTAAAGAGAGCACGCGTCAGCAGGTCTTTGCTGCGATGGAAGAGCTGGGCTACCGCCCAAACTTTCTCGCGCGTTCGCTGGCTAACCAGACCAGCAACAGCATTGGTCTGGTCGTCTCTACCTTCGACGGCTTTTACTTTGGTCGTCTTTTGCAGCAGGCGTCGCGGCAGACCGAAACCCACGGGAAACAGCTGATCGTCACCGACGGTCACGACGCGCCAGAGCAGGAAGAGCAGGCGGTGCAAATGCTGGCCGACCGCCAGTGCGATGCCATCGTGCTTTACACGCGCTATATGAGCGAAAAAGCGATCATCAAGCTGATTAATACCGTGCAAACGCCGCTGGTGGTCATCAACCGTGAAGTCAGCCAGGCACCGGAGCGCTGCGTGTTCTTCGAACAGCAGGATGCCGCGTTTAAGGCGGTGGATTACCTGATCAATCAGGGCCACCGGGAGATCGCCTGCATTACCGTTCCGATCCACACCCCCACGGGTAAAGCACGGCTGATGGGCTACCGTAAGGCGCTGGAAAAGCACGGCATTCGTCTGGACGAGCGTCGAATAAAGTACGGTGATGCGGGAATGACGCGGGGCTATGAGCTGTGTAAGGAGCTGATTGCTGAAGGGGTGTCGTTCAGCGCGCTGTTTGCCTGTAACGATGATATGGCGCTGGGCGCGTCCAAAGCGCTGCATCAGGCAGGGCTTAAGATCCCGCAGGATATCTCCCTGTTCGGCTTTGACGATGCCCCAAGCGCAAAGTGGCTGGAGCCTGCGCTGTCGTCGGTTTATCTGCCGATAGATAACATGATCGTCACGGCTATCGATCAGGCGATCCGGCTGGCGAAGAACCAGCCGGTCGATGCGATCCCGCCGTTTACCGGCACGCTGGTATTACGCGATTCGGTCACAACGGGGCCGTACTTTAATCAAACGAGTTCCAGCGCCAGCAGTTCCTGAATGGTCTGGCGACGACGGATCAGCCGCGCCTTGCCGTTATCAAACAGCACTTCCGGCAGCAGCGGACGGCTGTTGTAGTTCGAGGACATAGACGCCCCGTACGCCCCGGTGTCGTGCAGCACCAGGTAATCGCCCGGCTTCACCTCGGGCAGCGCGCGGGTTTCAACTTTGCCACCTTCCTGCTGGGTAAACACATCACCGGATTCACACAGCGGGCCTGCGACCACCGTCTCGCGGCGCGGCGCGTGCGTTAAATCGCGGCCATCGGCAGCCAGGGCGGTAATGTGATGGTAGCTGCCGTACATGGACGGACGCATCAGGTCGTTAAAGCCCGCATCAATCAGCACGAAGTGGCGGGAGCCCATCTCTTTGACGCTGCGTACCTGAGCCACCAGCACGCCGGCTTCGGCTACCAGGAAACGACCCGGCTCAATTTCCAGCTTCACGGCATGGCCCAGATGCGCGGCAATTTGATCGCGCGCGGCGCTCCACAGGCCGTAATAGTGATCGGTGTCGATCGCCTCTTCCCCTTCACGATAAGGAATGGAAAGACCGCCACCGGCGGAGATCGCCTCCAGATCCTGACCGAAGTCAACAACCTGGCGCACCATCGCCCCGCACACCTGCTCCAGGTGCCCGTAATCGACGCCGGAGCCAATGTGCATATGAATACCGACCAGCTTCAGGCTGTAGCGCTGCAGTACCTCAAGCGCGGCAGGCATATCGGCATACCAGATCCCGTGCTTGCTGTTTTCGCCCCCAGTGTTGGTTTTTTGGCTATGGCCATGTCCAAAGCCCGGGTTGACGCGCAGCCAGACGCGATGGCCGGGTGAAACCTGCCCAAGCTGCTCCAGCATATCCACAGAACCGGCGTTCACCGGCACCTGCAGTTCATGCACGCGCGCAAGCGTTGCGTCGTCGATCACATCCGCGGTAAAGACGATCGCGTCAGGATCGGTTTTCGTATCAAAGCCTGCCGCCAGCGCACGTTCGATTTCACCCAGCGATACGGAGTCAACCTTCACGCCCTGCTCGCGCATCAGGCGCAGAATATGAATATTGGAGCAGGCCTTCTGGGCAAAACGCACCACGTCAAACTGATGCAGGGCGGCGATCTTCTCGCGAACGATCTGCGCGTCGTAGACCCATACCGGGCAGCCAAACTCGGCGGGCAGGCGCAGCAGGTTTTCAGCGTTCAAATCGGTATCCGTCTGGTTGAGCGGGCGTGGCATGGTCTTCTCCGGTTCAATTCATTTTTTATGATTACGCCACAGCGGAAGCAGAATAAAAAATATCGTTTTATCGCGAGTCTATGCAAAAATGATATGGACAGTTCCTTGCTTTCAGGTGCCCTATGCCCGCCGTCAATTTACGCCACATCGAGATTTTTCACGCCGTGATGACCGCCGGCAATCTCACCGAAGCCGCGCAGATGCTGCATACCTCGCAGCCGACGGTCAGCCGCGAGCTGGCGCGCTTCGAGAAAGTGCTGGGGCTGAAGCTGTTCGAACGCGCCCGGGGCAGGCTTCACCCGACGGTGCAGGGGTTGCGCCTGTTTGAGGAAGTGCAGCGCTCATGGTACGGGCTGGACAGAATCGTCAGCGCGGCGGAAAGCCTGCGCGAGTTTCGTCAGGGCGAGCTGTCGATTGTCTGCCTGCCCGTCTTCTCTCAGTCCTTTTTACCGACGCTGCTCCAGCCTTTTCTGGCCCGCTATCCTGAGGTCAATCTCACCATCGTCCCGCAGGAGTCGCCTCTGCTTGAAGAGTGGCTGTCGGCACAGCGGCACGATCTCGGGTTAACCGAAACCCTCTCGACACCCGCAGGAACGGCGCGCACGGAACTGCTCGCGCTGGATGAAGTGTGCGTTCTGCCCGCCGGGCATCGGCTTGCCCACAAAGCAGTGCTGACGCCCGCGGATTTTCATGGTGAAAACTACATTAGCCTGTCGCAAACGGACAGCTACCGGCAGCTGCTGGATACGCTTTTTTCTGAGCATCAGGTGAAGCGGCGGATGGTCGTTGAAACCCACAGCGCGGCGTCAATATGCGCGATGGTGCGCGCGGGCGTTGGCGTTGCGGTCGTCAATCCGCTTACGGCGCTGGACTATGCAGGAAGCGGGATCGTCATCCGCCGTTTTAGCGTTTCCGTCCCGTTCACCGTAAGCCTTATCCGCCCGCTGCACCGTCCGGCTTCCGCGCTGGTGGACGCATTCACCGAACACTTAGTTGAGCATGCGCGTCAGGTGGCGCTTCGCTTACCTGACCTGCAAAACCCGTTATGACAGCATAAATTCCACGGCATCTGCCGCGTGAATGGCCGCGGTATCAAACACCGGGATGGGGCTTCGTTCGGCCGGCACCAGCAAACCGATCTCCGTGCAGCCGAAAATTACCCCTTCAGCCCCCTGCTGCGCCAGTTTATCTATTACGCTGACGTAATATGCGCGGGAGGTTTCGCTGAAGGTTCCGAGGCAGAGCTCGTCGAAGATAATCTGATTGATGCGCGCCCGGTCCCCCTCATCCGGGATCAGGCTTTCAATCCCAAACTCGCTGTGCAAGCGCCCGCGATAGAAATCCTGCTCCATGGTGTAACGTGTGCCCAGCAAGGCCACGCGCGACATTCCCGAAGCGCGAATGGCGCGTCCGGTGGCGTCCGCGATGTGCAGGAACGGCAGCGAACAGCGCGCTTCAATGTGCGAGGCCACTTTGTGCATCGTGTTGGTACACAGCAGAATGCCCTGCGCCCCCGCACGCTCCAGCCCCAGCGCGGCATCAGCCAGGATTTCTCCGGCTTTATTCCATTCGCCGCTCGACTGGCAGGCTTCGATTTCATGAAAATCAACGCTGTGCAGCAGCAGGCTCGCGGAGTGCAGGCCGCCCAGACGCTGCTTTACGCCTTCGTTAATCAGGCGGTAATAAGGGATTGTCGATTCCCAGCTCATCCCGCCTATCAGGCCAATCGTTTTCATCATCGCTCCTTATCTGTTTAAGCCAGTGAAGCAAACTTGTGATCCTGTTTCCAGTTCTTTATTACGTCGTTTTCTTTTTAAGCTGGCCAATGTAAATTAAATAAAACACTGTTTTATTATGAAGGGCTAAGCCATGTTTATGTTCCACAAAGAGACCGCGTCTGAAGATCTGGGGAATGGCGTTACGCGTCGCGTGCTGGCCCACGGCGGCAGGATGATGGCGGTTGAAGTACAGTTTGAGCAGGGCGCGATTGGCCCACTGCATAACCACCCGCACGAACAGTTAACCTATGTTCTCTCTGGTGAATTTGAGTTTACCATTGGTGAAGAGAAGCATGTCGTGACGGCGGGAGATACCCTCTACAAAAAACCACATGTGATGCACGGCTGCGTCTGCCTCAGGGCCGGCACGCTGCTGGACACCTTTACGCCTGTTCGCGAGGATTTCCTGAAATAAAAAAGGCGCTGTTGCAGCGCCTTCATGTGTGCAGAATTTATTCCGTTACCGGCTCTGGCAATGGGTTTCGGCTGAGCATGGCCTCACGGAGTAATACGCTGCCGCAGGCAAACAGAGCGCCAAGGATCGCCGCCAGAATGACAATCATGCCTGTGCCCGGGCCGTCTTTTTTCACCGGCATCGATGGCGAAAGCTGATACCTGAATGGCTCAAGCTTAACGTCTGCGAAGGAGAGTTGTTTCAGCTGCGCCAGGTAATATTCCCGGTTCTGGAAGTCCGCGTTCAGCTCCGTCACATCCTTCAGATTTTTTTCAATCCTTAGCTTTTCCGCGATACCGTCAGCCCCGAGCGCAACGGAGTAATCCGGATCGTCTTTTATCCCCTGCCCGTTGCTATAAACGGGCTTCTTAATGCCCGCCGCATTCGCCACTTCCAGCGAATAGTTCAGCCGCTGCAGGTTGGTGTTATGCACATTGGTCAGACGAACGCGGTCGAGCGTCAGCTGCTGCTCTACCTCGTTCGTTTTGAGGGCGATCTGGTTGCGGATATTCTGCACCGTCTCTTTCTCAACAATTGCCGAGATATAGTTGATATACCCCTCCAGAACGGATTGGGCATCGGCTGCGGTCGGCGCGGTGAAGCTCAATGTCCAGGAGACGAAAGGCGCTTTATCCGCATCTTTTCCCTGAACATCATTCACCGCTTTCATTTTGTCTGCAATATTGACAACCGCACGGTGCAGTTCAAGCGGGTCCACTTGCGCATTCTTGAGCTGCGCCATCACGTAAGGGGAAGAGGTCATATACTCTTCAAGCAATGACTGCGACTGGAATTTTTTAATAAACAGGTCAAAGACTTCCTGACGGGTAACCGGCACCTTCACATCAAGAACCTGCAGCGCAACCATCATCTGGCTCAGCGGGTTCCACTGTGTCTGTTCCGCCGGAGTGATCACCGCTTTACTGGTCCATTTTTGCGGCAGTAGAAGCGCAATTGCCAGACCTGCCAGCGCGAAAACAAAGATAATGGTGGCAATGCGTTTTTTCGCGGTAATCAGAATATCTAACAGGCCCAGAAGATCGATCTCTTTTGAACTGACTGCTGGAGGAGCATATGAGGAAAAATCGAGGTCCGTATTTTTTTTGAAATCCATTGCTGACATAGCCGTTCTTCTGTTTCGGGTGCAGTAAATTCCTGCCGGGTGAGTTCAGTTGCCCGATAATACAAGAAACTAAGAATAATCTGAACGCGAGAATGGACTATCTGAGGAATTGCTATCAAAGTTGGTAGTTATTCAGCATCACGCTAACAAAACGCCGGGTGGCGCTGCGCTTACCCGGCATTAACTCTTACACGCCGATATTTCGCAGTTTCTCTCCGCTCATCAGCTTGCGTTCAATATGTTCCAGCGTCACGCCTTTGGTTTCTGGAATTAGCCAGAATGTCACGCCAATAAATGCCACGTTCAGCACCGTATAGAGCCAGAAGGTGCCCGCCGCGCCAATCGCATCCAGCAGCGTCAGGAAGGTCGCGCCGATGATCATGTTCGACACCCAGTTGGTGGTGGTGGAACAGGTGATACCAAAATCGCGACATTTCAGCGGCTGAATTTCAGAGCACAGGATCCACACCACCGGCGCGGCGCTCATCGCGTAGCCAGCAATACACATCATGGTCATGCCCACGGAGAGCCAGGAGAGGCCGCTGGACGCCGTGCCGTTATCAAACTGCATCAGACAGTAGCCGAGGATCAACGTGCCGAGCGCCATCACGCTAAAGCCAATTTTCAGCGCAGGCTTACGACCGGCTTTATCGACGGTGAACACCGCGATAAAGGTGGCGAACATAAAGGTAAGCCCCACCACCAGCGTGGCGATCATCTGCTGTTCGGTGGTGGTAAAACCGGCCATTTTGAAGATGCGCGGGGCGTAATACATGATGATGTTCATCCCCGTGAACTGCTGCATCGCCTGCAGCAACATGCCGAGGAACACCGCGCGGCGCACGTTGCGGTTAGCCTTAAATAGCGACCAGCCGCCCTGCTTCAGCTTCAGGCTTTCGCGGATCTCGTTCAGCTCTTCACGCGCTTTCTCAGACGTGTCGCGCAGCATGCGCAGCACCTCTTCCGCTTCCACGTGACGCCCTTTTTGCGCCAGCCAGCGCGGACTGTTGGGCAGGAAGATCACTAAAACAATCAGCACTACCGCAGGCAGCGCCAGCACGCCGAGCATCGCCCGCCAGTTACCGCTGTAGCTGAAGTACGTATCGGACAGGAACGCCAGCACGATGCCCAGCGTCACCATCAGCTGGTACATGCTAATCATCTTGCCGCGCACGTTCTCGCTCGCCATTTCGGAGAGATACAGCGGCGCGGTGTAGGAGGCAATCCCCACCGCCACGCCCAGCAGCACGCGGGAGAGCAGCAGCACTTCAACGTTAGTGGCAAACGCCGAACCTATGGACCCGGCAACAAACAGGACCGCCCCGACCATCAGGCTGTATTTACGCCCAAGGCGGAACGAAAGCCAGCCGTTAAACAGTGCGCCGATGGCCGCGCCGAGCATCATGCTGCTCACCACCCACTCCTGCAGGCGGTTACTCAGCGTAAAGTGATCGGTAATAAACGGCAGCGCCCCGGCGATAACGCCGATATCCAGGCCGAACAACAAACCGGCCACGGCTGCCGCAATGGAGACAAACTGGTTCATGCGGCGGGTATCGCGCAGCGCGGCGGGCATCAGGGTAGAGTCATTTATAGATGTCATATTTTTCCTGCCTCAACAGCAAAATTCGTTAAATGAAATTACGAGATAGCGGGGAAAAGTGTCAGGCGGGAATTCGTGAAGATATGGATTATTTCGCTATGGCATAGCGATCTGTGATGGACATTACAATTTCAACTAATACTGGATAATCACCTGATTTTACTAACACCTTAATTTTTAAATAATAAAAATGTGATGGCAGTCATCTATGATTTTTAAGTATGGATTTTTCGTGTTTATCAATATGGACTTTGACAAATTTTAAGCA
Organism: Enterobacter cloacae complex sp. HYC042_NIDB; assembly: GCF_056673315.1. Taxonomy (NCBI): domain Bacteria; kingdom Pseudomonadati; phylum Pseudomonadota; class Gammaproteobacteria; order Enterobacterales; family Enterobacteriaceae; genus Enterobacter; species Enterobacter cloacae complex sp. HYC042_NIDB. The sequence goes on from NZ_CP109650.1 coordinate 4,018,345, forward strand.
AAAAAAACCTCCGCCGAAGAGCAGAGGTTTTTGTCATAAGTTAGGTTATCGCGCCAGCCAGCCGCCATCAACCGCGACGGTATAACCATTTATATAGTCTGATGCCGGGGAAGCCAGGAACACTACCGGCCCCATCAGATCGCTCGGCAGCCCCCAGCGGCCCGCCGGAATACGCTCCAGGATCGCCGCACTGCGTTCTTCGTCAGCACGAAGCTGCTGGGTGTTGTTGGTGGCCATGTAGCCCGGCGCAATCGCGTTGACGTTGATGTTGTGCTGCGCCCATTCGTTCGCCAGCAGGCGGGTCACGCCCATCACCGCGCTTTTCGACGCGGTGTAAGACGGCACGCGGATGCCGCCCTGGAAGGAGAGCATCGAGGCGATGTTAATGATCTTGCCGCCCTTGCCCTGCGCGATGAAGTGCTTCGCCGCCGCCTGGGACATAAAGAATACGCTCTTGATGTTCAGGTTCATGACATCGTCCCAGTCGGTCTCGCTGAAGTTAATCGCGTCTTCGCGGCGGATCAGCCCCGCGTTGTTGACCAGAATGTCGATATGGCCAAATTCCGCCACCGCGCGATCCAGCAGCTCCGGAATAGCGTCGATTTTACGCAGGTCGGCGGTCAGGCTGAGAAAACGGCGGCCCAGCGCGGTTACGCGTTCGATGGTTTCCGTGGGCTCAACGATGTTAATCCCGACGATATCACAGCCCGCTTCCGCCAGGCCTAACGCCATCCCCTGGCCCAGTCCGGTGTCACACCCGGAAACCACGGCCACTTTACCCTGCAGAGAAAATGCATCCAGAATCATGTTTGTTCCTTACTCTTTCAGCGCCTGTCATCAACAGGCAGATGTATGCTTAACTGCCCGCGACTAGCGCAGATCCTTAACCGCGACGTGGTCCATATCATCGAAGACCTGGTTTTCTCCAACCATCCCCCAGATGAAGGTATAGGCTTTCGTCCCCACGCCGGAGTGAATAGACCAGCTGGGTGAAATCACCGCCTGCTCGTTATGCATGACGATATGACGGGTTTCCTGAGGCTGTCCCATCATGTGGAACACGCAGGCGTCTTCATCCATATTGAAGTAGAAGTAGACTTCCATGCGGCGTTCGTGGGTATGGCACGGCATGGTGTTCCACAGGTTGCCTGGCGCAAGCTCGGTCAGCCCCATGCTGAGCTGGCAGGTTTCCAGCACATCCGGCACGAAGTATTTATTGATGGTGCGGCGGTTGCTGGTGAGGTTGTCGCCCAGCGTCACGGGCGCAACGTCTGCGGGCGTTACTTTTTTGGTTGGATAAGCGGTGTGCGCCGGGGCGCAGTTGTAGTAAAACTTCGCGGGTTTACTGCCGTCGATGCTGGCAAAGACCACCTCTTTCGCCCCTTTGCCGACGTACAGCCCGTCGCGATGACCAATCTCGTAGCACTGGCCGTCCACGGTAATCGTGCCCGGCCCGCCAATATTAATCACGCCCAGTTCACGACGCTCCAGGAAGTAGCTTACGCCCAGCTGCTTGCCTACTTCACCGCCCACGGAGACGGTTTTCGCCACCGGCTTAATGCCGCCCACGATAATGCGGTCGATGTGGCTATAGACCATGGTGTACTTATCGGCTTCGAACACCTGCTCAATTAAAAACTCGCTGCGCAGTCCCTGAGTATCCAGCGCTTTGGCGTGCGCGCTGTGGATGCTTTGTCTGACGTCCACGGTAACCTCCAGATGTGGTCATGCCCGAAGGCAGAAATTAAACGAAACGACGTTTCGTTTTATGATGAGCACATACTAGCGGCATAAAATAGGGTTTTCAATTGCAATTAAAACAACGTTTCATTTTTTATTTTTGTTTATAACAGAAATGACGCGCGGATCACGATTACTTCCCATGAAGAGAAGAAAACGATAAAAAAAACCTCCCGAAGGAGGTTTTTTAAGTGAGGAGAAATTAGCGTTCGATGGCGAGCGCCACACCCTGTCCGCCGCCTATACAGAGGGTAGCGATCCCTTTGCGCGCGTTTCGCTTTTTCATTTCGTGGACCAGCGAAACCAGGATTCGGCAGCCGGATGCGCCGATGGGATGACCCAGCGCAATTGCACCGCCGTTCACGTTGACCCGCAGCGGATCCCACTCCAGCATTTTGCCGACCGAGATCGCCTGCGCGGCAAAGGCTTCGTTCACTTCGATCAGATCGACATCCGAAAGCTGCCACCCTGCGCGCTCCAGGCAGCGACGGGTAGCGTAGACCGGCGCAATCCCCATCAACGCAGGATCCACGCCCACGCTGGCAAACGCCTTAATGCGGGCCAGCACGGGGAGATCGAGCTCAAGGGCTTTACTTTCGCTCATCATCATCACGGCGGCGGCACCGTCGTTAATGGACGAGGCATTGCCTGCGGTGACCGAGCCCTGCGTTTCAAACGCGGGATTCAGTCTCGCCAGGCCTTCCGCGCTGGCATCCGTGCGCGGCTGTTCATCGGTATCGACGACGATCGCCTCGCCGTTCTGACGCTGCGTGCTGACCGGGACAATCTCGTCGCGAAAGCGACCGGAATCAATCGCGGCACGCGCTTTTTGCTGCGAACTGAGCGCATAGGCGTCCTGCAATTCGCGGCTAATGCCGTACTCGCGCGCCAGGTTTTCTGCCGTCACGCCCATATGATAGTCGTTGAACGCATCCCACAGCCCGTCATGCACGAGGCTGTCGAGCAGTTGGCTGTTACCCAGCTGCGCGCCGGTTCGGCTATCGGTGAGAACGTGCGGCGCGCGGCTCATGTTCTCTTGTCCGCCAGCTATAACCACATCCGCTTCACCGCACTGAATGGCCTGGGTGGCGAGATGCAGCGCTTTTAACCCTGAACCACAGACGTCGTTGATGGTAATAGCGGAGACGGTGTTGGGCAGCCCACCCTTCAGCGCCGCCTGACGCGCAGGGTTTTGCCCGGCACCGGCCGTGAGAACCTGCCCCAGGATCACCTCATCAACTTCATGGGCTGCGATCCCGCTACGTTCCACCAGCGCTTTAACGACCACGCTGCCCAGATCAACCGCCGAGTGACGCGCAAGCGCTCCCTGAAAACAGCCGATAGCCGTACGCAACGCACCCACTATTACGACATCTTTCATCACGACCTCTGTGTTAAATGACATGACGATAGTAGAGGATTGTTACTGGCAATTATCTTAATTGTTTAAAAATAGTGAGTTTAATCACAAGGATTAGCGTGCATCCTGCAGATACTGCCGCAGCCAGCTTCCGGCCACGCCGGGAGGGGATCGTTTATTCCACAGCAGATCGATGCCGATCGCCCGTGGCCAGCCGGGAACATTGAGCTGTACCAGCGACTTCGCGGCGGCGAATTCATCCACCAGCGCGCACGGCAGCACGCACCAGCCGAACCCCTGGACGGCCATACTCAGCAGTAACAGGTAGTTCGGCGCTGACCAGACGGGCCCGCGCGCGATCTCAGCCTCGCGCTCAAGGTAGGTGCTGAGCCTCAGCTCCCGCCAGCCGTGCAGCTCGTCGCTCTGCACCTCGTGTTGTCCGGCGAGCGGATGCGTGGTCGCGGCATATATCGCCATTCGGGTCTGCACCGGCAGCCGGGTAGCGCCAATATCCGTAGGATAACCGTCTCGCGCTTCCGTCAGCCCCACCTGCGCGCGCTCCTTTTGCAGCAGATCGATCACGTCCTCTTCCTCGCCAATCAGGCATTCGAATTCCGTGTGGGGAAAGCGAGCGTCAAACTGCTTCATCAGATCTTCAAGCACGTCGGGGTTGAGGGTATCGGAGAGGACAAACGTCAGACGCGCCTCCGTTTGTGCCGTTAACGACACCGCCAGCTCATCCAGCCGCGTGCTGGCGGCGAGGATGGCCTGCACATAGCCCAGCACCTGTTCCCCCTGGACCGTTAACACCGGCTGGCGCGCCGAGCGGTCAAACAGTTCGAAACCCAGATCGGCTTCAAGATTGGCAATGGAGGTGCTGATCGTCGACTGGCTTTTACGCAGCCTGCGCGCGGCAGCAGAGAAAGAGCCTGCCGCAACGGTCTCAACAAACGCGGTAAGAGCTTCAGGTGAATAGCGCATAAACTATCTACTTTATCGATGGATACTATCTTTAATATATCAGCTTTAGCGATAAAAATAGGCTGCATCAACGCCCATACCGGTGAATAAATGAGGTCTACACTATGCAACATCAGGATGCACTCCAACGTAAGCTGCCGGAGCGGATCTTTCATGCTGTCTGTTTCGAAGGGATTGCCACGGCAATTCTCGCCCCCACGGCGGCATGGCTGATGCAGCGCTCGGTGGTGGAGATGGGTGGGTTAACCATTATCCTGGCTACCACCGCCATGCTCTGGAACATTATCTATAACTTCGGCTTCGACCGTTTCTGGCCTGTCCAGCGCGTAAAACGTACGGCAAAAGTGCGCGCGCTGCACGCCCTGGGGTTCGAATGCGGGTTTATTGTAATCGGCGTGTCGATTGTCGCCGCCGTGCTGGGTGTGACCCTGCTTGAGGCATTCACGTTAGAAATTGGTTTCTTCCTGTTCTTCCTGCCATACACCATGCTCTATAACTGGGCATACGATAACCTGCGTGAGAAATTCCTTAAGCGTCGCCAGCAACGACGCGCTCTGGCAGGCTAAACCCTCGCTGGCCGGACGCCTGTTCCGGCCAAACTCCGTCGAAGCAACTGCGCTCTTCAGGCATAACTATGGTAAATTGCACGCCATTCTGATGGTTTGTTAGTTGAAACGTTGCTCTAATGTCGAAAATTTGGTCAAAAGATGAGACTCTCTGGAGTTTCGCTCTCTATGGCACGGCCGTGGGCGCAGGAACGCTGTTCTTGCCCATTCAGCTGGGCTCCGCAGGCGCTATTGTCCTGTTTATCACCGCCCTCGTGGCCTATCCGTTAACCTACTGGCCGCACCGGGCGCTGGCGCAATTTATTCTCTCGTCAAACACAAAAGGTAATGAAGGGATCACCGGCGCCGTCTCCCACTACTATGGTAAGAAGATTGGCAATCTGATCACCACGCTCTATTTCATCGCCTTTTTTGTGGTGGTGCAGATTTATGCGGTGGCCATTACCAACTCGTTAACCGAGCAGCTGGCAAAACACCTGACGGTGGACACCACCGTTCGCGTGCTGGTCAGCCTGGGGGTGGTGCTGGTATTGAATCTGATTTTCCTGATGGGACGGCATATCACGATAAAAGTGATGGGCTTCCTGGTGTTTCCGCTGATTGCCTATTTCCTGTTTGTCTCGATCTATCTCACCGGAAGCTGGCAGCCCTCGTTGCTCACCAGCCAGATGGCTTTCGATCGCCAAACGCTACATCAGGTATGGATTTCAATTCCGGTGATGGTGTTTGCCTTTAGCCATACCCCGATTATCTCAACGTTTGCCGTTGACCGTCGCGAGAAGTTTGCCGACGGTGCCATGGATAAATGCAAGAAGATCATGAAGGTGGCGTACCTGATTATCTGCCTGAGCGTGCTGTTCTTTGTCTTCAGTTGCCTGCTCTCTATCCCACCGTCCTATATTATGGCCGCCAAAGAGCAGGGGGTGACGATTCTGTCAGCGCTGTCGATGATGCCGTCTTCCCCAGCCTGGCTCGGCATTTCCGGGATTATCGTGGCGATCGTAGCGATGTCGAAATCGTTCCTCGGCACCTATTTTGGGGTGATTGAAGGGGCGACGGAGATCGTGAAGTCGTCGCTTAATCAAGTGGGGATTAAAAAGAGCCGCGCCTTTAACCGCGCGATTTCCATTATGGGAGTGTCGTTAATCACCTTTGCGGTCTGCTGTATTAACCCGAACGCCATCTCGATGATTTACGCTATCAGCGGCCCGCTTATCGCCATGATCCTGTTTATCATGCCGACGCTGTCGACGTATCTGATCCCTTCCCTGAAACCGTACCGCTCCATTGGCAGCCTGCTGACGCTGGTCGTCGGCGTGCTGTGCGTGTCGGTGATGTTTGTTGGCTAGACGTACTCGTGCCCGGCGTGCTGCCGGGCGCGTTATTTACGCCCGAATATCGTCATATTCCCGCGTCTTATCAAACTCATGCTTCGCAAACGGGCACAGCGGAATAATTTTGCGGTTCTCACCGCGCATCTTCTCCACCACTTTCGCCACCAGCTGTTTACCGACGCCCTGCCCTTTCAGGCTCTCATCCACATCAGTGTGCTCGATAATGCTCAGGTGCTCGCCGGTCGGCACGAAGACAATCTCTGCGACCTGATTGCCGTCTGCATCATTCACGTAAAACTTGTTATGGCCTTCCAGAATATCCATGGTTCCTCGCTTATTTTTGGCGATACTTCAGCGCACCGCTCGGGCAGGTATCAATCACGCGTACAACCGTTTCAACGTCCACTTCATCAGGAATGATCCACGGCTTACGTTTCAGATTAAACAGCTTTGCGCTCCCACGCACGCAGTTACCTGAGTGTTTGCAGATCCCGGTATTAAAGTAAACGTCAATTTTCTCGCCGGTATAGGCCCGGTACCCCTCATCCAGTAGTTCTTTATCCATGACATTGCCTCTGTAATTATTATCTTGCTGAATGAAGCATAGCCTTACGGGATCCTGATGGCTATAACGCCGAAAACGAAAAGCCAGGTCACAACTCTTTTCTCGCCAGATTGCGTCCGCTATTGGCACATGTCAGGCTCCGCAAATCTCTCACTTTCATAGGGCTAGCACAGGTGGAATGAAACGCAGACTCTCTTTTCAGGTAAAGCTGTTTTTAGCGCTGGTGTGCTTCTCCTGCCTGCTGTTAGTTCTGCTGGGAACGATCCTGTTTCATTTTATTGACCGACAGCTACACCACGATTTGGGCCAGCGCGCCCGGGTTCAGGCCAGTGAAATCGCCCTGATACCGGGTCTGGCGGAAATGGTGGCAGCCAGAGATATCCCCGGTATCGCCCGCTTAATACAGCCGCTGCGTGCCGAAAGCGATGCCAGCTATATTGTGATTGGCGATACACGGGAACAGCACCTTTATCATTCGGAATCACCGGAGCGCATTAATTTACCGATGATTGGAGGGGATAATGCGGAGGTGTTAAAAGGCAAAACCATTATTTCCGTGCGTCAGGGCGGGATTGGGGTATCGCTGCGCAGCAAAGCGCCAATTTTTAATGCGCAGCATCAGGTCATTGGCATCGTCTCGGTCGGCTATCTGACCTCGTATATTGCCAATATTAACGCCCGCATTCTCTGGCAGGCTGGACTGTACGGTATTGCCCTTCTGCTGTTGCTGTTTATTTTCTCCTGGCTGTTTACCCGCAATCTTAAAAAGCAGATGTTCCGCCTTGAGCCGAAAGATATCGCCCAGCTGGTTTTGCAGCAACGCGCGTTATTAGAAGCGATGTACGAGGGGGTATTTGCCATCAATGAAGAGAAGCGGCTGATTTTAATTAACCGGGCAGCCAGGGAGATGCTGGATATTCATCAAAGTGAGAAAGAACTTATCGGCAAACCGCTGGAAGTCGTTCTGCAGACGTCGCCGGGCTTTTTATCCCAGCGCTACGCCTCGGTAAGCGCTGGTCGCCACGACCAGATCGCAGTGCTTAACCAGCGAGAGGTGATCGTTAACCGCGTGGCGATTGAGGTCGAACCCGGCGTTGAAAGCGGCTGGGTGTACAGCTTTCGCGACAAAAACGACATTAACACCCTCAGCAGCCAACTGAGCCAGATCAAGCGCTATGCGGACAACCTGCGCATTATGCGCCACGAGCAGCTGAACTGGACCGCGACGCTGGTGGGGCTGCTGCAGATGAAACACTATGACGAGGCGATCCGTTACATCCAGATGCAGTCAGAAGGCGCGCAGCGCGTGCTGGACTTCGTTTCGGCCCATTTTTCCTCTCCGGCCCTGTGCGGGCTGCTGTTAGGAAAATACGTCAGCGCGCGCGAAAAAGGCGTTGAACTGCAGTTTGACCCGGCCTGCCAGCTCACCCGCATGCCCCGCACGCTCAACGAAACGGAGCTGATGTCCATTATTGGTAACCTGCTGGATAACGCGGTGGACGCGACCCTTAAGGCACCGGTCCCCGCGCCGGTGGAACTTTACATTTCTGACCGCAACCAGGAGTTGTTGATAGAGGTGGCAGACAGAGGCTGCGGTGTGGATGAGGCGGTGAAGCCACACATTTTCCGCCAGGGTTTCAGCAGCAAACCGGAAAGTGAAAACGACATTGTGGGTACCGAGCACGGTATTGGCCTGTTTCTGGTGGCAGGCTATATCAGGAAAGCGGGCGGCAGCATAGAGATCGCCGACAACACGCCGCAGGGCACCATTTTTTCTGTGTTTATTCCCAATGGACAACCGCATGACCCAACCACTTGACGTTGTGATCGTTGAAGATGAACCGCACCTGGCGGAGCTGCATCGCGAGTATATCGAGCAGAATTTTCACTTGCGCGTGGTGGGCATCGCCGCGTCGATTGAGCAGGCATGCTGCCTGATTCGTCAGCATCAGCCGCGGCTTATCCTGCTGGACAACTATCTCCCGGACGGTAAAGGCGTGGAGCTCATCGATAACCCGCTGCTGAAAAGCTATGAATGCTCGGTGATCTTCATCACCGCCGCCAGCGATATGCAGACCTGCAGCCATGCCATGCGCAGCGGCGCGTTTGACTACCTGATCAAGCCCGTCTTTTTCCAGCGCCTGCACGCCTCGCTGGAGCGGTTTATGCGCTTCGTCCACACCGTGCAGCAGGTGAAGGTGGTCGACCAGCACGCGCTGGATCGTCTGTTTAATCTGCCTGCCGCGGAAGCCTCCATTACGCCGTCGACGAAGGGCATTGAACCCCAAACGCTGGAAAGGATTAAACGCCTGTTCGCCGAACATCCCGACAGCGCGATGTCGGTTGAAGAGGTGGTGGAAAACGTGGGGATCAGCAAAACCACGGGGCGTCGCTACCTGGAATACTGCGTGGAGAGCGGGTTAATCATCGTCGAAATGCTGTATGGCAATATTGGTCATCCACGGCGGCTATACCGCAAAGCCGACGATAAACCGTAATCCGAAACCGTTCGCAGGCAAACGTTCGCGGATTTTATGGTGTTAATTGCTGAAACGATGGTGACAGTCACACTTCGGAATCATTGCCCGCGCCTCCCTATTGTCGGAGGCGCGCTTTACGCTATGTTGACAATTAGTTCCTCAAATGTAACTAAAAGGTTAACTATAATGTCGAACACGTTCCGAATTTCTCTGCTTACCGCTACCGTACTGTTCTCTGCTTCTGCACTCTCTGCCCTGCCGCAGGGCTATCCTGCTGAGTATCAAAAAGTTGTCGATGCCGCCACCAAAGAGGGCAAGGTGGTGATTTACTCCACCACCGACACCAAAGCCGCCGGGCCGCTGATTGCGGGCTTCGAAAAAACCTACCCGGGCATCAAAGTTGAATACAACGACATGAACAGCACCGAGCTGTACAACCGTTTTATCAGCGAACAGGCCTCCGGTGGCGGTAGCGGCGACGTGGTCTGGAGCTCCTCAATGGACACCGGGCTGAAACTCGCCACCGACTACGCCATGGAGTACAAATCGCCGGAGCAAAGTCAGCTGCCGAAATGGGCAGTCTGGAAAGATAAGGCATACGGCACCACCTATGAGCCAGTGGTCTTTATCTACAACAAGCGCCTGATCCCGGCTGGCGACGTGCCGGATTCTCACGCCGCGCTGGCGAAGCTGATTGCCAGCCAGACGGACATATTCAAGAGCAAAGTCACCACCTACGACATCGAAAAATCGGGTCTTGGCTTTATGCTTTCCGTGCAGGATCACAAGGCCGATCCAAACTACTTTAAAACCCTGGCCGACGTCGCCAAAGGCGGCTTAGCGGTGCAGTCATCAACGGGCACCATGATGGAGAGGGTTTCCTCCGGTGAAAACCTGATCGGCTTTAACATCCTCGGATCCTATGCTGAAGCCCGTGCGAAGAACGATCCTTCTCTCGGCATTTCGTACCCGAAAGATTACACGCTGGTGCTCTCGCGCGTGTCGTTCATCAGCCAGCAGGCGCAAAACAGCAATGCGGCAAAACTGTGGCTGGACTATGTGCTGTCTGAAAAAGGGCAAAGCATTCTGGCCAGTCAGGCGGATATCCCCTCCATCCGTAACGATATCGAAGGCAAAAATGATATTGACGGCCTGACCAAAATCCTCGGTAACGCGCTGAAGCCGATCCCGGTTGATGAAACGCTGCTGGAGTACCTGCAGCCGAAAAAACGCCTGGAGTACATCAAAGAGTGGCGTGCAGCCGCCGCCAAATAAGCGTTCGGGCGCGGCGCACGCCGTCGCGCTCCCTGTCGACTGAGTTCGTTTTATTGGGCTGCAACACCAGGGATACCCCATGAATACATTACGCAGAAAGTGGCAAAGCCTGCCGCGCGGCATCGTCGTGCTGATAACCGCTCTGGTTATCTACACGCCGCTGTCGTTTATCGTGATACAGAGCTTCCTGTCCGCTCCGTTCTTTTCTCCGGCAAAAGAGTGGAGCCTTGAATCATTTGGCTTTATCTTCGCCGACCCTGATTTCTATAAGGCCCTGAGAAGCGGCTTTATTCTCGCCTTCGGGCTGGTCATCATCGCCATTCCGCTGGGTGGCGTGCTGGCGTTTCTGATGGTTCGCACCGACCTGCCCGGCCGCCGCCTGATTGAACCGCTGATCCTGGTCCCCATTTTTGTATCGCCGATGGTGCTCGGCTTTGGCTATGTGGTGGCTGCCGGTCCCGTGGGCTTTCTGTCCCTGTGGGCGCAGGCGCTGATCGGCTTTGTGCCGTGGAACATCTACGATATGTCGAGCATCGTGGTCATTGCTGGCCTGACGCACGTTCCGCATGCCTATCTCTATATTTCATCCGCGCTGCGCAGCGTCGGCTCTGATGTGGAAGAAGCCGCGCGCATTGCGGGTGCCTCTCCGCTGCAGGTGATGACCTCGGTCAGCCTGCCGATGGTGCGCCCGTCGATCCTGTACGCCATCGTGCTGCTGTTCTTCCTCGGGCTGGAAGTATTTGGCCTGATGCTGGTGCTCGGCGATCCGGAAGGCAATATGGTGCTGGCAACCTACCTGTACCAGCTGACGAACAAGCTCGGCACGCCTTCCTATCACCTGATGGCGGCGGTTGCCGTGGTGCTGATCTGCATCACCATCCCGCTGGTGATGCTCCAGCGCCGTCTGATGCGCACCGCCAACCGCTTCGTCACGATGAAAGGGAAAGCCTCACAGGCTCGCGCGTTACCGCTGGGCAAATGGCGCTGGGTTGCCGGGGCGGTGGTTGCCTTCTGGCTCACCGTCACCATCGGCGTGCCGCTGCTCGGCGTGGTGCTGCGCGCGTTTATCTCCAACTGGGGCGTCGGCGTTTCGCTGTGGGATGAGCTTTCGCTGAGCACTTTCCGCACCATCTGGGCACAGCCCAACCTGCTGCGCGCCATCGTCAACTCCATGGCAATTGGGGTGATTGGCGGCGCACTGGCCGTGGCGTGCTACCTGTTCGTCGGGATTGCGATGCACCGCAAACCGGATAACACCACGCGCTTCCTGGACTACAGCGTGCTGGTGCCGCGCGCCGTGCCTGGCCTGCTTGCCGGTCTGGCGTTCCTGTGGGTGTTCCTGTTCCTGCCGATGTGGCTGGACAACTCGCTGAAATCCGGCTGGCTTTCCGGGTTCGCCTGGACCGACTGGATGCGCGAGAACGTCATCGTCTGGCTGCGTTCGCTGCGCAGCACCATTTTTAGCGTCTGGCTGGCCTATACCGTGGTGTGGATGGCTTACGGGCTGAGGCTTATCTCTTCCACGCTGCTGCAGGTGGGGCCAGAGCTTGAAGAAGCCGCGCGCAGCACCGGGGCGACGCGCGGGCAGATCACCCGTCATGTGACCATCCCACTCTCCCGCTACGGTCTTATTGGTTCGTGGCTGCTGATGTTTCTGATCTTTGAGCGCGAATACTCAACGGGTGTGTATCTGCTTTCCCCCGGCACGGAGACCATCGGTTCAATGCTGGTTTCCCTCTGGGCCGCGGGTGCCATTGATATCGTGGCGGCGCTCTCTTTCATTAACATCCTGCTGGTCGTGGTAGGTCTGGGCATTGCCCTTCGTTTCGGAGTGAAAATACATGATTGAATTAGCGGTTGACGATCTGCACTTAACCTACGGCGACAATCCTGTTTTAAAAGGTGTCTCCATGAACCTGAAGCGCGGCGAAGTAGTCTCCCTGTTAGGCCCCTCCGGCAGCGGTAAAACCACCCTGCTGCGTGCCGTCGCGGGTCTGGAAAAACCGACGCAGGGGTCGATTGTCATTGGCAACAATAAAGTTTACGACGGCACGCCGCGCAGTGAGATCCCGGCAGAAGAGCGTAACCTGGGGCTGGTGTTCCAGTCCTATGCCCTGTGGCCGCACAAAACCGTGTTTGAGAACGTGGCCTATCCGCTCAAGCTGCGTAAAGTTCCGGCCAAAGAGATCCAGCAGCGCGTGCAGGACGTGCTGGACCAGCTGGGTCTGGGTCATCTTGGCAAACGTCACCCTCACCAGCTCTCCGGCGGGCAACAGCAGCGCGTGGCGATTGGCCGGGCGCTGGTGTACAACCCACCGGTGATTTTGCTGGACGAGCCGCTTTCCAACCTCGACGCCAAGCTGCGCGAAGAGGCCCGCGTGTTCCTGCGCGAGCTGATTATCAAGCTCGGGTTATCCGCGCTGATGGTGACGCACGACCAGAACGAAGCGATGTCCATATCCGACCGCATCCTGCTGCTTAACAACGGCAAAATTGAGCAACAGGGCACGCCGCAGGAGATGTACGGCTCGCCGAAAACGCTGTTTACCGCCGAGTTTATGGGCAGCAACAACCGCCTGCACGGTAAGGTCACCGAAGTGCGCGACGGCAGAGCGCGTATCGAAGGAAAAGGCTGGGTGCTGTGGGGCCAGGCGGGCGAAGGGGTGCAGAGCGGTGATGACGCTACGGCGGTGATCCGGGTCGAACGCGTGGCGGTGGTTGAGGGGCCAGGGGAAAATCAGCTTGAGCTGCCGCTGCTCACCAGCATGTATCTTGGCGACCGCTGGGAGTACCTGTTCCGCACGCCGGGAGATGATTTTGTCATTCGCGCGTATGGGCATGAGGTGCGGGATCCGCAGCACTGCCATCTTTCGCTGCCGGAGAAGCATGTTTGGGTGTTCCCGAAAGGGTGAGTGTGAGAGGAAAGGCTGCAGGATGCGGCCTTTTCTTTAGGTGTATTATGAATGCATGCAATCTATCTTATGTTAAAGATAATGAATTTCATGTTTATTATCAACCAGTTAAATAAGTGCCCCCCCCCCCATTCCGTACTCATAACCTACTGTGGTAGTTTGAGAAACAATGTCCGGCCCTGGGTTTGCGATGCCTTAAAGCCATGGTGAAGATAAAAACTTTTGGCCTCTTCAGTATAAAGTGGTCAACTAAAACTGGCCACCGCGTTAGAGTTTTCCAGTATAGGTTTTCCGATTCGTTTGGGGGTAACCCACCATTGTATTCGTGCGGCCTGAGTGTGCTGTAATATTAAACTATATAGTCCGTTATTGCGTGAGCTGCATCGCTGAAGCTTACGTAACCTGTTTCTGGCATCCACTCATTCTACAGGATCGTGAAGAAGCGCTCCATTGGGCTGGTATCCCGGCAGTTTCCCCGCCGGATCCGGTATCACCACAATAACTGCCGGAACTGCATGCTCGTATAATGACCGTCCTGATCGCTGTAGAACATCACCCCGACGGGTTTACCACGAGTTTCCCATGCCATTTCCAGCGCTTTCATGGTTAGTCTGCTGTCCGGCGAGAACGACATTGTCCTGCCCACTGGCTTTCTTGCGAACAGGTCGAGAACAACGGCGAGGTACACCCCGCGTTTACCTGTCCAGATATAGGTCACATCACCGCACCACACCCGGTTGAACTCCGTTACGGCGAAATGTGGGATAGCAACGTGCTCATGGCCGCCTAGCTTATACCGGTGAGTCGGCTGCTGGCAGCTGACCAGTCCCAGCTCTTGCTGAAACCTGCCTCAAGCAACTCTTTCTCACTGATAGTCATCACGTCCTCACTAATCAGGCAAAAGGCTTCATAATTTAATTGTGTTCCTGGTAATTATTATTTCATTCTCTATTTACTGAAATGAACATGTCGGTTTCATACCTGATTTACTCTTTTGTTATAGATCAAACTTGCTAACTACCAGATTTCAATAGTTAAAACTGTACTACCACTATAAAGACCTTCTTGCACCCCCGGAGGAATTGTCACCACCGCCCTGATCCTCAATTGTTTTTCCCCATTAATATTTAGCCATTCACCGACGGGTCCGAAATCAATGTCGTTCTCATCCACCAACCTGACAACCACACCACCCCTAATATTTATTTTGTTATTAACTACATTTACACGATATTTAGTCGGTGATGTACAATCAATACTGAGGTACTTATCCTGAGTAATTGTACCATCCCCACTTGAACCTCTTAGATTATATATTAGTAAATTAGAGCCCCCAAAATAGCATGTTATGTCTTTAAGCCCATTCTGAAATGAAGCACTATCATCTGGCCATAATCCATTTAATGGTGCTGAGTCTAACTCCCTTATATTTATCGATAATATTGAATTTGATGAAAACCCAGCATTAGGCCGATTGACAATCAAAGAACCACTCTTTTTAGGATTGGATTTACGCCAGGCCTCCATAATTTCTGCATAGCTATCACCATCAGGTACACCACTTAAGACGGTTCTAGTATCAGTCAGTTCAATATATTCATAAGGCATAGCATGTGAAGCCGGCTTTAAATATAGTGTCAATATACACCCTTTAGTACAGAATTTTGGGGGGCGATTGGCACTGGATGTGCCTACCCAGTCGTAGTTCCAGTTAATCAAATACCGTGAATCTCCAAGCTGTTGTATTTTAGCGTTGCCTGTTACGGCACCATAAGTTGGCAAACAAAAAAATAAGGAAATAAATAAAAAACCTAGATATTTGTATTTCATAGCTATCCGAGCACCTATATTAATAAAATTTAGATAATAAATTCACCCTATAGTATTTAATGACTATGATTAATATCAGTCATACTTTATCCGTACTGTCTTTAGCTGCGCTTCAGTAATCATTATAGAATTCTTGTGTGCTTTCTAATATCCCGTAGGTAACTTGACATATCACATAGTATCGAGGCCGTTTCAGGACATGTACTCTTATGAGAAGACGTTCGCAGAAAAAGCGTATCAAGCCCTCCTCCATAATTGAGCACTGCATTTTCTAGTAACTGAAGACGTCTAATCTCTGTCTCCATCGCTGTATGACTTGCCTCTTTTTGAAGTAAGAACATTTCACAAATTTTCATTTTTTTGTACTCATTATTCAGACTGAAAGTCACAGTCACAGTCACAGTCACAGTCACAGTCACAGTGAATGTACCATAGCTAATAAAACACACCCGAAGGGCCTGGTCTCACCATCTATAAACCTCTTCAACATAATTTCATTGCTACCTTCCTGAAGTGACCATTTGCTTATTGATTGGCCAAGCATAATAGATTTCCAATCCGCCGTTTTCAATCCAATAGGGATTCACTGTATAAGGGCGCCTGTATCAAGAGCCAACATTCCAGGCAAAGCAGGATTCTCAGATCAGATAATTACCAGCAATACCATATTGTCAATATGGCATATCTCATTGTTCTGGATGTAGTGTAAAAGTTTTATCCTGAGAGTACGTATATTCTGATACAGAAATCAGTCAACAATCATAAAAAATACAGAGACAGCGTCTCTTCACTGCCCACTCATCAACTTGGATTTTTTTACAAGTAATTTGGTAATTAAATTTTGTGCGATAAATTACGCTGTTTATTTTTTCCACCGATGCGATTACCAAAATCCAAATCTATATGCTCTCCATCATCAACAGTACATGCGGGTGGTACGACAAGCGTACCACTAATAGATATAATATTAGCGGCCCAGCTGCTTGAAATCTTAGTCAGCATTTATGGCGACTAATTACATCGGTATAGTTCTGACGATTCTCATTTTATAACCTAATTTACTGATAATCTACCATCATCGTTGCCGTTGCCGTGAAATCCCCAGCCCCAAGAATAGCCCCGCTCTTTTTAACAGGCGTAGCCACTAATTTAATAGGGTTGGTACTTTCAAAGTTCACCCAAGCATTAGGTTTTATTAGAGTTTGCGTTTGCATATTTTTAATACTGATTGCTAAATCAGGTACGCTAGTCTGAAGATAATCAACTGAATAACCAGTGTCACCCTTAATCTGCAGTCTGAGTGATGTTGATGTGGCCTCAGTACATGACAGACTGTAAGGTAATGTTATTTGCTTATAGCTAGAACCATTGATTTTAGTAGTTTCTACCATTCCAAATTGTACCTCTATCGGTTTGTCACCATTAATTGTACAAGGAGGTGGTACAACTAAAGTACCTTTAAAGTTCATAGCAACATTTCCTGCAGACTGGGAAATCATCGCATATCCTAAAAACCCGAAAAATAACAGCCATTGAAAAATACGACCGCTCATTGATAATGTTTTGATATTTTTATCCATTATCTTATCCTCTCTCATTGATACTCTAATTTTAACGTAGCTACTGAAGTAAATGCCCCCCCAGGCAGTCCTACATCAGCTTTTCTTATCGGTACGACGAACAACTTCGGTATGTTCGGATAGGTAAAATTGATCCAACTACCGATCGGAATCGCTGTATTTCCATTCTGTACTTGTATGCCCAACCCCGTTACAGAGGTCTGAAGGGCTGTATTTTCAAATGTCGATACTCCCCCAAGTACCTGCAATTTCATCAAAGCAGGTTCTCCATTCGGGCAAGATAAGCTATAATTTATTGGCGTACGATAATTCACTCCATTTATCTGAGTTGTCTGTACATCCTTAAAATTCACCTCAATTGTTTTGTTGTCATTGAGTGTACATGGTCGGGATGTGATGGTAACCAAGAAGTCAATTCGAATGTTTCGAAAATTCGCGTAATTTGCAAGGCTGTAATTAAGTGGCAAAGCCGTCGCTATACAACCTGCCAATACGAAGCTTGTCGCGTGTCTCAGTGATTTCTTTTTATGTCTCATTGCCACATATTTCAGTGCCATATTCACTCTCCATGGCGTAAATTACCCCCTCGTTTTCGGCTGTACATTGCACTGAACCCCCTCGCAGCTAAATGTCAGTTGTACACGACCACCGTAATCATTCACGTAGGTCAGAACCGGATTATTACCTAGTGAAGAGGCACTCAGCATCAAAGGTAGTTTCCCTTTAGGTGGCACCATCATAGGTTCGAAACCTTTTACACTTTGCCCCTTCACTTTACCTGCGTCAACAAAGGTTACGTAGTACGGTGTGGGATTGTTTACCTGATACTTATCTCCCAAACGAGTCAGAGTTAATCGTTCCTGTGGCGGTGCCGTCATGCTGTCAATTGCGAGTCCTTTCGGACGATAAAACAGCTTAATCCGGGTTTGAAGCGCAATCTGTAACGTGTTCGACTTACTGCTCTTCGGCGGAATTTCACGCAGGTTGAAGTAGTAGAGTGATTCACGATCACGTGGCAGCATCTGTATGCCAGACACTGCCTGGATTTTCAACTGACTTGCCTTACCTGGCTCAATACGCTGGACTGGTGGTAGCACTGTCAGCGGGCTTTGCAGCTTATTCCCCTGTTCATCCTCAATCCATCCCTGAGCCAGGTAGGGTAATTGCTTGTTCTGATTGCTAATACTCATACTAACCGAATTTTGTGAACCGTCAAAAATTACTCGTGTTCGATCCAGTGAAATAGCAGCTTGGGCTGCAGGATTTACTAATATGGCCATCGCAAGGGGTACTAAAATAATAAAATTTACTTTTTTCAGCCATTTATATATAGGTTTGTTCATCAGTGTATTCTCTCAATCTAATTATCTCTGACAGGTAGACGATGTATTACGAGTCTCACCTGCCATGAATAAATATGCTAGGAAGCGTCATCAGTGTTCTTATCTATAATTTTCGAAGAATCTTTATCTCCAGTTTATAATTCATGACATGGAAGCAACAGTGTATTCATCAGCAACTCTTTCGGCAGAGGCGTAGGCATCTTGATCTCACACTGAGTCGAGCCATTCCAACGGACCGTCATAATCTCTCCTGGCTCGATACCGCTTAAATAAGCATTACCGCCTTCGCTCACAATTCCAGTTTCCTGTTGACGTTTGTTAAGAACGGTGGCACCAAATGGCGGCTCGCTACCATCAACAAGTCTGATGACCACCATAGCCTTCGAGCCAGCTATCACATTAAATTTGCGGTAACCAATCGCACCTTCGGTTAGTGTAGCTTGAACCACAGACGAGGTTGCTTCCGCCTGCTCTCCGAGTTGGTCAAGATCAATAGTGGCCTTATTACGGTAGTAGCTGTTGACATCACTAATGACAGCTTTACCCCAGCGGTTTGTTCGAAGAATTTTGCCATATCCTCGAACAGGGATATCCTTCACCCCCTCTGTGTCTACTAACATTCGTGTACCTCCAGAAATTCCTGTACGATGAAGAGCTCCTCCTTTTGCTGTTAGGGTCAATCCACCTTGAGCGGAAATACCTACAGCCTGATAGCGCCCAGCCTGGTAACTTGCATTGATACTCATCTTGGCGATGTCTCCTTCCCTGGAGTAATAAGCACTGGCAGTATTCCCGTAACGAGTTGTACCGGCACTCAACTGATAGTTGCTCTGCTCATCGACTTGGCCGTTATAACTCATACTATGTGTCGTATCATCCCGATTTACCGCCGCGTTATAACTCACGGTGCCATTTTTACCCCAGGGGATCGACAAAGATGCATACATACCATCATCTTTTATGCCGTTGTACAGGTTACGATAAGCTGTCAGTGACAAGTTCAGATTGTACAAACGCCCTAGATTGAAGTAGCGTGATAATGTCAGGTTATAGCGATCGTTTGCCCTTTTATCCCAGTAAGCTTCGTGACTGAAATTGGCATAAGCTGTTAACTCCAAGTTACGGAACAGCTTATTAAAAGTGACGGTGTACATCTCCTTTCCATTACCTGTATGGATTCCATACTTTCGAGCGTCAAGATAGTCACTCATACTCATGAAGTTCTTTTGCGAGAATCGATAACCTGCAAAGGTCACCTGGCTATCGTACTCATCAAAGGTCTTCGAATAACTCAGACGATATGATCCACCACTTAGAGTCTCAATTTTCCGGTTATCTTCACCGATACCCTTTAGACGAGTCCGAGATTGCGTGGCATCTAAAGATAATGCTCCTAAAGCCATCAGATCTTTGCCGATGCCGAGGGATATAGCACTGTAATTGACACCTGCCAAAGCCCCACCATAAAGCGACCAACCATTGCTGACCCCCCAGGAGTACTCGCCAGTAGCAAAAATAGGTCCCTGGCTATGGTGCCGTCTATCTACTGGCCTGCCGGCAGCAAGTTTATAACGTACGGACCCTGGCCGTGTGAGGTAAGGAATGGAAGACGTATTAACTGTATATTCCCCTACACTACCGTCCTGTTCCTCTACTCTAACGTTCAGCTCACCACTAACCGCATCATTGATATCCTGAATCCTATATGGTCCAGCAGCGACTGATGTCTCGTACAACACGCGCCCTTGTTGGCTGACAGTAATCCTCGCATTAGTCTTTGCCACTCCTACAATTTCTGGTGCATATCCTCTTAAGTTAGGAGGAAGCATGCTGTCATCGGAGAGCATGCTTATGCCGGCAAAACGAAAACTATCGAACAGCCCAGAACTCAGGAAGTCCTCCCCAAGTGTCATTTTTGCGCGTAAAGATGGTAGTGCACGATAGAGGTAGTAACGACTCCACTCAAGCGTTTTGGAATTTGTTGGATACATCCCCGTCTGGTGGTCCATATTACCTTGCCAGTCCGCCCGCATCCGCCATGCACCTATATTTATTCCAGTAGTGCCATTACCACTAATGCTATTAGCCTTACTACCATCCTGCTGATGTTGAGTTCGGGAGTTTATGTTATAATCAAACAACAGACCGGGAATCCCCTCTTCCCAGCGGGAAGGTGGATCCCAATCCTCAGAAACGTATTCTAAAAACGCCTGAGGAATATTCAGATACAGAGAAGATGTCGACAAATCACCGTGAATTTCCATCCCGTTTACACTTTTTTCGTCTAGGCATTCTCCCTGATGCCACCACCTCAACTTACCTTGAACCTCTTCCTTGAATCCCAGTTTGTAAGCTAGCGCCTTATTAATACAGGCTCTACTTCCGTTATGGTCATCTTTCGGTGCATAAAACGCTATCGGCTGCTCAGGCAGATCATTTTTATTAATGCGCACCACCATGTTGTAGATACCAGGCATAATGTAGCCACTTCGGGAAAAGTGGCTCAAATCAATGTTTTTACGGTCATTTAGATCGAGAACATCAGTGTTGAATTCAATATAATCGGCAGCATGTGCTACTCTAATGTACGGATACAAAGCCAGAGAGATACAAAGCCCAATACATTGCAGGAGTATTTTCCTTCCTTTTATCGCCCGCTTCATATTACCGCCTGTTAAATAATTCGCTATAAGTAACAAATTGTGAGCGTGTTACTTATCAATAAAGTCAATTATATTCAACCTTGCTCAACTGAGGAGCTAAATGTGTAAAAAATCTCGCCCTACTGATAGTGAAAACACCACATTAAAAAGGTCTAAATTATTATAAATAAGTATGTATCGCAATAACAAAAATACAATTAAAACTAGATCGCACGTACCATGAATTAAATCAATAAATAAAAAATGTTTAATAATTGGTTGGCAGTTTTATTTTGACAGAAAGCATATAATCTGTATCAAGTTTATATTAATAGTTGTATTTAATAACCTTAACATGCATGCGGTTACATCCCGCATGCATTAACTCGCTAATTAAATTAAGACGAAGTGAAATGAATTAGTTGTAAGCGAGGGTAAAATCAGCAACGGTTGTAAAATCACCTTCAGTTACAGCGGAAGTACCACCATTCCCTTGCAGATATGCGGCGAAATTAAGAGTTGCTTTACCATTTTGAAGCTCTTGCGGTTTAGTCGGAGAACCCAACTTGATCAGTGCACCTGCAGCATCTGTAATGGCGACGCTAGCCCCTGAGGCCGAGCCTGAGATCCCCAGCAAACCGTTATCTGCAGTCGATTCTTTACCCGTGAAGGTTACCTGAACCTTATTTTTAGCATTATCACCATCTATCATACAATTTTCTAGATTAATAGAGAAATTGGTTGGATTTGACTTTCCACCATTTTGAAGAGCAGCTTTAGAAACCTGTCCCAATTGTACAGTCTGCTCATCGGACGTCTGAGAAATAGAGCAAGCTGCATCAAGGATCGACCCTTTAAAGGTGATTTTACCATGACCGCCGTCAGCAGCTTGTGCTGTAGAAGCCATTCCGATAGTGATTAAAGCAGCTACCAAAGTTTTCTTTAGAATGATTGACATAAAAATTATTCCCTTATTTGCTGATTGTTGATAGCAGATTTACTCGCCACTGCGTATTCTGCAGTACGTTCACTGACAGCATGAAAAAACAGATAAAATATATTTAGAATCTCGACATATTGGTAGTGGCAAACCAAAAGATGATATCTACATGCCCTGTCAGTGGTACGGATTATTCCATACCAAAACCTTGAAGTTCAAACTCAAAAACACAATAAAATAAACTTCGCAACAAAAAACTAAAATCATAAAGAAAAAATAATAGCTGAGGATAAAACATCCACACCCAACAACAACACAGCACATTATGCTGTAGTTAATTTATTTTCAGGATATAAAGTGTATTAATCGGATATTTCAGTAGAATCGCCCATTGCAGGTTTGTTATGTTCTGGAGCTGTTTGACATTTGAGACGATGCCAAACAATTTTTTTACTAAAGTGTTCAAGGAGAATCTCTGTGCCTGATGTAAATAAAAACTTCATATCCTACTTGTCGTCATTAGAAACCTTAAGTTTATCAGAGAAACATTTCTGCAATCGTTTTTTATCGATTGGGCTTGAACCTAAACACATATTAAAAAAAAGAACAATTATGGAACTATCAGAGATACATAATTATGTGACTCATCAACTAAGTTTTAAAAATAAAACAGAATTTATAATAATGGACGAAAATAAATATTATTCAGAAGGTCTGAAATTGTTTGTTAGTGAACACTTAGCTACTAACACCCATAAATTAAGAAAACCCTTTTTGTTAATTTTTTTTACGTCTAAAACTTTTTGGGACCTACCAGCAACACTTCTAGCATCAGAGAATCCTTTAATTGCAATGATATTCTTAGTAGATAAAAACCAAATGAGAACCGAAAACTTCCCACTGTATCCATGGATAAAAACTTTGTCACGAGATGCATCTTTGAAGGATATGGCAACAGTCATTAAGGAAGTGCTTCAGCCACTTAGTCGTACCAAATATCCTCGGGCTACTCATACCCAAATGTTAACGCCAAGAGAATTCCAAGTCATGAGCGCGTTGGCTGCAGGTAATTCTGTGGCAGAAGTCAGTCAAATGTGTAGCATCAATGAGAAAGTTGTGAGTACATACAAACGAAGAACAGTTTGGAAACTGGGTTTTCGTACGTTTAATGTGTTGTGTGAGTGGCTGAACAACGCTAGATAATATCCGTAGATAGTATAAATATTGAGAGGTGGCTCCTCAAGTTCCACCTCTTATAATAGATTTGTACTGACATGCTCCCCGTTGATTAACACACCCCGATGTTAGTAATGTCTTCATAAGCCACATGAGGACATCCCCATGAAGAAGCGTTTTTCCGACGAACAGATCATCAGTATTCTTCGCGAAGCGGAAGCCGGGGTTTCTGCCCGTGAGCTCTGCCGTAAGCACGCCATTTCCGATGCCACTTTCTACACCTGGCGCAAGAAGTTTGGTGGCATGGAAGTTCCTGAGGTGAAGCGGCTTAAATCTCTTGAAGAGAAGAACTCCCGCCTCAAGAAGCTACTTGCCGAAGCCATGCTGGATAAGGAGGCACTTCAGGTGGCTCTGGGGCGAAAGTACTGACGACAGGCCAGAAGCGAGAAGCCGTTGAGTTTATGTGTGATGCGACCGGTCTGTCGCAACGTCGTGCCTGCAGGCTTACAGGTTTGTCCCTGTCGGCCTGCCGCTACGAGGCTCAGCGTCCGGCAGCTGATGCGCATTTATCAGGGCGCATCACTGAGCTGGCACTGGAGCGCAGGCGTTTTGGTTACCGCCGCATCTGGCAGCTGCTGCGTCGGGAGGGCCTTCACGTCAATCACAAGCGGGTATACCGTATTTACCACCTTAATGGACTGAGCGTAAAACGCAGACGACCCCGTAAAGGGCTGGCAACCGAACGGTTTCCGCTTCTGCGCCCGGATACGCCGAACCTGACATGGTCGATGGATTTCGTTATGGACGCACTGGCCAACGGTCGGAGGATCAAGTGCCTGACCTGTGTGGATGATTTCACGAAGGAGTGTCTGACGATCACGGCTGCTTTCGGCATTTCAGGCGTTCAGGTCACGCGTATTCTGGACAGCATCGCGTTGTTTCGCGGTTATCCGGCTACGATAAGAACCGATCAGGGCCCGGAATTTACCTGCCGCGCGCTCGATCAATGGGCTTTTGAGCATGGTGTGGAACTACGGCTTATCCAGCCGGGCAAGCCGACACAGAACGGATTTATTGAGAGTTTTAACGGACGCTTTCGCGATGAGTGTCTGAATGAACACTGGTTCGCAATATTCTTCATGCCCGGAAAACGATTAATGACTGGCGGCAGGATTATAACGAGTGCCGTCCACATTCATCGCTGGATTACCAGACGCCAGCTGAATTTGCAGCGGACTGGCGAAACGGGAAATATGAAGAAAAACCAAGCGACATTACTAACTGAAGGTTGTAACTAATCTTGGGGGCAGGTCACTAGTATTGTAAGTATAATTTTAACATTCAAATGAGGTCTTTAGTTTTCTACATAGACATGGTTTTATTTAAGTCATTGAAATTAAGATATAAAATGACATACCATCTGTTAAGCTACATTGTTTACATTTGATAACATAACTGTATTATTACATTCATGCTAATATAAAATGTAACACACTTTCAGAGAGTAAAATGATTTATAAAATAAATGAACATTTGAGGTATGATCCTCTGTCAGCCACTCTATACTCACCCCATCACCATGACAATACCATTACTCTTTCTAGGGCTAATAATGGTATCCTGTTGCTATTTGTTACTCACAATAATCAGTTATTAAGTAGGGACTATATTTTAAACGAGATATGGGAGAGTCATGGATTAGACTCATCTAATAATAATCTTAATAATAACCTGTCATTATTAAGAAAGTCACTCGCGATTTGTGGTTGTGATGATATTATCAAAACAGTTCCAAAAAAAGGACTTGTTTTCAGTGCTAATTCCATTGATACCCTACCTCGTGAAAACAAAAAAATTACGCCAGATAATACACTAAAAAAGCGTAATAATCTGTCTTCGATAAATAACAAACAGACAAAAAAATATTTTTCGCTCCTGTTTTTATTTATAACATCCTTCACTTTTATTTTATCCGCCCCTTATTACCATTCACAGTGGAAACTAACTAAATTTCGCTCTGAATTATTTCGCATAGGGAAATGTAGAATTTATATAACTGATAGCGAGACAAAACTTATAAATAAAGATGATGTTCGTAAACACATTAACGAGATAATGAAAAAAAATGTAGTAGATTGCAATAATGTTAAATCCAATATCTATTTTTTCTATCGCGTATACAATGATGCGATTAACAGAAATATATCAACACAGTTGATAAGCTTCTGCCCATATAACAGCTCTGCGCCGTGCATAAACTATAGAGAGTATCATTTAAAATGAATATACGTCTGCACATAATTTTAATGTTAGTCTTGCTAATTTTGGCTGCATTTACGTCAATTGTTAGAGTTTATACATATGAATATCTTTCTTCAAAATTTAGCTGTAGATCCAGGATGTATATATCGGATGATACTGAACTACCATCATGCGCAAGGAAAAGTTCGTCCGATTTTTATTTTGCATTCAAAGGAAACAGCACAGGATATATAATCATTACCGGTTCAGCAACATGCGCTGATGAAAAGGATCTGTTATCAACATCAGAAATAATAAATTTTACTTATACTAAAGAAAATGGCTTTTATTCACTTCAGTTAGGAGAAAGAAGCAAAATCTTATCACGTGTATCTCGCCTTTTTAAAGATGATGTAATAAAGCTTAATTTTACACCAACTAGTAACAAAAATTATGTGGTCACCACCCCTCTACGGCCTATCATGTTGTGTACGATAGAATAATTTTCTGTCATTTTTATTAACGTAAAAAGAGCTTGCTTAAGCAAGCTCTTTTTACACACAACATAATACCAACATAAAAACCTATTAAGCTATTTTTTACAGCATAATAATCTATTAAAATCAATTTTTAAGTTATATATAGCTAAGAAAACAATCACCGCCTATTGTGTTTAAGGTCAGTTGAGTGAGTTTTCTTTGGGTTGCTAAATTATTGTTCATTCATATCCAAATTAATTCACCTCTTCACTCATAATATCAATGCTCATTGCGCTGGTGAGGTAATTTCATGAATAAATTAATTGAAACCTATGGCGATTTCGAAAATGAAAAGGTCAAGCTAAAGCAAGATTTTATATTTTCTCTTAAATCAAACAGTGCAAAGGTTAAGCTAAGTAAAAATCAGTACAAACTTTTAGTTTGCCTTCTCGCTCAAGTAAATAGTAAAAATGAAATAACTGCTCGCTTGTGGGGTAATAAAATGGTTAAATCTGAGAACAGAATCAATCAACTCGTATTTAAATTCAGAAAATCCTTAGTTAAAGCAGGGTTTCCAGATGACACCATATTAACAATTCATCGCTACGGGCTTTGTTTGAACAAAAATCTGCTTGCGACAAAAGACAGCCTGTCATCAATATAACAAGGTATCGTTTTTTTATGGAGGCTTTTTCCAAGTTACTTTATGGATAAAGCCACCTTGACTGCCTCCAAACTTATTTTTAAATACTGTATGTGAATTCATTCAAATGCAATTACAGTTGTAATGACTAGCCCAATTTATTAGATAGAAACATCAGTTAGAATTGTAGTTTTGTTTGTCTTTTTCCCATTTTGTAACCGTACTGTAAAATCTGATGTCGTCTGATATTTCAGTGCCGAATGTGCATAAAGCTAGTTATAACTCTACCGCCATTTAATGATTTTCCTTGAGTCACGATATCGCTGTATCAGTGCTCATTCAAACACTCATCGCGAAATCGTCCGTTGAAACTATCATTAAATCCATTCTGCGTTGGCTTGCAAAGTTGGATTAATTAAGCGCAACTCTAAATCATATTCAAAGCCCAATTAATCCAGCAAACGGCAAGTGAACTCCGACCATAGGTCTGTTGTTATTGTCGCCTGACAGCCTCGAAACAGTGCGCGCTTTCCAAAATACGCTTTACCTCAGTTACTTCCATGCCACCAAACTTCTTGCGCCAGGTGTAGAAAGTGGCATCGGAAATGGCATGCTTACGACAGAGCTCCCGGGCAGAAACTCCGGCTTCCGCTTCACGGAGAATACTGATGAGCTGTTCGTCGGAAAAACGATTCTTCATGGGGATGTCCTCATGTGGCTTATGAATAGATTACTAACTGAAGGTTGTATCTAATCTTGGGGGCAGGCCATGGATACCTAAATGGGCTCAAATCAGCACACAGTTATTTTTTTATGCGCACTTTAATACCTCTGTCAATAATCAGCTGGCTACATGGTTTAGCGGCGTTTGGAGCGGGTGTTTTGATGTTTGTTTTAACCCCATTGCTATCCTGTAGTTATCCGAAAATATTCAAACAAAATGCTATGCGAGTATATAAAAATGCCCCTAATGCGGGACGCTAATTAATAAAGATTTTAAGGGCAGCCAACTGGCGATAACTCTTCCTGTAAATTCGGGAGTTGAGACGAGTATTACTTCGCGATTATTACGTTTTCTCAGCCGAATGATACTAGTAGGGACATCATCTACAGTTTGGATCACGAAGACACTCCGAAGAACTGGCAGCCATCATTAAACTTATGGCAATTTTCAGGACTTAACGTCCGCTTCTGGAACGGACTGGCTAACTGGTGGGGGCCGACTGTGAGAGAGGAGATGACACTCTGTTTCACAAAAAGTAGTATTGTTCTACAAGCAGCTTTCATAATGAGGTTTTATGAAAATAAGAAGGTTCCGTAATGGGGATGAAATCTCATTATTTAACGTGTATTATTCTTCTGTACATACCATCGCATCACACTACTACACACATGAACAAATTGATGCCTGGGCCCCGGCAGAAATCGACCAGGAACAATGGGCCAATCACATGAGGGAGCTATGCCCTTTTGTTGTAGAGCTTGATGGCGTAATAGCTGGATATGCAGATCTCCAACCAAATGGGTACATTGACCATTTTTATGTCTCAGGAACCTATTCAGGACAGGGGGTAGGGACATTACTAATGAATTGCATTCATCAGGAAGCGAGGCAACATGGAACTAGTGAGCTTACTTCAAATGTAAGTAAGGCTGCGGAAGCGTTCTTTCTACGACACGGTTTTCATGTAGTGGAGAGAGGTTTTCCTATTTGCCGTGGAATCACATTAGAAAATGCACTGATGCGAAAATATTTGGCGAAATAATAAATAACCTGCAGCAGGCAGCATTGTTTGCCTAGTTGAGCTCAACAAATCTGTACAATGAATGTCCGCTTCACGCCCTGAGACATTCGACAAGCTTTTTATGGCTTCAGTAAGGGCGACTTCCGCGCTTCCAGTGCCAGCATATATTTCGCTTCGTCGTACCGGGTTCTGGTCTTCCAGCAGCGGTAAATGATCCTTATCCATTTAAATGCCAGAGCCCGGATTGCTGACTGATGAGATTTCCCTTTTTCTCGCTGGCCCTGGTAATAAAGTCTGGCCCAGTACGATGAGTTAACCGTCTTCGCAGTCCATTCCACGAATGTCTGCCGGACGAACTTCGCGCACTGCCAACGCCAGTGTACCCAGGATTTTTGACCACTTCGCTCGGTTACTGGTGCGATGCCAGCGTAGTTTTGAATTTCTTCGGCGCTGTTGAAACGGTTGCGGTTATCACCCAGTGCTGCAAGCATCCGTGGGCCCATACACGGTCCCATTCCAGGAAGTGATTTGAACAGTTCTGCATCCGGAAGCGTATCGAATAAGGATTCAATTCGTTCATCGTAGGTTCTGATTAGGTCGCCTGTCAGTTTGATTTGGGATGCAAGTGCTGTTGCCATCAATGCATTTGCCTCGATGACAGTTTTATCTGTGGTCAGGGGAATAGCGCTGGCAATACTTGCAACCCGCTGTTCGGTATATGCAACAGCAGGACCACCTTTAGCATTCATAAAATGACGGACAGTATCGCTGCGAGCCCGTTTGAGTTGTTGCAGACTCGGCCATCGAATGATTAACTCGCAGAACAGTGAGCTGTCCCGATGGGAGAACCATTCCAGAGGCTGGGGGTAATACTGCTTAAGCGTATTGATGAGCCGATTAACAAAGCGACGCTTGTCTTCGAGCAGCAGTCGGCGCTGCTCAACTAATTGCTGGAGTAATCGGATATCCGGATTGTCGGCTTCAATGGCTTTTATCTTGTGGGGATAACGTAGCATCAGGTCTAATGCCAACTCAGCATCCTGCGGATCATCCTTCGCACCGCTGGGCCAGAAAGCCTGTCGGTAGCGGGCCAGTGACAACGCGTGTACTGGAAAAACAGTGACAAATGGGTACTTCTGGAGGGCATACACCACCGGGCCTTTCTTCAGCTCAACGGCAATAGCAATCCTGCCTTTCGCCCTCTGGTGTAACTCATTGAGCCAGATATCAAGTGCCTCAGGCGTATGTTCAATCACATGAAATATGCGATCACCGTTTTTAAACTGAACGCAGACATCGTGTTTTTTATCCGCCCAGTCCAAACCAACATGAGCAGCAAACTGATCTTTCGCAGTCATCACCAACTCCTTTTTATCGGGGATTGGTATGCATTCCACGCTCTTCGAAAGAAATATAGTCAGCAGTTTTTCTGCATGCCCTGAGTATTCGTTAGCGAACGTGGAGCACTTACTGGCTCGAAAGCAAAGCGGCAATCATCAAATCACATGATTCTGGCACAATATTCGTAACCAATAAGCGCATACCCTGAATCACTTAAAAGTGTAACTCTCAGGGTGTGAATGACTATATCTGGCACGCAGCGGACATTTATTACCCCAATGCACTCCGGTCCGGAAGGAATTAATACCCTCTTGCGAATGAGCGTAGCCAGTTAACATTATAGTGAAAGCTTCAGATAGTATCTTTATTAAGTAAGATGGCGTCTTCAACCTCGCTTATCATACCCGCCAGGCTGGCTTCCTGCCTGGCCTTTATATATTCAAACCGTTCCATAAGTCCTGTGATACCAAAAACAGTACTGATCACATCCAGGTCAAGCCGCAGATAATCACCCTGATTACTGCTGCTGACCGCCGTGCGCAGATTAAGTAACATCTTCAGAAAATCACGGTCTGACAGGTCTACTCCTGAGACCCACTGCGCGACGGTTTGCTCGTCTGCTATGTCACGCCATGCGTACAGGAAAGTTGCCAGATACGGTACATCTGGCATTTTTTTCTGAATGTGTTTCTCCTGCAACCGCTCATTTAGCGCATTGCTAAAAAGGGTTATTTCATCCTGAGTGAAAACAGCGTCGCCCTGACCGGAGTTATCCCGAATATTGCGCAGAAAGACTGTCGCCCAAACAAATGCGCGGGTATGCCGGAAACAACGGGTTATCAATTGAATTGCCTGGCTGCGCCGCTTATCAAGCATCTGTTGAGCCAGCTGGCTGACAAGACCATCGATACCGATTTTCTCCTGGCGATAGAATATATCCCTCGCCCTGTACCATGGCAGAACCTGGTCACTACAGGTGAAGAAAAATTTTACCAAATTGCGCTTCGCGCTGACTTCTGCTTTGGCCGTAACGGAAGGAGAAAGACGCGTAAGAATGTGTTCAAACCAGGTCCGGGATGATACACCGTTACTGGTGACACTCTTCAGTAGTCGCTTTTTCAGAGCGGAATAATCACTCGCGGCCAGCTGTATGATGTTGCTAATTTCCGCATCAGACATGACGTTCTGAGGTGAAGAATATGAAAAGTAATAGCTCCAGTATTCACTGCTGCACAGCCTCCGCTTCAGACGATAGCGTTCAGTATCCTGCAGGGTAATCGCATCGAACAGCCCGAGATGATCAGGATCAAACCCGGACACACCCGGCAACCAGGCACGGAGTTCCCATACCGAAGCAGCGCGGGTCCTGCCAAATTCCCTCAGAGCTTCAGTCAGTTCAGCGATCAGGGCTTTCTGTTCTTCTTCATGTGCAATGCCGTCCCGGTTTTCTACCACAGACCATACGGTGAGGTAGTGCTCCACCCAGCCGGCGAAGAGAGGGTTAACCACTGAAATCAGCTGAAGCAGGCACAGGTCGGGAAAAAATACATAATCACGCAGCCCTGGATAGCGGAACCGGATTGCGTTCAGTACCTGATTGACTTCACGGGGCGTCCTGAGCCCCTCACCATAGACATCCACATAGCGAGAAAGGAGTTGTAAAGCCTCATTATCAGTTACAGGACCGGATATTTCCTGCCAGACAGTCATGGCTCCCCGGTGAAGCTCCCTGCGTAAAGAGAAGTTTTCCGGTCGGGGCAAACTGAACGACAACGGAATAATTTTCTGCAGATAGCGTTTTCCGTTCTGCACACCGAGACCAGATTCAACCGCATGCGCCAGGACGTCCCGGTCATAGCACATGACGTAGCGGAATCGCGAGAAGTCCGCGACCGACCGTACCATACGAAGCACTTCCACCGCCTGCGCTGGCTCCAGACGATCAAGATCGTCAATCACGACGATAAAGCTGACGCCCAGGGCAGCGATTTTACCTTCAATATCAGCCCGGAGTTCAGCCGCAGTCTGTTCCCGTCCCTTCAGGCTGGTTTCCGCAAGGGCGTCCATGCCATCGGCGACAAGCCCCAGACCCGGAACAAAATTACCGGCGAATCGGGTCACAGGCGCAAGCCGGCGCGAGGTCTGCTGCGCGTAGTTAAGGATATTCTCTGCAAGGGGCACTGCCTTTCCAGCCTGCGCCATGGCCGACGTATCCAGCTTCGCCAGCCTGGCCGCGATGGTCATCATCAGCGCGTTTACCGGGCTTTCATCCGGTGAGTTGACCCATGGAGAGAAAACCACAATTTGCGTGGTGGCCGGGACCTGATTCTTCAGTTGTTCTGTCAGTAAGTTCAGCAGGCTGGTTTTGCCGGAACCCCACTGTCCTTCGATACCTATGACGGTACTGACATTTTCATCCAGAGCGCTGATGCTGTGGGCCAGCCCCTCTGCTATCGCCGTATACCCGTAACGGTCATCTTCAGCTTTCAGTACTGGGCCTTCAAAGCCGGCGCGGGACTGTACATTTTCAGTCGCCATCTACAGATCTCCGTACAGGCAGCGCAGTCCGGTCAGGGCCTCCGCCAGCGTGTCTACCGAGCATCGTGTGCTGAGCTCCCGGACCAGCGTCTCAAAGGCCTCTGCCGGCATAAAAATCCGCAGGCCGTCTATCCCGAAGAATCCCTCTTTTGATACGTGCCCAGGCGGGGAGAACATCACGCGCTCCCCCTGATGGCCGTGCGCCAGAGCTTCAGGATACCGGGTATACAGTGTGAACAGGCCCAGCAGTTCGGAGAAGGTCTCCCATCCGTACGGCACTACAAAGTCCTGACCGGTGATCAGCAGGTGCAGACGGGGCGTGGTGTACCAGGCACCAGGGCGTTCTCCGGGATGCTGGCCGTCAATGCGGATCTCAATGCGCAGCGTGCCGGCTTCAATGGTTTGCGTGACGGCCGGGATCACCGGGCGCAGCTCCTGAGCCAGATCTCGGGCCTTCTCCCCGCTCCAGTCCAGCCCGCGCAGCATCAGCGGGAAAACGGCTTTCAGACGCGGCAGGGTGAAAATCCCGGCGAGTGCACTGTCGGGAATATCGGCGAGGTTAAAGCAGTCGCTCTCCAGCGGACGCAGAAGGTGTTCGGCATACATCTGATCCACAACCGGGCGCAGCGCTGCCCGGAAGGCGTCAAACTCTTCCGTCCAGTTTTCTCCGGTCAGGCGGAAGATCCCCTTCAGGTAGTGGCCGTCAACCGGACGGTCGTTCTCAACCTGCCAGGCCAGCAGGTCGCGGGTGATGTCGAGCAGCGTGCCCAGGGCAGGAAGTGTGGCCAGCCTGTTCCGGCCGCCAATAAAGGCCTCACGGGCACAGGCCAGGATGAAGCGCAGCTCATCCCGGGATACCGGAGCAGTGCCGACGGTCTGGCCGAGAATGATATGCCGGTACAGCTGCCGGACGGTGGCATCCGGATCGGCGACCAGCTGAAAATACCCGTCGCCGGGCGCGACCGTTTTCAGGCCGTCATCGAGGAAGCGTTCGGCCAGGGCGTTGACCGAAGTATTTTCGCGACCGGCACGCACTTTCAGCGCCTCGATCAGCTTTTTATGAAAACGCAGGTTAAGCTGGCTGAGCATCATCATTCCTTTCATCTTTGTTTTGCTCATCATGCTAACCTAGCATTTTATTATTAGCTATTAATCATTTTGTTTTGATGAAGAAAGTTGTGATGCATTATGAATTACTGAAAGTGATGAGTTCGGCGCTACAGCAACGCCTGTTCCCTCTCATTTCTCCGCAGATCCGAAAACCCTGAGTTCCGGATCCGCGTGCCTATCAACAACCGCCTCCCTATTTGTGTTGTACTAAGTCATTGTCAGACGGGATAATCCTTCTGACGTTGTATGGACAGTTTATAACGGAAGTTTTACACAGAGAGGGGATGCATATGGTTGAGCGAACGATAGATAACGGAAACTCTGATTTAAAGATGCCTCAATGGAACTGGAATGCCCTGTTCCGGGGAGATTATGAACTGGGGGCATACAATGCCTGCGTGGGAGATAACGGTTGTCCGGACCTTTATTACTACGCTGATGGCTTCGCTGACAGCGTATTCCTGCTTATTGATGCCCTGACAACGGGACACAAAACGGGACACAAAGCAGTGCTGGATACGCTTATTTATCCTATCTGTTTCAATCTGCGACACTCTGTGGAACTGACTATAAAGGGGCAGATAGAGGATCTCAGTCAGCTTGCGAAACTAAGAAAACAGCCGCTTGCGCCTGAGGCAGACATAGAAAAAGTGCTGAATCAGCACGATATTATGAACCTGTGGGCTTTTTTTTCAGGCCATGCAGTCGCGTTTGATCGGCGTTATAAGGAAAAGGTGTCAGCGCTGGAACCTCTCATTCGCTGTATTGGTGAAACAGATCCCACCGGTCAGACGTTTCGCTACAGTTACAGTACTGAAGCCAGGAAACATCTGACAGATGTCAGTGTTATCAATGTATTGGTCCTGCGTGATCAATTCCGTGTCATTCGTCAGCAACTGGAAGAACTAGCCGGGTTGACTGAGTGGCTAGGGAGGGAATACTCCACCGGTGTTTTCACCAAAAATCTCAGTCGTGAAGATCTTCATGCTATTGCCGTTCAGTTACCGCCACGGCATTTATGGTCCGATCCGGCTGCAGGCCTTGATGACATCATACAAACTATCAAATCTGAATACGACATCGGCAGCAAGGAACTGACAGAGGCATTGAACAAGATTCAGAGTTGCAGAGAGCTGGCACGAATTATCGGTCTGCCCGTAACTGTTCCGGGATTGACCATGACAGATTTGATTACTCTCATTGACGTCTGGAAAATGGCATGGGATCGCGATGCTCTGAAGGATGAATTACGTAATGACATATCCAGTGTTAGTGATTCACCGATAAAACCGGTGAGTTTACTGGAAGCGACGAAGCATGAAATTAAAATGATGAGAGACACCAAATCCTCACTTGCCAGTTTTATGCAGTGGGCAACTGCAGAAAGAGTCGCCGGACTACAGGCATTAATGGATATCCGGCGTTTTCATTTCAGTGAAGAACATGACCGTCGCTACGAATATTACAAAAAAGAGGTGACCGCCGCTTTTTCAGGTAGTGCGCAGGCTCTTGAGGCTGAGTTATCAGAGATCTGGTCTCAAAGTATTGGACGGCGTAACTATCCTTCGCATGTGATAGACAGCCTCAAACTTGCAGGGTTTACGCATGAAAGCGCTGGCCTTGAGGAACATCTCTTCTCCTGAATAAAAACCTGTTCAGATAAAAGAAGAAAGGCCACACGGTGGTGGCCTTTACGAAAATCACGCCTGACTGACCGGGATGGTATGGGCATAAGCACGGAGTGTTTCATCGACGCCATCGACCAGGGCACTGGCCAGTTCGCTGAGCGTCTGGGTGTCTCCGATACGGGCGTCCTCCACGCTGTAACAATGCAGGGAGCTGGTGCCTTCCCTGAACCGGAAGCCCATTCCCAAAACGCTGTTCTGGAAAATAAGCGGCTCGCCATACCCCGGATCAGGCGTCAGAATGTGGCCATTGCAGTAAGGCAGGCTGAACGCTTTGATGGCGTCAGGCGGCAGCGCACGGGTGTTCGCGGTACGCAGCGTCAGCAGAACCTGCCTCAGTCCCTTTTCACCGCTTTCGTCCTCAAAAATCTCTGCCTGGCTGTAAAAACCTTTTGCCTGTGCCTCAAAGAGGCGTTCTGCGGGATCAAGACCCATGATACTGCGCAGCTGGTTAATCTGACTGTAATAATCCTGACGGCGGTACCACGCGCCCCAGAAGCGGGCTATGCAGGCCCAGAAGGCTTCGATGCTCTGCTCATCCCGGCTGTCAACGTCACAGAACAGGGCAAAATAGAGGGCTGTCCCCCCGTAGAACTGCTGTCCCCGCGGCAGAGCCTGGCTGGCACGCATGCGAAGGTACTGCGCATTACGCAGTAAAATCCGGGTCAGATCATCTTCCGTCCGGATGCCAAGCAGGTCACGGTAAGCCGCCTCAAACTGCGGAGCCGGGGGCGCAATATGTGCCACGCTTTCAGTTGATTATTCTCATATATGTTGTGGTTTCAGGCCCTGGTCCTTATCCCGCGCCCTACGGCCGATAAAGGCGCTTTGCTTATCTCTCCGCCGTGGTACACTTCCGGAAAGTTGAAATAAGCAAGAAAGTCGGATCTAACCGAAACGGCCATCCGGTAATTTAATCGCGTGGCTATATGGCTGCTTATTATCAGCATGCAAATGATGCCAAAAAGGAAACTCTGCGGCGTGACCGCTAGATGCGTGAAAAGATAATGGTTTTGTACTGTGATTATTTTTTGCCCATAGGACTAACCCTACAGATGATAAATCCTAGAAGAAGATTGGTATTAGCCAATTGAAAGGTTTTAGTGTACTTCTGAAAGAAACTTTGGCGATTGAACTGAGTGGCGCTTACAAAATGATTCGTTCTCATTATGACGAAATCAGCTTGTCGCCCTCAAAAAAATGGAAAAGCCGCACTTTTGTTACTGATGCTTCAGCAAAGAAAAAAACTTTTAAAAACCATAAGCAGCGCGATTTTCCATCAGCAACAAAAAAAATAGAATTTTTGTTCTGGAGCGCTTTCCTGAGTAAGCGCTCTACGGATAATTTTTCCCTTGTTCATAAAAGAACAATCCTCTCATTAACAAATATTATTAAGAGGCATGTATTAGTTTCGATTTTTCGAGTTGGCTTATATAATCCGCATACCACTGCATCATTTCCCTCCGCCCTTCCAAGTATTGAGCGTGATTATATGTTCCACGAATTGAGTTCTTATCGACATGAGCCAGCTGTAACTCAATCCAGGCCGAGTTGAATCCCTGCTCATGCAAAATGGTACTCATCGTGTGGCGGAATCCATGCCCTGTAACGCGTCCTGCATAGCCGATGCGCCTTACCAATACAGTCAATGCCATATCACTCATCGGTTTCTTAGGATTATTACGTCCTGGGAACAGCAACGTTCCTGCTCCAGTCATGGGTTTAAGCTGATTAAGCAGGTCAATTACCTGGCTTGATAACGGAACCAGATGAGGGCGGCGCATTTTCATTCGCTCTGCTGGCACGTTCCAAACCTTCCGCTCAAAATCAAATTCCTGCCACTCCGCTTGCCTCAACTCCCCAGGCCTTACTCCTGTCAGAATAAGTAATTGCATCGCAATCTTAACAAG
This sequence comes from Enterobacter cloacae complex sp. HYC042_NIDB, assembly GCF_056673315.1. Classification (NCBI taxonomy): domain Bacteria; kingdom Pseudomonadati; phylum Pseudomonadota; class Gammaproteobacteria; order Enterobacterales; family Enterobacteriaceae; genus Enterobacter; species Enterobacter cloacae complex sp. HYC042_NIDB. Next base: position 4,054,761 of record NZ_CP109650.1, read on the forward strand.
CACACTACCAGCATAGGTGTTCAGAGTCCGAAGAAACTCTGGCAATTCATCCTGGGTTAAAAAAGCATAGTGCTCTTTCTCATGAGGAGTCACGGCGCTGGCTAGATCTGGTGCTGGATTGTACTCGGCCCTGCCAGTCACAACGGCATACTTCCAGACCTCTCCACAACGCTGGCGAACCTTACGGACCTTCTCAGTTGCTCCTCGTGCTTCTATTTTTGAAAGAACAGCAAGCAGCTCCATCGGCTTGATATCTTTGATTGGCCTGTGACCGATATAAGGGAACACATCCTTTTCAAAGGTTCTCAGCATTTCTTCGCGGTAGGAGACAGACCAGCGGTCATAGCGACGCTGATACCACTCCCGTGTGATAGCCTCAAACGAGTTTTCAGCGTCTTGTTGACGACTAAGTTTCTCAATTTTTCGTTCAAGAGAGGGATCGTTACCAGCAGCTAATGTTCTTTTTGCATCCTCTCGCTTACTTCTCGCCTCAGCTAAAGAAACATCAGGATAAACGCCAATAGCGAGCAGTTTCTCTTTACCTAGCGAACGGTATTTGAGACGCCAGTATCTTTTACCGTTGGGATTAACCAGCAGGTAAAGACCACCACCGTCAGCGAGTTTGTAGGGCTTATCTTTAGGTTTTGCAGTTTCAACCTGACGCGCTGTCAGCTTCATTGGGGGTACCTCTCAGCAGGGGGTACAATTATACCCCCATCCATACCCCCACATTAAGCTTGACCCTGAGGGAGTACAATTGAGTTCAATAGACTAATAGAATGCTATAACTACTGATTTATCAAGGAAAAATTGAGTTTGGTAGACTTCAGGGGAGGTGAGTTTGGAGCGGGCGAAGGGAATCGAACCCTCGTATAGAGCTTGGGAAGCTCTCGTTCTACCATTGAACTACGCCCGCTTTGAGGTGCGTAAGGCATTATAGACCTTACGCACCTTCATACAAGCCTCTTCACAACTAACCGGCGATTAAATAATCACTTAGCACTTCGGTTTGCTGCCGGGCGCAGGAAGGTAACGCTGCGGATCGATGGCCGTCGCCTTATAGCGGATCTGGAAGTGCAGCTTCACCGAATCGGTACCGGTGCTGCCCATGGTGGCTATCTTCTGCCCCGCCTTCACGTTCTGGCCGTTGTTGACCAGCATCGTGTCGTTATGCGCGTAGGCGGTGATGTAATCTTCGCCATGCTTAATCATGATGAGGTTACCGTAGCCGCGCAGCTGGTTACCCACATAAACCACCTTCCCTGCCCCGGAGGCATAAACCGGCGTACCGCGCGCAGCGGCGATATCAATACCCTTGTTGCCACCTTCAGAGAGTGAGTAAGGGGCGACCACTTTACCGCTGGCAGGCCAAATCCAGCAGCGCTGTCCAACCGGCGGCCATGACGATTGCGGTACCTGATAGGACGGCGTCACTTTGGCGGTTTTGCCTTTCGATGAGGATTTTTTGCCCGAGGACGAACTGCCGTTCACCTTGAGCTTTTGCCCCACTTCGATGGTGTACGGCGGAGAGATGTTATTCAGGCGCGCCAGATCCTTCACGCTGGTCCCCGTTGCGCGCGAAATCCGGTACAGCGTATCCCCGCGCTTAACGGTATAGACCGCACCGGAATAGCTACCCATATCCGACGATTTGCTTCCTGAACAGCCAGCCAGGAATAGCGTCAGCGTCAGGCAAAAGATGGCGATGATGGGATTTCTCGTCAGGCTTCCTGCAAACAAAACAGATCCTCGGTCAGCGTGAATGGCGCACTATGATACCAGCCCTGAGAGATATGGGTCAGCCCTTTTCCGCTCCTGGAAACAAACCGTTCGTATAAGATTGCCGTATAATGCTCCCTGTTGATGGTGCAGAACCATCCGCATCGTTGGCACTGGAGCATGAATGAGTATTCAAGAACACGTTATTTTGGTTAATGACCAGGGAATGGTGATTGGCACTCAGGAAAAATACGCCGCGCATACTGCCCAAACCCCGCTGCATCTGGCGTTCTCATCCTGGCTGTTTAACGCCGAAGGCGAGTGTCTGGTAACCCGACGCGCACTAAGTAAAAAAGCCTGGCCGGGCGTCTGGACGAACTCCGTCTGCGGTCACCCTCAATCTGGTGAACGGACGGAAGAGGCAATTATCCGTCGCTGCCGCGATGAGATTGGCGCAGAAATTACCGCGATTACGCCTGTCGCCTCAGAATTCCGCTACCGCGAAACGGATCCTTCCGGGATCGTGGAAAACGAGATTTGCCCGGTCTTCGCTGCCCGCGTCACCAGCGAACTGCGAATTAACCATGATGAAGTGATGGCATTTGAATGGGTGACGCTGGAGTCGTTATTCCGCGCGCTGGACGCCGCCCCATGGAGCTTTAGCCCGTGGATGGTGCAGGAAGCAACGGTCGCGCGAGACGCGCTGAGAGCGTTCGCGGCGCAATAAAAAAGCCCCTTTCGGGGCTTTTTTAGCAACGTAACGCCTTATTTCACCGGGCGCATTGCCGGGAACAGAATCACGTCACGAATGGTGTGGCTGTTGGTGAACAGCATCACCATACGGTCGATACCAATACCCAGACCTGCAGTTGGCGGCAGGCCGTGCTCCAGCGCGGTCACATAGTCTTCGTCGAAGAACATCGCTTCGTCATCGCCTGCTGCTTTCGCGTCAACCTGATCCTGGAAACGCTGCGCCTGGTCTTCCGCATCGTTCAGCTCGCTAAAGCCGTTGCCGATTTCACGGCCGCCGATGAAGAATTCGAAACGGTCGGTGATTTCCGGGTTCTCGTCATTACGACGCGCCAGCGGAGAGACTTCAGCCGGGTATTCGGTAATGAAGGTCGGCTGAATCAGGTGTGCTTCCGCCACTTCTTCGAAGATCTCGGTCACGATACGGCCCAGACCCCAGCTCTTCTCAACCTTGATGCCGATGCTTTCAGCGATGGCCTTCGCAGAGTCGAAGTTATCCAGATCCGCCATGTTGGTTTCCGGACGGTACTTCTTGATCGCTTCGCGCATGGTCAGTTTTTCGAACGGCTTGCCGAAGTCGAAGACTTCTTCACCGTAAGGAACCTGCGTGGTGCCCAGAATGTCCTGCGCCAGGGTACGGAACAGGGATTCGGTCAGCTCGATCAGATCTTTGTAGTCCGCGTACGCCATATAGAGTTCCATCATGGTGAACTCTGGGTTATGGCGAACGGAGATACCTTCGTTACGGAAGTTACGGTTGATTTCAAACACGCGGTCGAAACCACCGACCACCAGACGCTTCAGGTACAGTTCCGGTGCGATACGCAGGTACATGTCCAGGTCCAGGGCGTTGTGATGGGTGATGAACGGACGCGCAGACGCGCCGCCAGGGATCACCTGCATCATCGGGGTTTCCACTTCCATAAAGTCGCGGTTGACCATGAACTGGCGAATACCGGCCATGATCTGGGAGCGAATTTTGAAGGTCTTGCGGGATTCATCGTTAGAGATGAGATCCAGGTAACGCTGACGATAGCGCGCTTCCTGATCCTGCAGGCCGTGGAACTTGTCCGGCAGCGGGCGCAGGGCTTTGGTCAGCAGACGCAGCTCGGTGCAGTGGATAGACAGTTCACCGGTTTTGGTTTTGAACAGTTTACCTTTTGCGCCCAGGATATCGCCCAGGTCCCACTTCTTGAACTGCTCGTTGTAGATGCCTTCCGGCAGGTCGTCACGGGAAACGTACAGCTGAATACGGCCGCCGACGTCCTGCAAGGTCACGAAGGAGGCTTTACCCATGATACGGCGGGTCATCATACGGCCTGCAACGGCCACTTCGATGTTCAGCGCTTCCAGCTCTTCGTTCTCTTTACCGTCGAAGTCAGCGTGCAGTTGGTCTGAGGTGTGGTCACGACGAAAATCGTTCGGGAACGGCACGCCCTGCTCGCGCAGCGCTGCCAGCTTCTCGCGGCGGGTTTTCAGTTCGTTGTTAAGATCGACTACCGCGTCAGCGCCCTGTGCTTGTTGTTCAGACATGTTGGTTCCTCATAACCCTGCTTTCAAACTTGCTTCGATAAATTGGTCCAGGCTGCCGTCCAGCACCGCCTGCGTGTTGCGGGTTTCAACCCCGGTACGCAGGTCTTTGATGCGGGAGTCATCAAGGACGTAAGAACGGATCTGGCTGCCCCAACCGATGTCGGACTTGTTGTCTTCCATCGCCTGTTTCTCAGCATTTTTCTTCTGCATCTCCAGCTCATAAAGTTTCGCTTTCATCTGCTTCATGGCCTGGTCTTTGTTCTTATGCTGGGAACGGTCGTTCTGGCACTGTGTTACCAGCCCGGTTGGAATGTGGGTAATACGCACCGCAGATTCCGTACGGTTAACGTGCTGACCACCCGCGCCGGACGCGCGGTAAACGTCAATACGCAGGTCCGCCGGGTTAATTTCGATATCGATATCTTCGTCAACTTCCGGGTAAACAAACGCGGAGCTGAAGGAGGTATGACGACGACCACCGGAGTCAAACGGGCTCTTACGCACCAGGCGGTGAACGCCGGTTTCGGTACGCAGCCAGCCGTAGGCGTAGTCGCCAATGATCTTGATAGTGACGGATTTAATACCGGCCACTTCACCTTCAGACTCTTCGATAATTTCGGTTTTAAAGCCGCGCGCTTCCGCCCAACGCAGATACATACGCGTCAGCATGCTGGCCCAGTCCTGCGCTTCGGTACCGCCAGAACCTGCCTGAATATCGAGATAGCAGTCAGCGCTGTCGTATTCGCCGGAGAACATGCGACGGAATTCCAGCTGTGCCAGCTTCTCTTCCAGCCCATCGAGTTCTGCCACGGCTTCGTTAAAGGTTTCTTCGTCGTCGGCTTCGACGGCCAGCTCCAGCAAACCGGAAACGTCTTCCAGCCCCTGAGCCATTTGATCCAACGTATCTACGATAGCTTCGAGAGAGGAACGCTCTTTACCCAGCGCCTGTGCGCGTTCAGGTTCGTTCCAGACGTCCGGCTGTTCCAGCTCGGCGTTTACTTCTTCAAGACGCTCTTTCTTGGCATCGTAGTCAAAGATACCCCCTAAGAACGTCAGAGCGCTCCGTGAGGTCCTGAATACGGTTTTTTACCGGATTAATTTCAAACATGGTCTGTTTTCTTTTATGGACTTGTCAAAATGCGGTGATAAGAGCGGGATTGTACCGAATCCACGCCCTTTTTTATAGAGATTACTGCCGCTAAATTGGCCAGATATTGTCGATGATGATCTGAAGGGTGCGGTTACCGCGAAACTCGTTGATATCCAGTTTGTACGCCAGCTCGACCTCGCGCACGCCGTTGTCCGGCCAGATGGAGGTGTCAACGTTGAAGGCGATGCCGTCCAGCAGCGGTCCGCCGCCCACGGGCTCGACCATCACTTTCAGGTGGCGTTCGCCGACGATACGCTGCTGCAGCAGACGGAATCGCCCGTCGAACAGCGGTTCCGGGAACATCTGCCCCCATGGACCGGCATCGCGCAGCATCTGCGCGACCTCCATCGTCATTTCGGAGACAGACAGCTCACCGTCAGAGACCACTTCGCCCTGCAGCAACGCCGGGTCAATCCACTCGGTGACCAGCTCGCCAAACAGGCGCTGGAACTCGTCGAACTTTGCCTCTTCCAGCGACAAGCCTGCCGCCATCGCGTGGCCGCCGAACTTGATCATCAGACCGGGATAAAGCGTATCCAGACGCTCCAGCGCATCGCGCATGTGCAGCCCCTGAATCGAACGGCCAGAGCCTTTCAGCGTGCCGTCACCCGCGGGCGCAAACGCGATCACCGGACGGTGGAAGCGCTCTTTAATGCGCGACGCCAGAATGCCGACCACGCCCTGATGCCACTCGGGGTGGTACATTGCCAGCCCGCCCGGCAGCGTATCGCCGCTGCGCTCAAGTTTTTCGCACAGGGTCAGCGCTTCGGCCTGCATCCCCTGCTCAATCTCTTTACGGGTCTGGTTCAGGGCATCCAGCTCGTTGGCCAGCACGCGCGCTTCACCGATGTTGTCGCACAGCAGCAGCGCCACGCCGACGGACATATCGTCCAGCCTTCCGGCAGCGTTCAGACGCGGCCCGAGGGCAAAGCCCAGGTCGCTTGCCGCCAGCTTGAGCGGATCGCGGTTGGCAATCTCCAGCAGCGCCTTAATTCCGGGACGGCACTTGCCCGCGCGAATACGGCTTAAGCCCTGCCAGGTCAAAATGCGGTTATTGGCATCAAGAGGTACCACGTCCGCCACGGTGCCCAGCGCCACCAGGTCGAGGTATTCGGCCAGGTTTGGAACGGCAATGCCGCGGGATTCGAACCAGCCCTTATCGCGTAAGAGAGTACGCAACGCCAGCATCAGATAAAACGCCACGCCCACGCCGGCGAGGGATTTCGACGGGAAATCGCAGTCGCGCAGGTTGGGGTTAATAATCGCTTCTGCTGCGGGGAGCGTATCGCCGGGCAGGTGATGATCGGTGACCAGCACCGGGATCCCCAAAGCGTGAGCATGATCGACGCCCGCATGGGAGGAGATCCCGTTGTCGACGGTCATGATCATCTGCGCACCGCGGGCATGGGCCTGATCGACCACCTCCGGGCTTAGGCCATAGCCGTCTTCAAAGCGGTTCGGCACCAGATAGGTGACATTATCACAGCCCAGCGCGCGCAGGCTGAGCACGCTCAGGGCGGTGCTGGTTGCGCCGTCGGCGTCGAAATCCCCTACCACCACAATGCGCGTTCCCTCACGCAGCGCGTTGTAGAGCATTTCGGTAGCTTTCTCGATACCGTTCAGCTGCTGCCAGGGCAGCATCCCTTTCACGCTGCGCTCAAGATCCTCTGCGCGACGCACGCCGCGGCTTGCGTAGAGGCGCTTTAGCAGCGGCGGGAGATCGTCCGGTAAATCAACGTGTTCAACCGCCTCGCGGCGGCGCAATTTGATGGGGGCTTTCACGCGAATTATTTACCACCAAACTGTTTCTGGTGCGCGTCGAGAAACTCTTTCATCTCTTTCGGTCCCTGATAGCCCGGAACGACATAGCCGTTACTCAGGACAATCGCTGGCGTACCGCTCACGCCAAACTGCACGCCCAGCGCGTAGTGGTTAGCAATGTCGATGTCGCAGGAGGCAGGCTTAACGTCTTTACCGTTCATCGCGTCATCAAACGCTTTGTTGCGGTCTTTGGCACACCAGATCGCTTTCATGTCCTGCTCTGGCTTGCTCTGTACGCCTGCGCGCGGGAAGGCCAGGTAACGCACGGTAATGCCCAGCGCGTTATAGTCTTTCATCTGTTCATGCAGCTTGTGGCAGTAGCCACAGGTGATGTCGGTGAAGACGGTAATCACATGTTTTTCCTGCGCCGCTTTATAGACGATCATCTCTTTTTCGAGCGCGTTCAGGTTTTTCATCAGCAGCTGGTTGGTGACGTTTACCGGCTGCGCGCCGCTCACGTCGTACAGCGGTCCCTGAATAAAGTGTTTGCCGTCTTCGGTGACGTACAGCACGCCGCTGTTGGTCAGTACGGTTTTCATACCGGCAACCGGCGCAGGCTGGATGTCGCTGCTGGTGACGCCAAGCTTAGCCAGAGACTGTTTGATGGCGGCGTCATCCGCATGGGCGAAGCCGGTAAATGAGGCTGCCAGCAGGGTGAACAGCGCGAAAGACTTTTTCATAATTGATCCTGTTACAATTTGTCGGCACTCACGCACGAGGGTGGTGCTGTTGGTGTAGCTGCCGCAGGCGTTCCGTCGCGACATGGGTGTAAATTTGCGTCGTTGAAAGATCGCTGTGTCCCAGCAGCATCTGCACCACGCGTAAATCTGCGCCGTGGTTTAACAGATGCGTCGCGAAGGCGTGACGCAATACGTGCGGCGAAAGCTTTTCACTGTCGATACCCGCCAGTGTGGCGTAATGCTTGATGCGATGCCAGAACGTTTGTCGCGTCATCTGCTGCGCGCGCTGGCTCGGAAACAGGACGTCGATAGACGCGCCATTGAGCAGCCAGGGGCGGCCATGCTCAAGATACGTCTCCAGCCAGTAAACCGCCTCTTCTCCCAGCGGAACCAGCCTTTCCTTGTTTCCTTTACCGATGACGCGCACCACGCCCTGACGAAGGCTGATGTCGCTCATCGTCAGGCCAACCAGTTCCGAAACGCGCAAGCCGGTAGCATACAATAGCTCAAGCATGGCTTTATCGCGTAACTCCAGCGGCAGGTCAACAGCCGGTGACTGTAATAATCTCTCAACTTGTGCTTCGCTGAGATCTTTCGGCAGCCGCTGCGGGAGTTTCGGGGACGCCAGCAGCGCGCTGGGATCGTCTTCGCGAATCTTCTCCCGATAAAGATGCTGGAAAAGCCGACGCATTGCGCTGAGCAAGCGTGCAGAGCTGGTGGCTTTGTACCCTCCTTCTACGCGTTCAGCGAGCAGCGCCTGCAGGTCGTCGCTTTGCGCGCTCGCAAGCGATAGCTCCCGACGCGCCAGCCACTCGACCAGCATGGTGAGATCGCGCCGGTAGGCACTGAGGGTATTCTCGGCCAGATTTTTCTCAAGCCACAGCGCGTCGAGAAACTGTTCAACGAGTGCGAGATCCTTTTCCACATCAGCCCCTTTGATTTTGCAGTCAGGCCATTATGCCTGATTGCGACCGGTTTCTGGTACACTACGCGCAAAGTCATAGCAAGAATTGAGATAGTTACGCGATGAATATTGGTCTGTTCTATGGTTCCAGCACCTGCTACACCGAAATGGCGGCGGAGAAAATTCGCGACATCATTGGCCCGGAACTGGTGACGTTGCATAACCTGAAAGATGACGCGGTCGCCTTGATGGAGCAGTACGATGTGCTGATTCTGGGCATCCCAACCTGGGATTTTGGTGAGATACAGGAAGACTGGGAAGCCATCTGGGATCAGCTCGATTCAGTCAATTTCGACGGTAAAATTATTGCGATGTACGGCATGGGTGACCAGTTGGGCTACGGCGAATGGTTCCTGGACGCACTCGGCATGCTGCACGATAAGCTGGCACCAAAAGGGGCGGCGTTTATTGGCTACTGGCCAACCGAAGGGTATGAATTCACCAGTAAAAAGCCGATTATTGCCGACGGCGAGCTGTTTGTCGGGCTCGCGCTGGATGAAACTAATCAGTACGATCTCAGCGACGAGCGCCTGCAGGCCTGGTGCGAGCAGATCCTCGGCGAAATGGCAGAAAAATTCAGCTAACGCGCGTTACTCCTGCGTCGGCTGTTGCAGCAACATCCGGCGCAGATCCCGCCATTCTGATGCGTCCATACTGTCCGCCGCCAGCCACAGGTGCTGGCAACGTCCGCCCCCCACTTTGCGTAACCGTAGCATCATCCCGGCGTTAAGCATCCAGGGCACACCGAGAATATCCCACTCTTTTCCCTGCCAGCGCAGGCGGGAATCCATCAACAGCTTGATCTCGCCTTGACGCGCGTTAATGCGACGCTGGCTGCGTACGCTGTCAAAAACAACAAACGAAAGTAATAGCAGCCACAGCGGCGTATAGCTGAGCGGCCACGGCATGAGTAAAACGATGGCCGCAACCAGCCCGTGGAGCAATAAAGACATCCACTGCGAGCGCCACGAGACGCGAAGATCAGATTGCCACAGGACCACGTTCCCGATTCCGTGTTTGAATTAATTGCACCATCCGTTGCAACTCGGTGTCGGCGGGTTTGCCGTGGTTCATCAGCCAGTTGAATAAATCCGGATCGTCAGACTCAAGCAGGCGAACAAACAGACGCTTATCATCATCGCTTAAGCTGTCGTATTCATATTCGAAGAAAGGCATGATGGAAATATCAAGTTCACGCATTCCGCGACGGCATGCCCAGTGAATACGGGCCTTGTTGTTAATATCCATGTTCAGTTTCCTGCATTACGTTTGGCACAGTCGGTACCCCGTTTTCTGTTCTTAATTTCTCTACGGGGACACCAGCTAGTGTAACGTGTTTTTGACCGTTTCATTACTGGAATATTGCGTTTGACGGGCTGGCTTCCAGAATAATCCCTACATAGACAGCGGATTACACTATTTTGCGTAGCGCTACGCATAACCCGTTTATGGCACAAATGGTCTGCTGAAAGCGCTTGCAATGCCTGCAGGCTCTTTTACCATTAGGCATTATCAAAGCGTTAAGCAATTCAGGATACCGTTATGGCCTTTACACCATTTTCTCCTCGCCAGCCCGCCGCCTCTGCGCGTCTGCCGCTGACGCTTATTTCTCTTGATGACTGGGCGCTGGCAACCCTCTCCGGCGCCGACGCCGAAAAATACTTGCAGGGTCAGGTGACTGCGGATGTTGCGCAGTTGACTGAACACCAGCATCTGCTGGCCGCGCACTGCGATCCTAAGGGCAAAATGTGGAGCAACCTGCGTCTCTTCCGCCGTCAGGACGGTTTTGCCTTTATTGAGCGCCGCAGCCTGCGCGATGCGCAGCTCAAAGAACTGAAAAAATACGCGGTCTTTTCCAAAGTCACCATCGCCCCGGACGACGAACATGTTCTGCTGGGCGTGGCGGGCTTCCAGGCGCGTGCGGCGCTGAAAAACCTGTTTGCTGAGCTGCCGGATGCAGAAAAACAGGTGGTCAGCGAGGGCGCAACTTCCATCCTGTGGTTTGAACACCCGGCAGAGCGCTTCCTGTTAGTCACGGATGCCGCAACAGCCGAACGCGTGACCGAGGCGCTGCGCGGCGAAGCTCAGCTCAACAACAGCCAGCAGTGGCTGGCGCTGAACATCGAAGCGGGTCTGCCTGTAATTGACGCAGCCAACAGCGCGCAGTTTATTCCTCAGGCAACTAACCTGCAGGCGCTGGGGGGCATCAGCTTTAAAAAAGGCTGCTACACCGGTCAGGAAATGGTCGCGCGTGCAAAATTCCGTGGGGCAAACAAACGCGCGTTGTGGACACTGGCAGGCCATGCCAGCCGCGTACCGGAAGCAGGAGAAGACTTAGAACTGAAGATGGGCGACAACTGGCGCCGCACCGGTACCGTGTTAGCCGCAGTCCAGCTGGACGATGGCCGTCTTTTGGTACAGGCTGTAATGAACAACGACATGGAAGCGGACAGCGTGTTCCGCGTGCGCGACGACGCGAATACGTTGAGTATTGAGCCGCTACCGTATTCACTGGAAGAGTGATGCTCTATCGCCCGGTGGCGCTGCGCTTACCGGGCCTACGGGTGCAAATCCAGGTCGGGTAAGGCGAAACCGCCACCGACAACAAACTAAACCTGCCCCACGTACAAATAAATCGCCAAAAAGTGGCACACGCTGCCGCCCAGCACAAAGCCGTGCCAGATGGCATGGTTGTATGGGATGCGCTTACAGACGTAGAAAATAACGCCCAGCGAGTAGACCACACCGCCCACCGCCAACAGCGTGACGCCCCCTACTGCCAGCTTAATCGCCAGCTGATACACCACAATCAGCGACAGCCAGCCCATCGTCAGATAGGTGACCAGCGACAACACTTTAAACCGGTGCGCAATGGTCAGCTTAAACAGGATCCCCAGCAGCGCCAGGCTCCAGATAACAATCATCAGGCCGCGCGACAGCGGTGAGTTTAGCCCCACCAGCAGGAAAGGCGTATAGGTACCCGCAATCAGCAGATAGATAGCGCAGTGGTCAAATTTCTTAAGCCATATTTTGGCCCGCTGATGCGGAATCGCGTGATAGAGCGTCGAGGCCAGGAACAGCAGGATCATACTTCCGCCATACAGGCTATAGCTGGTAATAGCCATCGCGCTGGCATTGGTATCCACCGCCTGTACCAGCAATAACACTAAACCGACAATCCCAAACACCAGGCCAATGCCGTGGCTGATGCTGTTGGCTACTTCCTCAGCCAGCGAATATCCCTGTGCGATTAATGGTCTGCTCGCCATACTAAACTCCGGGAAAACTAAAGATGATTATTCATCGCATGACTATGCTAACTGAGAATGATTCCAGTGAACACCTGTTAGCTAAAATAATTTTAAAGTAAATTTTTATAATAAAAATCAAAAACATAAACGAAAAATTCACCTGACATTTGTTCACATAAAAATTTAAGCGTTACTAATCAATGGCATAAAATTGGCTCCTGCCGTCTGGCTGCATGATATGATGGATAAATGAGGTCTGAATGAGAGTTTTGCCACTGTGAGTATGTTCACCCACTCCGCCATTGCCAGTCTCAATAACCTGGAAATGATGGTCTACAACTATGTCATCAAAAACCGGGACAAAGTGATGTACATGACCATCCGCGAGCTGGCGGATGCGGCCGGCGTCTCAACCACCACTATCCTGCGCTTTTGCCGCAAGCTCAACTGCGAAGGGTATTCTGAATTTCGCGTGCGCTTTAAGCTCTATCTTGAGCAGAACGAGCCCCAGCAGGCGAATTTCGGCGCCAGCGAAATTATCAGCTTCTTTAAAAGCGTGAATAATGAAGAGTTCGACGCGCTATTAAATGACGCGGTAAATATCATTCTCTCTTCAGAGCGCATTATATTTGTTGGGGCGGGAACGTCAGGCTCACTGGCGAAATATGGCGCGCGTTTCTTTTCAAACATTGGTAAATTCAGTAATCATATTGATGACCCTTATTTCCCGGTCACCAATGATATGGCGAAAAATGCGCTGGCGATTGTGCTCTCCGTCTCGGGCGAAACCGAGGAGATCCTGCGCTTCGCCAGCCAGTTCAGCCTTCATCACTGCAAGGTGCTCTCTATCACCAGCCACGAGCACTCGCGCCTGGCGAAACTGGCGGACTTTAATCTCTCCTGGCACGTTCCCCAGACGCGAATTGGCGGCGTCTACGATATCACCACGCAAATTCCCGTCATTTATATTCTGGAATCTCTCGGACGCAAGCTGGCGAAAAAACTGACGGAATAAAACACCTTGTTTTTTCGATGTGACAAATCACAATTTCCGCAAATTGTTATATCGTGACATTCAATTTCGCTTTGCTAGACTCAATGCCAATAAGCCATTTATTGAGAATAGCAGCGATGAAAAAATTAACCTTACCAAAAGATTTTTTATGGGGCGGCGCGGTTGCCGCTCACCAGGTTGAAGGCGGCTGGAACAAAGGCGGCAAAGAGCCAAGCATTTGTGACGTGCTGACCGGCGGCGCACACGGCGTGCCGCGCGAAATCACGCAGGAGGTGGTGCCGGGTAAATACTACCCAAACCACGAAGCTATCGACTTCCACGGCCACTATAAAGAAGACATCAAGCTATTTGCCGAGATGGGCTTCAAGTGTTTCCGTACCTCTATCGCCTGGACGCGCATCTTCCCGAAAGGTGACGAAACGCAGCCAAACGAAGAAGGGCTGAAGTTTTACGACGACATGTTCGATGAGCTGCTGAAGTACAACATCGAACCGGTGATCACCCTCTCCCACTTCGAAATGCCGCTGCACCTGGTGCAGGAGTATGGTAGCTGGACCAACCGCAAAGTGGTCGATTTCTTTGTGCGCTTCGCGGAAGTGGTGTTTGAGCGCTACAAGCACAAGGTCAAATACTGGATGACCTTCAACGAAATCAACAACCAGCGCAACTGGCGCGCCCCGCTGTTCGGCTACTGCTGCTCGGGCGTGGTCTATACCGAACATGACAACCCGGAAGAGACCATGTACCAGGTGCTGCACCATCAGTTTGTGGCCAGCGCCCTGGCGGTGAAAGCCGCGCGCCGCATCAACCCGGAGATGAAAGTCGGCTGCATGCTGGCGATGGTGGCGCTCTATCCGTTCTCCTGCAAGCCTGAAGACGTGATGTTCGCCCAGGAATCCATGCGCGAGCGCTATGTCTTTACCGACGTCCAGCTGCGTGGTTACTACCCGTCCTACGTGCTGAACGAGTGGGAGCGCCGCGGCTTTTCCATCAAAATGGAGGCGGGCGACGAGCAGATCCTGCGTGAAGGTACCTGCGACTACTTAGGCTTCAGCTACTACATGACCAACGCGGTGAAGGCGGAAGGCGGCACTGGTGACGCCATTTCCGGCTTTGAAGGCAGCGTGCCGAACCCGCACGTGAAGGCGTCCGACTGGGGCTGGCAGATTGACCCGGTGGGCCTGCGTTATTCCCTGTGCGAACTGTACGAGCGTTATCAGAAGCCGCTGTTTATCGTTGAGAACGGTTTCGGTGCCTACGACAAGGTGGAAGAAGACGGCAGCATCAACGATGACTATCGCATCGACTACCTGCGTGCCCACGTGGAAGAGATGATCAAAGCCGTCACGCACGATGGCGTGGATCTGATGGGCTATACGCCGTGGGGCTGCATCGACTGCGTGTCGTTCACCACCGGTCAGTACAGCAAGCGCTACGGCTTTATCTACGTCAACAAGCACGACGACGGCACGGGCGACATGTCGCGCTCCCGTAAGAAAAGCTTCGAGTGGTATAAAGGCGTGATTGCCAGCAACGGCGAGAAACTTTAACGCCGGGCACCTAACCCTCTCCCTTTGGGGAGAGGGTTAGGGTGAGGGGGTTACTTCCCGCCAGCCAGCTCGATAAAACTGCCCGTCACGTAAGACGCCTTCTCGCTCAGCAGCCAGACAATCGCCTGCGCCACCTCTTCCGGCTGGCCGCCGCGCTGCATCGGCAGTAACGATTTCACGCGATCCACTCGCCCCGGCTCTCCGCCGGAAGCATGGATATCGGTATAAATCAGCCCAGGCCGCACGCAGTTCACGCGGATACCCTGCGCCGCCACCTCCAGCGATAGCCCGGTTGTCAGCGAATCAACCGCGCCTTTGGAAGCAGCGTAATCGACATATTCACCCGGCGCGCCCAGACGAGACGCGGCGGAAGAGACATTCACAATAGCCCCGCCCTTGCCGCCATGCTTGATGGACATGCGTTTCACCGCTTCACGACAGCAGAGGAAGTAGCCCGTGACGTTGGTCGCCAGCACGCGGTTAATGCGCTCTGCGGACAGATTCTCGATGGTGGATTGCTCAAACAGAATGCCTGCATTATTGACCAGCGCGCGAAGCGGCTCACCTTCACGATCGATGCTGTCAAACATCGCCAGCACCTGAGCTTCATCGCTGATGTCCGCACGCACGGCAAACGCTTTACCGCCGGCCTCAACGATCTGATTGATAACGTCCGTCGCGGCTTTAATGTTGTGGTGATAGTTCACCGCCACGGTGTAGCCTTCACGTGCCAGCTGCAGCGCGGTGGCTTTCCCAATGCCCCGGCTCGCGCCGGTGACCAGTGCAATTGCCATTCACAACCTCCAGATAAAAAAAAGCCGGGTGGCGCTTACGCTTACCCGGCCTACAGTATGGCAAATAATTACTGGTATTCGCTCATCGGCACGCAGGAACAGAACAGATTACGGTCGCCGTAAACGTCATCAAGACGCTTCACGGTCGGCCAGTATTTGTTTGCCACGCCTGCCGGGAAGACGGCCAGCTCGCGGGAGTAACCGTGGTTCCACTCTGCCACCATCTCGTGCTGGGTGTGCGGGGCGTTGACCAGCGGGTTATCTTCCAGCGTCCATTCGCCGTCCTGCACGCGGTCGATCTCCATGCGGATGGCCAGCATCGCGTCGATAAAGCGGTCCAGCTCGGCTTTGCTTTCAGACTCGGTCGGCTCCACCATCAGCGTTCCCGCAACCGGGAACGACATGGTTGGCGCGTGGAAGCCGTAGTCGATCAGACGCTTGGCGATATCCAGCTCGCTGATGCCGGTCTGCTCTTTCAGCGGACGAATATCCAGAATGCACTCGTGCGCCACGCGACCGTCGCGGCCGGTATAGAGCACCGGGAAGGCGGACTTCAGGCGAGTCGCAATGTAGTTGGCGTTCAGAATAGCCACCTGGCTCGCCTGCTTCAGCCCTTCCGCGCCCATCATGCGGATGTACATCCAGCTGATTGGCAGGATTGATGCGCTACCGAACGGTGCCGCAGAGACCGCGCCCTGACGGGTCAGCATGCCTTCAATCTGCACCACGCTGTGGCCCGGCACAAACGGCGCCAGGTGCGCTTTCACGCCGATTGGTCCCATGCCCGGGCCGCCACCGCCGTGCGGAATGCAGAAGGTTTTATGCAGGTTCAGGTGCGACACGTCCGCGCCGATAAAGCCCGGAGAGGTAATGCCCACCTGAGCGTTCATGTTCGCGCCGTCGAGGTATACCTGACCGCCAAACTGGTGCACCACTTCGCACACTTCACGGATGGTCTCTTCGTACACGCCGTGGGTGGACGGGTAGGTCACCATAATGCAGGAGAGCTTGTCGCCCGCCTGCTCGGCTTTCGCACGCAGGTCGGCCAAATCGATGTTGCCGTTCTTATCGCACGCGACCACCACCACTTCCATGCCCGCCATCTGGGCTGAGGCCGGGTTGGTGCCGTGGGCGGAGCTTGGGATCAGGCAGATATCGCGGTGGCCTTCGTTACGGCTTTCGTGATAGTGACGGATCGCCAGCAGGCCCGCGTATTCACCCTGTGCGCCGGAGTTTGGCTGCATGCAGAGCGCGTCGTAACCGGTCAGCTTCACCAGCCAGTCTGAAAGCTGGTTGATCATCATGTGATAGCCTTCCGCCTGTTCTGGCGGGCAGAACGGGTGCAGTTCGGAGAATTCAGGCCAGGTAATCGGGATCATCTCTGCCGCGGCGTTCAGCTTCATGGTGCAGGAGCCCAGCGGGATCATCGCCTGGTTCAGCGCCAGATCCTTGCGCTCCAGAGAGTGCATATAGCGCATCATCTCGGTTTCGCTGTGATAGCGATTGAACACCGGGTGAGTCAGGATCGCGTCATTGCGCAGCATGCTTTCCTGAATGGAGCGGCTGTCGAGCGCGACCTCTTTGTCGAGCGTATCAACGTCCAGACCGTGAGCGTCGCCCAGCAACACGCTGAACAGATTCAGGATATCGTCGCGAGTGGTGCTTTCATCCAGCGTAATGCCGACCGCGTTGTGAATGTCGCTGCGCAGGTTGATTTCTGCTGCATTCGCGCGCGCCAGCACGGCGGCTTTGTCTGCCACTTCCACGCACAGGGTGTCGAAGTAGTGCGCGTGGCGCAGCTTGAGGCCCTTCTGCTGCAGGCCGCAGGCCAGAATATCGGCCAGGCGGTGAATGCGACTGGCAATGCGCTTCAGGCCAGCCGGACCGTGGAATACCGCATACAGGCTGGCGATGTTTGCCAGCAGTACCTGGGAAGTACAGATGTTGGAGTTCGCTTTCTCGCGGCGGATATGCTGCTCGCGGGTCTGCATCGCCATGCGCAACGCGGTATTACCGGCAGCATCTTTTGACACGCCAATGATACGGCCTGGCATGGAGCGTTTGAATTCATCTTTCGCGCCGAAGAACGCCGCGTGCGGGCCGCCGTAGCCCATCGGCACGCCGAAGCGCTGCGCGGAGCCGAATACAATATCCGCGCCCTGTTTGCCCGGCGCCGTCAGCAGCACCAGCGCCATAAAATCGGCGGCAACGCTGACAACCACTTTGCGGGATTTCAGCTCGGCAATCAGCGCGCCGTAGTCGTGAACTTCGCCGGTGGTACCCACCTGCTGCAGCAGCACACCGAAGACCTCCTGGTGATCCAGCACTTTGTCGGCGTCGTCGACGATCACCTCAAAGCCGAAGGTTTCTGCACGGGTGCGCACCACGTCCAGCGTCTGGGGATGCACGTCCGCCGCCACGAAGAAGCGGTTAGCATTTTTCAGCTTGCTCACGCGCTTTGCCATCGCCATCGCTTCGGCAGCGGCGGTCGCTTCATCCAGCAGAGAGGCGGAAGCGATATCCATACCGGTCAGATCCAGCGTCACCTGCTGGAAGTTCAGCAGCGCTTCCAGACGCCCCTGGGAGACTTCTGGCTGATAAGGGGTGTAAGCGGTGTACCAGCCCGGGTTTTCCAGCATGTTGCGCAGAATAACCGGCGGTAACTGCACGTTGGTGTAGCCCATGCCAATGTAAGACTTATAGCGCTTGTTGAGGCCTGCAATAGCCTTCAGCTCCGCCAGCGCGGCGAACTCCGTGGTGGCTTCCCCTACCTGAGGCGGCGTGGCAAGCTGGATGTCTTTTGGCACAATCTGGCCGATCAGTGCGTCTAATGAATCCGCGCCAACCGTCTTCAGCATCTCCTGCTGTTGCTGAGCATCCGGCCCAATGTGACGTTCAATGAAGGCGCCACGGTTTTCAAGCTGGCTTAAAGTCTGTGTCATGAGCGATGGTTCCTGATACGTGCAGTGAATCGTAGTTATCTGTAACGCTGTTGCCCGGTGGCGCTACCGCTTACCGGGCCCTGTAAGGCGGATAAGCGCAGCGCCATCCGGCACAACGTTATTCGTCTTCCAGTAGTGCTTCGTACGCGGTTGCATCCAGCAGCGCGGCAACTTGCGATTCGTCGCTGGCTTTGATCTTGAAGATCCAGCCGCCTTCATAAGGCTCGCTGTTGACCAGCTCTGGCGAATCGCTCAGCGCATCGTTGACCGCAACAATCTCGCCGCTTACCGGTGCGTAGATGTCAGACGCCGCTTTTACGGACTCCGCCACGGCGCAGTCGTCGCCCGCGCTAACAGTCGTGCCCACGTCAGGCAGGTCAACAAACACCATGTCGCCCAGCAGCTCCTGCGCGTGCTCGGTGATCCCTACGGTGTAAGTGCCGTCCGCCTCTTTGCGCAGCCACTCGTGTTCTTTGCTGTATTTCAGTTCTGCTGGCACATTGCTCATTGAAGTTCTCCTGATAAAAATGATTAGGCGACCGGCTTACCGGCGCGAACAAAAATCGGTTTGGTCACGTGGACCGGCATTTCGCGGTTGCGGATTTGCACCACCGCCGTTTCGCCAATGCCCGCCGGCACGCGTGCCAGTGCAATACTGTAGCCCAGCGTCGGTGAGAAGGTTCCGCTGGTGATCACGCCTTCACGATGATTGCCGTCAGCATCGGTAAAGCGCACCGGCAGCTCGCCGCGTAGCACGCCTTTTTCCTTCATCACCAGTCCCACCAGCTGTTCGGTGCCCTTCTCGCGCTGCATCTCCAGCGCTTCACGGCCAATAAAGTCACGGTCAGCCGGTTCCCACGCGATGGTCCAGCCCATGTTGGCCGCCAGCGGAGAGACGCCTTCATCCATTTCCTGACCGTAGAGGTTCATGCCCGCTTCCAGACGCAGCGTATCGCGCGCGCCCAGACCCGCAGGCTTTACGCCCGCCTCTACCAGGGCACGCCAGAAATCGGCAGCTTTCTCGTTCGGCATCGCAATTTCGTAGCCCGCTTCACCGGTGTAGCCGGTGGTGGCGATAAACAGATCCCCCGCCTGCACGCCGAAGAACGGCTTCATGCCTTCGGTGGCGGTGCGCTGCTCGTCGCTGAACAGAGACGCGGCTTTTGCCTGCGCGTTCGGCCCCTGCACGGCGATCAGCGACAGATCGTCACGGACGGTGATGTCGACGGCATAAGGTTCGGCGTGTTGGGTGATCCAGGAGAGGTCTTTTTCGCGGGTGGCGGAGTTTACAACGAGGCGGAAGAAATCTTCGGTGAAGTAGTAGACGATAAGGTCGTCAATCACGCCGCCCGAGGCATTGAGCATGCCGGTATAGAGCGCTTTGCCCGGCGTCTTCAGTTTGGCGACGTCGTTTGCCAGCAGATAACGCAAAAACTCCCGGGTGCGGCTACCGTGCAGATCGACAATCGTCATGTGGGACACGTCGAACATACCGGCATCGGTGCGCACCGCGTGGTGCTCATCAATCTGCGAGCCGTAGTGCAGCGGCATCATCCAGCCATGGAAGTCCACCATGCGGGCGCCGCATAACACGTGTTGTTCGTACAAAGGAGTCTGTTGAGCCATCTTGTCCTCGTTGAAAAATTCACCGTGAAACCCGGTATCGGCCTCGTTCGCGAATGCCGACGCAAACGTTCTCTTTTACCTGAACTTACCACCGAAACCGGCGGTTAACCATAAGGTAAAACGGGTCATCACATTAGCTTATGACCAAAAAACGCTGAAAAGCCTACAGAGTTATTCACTGGAAAAATGCGATTAACCCCGCACAAAATTAACAATGATCTAACAGGATTTAGCACATGGTGATATTTCGTGCGGAAAAACGGGCCGAATTTCCGTCACGTAAAAATCATGACATGAGAATAACTAATGCGAAAAATGGCGTGGAATTAGAATATTTCAAACGAGGGGATTTCCCCGGCGCAGAGGCCGGGAAAATAAAGTGTGACGGGGATCGAGGTTAGCGTAACCAGTCGGGAAGATCGTTAAGACCCATTGCCTGACGAAGAAGTTGAGGTTTGACGCCGGGAAGGGTGTCGGCCAGCTTGAGGCCGATATCGCGCAGCAGTTTTTTCGCCGGATTTGCCCCGGCAAACAGCTCGCGGAAGCCCTGCATTCCTGCCAGCATCATCGCCGCACTGTGCTTGCGGCTGCGCTCGTAGCGACGCAGATACAGATGCTGGCCGATATCTTTACCCTCACGGTGCAGGCGACGCAGTTCTTCCACCAGTTCCGCCGCGTCCATAAAGCCGAGGTTAACGCCCTGCCCGGCCAGCGGATGAATGGTATGGGCAGCATCCCCCACCAGCGCCAGACGGTGCGCCGCAAACTGACGCGCGTAGCGGCCGGTTAACGGGAAAACCAGCCGCTCGCTTTCAAGCGTGCACAGGCCAAGGCGATTATCAAACGCCACGCACAGCGCCTGGTTAAAGGCCTCCGGCGTCGCATCCTGCATCTGCTGCGCTTTCTCCGGCACCAGGGACCAGACTATCGAGCACAGGTGCGGATCGGCAAGCGGCAGGAACGCCAGTATGCCGTCGTTGTGGAAAATCTGCCGCGCAACGCCGCCGTGCGGCTCTTCAGTACGGATCGTTGCCACCATCGCATGATGGCGGTAATCCCAGTACGTTAGCGGGATATCAGCCTTGTTGCGCAGCCAGGAGTTAGCGCCGTCGGCACCGACCACCAGACGCGCGGTCAGCATGTCGCCGCTTTGCAGGGTGATAAACGCCTCGTTTTCGCCCCATGCCACCTGCTGGATCTGCGCAGGCGCAATTAGCGTCACGTCGCTGCACTGCTCTGCTTTCTGCCACAGCGCGTGGTGGATCACCGCATTCTCTATGATATGCCCCAGATGGCTATAGCCCATGCTTTCATCATCAAAGGCAATATGGCCAAAGCTGTCTTTGTCCCACACTTCCATGCCGTGATAGCAGCTGGCGCGCTGGGCGACGATATCTGACCAGACGCCGAGACGCGTCAAAAGCTTTTCGCTGGCCGCGTTAATCGCCGACACGCGGAGTTCCGGCGGGGCATCTGATGCGACAGGCTGGGGCTGCTTTTGCTCCAGCACGGCCACGCGCAGGCCGCTGCCCTGTAATCCACAGGCCAGCGCCAGTCCAACCATTCCGCCGCCAACGATGGCAACATCAACATTTTGCACAGTGATAACTCCTTAACGCGCGACCCAACCCAGGGTCCGCTGCGCCAGCACGTCACGTGCCGGAATGAACAGTTCCATCGCCATCAGCCCGAGGTTGCGACCAACAACCAGCGGCGCCCAGCGATTGGCAAAGAGATGGACTAAGCCGTCGGTGACGCCAATTGTCGCCTCTTTATCAGCCTGACGTCGCGTCTGGTAATGGCTTAGCACCGGGTAAGCGCCACAGTCTTTTTGTTCGCTCCACGCCTGCGAAAGCGTTTCGGCCAGGCTCATCACATCCCGCAGGCCGAGGTTAAAGCCCTGCCCGGCGATGGGGTGGAGGGTTTGCGCCGCGTTGCCGACCAGCGCCACGCGGTGAGAAACAGACTGTGATGCCGTGGTTAACGACAGCGGATAGACCGCACGTTTCCCGGCATGGGTAATACGCCCCAGCCGCCAGCCAAAGGCTTTCTGCAGCTCGGTACAAAAACGTTCGTCGGACCAGGATTTAACCTCTTCGGCCTTTTCCTGCGGGTGGCACCAGACCAGCGAGCAGCGCCCGCCCGTCATCGGCAGCATCGCCAGCGGGCCGTGCTGGGTGAAGCGCTCAAACGCCCGGCCGTTGTGTTCTGCTGCGGTCGAGACGTTCGCGATGACCGCGACCTGCCCGTAAGGCTGCTGCCGCCACTCTACGCCGCACTGGGTGCCGAGCGCCGAGCGCGACCCGTCAGCCGCCACCAGAAGCTGTCCGTCAAGCACGGTGCCATTGTCCAGCGTTACGCTAACCGCGTCTTCACTACGGGTGAAGCTGGCAACGCGTGCCGGGCAGTGCAACGTGACGCCCGGCGCGTCCTGCAACAGGCGGAACAGGCGCAGGCCAATATCGTGCAGTTCAACGACCTGACCCAGCGCGTCAATACGGTAATCATGGGCATCCAGCGTCACAAACCCGGCATGACCGCGATCGCTCACGTGCACGGTATTAATGGCGGTAGCGCAGTCGGCGATGGCCTGCCAGATGCCAATGCGGGATAGCTGCTGGCAGGTGCCCTGCGCCAGGGCAATGGCGCGGGAATCAAACCCAGGGTGATTCTTCGCCTGCGGCGCGACGGCTTCAACCAGATGCACCGGAAGCTGCCCCTTCGTCAAATGCGAGATGGCTAACGCCAGCGTGGCGCCGGTCATGCCACCGCCAACGATAATCACGCTCATACGCGCGTCGCTGCCATCAGCGCCTCGATATCGTCCGCTTTTTTCACCACGCTCGCGGTCAGGTTTTCGTTGCCGCTTTCGGTGATGACGATGTCGTCTTCAATACGAATGCCAATTCCGCGGTATTCCTCTGGCACGTCGGCATCCGGCGCGATGTACAGGCCTGGCTCGACGGTCAGCACCATGCCCGGTTCAAGCACGCGCGAACGTTCAGGGCCGTACGCGCCCACGTCGTGCACGTCCAGCCCCAGCCAGTGGCTCAGGCCGTGCATAAAGTACGGGCGGTGAGCATTCTCGGTAATCAGGGTGTCGACATCCCCTTTGAGGATCCCAAGCTTAACCAGCCCGGTAATCATGATACGCACCACCTCACCGGTCACCTCCTGAATGGAGGTGCCCGGGCGATACAGCGTCAGCGCCGTCTCGAGAGATTCGAGAACGATGTCATAAATCGCCCGCTGCGCTGGCGAAAACTTGCCGTTCACCGGGAAGGTACGCGTGATGTCGCCCGCGTAGCCCTGATATTCGCAACCGGCGTCAATCAGCACCAGATCGCCGTCGCGCAGCGCGCTTTCGTTTTCGGTGTAGTGCAGAATGCAGCCGTTTTCCCCGCCGCCAACGATGGTGTTGTAGGAGGGATAACGCGCGCCGTGGCGGTTAAATTCGTGGTGAATTTCGCCTTCCAGCTGGTATTCAAACATTCCGGGACGACATTTTTCCATCGCGCGGGTGTGCGCCAGGGCGCTGATTTCGCCCGCACGGCGCAGCACGTTCAGCTCTTCTTCAGATTTGAACATACGCATCTCGTGCACCACCGGACGCCAGTCCGTGAGGGTTGCGGGCGCGGACAGGTTCTGCCGCGAGCCTTTACGCAGTTTTTCCAGCGCGTTGAAAACAATCTCATCGGCGTAGGCGTATTCGCCCTGCGCGTGGTAGAGCACGTCGAGGCCATTAAGCAGCTGATAGAGCTGCTGGTTGATTTCGCTAAACGCCAGCGCGCGGTCAACGCCCAGCTTTTCCGGGGCGGCCTCTTGCCCTAAGCGGCGGCCAAACCAGATCTCAGCGGTTAAGTCTCGTACGCGGTTGAAAATCACGCTGTGGTTGTGGGTGTCATTGCTCTTAATCAGCACCAGCACCGCTTCCGGCTCGTTGAAGCCGGTGAAGTACCAGAAATCGCTGCTCTGGCGATAGGGGTATTCGCTGTCGGCGCTGCGCGTCACTTCCGGCGCGGCAAAAATCAGCGCCGCGCTTCCCGGCTGCATGTTTGCCAGCAGCGCCTGACGACGGCGCAAATACTCTTGTTGCGAGATAACCATGACACCCTCCTGTGCGTTATTTTTCTTAATGTAAGGTTGGCTTGCGAACTTCCGGCGCGGTCGGCTGCGAGCGCGTAAAGTTGTCGTGGCACAGCAGCGCCGCCACGCGCACGTACTCGATGATCTCTTCGAGAGACATTTCCAGCTCTTCCTGATCTTCCTCTTCATCGTAACCAAGCTGGGCGATGTTGCGCAGATCGTCAATCGCTTCACCCGCTTCGCCGGTTACTTTATCAAGCTTAGGCTGGGTGACGCCCAGGCCAAGCAGATAGTGGTTTACCCACCCCGCGAGCGCATCGGCGCGATCAAAGACGCTGACATCGTCGCCTTCAGGCAGATAAAGCTGAAAAAGGAAGCCATCGTCTTCCAGCGAATCGCTGGTTGCCGCGTGCATTTTTCGCAGCGCTTCCGCCAGTTCGTGGCCAAACGCCAGCCCTTCGTTGGTGAGGTCGTGGATCAGCGGCTGCCATGAGCTGTCGCTGTTTCCGCCGCACAGTATGCCGCTGATCAGACCGTGCATTTCGGCAGGGGTAAGACCGACTCCCTGCTGGTTCAGTAACTGGTTTAAATCCTTGTAACCAGGCATTTCGTTCTGTATAGACATACGCATTCGTCATCAAAGGGAGGATATTCATGATATGCTACCACTTTGGACCCTGGTGATACCAGAAAAGGGCTTGTATCTTCACATCAGGGTAGCTATAGTGTCGCCCCTTCGCAGCCCCCGGGGCAGTAAGCGAAGGCAGCGCAGTCAATCAGCAGGAAGGTGGCATGTCTGCACAACCCGTCGATCTCCAGATTTTTGGCCGTTCACTGCGAGTGAATTGTCCACCTGAACAAAGGGATGCTTTGAATCAGGCTGCGGACGATTTGAATCAGCGGTTGCAAGATCTAAAAGAACGCACTAGAGTCACAAATACTGAGCAGCTGGTTTTCATCGCCGCGTTGAACATCAGCTATGAACTGACTCAGGAAAAAGCGAAGACCCGCGATTACGCGGCTAGCATGGAGCAGCGCATTAAAATGCTCCAGCAGACCATTGAACAGGCGTTGCTTGATCAAGGTCGCAATCCCGAAAGACCGGGACCAAAGTTTGAATAACACTTCGCAGTTGACTATGGTAGAGTAACTGTGAAGACAAAATTTCTCTGAGATGTTTGCAAGCGGGCCAGTCCCCTGAGCCGATATTTCATACCACAAGAATGTGGCGCTCCATGGTTGGTGAGCATGCTCGGTTCGTCCGAGAAGCCTTAAAACTATGACGACACATTCACCTTGAACCAAGGGTTCAAGGGTTACAGCCTGCGGCGGCATCTCGGAGATTCCCTCTCTCTTCTTCTACCGACTACCATGACTCAATTCCCTGAAGTTTCTGCTTCACGCCAGGACATCCGTCAGCTCATTCGCCAGCGTCGTCGCGCCCTGACGTCCGAACAACAAGCACACTTTGCGCAGCAGGCTGCTGCCCGCATGATGGCCTATCCGCCCGTGGTGATGGCAAACACCGTCGCGCTGTTTCTCTCGTTTGACGGCGAACTGGACACCCAGCCGCTTATCGACCAGCTCTGGCGCGCCGGGAAAAAAGTTTACCTGCCGGTACTGCATCCGTTCAGCCGGGGCAATCTGCTGTTTCTGCACTACCATCCGCACAGCGAGCTGGTGGTGAATCGTCTGAAAATCACCGAACCGAAACTCGACGTGCGCGACGTACTCCCGCTGTCACAGCTGGACGTGCTGATTACGCCGCTGGTGGCGTTTGATGAACAAGGACAGCGCTTAGGTATGGGCGGCGGTTTTTACGACAGGACGCTGCAAAACTGGCAGCAGTACGGGCTGCAGCCGGTGGGGTATGCGCATGATTGCCAGGCTGTAGAAGCCTTGCCGGTGGAGAAATGGGATATTCCGCTGCCTGCGGTGGTAACGCCAGGTAAAACGTGGCTTTGGTAGCATAAAGCCGGGTGGCGCTTACGCTTACCCGGCCTACAAAAGCTCAACGTAGGTCGGGTAAGGCGTAGCCGCCACCCGACACCACAGACCGCACCATCAATACAACAGACGCGCGCGAATCGTTCCCGGTATGGCCTTCATGCTCTGCAACGCTTTTTCAGCCACGTCTTCATCCGCTTCGATATCAATGACCACATAGCCCATCTGCGAGTTGGTCTGCAGATACTGGGCGGCAATGTTGACGCTCTGCTCGGCAAAAATCTGGTTGATGGCGGTCAGCACGCCAGGACGGTTTTCGTGGATGTGCAACAGACGACGACCGCCGTGCAGCGGCAGAGACACTTCCGGGAAGTTCACCGCAGAAAGCGTTGAACCGTTGTCGGAATATTTGCTCAGCTTACCCGCCACTTCCAGACCGATATTCTCCTGCGCTTCCTGAGTAGAACCGCCGATGTGCGGCGTCAGAATCACGTTGTCGAATTCGCACAGCGGAGAGTTAAACGGATCGCTGTTGGTGGCCGGTTCCGTCGGGAACACGTCGATGGCCGCCCCCGCGAGATGCTTACGCTTCAGCGCATCGCACAGTGCAGGGATATCGACCACCGTACCACGCGCGGCGTTGATCAGCAGAGATCCCGGCTTCATCAGCGCCAGCTCTTCCGCGCCCATCATGTTTTTGGTGGAGGCGTTTTCCGGCACGTGCAGGCTGACCACGTCGCTCATGTTCAGCAGGTCAGACAGATGCTGTACCTGCGTCGCGTTACCCAGCGGCAGCTTGCTTTCGATATCGTAGAAGTAGACGTGCATCCCCAGCGATTCCGCGAGGATCCCCAGTTGGGTACCGATGTGGCCGTAGCCGATGATACCCAGCTTTTTACCACGGGCTTCGTATGAGCCCGCGGCCAGTTTGTTCCACACGCCACGGTGCGCTTTGGCGTTAGCTTCCGGGATACCGCGCAGCAGCAGCAGCAGCTCGCCAATTACCAGCTCCGCCACGGAACGGGTGTTAGAGAACGGGGCGTTAAAGACCGGGATACCGCGTTTTGCGGCAGCGTTCAGGTCGACCTGGTTGGTGCCGATGCAGAAACAGCCAATAGCAACCAGCTTTTCTGCCGCGGCAATCACGTCTTCAGTCAGGTGGGTACGGGATCGCAGGCCAATGAAGTGGGCATCACGGATGGCGGCTTTCAGCTCTTCAGTGTCCAGCGCGCCTTTGTGAAATTCGATGTTGGTGTAACCCGCCGCACGAAGGCTATCAAGCGCTTTCTGGTGCACGCCCTCGACCAGCAGGAATTTAATCTTGTCTTTCTCCAGTGATACCTTTGCCATTTCCCCGACCCTGTTTTTATCTGAACTGATGTTGTGCTGGATTGAAATCCGCTGTAGCCAACATATCAAAAAAAACTATTGCAGCAATATGAACGTTTGCGTCGGCACTCTGAAGAAAAGTCATACAGGGCAAAATGACAGAGTAAAATGCTGAGAAAATTTACAAACGTGGCAGGATCGGCAAAAGAGGCGGAAAAGCGTGACACAAGTCACCAAATTTAGCTTTTCAAAAATTTTTTAGCGGGGGGAGCACTCCCCCCGTCAGATCATTTTACGATGGTTTTCACACCGTCAGCCGTACCGATCAGCGCCACATCCGCGCCGCGGTTGGCAAATAACCCTACGGTGACGACGCCTGGAATGCCGTTGATGGCGTTTTCCAGCGCAATCGCGTCGAGAATCTCCAGACCGTGAACATCGAGGATGACGTTACCGTTGTCGGTGACCACGCCCTGACGGTATTCCGGACGGCCGCCCAGCTTAACCAGTTGACGGGCAACCGCACTGCGCGCCATCGGGATCACTTCAACCGGCAGCGGGAAATTACCCAGAATGTCGACCTGCTTGGAGGCATCCGCGATGCAGATGAACTTGTCCGCCACGGAGGCGATGATCTTTTCACGGGTCAGCGCCGCGCCGCCGCCTTTGATCATCTGCATATGGCCGTTGATTTCATCCGCGCCATCAACGTAAATGCCCAGACGATCCACTTCGTTGAGATCGAAAACGGTAATGCCGAGGCTTTTCAGCTTTTCCGTGGACGCATCGGAGCTGGAAACCGCGCCCTCGATCTGCCCCTTCATCGTGCCCAGTGCATCGATAAAGTGCGCCGCCGTTGACCCCGTACCAACACCGACAATGGTCCCTGGCTGTACGTACTGGAGAGCGGCCCATCCTACTGCTTTTTTCAGTTCATCCTGCGTCATGATCGTTTTGCCTGTGGTGTGAAAACTCAGGGCGCATTATAGAACACGTCGAATGGATTTCGTCTGTCAGGAAGGGAAAATTGTGTCATAGTGCAGATTAAGCAAAATTTAGGAGCCAGCCAGAGCAATGAAACGTCCGGACTACAGAACACTACAGGCACTTGATGCAGTTATTCGTGAACGCGGCTTTGAGCGCGCAGCGCAAAAGCTGTGCATCACCCAGTCCGCCGTATCACAGCGTATCAAACAGCTTGAAAACATGTTCGGGCAGCCGCTGCTGGTGCGTACCGTACCGCCGCGCCCAACGGAGCAAGGGCAAAAGCTTCTCGCCCTGCTGCGTCAGGTTGAACTGCTGGAAGACGAGTGGCTGGGTGACGAACAAACGGGTTCCACGCCGCTGCTGCTCTCGCTGGCGGTGAACGCCGACAGTCTGGCGACCTGGCTGCTGCCGGCCCTTGCGCCGGTGCTGGCCGACTCCCCTATCCGCCTGAATCTTCAGGTCGAAGATGAAACCCGCACCCAGGAACGCCTGCGTCGCGGCGAAGTGGTTGGGGCGGTCAGTATCCAGCCTCAGGCCCTGCCAAGCTGTCTTGTCGATCAGCTGGGCGCGCTCGACTACCTGTTTGTCGGTTCAAAAGCCTTTGCGGAGCGCTACTTCCCGAATGGCGTCACCCGCGCCGCGCTGCTGAAGGCGCCTGCCGTGGCGTTCGACCATCTGGACGATATGCACCAGGCGTTTTTGCAGCAAAACTTCGATCTGCCGCCGGGCAGCGTGCCGTGTCATATCGTTAACTCGTCCGAAGCTTTCGTGCAGCTGGCGCGTCAGGGCACCACCTGCTGCATGATCCCGCATTTACAGATTGAGAAAGAGTTGAAAAGCGGTGAGCTGATTGACCTGACGCCGGGGCTGTATCAGCGCCGGATGCTCTACTGGCACCGTTTTGCGCCGGAAAGCCGCATGATGCGCAACGTGACTGATGCGCTGCTGGCATTTGGACATAAGGTGTTGAGACAGGATTAAAATGAAAAGCCGGGTGGCGGCTACGCCTTACCCGGCCTATTGATTATTGTGCAGGTTTCGGCTGTGCTGCAACGGGTTCCAGCTGGAACACCACATCAACCTGATCGTCGAACTGAATCGTTGGCTGCTCGTAGGTTTCCTGAGCAGAAACCGGCGCGGCGTCCGCCTTCATCATCCGAACCATCGGGCTTGGCTGGTAGTTAGAGACGTGGTAACGCACGCTGTATACCGGGCCAAGCTTGCTCTTGAAGCCAGACGCCAGCTGTTCCGCCTGATGAATGGCATCATCAATCGCCGCTTTACGCGCTTCGTCTTTGTATTTCTCCGGTTGCGCAACGCCCAGCGACACGGAACGGATTTCGTTCAGGCCGGCCTTCAGCGCACCGTCCAGCAGAGAGTTCAGCTTGTCCAGCTGACGCACGGTCACTTCCACAGTGCGCACGGCGCGATAGCCTTTCAGGATACTTTTGCCGTTCTGGTAGTCGTAATCGGGCTGGGTACGCAGGTTCGCAGAGCTGATGTCTTTTTTAGCAACACCGTTCTGTTCCAGGAAAGAGAGATATTGCGCAACACGATCGTCTGCCTGTTTTTTGGCGGAAGCGGCATCTTTCGCCGCCACATTCACTTCAATTGCCAGGGTTGCAACATCCGGTACCGCGTCCACGCTTGCGGTGCCTGACGTGACGATGTGCGGGCCATCCGGCAGTTCACTTGCCTGCGCCGACACCGCACCGAAACTTACTAATGCCGCGAGGGCCATCACTTTAAACTTCACTGTCATTCCTCCATGTTGCGAAGAGTGCCCTAACAACAGGGCTCATGCCAGCAAGCTTAGCGGGTCTTGCTCAGTTGTCCATAAGACAAGGATTAGTTGAACAATTCCTGGACGTGGTGAATGCCCTCTTTTGCCAGCTGAAAAGCAATAAACCACATCACCAGCCCCACCAGGGTATTAATAATGCGCTGGGCTTTGGCAGTCCGCAGACGAGGCGCCAGCCATGCCGCCAGAATGGCGAGACCGAAGAACCAGAGGAAAGAGGCGCTGACCGTGCCGAGCGCAAACCAGCGTTTCGGCTCAACGTCCAGCTGTCCGCCCAGGCTGCCCAGCACTACGAAGGTGTCAAGGTAGACGTGCGGATTTAGCCAGGTGACCGCCAGCATGGTGACGATAATCTTCCAGCGGCCCTGCTTCATCACTTCGGCGCTTGCCAGCTCAATGTTGCTGCTCATCGCCGTTTTCAGGGCACCGAATCCGTACCACAGCAGAAACGCCACGCCGCCCCAGGTCACCAGCGCCAGCAGCCAGGGCGACTGCATCAGCAGCGCGCTGCCGCCAAAAATGCCGGCGCAAATCAGCAGCAGATCGCTCACCGCGCACAGCAGGGCAATCATCAGATGATACTGGCGGCGAATGCCCTGATTCATCACGAAGGCGTTTTGCGGGCCGAGCGGAAGGATCATGGCCGCACCTAAGGCAAGCCCTTGAAAATAATAAGATAGCATGACGATTTTCTCGCAGTGTTGTTCTGGAGGCTGACTATACTGCGCGAATCACATTAGAGGAAATGGATAATATTAATTGGGTATTAGCGGAGCTTATAAAAGTAAAGCCCGGTGGCGCGAGCGCTTACCGGGCCTACGGGTGACGTTATTCTGCTTCTTTGACTTTTTTGACGTTTACGTCCATCTGCGGGTAAGGGAAGCTGATGCCGTTGGCGTCGAAATCGCGCTTGATGCGCTCGAGCACATCCCAGTAAACGTTTTGCAGATCGCTGCTTTTGCTCCAGATACGCACCACGAAGTTAATAGAGGAAGCACCCAGTTCGTTCAGGCGAACCGTCTGCTCGCGGTCCTTCAGAATGCGGTCGTCAGAGGCGATGATATTTGCGATCAGCGACTTCACCTGATCGATATCGGAATCATACGCCACGCTGATGATGAGCTCGTTACGACGCACCGGCTCGCGGGAGAAGTTAATGATATTGCCCGCAATGATTTTCCCGTTCGGTACCACCACAATACGACCATCGACGGTACGCAGGGTGGTAGAGAAAATCTGTACCTGCAACACGGTACCGGCGATGCCGCCAAGGTCAACATATTCACCGGAACGGAACGGACGGAAAGTCACCAGCAGTACGCCCGCCGCCAGGTTTGAAAGCGAGCCCTGCAGTGCCAGACCAATGGCCAGGCCGGCGGCACCAAGAACGGCAATCACGGAGGCGGTTTGCACCCCAACACGGCCCAGCGCGGCAATCAGCGTGAAGGCGATAATGCCGTAGCGCACCAGTGCAGAGAGGAAGTCAGCCACCGTGGCGTCAATGTGTCGTGCGACCATCACACGGTTGACGGCGTTCGACACGATACGCGCCACGATCATCCCGACGATGATGATGGCAATCGCCGCGACAATGTTCACGGCATAGCTCAGCAGCAGGGCCTGGTTGCGCACCAGCCAGTTGCCGGCGTTATTGATGCTGTCTACAACATCGAGTTGTTCCATTTATTCTTCCTTTTGTTAAACCAAAACACAAAATCCATCCCCCATGGAGACAGGCAGGTCAGTAAAGGGTAAACAAAAAGCACCGGCTTTGCCAAACAGATCACAAAAACAGGTATTGCAGGATATTGAAAAAGCATAAAAAAAGGCCCGCATTTGCGGGCCTTCTGATGCTGTCAGCAGCTCAAATTACAGAACGTCGATTGCGTTCAGTTCTTTGAAAGCCTGCTCCAGACGGGTCACCATGGACGTCTGAGCAGCGCGCAGCCATACGCGTGGATCGTAGTATTTCTTGTTCGGCTGGTCTTCGCCTTTCGGGTTGCCCAGCTGGCCCTGCAGGTAAGCTTCGTTCGCTTTGTAGTACTGCAGGATACCGTCCCAGGTTGCCCACTGGGTGTCGGTATCGATGTTCATTTTCACTACGCCGTAGCTTACGGAGTCTTTGATTTCCTGAGCAGAAGAACCGGAACCGCCGTGGAAGACGAAGTTCAGGCTGTTGTGCGGCAGGTTGTGTTTCTTAGACACGTATTCCTGAGAATCACGCAGGATGGTCGGGGTCAGAACCACGTTACCTGGCTTATAAACGCCGTGCACGTTACCGAAGGACGCTGCAATGGTGAAGCGTGGGCTGATTTTGCTCAGCTCGGTGTAAGCGTAATCAACGTCTTCTGGCTGGGTGTACAGGGCAGAAGCGTCCATGTGGCTGTTGTCCACGCCGTCTTCTTCACCACCGGTGCAACCCAGTTCGATTTCCAGGGTCATGTCCATTTTGGCCATGCGCGCCAGGTACTTAGAGCAGATCTCGATGTTTTCGTGCAGTGACTCTTCAGACAGGTCGATCATGTGAGAAGAGAACAGTGGCTTACCGGTTGCCGCGAAGTGTTTTTCACCCGCGTCCAGCAGACCGTCGATCCACGGCAGCAGTTTCTTCGCGCAGTGGTCAGTGTGCAGGATAACTGGAACACCGTAGTGTTCAGCCATCTGGTGAACGTGGTGCGCACCAGAGATAGCACCCAGGATAGCAGCACCCTGAGGAATGTCAGTTTTCACGCCTTTACCTGCGATGAACGCAGCGCCGCCGTTAGAGAACTGAACGATAACCGGTGCTTTAACTTTTGCAGCGGTTTCCAGTACGGCGTTGATGGAGTCGGTACCTACGCAGTTAACTGCTGGCAGAGCGAAGTTGTTTTCTTTAGCTACCTGGAACACTTTCTGTACGTCATCACCAGTGATAACGCCAGGTTTTACGAAATCAAAAATTTTAGACATGTTGCTTAGTCCTGTATCTTCGGCCGTTAGAAAAGGTGCGAGCTCTTAAAAGCGCGCTGAAAATTGGGCAGGTTTCCCTGCCCTTGAATGGCTTACTTCTTAGCGCGCTCTTCGAGCATTGCTACTGCTGGCAGTACTTTGCCTTCCACGAATTCGAGGAATGCGCCGCCACCAGTGGAGATATAGGAGATCTTGTCAGCGATACCGAACAGGTCGATTGCTGCCAGGGTGTCACCACCGCCTGCGATAGAGAACGCTTCGCTGTCTGCGATTGCGTTAGCCACGATTTCAGTCCCTTTGCGGAAGTTCGGGAATTCGAACACGCCAACAGGACCGTTCCACAGGATAGTTTTTGCGTTTTTCAGGATTTCAGCCAGTTTCTGTGCAGAAACGTCGCCCAGGTCCAGAATCTGCTCTTCGTCTTTGATGTCGTTTACTGATTTCAGGGTCGCGGTTGCGGTTTCGGAGAACTCGGTCGCCACGCGAACGTCAGTTGGAACCGGGATATCACAGGTACCCAGCAGGCGTTTGGCTTCGTCAACCAGGTCTGCTTCGTACAGGGATTTACCCACGTTGTGGCCCTGAGCGGCAACGAAGGTGTTCGCGATACCACCGCCAACGATCAGCTGGTCAGCGATTTTAGACAGGGAATCCAGAACGGTCAGTTTGGTAGACACTTTAGAACCACCAACGATAGCGACCATTGGGCGAGCAGGTTCTTTCAGTGCTTTACCCAGTGCTTCCAGTTCGTCAGCCAGCAGAGGACCCGCACACGCGACGTCTGCGAATTTACCGATACCGTGGGTAGATGCCTGCGCACGGTGCGCAGTACCGAATGCATCCATCACGAATACGTCGCACAGTGCAGCATATTTTTTGGACAGGGTTTCGTCGTCTTTCTTTTCGCCTTTGTTGAAGCGAACGTTTTCCAGAACAACCAGCTCACCTTCGGCAACGTCTACGCCGTCCAGGTAATCTTTCACCAGGCGAACCGGGTTGGACAGTTTGTCTTTCAGGTAATTAACAACCGGCAGCAGAGAGAACTCTTCGTTGTACTCGCCTTCAGTTGGACGGCCCAGGTGGGAGGTGACCATCACTTTAGCGCCCTGCTTCAGAGCCAGTTCAATGGTTGGCAGAGATGCACGGATACGCGCGTCGCTGGTCACTTTGCCATCTTTAACCGGTACGTTCAGATCGGCACGGATGAAAACGCGTTTACCTGCCAGATCCAGATCGGTCATCTTAATTACAGACATGGTGAATCCTCTCGTTGATTCTTAAAGTTTTGCAAGCGCAAGGTGCGCTCTACCTGAAACCTTTTGCGGCCATGGCTAACGTGGTGTCGAGCATTCGGTTAGCAAAGCCCCATTCGTTATCACACCAGACCAGCGTCTTGATAAGGTGCGCACCACTGACTCGCGTCTGCGTGCCATCCACGATGGCGCTGTGCGGGTCGTGGTTAAAATCTACTGAGACCAACGGTAATTCCGTATAGTCAACTATACCATGAAATGCTCCCTGTGCCGCTTTTTGCAGCAACAGGTTGACTTCACAGGCTTTTACCGGTTTTTTCACCGTCACGCTGAGGTCGATTGCGGTGACGTTTATCGTCGGAACACGCACGGCAATCGCTTCGAAACGGTCATTAAACTGCGGGAAAATTCGGGTGATCCCTGCAGCCAGTTTCGTGTCCACCGGGATGATTGACTGGCTCGCCGCGCGAGTGCGTCGTAAATCCGGGTGATAGGCGTCGATAACCTGCTGATCGTGCATGGCGGAGTGAATCGTGGTTACGGTGCCGGATTCAATGCCATACGCATCGTCTAACAGTTTGATGACCGGAATAATGCAGTTGGTGGTGCAGGAGGCGTTGGAAACAATGCGGTGCTCGGCTTGCAGCTCATGCTGGTTGACGCCAAACACGACGGTCGCGTCGAGGTCGTTACTTCCGGGATGAGAAAACAGGACTTTTTTCGCGCCTGCTGTCAGATGCGCTTCGCCGTGTTCGCGGTTGCCATACACACCGGTACAGTCAAGCACGACATCCACACCCAGTTCACGCCAGGGTAGCCCGGAAATGCTGTTCTCATGCAGCACACGAATAGCGTCATCACCCACAAAAAGCTGATCTCTTTCCTGGCGCACATCCCAGGCGAAGCGTCCGTGGCTGGTGTCATACTTCAATAAATGCGCCATGCCAGCAGCATCCGCCAGTTCATTGATTGCCACCACGGTGATTTCCGCCCGACGTCCGGATTCATACAAAGCACGAACCACATTACGCCCGATGCGACCGAAGCCATTAATCGCTACGCGTACGGTCATAGATCTCCTGCAAAGCAATCCCTGAGTTTGAGGTGGCTGAAAGAGTAATCCAGCGACGCCCGAAGGGGAATCTTTGCTATCACAAACTGCGATTGATTGGTCAATTGTCGAACATTTAATCGACTGAAACGCTTCAGCAAGAATAAGCGAATCGGGGAATAAAAGGAATGTCTGTCCAGATGAATAAGCGAGCTATATGACTTGCGTCACATTTTCGTTGGAATAATGACGCAAAAAAGCCGGGTAAGCGCTAGCGCTTACCCGGCCTACTTTTGAGCCATTTGTAGGCCCGGTCAGCGTAAGCGCCACCGGGCAAAACGGCGATTACAGCAATTCTTTCGCCTTAGCGACAACGTTCTCAACGGTGAAGCCGAACTCTTCGAACAGCTGTTCTGCCGGAGCAGACTCACCGAAGGTGGTCATACCAACGATAGCGCCGTTCAGGCCCACGTATTTGAACCAGTAGTCAGCGATACCCGCTTCCACCGCCACGCGAGCGGAAACCGCTTTAGGCAGTACGGATTCACGGTAAGCCGCATCCTGCTTGTCGAACGCATCGGTAGACGGCATGGAAACCACGCGCGCCTTCACGCCTTCGGCAGTCAGTTTTTCCCATGCTGCTACAGCCAGTTCAACTTCAGAACCGGTCGCGATAAAGATCAGCTCAGGCTGGCCTGCGCAATCTTTCAGCACATAGCCACCGCGGGCGATGTTTGCCAGCTGCTCAGGGGTACGCTCCTGCTGCGCCAGGTTCTGACGGGAGAGGATCAGCGCGGTCGGGCCGTCCTGACGCTCAACGCCGTATTTCCACGCCACCGCAGATTCAACCTGGTCACATGGACGCCATGTGCTCATGTTCGGGGTTACGCGCAGGGAAGCTACCTGCTCTACCGGCTGGTGAGTTGGACCATCTTCGCCCAGACCGATGGAGTCATGGGTGTAGACCATCACCTGACGCTGTTTCATCAGCGCAGCCATACGCACGGCGTTACGTGCGTATTCCACGAACATCAGGAAGGTAGAGGTGTATGGCAGGAAACCACCGTGCAGAGCGATACCGTTCGCGATAGCGGTCATACCGAACTCACGTACACCGTAATGGATGTAGTTACCGGCAGTGTCTTCGTTGATTGGCTTAGAACCAGACCACAGGGTCAGGTTAGAAGGCGCCAGGTCAGCGGAGCCTCCCAGGAATTCCGGAAGCAGCGGACCGAACGCTTCAATCGCATTCTGAGATGCTTTACGGCTGGCGATTTTAGACGGGTTCGCCTGCAGCTTCGCGATGAATTCGTTGGCTTTCGCGTCGAAGTCAGACGGCATATCGCCTTTCATACGACGGGTGAATTCAGCCGCTTCCTGTGGGAACGCCTTCGCATAGGCAGCGAATTTCTCGTTCCAGGCCGCTTCTTTCGCCTGGCCCACTTCTTTAGCATCCCACTGAGCATAGATCTCAGACGGGATTTCGAAGGCAGGGTGTTTCCAGCCCAGTGCTTCACGGGTCAGTGCGATTTCCGCGTCGCCCAGCGGTGCGCCGTGGGAGTCATGGGTGCCCGCTTTGTTCGGAGAACCGAAGCCGATGATGGTTTTGCACATCAGCAGGGACGGTTTGTCGGTGACTGCGCGAGCTTCTTCTACTGCACGTTTAATCGAGTCAGCATCGTGGCCGTCAACACCACGCACAACGTGCCAGCCGTAGGCTTCGAAACGTGCGGCGGTGTCGTCAGTGAACCAGCCTTCAACGTGACCGTCGATGGAGATACCGTTGTCGTCGTAGAACGCCACCAGTTTGCCCAGTTTCAGGGTACCAGCCAGGGAGCACACTTCGTGAGAAATGCCTTCCATCATGCAGCCGTCGCCCAGGAAAGCGTAGGTGAAGTGGTCAACGATGTCATGGCCAGGACGGTTGAACTGCGCCGCCAGGGTCTTCTCGGCAATCGCCATACCCACAGCGTTAGCAATGCCCTGACCCAGCGGGCCGGTGGTGGTTTCTACGCCAGCGGTGTAGCCCACTTCCGGGTGACCTGGAGTTTTGGAGTGCAGCTGACGGAAGTTTTTCAGCTCTTCGATTGGCAGATCGTAGCCGGTGAGGTGCAGCAGGCTGTAGATCAGCATAGAGCCGTGGCCGTTAGACAGCACGAAACGGTCGCGGTCAGCCCATGCCGGGTTCTGCGGGTTGTGGTTAAGGAAATCACGCCACAGGACTTCGGCGATATCAGCCATACCCATAGGGGCACCCGGGTGGCCGGATTTGGCTTTCTGTACTGCGTCCATGCTCAGCGCACGAATAGCATTAGCAAGCTCTTTACGTGAGGACATTTTAACTCCAGATCGGACTGTTAAAGGCCATGCCCTTGACGACAGCGCGTTTTGGGCTACGCCGGAAAAAAGTGCCAACAATGTAACCCAAGCCGCAGGGCATGTACATGGACCATTCTTTTGCAGCTTAAGAAATCTCTGGATCATGCTCGCATGTTGCGCAATCTGCTCGCCCGCGCCTGTAGATATTCCTTATACTTATCCCGCCCCGGCTTCGTTGCGGGGGCACTTTTCGGATTTTATTCAGTTTAACGAGTACGGAAGCAACCTCATGAAAATGCGTGCAATAGTGCTGGCCCTGGGTACAACGCTCGTGCTGAGCGGCTGTCAGAATATGGACTCTAACGGTCTGATGACCTCAGGTGCAGAAGCCTTTCAGGCCTACTCCCTGAGCGACGCGCAGGTTAAAGCGCTGAGCGATCAGGCCTGTAAAGATATGGACGGAAAAGCCACGCTTGCGCCGGCTGACAGTACCTACACACAGCGTCTGAATAAGATTGCTTCCGCGCTCGGCGATAACATCAACGGCCAGCCGGTGAACTACAAGGTTTACATGGCGAAAGACGTCAACGCCTTCGCGATGGCTAACGGCTGTATCCGCGTCTACAGCGGGCTGATGGATATGATGACCGACAACGAAGTGGAAGCGGTTATCGGCCATGAAATGGGTCACGTTGCGCTCGGCCACGTGAAGAAAGGGATGCAGGTTGCCTTAGGCACCAACGCCATTCGCGCGGCGGCGGCCTCTGCGGGCGGCATCGTTGGCAGCCTGTCCCAGTCGCAGCTTGGTGACGTAGGTGAAAAACTGGTTAACTCCCAGTTCTCGCAGCGTCAGGAGTCCGAAGCGGACGACTACTCCTACGATCTGTTGCGCAAACGCGGTATTAATCCATCCGGTTTAGCCACCAGCTTCGAAAAGTTGGCAAAACTGGAAGCGGGTCGCCAGAGCTCCATGTTTGACGATCACCCGGCCTCAGAAGCGCGCGCGCAGCATATTCGCGACCGAATGGCCGCAGACGGAATTAAATAATTTTGGAAGGAGGCAATTTTGCCTCCTTTTTATTTCGCATGAATTGCTAACTAAATCGCACGTATCGGTAACACCTCTGAAAGCCCCGTCAGACCTACCCTTTCCGGCTGAAACGTCTGGTCACATATTTATTGCAATCGTTAATCTTTCCGGTAATTATCAAACGCGCAGTAATTCAATTTAATATATTAAGACAGAGACGTTCCCTCCGTGAAAAAAGAATTATCGTTAATTGCTTTAAGTTTATTCTCCGCATTACCCGCCGCTGCAAGCCAGCAATCTGACAGCAAGGGTTTTATCGACGACAGCCATTTAGACCTGTTTTTACGCAATGCGTATATCAGCCGTGACTACCATCAGGGCCAGCAGGATAAAGCCGAATGGGGTCAGGGGATCATCGCCACCTTTGAATCCGGCTATACCGAAGGGCTGGTGGGCTTTGGCGTGGACGGCATCGCGCAGTACGGCGTGCGCCTGGACGGCGGTCGCGGCAAGAGCGGCGCGGGCGGTATCGACTTCTTTAAACAGGAAGACGATGGCCGGGCCAAATCCGATTTAGCGAAATTTGGCGCTACCGCCAAAATGCGGATCTCGAATACCGTGCTGAGCTACGGTAACCAGCGTCCTGAACTGCCTATCGTTAACGCCGACAGCTCCCGCCTGCTGTTTGAAAGCTACACCGGTGCCATGCTGACGTCTAAAGAGATCGACGGGCTGGAAGTGAACGCCGGTTATTTCACCGACGAGCAGCGTAAAAGCGACGACCGCCACGACAGCGGCCTGAAAAGCCTGACTTTCGGTGGCGCAAGCTACCAGTTCAACGACCAGTTCAGCGGCGCGCTATACGCCTCTCATAACGAAGAGGTGATGAACAAACAGTACCTGGGGCTGAATTACAAACAGCCGTTCAGCACCGGGCAGCAGCTGGTGCTCGACTTTAACGGCTATAACTCGCGTCTGGATCAGGGCTACGCTGACAGCCTCGACACCGGCCGCAGCAACACCATCTGGAGCCTGGCGGCGAGCTACATCTGGGATGTTCACACGTTCAAAGTGGCGTACCAGCAGAGCAGCGGCAGCACCGGCTACAACTACGGCGGATATCGCGACAAGGGCGGCGTGGGCGACGGCGGCAACACCATCTGGCTCGCGAACTCCTACTGGTCTGACTTTAACGGTGAAGACGAACGCTCATGGCAGGCCTCTTACGGCCTGGACTTCGGCGGACTCGGCCTGCCGGGCCTGAGCTGGACCACCGCCTACGTGCGCGGCGACAATATCAAGACCTCTGAAACCAGCAACGGCAAAGAGCACGAGTGGTTTAACCAGATCCAGTACCAGGTGCAGGACGGCCCGGCGAAAGATCTGAAGCTGAAACTGCGCTACTCCGTGCTGCGCGTCTCCAGCAACGCCAGCGACTATAACGTGGGCGGGGACGAGATCCGCGCCTACGTGGAATACCCGTTTAACGTATTCTAATAAAACAAGCCGGGTGGCGGCTTCGCCTTACCCGGACTACTGTTTTCTCCCTCTCCCTCAGGGAGAGGGAAAACAGCTAGTAAAGCGTTTTCTGCGGCGGCCCGGCAAACTTCAGAGCGCCAATCTGACCCATCCGCACTTCCACTACCGACGGTCCCGGCATCGCCAGCGCTTCCGTCATCACGGCTTCAAAATCCTCTGCCCGCTCAACGCTCCACGCCTGCAGGCCAATTGCCTGTGCCAGCAGGGTAAAGTCCGGCGTATGCAGTTCGTTATAATACTGTCGCCCGCCGAAGTACTTATCCTGAATGCCGCGCATCACGCCGTAGCCCCCGTCGTTCATGATCAGCATCGTCACGTTAGCTTTCTCCTGCGCCAGCGTCGCCAGCTCGCCTAAATTCAGGCTCAGGCCACCGTCGCCCACCAGCCCCACCACCTTGCGCTGCGGGTTGGCAATCGCGGTACCAATCGCCATTGGCAGCCCCATGCCAATCGCCCCGGCAAGAGAGTGAATGTTCATCAGCGGACCGTTAGCGCGGAACAGACGACTGCCCCACAGGCTGCCGGAAACGGTGATATCGCGCACCAGCAGGCCGTCCTGCGGCAGGGCTTTTTCAATGGCGTCGTTGAGCTTCGCATAGGCGCCGCACTGCTCGCGCAGGCCCTGTTCAGCCTGCGAGACCACCTGCTGCACCTGCGCGTCCCACTGGGCGTTGCCCCACTCGCGGCCCTGCGCTTTTTCAGCCAGCGCGCCAAGCAGCGCTGAACAGTCGGCTATCAGCGTGTTATCCATCAGATAGTTACGGCTCGCCGCCGCCGGGTCGATATCCATCTGCACGCGTGGAGACGGCAACTCCAGCGTCCAGGAGCGGGTTTCGTTGCTGCGCAGGCGAGAACCGGCCACCAGCGTAAAATCACACTGCGCAATCAGCGCCTCTACCGACGGCGAATTGTGGAACGCCCGCAGGCTGGCACGATGGTCGTCCGGCAGCACGCCCCGCGCGTGGGTGCTGGAGATCACCGTCACGCCCGCATCGGCCAGCTTTTTCACCGCGTCAGCGCTTCCCAGCGCCCCGCCGCCCAGCCACAGCAGCGGCTGTTTAGCCTGCCTGAGCTGCGCCCATAAAGCATCCACCATCGCGGGATCCACAGCTGCAGCCGAAGCTGGTTTCACCGGTGCGGTCACCAGAGACAGAGGAATTTTAGCCCCCTGAATATCAATCGGGATTTCCACGGAGACCGGCCCGCACGGCGGCGTCTGCGCCTCCTGAATGGCTTTATGCAGGATGGCTATCGCCTGGCTGGCATTGCTGATGCGGTACGCCCGTTTTGAACTGGCCTTCAGGAAGGTCAGCTGGTCGCGGGTCTCGTGGATAAACCCGGTGTCAGCGTCCAGCCAGGCCTTTTCAACCTGTCCGGTTAAATGCAGCAGCGGCGTGCAGGCGTTCATCGCCTCCACCAGCGCGCCTACCGCGTTCCCCGCCCCCGCGCCGGTGCTGGTCAGCGCCACGCCGAGGCCGGAAAATCGCCCGTGGGCGTCGGCCATGGTGACGGAACCCGCCTCGCCGCGCGCGGGCACGAAGCGGATTTTGCCCCGCTGCCCTACCGCGTCCGCGATCGGCAGGTTGTGAATGGAGATGACGCCGTAGATGGCCTCAACCTGATACTGCTCCAGCGTTCTGGCGATGGCGTCGCCGACGGTTATCATTTCGCTCATTGCTCACCCTTTCTCAGTCGCACCAGTGGTTGACGCTGTTACCCGTCGCCAGATAAATGCTCTTTTGCTGCATCCAGGCTTTCAGCCCCTGAATGCCCTTTTCGCGGCCCAGACCGCTCTCTTTAAAGCCCCCGAACGGGGTCGAAATCGCAAAAACTTTGTAGGTGTTGATCCACACCGTACCGGCCTCCAGCTGCTCGCTCAGGCGCAGCGCCCGCCCGGTGTCGCGGGTCCAGATCCCTGCCGCCAGGCCGTAAACCGAGTCGTTCGCCTCGCGGATCAACGCCGCTTCATCGCGAAACGGCATCGCCACCAGCACCGGGCCGAAGATCTCCTCCTGGCAGGCGCGGGCGCCGTTCGTCAGCCCTTCGATAATGGTCGGCTGGAAGAAGCTGCCGTTTGCGAGGTCAGGATCCGCCGGGATCTCCCCGCCGCACAGCACCCGGCCCCCCTCGCGCTTCGCCAGCTCGACGTATTCCTGCACGCTCTGGCGATGTTTCTCATTGATCAGCGGCCCAACGTGAACGCCGTCGGTGAAGGGGTGCCCTACGCGCAGCCCGCGAGTTAATTCCAGCAGCCGCGCCATCAGCGGCGCGTACAGGCTTTCGTGGATAAACAGCCGGGACCCGGCGATGCACGCCTGCCCTGCTGAGCTGAAAATGCCGTAGCAGATCCCGCGCGCGGCCTGCTCAACGTCGGCATCCTCCAGCACGATGGTCGGGGATTTACCGCCCAGCTCCAGCGACGCCGGGATCAGCTTTTCCGCGGCCACGTGCGCCAGATGGCGGCCCGTGGCGGTGCCGCCGGTAAAGGAAATTTTTCGCACGCGGGGATGGCGCGCCAGCGCGTCGCCAATCACCGAGCCTTTGCCCGGCAGCACGCTCAGCAGCCCGGCGGGCAGCCCGGCCTGTTCAAAAATGCGCGCCAGCTCCAGCGCCATCAGCGGCGTGGCTTCGGCTGGCTTGAGGATCACCGCGTTCCCGGCGGCGATGGCCGGGGCGACCTTCTGCATCTCGCTGGCAATGGGCGAGTTCCACGGCGTGATGGCCGCCACCACGCCGAGCGGCTCATAGCGGCTTAGCGTCAGCAGATCCGGCTGGCGCGGCGTGGGCAGTTCCCCTTCCAGCAGCTCGCAGGCGGCGGCGAAGTAGCGGGCCGTTCCCGCCGCGCTCATCACCAGC
Organism: Enterobacter cloacae complex sp. HYC042_NIDB; assembly: GCF_056673315.1. Classification (NCBI taxonomy): domain Bacteria; kingdom Pseudomonadati; phylum Pseudomonadota; class Gammaproteobacteria; order Enterobacterales; family Enterobacteriaceae; genus Enterobacter; species Enterobacter cloacae complex sp. HYC042_NIDB. Next base: position 4,097,703 of record NZ_CP109650.1, read on the forward strand.
CCGCGCGCCTCCGCCAGCGGCTTGCCGTTATCCCGGCTCTGCATCTGCGCCAGCTCGTCAGCGCGGGACTCAATCAGATCCGCCACCTTGTGCAGGATCTTTGCCCGCACGTGCGGCAGGCTGTTGCGCCAGACGGGATCGCGCCACGCGCGCTCGCCGGCCTCGATCGCGTCGTGCAGATCGTCAAGGTTTGCCGCGTTCAACGTCGCATTGAGCGACCCGTCAGCCGGGAAGTGGCTCTGCATCGGGTTGCCACCGCCGCGTCGCCACTGGCCGCCGATAAAAATATTCAGATCGTCCATCGTCACTCCTCAGCTCAGGGCCAGTTCGCGGCAGGCGCGCACCGCGCTGAGTGCCGCCAGGGTGGAGGTTTTAGGGTTAGACGCCAGCGGCAGCCCGCTCAGCTCCAGATGGAATTCGCCAAACAGCCCTTCTACGTGCAGCGTGTGGGTGTTACGTTTCGTTGCCGGGTCAACCATCAGCTGCACGCGGGTTTCATCCATCCCGACGCCGCCGAGCGCCACGGTCGCCGCCACGTTGGCGTTCGCCGGGAACAGGCGCGCCGCCTCGCGGGCGCTGCCTTCAAAAAAGACCTTCGCCTCTCTGACTGCGTTAAGGTCGATAAGCTGCTCGGCGTAGCTGCCGCGCCAGCTGGCCGGGCTTTTACGCGACTGATAGGTGACGCGCTCAAGCCCGCCCTCCTTCGCCGCCGCCAGCCCGTCGATGCCGGCCACCGCCCCGGAAAGCAGCGTCAGTTTTCCGCCCGCCGCGAGCAGGCGCTGCTCCAGCGCGCTGTCCGCCAGCGCGCCGGTGGAAATGACCGCCAGATGCCAGCCGCGGCGCAGAATCGCTTCGCCGTACTGCGCAACCGCCTGCTGGCTGGCGCACTCCAGCACCAGATCGGGCGTTTGTGCGCACGCCATCGGCGAGGTCAGCGCTTCGACCGCATCGCCAAACTGGTCGCGAATGGCGGCATGGTGAGACGCGCGCGCCACGATCCAGCCGATAGCCACACCAGCGGGCAGACGCTCAATCACCGCCTGCGCCATGGCGCCATAACCAATTAACATTACCTTCTTCATGATGCGTCCTTACAGATGACGGCAAAAGCCGCCGGAAACGTCCAGCGCCGCGCCGGTGGTAAACGAGGCCAGCGGCGAGGCGAGGAACAGCAGCGCCTGCGCGGGCTCCTGCGGCTTGCCGAGGCGCGCCATCGGAATGCCGCGCTTGCGCGCGATCTCCGCCGTCCACTCCGGCCAGCTCTGGCTTTTATCCGCCCGGCTTTCAAAGCGGCGCTGCCACTGGCCGGACTCGACCATACCGAGCAGTATGGAATTGACGCGAATGCCTTTGCCTACCAGCTCTTTCGAGAGCGTCAGCGTCATGTTCAACAGCGCGGCGCGGGCTGCCGACGTGGCGATCATGTGCTCTTCCGGCTGAAGCGCCAGCAGGGAGTTAACGCAGGTGATGGAGGCGATATCGGAGCGTTCCAGCAGCGGCTGAAACGCCTGCACCGGATTAATGACGCCAAACAGTTTAAGTTCGGCTTCGTGCAGCCACGCCTCGCGAGGCGTGTCGCTGAAGTGCGCCACGTAGCCCTGACCGGCGTTGTTGATCAGCATATCCGCCGCGCCAAAGCGCGCCTGCACCGCATCTGCGAAGGCCTGCACCTCGTCGGCGTTCAGCACGTCGCAGCGGTATGAGAAAATTTCCCCGTCAGGATAGTCGTTTTGCAGCGTCGCATGGGCGCTGGCGAGCCGGTCCGGGTCGCGGCCACAGAAGGCGACTCTCGCCCCTTCGCCCAGCAGCAGGCGCAGCGTTTCAAAGCCAATGCCGGACGAACCGCCGGTAACGACCGCTACGCGGCCGTCAATGTGTGCATTCATCGCGCACCTCTTCGTTAATGCGTAAAAGCTGTTGATTAAAAAACGCGTCGTTATCGAGATAGCTCGCGTGTCCGGCCTGCGGAATCGCGGTAAACGGCATGCCGTAGCGCAGCGCCAGCCCCTGCACCAGCTCGGGCTGCGTTATCGCGTCCTGCTCGCCGCACCAGACTTCAAATTGACCGGCGTAACGCTTAAGCCAGCCGTGAATGTCGTCATGCGCCAGCATCCACGCGGCAGCAAGGTAGCCTTCGGGACGCAGCCTGCGCATGCCCGCCGCGACGGTGGCGATATCGTCCGGGCGCGCGCCGGGGCGCAGCAGCTTCGCGGCGCGGGTCTGCGCGAGAATGTCGCCGCCGAGCGCCATCTGCTGCTCGCGATTACGCCAGACCTGCTCTCGCTGCGCCGGCGCGGCATTACCGTAGCCCTGCGCGGCGTCCGCCAGCACCAGATGAATAACGCGTTCAGGGAACTTCGCCGCAAACGCGCTGGCCACCAGCGCCCCCAGGGAATGGCCCACCAGTACCGCCTGCCAGACGCCTGCGCGGTCGAGCATCGCCGCCAGCGCGTCGGCGTAATCTCCCGCGTTCGCCCGCTCAACCGCCAGCATCGGGCTTTCGCCGTAACCGGGCATGTCCCACGCCAGCACGCGAAAGCCCTCCAGCGCCATCTGCTTGTGCCAGGACGCAGCGCCCGAACTGATCCCGTGCAGCAGCATCAGCGGGATGCCGCTTCCCTGTTCACGAAAAGCCGTCATGTCGCCCCCTTAGTTCCGCTTCACTTTTGAGAGCGGATGATCGGATGGGTAGGTCGGGATTTCCGGCTTGTTGGTTCCCAGCATGACGCACATCAGCGCCTCTTCTTCCCCGTGGTTAAACAGGCCGCGATAGATGCCCGGCGGGACGGAGATCAGGTCACGCTCGCGCAGCACGGTTTCGGTGTAGTTGTCGCCGTCCTGGATCATCAGCGTGATCTGTCCTTTGAGCATGAAGAACACCTCCTCCACGTCGTCGTGCAGGTGCAGCGGCCCTTCGCACTTCGACGGCAGCACCATGGTGGAGAAGGTAAAATGGTCCGCCTGCACGGTATTGGTGTCGTTCGCCACGCCGGTTGCTCCGGTGCCGATGTAGCGCATCTGCGCCCGGCGGTATTTCGGGTCAAAATCGGCCTGGAACTTCAGCGCGTTCCAGTCGTATTTACGGCCTTCGAAGCGCGCGATGCGCGACTCGACCCACTCTTCCATCGTCAGGTGGTCAGGTTTGATGCCTGTTTTGTTGGTTACGGTTGAATCAGTCATGACACTCTCCTCAGTAACGTCTCAGCAGCGGCAGTAACAGGACGCAGCCCACCGCCGCCATCACCGCCAGAAAAATCAGCCCGGAATCCATGCTGTGGGTGAAAGCGATCAGCGCGCCCATCACCGCCGGCGACAGCGCGCCCGCAAAGTTTCCCAGCCCGTTGAAGATGCCGCCCGCCGTGGCGCTCACCCGGGGATGGGTGGCTTTCGCCAGCAGGGCGAAAATGTTGGGGGCGCCGGTGCCCCACATAAAGGTGCTGAAGCTCATCGCCGCGATGATGGCAAGCGGGGTGTCGAGGTGCATCACCGCCGCCAGGCCTACCGCCGCCCCCGCCATCGAGATAAAGCAGGCCGCCGCGCGCTTATCGACCCGGTCAGAGAGCCACGCGCCAATCACCTCGCCCGCCAGCATGGCGATGAACGGCATCGACGACAGCCAGCCCGCGTGCTCCAGATGAATGCCTTTGCCCTTAATGAGATAGCCCGGCAGCCAGCCGTTGATGCCCCACAGGTAGGTCAGAAAGGCGATGTTAAAGATGCAGATGATCCAGAAGTGCGGGCTGACAAACAGCTCGCGCCGCGCCGCGCGCCGCTCGTCCCGGGACGCCTGCGAGGTGCCGGGTTTTGCTTCCAGACGGATCCCGCGCAGGCCAACGCGCACAAAGATAAGCACCGGCACGGTCAGCATTGCCATGACAAAGAAGGTGCTCTGCCAGCCGAAGGTGTTCAGCAGCCACAGGGAGAGCGGGAAGCCAATCGCCGCGCCAACCGGCGTGCCCAGCAGCCAGAGCATGGTGGCGCGCGCCTGTAAATGCTGCGGGAAGTTGTGGCGCACGATGGCGAAAGCCAGCGGGAACAGCGGTCCTTCCGCCACGCCCAGCAGGATGCGCAGGACGATCATCAGCGTGTAGTTATGGGTAAAACCCATCGCCACCATCAGCACGCACCAGATCGCCATCATCCCGGTGAGCAGGCGCAGCGGCGCGATTTTGTCGCCTAAACCGCTCAAAAATACCGACGAAAAACCGTAGCTCAGCAGGAAGGCGCTCATCAGAATGCCGAGGCGCGTGGTGTCAAAATCGATGCCCATCGCCTGCTGGAAATGGGTGTCGGAAAAGAGCGCCGCGATGCTGATTTTGTCGAAAAAGGCCAGCAGCACGCAGGCCAGCAGCGACAGCGGGATGGCCCAGCGCACCGCTTTTTCAGGCGTGCGGGTTCCCTCACCGCTCGCCTCGACGGGCGCGGTGTTGGTCTCTAATGTAGTCATGTCTCCCCCTACGGGTGCGGGTTAGCTATCGCAATGACATCAGTGAAAAAGCCGGGTCGGCGAGCGGTACGTCCGACAGGTCCCGCCCCGCCGCCATCCAGCGCTTCGCCAGCTTGACGGTGCGCGCATCGTTGAACGCCACCAGCTGCGTTAGCCGACCGTTGTCGTCCAGCGAGAAGTACAGCGCCTCTTCACGCACTATCGTTCGGCTGCCCGGCTGCGGAATGCCGAGGATCTGGATGTTGTGCTGATATTGATCCGACCACAGCCACGGCCCGTCGTCGTAGCCTGGCGCATCGGGGTTAAGCATCGCTTTCGCCGTCGCCACTGCCTGATTCTGCGCGAAGGCCCAGGACTGGATGCACAGGCCGTAGTGATGGTGCTGCGCCACGTCGCCGGCGGCAAAGATGAACGGATCGGACGTGCGTCCCTGGGCGTTCACCACGATCCCCCGCTCGGTGCGAAGTCCCGCATCGCGCGCCAGCTCAAGATTGAGATCGACACCGATCCCCACCACCACCGCGTCAAAGGTTTCGCGCTGGCCGTCGCAGTGGATGACCGGCAGGCCGTTATCGTCCTCCAGCTCCAGCGCGCCGCAGCCGGTACGGATATCCACCCCCTGCTCGCGATGGATAGCCTCTAAGCGCTGCGACACCTCGCCGCTCACCGAGCGCATGCACAGCGCGGGCTGCTGCTCGAACAGCGTGACCGCTACGCCGCTTTTGCGCGCGGAAGCGGCAATCTCAAGGCCGATCCAGCCGCCGCCGACAATCGCCAGTCTTTTACTTTCCGCCAGACGCGCCTTCAGGCGCTGCGCATCCTGCCAGTGGCGCAGAGTGTAGACCTGCGGATGCGCCGCCCACGCCTGCGAAGGCAGGCGCGCCCGCCCGCCGGTGGCCATTAAAAGAATGTTGTAACTAAGACGTTCGCCGTTGCTTAAACGCACGGTTTTCGCTTCACGATCGACTGATTCAGCACGCAGCGGGCGGTACCAGGTCAGGTTCAGCGCCTGCTGTGCTTCTTCGCTAAACAGCCGCGGGAGCGCCGCGTCCGGCTCCAGCAGAGACGCTTTCGACAGCGGCGGACGTTCGTAGAAATCCCACTCCTCTTCCGCCACCACGCAGATCTCGCCGTCGAAGCCCTCGTCGCGCAGGGTTTTCGCCGCCCAGCCGCCCGCCTGACCGCCACCGATAATGACAATGCGCGACGTCATACCGCCTCCGGCTTTTTCTGCTGGCGGCGCGTGTCGTGGTCAATCCCGCCTTCTACCGCCCATTCGGTAAAGGAGACCAGGGAGTGCTCCAGCTCGCGCGGCTGCCAGTTTTCGGTCAGATAGTCGTCGTTGGTGTAATACTCAAACGCGCCGCCGGTCGGGCTATTGACGTACCAGAAATAGGCCGACGACACCGGATGGCGGCCCGGCCCGATAAAGGTGCTCCATTCATTTTTATTCATCGCGATACCGCCGCCGATCACCTCGTGGATGTCGCGCACGGTGAAGGCCACGTGGTTGAGGCCGCGCCTGCGGTTCGGCAGTTGCAGCAGGAACAGGTTGTGATGTCCGCCGCGCACCCCGCAGCGCAGGAACACGGCGCGGTTGATGTAGCGGTCCGAAACCTGGAAGCCGAGCACCTCGCGGTAGAATTTCTCCACCGCCGCCAGCTCCTCCACGAAGAACACCACGTGCCCGACGTTGATCGGCTGCGCACGATCGTAAACCGGGCTGGGCGTGTCGATACGGCGGGCATCGCCCCACTGGTTGATCGGCTCAACGTTCAGCTCCACGTCGGTCTGCTGGCTGACCTGCACGCGCAGGGTCATGCCGTTCGGATCGAGGCATTCCAGCGCGTCGCCCACTTCGCGAAAGCCGGGCTGTCTCGCCAGCTTCGGGCGCAGCGCGTCGAGATCTGACTGTGCGGCCACCGCCCAGGTCATGCGGCGCAGGGTGTTGCCCGCTTCAAACGCCGGCGGCAGGTCTGGGCTGTCGATGGGGTTCAGCTCCACGCGCGCGCCGCTCAGGGTGGTAAAACGCTGGCCGCTGGCATCGCCCGTCAGGCCAAAATCACGCATAAATTTGGCGCAGTGCGTCAGGTCTTCCACGCCAAATTCCAGCTTTTCAATTCCGGTTACACTCATCGTTCGTTGCCTCATCTGGCCCAAATTGGGCGTAAAACATGCCCGACGCAGTCAAGCGCCTGACGTTAACTCACTGATTTAGCTGGCCTGTGACAAATAGCCTAAGAAGCCAGAAATTTTATCCGCCGCGAGGCGAACCTCGTTTTGCAACCGCTCACGGTCGGTCTGCGGGATCTCTTCCGACGGCACCAGAATGCTGACCACCGCCGCCACGCGCCCGCTTCGGTCATACACCGGGTAGACGATGGAGGAGATGCCGTGGCGGAAGAAGGATTCGCCGATGACAAACCCGCGGGCTTTGTCCTGCTGCACCATCTGCCACAGGGCCTCGCGGTCGTGAAGTTGCCCCGGCGTGTTGCCCGGCAGGCGCTCGTGCGGGAACAACTGTTCGAACTCGGCGCGGGAAATATCGGTCAGCAGCATGCGGCCCAGCGAGGTGCAGTGCACCGGCAGGCGGGTGCCAATGCTGACCTGATTGATGCGCGACCCGGCGGCGCTGACGCGGGCGATGTAGATAATGTCGCGCCCGTCGCGGATCGCCAGATGGCTGCTGCACTGGCTCACGTCGCGCAGCTGCTCAATCACCGGCTGGCCGACCTGCGCCACGTCCAGCGAGGCGATGTACTCAAAGCCGAGACGCAGCACGTTCATGCCCAGCGAAAAGGTATTGGTGCGCGCGTTGCGCTCCAGAAAGCCCATGTACTCCAGCGTCTGCACCACGCGATAGGCGGTCGCCTTCGGCATATCCACCAGCCGGTGCAGCTCGGCAAAGGTCAGATCGCGATGCTGCTCGCCAAAGGCCAACAGCAGCTGTAAACCGCGCTCCAGCCCCGGCACCAGATACTTCACTTCCTGATCGTTTGCCATAATCGCCACACCTTAGTTAAAGACAAAACCGCCGTTGACCGGGATCAGCTGCCCGGTGATAAACCGCGACAGATCGCTTAACAGCCAGACCACGCTGCCGGTGACGTCTTCCGGCTGCTGCGCGCCGGTTAACGCGCGGCCATTCTCGTAGAGCTGATGGCGCTCGGCCGGAACATATTCGGTCGCCTCGACGCGGGTTAACCCCGGCGCGATGGCATTAATGCGTATACGCTTTTCACCCAGTTCGCGTGCCATTGAGCGGGTCATGGCAATCACGGCGCCCTTACTGGCGACGTAGGCCATCAGGCGCGGCGCGCCCCACAGCGCGGTGTCGGACGCAACGTTCACGATACCCGCGCCCTCGCGCAGCAGCGGCACTGCGGCGCGCGACACCAGCCAGGTGCCTTTGACGTTAACGCTCATCACCCGATCCCAGAGATCCGGATCGTAATCGAGCATATTTTTGCCGCCGACGCCCGTCGCCATCGCCGCGTTGTTCACCAGGCCATCGATCTGACCCTGCTCGCCAATCGCGCTGAACACCTGCTCAATGGACTGTGGATCGGCCAGATCGATAACGTGCGGTTCGATCGCATAGCCCCGCTCGCTCAGGGCGTGGGCGCTCTCGGCCAGCTCGCCCTTGAGGATGTCGCACATCACCACCGCCGCGCCCTGCTCCGCGCAGGCTTTGGCAAAGTGAAAGCCCAGCCCGCGCGCGGCACCGGTTATGACGATGCGTTTGCCGCTCAGCAGCCCGTTCATCAGGCGGCTCCCTGCTGTTCTTCGCGCATCGCCAGCTGCTCTTTGGCGGCCTTTTGCATCATGCGGCGCAGGCGCGAGAGGCCGACGTCGTGCTGATACAGATATTCATGGTCGCGGGCGTTTGGCGCCAGGCTTTCCAGCACCACGCGGTCCTGCTCCAGCACTTCCCAGTGCAGTTTTTCCAGACGGTTGCGGTACATGAAGCGCCACATGTCGCGCTGCCAGCCCTGCACCCGGCGAATGCGCCAGAAGAAGACGCGGCAGTTGTCGTTATCTTCCGGCACCACCATGCCGACGATAAAGAAGTGGCCGCCCGGCCCGAAACGCTTCTTGTACGGAATGGAGAGGCGCATCCAGCAGGTGCCGCTGTTGCCCAGCTCCACCCAGTCAAAGTTGACGCCGCTCTGCCCTTTTTTCTCAAAAATAAAACCGGTTTTGGTCGGCTGGAGCACCATGTCGGCCTTGCGATCCCCTTCCGCCATCGAGTGCGACGAGGAGTGCAGATAGGTGCCGTGCATCGGGTCCATCACGTTTTCCAGCGCGTACTGGTAATTGCATTTCCACGCGGCGGTGCAGAGGAAGTTGCTGAAGCTGTCCGTATCGGCGAGCTCGTCCGGGAAGGTCAGCTCGTCCGGCTGCTGGTCCGCGGTGACGCCAAACCACAGGAAGATTGCGCCGTGCGCCTCCTGCACGTTGTAGCTGCGCACGCACTGCTGGCCGACCAGCGGGCATTTGTCCACCGCGGGCACGTCTTTCACCTCGCCGTTGCCCGCGACCTCCACGCCGTGATACCAGCAGGCAATGCGGTCGCCCAGGTTCCAGCCCATCGACAGGCGTGCGCCGCGGTGCGGACAGCGGTCCTCCAGCGCCTGCACCTGGCCGTCTTTGTTGCGCCAGACCACAATCTGTTCGCCCAGGCGGGTAATGCCCACCGGTGCAGACTGCACCTCCCAGCTCGCCAGCACCGGATACCAGAGGCCGCGCAGACCTTTATCGAGATAGTGTTGTACGGTAGTCGTCATCGCGTTGCCCTCAGTAGCCGTTAACCTGTAAGAATGCCTGGAAGCTGGCCTCGCTCCACGGCTCGCCCTGCTGATCCTGCATGCGCACCGCGTTCAGCCCGTTCACCAGCTCCGGTAAGGTTTCAACCCCCTTCTCGAAGAGATCTTCCAGCGTGGCGATGAGGTTCACTTCCCAGCTTTCCGGCTCGCGGCTGCGGGTCTGCCAGATCAGGTTCTGGTAATCACCCGGCTTATGGATCGCACCGTTACCGCCCTCAGCCGGTGGGGCAAACTGACGGCTTTCCGGCAGCGCCGGGTTGTAGTTCAGGGTGTCGCTCATGCCACGGTCTCCTCGACGAAGGTAATCTGAATCTGGTTTTCAAAAACCCGAACCGGGTAGCGGTTGAGGTTGCGCCCGCCGGGGCCGTGCAGGCACTGGCCGGTTTTGACGTCGAATACCGCCTCGTGCAGCGGGCATTCCACCTTGCCGTCCTCCACGAAGCCCTGGCTCAGCAGGGCATAGGCGTGGGGGCATACGTCTTCCAGCGCGTAATATTCACCGTCAATCAAATACACGCCGATCTCTTTACCGTCGACGTTGCCGCTAAAAGGGAAATCTTCCTGTACTTGTTCTGCGTCACATACGCCTATCCAGCTCATCACGATCCTCCAGGCTTTTGTTTCATATATGAAACTCTGTTTCTTATTTAATACGGTCAATATAAAAGCGATGAATGTTTCGTCAAGCAGCAATGTGACGAATTTGTTAATCAAACGGTAATTAATTAACTAAGTGTGCAAAGGATCACGAAAAAATGCAGCGATATGAAATTTTCATTATTTCGGTGTGAAAGAATACGATTTATCGATGGCCTTAAATTTTAATAAACAGTGATTGACTTCTTTTCTTTTTGTTCCTTAAAAATAAAAGAAGAGAAAACCATGGTGTTTCACCTGTGAAACTTAATTTCATTTTTACCTTAATAAACAATGAGTTTCACAGGTGAACCATTTTACCCACGTGACAATCACGCGCATAAAAATAGAAATAAGCGAAAACATAAGGCAGGCGTTATGACGGCAAGATGGCAAGGCACAGTGGCACTGTTATTACTGATTATTATTTCCTACGTTGACCGGGTGAATATTTCTGTAATGATTTTAAACCCGGAATTTGCTCAGCATTTTCAGCTAAATGAAAACAGAATGTTACAGGGAATGCTTATGACCTGTTTTCTGCTGGGTTATGGATTTTCGGCTTTATTATTAACTCCGGTTATTGAAAGCAAACTCCATTATCGACAGGGATTATTGAGCAGCATAGCGATTTGGGCAGCGGTATGCGCCATTTCCCCGCTGCTCGGATCGCTGATGGGCATGCTCGTCGCGCGCACGATCCTGGGGATCGCTGAGGGACCGCTCTTTTCGCTGAAAACGCGCTTCATCAGCGATCATTTTAGCGCGCAGGAGATCGGCAAACCCAACGCCGTGACCGCGCTGGGCGTCTCGCTCGGGCTGGCCGTGGGCTTTCCGCTGGTAACGTGGCTGATGGCGCATCTCGGCTGGGCCGGGTCGTTTTATGCCCTGGCGGTATTAAATCTGGTGCTGGGCGGCGGCCTTGTCTGGCGCTTCCTGCCCGCGCCGCGAAGTGCGGTGAAGATGAAAAAACCGGGCTTTACAGAGACGTTTTCGCTGGCCTGGCAAACGCCGCTGCTCGGGTGGATCCTGCTGGTGGAGATTGCCACTCTGAGCTATCTCTGGGGGAGCAGCGCCTGGCTGCCCGCATGGCTGCGCGACGAGCATCATTTCTCGCTGCACGCCACGGGCATGCTTGCGGCCGTTCCCTTCCTGCTGAGCCTGGGCTCGAAGTTCCTCGGCGGGGTGCTGCTCGACAAAATGCGCCCGGAACAGGCGCCAATGCTGTTTGTGGTGGGCGGCGCGCTGACGGCGCTGTCCGTGGTCGCGCTGATGCTCAGCCATCAGCCTGCCTGGCTGGCGCTGTTTATGCTCTCGGCGAATATCTTCTGGGGGCTTCAGGGGGCGGCTATTCCGGCGGTGATCCAGCATCACGCCGCGCGGGAAGCGGTGGGCAGCGCTTACGGCATTATCAACGGGATCGGCAATATCTGCGCGGCGTTTATTCCGCTGCTGATGGGGATGGTGATGAGGTCGGTAGGGTCAGTCAGCTCAGGCTTTTCGGTGCTGGTCGTCTCGCAGGTAATCACCCTGCTTGCCGGGGGAATGTTGCTGCTGCGCATGCGTCGCGCAGCAGCAATCAGCGCGTAAGGCTTATTCGCCTTTTTTCGCGGCCTGGATGTAGAGCATTTCCAGCGCCAGGGTCGCCGCGGCAAGCGCGGTGATCTCGGACTGGTCATAGGCTGGCGCCACTTCCACCACGTCCATTCCAACGATGTTCAGATCCTTCAGGCCACGCACCAGCTTGATGGCGCGGTCTGACGTCAGGCCGCCAATAACCGGCGTACCGGTACCCGGTGCAAACGCCGGATCCAGGCAGTCGATATCAAAGGTCAGGTATACAGGCATATCGCCGACGATCTGCTTAACCTGAGCCAGAATATCGTCCACGCCGCGATCGTTCACCTGGCCGGCGTCCAGCACGGTGAAACCGTTGTCTTTGTCGAACTCGGTACGGATGCCGATCTGCACAGAGTGGTTCGGATCGATCAGGCCTTCTTTCGGCGCGGTGTAGAACATGGTGCCGTGGTCGAACTCGCAGCCGTTCGCGTAGGTGTCGGTATGCGCATCGAAGTGCACCAGCGCCATTTTACCGAAGTGCTTCGCGTGGGCGCGCAGCAGCGGCAGAGTGACAAAGTGGTCACCGCCGAAGGAGAGCATGCGTTTGCCGGCCGCCAGCAGTTTCTCTGCGTGCGCCTGCAATTTTTCGCTCATTTCGCGCGCGTCGCCGAAGGCGTACACCAGGTCACCGCAGTCCACCACGTTCAGGCGCTCGCGCATGTCGAAGTTCCACGGGAAGCGGTTGTGCTCCCAGGCCAGGTTGGTGGAAACCTGACGGATTGCCGCCGGGCCGTGACGACCACCCGCACGACCGGAGGTTGCCATGTCGAACGGTACACCGGTGATCACCCAGTCAGCGTCGCTGTCGTACGGCTGGAAGTTCATTGGAAGGCGTAAAAAACCAAACGCGTTAGATACCAGAGAGTTATCGTACTGATGACCTAAAGTGCTCATGTCCTGACCTCTTTTAACGTCGATACATTAAAAACAGATGAAAAAAAATCCCCTCCGCGTCGTTAAACCCGACGAGGAAGGGATTGATTCGTAAATCGCATATTGGGGCGAATTATCGCCGGTAATTCATACGGGTTCAAGTGAGTATAGGGCATTGTGCGGTCTGATGCCCTCACCCCAACCCTCTCCCACCGGGAGAGGGATGTTTTACTACTCGTCTTCCAGGTAGGTGTACCCGTACAGACCCGCTTCAAACTCTTCCAGGAACTGCTGCTGCAAGGCATCGTCCAGACCGGTGTTTTTCACCTGGTCGCGGAACTGGGTGAGCAGTTTTTTCGGATCCAGCTGCACGTATTCCAGCATATCCGCCACGGTGTCCCCTTCATCGGACAGCTCAACCTCGACGCTGCCGTCAGGGAAGACAAACACGTCAACCGCTTCGGTATCGCCGAACAGGTTGTGCATGTTGCCGAGGATCTCCTGATACGCACCCACCATAAAGAAGCCCAGCATTGGCGGGTTCTCCGGATCGTACTCCGGCATTGGCATCGTCGTTGCGATACCGTCACCGTCAACGTAATGGTCAATCGCGCCGTCAGAGTCACAGGTGATGTCCAGCAGCACCGCGCGACGTTCCGGGGCGTGGTTCAGCCCTTCCAGCGGCAGAACCGGGAACAGTTGGTCGATACCCCAGGCATCCGGCATCGACTGGAACAGGGAGAAGTTAACGTACATTTTGTCCGCCATACGCTCCTGCAACTCGTCGATAATCGGACGATGCGCGCGGTTGCTCGGGTCGAGCTGTTTCTGCACTTCATGGCACATGTTCAGATAGAGTTGCTCGGCCCACGCGCGCTCCTGCAGGCTGAAGGTGCCTGACGAGTAGCCGACGTGAATATCGTGCAGGTCCATCTGGCTGTCATGCAGCCATTCGCGCAGGGAACGGCGCGTGCCCGGCTCGTGCATCTCCTGCCAGGTTTCCCACATGCTTTGCAGGGAACGTGGGGCATCGTCTGCCGGAGGCGTCGCTTCGGTGATTTCGCTGCGCTCGACGCCGATGATGTTAGACACCAGCACCGTATGGTGCGCGGTAACCGCGCGGCCAGATTCGGTAATCACCGTCGGGTGCGGCAGGCCGTGCTCTTCACAGGCATCGCCAATCGCCCAGATGATGTTGTTGGCGTATTCGTTCAGGCCGTAGTTCACCGAGCAGTCGGACTGCGAGCGGGTTCCTTCGTAGTCCACGCCCAGGCCACCGCCCACGTCGAAGCACTGAATATTCACGCCAAGCTTGTGAAGCTCAACGTAGAAACGCGCGGACTCACGCACGCCGGTGGCGATGTCGCGAATATTGGCCATCTGCGAGCCAAGGTGGAAGTGCAGCAGCTGAATGCTGTCCAGACGACCGCGCTCGCGCAGGATCTCCACCAGCTGCAGCACCTGGTTCGCCGCGAGGCCGAACTTGGATTTTTCACCGCCGGAAGACTGCCATTTACCGGAACCCTGCGACGCCAGACGCGCACGCACGCCGAGGCGTGGGATCACGTTCAGACGCTCGGCCTCTTCCAGCACGATGGCAATTTCGGTCATCTTCTCGATCACCAGATAGACCTTGTGGCCCATCTTCTCGCCAATCAGGGCCAGACGAATGTATTCGCGGTCTTTATAGCCGTTACAGACGATCACCGACCGTGTCATGCCCGCGTGCGCCAGAACCGCCATCAGCTCCGCTTTGGAGCCTGCTTCCAGTCCCAGCGGTTCGCCGGAGTGGATCAGGGATTCGATTACGCGGCGGTGCTGGTTCACCTTGATCGGGTAAACCAGGAAGTAGTCGCCGTTATAGCCGTAGGATTCACGCGCGCGCTTGAACGCGGCGTTAATGGAACGCAGGCGATGTTGCAGGATCTGCGGGAAGCAGAACAGTGCAGGCAAACGCTGGCCCTGCGCTTCACGGGCTTTCACCAGCTTCGCGAGATCCACGCGCGCTTCAGGGACGTCCGGATCCGGGCAGACGCTGATGTGGCCCAGCTCGTTGACGTCGTAGTAGTTATTGCCCCACCAGGCAATATTGTAAGTGCGCAGCATCTTGCTGGCTTCCTGGGAGCTCATCGCAACCTCCTGCATAGAACGTAGTACACCCTGTTCGCCCGCTGACGAAGGCGAAAAAGAAGACATGTCGTCAGACATAGCGAACCTCAACTCTTTGTATTAAGTGTAAAACAGTTGACTACTATCGCAGCGTTATACGGCGATAACAACCCATAAACGGCTCCGTTTCCCAGCAGAGTATGCTGAAATCCAGACCGTGCGACCGGTTTCTTATTCATATCATTGTAAAACACGTATCCGAACTCTGTATGACAAGGTTCGGCGAAACCACGAGAAAACTCTTGTATTAACAAGAGCGCCCTTGTTCAGTTTTCACAGAGCGTAACCGGCCCTTGAATCCTGAGAAGCGCCGAGATGGGTATAACATCGGCAGGTTTGCAGACTAGAAATGCGGGTTGCGGGAATCAATGGCGCGCCAGAACGGCAGCGCTGAATTAGCGGAAAACGATGGTTCATTATCTCGTATCACCTCCACGGCCGCCTCTGATGAAACGGACCCCAAGCCAAAGCTAAAAGTTCACTGCTTAACCCGGCTGGAAGTGGCGACACGATGTATTCATCGAGCGCTGATTTTATGTGAGCCGCGCGCCGCGTTTTATACCGAGAAGGGGGCTAAAAAGCAAAACAAAAATACGCGTGTTGCCAGCAGCGTCAGGAAAAATTTCCAGCAGCCATTTCAACGCAGTGAGAGATGAATCAAAAAAAACTGGAAATCGGGCGAAGAAGTGACCTAAAATAGCCATCCAGATGTTAATCCATCTATACTGATTAACACTCATACTGCCAGTGTCAAAAACCTGCAGGCCTTGGTAGAATTATCTCCTTTGGCTATTCCACACAGCAGCTTGAGCTAACCAAATTCCTCTTAGGTGAAATAAAACATGGCAAAACACCTGTTTACGTCCGAGTCCGTATCAGAAGGACATCCTGATAAAATTGCTGACCAAATCTCCGATGCGGTGCTGGATGCGATCCTGGCGCAGGATCCTAAAGCGCGCGTAGCGTGTGAAACCTATGTCAAAACCGGCATGGTTCTGGTTGGCGGTGAGATCACCACCAGCGCATGGGTTGATATCGAAGAGATCACCCGTAACACGGTGCGTGAGATCGGCTATGTGCATTCTGATATGGGCTTTGATGCCAACTCCTGCGCGGTACTGAGCGCGATTGGCAAGCAGTCTCCGGACATTAACCAGGGCGTTGACCGTGCCGATCCGCTGGAACAAGGCGCGGGCGACCAGGGCCTGATGTTCGGTTATGCAACCAACGAAACCGACGTGCTGATGCCAGCACCTGTGACCTACGCACACCGTCTGGTGCAGCGTCAGGCTGAAGTGCGTAAAAACGGCACCCTGCCGTGGCTGCGCCCGGATGCGAAAAGCCAGGTCACCTTCCAGTACGACGACGGCAAAATCGTCGGTATTGACGCGGTGGTGCTGTCTACCCAGCATGCCGAAGAGATCGATCAGAAATCCCTGCAGGAAGCAGTGATGGAAGAGATCATCAAGCCGGTTCTGCCGACCGAATGGCTGAGCTCAGCAACCAAATTCTTCATCAACCCAACCGGACGCTTTGTTATCGGCGGCCCAATGGGCGACTGCGGCCTGACCGGTCGTAAAATCATCGTTGATACCTACGGCGGCATGGCGCGTCACGGTGGCGGCGCGTTCTCCGGTAAAGATCCGTCTAAAGTTGACCGTTCTGCCGCGTACGCTGCACGTTATGTGGCGAAAAACATCGTTGCTGCCGGCCTGGCCGACCGCTGTGAGATTCAGGTTTCCTACGCTATCGGCGTGGCTGAGCCAACCTCCATCATGGTGGAAACCTTCGGTACTGAAAAAGTGCCTTCAGAACAGCTGACCCTGCTGGTGCGCGAGTTCTTCGACCTGCGTCCATACGGCCTGATTCAGATGCTGGATCTGCTGCACCCAATCTACCAGGAAACCGCTGCATACGGTCACTTTGGTCGTGAACATTTCCCATGGGAAAAAACCGACAAAGCCGCTCTGCTGCGTGAGGCTGCCGGTCTGAAGTAATCGACAGCCGAGAGTATTAAACAGGCCAGCCTTTGTGCTGGCTTTTTTTATGTCGGGTGGCGGCTAAAGCCGCACAACTGAAAGCGATTACACCGCACCGGCACCACTCCGCTTTCAGAATAATCTCTTTGCATGTTCGCCTTTCTTCTGCTGTTACATTTCCTTTCAGTTAAGTCTGAAATTCAAACAAACGCGATGCGCATCACCTCGTTTACCTCTATATTTTCAAAGCTTTAATAATTTTTACGGTTGCACGTTAGTGTAACCGATTACACCATTGTGATTAATCTCACATATTTTTATGGGTCGCTCACCTACCCTTATCATCAATAAAACTGATAACCCAACTGGAGGGCATAATGCCTGACAATAAAAAACAGGGGCGTACGTCCAACAAGGCGATGACTTTCTTCGTCTGCTTCCTCGCCGCCCTGGCAGGATTACTCTTTGGCCTGGATATCGGCGTCATTGCCGGCGCTCTTCCCTTCATCGCAGACGAATTCCAGATTAACGCGCATACCCAGGAATGGGTGGTTAGCTCCATGATGTTCGGTGCGGCCGTTGGGGCCGTCGGCAGCGGCTGGCTCTCCTTCAAGCTCGGACGCAAAAAGAGCCTGATGATCGGTGCGATCCTCTTCGTCGCCGGTTCGCTCTTCTCCGCTGCTGCCCCTAACGTTGAAGTGCTTATTCTTTCCCGCGTGCTGCTGGGCCTTGCGGTGGGCGTGGCGTCATACACCGCCCCGCTTTACCTCTCCGAAATTGCGCCGGAGAAAATCCGCGGCAGTATGATTTCCATGTACCAGCTGATGATCACCATCGGTATTCTCGGCGCTTACCTGTCCGATACCGCGTTCAGCTACAGCGGCGCATGGCGCTGGATGCTCGGCGTGATCATCATCCCGGCCATTCTGCTGCTGATTGGCGTCTTCTTCCTGCCGGACAGCCCGCGCTGGTTTGCCGCCAAACGCCGCTTCGTTGATGCCGAACGCGTGCTGCTCCGCCTGCGCGATACCAGCGCGGAAGCGAAAAACGAGCTGGAAGAGATCCGCGAAAGCCTGAAGGTAAAACAGTCCGGCTGGGCGCTGTTTAAAGAGAACAGCAACTTCCGTCGGGCGGTGTTCCTCGGCGTGCTGCTGCAGGTGATGCAGCAGTTCACCGGGATGAACGTCATCATGTACTACGCGCCAAAAATCTTTGAACTGGCGGGTTACACCAACACCACCGAGCAGATGTGGGGCACCGTCATCGTGGGCCTGACCAACGTGCTGGCGACCTTTATCGCCATCGGCCTGGTGGACCGCTGGGGTCGTAAGCCAACCCTGACCCTGGGCTTCCTGGTGATGGCGACGGGTATGGGCGTTCTCGGTACGATGATGCATGTGGGCATCCACTCCCCAACCGCCCAGTACTTCGCGGTGGGCATGCTGCTGATGTTTATCGTCGGGTTTGCGATGAGCGCCGGTCCGCTGATTTGGGTACTGTGCTCTGAAATCCAGCCGCTGAAAGGGCGTGATTTTGGTATCACCTGCTCTACCGCAACCAACTGGATTGCCAACATGATCGTCGGCGCAACGTTCCTGACCATGCTCAACACCCTGGGCAATGCCAACACCTTCTGGGTCTACGCCGGTCTGAATATCTTCTTTATTGTGCTGACCGTCTGGCTGGTTCCAGAAACCAAACATGTTTCTCTGGAACATATTGAACGTAACCTGATGAAAGGTCGTCCGCTGCGCGAAATCGGCGCCCACGACTAATCCTCTTGCGGGAGGCGCCTCTTGCGCCTCCCCGCTTCCCGCTTTATGCTCTGCCCCTATGAAAGCTCCCCGTCTCCCCATCGCCATTCAGCAAGCCGTTATGCGCAGCCTGCGGGAAAAACTTGCCCAGGCGAATCTGAAACTCGGCCGCAATTACCCTGAACCGAAGCTGGTCTATCAGCAGCGCGGCACCGCAGCCGGCACCGCCTGGCTGGAATCGTACGAGATCCGCCTGAACCCGGTGCTGATGATGGAAAACCAGCAGGCGTTTATTGAAGAAGTGGTGCCGCACGAGCTGGCGCACCTTCTGGTATGGAAGCATTTTGGCCGCGTCGCACCGCACGGCAAAGAGTGGAAGTGGATGATGGAGGCGGTGCTCGGCGTTCCGGCGCGCCGTACCCATCAGTTCGAGCTGGAATCGGTGCGCCGCAATACCTTCCCCTACCGCTGCCAGTGCCAGCAGCACCAGCTTACCGTCCGCCGCCATAACCGCGTGGTGCGCGGCGAGGCGACCTACCGCTGCGTCAAATGCGGCGAACCGCTGATTGCAGAGTAATCACCTGAACTTTCAGGAACTTTCCTGATCTGACTGATTGCATACAGGAACAACATTCGTTACGTTGCGGGCTCGTTTTGACACGGAGTGTAAGATGTCCCGTAATGTTTCTCTCGCGGTCGCTTTTCTGGCGACGGCGCTTTCCGGTCAGGCCCTGGCCGACGGTATCAACAGTTTTTCCCAGGCCAAGGCAGCAGGCGTGAAGGTGAACGCCGATGTGCCGGGCGATTTCTACTGCGGCTGCAAAATTAACTGGCAGGGCAAAAAAGGGGTCGTTGACCTCGAATCCTGCGGCTATAAGGTGCGTAAAAACGAAAACCGCGCCAGCCGCATCGAGTGGGAGCATGTCGTTCCGGCCTGGCAGTTTGGTCACCAGCGCCAGTGCTGGCAGGACGGCGGACGTAAAAACTGCGCCAAAGATCCGGTTTATCGCCAGATGGAAAGCGACATGCATAACCTGCAGCCTGCGGTTGGTGAAGTGAACGGCGACCGCGGCAATTTCATGTACAGCCAGTGGAACGGTGGCGAAGGCCAGTATGGCCAGTGCGGTATGAAGGTAGATTTCAAAGAGAAAGTCGCCGAGCCCCCTGCCCGCGCGCGCGGCAGCATCGCCCGCACCTACTTCTACATGCGTGACCGTTATGACCTCAACCTTTCACGCCAGCAGACGCAGCTGTTCAATGCCTGGGATAAGCAGTATCCGGTGACGGAATGGGAATGCCAGCGCGACGAACGTATCGCCAGAGTCCAGGGGAATCATAACCCTTACGTCCAGCGGGCTTGCCAGGCGCAAAAGAGCTAACCTACACTACGGCAATTCGCTTATACCGCATGACATATGGAATTTTTGACTATGCGCATTCCCCGCATTTACCACCCTGAACTGATTACCGCAGGCCGCGAAATCGCCCTGTCTGACGACGCCGCCAACCACGTCGGCCGCGTGCTGCGCATGGGGGCTGGCCAGGCAATACAGCTGTTCGACGGCTCGAATCAGGTTTTCGACGCGGAAATCACGCGGGCGGATAAAAAAAGCGTGCATGTGAATGTCTTGCGCGGCGAAGTGGACGACCGTGAATCGCCGCTGCATATCCACCTTGGGCAGGTGATGTCGCGCGGAGAAAAGATGGAGTTCACCATTCAAAAATCCATTGAGCTGGGTGTAAGCCTCATTACGCCACTTTTTTCCGAGCGCTGTGGCGTTAAACTGGATGCGGAACGTCTGAACAAAAAGATCCAGCAGTGGCAGAAAATCGCCATTGCGGCCTGCGAACAGAGCGGCCGCAACCGTATTCCGGAGATCCGCCCGGCGATGGATCTGGAGGACTGGTGTGCAGAAGAGGATAGCGGGCTGAAGCTCAATCTTCATCCGCGCGCCAGCGCCAGCATCAATACGCTGCCGCTGCCCGTTGAGCGCGTACGCCTGCTGATTGGTCCCGAAGGCGGCCTGTCGGCGGACGAAATTGCGATGACGGCGCGCTACCAGTTTACTGATATTCTGTTGGGACCTCGCGTTCTGCGCACTGAGACAACGGCACTCACGGCCATAACCGCGCTACAGGTACGGTTTGGCGATCTGGGTTGAAGTATTAACGGAGAAGAACATGATAAAGCTCGGCATCGTGATGGATCCCATCGCAAACATTAACATCAAGAAAGATTCCAGCTTCGCCATGCTGCTGGAAGCGCAGCGTCGTGGCTATGAGCTCCACTATATGGAGATGAACGATCTTTATCTGATCAACGGTGAAGCCCGCGCACGCACCCGCATCGTTAACGTCGAGCAGAACTACGACAAATGGTACGAATTCGGCACCGAGCAGGACATTGCCCTGGCCGACCTCAACGTTATCCTGATGCGTAAAGATCCGCCGTTTGACACCGAATACATCTATAGCACCTACATCCTTGAGCGTGCCGAAGAGAAAGGGACGCTGATCGTCAACAAGCCGCAGAGCCTGCGCGACTGCAACGAGAAGCTTTACACCGCCTGGTTCTCTGACCTGACGCCGGAAACGCTGGTCACCCGCAGCAAAGCGCAGCTGAAAGAATTCTGGCAGAAGCACGGCGACATCATCATGAAGCCGCTGGACGGCATGGGCGGCGCGTCTATTTTCCGCGTGAAGGAAGGCGACCCGAACATTGGCGTGATTGCCGAAACGCTGACCGAGCTGGGCACGCGTTACTGCATGGCGCAAAACTATATTCCAGCGATCAAAGATGGCGATAAGCGCGTGCTGGTCGTGGACGGTGAGCCGGTGCCTTACTGCCTGGCGCGTATCCCACAGGGTGGCGAAACCCGCGGTAACCTGGCGGCAGGTGGCCGCGGCGAGCCGCGCCCGCTAACCGAAAGCGACTGGGAAATTGCCCGCCGCGTTGGCCCAACGCTGAAAGCCAAAGGCCTGATCTTCGTTGGCCTGGATATCATCGGCGATCGCCTGACCGAAGTTAACGTCACCAGTCCAACCTGCATTCGCGAAATCGAAGCGGAGTTCCCGATCTCGATCACCGGAATGCTGATGGACGCTATCGAAAAACGTTTACAGAAATAAACTGTGACAGCGCCTGGGTTTATCCCCATACTGGGCGCTGTCGCTTTTTAAACCAGGAAACAGTACCTCTGACAATGAATTTACAGCATCACTTTCTTATTGCCATGCCTGCTCTCCAGGATCCGATTTTTCGCCGCGCCGTGGTTTATATTTGTGAATACAATGAAGACGGCGCGATGGGTATTATCATCAACAAACCGCTGGAAAACCTGCAGGTTGAAGGGATTCTGGACAAGCTGAAAATCTCGGCTGAAGCGCGCCTGCCGGAAATCCGGCTTGATAAACCGGTGATGCTGGGTGGACCTCTTGCCGAAGATCGCGGCTTTATCCTGCATACCCCGCCGGTATTCTCTTCCAGCATTCGCATCTCCGATAACACCGTGATCACCACCTCGCGCGACGTGCTTGAAACGCTGGGCACCGCTGAGCAGCCTTCCGAAGTGCTGGTGGCGCTGGGCTATTCGTCGTGGGAGAAAGGCCAGCTTGAGCAAGAGATCCTCGATAACGCCTGGCTTACCGCACCTGCGGACATGAATATTCTGTTTAAAACCCCTATTGCCGATCGCTGGCGTGACGCGGCAAAGCTGATAGGCATTGATATTCTGACCATGCCTGGCGTAGCGGGGCACGCGTAATGAGCGGCACCCTTCTCGCCTTCGACTTCGGCACCAAAAGCATCGGCGTCGCCGTGGGTCAACGGATCACCGGCACCGCCCGCCCGCTCACGGCGCTGAAAGCTAACGACGGCACGCCGGACTGGAACCTGATTGAGCGCCTGCTCAAAGATTGGCAGCCGGACGACGTGATTGTCGGCCTGCCGCTGAACATGGACGGCACCGAGCAACCGCTTACCGCCCGCGCGCGTAAATTCGCCAATAAAATCCATGGCCGCTTTGGCGTCTCCGTGAAGCTTCACGACGAGCGTCTCAGCACCGTCGAAGCGCGTGCAGGCCTGTTTGAACACGGTGGCTTCCGGGCGCTCAACAAAGGCAGCGTAGACTCCGCTTCAGCCGTTATCATCCTCGAAAGCTACTTCGAACAGGGCTTTTAAACACAGGGGCCTACAGCCGCCCCTGTGCCCGTCTCTCCGCCAGGCTCTGGTCAAAGTTCTGCATTCCCGCCTGCTGGCCGGTTTGAATGATGCCGGGCAGCTGCCACGTCTTCCCCTCACGAATCAGATTCGCCGCCGCCGCGGTATTTACCAGCAGCTCGTACAGCGCGACGCGCCCGCCCTGAAGATCGGGAAGCAGCTTTTGCGCCAGCACTGCCCGCAGGCTGCCGGCCAGCTGGTTACGCACCGGATCTTTCTCCTGCGCCGGGAACGTATCGACCAGCCGTTCAATCGCCTGTGCTGCCCCGCGCGTGTGCAGCGTCGCCAGCACCAGATGCCCGGTCTCCGCCGCCGTCAGCGCCAGGCGGATCGTTTCGCTGTCGCGCAGCTCCCCCAGCAAAATAACGTCCGGGTCCTCGCGTAACGCACTGCGCAGCGCCTCTGCAAATGACGGGCTGTGCTGGCCTATCTCCCGCTGCTGAATCAGGCAACGTTCACTCTGGTACATAAACTCCACCGGATCTTCAAGCGTGAGGATATGGCCGTCAGTATGGCGGTTGAGGAAGTCGACCATTGCGGCCAGCGTGGTGGATTTACCGCTGCCGGTCGCTCCCGTTACCAGAATCAACCCATTGTCGCTGGACAACAGTTCGGGAATAGCGCGCGGCACCCCAAGTGAAGGGAGCTGCGGACAGGAACGCGGCAACAGCCGCAGGGTAACGGAGATGCCCTTCATCTGCTTAAACGCACTGCCGCGCAGACGCTGGTCTCCTGCGACCGTCACGGCAAAATCGACCTGCCCGTTTGCCCACCATGCACCCTGCTGTTCGTCGTTGAGCCACGCCTTTAGCAACGCCCCGACATCCGGCGGCGGAAACGGGGCCGGCTCAAGGCGGCCCAATCTGCGCCAGCGCGGTGGTGAATCACTGCACAGGTGTAGATCGGAGACGTTATGCTTTACACTAAGGGCCACAATTTCTTCCACATCCATAGACTACTCCTCGGAAAATGAACGACATTGCGCATAACCTGGCACAGGTCCGGGACAAAATCTCAGCCGCTGCAACGCGTTGCGGCCGTGCTTCAGAAGAAATTACGTTGCTTGCAGTCAGCAAAACCAAGCCTGCGAGCGCTATCGCAGAAGCGATTGCTGCAGGTCACCGGGCGTTTGGCGAAAACTACGTGCAGGAAGGTGTGGATAAAATTCGCTACTTCCAGGAGCAGGAGACGTCCGATCTGCAATGGCACTTTATTGGTCCCCTGCAGTCGAACAAAAGCCGTCTGGTGGCAGAGCACTTTGACTGGTGCCATACCATCGACCGTCTGCGTATTGCTTCCCGTCTGAACGACCAGCGCCCGGCGGAGATGACTGCGCTTAACGTGCTGATTCAAATCAACATCAGTGATGAAAACAGCAAGTCCGGCATTGCGCTGAGCGAGCTGGATGCGCTGGCCGCAGAGGTGGCCGCCCTGCCGCGCTTAACCCTGCGCGGGCTGATGGCCATTCCGGCACCTGAGTCAAGTTATGAAAGGCAGTTTGCCGTGGCACAGCAAATGGCTGTAGCATTTGAGGCGCTTAAAGCGCGCTATGAAACGGTAGACACGCTTTCACTGGGCATGTCGGATGATATGGAAGCCGCCATCGCGGCAGGCAGCACTATGGTGCGCATCGGCACAGCCATTTTCGGTGCGCGCGACTACACCAAATAATAAGGAAACCTGAGGAACGCCATGAAGACGTTGACTTTCCTGCTCTCAACGGTCATTGAGCTGTACACGATGGCGCTTTTGCTGCGCGTCTGGATGCAGTGGGCCCGCTGTGACTTTTACAATCCGTTCTCCCAGTTTGTCGTGAAAATCACGCAACCTGTTGTCGGACCGCTGCGCCGTATTATCCCGGCCATGGGCCCCATCGACAGCGCTTCGCTGCTGGTGGCGTTTATTCTGAGCGTGCTCAAAGCCATCGTGCTGTTTATGGTCATCACCTTCCAGCCGATTATCTGGATTGCCGCCGTCCTGATTCTGATCAAAACCGTCGGTTTGCTGATCTTCTGGGTACTGCTGGTGATGGCGATCATGAGCTGGGTAAGCCAGGGGCGTAGCCCGGTAGAGTATGCCTTGATTCAGCTGGCCGAGCCGCTGCTGCGTCCGATCCGTAACCTGCTTCCTTCCATGGGCGGCATCGACTTCTCCCCGATGATCCTGGTGCTGCTGCTCTATGTGATCAACATGGGGATCGCCGAACTGCTCCAGTCTACGGGCGATATGCTGCTGCCGGGGCTGTGGATGGCGCTATGAGTGCAGTAAGCACCTGCACCGACGGGCTGGTTTTACGGCTGTATATTCAGCCGAAAGCCAGCCGTGACAGTATTGTTGGGCTGCATGGCGACGAGCTAAAGGTCGCCATCACCGCCCCACCGGTTGATGGCCAGGCGAACGCGCATCTGACCAAATATCTGGCAAAACAGTTTCGCGTCGCCAAAAGCCAGGTCATCATTGAAAAAGGTGAACTTGGGCGGCATAAACAGGTAAAAATCCTTAATCCGCAATCTATCCCGAAGGAAGTCGCGGCTCTGACAGAACAGGACTAAACCATGCAGAAAGTTGTTCTCGCGACCGGTAACGCCGGTAAAGTGCGCGAGCTGGCCTCGCTATTAAATGATTTTGGGTTGGACGTGGTGGCTCAGACCGAGCTGGGCGTGGAGTCCGCCGAAGAGACGGGCCTGACGTTTATCGAAAACGCCATTCTGAAAGCACGCCATGCGGCGCAGGTAACCGGCCTGCCCGCGATTGCCGACGACTCCGGTCTGGCCGTGGATTTTCTCGGCGGCGCGCCGGGAATTTACTCCGCGCGCTATTCCGGGGTGGACGCCACCGACCAGCAGAATCTGGAAAAGCTGCTCGTGGCCCTGAAGGACGTTCCCGACGAACAGCGTACCGCGCAGTTCCACTGCGTGCTGGTCTACATGCGTCATGCGGAAGACCCGACGCCGATTGTCTGTCACGGCAGCTGGCCGGGCGTGATTACCCGTGAAGCGGCGGGCAACGGCGGCTTTGGCTACGACCCGATTTTCTTTGTCCCGACCGAGGGCAAAACCGCTGCGGAACTGACCCGGGAAGAGAAAAGTGCGATTTCCCACCGTGGACGCGCGCTGAAACTGTTACTGGAAGCACTGCGTAATGGCTAATTTGCCGCCTCTGAGTCTTTATATTCATATCCCGTGGTGCGTGCAGAAATGCCCGTACTGCGATTTCAATTCGCACGCGCTGAAGGGCGAAGTGCCGCACGATGACTACGTCGCGCATCTGCTGTCCGACCTGGACGCCGATGTGCCGTACGCACAGGGACGTGAAGTTAAGACCATTTTCATTGGTGGCGGTACGCCGAGCCTGCTGTCAGGCCCGGCCATGCAGACGCTGCTGGACGGCGTGCGTACGCGCCTGAGCCTGGCGGCGGATGCGGAAATTACGATGGAAGCCAACCCCGGCACCGTTGAGGCCGACCGTTTTGTCGAGTATCAGCGCGCGGGCGTGAACCGCATCTCCATCGGCGTGCAGAGCTTTAGCGAGCCGAAGCTGAAGCGTCTGGGGCGCATTCACGGCCCGGAAGAGGCGAAGCGCGCGGCGAACCTGGCAACGGGGCTTGGGCTGCGCAGCTTTAACCTCGATTTGATGCATGGCCTGCCGGATCAGTCGCTGGAGGAGGCGCTGGACGATCTGCGCCAGGCAATTGAACTGAACCCGCCGCATTTGTCGTGGTATCAGCTCACCATCGAGCCAAACACGCTGTTCGGCTCCCGCCCGCCGGTGCTGCCGGATGACGACGCGCTGTGGGATATCTTCGAGCAGGGCCACAAGCTTTTGACCGCTGCCGGGTATCAGCAGTATGAAACGTCCGCCTACGCGAAGCCGGGCTTCCAGTGTCAGCACAACCTGAACTACTGGCGTTTTGGTGATTATCTGGGGATTGGCTGCGGCGCCCACGGCAAGGTGACCTTCCCGGATGGTCGCATTCTGCGTACCGCCAAAACCCGCCACCCGCGCGGGTATATGGAAGGCCGCTACCTGGAGCGTCAGCACGACGTTGAGGCGGCGGATAAGCCGTTTGAGTTCTTTATGAACCGTTTCCGCCTGCTGGAAGCCGCGCCGCGCGCGGAGTTTTCGCTGTACACTGGCCTGGCGGAATCGGTGATTCGTCCGCAGATTGACGAAGCGCTGGCAAAGGGGTATCTCACCGAGAGTGAGGAATGCTGGCAGATCACCGAGCACGGCAAGCTGTTCTTAAACTCCCTTCTTGAGCTGTTCCTCGCTGAAGATTCCTGAAGGCTGATTCAGGATTTCGCATCCCGTTCTGCCGGCTAAGGGAAAGGCTGGCAGAGTATGGGGATGGAAATTATTCGTTTTCTGGAACAACGAACTCTGGGATACGAAGAGGTGGTGTAAGAGAGGATCTTTGAGACGCTGCAAATGCTGCAACTCTCACTCCTGCCCTCTCCCTGAAAGGGAGAGGGCTAGGGTGAGGGGAACTTACTTCAGCGTCCCCACCAGCGCCTTCCGGCTATCTTCCAGCGACACCACGCGTTTACACACGTCTTTGCCGAACTGCTGGAAATCATCTTCCTGGTTCTTCCACTCGTTCTGAATGGAAGTCTGCAAGCCGCCAAGGCTGCCCAGCACACCCTGCAGCGGGTTACCGCCGCCTTTCAGCACGGCTTTGGCGCCCATCTCGTTGATGCTGTCCTGCAGGATGCCGCCCATCGCCTGGTTCACCAGCTGCTGGCCGTCAGCACGGACCTGATCGATCGCCTTATAGTGGAACGTCAGGCCATCAGAGCGCGTCTCGATAATGCGGTTCATCTGCTCTTTGAGCTGCTTGTCGAGCTTCGTAAGGCGGGAGCGCATATTACTGCTCTCCCCCACCTCTTTAGTGATGATTTTGTCCAGCGCGACGCGGCTCTTTTCGACGCGCGTCAGGGCGCCTTCATTAATCCATGGCAGCGCGGTACGCAAATCGGCCTGATAATCTTTCGCCTGCTCACGCTGTGCGGCAGTCAGGTTGTACTGTTTGCCGTTAAAGGTGACGTTTCCTTCCGGCGTAATCACCAGATTGCCGTTCTCGCCTTTGACCTGCACGGTTTGCGGGCTTAACACCACGTCATCACGCGGGGTGACGCTACATTGATAATCCGCATGGGCGGTGAATCCGGTTGCCATCAAAGCAACAGCCAGCAACGTTTTGCGCATCTTAAACACTCCCTCAGACAAAATGGGCCAGCTAATGCTGGCCCGCTTACTGCTTTATTAGTCCCACCAAACGTCGAAAAGTTCGCTCACGCGGACATCTTCCAGCTTGTGCTCTTCAAGCCATTTGCGAACCAGGGCCTGATGTTCTTCGGTGCATTTGCCAACTTCCTGGGTGCAGATCAGACCTTCCCATGCCAGGTAGCCGCTACCGTCGAAGGCCAGCTTGTTTGGCTCGATTACCTCGTTGATGAACGCATCAACGTCCTGGTCGATCTGCTCAACGCTGGTGCCTTCCGGGAAACGCCAGGCAACGGAGAAGCCCACTTCCTGGAATTCTTCGATGTGCATCTTTTTACGCAGACGACGGCTACGATTCTTTGCCATTATTTCACCCTCTCGAACATTAAGTCCCATACGCCGTGACCAAGACGATGGCCACGCTGTTCAAATTTTGTCACCGGACGCGATTCCGGACGCGGTACGTAGTCGTTGCTCTCGGACTGATTTTTGTACCCGTCCAGCGACGACATCACTTCCAGCATGTGTTCCGCATAAGGTTCCCAGTCGGTCGCCATGTGGAAAACGCCGCCCAGCTTGAGCTTGCTTTTCACCAGCTCGGCAAACGGTGCCTGAACGATACGGCGTTTATTATGACGCGCTTTGTGCCATGGGTCAGGGAAAAAGAGCTGAACCATGTTCAAAGAATTGTCAGGAATCATTTTGTGCAGCACTTCCACCGCGTCGTGACACATCACGCGCAGGTTCTCAACGCCCTCTTCGTGGGCCGTTGCCAGGCACGCGCCGACGCCCGGCGAGTGTACTTCAATGCCGAGGAAGTTCTGCTCCGGGCGCGCTTTCGCCATAGTGACCAGCGAGGTGCCCATACCAAACCCGATCTCCAGCGTGACGGGCGCGTCGCGGCCAAACAGCTCGGTAAAGTCGAGCGGCTGCTCGCTGAACTCAACGCCCATCACCGGCCAGTAGTTGTCCAGCGCGTGTTGCTGCCCTTTTGTCAGGCGGCCCTGACGGCGGACAAAGCTGCGAATACGGCGCAGCGGGCGACCGTTTTCATCAAATTCCGGTGAAATGACGTCGTTTTTCATAAAAGAGTTGTCTGCTTGTGAGAATGTTCGGGAAACGGGCATTATCCAAAGTTAAGGCTTCTATGCAAGCATGGGAAAGATCCGGTTTACAGCAGATGGACGCTGTGCTGCAATCTGCGTCCCTGATTATGCGAATCGATGACCATGCAAGCCTCTCAATTTTCAGCCCAGGTGCTGGACTGGTACGACAAATACGGGCGTAAAACCCTGCCCTGGCAAATTGAAAAAACGCCCTACAAAGTATGGCTCTCCGAGGTGATGTTGCAACAAACGCAGGTCGCCACCGTGATCCCTTACTTCGAGCGTTTTATGGCACGCTTCCCGACGGTCACCGACCTGGCAAACGCGCCGTTGGACGAAGTGCTGCACCTGTGGACCGGGCTGGGCTATTACGCCCGCGCGCGCAACCTGCACAAGGCCGCGCAGCAGGTCGCCACCCGCCATAACGGTAAATTCCCGGAAACCTTCGACGAGGTGGCCGATTTACCCGGCGTCGGACGTTCAACCGCAGGCGCGATCCTCTCCCTTTCATTAGGCAAGCATTTCCCGATCCTCGACGGCAACGTGAAGCGCGTGCTCGCACGCTGCTACGCCGTTGACGGCTGGCCGGGTAAGAAAGACGTTGAAAAACGCCTGTGGGAGATCGCTGAAGCGGTCACCCCGGCGAAGGGCGTAGAGCGTTTTAACCAGGCGATGATGGATCTTGGCGCGATGGTCTGCACGCGCTCAAAACCAAAGTGCGAACTCTGCCCGGTGAACAACCTCTGCGTGGCGTATGCCAACCAGTCATGGGCGCAGTATCCGGGTAAGAAACCTAAACAGACGCTGCCGGAGCGCACCGGCTATATGCTGCTGATGCAGCACGGTGACGAGGTCTTCCTCGCCCAGCGTCCGCCGAGCGGTCTGTGGGGTGGTCTATACTGCTTCCCACAGTTTGAAGATGAAGACTTGCTGCGTGAATGGCTTAAACAGCGCGGCATTGCGGCAGATACCCTGACGCAGCTGACCGCGTTTCGCCACACCTTCAGCCATTTCCATCTGGATATAGTACCGATGTGGCTTCCCGTGTCCTCATTCACCTCCTGCATGGATGAAGGCACCGCTCTCTGGTATAACTTAGCGCAACCGCCATCAGTCGGGCTGGCGGCTCCCGTGGAGCGCCTGTTACAGCAATTACGTGCCGGTGCAATGGTTTAGCATCGGCAACACAAAGAGGAATACGTATGGCCAGAACCATTTTTTGTACTTTCCTGCAGCGCGACGCTGAAGGCCAGGATTTCCAGCTCTACCCGGGCGACCTGGGCAAGCGCATCTATAACGAGATCTCCAAAGAAGCCTGGGGACAGTGGCAGAAAAAACAGACCATGCTGATCAACGAGAAAAAGCTCAGCATGATGAACCCGGAGCACCGCAAGCTGCTGGAGCAGGAGATGGTGAACTTCCTGTTCGAGGGCAAAGACGTCCACATCGAAGGCTATACGCCGCCGGAAAAATAACAGCGTGCGGGTGAAACCCCGCCGTTAAAGCAAACACAACACGCACTCCCGGAATGATGAAAAAACTTTTAGCGCTAGCCCTTGTTGCGCCGTTGCTGGTCTCGTGCTCGTCCAAAAAAGGCGATGATTACAATGAAGCCTGGGTCAAGGACACCAACGGTTTTGACATTTTGATGGGGCAGTTTGCCCATAACATCGAGAACATATGGGGATTTAACGAAGTTCTTATTGCCGGACCGAAGGACTACGTTAAGTACACCGACGCCTATCTGACCCGTAGCCACATCAACTTTGATGAGGGTACGATCACCATTGAGACCATCGCAGGCACCGACCCTGCGGCACGGCTGCGTCAGGCGATCGTCAAAACCCTGCTGATGGGTGACGATCCGGGATCTATCGATCTTTACTCCGATGCGGACGACATCACCATTTCGAAAGAGCCGTTCCTGTACGGTCAGGTTGTCGACCAGACCGGACAGCCGATCCGCTGGGAAGGTCGCGCCACGAAATTTGCCGACTACCTGCTGCAGACGCGCCTGAAGAGCCGCTCTAACGGCCTGAAGATTATCTACAGCGTTACCATTAACCTTGTCCCGAACCACCTCGACAAGCGTGCGCATAAGTATCTGGGCATGGTGCGTCAGGCGTCGCGTAAGTATGGCGTGGACGAGTCGCTGATCCTGGCGATTATGCAGACCGAATCCTCGTTCAACCCGTACGCGGTCAGCCGTTCCGACGCGCTGGGGCTGATGCAGGTTGTCCAGCACAGCGCCGGTAAAGACGTCTTCCGCTCGCAGGGGAAATCCGGCACGCCGAGCCGCAGCTACCTGTTCGATCCGCAAAGCAACATTGATACCGGCACGGCCTATCTGGCAATGCTGAACAATGTCTATCTCGGCGGAATTGATAACCCGACGTCGCGTCGCTATGCGGTGATCACCGCCTATAACGGCGGTGCGGGCAGCGTGCTGCGCGTCTTCTCGAATGACAAAGTGCAGGCTGCGAACATCATCAACAGCATGGCGCCGGGGGATGTTTACTCCACCCTCACCACCCGCCACCCGTCTGCGGAATCCCGCCGGTACCTGTATAAGGTGAATACGGCGCAGAAAAATTATCGTCGTCGATAATCAACACACCTTCTCCAGCAAGGAGAAGGTGTTCTGCTTCCCCTCTCCCTGTGGGCTGAGGGTTCCCCAGAAAAATGAAAAGCACGATGAAGTGTGATCTACTGGTTGCGCTAACAAATCAGAAGAGACCTCATCGTGCCTTTACAGACAGTCTGCCAGAAATTTTTCTCCGCGTCTTTATCTGACATTCACAGCTTCCGGGTTAATGTCCTTGTTTCCATGGCCGTCGCGCTCACCCACGGCGCATCCCTGACCCTGACCAGCCTGGGGCGAACCCTTCCCGGCAGGGCGCACGTCAAAAATAAAATTAAACGTGTTGACCGTGCCCTGGGTAATGCCGCCCTTCACCGTGATATTCCCCGCATTCAGCACCTGCTCACACATACCATCACCTCCCTGATGCCCTTCTGCGTTATCGCTGTCGACTGGACCGGCTGGCATGACAGGAACTGGCATCTTCTGCGGGCAAGCCTGGTCTGTAATGGTCGTTCACTTCCGCTTATGAGTGAGGTTGTCCCCGCAGAGCTGGCGCAGAACAGTGATGTCCAGTGCCGCTTCCTTGACCGCCTGCATGCTGCCATCCCGAAAGATAAAGCCATTACCATCCTTACGGATGCCGGCTTTCGGACAGACTGGTTCCGGCATGTAAGTCAGCTGGGCTGGAGCTTCACTGGCAGAGTCAGGGGCTGTATCAGCTTCCGGCTGGACGGAGATAAAAAGTGGATGAAAATCAGCGAGCTTGAGGCTACCGGGCAACCGGTCTGCGTGGGTTACGGTGTCCTGTCCCGTAAACACCGTATCCCCTGTTACGGCCGGTTTTATCTGCACAAACGCCCGGAGGCAGGGCGTCGCGGAAAGGGAGGCATGCCAAAAACACAGCGGGAACACCGCAGCAGTGCGCGGGAGCCCTGGCTGCTGTTCAGTAATGCAGAAGGGCTGGAACCGCACCAGATAATGGCCCTGTACAGCCGACGAATGCAGATAGAACAAAACTTCCGGGACGACAAAAGCCCACGCTTCGGGTTCGGTCTGAGGCTGAGCCGGAGCCAGGGAAAAGGGCGACTGGAAGTGCTGAATATGGTCGCGGCGATGGCAAGTCTGGTGATGTGGCTGGCAGGTTACAGGGCAGAAAGGCAGTGTTTACACTGGCATTATCAGGCAAGCAGTATCAGGCACAGGCGGGTGCTGTCTTACCTGAGTCTGGCAGAAGAAGTGCTCCGGCATGAACCTGGAAAAGTGAGGCGGCTGAATATAGGTAACGAGATGAAAAAGCTGGGAAAAGAGTACAGTAATATGGTCATGGAGGCATGACCATATTACTGGGGATCCCTCAGCCCTGTGGGAGAGGGTCAGGGTGAGGGCATCAGGCCGCACCTATCCTCCACCCATACGAAAATGTTATTTGCATCACAATCCAAACTGCAAATTAATGTGGATTGCATTTTTTTGCGGGAGGTAACAAAACATATCGTTGCCAACTGATAGAATTGCATCAAATAACAACCCTGAATGTTCCTATAACAACATATCTCCCGCTCACTTGTGAGGAAAGTAACATGAACCTTAAGCTGCAGCTTAAAATCTTGTCGTTTCTGCAGTTCTGCCTGTGGGGTAGCTGGCTGACTACACTCGGCTCCTATATGTTTGTGACGCTCAAGTTTGATGGTGCGTCAATCGGTGCCGTCTACAGCTCGCTGGGTATTGCGGCTGTTTTCATGCCAACGCTGCTCGGTATCGTGGCGGATAAATGGTTAAGTGCGAAATGGCTGTATATGCTTTGCCATCTGGTGGGTGCGGGGACGCTGTTTATGGCGGCCGAAGTGACCACGCCGGGGGCGATGTTTATGGTGATCCTGCTTAACTCGCTGGCGTATATGCCAACGCTTGGGCTGATCAACTCCATCTCCTACTACCGCCTGAAATCTGCCGGCCTGGATATCGTCACTGACTTCCCGCCAATCCGTATCTGGGGCACCATCGGCTTTATCATGGCGATGTGGGGCGTGAGCTTCGCGGGCTTCGAGCTGAGCCACATGCAGCTGTATATTGGCGCTGCGCTCTCCGTACTGCTGGCGCTGTTCACCCTGACGCTGCCAACCATTCCGGTATCTAACCAGCAGAAAAACCAGAGCTGGAGCACCATGCTTGGCCTGGATGCCTTCGCGCTGTTCAAAAACAAGCGCATGGCGATCTTCTTTATCTTCTCCATGCTGCTGGGCGCGGAGCTGCAAATCACCAACATGTTCGGCAACACCTTCCTGCACAGCTTCGATAACGATCCGCTGTTTGCCGGGAGCTTTATCGTTGAGCACGCGTCGGTGATGATGTCCATCTCGCAGATCTCCGAGACGCTGTTCATCCTGACCATCCCGTTCTTCCTGAGCCGCTACGGCATCAAAAACGTCATGCTGATCAGTATCGCCGCGTGGATGCTGCGCTTCGGCCTGTTCGCCTACGGCGACCCGAGCGCGTTCGGCACCGTGCTGCTGGTGCTGTCGATGATTGTTTACGGCTGCGCCTTCGACTTCTTCAACATTTCCGGTTCGGTGTTTGTGGAAAAAGAGGTGAAGCCTGAAATCCGCGCCAGCGCGCAGGGCATGTTCCTGATGATGACTAACGGCTTCGGCTGTATTCTGGGCGGCGTGGTGAGCGGTAAAGTGGTTGAGATGTACACCACCAACGGTATCACCGACTGGCAGCCCGTGTGGCTGATCTTCGCGGCGTATTCGCTGGTGCTGTTCTTCGCGTTCCTCGCGCTGTTCAAGTACAAGCACGTTCGCACAGCGCACGGTACACAGCCGATTGCGCATTAATTGTTGTGCCCGGTGGCGCTTCGCTTACCGGGCCTACAAAACCAGACCGTAGGCCGGGTAAGGCGTAGCCGCCACCCGGCTATTTTATTGCAGAGAGCACCCACCCCACCGACAGCAAATCCGCGCTGCCGCCCGGACTCAGGTTTCGTTCAATCAGTGCCTTATCCATCTTAAGCAACGCCTCGCGATCCCAGCCGTTAGCCAGCAGTTTCCGCGCATAGCCCTGAACGTAGCGCAGCCCCTGAATGCCGCCGCGCGACACGAGATTACTGTCCTGATTGACCGCCATCAGGCGCAACAGCAGGCCGTGAAGCGACTGTCCGTTCCACTGCCCCAGCGCCTTACGCACCGTCGCAAAGCCGCTCTCCGCCTCGCCTCGCGCCCCGGTTAAGCCGTACTGCTGAAACTGCCGCTCGCCCGCCGTCGCCTGCCCGCTGCGCGCTGCCAGCTCCCGCGACACCAGCCCGCTGCAGATGTTACTCACCTCACAACAGAGGCTGTCCGCAGAGATATTTTTCACACGCCCGGCAGCGAAGCACAGCAGGCCGAGAGCAAAAATCCCGCCCTTATGCGTGTTCACGCCGTTCGTCGCGGCATACATCGCCTGCTCGCAGGCCATCCCCATCGGGCGGATAATCCGCAGCTGTGCGTCAGCGGGTTTATCCGCATGCGCGCTGCCCAGCTCGGCAAAGCGCGAAAACCACGGCGTAATTGCCGCGATGCTACGGACAAACAGCGCGTGGTCCATATCGCGATGGGAACCGTTGTTGAGCTTGTCCACCAGCCCCGGCTTGGGCGTCAGCTCCAGCTCCTGCCACAGCGCCGCTTCGGCAAGCGCGGGCACGTCAACCGAGCGCGGTTTAGTCGCGAGCAAACCAGTCATCGATCGTCTTCTCCACGCGGGAAACTACCTGCTCAACGGGATGGCGCCGCGAACGGGAGCAGGCATGCGCGGGCTCGTCGCAGATCAGGCAGCGCCTGAGGTTTGCCCCCAGCGACTGGCGCCCGACGTGGCCGTGCTGAGGGCAGATCACGTCCAGATCCCACAGCCTGCCGAGCGGGTGCGTCTGCTCCAGTTCCGCGCAGTGCGCTTTGATTTCAGCCGCCGCATGGGCGACGCACCACAAGGCTTCCGGTCCGGTGGGCAGCCACAGCACCTGGCGGTCCAGCACCTGCCAGCGGTTCTCCCACAGCAGCTGGTCGCACATCTGGAGCGCCACGCCCATGGTGTTGCGATAGCGCAGGCTGTCCTTGATTTCCCCTGGCGTGACCAGCGTGAGGGAGATCACCGGCTGTTTATAGTGCTCAAGCATGTCAGCCTGACGGGCTGCGCGACGCTCTTTCGCCGCCAGCAGTTCCTCCAGGCTGACACCCGCCCGCACGGGTGTCGCTAAAATCATACTGACTCCTTCACCTGTCGTACGGTGTCGATCACGCTGCCGTCGCGGTAGCGGATCACACCGACGATTTTGTCTGTAAATTCAATCGGTTTCGGTACGCCGGTCAGGGAAATCGCCCGCTCATAGAGCGCGCTAATGTCCACTACCTTCAGCCCGGCCTCCAGCAGCCGCTCGCGGATCTCCGGGCGCGCCGGGTTGACTGCGATGCCGTGGTCGGTGACCAGCACGTCGATGCTCTCCCCCGGCGTGAGGCGCGTGGTGACGCGCTTGACCACCGTCGGAATGCGGCTGCGCAGCAGCGGCGCGACGACGATGGTCAGGTTGGCTGCCGCCGCCACGTCGCAGTGCCCGCCGGACGCGCCGCGCATCACGCCGTCGGAGCCGGTGATGACGTTGACGTTGAAATCAACGTCAATTTCCAGGGCGCTGAGGATCACCACGTCGAGCTGATCGCAGCTTGCCGCCTTGCTGCCGGGGTTGGCGTAGACGTTGGTGGAGATCTCTACGTGGTTCGGGTTGCGCGCCAGCGAAGCCGCCGCCTGGCCGTCAAAGCACTGGGTGTCGAGCAGCTTTTCGATAAGCCCCTTCTCGTGCAGATCCACCAGGCTGCCGGTGATGCCGCCGAGCGCAAAGCGCGCCTTCACGCCGCTGCGCTCCATCTTCTCTTCCATAAAGCGGGTGCAGGCGGTGGCCGCCGCGCCGGAGCCGGTCTGCATCGAGAAGCCCGGTTTGAAATAGCCGGAATGCTCGATCACGTCCGCCGCATAGCGGGCGATCATCAGCTCGCGCGGGTTGCTGGTGACTCGCGCCGCGCCGACGCTGATTTTCGCCGGGTCGCCCACGCTCTCGACCTGTACGATGTAGTCCACCTGGTCCTGTACCAGGCTGGCGGGCATATTCGGGAACGGCACCAGCTCTTCGGTCAGCAGCACCACCTTGCGAGCAAAATGCGCGTCCACCATCGCGTAGCCGAGCGAGCCGCAGCACGATTTACCGTGCGTGCCGTTAGCGTTGCCAAACGCATCGCTGCACGGCACGCCGAGAAACGCCACGTCGATATTCAGCTCGCCGTCCTGGAGCAGCTTCACGCGCCCGCCGTGAGAGTGAATCTGTACCGGCTCGTCCATCAGCCCGTGGGAGATGGCGTCCGCCAGCCTGCCGCGCATGCCCGAGGTGTAAATCCGGGTGATGACGCCGCTTTCAATATGCTCGATCAGAGCGTCGTTGCAGGTCATCAGCGAGCTTGAGGCCAGAGTCAAATTTTTAAATCCCATCTGCGCCAGCAGCGCCACAACGGTGTTGATCACCCGGTCGCCTTCGCGAAAGGCATGGTGGAAGGAGATGGTCATCCCGTCCTGCAGGCCGCTGCGCGCTACGGCTTCTTCAAGGGAGGCACAGAGCTTGCGGTTGTGCTTCGCGTCACTGTCCGCCAGCCACGGCGTGGCGCTGTGGGCGGTATCAAAGGGTTTCAGGTCCCGCAGATGGGGGAAGTTTACGTGGAGAAGTTCAGTCTGATTCATTGTCTTATCCTTACCGACGCACGCCGGAAGCCGCCGCGCGCTCCAGCACCACCTGCGCGTGGTTAATAATTGGTGCATCCACCATTTTGCCGTTGAGCGACACCACGCCCAGGCCGTTACGCTCGCCCTCTTCTGCCGCTTCAATCACCCTTTTGGCGTGATCCACCTCTTCCTGCGTCGGTGCATAAGCGTTGTGCAGCAGGTCAATCTGGCGCGGGTTAATCAGCGATTTGCCGTTAAAGCCCATCTTGCGGATCAGATCGACCTCGCGGAGGAACCCGGCCTCGTCGTTAACGTCTGACCACACCACGTCGAAGGCGTCGATACCCGCCGCGCGGGCGGCGTGCAGCACGGCGCAGCGGGCGTAGAACAGCTCGGTGCCGTCGCCGCGCTCGGTCTGCATGTCCATCACGTAGTCAAAGGCGGCCAGCGCGATGCCGATGAGGCGCGGGGAGCTGCGGGCAATCGCCACGGCATTGATGACGCCAATGGCCGACTCAATCGCCGCCATCACGCGGGTGGAGCCGACCTCGCGGCCGCACTCGCGTTCAATGCGCTCAAGGTGGCCCTCCAGCTCGTAGACGTCGTCCGGGGTGTCGGTTTTTGGCAGGCGGATCACGTCCACACCCGCGCGCACGGCGGCTTCCAGATCCAGCAGGCCAAACGGCGTGCTGAGCGGGTTAATGCGCACCACGGTTTCGATATCCTGATACATAGGGTGCTGTAGCGCGTGGAAAACCAGCATGCGCGCGGTGTCCTTCTCACGCAGGGCGACGGCGTCCTCAAGGTCAAACATGATGGAGTCGGGGCGGTAGATAAACGCGGTGGAAAGCATGGCGGCGTTGGCGCCCGGCAGGAACAGCATACTGCGGCGGAGTTTGCTCATTTCAGCGCCTCCCAGTTGATGGCCCGTTCATCGGCGGCACGCATCAGCGCGCTTTGCAGGCGGGCGCGAATAACACAGTCCAGCGCCCCTTTGTCTTCAATAATGATGAGCCCCTGGCGCACGTTCATGGCGCGCAGCGTGTCGTTGACCACCTGGCGAATTTGCTCGCCAAACTGCTTAATCACTTCACTGTGGATGACAATCTCCAGCTCGCCGTGAGCGGGGGCGATTTTCACCATCAGGTCGCTGGACTCCTGCGTTCCGGCCAGCGCCTCCCTTACAATATTCATGATAAATTCCTGATAGTTATGCGACTTCCGCACTCGCACGATAGTGTGTTTCGAGATGCGCGAAGGTGGAGTCCGGGACGATCTCCCGGATCCGGGAAAACTGCTGTGTCTTGAGTAAACGGCGCACTTCGGACGCCGAAATAGCGTTGCCGGTGGCCTTGATGCGCGGCATTTCCACCACCTCGATATGCGAGGCCAGCAGGCCATGCAGCGTCTGGTTGTACTGGCGGGTGATGTCGCAAAACGGCTCCGAGCCGATGAAGCGGTGCGTGATGCCGAGCGCCGGGGCGATGAAGTCCCGGAAGATCAGCACGTCGATCTCGCTCCACGCCTGCTGCACTTTGCCGGTCTCCTTCAGGAAGTAGGCCGGGAAGGTGGCGCGGGAGATGATGTACTGCGAGCCTTCATGCACCACCACGTTTGGCAGATGGGCTACGCCCGCGCGCACCATCTCGAGACGCGCGCTGAACGGGAAGAACGACGCGTCTTCACGCACCACGAACAGATGCAGGGCGTCACACTGCCCTGCCGCCTGCTCCACCAGATGGCGGTGGCCGAGGGTGAACGGATTGGCGTTCATCACTATCGCGCCAGTTTTCTCCCCGCCCTTTCGCATCCGGCTTAAGGTACGGCAGTAGCGCGCGATCCCCTGCGGGGTGTTCTCCATCAGCACCGCGTTGTTCCCGCTCTGGGCAATTGGCCAGAAGCCGCTGCGGGCAAAGCGCTCCCGGTTGCACGGACGGGTGCAGAGGAAGAGGTGAAAATGGCCGCGCTCCAGCGCCGCATTTTCCACCTCTGCCAGCAGCCGCGCGCTGAGGTTTTCCCCACGAAGCTGCTCGTTGACCGCCACGCATTTGATGACGTTGCCTGCAAGTCCTGCGCAACCCACCAGCTGCGCGCCGGACCAGGCTTCGACAAACAGCGTGATGTCGTTGTCCAGGCCAAGGCCGCTGTCTGCCAGCAGGTAGCGGATCTGGCTTAAGCGTTCCGGGTGTTTCGCCACCAGCGTCTGGCGAAAATCGATGGGTTGACTGTTCATGCCGCCTTTCTCAGTGTGCCGCCGCAAGCCCGACGGCTGGCGCTTCAACAATCACGTTGCTCAGATGACCGATATGCTCGATCTCCACTTCAATGCGATCCCCCTCTTTCATAAACAGCGGCGGGTTACGCTTTTTACCCACGCCGCCCGGGGAGCCGGTGATGATCACGTCGCCCGGGCTTAAGCGGGTAAAGGTGCTGATGTACTCGATGAGCTCCGCGACCTTGTGGATCATGCTGCTGGTGTTGTCCTCCTGCACCATGCGGCCGTTAAGCCAGGTGCGGATCGCCAGGCTGTGCGGGTCCGGGATCTCATCCGCCGTCGCCATCCAGGGGCCAAACGCCCCGGTCTGACGCCAGTTTTTACCGGCGGTGAACCAGGTGTGCTGCCAGTCGCGGGCGGAGCCGTCCATGTAGCAGCTGTAGCCGGCCACGTGGCGCAGGGCGTCATCGCGGCTGATGTTCTCCCCACCCTTACCGATGATCACCGCCAGCTCGCCTTCGTAGTCGAATTCGCTGGAGTGGCGCGGCTTCAGTACCGGCTCGTTGTGGCCGGTCTGTGAGTCCGGGAAGCGAACAAACAGCGTCGGGGCCGGGTTGTGCTGGTCAAACTCCTTGCGCTTGTCGGCGTAGTTCATGCCCACGCAGAGGATTTTTTCCGGCTGCACGATCACAGGTAAGAAGGTGATGGCGCTCAGCGGTACATCCACCGCGTCGTTCAGGTAACGGGTGGCCAACGCCAGCCCGTTGCCCTGCAGCAGCGCTTTAAGGTCGCCGTAGCGGTCGCCGAGACGGCGGCCTAAATCAATCACGCCCTCGGCCTGAACGATGCCGTAGCTGCGTTTTCCCTGGTATAAAAAGCTTGCGAGTTTCATTGTTTTTTCCTGAATACTTAGACGAGGAAGTTGCCCAGAATCAGCAGTGAGACAGAGACGTTAATCGCCCCGCCGATACGGGTAGCAATCTGGGCGAACGGC
This sequence comes from Enterobacter cloacae complex sp. HYC042_NIDB, assembly GCF_056673315.1. NCBI lineage: Bacteria > Pseudomonadati > Pseudomonadota > Gammaproteobacteria > Enterobacterales > Enterobacteriaceae > Enterobacter > Enterobacter cloacae complex sp. HYC042_NIDB. The sequence goes on from NZ_CP109650.1 coordinate 4,138,087, forward strand.
ATCAGGCTCATGCGGTTGCCTGCGGTCAGTATCGCCACGTCGCCGGTACCGCCCTGTCCGCTCTGACAGCAGGAGACGATGGCGACATCAATCGGGTGCATACCGATCTTTTTACCGACGAAGAACCCGGTCGCCACCAGCGCGGAGACGGTGCTGATAATCACCAGCAGGTTGCTGACGGTGAACGCCGCGACCAGCTCGTGCCACGGGGTAATGGCCACGCCAACGGCGAACAGGATTGGGTAGGTCACGGAGGTCTGGAAGAATTTGTACACCACCTGCGAGCCCTCCAGCAGGCGCGGAGAAGCGCCGTTGCAGAGCTTCACCAGCACCGCCATAAACAGCATGCCAACGGGCGCAGGCAGGCCAATCAGCTTGTGGCCGAGCATGCCCAGCATGTACAGCAGCACCGCCAGCAGCGCGCCGGAGGCGATAGTCGTCACGTCCGCCTTGCCGGAGAACGCAGGCTGAGAGACGGTGGCATCGGCATTCGCGCGGTTAGGCATCAGCTGGCCTTCACCGGTCAGGTGCGGGTAGCGTTTACCGAGCTGGTTCAGGCAGCCGGAGATGATGATTGCCGTCAGGCCGCCGAGCATAACCATCGGCAGCACGCGGCCGAGCGCTACGCCCTGGTCCATATGCAGCAGGGTGGCATAGCCGATGGAAAGCGGAATCGCCCCTTCCCCGACGCCGCCCGCCATGATCGGCAGAATGATAAAGAAGAAGATCTGGAACGGCTCCAGGCCCAGCGCCAGCCCCACGCCCATGCCAACAATCATGCCGACGATTTCACCGCACAGCATCGGGAAGAAGATGCGCAGGAAGCCCTGAATCAGCACCGTGCGGTTCATGCTCATGATGCTGCCGACGATAATGCAGCAGATATAGAGGTAGAGAATGTTGGTGGATTTGTAGAATTTGGTCGTGGATTCCACCACCACGTCCGGCAGCAAACCGTAGTAGACCAGCGCGGAAGGGATAAAGGTGGCGCAAATCGCCGCCGCGCCAAGCTTGCCGACAATCGGCAGGCGTTTGCCGAACTCACCGCAGGCAAAGCCGAAGAAGGCCAGCGTCGCCACCATCACCACGATATCGCTCGGCAGTTTTCCGCCCAGGCAATCAATCGCGATCAGCGCACCCGCCAGAACGAACAGCGGCAGAGGAATAATCCCGATTTTCCAGGTATCCATAATATGCCACCACCGCTCCTTGAGGGATGGCCGCTGAATTTCAATCGGGTCGTGGGTAACAGAGAAAGAATCGTCAGTTGTGCTCATAATAAGCCCCTTAGTTATTTTGTGCGTTCAGCTTAGAGTCACAAAGGCCTACTTTATGTGAGGAATGGCATATTAAAAGCGAAGTTTTAATGGCAGCTATGGTTTTTATGGTTTCTTTTATTTAATGTGATTTATGCCTTATTTATTATCGTGGTTTTTATGGTTTCTTTTCTGAATTGAACGACCAAATAACATTTAACTTAGCAGCATGAAGATCTTAAGCCTTCTGGATAAATCATTTACAGCCCTTGCTGTGCAAGGGATCACAAGTTTCCCGCAAAGCGGACATCCGCATGAAAAAAGATGATATATTGACGATCTTTGCCGCTACTTTGCGTGATAGTTATGAAAGTGTCTTTCCAGATTAAGCTGTTTATTTCGCTCGTTGCCTTTTTCTCAGTGCTTTTTGTGCTGCTGGGCGGATATTATTATGCCGATGTCGGAAAACAGCTTTATCAGGAAATGAGTGCGCGCGCTAAAATACAGGCGGAAGAGATTGCGCTTATTCCGTCATTGCGTACTGAAGTTGAACAAAAAGATATCAACGCCATTCATGATTTCATGCAGAAAATGGCCGCGCACAGCGACGCCAGCTTTATTGTCATTGGCGATAATACGGGACGGCATCTTTTTCACTCCGTCTTTGCCGACAGGGTGGGCACGACGTTGGTCGGCGGCGACAATGAAGCCGTATTGCAGGGGAAAAGCACGACAACCATACGTAAAGGCGGGTTGGGCATTTCACTGCGCAGTAAAGCGCCCATTTTCAACGACGCCGGGCAGGTGGTCGGCATTGTTTCAGTTGGCTATCTCACCAGCTACCTGGACACCATTACCGTCAGTAAAGTGGTCAATATCCTGATTGCCGCCGTGCTGCTGCTGATCGCCCTCTTTGTCTTCTCCTGGTTCTTTACCCGTAGTATTAAGAAGCAGATCTTCTCCCTGGAGCCACGAGAGATCGGCCTGCTGGTGCGCCAGCAAAAGGCTATGATGGAGTCCATCTACGAAGGCGTGATCGCCATTGATAACGAACGGCGCATAGAGGTGATCAACCAGGCGGCGCGCAAGCTGCTGGGCCTGAGCCAGCCGGCCCGGGAACTGCGCGGGCAACTGATAAGCCAGGTGATCGATCCGGTCCCGTTCTTCGACACGCAGACGATGCTGGCGAAAGATACCCATGACGAGATTTGCCGCTTTAACGATCTCACGGTGATTGCCAGCCGGGTGCACATCATGCTTGAGGGGTCGCTGCAGGGCTGGGTGATCACCTTCCGCGATCGCAACGAGATCGACTCTCTCAGCAGCCAGCTCAGCCAGGTAAAACGCTACGTCGATAACCTGCGCATTATGCGTCATGAGCAGCTGAACCGGATGACCACCCTCTCCGGCCTGCTGCATATGGGCCGCTATGAAGAGGCCATTCGCTACATTCAGGCGCAGTCGGAGCATGCTCAGGAGCTGCTGGACTTTATCTCCTCCCGCTTTAGTTCCCCGACACTTTGCGGGCTGCTGCTGGGAAAAGCCGCCCGCGCGCGTGAGAAAGGCGTCGAGCTGAGTTTCGACCCGGCCTGTCGGCTGGACAAACCGTTCCTGCCGCTGGGAGAGCAAGAGCTGATTTCGATTATTGGCAACCTGCTGGATAACGCCATCGAAGCGACGCAGCGATCGCCGCTCCCGCATGCGCCGGTGGAAGTGCTGATAAAACTCAGCGAGCAGGAGCTGATTATTGAAGTGGCCGACCAGGGCGTTGGCATTACCCCCGCGATCCGTGACCGGATATTTGAACGCGGCATCACCACCAAAACGCGGGGCGATCACGGGATTGGCCTGTATCTGATTGAAAGCTACGTCACGCAGGCTGGCGGCACAATAGAAGTTGCCGATAACATGCCGCACGGGACCATTTTCTCACTGTTTATCCCGGCCTCGGGAACCGTCCGGCAACTGGAAGATACCGACTATGCAACATGAACTTATCGACGTACTGATTGTTGAAGACGAGAACGAACTGGCACAGCTGCACGCGGAGCTTATCGGTAAACATCCGCGCCTGAGGCTGGTGGGGATTGCCGCGTCGTTGGCCGACGCGCAGCGACAGCTGGAGAGTAAACAGCCGAAGCTGATGCTGCTGGATAACTACCTGCCGGACGGCAAAGGCATCACCCTTATCAGCAACCCGATGCTGGCCCGCGCCAACTGCTCGGTGATTTTCATCACCGCCGCCAGCGATATGGACACCTGTAGCCAGGCCATTCGAAACGGCGCGTTTGACTATATCCTTAAGCCGGTCTCCTGGAAGCGGCTCAGCCAGTCGCTGGAGCGTTTTGTGCAGTTTGCCGAGCAGCAGCGGGTCTGGAAGATTGTCGACCAGCAGAACGTGGATTCACTCTATCAGTTACAGGCGAAAAACTATCGTCTGGACAACGGCAGTAAGGGAATAGAGGAGAACACGCTGGCGCGGGTGCAAACGCTGTTTAACAGCAAGGCGGCGCACTGCTTTACGGTGGATGAGGTGGTGAGCGAGACGGGACTGAGTAAAACCACCACCCGACGCTATCTGGAACACTGCGTGGAGGTGGGTTTTCTGACGGTGGAGATGCTGTACGGGAAGATTGGGCATCCGAGAAGGATGTACCGCCGCGCAGAAGCCTGAGGAAGTATTATAGGCCCGGTAAGCTTGCGCCACCGGGCCTACGTTCAGACATTCAATACGTACCCATACAGCCGCTTAATCCCGTCCGCATCCTTCTCGCTGTAAACACCCTGCAACTCCGGCGAGAAGCCCGGCAGCATATTAATGCCCTCTTCCAGCGCCAGGAAATAACGCTGTACCGCCCCGCCCCAGACTTCTCCCGGCACCACACACAGCACGCCTGGTGGGTACGGCAGCGCACCTTCGGCGGCAATGCGCCCTTCAGCGTCACGAATACGCACCAGCTCCACGTTCCCGCGAATGTACTCCTGGTTGGCATCCTGCGGGTTCATCACTACGGCGGGCAGGCTCTCCCGGCGGAACATCGCCTTCTGTAGATCCTTCACGTTAAAGCTGACGTAGAGATCGTGCATCTCCTGGCACAGTTGACGGATCGTGTAGTCGCGGTAACGCACCGGGTATTTTTGGTAGATGGTCGGCAGCACGTCGGCGAGCGGCGTGTCGTCTTCAATATGCTGCTCAAACTGCCCCAGCATCGCCACCAGCTGCGCCAGCTTCTCGCTGCTTTCGGCAGGCGTCAGCAGGAACAGGATCGAGTTGAGGTCGCACTTCTCCGGCACGATGCCGTTTTCGCGCAGGTAGTGGGCGAGAATGGTCGCCGGAATGCCGAAATCGGTATAGTGACCTGTTTCTGCATCAATGCCCGGCGTGGTCAGCAGCAGCTTGCACGGGTCGACGAAATACTGCTCGCTCGCATAACCCTCAAACCCGTGCCATTTGGCCCCCGGCTCGAAGCTGAAGAAGCGACGCTCGCTCGCAATGACCTGAGTGGGGTGATCCTGCCATGGCCGCCCGGCCACCACCGGCGGGATAAACGGTTTAATCATATGGCAGTTGGCGATGATGGCCTTGCGCGCCTCAATACCCAGCTCAACGCACTCCGCCCACAGCCTGCGCCCGCTCTCGCCCTCGTGAATTTTGGCGTTCACGTCCAGCGCCGCAAACAGCGGATAAAACGGGCTGGTGGAGGCGTGCAGCATAAACGCGTTGTTCAGCCGCTTGTGCGGACAGAAGCGCGCCTGACCGCGGATGTGGTTATCCTTTTTATGGATCTGCGACGTTTGCGAGAACCCGGCCTGCTGCTTGTGCACCGACTGGGTCACGAAAATACCCGGATCGTTCTCGTTAAGCTCCAGCAAGAGCGGAGACGTTTCCGCCATCATCGGGATAAACTGCTCGTAGCCCACCCACGCGGAGTCAAAAAGGATGTAGTCACACAGATGGCCGATCTTGTCGATCACCTGGCGGGCGTTGTAGATCGTCCCGTCGTAGGTGCCAAGCTGAATGATCGCCAGGCGGAACGGGCGAGCCTCGTCGGCCTTTTCCGGCGCCGCTTCGCGGATCAGATCCCGCAGATACGCGTCATCAAAGCAGTGCTCGTCGATCCCGCCGATAAAGCCAAACGGATTGCGCGCCGCCTCAAGATACACCGGCGTGGCGCCCGCCTGGATCAGTGCGCCGTGGTGATTAGATTTATGGTTGTTGCGGTCGAACAGCACCAGGTCGCCGCGGGTCAGCAGCGCGTTGGTCACCACCTTGTTGGCCGCCGACGTGCCGTTCAGCACAAAGTAGGTTTTGTCCGCGTTGAATACTTTCGCCGCGAACTTTTGCGCGTGCTTGGCGGAGCCTTCGTGGATCAGCAGATCGCCCAGCTTAACGTCGGCGTTGCACATGTCGGCGCGAAACACGTTCTCACCGAAGAAATCATAGAACTGTCGCCCTGCCGGGTGTTTTTTGAAAAAAGCCCCGTGCTGGTGGCCCGGACAGGCGAAGGTGCTGTTGCCCATCTCTACATACTGGCTCAGGGTATCGAAAAAAGGCGGCAGCAATTCCTCTTCGTAACGGCAGGCGGCGCTCTCCAGTTCCAGAAACTCCTGAGCTTTACCCGAGATAATCGCCGTGACGCCATCAGGCACCTCTCCAGGCTCTTGCGAGAACATAAACACCGGTAGCTGAAAGCCCGTACGCTTCAGCAACGCGAGAATGCCGCTGTAGCTTTCAACAACGGTAATGACGACTGCCGCCACATCGGTGAAATCGGTGTTATCCAGCGTCACCTTTTCACGGTGCGTAGAAACTTTGGATACCAGCTCATGGCTGACGGCAATTTTCATGGTTTTCATAAGCGCAAATACCCTCACCGAGCGGTGAGACAGGGAGGAGAAAATTCGCGCAATCATGTCACCTTTTATTTTCACGCGCAAGAAGGAATCAGTATGCACGAAACCACCCAAAGCTAAGGCTCGCGCAGCCCTGACGTGCCATAATAATGCAATATCAATGAGTAAATAACAGGAGTTAACCGTGGTTATCGGGCCATTTATTAACGCCGGAGCCGTATTGCTGGGCGGCGTACTGGGCGCAGTGTTGAGTCAGCGGCTGCCGGAGCGTATCCGTTCATCCATGCCCTCTATATTCGGCCTGGCATCCTTAGGCATCGGCATCCTTTTAGTGATCAAATGCGCCAACCTGCCCGTCATGGTGCTGGCTACACTGCTCGGCGCACTGATTGGCGAATTTTGCTATCTGGAAAAAGGCATCAATAGCGCGGTGGGCAAAGCCAAAAACCTGATTGCCCGACCGGGCAAGGCGAAACACGGCACGCACGAGTCGTTTATTCAGAACTACGTCGCCATCATTATTCTGTTTTGCGCAAGCGGCACCGGGATTTTCGGCTCGATGCAGGAAGGAATGACGGGCGACCCAAGCATATTGATTGCAAAAGCGTTTCTCGATTTCTTCACCGCCACCATTTTCGCCACCACGCTCGGCGTTGCCGTTGCGGCGATTTGCGTGCCGATGCTGCTGATTCAACTCGCGCTTGCCACCTGCGCCACCTTGATTCTCCCGCTGACCACGCCAGCGATGATGGCGGACTTCACCGCCGTCGGCGGCCTGCTGCTGCTGGCGACGGGCCTACGTATTTGCGGGATCAAAATGTTTGCCGTGGTGAATATGCTGCCCGCATTACTGCTCGCCATGCCGCTCTCTGCGCTCTGGACGCACTTTTTCGCTTAAGATTGCGGCGAAATGGCGAGAGATTGCGCAGTCTGTAACGAAAACAACATTTTTCGTTGACGGCAACGGGCAGATCGGGTTTAATGCGCCCCGTTGCCCGGATAGCTCAGTCGGTAGAGCAGGGGATTGAAAATCCCCGTGTCCTTGGTTCGATTCCGAGTCCGGGCACCACTATTCAGAAAACCCGCCCTTGAGGCGGGTTTTTGCTTTTGGGCATTCCGTTATATAGCGGGTTGCTTTGTCTGCTGATGTCCTTAGGTCTTTGTCCTGACCCCACTTCAAACCGATATTTTTTAACCTGCCAAATTTAGCTTTAGTCAACTTTTGGATATTATGTGCACCAAACCCATATTATTTATGAGGGATTATGGCAACAGGTTTTTTCCTGTATCACCTGGATAAAACCACCTGCGGGGGGCGCATTCTCTCGGGTGCATCCGATGATACCTATGAGACTGGCGGCGTGATACGTCAGCAGGTCCGGGTCGGCGACCCGGTGACTTGCGGGAAGCATGAGGGGCGATTCCGCGTCTGTGGCGGTATGGGAGACACCTATTCGGTGAACGGTGCCCCGAAAGAGTGGGCGGGTTCACTGGATAGCTTCAGCTCCTGCCCCTGCCGGGCCCGGTTCGTTCCGACTGTATTTTCACACACTTATGAAAGTGACTGTAATGCCGGGCGCGTGGCAGAACGGGAGCAGATTGAAAAACGAACGAAGCCCGATGAAGTGCTAATCAATCCGGTCCCCGTTTTTGCGAAATCCTGCCTGCGTGGAGCTGGGTGTACCGACGCAGGAATTGGGAACGAACCCCAGGCAAACTTTGCAGCGATGAGTTTTTACCAATCATTGCCAGCCTCCCCGGAACCCTCCCCAAGGTCTTACGGCAGCGAACCGGAACAGCACGCACAGGCGGCGAAAAAGGCTAAGACCTCCTCCGGGGAGGCAGATGCAGCTCCTGAGAGGAAAAAATCCCTCTTCGACAGGGTAAGCGGCTTCTTCTTCGGTGAAGCGGAAGCTATGCCACTTCCCCCATCTCCGGTGGTAGTAGCCGGTGGTGCGGAGGCGGGTATGGCTGCATCTGCTGGCGGAGCTACAGCAAGACTGAATCAGGACGCAGCAAAGGCGTTGACGTACCAGATGAAACACCTGTCCGGGCCAGCGGTCTGGGAAAGCAGGTTTGAGCTGAATTTACCGTTCGTGGTCATGGGTGCGGTGCTGCACTCAATGCTGAAAGGTGAAAAATCTGACCTGTTAACAGCTGAACAACTGCTGGCAGTAGCCCGGAGCGGCGGTACGGTGCCAACGCGGGTACGCTATAACTGGGTGGAAGACGCGGAAACCGGACGGCTGAAGGCCGTGGGGTATCACACCAGCCCGGAGAGCGGACGCGATCAGGTGAGAGTCAGGCTGATGGATAAGCGGTTTGACGGAAAATACCGCTTCTGGGGCAACGGGCCGGGCGGAAAGGTACAGATAACCTGGACACCAGCTGATGCACCGGGCAGTAGAGATGCCAGCGGGTGGAACACTGGGAACCATAGCCCGCAGATCGGAACGTTAGCGATACCGGGACTTGAGCATCCTGACATTCAGGGCGTGACTATCACCACCACGCCACCGCCAGAGGAAAAGGACTTCCGGGACTACATTCTGGTGTTTCCGGGCAACGTCCACCCGCCAATCTACATCTATCTCAGCAAGCCTCCTGTGGAACTGCTTGAAGTAGACTTATATAGTAACTTCATAGGTCGAGCACGAAACGGTACTCATGCTGATCACATGCCCTCAGCCGCAGCAGTACGGGCCTACTTACGACGCGAATTCCCAGACGCAAAACCGGCCGAAATTGACCGTATGGCGAAAGACGTTGCGTCCATCATAATTCCTGCTGATATTCACCAAAAACTCAGCGCCACTTATGGCGGCAGAAATAGCCCTACGCAAATACAGCAAGACTCCAGAGATTTGCGAGCAGCTGTCGAACGAGACATTGAGACCATACGCCCCGAGCTTAAAGAGCGTGGCGTAACAGATAGTCAAATCGATGAAGCCAAAGCTAAGATGCATCAATTAAATCAGGAACAGGGATTATACTAATGACCGTTAATGTCGAAGCATTGATTCGCTGCTTAGGTAAGCCGTATCAGGAAATTTTTGATGCCGGATTGATTCCCTACAAGACCAAGCCGACAGGCTATCCGGGAGATCCTGATCTAACGTTAAGCATGATGAATGAAGGTATTTACTTAGCTTTTAAGCGAGACGGTACAACGCTTTATTCTATCGAGCTTTTTTTACAGAATGAGAAGAAAACGAACTATAAATTCCCTAATGAGCTGCCATCACCACTACAACCTGAAATGGTGCGGTCTTGGGTGCATTCACAATTCGGGCCTCCTGACAGATTCTTGCCTCCCCGGAAGCGGTTACGCCAGGAGATTGGCTACACAGATTTGTTCACCGTAACGGATTTTCATATTCCTATCAGTATGCAAGTCGATTACGACTTACAGGAGCGAGCCAAAGAGGTGGCATTCTTGCTAACATCAGAACTCCGCTGGTAACAACCACACCGGCTCCTTTCGGGGCCGTTTCCAACATCTCCCGCCCTGCCCGGTAGAAGCAACATGCAGATCACCACAGGAGGCTGAATCATGCACGATGAAATCATTAATCAGGCCCGCGAAATCCTGCCTCAGCAGCTCAACCATACCGACACATTGGCATCACAGCAGGACACCGCGTACTATCTGGCCCAACAGTGAAGCGCAACGCTGCTGCTGTTATCTATTCCCCTATCCACGACATCCTGACCACTGCGTCAGCAGCGCATGCAGTTTAGCCGGCTCCAGAGGCTTGCGCAGCACCAGATACCCTTCCTGCTCCGCCTCCAGCAGAACAGGCGAATTAAACTCGCCGCTGACCATCGCGCCGCTCATGTCCGGCAGACGTTCAAAAAGCGCTTTCAGGATGTCGAAGCCGCTTTCGCCGGATCGCAGGCGCTGGTCGCACAGCACGGCGAACGGGGTGAAGCCGTCGTCGATGATGGCGAACGCTTCTTCAGCGGAAGCCGCGCAACGCACCTTGATTCCCCAAACGCTCATCAGGCTCTCCCAGGCTGACGTCACCAGCGGGTCGTCATCGACGACCAGGCAAGAACCGCGCAGCGGCGCATAGCGTACCGGCGCAGAGGCGTTGTTATCGGCGGGCGGGATGTCCGTCGCGTTCTCTTCGCCAGCATATTGAGTGAAGCGCATCCAGAAGCGTGAGCCTTTACCTTCTATGGATTGCATCCCGTACTTCACCTTCATCAGCCTGGCACAGCGGGCAACCACGGCGAGGCCCAGCCCGTGTCCGGCGCTGTCGATCTTCCAGGCCAGTTCGGGGCGGTAGTAAGGGGAGAAGATTTTACCTTTCTCGTCATCAGCGATACCGACACCCGTGTCCCACACCTCCACCAGGCACTCGTCACCGCGCGGTCGGATGGCAACCAGCACGCCGCCCTGCTGCGTGTAGCGAAGGGCGTTTTGAATCAGGTTAATCAGCGATTGTCGCACCAGCAGCGGGTCGCCCATCACGTGGATGCGGCGTTTGGGTCGACGGGTGGACAGCCTAAGTGCACGGCTGTTGGCCTCTTCGCGAAACAGCGTGATCACCGAGTCGAGCAGAGCGCCGATGTCCACTTTGGTAGGGGCAGTGAGCACTTTCCCGGATTCAATCTTGCTGAGGTCGAGCAGAGAATTGAACATCAAATGCACCGAGCGAACGCTCTGCTGCAGGTCAAGCAGCTGGGGCGTCAGGCTGTCGTCCCGGTTTCGGTGGATAATCGCTTCGATCAGAAAGCCCATGGCGTGTACCGGCTGACGCAGGTCGTGGCTGGCTGTCGTCAGGAACTGATTTTTATCCAGCAGCGCCTGCTCCGCTTCCTCTTTGGCCTGGCGAAACTGTTCTGCCAGGCGTGAGCTTTTTTCCTCAAGCAGCGCTTGCTGAATAAAGTACGCGTGCGACGTTAACGCATGGCGGTAAATGGCGAAGCCGTACAGCAGGTTCAGCATCAGCACAATGAATATCAGCTCGTCCAGCCGCCAGATGATGCCGATATTCAATACTCCCCAGGAGGCGAAGAAAAAGCACGTAAAAGTGCTGATGACCGGCGTCAGATGCGTTGCATTGGCGGCGACGATGGCGGCAATACTGATATTAAGGAGCAGGAAAAAGTCAAAGTTCTGCGTCTGCGGAGTAATTAAATAGAGAGATGAAATCCCCAGCCCGTGAATAAAAGCGATCTTATTTATGCGCGGAAGCCAGCGGCGCAGGACGTCCTCTTCATCATGCTCTTTCACTTCGCGCTGGTAGCGTCGGTGCAATATGCGGATTGCCACGGCAAATAGCAGGTAAATAATTATCCAGATAATAGTTGGGCCAAGTTCATCGCCCAGCAAATAGATCCAGATGGCAAAAGGAATACCGACAAATGGCACCGCGCTAAAGCTGAACACCAGCCGCAAAAAAGTGTTGTTTAGCAAACGGATCTGCGCGGGAGATGAGATACCATCTTTCTGTAAACTCTGGAAAAACCTCATTCTGATGATTCCCGCTTGCCATGCAGAAGCGTGATGGCTTCGACCCGGCTGTTAACGCCTATCTTTTTCAATATATTGCTGATGTGTTCTTTGACCGTGGGCTCAGAAATTGAAAGCTGCGCGGCGATTCGTTTATTTGGCAGGCCGCGCATAATCATATTTAAAACGTCTATTTGTCGCGGCGTTAAGTTAAATTTACTTAACTTCTCATTATTCGATTCAACGGGAAAATCGTTTCTCTCAGGAAACCAGGTCAGATTATCAAGGAGTGCACAAACGGCCCGTGAGAACATTTCAGGTGGTTCGCTTTTCAATACAAATCCGTGTCCCCCGGCGGCGTGAATTTTCTGCCAGATGTCATTATTGTCGTCCCCGCTGACCACCAGGAACCGTACCTGTGGGTAATGTTGTTTTACTTCTTTGAGTAATTTCAGTGCCGTGCCGGACGAAAGCCAAAAATCGATTACCAGCAAACGCGGCGGGCCATTATCCCTAATTTGACGGTAGCAATCTTCCTCATTCGTCACCACGCTCGCCTGTTTAAACTGGCAATGTGAAATCAGAAAATTAGCGATGCCGCTTGCTACCAATGGATGGTCATCAACGACCAACGCATAATTCTGCCCCAAAGGATCCTCCTTTTACCTTCGCATATCTGAGTGTACAGATGAATTATTATCTACCCACCCTACTTTAGGAGGGTTTTTTCGATTAGGAAAGGGAAATATATTATTCGCTGATTTGGGTAATTGAAAACATAAATACAATCAGTGAAATTAACTGATTGGATATCAAGGATAATTTATGAAAAAACCACTCATCTTTTTAAGCGTTACGTTGATGCTCGCCGGTTGTTCCACGCTAAAAACCGATCAGGCTATTCCACTCCTGCAGGCGGAGACCGCGAAAATGCTGGGGTTGGGCTCATCGGATGAAATAACCGTGACCAATGTTAATGGCGCCCAGCCGGACGCACTGGGAGGGCAAAAACTGTCTTATCGCGCTACGACGGAAAAAGGGCGTATTTTCGATTGCTCATCAATGATGATGCCGGGGATTTTAGGATCCGCCCCGACGCTCAGCGCACCAACCTGTACCCCTGTTGTCACGCATAAATAATTAATGGCAAATGAAAAGGCGTACATAAATAACGCCTTTTATATTTTCTGACGTATCTGAGTTTTCATAAAAACGATTTTCCAGACATCACGCTAATGAGTACGGAGATAGCCCGTGAATAACTCTACATCGCATGCTTTAGCGGTTAAGACGCCGCTTTCCAGACTTTACCTCGCTCTATTTTCCGCGCCACTGTTACTGCTTTCACCTGCCGATTTCGCGCGCGCAGCCGATGCCATTTTTGATGGCGAGGCGCGTATAACCGAAACGCTGGGTTACACCGGAGATGTTTACGTTGGACGTAATCAACCCGGAAACCTGCTGATCGATAATGGCAAAATCACCGCCTATAACATCAACATCGGTCGGCTGTTCGACGGCCAAATTTATGAAAGCGTGGTCACGGTCCGTGGGCCAAACGCTGAGCTTAACGCAGTGAACGATCAGTACGTCCTGCGCGGCGACCTCAATCTTGGCCTCGGCACCCTGCGAGTCGAAGAAGGCGCGCTGGCCAGCGCAAAAGAAATCGTTGTCGGCACCACCCGCGGCTACGACAGTCACCTTATCGCCACTGGCGCCGGCTCTCGCGTGACCAGTAATTTTCTCAGCGTAGGTACCGATCTGGGGGCACGCTCCACGCTGGCGATTGAAGACGGCGCGACGCTCAGCACCGCCTACGATGCGCGCATCGGCAATGGTACCGGGCCGGGTGAAATCGACACGCTAAGCCCGAAAGCCACCGTCACGGGGAGCGGCTCACAGTGGAACGTTGGCCGTACATTGACGCTTTATGGCGACCTGGACGTGCTGAACGGCGGTGCGGTTAACGTTGGCGGCGTGCAGGTGGCGGGCGTCTCCGGGGCAGGTAAAACCGCCGAGCTGGTTATTGCGGGCAAAGACTCGCGCTTTACCAGCGGCAGCAGCGTGAGCGTGGGCGATTATGGCAATGGCGTGCTGTCGGTGATTGACGGCGGTTCATTTTCCGCTGGCAGCAATACGCTGATCGTGGGGACCTCGGGTTCCGGCTCGAACCGGGGTGCGCTCATTATCGGCAGCCGCGGCAATATGGACACCGGAACGGGTTTAACTGAGCCAACGCTTGGCACAGCGGGCGGCGCGGGTACTCTCGATGCGAATACGGCAATCAGCCTGCGCGGCGGGCTGTTCGGCAGCTATGTCTACTTCAACCATACCGACGAAAATTACGTCTTCAGCAACAAGATGAGCGGCGAAGGGGAGGTGATCAATACTTCCGGGCAGACAACGCTGAATGGCGATCTTTCATCCCTTCAGGCGAACGTGACCGCGCGCGGTGGCAAAGTCATTATCGCCAGCAACATCAACACCCAACCAGAAGACGATATTTTTGATATTCAGACTCTTAGCGCCGAGAACGGCGGGACGCTGATCCTCAACGCGACGGCGGGATCCGACGTTAGCGACGGGCTGGGCTACAGCAGCGCCGCCTCAATCAAGGCCGGCGGAACGCTGGGAGGGAACGGCACGCTGGGCCAGACCGAGATCCTTTCCGGCGGGCATATCTCGCCAGGGGATGGTGATATCGGCACGCTGACGCTGAAACGTTATCTGAATTTTGTGGGTGACTCTTTCTATGACGTCGATATCGCCGGTGATGGCCGCAGCGACCAGCTGCTGGTCGCAGGCAAAACGACCATCAGCGATCGGGCTCAGGTACAGGTCACCGCGCTGGATCCGCAAACCAGCTACAAAACGGGCCAAAGCTACCGCATTTTAACCTCCGACGGGGGAATTGACGGTCAGTTCGCGGGGGCGGTGTCTAAATCCGCCTTCCTGGACGTGGCGCTCAACCAGAGCACCAACGCCGTCGATCTGACCATCGCGCAGAAAGAGACCGGCGGCGAGAATCCTGGAGGCGAAAACCCGGGAGGTGAAAATCCAGGAGGAGGAAACCCAGGCGGTGAGAACCCGGGCGGTGAGAACCCGGGCGGAGAAAACCCTGGCAGTGAGAATCCGGGCAGCGGCAAGCCGGGGATTTTCCAGACCGTCGCCAAAAGCAGCAACCAGTGGAATACTGCCGGCGCGCTCTCCACCCTGACGCAAAGCGGCCCGTCGCTGGCGCTGTATAACTCGCTGCTGGTACTCAGCGCGCCGGAAGCGCGCGAGGCGTTCAACCAGCTGTCCGGTGAAGTTTATCCGTCAATGCAGTCCAACCTGATCGCCGGCAGCACGCAGGTGTTTAACGTCTTAAACCAGCGTATGCAGCGCGCGTTTGATAACGACAGCCTGCCGATACCACCGTTAGCGATGTCGCTGGTCCAGCAGCCGGAGCCACAAAACAATGGCGTCTGGGGCCAGACCTTCAGCTCCTGGAGCCGAAACGACGGCGACGGTAACGTGGGCAAGCTGGACGGCAACACCACCGGCTTCCTGCTGGGGGCAGATCGCAAGCTGGCGGATCATAACGTGCGTGTCGGTGGCTACTTCGGCTACAGCCGCGGTGATTACGACGTCGACAGCCGTCGTTCCTCAACGGATACCGATAACTACCACCTTGGCCTGTATGCGGCGGGTCAACAGGATGCGTTCTCCCTTCGCGGCGCGCTGGGTTACACCTGGCACAAGATCGAAGGCGAGCGCAGCGTTGATTTCAGCGGCTTCTCAGATCGGCTGAAGTCGGATTACGACGCCAACTCGCTGCTGGCGTTCACCGAAGCGGGTTACCGCTTCGGCCAGCCTGATATGAATATCGAGCCGTTCGTCAATTTATCGTACATTCGACTGCATACCGACAGCTTCAGGGAAGACGGCGGTGCCGCCGCGCTGAGCGTAAGTAACGAAACGATGAACACCTTCTACTCCACCCTCGGGGTGCGCGGTGTGACCGAGCTGCCAAAGAACGTGAACCTCTACGGTTCGTTGGGCTGGCAGCACGCCTATGGCGATAAGAATACCTCTTCGCGTATGGCGTTTGCGGGCAGCGACGCGTTCATTACTCAGGGGCAGGCCGTGGATGAGGACGTGATGGTGGGTGATATCGGCGTGAGCGTACAGCTGTCACGTGCTGCGACGCTGGATGTGGGTTATCAGGGGCAATATGGTGCGGATACCCGCGTCAACTCGGTTAACGCTAATCTGCGCTGGTCGTTCTGAATTACTTCCAGTAAAAGAACCCGCCCTTGTGGCGGGTTTTTGCTTTTAGGCTCTCAGGAATTCAGGGATCGTTCCCAACCGCATCCAGCAGTTTGTTTTTAAAGATAAACAAACACGCCTCGTTGAAGTTCTCCGCCCCCAGGCGTTCCGACAGCGCTGTCCGTTTGCGATAGAGGCTCTTCACCGACGTGTTCAGTTCATCGGCAATCGCTTCCATCGACATCCCTGCCCTCAACAACCGCAGCATGATCGCTTCGTGCGTGCCAAGCCGTAAGTTAAGCAGCCACTTGGTGGTCAGACGCCTGCCCTTCATATTGAGCACCAGGTTAAATAACGATGCCATATCCGGCGCCGTAAGCGACGTGTTCATAAACAACTTCATACTGAGTAGATTCTCCTCGCGATGTCGCATATCCAGCATAACGCAGCAGATCGTTTTTTTTGTTCTGGCCGGATGGCGTATCAGGTAATCATATAAACGGAGCGGAGAACGGCTATCAATCAACACAGAATATTCATCTGCACCGTTATCAAATATGTTTCTGTCAATCGAGTCGAGCAGGATAATATCCGGGAAAAATAGCCTCATCCCCCTGACAAGATAGCGATCCTGGGTCACTAACACTATTGAAGTTGCCACTAACCATCCCTTTTAGATTAAAGCAAGAACGCACCTTCAGAAAGAAGGCCGCCTTCGTTTTATAGCGCTGTAATATTAACGACAATATGTATTCTGGCGTTGAACATCCCTCAATACAGACATTGATGAGTAAGACTTCCTGTAGACTTTCATTCAATGGCTGGCGTTAATTATAAATAAAAAACAATCGCAGAAAAGTCACTTCGCTGAACATTAAGACTTTTTGTCATGAAACTTCCCAAACATGCACCAGAAAGTACTTTAATTGCTACAATAAAACCTCGCCAGGAATATAAACAAACTCAAAAAGACATAAATAAAATACATCAATATCAAATAGTTACAAATACAGATTCAATTCAAAATAATCACAAAAGACATCTCATTCCAGAATTATCCCAAAACTACCCCTCTGCTTTTCACCATATTTATCCGGCAACATATCAGGTGTACATTACCTTCCACCCAGTCCCCAAAGAGGAGGTTCCATAATTACCTTAAAGTAAGTACCCCATAACGTTACTGCATTCAGATTTAATGTTCTCATTAATGGCCTTTAACGCAGCGTTAAAAGGCGGCCGTGTTATGCAATGGATTCATGATAAACAAATGGCAAATAGATATGGAAAGATCGCTTCGCTTCAATACGTTATTCTTTTATCGCGCCCCAGGATTATTGTTTCTGCTATTTCTGTTTCCTGTTCTCGCTCAGGCAACGGAATCCGTTTATGAGCAACAGATTCAACAGGCACGTAACGGTAATTACACGCCGTTTCTCAATTATCTTCAGCGGTATCAGCAACAGCATGCTCTGACGCCCGAGCAAGTGGCGGACTGGTTACAGGT
Source organism: Enterobacter cloacae complex sp. HYC042_NIDB (assembly GCF_056673315.1). Classification (NCBI taxonomy): domain Bacteria; kingdom Pseudomonadati; phylum Pseudomonadota; class Gammaproteobacteria; order Enterobacterales; family Enterobacteriaceae; genus Enterobacter; species Enterobacter cloacae complex sp. HYC042_NIDB. The sequence goes on from NZ_CP109650.1 coordinate 4,155,416, forward strand.
GGCTGCATGGGCAGGTCGTCATGACGAGGTGATTCAGCTCTGGCAGCGCTATGGCATTTATATGCCGCTGCCCGCTCGCGGCGTTGCGGCTGTCGCGCAAGCCAGAAGAGATCAAAAAGCGTGGCAGCCTGCCTTATCACTGTGGAAAGAGGCGCTTAGCCTTGCGCCACATAATGACGATTATCGTATCGGCTATATCAAAACCCTGGCCGATGCCCGCATGGATACGCTCGCTCTGCAGGAAGCCCGCCAGCTGGTGACGGAGGATCCCTCTCCGGCGCATCTTCAGACGCTCTCGTACGTCTGGTTACGCCAGGGAAAAAGCTGGGATCGGCTTTTAGCGGACACGCGCGCGCTGACCCTCGCGCCGGAGAATAACGCGCTCCTTAGCGAGTTGATTGACGCGCTAACGGATAACCGGGTGAGTACTCCCGCGCTGATGCTGTCACAAAGGGTAACGCTGACCCCCGCGCAGCGCCGCCGTCTGGAGCTTAATGCCGCCGCAGAATGGGTTCGCCTTGCCGACGTGCCTGGCAGAACGGAAAAGGAGCGCCTGCAGCTGGCGCAAACGGCACTGAATCGTTACGACGCCCTGCTCTCACGCTGGCAACACGAACCGCAGGCAGCGGAAGACATCATCCTCGCCCGTATCGACAGGCTGGGTGCGCTGTACGCGCATGGCGATTACCCGCAGGTCATCCGTGAATATCAGGCGCTGACGGAGGCGCAGCATCCGGTGCCGGGCTGGGCCATCGGCTGGGCTATCTCCGCGTATCTGCAGGAGAAAAACGCCACTGCCGCCTTCTCGCTGCTGCAACGCTATCCGCAATACGCCGCCGATCCGCAGGACGAGGAGCATGCGCTTTTCTACGCCTGGCTGGACACGGGGCAGTATCAGGCCGCTCGCCAGTACGTAGAGCGCCAGACCCGCAGCGTTCCGTGGATCCGCTACGATTTCGGCTCGCCCACTCCGCAGCCCAACGATCGGTGGCTTACCGGGCAGTCGCTCAAATTTAACTATTTGCTCTCAACCAACGCCCTGCCGGATGCGGATAAGCTGGCGCACCGTCTGGCCACAACGGCGCCGGGCAATCAGGGGCTGCAGATTGACTATGCCACCCTGCTTCAGGCGCGGGGCCAGCCGCGCGCGGCCGAGCAAACGTTAAAAAGGGCGGAGGCGCTGGAGCCATCTAATCTGGAGCTGGAACAGCAGCAGGCTTACGTCGCCATGGATCTGCAGGAGTGGCGGCAGATGGATTTACTGGCCGACGACGTGCTTGCCCGCGCGCCCGTTGCTCGCAGCGCCAGGCGTCTGGACAGGCTCAGAACGGTGCATCACATGTCCGAGCTGCGCCTTAACGCGAGCAAGGGCTTGCACTCCGATAACCCCATCAGCGGGACGCACGACCTGAACGGGGATGCCACGCTCTATGGTCCACCGGTAGCGGATAGCTGGCGGCTGTTTGCGGGTACCCGCTATGCGCAAGGTAATTTCGATGAAGGCAAAGGCACCAGCCGTCACCTCCTGGGCGGCGTCGAGTGGCGTCCTCGCGACCTTCAGCTCGAAGCCGAGGTATCCAGCAACCGCTATCACGGTGAAAACAAGCCAGGTGCTCGCCTCTCAACCACGTACTTTCTCAATGATAACTGGCAGGTCAGCGGCAGCCTTGAACGCTTATCCCGCAGCGCGCCGCTACGGGCATTACGCAACGGGATTAGCGCCAACCGGGGTGAAGGCGGGATCCGCTGGTATCAAAACGAGCGCCGTGATTACCAGTTCAGCGCCGCCGTCAGCCGCTTCTCAGACCATAATCGCCGACAGGAATACACCCTTACGGGTAAGGAGCGTCTCTGGCAGACCCCGACCCTGACGCTGGATCTTGAACCGGGGATCGCCGCCAGTAAAAACAGCCTGCGGGACACGCTCTATTACAACCCGGCGCGGGATCTGTCCGTGACGGCCGCCCTGTCCGTGGACCATGAGATGTACCGCCATTACGACACCCTCTGGAGCCAGCAGTTGGTGGCGGGAGGCGGCAGCTACTGGCAGAAAAACCAGTCCGTTGGCGCCATCGCCCTGCTGGGCTACGGGCAACGCGTCCAGTGGAATAACGTCATTGATACCGGCGTGATGCTGAACTGGGATAAACGCCCTTACGACGGCAAACGCGAGAGCAACCTCTCCGTCACGCTTGACGCGACTTTACGCTTTTAAGGATGAATATGCTGAACACACGTTTTTCCGTGAGCCTGATCCTCATCGGCTGGCTCTGCCTCAGCGCGAGCGTCTGGGCGCAGGCGATCTCGTTCGTTGCGCCCAGCGAGCGGCCGCAGCCGGAGGCGAGCAAACCCTGGCCGCAGAACCAGTTTCTGGTGCTGGCCTACCACGACGTCGAAGACGATGCCGCCGATCAGCGCTACCTCTCCGTGCGCACCAGCGCGCTAAACGAGCAGATTAGCTGGCTTCTGCACAACGGCTATCACGCCATCAGCGTGCAGGACATTCTGGACGCGCATGACGGCAAAAAATCGCTGCCGCCGAAAGCCGTTCTGCTCAGCTTTGACGACGGCTACAGCAGCTTCTACACCCGCGTCTGGCCGCTGCTTAAGGCCTGGAACGTGCCTGCGCTCTGGGCGCCGGTGGGCAGTTGGGTGGATACGCCATCAAACCAGAAGGTGAACTTTGGCGGCCTGATGACGCCCCGGGATCGCTTCGCGACCTGGGACATGGTGCGCGAGCTCAGCCAGTCTCCGCTGGTTGAGATCGGATCGCATACCTGGGCCTCGCATTACGGCATCGTCGCCAACCCGCAGGGAAGCCGCGAACCGGCCATCGCCAACCGCTTTTATGATAAAGCGACGGGGCGCTATGAAACTGACCAGCAGTTCAGCCAGCGGATCGGCGATGACGTCCGCAAGGTGACGGAGAAAATCGCGCAGGTGACGGGCAAAGCGCCGCGCGCCTGGGTCTGGCCTTACGGTGCCGCCAGCGGTACGTCGCTCGCCATCGCCAGGCAGCAGGGCTATCGGCTCGCCTTTACTCTGGAGGACGGGCTGGGTGACGTGCGCAATCTCGGTAGCATTCCCCGTTTGCTGATCGCCGGCAACCCCTCGCTCAAAGCGTTTGCCAGTTCGGTCAGCCGGGTTCAGGAGCACGATCCCGTGCGCGTGATGCACGTCGATCTCGACTACGTTTACGATCCCGATCCGGCTCAGCAGACCCAAAACATCAACAGGCTGATCCAGCGGGTCTACGACATGAAAATCAGCCACGTCTTCCTGCAGGCGTTTGCCGACCCGCAGGGCGATGGCAGGATCAGGGCGCTCTATTTCCCCAACCGCCGGCTTCCGGTCCGGGCCGATCTCTTTAACTTCGTATCCTGGCAGCTGCAAACCCGCGCGGGGGTGAAGGTCTACGCGTGGATGCCGGTGCTCTCGTTCGATCTCGATCCTGCCCTGCCGCGCGTGCAGCGCCGGGACGATCGAACCGGCCAGCTGCGCGAGGCCAATGAGCCCTACATCAGGCTTTCACCGTGGGACCCGCAGGTTCGCCTGCAGGTGACGGAAATCTATGAAGATCTGGCCCGCTATGCCAGCTTCAACGGGATCCTGTTCCATGACGATGCGGTACTGACGGACGTTGACGCTGCCGGGCAGGACACGACGCGCCAGAAAAGCCGGAGGCTTATCGGTTTTACCCGCGCTCTGAGCCAGGCGGTGAAGCACATCCGCGGCCCGCAGATAAAAACCGCGCGCAATATGTTCGTCCTTCCCATTCTGCAGCCCGAAAGCGAAGCGTGGTTTGCGCAGAATCTCGATGATTTTCTGGCGGCCTATGACTGGACGGTGCCCATGGCAATGCCGCTGATGGAGTCCGTTCCGGCGAACGAGAGCAATGCCTGGCTGACGCGTTTGATCAAGGCCGTCGCCGCGCGGCCCGGCGCGCTGGATAAAACCATTTTCGAGCTGCAGGCCAGAGACTGGGAGCAGAAGCCGCAGCGCGCCGTCTCCGACAGTCAGCTTGCGGCGTGGATGCGCGTCCTCCAGCTGAACGGCATCAAAAACTACGGCTACTACCCTGACGATTTCATCAATAACCAGCCTGATATCTCGCGCATCAGGCCCGTCTTTTCTTCCTACTGGTACCCTGACAATGACTGATCGCATAATCGCCTTTTCAATTTTGTGTCTGGTATTCGGGCTGCCGTTAGGGGTGGCCGCCCTCTTTACCGGCGAGTTGATTCTGGATTTTGTCTTCTTCTGGCCGCTGTTTATGTCCGTGCTCTGGGTCACCGGCGGCCTCTATTTCTGGTTTCAGCTTGAACGCCGCTGGTCGTGGGATAAAGACACGCCCGCCCCGACGCTCGCCGGCGAGCCGCTCATCTCAATTCTGATCCCCTGCTTCAATGAGGAAAGAAACGCCAGAGAGACCATCAGCGCCGCGCTGGCTCAGCGGTACGAGAATATTGAAGTGATCGCCATCAACGACGGCTCGTCTGATAACACCGCGCAGGTGCTGCAGCAGCTGGCAATGGAGCAGCCGCGTCTGCGGGTGATTAACCTCGCGGAGAACCAGGGAAAAGCGGTGGCGCTCAAAGCCGGGGCGGCAGCGGCCCGGGGCGATCTGCTGGTCTGCATTGACGGCGACGCCCTGCTCGACCGCGACACCGCGGCCTATCTGGTCGCGCCGCTGATTCAGTATCCCCACGTCGGGGCGGTTACCGGGAACCCGCGCATTCGCACGCGCTCCACGCTGATTGGCCGCATTCAGGTTGGCGAGTTTTCGTCCATCATTGGGCTCATCAAGCGGACGCAGCGGATCTATGGCCGGGTCTTTACCGTCTCCGGCGTCATCGCCGCCTTTCGCCGACAGGCGCTGGCGGACGTGGGGTACTGGAGCCCGGACATGATCACCGAAGACATCGACATCAGCTGGAAGCTCCAGCTGCGCCACTGGGATATCTTTTTCGAGCCGCGGGCGCTGTGCTGGATCCTGATGCCGGAGACGCTGAAGGGCCTGTGGAAGCAGCGTCTGCGCTGGGCACAGGGCGGCGCGGAGGTATTTCTGGTCAACCTGCGCAAGATGGCGCGCTGGGAGCATCACCGCATGTGGCCCCTGTTTCTGGAGTACGCGCTGTCAACGCTGTGGGCCTTCGCGTATGCGATAACGGTGCTGCTGTACATCATCAGCCACGTCGCGCCCATTCCCGCCAGGCTGACCGTTGAAACCCTGTTTCCCCCGGCGTTTACCGGGCTGCTGCTGGGCGTGATGTGCCTGCTGCAGTTTCTGGTCAGCTTGTACATCGAGCGGCGCTATGAGCGCAAGGTGGCCAGCTCGCTTTTCTGGGTGATTTGGTTCCCGATGGTCTACTGGATGATTGGTCTGTTCACCACCCTCGTCGCATTTCCAAAAGTCATGCTTAAACGTCAGCGCGCCCGCGCGCGCTGGATCAGTCCGGACAGGGGAAAAGGAAGCCTTCAATGAATGAAAATACCTTAATTTTGACTGAACATCGGTTGCTGCCACGACTTTTTGATGCCGCGTTAACCGTGGTGGCGTGGGGCGGGTTTCTGTTCTTCCTGTATGCCAGGCTGTGGATGCAGTTAACCGAGGAGAGCGACCACCGGTGGAGCGTGATTATTGCCTCCTTTAATACGGTGTTGATCTATTTGCTGTTCGCCGCGCTCAACGGCTGGCTGCTGATTTTGTGGTATCAGTACAACCGCCGCCGCGCGAACGTAAGACGACGTCAGCCGGGCTTGTTGCATCATGACGAACTTGCCCGCAGCTTTAACGTCTCACCGCAGCTCATCTCGGAGATGAGCCAGCACAACCTGCTGACGGTTTATCATGACCAGATTGGACGCATCATCGAATTGAAAACCAGCGCGCAGCAGGACGAGGAAGCGCAGTAACAAAAAGCCCCCACAGAGAATACCCTGCGGGGGCTTTTTTAGCGCAGATGCACGTTACTTATCCTTCAGTACAATCAGCGGCTCGATATCGCTCTCTTTTTTCACCACCAGCGAGTCATCACCGCGCAGGCAGGTCCCGCCGTAATTTCCGCCCACGGTAAAGGTACAGACCTGAATGTACTTGCCGTCCACGTTCGGCAGGCACCACAGCTGCTGGTAGATATTTTTGCGGTCAACAAACTTGCCGCTGGATTTATCCAGCAGTTCGTCCTGGGCGCTGATGAGATCGATATTGCTGCCGCAGCGTCCGGCAATCGGCTTGACGGCATAGCCGGTCTGCTTCAGCAGGTCGTTCACCTCAAAATCAGTGTCGAGCAGGTAACGGTGGTTCGGGAACAGCTGCCACAGGACCGGAAGAATCGCCTTGTTGCCGGGAATAACGGTCCACAGCGGTTCAAAGACCAGCACTTCCGGGCGCAGCAGAACATCAATCAGGCGCACTTCGCCCTCAGGATGCCCGGTGCGGATCGGCACGGCGGCGTATTCGGTTTCGCTGACCTCGCGGATCTGCTCTATCGCCGTCTCCCACGCCCAGGTTTTCCACACGCAGTTGACGTGGCGACCTTCGTCGTCAATCAGCTGCCCGGCGGCATCCCAGCTCAGGGCGCCAAGCCCGTGCAGAATTTTGGTTTCAAACCCGGCCTGCATCAGCGAGCGCTGGATAAAGAGCGCGTGATAGTCCTCTTCGACATCGTTGTCCTGCATGATGTGAACGAACGGCCGCGCGTGGCTGTGCTTCCATGCGCCGGTCAGCTCTTCCAGCAGCCCTTCCGCCGGGTTGTGCCCGTTGCCGCGATAGCCGTTTTTGACCCACTCTTCGAGGATCAACCCGCCTTCTGTGTGACAAGACGCGGAGTCGGCATTGTACTCGTAGACCTTAATCCCGCGCTCATCCATGCAGAAATCCATACGACCGGTGATCATATGGTGGCGACGCCACTGCCAGGAGAGGCGCAGGCGCGGCCAGAGGATTTTCGGGATGTCGAACAGCGCCAGCAGATTGTCGTCTTTCAGCACCTTGTCCGTCGCGTGCAGGTACATCAGGTGCAGTTCGTTGGTGGCCTTGATCAGCTCCTGCTCGGCGCTTTCGGTGATGGTGAAGTACTGGCAGGGATCTTTGTTGATCACATGGCCGTTGGCGCGGATATATGCCTGCTGCAGCGCGTCATTTTCGTTCAGCCATTTTCCGTCGAACTGACGTTTGTTTTTCAGCCGCGCACCGCGGATTTTCAGCAGTTCACCGTCCGGTTCAGGCTGGGTAATGCTGTGCTCCGTGTCGTCCGTCTGGATCATCCAGCCGAGAATTTCGGTATCGCTGAAGGTGTCATGAAGGGTATAGCAGCCATTCTCCACGGTCATGCGCAGCTCGCGCGTCCACTGCTGCCCAAGCGGCAGCGGGGAGTGAATCACGTTCTGCTCCGCAATACGCACCTTATCGTTGAGAAGCTGGGTGATCACCGCCACGTGGCCGGTCTCGTGAAACTCGCCGCCTTTTTGCCAGATCAGCAGCGCCCCGGCGCGCGGTGCGCGCTTCGAGCCGTTGGCAAAAGCCTGAAGGGGCAGAATGTTATCGTTCACCACCTGGCGTAAAAAGCGCAGGGAGAAGATTTCCCACGCCATGCCGACGTCGGTAAACACGAAGCCATAGTTGAGGAACAGGAAACGGCGGGCAAACTCAACGCACTGCCACTTGTGGCCCATGTATTCGTTGCCAATATAGCTGCGAAAGTCCGCGTCTTCCGGGTAGTTACGCGGGTCCAGACTGCCGTAATTTGAAGAGTAAATCGCCACGCCACCGGGCGCATAGCCTAACAACGTCCCGAATGGCGCATCACTGCTTAACTTTCCTTTACGCATGTATCCAACCTAAAACAGGCAGGCGGCAATTTTTTATGGGTTGTCGTCGTCTGCACGTTGTAATTAACCTGACAGAGGAGCGTTTATCATACACCTGCGCGACGCGTGAATAACATTTAAAACAGCCAGCATGCCGCGAAATGCCCTGGCGCAATCTCCTGCATCGCAGGCTCCTGCGTCTGGCAAACCGGCATGGCGTGCGGGCAGCGGCTGCAGAACTTACAGCCCGGCAGCGCGGACGTGGGGCCTGGAATGTCGCCGCGCAGGGTGGCGTCTTCGAGATTGCGGATGCGCGGATCGGGCTGGGGAACCGCCGCCAGCAGCGCGCGGGTGTAAGGGTGTGCCGGGCGCTGATACAGTTCATTCGCCGGGGCCACCTCTACCAGTTTGCCGAGATACATCACCCCAATGCGACTGGAGATATGGCGCACCATGGAGAGATCGTGGGCGATAAACAGATAGGTTAGCCCCAACTCCTGCTGCAGGTCCTGCAAAATATTCACCACCTGCGCCTGCACCGATACGTCCAGCGCCGAGAGCGGCTCATCGCACAGCACAAATTCAGGATGCACGGACAACGCGCGGGCAATACTGATGCGCTGACGCTGCCCGCCGCTGAACTCATGCGGGAACCGTTCAAGATGTTCGTGCTTCAGCCCCACTTTGTAGAGCAGCGTTTCCGTACGTTCTCGCTGTTCTTCGCGGCTGTAGCCGTGGATCTGCATCGGTTCGGCCACCAGCTGTCGCACCGTCATACCGGGGTTGAGCGAGGAGTAAGGATCCTGAAAAATTGCCTGCATCCGCTTACGCAGCGGCTTGAGCTCTCTTTCGCGGGCGTGGGCGATTGCCTGTCCGGCAAAGTGGATCTCGCCCGCGGTAATATCGAAAAGGCGCAGTATGGCGCGCCCGAGGGTGGATTTTCCGCAGCCGGACTCCCCCACCAGGCCAAACGTCTCGCCGGGCTGGATATCAAAGCTCACGCCATCAACCGCCTTCACGGCCACGCCTTTACGCAGCAAACCGCCGTTGAGCGAATAGTGCTTGCGCAGATCGCGCACGCTCACTAATGGCGCCTGTTGTTCACTCATGCCTGAATCTCCTCGGCCCATAGCCAGCAGGCGGCGCGATGGCCCTCTCCGGCGGTGTAAAATGCGGGTTGCCGTTCACACTGGGGCATGCGCTTCGGGCAGCGTTCCGCAAATGGACAGCCCGGCGGCGGGTTAAGCAGGCCAGGCGGCGAACCTTCAATGGGCGATAAACGTTGATTCACCTCATCCGGGCGCGGCAGCGAGGCCAGCAGACCCTGGGTGTAAGGATGCGCAGGGTGATAAAAAATGTCCTCCACGCTCCCCTCCTCCATCACCAGCCCGCCGTACATCACCACCACGCGGCTGCAGACCTGCGCCACCACGCCGAGATCGTGGGTGATCAGCAGAATCGCGGTCCGGGTCTGCTGTTGCAGACTTTTCAGCAGGCGCAGGATCTGCGCCTGAATGGTCACGTCCAGCGCGGTGGTCGGCTCATCGGCAATAAGAAGCTTCGGATTGCAGGAGAGCGCAATAGCGATCATCACCCGCTGGCGCATTCCACCGCTGAACTCGTGGGGATACTGGTCGTATCGGCGTTCCGCTTCAGCAATGCCCACCTGATCCAGCATGGCTATTGCTGCCGCTTTGGCCGCTTTTTTCGACAGTTTTTTATTTCGCACCAGGATCTCAGACATCTGCTTGCCGATAGTGAGCACCGGGTTCAGGGCGGTCATCGGATCCTGAAAAATCATCGCGATCTCGTTGCCGCGAATGGCACGCATCTGCGCGGGCGTTTTCTGCGCCAGGTCCTCATTCTGGAAGCGAATGCTGCCGCCGGTTATCCGTCCGTTGCTCCCCAGAAGCTGGATAATTGACTTACAGGTGACGCTTTTCCCGCAGCCCGACTCGCCGACGATACCGACGAGATCCCCCGGCTGAACCTGAAAGCTCACGCCGCGCACCGCCTGAACCTCGCCCTCGCGGGTGCGGAACGTGGTTTGCAGGTTCTCAAGCGCTAATAAGTTACTCATCGCGATTTGCTCCCGGCTCAAAGGCGGTACGGAACACATCGCCCAGCACGTTAAAGCTGAACACCGTCAGCAGGATCAAAATGCCGGGGAACATCGCCAGCCACGACGCTTCGCCAATATAAGACTGCGCGTTGTTAAGCATGCTTCCCCATGATGCCGCCGGTGCCTGCACGCCCAGCCCTAAGAAGCTGAGCGTTGACTCCATCAGAATGGCCGAGGCGATATTCAGCGTGGCCGCCACGATAATGGTCGGCAGCACGCCGGGAATGATGTGGCGCACGATAATACGCAGCGGATGCGCTCCCGACGCGCGGGCATAAAGCACGTACTCGCGCTCTTTCACCGATAGGGTTTCAGCACGCACCAGACGCGACATGTTCATCCACGTCAGCAGGCTGATAATCAGAATGATGTTATCCACGCCCGGCTTGAGGTAAGCATTCACCACCAGCAGCAGGAAGAAGGCCGGAATGGCCATCAGGATATCCACGGCGCGCATCATCAGGTTATCCAGCCAGCCGCCAAAATAGCCGCTCACCGTTCCTACCACCGTGCCGATAAGCGTGGAAAAGAGCATGGCAAGAAAACCGACCATCAGGGAGATCTGGCCGCCGTACAGCGCGCGGGTAAAGTAGTCGCGCCCGTATTCGTCGGTGCCGAACCAGTGCGCGGCATCCGGCGGCAACGTGCGCGCGCCGAGCGCCATCCGATCTGGATCGTACGGACTTAACCCCGCACAGAGCGCGGCGACAACGAAAATAAAAAGCACAAACAGGGAGAACTGCGCCGGACGGTTGCGGCGCAGCTGGTGACGAACCTGCTGCCAGCGTCTGCTCATCCGGTTACCTCAGCGTACGAATGCGGGGATCGGCGAAGCGATAAAGCACGTCGGCGATCAGGTTACCGACGATCAGCATTATCGACGAGAGCATGATGATCGCCATAATCAGCGGGTAGTCCAGCGAGGCGATCGACTGGATCCCGAGCAGCCCCATCCCCGGCCAGGAGAAGACGCTCTCGGTCACATAAGCTCCTACAATCAGCTCACCGAACGACAGGCCGAACAGGGTAATCACCGGCAGCAAGACGTTTTTCAGCACGTGGCGGAACAGAATACTGAAATGCGTGGCGCCGTAGGCAAGCTGGGTCTGTACGTAGTCGGCGGAGAGCTGCGAGATGGTGTTAGAGCGGATGTAGCGCACGTAGCTGGAGAGGTTATAGAACGTGAGCGCAATACACGGCAGCACGCCGTGGCGCAGCAGATCCAGCCCGTTATCCTCCATGCCGATGGTGCGCATCCCCATGCTGGGGAACCAGTTAAGCTGCACGGCAAAAACGGTGATGAGCAAAATGCCGAACCAGAAAATCGGTACCGAGATGCCGATATAGGCAAACAGGTTCAGCAGGTGATCCAGCCAGCGGTGCTTAAATGCCCCCGCCAGCAGCCCCAGCGGGATCGCCAGCACGATAGCCATCAGCAGCGACGCCCCCATCAGCCCCAGCGTGGCCGGAATGCGTTCGCCGATCATCTCCAGCACCGGACGGTGGTAAATCAACGAATAGCCGAGATCGCCCTGCAGGACGCTTTTCAGCCACAGGACGTACTGCGTGACCAGCGGCTTATCCAGCCCCAGGCTCTGGCGAATGCGCTCAATATCTTCCGGCGCCATACGCGGCGTGATGTACGCGGCCACGGGGTCGCCGGGCGCGAGCTTGACCAGCAAAAACGCCACCAGCGAAATAAAGAAAAGCATCGGCAGCAGCTGCAGCAGCCGACGCGTGAGGAGTGTGTTCACGACGTGCCCTTAAAAGGCCCCGATCTTACGACCGGGGCAACAGCCTATTTTTGATAAATTTTTGACAGATCCTGGAACAGATAAACCGGCTTCGGCTCCGCTTCCTTCGTGCCGCCGAAGCGTTTATCCACGGCGACGGTCGCATTGGTGTAGGCGATCGGGTAGTAGGTCATCTCGTTCGCCACGGTCTGCTGAATTTGCTTGTAGATATCGGCACGTTTCGTGGCGTCGGTTTCCACGGCACCTTTATCCCACAGGGCATCAAACTGCGGATTTTTGTAGTGCGCGTAGTTATAGGCTTCGTTGCTCATGAACAGCGATTTGTAACCGTCCGGCTCTGCTCCCATAATGTAGCCGCCCAGGTTCAGTTCCCACGCGGTGTTGTTCATATCAAGACTGCGCTGAGACATGGCGTTGGAGTCCAGCGGCATCAGCTCCACGTTCACCCCAATGCCCTTCAGCGCCTGCTGAATGTAGAGCGCCATGCTCTCCTGGGTTTTGTTGGTGTTCACATACGCCAGGCGCAGCTTGAGATTATCCGGCGCGCCGGACGTCTTCAGCAGGTCTTTGGCTTTTTGCAAATCGAATTTGTACTGTTCAACGTCATCCGTCTTGTAAAGCGTATCTGGCGTCAGGAACGAGGTTGCCGGTTTAGCGTAGTCCAGCGAGGTAAACGCGGTCTGGGTTAGCTCGTCTTTGTTGATGGCGTACGCGATGGCCTGACGTAGCGCTTTGCTCTTCATCACCGCCACGTTCTGGTTGAACGTCATATAGGCCAGACGGCCTTCCGGATAGACCACGAAGTCAAATTTCCCGGTATTTTTCAGGCGGTTCACATCCTGCGGGTCAACCATCTTGAGGTTGATTTCACCGTTTTGCAGCGCCAGGTTGGCGGCGTTGCTGTCTTTGGCAAAACGGTAGGTGACGGAATCGAGCTTCGGTTTGCCGTTCCAGTAATCGTCGAAGCGCGTAAGGGCGTAATACTGACCGGCGCGATACTCTTTAAATTTGAACGGCCCGGAACCGACCGGCGCATCGTTTTTGGTGCTCTTTTCCAGGTCGCCTTCACCGGCGAACACATGCTGCGGGATCGGGTAGATCTGCACCAGGGTGCCGGTAAAGGCCGCGCTGACCTGCGGTAAGGTGAACTTAACGGTGCGCTCATCAACCTTGCTCACTTCAACAGGCTTGCCGCCGTAGGTAAACATGCTGCGGAAGAAGCTGTGCTGTTTGGCATCTAGCAGCTTAATGAAGGTGAAGACCACGTCGTCCGCCGTCAGCGGCTGTCCGTCTTGCCATTTTAGGTTGGGTTTTAGCGTCAGGGTATAGCTCAGGTTGTCGGCAGAAGGCGTCAAGCTTTCCGCCAGGCCCCACTCAATGTTGCCGTTATTAAAGCTGTACAGCGGGGCATAAAGCGCCTGCATGATGGTTAATGTTGTGCGGTCGCTGGCGTAGAGCGGATTAACAGCTAACGGGTCGCCGGAGGTAATCCCGATAATGAGCGAACCGCCCTCTTTTGGCGCGTCGCTTTTTGCCGCCGCGGCCGAATTTGTCTCTTTATTTTTCGCATCATCACAGCCCGCTAGGCCTAACGCGAGCGAAACGACCACTGCCGATAACAGAAGCTTGCGCATCTCACTAACTCCTTGCCTTATAAAGTGTTTATTACTGCATCTTTTATTTATGTTGAAGCATCATATTCAGCTTTAGCGTTTTACGCATTAATTATGAAAATGCGATTTTCGATTAAGCTTATGCCGGATTTGATATATATAAGCAGCAGAAGGAATAGTGGTTAATTGCTTGCGCTCACAACGTTAAACGCTTCACAAATCTCCTGCTACACTGCCTCAACACATCACTAAAAAGGCAGGCCAACATGTCAGACAACACGTATCAGCCACCAAAAGTATGGGAATGGAAAAAGAACGGCGGCGGCGCGTTCGCCAATATCAACCGCCCGATCTCCGGCGCGACGCACGAGAAAGATCTGCCCGTGGGCTCCCACCCGCTGCAGCTTTACTCTCTCGGGACACCAAACGGCCAGAAGGTGACCATCATGCTCGAAGAGCTGCTGGCGCTGGGCGTGACGGGCGCGGAATACGATGCGTGGTTGATCCGCATCGGCGAGGGCGACCAGTTCTCCAGCGGGTTTGTAGACGTGAACCCGAACTCGAAAATACCGGCGCTGCGTGACCACTCCACGAACCCGCCAACGCGCGTATTTGAATCCGGCAATATCCTGCTTTACCTGGCAGAGAAATTCGGTCACTTCCTGCCGAAAGATCCGGCGGAACGCACCGAGACGCTGAACTGGCTGTTCTGGCTCCAGGGCGCGGCGCCGTTCCTCGGCGGCGGCTTTGGTCACTTCTACAACTACGCACCGGTGAAGATTGAGTACGCGATTGACCGCTTCACCATGGAAGCCAAGCGCCTGTTCGACGTGCTGGATAAACAGCTGGCGCGCGGTCGCTACGTGGCGGGTGAGGAGTACACCATCGCGGATATCGCCATCTGGCCATGGTTCGGCTGCGTGGCGCTGGGTAGCGTTTATAACGCCGCCGAATTCCTGGATGCAGAGAAGTATACCAACGTCCAGCGCTGGGCGAAGGACGTGGCGAACCGCCATGCGGTTAAGCGCGGTCGCATCGTTAACCGCACCAGCGGCGAGCTGAACGAGCAGCTCCACGAACGCCACGCGGCGAGCGACTTCGATACCAATACGGAAGACAAGCGTCAGGCGTAACGTTTCGCCGGGCGGCTCCCCGCCCGGCAGCCGCGATCCTTGCCCAGGGCATGATTAGCCTAAAGGTTGAGTGGCTATTGCTGGCACTATCTGGACGTTTTTCTCACCTCAGAATGAGAAACGCCGTATCAACTGACAGCAGTCACAAAGGATCTGTTATGAGACTTATTAAAACAACGCTGGTTATCAGCGCCCTCATTTTTTCCACCTCTGGAATGGCCATCGACAAAACCGCCGCCGGCGCGGTAGCAGGTGCTGCTATTGGCGCAGCCACGGGCAAAGATCTGAAATCAACCGTGGGCGGTGCCGTGGTTGGCGCAGGCACGGGTGCAATGTTCAAAAACGGCGAAAAAGGCAAAGACGCACGTAAGGGCGGTGCCGTGGGTGCCGTCGTTGGCGCGGGCGCGGCTGCGGTGACGGGCAATAGCGTGCTGAAAGGCGCGGCCGTGGGTGCCGGCACGGGCGCGCTGATTGGTGAAGCGACGCACTAACAGCATCGGGAAAAGAAAGAAGTAAGGCCGCATCAGGCGGCCTGTTGTGTTATGCCGTCAGGCGGAACTTCTGCACCGAGCGTTGAAGCTCTTCGGTCTGGCGTTCCAGCGCCGCGGCTGCTGCGGAAACCTCTTCGACCAGCGAGGCGTTCTGCTGGGTGACGCCGTCCATCTGCGTAATGGCAATCCCGACCTGCGAAATGCCCTTACTTTGCTCCTCAGAAGCCGACGCGATTTGCTTCATAATGGTCGTCACCTCCGTCACGTCGCGCAAAATCGCATCCATGGTGGTGCCGGTGTCGCTCACCAGCTGCGCACCCTGCTCGACGCGGGTCACGGAATCGGTAATCAGACCCTCAATTTCTTTTGCCGCATTGGCGCTTCGGCTTGCCAGGTTGCGGACTTCACCCGCCACTACGGCGAATCCACGCCCCTGCTCGCCCGCGCGCGCCGCTTCTACGGCCGCATTGAGCGCCAGAATATTGGTCTGGAAGGCAATGCTGTTGATGACGTTGGTGATTTCAGCAATTTTCTTCGAGCTTTCCGAAATACCGCTCATGGTGGTGACCACCTCTTCCACCAGCGAGCCGCCGCGGCTGGCGGTGGTTGAGGCCACATCGGCAAGCTGGCTGGCCTGACGCGCGCTTTCGGCGTTCAGCTTCACGGTAGCGGTCAGCTGTTCCATGCTGGCCGCCGTCTCTTCCAGCGCGGCAGCCTGCTCTTCGGTACGGGAAGAGAGATCGTTGTTGCCGCTGGAGATCTCCGTCGCGCCGCGCCAGATATTCTCACTGCCGGAGCGAATGGTGCTGACCGCTTCACGCAGGCTGTCCTGCATGGCGCTCAGCAGCGGCACCAGCTGTCCCACGCAGTTGCGGCCGAAAGGCGCAATGGGCTGGCTGAGATCGCCCTGGGCAATCTGGCGAAACTGCTGGCGAATGCGCTCTAGCGGTTTGACCAGCATCGCCACCAGGTAGCGGTCGGTAAAGAGCAGGATCAGCAGGCCGATAATGGTGGCGACGATAATAACCGTGCGGGTCATGCTGGTCAGGCCGTCGACCACCATGCGGGTGCTGTCGAGCGTCTTCGCGGCGGCATTATTGAACTTCTCGGCAGCGGCACCGAACGCACGGCTCAGCGGCGGCGTAACGTTGTTGGCCTGCTGGCGGTAGCCGTCCAGGGTCGCCTGCTTCGCCTGCTCCATTTGCGGCGTCACGCCCTGTTCAAGCAGCGCCTGCCAGGCACCGATCACCTGTGCAGAGACCTGCTCATCCATTGGGCCAGGCGAGATCGCCTTCATTTCGGCCAGTTTCTTACCCATGTTATCCAGCGCCTGTTGGGCAGAGGACAAATCCGGCGTGCCGCCAGCGGCTTTGACCTCCATGGCGCGGCTCAGACGGGTCACAAAGCGGAAATACTGATCGTTGCCCTGGCTGAGCACCATCATCTGTTTGACCAGCTGGCGATCGACTTCATTGCCGTCTGATACCCGTGACAGGGACCAGGTGCTGTACAGCCCGACGCCCGCCCACATTAAACAAAAAATCCCGAGGATCGTCAGCATGACGAAACGGATCGTGAAATTACGGAGCATATTCATAAGTCTTCCTTGCCGTGAGGGTGAATTCGCCCAGAGGCGAGTGCTACTCTCGTTATCGGCAGGGTGCAGGGAAATTATAACCTTTTGTGATTATTTTTAGTTAGCGTGGCTTCACAGGTCGCACAGCCACCGTTAACCCTTATCTTCGCACGACATGATGTGATAAGTTCAGAATGAAAACGACGTTTCAAAAAATCATCTATAAGAAAAGGAGACATCATGTCCTGGTACCCTGACGCTACCCGCTACGAGAATATGCAGTACCGCTACTGTGGCAAGAGCGGCCTGCGCCTGCCCGCGCTGTCGCTGGGCCTGTGGCATAGCTTCGGCCACGTTCAGCCCCTTGATTCCCAGCGCGCGCTGCTGCGTAAAGCCTTCGACCTCGGGATTACCCATTTCGATCTTGCCAACAACTACGGCCCGCCTGCGGGAAGCGCGGAAGAGAACTTTGGCCGCCTGCTGCGTGAGGACTTTGCCCGGTATCGCGACGAGCTGATTATCTCCACTAAAGCCGGTTACGACATGTGGCCAGGCCCGTACGGTTCAGGCGGCTCACGCAAGTATCTGCTCGCCAGTCTCGACCAGAGCCTGAAACGTATGGGCGTCGAATACGTGGATATTTTCTATTCCCACCGCGTGGATGAAAATACGCCAATGGAAGAGACGGCCTCCGCGCTGGCTCATGCTGTTCAGAGTGGGAAAGCGCTGTACGTGGGGATTTCCTCCTACTCTACCGAGCGCACACAAAAAATGGCCGCGCTGCTGCACGAGTGGAAGATCCCGCTGCTGATCCACCAGCCGCCCTATAACCTGCTTAACCGCTGGGTCGATAAAACCGGCTTGCTGGATACGCTGGAAGCAAACGGCACGGGGTGTATTGCCTTTACCCCGCTGGCGCAGGGTCTGCTGACCGGAAAATACCTGAACGGTATTCCGGAAGGTTCTCGTATGCAGCGCGAGGGGAACAAAGTGCGCGGCCTGACGCAGAAAATGCTGACGGAAGCTAACCTGAACAGTCTTCGTCTGCTTAATGAGATGGCGCAGGCGCGCGGGCAGACAATGGCGCAGATGGCGCTGAGCTGGCTGCTGAAAGATGCTCGCGTGACGTCAGTACTGATTGGCGCGAGCCGCCCGGAACAGCTGGAGGAGAACGTTCAGGCGCTGGGTAATCTGCGCTTTACGGAAGATGAACTGACGCGGATTGACCAGCACGTGGCGGACGGGGAACTGAATTTGTGGCAGGCGTCGTCGGATAAATAGTGTGGTTCGTTGCTTTCTCCCCTCACCCTAAGCCTCTCCCGGGGGAAGGGTTAGGGTGAGGGGAGAAATGTGTACCTTATTTCTTACTGATCTTATCCAGATACCCCATCACAAACGCCGACAGCACAAACGTCAGGTGGATAATCACATACCACATCAGCTTATTATCCGGGACGTTTTTCGCGTCCATAAACACGCGTAACAGGTGGATAGAGGAGATTGCCACTATAGATGCCGCAACTTTATTCTTCAGCGACGAGGCGTCCATTTTCCCCAGCCAGCTGAGCTTTTCTTTATGCTCGGCGATATCAAGCTGAGAGACGAAGTTCTCATAACCGGAGAACATCACCATCACCAGTAAGCCGCCCACCAGCGTCATATCCACCAGCGACAGCAGAACCAGAATTAAATCGGCTTCCGCCACGGAGAAAATGTTAGGCAATACGTGGAAAATCTCCTGGAAGAACTTGATCGTCAGGGCGACCAGCGCCAGGGAAAGACCGAAATAGACGGGGGCGAGCAGCCAGCGAGAGGCATACATTGCGTTTTCAAAGAAGCGTTCCATAAAATCCTGTCTGCAAACGAAACCAGCGCTCAGTATATCTCAACGGCGCTGACTGTTTGCAAGAACTAACCAGTACGCCACTCAGACGTCGTCCGGGTTAACCTCAGGACGCGCATACTCCGGCCAGACCAGCACCACCAGCTCCGGGTAGGCTTCCAGGCTAAACTCGCGAAAACACTGGCGAAGGTTTAATACGTCCAGGTCGGAATACGAGACCTTCTCACCGTTAAGACAGCGCTTTTTGATGTTGTCGTAATATTTATAAACCGCTGAATTCAGATCGCTACAGCGACGCTGCGCCTCAAACAGACCGGGCGTGTCATTAATTTCCGACATTTTCATGCGCTTAATTGTCGCGTGTAAGAAGTCGATATATTCATGATTCACCCGCCAGTACCAGACAGGCGTAACGGAGTTCATCAAAACAGAGAAATGATCTTCTCCTTCCTCTTTTGTCATCAGTTCAGGTTGTGGCGGTTCACTGGTGTCTTTCGACACTTTCGTTTTATTGAACTCCTGCATCAATAAAAGCACACCAGCGGTCAGTAATAGTAATGTGATGACCGTAAAAAAGATGCTGTTCATGGCTTGGCTCCATTTTTTTTGATTTTAAAATTGCCTCATGATATTGTCAACGAATCTCACGCCTTTACCAACCCCACCCTGTTGAAATTAAAGGAAATTAAAAATGCTGCCCGACTATCTCGTCCCGGCTAAGTACCACATTACGCCTGTGGAACAGCAACCGACGGAAGAAGAAAAAAAGGCCAGTTTCACTCAGGGGAAAAGAAAGCTCTCTGATTTCGAGCCTGATATATTAATTGGCGTTTCTCACACTGGCAAATCCCGTAATATGCTGCTGGAAGAGCACGATCGCCATATAAAAGACCGCTTATTTCGCGCTATAAAAATTGAAGCCTTCGTCCACCTGCTGAATGACCTACAGGCAGAAGGCGAAATAGATGCCCAGAAACTAAGTCAAATAATGGCTGAAAAAACGAAAGAAATAAATGAGGCCGGCAATGAAATTTGGCTTAATCTAATTACGCGAGAAAAAAACAACCCTGTTTTTTATACCCTGGGGGAAGATTAACGTGAAAGAAGTTAAAGACAATAACGTTTATTTGACTTTAGATGATAAAAAAAGTGATGAATTTATCTTAAAGCAAAATATCGAGGCGCTAAGAAATGCAAAAAATGCCGAGATGACGCGTATTACACAAGACCTGGTATCGATCCCGGCAACGCTGGTGCGTCTGAAATGGCAGAATCGCCGCGAGATTTATCCGTTACAGGTTAAAGAAGAAATTTACGGCGCCGTGATGAACGCCATCATCGAACAGCTTCCAGAACTGAAAGAGAAACTGCTGGGACGTCTTGAGGCCAACTATCAGTATCTGCTTGCCAGAGAA
Organism: Enterobacter cloacae complex sp. HYC042_NIDB; assembly: GCF_056673315.1. NCBI lineage: Bacteria > Pseudomonadati > Pseudomonadota > Gammaproteobacteria > Enterobacterales > Enterobacteriaceae > Enterobacter > Enterobacter cloacae complex sp. HYC042_NIDB. The sequence goes on from NZ_CP109650.1 coordinate 4,175,175, forward strand.
GTCGCCACCCTGCGCCTGACGCGCAAACTGTCAGCCGGTGAGTACCGTACGTCAAACGTCACCTGCGTTGCGCTCGATGAGGACGCGCTGACTACCCCCTCTACCACACCGACGGACAACAAAAACGCATAAACCAACAGGCATAAAAAAAGCCGGCTTTCGCCAGCTTCTTTATCACTTCGAGGCCGCTTTCTCTTCCCCGACCAGCCCAATCTTCAGATAACCCGCCTGATGCAGCGTGTCCATTACCTTCATCATGGTTTCGTAGTCGACGGTTTTGTCCGCCCGGAAGAAGACGGTGGTGTCCTTCTTGCCGCCGGTCAGCTGGTCCAGCGCCGGAATAACGGAGGCATCCGTCACAGGGTCGTTCCCCAGGAACATGGATTTATCCGCTTTCACCGACAAATAAATTGGCTTTTCCGGACGCGGCTGCGGCTGGCTGGAGGAGGCAGGCAGATTCACCTTCACGTCGACCGTCGCCAGGGGTGCTGCCACCATGAAGATAATCAGCAGCACCAGCATGACGTCGATAAACGGCGTCACGTTGATTTCGTGCATTTCGCCGTTATCGTCCAGATTTTCGTTTAGACGCATTGCCATACAATCAACCTACGCGCAGTTTAGACGCCGCATGCACCGGCTTCACGGCGCTGGCATTCAGGTCGAGATCGCGGCTTTGCAGCAGCAGAACCTGAGCGGCAACGTCACCGAGCGTGGCTTTGTAGTTGCCGATCATACGCGCGAAAATGTTGTAGATAACCACCGCCGGAATTGCCGCGACCAGACCGATTGCCGTCGCCAGCAGCGCTTCCGCGATACCCGGGGCAACTACCGCCAGGTTGGTGGTTTGGGTCTGGGCAATGCCGATAAAGCTGTTCATGATGCCCCAGACCGTACCGAAAAGACCGATGAACGGTGAAATCGCGCCGATGGTCGCCAGATACCCATTGCCGCGTCCCATGTGTCGGCCAACGGCCGCAACGCGACGCTCCAGACGGAAACCGGTACGCTCTTTAATGCCTTCGTTATCTTCACTGCCGGCGGAGAGTTCCAGCTCGTTCTGAGCTTCATTCACTAACAGGGTGGTCAGGCTTTTCGGGTGGAAGGATGAGGTCATCTCAGAAGCCTGATCCAGAGAGCGGGCTTCTGCCAGCTGCTGCTGTTCCCGCTTGAGGCGACGCTTCTGCGAAAGCAGCTCGGCGCTTTTGCTGAAGAAGATAGCCCAGGTGACAACGGACGCCAGAATCAGGCCGATCATCACAATCTTAACCACGATGTCAGCATGATGATACATGCCCCAAACGGAGAGATCCGTCTGCATCAAATTATTACCCACTCTGTATCTCCAGGACGCAAATCACAAAATCTGAACGTAATAATATCAAAAAGCCGTCGAATTGATAGTCGTTCTCATTAGTATTTACATGGTGCCGTAATTTTCGCTCAGTTTCCTTGCGCTTACGCAGTAAAAATTTCTTATGCGCTTTTTTGCTAATATTTTCTGCTTATTCGATAAGCATGCGGGTGCAGTTTTTTACAATCGTGGTAGTCTGGACGTCCAGACGTATAAAAACAGGGTTAGCGAACATGACCAAGAAGCATCTTGATACCACGCTGGTGCAGGCGGGACGCAGCAAGAAATACACTCAGGGATCGGTCAACAGCGTGATTCAACGCGCCTCCTCGCTGGTGTTTGATACCGTTGAGGAGAAAAAAATCGCCACGCGTAACCGCGCAAAAGGTGGGCTGTTCTACGGTCGCCGCGGCACGCTAACCCATTTTTCGCTGCAGGAAGCGATGTGCGAGCTGGAGGGGGGCGCAGGCTGCGCGTTGTTCCCGTGCGGTGCGGCGGCGGTCGCCAACACCATTCTGGCGTTTGTGGAACAGGGCGACCATATCCTGATGACCAACACCGCCTATGAACCCAGCCAGGATTTCTGCACCAAAATTCTCAGCAAGCTCGGCGTGACCACCAGCTGGTTTGACCCGCTGATTGGTGAAGGCATTGCTGAACTTATCCAGCCAAACACGCGCATTGTGTTCCTGGAATCTCCCGGCTCCATCACCATGGAAGTGCACGACGTTCCGGCTATCGTGAAGGCCGTGCGCTGCAAAGCGCCAGAGGCGATTATCATGATCGACAACACCTGGGCGGCAGGTGTGCTGTTTAAGGCGCTGGAATTCGATATTGATATCTCGATTCAGGCGGCAACGAAATACCTGATTGGACACTCTGACGGGATGATTGGCACCGCGGTTTCCAACGCGCGCTGCTGGGACCAGCTGCGGGAAAATGCCTACCTGATGGGCCAGATGGTGGATGCAGACACGGCATACATGACCAGCCGGGGCATTCGTACGCTCGGCGTGCGTCTGCGTCAGCATCATGAAAGTAGCCTGAAAATCGCTGAATGGCTGGCGCAGCATCCGCAGGTTGAGCGCGTGAACCATCCGGCGCTTCCGGGTAGTAAAGGCCATGAGTTCTGGCAACGTGACTTTACGGGCAGCAGCGGGCTGTTCTCGTTTGTGCTTAAAAAACGGCTGAGTAATGACGAACTGGCAAGCTATCTGGATAATTTTACCCTCTTCAGCATGGCCTACTCCTGGGGCGGTTTTGAATCTCTGATCCTGCCGAATCAGCCGGAGCAGATCGGGGCCCTGCGCCCCGGCGGAGAAGTGGACTTCAGCGGCACCCTCATTAGATTGCATATCGGTTTAGAAAATGTGGACGATTTAATTGCGGATTTATCTGCAGGCTTTGAACGTATCGTGTAGAGTGCGGGCTGAAAATGTACTCCCCGGACGCTTTTGTGAACACTGCATGCAGAAAAGTCTGCATGAGTTGCGCCTGCGATCAATCCCGACAGGTGAAATTGGGAGTACAATAGCGTTATCTCTGCTGTTCCACAGGAAAGTCCATGGCTGTTATTCAAGATATTATCGCGGCGCTCTGGCAACATGATTTTGCCGCCCTGGCGGATCCCCACGTTGTAGGCGTCGTCTATTTCGTGATGTTCGCGACGCTGTTTCTGGAAAATGGATTACTGCCAGCCTCGTTTTTACCCGGTGACAGTTTGCTTTTGCTTGCCGGGGCGCTGATCGGCAAAGGCGTCATGGACTTTACGCCAACGATGGTTATCCTTACCTCCGCCGCGAGCCTGGGCTGCTGGCTGAGCTATCTGCAGGGCCGCTGGCTGGGGAACACGCGCGTGGTGAAGGGCTGGCTGGCGCAGTTACCGCATAAATACCACCAGCGTGCGACCTGCATGTTTGACCGCCACGGCCTGCTGGCGCTGCTCGCCGGGCGTTTCCTGGCGTTTGTGCGCACCCTTCTGCCCACCATGGCGGGTATTTCCGGGCTGTCTAACCGCCGCTTCCAGTTCTTCAACTGGCTGAGCGCCCTGCTGTGGGTTGGCGTGGTAACCACCCTCGGCTATGCGCTGAACATGATCCCCTTTGTGAAGCACCATGAAGATCAGGTGATGACCTTCCTGATGATCCTGCCGATATTCCTGCTGGTTGCTGGGCTGGTGGGTACCATTGCGGTGGTGATTAAGAAAAAGTATTGCAGTGCATAAACAAAAGCCGGGTGGCGCTACCGCTTACCCGGCCTACGTTTCCCCTCAGGCGCCCTGCATCGTTCTTATACGTGACGCATCTTCTCCCGGCGTGACGCCGAAATAGCGCTTAAACTCCCGACTGAACTGCGACGCACTTTCATAGCCGACGCGCATGGCCGCCGCGCTGGCCTTCATGCCGTCGTGGATCATCAACATCCGTGCCTTATGCAAACGGTAGGTTTTGAGGTACTGCAGCGGCGAGGTGCTGGTCACCGACTTAAAGTTGTGGTGAAAGGCCGAAACGCTCATGTTCGCTTCCGCCGCCAGCTGGTCAACGCTGAGGTTCTCCGTGTACTGGCTTTCAATACGCTTGAGCACGCGGCTGATCAGGCTGAAGTGGGTCTGTCGGCTCACCAGCGCGAGTAACGCCCCGCCGCCCGGCCCCAGCAGCACGTGATAAAGAATTTCGCGGATAATCTGCTTGCCGAGAATACGCGCGTCCAGCGGCCTTTCCATGACGTCCAGCAGGCGCTCAATGGCGCAGAGGATCTCTTCCGACAGCGTCGCCGAGTTAATCCCGCTGGAGGCCATCGACGGCTGGAAAAGCTCGTCTTCGCCAATCTCCATCAGCAGCTCCTGCAGCTGAAGAATATCGACGTTGACGCGAATACCCGCCAGCGGGACCGCCTCCGTCGCGAAGGTTTCACATTCGAAGGGTAAAGGTACCGTCAGGAGCAGATATTCATTGGTGTCGTAGCGGAACACCCGCTCGTTGATATAGCCAATCTTATGACCTGAAAAGAGAAAAACGATGCCCGGCTGGTACATCACCGGCGTGCGCGTCCCGGGCTGCGTGCCGTAGAGCAGGCGAATGTCCTGCAGCAGGTCGCCAACATTATTTTCTTTATCTATCAGCCTTTTAATCTGCGAGGTAAGCTGAAGGCAGATCGCTTCACGGTTCATTTTACGTTACTCCGGGTACGGTTTCCGACCCTCACAGTCTGCGCATTTTTACGAAGTTTCTCCAGCGCTCTGTAGAAATGGGCAAGACATCGGCAGGAATGTGCATTGAGAGCCTGGCCCCGGACGGCCACAATGAGCAGCATCAGGTAGCCATCAGCGCCACCACGGTTTTTCACCCACTAAAGGGAACGAGCAATGAACAATTTTAATCTTCACACCCCAACCCGCATTCTGTTTGGTAAAGACGCTATCGCCGACCTGCGCGCGCAGATCCCTGCTGACGCCCGCGTGCTGATCACCTACGGTGGCGGCAGCGTGAAAAAAACCGGCGTGCTGGATCAAGTTTACAGCGCTCTGGACGGACTGGACGTGCGTGAGTTCGGCGGCATTGAGCCAAACCCGTCTTACGAAACGCTGATGAACGCGGTGAAAATCGCCCGCGAAGAAAACATCACCTTCCTGCTGGCGGTCGGCGGCGGCTCCGTGCTGGACGGCACTAAATTCATCGCGGCAGCAGCGCACTACGCTGATGGCATCGATCCGTGGCACATCCTGGAAACCCGCGGCAGCGACATCAAAAGCGCGATCCCGATGGGATCCGTATTGACCCTGCCAGCGACGGGTTCTGAATCCAACAAGGGCGCGGTGATCTCCCGCAAAACCACCGGCGACAAGCAGGCCTTTATGAACGAACACGTTCAGCCTGTCTTCGCCATTCTGGATCCGGTTTACACCTACACCCTGCCCGCGCGTCAGGTGGCGAACGGCGTGGTCGATGCCTTTGTACACACCGTCGAGCAGTACGTGACCTACCCTGTTAATGCCAAAATTCAGGATCGCTTCGCGGAAGGCATTCTGCTGACGCTGATTGAAGACGGCCCGAAAGCGCTGAAAGAGCCGGAAAACTACGACGTGCGTGCCAACGTCATGTGGGCCGCAACGCAGGCGCTGAACGGCCTGATCGGCGCTGGCGTGCCGCAGGACTGGGCAACCCATATGCTGGGCCACGAGCTGACGGCGATGCACGGCCTGGACCACGCCCAGACGCTGGCCGTTGTGCTGCCTGCGCTGTGGAACGAAAAACGGGATACCAAGCGTGCCAAGCTGCTGCAGTACGCCGAGCGCGTGTGGAACATCACCGAGGGTTCTGACGATGCGCGTATTGATGCCGCCATTGCAGCGACCCGTAACTTCTTTGAAAGCCTGGGCGTGCCAACGCGTCTGTCCGGCTACGGCCTGGACGGCAGCTCCATCCCTGCCCTGCTGGCGAAACTTGAAGAGCACGGCATGACCCATCTGGGCGAGCACGGTGACATCACGCTGGACGTCAGCCGTCGGATCTACGAAGCGGCACGCTAAGCGATTTTGGCATCCTGACTTTCGTTTTTTGACATTTCGTCCAGACTTAATGCACACCCCATCGCCGGAGTCCCCCTCCGGCGATGCGCACCTGAAGGAGGAAAAATGGCAAACCAAACCGTAATCAAGCTGCAGGACGGCAACGTGATGCCCCAGCTGGGGCTAGGTGTATGGAAAGCCGGTAACGACGAGGTCGTCTCCGCCATTCATAAAGCACTCGAAGTCGGCTATCGGTCGATTGATACCGCCGCCGCGTACAAAAACGAGGACGGCGTGGGGACCGCGCTGGTCAGCGCCGGCGTCCCCCGCGATGAGCTGTTCATCACCACTAAACTGTGGAACGACGATCAAAAGCGCCCCCGCGAAGCGTTGCAGGAGAGCCTGGAGAAACTCCAGCTTGATTTCGTCGATCTGTACCTGATGCACTGGCCGGTTCCGGCCATCGACCATTACGTTGACGCCTGGAAAGGGATGATTGAACTGCAGAAAGAGGGGCTGGTGAAAAGCATCGGCGTCTGTAACTTCCAGGTGCATCACCTGCAGCGCCTGATTGACGAAACGGGCGTCGCTCCGGTGATTAACCAGATCGAACTGCACCCGCTGCTGCAGCAGCGCCAGCTTCACGCCTGGAACGCCACCCACAAGATCCAGACCGAGTCCTGGAGCCCGCTGGCGCAGGGCGGTGAAGGCGTGTTCGATCAGAAAATCATCCGCGACCTGGCGGATAAATACGGCAAAACCCCGGCGCAGATCGTCATTCGCTGGCATCTGGACAACGGCCTGGTAGTGATCCCGAAATCGGTCACGCCGTCGCGCATAGCCGAGAACTTCGACGTCTGGGATTTCCGACTGGACAAAGACGAGCTGGGTGAAATTGCGAAGCTGGATAAAGGTAAGCGGCTTGGGCCGGACCCGGATCAGTTTGGCGGTTAATCGCGTTAAAACGCCGGGTGGCGGCTTCGCCTTACCCGACCTACAAAAAACCCCGGCAAGCCGGGGTTTTCTTTTACGCTTTACGCTTCACAGGTTTCTTCACACTGGAATTACCGTTCGAACGCTGATGCACAATCGGCGTATGTTTGGTCAGCGCCGGGCGCGTATTGCGGTTCTGGCGACGCGCTTCACGCATCTCATCCAGCGTAGGAGCCGGAACCAGGCAGTCGCGGCGCGAGCCAATAAGGTGTTTTTTACCCATATCTTCCAGCGCCTGGCGGATCAGCGGCCAGTTTTTCGGGTCGTGGTAACGCAGCAGCGCCTTATGCAGACGACGCTGTTTATCCCCTTTCGGCACCACCACCTCTTCACTCTTGTAGCCAATCTTACTCAGCGGGTTTTTGCCGGTGTAATACATGGTCGTCGAGTTGGCGAGCGGTGAAGGATAGAAGTTCTGCACCTGATCCAGACGGAAGCGACGCTGCTTCAGCCACAGCGCCAGGTTCACCATGTCTTCATCGCGCGTGCCAGGATGCGCGGAGATGAAGTACGGGATCAGATACTGCTCTTTGCCCGCCTGCTTCGAGTAGGTGTCGAACAGCTGCTTAAAGCGATCGTAGCTGCCCATGCCCGGCTTCATCATCTTCGACAGCGGGCCTTCTTCGGTGTGCTCCGGCGCAATCTTCAGATAACCGCCGACGTGGTGCGTCGCCAGCTCTTTGATATAGCGAGGATCTTCCACGGCGATGTCGTAACGCACCCCGGAGGCGATGAGGATCTTTTTGATGCCCTTCAGGTCGCGCGCGCGGCGGTAGAGGTTGATCGTCGGCTCGTGGTTAGTATCCATGTGCTCGCAAATGCTTGGGTAGACGCAGGAGAGACGACGGCAGGTCTGCTCCGCGCGCGGCGACTTGCAGCGCAGCATATACATGTTCGCGGTTGGGCCGCCGAGATCGGAGATCACGCCGGTAAAGCCCGGCACCGTGTCGCGAATGGCTTCGATCTCATTGATGATCGAATCCTCAGAGCGGCTCTGGATAATACGGCCTTCGTGTTCGGTAATGGAGCAGAAGGAGCAGCCGCCGAAGCAGCCGCGCATGATGTTGATCGAGAAGCGGATCATCTCATACGCCGGGATACGGGCGTTGCCGTACGCCGGGTGTGGCACGCGCTTGTACGGCAGCGCAAAGACGCTATCCATCTCTTCGGTGGAGAGCGGGATCGCCGGCGGGTTGATCCAGATGAAGCGCTCGCCGTGCTTCTGCATCAGCGCGCGGGCGCAGCCCGGGTTGGTTTCATGGTGCAGAATACGGGACGCGTGCGCGTAGAGCACCTTGTCGGCTTTCACCTTCTCGTAGGACGGTAGCAGCACGTAGGTCTTTTCCCACGGCTTCGGGCGCGGCGGCTGCACAACGATAGCCTTCGCTTCCGCTTTCTTCGGCTCAACCGGCTTGTTATCGGCACACGGCAGATCTTCACCGTACGGGTGCGGGATCGGGTCGATTTTGCCCGGCATATCAATAATGCGTGAATCCACCCCGCTCCAGCCCGGCAGCGCTTCTTTCACCATGATCGCAGTATTGCGCACGTCGCGGATGCTGCTCACCGGCTCGCCCTGCGACAGACGGTGCGCCACCTCCACCAGCGGACGCTCGCCGTTACCGTAAATCAGCATGTCGGCCTTGGAGTCCACCAGCACCGAGCGGCGCACGGTATCTGACCAGTAGTCGTAGTGCGCGGTGCGGCGCAGGCTCGCCTCGATGCCGCCGAGGATCACCGGCACGTCTTTCCAGGCTTCTTTGCAGCGCTGGGTATAAACCAGGGTCGCGCGGTCCGGACGTTTGCCCGCCACGTTATCCGGCGTGTAGGCGTCGTCATGGCGCAGCTTACGGTCGGCGGTATAGCGGTTGATCATCGAGTCCATGTTGCCAGCGGTCACGCCGAAGAACAGGTTTGGTTTTCCCAGACGCATGAAGTCGTCTTTGCTGTTCCAGTCGGGCTGGGAGATGATCCCCACGCGGAAGCCCTGCGCTTCGAGCATACGGCCACAGATGGCCATGCCGAAGCTCGGGTGGTCAACGTAGGCATCGCCCGTGACCAGAATGATATCGCAGCTGTCCCAGCCCAGTTGGTCCATCTCTTCCCGGGACATCGGCAGGAACGGCGCCGGTCCAAAGCAGGCCGCCCAGTACTGGGGCCAGGAGAAGAGGTCACGATCCGGCTGGATCAGGGAAATTGCGCTCATAGTGCTTCCGAAGAAAAAATAGACAAAAGGGCGGGGATTATACGCTGGAACATTGTGGGAAATGAAGGGGTATTATGCGGGCTGTTGCCCTCACCCCAACCCTCTCCCACAGGGAGAGGGAGAAAAGCACGTTACGGCGCCGGATTCACCAGCATCTGCCCTACCGAGCCCCTGTCCATCATCTCCAGCGTCTGGCTGTGGAACAGGAACGGGAAGTGCGGCCACGAAGGCTGACCGTAGTAGACGAGCAGTTCAACCTGGCCGTCCACCCACACGGTATCTTTCCAGCCGCGATCTTCCGGGAACGGCATCGCGCCATTAACGTTGCGGATCAGGAATGACACACCTTCAATATGGAACGACTGCGGCATGTCTGACCGGACCGTCCAGCGCTCCCAGGTGCCCTGCTGAGCAGTGATATCAATGCGATTTACATCCCACAGCGCGCCGTTGATGCCCGGATCGTCGCCCAGGCTGATATCACGGCTGCGCACCGGCGAGCCGCTCATGATCTCCTGCGGCAGCAGGCGCATCGGCAGGCTATCGGTGACCAACGGCAGCAGGCCGGTTGGACGCAGAGTAAGCACCAGCGTGGAGACCAGAATGCTCGACGGCTCAAAGAACCCGCGAATACGATCAACGATGCTCGCGGCTTCACCACAGGTGACGGAGACTTCGTCCCCGTTGGTCATATCCACCAGAATTTCACGACGTTCACCCGGCGCCAGCGCAAGCTGTTTAACGGAGACCGGCGCAGGTAAAAAGCCCTGGTCGCCGGAGATCACGTGCAGCGGGCGGCCATCACTCATCTGCAGCTGATAGCGACGCGAGTTAGAGGCGTTGAGCAGGCGCAGGCGCACCCAGCCGCGGGACACTTCCACGTACGGGCTCTGCGCGCCGTTAACCAGCAAGGTATCGCCGACAAAGCCACCGCTGCCCGGCTCGCTGTACTCGGGCGTGCCGAAGTTATCCAGACGTTTGTCCTGAATAATGACCGGGAAATCGTCCACGCCGTAGTGGTTCGGGATCGGCAGAGATTTACTGACCTCATCTTCCACCAGCCACATGCCGGCCAGACCGTTATAGACCTGCTGCGCCGTACGGTTAGGGGTATTGGCGTGATACCACAGGGTTGCCGCACTCTGGCGAATCGGCAGGACGGGCGCCCAGTCGGCGTTGGGGGACATCATTCGCGCCGCGCCGCCAATCAAAGGTCCAGGAACCTGTAAGCCGCTGATGGTCATGGCGACATTTTCAGCCGTACGGTTGCTGTAAATGAGCTTAACGTCATCGCCGTTCCACACGCGGATGGTCGGCCCGAGGTAGCGCCCGTTAATGCCCCACACCGGCGCGCGCGTGCCCTGGGTAAAGGACCAGTGGCTGCGCTGAAGCGTGAGGAAAAGCGGCTGCCCGCGACGGGATTCAATCAACGGCGGAATGGGCAGCGGCTGCTGCTGCCCGGCGGCGCTGGCTGTCAGCGGCATCGCACCCGCACAAAGGGCAATCCCCGAAGCCTGAATAAACTGACGCCGACTGAGTGACATATAAGCTCCATCTGAAACGACTAACAACGCGGGAATTCTTTTTCCCTTTAACGCCGAATTAAACCTTACCGGCGGCTTCTCTTTCTGCGACTTCTTTATCCAGCAGCGCAATATGCTGAGCCATGAGCTCGCGGCAGTGTGCTGCCAGTTCGCGCACCTGGTCTTTACCGTATTTGCTGGTATCGACGGGTGGCAGCATTTCGACAATCACCAGACCATTATTCAGGCGGTTAAGATTAATCTTATTAGAAGTATTGGAAACGCACACGGGAATAATTGGAACACCTGCCGCAATTGCGGCATGAAACGCGCCGGTTTTAAACGGCAGCAGGCCGCGGCCGCGGCTACGCGTCCCTTCCGGGAACATCCAGATTGAGATCCGGCGCTTTTTAAAATGATTCACCACTTCTGCAATCGTGCCGTGCGCTTTTGCACGGTTGTTACGGTCGATCAGCAGGTTACCGGTCAGCCAGTACAGCTGGCCAAAAAACGGGATCCACAGCAGGCTTTTTTTCCCCACCGTCACGGTCGGAGGCAGAACAATATTGGAGGCCGTCACCATATCGTAGTTGTTCTGATGGTTGGCGATATAGATGGCGTTACCGAAGTTCTCCGCTCCTTCAGGCAGGCGTTTTTCAACCTTCAGACCAAACAGCGGCGCAAGGCGACCGAACATATGGCCAAAGGTGGCAACATGCTTCGGATTACGCGGGCTGAACAGGCAGTAAATAGAGCCGAAAATACAGACCAGAATGCAGTAAATAACGGTAAGAATGAGACGTACAATGTATAGCATAGCGACCTCTGAAGCCCTGACAGCTGACAATTATACTTCACCTGTGGCCAGGTAAGGACTTTATTACGAGCGCGTATTGTTAATCGCAACGCACGAATTAACAACGATTTTACGGGAAATTTTATTGAAATACCCCCTCCGGACAGAGGGGGTGTCATGACATTACTCTTCGCTGTCGCCCGCGCTGCTGCGCGCAGGCGAATCAATCTCCACGCGGTCGATACGCTGCAGGCCGCGCATCAGCGAACCGCGGCGACCGCGCTCGCCCACCACTTTCTGCAGCTCTTCCGGGCGAAGCTTGATTTTACGCTTGCCAACGTGGATGGTCAGCGTGCTCTGCGGCGGCAGCAGGAAGAGGTGCGCCAGGCCATCTTCACCTTTCGCGGCTTCCGCCGACGGGATGTTGATGATCTTGTTGCCCTTACCTTTAGACAGCTCCGGCAGGTCGCTGACCGGGAACATCAGCATGCGTCCGGCAGAGGTGATCGCCAGCAGCATGTCGCTCTCGTTCTCAATCACCAGCGGTGTCATCACGCGGGCATTGTCCGGCAGGCTGATCAGCGCTTTACCGGCACGGTTACGCGACACGAGGTCGTTAAAGGTACAGATAAAGCCGTAGCCCGCATCGGACGCCATCAGCAGCTTCTGGTCGTCGGCCTCCATCAGCATGTGGTCAACCGTTGCGCCCGGCGGCAGCGTCAGCTTACCGGTGAGCGGTTCGCCCTGGCCGCGCGCGGAAGGCAGCGTGATCGGGTCGATAGCGTAGCTGCGGCCCGTGGAGTCGATAAACGCCACCGGCTGGTTGCTCTTGCCTTTCACCGCCGCTTTAAAGCTGTCGCCCGCTTTATAGCTTAGGCCCGGCGCGTCGATATCGTGGCCTTTGGCGCTGCGCACCCAGCCGCTCTGCGACAGCACAATGGTCACCGGCTCGGACGGCTGCATGTCGTGCTCGTTCATCGCCTTCGCTTCTTCGCGCTCGTGCAGCGGAGAACGACGGTCGTCACCGAAGGCATCGGCATCCGCCTGCAGCTCTTTCTTCAGCAGGGTGTTCATCTTGCGTTCGGAGGCGAGGATCGCCTGCAGCTGATCGCGCTCTTTTTCCAGCTCGCTTTGCTCGCCGCGGATCTTCATCTCTTCCAGCTTAGCGAGATGGCGCAGCTTCAGTTCGAGGATCGCTTCGGCCTGGGTTTCGCTGATGCCGAAGCGCGACATCAGCGCGGGCTTCGGCTCGTCCTCGGTACGGATGATCTCAATCACTTCATCGATATTGAGGAACGCCACCAGCAAACCTTCGAGGATATGCAGGCGCTTAAGCACTTTCTCCAGACGATGGTTCAGACGACGGCGCACCGTATCGCGGCGGAACGTCAGCCACTCGCTGAGGATCTCCAGCAGGTTTTTCACCGCCGGACGACCGTCGAGGCCAATCATATTCAGGTTGATGCGGTAGCTTTTTTCCAGATCGGTAGTGGCGAACAGGTGGTTCATCACCTGCTCCATGTCCACGCGGTTAGAGCGCGGCACGATCACCAGACGGGTCGGGTTCTCGTGGTCGGATTCGTCGCGCAGATCGTCCACCATCGGCAGCTTTTTATTGCGCATCTGGGCGGCGATCTGCTCCAGCACTTTGGCACCGGAAACCTGGTGCGGCAGCGCGGTGATCACCACGGCGCCGTCCTCTTTATTCCACACCGCGCGCATGCGCACGGAGCCGCGACCGTTCTGGTAGATCTTGCGGATTTCTGCACGCGAGGTGATGATCTCGGCTTCGGTCGGGTAATCCGGCCCCTGCACGATATCCAGCAGGTCGTCCAGCGAGGTTTTTGGCTGCTCGATCAGAGTGATGGCGGCTTTCGCCACTTCACGCAGGTTGTGCGGCGGAATGTCCGTCGCCATGCCGACCGCAATACCGGTGGTGCCGTTCAGCAGGATGTTGGGCAGACGCGCAGGCAGCATCTTCGGCTCCTGCAGCGTACCGTCGAAGTTTGGCACCCAGTCAACGGTTCCCTGACCCAGCTCGCCCAGCAGCACTTCGGCGTATTTGGACAGGCGGGATTCGGTATAACGCATCGCTGCGAAGGATTTCGGATCGTCCGGCGCACCCCAGTTCCCCTGCCCGTCCACCAGCGGATATCGGTAAGAGAACGGCTGGGCCATCAGCACCATCGCTTCATAGCAGGCGCTGTCGCCGTGCGGATGGTATTTACCCAGTACGTCACCGACGGTACGGGCGGATTTCTTGAACTTGGCGGTGGCGTTCAGCCCCAGTTCGGACATCGCATAGACGATGCGGCGCTGAACGGGCTTCAGGCCATCCCCGATAAACGGCAACGCCCTGTCCATGATGACGTACATGGAGTAGTTCAGGTAGGCGTTTTCCGTGAATTCATGTAGCGCGAGGCGCTCTGCCATATCGCTCATTACGTGTGATTCCTCAACTCAGAAACCGAAGGGTTTCAGGCAATATTGCCGCAGATACTACCTCATCTGACGAATTGAGTCACAAAGAAAAAGGGCCGCATAAGCGGCCCTTTTCGGGTTATTTGTTCAGCTTGATAACCTGCTTCACGTCGATTTCAAACTCGTTCCAGTCTTTGTCGACTTTACCCTGCAGCTCTACTTTATCCTGCGGGGTGACGGTCACGCCGTTCCAGCGCTTGTGGTCAATCTCAACCACCACCGTGCCCGACTCGTCGCGGAAGGTGTAGCGGTCATCGGACAGACGCTCGGTAATGTTCCCGCGCAGCTTCACCCAGGCATCGTCCTTCAGATCTTTCACTTTAGCCGCGGTGGTGAGGTTGGCATTGTTATCGACAAAACCGCCCTGCTGGGTTTGCGTCTGGGTCTGTGTCGCAGATGGGCCAGTAAAACCGCCCTGTGCAGCAAAGACCGGCGCGGTGGTCATCATCATGATGGCAGCAATTGCAGCGAATTTTTTCATCTTCATCTCTCCCTTTAATGTCGTTTCGCAGTTCATTAAACAGGGTAAACCTTAACAACTTCTTAAGGGGAAAATTTATTTATTTTTACTGTACAGCAGGCGCTTGCAGAGGGTTTACTGACGGCATCAAGGAGGGAACATGCGCATTTTACTGGTAGAAGACGACAGGTTAATCGGCGATGGCATCAAAGCAGGCTTAAGCAAACTGGGCTTTAGCGTGGACTGGTTTACCGACGGGAAAACCGGGCAGGCCGCGCTCGCCTCAGCGCCCTATGATGCCGTGGTGCTTGACCTGACCCTACCGGGAATTGACGGTCTGGAGATCCTGCGCGCCTGGCGCGAAAGCGGCCGCAGCGAGCCGGTACTGATCCTAACCGCGCGGGATGCGCTGAACCAGCGCGTTGAAGGGCTGCGCCTCGGTGCGGACGATTATCTCTGTAAGCCGTTCGCGCTGATAGAAGTGGCCGCCCGTCTGGAAGCACTGGTGCGCCGCAGCCACGGCCAGACCCGCAGCGAGCTGCGCCACGGCAAGGTGACGCTCGATCCGGCAAGCCTCGTCGCCACGCTGGAGGGCGAAACGCTGACGCTTAAACCCAAAGAGTTCGCCCTGCTGGAGCTGCTGATGCGCAACGCGGGCCGGGTGCTGCCGCGCAAGCTGATCGAGGAAAAGCTTTATACCTGGGACGATGACGTCTCCAGCAACGCCGTCGAAGTCCATGTCCATCATTTACGCCGCAAGCTCGGGAGCGGGTTTATCCGCACCGTGCACGGCATCGGCTACACCCTGGGTGACGCATGAAGCTGAGCCTGAAGCTGCGCCTGACGCTCCTCTTTTTAGCGCTGTCTCTGACGGCCTGGTTTGCCGCCAGCCTGGTGGCGTGGCAGCAGACCACCCACAAGCTCGATAAGCTGTTCGACACCCAGCAGATGCTGTTTGCCAAACGGCTGCTGACGATGGATCTGGACGAGATCCGCGCGCCGGAGCGCATGCGCGAGGTGCCGAAAAAGGCCAAACACGGGCATCTGGACGATGACGCGCTGGCCTTCGCTATTTACGCTTCAGACGGCACGATGATCCTTAACGACGGCGAAAACGGGCGCGATATCCCGTATCACTATCGTCGTGACGGCTTTGATGACGGACGGCTTCAGGATGACAACGATGAATGGCGCTTTTTATGGCTGACGTCGCCAGACGGAAAATACCGTGTCGTTGTCGGCCAGGAGTGGGAGTACCGGCAGGATATGGCGCTGGACGTGGTCAGCTCGCAGCTGACGCCGTGGCTGGTGGCGCTGCCGGTGATGCTGCTGTTGCTTATTGTCCTGCTGAGCCGGGAGCTGAAGCCCCTGAAAAAGCTGGCCCAGACCCTGCGTTCCCGCTCGCCGGACGCCACCGACGCCCTGCCCACTCAGGGCGTGCCGGCGGAAGTGCGCCCCCTGCTCGACTCGCTGAACCATCTTTTTACCCGTACCCAGGAGATGATGACCCGCGAGCGCCGCTTTACCTCCGACGCCGCCCACGAGCTGCGCAGCCCGCTGGCGGCGCTGAAGGTGCAAACCGACGTGGCGCAGCTTTCTCAGGACGATCCGCAGGCGCAGGAAAAAGCGCTGGCGCAGCTGCACGCGGGTATCGACCGCGCCTCCCGGCTGGTGGATCAGCTCCTCACCCTGTCGCGCCTGGACTCTCTGGACAGCCTGGAGGGCGTAGAACAGATAGCGATGGCCGACCTGCTGCAGTCTGCGGTAATGGATATTTATCCTTCGGCACAGCAGGCGGGTATTGATATTCGCCTGCACATCAACGCGCCGGAGGTGACCCGCACGGGTCAGCAGCTGCTTCTGAGCCTGCTGGCGCGCAACCTGCTGGATAACGCCACCCGCTACAGCCCGCGCGGCAGCGTGGTAGACCTGACGCTGAACACCCGTAGCGTTACCGTGCGCGACAATGGCCCGGGCATTTCGCCCGATGCGCTGGCGCGTCTCGGCGAGCGCTTTTATCGTCCACCGGGTCAGGACGCCACGGGCAGCGGGCTGGGGCTATCCATTGTGAAACGCATTGCCGCGCTGCACGGCATGCGCGTCTCGCTGGGCAATGCGCCAGAAGGCGGCTTTGAAGTGAAGGTTAACTGGTAAGGGATTATTGCATTTCGCGCAAAAGACTTTGCACATTTTGCTTATTTTTCCGCTCCGTCCTCGCGCGTAGAATACCCGGCATACTCTCATGACCGAGGACAAATAATGAGCAATATTCTGATTATCAACGGCGCGAAAGAGTTCGCGCACTCTAAAGGCCAGCTGAATGACACCCTGACCGAGGTCGCGGACGGTTTCCTGCGCGACGCCGGGCATGATGTTAAGGTCGTGCGCGCGGACAGCAACTATGACGTGAAGGCCGAAGTGCAGAACTTCCTGTGGGCCGATGTGGTTGTCTGGCAGATGCCGGGCTGGTGGATGGGCGCGCCGTGGACCGTGAAAAAGTACATGGACGACGTTTTCACCGAAGGTCACGGTTCGCTGTATGCCAGCGACGGACGCACCCGCTCAGACGCCTCTAAAAAATACGGCTCCGGCGGCCTGATTCAGGGCAAAAAATATATGCTCTCCCTGACCTGGAACGCCCCTCTGGAAGCCTTCACCGAAAAAGATCAGTTCTTCGAAGGCGTGGGCGTAGACGGCGCGTATCTGCCGTTCCACAAGGCGAACCAGTTCCTGGGAATGGATCCGCTGCCGACTTTTATCGTCAACGACGTGATTAAAATGCCTGACGTCCCGAGCTATATCGCAGAATATCGCAAGCATCTCGCGAAAATTTTTGCTTAACTGGTAGCCTGGAATTAAAGGAGTAGTAACCATGCTTACAGTAATCGCAGAAATCCGTACTCGTCCAGGTCAACATCACCGCCAGGCGGTGCTGGATCAGTTCGCGAAAATCATCCCAACCGTACTGAAAGAAGAAGGCTGCCACGGCTACGCGCCGATGGTGGACGCCGCTACCGACGCAAGCTTCCAGGCCACTGCGCCAGACTCCATTATCATGGTTGAGCAGTGGGAAACCGTCGCGCACCTTGAAGCACACCTGCAGACCGCGCACATGAAAGCGTGGAGCGATGCGGTGAAGGGTGACGTGCTGGAGACCCACATCCGTATTCTGGAGCAAGGGGTTTAAAACCTGCCTTCCCTCTCCTTCCGGGGAGGGAATTCTCTCTGACCTGCTATGCTTATTCTGACTTCATGATTAACAGGAGGATGGAATGGGTCTTTTTAACTTCGTGAAAGAAGCAGGCGAAAAGCTATGGGATAACCTGACCGACCACAAAGGTCAGAGCGACAAAATCACCGAGCACCTCAAGAAACTCAACATTCCCGGTTCAGACAAAGTTCAGGTTAACGTTACCGACGGCAAGGCCAGCGTGACGGGTGACGGGCTGACCCAGGAGCAGAAAGAAAAAATCCAGGTCGCCGTCGGCAACATCGCGGGCGTCAGCGAGGTGGAGAACAACATCACCACGACCGATGCCAAAGATGAAGCCACCTACTACACGGTAAAATCCGGCGACACCCTGAGCGCTATCTCCAAAACCGTGTACGGCGATGCCAACCAGTACAACAAGATTTTTGAGGCTAACCGCCCGATGCTCTCCAGCCCGGATAAAATCTACCCCGGCCAGACGCTGCGTATTCCTAAAGCGTGATCCGCGAGTCGGGGGATGCCCCCCGACCTTTTTTACCAGTACAGTTTCCAGCTCTGCGTAAAGCGCACCAGCGCCTCCACGTAGAAGTAATCTCCCCAGCTCGCGCACTCGTCCACCCCTTTGTTGCTCGCCAGGTGATAGACCGAGTGCTTCAGCAGCCCGGTGCCCTTCTCCTCTTTGCCCATCAGGTAGTGCTTCGTCAGTGACGACATAATGCCTTTGGCCCACTCCAGATACCGCTCCCGGTCCGGATCCGTCACGGGCAGGTGCTTCACCAGCTCCAGCAGCCCGCACACCGCAATCGCCGCCGAGGACGAATCGCGCAGCGCGTTGGTCCCCACCAGCGCCAGATCCCAGTGGCAGACGTAGTCTTCCGGGAGACGGTTGAGGAAGTAGTTCGCCAGCCGCTTCGACAGGGCAATCATCGTCTCGTCGCCGGTATAGATATAGCTCAGCAGGAAGCCGTAAATCCCCCACGCCTGCCCGCGCGACCAGCAGGAGTCATCGGCATAGCCCTGCTGGGTATTGCCGTAGCGCGGCGCGCCGGTTACCACGTCCATATAATAGGTGTGGAACGTGGAGGCATCGTCGCGGATGAGATAGTTTGCCGCCTGCATGACGTGCGCTTTTGCGGCGTCAGCAAAGCGCGGATCCCCCGTCTGCTCCGTCGCCCAGTAGAGCAACGGCAGGTTCATGTTGCAGTCGATGATCATCCGTCCGGCCTGCTCCGGGTCTGAAAGATCGCCCCACGCCTGAATGATTTTCGCCTTCTCATGAAAGCGCTCCAGCAGGGCTTCAGCCGCCAGCAGGGAGAAACCGCGCGCCTCGCGGCTGCCGGTGAGTCTCCAGGCCGCCACGCAGGAGAGCGTGTACAGGAAGCCCAGATCGTGAGTGTTGGTGTCGCTGCGCCCGGCGATGCGCAGGCCGAAGGAGCGCACGTGTTTTTCCGCCATCGAGCGGAATTTCTCCTCGCCGCTCATCTCCCACGCCAGCCACAGCTGGCCGGTCCAGAAACTGGTTGTCCACTCTACGTTGTCGGTCAGCGGGTAATAACCGTTCCGGCAGGTTTCCGCCGGGAACTGCTCTCCGAATGCCGTTAAATGACGGCTAATCAGCTCGAGGACATGGCTACGCGCAGAGATCAGTTCATCGCTAAACAGGCGCGAGTCTACGGGAGCAGGAATGGCAGACAGGCGTTCCTCTCTGATACGACTTAACATATTTCGGTTCCTTGTGGTCAGCGTGATGAAGGTTCTGCTACGTTCAGCGGGCGGGGGCCGCGCCATTTGCTCTGGCAGGCGGATAACGTAAAGGCAGAAATAAAGGTAAAGATCAGCGCCGTCGCCCCCATGATGATATAGGTCTGTTCAAAGCCGATGCGGTCATACATATATCCGGCAGGCGAGGAAACCACCACGTTCCCCACGTACAGAATCGCCTGATAGCCCAGCAAATACATGGTGGCGTTCACGCGCTTGTCGAAATGCTCCGCAATATATTTAAAGACCGACACCAGCAGCAGGCAAATTTCTATACCGTATAGCGGCTTGAGCACGGAAATTAACAGATGCGAGTCGCACATCCCGGAAATAATCAAACGCACCCCGACGATCAGCCCGACAATTAATAGCCCGCGCCTGGCGCCAATAAAGTTAACGAACAGCGGGACAACCATATACATGACGAATTCTATGCCCGACTGCACGGTACCGAGATAGCCAAACACCGCGTTGCCCTCATGAATATCGTCAAAGAAGGTAACGAAATAGCGCGAGAACTGCTGCTCGGCGATAAACATCATCCACGCCACGCCCGCCACGTACAGGCAAAAAGCCCAGAATTTACGGTTACGCAGCAGGGCGTACACATCTGCCGGGGCGATTTTCTCTTTGGTCAGTACCGCATCGGCATGAACGGAGTTAGTGTTCACTTTCAGGCTGAGCAGGACAACCAGCATCACGATCGACGTCACGCTGCCCATAATGAAGTTATAGGTCGGTGAGAGGTTGAACAGCAGGCCGGAGAAGGACGATGCCACCGCCCAGCCGAGCGAGCCCCACATACGAATTTGCCCGAACTCCATGCCGTTTAAGCGGCTGAAGCGGTCGGAATAAGATTCACACGCCGCCACGCCCGCATACCAGGCAAAGCTTAAATAGAGCGCGCCGATAATAATCCCCAGCAAGGTGCTGGACATTAACAGCGGCTGATAGACGTAAATAAAAAACGGCGCCATCAGGGCCGACATGGCGACCACAAAATAGAGCAGATATTTGCTCATGCCGATTTTATCGAGAATATAGCCGTAGATGGGTTTGAGGATAACGGAAAATATTCCGTTCACCGCGAACACGGTTCCAATTACCGTCCCGCTGAGATTCGCTTTTTGACCCAGCCAGATCGCCAGCAGGCCAATACTCGCGGACCAGGTAAAGAAATAGAGAAAAATAAAGCTGCTGATTTTGTAATATTCGGTTCTGTTGGTTGTCGATGTATTTTTCATACCATCCTCGCCGAGGTGTAGGGTCAGAATTTTTATAACGTGAACGACAGCAGACGTTCGCCTCCAGGATCGCGGATTACGACCCGGTTATGGTTCATATCCAGCTGCGGCGCGGCCGCAACGTTCTGTTTTTCACTGGCAATGACGGCGCAGCAGAGCCAGCGCTCTCCCGGTTGGAGATCGGTTTTTAACAGCGGAATGGAGGCGCACTCCGGGAACATGATGCTGCTGTTCGGCGGCGTGACGATGCTGTCCGGGGTGCGTTCATTGAAAGGCGACAGATCGACAATCGCACTGCTGCCGTTCTCTGCCGCCAGATAGCTGCCGCGCGCGCGGATCTGGTGCTCCGTTTTCATCACGGCGAAACCGCCCTCCGCCGTTTGCAGCGTGCGCGCGCTGTTGATGCGGTGCAGGCGCAAATGCCACTCGCCGAAGGGGATTTGCCAGGTCTCGATGTGCACGTCGTGCCACGGCGACCAGCGTGAATAGATGTAGTTTTCATCCACCCGCACCGCGTCGCACTCGCGACGGCCGCGGAAATAGTTATCCCCGTCCGCCAGCAGCAGCATGGAATCACAGGCCGCATGCTTCAGGCCAAAGCGCCCGCGCTCAATGGTGAAGCCAAAGCGGCTGGAGTAGGCAAATTTGGTGTATTTCGCTTCGGTGTTGACGTAGTTGTTCAGCTCCAGCTGACCGGCGGTGAGCATGGTGACGTGCTGAGAGTTCGTCGAATGCATCAGGATTTGCTGCGCGTGCGGGATGACGTGCTTCTCCGCCAGCGTGGGCAGCGGCTGTTCTTCTGCCTGCCAGAACGGATGCGTCTTCGGCAGCGCCAGAATCAGGTAGCTTTTTAGCGCCCAGTAGGGCGAGCCGGGAGAGTTATAGTCCTCACACATGGCGAGGTTCGGACAGGCAAAACCGAGGGTCAGAATGCCGTCCCGGTCGGTAATTGTCCGCTGCTGCCACCAGCGGAGATGGCGCAGGATAATGCCCTTCACAATACCCGGCGTGAACACGTCAAGTTCAGAGAAGGCAACCGCGCTCCAGAAGGCGACCATCGCAAAGCGGTAGGTCAGGCTGCGGCCAAACGGTACCGACGCGCCGTCCGCGGCGGACCAGTAGATAAAGTCCTCCGCAAACAGACGCGAGCGCTCGCGCAGCACTTCTGCCCTCGCCTCATCGCCGCTTAAAGTGGCGTAAATCAGGCCGTAGAAGTGGAACGCCATGGAGATGTAGTAATCTTTCGGGCGACCCGCGCCGTCGGAATACCAGCCGTCACCCAGGTAATAGGCCTCCATCAGCGCAAACCGATGGTCGATGGCGGCCTGGTCGTACGGCAGCCCGGCGCGTTTGAAGCCCAGCTGGACCATAATGGCAAAGTAGTTCCAGTTGCTGTCGGGCATCTGCGCGTCGGCAATCTGATTCAGCCACGCGTGCAGGTTCATCACCTCGCGCTCGCTGAAGCAATCGGTGAGTTTATTCCCCAGCAGGGAAAGCCCCAGACCGTAGGATGCCATCTCGACCAGACGCTGATCGTACGGAGCGGTTTCGCCCCAGTAGCCCGGGCTTTGCGGATCGGTGCCGATCCTGATGGCCTGCATGTACTTCTCGCTAAACGGCGAAGCATCGCCCGAAGCCAACAGCGGAAACAGCCCCCATAGCGCGCGGGAGAGCCCCTCCATCTGCGCGATATCCGTCGCGTAGTGCGCGCAGGTATCACCCAGCGAGAACCGCGAATGATTTACCGGAAACTGCTTATCCAGCGCGCCAAGTAAGGTATTCAGAGACGCCACGACGTCCTGGCGTGAAGACAACAGATTTGATTTTTCTTCGCTTTCCGCCCGCATAGTTCCACCCTCGTCATCAACTGCGGCCAAGCATAGTGAATGCGTAAGGTGGAGAAATGTTAGCCACGTCACAGGTGAGAACGTTCGATAAACCTGCGGTTGATAAAATTTAAAAAGGTGGTTTATAAATCTCTTCTGACGGGGAAAAGTTGAGTTTTATTGCACTATGCATGACGCGCCCATAACCGATCGTCTTGAACTCATTACCTTAAACGACACCGTAGCGTCGTTCAGCCGCCTGTTTGCTAACACGGTGCGTTACCACCACTGGCATCAGTGTCTTGAAATTCTCTATGTGGAAGAAGGGTTTGGCGTCGCGATTGTCGATAACCGTCACTACACCATGCGCCCCGGACGCCTGTTTTTCTTTCCGCCGTTTACCCTGCATAAAGTCAGGGTAGACGAACAGGCGGAAGCGATTTACCGGCGCACGATTATTCACCTCGACCACCATGCGGTGCTGAAGTGTCTGCGTGATTTTCCGCACACGCAGCAGCGGCTGGAAAAACTCTCGCGTCGCGGCTCAGAGGCGTGGGTGGTTGACCTGGCACACTGCCACAGCCATGTCGATCATCTCTTCAGCCGTTATCCGCCGCCGATGAGCAGCGAAAGCATCGCCGGGCTGCTGATTAGCCTGTTTGCTATGTTGCCTGACGATCGTACCGGCGCACCGGGCAGCAGCTCGGGGATCGCCAGCCAGGTGATGTTCTGGCTGGACGAGCATTATCAGGAGAAATTCCGCCTCGACGCGCTGGCAGCGGAACTGGGCAGATCGCGCAGCTACGTGTCGCGAAAATTTCATGCGGAGACGGGGGAGAAAATCCACCACTACCTGAACACGCTCCGCCTGCGTAAGGCGTGCGAATGCCTGCTGCACAGTGACGCGAGCGTGCGGGAGATTGCCGCGCGGGTGGGATTTTCTGACGTGACCTGGTTTATCAGCGCATTTAAGAAGGGGATTGGCGAGACGCCGCTGCAGTACCGGAAGAATCATCGTGCGGTATGACACCCTCACCCGCCCCTCTCCCGCGGGAAGAGGGAGACAATCAACTGCTTTTCTTGCCCGGCTTTAGCCCACGGTGAAGCTCGTTGATGCGCTTCATCGACTTGATGGTGCGCTGCGGCTCGGTGGAAGCGACGGATAAAACAATCATCTCCAGGCACAGCAGCACCGTGCCGTGGAGCGGGATTTTGCCCTTCTCGCCGCCGCGCGGAACGTGGATCACCACGCTGGCCTCTTTGCTGAATCGGGAGTCGGTGGCATTGGTGAGCAAAATGGTGGGAATACCCAGCCGTTTCGCTTCGCGCAGCGTGGTCTGTCCTTCCCGATGCGCGGATTTTTGCGCCATCATGATCAGCACATCCCCGCGCTGGAGACCTATCAGCTGCTCGGCCAGCCCTATTCCGGTGCGGTTAAGCGGCGTGGCGGGTAGCCCCATCCGACTGAACAGCCTGGCGGTGTAGTCGGCCAAAATCCCGGACGCGCCAATCCCAAATATGGCAACCTGCCTCGCCTGCGCCAGCAGCGAGACCGCCTGCGCCATCGCGAAGCGGTTGTGGGGTTCAGACAACACTTCACAGGTGTGCTGATGCCCCTCCAGCACGAAATCAATGCTCGCATTGACGTCGCTGGTCAGCGTATTCACCGTGGTGGAGATCTTTTCGCTGGAGGTCACGACCGGGCCAAACCACTGCTCCAGCGTCTGCTTGAGATCGCGCAGCCCGGCGAAACCCAGCGCCTGGATGGCGCGAACGACGGTAGCGTCCGACGTTTTCAGCAGCGTCGCGATCTCCATTGCCGTCTGCTCCATCACCGCTTCACGATTTTCATTGATATAGCGCGCCACCTGCAGCAGGCGCGGCGTGAGCTGGTGCGACCGGGAGCGGAGGCGGTCGCCGAAGAGATCAACTTTACGGCTCATCGTGACGCCTCCGGCAGCGGACGTCCGGCAATCTGCGACTGGACCTGCGCGGCCATCAGCCCTAACGAGGCGAACGAGTTCGAGATGGCCTCTTCACGCGAGATCAGCACGTAATGTCCGGTCCGACAGGCATTCAGGAACTGACACCAGCCCGGCATCACCGCATCCATCGCCGCCAGCTCATCCTGCGGTTTGCCGCCCGTATCCCCGCGCCAGGTGGCGAAAACGAAATCCGCATCCAGCTCCGGCAGCCGCTCGGCGCTGACGTCAATGCGTCCCCCTTCCGGGATGGACTCAATCAGCGGCGGGAAGGTGAACCCGGCATCACGCAGCACGCGGCCCAGCGAGTGATAGCTGTGCATGGCGTTGATTTTCCCCTGATTGGCCTGAATCACCGACACGCTCACTTTGCGGGTATCAATAGTCGCTTTCAGCGCCTTAATTTGCTCCTGATAGCGCCGCTCCAGAACCTTGAGCCGCGCCTGCGTGCCCGTCAGCTGCGCCAGCTTGCGGTAGATCTCCGGCGCGCCGCCGTCGAGATGATCGATACTCACCGTCGGGGCAATTTTCTCCAGCTGTTCCACCGGGGTATTTCGCGTCGGCTCGGTAATGATCAGGTCAGGCTTTGCGGCGGCGATGGCTTCAATGTCGATATCCGCAGTGCCGATAAACTTGATGTCGGAATTATCGAAGTCGACGCCGGTCAACATGCCGCTGGAGCGCAGAAAATGGCTGCCGTCCGGCCGGGTGCGGCCATGGCTTGCCACCGGCGGCACGCCAAGCTCAATCAGCGGAATAGTAATGTCCAGGTCGTGTAGCGAGACGATCCGTTTCGGATGCACCGGCACCACCACCTTACGGTTCAGATCGTCAGTAAACGTCTGCGTCGGCTCGGTCGCGCTCGCCGCAAACCCCACCAGCAACAGCAATGAAAACAGTATGCGCATGTTAATCCCCTAAAATCTGTCCCGACGCTGCCAGAGCAGCAGCAGGAAAAACGGTCCGCCAATCAGTGAAATCACAATTCCCGCCGGCAGCTGCAGCGGGAGGAATGCCAGCCGCCCGACGTTATCCGCCAGTAGCACCAGCAGCGCCCCCAGCACGGCGCTACCCGTCAGGAGCGCCGTTTGCCCGCCGCGGAGCAGCAGGCGCGCCATGTGCGGCGCAATCAGCCCGACAAAACCAATGCTGCCCACGCAGGAGACGCAGGCCGCCGTCAGCACTACCGGGGCGAGAACCCTGAGAAGCGCCAGCCGGTTTGTGCGCACGCCAAGGCCCGCTGCGGTGTGGTTACCAAGCAGCGCCACGTCCGCAGCGCGGGCGGTAAACAGCAGCAGCGCAAACGCCGGAAGCGCCCAGGCAGCGGCAATGCAGACCAGCGTCCAGTTTGCCGCGTGGAGGCTGCCCGCCAGCCACAGCATCGCCGTCTGCACGTCGCGCACGTCCGCCGTGGTCATAAAGACGCCCATTGCGGCGGCAAAGACCCACGACACGCCGATGCCGATCAGGATGAATCGCGGACGTGAGATATCGCGCGCCAGAGCCACCACCAGCAGCGCGGTGAGCAGCCCCCCGACCATGCCAACCAGCGGCCGCCAGGCCAGGCCCAGCGCCGGGAACTGAAATATCAGCAGCAATACCGCCGCGCTACAGCCCTCTTTCACCCCGATAAGCCCCGGATCGGCCAGGCCATTGCGGGTAATGGACTGCATTGCCGCCCCCGCCATGCCGAGCATCCCACCGCACAGCGCCGCCATCAGCAGGCGCGGCAGGCGGATATCCATCACGATGTAGCGCGTCTCTGACGTCAGGGTTTCTGGATAAAACAGCGCGCGCCCGATGGCGGAAGTGGGGATGGGCAGAGAGCCGTGCGTCAGGCCAAACCCCGTCAGCAGGCAGGCGGCCAGCGTCAGGATGACCAGACATACCAGCGCCTTTGGGCGGACCAGCGCCGAGAAGGTGCCAACGCGTAGCGCACGCAGTCCGGCGCGGTTCATTTAAACATCCTCGAGGCCATGAAGATAAAGACCGGGGCGCCAACCAGCGCGGTCATGATGCCGGTTGCCAGCTCCCAGGGCGAAAACAGCGTGCGGGCAGCGATATCCGCCAGCAGCAGAACCAGCGCCCCGCACAGGGCGGACAGCGGCACCATCACGCGCAGATCGACCGACACCAGACGGCGAACGAGCTGAGGCACCACGAGCCCAATAAAGCCGATCGGCCCGGCGAGGGAGACTGCCGCACCGCAGAGCAGCGCGATGGCCATCAGGGCAAGCAGCCGCGTTTTCAGCAGCGATACGCCAAGCCCCTGCGCCATTCTGTCGCCCAGCGCCAGCATGTTGAGCGAGGGCGACAGCCAGAGCGCCAGCGCAAAGCCCACGCCAGCCACCCACAGGGCGGCGGCAATCGTTTCACCGCTGACCCCCGCTAAATCCCCCGCCAGCCAGGTGCGCATGGCGAGCAGCGTCTGTTCATCGAGGATGAGCACCGTGGCGGTAATCGACGAGGCAAACGCCGACATCGCCACGCCGCACAGCGTGACCTTCATCGGTGTAAGCCCGGTGCGTCCGGACGAGGAGAACGTGAGCACCAGCAGAAACAGCGCCGCGGCTCCGGCGGCGGCAATCAGCGGGCGCCCAAACGGCAGCGTCATCCCCAGCGCGCTCGTCAGCACCACCGCGAGCGCCGCCCCGGCGTTGAGCCCCAGAATATGCGGTTCGCCGAGCGGGTTGCGGATCGTGGATTGCAGCAGCACGCCCGCCACACCGAGCGCGGCCCCCGCCACCATCGCGGCGCAGAGGCGCAGCAGTCTGAGCTTGATGATGATGTTATGGTCGAAATTGCGCGGATCGAAGTGGAGGATGGCCTCCACCACCGTTTGCGGGGCGATAAAGCGGGCGCCGATCCCCAGATGGGCAATCGCGCCGGTTGCAAGCAGCAGGGCGAACATCAGGAAAGCCAGAGAGGTGCGCATCATGGCTGTTTTGCGACCTGGCGAAACGGCATAAAGAACGGTTTACCGGTCAGCGGATTGATGGACATATGCACGTCGACATCAAACACCGCTTTAATCAGCTCCGGCGTGCAGGCGTCCCCTTCATGCAGTACGCCCTCGACTTTTCCCTGGCGTAAAAAGACCAGCGAATCGCCGTAGCTCACGGCGAAGTTGAGATCGTGCAGCACCACCACCACGGTACGTCCGTGCTCGCGCGTCAGCGTATGCAGCAGTTCGAGGATCTCCACCTGATACCGGAGATCGAGGAACGTGGTGGGTTCATCCAGCAGGATATAGGGCGTTTGCTGCGCCAGCGCCATGGCGATCCAGCAGCGCTGACGCTGGCCGCCGGACAGGCTTTCGACGGGCATGTGGGCAAACTCGGCCGTGCCGGTCAGGCGCAGGGCCTCCTCCACCGCCTGCTCGTCCTCGTCGCTCCACTGGCGCATAACGTTCTGCCAGGGAAAACGCCCGCGCGAGACCAGCTCAAAGACGGTTAACCCTTCCGGCAGCAGCGGAGACTGCGGCAGGATGCCAAGCTGGCGGGCGACGGCTTTCGTCGGCTGCGCGTGGATCGCCTTGCCGTCGAGAACCGCCGCGCCGCCAAGCGGCTGAAGCAAACGCGCGATGGTACTCAGCAGCGTGGATTTTCCGCAGCCGTTCGCCCCCACCAGAACGGTGATTTTCTGCTGGGGGACCGCAAGGGAAATATCATCAACGATGATTTTTTTCTGATAACCGGCAGAAAGATTCTCCAGAACCAGACCCGGTTTTGTCGTGTTGTGAGCCACGTGCATGCCAACGTAATAAAAAAGGGAAACAAATATAAATAAAAATCATTCTCTTTTGAGAGTTTGAGGCCGCGCCATGTAGTAGTCAAGGGAAGAAACACCCTGAAAAAACCAGGGGTAACGGTGTGCTACTACACTGACCGTTAAAACAATAAAGACTTAATTTTCAATCCATTAAGTGATTAACCCTGTGCTTTTCCGTTACGTTTCAGAGATGTAGCCGATTTTTAGCTTTTTTCATTTACTACTACATTTCCGCATGATTGAATGATTCTCAATTACATGTTCGATGCCAGTTCTGGCTAACGGGCAGACCATAAAGGGCAATGACTCACAGGTTCTTCCGTGAAGGTGCTTCACGGATATTTTGGGATAACAGTTGTAATGGCTACGTTCACACCTTCACTCTCTGGGATAAAAGGGCGCGCGCTCTTTTCACTGCTGTTTATGGCGCCGCTGTCGCAGGCAGCAGACACCACGGCTAAAGACGGCGAAACGCTTACCGTCACCGCCGATCCAAATGCTACGGCGGAGGCCACCAACGGCTACCAGCCGCTGAATACCTCCACCGCCACGCTGACCAACATGCCGATGCTGGATATCCCGCAGGTGGTGAATACCGTCAGCGATAAGGTGCTGGCGGATCAGCACGCCACCACGCTCGATGAAGCGCTCTATAACGTCAGCAACGTGGTGCAGACCAACACTCTGGGCGGTACGCAGGATGCCTTCGTACGCCGCGGGTTTGGCGCAAACCGCGACGGCTCGATCATGACCAACGGCCTGCGCACCGTGCTGCCGCGCAGCTTTAACGCCGCAACCGAACGCGTGGAGGTGCTGAAAGGCCCGGCCTCAACGCTGTACGGCATTCTCGATCCGGGCGGTCTGATTAACGTCGTCACGAAGCGCCCGGAGAAAATCTTCGGTGGCTCGATTTCTGCCACCTCTTCCAGCTTTGGCGGCGGCACCGGACAGGTCGATGTCACCGGTCCGATTGAGGGCACGCGCCTGGCGTATCGCCTCACGGGCGAGTATCAGGACGAGGATTACTGGCGCAACTTCGGCAACGAACGCAGCACCTTTATCGCCCCGTCGCTGACCTGGTTCGGCGACGATGCCACCGTGACCGTGCTCTATTCGCATCGCGACTATAAGACGCCGTTCGATCGCGGAACGATCTTCGATCTCAACACTAAAAAGGCCGTCGACGTCGATCGCAAAACCCGCTTTGACGAGCCGTTTAACGTGACCGACGGGCAGTCCGATCTCGCTCAGCTTAACGCGGAATACCGCCTCAACAGCCAGTGGACCGCGAAGTTCGACTACAGCTACAGCCAGGATAAATACAGTGACAACCAGGCCCGCGTAATGGCCTACGATTCAAAAACCGGCACCCTGACCCGCCGGGTGGATGCAACCCAGGGCTCGACCCAGCGCATGCACAGCACCCGTGCGGATCTGCAGGGCAACGTGGATATCGCGGGCTTTTATAATGAGATCCTCACCGGCGTGTCGTATGAAAATTACGATCTGCTGCGCACGGACATGATGCGCTGTAAGAACGTCAAAGGTTTCAATATCTATAAGCCGGTTTACGGCAAACTCGACGAGTGTACAACCGTCTCCGCCGCTGACAGCGACCAGACGCTCAAGCAGGAGAGCTACTCGGCCTACGCCCAGGATGCCCTGTACCTGACGGATAAATGGATTGCCGTCGCCGGGCTGCGCTACCAGTATTACACTCAGTACGCGGGCAAAGGTCGTCCGTTTAACGTCAATACCGACAGCCGCGACGAGCAGTGGACGCCGAAGCTGGGGCTGGTTTACAAACTGACGCCAGCAGTCTCGCTGTTTGCCAACTATTCGCAGACGTTTATGCCGCAGTCGTCCATTGCGAGCTACATTGGCGACCTACCGCCGGAAACCTCAAACGCGTACGAAGTAGGCGCAAAGTTCGATCTGTTCGACGGCATAACCGCCAATATCGCGCTGTTTGATATTCACAAGCGCAACGTGCTGTACACCGAAAGCGTGGGAGGTGAAACCATCGCCAAAACCGCGGGCCGCGTGCGCTCCCAGGGCGTGGAGGTGGATCTTGCCGGGTCACTGACCGAGAACACCAATATTATCGCCAGCTACGGCTATACCGACGCGAAGGTGCTTGAAGACCCGGACTACGCGGGCAAACCGCTGCCGAATGTGCCGCGCCATACCGGCTCCCTGTTCCTGACGTACGATATTCATAATGCGTTTGCCGGGAATACCCTGACGCTCGGCGGCGGCGGGCACGGCGTAAGCCGCCGCTCGGCGACCAACGGTGCGGATTATTATCTGCCGGGCTATTTCGTGGCGGATGCGTTTGCGGCGTATAAGATGAAGCTGCAGTATCCGGTGACGCTGCAGGTGAACGTGAAGAACCTGTTTGATAAGACCTACTACACGTCGTCGATTGCGACCAACAACCTGGGCAACCAGATTGGCGACCCGCGCGAAGTGCAGTTTACGGTGAAGATGGAGTTTTGATGTAAAAAAGCCCGGTGGCGCTAATGCTTACCGGGCCTACGATCCATTCCCTCTCCCTGTGGGAGAGGGTTAGGGTGAGGGCATCAGGCCTCAATATCCGCCATATCCCCTTTCTCCTGCAGCCAGTTACGTCGGTCTTCCGAACGTTTCTTGGCGAGGAGCATATCCATCACGGCGTTGGTTTGCTGTTCGTCTTCGTCGCTGATCGTCAGCTGCACCAGGCGGCGCGTGTTCGGATCCAGCGTCGTTTCGCGCAGCTGCATCGGGTTCATTTCGCCCAGCCCTTTAAAGCGCTGCACATTTGGTTTGCCCTTCTTACGCTTAAGCTGCTCCAGCACGCCCGCCTTCTCTTCTTCCGTCAGCGCGTAGTAAACCTCTTTGCCGAGGTCGATACGGTAGAGCGGCGGCAGCGCCACGTGGACGTGACCGTTTTTCACCAGCGTGCGGAAGTGCTTCACAAACAGCGCGCACAGCAGCGTGGCGATGTGCAGACCATCGGAGTCCGCATCCGCGAGAATGCAGATCTTGCCGTAGCGCAGCTGGCTCAGATCCTCGCTGTCCGGATCGATGCCGATCGCAACGGAGATGTCGTGCACTTCCTGCGAGGCCAGCACTTCGTCTGAAGAGACTTCCCAGGTGTTCAGGATCTTACCCTTGAGTGGCATGATCGCCTGATATTCACGATCGCGCGCCTGTTTGGCCGACCCACCCGCCGAATCCCCTTCCACGAGGAACAGCTCGGTGCGGTTGAGATCCTGCGCGGTGCAGTCCGCCAGCTTGCCCGGCAGCGCAGGGCCGCTGGTCAGCTTTTTACGCACCACTTTCTTCGCGGCACGCAGACGACGCTGGGCGCTGGAGATGGCCATTTCAGCCAGCATCTCAGCCGCCTGAACGTTCTGGTTCAGCCACAGGGTAAACGCATCTTTCACCACGCCGGAGACGAACGCCGCGCACTGGCGCGATGACAGACGTTCTTTAGTCTGACCGGCAAACTGCGGATCCTGCATTTTCACGGAGAGCACGTAGGCGCAGCGGTCCCAGATATCTTCCGCCGAGAGCTTCACGCCGCGCGGCAGAATGTTGCGGTATTCGCAGAACTCACGCATCGCGTCCAGCAGTCCCTGACGCAGGCCGTTGACGTGGGTACCGCCGAGCATGGTTGGGATCAGGTTAACGTAGCTTTCCGTCAGCAGCTCGCCGCCTTCCGGCAGCCACAGCAGCGCCCAGTCCACCGCTTCGGTATCACCGCTAAAGTTACCGACAAACGGTTTTTCCGGCAGCGTTGGCAGGCCGTTTACCGCTTCGCACAGGTAGTCGTTCAGGCCATCGGCGTAGCACCAGGTCTGCTCGGTGTTGTTGACGTGATCTTTAAAGGTAATTTCCACGCCCGGGCACAGTACCGCTTTGGCTTTCAGCAGGTGCGTCAGGCGAGAAACGGAAAAGCGCGGGCTGTCGAAGAAGCTTTCGTCAGGCCAGAAGTGGACGCTCGTGCCGGTGTTGCGTTTAGCGCACGTGCCGACAACCTGCAGATCCTGCACCTTCTCGCCGTTTTCAAACGCGATGTTGTAGACCTGACCGTCGCGACGGACGTTCACTTCCACGCGTTTGGACAGGGCGTTCACCACGGAAATCCCCACGCCGTGCAGACCACCGGAGAACTGATAGTTCTTGTTGGAGAACTTACCGCCCGCGTGCAGACGGCAGAGAATCAGCTCAACGGCAGGCACGCCCTCTTCCGGGTGGATGTCCACCGGCATGCCGCGACCGTCGTCGATGACCTCCAGCGACTGATCGGCGTGCAGGATGACGTCAACGCGTTTGGCATGGCCCGCCAGCGCTTCGTCCACACTGTTATCAATAACTTCCTGGCCCAGATGGTTCGGGCGCGTCGTATCGGTATACATCCCCGGGCGGCGGCGAACCGGCTCAAGCCCGGTGAGTACCTCAATGGCATCAGCGTTATAGGTTTGCGTCATGATTTAAACTAGCAATTCGCATTGATTGTCAGTGGCTGTGCAGTCCAAGAAAATCGACAATCTGGGTGAAATGATCCTCAAAGCCCGTGAAAGCATGGTTTCCGCCCTCTTCTATAGTCTGGCGGCAGGAGGCGTAATACGCCACTGCCTGGCGGTAATCCAGCACTTCATCACCCGTCTGCTGCAGCAGCCAGATGAGATCCGGCGCTTCAAGCGGGTCGACCTGCATAACTTTGAGATCGTAAATATGGCGTGACTCTAGCACATATTGCTGCCCGGTGTAGGGGTTCTCGTTTTCGCCAAGAAAGTCCCTCAGCAGCTCAAAGGGCCGTACCGCCGGATTAACCACAACGGCGGGCAGCATAAAGCATTGTGAGAGCCAGGTGGCATAGTACCCGCCCAGCGATGAGCCGACTACGCCAAAGGATTCACCGCCGTGTTCAAGCACGATCGATTCGAGCATTTCCGCCGCCTCCGCCGGGTACGGCGGCAGCTGCGGGATAATCATCTCAACGTGGGGGTGATGCTCGCTCAGCCACTGGCGAAACTGCGTCGCTTTTGCGGAGCGCGGCGAGCTGTTGAATCCGTGCAGATAAAGGAGCGTAGACATCAGTAGCCTTCTGAAGCGGTATCCGGGCGGAACTCTGCGCCTGCCAGACGGCAGACTTCCGTGGTCAGCGTGCCGTCGGCATGCAGTTCCAGCCAGCGCCAGCCTGGCGCGATGGTATCCAGCGTAAAGTTGGCGCAGTGCGGCTTAAACTGCACACAGGTTGACGGCGTCGCCAGCATGCGGCGTCCGTTCCAGTCGAGATCCTGTTCCTGATGGATGTGTCCGCACAGCAGGTGTTTCACGCGCGGGTATTTCGCCAGCACGCTATCCAGCGCCGCGGAGTTACGCAGGCTGTGCTGATCCAGCCAGCTGCAGCCCGCCGGCAGCGGATGATGATGGAGCAACAGCAGCGTATGACGTTCAGGTTCGGCAGCCAGTTTGGTCTCCAGCCAGTCGAGTTGAAACTCGCTTAATTCACCGTGCGGGACGCCAAATACCTGGCTGTCCAGCAGCAGGATCTGCCACTGTTCACCCGCAAATACGCATTTCGCCGGAGAAATCCCCGCATCCTGAAGGGAGCTGTACATTGCGGGCTGGAAATCGTGGTTTCCGGGCAGCCAGACGCAAGGCACGCTAAAGCTCGCGATGCCTTCAGCAAAATGCTGGTAGGCCGCGGAGGACTGGTCCTGCGCCAGATCGCCCGTTGCGACAATCAGGTCGCAGTCGCGATGTTCAGCGTGAATGGCGCTCAGTACCGCCTGATAACTCTCCCAGGTATTAACCCCCAGCAAAGTTTCATGCTTTTCGGCAAAAAGGTGGGTATCGGTGATTTGTAATATCCTGACTGGCGCCCCACCAGCAACAGTCAGGTTCAACAGGCTTTCCAAATGGTGTCCTTAGGTAGGTTTATGACGCTAACAAACCGGAATCGCCATTGCTCCATGTGCTAAACAATATCTTAGCCAGTCGGCTAAAAACTGGTTAATTTGATGCTTTTCGTCGCGTTGATGCAACTTTTTATTCGGATAATCATACCGCGCCTTGAAGCGAAAGATCTGCTGACTTGAACACACTTCAGCGACCATCGCGTCATGATAGAGACGCACCGTCATCGACGGCAGGCTCCAGTAGCTGATGCTGGGCGCTGTTTGTTCTATTTCCACCAGCGTAGTGTAGCGCGTTGATTCTGTTATCGTTAACCGATACTGCGCGTTGCTCACCTGATAGCTTACCGTTTCGCCGGGTGCGTCGTTTCTCGGCAGCAGGCGGCGCAGCTGTGCGAAATTGGTTTCGCACAGGCGCATCATTTCTGGGAAGTCAGGCGTATAGCGCTTCATTTTTTCCACTCGTTTCGTAATGTCTGATAATGCAGCTGCAGCCATTGCAGGGCGATGACAGACGCTGCGTTGTCGATTTTCCCCTCTTCTACCCACTGATAAGCCTGTTCCCGGCTCACCACATGAACCCGAATATCTTCGTTTTCATCAGCCAGACCGTGAATACCTTCTGCGGTCGTGGCGTCCACTTCGCCCACCATAATGGATAAGCGTTCGCTGGTGCCACCCGGACTCGCCAGATAGCTCAACACCGGTTTAGTGCGGCCTACCACCAGCCCGGCCTCTTCCAGCGCCTCGCGACGGGCGACGTCTTCAACCGACTCGCCCTCTTCGATCATCCCTGCCACCATCTCCAGCAGCCACGGGCTTTCACTGGTGTCATACGCGGCAATGCGGATCTGCTCCACCAGCACGACTTCGTCACGCACTGGGTCAAAGGGTAGCAAGACAGCCGCATGCCCGCGCTCAAAAATTTCACGTCTGATTTCGCCGCTCATTTCACCGTTGAACAGGCGATGCCTGAAACGGTAAAGATCCATCGAAAAAAAACCGCTATAAAGCGTTTCTCGTGCAATAATTTCTACATCGTTTTTGGCGAATGTCACGGGCAACTTTTCTGGTTTTTGCATGAGTCGAGTCCTGGTAGCAATGGTGATGAAATTATGAATTTCAAGGCTGTTTGGCTGCCGTTTGTAAGGCTATATGGTAGATTGGTGCAAATTACCGCCAGATGGCACGTAACGCCAACCTTTTGGTGTGGATGATTCTGTTAGAATCGGCAATTATTTTTTAATTAGATCAGCGCTAATACTGCTTCACAACAAGGAATGCAAATGAAGAAATTGCTCCCCATCCTTATCGGCCTGAGCCTGACGGGCTTCAGTGCAATGAGCCAGGCGGAAAACCTGTTACAGGTCTACCAGCAGGCACGTCTGGGCAACCCTGATTTACGTAAATCAGCGGCCGATCGTGATGCTGCGTTTGAAAAGATTAACGAAGCGCGTAGCCCACTGCTGCCGCAGTTAGGTTTAGGTGCAGATTATACCTACAGCAACGGTTTCCGCGACGCTAACGGCGTTAACTCCAATGCTACCAGCGCCTCACTGCAATTAACACAGACGCTGTTTGATATGTCCAAATGGCGCGCCCTGACCCTGCAGGAAAAGAGCGCGGGCATCCAGGATGTGACCTATCAGACCGACCAGCAAACGCTGATCCTGAATACTGCCACCGCGTACTTCAACGTGCTGAGCGCCATTGACGCGCTCTCCTACACCGAAGCGCAGAAACAGGCGATCTACCGCCAGTTGGATCAAACCACCCAGCGCTTCAACGTGGGTCTGGTGGCGATCACCGACGTGCAGAACGCCCGTTCACAGTACGACACCGTGCTGGCCAACGAAGTGACCGCGCGTAACAACCTCGACAACGCGCTGGAATCCCTGCGCCAGGTGACAGGGAATTACTATCCTGAGCTGGCTTCCCTGAACGTCGACAGCTTCAAAACGGATAAGCCGCAGGCCGTTAACGCCCTGCTGAAAGAGGCGGAAAACCGCAACCTGACGTTGCTGCAGGCGCGTCTGAGCCAGGACCTGGCCCGCGAGCAAATTCGTCAGGCGCAGGACGGCCATCTGCCAACCCTGAGCCTGAGCGCGTCCACCGGCGTTTCTGACACGACCTACAGCGGCTCTAAAACCAATTCTGCCCAGTATGACGACAGCAATATGGGTCAGAACAAAGTGGGCCTGAGCTTCTCCCTGCCGCTGTACCAGGGCGGTCAGGTCAACTCTCAGGTGAAACAGGCGCAATACAACTTTGTTGGCGCGAGCGAGCAGCTGGAAAGCGCGCACCGCAACGTGGTGCAGACCGTGCGTTCGTCCTTCAACAACGTGAACGCGTCTATCAGCAGCATCAACGCCTATAAACAGGCCGTTGTGTCTGCACAGAGCTCCCTGGACGCGATGGAAGCCGGTTACTCCGTTGGTACCCGCACCATCGTTGACGTGCTGGACGCGACCACCACGCTCTACAACGCGAAACAGCAGCTCTCCAGCGCACGTTATCAGTACCTGATTAACCAGCTGAACATTAAGCAGGCTCTGGGTACGCTGAACGAGCAAGACCTGCAGATGCTGAACAGCGCGCTGGGCAAACCGGTCTCTACCTCGCCGGACAGCGTTGCGCCGGAGAACCCGGAGCAGGTTGCCGCCGTTGATAACTTCAACGCTAACGGCAGCGCCCCTGCCGCACAGCCAGCGGCCGCGCGTAGCACGGCACCTGCAAGCAGCGGTTCTAACCCGTTCCGTAACTAAGAGTGTTATCACGCCCTCTCTCACCGGGAGAGGGCGCAGCTGAATCACACCCGAACGTAAGCCAACGTAAAGATCCCCCTGATTCCGCCCCTCTTCGCTTCATTTTCAACCACTCATCCACTATCCTGAGCGTTATTACCACTGGGTCCTGGAAGACAAACATGAAACGGACAAAAACGATTAACCACGCGTCGTTCCGCAAAAGCTGGAACGCACGTCATCTCACCCCTGTTGCGCTGGCAGTAACTGCGGTCTTTATGCTGGCAGGCTGTGAGAAAAACGACGAAACGGTTTCGCTGTATCAAAACGCGGACGACTGCTCCGCCGCAACCGGCCAGGCAGCAGAATGTAAAACCGCCTACACCAACGCCCTGAAAGAAGCGGAACGCACCGCGCCGAAATACGCCTCACGCGAAGACTGCGTGGCGGAATTTGGTGAAGGACAGTGTCAGCAGACGCCAGCTCAGGCAGGTACTGCGCCGGAGAATCAGGCGCAGGCGCAGTCCAGCGGCAGCTTCTGGATGCCATTAATGGCAGGTTACATGATGGGCCGCCTGATGGGCGGCGGTGCGGGCTATCAGCAGCAACCGCTGTTTAGCTCGAAAAACCCGGCCAGCCCGGCTTATGGTCAATATACCGATGCCAGCGGCAAAGGCTATGGCGCAGCGACCCCGGGCCGCACCGTGACCGTCCCGAAAACCGCGATGGCGCCGAAGCCTGCGACCACCAGCACCATCACCCGCGGTGGGTTCGGTGAGTCTGTGGCGAAACAGACCAGCATGCAGCGTAGTGCAACAGGCACTTCCACTCGCTCAATGGGCGGCTGATCATGGAACGAGTCGGTATTACCGAGCGCCCGGACTGGCGCGAAAAAGCCACTGAATACGGTTTTAACTTCCACACCATGTACGGCGAGCCGTACTGGTGTGAAGATGCTTACTACAAACTGACGCTCGACCAGGTGGAAAAACTGGAAGAGGTGACGGCCGAGCTGCACCAGATGTGCCTGAAGGTGGTGGATAAAGTCATCGACAGCGACGAGCTGATGACTAAATTCCGTATTCCGAAGCACACCTGGAGTTTCGTCCGTCAGTCGTGGAAAACGAATCAGCCTTCGCTTTACTCTCGCCTCGATCTGGCGTGGGATGGCGTGGGTGAGCCGAAGCTTTTAGAAAACAACGCGGATACGCCGACCTCTCTTTACGAAGCGGCATTCTTCCAGTGGATTTGGCTGGAAGATCAGATGAACGCCGGAAACCTGCCGGAAGGTAGCGACCAGTTCAACAGCCTGCAGGAAAAGCTGATTGAGCGTTTCGCCGAACTGCGGGAGCAGTTTGGCTTCAATCTGCTGCATCTTGCCTGCTGTCGCGACACGGAAGAAGACAGGGGCACGGTTCAGTATCTGCAGGACTGCGCGGCCGAAGCGGAAGTGGCGACTGAATTCCTCTATATCGAAGATATTGGCCTGGGGGAAAAAGGTCAGTTTACGGATATGCAGGATCAGGTGATCAGCAACCTGTTCAAGCTCTATCCGTGGGAATACATGCTGCGTGAAATGTTCTCCACCAAGCTGGAAGACGCGGGCGTGCGCTGGCTGGAACCGGCGTGGAAGAGCATTATCTCCAACAAAGCCCTGCTGCCGATGCTGTGGGAGATGTTCCCGAACCACCCTAACCTGTTGCCAGCTTACTTTGCCGAAGATGAGTTCCCGTCGATGGAGAAATACGTCGTTAAGCCTATCTTTTCCCGCGAAGGCGCGAACGTCTCCATTATCGAAAACGGTAAAACGCTGGAAGCGGTTGAAGGGCCATACGGTGAAGAAGGGATGATTGTCCAGGAGTTTTATCAACTGCCGAAATTTGGCGACAGCTATACGCTGATCGGCAGCTGGCTTATTAATGATCAACCTGCCGGGATTGGTATTCGCGAAGATCGCGCGTTGATTACGCAGGATCTGTCACGGTTCTATCCGCATATTTTTGTTGAATAAAACTTGCCCGGTGGCGCTACGCTTACCGGGCATGTTTTTACCCCACCTGCACCGACAGCATACTCAAACTGCCCATCTCAATGCCGTCAACCGGAATGGTAACCGGCTCCTGACCGTCCCATGCACCTAACACATACAGCAGCGGCAGGAAGTGTTCCGGCGTCGGGTTAGAGAGCGAACCGCCTTCGTGATCCAGATAGTTCACTAACGGATGCTTCTCAACCGGGCCTTGCCAGGTCAGGTTCGCTTTGACGTAGGCGTTAAAAGCGCTCGCCCACGGGTATGGCGTGTTCTCACCGTGCCAGCGCGCCGTACGCAGGTTATGCACCACGTTGCCGCTTGCCACCAGCATGATGCCCTCATCACGCAGGGTCGCCAGTTTGCGGCCCATTTCCAGATGCCAGGCCGCCGGTTTAGTGCTGTCGATGCTTAACTGCACCATCGGAATATCTGCATCAGGGTACATCTTAATCAGCACGCCCCACGAGCCGTGGTCAAAGCCCCAGGCTTCTTTATCCAGCGCCACTGGAACAGGTGCGAGCAACTCTACCAGCCGCTGTGCCAGCGCAGGCGAGCCGGGAGCCGGATAATGCGTATCATACAGCGCCTGCGGGAAGCCGCCGAAATCATGAATGGTTTTAGGCGCTTCCATGGCCGTCACGCCGGTACCACGGGTAAACCAGTGCGCAGACACCACCACAATCGCCTTCGGACGCGGCAATGTCTCCCCCAGATGACGCCAGGCGCGGGTATAAACGTTGTCTTCCAGAACGTTCATTGGGCTGCCGTGGCCTAAAAACAGTGCAGGCATACGAGAAGAAGACATGGTGGTATCCTTAGAGAAGGTGTCAATTTGATGGTTCTACATTACGCGCATTCAGGTGAAGATAAACGCAGATAACCGTGAAGATCATCATCAGGAAATTTGAACGTAAGATATCCCTTAAGGAGAGTGCATGTCAGTACCCTTAATTTTGACCGTGCTTGCGGGTGCCGCGACCTTTATCGGTGCGTTCCTCGGCGTGCTCGGGCAAAAACCGTCTAATCGTCTTCTGGCGTTCTCGCTGGGCTTCGCCGCTGGGATCATGCTGCTTATCTCGCTGATGGAGATGCTGCCAGCAGCGCTTCACACCGAGGGAATGTCTCCGGTTCTGGGCTACGGCATGTTCATCGTTGGTCTGCTGGGCTATTTTGCGCTCGACCGTATGCTGCCCCACGCCCACCCTCAGGATTTGATGCAAAAAAGCGTTACTCCAATCCCCGGCAACATCAAGCGCACGGCGATCCTGCTGACGCTGGGTATCAGCCTGCACAACTTCCCGGAAGGTGTCGCCACGTATGTCACGGCCAGCAGCAATCTGGAAATGGGATTTGGTGTCGCGCTGGCGGTAGCCTTACACAATATTCCTGAAGGACTTGCCGTGGCCGGGCCGGTTTATGCCGCAACGGGTTCAAAACGTACTGCCGTCTTCTGGGCGGGGATTTCCGGGATGGCCGAAATTCTCGGCGGCGTACTGGCGTGGCTGATCCTTGGAAGCCTCGTCTCCCCTGTCGTGATGGCGGCGATTATGGCTGCCGTGGCCGGGATTATGGTTGCGCTCTCCGTAGATGAGCTGATGCCGCTGGCGAAAGAGATCGATCCTAACAATAATCCCAGCTATGGCGTGCTGTGCGGCATGTCGGTGATGGGGCTAAGCCTGGTTCTGCTGCAAACGGCAGGTATAGGCTGACACGGATGCCCTCATCGATGAGGGCAATTCTTTGATGCGCCCCAGCGCAGCCGTTGCATTTTACACTGTCTGCGGCTCTGTATTTACAATTGGAAAATCAAGAGTTTTTATGGATATTTTTAAGCGCAATATTTCCCAATTAAATTGCGCTTAAAAAACCGCTGATACATGAAATATTAACCGGTTACGATAGTAATAAATTATATATTAACCTCCTCTAAAAATATCTTTAAGCCTCATTAATCGTAAAAGCCTCCCTCATCCCGTTATACTTTGCGAGTATTCTGAAAATTAATATTCAGATTATGAATTCAATTGAAAAAGGATATTTTCATGTATATGGGTAAAAAAGTATTGTTAGCGGTTGCGATGGCTGCCATCGTTTCGGGTTCTGCTTTTGCTGATGACCAGGGTTCCGGCAAAATCAAATTCAAAGGCGTGGTCATTGATGCACCGTGCAGCATTGCACCAGACAGCGTTGATAAAGAAGTGGACCTCGGTGAAGTTACCACTGCCGTGATCAACGCTAACAAAAAGTCTACCGCTGTTCCGGTTGATATCAATCTGGAGAACTGCCAGCTTGACGATCCGGCGGACGAAACGGATACGCCAGTAACCAAAGTTGACGTGACCTTCACCAGCGCAGCAACTGACGCTACTGACACCAGCCTGATGAGCAACACCTATGCAAGCGGTGCTCAGAACGTCGGTGTTCGTCTGCTGGACAACAACGAAGCCAACATCACCCTGGGTTCGGCTCAAACGGTCGATCTGCTGGCGGGTTCCACCACTCAGACTCTGCACTTCAAAGCATTAATGGAAGTTGCTCAGGGTAAAACTGCCACAGCGGGTCAGGTTGAAGCGACTGCCAACTATGTGCTGATGTACAAATAAGGCAATGCATCACGATAAAACCGGCTGGCATTATTTGCCAGCCGGTATGTGATATTATTTTGGTAACAGGATGATGACATATAAATTACAATCTAAAATCATCATTGCGTCCCTGTTAATGACGAAGATTGCCTCTGCCACCGAGTTTAATATCAATGCCATTGATAAAGACCAGCGGGGTAGCGTTGACCTCTCCCTTTTTAAAAATGAAATAGCGGTTACCCCTGGCAGCTATTTTGTTACCGTATCTATTAACGACACACCGCTGGCTAACGGCTGGCAGCTTAGCTGGAAAGAGGTAAATAACACGGTACAGGTGTGTATTCCTCCTGAACTGGCAGATACGTTTGCCCTGAAAGAGGAAGTCCGCGACGCCTTACCCGAAAAAGAAGGATGCGTCGACTTTTCCTCCAGACCGGATATCACCTTTAATTTTGAACAAGCGACCCAGACGCTGAAGGTCACCGTACCCCAGGCATGGTTGCAGTACCGCGCCGCCGACTGGATGCCACCCGCAACGTGGGACAATGGCGTACCGGGCGTGATTCTGGATTACAACCTGTTCGCCAGCCACTATCAGCCCAGCGACGGCAGCAGCACCAACAACGCCAACACCTATGGCACGGCGGGCGCGAATATGGGCGCATGGCGCCTGCGCAGTGATTATCAGTACAGCCAAACGCATACCGATGCAGGTTCGGATCATGACGGACGCTTTTCGCGCGTCTACATGTTCCGCCCTCTTCCTTCATTTGGTGCTAAGCTGACGCTGGGTGAAACGGACTTCCAGTCCTCAATCTTTGACGCTTTTACCTATACCGGCGCCTCCCTGATCAGCGATGAGCGCATGCTGCCCTGGTCGCTGCGTGGCTATGCGCCACAAATTACCGGTATCGCGCAAACCAACGCGACCGTCACCGTCAGCCTGTCCGATCGCGTAATTTATCAAAGTAAAGTTCCGCCAGGCCCCTTTGTTATTCAGGATCTTAACCAGTCCGTTCAGGGGACGCTGGACGTAAAAGTGACGGAGGAAGACGGGCGCGTCAGCACTTTCCAGGTCTCGGCGGAATCGGTGCCTTTTTTAACGCGTAAAGGGCAGGTTCGCTACAAGCTGGCGGCGGGTAAAGCGCGTAAAGACGCCTCTCATGACGTCGAAGACACCGGTTTTATGAGCGGTGAATTCTCATGGGGAATGCTGTCAAACACCTCGCTCTATGGCGGGACGCTTGCCGACGGGGATCATTACCGTTCCATTGCCGCCGGGATCGGGCAAAATATGGCGCATCTGGGTGCCCTCTCTTTTGACGTCACGCAGGCCACCAGCCAGCTCCCCTTCCAGGATAGCCAGACGGGTTACAGCTACCGTTTTAACTACAGTAAGCGTTTCGATACCACCGGCAGCCAGCTTACGCTTGCCAGCTACCGCTACTCCGATCGGAAATTCCTGAGCTATGCCCGCTTCCTTGATTATGACGACAACGATCGTCAGACAGAAAAGCAGACGCTGAGTGTAACCGCCAGCCAGTACATCAGCCCGTTATCGCTCAACCTCTACGTCAACGTACTGCGTCAGACCTGGTGGAACGAAGCCCCGTCCACGACCGGAAGCATTACCGCAGGCTATAACTTTGATCTGGGGCGCTGGAAAAACCTCGGCGTCACCCTCTCCTGGAGCAAGACGCATTACGAAGATGAAGACGACGATACGCAGTTTTACCTGTCCCTGAGCGTACCGATCGATCCGGATCATCGCCTCAGTTACGATCTGCACAACAGCGATAGCCTGAGCCAAAATGTCTCCTGGTACGACACGTCCGATCGCAATAATACCTGGGGCGTCTCCGCGGGGACGGAGAGTGAACACGCGGACGCGGGCGCACAGATGAGCGGCAACTATCAGCATTATTCACCGTTTGGCGATCTGAATATCTCCGGAAGTTATAAAGCTGATGAATATAACTCCCTGAGCGCCAGCTGGAATGGCTCGTTTACCTCAACGGCCAAAGGCGCGGCGCTGCACCGTCGCAGCTACGGAAACGAACCGCGCGTGATGGTCAGCACCGACGGCGTCGGCAACATTCCGCTGAACATGTCGCGGGATGAAACCAACCGCTTTGGTATCGGCGTTTTACCGTCGGTTTCCAGTTACTCTCCCGCCAGCGTACAGGTCAATCTGGATAACCTGCCTGACGGCGTCGATGTGGACAACCGCATCACGACCACCACCTGGACCGAGGGGGCGATTGGCTACCGCCAGATTGCCACGCGCGCTGGCAACGATATTGCCGGCATTATCCGTACGCCAGCCGGCACTCCGCCGCTGGGCGCGATTGTTCACCTGCTGGAAAGTGACCAGCAAATCGGCATGGTCGCCGACGAAGGCCACGTCTGGCTGGGAGCAGTCGAGCCTGAACAACAATTCCGGGTAACGTGGGGTGACAATCAGCAGTGTCGCTTCTCGCTGCCTCCACACCTTGAAAACAGTATGCAGTTGATACTGCCATGCCAGTAAGAAACCATGATGAAACTGACCTCATTCACTAGCCTGTGCCTGATGTTAATCGGCACCGCATTTACCACCCACGCCGCCGTTAACCTGGACCGCACCCGCATTGTGTTTCCGGAAAGCGATAAGGCCAGCAGCCTCAAGATTGATAATCAGAGCAAAACGTTGCCTTATCTGGCGCTCTCCTGGATAGAAGATGAAAACGGACGCAAGGAGGACAGCCATTTTATGGCGCTTCCGCCGATTCAACGTCTTGAAGCGGGCGCCTCGTCTCAGGTCCGGATTGTGAAGCAGGCCGCGACCGCCCGGTTGCCGAAAGACCGGGAATCGCTGTTTTATTTCAACCTGCGCGAGGTGCCGCCGAAAAGTTCCAGCGCGAGCGAGGAACGC
Organism: Enterobacter cloacae complex sp. HYC042_NIDB; assembly: GCF_056673315.1. Taxonomy (NCBI): domain Bacteria; kingdom Pseudomonadati; phylum Pseudomonadota; class Gammaproteobacteria; order Enterobacterales; family Enterobacteriaceae; genus Enterobacter; species Enterobacter cloacae complex sp. HYC042_NIDB. The sequence goes on from NZ_CP109650.1 coordinate 4,219,474, forward strand.
AGCGTCATGCAGGTCGCGATGCAGAGCAGGATCAAACTGTTCTGGCGTCCCAAAGCGATCGCCAAAAAGGCAGGCGATCAGGCAGAAATGCGTATGGAAGTCACCGCAAACGCGAAAGGGCTCACCGTGCATAACCCTACGCCTTATTACATCACGCTGGCGTGGCTGAGCAAAAATGCGAAAACCATGCTGCCCGGTTTTGACAGCCTGATGATCGCCCCGTTTGCGACGGCGACAACCTCTACAGGTGACTATCACGGTAACTACTACAGCATTGGCTACATCGATGATTACGGTGCGCTGAAAAAGGTCGACGCGCAATGTTCAGGTACGGCGAAATGTACGCTCAGCGAGCATAAGGTCGATAAAGATGCGCAAGCTCGCTAATCTGCTGTTCCTGCTGCTGATATCCGCTCTGCCCGTAAGAGAAGCGCTGGCGCTGGACTGCTATCTTGGTGCTTCAGGCGGGCCGGTTGAAGAGACGAAAACCATCTCGCCCTTTGCTATCCCCAGCAACGCGCAGGTGGGGCAGAAAATCTGGGAATCAGATGACATTAAAATCCCGGTCACCTGCGATCACAACGTCAACGGCGGCTTTGAGCCGGAAGACGTATTCGCCTGGGTTAACCCTTATCCTGCCGCAACGGACCCTTACTATGAGCTTGGCGTAACCTACGAAGGGGTGGATTACGATGCCACGGGCCAGCCGAATGGCGTGGACACCCGCCAGTGTCTTGATAACAAGAATATCCTCATCTATACCCCGGATCAGATACGGCAGATGGGCTGGGAAAACCTGATCTGCTCCGGAAACCCGGATGACATTCATCCGACACGCACCTTTGTTGCCCGCTTTCGCCTGTTTGTTAAAATTAAGGCGATTCCGCCTCACGGCTACGTGAGTTCCCTCGGGGATTACATCGTGGTGCAGTTTGACGGTAAAGGCGGGGTCAACCAGATGGCCGACGCGAAAAACCTCAAGTACCACATCAACGGCTTGCAAAACATTACCGTTCTGGACTGCGGGGCAACCTTCAGCATCTACCCTGAAAACCAGGAGATCGATTTTGGCACCTTCAGCGCTCGCGACATCGTGAACCAGAAAACGCGCGTTCGCGAATTTACGGTCAAAACCACCAAGGTGCAGGACGCGCAATGCTCTGATGGATTCAAAATGGACTCGTCATTCTACACGAACGAAAAACTCAGCGCTGACGATACGGCGCTATTGATTGGGAATGGGCTAAAACTGCGTATTCTGAACGGAATGGATCCGTTTACCTTCAACCACTACCAGGAGTATGCCGACTTCACCGGGAGTACGTTGCAGTATGAGCAAAAGTACACGGCAGAGCTGTCGTGGGATGAGGGAAAAGCGATCCAGTCCGGACCGTTTGAAACCGTGGTGCTGTTTAAAATTAACTACCACTAGCGACAAAAAAGCCGGGTTTCCCCGGCTTTTTCACATCAGCTGTCTCAGCTGGCCTTACGCTCGTGCGCCTGGCGGTATTCCACCAGATCTTCAATTGTGACAACCGGCATGTTGTGCAGACGCGCAAAGGTGATGCACTCTGGCGCGCGGGCCATGGTGCCGTCATCGTTGGTCAGCTCGCACAGCACGCCCGCAGGCTTAAAGCCCGCCAGTGTCACCAGGTCGATCGTCGCTTCGGTGTGACCGCCACGGGTCAGCACGCCGCCCGCCTGCGCGCGCAGCGGGAAGACGTGGCCTGGACGATGCAGATCTGAGGGTTTCGCATCATCAGCAATGGCGGCACGCACGGTGGTCAGGCGGTCAGCCGCCGATACACCGGTAGTCACGCCATGCGCCGCTTCAATTGTCACGGTAAAGCCGGTACCAAAGGCGCTGGTGTTGTTCTCAACCATCATCGGCAGCTCAAGCTGCTTACGACGATCTTCGGTAATACACAGGCATACGATGCCGCTGCCGTGACGGATGGTCAGCGCCATCTGTTCAACGGTCATGTTTTCGGCGGCAAAAATCATGTCGCCTTCGTTTTCACGGTTTTCATCGTCAAGCACCATCACACCGCGGCCTTCGCGCAGTGCATCCAGTGCATGTTCAACACGTTGAGTTGAAGTGCCAAAAGAGGAAAGTAGCGTCTGATTCATGGTAAAAAAACCTCATTAACATTATGGTTACCAGAATCAGGGCAGTCTTAGGAGCGCCGTATAAGCGGCAAAAAAATAACGTGAGCGGGCCCATGCCCGACTGGATCGTTACTCTCTCCCATCCGGACTCTAACCGTCGGCCCCGGAATTACACCGGATCTGCTGACCTTTGAGAATTCACCCAAAGCGCTCGCGGGCTTTCAGCGTTAAGCTGATTTACCGCCGGTGGGGAATTTCGCCCCGCCCTGAGAATAAGCGAGATAACTATAACGCTATTGATTAACCTGGGCAATGCATAAGCTTCAAACAAATCTGCTTTATCCTGGGTCATGACGCGCTACAATGTTCATCAACACCGACTTATCAAGGGAAGCCATTATGATTGACCCGAAAAAAATTGAGCAGATCGCGCGTCAGGTTCATGAGTCCATGCCAAAGGGCATTCGTGAATTTGGTGATGACGTTGAGAAGAAAATCCGCCAGACGCTGCAGGCGCAGTTGGTTCGCCTTGATTTAGTCAGCCGCGAAGAGTTTGACGTGCAGACCCAGGTTCTGCTGCGCACCCGCGAGAAGCTGGCGCTACTGGAACAGCGTCTGAGCGAGCTGGAAAACCGCAATGCGCCGGAAGAAGTGAAGCCGGCACCGGCCATTCCACCGGTGGACGACCAGGAGTAAGTGCGGCCTGATGCCCTCCCCCACAGGGAGAGGGTGAAAAAAACGGGCCAATTGGCCCGTTTTTTACTGACTGTCTTTCTGGATCTTCTTGATGATGTTGGTGGTTGAACACCCGTCCTCAAAATTGAGCACCATCACCTCACCGCCGTTGGCCCAGACCTCTTCGCTACCTGCGATTTGCTCCGGCTTGTAATCGCCGCCCTTCACCAGCAGGTCTGGCAGGATCCCGGCAATCAGGCGCTGCGGGGTATCTTCTTCAAACGACACCACCCAGTCCACCGCTTCCAGCGCGCCAAGCACAATCATACGTTGCTCGAGCGGGTTCACAGGGCGCGTTTCGCCCTTCAGGCGTTTGGTCGACGCATCGCTGTTCACTGCCACAATGAGGCGATCGCCCAGCTTGCGCGCATTCGCCAGATACGACACGTGGCCCGCGTGCAGGATGTCGAACACGCCGTTGGTCATCACCACTTTTTCACCGCGCTTGCGCGCGGCGGCAACGGCCACCTTCAGCTCGTCTTCGGTCATCACGCCAAAACCGGTATCCGCACGCCCGCGCACCGCGTTTTCCAGCTCGATGGGCGAAACGGTTGAAGTACCCAATTTACCGACGACCACGCCCGCCGCGGCGTTCGCGAAGTAGCACGCCTCTTCCAGGGAGTTACCCGCCGCCAGCGTTGCCGCCAGCACGCCGATCACCGTATCACCGGCACCGGTCACGTCGTACACTTCCTGCGCCTGGGTTGGCATATGCAGCGGCGCCTTGCCCGGCTGCAGCAGCGTCATCCCCTGCTCGGAGCGGGTGACCAGCAGCGCGGACAGCTCGAAGTCAGCAATGATCTTCATGCCGCGCTCAACCAGTTCTTCTTCCGTTTTGCACTTGCCCGCCACCGCTTCGAACTCAGAAAGGTTTGGCGTCAGCAGGGTTGCGCCGCGATAGCGCTCAAAATCGGTGCCTTTCGGGTCGATCAACACCGGTACGCTGGCTTTACGCGCCAGCTGGATCATCGTTTGCACGCTCGCCAGCGCGCCTTTGGCGTAGTCAGACAGCACCAGCGCACCGATATTGCCAAGCGCCTGATTGATGCGCTCGTGCAGCGGCTCAGGATCAACGCCTTCAAAGCCTTCTTCGAAATCGAGGCGGATCAGCTGCTGGTTACGCGACAGCACGCGCAGCTTGGTGATAGTTGGGTGTGTCGGAACAGAAACGAAGTCGCACTTCACGTTCACGTCCGCCAGCGACTTGCTCAGCGCACGCGCCGCATCGTCAATGCCGGTCAGGCCCACCAGACGCGAATGCGCGCCCAGCGAGGCTATGTTCATCGCCACGTTTGCCGCGCCGCCGGGACGCTCTTCAATGGTGTCGACCTTAACCACCGGTACCGGCGCTTCAGGAGAGATGCGGCTGGTCGGCCCATACCAGTAGCGATCCAGCATCACATCCCCGACAACCATTACTCCAGCACGTTCAAACTCTGGCAGTGTTACTTTCATTCCTGACTCCAGAAAGATTCACAATTTGCGCGCGATAATATCACACTTGTTTTGTTACGCACGGCTCCACCAGCCATTTCTGCCAGCTTGCCGTCACCTGGGCGCGCTCTGCGGTAAAACAGTCCAGCGCCACGTGGCCCGGCTGTTCCTGCAATGCCAGGTGATGAAGCTCATCGCGCAGCGTGGTGTAGGCGCGGGTTAAGGCCTGCGCCTCCTGCTCGTCCATGATGTCGTTTTGCGCAAGCAGTTCCAGAATGCGCACGTTATCGGACCAGCGGGTTAACTTCGGCTTGTCGTGGGCATGCAGTAGCACCAGGTACTGAGTGATGAACTCAATATCGGTAATCCCGCCCTCATCGGCTTTGATATCAAAGCGATCGCGATGTTTATTACCCAAATGCGCGCGCATTTTCTCACGCATTTCGCGCACTTCAGTTTGCAGGGTGCTGCCCTCGCGCGGGGTCGTCATGACTGACTTGCGGATCGCATCGAACTGCGTTTTGAGCTGCGGATCGCCGTACACCACGCGGGCGCGCACCAGCGCCTGATGTTCCCACGTCCAGGCTTCGTTCTTCTGATAATCGGCAAACGCGTCCGTCGAGGTGACCAGCATGCCTGCCGCGCCGGACGGGCGCAGGCGCGCGTCCACCTCGTACAGAATGCCCGACGAAGTGCGGGTGCTGAACAGGTGCATGATGCGCTGGGCCAGGCGCAGGTAGAACTGCCGCCCGTCAATCTCACGTTCGCCGTCGGTCATGACGTCCGCCGGACAGTCGTGCAGGAAAATCAGATCCAGATCGGAGCTGTAGCCCAGCTCCCAGCCGCCCAGCTTGCCGTAACCGACCACGGCAAACCCTCGCCCCTCGCGGTCAGCAAGATGCTTCGGCTGGCCATAGCGGGCCACCATCTGCACCCACGCCTGATGGACTACCGCGTCGATGATCGCCTCCGCCAGCCATGTTAAGTGATCGCTCACTTTCATTACCGGCAGCGTACCGGCGATATCCGCCGCCGCCACGCGCAGCATCTGCGCCTGCTTAAACTGACGCAGCGCCTCCAGCTGCTGCTCTTCGTCCTCTTCCGGCACGCGCAGCAGATACTGGCGCAGCTCGTCGCGGTAGGCGTCCGTCGCCGTCGGCTGATAGAGCGTGTTCGGGTCGAGCAGTTCGTCCAGCAGCAGCGGGTATCGCGCCAGCTTGTTGGCCACCATCGGCGACGCGGCGCAGAGGGAAATCAGGTGTTTCAGCGCGCCGGGAAACTCGCTCAGCAGTTCAAGATAGGTGGTACGCGTGATAATCCCGCTCAGCAGCGGCATCATGCGCGACAGCGGCACCGGCGCATCCTCGCGGGAGCAGACCTCGCTCAGCAGGTGCGGCATCAGATGATCCAGCACCTGACGACCGCGCGGCCCAATGGCGCGCTTGTTCAGCTCAAGGCGGAAATCGGCAATCAAGGCCACCACGCGATGGCGGGCGTCGTCGCTTAAGTGCGCCAGCACCGGCGTGGTGTCATCTTCCTGGAGCGCGTCCTGCCACAGTTCGCGCCAGTGCTCTGAGAGCGCATCGTCCGGCGATTCACTTTCGTCGTCACCAATAAGATCGTTAAAGATGCGGCGAACGCCTGCCATATGGGCATCCAGCCGTTCGGTCAACGTTGACCAGTCATCCACCCGCATGCCCCAGGCCAGGCGCGCCCGGTTAAGGTCATCCCCCGGCAGGGTCTGGGTCTGTTCGTCGTTAATGCTTTGCAGCAGGTTTTCCAGACGGCGCAGGAACAGATAGGCGTCGCGTAGGGTTTGCGCGTCGCCGTCCGGCAGCAAATGCAGTTGCTCAATGGCGCTCAGCGTCGGCAGCAGCGAGCGGGACTGCAGCGACGGCTCGCGCCCGCCGCGGATCAGCTGGAAGACCTGAACGATAAATTCGATTTCGCGGATGCCGCCCGCGCCAAGCTTGATGTTGTCCTTCAGGCCGCGACGGCGCACCTCGCGGGCGATCATCCCTTTCATATTGCGCAGGGACTGGATCACGCTAAAGTCGATGTAACGGCGGAACACGAACGGGCGCAGCATGGCGCGAAGCTCGTTGGCGTAAGCGTCGTCGCTGTCGCCCATGATCCGCGCTTTGACCATCGCGTAACGCTCCCAGTCGCGCCCCTGCTCCTGGTAATAATCTTCCAGCGCGGCGAAGCTCAGTACCAGCGGGCCACTGTCGCCAAACGGGCGCAGGCGCATGTCCACGCGGTAAACAAAGCCGTCCTGCGTAGGCTGGTCCAGCGCCTTAATCAGACGCTGCCCGAGTCGGGTAAAGAACTGGGCGTTATCCAGCTCGCGACGACCGCCTCGCGTGGCGCCATTCTCCGGCCAGGCAAAGATCAGGTCGATATCCGAGGAGAAGTTCAGCTCGCAGCCGCCCAGCTTGCCCATCCCCAGAATCAACAGCGGCTGCGGAACCCCTTCTTCGCTGCACGGCGTGCCCCACTCTTTACAGCAGGCGGCGTAGAGCCAGTCCCGCGCGGCAACAATCAGCGTCTGCGCCAGCTCGCTCAGCTGCTGCAAGGTGCTCTCTTCACTCACCAGCTCCAGCGCCTGCGCCCAGGCAATGCGCACCATCACCCGGCGGCGGAACTGACGCAGAACGCGCATCAGCGTGGCTTCATCCGCCACCTCTGCCAGCGCGGTTTGCAGCCAGCCAGCATAGTGCCGCCACTCATCAGCCTGCTGCGGCGCGCTTTCCAGCTCTGCCAGCCAGTCAGGATTGGCGCTGACGCTCTCCTGCACAAAATCACTGAACGTGAGCACGCTTTTCGCCTGCTCGCTTAACGATGACGCGGGTAACGACTCGGGCAGACGTTCGCAAACGGTCTGCCAGTGCTGCTGTAACTGCGAAGAAAGCGGCATATCAGGGGTTCCTTGCCAGAATTAACGTTTTCCGCTGTGCAGCCAGTATGGATCCTGCGAAATGGCTTCGTTGCGGAAATGCTCGATCTCAATCTGCTGACGGGTCTCAATGGCATGCTTAAGCCCCTGCCAGTTCTCCAGCCAGGCCTGCGCCTTCACGCCCTCGTACGCTCCCGACAGAAGCAACATGCTGTCGATATTACGCGCCAGGCGGGGAAGCTGGTCGCCATACTGGTCGCCCAGCGGATGCGCGAAGGTGGTTCTCAGCTCGGCGGCGTGGCGGGAAAGATGGATATCCGCGAAGCGTTTAAAGTTGTCCGCGATTTTGGTCTGCGCTTTTGCATCGAGGAAGACGCGCCAGCCGCGCGTCACCAGAAACTCGGTCAGCGCCAGTTTTGCCGCGGCATTTTGCGGGCTATAAAGCGCGGTTTGTGCCGACACGTCGGAAAGCATCAGCGTTTCGGTTTGAGTGAGCAAATCACGTAAGTGAGTGCTGGCTTTACGCGGTACGATACCGCCAAATAGCGTCAGGGTATGACGCACCAGTCCAATAGCGGCCAGCACCTGTTTTTTGGCATTTTTGACGTTACGCGCCCACAGTTCTTCATGGTACTGCCATTGGGAGAGCGCCAGCTCCAGCGCCGCTTCCATGCCCTGCTCAATGCTGGCTTTCGGGACGACGCGCAAAATCGGAGTCTCTCTCAGCACGCGTGGCGCATTTCCGGCAGCCAGGTGGTAGCCGCGCGCCGCTTTGCTCAAGCTGCCCTGACGTAAACCCGGCTGGCTTACCAGCTTGCGCGCCAGCTTCAGCACGTCGCTCGCATCCCCTTCCAGAAGTTCCAGCTCCAGCTCGCAGATCGGTTCCTGGAACTCACCCGCCTTCACCTCGCCTAAATCCAGCGCGATTTCAATGCGGCTCTTGCCTTCCGTCACCAGCCATTTCTCGCGAGCGAAATCGGTGCTGAACAGCGGCTGCACCTGCCCAGCCAGCGTGGCGGGCAGTTCGCCTTCCGGCCAGACTTCCGCCGGGAAACGTTCCAGCTCAAGTTCTGGCTTACTGATGTCGATATTGTATTCCGGGCGCTGATGCAAACCGCCGACCACGCGGCCGGCGATTTTCATCGTCATCTCGTAGCGTCCGTTCGCGCCGCGGATGCGCAGCCCCATATCGTGGTTGCGCAGCCAGTTGTCCGGCGTTTCGTAGTAGATGTTGAGCAACGGTACGGGTTCATGGTGCTCGCCGGAGAGCGTATTCAGATGCTGACGGAGCGCGTCAACGCTGTCTTTTTCGACGATAAATTTTAATTCGATTTCCTGAGCCATAGCCTTGTACTTTTGCGGGCGTCACAGACGCGTCAATGAGGGCGAACTTCCTCGCCATTTATTTGTCAGTACATAGTATTTTGCGCCAAATTGCCATGCAATGAGCAATTTGTCGGGCGTAAATGTGTAGAGTCGTGACACAGATGATTCTGATTGCTGATGAATGCTTTGCGTAGAGACACTGTTGCCACTACTATCGTTCCACTTTTTATGAAAATAACGACTAATGATGCTTAAATTACGCCTGATTGGACTTACTTTACTCGCTTTTAGCGCCGCAACCGCAGTGCACGCTGAAGAGAAGCGTTACGTTTCTGACGAACTTAACACCTGGGTGCGCAGTGGCCCCGGAGACAATTATCGCCTCGTGGGCACGGTGAATGCCGGCGAGGAAGTCACCCTGTTGCAGACCAACGCGGAGACCAATTACGGTCAGGTTCGCGACAGTTCCGGCCGTACCTCCTGGATCCCAATGAAAGAGCTGAGCACCGTGCCAAGCCTGCGCACCCGCGTGCCGGATCTGGAAAATCAGGTGAAGACCCTGACCGACAAGCTGAACAACATCGACGGAACCTGGAACCAGCGCACCGCCGAGATGCAGCAGAAAGTGGCGCAGAGTGACGGCGTGATCAACGGTCTGAAAGAAGAGAATCAAAAGCTCAAAAACGAGCTGATCGTCGCGCAGAAAAAAGTGAACGCCGCGAACCTGCAGCTTGATGACAAACAGCGCACCATTATCATGCAGTGGTTTATGTATGGCGGCGGCGTGCTGGGCGTCGGTCTGGTGCTGGGTCTGGTTCTGCCACATCTGATCCCAAGCCGTAAGCGTAAAGATCGCTGGATGAACTAATTCGTCTTCTCTGCCAGACTTACGTATCATTCTGGAAAAGAGAAAACGGGAGAGTTGGGCGTGAAGAGTTATCTGGTCGGTGGTGCGGTACGTGATGCGTTGTTAGGTCTGCCGGTCAAAGATAAAGACTGGGTGGTGGTGGGCGCCACCCCGGAAGAGATGCTCGACGCGGGCTACCAGCAGGTAGGCCGCGATTTTCCCGTGTTCCTGCATCCGAAAAGCCGGGAAGAGTACGCCCTGGCGCGTACCGAACGGAAATCCGGTTCCGGTTATACCGGCTTCACCTGCTACGCCGCGCCGGATGTGACGCTGGAGCAGGATCTGCTGCGCCGCGATCTCACCATTAACGCCCTGGCCCAGGACGAAAACGGCCATATCATCGACGCCTACGGCGGGCAGGACGACCTGCGCGATCGTCTTTTGCGTCACGTCTCTCCGGCATTTTCTGAAGATCCGCTCCGCGTGCTGCGCGTGGCGCGTTTTGCCGCGCGTTACGCGCATCTGAGCTTCCGTATTGCGGATGAGACGATGGCGTTGATGACGGCCATGACCGAGGCGGGCGAGCTGGAACACCTGACGCCGGAGCGCGTCTGGAAAGAGACGGAAAATGCCCTCACCACCCGCAACCCGCAGGTCTTTTTCCAGGTTCTGCGCGACTGCGGCGCGCTGAAGGTGCTGTTCCCGGAAATCGACGCGCTGTTTGGCGTGCCCGCACCGGCGAAATGGCATCCCGAAATTGATACCGGCGTGCACACGCTGATGACGCTGAGCATGGCCGCCATGCTCAGCCCTGAGGTGGACGTACGTTTTTCCACCCTGTGCCACGATCTCGGAAAAGGCTTAACGCCGAAAGAGTTCTGGCCGCGCCATCACGGGCACGGTCCGGCGGGGGTAAAGCTGGTTGACGGGCTCTGCCAGCGTCTGCGCGTGCCGAATGACATCCGCGATCTGGCAAAGCTGGTCGCCGAGTTCCACGACCTGATCCATACCTTCCCGATCCTGAAGCCCGCCACCATCGTGAAGCTGTTCGATAATATCGACGCCTGGCGCAAGCCGCAGCGCGTGGAGCAGATTGCGCTCACCAGCGAAGCGGACGTGCGCGGTCGCACCGGGTTTGAAGCGTCCGATTATCCCCAGGGGCGTTTGCTGCGCGAAGCGTGGGAAGTCGCAAAAGCGGTGCCAACGAAAGACGTGGTTGAGGCAGGATTTAAAGGCCCGGAGATTCGCGAGGAGCTAACCAAACGGCGGATTGACGCGGTTACCGCGTGGAAGGAAAAGCGTTGCCCTCAGCCGAAAGAGTGAGGGCAATCGGTTATCAGAAGAAGACCACGTACACCGCAGCCGCGACGATAAAGCGGTAGATCGCGAACGGAATAAACGAGATACGCTTAATCAGCTGCAGGAAGGTTTTGATGGCAATCAGCGCCACGATAAAGGCGGTGATAAAGCCCACGGCAAACATCGGAATATCGCCTGTGGTCAGGAAGCCAATGCTTTTGTAAAGGTCCAGCGCGGTGGCGCCCATCATCATCGGCACCGCCAGCAGGAACGAGAACTCGGACGCCGCATAGCGGCTCACGCCCATCAGCATCCCGCCTGAAATGGTCGCACCTGAACGGGAGAAGCCCGGCCACAGCGCCAGACACTGGAAGCAGCCAATGATAAACGCCTGACGATAGGTCATATCGTCCAGGCCTTCCGCACGCGGGACTTTTGGCTTCAGCACTTCCGCGGCAATCAGCAGGAAACCGCCCACCACCAGCGCGTACATGACGTTAATCGGGTTAAACAGCGATTTAATGGTGTCGTGGAATACCAGCCCCAATACCACCGCCGGGATCATCCCGAGCAGGATGTGAATCAGCGTCAGGCGGCCTTTCCCCTCTCCTTCACGCTGCGGCAGACGGCCAAAGTGGATGCCGATCAGGCCAAACAGGCGACGCCAGAACATCACCACCACCGCCAGAATCGAGCCCAGCTGAATTACCACCTCAAACGTCTTTGCGGTATCGCCTTCGAAGCCCAGCAGATGGCCAACGATAATCATATGGCCCGTACTGGAAACCGGCAAAAACTCCGTCAATCCTTCGACCACACCCAGAATTGCCGCCACCAGCAGCGAGTGCATATCGCTCATCTATAAACCCCTAAAAAAAGATATAAAAAAACGGTCGCCCCTAACGGCTACCGTGAAAGATACAGCCTTAAGACCGATATAACCTAAAATGGTTTAGCAATTATGACGTTAAATCTTTCCTTTCAGATTTGTGCCACGCTCAATGATGACGCCCACGTTGGCGGCGCGCGCCACAGCCCCCGGCTTGCTCAGCTTAATGCGTACCCACGGTGAGTTGAATTTGGTCAGCAGCAGATCCGCCACCTCTTCCGCCACCCGTTCCACCAGCGCAAAACGCTGTCCTTCCACGTGGCCGATCACCGCTTCGCTGATGTCGGCATAGCTCAGACAGTCATTCACGTCATCGCTTTTTGCCGATTTGCGGTTATCCCATCCCATTTCGATATCGAACACCAGTTTCTGCTCGATGGTCTGTTCCCAGTCGTAAACACCAATTGTGGTGATTACCGAAAGTTGCTCTATAAATACAATATCCATCACGACCTGCCTGCTTTTTGGCTAAACCGGATACCACTTCCGGCGAATTATGCGTATTATCCACAGATGCTGAGAATACAGATACATTTTCAAAACGGAACAGCGTTATGAGTGCAATCGCGCCTGGAATGATCCTCCTCGCCTATCTTTGCGGCTCAATCTCCAGCGCCATTCTGGTCTGCCGCATTGCCGGGTTACCTGACCCGCGTGAAAGTGGTTCCGGGAATCCGGGAGCGACCAACGTGCTTCGAATTGGCGGCAAGGGAGCAGCCGTAGCGGTTTTGATTTTTGATGTTCTGAAGGGGATGCTACCCGTCTGGGGCGCGTATGCGCTGGGCGTCACGCCATTCTGGCTGGGGCTCATCGCCATCGCCGCCTGCGTCGGCCATATCTGGCCCGTATTCTTCGGCTTTAAAGGCGGCAAAGGGGTGGCGACCGCCTTTGGTGCCATCGCGCCCATCGGATGGGACTTAACCGGCGTCATGGCCGGGACCTGGCTGCTGACCATTCTGCTGAGCGGCTATTCGTCGCTGGGTGCCATCGTCAGCGCGCTGATCGCCCCGTTTTACGTCTGGTGGTTTAAACCCCAATTCACCTTCCCGGTATCGATGCTCTCCTGCCTGATCCTGCTGCGTCATCACGACAATATCCAGCGCCTGTGGCGACGCCAGGAAACGAAGATCTGGACGAAGCTCAAGCGAAAGAAAAAAGATCCCGAGTAGGCGGTTAGTTATGCCTTATAACCAAATGTGATTTTTGTCACCTTCTGCCTGTGGTAACTGTTAGAGACACAACACAACCACACAAAAAGAAAATGGCAGAAATCACAGACACAACTCCCCTTTCAACGGCAGGAATTCCCCCTGATGGCGACATTCAGTGGGTGCGCAGTGCATCGGACGTTTCACGTCTCGTTAATGACGGCTCACAGGGCCGGGCAAATGCCCGCATCGTGGTCGGTATCGCGCTCGGGGGAATTTTCCTCGATGCCTACGATCTGGGTGCACTGGCGTTCGGCATTAAAGACATTACCCGCGAATTTAACCTGACGCCCGCCGGTACCGGCATGGTGGCCTCGGCGATTACCTTTGGTGCCATTGTCGGGGCGCTGCTCGGCGGTTACCTCACGGATAAAATCGGGCGCTACCGCGTCTTTATGGCCGACATGGTATTCTTTGTCGTCGCCGCTATCGCCTGCGCGCTGGCCCCGAATGAATATGTGCTGGCGGGCGCGCGCTTTGTGATGGGCCTTGGCGTGGGGATTGACCTTCCCGTGGCGATGGCGTTCCTGAGCGAGTTTGCCAGGCTGAAAGGGCCGGGCAATAAGGCCTCCAGCGTCGCGATGTGGTGCCCTACCTGGTATGCGGCGATCAGCATCTCTTACCTTCTGGTTCTCTTTTTCTATGCCGTGCTGCCGGAAAGCCACAGCGACTGGCTCTGGCGTTTGATTCTCGGCTTTGGTGCAGTACCCGCGCTGGTGATTATCGCCATCCGCAGCCGCTATATGAGCGAATCGCCGGTCTGGGCGGCGAATCAGGGCAACCTGAAAGAGGCGGCGTCCATTTTGCGGCAGTCGTACAATATTAACGCTCACGTCCCGCAGGATGCGCTCACCCAGCCTGCGCCTGTCGTGAATAAAGCCAAATGGTCGAACTATCTGAACCTGTTCCGCGGCATCTATCTTCGGCGTACCACGCTCGCCACGCTGCTGTCCGTCGTCTCCTCGTTCGCCTATAACGCCGTGGCCTTTGGCCTGCCGGTGATTATTTCAAGCTTCTTCGTGCAGTCTATGCTGACCACTATTGTGATCTCGCTGGCGCTGAACCTGCTTTTTGCGTTTATCGGCGGATTACTGGCGGTGCGCTACGTGCCGCGCTTCGGCGCGTGGCGGATGTCGCTGGCGGGTTACGCCTGTCAGCTTGTGGCGCTGCTGGGGCTGGCGCTGATTGGTCGACCGGACGGTGCCTCTGAAGGGGGGCTTGCCGTGGCGATGCTGGCGCTTTTCCTGTTCGGCCAGGGATTTGGCCCGGGCGCGCATACCATGACGTTCGCCTCGCTGAGCTACCCGACCTCGCTGCGCGGCGTGGGCGTGGGTCTCAACCAGACGCTGATGCGCAGCAGCTCCACGCTGTCGCTGTTCCTGTTCCCGCTGCTGGTCGCATCTCTCGACACCGCCGTGTTCTGGGTGATTGCGCTGGCGCCGTTTATCGGTCTGGCGTCATTGCTGGCGATCCGCTGGGAGCCGTCCGGGTATGATGTGGATGCGGAGGACTACCGGTAACGACACATCGCTTCGGTGGGTTCCCCCCCACCGAAGTGCGCTTACAAATCTTCCAGCAGCGTTCGGGAGAGTTTTTTTAGCATTTCCAGCTCATCATCATTCATCCGCATGCTGCATCGAATCTGGTCCGGCAGCGCCATCACCTGCTTTTTCAGTTCTTTCGCTTTATCGGTCAATACGACATTTTTCATCCTTTCATCCCCCACAACCGCGATACGGTTGAGAAAACCTTTTGCCTCAAGCTTCTGGACCAGCGGGGTCAATGTGCCTGAATCAAAATAGGTTTTATCGCTGAGATCGCGAAGCGGGATGTTGTCTTTCTCATAAAGCGCCATCAAAACAACAAATTGCGGATAGGTCAGATCCATCTCCTGCAGCAGGGGGCGATACTGGCGCACGAACGCATTGGTGACCGAGTACAGCGAGAAGCACAATAAATCATCTAGTGTTTTGTTTTCTTTCATTTTTCTATCAACCCTGAATCTGTTGTCTAAAAAAAATTATAAATAATGTTTGACTAAAAGTATCTTGCGCGCAAGTATTACACCAACAACTAAGTAGCGCACTATTTAGTTATCCAATCAAATACGTTAAAAGGGGTACCACCATGAAAACATTAACCGCCATCCTGATTTCTTCCGTCTTCGCGTCAGCCGCGGCATCCGCTCAAACCACCAATACTCCAGCCCCGACCGCAGGCGTACAGGCATTTCTTGATGTCCTGAATGCTGGCAAAGGGAAACCGATGGAACAGATGACCCCGCAGGAGGCCCGCCAGGTACTGATCGGCGCACAGCAAGGAGCAAAATTGCCGCCCGCTCAGGTGACTGAAAAAACGATCCAGGTCAATGGCCAGACGATCGCCCTTAAAATTGTGAAGCCTGAACATGCTGCCGGTACGCTCCCGGTATTTATGTTCTTCCACGGTGGCGGTTGGGTGCTGGGTGATTTTCCAACCCACGAACGTTTAATCCGCGATCTGGTTCGTGCATCAGGCGCCGCAGCGGTTTACGTTGATTACACACCGTCACCTGAAGCCCATTTCCCGGTGGCAATCAATCAGGCCTATGAAGCGACAAAATGGGTAGCCGAGCACGGCCATGAAATTGGCGTGGACGGCAGCCGTCTGGGCCTGGTTGGTAACAGCGTGGGCGGCAACATGGTGGCTTCAGTGGCGTTACAGGCCAAACAGTTTAATGGGCCAAAAATTCGCTACAACGTGATGCTCTGGCCAGTGACGGACGCCAGTTTTGATACGGCTTCCTATCACCAGTTCGAAAATGGCTACTTCCTGTCAAAAAACATGATGAAATGGTTCTGGGATAACTACACCACCAGCGCTGCCGATCGTAACAATATCCTTGCCTCTCCGCTTCGCGCCAGCGCTGCACAGTTGAAAGGCTTCCCGGAGACGCTGATTCAGACAGCTGAGCTGGACGTTCTGCGGGATGAAGGTGAAGCATTCGGGCGTAAACTGGATGCGGCTGGCGTCCCGGTGACCGTCACGCGCTATAACGGCATGATCCACGATTACGGCCTGCTTAACCCGCTGAGCCAGGAGCCAACGGTTAAAGTCGCCCTTGAGCAGGCAGGTGCAGCATTGCATGACCACCTGAAATAGGATCGTCATGCTTCACACAGAGCACGGCCCCGGGCCGTGCTTTTTAATTTCCCCTATCCATAAGCGACTCATATGACAGCCTTCATTTCCGCCAGGGCATACTGAAACGACCCCGATGATGCGCAGATGGAAGCAGCATGTTAGCAGCTCAGGTCACTGATAATACGTATAAAGGCTGGCAGGCGTCGCTTGCCCTGCAGTTTTGTCACGCCCCTGAGAAAACCCTCCTGCGTTCCGCTCGACACGTCGGGCCGCTCACCGTACAACGTCCGTTTTACCCCGAAGGAAAAACCTGCCACCTCTATCTGCTGCACCCGCCCGGCGGCGTCGTGGGCGGCGATACGCTGGATATTTCCGTTCGGCTCGATGCCAAAAGCCACGCGCTTATCACCATGCCCGGCGCCAGCAAGTTCTACCGCAGCAGCGGCCCGCAGGCGCGTCTGAGCCAGCACTTTTATCTTGATGAAAACGCCACGCTGGAGTGGCTGCCGCAGGACACCATTATCTTTCCCGGCGCGAACGCCGCGCTGCGTTCCGTCTTCCACCTTAAGGCCTCCAGCACGCTGCTGGCGTGGGAGCTGTACTGCCTGGGCCGCCCGGTAATCGGTGAGACCTTCAGCCACGGCACGCTGGAGAGCCGCCTTGAGGTGTGGGTGGATGACGAACCGCGCCTGATAGAGCGCCAGCACCTCGGCGACGGCGATCTCACGCCCGTTGCCGGACACCCATGGATCGGCACCCTGCTGTTCTATCCGGCCCGGGAAGAACATCTCGACACGGTGCGCGCGCTGCTCGCGCCTCTGGGCCATTTTGCGGGGGCAACGCTCACCGACGATCTGCTGTCGGTGCGTTTTCTCTCCCACGACAACCTGATTTGCCAGCGGGCGATGCGCGACATCTGGCAGTCGCTTCGCCCGCTTCTCACTACCAAAACCGCCTGTTCGCCGCGCATCTGGCAGACATAAGAGAAACGTTATGGAACTGACCCCCAGAGAAAAAGACAAGCTGTTGCTGTTTACCGCCGCGCTGGTTGCCGAACGCCGCCTTGCGCGCGGGGTAAAGCTCAACTACCCGGAATCGGTCGCGCTGATCAGCGCCTTCATCATGGAAGGCGCGCGCGATGGCGAAACCGTCGCCGCGCTGATGGAGGCGGGCCGCCACGTCCTGACGCGCGATCAGGTGATGGAGGGCGTGCCGGAGATGATCCCGGATATTCAGGTGGAAGCCACCTTCCCGGACGGCTCCAAGCTCGTCACCGTCCACAACCCGATCGTGTAAGGAGCACGTGATGATCCCAGGTGAATACCAGATTCAGCCCGGCACTATTGCGATCAACGTCGGGCGTGAAGCCCAAAGTGTTGTTGTTGAAAACCACGGCGACAGGCCGATCCAGGTGGGATCGCACTATCACTTTTACGAGGTCAACCCGGCGCTGAAGTTTGATCGCGAAGCCACCAGGGGCTACCGGCTGAACATTCCGGCGGGCACCGCCGTGCGCTTCGAGCCAGGCCAGAAGCGAGAGGTGACGCTGGTGCAGGTGACGGGCGCGCAGCGCATTTTTGGCTTTCGCGGCGAGGTCATGGGCGAGGTGAAACATGGCTGAAATTTCACGTCAGGCGTATGCCGACATGTTCGGCCCCACCACCGGGGATAAGGTGCGGCTGGCGGACAGCGAGTTGTGGATCGAAGTGGAAGACGATCTCACGGTCTACGGCGAAGAGGTCAAGTTCGGCGGCGGGAAGGTGATCCGCGACGGCATGGGTCAGGGGCAGATGACCGCTGACGGCTGCGTGGATCTGGTTCTCACCAACGCGCTGATCGTCGACCACTGGGGGATCGTGAAGGCCGATATCGGTGTGAAGAACGGGCGGATCTTCGCCGTCGGCAAAGCCGGGAACCCGGACATTCAGCCCGGCGTGACGATCCCGATCGGCGCTGCGACGGAAGTGATTGCCGCCGAGGGGAAGATCGTCACCGCCGGCGGGATCGACACCCACATCCACTGGATCTGCCCGCAGCAGGCGGAAGAGGCGCTGGTCTCCGGCGTCACCACCATGATTGGCGGCGGCACCGGACCGGCGGCGGGCACCAACGCCACCACCTGCACGCCGGGGCCGTGGTATATCGCCCGCATGCTGCAGGCCGCCGATACGCTGCCGGTGAATATTGGCCTGCTCGGCAAGGGTAACG
Organism: Enterobacter cloacae complex sp. HYC042_NIDB; assembly: GCF_056673315.1. Lineage (NCBI taxonomy): Bacteria > Pseudomonadati > Pseudomonadota > Gammaproteobacteria > Enterobacterales > Enterobacteriaceae > Enterobacter > Enterobacter cloacae complex sp. HYC042_NIDB. The sequence goes on from NZ_CP109650.1 coordinate 4,237,548, forward strand.
GCTCCAACCCGGATGCCCTGCGCGAGCAGATCGCCGCCGGCGCCATCGGGCTGAAGATCCACGAAGACTGGGGCGCGACGCCCGCGGCGATCAACTGCTCGCTGGAGGTGGCCGAAGAGATGGATATTCAGGTGGCGCTGCACAGCGACACGCTGAACGAGTCCGGGTTTGTCGAAGACACGCTGGCGGCCATCGGCGGGCGCACGATCCACACCTTCCACACCGAAGGCGCGGGCGGCGGCCACGCGCCGGATATCATCACCGCCTGCGCGCACCCGAATATTCTGCCCTCTTCCACCAACCCGACCTTGCCCTACACGGTGAACACCATCGACGAGCACCTCGACATGCTGATGGTTTGCCATCACCTTGACCCGGATATCGCCGAGGACGTGGCGTTTGCCGAATCCCGCATTCGCCGGGAGACCATCGCTGCGGAAGACGTGCTGCACGATATCGGCGCGTTCTCGCTCACCTCGTCAGATTCGCAGGCCATGGGCCGCGTCGGGGAAGTGATTATCCGCACCTGGCAGGTGGCGCACCGCATGAAGGTCCAGCGCGGCGCGCTGCCGGAAGAAGTGGGCGGTAACGACAACTTCCGGGTGAAGCGCTATGTCGCCAAATACACCATCAACCCGGCGCTGACCCACGGCATCGCCCATGAAGTGGGCTCGATTGAGGCGGGCAAGCTGGCGGATCTGGTGGTCTGGTCCCCCGCCTTCTTTGGCGTAAAACCGGCCACCATCGTCAAAGGCGGGATGATCGCCTGCGCGCCGATGGGCGACATCAACGCCTCGATCCCCACGCCGCAGCCGGTGCATTACCGCCCGATGTTTGGCGCGCTGGGCGCCGCACGCCACGCCACGCGGCTGACGTTTGTTTCTCAGGCGGCCCACGCGAACGGCATCCCGCAGCAGCTCAGCCTGCAGAGCGCCACGGCGGTGGTAAAAGGCTGCCGGACGGTGAAAAAGGCGGACATGATCCATAACGCCCTGCAGCCGAATATCACCGTTGACTCGCAAACCTACGAGGTGCGCGTCGACGGTGAACTGATTACCAGCGAACCGGCTGACGTTCTGCCGATGGCGCAACGCTATTTCCTGTTTTGAGGAGTGAAGATGATCTATTTGACCCAACGTCTGGACCACGCGCATCCGACTACCGCCAGCGTCACGCTGCCGATTGACGTGCGGGTGAAAAGCCGCGCCCGCGTGGCGCTTAACGACGGGCGCGAAGCCGGACTGATGCTGCCGCGCGGCCTGCTGCTGCGTGGGGGCGACCTGTTGACCACCGACGACGGCAGCGAAGTGATCGAAGTGATCGCTGCCCCGGAGTCGGTTTCCGTGGTGCGCTGCGCCGATCCGTTCCTGCTCGCCCGCGCCTGTTACCACCTGGGCAACCGCCACGTGCCGCTGCAGGTCATGCCCGGCGAGCTGCGCTATCACCACGATCACGTTCTCGACGACATGCTGCGCCAGTTCGGGCTGGACGTGACCTACGCCAGCCTGCCGTTTGAACCGGAAGCGGGCGCGTATGCCAGCGATGCCCACAGTCACTCTCACGCTCATTCACATTAAGGATCAATCATGCGCAAGTATTTACCGCTATTACTGCTGGCTTTTTCCGTTCCCGCGCTCGCGCATCCCGGCCACGGCGCCGACAGCTTTCAGGCCGGGTTTTTCCATCCGCTGACCGGGCTGGATCACCTGCTGATGCTGACCGGGGCTGGCGTGCTATCTGCCCTGAGCGGCCGCAAGCTCCTGCTGCCGTTTGCCACCCTCGGCATGATGCTTGTCGGCGCCGTTGCGGGCAGCCTGCTCGGCGGCTTTAGCGGCATGGAGATGCTGATTATCGCCTCGCTGGCGGTCTGCGGGGTGATGATGTTTAAAACTGAAAACCGCCTGCTGCTGGCGGTACCTGCCCTGGCGATGTTCCACGGCTGGGCGCACGGCGTGGAGATGTCCGGCCACAGCTTCTGGCTGTTCACCAGCGGTTTTATGCTGGCCAGCGCGACGGTGCTGTGCGCCAGTTTCGCCGCAGGCTTGCTGCTGCGCCGCCACGACGGGCTGCGTAAAACCTTCGGCGGCGGGCTGATCATCTCCGCCCTTCTGGCGCTGATGAGCTGATGGAGCATGCCCGCCAGCGGCTGCGCCTGATGCAGCTCTCCAGCAGTAGCCTGCCGGTCGGATCGTTTACCTGGTCGCAGGGGCTGGAGTGGGCCGTAGAGGCGGGCTGGGTTACGAGCACCGACGCCTTCAGACGCTGGCAGATCCAGCAGATGGAGCAGAGCTTTTTCTGCGTCGATCTGCCGATGTTTATCCGGCTGTTCCGGGCCTGCGAACAGCAGGACGTCGCGGCAGCAAAACGCTGGACGACATATCTGCTCGCCTGCCGGGAAACGCGCGAGCTGCGCGAAGAGGAGCGCAACCGTGGTGCGGCCTTTACGCGCCTGATTAAAAGCTGGGAGCCGAACTGCCCGGCAGAGTGGCTGCCGCTGTTTGCGCAGAGCCAGCTCTGCGGCATGGCGTGGCTCGGCGTGCGCTGGGGCATTGGCGCGCGCGAGCTGGCGCTGAGCCTCGGCTACAGCTGGATAGAGAGCGCGGTGATGGCGGGCGTCAAGCTCGTCCCCTTCGGACAGCAGGCGGCGCAGCAGCTGATTATCGAGCTGAGCGACCATTTTGCCGCCGGGTTTGAACAGGCATTTTTACGTGGCGACGACGCGCTGGGGGCAGCTACGCCACTGTCGGCTATCGCCTCCGCGCGCCACGAAACACAATATTCACGACTATTCCGTTCCTGAGGAGTCAACATGGCTGATTACAAACATCCCCTGCGCGTTGGCGTGGGCGGCCCGGTAGGCTCGGGCAAAACCGCCCTGCTGGAAGCGCTCTGCAAGGCGATGCGCGACACGTACCATCTGGCGGTGGTGACCAATGATATCTACACCAAAGAGGATCAGCGCATCCTCACCGAGGCGGGCGCGCTTGAGCCGGAGCGCATCGTGGGCGTGGAGACGGGCGGCTGCCCGCATACCGCCATCCGCGAAGATGCCTCAATGAACCTCGCGGCGGTAGAAGCACTCAGCGAGAAGTTCGGTAATCTGGATCTGATCTTCGTTGAAAGCGGCGGCGACAACCTGAGCGCGACCTTCAGCCCGGAGCTGGCGGACCTGACTATTTACGTGATCGACGTGGCCGAAGGGGAAAAAATCCCGCGCAAGGGCGGACCGGGGATCACCAAATCCGATTTTCTGGTGATCAACAAAACCGACCTCGCGCCGTACGTCGGTGCGTCGCTGGAGGTGATGGAGCGTGATACCAACCGCATGCGCGGCGAGCGCCCGTGGACCTTTACCAACCTGAAGGCGGGTGACGGTCTGGGGACGATTATTGCGTTTCTGGAAGAGAAAGGGATGCTGCGGGTGTAGTCGTAAATTTCCCTCTCCCCTGTGGGGTGTACAGTCCGGGGACATGGTAGACAGGTGTTCGGGGACATGGTGAACACTTTTTAACATCCTTTACCCATGGTGATCGACTTTTTCTTCAGGTCGATCACCCCCACTTTCGTGCTGTACCACCACACTTCATAGCAGCCGTCATCCTGTGTCTCCCTCAGCCCGACCCGTTCTCCCCTGAACGCCTTGCCTGCGCTCAGACTGACACCCTGTATGCTCAGCTTTCCGCTGACATCCACTTTCCTGACCTTCACCCCTTCATCGTATTCAGGTGGCGTTACGCTGCCGCTGTACTGCCGCGCTGACGGCTGATACCGCGAGGCCGGTACCGCCATATCCAGCGCCTCGTGCGGGCGTTCAAGGTTGTACACCGTGCGCCAGTGATCGAAAGCGCGCTGCAGCTCTCCGCTGTCCGCGAACCATTTTCCCTGCAGCACTTCCGCCTTCAGGCTGCGGTGAAAACGCTCCAGCTTGCCCTGCGTCTGCGGATGATAAGGCCGGGAGTGCCCCACCCGGATACCGTGGCGCATCAGCCACAGCTCCAGCGCCGTCCAGGTGCCGGTGGTGTCGCCCCACGGTGAGCCGTTGTCCATCGTCATCCTGTCCGGCAGGCCGTAGCGTTCAAACGCGCTGACCAGCTGCTGCTGCACGGTCTCGCGCCGTTCATCGGTACAGTGCGCCAGGCACAGGGAAAAACGGGAGTGGTCGTCCAGCAGGGTGAGCGGATGGCAGCGGCCACCGCCAAAGGGAAAGTGGCCCTTAAAATCCATCTGCCAGAGCCGGTTCGGCGCGTCATGTTCGAAGCGTTCCGTAGCCGGAACGCCCGGTGATGCGCCCGGCAGCAGACCGTGACGGGCCATCAGATTATGGACGGTGCTGAAGGCGGGCATACGGTGCCCCTGGTCTTCAAGCCAGCGCTTAATCTTGCGGGCGCCCCAGCGTTGATGACGGTCATGCGCCATGCGCAGCAGGGCCGTGATGTCGTCAGATGAGCGGTTCGGGGAATGATGAGGTGCGCGGGAGCGGTCCTGAAGACCGGAGGCACCTTCCTCAGCCCAGCGCTGAAGCCACTTGTAGCCGGTGGCAGGAGAAATGCCGAACTGACGGCAGAGGAAACGGATGTTCGCCCCGTCCTGCGAGGCGAACAGCACAAACTCGGTACGTAATGACATGGTATCTCTCGCATCCCAGGGCGTAAGCGACTCCATAAACGGGTTCTTATGCCTCAGTTGTAAGTGTCTACCATGTCCCCGAACAAGTGTTCACTATGTCCCCGGACCGTACAGGGGAGAGGGTTAGGGTGAGGGGGTTACGCCTCAGGCAGTTCCGCCAGCGGCCAGCGCGGACGCACGGACACGCTCAGGTCGGACGTTGCCCCCGCATTCAGGCGCACCATCCCGGCGTAAGCGATCATCGCCCCGTTATCGGTACAGAATTCCGGACGCGCATAGAACACTTCCCCGCGACGCTTTTGCATCATCTCCGCAAGCTTCGCGCGCAGCGTGCGGTTGGCGCTGACGCCGCCCGCCATCACCAGACGCTTAAACCCGGTCTGATCCAGCGCGCGCTTGCACTTGATCATCAGCGTATCCACCACCGCGTCTTCAAACGCGCGGGCGATATCGGCGCGGGTCTGGTCGCTGTCGTCGTTATTGCGGATCGTGTTGGCCGCGAAGGTTTTCAGCCCGGAGAAGCTGAAGTCCAGCCCCGGACGGTCGGTCATCGGGCGCGGGAAAACAAAGCGCCCTTCCGTTCCCTGCGACGCCATTTTAGAGAGCATCGGGCCGCCTGGGTAATCCAGGCCCAGCAGCTTGGCGGTTTTATCGAACGCTTCGCCGGCGGCGTCGTCGATCGACTCGCCCAGCAGCTCGTACTTGCCAATACCCGTTACGCTAATCAGCTGGGTATGCCCACCGGAGACCAGCAGCGCCACGAACGGGAATTCGGGCGGATTCTCTTCCAGCATCGGCGCCAGAAGATGCCCTTCCATGTGGTGAACCGGAATGGCGGGAACGTCCCACGCGAAGGCCAGCGAACGCCCTACCGTTGCGCCGACCAGCAGCGCACCGACCAGACCCGGCCCTGCGGTATAGGCTACGGCGTCAATATCGGTTGAGCTTAATCCGGCCTCTTTCAGCGCCGCCTGAATCAGGGGAACCGTTTTACGCACGTGGTCACGAGAGGCCAGTTCAGGTACGACGCCGCCGTAGTCAGCGTGCAATTTCACCTGACTATACAGCTGGTTGGCCAGAAGCCCTTTTTCGTCGTCGTAAATGGCGATGCCGGTTTCATCGCAGGATGTTTCAATACCCAGTACACGCATGACTTGTTTTACCTCGTTTCAATACCGCGCAGTGTAGAGCCTGGGCGGGTTGATGTAAAACTTTGTTCGCCCCAGGAAGAAGGCTCGTGTATACTCCTCACCCTTATTAAAGTCCCTTTCAAAATCGCATCGGTGCTTTACAAAGCAGCAGCATTTGCAGTAAAATTCCGCACCATTTTGAAATAAGCTGGCGTTGATGCCAGCGGCAAACCGAATTTATTAAAGGTGAGAGTTACATGCCGGTAATTAAAGTACGTGAAAACGAGCCGTTCGACGTAGCACTGCGTCGCTTCAAACGTTCATGCGAGAAAGCAGGTGTTCTGGCTGAAGTTCGTCGTCGTGAGTTTTATGAAAAACCAACGACCGAACGTAAGCGCGCTAAAGCTTCCGCTGTGAAACGTCACGCGAAGAAACTGGCTCGCGAAAACGCACGCCGTACTCGTCTGTACTAATCTGTTGAGGGCCAACGCCCTCAATTGACAGACAGAGTAGTAGTCGTAAGGCCGTGCTTCCGGAAGGAATGCGCGGCTTGTTTTCGTTTATAAGTCGCTTAAATTTTTGGGGCATATGGCCGGAAGAATCCCACGCGTTTTCATCAATGACCTGCTCGCCAGAACCGACATCGTCGATCTCATCGACGCGCGGGTAAAGCTGAAAAAGCAGGGCAAGAACTACCATGCGTGCTGTCCGTTCCATAACGAAAAAACCCCCTCCTTCACCGTAAACGGTGAAAAGCAGTTTTACCATTGCTTCGGCTGTGGCGCACACGGTAATGCCGTCGATTTTTTAATGAACTACGACAAGCTCGAGTTCGTTGAAACCGTCGAAGAACTGGCGGCGATGCATAATCTTGAAGTGCCGTATGAAGCAGGCAGTGGGCCAAGTCAGATCGAGCGCCATCAGCGGCAAACGCTGTATCAACTGATGGATGGCCTGAATTCGTTTTACCAACAGTCTCTTAAGCACTCTGCGGCTGAGCCTGCGCGTCAGTATCTGAACAAGCGCGGACTGAGCGACGATGTGATTGCGCGTTTCGCTATTGGTTACGCCCCGCCCGGCTGGGACAACGTGTTAAAGCGTTTTGGCGGCAATGGCGAAGATCGTAAATCCCTCATCGACGCAGGCATGTTGGTCACTAACGACCAGGGACGAAGCTACGACCGCTTCCGTGAACGGGTGATGTTCCCGATCCGCGACAAGCGTGGCCGGGTAATTGGTTTTGGTGGTCGCGTGCTGGGTGATGCCCTGCCGAAATACCTCAACTCTCCGGAAACCGATATTTTCCATAAGGGCCGCCAGTTGTACGGTCTTTATGAGGCGCAGCAGGACAATGCGGAACCTCCGCGTCTGTTGGTCGTCGAAGGCTATATGGACGTCGTTGCGCTGGCGCAGTACGACATTAACTACGCGGTTGCGTCGTTAGGTACGTCCACCACTGCCGATCATATTCAACTGCTGTTCAGGGTGACCAACAACGTCATCTGCTGTTACGACGGTGACCGAGCCGGACGCGACGCCGCCTGGCGAGCGCTGGAAACCGCGCTGCCGTATATGACCGACGGACGTCAGCTACGCTTTATGTTCCTGCCCGACGGTGAAGACCCGGATACGCTGGTGCGTAAAGAGGGCAAAGCGGCATTCGAAGCGCGGATGGAGCAGGCACAGCCGCTCTCCACGTTTCTGTTTAACAGCCTGATGCCGCAGGTGGATTTGAGTACCCCTGACGGGCGCGCGCAGCTCAGTACCCTGGCGCTGCCGTTAATCAGCCAGGTGCCCGGCGAAACGCTGCGCATCTATCTGCGTCAGGAGTTAGGCAACAAGCTCGGTATCCTGGATGACAGCCAGCTTGAACGTTTAATGCCTAAACAGGCTGAAAACGGCACGGTTCGCCCCGCGCCTCAGCTAAAACGCACAACCATGCGTATACTGATAGGGTTACTGGTGCAAAACCCCGAACTTGCTCCGCAAGTGCCGTCGCTGGCGGGTTTGAACCACGAAAAGTTGCCCGGACTTGGCTTATTTTCAGAACTGGTCAACACTTGTTTGTCTCAGCCAGGTCTGACCACCGGACAACTTTTAGAGCATTATCGCGGCACAAAAGAGGCCGCTACCCTTGAAAAACTGTCGATGTGGGACGATATAGCAGATAAGGAAATTGCAGAAAAAACGTTCACCGACTCGCTCAACCATATGTTTGATTCGATGCTTGAGTTGCGCCAGGAAGAGTTGATAGCTCGCGAGCGCACCCATGGCTTAAGCAGCGAAGAACGCCGGGAGCTCTGGATGATTAACCAGGAACTGGCGAAGAAATAAAAAAATTTAACGGCTTAAGTGCCGAATATCGATCGGGAAGCCCCCGGCAGCCGCACTGAGAGGCAGCGGCAAAAATATAAGTACGCCCTCGCTTTAAAGGTTGGCAGCACCATCGCCGACACCAATCAAACGAATTAAGTGTGGATACCGTCTTATGGAGCAAAACCCGCAGTCACAGCTGAAACTTCTTGTCCAACGCGGTAAGGAGCAAGGCTATCTGACCTATGCCGAGGTCAATGACCATCTGCCGGAAGATATCGTCGATTCAGACCAGATCGAAGACATCATCCAAATGATCAATGACATGGGCATTCAGGTGATGGAAGAAGCACCGGATGCCGATGATCTGTTGCTGGCTGAAACCTCCAACAACACTGACGAAGATGCGGAAGAAGCTGCTGCACAGGTCCTGTCCAGCGTGGAATCTGAAATCGGGCGTACCACTGACCCGGTCCGCATGTACATGCGCGAAATGGGTACCGTTGAACTGTTGACCCGCGAAGGCGAAATTGACATCGCAAAACGCATCGAAGACGGGATCAACCAGGTTCAGTGCTCTGTTGCCGAATACCCGGAAGCGATTACCTATCTGCTGGAGCAGTACGATCGCGTTGAAGCGGAAGAAGCGCGCCTGTCTGACCTGATCACCGGTTTTGTCGACCCGAACGCTGAAGAAGATATGGCGCCTACCGCCACTCACGTCGGTTCTGAGCTGTCTCAGGAAGAGATGGATGACGACGAAGATGAAGATGAGGAAGAAGACGACGACAGCGCGGACGATGACAACAGCATCGACCCGGAACTGGCGCGCGAGAAGTTTGCCGAGCTGCGTACCCAGTACGAAGTAACGCGTGACACCATCAAAGCGAAAGGCCGCAGCCATGCTGCCGCTCAGGAAGAGATCCTGAAGCTGTCTGAAGTATTCAAACAGTTCCGCCTGGTGCCAAAACAGTTCGACTACCTGGTAAACAGCATGCGCGTGATGATGGATCGCGTACGCACCCAGGAACGCATCATCATGAAGCTGTGCGTTGAGCAGTGCAAAATGCCGAAGAAGAACTTCATCACCCTCTTCACCGGCAACGAAACCAGCGAAACCTGGTTCAACGCGGCTATTGCGATGAACAAGCCGTGGTCTGAAAAACTGCACGACGTGAAGGACGATGTCTATCGCGGTCTGCAGAAGCTGCAGCAAATTGAAGAAGAGACCGGCCTGACCATCGAGCAGGTCAAAGACATCAACCGTCGCATGTCCATCGGTGAAGCGAAAGCCCGCCGTGCGAAGAAAGAGATGGTTGAGGCGAACTTGCGTCTGGTTATCTCTATCGCCAAGAAATACACCAACCGCGGTCTGCAATTCCTGGATCTGATTCAGGAAGGCAACATCGGTCTGATGAAAGCGGTAGATAAGTTTGAATACCGTCGTGGTTACAAGTTCTCTACTTACGCGACATGGTGGATCCGTCAGGCGATCACCCGCTCTATCGCGGACCAGGCACGCACCATCCGTATTCCGGTTCATATGATTGAGACCATCAACAAGCTCAACCGTATCTCCCGCCAGATGCTGCAGGAGATGGGCCGCGAGCCGACGCCGGAAGAGCTGGCCGAGCGCATGCTGATGCCGGAAGACAAGATCCGTAAAGTGCTGAAGATTGCCAAAGAGCCAATCTCCATGGAAACACCGATCGGTGATGATGAAGATTCGCATCTGGGGGATTTCATCGAGGATACCACCCTCGAGCTGCCGCTGGACTCTGCCACCACCGAGAGCCTGCGTGCCGCAACGCACGACGTCCTGGCTGGCCTGACCGCCCGTGAAGCAAAAGTGCTGCGTATGCGTTTCGGTATCGACATGAATACCGACCACACGCTGGAAGAAGTGGGTAAACAGTTCGACGTGACACGCGAACGTATCCGTCAGATCGAAGCGAAGGCGCTGCGTAAGCTGCGTCATCCAAGCCGCTCTGAAGTGCTGCGTAGCTTCCTGGACGACTAATCCTGGTAAACAGCAAAAAGCTCCCAATCGGGAGCTTTTTTTTTGTTTATTCCCTCTCTCTTTGGGAGAGGGTCAGGGTGAGGTCAACAGGCCGCAAAGGAGCTAAAGCCCCCGCACCATCAGGGCCTCATCCAGCTCCCTGTAGGCCTCCACCAGCTTATCCAGCGTCGCTCTGTTGAGCCCGCTAGGATTCGGCAACACCCACACCTGCGTAACGCCAATGGTGATGCTCTGCTTACCCCACTTAGCCCCGCGCTGGCTAAACGCCTGCTCGTAGGCCTGCTTACCGAGGATCGCCAGCGCGGCGGGCTGATAGTCTTCAATCTTCTTCACCAGTTCCCGCCCGCCGCTGCGCAGCTCATGCAGGTTGACCTCGCTTGCCTGTACCGTCGGCCGCTCGACCAACATGGTGATCCCGCAGCGCGTGTCCAGCAGGTGCTGCTCCTCTTCAGGCTTGAGTAACCTGTCGGTAAACCCGGCCTGGTAGATCACTTTCCAGAAGCGATTGCCCGGATGGGCGAAGTGAAAGCCGGTGTGCGCCGAGGACTTTCCCGGGTTGATTCCGCAAAACACCACCCGCAGGCCAGGGGCCAGAATGTCGTTGATCATCTTTACTCCCGCTGATACGTCGTAATGGAAGTATAAAGGATTGATAATGCGTTGTTTATAAAAACAGCAGGCAGGTGTGAATGGCTGGATTGCTGCGGGGAGTTACTCTATAATTCACCGCCACGGCCCCTTAGCTCAGTGGTTAGAGCAGGCGACTCATAATCGCTTGGTCGCTGGTTCAAGTCCAGCAGGGGCCACCAAACACCGCAAGGGCTGGCGGGGAGTCACCCACCAGCCCAAAATCCTCCAGGATATTTTGAAACGGGAACCATAGTGATTTATGGTTAATTTATGACCGTTCATACACTCCTGGATCTAACCGGCTTCATGCAGTGACCACTACTGCAAGGGGTATAATGAAACGGATCTTCATCACTGCTTCGGTTCTGTTTGCCCCTCTCAATAATGCCTATGCGGGCTGTTACTATGCCTGTAGAAATCTAACGAATGAAAAAGCGCTGCTGATTTTAGGCCTTCTGCTTTTGCTTTTTGCTGGGCTGGGAGTTTGGAGCAGCATTGATAGCCTCAAAAAAAATAAACTGCCCTCCTTACTTTTCTGTGTCTTGCTGGCCGTAGTGAATTTTTCTGGACTGATCGCCATGTACTTCTTCGGTGGTTACGGTTTTCTTGGCGCAGTCATCAGTACAGGCTTACTGATGTTCCTCAGTCCGAAAGGTGTTTAAAACTCCATCCCACCAGCACGCCAGATGCCTGCTTTGTTCGTTACCCCAATTTTTTAATTTCGCGGGTATAAAAACTTAATGAAGCGGGCCGTATAGCGATCGGTACCCTGCAGGGATTGTCCTACCCCCCTCTTACCACTAGCGTTGATGGTTCTCCGTTCACCAGCCAATTCAGACACAATAAAAACGTATATATAGACACAGAAAAAACGTCGGTTCAGTCGGTTCAGTTGGTTCACGGCTCTGTAAGCCGCGCCAGCACTGGATTTATGCGAACCAACATACGGTAAAATGAGGTTGATTCAGCCCCGTAAAAGTTGGTTCACACCCCATCTTTCCAGGAGTTAAGTTGCCTGAGCATGCCCTCTGCCCATAAGTTCTCCATTACCTGCAGGTGCTCCCTGCTCTGTTTAAGAGCTTTTGCCGGTGCTGATACATCATGGCATCGAGGTCGGAGAGTTCATGGTGGGTAAGTTTCATCGGTAAGGATCCTAGCTGGTGGAGCAAACATCATAAACCACAATTTTTATCAGGGTATTGTGTTATATGCCCTGTGAGCCAGGGTCATTTTTCAGTGATTTATTCTGTGGAAGAAAATGCTATTTGCTATGGCTGGCGTAATGCAGCCCTGCACACTGGCGGCAGATCAATGAAGTACCCGAAACATACAGTGATGCTTTGTCGGGCATACATACCACCAGCGAACGCCGCCATACTTTGGGCTGGTGGTCGTCAACTGCACTGGAACGCTCTGACCGCTCAACAGCGCAGCTGTGAGGCGCTCTCCTGTGAAGTGCAACGCAAGACCGCTGACTGTCTTTAATGGTCTCTCCGTTGCGCTGGCGCTAATTTCGGCCAGTGTCGCGCCATTAATTCCCGTAACGTCACTGATATATGTCCGGGTGCGCTTACGGCCAGCCTTGCTGGCTCGCTGTCGCTCCTGCCACGCGCGGAACCCATCACGCTGACGCTTTCGCCCGGCCTTTGTCTTTGCCCCGGTACTCATACCGCCGTGCAGCTTACAGCGCCCGCCACGGTATAATACGGTCATTTTGCAGGGTGTTCCGGCGCGGGTGGTGGCTCCGCATGGAATATACCGCAAATGCTCTGGCCGCGGCTCCCACTCGTAAAGGCAGAGCTCTGGCTGTGCCCTGAATCTGGGCGGAACTGAAAAGTAAGCCTCGCGTAAAGCATCATGCTGCGCCTTTTTATCCAGTTGCGAAAGATGAAAGGCCCGGACCTCCCTGCGCAGTTCCTGAAGATGACGTTTCAGCGCCTTATCCATTCCCCCTCCTGTATAAACCTGAATGCCTCACAGGTTAGCTTCCGGCAGTGTGTGCCCCAAAAACCTTAGCATTTCTTAACAGCTCATGGGGTAAGGCGTATCTCCAAATTTTCCGGCCCTTGTCCTGCCAAAACCCCCGCCAGATCCATATCCTATGCAGGATCGAAGACGATCGAAGCATCATGATAATTCACGAAATCATTAAACCAAAAATTTCGAATTCGCAGTTTTCCTGGCTGTTTTTTTGCGAATTCGCAGAAAAAAACGAACACAAAAAAGCCCCTTTCGGGGCTTGTTTTAAGCATTACCAGCGAAGCTCTGAGGTAGGAAGAAACACAACAGAAGAAACCATATCCGCTATATCATAATTTACCTGCATACTCATCGGAACAGATCGCCCACTAACTGTGAAAATATCTGTCCAGCCAAAAGCTCTTTTCATGATGACCTCAGGGGGAGAACTTCTCTCCGGCTCCCCCAGAGTTTCATGTGTCCAGGTTCGCGACATAGTATTTTTAAGGGGGGATGGTAATTCGTTTGGGAAGCTCCATCTATTAACATTATCATGTTGAAGACTGAGGATAACGGACCATAACAGACGCCCCTCTCTTTTGAATGTGAGATGAACCCCCTCTCTTGCCATATCCAGTGTTAAATCAGGATCTCCAGGATAACCAGTTGGTTTCGTTTTATAAGGAATTAACCCTTCATCAAACAATTCTTGATAGGTCTTTCCTATTCCGTCAATTAAAGCGTTAATATTCACCGTCATTTATACAGCCCCATTTCATTGTTCAGCCTATGCATTTTCACCCTTGCCGCTTCTATCTGAGATTCGGTTGCCCCATGTTCTTTTAGTGCAGGCTTAACGGCATCCAGATTGCGATCCGCTGCTGCCCGCAGATTCTGAGAATCCTGCTCAATTTGTGCTGGTTTATTACGACCACCGTATGTCTCACTTAATTTTTGATGCACGTCTTTGGGAACAACAATCGCAGCGACATCTTCTGCCATTCGATCTAACTGCTTAGTGTCGAGCTTCGGATATTTTTGCCTCAAGTAGGCACGAGCAGCCGCAGCAGACGGCATGTGATCGGCCTCGTAAATCCCCTGCCGCGAACGGCGTTTAAAGTCACTGTATAACTCGACTTCCAGAAACTCCACCGGCGGTTTGCTCAGGTAAATATAAATCGGTGGCAGGTCAGGGAACGGCAGGATCAGAATGTAATCCGCGAAACTTTTTTCCTCTGGCGCCGGGCTGGTGGTCGCCGTTATGCCGGTGTAATCCGGCAGCGGGTCAACAACCACCGGGTTCGGCAGCACCGGCCGCGCCTGGTTGCCTGTATTCCACGGTTTTTCTTCGCCCGTCCGGTCAGGCGTCCAGATTATGGTTATGTGCGGTTCTTCCTCCGTGGTGAACGTGTACGCCTGCGCGCTGCTGTCATACTCCATTTTTCTGACGCGAACACTGTCCCGGCCGGGTGGCGTGTGCCAGCCACTCGGGACCGCGTTCCCGCTGCTGTCATTCTCCCACGTATAGCGCACCCGGCTCGGGGCTTCACGCATCTGCTCCAGACGCATACGGTCGATAAAATCCTGTTCGCCGTCGTTCACCCTTCCGGGCATCATTCCCACCAGCAGCCCGGCCACGGATGCACCCGCTCCGGCGGCGGCTGTCTCACCCAGCCCGGCGGCACCACGTACCGCCCAGGTGCCATATGTCAGCGCCCTGCCGCTTATCAGCTCCAGCAGGCTTGCGCCTGCCGTGGCCGTCTGTGCACGTGAAGCTGCAGCTGCGGCAGCAACGGCGGCCTGATAATCCATCTCCTCATGGTTACCGTTCCACCAGCGATACAGGGCGCTGCACTTCTTCGGTTTGGGGATATCGTCTGGCTTTTTCTTTTTTGCGGTCCGGGCGTGCTGCGGGGTGTCTGAATCGGTTGCAGGGTCGCTGGCGGGCATGGCCTGAAAAAAAGCCATATCAGCAAAATTGGTGTGAGGCTCGCGCTGGTCACCGGCATCATTACACCCCTCACCGCGCAGGCAGGATTTTGCGAATACCCGGTTACGCTCCCTTTCCTCCGCCCTGCGTTTTTCTTCGGCTTCCTTTTCTGCTGCCAGCCTGGCGGCGTGTTCCTCTCTGGCAATCTCAACCGGGTCACGTCCCCGTCCCAGCCACTGACCTGCCGGAGCAATCACCCGGTTCGAACCCGGAGGGCAATCACAGTGTACCTCTGAACCGTGAACGGCGGCGGGTACCCCGTGAAATGTCACGCGATCCTCACCCGATACAATCACGCCCTGTTTCCCGCATTTGGGACAGGGTGTGGTTTTATCACCCACCCGGAGAATTCTGCGTCCGAATTCGGTGCTGTCCGTAATGGACGCAATACACCTGGCACCGGTGGTGGTTTTATCATTCTCAAGCGCCTGCCCACGCCCGTAATTATCGGTGCGATAACCCATGCGTTACGCTCCGGTAACTGTCAGAAAATCCGCCCCGGAAGTAATCCCTTCACGTGTGACCAGATAAGTATGGCGCTGCGGTGTACTGATAATTTCGTCACCGTTATCCAGTAGACTGTCCACCAGCGCAACGTCTGCCCCATTGCACATACTGGTTGCGCCAGCGCTGGTGGCTATGGTGGCAGTGCTGCCGTCAGGACAGGTAACGATATCCCCGGCGGTGGCTACGCTGGCGTAGCGTCCATTATCAAGCAGGAGTTTTGATTCACGCTCCACCGGCGCAACGATCCCCCCACAGCGGGTAATGTTCCCTTCCGTTGCTATTCGCCAGATAGCATTCACAGGATGCTTCCATTCCAGCGCTTTTCCCTCTGCGATTATGGCGCGTGAATCTTGATCCATTGCGGCAATTTCTTCCGCAGTAAAAGGCGACATTTCCAGTTCGGCTACTATTTCTGGTGTTAATTCATTGCTGTATTGCTGATCCATGTAAATTCCCTTTAATTCCAGTTAGTTAAAAAATTAAACAATTCTACTACGAATAGAAATTAACGAGATTTAATCAGCATTTTTAGTTCATATTAAATACACAAATAAATTCGCTATAAAAATAATCGCTATGAATATTAATATTTAATTTTCTGCTGTATTTGATTCGTGCTTCACGCCATTAAGCATTTTCTGGCAGTTATTGCGGCGTACCGCTGCCGCTGCGCGCGTTTTGTCGTCTGTTCAGGGAAATACATCACCTCAAGTCAGCCGTCGCTGCGCGACTCCAGAGGCCCTTTTTTCGAGAGCCTCCGCAACTTCATCGGTAATTTTCAGAAATTCATTGAATGAAACACTTTCAGCTATCGTGGTATGTACTTAATGCTTAAGCAGAATGCTCGACGTAATCAATGAGGTTAAGCAAGAAAGTGCTAAAGCATCAAAACGTTAGCATCATATTATAACAAGCGTTCTTCTGATTATCACAGGCTGAGCAGGATACGGAGCAATCAGCTCCCCGCCCTTTCGTACTCCTGCTCACTTCCCCACCTCACAAACTGCAAATCTAAAGAAATCCCCCATCGCGCCGATCATCATCCGTGTGTATTATTTCCTGTAGCTTTTACAACAACTACCCTTAACTCAAATACTTAAGCGCCAAAGCGAAAGGCATCATGAGCACACCGATCAAACGGCTAGAAATCATTAAAAATGCCATTGAACTGGAAGATGACGACATCATCCAGAGCCAGCTGACACGCCTGAAAAATGAAGCGTTTGACGATGAGCTACAGGCAATCGTCGTGGCGCTTGAGGAAAAGAACTATACCTCGGCCATGGCGGCCATAACCGCCTGGCTGCAGGGCCAACGCGCCGTGACCCAGTGGCGTGACCCACAGGTAGCCGCCAGCAAGCTGGAGCTGAAGGCGCTGGAAGAGCGTCTGCGCGATCTGATTGACCGCCGCAACGCTCGCGTGCAGCAGCTTGATGAGTTCAACGATCTCTATTTCTCCCGCCTCGGACCGCTGATGCAGCAGATCCTCGCCCTGCGTAAAACGCTGGCGGAGCTGAACCTGCGTCGTCAGCAGGCGGAGGCACGTCGTCGCGAGGAGGATTACCGCCGCTGTCAGCGCTATATGGCGCAGGCGGTGGAGGTGCTGGCGACGCTTACCCAGCGCTGGCGCGATCTCCCGGCTGACTCCGTCCAGGCCGCTCAGGCGCGTAAGCATCTGGAGCAGCAAAGCAATCTGATTACCAACCTGCTGGCCGAAGCGCTCGAACTGGAAAGCGGCTTAACGCGCGAAGAAGAGCCCGCGCGTCAGGCGCGCGACGAGGCCAACGAAGAGTACGAGAAGTATCGCGAACAGCATCACGATGCCGAAGTGCGGCTGCGCAAGGGCAAGCATCTCTCGGAAGAAGATCAGAACGAACTCAAGCGCCTCTGGCGGCAGGCGAGCAAGCTCTGCCATCCGGATTTAGTCGCAGACGATCTGAAAGAGGAAGCCAACGCGATGATGGTGCAGCTCAACCAGGCCAAACAGCGCGGCGACGTCAAAACCATTCGCTCGCTGGTGGCCCGCCTGCAGCAGGGGTTCGAGCCATTGATGGCGAGCGACAGGCTGAACGATCTGGAGCGTATCCGCAAAAAAATGGCGCAGGTACGCGAGCAAATCGACACCTTAGTGAACGAGCTGGCGGAGCTGGAAAAAGAGGAGTCATGGCTGCTGGTCTCGTCGCTGAGCAATATGGAAGCGTACTTTGCTCAGCAGGAGAAAGCGCTAAAAGAGGTATGCGCCTCGCTCGAACATCAGGTTAACGAAGCGCAGATGGATTCGGCAGCCTGATTATTTAGCGTGCCAGTATGCGCTGGCACGCACCAGATGCTGGTCAATCGCGTTGGTTTCAAACTGGCGGCTCAGGCTTTTTACCACCTTCCCTTCTCCGGTCAGCCAGATAAAGTAATCCTCCGCCGGCACGGCCAGCGCCGCCAGACGGTCAGCCACCGCCTGCTCGCTGTGGCCCACCACCCAGGTGATGTTGAAATCACTCAGGTGCGCCAGATAGTCCTTATAAGATTCGTCACCTACGGTCACCACCGCGTGAATCTCCGGACAAACCGGCAGTTTAGCAATGCTATCTAAACGTCGACGCAGCGCGGGCATGCCGGACTCGTCGCACACGTACAGCTGCCAGGCGTAATCCTCCGGCACTACCAGCGAACCGCGCGGGCCGCCGATCGTCAACCTGTCGCCCACCTTCGCCTCGACTGCCCAGCCGCTGGCAATCCCGCCGTCATGAATGAAGAAATCGAGCGCCAGCTCATGATTTGCCTCATCGTACAGCGGCGTATAGTCGCGCGCCTGTGGACGTACGCCGTCGCCCCAGTCGATGCCTTCATCGGTGACCTTCGGCGGGACAAACGTGGTGCCAGGTGCAGGGAAAAAGACTTTGGTGTGGTCGTCGAAGCCGCGGGAGCTAAAGCCCTCCAGTGCCTCGCCGCCTAAAACAATGCGCTGAAAGCCTGCGCTAATGCGCTCAACGCGGCGCACCGTCAGCTCGCGAAAGCGCAGGTCATTACGCACGCGCTGTGGGTAACGGGTAGATGCCATTTTTAGCCTCTTCTCTGGTGAATACGATATATCGGAATTGATTTTCAAATGATAATGATTACTAATCAGTAAAAAAGCAAGATTTTTTAGATTGCATCTGAATATATCTTAGATATAGTTTAGATATATCAAATTAAGAGACATAACATGCGACATGAACACGACGGCGGTGGACGCCGACCGCGCTTTTTCGGCCACGGCGACCTGCGACTGGTGATTCTGGATATCCTGACCCGCAGCGCCAGCCACGGCTATGAGCTGATCAAAGAGATCGAGAACCTGACCCAGGGGAACTACACGCCGAGCCCCGGTGTGATCTACCCGACGCTGGATTATCTGCAGGATCAAACCTTTATCACCATTACGGAAGAAGAGAGCGGTCGTAAGAAAATTGCGATTACCGCTGAAGGACAACGCTGGCTGGACGAAAACCGGGAACAGCTGGAACAGATCCAGGTGCGTATTAAGGCGCGCAGCGTCGGCTTTGAGCTGCGCAAAAACCCGCAGATGAAGCGGGCGCTGGATAACTTTAAAGCGGTGTTAGACCTGAAGGTAAATCAGGGAGAGCTCAGCGACGCGCAGCTCAAGCAGATTATCGGCATAATCGACCGCGCGGCGCTGGAGATCTCCCAGTTGGATTAAGCCGGCGCGTGCTCGCTCACTCGGAATACACGTACCAGCTCTTTCAGGTGCATCGCCTGCTCGTTAAGGGATGCCGCCGCCGCGACGGACTCCTCCACCAGCGCAGAGTTCTGCTGGGTGGTGGCATCAATCAGGCCAATCGCGCTGTTGATCTGCGAGATCCCCTCCGTCTGCTCGTGGCTGGCCTGGCGGATCTCGCGCAGGATCGTGTCCATCTCCTCCACGTTGCCGACCATGCCGTTGATCAACGCGCTCGCTTTTTCCACCAGATTCATCCCATCCTGGGTCTGGCTGGTGGAGCTCTCGATCAGCTCGCGAATTTCACTGGCAGACGACGCGCTCTTCTGGGCAAGCTGGCGCACTTCCCCCGCCACGACCGCGAAGCCGCGACCGTGCTCACCGGCACGGGCGGCTTCCACCGCTGCGTTGAGCGCCAGAATGTTGGTCTGGAACGCAATGGCGTCGATCAGGTCGATAATGTCGGACATCCGGTTCGACGTCTCGTTAATCAGGCGCATTTTGCTGGTCACCTGCTTCATCATCTCCCCGTTGTTTTTGACCACCGTGGCGGCATCTGCCGAGAGATTAGTCGCTTCCCCGGTGTGCGAGGCGGTGTTTTTCACCGTCGCGGTGATCTGCTCCATCGAGGCGGCGGTCTGTTCAACGGAACTTGCCTGCTCCTCGGTGCGCGCGGCAAGATCCTGGTTACCGGCGACAATCTGCGCGGCTGCGCTGGAGATATTCTCCGAGCCCGTTTGCACCTGCTGCACAATATCCAGCAGGCGGTTTTTCATCTCCATCAGCGCGTGCAGCAATAGGCCCGTTTCGTCTTTGCCGTGCGGCGTGATGCTGCCCGTCAGGTCGCCCTCTGAAATGGCATTGGCAAAATTCACCGCCTCGCCGAGTGGGCGGGTAATAGCGCGCACGATAAACCAGCCAATCAGGCTGCCAGCGGCGACGCTAAAGAGGGTGATCAGGATCAGAAGCAGTCGGCTAGACCTGAAGTCTCCTTCCACCTGCGCCCCCGCGCTCTGCATCTCATGGTTCTGAATCGCAATCAGCTCCTGCACTTTAGCTTTATAGGCCTGCTGCACGGTGAGGGTATGGGTCATCATCTCCTGGATAGCACCCGCACGGTCATTATTCTGCACCGCCTGCAAAATGCGATAGCGCGAGTCCAGATACTGCTGACGAACGTCGCGGATCTCGGCAAGGACCTGCTGCGATTTCGGGTCCTGCAACACCGTATTCAGCTCGCCCAAAATCACCGTGATATGCTCGCTGATCTCTTTAAGATGCTGCTGCGACTGTGCCGTGTACGTTCCCTGTTCATCCAGCAGCATGAGCTGCTGAGTGCTAATAAATTCCTGGAAGTTGTCGATTAACTGGTTCGCTTTTACCGTGGTGGGATAATCATGGGTAATGATGGATTGCATCCCGTTGTTAGCCCGGTTCAGGCTCAGTAAGGACATACTGGCGCTGATCACCATCAGGACAATAAAGAATCCAAACGCCAGAAATAATTTCGTGCCGATCTTTACGTCATGTAAGAACATATTTACTCCATCGATGTGATTATTTCTCAGACGATCGCTGTTATCGGTAACGAATCCGCTAACTTTATGACTTTGATCGTTTTTTTATTTCATAACCATCACAATGGATAGGTAGAGACTATTAATTCCGCCCCATCGATCGTTACCAGACCACCAGAACAGGGTTTTGCAAAATAGCATCGGGAAAAACTGACTTAGGCAGGGATAAATAACTGAGACATTTTATTTAGTTATTTAATATCTCATTAACAATAAAAAACATTAATAGTCACAACCACAAATAAAAAAGCCGTTTATTCCTTACGGTATAAACGACTTTTCCGGAACATTACTGGCTCAATGGAGCACCGTCACCGCATCCTTAAGACGCCCGGCGCGGTGTTTCACCATGGCAGAGATATGCGCGCTCTCCTCGACCAGGTCGGCATTTTTTTGCGTAATGCTGTCCAGTTCCGCCACCGCGCGGGTTAGCTCTGACAACCCGGTCGCCTGTTCGGACGTCGAGTGGCTGATCTGCGCGATGAGCTGCGTGACGTTTTTCACCTGCTCGACAATGTCATCCATCGTGCGGCCTGCGGCGTGCACCTGCTCGGAGCCGGACTGTACCCTGCTGGCGCTGGCATCAATCAGCTTGCGGATATCGTTAGCCGCATTCGCGCTGCGGCTGGCAAGGTGGCGAACTTCCCCCGCGACCACGGCAAAGCCTTTCCCCTGCTCGCCGGCTCTTGCCGCTTCAACGGCCGCATTCAGCGCCAGGATATTGGTCTGGAAAGCGATGTCGTTAATCAGGGAGGTAATCGAGCCGATGCGCTGCGTGCTATCGGCGATGTCATCCATCGTTTTCACCACGGTCTGCATCGCGTTGCCGCCTTTCGTCGCCGCGCTGCTCGCGGCGACGGAGAGTTTGTCCACTTCGGCGGCGGTTTCTGAGTTGCTCTGAACGGAAGCGGCCATCTGGTTCATCGTTGCGACGGTCTGCTGCACGTTCGCCACGGTCTGACGCGTACGATCGTTCAGCGCTTCGTTCCCCTGCGCCAGCCTGTCGCTGCCGTCACGGACGCTCATCACCTGGCTTGAGACGTCATTGATGAGCCAGCGGCACATCAGCCCCAACTGTCCTACCGCGCGCAGGGTTAACCCCAGCTCGTCGCTGCGGTTCAGATGCTGCACGCTGTTGCGCTCGCCGGTCGCCACCTTCAGCGCCTGATGCGCGACGTTTTCGATCGGGCGGACAATCTGTTGCTCAAACAGCAGCGTTCCCAGTAGCGTTATCACGGCGGCCGCTGCGAGCGGCACCCAGCCTGCGGAGGTGGTCACCAGGGTAGCGGCAAGCGCGGCAAAGAGCGCCGCCATCACGCTGCGTACGCGCCAGCGTAGCGGCATGGAAGGAAGTTTACCCAACCAGCCCTTACGCACCACCAGTCCTTTTTGGATGCGTTTTTTACAGCTCCCGTTATTCAGCGCCCGGTAGAGCGGCTCTACGGCAGCGATCTCTTCCTCCGTGGCTTTGGTGCGGATCGACATATACCCCGTCACCTGCCCATTCCGCACCATCGGTACCGCATTCGCACGCACCCAGTAATGATCGCCATTTTTACGTCGATTTTTGACAATGCCGCTCCACGGCTCACCCTGCTGCAGGGTGTACCACATATCGGCAAACGCCGCTTTTGGCATGTCGGGATGACGCACCAGATTGTGCGGCTGGCCCATCAGCTCATCAAGCTGATAGCCGCTCACCTGCACAAAGGTGTCGTTTGCATGGGTCATATAGCTGTGGACGTCGGTGGTCGACATTAAGGTGGTGTCATCGTCCAGAGGATAATTATTCTGGGTGACACAGGAAGGAGAAGACATGACGGGCATTCCTTGCAGGTTATTCGAATGTTAATTTTGTGGTTTATTATTTTTTCGGCGGTAAACAATTTATCTTTAGTTGTTAAACTTGATGGAGATCGCAGATTTCACTTAAACCGCACTTTTTGTGAGATTTTATAATTCATTGATTCCAAATACTTTCACAAAGAAATTACCTATAAAGCATGACCTGTTAACGCCCACTTAAGCCGCAAGCCATGCACTCCTTTAGTGCAATTGCCTTTTTGTGCACCTGAGAATGCGGGTTGCCCTGTCCCCCTAAATCCCGTTTCGATTGCTCCGGCATGATTAAATATTGCGCAACATAATTTTAACCTGGCGTTTATCCCGATTTTCGTTAAGTCATCTGAAGTGGCGTAATCCCTGCAATACTTAACTCAGTATCATGTGATACGCGATCCCCGGGAGCATATTTTGAACAGGTTACCTTCCAGCGCCTCGGCTCTTGCCTGTACCGCGCACGCACTGAATCTCATTGAGAAGCGAACGCTCGATCATGAGGAGATGAAACAACTTAACCGAGAGGTCATCGATTATTTTAAAGAGCATGTGAATCCTGGTTTTCTGGAGTATCGCAAATCTGTTACCGCCGGCGGGGATTACGGAGCCGTAGAGTGGCAAGCGGGAAGTCTCAACACGCTTGTCGACACCCAGGGACAGGAGTTTATAGATTGCCTGGGTGGTTTCGGTATCTTTAACGTGGGGCACCGTAATCCAGTAGTGGTTTCCGCCGTACAGAATCAACTTGCGAAACAACCTCTCCATAGTCAGGAACTGCTCGACCCGCTTCGCGCCATGCTCGCGAAAACGCTGGCGGCCTTAACGCCCGGCAAGCTGAAATACAGCTTCTTCAGCAACAGCGGCACCGAGTCGGTCGAGGCGGCGATCAAGCTCGCCAAGGCGTACCAGTCGCCACGCGGGAAATTCACCTTTATCGCCACCAGCGGCGCGTTCCACGGGAAATCCCTGGGGGCACTGTCTGCGACCGCCAAATCCACCTTCCGTAAACCGTTTATGCCGCTGCTGCCGGGCTTCCGCCACGTGCCGTTTGGCGACATTAACGCCATGCGCACCGTGCTAAGCGAATGCCGTAAAACCGGCGATGACGTGGCGGCGGTGATCCTCGAGCCGATTCAGGGTGAAGGCGGCGTGATTTTGCCTCCACAGGGCTACCTGCCTGCCGTGCGTCAGCTGTGCGATGAGTTTGGCGCGCTGCTGATCCTCGACGAAGTGCAGACCGGGATGGGGCGCACCGGCAGGATGTTTGCCTGCGAGCACGAGAACGTTCAGCCGGACATACTGTGTCTTGCGAAGGCGCTCGGCGGCGGCGTGATGCCGATTGGTGCAACGGTTGCCACCGAGGAGGTGTTCTCGGTGCTGTTCGACAATCCGTTCCTGCACACCACTACCTTTGGCGGTAACCCGCTGGCCTGTGCGGCGGCGCTGGCCACCATCAACGTGCTGCTGGAGCAAAACCTGCCTGCGCAGGCGGAGCAGAAAGGCGACATGCTGCTGGACGGCTTCCGCCAGTTGGGGCGTGAGTACCCGGATCTGGTGCAGGAGGCGCGCGGCAAAGGGATGCTGATGGCAATCGAGTTTGTCGACAATGAAATCGGCTACAGCTTCGCCAGCGAGATGTTCCGCCAGCGGGTGCTGGTAGCCGGCACGCTCAACAACTCGAAAACCATCCGCGTGGAACCACCGCTGACGCTGACCATTGAGCAGTGTGAGCAGGTGCTGAAAGCGGCGCGCAAGGCGCTGGCAGCGCTGCGGGTAAGAGTAGAAGAAGTATGATTTAATCCCTCCTCTTATGGAGGAGGGAGTTATATCCACTCTAATTTCATTTCAATTTGTAATTAAACATGGCATATTGAAAATCACTCTTACATTGCCCTAAAGAACAATTCCCGTTTTAAATTAATATTTAATTTTAATAAAAGGATAGCGTTCAATAACAATGCAGAAATATCACTCTCGGCGATTGCATCTTACTGAATCAGGCTAAATAGCGCATCAAACATACCCTCCCATTCTAAAAACTAATAAATTTATAATTAAAACCCATTTAAGAATTTCTAAGCAAAAATCAACCAGCAATAGATTGATATAATATGTCTCGCCTCATAAAATACGCTTTCGGAACATCACGAGAATGTGCAAAACACAGCGTACTGTATGATTCTGTATATTCATGATTTTTAATCTGAATAGTCTTGTATTAAGTCACCTTTAATTTTGTTTCAACTTGACAGAAAACTGTTTATTTAAAAGGATTTGTATGAAAAAGCATGTTTTAGCAATGGTTGTTGCTGCATCTATGGCAAGCGGCGTGATGATGAACGCACAGGCAGACACCACCACAGTAAGCGGCGGTACCGTTAATTTCGTCGGTCAGGTTGTTAACGCTGCCTGTTCAGTTGCTGCCGATTCTGTTGACCAGACCGTTATCCTGAGCCAGGTTCGTACCGTGAAGCTGACTCAAAGCGGAATGCTGGCGAATCAGAAAGAAGATTTCAACATTAAACTGGAAGATTGCGACACCACTGTCAGCCAGAACGCAGCGGTTATTTTCAACGCGCAGCAGGATGCAACTCAGCCGGGCGCTATGGCGAATACCGCAGGTGCAGGTTCCGCACAGAACGTGGCTCTGCAGCTGTTTGGACCGGACGGTAAAAACCTGGATCTGGGTACCACCTCTTCTGCAATCGGCCTGATCAACGGTGAAAACATTATCCCACTGAGCGTTGACTACATCGCTACAGGCGCAGCAACACCAGGTAACGTAGCATCCACCGCTACCTTCCAGATGGTTTATTCCTAATCGAATTAGGATGCTGTCATCCCTCCTTCGTACGCCTGTACGAAGGAGGGATTTTTAATATAACCGACCGTTTTATATAGATTAAATACATAGGCTTAAACGGCATGTTTTATTCTATGTATTTGATTATGTATTCAATGAAGTGATATATAAATGAAACGAATTAATACTGTATCTTTGATAACGAAGCTGATTACGCATTCTTTTTTATTCGCAGCTACGGTGCTGACTACGGCTCACGCTGGGGGGATAGGCCTGGGCGCAACGCGTATTATTTACCCTCAGGGTGATAAACAGATTTCGTTACCTATTACGAACTCGTCTCAAAGCAATGCTTTCCTGGTGCAATCGTGGGTTGCGAACGCCGATCAATCGAAGTCCACGGACTTTATTGTTACGCCTCCACTTTTTGTTATGCATCCTAAAAAAGAAAACACCATCCGGATTATGTACGCTGGCCCAGATTTGCCGAAAGACAGAGAAAGCGTTTTTTATTTCAACAGCAAAGCTATCCCCGCCGTGGATAAAAGTAAGTTGCAGGGAAATACATTGCAGATTGCGACGCAGAGCGTCATTAAGCTTTTTATTCGCCCAAAAAAATTGCCTACCCCGTCAATTGACGCGCCAAAGGCGCTGCGCTGCACGGTCAGTAACGGCAAGTTGACCATCAAAAACGCGTCGCCTTATTACGTGTCGCTGGTGCAATTCAAAGCGGGAAACGCAAAGTTAACCAATAACATGGTTCCGCCAATGAACAGCCTGGTCGTTGATCTACCTGCCGGTAGCGGGAGCCAGGTGACGTTCCAGACCGTTAACGATTTCGGTGCTACCACCCCTGTTCAGACATGCCCTGGAGCATAATTTTCCCGGAAAAATACCGAACATAGCGCGTTGAAGCAGGCAGAGAAAAATGAAGTTTCGCAAGTATCAGACAAGGATAGTCAATCATCGTTTGGCCCCTCTCACGCTGGCCATGCTCGGCGCATTCGCATCCGTTAATGCGGATGCGGGCTATTATTTCAACCCTGCCTTTCTTTCAAGCGATCCTGCGGCGGTTGCTGATTTATCACGTTTTAGTAATGCTGGTCAGGCGCCAGGGGTCTATCGCGTGGACGTATGGCTGAATGACAATTTTTTAGCCACGCGCGACGTCACGTTTAACGTGCGCAAAAATTCAACACCTACGGATGACGATACGGGGCTGACGCCCTGCCTATCGCGTAAGTCACTTGATGCGATGGGGGTAAATGTCGATGTCTTACCCGGTCTTAAGGACGAAAAAGCGGGCAACTGTGTCGACTTGCCGGCAGCCATTCCCGCTGCCGCCACATTTTTTGATTTTGAACACCAGCGCCTGAATATCAGTATTCCGCAAGCGGCGCTGCGTAATAACGCGCGCGGGTACATTCCCCCTGAGCAATGGGACGAAGGCATTAACGCCCTGATGCTGAATTATGACTTTTCGGGTTCGCATAGTCACAATAGCGGTGATTACGGTTCGACGACAGACAACTATTTTCTGGGACTTAACAGTGGATTAAACCTGGGGCCGTGGCGGCTGCGGGATTTCTCTACATGGAGCTACAACAGCAGCGGCTCAGAGACCTACACCAACTGGGAACACATTAAAACCTATGTTGAACGTGCCGTTATCCCGCTAAAAAGCAAGCTAACAATCGGCGAGAACTATACCACTTCGGATGTCTTCGACAGCCTGCCATTCCGCGGGGTGCAGATCAATTCTGATGACAACATGCTGCCTGATAGTATGAAAGGTTTTGCGCCAACCATTCATGGGATCGCTAAATCCAACGCCCAGGTCACCATCAAACAAAACGGTTACACCATTTATCAAAGCTATGTGCCGCCCGGGGCGTTTGCCATTAACGATCTGTACCCCACCTCCTCCAGCGGTGACCTGAATGTAGAGGTCAAAGAATCTGACGGAACGATCAGCAGCTACTCTGTGCCCTATTCCGCGGTACCGGTTTTACAGCGTGAAGGCACCGTAAAATATGCCGCCACTGCGGCCCGCTATCGCAGTAACAGCGATCAGCAGGAGGACACAAATTTTGTCCAGGGAACGCTTATCTGGGGGTTACCAAAAGGATTCACCGTCTACGGTGGTACGCAGCTGACGGAAAAATACTCTGCCTTTGCGTTGGGTACCGGGGTGAACCTGGGGAATTTTGGCGCCGTATCGGCCGATCTCACCTCCGCACAAAGCGAACTGAGCGACGGTAGCTCACATAACGGGCAGTCAATACGTTTCTTATATGCAAAATCGTTGAACGGCATGGGCACCAATTTCCAGCTGTTAGGCTATCGCTATTCCACATCCGGTTTTTATACCCTGGATGAAACCACCTATAAGCAAATGAAAGGTTATGTGGGCCAGGACGATCCCAACGACCACACCGACGACAATCAGCCCGTGTGGACCGATTATTACAATCTGTACTACACCAAACGCGGCAAGCTGCAGGCCAATATTTCCCAACAGCTGGGCACTGCCGGGTCGATTTTCCTCAACGGCAGCCAGCAAACGTACTGGCATACCGACGAAAAAAATACGCTTATTCAGCTAGGTTATAGCGGAACGGTTGCGGGCGTAACCTATAACCTGACCTACAACTACAATAAATCCCCTGGCATGAGTGAAAGCGATCGTATTTATTCTTTAACGCTCTCCTTCCCGCTCAATCTGTGGCTTCATCCAGGTGGAGATGTGACCAAACGTTTAAACAGCATTTACGCCACATACGGCATGAGCACCGATAACGACGGCAGGGTCAATAATACTGCCGGCATCAACGGAACGCTGCTTGAAGACAATAACCTCAGCTACAGCGTTCAGCAGGGATATCAGAACCAACATACCGGTGCCAGTGGAAGCATCAGCACGGAATATGATAGCGCCTACGGTAATGCGAGCCTGGGGTACAACTACAGTAACAATGGTGATTATCAACAGATCAACTACGGCCTCAGCGGCGGTATCGTCGCGCATCGCAACGGCATCACCTTAAGCCAGCCGTTGGGGGATACCAATGTCCTGATCGCCGCGCCCGGCGCAAGCAACGTTAAGGTCGAAGACGGCCCAGGGATCCATACCGACTGGCGTGGTTATGCGATTGTGCCGTATGCCAGCGCATACCACCGTAACCGCATGGCGCTGAACACCAACTCGCTCAGCGACGATCTGGACATTGACGAGGCTGTAACCCACGTTGTTCCAACCCAGGGCGCCCTGGTTCGCGCCACCTTTAAGGCGCGCTCAGGAACGCGCGCGATGATTGCACTTATGCATAACGGGCGCCCTGTGCCCTTTGGCGCGGTTGTTACGCGCAGCGATGAAGGTGGGGACACCATCGTAGGCGATAACGGCGAAGCGTATCTGTCTGGGCTGGGCGAGACAGGGAGTCTGACAGCGCAATGGGGCGACACAGATGATAAAAAATGTGTTGCCGTTTACAAGCTAAGTGAAACAAAGCAGTCCCTCGTGCGTTTAAAAGCGGAGTGCCGATAAGTGAAAGTACGCATTATTTTTTTATTACTCAGCCTTACGGCTTCTACGCAAAGTCTGGCAGCGGTCTGTCATAACTTTGATCACAGCATTACGAATGTGAATTACGATCTGACGGCCACGCTGACAAAAGAACAAAACCAGCTGGGGCAGGCAGTAGAACTGGTTAAATCACAGGATGTGGGCGTAAACGCCATATGTGACTATCATCCAGATGGCGATTCTCGTACCTATCGCTCATACAGGAATACCTACCCGGTGATTTTCACGGAAGACCAGTGGCAGTATATGAATCTTGACCCGATCTATATTGCAGGGGCAATGCGGATAACCGATTCCGAAATTGGTGAATATTTTCCGCCTGGAGACTATATCCATATGGGTAAAGATTACAGGGTGGATAAAGAGGATATGAACATACCTTTCCCGGTATATGACTCCAACCTGGTATTCCGGTTAAAAATTATCAAACCTTTTATCGGCACGGTCATTATCCCCAGTAAAGTGATGTTTAATGTTTATATCACCACCGAAAATACCGACCCGTTGAATGATATTGTTTATCAAATAACATACAGCGGCGCGGTCACGGTGCCGCAAAACTGCATCATTAATGCGGGACAAATCATTACGGTTGACCTGGGAAAACTCAACAGTGCTTCATTCACGAAAGCGGGTGAGAAACCTTCTAATGCGCCGGTAAAAACCTTTAATGTTCCCATCGAGTGTAATGCGGACGTGATTTCGCCTGCGCATCTTACGCTTCGACTGGTCGCCAACGCAGACAGCAACGTCGGCCAGGCGATCGCTACGGATAATAAAGATGTCGGCGTGGTGGTAACCAACGAAAATGGCACCGTCATGATACCTAACGACGCCTCCAGCACCGCTGATTTTATTACTGATAGTTCGGGCCATGCTGATGTCACGTTAAAAACCTACCCCATCAGCACGACAGGGAAGGCCCCGGCAGAAGGTCTGTTTACTGCGTTGGCCTGTTTACGTATCGATTTTGCGTAAGGGTGAAAAATGAGAGTCTTGTATTTTGTCGCCCTGGCGACACTGTTCTCTGGCATAGCAACAACGTACGCCGATGAGGGTTTTACAGTTAACCTCCAGATATACGGCACAATTATCGGCGAATCGTGTGAAGTTGATGTGAACAGTAAAGAACAAACGGTTGATTTAGGCGCATTCGATATATCTGAATTTCCCGCAACCGGAACAACGACGCCGGAAAAAGCGTTCACGATCGATCTTAAAAATTGTTCACGCGCCATTCAGGGGACAAAAATCTGGTTCAGCGGTATGCCGGATACCAATAATTCGGACCTGCTGGCGCTCAGCGACACGGGTAAAGGAACGGCTGGCGAAATGGCGACGGGCGTTGGCGTAGAGCTTCTCAATGCCGGAATGAATCCGATTAAAATAAATAATACGGAATCCGAAATTTATCCCTTAAAGCAGGGAGATAATAGCCTGACGTTTAATTTACGGTACAAATCGACCCTGCCCGAGGTTACGACAGGGAATGCTACGGCCATCATGTATTTTGATCTGCTCTATCAGTAGGATGCGGAAATGAAAAAGTTTTTCACAATAATATTCACCGCGCTTTTTCTGGTGCCATTTTTTTCAGCGCGTACACTGGCGCACGACGGTACAATTTATATCACTGGCGTGATCCATAAAAAGACGTGCAGTATCGCGCCTGATTCTCAGAACCTGACCGTCACAATGGACAGCGTGCAAAGTAAATATTTCACCCAGTCAGGTATGGGCGCTGATTATCATCCGTTTGCTATTAATGTGGAAAACTGTGCCGGAACAGAAGGCTCAGTCAGTATTACCTTTGACGGCACACCCGATACAGCAAACCCGGATTTACTGACGCTCATCGGCGGTGAAGGCTATGCAACCGGTATCGGCGTAGGAATTTACAACCAGGACAAGTCGCTCATCTCTATGGGAAGTAAAAGCCAGAAGACGATGATTATTCCTAATCAAAGCGACGCGACTCTCCAGTTTTACGCCCGCTATGTTGCCACCGCAAACAAGGTCACCACGGGAACGGCAAATGCGACGACAACCTTTATTCTCAATTATGCGTAAGTGTGTTTATCCGGCGAAGATCCTGCTTCTCTTTTTTCTCTCCACCATCATGCTTCAGGCGCAAGCTGGCGTGGTGATCGGCGGAACGCGGTTTGTCTATCCGGAACGTGAGAAATCGATCAGCTTTTCCGTGCGTAACCCTTCTGACGAATCGTATCTGATCTACACCAAAGTCGAGCCGGGTGGCCTGTGGACTGGGGCGGATGCCCCACATGGGGTTCAATCCGCATTTGTGGCCACGCCGCAGCTGTTCTCATTGCGTCCGCAACGCGAAAACACGATTCGGCTGATATTTACGGGAGGAAAGTTACCCGAGAACCGGGAAACGCTGTTCACATTAAACGTTGCGGCGATCCCTTCCGCTAACCCGCACACCACGGGTGTGCAAACGGCGGTACGTTCACGCTTTAAACTTTTTTATCGGCCCACCGGGCTCACCGGCAATCCTGATGATGCTTATCAGGCCTTACGCTGGTCACGAAACAAAAATAACGTCGTTGTGAATAATCCGACGCCTTACTACATCACGCTTTATCAGCTCAGCCTCGGCGGTAAGCGCATCGCTGATGGCGGCCTTGTCGCCCCTTTTAGCGAGCGAGCGCTCGAGGGTTGTCCAGACCCAGGGGTATGCCAGGTGCGCTGGCAAGCGATTAATGACTATGGACGCATTATGCCTGTTCGTACACAGGCACTGGCGTCCTAGTCCCGTCTCTCTCTTTTACGGAATAACATCAATGGAAGTTTCAACCTCCCTTCGTCGCCTTTCGCTTCTGCTGGCCGCGACCTTGACTTTCTCAGCCGCAGCGCAGGCAGAGCAAGCGACGCCACAGCAGATTGAACAAACAGGAAAAGCCGCCGAAGCGTATTTCGCCGCCCATCCTGAAAAAATGGGTGAAATTGTTTCTACCTATCTCGCTGAACATCCTGAGTTTTTAGTTGCGGCAGGGGAAAGCCTTCGCCAGCGTCAGGAGATAGCGCAGCAACAGGCCATGGTGCAAAATGTCATCCTCCATCGCGAGCAGCTGCTTGCTGGCGGCGATCCTGTTGTCGGGCCCGCCAACGCAAAAGTCGCCGTGGTGTCTTTTGTGGATGAGCAATGCGTGAACTGCAACGTCACAGAAACGCTTATCCATGCCAACCCGGATATCCGTTTTATCTTTAAAAAATTGCCTTCGGCCGGGTCGGCAAACAAAGTGTTACAGGACAATGTGAAGCTCGTGAAGCAGATCGGTTTTGCCAACGCGCCGGCGTTTGTGGTTTTACCTCAGGAAAAAGATCCGGTCATTCAGCGCATTAGCGTGATGTCAGGAAACGTCTCTTCCGATGCATTAATCATGGCGATCCAGAAAGCCAAAGGATAAGCCAGGATGCCCGATGACGCGCATGAGTGCGTCATCGGGCATCGAATTACTCCGGCAACAGCCCCACAAAACTGCGTTTCTTACGCGGCTCCGACATCAGCTCCTCAAGCTTATCCACGCACGCCAGATAGTGCGGGGTTTGCTTATGCGCCAGCACCGCCGCTTCGTCTTTGTAGGCCTCGTAGATAAAGAACCGGGTTTTCACCCTCGGGTCCTGCAACACGTCAAAGCGCAGGTTTCCCGGCTCCCTGATGGCCCCCTCATGGTTGGCGCGAAACACCTCCAGGAACTCGTCCACCCGCTCGGGCTTGATGTTAATCTCAACCAGCGTCACGTTCATTTTGCTTCTCCCTGTTTCTCTTCCTGCCAGAACTGGAACGCCTCCCGGGCGCTCACGTTCTCGTGAACCACTTTTTTCACCGCTTTCAGCATGGCGAGCGGCGCGCTGGACTGGAAGATATTGCGCCCCATGTCCACGCCGGACGCCCCCTGATCAATCGCCCGCCAGCACATCTCCAGCGCCTCGAGCTCCGGCAGCTTTTTGCCCCCGGCGATGACGATCGGCACCGGGCAGCTGGCGGTCACTTTTTCAAAGCCCTCGTCCACGTAGTAGGTTTTGACGAACTGCGCCCCCATTTCGGCGGCG
Source organism: Enterobacter cloacae complex sp. HYC042_NIDB (assembly GCF_056673315.1). Lineage (NCBI taxonomy): Bacteria > Pseudomonadati > Pseudomonadota > Gammaproteobacteria > Enterobacterales > Enterobacteriaceae > Enterobacter > Enterobacter cloacae complex sp. HYC042_NIDB. Next base: position 4,270,320 of record NZ_CP109650.1, read on the forward strand.
ATGCGGCTGGCGAGCGAGAAGTAGCGCGCGTCGCGGGCCATCTCCTTGCCGACGCCCGTCACCGCCAGAGTCGGCATGCCGTAGCGTGCGCCCGCGTCCACCAGCTTAATGATGTTGTTAATCGACTGATGCTCAAACGGGCTTCCGATGTACACCTGCGCCGCCACCGCGCAGACGTTCAGGCGCAGGGCATCCTCCATCGCCACCGCCACGCACTCGTTCGACAGCTCGCCCAGAATCGAGTTACCGCCGGAAGCGCGCAGCACCACCGGTTTGTTTGTCGCGGCGGGCACCTGGCTTCGCAGAATGCCACGGGTACACATCAGCACGTCGGTTTCGCCAAACAGCGGGGAGATGGAGAGATCGATACGCTCAAGGCCGGTGGTCGGCCCCTGAAAGTAGCCGTGGTCAAAGGCCAGCATCACCGTGCGGTTGCTCTGCGGGTTAAAGATACGCGCCAGACGGGACTGCATGCCCCAGTCCAGCGAGCCGCAGCCCTTCAGCGTGAACGGCACATTCTGCTGCGGCGTGCCGATGCCAAAATCCTTGCCGTCTTTGATGTCGTCTAAATCAGCCATTTGCTCCCCCGTCAGAAATCGTATTTGCTGATGTTTTCTTTGGTGAACACCACCCGCTCCGGCAGCAGCACGATGCCGTTGCCCTTCGCCTCATACTGATAGCCCTGCACGCTGTTCGGCTCCACCTTCAGCGCGCCGATATCTTTTACGTCCACGCTGTCGCCAGGGTTAAGATCGCCTTTTTTCAGCAGACGATCGGCGACATTGACCGCAATTTTGCCCTGTTGTACGACATCCCACAGGCCGAAGGCTTTCACCGTCCCGCGCTCAACGTACGGACGCATGACGTTCGGCGTGCTGAAGCCGACAATCGCCACCCCTTCCCGCTTCAGGTTTTCCGCCGCCTGCGCCGCCGCCGGCAGGGCGTTGGCGTCCGGCGCAATGATCGCGTCCAGATCCGGATACGCTTTTAAGATCCCCTCGGCGGTCTGCAGAGATTTGGTTGCGTCGTTATAGCCAAACTGGGTGGTCACGATCTGCCACTGGGGGTGATCTTTCTCGATTTTGGCCTTCGCCTCTTTCACCCACTGGTTCTGGTCGGTGACGGTGGGGCTGGAGTAGAAGAACGCCACTTTGGCATTCGGTTTGGTGACCTGCTTGCCCGCCATCTCTACCAGCAGGCCGCCGAGCTGTTCCGGCGTCCCCTGGTTGATATAAATGCTGCGGCACTCCGGTTTGGTGTCGGAATCCCAGGTCAGCACCTTCACGCCGCGCTGCATCGCGCGCTTCAGCGCCGGGCAGAGACCGTCCGGCGACACGGCGGAGACGATAATGGCGTTATAGCCCTGGTTGACGAAGTTGTTGATGAGCTGCACCTGGCCGGAAACGCTCGGCTCTGTCGGGCCGTCGTAGGTCACGTCCACGCCAAGATCTTTCCCCGCCTCTTTCGCGCCGTTGCCGCCGCTGGTGAAGAAACCCACGCCCACCAGCTTGGGGATAAAGGCAATGCGGTCCGCCGCCTGCGCCGAAGCGAAGCTGAGGGCCATTGCCAGGACGAGCAGTTTTGTTTTCATCTTACGCTCCGGATAGTTTTCTGAAGAGAGATCGCACCCATTCGCGGTGCAGACTTAGCGAACGTCCCATCACCACCACAACCAGCAGCGCCCCCGACAGCGCGCTCGACACCTGGTTGGGGATGCCGACCATCTGTAATCCCTGCTGGAGATAACCCACCAGCAGCGCCGCCAGCGCCGTACCCAGCACCGACCCTGAACCCCCGTAAATATTTGCCCCGCCGAGTACGGCGGCGGTGAGCGCGGGCATCAGCAAATCGCGCCCCAGATCCGAACGCGCAGAGCCGAAATAGGAGACCATCACCAGCGCGGCCACCGCCGACGCCACGCCCACCAGACCGTACAGCGCGTAGGGCATGCCGTTCACCGACAGCGCCGCATAGCGCGCCGCGCGCGGATTCTGGCCGATTAAAAACAGATGGCGGCCAAAGCGCCCGCGATGGGTAATCAGCCAGAAGAAGGCGGTAATCACCGCGAACAGCACCAGCGGGATCGGCAGCCCCAGCACCGTGAGGTTAGCGAACGCGGTAAAACCGTCCGGGAAGCCGCCGATGCCCTCGTAGCCCGTCGCCCCCGCCATGCCGGAGAGCAGCAGCGCGCCGCCGCCGTAGAGGTAGAGCGTGCCGAGGGTAATAACTAAAGGGCTAATGCCGGTGTAGTGGATCAGCGCCGCATTCACCAGCCCACACAGCAGGCCAAGCAGCAGCGTCAGCGGAACGGCGATCGTCATGGGCCACCCCGCCTGCATCATCACCCCCAGCGCGATGGCGCACAGGCCGATGGTGGAGCCCAGCGAAATGTCGATCCCGCCGCTGATAATCACCAGCGTCAGCGGCAGCGCCACGATGCCGATGCAGATGAAATCGCTGGTGCTGAACAGCAGCATGTTAACGTCGAGCATGCGCGGGTTAATGGCGCCGAAGAGCAGGATCTCCAGCACCAGCAATATCAGCAGCGCGCTTTCCCAGTTGAGCCTCATTTACGCCACCTCTTTGTTGCGTTTGGGAAACGGGGTGACGTGCTTTCCCCCTCTGTTTCCAGGCTGGAACCGGCCGTACTTCAGCGCCCGCTGATGGCGTGACAGCGCCTGGCGCAGCCGCCCGTCGAGCACCAGCACGCCCAGCAGCACCAGCCCGGCGATGAAGTCGTTCCACCACGCCGGTAGCCTGAACAGCACCAGCACGGTGTCGATTTGGGTAAGGAAGAACGCGCCGAGGAACGCACCGACCAGCGTGCCGGTGCCGCCCAGCAGCGAAATGCCGCCGAGCACGCAGGCGGCAATGGCTTTCATCTCCAGCCCGCTGCCGGTCTGGTTGGGCACAAAGCCGATCTGCGCGGCAAAGACAATCCCGGCGCAGGCTGCCAGCATGCCGTTGAGGGTGAAGGCGATCATGCGCGTGCGGTTCACCGCCACGCCCAGCTGGCGCGCGGCGGCGAGATTATCCCCCACCGCGTAAAAATCACGCCCGAACGAGGTGCGCGATAGCCCCCACGCGCCAACGACAACGAGAATCAACACTCCCACGCCGAGCGGTGAAATGCCGATGGCGGCAGGCTCGGAGAGAGATTTCAGCCCCGGCGGCAGCCCCTCAATCCACTTTCCGCCCGTCCAGAGCAGCATCGCTCCGCGGTACAGCCCCAGCGTGCCGAGGGTGGCGACAATCGCCGGAATGCGCAGCCCCACCACCAGAAAACCGTTGAACGCCCCCGCCAGCGCGCCAATCGACAGCGCAAAAAGTATCGATACCGGCAGGCTGTAGCCACCGTTGAGCGCCACGCCGACGGCAATGGCGGACAGCCCGACGGTCGAGCCCACGGAGACGTCGATATTGCGGGTCAGCATCACCAGCGCGGCGCCGATGGCCAGCAGGATCAAGATCTGCGCGCTGGCGAAGATCATCCCCAGCGTTTGCAGGCTGAAGTAGGACGGATTCAGCGCCACCAGCACGGCGAACAGCGCCAGAATGGCAAGAAACGCGCTCAGCTCGCGGTTTTTGAGTAAGATCTTCATGATTGTCCTCCAAACGCCAGCGCCATCATCCGATCGAGACTGACGGCGTGGCGCGGCAGCTCGCCGCTGAGTACGCCCTGATGCATCACCAGCACACGGTCCGCAAGGCCGGGAAATTCATCGAGATCGCTTGAGATCATCAGCACCGCAACATTCTGCGCCGCCACACTTTTAATGAGCTGGTAGATATCGGCGCGCGCCGACACGTCCACGCCGCGCGTCGGCTCATCGACGATCAGCAATAAAGGATTGGCCTCCAGACAGCGCGCCAGCAGCACCTTCTGCTGGTTGCCGCCGGAGAGCGTGCGCACGGTTTGATCCGCATGATTGAGCTTGATCCCCAGCGCACGGTGATAGCGCTCCACCACCGCAGACTCCCGCTTTCGCTGCTGCCAGAGCGACGGCTCGTTCAGCGCCACCGTGTTCCAGCGGACAGGCGCGTCGAGAAACAGGCCGGACACCTGCCTGTCTTCCGGCAGATAAACCAGCCCTTTTTCCAGACGTAAACCCACCGGATCGGAGGTGATCTCCCGGCTCTCCAGCCACACCCGCCCGCCGCGTACGGGACGCAGGCCATAGAGCGTTTCGGCAAACTCGGTGCGCCCGGATCCGACCAGTCCGGCAAGGCCGACGATCTCCCCGGCGTAAATCTCCAGGCTGAGATCGATAAAGCCCTCTCCGGTGAGATCTTCCACGCGCAGCACCGGAAAATCCTGCGGCTGGGTGCGGCGATTGCCCGGCAGCGCCAGCCACAGCTTTTGCGCATCGCTTAAGCCTTTTTCGCGGCTGACCGGCGTCATGGCGGCGATCAGGGCGCTGTCGTCAAACTGGGCGGTTTCTCCGCTGAGCACCACCGCGCCGTCGCGCATCACCGAAACGTGGCTCGACAGCGTGCGGATTTCCGGCAGCTTATGCGAGATAAAGACGATCCCGACGCCGAACGCCTGTAAGGCGCGGATCTGGCGAAACAGCCGTTCGGTTTCACCGGGCGTCAGCGAGGCCGTGGGCTCGTCCAGGATCAAAATTCTGGCGTTGCGCATCAACCCGCGCAGGATCTCTACCATCTGCTGGTCCGCCACTTCCAGGGTGCTGGCCGTTGCATCAAGGTTAAGCTGACATTGCAGCTGCTGGAGTTTCTCCGCCAGCCGCTTTTCCCGATCGCGCTCGCGCGGCAGGCGGAACAGGATGTTTTCCCTCACGGTCAGGTTGGGGAAAAGCAGAGGCTCCTGCGGCACCAGATAAATGCCTAACCGATGCGCCTGCGCCGGGGTAAGCCGTGCAAAAGACTCGCCCGCAACCGAAAGTTCACCGCTATCCGGCGTTTCTACCCCGGCGATGATCTTCATTAGCGTCGATTTTCCCGCGCCGTTACCGCCCATCAGCGCGTGCACCTGCCCCGCAAGCAGCGTGAAATCAATGCCTTTTAAGACCGGCACGCCTGAGAACTGCTTGCTGATATTTCGCGCGTTGAGAAGTGGTGTCATCATCGCTCCGCTATTGAACAAATGATTTTTAGATTTAATAATGTTCAAAAGCGTAGACGGTGAACTATATTTACAACCGTGCAGGGATCACAGTTTTATCGATTGAGATTCAGATTAACCAGAAACGATCTAAAAGATCCGTTTTGCCGCGTGGCTCACATTTTCACGCCGCGCCATTACGAACATATGATCTAAATTTTTATAAGAGTTCAATTATGAGCGATAAACGCACTGCGGAAGAAGGACGGTTTGCCGGGCTGGCACTGGCGGAAGAGGAGCTGGTGGCGCGCGTCGCCTGGTGCTACTACCACGACGGGCTGACCCAGAATGATATCGGCGAACGGCTCGGTCTGCCGCGCCTGAAGATCTCCCGCCTGCTGGAGAAAGGCCGCCAGTCGGGGGTGATCCGCGTGCAGATCAACTCCCGCTACGAGGGGTGCCTGTCGCTGGAAACCGAGCTACAGCAGCGCTTTGGGCTGAAGCTGGTGCGCGTGATGCCTGCCCTAAATACCCCGCCGATGAACGTGCGGCTGGGCATTGGCGCGGCGCAGTCGCTGATGGGCGTGCTGGCGCCCGGCCAGCTGCTGGCGGTGGGGTTCGGTGAAACCACCATGAGTAGCCTGCAGCACCTGAGCGGGTTTATCAGCTCGCAGCAGATCCGCCTGGTGACGCTTTCCGGCGGCGTGGGGCCGTATATGACCGGTATCGGCCAGCTGGATGCGGCCTGTAGCGTCAGCATGATCCCCGCCCCGCTTCGCGTCTCATCTGCGGAAGTCGCCAGGATCTTAAAGCGCGAAACCAGCGTTCGGGACGTGATCCTCGCCGCGACCGCCGCTGACGTGGCGGTGGTCGGCATTGGTTCCGTGAACCAGCGACGTGACGCGACCATACTGCGCTCCGGCTATATCAGCGAAGGTGAACAGTTGATGTACGCCCGTAAAGGGGCGGTGGGCGATATCCTCGGCTATTTCCTTAATGCCGAAGGGGAATGCGTCGAGGAGCTGGAGATCCACAAAGAATTACTCGGCGTCACGCTCGATGAACTGGCGCAGCTGCCCACCATCGTCGGCGTGGCCGGAGGGGAAGAGAAAGCCGATGCGATTTACGCCGCACTGAAAGGTCGCCGTATTAATGGCCTGGTGACGGAAGAGACGACAGCCCGCGCGGTGCTGGCTCTGGCCAAATAAGAGTCGCCCTGCGCTAATAGCGAGGCAAGCTCATGAGTTACCTTTTAGCGTTAGATGCAGGGACAGGCAGCGTTCGCGCCGTGATTTTCGATTTACAGGGCAACCAGATTGCCGTCGGCCAGGCCGAGTGGAAGCACCTGAGCGTGGAGAACGTGCCGGGCTCAATGGAGTTTGACCTCGACACCAACTGGCAGCTGGCCTGCCGGTGCGTTCAGCAGGCGCTGGAGCGCGCGCGCCTGAGCGCGGCGGATATTCAGTCCGTCGCCTGCTGTTCGATGCGCGAAGGGATCGTGCTGTACGACCGCAGCGGCGAGGCCATCTGGGCCTGCGCCAACGTCGACGCCCGCGCCAGCCGCGAGGTGGCTGAACTCAAAGAGATCCACGACTACCGTTTTGAATCCGAAGTGTATGACGTTTCCGGCCAGACGCTTGCCCTTAGCGCCATGCCGCGCCTGCTCTGGCTGGCGCATCATCGCCCGGATATTTATCGTAAGGCCGCCACTATCACCATGATCAGCGACTGGCTGGCGGCAAAGCTCTCCGGCGAGCTGGCGGTCGATCCGTCTAACGCGGGCACCACCGGCATGCTGGATCTCTTTTCACGCGACTGGCGTCCGGCGCTGCTCGACATGGCCGGGCTGCGCGCCGATATTCTCTCGCCGGTAAAAGAGACCGGCACCGTGCTGGGGGCCATCACGAAAGAAGCCGCACAGCAGAGCGGTTTACGCGAGGGCACGCCGGTAGTGATGGGCGGCGGCGACGTGCAGCTGGGCTGCCTGGGGCTGGGCGTTGTCCGCGCCGGACAAACGGCGGTGCTGGGCGGCACCTTCTGGCAGCAGGTGGTTAACCTGCCGCAGGTGCGCACCGACCCTGAGATGAACATCCGCGTGAACCCGCACGTTATCCCTGGCATGGCGCAGGCGGAGTCGATCAGCTTCTTTACCGGGCTGACCATGCGCTGGTTCCGCGACGCCTTTTGTGCCGAAGAGAAGCTGATTGCCGAGCGGATGGGGATGGACACCTATTCCCTGCTGGAAGAGATGGCGGGCCGCGTACCCGCTGGCTCCCACGGCGTAATGCCAATCTTCTCCGACGCGATGCATTTTAAGCAGTGGTACCATGCCGCGCCGTCGTTTATTAACCTCTCCATCGACCCGGAAAAGTGCAACAAAGCGACGCTGTTCCGCGCCCTGGAGGAGAACGCGGCAATCGTCTCGGCCTGTAACCTGACGCAGATTTCGCGCTTCTCCGGCGTGACGTTTGATAGCCTGGTGTTTGCGGGCGGCGGCGCAAAGGGCGCCCTGTGGAGCCAGATTTTAAGCGACGTCACCGGCCTGCCGGTGCGCGTGCCGGAAGTCAAAGAGGCAACGGCGCTCGGCTGCGCCATTGCCGCCGGAACGGGCGCGGGGCTGTTTGCGGATATGGCCTCGACGGGCGAGCGGCTGGTGAAGTGGAGCCGCGAGTTTACGCCAAACCCGCAGCACCGGGAGCTATACGACAGCATGATGGAGAAGTGGCAGGCGGTGTACGCGGATCAGCTCGGGCTGGTGGACAGCGGGCTGACCACGTCGATGTGGCAGGCGCCGGGGTTAGCGCGGGCAGCGACGCCGTAAATAACGCCGGATGGCGCTGCGCTTATCCGTCCTGGGGTTTTGTAGCCCCGGTAAGCGTAGCGCCACCGGGGAAGTTCTTTGAGATCTATCACAATCATTCGATCCCGCTTTTACCTTTCTGCTGCCGCTGGCTAAATTAGTAACTCATCCGACCACATAGCAATAATTTTACACTGGAAGAGACTATGAGCCGCTACCCGTCGCTATTCGCCCCCCTCGATCTGGGGTTTACCACCCTCAAAAACCGCGTGTTGATGGGCTCGATGCACACCGGGCTGGAAGAGCGTCCGGACGGAGCCGAGCGCCTGGCGGCCTTCTACGCCGAGCGCGCGCGCCACGGGGTGGCGCTGATTGTCACCGGCGGCGTAGCCCCTGCCCCTTCAGGCGTGACGATGGAGGGCGGCGCAGTCCTGAATGATGCGACACAGCTGCCGCATCACCGCATTGTCACGGACGCGGTGCATAACGAAGGCGGCAAAATCGCCCTGCAAATTCTGCATACCGGGCGCTACAGCTATCAGCCAAAGCTGGTTGCGCCATCGGCTATTCAGGCGCCGATTAACCGCTTTACCCCTCACGCCCTCAGCCACGACGAGATCCTGGCGCTGATCGACGATTTTGCCCGCTGCGCCGCGCTGGCGCGTGAGGCGGGCTACGACGGCGTGGAGGTGATGGGCTCTGAAGGCTATCTGATTAACGAATTCCTCGCCGCACGCACCAACCAGCGCGACGACGAATGGGGCGGTGACTATGCCCGCCGGATGCGCTTTGCCGTGGAGGTGGTGCGCGCGGTGCGCGAACGTGCGGGCGCGGACTTTATTATTATCTTCCGCCTGTCGATGCTCGACCTGGTGGAGGGCGGCGGCACGTTCGACGAAACCGTGCAGCTGGCGCAGGCGATTGAAGCCGCAGGTGCCACCATCATCAACACCGGGATTGGCTGGCACGAAGCGCGCATCCCGACCATCGCCACGCCGGTGCCGCGCTCGGCGTTCAGTTGGGTAACGCGCAAGCTGAAAGGCAAAGTCTCCGTTCCGCTGGTAACGACGAATCGCATTAACGACCCGCAGGTGGCGGACGATGTGATCTCACGCGGCGACGCCGATATGGTCTCGATGGCGCGTCCGTTCCTCGCGGACTCCGAACTGCTCTCCAAAGCGCAAAGCGGCCGTGCGGATGAGATCAACACCTGCATCGGCTGTAACCAGGCCTGTCTGGATCAGATCTTCGCCGGCAAAGTCACCTCATGCCTGGTGAACCCCCGCGCCTGCCATGAAACGAAAATGCCGGTCGTCCCCGCGGTCAGTCAAAAACGCCTGGCCGTCGTGGGAGCCGGCCCCGCTGGGCTGGCGTTTGCGGTGAATGCCGCCTCGCGCGGGCACAGCGTGACGCTGTTTGATGCCGCCGGTGAAATTGGCGGGCAGTTTAATATCGCCAAACAGATCCCCGGCAAAGAGGAGTTCTATGAAACCCTGCGCTACTACCGCCGGATGATCGATCTGACGGGTGTTGATCTGCGGCTTAACCAGCTTGTTAGCGCGGCGGATCTGATCGGTTTCGACGAGGTGATCCTGGCGAGCGGGATCGCACCGCGCACGCCTGCAATCGAGGGTATCGATCATCCGAAGGTGTTGAGCTATCTGGACGTATTGCGTGACAAAGCGCCTGTTGGCGAGAAAGTGGCTATTATCGGCTGCGGCGGGATCGGCTTTGATACCGCGATGTATTTAAGCCAGCCGGGCGAGGCCACCAGCCAGAACATCGCCGAGTTTTGCGTAGAATGGGGCATTGATACCAGCCTGAGCCAGTCCGGCGGATTACGGCCGGAAGGGCCGCAGCTGCCGAAAAGCCCGCGCCAGATCGTGATGCTCCAGCGTAAGGCCAGCAAGCCGGGTGAAGGGCTGGGCAAAACCACGGGCTGGATCCACCGCGCCACCCTGCTCTCGCGCGGGGTGAAGATGATCCCGGCGGTGAGCTACCAGAAGATCGACGACGACGGGCTGCATGTGCTGATCGGTGGTGAACCGCAGCTGCTGCACGTGGATCATGTGATTTTGTGCGCCGGACAGGAGCCAAAGCGCGATCTGGCCGATCCGCTGCGCGAAGCGGGTAAAACGGTGCATTTGATCGGCGGGTGCGACGTGGCGATGGAGCTGGATGCGCGGCGGGCGATTGCGCAGGGCACCCAGCTTGCACTGGTTATTTAGCGACGGCGACCCAGCTTCACCGCTTTCAGCACCACAAACTTGTTATTGGTCGCAATGGTGACGCAGTTGCCGAAAATCTTCTTCAGCTTGTGGAAGTAGTCCAGGTGACGGTTCGCCACGATATACAGCTCGCCGTTGATTTTCAGGCAGCGGCGCGCGTGGTGGAACATCTCCCACGCGACGTTATCCGTCAGGGCGTGCTTCTGGTGGAACGGCGGGTTGCAGAACACGGCGTTGAAGCGGAAAGGCTCAACGCCGGAGAGCGCGTTGTTGATCATAAATTCGCAGCGATCCACAGCTTCCGGCATGTTGGTTTCCACGTTCAGACGGCTGGAGGCCACCGCCATCGGCGACTCGTCGCTGAACACCACGCTGGCTTCCGGATTCTTCGCCAGCAGCGTCAGGCCAATCACGCCGTTGCCGCAGCCCAGATCGACAATCTCCCCTTCCAGGTTTTCCGGCAGATGCTCCATAAAGAAACGCGCCCCAATATCCAGCCCGGTGCGGGAGAAGACGTTCGCATGGTTATGGATGGTCCAGTCGGTGCCTTCCAGTTTCCAGCTCAGCGTCTCCGGCGCGTCGGCCAGCGCCGGTGCGCTGAAGGTGCAGTTGATCAGGCGCGCTTTTTTCCAGGCAAGCGTCGTGGTGGTTGGACCGAGAACCTTCTCGAACAGCTCCAGCGTTGAGGTGTGAATATCGCGCGCTTTGGCACCCGCAATGATGCGGGTTTCCGGCGTGACGACTTTACGCAGCGCGCGCAGCTGCTGCTCCAGCAGCGCCATGGTTTTTGGCACCTTGATCAATACCACGCCCGGCGCCTGCGGGTAGTCCGCGGTGCTGTCGAGGAACTTCACGCTGGACTCGTCGATGTCGTTATGGCGCAGGTTTTCACGCGTCGCCAGCTCGCTCAGGTAGGAATCGCCGATGCTGTACGGCGTGTGCTCCGCAAGGGCGCAGCCCAGGGCACCAAACGCGTCATTCAGGATCAGAACCGGGCCGCGGATTTCAGTCTCATCCAACTGCTGCAGCAGATATTCATCCGCCGCTTCCCACGCCTGAAGCGGGTTAACGTCGTCCGTTTCCGGGAAACGTTTAAGGTTGAGTGAACGGAAACCGTTGTCTAAGTGGCTCATCGGCCCTCCTGAATGGTAAAATTTGGCGTATCCCTGAAAAGGGTGCGTGAGTATACCCGTTTTCGCATTAATTTGGGCTTTTGATGAACCAACTTACTTATCTCCAGGGCTATCCGGAGCATTTACTTTCCCAGGTTCGCAGCCTGATTGCCGAGCAGAAGCTCGGCGCGGTGCTGGAAAAACGCTATCCCGGCACGCACGATTTCGCGACCGATAAGGCTCTCTGGCAGTATACGCAGGATCTGAAAAGCCGGTATCTGAAGAGCGCGCCGCCGATCAACAAGGTGATGTACGACAACAAGATCCACGTGCTGAAAAACGCGCTCGGCCTGCACACCGCCATCTCCCGCGTGCAGGGCGGCAAGCTAAAGGCTAAGGCGGAGATCCGCGTGGCGACGGTTTTCCGTAACGCGCCGGAAGCCTTTCTGCGGATGATCGTAGTGCATGAGCTGGCGCACCTGAAAGAGAAAGAGCACGACAAAGCGTTCTATTCCCTGTGCTGCCACATGGAGCCGCAGTATCACCAGCTGGAGTTTGATACCCGCCTGTGGCTTACGCATTTATCGTTAAATGGTAATGCGGAATAGCGCACTGGTTTTGCAATAATCCCGTGCTACAGTGGCTAAAGGTTCCCCGCTACGGAGTACGTAAACGTTTATGATACGTTTCGCAGTCATTGGAACGAACTGGATCACGCGCCAGTTCGTCGACGCCGCCCACGAAACCGGCAAACTTAAACTCACCGCAGTCTATTCCCGCAGCCTTGAGCAGGCGCAGAGCTTTGCTAACGACTACCTCGTCGAGCATCTCTTCACCTCCCTGGATGAAATGGCGCAAAGCGACGCCATTGACGCGGTTTATATCGCCAGCCCGAACTCCCTGCACTTCCCGCAAACGGCGCTGTTTCTCGGCCACAAAAAGCACGTAATTTGCGAGAAGCCGCTGGCCTCGAATATTGAGGAAGTGGAAGCGGCCATTGCGCTTGCCCGCGAAAACCAGGTGGTGCTGTTCGAAGCGTTCAAAACCGCCAGCCTGCCGAATTTCCTTCTGCTGCAGCAGTCCCTGCCGAAAATTGGCAAAGTGCGCAAAGCCTTTATCAACTACTGCCAGTATTCGTCGCGCTATCAGCGCTATCTGGACGGCGAGAATCCGAATACCTTTAACCCGGCCTTCTCAAACGGCTCGATTATGGATATCGGTTTTTACTGCCTGGCCTCTGCCGTAGCGCTGTGGGGCGAGCCGCACGGCGTTACGGCCACCGCCAGCCTGCTGGAGAGCGGCGTGGATGCACACGGTTTGGTGGTGCTGGATTACGGTGATTTCAGCGTCACGCTGCAGCACTCCAAGGTGAGCGATTCCGTGTTGCCGAGCGAAATTCAGGGCGAAGCCGGGTCGCTGGTCATCGAGAAGATCTCCGAATGCCAGAAGGTGAGCTTCGTGCCGCGCGGCGGCAAAGCGCAGGAACTAACGCAGCCTCAGCATATTAACACTATGCTCTATGAGGCAGAGGTCTTCGCCCGTCTGGTGGAAGACAACGAAGTGAATCACCCAGGCCTTGCGGTAAGCCGCACCACGGCGAAGCTGCAAACCGAGATCCGCCGCCAGACCGGCGTGGTGTTCCCGGCAGACGGCATAGGCGCGGAAGCGATCGCGTAAAGCTGTGTAATGAAACGGCGCAGGCCATTGACGAAACCGATGGTCTGACATATTTTGTTACCTGCAAAGGGGAGTAACTTCTTCGCCGGTGGATCGTCATTACGATGCGTTAAATATGCATCCGGTCGCCGGGCAACCTTCGTGGTTGTAAGTGAGACCTTGCCGGAAGGCGAGGTCTATGCATAAAAAGCTAACGGCTATCGTCTTCTGACCATGGCCGTTTTTGTTTTTTATGTGTAAGGAAAATAGTATGCATTCTGTCGGCACTCCAATGCTGTGGGGCGGATTCACGGTTGTCGTGCTCATCATGCTGGCGATTGACCTCTTTTTGCAGGGTCGTCGCGGCGAACACGGCATGAGCGTTAAGCAGGCCGCCGTCTGGTCGCTGGTCTGGGTTACCCTCTCGCTCCTCTTTTGCGCCGCCTTCTGGTGGTACCTGGCCTCAACCGAAGGCCGTGCGGTGGCCGATCCTCAGGCGCTCGCCTTCCTCACCGGTTATCTGATTGAAAAAGCCCTGGCGGTTGATAACGTCTTCGTCTGGCTGATGCTGTTCAGCTACTTTGCTGTGCCTGCAGCCCTGCAACGCCGCGTGCTGGTCTACGGCGTGCTGGGTGCCATTGTCCTGCGTACCATCATGATCTTCGCCGGCAGCTGGCTGATTACCCAGTTCGAATGGCTGCTGTACGTGTTCGGCGCGTTCCTGCTGTTTACCGGGGTCAAGATGGCGCTGGCGAAAGAAGACGATACCGGTATCGGTGATAAGCCGCTGGTGAAGTGGATCCGCGGCCATCTGCGCATGACGGACAAGATCGAGAGCGAGCACTTCTTCGTGCGTAAGAACGGCCTGCTGTTTGCTACCCCGCTGCTGCTGGTGCTGATTCTGGTCGAGCTGAGCGACGTGATTTTCGCGGTAGACAGCATCCCGGCAATCTTCGCGGTGACGACTGATCCGTTCATCGTGCTGACCTCTAACCTGTTTGCGATCCTCGGTCTGCGCGCGATGTACTTCCTGCTGGCAGGTGCGGCAGAGCGCTTCTCGATGCTGAAGTACGGTCTGTCGGTGATCCTGGTGTTTATCGGTATCAAGATGCTGATCGTGGATTTCTACCACATCCCGATCGCCATTTCGCTTGGCGTGGTGTTCGGCATTCTGCTGGTGACGCTGGTTATCAATACCTGGGTTAACCGCCAGCACGATAAAAAGCAGCAGGCGGAGTAATCCCCTCACCCTAACCCTCTCCTCAAAGGGGAGAGGGTTAACACACTTTTGTGACTCAATAGTTAAAAAATATGATGTGACACGTAAAATCCAGCATTTTACTCTTCCGCCTTTCCCCGCTTTCCTTGATACTCAACCAGGCAAACAAATATTTACATCCTGAAATAAATGTGACTTAGAGCACATCCAGGATGGAACACAATTTCACTTAGGAATTTAGTATGAGCACACAATCTAAGGGCCTGCTTACGCGTCTGACGCAGGGTAGCCTGGTTAAACAAATCCTGGTAGGTCTGGTTCTGGGTATTCTGCTGGCGCTGGTGTCAAAACCCGCCGCGGAAGCGACGGGGCTTCTCGGAACGCTTTTCGTGGGCGCGCTGAAGGCCGTTGCGCCGGTGCTGGTACTGATGCTGGTCATGGCTTCTATCGCCAATCACCAACACGGACAAAAAACCAACATTCGCCCGATTCTCTTTTTATATCTGCTGGGCACGTTTTCTGCTGCGCTGACCGCAGTTGTCTTTAGCTTCCTCTTCCCCTCCACGCTACATCTGACCTCTGCGGCGGGCGACGTCACGCCGCCTTCAGGCATTGTGGAAGTGCTGCGCGGCCTGCTGATGAGCATGGTTACGAACCCCATTGATGCCCTGCTGAATGCCAACTACATTGGCATCCTGGTGTGGGCGATCGGCCTGGGCTTCGCCCTGCGTCACGGCAACGAAACGACGAAAAACCTGGTCAACGACATGTCCAACGCCGTGACCTTTATCGTTAAGGTCGTGATTCGCTTTGCGCCCATCGGTATCTTCGGCCTGGTGTCATCTACCCTGGCCACAACCGGCTTTGACGCGCTGTGGGGCTACGCGCAGCTGCTGATGGTACTGGTCGGCTGTATGCTGCTGGTGGCGCTGGTGATCAACCCGCTGCTGGTGTTCTGGCAGATCCGCCGTAACCCGTATCCGCTGGTGCTCACCTGCCTGCGCGAGAGCGGCGTATACGCCTTCTTCACCCGCAGCTCGGCGGCAAACATTCCGGTCAACATGGCGCTGGCGGAGAAGCTGAACCTGGACCGCGATACCTATTCCGTGTCGATCCCGCTGGGTGCGACCGTTAACATGGCAGGTGCGGCGATTACCATCACCGTGCTGACCCTGGCGGCAGTGCATACGCTGGGTATTCCTGTGGATCTGCCAACGGCGCTGCTGCTGAGCGTGGTGGCGTCGCTGTGTGCCTGTGGCGCTTCCGGCGTGGCGGGCGGTTCGCTGCTGCTGATCCCGCTGGCGTGCAATATGTTCGGCATCCCGAACGAGATCGCCATGCAGGTTGTGGCCGTCGGCTTCATCATCGGCGTGCTGCAGGACTCCTGCGAAACCGCGCTGAACTCCTCTACCGACGTGCTGTTCACCGCAGCGGCCTGTCAGGCAGAAGACGCGCGTTTAGCGAAGAACGCGCTGCGAGGTTAACAGCAAAACGGCAACCCTGAGGTTGCCGTTTTTAGTGTTTGTACCCTCTCCCGTGGGAGAGGGTCAGGGTGAGGGCATCAGGCCGCACCGATTAAAGTTCAGTAGGTCGGGTAAGCGCTAGCGCCACCCGATAAAACATTTAAAGCGTCACACCACTCTTAAAGATCGCCAGCTCGCGGAAGTCGTTCTTCTCGTTACAGGTCTGTCTGCCGTTAGCAAACTCCACGATAGTGTCCACGAACTCCGTCAGCAGCTGCGGCATCGCTTTGCCGTGGATCAGCTGGCCTGCGTCGAAATCGATCCAGTGCTTTTTCTTCGCCGCCAGCTCGCTGTTGGTGGCGATTTTCACCGTCGGCACAAAACCGCCGTACGGCGTACCGCGACCGGTGCTGAACAACACCATGTGACAGCCCGCCCCCGCCAGCGCGCTGGTGGCGACCGCATCGTTACCCGGTGCGCTCAGCAGGTTCAGGCCGTGGGTTTTCAGGCGTTCGCCGTAGCGCAGAACGTCCACCACCTGGCTGGCCCCCGCTTTCTGGGTGCAGCCGAGGGATTTCTCCTCCAGCGTGGTGATTCCGCCCGCCTTGTTCCCCGGGGACGGATTCTCGTAAATCGGCTGATTGTGGGCAATGAAGTACTGTTTGAAGTCGTTCACCATGGTGACGGTCTTCTCAAACGTCTCTTCGTCGCGGCAGTGGCTCATCAGAATGCGCTCCGCGCCAAACATCTCCGGCACTTCGGTCAGCACCGTGGTGCCGCCGGTGGCAATCACGTAATCCGAGAAGCGGCCCAGCATTGGGTTAGCGGTAATGCCGGAAAGACCGTCAGACCCACCGCACTCCAGGCCAAACTTCAGCTCGCTCAGCCTGCCCGGCTCGCGCCTGTCGTGGCGCATCACCTCATAAAGCTGATGCAGCTGCTCAACGCCCGCTTCCACTTCGTCGTCCTGATGCTGGCACACCATGAAGTGAACGCGCTCAGGGTCGAATTCTCCCAGCGTCTCGCGGAAGGCGTCGACCTGGTTGTTCTCGCAGCCGAGGCCGATCACCAGCACCGCGCCCGCATTCGGGTGGCGCACCATGTTTTGCAGCATGGTGCGGGTGTTGATGTGGTCGTCACCCAGCTGGGAGCAGCCGTAGGTGTGGCTGAACAGATGTACCCCGTCGATGCCCTCGGCATCATGGGTCTCCTTCAGAAAGCGGGTCTGGATCTGACGCGCAATGCCGTTCACGCAGCCGACGGTCGGCAGGATCCACAGCTCGTTGCGGATCCCCACATCACCGTTTGCGCGACGGTAGATTTGCACCTCACGATCCCCCGCCTGCACGCCTGCCTTCGGTAGTTCAGGCTGATAGCTGTACTCGTCCAGATCGCTGAGATTGGTGCGGGTATTGTGGGAATGAATATATTCACCCGGCGCAATATCCGCCAGCGCATGGCCGATGGGCAAACCGTACTTCACCACGTTCTCCCCTTTTGCAATGGGGATCAGGGCAAACTTGTGTCCACGTCCAATGGCCTGGCGCAACGTGACCGACTGGTTATCGAAGGCTACTTCCGTGCCTTCGGTTAAATCTGCCAGCGCGACGGCCACGTTATCCAGCGAATGGATTTTGATGTATTGCATATCAACCTCAGACGGCCTTAGTTCAGTTCAATGGCGAAGTAGTCACGCGCATTGTTAAAGCAGATGTTTTTCACCATGTCGCCCAGCAGCTGGAGATCCGCTGGCGCTTCGCCCGCATGCACCCAGCGGCCAATCATCTGGCACAGAATGCGGCGGAAATATTCGTGGCGAGTGTAGGAGAGGAAGCTGCGGCTGTCGGTCAGCATGCCGACAAAGCGGCTTAACAGACCGAGCTGCGCCAGCTGCGTCATCTGACGCTCCATGCCGTCTTTCTGATCGTTGAACCACCAGCCGGATCCGAACTGCATCTTGCCCGGCATACCTTCGCCCTGGAAGTTGCCCACCATGGTGCCCAGCACTTCGTTATCGCGCGGGTTCAGGCAGTACAGAATGGTTTTCGGCAGCAGGTTTTGCTCGTTCTGTTTGCTCAACAGTTTTGACAGCTCTTCCGCCAGCGGGCGGTCGTTGATGGAGTCAAAGCCCACGTCCGCGCCCAGAAGTTTGAACTGGCGCTGGTTGTTATTGCGCAGCGCGCCGATGTGGTACTGCTGTACCCAGCCGCGACGGGCGTATTCCGCGCCGAGAAACACCAGCACCGCGGTTTTGAACTGCGCTACTTCATGCTGGCTAAGCGATTCACCGGAGAGGCGACGCGCCAGGATGCTGTCCAGTTCGGCTTCGTTGGATTCCGCGAACAGCACCACGTCCAGCGCGTGGTCAGAGACTTTACAGCCGTGCGTCGCGAAGTGGTCCAGACGTTTGGTCAGCGCGGTTTGCAGATCGGCGAAACGACGGATGTCGGTATCGGACACTTCCGCCAACTTCGCCATATAGTCGTTGAACGTGGCCTGCTCAATATTGAAGGCTTTGTCCGGGCGCCAGCTTGGCAGCACTTTAATGTCAAAAGAGGCGTCTTTGGCGACAACGGCATGATGCTCCAGGGAGTCAATCGGATCGTCGGTGGTGCCCACCATCTTCACGTTCATCTGCTTCATGATGCCGCGCGCGGAGAAGTTATCCTGCGCCAGCAGTTCGTTGCACTGGTCCCAGATTTCATCCGCCGTAGCGGGAGAAAGCAGCTTGCCGGTGATGCCAAACGGACGGCGTAGTTCGAGGTGCGTCCAGTGGTAAAGCGGGTTGCCGATAGTGTGCGGAACGGTCGCCGCCCAGGCGTCGAACTTCTCGCGATCGGTCGCGTCGCCGGTACACAGTCGCTCAGCCACGCCGTTGGTGCGCATTGCGCGCCATTTATAGTGGTCACCCTTCAGCCAGATATCATACAGGTTTTTGAAACGGTAATTTTCGGCAACCTGCTGCGGCGGTAAGTGGCAGTGGTAGTCGAAAATCGGCTGGTCTTTAGCGTAGTCGTGGTACAGGCGGCGGGCAAATTCGGTATCTAACAGAAAATCGTCGGTCATAAACGGCGTCATTATCGTCTTCCTCATTACGGGAGCGTCAGAAAGCGTATGTTCATATGCTGCAAAGTTATCACACCAATTTCCACCCGCCGAAGCTTTTTTCGTGAGTGAGATCAATAAACGCTAACAAATAAATTACCCTCAATGGGGTAAACCCTTCTACAGGCCGCGCCGTTGCTGGCTTTGCGCGCAGCGATTAATGTCCCTACAAAGAATCATACATTTGTGATGTCACTCACCTTTTAAAGTTGTATGACAAGTTATCGTTTCGCCGTCGCAAACACTAAGCCGACGGAATGCGTTACCGGTGTGAGACACATCGGATTTAACGGTACGGATACCGACTTATGCACGCTTACTTATGGCAAGGTTCGGGCCGTTCCGGGACATTCTCCCGGCTACGCCCCTCCCGTTACACAACTGCTCCCGGCAACGGTTGAGAGGTTGCCGTGCTCTGGCGCGGAAATAACATAACGATGAGGTTTTAGATGCGTAAAATTAAAGGGTTACGTTGGTATATGATCGCACTGGTGACGCTGGGTACCGTGCTGGGCTACCTGACACGTAACACCGTGGCAGCCGCGGCGCCAACGTTGATGGAAGAGCTGCATATCTCCACGCAGCAATACTCTTACATCATCGCGGCCTATTCTGCCGCTTACACCGTCATGCAGCCTGTTGCTGGGTATGTTCTCGATATTCTGGGTACCAAAATCGGCTATGCCTTCTTCGCCATCGCCTGGGCGGTATTCTGCGGTGCAACCGCACTGGCAGGCAGCTGGGGCGGCCTGGCGCTGGCCCGTGGAGCGGTCGGTGCGGCAGAAGCCGCAATGATCCCGGCGGGGCTGAAAGCCAGCTCTGAGTGGTTCCCGGCAAAAGAGCGTTCCATCGCGGTGGGTTACTTCAACGTGGGCTCGTCCATCGGCGCAATGATTGCGCCGCCGCTGGTGGTGTGGGCCATCGTGATGCACAGCTGGCAGATGGCATTCATTATCTCTGGCGTGCTGAGCTTTGCCTGGGCAATGGCGTGGCTGGTTTTCTATAAACACCCGCGCGATCAGAAAAAACTCTCCGAGGAAGAACGCGAATACATTATTGGTGGTCAGGAAGCGCAGCATCAGACCAACAATGGCAAGAAGATGTCCGTCTGGCAGATCCTGGGCACCCGTCAGTTCTGGGGTATCGCCCTGCCGCGCTTCCTGGCTGAACCGGCCTGGGGCACCTTCAACGCGTGGATCCCACTGTTTATGTTTAAAGTCTACGGCTTTAACCTGAAAGAGATCGCGATGTTCGCCTGGATGCCGATGCTGTTCGCTGACCTGGGCTGTATTGTAGGCGGCTACCTGCCACCGCTGTTCCAGCGCTGGTTTGGGGTGAACCTGATTGTTTCCCGTAAGATGGTGGTGACCATGGGCGCCCTGCTGATGATTGGCCCGGGCATGATCGGCCTGTTCACCAGTCCGTATATGGCTATCGCCCTGCTGTGCATCGGTGGTTTTGCGCACCAGTCGCTCTCCGGCGCGCTGATTACGCTCTCCTCTGACGTCTTCGGTCGCAACGAAGTGGCCACCGCCAACGGCCTGACCGGGATGGCCGCGTGGACCGCGAGTACGATGTTTGCGCTGGTCGTCGGCGCGCTGGCGGATACCATCGGCTTCAGCCCGCTGTTCGCGGTGCTGGCAATCTTCGACCTGATGGGCGCGGTGGTTATCTGGACGGTGCTGAAAAGCAAATCCGCAGAGGAGCTGGCGAAAGAGTCTCTCGGGCGACCGGCTACGCAGAGTTAGCGAAAATGCGTTTCACCGAAGCCGCCCCCGGGCGGCTTTTTTAATGGCAAAATCTGGAGAGTATTCCGTGAAAGTGGTATAACAAATCATCTGCCGTACCCTGCCTGGAGCGCATATGGAAATCACCGAACCACGTCGTTTATATCAACAACTTGCTGTCGAGCTGAAAGATCGCATCGAGCAAGGGGTCTATCTTGTCGGTGATAAACTTCCCGCCGAGCGCTTTATCGCGGATGAAAAAAGCGTAAGCCGAACCGTGGTGCGCGAAGCGATTATCATGCTGGAAGTGGAAGGCTACGTTGAGGTACGCAAAGGTTCCGGCATTCACGTTATTTCTAATCAGCCTAAACACTCTCCGGTGGCGGATGAAAGTCTAGAATTCGCCAGCTACGGTCCGTTTGAGCTGCTCCAGGCTCGCCAGCTGATCGAAAGCAATATTGCCGAATTTGCCGCCACGCAGGTGACCAAGCAGGACATCATGAAGCTGATGGAGATTCAGGAGAACGCTCGCAAGGAAAAATGTTTCCGTGATTCCGAGTGGGACCTGCAGTTTCACGTTCAGGTCGCCCTGGCAACCCAGAATACGGCGCTGGCGGCAATCGTTGAGAAAATGTGGACTCAGCGCGTTCACAACCCGTACTGGAAAAAACTGCACGATCATATTGATTCGCGTACCGTGGACAACTGGTGTGACGACCACGATCAAATTCTTAAGGCGCTGATTCGTAAAGATCCCCACGCCGCGAAGCTCGCCATGTGGCAGCACCTGGAAAACACCAAGCAGATGCTCTTCAATGAAACCAGCGACGACTTCGAATTTAACGCTGACCGCTATCTTTTTGCCGATAATCCTGTCGTTCATCTCGATACGGCCCCGAGCGGCGCAAAATAGGCGACCTTTCTACCGGCAGGCGCTTCGCTGCGCCTCCCCGGCTGAATGGGTAAGCAAAACATATATAGTGTCAGCCTTTGTAAAATCCCTCGCTCACTTTCAGGGCTTACGCCAAAATCACCTCACCCTGCAAATTCTGTGACGCAGAACGTTGGGCTTTGTTACAATTGGATTCACTTCGTTATTTTGAAAGTTAGTGCTTGCTAACCAGCCAATTAACAGGGAACAGTGTTGGCCACACCGCAATGTGTCCGCGAGCGACCATAATGAAATCACAACAATGTCGCCGTGCTGTTTGTCCCGGATAACAGGCGAGACGTTAACCGATTTCCAGGAACACTGAATGGAACTTTTGACCCAACTGCTGCATGCCCTTTGGGCGCAGGATTTTGAAACGCTGGCCAACCCTTCCATGATTGGCATGCTCTATTTTGTCTTGTTTATGATTCTGTTCCTTGAGAATGGTTTGCTGCCTGCAGCCTTCTTGCCGGGTGACAGTTTGCTGGTGCTTGTCGGCGTGCTGTGTGCTAAAGGCGCAATGGCGTTCCCGCAAACCATTTTATTACTGACCGTCGCGGCCAGCCTTGGCTGCTGGGTGAGCTATATCCAGGGAAGATGGCTGGGCAATACCCGAATAGTACAGAACTGGCTTTCCCATCTGCCTGCTCACTATCACCAGCGGGCACACCACCTGTTCCATAAGCATGGGCTTTCCGCGCTGCTGATTGGCCGCTTTATCGCTTTTGTGCGTACCCTGCTGCCCACCATTGCCGGGCTGTCCGGGTTGAGCAGCGCACGCTTCCAGTTCTTCAACTGGATGAGCGGCCTGTTATGGGTTCTGATCCTGACGACGCTGGGCTATGCGCTGGGTAAGACGCCGGTCTTCATGAAATATGAAGATCAGCTGATGTCCTGCCTGATGCTGCTGCCTGTTGTTCTGCTGGTCTTCGGCCTGATCGGCTCGCTGGTTGTCCTGTGGAAGAAAAAATACGGAGCGCGAGGTTAACGATGGTTATCTCACCGCTCGCCATGCGCCGCTTTGCCTGTGCCTTTATTGCACTGGTGATGCTCAGCGCCGTACTGCTGGCCTGGAACACGCTTTCACATCAGGACGCTACGCTGGCCATTCGCCCGGTAAACCAGGGGGGCGGTGTGCCTGACGGTTTTTCTGTCTGGCATCATCTGGATGCAAACGGCATCCGCTTTAAAAGCATCACCCCGCAGGACGATGTTTTACTGATTAAGTTTGATTCCCGTGCGCAGAGCGCTGCCGCGAAAGCGGTTCTTGACCGCACGCTGCCGCACGGCTATATCATTGCCCAGCAGGAAGATGACAACCCGCCAGCCGCGTGGTTATCATTGATTCGCGATACGTCGCATCGGTTTGGATAACTTCCTGGATTCCGAATCTTTTCACTCACTTTGGTGAATCCCCCGTTTACTTACTATGCTTAAGTACGCGGAGCACCCCTCAAATGTACTCCGCATCATTTTGGATAGCGGCTAACCCCGCAGCACAATGGAAGGTTTCGATAATGAAATTCCGCATGACCCTGGCTCTGGCCCTTTTTTCTTTAAGCACAACGACCTTCGCAAACTCTCTCTGTCAGGAGAAAGAACAGGATATTCAGCGTGAGATCGGTTATGCCGAAAAGCATAACAATCAGCACCGTGTTGATGGTCTCAAAAAAGCGCTGAGCGAAGTGAAAGCGAACTGTTCAGACAGCAAGCTGCGTGCCGATCACCAAAAGAAAATCGCTGAACAGAAGGACGAGATAGCCGAGCGCCGTCAAGACCTGCAGGAAGCGAAAGAGAAAGGGGATGCGGAAAAAATTGCTAAGCGCGAGAAGAAGTTGAAAGAGGCGCAGGACGACCTGAAAGCGCTGGAAGCTCGCGATTATTGAGTTAACGGAAATCTCAACAGGAGAGAATCATGTCAAAAGATACGACGTCTGAACATCTGCGCGCTGAACTGAAATCCCTGGCCGATACCCTTGAAGAGGTGCTGAACTCCTCTGCCGATAAGTCGAAAGAAGAAGTAAGCAAGCTGCGCAGCAAAGCGGAGCAGGCGCTGAAAGAGAGCCGCTACCGCCTGGGTGAAACCGGTGATGCACTGGCGAAACAGACCCGTGAAGCGGCTGCGCGTGCAGATGAATATGTGCGCGACAATCCATGGACGGGAGTTGGTATTGGTGCCGCAGTGGGTGTGGTACTGGGTGTCCTGCTGACGCGTCGTTGATATGGAAGATCCTCGTCACGCACAAGGGCCTGCTAATAACGTCCTCGGCATCGGCCAGCGTATTTTAACGACGCTGGTTGGGATTGCCGAAACGCGCGTCCGGCTGGCAGTGGTCGAACTGGAAGAGGAGAAAGCGAACCTCTTCCAGATGCTGCTGATGCTCGGGCTGACCATGCTCTTCGCCGCGTTTGGTCTGATGAGCCTGATGGTGTTAATCATCTGGGCAATTGACCCGCAGTATCGACTTAACGCGATGATTGCCACGACCGTCGTTCTGCTGGTCGCGGCGCTGATTGGCGGCATATGGACGATGCGTAAAGCGCGCAGGTCCACTTTCCTGCGCCACACGCGCCAGGAACTGGCTAACGATCGCGCCCTGCTGGAGGATGACAAGCCGTGAGCGATAAAGCGGAACGTCAGAAGCGAAAAGCGTACCTGTTAAGTCAGATCCAGCAGCAGCGGCTGGATCTGTCTGCCAGCCGCCGTGACTGGATCGACGCGACGCGACGGTTTGACCGTGGCTGGAATACCTTCCTGAGCCTGCGTTCGTGGGCGCTGGTCGGCAGCAGCGTGATGGCTATCTGGACGGTTCGTCATCCGAATATGCTCATCCGCTGGGCCCGACGCGGTTTTGGTGCATGGAGCGCCTGGCGTCTGGTCAAAGCAACGTTGCGGCAACAACAGCTGCGGTGATAAACGCAAAACGGTAACTCAGGTTACCGTTTTTTGTTTCTGCCCTTCTCCCCGTGGGCTGAGGGCACCAGCGCGCACCTGCCCTTACTCAATATCTTTGAAGAAGATTGACAGTTTTCCTTGCTAACAATTGCTACCCGCCCCGTTTACACTCCTCTCCATCGACAGCAGAGCCGCGGTATCTACCCGGAATTGCAGACAAATAATGTTCAGCCGCTTATGTGGTTTCCTGGAGAGTAAAATGAAAAAATTAGAAGATGTTGGTGTACTGGTCGCGCGTATTCTGATGCCAATTCTGTTTATCGTGGCAGGCTGGGGCAAAATCACCGGATATGCGGGTACCCAGCAGTATATGGAAGCCATGGGCGTTCCGGGGTTCCTGCTGCCGCTGACCATTCTGCTTGAGTTTGGCGGCGGCCTGGCGGTTCTGTTCGGCTTCCTGACCCGCACCACCGCGCTGTTTACCGCAGGCTTCACCCTGCTGACCGCGTTCCTGTTTCACAGCAACTTTGCTGAAGGCGTGAACTCACTGATGTTTATGAAAAACCTGACCATCGCGGGTGGCTTCCTGCTGCTGGCGATTACCGGCCCAGGCGCATACAGCATCGACCGCGTTCTGAATAAGAAATGGTAAGCACGCTATACTGAATAAACACAAAGCGAGGAGACATCTCCTCGCTTTTGCTATCTGACGGAGGAGTAAAAAATGGGACAACTCGTAGACGGCGTCTGGCAGGATGTCTGGTATGACACCAAATCCACCGGTGGACGCTTTAAGCGCTCTGTTTCGGCCTTCCGTAACTGGCTGACCGCCGACGGCGCACCCGGCCCGAGTGGCGAAGGGGGCTTCGCGGCGGAGAAAGATCGTTATCATCTTTATGTTTCCCTCGCCTGCCCGTGGGCGCACCGCACGCTGATCGTGCGCAAGCTAAAAGGCCTCGAATCCTTCATTCCGGTTTCAGTCGTCAACCCATTGATGCTGGAAAACGGCTGGACGTTCGACAGTGATTTCCCCGCTGCGACCGGTGATGACCTGTATCACCACGATTTCCTCTACCAGCTCTATCTACGTGCCGATCCGCACTACACCGGACGCGTGACCGTGCCGGTGCTGTGGGACAAGAAAAACCAGACGATAGTCAGCAATGAGTCCGCGGAAATCATCCGCATGTTCAATACCGCGTTTGATGCGCACGGCGCCCGCGCCGGGGATTACTACCCGGTTGAACTACGCGATAAGATTGACGAGCTGAACAGCTGGATTTACGACAACGTCAACAACGGCGTCTATAAGGCCGGTTTCGCCACCAGCCAGGAAGCGTATGACGAAGCGGTCGGAAAGGTGTTTGAATCGCTGGAGCGCCTGGAGCAGATCCTGGGCCAGCATCGCTACCTGACGGGCGATCGCCTGACGGAAGCGGACATTCGCCTGTGGACCACGCTGGTTCGCTTTGACCCGGTCTATGTCACCCACTTTAAGTGCGATAAACACCGCATCAGCGACTACCTGAACCTGTATGGTTTCCTGCGAGACATCTACCAGATGCCGGGGATCGCGGAGACGGTCGATTTTGACCATATTCGCACCCACTATTTCCGCAGCCACAAGACCATCAACCCGACGGGCATCATCTCCATTGGCCCGTGGCAGGATCTGGATGAACCGCACGGGCGCGACGTGCGTTTCGGATAATTATTTAGGGAATCAATTGATTCCCTTTTTTAATTCACAGCATACATCTATCCTTACCTCGATCGCTTAGAAAACAAGTGATTGACTGATTAAGAGGCAAGGAAAATGGACTGGTATTTAAAAGTACTGCGCAACTACGTTGGATTTGGTGGCCGCGCCCGCCGCAAAGAGTACTGGATGTTCGTTCTGGTGAACTTCGTCCTGATTATGGTGCTGGGCATCGTGGATAAAATCCTCGGCTGGGAGCGCGCTGGCGGTGAAGGCGTACTCACTACGATTTATGGCTTGCTGGTTTTGCTGCCTTCATGGGCCGTGCTGTTTCGTCGTCTCCACGACACCGATCGTTCGGCGTGGTGGCTGCTGTTGCTGTTAATCCCGCTTGTCGGCTGGATCGTGATTTTAATTTTCAACTGTCAGAGCGGGACGCCGGGCGAAAACCGCTTTGGTCCGGATCCTAAGATCGGCGCGTAAATTACTGCCCGGTGGCGCTTACGCTTACCGGGCCTGCTCGCTTATTTATTATGATGCGCAAAGAGCTTTGGAATTTCGCGCAGGCACCACGATTTGGCTTCGCCCATGCTGTCGCGGCGCCACGCCATAATAATGTCCACTTCGCTGGTGTACTCCGGGCTCACCACCCTCAGTCGCCCTTCCGCAATATCTTTTTCCACAAACGGGTAGGGCATCGTCGCCACGCCCAAACCGGCCAGCAGCGCCTGCCGCTTGTTTTCCAGTGACGTGACCGTCAGACGCGGCTGTTTATCCAGCAGCTGAACCGTCAGCACCGGACGCTCGCGCGCGGTATCCGCCACCGCCACGCCGCGGTACTTCACGCGCGTCACTTCAGAGAGCGGCTCCGGCTCCTGGTGAATCGGGTGATCCGGCGCGGCGACGTAAACGTTCATGACGCTGTAGAGCTTGCGCGAGTTGATTTCTGACGATGAGCGGAAATGCATGTCAGGCGCAATGACGATATCCGCCCTGCCCGTCTCCAGACGCTCCCACGCCCCGGCCAGCACCTCGGTGATGATCGACAGCTGCGTATTGGCCTTCGCCGCCAGGCGGTCTACCAGCGGGAACAGCGCTTCGGTCGGCACCAGCGCTTCGGTGACTAACGTCAGGTGGGTTTCCCAACCTCGCGCCAGCGCTTCGGCGTCCGTGGTGAGCTTGTCCGCCGCTTCCAGCAGCACGCGACCTCGCTCCAGCAGCATCCGCCCCACGTTGGTGAATTTTGTTCGATGACCGGAGCGATCGAAGAGCACGACGTCCAGCTCTTCCTCCAGTTTTTGCATGGTGTAGCTTAGCGCAGACGGAACGCGCCCCAGTTCATCTGCCGCCGCGGCAAAGCTGCCGCGCCGGTCAATCGCGTCCATGACGCGAAGCGCCTCAAGCGTCAATGCTCTCTCTTTAGCCATCTCGTTCTCATTCAGGAAATTTGAACATACCGGGCAGAATATCTGGCTAACAATGCAGCGTCCATACCTTTACCATTGTTTTAGTGTAAAGAGAGGTCAAGTTTATGATTACGACAAGAACAGCGAAACAGTGCGGACAAGCCGATTTCGGTTGGCTGCAGGCCCGCTACACCTTTTCCTTTGGACACTACTTTGACCCTAAACTCCTCGGTTACGCTTCACTGCGCGTGTTGAACCAGGAAGTGCTCGCCCCGGGCGCCTCCTTCCAGCCGCGTACGTATCCGAAAGTCGATATCCTGAACCTGATCCTGGAAGGCGAGGCAGAATACCGCGATAGCGAGGGCAATCATGTCCAGGCAAAGGCTGGCGAAGCGTTGTTAATTTCCACGCAGCCGGGCATCAGCTACAGCGAGCATAACCTCAGCAAAGACAAAACGCTGACGCGCATGCAGCTGTGGCTCGACGCCTGCCCTGAGCGAGAAAACCCGCTGGTGCAGAAAATAGATCTGAAGGGCGATAAACAGCAGCTGATTGCCTCGCCTGACGGCAGCAAGGACAGCTTGCAGCTGCGACAGCAGGTATGGCTGCACCATATCGAACTGAAAAAAGGTGAACAGGCAAGCTTCCAGCTGCACGGCCCGCGCGCCTATTTGCAGTCCATTCACGGTACGGTGCATGCGGTAACGCACGCGGAAGAGAAAGAAGCGCTCACCTGCGGCGACGGGGCGTTTATTCGTGACGAAGCGAATATCACCCTGGTGGCAGATACGCCGCTGCGCGCGCTGCTGATTGATTTGCCGGTGTAAGAGTTGCTCGATCGGTCCCTCTCCCCTTTGGGAAGAGGGACGAATGCCAATCGCTACACCTTACTCGCCATAATCTCAATAATCTGCCGGTCCGTTGCCTGCATTGAGCGGCACGCCAGGGCGCACAGGTTAGAGATAGACTGTTCCACGTCGTGCGCTACAATCCCCTCGTTGCCCGTCACGCCCGACTCATCCAGCGCCATCATCACGGCTTTCCAGGCGCTGGTGACGCTGGTCGAGACTTTCATGGCGCAGCTGTTAGACGCCCCGTCGCAGATCATCCCGCTGACGTCACCGATCATACTGCCGATGGCCATTGCAATCGTCTGATAGCTTCCGCCCATCAGCCACGCCATCCCTGCGGCGGCCCCCATACCGGCCGTTGTCGCCGCACACAGCGCGGACAAACGCGGAAGCTGGTAATGGATGTAGATAGCCGACAGATGCGAGAGCATCAGCGCCCGCGCCAGCCGTTCGTCATCGGCCTGAACATGTTCAGCGACCACGACAACCGGCATGGTGGCTGTAATTCCCTGATTCCCGGAGCCCGAGTTGCTCATCGCCGGCAGCGTCGCGCCGCCCATGCGGGCATCCGAGGCCGCGCTGGTGCGGATAACGATGTCTGAACCCAGATCCTGCGCCATCCATCCGCGTGCGCGCTGCTTATTGAGGGTGGTGCCAATGTGTAGCCCCCACTTCCCGCTAAGCCCTTCACGAGAGAGCGCGTCGTTCAGTTGCCCTGCTTCCAGGATAAAGCGGATCGCCTCGAACGGTACCTGCTCCACAAACTCCAGGATCTGCGTGAGCGTGGTGTTTGACAGTACAGCCAGCGGATCGTTACTTACCTCGGCCTGCCGCTCGTCAAGACTGAAGCGCGTTTCGCCGTGACAAACCACCTCCACCACGCGGGTATGTCCGCCCGCAATGGTCACCATGGCCGAGGCCTCACCGGCGTAGACGCAGGCACGTGAATAGAGGATCTCATCGCATGGCTCCTGCAATTTCACCTGCACCAGACCGGCGTTAAGCATTGCTTTGGCCCGCGCCAGCGCATCGGCGGTGACATCTTTCAGCACTTCCAGCCCCGCCTGCGCATTGCCACCGATGGCACCCAGCGCCGCCGCAATGGGCAGCCCGACCATGCCGGTGCCCGGCACCGTTACGCCAAGCCCGTTCTTCATCAGATTCGGCGATACCCACGCCTCAATCTTCGTGACGTCGCCGGGCAGTTGCTCTGCGGCAATCGCACAGGCAAGGGCCAGAGAAACGGGCTCGGTGCACCCCAGCGCAGGCTTAACTTCTTCCTGCACTACGCGAATAAAATGATTCCAAAAAGGATGAGTTTGCTCAGACATCGTTACGACCTTATTTGCCCTCAGTAAAATGCGAGGAAAGGAGAAACACAAAGCAGCAGCCCGGTGATGACAATAATCACCAGCGATACGCCCTTATATTTATGCAGCGCCGGTACCTTGTAGACCAGCCACGCAGGGATCAGGCAGCCCACCATGCCGAAGATGGGGCTACAGATAGAGGTGAAGCTCAGTACCGGCGCGTTTAACACGATCGCGCTCCAGGCCAGCAGGATAGCGAACAGCATGATCCCGCGCTGGACGATGCTTTCATTAATACGTTCAGCCGGCATTTTACGGCGCAGGATATTCATCACGATCCCCTGCGTGGCTTCGCGGAAGCCGAGATAGACGCCGAAGAAGGCGGTCATCACGGCAAAAATATTGAGGATCACGCTGACGATTTTGACCCAGCCCGCGCCGTCGCCGCTGATAAACTGCGCCGCAATCGCCAGGGCGGAAATGTTCTGCTCGTAGGCTTTCACCGCTTCGTCGTGTCCCATCGCCAGGGTGAAAGAGACGGCGTAGAAGAAGACCGTGACAAACAGTATGCCAAAGGCGATATTCATCGCCCGCAGCGCCTTATGACGCGCCACCTCAACGGATTTTTCCCGTGAACGATAGGAAATCACCATCGGGCTTAATGTCTGGATAAACAGAATGGAGGTTAAGGTAAAGGGCAGCGTAATAATGGCATTTTTTATCAGCAACCCCATCGGCGGCAGCATGCCGACGTTGGCTAAATGCCAGAGACCAATCATCGAAAGCCCCAGCGCCGCCACCACAAATAATTTGGTCAGCACCATCAGACTGGAGACTTTAAACAGCAGCTTTTCACCGCGCGAAGAGATGGCGACCAGAATACAGATCAGGAATAAGCCGTAGAAGGGATTTTCCGACAGCAACCCCTCGGTGACCCCGAAGGTGTGCAAATAGGATGCGCTGTCGTTGGTGATAGCCGTGGAATAGACAAACATCCAGATGACCAGCATCACGAAATAAAGTGCACCTAATAAGATGCCCCAGTTTTTACCTAAATAACCGCTAATCACGCTCGGGTAGTCTTTACATTCCGGGGATTCCGCCAGCGTATTAATAAATAACCGCTGGAAGAGGTACATGGCCGGATAGCCAATAATCGAGGAGAGCAAAAAGACCCACAGCCCCATTAATCCAACCTGCACCGGAAGAAAAACGATACCCGCGCCGATAGCCATCCCGATACTCATGATGACCCAGCCCGTGTCGGTGCTGTCGAATTTGATCGCCTCTCGCCATTCGCTTTCGCTCATTCCCGCCCGCCTTGCCGCAGGGGAATCACTCACAATCACACTGCTGTTTGTTGCCATATTCATTGGGCACTCGCTTATTTTGTAGGGTAAACAGTTGTTTTTATTAGGTTCCGATCGCCAGCGATTGCGAGTCAGAGAGCAGCAGGTGTTTGTTATTGGTGTGAGAAAATCATAGCCGGAGCAAAGGAGAAAAAAGTCACAAGTTTTATAGGGATTTCCTGACACTGGAGGAAAAATTGCTACTGGAGGTGGAAACGAGGAGGGTATTTTCTAAATGTGACAATATTCACGAAATTAAAAGCCTCCTCTAAGGAGGAGGCACAATGGCAATTGGAATTACATCGCTTGCGTAAACGTCCGCGAAATCACGTCCTGCTGCTGCTCGCGCGTCAGAGCGTTAAACCGTACTGCATAGCCGGATACGCGAATTGTCAGGTTCGGGTAGTTCTCCGGATGGGCAATGGCATCCAGCAGCATCTCCCGGTTCATGACGTTGACGTTCAGGTGCTGCCCGCCCTCAATAGACGCTTCGTGATGGAAGTACCCATCCAGCAGCCCCACCAGGTTGGTTTTGCGCACCAGTTCATCCTTGCCCAGCGCCTGCGGCACAATGGAGAAAGTATAGGAGATCCCGTCTTTCGCGTAGGTAAACGGCAGCTTGGCGACCGACGTTAGCGAAGCCACCGCCCCTTTCCTGTCGCGACCGTGCATTGGGTTGGCGCCAGGCGCAAACGGCGTGCCGCCGCGGCGTCCGTCCGGCGTGTTGCCCGTTTTCTGGCCGTAGACCACGTTGGAGGTGATAGTCAGGATCGACTGAGTCGGCACCGCGTTGCGATACGTCGGCAGCGCCTGGATCTTCTTCATAAATCGCTCCACCAGGTCGCAGGCGATGCTGTCCACGCGATCGTCATTATTGCCGTACTGCGGATAGTCGCCTTCGATGACGAAGTCCACCGCCAGGCCGGTGTGGTCGCGCACTGGTTTCACCGTGGCGTATTTAATCGCCGACAGGGAATCCGCCGCCACCGACAGCCCGGCAATGCCGCAGGCCATGGTGCGATAGACGTCACGATCGTGCAGCGCCATCAGCGAGGCTTCGTAACTGTACTTATCATGCATGTAGTGAATGAGATTCAGCGCGCTGATGTACTGCACCGCCAGCCAGTCCATAAAGTGGTCGAGGCTCGCCATCACGGTGTCGTAATCCAGCACCTCATCCAGCAGCGGCTCGGTTTTCGGGCCGACCTGGATCTTCAGCTTCTCGTCCACCCCGCCGTTGATCGCGTACAGCAGCGTTTTAGCAAGGTTGGCGCGTGCGCCAAAGAACTGCATCTGCTTGCCGATCACCATTGGGCTGACGCAGCAGGCAATGGCGTAGTCGTCGCTGTTGAAGTCGGCGCGCATAAGATCGTCGTTCTCATACTGCAGCGACGAGGTGACGATCGACACCTGCGCGGCGTATTTCTTAAACGCGATCGGCAGCTGTTCAGACCAGAGGATCGTCAGGTTCGGCTCCGGCGCGGGCCCCATGGTGTGCAGGGTATGCAGGTAGCGGAAGCTGTTTTTGGTCACCAGCGTACGGCCATCCAGCCCCATGCCGCCGATCACTTCCGTGGCCCAGATCGGATCGCCGGAGAAGAGCGTGTCGAACTCCGGCGTGCGCAGGAAGCGCACCATGCGGATCTTCATGATGAAGTGGTCGATCAGCTCCTGGGCCTGCACCTCGTTCAGCCGCCCCGCCTGCATGTCGCGTTCAATGTAGATATCAAGGAACGAGGCCGTACGCCCCAGCGACATCGCCCCGCCGTTCTGGGATTTCACTGCGGCAAGGTAGGCAAAGTAGACCCACTGCACCGCTTCCTGCGCGTTCATCGCCGGACGTGAAATATCAAAGCCATAGTTCGCCGCCATCTGCTGGATCTGCAGCAACGCACGCTTATGCTCCGCCAGCTCCTCGCGCAGGCGGATCGTTGCCTCCAGATCTTCGCCGCGCTCCAGCCTCCCCTGCAGATCGGCAAACTGCAGTTCACGCTCGCGCACCAGATAGCTGATGCCGTACAGCGCCACGCGGCGGTAGTCGCCGATAATGCGCCCGCGCCCGTAGCCGTCCGGCAGACCGGTCAGCACGCCAGATTTACGGCAGCGCATCATCTCCGGGGAGTAAACGTCAAACACGCCCTGGTTGTGGGTTTTACGCAGGTCGGTAAACAGGTATTCGAACTGCGGATCCATCTCGCGGCCGTAGGCTTCGAACGAGCTGCGGATCATGTTTATCCCGCCGTACGGATGCAGGGCGCGCTTGAGCGGTTTGTCGGTTTGCAGGCCGACGATCGTCTCAAGATCCTGGTCGATGTAGCCCGGTCCGTGGGCGGTAATGGTGGTGGCAATGTTGGTGTCGAAATCCACCGGGGCGTGGGTGGCATTCTCCTGGCGAATGCCGACCATCACCTTCTGCCACAGCGCCGTCGTTGCTGGCGTCGCCTGCGCGAGGAAAGCTTCATCGCCTTCATAAGGGGTGTAGTTATGCTGAATAAAATCGCGGACGTTAACGGCGTTTTTCCATTCTTCACCGCGAAACCCGGCCCATGCGTCGCTGTAGGGCGCGATGCCCGTATCGATTGTTACTTTCATCAGATTCTCGCTTTATCAGGCGTAAGCCGCAGCCGGGGTGACCTTCCCAAGACGGAGGGCGTCCAGCGCGATCATTTTTTCTTCGTTGGTAGGGATAACCGCGCAGGTCACGCGGGACGACTCGGTGGAGATGACGCGCTCACCCGCGCTGCCCGGCAGAGCGTTTTTCGCCTCGTCGAGCGCGATGCCAAACACCTTCAGATGTTCCGCCACCAGCGCGCGGATCAGCGTGGAGTTTTCACCGATGCCGCCAGTGAAGATCACGCCATCCAGACGGTGCAGAGACGCGGCGTGACCGGCGATATGCCGCGCTATGCGGTGGACAAAGGTCTTTATCGCCAGCTGCGCCCGGTCATTGCCGTCATGCCAGGCTTTCTCCAGCGCACGTAAATCGGAGGAGATACCGGAGATGCCAAGCAACCCGGACTCTTTGTTGACCACGCGCTCCAGATCCTCGAACGACTGACCGGTCTGCTGGGCAATCCACGCCATTGCGCCGAAGTCCACGTCGCCGCAGCGCGTGCCCATCACCAGCCCCTCCAGCGGCGTCATCCCCATTGAGGTATCGACGCTTTTACCGTTGCGCACCGCGCAGATGGACGCCCCGTTGCCGAGATGGGCAATCACCAGGCCGCTGTCATCGGGGGACAGCCCGAGGAGCGCGTGCGCCTGCGCGGACACGTAGCGGTGAGAGGTGCCGTGGAAGCCGTAGCGGCGCACGCCCAGCTCTTCAAAATAGCGGTACGGCAGACCGTACAGATACGCCTGCGGCGCCATGGTCTGGTGGAAGCTGGTGTCAAATACCGCCACCTGCTGCACGCCGGGGAACAGGCGCTCTGCAGCTTCCACGCCGCTCAGGTTGGCGTAGTTATGCAGCGGCGCCAGCGGGGAAACCAGGCGGATCTGCTCAATGACCTCTACCGTGATGAGGGTCGACTCGCTGAAGAGATCGCCGCCGTGAGCGATGCGGTGGCCAATCAAGGCCACGCTGCTCATCAGGTCGCGCTTCTCCAGCTCGAGGGCGATGGCGGCCAGTGCCCCTTCGTAGTCCTGGTGAGCCAGTCTGACCGGTTCACCCCCGTTCACAGAAATAAAGGCTTTTTCAGTGTTGATGCCGTCCGCAATGCCCGTCAGCAGGGCATCGCAGCCTGCTGCGTCCAGCACCGAAAACTTAACGGAGGACGATCCGCAGTTAATAACCAGTACTACCGGAAATTCAGTCATGTGTTACTCCGCTCTTCCTGAGCTTTGGGTTAGAACAGTTTGTAAACGATATTCAGAATGGTCAGCAGGCCGACCACGGTCACGAAGATGTTCTCGGTCCGGCCTTTGTATTTCGCCAGCGCGGGCGCTTTACGAATGGCGTACATCGGCAGCAGACACAGCAGAGAAGCGATAATTGGCGCCCCCATGGCTTCAATAAGGTCGAGAATGTTCGGGTTGGCGTAGGCCACAATCCAGGTGGAGCCCATGATGAAAATCATGCTGATGGTGTTCAGCTTGCCGACGGAGACGTTCTTCTTATCGCCCTTGTAGCCGAACTTGAGGATCAGGCCGTTCAGCCCCTCCAGCGTGCCCAGGTAGTGGCCGAAGAAGGATTTAAAGATAGCGACCAGCGCGATGATGGAGGCGCCGTATTCCAGCACCGTGGCGAACGTGGATTTACTGCCCGACATCGAGGCAAAGTGGTTCGCCAGGTAAGAGAGCACCGGAATGTTCTGCGCTTTGGCATCCGCCATGTTCTGCGGAGAGAGCGTAAACAGGCAGCTAAAGGCGAAGAACATCACCACCGCCACCATCAGCAGGCTGGCGCGACCGATGATTTTGGAACATTTCTGCTCGGTGAATGCTTTCCCGAACTCCGGCTCGTACTCTTCGCGCTTGGAGACCACGAACGAGGAGACGATGGGCGAGAAGTTAAAGGAGAAGACCATGATGGAGATCCCCAGCCACACCGTGACCAGAATGCCGTCATGACCGGTAAAGGCGATATCGCTCAGGTTGACCTGGTCGATTACCGCCGAGTTCCAGTACGGGATCAGCGACAGGGAAATTAGCACCAGGCTGGCAATGAACGGGAACACCAGGTAGCTCATCACCTTTACCATCAGGTCTTTCCCGAACCAGATCACAAAGGCCATCAGCAGCAGCAGGAACAGCGCCACCACGCCGCGGTTCAGCGCAGGCATCTGGAGCTGGTTTTCCCAGAAGGTCATAAAGGTGTTAGTAATGGTGACGCCGTAAATCCACAGCAGCGGGCAAATGGCGAAGAAGTAGAGGAAGGTGATCACCACCCCACCGGTTTTCCCGAAGTGCTCTTCCACCGTCTCGGTGATGTTGCCGGAGACGTTGCTGCCGGACAAACAGAGGCGCGCCAGCGCGCGGTGGCAGTAAAACGCAATCGGGAAGGCAAGTACCAGCATCAGCAGGATGGGGATCAGTCCGCCAAAGCCTGCGCGAATGGGGAAGAACAGCACGCCTGCGCCGATGGCGGTACCAAACAGGCCGAGCGTCCATGTGGTGTCAGACTTACGCCAGGAGGACGTTTTTGTCTGGCCAACGATAATGCTTTCTGTGTTGCTCATAGGTCACCTTTATGCGTCAACGAAGCCGGTAATTTGGGAAACACGGGAGAGATCGATATTGCCGCCGGAAATAATGCAGACGGTTTTACGGCCCTGAATATAGGGGTCAAGCTTGCCGCTTAATAACGCCGCGCAGGCCAGCGCGCCCGCACCTTCCGTCACCACTTTATTTCGCTGAATAAGGGCAATCATGCTGTTGCGAATATCGTCTTCGCTCACCAGCACAATGTCATCGACCAGTTCACGAACAATTTCGAAGGTTAATTTACCCGGACGAGACACGTCGCAGCCGTCGGCTAATGTGCCGGTAACGCGATGGTTGGTTATTTCTCCGGCCTGCCAGGAAGCCGCCATGCCGTGAACGTTTTCAGACTGTACGCCGATAATATTGATTGTCGGGTTGATGGATTTAATTGCTGTCGCAATACCGGCAATTAAGCCGCCGCCGCCGATAGGGACAATCACATTATCCACGTCGTAAAGATCTTCAAGAATTTCGAGGCCGATGGTGCCCTGGCCGGCAATGACTTTCGGATCGTCATAAGGCGGGATAAAAATGCGCCCCTCCATCTCGACGATTTCGCTCACCTTAGCTATGGTGTCGTTGAAGTTCTCGCCGTGCAGCACCACTTCGGCGGAGTAGTCGCGGGTAGCGGCGACCTTGGATTTTGGCGCGCCCATCGGCATCACCACTTTGCCGTCGATACCGAGCATGGCGCAAGAGAGCGACACCCCCTGAGCGTGGTTTCCTGCGGAGCAGGCCACTACCCCTTTGCGTTTTTCTGCGTCCGTCAATGAACTTAACTTATTAAACGCCCCGCGTATTTTAAACGAACCGGTACGCTGCATATTTTCAAATTTCAGGAATATCTCACCCTTACAGCGTTCGCTGAGATAATTTGAGCGCGGCATGCCGGTTTTATAAATTTTCCCCGCCAGGCGTTTTCTGGCGTCCTGAATATCTTCAATGGTCACCGGGAGATCGTAAGTAATGTGCATAATATCCTCGTTATAATAATTCATTCTTTTCAGGCAAAGTCAGGGTATCAGAGCGTTAAAAAGCGTCGCTCCGGGTGTTTTAAAACTTAATTATTTCTATCGTCGTTTATCGATATCCATCGACGAATATTGTTTTGCCAGTTCAACTAATACTGACGCCGATTTTTTAATACTGTAATTTTTCGACCACACGGCGGCATAGCGCGCCACGGGTAATTCATCTTCCACCGGCAGCACAATAAACTGGTCTGAGCCGAACGGCGCAATCATGTCGCGGGGGATCACCGTCAGATAATCGGCATTCAGGACAAGGTTATAAATGGTGACGACGGAATCGGTCTGGACGATGTTTTCAATGCTGATGCGGTTGTCTTGCAGGGTGGTCAGGAGTTCGTTGTAGTAGCCCATATCGGTTTGCGGCATCACCCACTGCTCGTGCGTAAGTGATGCCAGTCTGGTCGGGCCGGTGCACGTTCGTGATTTACTCGCCACCAGCACAAACTCAGATTCAAACAGTGGCTCAACGTGAAGATCCTGAAGCAACATTCCGTCGCTCAGGGTGCCGATGGCAAAATCCAGCCGACCGTCGCGAATGGCGGGCAGGAATGAAGAGAGCTGCGCTTCATACATGGAGACGCGCGCTTTCGGGAACACTTCCCTGAATTTTTTGATCATCTCAGACAGGAAGGTGAAGCCAATCAGCGACGGATAGCCAAAGGAGACGTCCATGACGGTACTGAAACTGAGGCTGTTGATTTCGCTCACCATGTTTTTCATTTCGCGGGTGATCGACTCAGCGTATGACAGCAGCACCTGACCAGCGGCAGTGAGTTTTACGCCGGTGTTTTTACGCACCATCACTTCCACCCCGAAGTAGGATTCGATGTCGCTGATGATTTTGCTGACGGCGGGTTGCGTCAGGCCTAGTTGTCTTGCGGCAGAACCTATGGAGCCACTTTTAATGACTTCCTGAAATACCACGAGGTGCTGAGTTTTCGGTAGAATAATAGTATTCATAATATTCTGCGCTTATTTCCCTATGACGCAGCGGATTCTACCCAATAATGTT
The DNA here is from genome assembly GCF_056673315.1 of Enterobacter cloacae complex sp. HYC042_NIDB. Lineage (NCBI taxonomy): Bacteria > Pseudomonadati > Pseudomonadota > Gammaproteobacteria > Enterobacterales > Enterobacteriaceae > Enterobacter > Enterobacter cloacae complex sp. HYC042_NIDB. The sequence continues at coordinate 4,308,382 of NZ_CP109650.1, forward strand.
TCAGGGGGTATGTGCTGTTACTCACAATTTGCTTCCCCGCGCATTTTACGGGCACAACAATAACCTAAAAAATACTTTATAATCAATGCCATACAAAATTAAAAGCACACCATTACGCTGATATCGATCAATAAAATCTGCAGTAATAAATTTATTTTATGGCGATAACCTTGATAAATTTCTCTGCGTTAAATAAATCAATAAAGACGAACTTTCAGACAATTAAAGGCCAATAAATAACCGTTATTCCTTTTAAACATTCTTTCAAATTATCAAATTTTGCAGAGGATTTTTGGACAGCTTTTTATAAACAGTGGAATACGTCACACATTCATAGCCTGAATGTTTTTAATTTCAATATGTTTATATCAAATAAGAAAATATTTGCGATCGTTCAGTTAACATTCGCAACAAATTAACAATACTGTAAATTCACCATTTTTTAGGGTGAAATTTTGTGATAACGATCGTTTGCGGTAGGCATAGCGATGCCTGAAAGGGTCATGCAGTGAAATGTGCTTAATGTCGCAAATATGAGAATTGATGTCGTTTGTGCGAGTTGCCCGGTGGCGATGCGCATACCTGGGCTACGAAACTCTAAAAGCAAAAACCCCGCCGAAGCGGGGTTCTGGAAGAAGTTGAAGCTGACCGATAAGCCGGGTTCTGTCGTGGACAGTCATTCATCTAGGCCAGCAATCGCTCACTGGCTCAAGCAGCCTACCCGGGTTCAGTACGGGCCGTACCATGTGAACCCCTATTTGGCCTTGCTCCGGGTGGAGTTTACCGTGCCACGGACTGTTACCAGCCGCGCGGTGCGCTCTTACCGCACCCTTTCACCCTTACCTGATCCCGCTTGCGCGGGCCATCGGCGGTTTGCTCTCTGTTGCACTGGTCGTGGGTTTCCCCCCCAGGCGTTACCTGGCACCCTGCCCTATGGAGCCCGGACTTTCCTCCCCTCCGCCCGTCTCCCCCGAAAGGGACGACGACGAAGCGGCGACTGTCTGGTCAGCTTCGGCGCGCAGTATAGAGGGTTTGCGCGCCGCTGTCACCCTCAGGTGCGGGCAAGATGCTATTAACGCGCCACTTCCACCTTCGCCAGTTTTTCGTAGTAGCACGCAATCGCGCTGTGATCGGCCGTACCCAGGCCATCCGCCCGCAGCGCCTGCATCATCTCCATAACCGCAGCGGTCAGCGGCAGCTGTGCACCCACGCCGTGAGACGTATCCAGCGCGTTCGCCAGATCTTTGATGTGCAGATCAATTCGGAAACCGGGTTTGAAATTACGATCCATCACCATCGGCGCTTTGGCATCCAGCACCGTACTGCCCGCCAGACCGCCACGGATTGCCTGATAAACCAGGTCCGGATTGACGCCCGCCTTCGTTGCCAGCGTCAGCGCTTCAGACATGGCGGCAATGTTCAGCGCCACAATCACCTGGTTCGCGAGCTTGGTAACGTTGCCCGCGCCAATGTCTCCGGTATGCACTACGGAGCCTGCCATCGCTTTCATCAGGTCATAGTATTTGTCGAACACGGCCTTATCGCCGCCCACCATCACCGACAGGGTACCGTCGATGGCTTTCGGCTCGCCGCCGCTGACGGGCGCATCCAGCATCTCTACGCCCTTCGCTTTTAACGCCTCGCTGATTTCACGGCTCGCGAGCGGGGCAATAGAGCTCATATCAATCAGCACCAGGCCTGGCTTCGCACCTTCGATGATGCCGTTCTCCCCAAGCGCGACCTCTTGGACGTGAGGGGAATTTGGCAGCATGGTGATGATGACATCGCACTGCTCAGCAATGGCTTTAGGGGTAGTAGCTGTTTCCGCGCCCGCCGCCATCACCTCAGCCACAGACTGTGGATTGTGATCGGATACCACCAGTGAGTAACCCGCTTTAATCAGGTTCTTACTCATTGGTTTACCCATGATCCCAAGACCAATAAAACCCACTTTCAGCGTCATAATCTGTTTCCTCAATGATGGTTATTTTTTAAAAGCGTCCGCTAATTTCTGCGTCGCTGAGCGGAACACGCCGAGGTCGCTGCCGACGGCAACGAACGTGGCTCCCCACTCCAGGTAGCGGCGGGCATCGGCTTCAACCGGCGCCAGAATGCCGCACGGTTTGCCGTGCGCTTTGGCGCGGGCAAAGATGTGCTGGATTGCGCGCTGTACGTCCGGGTGGCTGGCGTTGCCCAGATGCCCAAACGCCGCAGCCAGATCGCTTGGACCGACAAAGATACCGTCCACGCCGTCTGTGGCTGCAATCGCATCGACGTTATCAACGCCCTGCTGGCTTTCAATCTGAACCAGAATAGTGATGTTGCTATTGGACTGGGCGAAATAGTCCGGCACGGTGCCAAACATGTTGGCGCGGTGCGATACCGAGACGCCGCGGATCCCTTCCGGCGGATAGCGCGTTGAGGCCACGGCCAGCGCCGCCTGTTCTTCCGTTTCCACAAACGGGATCAGGAAATTGTAGAAACCGATATCCAGCAGACGCTTGATAATCACCGGCTCGTTAGTTGGCACGCGCACTACCGGAGTGCTGGGGCTACCTTTCAGCGCCATCAGCTGCGGAATAAAGGTGCTGATATCGTTCGGCGCGTGTTCGCCGTCCAGCACCAGCCAGTCGAATCCGGCCAGGCCTAACACTTCGGTGCTGATAGGGTTTGCCAGCGCGGACCAACAGCCAATCTGAATCTGGTGCGCCGCGAGGGCAGCTTTAAACTTATTCGGGAAGATATCGTTATTCATCACTTAACCCTTTTTTAATTCCGCAGTTTTAGCCAGTAATATTTATTCCAGAACAGATTCTTTATATTTATTTCTCTGACTGAATGGTGGCGTTATAAAATCGTCATTCAGTATAATCGGCTCTACACGTCAGCACATTGTTTTGATGCTCAAGTATTGCGTTACATCTCAATGCTATTTTGAGCATATGCACAAAGCAGTGGGCGCTAATGCACAGAATCAAGGATTAGTCCGCCTGAAACGATCGCGATCACATTTTCACTTTTCTTCTCCTGACATGCTTTATTTCTACGTTAAGAAAACGATTATCCAACGAGTTATTTTTCATAGCTGAAACTTTGCCGGAGAAGAGTGAATAATGACCGATATTGCAATTAGAGAGGCACCCCCGACGGCGTTTTATATTAAGGTTCACGATACGGATAACGTGGCGATTATTGTCAACGACAATGGCTTAAAAGCAGGCACCCGCTTCCCGGACGGGCTGGAGCTAATTGAGCATATTCCGCAGGGGCACAAGGTCGCGTTGGTCGATATTCCTGCCCACGGTGAAATCGTACGCTACGGCGAAGTCATCGGCTATGCGGTAAGCGCTATTCCGCAGGGTAGCTGGATTGAGGAGTCGCTGGTGGCGCTGCCAGAAGCACCGCCGCTGAATACGCTTCCGCTGGCGACCCGCGTTCCTGAAGCTTTGCCGCCGCTGGAGGGCTATACCTTTGAAGGGTACCGCAATGCGGACGGTAGCGTCGGCACCAAAAACCTGCTCGGCATTACCACCAGCGTGCACTGCGTGGCGGGCGTGGTGGATTACGTGGTGAAAATCATTGAACGCGATCTGCTGCCAAAGTACCCGAACGTCGACGGCGTAGTGGGTCTTAACCACCTGTACGGCTGCGGCGTAGCGATCAACGCGCCCGCGGCGGTCGTGCCGATCCGTACTATCCACAATATCGCCCTGAATCCGAACTTTGGCGGCGAGGTGATGGTCATTGGCCTCGGCTGTGAAAAATTGCAGCCAGAGCGCCTGCTTCAGGGCACCGAGGATGTCAAAGCCATCCCGGCAGACGGGGCCAGCATCGTGCGCCTGCAGGACGAGCGCCACGTTGGTTTTCGTTCAATGGTCGACGATATTCTTCAGGTGGCAGAGCGACATCTGGACAAGCTCAACCGCCGCCAGCGCGAAACGTGCCCGGCATCGGAGCTGGTGGTCGGAACCCAGTGCGGCGGCAGCGATGCCTTCTCCGGCGTAACGGCCAACCCGGCGGTGGGCTATGCGTCCGATCTGCTCGTTCGCTGCGGCGCCACGGTGATGTTCTCCGAGGTGACCGAAGTCCGTGACGCCATCCACCTGCTGACGCCGCGCGCCGTTAATGAAGAGGTCGGCAGGCGCCTGCTGGAGGAAATGGCCTGGTACGATAGCTATCTCGATATGGGCAAAACAGACCGCAGCGCCAATCCCTCTCCCGGTAACAAGAAAGGCGGCCTGGCAAACGTGGTGGAAAAAGCCCTCGGCTCCATCGCCAAATCCGGTCAGAGCGCCATTGCAGAGGTGCTCTCTCCGGGACAGCGCCCGACGAAACGCGGCCTGATCTACGCGGCAACGCCGGCCAGCGATTTTGTGTGCGGCACGCAGCAGGTCGCATCCGGTATTACGGTGCAGGTCTTTACCACCGGGCGCGGCACGCCGTACGGCCTGATGGCGGTCCCGGTGATCAAGATGGCGACGCGCACCGAGCTGGCAAACCGTTGGTATGACTTAATGGATATCAACGCGGGCACCATCGCCACCGGGGAAGAGAGTATTGAGGACGTGGGCTGGAAGCTGTTCCATTTTATTCTGGACGTAGCGAGCGGGAGGAAGAAAACTTTCTCGGACCAGTGGGGATTGCATAACCAGCTGGCGGTATTTAACCCGGCACCGGTGACGTAATGGCCCCTCAGCCTTCCCTCTCCCCATAGGGGAGAGGGTAAAAAACCTTAAACCAACACCACCTCAATCCCGCTTTTCCGTAATCCTTCCAGACTCTCCGCCGGAATGCCTCCATCAACGATAATCATATCAATCCTTTGCGTATCAATGATTTTATGCAGGCTTGAGCGGTTAAACTTGCTGGAGTCGGTCACGACAATAATACGCTCTGCCACCTCGCACATTTTGCGGTTCAGGCGTGCTTCATCCTCGTTGTGCGTGCTCACACCGCGATCGAGATCGATAGCATCGACGCCCAGGAACAGCAGATCAAAGTGATAATTCTGTAAGGACTGTTCCGCCTGGTCGCCGTAGAAGGACTGCGACTGACGCCGCAAGTGCCCGCCGGTCATCAGCAGCTCTACCCCTTCAGCTTCCAGCAACGCATTCGCCACGTTCATCCCGTTAGTCATCGCAATGACATCCGTGTGCTGGCGCAGCATACGAGCGATCTCAAAAGTCGTGGTGCCGGAATCGAGAATGATACGGTGCCCGGGTTTTACCAGCGCGGCGGCGGCCTGGGCGATGCTGCGCTTCACCGCCGTATTGAGCGAGCTTTTATCCTCAACGGAAGGCTCGATGCCAGGCGCATTCCCTTCGCAGATCAGCGCCCCGCCGTAGGCACGAACGGCGATGCCCTGCTTTTCCAGAAACGCCAGATCGTTACGGATCGTCACCGTCGATACGCCGTACAGATGAGACAGATCGTTAACCTGCACGCTTCCCTGCGCCCGCAACCGCTGAATGATCTGCTCCCGCCTTTCACTGGTGCCGGTGATGCGCTTCTCTGCGGATGAATCGCTGCTGCTCATACGAGATCCTTAATCAATAAACTTTCATTTCATTTCGTTTTGTCTATTAACGCCTTTCTTTTTAGCGAATGCAAGCGCTGTCTGGAGGACTTACGCAAGCCTGTGAACAGCTGAAACCTTTCATTGTGTTTCTTTTGTGAAACAGATCGGAAAACCATTATCTTTCGTTTTATTTTTACACCGCCATAATGCAGGATTAAATGAAACAAAACGAAAGATAAAAATCATTACCATCCGAAATGGAGAGGAAAGTGAAACATCTGACAGAAATGGTGGAACAACATAAACGGGGGAATGCAAACGGGATTTATGCCGTCTGTTCCGCACATCCACTGGTACTTGAAGCTGCCATTCGTTACGCCCATTCACGCCAAACGCCACTGCTGATTGAAGCCACCTCAAACCAGGTGGATCAGTTTGGCGGCTATACCGGCATGACGCCCGCCGACTTTCACGGGTTCGTCTGTAAGCTGGCGCAATCGCTTGGTTTCCCGACGTCACAGCTGATCCTCGGCGGCGATCATTTAGGGCCCAACCGCTGGCAAAACCTGCCGGCTTTGCAGGCGATGGCGAACGCCGACGATCTGATCAGGCACTACGTGGCAGCCGGATTTAAAAAAATTCACCTCGATTGCAGCATGTCCTGCGAAGACGATCCGGTTCCTTTAACCGATGCGATCGTTGCCGGGCGCGCCGCGCGTCTGGCAAAAATTGCCGAAACAACCTGTCTTGAGCAATTTGGTGTAGCCGATCTGGTCTACGTTATCGGCACGGAAGTTCCGGTTCCCGGCGGCGCGCACGAAACGCTGACCGAGCTTGAGGTCACGACGCCAGAGGCGGCGCGCGCCACGCTTGAGGCACACCGCCATGCATTCGAGAAGGAAGGATTAAGCGACATCTGGCCGCGCATTATTGGCCTGGTGGTTCAGCCCGGCGTTGAGTTCGATCATGCGCACGTTTGTGACTATCAGCCACATAAAGCCGTCGCGCTGAGCAAGATGGTTGAAGCCTATGACACGCTGGTATTTGAAGCACACTCTACCGATTACCAGACGCAACAGGCGCTGCGCCAGCTGGTGAACGATCACTTCGCTATTTTAAAAGTCGGCCCTGCCCTGACCTTTGCCCTGCGTGAAGCGCTGTTCTCACTGGCCGCCATTGAAGAAGAACTGCTGCCGGCGAAAGCCAGCTCGGGCCTGCGTCACGTTCTGGAAAACGTGATGCTCGATCGCCCGGAATACTGGCAAAGCCACTATCACGGTGACGGCAACGCCCGACGCCTGGCCCGCGGCTACAGCTACTCCGACCGCGTGCGCTATTACTGGCCGGACAGCCAGATTGACGATGCCTTTGAACGACTGGTGCGCAATCTGGCAGACGAACCTATTCCGCTGCCGCTTATCAGCCAGTATTTGCCGTTGCAGTACAGCAAAGTTCGCGAGGGCGCTCTCAAGTCAACGCCGCGGGAACTCATCATTGACCACATTCAGGACATACTCCAGCAGTACCATGCCGCCTGCGAAGGCGTAACGACTCCACACGCATAATTAAAAAGAGGAAAACGCTATGCCAAACATTGTCTTATGCCGCATTGATGAACGCCTGATCCACGGACAGGTGGGCGTGCAGTGGGTGGGGTTTGCGGGGGCAAACCTGGTGCTGGTGGCAAATGACGAGGTTGCAGACGATCCGGTTCAACAAAACCTGATGGAAATGGTGCTCGCGGAAGGGATCGCCGTGCGTTTCTGGTCGCTGCAAAAAGTGATCGACAACATTCACCGCGCCGCTGACCGCCAGAAAATTCTGCTGGTCTGCAAATCACCCGCCGATTTTCTGAAGCTGGTTGAAGGCGGCGTGCCCATCACCCGTATCAATGTCGGAAACATGCACTACGCCAGTGGCAAACAGCAAATTGCCAAAACGGTCTCTGTCGACGCGAACGATATCGCTGCGTTCAACGGCCTGAAAGCGGCCGGGGTGGAATGCTTTGTTCAGGGCGTCCCAACAGAGACCGCTTTGGATCTCTTTAAACTGCTTTGAGGGATTCACAATGGAAATCAGTCTGTTGCAGGCATTCGCGCTGGGGCTTCTTGCCTTTATCGCGGGCCTGGATATGTTTAACGGCTTAACACACATGCACCGCCCGGTGGTGCTTGGTCCTCTGGTCGGCCTGATACTGGGCGATCTGCATACCGGGATCCTGACCGGCGGTACCTTAGAGCTGGTCTGGATGGGTCTTGCGCCGCTGGCGGGCGCGCAGCCGCCGAACGTGATTATCGGCACCATCGTTGGCACCACGTTTGCCATTACCACGGGCGTGAAGCCGGATGTCGCCGTTGGGGTCGCGGTGCCGTTTGCCGTGGCGGTGCAGATGGGTATCACCTTCCTCTTCTCCGTGATGTCCGGCGTAATGTCCCGCTGCGATCGCATGGCGGCCAACGCGGACACCGACGGCATAGAGCGAGTCAACTATCTGGCGCTGCTGGCGCTCGGCATTTTTTATTTCCTGTGCGCGTTTCTGCCCATCTACTTTGGCGCTGAACACGCGAAAACCGCCATTGCTATCCTGCCGGAGCGTCTGATTGACGGTCTCGGCGTCGCGGGCGGCATCATGCCAGCGATCGGCTTCGCCGTGCTGCTGAAGATCATGATGAAAAACGTTTACATCCCTTATTTCATTATCGGTTTTGTCGCCGCGGCCTGGCTGAAGCTTCCGGTACTGGCGATTGCCGCAGCGGCGCTGGCGATGGCGCTGATCGACCTGCTGCGTAAATCGCCTGAACCGACGGCGCCCGCGGCCCAGAAAGAGGAATTTGAAGATGGCATCTAATCAAACCACCCTGCCGGGCGCGTCTGTCAGTGAAGAGACGCTGCTGAGCGGCGTGAATGAAAACGTCTATGAAGACCAGACCATTGGCGCGGAGCTGACCAAAAAAGACATTAACCGCGTGGCCTGGCGCTCCATGCTGCTGCAGGCCTCGTTTAACTATGAACGTATGCAGGCCTCCGGCTGGCTGTACGGGTTGCTGCCCGCGCTGAAAAAGATCCACACCAATAAGCGGGACCTGGCGCGGGCGATGAAAGGTCATATGGGCTTCTTTAACACCCATCCGTTTCTGGTGACCTTCGTTATCGGCATTATTCTGGCAATGGAGCGTTCCAAGCAGGATGTAAACAGCATTCAGAGCACCAAAATTGCGGTCGGTGCCCCGCTCGGAGGCATTGGTGACGCCATGTTCTGGCTGACCCTGTTACCCATCTGCGGCGGTATTGGTGCCAGCCTGGCACTGCAAGGCTCCATTCTTGGCGCGGTGGTTTTTATCGTGCTGTTCAACGTGGTGCATCTCGGCCTGCGCTTTGGCCTGGCGCACTACGCATACCGAATGGGCGTTGCCGCCATTCCGCTGATCAAAGCCAACACCAAAAAGGTGGGCCACGCGGCCTCTATTGTCGGGATGACGGTGATCGGCGCGCTGGTGGCGACCTACGTCCGACTCAATACGACGCTTGAAATCAAGGCGGGTGATGCGGTCGTTAAACTGCAAACCGACGTGATCGACAAGCTGATGCCCGCGTTCCTGCCGCTGGTCTACACCCTGACCATGTTCTGGCTGGTGCGCCGCGGCTGGAGCCCGCTGCGGCTGATCGGTATTACCGTGGTGCTGGGCGTTGTCGGTAAATTCTGTCACTTCCTGTAAAAGCAAAGAGGTTGCGATGTTAGGCATAATTTTGACGGGTCACGGCGGCTTTGCCAGCGGGCTTGAACAGGCGATGAGGCAGATCCTTGGCGAGCAGCCGCAGTTTATCGCCATCGATTTTCCGGAAAACTCCACCACTGCCAGGCTGACCGCTCAGCTTGAGCAGGCGGTGAGTGAGCTGGATCCAGAGCAGGATATTATTTTCCTCACCGACCTTCTCGGCGGCACGCCGTTTCGCGTGGCCTCGACGCTCGCGATGCAAAGACCGGGTAGCGAAGTGATTACCGGCACCAACCTGCAGCTTTTGCTGGAAATGGTGCTGGAACGTGACGGATTAAGTAGCGAAGCGTTTCGTCTGCAGGCGCTGGAGTGCGGCCACCGCGGCCTGACCAGCCTGGTGGATGAGCTTGGTCGCTGTCGCGAGGAAGCCCCCGTAGAGGAAGGAATATGATCCGGTTACTTTCACAGCGTTCACCTTCGTAGTTTACATTGCGTGTCCCGGCGGCCTTACGGCATCAGATCGTAAGGCCTTTCTTTTCTTTTCCTTGGTTTTACCCTTTCTTTTCACGATCACACTTTTCGCTTTATTCCTTTTTCGTTATTGAACTTTCGATTTCTTTCCTATAGATTTTGTTTAACTGCTAATGTGAATAAGTGAAACGAAACGAAAGATAGCGACACGTTTGCCAGCGTCTGATGTGGAATTCACACGACTAAGGACTGAGTTATGCAACAAACCACCGCCGACACAACCGGCACCTGGACCGAAAAAGAGATCCGCCAGCAGCCTGCCTGCTGGATCCGCTCACTCAACAACATCGATAATCTGCGCACCTCGATTGACGGTTTCCTGACGCCGCTGCTGCGTAAGCGAGACCAGCGGATCGTCCTCACCGGCGCGGGCACCTCCGCGTTTATTGGCGAGATAATTGCCCCCTGGCTTGCGAGCCACACCGGTAAAAACGTCTCCGCCATACCGACAACCGATCTGGTCACCAACCCGATGGATTACTTCAGCCCGGCACACCCTCTGCTGCTGGTCTCTTTTGCCCGCTCCGGCAACAGTCCAGAGAGCGTCGCCGCCGTTGAGCTGGCGAACCGGTTCGTGCCCGAGTGCTACCACCTGTCGATCACCTGCAACGAGGCGGGAAGCCTGTACCAGAACGCCGTCGAGAGCGATAACGCCTTTGCCCTGCTGATGCCAGCCGAAACGCACGATCGCGGGTTCGCGATGACCAGCAGCATTACCACCATGATGGCGAGCTGTCTGGCCGTATTCGCACCAGAAACGATCGGCAGCCAAAGCTTCCGGGACGTAGCCGATCGCTGCCAGGCGATCCTCACCTCGCTCGGGGATTTCAGCGAGGGCGTCTTTGGCAACGAACCGTGGAAACGGATTGTTTACCTGGGAAGCGGCGGTCTGCAGGGCGCGGCGCGCGAGTCTGCGCTGAAGGTGCTGGAGCTGACCGCGGGCAAGCTGGCGGCGTTCTACGATTCACCAACGGGCTTTCGTCATGGGCCTAAGTCACTGGTGGATAACGAAACGCTGGTGGTGGTGTTTATCTCCAGCCATCCGTATACACGTCAGTACGATCTGGATCTGCTGGCCGAACTGCGCCGCGATCGTCAGGCCATGCGCGTTGTCGCCATCGCCGCCGAAAACGATCCGGCCATTGAAGCAGGGCCGCATATCCTGCTGCCGCCTTCCCGTCCGTTCAACGATATGGAGCAGGCGTTCTGCTTCCTGATCTACGCCCAGGTCTTTGCGCTAACCCAGTCTCTGCATGTTGGCAACACGCCGGACACACCATCCGCCAGCGGAACGGTCAACCGTGTGGTACAGGGCGTGGTTATTCATCCGTGGCAGGCTTAAGAGGATCGTATTATGAGTATTATTTCGACCAAATATCTTCTGCAGGACGCGCAGACAAAGGGCTATGCCGTTCCGGCCTTTAACATCCATAACGCCGAGACGATCCAGGCGATCCTCGAAGTGTGCAGCGAAATGCGATCGCCGGTGATCCTCGCCGGGACGCCGGGTACTTTTAAACACATTGCGCTGGAGGAGATCTACGCTCTGTGCAGCGCGTACTCTCTCAGCTACGACATGCCGTTGGCGCTGCATCTCGATCATCACGAATCGCTGGATGACATTCGTCGCAAGGTACATGCCGGCGTACGCAGCGCAATGATCGACGGTAGCCACTATCCCTTTGAAGAAAACGTGAAGCTGGTGAAATCGGTGGTCGATTTTTGCCACCTCAACGACTGTAGCGTTGAGGCGGAACTGGGCCGTCTGGGGGGTGTTGAAGATGACATGAGCGTCGACGCCGAAAGCGCATTCCTGACCGACCCGCAGGAGGCGAAACGCTTCGTTGAGCTGACCGGCGTGGACAGCCTCGCCGTCGCCATCGGCACCGCGCACGGCCTCTATACCAAACGCCCCAAAATTGACTTCCAGCGCCTGGCTGAGATCCGCGAGGTGGTAGCGGTTCCGCTGGTGCTGCACGGAGCGAGCGATGTTCCGGATGATGATGTGCGCCGCACTATTGAACTGGGCGTGTGCAAAGTTAATGTCGCAACCGAGTTGAAAATCGCCTTCTCTGATGCGGTCAAAGCCTGGTTTGCCGAGAACCCGCAGGGCAACGATCCGCGCTTCTACATGCGCGTCGGGATGGACGCCATGAAAGAGGTGGTCCGAAGCAAGATCGCCGTTTGCGGTTCGGCTAACCGTCTGCGTCTTCCGGCAGAAGCATAACAAAGAGGATCTTACTTTAATGAAAAAAGTGCTCACCCTCTCAATGCTTGCCCTGTGCGTTTCCCATGGCGCGATGGCAGCGAACTACACGCTCACTAACGACAAGATTGCCCTGTCCTTTGATGACGCCAATTCAACGGTGGTGGTAACTGACAAAAAGGCCAACCACCCCATCACCCCGCAGGAACTGTTCTTTCTGACGCTGCCGGACGAAACCAAAATCCACACCGCTGATTTCAAAATCAAGCACGTCGAAAAGCAGGACAGCGCCATTGTCATCGACTTTTCGCGTCCGGATTTTAACGTGACGGTAAAGCTCAACCTGGTGAAAGATAAATACGCCAGCATCGATTACACCCTCGCGGCGGTAAGTCAGCCGCGTGACGTGGCAAAAATCACCTTCTTCCCGACGAAAAAACAGACGCAGGCACCTTACGTTGACGGGGCGATCAACAGCTCGCCGATTGTCGCGGACTCGTTCTTTATTCTCCCGGACAAGCCCATCGTTAACACCTACGCCTATGAAGCGACGACCAACCTCAACGTAGAGTTAAAAACGCCGATTCAGCCCGCAACGCCGGTCAGCTATACCACGTATTTCGGCACTTTCCCGGAAACCAGCCAGCTGCGCCGCAGCGTAAACCAGTTTATTAATGCCGTGCGTCCGCGTCCGTATAAGCCCTACCTGCACTACAACAGCTGGATGGATATTGGCTTCTTTACCCCCTATTCCGAACAGGACGTGCTGGGGCGGATGGATGAATGGAATAAGGAATTTATCGCCGGACGCGGCGTGGCGCTGGACGCCTTCCTGCTGGACGATGGCTGGGACGACCTGACCGGGCGCTGGCTGTTTGGCCCGGCATTCGGCAACGGTTTTGGCAAGGTACGGGAAAAAGCCGACAGCCTGCACAGCTCGGTCGGACTATGGCTCTCACCGTGGGGAGGGTATAACAAACCGCGTGACGTTCGCGTCTCGCATGCAAAAGAGTATGGGTTCGAAACCGTCGACGGGAAGCTGGCCCTGTCAGGGCCTAACTACTTTAAAAACTTCAATGAGCAGATCGTTAAGCTTATCAAAAACGAGCACATTACCTCGTTCAAGCTGGACGGGATGGGTAATGCCAACGCGCATATCCCGGGTAGCCCGTTCGCCTCGGATTTTGACGCCTCCATCGCTCTGCTGCATAACATGCGCAGCGCCAACCCGAATCTGTTTATCAACCTGACGACCGGCACCAACGCCAGTCCGTCCTGGCTGTTCTATGCGGATTCCATCTGGCGTCAGGGTGATGACATCAACCTGTACGGTCCCGGCACGCCGGTGCAGCAGTGGATGACCTACCGCGATGCCGAAACGTACCGCTCCATTGTGCGCAAAGGCCCGCTGTTTCCGCTGAACTCGCTGATGTATCACGGCATTGTCAGCGCTGAGAATGCCTATTACGGGCTGGAGAAGGTGCAAACGGACAGTGATTTTGCCGATCAGGTCTGGAGCTACTTCGCCACCGGCACCCAGTTGCAGGAACTGTATATCACCCCTTCAATGCTGAACAAGGCGAAGTGGGATACGCTGGCGCAGGCCGCAAAATGGTCGCGTGACAATGCCAGCGTGCTGGTGGATACGCACTGGATTGGCGGAGACCCGACGGCGCTGCAGGTTTACGGCTGGGCTTCGTGGAGTAAAGAGAAAGCCATACTCGGCTTGCGTAACCCCTCGGACAAGCCGCAAAGCTACTATCTTGATTTAGCGAAAGAGTTCGAAATACCCACGGGAGACGCGGCGAAGTTTAGTCTCAAAGCGGTGTACGGCAGTAATTCAACCGTACCTGAGGAGTACAAAAACGCGGTGGTGATTACGCTGCAGCCGCTGGAAACGCTGGTATTTGAGGCGATGCCTGGGAAATAGAAAAGTAAATAAATCTGTAGGCCGGGTAAGGCGCAGCCGCCACCCGGCAAAACAGTATCAGAAATTACTCCCCCTGCTGCTCCAGCGCATATTTATACAGCGCATTTTTCTTCACGCCGTGAATCTCTGCTGCTAATGCCGCCGCTTTCTTCAGCGGCAGTTCGGCCTGCAGCAAGGCCAGCGTGCGCAGCGCATCAGCAGGCAGGGCATCCTCTTCCGCCCTATGCCCTTCGACAATCAGCACCATTTCGCCTTTGCGGCGGTTTTCGTCTTCCTTCACCCACGCCAGCAGTTCACCGACTGGCGCGCCGTGAATGGTTTCCCAGGTTTTGGTCAGCTCACGCGCCAGCACCACGTAGCGGGATTCGCCCCAGACGGTGACCATATCTTCCAGGCTTTCCAGCAGGCGGTGAGTGGATTCGTAGAAGATCAGGGTACGCGGCTCGGCTTCCAGTTCCTTTAATACATCGCGACGGCCTTTGGATTTGGCAGGGAGGAAGCCTTCATAGCAGAAACGGTCAGACGGCAGACCTGCGGCGCTTAACGCCGCAATCGCGGCACACGGGCCCGGCAGTGGCACTACGCGGATACCGGCTTCGCGACAGGTGCGCACCAGGTGATAGCCCGGATCGTTGATCAGCGGCGTACCGGCATCGGAGACCAGGGCTATGTTCTGCCCCTCTTTGAGCTTCGCCACCAGCGTTTCGGCTTTTTGTTGCTCATTGTGATCGTGCAGGGCAAACAAACGGGCGTTAATCGCGAAATGTTGCAGCAGTAAACCGGTGTGTCGGGTGTCTTCAGCGGCAATTAAATCAACAGCTTGCAATACGTTCAGCGCACGTTGGGTAATATCAGACAAATTCCCGATAGGAGTAGGTACAATATAAAGCTGGCCTTGAGAATTATCTGCCGTTTCGTGTTGTTTCATTGTTTCGTCCGTATTGCCGATTTAATATTGAGCATTGCGTAAAAAAATCACTGGATACAGTATGGTACCGTTAACGTTTCTTCGAAAAAAAGCCACGCGCAGCGTGCCGCTGCTGCTCGCAGCCCTGATTTTTGCAGGCTGTGGCACCCAGGCACCTGACCAGAGCACCGCCCATCTTCAGGGCTCCGCTCAGGCTGATTCTGGCTTTTATCTGCAACAAATGTCGCAGAGTACAAATGATACCAGGATCAACTGGCAATTACTCGCCATTCGTGCACTGCTGAAAGAGGGCAAAACCCAGCAGGCTGCCGAGCTGTTCGGCCAACTGCCGAAAGAGCTTAACGATACTCAGCAACTTGAGCAGAGCCTGCTCTCTGCCGAGCTGAAGGTCGCGCAGAAAGATTATGATGGCGCGAAAAAGATCCTGGGGAGCATCGACCTGAGCGCGCTGGATAAAAACCAGCAGGCGCGCTTCTGGCAGGCGGGCATTACCGCTGAGCAGGGGCGTCCTTCTCTGACCCTGCTGCGTGCCTTGATTGCCCAGGAGCCGCTGCTCGCCGGTGCCGACAAGCAGAAAAACATTGATGCCACCTGGCAGGCGCTTGCCTCGATGACCCAGGATCAGGCAAAGGCGCTGGTCATTAACGCGGACGAAAACGTGCTTCAGGGCTGGCTTGATCTGCAGCAGATGTGGTTTAACAACCGCAGCGATCCAAAAATGCTGAAAGCCGGTATTACCGACTGGCAGACCCGTTACCCGCAGAACCCGGGCGCGAAAATGCTGCCAACCCAGCTGGTGAATGTGCAGAACTTTAAGCCTGCGTCGACAAGCAAAATTGCGCTGCTTCTGCCGCTGAATGGCCAGGCGGCAGTGTTTGGCCGTACGATTCAACAGGGCTTTGAAGCGGCGAAAAACGGCACCACGCCGGTAACGGGCAGTGCGGTTCCGGTGCAGGCAGCGCAGGCGGCCAACGTGAACGACGTTGTCAGCCCCTCTGCCGCCGAGACCAGTGACCTGACCACCGCACAAACCCCGCCGCAGGGTACAATGCAAAACCCGGTTACCGCACCGACAACCCCACCAGCGACTGCCGCACCGGCAGCACAGGCTCCGGCTGAGGCACAAGCGACGCCTGCACCAGAGGCAACGGCAGAACAGCCTCAACAGCAGCCGGCACAACCAGCATCACAACCTGCCGCTCAGCCGCAGGCCGTGGCGACCGCCAGCGCGAATCCTGGCGCTGAGCTGAAAATCTACGACACCAGTTCGAAGCCGCTTGACCAGGTGCTGGCGCAGGTTCAGCAGGACGGGGCAAGCATCGTTGTCGGCCCGCTGCTGAAAAACAACGTGGAAGAGCTGATGAAGAGCAATACCACGCTGAACGTACTGGCGCTCAACCAGCCGGAACAGGTTCAGAACCGGGCCAATATTTGCTACTTCGCACTCTCTCCGGAAGATGAAGCCCGCGATGCGGCGCGTCATATCCATGAGCAGGGTAAACAGGCCCCGCTGCTGCTGATCCCACGCAGTACGCTGGGCGATCGCGTGGCTAATGCTTTTGCCGATGAATGGCAGAAGCTGGGCGGCGGCATCGTGCTGCAGCAGAAATTCGGTTCCGTCTCTGAACTGCGTGCGGGCGTTAACGGTGGGGCGGGTATCGCGCTTAACGGCAGTCCGGTTTCCGCCAGCCTGCCGCAGCAGCAGAGCGTGACCATTGGCGGCCTGACCATCCCTGCCCCGCCAACCGACGCGCAGATAAGCGGTGGTGGTAAAGTGGATGCGGCCTATATCGTTGCCACGCCGCAGGAGATCGCCTTTATCAAGCCGATGATCGCGATGCGTAACGGCAGCCAGAGCGGTGCAACGCTCTACGCCAGCTCCCGCAGCGCACAGGGCACCGCAGGCCCGGATTTCCGTCTGGAAATGGACGGCCTGCAGTACAGCGAAATCCCGATGCTGGCGGGCAGCAACCCGGCGCTGATGCAGCAGGCGCTAAGCTCCGTACGTAACGACTACTCTCTGGCGCGTCTGTATGCGATGGGTGTTGATGCGTGGGCGCTGGCAAACCACTTTACCCAGATGCGTCAGGTGCCGGGCTTTGAGCTTAACGGCAACACCGGCGATCTGACCGCCACTCAGGACTGTGTGATTAACAGGAAGTTATCATGGCTCAAATACCAGCAGGGGCAAATCGTCCCGGCCAGTTAAGCCGTAAAGAGACCGGCGATGCGTGGGAGTTAAAAGCGCGTCGCTGGCTCGAAGGCAAAGGACTGCGCTTTATCGCCGCCAACGTCCGCGGGCGCGGCGGCGAAATTGATCTGATCATGAAAGACGGTCAGGTGATTGTGTTTGTAGAAGTCCGCTTTCGACAGTCTTCCCGTTTTGGCGGTGCTGCCGCCAGCGTGACGCTCGCCAAACAACATAAATTATTACAGACTGCCCACTTGTGGCTTGCCCGCCATAATGGGAGCTTTGATACTGTGGATTGCCGTTTCGATGTGATAGCCTTCACCGGAAATGAGATCGAATGGCTTAAAAACGCTTTTGGCGAAGACGCATAATTAAGATTTAAAAGGGATAACGTGCTCGAAAGAATTAAAGTGTGCTTCACAGAAAGCATCCAGACTCAGATTGCCGCGGCGGAAGCCCTTCCGGACGCGATCTCTCGCGCTGCAATGACGCTGGTGCAATCCCTGCTTAACGGCAACAAAATCCTCTGTTGTGGCAACGGAACCTCAGCCGCCAACGCACAGCATTTTGCTGCCAGCATGATTAACCGTTTTGAAACCGAACGCCCGAGTTTACCTGCCATTGCACTTAATACCGATAATGTGGTCTTAACAGCGATTGCTAACGATCGTCTGCATGACGAAATTTACGCAAAGCAGGTGCGCGCCCTGGGGCATGCCGGCGATGTGCTGCTGGCGATCTCCACGCGCGGCAACAGCCGGGACATCGTCAAAGCCGTTGAAGCCGCCGTTACCCGCGACATGACCATCGTCGCCTTAACCGGCTATGACGGCGGTGAGCTGGCGGGTCTGCTCGGGCCGCAGGATGTGGAAATCCGCATTCCGTCTCACCGTAGCGCACGTATCCAGGAGATGCATATGCTCACGGTGAACTGCTTATGCGATTTGATCGATAACACGCTTTTCCCTCACCAGGATGATTAAGGAGTTTTTATGAAGGCTTTATCGACCCTCGCAGTCCTTATGTCTGCATTACTGCTTCAGGGATGTATTGCTGCGGCCGTTGTGGGTACTGCCGCAGTAGGCACCAAAGCGGCGACCGATCCGCGCTCTGTGGGAACCCAGGTGGATGACGGTACGCTGGAGCTGCGGGTCAACAGTGCGCTGTCGAAAGACGAACAAATCAAGAAAGAAGCGCGTATCAACGTGACGGCTTATCAGGGCAAAGTCCTGCTGACGGGTCAGGCACCGAATACCGAACTCTCCAGCCGCGCGAAGCAGATCGCAATGGGCGTTGAGGGCACCACGGAAGTCTTCAATGAAATCCGCCAGGGTCAGCCAATCAGCCTGGGCACCGCGTCGTCTGACACCTGGATCACCACCAAAGTCCGCTCCCAGCTGCTGGGTTCAGACCAGGTGAAATCCTCAAACGTAAAAGTAACGACCGAAAACGGTGAAGTGTTCCTGCTGGGTCTGGTGACCGATCGTGAAGGGAAAGCGGCGGCGGATATCGCCAGCCGGGTGAGCGGCGTGAAGCACGTCACCACCGCGTTTACCTACATTAAGTAATCCACGTCTGACTAAAGGCCCGGTAGGCGCGAGCGCCACCGGGCTTTTTTTACATCAACGCAATACTCCCCACCATCACTCCGCTCAACGCCACCAGCCCCGCCGTCAGCCACAGCGCTTTCGCCGGGAAAGACTTACGCAGCATGATGAGCGACGGCAGGCTGATTGCCGGCAAGGTGATAAGCAGCGCCAGCGCCGGTGCGGTACCCATACCGGCCAGCATCATGGTCTGGACAATCGGAATTTCTGCCGCCGTGGGGATCACAAACAGGCAGCCTGCAACGGCCATCGCAATCACCCACATCAGCGCGTTGTCGATCGCCCCATCCGCATGCGGGAAGAGCCAGACGCGCGCCGCGCCCAGAACCAGTACCGCCAGGATATAGACCGGAATGGTGCTCCAGAAAAGCTGCCACAGCGCCTTACCCCAGCGAGTGAAGAAACCGCCCTGCGGTTCGCTGACGTCCAGTTCAACGGCTGCGGGTTCGACGGCAGTATCCTTCACCAGTTTTTGTACCAGCGTCGCCACCACCAGCACCGTCAGCAGCCCGGCAACCAGACGGATAGCGGCAAAATGCCAGCCGAGCACAAAGCCCATAAACACCAGCGTCGCCGGGTTGAGCAGCGGGTTCCCCATCCAGAATGCCAGCGCACCGCCCATGGATACGCGCTGGCGGCGCATACCCGCCGCTACCGGTGCGGCACAGCAGGAGCACATCATGCCCGGCAGAGAGAAAATCGTCCCCAGCAGCGTGCCCTGAAAGCGCGGCTGCCCGAGTGTTTTCACCAGCCAGTTTCGCGGAATAAGTACCTGAATCAGCGATCCCAGGATTACCCCTAAGACGGCAGCTTTCCACACCGCCAGGAAGTAGACCATGGCGTAATCCCATGCCGCCTTCAGCGGGCTGGCATCAGCCTGAGCGAGTATAGATTTACCGATGCTGTGCGTTTCGGCGGCGGTGAAGGCTTTGCCGTAGTACGGCTGCCATTTCACATACCAGAGGCCAATGATGACCACGAGAAAGAAGAGTGCGGGCTTCCACCATTGGACAGGTGTTGCCGCCTGAGATGAAGACTGACCAGTCATACCATTCCCCGGAGAGTGTTATTTAATAAGCCGGAGAA
Source organism: Enterobacter cloacae complex sp. HYC042_NIDB (assembly GCF_056673315.1). NCBI lineage: Bacteria > Pseudomonadati > Pseudomonadota > Gammaproteobacteria > Enterobacterales > Enterobacteriaceae > Enterobacter > Enterobacter cloacae complex sp. HYC042_NIDB. Next base: position 4,328,095 of record NZ_CP109650.1, read on the forward strand.
GTTTACGCCTCGCCCTGCGCGATTTCACGCAGTTTTGCCGAAGGGATGATATTGACGCCCTCCTGCGAAGGAGCCAGCGCCTCTTTCAGCATCGCCTGCGCGACGTCCCGCGCCTCGATGGACTTCCAGTTACCCGGCAGGATACGAAACAGCGGGGCGAAGAAGGATTCGTTAAAACGCCGTTCGTCGCGGTGGCCCATCAGCATGGAAGGCCGCACGATTGTCAGGCGCTCCCACTTCTGCGCAATCAGCGCCTCTTCCATTTTGCCCTTCACCTGATTGTAAAAAAACGGTGAGCCGGTGCTGGCGCCGTGCGAGCTCACCACCAGAAAATGTTTTGCCCCCAGCTTTTTCGCCGTCAGGGCGGTATCCACCACCAGCGTGTAGTCCGCATGGACGAACGCTTCTTTACTGCCCGCCTCACGCCGCGTCGTGCCCAGGCAGCAAAAGGCGATATCTATAGGATCCTGCACCTGCGCCAGCGCGTCGGTGAGCTGGGGATCGTGCGGGTTATAGACGCCAGTGATATCCAACAGCGGGCGGCGCGTCGGGGCGGCAATATAGTTGATATGCCGGTCCTGGATCAGCAACCGCAGCAGATGTCCACCCACCAGCCCGGTTGCGCCGGTAATCAGTACCTGACTCATCTTATCCCCTTTACAGAATTGTCCGTTTGCGATCTGGACCTGCTCTACCACACTTAAAAGTCTGTTACCGGTAAGTATTTACCACAAACGGGAAAAAAACAGTCTGAAGCGAAAACAACGGAGGAAGCATGGGTAAAAAAATCGCAGTCTTGATTACCGACGAGTTTGAAGATTCAGAATTTACGTCGCCAGCTGAGGCATTCCGCAAGGCAGGCCACGAGGTCATCACCATTGAGAAAGAAGCGGGTAAAACCGTGAAGGGCCACAAGGGAGAAGCCAGCGTGACCATCGACGAGTCCATCGATAACGTCAGCCCGTCAGATTTCGACGCCCTGCTGTTACCAGGCGGCCATTCACCGGATTCCCTGCGCGGGGACGAGCGTTTCGTCACCTTTACCCGTGACTTCGTCGGCACCGGCAAGCCGGTCTTTGCCATCTGCCACGGCCCGCAGCTGCTGATCAGCGCTGAAGTGGTCCGCGGGCGTAAGCTTACGGCGGTGAAACCGATCGTTATCGATCTGAAAAACGCAGGGGCCGAGTTTTACGATCAGGAGGTGGTCAACGATAACGACCAGCTGATCACCAGCCGGACCCCGGACGATCTCCCGGCGTTTAACCGCGAAGCGCTACGCCTGCTCGGCGCGTAGCCAGTGAAGCTTTTTGCCAAAGCCCAGGGTGTTGTCGGTAAATTTCAGCTCATCAACGCGGATTTCCCACACCGGGGCTTTTAGCGCAGCAGCAACCGGGAAGCGGCGCGTGTAGCGTTTACGCTGTGCGTCGCTTTCTTCACCTTCCAGACGACGAATCTCACCCTTGAACTGCACGCCGCGGATCAGCGCGACCGTTTTCGGCTGACCGTTGACCGTGCCCGCCACTTTTGCCTGCTGGCCGGTCATCTGGGCATGCCGCGTTTTGTCCTCACTCATGACGTAAAAAGCGACGCGTTCAGGATCGTAGTAGTAAAAGGCGTTGGCGCACCACATTTCGCCCTCGCTATATACGCACCAGGTCACGACGTGCTGCTTTGCCAGCCAGCGGTTAATGGCGGCCAGTGTTTCCATTTTCGTTCTCTCTCATGCTATGGTGCGTTCACCTTAACATACTGAATCTGTTTACCGTGTGCTGGTTTCTCTATCTTGTCCGAACCGCTGATAACGCACTCTACACCGGGATCACCACCGATGTGGCGCGGCGTTTTTTACAACATCAAACGGGGAAAGGGGCAAAAGCGCTGCGGGGGAAAGGCGAACTGCAGCTGGCTTTTTCTGCCGCCGTGGGGGACAGATCGCTGGCACTCAGGCTGGAGTACCGTATTAAGCAACTAACGAAGCGCCAGAAGGAGCGCCTCGTGACCGGAGACGGCTCCTTTGAGGCGCTACGCGAGAGCCTAATTAAAAGCGATTAAAATGGTCGTGGTAGTCCACCAGACCATTTACGCCGTTCAGGGCATCATCCGCCAGGCGATGCACCTGGAAGGCGGATTCGGTACCCGGCCAGCGGCAGCGAAGATCGTAATGCGCGGCCTGCTCGAAGCCTAAACGGCCATAGAACGCCGGATCGCCCAGCGTGACCACGGCGGCATAACCAAACTCATTCAGCGAGTCCAGCCCTTCATAGACCAGCTGGCGCGCCAGGCCCTGCCCGCGGTAGTTTTCATCTACCGCCAGCGGTGCCATGCCCACCCACTGAAGATCTTCACCCTGAACGATCACCGGGCTGAAGGCAACATAGCCGACAACCTGACCTTCGTCATCGGTGGCAACCAGCCCCAGCGTGATCAGGCCGTCTTCACGGAGATCGTGGACCAGTTGGGCTTCCGCATCGCTCTCAAAAGAGCGGCGTAATAACGCATCGATACCCGGTGCATCAATCCCTATTTCGACTCGAATCAGCATGGCTCACCTACTGAAGTGTGTTTACTGTCCGGCGGGGATTTCAGCCCCGCCTCAACAAAATCTGCCATTTGCATCAACATCACGCGCAGCGCTTTCGGCATCTGCTCCAGCTCAATGGCATCCATTAAATTCTTAACGTACAGGCCAAGCTCCGTGTCGCCCTCAATCACCAGACGGCGCTGGAAGAAGAGTGTGTCCGGGTCCTGCTTACGCGCGGCAATCATCAGCAGGTCACTGGCGTTGGCGCTAAAGCTCACGTCCGCCTCGGCGGACTCACGAACGATCAGCTGGTCGTTCTCTACGGAGGTAAACCAGCGCAGCCCGATGTCACGCACCTCAATGCTTAACCAGCGCCCTTCCAGAAACTCCAGCTCGCCATCCTGCAGCGCCTGACGGAACTGCCAGCTCAGAACCTGCTCCAGCACCTGGCGTTTAAGCGCGAACGGCGCCAGCCTGACCGGCACGCTCAGCATTGATGGACCGAATTGTACGAGACGTGAACGCAGTTTATCCAGCACGAGCTTTACTCCCTGATAGCTATAGTCCCGCTATTTTGCCACATCCGTTCCAGAACATAGCGGCGTAAATCAACAAACCATCGTCGGACGTACCCCATTATTGGTGCCATCAATACGCCATTAGCTGCCTTAAATCAAAAATTGTCGCGTATGGCTTAATTAAAATCCCAGCTCGTTAACAATTTTGCTATCGACTACATCAGGATAATTTATGGAGCTGCTCTGCCCTGCCGGAAACCTTCCGGCGCTTAAGGCGGCCATCGAGAATGGGGCCGATGCGGTCTATATCGGGCTGAAAGATGACACCAACGCCCGCCATTTTGCTGGCCTTAACTTTACGGAGAAAAAGCTTCAGGAAGCCGTTAACTTCGTTCATCAGCACCGCCGCAAGCTGCATATTGCCATCAACACGTTTGCCCATCCTGACGGTTACGCCCGCTGGCAGCGCGCGGTGGACATGGCAGCACAGCTGGGCGCCGATGCGTTAATCCTGGCCGACCTCGCCATGCTTGAGTATGCGGCAGAACGCTATCCGCATATTGAGCGCCACGTCTCTGTTCAGGCATCTGCCACCAACGAAGAGGCGGTGCGTTTTTACCATCAACACTTTGACGTCGCCCGCGTGGTGCTGCCGCGCGTGCTCTCTATTCATCAGGTTAAGCAACTCGCGCGCGTCACGCCAGTGCCGCTGGAGGTTTTTGCCTTTGGTAGTCTGTGCATCATGGCCGAAGGCCGTTGCTATCTTTCTTCTTACTTAACCGGTGAATCGCCGAATACCGTCGGGGCCTGCTCCCCTGCCCGCTTCGTCCGCTGGCAGCAGACCCCGCAGGGGCTGGAGTCGCGTCTGAATGAAGTTCTGATCGACCGCTATCAGGACGGTGAAAACGCGGGTTATCCGACGCTGTGCAAAGGCCGCTACCTGGTCGACGGCGAGCGCTACCACGCGCTGGAAGAGCCCACCAGCCTTAACACGCTGGAGCTGCTGCCGGAGCTGCTGGCCGCCAATATTGCCTCGGTGAAAATTGAAGGTCGCCAGCGCAGTCCGGCCTATGTGAGCCAGGTGGCGAAAGTGTGGCGTCAGGCCATCGACCGCTGCATGGCGGACCCGCAGAACTACGCCCCACAGGCGGCGTGGATGGAGACGCTCGGATCGATGTCCGAAGGCACGCAAACCACGCTGGGCGCGTATCACCGTAAATGGCAGTGAGATAACCATGAAATATTCATTAGGGCCGGTGCTCTACTACTGGCCAAAAGAGACGCTGGAAGATTTTTACCAACAGGCTGCCACCAGCAGCGCCGATGTAATTTACCTCGGTGAAGCAGTATGCAGCAAACGCCGCGCCACCAAAGTGGGCGACTGGCTGGAGATGGCGAAAAGCCTGGCCGGGAGCGGCAAGCAGGTGGTGCTGTCAACGCTCGCGCTGGTGCAGGCTTCGTCCGAACTGGGCGAGCTGAAGCGCTACGTCGAAAACGGTGAGTTTCTGCTGGAGGCGAGCGACCTGGGGGTAGTGAACATGTGCGCCGAACGCAGGCTGCCGTTTGTCGCAGGCCATGCGCTGAACTGCTATAACGCCGTCACCCTGCGCCTGCTGCTCAAACAGGGAATGACCCGCTGGTGCATGCCGGTGGAGCTCTCCCGTGACTGGCTGGCAAACCTGCTGAATCAGTGCGACGAGCTGGGCATTCGCCATCAGTTCGAAGTGGAAGTGCTGAGCTACGGTCATCTGCCGCTGGCCTACTCTGCCCGCTGCTTCACCGCGCGATCGGAAGACCGCCCGAAAGATGAATGTGAAACCTGCTGCATCAAGTACCCGAACGGGCGCAGCATGCTGTCGCAGGAGAACCAGCAGGTGTTTGTCCTGAACGGCATTCAAACCATGAGCGGTTACGTCTATAACCTCGGCAACGAGCTGGCGTCGATGGACGGACTGGTGGACATGGTGCGCCTGTCGCCGCTGGATACCAGCGTTTTCGCGATGCTGGACGCCTTCCGCGCCAACGAAAACGGCGCGTCGCCGCTGCCGCTGACGGCAAACAGCGACTGCAACGGTTACTGGAAACGTCTGGCCGGGCTGGAACTTCAGGCCTAAAAAAGGCTCACTTTGTTAACAACGGTTATCATTTTTTAATGCAGTATTAAAGATTGACCGTCGACAAAGTGAGCTGTTATGACTGACAAAACCATTCCGTTTTCGGTGCTGGATCTGGCGCCGATCCCACAAGGCTCCTCGGCAAGAGAAGCCTTCACGCACTCTCTCGATCTGGCTCAGCTGGCCGAAAAGCGTGGCTATCACCGCTACTGGCTGGCAGAACATCACAATATGGTCGGCATTGCCAGCGCCGCTACATCGGTGCTGATTGGCTACCTGGCAGCGAATACCACCACTTTGCACCTTGGCTCCGGTGGCGTGATGCTGCCGAACCACGCCCCGCTGGTGATAGCCGAGCAGTTCGGGACGCTGAATACCCTCTATCCGGGCCGTATTGACCTGGGGCTTGGCCGCGCGCCGGGCAGCGACCAGCCGACCATGCGCGCCCTGCGCCGCCATATGAGCGGCGATATCGATAACTTCCCGCGCGACGTGGCGGAACTGGTGGACTGGTTCGACGCGCGCGATCCGAACCCGCACGTGCGCCCGGTGCCGGGCTATGGCGAGAAGATCCCGGTGTGGCTGTTAGGCTCGAGCCTGTATAGCGCGCAGCTCGCCGCGCAGCTGGGGCTGCCGTTCGCGTTCGCCTCCCACTTCGCGCCGGATATGCTGCATCAGGCGCTGCACCTCTACCGTACGAACTTCAAACCGTCCGAGCGTCTGGAGAAGCCGTACGCAATGGTGTGTATCAACATCATTGCCGCTGACAGCAATCGCGACGCGGAATTCCTGTTTACCTCTATGCAGCAGGCGTTTGTGAAGCTGCGCCGCGGCGAGACGGGCCAGTTGCCGCCTCCGGTGGAAAATATGCATCAGCTGTGGTCGGCCTCCGAGCAGTATGGCGTGCAGCAGGCGTTGAGCATGTCGCTGGTGGGTGATAAGGCAAAAGTGCGTCACGGGCTGGAAGCAGTGCTGCGTGAAACACAGGCGGATGAAATTATGGTCAACGGCCAGATTTTCGATCACCAGGCGCGTTTACATTCGTTTGATCTGGCGATGCAGGTGAAAGAAGAATTGGTGGGGTAGTTTTTTGCCGGATGGCGGCTTCGCCTTATCCGGCCTACGCGGTCCCTGTAGGCCCGGTGAGCGTAGCGCCACCGGGCAATGTGTTTACTGGTACACAGGCAACAGGTTAAAGCTCGACAGCACGTGAACCAGCGCGTTACCCACCCCAAATACCAGGATCAGCGCAATCATCGGTTTACCGCCCCAGACACGGAATTTCGGGCTGCCGAAGCGTTTACGTGATTTACGTGCCAGCAGCGCCGGCACAATCGCCGCCCAGATGGTGGCCGCCAGCCCTGCATAGCCGATGGCGTACAGGAAACCGTTCGGCCACAGCAGACCGCCGACAATCGGCGGCAGGAAGGTCAGCAGCGCCGTCTTGAAACGCCCCATCGCAGAATCGTCAAAGCCAAACAGATCCGCCAGGTAGTCAAACAGGCCCAGCGTCACACCGAGGAATGAACTCGCCACCGCAAAGTTGGAGAAGACCACCAGCAGCAGATCCAGACTGCGGCTGTTCAGTACGCCGCTCAGCGCCTGCACCAGCACGTCAATGTTACCGCCCTTTTGCGCAATGCCGATAAACTCCGGGCGCGGGATGTTGCCCATTGTCCCCAGCAGCCAGATGACGTACAGCGCCAGCGCCAGCAGCGTGCCGTAGACCAGGCACTTCACGATGGTGCGCGGATCCTTGCCGTAGTACTTCATCAGGCTCGGCACGTTGCCGTGGTAGCCGAACGACGCCAGACAGAACGGCAGAGTCATTAGCAGATACGGCGTGTAGGAGGTATTAACTTCCGCAACGTTAAACAGCGTGGCGGGCGTAACGTGCCCCAGCAGGCTGCCGAAGGTCAGGAAGAAGGTGATGACCTTCGCGCCCAGCACAATCGCCGTCATGCGGCTCACCGCTTTGGTGCTCATCCAGACGATGAACGCCACGCCCAGCGCAAAGCAGAGTCCCGCCAGACGCGCCGGAACGTTCAGCGACATCTCCGAAAAGGTGTGATGCAGAATCGAGCCGCTTGCTGAGATGTACGCGTAGGTCAGGATGTAGAGCACAAATGCGATGGAAAGGCCGTTCACCAGGTTCCAGCCTTTGCCCAGCAGATCTTTGGTGATGGTGTCGAAGCTGGAGCCAATGCGGTAGTTCAGGTTCGCTTCAAGGATCATCAGGCCGGAATGCAGCATGCAGAACCAGGTGAACACCAGCGCGGCCAGCGACCAGAAGAACCACGCACCGGACATGACCACGGGCAGGGAAAACATCCCGGCACCTATAATGGTTCCGCCGATGATCACCACGCCGCCAAGCAGCGAAGGTGACGTTTGGGTGGTGGTTAGTGTCGCCATACAGCCTTTTCTCCAGTTAATCATGCGGTTCTGCATTTTAGTGTGATGCACTGTACCAGTACAGGAGTACAAAGGGAATAAAAAAAGCCCCGATAGCGTGTATCGGGGCTGTATATTTTACTTTACGTCAGAAGCGAAAGGCTTACGCGTCACCGAAACGACGACGGCTGGTGCCTTCTTCACGACGTGGGCCACGGCTTTCGCGGCGCTCGCCGGAGAAACGACGACCTTCACCACCGCGACCTTCACTGCGACCGCCTTCACGACGCTCGCCGCCGAAACCGCGACCACCGCCACGACGTTCACCACCGCGGTCAGGACGTGGCTGTGCATCGCCCAGCAGCTGCATGTTCATCGGCTTGTTCAGGATGCGGGTGCGAGTAAAGTGCTGCAGTACTTCGCCCGGCATGCCTTTTGGCAGTTCGATGGTAGAGTGGGATGCGAACAGCTTGATGTTACCAATGTAACGGCTGCTGATGTCGCCTTCGTTAGCAATCGCGCCAACGATGTGACGAACTTCAACACCATCATCACGGCCCACTTCAATGCGATACAGTTCCATATCGCCTGCGTCACGACGTTCACGACGTGGACGGTCTTCACCACCACGCTCTGGACGGTCGCCGCGTGGACCACGGTCGTTACGGTCGCCACGACGTTCGAAACGATCGTCACGGTCACGGAACTCACGCTTAGGACGCATCGGTGCATCTGGTGGCACGATCAGGCTACGTTCGCCCTGAGCCATTTTCAGCAGTGCTGCAGCCAGAGTTTCCATGTCCAGCTCTTCGCCTTCAGCGACAGGCTGGATCTGCGACAGCAGTGCGCGGTACTGATCCAGATCGCTGCTTTCCAGTTGCTGCTGTACTTTCGCGGCGAATTTTTCCAGACGGCGTTTGCCCAGCAGATCTGCGTTTGGCAGGTCGGCTTCTGGAATGGTGAGCTTCATGGTGCGTTCAATGTTGCGCAGCAGACGACGCTCGCGGTTCTCAACGAACAGCAGCGCACGGCCAGCACGACCCGCACGACCGGTACGACCGATACGGTGAACGTAAGACTCGGAGTCCATCGGGATGTCGTAGTTGACAACCAGGCTGATACGCTCAACGTCCAGACCACGTGCTGCCACGTCGGTTGCAATCAGGATATCCAGACGACCGTCTTTCAGACGTTCCAGCGTCTGCTCACGCAGGGCCTGGTTCATGTCGCCGTTCAGCGCGGCGCTGTTGTAGCCGTTACGCTCCAGCGCTTCAGCCACTTCCAGGGTCGCATTTTTGGTACGCACGAAGATAATCGCCGCATCAAAATCTTCCGCTTCCAGGAAACGGACCAGCGCTTCGTTTTTGCGCATGCCGTACACGGACCAGTAGCTCTGGCTGATGTCCGGGCGAGTGGTCACGCTGGACTGAATACGCACTTCCTGCGGCTCTTTCATGAAGCGGCGGGTAATGCGACGGATCGCTTCTGGCATGGTTGCAGAGAACAGAGCGGTCTGGTGACCTTCCGGGATCTGCGCCATGATGGTTTCTACGTCTTCGATGAAGCCCATACGCAGCATTTCATCTGCTTCATCCAGTACCAGGCCGCTCAGTTTAGAGAGGTCCAGAGTACCGCGCTTCAGGTGATCCAGCAGACGGCCCGGCGTACCGACGACAATCTGTGGGCCCTGGCGCAGGGCGCGTAACTGCACGTCATAACGCTGGCCGCCGTACAGGGCTACCACGTTTACGCCGCGCATATGTTTAGAGAATTCCGTCATTGCTTCAGCAACCTGAACAGCCAGTTCACGAGTTGGAGCCAGGACGAGGATCTGCGGTGCACGCAGGTCCGGATCGATGTTGTTCAGCAGCGGCAGCGAGAACGCTGCAGTTTTACCGCTACCAGTCTGGGCCATGCCCAGCACGTCACGACCAGAAAGCAGATGCGGGATACATTCTGCCTGGATCGGAGATGGTTTTTCGTAACCCAGATCGTTAAGGGCTTCAAGGATAGGAGCCTTCAGGCCCAGATCTGCAAAAGTGGTTTCGAATTCAGCCATGTAGTACGAGTGCCTCAATGTCAATGGCGGCCAGTCTACTTAGCTCATCGTGAAAATGATTAGCAATTTTCATTGAAAAGTGTGAACCGGCTCAAAGTAGGTGTATTGACGAACAACAACGCCCTCACCAGTGAAGGTGATGGCAATCAAAAGATTACGGGCTGATGTTTATGTCGTCAGCTATTGCTGGTCCGATTCTGCCAGGTCGTCTTGCTCCTGGCCCAAGAGCGATAATTCCAACAATGCATAACGGTGCTCAACGAAGTTATGTACGTTGTTAGCAACCGCTAATTTGAACAGTGCCGTAGCGCTGTCCATATCCCCCAGACTTAGGTAGTACTTACCTAAATAGAAGTTGGTTTCACTGAGATGCTCAGCGAGCGAGGTGTTATCCGTTGCGTCCGCCTTGAGGCGTTCCATCAGCGTTGCTTCGCTAATGTTGCCCAGGTAGAACTCGACAATGTTCCATCCCCACTGTTCCTTATCCGATTTCTCGAAGCGCTGTTGTAGTGCTTCTTTTGCCTGCTTCTCATCGAGCTTCCGCTCAACGATGTAAAGCCACAGGCTACGGAAAGGATCATTAGGATCGTCTTGATAAAACGCCAGCAGATCATCTTGCGCTAACTTATCACGACCGCCGTAATACAATGCGATACCGCGATTCAAGTGCGCGTAGTTGTAAGTTGGATCAAGCTCAAGTACAGAATCAAACGCTTCATAGGCAGCATCAAAATTGCCTGCCTGCGTTAAATAAATGCCTAAGTAATTGAATACTTCAGGCATATCAGGTCGGATAGCCAGCGCTTGTGAAAAATCATTTCGCGCTAATGCCCTCAGACCGAGACTATCATACAACACTCCGCGCTCATATAAAAGCTGTGCGCGTTCGTCATCGGTTAAAGCCCGACTGGCAAGTATTTGTTCCATGCGTGCCAGAATCACTTCCTGCTGCAAAGTCGGTTGCAATGGCACTGCGAGGACTTCGCTCTTACGCCAGGCAGAGTTGCTGCATCCTGCCAGCGTTAAAGCTGTCGCAACGAAACACCAGCGCAAAAAAGGCTTCATTTCCCACTCCCGAAGACAACTATTGGATGAACGTCCTGTCCCCCGGCGGCTTAACAAGGCGTCCTGCCTGATAACAGGCCCTCCGCAAAGCGGAGGGCAAATGGCAACTTACTCGCCTTGCTGTTCAGCAGCCGGAGCTTCCGGTGCCGCAGCAGGTTGAGACTGCTCGGTTGCTTCTTTAATGCTCAGACGGATACGGCCCTGACGGTCAACTTCCAGAACCTTAACCGGCACTTCCTGACCCATCTGCAGGTAATCGGTCACTTTCTCAACGCGCTTGTCAGCGATCTGAGAGATGTGAACCAGACCTTCTTTACCGCCACCGATGGCAACGAACGCACCAAAGTCAACGATACGGGTCACTTTACCCGCGTAGACGCGGCCCACTTCGATTTCAGCAGTGATTTCTTCGATGCGACGGATCGCGAATTTCGCTTTCTCGCCGTCGGTTGCTGCGATCTTCACAGTACCATCATCTTCGATTTCGATGGTGGTGCCGGTCTCTTCGGTCAGCGCGCGGATAACAGAACCGCCCTTACCGATAACATCTTTGATCTTGTCTGGATTGATCTTGATGGTGTGAATACGCGGAGCGAATTCAGAGATATCACCGCGTGGCGCGTTGATAGCCTGTTCCATCACGCCCAGGATGTGCAGACGCGCACCTTTAGCCTGGTTCAGAGCAACCTGCATGATCTCTTTGGTGATACCTTCAATTTTGATATCCATCTGCAGGGCAGAGATACCGTCGCGGGAACCCGCTACTTTGAAGTCCATATCACCCAGGTGGTCTTCGTCACCCAGAATGTCAGACAGAACAACGAAGTTGTCGCCTTCTTTCACCAGACCCATTGCGATACCCGCAACGGCGGCTTTGATCGGCACGCCTGCATCCATCAGCGCCAGAGAAGCACCACACACGGAAGCCATGGAAGAAGAACCGTTGGATTCGGTGATTTCAGAAACCACGCGAACGGTGTACGGGAATTTATCAGCTTCCGGCATCACTGCCAGCACGCCGCGCTTCGCCAGACGACCGTGACCAATTTCACGACGCTTCGGTGAGCCAACCATACCGGTTTCGCCCACAGAGTACGGAGGGAAGTTGTAGTGGAACAGGAAGTTGTCAGTACGCTCGCCCATCAGTTCATCGATGATCTGCGCGTCACGTGCGGTACCCAGGGTTGCGGTAACCAGCGCCTGCGTTTCACCACGGGTGAACAGCGCAGAACCGTGAGTACGCGGCAGTACGCCAGTGCGTACGTCCAGACCACGAATCATGTCTTTTTCACGGCCATCGATACGCGGCTCGCCTGCCAGTACGCGGCTACGAACAACGTTTTTCTCGATAGCGTGCAGAATTTCGCCAATTTCGTTAGCGTCCAGCGTTTCGTCTTCGGCAACCAGGGTCGCGGTTACTTCAGATTTAATCGCGTCAACCTGAGCGTAACGCTCCTGTTTGTCGATGATGCGGTAAGCGTCGCTCAGACGAGATTCTGCCAGTGCCGCAACGCGTGCGTTCAGCGCGTCGTTTGCTGCTTCTGGCTGCCAGTCCCAACGTGGCTTACCGGCTTCTTTCACCAGGTCGTTGATGTTCTGGATAACAATCTGCTGCTGCTCGTGACCGAACACCACAGCGCCCAGCATCTGGTCTTCGCTCAGCAGTTCAGCTTCGGATTCAACCATCAGCACAGCCGCTTCAGTACCGGCAACAACCAGGTCCAGCTTACTTTCTTTCAGCTCTTCCTGAGTTGGGTTCAGCACGTACTGGTCGTTGATGTAACCGACGCGCGCGGCACCGATTGGGCCATTGAATGGAATACCAGACAGTGACAGGGCAGCGGAGGCACCGATCATCGCAACGATGTCCGGGTTAACCTGTGGGTTAACGGAAACAACGGTCGCAATAACCTGCACTTCGTTAACGAAGCCTTCCGGGAACAGCGGACGAACCGGGCGGTCAATCAGACGCGCGATCAGGGTTTCGCCTTCGCTTGGACGGCCTTCACGACGGAAGAAGCCACCCGGGATTTTGCCGGCAGCGTAGGTACGCTCCTGGTAGTTAACGGTCAGCGGGAAGAAGTCCTGACCTGGTTTAGCTTTTTTCTGGCCCACAACGGTCACGAATACCGCGGTGTCATCCATGCTTACCATAACGGCAGCAGTCGCCTGGCGTGCCATCATGCCGGTTTCCAGCGTGACGGTATGTTGACCATACTGGAATTTACGAACGATCGGATTCAGCAAAATTCTATCCTTTCTTAAATGTATGACAGCACACCGCCGGCGTGCTGTCGATTTAACCCGACCTTCTTCGCATCCTCGCGACTAATGACAACCGACACCCCCATGGGTGAAGCCTCTCATTAGCCGCGCGAACCTCTGCAATGAAGATCATTTATAGCAACAATACAATAGTTTCCATTGAATTGCTGCCGTCTGGTTGAAAAAAGGGGCCATCAGGCCCCCTTTTCTGAAACTCGCAAGACTTAGCGACGCAGACCCAGACGCTCGATCAGCGCGGTGTAGCGTGCAACATCTTTACGCTTCAGGTAGTCGAGCAGTTTACGACGCTGAGAAACCATGCGCAGCAGACCACGACGGCTGTGGTGATCTTTTTTGTGCTCTGCAAAGTGACCCTGCAGGTGGTTAATCTGTGCAGTCAGCAGTGCAACCTGAACTTCGGTAGAACCGCTGTCGTTAGTACCACGACCAAACTCAGAAACGATTTTAGCTTTAGCTTCAACGCTTAGAGACATTTTCAAACTCCAAAGTATAAAAAATGTAAGGGTGCCGATCTCTAATTCAGCGACCCCATGTACGCCCCGCAGATTGTTAAACAATTTACCGGGCGTTAAGCGGCGATATTCTACTCGTCTCCCCCGCTTATCGCAAGGTGAGGCGTAATCACCGTCACGCGTCGACCGGATATTCGACGACCAGACGACGCGGCGCAACGCGCCCTTCACCGTCCATTTCGCCCATACCGATGAATTTCCCTTCGTCACCTTCCGTCACGCGTACCAGTCCATCCAGCGGCGCATCCGTCGTACGAACCGGGTTTCCGTTCTTAAAGTAAACGGACGATGTTAAAGGAAGATTAACGATCGGGAAGTCCGCTGCCGGACTGTCCATTGGCATCAGCAGTGGATCCAGCAAATCTGCTGGTTCCACTCCCTGCGCTTGTGCCTGCTCAGCCAGCGCGCGCAGCTGCTCAAGCGTCACCATGCGTTCTACCGGATATTTACTGACCGCCAGACGACGCAGATAAATCACATGCGCGCCGCAGCCCAGCTTTTCACCCAGGTCGTCGATGATGGTGCGAATATAGGTCCCTTTCGAACAGTGGACTTCCAGCTCCAACTCGTCACCTTCGTGGCGAATGAACAGCAGCTCATACACGGTTATCGGACGCGCTTCGCGCGGGACGTCAATCCCCTGGCGCGCATATTCGTAGAGCTTCTTGCCCTGATATTTCAGCGCCGAATACATCGACGGCACCTGCATCGTGTCTCCGCGGAAGCTCTCCAGGGCCGCATCAAGCTGTTCGGCGCTGAAGATCACCGGGCGCTCTTCCACCACCTGACCATCCGCGTCGGAAGTATCCGTACGCTGGCCCAGTTTAGCGATAACGCGGTAGCGTTTATCGGAATCGAGCAGGTACTGGGAAAACTTTGTTGCTTCACCCAGGCAAATCGGCAGCATGCCGGTCGCCAGCGGATCCAGCGCGCCGGTGTGGCCCGCACGGTTAGCGTTATAAATACGCTTCACTTTTTGCAGCACGTCGTTACTGGATGCACCCTGCGGTTTATCCAGCAGCAGCACGCCATGCACGTCGCGACCGCGACGACGAGGACGACTCATCAGTCCTCCTTGCTGTCGTCCGTCGGGTTAACACGACGTTCGTCGTCATGTTTCACCACGCTGGTCACCAGGTTGGACATGCGCATACCTTCGACCAGCGAGTTGTCGTAGAAGAAGGTCAGCTCGGGAACAATACGCAGGCGCATCGCTTTGCCGAGCAGAGAGCGGATGAAACCAGAGGCTTCCTGCAGTGCTTTAATGCCGTTCTTCACCGCCGCTTCGTCCTGATCGTTCAGGAAGGTCACGAACACTTTGGCATAGGCCAGGTCACGAGACATTTCCACGCCAGAGACGGTGGTCATCATACCGATACGCGGGTCTTTGATTTCGCGTTGCAGGATAAGCGCAATCTCTTTCTGCATCTCCTGCGCCACGCGCTGTGGGCGACCAAATTCTTTCGCCATAATAAATTCTCCAGACAAAAAAGGGGCTAAAAGCCCCTTTTAAAATTATTGCCGGGTGGCACGAGGCGATCCCGGCCTACATATGGACTTATCCCTAAGGATTAGTCGATGCTGCGTTGGATCTCGATGATTTCGAACACTTCGATCATATCGCCAACGCGAACGTCGTTGTAGTTCTTAACGCCGATACCACATTCCATGCCGTTACGGACTTCGTTAACGTCATCTTTGAAGCGGCGCAGGGATTCCAGCTCGCCTTCGTAGATAACCACGTTGTCACGCAGTACGCGGATTGGGTTGTGACGCTTGATGGTACCTTCGGTAACCATACAGCCCGCGATCGCACCGAATTTCGGTGATTTGAACACGTCACGCACTTCAGCCAGACCGATGATCTGCTGTTTCAGCTCAGGAGACAGCATACCGCTCATCGCGGCTTTCACTTCGTCGATCAGGTTATAGATGACGGAGTAGTAGCGCAGATCCAGGCTTTCCGCTTCGATCACGCGGCGAGCAGATGCATCAGCACGCACGTTGAAGCCAACCAGGATAGCGTTGGACGCCGCAGCCAGGGTTGCGTCGGTTTCGGTGATACCACCTACGCCAGAACCGATGATCTTCACTTTCACTTCGTCGGTAGACAGTTTCAGCAAGGAGTCGGAGATCGCTTCCACAGAACCCTGAACGTCTGCTTTCAGAACGACGTTCACTTCGTGAACTTCGCCTTCAGCCATGTTCGCAAACATGTTCTCAAGTTTAGATTTCTGCTGACGCGCCAGCTTAACTTCACGGAACTTGCCCTGACGATACAGTGCCACTTCACGCGCTTTCTTCTCGTCACGCACAACGGTCACTTCATCACCGGCAGCCGGAACACCGGACAGACCCAGGATTTCCACTGGAATGGACGGACCTGCTTCCAGCACTTCCTGACCCAGTTCGTTACGCATCGCACGAACGCGACCGTATTCGAAGCCACACAGAACGATGTCGCCCTTGTTCAGCGTACCTTCGCGAACCAGAACCGTTGCAACCGGACCACGACCTTTATCCAGGAAGGATTCGATTACCGCACCGCTCGCCATACCTTTACGAACGGCTTTCAGCTCCAGAACTTCGGCCTGAAGCAGGATAGCGTTCAGCAGGTCGTCGATACCAGTACCCGCTTTTGCAGATACAGGGATGAACTGCGCTTCGCCGCCCCACTCTTCCGGCATAACGCCGTACTGAGACAGTTCGTTCTTCACGCGGTCCAGATCGGCTTCTGGCTTATCGATTTTGTTGACCGCAACAACCAGAGGCACCTGCGCCGCTTTCGCGTGCTGGATAGCTTCAATGGTCTGTGGCATAACGCCATCGTCTGCTGCAACAACCAGTACAACGATATCCGTAGCCTGAGCACCACGAGCACGCATTGAGGTGAACGCTGCGTGGCCTGGGGTATCCAGGAAGGTGATCATGCCGTTTTCGGTTTCTACGTGGTAAGCACCGATGTGCTGGGTAATACCACCCGCTTCGCCGGAGGCAACTTTCGTAGAACGAATGTAGTCGAGCAGAGAGGTTTTACCGTGGTCAACGTGACCCATGATGGTCACAACCGGTGCACGCGGTTCAGCCGCTGCGCCAGTGTCACGGTCGCTCATTACTGCTTCTTCCAGCTCGTTTTCACGACGCAGGATAACTTTGTGGCCCATCTCTTCGGCAACCAGCTGTGCGGTTTCCTGGTCGATAACCTGGTTGATGGTCGCCATTGCGCCCAGCTTCATCATCGCTTTGATGACCTGAGAGCCTTTAACCGCCATCTTGTTTGCCAGATCGCCAACGGTGATGGTTTCGCCAATCACGACGTCACGGTTAACCGCCTGAGCTGGCTTCTGGAAGCCCTGCTGCAGAGAAGAACCTTTACGCTTACCGCCTTTACCACCGCGAACCGCTGCACGAGCTTCTTCGCGGTCAGCTTTAGATTCAGCGTGTTTGTTACCTTTCTTAGCCGGACGCGCGGCTTTTGCATTACGACCACGGCCACGGCCGCCTTCTACTTCACGGTCGTTATCATCTTCAGCCTGACGCGCATGCTGAGAAGTGGTCACGTGATAGTCGCTGGTGTCTTCAGTCGGTTCAGCGGTATTCACGCCATTCTTCTCGTTTTCTTCTGCCATACGGCGCGCTTCTTCAGCGACGCGGCGAGCTTCTTCTTCCAGCTTACGGCGGGCTTCTTCTTCCGCTTTACGCTTCAGCTCGGCAGCTTCATTTTCACGGCGGGCTTTTTCAGCCTGGGCGGTTTTGGTCATTTCGTCTGTCTGTTGATTGCTCACTTTGTCTTTTTCCGCAGCGTCACGCTTCACTTTATCACTGGCGTCGCGTTTCGCTTTTTCTGCGGCCTCACGTTCAGCTTTTAATTCTGCTTCACGTTTGGCGGCTGCTTCCGCCTCACGCTGAGCTTGTTCTTCCGCTTCACGCTGTGCCTGCTCTTCCGCGGCAAGGCGTTCTGCCTCTTGCGGATCACGTTTTACAAAGGTGCGCGTCTTGCGGACTTCAATTTGTACCGATTTGCTTTTGCCACCGGTACCAGGAATGTTTAACGTGCTGCGCGTTTTGCGCTGCAGCGTTAACTTGTCAGGCGTAGAACCGTGTTCGCGGTTCAGGTGCGTTAACAAGGTTTGTTTTTCTTGCGCGGTCACCGAGTCATCAGCGGACTTCGGGATCCCTGCATCAGCAAATTGCTGTACCAGGCGGTCCACGGAGGTCTGAATCTCAGCAGCCAGCGATTTTACAGTTACATCAGTCATGCTGTTCCTTCCTGCTACAGTTTATTACGCTTCGTCGCCGAACCAGCAAATATTACGTGCGGCCATGATGAGTTCGCCGGCTTTCTCGTCGGTTAAACCTTCGATATCGGCCAGGTCATCAACGCCTTGCTCAGCGAGATCTTCCAGCGTACAAACACCACGGGCAGCCAGCTTGAACGCAATCGCACGATCAAGACCTTCCAGATTCAGCAGGTCATCAGCCGGCTTCTTATCGCCAAGGCTTTCTTCCTGAGCCAGTGCCAGGGTGGTCAGTGCGTTTTTAGCGCGTTCACGCAGGGCTTCAACGGTTGGCTCATCCAGACCGTCAATTTCCAGCAGCTCTTTCATTGGCACATAGGCCAGTTCTTCCAGCGTAGAGAAACCTTCTTCTACCAGAACAGTGGCGAAGTCTTCGTCAATGTCGAGGTATTTGGTGAAGGTATCGATCGCCGCATGGGCTTCAGCCTGATGCTTAGCCTGCAGGTCATCAACGGTCATGACGTTGAGTTCCCAGCCGCTCAGCTGTGACGCCAGGCGTACGTTCTGACCGTTACGGCCAATCGCCTGCGCCAGGTTGCCCGCTTCAACAGCGATATCCATGGTGTGTTTGTCTTCGTCAACAACGATAGACGCGACATCAGCCGGAGCCATTGCGTTGATCACGAACTGCGCCGGGTTGTCGTCCCACAGAACGATATCAATACGCTCGCCGCCCAGTTCGGTAGAAACCGCCTGAACGCGCGCACCGCGCATACCGACGCAAGCACCGACCGGGTCGATACGCTTGTCGTTGGTTTTCACCGCAATTTTCGCACGAGAGCCTGGATCGCGAGCTGCTGCTTTGATCTCAATAACTTCTTCGCCGATTTCCGGCACTTCGATGCGGAACAGTTCAACCAGCATTTCTGGTTTAGAACGGGTCACGAACAGCTGTGCACCACGCGCTTCAGGGCGCACGGCGTACAGAACACCACGAATACGGTCGCCCGGGCGGAAGTTTTCACGCGGCAGCATGTCTTCACGCAGGATCACGGCTTCAGCGTTGCCCGGCATCCCTTCGGATTTAATTTCCAGAGAGATGTTGTCACGGTTCACTTTCTTCACCACGCCAGTGATGATTTCGCCTTCCTGATCGCGGAACTGATCGACAACCAGCGCGCGCTCGGCTTCGCGCACTTTCTGCACGATAACCTGCTTAGCGGTCTGGGTGGTGATACGGTCGAAGGTCACAGATTCAATCTGATCTTCAACGTAGTCACCCACGTTCAGACTTTCGTCTTCAAAACGTGCCGCTTCCAGGGTGATCTCTTTGGTCGGCTGGGTCACTTCTTCAACGATTACCCAACGACGGAATGTATCGAAGTCACCGCTTTTACGATCGATTTCTACGCGAACATCGATCTCTTGTTCGTATTTTTTCTTGGTTGCTGTAGCCAGTGCACTTTCCAGCGCTTCGAAAATTTTCTCACGCGGCAGTGATTTCTCGTTGGAGACGGCTTCAACAACAGCCAAAATTTCTTTGTTCATCGCGGGCTTTTCACCTCAATCCAGACTGTTAAAAGTGGGGAACCAGGTTCGCCTTCTGGATATTACTCAGCGCGAACACTTCATCTTTGCCTTCGACTGTTACCGTGATCATTTCACCATCAACGGCTTTGATAATTCCCTGCCATTTACGGCGGTTCTGTACGGCCATACGCAGAACGAGAGCCACTTCTTCACCGGTAAAGCGCACATAGTGCTCGGCCGTGAACATCGGGCGATCCAGGCCAGGTGAGGAAACTTCCAGGTTGTACGCAACGGTAATCGGGTCTTCAACATCAAGAACCGCACTCACCTGGTGGCTGACATCAGCACAATCATCAACATTGATGCCATCTTCACTATCAATATAGATGCGCAGCGTCGATGTACGGCCGCGAACGAATTCGATGCCGACCAGTTCGTAGCCCAGTGCTTCGACCGGTGCAGTAATCATCTCTGTTAATTTTTGCTCTAATGTGGACAAGCCCACCCCCAAGACATAAAAAAAGGGCGTAAAGCCCAGTTATTCTGTAGTCAGATAACAAAAAACCCCGATAAATCGGGGCTTTAGATAACTGAACCCTATAGCCACAACTGTGGCCTGGAGCACTCTCCGAAAGAATTTTTTCAAATCCAGCTACGAAGGCTCTAAGTCTTCACAGTATATTTGAAAAAGAACTTTATGGGAAAGTGGTTGCGGGGGCCGGATTTGAACCGACGACCTTCGGGTTATGAGCCCGACGAGCTACCAGGCTGCTCCACCCCGCGCCTGAAACGTGGCAAATTCTACGCGTTTTGGACAGAATTTGCAAATAATGCTGGGATTTGGTACCGAAGACGGGACGTAAAATCGGCGTTTAGTATATTGATAGTTGACCCTACCTGTCAACCCAGCTTCCGCCAGAGAGAACAGACCAAATTTTTTACAAAAAACGCATGAGTCTCTTCCGGTATTCGATAAAAGATGATTAAATGAATACTCACTTATTTTGCATAAAAATGCACAAGAGAACGAAAGCGGTCTCTAATCAGTCAATCAAGCAGGGTTTTATTCTATGACGACGATTCTCAAGCATCTTCCGGTAGGACAACGTATTGGCATCGCTTTCTCAGGCGGCCTGGATACCAGCGCTGCACTGCTGTGGATGCGCCAGAAGGGAGCGGTTCCGTATGCATATACTGCGAACCTGGGTCAGCCGGATGAGGACGATTACGATGCTATTCCTCGTCGCGCTAAAGAGTATGGCGCAGAAAACGCGCGACTGATTGACTGCCGTAAGCAACTGGTTGCTGAAGGTATCGCCGCTATTCAGTGCGGTGCGTTCCATAACACTACGGGCGGCCTGACCTATTTCAACACCACCCCGCTGGGTCGTGCCGTCACCGGCACCATGCTGGTTGCCGCCATGAAAGAAGATGGCGTAAACATCTGGGGTGACGGCAGCACCTATAAAGGCAACGATATCGAACGTTTCTATCGTTATGGCCTGCTGACCAACGCGGAGCTGCAGATCTACAAGCCGTGGCTGGACACCGACTTCATCGACGAGCTGGGTGGTCGTCATGAGATGTCTGAGTTTATGATTGCCTGCGGCTTTGACTACAAAATGTCCGTTGAGAAAGCCTACTCTACCGACTCCAACATGCTGGGCGCGACGCACGAAGCGAAGGACCTGGAGTTCCTGAACTCCAGCGTAAAAATTGTTAACCCGATCATGGGCGTGAAGTTCTGGGACGAAAGCGTGAAGATCCCGGCAGAAGAAGTGACCGTGCGTTTCGAACGTGGTCATCCGGTTGCCCTGAACGGTAAGACCTTCTCTGACGACGTTGAACTGATGCTGGAAGCAAACCGCATCGGCGGTCGTCACGGTCTGGGCATGAGCGATCAGATTGAAAACCGTATCATCGAAGCGAAAAGCCGCGGTATCTATGAAGCTCCGGGGATGGCGCTGCTGCACATCGCTTACGAGCGTCTGCTGACCGGTATTCACAACGAAGACACCATCGAGCAGTATCACTCTCATGGTCGTCAACTGGGCAAACTGCTGTATCAGGGTCGCTGGTTCGATCCGCAGGCGCTGATGCTGCGTGACGCGCTGCAGCGTTGGGTAGCGAGCGCGATCACCGGTGAAGTGACGCTGGAACTGCGTCGTGGTAACGACTACTCCATTCTTAACACCGTGTCGGATAACCTGACCTATAAAGCCGAGCGTCTGACCATGGAAAAAGGTGAGTCTGTGTTTTCTCCGGACGACCGTATTGGTCAGTTGACCATGCGTAACCTGGACATCACCGATACCCGTGAGAAGCTGTTCAACTACGTTGAGAATGGTCTGCTCTCCGCGAATTCCGCTAACGGCCTGCCGCAGGTTGAAAACCTGGAGAATAGCGATAAGAAGTAATCGCTGATGTCACATGCAAAAGGCGCCCAATGGGCGCCTTTTTGTTTGGCTTTTGTAGGGCGGGTAAGCGCAGCGCCACCGGGCCTACGAAAGGCAAAAGCTACAGACGAAAAAAAAGACGCCTTTCGACGTCTTTCTTCTGGAATATTGGTACCGAGGATGGGACTCGAACCCACAAGCCCGTTAGGGCACTACCACCTCAAGGTAGCGTGTCTACCAATTCCACCACCTCGGTACGGAATACTTACTGCGGGATATCGCTGGTTGGCTCAGCCGGTGCAGCTGGCTGAGTCTGCTCAGTTTTTGCTGGCGCGCTCAGATTTTCCCACTCGCTTCCTTTGCTGGTCTTGTTGCTGTTGATATTGCCAAGCACCAGACTGATGATGAAGAACAGCGTAGCCAGAATCGCCGTCGTGCGGGTCATGAAGTTCGCAGAACCACTTGAACCGAACAGCGTACCGGAAGCGCCTGCTCCGAAGGAGGCTCCCATATCAGCGCCTTTACCTTGCTGCAGCATGATCAACGCTACGAGAGCGATGGCTACAATAAGGAAAACAACTAAAAGAGCTTCGTACATAATCAACCTGTTCCTTGCGGATTTGCCGCATACCAATGCTTCGACCAATTAGCAGGATTTCTGTTTCCCACTGAAGCGGGTGTGAATACTAACCAAAGCGAATCACCTTCGCAAGGGCATTTTCGACGCATTGTATCAACTGCGGAAAAAAACAGCAAAAAGCCATTAATTGCTTAAAACAAAGGCGGCAAACGCCGCCTTTTTAAACATTTAGCATGCAAGATTATGCAGCTTTTACGGCATCCGCAATTCGGTGCGCAAATTCGGTGACCTGCGCTTCGTCTTCGCCTTCCACCATCACGCGGATCAGCGGTTCGGTACCAGACTTACGCAGCAGCACGCGCCCACGGCTGCCCAGGGCCGCTTCAACCTCAGCCATCACCGCTTTCACGTTGTCATTTTCCAGCGGATCGCCTTTACCCGCAGTGAAACGCACGTTCACCAGGATCTGCGGGAACATTTTCATCCCGCTGCACAGATCGTGCAGGCTCATATGGTTGCGCGCCATCGCGGCAACCACCTGAAGCGCCGCCACAATGCCGTCACCGGTAGTGGTTTTATCGAGCAGGATCACGTGACCGGAGTTCTCAGCACCGATACGCCAGCCCTTCTCCTGCAATTTTTCCAGCACGTAGCGGTCGCCCACTTTCGCGCGAACAAACGGAATACCGAGCTGTTTCAGCGCCAGCTCCAGCCCCATGTTACTCATCAGCGTCCCTACCGCACCGCCGCGCAGCTGACCCTGGCGCAGGCCTTCACGGGCAATGATGTAGAGGATCTGATCGCCGTCGACTTTATTACCTTCGTGGTCAACCATGATCACGCGGTCACCGTCGCCGTCCAGGGCAATACCCAGATCGGCTTTTTCCGCCAGCACACGCGCCTGCAGGGCGCGCACGTCCGTCGCCCCGACTTCTTCGTTAATATTCAGACCATCCGGCTCGCAGCCGATGGCGATCACTTTCGCACCCAGCTCGCGGAAGACATTCGGCGCAATGTGATAGGTCGCACCGTTCGCACAGTCCACCACTATTTTAAGATGCGCCAGGCTCAGCTCGTTCGGGAAGGTGCCTTTGCAGAATTCGATATAACGACCCGCCGCATCGACGATACGGTTCGCTTTACCCAGCTCGGCGGAATCAACACAGGTGATCTCTTTTTCCATTTCGGCTTCAATGGCCTCTTCCACCTCATCCGGCAGCTTGGTGCCGTCAATGGAGAAGAACTTGATGCCGTTGTCGTAGAACGGGTTATGAGACGCCGAAATCACAATTCCCGCTTCCGCGCGGAAGGTGCGCGTAAGGTAGGCTACAGCAGGCGTTGGCATTGGGCCAGTAAAAGAGGCTGAAAGCCCTGCCGCTGCCAGACCCGCTTCCAACGCAGATTCCAGCATATAGCCCGAAATACGGGTATCTTTACCAATAATGATCTTACGTGAGCCATGACGCGCCAGTACCTTGCCGGCAGCCCAGCCGAGCTTCAGAACAAAATCAGGGGTAATTGGAGCATCGCCTACGCGCCCACGGATACCATCGGTACCAAAATATTTACGGTTACTCATAGCGTTTGTTTTCCTTCGCTGCCAGTGTGGCTTCCACCACACGCATGGCTTCTACTGTTTCTTTGACGTCATGGACACGGATAATGTGCGCGCCTTGCATCGCCGCAATTACCGCGCAGGCCAGGCTGCCACTCAGGCGCTCGCTCGGTCCTACATTAAGCAATTGGCCAATCATCGACTTTCTCGACATACCCACCAGCAGCGGCAGACCAAAGTGATGAAATTCCGATAAGCGCGCAAGCAACGCATAATTGTGTGAGAGATTTTTACCGAAACCGAACCCCGGGTCGAGCAGCAATTTCTCTTTTGGGATGCCTGCACGCTCACAGCGTTCAATATGCTCAATAAAGAAGCGATTCACGTCGGCAAAGACATCATCATACTTCGGCGCTTCCTGCATAGTTTTCGGTTGCCCCTGCATGTGCATCAGGCATACCGGCAGGCCGGTTTCTGCAGCGGCCTCGATCGCACCCGGTTCGGTCAGCGAGCGGATATCATTAATAATGTGAGCACCCACTCTCGCCACTTCACGGATCACTTCTGGTTTGGACGTGTCGACGGAGATCCACACCTCGAAACGTTGCGCGATTGCCTCAACCACCGGCACCACGCGCGCCAGCTCTTCTTCCACCGAAACATCTGCCGCGCCGGGACGCGTCGATTCACCGCCCACATCAATGATGGTGGCACCCGCGTTGATCATTAGATTTGCGTGCTTAACCGCGTCGATAAGCGTGTTATGCGTGCCGCCGTCAGAGAAGGAGTCAGGGGTAACATTCAGGATCCCCATCACGTGCGGATGTGAAAGATCGAGATGCGAGTCCTGGGCGAAGAGTTTCATGGTTAAATCCCTGGTTTTAGTATGGTTTAACGGAAAAGAAAAACCCCGGAGCAAGCTCCAGGGTTTGGGGTACAGACAAACGCTTCAACAGCAGTGACTTACTTGTCGCCCAACTGCTCTGACATGGTGTTGCCCGGGTTTGGCGTACGCGGTTCATCGACCGGACGCGGCGCGCGCGGGGTACCATTGTTGTCAGAATTGTTGGAAGCGCCTGGGTCTTCCCAGCCTGCTGGCGGACGCACTTCGCGGCGAGCCATCAGGTCGTCAATCTGCGGTGCATCGATGGTCTCATATTTCATGAGCGCATCTTTCATCGAATGCAGAATGTCCATATTGTCGTTCAGGATCTGACGCGCGCGACCGTAGTTACGTTCAATCAGCGCTTTCACTTCCTGGTCGATGATACGTGCCGTCTCATCGGACATATGTTTTGCTTTCGCTACGGAGCGGCCCAGGAATACTTCACCCTCTTCCTCTGCATACAGCAGCGGACCGAGTTTGTCGGAGAAGCCCCATTGAGTCACCATGTTACGCGCCAGGTTTGTCGCCACTTTAATGTCGTTCGACGCACCGGTAGAAACATGTTCTGGACCGTAGATGATCTCTTCTGCCAGACGACCGCCGTACAGGGTCGAAATCTGGCTTTCCAGCTTCTGACGGCTGGCGCTGATCGCGTCGCCCTCAGGCAGGAAGAAGGTCACACCCAGCGCACGGCCGCGCGGAATAATCGTTACCTTGTGTACCGGATCGTGTTCCGGCACCAGGCGACCGATAATCGCGTGACCCGCTTCGTGGTAAGCCGTGGACTCTTTCTGCGCTTCCGTCATCACCATGGAGCGACGTTCCGCACCCATCATGATTTTGTCTTTCGCTTTCTCGAACTCAACCATGGAGACCACGCGCTTGTTACCGCGAGCGGCAAACAGTGCAGCTTCGTTGACCAGGTTAGCCAGGTCCGCACCGGAGAAGCCCGGGGTACCGCGCGCAATGATGGCCGCGTCGATATCTGGCGCCAGCGGTACGCGACGCATGTGCACTTTCAGAATCTGTTCACGACCACGAACATCCGGCAGACCGACAACAACCTGACGGTCGAAACGGCCTGGACGCAGCAGCGCAGGGTCAAGTACGTCCGGACGGTTAGTCGCCGCGATAACGATAATACCTTCGTTACCTTCGAAGCCGTCCATCTCAACCAGCATCTGGTTCAGGGTCTGCTCACGCTCATCGTGACCACCGCCCAGGCCCGCGCCACGCTGGCGGCCTACGGCGTCGATTTCATCGATAAAGATGATGCACGGTGCTGCCTTCTTGGCCTGCTCGAACATGTCACGCACACGAGATGCACCGACACCCACGAACATTTCAACGAAGTCAGAACCTGAAATAGTAAAGAACGGCACCTTCGCTTCACCCGCGATGGCTTTCGCCAGCAGGGTTTTACCGGTACCCGGAGGGCCTACCATCAGGACGCCTTTCGGGATCTTACCGCCCAGTTTCTGGAAACGGCTCGGCTCGCGCAGGTATTCAACCAGTTCACCCACTTCTTCTTTTGCTTCGTCACAACCGGCGACGTCAGCAAACGTGGTCTTGATCTGGTCTTCCGTCAACATACGCGCCTTGCTCTTACCGAACGACATGGCACCTTTGCCACCGCCGCCCTGCATCTGGCGCATAAAGAAGATCCAGACGCCGATAAGAAGTAGCATCGGGAACCAGGAAATGAAGATAGAAGCCAGCAGGCTTGGTTCTTCTGGCGGCTCGCCTACCACTTTGACGTTTTTGGTCAGAAGGTTATCAAGCAGCTTAGGATCGTTCACCGGGATGTAAGTCGTGTAACGGTTACTATCTTTCTTGGTAACGTTGATCTCACGTCCGTTGATACGCGCTTCGCGAACCTGGTCCTGATTGACCTCTTGCAGGAAGGTAGAATAATCCACCTTGCGGCCATTCGACTCGCTGGGCCCAAAGCTCTGGAATACTGACATCAGCACAACGGCAATGACCAGCCAGAGTATTAGGTTTTTCGCCATGTCACTCAAGGGATTAACCTCATATTACAACTGTGTTAAAAACAGCGTCAGGATACTCTATATCCAGTTTCATTCAAACTTTCGTCTGAAATCTCCCGGTTATCATTTTCGCCCGGTCGCTACAATATACACTTCACGGGAACGGGCCCGGGAAGAGTCCGGCTTACGAACTTTGACCTTCGCAAACAGGGAGCGAATTTCCTTAAGATACTCCTCGAAACCTTCGCCCTGAAACACCTTCACAACAAAACTACCACCAGGCGCTAGTACATCACGACACATTTCTAACGCTAGCTCCACCAGATACATGGCGCGGGGGATATCCACCGCCGGTGTTCCGCACATATTTGGTGCCATATCCGACATGACAACCTGGACCTTACTGTCACCAACACGATCAAGTAACGCTTTCAGCACTAATTCATCACGAAAGTCGCCCTGAAGGAAGTCGACACCAACGATGGGATCCATTGGTAAAAGATCGCACGCGATGATTCGGCCCGTTCCGCCGATCTGCGTTACCGCATACTGGGACCATCCGCCAGGTGCCGCACCGAGGTCGACAACCGTCATCCCCGGCTTAAAAAGTTTGTCACTTTGCTGTATTTCATCAAGTTTAAACCAGGCACGGGAACGTAACCCCTTTTTCTGTGCCTGTTGAACATATTTATCGCTAAAGTGTTCCTGAAGCCAGCGGCTGGAACTGGCAGAACGCTTTTTACCTGTCATTTAACATTTCCGTCCTGGTTCATCGTTGCTTGCCTGTGACGTAAATTTCTACGCAGCTATTTGGCGATATAAGGGAGATGGCGGTAGAATGAACCGTTTTCAATCCCAACGTAAGCAAAAATATACGATGAATCTGAGTACTAAACAAAAACAGCACCTTAAAGGTCTGGCACATCCGCTCAAGCCTGTAGTCATGCTTGGCAACAATGGTTTGACCGAAGGGGTGCTTGCCGAGATTGAACAAGCGCTGGAACACCACGAGCTGATCAAGGTGAAAATCGCCTCTGAAGACAGAGACACTAAAAACCTGATCGTGGAAGCCATCGTGCGCGAAACCGGCGCCTGTAATGTACAGGTCATCGGTAAAACGCTGGTGCTCTATCGCCCATCTAAAGAGCGTAAAATCTCGCTGCCACGCTAAGGATATCCTGAATCAATCACATTTTCTGTGTGAAACGAGGGATTTCTTTCAGCAGGCTCAGCAAAATGCCATGCTCCTTGAGTTGATAAAAGGCCGCTATGCGGCCTTTTTCTTTTCTTTACAATGTATCAACATCTTAGTAGAGAAGCGAATTACAGGTATTCAACCTTGATAATTTCGTATTCCACTTCACCGCCAGGGGTGCGGATGGTGACAACATCGTCCTGCTCTTTGCCAATCAGGCCGCGAGCAATGGGTGAGTTCACCGAAATCAGGTTCTGTTTGAAGTCTGCTTCATCATCGCCCACGATGCGATAGGTTTGCTCTTCATCGTTGTCGAGGTTCAGAACGCTGACGGTAGAACCAAAGATCACGCGACCGTTGTTAGGCATTTTGGTGATATCGATAACCTGCGCATTAGACAGTTTCGCTTCGATATCTTTAATGCGCCCTTCACAGAAACCCTGCTGCTCGCGCGCCGCATGGTATTCAGCATTCTCTTTCAGGTCGCCATGCTCACGGGCTTCCGCGATAGCGGCGATGATTTCAGGGCGACGCACGGATTTCAGGAAATCCAGCTCTTCGCGCAGTTTTTCGGCACCACGTAAGGTCATCGGAATAGCTTGCATTTGTTATACCTCTTAAACATTCCTGTTGGGAGCAGTGTTCCCTGCTCCTGCCCCCCGAAGCGGGCAAGAAGCAAAAAGAAAACCGACCCGGGAGCGACGCCCCAGGTCAGCAGCAATTTTTCAATTTGATACGCATTTTACCGCGAAGTTCACTATGGGTCATCGTTTACTTTGCAGTGCCATGCACCGTAGTATGACGGTTTGTTTTCGGGTTGTTAGCGCGAGATTATGCGATTTTCCAGTTTTATCATCGGATTGACTACCAGTATAACGTTCACCGCCCAGGCCGCGAATGTTGATGAGTACATTAATCAGCTCCCCGCAGGCGCGAACCTCGCCCTGATGGTGCAGAAGGTTGGCACACAGGCTCCCGAGATTGACTATCACAGTCAACAGATGGCGCTGCCTGCCAGTACCCAGAAGGTGATCACTGCCCTCGCCGCCCTGCTCCAACTCGGGCCTGACTTCCGTTTTACCACCACGCTTGAAACCAAAGGTAACGTCGACGGTGGCGAACTAAAAGGCGATCTTATCGCCCGTTTCGGTGGCGATCCCACCTTTAAGCGCCAGGATATCCGCAACATGGTAGCGGTGTTGAAAAAATCCGGCGTGACAAAAATCGATGGCAACGTGCTGATCGATACCTCCATTTTTGCCAGCCACGATAAAGCACCAGGCTGGCCGTGGAACGACATGACGCAGTGCTTTAGCGCCCCGCCAGCCGCCGCGATTGTTGACCGCAACTGCTTCTCGATCTCCCTTTACAGCGCGCCCAAGCCAGATGATTTAGCGTTCATTCGCGTGGCATCTTACTATCCGGTGACCATGTTTAGCCAGGTGCGAACGCTGGCTAAAGGCTCCCCTGATGCCCAGTACTGCGAACTGGACGTGGTGCCTGGCGATCTTAACCGCTACACCCTCACCGGCTGCCTGACGCAGCGCGCCGATCCCCTGCCGCTGGCCTTCGCGATTCAGGATGGCGCAAGCTATGCGGGTGCGATTCTCAAGGATGAGCTGAAGCAGGCGGGAATAACCTACTCCGGCACGCTGCTACGCCAGACGCAGGTCAACCAGCCCGGAACGGTCATTGCCAGCAAACAGTCGCCACCGCTGCACGATTTGCTGCGAATTATGCTGAAAAAGTCTGACAACATGATTGCCGACACCGTGTTCCGCATGATTGGCCACGCGCGTTTCGGCGTGCCGGGAACCTGGCGCGCGGGCTCAGACGCTGTTCGTCAGATCCTGCGCCAGCAGGCGGGGATCGATCTGGGTAATACTATCGCCGTTGATGGTTCAGGATTATCGCGTCATAACCTGATTGCCCCAGCCACCATGATGCAGGTGCTTCAGTACATTGCACAACATGACACTGAGCTAAACTTTATCTCAATGCTGCCGCTTGCCGGACACGACGGTTCGCTGCAATACCGCGCCGGGCTTCACGCGGCAGGTGTGGATGGCAAAGTCTCCGCGAAAACAGGTTCACTGCAGGGGGTGTATAACCTGGCAGGGTTCATCACGACCGCCAGCGGACAGCGCATGGCATTCGTGCAGTATCTTTCCGGCTATGCCGTCGAACCGACCGACCAGCGCAACCGCCGTATTCCACTGGTTCGCTTCGAAAGCAGGCTTTATAAAGACATCTACCAGAATAACTAGCGATGAAACTACTTATAGTTGAAGACGATCTGTTATTACAGGAAGGACTGGCTCTGGGACTCGCCAATGAAGGCTATGCCCTGGACTGTGCCGGCACCGCGGCAGAAGCAGATGCCCTGATCCAGAGCGGCGAATACAGCCTGGTGATCCTTGACCTGGGCTTGCCGGACAAAGACGGCGCGACGTTGCTTACCCAGTGGCGTCGCCGGGGCATCGCCAATCCGGTGTTAATCCTGACGGCACGCGACGCCATTGAAGATCGTATTACCGGCCTTGATGCTGGCGCCGATGATTATCTGGTGAAGCCCTTTGCGCTTGCAGAACTTCAGGCTCGGGTGCGAGCGTTAATACGCCGTTATCAGGGCCATAGTGATAACTTACTAACCGACGGGGACATTACCCTGAATCTGCAAACCCAACAGGTATTGCGCCAGTCACAGCCCGTTGAAGTCACACCAAAAGAGTTCGCCTTGCTGACGCGTCTGATCATGCGAAGCGGACAAACGGTACACAGAGAAACCCTTCAGCAGGATATCTATTCCTGGCAGGACGATCCGGGGTCAAATACCCTGGAAGTCCACATCCACAACCTGCGTCGTAAGCTCGGCAAAGACCGGATTAAAACCGTCCGCGGCGTTGGCTACCGCCTGGAGAGCCAGAAATGAACAGCATGCGTCGGCGATTAATGGTGTTGCTGGCGGTCATTCTGTTATTTTTCCAGCTGATAAGCGTCATTTGGTTGTGGCACGAAAGCCGCGAGCAGATTGGCTTTCTGGTGAACGAAACGCTGTCGGCAAAATCGCGTAACAACCACGTCGAGAAAGAGATACGCGAAGCGATTGCCTCGCTGCTGGTTCCTTCCCTGGTGATGGTTGGGTTTACGTTGTTTTTCTCGTTCTGGGCGGTCACCTGGATAACCCGACCGCTGAACAAACTGCGCGTGAGCCTGGCTAACCGTTCGGCGGATAACCTAACCCCACTTCCTATGTATTCCGACATGGAAGAAATCGGCGCCGTTACCACCTCGCTCAATCAGCTACTCGCCAGGCTGGACAGTACCATTCAGCAGGAGCGTCTCTTCACGGCTGACGCCGCCCATGAACTGCGAACGCCTCTTGCCGGAATCAGGCTCCATCTGGAGCTCATGGCCCAGTCAGGCTCTACGCAGGCCACGACGCTCATCAGCCGTATTGACCAGCTAATGCACACCGTTGAGCAACTGCTGATGCTGGCCCGTGCAGGACAGGCAATGGCGAGCGGCCACTATGAAACCATCAACTGGACGGACACCATTATCACGCCTCTTGGTCTTGAGCATGAAGCCAAAGAGCATACGGTGATTTGGCCTGCTAAAAGCGCGCTCACGGTTCAGGGAGACGCGGTACTGCTGCGGCTGATGCTGCGCAACCTGCTGGAGAATGCCGGGCGCTACAGCCCGACAGGCACCACGATTACCGTGACGCTTACCGAGGTCGAAGGCGGTACGCAGCTCAGCGTTATCGATCAGGGGCCTGGTATTGACGAAGCGCATCGACAGTCGATCACGGAGCCGTTCCGTCGCCTCGATCAGCGTTACGGCGGCAGCGGCCTTGGCCTGAGTATCGTACAGCGCATCCTGCAGCTTCATCACGGTAAGCTGATGCTGGAGAATGGTGCTGAAGGCGGCCTGATAGCAAGCTGCTGGCTGCCCTCAACGCTGGAATGAAAAAAGCCCCCTGATGGGGGCTTTGGACAGACATTAGTGCTTGTAGATGAACTCGACGCCTTCTTCGTCGTCTTCATCCCAGTCATCGTCCCAGTCGTCTTCCTCTTCCGCTTCCAGCTCTTCGAGCTGCTGGCGGTGGTAGTCATCCCACATGAATTCGACTTTTTCTGGCTGTTTCGCTTCTTCAGCCTGAACGACAGGGTTATCGATGATGAAGGTCATCACATCCCAGCAGAGATCTTTCACGCCAACCTGACTTGCCGCGGAGATAAGGTAGTATTTATCTTCCCAGCCCATTGCTTCGGCAATCGCTTTGGCTTTCGCTTCGGCTTCCGCTTTATCCATCAGGTCGATCTTGTTGAAGACCAGCCAGCGTGGCTTACTCGCCAGTTTTTCGCTGTATTTTTCCAGCTCACCGATAATGATACGGGCGTTTTCAACCGGATCGGAACCGTCGATCGGATCGATGTCGATGAGGTGCAGCAGTACGCGGCAACGCTCAAGGTGCTTCAGGAAGCGAATACCCAGGCCAGCCCCTTCCGCAGCGCCTTCAATCAGGCCTGGGATATCAGCCACGACGAAGCTCTTCTCGTTATCCATACGGACAACGCCGAGGCTTGGTACCAGCGTGGTAAACGGATAGTCCGCTACTTTTGGCTTGGCCGCAGAGACGGCGCGAATGAACGTAGATTTACCTGCGTTTGGCATACCCAGCATACCCACGTCTGCCAGCAGCATAAGCTCCAGCTGCAGATCGCGCTTATCACCCGGGGTACCCATCGTTTTCTGACGCGGGGTACGGTTAACGGAAGATTTGAAACGGCTGTTACCCAGACCGTGCCAGCCGCCTTTCGCCACCATCAGGCGCTGACCGTGTTTGGTCATATCGCCCATGGTTTCACCGGTGCCCTGATCGATAACGCGCGTACCAACCGGAACCTTAATGGTCACGTCTTTACCGCGTTTACCGGTACAGTCACGGCTCTGGCCGTTCTGTCCGCGTTCTGCGCGGAAGGATTTTTCAAAGCGGTAGTCGATCAGCGTGTTGAGGTTTTCATCCGCCTCCAGCCACACGTCACCACCATCGCCACCGTCACCGCCGTCAGGGCCGCCACGAGGAATATATTTTTCACGGCGGAAGCTTACACAACCGTTACCGCCATCACCTGCCACGACCAGTATCGTCGCTTCATCAACAAACTTCATTTTACTCTCCGTAACTCATTCGCCTGAGCGGGGGACTACTACGACCGCTTCATTTTTGCGCCAACGTCCCCAAAGACGATGACCAATGGCGGAATACATCGCGCCCGCAACCACGACAAACGCACCGAGATAGCCCAACAGGTTGAGCATCGGTCTGACGAAGACATCGGGCCAGGCGATTGATAACAAATCTGAAAATAACAGCGTAAACAGCGGGGTAAGCGTGATCAATGCGCTCACCTGTGCTGCCTGCCAGCGCGCCATCGCTTCCGCCAGCGCGCCATAACCGACCAGCGTGTTAAGCCCACAAAAAATGAGGCACGCCAGTTGCCAGTCGCTCAGCTGGGTAATGACGCCCGGCTTCGCTAACGGCAATAATGCCACTGTACACAAAGTGTACAGCAAAAAAAGGATCTGCTGTGAGGCCAGGCGACGCAATAACACCTTTTGCGCGACGCCATAGCTCACCCAGACCGTTGCTGCACCCACGCCGAAGATCACGCCCCAGGTGTAGTCCGTAAGCCGGGTAAAAATCTCGATCAGGCTGGTGTTGAAGAACATCACCAGGCCGCATAGCAGCATGCTTGCCCCGATAATCTGCGTCCCGCGCATCTTCTCTTTGAGGATGAACACGCTCGCGACCATCATGCCCACAGGCGAAAGCTGACCAATCACCTGAGACGCCGTAGGGCTCAAATACTGCAGGGAAGAGCTGAACAGGATAAAGTTACCGAACAGACCGCCCGTCGCAATGGCCAGTAACACCAGCCATCGAGGTTTGCGGAAGAGCCGTAGCGGTGGAAGCTTGCCTTTAACTGCAAGGATGGTCCCGAGACCAATGCTTGCCATCAGGAAGCGATAAAAGACCACCGTAGGCGGCTCCATCACTTCCAGTACCTGCTTCATTGCAATTGGCAGCGCACCCCAGCACATTGCGGTCGTGAGCGCCAAAAGAATACCAATGCCGGCCTGCTGCTTCATGC
Source organism: Enterobacter cloacae complex sp. HYC042_NIDB (assembly GCF_056673315.1). NCBI lineage: Bacteria > Pseudomonadati > Pseudomonadota > Gammaproteobacteria > Enterobacterales > Enterobacteriaceae > Enterobacter > Enterobacter cloacae complex sp. HYC042_NIDB. The sequence goes on from NZ_CP109650.1 coordinate 4,362,096, forward strand.
CCGTTTTCCCTACAGAAAATTTTCCGGGTTTCCAATGTAAAAAGCCCCGCAACACGTTGCGGGGCTTTAATCCGTTACCGGACCGAGAAAACCTTACTCAGCAACGATGCTGATGTATTTACGGTTGTTCGGGCCTTTAACTTCAAATTTCACTTTACCGTCTGCTTTAGCAAACAGAGTGTGGTCACGACCGCAACCTACGTTGTTACCAGCGTGGAATTTGGTACCACGTTGACGAACGATGATGCTACCCGCCAGAACGGATTCGCCACCGAAACGCTTAACGCCCAGGCGTTTAGCTTCTGAATCGCGACCGTTACGTGTGGAGCCGCCAGCCTTTTTATGTGCCATTTAAATCTCTCCTCAGGTCTTAGGCGCTGATGCCAGTAATTTTCACATCAGTGAACCACTGACGGTGGCCCTGCTGCTTACGGTAGTGTTTACGACGACGAAACTTAACGATTTTAACTTTCTCGCCACGACCGTGTGCAACAACTTCAGCTTTGATAACGCCGCCATCAACGAAAGGAACGCCGATTTTGACTTCTTCACCGTTTGCGATCATCAGAACTTCTGCGAACTCAACAGATTCGCCAGTTGCGATGTCCAGCTTTTCCAGGCGAACGGTCTGACCTTCGCTTACTCGGTGTTGTTTACCACCACTTTGGAAAACCGCGTACATATAAACTCCGCTTCCGCGCACGTCCTCGTATGAATCAGAGTGCGCTATAAATATTCACAATAGGGCGCGAATATTACGCAAAACGCGAGCCTTTGACAAGTGCTACCGTCAATACATGAAGAAAAAAAACACAACACGTACGGTAACGTTTATCTGAGCCGTTTTTTCAGTACAATCAGCACTACTATTGATAAACCGAAACCCTTCGTTACCCCATTGAAGATGGGATCAACAGGATAAAAAGCCCGGCTTTTGCGATGAATTTAGAAAAAATCAACGAGTTAACCGCGCAAGATATGGCGGGTGTAAATGCAGCAATCCTGGAGCAACTCAACTCTGACGTTCAGCTGATCAATCAGTTGGGCTATTACATTGTCAGCGGCGGCGGTAAACGCATTCGCCCGATGATTGCCATTCTGGCTGCCAGAGCCGTTGGCTATCAGGGAAATGCCCACGTGACGATCGCCGCGCTGATCGAATTTATTCACACCGCGACGCTTCTGCATGACGATGTTGTGGATGAATCCGATATGCGTCGTGGCAAAGCCACGGCAAACGCTGCCTTCGGGAACGCCGCCAGCGTTCTGGTCGGGGACTTTATCTATACCCGCGCCTTCCAGATGATGACCAGCCTGGGCTCTCTGAAAGTGCTCGAGGTGATGTCCGAAGCCGTCAACGTCATCGCTGAAGGCGAAGTGCTGCAGCTGATGAACGTCAATGACCCCGATATCACCGAAGAAAACTACATGCGCGTTATCTACAGCAAAACAGCGCGCCTGTTTGAAGCGGCCGCCCAGTGTTCCGGCATCCTGGCTGGCTGTTCCGAGGCGCAGGAAAAAGGACTGCAGGATTATGGGCGCTATCTGGGTACCGCCTTCCAGCTGATTGATGATTTGCTGGACTACAGCGCGGACGGCGAAACGCTCGGCAAAAACGTTGGCGATGACCTGAATGAAGGCAAACCGACCCTGCCGCTGCTTCACGCGATGCGTAACGGAACGGCTGACCAGGCGAAAATGATCCGTGAAGCGATCGAACAGGGAAATGGTCGCCATCTTCTGGAACCTGTACTGGAAACGATGGCCATCTGCGGCTCGCTGGAATGGACCCGCCAGCGTGCTGAAGAAGAGGCTGACAAAGCCATCGAAGCTCTCCAGGTTATTCCAGACAGCCCATGGCGCGATGCCCTGATTGGTCTTGCCCACATCGCTGTTCAACGCGACCGTTAATCTTGCCCCCACCTCCCCGTATCCATCGCGGGGAGGTTCAAAAACGCACCAGTAAATTCCGCATTCATGTAAATGAATCGGGTTAGAGCCCGCATGAATAAAGCCATGTCTTATTCTGAATATCCCTTCAAGTAACGCGAACTTTTTAGAACAAGAAGTCGAAATGAGTATAGTAAGCCAGTCGTTTCAGAAGAAACGGCGTAGGTGAATCCGAACTTAAGGACAGCGTTATGGATACGAAATTTATCGACTGGCATACGGCAGATATCATTGCGGCACTGCGCAAAAGAGGTACGTCACTTGCAGCAGAGTCCCGCCGCCATGGTCTGAGTTCTTCCACCCTGGCCAACGCCCTGACCCGCCCCTGGCCAAAGGGAGAATTGATTATCGCGACGGCGCTGGAGACGCACCCGTGGGTGATCTGGCCTTCACGTTATCACGATCCTGTTACTCATGAATTTATCGACAGAACGCGCATGATGCGCCAGAGAAAAGCAAAAACAGAACCGCAGGGATAACGGTTTTTTTGACAGGAATAGCAACCCCCCGGTCATTTCTGGCAGGGGGCTGCCGGAACGATTACTCGCCCTTCACACGCTCGATATTGGCACCCAGCGCGCGCAGTTTGTCTTCAATACGTTCATAGCCACGATCGATGTGATAAATACGATCCACCACCGTTGTGCCTTCCGCGATACAGCCCGCCAGCACCAGGCTTGCAGACGCGCGCAGATCCGTTGCCATTACCTGAGCACCGGACAGTTTCTCAACGCCATGGCAAATCACGGTGTTACTTTCGATCTCAGCATGTGCACCCATACGGATCAGTTCAGGTACGTGCATAAAACGGTTTTCGAAAATCGTCTCGGTAATCACACCGGTTCCTTCGGCAACCAGGTTCAGCAGAGTGAACTGTGCCTGCATATCGGTCGGGAATGCCGGATGCGGAGCCGTACGCACGGTCACCGCTTTAGGACGCTTGCCGTGCATGTCGAGGCTGATCCAGTCTTCACCGGTTTCAACATCGGCACCCGCTTCACGCAGCTTCGCCAGAACGGCATCCAGAGTGTCTGGCTGTGCATTACGGCAGACAATCTTACCGCCAGAGATCGCCGCAGCCACCAGGAAGGTGCCGGTTTCGATACGGTCCGGCAGAACGCGATACACACCGCCGCCCAGACGCTCAACGCCTTCAATGGTGATGCGGTCAGTACCCTGGCCGGAAATCTTCGCGCCCAGCGCCACGAGGAAATTGGCGGTATCCACGATCTCCGGTTCGCGCGCGGCGTTTTCGATGATGGTGGTACCTTCTGCCAGCGTTGCCGCAGACATGATGGTGACGGTAGCGCCTACGCTCACTTTGTCCATGACAATGTGCGCGCCTTTCAGACGACCGTTGACGGAGGCCTTAACGTAACCCTCTTCCAGCTTGATCTCTGCGCCCAGTTTCTCCAGGCCAAAGATATGCAGGTCAACCGGACGCGCGCCGATGGCGCAACCGCCCGGCAGCGAAACCTGACCCTGACCGAAACGTGCCACCAGCGGGCCAAGCGCCCAGATAGATGCACGCATGGTTTTAACCAGATCGTAAGGCGCAGAGAAGTTGTTCACGTTGCTGGCGTCGATCCAGACGGAACCGTTGCGCTCAACTTTAGTGCCCAACTGGGTGAGCAACTTCATGGTCGTGTCGATATCTTTCAGCTTCGGTACGTTCTGAATTTCTACCGGCTCTTCCGCGAGCAGCGCAGCAAAGAGGATTGGCAGCGCGGCGTTCTTCGCGCCAGAAATTGTGACTTCGCCCTGGAGACGCGTTGGCCCCTGTACACGAAATTTATCCATTGTGTGCTCTCTTATAAATTCAACCGTGCTGCGGGCCTGTCGCCCTCAGCTCAAAAACCGTTTAGTTTGCGATCGCGTGCCCACTCTTGCGGGGTGAACGCTTTAATCGACAGGGCGTGGATGCGGTTATCCGCAATATATTCCATCAGCGGCGCGTACACAGCCTGCTGCTTCTTCACACGGCTCATACCGTCGAACATCTCACCCACAGCAATAACCTGGAAGTGACTGCCATCGCCAGTGACGTGGGCTTCCTGAAGGGAGAGTGCATTCATCAGCACTGTCTGGATTTCATGATTTTCCATGGGCTCTTAATCATCTGATAGTGAAAACAAGCCCAACATCTTAGAGCAAAGTGGCGTCGTCTTAAACAAGCAAAAAGCCCCGACGATGAAACTGTCAGGGCTTTCGGAAGTAACGCACTGAAAATATTAACGAGGCAGTACGTCCTGAGGCAGATTGTAGAGTTGCGCAAGGGTAACGACATTGTCACTCGCGCCATGAAGCATGACGCTTGTTCCCTGCTTTTTGCCCACGGCAACCAGATGGGCGAGCAGCGCAACGCCTGCCGTATCCACCCGCGTGACGTCGGTTAAGTCGATAAGCGTCACGCCCTGCATCGCTTCCTGGCGTTTATCCCACAGTGGGTTCAGCAGATCCTGGTCCAGCTCACCGGACAGCCTTAACGTCTCACCTTCACGCGACCAGCGGAGTTGCTGCGACATTACTTCTTCTCGTCCAGGGTAATTTTCTGACGAGCAATGGACTGCAGCTGTGCGGTCAGGCCATCAATGCCCTTGGTGCGCAGCAGGTCGCTCCACTCGTTTTGTTTAGTGGTGATCATGCTCACCCCTTCGGCGATCATGTCATACGCCTGCCAGTGGCCGGTCTGGCTGTTTTTACGCCACTGGAAATCCAGGCGCACCGGCGGACGGCCGTTAGGATCGATGATCGTTACGCGAATAGGCACGATGGTCGCATCACCCAGCGGCTGCTCCGGGGCGATCTGATAGGTCTGACCGTGGTACATCGCCAGCGCCTGACCATACGCCTGCTTCAGGTATTCACGGAATGCGGCAAAATAGGCCTCACGCTGCGCCGGGGTGGCGTCTTTGTAATAGCGGCCGAGCACCAGCGCTCCCGCATATTTGATCTGCACATACGGCAGCAGTTCCTGGTCAACCACGTCACGCAGATAGTCAGGATTCGCGCGAATTTTTGGCTGTTCGTTTTTGAGACGGTCGAAGGTTTTCTTCGCAGCTTCGTTCATCAGTTTGTACGGGTTGCTCTGATCCGCAGCATGTGCCGCAGTGAGAGGGGCAATGACCAGCATGGCAACCATTAACAGTCGTTTAAACATGAATGACTTCTCCTGAATTAATTCGCAGCACCAGGGGTCGGCGCAACGTTGGTATGGTCTTCACTCTGCGCAGGGGCATCGTCAGACTTTTTATCATCCCCTTTACTGTTGTAAAGGAACTGACCAATCATGTCCTCCAGCACCATCGCGGACTTCGTATCCTGGATAACGCTACCGTCTTTAAGGATAGTCGTTCCCAGCTCAGGATCTTCAAAGCCGACGTTAAGTGCCAGATATTGTTCACCCAGCAGGCCGGAAGTACGGATAGAAAGGGAGCTGGTGTCCGGAATGTGGTTGTAACGTTCTTCGATATCCATCGCGACGCGCGGCAGATACGTTTTCTCATCGAGCGTAATGTCAGATACGCGGCCGATCACCACACCGCCAATGCGGACCGGTGAACGCGCCTTCAGCCCGCCGATGTTATCGAACGTGGCATAGATGCGATACGTCGGCTCGGTGCGCACAGACGTAATATCTGCCGCTCTCAGGCAGATAAACAGCGCCGCCAGCAGCGCCAGCAGCAGGAAAACGCCGACCCAAATTTCATTTTTTCTCGTTTGCATGAACTCAATTCCCAAACATCAGTGCGGTGAGCACAAAATCCAGGCCCAGTACGGCCAGCGACGAATGTACGACAGTACGTGTTGTTGCACGGCTAATGCCCGCCGACGTCGGGATAGCATCGTAACCATTGAACAATGCAATCCAGGTGACCGTAATGGCAAACACCACGCTTTTAATCAGGCAGTTAACCAGATCCATTCGCAGGTCGATGGCGTCCTGCATCGCAGACCAGAAGAAGCCGGCATCGATGCCTTTCCAGTGGACCCCAACCAGCGAACCGCCCCAGATCCCCACGGCGACAAACAGAATAGTCAGTAGCGGGAGCGAGATCACCCCCGCCCAGAAACGCGGCGAGATCACGCGACGCAGCGGATCGACCGCCATCATTTCCATGCTGGAGAGCTGCTCGGTCGCACGCATCAGGCCAATCTCAGCCGTTAATGCCGACCCAGCGCGTCCGGCAAACAGCAGTGCCGCCACAACCGGACCCAATTCGCGCAGCAGCGAAAGCGCCACCAGCATTCCGAGGCTGGTTTCCGCACTGTAGGTTGTCAGAACAAGGTAGCCCTGCAGCCCCAGCACCATGCCGATAAACAGACCGGAAACAATAATGATGAGCATCGACAGCACGCCGACATTATAAAGCTGACGCACCAGCAGAGGGGCGTGCTTGCTAAACTCCGGCTTGCCGACCAGCGCGTTGAATAACATCAATCCGGCACGCCCGAACGTCCTGATGGTTTTTATGCCACGGTGTCCGAGAGCGGCCAACGCATTTAACAGCATGAGTGGCTTAACTCCCTATTCCCAGTAAATCGTCACGATAATCGCCCGCCGGGTAGCGGAACGGTACGGGTCCGTCAGCAATACCGTCGAGGAACTGCCGCACGCGTGGATCGCAATTTTCCTGCAGCGCCTGGGCGCTGCCGTGTGCAACGATCTTTTTGTCCGCCACGATATAGGCGTAATCGGCAATGCTCAACACTTCCGGTACATCGTGAGACACCACGATACAGGTGACGCCGAGCGCGCTGTTCAGTTCAGAGATGAGCTTTACCAGCACGCCCATCGTGATGGGATCCTGCCCGACGAACGGTTCGTCGAACATGATTAAATCGGGCTCTAATGCAATGGCTCGCGCCAGCGCGGCGCGGCGCGCCATCCCGCCGGACAGCTCCGAAGGCATTAGCTTCGCGGCTCCCCGCAACCCCACAGCTTCAAGCTTCATCATCACCGTGCTTTTCAGCAGCTCAGGCGGCAGGCTGGTATGCTCGCGCAGCGGATAGGCCACGTTATCAAAGACGTTCATGTCGGTGAACAACGCCCCCGACTGAAAGAGCATACTCATACGTTTGCGGACAGTATACAGGCGCGAGCGCGACATCTCCGGGACGTTTTCGCCATCGAAGAGGATTTCACCGCTATCCGGTGGAATCTGACCACCAATAAGGCGCAGGAGGGTCGTTTTACCGATCCCGGACGGCCCCATGATGGCGGTGATTTTGCCACGCGGTACGGTCAACGAAATATCATCGAATATCAGTCGATTGCCGCGAGAAAAACTCACACCGCGGACATCTACGATATTCGCCATCGTTTGGCTCATTTATAGTTCCTTTCTTACCCTGCTCACGTTAAGACGTGCAGCCTGAATCAGCCCTTAACCCCGCATTTTTACAGAATATTAGCCGTTGAGGTTAGCGAAAGCTGGCATTTGTTTTACTTTTCCGGCGCATAAAGTCAAAATTAGGAATTCGTTACGCCTCAGACCGTATGCAGTCCAGCCATTCCCGCGCGATGGACCGACAAGTATACCTGAAGAAAGGACTTTTGATGCTTTTAGCAACAGCACTGTTAATCATTGGTTTACTGTTAGTGGTCTACAGTGCTGACCGTTTAGTCTTTGCTGCATCTATCCTGTGTCGCCTGACGGGTGTACCGCCTGTAGTCATCGGGATGACCGTGGTCAGCGTTGGCACGTCACTTCCTGAAATCATCGTCTCCGTCTCGGCGTCGCTGCATGGTCAGTTAGACCTGGCAATTGGCACCGCGATTGGCTCTAACATCGTCAATATATTACTGATTTTGGGCCTTGCGGCACTGCTCCATCCATTTCGCGTGCATTCTGATGTTCTGCGCCGTGAATTGCCGCTAATGTTAGTCGTAAGCCTGCTGGCAGGGTGCGTATTTTATGATGGCGTATTGAGCTATAGCGACGGCATTTTCCTGCTGGCGTTGGCCGTCATCTGGTTACTGTATAGTGTTAAAATTGCCCGCCAGGCGGAAAAACAGGGTCAGGATAGCCTGACGCGTGAACAGGTTGCCGAACTCCCGCGGGAAGGCACGCTGCCGGTCGCCCTCCTCTGGCTTGGCGTTGCGCTGATTATCATGCCGATGGCAACGCGCATGGTCGTGGATAACGCGACGGTACTGGCGAACTATTTTGCCATGAGCGAACTGACGATTGGCCTGACGGTTATTGCTATCGGCACCAGCCTGCCGGAGCTGGCCACCGCCATTGCGGGGGCGCGTAAAGGGGAAGATGACATCGCCATTGGTAATATCATCGGCTCCAATATATTTAATATCGCGATTGTCATGGGCCTGCCGGCTCTGATTACGCCGGGGCCGTTTAATCCTCTGGCGTTTTCACGCGATTACGGGGTGATGTTGCTGGTCAGCGTGATATTTGCCCTGCTCTGCTGGCGGCGGCAACGCCAGATCGGCAAAGGCGCAGGCGCGCTGCTGACGGGTGGATTTATCGTATGGATGGCGATGCTGTACTGGCTCTCGCCTCTTCTCTCTGGGTAAACGGAAACGCATTATGTCGCAAATAGAATTGCAGCCGGGTTTTGACTTTCAGAAAGCAGGCAAAGAGGTTCTGGAGATTGAACGTGAAGGTCTGGCGCAGTTAGATCAGTACATTAATCAGGATTTTAGTCTGGCATGTGAGAAGATATTCTACTGTGCCGGGAAAGTCGTGGTGATGGGGATGGGCAAGTCCGGCCACATTGGGCGCAAAATGGCGGCAACGTTTGCCAGCACCGGAACCTCGTCCTTCTTTGTACACCCGGGGGAAGCCGCGCACGGCGACCTGGGGATGGTCACGCCGCAGGATGTCGTTATCGCGCTGTCCAACTCCGGTGAGTCCAATGAAATTCTGGCATTGATCCCCGTACTGAAGCGTCTGCAGGTGCCGCTGATTTGCATGACCAGCCGTCCGGAAAGTAGCATGGCGCGTGCAGCCGATATTCATCTGTGCGTTAAAGTACCGAAAGAGGCCTGCCCGCTCGGCCTGGCACCAACGTCCAGCACCACCGCCGCGCTGGTCATGGGCGATGCGCTTGCCGTCGCGCTGCTTGAAGCCCGCGGTTTTACGCCGGAAGATTTCGCGCTCTCCCATCCGGGCGGCGCGCTGGGGCGCAAGCTGCTGCTGCGGGTAAACGATATTATGCACACCGGGGATGAGATCCCTCACGTCAGCAAAGAAGCCTCCCTGCGTGATGCGCTGCTGGAAATCACCCGTAAGAATCTGGGTATGACGGTCGTGTGCGACGATCTGATGAAAATTCAGGGGATCTTCACCGATGGCGACCTGCGTCGCGTGTTCGACATGGGTGTAGATGTCCGCACGCTCGGCATTGCCGATGTGATGACGCCAGGCGGCATTCGCGTGCGTCCGGGAACGCTGGCCGTGGATGTGCTGAACCTGATGCAGTCCCGCCATATCACCTCCGTTATGGTTGCCGATGGCGACCAGTTGCTGGGTGTGGTACATATGCATGATCTGCTGCGCGCTGGCGTAGTGTAATAAAGGATAAGACAATGAGTAATGCGGGTGCATCCCTTGCAACCTGTTATGGTCCGGTCAGTACCCAGATGATGGCAAAGGCGGAAAATATTCGTCTGCTCATTCTGGATGTGGATGGCGTACTTTCCGATGGCCTGATTTACATGGGCAATAATGGTGAAGAGCTGAAAGCGTTTAACGTTCGCGACGGCTACGGTATCCGCTGTGCGCTCACCTCGGGTATTGAGGTTGCTATCATCACCGGACGAAAAGCTAAACTGGTAGAAGACCGCTGTGAAACCTTAGGCATTACCCATCTTTACCAGGGTCAATCCGATAAGATGGCAGCGTTCAATGATTTACTGGGTAAACTGGCTATCGCACCGGAAAACGTGGCCTACGTCGGGGACGACCTGATTGACTGGCCGGTGATGGCTGAAGTCGGTCTCAGCATCGCGGTTGCTGATGCTCATCCGCTGTTGATCCCGCGCGCTGACTACGTTACCCACATCAACGGTGGCCGGGGTGCCGTCCGTGAAGTCTGCGATCTGCTTCTGCTGGCGCAGGGCAAGCTTGATGAAGCCAAAGGGCAATCGATATGAGTAAAACCAGACGTTGGGTTATCATTCTGCTTTCGCTTGTCGCACTGGTATTGATTGGCGTGAACCTTGCCGATCGCGACGATACGCAAACGGAAGTCGTCAACAATAACGATCCAACCTATAAAAGCGATCACAGCGACACCGTGGTCTATAGCCCGGAAGGTGCGCTGAATTATCGCCTGATTGCCCAGCACGTTGAATACTTTTCCGATGACGGCGTTTCGTGGTTTACCCAACCTGTCATGACCACTTTCGATAAAGACAAAGTGCCGACGTGGTCAATTAAGTCAGATCGGGCCAAACTGACAAATGACCGTATGCTTTATCTGTATGGCCACGTTGAAGTCAACGCCCTGACCGCTGACTCGCAACTGCGAAAAATTACGACGGATAATGCCCAGATCAACCTGGTAACCCAGGACGTGACGTCGCAGGATCTGGTCACACTGTATGGCACAACATTTAATTCCAGCGGTTTAAGAATGCGCGGGAACTTACGCAGCAAGAACGCCGAGCTGATTGAAAAGGTTAGAACCTCCTATGAAATTCAAAACAAACAAACTCAGCCTTAAAGTAATTATCGCCAGCGCGATGCTGGCGGCCAGTCTCCCCGCGCTTGCTGTAACGGGCGATACCGACCAGCCGATCCATATCGAGTCCGACACTCAGTCTCTCGATATGCAGGGTAACGTCGTCACCTTCACGGGTAACGTCGTCATGACTCAGGGGACCATCAAAATTAACGCCGATAAAGTGGTCGTTACCCGTCCGGGCGGCGAGCAGGGCAAAGAGATCATTGATGGTTACGGCAACCCGGCCACCTTCTACCAGATGCAGGACAACGGCAAGCCGGTGAAGGGCCACGCCTCGCATATGCACTATGAGCTGGCGAAGGACCTGGTCATCCTGACCGGAAACGCGTATCTGGAACAGCTGGACAGCAATATTACCGGTGACCAGATTACCTATCTGGTGAAAGAGCAAAAAATGCAGGCCTCCAGCGAGAAAGGCAAACGCGTAACCACCGTGCTGGTTCCGTCGCAGCTGCAGGACAAAGGCAAGGGCCAGGCCCCGGCACAGAAGAAGAGTAACTAATTCGCTATGGCAACATTAACTGCAAAAAATCTCGCGAAGGCCTATAAGGGCCGTCGTGTCGTAGAAGATGTCAGTCTGACCGTCAACTCCGGCGAAATTGTGGGCCTGCTTGGCCCGAACGGTGCGGGTAAAACCACCACCTTCTACATGGTGGTGGGTATTGTGCCGCGCGATGCCGGCAACATTATTATTGACGATGAAGATATCAGCCTGCTGCCGCTGCACGCGCGCGCGCGCCGTGGCATCGGCTATCTGCCGCAGGAAGCCTCTATTTTTCGTCGTCTGAGCGTCTTTGATAACCTGATGGCGGTCCTGCAAATTCGCGACGACCTGACCAACGAACAGCGTCAGGATCGCGCCAACGAGCTGATGGAAGAGTTTCATATCGAACACCTGCGCGACAGCCTGGGCCAGGCCTTGTCCGGGGGGGAACGCCGTCGTGTTGAGATTGCGCGCGCGCTGGCCGCCAATCCGAAGTTTATCCTTCTGGATGAACCGTTTGCGGGCGTTGACCCGATCTCCGTTATCGACATTAAACGCATTATCGAGCATCTGCGTGACAGCGGACTTGGCGTGCTGATCACAGACCACAACGTTCGTGAAACGCTGGCGGTATGTGAACGCGCGTATATCGTGAGCCAGGGCAATCTGATCGCTCACGGTACGCCGCAGCAGATCCTCGAAGACGATCATGTTAAGCGCGTCTATCTTGGGGAAGACTTCAGACTCTGATAGGGTAGAGGTAACGTAACGCCGAACCGGAGAAAAATGCTCTGAACATGAAGCAAGGTTTGCAATTAAGGCTCAGCCAACAGCTGGCGATGACGCCGCAGTTACAGCAGGCAATTCGTCTGTTGCAACTGTCCACCTTAGAACTCCAGCAGGAGCTCCAGCAGGCGCTGGACAGCAATCCCCTGCTGGAGCAAGCCGATCTTCATGACGAGGTAGATACCCAGCAGTCACAGGACACAGAAGCGCTCGACACCGCGGATGCACTCGAACAAAAAGAGATGCCGGACGAGCTTCCGCTGGATGCCAGCTGGGATGAAATCTATACCGCCGGGACCCCTTCCGGCACGCGTGCAGACTACCAGGACGACGAGCTACCGGTCTACCAGGGCGAAACCACCCAGTCGCTGCAGGATTACCTGATGTGGCAGGTAGAGCTTACCCCCTTCTCCGATACCGACCGCGCCATTGCCACCTCGATTGTCGACGCCGTTGATGACACCGGTTATTTGACCGTCACGCTGGACGACATTCTGGAAAGCATGGGCGATGAAGAGATTGAGATTGAGGAGATTGAAGCGGTACTGAAACGCATTCAGCGCTTCGATCCGGTCGGGGTGGCCGCGAAGGACCTGCGCGACTGTCTGCTGATTCAGCTTTCTCAGTTCAGTAAAGAGACGCCGTGGCTCGACGAGGCACGCTTAATCATCAGCGATCATCTGGATCTTCTGGCTAACCACGATTTCCGCACCCTGATGCGCGTCACGCGCCTGAAGGAAGAGGTGCTGAAAGAGGCGGTAAATCTGATCCAGTCCCTCGATCCGCGTCCCGGTCAGTCGATCCAGACCAGCGAACCCGAGTACGTTATCCCGGACGTGCTGGTCAGAAAACACAATGACCGCTGGGTCGTTGAACTGAACTCTGACAGCATCCCTCGCCTGCAAATCAACCAGCAGTACGCCTCCATGTGTACCAGCGCGCGCAACGACTCCGACAATCAATACATTCGCAGCAATCTTCAGGAAGCGCGATGGCTGATCAAGAGCCTGGAGAGCCGGAATGATACCCTGCTTCGCGTGAGCCGCTGCATCGTCGAACAGCAGCAGGCCTTCTTTGAGCAGGGCGAAGAGTATATGAAGCCGATGGTGCTGGCGGATATCGCCCAGGCCGTCGAGATGCATGAATCCACTATTTCCCGCGTTACTACGCAGAAGTATCTGCACAGTCCGCGCGGTATTTTTGAGCTTAAGTATTTCTTCTCCAGCCACGTGAACACCGAGGGTGGCGGCGAAGCCTCCTCAACGGCGATTCGCGCCCTGGTGAAGAAGTTGATCGCCGCGGAGAACCCCGCGAAGCCACTAAGTGACAGTAAGTTGACCACCATGCTGTCCGATCAGGGTATTATGGTGGCACGTCGTACTGTTGCGAAGTATCGAGAGTCTTTATCCATTCCGCCGTCTAACCAGCGTAAACAGCTGGTCTGACACAACCGATAAGGAAGACACTATGCAGCTCAATATCACAGGACATAACGTCGAGATTACTGAGGCTTTACGTGACTTCGTGAACGCTAAGTTCGCGAAACTCGAGCAGTATTTCGAAAGGATCAATCAGGTCTACGTTGTGTTAAAAGTGGAGAAAGTGACTCATATCTCGGATGCAACCCTGCATGTTAACGGGGGTGAACTCCATGCCAGTGCGGAAGGGCAAGACATGTACGCGGCTATCGACGGCTTGATTGACAAGCTTGCGCGACAGCTCAATAAACATAAAGATAAACTGAAACAACACTAATTGTCCGGGCAGTTAACGGGTGCAGGACGGCCTGTTGTGAAACACAACGGGCCATTTGTACAGTTAGCGCTTAGGTGAAATTATGATGAACAACGATTCCGCTCTTCAACTGAGCAATGTCCTTAACCAGGAATGTACCCGCAGTGCCGTTCACTGCCAGAGCAAAAAACGTGCGCTGGAGATCATCAGTGAATTGGCTGCAAAACAGCTGGGCCTGCCGCCGCAGGTGGTGTTCGAAGCCATTCTGACCCGTGAAAAGATGGGCAGTACCGGTATCGGCAACGGCATCGCGATCCCGCACGGCAAGCTGGAAGAGGACACCCTGCGTGCCGTCGGTGTGTTTGTGCAACTGGAAACCCCAATCGCTTTTGACGCCATTGATAACCAGCCCGTCGATCTCCTCTTCGCACTGCTGGTGCCTGCAGACCAGACCAAGACCCACCTGCATACGCTTTCGCTGGTTGCTAAACGTCTGGCGGATAAAACCATCTGCCGTCGACTGCGCTCAGCCCAAAGTGATGAAGAGCTTTATCAAATTATCACTGAAGCAGAAGGCAATCAGGATGACGCATAACCAGGTGATGGCCTTCACATCTGTTGTCCTGAGGAGAAACGGAACATGGTGCTGATGATTGTCAGCGGTCGTTCAGGGTCGGGGAAATCCGTTGCCCTGCGCGCGCTGGAAGACATGGGTTTTTACTGCGTCGATAACCTGCCGGTCGTGTTATTGCCCGATCTGGCACGCACATTAGCGGAGAGACAAACCTCCGCCGCCGTCAGTATCGACGTTCGTAACATGCCGGAATCGCCAGAGATCTTCGAACAGGCAATGAGTAACCTGCCTGACGCGTTCTCGCCTCAGCTGCTGTTCCTTGATGCCGACCGCAATACCCTGATCCGCCGCTACAGCGACACCCGTCGTCTGCACCCGCTTTCCAGCAAGAATCTCTCGCTGGAGAGCGCCATCGACGAAGAGAGCGATCTGCTTGAGCCGCTGCGCTCTCGTGCCGATCTGATTGTCGACACCTCAGAGATGTCCGTTCACGAGCTGGCGGAAATGCTGCGAACCCGGCTGCTGGGTAAACGCGAGCGCGAGCTGACGATGGTGTTCGAATCCTTCGGCTTTAAGCACGGTATTCCGATTGATGCGGACTATGTTTTCGACGTGCGCTTCCTGCCGAACCCGCACTGGGATCCCAAACTGCGTCCAATGACCGGTCTGGATAAGCCCGTGGCGGCGTTCCTCGACCGACACACAGAAGTTCACAATTTTATCTACCAGACGCGAAGCTACCTTGAGCTATGGTTACCTATGCTGGAGACAAACAATCGTAGCTACCTGACGGTGGCGATTGGCTGTACCGGCGGTAAACATCGTTCGGTCTACATCGCCGAACAGCTGGCCGACTATTTCCGCTCGCGCGGTAAGAACGTTCAGTCCCGTCATCGCACGCTGGAAAAACGTAAAACATGACCGTAAAACAAACCGTTGAGATCACCAATAAGCTGGGCATGCATGCACGCCCGGCGATGAAGCTGTTTGAGCTGATGCAGGGTTTCGATGCAGAAGTGCTGCTGCGTAATGACGAAGGCACCGAAGCGGAAGCCAACAGCGTGATTGCGCTGCTGATGCTGGACTCCGCCAAAGGGCGTCAGATTGAGGTTGAAGCCACCGGTCCTCAGGAAGAGGAAGCTCTGGCAGCGGTAGTTGCGCTGTTTAACGCCGGGTTCGACGAAGATTAGGCCTGCTATTCTGGCGGGTGGCGCTGCGCTTACCCGCCCTACATTAACGCATTTCTCTCCATAAACCCTTCCCCACCCAGCTGGCGCATCTGGCGCATGATCCACGCCTGACGGCTTCGCACGTACCCTGACGGGGCGCTGGCCTTGAAGCGGACAGGATTAGGCAGAACAGCCGCGAGCAGCGCCGCCTCCGACATGCTCAGCCTGCTGGCAGGTTTATTAAAATAGCGTTGTGATGCAGCTTCGACACCAAATACCCCGTCGCCGAACTCGGCGATATTAAGGTAAACGGTCAGAATACGCTTTTTGCTCCAGACCGTTTCCATTCCCAGGGTCAGACCCGCTTCCAGCCCTTTTCGCACCCAGCTTCGGCCATCCCACAGGAACAGGTTTTTAGCCGTCTGCTGCGACAGCGTTGACGCACCGCGCACGCGGTTTTCGTGACGTTCGTTATGGGCCAGCGCCTTTTCAATCGCAGCCACATCGAACCCCCAGTGCTCCGGGAATTTTTGATCTTCCGCCGCGATAACCGCCAGCCCCATGAACGGAGAAATTTCATCCATGCTCACCCAGTCAGAATGGGCAACATAGCCGAAATCACCGGAGAACCACGCGCTAAGCTGGCGCTCAACCATGACCGCTGAAAACGGTACCGGCAAAATGCTGAACACGGCCAGGCCGCCCCCCCAGAACACCGCCAGGACGAGAACGATGCGTAAAAGAAGGCGTTTCACCCATGCGCCTGCGGAAGACTGACGCCTCATTCCGTCAGCACCAGCACCCGGGCGACCAGCTTTTCAATGCCCACGGCGGCTTCCGCAATATTCTTCGCCAGCATATACGCGGGCGTGGTGACAATTTTGTTGTCTTCATCCACCACAATGTCATCGACCGGACACGGAACGTGTTCACCCCCCATATCCTCGACGACCTCTGCAGTATCAATATCGGTTCCGATCGTCAGCCGTAACGGAAAATCGAAAATATTTGGCAGCATGGCCGGTGCAATACAGATAAAGCCCAGCGGCTTGCCCGCGGCATGCATCGCCAGCGTCAGCGCTTTGAGATCAGGGTCCACCGTGCATGCGGCACCCTCGGCAGCAAAGGTGCTGAGATTTTTCGCGGCGCCGAAGCCGCCCGGCACAATGAGCGCATCCAGTTCAGCGGCATCTGCCTGCGCCAGCGGATGAATCTCTCCCCGGGTAATACGCGCGGCTTCAATCAGCACGTTACGCGTTTCGGCCATCGGCTCGCCGGTCAGATGGTTAATCACATCCGACTGATTTTTGTCGGGCGCAAAACAGATAACCTCTGCTCCCTGTTTTGTCAGGGCCAGCAGCGTGATTACGGCTTCATGTATTTCTGAACCATCAAAAACACCGCATCCGCTCAGGACAACACCAATTTTTTTCATCTTGACGATCCTTCTTTGCAACTCGCTGAAGCACATTAATAATTTTGATTAAAACGCTATGCTTCACACATTTCACTGATTCATGTAACAAACCATTTAAGATTTGCTATCTTATCTGCGTGCGGCCTAAATTTTTACGGCGGCGCCCATTAGAAAATTACTTTAAAAAACAGGCGCAGCCACGATTTCCCTGGTGTTGGCGCAGTATTCGCGCACCCCGGTCTAGCCGGGGTCATTTTTTTCTGGCATCCACCCAGGCTTTAAGCACCGCAACATCGTTCTGCCACTCTTGTTTCATCTCTTCAACCCAATCACCAACGTTATCTTCCCAGGCTGGTAAATCAGGCGACTGAATCTGTTGACCCAGCTGCTGCAGGTGGCGTAACCCGACCGAGCCGGCTGCGCCTTTGATTTTATGCCCTTCTTCCACGATGCCCTTCTGGTCACGCGCCGTCAGGTTTGACTCCAGCACGCTCAGATAACCCGGCATCATTTTTTCAAACACCGCCAGGCCGTCGGTAATCAGTTTCGGGCCGACCAGATCGATATACTGCTCCAGCATCGCGGTATCGAGTATCGTTTGGGCTTTTGCGCTATCAACAGACGTCATGGTGCTCTCCTCTTCATCGTGGGTATCCCAGAACTTCTTGATCATGGCGGTCAGAGCAGGCACCGCCAGAGGCTTGCTGAGTACATCGTCCATACCGGCGTCGAGGTACTCTTTTTTATCTTTCAGCACGTTCGCCGTCAGCGCCACCAGCGGCGGCAGTTCATCAGCCGCGTACTGACGCGTCAGTTCACGCGAGATATCCAGCCCGGTCATATCCGGCAACTGAATATCCAGCAGAACGAGGTCATATTCACCCGGTGTAAACATCTCCAGCGCGGCTTTACCGGTCATCGCGACATCCACGCTGTTGCCCAGTTTTTCCAGCACCGAGCGCGCTACAATCACGTTAAGCTCAATATCCTCCACCAGCAGGACGTGCAGCGCAGGCAGCGGCATATCGTCGTTTTCAAAGGTATCCTCTACCTCTTCCGCCACCGCCGGCGCATGCACCGTCAGCGTGAAGGTTGACCCTTTGCCCGCCTGGCTGGCAACGGTGATGTCACCCCCCATGCTCTTCGCCAGCCGCTTAGACACCGCCAGGCCGATTCCGGTACCAGTGGCCGGTTTTCCACCGTTGCTGTCCTTCACCTGGTAGTACATCGCGAAAATCTTGTCCTGCTCCTCCTGCGGAATACCAATCCCGGAGTCCTCCACCTCGAAGTGCAGCATGTCCCCGTCGTCATAGCGAATACGCACCGCCACCTGCCCCTTCTGGGTAAATTTCACCGCGTTGCTGATGAGGTTCCACAGAATCTGACGCAGCCGCGTGCCGTCGGTAATCACTTTATGCGGCAGCGGCAGGGTGGGATCCATGACAAAATTCAGCCCCTTCTGCTGGGCCTGCAGACCAGACAAGTTTTCCAGATCGGCAAGGAAGCTGGTGAAATCAACCGGCTGATTATCAAGCTGAACCTTTCGGCGCTCCATCTTATCCATGTCAATAATATCGTTGAAGATATTACCCAGCGTGACCGCCGAGACGTGAATCGTTTTGAGGTATTTTTCCTGCTCTGCGGTCAGGTCGGTATCCAGCAGAATGCGGCTCAGCCCCACAATGCCATTAAGCGGCGTACGAAGCTCATGGCTGATGGTGGAGATGAAGGTGGTCTTGTCGCGGCTGGCGCGCTCCAGCGCATCCTGATAACGCTTACGCTCGGTAATATCACGGCCGAAGCCCATCAGGCCGTGGCGCTTCCCGACGCGGTCATAGTACGGCACCTTACGGATCTCAAAGCAGGCTTTGCGCCCGTCCGGGTAATCCAGCCACTGTTCGTAGGTCAGCGAGACGTTATGGCGGAACACTTTTTCGTCCGTTTCCATGACCTTGGCGGCCGCCTCTTCGGAGTAAACGTCCTGCGGCTTGAGGTGAATCAGCTGCTTCTCGCTTTTCCCGGTCAGGAGCTCCATCGCGCGGTTACAGCCTGAAAATTCTTTATCTTCGTTACGGTAGAATACCAGATCCGGCGAAGCGTCCAGGAACGAACGCAGGAAGGAGGATTGCTGCTCAAGCTGGATCTGCGTCACCTCGCGCTCTTTCATTTCGATTTTCAGCTGTTCCAGCGTGGCCTGACGCTCTGCCTCCGCCTTCTCACGATCTGAAATTTCCTGATTCAACTGAGCAATGTTGTCTTTAAGCTGAACGTTGAGCTTCAGGTCGCGCTCGCGCATCTCCTCCAGCTTATCGACCAGTTTTGATAAGCGCTGACGGGACTCCTCCAGCTGCTCGACCACCACGGAAAGGAAATAGACCGCCCAGGGGGTAATGAGCAGGCCGAAGAAGATAGAGCGGATAACGTCGATACTCTCGACCTGACCATGCAGAACCATCGTAACGGCCATCTGCACGACAATCGCCAGAACGACCAGCGCCAGCGCCAGCAGCATGGAGAAACGCACCAGCCCAAGCTTCATCATCAGGTCGACGTAGTACTGGGCTAGCATTCGAATTTGCTTCATAGAGGATCCCTTCACGACTTTATCGCTCAATAATACTCAAATTCGAGGCGGGACGTTGAAGGTTGTGAGAAAAAGTGCGGGGTGAAACAGGAGATTAGCCTCGCCTCCGGTTCACCGGAAGCGAGGAGAGGTCAATCAGGAGCGTTTCAGCAGCAGCCAGAGGCTGATCAGGAAGAAGCTGGCGCTCGGCAGCAGCGCACCGATAATCGGCGGGATGCCATAAACCAGCGTCAGCGGACCGAAGATCTGATCGAGTACATAGAAGACAAAGCCGAAGCTAATACCGGTCACGACGCGCACGCCCATCGGCACGCTACGCAGCGGGCCGAAGATAAACGACAGCGCCATCAGCATCATCACCGCCACGGACATCGGCTGGAAGATTTTGCTCCACATGTTGAGCTGATAGCGTCCGGCATCCTGCCCGCTCGACTTCAGGTACTTCACATAGTTGTGCAAGCCGCTGATAGAGAGCGCGTCAGGATCCAGCGCAACAACTCCGAGCTTATCCGGCGTGAGGTTGGTCTTCCAGGTGCCGGTCACCGTCTGTGACCCGGTAATCTGTTTTGGATCGGTCAGGTCAGATTCATCAACCTGCGACAAACGCCACTGCTTATGTTCAGCGTCAAACTTCGCGGAAGAGGCGTGTCGGACAGACTCCAGACGGCGCTGGTCGTTGAACGCGTAGATGCTCACCCCGCCCAGTTCATCATCACCCTTTACCCGTTCGATGTAGACGAAGTTTTTCCCGTCTTTCGCCCATAAACCTTGCTGAGTCGAGAGCAGTGAACCACCGTACATTGCCTGAGCACGATAGTTACGCGCCATCTGCTCGCCCTGCGGTGCCACCCACTCGCCAATCGCCATGGTCAACAGCACCAGCGGGATTGCGGTTTTCATTACCGACAGCGCAACCTGCATACGGGTAAAGCCTGAGGCCTGCATCACCACCAGCTCGCTGCGCTGAGCCAGCATCCCCAGCCCCAGCAGCGCGCCCAGCAGAGCCGCCATCGGGAAGAAGATCTGCACATCTTTTGGCACGCTGAGCAGGGTGTACATCCCCGCACCCATCGCGTCATAGCTGCCCTGCCCGGCTTTTTTCAGCTGATCGACAAATTTGATAATGCCGGAGAGCGACACCAGCATGAACAACGTCATCATGATGGTGGTGAAAATGGTTTTACCGATATAGCGATCAAGAACGCCAAACGCCTGCATTAGATGGCTCCTTTACGCGAGAATCGGGCACGTATGCGGCGCACAGGCACCGTATCCCACAGGTTTAATCCCAGCGCCAGTAAGATGTACAGGCTGTTAACGAACCACGTCCAGACCATCGGATCCAGTTTACCCTTCGCGCCGTTAGAGCGAATCGAGGTTTGCATCAGGAAGTAGATCAGGTAAAGCAGCATCGCTGGCAGCATAGAGAGCACGCGGCCCTGGCGCGGGTTCACCACGCTCAGCGGCACGACAATCAGTGCCATCATAAACACGGTGAATACGAGCGTAATACGCCAGTGGAACTCAGCCCGCGCTCTGTCGGTATCGGTATTCCACAGCGTGCGCATATCCATTTGCTCGGTATCTGTCGGATCGAGCGCCACCGCCTGATGACCAATAATGGCCTGATAGTTCTGGAAATCCGTAATACGGAAGTCACGCAGCATCGCGGTGCCTTCGAAACGGGTGCCTTTATTCAGCGTGACGACCTGAGAACCGTCTTTGCGCTGAGAAAGTTGGCCAGAATCGGCAACCACCACGGACGGACGCGCGTTACCTTTAGGACGCAGCTGCGCCAGAAATACATCGTTGAATTTACTGCCGTCAACGCTCTCAATAAACAGCACGGAGTTTCCGTCAGTCGCCTGCTGGAACTGCCCCTGCGCGAGCGCCGCCATGCCGGGGTTTGCTTTCGCCTCGGCCAGCACTTCGTCCTGATGACGGGAAGACATAGGGCCCGCCCACATCACATTCACCGCCGCAACAATGCCCGTGAACAGCGCCAGTATCATCGCCGCTTTCACCAGTACGGCTTTACTCAGGCCGCAGGCATGCATCACCGTAATTTCACTCTCGGTGTACAGCTTACCGAGGGTCATGAGCAGGCCGAGGAATAGACTCAGCGGCAGAATAAGCTGCGCCATTTCCGGGATCCCCAGCCCAAGCAGGGAAAGCACCAGATTCGTTGGAATTTCGCCGTCAACGGCCGCACCGAGGATCTTCACCAGCTTCTGACAGAAAAAAATCAGCAGCAGGATGAAGAGGATCGCCAGTTGGCTTTTGAGCGTCTCCCGCACCAGATATCTTATGATTATCACTTTAAATACGCCCGTAAAAACCCGTCTCTTTGCTGGAAAATCGCTTGTTTCATGGCTTAAACGTCATTTATTCTCTTGAGTCGTCGAAATCGTCGCTAAGATTAAAACATCCGGCGGATTCACGCTTCAGGACTTTTTCTGACGTGTCGAAACCGTAGTAACGTAAGATTAACACGAAGTCACCACAACAGCGGACATGAGTTACGAAAGGTTTCAATTCTATCCGTAGCAGCCGCCGTTGTCTTTAAGATTCAGGAGCGTAGTGCATGGAGTTCAGTGTAAAAAGCGGTAGCCCGGAGAAACAGCGGAGTGCCTGCATCGTTGTGGGCGTCTTTGAACCGCGCCGACTCTCCCCGATCGCCGAGCAACTCGATAAAATCAGTGACGGCTATATCAGCGCCCTGCTGCGCCGTGGCGAACTGGAAGGCAAACCTGGGCAGACGCTGTTACTGCACCATGTTCCGAACGTCCTGTCAGAGCGTATTCTGCTGATTGGCTGCGGCAAAGAGCGCGAGCTGGATGAACGTCAGTATAAGCAGGTTATTCAGAAAACCATTAATACGCTGAATGACACCGGTTCAATGGAAGCCGTCTGCTTCCTGACCGAGCTGCACGTCAAAGGCCGTAACACCTACTGGAAAGTGCGTCAGGCCGTCGAAACGGCAAAAGAGAGCCTTTACAGCTTCGATCAGCTTAAGACCAACAAAAGCGAGCCGCGTCGCCCGCTGCGCAAAATGGTCTTTAACGTGCCAACCCGTCGCGAACTGACCAGCGGCGAGCGCGCCATCCAGCATGGTCTGGCGATTGCCGCCGGTATCAAAGCGGCAAAAGATCTCGGCAACATGCCGCCAAACATCTGTAACGCCGCCTACCTCGCCTCTCAGGCGCGCCAGCTGGCTGACTCCTACAGCAAAAACGTCATCACCCGCGTCATCGGCGAACAGCAGATGAAAGAGCTGGGGATGCACTCTTATCTGGCGGTGGGTAACGGCTCGCAGAACGAATCCCTGATGTCAGTCATCGAATACAAAGGCAATCCGTCTGAAGACGCGCGTCCGATCGTGCTCGTCGGTAAAGGGCTGACCTTTGACTCCGGCGGTATCTCCATCAAGCCTTCAGAAGGCATGGACGAGATGAAGTACGACATGTGCGGCGCGGCGGCGGTTTACGGCGTCATGCGCATGGTTGCGGAGCTTCAGCTGCCCATCAACGTAATCGGCGTGCTGGCAGGCTGCGAAAACATGCCTGGCGGTCGCGCGTATCGCCCGGGCGACGTCCTGACCACCATGTCCGGCCAGACCGTTGAAGTGCTGAATACCGACGCCGAAGGCCGTCTGGTACTCTGTGACGTGTTGACCTACGTTGAGCGCTTCGAACCTGAAGCGGTTATCGACGTGGCCACCCTGACCGGTGCCTGCGTGATTGCCCTGGGCCATCACATCACCGGCCTGATGTCGAACCACAACCCGCTGGCGCACGAGCTTATCGGCGCGTCCGAGCAGGCCGGTGACCGTGCATGGCGTCTGCCGCTGGGTGACGAGTATCAGGAACAGCTGGAGTCTAACTTTGCGGACATGGCTAACATCGGCGGTCGTCCTGGCGGCGCAATTACCGCAGGCTGCTTCCTGGCGCGCTTCACCCGTAAATATAACTGGGCGCACCTGGATATCGCGGGTACCGCATGGCGCTCCGGTAAAGCCAAAGGCGCTACCGGACGTCCGGTGGCCCTGCTGTCGCAGTTCCTGCTTAATCGTGCGGGTTTTAACGGCGACGAGTGATGTAATGTGCCGGGTGGCGGCTTCGCCTTACCCGGCCTACACGCCGCTCAACCGTAGGCCGGGTAAGCGAAGCGCCACCCGGCTTTGCATTTAAATCCACGACAAGAAGCCCCATATATGAAGAATGCAACGTTCTACCTTCTGGACAACGACACCCATCAGGATGGCCTCAGCGCCGTTGAACAGCTGGTGTGTGAAATTGCCGCAGAACGTTGGCGCGCAGGTAAACGCGTACTGATTGCCTGTGAAGATGAGCAGCAGGCGATTCGCCTGGATGAGGCGCTATGGGCGCGCCCGCCGGAAAGTTTTGTTCCGCATAACCTGTCGGGCGAAGGTCCACGCGGCGGGGCTCCGGTCGAAATAGCCTGGCCGCAAAAGCGCAACAGCAGCGCGCGCGATATTCTCATTAGCCTGCGGACAGACTTTGCAGATTTTGCCACCGCTTTCACAGAAGTGGTAGACTTTGTCCCTTACGAAGAATCCTTGAAACAACTGGCGCGCGAACGCTATAAAGCGTACCGCCTGGCCGGTTTTAACCTGAATACGGCAACCTGGAAATAATGGAAAAGACATATAACCCACGCGATATCGAACAGCCGCTTTACGAGCACTGGGAACAGCAGGGCTATTTCAAGCCTAACGGCGACGAAAGCAAAGAGTCCTTCTGCATCATGATCCCGCCGCCGAACGTCACCGGCAGTTTGCATATGGGGCATGCTTTCCAGCAGACCATCATGGACACCATGATCCGCTACCAGCGCATGCAGGGCAAAAACACCCTGTGGCAGGCGGGGACTGACCACGCGGGTATCGCGACCCAGATGGTGGTTGAGCGTAAAATTGCCGCTGAAGAAGGTAAAACTCGTCACGACTATGGTCGCGATGCGTTCATCGACAAAATCTGGCAGTGGAAGGCAGAATCCGGCGGCACCATTACCCGTCAGATGCGCCGTCTCGGCAACTCCGTGGACTGGGAGCGCGAGCGCTTCACCATGGACGAAGGCCTGTCCAACGCCGTAAAAGAAGTGTTCGTCCGTCTGTACAAAGAAGACCTGATTTACCGCGGCAAACGCCTGGTAAACTGGGACCCGAAACTGCGCACCGCAATTTCTGACCTGGAAGTGGAAAACCGCGAGTCCAAAGGCTCCATGTGGCACATCCGCTATCCGCTGGCCGACGGCGCAAAAACTGCAGACGGTAAAGATTACCTGGTGGTGGCGACCACCCGTCCGGAAACCCTGCTGGGCGATACCGGCGTGGCCGTTAACCCGGAAGATCCGCGCTATAAAGATCTGATCGGCAAATTTGTGGTGCTGCCGCTGGTGAACCGCCGCATTCCGATTGTGGGCGACGAACACGCCGACATGGAAAAAGGCACCGGCTGCGTGAAAATCACCCCGGCGCACGACTTCAACGACTATGAAGTGGGTCGTCGTCACGCCCTGCCGATGATCAACATTCTGACCTTCGACGGCGATATCCGCGAAAGCGCAGAGGTGTACGACACCAAAGGCAACGAATCCGACGTTTACTCCAGCGAGATCCCGGCGGAGTTCCAGAAGCTTGAGCGCTTTGCCGCACGTAAAGCCATCGTAGCCGCCGTTGATGCCCTCGGCTTGCTGGAAGAGATTAAGCCTCACGATCTGACCGTGCCGTACGGCGACCGTGGCGGCGTGGTTATTGAGCCAATGCTGACCGACCAGTGGTACGTCCGTGCCGACGTGCTGGCAAAACCGGCTGTGGAAGCGGTTGAGAACGGCAGCATTCAGTTCGTGCCGAAGCAGTACGAAAACATGTACTTCTCCTGGATGCGCGACATTCAGGACTGGTGTATCTCCCGTCAGCTGTGGTGGGGTCACCGCATCCCGGCATGGTACGACAACGAAGGCAACGTCTACGTTGGCCGTAGCGAAGACGAAGTGCGTCAGGAAAACAACCTGAGCGCTGACGTGGCCCTGCGCCAGGATGAAGACGTTCTGGATACCTGGTTCTCCTCCGCGCTGTGGACCTTCTCTACCCTCGGCTGGCCGGAAAACACCGACGCGCTGCGTCAGTTCCATCCAACCAGCGTAATGGTGTCCGGCTTCGACATCATCTTCTTCTGGATTGCCCGCATGATCATGATGACCATGCACTTCATCAAAGACGAAGACGGCAAGCCGCAGGTTCCGTTCCATACCGTCTACATGACCGGCCTTATCCGCGACGACGAAGGGCAGAAGATGTCCAAGTCCAAGGGCAACGTGATTGACCCGCTGGACATGGTTGACGGGATCTCCCTGGAAGACCTGCTGGAAAAACGTACCGGCAACATGATGCAGCCGCAGTTGGCTGAGAAAATCCGCAAGCGTACCGAGAAGCAGTTCCCGAACGGGATCGAATCTCACGGTACCGACGCCCTGCGCTTCACCCTGGCGGCGCTGGCCTCTACCGGCCGCGACATCAACTGGGACATGAAACGTCTTGAAGGTTACCGTAACTTCTGTAACAAGCTGTGGAACGCCAGCCGCTTCGTGCTGATGAACACCGAAGATCAGGACTGCGGCTTCAACGGCGGCGAGATGACCCTGTCTCTGGCGGACCGCTGGATCCTGGCGGAATTTAACCAGACGGTGAAAGCCTTCCGCGAGGCGCTGGACAGCTACCGCTTCGACATCGCGGCGGGCATTCTGTACGAATTCACCTGGAACCAGTTCTGCGACTGGTATCTGGAGCTGGCGAAGCCGGTCATGAACGGCGGTTCTGAAGCAGAGCTGCGCGGCACGCGCAACACGCTGATTACCGTTCTGGAAGGCCTGCTGCGCCTGGCGCATCCGGTTATTCCATTCATCACCGAGACCATCTGGCAGCGCGTGAAGGTCATTGCGGGCATCAACGCCGATACCATCATGCTGCAGCCGTTCCCGGAATTCGATGCGGCTAAGGTTGATGAAGCCGCGTCTGCGGATACCGAGTGGCTGAAGCAGGCGATCGTTGCGGTACGTAACATCCGTGCCGAAATGAACATCGCCCCGGGTAAACCACTGGAGCTGCTGCTGCGCGGTTGCAGCGACGCTGCCGTTCGTCGCGTCACCGAGAACAACACCTTCCTGAAAACCATGGCGCGTCTGGAAAGCATCACCGTGCTGCCTGCCGATGACAAAGGTCCGGTTTCCGTGACTAAAATCATCGACGGTGCGGAGCTGCTGATCCCGATGGCGGGCCTGGTCGACAAAGACGCAGAGCTGGCGCGTCTGGCGAAAGAAGTGGCGAAAGTCGACGTGGAAATTGGCAAAATCGAAAGCAAGCTGGCGAACGAAGGCTTTGTGGCCCGCGCGCCGGAAGCGGTCATTGCCAAAGAGCGTGAGCGTCTGGTTGCCTTCGCCGATGCGAAGACCAAACTGATCGAGCAGCAGGCCGTTATCGCGGCCCTGTAATGCTTTTACCCCTTACGCTTCAGGGCGTAAGGGGTAACCTTCCTGAAAACTCCTCGCTTGCACTCCCTTTTCTGCGGTGCTATTAACAGCAACTGTGTGTCAATTTTTGTAATGAGTAATGCTATGAGCGTGATTACCCCCGTCGCGACGACGATGCGTCGGATCACTGAGCAGGACAATCCGGCTATCGCCGCCGTTATCCGTACGGTTTCTGCCGAATATGGCCTGACGGCTGATAAAGGCTACACCGTTGCCGACCCGAATCTTGACGAACTGTTTAAGCTGTACAGCCAGCCGGGCCACGCCTACTGGGTCATTGAGCAGGACGGCCAGGTTGTGGGCGGCGGCGGTGTTGCACCGCTGAGCTGCAGCGAGCCGGATATCTGTGAGCTGCAGAAAATGTATTTCCTGCCGTCGGTTCGTGGACAGGGTCTGGCGAAGAAGCTGGCGCTGGTCGCCCTGGAGCACGCGCGCAATCAGGGTTTTAAACGCTGCTACCTCGAAACCACCGCCTTCCTCAAAGAGGCCATCGGCCTGTATGAACATCTGGGCTTTGAGCATATCGATGCGCCGCTGGGCTGCACGGGCCACGTTGACTGCGAAGTCAGAATGCTGAAAAGTCTGTAAGTTTCGTTCCTGCCCCCTTCTGTTAAGCGGCTGTAAACTGAATGCTCTACACTCTCAGTTCACACCACAACGGGGGAAACACGATGTCGAAGATAAAAAGCTACGCCGCACCGCAGGCGGGTGCAGAACTTGAGCTGTACGAGTACGATGCGGGCGAACTAAAAGCAGAAGACGTCGAAGTACAGGTTGATTACTGCGGGGTCTGCCACTCAGATCTCTCGATGATCGACAACGAATGGGGCTTCTCCAGCTATCCGCTGGTTGCCGGGCACGAAGTGATTGGCCGCGTCGTCGCGCTCGGCAGCGCCGCGCAGGACAAAGGGCTGAAGGTTGGCCAGCGCGTGGGCATTGGCTGGACAGCACGCAGTTGCGGCCACTGCGACGCCTGTATCAGCGGCAACCAGATCAACTGCCTTGAAGGCGCAGTGCCCACCATCCTGAACAAGGGCGGTTTCGCCGATAAGCTGCGCGCCGACTGGCAATGGGTCATCCCGCTGCCGGACAGCATTGATATTGAATCTGCTGGTCCACTGCTGTGCGGCGGGATCACCGTCTTTAAACCGCTGCTGATGCACCACGTCACCGCCACCAGCCGCGTGGGCGTGATCGGTATCGGTGGTCTGGGCCACATCGCCATCAAGCTGCTGCACGCGATGGGCTGTGAAGTGACGGCGTTTAGCTCGAATCCGGCGAAGGAGAAAGAAGTGCTGGCAATGGGCGCGGACAAAGTCGTGAACAGCCGCGATCCGGACGCGCTGAACGCGCTGGCTGGGCAGTTTGACCTGATCATCAACACCGTGAACGTCGATCTCAACTGGCAGCCGTACTTTGAAGCGCTGGCCTACGGCGGTAACTTCCACACCGTGGGTGCGGTGATGAAGCCGCTGCCGGTTCCGGCCTTTACCCTGATCGGCGGGGATCGCAGCGTGTCAGGCTCCGCGACCGGTACGCCATACGAGCTGCGCAAGCTGATGAAGTTTGCCGGCCGCACCAAAGTGACGCCGACCACCGAGCTGTATCCAATGTCGAAAATTAACGAAGCCATCCAGCACGTGCGCGACGGCAAAGCCCGTTATCGCGTGGTGTTGAAAGCGGATTTCTGATGTGAGTTTGCCGGGTGGCGGCTTCGCCTGACCCGGCCTACTTTTGCTACTGCGCCAATGTATTAAACACTTCCGCCACCGCGACCGCCCCCGGGTCCATTACCCCATCCAGATTCTCTTTATTCACATACGATGAGCGCCCTGCTCCGGCTTTCGCCATTTTCGCCGTTGCCTCCGCTCCCTGCTGCGCAGCCTGCGCTGCCGCCTGAAGATCTTTTTTCTTCAAGGCTTCCAGCGCCGGTTGCAGCGCATCGATCAGCGTACGATCGCCGAGATCTGCCCCGCCATACTGCTTCATCTGCGCCAGTCCGCTCAGCAATGCTTCAGGTAGCGGCTGTCCATCGTGAAGCTTTTGCCCCGCCGCCGTGAAGAAGATCGACATGAGTACACCGCTCGATCCGCCCATCACCGTGGCCAGTCGTTCCCCCACCAGCAACAGCAGCTTAGGCACGTCATTCAGCGGGAGAGTGTTTTCTTCCAGGCGCTGCGCAATATCCCGAGCACCTTGCGCAAACGTAGAGCCGGTATCGCCATCGCCCACTTTGGCATCCAGCGCATTCAGGCGGTTTTCAAGCTGTATGAGCGTCTTCGTCACCTGTGAAACAGACTCCTTCACCTGCGGATTGTCGGACGCGTCATATTCCACGCTATCGTGAATAGCGCTTTGCGGAACGGTACGCAGAGGGGCAAACGCCACAGGCTTCTGCCAGCCCAGCGTCTCGACCTCGGCGTGAATCGCCTTTTCAAAGTAATCGTTGAGCTTTAACAGCGTCAGAGAAAAGCCCTTCATATCCAGCGCGCTCACCAGCGGCGCAGGGCCAATCAGGTACGCAATATTCTCTTTCAGCGCTGAATGTGCCAGCTCTTTGGTGAGCAGAGCCATCTCCAGCGCGGACACGCCGCCGAGGTTGTTGATCAGTACCGCGAAACGCCCCTCGCCCGCCTGCGCTTTGAGCGGCGTCACCAGCGTGTCGATAATCGCTTTGCTGTTTTGCGTATCAACCACCGAGGCACCCGGCTCCCCGTGGATCCCCAGCCCCAGCTCGACATGGCCCTGCTTGATGCGCCCCTCTTCATCGTCGCTGCCCGGCAGGTTGCAGGTTTGCATCGCAACGCCCAGGCTCCAGAGGTTATCGCAGGCCTGCTGCGCAATATCCCGCACCTCGCTCAGCGATTTTCCTTGCTCCGCTGCATAGCCCGCAATCTTGTGCACCAGCGCCGTGCCGGCAATGCCGCGCGGCTGCTTGTTGTCGGGCAGCGCGATATCGTCTGCCACAATCACCATCTCGACCTTCAGGCCGTAGCGTTTGGCCTTTTCTGCCGCCAGGCCAAAGTTAAGCCGGTCACCGGTATAGTTTTTGACGATCAGCAGGCAGCCGCGATCGCCCGTCACCGCCACAATAGCGTTCAGCACCGCATCCACGCTCGGGGAGGCGAACAGATCGCCACACACTGCCGCCGTCAGCATGCCTTTACCGACAAATCCGGCGTGCGCCGGTTCGTGCCCGGAGCCACCGCCGGAGATCACCGCCACGCGGCTTTTATCCCAGTCGCCGCGGGCGACAACCCTGATAGCTGGATCGATATCAAGTTTGACGAGATTCGCATGTGGCGCAGAAAGCAGTATGCCTTCAATGGCGTCATTGACCAGCTGTTTGCGATCGTTAAAGAAGAATCTGGACATTGTTTTCCACTATTTTATGAACCGTATGCAAAAGCATAGTCCGCGCTGGACAATGCGCCGCAAAGTCAGCAATTTACTCAACCATTTTGCCGTCAGGTTGCCTATACTCCACCCAGGACTAAGAGAGGAAGCGCATCATGAGTACACCATTGTTAATTGCCCGGACGCTGGAAAAAGAGCTGTATCTACTGCCCGCAATGGCGAACCGCCACGGTCTGATTACCGGCGCCACCGGCACAGGGAAAACAGTCACTCTCCAGAAGCTGGCGGAGTCACTTTCAGAGATTGGCGTGCCGGTCTTTATGGCTGACGTGAAGGGCGATTTAACCGGGGTGGCTCAGGAAGGTACAGCGTCAGAGAAACTGCTCGAACGACTGAAGAATATTGGCATTACGGACTGGACGCCGCACGGCAACCCGGTGGTGGTCTGGGACATCTTCGGTGAGAAAGGCCACCCGGTACGCGCCACCGTTTCCGATCTCGGCCCGCTGCTGCTGGCCCGCCTGCTCAACCTCAACGACGTGCAGTCCGGCGTGCTGAATATTATCTTCCGTATCGCTGACGATCAGGGGCTGCTGCTGCTCGATTTCAAAGATCTGCGCGCCATTACCCAGTACATCGGCGATAACGCCAAATCTTTCCAGAACCAGTACGGCAATATCAGCAGCGCCTCTGTCGGTGCCATTCAGCGTGGGCTACTGACGCTGGAGCAGCAGGGCGCCGAACACTTCTTCGGCGAGCCGATGCTAGATATTAAAGACTGGATGCGCACCGACAGCAGTGGCAAAGGCATCATCAACATTCTGAGTTCAGAGAAGCTCTACCAGATGCCAAAGCTTTACGCCGCCAGCCTGTTGTGGATGCTCTCCGAACTGTACGAGCAGTTACCGGAAGCGGGCGATCTGGAAAAACCCAAACTGGTCTTCTTCTTTGACGAAGCACACCTGCTGTTTAACGACGCGCCGCAGGTGCTGCTGGATAAAATTGAACAGGTTATCCGCCTGATCCGCTCCAAAGGGGTCGGCGTCTGGTTTGTGTCGCAAAACCCGTCGGATATTCCTGACAATGTGCTGGGCCAGCTGGGTAACCGCGTGCAGCACGCCCTGCGCGCCTTTACGCCGAAGGATCAGAAAGCGGTGAAAGCCGCCGCGCAAACCATGCGTGCCAATCCGGCCTTTGATACCGAAGCCGCGATTCAGGCGCTGGGCACCGGTGAAGCGCTGATTTCGTTCCTGGATGCCAAGGGCAGCCCGTCCGTGGTGGAACGCGCAATGGTGATCGCGCCCTGCTCGCGCATGGGGCCGGTTACCGACGATGAACGTAACAGCCTGATTAATCACTCCCCGGTGTACGGCAAGTATGAAGACGAAGTGGATCGGGAGTCTGCGTTCGAGATGCTGCAAAAAGGGGTACAGGCAACCACCGAATCGCAGGATGCTCCACCCGCTAAGGGCCAGTCAGTCGCAGTGGATGACGGCATTCTCGGCAGGCTAAAAGACATTTTGTTTGGCACAACCGGACCGCGCGGCGGCAAGCGCGACGGCGTGGTACAGACTATGGCGAAAAGCGCCGCGCGGCAGGTCACCAATCAGATTGTGCGCGGCATGCTGGGGAGTCTGCTAGGCGGCCGCCGTCGATAGACGGGGAACCCACGGGCGGCCCAGCGCCGAACCCTGTACGCCGTTTTCCTGAAGATAGCGGTCGATTTCCACCATCCCCGTCCACCGGTTCTCGCACCAGAGCGGCGCCAGAAGCGTTGGACGGCGGGCGCTGGCGGAGATGCGGTGGTAGACAATCTCCGGCGGCGTGTGGCGAATCATCTCTCCCGCCGTCACCGTATAGTCGTCGAGCTCGATACTGCTTAACCGCCCGGCTTCCCAGGCTTTCGCCATTATGCTTCCCTTCACGATATGCAGCGGGTGCAGCTTAATGCCGTCTACGCCGGTTTCCACGACTTTTTCCAGCGTCTCCAGGCCATGCTGCTGCCCTTCTCCGGGCAAGCCGACAATCAAATGCGAACAGACTTTCAGGCCACGCTCGCGGGCGAGACGCGTGGTGCGCTGGTAGCAGGCGAAATCATGCCCACGATTGATACGGTGCAGGGTTTTATCGTGCGCGGTCTGCAGGCCCAGCTCCAGCCAGATCTCATAGCCCTTCTCTCTGTACTCGCTAAGTAAATCCAGCACCGCCTCCGGTACGCAGTCTGGGCGCGTCCCCACGCACAGCCCGACAATGTTCGCCTGAGCAACCGCCTGCTGGTACATGGAACGCAGCACCTGCACCTCCGCCCACGTGCTGGTGTAGGCCTGGAAATAGGCCAGATACTGCTTCGCGCGGTTCACCAGGCTGGCCTGATGGGCGAGCTGTTCCGCGATGGATTTATGCTGCTGGGCTTCGTCAGCAAACGACGCAACGTTACAGAAGGTGCAGCCGCCGCGCCCGATGGTGCCGTCGCGGTTCGGGCAGCTAAAGCCGCCGTGCAGCGTCAGCTTATGCACCTTTTGACCGTACCGCTGCAAAAGATCCCCACCAAACATATTGACTAATTTCTGTAACTGCATAATCTGATAGACCGTCCCGAAGAAAGGGGACAAGCCTGCCATTTTTAGCCTCTGTCGGCGATGACCTGGATCAATCGCCCTGGACGGCCTTTATCCATTTGAATAAATAATCAAGATTACCGAGATTTCATTCACCCGCCACGTAATTACTTTTCCTTATGTTCTGATGGTTTTTTTCATTTATAGCGCCAGGACTTAAAAACAGTGATTTTATGCGGGTTCGAAGACTGCGCCAGATTATTATTCTGCCATAAATCCGCATTTCAGCATGCTGCATCAATAATACCGCTTTCATATAGTGAGTCAGATCACACTCCCCTGCGCCTTCCTGGCGCTTTCAGTGGTTGTAAAATTAGCCAAATAACCAATAAAAACAAAATGATAATTACGCTTTAGCACATTTTTGTATAAATAAGATTGCCATTTGACCTGTGTACCAATTCCCGATAAGTTGGAAATCCGCTGGAAGCTTTCTGGATGAGCGGCCTGCTCATCATATTTATGCAGTAATTGAGATTCCCTCTGAAGCAAGTCCTCAAACTTGTTTACCTGCGCGAAAGGATGAAAAAGAGGGCGAATGCGAGGTCCGCGTATGAAACGCTAACCCCGTCGCCATGCTCTTTCTGCGCCTGTGCGCCACGGTAAAGTTCAGTGGGAAGCCCGACGAGCCTGGGGAGGTTCACTGATATGTTGTACGATAAATCCCTTGAGAAGGATAACTGTGGTTTCGGCCTGATCGCCCACATAGAAGGCGAACCTAGCCACAAGGTAGTGCGTACCGCTATTCACGCACTGGCCCGTATGCAGCACCGTGGCGCCATCCTGGCCGATGGTAAAACCGGCGACGGTTGCGGCCTGCTGCTGCAAAAACCGGATCGTTTCTTCCGCATCGTGGCGGAAGAGCGCGGCTGGCGTTTAGCCAAAAACTACGCTGTCGGCATGCTGTTCCTGAATCAGGATCCTGAAAAGGCTGCCGCCTCACGCCGCATCGTTGAAGAAGAACTTCAGCGCGAAACCCTGTCGATTGTCGGCTGGCGCGATGTGCCAACCAACGAAGGGGTACTCGGTGAAATCGCCCTCTCCTCGCTGCCTCGTATTGAGCAGATTTTCGTTAACGCGCCTGCGGGCTGGCGTCCGCGCGATATGGAACGCCGTCTGTTTATCGCCCGTCGCCGCATTGAAAAACGTCTCCAGGACGATAAAGAGTTCTACGTCTGTAGCCTCTCTAACCTGGTGAACATCTATAAAGGTCTGTGTATGCCGGCTGACCTGCCGCGCTTCTACCTGGACCTGGCGGACCTGCGTCTGGAATCGGCCATTTGCCTGTTCCACCAGCGCTTCTCTACCAACACCGTACCACGCTGGCCGCTGGCTCAGCCGTTCCGCTACCTGGCGCACAACGGCGAGATCAACACCATCACCGGTAACCGCCAGTGGGCGCGTGCTCGTACCTATAAGTTCCAGACCCCGCTGATCCCTGACCTGCACGATGCCGCGCCGTTCGTGAACGAAACCGGCTCTGACTCCAGCTCCATGGACAACATGCTGGAACTGCTGCTGGCGGGCGGGATGGATATCGTGCGCGCCATGCGTCTGCTCGTGCCGCCGGCCTGGCAAAACAACCCGGATATGGATCCGGAGCTGCGCGCGTTCTTCGACTTTAACTCCATGCACATGGAGCCGTGGGACGGTCCGGCAGGTATCGTGATGTCCGACGGTCGCTTCGCTGCCTGTAACCTGGACCGTAACGGTCTGCGTCCGGCGCGCTACGTCATCACCAAAGACAAGCTCATCACCTGCGCCTCTGAAGTGGGGATCTGGGATTACCAGCCTGACGAAGTGGTCGAGAAAGGCCGCGTCGGTCCGGGCGAGCTGATGGTGATCGATACCCGCGGCGGCCGTATTCTGCACTCTGCGGAAACCGATAACGATCTGAAAAGCCGCCATCCGTATAAAGAGTGGATGGCGAAAAACGTCCGTCGCCTGGTGCCGTTCGAAGATCTGTCTGACGACGAAGTGGGCAGCCGCGAGATGGACGACGATACCCTCGCGAGCTTCCAGAAGCAGTTTAACTACAGCGCGGAAGAGCTGGACTCGGTTATTCGCGTGCTCGGCGAAAACGGCCAGGAAGCGGTCGGCTCGATGGGGGACGATACCCCGTTCGCCGTGCTCTCCAGCCAGCCGCGCATTATTTACGACTACTTCCGTCAGCAGTTTGCGCAGGTGACCAACCCGCCAATCGATCCGCTGCGTGAAGCCCACGTGATGTCGCTGGCCACCAGCATCGGCCGTGAGATGAATGTCTTCTGCGAAGCCGAAGGCCAGGCGCACCGTCTGACCTTTAAATCGCCGATCCTGCTGTACTCTGATTTTAAACAGCTCACCACCATGACCGAGGAGCACTACCGCGCCGACACGCTCGATATCACCTTCGACGTGACCGAAACGAGCCTCGAAGAGACGGTGAATGCGCTGTGTGACAAAGCCGAGCAGATGGTGCGTAACGGCACCGTTCTGCTGGTGCTGTCTGACCGTAACATTGCGAAAAACCGTCTGCCGGTGCCTGCGCCAATGGCGGTGGGAGCTATCCAGACGCGTCTGGTCGACAAGAGCCTGCGCTGCGACGCCAACATCATTGTGGAAACCGCGAGCGCCCGCGATCCGCACCACTTTGCCGTGCTGTTAGGCTTTGGTGCGACGGCGATCTATCCATACCTGGCCTACGAAACGCTGGCTCGCCTGGTAGACACACGCGCCATCGACAAAGACTACCGCACGGTGATGCTGAACTACCGTAACGGCATTAACAAAGGTCTGTACAAGATCATGTCCAAAATGGGCATCTCGACTATTGCCTCTTACCGCTGCTCGAAGCTGTTTGAAGCAGTCGGCCTGCACGACGACGTCGCCAACCTCTGCTTCCAGGGCGTGGTCAGCCGCATCGGCGGGGCCGGTTTTGCTGACTTCCAGCAGGATCTGGTGAACCTGTCGAAGCGCGCCTGGCTGGCACGTAAGCCGCTGGAACAGGGCGGCCTGCTGAAATACGTTCACGGCGGCGAATATCACGCCTACAACCCGGACGTGGTGCGCACGCTGCAACAGGCGGTACAGAGCGGCGAATACAGCGATTATCAGCAGTATGCCGAGCTGGTGAACAACCGTCCGGCAGCGACGCTGCGCGACCTTATTGCCCTCAATCCGGGCGATGAAGCGGTCAGCGTTGAAGAAGTTGAGCCTGCATCCGAACTGTTCAAACGCTTCGATACCGCGGCGATGTCCATCGGCGCGCTGAGCCCGGAAGCGCACGAAGCGCTGGCGGAAGCCATGAACAGCATCGGCGGCAACTCCAACTCCGGCGAGGGCGGTGAAGATCCGGCCCGTTACGGCACCAACAAAGTGTCGCGCATCAAGCAGGTGGCGTCCGGCCGCTTTGGCGTAACCCCTGCCTACCTGGTTAACGCCGACGTGATCCAGATTAAGGTCGCTCAGGGTGCAAAACCGGGCGAAGGCGGTCAGCTGCCGGGTGATAAAGTCACCCCGTACATCGCCAAACTGCGCTACTCGGTGCCGGGCGTGACGCTGATTTCCCCGCCGCCGCACCACGATATCTACTCTATCGAGGATCTGGCGCAGCTCATTTTTGACCTGAAGCAGGTCAACCCGAAAGCGATGATCTCCGTGAAGCTGGTTTCCGAGCCGGGCGTCGGCACCATCGCCACCGGCGTGGCGAAAGCCTATGCGGACCTGATCACCATTGCCGGCTATGACGGCGGCACCGGCGCAAGCCCGCTCTCCTCCGTGAAATACGCGGGCTGCCCGTGGGAGCTTGGCCTGGTGGAAACCCAGCAGGCGCTGGTGGCTAACGGTCTGCGTCACAAGATCCGTTTGCAGGTGGACGGCGGTCTGAAAACCGGCCTCGACATCATCAAAGCGGCGATTCTGGGTGCGGAAAGCTTCGGCTTCGGTACCGGCCCGATGGTTGCGCTCGGCTGTAAATACCTGCGTATTTGCCACCTGAACAACTGCGCAACCGGCGTTGCAACCCAGGACGAGAAGCTGCGTAAGAATCACTATCACGGCCTGCCGTTCAAGGTGACCAACTACTTTGACTTCATCGCCCGTGAAACCCGCGAGCTGATGGCGCAGCTGGGCGTGAAGCGTCTGGTGGATCTGATTGGCCGTACCGACCTGCTGAAAGAGCTGGAAGGCTTCACCGCCAAGCAGCAGAAGCTGGAGCTGTCTAAGCTGCTGGAAACGGCTGAGCCGCATCCTGGCAAAGCGGTTTACTGCACCGAGAACAACCCGCCGTTCGACAACGGCGTGCTGAACGCGCAGCTACTGCAACAGGCGAAGCCGTACGTGGACGAGAAGCAGAGCAAAACGTTCTGGTTTGATATCCGCAACACCGACCGTTCTGTCGGCGCGTCCCTCTCCGGCTACATCGCGCAAACGCACGGTGACCAGGGGCTGGCGTCGGATCCGATTACCGCGCACTTCAGCGGTACCGCGGGCCAGAGCTTCGGCGTGTGGAATGCCGGCGGCGTTGAGTTATACCTGACCGGCGATGCCAACGACTACGTCGGCAAAGGCATGGCGGGCGGTCTGCTGGCGGTGCGTCCTCCGGTCGGTTCAGCCTTCCGCAGTCATGAAGCCAGCATCATCGGCAACACCTGTCTGTACGGTGCGACCGGCGGTCGTCTGTTTGCCGCGGGCCGTGCGGGCGAGCGTTTTGCGGTGCGTAACTCCGGTGCCATCACCGTGGTGGAAGGCATCGGCGATAACGGCTGCGAATACATGACGGGCGGAATTGTGTGCGTCCTGGGTAAAACCGGCGTGAACTTTGGCGCCGGCATGACGGGCGGTTTTGCCTACGTGCTGGATGAAGACGGTGAGTTCCGCAAACGCGTGAACCCGGAACTGGTGGAAGTGCTGGACGTTGATTCGCTGGCCATTCACGAAGAACACCTGCGCGGTTTAATTACCGAACACGTGCAGCATACCGGTTCTTCGCGCGGCGAAGAGATCCTGGCGAACTGGCCAGCGTTCTCTGCGAAATTCGCGCTGGTTAAGCCGAAGTCCAGCGATGTTAAAGCCCTGTTGGGTCACCGTAGTCGTAGCGCAGCAGAGCTGCGCGTGCAGGCGCAGTAAGGAATTCAGATGAGCCAGAACGTTTACCAGTTTATCGACCTGCAGCGTGTTGATCCGCCAAAGAAACCGCTGAAGATCCGTAAAATTGAATTTGTTGAAATCTATGAGCCGTTTTCAGAAGGCCAGGCCAAAGCACAGGCAGACCGCTGCCTGTCCTGCGGTAACCCTTACTGCGAATGGAAATGTCCGGTCCATAACTACATTCCGAACTGGCTGAAGCTGGCCAACGAAGGGCGTATTTTTGAAGCCGCCGAGCTGTCTCACCAGACCAACACCCTGCCGGAAGTGTGCGGCCGCGTGTGTCCTCAGGATCGCCTGTGCGAAGGCTCCTGTACGCTGAACGACGAGTTTGGCGCGGTGACCATCGGCAACATTGAACGCTATATCAACGATAAAGCGTTCGAGATGGGCTGGCGTCCGGATATGACCGGCGTGCGTCAAACCGACAAGCGCGTGGCGATCGTCGGCGCGGGTCCGGCAGGCCTGGCCTGTGCGGACGTGCTGACACGCAACGGCGTGAAGGCGGTGGTTTTTGACCGTCACCCGGAAATCGGCGGTCTGCTGACCTTCGGTATCCCGGCCTTCAAGCTGGAAAAAGAGGTGATGACCCGCCGCCGTGAAATCTTCACCGGCATGGGCATTGAGTTCAAACTCAACACCGAAGTGGGCCGCGACGTGCAGCTCGACGATCTGCTGAAGGATTACGACGCCGTGTTCCTGGGCGTGGGTACCTATCAGTCCATGCGCGGTGGTCTGGAGAACGAAGATGCGCCAGGCGTGTACGACGCGCTGCCGTTCCTGATTGCTAACACCAAACAGCTGATGGGCTACGGCGAAACTGCCGACGAGCCGTTTGTCAGCATGGAAGGTAAACGCGTTGTCGTGCTGGGCGGCGGTGATACCGCGATGGACTGCGTGCGTACGTCCATTCGTCAGAACGCGGCGCACGTCATCTGTGCTTACCGTCGTGACGAAGAGAACATGCCGGGCTCTAAGCGCGAAGTGAAAAACGCGCGTGAAGAGGGCGTAGAGTTCCAGTTCAACATCCAGCCTCTGGGCATTGAAGTGAACGCCAACGGTAAGGTGAGCGGCGTGAAGATGGCGCGCACGGAGATGGGTGCGCCGGATGCGAAAGGCCGTCGTCGCGCGGAGATCGTGGCTGGCTCTGAGCACGTGATCCCGGCCGACGCCGTGGTGATGGCGTTTGGTTTCCGCCCTCACAGCATGGAGTGGCTGGCGAAGCACAGCGTAGAGCTGGACTCACAGGGCCGCGTGATTGCGCCGGAAGGCAGCGACAACGCCTTCCAGACCAGCAACCCGAAAATCTTCGCCGGTGGCGATATCGTTCGCGGTTCAGACCTGGTGGTTACCGCGATTGCCGAAGGGCGTAAAGCGGCTGACGGGATCATGAACTTCCTGGAAGTGTAATACCGGTTGAACATGCGGTTTATCATCACCGCATGTTCGCCCCCCCTTCTTTCCCCCCTTCAATTCCAGGCTTATTCCTTCTGCCTGAGATTTATTACGAACCATGACATGACGAACCTTTATCAACGGTCCGTAACTTTCTTTAAATCGTGAACGCAATCGTATATCCACAACAAATAAATGGTTAAGTGTTGAAGCAGAAGTTCATATAACGCAGTAATAGAAGAGCGGCGTAATATTTGCGCCGTAAACAAAAGGGATTTGAAATAATGGTCAAAAAACATGCCTATGTAGAATATCGCCCTAAATCAACGAGTGAGGATGAAGACGTTATCCATCATGTGGTGATTGTTGACGGCAAAGAGATACATACAGAGAAAACGCAGGAAAAGGCTGCTGATTGGGCTTTGGAAAAGGGTTATGCGGTTCATGTCGCCCGCGAGCGCCATCTTAAGGACTTAGATCAACCGCCTTTGTTCCGTGTATACCCCTAGGGCAATTAGATGTTCCTTGTAATACACCAAGGGATTAAAGCCTAAATATGCGCTATTTAAAAGCCCTTCGGGGCTTTTTATTATGTCTTTAACCGGAGTGATTCTTAGGGGCAAACACAATCGAAAATGTGACATTTATGTCCGGACATTTCGATAATAACATTCACTAACAGCATAGATATCTGAATTAACATTCACAGCTAATATCATTGCATTCTCAAATATGAAACGACAACTAGTGTCATCTAAATAACTTGTCTGATCCTGGGACGGCACCTCTTTGCCGCTGATATATTGCTACTACATACGGAAATGAAGATATGAAATTCGATAAAATCGTCACCGGGCTACTCTTTGCCATTTTGTTTTTCAGCGTCGGTAATGCTGTCGCCAAAGCCAACGCGCTCTCCGATTCTCAGGTTAAAAACGAAATTATTGCGGAGTCTATCGCTGATTATCCCGGCGTATGTGCTTGCCCTTTTAATCAGGCCCGAAATGGCAGTTCATGCGGGCGTCGCAGTGCATGGAGTAAGGCTGGTGGCTATTCCCCAATTTGTTACCAGAATGAAGTCACCGCTGAAATGATAAAAGAGTGGCGGGAACGTAACAGCTAACCGCTATAGGCAGAAAGCAAAACAGGCCCGTCAGGCCTGTTTGTTTATTTCACAACGCGCAGTGCGGGACGACCACCGCGCGGTGGCGGTTCATCATCGGGACCCTCGTCGTCGTCCTGACGATCGGGCTTGTCGCCATCAATCACAGACATTACCGGGTCGCTTTCGCGTTCATCGGATGCCTCATCGTCATTCAGGCTGGCAACCTCTTCATCATACGCCGCTTCCGGCTCGAACATGGTGCCTGCACCGTTTTCACGGGCGTAGATAGCCAGAACCGCAGCCAGCGGAACGGAAACCTGACGCGGCACGCCGCCGAAACGCGCATTAAAGCGCACTTCGTCGTTTGCCAGCTCCAGGTTACCCACTGCACGTGGCGCGATATTCAGTACAATCTGTCCGTCGCGTGCGTATTCCATTGGAACCTGCACGCCCGGCAACGTCACATCCACAACCAGGTGCGGCGTGAGCTGGTTATCCAGCAGCCATTCATAGAAGGCGCGCAGCAGATACGGACGGCGTGGGGTAAGTTGTGACATTTCCACAGTCATTAGCCTCGGCCGAGACGCATTTCACGTTCCGGTTCAGTTAAAGATGCCAGGAAAGAGTCGCGCTCAAATACGCGAGTCATATAGCCTTTCAGCTCTTTTGCGCCAGGGCCGCTGAACTCAACGCCCAGAATTGGCAGACGCCACAGCAGCGGGGCCAGATAGCAATCCACCAGGCTGAACTCGTCGCTCAGGAAGAACGGTTTCTGACCAAACACAGGGGCAATTGCCAGCAGCTCTTCACGCAGTTGCTTACGCGCAGCGTCGGCTTCAGAAGCGGAGCCGCTGGTAATGACGTTCATCAGCGAGTACCAGTCTTTTTCGATACGCTGCATGTACAGGCGGCTTTCACCACGTGCAACAGGGTAAACAGGCATCAGCGGCGGATGCGGGAAACGCTCATCCAGATATTCCATAATGATACGGGATTCCCACAGGGTCAGCTCGCGATCCACCAGCGTCGGTACGCTTTGGCTCGGGTTGAGATCGATCAGATCCTGAGGCGGGTTATCCTTTTCCACATGCTCGATCTCAAAACTGACACCCTTCTCGGCCAGCACGATACGAACCTGATGGCTATAAATGTCAGTAGGACCAGAAAACAGCGTCATTACCGAACGTTTGTTGGCAGCGACAGCCATGAAAACCTCCAGGTATATTCAGAATTTTTACTGCTACCAGCCCAACGGGGCCAGCCAGATGAAGTATCGCCCATCCCAGAGAAGACACATTGTTCAAGAATCGAACAAAAATCGAGTATTCACCGATATTTGGGCAGAAAATTGGATGATAGTTTACCAGATTTTGATGGCTTTGTGGTGAGGGGATGCCGGAAATGTGGAAAAAGAGAAGATATATGAAATGTTACTGTGGATAACCTGCGCATTATCCATAAAAAAACCCGCCGAAGCGGGTTTTTCGCCAATCGTTCTGCGTAAGCAGAATGGATTAACGTTTGGAGAACTGTGGACGACGACGTGCTTTACGCAGACCCACTTTCTTACGTTCAACCTGACGAGCGTCACGAGTAACGAAGCCAGCTTTACGCAGTTCAGAACGCAGGGATTCGTCGTACTCCATCAGAGCGCGGGTGATACCGTGACGGATCGCACCTGCCTGACCGGAGATACCACCACCTTTAACGGTGATGTACAGATCCAGTTTTTCTACCATATCAACCAGTTCCAGCGGCTGGCGAACTACCATGCGGGCAGTTTCGCGACCGAAGTACTGTTCCAGAGAACGCTGGTTGATTACGATTTTACCACTGCCCGGTTTGATGAAAACGCGAGCTGCGGAACTTTTGCGGCGACCAGTGCCGTAGTATTGATTTTCAGCCATTGCCTATAATCCCGATTAGATGTCAAGAACTTGCGGTTGCTGTGCCGCGTGGTTGTGCTCGTTGCCTGCGTAAACTTTCAGTTTACGGAACATAGCACGACCCAGCGGGCCTTTTGGCAGCATGCCTTTAACCGCGATTTCAATCACACGCTCAGGACGGCGGGCAATCATCTCTTCAAAGGTCGCTTCTTTGATACCACCGATGTGGCCGGTGTGGTGGTAGTACACTTTGTCAGTACGCTTGTTGCCGGTAACAGCAACTTTGTCAGCGTTCAGAACGATGATGTAATCACCGGTATCAACGTGCGGAGTGTATTCCGCTTTATGCTTACCGCGCAGGCGACGAGCCAGTTCAGTAGCCAGACGGCCCAGAGTTTTAC
This sequence comes from Enterobacter cloacae complex sp. HYC042_NIDB, assembly GCF_056673315.1. NCBI lineage: Bacteria > Pseudomonadati > Pseudomonadota > Gammaproteobacteria > Enterobacterales > Enterobacteriaceae > Enterobacter > Enterobacter cloacae complex sp. HYC042_NIDB. The sequence continues at coordinate 4,404,946 of NZ_CP109650.1, forward strand.
CGGTCGCGTCAACAACATACCAGTCGCGCTGTACGGTTTCTGGTTTAGCTGTAAAAGTTTTCATTAAAAGCTTACCCAAATAATAAGTTACACGTTGGTGAACACCCAAACGTTTAGTCAGTTGAGGTTCACACGACAAAGTCCGGCAAACCTACCCCTTCGAATAGCACATGCCGACACATAGAAAGTTTCGGGAAAAAAACCTTCTCGTAACGTGGGGTCGCAAGATTATAGAGAAGTTGAGGTCAAAGATCGACCCTTAAATGTGATTTGGAATGGGTTTTTCGGGGGGCGCGTTTGTGCGGTCTGGTGCCCTCACTCCCAGCCCCTCTCCCAGTGGGAGAGGGGAGCATTTATTAGGGCATATGCTCACGCTTGAGATACTCTTCGCTCTGCATCTCTTGCAGGCGCGAGAGGCAGCGCTGGAACTCAAACTTCAGCCGCTCGCCCTGGTAGATCTCATATAAAGGCACCTCGGCGCTGACGACAAGCTTGACGTGGCGCTCGTAAAACTCGTCCACCAGCGCAATGAAGCGCCGCGCTTCGCTCTCCATCAGCCGCGTCATCACCGGCACATCCAGCATCATCACGGTGTGGAACAGGCGCGAAAGCGCAATATAGTCATGCTGGCTGCGGGCATCCACGCAGAGCGTCGCAAAAGAGACCGCCAGCGTCTGGTTTTCTACGCCAAGGGTAGGTAACGGGCGATGGTTAATCTCTAGCGTCGGTGCGTTTTCGCGTTTTGCGCCCGCCAGCGCCAGCCAGAGTTTATCCATCTCGCGAGCGGTATCGGCGTTTAACGGCGAAAGCCACAGGTGCGCCTGCGTTAACGTGCGCAGACGATAATCGACACCGGCATCGACATTCATGATGTCGCAATGCTGTTTGATAGCATCAATAGCCGGCAGGAAACGCGCCCGCTGCAGGCCGTTGCGATAGAGTTCATCCGGCGGGATATTCGACGTGGCAACGAGCGTGATCCCGCGGGCAAACAGCGCTTTCATCAGCCCGCCTAACAGCATGGCGTCGGTAATGTCAGAAACAAAAAACTCATCGAAGCAGAGCACGTCCGTTTCCGCCTTGAACCTGTCAGCCACAATCTCCAGCGGATCGCTTTTGCCCTGCAGCGCTGTAAGCTCTTCATGCACCCGCAGCATAAAGCGATGGAAGTGGAGGCGCTGTTTACGCTCCCCCGGCAGGCTGAGATAAAACAGATCCATCAGCCAGGTTTTTCCGCGACCGACGCCGCCCCACATATATAAACCGCGCACCGGAGCCTGAGCCTGCGGCGCTTTTTTGCCGAGCAGTCGGCCAAACGCCGCTTTGAGCCCACCACTCTGTTCTACTTCAGCAGGTTTTGCCGTGAGCGCCTGATAAATCATCTCCAGACGGTTTACCGCCTCACGTTGAACGTCATCAGGCTGATGAGTACCCTCATTCAGGGCCAGTTGATATCGCGATGCAGGGGACAGGATTTGCATAATCTTATTGTTATTCCTTCAATTAATGCTCATCAGCAGGCGTGACTGATGAAAAAAAGGCCGTTCTACACTACGCGATGATACGTCAGGATTCCACTTCTGCGGAAATAGCGGTTATAGTGGCATTATCAGGCACAGGCAGGAGCCGAGCCAACACCCTACGGAACAACAAGACAACGGGAGAAGTTCATGACCTGGGAATATGCGCTAATCGGTTTAGTCGTCGGCATCGTGATCGGTGCTGTGGCCATGCGTTTCGGCAACCGCAAATTGCGTCAGCAGCAGTCACTGCAGTACGAACTGGAAAAGAATAAAGCAGAGCTGGAAGAGTATCGTGAAGAGCTGGTCAGCCACTTTGCCCGTAGCGCCGAGCTGCTGGACAACATGGCGACCGACTACCGTCAGCTGTATCAGCATATGGCGAAAAGCTCCAGCAGCCTGCTGCCGGAAATGACCGCGGAGACTAACCCGTTCCGCAACCGTCTGGCCGACTCAGAAGCGGGTAACGATCAGGCTCCGGTTCAGATGCCACGCGACTACTCTGACGGCGCGTCCGGCCTGCTGCGCGGTGGCGCAAAACGCGATTAATCGCACAACATAAATATATTTTACGGGCGCATCTCTTGCGCCCGTCCTTTCTTCCCGTCCCCAGCTATTATTTAGTCAAACACCTCATTGTTCAGCGGTATAAAATTCAATAACATCATCATGATTTTGGGCCGTTCTTCTTTCATTCCAGGATACGAGAGTCAGCATCAATGAAGAAAAAAAACCAGCTGTTGAGCGCTATAGCGTTAAGTGTCGGGTTATCTCTCTCGGCGTCCTTCCCTGCCGGTGCGGCGCTGCCTTCGCAGGTGCCGGGACAGGCAGCCACTCCCAGCCTCGCGCCGATGCTGGAAAAAGTGTTGCCCGCGGTCGTGAGCGTTCAGGTAGAAGGCACGGCGGTTCAAAGCCAGCGCGTACCGGAAGAACTGAAAAAATATTTTGGCGATGAGTCCCCCAACCAGCAGGCTCAGCCTTTTGAAGGCCTGGGCTCTGGCGTCATCATTGATGCGGCTAAAGGCTATATCCTGACCAACAATCATGTCATCAGCCAGGCCGATAAAATCAGCGTCCAGCTGAACGATGGTCGTGAATTTGATGCCAAACTGATTGGCGGCGATGATCAGAGCGACATCGCGCTATTGCAGGTGCAGAACCCGAGCAACCTGACCCAGATTGCCATTGCGGATTCCGACAAGCTGCGCGTCGGTGATTTTGCCGTCGCCGTGGGCAATCCCTTTGGTTTAGGTCAAACCGCCACCTCCGGCATAGTCTCGGCGCTGGGACGCAGTGGCCTGAATCTGGAAGGTCTGGAAAACTTCATCCAGACCGATGCCTCAATCAACCGGGGCAACTCCGGCGGGGCATTACTCAACCTTAACGGCGAGCTGATTGGCATTAACACGGCAATTCTGGCTCCGGGCGGCGGCAGCATTGGGATTGGCTTTGCGATCCCGAGCAATATGGCTAAAACGCTGGCGCAGCAGCTAATCCAGTTCGGCGAAGTCAAACGTGGACTGCTGGGTATTAAAGGCATGGAGATGAGCGCGGATATCGCGAAAGCGTTCAATATCAACGTGCAGCGCGGTGCGTTTGTCAGTGAAGTGCTGCCAAACTCCGGCTCGGCAAAAGCAGGCATCAAATCGGGCGATGTGATCGTCAGCCTTAACGACAAGCCGCTTAGCAGCTTTGCTGAACTGCGTTCGCGTATTGCCACTACCGAACCGGGGGCCAAAGTGAAGCTGGGCCTGATCCGTGACGGTAAGCCGCTGAATGTCGAAGTGACGCTGGATAAAAGCACCTCGTCCTCTGCCAGCGCGGAGCTTATCGCCCCGGCGCTGCAGGGAGCAACGTTAAGCGATGGGCAGCTGAAAGACGGTACGAAAGGCATTCGCCTGGACACCGTCGAGAAGAGCAGCCCTGCCGCGCAGGCCGGATTGCATCAGGATGATGTCATCATTGGCGTGAACCGCAATCGCGTGCAGTCCATTGCCGAACTACGCAAGGTGCTGGAGAGCAAACCGGCGGTCATTGCCCTGCAGGTCATGCGTGGCAATGATTCTATCTACATTCTGTTGCGCTAAGCATTTGCGATCCCGGACATCACCGCTGCGTGTGATGTCCGGATAACTCATGTTATGCTGCAAATCGTTCCTTTTTTCACGACACGCGCATCATGCTTTTAAAGCTCTTACGTTCCATAGTCATCGGTTTGATTGTCGCTGGCCTGCTGCTGCTGGCGATGCCGTCTTTGCGTCAGTTTAATAAGCTGTCTGCCCCCCAGTTCGACAGCACGGATGAAACGCCGGCGACCTATAACCAGGCCGTTCGCCGTGCCGCCCCTGCCGTGGTTAACGTTTATAACCGCGGCCTCAACAGTTCGGCACATAACCAGCTTGAGATCCGCACCCTTGGCTCCGGGGTGATTATGGACGAGCGCGGCTACATTATTACGAACAAACACGTGATCAACGATGCCGACCAGATCATCGTCGCCCTGCAGGATGGCCGCGTGTTTGAGGCGTTGCTTGTGGGTTCAGACAGCCTGACCGATCTGGCCGTGCTGAAGATTAACGCCACGGGCGGATTGCCGGTCATTCCGATCAACCGTAAACGTACGCCGCACATCGGCGATGTGGTGCTGGCGATCGGTAACCCGTACAACCTGGGCCAGACCATCACGCAGGGGATTATCAGCGCGACCGGTCGAATCGGCCTCAACCCGTCAGGACGGCAGAACTTCCTGCAGACGGATGCGTCAATCAACCACGGCAACTCCGGCGGCGCGCTGGTCAACTCGCTGGGCGAACTGATGGGCATCAACACCCTCTCGTTCGATAAAAGCAACGACGGCGAGACGCCGGAAGGGATCGGCTTTGCTATTCCGTTCCAGCTGGCGACCAAGATTATGGATAAGCTGATCCGCGACGGACGCGTGATCCGCGGCTATATCGGTATCGGCGGGCGCGAAATTGCGCCAATGCATACTCAGGGCGGCGGTATCGATCAGATTCAGGGCATCGTCGTCAACGAGGTGGCACCGGGTGGCCCGGCGGCTAACGCGGGGATTCAGGTTAATGATGTCATCGTGTCGGTCAACGGCACGCCGGCAGTCTCGGCCCTGGAGACGATGGACCAGGTGGCCGAAATTCGCCCTGGCTCGATCATCCCTGTGGAAATCATGCGCAACGATAAGAAAATGACGCTGCACGTGACGATTCAGGAATATCCGGCAACAAACTAGCCCCATAAAAAAACCGAAGCACTTACTGGCTTCGGTTTTTTTGCCGGGTGGCGCTAACGCTTACCCGGCCTACGGGAGACACTTCGTTTTACTTGTTAACGAACTCTTCACCCAGAGTGATATCTTTCTTCAGCGTGTCCAGCATGCCTTCCATCGCGTTTTGCTCAAACGCGCTCAGCGTACCGATAGGCTTACGCTCTTCAATACCGTTTTTGCCCAGCAGCAGCGGCTGAGAGAAGAAGCGGGCATGTTCGCCGTCGCCTTCAACGTAAGCACATTCAACAACGCCTTTCTCGCCCTGCAGAGCGCGAACCAGTGACAGACCGAAACGTGCAGCCGCCTGGCCCATAGACAGGGTTGCAGAACCGCCACCCGCCTTCGCTTCCACCACTTCGGTGCCCGCGTTCTGGATTCGTTTGGTCAGGTCAGCCACTTCCTGCTCGGTGAAGCTCACGCCCGGGATCTGCGACAGCAGAGGCAGAATAGTCACGCCAGAGTGGCCGCCGATAACCGGCACTTCCACTTCTGTTGGCTGTTTGCCTTTCAGCTCAGCAACGAAGGTGTTGGAACGGATGATATCCAGCGTGGTCACGCCGAACAGTTTGTTTTTGTCGTACACACCCGCTTTCTTCAGCACTTCGGCTGCGATAGCAACGGTGGTGTTCACCGGGTTAGTGATGATACCGATGCATGCTTTCGGGCACACTTCAGCGATCTGCTGCACCAGGTTTTTCACGATGCCCGCGTTGACGTTGAACAGGTCTGAACGATCCATGCCTGGCTTACGCGCCACGCCTGCAGAAATCAGGACCACGTCAGCACCCTGCAGCGCAGGACGCGCATCTTCACCGGAGAAGCCTTTGATTTTTACAGCGGTCGGGATGTGGCTCAGGTCAACCGCCACGCCTGGGGTTACCGGAGCAATATCGTACAGGGAGAGTTCTGAGCCTGAAGGCAGTTGGGTTTTCAGTAGTAGGGCAAGCGCCTGGCCGATACCACCAGCAGCGCCGAGGACTGCGACTTTCATCCTAAACTCCTTATTATGGTTAACTTAAGTATCTGTAAATCCGTTGCCGCGACCTTAAATCAGCATGTCTTTAATTACAATTTTCGAAGCTAAAGAATTTGAGGTCACACGACTTTATCTCTCACCAGAAAGCTATCTGACGACAGATGGCAACGAATTAAGAGGTGGTTACAATACACCCTGCCACGCCACCAAAACAACATCATTTTGATAACATTTAATTTACTTTTAAGCTTATTTGCGCGGCGTGACCCAGGCATGTTTTCTGATAACGAAATCTGATAAAATCACTCCCTTTCATAACATTATTTCAGCCTGCCGTTGAGCAGATCATTTGCATAAAAATTCATCCACATGCATAATAATGTTGTTTCTTTCGTCATATTCCGGGTGACTTATGCGAAGCTCGTCTAAGCAAGAAGAATTGGTAAAAGCGTTTAAGGCGCTACTTAAAGAAGAGAAATTCAGTTCTCAGGGTGAAATTGTTCAGGCGCTGCAGGAACAAGGCTTCGATAACATCAACCAGTCGAAAGTCTCCCGCATGTTAACCAAGTTTGGCGCGGTGCGTACCCGCAACGCCAAGATGGAGATGGTCTATTGCCTGCCGGCTGAACTTGGCGTGCCGACCACCTCCAGCCCGCTCAAGAATTTGGTTCTGGATATCGACTATAACGACGCCGTTGTGGTCATCCACACAAGCCCGGGTGCCGCGCAGCTGATTGCCCGCATGCTGGACTCGTTAGGTAAAACAGAGGGTATTCTCGGCACCATTGCCGGTGATGACACTATCTTTACCACCCCGGCTAGCGGTTTCTCCGTGAAGGATCTCCACGAAGCGATTCTGGTTCTGTTCGAACAGGAACTGTAATGCGCCCTCCCCCGTAGCGCCGCTGCGGGGATCATTCTGCTCTCGCATCATTTCCCCCATTATTTCACTGCCCTTGCTTTGACGATTAGTGCTTTTTACCACTCATTAACATTCATCCAGTGAATAACAATCCCGCAAATCGCACAAAAAATCAAAATGCATTATCCCTATGATTTTCTTATAAACACCAACACAAATTGCTCATAAAACACCCAACATTATGCAATTTGGTTATAAAAAAAAGCGTGTTTAACACGTAATAACAAGAGAAACCATTAGTCTGGTATTAATTTTTTACGTTATTAGTGTATACTTGATTTTGTGATGAGGGTCACGAAACAAGACCCCACTAAAAAATTCGACGAGGTAAGAATCATGAAAATCAAAACTACTGTAGCGGCGCTGAGCGTCCTGTCTGTCCTGTCCTTCGGTGCTTTCGCGGCTGACGCTATTAATGCTGACCAGGCGCAATCCCGTGAGGCAATCGGTACGGTTTCTGTCGGCGCTGTTGGCACGTCTCCAATGGACATGCATGAGATGCTGAACAAAAAAGCGGAAGAAAAAGGTGCGTCATCCTATCGCATTATCGAAGCGCGTTCCGGTGACCACTGGCACGCCACCGCCGAGCTGTACAAATAAGTTTAAGTAATCACTGAAGACATAACTCTCCACTCAACGGCACCAGGCATAAAAATAGCAGTTCAACCCTTCTCGCCGTTGAGCAAAAAACCTGTTCAGGAGTAAAGACTATGAAAACCAAATTGATCATCGCAACCCTGGGTCTGGCATCCGCTCTCTCTTTCGGCGCAAGCGCAGCCGTACAGCAAGTGAATGCCGATCAGGCACAAAATCTGCAGCCAATGGGCAGCGTCTCCGTGACGTCAGTCACCGGCTCCCCGATGGACATTCGTCAGGAACTTGCCGCCAAAGCTGAAAAAGCAGGCGCCAGCAGCTATCGTGTCACCGAACTGAATCAGGGTGACCACTGGCACGCCACGGCTGAACTGTATAAATAAACCCTCGTCGTATCTCATCATACGACTTGCCCCTGGCCTCGTGGTCAGGGGCTTTTTTCATTTAATGCCGCGCGTTAAAGCGAAGCTGTCCTTCAAGCTCTTCCTCCGCTTCATCGAAGAGTAATATCAGCGCGCCGAAACGTCTGCGCAGCTTATCGGGCAGATGGATAAACTCAATCTCCAGCGGTAGCGGCAGCATGCTGCCGGTGACCACGTCCCACAGCGTATCCAGATTGGTCACGCTTTCCCGTTCAAGATCAAACGCCCGGATAAATTCCCGATAAAAGTCTTCCTGACTGTCGATTTCGTCAAAATCAAAAGTATAGGTTTTCATTGCCAGCCACCCAGTCCAGGCGGGCGGCAGATGCCGCCCAGTCTATTATAATCCCCCGATATGCAGGGTTTTAACTTCCAGATACTCTTCCAGCCCCAGCACGGATCCCTCACGTCCAAGACCGGACTCTTTTACGCCGCCGAAAGGCCCCAGCTCGGTGGAAACGGCGCACTCGTTAATGCCAATCATCCCGCTCTCGATGGCCTGTGAAACGCGGAAAACCCGGGAAAGGTTCTGGGTGTAGAAGTAAGCTGCCAGCCCGTAAGGCGTGTTATTCGCACGCTGGATGACTTCATCTTCCGAGGTGAAGCGGAAACACGCCGCAACCGGACCAAACGTCTCTTCTTCTGCCAGCTTCATGCCTTCGTGACAGTCGCCCAGCACGGTTGGCATCCAGAAATTACCGCCCAGCGGATGGGGTTTGCCGCCCGCCAGCACGGTCGCCCCTCGTGTGACAGCATCTTCAACATGCTCACGGACCTTGTCGACCGCGGCGGATTCAATCAGCGGCCCGACGACGACGCCGTCCTCAAGGCCATTCCCCACCTTAAGGGCATTAACCGCATCTGCGAGCTTATTCACAAACTTGTCGTAGACGGTTTCCTGAATGTAGAAGCGGTTCACGCTGACGCAGACCTGCCCGGCATTGCGGAATTTATTGGCGATCGCGCCTTTTACCGCAGCCTCGATGTCGGCATCCTCAAAGACGATATACGGAGCATTTCCCCCCAGCTCCATCGAGACTTTTTTCATGGTTTCTGCGGCGTTGCGCACCAGCGTTTTGCCGACGGAGGTCGAACCGGTAAAGGAGATTTTACGCACATCGTGGCTGGCCATGATCGCATCGCTGATTTCATGGGTATTTCCGGCCACCGCGTTGAGTACACCGTCGGGCACGCCCGCCTGTTTTGCCAGCGTCAGCAGCGCAAAGGCGCTGAGCGGCGTGTTATTGGCCGGTTTGATGACACCGGTACACCCGGCTGCCAGCGCCGGGCCTAGCTTGCGGGTGAGCATCGCCATCGGGAAGTTCCACGGCGTGATGGCCGCGACAACGCCGATGGGCTCACGGGTCGCCAGAATGCGCGAGCCGGGCTTGATTGGCGGAATAATCTCACCGTTCGCGCGCTTGGCCTCTTCGGCAAACCACTGGATAAAGCTGGCGGCATACTCCACTTCCCCTTCCGCCTCTTTCAGGGGCTTGCCCTGCTCGGTGGTCATTAACCGCCCGAGCCAGCTTTTATTTTCAATAATCAGTTCGTACCAGCGGTACAGAATCGCCGAACGCTCTTTCGCGGTTTTGGCACGCCATGCCGGGAAGGCTTTGGTGGCCGCTGCGATCGCTTCTTCGGTTTGCGCTTTACCCGCTTTCGCAACTTTAGCGATGACCTCACCGGTCGCGGGGTTCAGCACATCAAACGTTGTGTCCAGCGTTTTCCAGATGCCATCGACCAGATAGCCGGTCTGAAAAAGAGTGTTGTCCTGAAGCGCCTGAGTCGTCATGTGTCCTCCCTTCCTGAATGTAAGTACGTGCTGGAATAAGTATAGCCACAAAAAAACCGGCGCTTTTGGCGTCGGTTTTTTTACTTCAGTCAGTTATCCGTGAGGGCATTCTGGTAGCGATGCAGCATAAACACCAGCCGCCCTACCGGCTCGGTCACCTGTGGAGGCGCTTGCCAGTGCTTGAGTTTTTCCTGATAAATATCCAGTTCTTCAAGCAGTTGGGTAAAGTAACGACGGCGTTTGTCGTCACTGCTGGCGGAAAGCACATGGTCGGCGGTACGACGCAGCTGACGGTGGAAGGCCGAGAGATCGTCGTTGATCGGCACCGGCGCGTTGCGCAGACGCTGGTGCGCGATGATCATGGTTAACGCCAGGCGGAACTTCGCTATGTCGCCCGGGAACTTGTTCAGCAGTAAAAACAGCTGCTGGTAGAGCGCGGGCAGGTGGTTCTCTTTACGACGCGCGGTATTGGTAGTCATCGACGACACGGCAGCCGATACAAACTGGTTCAGCAATACGCGCCCCGTCCGCGCCTGCGAGTTATCCCGGACCAGCAGAATCACCATCATCGCCAGGAAGCAGCCCACCAGCTGACCCAGCGCGCTGTCGAGGAACTGGCTGAAGTGGAAGGTCATTGGGTTATCCAGCACGATGATGTTAATCGTACTCGCCAGCGCCCCCAGCGATCCCAGGCGGCGCTTTTGCACTTCAATGCCGATAAAGAACGCCATCACCGCCAGGCTAATACAGAGCAGCAGCATGCTCTGCTGCGTCGACGGGATGATGACCAGGAAATAGAGCGCGCCTATCGGCAGCGCGGCGATGGTGCCGTAAAGGAAATCAATGGCGACCATGCGCGGGTTAGGCAGACGCATCGCCAGTGCGGTCACGACGGCAATCATCACCATCGCGCCGCTGCCGGACGTCCAGCCCGTCCACAGCCAGAACAGCGTGCCGAGCATACAGGCAAGCGTGGTACGCCAGAAGTTGACCATCGCGTGATGGCGCTCGGCAGACTCCGCCTTGATCACCACTTCGCCCTGGAGCACCTCTTCTTCCGCCGCGCTGATTTTGGTGTTACCGATCACGCCGCGCTTAAGCAGCAGATAGCGCGTTGCGGCCCCAACCCAGGTGTAGATCGTCACCGGCGTCTCGCGCTCCCCGGTCCAGGCAATCACCCGGCGCATGCGCTTAAGCTGCTTATGCACGTCCTGTACGGTTTCCACCGGCTCGGCAAACAGCTCACGGAACGTGTCGGTGACCGCTTCCGGGCGGGTGTTCTGGATAAGATAGGTTTCGCAGGCCTGGGTAATCAGCGTTAAGGAGACGGTATTCAGGGCTTTAAGGCGACGATTCGCCCGCGCCCAGCGAGACGACTCCATATTAAGGTTACTGCGCATCCCTTCCAGCGCCTGCGTACGACGAACCAGCCCGCTCCAGGCTTTATCCACCTCTTCGCTGTCGCCGTGTTTAATGCACAACTGCATCAGCTGGTACTGGGCAACGATCAGCGCGTCCAGCTCGCGATCCACCTCTTGCTTGATCGAGCGCGGGGAGAAAAGCAGGTCAGCCACGATCGCGCAGACAATACCAATCACAATCTCGCTGCAGCGCTCCACGGCAAACTGCGGCGCGAGCAGCGGTTCGCTTTGGATGGTGATGACAATGATCAGCGCGGTATAGCCCGCCAGCCCCCAGGCGTAGGAGTTCTCGACTTTTACCAGAGACGAGACCCAGGTGCAGAAACCCGCCCAGATGCAGCACACCATTAGCATCAGCAGCGGCGTGCGGATCATCAGAATAATAATGGTCAGCGCCGCGAAACAGCCGATAAACGTCCCGATGATACGTAGCATCCCGCGATAGCGGATCGCACCAGAGTAGGGTTCTCCACCCGCGGCGAAGGCAGGGCCCGCCGCGACAATCGCGGCGGTCAGCACCGCCCAGCGAGGGGTTTCAAGCTGGAAGTGGAAGCCAACGAACAGCGCCAGCACGATGGCGCACGCCAGCTTCACGGCGAAGCGAATGTGCTGGCTGGCGATGGAAAAGATACCCATGGCGATTAACCAAACTCGCGCAGGCGATGGGCAATTTTACGGAAGAGGGAGTCCTGGCTGGCATCCCGATCTTTTTCTCCGGTGATCACCACCGTCGCCGTGGTACCCGCTGGCCACAGGTTGCCCTGCTGCTCATCCAGATGAATACGTACCGGCACGCGCTGCGCCAGACGCACCCACTCCAGGTTAGAATCCACCGTCGCCATCCCTTTAGCATCGTTAGAGCTGCTGGAGTTGGTTACCCCTGCGGCGACGCTGTCGACGGTACCTTTAAAGACGCGGTTGCTGCCAAGCGGCGTGACTTCTGCGCGATAACCCGGACGAACGCCCTCCAGCTTGGTCTCTTCCATATAGGCGAGCACGTAGAAGGAGTTCTGTTTAACCAGCGCCACGGCGGTTGAGCCACGGGTGATAAACTCCCCGGCATAGACGTTCAGGTTGGTCACCCAGCCATCGGCCGGCGCGCGGATCACGGTACGCTCCAGGTCGAGCTTCGCCAGATCGCGCGTTGCCTGCGCTTTCGCTAACTGGTGCAGCACGGTTTGCAGCACGTTGTTGGACTGGTCAATCTCTTCGCGGGACATGGCCTGAACGCCCAGCTGGTTACGACGGCCTGCCTCACGGCGTTTCTCTGCAGCCAGCGCCTGGTAATAGGCCACGTCTGCTTCTGCTTCCTCCAGCGCCTTCTGGTAACGAGGCTGGTCGATGGTGAACAGGACCTGATCTTTCTTCACCAGCTGGTTATCGTGAACGTTAACCGCCGTGATAAGGCCGGCCACGTCGGGGGCAATTGCCACCACATCGGCGCTAAAGCGCGCGTCACGCGTCCACGGTGATTCGGTGTAATAAACCCAGGCGCGAAAAATAGCGATGAACGCGAGGATAACCAGCGCCATGGTAATGGCGGTGCGGGAGATTTTTCTTGTTAGCGTTTTCACATCAACCTCAGACAAACATGCGCGATATCAGGTAAAACAGGCAGCAATACAGCGCGGTATTGAACAATGCAGGGTGCCAGACGAAATCGTAGATCCCGGTCGGGACCAGCACCTTGCGCACCAGCCAGAAGATCGCCAGTGATAAAAGAAGCTCGAAAAATATCGGTGGGAACGACAGACCGAACACCACGATAACGGGAAACAGACTCATGTTGACCTTGATAAGAGAGAGTGCAGGCTTCAGAATTTTTTAGCGCACGCCATCGCAGGAGAGCTAGAAACGCAGGGCGAGAATGGCGCAGCCGTTATGTAATTAATAATATATTAACGTAACTGTTATGCTGTTATCTATCATATGTGATCTAAATCACTTTTAAGCCAGAGTGAACAATGGAACGTTTAAAACGCATGTCCGTCTTCGCCAAAGTGGTTGAACTCGGCTCATTTACCGCCGCTGCGCGCCAGCTTCAGATGAGCGTCTCATCCATCAGCCAGACGGTGTCCAAACTGGAAGATGAGCTTCAGGTTAAGCTGCTCAACCGCAGCACCCGCAGCATCGGGTTGACGGAAGCCGGTAAAATTTACTATCAGGGTTGTCGCCGCATGCTGCATGAAGTGCAGGATGTTCACGAACAACTCTATGCCTTTAACAACACGCCCATCGGCACGCTGCGTATAGGGTGTTCTTCAACTATGGCACAAAATGTTCTCGCTGCCATGACGGCGGACATGCTGAAAGAGTACCCTGGGCTTACCGTCAATCTGGTGACGGGCATCCCTGCCCCAGACCTGATCGCCGATGGATTAGACGTGGTGATCCGCGTTGGCGCGTTGCAGGACTCCAGCCTGTTCTCGCGTCGCCTCGGGAGCATGCCGATGGTGGTCTGTGCCTCGAAGAGCTATCTGGCGCAGTACGGTGTGCCGGAGAAACCTGCCGATCTCGCTAACCACTCCTGGCTGGAGTACAGCGTCCGCCCCGATAATGAATTTGAGCTAATTGCTCCAGAAGGGATCTCCACCAGGCTGCTGCCGGAAGGCCGGTTCGTCACCAACGATCCGATGACCATTTCGCGCTGGCTGGTGGCCGGCGCCGGGATCGCCTATGTGCCGCTGATGTGGGTGATCAATGAGATCAACAGCGGCGTGCTGGAGATCCTCTTCCCGCGCTATCAGTCCGATCCACGCCCGGTCTACGCCCTGTATACCGAGAAGGACAAGCTGCCCCTCAAAGTACAGGTGTGTATTAACTATCTGACCGACTATTTTGTCGACGTAGCAGAGCTGTTTCAGGGAATGCGCGGTAGAAGAAAGGAATAAGTAATTAATTTCTGAAATATCCGCGCCATTAATATTTCAGGATGAAGCCGGCCTTCATCCAGGGATATTCTTTAGCTTCTATCAGGAATAGCGAATTGACACTGCCGCCGCCTGCCCTTTACCTTATAAACAGTCTGGCATTCAGACTGTTATTATTTTGTTGCTGATTTGAATAATAAAATGTATTTCGCAGGATGACGTTAAACAAGGAAACGAAATGAATCTATTTGAACAAACACCGCCGTCACGCAGGCGCTACGGACTCGCCGCGTTCATTGGCTTAATTGCAGGAATTGTCTCCGCGTTTGTCAAATGGGGAGCCGAGGTACCTCTCCCGCCACGCAGTCCCACCGATTTATTTACCGGCGCATGCGGCCCTGAGCAATTAATAAGAGCCGCAGGCCAAATTGATTGCTCCCGCAATTTTTTAAATCCACCCTATGTTTTTTTACGCGACTGGCTGGGCGTAGTTGATCCTAACGCAGCAGTTTATACCTTTGCCGGGCATATATTTAACTGGGTCGGCGTAACGCATATTATTTTCTCAATCGTCTTCGCGGTTGGGTATTGTGTCGTTGCTGAAGTCTTCCCGAAAATTAAACTCTGGCAGGGTTTGCTGGCGGGTGCATTGGCACAGCTTTTTGTTCACATGCTCTCCTTCCCGCTGATGGGGCTGACGCCACCGCTGTTTGATCTGCCCTGGTATGAACACGTGTCAGAGATCGTGGGTCATCTGGTCTGGTTCTGGTCGATCGAAATCATTCGACGTGACTTGCGTAACCGCATTACTCGCGAGCCGGATCCGGAGATCCCGCTGGGTAACTTACGTTAAAAAAATGGCGCTACATCTGTAGCGCCATTTTTTATGTTTGCTCAGGTCAGGCCGTGCCGCCCACCGTCAGATTATCCACTTTCAGCGTTGGCTGACCCACGCCAACCGGCAGGCTCTGGCCTTCTTTACCGCAAACACCCACGCCGTTATCCAGCTTCAGATCGTTACCGACCATGGAAATCTGCTGCATCGCTTCAATGCCGGAGCCAATCAGCGTCGCGCCTTTCACCGCTTTGGTCACTTTGCCCTTCTCGATCAGGTACGCTTCTGAAGTCGAGAAGACAAACTTACCGGAAGTGATATCCACCTGGCCGCCGCCAAAGTTTGGCGCAAAGATACCGTAATCCACGGATTCGATAATCTCCTGCGGCGTGGATTTGCCCGGCAGCATATAAGTGTTGGTCATGCGCGGCATCGGCAGGTGCGCGTAAGATTCACGGCGGCCGTTACCCGTTGGCGCTACGCCCATCAGGCGCGCGTTGAGTTTGTCCTGCATGTAGCCTTTCAGAACGCCGTTTTCGATCAGCACGTTGTACTGGCCTGGCGTACCTTCATCGTCTATAGAAATCGAGCCGCGGCGGTCAAGCATGGTGCCATCATCTACTACGGTGCAAAGCTCAGAGGAGACGAGCTGTCCGATCTGGCCGCTGAACACGGACGTCCCACGACGGTTAAAATCGCCTTCCAGACCGTGGCCCACCGCTTCGTGCAGCAGCACGCCCGGCCAGCCTGCGCCCAGCACCACCGGGAATGTCCCGGCCGGCGCCGCAACAGCATTAAGATTCACCAGCGCCATGCGCACGGCTTCTTTAGCCCACGCGTCAGCGCGCGCTTCGCCGTCAACATCACCCAGGAACCAGTCATAGCCGAAACGACCGCCGCCGCCGCTTGAGCCGCGCTCGCGTTTGCCGTTGTCATCGACCTGCACGCTGATGGAGAGACGCACCAGCGGACGCACATCGGCCGCCAGCGTACCGTCCGTTGCCGCCACCAGAATCAGTTCATACACACCGCTCAGGCTGGCGGAGACTTCCTGAACACGTTTGTCGGCGGCGCGGGCCACTTTGTCCACGCGGCGCAGGATGTCCAGCTTCTCTTCGCGGCTCATGCTCTGCAGCGGGTCGATGCTGGTATAAAGCGCGGAGTGCTGCACTTCACCCAGGGTTTTCACGCGACCGTCGCCGGCATCGCGCACAATGGTACGCGCGGCCTGCGCGCTCTGCTCTAGCGCGGCCAGGCTAATCTGGTCGGCATAGGCAAAACCGGTTTTTTCGCCGCTGATGGCGCGCACGCCGACGCCCTGGTCAATGTTATATGAGCCATCTTTGATGATGCTGTCTTCTAAAACCCAGGATTCGTGATAGCTCGACTGGAAATAGAGATCGCCGTAGTCGAGACGGCGTTCGGTCAGTTGACCAAGAATGGAGAACAGGTCCTGATGGCTCAGGCCGTTCGCTGCGAGCAAATGTTCACTTACCAGGTTCAGACTCATCGTATTGCTACTCGTTCGTTGCCGCCCGTGGCGGTATAAAGATCGTATTTATTGAGAGTGAGGCAATTACCAGCCCACGTCAAATCATTGCTGTGCATCTTTGCGCGGCTGGCGCAGCACCTCGTTAATCTGCGGTTTATCCACCGGACCGGTAATGCGGTAGCGCAGAATGGAGACCTTGCTCCACAGCGGCCCCAGCACTTTACTGGCGGCAAACACCGCCGCACCGACAATCGGGTTAACCACAAAGGCCGCCGCCACGCCCACGCTGGCGGAAATTTCCGGCGCCACCACGGCTTCCATATCCAGTTCGCGACGCACGAGGTTGACTGAGCCTTTCATGGCGATGTCCGCTTCCAGCCCATCCACCAGCGTGTCGTCCGTGTGCAGAACGCCGTCCTTGATCCAAGCCGTACTGCGGATGGAATCGTAATAGAAACCTTCGCTGAAGGTGTCGCTGAAATCGAAGCGCAGCTTGCGAAGCAGCGCATCAAAACTCAGCAGACGCAGGATCTGCCCGGCACGCCCCGTGCTCACGTCGGCGATTTCACCTTTGCCAAAGTGTGTTTTCAGAATACCGTTCAGTGACGCTTCGTCCGGTGTCCACGGCGCGGCACGCCAGTGAAGATCGTAATTAACGTTAAACGAGGAGCCGCGCAGCGGCGTGCTGATGCCAAAGAAGTTGGCTGCCGCATCCAGCTTGTTGCCTTTAATGTCGCCCTTCAGAGACGTGCGCTGCTCGCCCAGGTTATTCACCCACTCTCCACCCGCCGTCATGCGGCCAAAGCCGGTGTCGATCAATCCGCCGGAGAGCTTGAGCGTATTCCCCTGGATGGCAAAATCACCGTCGATACGGCCATATTTTTGCCCCCACAGCCAGCACTCCGCGCAGCGCAGCTGCAGATCGGGCCAGCCGCTAAAATCGACGCGGGAAGTATTACTCAGCGGCGATGTATTCGCCGGTTTATCTTTACTCGCAGCAGCCGGGTTGTAGTAGAGATAGCGGATCGCTGCCTGCCACGGCGCGTTATTGCGCATGGTCAGCGTGCCGTTGATCTCCCGGCCCTGCGCCTCCACTTTTGAGCCGTTAGCGGTTGGCTGGGAGACAATGCTCAGATTGTTCCACTGCTGTCCGCCCAGCATCAGCGACGGCGTGCGTACGGTAATGGTCTGCGGGAACTGGGCGGCCTCATCAACGTTTTGCCCAACGCCTTTCTGGAACAGCGCCAGCCACTCCGCGCCGTCCATCGGCGGGAGATTCAGCTCAACGCCCGCATGCTCAGGCAACGGCGGCGTGGTTTTGCTGTCCGTCGTCCAGATGGCTTTGTCGAGGGTAAGCTTGCGGTTAAGCAGCCAGCGGCTGTTAAAGTGGTTTGTTCCGCCCGCGCTTCCGGTCAGCGCGAAGCTGTCCAGATTGCCATCCACGTTAAGCTTCACCGGCAGCGGCTGTCCGGCCTGTTTATCCAGCGGCGCAGGCAGCTGGCTTTGAAGATTCTTCAGGTCACCCGTAATGTCGACCTTATAGTGTGCACCCGCGTGATAAGGCAGGTCGATTGCCACTTTGCCCTGCCAGGTGACCGCGCCCGCTACTGACGCCTCAATCGGCTTCGGCAGGACGTCCATACGCGACGGCTGCCAGTTGCCGTCCAGATTAACGGCTACCTGATAAGCCTTTTGCCCCTCGGCTGTTGAGAAGTCGATATTCACCGGCTGATTAAACCAGCTGGCGGTCAGCGGTTCGCTTTTCAAATTACCGTTCACAAAGCTGAACTGTCCGCTGAGGTCTTTCAGGGTGCTATCAAGCGGTTTAATGTACAGGCTGTTGTTCTTCAGACGGACGTCACCTTTGGCGGTGGTCATTTCACCGTCCAGCGGGATATCAAGATGTAAGCGAGCATTCACATCGCCATCGAGCTGGAGCTGCTGAAGGGTCGCCGCCAGCGACTCTTTGAGTGGCGTCTCCTCAAAGTACGGCCCCACCGCTTTCCCCGGGCCGTTGATGTCGGCATCAATCAGCAGTTTCTCTTTTGAGTAGTCCGGGATGTTGGCCGTCAGGTTGCTGGCCGTTACGCCTCCCAGCGCAACGCTGTCCGCCTTCATCCATAATCCGTCGTTGAGGAAGTTAAGCTCGATATTCAGGTTTTTCAGCGCGGGCCAGCCCGGCTGGAACGCGAAGGTGGCGTCGTGCAGCGGCACCAGCACCTGGAACTGCCCCTCATTATGTTTGTACGGGAAAAGATGCGGGTTACCGCCGTAGACCAGCGTGGCGTTTTCCGCCTGACCGCCCTGAATTGCGCCGCTCAGATAGTCGACCAGCGCTTTACCCATCAGATTTTCCGGGAAATAGCGCCAGGCCTGAGAACCGTCATCAGTACTGATCCCGGCCAGAATGCCCAGCCACGGTTCGTCACCCTGCGGCTGTAAATAGCGGAAGTCACCCCGCGCGTGTACCGCTTTGGCTTTGACGTCAATATGGCGACCATCAAGCTGGAAGCCCTTATCGTTACGGAGCCAGTTAAGCACCGCGCTGCCCTGCTCAATTTCCAGCGGCGCGCGGAAGACCGTCTCGTAAGGCATTTTAGCGTTGTGCATATCGGCCGTCAGCCTGCCGTTCTCCACGCTGCCTTCCAGCTTGCCGCTGAAATGCTCCGCGCCCGGCAGCATCTTCCACTGCTTCCAGGCAAGATCTTTCCATGTTGCCTGGAAACGGGTTTTTTCCGTCGCCTGAAGCGGGATATCCAGCGCCAGAGAATCAATTTTTCCGCTCGGCTGCGTTGCCAGCCAGATTTCGCCCAGGTCCGGGGAGAGCTTTGCCGCCATGGAGCGCAGGCCTTCAATGGCCGCCAGATCCAGGTTACTGGCGCGGATGCGCAGCTCATCGCTGCGTTTACTCGCCGCGCCGCCCACGTCCTGCTCCGGCATCCAGGCCAGCGTCAGCGCACCGCGCGGCCACGCCTTGCCGTCCATCGTGATGCGCGTATCCGGGATGGCGAACTGCCAGCCCTCTTTTTCCTGCGTCACGTGCGCGGTGAGGTTATCGACGGAAAGCTGATGCTGCTGTCTTTCACCCTTCCAGCTCGCGCCCCCTTGCTTCAGCCAGATATCGCCGCTGGCAAATTTCCCTTTCGTCAGGGTCATCCAGCCCTCAAGGCTGAAACGGGCGGTTTCCAGCTGCATGTTTTGCTGCAGCCAGTCGCCGAGCCAGGGCTTTACATCCACATCGTCGGCCTGCAGCCAGACTTTGCCGTTGTTTAACAGGCCGTCATCGTCACGCAAGTCCATACGCACCTGCATGACGCCGTGCTGGCCGTTCAGGCTGGAAAGATTGACCTGCCCCTCGGCGCGGTGTCGATCCTTGCCGTTAAGCCAGGTCAGCTGCGGGATCGCCAGTTCGGCGCGCTGGCCAGAAAGGGTAATAAAGCTCACTTCGCTGTCGCGCAGATCGAAATGATCGAACTGGCGGAGGAAGAGATCGCTGAAGCGGTTGGCTTCCAGGCCCTGATTGTTATCACCGCCCGTCAGCGGCGTATTGGTCAGCAACTGGAGTTGATAAAAGGTGAGATCGCGAAACTGCCAGCGCAGATGCAGCAGGCTTTGCCAGACGTCCAGCGCCAGGGTTACGCGTTTGATTTTGAGATGACCGCCATCTTTCAGGCTGGCGTTGATGTCACGGACATCCAGCGTCGGGCCAAAATTCTGCCAGCTGGCGCTAACCTGGCTTACGTCGACCGGCACGCCGGTGGTGGATTCGATTTTCGCCAGCAGCTGCGGACGCCAGCTGTCCAGATGCGGTAAAACGAGGCGTAGCCCGCTCACGAGCAACGCGACAATCACGACCAGCGTTGCCCCTGTAAGCACTAAAATCCCCGGCAATCGCCTCACGCATCTCTCCTTGTCAGCTTTCGTCACGCAGCGTACTGCGTTTTACATCATTACGACGTCAAACTGCTCCTGGTTATAGAGCGGTTCAATTTGTACTTTTACCTGTTTGCCGACAAAGATTTCCACTTCCGCCAGCGCGTGCGACTCTTCGCCTTTCAGGGCTTCAGCCACCGCAGGGGAAGCATAGACCAGAAAACGGTCTGAGTCGTAGGCATGATGGACACGGACAATTTCACGCATGATCTCGTAGCAGACCGTCTCCACCGTCTTTACCGTTCCGCGTCCATGGCAGGTTGGACACTCATTACACAGGACATGTTCCACGCTTTCGCGGGTCCGTTTCCGGGTCATTTCCACCAGGCCGAGCTGCGAGAAGCCGTTGATGCTGGTCTTCACGCGATCTTTACTCAGCGCCTGTTCCAGCGAGTGCAGCACACGACGACGATGGTCTTCATTACTCATATCGATAAAGTCGATGATGATAATGCCGCCGAGGTTGCGCAAACGAAGCTGACGCGCAATCGCCTGCGTGGCTTCGATGTTGGTGTTGAAGATGGTGTCGTCCAGATTGCGATGACCGACAAACGCGCCGGTGTTGATATCGACGGTGGTCATCGCTTCGGTCTGATCGATGATCAGATAGCCGCCGGACTTCAGTTCGACCTTGCGTTCTAGCGCTCGCTGGATCTCGTTTTCGACATCATAAAGATCGAAGATCGGCTGACGCCCGGTGTAATGCTCCAGCAGGCCCGGCATTTCCGGGATGTATTCAGCGGTAAACTCCAGCAGCGCTTCATACGTCAGGCGAGAGTCCACGCGAATGCGGTCGAGTTGGGCATCGGCAAAGTCACGCAGCACGCGCTGCGCAAGCGCCAGCTCACCGTACAGCTGGTAGCGAGTCTGGTTGCGTTTTTTACGCTCCATCACTTTGGTCCAGACGCGCTTCAGGTAAGCCGCATCCGACGCCAGGTCTTCTTCGCTGATCCCTTCTGCAGCGGTACGGATAATAAACCCGCCCTGTTCATCGCAGTAGGCGCTGACCACTTTCTTCAGCCGCTCGCGCTCGCTTTCGCTCTCAATACGCTGCGAAACGCCCACATGTGACGCGCCGGGCATAAAGACCAGATAGCGGGAAGGTAAGGTAATGTCGGTGGTCAGACGGGCACCTTTGGTGCCAAGGGGATCTTTCACCACCTGCACCATTAAGTCCTGGCCCTGACGCACCAGCTCGGAAATGTCGCGCACGGCAAACTGCTTTTGCTCTTCGCCCGCGACGCACTCGGTGTGCGGCATGATGTCGGAGGCATGTAAAAATGCCGCCTTATCCAGTCCAATATCTACAAAAGCCGCCTGCATACCCGGCAGTACACGACTGACACGACCTTTGTAGATATTGCCTACTATTCCGCGCCGCGCTTCACGCTCAATATGAATTTCCTGAAGAATGCCACCGTCAATATAGGCCACACGGGTTTCCGATGGCGTTACGTTTACCAACAATTCAGCCGTCATAATTATCCCTTCCCTCACGCAGTGAGTTAAAATTGCTCAGCAACTCATACGTTTCCACCAGCGGTAAGCCGACTACGGCGTGATAGCTGCCATTAATCTTCCTGACAAAACAGCCACCCAACCCTTGAATACCGTATGCACCTGCTTTATCCATCGGTTCACCGCTGGCAATATAAGCGGCGATCTCGTCGTCGGTAATCACTCTGAACGTGACATCCGTAACCACCAGGCAATCCAGCACGTGCTGGCTGTCCGCCAGCGCGACGGCCGTCATCACCTGGTGCGTTTGCCCGGACATCTTGCGCAGCATGCGCGCCGCATGGCCGGCGTCATGCGGTTTCTCGAGGACTTCACCGTTAAGGATAACGATGGTATCTGCTCCCAGCACGGGCAGATCGCGCGGCACACAGGCCACGCCCGCCTGCGCTTTCTCGCGTGCCAGGCGAGACACGTACTGCTGAGCACTTTCGCCCTCAGCACGTTTTTCTTCAATGCCGGTCACGATGCGTTCAAAAGAGACCCCTAACTGCGTCAGGAGTTCCTGACGGCGCGGGGAGCCGGAAGCAAGATACAGAGACGTCATAGAAACCTTTTATTGCACAGCAAACTGCTGGCGAACCTTACGCATCAGCAGGAATAGCCACGGCCAGAGCACACCGTTTACTACACTACTCCAGAACACTTCCGGTCGGAAAGAGACGTTGATCACTAAAAACTCTGCCCAGAAAACAACGATATCCGCAGCAAGCGACAACAGCATCACGACCAGGGCCTGTTGCCAGAGCGCGAGGTTACGGAAGAGCTGGAATTTCAGTGCGACGAGGTACGCAATAATGCTCATGGACAGGGCGCGCACGCCCAGCGTAGAGCCACTAATGAGATCCAGTATGGCACCCATCACAAAACCCGTGCCGACATTTACGCGATGCGGCAGGGCAAGGATCCAGTAAAGTAAAATGAGCAAGACCCAGTTTGGCCGGAAAACGAGAATGTTATCCGGCCAGGGCATAATCTGCAGCAACAGTGCAATGAGGAACGAGAGCCAGATGACCCAGCGTCCCTGGCTACGATAGCTTGCCACTACTGCCCTCCCGAAGAGAGTTTAGGCGGTGGCGGCGCATCAGGCTGCGGCTGCGTTAACCCGGTTGCCGGCGCAGGCACGGGCGCAGGCGGCCCCATAGAGTCCGCTGGCGGAAGAACCTGCGGCATCATCTGCATCAGGCGTTCGTTCGCCACGCGATGCACCTCTTCAGGCGTCATCGGGTTAGCACCGTTACGATCGGCCCCCCAGAGCAGCAGCAGGTAGCGCAGACGCTGTAAACCGGCGGTTGGACGGGCCTGAATCACAGTGTATGCACGCTGCGTATCCAGCTTAACCGAAGAGACCACCGCAACCGGGTAGCCTTCAGGGAAACGACCGCCCAGACCGGACGTCACCAGCACGTCGCCCACGCGGATGTCCGTGTTGGCTGGCAGATGTTCAAGCTGAAGATCGTCCGTACAGCCATTGCCGGCGGCAATCACGCGAATGTCGTTACGCAGCACCTGAATCGGCAGCGCATGGGTAGCATCGCAAATCAGCAGCACGCGGCTGGTCAGTTTGGCAACCGCCACGACCTGGCCCACAACGCCTTTATCGCTGATCACAGGCTGACCTTCGTATACGCCGTTCACGCTGCCTTTATCAATCACCACCTGATCGCTGTAGGGATCGTTTACGGTGGAGATCACCTGGGTGACCATTTTCTGTTCATCCTGGCGCAGCGGCGAGCCAAGCAGTTCACGCAAGCGTGCGTTTTCCTGCTTATATTGCCCCAGCATCAGCAGCTCGCTGTTTTTCAGCAGCAGTTCCTGGCGTAATGCCCGGTTTTCAAGTTCGAGCTGGTCTCGTGAAGACAGCGTTTGAGAAACGGAGTCGAGCAGTTCACGGGGACCATTTGATATAAAGTAGAAAGGACTGACGGCGGTATCCATGTACGTTCGGATCTGGCTGAACGTACCGAGGCGGCTATCGGCAATAATGACGCCAAGCGCAACCAGAACCGCCAGAATGAGGCGAAACTGTAGCGATGGGCCACGGCTAAAAATTGGCTTCATAGGCTATGCGTATTCTCGTGTCAGAGAGAAAGGGTAGCGATTCGCTACCCTTTCACCATGACTACTCTTCGCTGAACAAGTCGCCGCCGTGCATGTCGATCATTTCCAGCGCCTTGCCACCACCGCGGGCGACGCAAGTCAGTGGATCTTCTGCAACTACGACAGGAATACCTGTCTCTTCCATCAACAGGCGGTCGAGGTTACGCAGCAGCGCACCACCACCGGTCAGAACCATACCGCGCTCGGAGATGTCGGACGCCAGCTCTGGTGGGCACTGTTCCAGCGCAACCATTACCGCGCTCACGATGCCCGTCAGTGGTTCCTGCAGTGCTTCCAGAATTTCGTTGGAGTTCAGGGTAAAGCCGCGTGGAACACCTTCCGCCAGGTTACGGCCACGCACTTCGATCTCACGCACTTCATCGCCCGGATATGCAGAACCGATTTCGTGTTTGATACGCTCTGCGGTGGCTTCACCGATCAGAGAGCCGTAATTACGGCGCACATAATTGATGATGGCTTCATCGAAGCGGTCACCACCGATACGTACGGAGGAGGAGTACACCACGCCGTTCAGTGAGATAACGGCCACTTCAGTGGTACCACCACCGATATCCACCACCATAGAACCGGTGGCTTCAGAAACAGGCAGACCCGCACCGATTGCCGCAGCCATTGGCTCTTCAATCAGGAACACTTCACGTGCGCCTGCACCCTGGGCAGATTCACGGATTGCGCGACGTTCTACCTGGGTTGCGCCAACCGGCACACACACCAGAACACGCGGGCTTGGGCGCATGAAGCTGTTGCTGTGAACCTGCTTGATGAAGTGCTGAAGCATTTTTTCAGTCACGAAGAAATCAGCGATAACGCCGTCTTTCATTGGGCGAATAGCGGCGATGTTGCCAGGGGTACGACCCAGCATCTGCTTCGCGTCATGACCCACTGCGGCCACGCTTTTCGGCGAGCCTGCACGATCCTGACGAATGGCCACAACAGAAGGCTCATTCAATACGATGCCTTGTCCTTTTACATAAATAAGGGTATTCGCGGTACCCAGGTCAATGGACAGGTCATTGGAAAACATGCCACGAAATTTTTTCAACATACTAAGGGATAATCCTGAAAGCTGGGGCGGAAAACAAAATCCGCTTACTTTACCAACCACACGCAGCAGCGACAAGGCGCAAAAATCATCTGCAACGGTGAAAATTTGTGCAGTACGTTTCCTGTTGTTACAAATTCATCCCCTGACTCCCTCAGGGCTGAGTAAACAGTCGTGTTCCTCACTGATATTTGTAACCCATTAAAGGTCGTTCACTGGCTTTTTGCTCGACATACTCAAAGCTACAGGCGCGATATTCTACGTGAAAACAACGTAAACGGCAGGTCAAACAGAGTATCTTTGCAAATATTTTTTCACGTTGGTGTCAAGCGGCTGAGAGGCGGCAAAAAAATCGCCCTGACCGCCCGTCACTCCGCGCTCTGTTAACATCTGCCATTCGCCTCTGGAGCGCACGCCTGCGGCAAATACCTGTGTTCGCGTTCCCTTACACGCTTCAACCAGACTCTGAACCAGCAGCTGGTTTTCCGTGCGCTTCTCAATATTCCTTACCAGCCCCGGATGTAGCTTTAATAGCTCCACATCCAGCTCCTTGATCCAGTTGGTACTGACCAGCGTTAAACCCGCCTGCGTTACCGCGACACGGGCACCGAGCGCGTTGATCAAACGGACCACCGGACGCAACCGGCTGATGTGTTGACCCACATCCGCCTCAGCAAGTTCAAAAATAATGCGTTTGCGTTGCGATTTTTCGCATTGCATTAATGTATCACGCAGCCAGCGCTGAAAACGCGGGCGTATTAATGACTCAACGGTAACCTGTAACGCCAGATTCTCTTCAGGCCAGAATGATAAAAATGGAATCAAGCGTGTAATTTGCTGGCGGTCATACTCTTCGGAGAGCCCAAATTGCAGAACCATCGGCAGATATTCCGCAGAAATAACCTCTTCCGTTCCGTCGAAAATACGGCACATCAATTCCCGGTGGTGGACAAAACCGTTCTTCATGACCGCCGGTTTTTGATAAATACGCGGCCCGCCGCGACTCAGCATTTGCTCAATCAAAGTACGCCAGCGCACGTTTCCACGCCCTTTTTCAGGCAGCGAATCATCATAGACCGCCCATCCGTTCGCCCCTTGCAATACCGCGTTGCGGGTGGCCGCTTCCGCATGCTCCATCACCTGCTCTGTCGACTGTCCGCCGCGCCAGGCGCAAATCCCCATATGGACCATATCGTCTCTGTCGAGCATTTTGCTCTGCGGCAGCGCGTCGACGGCCTTAAGTAGCTGGCTGGCAATGCTTTCTGATTCCTTCAACGTGCGATGCGGAAGCAATACGGCAAAGTCGCTGCGGTGGTAGCGGGCCAGCAGCGCCCCCGGATAGCGCATAATAAAGGTGGAGAGCAGGTTGATCAGCGTAAAGAGATTTTCTTCCGCCGCCCGCTGCCCCCATGTGTCGCGCAGCAGATCGAAATCGGGCAGGCGAATCATCATCACCACCCCGTGCGTGCCCACTTTTTCCGGGTCGTCGAGCAGCGTGGCGAGTTGATTGTCAAAGAAAAGGCGGTTGTTCAGGCCGGTTTTATTATCCTGCGCGGCATAAGAGCGGATCAGCGTATCCATTCGGCTGCGCTGGTCGCTGGCAAACTGGATCTCTGAGAGCAGCGTATCCAGCGCGCTGCTGGCGCGTGAGGGCCATTCATGGACCGAGCCGCGAACCTGCGGGCCACGTTCACCGTTCAGGATACGCACGGAGCGGATCTCCAGCAGTTCCTGGCCTGAAAGCTGGCGGCGCAGCCAGCGGACCGCGAGAAAAATCAGCAAAATAATGAAGGCGACGGCAACAGTGAGCGGCGCGGTGGTCATCATAGAACGGAAATAGCTGGCCATCGGATCGAGGTAGACCATGTGTATGGTCATCCCCGGATTTTTGAGGGAGTGCACCGTTACTTCCCGATACTGGCTCACCACGCCCGCAGGTCGATAGCTGTCCTGTCGTTCATGGCTTAAAACCGGATGCTTTCCCTGCTGGATGTCGATCTGAATAATATCAACCGGCACCATCAACTCATCCAGCTCCCGGGATAGCTCAGGAAGTGGAGTGGTCAACAGACGCGTATCAATGACCGACGCAACGGACTGCACCCGGTTGACCAGTTTGTCCTGAATGGCGTTATAAAAGCTCAGAGAGCAACCAAGAAGCGTGACAAAGATGGTAAGCCCCGTCAGCAGGGTGATAAAAGCCGAGAACTTCGTCGTTAATCGCATCCTTGAGATTACTCCGTGGGTTGATGGGGTAGCGAGTAAGCGCTAACTTGCATTTCAAATGCGGCATACTACCAAACCTGGCGTATCTGGCAATTTATTGCGTTAAATCGGCATTGCTTTACCCTGAGCGAGTATAGTCTTCAGGAACTCTTTTCCAATCATCTGAGCCGTGAGGACCCCGTATGCAGGCTTTAATCTTAGAACAGCAGGACGGCAAAACGCTTGCCTCAGTACAGGCCTTAGAAGAAACTCGCCTGCCGGAAGGCGACGTCACCGTCGACATCGACTGGTCCAGTTTAAATTATAAAGATGCGCTGGCGATCACCGGCAAGGGTAAAATCATCCGAAATTTCCCTATGGTGCCGGGTATTGATTTTGCTGGCCGGGTTCATAGCAGCGAAGATCCCCGTTTTCATGCGGGCCAGCAGGTGCTGCTCACCGGCTGGGGCGTGGGCGAAAATCACTGGGGCGGGCTGGCAACGCAGGCGCGCGTGAAGGGCGACTGGCTGGTGCCTATGCCGAAAGGCATAGATGGCCGCAAAGCGATGATCGTTGGTACCGCAGGCTTTACCGCCATGCTGTGCGTGATGGCGCTGGAAGAGGCGGGTGTTCGCCCCGAGTCGGGTGAAATTGTTGTGACCGGGGCCAGCGGTGGCGTGGGCAGCACGGCGGTCACGCTGCTGCACAAGCTGGGTTATCAGGTTGCGGCGGTTTCCGGCCGTGAAAGCACGCATGATTATCTGCGCCAGCTCGGCGCCAGCCGCATTCTTGGCCGCGATGAGTTTGCCGAGACCCGCCCGCTGGAAAAACAGGTCTGGGCAGGTGCGGTGGATACCGTCGGTGACAAGGTGCTGGCAAAAGTCCTGGCGCAGATGAACTACGGCGGCTGCGTGGCAGCCTGCGGCCTGGCGGGCGGATTTGCCCTGCCAACGACCGTCATGCCATTTATTCTGCGAAACGTCCGCCTGCAGGGCGTGGATTCCGTGATGACGCCTGCGGCTCGCCGTGCAGAGGCATGGGAGCGTCTGGTGCGCGATTTGCCGGAATCGTTCTATACCCAGAGCGCTACCGAAATTACGCTCAGCCAGGCACCTAAATATGCCCGTAAGATCATGGATAACCAGTTCCACGGCCGCGCGCTGGTGAAAATCGCCTAATCTTCAAATTTTCGTGACATATTCGCGCTAACGCTTCTCCTCCGTCATGCTTAGAAAAACGCATGACGGAGGATGCCATGAAAAACCGAAAACTGACGGAAGCCGACGTAACGTCTGAGTCTGTCTTTATGTTACAGCGCCGCCAGATCCTGAAAATGCTTGGCATCAGCGCCACGGCACTGACGCTCTCTCCAGCGGCACACGCCGACCTGCTCGACTGGTTTAAAGGCAACGATCGCCCTAAGGCGCCTTCCGGTGCCCCGCTTACCTTTACCAAACCCGCCGAATGGCAAAACACGCTGGCGCTCACGCCGGAAGATAAAGTCACCGGCTACAACAACTTCTACGAATTTGGTCTGGATAAAGCCGATCCTGCCGCCAATGCCGGCAGCATGAAAACCGATCCGTGGACGCTGAAAATCGACGGTGAAGTGGCAAAACCTCTGACGCTGGACCATCACGATCTGACCACCCGCTTCCCGCTTGAAGAGCGTATCTATCGCATGCGCTGCGTAGAGGCCTGGTCGATGGTGGTGCCCTGGGTAGGCTTCCCGCTGCATAAGCTACTGGCGATGGTTGAACCCACCAGCAACGCAAAATACGTCGCCTTCCAGACGCGCTACGCCCCGGACGAGATGCCGGGCCAGAAAGACCGGTTCATCGGCGGCGGGCTGGAGTATCCCTACGTTGAAGGGTTACGTCTTGACGAAGCCATGCATCCCCTTACCCTCCTGACCGTCGGCGTTTACGGCAAGGCGCTTCCGCCGCAGAACGGTGCCCCCATCCGTTTAACCGTGCCGTGGAAATACGGTTTCAAAGGGATTAAATCGATCGTCAGCATTAAGTTGACCCGCGAACGTCCGCCGACGACATGGAACCTGGCGGCGCCGGGTGAATACGGCTTCTTCGCCAACGTGAACCCGCATGTGGATCATCCCCGCTGGTCGCAGGCGACGGAACGCTTTATTGGCTCCGGCGGCGCGCTGGACGTGAAGCGCCAGCCCACGCTGCTGTTTAACGGGTATGCGGATGAAGTGGCGTCCCTTTACCGTGGCCTCAATTTACGGGAGAACTTCTGAGTGCGTTTAACGGCAAAGCAGATTACCTGGCTGAAAGTGCTGCTGCATTTAGCCGGGATACTTCCTTTTATCTGGCTGTTCTGGGCAGCCAGCCAGGGCCTCTTTAGCGCCGATCCGGCAAAGGATATCCAGCATTTTACCGGTCGGATGGCTCTGAAATTTTTACTGGCCACCTTGCTCGTCTCGCCGCTGGCGCGCTACGCTAAACAGCCATTATTGATACGCACCCGTCGGCTTTTGGGGCTATGGTGTTTTGCCTGGGCGACCCTGCACCTCACCAGTTACGCCCTGCTGGAACTGGGAATTAACAATCTGACACTGCTTGGCCGCGAGCTGGTAACACGCCCTTACCTGATGCTGGGCATTGTTAGCTGGCTGATCCTGCTGGCGTTAGCGCTGACATCCACGCAATATGCGCAGCGAAAGCTGGGCCGTCGCTGGCAGTTGCTGCACAACTTCGTCTATCTTGTCGCGATCCTCGCCCCCATTCATTATCTGTGGTCGGTGAAGATCCTCTCTCCGCAGCCGGTCCTTTACGCGCTGGCAGCCGTGGCGCTTTTAGCATGGCGTTACAAGAAGTTCCGCCAGTGGTTGCGATAGTTCGCGAAACTGTGCGTTTTCCCGCAGATTACCTCTCAACCGCAAATCTTTTTTGGATTGCGGTTGATAATCTTCCCTGATAAGACCAGTATTTAGCTGCCAAATGCTACGAAATCGTTATAATGTGCGACCTTGGTTCGCCTGACAGCGGTTTTGGGCCTCTGAAAAGGTGACATTTGCGCTTCGACGGTATATTTTGTTTTTTACCCGAAAATCGCAGGAGATAGCGGCATAATGACTGATAAGTTCCACATCTTAGTTTTAAACGGACCGAACCTGAACATGCTCGGCACCCGTGAGCCAGAGAAGTACGGCACGCTGACATTGAGCGAAATTGTTAACCGTCTGAGCACGGAAGCAGCCTCGCTGAATGTGGATTTGGATCATTTTCAGTCAAACGCGGAGTACGCAATCATCGACCGTATTCATCAGGCTAAAGACACTGTGGACTATATCCTGATCAATCCGGCCGCGTTTACGCACACCAGTGTTGCTATCCGCGACGCACTGCTCGCGGTGAGTATCCCGTTTATCGAGATCCACCTGAGTAACGTGCACGCCCGAGAGCCGTTCCGCCACCATTCGTATCTGTCGGATATCGCTGCTGGCGTTATCTGCGGACTGGGCGCAGACGGCTATTCATACGCTTTACAGACAGCGGTAAAACGCTTGTCACAATCACACTAAACAAGAGTACGGAACCCACTCATGGATATTCGTAAGATTAAAAAACTGATCGAGCTGGTTGAAGAATCAGGCATCTCCGAACTGGAAATTTCTGAAGGCGAAGAGTCTGTACGCATCAGCCGTGCAGCCCCAGCCGCTAGCTTCCCGGTAATGCAGCAAGCTTACGCTGCGCCAGTGCAGCAGCCTGCGCTTTCCGCAGCCGTTGCGCCAGCAGCAGCTGAAGCCGCACCTGCCGCTGCAGCAGAAATCAGTGGTCACATCGTACGTTCCCCAATGGTTGGTACTTTCTACCGCACCCCGAGCCCGGACGCGAAGGCGTTCATCGAAGTGGGTCAGAAAGTCAACGTAGGCGATACCCTGTGCATCGTTGAAGCGATGAAAATGATGAACCAGATCGAAGCTGACAAGTCAGGTACTGTGAAAGCGATTCTGGTCGAAAGTGGTCAGCCGGTTGAATTTGACGAGCCGCTGGTCGTCATCGAGTAACGAGGCGAACATGCTGGATAAAATTGTTATCGCCAACCGTGGCGAGATTGCACTGCGTATTCTTCGTGCCTGTAAAGAACTGGGCATCAAGACCGTGGCCGTGCACTCAAGCGCGGATCGCGATTTAAAACACGTATTGCTGGCGGATGAGACGGTCTGTATTGGCCCGGCTCCGTCCGTAAAAAGCTATCTGAACATCCCGGCTATCATCAGCGCCGCTGAAATCACCGGCGCGGTGGCAATTCATCCGGGTTACGGCTTCCTCTCTGAGAACGCCAACTTTGCTGAGCAGGTTGAACGCTCTGGCTTTATCTTCATCGGTCCGAAAGCCGACACCATTCGCCTGATGGGCGACAAAGTGTCTGCAATCACCGCAATGAAAAAAGCCGGTGTCCCAACCGTGCCAGGCTCTGACGGCCCTCTGACCGACGACATGGATGCTAACCGTGCTCATGCTAAACGCATTGGCTACCCGGTTATCATCAAGGCGTCCGGCGGCGGCGGCGGTCGCGGTATGCGCGTTGTGCGCAGCGATGCTGAACTGGCGCAGTCCATCTCCATGACCAAAGCGGAAGCGAAAGCGGCTTTCAGCAATGACATGGTGTACATGGAAAAATATCTGGAAAACCCACGCCACATCGAAATTCAGGTGCTGGCTGACGGTCAGGGTAACGCGATCTATCTGGCAGAACGTGACTGCTCCATGCAGCGTCGTCACCAGAAAGTGGTCGAAGAAGCGCCAGCGCCGGGCATTACCCCGGAACTGCGTCGCTACATCGGCGAGCGTTGCGCCAAAGCGTGCGTCGATATCGGCTATCGCGGGGCGGGTACCTTTGAGTTCCTGTTCGAAAACGGCGAGTTCTACTTCATTGAAATGAACACCCGTATTCAGGTTGAACACCCGGTTACCGAAATGATCACCGGCGTTGACCTGATCAAAGAGCAGCTGCGTATCGCAGCCGGTCAGCCTCTGTCCATCAAGCAGGAAGAAGTTGTGGTGAAAGGCCATGCGGTAGAGTGCCGTATCAACGCCGAAGACCCGAACACCTTCCTGCCGAGCCCGGGTAAAATCACGCGTTTCCACGCGCCGGGTGGCTTTGGTGTGCGTTGGGAATCTCATATCTACGCCGGCTACACCGTACCGCCGTACTATGACTCAATGATCGGTAAGCTCATCTGCTACGGCGAAAACCGTGACGTGGCGATTGCCCGCATGAAGAACGCCCTGCAGGAGCTGATCATCGACGGTATTAAAACCAACGTTGATCTGCAGATGCGTATCATGAGCGACGAGCACTTCCAGAATGGTGGAACCAATATCCACTACCTGGAGAAAAAACTCGGCCTGAACGAGAAGTAAGAGAGCTGTGTTGCTAAAAGGCCGGATTATCCGGCCTTTTTTTATTTCTGGGGATCGCAAAGCCCCATCATGTACAATCCCCGCTTTCTGCATCCAAAAGGGACAAAAAATGGACAAACGTTTTGTTCAGGCCCATAAAGAAGCGCGCTGGGCGCTGTGGCTGACCCTTCTCTATCTTGCTGCATGGTTAGTAACTGCTTACTTACCTGACTCCGCTATTGGCATCACCGGCCTGCCGCACTGGTTCGAAATGGCCTGCCTGCTGGTACCGCTGGTGTTTATCCTGCTGTGCTGGGCAATGGTGAAATTCATCTATCGCGATATTCCGCTGGAGGACGATGATGCAGCTTGAAGTCATTCTGCCGCTTGTCGCATACCTGCTGGTCGTGTTTGGTTTATCCATTTACGCCATGCGCAAAAGAACGACCGGTGCTTTTCTGAACGAGTATTTCCTCGGCAGCCGTTCGATGGGCGGCGTTGTGCTGGCAATGACGCTGACCGCGACCTATATCAGCGCCAGTTCGTTTATTGGCGGCCCCGGTGCGGCCTACAAGTACGGGTTAGGCTGGGTACTGCTGGCTATGATCCAGTTGCCTGCAGTCTGGCTCTCCCTCGGTATTCTTGGTAAGAAATTTGCCATCCTGGCGCGCCGCTATAATGCCGTCACGCTCAACGACATGCTGTTTGCCCGTTACCAGAGCCGCTTACTGGTGTGGCTGGCGAGTTTAAGCCTGCTGGTCGCCTTTATTGGCGCGATGACCGTACAGTTTATCGGCGGGGCACGCCTGCTGGAAACGGCGGCCGGGATCCCTTACGAGACAGGACTGCTTATCTTCGGGGTAAGCATCGCGCTCTATACCGCGTTTGGCGGGTTCCGCGCCAGCGTGCTGAACGATACGCTGCAGGGAATGGTCATGCTCATCGGCACGATTGTTCTGCTGGTGGGGATTGTTCATGCCGCGGGTGGACTCACTCATGCGGTGGAAACCCTGGAAGCGATTGACCCGAAACTGATTTCACCGCAGGGCGCGGATGATATCCTCTCGCCGACCTTTATGACCTCGTTCTGGGTGTTAGTCTGCTTCGGGGTGATTGGTCTGCCGCATACCGCCGTGCGCTGTATCTCCTATAAAGACAGTAAAGCCGTTCACAAGGGCATCATCATCGGGACGATTGTGGTCGCGGTCCTGATGTTTGGTATGCACCTGGCAGGTGCGTTAGGGCGCGCGGTGATCCCCGACCTTACCGTGCCGGATCTGGTGATCCCGACGCTGATGGTTAAAGTGCTGCCGCCCTTCGCCGCCGGAATTTTCCTCGCAGCGCCAATGGCCGCCATTATGTCGACCATTAACGCCCAGTTACTGCAAAGTTCCGCTACGATCATTAAAGATCTCTATCTGAACCTGCGCCCTGAGCAGGTTGAAAATGAACGTCGCCTGAAGCGGATGTCTGCCGTCATTACGCTGGTGTTAGGAGCTTTGCTGATGCTAGCTGCATGGCGTCCGCCGGAGATGATCATCTGGCTGAACCTGCTGGCGTTTGGCGGTCTTGAAGCCGTTTTCCTGTGGCCGCTGGTATTAGGTCTTTACTGGGAACGCGCGAACGCTGCAGGCGCGCTGAGCGCGATGATTGTTGGCGGTGTGCTGTATGCCATCCTTGCGACATTTAAGATTCAGTATCTGGGCTTCCATCCGATTGTGCCTTCGTTACTGCTAAGTTTACTGGCGTTTGTGGTGGGGAACCGTTTCGGTCAGCCCGCCCCACAACCCGCTATGATTTCTACTGATAAATAAAGAGTTTTGCCATGCCGTGGATCCAACTAAAACTGAACACAACCGGCGCGAACGCCGAAGAGCTAAGCGATGCGCTGATGGAAGCCGGCTCTGTCTCCATCACCTTTCAGGACACGCACGACACGCCGGTCTTTGAACCGCTGCCGGGCGAAACGCGCCTGTGGGGTGATACCGACGTGATCGGCCTGTTCGATGCCGAAACCGACATGAAAGAGGTGGTGGCGATTCTGGAAAACCATCCGCTGCTGGGCGCAGGCTTCGCGCATAAAATCGAACAGCTGGAAGACAAAGACTGGGAACGCGAGTGGATGGACAACTTCCACCCGATGCAGTTCGGCAAACGTCTGTGGATCTGCCCAAGCTGGCGCGAGGTTCCCGATGAAAACGCGGTGAACGTGATGCTTGACCCAGGCCTGGCGTTTGGCACCGGCACCCATCCAACCACGTCTCTGTGCCTGCAGTGGCTGGATGGTCTGGATCTGGAAGGTAAGACGGTGATCGACTTCGGCTGCGGTTCCGGGATCCTCGCGATTGCCGCTCTGAAACTGGGCGCGGCGAAAGCCATCGGGATCGATATCGATCCGCAGGCCATTCAGGCCAGCCGCGATAATGCTGAGCGTAACGGCGTGTCCGATCGTCTGGAGCTCTACCTGCCGGAAGCGCAGCCAGAAGCCATGAAAGCCGATGTGGTGGTCGCAAACATTCTCGCTGGCCCACTGCGTGAACTGGCGCCATTAATCAGCGTGCTGCCGGTTGAGGGCGGTCTGCTGGGACTTTCCGGCATCCTGGCAAGCCAGGCGGAGAGCGTTTGCGAAGCCTACGCCGATCTCTTTGCGCTCGACCCGGTCGTCGAGAAAGAAGAGTGGTGCCGCATTACCGGTCGTAAAAAATAAGCATTTGGCGTGGTCCTCTGACCACGCCTTTTCTCCTCAATATTCCTCCCGCCCCTGGCCTGCCTCCAGTAAAATAACCCCACAAATCATACTGATAAATTTTGATTTGGATAATAAAAATTCACGGGAAGAATATTATGAAACACGTTTATAGCAAGGCAGCGCTGTTAGCGCTGAGCATGATCTCGGCTTCAGCATGCGCATCACACTGGAGCTACAAAGGAGAAAGTTCACCGGAGCACTGGGGTGAACTGGATGAAGCGTACAAGACCTGTAACAGTGGAATGAACCAGTCTCCCATTGATATTGATTCAACCGCTAACGCCCATCTCTCCCCGCTGCAAACGCACTACGTTGACGGCCCTGTGACGCTGACAAACAATGGCCATACTATTCAGGCAAGCGAGCAGGCCGACACTCGCGACACTATCACGCTGGATAAGCAAACCTGGACATTACAGCAGTTCCACTTCCACGCGCCGAGCGAAAACACCGTACACGGCAAGCATTACGCGATGGAAATGCACCTTGTGCATAAAAATGCGAAGGGGGAACTGGCGGTGGTCGCGGTCATGTTCGACAAAGGGGCAGAGAACCGTGAACTTGATAAACTGTGGGACGTCATGCCTCAGCAGGCTGAGCTGAACGTCTCCATCAAGCAGGAGCTCAACCTGAATAAGCTGCTGCCGGAAGATAAAACGTACTGGCGCTTTAGCGGCTCGCTGACAACGCCACCGTGTTCAGAAGGCGTCACCTGGATCGTGCTTAAGCATCCTCTGACGGTCTCCGCCGGGCAGCTCGAGAAATTCACCCACACAATGCATCACGATAATAACCGGCCGGTACAGTCCCTCCATGGTCGTGTTATCCTCGAATAACGTCTATTTTTTGCCCTGAGATCATGTTCTAAAATGCGACGCAGATCGCAAAGAAGTGGGGAAATCTGCTGTTAAAAACAGCAGATTATCCCGCTCATCTGTCGCATTTATTCAGAAATGATGAGAAGTTACGGGAAATTGTAAGCGCACATAAAATAGCCATCAGCGCATAACTCAATGATTTCAATAATGAATAATTTTAAACGAAAAGATTGCGCGGCGATTCCTTGATCTACAACAGTGGATTGTTCAAAGTTTGGCCTTTCATCTCGTGCAAAAAATGCGTAATATACGCCGCCTTGCAGTCACAGTATGGTCATTTCTTAACTCATGCGCATCGGACACCACCAGCTTAGAAATCGCCTGATCGCAGCCCCAATGGCAGGTATTACCGACCGGCCGTTCAGGACGCTGTGCTATGAGATGGGAGCCGGTTTAACCGTATCCGAGATGATGTCGTCTAACCCGCAGGTTTGGGAAAGCGATAAATCCCGCCTTCGGATGGTGCACATTGATGAACCAGGTATTCGCACCGTGCAAATTGCCGGAAGCGTGCCTGAAGAGATGGCAGATGCCGCGCGTATTAACGTGGAAAGTGGTGCCCAGATTATTGATATCAATATGGGTTGCCCGGCCAAAAAGGTGAATCGCAAGCTTGCAGGTTCAGCCCTTCTGCAATACCCCGACCAGGTGAAAGCTATCCTGACGGCGGTTGTCAGCGCAGTGGACGTTCCTGTTACGTTGAAGATTCGCACGGGTTGGTCGCCGGAACACCGTAACTGTGTAGAGATTGCCCAACTGGCCGAAGATTGTGGTATTCAGGCCCTGACCATCCACGGACGCACTCGCGCCTGTTTGTTCAATGGTGAAGCTGAATACGACAGCATTCGGGCAGTTAAGCAGAAGGTTTCCATTCCGATTATCGCGAATGGCGACATAACTGACCCGCTTAAAGCCAGGGCTGTACTCGACTATACGGGAGCTGATGCTCTGATGATAGGACGTGCAGCTCAGGGAAGACCCTGGATCTTCCGGGAAATCCAGCATTATCTGGACACTGGGGAGCTGCTTGCCCCACTGCCTCTGGCAGAGGTAAAGCGCTTGCTTTGTTCGCATGTTCGGGAACTGCATGACCACTACGGTCAGGCAAAAGGGTACCGAATTGCGCGTAAACACGTCTCCTGGTATCTCCAGGAGCACGCTCCAGATGACCAGTTTCGGCGCACATTCAACGCCATTGAGGATGCCAGCGAACAGCTGGAGGCGTTGGAGGCATACTTCGAAAATCTTGCGTAATGAAATAAAGAGCTGACAGAACTATGTTCGAACAACGCGTAAATTCTGACGTACTGACCGTTTCTACCGTTAACTCTCAGGATCAGGTAACTCAAAAGCCCCTGCGTGACTCGGTTAAACAGGCACTGAAGAACTATTTTGCTCAACTGAATGGTCAGGATGTTAATGACCTGTATGAGCTGGTACTGGCTGAAGTTGAACAGCCACTGTTGGACATGGTGATGCAATACACCCGCGGTAACCAGACCCGCGCTGCGCTGATGATGGGTATCAACCGTGGTACTCTGCGTAAGAAACTGAAAAAATA
The DNA here is from genome assembly GCF_056673315.1 of Enterobacter cloacae complex sp. HYC042_NIDB. Taxonomy (NCBI): domain Bacteria; kingdom Pseudomonadati; phylum Pseudomonadota; class Gammaproteobacteria; order Enterobacterales; family Enterobacteriaceae; genus Enterobacter; species Enterobacter cloacae complex sp. HYC042_NIDB. Next base: position 4,442,449 of record NZ_CP109650.1, read on the forward strand.
CGGCATGAACTAATTTCGATTAGCTAACTGCTTGTTTAAAAAGGCGCTACCTGGCATGGGGATGCGCCTTTTTTATTGTCTTATTCTTTCACCGTCAACGCTTTGTAAACCTTTGCTTATCTCGCTTTTAAACCGCTTCTTTTCGTGTATATTTCCACCACATCAGTGGCTCTCTTCTCGCGGAATGACACAATGATTCGTAAATACTGGTGGCTGGTCGTCTTTGCAATCTCCGTTTTTCTATTCGATGCCCTCCTGATGCAGTGGATTGAACTGATGAGCACCGAAACCGACAAGTGCCGCAATATGAACTCCGTCAATCCGCTGAAATTAGTGAACTGTTCAGAACTCGATTAACACCCTGCCGTCATCGGCCTCCCCGTATTGCCCACTAAAAACGGGGATTTAAATCCCTTTGAGCCGTTACCTGACGGTGATAATGTCTCGCCCTTCTCAACCTCTCCTGCGTAACGTCATACTCGAGTAGAACCGACCATGCTGGTTAGCCAATACAACCCTATCCTTGTAGCCCTCTCCTTTGCTGTTGCCATCCTTGCTGCTTACACCGCGCTGAATATGGCTGCACGCGTCGCCGGGAGTCAGGGCGTCGCAGCGCGCGTCTGGCTGGCGGGAGGCGGTGTTGCGATGGGCATTGGCGTATGGGCCATGCACTTTATCGGCATGCTGGCGATGGATCTCTCCATGAGCATGAGCTACAACGCGACCCTGACGATTTTATCTATGGTCATCGCCGTGGGGTCGTCACTGTTTGCGCTATGGCTCGTCAGCTGTGAACAGCTGCGCATGCGCCGCCTGCTCCCCGGCGCTCTGGTGATGGGAATCGGCATTGTTGCCATGCATTACACCGGTATGGCGGCGCTGGAGGTGAGGCCGGGGATCGTTTGGGATACGCTGTGGGTGGCCATTTCGGTCGTGATTGCGCTTGCCGCTTCGCTTGCAGCATTGTGGCTGACCTTCCGCCTGCGTCACGAAGCCGCTCAGGTGGTGCTGATGCGCCTGGGTGCCGCCATCACGATGGGAATTGCTATCGCCGGTATGCACTACGCCGGGATGAAGGCCGCGCAGTTTCCAATGTCCACCATGGTTCACCATCATGGTATTAACGGCAGCTGGCTGGCCGTGCTGGTCAGCGTCGTCGCGCTCTCTATTCTTGGGATCACCCTGCTGGTGTCGATGCTGGATGCCCGCCTGCAGGCACGAACCGCCCTTCTGGCCTCGTCGCTGGCAGAAGCGAACCGGGAACTTGCGCGGCTGGCGCTGCACGATACGCTGACGCGTCTGCCCAACCGTATCCTGCTGGAGGACCGGCTCGATCAGGCCATCAGCAAAGCTGACCGTGAAGGTACCCATTTCGCCCTGATGTTCATGGATCTCGACGGTTTTAAAGCCATCAATGACGCCTACGGCCATGATGTCGGTGACAGGCTGCTGGTCGCCGTTACGCAGCGTCTGCTGCATCTCCTGAAGGGCCAGTTTACCCTTGCACGCATTGGCGGCGATGAGTTTGTTCTGCTGGCTGAGGGAGAAGGTCCGGACGATGCGGCCTCGCTGGCAAATTCGCTGGTGCGGGCGATCGATAGCCCGTTCACTCTCGACCCCTACGAACTGGTGGTAACGCTTAGCATTGGTATCGCCCTGTACCCTCACGACGGCAAAACCGAACGTGAGCTGATGTTTAACGCCGACGCGGCGATGTATCACACCAAGCATATGGGCCGAAACGGCTATCACTTTTTCCAGCCCTCCATGAACACTCTGGCGCAGACCCATCTTCAGTTAATGAACGATCTGTGGATGGCCGTCGATCGTAATGAACTGCGCCTGCTTTATCAGCCAAAGTTTCACGCGCCCGCGGGCCCTCTCCTCGGGTTTGAAGCGCTGCTGCGCTGGCAGCATCCTAAGCAGGGTTTACTGACGCCGGATCTTTTCCTGCCGCTGGCGGAAAAAACCGGGCTTATCATCCCTATTGGTAACTGGGTGCTCAATGAAGCCTGTCGCCAGCTGAGAGAATGGCATCTGCAGGGACATCGAAACTGGTCAATGGCAGTAAACCTGTCGACGCTGCAGTTCGAACAGCCCTCGCTGGTTAAAACAGTGCTCGACTGCCTGGAGCGTCATCACGTCCCGCCGGAAATGTTGATCCTGGAAGTCACGGAAACTACGGCGATGAGCAACCCCGATGAGAGTGTGCGGGTGCTGACAGAGCTGACGGATGCTGGGGTGAAAGCCTCGATTGATGATTTTGGGACCGGATATTCGAGCCTGCTGTATCTCAAGCGTTTACCGGCCTGTGAACTGAAGATAGACAGAGCGTTTGTGAAAGAGTTAAGCGGTGAAAGCGAGGATGCCACCATTGTCTCTGCGATTGTGGCCCTCGCGAAAACGCTTAACCTGAAAGTCGTGGCCGAAGGTGTGGAAACCGAAGCGCAGCAAGCCTTTTTGACGGAGCTGGGCTGTAATACCTTACAGGGTTATCTGTTAGGTAAACCCGCCAGCGTGCAGACCATCGAGGCGCTTTGTGCACGGGGCGAAATGTTGCCAGGCGCTGAGCCGTAATCATTATGAGGCGACACGCGCAAGAGAGGGAGTGTCGCCAGAATACTGTCGACCAGGGCTGGCGCCTGCTGATAAAGATTAAAACTGTCGGTATTCATTAACCAGTTTTTAATGATGCCGCTAAAAAAACCGTGGAATACGATCATGGTCAGCTCAACGTTCACCTGCGACGAAATGATGTTTCGAGAAATACATTTCTCCAGCGTAACGCGCAAAGAATCATAATTGAACCCAATACGTTTCCGAATTTCATCCTCTGAAATCATATCGCTAGTAAATTCACATTTATGATACAAAATTTGTAATAGCGCACATTGACGGGGTTCGCGTGCGATATACTGAAGCGCAGTAATGAATTGCTCACGAAGTATTAACAACGGATCATCATTTTCGGAGAGAGAAAGCCTGTCGCGAATGATGTCACGTAGCGGTAATTGCTGTTCCCAAATGGCATTAAATATCTCTGCTTTACTGGTAAAGTGCCAGTAGATAGCACCACGCGTAACCTTTGCGGCATCGGCGATATCCGTCAGCGTCGTGCTGGCTACGCCTCGCGTCGCAAACTGCCCGATAGCCGCCTCAATCAACTGCTGTCGGGTTTGTTGAGCCTCTTCTTTCTTTTTACGCGCCATTGACAGCTACTCTTTACTCGCAGGGTATATACATAACATCAGGTTCGGATGGCTGGAAGTATTCACTAAAAGCCGTTTTAATTTTGCACAAAAAAAGTCAATTTACTTAATCTATAAACAATCTAAATACATGCCCGGGATTAAATTCACGGAATGAATAAATTTACCGGTTAAGCTCTATTAGCCTGATTTAGCGGGCAGAAGTATAGCCGTATTTTCTACGGGACTGATTCTGATTTTCCTCTCAGGCCTCGTTATTCGCACTTATAAATTAAAAAACATTAAATACCCTCATTATTATACGCAGCTACATTTTATTTTTTCCCTCTGCCTCACTACCGATCTACGGCAAACATCGGTTAATGGGGATTTAAAGGAACAGTCATGACGAATCATTTCAGACGTTTACCCTTAGCCGGTTTCATTGTCTGCGCTGTACTGCTCACTGGATGCGATGGCCAGGAAAATCAACAACAACATGCACAGGCGCCTCAGGTCAGCGTCCATATCGTGAAAAGTGCGCCGCTGGCCGTCACAACTGAACTCCCGGGCAGAACAGATGCGTTCCGCGTTGCGGAGGTTCGTCCACAGGTTAGCGGTATCATTCTGCGTCGCAACTTCACGGAAGGTAGCGATGTAAAAGCTGGGGACTCACTTTATCAAATTGATCCTGCGACCTATCAGGCGGCTTACGACAGCGCGAAAGGCGAGCTGGCAAAGGCGCAGGCGGCGGCCAATATTGCACACCTGACGGTGAAACGTTATCTCCCACTGGTGGGAACACAGTATGTCAGTAAACAAGAGTATGACCAGGCCGTGGCTACGGCCCAGCAGGCAGATGCCAGCGTTGTCGCCGCAAAAGCGGGCGTTGAAAGCGCACGTATCAACCTTGCGTATACCAAAGTAACGTCCCCTGTCGATGGCCGCATCGGCAAATCCAGCGTGACGGAAGGGGCGCTCGTGACGAACGGGCAGGCCGCAGCGCTGGCGACGGTCCAGCAGCTTGATCCGATTTATGTCGATGTGACCCAGTCGAGCAATGAATTTATGCGCCTGAAGCAGACGAGCCTGCAAAAAGGCGACACGGCCAGCAGCGTTGAGCTGCTGATGGAGAATGGTCAGCCCTATCCTCTGAAAGGCACCCTGCAGTTCTCCGACGTTACGGTGGATGAAAGCACCGGCTCAATCACGCTGCGCGCCATTTTCCCGAATCCTCAACACCTGCTGTTACCGGGGATGTTCGTTCGCGCCCGCATTGATGAAGGCACACAGCCAGATGCCATTCTGGTTCCGCAGCAGGGCGTGACCCGAACGCCGCGAGGCGACGCAACCGTGCTGGTGGTTAATGATAAAAACCAGGTTGAATCACGTACCGTCGTTGCGCCTCAGGCCATTGGCGACCGCTGGCTGGTGACGGAAGGGCTGAAAAACGGTGACCGCGTGATTGTCAGCGGATTACAAAAAGTCAGACCAGGGGCTACCGTCGTCGCCACGCCAGATACCACCACGACTCCCGCCAGTTAAGGAACGACGACATGGCTAATTTCTTTATTCAAAGGCCGGTTTTCGCCTGGGTACTTGCCATCATTTTGATGATTGCAGGCGGGCTGGCCATTCTCAAACTGCCCGTCGCCCAGTATCCGACGATTGCTCCGCCAGCCGTGGCGATTTCTGCGACCTACCCCGGCGCTGATGCCCAGACGGTGCAGGATACCGTGACCCAGGTTATCGAACAGAACATGAACGGTATCGACAACCTGATGTACATGTCTTCCACCAGCGATTCAGCAGGTAATGTCACCATCACACTGACCTTCGAGTCAGGAACGGATCCGGACATCGCCCAGGTGCAGGTGCAGAACAAACTGCAGCTCGCCATGCCGCTGCTGCCGCAAGAGGTACAGCAGCAAGGGATTGGCGTTGAGAAATCCAGCAGCAGTTTCCTGCTGGTCGCCGGTTTTGTTTCGGACAACAAAAACCTCACTCAGGATGATATCTCCGACTATGTCGCCTCGAACGTCAAAGATGCTATCAGCCGAACGACGGGTGTCGGCGACGTTCAGCTGTTTGGCGCCCAGTATGCGATGCGCATCTGGCTCGACAGCAACGCGATGAATAAATACCAGCTGACGCCGCTGGATATTATCAACCAGCTGAAAACGCAGAACGACCAGATAGCGGCAGGTCAGTTGGGCGGTACGCCATCGGTTCCTGGACAGCAGTTGAATGCCTCCATCATCGCGCAAACTCGCCTGAAATCACCGGAAGAGTTTGGCCGCGTGACGCTCAAGGTGAACCAGGACGGCTCGATGGTTCACCTGAAGGATGTCGCTCGCATTGAGCTCGGCGGCGAAAACTACAATATGGTGACCAAAATCAACGGGCAGGCCGCAACCGGCCTGGGGATTAAGCTGGCAACCGGGGCAAACGCGCTGGATACCGCGGCAGCCATCAAGAGCAAACTGGCGCAACTGCAACAGTTCTTCCCGCAGGGGTTGAAGGTCGTCTATCCCTATGACACCACGCCTTTTGTGAAAATTTCTATTCATGAAGTGGTGAAGACCCTGTTTGAAGCGATCGTTCTGGTCTTCCTGGTCATGTATCTGTTCCTGCAAAACCTGCGCGCGACGCTCATTCCGACTATCGCGGTGCCGGTGGTTCTGCTGGGTACCTTCGCGGTTCTTGCGGCGTTCGGTTTCTCCATCAACACCCTGACGATGTTCGGGATGGTACTGGCGATAGGGCTACTCGTTGATGACGCCATCGTGGTGGTCGAGAACGTTGAGCGCGTGATGGTAGAGGACAAGCTGCCGCCGAAAGAGGCCACGCAGAAGTCGATGGAGCAGATCCAGGGCGCGCTGGTGGGGATCGCGATGGTTCTCTCGGCGGTCTTTGTCCCGATGGCCTTTTTTGGTGGCTCGACGGGCGCCATCTATCGCCAGTTCTCGCTGACTATCGTTTCCGCCATGGCGCTCTCCGTGCTGGTTGCGCTGATCCTGACGCCCGCACTCTGCGCAACGCTGCTTAAGCCCGTCTCTGGCGATCATCATGAGAAGAAAGGGGGGTTCTTTGGCTGGTTCAATGCGCTCTTTGATAAGAGCGTGGAGCACTACAGCAACAGCGTAAGCGGTATTTTGCGTAAGACCGGCCGCTATCTGGTGGTGTACGTCATTATTGTCGGTGGGATGGCGGTGCTGTTCCTGCGCTTACCTACCTCCTTCCTGCCTGAAGAGGATCAGGGGGTATTTATGACGATGGTTCAACTCCCGGCGGGTGCGACCCAGACGCGTACTCAGCAGGTTCTCGACCAGGTTCAGGACTATTATCTGACCCAAGAGAAAGCGAACGTTGAATCCGTCTTTACCGTTAACGGCTTTAGCTTTAGCGGTCAGGGCCAGAACTCCGGTATCGCCTTCGTCAGCCTGAAGCCCTGGGAAGAACGTTCTGGGGAGAAAAATAGCGTTGAGGCCATCGTGGGCCGAGCGACAAAAGCGTTCAGCCAGATTAAAGACGGCCTTGTATTTCCGTTTAACCTGCCTGCCATTATCGAACTGGGAACCGCAACGGGCTTCGACTTTGAACTTATCGATCAGGCAAACCTGGGGCATACCCAGCTGACGCAGGCGCGTAATCAGCTGCTCGGCATGGTGAAAGAGCACCCTGACCTGCTGGTTCGCGTGCGTCCTAACGGCCTGGAGGATACACCGCAGTTCAAACTGGATGTCGATCAGGAGAAAGCGCAGGCGCTGGGGATTAGCATTTCTGACGTCAACCAGACGATATCGACGGCGTTGGGTGGTACCTATGTGAATGACTTTATCGATCATGGCCGCGTGAAAAAAGTTTACGTCCAGGCGGATGCGAAATTCCGAATGTTGCCGGGGGACATCAACAATCTCTACGTGCGCAGCGCGAATGGGGAAATGGTGCCGTTCTCCTCCTTTAGCAGCGCTCACTGGGTTTACGGTTCTCCTCGTCTGGAACGCTATAACGGCATGCCGTCCATGGAGATCCTCGGTGAGTCAGCCCCAGGGAAAAGTACCGGTGAGGCCATGGTGATGATGGAAAGCCTGGCGGCAAAACTGCCTTCCGGCATCGGCTATGACTGGACGGGAATGTCTTATCAGGAACGCCTTTCCGGTAACCAGGCGCCTGCACTGTACGCCATTTCACTGATCGTGGTGTTCCTGTGCCTGGCTGCACTGTATGAAAGCTGGTCCATACCCTTCTCTGTCATGCTGGTTGTGCCGTTAGGCGTCATCGGGGCTCTTTTCGCAGCGTCGCTGCGCGGGTTAAACAATGACGTCTATTTCCAGGTCGGTCTGCTGACAACGATTGGGTTATCGGCGAAAAACGCCATCCTGATCGTCGAATTTGCTAAGGATCTGATGGATAAAGAAGGTAAAGGTATCATTGAGGCCACGCTGGAAGCCTCAAGAATGCGCCTTCGCCCGATCCTGATGACCTCCCTGGCCTTCATTCTTGGCGTCATGCCGCTGGTAATTAGCACCGGAGCCGGGAGCGGCGCGCAAAACGCCGTCGGTACGGGTGTGATGGGAGGCATGCTTTCCGCAACGCTTCTGGCTATTTTCTTTGTGCCCGTTTTCTTTGTGGTTGTCCGGAGACGGTTTACCAACCATAAGGATTAACGTATCCCTGAAGGCACCGTTTGGTGCCTTTTTTATTTTAATATAAACAATGGATTAGTCATTATTGAATCGCATATTAAAAATTCATGAGTTTGCGTTAAGTAAAAGCGCCCTCTTGCGACTCCATAATTTCTCCATGAATTTATCCAGAAAATGCTTTTTCTCCATGATTTTTACAAACTACATAATTTGAGATTATTCCACGTGTAACGGGAACTTACCCTGGTGGTAAAATAATCTCCAGTTCGTTAATAGCCCTCCTGGCTTTGTAGCGAATAAGAAATAATACTGAGGTAACATCATGAAAAGATTCATTTCCGTTGCACTTCTCGCTGCGCTGCTTGCTGGTTGCGCGCACGACTCTCCTTGTGTACCGGTTTACGATGATCAGGGCCGACTGGTTCATACCAATACCTGTATGAAAGGCACCACCCAGGACAACTGGGAAACAGCGGGTGCCATCGCCGGCGGCGCTGCCGCAGTAGCGGGTTTAACGTTAGGTATTGTTGCCCTGACGAAGTAACATTTGTTCAGAAAGCGCGGCTCCGGCCGCGCTTTTGCTTTTAATGAGTGCACCATTTTCTAATAAATAAAAAAGTTCCGCATTTATTCTTATATTTCATTTCAACCAACCGCTATCAACACCTTTTTCTTATCTCTGATGATTCTCATACATTAATACTATTGAATACTCTGCCAATATTCACCTAAGAAACTATCTCTTCTTTTTATTTCATCCCGGTTAAAACTTTTGCTCCAATTTGTGGCACAGGTTGTAATTTCGCACTGTTTCGGGGCGCTCATTTTATTTAAGCCTGTCTACACTCTGCATTAAGCGTTCAGTTTTCTCTTATCTCGCTGAACTCAAAACTGGCATTACGTTTGCTTTATAAACGTTGGCCAATGCCACAGACAGGTTAAGCGCTTAAAAACGCTTCTATAACAATAAATTTCGCCACACAGGATCCATTATGAAAAAGACGATGATAGCCAGCCTGACCGCTGCAGGCATGTTGTTTGCCATAGCCGGTCAAGCCCATGCGGGAACGACGCTGGATGCCGTTAAAAAGAAAGGTTTTGTTCAATGCGGTATCAGCGACGGTCTGCCTGGCTTCTCTTATGCCGATGCGAACGGCAAATTTACCGGTATTGATGTGGATGTCTGCCGTGGCGTCGCAGCAGCGGTTTTTGGTGATGACAGCAAAGTAAAATACACCCCGCTGACGGCGAAAGAGCGCTTTACGGCGCTGCAGTCCGGCGAGGTTGACATGCTCTCGCGTAATACCACCTGGACCTCCTCCCGCGATGCAGGTATGGGGATGTCATTTACGGGCGTGACCTATTATGACGGCATCGGCTTCCTGACCCACAATAAAGCGGGCCTGAAAAGCGCTAAAGAACTGGATGGCGCCACCGTGTGTATCCAGGCGGGTACCGATACCGAGCTGAACGTCGCGGATTATTTCAAAGCAAATAAGATGAAATACACCCCTGTGACTTTCGACCGCTCGGATGAATCAGCCAAAGCGCTGGAATCCGGTCGCTGCGACACCCTGGCCTCTGACCAGTCACAGCTGTATGCCTTACGCATTAAGCTGAGCAATCCGGCGGAATGGATTGTCCTGCCTGAAGTGATCTCCAAAGAACCTCTCGGACCGGTTGTGCGTCGTGGCGATGAAGACTGGTTCTCTATCGTTCGCTGGACGCTGTTTGCCATGCTGAATGCAGAAGAGATGGGCATCAACTCGAAAAACGTTGATGAGAAAGCGGCGAATCCTTCCACCCCGGATATGGCGCACCTGCTCGGTAAAGAAGGTGATTTCGGCAAGGATCTGAAGCTGGATAACAAGTGGGCTTACAACATCATCAAACAGGTGGGTAACTACGCAGAGATCTTCGAGCGTAACGTGGGATCGGAAAGCCCGCTGAAGATCAAACGCGGCCAGAACAATCTCTGGAATAACGGCGGTATTCAGTACGCGCCACCAGTACGTTAAGTCATAGCTGTAACGGGCACTGCTCGGGCAGTGCCCACTCCAGAGTCATGGTTACTGAGGTTTCTTTATGTCCCATCGCCGCTCAGCCGTAAAAGGATCGCTATCCTTTTCTCATCCCGCGGTCCGCGCCTGGCTATTCCAGATTATTGCTATTGTTGCGGTTGTTCTTATCGCCGTGTATCTCATCCATAACACCATCACTAACCTGAATAATCGCGGTATCACCTCCGGGTTTGCGTTTCTGGATCGCAGCGCGGGCTTTGGGATTGTTCAGCACCTTATCGACTATCAGGAGGGTGACACGTACGGACGCGTGTTTGTGGTCGGTTTACTGAATACGCTGTTGGTATCGGCACTTTGTATTGTCTTCGCGTCCGTCCTGGGCTTCTTTATTGGGCTGGCGCGTCTTTCTGAAAACTGGCTGCTGCGAAAGCTTTCCACCATCTATATTGAGACGTTTCGCAACATCCCGCCGCTGCTGCAGATCTTCTTCTGGTATTTCGCGGTGCTGCGTAATCTTCCCGGTCCCCGCCAGGCCGTCGATGCGTTTGAGCTGTTTTTCCTGAGTAATCGTGGGTTATACATTCCCTCTCCGCAGGTGGCCGAAGGGATTTACGCCTTTATCGTCGCCATTATTGTTGCGCTCGCGATTTCCGTCGGCCTGTTCCGCTATAACCGTAAGCATCAGATTAAAACCGGACAGCTTCGTAAAACATGGCCAGTTGCCGCTGCGCTGATTGTTGGCTTACCTTTAGTTGCTCACTGGCTTTTTGGTGCAGCCTTGCACTGGGATATTCCTCACCTACGCGGGTTCAACTTCCAGGGTGGTATGGTGTTAATTCCTGAACTGGCAGCACTCACGCTGGCGCTTTCAATTTATACCTCCGCGTTTATTGCGGAAATCATCCGCTCCGGGATCCAGGCCGTGCCTTACGGGCAGCACGAGGCGGCACGTTCACTCGGTTTGCCGAATACCGTGACGCTTCGCCAGGTCATTATTCCGCAGGCTTTACGGGTGATCATTCCGCCCCTGACCAGCCAGTATCTCAACATTGTCAAAAACTCATCGCTGGCAGCTGCCATTGGTTATCCGGATATGGTGTCTCTCTTCGCCGGAACCGTGCTTAACCAGACCGGACAGGCCATAGAAACCATTGCCATCACCATGTCCGTCTATCTAATCATCAGTCTGGCCATTTCGTTGCTGATGAACCTTTACAACCGTCGTATAGCACTGGTCGAGCGCTAAGGATCTATGATGACAAAAGCGATACTGTCGCACTCCTCACGCCCTGCCAGCTCGACGGGTGGACGTTTTATTCTCTGGGCACGCAAGAATCTGTTCTCCAGCTGGAGTAATAGCCTGCTGACGATTGTCTGCCTGTGGCTCATGTGGGAATTGATTCCTCCCCTGCTGAGCTGGGCGTTTTTACAGGCCAACTGGGTCGGTACAACCCGGGCAGATTGTACTAAAGCTGGCGCTTGCTGGGTGTTTATTCATGAGCGCTTCGGTCAGTTCATGTATGGATTGTATCCGCATGAACAGCGCTGGCGGATTAATCTGGCGCTGGTTATCGGCCTGCTCTCTGTTGCAGTCATGTTCTGGAAAAAGCTGCCTCACCGTGGACGCTATATTGCCGTCTGGGCGGTGGTTTATCCGATTATTGTCTGGGTGCTGCTGTATGGCGGTTTTCTGGGGCTGGAACGCGTTGAAACACGCCAGTGGGGTGGGCTGACGCTGACGTTGATTATCGCTTCAGTAGGGATCGCCGGCGCGCTACCGTTGGGCATTTTACTCGCCCTGGGTCGCCGTTCAAAAATGCCGGTCGTACGCGTGCTCTCCGTTATCTTTATTGAGTTCTGGCGCGGCGTACCGCTTATCACCGTACTGTTTATGTCGTCGGTCATGCTGCCACTGTTTATGGCGGAAGGTACAACGATCGACAAGCTGATCCGTGCCCTGGTCGGTGTGATTCTCTTCCAGTCCGCCTATGTCGCTGAAGTTGTACGCGGTGGCCTGCAGGCATTGCCTAAAGGCCAGTACGAAGCGGCGGAATCGCTGGCGCTCGGTTACTGGAAAACGCAGGGGCTGGTGATCCTTCCGCAAGCGCTCAAGCTGGTTATCCCTGGGCTGGTCAATACGATCATTGCTCTCTTTAAAGATACCAGCCTGGTGATCATCATCGGATTGTTCGATCTCTTTAGCAGCGTGCAGCAGGCAACCGTTGACCCTGTCTGGCTGGGTATGTCCACCGAGGGATATGTCTTTGCCGCTCTGATCTACTGGATCTTTTGTTTTAGCATGTCGCGCTATAGCCAGCATCTGGAAAAGCGCTTTAACACCGGGCGTACACCGCACTGAGGAAATTATGAGCCAAATGACTATGACAACCGCCAACGCGATGATTACGCTGGAAAACGTCAATAAATGGTATGGACAGTTTCATGTCCTGAAGGACATCAATCTTAAGGTAAAGCAGGGCGAACGCATCGTCCTTTGCGGCCCTTCCGGTTCAGGTAAATCCACAACCATTCGCTGTATTAACCATCTTGAAGAGCATCAACAAGGGCGCATTGTGGTTGATGGTATTGAACTGAATGAAGATATCCGCAATATCGAACGCGTGCGGCAGGAAGTGGGAATGGTATTTCAGCACTTTAATCTGTTTCCACACCTGACCGTTCTGCAGAACTGTACGCTTGCGCCGATTTGGGTCCGAAAGATGCCGAAACAGGAAGCGGAGGCGCTGGCGATGCACTACCTTGAACGCGTACGTATCGCGGAGCATGCCAATAAGTTTCCAGGTCAGATCTCGGGCGGGCAACAGCAGCGCGTGGCTATCGCCCGTTCGCTGTGCATGAAACCCAAAATCATGCTGTTTGACGAACCAACATCTGCGCTGGATCCGGAAATGGTGAAGGAGGTTCTGGATACCATGATTGGGCTGGCACAATCCGGCATGACCATGCTGTGCGTCACGCATGAGATGGGATTCGCGAGAACCGTGGCCGACCGGGTGATCTTTATGGACCGCGGCGAGATTGTTGAGCAGGCACCGCCGGATGAGTTCTTTGCGCATCCGAAGTCAGAACGTACGCGAGCATTTTTATCGCAGGTAATTCATTAGTCGTTTGCTCTGCCGGGTGGCGGCTTCGCCTTACCCGGCCTACGATTTGTGCAGCGCAGAAACGCAAAAAGGCCATCCTTTCGGATGGCCTTTTCACTTATTTGATGTCTGGCAGTTCCCTACTCTCACATGGGGAGACCCCACACTACCATCGGCGCTACGGCGTTTCACTTCTGAGTTCGGCATGGGGTCAGGTGGGACCACCGCGCTAAAGCCGCCAGACAAATTCTTTTACTTCTTGCCGAACTTTAACCTAAGTATAAAGTGGTGCTGATACCCAGAGTCGAACTGGGGACCTCACCCTTACCAAGGGTGCGCTCTACCAACTGAGCCATATCAGCACGCTAAATTTGATGCCTGGCAGTTCCCTACTCTCACATGGGGAGACCCCACACTACCATCGGCGCTACGGCGTTTCACTTCTGAGTTCGGCATGGGGTCAGGTGGGACCACCGCGCTAAAGCCGCCAGGCAAATTCTGTTATCTGTATCAGGCTGAAAGTTGATTGTCTCTCTCACCGCCAAAACAGCTTCGGCGTTGTAAGGTTAAGCCTCACGGTTCATTAGTACCGGTTAGCTCAACGCATCGCTGCGCTTACACACCCGGCCTATCAACGTCGTCGTCTTCAACGTTCCTTCAGGAGACTTAAAGTCTCAGGGAGAACTCATCTCGGGGCAAGTTTCGTGCTTAGATGCTTTCAGCACTTATCTCTTCCGCATTTAGCTACCGGGCAGTGCCATTGGCATGACAACCCGAACACCAGTGATGCGTCCACTCCGGTCCTCTCGTACTAGGAGCAGCCCCCCTCAATTCTCCAGCGCCCACGGCAGATAGGGACCGAACTGTCTCACGACGTTCTAAACCCAGCTCGCGTACCACTTTAAATGGCGAACAGCCATACCCTTGGGACCTACTTCAGCCCCAGGATGTGATGAGCCGACATCGAGGTGCCAAACACCGCCGTCGATATGAACTCTTGGGCGGTATCAGCCTGTTATCCCCGGAGTACCTTTTATCCGTTGAGCGATGGCCCTTCCATTCAGAACCACCGGATCACTATGACCTGCTTTCGCACCTGCTCGAGCCGTCACTCTCGCAGTCAAGCTAGCTTATGCCATTGCACTAACCTCCTGATGTCCGACCAGGATTAGCTAACCTTCGTGCTCCTCCGTTACTCTTTGGGAGGAGACCGCCCCAGTCAAACTACCCACCAGACACTGTCCGCAACCCGGATTACGGGTCCACGTTAGAACACCAGCCATTAAAGGGTGGTATTTCAAGGACGGCTCCACGCAGACTGGCGTCCACGCTTCAAAGCCTCCCACCTATCCTACACATCAAGGACCAGTGTTCAGTGTCAAGCTATAGTAAAGGTTCACGGGGTCTTTCCGTCTTGCCGCGGGTACACTGCATCTTCACAGCGAGTTCAATTTCACTGAGTCTCGGGTGGAGACAGCCTGGCCATCATTACGCCATTCGTGCAGGTCGGAACTTACCCGACAAGGAATTTCGCTACCTTAGGACCGTTATAGTTACGGCCGCCGTTTACCGGGGCTTCGATCAAGAGCTTCGCGTTGCCGCTAACCCCATCAATTAACCTTCCGGCACCGGGCAGGCGTCACACCGTATACGTCCACTTTCGTGTTTGCACAGTGCTGTGTTTTTAATAAACAGTTGCAGCCAGCTGGTATCTTCGACTGATTTCAGCTCCGTCCGCAGGGACTTCACCTACATATCAGCGTGCCTTCTCCCGAAGTTACGGCACCATTTTGCCTAGTTCCTTCACCCGAGTTCTCTCAAGCGCCTTGGTATTCTCTACCTGACCACCTGTGTCGGTTTGGGGTACGATTTCGTGTTACCTGATGCTTAGAGGCTTTTCCTGGAAGCAGGGCATTTATCACTTCAGCACCGTAGTGCCTCGTCATCACGCCTCAGTGTTAAAGTGAACCGGATTTGCCTGGAACACACACCTACACGCTTAAACCGGGACAACCGTCGCCCGGCTGACATAGCCTTCTCCGTCCCCCCTTCGCAGTAACACCAAGTACAGGAATATTAACCTGTTTCCCATCGACTACGCCTTTCGGCCTCGCCTTAGGGGTCGACTCACCCTGCCCCGATTAACGTTGGACAGGAACCCTTGGTCTTCCGGCGAGCGGGCTTTTCACCCGCTTTATCGTTACTTATGTCAGCATTCGCACTTCTGATACCTCCAGCATGCCTCACAGCACACCTTCAACGGCTTACAGAACGCTCCCCTACCCAACAACACATAGTGTCGCTGCCGCAGCTTCGGTGCATGGTTTAGCCCCGTTACATCTTCCGCGCAGGCCGACTCGACCAGTGAGCTATTACGCTTTCTTTAAATGATGGCTGCTTCTAAGCCAACATCCTGGCTGTCTGTGCCTTCCCACATCGTTTCCCACTTAACCATGACTTTGGGACCTTAGCTGGCGGTCTGGGTTGTTTCCCTCTTCACGACGGACGTTAGCACCCGCCGTGTGTCTCCCGTGATAACATTCTTCGGTATTCGTAGTTTGCATCGGGTTGGTAAGCCGGGATGGCCCCCTAGCCGAAACAGTGCTCTACCCCCGAAGATGAGTTCACGAGGCGCTACCTAAATAGCTTTCGGGGAGAACCAGCTATCTCCCGGTTTGATTGGCCTTTCACCCCCAGCCACAGGTCATCCGCTAATTTTTCAACATTAGTCGGTTCGGTCCTCCAGTTAGTGTTACCCAACCTTCAACCTGCCCATGGCTAGATCACCGGGTTTCGGGTCTATACCCTGCAACTTAACGCCCAGTTAAGACTCGGTTTCCCTGCGGCTCCCCTATACGGTTAACCTTGCTACAGAATATAAGTCGCTGACCCATTATACAAAAGGTACGCAGTCACACCACGAAGGTGCTCCCACTGCTTGTACGTACACGGTTTCAGGTTCTTTTTCACTCCCCTCGCCGGGGTTCTTTTCGCCTTTCCCTCACGGTACTGGTTCACTATCGGTCAGTCAGGAGTATTTAGCCTTGGAGGATGGTCCCCCCATATTCAGACAGGATACCACGTGTCCCGCCCTACTCTTCGAGTTCACAACCTGTGCATTTTCGTGTACGGGACTGTCACCCTGTACCGTGCGACTTTCCAGACGCTTCCACTAACACACAAGCTGATTCAGACTCCGGGCTGCTCCCCGTTCGCTCGCCGCTACTGGGGGAATCTCGGTTGATTTCTTTTCCTCGGGGTACTTAGATGTTTCAGTTCCCCCGGTTCGCCTCGTTAACCTATGTATTCAGTTAACGATAGTGTGACGGATCACACTGGGTTTCCCCATTCGGACATCGACGGGTCAAAGGTTCATATCACCTCGCCGTCGCTTTTCGCAGATTAGCACGTCCTTCATCGCCTCTGACTGCCAGGGCATCCACCGTGTACGCTTAGTCGCTTAACCTCACAACCCGAAGATGTTTCTTTCGATTCACCATCGACTTGCGAAAATTTGAGAGACTCGAACACACCTTAAAGATGTGTCGTTTCAATTTTCAGCTTGATCCAGATTTTTAAAGAGCAAATATCTCAAACATGACTCGCAAGTCAGTTTTGAGATATGACGGCAGGTGACTTTCACTCACGAACCAGCAAGTGGCGTCCCCTAGGGGATTCGAACCCCTGTTACCGCCGTGAAAGGGCGGTGTCCTGGGCCTCTAGACGAAGGGGACACTGAAGTCTCAATCGCAAGACGCCTTGCTTTTTACTTTTCATCAGACAATCTGTGTGAGCACTACAAAGGCAGGTTCTTTAAGGTAAGGAGGTGATCCAACCGCAGGTTCCCCTACGGTTACCTTGTTACGACTTCACCCCAGTCATGAATCACAAAGTGGTAAGCGCCCTCCCGAAGGTTAAGCTACCTACTTCTTTTGCAACCCACTCCCATGGTGTGACGGGCGGTGTGTACAAGGCCCGGGAACGTATTCACCGTGGCATTCTGATCCACGATTACTAGCGATTCCGACTTCATGGAGTCGAGTTGCAGACTCCAATCCGGACTACGACGCACTTTATGAGGTCCGCTTGCTCTCGCGAGGTCGCTTCTCTTTGTATGCGCCATTGTAGCACGTGTGTAGCCCTACTCGTAAGGGCCATGATGACTTGACGTCATCCCCACCTTCCTCCAGTTTATCACTGGCAGTCTCCTTTGAGTTCCCGGCCTAACCGCTGGCAACAAAGGATAAGGGTTGCGCTCGTTGCGGGACTTAACCCAACATTTCACAACACGAGCTGACGACAGCCATGCAGCACCTGTCTCAGAGTTCCCGAAGGCACCAAAGCATCTCTGCTAAGTTCTCTGGATGTCAAGAGTAGGTAAGGTTCTTCGCGTTGCATCGAATTAAACCACATGCTCCACCGCTTGTGCGGGCCCCCGTCAATTCATTTGAGTTTTAACCTTGCGGCCGTACTCCCCAGGCGGTCGACTTAACGCGTTAGCTCCGGAAGCCACGCCTCAAGGGCACAACCTCCAAGTCGACATCGTTTACGGCGTGGACTACCAGGGTATCTAATCCTGTTTGCTCCCCACGCTTTCGCACCTGAGCGTCAGTCTTTGTCCAGGGGGCCGCCTTCGCCACCGGTATTCCTCCAGATCTCTACGCATTTCACCGCTACACCTGGAATTCTACCCCCCTCTACAAGACTCTAGCCTGCCAGTTTCGAATGCAGTTCCCAGGTTGAGCCCGGGGATTTCACATCCGACTTGACAGACCGCCTGCGTGCGCTTTACGCCCAGTAATTCCGATTAACGCTTGCACCCTCCGTATTACCGCGGCTGCTGGCACGGAGTTAGCCGGTGCTTCTTCTGCGGGTAACGTCAATCGACAAGGTTATTAACCTTATCGCCTTCCTCCCCGCTGAAAGTACTTTACAACCCGAAGGCCTTCTTCATACACGCGGCATGGCTGCATCAGGCTTGCGCCCATTGTGCAATATTCCCCACTGCTGCCTCCCGTAGGAGTCTGGACCGTGTCTCAGTTCCAGTGTGGCTGGTCATCCTCTCAGACCAGCTAGGGATCGTCGCCTAGGTGAGCCGTTACCCCACCTACTAGCTAATCCCATCTGGGCACATCTGATGGCAAGAGGCCCGAAGGTCCCCCTCTTTGGTCTTGCGACATTATGCGGTATTAGCTACCGTTTCCAGTAGTTATCCCCCTCCATCAGGCAGTTTCCCAGACATTACTCACCCGTCCGCCACTCGTCACCCGAGAGCAAGCTCTCTGTGCTACCGTTCGACTTGCATGTGTTAGGCCTGCCGCCAGCGTTCAATCTGAGCCATGATCAAACTCTTCAATTTAAGTTTGATGCTCGTGAATTAAACTTCGTAATGAATTACGTATGTTCACTCAGAGACTTGGTATTCATTTTTCGTCTTGCGACGTTAAGAATCCATGTCACTTTGAGTGCCCACACAGATTGTCTGATAAATTGTTAAAGAGCAGTGCAACGCGGCTTTCGCTCACCGTTGCGAGGTGGCGTATATTACGCTTTCCTCTTTCAGAGTCAACCCGTTATTTCAGGATTTTTTCTCTTCAACCGACCGGGTTAACTGTGAAGTGATTCACATCCGCCGTGTCGATGGAGGCGCATTATAGGGATCCCATTTTTTAGCACAAGTGTTTTTTAGATCTTTTTTTTCGACTGCTGATTTTCCGCGCTTTTCGCTGAAATCCCGCCCGTTCTGCTTAAATATTGACGCATTTTGCCTTGCCTCGATCCAATAATATGATCAAGTCTTCCGTATAGCGCTCATCCTTAGAGGTAGTTATGTCTGCAGTGTTACGCCCTTATAAAGATCTGTTCCCCCAAAAAGGCGATCGCGTGATGATCGATGCCACCAGCGTAGTCATTGGTGATGTCCGAATGGCCGATGACGTCAGTATCTGGCCGCTCGTCGCCATCAGGGGAGATGTAAATTATGTGTCGATCGGTGCCCGTACCAATATTCAGGACGGTAGCGTTCTGCATGTTACGCACAAATCCTCTTATAACCCGGAGGGCAATCCCCTCATCATTGGAGAAGATGTTACCGTCGGACATAAAGTGATGCTTCACGGCTGCACTATCGGTAATCGGGTGCTTGTTGGCATGGGATCGATTTTGCTGGATGGCGTGATAGTAGAAGAAGACGTAATGATTGGGGCCGGTAGCCTGGTTCCGCAGAACAAACGTCTGGAAAGTGGTTATCTCTATCTGGGAAGCCCGGTAAAACAGATCCGCCCCCTGAAGGAGGCAGAGATCGAAGGATTAAAATACTCGGCGAACAACTACGTAAAATGGAAGAATGACTATTTGGATCAGGATAACCAAACCCAACCCTGATCGTCTTCCTGCTGCTCGCGGATTAAATCGCTGGCTTCCTCTTCCAGATCCCAGCGATTTTCGCAAAAAACGGCTATCGGGTCTGTGCCGCCAAAACGATGTAACAGCGCTTCTCCATGGATGGCACAGGTAAGCTGCATCCCCTGCACCAGCACCGGAAAACAGACCGCCTGCTTATGCTCATCCCAGCTCTCTCTGTCCGGGAAATGAATAGCCTGATTCACGCCGAAAGCTCCTGCTTTAGCTTTTCAATGACCGGCTCGACTGCAGGCAACACCCCGTGCCAGAGCAGTACCGCATGCGCAGCCTGCCCCACCAGCATTCCCAGCCCATCGGCTAACTGTTTCGCACCGTGTTGTTCGCACCAGTTCAGGAAGGGCGTATTCCCTTTCTGATAAAACATGTCATAGAAGTACATGTGCGCGCTGACCAGCGAAGCGGGGATCGCCGGGATCTCGCCACTGATGCCGCTGGATGTGGCATTAATGACAAGATCGAACTCACGTTCGGCAAGATCGTCAAGCGCTACCGCACTTACGCTGCCGGTATGCGCAAACAACGCCGCCAGCGCTTCTGCTCGGGAAAAAGTTCGGTTGGTAATGGTCACCGCACAGTCCATGGAAAGCAGAGGTAACAGTACTCCCCGCGATGCGCCACCCGCACCAATCAGCAGGACCCGGAACCCAGGTTTAATAAACGACAGTCGTTCCAGATCGCTCAGCAAACCTATTCCATCAGTGTTGTCGCCCAGAAGACGTCCGTCCTCAAGCCGTTTTAGGGTATTTACTGCACCAGCAAGAGAAGCGCGCTCGGTCAGTTCATCAGCACGTTCGAAAGCTTCCTCTTTAAAAGGAACCGTCACATTCGCACCTTTGCCACCTGCGGCGAAAAAAGCCTCAAGCGTTGGAATAAATGCATCTACCGGTGCCAGTACGCGGCCATAGGGATGATTTATCTGCAGCTGCTCCGCAAATTGCTGATGGATCAGCGGTGACTTGCTGTGTGCAATCGGATTACCAAAAACAGCATAGGTTTCCATGAGATTACTCCTGGCGAAAACGTTCGCCGGTCAAAGCGTCGCGAATTTCAGACGGATTCAGGCGTCCTCCCGTCTCTCCAACAGCAACCGGGAAGTCATTTCCGAACTGTGCCAACACTTCTTCGGTTGTACGACAAGGTGGCAATCCGGTCAGGTTGGCGCTGGTTGAGACCAGCGGTTTACCAAATGCCAGGCAAAGCTCAACCACCAGAGGATGATCGGTGACGCGAACGGCGAGGGAATCAAAGCGTCCGGTCAGCCAGCGCGGTGTTGTCGGCTGCGCCGGGAAAACAAAGGTCACCGGTCCGGGCCATGCGGAGAAAATAGTCTCGCGCTGCGCCGGTGTCAGCATAGAGTCATCAATGTAGGGCTTAAGCTGCTCGTAATTCGCAGCTATCAAAATCAACCCTTTCTCTACGGGTCTTTGTTTTAAGGCAAGCAGGCGGCTCACAGCCGTCTCGCTGTCAGGATCGCAACCGACCCCAAAAACAGCTTCAGTTGGATAGGCGATGACTTTTTCATTTTTCAGAACGTCCACAGCATGCGCAATGGAGCCTGATGGCAGGTTATTATTCACTATTTTGATCCGCCGTAACCGGCTTTCCACATTGTTTGCTGGCGCAGAAGCGTTTCATACCTTGCGCCGTTTTCTTCTCGATAAGTAGCGGATAGTTGCAATGAGGGCAGACGCCCGCTACCGGTTTGAAATTGATAACGAACTGGCATTCAGGGTAGCGATCGCAGGAATGGAAGGTCTTACCATAGCGGGAACGGCGCTGTACCAGCTGACCGCGCTGACACTGAGGACACGCAATCGCCGTTTCATCAGGCTTATCAATTTGTTCCGTATGCTCACATTCCGGATAACGGCTACAGCCAATAAACATGCCGAAACGGCCCTGACGTAGCGCTAGTTCACCACCACAAAGAGGACATAGCTGTCCTTCCAGAATTTTAACGATATGTCCATCCGCCTGGCTTTTCAGAGGACGGACATAATCACATTCCGGATAGTGTGAACAACCGAGAAACGGGCCGTGTTTCCCGGACCGAATAACAAGTTCAGCCCCGCACTGCGGGCAGGGCTCATTTTTATGCACCGTGAATAGTGCTGATTTGGCCATAACAACTCTTGGTGCTACATATAGAATTAATGCAGCATACCTTCATTCACTTCAAAGAGTAATTCTTCCATTTGCTGATAGGCATTTTCACAGCCCGGGATATTAAACAGAACCATCAGAATCACCCATTTCAGATCTTCCAGTTCAAATTCTGCCGTATCCAGCGCCATGACACGCTCTATCACCATTTCTCTCGTTTCGAGGTTCAGCACCTGAATCTGCTCAAGGAATAAGATGAATCCCCGGCAGCTGGCGTCCAGCCTTTCACACTCTTCTGCGGTATAAATGCGTACTGACAAAGGGTCAGAAGCAAGCTGCATCGGTTCGGCGAGGCCTTCCTGATAATCAGCCAGTTTTTCCAGCCACATCAACGCATTATAGATATCTTCCCGCTCAAACCCCGCATCGGTAAGATCCTGTGTCAATTTGTCCTGATCCACTCGCATTTCTGCTTCGTTATGGATGTAAGTCTCAAACAAATACATCAGTACGTCGAACATGGCATGCCCTCCTTAATCGGACATAGCCGCCGGGTACAGCTGCGATCCACCCTGCTAACTCCAGTTCGAGTAGCTGTGCTACCGTTACTGGCACAGGTTGGCCGGCACGTTCAGCGACAACGTCAACAGGTGTTACCTCATCTCCTACGTTAGCCAGGAGCTTGGGAAATGGCAATGCCACCTTTCCCTGATCTGATGAATAATGTCGCTTTTCGGGATCTTCCTGCAGACATTGCAAGCCATATTGCAAATTTTCAAGAATGTCCCGCGCTTCTGTTACCGGCGTCGCACCCTGCTTTATCAGCCAGTGTGGTCCTTCACACCCCGGGTTACCAATCGGGCCGGGTAAGGCGAAAACCTCCCTCCCCTGATCGAGCGCGCATCGTGCAGTGACCAGCGAGCCGCTTCGCACTGCCGCTTCAACGACCAATACACCCTGGCTAAGCCCGCTGATGATTCGATTACGACGCGGAAAGTTTGCCGGCCGGGGCTGCGCCGAAAGAGGGAACTCAGACACTATCGCCCCGTCAGCTTCGATAAGCCGCATAGCCAGCGCCTGATGCCGACGGGGATAAATGCTAAACAGGCCGTTCCCCAGTACGGCCACGCTACGCCCTTTTACAGACAGCGCGGCGTTGTGAGCAACACCGTCTATACCGCAGGCCAGTCCGCTGGTGATTGTGAAACCACTTTGCGAAAGTTGTTCGCACAGAATTTTCCCCCATCGTTCTCCATACCATGACGGCGCACGGCTACCCACGACCGCCAGCTGGGCAGCATTAAGCGTTTCAGGGTTACCTTTTACGAATAATGCACCGGGATAATCAGGAATTGCTCGAAGTAAAGGAGGATAAAGCGGATGGGTTGCCGTCAATAAATGATTTCCCGGCTGCTCAAGCCACACCAGACTACGCTCCAGCTCACCCTCATCTGGAGCAAAGAACCGTTCAGCCTGTTTTGCTGACAGCCCGGCGTCTCTGACAGCGGAAGCATCGATATTTTTTTGCTTGTGCAGCCGTGCAGCCGCTTCCAGCATTCCATCGCCACATAATGAACCTGTGTGTACTAGCCGTAGCCATATCTCGATAGACGTCATCCTTTCCCCCTGCCATAAGCGGCCTGCGCAATCATTGCGATTGGTCACTGATGCTGTCAATCGACCCGGGATTTGTCTAGAATAGAAGTAATATTCTTATCAACTCCTGAACACGACTCTGGAAATTTATGGCAGTTTTGCAAGTGTTACATATTCCGGACGAGCGCCTTCGCATCGTCGCTGAACCGGTTAAAGAAGTGAATGCAGAAATCCAGCGTATCGTTGATGATATGTTCGATACCATGTACGCCGAAGAAGGCATTGGCCTGGCGGCGACGCAGGTAGACATTCACAAGCGTATTATCGTGATCGACGTTTCTGAAAATCGCGATGAGCGTCTGGTGCTGATCAACCCTGAATTGCTTGAGAAGAGCGGTGAAACGGGCATTGAGGAAGGTTGTCTTTCTATTCCGGAACAGCGCGCTTTGGTGCCACGTGCCGAAAAAGTGAAAATTCGCGCTTTGGATCGTGACGGTAATCCGTTCGAACTGGAAGCAGATGACCTGCTGGCAATTTGCATTCAGCATGAGATGGATCACCTGGTCGGTAAGCTGTTTATCGATTACCTCTCGCCGTTGAAACAGCAGCGTATTCGTCAAAAAGTAGAGAAACTGGATCGTTTGCGCTCTCGCGCATAACGTCCCCCCGGATACAAGGATCATCGTGTCTAAAACACTACGTATTATCTTCGCGGGAACCCCTGATTTTGCAGCGCGTCATCTTGACGCGCTGTTATCTTCTGGTCACCAGGTTGTCGGCGTCTTTACCCAGCCGGACCGTCCGGCTGGTCGCGGTAAAAAACTGATGCCGAGCCCGGTAAAGGTGCTGGCAGAAGAGCATGGGCTTCCTGTTTTCCAGCCCGCATCCTTACGCCCTCAGGAAAATCAGCAGCTGGTTGCTGACCTGAACGCCGACGTAATGGTCGTGGTGGCTTACGGTTTAATTCTGCCAAAAGCGGTGCTTGATATGCCTCGTCTGGGTTGTATCAACGTGCATGGCTCCTTGCTCCCGCGCTGGCGTGGTGCGGCACCTATCCAGCGCTCCCTGTGGGCGGGGGATGCTGAAACCGGCGTCACAATCATGAAGATGGACGTAGGTTTAGACACTGGCGACATGCTGCATAAACTGGCGTGCCCTATTACTGCAGACGATACCAGCGCTACGCTGTATGACAAACTGGCAGGCCTCGGTCCGCAAGGGCTTATCGAGACGCTGCAGCAGCTTGCTGATAATACGGCGAAGCCGGAAGTTCAGGATGAGGCGCTGGTGACGTATGCTGAAAAACTGAGTAAAGAAGAAGCCCGGCTCGACTGGTCCTTGTCTGCCGCTCAACTTGAACGCTGCATCCGCGCTTTTAATCCGTGGCCGATGAGCTGGATGGAGATTGATGAGCAGCCAGTGAAAGTCTGGAAAGCGTCAGTCATTAATGGCAATACGGCTGCTGAACCCGGCACGATTATCGACGCCAGCAAGAACGGTATCCAGGTTGCGACAGCAGAAGGGATCCTGAATCTTGAATCGCTGCAACCGGCCGGTAAGAAAGCCATGAGCGCTCAGGATCTATTAAATTCCCGTCGCGAATGGTTTATACCTGGTAATCGTCTTGCCTAATCCAATATATGCTTAAAGCCCGGTGTTTCCGGGCATTTTTATTTTTATAGTTATGAAAAAACAAAATCTACGCAGTATGGCGGCCAAAGCCGTTGAGCAGGTTATTGAGCAGGGCCAGTCATTGAGTAACATCCTGCCTCCCCTGCAACAAAAGGTATCTGATAAAGACAAAGCCCTGCTCCAGGAACTCTGCTTTGGCGTCCTGCGCACCCTTTCTCAGCTTGAGTGGCTCATTAATAAGCTGATGTCGCGCCCAATGACTGGCAAACAGCGCACCGTACATTATTTGATTATGGTGGGGTTTTATCAGCTTCTTCATACCCGCATTCCACCTCACGCCGCGCTGGCTGAAACGGTGGAAGGTGCCGTTGCGATTAAACGCCCTCAGTTGAAAGGGCTGATCAACGGCGTACTGCGTCAGTTCCAGCGTCAGCAGGATGAGCTACTGGCTGAATTTGCACAAAGCGAAACACGTTTTCTGCACCCGGACTGGCTGCTGAATCGCCTTAAAAAAGCGTATCCGCAGCAATGGCAAAACATTGCCGAAGCGAATAATCAACGCCCACCGATGTGGTTACGCGTCAACCGTAATCACCACACCCGTGACGCATGGCTGGCATTACTGGAAGAAACCGGAATGAGTGGATTCACGCATGCAGCCTATCCGGATGCCGTGCGTTTAGCCTCCCCTGCACCGGTACATGCTTTACCTGGTTTTGATGAAGGCTGGGTGACCGTACAGGATGCCTCGGCTCAGGGTTGCATGACCTGGCTTGAACCAGCAAACGGGGAACAGATCCTCGATCTTTGCGCCGCGCCTGGCGGAAAAACAACGCACATTCTTGAAGTGGCTCCGCAGGCCAGCGTAATGGCCGTGGATGTCGATGAGCAGCGCCTGTCACGCGTCTACGACAACCTCAAGCGTCTGGGCATGAAGGCTCAGGTTAAGCAGGGCGACGGACGCAAGCCCGCAGAATGGTGTGGTGAAACCCAGTTTGACCGCATTTTGCTGGATGCGCCCTGCTCTGCAACAGGCGTGATTCGTCGCCATCCGGATATCAAGTGGCTGCGCCGCGATCGCGATATCAAGGAACTTGCCCAACTGCAATCGGACATACTTGACGCAATCTGGCCACATCTTAAACCCGGCGGCACGCTGGTTTATGCAACCTGCTCCGTATTGCCAGAAGAAAACAGCCAGCAAATCACGGCCTTCCTTAAACGTACCCCGGACGCAACGCTGCGCGATACGGGAACGCCTGAATGCCCGGGTCAGCAAAACCTGCCGGGCGCGGAAGAAGGCGATGGCTTCTTTTACGCTAAGCTAATCAAAGAGTGATGTTGAGAACAGGTCACGAGATATGAAAATTATCATTCTGGGCGCAGGACAAGTGGGCGGAACGCTGGCGGAAAACCTGGTTGGCGAAAACAACGACATCACAATCGTTGATACCAACGGGGATCGTCTGCGCGTTTTACAGGACAAATTTGACCTTCGCGTTGTGCAGGGCCATGGTTCACACCCGCGCGTGCTACGCGAGGCCGGCGCCGACGATGCAGACATGCTCGTTGCGGTGACCAGTTCTGACGAAACCAATATGGTGGCCTGTCAGGTAGCCTACTCGCTTTTCAACACCCCTAACCGAATCGCGCGCATCCGTTCTCCGGACTATGTCCGCGATGCTGAGAAGCTCTTTAATTCAGAAGCGGTTCCTATTGACCATCTCATCGCGCCAGAACAGCTGGTTATCGACAATATCTATCGTCTGATCGAATATCCAGGCGCACTGCAGGTGGTGAACTTTGCCGAAGGTAAGGTCAGTCTTGCCGTCGTTAAGGCCTATTACGGCGGCCCGTTGATCGGCAATGCGCTTTCAACAATGCGTGAGCACATGCCGCATATCGATACGCGCGTCGCCGCCATTTTCCGCCACGACAGACCTATTCGCCCTCAAGGCTCCACGATTGTCGAAGCGGGGGATGAGGTCTTCTTCATTGCGGCCTCTCAGCATATTCGTGCGGTGATGAGTGAGTTGCAGCGTCTCGAAAAGCCTTATAAACGCATTATGCTGGTCGGCGGTGGCAATATCGGCGCGGGCCTGGCGCGAAGGCTGGAAAAAGACTACAGCGTGAAATTGATCGAGCGCGATCAACAGCGTGCTTCTGAGCTGGCGGAAAAACTGCAAAATACGATCGTATTTTATGGCGACGCGTCGGATCAGGAATTATTGGCTGAAGAGCATATTGATCAAGTTGATCTCTTTATTGCCGTCACCAACGATGACGAAGCGAATATTATGTCCGCCATGCTCGCCAAACGTATGGGAGCAAAGAAGGTCATGGTGCTTATCCAGCGCAAGGCGTATGTCGACCTGGTTCAGGGCAGCGTTATTGATATTGCCATTTCACCGCAGCAGGCGACCATTTCCGCTCTGCTGAGCCATGTACGTAAAGCGGACATTGTCGGCGTTTCATCTCTGCGTCGCGGGGTGGCAGAAGCCATTGAAGCAGTAGCTCATGGAGATGAAACCACCTCTCGCGTTGTGGGCCGCGCCATCGACGAAATTAAGCTGCCGCCGGGCACTATTATCGGCGCCGTAGTGCGCGGGAATGACGTTATGATCGCCAATGATAATTTGCGTATTGAGCAAGGTGACCACGTAATTATGTTCCTTACCGATAAAAAATTTATTACCGACGTCGAACGTTTATTCCAGCCTAGTCCATTCTTCCTTTAATACGTCGGGGCTCTCAATAGAGCCCCGCACTTTACCCTCTTTATTTCTGTGCCTTTTATTTTCATAACGTTTAATTATCCCGCATGGCAATTGGCTAATCATTTGTTAAACTTATAGTCGTCAGCTGGCACAAGGAGAACATAATGAGTTTTATTAAAGAATTTCGCGAATTTGCGATGCGCGGGAACGTGGTTGATTTGGCAGTGGGTGTCATTATTGGTGCGGCATTCGGCAAGATTGTTTCATCATTAGTAGCGGACATCATCATGCCACCTTTAGGGCTGCTAATCGGGGGCATTGATTTCAAACAGTTCGCGTTCACGCTGCGTGAAGCCCAGGGTGATATCCCGGCAGTTGTAATGCACTACGGCGTGTTTATCCAGAACGTATTTGATTTCGTGATTGTGGCGTTTGCTATCTTTATGGCTATCAAGCTGATTAACCGGCTCAACCGTAAAAAAGAAGAGCCAGCAGCAGCGCCTGCACCAACGAAAGAAGAAGTGTTACTGAGTGAAATTCGCGATCTGTTAAAAGAGCAAAATAACCGCGTTTAATCAGCAGTTAAAAACAGGAAGGCCAGTGGTAAATAAGCGATTCGCTTGCTTGCCACTGGCCTCCCAGTTACCCCGTTTTGCATGTTTGTCTTTACGCAGATAACTCCCCTTCCCTTTTTTATTCTTTTCAACGCGCTGTCGAAAAAGCGGGTCGTGAAGTAAAGCCTCGATGGCATTATCTTTAATTTGTCCCTTCGTGTGCTGATAGCGGCTCATAATTTCTCCTGAGCATGGTTTATGACGACGGAAGTCTAGACCCGAGTAGATTAAAAATCAACATCCCCGAGTTTCTCCACTGGCTCCCTGTTCAAGGGCTTCCAGAATTGAACAATAAATACTGCTATGAGCCGTTCCGCAGCAGGCATCATTCAACCTTTGCAAAGAGCGCTGCATGGTTTGCAGTTCCAGAATACGGGCTTCAACTTCATCAAGCCGGGCTTGCACGATGCTTTTGGATTCCTGACAAGTGTGATGCTCAGGATCGATGCGGATCGATAATAACTCGCGGATCGAATCAAGCGTGAAGCCAAGCTGTCGGGCGTAGCGTATGAATCTTAGACGTTGCAGATCGTTATCGGTATAAAGCCGAAAGCCGCCTTCCGTGCGTACCTCATGATCGATCATTTGCTGCTTTTCGTAATATCGGATAGTGTCCGGCGTTACGTTCGCGAGCTTTGCAAGTTCACCGATACGGTACATCGCTACTCCTCGTTTATCTTCTTCATCAATATTTCACCGTATTCCCCATGCAGGAATTCCGTGCTCATTCCTGCCTGGCGCAGCTTGAGCTCGATCAGGGCAAGCCTGCGGCTAAGTTCTTTATGTCGAGGATCGTCCTGACGGATCCCTTTTAGCAGATCGACAAGTTCAACAGCCTCTCTGCGCTGCTCAAGCTCGGGCGGGAGGCAGCCAGCATTTTTTAGCAAACGGTATCCAGCCCGGAGTTCAGGCGCAATATGCGAATCATCTTCCAGTTCAAGAGGTTCGCCGCTCCCGGGAAGATTGTCGAAATCGCCTTTATTTTGGGCATCGCGAATATGGCGTTCTGCCCACTGATCAAGCAACCACATCATCAACTCCAGGGGATGAACAAAATTGATACAGGTATTGTAGAGAAGTGGGGATAATGCGGATATAAAAAAACCCGCCGAGGCGGGTTTTTTTACGTTACTGCAGATTACTCTGCAGCAGCTTCTGCTTTCTCTGAACGATCAACCAGCTCGATGTAAGCCATCGGCGCGTTGTCGCCTGCACGGAAACCACACTTCAGAATGCGAGTGTAACCACCGGCACGGCTCGCGAAACGCGGGCCCAGTTCGTTAAACAGTTTTGCCACGATCTCGTTATCACGAGTACGGGCGAATGCCAGACGACGATTAGCAACGCTGTCAGTCTTGGCAAGAGTAATCAGCGGCTCAACTACGCGACGCAGCTCTTTCGCTTTAGGCAGGGTCGTCTTGATGATTTCATGACGAACCAGTGAACCTGCCATGTTGCGGAACATAGCCTGGCGATGGCTGCTGTTGCGGTTCAGTTGACGACCACTCTTACGATGGCGCATGACCTTATCCTTCTCAGTAAAACCTTAACCTGTGATCCGGTTACTCGTCAGCAATGCTTGCCGGTGGCCAGTTTTCCAGGCGCATGCCCAGAGACAGACCACGTGAAGCCAGCACGTCTTTAATCTCGGTAAGAGATTTTTTACCCAGGTTCGGCGTTTTCAGCAACTCAACCTCGGTACGCTGTACCAGATCACCGATATAGTGGATAGCTTCTGCCTTGAGGCAGTTAGCAGAGCGGACAGTCAATTCGAGATCGTCAACAGGGCGCAGCAGGATCGGATCGAATTCTGGTTTCTCTTCTTTCACTTCTGGCTGACGTACATCACGTAAGTCAACGAAAGCTTCCAGTTGTTCTGCCAGGATGGTTGCCGCACGACGAATCGCCTCTTCAGGATCGATTGTGCCGTTGGTTTCCATTTCGATGACCAGCTTGTCCAGGTCGGTACGCTGTTCTACACGCGCTGCTTCAACATTGTAGGCAATACGCTCTACAGGGCTGTAGCATGCGTCGACCAGCAGACGGCCGATTGGGCGCTCATCTTCTTCCGAATGAATTCGGGCAGAAGCCGGCACATAACCACGACCGCGCTGAACTTTGATACGCATGCTAATAGCTGCGTTCTCATCGGTCAGGTGGCAGATCACGTGCTGCGGCTTGGATTTCAACATCACCGTCGTGGGTGATGTCGGCTGCAGTCACAGGGCCAATGCCAGATTTATTCAGAGTAAGAATAACTTCATCTTTACCCTGAACTCTCACCGCCAGCCCTTTCAGGTTGAGCAGGATTTCAAGGATATCTTCCTGAACGCCTTCTTTGGTGCTGTACTCATGAAGTACACCATCAATCTCAACCTCGGTCACCGCGCAACCCGGCATCGATGAGAGCAGAATACGGCGCAGTGCGTTACCCAGAGTATGGCCAAAGCCACGCTCTAAAGGCTCAAGGGTCACCTTGGCGTGCGTCGAACTCACTTGCTCGATATCTACCAGGCGCGGTTTTAGAAACTCTGTCACAGAACCCTGCATTGTGTCCTCTCTTTGGTACTAAGCTTTACTTGGAGTAAAGCTCGACGATCAGGTGTTCGTTAATGTCCGCAGACAGATCAGAACGCTCAGGCTGACGCTTGAACGTACCTTCCATCTTGCCAGCATCAACTTCCAGCCAGGTTGGCTTTTCACGCTGCTCAGCCAGCTCCAGAGCGGCCTTCACGCGAGATTGCTTTTTCGCTTTCTCACGAATGCTAACAACGTCATTCGCTTTAACCTGATAAGAAGCGATGTTAACAACACGACCGTTTACCATGATTGCTTTGTGGCTAACCAGCTGACGTGATTCAGCACGAGTAGCGCCGAAGCCCATACGGTATACAACGTTGTCCAGACGACCTTCCAGCAGAGCCAGCAGGTTTTCACCTGTGTTGCCTTTCAGACGTGCTGCTTCTTTATAGTAGTTACGGAACTGACGCTCCAGCACACCGTACATACGGCGAACTTTTTGCTTTTCACGCAACTGCACACCATAGTCAGACAGACGCGGTTTACGCGCACCGTGCTGGCCAGGAGCTTGTTCAATTTTACACTTGGTATCGATCGCGCGAACGCCAGACTTAAGGAATAAGTCGGTGCCCTCACGACGGCTCAGCTTGAGCTTAGGACCCAAATATCTTGCCATTTTCTATCTCCAACTAACCTAAAAAACGAGCGTTATACGCGACGTTTTTTCGGCGGACGACAACCGTTATGAGGGATCGGAGTCACATCAGTAATATTCGTGATGCGGAAACCAGCGGCGTTCAGAGCGCGAACAGTAGATTCACGACCCGGACCCGGACCTTTAACCATAACTTCCAGATTCTTGATGCCGTATTCTTTTACGGCTTCAGCGCAACGCTCTGCTGCAACCTGAGCTGCGAACGGAGTGGATTTGCGAGAACCACGGAAACCGGAACCACCGGCTGTTGCCCAACCCAATGCGTTACCCTGACGATCAGTAATAGTAACGATGGTGTTGTTGAAAGAAGCATGGATATGAGCCACGCCGTCAGAGACTTGTTTTCTTACACGTTTACGTGCACGAACTGGTGCCTTTGCCATTATTCAATCACCCCGATTATTTCTTGATCGGTTTGCGCGGACCCTTACGGGTACGTGCGTTGGTCTTAGTACGCTGACCGCGCACTGGCAGACCACGACGATGACGCAAACCGCGATAGCAACCAAGATCCATCAGGCGCTTGATGCTCATGCTGATTTCACGGCGCAGATCACCTTCAACGACAAATTTGGCAACTTCGTCACGCAGCGTGTCGATTTGTCCTTCAGACAGCTCACTGATCTTAACATCTTCAGCGATACCCGCTGCAGCCAGGATGGCTTTAGAACGGGTCTTGCCGATGCCGTAGATCGAAGTTAATGCGATCACAGCATGTTTCTGATCAGGAATGTTAATGCCTGCTATACGGGCCACTATGCACTCCTACTATTTAATATGTACGCACCATGCTGAAAAGCCCGTTTTCAGGATACTCAAATGGAAACGTACAGACATACAAAAGATTGGCTGGCTAATCTAGCCAGCTCAACCCAACTTTGCAAGAAAAATATGCGAAATAATCAGCCTTGGCGCTGTTTATGCTTCGGCTCGGCACTGCAAATCACACGGATGACACCATCACGCTTAACGATTTTGCAGTTACGGCATAATTTCTTGACGGAAGCACGAACTTTCATTTTTACTCTCCGTAACTTCTCAGGCGACCAATTAGCGGCCGTAGCCTTTCAGGTTCGCCTTCTTCAATGCAGACTCATACTGACTGGACATCATCAGAGTTTGCACTTGAGCCATAAAGTCCATAATCACGACAACAACGATAAGCAGTGAGGTCCCACCGAAGTAGAACGGTACTTTCATTGCATCACGCATGAACTCCGGGATCAGGCAGATAAAAGTAATATAAAGCGCACCAACCAAAGTCAGGCGGGTCATTACTTTATCGATATACTTCGCCGTTTGCTCTCCCGGACGAATTCCTGGTACAAATGCACCGGACTTCTTCAGGTTATCTGCTGTTTCACGCGGGTTGAAGACCAACGCCGTGTAGAAGAAACAGAAGAAGATGATCGCAGACGCATAGAGTAACACATAAAGTGGTTGCCCAGGCTGCAAATACAGCGAAATTGTTGTCAGCCAGTTCCAACCAGTACCGCCCCCGAACCATGACGCGATGGTTGCCGGGAACAGAATAATACTGGAAGCGAAGATAGCCGGGATAACCCCCGCCATATTCACTTTCAGCGGTAAATGTGTGCTCTGTGCAGCATAGACACGACGACCCTGCTGACGCTTAGCGTAGTTCACCACAATGCGGCGTTGACCACGTTCAACGAAGACAACAAAGAACGTCACTGCAAATACTAATACTGCAACCAACAGCAACAGGAGGAAGTGCAGGTCGCCTTGACGCGCTTGCTCGATAGTATGGGCGATGGCCGGCGGGAGTCCCGCAACGATACCGGCGAAGATAATGATTGAGATACCGTTACCGATACCACGCTCAGTAATCTGTTCGCCGAGCCACATCAGGAACATCGTCCCTGTGACCAGACTAACAACAGCGGTGAAATAGAATGCAAAGCCTGGGTTTAACACCAGGCCCTGCATACCAGGCATATTCGGCAGACCGGTAGCAATACCGATCGACTGGAATATTGCCAGCACCAGAGTACCGTAACGGGTGTACTGACTAATCTTACGACGTCCAGACTCCCCTTCTTTCTTCAGCTCTGCCAGGGCCGGATGAACGACCGTCAGCAGCTGGATAATAATCGATGCCGAAATGTACGGCATAATACCCAGAGCAAAGATAGAAGCACGGCTGAGAGCACCACCAGAGAACATGTTGAACATTTCAATGATGGTGCCTCGCTGTTGCTCAAGCAGTTTGGCAAGTACAGCGGCATCGATACCAGGGATCGGAATAAAAGAGCCAATACGGAACACAATCAGCGCGCCGATAACAAACAGCAGTCTGCGTTTCAGCTCGCCAAATCCACCTTTGGCACTTTGAAAATCTAATCCCGGTTGCTTAGCCATCTGCTACTTATTCCTCAATTTTACCGCCAGCAGCTTCGATAGCAGCACGAGCACCTTTAGTAACACGCAGGCCACGAACAGTTACCGGAGTAGAAACTTCACCAGACAGGATCACTTTCGCGAACTCGATCTGAATACCGATAATGTTAGCCGCTTTCAGCGTGTTCAGGTCTACAACGCCGCCTTCAACTTTCGCCAGGTCAGACAGACGGATTTCCGCTGTGATCGCTGCTTTGCGAGAGGTGAAGCCGAACTTCGGCAGACGACGGTACAGTGGCATCTGGCCACCCTCGAAACCGCGACGTACGCCACCGCCAGAACGAGAGTTCTGACCTTTGTGACCACGACCACCGGTTTTGCCGAGGCCAGAACCGATACCACGACCCAGGCGTTTACCCGCCTTTTTAGAGCCTTCGGCCGGAGACAGAGTATTTAAACGCATCTCTTACTCCTCAACTTTAACCATGAAGTAAACCGCGTTGACCATACCACGAACAGCAGGAGTATCCTCGCGCTCAACGGTATGACCAATACGACGCAGACCCAGGCCAAGCAGCGTTGCCTTGTGTTTCGGCAGACGACCGATTGCACTGCGGGTTTGAGTGATTTTAATAGTCTTTGCCATGGTCAATTACCCCAGAATTTCTTCAACGGATTTACCACGCTTGGCAGCGACCATTTCTGGAGAATTCATATTTTCCAGGCCATCAATAGTTGCACGAACCACGTTGATCGGGTTGGTGGAACCATATGCTTTAGCCAGAACGTTATGAACCCCAGCAACTTCCAGAACGGCGCGCATTGCACCACCGGCGATGATACCGGTACCTTCTGAAGCTGGCTGCATGAATACACGAGAACCCGTGTGAACACCTTTAACTGGGTGCTGCAGGGTGCCGTTGTTCAGCGCGACGTTAATCATATTGCGACGGGCTTTTTCCATCGCTTTCTGGATCGCTGCTGGAACTTCACGCGCTTTACCGTAACCAAAACCAACGCGACCGTTACCATCGCCTACTACAGTCAGAGCTGTGAAGGAGAAAATACGACCACCTTTAACGGTTTTAGATACGCGGTTTACCGCGATCAGCTTTTCCTGCAGTTCGCCAGCCTGTTTTTCGATGTGAGCCATCTTACACCTCTACCTTAGAACTGAAGGCCAGCTTCACGGGCAGCATCTGCCAGTGCCTGGACACGACCATGATATTGGAACCCGGAACGGTCAAAGGAAACATTGCTGATGCCTTTTTCCAGAGCGCGTTCTGCAACAGCTTTACCTACAGCTGCAGCGGCGTCTTTGTTACCGGTGTACTTCAATTGTTCTGAGATAGCTTTTTCTACAGTAGAAGCAGCTACCAGAACTTCAGAACCGTTCGGTGCAATTACCTGTGCGTAAATATGACGCGGGGTACGATGTACCACCAGGCGAGTTGCACCCAGCTCTTTGAGCTTGCGGCGTGCGCGGGTCGCACGACGGATACGAGCAGATTTCTTATCCATAGTGTTACCTTACTTCTTCTTAGCCTCTTTGGTACGCACGACTTCGTCGGCGTAACGAACACCCTTGCCTTTGTAAGGCTCAGGACGACGGTAGGCGCGCAGATCTGCTGCAACCTGACCGATCAGCTGTTTATCAGCGCCTTTCAGCACGATTTCAGTTTGAGTCGGACATTCTGCAGTGATACCGGCCGGCAGCGGATGCTCAACAGGGTGTGAGAAGCCCAGAGACAGGCCTACTGCATTCCCTTTGATAGCTGCACGATAACCTACACCAACCAGCTGAAGCTTTTTAGTGAAGCCTTCGGTAACACCAACAACCATTGAGTTCAGCAGGGCACGCGCGGTACCAGCCTGAGCCCATCCATCCACGAAACCATCACGTGGACCGAAGGTCAGAGCGTTATCTGCATGTTTAACTTCAACAGCTTTGTTGAGGGTACGAGTCAGCTCGCCGTTTTTACCTTTGATCGTAATAACCTGACCGTCGATTTTTACATCAACGCCGGCAGGAATAACGACCGGTGCTTTAGCAACACGAGACATTCTTTCCTCCGATTAGGCTACGTAGCAGATAATTTCGCCA
Organism: Enterobacter cloacae complex sp. HYC042_NIDB; assembly: GCF_056673315.1. Taxonomy (NCBI): domain Bacteria; kingdom Pseudomonadati; phylum Pseudomonadota; class Gammaproteobacteria; order Enterobacterales; family Enterobacteriaceae; genus Enterobacter; species Enterobacter cloacae complex sp. HYC042_NIDB. Next base: position 4,478,196 of record NZ_CP109650.1, read on the forward strand.
CCAAGACCAGCCTGGCGCGCTGCACGATCAGTCATAACACCTTTAGAGGTAGAAACAACTGCGATACCAAGGCCAGCCATAACTTTTGGCAGCTCATCTTTTTTCTTATAGATGCGCAGACCTGGGCGGCTGACACGCTGAATGCTTTCTACAACAGCTTTACCCTGGAAATACTTGAGAGTAAGTTCCAGTTCCGGCTTGGTGTCGCCTTCAACTTTAAAATCTTCGATAAAACCTTCTTCCTTCAGCACGTTGGCAATTGCCACTTTCAGCTTGGCGGAAGGCATGGTGACCGCAACTTTGTTCGCGGCCTGACCGTTACGGATACGGGTCAGCATATCCGCGATCGGATCTTGCATGCTCATCTGTCTTTACTCCCGTGATTCAATTGGTAATTACCAGCTAGCCTTTTTCAAGCCTGGCACTTCACCGCGCATGGCGGCTTCACGCAGTTTGATACGGCTCAACCCAAACTTGCCCACATAACCATGTGGACGACCTGTTTGACGACAGCGGTTACGCTGACGAGACGGGCTGGAATCACGCGGCAGAGACTGCAGCTTGAGAACCGCATTCCAACGATCTTCGTCGGAAGCGTTCACATCAGAAATGATCGCTTTCAGTTCAGCGCGTTTAGCGAAGAATTTATCAGCTAAAGCTACGCGCTTTACTTCGCGTGCTTTCATTGATTGCTTAGCCATTCAGTAACCCTACCTTACTTGCGGAACGGGAAGTCAAAGGCAGCCAGCAGAGCACGGCCTTCTTCGTCAGATTTCGCAGTAGTGGTAATGGTAATATCCAAACCACGCACGCGGTCGACTTTATCGTAGTCGATTTCTGGGAAGATGATCTGCTCACGGACACCCATGCTGTAGTTACCACGACCGTCGAAAGACTTCGCGGACAGGCCACGGAAGTCACGGATACGTGGAACAGCAATAGTGATCAGGCGCTCAAAGAACTCCCACATGCGTTCGCCACGCAGAGTTACTTTACAGCCGATCGGATAGCCCTGACGGATTTTGAAGCCTGCAACAGATTTGCGTGCTTTGGTGATCAGCGGTTTTTGACCGGAGATTGCTGTCAGGTCAGCTGCTGCGTTATCCAGCAGTTTCTTGTCAGCGATCGCTTCACCAACACCCATGTTCAGGGTGATCTTCTCGACCCGAGGGACTTGCATGACAGAATTGTAGTTAAACTCGGTCATGAGTTTCTTAACTACTTCGTCTTTGTAGTAATCATGCAGTTTCGCCATCGTACTACTCCAAATTACTTGATAGTTTCGCTGTTAGACTTGAAGAAACGGACTTTTTTGCCGTCTTCGAATCTAAAGCCTACACGGTCAGCCTTACCGGTAGCCGCATTGAAGATTGCAACGTTAGAAACCTGAATAGCAGCTTCTTTTTCAACGATGCCGCCTGGTTGGTTCAGGGCCGGAACCGGCTTCTGATGTTTCTTAACCAGGTTGATACCTTCAACGACAAGTTTGCCGGAAGACAGAACATTTTTTACTTTACCGCGTTTACCTTTATCTTTACCGGTTAACACGATAACTTCGTCATCACGACGGATTTTCGCTGCCATGATTCGCTCCTTAGAGTACTTCTGGTGCCAGAGAGATAATTTTCATGAACTTCTCAGTACGAAGTTCACGAGTTACCGGCCCAAAGATACGCGTGCCGATAGGCTGCTCGCTGTTATTGTTTAAAATAACGCATGCATTACCATCGAAGCGAATGACAGAACCGTCAGGGCGACGAACACCCTTCTTGGTGCGCACCACTACCGCCTTCAGCACATCACCTTTTTTGACCTTACCACGTGGAATTGCTTCCTTGATGGTGATCTTGATGATGTCGCCTACGCCTGCGTAGCGACGGTGCGAGCCACCCAGAACCTTGATACACATTACGCGACGTGCACCGGAGTTGTCGGCGACGTTCAGCATAGTCTGTTCTTGGATCATTTTAGTGCTCCGCTAATGTCAACTACTACCTGAGACTCTAAAATCAGAGCCGTTAAAAAGCCCCATATCGAGGGCGCGGCATTATAACACCGCTTCTGCAATATGGGTAGAAAAAATAAACGGCTCATCGCTGAGCCGTTTATTCGTATTGAGAAGGCGTACTGTATTACAGAACCGCTTTCTCTACAACGCGAACCAGCGTCCAGGACTTAGTCTTGGACAGTGGACGGCATTCACGGATTTCAACCTTGTCGCCGATACCACATTCGTTGTTCTCGTCATGTACGTGCAGTTTGGTCGTACGCTTGATGAATTTACCGTAGATCGGGTGTTTCACAATACGTTCGATAGCTACAACAATGGATTTCTCCATTTTGTCGCTAACAACACGACCTTGCAGAGTACGGATTTTATCGGTCATTACGCACCCGCCTTCTGAGTCAGTAAAGTCTTAACGCGTGCAACATTGCGACGCACTTGCTTCAGCAGGTGAGTCTGTTGCAGCTGGCCACTTGCAGCCTGCATGCGCAGGTTGAACTGCTCACGCAGCAGGTTCAGCAGCTCAGCGTTCAGCTCTTCAACGCTTTTTTCACGCAGCTCTTTTGCTTTCATTACATCACCGTCTTAGTTACAAAGGTGGTTTTGATAGGCAGTTTCGCTGCTGCCAGGCCGAAGGCTTCACGGGCCAGCTCTTCCGGAACACCGTCCATTTCATAAAGGACTTTGCCCGGTTGGATCAAGGCAACCCAGTACTCCACGTTACCTTTACCTTTACCCATACGAACTTCCAGTGGCTTCTCGGTGATCGGTTTGTCCGGGAATACACGGATCCAGATCTTACCTTGACGCTTAACTGCACGGGTCATTGCACGACGTGCTGCTTCGATCTGACGTGCAGTCAGACGACCACGGCCAACAGCTTTCAGACCGAAAGTGCCGAAGCTAACATCCGTACCCTGCGCCAGACCACGGTTGCGGCCTTTGTGCACTTTACGGAATTTTGTACGCTTTGGTTGTAACATCAGCGACGCTCCTTATTTACGGCCTTTACGCTGCTGCTTTTTAGGTTGAGCAGCCGGTTTTTCCGGTTGTTCAACAGCAGCCATACCACCCAGGATCTCACCTTTGAAGATCCATACCTTAACGCCGATTACACCGTAAGTGGTGTGCGCTTCAGAGGTGTTGTAGTCGATGTCAGCACGCAGAGTGTGCAGCGGTACGCGACCTTCACGGTACCATTCGGTACGTGCGATTTCCGCGCCGCCCAGACGGCCGCTAACTTCAACTTTGATACCTTTAGCGCCCAGACGCATTGCGTTCTGTACAGCACGCTTCATAGCACGACGGAACATAACACGACGTTCCAGCTGAGAAGTGATGCTGTCAGCAACCAATTTAGCGTCCAGTTCAGGCTTACGAACTTCAGCGATATTGATCTGTGCAGGAACGCCAGCGATATCCGCTACGACCTTGCGCAGTTTTTCTACGTCTTCGCCTTTCTTACCGATAACGATGCCAGGACGAGCAGTGTGAATAGTCACACGGATGCTCTTCGCTGGACGCTCGATAACGATACGAGATACAGACGCTTTAGCCAGTTCCTTAGTCAGGTACTGACGTACTTTAAAATCGCTGTCCAGGTTGTCAGCGAATTCTTTGGTGTTCGCAAACCAGGTAGAGTTCCATGGTTTTACAATACCCAGGCGAATACCATTAGGATGTACTTTCTGACCCATTGCTAGTCTCCAGAGTCTCAGCGATCGGACACAACCACAGTAATGTGGCTGGTGCGCTTCAGGATGCGATCTGCACGACCTTTCGCACGCGGCATAATGCGCTTCATGCTTGGGCCTTCATCTACGAAAATTTTCGCGACTTTCAGATCGTCGATGTCAGCGCCATCGTTGTGTTCAGCGTTAGCAATGGCAGATTCCAGTACTTTCTTGACCAATACCGCAGCTTTCTTGTTGGTATAGGTCAGGATGTCCAGGGCCTGCGACACTTTCTTACCGCGAATCAGGTCAGCAACAAGGCGAACCTTCTGTGCAGAAGAACGAGCATGGCGATGTTGAGCTAAAGTTTCCATCTCTTCCTCCTACCTTATTTCTTCTTCGCTTTTTTATCAGCAGCGTGGCCGCGATAAGTACGAGTCGGTGCGAATTCACCCAGTTTGTGACCAACCATTTCGTCGGTAACAAAGACTGGAACGTGCTGACGACCATTATGGACAGCGATGGTCAAACCGATCATGTTAGGAAAGATCGTTGAACGACGGGACCAAGTGCGCAGGGGCTTCTTGTCTCCGCTTTCCACCGCTTTCTCTACCTTCTTCAGCAAGTGCAGGTCAATAAAAGGACCTTTCTTGAGAGAACGTGGCATGGCTTATCCTCTAAAATTATTTGCTACGGCGACGTACGATAAATTTATCAGTACGCTTGTTGCTGCGGGTCTTCTTACCTTTGGTCTGAACGCCCCACGGAGTTACCGGGTGCTTACCAAAGTTACGACCTTCACCACCACCATGTGGGTGGTCGACTGGGTTCATCGCAGTACCGCGAACGGTAGGACGAACACCACGCCAGCGTGCAGCACCAGCTTTACCCAGAACGCGCAGCATATGCTCAGCATTGCCAACTTCGCCCAGAGTAGCGCGGCAGTCTGCTTCGACTTTACGCATTTCACCAGAACGCAGACGCAGGGTGACATAAGCACCGTCACGCGCAACGATCTGAACGTAAGTACCAGCGGAACGTGCCAGCTGACCGCCTTTACCTGGTTTCATTTCTACGTTATGAACGGTAGAACCAACCGGGATATTGCGCATCGGCAGGGTGTTGCCTGCTTTGATTGCAGCATCAACGCCAGACTGAATCTGGTCGCCAGCTTTCAGGCCTTTAGGGGCCAGGATGTAACGGCGTTCGCCGTCTTTGTACAGAACCAGCGCGATGTTCGCGGAACGGTTCGGATCGTACTCAAGACGTTCAACAACTGCTGGGATACCGTCTTTGTTGCGTTTGAAGTCAACAATACGATAAGCCTGCTTGTGGCCACCACCGATGTGACGAGTGGTGATACGGCCATTGTTGTTACGACCACCGGATTTGCTGTTTTTTTCCAGCAACGGAGCAAAAGGTTTGCCCTTGTGCAGCTCAGGGTTAACCACTTTAACTACGTGGCGACGACCCGGAGATGTCGGTTTACATTTAACAACTGCCATTGTATTACTCCTCCGACTTACTCAGCGCCGCCAACGAAGTCCAGGTTCTGGCCTTCTTTCAGGGTGACGTAAGCTTTTTTCCAGTCGCTACGACGACCGATACGCTGTCCGTGACGTTTAACTTTCCCTTTAACTACCAGGGTGTTAACGACTTCGACTTCGACTTCAAACAGTTTCTGCACAGCAGCTTTGATCTCTGCTTTGGTCGCGTCTTTAGCAACTTTGAGAACGATGGTGTTTGTTTTTTCCATCGCAGTAGACGCTTTTTCAGAAACGTGCGGTGCGCGAAGCACCTTCAGCAGACGTTCTTCACGAATCATGCCAGCATCTCCTCAACTTGCTTAACAGCATCAGCAGTCATTACGACTTTGTCGAAGGCGATCAGGCTAACCGGGTCGATACCAGTCGCATCGCGTACGTCAACCTTGTGCAGGTTACGTGCGGCCAGGAACAGGTTCTCGTCCAGCTCACCGGTGATGATCAGCACATCTTCCAGAGCCATGTCTTTCAGTTTCTGTGCCAGCAGCTTAGTTTTAGGCGCTTCAACAGAGAACTTCTCGACAACGATCAGACGATCCTGACGTACCAGTTCGGACAGGATGCTTTTCAGCGCGCCGCGGTACATCTTTTTGTTAACTTTTTGACTGTGGTCCTGTGGACGCGCAGCGAAGGTCACGCCACCTGAACGCCAGATCGGGCTCTTGATAGAACCTGAACGCGCACGGCCGGTACCTTTCTGGCGCCATGGCTTTTTGCCAGAACCAGTTACTTCAGCACGAGTCTTCTGAGCACGAGTACCCTGACGAGCACCAGCTGCATAAGCAACAACAACCTGGTGAACCAGCGCTTCGTTGAAATCACGACCGAAGGTAGTTTCGGAAACAGTCAGCGCGCTCTGCGCGTCTTTCAATACTAATTCCATTGCTATCCCCTTACGCCTTCACAGCTGGTTTAACGATCAGGTCGCTACCGGTTGCACCCGGGACCGCACCTTTAACCAGCAGCAGGTTGCGCTCAGCGTCAACACGTACTACGTCCAGGCTCTGAACGGTTACACGTTCGTTACCCAGCTGACCTGCCATTTTCTTGCCTTTGAACACTTTGCCCGGAGTCTGGTTCTGACCGATAGAACCCGGAACGCGGTGAGACAAGGAGTTACCGTGAGTAGCGTCCTGGGTACGGAAGTTCCAGCGCTTAACGGTACCAGCAAAACCTTTACCTTTAGAGGTACCGGTTACGTCAACTTTTTTAACGTCAGCAAACAGCTCAACGCTAATGTCCTGACCTACGGTGAACTCTTCGCCTTCAGCAAGACGGAATTCCCACAGACCACGGCCAGCTTCTACGCCAGCTTTAGCGAAGTGACCCGCTTCTGGTTTGGTTACACGGTTAGCTTTTTTAGCACCAGTGGTAACCTGAATAGCGCGGTAGCCATCGTTAGCCAGATCTTTAACCTGAGTAACGCGGTTTGCTTCAACTTCGATTACGGTTACTGGGATAGAAACGCCATCTTCAGTGAAGATGCGGGTCATACCCACTTTTTTACCGACTAAACCAATCATTGTTTCAACCTCTCAATCGCTCGATGACCTGATTAACCCAGGCTGATCTGCACGTCTACACCGGCAGCCAGATCCAGACGCATCAGAGCATCAACGGTTTTCTCAGTTGGCTCAACGATGTCAACCAGACGCTTGTGAGTGCGGATTTCGTACTGATCGCGCGCGTCTTTGTTGACGTGCGGGGAGATCAGAACGGTGAAGCGCTCTTTGCGGGTCGGCAGCGGGATCGGACCACGGACTTGCGCACCAGTGCGCTTAGCAGTCTCGACGATTTCCGCGGTTGATTGATCGATCAGACGATGATCAAACGCTTTAAGGCGGATACGGATTCTTTGGTTCTGCATGAGACCAGAGCTCCAATTATTTTATAAACGAAAATGATTACTCCTCAAACCCATTACGATTGATGGGAGAGTGTAACCGTTCTTACGTAGCCCCCCAATTGGGAGCATTGTTGAGTAACAAAATGAGCTACTCTGGTTCTGATTGAACCCGCCGTCAATTACGACAAGCCCGCGCATTATACGTAAATCAGAGAAAGACGCAAGTGCCGTTTAGAAATTAAGCGTCAAAGGCTCAGTATGCGTAGGACTGCGCAACTTTTTACGCCGTATATCCTTTCTGAATTTTTTTATTTGAAGCCGCTACGCAATTGCTGTTTTTGTGCGTTGCCGGACAGGCAGATTGTAACGAGTATGCGCTCAAAACCTTTTGAGGCCTTTTCCATGCTAACCACCCTCCCCTTCCTGATGATCTATTTTTCTCTGACGGCCTTACTCGTACGCGCTGATATTCGCGACGGTTTGCTGCCCGATAAATTTCTCTGCCCGTTGCTCTGGACGGGCCTGCTCTACCAGGTCTTTATCCATCCTGATTTTCTGCCGAGTGCCGTAATGGGAGCGGTGGCTGGATATCTTGGTTTTGCCACGATTTACTGGGGCTATCGGCTTATCTGCCGGCGGGAAGGAATGGGATATGGCGATGTGAAGTATCTGGCAGGACTTGGTGCGTGGCATGGCTGGTGCATACTGCCTAAACTGGCGTTACTCGCCGCGCTTGTGGCGCTGCTTTGCATTCTTGTTTTTTCATTTCTCACCTCAGATAAAGGAGCATTAAAAAACCCACTGCCTTTTGGACCATTTCTGGCAGCAGCGGGTTTATGCGTTGGATGGGAAAATCTGATTAATTTTCCACTTTGATCTGAGACTGTAGGTAGTTTTGAAGGCCAATTTTGCTAATGAGATCCAGCTCGGTTTCCAGCCAGTCAATGTGGCCTTCTTCATCGGCAAGGATCTGGATCATCATATCGCGGCTCACATAGTCATGGACGCTGTCAGCATAAGCAATGGCTTCGCGCAGATCTTTCGCACCTTCCAGCTCCAGCCGGAGGTCAGAACGCAGCATCTCTTCGACATCCTCACCGATGCCCAGCTTGCCGAGATCCTGCAGGTTTGGGATGCCTTCAAGGAATAAGATACGCTCGATGTATTTATCAGCGTGTTTCATCTCATCTATAGATTCATGGTACTCAACGTCATTCAGACGTGTCAGACCCCAGTTTTTAAACATTCTCGCGTGAAGAAAGTACTGGTTGATTGCGACAAGCTCATTTCCCAATAATTTATTGAGATAACTTATGATTTTAACATCACCTTTCATTATATAGTCCCTCCGCTTCCACTCATTGAAGCGTAGAACGGGCTACGGGGATGTCAAAAAAAAGATAGGGGCTTACGCGATCTCTTTGAATTCCGGGATCTGCATCAGTTCGTCCTGCATGATCTCACGCGCTGCGCGAACGCATTTACCGCATTGATTTCCCACCGGAACAAATTTGCGAAGCTGCTGGAAAGATTGTGGCTGAAACTGGCGAACGGCCTGACGAATTTTCTTGTCGCTTACACCATTACATAAACAAACGTACATAGAGACTCCCGTTCAAAATATGCGCAAAGTGTAAGTGAGAATGGTTATGATTACAATAGCACATACGCCAGGATACGGGCCGGGAGCGGTTAAAAAATGCGAAATTTTGTGACAAGGAAAGGTACAGAAAACAAAAAAGGACGCCGAAGCGTCCTTTTTTATTCAGGGATAATTAATTAGCCCAGAACTTTAGCAACAACGCCCGCGCCAACGGTACGGCCGCCTTCACGGATTGCGAAACGCAGACCGTCGTCCATCGCGATTGGGTGGATCAGAGTCACAACCATCTTGATGTTGTCGCCTGGCATTACCATCTCTACGCCTTCTGGCAGTTCGATGGTACCGGTCACGTCAGTTGTACGGAAGTAGAACTGTGGACGGTAGCCTTTGAAGAACGGAGTATGACGGCCGCCTTCGTCTTTGGACAGAATGTACACTTCAGATTCGAACTTGGTGTGTGGCTTGATTGAGCCTGGCTTCGCCAGAACCTGACCACGTTCGATTTCTTCACGTTTGATACCACGCAGCAGAACACCAACGTTCTCACCAGCACGGCCTTCGTCCAGCAGTTTGCGGAACATTTCAACGCCAGTACAGGTAGACTTCGCAGTCTCTTTGATACCAACGATTTCAACTTCTTCACCAACTTTGATGATACCGCGCTCTACACGACCGGTAACAACGGTACCACGACCGGAGATGGAGAATACGTCTTCGATTGGCAGCAGGAATGGCTTGTCAATCGCACGCTCTGGTTCTGGGATGTAAGAATCCAGGAAGCCAGCCAGTTCGATGATTTTCGCTTCCCACTCTGCTTCGCCTTCCAGCGCTTTCAGCGCGGAACCGCGAACGATTGGAGTGTCATCGCCCGGGAAATCGTACTGAGACAGCAGTTCACGAACTTCCATCTCTACCAGTTCCAGCAGCTCTTCGTCATCAACCATGTCGCATTTGTTCAGGAACACGATGATGAAAGGAACGCCTACCTGACGACCCAGCAGGATGTGCTCACGAGTCTGAGGCATTGGGCCGTCAGTCGCAGCAACAACCAGGATCGCGCCGTCCATCTGCGCAGCACCGGTGATCATGTTTTTAACATAGTCGGCGTGGCCTGGGCAGTCTACGTGTGCGTAGTGGCGAGTCGGGGTGTCGTACTCAACGTGAGAGGTGTTGATGGTGATACCACGAGCTTTTTCTTCTGGCGCGTTATCGATCTGGTCGAATGCACGAGCAGAACCACCGTAGGTTTTAGCCAGAACGGTAGTGATTGCAGCGGTCAGGGTAGTTTTACCATGGTCAACGTGGCCGATAGTACCAACGTTGACGTGCGGTTTTGTACGTTCAAATTTTTCTTTAGACACGGCTATATTCCTTACTATAGTGCTCTCCCCTCTGGAGAGAGCACGGGACTTAGGTTTTAATCCTGTGGATTACTTACCACGGGCTTCAATAACGGCCTGAGCAACGTTGTTAGGCGCATCATCATACTTCAGGAATTCCATGGTGTATGATGCACGACCTTTGGTCAGAGAACGCAGCTGAGTTGCATATCCGAACATTTCAGACAGCGGAACTTCAGCGTGGATCTTAACGCCAGTTACTTCGGATTCCTGACCACGCAGCATACCGCGACGACGGCTCAAGTCACCGATAACGTCACCGGTGTTCTCTTCAGGAGTTTCTACTTCAACCTTCATGATTGGCTCAAGCAGAACTGGTTTTGCTTTCTTAAAGCCTTCTTTAAAGGCAATAGACGCAGCCAGTTTAAACGCCAGTTCAGAGGAGTCAACGTCGTGGTAAGAACCGAAGTGCAGACGGATACCCATGTCAACAACCGGATAGCCAGCCAGAGGGCCCGCTTTCAGCTGTTCCTGGATGCCTTTATCAACGGCTGGGATGTATTCGCCAGGAATTACACCACCTTTGATGTCGTTGATGAACTCGTAACCTTTCGGGTTAGAGCCCGGCTCCAGTGGGTACATGTCGATCACAACGTGACCGTACTGACCGCGACCACCAGACTGCTTAGCGTGTTTACCTTCAACATCGGTAACTTTCGCGCGAATCGCTTCGCGGTAAGCAACCTGAGGTTTACCCACATTCGCTTCAACGTTGAATTCACGCTTCATACGGTCAACGATGATGTCCAGGTGCAGTTCACCCATACCAGCGATGATGGTCTGGTTAGATTCTTCATCAGTCCATACGCGGAATGATGGGTCTTCTTTCGCCAGACGGCCCAGAGCCAGACCCATTTTTTCCTGGTCAGCTTTGGTTTTTGGTTCAACCGCGATGGAGATTACCGGCTCAGGGAATTCCATACGCTCCAGAATGATCGGGTGATCCGGGTCACACAGGGTGTCACCAGTGGTCACGTCTTTCAGACCGATAGCTGCAGCGATGTCGCCCGCACGAACTTCTTTGATCTCTTCACGTTTGTTAGCGTGCATCTGTACGATACGGCCAAAACGTTCACGCGCCGCTTTCACGGAGTTCAGGATGGTGTCACCAGAGTTAACCACACCAGAGTAAACGCGGAAGAAGGTCAGGTTACCCACGAATGGGTCGGTAGCAATTTTGAACGCCAGTGCAGAGAACGGCTCGTCATCACTTGCGTGACGCTCAGCCGGAGTATCTTTACCGTCGTCCAGGATGCCGTTGATCGCAGGAACGTCAACCGGGGATGGCAGGTAGTCAACTACCGCATCCAGCATCGCCTGAACACCTTTGTTCTTGAACGCAGAACCACAGGTTACCAGGATGATTTCGTTGTTCAGAACGCGCTGACGCAGAGCTTTTTTGATCTCTTCTTCAGACAGTTCTTCACCACCCAGGTATTTCTCCATCAGCTCTTCAGAAGCTTCAGCAGCGGATTCGATCAGGTTCTGGTGCCATTCGTCAGCCAGGTCCTGCATCTCAGCCGGGATATCTTCGTATTCGAAGGTAACGCCCTGGTCTGCATCGTTCCAGTTGATGGCTTTCATTTTCACCAGGTCGATAACGCCGGTGAAGCCTTCTTCAGCACCAATTGCCAGCTGCAGCGGAACAGGGTTCGCGCCCAGACGGGTTTTGATCTGGCCAACAACTTTCAGGAAGTTAGCACCCATACGGTCCATTTTGTTAACGAACGCGATGCGTGGAACTTTATATTTGTTCGCCTGACGCCATACGGTTTCAGACTGTGGCTGAACACCACCAACTGCGCAATAAACCATTACCGCGCCGTCAAGAACACGCATGGAACGTTCTACTTCGATGGTGAAGTCAACGTGGCCCGGGGTGTCGATGATGTTTACGCGATGCGGTTCGTACTGCTTAGCCATACCTGACCAGAATGCAGTAGTCGCTGCGGAGGTGATGGTAATACCACGCTCCTGCTCCTGTTCCATCCAGTCCATGGTGGCTGCGCCGTCATGAACTTCACCGATTTTATGGTTTACACCGGTGTAGAACAGAATACGTTCGGTAGTAGTGGTCTTACCGGCGTCGATGTGCGCACTGATACCGATGTTACGGTAGCGTGCGATGGGTGTTGTACGAGCCATTTGATTCCTCGTTTGTTTCTTTAGGCGTTCAGTTAAGTTACCCAGAGCGGGCAGCTTCTCTGAAGCGCCCGCCTGGTGACTAATACTCCGAAGGGATTACCAACGGTAGTGTGCGAACGCCTTGTTGGCTTCTGCCATACGGTGAACGTCTTCACGTTTCTTAACTGCAGTACCTTTGTTTTCTGCAGCATCAGAAAGTTCGTTCGCCAGACGCAGAGCCATGGATTTATCACCGCGTTTACGAGCAGCTTCAACGATCCAACGCATTGCCAGGGCATTACGACGAACCGGACGAACTTCAACTGGAACCTGATAAGTAGAACCACCAACGCGGCGGGACTTAACTTCTACAGTTGGGCGAACGTTGTCGAGAGCGACTTCGAAAGCTTCCAGTTCATTTTTACCAGAACGCTGAGCCAGGGTCTCCAGCGCGCTGTATACGATTGCTTCTGCAGTAGATTTTTTACCATCTACCATCAGGATATTTACAAATTTTGCCAGCAGTTCTGATCCGAACTTCGGATCTGGAAGAATTTTACGCTGACCAATGACGCGACGACGTGGCATGGGAATACTCCGTTGTTAATTCAGGATTGTCCAAAACTCTACGAGTTTAGTTTGACATTAAGATAAATCAGTTTGGCCTTACTTAACGGAGAACCATTAAGCCTTAGGACGCTTCACGCCGTACTTGGAGCGAGCCTGCTTACGGTCTTTAACACCTGAGCAGTCCAGCGCACCACGAACGGTGTGGTAACGAACACCCGGAAGGTCTTTAACACGACCGCCACGGATCAGGATCACGGAGTGCTCCTGCAGGTTGTGACCTTCACCACCGATGTAGGAAGTCACTTCGAAACCGTTAGTCAAACGCACACGGCATACTTTACGCAGTGCGGAGTTTGGTTTTTTAGGAGTGGTGGTATATACACGAGTACATACGCCACGTTTCTGCGGGCAGGCTTCCAGCGCAGGCACGTTGCTTTTTGCAACTTTGCGTGCACGTGGTTTGCGTACCAGCTGGTTAACTGTTGCCATTAAATAGCTCCTGGTTTTAGCTTTTGCTTCGTAAACACGTAATAAAACGACCTCATACAATATGAGGACGCGAAATTTTAGGGCTACGTCGAAAAGGTGTCAAGAAATATACAGCGATCTCAAATCACCAGTTCATTTGACTGGCGTGCGTCACAGTAAGATTGACGAAATCAGTATAGCCAACCACGTCAATTTTGGCTGAAATTTGACCAGAAAGACCCCGCGCATCCAGATCGTCCTTCAGCGCAGAGACCGTTATGGGGGCGTTCGTGAGAATTTCAACGAAACGGCCGCCTTCAAGCGCAGCGAGCACGCCATCCTGAATCAGCAGCAGATCGTCACCTTCGCGCAGCATGCTCAACAGCGTGTCGATATCACATTGCCATGGTGAATGGCTGAGAATATGGAGCATGGAAGCCTCAGAAAGTCAGAATGGTGTCGTAGTGGGAGAGTTGTTCACGGAGTGCTGCGGCAGGTAAGGTCGTCACATCCAGCACAAAAGGCGTCTTATCGCTTAAACCGCGCGCCGTTAAAGAGTCGGCACAGACATAGCAGGTTTCGATATCGTAAAGCGGCAGCACTTTAAAGGTGGCGATGTAGTCGCGCGCCAGAATGGCCTGCGGCTGTTGGCCCGCCAGAAGCTGAAGCACGCCGTCCCCCAGAAAGAAGACACCGATATCTTCTGTTAACGCCGATGTCGCAAGCAGCGCATCCTGGCCTTCCCGGCCAGAGGTGCTGCCGTGCGGCGCAGAAGTAAAAACAAATGCCACACGCTTCATCAGAATTGCACCACTCTGTCGCAGGTTAACGCCGCCTGAGCCAATGCGCCCAGACCACTCAACGAAAAACCAGGCTGCAGGTTAGCGCCTGATAATCCCAGGCGCTCGGCTTCGGCTGCATCCGTCACGCCGCGACGCAGCGCCGCCGCCACGCAGATATGCAGTTCAACGCCCTGCTTTTCATTTAACGCCTGCCAGGCGCGGACCAGATCAAACTCGTCGCTCGCCGGCGACGTAAACTGGTTCGCGTTATACACCCCTTCCCGATAGAAGAAGACGCTCGCCAGTTCGTGTCCGGCCGCCAGCAGCGCATGCGCAAACTGCAGCGCGCTGCTGGCCTGTTGAGTCCCATACGCCGGGCCCGTCACCATTAATGCAAAACGCATTACTTATCTTGCCCCACGAAATCGCCGCTTTTGAACTGACGGATGTAGAGGTAAACCGTATGCTTGGAGATGTTCAGACGATCGGCCACCTGGTTGATGGCATCTTTAATGTCGAAAATCCCTTTCTCGTAGAGATTGAGTACGATCTGGCGATTCTTGGCGTTGTTCGATACGTTGCGGTCAGCATTGACCTCTTCAATGGTGAACTCAAGCGTCTGCGTGACGAGATCTTCAACGGAGGAGGCAAAGTTAACAGAAGAGCCAACGTCTGGCGTTTCTGGCGGAATAAAGGTGCTCATGATCTGCGAGAATGGCACATCAAGGTTCATGTTGATGCACAGCAGCCCAATCACACGATGCTCGCGATTTCGAATCGCGATGGTTTCTGATTTCATCAGCACGCCGCTTTTGGCGCGGGTGAAATAACATTTTGAGACGCTGCTGTCCGCGCCGGTCATGTCATGCAACATACGCAATGCAAGGTCGGTAATTGGCGAACCAATTTTACGGCCGGTATGCTCACCATTAGCAATGCGGATGGCGGAACACTTAAGATCTTGCAGGGAGTGCAATACGATTTCGCAGTGGGAACCAATGAGCATCGCTAACCCGTCCACTACCGCTTCATAGGATTTCAGAATATCGAAGTCGGTCTGGTCAAAAGGACGTTGATCCAGCAAATCAAGTTCACTGGTTTCGTTGGTTAAAAGCGACCTGGACATGAAAAAAACACTCCTTTTCAGGAGCCTGTCGTTAGGTTTTCAGGGCAGGCTCATTATCTACACGGACAACTAAATTAATACAGCGTGCCTAACGCTTTCCAGTGTTAATTATATCTGCCCCACAATAAAAAACCGCCGCCTTAAAAGGCGGCGGTTTGCATCACATTACTTCTTAGCGTCTGTCGCAGCTTTCTGATCTGCCTGCGCTTCCGGTTTCGCATCCGCTTTCGGCGCTGGTTTGATGTCCAGCAGCTCTACGTCGAAGACCAGCGTGGAGTTAGCCGGGATACCCGGGACGCCAGTTTTGCCATAGGCCAGATCCGGTGGGATAACCAGCTTGATTTTGCCGCCTTTTTTGATGTTTTTCAGGCCTTCAGTCCAGCCTGGGATCACACCGTCAAGACGGAAGGAAAGAGGTTCACCACGGGTGTAAGAGTTGTCGAACTCTTTACCGTCGATCAGCGTACCTTTGTAGTTCACCACAACGGTGTCGCTGTCTTTAGGCGCATCACCAGTACCTTCTTTCTCAACTTTGTACACCAGACCAGTAGAAGAGGTTTTCACACCCTTCTCTTTAGCAAAGGTGTCGCGGTAGGCTTTGCCTTTCGCTTCGTTGTCTTTAGCGTCCGCTTCCATCTTGGTCTGAGCGGCACCCTTAACGCGCGCTTCGAACGCCTGCAGAGTCTGTTCGATTTCCTGGTCAGACAGTTTGCTCTTATCAGCAAAAGCGTCCTGAACACCCGCGATCAGCTGGGCTTTGTCCAGTTTGATGCCCAGTTTCTCTTGTTCTTTCAGAGAGTTTTCCATGTAGCGGCCCAGAGATGCGCCCAGTGCGTAGGCGGATTTCTGGTCGTCATTTTTGAACGCCGCTTTGCTGTCTGCAGTGGCAGCAGGCTTCGCAGCAGTATCAGCAGCGAATGACAGCGGCGCGTTCAGTGCAACAGCCATCGTCGTCGCCAGCAGCGTTACTTTAAACAGTGATTTCATCCATATCTCCAGGGCCTGGGGACTCTCACCCCAGCGTTAAACGTAAATGAGTGACGTACTATAAAACGTTGCGGAAGAAATCTACAGACAGACACTTCCAATTCTCGCCACTTTTCAGACTATTTTTGTTTAAATAAGTTTCTTGCCAACGGGATAGAGACTGCACTTAAGGATAAACTCAGTTAAACTGCGCCGCCGCTGGGCCAATATGGCGTATCAGATATAAACGAGGTGAATGATGAAGGACACAATGATAGAAGCGAGAATGGCTGAGCTGGAAAGCCGCCTGGCTTTTCAGGACATCACCATCGAAGAGCTTAACCAGACCGTGACCGCGCACGAACTCGAAATGGCGAAACTGCGGGATCATATGCGCCTGCTTACGGAAAAGCTGAAGGCGACGCAGCCGTCAAATATTGCCTCTCAGTCGGAAGAGACGCCACCACCTCATTATTGAGGCGTAAAAAAAGCGGGATTATCCCGCTTTTTTATTTTCCGCATGACGGAATTAGTGGCAACCGCAGCCGCCGTTGCCGCAACCACCTTTACCGTGGCCGTGGTCATGACCATGGTCGTGGCCGTGACCACCGCAGCAGCCGTCGTGGCCGTGATCGTGATCATGGTCGTGACCATGCGCACCGTGAACGTGGCCATGAGCCAGCTCTTCTTCGGTCGCTTCACGGATCGCAACAACTTCTACGTTGAACTTCAGGTTCTGGCCAGCCAGCATGTGGTTGCCGTCAACCACAACGTGGTCGTCTTCAACTTCAGTGATTTCAACAGGAACCGGCCCCTGGTCAGTTTCAGCCAGGAAGCGCATGCCAACCTGCAGCTCGTCAACGCCCATGAACACGTCTTTAGGAACGCGCTGAACCAGGTTGTCGTCATACTGACCGTAAGCGTCGTTCGCGCCTACAGCAACGTCGAATTTATCGCCAACTTCATGACCTTCCAGCGCAGTTTCCAGGCCGGAAATCAGGGAACCGTGACCATGCAGGTAGTCCAGCGGCGCACTCACCGGAGACTCATCAACCAACACACCGTCTTCTGTACGTACCTGATAGGCCAGGCTGACCACCAGGTCTTTTGCTACTTTCATGATATCTCCTGAGCGTGGGAAAATTGCTGGCGCAGATTGTAGCGGAAATCTGCACCCGTGTACCCTTAAGCTTAAAAAAACTCAGAGCATATCGCTAGTCTGGATGAAAAATGCCGATCACTTGCTCTTCTTTGCGAACGTGATCGCGTGCTTCTTTGTCGGCCTCACGCATCTGGTGACCGCACTTAACGCACTCAACTATATCAATATTATTTTCGCGCCACATGGCCAGCGTATCTTGAGCCTGGCAAGACGGGCACTTTGCACCCGCGATAAAGCGTTTACGTACAGCCATCTTTCGTTACCCTTTATTCAAATTCATCCCAGCCGTCGAGCTGGCGTCGTTCCTGCTGCATCTCTCGCTGAAAGATCTCCTCCAGCTCGCGCCGCGCTTCCCGCACGCGGGAGATCTGCGCCGTATCGCTATGCACAGGCATTAATTCGCGCAGCATGCGCATATCCAGCCGGCGGAAGTGCATCTGGGCGCGCTGCGCCTGGTGAGGATGCATCCCCAGGGAGATTAACGCCTTGCGCCCCAGTTCCAGCGCACTGGAGAACGTCTCACGGGAGAAGTGTTTCACACCTGCCTGCAACAATTCGTGAGCTTCAACACGCCCCCGGGCACGCGCCAGAATATTCAGGTGCGGGAAGTGCTGCTGACATAGCTCCACCAGCTTCATTGTATCTTCCGGATCGTTGCAGGTGATGACGATAGACTCCGCGGCTTCCGCCCCGGCCGAGCGCAGAAGCTCAAGCTGAGTGGCATCGCCGTAATAGACCTTGTAGCCATATTTGCGCATCAGGTTGACCGCGCTGATATCGCGCTCCAGCACCGTAATGCGCATTTTGTTCGCCATCAACAGGCGTCCAATCACCTGCCCGAAGCGGCCGAAGCCCACGACGATCACCTGCGGCTTATCGTCTTCTACCCACGGCGCTTCATCTTCATCGTCTGCCGGATTCAGGCGGCGCGACAGGAGTTTATCCACCATCTTCATCAGCAGAGGCGTGGTCATCATCGACAGCGTTACCGTCACCAGCAGCAGCGCCATCTGGTCATCTTTAAACAGCTTCTGGGAGGAGGCGGTGGAGAACAGCACAAACGCAAACTCGCCACCCTGGCTCAACACGCTGGCAAACTGCATGCGTTCCGAACTGCGCAACCCGTAGATACGCGCCATGACGTACAGCACCAGCATTTTCACCGCCACCAGGATCGCAACACTCACCGCAACCCAGAGCAGATGGGTATAAAGCACGCCAAGATTGAGCGCCATTCCCACCGAAATAAAGAACAGGCCTAACAGCAGCCCTTTGAAGGGATCGATGGCAATTTCCAGTTCGTGCCGATATTCACTCTCCGCCAGCAGCACGCCGGCAATAAAGGTGCCCAGCGCCATCGACAGCCCCAGCGCGTCCATAAACAGCGCCGAGCCGAGCACCAGCAGCAGCGTCGCGGCGGTAAACACCTCGCGCACGCCCGAGGCGGCAATAAAGCGGAACACCGGACGTAACAGGAAACGTCCGCCAATCAGCATGCCCGCGAAGGCCAGCACCTTCATGGAAATTTTTGCCCAGTCGAAGTGATCGTCGCCCGAGCCCGCCAGCAGCGGCACCAGTGCCAGCGCCGGGATCACCGCTAAATCCTGGAACAACAGCACCGAAAAGCCCAGCTGTCCGGCTTCATTGCGGTTCATCCCCTTGTCGCGCATCAGCTGCAGCGCCATCGCCGTCGACGACATTGCGAGACCAATCCCGCCAATCACCGCCGCCTGCCAGGAAAAGTTGGTCAGCATTAACAGGCCAGCCAGAATCGCGGCGCTAAACAGCACCTGCGCGGCGCCCACGCCAAAGATAGAGCGTCGAAGCTGCCACAGCTTCGAGGGGTTCAGTTCGAGACCGATGATGAACATCAGAAACACCACGCCGAGCTCCGAGAAGTGGAGAATTTCATCCACGTCGCTGATGAAACCCAGTCCCCATGGGCCAATGGCGATCCCCGCGAGCAAATACCCCAGCACCGCCCCGATGCCGATACGGGCGGCAAGCGGCACCGCGACGACGGCGGCAAATAAAAACAACACCCCGGCGAGGAGTAAATTCGATCCTTCCATTAACGACCTCCTGCCGGAATCGGTGATGCCAGCCATTCGCCGTAGGCTCTGGCGTGGCTTGCGAGCGCTTTCGGATCCTGACGCCGCGCCCAGTAAACAATAATCGGGCTCATCCAGTGCATGCGGCACATGGCCGCCGTCAGCTCGAACGGCCTCAGGATGTCGCTCATGGGATAGCGGTTCAGCCCGTCGTGACGGTAAGCGCTTTCGGGTTCACCGGTGGTGATCACACTGCGCCAGTACTTTCCCGCCAGCTGGTTGCCCCCCACCCCGCTGGAGAAGCCCCGGCTCAGCACGCGGTCCAGCCACTCTTTCAGCAGCGCCGGACAGCTGTAGGTATAAAGCGGATGCTGGAACACAATCACGTCGTGCTGACGCAGTAGTTCCTGCTCGTAAGGAATATCGATAAAGAAATCAGGATAGTGCGCGTAGAGATCGTGCACCGTGACGTTACTGAGCTGTGTGGCCGGCTTAAGCAGCACCCGGTTCGCCACCGAGTCCTGAGATTCCGGATGGGCATACAGCAGCAGCACTTTCGCTGTCTGAGACATCACTCCCCTCCCGGTTCTGTTTTTGTGTATTGTTGTCGTTTTGGGCTACCATGGCGGCCCGGTGGGGAAAATGGCCCACACCTTACATTATCATAATGACAAATTAACATAGTCGGAACATACGGCGCTTCTATGATTGTTTTCTCCTCGTTACAAATTCGTCGCGGCGTGCGCGTCCTGCTGGATAACGCCACTGCTACCATCAACCCGGGCCAGAAAGTGGGTCTGGTCGGCAAAAACGGCTGCGGTAAATCCACCCTGCTGGCGCTGCTGAAAAACGAGATTAGCGCGGATGGCGGTAACTTTACCTTCCCGGGGAACTGGCAGCTCGCGTGGGTAAACCAGGAGACGCCAGCCCTGAGCGAACCGGCGCTCGACTATGTTATCGACGGCGATCGCGAATACCGTAAGCTCGAAGCGGAACTCAACGCGGCCAACGAGCGCAACGACGGTCACGCCATCGCTACCGTTCACGGCAAGCTGGACGCCATCGACGCGTGGACCATTCGCTCCCGCGCCTCCAGCCTGCTGCACGGCCTGGGCTTCAGCAATGAACAGCTTGAACGCCCGGTCAGCGACTTCTCCGGCGGCTGGCGCATGCGCCTCAACCTGGCGCAGGCGCTGATCTGCCGCTCAGACCTGCTCCTGCTCGATGAACCGACCAACCACCTCGATCTCGATGCGGTTATTTGGCTCGAGAAGTGGCTCAAGAGCTATCAGGGCACTCTGATTCTCATCTCCCACGACCGCGACTTCCTCGACCCGGTGGTGGATAAAATCATTCATATCGAACAGCAAACCATGTTCGAGTACACCGGCAACTACAGCTCTTTCGAGCGCCAGCGCGCGACGCGCCTTGCCCAGCAGCAGTCGATGTATGAAAGCCAACAGCAGCGCGTGGCGCACCTGCAGAGCTTCGTGGATCGCTTCAAAGCTAAAGCGTCAAAAGCCAAGCAGGCCCAGAGCCGCATCAAGATGCTGGAACGCATGGAGATGATTGCCCCGGCGCACGTGGACAACCCGTTCCACTTCAGCTTCCGCGCGCCGGAAAGCCTGCCGAACCCGCTTCTGAAGATGGAAAAGGTCAGCGCGGGTTATGGGGATCGCATCATCCTCGACTCTATCAAGCTTAACCTGGTGCCGGGTTCGCGCATTGGCCTGCTGGGGCGCAACGGCGCCGGTAAATCAACATTAATTAAGCTGCTCGCGGGCGAGCTTAACCCAACCAGCGGTGAAATCGGCCTGGCGAAGGGCATTAAGCTTGGCTATTTCGCCCAGCATCAGCTGGAATTTTTACGCGCGGATGAATCCCCGATTCAGCATCTGGCGCGTCTTGCGCCGCAGGAAATGGAGCAGAAGCTGCGCGACTACCTCGGCGGCTTCGGCTTCCAGGGCGATAAGGTGACCGAAAACACCGAGCGTTTCTCGGGCGGCGAAAAAGCCCGTCTGGTGCTGGCGCTGATCGTCTGGCAGAGACCCAACCTGCTGCTGCTCGATGAACCGACCAACCACCTGGATCTCGACATGCGTCAGGCGCTGACCGAAGCGCTGATTGAGTTCGAAGGCGCACTGGTTGTCGTGTCGCACGATCGCCACCTGATCCGCTCCACCACCGACGATCTCTACCTGGTACACGGCGGCAAAGTCGAACCGTTCGACGGCGATCTTGAAGACTACCAGCAGTGGCTGACGGACGTACAAAAGCAGGAAAACCAGCCGGAAGAGTCAGCGAAAGACAACGTCAACAGCGCACAGTCGCGTAAAGACCAGAAGCGCCGCGAAGCGGAACTGCGCACCCAGACCCAGCCGCTGCGTAAAGAGATTGCCCGTCTTGAAAAAGAGATGGAAAAGCTCAACGCCACGCTTGCCGCCGTCGAAGAGAAGCTGGGCGACAGCGACCTGTACGATCAGAGCCGTAAAGCGGAGCTAACGGATTGTCTGCAAACGCAGGCGAAAGCTAAATCCAGCCTCGAAGAGTGCGAAATGGCATGGCTGGATGCCCAGGAACAGCTGGAAGCGATGCTGCAGGCAGACTGAATTTTTACCCCGTTGTGCGAACGGAATCTATCTCTGGTTCGGAAATCCAGGCTAAACGGGGTACAATTCGGAAGGTATAGTGAATTTCTGACAAGAATCAGCATCGTCCTTATGACCCAAATCATTCCATCAGACTTCGACATTACAGCCGAAGACAGCACCGAGTTCGTGCCCATGCGCGGCGTGACCAACTGCCATTTGCAGACCATGCTGCCGCGGCTGATCCGCCGCAAGGTCCAGTTCACTCCGCACTGGCAACGGCTCGATCTGCCGGACGGTGATTTTCTGGATCTCGCCTGGAGCGAAGCGCCGGAACAGGCTCTTCATAAGCCGCGTCTGGTGGTTTTTCACGGTTTAGAAGGCAGCCTGCACAGTCCGTATGCGCATGGGTTAATTGAGGCCGCCAAAGCGCGCGGCTGGCTCGGCGTGGTGATGCATTTTCGCGGCTGTAGCGGCGAGCCGAATCGTCAGAAACGCATTTATCACTCGGGTGAAACCGAAGATGGCACGTGGTTTCTGCACTGGCTGCGGGAAAATTATGGCGCCGCGCCAACGGCCGCCGTGGGCTACTCGCTGGGCGGTAATATGCTCGCCTGTCTGCTGGCCAAAGAGGGCGAAAGCGTACCGCTGAATGCGGCAGTGATTGTCTCCGCACCGTTTATGCTGGAGCAGTGCAGCTACCACATGGAAAAAGGCTTTTCTCGCGTCTATCAGCGCTATCTGCTCAACCTGCTGAAAGCCAACGCGGCGCGAAAGCTGAAGGCCTATCCGGATACCCTGCCGGTAAGCCTGCGCCAGCTGAAAAAGGTTCGCTGCATCCGCGAATTCGACGATCTGATCACCGCCAAAATTCACGGCTTCGCCGATGCTATCGACTATTACCGACAGTGCAGCGCCATGCCGCTGCTCAGCAAAATCACGCAGCCGACGCTGATCATTCACGCCAAAGATGACCCGTTCATGGATCATCACTCTATTCCCGCGCAGGAATTCCTGCCTGACAACGTTCACTACCAGCTGACCGAACATGGTGGCCACGTGGGGTTCATCGGCGGCACGCTGCGCAGGCCGAAAATGTGGCTGGAAGCGCGCATTCCTGACTGGCTGACTCCTTATCTGGATGGTGCAAAATGATCATTCCCTGGCAGGATCTGGCTCCCGAAACGCTCGATAATCTGATTGAAAGCTTTGTATTACGCGAAGGCACCGATTATGGTGAACATGAGCGTTCGCTTGAGCAAAAGGTCAACGATGTAAAACGCCAGCTGAAAAGCGGCGACGTGGTGCTGGTGTGGTCAGAACTGCATGAGACGGTCAATATCATGCCCCGCAACGCGTTTCACGGCTGATCTTCCAACCTTTTCCGTCAGGGAGTTGCTATGTCTGCCAGACATCCCATTATTGCCGTTACGGGGTCGAGTGGTGCGGGAACCACCACCACCAGCCTCGCTTTTCGCAAGATTTTCGCCCAGCTGAATCTCCGTTCGGCGGAGGTCGAAGGCGACAGCTTTCACCGCTATACGCGGCCTGAGATGGACATGGCGATCCGCAAGGCACGCGATCTGGGTAAACACATCAGCTACTTTGGCCCGGAAGCCAATGATTTCGGCCTGCTGGAGCAAACCTTCCGCGAATACGGTCAGAGCGGTACCGGGCAGTCCCGTAAGTATCTGCACACCTACGACGAAGCCGTACCCTGGAATCAGGTGCCGGGCACCTTTACCCCCTGGCAACCGCTGCCGGAACCCACCGACGTGCTGTTTTATGAAGGATTGCACGGCGGCGTTGTCACACCTCAGCACGACGTGGCGCGCCATGTGGATCTGCTGGTCGGGGTGGTACCGATCGTTAACCTGGAGTGGATCCAGAAGCTGACGCGCGACATGAGCGAGCGCGGCCATTCGCGCGAGGCGGTAATGGACTCGGTGGTGCGCTCCATGGAAGATTACATCAACTATCTCACGCCGCAGTTCTCCCGCACGCACATTAACTTCCAGCGCGTGCCGACGGTGGACACTTCCAATCCGTTCGCGGCGAAGAGCATCCCTTCGTTGGATGAGAGCTTTGTGGTAATCCACTTCCGCAATCTTGAAGGCATTGATTACCCCTGGCTGCTGGCGATGCTGCAGGGCTCGTTTATTTCCCACATGAATACGTTAGTGGTTCCCGGTGGAAAAATGGGGCTGGCAATGGAGCTGATCATGACGCCGCTGGTGGAGCGACTGATGGAAGGGAAACAGATCGCGTGAACATGTTCCCTCTCCCCGTGGGCTGAGGGATCCCCAGTAATATGGTCATGCCTCCATGACCATATTACTGTACTCTTTTCCCAGCTTTTTCATCTCGTTACCTATATTCAGCCGCCTCACTTTTCCAGGTTCATGCCGGAGCACTTCTTCTGCCAGACTCAGGTAAGACAGCACCCGCCTGTGCCTGATACTGCTTGCCTGATAATGCCAGTGTAAACACTGCCTTTCTGCCCTGTAACCTGCCAGCCACATCACCAGACTTGCCATCGCCGCGACCATATTCAGCACTTCCAGTCGCCCTTTTCCCTGGCTCCGGCTCAGCCTCAGACCGAACCCGAAGCGTGGGCTTTTGTCGTCCCGGAAGTTTTGTTCTATCTGCATTCGTCGGCTGTACAGGGCCATTATCTGGTGCGGTTCCAGCCCTTCTGCATTACTGAACAGCAGCCAGGGCTCCCGCGCACTGCTGCGGTGTTCCCGCTGTGTTTTTGGCATGCCTCCCTTTCCGCGACGCCCTGCCTCCGGGCGTTTGTGCAGATAAAACCGGCCGTAACAGGGGATACGGTGTTTACGGGACAGGACACCGTAACCCACGCAGACCGGTTGCCCGGTAGCCTCAAGCTCGCTGATTTTCATCCACTTTTTATCTCCGTCCAGCCGGAAGCTGATACAGCCCCTGACTCTGCCAGTGAAGCTCCAGCCCAGCTGACTTACATGCCGGAACCAGTCTGTCCGAAAGCCGGCATCCGTAAGGATGGTAATGGCTTTATCTTTCGGGATGGCAGCATGCAGGCGGTCAAGGAAGCGGCACTGGACATCACTGTTCTGCGCCAGCTCTGCGGGGACAACCTCACTCATAAGCGGAAGTGAACGACCATTACAGACCAGGCTTGCCCGCAGAAGATGCCAGTTCCTGTCATGCCAGCCGGTCCAGTCGACAGCGATAACGCAGAAGGGCATCAGGGAGGTGATGGTATGTGTGAGCAGGTGCTGAATGCGGGGAATATCACGGTGAAGGGCGGCATTACCCAGGGCACGGTCAACACGTTTAATTTTATTTTTGACGTGCGCCCTGCCGGGAAGGGTTCGCCCCAGGCTGGTCAGGGTCAGGGATGCGCCGTGGGTGAGCGCGACGGCCATGGAAACAAGGACATTAACCCGGAAGCTGTGAATGTCAGATAAAGACGCGGAGAAAAATTTCTGGCAGACTGTCTGTAAAGGCACGATGAGGTCTCTTCTGATTTGTTAGCGCAACCAGTAGATCACACTTCATCGTGCTTTTCATTTTTCTGGGGAACCCTCAGCCCCGTGGGAGAGGGTTAGGGTGAGGGCATCAACACGCACGATGCCCCAATAATTAAGCCTCGATCACTTCATACGAATGGGTGATTTTTACCGCTTTCTCCAGCATTAACGCCACAGAGCAGTATTTCTCCGCAGAGAGATCCACCGCGCGTGAGACCGCCGCGTCTTTCAGTTCTTTCCCGGTGACAACAAAGTGCAGATTAATGTGGGTGAACAGGCGTGGCGCCTCTTCGCGACGTTCTGAGGTGAGTTTAACCTCGCAATCCGTC
The DNA here is from genome assembly GCF_056673315.1 of Enterobacter cloacae complex sp. HYC042_NIDB. Lineage (NCBI taxonomy): Bacteria > Pseudomonadati > Pseudomonadota > Gammaproteobacteria > Enterobacterales > Enterobacteriaceae > Enterobacter > Enterobacter cloacae complex sp. HYC042_NIDB. The sequence goes on from NZ_CP109650.1 coordinate 4,503,945, forward strand.
ACGTCATGACGGCCTTTTTGCAGAATCGACACCACGTCAATCGCGCTGCATCCGCCTGCCGCCATCAGCACCATTTCCATTGGGCTTGGGGCTTTATCGCCGGAGTTACCATCCATCAAAATCTGGTGTCCTGATGCGGACTCGCCCAGGAACGTTAAACCTTCAACCCACTTCACGCGCGCTTGCATATTCATTAACTCCAACGTTGCATTTTTGGTGACAGATTACGCGTGCGTTACATTTCTCGCAATGGAAGGCGACCTGCATCATGCTGAAGCGAGACACCAGGAGACACGCGGCAAAAGCTATGCTAAAACACTCAGGATGCTACAGTAATACATTGACGTTACACATGTATGCAGAGGACATCAAACTTTACTGGCTGCGAAACGTTACGACAGCCGACTTCCCAGGGTATGGGTAAGAATTCGATTGCAACCCCAGAGTCCGGATGCATCTGATGACTCTGGTGACAGCTTATAACAGAGGATAACAGCGCATGGTGCTTGGCAAACCGCAAACAGACCCGACTCTCGAATGGTTCTTGTCTCATTGCCACATTCATAAGTACCCATCGAAGAGCACGCTGATTCACCAGGGTGAAAAAGCGGAAACCTTGTATTACATCGTCAAAGGCTCGGTGGCAGTGCTGATCAAAGATGAGGAAGGCAAAGAGATGATCCTTTCCTATCTGAACCAGGGCGATTTTATCGGTGAACTGGGCCTGTTTGAAGAAGGCCAGGAACGTAGCGCCTGGGTTCGTGCAAAGACAGCATGTGAAGTGGCTGAAATTTCTTATAAGAAATTCCGTCAGCTGATTCAGGTTAACCCTGACATCCTGATGCGTCTTTCTTCCCAGATGGCGCGCCGTCTGCAGGTGACGTCAGAGAAAGTGGGTAACCTCGCCTTCCTGGACGTGACTGGCCGTATCGCGCAGACTCTGCTGAACCTGGCGAAACAGCCAGACGCGATGACCCACCCGGACGGCATGCAAATTAAAATTACCCGTCAGGAAATCGGTCAGATCGTCGGTTGCTCCCGCGAAACGGTGGGCCGTATTCTGAAAATGCTGGAAGATCAAAACCTGATCTCCGCCCACGGTAAAACCATCGTGGTTTACGGAACCCGTTAATCCTGCCTAAACGGCGTGCCATCGCGAGGTGTCACGCCGTTTTTGTCTCTATTCCCCATGTGGCGCAGGCTGATCTATCACCCGGAAGTTAACTACGCACTACGACAAACGCTGGTGCTGTGTCTTCCCGTGGCCGTGGGCCTGATCCTGGGACATCTTCAGCAGGGCCTGCTGTTTTCTCTCGTCCCCGCCTGCTGCAACATTGCCGGTCTGGACACGCCCCATAAACGCTTTTTCAAACGTCTGATAATTGGCGGCTCGCTGTTTGCTGGCTGTAGCCTCGCGGTGCAGCTTCTGCTGGCTCGCGATATTCCCCTGCCGCTGATCCTGACCGTGCTGGCGATGACCCTCGGCGTCACCGCCGAAATCAGCTCGCTCCATGCCCGGCTGCTTCCCGCGTCACTCATTGCGGCCATCTTCACCCTGAGCCTCGCCGGTAATATGCCCGTGTGGGAGCCGCTGCTGATCTACGCCCTCGGCACGCTGTGGTACGGGCTGTTTAACTGGTTCTGGTTCTGGCTGTGGCGGGAGCAGCCGCTGCGCGAATCTCTGAGCCTGCTCTACGTGCAGCTTGCGGATTACTGTGAAGCCAAATACACCCTGCTCACCCAGCATACGGATCCGGAAAAATCCTTACCGCCATTGCTGACGCGCCAGCAAAAGGTGGTAGACCTGATAAGCCAGTGCTATCAGCAGCTGCATATGCTCGCCGCCAACAAGAACCACGAATATAAACGGCTGTTGCGCACCTTCCAGGTGGGGCTGGATCTTCAGGAGCATATCTCCGTTAGCCTTCACCACCCGCAGGAGGTGCAAAAGCTGGTTGAGCGCAGCCATGCCGAAGCGGTGATCCGCTGGAACGCACAAACCGTCTCCGCGCGCCTGCGGGTGCTGGCCGATGATATTCTCTACCACCGCTACCCCACGCGCTTTAACATGGACAAACAGCTCGGCGCGCTGGAGAAAATCGCCCGTCAGCACCCGGATAACCCGGTCGGCCAGTTTGCCGCCTGGCACTTCAGCCGCATCGCCCGCGTGCTGCGCACCCAGCGCCCGCTTTATTCCCGTGACCTGATGGCGGATAAACAGAAACGTCTGCCGCTGCTGCCGGCGCTGAGAAGCTACCTGTCTCTGAAATCTTCCGCTCTGCGCAACGCTGCAAGGATTAGCGTCATGCTCAGTATCGCCAGCCTGATGGGCATGGCGCTCCACCTGCCGAAACCGTACTGGATCTTAATGACCGTGCTGTTTGTTACCCAGAACGGCTATGGCGCCACGCGGGTGCGCATTCTGCACCGGGCAGGCGGCACGATGGCGGGGCTGATTATTGCGGGCGTGACGCTGCATTTTCACGTGCCCGAGGGCTATACCCTGGCGGGCATGCTGGCGATCACCCTGGTAAGCTATCTAATCATTCGCAAAAACTACGGCTGGGCGATGGTGGGCTTTACGGTGACGGCGGTATATACCCTTCAGCTGCTGACGCTTAACGGCGAACAGTTTATTGTCGCCAGGCTGATTGATACCCTGATCGGCTGCCTGATTGCCTTTGGCGGCATGGTCTGGCTGTGGCCGCAGTGGCAGAGCGGGCTGCTGAGGCAGAACGCCCACGACGCGCTGGAGGCTGATCAGCAGGCCATTCGTCTGATCCTGAGCGACGATCCGCAGCCCTCCCCGCTGGCGTATCAGCGGATGAAGGTCAACCAGGCGCACAACGCCCTGTTTAACTCGCTCAACCAGGCGATGCAGGAGCCGGGCTTTAACTCACACTATCTTGCCGATATGAAGCTGTGGGTCACGCACAGCCAGTTTATCGTCGAGCACATTAACGCCATGACCACGCTGGCGCGCGAACACACGATGCTGACGCCGGATCTGGCGCAGCGCTATTTGCAGTCCTGTGAAATTGCCCTGCAGCGGTGTCAGCAGCGTCTGGAGTATGACGCGCCGGGCGAGTCGGGGGATTCGAACATTCTGGAGGCACCGGAGACGCTGACCCACGGGCCGATGAGCACCCTGGAGCAGCATTTGCAGCGCGTACTGGGACATCTGAACACCATGCACACCATTTCGTCGGTGGCATGGCGTCAGCGCCCGCATCACGGCATTTGGTTAACGCGGCGGTTAAAGCGAACCGAGTATTAGCCTTTTACGATCTTCTCGACCGCCGCGGCAAAGCGGGTTAACCCGTCGTCAATATCTTTCTCTTCCACTACCAGCGACGGCGCAAAACGCATCACGTCCGGCCCGGCGTTGAGCACCATCACCCCTTCGCGAGCGGCGGCATGCAGGAAATCGCGCGCGCGGCCTTTGTACTGCGGCTTAAGTTCCGCACCAATCAGCAGCCCCATGCCGCGGATCTCGCTGAAGACGTCGTACTTATTGTTAATCTGCTGGAGATGCTGCACAAACAGCTCGCGTTTCGCGCTAACGCCGTTTAGCACCTCAGGGGTGTTGATGATGTCGAACGCGGCACCCGCCACGGCGCTCGCCAGCGGGTTACCGCCGTAGGTCGAGCCGTGAGACCCGACGTGGAACGCAGAGGCAATCTCCTGCGTCGTCAGTACCGCACTCACCGGAAAACCGCCGCCGAGCGCTTTCGCGCTGGTCAGAATATCCGGCGTCACGCCGTAGTGCATGTAGGCAAACAGCTCTCCGGTACGCCCCATCCCGGACTGCACTTCATCAAGCACCAGTAGCGCCTGATGTTCGTCGCACAGTTCGCGCAGCCCTTTCAGGAATTCCGGGGTTGCCGCGGTCACGCCGCCTTCGCCCTGAATCGGCTCCACCACCACCGCGCAGGTGTGGTCGTCCATCACCGCTTTCACCGCGTGCAGATCGTTAAACGGCACGTGGATAATGTCGGCTGGTTTCGGACCGAAGCCGTCGGAATACTTCGGCTGGCCGCCAACGGAGACGGTAAAGAAAGAGCGTCCGTGGAAGGCGTTATGGAAGGCGATGATTTTAGTTTTGTACGGGCTGTGGCGCGTGGTGGCGTAGTAACGCGCCAGCTTAAAGGCGGTTTCGTTGGCTTCGGTGCCGGAGTTCATAAACAGCACGCGCTCGGCAAAGGTCGCATCAATGATCTTACGGCCCAGTCGCAGCGCAGGTTCGTTGGTGAACACGTTGCTGGTGTGCCACAGGGTTTCGCCCTGGGTTTTCAGCGCGTCCACCAGCGCAGGATGGCAGTGGCCCAGCGCCGTGACCGCAATACCGCCCGCGAAATCCACATACTCCTTGCCCTGCTGATCCCAGACGCGGCTGCCTTTCCCCTTCACCGGGATAAACTCAGCCGGTGCATAAATCGGCAGAATCACTTCATCGAATGTCGCGCGGGTAATTGCTGGTTGTTCAGTTGCCATGTCATGCCCATCCATTTTATGTCACATTCATTGTGAAAATATAATCACAAAATATGCATAAAAACTCACAACAAGGCAACAGATATTCAGCGATTGAGGAAATTTGCCAGCAGAGCGTGCCCCTGCTCGCTGAGGATACTTTCAGGGTGGAACTGCACGCCTTCGAGATCCCACTCGCGGTGGCGAATCCCCATGATCTCCTGCGTATCGCTCCAGGCGGTCACGTCGAAGCAGTCGGGCAGCGTCGGTGGGTCAATCACCAGCGAATGGTAGCGCGTCACGGTTAGCGGGTTATTGAGCCCTGTGAATACGCCCGTGCCGGTGTGGGTGACCGGCGAGGTTTTGCCGTGCATCACTTTCGCGGCACGCACGATGGTAGCCCCAAATGCCTGGGCAATCGCCTGATGACCGAGACAGACACCCAGGATCGGCAGCCTGCCGGCATAGTGGTGAATAACCTCCAGAGAAATGCCCGATTCCGACGGCGTACACGGTCCCGGCGAAATGACGATTTTCTGCGGAGCCAGCGTCTCAATATCAGACAGGCTGAGTTCGTCGTTGCGGCGGACAACCACCTCTGCACCCAGTTCACAAAAATACTGGTAAAGGTTCCAGGTGAAGGAATCGTAGTTATCAATCAGCAGAATCATGGCGGCTCCCGAAAAAAATGCCGCCCTATTCTACTCAGATTCCCGCGCTTCGCTCACTACTTTGGCAAAGATAGCGCTCAGCGCGGTCAAATCGCCCGTGGCACCGCTTCGGTTCGCCGCCACCCACTGCTCGGGATCAATATCCCGCCAGTCCAGCGCGTAATTCGCGTGGATGGCCAGCTGCTCAAAGAAGACGCGCTGAGCAATGCCATTACCGCGCATAAAGGGATGCAGCATATTGATTTCACAGTAGTAATGGCTCACTTTTTCAACAAACGCCGCTTTTTCAAGACCCACAAGATACTTATCACTTTCCAGCGCCGCCATCAGTTCGTTACCCATCGTCTCGATGTACTCAAAATGGCAGAAGGGAATGTCACCCTTAAAAATATCGTCGGTACGGAATTCGCCTGCCTGCTTCATCTCTCTGTGATACAGATGGCGATGAATGAGGCACAGATGCGGTAGCCCGGGCGCCGAAGGCCCAAGCTCCAGCGTCTCAATGCCGGGCTCTGAAGGACCATTACCTTTTTCAAGGAGACAACTGGCCTGAAAATTGACGTTACGCTGTTGCTCCCAGAGACGGGATTTTTGCTTATCGGTGAGTTTTTTCACTTAACGCCTCCCTGAATAGTCCGTTTGCCACAAGTATAAGCAGCAAAACGCGCTTTCGCAGGGAGGGCTGAAAGACACGGGCAGGATATGCCCGTGTGGGAGAACGATTACGGCAGCACTTTCGCGGAGAGAATCACCACTGGCTTAGACGGCACATTCTGGTATGGACCGACATCGTGGGTCTGAACCTGAGAGATTTTGTCCGCCACGTCCATCCCTTTCACAATTTTACCGAAGACCGCATAGCCGAAGTCGCGCTGGCCGTGGTCGAGGAAAGCGTTATCCGCCACGTTGAGGAAGAACTGGCTGGTGGCGCTGTCTTTATCCGCCGTGCGCGCCATGGAGATGGTGCCGCGCTTGTTCAGCAGGCCGTTGTCCGCTTCGTTTTTGATGGGTGGGTTAGGCTGTTTCTGCTGCATCTGCTCGTTGAAGCCGCCGCCCTGAATCATGAAGCCAGGGATCACGCGGTGGAAGGTGGTGTTGTTATAGAAACCACTGTTCACATAGTCGAGGAAGTTTTTCACAGAAACCGGAGCTTTCTGGCTATTCAGTTCCAGCTCAATGTTCCCGGCAGAGGTGGTCAGCAGAACGTGAGGGTCCCCTTTGGCTGCCAGCGCAGCAGGGGAAACGGCAGAAAGAGCAAACACAGCTGCGACAGCCGCCAGTGTTGATTTGAGCATGAGAATTCCTTAACAAAGCGCAGTATAAAAAGCGAATGGCTTGATTCTAAAGAGCAGTATGAACCGAGACCAGCCTTTTACCTAATTTTACGAAATTGAAACAATTATTACTGCGCAAACGATTGGTTATACCGCCATTTAGTGTGATTTAGATCACACTAAAACCTGCAATGGCATATTCATTTCCCTTAAAAGATAGGAATAGATCACTTTAGCGACTAAAATCTGCCCGCTCTCAGCGCCCTACCGGCGCTTTTCTTTTTATGAACAGGCCAGACATGACTAACAGCAATCGCATCAAGCTCACATGGATAAGCTTCTTCTCCTACGCCCTGACCGGCGCGTTGGTGATCGTCACCGGGATGGTGATGGGAAATATCGCAGACTACTTCCAGCTGCCCGTTTCCAGCATGAGTAACACCTTCACCTTCCTCAACGCGGGGATCCTGATCTCAATTTTCCTGAATGCCTGGCTGATGGAAATCGTCCCGCTGAAAACCCAGCTGCGCTTCGGCTTCGTGCTGATGGTTGCCGCCGTGGCGGGCCTGATGTTGAGCCACAGCATCGCCCTGTTCTCCGCCGCCATGTTCGTGCTGGGCCTTGTCAGCGGGATCACGATGTCGATCGGTACGTTCCTTATTACGCACATGTATGAAGGCCGCCAGCGCGGCGCGCGCCTGCTGTTTACCGACTCCTTCTTCAGCATGGCCGGGATGATTTTCCCGATGGTCGCCGCGTATCTGCTCGCGCGCAGCATTGAATGGTACTGGGTATACGCCTGTATCGGTCTGGTCTATGTCGCGATCTTCATTCTGACCTTCGGCTGTGACTTCCCGGTGCTGGGCAAAAAAGCGCAGACCACCTCAGAGCCGGTGGCGAAGGAAAAATGGGGTATCGGCGTGCTGTTCCTCTCCATTGCCGCCCTGTGCTACATCCTCGGTCAGTTGGGCTTTATTTCGTGGGTACCTGAATACGCTAAAGGTCTGGGCATGAGCCTGAACGACGCGGGCAAACTGGTGAGCGATTTCTGGATGTCTTACATGTTCGGCATGTGGGCCTTTAGCTTCATCCTGCGCTTCTTCGACCTGCAACGTATTCTGACCGTCCTGGCGGGTCTGGCGACCGTGCTGATGTATCTGTTCATCAACGGTGCCCCGGAGCATATGCCATGGTTCATCCTGACCCTGGGCTTCTTCTCCAGCGCGATTTACACCTCAATCATCACCCTGGGCTCCCTGCAGACCAAAGTAGCTTCACCAAAGCTGGTGAACTTCGTGCTGACCTGCGGCACCATCGGCACCATGCTGACCTTCGTGGTCACGGGCCCGATTGTGGCGCACAGCGGCCCGCTGGCCGCGCTGCACACCGCTAACGGTCTGTATGCCGTGGTGTTTATCATGTGTTTCATTCTGGGCTTCGTGACCCGTCACCGCCAGCACAATACGGCAACGGCTACCCACTAATCGTCAAAACCCCTTTGCGTTCTGCAAAGGGGTTTTACCCTGCTTACCCGCTCTGACTGCCGATTCGTAAAAAACCCCGTCAAATTTGTGCGAAAAACAAGCAAGCACAAAAATCAAACAATATCCGTTACTTATAAAAAACCTGACAAATCATAGATATACCCACTAAGGGGTAGGTGAAGGCGTATTTGATTTGCATCAATAAGTGCCCCTGCTGAATCGTTAAGGTAGGCAGTAATAGAAAAGAAATCGAGGCAAAAATGAGCAAAGTCAGACTCGCTATCATCGGTAACGGCATGGTCGGCCACCGCTTTATTGAGGATCTTCTCGATAAAGCCGATGCTGACCAGTTCGATATTACCGTGTTCTGTGAAGAACCCCGCAAGGCGTACGACCGTGTGCACTTGTCTTCCTACTTCTCTCACCATACCGCCGAAGAGCTCTCTCTGGTGCGCGAAGGGTTCTACGAGAAGCATGGCGTAAAAGTGCTGGTGGGCGAACGCGCTATCACCATCAACCGTCAGGAGAAAGTGATCCACTCCAGCGCCGGGCGTACGGTTTTTTACGATAAGCTGATCATGGCGACTGGCTCGTATCCGTGGATCCCGCCGATTAAAGGGTCGGAAACCCAGGATTGCTTCGTTTACCGTACCATTGAAGACCTCAACGCCATTGAATCCTGCGCACGTCGAAGCAAACGCGGTGCGGTTGTTGGCGGTGGCCTGCTGGGCCTGGAAGCGGCAGGCGCGCTGAAAAACCTCGGCGTTGAAACCCACGTTATCGAATTTGCCCCGATGCTGATGGCGGAACAGCTGGACCACATGGGCGGCGACCAGCTGCGTCGTAAAATCGAAAGCATGGGTGTGAAGGTTCACACCAGCAAGAACACCAAAGAGATCGTGCAGGAAGGCACAGAGGCGCGTAAAACCATGCGCTTTGCCGACGGCAGCGAGCTGGAAGTGGACTTCATCGTCTTCTCCACCGGTATTCGTCCGCGCGACAAGCTCGCCACGCAGTGCGGCCTGGCCGTAGCCCAGCGCGGCGGGATCATGATTAACGATACCTGCCAGACCTCCGATCCGGATATCTACGCCATTGGCGAGTGCGCCAGCTGGAATAACCGGGTATACGGTCTGGTGGCACCAGGATACAAAATGGCGCAGGTCGCCGTGGACCATATCCTCGGCAGCGAAAACGCCTTCACCGGCGCAGACATGAGCGCCAAGCTGAAGCTGCTGGGCGTAGACGTAGGCGGTATCGGCGATGCGCATGGCCGCACCCCGAATTCCCGCAGCTACGTCTATCTGGACGAAAGCAAAGAGGTCTACAAACGCCTTATCGTCAGCCAGGACAACAAAACCCTGCTCGGTGCAGTGCTGGTGGGCGATACCAGCGACTTCGGTAACCTGCTCCAGCTGGTGCTGAACGCCATTGAGCTGCCGGAAAACCCGGACGCGCTGATCCTGCCGGCGCACGCCTCCAGCGGTAAACCATCTATCGGCGTAGATAAACTGCCGGACAGCGCGCAGATTTGCTCCTGCTTCGACGTCACCAAAGGCATGCTGATCTCCGCCATCAACAAAGGCTGCCACACCGTTGCGGCGCTGAAGGCCGAAACCAAAGCCGGTACCGGCTGCGGCGGCTGTATTCCACTGGTGACTCAGGTGCTGAACGCTGAACTGGCGAAACAGGGCATCGAAGTGAACAACAACCTGTGCGAGCACTTCGCCTACTCTCGCCAGGAGCTGTACCATCTGATCCGCGTGGAAGGCATCAAGTCCTTCGACGAACTGCTGGAGAAACACGGCCAGGGTTACGGCTGTGAAGTATGTAAACCGACCGTTGGCTCCCTGCTGGCGTCCTGCTGGAATGAGTACGTGCTCAAACCAGAACACACGCCGCTGCAGGACACCAACGATAACTTCCTGGCGAACATCCAGAAAGACGGTACTTACTCCGTCATTCCGCGTTCCGCCGGTGGCGAAATCACCCCGGAAGGGCTGGTCGCCGTGGGCCGTATCGCCCGTGAGTTTAATCTGTACACCAAAATCACCGGTTCCCAGCGTATCGGCCTGTTTGGCGCGCAGAAGGATGACCTGCCGGAAATCTGGCGTCAGTTGATTGAAGCGGGCTTCGAAACCGGTCACGCGTATGCCAAAGCGCTGCGTATGGCGAAAACCTGCGTGGGCAGCACCTGGTGCCGCTACGGCGTGGGCGACAGCGTGGGATTCGGCGTCGAGCTGGAAAACCGCTACAAAGGCATCCGTACCCCGCACAAAATGAAGTTCGGCGTCTCCGGCTGTACCCGTGAATGTGCGGAAGCGCAGGGTAAAGACGTAGGGATCATCGCCACCGAGAAAGGCTGGAACCTGTACGTGTGCGGCAATGGCGGGATGAAACCACGCCACGCCGACCTGCTGGCGGCGGATCTCGATCGCGACACGCTGATCCAGTATCTCGACCGCTTCATGATGTTCTACATCCGTACCGCCGATAAGCTGACCCGTACCGCTTCCTGGCTGGATAATCTCGAAGGCGGTATCGACTACCTGAAGTCGGTCATCATTGATGACAAGCTGGGTCTGAACGAACAGCTGGAATCCGAGATGGCTCGCCTGCGCGAGGCGGTGATCTGCGAGTGGACCGAAACCGTCAACACCCCGGCGGCGCAGACGCGCTTCAAACACTTTATCAACAGCACCCAGCGCGACCCGAACGTGCAGGTAGTGCCGGAGCGCGAACAGCATCGTCCTGCAACCCCGTATGAACGCATTCCGGTGATGCTGGTGGAGGAAAACGCATGAGCCAGTGGGTAAACATCTGCAACATTAACGACATTCTGCCAGCAACCGGCGTCTGTGCTTTGCTGGGTAACGAGCAGGTAGCTATTTTCCGCCCTCGCCACGATGAACAGGTCTTTGCCATCAGCAATATCGATCCGTTCTTTGAGGCCAGCGTGCTCTCCCGCGGTCTGATTGCTGAACACCAGAGTGAGCTGTGGGTCGCCAGCCCGCTGAAAAAGCAGCGTTTCCGCTTAACCGACGGGCACTGCATGGAAGATGAAAGCTTCTCGGTGAAGCACTACGACGCCCGCGTGAAGGACGGCAAGGTGCAGCTCAAAGCGTAACCCTCCGCCTTTCCAATAGGAAAGGCTTATGACCCCTTATGGGTAACGGCAGGAAAAACCGTATGTTCTGTACGATTCCTGCTGTTATCCTGACGTCAATTCTTACCCCCTCCTTGAATGCTGTGAGGTAACGTCGTGGACCACCTGCCGATTTTCTGTCAATTACGCCATCGCGACTGCCTGCTTGTGGGCGGCGGCGATGTGGCTGAACGCAAAGCGCGCCTGTTGCTGGATGCTGGAGCCCGACTGACCGTCAATGCCCTCACCTTCGCTCCGCAGTTTGACGTCTGGGCGCAGGAAGGGATGCTCACGCTGGTGCAGGGAGAGTTTGATGAGTCCCTGCTGGATACCTGCTGGCTGACCATTGCCGCGACGGATGACGATGAAGTGAACCAGCGCGTCAGCGACGCCTGCGAAGCGCGCCGGATCTTCTGCAACGTGGTGGATGCGCCGAAAGAGGCCAGCTTTATCATGCCGTCGATTATCGACCGTTCACCGCTGATGATCGCGGTGTCTTCCGGCGGCCGCTCGCCCGTACTTGCCCGCCTGCTGCGGGAAAAACTGGAAGCTATTTTGCCGCAGCATCTCGGCCAGATAGCCCACTACGCCGGGCAACTTCGCTCCCGCGTGAAGCAAACCTTCTCAACCGTGGGTGAGCGTCGTCGCTTCTGGGAGAAATTTTTCGTTAACGACAGGCTGGCGCAGTCGCTGGCGAATCAGGACGCGAAAGCGGTTGAAGAGACGACCGAGCAGCTGCTGAGCGAGCCGCTGGATCACCGTGGTGAAGTGGTGCTGGTCGGGGCTGGTCCGGGAGATGCGGGTTTACTGACCCTGAAAGGGCTCCAGCAGATCCAGCAGGCGGATATCGTGGTGTATGACCGCCTGGTCTCCGATGACATCATGAACCTGGTGCGCCGCGACGCCGACCGCGTCTTCGTCGGTAAACGGGCAGGCTATCACTGCGTGCCGCAGGAGGAGATTAACCAGATCCTGCTGCGTGAAGCGCAAAAGGGAAAACGCGTGGTGCGCCTCAAGGGCGGCGATCCGTTTATCTTTGGCCGCGGCGGCGAGGAGCTGGAAACCCTGTGCAATGCAGGCATTCCGTTCTCCGTGGTGCCGGGCATAACGGCGGCATCCGGCTGTTCAGCCTACTCAGGCATTCCGTTGACACATCGCGACTACGCTCAAAGCGTGCGTCTGGTCACGGGCCACCTGAAAACCGGCAGCGAGCTGGACTGGCATAACCTGGCCGCTGAAAAGCAGACGCTGGTGTTCTACATGGGGCTGAACCAGGCCGCCACCATCCAGGCGAAACTGCTGGAACACGGCATGGAGGCTGATATGCCCGTTGCGCTGGTGGAAAACGGGACGTCAATCAAGCAGCGCGTGGTGAATGGCGCGCTGACGCAGCTCGGTGAGCTGGCGCAGCAGGTCGAAAGCCCGGCGCTGATTGTGGTGGGTCGCGTGGTTGAACTGCGCGATAAGCTGAACTGGTTCTCGAATCACTAACGCATATTCTCCCCCCTTCGAGTAGTCCTTAAGCGGACTACTCCCTTCATACCTCAGTCGATAACATACCGCTCGCATAGTGGAACTTTTCCATTTATTCCCTCGTGTTACATCCAATTTAAGATTTTTAGACAAGGAATGCGTATGTTCAAGCTGGCAAAAGCCGCCGTTCTGGTTGGCCTGTTATCGACTCTGACCGCCTGCACCGGTCACGTTCAAAATACTAAAAATAACTGCAGCTACGATTACCTGCTGCACCCGGCGATCTCCATTTCGAAGATCATCGGCGGTTGCGGCCCGGCGGCACAGCAGTAAGCGTTTTCCAGGCGTAAAAAAACCGGGGATTTCCCGGTTTTTTATTGAGTCCGTATTTGTCGGGTGGCGGCTTAAGGTTTCGCCACAAACCCAATCGCCTCGTACACCGCTTTCAGGGTTTCGGACGCGCGCGCGCTGGCTTTTTCTGCGCCCTCTTTCATCACCTTCTGCAGGAAGGCTTCGTCGTTACGGTAGCGGTTGTAGCGCTCCTGCAGCTCGGTCAGCATGCCGGAAACGGCCTCTGCCACTTCACCCTTCAGGTGGCCGTACATCTTGCCTTCGAAGTGTTTTTCCAGCTCGGGAATGCTCTGGCCGGTCACGCCGGAGAGAATGTCCAGCAGGTTGGAGACGCCCGCTTTGTTCTGCACGTCGTAGCGCACCACAGGCGGCTCGTCGGAGTCGGTGACCGCGCGCTTGAGCTTTTTCACCACCGATTTCGGATCTTCCAGCAGGCCGATAACGTTGTTGCGGTTATCGTCAGACTTGGACATCTTCTTGGTTGGCTCCAGCAGCGACATCACGCGCGCGCCGGATTTCGGAATAAACGGCTCTGGCACTTTGAATACGTCGCCGTAAAGCGCGTTAAAGCGCTGGGCGATATCACGGCTCAGCTCCAGGTGCTGCTTCTGGTCTTCACCCACCGGCACCTGGTTGGTCTGGTACAGCAGGATGTCGGCCGCCATCAGCACCGGATAGTCAAACAGACCGGCGTTGATGTTTTCAGAGTAACGGGCAGATTTATCCTTGAACTGGGTCATGCGGCTCAGCTCGCCGAAATAGGTATAGCAGTTCAGCGCCCAGCCCAGCTGCGCATGCTCCGGCACGTGAGACTGAACGAAAATGGTGCTCTTTTCAGGATCGATACCGCAGGCCAGATAGAGGGCCAGGGTGTCCAGGGTGGCTTTGCGCAGCTTCTCAGGATCCTGACGCGCGGTGATAGCGTGCAAATCTACGATGCAGTAAATGCAATGGTAGTCATCCTGCATGCTGACCCACTGACGCAACGCACCCATGTAGTTACCAATGGTCAATTCACCTGAAGGCTGTGCGCCACTAAAAACGATGGGCTTAGTCATTATTCAATTCCTGATGTTCACTGTGCGAAAGCCCGAGTGCGGGCAACAAATCTTTGAAGTGGTCGAACACAACATCCGGCTCACTCAGCGTAATGGCCTCACCGTAGTTGTAGCCATAGGTTAAACCGACGGAAGGACACCCCGCCGCTCGGGCAGCCAGAATATCATTACGCGAATCCCCGACAAAGAGCAGCTCCGCAGGCGTTAAGGATAATTTTCCTGCCACCAGCAACAGCGGCTCCGGATGCGGCTTTTTGTTCTGCACGTCATCCCCGCCTACAATCACGGAGAAATATTTCGCGATATTGAGCGCTTCCAGCAGCGGCGCAACAAACGGCGTCGGCTTGTTGGTCACCAGTCCCAGCGGGATGCCTTTCGCGTGCAGCGCGCTCAGGGTTTCCTGGACGTCCGGGAAAAGGAAGCTCCCCTCCTCGACGGTCTCTTCGTAGAAGCGATCGAACAGCTTGCGCAGAATACGCAGCTGCTCATCCTGAGGGATATCGGCGTGATCGACGCTTGGTTTCCCCTGCGCGGAACGCTGCGACGCGCGTTCCTGACGAGCCCACGTCAACGCGCGCTCCATCAGGACATCGGCACCGTTGCCAATCCACGTAATCACACGATCTTCGCCCGCAACGGGCAGTTCCAGTGCATACAGCGCCTGATCGACGGCGCTCGTTAAGCCCGGCGCGCTGTCCACCAGCGTGCCGTCGAGGTCGAATGCCACACCCCGAATTGCCTGCAATTTATCCATGACTTACCTTCGCCAGCTCGCGGCGCATTTCATCAATGACTTTTTTGTAATCCGGTTGGTCGAAAATTGCCGAACCTGCAACGAACATATCCGCGCCCGCTGCCGCAATTTCGCCAATATTATTCACTTTCACACCGCCGTCCACTTCCAGACGAATATCATAGCCAGACTCGTCAATGCGACGGCGCACTTCGCGCAGCTTATCCAGCGTGTGAGGGATGAACGACTGGCCGCCAAAGCCCGGGTTAACGGACATCAGCAAAATCACGTCCAGCTTGTCCATCACGTAATCGAGATAGCTCAACGGTGTTGCCGGGTTAAACACCAGCCCCGCCTTACAGCCGTTCTCTTTGATCAGCTGCAGCGTGCGGTCAACGTGCTCGGAGGCTTCCGGATGGAAAGTGATAATGCTGGCGCCCGCTGCGGCAAAGTCAGGCACGATGCGATCGACAGGCTTCACCATCAGGTGAACGTCGATCGGTGCGGTAATACCGTAGTTACGCAGGGCCTTGAGCACCATCGGACCGATGGTCAGATTGGGAACGTAGTGGTTATCCATAACGTCGAAATGGACGACATCTGCGCCAGCTGCGAGAGCTTCCGCCGTGTCTTCACCCAGGCGGGCAAAATCGGCCGACAGAATTGAGGGGGCAATCAAAAACTGTTTCATCCGCATCTCCTTGAAATATGTTTACCGGCGGGCAAAACGGCTCAGGGGCGATAAAGAGCCAGGAGTTCGTCCACCTTTTTACGTGTGCCGCCGTTGCTGCTAATGCTACGCCGCACCTTAACCTGAAAATGCTTCGCGGCTTTGTACCATTCGCGCGTATCAGGGGTATCGTGATTTGAAATTAACACCGGAATTCTTTTGCTGACCAGTTTTTCCGCCATCTCCGCCAGGCGGGCCTGTTCGGCCGGGCTGAAGCTATTGGTGTGGTAGGCGGTGAAGTTCGCCGTCGCAGACAGCGGCGCATAAGGCGGATCGCAGTAAACCACCGAGTTTACGCCTGCCAGTTCCATGCACTCTTCATAGGAGAGGCAGTGGAACTCTGCATTCTGCGCTTTCTTCGCAAAATGATACAGCTCGTCCTGCGGGAAGTACGGGCGCTTATAACGACCAAACGGCACGTTAAATTCGCCGCGCAGATTATATCGGCACAGGCCGTTGTAACCATGACGGTTGAGGTAAAGGAACAGCAGCGCGCGGCGGAACGGATCCTGGCTCTGATTAAATTCCGTGCGGAACTGATAGTAAACGTCAGGGCTGTTGTTCTCTGGCGTAAACAGCTTGCGCGCCTCTTCCACATACTCATCGGTACGCAGCTTAACGATGTTATAAAGGCTGATAAGGTCGCTGTTGATATCCGCCAGGATATAACGAGAAAAATCGGTGTTCAGGAACACCGATCCCGCACCCACGAAGGGCTCGATAAGACACTCGCCTTTTGGCAGGTGCTTTTTAATATCATCGAGCAGGGGGTATTTCCCCCCTGCCCATTTCAGAAAAGCGCGATTTTTTTTCATGCTGACTAACTGATTACACCTTCTCCGGCTGTGGAGAAAGCTCCGACAGCATCCTGCGCTTTAAACATTACTTCAGATCGGCCTGCACCTGATGAATCGGCTTCGCCCACGGGTTTTTCGCCTGAACGTCTGCTGGCAGTGTCGCCACGGCGCGCTTCGCTTCATCTTTAGAAGCATACACACCGCTCACCAGCACGTACCACGGCTGTCCGTTACGGGTCGTCTGATAAACCACGTAGTTTTTCAGATTCGATTTCTTCGCCCAGCCGTTGAGGTTGTCATAGTTAGACGAACTGCTCAACTGCAGCGTGTAGTTGCTGGACGGTGCAGATTTCAGCGAACCGACGTTGCCAGCTGTTTTACCTGCTGCAGCACTGGAAGCCGTCGCCGTTGCGGCAGGCGCAGCGGTGGCAGCAGGTGCCGTTGTGGTTGCCGTCGCTTTCGGCGCAGTCTGCGTGACTGGCGCTTTGGCCGGCTCGCTCACGGCAGCCGTTTCAGTGCGTTTCGGCTGTGCCGGTGCGGCTTTCACTTCAGGCGCTTTTACCACGGCCTGAGGCTTGGTTTCACGCTTCGGCTCAATGACCGCCTGCTTACGTTCAGGACGCGTCGCAGTTTGCGTCTGGCGCGGTTTAGTTTCCGTTGCTGCCGTCTGCGGCTGCGCGGTAGCACCGTGGATCGGCGCGACGGTTGCAGGTTCAGTTGGCAGCGTAGAGTTAACCACAACGTTATCAACCTGCTGCTGGTTTTGCGGCTGCATCAGCGCATTGTTCAGGTCTCCCTGAACTTCAACACGCTGCTGGCCTTCGGGCGTGACAGGTGCCTGGCCCTGAGCAGGCGTTGATGAAACGGGCGGCAGAGAAACATCCTGCGGCGTCGTTGTGTTGCTGGCAGTCTGCTCAGCGGAAGTGGTGCCCGGCGCTGGCTGTGCACCATTCGCCTGATCCGTCGCATCATTACCGGAGAGGTTGATGCTCTTCTCTGCGGAGGCGGTTTGTTCGGTTGAGTTGGTGGACGGTGCTTTCAGCGCAGAGCCAATGCCAACAATCAGCAGCACAAGCACCAGAACGCCAAGTCCCATCATGATGTACTGACGGGAGGCCGGTTTCTGCGCAGCGGCTTTTTTACGTTTACGCGGGCGACGCTCTACAGGCTGTTCGTCCATTGAATCTTCTTCGGACTCATAATCCTCTTCTTCTCGCTCATCACGCGCGTTGCGGCTGCGCGAAGGGCGACGATCGTCTGCATCCAGATCAACATCGTCAAAGTTGATCTGCGGCTCGTTATCACGTTCTGAAGATTGACGAGAACGACCAGTACGACGATCGCTGGGATCGGGTTTCAGCTCGTCTTCTGGTTTGAATTCATCCATTTAACACCCCACTCAAAGGCTTATGCCTACGTCTTTGCATTTCGCCTGAAGCTAAACGACCACCGATAACAGTGGCCTGACCTTTCTAGTTGTTACGCCTGCTGGCAATCAGCAATGGCGCCAAGAACGACATCGTGCGACACTCCGCCGCGCACTTCACTCTTCCCTATTGCAAGCGGGAGTACAAGACGCATCTCACCTGCCAATACTTTTTTATCGCGCATCATGTGGGGTAAATACGCCTGCGCCGACATCTCCTGCGGCCCGGTTACCGGCAAACCTGCACGTTCAAGTAGCGCAATGATACGTGCCGTCTCTTCCGGTTTAAACTGCCCAAGACGTTCAGAGGTGCGGGCTGCCATGACCATGCCAGCCGCGACGGCTTCACCGTGCAGCCAGTTGCCATAACCCATTTCGGCTTCAATGGCGTGGCCAAACGTATGCCCAAGATTCAGTAAAGCACGTAAGCCGGTTTCACGCTCGTCTGCCGCGACAACTTCTGCTTTTAGCTCACAACAACGACGAATGCAGTATGCCAGTTTCGCCTCATCCAGGCGCAGCAGCGCATCCATATTCTCTTCAAGCCAGTTAAAGAACTCGCCATCCAGAATAATGCCGTATTTGATCACTTCAGCCAGGCCAGAGGCCAGCTCGCGTTTCGGCAGGGTTTTCAGGCAGTCGAGATCCACCACCACCGACGCAGGCTGGTAGAACGCGCCAATCATGTTTTTGCCGAGGGGATGGTTGACTGCCGTTTTGCCACCGACAGAGGAGTCGACCTGAGACAGCAACGTGGTCGGGATTTGAATAAAACGGACGCCACGCTGATAGCTTGCGGCCGCAAAGCCGGTCAGATCGCCCACAACACCGCCGCCCAGGGCAAGCAGTGTTGTATCGCGACCGTGCGGTTTTTGCAGCAATGCGGTAAAGACGGTATCGAGTACCGTCAGGCTTTTATACTGCTCGCCATCGGGCAGAATCACACTGTCGACTTTTACGCCTGCCTGCTCAAGCAGGTGGCGCACTCGGTCGAGATAAAGCGGAGCCAGCGTCTCATTGGTGACCAGCATCGCCTGATCACCCGCTTTTAGTGGTAAAAAGGAAGCTGGGTCGTTAAACAAACCAGCCGCGATGGTGATAGGGTAACTACGTTCCCCGAGAGTAACTGTAATCCTCTCCATGACGCGACATCCACCTTTAATGCTTTTACCCGCAGGCGAGTGTATATAAAGCCAGAATCAGTTGCTTTCCAGCATATGAATAATCTGGTTTGCAACCACTTTAGCGCTCTGATCGTCAGTACGAATGGTCACATCGGCAATCTCTTCATACAGCGGATTGCGTTCGTCGGCCAACGCTTCCAGAACTTCGCGTGGTGGCGTTTCAACCTGCAGCAGCGGGCGCTTTTTATCGCGCTGCGTACGTGCCAGCTGTTTCTCAATGGTCGTCTCAAGATAGACCACTACGCCACGGGCGGAGAGACGGTTGCGGGTTTCGCGAGATTTCACAGAGCCGCCGCCTGTTGCCAGTACGATGCCCTGTTTTTCCGTGAGTTCGTTGATCACTTTTTCTTCTCGGTCACGGAAACCTTCTTCGCCTTCTACATCGAAAACCCAGCCCACATCAGCTCCGGTTCGTTTCTCAATCTCTTGATCAGAATCGTAAAATTCCATATTGAGTTGTTGAGCTAACTGACGCCCAATAGTGCTTTTGCCGGCACCCATAGGCCCAACCAGAAAGATATTGCGTTTCTCTGCCATTTTATCGGTACTACTAAGACTATTCGTTAATGGTAATCCCCGCTTCGCAGACACCCGGCGTAGCAGGACATGAACTGAAACCTCATATGCAATAGAGCGAGAGTCAGACTAAAAATTATCTCAATACTCCGGCTTGTTTGGCAACTGATTAAATCACCGCGCCGGACGCATAAGGTAATAAGACGTAAGTCCAACTCAAATCGGTACTCCTTGTATGCTAATTCATGCCCCACGTCAAACATCTGCAACAAACTGAATGCAAAATCATTGCGGGGATCGTTACCCGTTAGTGAATACCGACCAGACGTGGCGTAATAAACACCACTAACTCACGCCGCTCATTATCTTTTCCATCATGGCGAAAAAGGTGTCCCAACCAGGGGATGCTCCCAAGCCCGGGCACGCTGTCACTGCCGGTTTTGTTCTTTTGCGAGAAAATTCCCCCCAGCGCCAGCGTTTCTCCACTTTTTACCTCCACCTGGGTTTCTATCTCCTGTTTATCGATGGCAAGCGTTTCGCCATCGGCCTGCTGCAGCACCTGTCCCGGCATGTTTTCACTGATGTGTAGCTTCAGGCGCACGCGCCCACCGGGCAATACTACCGGCGTGACCTCCATTCCGAGTACCGCCTCTTTGAACTCCACCGAGGTCGCCCCGCTTTCACCGCTTGAAACCTGATACGGGATCTCACTCCCCTGCTTAATGCTGGCCGGTTGCATGTGCGAGGCCAGCAGCCGCGGGCTGGCAATGATATCGACCTGCTGTTTTTGCTCCAGCGCAGAGAGCTCCAGATCCAGCAGCCTGCCGTTAATTCGCCCGATATTAAACCCCGCATGCGTGGTAGCACTGGCCACGGAAAGATCGCTGCCAAGCGTCGTGAGCTGTCCAACCTTGCCCGCCTCAGTGGCCTCGGCAAGATTCCACTTCACCCCCAACTCCCGCAGGCTTTTTTCATTAATGGTGACAATGTGCGCTGCCAGTTCGACCTGCTCGACGGGAATATCCATCTGAGCCGCCCACTGCTGCAGCGCCTCCAGTACCACCTGGCTATCCCTGACCAGTAGACGGTTGGTGCGTTTGTCGACAGATAAACTCCCCTTTGGGCTCAGGAGCTTTTCAGCCGCTTTTTGCAGTTCTCCGGCATCCGCATAAGAAAATGGGATGCTGTGCGAGACCAGCGGAGCATCAAGCTGTCGACGCGCTCGCTCCTGCTCTAAACGTTCCCGCTGTTCACGCTGCCAGGCTGCGGTATGGACATAATAAATACCGCTCTCCTCTCGTAAAACGAGTCCGGCGCTGGTGACTACCGTCTGTAACGCCTGCCGCCAGGGAACGCGCGTCAGGTTAAGCGAGAGCGTGCCGCCGACATCCGGCGATACCACCAGATTACGGTTCTCCTGCGCAACCAGCGCCTGTAGCACCTGAACCACCGGCACGTCATCCACCACCAGCGTGACCGGCTTTGGCGCGACTGCCCACAGCGGGCGGCTGAACGCCAGCAGCAACAGCACTATCCTTAACTTCATTTTTATCCTTTCCTTCTCGTTGCCACGCCCATTCTTCGGGATCGCATGTGTCACCCACATCAACAACCAGTTCCGTTTCATTGATGGCCGTTATCTGCCAGCCCGCTGGGAAACGATCGTGCTCTTTCAGACGATGCCAGCGCCGTTGCCCATCCAGCAAAATACCAACGCGCTGCTGCCCTCCCACCATTCCGCGGTAGTGCCACTGTGCCAGTTCGGCTGTGGCGCAGGGGTCGTCCGGCGGGCGAAACGGATCGCGCATGCCGGTCAACAGCAGCGCCGAGCAAACCAGCAGGTATCTCGCGCTATTTCGCATATTCCAGCTCCAGCCTCAGGCGTAACGCCGTACTTTGTGGCTCAAGCGTAAAAGCAGCGACCCGCACATCCCGCTGCGCCAGCCGGGAAAAAAGAGGCGGGATCGCCTGCCACTCCGCCTCCAGCGCCAGTTCACCGCCGTTTTGCAACGGCTTCCAGTGAAGAAGCTTTGTGCCCTCTCCCTGAAAATCGAGCGGTGAAAAGGGCTTTATCTCCAGTGCCGTCCGGGTTTGCGGGCTAAACGGCACCTGACTGGCGGTGGGCCACAGCGACGCGTTAGTCCTGGCCGCCTGGCTCAACTGCTGCCGCTGATCCGCACACTGCCTCTCTGCTGGCCGGAGCAATACACCCCATGCTGTCAGGCCCATCAGGAGAATACACAGCCCCCCGCAGACCAGCCGACACCAGGGACGACTTTCACACCAGCGTTCTGGCAAGGTCTCCACGCATTACCCCTCGCTTTTCAGGTGCAGAGTGAACATCCAGCGCCCCTGGCTATCCTGCCGGAGTTCCCCCTCAGAACCGGGCGTAAAGCCGTCTATGTGCTCCAGCCCATTACGCAAGGCAGAAAGCGCCTGCAGGGTAGTGGCATATCCGATCAACATCAGAGCAGGAGGCTGATAACGCAGCTCTGTCAGCCATACCTGCGCAGGTATGGCCTCAGAAAGTGACTCCAGCACCGGTTGCCATGCGCGGTGCTGCGGCGTGCCCGCAGGGTTCTGCACCTCTGCGGTGGGTCGCTGGCGAGACACAAGACCACGCTGCACGGACTGCGTGCCCGCCAGCTGAGCCTGCAGCGCGCGCAGCGTTACCAGATGATTCATCCTTACGCTAAAAACGGTCACCAGCATGAGCAGCAATGCGCCGACAAATACGCCGCCCCAGAAACGCAGGCATCGCGCGCGCCGCTGCTGACGCCAGGGCAGGAAGTTGGTCACGTTCATTCAGGCACCTCGCTCATGGCCAGCGCCAGCGCGACGGTATAGTCAGCCCCGCATTCGGGAAGAGGCGCATGCCAGCGCTGCAGCGTTTCCCATGGGGTTCGTTCGGCATCAAAGAACGCGATGTCATTCTGGTTAAGGGCCAGCAGCGCCGCCAGCTCAGTGACGTTTTCTGCTTCAGTGGTATAACGACGCCCCCACTGATGGCGCATAGCCCACAGCCAGTGATGCGCATCCCGCCAGGCGACGCACTGCGTCGGCGCTAACGCAGGCAGCAGGTTCGCCAGCGCGCTGGCATCCGGGGTGATGGTCGCCAGCCGCAAACGTAGCGTTTTCGCCAGATCAAGAAGCGTTTCAACCTCTTTGTTTTGTGCAGCAGTCACGTGAAACGTATTGCTGAAGGTGTCCTGGGTGTAGTCGAAACAGAGGGACTCTGTCGACATCTCCAGTTCGCGCGAAAGCGCCGCCCCCATCCACGAGAGCTGCTCGCTGTCGCGCAATGCAAGAGCCGGTCGGGGCAACGTTTTTTGCAGAGTCCGTGCAGCAGGAAAGGAGAGAAATACCCGGTGGTAGTGCGGGAGCGCTTTTCGCCAGTCGCGTAAGGCATCGGCCAGCGCTTCTGGCTGACAAATTTTGCCGTCACGAATGATGCCTTCGGCCAGAGAAATGGCCCACCAGCGGCGTAAGCACCAGCCGCCTCTCTCCCGGACCAGTGCCGTAATCAGCACCTTATCCTGTTGAATATGAACGCCCGTTTGCCATGTTTTGAAAGCCATGCTTCACGATCTCCTTATCGCCCGTCGCCTTGACGGCTATATCAATGAATCAGGCTTGCCTTTATACTACCGCGCGATTGTTTAGAAACTGCCCAAGTGAAACCAAATGGGAAATCTCCGGTGAAGTTCGTAAAGTATTTATTCATCCTTGCAGTCTGTTGCATTCTGCTGGGAGCAGGCTCGATTTACGGTTTGTACAAATATATTGAGCCACAGCTACCTGATGTCGCCACGCTCCGCGATGTGCGTCTCCAGATCCCAATGCAGGTCTATAGCGCCGATGGCGAGCTGATGGCGCAGTATGGCGAGAAGCGTCGTATCCCGCTGACCTTAAACCAAATTCCCCCCGTGATGGTGAAAGCTTTTATCGCCACGGAGGACAGCCGTTTCTACGAGCACCACGGTGTCGATCCGGTCGGGATTTTCCGTGCCGCAAGCATTGCGTTGTTCTCCGGTCACGCCTCCCAGGGGGCGAGCACCATTACGCAACAGCTGGCGCGTAACTTCTTCCTCAGCCCTGAAAAGACGCTGACGCGTAAGATCAAAGAGGTGTTCCTGGCGATCCGTATTGAGCAACTGCTGAACAAGGACGAGATCCTTGAGCTGTACCTCAATAAAATCTACCTGGGCTACCGTGCCTATGGCGTGGGGGCAGCCGCGCAGGTGTACTTCGGTAAGCCTGTTGAACAGCTCACCCTAAGCGAAATGGCAACCATTGCCGGTCTGCCAAAAGCGCCGTCCACGTTTAACCCGCTTTACTCGCTCGATCGCGCTACCTCACGTCGTAATGTCGTCCTGTCACGTATGCTGAGCGAAGGCTATATCAGCCAGAGCGAGTACGACCAGGCGCGTAACGACGTCATTGACGCCAATTATCACGCCCCTGAGATCGCCTTCTCTGCCCCATATTTGACCGAAATGGTGCGCCAGGAGATGGTGAGTCGTTATGGCGACAAGGCCTATGAAGATGGCTATCGCGTGTACACCACCGTTACCCGTAAAGTGCAGCAGGCGGCTCAGGACGCGGTGCGCAATAACGTGATGGACTACGATATGCGTCACGGCTATCGCGGACCGTCGAACGTGCTCTGGAAAGTGGGCGAAAGCGCATGGGACAGCAAAAAAATCACCAGCACGCTGAAAGCGCTGCCAACCTATGGTCCGCTCCTTCCAGCCGTAGTGACGCAGGCCGATCCTCAGGAAGCCGTTGCGACGCTGGCGGACGGCACGTCCGTCTCCCTGCGCATGGACGGTATTCGCTGGGCGCGTCCATACCGTTCGGACACCCTGCAGGGGCCAACGCCGCGCAAGGTGACCGACGTGGTACAGGCCGGGCAGCAGATTTGGGTGCGCAAGTCAGGCGATGCCTGGTGGCTGGCGCAGGTACCGGATGTGAACTCGGCTCTGGTCTCCATCAACCCACAGAACGGGGCGGTAATGGCGCTGGTCGGCGGGTTCGATTTCAACCAGAGCAAATTTAACCGCGCCACGCAGGCGCTGCGTCAGGTGGGTTCCAACATCAAGCCGTTCCTCTACACGGCAGCGATGGATAAGGGACTGACCCTTGCCAGCATCCTAAACGACGTGCCGATCTCCCGCTGGGATGCCGGTGCCGGTTCCGACTGGCAGCCGAAGAACTCTCCTGCGGAGTATGCCGGTCCTATTCGTCTTCGCCAGGGTCTGGGGCAGTCGAAAAACGTGGTGATGGTGCGTGCCATGCGCGCGATGGGCGTCGACTATGCGGCAGAGTACCTGCAGCGCTTCGGCTTCCCGGCTCAGAACATCGTTCGCACCGAGTCGCTGGCGCTGGGCTCAGCCTCCTTTACGCCGCTTCAGGTCGCCCGCGGATACTCGGTGATGGCCAACGGCGGCTTCCTGGTTGACCCGTACTTCATCAGCAAAATCGAGAACGACCAGGGCGGCGTGCTGTTTGAAGCGAAGCCGAAAATTGCCTGCCCTGAGTGTGATATTCCGGTCATTTACGGCAATACGCCGAAATCCGAGGTGCTCGAAAACAAGGACATGGAAGACCCTGCCGTTTCTCAGGAGCAGCCAAATATCGTCTTGCCGCAGCCGCAACTGGAGCAGGCTAATCAGTCGCTGGTGGCGCAAACCGGCGCGCAGGAGTATGCCCCGCACGTGATCAACACGCCGCTGGCGTTCCTGATCAAGAGCGCGCTGAACACCAACATCTTCGGTGAACCCGGCTGGCAGGGTACCGGCTGGCGAGCAGGGCGCGATCTGCAGCGCCATGATATCGGCGGTAAAACCGGGACAACTAACAGCTCGAAGGATGCGTGGTTCTCCGGCTATGGGCCGGGCGTGGTGACGTCAGTCTGGATCGGTTTCGACGATCATCGCCGTGATTTAGGCCGTACCACGGCATCCGGCGCGATTAAAGATCAGATTTCCGGCTACGAAGGCGGTGCCAAAAGCGCGCAGCCGGCCTGGGATGCCTACATGAAATCCGTTCTTGAAGGCGTGCCGGAGCAGCCGCTGACGCCGCCACCGGGCGTGGTGACGGTCAATATTGACCGCAGCACCGGCCAGCTCGCTAACGGCGGTAATAGCCGTGCCGAGTATTTCATCGAAGGTACGCAGCCAACCACACAGGCGGTGCATGAGGTGGGTACAGAGATTATTGATAACGGCGAGACGCACGAGCTGTTTTAAGCATAAAAATGCCCGGTAAAAACCGGGCAAAGAATTGCAGGCCGGGTAAGGCGAAGCCGCCACTCGGCTTTTTTATGGCCTACAGCCGCCCTTGCCCCTTCAGCCACTCGCGAACCAGGAACAGCGCGCTCACGTTGCGAGCCTCGTTAAAGTCAGGGTCTTCAAGCAGATCCATCAGATGCGCCAGCGGCCAGCGAACCTGCGGCAGCGGCTCTGGTTCATCTCCCTCCAGCGATTCAGGATAGAGATCTTCAGCCACCACAATGTTCATTTTGCTGGAAAAATAGGACGGCGCCATGCTCAGCTTTTTCAGGAACGACAGTTCGTTCGCGCCAAAACCCACCTCTTCTTTCAGCTCGCGGTTTGCTGCTTCAAAGACCGTTTCACCCGGATCGATGAGCCCTTTCGAGAACCCAAGCTCGTAAGATTCCGTCCCCACGGCGTATTCGCGGATCAAAATCAGATGATCGTCGACGATAGGGACAATCATCACCGCTTCGCGCGAAGAGGGGCGCATACGCTCATAAACACGACGCACACCGTTGCTGAACTCCAGATCCACACTCTCGACGTTAAACAGGCGCGATTTGGCGACAGTTTCAACGTGCAGAATGGTGGGTTTTTGTAGTGGTTTGCTCATCTTGATGGGGTCTTAGCAGTGTGAACTGGCGTTATTGTGCGATATGCCGCACGGTTTCGGCAATGTCAATTGTTCTTTATTTACATTTATGCAACGCAGCAGGGATCAATCCTCAATTCAAAACAAATGTCAAGAGGTTGAAATGTTTCCAGGAATTTGCTGATATCGCGCCATGACAGGCTTTGCTATCATCACCGGTCACTGGGATGCGCTTTAGAATGCTCAAGTTCGACTCCATACTTGCCGATAGCCAGCCACAGACTCTCATTCAATGTAAAGGTGCTACTGACTACACCTGTAAGATAAGTAAGATGGGGAAAGCATGAGCACCATTTTGATTGTTCTCGCTGCTATGCTGGTCAGCGCATTGATTGCAGGGTGGCTGTACAGGCGACGCATACAGCGCCGTTACCGGCTGCCCTTTTTAAATGCCTTCGCGGGTGCGACAACGCGTAAACTCACGCAAGACGAGCGCGATGCAGTTGAAAACTATCTCGAAACGCTGAACCGTTCTCAGTTAACGCCTGGGCCGACGGGAGCCACGACTGCACCTGTCGCGCTTAAGCTTAACGCGCAAAGTGACACCGTGCTCTGCGTGACGCGCTCCATCACGCGCTACGGCATTACGACTGACGACCCCAACAAGTGGCGCTACTACCTGGATTCGGTTGAGGTGCATCTGCCTCCGTCCTGGGAGCAGTACATTAACGACGAAAACAGCGTTGAGCTGATTCACACCGATTCGCTGCCGCTGGTAATCTCGCTCAACGGCCATACCCTGAATGACTATCTTCATGAAGCCCCGCGCTTTGCGCTGGAACGCGCGAGTTCAACGCAGGCCTCTATTCGTGGTGAAGAGACCGAGCAGATTGAGCTGCTGAATATTCGTCAGGAGACGCATGAAGAGTACGCCCTGAGCCGTCCGGACGGTATTCGTGAAGCCATCCTGATCGTTGCCGCTTTCCTGCTCTTTTTTGTCTGCCTGCTGACGCCGGACGTCTTTGTCCCATGGCTGGCGGGTGGCGCGGTGTTGCTTCTTGCGGCCGGGCTGTGGGGGCTCTTTGCCCCGCCGGCCAAAACCTCGCTGCGGGAGATCCACTGCCTGCGCGGCACGCCAAAGCGCTGGGGCCTGTTCGGTGAGAACGATCAGGAGCATCTCAACAATATCTCACTCGGGATCATTGACCTGATCTACCCGCGCCACTGGCAACCGTGGATTGCGCAGGATTTAGGGCAGAAAACCGATATTGATATCTATCTTGACCGCCACGTTGTGCGACAGGGGCGCTTCCTGTCTCTGCATGATGAAGTGAAAAATTTCCCGCTTCAGCACTGGCTCCGCAGCACGGTCATCGCCGCCGGCGCCGGGCTGGTGTTTATCATGCTGCTGCTTTTCGTGCCGCTGGATATGCCCATCAAATTTACCCTGTCGTGGATCAAAGGCGCGCAGACCATCGAGGCGACCAGCGTCAACCAGCTCGATGAAGCGGGTGTACGGGTGGGCGATACGCTGCGCCTGAAAGGCACCGGAATGTGTAATATCCATACCCCGGGGGCGTGGAACACGCGCCAGAATTCACCGTTCACGCCGTTCGACTGTTCGCAAATTATCTGGAACGACGCGCCGCCGCTGCCGCTACCGGAATCCGAAGTGGTGAATAAAGCCACGGCGCTGACCCAGACGGTCAACCGCCAGCTGCACCCGAAACCGGACGATGATTCACGCGTCAGCCCCGCGCTGCGTTCCGCCATCCAGAAATCAGGCATGATTCTGCTGGATGATTTTGGCGACATTGTCCTGAAAACCCAGGACTTATGCTCCTCGCAGGATGAGTGCATACGCCTCAAGAACGCGCTGGTTAACCTCGGGAACAGTAAAGACTGGGACTCGCTGGTGAAACGCGCCGAGGCGGGACGACTGGATGGCGTCAACGTGCTGCTGCGTCCGGTCAGCGCGGAATCGCTTGATAACCTGGTCGCCACCTCGACATCGCCGTTTATGATGCGCGAAACCACCCGGGCGGCTCAGGCGCTCAACAGTCCGGCACCGGGCGGCTTTGTGATTGCCAGCGATGAAGGCAGCGACCTGGTCGATCAGCCTTACCCGCAGGTAGCGCTTTATGACTACCCGGCCCAGGAGCAGTGGAGCCAGTTCCAGCGTCTGGCGCAGATGCTGATGCAAACGCCGTTCAGTGCCGAAGGGATTGTCACAAGCATCTACACCGACGCCAACGGCACGCGCCATATCGGCCTGCACCGGATGCCGGACAGCGCAGGATTGTGGCGTTACATTGGCACCTCTCTGCTGATGATGGCCATGCTGATCGCCATTTTCTGGAACGGTTTTATGGCCCTGCGCCGCTACCAGCGCTCCCGCACGCGTCTGGCTGAGATCCAGCAATATTATGAGAATTGCCTCAATCCTAAGCTGATCCCCTCCTCTGAGAGCCTGATCTGATAACGTCGTTGCGCGACAAGATGTGCTACCCTGTCGCGCACGTTTCTTCTGGCTGGAGTTCCCCCCTATGCATCTTGATATCGACTGGCAGCAGGTCGACACCGTTCTGCTGGATATGGACGGCACGCTGCTCGATCTCGCCTTTGATAACTATTTCTGGCAAAAGCTGGTGCCGGAAACCTATGGTGAGCAGCAGGGTATCTCCCCGGCAGAAGCGCAGGCGTTCATTCGTTCGCAATATAGCGCGGTGCAACATACGCTAAACTGGTACTGTCTGGACTACTGGAGCGAGCGCCTCGGTTTGGATATTTGTGCCATGACCACTGCCCAGGGACCACGCGCCGTGCTGCGCGAAGATACGGTTCCCTTCCTGGACGCGCTGAAAGCAAGCGGCAAGCGCCGTATTTTGCTGACTAACGCGCATCCACATAACCTGGCCGTGAAGCTGGAGCATACGGGGCTGGCGTCGCACCTTGATTTATTACTTTCCACCCACACATTTGGTTATCCGAAAGAGGATCAGCGGTTGTGGCATGCGGTGAAGGAAGAGACCGGCCTGCAGCCGGAGCGCACGCTGTTCATTGACGACAGCGAGCCTATTCTGGATTCTGCGGCAACGTTTGGCATTCGCTACTGTCTGGGTGTCACTAATCCTGACTCTGGCCTGGCTGAAAAAAGCTATCTGCGCCATCCGGGACTGAACGACTACCGCCAGATGATCCCCTCACTGACCGTGAAGGAGACGCCATGAAAGAAAAGCCCTCAGATGGGGTAAGACTGGATAAATGGCTGTGGGCAGCCCGTTTTTATAAAACGCGCGCCCTTGCCCGTGAAATGGTTGACGGCGGTAAAGTGCATTACAACGGCCAGCGCAGCAAGCCGAGCAAGCTGGTTGAGCTGAACGCCACCTTAACGCTGCGCCAGGGCAACGACGAACGTACGGTAGTGATTAAAGCCATTACCGAACAGCGGCGGCCCGCATCGGAAGCCGTACTGCTTTACGAAGAGACGGCTGAAAGCGTTGAAAAGCGCGAGAAGACCGCGCTGGCGCGCAAAATGAATGCGCTGACCATGCCCCACCCGGACCGGCGACCGGATAAAAAAGAGCGCCGCGATCTGATGAAATTTAAACACGGTGAGAGCGAGTAACCCTCACCCGCACGAGAGATGAAAATGGCCCAACACGACCAATTACACCGCTATCTGTTTGAACAATTCGCCGTGCGCGGCGAGTTGGTCACCGTATCCGAAACCTGGAAACAGATTCTGGAAAACCACAACTACCCGCTGCCGGTGAAGACCCTGTTGGGCGAACTGCTGGTTGCCACCAGCCTGCTGACCGCAACGCTGAAGTTTGCCGGTGATATCACCGTGCAGCTGCAGGGTGACGGCCCGATGACGCTGGCGGTGATCAACGGCAATAACCAGCAGCAGATGCGCGGCGTAGCGCGCGTTCAGGGCGACGTTCCTGAAAATGCTGATCTCAAAACGCTGGTGGGCAATGGCTACCTGGTGATCACCATCTCCCCGGAGGAAGGTGAACGCTATCAGGGCGTGGTCGGTCTGGAAGGCGATACCCTGGCAGCCTGCCTGGAAGATTACTTCATGCGCTCCGAACAGCTGCCGACGCGTCTGTTCATCCGTACCGGTGAAGTGGACGGCCAGCCTGCTGCGGGCGGCATGCTGCTGCAGGTTCTGCCAGCGCAGGACGCGCAGACCAATGACTTTGAGCATCTGGCGACGCTGACCGAAACCATCAAGGCGGAAGAGCTGTTCAACCTGTCGGCGACCGACGTGCTGTGGCGTCTGTACCACGAAGAAGAAGTGACCGTGTACGATCCGCAGTCCGTGGAGTTTAAGTGCACCTGCTCGCGCGAGCGCTGCGCTGGCGCACTGAAAACTCTGCCGGATGAAGAGATCGACAGCATCATGGCTGAAGACGGCGAAATTGATATGCACTGTGACTACTGCGGTACGCACTACGTGTTCAATTCAATGGATATCGCTGAAATCCGCAATAATGCCTCTCCGGCGGATCCGCAGGTTCATTAATACGCTACCCCTAACCCTGCCCTTTCCCCTTTGCGGAGAGGGTTAGGGTGAGGGGCAAAAATCTCCCGAAAGCTGAATCGTTTTCCCTGTGTAACTCTTACGTAATTTTCTTACATGTATGCGATTACATTCACATTCTCTCCGATAAAATCACCACCCCTTAACCTTTTCGGAACATTTTCCCCAACCAAAAAGCGATTCCTGCGATAATCCGCCTGCACTGTGACTGGAGTCGCAGCGTTTTCCGTTAGTAAGGGTTTTATCCAGATGCACAAATCTATGAGCCCCGTCGCGGTTAACATCCCCAGAAAAACCCTACAATTTCAGGCAGTACATATTGGCTAAGGAGCAGTGATATGCGTGTTACTGGTTTAACCCCGCAAGATCTCAAGGCTTATGGTATTCACGACGTCCAGGAAGTGGTCTACAACCCCGATTACGATACGCTGTATCAGGAAGAGCTCAATCCAGCACTGGAAGGATACGAGCGCGGTGTGTTGACGAACCTTGGTGCTATCGCCGTCGATACCGGTATCTTTACCGGTCGTTCGCCGAAAGATAAGTATATCGTCCGAGACGAAACTACCCGCGATACGCTGTGGTGGGCTGACAAGGGCAAAGGGAAGAACGACAACAAACCGCTCTCCCCGGAAACCTGGCAGCATCTGAAAGGGCTCGTCACCCATCAACTTTCCGGTAAGCGTCTGTTCATTGTCGACGCTTTCTGCGGCGCTAACGCCGACACCCGCCTTTCCGTGCGTTTCATTACCGAAGTGGCCTGGCAGGCGCATTTCGTTAAGAATATGTTTATTCGTCCGACCGACGAAGAGCTGCAGGACTTCACACCTGACTTCATCGTGATGAACGGTGCGAAATGCACTAACCCACAGTGGAAAGAGCAGGGTCTGAACTCCGAAAACTTCATTGCCTTCAACCT
Organism: Enterobacter cloacae complex sp. HYC042_NIDB; assembly: GCF_056673315.1. Taxonomy (NCBI): domain Bacteria; kingdom Pseudomonadati; phylum Pseudomonadota; class Gammaproteobacteria; order Enterobacterales; family Enterobacteriaceae; genus Enterobacter; species Enterobacter cloacae complex sp. HYC042_NIDB. The sequence goes on from NZ_CP109650.1 coordinate 4,535,598, forward strand.
GACCGAACGTATTCAGCTGATCGGCGGTACCTGGTATGGCGGCGAGATGAAGAAAGGGATGTTCTCGGTCATGAACTACCTGCTGCCGCTGCGCGGTATTGCCTCTATGCACTGCTCGGCGAACGTCGGCGAGAAAGGCGACGTAGCGGTGTTCTTCGGTCTTTCCGGCACCGGGAAAACCACGCTCTCCACCGATCCAAAACGCCGTCTGATTGGCGATGACGAACACGGCTGGGACGATGACGGGGTGTTTAACTTCGAAGGCGGCTGCTACGCGAAGACCATTCGCCTGTCTGAAGAGGCCGAGCCGGATATCTTCCACGCGATCCGCCGCGACGCGCTGCTGGAAAACGTCACCGTACGTGCCGACGGCTCTATCGACTTCGACGATGCGTCAAAAACCGAAAACACCCGCGTCTCTTACCCGATCTACCACATCGACAACATCGTGAAGCCGGTGTCAAAAGCGGGCCATGCCACGAAGGTGATTTTCCTGACGGCGGATGCGTTCGGCGTGCTGCCACCGGTTTCCCGCCTGACCGCCAGCCAGACGCAGTACCACTTCCTCTCTGGCTTTACCGCCAAGCTGGCGGGTACCGAGCGTGGCGTCACGGAGCCAACCCCAACCTTCTCCGCCTGCTTCGGTGCAGCCTTCCTGTCGCTTCACCCGACGCAGTACGCTGAGGTGCTGGTGAAACGCATGCAGGCATCCGGCGCGCAGGCCTACCTGGTGAATACCGGCTGGAACGGTACCGGCAAACGTATCTCCATCAAAGATACCCGCGCCATTATCGACGCCATTCTGGATGGTTCTCTGGATAATGCCGAAACCTTCACGCTGCCGATGTTCGATCTGGCCATTCCGACGGAACTGCCGGGTGTGGACACGCGTATCCTCGACCCGCGCAATACCTACGGATCGCCGGAACAGTGGCGCGAGAAGGCGGAATCGCTGGCGAAGCTGTTTATCGAGAACTTCGAGAAGTACACCGATACCCCGGCGGGTGCTGCGCTGGTGAGTGCGGGTCCGAAGCTGTAGGTAAAAGCAAAAAGGCAACGAAAGTTGCCTTTTTTAATGTTTTCTCCCTCTCCCCGTGGGTGTACGGTCCGGGGACATAGTGAACACTTGTTCGGGGACATGGTAGACACTTACAACTGAGGCATAAGAACCCGTTTATGGAGTCGCTTATGCCCTGGGATGCGAGAGATACCATGTCATTACGTACCGAGTTTGTGCTGTTCGCCTCGCAGGACGGGGCGAACATCCGTTTCCTCTGCCGTCAGTTCGGCATTTCTCCTGCCACCGGCTACAAGTGGCTTCAGCGCTGGGCTGAGGAAGGTGCCTCCGGTCTTCAGGACCGCTCCCGCGCACCTCATCATTCCCCGAACCGCTCATCTGACGACATCACGGCCCTGCTGCGCATGGCGCATGACCGTCATCAACGCTGGGGCGCCCGCAAGATTAAGCGCTGGCTTGAAGACCAGGGGCACCGTATGCCCGCCTTCAGCACCGTCCATAATCTGATGGCCCGTCACGGTCTGCTGCCGGGCGCATCACCGGGCGTTCCGGCTACGGGACGCTTCGAACATGACGCGCCGAACCGGCTCTGGCAGATGGATTTTAAGGGCCACTTTCCCTTTGGCGGTGGCCGCTGCCATCCGCTCACCCTGCTGGACGACCACTCCCGTTTTTCCCTGTGCCTGGCGCACTGTACCGATGAACGGCGCGAGACCGTGCAGCAGCAGCTTGTCAGCGCGTTTGAACGCTACGGCCTGCCAGACAGGATGACGATGGACAACGGCTCACCGTGGGGCGACACCACCGGCACCTGGACGGCGCTGGAGCTGTGGCTGATGCGCCACGGTATCCGGGTGGGGCACTCCCGGCCTTATCATCCGCAGACGCAGGGCAAGCTGGAGCGTTTTCACCGCAGCCTGAAGGCGGAAGTGCTGCAGGGAAAATGGTTCGCGGACAGCGGAGAGCTGCAACGCGCTTTCGATCACTGGCGCACGGTGTACAACCTTGAACGCCCGCACGAGGCGCTGGGTATGGCGGTACCGGCCTCGCGTTATCAGCCGTCTGCCCGGCAGTACAGCGGCAGCGTAACGCCACCTGAATACGATGAAGGGGTGAAGGTCAGGAAAGTGGATGTCAGCGGAAAGCTGAGCATACAGGGTGTCAGTCTGAGCGCAGGCAAGGCGTTCAGGGGAGAACGGGTCGGGCTGAGGGAGACGCAGGATGACGGCTGCTATGAAGTGTGGTGGTACAGCACAAAAGTGGGGATGATCGACCTGAAGAAAAAGTCGATCACCATGGGTAAAGGATGTTAAAAAGTGTTCACCATGTCCCCGAACACCTGTCTACCATGTCCCCGGACTGTACAGTGGGAGAGGGCCGGGGTGAGGGCATCAGACCGCACTATCCCTCTTTCACCTGCCCCCGCGTCACCGGAACCGGCAACCAGGCGCGAATACTCAACCCACCCCGCTCGCTGGTACCAATCTCCAGCAACCCGTTATGGTTATCCACAATACGCTGCACAATCGCCAGGCCTAAGCCCGTACCGCTGGTGCTGCGCGCGCTATCGCCGCGCACAAATGGCTGGAACAGATGCTTACGCTGCTCGGGCTTAATGCCCGGGCCGTCGTCCTCCACCTGGAACCAGGCGCGGTTGAGTTCAGACCCGCTGCTAACCTTAATCCAGCCGTTACCGTAGCGCGCCGCGTTAACCACCATATTGGCCACCGCACGCTTAATGGAAAGCGGGTGCATACGAACCTGAATTTCACCGTCCTGAAGGTCAGTATCAATTTCACGCTCATAACCACTTTCTGCGGCCACCACTTCGCCCAGCACCGCATTCAGATCGGCCATTTCCATCGGCATCTCCTGACCGGTGCGCAGGTAGTCGATGAACTGCTCGATGATGGCGTTGCACTCTTCGATGTCCTTGTTAATAGACTCGGCGAGATAACCGTCCTCTTCACCCATCATCTCCGTCGCCAGACGAATACGCGTTAGCGGGGTGCGCAGGTCATGACTGACCCCGGCCATCAGCAGCGTACGGTCATCCGCCAGCTGCTTAACGCCTGCCGCCATATGATTAAACGCGCGCGTTACTGAACGCACTTCAGAGGCACCATATTCACGCAGTGGAGGAGGAATAATGCCTTTACCGACCTGCAGCGCAGCGTGCTCCAGGTCGACCAGCGGTCGGTTCTGGATACGGATAAACAGCCACGCGCCGCCTATCGCCAGCAGCATAATGGCAAGGGTGTAGCGGAACAGCGGCGAGAAATCGCCCTGATGGATTTCAGTCAGCGGAACGCGTACCCAGATGTTGGGTGACAGCCAGGTTTTCAGCCAGACGACGGGCGAGCTTTTGTTGACCTCAACGCGCACTTCCGTCGGGCCACCCAGCTGCTGCGCCATCTGCTGGCTGAGGAATTCATAGTGCTGCGCCCAGCGCAGGCCAGCATCTTCCGCCGCTTCATTGGAGTAAAGCGAAATGCCCAGTTCACGGTAGATTTCACGGCGAAATGCCGGGGGAACAACCAGCTGCGTGCCGTCCTCCAGCTGCAGCTTATCGGTCATCAGCATACGCACTTCGTAGGCCAGGACCTTATTAAACTGCTGGAGGCTCGGCAGAATCGCAAAGTTCAACACCACCAGGTAGGTCGTCACCAGGCTGACGAACAGCAGGGTGACGATCAGTAAGAGGGTGCGGGCAAACGAGCTTCGCGGCGAGAAGCGCATTCGCCTCATGCTTTAGAGCCGTCCGGAACGAACACGTAGCCCAGACCCCATACGGTCTGAATATAACGAGGATGCGCCGGATCTTCTTCCACCATGCGGCGCAGGCGGGAGATCTGCACGTCGATGGAGCGTTCCATTGCGGAGTATTCGCGACCGCGCGCCAGGTTCATCAGCTTGTCGCGGGAAAGCGGCTCGCGCGGGTGGCTGACCAGCGCTTTCAGTACGGCAAACTCGCCGCTGGTGAGCGGCATTGGCTCATCTTCACGGAACATCTCGCGCGTGCCGAGGTTCAGCTTGAACTTGCCGAAGGCAATGACGGCTTCTTCCTGGGACGGCGCGCCCGGCAGTTCATTCGCCTGACGGCGCAGCACGGCACGAATACGCGCCAGCAGCTCGCGCGGGTTAAACGGTTTTGGAATGTAGTCGTCGGCGCCGATTTCGAGGCCCACGATACGGTCAACTTCTTCGCCCTTCGCCGTCACCATGATGATCGGCATCGGGTTGCTCTGGCTGCGCAGACGGCGGCAGATAGAAAGCCCGTCTTCACCCGGCAGCATCAGGTCGAGAACCATCAGATGGAAAGATTCGCGGGTCAGCAGACGGTCCATCTGCTCAGCGTTCGCGACGCTACGAACCTGGAAGCCCTGCTCGGTCAGATAACGCTCAAGCAGCGCGCGCAGGCGCATGTCGTCATCCACGACCAGAATTTTGTAGTTTTCTTGCATTGTGTGTACTCCCAAAGGTTCGGATAGTCTTTGTAACAGCGTATTCTAAAAAAGTGCACGTATTCGACCAGTTAATTCTGGTATAAATTCTAGTCGAAATTGTTACAAAGCATATTTAACAGCAGCTTATCTGTTCATTTCATCACATAAATCATTATTAATCCTGTCTGTTACACTGTGTGGTACGTATTGTGCGCAAAACAGAGAACCGGCAGCAAAGGCAGCACCATGAAAACGCCCCTGATCACCCGCGAAGGGTACGAAAAGCTCAAAAAAGAGATGGATTACCTGTGGCGCGAAGAGCGTCCTGAAGTAACCAAAAAGGTGACCTGGGCGGCCAGCCTGGGCGATCGCAGCGAAAATGCTGATTATCAGTACAACAAGAAGCGGCTGCGTGAAATTGACCGCCGGGTACGCTATCTCACGAAGTGTCTCGAAAATCTTAAAATTGTCGATTACTCCCCGCAGCAGGAGGGCAAAGTGTTCTTCGGCGCGTGGGTGGAGATTGAAAACGACGATGGGGACACCCTGCGTTTTCGCATCGTCGGCTACGATGAAATTTTTGGCCGTAAAGATTACATTTCTATCGACTCCCCGATGGCCCGCGCGCTGCTGAAAAAGGAAGTGGGCGATTTAGCCGTCGTTCAGACCCCAGCCGGTGAAGCCAGCTGGTACGTCAATGAGATCGTCTACGTAAAATAGTCCGAGAGCGCCCTCCCCGGCTGGCATTTTGCCGTGTCAGCCCGTATAACTATCCCCTGATTTTTGACCCACAAGATGATAAAGCCATGATGAAAGATTCGCTCTGCCGCATTATTGCGGGTGAACTTCAGGCCAGAGCCGAACAGGTAGAAGCTGCCGTTCGCCTGCTTGATGAAGGGAACACCGTGCCGTTTATTGCACGTTATCGTAAGGAAGTCACAGGCGGTCTGGATGACACGCAGCTGCGTAACCTGGAGACCCGCCTGGGCTATCTGCGCGAGCTGGAAGAACGTCGTCAGGCGATCCTCAAATCCATCGGCGAACAGGGCAAGCTGACCAGCGAGCTGGAAAGCGCCATTAACGGCACCCTGAGCAAAACCGAACTCGAAGATCTCTATCTGCCGTACAAACCGAAGCGCCGTACCCGCGGGCAGATTGCGATTGAGGCGGGCCTTGAGCCGCTGGCAGAGCTGCTGTGGAATGAGCCATCTCACGACCCGGAAACCGAAGCGGCAAAATTCGTCGACGCCGACAAAGGTGTCGCTGACACCAAGGCCGCTCTGGACGGCGCGCGCTACATCCTGATGGAGCGCTTCGCGGAAGACGCCGCCCTGCTGGCCAAAGTGCGTGATTACCTGTGGAAGAACGCCCACATCGTCTCTACCGTCGTCGCGGGCAAAGAGGAAGAAGGCGCGAAGTTCCGCGACTACTTCGATCACCACGAACCGATTTCGACCACCCCGTCTCACCGCGCGCTGGCGATGTTCCGCGGCCGCAACGAAGGCGTGCTCCAGCTCTCCCTGAACGCCGACCCACAGTTTGACGAGCCGCCGAAAGAGAGCCACTGCGAGCAGATTATCATCGACCATCTCGGCCTGCGCCTGAACAACGCCCCGGCGGACAGCTGGCGCAAAGGCGTGGTGAGCTGGACGTGGCGCATCAAGGTGCTGATGCACCTGGAAACCGAGCTGATGGGCACCGTGCGCGAGCGCGCGGAAGACGAAGCGATCAACGTCTTCGCCCGTAACCTGCATGACCTGCTGATGGCCGCTCCTGCGGGCCTGCGCGCCACCATGGGGCTCGATCCGGGCCTGCGTACCGGCGTGAAAGTGGCGGTCGTTGACGGCACCGGCAAGCTGGTCGCCACCGATACCATTTACCCGCACACCGGCCAGGCAGCGAAAGCCGCCGTCGTGGTGGCGGCGCTGTGCGAGAAGTACAACGTGGAGCTGGTTGCCATCGGTAACGGCACCGCATCACGCGAAACCGAGCGTTTCTACCTCGACGTGCAGAAGCAGTTCCCGAAAGTGACGGCACAGAAAGTGATCGTCAGCGAAGCGGGCGCATCGGTCTATTCCGCCTCTGAGCTGGCGGCGCAGGAATTCCCTGACCTGGACGTTTCCCTGCGCGGCGCGGTCTCCATCGCCCGTCGTCTGCAGGATCCGCTGGCGGAGCTGGTGAAGATCGATCCGAAATCCATCGGCGTGGGCCAGTATCAGCACGACGTGAGCCAGACGCAGCTGGCGCGCAAGCTGGACGCGGTCGTGGAAGACTGCGTAAACGCCGTCGGCGTGGACCTGAACACCGCCTCCGTTCCCCTGCTGACCCGCGTGGCGGGCTTAACCCGCATGATGGCACAGAACATCGTCGCCTGGCGCGATGAGAACGGCCAGTTCCAGAACCGTCAGCAGCTGCTCAAAGTGAGCCGCCTGGGGCCGAAAGCGTTTGAGCAGTGCGCGGGCTTCCTGCGCATCAACCACGGCGATAACCCGTTGGATGCCTCTACCGTTCACCCGGAAGCGTATCCAGTGGTGGAACGCATCCTGACCGCCACCCAGCAGGCGCTGAAGAATCTCATGGGCGACAGCAGCGCTCTGCGTAACCTGAAAGCCGTTGATTTCACCGACGACAAATTTGGTGTACCAACCGTCACCGATATCATCAAAGAGCTGGAAAAACCGGGCCGCGATCCGCGTCCTGAGTTCAAAACGGCGACCTTTGCTGACGGCATCGAGACCATGAACGATCTCCTGCCGGGCATGGTGCTGGAAGGCGCGGTGACCAACGTCACCAACTTCGGCGCGTTTGTGGATATCGGCGTGCACCAGGACGGTCTGGTGCATATCTCTTCCCTTGCCGACAAGTTCGTTGAAGACCCGCACACCGTGGTCAAAGCGGGCGACATCGTGAAGGTGAAAGTGCTGGAGGTGGATCTGCAGCGCAAGCGTATCGCCCTGACCATGCGTCTGGATGAGCAGCCGGGCGACACCAGCTCGCGCCGTGGCGGCAACGGCGGAGGCCGCGAGCAGCAGCGTCCGGCCACGAAAGCCACAAAACCGCGCGGGCGTGACGCGCAGCCTGCGGGCAACAGCGCGATGATGGACGCGCTGGCGGCGGCGATGGGTAAGAAACGCTAAGGTCACCCCCCTCACCCTAACCCTCTCCCCAAAGGGGAGAGGGCCGGGATGAGGGGAATAAAATCATCTCGAAATATATGAAACCGATTGCACACCCATATTTAAACCGCTATTTATCACTCCATTAACAAATACGCTTTTTATTCCTTCCCGGGTAATTCTGCAAATATTGAGCAAGGTCAATCAGACCGCAAATTAATACGATTAACAACATCCCGTCACATTTTTATTATTGCTGATAAAAACTATTCTCATTATCATCGCAGTGTAGATTATTTAACCTCTCGTGGAATCAGGCATTATGCAATTCACTCCAGACAGTGCATGGAAAATTACCGGTTTTACCCGCGAAATTAGCCCGGCCTATCGGCAGAAGCTGCTGTCACTTGGCATGCTGCCCGGATCATCATTCCAGGTCGTGCGTGTGGCGCCGTTGGGCGATCCAGTTCATATCGAAACCCGGCGCGTAAATCTGGTTCTGCGCAAAAAAGACCTCGCATTAATTGAAGTTGAATCTTTATCCCGTTAACAAGCCAGCGGTTTCGGTGGGTCTAATACAATGAAAAAATTAACTATTGGCTTAATTGGCAATCCTAATTCCGGCAAGACAACCTTATTTAATCAGTTAACCGGCGCGCGCCAGCGCGTGGGAAATTGGGCAGGCGTAACGGTTGAACGTAAAGAAGGCCAGTTCGCGACAACGGACAATCAGGTCACCCTGGTTGACCTTCCCGGCACCTACTCCTTAACCACGATTTCATCCCAGACTTCGCTCGATGAGCAAATTGCCTGCCACTACATTCTAGGCGGCGACGCGGATCTGCTGATCAACGTGGTCGACGCTTCGAACCTCGAGCGAAACCTTTACCTGACGCTACAGCTGCTGGAGCTGGGGATCCCCTGCATCGTGGCGCTCAACATGCTCGACATTGCGGAAAAACAAAAGCTGCGCATCGACGTCGATGCGCTCTCCGCGCGCCTGGGCTGTCCGGTGGTTCCGCTGGTCTCGACCCGCGCTCGCGGTATCGACGCCCTGAAGCTGGCGATTGACCGCCACGCGGGAAACCGCGACGTTGAGCTGGTGCACTACGCCCAGCCGCTGCTGCGCGAAGCCGAACGGCTGGCGCAGGAGATGGACAGCAGCATGCCTGCAAAACAGCGCCTGTGGCTCGGCCTGCAGATGCTGGAAGGGGATATCTACAGCCGCGCCTATGCCGGACATGCGGCGGATAAGCTGGACGTGGCCCTCGCCCGTCTCAGCGACGAGCTGGACGATCCGGCGCTGCACATCGCCGATGCGCGTTATCAGGCCATTGCGTCAATTTGCGACGTGGTCAGCAACGCCCTTACCGCAGAGCCCAGCCGCTTTACGGCGGCGGTGGATAAGATTGTGCTCAACCGCTTCCTCGGTTTGCCCATCTTCCTGCTGGTGATGTACGTGATGTTCCTGCTCGCGATTAACATCGGTGGCGCGCTGCAGCCGATTTTTGACGCCGGTTCTGTCGCGGTCTTCGTACACGGTATTCAGTGGGTAGGTTACACCCTGCACTTCCCGGAATGGCTGACCATCTTCCTTGCCCAGGGGATTGGCGGCGGTATCAACACCGTGCTGCCGCTGGTACCGCAGATCGGCATGATGTATCTGTTCCTCTCGTTCCTCGAAGATTCAGGCTACATGGCGCGCGCCGCCTTCGTGATGGACCGCCTGATGCAGGCGCTGGGGCTGCCGGGCAAATCGTTCGTCCCGCTGATCGTCGGCTTCGGCTGTAACGTGCCGTCGGTTATGGGCGCGCGCACCCTGGATGCACCGCGTGAACGACTGATGACCATTATGATGGCGCCGTTTATGTCCTGCGGTGCGCGTCTGGCAATCTTTGCCGTCTTCGCGGCAGCCTTCTTTGGCCAGCAGGGAGCGCTGGCGGTCTTCTCGCTGTACGTGCTGGGCATCGTGATGGCGATCCTGACCGGCTTAATGCTCAAGCACACCATCATGCGTGGTGAAGCGTCACCGTTTGTAATGGAGCTTCCGGTCTATCACGTCCCGCATCTGAAAAGCCTGGCGATCCAGACCTGGCAGCGCCTGAAAGGCTTTGTGCTGCGCGCCGGTAAGATGATTGTTATTGTCAGTATTTTCCTGAGCGCGCTGAACAGCTTCACCCTCACCGGTCAGGCGGCAGATAACATCAACGACTCTGCCCTCGCCTCCGTCAGCCGCGTCATCACGCCGGTCTTCAAACCGATTGGCGTACAGGAGGATAACTGGCAGGCGACCGTGGGCCTGTTCACCGGTGCGATGGCGAAAGAGGTGGTCGTCGGGACCCTGAACACGCTCTACACCGCAGAGAACATTCAGGAGCAGGAATTTAACCCGGCGGAGTTTCACCTCGGTGACGAACTGCTGGGTGCCGTAGAGGAGACCTGGCAGAGCCTGAAAGACACCTTCAGCCTGAGCGTGCTGGCTAACCCGATTGAGGCCAGCAAAGGCGACGGCGAAATGGCGACCGGTGCCATGGGCGTGATGGGCGAGAAGTTTGGCAGCGCGTCCGCAGCCTACAGCTACCTGATCTTCGTTCTGCTCTATATTCCGTGCATCTCGGTGATGGGGGCGATTGCCCGTGAGTCCAGCCGCGGCTGGATGGGCTTCTCCATTCTGTGGGGGCTGAATATCGCCTACTCGCTGGCGACGCTGTTTTACCAGACCGTTAACTTCAGCCAGCATCCGCGCTACAGCCTGGTCAGCATCCTGGCGGTCATCCTGTTTAACGTGATTGTGATTGGCCTGCTGCGCCGGGCGCGAAGCCGCGTTGATATCAACCTGCTGGCGACGCGTAAAACCCCGGGCACCTGCTGCAACAGCCCGGCTGGCGACTGTCACTAAGGGGAAAAACAGATGGCATCGTTGATCCAGGTTCGTGACTTACTGGCATTGCAGGGACGCATGGAGGCAAAACAGCTCAGCCTTAGCCTGCATACGCCGCAGCCGATGATCGATGCCATGCTGGAGCGCCTGGAAGCCATGGGTAAAGCCGTGCGGATTCAGGACGAAGCGGAGGGTTGCCTCTCCGGCAGTTGTAAAAGCTGTCCGGAAGGAAAGGCCTGTCTCAGGGAGTGGTGGGCACTGCGCTAATAAAGCCGGGCATTGCTGCCCGGTTTTATCGTATTACTTATAGACGTCCGCAGTAGCGCGTACGTTTTTGGTCTGTTTTTCTGCGCTGGTGACGACGAAGTATGTCCCGCCCAGCTCATCCGCTTTCTTCGACAGCTCTTTTCTTGCATCCATCGGCGCGGTGGTGTCAGACGTAGAAATCTCACCAATTTTCGTCAAATTCATCCCGGCAACTTTATCTTTTTCCAGCTCTTTTGCCGCAAAAACGCCAAATGACAGTGACCCAATAACCAGAGAAGTGACAATACCTGTAACAAGTTTCATAGCCTGACTCTCCATAGGATTGTTGTTTTGATCATCGTAGGCAGAACAACCGCAACGACATCTGGAGTATGGTTGCGGTGTGTAACTTTTTCCAGGCTGGATAGAAAATAATCAGTCTAAACGTTGACTTAACGCAACCAACGCTGAACAAAACTCCGTCGGATGAGAGATAAACGGCGCATGCGCGGCTTTTGCTATGACCTGTGATTCGCTGTCCGGCCAGAGGGAATCCAGAAGTGGGACCACTTTGCGCGGCACCAGCCCGTCGAGATAGCCATAGATGCGCAGGTGCGGCATGCTCAGCCCGGCCAGCGGCTCGCGCAGATCGGCCGTTTTCAGGATCTCCAGACCGCCGTTAAGCACCTCAACGTCCGGCATCGGCAGGGAGAGCACCACCTGCTTTAACGCTCTGGCATCCTGACGCGCGGTTTCGGTGCCCATCGTCTGCAAGGCGAGGAATCGCTCGACGGTCCGCTGGAAATCGTCGCTCAGCTGCTGCTGGAAGCCCGCCAGAACATCAGGTTTGATGCCGGGCCACGCCTCTTGCGCGCTAAAGCATGGCGACGAGGCCACGGTGACCAGCGCCCTAACGCGCTCGGGCCAGGAGAGCGCAATCTGGCTTGCCACAAGCCCGCCCAGACTCCAGCCCAGCCAGATGGCATTTTGCGGCGCGGCGTCTACAACGTGCTGCGCCATTTCATCAAGCGACATCGCGCCAAAGCCACGGCTGCGACCATAGCCCGGCAGATCAACCAGATGTAACGTAAATTGCGAGGCAAGTTCCTCGCTTATGCAATGCCACACTTCCGCATTCAGGCCCCATCCGTGCAGCAGCACAAGATGGCAATTTCCTGTCCCTACGGTCTGCCACCACAGCGTCTTCATCAGTTACTGTTCTCTTTTTTCACATGGAGGTTGCACATGCTAACAGTGCCTGGCTTGTGCTGGCTATGCAAAATGCCGCTTGCCCTCAGCGCGTGGGGCGTCTGTTCCGTCTGCACGCGTTCGCTGGAAAGGCGTATCACAACCTGCCCGCAATGTGGTTTACCGGCGGCGAACCGCGATTTGCCCTGCGGCCGCTGCCTGAAAAAATCCCCGCCGTGGAGCGCGCTGGTGGCCGTGGATGATTATGTTCCGCCGCTGAGCGGGCTTATTCACGCCCTGAAGTTTTCCGGCCAGAGTTCGCTGGCGCAGCCCCTTGCCCGCCTGCTTTTGCTGGCCGTTTTACAGGCGCGACGAACCCGCGCTTTGCCGAAAATCGACATGGTGGTGAATGTCCCCTTATACCGACGCCGACACTGGCGGCGCGGCTATAATCAAAGCGACCTGCTCTGCCGCCCGCTCGCCCGGTGGCTGGGTTGTCGCTACGATGCCAGCGCGCTTACCCGCGTTCATGCCACCGCCATCCAGCATCAGCTCAACGCCCGGCTTCGCAAAAGGAACCTGAAAAACGCCTTTCGCCTTGAATTGCCAGTCCACGGCCTCCATATCGCCATCGTGGATGACGTCGTCACCACAGGCAGTACCGTTGCTGAACTTTCCCGACTGCTTTTGCAAAGCGGCGCCGCGTCGGTTCAGGTATGGTGTCTGTGCCGTACCTTGTAGCCCTTCTTCAATGGGCGTATGATTATACCCAGGTAATTTAGTCAACTATTAGGCCAAAGCTATGATCCGTATTTCCGATTCTGCACAAGCGCACTTTGCCAAACTGCTGGCAAATCAGGAAGAAGGGACGCAGATCCGCGTGTTTGTGATCAATCCAGGCACTCCGAATGCAGAATGTGGTGTCTCTTATTGTCCTCCGGACGCTGTGGAAGCAACTGACACTGCCCTTAAATTTGAACAGCTCACCGCTTACGTCGATGAACTGAGCGCGCCGTATCTTGAAGATGCGGAAATCGACTTTGTCACCGACCAGCTGGGTTCTCAGCTGACCCTGAAAGCGCCAAACGCCAAAATGCGTAAAGTCTCTGACGATGCGCCGCTGATGGAACGCGTTGAGTATCTGCTGCAGTCCCAGATCAACCCACAACTGGCCGGCCACGGCGGTCGCGTTTCCCTGATGGAAATCACGGAAGACGGCCTGGCGATCCTGCAGTTTGGCGGCGGCTGTAACGGTTGCTCCATGGTCGACGTGACCCTGAAAGAAGGGATCGAGAAGCAGCTGCTGAACGAATTCCCGGAACTGAAAGGCGTGCGCGACCTGACAGAGCACCAGCGCGGCGAGCACTCTTACTACTAATTCAGTACCCGTCTGTATTGCCCGGTGGCGCTGCGCTTACCGGGCCTGACTCCCTTGCCTTCCCCCTCTATATGTTGACCTGCGTCTCATAATTCAAATTTTGCCTCACCGGGTGATTCTCAACCACGATATGTTACCCGTATCATTCTCGTGGGCACTCAACACCCTTATAACAGCCGACTAAACTTAACTGTTTCGCAGGCATCAGTATGAGTGCCGTTAACCACTCTGTTCCCAGTTGGGACAACCGGAATTTGTCGTTGAAACAATGACGTTACCCATAACAATTCAAAGGCCAGGTAAATCATGCCATTAGTCATCGTTGCTATCGGTGTTGTGTTATTACTGCTCTTGATGATCCGCTTCAAAATGAACGGATTTATCGCTCTGGTTCTGGTGGCACTTGCAGTCGGTCTGATGCAGGGGATGCCGCTGGTTAAAGTTATCAGCTCTATCAAAGCCGGTGTCGGCGGCACGCTCGGCAGCCTGGCGCTGATCATGGGCTTCGGCGCCATGCTCGGCAAAATGCTGGCGGACTGCGGTGGCGCGCAGCGTATTGCCACCACCCTGATTGCCAAATTCGGTAAACAGCACATCCAGTGGGCGGTGGTGTTAACCGGTTTTACCGTCGGTTTCGCGCTGTTCTATGAAGTGGGCTTCGTGCTGATGCTGCCGCTGGTGTTCACCATCGCCGCCGCGGCCAACATCCCGCTGCTGTTCGTGGGTGTACCAATGGCTGCTGCGCTGTCCGTGACCCACGGCTTCCTGCCGCCGCACCCGGGTCCAACCGCCATCGCCACCATCTTCCACGCCGATATGGGTAAAACCCTGCTGTTCGGTACGATTCTGGCGATCCCGACCGTAATTCTGGCAGGCCCGGTGTATGCCCGCTTCCTGAAAGGCATTGATAAGCCTATTCCGGAAGGCCTGTACAGCGCCAAAACCTTCACTGAAGAAGAGATGCCAGGCTTTGGCGTCAGCGTCTGGACCTCGCTGGTACCGGTGATCCTGATGGCAATGCGCGCCGTGGCGGAGATGATCCTGCCGAAAGGCCACGCTTTCCTGGCCGTTGCCGAGTTCCTCGGCGACCCGGTGATGGCAACGCTGATTGCGGTATTGATTGCGATGTTCACCTTCGGCCTGAACCGTGGCCGCTCCATGGATCAGATCAACGACACGCTGACCTCGTCCATCAAAATCATTGCCATGATGCTGCTGATTATCGGCGGTGGCGGTGCGTTCAAGCAGGTGCTGGTCGACAGCGGCGTGGACAAATACATCGCTTCCATGATGCATGAAACCAATATCTCTCCAATCCTGATGGCGTGGTCTATTGCTGCCGTGCTGCGTATCGCGCTGGGTTCTGCAACCGTTGCGGCGATTACAGCGGGCGGTATCGTTGCGCCGCTGATTGCCACCACGGGCGTCAGCCCTGAGCTGATGGTTATTGCGGTAGGCTCCGGCAGCGTGATTTTCTCTCACGTGAACGATCCGGGCTTCTGGCTGTTCAAGGAGTACTTCAACCTGACCATCGGTGAGACCATCAAGTCCTGGTCAATGCTGGAAACCATTATTTCGGTCTGCGGCCTGGTAGGGTGTCTGCTGTTGAATATGGCTCTCTGAATCTCCTGCTCGATCGGTTCCCTCTCCCCTTTGGGGAGAGGGCTAGGGTGAGGGGCAAATTACGACTTCTTACCCACCGCCCTTCTGCGCTTATCCAAATCTTTAATCAGCCTGTTCACCCCGTCATCGGCAAACATCGTCTCAAGCGTTGTGGACAGCTTGCGGCGCCAGTTCTTGTACTGATAGCTGGTGCCCGGCACGTTCACCGGCTCCGCCATATCAATCCAGTCTTCCGGCTGCAGGCCGAGCAAAGCGCTGTTGCTGTCGGCAATATAGCGCTGCAGGCCACGGTTGAGCGTTGGGGTCATTGCCATCAGCGACGCCTTATGTCCGGCACGCTTCGGCAGACAGCCATGCTTGTGCAGCGCGTCCAGCAGCCCCTGCTTCGCCAGCTCGCGGTCCTGATACAGTCCACGCAGAACCTCTTCATCTGGATAGAGGCCCAGCGTTTTGCCGAGGGTCAGATCGCCGCTTTCCCAGTAGCCTCTGAGCGTAGGAAGATCATGCGTCGTCGCGACTGCCATTGACTGTTCAGGGTACGCTTTCGGCGCGCGGAAGGTTTTCTCATGGTCGTTCTCAAAATAGAGCACTTTGTAGGAATAAACCCCGCTGTCGCGGAGCTTGCTGACAATTTCCACCGGTACGGTACCGAGATCTTCACCGATCACCATGCACTGATGACGTTTACTCTCCAGGGCCAGGATCGACAGCAGATCGTCCACCGGATACTGCACGTACGCCCCGTGATCGGCCGTTTCACCGTACGGGATCCACCACAGGCGCAGCACGGACATCACGTGGTCAATGCGCAGCGCCCCGCAGTTCTGCATGTTCGCGCGCAGCAGGTCGATAAACGGCTCGTAGGCGCGCGCCGCCATCACGTGCGGATCCATCGGCGGCAGGCCCCAGTTCTGACCGAGCGGGCCGAGGATATCCGGCGGCGCGCCGACGGATGCTTTCAGGCAGTAAAGCTCACGGTCACACCAGGTTTCCGCGCCGCCTTCCGCCACGCCCACGGCCAGATCGCGATACAGGCCGATCGGCATTTTATAGCCCTGGCTCACCTGCCAGCAGGCGGCAAACTGGCTGTACGCCAGCCACTGCACCCATAGGTAGAAGTCCACCTCGTCGGCATGATTTTTACAGAAGGCTTTGACTTCAGGGGTATCCACGGTCTGATACGCTTCCGGCCAGACCGGCCAGCCCCAGCGCATTTCGTCCTCTTTCACCTGATACGCGTGCAGCGCATCAAATGCCGCCTGCCAGTAGAGGCTTTCACCTTCCTGCATCACGAACTGGCGGAAGGCCGCCATCTGCTCGTCGTCGCGCTTCGCAAAGCCTTTCCACGCCAGGCGCAGAGCCGCCATTTTCAGCGCGGTCACGGAGGCATAATCTACCCAGTCCGCATCGCGGGCCTGCTTCAGCAGCTGCTGGGTGGTCTCAAGCTTCCACCACGCCTGTGCCTCTTTGCTGTTTTTGAAATCGTCTAACGCGTTAACGTCGATGTAAATCACGTTTAGCCAGCGTCGGGAAGACGGGCTGTACGGGCTGGCGCTTTCCGGGTTGGCCGGATAGAGCGCGTGGATCGGGTTGAGGCCGATAAACGCGCCGCCGCGCTCACCAACAGATGCCAGCATCTTTTTCAGATCGCCAAAATCGCCGATGCCCCAGTTGCTGTCTGAACGCAGCGTATAGAGCTGCACGCAGGCGCCCCACAGTTTTTTGCCTTCGAGCAGCGCCTGCGGCTCATAGCAGCGTTTTGGCGCGACGATCACCCGGCAGTGAAAACGCTGTTCGTCCTGGGTGAGCGTCAGGCTGTGGTAGCCCTCCGGCAGCTTTGCCGGAAGGTTTAACGTTTTGCCGCCGGTGGCGTGGCCTTTATGCTGATGCCCCTCTTCGGTGGTGAGCAGCCAGCTATACTCGCCGCGCCCCTCCACCGCCAGCGGCATCTTTTTGCCTGCGGTAAAGACCTTCACGTTTGGCACCGGAGCAACCGACGCGTTCGCGTCGGTTTTGTGCATGGCATCCAGCAAACGTCTTTTGGTGTCCGCACCAATAGACTGCGGTTTGCCGTGCGCATTGATGTAACTGAGGCTAATTCCCGCCGCCTGCGCGGCACTGTCCAGACGTTTACTCTCCATCGCGCTTCCTTAGCGTTTTGCCTGCCAGATACGGGCCTGATAATCACGGATTGAGCGGTCAGAGCTGAACATGCCGCAGCGCGCGGTGTTCAGAATGCACGCCCGGGTCCACGCCTCCTGGTCGCGGTACAGCACGTCGACCTGTTTCTGCGCTTCAACGTAGGCCGTGAAGTCCGCCATCACCAGGTACGGGTCGCCGCCGTGTTTGTCCATGCTGTGCAGCATCTGGTCAAACGCGTGCTTGTCGCCGTCGCTGTATTTGCCGCTTTCCAGCTCCTTCAGCACCGCATCCAGCACTTTGTCTTTTTTACGCCATTTCACCGGGTCGTAGCCTTTGGCCTTGATGGCTTTCACTTCTTCAACAGTATGGCCGAAGATAAAGATGTTCTCTTCACCGACCTTCTCGGCGATTTCGACGTTCGCACCGTCCAGCGTGCCGACGGTCAGCGCGCCGTTGAGCGCCAGCTTCATGTTGCCGGTACCGGACGCTTCTTTCCCTGCGGTCGAGATCTGCTCGGAGATATCCGCCGCCGGGATCAGCATTTCCGCCGCCGAGACGCAGTAATCCGGCAGGAACACGACCTTCAGCTTATCGCCCACTTTCGGATCGCTGTTGATCGCCGCCGCCACTTTATTGATGGCGAGGATAATGTTTTTCGCCAGGTAGTAGCCCGGCGCCGCCTTCGCACCGAACAGGAACACGCGCGGCACGCGGTCGGCCTGCGGGTTCTCGCGGATCTCTTTGTACAGCGCCAGAATATGCAGCAGGTTCAGGTGCTGACGCTTGTACTCGTGCAGGCGTTTGATCTGGATATCGAAAATGGCGTTCGGGTTGATCTCAATCCCGGTACGCATTTTCACAAACTCCGCCAGGCGAACCTTGTTCTCCAGCTTGATCGCGCGGTACTGCTCGCGGAATTTCGCATCGTCGGCGTATTTTTCCAGGTTAATCAACTGGTCCAGATCGTTGGCCCACTCTTTCTTCAGGGTCTTATCCAGCAGGCCGGCCAGCAGCGGATTGCACTGCTTGATCCAGCGACGCGGCGTAATGCCGTTGGTCACGTTGTGGAATTTGGTCGGCCACAGCTGGTGATATTCCGGGAACAGATCTTTCACCACCAGATCGGAGTGCAGCGCCGCCACGCCGTTAACGGCAAAGCCGCTCACCACGCACATGTTCGCCATACGCACCTGTTTGTCGTGCACCACCGCCAGCTTCGCCCAGACGGCTTTGTCGCCCGGCCAGGTTTTCTCCACCAGCGTTTTGAACTGGTCGTTAATCTTGTTGATGATCTGCATGTGGCGCGGCAGCAGCGTTTTCACCAGCTTCTCATCCCAGCACTCCAGCGCTTCCGGCATCAGGGTGTGGTTGGTATAGGCGAAGGTGCGGCTGGTGATGGCCCAGGCGTCGTCCCAGCTCAGCTGATGCTCGTCAATCAGCACGCGCAGCAGTTCCGGGATGGCAATAGTCGGGTGCGTATCGTTAAGCTGAATGACTTCGAAGTCCGGCAGCTGCGCCAGCTTGCGGCCCGCCAGGTGATGGCGACGCAGAATATCCGCCACGGAGCAGGCGCACTGGAAGTACTGCTGCATCAGGCGCAGCTTTTTACCCGCCAGGTGGTTATCGTTCGGATAGAGGACTTTGGTCAGCTTCTCGGCGTCGATGCCCTGCTGCTCGGCGCGCAGGAAATCGCCGTCGTTGAATTTGGTCAGGTTGAACGGATGCGCGTGCTTCGCCTGCCACAGACGCAGCGGCTGCGCCACGCCGTTACGGTAGCCGAGCACCGGCAGATCCCAGGCTTCACCGGTAATAGTGAACGCCGGTTCCCAGAGCCCCTGCTTCGTCACTTTCCCGCCGATGCCGACCTGCACGTCCAGCTGCGCGTTGTGGCGGAACCACGGGTAGGTATTGCGATGCCAGTCGTCCGGCGCTTCCATCTGGTGGCCGTCGGCAAACGACTGACGGAACAGGCCGTACTGGTAGTTCAGGCCATAGCCAATCGCCGACTGGCCGACCGTTGCCATAGAGTCAAGGAAACAGGCCGCCAGACGCCCCAGTCCGCCGTTGCCCAGCGCCGGGTCGATCTCTTCTTCCAGCAGGTCGGTCAGGTTAATGTCGTGCTCTTTCAGCACATCACCCACCTCCTGATACCAGCCGAGGTTCAGCAGGTTGTTGCCGGTCAGGCGGCCAATCAGGAACTCCATCGAGATATAGTTAACGTGACGCTGGCCTTTGACGGGCTTCGCCACGGGCTGAGCATCCAGCTGCTCTGCGAGCGCCCCGCTCACCGCCTGCCACCACTGGTGAGGCGTCATCTCGTTTGCAGCATGAAGGCCAAAACGCTGCCACTGACGCGTCAGGGCAGCCTGGAATTGAGCTTTGTTGAAGGTAGGCTGTGACATAGGGGATCGGCATCCTTTAGAAAAAAAACACAAGTTGGCGCTAGTGTGCCTGGCTCATTTCACCTCTTCCTCCTCCCGTGGGGGATTAGACAGGGAGGAGTAGCGGGGATGAGCGTAAAAGTGTGATCGAGGCCACTCTGAGAGCATAGCTGGAGTGTGCCCGGAAGATAAAAAAGTAACCGGGGAGAATGTCAAAGAAATGAAATGCGGTTTTGGATGAAATTAATCCACGCGGAAATGATTGCTTACGGAGAATAATATTTCAGCAATCGGGTCCTGCCTAAGGAGATTATTAATCTCACTCAACTTTACCCGAAGTTTATTAAATTCGACGTCATTATACCTTTCTGAAACCAGTTTCAGCCCAGCCTCGTGACATCCATACAAGCCAGCATTGACGCGGCATCAAAGCCTTTTCAAAAAAGTTCCAGCACTGGCCGGAATGTTTTGTGACAGAGTGCAAATTCAGAGCCACAAAAGCCAGACATAACTTGCAATAGTTCTCTTTCTGACCGACCTTATAGCTATTAATTACGAAGCGCAAAAAAAATAAATTCTCTCGTTCCCCACAGTGAAGTGAAACCTATGTTGATTCCGTCAAAATTAAGTCGCCCGGTTCGTCTTGACCATACAGTGGTCCGCGAGCGTCTGCTGGCTAAACTTTCCGGCGCGCATAATTTCCGACTGGCGCTGGTTACGAGCCCTGCAGGTTATGGAAAAACAACGCTCATTTCACAATGGGCCGCAGGTAAGAGCGATCTTGGCTGGTACTCCCTCGACGAGGGCGATAACCAGCAAGAGCGTTTTGCCAGCTATCTGATTGCCGCTATTCAACAGGCAACCAACGGACACTGCGTCGCCAGCGAGGCAATGGTGCAAAAGCGCCAGTACGCCAGCCTGTCCTCCCTTTTCTCTCAGCTGTTTATCGAACTGGCCGAATGGCATCGCCCGCTGTACGTGGTGATTGATGACTATCATCTGATCACGAACCCGGTTATCCATGAGTCGATGCGCTTCTTCCTGCGCCACCAGCCGGAAAACCTGACCCTGGTCGTGCTGTCACGCAACCTGCCGCAGCTCGGTATTGCCAACCTGCGCGTGCGCGATCAGCTTCTGGAAGTGGGCAGCCAGCAGCTGGCCTTTACCCACCAGGAAGCGAAACAGTTCTTTGACTGCCGCCTGACCTCACCCATTGAGGCCTCCGAAAGCAGCCGCTTGTGTGATGATGTCGCAGGCTGGGCCACGGCGCTACAGCTGATTGCCCTTTCTGCCCGGCAAAACAACAGCCCGACGCACCAGTCTGCGCGCCGTCTGGCCGGCATCAACGCCAGCCATCTTTCGGATTACCTGGTGGATGAGGTGCTGAACAGCGTCGATCCCTCCACCCGCAATTTCCTGCTGAAAAGCTCCCTGCTGCGCTCCATGAACGACGCGCTGATTGTGCGCGTAACAGGCTGTGAGAACGGTCAGCTGCAGCTGGAAGAGATTGAACGTCAGGGCCTGTTCCTGACGCGCATGGACGACCCCGGCGAGTGGTTCAGCTATCACCCGCTGTTTGGCAGCTTCCTGCGCCAGCGCTGCCAGTGGGAGCTGGCAACGGAATTGCCGGAAATCCACCGCGCCGCCGCTGAAAGCTGGATGGCGCAAGGCTTCCCGAGCGAGGCCATTCACCACGCGCTTGCCGCCGGTGACGCCAGCATGCTGCGCGATATCCTGCTTAACCACGCGTGGGGGCTGTTTAACCACAGCGAACTGACGCTGCTGGAAGAGTCGTTGAAAGCCCTGCCGTGGGAGAGCCTGCTGGAGAACCCGCGCCTGGTGCTGCTCCAGGCCTGGCTGATGCAGAGCCAGCACCGCTACAGCGAAGTGAATACCCTGCTGGCGCGCGCCGAGCAGGAGATGGAAAGCGAAATGGATATCACCCTGCACGGCGAATTTAACGCCCTGCGGGCACAGGTCGCGATTAACGACGGCGATGCGGATGAAGCGGAACGGCTGGCGATGGTCGCGCTGGATGAACTGCCGCTGGCGAATTTCTACAGCCGGATTGTGGCTACCTCGGTGCACGGCGAAGTGCTGCACTGCAAGGGCGAACTGACGCGCTCCCTTTCGCTGATGCAGCAAACCGAGCAGATGGCGCGCCGCCATGATGTGTGGCACTACGCCCTGTGGAGCCTGATCCAGCAAAGCGAGATTTTATTCGCACAGGGGTTCCTGCAGGCCGCCTGGGAAAATCAGGAAAAAGCGTTCCAGCTGATTCGTGAACAGCACCTGGAACAGCTGCCGATGCACGAGTTCCTGTTGCGTATTCGCGCTCAACTGCTGTGGGCATGGTCGCGTCTGGATGAAGCAGAAAGCTGCGCCCGTCAGGGTGTGAACGTGCTCTCTGGCTTCCAGCCTCAGCAGCAATTGCAGTGTCTGGCCCTGCTGGTGCAGTGCTCGCTGGCGCGTGGCGATCTGGATAACGCCCGCAATCACCTTAACCGTCTGGAAAACCTGCTCGGCAACGGTCAGTACCACAGCGACTGGGTATCGAACGCCGACAAGGTTCGGGTGATTTACTGGCAGATGACGGGGGACAAAAAATCCGCCGCCAACTGGCTGCGCCAGACGCCTAAACCGGAATTTGCCAATAACCACTTCCTGCAAAGCCAGTGGCGCAACATCGCCCGCGTGCAGATCCTGCTGGGTGACTTTGAGCCTGCCGAAATTGTGCTGGAAGAGTTAAACGAAAACGCCCGCAACCTGCGTCTGATGAGCGATCTGAACCGCAACCTGCTGCTGCTCAACCAGCTTTACTGGCAGGCGGGCCGCAAAAATGACGCCCAGCGCGTGCTGCTGGAAGCCTTGCAGCTGGCGAACCGCACCGGGTTTATTAGCCACTTCGTGATTGAAGGTGAAGTGATGGCGCAGCAGCTGCGCCAGCTGATTCAGCTCAACACGCTGCCGGAGCTGGATCAGCATCGCGCTCAGCGCATTCTGCGCGAAATTAATCAGCATCATCGCCACAAGTTTGCGCATTTCGACGAGAACTTTGTTGAACGCCTGCTGAACCACCCGGAAGTGCCGGAGCTTATTCGCACCAGCCCGCTCACCCAGCGCGAATGGCAGGTGCTGGGGCTGATCTATTCAGGCTATAGCAACGAGCAGATTGCCGGTGAGCTGGCGGTGGCGGCAACCACCATCAAAACGCACATTCGCAATCTGTATCAGAAGCTGGGCGTGGCGCACCGTCAGGACGCGGTACAGCATGCGCAGCAGCTGTTGAAGATGATGGGGTACGGAGTTTAGTTTTGTGCGGCCTGATGCCCTCACCCCGGCCCTCTCCCACGGGGAGAGGGAGAACGGCTTTTCAACACAACTCTAACTGCAAATTATTATCCTTAATCACCTGCATCACGCCTGCTGGCGGCATCACGTCGGTATAGACCGCATCCACCATGCTGATGCTGCCCATGTTCACCATCGCGTTACGACCAAACTTCGAATGGTCCACTACCAGCATTACGTGGCGCGAGTTCTCAATAATCGCGCGCTTGGTGCGCACCTCGTGATAATCAAACTCCAACAGTGAGCCGTCGGTGTCGATGCCGCTGATCCCCAGGATGCCGAAGTCGAGGCGGAACTGAGAGATAAAGTCGAGCGTCGCTTCGCCGATAATCCCGCCGTCGCGGCTGCGCAGTTCGCCACCCGCGAGGATGATGCGGAAATCATCTTTCTGCATCAACGTGTTGGCCACGTTCAGGTTGTTGGTCACCACGCGCAGGTTCTCGTGATCCAGCAGCGCATGAGCGACCGCTTCTGGCGTGGTGCCGATATCGATAAACAGCGTCGCCCCGTTCGGGATCTGGCTGGCGACCTTGCGGGCAATGCGCTCTTTCTCCGCCGTCTGCGTCGCTTTACGGTCATGCCAGGAGGTGTTGACCGAGCTGGACGGCAGCGCCGCGCCGCCGTGGTGGCGCAAAATACGGTTCTGATCGGCCAGATCGTTCAGGTCACGACGGATGGTTTGCGGGCTGACGGCAAACTGCTCGACCAGCTCTTCGGTGCTGACGTATCCCTGTTTTTTGACCAGTTCGATAATGGCGTCATGACGTTGTGTTTGTTTCATCAATTATCCCTGAGAATTATGTTCGTTTTCGCGCATGGAGCGTGTCGGCAAGCGCCATTGCAAGACCGACGGCGAGGCCGGTGACGTGCGCACCATTGGCGATAGACATACCAAACAGATCAAACCATCCGGCAATTAGCCATATTAACGCAAAGGCTATTAATCCGCGTTGTAAATAGATGCCGCTTTCCGGGTCGCGCTCCCCGCGAAGCCAGACGTAGCCCATCAAAGCGTAGACGACACCCGACAGCCCGCCGAACCACGGGCCGCTGAATTTATGCTGTACATAGCCGCTCAGCAGGGCGCTGATTACGGTGATGACAATCAGCTTGCCGCTGCCGAGCCGCTTCTCAACGATACCGCCGAGATACCACCACCACAGCAGGTTAAAGAGGATATGCATCACCGAGAAATGCATCAGCGCGTGGGTAAAGTAGCGCCAGACGTCAAAATCCAGCGACGGATCATACGGCCACGCCAGCGCGATCATCACGCTCTGGTCGCCCACCACGTTCATAATAATGAAGACAATAATGCAGGCCGCCATCAGCAGCAGCGTAAACGGGCCCGCGCGCTCGCGAATCGTGGCAAGGAAGGGAAAGCGGCTGTAATGCAGTCCGCTGCCGGTCTGCCCGGATTGCCAGCTGGCCGCCAGATAACGCGGGTCGCCGGGGTTCTCAAGGAAACGCGCCAGCTCCTCGTTGACCCGCCCTGCCTGGCTCTCATCGGCCAGCCAGATGTCGGTCTGAGTATGTTGCTGAATGGTCAGAATAACGCCCTGCGTCGCCATATAGTCGACAAACGCCTGGGCGACGCGCGGGTTGGTAAAAGAGGTGATCATCAACATGGGCAGCGGTCGCTTATTTCCACACAAAAGGGGACAGTATAGCGGGATTAGCGCTCAAACGCGTATTCCACTTCTGCCGGGAAATGACGATGCCAGGCATCAAAGCCGCCGTCGACGCTGTATACCGCGTCATAGCCTTGCTGAATCAGATACTGCGCCGCGCCTTTGCTGCTATTGCCGTGGTAGCACATGACCATAACGGGCGTTTCGAAGTCGTTATCGCGCATAAACGCGCCCAGCGTGTCGTTGGTCAGATGAAACGCGCCCGGCGTGTGGCCCATAGCAAAACTCTGCGGGTCGCGGATGTCCACCAGCACCGCTTTTCCCTGGTGCATCTTCTGGTGGGCTTCTTCTACGTTAATACATTCAAACTGATCCATGGTGTTCTCTTTACAGTGGTCAACGACAAGATTTTACCCCGTAGTGTACGTCCTGGCGGCGGGTAAACGCCATTATGTTATCCATATCACTCTAAATTGTTTTTTTGATGTTACCAAAAGCGCGTTCCTTTGCTATTATGAGCGATATCGAACATTTTTGAGCTTTAACGAAAGTGCATGAGGGTGTTATGGAAACCAAAGATCTGATTGTGATAGGCGGTGGCATCAACGGTGCCGGTATTGCGGTTGATGCCGCAGGACGCGGTTTATCCGTGCTGATGCTGGAAGCTAACGATCTCGCCTGCGCGACGTCGTCCGCCAGCTCCAAGCTGATCCACGGTGGCCTGCGCTACCTGGAACACTACGAATTCCGCCTGGTCAGCGAAGCGCTGGCCGAACGCGAAGTGCTGCTGAAAATGGCCCCGCATCTGGCGATCCCGATGCGCTTCCGCCTGCCGCACCGTCCGCACCTGCGTCCGGCGTGGATGATCCGCATCGGCCTGTTTATGTACGATCATCTGGGCAAACGCACCAGCCTGCCGGGTTCGAACGGTTTGCGTTTTGGCTCAGAATCGGTCCTTAAGCCGGAAATCGTGCGCGGTTTCGAATATTCAGACTGCTGGGTGGACGATGCGCGTCTGGTGCTGGCGAATGCACAGATGGTCGAGAAGAAAGGCGGCGAGGTGAAAACCCGGACCCGCGCGACCGCCGCCCGTCGTGAAAACGGCCTGTGGATTGTGGAAGCAGAAGACGTGGATACCGGCGAGAAGTTCAGCTGGAAAGCGCGCGGCCTGGTGAACGCCACCGGCCCGTGGGTGAAGCAGTTCTTCGACGACGGCATGCACCTGCCTTCCCCGTACGGCATCCGCCTGATCAAAGGCAGCCACATTGTGGTGCCGCGCGTGCATACCCAGAAGCAGGCTTATATCCTGCAAAACGAAGATAAACGCATCGTGTTTGTGATCCCGTGGATGGACGAATTCTCCATCATCGGCACCACCGACGTGGAGTACAAAGGCGATCCGAAGAACGTCGAGATCGACGAGAGCGAAGTGAACTACCTGTTGAAAGTGTATAACGCGCACTTTAAGAAACAGCTGTCGCGCGACGACGTGGTCTGGACCTACTCTGGCGTGCGTCCGCTGTGCGATGACGAGTCTGACTCACCGCAGGCCATCACCCGCGACTACACGCTTGATATCCACGACGTAGACGGTCAGGCACCGCTGCTGTCGGTGTTTGGCGGCAAGCTGACTACCTACCGCAAGCTGGCCGAGCACGCGCTGGAAAAACTGGCGCCGTACTACAAAGGTATTGGCCCGGCGTGGACCAAAGAGGCAGTGCTGCCCGGCGGAGATATTGGCGGAAACCGCGACGATTACGCCGCGAAGCTGCGCCGTCGCTTCCCGTTCATTACCGAAGGGATGGCGCGCCACTACGCCCGCACCTACGGCAGCAATACCGAGCTGTTCCTGGGCGACGCGAAATCGCTTGCCGATCTGGGTGAACATTTCGGCCACGAGCTGTACGAGGCCGAGCTGCGCTACCTGGTTGAGCACGAGTGGGTTCGCCGCCTTGAAGATGCCATCTGGCGTCGTACCAAAGAAGGGATGTGGCTTAACGCCGAGCAGCAGTCTCGCGTGGCGCAGTGGCTGCAGCAGCATGCGGGGAAGCGTGAGCTGTCGCTGGCGTCGTGATGTAAAAAGCCCGGTGGCGCCACCGGGCTTTGTTTTTACAACCGCACCGGATCAATATGCCAGATGTTCTCGGCATACTCCTTGATGGTCCTGTCAGACGAGAAATACCCCATGTTGGCGATGTTGTGCATCGCCGCGCTGGTCCACTTCTCCTGCTGACGGTACAGCTCATCCACTTTATCCTGGCAGTCCACGTAACTGCGATAATCCGCCAGCACCTGATAGTGGTCGCCAAAGTTAATCAGCGAATCCACCAGATCGCGATAGCGGCCCGGCTCGTCGGGGCTGAACACACCGGTCGCAATCTGCGTCAGGACCTGACGTAGCTCTTCATCCCCTTCATAGAACTCACGCGGGGAGTAGCCTTTCCTGCGCAGCGCCTCCACTTCTTCGGTGGTATTGCCGAAGATAAAGATATTCTCTTCTCCTACGTGCTCCAGCATCTCGACGTTCGCCCCGTCCAGGGTGCCGATGGTCAGCGCGCCGTTGAGGGCAAACTTCATGTTGCTGGTGCCGGACGCTTCCGTTCCCGCCGTGGAGATCTGCTCGGAGAGATCTGCCGCCGGGATGATCAGCTGCGCCAGGCTGACGCTGTAGTTCGGGATGAATACCACCTTCAGCTTGTCGCCAATCTCCGGATCCTGGTTCACCACCTTCGCCACGTCGTTGATCAGGTGAATAATGTGCTTCGCCATGTAGTAGGCGGAAGCCGCCTTACCGGCGAAGATCTTCACGCGCGGCACCCACTCTGCGGTTGGATCGGCCTTAATGCGGTTGTAGTGGGTGATCACGTGCAGCACGTTCATCAGCTGACGCTTGTACTCGTGGATGCGCTTGATCTGCACGTCAAACAGCGCTTTCGGGTTTGCGACCACGTTGAGGTGCATCGCCAGCCAGACCGCCAGACGTTTCTTGTTCAGCAGCTTGGCTTCCCGCACGGCCTTGTTCACCGTCGGGAAATCAATATGCTGCTTAAGCTCGCTCAGCTGGCTCAAATCGGTGCGCCAGGTGCGGCCGATATTCTCATCCAGCACGTCAGAGAGCGGCTGGTTGGCCAGCGCCAGCCAGCGGCGCGGCGTAACGCCGTTGGTGACGTTGCAGAAGCGCGTCGGGAAGATCTTCGCGAAGTCCGCAAACAGGGACTGCACCATCAGGTTCGAGTGCAGCTCGGACACCCCGTTGACCTTGTGGCTGATGACAACCGCCAGCCAGGCCATGCGCACGCGACGACCGTTCGACTCATCAATGATAGACGCGCGGCTCAGCAGCCCGGTATCGTTCGGGTACTGCTCCTGCAGCGTCTTGAGGAAGTAGTCGTTGATCTCGAAGATGATTTGCAGGTGGCGCGGCAGAATTTTGCCGAGCATGTCCACCGGCCAGGTCTCCAGCGCTTCGCTCATCAGGGTGTGGTTGGTGTAGGAGAACACCTGGCACGTCACTTCAAACGCGTCGTCCCAGCTGAACTTGTGCTCGTCGATCAGCAGGCGCATCAGCTCGGGAATGGAGAGCACCGGATGGGTGTCGTTAAGGTGAATCGCGGTTTTCTCCGCCAGGTTGGCGTAGGTTTTGTGCAGCTGATGGTGACGGCTGAGGATGTCCTGAATCGTCGCGGAGACGAGGAAATACTCCTGACGCAGGCGCAGCTCGCGCCCGGAGTAGGTTGAGTCATCCGGGTACAGCACGCGGGAGACGTTCTCGGAGTGGTTTTTATCTTCCACCGCCGCAAAGTAGTCGCCCTGGTTAAATTTACCGAGGTTGATTTCGCTGCTCGCCTGGGCATTCCACAGGCGCAGCGTATTGGTCGCATCGGTGTCATAGCCGGGGATGATCTGATCATAGGCCACGGCGAGGATCTCTTCGGTTTCCACCCAGCGGGACTTTTTCCCTTCCTGCTGAATGCGTCCGCCAAAGCGCACCTTGTAGCGCGTGTTGTGGCGCTTGAACTCCCACGGGTTGCCGTATTCCAGCCAGTAGTCCGGGGACTCTTTCTGGCGGCCGTCAACGATGTTCTGCTTGAACATGCCGTAGTCGTAGCGAATACCGTAGCCGCGCCCCGGCAGCGCCAGCGTTGCCAGCGAGTCAAGGAAGCAGGCGGCAAGACGCCCGAGACCACCGTTACCCAGCCCCGGGTCGTTCTCTTCGTCAATCAGCTCTTCTAAATCCAGCCCCATCTCTTCCAGCGCGGTTTTGACGTCGTCGTAGATACCGAGCGACAGCAGCGCGTTGGAGAGGGTGCGGCCAATCAAAAATTCCATCGACAGATAGTAAACCTGCCGCGTCTCCTGCGAAAGCTGGGCGCGGTTAGAGCGCAGCCAGCGTTCGACCATGCGGTCACGCACCGCAAACAGGGTGGCGTTCAGCCACTCGTGCTTGTTGGCGATGACCGGATCTTTCCCGATGGTAAACATCAGCTTGTAGGCGATGGAGTGCTTTAACGCCTCAACGCTGAGCGTGGGGGAAGAGTAGCTAAATGGAGCGTTCATATCAGTAACTTCGCCTCGTTACATCAAGCGTTGATAAAGGTCGCGGTACGACTGCGCCGCAACGTGCCAGCTAAAGTCCATGGACATCGCCTGACGCTGAACGTAACGCCACAGGGATGGACGGGACCACAAGACGAACGCACGCCGAATCGCCCGAAGCAGCGACCAGGCATTACTGTCTTCAAAGACAAACCCGCTGGCGATACCGTCCGCCAGGTTTTCCAGAGAGCTATCCGACACCGTATCCGCCAGCCCGCCCGTGCGGCGCACCAGCGGCAGCGTGCCGTATTTCAGACCGTAGAGCTGCGTCAGGCCGCAGGGTTCGAAACGGCTTGGCACCAGAATCACGTCAGCTCCGCCCATAATGCGGTGCGAGAATGCTTCGTGATAGCCAATCTGCACGCCCACCTGCCCCGGATGTTCCGCGGCAGCGGCGAGGAAACCTTCCTGCAGCACCGGGTCGCCCGCGCCGAGCAGCGCCAGCTGTCCGCCCTGCTCCAGTAAACCGGGCAGCGCCTCCAGCACCAGATCCAGCCCTTTCTGGCTGGTCAGGCGGCTGACCACCGCAAACAGTGGCACCTTGTCGTTAACCTTCAGCCCCATCGCAATTTGCAGCTGGCGCTTGTTCTCGGCTTTATCTTCCACCGAGTCGCGGCCATAGCGCGCGGCCAGCAGGAGATCGGTTTCAGGGCTCCAGATCTGCTCATCCACGCCGTTCAGAATGCCCGACAGGCGGCCTTCACGATGGCGCTGCTGCAGCAGCCCTTCCAGACCGTAGCCAAACTCCGGCTGGGTAATTTCACGCGCGTAGGTGGGGCTCACCGCCGTGATGTGGTCGGCGTAGTACAGCCCGGCCTTCAGGAACGAAATTTGCCCGTTGAACTCCAGCCCGTGCATGTTATAGAACGACCATGGCAGATCGATGTCATTCATATGATGCGCATAGTACATGCCCTGATACGCCAGGTTGTGCACCGTAAACACCGATTTTGCCGGATGCCCTTTTGCCGCCAGATACGCTGGCGTCAGCCCGGCGTGCCAGTCGTGCGCGTGGACCACATCCGGACGCCAGAATGGATCCAGCCCGACGGCCATCTCCGCCCCCACCCAGCCGAGCAGCGCAAAGCGCAGCACGTTGTCGGTATAGGCGAACAGGTTGGTATCGTGATACGGGCTGCCCGGACGGTCGTACAGGTGCGGCGCGTCGATCAGGTAGATCCCTACGCCGTTGTAATGCCCAAACAGCAGGGTGATGCGTCCGGCAAACGTTTCACGGCGGGTCACCACCTTTGCATCAGGTATGCCGCGCCGGATATCCGGGAAGGCGGGCAGCAGGACGCGGGTATCGACTCCACCGGCGATTTGCGCCGCCGGTAATGCACCAAGAACATCCGCCAGGCCGCCCGTTTTTAACAACGGGAACATCTCAGAACATACGTGTAAAACCTGCATCATCGCTCCTGTTTGATCTGCAGCTTCCGCAACATTTCCCGTGTGACTAACACGATCCCCTCTTCAGAACGGTAGAAGCGACGCGCATCTTCTTCCGCGTTTTCACCAATCACCATTCCCTCAGGAATGACGCAGGCGCGGTCGATCACGCAGCGACGCAGACGACACGAACGCCCTACCCAGACATCCGGCAGCAGAACCGCCGAATCGATATTACAGAATGAGTTTATACGCACGCGCGGGAACAGCACGGACTGCACCACCACCGAACCGGAGATGATGCACCCGCCGGAGACCAGCGAGTTCAGGGTCATGCCGTGGCTGCCGGAGCGGTCCTGCACGAACTTCGCCGGCGGCAGTGATTCCATGTGGGTACGAATCGGCCAGTTCTGGTCGTACATATCCAGCTCAGGCGTCACGGACGCCAGATCGAGGTTGGCTTTCCAGTACGCTTCCAGGGTTCCCACATCACGCCAGTATGGCTCCGCATTCGGATCGGACTGCACGCAGGACAATGGGAAGGGATGTGCATAGGCCATGCCAGCTTTGGTAATTTTCGGGATGATGTCTTTACCGAAGTCGTGGCTGGAGCTTTCGTCTTTGTCGTCTTCTTCGAGCAGCTCATAAAGATAATCTGCATCAAAGACATAGATCCCCATGCTGGCGAGCGATTTGGTGTCATCGCCCGGCATGGTTGGCGGGTTCGCCGGTTTTTCAACGAAGTCGATAATCTTGTCGTCCGCATCCACGTGCATCACGCCAAACGCCGTCGCCTCGGCAACGGGCACCGGCAGACACGCCACGGTGCAGCGCGCCCCTTTTTCGACGTGGTCGATCAGCATGTGCGAGTAATCCTGCTTGTAGATGTGATCACCCGCGAGGATCACGATGTATTCCGCGCTGTAGCGGCGAATAATGTCGAGGTTTTGGGTCACCGCATCCGCCGTGCCGCGGTACCAGTTTTCCCCGTGTACACGCTGCTGCGCCGGGAGCAGATCGACAAACTCGTTCATCTCTTCGCTGAAGAATGACCAGCCGCGCTGAATGTGCTGCACCAGGGTGTGCGACTGATACTGAGTAATGACGCCAATGCGGCGAATGCCCGAGTTCAGGCAGTTTGAGAGCGCAAAGTCGATAATGCGGAACTTACCACCAAAGTGAACGGCCGGCTTGGCGCGCTTGATGGTCAAATCTTTCAGACGGGTACCACGCCCGCCCGCAAGTATCAGGGCAACGGTTTTTAATGGTAGCTGGCGCGCCAACATTAACGGATCGTTCTTCTCTAATCTAACCATGACTAACTCCTTTTTTATCATCTTTGGAATACGCACACTCCGTGCGCAGGCCCGTGCCAGACAGCCATTACTACCGGATTATCCGCTCCGGCAAAGGGGGGAACAGCTCGCCACTCCCCGTCAGGTAAAACAATCTCTGCGACGTCGTCCGTCGCGTTCAGCGTCACCAGCCACTTATCCGAAAGCAGGATTTGCAGGCAGGTGATGCCGTGTTGCCACTCTTGCGCGCTCAACGGCTGCGCGTCTTTATTCAGCCAGCTAACGTTGCCGTCGCCCTCTTCCCACCAGCTGTCGGCGGTAAGGGCGGGGATCTGCTGGCGAAGGTGGATCAGCGCCGCGGTGAAATGGGTCAACCCGCTGTTCGCCTCCCCCCAGTCGAGCCAGGTTAAGGTATTGTCCTGGCAATAGGCGTTGTTATTGCCGTGCTGGCTGTGGCCGTGCTCGTCGCCCGCCAGCAGCATCGGCGTGCCCTGAGACAGCAAAAGCGTCGTCAGCAGCGCATGAACGCTGGCGCGTCGCCGCTCGATCACATCCAGACTTCCGCCTAACCCTTCTATACCATGATTGAAGCTATGGTTATTGTTAGTGCCATCGCGATTCTCTTCGCCGTTGGCCTCATTGTGTTTCTGATTGAAACAAACGCAGTCGCGCAGCGTAAAACCGTCATGCGCCGTCACCAGGTTGATGGTGGCCGACGGACGTTTTCCGTCGCGCTTAAAGAGATCGCTGGAGCCGGCAAAGCGTCCGGCGAACTCGCCCAGCGACAGATCGCGCGCCAGCCAGAAGCGACGGATGGCATCGCGGTAGTGGTCGTTCCACTCGGCAAACAGCGGCGGGAAGTTCCCCACCTGATAACCGCCTTCACCGATGTCCCACGGCTCTGCGATGAGCTTCACCGTTGAGAGCACCGGGCAGTTTTTTATCGCCTCAAACAGCGGCGCCTGCTGGCTAAATGCTGGAGTGCGCCCCATCACCGGCGCCAGGTCGAAACGAAAACCGTCAACGTGGAACGTCTCTACCCAGTATTTCAGGCATTCGTACGCGTAATGCGTAACGGCCGGATGGCTGAGGTTGAGGGTGTTACCGCACCCGGTCCAGTTCTCGTAATCGCCATCTTCCCTGATCCAATAATAGCTACGGTTATCGATTCCGCGTTGTGAGAGCGTCGGGCCGTCAAGATCGCTTTCCGCACTGTGGTTCAGCACCACGTCCAGAATGACCTCAATGCCCGCGGCGTGGAGTGCCTTCACCGCGTCGCGAAACTCGTCCCGCGCTTTCTCCGGATGCACCGCGTAGCGCGGGTCGAGAGCGAACATCGCCAGCGGGTTGTAGCCCCAGTAGTTGCTTAACCCAAGACGCTGAAGACGCGGCTCGCTGGCGAAATGCGCCACCGGAAGCAGCTCCAGCGCGGTGATGCCCAAATGCTTCAGGTAAGCGACCATGGTCGGATGCCCCAGCGCTTTGTAGGTGCCGCGCATCTCTTTGGGGATCGACGGGTGCAGGTAGGTCAGCCCTTTGACGTGCGCTTCATAGATGACGGTGTTACCCCACGGCGTGCGCGGCGGGGCATCGTCTTCCCAGTCGTAGAGATCGTGCACCACCGCGCTTTTCGGCGCGACGGGCGCGCTATCGCGGTGGTCCGGTTCGCCGTAGCCGACGTGGAACAGCGGGTCGTCTTTAAACTCGCCGTCCACGCGGCGCGCGCACGGGTCAATCAGCAGCTTCGCCGGGTTAAACCAGTGCCCCTGAGAAGGCTCCCACGGGCCGTGTACGCGAAAACCGTAGTGCATTCCCGGACGCCCGCCGGACAGGTAACCGTGCCAGATGTCTCCCGTGCGGGACGGTAAATCGTAACGGTGCTCGTTACCCTCCCCGTCAAACACGCAGAGCTCCACCCGCTCCGCGTGAGCAGAAAAGAGCGTGAAGTTCACCCCCTTTCCATCAAAACTCGCGCCGAGCGGTTCGGGTTTACCTGCCGTAAGCTGCGTCATTCTCCCTCCCGCATCAGCCAGATGGTGCCAAGCGGCGGCAGCGTCAGGCTCAGGGAGTTTGGACGCCCGTGGCTTTCAATCGCATCGCTCTGCACCAGCCCGCCGTTACCGGCGTTACTGCCGTGGTAATGCATGGAGTCGGTATTCAGGATCTCGCGCCATTTGCCCGGCTGGTTAATGCCGAAGCGGTAGTGTTCGCGCGGCACCGGCGTGAAGTTGCTGGCGACGATAATCTCGTTACCCGCTTTGTCACGACGTACAAAGACAAACACCGAGCGCTGGTGGTCGTCCACCACCAGCCACTCAAAGCCGTACGGGTCGAAGTCCAGCTCGTGCAGCGCTTTGTGGTGGCGGTAGGTCAGGTTCAGGTCGCGCACCAGACGCTGTACGCCGTGGTGCCAGTTGTCGCCGCCCTCCAGCAGATGCCAGTCGAGGCTGGTGTCGTGGTTCCACTCGCGACCCTGGGCGAACTCATTGCCCATAAACAGCAGCTTTTTGCCCGGGAAGGCAAACATCCAGCCGTAGTAGGCGCGCAGGTTGGCAAACTTCTGCCACGCGTCGCCCGGCATGCGGTCGAGAATGGATTTTTTGCCGTGCACCACTTCATCGTGCGACAGCGGCAGCATGAAGTTTTCTGTGTAGTTGTAGAGCAGCCCGAAGGTGAGCTTATCGTGGTGATACTGACGATAAACCGGGTCGAGCTTCATGTAGTCGAGCGTGTCGTGCATCCAGCCCAGGTTCCACTTGTACCAGAACCCCAGGCCGCCTGATGACGGAGGGCGGGAGACGCCCGCAAAGTCCGTCGACTCTTCCGCCATGGTCACGGCGCCTTCCACCTGCTCGCCGATGATGCGGTTGGTGTTGCGCAGAAATTCAATCGCTTCGAGGTTTTCACGGCCGCCATACTCGTTCGGGATCCACTCCCCCTCTTTGCGGCTGTAGTCGCGGTAGATCATCGAGGCCACCGCATCCACGCGCAGGGCGTCAATGCCGAAGCGTTCGATCCAGTACAGCGCATTCCCCACCAGGTAGTTTGACACTTCACGGCGACCGTAGTTGTAGATCAGCGTGTTCCAGTCCTGGTGATAGCCTTCGCGCGGGTCGCTGTGCTCGTACAGCTTCGTGCCGTCGAACTCTGCCAGCGCAAAATCGTCCGACGGGAAATGGCCCGGCACCCAGTCGAGGATCACGTTCAGCCCGGCGGCGTGCGCGGCATCAATGAAATAGCGGAAATCATCGCGCGTGCCGAAGCGCCGCGTGGGCGCATACAGCCCGGTGGGCTGATAGCCCCAGCTGCCGTCGAACGGGTGCTCGTTAACCGGCAGCAGTTCGAGGTGGGTAAAGCCCATCCATTTGGCGTACGGCACCAGCTGGTCGGCGAGCTCCCGGTAGCTGAGCCAGAAGTTGTTGTCCGTGTGGCGGCGCCAGGAGCCGAGATGCACTTCGTAAACGGAGATCGGCGCATCAAAGCGGTTGGCCTGCTTGCGCTCCTCGGTCTGAACGACCTTCTCCGGCAGGCCGCAGATCAGCGATGCGGTATCCGGGCGCATCTGCGCCTCGAAGGCGTACGGGTCGGCTTTAATGCGTAGCTTGCCGTGCGCGTCGATCATCTCAAATTTGTAGAGCTGGCCATTATGCGCCCCGGGGATAAACAGCTCCCAGATGCCCGTCTCACGGCGCAGGCGCATCGGGTGGCGGCGACCGTCCCAGTAGTTGAACTGCCCAACGACGGAGACGCGCTGGGCGTTTGGCGCCCATACGGCAAAGCGCGTGCCGGTGATACCGTCCATGGTATCCGCGTGGGCACCCAGCGTTTCGTAGGGGCGTAAATGGGTCCCTTCGGACAGCAGCCAGGCATCCATCTCTTTTAAGAGCGGCCCAAAGCTGTAGGGATCGTCAATCAGGTTTTGCTGGCCGTGCCAGATAACGGCGAGCTGATAGCGAAAGGGGTTTTTACGGCGGGGCATGACGCCCGAGAAGAAGCCGCGCGAGTCGAGGCATTCCAGATTACCCACCTTGCGGCCGGTTTTGGGTTCGATAACCCACACTTCTGTCGCATCCGGCAACAGCGCCCGAACTTCCAGTCCGGCCTCTGTACGGTGCATCCCTAGCACAGAAAAGGGGTCAGCAAAATGACCCGCAATAAGCGCATTAATCACGTCTCTCGAAATACGATCGGACATGGTATTCATCCTGTTTTTTTATGTCGCCCTTTTTACGCGCTCCGGGACGACTTTTAATGTGACCTAAACGGTGCAGTTGATCCTCTCTGCTCCGCCCTACCCTCAGGTGAGAAATAAATCTTCCTTAAAGCATAGCCAACGTCGTGGTTCCTCCTGATAAAAAATAAGACATCTGCGTTTTACTCCATGTAGTACGCAAAAAAAGGGGGTGACAATCACCCCCCGTGTTTAACAAATTATTACGCCAGTTGGCGCAGCATGCGGCGCAGCGGCTCGGCGGCCCCCCACAACAGCTGGTCGCCGACGGTGAACGCGGAGAGATACTCCGGCCCCATGTTCAGCTTGCGCAGGCGGCCAACCGGTGTGGTCAGCGTGCCGGTAACGGCAGCCGGGGTCAGTTCACGCATGGTGATATCGCGATCGTTTGGTACCACTTTCGCCCACGGGTTGTGCGCGGCCAGCAACTCTTCCACGGTCGGAATAGACACATCTTTTTTCAGTTTAATGGTGAAGGCCTGGCTGTGGCAGCGCAGCGCGCCGATACGCACGCACAGACCGTCAACCGGAATGGTATTCGCGGTGGCGAGGATTTTGTTGGTCTCCGCCTGGCCCTTCCACTCTTCGCGGGTCTGGCCGTTATCCAGCTGTTTGTCGATCCACGGGATCAGGCCGCCAGCCAGCGGTACGCCAAAGTTATCCACCGGCAGCTCGCCGCTGCGGGTCAGCTGAGTGACTTTGCGCTCGATGTCGAGGATGGCGGACGCCGGGTTTGCCAGCTCGGTCGCGACGCTTTGGTGCAGCTGGCCCATCTGGGTCAGCAGCTCGCGCATGTGTCGCGCGCCGCCGCCGGACGCGGCCTGGTAGGTCGCCACGGAGACCCACTCCACCAGGTCCTGCGCGAACAGGCCGCCGAGTGACATCAGCATCAGGCTGACGGTGCAGTTGCCGCCAACAAAGGTTTTCACGCCGTTGTTCAGGCCGTCGGTGATGACGTCCTGGTTAACCGGGTCGAGAATAATGATGGCATCGTCTTTCATGCGCAGTGAAGAGGCCGCGTCAATCCAGTAGCCCTGCCAGCCGCTTTCACGCAGCTTTGGATAGATTTCGTTGGTATAATCGCCGCCCTGGCAGGTCACAATAATGTCGAGTGCCTTCAGCGCTTCCAGATCGTAAGCGTCCTGCAACGTGCCTGTGGTACCACCAAAGGACGGAGCAGCCTGGCCGAGCTGGGAAGTGGAGAAGAAGACCGGGCGGATAGCGTCGAAATCGCGCTCTTCAACCATGCGTTGCATGAGTACAGAGCCGACCATACCGCGCCAGCCGATGAAACCAACGTTTTTCATAGCATTTTTTTCCTGCTGAGGGTGTGTGCTGATTGTGCAAGCCAGTATTGAACTGGGATATGCTTCACATTACAAAATGCTGCCAAAGTCGCAAGCGAAATTAATCGATGATTGCCCGGCAATCAGAAATACAGCTAATTATCATAATAACCATAGAGAGTTTCAGGGATAATTTACATGAGTGAAATCATTTCAGCAGCGGTTTTATTGATCCTGATAATGGATCCACTGGGCAACCTGCCCATCTTCATGTCGGTGCTGAAGCACACCGAGCCGAAGCGCCGCCGGGCGATCATGATCCGCGAGCTGCTTATTGCCCTGCTGGTGATGTTTATCTTCCTGTTTGCCGGTGAAAAAATCCTCGCGTTCCTGAACCTGCGCGCCGAAACGGTCTCCATTTCCGGCGGGATTATTCTGTTCCTGATTGCCATTAAGATGATCTTCCCGAGCGCCGAAGGCAGCAGCAGCGGCCTGCCCGCGGGCGAAGAGCCGTTTATTGTGCCGCTGGCGATTCCCCTCGTCGCGGGGCCAACCATTCTGGCGACGCTGATGCTGTTGTCGCATCAGTATCCGAATCAGATGAGTCATCTGGTCATTGCTCTGCTGATTGCCTGGGGCGGAACGTTTATTATTCTGCTGCAGTCGTCGCTGTTCCTGCGCCTGCTGGGTGAGAAAGGGGTGAACGCGCTGGAGCGTCTGATGGGGCTGATTCTGGTAATGATGGCGACGCAGATGTTCCTGGACGGGATCAGGGCGTGGATGAAAGGATGACTTTCTCCCTCTCCCCGTGGGAGAGGGCCGGGGTGAGGGCATCAGGCCGCAGAGGACAGCCCACCTACCCCTTACGAATCAAATACCGATACGGCAGCGTTTCCGTCTGCTGCGCCACCAGCTCATGCTCCATAAAGGTACAAAAACCGGGAATATCGCGCGTGGTGGCCGGATCGTCGGCAATAATCAGCAGCGTTTCACCGGTCTGCATGTTACGCACGGTCTTACGTACCATCATTACCGGCTCCGGGCAGCGAAGGCCCTGGGCATCAAGGGTGTGGTCTGGGCTGGAAAACAGGTCGGTCATGATCTTCTCGGTCAGATAAAAACGGCTGTAGTTTACGCCCCGGCGCGGGCAATGCAAACCAGGTTAACGATTGCGCAAAAACTAACCATTGCAATGTCCAGCCAAAGCAGTATCATGCTGCGGTTTTTATTGGGTTCCCTCACCCCAACGTATAAAAA
This sequence comes from Enterobacter cloacae complex sp. HYC042_NIDB, assembly GCF_056673315.1. Lineage (NCBI taxonomy): Bacteria > Pseudomonadati > Pseudomonadota > Gammaproteobacteria > Enterobacterales > Enterobacteriaceae > Enterobacter > Enterobacter cloacae complex sp. HYC042_NIDB. The sequence continues at coordinate 4,574,056 of NZ_CP109650.1, forward strand.
GGTCACAATATGACGCAGTTCTCTGAATCACAGCGCGTAAAAGCGTTGTTCTGGCTTTCGCTTTTCCATTTGCTGGTGATCACCTCCAGCAACTACCTGGTGCAGCTCCCGATCTCCATTTTTGGTTTTCATACCACCTGGGGCGCGTTCAGCTTTCCGTTTATTTTCCTCGCCACCGATCTGACCGTGCGTATCTTCGGCGCACCGCTGGCACGCCGCATTATCTTTGCGGTCATGCTTCCGGCGCTGTTCATCTCGTACGTGATCTCCTCCCTGTTTTACATGGGTAGCTGGCAGGGCTTTGAGGCGCTGACACACTTCAATCTGTTTGTCGCCCGTATCGCAGCGGCAAGCTTTATGGCCTACGCGCTGGGGCAGATCCTCGACGTGCACGTGTTTAACCGCCTGCGTCAGAATCACCGCTGGTGGATGGCGCCGACCGCGTCCACGCTGTTCGGCAACGTAAGCGATACGCTGGCCTTCTTCTTCATCGCCTTCTGGCGCAGCCCGGATGCCTTTATGGCCGAACACTGGATGGAGATCGCGCTGGTGGACTACTGCTTCAAGGTGCTCATCAGCATTGTTTTCTTCCTGCCGATGTACGGCGTGCTGCTGAATATGCTGCTGAAAAGGCTGGCAGATAAATCTGAAATCACGGCATTGCAGGCTGGTTAAGGGTTCGCTTTATCAGTTGTGATAAGATGGGTGAATGAGCCGCTATGGCCGTTTATCGAAAGGAAGAAGTCAATGCGCAATCTGGTTAAATATGTCGGGATTGGCCTGCTGGTTGTGGGTCTTGCAGCCTGTGATAACAGCGACACGAAAACGCCTGCTCAGGGCGCATCCGCAGAAAGCAACGCGACCGGTCAGCCGGTGAATCTGATGGATGGCAAACTCAGTTTCTCTCTGCCAGCCGATATGACTGACCAGAGCGGCAAGCTGGGCACCCAGGCGAATAACATGCACGTTTACTCCGACGCAACCGGCCAGAAAGCGGTCATTGTGATTGTGGGCGACGACACCAGCGAAGACCTGGCCGTCCTGTCCAAACGTCTGGAAGACCAGCAGCGCGGCCGCGACCCGCAGCTGCAGGTCGTGACCAATAAATCCATCGAGCTGAAAGGCCATAAGCTGCAGCAGCTGGACAGCATCATCTCCGCGAAAGGCCAGACCGCCTGGTCTTCTGTGGTGCTGGGCAAGGTTGATAACAAACTGCTGACCCTGCAGATCACCCTGCCAGCGGAAGATCAGCAGAAAGCGCAGACGGCTGCTGAAAACATCATTAACACCATCGTGATCCAGTAACCCTTCACGACGATGACGTGGCCTCCGGTGCCTGCACCGGGGGCCATTTTTTTAGCCGCCACGTCAGCAGCAGGGCAATTATCACCAGACCCGCCGCGGCAAGATAGATCACCGGTACCCCCGCCCAGGCCATCACCAGCCCCGCCAGCGGCCCGGTTATGCCTAAAGACATATCCATAAATACCGTATAGGTCGCCAGCGCCGCCCCCTGGTTCTGCTGCGGCACCGCTTTAACCGCCACCACGCCCAGTGCCGGGAAGACCAGCGAGAAACCGGCTCCCGCCAGGAAGACGCCAATTTTCGCCATCCAGGGCGCGCTGGCGATGCCGGTTAACAGCAGCCCGACAATCTCTACCGTAAAGCAAATCATCGCCACGTTCAGCCCGCCCAGACGGTTGATACCGTTCGGGAAAAGCAGGCGTGCGCCAACAAACGCACCGCTGAAGAGGGTTAACGCAAAGGCCGCGCCCTCCCAGCCTTTGGCGTCATAAAACAGGGTAATGAAGGTCGCAATGACGCCGAAGCCGGTGGTCGCCAGGGCCAGCGCCATGCCGTACGGCCAGACGCGCCCCAGCACGGCCCGAAACGGCAGCGGCTTGCCCTTGCTGGCCTTCACCTTCGGGCGCGGCAGCGCAAACAGTATCGCCACAAGCGCGACCGCTATAATGGTCAGCGACAGTCCATACAGACCGCCAAAGGCGTAACAGGCCACGCCAAGCGGCGCGCCGAGCGCCATCGCCCCGTAGGTGACGATCCCGTTCCACGAGATAACCCGGCCAATGTGTGGTGCACCGACAACCCCCACACCCCATAGCGTCGAGCCGGTTCCTGCCAGGCTTTGCCCAATCCCGAGAATGACGCGGCCCAGGCAAAGCAGCGCCAGGCTGACCAGCGGCCAGTGGCTGGTAGCGGCAGCCAGCAGGTAGCTCAGACCACTGAGGAAACAGCCGCACAATCCTACTACCACAATGCTTTTGGGACCGAACAGGTCGGCGTAGCGCCCGGCGTGCGGGCGGCTAAGGAGCGTGGCGAAATACTGGAGGCTGATGACCAGCCCCGCCCAGAACGCGCTAAAACCCATCACGTCATGGACGTAGCCCGGCAGAACCGCCAGCGGCAGGCCGATCGTTAAATAGCTGGCAAAGTTGAAGATAACGACGGAAACAATGCGCAGATTGAGGCGCAATCCGCTCAGCGCCGGTTCGGCGGCAGGTTCTGGCATGGGGTTCTACCTGAATTTTTTGCAACAGTGTTTCACTATTACCACGGAGCAATAAGAAAATCAGCCCCGACTTTCAGATTATCGGTGCCAGACGAAGCGGCCCTAAGGCACTACACTTATCGGGTCATCTTATTAAGGAACGCGCATGTTAGCTCCCCAGCCCGATAAAGCAGGACTCCACATCTTATTAAAACTCGCCTGTCTGGTGGTTATCCTTGCGGGTATACATGCTGCCGCTGACATTATCGTCCAGCTCCTGCTGGCGCTCTTTTTTGCCATTGTCCTCAATCCGCTGGTGACCTGGTTTTTACGCCGGGGCGTGAGCCGCCCGGTGGCCATCACCATCGTGGTTATCGTGATGCTGATTGGCCTGACGGCGCTCTTCGGCGTACTGGCGGCATCGCTGAGCGAATTCTCCACCATGTTGCCGCAGTACAATAAAGAGCTGACACGTAAAATCGTCGCGCTGCAGGAGATGATGCCCTTTCTTAACCTGCATATTTCGCCAGAACGGATGCTGCGCAGGATGGATTCCGAGAAGGTCATGACCTACGCCACCACGCTGATGACCGGTCTTTCCGGCGCGATGGCCAGCATTTTGCTGCTGGTCATGACGGTGGTGTTTATGCTGTTCGAAGTGCGCCATGTTCCGTATAAGCTGCGCTTTGCTTTAAATAACCCGCAAATACACATTGCCGGCCTACACCGCGCCTTAAAGGGCGTCTCCAAATATCTGGCGCTGAAAACGCTGCTAAGCGTCTGGACCGGGATTATTGTCTGGCTGGGGCTGATGCTGATGGATGTTCAGTTCGCGCTGATGTGGGGGGTGCTGGCGTTTCTGCTGAACTACGTGCCGAATATTGGCGCGGTGCTTTCTGCCGTGCCGCCGATGATTCAGGCGTTCCTGTTTAACGGTTTCTACGAATGTATGCTGGTCGGGGCGCTGTTCCTCGTCGTGCATATGGTGCTGGGCAACATTCTTGAACCGCGCATGATGGGGCACCGGCTGGGCATGTCGACGCTGGTGGTGTTTTTATCCTTGCTGATTTGGGGATGGCTGCTGGGCCCTGTCGGCATGCTGCTGTCGGTCCCGCTGACCAGCGTATGTAAAATCTGGATGGAAACCACCAAAGGGGGCAGCAAGCTGGCGATCCTGCTTGGGCCAGGGCGGCCGAAAAGCCGGTTGCCGGGGTAACGTATCTGTCTGTGTAAACGGGTTTATACCGTCAAATACCGCGACGCTCACCGTCGCGGTATTTTTTTATTTGCGTTAAGGCTTATTTCTTCCGTTTTTATCAACTCACCCGGATTTCGCTTAAATGCAACACCCCCTTAATGTAAATTAAAAAAAACGGAATGATTAATTATTTTGCGTGATATTATACCCCGCCTTAGCGACGACGTAATGTAAACATTAATATTGATTAAAAACACACCTGACTTAATCCCTAAGCCTGGTGATGCTTATTTGTAAAAAACACTACCTTTAATTGTTATTATTGATATGGAGTTGTTGATGAAAAAGCTCGTTAAATGGTGCACTGCCGCCGTATTCGTTGGCGCACTGGCTGGCTGTGCGCGTACCGCCCCTATTGCTCAGGTTCACTCTGTCGTGAGCGCGGGTCATACTGCCGATCAGGTGAAAACAGCCATTTTGAAAGCAGGCCAGAAGCGTGACTGGATCATGACGGAAGCGGGCCCGGGCGTGATTAAGGGCCGTCTGCAGGCACGCGATCACTCGGTCCAGGTGCGTATTCCCTACTCTGCGACAAGTTATTCAATTAATTACGAAAGCAGCCTGAACCTGAAAGCGGCAGACGGTAAAATTCACAAAAATTATAACCGCTGGGTGAACAACCTCGACCACGATATTCAGCTGAACCTTTCTGCGGGTGCCGCGCTGTAATATTTTTCTAAAGTCGGGCCGGACATGGCCCGATAACCTCATTTCTTACCCTGAAAGGTTACGCAACAATGTACGAAAAGGACACGCTCAGCGCGCTGGATGCCATTACCGAAGCGCAACGCATCGCTTTTGCGCCGATGTTATTTCAGACCGCGCTTTGTCTGCGTAACTCGGGCGTTCTCGCCTGGCTCGATAAACAGGGTAATAAGGGGGCGAGCCTCGACGAAATAACCGAAAACAGTACCCTGAGCAGTTATGCCGTCAGCGTATTGTTAGACATGGGATTAAGCGGGCGGATAATTACTTATAAAGAAGGTCGTTATTTCCTGGCGAAAGTGGGCCATTTCTTACTCCACGATACCATGACCCGCGTTAATATGGATTTCACGCAGGACGTCTGTTACCAGGGGTTATTTCATCTGGCCGATGCCCTGCAGAAAGAAAAACCGGCTGGATTATCCGTGTTTGGCGACTGGCCAACCATCTATCCGGCTTTATCCCAGCTTCCTGCCCCGGCAAAAGAGAGCTGGTTTGCCTTCGATCATTACTATTCCGACGCCGCTTTTGACGCTGCGTTGCCATATATATTCGCAAGCTCGCCGACAAAATTGTACGATGTGGGCGGAAATACAGGTAAATGGTCGTTACGCTGCTGCCGCTATGACGACAATGTTGCCGTGACGATCCTCGATCTCCCGCAGCAGATAGCGCTGGCGCAGGAAAACATCGAAAAAGCAGGTTTTTCTCATCGTATTGGATTCCATGCTGTCGATATGCTTAGTCCGTCGGCATTGCCGGGAGATGCCGACGTCTGGTGGATGAGCCAGTTCCTCGACTGTTTCTCTCCGGATCAGATTGTCGCCATGCTGACGCGCGTCGCAGAGGTCATGAAGCCTGGCGCACGGTTGTGCATCATGGAGCTTTTCTGGGATGCCCAGAAATATGAAGCGGCGGCTTTCAGCCTGAATGCCACCTCGCTCTATTTCACCTGTATGGCGAATGGCAATAGCCGGTTTTACAGCGTAGAGAAGTTTTATCACTACCTGGAAAGGGCGGGCTTCAGCATAGCACAGCGGCTGGATAACCTTGGGGTAGGTCATACCCTGTTAATTTGCACCAAACGTGAACAATAGCGCAGCCTGGCTGCCCTTTGAATACGGTATTCCGCGGACGCGCGTAGATGAAATTTTCACTGAACATTATTGACTGGCAGGCAAGAGCGCCAGGACTAAGCGATGCCGCAGAGTGGCAGGCGTGGTCGCGCCTGCAGTCGACCATCGACCCGACGGCTCCTCTACCCCGCCTGACCGCGTTACCCATGATGACCGCGCGCCGCCTTAACTCAGGCAGTAAGCTGGCGGTGGATATTGGTCTTGCCATGCTGCAAAGCCACGCCATAGACGCCGTCGTCTATTCCAGCCGCCACGGCGAGCTGGAGCGCAATTACCGTATTCTGCATACGCTGGCGACCGGGCAGGCCGTCTCGCCTACCGACTTCGCCATGTCCGTGCACAATTCCGCGGTGGGCAATCTCACGATCGCCGCTCGCCAGCCTGTTGTCTCATCATCCATTTCCGCCGGGCTGGACACCTTCCAGCAGGCCCTGTGTGAAGTGCTGAGCCTGCTGCATGCGGGCTACTCCCGCGTCCTGCTGGTGGATTTTGACGGCGCGCTGCCGGAATTTTACCATCCGGCGTTACCGCCGCAGATGCCTACCTGGCCGTACGCGGTGGCGCTGGTGATTGAAGCCGGCAGCGAATGGCAGTGCGAAACCCGCAGCGGCAGCACGGGCGAGGAAGCCGCCCTGCCGCAAAGCCTGATGTTCCTGCAACGCTATCTCCGTGAGGAACGGCAGTTTGTGGTGCCCGGCGAACGTTTGCTGTGGCAGTGGGCGCGCCAATGAACCGCCTGACCGCCCGGATCAACTGGCTATGGCGTCTGGTCATGACCGGATTCTGCTTCGTGCTGTTTGGCGCGGGCGGGCTGCTGTTGTCGCTGGTCTGGTTCAACCTGCTGCTGATTGCCCAGCGCGATCGCGCCAAACGCCGTCGCCTGGCGCGCCGCAGCATCGCGGCCAGCTTCCGCTTCTTCTTAACCGTTGCCCGCGGCACCGGGGTGCTGGACTATCGCATCCACAATCTTGATGCCCTGCGCGGCGATCGGGGCTGCCTGGTGGTGGCTAACCACCCTACGTTAATTGACTACGTGATTCTGGCGTCGGTAATGCCCGAAACCGACTGTCTGGTGAAAAGCGCGCTGCTGCGCAATCCGTTTGTCAGCGGCGTTATCCGCGCGGCAGATTATCTGATTAACAGCGAAGCCGAGCCTCTGCTCGCCGCCAGCCAGCAGCGTCTGGCCCAGGGCGACACGCTGTTAATCTTCCCGGAAGGCACACGTACCCGCCCAGGTGAGGCGATGTCCCTCCAGCGTGGCGCGGCAAATATCGCCGTGCGCTGCGGCAGCGATCTGCGGATCGTACTCATCCACTGCAGTGAGCACCTGCTGGATAAAAAAAGCCGCTGGTATGATGTACCGCCCGCAAAACCTGTCTTTACCGTCGATGTGCGCGATCGCGTGAACATCGACGAATTTTACGATGCAAGGCAACAAGAACCGGCACTGGCGGCAAGGCAGTTAAACCGGCACCTGCAGCATCGATTAACATCAGGCCTTCAATCTTTGTCAGGAATTAATGATGCAAGCGCTTTATCTTGAAATTAAGAATCTCATTATCACCACGCTGAATCTGGACGAGCTTACCGCAGAGGATATTGATACCGATGCCGCGCTGTTTGGCGACGGGCTGGGTCTCGACTCTATCGACGCGCTGGAGTTGGGTCTGGCGGTGAAAAACCAGTATGGCGTGGTGCTTTCTGCCGAAAGCGAAGAGATGCGCCAGCACTTCTTTTCCGTCGCCACCCTGGCGTCCTTTATCCACGCCCAACGCGCCTGAGATGTGAACTATGACCGAACAAGAAACCATTTATCAGGAAGTCTGCGACCTTCTGACCAAACTCTTTGAAATCGACCCGCAGGACATTACGCCCGAAGCCCGTCTTTACGAAGACCTGGAGCTGGACAGCATTGACGCGGTGGACATGATTGTCCATCTGCAGAAGAAAACCGGTAAGAAAATCAAGCCGGAAACCTTCAAATCGGTTCGTACCGTTCAGGATGTGGTAGACGCCGTCGAACAGCTGCTGCGCGAAGAGTAAGACACCGTGCGTGGTGGACGGACGTTCCCGGTCATCCCACTCCTGACGGGGCTGATGCTGCTGGCGTGGCCCTTCCTGATTGGATTTGGGCTAACGCATAACAGCCTGCCGTGGCTGCTGCCGGTGATGGCGCTGCTGTTGCTGCTGCGGCTGCGTCAGGCGCGGCGTAACATCGGCCCGATGCGGTATGTGGTGCAGTGCGTGGCGCTGGCGGGGATCGCGCTCTGCGCGGCAAGCTACCTGCTGAAAACCCACCAGTGGCTGCTGTTTTACCCTGTGGTCGTTAATCTTGTGATGCTCGCCGTGTTCGGCGGTTCGCTCTGGACAGCGATGCCGCTGGTCGAACGCCTGGCGCGCCTGCGAGAGCCAAATTTGCCGCCGGAGGGTGTGCGCTATACCCGCAGGGTGACCCTCGTCTGGTGCGGCTTTTTCATCGGCAACGGGGCGATGGCGCTGTATACCGTCCTGCACGGCGACATTCATCTGTGGACGCTGTGGAACGGTATGGTGGCTTACATCCTGATGGGGACGCTGATGGCGGCAGAGTGGCTGGTGCGCCAGCGGGTGATAAAAAAAGAGATGCAGAATGACTAACCCCCTTCCGCTGGGCCAGTGGTTAAACGCGCCCCGCCCTGACGACACGCCCGTCGCCTGGCTCGACGATCGTACCTGGACGCTGGGCCAGCTGCGCCACGACGTGACGTTACTGGTCGACACCCTGCGTCAGCAGGAAGGCGAGCGCTGGGCGCTGTGCTTTGAAAACAGCTACCTGTTTATCGTTGCGCTGCTGGCCTCGCTGCATGCTGGTAAAACGCCGGTCATTCCTGGCCATAGCCGCGTTTCGCTGCTTGAGGAGCAGCAGCCGCTGTTTAGCGGCGTCCTGAGCGATCGGTCCCTCGATATTGACGGGCAGCTGATTGTGGTAGCCTCCCGCCACCAGACGATCTCCCGCTGGGTACCCCTGCCGGAGATTAACGAAAACCGCTTCGTCGAGCTGTTCACCTCCGGCTCCACGGGAACGCCGCGCCGGGTGGTTAAGCACATCGTCAGCCTGGATCGCGAAGCCCGCCTGCTGGCTGACCGCTTCGGTGAACGTCTGGCTGGCTGTAGCGTTGTGGCCTCCGTCGTCCCGCAACATCTCTACGGCCTGACATTTCGCATCGTACTGCCGATGGCGATGGGCCTGCCGCTGCATGCCGCGATGCTCTACTACGCAGAGCAGCTGGCCGCCCTTCCTCATGACCGGCATTACCTGTTCATCAGCAGCCCGGCGTTCCTGAAGCGCCTGGATACCGAACTGGCCGCGCCGCCCGTCAGGATGCTGATTTCCGCGGGCGGAATGCTGCCCTGGCGTGACGTCTCCACCACGGTTGGCTGGCTTAACATCTGGCCGGACGAAATTTATGGCAGCACCGAAACCGGGATCCTCGCCTGGCGCCATCGCGTGGAAGATAACCTGCCGTGGCTACCCTTCCCCGGCGTAAACTTCCATCAGGAAGATGACGCCTGCCGCGTCACTTCGCCGCTTATCCATGAGGCTGAAGGACTCCAGCTGGACGATATCCTCCACTTCGACAGTGAGGGGCTGTTTAGCATCGCCGGTCGTCGCGGGCGGGTGGTCAAAATTGAAGAAAAGCGCATCTCGCTTAACGAGATTGAGCGTCGCCTGCTGCAGCTCGACGGCGTTTGCGAGGCGGCTGCGCTGCCGGTTACGCGCGGGGGCCGTCAGGGGATTGGCGTCCTGCTGGTGCTGGATGAGGCGGTTCGTCAGCGCTGGCATCTGCAGGATAAAAAAGCGCAGGAGTTCGCCTGGCGACGCGCCCTGCTGCCGTGGCTTGAGCCGGTCGCCGTTCCACGCTACTGGCGCATTGTCGATGAGTTGCCGGTAAACAGTATGAACAAGCGTGTCTATGCGCAGTTAGAGGAGTTATTTCATGAAAATTCATGAAATCGAGCGCCATCAGGCACAGCCGGAGAAGCTGGAGATCGTGTTGCATCTCGACGCCTCTCTGTTCTGGTTTCAGGGCCATTTTGCCGTACAGCCGCTGCTGCCCGGCGTTGCGCAGCTTGACTGGGTGATGCACTACGCAACGACCTTACTGGCACCGGGCTACCGCTTTCACAGCATTCAAAACGTGAAGTTCCAGGCGCCTCTGCTGCCGGAAACCACGGTGACGCTGGTGCTTGAGTGGCATGCCGGGCGCAAACTGCTGACCTTCAGCTACCTGCGTCATGACGGGACTGAACGCCATACCGCCAGCAGCGGGAAAATTCGTCTATGTCAGTAACCTTCCGCCCCTGCGTGCTGATCCCGTGCTACAACCACGGCGCCACGATGTCCAGCGTGCTGTCGCGCCTCTCCCCGTTTGGCCTGCCGTGCCTGGTGGTGGATGACGGCAGCGAAGCCGCCACCCGCCAGGAGCTTGAGCGGCTGGCGGCGGAGCAGCCGCAGATGACGCTGGTCCGTCTGGCGCAAAACGCCGGCAAAGGTGCCGCGGTCATCAGGGGGCTGGAGGAGTGCGCGCGTGCGGGCTATACCCACGCCCTGCAGGTGGACGCGGACGGCCAGCATGCCATCGAAGATATTCCCAAAATGCTGGCGCTGGCGGAGCGCCACCCGGACGCGCTGATTTCCGGCCAGCCCGTTTACGATGATTCCATCCCGCGCTCGCGGCTCTACGGGCGCTGGGTCACCCACGTCTGGGTATGGATTGAGACCTTATCCCTGCAGCTTAAAGACAGTATGTGCGGCTTTCGGGTCTACCCGGTCTCGCCCACGCTGCGGCTCGCCGCGCGTGAAACGCTCGGTAAACGGATGGACTTTGACACCGAAGTGATGGTCCGTCTCTACTGGCAGGGCAACACCAGCGTCTTTCTGCCCACCCACGTGACCTATCCGCAGGACGGGTTGTCCCACTTCGACGCGTTGAAAGATAACGTGCGGATCTCCCTGATGCATACCCGGCTGTTCTTCGGCATGCTTCCGCGCATTCCCGGCCTGCTCTTCCGTCGACGCGGCCAGCACTGGGCGCAGCAGGACGAGGTTAAAGGCCTGTGGGGCATGCGCCTGATGCTGCGCGTCTGGCAGCTGCTGGGGCGGCGGGCGTTTACCGTGCTGCTGTGGCCGGTTATCGGCGTCTACTGGCTGATCGCGCGTCCGGCGCGGCAGGCTTCGCGGCAGTGGATTGCACGCGTGAAGCAGGTGCTGATGCAGCGGAACATGCCTGTTCCAGCACGTCTCAACAGCTTTTTCCATTTCATGCGCTTCGGCAACGCGATGCTGGACAAAGTCGCCAGCTGGCGCGGCGAGCTGAAGTTTAAGCGCGACGTGGTCTTTGCTCCCGGCGCGAGCGAAACGCTTAATATCGCGGCGCCGCAGGGCAAGCTGCTGCTGGCCTCGCATCTTGGCGACGTAGAAGCCTGCCGGGCGCTGGCCCAGCTGGACGGCAGCAAAACCATCACCGCCCTGGTCTTCAGCGAGAACGCCCGGCGTTTTAAGCAAATTATGAGCGAAATGGCGCCCCAGGCCGGCGTGAATTTGATGTCGGTCACCGACATCGGCCCGGACACCGCCATTGCCATCAAAGAGAAGCTTGAGCGCGGAGAATGGGTCGCGATCGTGGGCGACCGCATCGCCGTCAACCCGCAGCGTGGCGGCGAGTGGCGGGTGATCTGGAGCCAGTTTATGGGCCAGCCCGCACCGTTCCCTCAGGGGCCGTTTATCCTGGCCTCCATCCTGCGCTGTCCGGTGGTGTTGATTTTCGCCCTGCGCCAGCAGGGTAAGCTCGTCCTGCACAGCGAGCCGTTTGCCGACCCGCTGATCCTGCCGCGCGGGGAACGCCAGCAGGCGCTGCAGGCTACCGTCGATCGCTACGCGCAGCGGCTGGAGCATTACGCCCTGATGTCGCCGCTCGACTGGTTTAATTTTTTCGATTTCTGGCATCTGCCAGAGTCCAGAGAGAAGGAGTAAAGGGTGCTGACCGATCCCCGCTTTACGACTGAAGTTGAGATCACCGTTCCGTTCCACGACGTCGATATGATGGGCGTGGTCTGGCACGGCAACTATTTCCGCTACTTTGAGATCGCCCGCGAGGCGCTGCTCAATCAGTTTGACTATGGCTATCGCCAGATGAAGGCCTCCGGCTACGTCTGGCCCGTTGTCGACACGCGGGTGAAATACCGCGATGCGGTGACCTTTGAGCAGCGCATTCGCGTCCGCGCGCAGATTGAAGAGTATGAAAACCGCCTGCGCATTGCCTATCAAATTTTCGATGCGCAGACCGGCAAACGCACCACCACCGGATACACCATCCAGGTGGCGGTGGAAGAAGCCACCCGCGAAATGTGCTTTGTCAGTCCGGCAGTACTGTTTGAACGTATGGGAGTCATGCCATGAAATGGTTGCCTTTGCTGGCGCTGATCGTCAGCCCGCTGGTCAGCGCCGTGACGCTGGATGAACTGCAGCAGCGTTTCACCGAGCAGCCCGTGGTGCGCGCGCACTTCGAACAGGTCCGCACGATAAAAGATATGCCGCAGCCGCTGCGCTCGCAGGGCGAGATGCTGATCGCCCGCGACAGCGGCCTGCTGTGGGATCAAAAAGCACCGTTTCCGATGACGCTGCTGCTGGACGACAAGCGGATGGTACAGGCGATCAACGGCCAGCCGCCGCAGACCATCACCGCCGACAATAATCCGCAGATGTTCCAGTTCAACCACCTGCTGCGGGCCCTGTTCCAGGCCGACCGCAAGGTGCTGGAAGAGAACTTCCGCATCGATTTTAAAGACCTGGGCGCGGGCCGCTGGTCGCTGGTGCTTACCCCAAAAACGACGCCGCTGGACAAGATTTTCGCCACCCTCGATCTGGGCGGCGCGACCTATCTTGAGACGATCCGCCTGAACGACAGGCAGGGCGACCGTACCGATATCGCCCTTTCAAACCACCAATTGACGCCCGCCAGCCTGACCGATGACGAACGCCAACGCTTTGCCGCACCGTAAATCCCTGCGCCCGGCGCTGCTGTGGGCCACGGTATGTCTGGTTATGCTGGGCGTGCTGCTGTCGCTGCTGCCCGGCGCGCGGCTGAACAGCAGCGTGCTGGCCATGCTGCCGAAGCAGACGCTGGGGGCGATCCCTCCGGCGCTCAACGACGGGTTTATGCAGCGTCTCGACTGCCAGCTGGTCTGGCTGGTCAGCCCCGGCAAAGAACCCGATCCGCGCGTGGCGCAGCAGTGGCTTGAACTGCTGCACGGCAGCGACGCGCTCAGCGAGGTCAAAGGCCCGATGGACGCCGCCGGGCAAAAGGCCTGGGGAGAATTCTTCTGGCAGCACCGCAACGGGCTGATTGATCCGGCCACCCGCGCCCGCCTGCAAAACGGCGGAGAAGCGCAGGCGCAGTGGATTTTATCCCAGCTCTACTCCGCCTTCTCCGGCGTCAGCGGTAAAGAGCTGCAAAACGATCCGCTGATGCTGATGCGCGGCTCGCAGCTCGCCCTGGCGCAAAACGGCCAGAAGCTGCGGCTGATGGACGGCTGGCTGGTCACGCAAGATGAAGCGGGAAACTACTGGTATCTGCTGCACGGCGAACTGGCGGGCTCGTCATTTGATATGAAGCAGACCCACCGGCTCGTGACGACGCTTAACGCGCTGCAACAGACGCTGAAAGCGCGTTACCCGCAGGCGCAGCTGCTTTCGCGCGGGACGGTGTTCTACAGCGATTATGCCAGCCAGCAGGCTAAACGCGACGTCTCAACGCTGGGCATCGCCACCCTGCTTGGGGTGTTCCTGCTGATCGTGGCGGTGTTCCGCTCTCTGCGCCCGCTGCTGCTGAGCGTGCTCTCCATTGCCATCGGCGCGCTGGCGGGCACGGTGGTGACGCTGCTGCTCTTTGGCGAACTGCACCTGATGACGCTGGTGATGAGCATGAGCATCATCGGTATTTCGGCCGACTATACGCTTTACTACCTGACCGAACGGATGGTGCACGGCGCGGATCACTCCCCCTGGCAAAGCCTGGCCAAAGTGCGCAATGCGCTGCTGCTGGCGCTGCTGACGACCGTCGCCGCCTACCTGATTATGATGCTGGCCCCCTTCCCCGGGATCCGCCAGATGGCGGTATTTGCCGCGACGGGGCTGAGCGCCTCCTGCCTGACGGTAGTTTTCTGGCATCCGTGGCTGTGCCGGGGTTTGCCGGTGCGCCCGGTTCCCTTTATGGTCCTGATGTTGCGCTGGCTGGCCGCCTGGCGACGCAGTAAAAAACTGTCCGTTGGTCTGCCCGTCGCGCTGGCGCTGCTCTCCGCCGTGGGAATGAGCACCCTGAAGGTGGACGACGACATCGCCCAGCTGCAGGCGCTGCCGAAAGATATTCTGGCGCAGGAGAAAACCATTACCGCCCTGACCGGCCAAAGCGTCGATCAGAAATGGTTTGTGGTGCACGGCGCTTCGCCCCAGCAAACGCTGGAGCGGCTGGAAGCCTTTACTCCCGCGCTGGCCGAGGCGCAAAAAGCGGGGGATCTCACCCGCTGGCGCACCCTGCCGCTGAACTCGCTGGCCCGCCAGAAAAGCGACCTTGCGCTGCTGCGGAACGCCGCGCCTGCGGTGACGAACGTGCTGAAAAGCGCAGGGCTCAACGCCGTTTCCCCCAATCTGGACGCCATGCCGGTCAGCGTGGACGCGTGGCTTGAAAGTCCGGCCAGCGAGGGCTGGCGTCTGCTCTGGCTGACCCTGCCGGGCGGGGAAAGCGGCGTGCTCGTGCCGGTGGACGGCGCAAAAAACAGCGCGGCGCTCGGTGAGCTGGCCGCGCGCCATGACGGCGTCGTCTGGGTGGACCGCAAGGCCAGCTTTGACAGCCTGTTTGCCCTCTACCGCACGCTGCTGACGGGGCTACTGTTTGCGGCGCTGGCGGTGATTGCCTGCGGGGCGATGCTGCGCCTCGGCTGGCGCAAAGGGCTGATAAGCCTGGTGCCGTCCGCACTGTCGCTGAGCTGCGGGCTGGCCGCGCTGGCCGCAACGGGCCACCCGGTAAATCTGTTTTCACTGCTGGCGCTGGTACTGGTGCTCGGCATTGGCATTAACTACACGCTGTTCTTCAGCAACCCGCGCGGTACGCCGCTGACTTCGATGCTGGCGATTACCCTGGCCATGATGACCACCCTGCTGACGCTGGGCATGCTCGTCTTCAGCGCCACCCAGGCCATCAGCAGCTTTGGTATTGTGCTGGTGAGCGGTATTTTCACCGCCTTCCTGCTGGCACCGCTGGCGATGCCGGATAAGAAAGAGAGAAAACGTAAATGAACGCTGTTTATCGCGCCGTCGCGCTGGCCGCGGCGCTGCTGCTGACAGGCTGCAGCCATTCGACCGATACCAAAGAGACGCGGCCTCAGGCCTGGCTTCAGCCTGGCACCAAAGTCACTCTGCCGCCGCCCGGCATCAGCCCGGCGGTAAGCTCCCAGCAACTGCTGACCGGCAGCTTTAACGGGCAAACGCAGTCCCTGCTGGTGATGCTCAACGCGGATGCGCATAAGGTCACGCTGGCCGGCCTCTCTTCCGTGGGCATTCGCCTGTTCCTGGCAACGTACGACGAGAGCGGTATTCATACCGAGCAGTCGATCGTCGTGCCGCAGCTGCCGCCCGCCAGCCAGGTGCTGGCCGACGTGATGCTCAGCCACTGGCCGATTAGCGCCTGGCAGCCGCAGTTGCCGAAGGGCTGGACGTTAACGGACAATGGCGATCGGCGCGAGCTGCGTAACGCCAGCGGCAAGCTGGTGACGGAGATTGTCTACCTCCAGCGCAAAGGCAAGCGCGAGCCGATCAGCATCGAGCAACACGTATTCAAATACCACATCACCATTCAATATCTGGGTGACTGAGATGATTTATATATCCGCTGTTGGCATGGTCAACGCGCTGGGAAACTCGCCTGATGAAATTGCCGCCAACCTGGCTGCGGGCGTGGCGCCGGGCATGCACGCCCGGACCGGCTGGCTGCAGGGAATGCCCGAAGCGGTACTGGGCGGGGTGGAAGGCGAACTGCCGCTCATCCCGGACACCTTCTCTGCACACCGCACCCGCAACAACCAGCTGCTGCTGGCCGCGCTGGCGCAGATTCAGCCCGCCGTTGACGAGGCCATCGCCCGCGTTGGTCGCGACCGGGTGGCCGTGGTGCTGGGAACCAGCACCTCCGGGCTGGATGAAGGCGATGAGCACGTGCGTCTCATGACCGACGGCGAGACCAGCACGCGCTGGCAGTATCCGCAGCAGGAGCTGGGCGATCCGTCCCGCTTTCTCGCCAACTGGCTGCAGCTTGAAGGCCCGGCTTATACGATCTCCACCGCCTGCTCCTCCAGCGCGCGGGCGATGATCGGCGGCAAACGCCTGATTGAAGCCGGGCTGGTGGATATCGCCATTGTCGGCGGAGCAGACACCCTGAGCCGGATGCCCGTGAACGGCTTTAACAGTCTTGAATCCTTCTCCCCCACGCTCTGCGAGCCGTTTGGCCGGGACCGCCGGGGGATCACCATCGGTGAAGCGGCGGCGCTGATGGTATTAAGCCGGGAACCCGCGGACGTGGCGCTGCTCGGCACGGGCGAATCCAGCGATGCGTACCATATTTCCGCCCCGCATCCGCAGGGCGACGGGGCGATAAGGGCTATCACTCAGGCGCTCAGCGAAGCGGGCATGCAGCCGGACGACATCGGCTACATCAACCTGCACGGCACGGCCACGCCGCTCAACGATCAGATTGAATCACAGGTGGTTCACGATCTCTTCGGGGAAAGCGTGCCGTGCAGTTCAACCAAACACCTTACCGGCCACACGCTGGGCGCTGCCGGCATTACCGAAGCGGCTTTGAGCTGGCTTATCCTGACGCGCGATCTGCCCTTGCCGCCGCAGGATTTTTCCCGCTACGCTCCGGACGAGACGCTGGCGCCGTGCGGCCTGCTGCACCAGAGCACCGCCCTGAAAAAGCCGGTGATTTTGTCTAACTCGTTCGCGTTTGGCGGCAATAACGCCAGCATTCTGCTGGGGAGAACGTCATGAGCTATCTATCACCCGAAGCCTATTTGCCGCACGATGCGCCCATGATGCTGCTGGGGTCCGTTGAAAATGTGACGGATGACATGGCGGTCTGCCGCGTGGCGGTTGACAGGCAAAGCGTGCTGGCGCCGTTTCTCAATGCCGATGGCGACCTGCCGGGCTGGTACGCGCTCGAGCTAATGGCGCAGACCGTTGGCGTCTGGTCGGGCTGGCATCGTCAGCAGCAGGGGCAGGAACATATCGCGCTGGGCATGGTGCTCGGCGCGCGCGAGCTGGTCTGCGCCAGCGGGCGTTTCGCCAAAGGCTTAACGCTGGACATTACCGTTAAGCTGCTGATGCAGGACGAACGCTTCGGCAGTTTTGAATGCACGATTTGCGCAGGTGAAGAGACGCTGGCCACGGGCCGGGTCAATACCTTCCAGCCGACTGCAGAAGAATTAACATCGCTTTTTAATCAGGGATCCCACGCATGAGTCGTTCCGTACTGGTCACAGGGGCCAGCAAAGGCATTGGTCGCGCCATCGCCCGCCAGCTTGCCGCTGACGGGTTCACCGTCGGCGTGCATTACCATCGCGATGCCGCAGGCGCGCAGGAGACGCTGGACGCCATCACGCAGGCGGGCGGCAGCGGCCGTTTACTCTCGTTTGACGTAGGCAACCGCGAGCAGTGCCGTGAAGTGCTTGAGCAGGAAATTGATGCCCATGGCGCATGGTATGGCGTGGTTAGCAACGCCGGAATTACCCGCGATGGCGCTTTTCCGGCACTGAGTGAAGACGACTGGGACAGCGTGATCCACACCAATCTCGACAGCTTTTATAACGTCATACACCCCTGCATTATGCCCATGATCGGCACCCGTCAGGGCGGGCGCATTATTACCTTATCCTCCGTCTCCGGCGTGATGGGCAACCGCGGCCAGGTGAACTACAGCGCGGCCAAAGCGGGCATTATCGGCGCCACCAAAGCGCTGGCGATCGAACTGGCAAAACGCAAAATCACCGTGAACTGCATTGCGCCAGGGCTGATTGATACCGGCATGATTGAAATGGAGGAGGCCGCGCTGAAGGAAGCGATGTCCATCATCCCAATGAAACGTATGGGCCAGGCTGAGGAGGTCGCCGGGCTGGCAAGCTATCTGATGTCGGATATCGCGGGCTACGTCACCCGCCAGGTCATTTCGATTAACGGAGGAATGCTATGACGCGTCGCGTGGTGATTACGGGCATGGGCGGCGTCACCGCCTTTGGCGAGAACTGGCAGTCCGTTTCCAGCCGGCTGCTGGCGTATGAAAACGCCGTGCGTAAAATGCCGGAATGGCAGGTTTATGATGGCCTGCACACCCTGCTGGGCGCGCCGATCGACGATTTCGCGCTGCCGGAACACTATACCCGCAAGCGTATTCGCGCCATGGGCCGCGTGTCGCTGATGTCGACCCGCGCCACCGAGCTGGCGCTGGAGCAGGCGGGGCTGATTGGCGAAGCGGTGCTCACCAACGGGCAAACCGGCATCGCCTACGGTTCTTCGACAGGCAGCACCGGCCCGGTCAGCGAATTCGCGACCATGCTTACCGAAAAGCACACCAATAACATCACCGGGACAACCTACGTCCAGATGATGCCGCACACCACCGCGGTGAATACCGGCCTGTTCTTTGGACTACGTGGCCGCGTGATCCCAACGTCGAGCGCCTGTACCTCCGGCAGCCAGGCGATTGGCTACGCCTGGGAGGCAATTCGCCACGGGTATCAGACCGTGATGGTCGCGGGGGGCGCGGAAGAGCTTTGTCCGTCTGAAGCGGCGGTGTTTGACACGCTGTTTGCCACCAGCCAGCGCAACGACGAACCCAAAACCACCCCCTCGCCGTTCGATACGCAGCGCGATGGTCTGGTGATTGGGGAAGGCGCAGGCACCCTGATTCTGGAGGAGCTGGAGCACGCCAGAGCGCGCGGGGCCACCATCTACGGTGAGATCGTGGGCTTTGCCACCAACTGTGACGCGGCCCATATCACCCAGCCGCAGCGTGACACCATGCAGATATGCATGGAGCAGTCGCTGGCGATGGCGGGGTTAAGCGCCCGGGATATGGGGTATATCTCCGCGCACGGTACCGCCACCGACCGCGGCGATATCGCCGAAAGCCAGGCCACGGCCGCCATCTACGGTGACAGCGTGCCGGTTTCTTCGCTGAAGAGCTATTTTGGCCACACGCTGGGGGCCTGCGGCGCGCTGGAAGCGTGGATGAGCCTGCAGATGATGCGCGAAGGCTGGTTTGCCCCGACGCTCAATTTAACGCAGCCGGATGAGCAATGCGGGGCTTTAGATTATATTATGGGAGAAGCCCGTCAGATTGACTGCGAGTATCTGCAGAGCAATAACTTCGCGTTTGGCGGCATCAATACCTCGATTATCATTAAACGCTGGGCGTAACTATGTACCGGTTTGTACTGGGAAAAATTTCCACCCTTTGCGCGGACCCGCTGGCGTCAACGCTTGCAGATAAGGCACCTCAGGGTGCACGACAGGCCTCCTGGCTGGCAGGCCGGACGCTGCTCGCCAGAACATTATCCCCTCACCCGCTCCCCGACATCATTTACGGCGAGCAGGGGAAGCCGGCATTTGCGAAGGGGGATCCGCTGTGGTTCAACCTGAGCCATAGCGGTGATGATATCGCCCTGCTGATGAGCGATGAAGGCGAAGTGGGCTGCGATATCGAAGTGATTCGCCCCCGCAAGAACTGGCAGGCGCTGGCCAACGCCGTTTTCAGCCTGACAGAGCATGACGAGCTGGAGCGTGAAGCGCCCGAGGAACAGCTTTCTGCCTTCTGGCGTATCTGGACGCGCAAAGAAGCGATTGTGAAACAGCGCGGCGGCAGCGCCTGGCAGATTGTCAGCATCGACAGCACGGCGCAGTCGCACTCGGTCAGCCAGCTGCAGCTCGGTTCTCTGAGCCTTGCCGTCTGTACCTCGACCCCTTACACCCTGACCACCGAGTCGATTATTCACGTCGGGGCAGGAAAATCACCAGTACACCCAGCATAATCAACGCGACGCCCAGCAGCCCATGCCAGGAGAAGTGCTCCCCCCAGCCGGGCAGCAGGATTGCCGCGCCCCACACCAGGATATAGCTGAGGCTCAGCAAGGCATACGCTTTGCTGAGCGCCATGCGATGCAGCGCCAGATACCAGCAGCCCATGGAGGCAACGTATCCCGTTAACCCCAGCACCAGCGCGCCCGTGCCGGACGAAACGTGCCACAGCGCGGAGATAAACATCAGAAAATCGCTGACCGGCGGCAGAGCCTGCATGGCATCGCGCAGCAACAGCTGTGCGGCGCTGACTAACAGCACGCTGCATAACGCCCAGAACGCGCCTTTCACAGGCTTCCTCCCAGCACGATAATCCCCATGATAATGAACCCAACCCCCAGCCAGTGGTGCACAGCAACGTGCTCGCGCCAGAAGACCTTCGCCGCCAGCGTCACCCAGACAAAATTGAGGCTCAGCATAGGGTAAGCTACGCCGACGGGCAGGCGCTGCAGCACCACCAGCCAGACCAGCATTCCGCAGCCCAGCGCCAGCATCGCCAGGCCAAGCCACCGCATGATGTGCGCGCCACGCCGTCCGCCTTTCGCCGGACGGGTAGCCTGTTTCTGGCACAGCTGTCCCGCGCAGCTCAGCAGGCTTGCCAGTATGAGCCAGGTCCAGGTCATCACTTCGGCAGATACTCCAGCAGGGCCAGACGCCCCTGGATATAGAGATTGTCCGGCTGCGGTAAATTCGCCTCTGCAATATCGTCACGTTTAGACAGCAGCATCACCAGCGACACGCTTCCCTGCTTACGATGCGTTGCCAGCCACTGCGCGAAGTCGTCTTCACTGACAAAGCGATCTTTCGCATCGGGATAATCCAGCCCGTAGCGCAGCTCGCCGCTCTGAGCAAACAGCGTGATGTCACTGCGCTTCAGCTCCCACGCCAGACCCGCGGCCACGCCAACGTTATTGGTCAGCACAAAGCGGCTGCCCTGAAGCGGCTCGCGCACGGTATCCACCAGCGACTGCGGCTGCTTGGAATCCACCACCAGGTTCGGAATGGCAAAACCAATCAACAACGCCAGACCCGCAGGACACAGCGCCGCCAGCCACCAGCGCCGCTGGCTCTGCCGCAGCGTAAACCAGCCTACCGCGCCCCAGATGAGGAACGCCACCACCGCGCAGAAGACTTTATACAGTTCGACCGATGTCCAGACCGGATGCTTAGCCAGCCCCCACGGCGAGACCGCCAGCGCCGCCACCACGCCGATAGCGCCAAACGCCAGGTTAATGCCGCCGTTAATGCGCAACGCTCTGGCCCCTTTTTCCGCCGCGAGGCAGGCATAGCGCGCCATCAGGATAGCCAGCGGGACAAAACAGGGCAGGATATAGGTCGGCAGCTTGCCTTTAGCGATGCTGAAAAACAGCAGCGGCATCACCACCCACCCCAGCAGGTAGAACCCGCCGCCCGCGTTTTGTCTGTCATTCCAGCCAAGACGCAGCGCGCCTGGCAGCAGCGCCAGCCACGGCAGGCTGCCCGCGAGCAGGAACGGCAGGTAATACCAGAACGGAGCTTTATGCTGCGCGTCGCTCTGGGCAAAACGCTGAATATGCTCAACCCAGAAGAAGTAGCGCCAGAAATCAGGCTCGCGGTGCGCAATGGCCAGCCCCCACGGCAGAACAATCAGCACGCAACTCAGGACCGCGAGCCAGCCAAAAATCAGCACCTCTTTCCAGCGCCTTTGGGCAATCACCCACGGCAGCACGCCGATCACCGGTACCGCCAGCGCCAGAAAGCCTTTGGTCATCACCCCCATGCCGCAGGCCAGCCCAAGCAGCACATAGCCGCCCGCTTTTCCGGCCACGGTGCGCGCCTGTGAGGCGAGCCAGAAGCTGCACATCGCCGCCACCAGCCACAGAGTGACGATGGGGTCCAGCACCGCATAGGTGCCGATGCCATACACCAGGAACAGGGTCAGGAAGATCAGGCCGGAGAAAATGGCCGTACGCTTATCCCGCCAGAGACGCCAGGCCATCCAGATCACCAGCAGCGCCGCGAGCCCGGTGGAGAAGATCGACCCGGCGCGTACGGCAAAGTTCGTGTGCCCGAACAGCCATTGTCCGATAGTGTTGATCCAGTAGCCGGCAATCGGCTTTTCAAAGTAGCGCAGCCCGAGGAAATGCGGGACAACCCAGTCACCCGATGCCAGCATTTCGCGGCTGATTTCCGCATAGCGCGTTTCATCAGGCTGCCACAGCAGGCGAATATCGACCGGAATGAAGTAATAAACGATAAACAGTGCGAAAAGCGCTACGCCATAACGGGCTGTTTTCATGGGACCGGACTCACGGTTTGTTGATAGCCAAGCCAGCCTTCCCGGCCAGCCAGTTCATTACGGACGACTTTACCCACGGGCAGGGTGCTGAGGTCGTCCGGCAGCAGCTCGCTCAACGGACAGAACGCAATGCCTTCCTGAGCGGCCATCGTCAGCAGCGCATCGAAATCATGCTGATACGCAATCCCTTCCACTTCGGCATGGATGGTATAGACCGGCGTTCCGGCGTCACGATGGATGCGGTCCAGAATGTAGCGATTAAATGCTTCCGCCTTCACTTCGCGCCCCACCACCTCATCCCACGTGGGAAGCGTGACCGGAATTTGCACCGTACCGTAGCGATTTTCGCCCAACAGCGGCAAAAACGGCCCGGTTCCACGACAGTCGCTATTGTAGCGAAACGCGAAATGCTCTTTGGCTTTGACCACCCGCTGGTCGGCACGCCATCCCGCCACGGCGGAACAACGCACGGGCTGACCGATGATGGCCTCAAGCTCCAGCATTCCACGCTCGACCTCACGGGACAGGCGCGGGATATCCCAGACGCCCGCCCACGCCTGCCAGGCGTGATGATCCCAGGCATGCAGGCCGACCTCGTGTTGCTGCGCCGCCGCGCGGATAACCGCTTCATTACCCGCGCCGATGCGTCTGCCGGGCCAGGCGGTGCCGGCCAGCAAAATATCCCAGCCGTAGAGGGATGCCGCGCGCGAGCGCAGCATTTTGAACAGAAATGCCGGTTTAACCAGACGCCATAAATGGCGTCCCATGTTGTCAGGCCCCACGCTGAAGAAAATGCTGGCACGCACGCCGTGCCTGCTCAGCAGTTCCAGCAGTCTGGGCACGCCGTCACGCGTTCCCCTGAAGGTGTCGACATCAATGCGTAAACCGACTTTTTTCATGAGGCCTGTTCCGACAGCTCCACGGTGCGCAGGAAGAAGTCGAGCGTTTCATCAATGGTCTGCTCCATCTTCACCGTCGGCGTCCAGTTCAGGCAGCGCTTCGCGTTGCGGATGCTTGGCTTACGGTGCTCGACGTCCTGGTAGCCCTTTCCGTAGTAGCTGCTGCTTTCCACTTCGCGGAAACCGGCAAACGGCGGGAAGCGATCGCGCAGCGGGTGGCGCTCAAAGCTGGCCAGCAGCATCTCTGCCAGCTCGCGAATGCTCGCCTCGTTTTCCGGGTTACCGATGTTAATGATCTCACCGTTGCAGCGGTTATCTTTGTTCTCAATGATGCGGAACAGGGCTTCGATACCGTCGCTGATGTCCGTAAAGCAGCGTTTCTGACTCCCGCCTTCAATCAGCTTGATAGGCGAGCCTTCGACCAGGTTCAGGATCAGCTGAGTGATCGCGCGGGAGCTGCCGATTCGCGCCGCGTTCAGGTTATCCAGACGCGGACCCATCCAGTTAAACGGACGGAACAGGGTAAAGCGCAGACCCTCTTTCTCGCCGTAGGCCCAAATTACGCGGTCCAGCAGCTGCTTGGAGACAGAGTAGATCCAGCGCTGCTTGTTGATCGGCCCGACCACCAGGCTGGAGGCATCCTCATCGAAGTTTTTGTCGGTACACATGCCGTACACTTCAGAGGTGGACGGGAAGATGATGCGCTTGTCGTATTTCACGCAGTCGCGGATGATCTTCAGGTTCTCTTCGAAATCCAGCTCGAACACGCGCAGCGGGTTACGGGTGTACTCGATTGGCGTGGCGATGGCGACCAGCGGCAGCACCACGTCGCATTTTTTAATGTGATATTCGATCCACTCGGAGTGAATGCTGATATCCCCTTCCACAAAGTGGAAGCGCGGGTTGTTGAGGAAACGGCTGATGGCGTCAGAGCCGATATCCAGACCGTAAATCTCGTAGTTATCGTCTTTGAGCAGACGTTCGGTCAGGTGGTTCCCGATAAAGCCGTTCACGCCGAGGATCAGCACGCGCGTGCGGCGCTTGATGGCAACCACCGGGGCGCTGGTGATCAGCGCCCCGGCTACCAGACCCAGAGACTGCGCCAGCTGCGTGCCCTGAACGTACAGGCCGTTGTCGGTCTGCCCGGTGACGATCTCCAGCGCCTGCTCGCCGCAGCTCACAATCAGCGGGGAGACGGAGACGACGGTGCCCGGCTTAGCGGCCGGGATATCGTCACGCACGCGGGATTTCCAGACGATAAATTTGCTTACGCCCGCAAAGCTGTACGCGCCCGGCCACGGGTCGGTCACGGCGCGCACCAGGTTGTGCAGCTGGCGGGCGGGTTTATTCCAGTCCAGGCGACCATCTTCCGGTGCGCGGCGGCCAAAGCAGCTGGCCTTGCTTTCGTCCTGCTCGGTCTCGCTGAAGGTGCCGTTGAGGATGGCTGGCAGCGCGTCACGCAGCAGGCTTTGCGCCGCGGTGCAGAGTTTATGATGCAGCTCAAGCGCGGTTTCATCCGCGTCGATTGCCACGCGCTGCTGGGCGACGATGGCCCCGGCATCCGCGCGGCGCACCATGCGGTGCAGCGTCACGCCCGTTTCCGTTTCGCCGTTGACCAGCACCCAGTTCAGAGGCGCGCGGCCACGGTAGGCGGGCAGCAGAGAGCCGTGAAGGTTAAACGCCCCTTTTGCGGCCAGGCCTAAGATCTCGTCGCAGATCAGGTTGCGATAGTAGAACGAGAAGATGACATCAGGCGCGAGCGCGCGGATGCGATCCACCCACAGCGGGTGGTTGACGTCGTCCGGGGCATACACCGGAATACCGCGCTCGGCGGCGATACGCGCCACGGAGCCGAAGAAGTGATTCTCCCCCGCCGCATCCGGATGGGTAAAGATTGCAGCAATGTCATAGCCCGCTTCCAGCAGGGCCAGCGTGCCCGCGCACCCCATATCGTGATAGGCAAATACAACGGCTTTCATGGGTGGTTTTCCTCTTGAGATGCTTTGTGTTCCTGACGGACAACACGTTGAATAAAGTAGCGCGGACGTGCGCGAACATCGTTATAGATACGGCCTATGTATTCACCGAGCAGGCCCATTCCGACGAACTGGGCGCCGATGAACATAAACAGCACGGCAAAAAGCATGAAGACCCCTTCCGCCGCCCACTGCGGGCCAAAGACCAGCCGCAGCACCACCAGCAGGACGGACAGCGTAAAACCGGCCAGGGCGATGATGCTGCCGAACACGCTCAGCAGGCGCAGCGGCGTGGTGGTCAGGCAGGTGACGAGGTCGTACATCAGGTTGATGAGACGCATAAAGCTGTACTTCGATTCCCCGTGCTCGCGCTCGGCGTGCAGGACCGGAATTTCCGTTGCCTTGCGGGCAAAGGTGTTGGCGAGGATCGGAATAAAGGTGCTGCGCTCATGGCAGTGCAGCATGGCGTCGACAATATGGCGGCGGTAGGCGCGCAGCATGCAGCCGTAATCGCCCATTGCTTTACCGGTGGTGCGCTGAATAAGGCGGTTGATGGTGCGTGACGCCAGCTTGCGGAACAGGCTGTCCTGGCGGTTCTGACGCACCGTGCCGACCACGTCATAGCCTTCGTCGGCTTTCGCCACCAGGCGCGGGATCTCCTCCGGCGGGTTTTGCAGATCCGCGTCCAGGGTGATAATCAGATCGCCCGTAACGTGGCTGAACCCGGCCATAATGGCGGAGTGCTGGCCATAGTTACGGTTGAGCAGCACGGCGACAATATGGCTGCCTTCGGCCTGGGCGGCTTCGGTCAGCATCAGCGCGGAATCATCACTGCTGCCGTCGTCCACCAGCAGAATTTCATAGGCTTTGCCCAGCGTATCGCAGGCTGCCGTGGTGCGGCGGATCAGCTCGGGCAGGCTCTCCTGCTCGTTATAAACTGGGATGACCACAGAAACTTTTTGTACAGGCGGTGCGCTGAACATATCAATGTCCTGCAAGCTGATGGAGCGCGGTAATGACGCGGGTTGTGTCGTCATGAGTCATGTCCGGGAAAAGAGGGAGAGAACAAATACGCGCGCTGTTCCATTCCGAATTCGGAAGCGATACATCAGGAAAACGCTCGCGGTAGTATTTTTGGGTGTGTGCCGCGCGGAAATGAAGGCCGGTGCCGATGCCTTGCACCTTCAGCGCCGCCATCAGGTTGTCGCGTGAGATCCCGCAGCGCGCTTCATCAACGCGAATAATAAACAGGTGCCAGGCGTGAACGTGTGGCCATGACGGAATGCTCAGCGGCAGGAACGGCGTATCGGCAAGCTCGCGCAGGTAGCGTTGCGCGATTGCCTCGCGGCGTAGGTTGGCCTCTTTCAGCTTACCCAGCTGTACCAGCGCCAGCGCGGCGTTGATATCTGCGAGGTTGTACTTAAAGCCCGGGGAGATCACTTCGGCCTGCGGCGCGCGGCCGTGCGTCTGGCGGTCATAGGCATCCACGCCCAGGCCGTGGAATTTCAGGCTGCGGATCCGCGCGGCAAGCCGGGCGTTATCCGTGACGACTAAACCACCTTCCGCGCAGGTCATGTTTTTGATGGCGTGGAAGGAAAAAATCGCCGTGCCTTTCCAGCCCACGTGACGGTTTTTATAGTACGTTCCGGCGGCATGGGCCGCGTCTTCAATCACCGAAATACCGTGACGCTCACCGACGGCATGAATGGCGTCGATATCACACGGCGCGCCGGCGTAATGCACGGGAATAATCGCTTTGGTACGCGGGGTAATGGCGGCTTCAACCGCTTCCGGTGTCACCATCAATGTCTCTTTGTCCACATCGATCATGACCGGCGTGGCGCCCAGCAGCACGATCATATTCAGCGTGGAGACCCAGGTTTGAGAGGGGGTAATGACCTCATCGCCCGGACCAATATCCAGCGCCATCAGCGTGACGTGCATGCCCGCCGTCGCCGAGCAGACGGCAATCGCGTGCTGGTTCCCCGTCAGCTGACAAAATGCCGCTTCAAGTTCCTGATTTTTAGGTCCTGTGGTGATCCAGCCGGAGGTTATAACCTCCTGCAACGCCGCTAATTCCTCACTACCCATCGACGGGCGGGAAAAAGGCAAAAAATCACTCATCATTAATTTCCTTGCAATAAGAATGGCACGCGCTTGATATTAACCAATTACTTTTTCGTTTATTTCAACGAACCATAAACTCATATCAAGGTATCGTTCATTTCTTAGGGAAAAATTAAGATGCGTAATTAAGATGTAACTAAATCAATATTAATTCATTTATAAACAATAGCTTATGTAATTATGAATTATTTATTTCGTGATCAAACTCAATTTTTACAAAATGTTATTTTAAACCAAACATCAACAAACAAAAAAAATACCGGTTATTTCTGTAAAAGCAGAAATAACCGGGAACTTTTCTTTTTAGTTAACTGTCGCGCTTATTTTAAGTTATCGGGAAAGTTTTCTGGTAACTCGCTGGCCGCGCAGGCAATCACGCTTTCGTTGTTCGCACCGCAGTCGCGTACAAAGGTGATGGTGGCAAATTCGTCAATCACTTCTGTTGGATAGGCCGGCCCCGCATCGCGATAGCTGTTCATCAGCGGAATATGGTCGTTCTGGAAGCAGACGGTTTTTTCCGGATTGTTCATGACCCAACGCGGGAAGAAGATGGTGCCGTGGAACAGTTTGTCGCCCAGGTTCACAATCAGGCTAACGTCCGTACCGGTTGGCTCGGTCCAGGAGATTTTATAGATGCTCTCCCCTACCCGCACGATGTAAGCCTGCTGATCTTTAACCCAACGGTTCGCCACCAGACCGCTGTGAATACGGTAGTCGAGAGTAGTCTCGTTTTTGACGTAAATTTCGTAATTCCAGCCGTTGTCATAGGTATAAACCAGATGTTTGCCAACGAATCCGCTTAAGTCGTGTTTGTCGAATGTGTTCATAAGATGTCTCCTTCGTTTTGATGAGACGATCTTAAGTCTTCAAAAAATGAATGAATAACGCTATGTTTTAATCAAATTCATCCAAATTTTAGATAAATTATGCACAAGACGACGCTGGAACAGTGGGCTTTACTGGAAAAAGTGGTGGATGCGGGCAGCTTTGCCAAAGCTGCAGAAGAAACCCACCGCAGTCAGTCCTCGGTGAGCTATAACCTGTCGCTGCTGCAGGAGCGGCTGGGCGTGGCGTTGCTGGCGCCGGAGGGGCGCAGGGCGGTGTTGACCCCGGCCGGTGAACTGCTTCTCGGCCAGGTGAAACCGCTGCTGAAAGCGTTTTCGTATGTCGAGACGCGCGCGGCGACCCTTCGTAACGGGATGCGCACGCGGCTGGACCTGGTGGTGGACTCGATTTTCCCACGCCGCCGCCTGTTCGCCATTCTGCGTCAGTTCCAGCAGCAGTATCCGCAAACTCAGGTCCGCCTCACGGAGGTGCTGGAAAATACCCGCGCCGATGCCATGAACAACGAGGCCGATGTGATGGTTTTAACCCGCCGCCAGGACATTACCGGGCTCGGCGAATGGCTGATGAACATTGACTTTGTCGCCGTGGCGCATCACCGGCATCCCCTCTTTAGCCTCGACGCGCCGCTGAATGATGAGATGCTGCGCCCGTGGCCGCTAATCCAGATTGCGGACAGCCAGAACGCCACGCGGGCTGCCGGCGAGTCGTGGACGTTCTCGACCATCGACGCTGCCATAGAGGCGGTCGTCTCGCAGGTCGGCTACGGCTGGCTGCCAGAGGAACGCATTCAGCCCCAGCTGGAGCAAGGCGTACTGAAACTCCTCCCGCTGAGCCACGGCGTTCGTCGGGCCACACCGCTGCATCTGATCGTGAAGCGCACCCTCGCCCCGCTGGATGAGCAGGTTGAAACCCTGCTGCGCCTTTTTAGCCAGGAGCCGTCATCATCACCTGCTACGCTTTAAGGTCCGAACGTTAAAACGATAAGGAGCTGATGATGAAAATCGACTTTACGGGGAAAGTGGCCCTGGTCACCGCCTCAACCGGCGGGATCGGGTTTGCCATTGCCAGAGGCCTGGCAGAAAGCGGCGCGGAAGTGATCGTTAATGGCCGCAGCACCGACTCGGTGAACAAAGGTATTCAGCAGCTGCAGCAGGTTGTGCCTGGCGTGCAGGTGCGTGCCGCCATTGCCGATCTCAGCACCGCGGAAGGGGTTGAATCGCTGCTGAAGGTCGCGAGCGACGTCGATATTCTGGTGAACAACGCCGGGATTTACGGCCCGCAGGATTTCTATGGCACCGACGATGAAACCTGGGAGCGCTACTGGCAGACCAACGTGATGTCCGGCGTGCGCCTCTCCCGCGCCCTGCTGCCGGGCATGGTGAAAAAAGGCTGGGGCCGCGTGGTGTTTATCTCCTCCGAGTCAGCCTGCAATATCCCGGCAGACATGATCCACTACGGGGTGACCAAAACGGCACAGCTTTCGCTGGCGCGCGGGCTGGCGAAGTTCGTGGCGGGAAGCGGTGTGACGGTGAACAGCGTGCTGCCGGGCCCGACGATGTCCGACGGTTTCGCTGAAATGATGAAAGATGAGATCGAGAAAACCGGTAAATCGCTGGAGCAGCTGGCGAAAGAATTTGTCATGACCAACCGCCCCAGCTCGGTTATCCAGCGCGCCGCCACCGTTGAAGAGGTGGCTAATATGGTGATTTATGTCTGTTCGACGCAGGCCTCCGCCACCTCAGGCGCGGCATTGCGCGTCGATGGTGGCGTGGTGGATGACATTATTTAATGTCGTCAGGCGGCGCTGCCCGCGACACGACGGGCGGTAATGTAACGATCCTGCCAGTAGTCATCAGTCAGGGTTGATACCGTTACGCCCTGGCTGCTGGAGGCATGAATAAACTGGCTGTTACCGATATACACGCCAACGTGCCTGCGGTTCGGGCCCGTCTGGAAGAAGACCAAATCTCCCGCCTTCAGACGATATTGCGCTACCTGTACACCGCGATGGATCTGCTCGCTCGTCGTGCGCGGCAGATAAAGATGCGCCGCATCGCTGAACAGATGCTGCATAAGCGCGGAGCAATCCACTCCGCGGTGCGTGGTGCCGCCCCACTGATAGTGAGTCCCTTTCCATTTCTGGTATTGATCCAGTATCCGGGAGCGGAGTGGGCCTGTCTCCTGGTGAAGCAGGGCCGATTTCACCGACGATTCCGCAAATGTGCTATCGGCGGAGATCATCGATGCGGGCAACTGAAAACTCAGTGCGGAAAACGAAGCAAAACTTAACGTGAGGATTGAAATAAGCGATCTGAATGTCATATCTAAACAGGAGCTAAGAGTGAATTTTTCCTTACCTGTGGAGGCCAACGTTCCCCCGAAATATCTTTCGATGTGGCGATAATATAGACTGCTCACTTTTTCACCAATCATTATTGAGGCCAAAATTGGACTCACTTTCAGATCGCAAGATTGAGAAAAAAAAGGGTGGTGATGTAAGGACTGTTCAGATAAAGCAGGTAAACTGATCGACAGAATGTGTAATTCAGCTAAGACGTATTTATGACCAATATGATTGCCGACGAGACGGTGGCGAAATCCAGCGTGCTCTCTGTCTTTGACTTTGACGGGACGCTCACGCACCACGACAGCTTTATCCCTTTCCTGCGTTTTGCCTTTGGGAAACGCTACTTTGCGGGTCGTCTGGTGCGCATGGCGCTGCCCACGCTCCACTGCGTGCGCCGCAAGCTGACGCGTGATGAGCTGAAGGAAGTGCTGATTAAAACGTTCCTGACGGGCGTGGACGAACACTGGCTACGCCAGCAGGCGGAAGCCTTTTGCGAAAAATACTGGAACAAGCTGATGCGCCCCGAAGGGGTTCTGGCGGTGGCGGCTGAGGTAAATTCCGGCGCGGAAGTGACGATCTGCTCTGCGTCGCCGGCG
Organism: Enterobacter cloacae complex sp. HYC042_NIDB; assembly: GCF_056673315.1. Lineage (NCBI taxonomy): Bacteria > Pseudomonadati > Pseudomonadota > Gammaproteobacteria > Enterobacterales > Enterobacteriaceae > Enterobacter > Enterobacter cloacae complex sp. HYC042_NIDB. Next base: position 4,604,891 of record NZ_CP109650.1, read on the forward strand.
CTGGTGCTCCAGCCGTGGGCGGACAGGCTCGGCATTAAGCTGATTGGCACGCAGCTGGAAGTGAAGGACGGCAAGCTGACGGGACGCATTACGGGCAATAACTGCCGCTGCGCCCAGAAAGTGGCAAGGCTGGAGAAGGTGTATGGCGATCTGAACGACTATCATCTGCGAGCCTGGGGCGACACCCGCGGCGACCACGAACTGCTGGCCGCGGCGCAGGATCCACACTGGCGGCACTTCCATCACCCACGCAAGCGCCGGAATTCACCGATTAAGGGTTAGGTGCGTTCTGTTGCCCTCACCCCAGCCCTCTCCCACAGGGAGAGGGAGAAAAGCGGTGCATCAGACCTCACGTTTCCCCGGGAACAACACGCTCGCAATAATCCCCAGCGCCAGCACGCCTAACACCACAAACAGGCTGGCCGTCGCGCCAATGCTATAACCGTGGTGCCAGAAGTGATCGGTCGCATTCAGACCCAGCTTGAACGCCACGAAGAACAGCAGCAGCACCACCGCTTTCTCCAGGTGCACCAGATACTGCTTGAGCGCTTCCAGCACAAAGTAGAGGGTACGCAGGCCGAGAATGGCGAACATCATGGCGCTGTAGATAATCAGCGGCTCGCGGCTTACCGCAATAATCGCCGGTACGGAGTCAAACGCGAACATTACGTCAGAGAGTTCCACCACCGCCACGCAGAGCAGCAGCGGCGTTGCATAGCGCTTCGCCTTCTTCACGCGGCCAACCGTTACGTCCTGGTTTTCCGGCTTTTCAAGCTCCGCATCCACCTCTTTCTGCGTCAGGATAAACGCGTTGCTGCTGATTTTGGGCCAGACGGGATAGAAGCGTTTCACCAGGCGATAGGCAAGGTGACCCGAGTAATCTTCCACTTCGTCACTCTCTTCATTGCGCTTGAGCATCATCACCGCCGTCCAGCCGACGACCAGCGCAAAAATAACCTCCACGTAAGGCCCCAGGCTCAGCAGGCTGGTGCCGATCGCCACGAAAATACCGCGGAAGACAATCGCCCCAAGCACGCCCCAGTAGAGCACACGGTGACGGTACTTATCCGGCACGCCGAACCAGGCAAAGATCGCCATCATCACGAACAGGTTATCAATGGAGAGCACCTCTTCCAGCGCGTAACCGGTGAGGAACAGGCTCGCCATCTCGGCGCCGTGGTGGATGTACAGAAAACCGGCGAAGGCCATCGCCATCGAGAACCAGAAAACGGACCACATGGCCGCACTTTTCAGCGAAACAGGTTTATCGTGACGGTGCATGAAGAGGTCGATAAACATCGCCCCAACGGCCATCACCACAAAGACAACAACGGTTTCAGTCGGGAAACCGAGATGAGCAGAAGCCATGAATCTATCCTTAACCTTCATCTGCGCGCTGGCAGAGGCAACGTTTGCAACAAAAAAAAGAAAACGCCCGTATCACCGGGCAAGAGAATAATAATAACACTTCTTGACGCCAGCCCGGCAATGTAAATGTGATGTTAAAAGTACCAGGATTTCTCTTACGTCTTCCGGGAAGGCAACGTGTTCTTCCGGAGATTATTCTTTCATTATTATGAAAGTTTTATTATCTGAGCTGAACCTGACATACGGCAAGTAGTAAATAAGCCGTAAAATTCTCACACTGAATTGCTGATAAAACCCTGATAAAAACAACCTAAATCATTGATTTTAAAACAACCAAAGACAAATCATGACGTTCTCACTTTATTTTTTTTAAACGCTTGTTAACCTGACCCAGAAAAATATTCAGACTTCTTGTGATGGAAGTTTTTCACATGGACTGGTAAGCGATGATGAATATCCACCTTAATGTTTCATATTAACGGAATATCCACATCCCGTGACCATAACAACGCTTTCGAGTGACTAACCCGAAATAATACTGTTCTACCTTTTACACACTGAGGAATATTTTAAAAAATGAATAAATCCGTTATTACCATGGGATTTTTATTGGCTGCAATTGCCAGTCCTTCCAGCCATGCAGCGCCAGGTAAAGGCGCAGGGACCATTGAATTCACGGGTATGATTACCGCGAGCACCTGTGATGTCGATATTAACGGTCAGGGGGGGAACCCAACGATCGATATGGGTACCATCTCGTCTTCAGCATTTAAAGAAAAAGGTGACGTTGCGGGTATTCACCGTATCCAGATAGAACTGTCTAACTGCGATACCGCCGTCCTTAAATCAGCCGGAGCACGATTTGGCGGTGCCTATGATGCTAATGATAATAATCTGCTCGCGCTTAAAACCGGTGGCGACGCCGCAACGGGTTTGGGTATTGAATTCCTGAATGAAGATGGAACATCGTTAAAACTGGGCGACAACCCGAATAAATTTGTTCCTATTACCGGTGATGGCACCACGGGGGCAGCCACCCTGCTGTATTCAGCCCGTTATAAATCATCCCTGGATGCTGTGACCGCCGGTAAGGCAGATGCGGTTGCGGATTACACCATTATCTATAAATAAATCATTCAACTCAGTTCCGGGCAATGAATAACAGCCCGGAACGCAAGGACGTTTTATGTTAAGGAAACGCTATCTGACGCTGCTGGCTCTGCTCTTTGGCTCTTGTATGTCACACGCCAGTGTGACCTTATCCAATACGCGGGTGGTATATCATGCGGACAAGAAAGAGAGCAATATTACAGTCAGAAATAATACTGCCAGCCCGTTCCTGGTACAGAGCTGGGTACAGGGCAAAGATTCACAGGGCACCAAAGCCCCGTTTATTGTGACGCCACCGCTTTTTCGCATGGATGCAGGTAAGTCCAACGCGCTACGTATTATCTATAACGGCGCGCCTTTACCGCAGGATCGCGAGTCGCTTTTCTGGATCAACGTAAAATCGATCCCCTCCTCTTCCAGAGAGGATATTAATAAACTGCAGATAGCGGTAAATACCCGGATCAAATTATTTTATCGTCCGTCAAATTTAATGGATGAACCCACGGATATTAGTAAGAATGTGCAATGGTCTGTTAAAAATAACGAACTCATTGTACGCAACAACTCGTCTTATTACATTTCCTTTGCGGAGGTGAAGATCAATAACAAAGCATGGTCAGAGATTGACATGCTCGCGCCTAAAAGCAGCACAACATTCACGCTCAGGAACACGCTTTTGAAAAACAATGCCACCGTGCAATGGAAATATATCAATGATTATGGCGGCAACAGCCAGTTAATCACACAAAAAATAGAATAATGATTTTAAAACAATAACCTCACAGGGGTATTTTTTCATGACTATATTTTGGGGCATTCGTCCAGCGCTTTGCTTTGCCTGGATTTTACCCAGCGCATTATACGCCAGTGATTACTTCGACCCGGCCTTTCTGGAAACGGGTGGCGCGCCGCGTACCGCCGTCGATCTTTCTCTCTTTGAGAACAAAGAGAGCCAGACACCCGGCGTTTATCGTGTTGACCTGTTTTTTAACAATAAAATGTTCGACACGCGCGATATCACGTTTCGACTCGAAGAGAACGCGCAGCATAAAAATATCCTCGCACCGTGCCTCAGTGAGGAGACGCTCCAGTCGTTTGGTGTTAAAACGGCGGCATTCCCGTTGCTCCGGGACGATACCCAGGGCTGCGCGAATCTGTCGGCGATCCCTCTCGCAAGCAGCGAATTTGACTTCAGCGAGCAGGCGTTAAGGCTCAGCATTCCCCAGGCGGCCCTGGACAGCCACGCTCACGGCTACATCGATCCTGCGCGCCGGGAACAGGGTATTCCGGGCCTGATGCTCAGCTACAACTACAGCGGCGCCACGTGGACCTCGCACAACGGGACGGGAACCGATAGCCAGTACCTCAGCCTGCGTCCGGGACTGAACGTTGGACCCTGGCGTTTACGCAATTTCTCGACCTGGAGTAACAGCCAGGGACAAGCTGGGCACTGGGAATCGGTTTATACCTATCTGCAGCGTGATATCAGCGCCCTGAATAGCCAGCTGATTGTCGGGGATAACAGTTCTACCGCAGAAGTCTTTGATAGCACCCCGTTTCGCGGCGTTCAGCTTTACTCGGATGAACAGATGCTTCCGGGCAGCCTGCGAGGCTATGCGCCGGTGATCCGCGGTATTGCTCGTACTAATGCCCAGATCACTATTTTTCAGAACGGCTACAGCATTTATCAAAGCTATGTCCCGCCCGGTGAATTTGTCATCAACGATCTTTACCTCGGCAGCAGCGGCGAGCTGAAAGTTGTGGTGAAAGAGGCGGATGGCAGCGAACAAGTCTCTTTAGTGCCTTACGCGTCGTTAGCGGTTATGCAGCGGGAAGGGCAATACAAATATGAAGTCATTAGCGGCAGCTATCGTTCCAGCAGCAGCGATGCTGAGAATGCCCTGTTTTCACAAGGGAGCCTGATTTACGGTCTGCCGTGGGAAACCTCGATATACGGAGGCATGCAGGCTGCCAGCCAATATCAGTCCCTGCTTTTTGGCATGGGTAAAAACATGGGCGATTTTGGCGCACTGTCATTTGATATTACCCAGGCCTGGGCCACCACTAAACAGACAGAGAAAAACCGGGGACAGTCGCTACGCCTGCGCTATAACAAAAATTTGCTGTCTACCGGCACTAACGTTGCGATTGCGGGCTATCGCTACTCGACGTCCGATTTCTACACGCTCGGTGAAACCCTGAGCAGCTATCACTCGCAACCCTCGCGCCTGGATCGACGCCGTAGCCGTACAGAACTGACGCTAAACCAAAACCTGGGAGAAAACCTCGGCTATCTCTCCGCCATGCTGGTCAGCGAGGACTACCACACGAGCCAAAAACGCACGACCTCCGCCACGCTGGGCTATGGCAACAGCTGGAACGGGATCAGCTATAGCCTGAATTACAACCACTATCTGAACGTGACAAAAGAGGATAACCAGCGTCTCTATAACCAGGACAATCTGTTCAGCCTGAGCGTGAGCGTCCCTCTGGACAAATGGCTCCGCTCCACGCGTGCCGGTTACACCTTCTCTGCGGCGGAAAAACGCTCGCCAGGCCACAGTGTTTCCCTGAGCGGCAGCGCCCTTGAGGACAATAACCTGAACTGGAGCGTACAGCAGAATATCAACCCAGGGAGCCAGGCAAACAGCAGCGATGCCTCGCTTAGCTATAACGGACGCTATGCGCAGGTTGGCGCCGGGTATGGCTATAGCCGGGACGCGCAGCGGCTGAATTACAGCCTGCGCGGGGGCGTGCTGGTTCATCCTCATGGCGTCACGCTGGCGCAGTCGCTGGGTGAAACGGTCGCTCTGGTTGAAGCGCCGGATGCCGCAGGTGTCAGCGTCCGTAACCACACTGGCGTGCGCACCGACCCCTGGGGCTATGCGGTGGTGCCTTACCTGACACCTTATCAGGAGAGCAATATCCAGCTGCGTCCCGATACATTACCTGACGATGTCGAGCTGGAAAGTAACAGCCATAAAGTCGTTCCCACCCGGGGGGCTATCGTTCGGGCACGTTTCACCACGGCGGTGGGTAAACGCCTGATGATGACGCTGAAAGATGCGCAGGGCAAACCCGTTCCGTTCGGTGCCATTGTTTCTCAGAATACCACCAGCAGCATTGTGGGTGATGAAGGCAGCGTATTCCTCACCGGGATGGCAGAAAAAGGGACGTTAGACGTGAGCTGGGGTAAGAAACCCGATCAGCGTTGCCAGGTTCACTATCAGCTTTCTGGCCAGGAACCCACGATTAGCGGAATTGTGCAGTTAACGCAGACCTGCAAATCATCCGTTAATAAATAAAGGAATTAAAAATGAAAAAATTAACGTTACTCGCGTGCCTGGCAGCAGGGGGATTGATGGGCGCGCCAGCTTATGCTGATGTTGTAGGAAGCTGCTGGCCGACATCAACCGTATCTGGTCAGGCGCACAAGTTTGATATTATCGAAAACCTTACTGCCGACGACGTACCCGGCACAACCCAATCCACATGGAATAATAAAGGTAATTTTAATGGTATCTGCCTCTGTCAGGACTCCAGCGTGCCAGAAAGTATCTTATTTCGATTTACCAGTACGAAACTGGGCACAGGAGGCGGCAAACGTAACGCAGACTTTATCTATTATCCTCTGGATGCGGAAAAGGGTATTAATATCGGTATAAATGTCGTTCTTGGTGGCGAGGATGAATTGCGGTATATCCCGGTTGATTTGAGTAATACCGCCGGTGTTGATAATGGACGTCCTGCGACAAATAACTGTGATGATAAAAACGACCATACTCTGTTCGCAACCGGCTCCAGCGGGACTGTCTCTCTGGAATTAACTAAACCGCTTCCTTCAGGCCGCATTGATATTCCTATGCAGGAATTAGTGACCATTTTTGCCAAAAAACAGACGGGGAGTTATGACACCTCCAGACCTTTTGTCACACTTAATTTCCAACTGTCAATTGATATTCCACCACAATGCATGATTAATGACGGGCAAACCATCAAGGTCCCGTTTGGCAGTATTACCGCGAATGAATTTAAGCCCGAGGCCACCGGTAAGCAAAAAAACGTGGATATTCGTGTGACTTGCAAAAATCCTGAAGATGAAAGCAAGGTGAGTATTAAGTTCCGCGCGTCCGATTTTAATGGCTCTGGTTTTATCAAGACCCATAATGATGAAGGTGAGCGCAATGATTTAGGGATAAAACTTGAACACAACGGGAATAAAATTGATGGCAGCAGTTCGGCCGTACCAACGCAGGAGGGGAATGTCACTATTATAGCAACACCTGTCCAACAAGGAGAAAAGTCTCCACAACCGGGAAAATTTGAAGCCACATCCACGCTGGATTTCGAGTTTAAATAAAGAAAAAACTTAATACAGCGTAGAAACCTCTTATTTCCCGGCAACACATAGCGCTATACAAATGAGTTGCCGGGTATGAAAAATGGATTTGTATAAGGATATATACTATGAAACTCAAAACGAAAACGCGTGTAGCGCTTTGCGTTGCAGCTTTATCAGGTACTGGCATCACGGCATCACAGGTTATCGCTAGCGATATCGAGCCTTATTCTGTCCCTGTATCTATTAAGGGTGAAAAACAAAAAGACTATTTCGGTATGACGATGACCACGATCGGTAAGTTTTCCGATAAGGACAATGGTTCGCATATCGCGGGTGAAGATATTGTCATTACGGCTCCCTGGGGGGATGGCGCAAAAGGGATCGCGTACGTCATTTTCGGGACTTCCGGTGGGAAACCCATGCAGCAAGTCAATAACGTAGGTGAATTCGATCCGCAAAACGCGCTTAAAATTATCCACAGCAATAAAGCGAATAAGCCTGGCTCAGTGACGACAAAATGGATGGGCGTCGCGGTACGTAAAATAGGTGATATTAACGGCGATGGATATGATGATTTAGTCATCGCCTCCCACTGGCATGATCAGGTCTATATTATCTGGGGCGGACCGCATCACCGTACCGGCGCGCGTCTTTCTAATCAGATTGACCTCAATGATATCGACAACGGCGACGCTCGCCTGGGTATTCGCATCCGTACGGTGAATTCTTCAGGCAATGCGAATACCGGCGGCTGGTTTGGCGCCGCGGTAGGCCCAATTAAATATAAAAATTCTGCCGTGGCTAACAAGATGGTCGATCTTGCTATCGGCGATATCGAAGGCACGGGCGGACGCGGCGGCGCCGTCATTATCTACGGTGCTCAAAAGCCAGGCGATCAGTGGCAGAACATTGATATTAAGCGCAACAACCTGGGCGACTGGGAGATCCCTGCCGCGACCGGTGCCTATATTCGTCCGCAGATGACCGCCACCAACGGTCCGGATAAACCCCTTAACTACAACCTTGGGCAGCAGATCAGCGATGTCGGGGATATTAACGGCGACGGCTTCAGTGATTACCTGATCGTCGACCCGGAATCGGTCAATGAAGGCCGTAAATCAGAGAACAGCGGCACTGATGGACGCGGCACGGCCTATCTCGTCTACGGCAGCAGCTTCAACCAGGGGAATCTCGACATCGCCTCGCTAAACGCGACGCAGGCAACCCGCATTCACGGTATGGGGGCGGCGTTCCTGGGTGGTCAGTCCGGCGGAGGTGAAGGAAGTAACGATCATAGCGCGTATACGCAGGATAAGCCCAATAACGGCACCATTACGCCATTAGGTAATTTCCTGAATGCTCACGCTAACGCTTTTGCGATTAGCGCCCCTGCCGACATGGGTATTGATAAAAAACGTTCCGGGCTGGTCTGGATTATTAAAGGTAAGGCCGACGGCAGTAAGCTGCCATCGTCTCTGTTCCTCGATGCGGCGCACACCCGGCTGAACTACAACAAAACATTTAGCGTACATGATGGCTATGCTATTTACGCCGAAAGGCCTGGCAGCAAGCTGGCAGGGTTCGGGAACAGCATTCTCGGTAATGTGGACTTGAACGGCGACGGTAAAAAAGACCTGGTGATCGGCGATCCGAATGCGGTAAACGGCAGCGGCACGCAGGTGGGCGCCGTGTACGTCATCAACGGCGGTAAAAGCCTGGATGACTACGCTGACGATGAAGAAGGCATGATCAATATTAATACGCTGGTGAGAGAAGGCGTTGCGAAAGTCTACTGGGGTAAAAATCAGTATGAAAAATTCGGCGCGTCCATTGCGGCCGGGAGCTTCAATGGCTTCACTCAGGACAGTCTCGCCATTGGTTCTTACCGTGATAACACCTGGACGGGTAAGGTCACCTTCCGCATTGCGGATTACGCTATACCGGATTAATGCTTACATCATCTGAATGGGCAACACCGCCGGGGAAGAGACTCCCCGGCAATTTATTGCGCATTTTGCAGCGCCTGCGCGCACGCCCAGGCGCTCGACCACGCCCACTGGAAATTATATCCGCCGAGCCAGCCGGTCACGTCCATTACCTCGCCAATAAAGTAGAGCCCCGGTACGTTACGCGCTTCCATCGTGCGTGAAGAAAGCTCATTCGTATCAACGCCGCCCAGCGTCACTTCCGCCGTGCGATACCCCTCGGTACCGTTTGGCTGAACGCGCCAGTTCGTCAGCGTATCCACCAGCGTATCCTGCTCGCGGCTGTTAAGCTGCTTGAGCGACACGTCGGGGATCTGCCCCAGCCCCTGCAAACACTCCACCAGACGCTTCGGCAGCTGCATCGCCAGGGTATTTTTCAGGCTCTGATTCGGGTGCGCGGCGCGCTGTTCGTTGAGGAACGCGTCCAGATCGCTGTCCGGCACCAGATTCACCGAGACAAATTCCCCCGGCTGCCAGTAGCTGGAGATTTGCAGGACCGCCGGGCCGGAGAGACCGCGGTGGGTAAAGAGCAGGTTTTCGCGGAATACCGTCCCGTCTTCGGCGGTAATGACGGAGGGAACAGAGACGCCGGACAGCGTCTGAAGCTGCTCCAGCAGCGGCTTATGCAGCGTGAACGGCACCAGCCCGGCGCGGGTGGGCAGCACCTTCAGGCCAAACTGCTCGGCAATCTTGTAGCCGAACGGTGACGCGCCCAGCCCGGGCATCGACAGACCGCCGCTGGCGATGACCAGATTATCGGCGCTGACGGTGTCACCGTTCAGCAGCAGCGTGTAGCCCTGCTCGTCGCGGGCGACCTCCAGCACTTCAGTGCGCAGGCGCATGACCACGCCGCCCTTCTCGCACTCGGCCACCAGCATATCGACAATTTGCTGCGCGGAGTCGTCGCAGAAGAGTTGCCCGAGCGTCTTTTCATGCCACGCGATGCCATGCTTACCCACCAGGTCGATAAAGTCCCACTGGGTGTAACGCGCCAGCGCAGATTTACAAAAATGACGGTTCTGGCTCAAATAGGCCGCGGGTTCGACATAAAGATTGGTGAAGTTGCAGCGCCCGCCGCCTGACATCAGGATCTTGCGGCCTGGCTTTTTCCCGTTGTCCAGCAACAGCACGCGACGACCCGCCTGTCCGGCCATCGCCGCACAAAACATACCCGCCGCACCGGCGCCAATAACCACGGCATCAAACCTTTCCACGTCAAAACCCTCTTCGTTAACTGCCGCGGATTGTAAAGTTTCCTCTGTGGTCACACCAGCGTAAAAAGATATTACAAAGCCATTCCATTGAAATTTAACGATTATCCTTTCAGGCACTTTTCCCAAATCAGGTGGTATGTCAAAAAAAGTCTATATTTCACTTTGCCCGTTGCGCATTTGTCCTGGATAATGCGCCGCGTTCATGTCCTCAAAATGGCGTAACGTCCTATGCTACATTTGTTTGCCGGCCTGGATTTACATACCGGGCTTTTACTATTGCTTGCTCTGGTTTTTGTACTGTTTTACGAAGCGATCAACGGCTTCCACGACACTGCAAACGCAGTAGCAACGGTTATCTACACTCGCGCAATGCGATCGCAGCTTGCGGTTGTTATGGCGGCGGTATTTAACTTTTTTGGTGTCCTCCTGGGCGGACTGAGCGTTGCGTATGCGATCGTGCATATGCTGCCAACGGATCTGCTGCTTAACGTGAGTTCCGGTCATGGCCTCGCCATGGTGTTCTCAATGCTGCTTGCTGCCATTATCTGGAACCTCGGTACCTGGTATTTCGGCCTGCCTGCATCCAGCTCTCACACTCTCATTGGCGCGATTATCGGTATCGGGTTAACCAACGCCCTGATGACCGGGACATCGGTTGTTGATGCGCTGAATCTGCCTAAAGTACTGGGCATTTTCGCTTCTCTCATCGTCTCCCCTATCGTGGGTCTGGTGGTTGCGGGTGGATTGATTTTCATCCTGCGTCGCTACTGGAGCAACACGAAGAAACGTGCGCGTATCCACCTGACGCCAGCAGAGCGTGAGAAGAAAGACGGCAAGAAAAAGCCGCCATTCTGGACGCGTATCGCCCTGATCATTTCTGCTATCGGCGTGGCCTTCTCTCATGGCGCGAACGACGGGCAGAAAGGCATTGGTCTGGTGATGCTGGTTCTGATCGGTGTCGCACCGGCGGGCTTCGTGGTGAATATGAACGCCTCGGGTTACGAAATCACCCGTACCCGTGATGCGGTCAACAACGTTGAAACCTATTTCCAGCAGCACCCTGAGCTGCTGAAAAAAGCGACCGGCGTTGACCAGCTGATCCCTTCTCCGGAAGCCGGTGCCACCACCGCGCCTGGCGAATTCCACTGCCATCCGGCTAACGCGATTAACGCGCTGGAACGTGCCAAAGGTATGCTGGGCAACATCGAAAGCTACGATAAACTGGCCGTTGAACAGCGTGGTCAGCTGCGTCGTATCATGCTCTGTATCTCCGACGTGACCGATAAAGTCGCGAAGCTGCCAGAGGTGAATGGTGACGACAAGCGTCTGCTGAAGAAACTGAAAAGTGATATGCTCAATACCATTGAGTACGCGCCAATCTGGATCATCATGGCCGTCGCGCTGGCGCTGGGTATCGGTACGATGATTGGCTGGCGCCGTGTGGCGACCACCATCGGCGAGAAGATCGGTAAGAAAGGCATGACCTATGCGCAGGGTATGTCCGCGCAGATGACGGCAGCAGTGTCTATCGGTCTGGCGAGCTACACCGGTATGCCGGTATCCACCACCCACGTACTCTCCTCGTCCGTGGCAGGTACCATGATTGTTGACGGCGGCGGTCTGCAGCGCAAAACCGTGACCAACATTCTGATGGCCTGGGTGTTTACCCTTCCGGCTTCTATCCTGCTGTCAGGCGGGTTGTACTGGATTTCGCTGAAGCTGATTTGATTGGCTGAAGGCGACAAAAAGCGGGTCAGGAAACTGACCCGCTTTTTTTATGGCTGTTATTTGCAATCCAACAGTTTATAACATTAGGATTTTCTGAACATTTTTTGCTCAAAAGAGTTGCGAAAATAACACTATGATGACGGCCAGAAGAAAAACCAGGCAAAGGAGAATGTATGGCTTCTGTCCCAATTTCAGGACCTGGCTCAATAGTTATAGCAAATAATATGCGTGAAGCACGTCTCCATGGCATGTCGCGTAACATGGCCACTCCCTCAACGTATTACTGGTTCTACCAAAAAGTCCGAAATGGTGGTCCCTGGGATTACAAAAAATTCGACCCTTATTTTGCTGCATTTGGTAATTTCAACTTCGGAGCCGCCGGAACTGCAGCAGGCATACCTGCAAACATCCTTCTTATGGGCGCTGGTTGGGCTCAAGGCCGTGCTGGCACGTCAAAACCTGAATGGGGAAAATGGCACGAAAAGCCGCCTTACGGGGACGATCCAACGGACCAACGCAATATCAGAGAAGGAATAGAGTATGCCATTCAAAACGGCTGCTAAATGGATTCATCGCCTTGTTACTGTTTCGCTTCTGGCTCTGGTCATTGGATTTGTGTGGCTCAACCACCAGCCCAACCAGCAAGAGGGCGATAAACTTCAACGCGTTTATAAATTATCTGACAGCGTCTGGCTCTATATGACCGTGAACAATCAGGGTGGCGCCACCGTACCCACAATCTACCGTTACTATCTCTCGGAAAAGATAACAGGAAAAGACATCGACATTATCCATCAGTTGGCAATGAAGCATCCTGTCATTGAAGGTACGGGTACAATCACTGCGGCCAGCATTGATACAAACGGACACGTTAATATCGCCTATAGCGGGAAGGTTATTTCGATTGAGACCAATATCTCCAATCTGCGGTTCTCAGTGAAGCCCTGAACCAGAGGAAAGCAGGCGGGGTTATCCCCGCCTGCTGAGGTACTCAGTGCCAAATCATCAACGCAATCATACTGACCACGACCAGCCCACACAGGGCGCTGGTTAAAATGAACTGACGACGCAGACGCTCGCAGCGACGGATAAACTCTTCATCGTGATGATCGCGGTAGCGCTGGTAGTAGATATACCCCACCAGACGCATCTGCTTGCTGGGCTGTCCATGCGAGGTGAAGAACCCTCCACCGTCCACATACTGATACAGCAACGGATCGCAACCACGAAGTACCACTAACAGCGCACGTAACGATGAGAAGTAGCGCGCCATATTCACTATGCAAACTACGCATAACGCCCAAAACAATGCGACGGTGCTAATCATACATCCTCCCCGGCGTCCGCCCACGAAGCAAGGCTCCTGAGCTACCGCACCCCAATGCCCTGACAGACAGTTCAGTGAAAGAATGACTAAAAGTCGATCCGGTTCGCGTTTTAATATCCGAACGGCTCATTAAATAGTGTAGGAGATCCGTTAATTTTTTTGCCACAAGGTTAATCGTTATCAACACCAAAGCTTGAAAAATATGTTTAACTGGGCCGTAATGAAAGCATCAGACGACGGCTTTCCCATTTAGTCATCGATAACTTAAGGAAGGAGTAACACTATGGCTTACAAACACATTCTTATCGCGGTAGATCTCTCCCCGGAGAGCAAAGTGCTGGTTGATAAAGCGGTATCTATGGCACGTCCCTACAACGCGAAAGTCTCCCTGATTCACGTTGATGTGAATTACTCCGACCTCTACACCGGTCTGATCGACGTCAATCTGGGCGATATGCAGAAACGCATCTCTGAAGAAACGCATCACGCGCTGAGCGAGCTCTCCACCAACGCGGGCTATCCGATCACCGAAACCCTGAGCGGCAGCGGCGACCTGGGTCAGGTGCTGGTTGATGCGATTAAGAAATACGATATGGATCTGGTGGTATGCGGTCACCATCAGGACTTCTGGAGCAAGCTGATGTCTTCAGCACGCCAGCTGATTAACACCGTTCACGTGGACATGCTGATTGTTCCGCTGCGCGACGAAGAAGACGAGTAAGTGCAAAAAAAAGCGGCACTGAAAGTAGGCCGGGTAAGGCGAAGCCGCCACCCGGCTTTTTTTATTCCGGCGTCCCCGAATAAATATCAAACCGATGCCCTTTCGTGGTCACCGCGTTGGTCGTAGCAACGTCCGCCAGCGGCGGCGCGTAGTCCGGGCGCTTCACCACCACCCGCTTCGTCGCGAGCTGACGAGCCGGCTCCAGCAGGCCGTCTGCGTCTAAATCCGGCCCCACCAGCGACTGAAATACCCGCATCTCTTTCTTCACCAGCGCGCTTTTCTGCTTATGCGGGAACATCGGGTCGAGGTAGACCACCTGCGGACGCGGGGTGATGTCCGTCAGCGCCGTCAGGCTTGACGCGTGGATAAGCTGCAAACGCTCCTGCAGCCACGGGCCGATTTCCGGGTCCGCATAGCCTCGCGTCAACCCGTCGTCGAGCAGCGCGGCGACAACCGGATTACGCTCCAGCATCCGCACATGACAGCCCACCGACGCCAGCACAAACGCATCGCGTCCCAGCCCCGCCGTGGCGTCCACCACGTCCGGGAGATAGCTCCCCTTAATGCCGACCGCTTTGGCCACCGCTTCGCCGCGACCGCCGCCGAACTTACGCCGGTGCGCCATCGCGCCGCCAACGAAGTCGACAAAAATCCCGCCGAGCTTCGGTTCATCGCGCTTGCGTAATTCGAGATGTGCTGACGTCATTACCAGCGCCATCAGGTTCTCTTCATCGTGCTCCAGCCCCCAGCGGGCCGCCAGAACAGATAAGGCGCCGTCTCCGGCGCCCGTTTCATCCACTAAGCAGATCTTCACGTAACAATCAGCCTTTGATCCCGTAATGCTCAAGCATCGCATCCAGCTGCGGCTCGCGGCCACGGAAGCGTTTGAACAGCACCATTGGCTCTTCAGAACCGCCGCGGGTCAGGATGTTGTCAAGGAACGACTGGCCGGTTTCGCGGTTGAAGATCCCCTCTTCCTCGAAGCGAGAGAAGGCATCCGCCGCCAGCACGTCGGCCCACAGGTAGCTGTAATAGCCCGCCGCGTAGCCGCCCGCGAAAATGTGGCTGAACGCGTGCGGGAATCGGCCCCAGGTTGGCCCTGGAATAACGGCAACCTGTTTTTTAATCTCGGCCAGCGTTTCGAGGATTTTCGCCCCCTGCTCCGGGCTGAACTCGGCGTGCAGTCGGAAATCGAACAGTCCGAACTCCAGCTGACGCAGAATGAACATCGCCGCCTGGTAGTTTTTCGCCGCCAGCATTTTATCCAGCAGCTCTTTCGGCAGCGGTTCGCCGGTCTCATAGTGGCCGGAGATAAACGCCAGCGCGTCCGGCTCCCAGCACCAGTTTTCCATAAACTGGCTTGGCAGCTCGACCGCATCCCATGGCACCCCGCTGATACCGGCGACGCCGGCGGTTTCGATGCGGGTCAGCATGTGGTGCAGACCGTGACCGAACTCGTGGAACAGGGTGATCACTTCGTCGTGGGTGAACAGCGCAGGTTTGCCGCTTACCGGACGGTTGAAGTTACAGGTCAGATAGGCGACCGGTTTTTGCAGGGAACCGTCTGCTTTACGCATCTGGCCCACGCAGTCGTCCATCCACGCCCCGCCGCGCTTGTTCTCACGCGCGTAGAGATCGAGGTAGAAGCTGCCGCGCAGTTCGTTTTTCTCGTCATACAGTTCAAAGAAGCGCACGTCCGGATGCCAGACGTCAATATCAGTACGCTCTTTAGCGGTAATGCCGTAAATGCGTTTAACCACTTCAAACAGGCCGTTGACGGCTTTGTTTTCCGGGAAGTACGGGCGCAGCTGCTCGTCGCTGATGCTGTAGAGGTGCTGCTTCTGTTTTTCGCTGTAGTACGCGATATCCCACGGCTGCAGCTCGTCCACGCCAAACTCCGCTTTCGCGAAGGCGCGCAGCTGGGCCAGCTCTTTCTCACCCTGCGGACGAGCGCGTTTGGCCAGATCGGTCAGGAAGTCGAGCACCTGCTGCGGGTTCTCGGCCATTTTGGTGGCGAGGGATTTATCCGCGTAGCTGTCGAAGCCCAGCAGCTGAGCCAGCTCGTGACGGAGGGCGAGGATTTCCGCCATCACCGGACTGTTGTCCCATTTACCGGCATTCGGCCCCTGATCGGAGGCGCGGGTGCTGTAGGCGCGGTACATCTCTTCACGCAGGGCCTGGTTGTCGCAGTAGGTCATCACCGGCAGATAGCTCGGGATATCCAGCGTTAACAGGAAGCCTTCCTGCTCTTTCGCTTCGGCCTGGGCTTTCGCCGCCGCCAGTGCGCTTTCCGGCATACCCGCCAGCTCTGCTTCGTCGGTAATCAGCTTCGTCCAGCCCATGGTGGCGTCAAGGACGTTATTGCTGTACTGGTTGCCCAGTTCGGACAGGCGCGCAGCGATTTCACCGTAGCGAACCTGCTTCTCTTTTGGCAGACCGATACCGGACAGTTCGAAATCACGCAGGGCGTTATCAACCGATTTTTTCTGCGCCGTGTTCAGTTCGGCATAATGGTCGCCGTCGCGCAGGTCGCGGTAGGCTTTGTACAGCCCTTCGTGCTGGCCGACCCAGGTGCTGTACTCAGAGAGCAGCGGCAGGGTTTGTTCGTAGGCTTCACGCAGTTCCGGGCTGTTTTTCACCGAGTTCAGATGGCTCACCGGGGAGAAGATACGCCCCAGCACGTCGTCCACTTCGGCCAGCGGCTGACACAGATTCTCCCAGGTGTACGGCGCGCCCTGCGCAACCACGCTTTCTACCGCCGCGCGGCAGTTGTCCAGCGACTGGGTAACGGCTGGAACCACATGCTCAGGGAGGATTTTAGAAAACGGTGGCAACGAAAAAGGCGTCAGTAATGGATTGGTCATAAACGCTGTCCTGTTGAAATAGGTGAATGAAGCGCGCATCCGGCGCTGTGCATATTGTTTTCAGTAATGGGGTTAAGTGTAGAGGATTTCAATAGCTGCGCTTACCGGGCCTGCGGGTAATCTGTGCCGTTCTGCTGTAAACTGTGGCAAATCGTCAATTCAGCGGAATACCATTACCCATGCTCAGTTATCGCCACAGCTTCCACGCTGGCAACCATGCCGACGTCCTCAAACACACCGTTCAGAGCCTGATCATTGAATCGCTTAAAGAGAAAGAGAAGCCGTTTCTCTATCTGGACACCCATGCGGGCGCGGGCCGTTATCAGCTGAGCGGCGAGCATGCCGAGCGTACCGGCGAATATCTTGAGGGCATCGCCCGCATCTGGCAGCAGGACGACCTGCCCGCCGAGCTGGAGCCTTACATTGGCGTGGTGAATCACTTCAACCGCAACGGCCAGCTGCGCTACTACCCTGGCTCACCGCTGATTGCCCGCCAGCTGCTGCGCGAGCAGGACAGCCTCCAGCTGACCGAACTGCACCCGAGCGACTTCCCGCTGCTGCGTTCGGAATTTCAGAAAGACAGCCGCGCCCGCGTCGACAAAGCCGACGGCTACCAGCAGCTGAAAGCCAAGCTGCCGCCGGTTTCCCGTCGCGGCCTGGTGCTGATCGACCCACCGTACGAAATCAAAACCGACTATCAGGCGGTGGTGACCGGCATCAACGAAGGCTACAAACGTTTTGCGACCGGAACCTATGCCCTGTGGTACCCGGTAGTGCTGCGCGCGCAGATCAAGCGCATGATCAAAGATCTGGAGGCGACCGGCATTCGTAAAATTCTGCAGATTGAGCTGGCGGTACGCCCGGACAGCGACCAGCGCGGCATGACCGCTTCCGGCATGATCGTCATTAACCCGCCGTGGAAGCTCGAAGCGCAAATGAACAACGTGCTGCCGTGGCTGCACAAAACGCTGGTGCCAGCCGGAACGGGCCACGCCACCGTCAGCTGGATCGTGCCGGAGTAATTGCAGCCATCGGTGGAAACTATTGATTTCAGGTATACAATCGCGGCAATTCACGATTAAGGACAAAAGCTATGACTAAGCATTATGACTACATCGCCATCGGCGGCGGCAGCGGCGGCATCGCCTCCATCAACCGCGCGGCCATGTACGGCCAGAAATGTGCGCTGATTGAAGCCAAAGCGCTGGGCGGCACCTGCGTGAACGTGGGTTGTGTACCGAAAAAGGTGATGTGGCACGCGGCGCAAATTCGTGAAGCGATCCATATGTACGGTCCGGACTACGGCTTTGACACCACCATCAACAATTTCGACTGGGACAAGCTGATCGCCAGCCGTACCGCCTACATCGACCGCATTCACACCTCGTACGACAACGTGCTGGGCAAAAATAACGTCGACGTGATTCACGGCTTCGCCCGCTTTGTGGACGCGAAAACGATCGAAGTGAACGGCGAGACGATCACCGCCGATCATATCCTGATCGCCACCGGCGGACGTCCGAGCCACCCGAATATTCCGGGCGCGGAATACGGTATCGACTCCGACGGATTCTTCGAGCTGCCTGCCCTGCCAAAACGCGTTGCCGTGGTGGGCGCGGGCTATATCGCGGTAGAGCTGGCTGGCGTGATTAACGGCCTGGGTGCAGAAGCGCACCTGTTCGTGCGTAAACACGCACCGCTGCGCAGCTTTGACCCGCTGATCGTCGATACGCTGGTTGAAGTGATGAACGCCGAAGGCCCGACCCTGCACACCAACGCCGTGCCAAAAGCGGTAGTGAAAAACGCGGACGGCAGCCTGACCCTTGAGCTGGAAGATGGCCGCAGCCAGACCGTTGATTGCCTGATCTGGGCGATTGGCCGTGAACCGGCGAACGACAGCTTTAACCTGGCGGTGACCGGCGTGAAAACCGACGAAAAAGGCTACATCGTCGTCGATAAGTTCCAGAACACCAGCGTACCGGGCATTTACGCCGTCGGTGATAACACCGGTGCGGTCGAACTGACGCCGGTGGCCGTTGCGGCGGGCCGTCGTCTCTCCGAGCGCCTGTTCAACAACAAGCCGGACGAGCATCTGGACTACAGCAACATCCCGACCGTGGTCTTTAGCCACCCGCCAATCGGCACCGTCGGCTTAACCGAGCCGCAGGCCCGTGAGCAGTACGGCGACGACCAGGTGAAAGTGTATAAATCCGCGTTCACCGCGATGTATACCGCCGTCACCTCTCACCGTCAGCCGTGCCGCATGAAGCTGGTCTGCGTGGGCCCGGAAGAGAAGATTGTCGGTATCCACGGCATCGGCTTCGGCATGGATGAGATCCTGCAGGGCTTTGCGGTGGCGCTGAAGATGGGGGCGACCAAGAAAGACTTCGACAACACCGTGGCGATCCACCCGACGGCGGCGGAAGAGTTTGTCACCATGCGATAATGCAGAAGCCCCTCTCCGGAGGGGCTTTTTTTATTCACATACATAAATCGTTGCAAAACGAATGCTCCGAAAAGAGTGATCTACCGCACATATCCCTCCACATCTACCGAAGCGAATGTCTACGCTTATAGGACGCCCGGAGAAACCTGTCTTCAGAATACACAACCGGAGGTCCCTATCACCATGTTCAACCAGAAACTACAGGCTACCGAGAACATCGAATTCGAGATTGCAGAAGAGCTGCGCTACGAGACCGATCCCTGCGAGTTAAAACTGGATGAGATGATTGAGGCGGAGCCGGAACCCGAAATGATCGAGGGGCTACCCGCCTCCGATGCCCTGACGCCCGCCGATCGCTACCTTGAACTGTTCGAGCACGTCCAGTCGACGCGGCTGTTTGCGGACAGCAAAACCTTCCCCGACTGCGCGCCGAAGATGGATCCGCTGGATATTCTGATCCGCTACCGTAAGGTCAGACGGCACCGGGATTTCGACCTGCGCCAGTTCGTTGAGAACCACTTCTGGCTGCCTGAAACCTACAGCACGGAATATGTCTCCGACCCCGGACTGTCGCTGAAAGAGCACATTGATAGCCTGTGGCCCGTCCTGACGCGCGAACCGCAGGACCATATTCCCTGGTCGTCCCTGTTGGCGCTGCCGCAGGCCTATATCGTGCCCGGCGGGCGATTCAGCGAGACCTACTACTGGGATTCGTACTTCTCCATGCTGGGGCTGGCGGAAAGTGGCCGTAACGATCTGCTGAAGTGCATGGCGGATAACTTCGCGTGGCTGATCGAACGCTACGGCCATATCCCTAACGGCAACCGCACCTATTATCTCAGCCGCTCGCAGCCGCCGGTCTTTGCCCTGATGGTGGAGCTGTTTGAAGAGGACGGCGTGCGCGGCGCGAAGCGTTACCTCGACCACCTCAAAATGGAGCATGCCTTCTGGATGGACGGCGCGGAGTCGCTACTGCTTAATCAGGCCTACCGCAGCGCGGTGCGCATGCCGGACGGTTCATTGCTGAACCGCTACTGGGACGACCGTGACACCCCGCGCGACGAATCGTGGATTGAGGACGTGGAAACCGCCCGCCACTCGGGCCGTCCGCCGAATGAGGTCTATCGCGATCTGCGTGCGGGTGCAGCGTCTGGCTGGGATTACTCCTCCCGCTGGCTGCGCGATCCGGCGCGGCTCGCCAGCATTCGCACGACGCAATTTATCCCCATCGATTTGAACGCCTTCCTTTTTAAGCTGGAGAGCGCGATTGCCAATATCTCGGCGTCGAAAGGGGATAAAGAGACGGCCGAGCTGTTCCGCCAGAAGGCCACCGATCGCCGCGCGGCGGTGAACCGCTATCTGTGGGACGAGGAGAGTGGCTGTTACCGCGATTACGACTGGCGACGCGAGCAGATGGCGCTGTTTTCTGCCGCCAGCATTGTGCCGCTGTATGTTGGAATGGCGACGCACGAGCAGGCAGAACGTTTATCTGACGCGGTAAAAGCGCGTCTGCTGACGCCGGGTGGGATTCTGGCAACCGAATACGAAACCGGCGAGCAGTGGGATAAACCCAACGGCTGGGCGCCGCTGCAGTGGATGGCGATCCAGGGGTTCAAGCAGTACGGCAACGACTCGCTGGGGGATGAAATCGCCTGGAGCTGGCTGCATACGGTGAACCACTTCTACAAGACGCACCACAAGCTGATTGAGAAGTACCACATCGCCAGCAGTACGCCGCGCGAAGGGGGCGGCGGGGAGTATCCGCTACAGGATGGCTTCGGCTGGACGAACGGCGTGGTGCGACGGTTGATTGGGTTGTATGGGGAGCCTTGAGAAGGGTGCGATCTGGCCCCTCTCCCCTCTGGGGAGAGGGTGAAAACTTTAACGAATCACCTCATAAATGGCGGTCTGAATAGACTGCCATTTTTTCGTGGTGGCATCCGGCTGTGACTGCGCCCGTCGCGTTGCCATCTCAAGATCGTGCTTCTGGCGCTTCACCACGGCCGGCACGGTGCAGAACGCTTTCAGATACTCTTTACGTATTGACGTCAGGGACTCGCCGTTTGACATGGCGTGGCTGAGCGTATTGATGAAACGACGACACGGCTTCTCTTCTGCCATGTTCTGCCGATAGCGCAGCATAAGCTCCAGAACGTCGTCATAGCCTGCCGACATCGCCTCTTCGGTCCATGACAGCTTCCAGTCCATCCCACCCTGCAAAAAGAGCAGCGCCACGCGGGTATCGTTGCGGTTAATCGCCGAACGGAAATTACTCTCGTCCCAGGTCACTCCCATGCGCGTCAGCGTCTCGCGCGAAGAAGGGGTTTCGCGCATCTCCTGCGGCGGAGCCGCCGCTTGCGCCGTATTTTCGGCCGCAGGCTGCGGTTTGCTGCTGGTCACCAGCCAGAAGCCGCCTACCACGATGGCAATCACCATCACGCCGACCGCTCCCCATAGCGCACCGGAGATAAGCTGCTCACGCTGTTCGGGCGTGCGCGGGGCGCGCTGGGTCGGCTTTTCAATCGTGTCGCGGACTTCAAATAGATCCCCACCGGTAACCCGATCCATTTTTTGCGCCTTTTCCCAGAACGCGTGCAGCTCGCTGGCATCCACCGCCATGAATCCGGCCGGGTTGACGCGCGTTCTCCCCTCCTCAAACGCGCGTTGAACCGGACGGGAGATCTGCATGTAGTAGTTATCCAGCAGCTGAATTTGCGCCGAACTCAACGTTTTCTGCACCGTAATGCTGTTGCGAATTTGTCGAATGTCGTCAAGGAAGGTTTGCAGCGTTTTGCGCGGCTCCACCAGGAGCGTCAGCATGGACGGGTCGTTAAACAGCGAGGCGTAATAGCGGCTGAACTCTTTTTTATCCACCAGCATTTGCGCCAGTTCACTGAACATCATGCCGCTCAGGACATCGTTGATTTCGCCATGCTTCAGCCAGCGCCGTACGCGGTCAGCGTTAAATAAGGTTTTAAGATGATTATTGAGCCGCACCTGATCGGGCCAGGCCTGCTGAATGAGGCCTTTAATCATTAACTCAATTGCGCGTACCTGCTTGTGCGCCTGCTGTTGCTGGAGTTCGCTTCCCGGGGCCAGCTCGGTGCTGTAGGTCAGAAGCGGCTGCTGCAGACGAAGATGTTCCAGCGTAGTCACAAACCGCATCGCCGCAATAAGCTGGTTTTCACTGACATCCTGCCCGCTTTCGTACTGCGGGACGCGCTGCTGCAGCAGGCGCAGCTGCAGCGTAAATTCCGACATCTCGGCATCATTCAGGTTAAGCTTCTTCGCAACCGTAGCCCATCCCCCGAGGCCTAAACGCGCGCTGTCCAGCTGTTCCAGAAACCAGCGTGGATCTTTCCCCTCAGAAACATGTACATTCAGAAGAAGCAAGATTTCCACCGACGCCTGGCGAATGACCGCCAGACAGTGTTCAAACTGTTCGCGGATATGATGTGATGTGCTGAGAGTCATTGTTTTCCTTAAGCGACAGCGAAGACATCCGGAATGGGCACTAACGGCCGTTTTTCTTTTTATTTATACGCGCTTAACCATACCTGACTTTCTGTTGAAATAAAGTGACAACCCTAAAATCATTTAAAATGCTTCAGGAGAATCTTAATGCCAGTTTTAATGACCTCACGCCTGAACTGCTCGCCCCTGCAGGAGCAAGACTGGCCCTTTTTTCTGGCGTTGCAGCAACACCCCGAAGTCATGCGCTTTGTGGCGGAGAACCGCTCCGTCGCAGCGATCCGGGAGGCGTTTGATTCGCGCCTGACGCCCTGGACGCCAGGCAGCGCGCACTGGCTGTGCCTCGTCGTACGTGATGCCCTCTCACAGGCCCCGCTGGGCGTTACCGGGTATATTCATCGGGAAGAAGATTGCGCCGAAGTGGGCTTTCTTTTTGCCCCCGAGGCGCAGGGCAAAGGTTACGGCTTCGAATCCCTGCAGGCGCTTTGCGATTACGCCTTTCATCAGGGCGGTATTCGTCGGCTCACCGCCACCGTCACCGCGGGAAACGTCGCCTCCAGGCGCCTGCTGGAAAAAGCTCGCTTCCAGCTGGAAGGCGAGCTACGTGAAAGCTATTACCTTTCCGGTCGCTGGCAAAATGACTGGTTATTTGGGTTATTACGGCAGGAATACCTGAACAATAATTCCTGATCAACAGCCATTTGGCGGATATTGCTCATACCGCGATTCCTCTACAGTATCGCCATTAAGAGGAAACAAATATGAACGGTCATGCGCTAAATATATCTTCTGCCGCCATAGAATTAATAAAGAAACATCAAGGGCTTTCACTAGAGAAATATCGTGATGAAAAGGGTGTATGGGTTATCGGCTATGGGCATGTGATCCGCGAACGGGAAAATTTTCACGGCCTTATCACGCCTCTTCAGGCGGAATATTTACTCCATGAAGATATTCAGCTGTGTGAAACGCTGCTGCGGGAAAAGTGTATACATCCATTAACCCAGCAGCAGCATGACGCGCTGGTACTGATGATACTGAGTTTCGGCGTGACGTCTTCACTCCCGAAAGCGCTGCTTCAGGCCGTCGCCCGGGTGTAGTACATGGCTGCCTGGGTTCGGTTTTTTACCTCCAGCCGGCGAAAAAGCGCTTCCAGATGCGCTTTTACCGTGGCCGCACTGATGTTGAGATTGCGACCAATTTCTTTGTTTGATTCGCCCGCCGCCAGCAGCTTCAGCACCTCACGCTGACGCTCGCTTAAGGAAAGTAACGCCTGCGCTGACGATTGCTGGCTGACCCACTCAGCGGGAAAGCAGACCATCCCTCTGGACACGGAATCCAGCACGGCGGCAAACCGCTCAGGGTTGGCGTTACGGGGGATAATAGCCATCACGTTTCGCTGCATGAGTTGTTCAACCCATCGGGTCTCTTTTTTTGCCAGAACCATCATCACCCGTACCAACGGGAAGCGATGCATGATTTCATCCAGGAAAGAACTCCCCTCATCCTGAATTAAATTGCCGTCAATCATGACGATAGCAGACGGTGACGCGGATATTTGCGTCCATAAATCGTCTGCCTGACAAGCCCCCGTTATATTTATTTCAGGAATTAATTTCTGCAAACCGTGTATCGCTCCATGAATAAATATCGACTGCCTGTCAAACATGATTACTCGCATCGTATTTCTCCCTCTGAGAATAGCGAAGGGGGATTCTACATAGGCGCTATTTAAGAAAAAACTCAATGAATGGAGAGGTTACAAATCCGCCAGTGGTTTTTATATTTACCCGCATTTTGACACATCCATATTAAGGATTTCCTTAAGGGGTTCCCTCCCCTTAACATCAGACATCACAGAAACATACCGCCTGATACTTCAATACGTTGCGCATTCATCCAGCCAAGCTTATCGCTAAGCAACGCCGCAATGGCATCCCCGATATCGTCCGGCAAACCTACCCGCCCCAGCGCCGTCTGCGACGCCAGCATCTGGTTAAGCTGCGCGTTGTCGCGCACGCGCCCACCGCCAAAGTCGGTTTCGATCGCGCCTGGTGCGATAATATTGACGGAGATACCGCGCGCTCCAAGCTCCTTCGCCTGATAGCGGGTGAGCACTTCCATCGCCCC
This sequence comes from Enterobacter cloacae complex sp. HYC042_NIDB, assembly GCF_056673315.1. NCBI lineage: Bacteria > Pseudomonadati > Pseudomonadota > Gammaproteobacteria > Enterobacterales > Enterobacteriaceae > Enterobacter > Enterobacter cloacae complex sp. HYC042_NIDB. Next base: position 4,629,597 of record NZ_CP109650.1, read on the forward strand.
TTTCATGGCCGCATAGGTTCCTGAGCCTGGCTGGGTGAAGCGGGCCAGTCCGCTGGAGACATTGAGGATCCGCCCCCCGTCGTTAAGCAGAGGCAGCAGGCGCTGCGTCAGGAAGAAAGGCCCTTTGAAGTGAATGTTCAGCGCCTCATCAAACTGGGCTTCCGTCGTTTCGGTATAGGGTGCGTATAAACCCGTTCCGGCATTGTTTAATAAATAATCAAATGTTTCGCGCTGCCAGACGCTCTTCAGGATCTCCTGAAGCTGTTGAGCAAAATTTTCGAAACTGGCGATATCCCCGACGTTGAGCTTTAATGCCGCCGCCTTGACGCCTTTTTCCTGAATTTCGCGCACAACTTCCAGCGCTTCCTGCTGGCTACGATTGTAGGTCAGGATAATTCCCGTGCCGTCAGCAGCCAGCTTTAACGCAGCGTTTTTACCTAAGCCGCGGCTACCACCCGTCACTAATGCGATACGTTCAGTCATCATAAACCTCGTTTTGGCTGTTATGGAGATTGAGAAAGAGCTTATTAGGTGATAGAAGATCAATAAAGATGGGTAATAACGCTTCACTGTTTCAGTGCAAACAACAATGAGCTTCATCTATGGATAAAATTCACGCAATGCAGCTGTTTGTTCGCGTCGCGGAACTGGAGAGTTTTTCCCGCGCGGCAGAGACATTAACGCTGCCTAAAGGCAGCGTTTCCCGGCAAATTCAGGCACTGGAAAACCGGCTTGGCACCCAGCTACTGCACCGTACCACGCGCCGCGTCAGCCTGACGCAGGACGGCATGGTCTATTACGAACGGGCAAAAGATCTGCTGGCGAACCTGGATGAGCTGGACGGTATGTTTCAGCACGATCCCTCCAGCATCAGCGGAAGGCTGCGCGTGGATATGCCCGTTGGCGTTGCTCGAAATGTCGTCATCCCCAAACTGCCTGCGTTTTTACAGCAGTATCCGGGTATCGAACTGGAGCTCAGCAGCAGCGATCGTCTGGTGGATGTGGTCCGGGAAGGGTTTGATTGCGTGGTCCGCGTGGGTTCCCTGAAGGACTCAGGGCTGATAGCCCGTCCGCTGGGCAAGCTGTCGGTGATAAACTGCGCCAGCCCGGATTATCTGGCGCGTTTTGGCTACCCTGACACGCTGGACGATTTAGGCTCGCACGCCGTGATTCATTATGCCGCGATGCTGGGAAGCCGCCCTCAGGGCTTTGAATTTTATAACGGCAGCACGACGCAGTGGATAAAAACGGGCGGGGTGCTAACCGTCAACAGCACGGAAACTTACCAGGCCGCCTGCCTTGCCGGGCTGGGGATCATTCAGGCCCCGCGCGTTGGGGTGCGCGACCTGCTGCGCGCCAAGAAACTGATTGAGATCCTCCCGCAGTATCGCGCGGAACCGATGCCTGTCTCCCTGATTTACCCCCACCGGCGCAACCTCTCTCGCCGGGTTCACCTGTTTATGGAGTGGCTAACCGAACTCACAAAAGCTTACGTGGACTAGTCGCAAGCTATAATTCAATAACATCCAGCCAAACGAAAAAGGAAAAGACGCGTGACGCCGGAAAATAACCCGCAACGACCCACCCAACATTTAGATTATGAACCCATCAAGAAGATGGAAACCGAGCCGGAAGAGGCTAAAGCCCCTGGTACCGCCAGCAAGGCGCTGGGCACCGTCACCAGCCTGGCGGAGAGAATTCAGCAGTTTCCCATGGTTGCGCATCTAATACGTGCGACCGAGCGCTTTAATGACCGCATGGGGAACCAGTTCGGTGCCGCGATCACCTATTTTTCGTTCCTGTCGATGATCCCCATCCTGATGGTGTCGTTTGCTGCGGCCGGTTTTGTACTCGCGTCGCATCCAACGCTGCTGCAGGATATTTTCAATAAGATCCTGAATAACGTCAGTGACCCAACCCTTGCCACCACGCTGAAAAGCACGATTAACACCGCCGTTCAGCAGCGCACCACCGTCGGCATCGTCGGTTTGCTCATCGCCCTTTACTCCGGCGTTAACTGGATGGGCAACCTCCGCGAAGCTATTCGCGCCCAGTCGCGCGAGGTGTGGGAGCGTAAACCGCAGGATCAGGAGAAAATTTGGGTTAAATATTTCCGCGACTTTATTTCGCTGATTGGCCTGCTTATCGCGCTCGTCGTCACGCTCTCCATTACCTCCGTGGCGGGCTCCGCGCAGCAGATGATTATTTCTGCGCTCTATCTTGATTACATCGAATGGCTGAAGCCCGCCTGGCGCGGCATCGGACTGGCGATTTCTATCTTCGCCAACTACCTGCTGTTCTTCTGGATTTTCTGGCGCTTGCCTCGGCATCGTCCGCGTAAGAAGGCGCTGCTCCGCGGCACATTGATTGCGGCGATCGGCTTTGAAGTGATTAAGATCGTGATGACCTACACTCTGCCGTCGCTGGTGAAATCCCCGTCCGGCGCGGCATTTGGCTCGGTGCTGGGGCTGATGGCGTTCTTCTACTTCTTCGCGCGTTTAACCCTGTTCTGCGCGGCGTGGATTGCCACCGCCGAGTACAAAGGCGACACGCGAATGCCCGGAAAAACACACCGTTAATTCCGCTCTCGGGCTGATATTTCAGCCCGACTCATCATTTCAGCATATAAATCCAGTCCGTAACTTTTATTTAACCGAAAACCAGTTTTATCCACCAATATTTAAAAAACGTGAAGCATTTCATGGAAGCATTTTGGCTGGCCTGAACATTATCCGCTTTTTGTTGATTTTATAATCAGGAAGCTATTTTGTTACAGATTGAAATGTCGCTTTTGCTGTGCGTAATATGGCCTTTCGTTCGACAAAAAATAAGAAAATATTATGCAATCAACAGCCACAACACTCGACTCTGGTGCGGAAAACGTCCCGGTAAACTCGCGCAATAAAGTTGTCGTCGCATCGCTGATTGGCACCGCCATTGAGTTCTTCGACTTTTACATTTACGCCACCGCAGCGGTCATCGTTTTCCCGCATATTTTCTTCCCGCAGGGAGACCCGACGGCGGCGACGCTACAGTCTCTGGCGACCTTTGCTATCGCGTTTGTGGCGCGTCCGATTGGCTCCGCGCTGTTTGGACACTTCGGCGATCGTATTGGGCGTAAAGTCACCCTGGTGGCCTCGCTGCTGACGATGGGCATCTCCACCGTGGCGATCGGCCTGCTGCCGACCTACGAAACCATCGGCATTCTGGCGCCGGTCCTGCTGGCGCTGGCGCGTTTTGGTCAGGGTCTGGGGCTGGGCGGTGAATGGGGTGGCGCGGCGCTGCTGGCGACCGAGAACGCCCCGCCGCGTAAACGTGCGCTGTACGGTTCATTCCCGCAGCTTGGCGCGCCGATTGGCTTCTTCTTTGCCAACGGGACCTTCCTGCTGCTCTCCTGGCTGCTGACGGACGAACAGTTCATGAGCTGGGGCTGGCGTATTCCGTTTGTCTTCTCGGCCGTGCTGGTGCTGATTGGCCTGTATGTGCGTGTTTCCCTGCATGAGACGCCGGTGTTCGCAAAAGTAGCCGCGGCGAAAAAACAGGTAAAAGTGCCGCTGGGCACCCTGCTGACCAAACACGTGCGCGTGACCGTGCTGGGCACGTTTATCATGCTGGCTACCTACACGCTGTTCTACATCATGACGGTGTATTCCATGACCTACAGTACCGCTGCCGCACCGGTTGGGCTGGGCCTGCCGCGTAACGAAGTGCTGTGGATGCTGATGATGGCGGTGATTGGGTTTGGCGTGATGGTACCGATTGCCGGCCTGCTGGCGGATAAGTTTGGTCGTCGTGCGAGCATGATTACGATCACCACGCTGATCATTCTGTTTGCTCTGTTCGTCTTCCCGCCGCTGCTGAGTTCAGGTAGCCCGGCGCTGGTGATGGCGTACCTGCTGATTGGCCTGAGCCTGATGGGGCTGACCTTCGGCCCGATGGGCGCGCTGCTGCCGGAGCTGTTCCCGACGGAAGTGCGTTATACCGGCGCGTCGTTCTCCTATAACGTCTCGTCTATTCTGGGCGCGTCCGTGGCACCGTATATCGCCACCTGGCTGCAGGCAAATTATGGTCTGTTCTACGTGGGCGTTTATCTGGCGGCCATGGCGGCGCTGACGTTGATTGCGCTGCTGCTGACGCATGAGACTAAGCATCAGGCGCTGTAATTCATTGCGGCCTGATGCCCTCACCCCGGCCCTCTCCCACAGGGAGAGGGAGAAAGGCGTTACTTCTTCATCTGCGACAAAATCGTCCGGCATTGATTCGCCTCGCCTTCTGACGGCGAAATCAACGCCAGCAGCGCGGCGGCCGGGGTGACCAACGTCGCGAGGGCTGCGGCCACCGCGCCACGCGCAATCAGCGGCCCGGGCTTGACGCCCGCCTGCGGATTTTTGAAGGTCCCACGCACGTAAAGCGGCGAGCGCAGGGTAATAATACGAATCCCCTTACTTTCCGGATCGATGGTCAAATCCAGCTGCTCGGAGGCCATGCTGGCGGTACCGGTCACGTTAATCACCGCGTTTTCCGTGTCGAAGGCAAAAATCTGCGGACGCGCCACGCCGTTAACCAGATCCACATTCGCCGCCGCGCAGTTCACCCTCACCTCGTCATCGCCAAAGATTTGCCCGATGATAAAGTTACCGACGTTCAGCCCCAGGATCTCCATCAGGTTGCGGCTGACCAGACCGTCGTTCATTAGCAGTTTCAGGTTACCGTTGCCGCTGCCCAGCAGTGCCGCCACGGAATTCCCCACCCCGCGAATGTCCGCATCGCCGTTCATTTCACCGAGGGTTTTCTGCATCAGCTCCACGTTCGGCATCAGCTCTTTCAGCTTCAATCGACGCGCCTGGATCTCCGCCCGCCCCTGCATCGGCTTTTTATCGCCTTCCAGGTGAATGTTAGAGGAAATCGTCCCGCCCGCCATGCCAAACTTCAGCGGCTGCAGGCGCAGGTCGGCATTTTTCAGGATGATATGCGTCGAGAGATCGCTCAGCGGCAGCGTGCTGCCATGCTCAATCTTGCGCCCTTTGAAGCGCACATCTGCGTCCATCACGTCCCACTTATCGGTTTCAAAGCGATCGTAAGGCAGCACTTTTCCCGCAGGCTGAACGTCCTTTTTGACCTCTTTTGACTTTGTCCCTTTACCCGAATCCACGCCTATCAGCGGGCCAAGATCGGCCAGACGCAGCTGGCGGGATTCGACATCCCCTTCCAGTTTTGGCCGTGGTTTTCCGGTGGTATAGGTCAGCGTGCCGTGAATATCGCTGTCGCCGATGCGGCCGTTGAAATCCCGGTAGTCAAAAACGGACGATTTTTCGGTATCAATTTTGGCAACCAAATGCCCGTCCGTTTCGAACGGCGGGGTATCCGGCAGCAGTACGCCGGTCAGTTCATAGAGTTCGCCAAGCGAGTCACCGGCGAACTTGAGCTGCAGGTCGACGCCCCCCATGTTCATCGGGTCGTTGACCGTCCCCACAAACGCCACGCGCGTATTCCCCGAGCGGAAATCCGCCTGCACCGGGAACGGCGTGCCTTCGCTCCGGAGCGCCAGCATGCCGCCGATTTTCCCTTTCCCGTTAAGCGGCTGGCCGTTGTAGCGCCCTTTTGCCGTCAGGCCGAAGACATAATCACCCGCTTTGGCGCTATCGCCTTTCGCTTTATTGCCCGTGACTTCGCTAAACGGCAGCGGTTTACCCAGCGGATCGACCAGGATCTCCACGTCTGCCTTGCTGACCTTATCGTCGATGGCGATCCGCCCGCGATCGAAAAGAATATTGTCCAGACGGAATGACCACGAAGAGGGCTTGGCATTCGGATCTTTTTCGCCGTCGCTGGCAAGGTTAAACGTCCAGTTATTGTTTTTTTCAGAGAGGCGGATCAGGCGCGCATCGGGCTGCTGGAGCTTGATCCACGGTAGATAGACGGTTTTGGTCAGGAGCGCCAGCGGCGCCAGCGTGGCTTCCACGCGCGGCAGATGCACCATGGTCACTTCGGGGATATCCGGCGGGTTGCCGAGAATAATGTCGTCGGCGTGGACGTGCGGCCAGGGGATCCAGCTTCGCCAGCCGGTCTCCTCTTTCTGACGCTCCCATACCACACCCAGATCGCCACGAATGGCGAAGGGACGGTTCAGCTCAGTTGAGACTTTCTGGTTGATGGTCGGCTTAAGGCGGTTCCAGTCAAACGTCGCGATAATGATGACGACGATCGCGATCAACAACAAGAAAATCCCTGTAATCCAGGAAATGACCCTGGTTGTTTTTGTCATTGTTATCCCCTTTCCTGATGACCTGTCCTGTAAAACTATAGTCCAGACAAAGGGAAACGGGGCTATCAGAGGGTCGTTCTGGCGCTTTCGAGGAGATCCATCGGCACGGGGCGAGAGAGGAAATAGCCTTGCGCCGCCGCTGCGGGAGAGTTTTGCACATCACGCCACTCTTCCAGCGTTTCCACGCCTTCAACGATCACCCCCTGGCAATAGCGATTCATCAGCTGCAATAACAGCGTAAACAGATTCCGTCCTTCCGGGGTCTGGCGCAGCATGATGAACAGATCGCGAGCCACCTTGATGTAGTCATAGCGCACTTCGCTGAGGGCCGAGAAGTTCGCCATACCGGTGCCAAAGTCATCCAGCCACAGCGGGCCAAATTCACACATTGACGCAAACGAGGAATCCTGCGGCAGGCGCACGTGCTCCACCAGCTCAAAGCGCAGCCACGGCAGGGTGGCGATCAGCTCCTGCAGCTTCGCGTTCTGACGCAGTGCCAGCAGAGTTGGGCCATCCACGTTCACCGAGGCGAGGATCGTATGCTGCTCGAAAAAGGCCTGTTTCGTCGCCAGCATACGGAGCTGCTCTTCCAGCACGTCCAGACGCTGGCGAACGGCAACTTCGGCAAAGTAGCGATCCGGCGCGATGCGCTGAGTAGGGTTTGAGGGATGCGTAACGACGGTCAAAATCTCAATTGCCATCAGCCGACCGTCCGTTCGATAGATCGGCTGCCAGGTGTACGCGCGCTCACATTGCAGCCAGTAGCGATGCTCCTGCAAGTTCTCAATACTTGCCTCAGGCGTAGTGCTCAGCCGCTGGATAACCTGCTCTGACTTCATTTCAGATGTCCTGTTGTTGGGATAGCCTTTCTGGACTCGTCACAGGATTATCGGCGCGATAATTGAGAACTTTATGTTCAATTCACCGTGAAAATGAAATTAAGATGACAGAAATTTGCCGGAACACGCGCTGGCTCAAATAAAATAATGGAACACCGTTTTAATATAGTTGACCATCTAATTCACTCGGCGCACACTGCTGAAAATTCTTCTGTTCAGGTTCACGACTATGTCCAAAAAAATTGCCGTGATTGGCGAATGCATGATTGAGCTGTCACAAAAAGGCGCGGAAGTCAGCCGCGGATTTGGTGGCGATACGTTAAACACCTCGGTTTACATTGCCCGTCAGGTTGCGCCTGAGGCACTCACCGTGAACTACGTCACCGCCCTCGGCACGGACAGCTTCAGCCAGCAGATGCTGGAAGCCTGGCAGAGTGAACATGTTGACACTTCGCTTATACAGCGTATGGAAAACCGCCTGCCTGGACTGTACTACATCGAAACTGACAGCACCGGCGAACGCACGTTTTATTACTGGCGTAACGAAGCCGCGGCCAAATTCTGGCTGGAGAGCGACGCCGCTGCGGCCATCTGCGAAGAGCTGGCGACGTTTGACTATCTCTATCTGAGCGGCATTAGCCTGGCGATTTTAAGCCCGGCCAGCCGCGAAAAGCTGCTCTCGCTGCTGCGCGAATGCCGCGCCAACGGCGGGAAGGTGATTTTTGATAACAACTACCGCCCGCGCCTGTGGGCCAGCCGCGAAGAGACACAGCAGGTTTATCAGCAGATGCTGCAGTGCACGGACATCGCCTTCCTGACGCTCGATGATGAAGACGCCCTGTGGGGTGAAAAGCCGGTTGAGGACGTGATTGCCTGCACGCAGGCGGCCGGCGTGAGCGAAGTGGTAATTAAGCGCGGCGCGGAGTCGTGCCTGGTCGCGATTGCGGGTGAAGCGGTGGTTGAGGTCCCTGCGGTGAAGCTGGCCAAAGAGAAAGTGATTGATACCACTGCGGCGGGGGATTCCTTCAGCGCGGGCTACCTGGCGGTACGCCTGACGGGGGGAACGCCGGAAGCGGCGGCACAGCGTGGGCACCTGACGGCCAGCACCGTGATTCAGTATCGCGGGGCGATTATTCCGCGCGAGGCGATGCCTGTTTAGTTTCCCCTAACCCTCTCCCCAAAGGGGAGAGGGCCAGCGTGAGGGGGTTACTGCCCCTGCGGGATATCCGACGCGTCCTGGTGTAGATCATCAGCCGTTGCAGCCTGCGCCGGCTGCGACGCGGTGGCCATAATGGAATCCCAGGTCTTCTGAAGTTCCTTCATGTCATATTCCGGCTCGCCTTTCGGCTGCAGAAGGATCAACGCCATATCCTGCGACAGCTGCTGACGTAAATCCTGATTCAGCATATTCACAGTCAGACCGTTCAGGAAGTCCTGACGCAGCTTCTGGTACTGCTCAGGCGCAATGTCGACAACCTGATTCTGCAGGGAGCGAATCCGCTGGCTGATCAGAATGTCGGTATCGGCGCGAGCGTAGGTGGCAAACAGTTTCTGCAGCTCCAGTTTTTTCTGGGCCAGCAGCGCGTTGAACTCCTCTTCAGAGAGCCCCTCTTTACGCACTTTTGCCAGCTCTTTCGCCACCACACCCAGGTTCGCATTCAGTTTATCGCCCGGCGATTCAACGTTAATGGCACATTGCGCACGCTGGAACAGCACGCGGCAGTCAAAGCCAAGGCCAATGTTCTTCACGTTGTTTTTGCTGAGCGTCTGCTGAACGTGCCAGAACAACGCTTCACGCGCCAGATCGGCACGCCAGTAGCGCAGCAGCGCCGCAGACTCGCGAATAGGCTGCCAGGCGTTATCCCACATCACGGAGAGCCTGTCCTGGCGCACGGTGTCCGTCATAATGCTGACAGGCTCGGCGCGCAGCGGAGAGAGCGTCGGGACAGGGGCTGGCGTTTCGCGTTTGCCCTTCAGATCGCCAAACGCTTTGTTGATCTGCTCAACCACCGCGCGGCTATCCACATTGCCGACGACGATCAGCGTCATCGCGTCCGGGGTGTACCATTTCTGGTAGAACGATTTTACCTGTTCGACGTCCACCGGCTGCTTCAGCGGCTCTGCCGGATCGTGCCCCAGCAATGTTGAGCCTTTCAGACGGTAACGCCACCAGCCCTCTTTGGTATCCGCAGGCCAGGTCGCCACCATGTCGCCGTTGCTCAACGCATAGTTCACGGTGTCCGGCGTAATCGCCAGGTTGCCAGAGGCATCGGAGAGATAGGTAAGGGCTTCTTTAAGCAGGTCGTTACGGTTATTTGGCAGGCTCAGGTTAAACATGGTGTAGTCATAGGAGACCACAGCCGGAGGAAGGGGACGTTTCGGATCGATGGCCTGTTGCCACAGCGAACGCACCTGTACTGCCTGCAAGCTGCCGCTCTGCGTGAGCGCCAGACGGGGAATAAAATGGCTAAAACCGGTTTGCTGAGTGCTTTCCGTAAGGGAGCCGGTATTTACGGACAGACGGATTTCAATACGATCGCTGGGACGCTGTGGAGTAGATAACACCTGCCACTGAAAACCGTTCGCTAACGTGCCTTGTTGCCAGGCCGGGTCTGGCTGGAGCGCATCTGCCTGCACATAACTGGCTGCTGCCATCATCAGCAAACCGCCGGTTAAGAGTCGAATTTTTGTGCCCTGCATGTGAACCCCTGATCAACATTCCTGGTTAAAAAGAGTGTCTCGCGACGCGCTGCACTCTAAAAGATGACGATGAAAACACGTCGATTAGACCGCGCGTTCGGCAAAACGTCACGGTCCGAAGTGAAATATACCCAAAAAAAATCTTGTCGAATTATGACAGGTATGAACAGTTATTATGCGCAGGAGCCCGCATCCCGACAAGGGAATGCGGGCAATTGTGACAAGATTAGGAGGTTAAACCAGGATTTTTGCTATCAGACGCGCGATTATTCAGCGTATCGTTGAGCTTCTTGTGATCCAGCTCTTTCACCCATTTCGCGACCACCACCGTGGCCACGCCATTACCCACCAGGTTGGTAAGAGCACGCGCCTCAGACATAAAGCGGTCAATACCAAGAATCAGTGCCAGACCCGCCACCGGCAGATGCCCCACCGCAGAAATGGTGGCCGCCAGCACGATAAAGCCGCTGCCCGTCACGCCCGCCGCCCCTTTAGACGACAGCAAGAGCACCACCAGCAGGGTGATTTGATGGAAAATATCCATATGGCTGTTGGTCGCCTGGGCGATAAACACGGCCGCCATCGTCAGGTATATCGAGGTACCGTCAAGGTTGAAGGAGTACCCCGTCGGGATCACCAGGCCGACCACCGATTTACGGCACCCCAGCTTTTCCATCTTGTCGAGCATACGCGGCAGCGCCGATTCTGAAGAGGAGGTCCCCAGAACAATCAGCAGCTCTTCACGGATGTAGCGGATGAATTTGAAAATGCTGAAGCCTGTCGCACGGGCGATGGAGCCCAGCACCACCACCACGAAAAGAATACAGGTGATGTAGAAGCAGATGATCAGCTGGCCCAGCTGCACCAGCGTGCCAACGCCATACTTGCCGATGGTGAAGGCCATCGCACCGAAGGCGCCGATCGGCGCCAGGCGCATGATCATATTGATGATGCCAAAGATGACCTGCGAGAAGCTTTCAATCACGTTGAAGATAAGCTGGCCCTTGCTGCCCAGACGGTGCAGGGCGAAGCCAAACATCACGGCAAACAGCAGCACCTGCAGAATGTTTCCGCTGGCGAAGGCGCCGATGACGCTGCCAGGGATGACGTCCAGCAGGAAGGCCACCACGCCCTGATCCTTCGCCTGTTCGGCATAGACCGCGACCGCTTTAGCATCCAGCGTAGAGGGATCAACGTTCATACCCGCGCCAGGCTGTACCACGTTGACGATGACCAGACCAATAATCAGCGCAAGGGTACTGACCACTTCAAAGTAGAGAAGCGCCACTGCACCGGTACGGCCCACCGCCTTCATGCTTTCCATGCCAGCGATGCCCGTTACCACCGTACAGAAGATCACCGGTGCGATGACCATTTTAATGAGCTTAACGAACGCGTCGCCAAGCGGTTTCATTTGCGCGCCCAGCTCCGGGTAATAGTGACCCAGCAGAATACCGATGGCGATGGCTGTCAGGACCTGGAAATAAAGACTTTTGAAGAGTGAGGTTTTCATAGGGTGTCCTTGGGAAGAAAAACCACAGGTTTTGTAAGGTTATGGTTAACCTGCGGCTCTAAAATAACACCCGTATAACAGGACAGAAATAAACCCGGTTCAAATTTGAAACACAAATGTTAAGAACTTTGAACTGGCTCGCACAAGCCAGCAACAAAATTACACTTTTGCGTTATGGTCAGCGCCAGAAAGGTATCGCTGCTCGAAGACATCCGGCGGCACCGCGGGGGCAAAAAGGTAGCCCTGGCCGCTCTCGACGCCCGCTTCTGCCAGCCAGACGCGTTGCGCTTCGGTTTCAATCCCCTCGGCAATAAGGTGCACCTTGAGGCTGCGCGCCATCTGGACGATGGCCTGCACCATGCTGCTGTCCTCCGGCAGCCCGTCGACAAACGATTTATCGATTTTGAGCACGTCCACCGGCAGGGCTTTCATGTGCTGAAGCTGGCGCAGCCCGGCGTACCCCATACCAAAATCGTCCAGCGCGATGCGAATGCCGGCATTGCGCAGCGGCTTCAGGATGGCCACCGCGTCGTTAGGATCGTCAATGCGCCGGCTCTCCGTCACTTCCAGCGTCAGCGTATCAGGCTTGATCCGGTAGCGGTGGATCAGCTCCAGCATCTCGGAGACCATCGTCGGATGCATAAGCTGCAGGGCAGACAAGTTGACCGACAGCGGCAGCGTTACGCCGCGCTCCTGCCAGGCGGCAAGCTGGCGGCAGGACTCCTCCAGTACCCAATAGCCAACGGTGACCATCAGGCCGCAGGATTCGATGCGCTCAATCAGCCCCTCCGGCAGCTCCCAGGAGCCATCCGGCTGCTGCAGGCGGAGCAGCGCCTCGGCGCTTTTCACTTCCCCCGTCTGTAGATTCACCTGCGGCTGTAGCCAGAGGGCGAACTGACGGTTATCCAGCGCGGTCAGGATATCGCTCTCTTCCGTCAGGCGCTGCTGCGCCTTTTCCATCTGCTCCGGGTCGAAGAACTGGATCTGATTTTTCCCTTTGCGCCGGGCGGTAAACGCCGCCGAGAACGCGCGGCGGTACAGCTGTTCCGCCGTTAAATCACCGTAGTACATGGCGATACCGATACTGGCGCTCGGACGAAGCTGGATGCCCTGCACGGGCAGCCGCTCATTTATGACAGTAAGTACTTGCTGACCTAATGTGATAGCGTGCCACGGCTCTTTCACGCCGTTGGCAATCACCACCAGGTCGTAACCGCTGACCTGTGTCAGTACCATGCGCGGAGCAAGGACAGACTTCACCTTTTCCACCAGCGTCAGCAGCAGCATTTCACGCTGGCTCTCCTTGAGCACGCCCGCCGTGTCCTGCAGGGTTTCACAGGCAATCACCATCAGCGCCGTGGTTTGCTGCCGCGCAACGGTCTGCTCCAGCATTGCCATCAGAAACGCTTTATTAGGTAGCTCCGACACCGGGAAGCGCGTGGCGCTGTTGTTTAGCTCATCCTGATGACGCTGGATGCGCTGCTGGTTGAGGTTGTAGCTGCGCACCAGCATACCGATCTCATCGTCCTGGTGCAGACGCGGCAGCTCAAGCTGGTGCCCCAGTTGATCCTGCGGCGAAAGCCCATTCAGCTCGCGGGCGATACGGCGCAGCGGGTGAACAATGAGGCGGTTTATACACCACGTCAGCGCTACGCTGATGATCAGGGTCATAAGTAAGCAAGTGGTCACTAACGTAACCACCCAACTCATGACGAATTTATACATCCGGTACGAGTCCGCCTGCAGAACCAGGTAGGCCAGTGGCTGCGGATTGGCAGGACGTTCCAGCGAATAGAGAGGCAGAGAAATTTGCACCGGCAGCTCAAACAGGCGCATCACCATCATCGGGACGGGACGCTCCGGGATAAAACTCATCCGCAACGCCTGGAACTGGTTGGGTAAGACGACATCGGCGCGGCTAACGACCCCGGCAGGCTGAATGCGCTTTAAGATGGTTTCCGCTTCGGGAATGTCCCCTTTCAGGATCGAGGCGGAGAGCGGGCCGCGCACCGAGCGGGCGATACTTTCTAACTGCGAAGCCGTGTTATAGCGATTCTGCTGTACGGAATGAAACAGCAAAATTACGCAGAAGAGCAGTACAAACAGCATAGTGACGGCAGAGACCATCGCCATTTGTTTGATCGTTAAGGAACGGCTGACACGCAAAATGACTCTCCACAAAACTCGAAGCGCAGGGCGCGCCAGGGTGTAAACCTGGCGCGCCTGAGTATACCCGATTGCCGCGCTATTAAGAGAGACTTACAAATGGATTAAGGAAAATCCGATTACCAGTCCGCATAAGGAATAAGCGGCTGCGGCGGTAAGTCCATATCGCCCTGCCAGCCTGCAGCAGAGTAGCGCACATAAATTAGCGCATGGCTTGGGGTGTAATCTTTCGCTTCCTGAATATCCACGCCCATACCCACAAACCAGTTGGAGGTGACCCGGCGTTCGATAATTGCCCGCGCGGTATAACCCGTCCCGGAGGAGGAGCTGCCGGTTTCCATCGCGCCACGGTCGGTATAGCGGCCTGGCTCATCGGTCGGGATCAGGCTCTGGATCGGGTAACGCAGCTCGTCTTTGGTTTTGGAGTGGGACCAGGACACCGAGCCACCCAGCTCCCAGGACCAGTTTTCCGTACGCTTACGCCAGGTCACCGGCAGCGCGAAGGAGACATACTCCTGCGGGCTGTAGTAGCCGCCCTGACCGAGGGAATAGCCGCTCAGATCCTTATCGTAGTGCCAGAGCATATTGGAGACCCCGACCGTCAGACGCTCGTTGTTTTTATTAATGAGCTTGTAGTAATAACCCGTCATCCAGCGGACGCGCCAGTTATCTTCCACATTTTTACCGGTCAGTGTTTCCGCGTTCAGGCTTGACCAGACGCCGTTCGCCTCGCCTTTGTCATAGCTGATGCTTACCCCGCCGCCCGTCGCGCGCACGCCGCCCCAGGTGGTGCCGGTATTGGTATCTTTTTGCCCGGCGAACGCCAGCAGAGAGCTGGAGATAGGCCGGCGATGGGCGTTGACGGTGTAGCCGATGGGGCCTAAATCGCTGCTGTAGCTGATACCGCCCACCACGTCGACGACGTCAAAGCCCATTGGCGTGGTACCAATATCCATCGCCCAGGTTTTATTCTGCCAGCCAACGGCGACGCTGGCGCCGCTGTCGCTCTGGCTGGTGTTGCCGCTACACGGCGTGTCGTAGCAGGTTCCCCATTTAGGGTCGTAGGTTCCGTTATTGTTATCAAAGGTGCCAGCGTCCATGTTGACCAGATCGCTTCTGAAGAACATGCGCCCGTCAGAGAGTGGGGCGTCCACCTGGAGCATGGTGGTATGCGCTTTCAGGTCGGAATAGCCGCCCGTGCCGCTGGAGCCCCAGTAGTCGTGCTGCAGCGTGACGTTAACATCCTGCTGCCGGTACAAATCACCGGCGTCACTGCGCACGCCGCGCTTCAGCCAGTCATCTTTTTCATCGTTACGCGTCAGACGGGTGAAACTGTCATTGTCCACCGGACGCGTCGTGGTGATACCGGACGACACCATCGCATCTTTATACGTCTCCAGCGCATGCTGCGGCTGGCCGTTTTGCGTCTGGAAGCGGGCAGCATCACGCAGCACCAGCGCGCTTTCCATGGAGGCGGGCTGCGATTTGGCCTGCGGAATGATTTTGCTAAAGGTCTGTTCTGCGGCAGCGGAATCGCCCAGACCTGCCTGCGCCATCGCGATCCGGCGCTGCATATTGAGCGACAGCGGCTGGCCGTTTTGCGCGGCGGGCAGTTTCGCGAGCTCCGCACGGGCGGCATCTTTGTTACCTTCCGCGCTGTAAATTTCGGTCAGACCGAGGATCGCGTCTTCGTTCTGCGGCTCACGCTGCAGGACGGCGCTGTACGTCGTTTTCGCCGCGTTCAGATCGCCACGCTGCTGCGCCCAGTCCGCCAGCGTCAGGTCGATGCGGGTGGAGGCAGGCTGCTGACGCAGAAGATTTTCCGCCTCCTGCTCTTTGCCGCTGTCGCGCAGGCGGTTGGCGGTTTCCAGCACCTGATTGCTTTGCAGACGGTCGGCAAGCTCCTGAATATTGCCGTTCCACTGGCTGCGCGGCAGGGTATTCAGATGCGCCAGCGCGGCCCGGTCCTGATCGTTTCCGGACAGGTAGAGCCCGTTGGCATACACCTGCTCCGGGTCAGACGGTTTCTGGCTGGCAAGCTGGCGCATCAGGGTATCCGCCTGGCTGCGCTGGCCCGCGCTGTAGAGATCGCGCGAGAGACGATACGTTATCCAGACGTCACCGGGCGAGAGTGCCAGACGGCGACGCTGAATTTCTGCCGCCTGAGCGTATTTCCCCTGACTCTCCAGCTGTTCTGCCTGGGCGGAAAGCTGCTCGTTAGTCAGGCTACGCTCAATATCATCAATACTCCGGCGCTGGCTGGCAGAGAGCGACTGGATAAACTGCGAGGCTTTCTCCGGGGACTGCGCGCGGTAAACATTGGCAAGGCCGCGAACCGCATTGCTGTTGCTGCTGTCCATACGTAACGCCTGGCGGTAATAACGCTCCGCCGCGTCGTTATCTTTACGCGCCGCAGCGGCATCTCCCAGCCCCAGCACCGCATAGCTGTCGGTATTGTCGACGTTGCGCGCCTGCTGATAGTAACGCTCCGCCTGCGCCGGGTTATTTGCCTTCAGCGCCGCATCCCCCTGCTGGATCAGCAGCCAGTAGCGGTTAACCTTCAGCAAGCTGTCCCATTTCCCGCGGTTATCGCTCTGCGGATCGAGGGCAATCGCCTTTTCAAACTGTGCCACCGCGCGGGCGCGGTCGCCTTTCTGGGAATAGGCCTGCCCAAGGGCACCCACCGCTTCACTGTCGGCATGGTTGGCGCTGACGGCTTTTTGCAGCTCCGCCACCGCCTTACTTCCCTGCCCGGCATCCACTGCCGCCAGCCCTTCCGCTTTCGCGCGGAACGCCGGGTCAGCGAGCTGCTTTTGCTGCGCCTCAAGCTGGGCGCGCGCCGCCGCGACGCTATCGCCGTCGCTGAAGACGGTCAGGTATTTTTGCAGCGCGGTGACGCTGGCGCTGCTGGCAGGCTGGTCCTTGATCTGCTCATACCACATGTCAGAGGCCTGGCCGCGGCCGCCGGTGGATTTAGCCATCTCCTGCAGCACCGCAAAGCCTTCATCACGGCGTCCGCTCTGGAACAGAAGCTGGGCCAGCGTCGTCTGGAGCTGGGTATTCCCGGGGCTGCTGCTGTTTATTTTTTTCAGCTGGTTGATGGCCGAAGCGCGACGGGCAGGATCTTTCGCCACCACATTCCAGTATTCTGTCGCCACGTCGCCGCCCGGCGGGTTGCCGTCAAAGAGCTTGTCATAGGCGGCAATCGCCTCCTGCGTGTGCCCTGTCGTAGCGAGTAAGCGCGCCTGCTGAAGCTGCTGGCGGCCATCCGGGGTGGAAAGCAGCATGGTATTGCGTGAGGACTGGTACGCGCCGGAGTCAGGGGCGATCCCCTTCAGGCGGTCCAGCTCTTTTTGCGCTCCGGCGTTATCGCCCTGGCGCAGCAGGTAGCGAAAGCGGGCGGCAATGACGTCAGGGTTGTTCGGATCGATCAGCTCAAGACGGTAGAGCGACTGACGAACCAAATCCTCGCGATGGGTCGATTCGCCCAGCCGAACCTGCTCCAGCAGCTGTTTCTGCTGCGGAGAGTTAACGGCCTGCGCCAGCGGCATCAGTGCCAGCCCAAGCGATAGAGTGAGTAGATTTACTGTGAACTTGCGCATTCCTGGCCCCAATCCGGTATTAATTCACCCTTAGCGGTGAAGCGAAAACGATGCTGATCCCATCCCTGACCAAAAAGAGTCAATACATAGCTGTAGTAGGCATTGTTATCGGGAAAATGATCTGCCACGCGCTGGCGCTGAACCGCCTGGGCATCGCGCTCCTGTAAAAACGGCAGCATCGCGGCAGAGAACCCGACCGGGCCATTGCCGGTGTGTTTACCCGTCGCCACATCCACTTTCTCCGGCGGCACGCCCTGTTTGATTGTCTTTGCCGCCATCGGCTGGAAGCGCGTCAGCAGCCGGGCTTTTTGAGGATCTTTATCGCTCATCATGCCCACCCAAAGATAGACACGGATGGCGTCATAGCCCCCTTCCAGCGTTTTATCCTGCTGTAGCTGCCAGCCTTTGTTTTTCTGATACTGCACCCAGTTCGGCGAGAATCCCTTCGGCGCGCTTTCCAGCAGCAGCCGCAGATTGGTTTCACGCAGCGTGGTCCACGGGGCACCGTAGCGGGTGAAATAGCTCGCTAACTGTGGAGGAAGGTAGCTGGGGTTAAAGCGCCAGGCGTTTTCTTCGGCAAAACCGACTTTACCGGGAAGCAGCATTGAGCCGAGCCCCGGCACTTTCACCACTTCCTCGCTGGCAATGCGTTTTAGCAGTGCCTTGCCCGTTTGGGTATAGTCCGGGTCTTTCCATAACCGGCCCGCTTCGAGCAGCGACCAGGCAATCCAGACATCGGCATCTGAGGCGGAGTTGGTATCAATCACCCCCCAGTTTTCTTTGTCTTTCTGTCCCCAGAGCCAGGCGGGCAGACGATCGTTGAGATTGCCGCTGGCGAGGTTATCTCGCGTCCACGTCAGCAGCTGGTCAAACGCCTTGCGATCGTTAGCGGCCAGGGCAAAGAACAACGCATAGCTTTGCCCTTCCGACGTTGTAATTTTGCGCGTGTCGCTCGGATCGATGACGCGCCCGCCCTCGCTGATGTAATCCTTTTTAAACTGCTCCCAGGCAGGCCAGGTACAGGCGGCGCGAAGAGGGATCGCCGCCAGCATCAACGCTGCGACTACACACCAGCGAAAGGCTTTCATCACGTCTTACTCATCCGGGTTAAGGCGACGACGGCTGATGATGCGCAGCAGACGCCACAGCACCCATGCCAGCAAGACCACGCTGACCGCAGCCAGGATGGCGAGCAGAACCGGATGGTTCGACAGCGCATACCACAGGCGCTCGAACCACGGCAGATGGCCGACGTAATACACATCACCCACGCGCAGGCTGTTAACGCCGGACTCGCGGATCACCGACACAGAACCAAACATCGCGGCACGTTTGCCGCTGTCGTTCATCGCGGTATTCAGCAGTTCATAGCCACGCGGGCTGTCCGCCAGCAGGGCTATCACGCTACGCTGATCGTTGTAAGGAGACTGGAAGCCCACCACCGCAGCCATCGCCCCCTGAGAGGTTACGGCTGTCTGCGCGCTGGCCTTACGGTCGTTCACGTCCGGCATAATGCTTGGGAACTCGGTCTGGCGAAGCGGCGTGTTAACCCACGACTCGGTGGCTTTCACCAGCAGGTCGATACGTTTTTCATCCTTCAGCTTGTCCGGGATGGAGCCGATCACCATGATATCCGCATCTTTGTTCTGGATCTGACTACCATCGTCCGTCAACGTGACGTTAACTGCCGGTAATCCGGTTTGCGCGCCTACGGTTGCCATGGTGTCGAGCAGGGTCGTCACCTGACCTTCGTTTGGCGCTTTTGGCATCACCACAATGGATTGAGAGAGATCGGCCATGCGGCTGAACGGGAAACCCGCGTTAGCAAAGGCACGCAGATCCGGCATCGCCAGGAAATGGTAGTACTTCGAGAAGTCGATGGTCGACTCATCGCCGATCACAACGTGGTTTTGTACCGGCTGGAAGGTGATGCAGTTATCCACCGAACCGCCAGGCATCGGGTTCATGTACTGGAAATCAAAACGCAGCTGGTTGATCGCGCCAAGCTTCAGCGCCGGAATAGAGACGTCCGTTTTACCGTCCAGCAGCCCCTGCAGCACCGGCAGGCGGAGCATCAGACGGTTAGTGTCCTGGGTACTTTGCAGGCTGAACGATTGCAGGAACTGGTTGTTCAGGCTGATATCCATGCGCGAGCTGTCTTTCGTCGCCGGCGCGGTATAGCGGTAGTTGAGATTGATATCAATGCCGTTGGTGCGCAGCAGGTACAGATCCGGCGGCAGGTTCAGCGACAGGCTAATCGGCGATGGCTCCAGCCCGGACGCCTGCAGCTGCTCTTCATAGGTTTTTAGTTCACCAAACGTCACGGCGCGGTCGGTACGCACCCAGTTTGGCGCATCATAAGGTTTACGCGCCAGCAGCGGCTTAACTTCGTCCACCACCACGCTGTTGCCGCGGAAAAGGACGTTGCCCTGAGCAATCGCCTTCGCGGCCTGGACCAGATCTTTATCATCACGACCAAAGACCACCAGCAGCTTCACGTACGGGTTATCCGGGTGGCTTACCATTTCAATGGTTGGCGCTTTGACTTCCGGGTGGTCGCGCAGGAAGCCCGGACGCTTCGCGTTGGTTGCAAAGACAATCGCGTTCCTGTCCGGCATTTTGTCATACATCACCGGGAAGTTCTGACCGCGCCAGCCGGAGCGGGAGCCAAACCAGGAGGCCACAATGGTCGCCGCCAGCTGCTCGGTCACGTCAGGGGACGATGCAAACACCATCGGCAGCGTGAGCGGACGGTTATCACGCGGGTCGAAGAACGGAACCGGGAACGCCGACAGATCGTTTTTCAGCGCCAGCGGCTGGTAGGTCATCTGCAGCGAGGAGTTACGCCCGACGTCCAGCCACAGCGTGTTGCTGGCGGGGTTTTCGCAGACATCGCGGTAGTGACCAACAAACTCCAGACGGATACGGTTAAAGTCGGTGATGAAGAGCGGGTTAATCGGCACCTGCGCCTGTGTTTTCTTACCCAGCTGCTCTTTGGTCACCGGCAGAACGTCCATCAGTTCATCGTTCAGGTAGACCTTCAGCTGAGACTGCGTCGGCAGCAGGGATGGCGACGGGGTGTATTCAAGGTTCAGTACCGCATTTGAAACAACCTCATCGCTGCGCATACCAAATTCAATGCTGCCGTTAGGGTTGACGCCGCGCAGCACCATGCTGCCCGGCGGCGGCGCAATTTGCGCGAAGGTCAGCTTCACGTCCCGCGACGGCACATTATCTGCGACAACGGGCGCGTTAGCCCCCCGCACGCCCGGCATCACCTGCCCGATGACCGGATTCTCGGCCGGCAGGGTGTTCCCCTCCGTTGGCTGGTTCGGAATGATGTTTTCTGTTTGACCGGGTGCCGCCGTAACAACCGGATCGGTTGCCTGCGCGACGACAGGGACCGTCGGCGCAGGCGTCGCCGCTGCGTTACCGGGTGCTGCGTTAGCCATTGTTGCGGGAAGTGCACTCACTCCCATTGCCACTGCACATAACCAGGAAAGTTTTGTTTTCATCGCGTTATCATCATTGTTGAGCCATAACCGGGTCCGCCTGCTTCGTCTCATCCCGCTCGGGACGACGAGGAATGAACGACACGACCCAGGAAACCAGCGAAGTAAGTGACCGGAAAATTAATTTCACCGACGACGGGGCAAATTCTGCAAGGTGACGATAGCCACGGAACCCCAGCTTCAGAATATCCAGCAGGCTTTCCAGAGGTTTATCTTCCGGGAAGCTGTCCTGCCAGAGAGCCCATGTATCCGCACGGGCAAACGTACACTGCACAAAATCAATGTGTTGCTTTTTGGTCAACGGCATCAGCTGCAGACCCACTTCACTGCCTGCCACACGCACAACCTGCGTCGGGAAGACATACTCCTGCTGACCGCGCTTAAGCAGCAGGTTAACCTTCTGCCCTTCCAGCACTTTCGCCTGGCCGTTGATTTTGATCCCCAGGCCACCGTCAGAGAAGTCGTGCACCGTACAGGAGAAGAGGTGACCATCTTCACGGGCGATCGCCGCAGGCATGCAGATTTCAACGCGATGCGCGCGACGAACCTGTTTACTCTCTACCGACACCGCCACCGCGCCGCCGAGGATAATCAGGTTGTAGAACACCCAGGCCATACTGACAAAGACGGTCAGGATTTCGTTTTCCGGGCCGTAGAAGTAGCGCCAGATACCGGCGATCACGCCGACAATATTCAGCAGCACGAGGAAGATATACGGGCGGGAGATCACCCAGTCGACGTACTCTTCTTCCACCAGACCGCCCTTCGCGGTGACGTTGAATTTCCCTTTGTGCGGGTTAATCAGCGCGACCATCGTCGGCGGCGCGATGTACCACGCCAGCACCGTTTCGTAGATTTCACTCCAGAAGGAGTGCCGGTATTTGCCCTGAATCTTCGA
The DNA here is from genome assembly GCF_056673315.1 of Enterobacter cloacae complex sp. HYC042_NIDB. Classification (NCBI taxonomy): domain Bacteria; kingdom Pseudomonadati; phylum Pseudomonadota; class Gammaproteobacteria; order Enterobacterales; family Enterobacteriaceae; genus Enterobacter; species Enterobacter cloacae complex sp. HYC042_NIDB. Next base: position 4,651,092 of record NZ_CP109650.1, read on the forward strand.
GTTCGTCAGGCTCGCGTGGATCATGTGCGGCAGAACGAACAGCGCAATCATCAGCGCGGGGGCGTAAATGATATAGGCGTGAAGGAGCAGGAACGCCAGCGGCGCGGTCAGGAAGATCAGCCGCGGGATGCCGGACAAGAAGTGGAACATGGCGTTGACGTAGCAGAGACGTTGCGCCAGCTTGAGCCCTTTGCCTATCAGCGGGTTATCGAGGCGGAAAATCTGCACCATGCCGCGCGCCCAGCGAATACGCTGACCAATGTGCGCGGAGAGTGATTCCGTCGCCAGACCGGCGGCCTGAGGAATACGCATGTAGGCAGAGGTATAGCCGCGGCGGTGCAGGCGCAACGAGGTATGCGCATCTTCCGTTACCGTTTCAACGGCAATTCCGCCGATTTCATCCAGCGGCTTACGGCGGATAACCGCGCAGGAGCCGCAGAAGAAGGTGGCATCCCACATGTCGTTCCCGTCCTGCACCAGCCCATAGAACAGCGTGCCTTCGTTCGGGGTTTTGCGGAAGCGGCCAAGGTTACGTTCAAACGGGTCCGGCGAGAAGAAGTGGTGCGGCGTCTGCATCATCGCCAGCTCTTTCTCTTTCAGGAACCAGCCCATGGTCATCTGCAGGAACGAGCGCGTCGGCACGTGGTCACAGTCAAAAATCGAGACGAACTCCCCGGAGGCATACTTCAGGGCGTTGTTGATGTTCCCGGCCTTCGCGTGCTCGTGAGTCGGGCGGGCGATGTACTCAACGCCGACCTCTTCCGCAAACTGGCGAAACGCCGGACGGTTGCCGTCATCCAGGATCCAGACTTTGAGCTTATCTTTCGGCCAGTCGATGCCCAGCGCGGCATAGATGGTGTTTTTCACCACGCTCAGGTCTTCGTTGTAGGTCGGGACGAAGAGATCGACGGTCGGCCACTGCGTGGTGTCTTTAGGCAGCGGAACCGGCTGGCGGTTGAGCGGCCAGATCACCTGGAAATAGCCTAGCACCAGCACAATCCACGCGTAGGTCTCAGCAAACAGCAGCACCAGACCGCACACCAGGCTGACCGGGTCGTCCCAGTTCAGCGTTGAGGTGTAACGCCACCAGATGTAGCGGCAGGAAACCGTCAACGACAGCACAATCAGCATCAGCGCCGAGAAACGGCCCGGAATACGACGAACCAGCAACGCCACGCCCCACAGCAGGATCAGGAAGATGAACTGCGCCAGCGGGTTGAAAGGTTGCGTAATACAGACCAGCGCCAGAATGAGCGAGAACACGACAATCACGCCGAGAATAAAACGCCGCAAGCCTGGGTGGAGATGCCCAAGCTCTTTATGATTATCCAGATGGCTGGTCTTATCGCTGACGCTAGCGGGCAGTTTATCCAGCCACTGGTGATAGCGTTCACGTAACTGCTGTACGCGGGAATAGCTGCGCCAGTGCGGCGTTATTTTCTCCGTTCGGGATGACGATATTGCCAGCCAGACGGCCTGAATAAGATAGCGCGCCGGGTCCAAAGGCCGTGGTCGGTCGGGGTTAATGTGTGGGTATAATTCGCCGTGACGCGCACGGATGCGCTGCCAGCGCGGGTGCTCGAGTGGAATGAACGTCCAGGCCAGAATCAGCCAGAAACAGCCGAGTGCGGCGCTGAATGCCGGAGCACCATGCCGGCGAAAGTGCCGGTAATGGTCGCTCAAACGCGAACTGACCGGCGGGATAAGAAGCCAGCTGGCGAGTCGACTCATACCGAACTCCCAGCAGGCTCCGCCTTGCTGGCGAAGTTCAGCAGACACCAGTTCGCCAGCGTCAGGATCTCTTCTGCTGCCAGCGAGTCGCTGCGGTATTCGCCCAGCGGCTGCTTGGAGGCGAGGCATTCCGCCATCCCCTCATCCCGATGAATCACAATGGGAAGCAGGCGTCTCTGGCTTTGCAGCCACACCTGATAGAGGTCGTCCTGGATTTGGCTACCGATACGTAAATCGTTAATCAGGAGATGCGCGTTCTGTGGCAGTCCCTGCTGATGCAGGCGAATATGGCAGTTCGCATCGACGTTCACCACGGAAAGTACATGATCGCACTGGGCGATGAGCTGCCGGGTCAGCGTCCCGGCGCCGTGCGGCAGATCCAGCAGGATCCACTGGTAGTGCCCCTTTTCTTTCAGGCTCTGCAGCGCAAGCGTGAACTGCGAAAACAGACGCTGATAGGCGGCTTCATTCTCGCGTTCTGTGGTGGTCAGTTGGCCAAAAGGCAGTAAATCCAGCTGGGAGGTATAGCGTAGCCCCGCATCCCGCCAGTCTTTGTCATCAAGCAGCGCGCGGGCCCAGCCCTCTTCGCGAGTGAAATCGACGTTGAACGACATACGCAGCAAATTATCGGCGCAGGCGTCAATCACCAGCACCGATTCACCTAAAAGCTGTAATGACCACGCCAGCGCCGCGGTAACAGATGTGGTACCCACACCGCCACGGACGCCCTGTAATCCGAGTATGGCCATCAATGGCTCCCTTAATGTTGATGGGCGAATTCAGCTAATAACGGCCAGCGTTTAATAGCAGCAGCCAACTGTTCCCGCTGGGAAATATCGGTGTAATCTATTTCAGGTAGAGAAAAGGCCTGCGCCAGCGCCAGAAAATCGTTTTGGAATGTGTAACCCAGAGTCGAGTCGACTGGGGTTGCAGGTTCGTTATTATCCATTCTTATTCCATCCCTTTGAGGAAAATCGCACGCTCGGAAGTTGCGGGGCATCCTGCCCTGACAAATTTCATTTACATGCTAAATCTGATGTTCTTTAATTTCAATGTTAGGTTTATTTCTACGCTTTCGCTAGTAAACTGAGATACAGGCAAATTAGACGAAAAGAGGGACATCGTGGACTCCATATTTTCTATTGGCATCCAGTCATTATGGGACGAATTGAGCCACATGCCAGTCGGTGGAGTCTGGTGGATTAATACGGATCGTAATGAAGACGCTATCAGCCTGGTAAACCAGACAATTGCCGCTCAGGATAAGGATTCCCGCGTGGCCGTCATTAGCATGGGCGAAGAGCCGAAGAAAATAATTACGCTCGAAAGCGACAGCGGCCCCCAGAAAGTACGTTTGTTTTCTATGTCAGCGGAAGCGGATAGTCTATACTTTTTGTCCCGCGACGTTCAGTGCTCTATAGATCCGGATCACTATTTAGTGATTCTTAAATGTGCAAATAACATACTGCAAAATATTCCTGCTGAAAAACTGCTGTCGTGGCTGGAAAAAATCAATAAATGGGCAAAGTTTCAAAATTGCACGCTATTGGTCGTCAACCCCGGCAGTAATAATGACAAGCTGTTCTCACTTTTGATGGGCGAATATCGCTCCCTGTTCGGACTGGCAAGTCTTCGTGACCAGGCAGGCAGCTATCTCTACGATATTGCCTTCTGGTGCAATGAAAAGGGCGTGAGCGCCAGGCAACAGCTGACTCTTAAACATATTGAGGGGAAATGGCACCTGGCACAGCAGGAAGAAACCGTGGTGCAGCCGCGCAGCGATGAAAAGCGCATCCTGAGCCATATTGCGGTTTTAGAGGGCGCGCCCGCGCTTTCGGAAAACTGGTCACTGTTTGAGTCTAACGAAGCGCTTTTTCATGAAGCCCGCACCACCCAGGCAGCCACCCTCGTTTTCTCGTTGATGCAGAATAATCAGATTGAAACGCTGGCGAGACAAATTCACACCCTGCGCCGCCAGCGCGGCAGCGCGTTAAAAATTGTGGTGCGCGAAAATAATACCAGCCTGCGCGCTACCGATGAGCGTCTGCTTCTGGGCTGCGGGGCAAATATGGTTATCCCCTGGAATGCGCCACTGTCACGCTGCCTGACGCTTATTGAAAGCGTTCAGGGTCAGCAGTTCAGCCGCCATGTCCCGGAAGATATCTCCACGCTGCTCTCCATGACCCAGCCGATGAAGCTGCGTGGCTACCAGAAATGGGATACGTTCTGCGATGCCGTCGGCAACATGATGAGCAACACGTTACTTCCGGCGGACGGGAAAGGGGTTATGGTTGCCCTGCGGCCGGTCCCGGGCATTCGCGTTGAGCAGGCGCTCACCCTGTGTCGCCCGAACCGTACAGGGGACATCATGACCATTGGCGACAATCGCCTGGTGCTGTTTTTGTCGTTTTGCCGGGTCAACGATCTTGATACCGCGCTTAACCACATCTTCCCCCTGCCTACCGGGGATATTTTCTCGAACCGTATGATTTGGTTCGAAGATAATGCTATCAGCGCAGAGCTGGTGCAAATGCGCGCTCTCCAGCCTGAACAATGGGTTAAACCGCTCGCAATCACGAGCGATGTAAAACCGCTCCTCAATGCCAGACATGACGGACATGTCTGGCGTCGGGTTCCGGAACCCCTTCGCTTATTAACTGAGAACGGGGAGAACGCATCATCATGAATATCAGCGATATCATCCAACTGGTCGTATTCTGCGCGCTGATCTTTTTCCCGCTTGGCTACTATGCACGCCATTCCATACGCCGTATCCGTGATACGGCCAGAGTGATGTTTGTAAAACCTCGCTATGTAAAACCAGCCGGAACACTGACACGGGCATCACACGTCAAGGCAGACCGTAAACATGACTAATTCTTCCTATACCGCTTCGTCACCCTCGCCGCTCTGGCAATACTGGCGCGGCCTTTCCGGCTGGAACTTCTACTTTCTGGTGAAGTTTGGCCTGCTTTGGGCAGGTTATCTGAATTTCCATCCCCTGCTTAACCTGGTGTTTATGGCCTTCCTGCTGATGCCTCTGCCGAACATCAGGCTGCATCGTTTACGCCATTGGGTGGCCATCCCCATCGGCTTTGCGCTGTTCTGGCACGATACCTGGCTGCCTGGTCCGGAAAGCATAATGAGCCAGGGATCGCAGGTCGCGGGCTTCAGCGCAGACTATATGCTTGACCTGGTTGAGCGTTTCATTAACTGGCAGATGATTGGCGCCGTCTTTGTCCTGCTGGTTGCCTGGCTGTTCCTGTCTCAGTGGATCCGCGTCACGGTGTTTGTCGTCGCCATTATGATCTGGCTTAACGTGCTGACGCTGGCGGGGCCAAGCTTTTCCCTGTGGCCTGCCGGCCAGCCGACGACAACGGTGACCACGACGGGAGGAAGCGCAGCGGCTACCGTTACAACGGCAGGCGATACGCCGGTGGTGGGCGATATTCCAACGCAGACTGCACCGCCGACCTCCACCAATCTTAATGCCTGGCTCTCCAGCTTCTATACCGCTGAAGATAAGCGACAGACGAAATTCCCGGATGCGCTGCCAGCCGATGCGCAGCCGTTTGAGCTGCTGGTGATTAACATCTGTTCCCTCTCCTGGGCCGACGTGGATGCCGCCGGTTTGATGTCTCACCCGCTGTGGTCCCATTTCGACATCCAGTTTAAAGATTTTAACTCTGCCACCTCATACAGCGGCCCGGCGGCAATCCGCCTGCTGCGAGCAAGCTGCGGTCAGGCATCGCATAAAAACCTGTATCAGCCCGCTGGCAACCAGTGTTATTTATTCGATAATCTCGCGAAGCTGGGCTTTACGCAGCACCTGATGCTGGGGCATAACGGTCAGTTCGGTAACTTCCTGAAAGAGGTACGTGAACAGGGTGGCATGCAGGCGCCACTGATGGATCAAACCGGTCTTCCCGTTACGCTGCTGGGCTTCGATGGCTCGCCGGTTTATGACGATACCGCCGTGCTGCAGCGCTGGCTGCAGACCATCGAAAAAGACAGTAATCCGCGCAGTGCAACGTTCTATAACACCCTGCCGCTTCACGACGGTAACCACTTCCCGGGGGTGAGTAAAACGGCGGATTACAAAGTGCGGGCGCAGAAATTCTTCGACGAGCTGGACGCGTTCTTCACGGAGCTGGAAAAATCTGGCCGTAAAGTGATGGTGGTCGTGGTACCTGAGCACGGTGGCGCGCTGAAAGGCGACAGAATGCAGGTATCCGGTCTGCGCGATATCCCAAGCCCGTCCATTACCAACGTGCCTGCAGGCATTAAATTCTTTGGTATGAAGGCACCGCACCAGGGCGCACCAATTGAGATTACCCAGCCAAGCAGCTATCTGGCGATTTCAGAACTGGTTGCCCGCGCCGTTGACGGGAAGCTGTTTGTGGAAGATAGCGTGAACTGGGATCAGCTCACCAGCAACCTGCCGCAAACGGCTGAAGTCTCCGAGAACGCCAACGCGGTGGTGATTCAGTATCAGAACAAACCGTACGTTCGCCTGAACGGCGGGGACTGGGTACCGTATCCGCAGTAACTGATTTCCCCCTCTTCCCACAGGGGAGAGGGGATAGTCAGTGCGTCATTATTGCGCTGAAATCCACACCCGCATTTTCAGACTTGCCGAATCGTCGTCTTTAGAGGTGATTTCGGGCTCTCCGGAAGGCTGCCCCATCGTTAAATGCCAGGGTAACGCAGACGGATTTTCGCATCGTTTACTCCATCCGGTCATTCGGCGCTTCGCAGGGAAATCTCACCGCCCACCCAGGGCTTGATCGCGCCATCCTGCTCCAGAAGCAGCGCGCCCTGTGCGTCAATACCGCGGGAAATGCCGTAAATCTCTTTATCACCAATCAGCAGCTTCACCGGACGGTTGATGAAGTTATCCAGCTTTTCCCAACGAGACAGGAACGGTGCCAGGCCTTCCTGTTCAAAAAGCGTGAGTGAGCTGCGCAGCTCTTTAATCATGCGCACGGCAAGGGTGTTACGATCGATGACAATCCCCGCCTCCTGGAGATTGGTCCAGGCCTGATTCACCACGTCGTTTTGGACAGTACGCATCACCATATTGAGGCCCGCGCCAATAACAATTTGCGCCGCATCACCGGTTTTTCCCGTCAGTTCGACCAGAATACCGGCAAGTTTACGATCGTTAAGGTAAAGATCGTTTGGCCACTTAACGCGGACCCGATCGGCACCCAGATCGTGTAGCACTTCCGCCATGACGATACCAATGACCAGACTCAGGCCAATGGCTGCGGCAGGCCCCTGCTCCAGACGCCAGTACATTGACAGATAGAGATTGGCGCCAAATGGCGAGAACCATTTGCGACCGCGACGGCCACGACCGGCCTGCTGGTATTCAGCAACACAGGCATCGCCGGACGAGAGTTCGCTCAGCCGATCCATAAGGTACTGGTTCGTCGAATCAATCACCGGCAGCACCGCAACGTTGCCGTGTCCAAGCTGGCTGCGGATGACGTCTTCATTCAGCAATTGAATTGGCTCCGGCAGGCTGTAGCCTTTTCCCGGCACCGTGAACACATCGACGCCCCAGTCGCGAAGCGTCTGGATATGCTTGTTAATGCCGGCACGGCTCATGCCCAGCTGCTCGCCCAGCTGTTCGCCAGAGTGAAACTCCCCGTCAGCAAGGATGCTAATCAGGGTTAACGGAATGGTATTGTCCTTCACGCAATGGTCTCCACGGCATTCACTTCACCTGTGCGGCCAATGAAGCGGACTTCTGGCTCCAGCCAGACGTTAAACTTTTCGCCCACACGTTGACGAACATAATGCGCCAGCTGTACAACATCATCGCTGGTCGCATCGCGTTGATTAATCAGTACCAGAGCCTGCTGCTGGTGAACGGCAGCACCACCTACGGACGTGCCTTTTAACTGGCATTGATCGATCAGCCAGCCAGCGGCCAGCTTCACGCTGCCATCTGCCTGAGGATAATGTGGCGCAGTGGGCCATCCTTCAAGAAAGGCTTTTGCATTTTCGCTGCTAATAACCGGATTTTTGAAGAAGCTTCCTGCATTTCCGTTTACTTTCGGATCGGGAAGTTTGGTCATTCGCATATGGCAAACTGAGTCAAATACGTCGCGGGCAGTGACGGTTGCCGGATCGAGACGCGTTAAATCGCCATAGGTCAGCACCGGCTGCCAGTTCTTTGGCAGACGCAGGCCCACGGCGACAATCACGTAGCGATCCTGATATTCATGCTTGAAGATACTGTCACGATAGCCAAACCGACACTGTTCTGCCGTTAAGCGCTTAGCCGTTCCGGTCGCCAGTTCGATGCAGTCGACATATTCACAGACATGTTTCAGTTCGATGCCGTAGGCACCGATGTTTTGGATGGGTGACGATCCGGCGCAGCCTGGTATAAGCGCCAGGTTTTCCAGACCCGGCATCCCTTTTTCGAGGGTAAATTGCACCAGCTGATGCCAGTTTTCTCCGGCCCCCACGTGCAGATGCCAGCTATCAGCATGCTCTTCCACACCAATGCCCATGATGCGGTTAACGATCACCGTTCCCGCGAAATCGTCGAGAAACAGGACATTGCTTCCTTCACCCAGAATCAGTACGGGTTCGTTATTTTCTGTTGCGCTTTGCCATGCATCCAGCAGCTGCTGTGCAGTATCGGCACGTACAATTTGATTAGCATTACGTTGAATGCCAAAGGTATTCCAGGGCTTAAGGGAGTGGTTCATAGACGCTATCCTGATGCAAAAACGCAGGTAGTTTACCGTATAAGCAGGGCGTTGGGGGATTAGTTTGTGCAGCGCAGAAACGCAAAAAGGCCATCCTTTCGGATGGCCTCTTCACTTATTTGATGCCTGGCAGTTCCCTACTCTCACATGGGGAGACCCCACACTACCATCGGCGCTACGGCGTTTCACTTCTGAGTTCGGCATGGGGTCAGGTGGGACCACCGCGCTAAAGCCGCCAGGCAAATTCTGTTAATCTGTATCAGGCTGAAACTTGATTGTTCTGTCTCTCACCGCCAAAACATCTTCGGCGTTGTAAGGTTAAGCCTCACGGTTCATTAGTACCGGTTAGCTCAACGCATCGCTGCGCTTACACACCCGGCCTATCAACGTCGTCGTCTTCAACGTTCCTTCAGGAGACTTATAGTCTCAGGGAGAACTCATCTCGGGGCAAGTTTCGTGCTTAGATGCTTTCAGCACTTATCTCTTCCGCATTTAGCTACCGGGCAGTGCCATTGGCATGACAACCCGAACACCAGTGATGCGTCCACTCCGGTCCTCTCGTACTAGGAGCAGCCCCCCTCAATTCTCCAGCGCCCACGGCAGATAGGGACCGAACTGTCTCACGACGTTCTAAACCCAGCTCGCGTACCACTTTAAATGGCGAACAGCCATACCCTTGGGACCTACTTCAGCCCCAGGATGTGATGAGCCGACATCGAGGTGCCAAACACCGCCGTCGATATGAACTCTTGGGCGGTATCAGCCTGTTATCCCCGGAGTACCTTTTATCCGTTGAGCGATGGCCCTTCCATTCAGAACCACCGGATCACTATGACCTGCTTTCGCACCTGCTCGAGCCGTCACTCTCGCAGTCAAGCTAGCTTATGCCATTGCACTAACCTCCTGATGTCCGACCAGGATTAGCTAACCTTCGTGCTCCTCCGTTACTCTTTGGGAGGAGACCGCCCCAGTCAAACTACCCACCAGACACTGTCCGCAACCCGGATTACGGGTCCACGTTAGAACACCAGCCATTAAAGGGTGGTATTTCAAGGACGGCTCCACGCAGACTGGCGTCCACGCTTCAAAGCCTCCCACCTATCCTACACATCAAGGACCAGTGTTCAGTGTCAAGCTATAGTAAAGGTTCACGGGGTCTTTCCGTCTTGCCGCGGGTACACTGCATCTTCACAGCGAGTTCAATTTCACTGAGTCTCGGGTGGAGACAGCCTGGCCATCATTACGCCATTCGTGCAGGTCGGAACTTACCCGACAAGGAATTTCGCTACCTTAGGACCGTTATAGTTACGGCCGCCGTTTACCGGGGCTTCGATCAAGAGCTTCGCGTTGCCGCTAACCCCATCAATTAACCTTCCGGCACCGGGCAGGCGTCACACCGTATACGTCCACTTTCGTGTTTGCACAGTGCTGTGTTTTTAATAAACAGTTGCAGCCAGCTGGTATCTTCGACTGATTTCAGCTCCGTCCGCAGGGACTTCACCTACATATCAGCGTGCCTTCTCCCGAAGTTACGGCACCATTTTGCCTAGTTCCTTCACCCGAGTTCTCTCAAGCGCCTTGGTATTCTCTACCTGACCACCTGTGTCGGTTTGGGGTACGATTTCGTGTTACCTGATGCTTAGAGGCTTTTCCTGGAAGCAGGGCATTTATCACTTCAGCACCGTAGTGCCTCGTCATCACGCCTCAGTGTTAAAGTGAACCGGATTTGCCTGGAACACACACCTACACGCTTAAACCGGGACAACCGTCGCCCGGCTGACATAGCCTTCTCCGTCCCCCCTTCGCAGTAACACCAAGTACAGGAATATTAACCTGTTTCCCATCGACTACGCCTTTCGGCCTCGCCTTAGGGGTCGACTCACCCTGCCCCGATTAACGTTGGACAGGAACCCTTGGTCTTCCGGCGAGCGGGCTTTTCACCCGCTTTATCGTTACTTATGTCAGCATTCGCACTTCTGATACCTCCAGCATGCCTCACAGCACACCTTCAACGGCTTACAGAACGCTCCCCTACCCAACAACACATAGTGTCGCTGCCGCAGCTTCGGTGCATGGTTTAGCCCCGTTACATCTTCCGCGCAGGCCGACTCGACCAGTGAGCTATTACGCTTTCTTTAAATGATGGCTGCTTCTAAGCCAACATCCTGGCTGTCTGTGCCTTCCCACATCGTTTCCCACTTAACCATGACTTTGGGACCTTAGCTGGCGGTCTGGGTTGTTTCCCTCTTCACGACGGACGTTAGCACCCGCCGTGTGTCTCCCGTGATAACATTCTTCGGTATTCGTAGTTTGCATCGGGTTGGTAAGCCGGGATGGCCCCCTAGCCGAAACAGTGCTCTACCCCCGAAGATGAGTTCACGAGGCGCTACCTAAATAGCTTTCGGGGAGAACCAGCTATCTCCCGGTTTGATTGGCCTTTCACCCCCAGCCACAGGTCATCCGCTAATTTTTCAACATTAGTCGGTTCGGTCCTCCAGTTAGTGTTACCCAACCTTCAACCTGCCCATGGCTAGATCACCGGGTTTCGGGTCTATACCCTGCAACTTAACGCCCAGTTAAGACTCGGTTTCCCTGCGGCTCCCCTATACGGTTAACCTTGCTACAGAATATAAGTCGCTGACCCATTATACAAAAGGTACGCAGTCACACCACGAAGGTGCTCCCACTGCTTGTACGTACACGGTTTCAGGTTCTTTTTCACTCCCCTCGCCGGGGTTCTTTTCGCCTTTCCCTCACGGTACTGGTTCACTATCGGTCAGTCAGGAGTATTTAGCCTTGGAGGATGGTCCCCCCATATTCAGACAGGATACCACGTGTCCCGCCCTACTCTTCGAGTTCACAACCTGTGCATTTTCGTGTACGGGACTGTCACCCTGTACCGTGCGACTTTCCAGACGCTTCCACTAACACACAAGCTGATTCAGACTCCGGGCTGCTCCCCGTTCGCTCGCCGCTACTGGGGGAATCTCGGTTGATTTCTTTTCCTCGGGGTACTTAGATGTTTCAGTTCCCCCGGTTCGCCTCGTTAACCTATGTATTCAGTTAACGATAGTGTGTCGAAACACACTGGGTTTCCCCATTCGGACATCGACGGGTCAAAGGTTCATATCACCTCGCCGTCGCTTTTCGCAGATTAGCACGTCCTTCATCGCCTCTGACTGCCAGGGCATCCACCGTGTACGCTTAGTCGCTTAACCTCACAACCCGAAGATGTTTCACTTCTGATTGCGAAAATTTGAGAGACTCGAACACACCTTAAAGATGTGTCGTTTCAATTTTCAGCTTGATCCAGATTTTTAAAGAGCAAAACTTCGCAGTGCACCTTTTCAGGTTCACTCTGAAGTTTTCTTGTGTTCGCAGTAAAAGATGGTGGAGCTATGCGGGATCGAACCGCAGACCTCCTGCGTGCAAAGCAGGCGCTCTCCCAGCTGAGCTATAGCCCCATCGTTTTGCCAACCTCTTCAAATTTGCTTCGCAAATTTGGTAGGCCTGAGTGGACTTGAACCACCGACCTCACCCTTATCAGGGGTGCGCTCTAACCACCTGAGCTACAAGCCTGTAGAGGTTTTTTACTGCTGTTTTTCATCAGACAATCTGTGTGAGCACTACAAAGGCAGGTTCTTTAAGGTAAGGAGGTGATCCAACCGCAGGTTCCCCTACGGTTACCTTGTTACGACTTCACCCCAGTCATGAATCACAAAGTGGTAAGCGCCCTCCCGAAGGTTAAGCTACCTACTTCTTTTGCAACCCACTCCCATGGTGTGACGGGCGGTGTGTACAAGGCCCGGGAACGTATTCACCGTGGCATTCTGATCCACGATTACTAGCGATTCCGACTTCATGGAGTCGAGTTGCAGACTCCAATCCGGACTACGACGCACTTTATGAGGTCCGCTTGCTCTCGCGAGGTCGCTTCTCTTTGTATGCGCCATTGTAGCACGTGTGTAGCCCTACTCGTAAGGGCCATGATGACTTGACGTCATCCCCACCTTCCTCCAGTTTATCACTGGCAGTCTCCTTTGAGTTCCCGGCCTAACCGCTGGCAACAAAGGATAAGGGTTGCGCTCGTTGCGGGACTTAACCCAACATTTCACAACACGAGCTGACGACAGCCATGCAGCACCTGTCTCAGAGTTCCCGAAGGCACCAAAGCATCTCTGCTAAGTTCTCTGGATGTCAAGAGTAGGTAAGGTTCTTCGCGTTGCATCGAATTAAACCACATGCTCCACCGCTTGTGCGGGCCCCCGTCAATTCATTTGAGTTTTAACCTTGCGGCCGTACTCCCCAGGCGGTCGACTTAACGCGTTAGCTCCGGAAGCCACGCCTCAAGGGCACAACCTCCAAGTCGACATCGTTTACGGCGTGGACTACCAGGGTATCTAATCCTGTTTGCTCCCCACGCTTTCGCACCTGAGCGTCAGTCTTTGTCCAGGGGGCCGCCTTCGCCACCGGTATTCCTCCAGATCTCTACGCATTTCACCGCTACACCTGGAATTCTACCCCCCTCTACAAGACTCTAGCCTGCCAGTTTCGAATGCAGTTCCCAGGTTGAGCCCGGGGATTTCACATCCGACTTGACAGACCGCCTGCGTGCGCTTTACGCCCAGTAATTCCGATTAACGCTTGCACCCTCCGTATTACCGCGGCTGCTGGCACGGAGTTAGCCGGTGCTTCTTCTGCGGGTAACGTCAATTGCTGAGGTTATTAACCTCAACACCTTCCTCCCCGCTGAAAGTACTTTACAACCCGAAGGCCTTCTTCATACACGCGGCATGGCTGCATCAGGCTTGCGCCCATTGTGCAATATTCCCCACTGCTGCCTCCCGTAGGAGTCTGGACCGTGTCTCAGTTCCAGTGTGGCTGGTCATCCTCTCAGACCAGCTAGGGATCGTCGCCTAGGTGAGCCGTTACCCCACCTACTAGCTAATCCCATCTGGGCACATCTGATGGCAAGAGGCCCGAAGGTCCCCCTCTTTGGTCTTGCGACGTTATGCGGTATTAGCTACCGTTTCCAGTAGTTATCCCCCTCCATCAGGCAGTTTCCCAGACATTACTCACCCGTCCGCCACTCGTCACCCGAGAGCAAGCTCTCTGTGCTACCGTTCGACTTGCATGTGTTAGGCCTGCCGCCAGCGTTCAATCTGAGCCATGATCAAACTCTTCAATTTAAGTTTGATGCTCGTGAATTAAACTTCGTAATGAATTACGTATGTTCACTCAGAGACTTGAGTATTCATTTATTGTCCGAAGACATTAAGAATCCATGTCACTTTGAGTGCCCACACAGATTGTCTGATAAATTGTTAAAGAGCAGTGCCGCTTCGTTTTCGCTGCGGCGCGGGGTGTGCATATTACGCTTTCCCGCTTCAGAGTCAAGCGTTTATTTCGCTTTTCTCTGCTGACCCGGCGGCGTGTGTGCCGTTGTTCCGTGTCAGTGGAGGCGCATTATAGGGCGTTATTCTGAAGTGACAAGCACAAAATACAAAAAACTTTTCGTTCGCTCACTTTTCAAACTTAACGCTTATTTAAGTCGCGAATCGCCCGCTAAATGGGCAATTTCCCGCGCAAAACTGGCCACCTGCGACCAGTCGGTATAAACCACTTCTTTACGCGTATCGGTTTCGCCACCCGTCATCTTCATTATCAGGCGGATCATGAAGCGGTCATACCAGCGGTAGCGAGGATAGCGTAGCGCACCGGCAAAGACGGCGCACAGGTCTGGCTGCCACGGCGAGCCGAGCAAAAATTTGCGCGTGTAGCTGTTGGTCTGCGGCGTACGCTTCTCAGCTTTACGGGCAACCAGATTGACCGAGTAAAACGCGCCCGGCAATGTGTTGAGTACCGCCGTATGCTTTTTCACAAAGCGATCTAACGCCGGATGGAAGTGTCCGTAACGAATGGAGGCGCCAATCACCACGCGATCGTACTCCTGCCAGGCAATCTCCTCCGCACGATTCAGGTTCACCACATCCGAGTAAATGCCCAGCTCTTTTAATTCCGACGCCAGATAAGCGGCAATCTCACGCGTTTGCCCGTCTCGCGTAGAGAAAAGAATCAGTGTTTTCATCAACGGCTCCTTATTCGCGCCAGAATGTTGGGGTAAACAGCACCAGCAGCGTAAAGACCTCAAGACGACCAAACAGCATATTGGCAATAAGGATCCATTTCGCAACCGGGTTCATGCTGGCAAAGTTATCCGCCACAACCCCCAGGCCAGGCCCGAGGTTGTTTAGTGTTGCGACGACGGACGCAAAAGCGGAGAAATCATCCACTCCCGTCGCGATGATCGCCAGCATGCTGACGATAAAGACCAGCGCATACGCCGAGAAGAACCCCCACACCGCTTCGAGGATACGTTCCGGCAGTGCGCGGTTCCCCAGCTTAATGCTGTAGACCGCATTCGGGTGGACCAGGCGCTTCAGCTCACGGTTCCCCTGCTTGAACAGCAGCAGAATACGAATCACCTTCAAACCACCGCCCGTCGACCCGGCGCAGCCGCCAATAAACGCGGAGCACAACAGAAGTACCGGCAGGAACAGCGGCCAGCGCGCGATGCTGTCCGTGGTAAACCCGGCGGTCGTCGCCATCGACACCACCTGGAAAAACGCCTGATTGAGCGTGGTCAGTGCCGAGTTGTAAACATCATGGAACCACAGCACCAGGGTGCAGATGACGACCAGGGTAAGCTGGACGCCAATGAACATGCGGAACTCAGGATCGCGCCAGTACACCTTCAGGCTACGTCCGCTCAGTAAAGAGAAGTGCAGGCCGTAGTTACAGCCGGAGATCAGCAGGAAAATCGCAATGATGGTATTAATCGTTGGGCTGTCGAAGTAGCCCACGCTGGCATCGTGAGTGGAGAACCCGCCAATGGCAATCGTCGCGAAGCTGTGCCCGATAGCATCAAACGCAGGCATCCCGGCAAACCACAGCGCCAGCGCGCAGGCTACCGTCAGCAGAACATAAATCAGCCACAGGGTTTTCGCCGTCTCGGCAATACGCGGGCGCATCTTATTATCTTTCAGCGGCCCCGGCATTTCAGCCCTGTACAGCTGCATCCCCCCGACGCCCAGAATCGGCAGGATGGCCACCGCCAGGACGATGATCCCCATCCCCCCGAACCACTGCAGCATCTGGCGATAAAAGAGAATAGCGTGGGGTAACGAATCCAGCCCCACCAGCGTCGTCGCACCGGTGGTCGTTAAACCGGAAAACGATTCAAAAAAGGCATCCGTGATGCTGAGGTTAGGCTGCTCAGAGAAGATAAAGGGCAGCGAACCGACGCTTCCCAGCACCGTCCAGAACAGGACCACAATCAGAAAGCCTTCGCGAGATTTCAGTTCACCTTTCTGACGACGGTTCGGCCACCACAGCAGCGAGCCGATCGCCAGCGCGACAAAGAAGGTCTGGGTAAAAGCCCGCCCCGCGCCGTCCCGGTAGATAAGCGCCACCAGTCCAGGGAGAATCATCGTCCCCGAAAAGAGTATGACCAGCAGTCCAACGATTCGGGTTATGGCACGAAAATGCATCTCTGCCGCTTCCTTTGGTATTCAAAAAGTGAGGTGGGGATTATTCTTCAATCGGCAGCAATTGCAACGAACCGCGACTGAAATCAGCCAGTTTTGCTGAAAAAGCAGCCAGTTCTGCCTGAGGAAGCGCCACGCGCAATTGCACCATTGCCTGGTAATCACTGTGCGCAATCACGCCGTTAAATTGTTTGAGCAGTGTTTCAATGCCCGATAGCTGAGCGTAATCGCACAATAAAGTATATTCGGTGAGCGGCGTTTTGCGGATGGTCGTCAGGATATTCAGTGCCTGCTGAACGCCGCCGCCATACGCTTTTACCAGCCCACCCGTACCTAACAGGATGCCGCCGTAGTAGCGCACCACCACGGCGGTAATTTCACCCACGCCGCTGCCCATTAGCTGGGAGAGCATGGGTTTACCGGCTGTGCCCGCCGGTTCACCGTCGTCGGAAAAACCGAGCTGTTGCGAATCGTCCGGCGGCCCTGCCACCCACGCCACGCAGTGGTGACGTGCGTCAGGGTGCTCCGCGCGAACGGACTCGACAAACGCTTTCGCCGCCTCTACGCCGTCGGTGTGCGCCAGCAGCGTAATAAAGCGGCTTTTCTTGATTTCCTCAACAAAGGTGACCGGTTCAGCCGGTATCAGCCAGCTTTCCATCAGGCCAGCTTCAGGTCTCGCGTCATATTCTCGATACCGTTCTCGTGAACCACCACGTTATCTTCGATACGAATGCCGCCAAACGGTTTCAGCGCGTCGATTTTTTCCCAGTTGAAGTGCTTGCTGAACTGCCCTTCACGCCACGGCGCCAGCAGGGATTCAATAAAGTAGATCCCCGGCTCGATGGTCAATACCATGCGCGGCTCAAGGATACGGGTGCAGCGCAGGTAAGGATATTTAGACGGTGCCGCCAGGTGCGTACCGGTATCATCCTGCATGAAGCCCGCAACGTCGTGAACCTGCAGGCCCAGCGGGTGGCCGATACCGTGCGGCATAAATGGCCCGGTCAGGTCGTTTTCGACCATCGCCTCTTCGCTCATGTCTTTCACAATCTGATGCTTACGCAGCAGTTTAGCAATGCGCTGATGGAACTGGATGTGGTAATCCACATAGCTGGTTCCGGCCTTCATGGTGCCAATCAATGCCAACTGTTCGTCGTTTACGTCCTTAATAAGCTGCGCAAAATCGGTATCCGCATTCGCCGCCCAGGTGCGGGTCAGATCGGCCGCATAGCCGTTGTACTCTGCGCCTGCGTCCAGCAGGAAGCTGCGCATCTCAGACGGAACCTGATGATCCAGTTTGGTGTAGTGGAGAACAGACGCATGCTCATTCAGCGCGACGATGTTGCTGTACGGTACGTCGGTGTCACGATGGCCGGTTGCGGTCAGGTAGGCCAGGTTGATATCGAACTCGCTCATGCCTGACTGGAACGCTTCGTGCGCGGCGCGGTGGCCATTCACCGCCGTTTTTTGCGCTTCACGCATGCAGTAGAGTTCATAGTCGGTTTTATACGCGCGGTAATAGTGCAGGTAATCCAGCACGCCTTTCGGATTGAGTTTGTCTGCCGGAATATCCAGACCGAGCGCACGTTCAGGTACAGGGCCAATGTAGCCGATGTTGCCGCGCGCCGCTGGCAGCTGGCTGCCAATGCCGTCCGCTTTTGGCAGGGCGATCACCTCAATTTCTTCGGTCCAGAAAGAGGTCGGCAGCGGTTCAACGTTGTGCCAGTAATCAACCGGCAGGTAGAACCACAGTTTCGGCTTGTTCACGCCGTCCACCAGCAGCCAGCAATTCGGAACCTGTGTCACCGGCACCCAGGCTTTAAACTGCGGGTTAACCTTAAACGGATAGGCGTGGTCATCAAGAAAAGTATTCATCAGCTCGCCGGAGTGGATCAGAAGGGCATCCAGCTTGAAGCGGGCCAGTACATCGCGGGTACGTTCCTGTAGGGTAACGATATGATTTTTATAAAGCGAAGCCAGTGAGTCCATCATTCTTCCTTTCGTTTTTTTGACCTCAAGTCATCGCATCTTAGCACACCTCACTCCGGCTGCGTGATTTCCACCGACCGTGATCAACGCAGCAATTTCTTAATGAGTAATTTGCATTTTATTAACATAAATTCCACACTCCGTCTCATCTGGTATGACCAGATCCACTTGCTGGATTCAGGAGACTGACATGCTTTACAAAGGCGACACCCTGTACCTCAACTGGCTGGAAGATGGCATTGCCGAACTGGTGTTCGATGCCCCCGGCTCAGTGAATAAGCTTGATACCGCGACGGTGGCCAGTCTTGGCCAGGCGCTGGAAGTACTTGAAAAGCAATCTGAATTAAAAGGGCTGCTGCTGCGTTCTAACAAAGCGGCCTTTATTGTCGGTGCCGATATCACCGAATTCCTCTCGCTGTTCCAGGTTCCGGAAGAACAGCTGAGCCAGTGGCTGCACTTTGCCAACAGCGTCTTTAATCGTCTGGAAGATCTGCCTGTTCCAACGATCTCTGCCGTGAACGGCTACGCGCTGGGCGGCGGCTGCGAGTGCGTGCTGGCGACCGACTACCGTCTGGCGACGCCGGACCTGCGTATCGGCCTGCCGGAAACCAAGCTGGGCATCATGCCGGGCTTTGGCGGTTCCGTGCGTATGCCGCGCATGCTGGGCGCCGACAGCGCCCTGGAAATCATTGCCGCCGGTAAAGACGTGGGTGCAGAACAGGCGCAGAAAATCGGCCTGGTCGACGGCGTCGTGAAACCAGAGAAGCTGGTTGAAGGTGCACTCGCCATTCTGCGTCAGGCGATTAACGGCGACCTCGACTGGAAGGCCAAACGTCAGCCGAAGCTCGAGCCGTTAAAGCTCAGCAAGATTGAAGCCACCATGAGCTTCACCATCGCCAAAGGCATGGTGATGCAGACGGCGGGTAAACACTACCCGGCGCCAATCACGGCGGTGAAAACCATTGAAGCGGCAGCCCGCTTTAGCCGCGACGAAGCCCTGAAGCTGGAAAACCAGAGCTTTGTTCCACTGGCGCACACCAATGAAGCCCGCGCGCTGGTTGGCATCTTCCTCAACGATCAGTTCGTAAAGGGCAAAGCCAAACAGCTGACCAAAAACGTTGAGACGCCAAAACACGCGGCGGTACTCGGCGCCGGTATTATGGGCGGCGGCATCGCTTACCAGTCGGCTTGGAAAGGCGTGCCGGTAGTGATGAAAGACATCAACGAGAAATCTCTGACGCTGGGCATGACCGAAGCCGCCAAGCTGCTGAATAAACAGCTTGAGCGCGGAAAAATTGACGGGCTGAAGCTCGCAGGCGTGATCTCAACCATCCAGCCTGTGCTGGAATACAGCGGTTTCGACCGTGTGGACGTGGTGGTTGAAGCGGTCGTTGAGAACCCGAAAGTCAAAAAAGCGGTGCTGGCGGAAACGGAAGACAAGGTTCGCTCGGACGCCGTCCTGGCCTCAAACACCTCCACCATCCCCATCAGCGAACTGGCGAGCGTGCTGAAGCGTCCGGAAAACTTCTGCGGAATGCACTTCTTCAACCCGGTACACCGTATGCCACTGGTCGAAGTGATCCGTGGAGAAAAAACCTCTGACGAAACCATCGCTAAAGTCGTGGCGTGGGCAAGCAAGATGGGTAAAACGCCGATCGTCGTTAATGACTGCCCAGGTTTCTTTGTGAACCGCGTGCTGTTCCCGTACTTCGCCGGCTTCAGCCAGCTGCTGCGCGACGGCGCGGACTTCCGCAAAATCGACAAAGTAATGGAAAAACAGTTCGGCTGGCCGATGGGCCCGGCGTATCTGCTGGACGTCGTTGGCATTGATACCGCCCACCACGCGCAGGCCGTCATGGCGGCGGGCTTCCCGCAGCGCATGCAGAAAGATTATCGCGATGCCATTGACGCCCTCTTTGACGCCAACCGCTTCGGACAGAAAAACGGCCTGGGCTTCTGGCGTTATAAAGAAGACAGCAAAGGCAAACCGAAGAAAGAAGAAGATGCGGCGGTGGATGGCCTGTTGGCCGACGTATGCCAGCCGAAACGCGACTTCACCGACGACGAAATTATTGCCCGCATGATGATTCCGATGATCAACGAAGTGGTCCGTTGCCTGGAAGAAGGCATTATTGCCAGCCCGGCAGAAGCGGATATGGCGTTGGTATACGGTCTGGGCTTCCCTCCGTTCCACGGCGGCGCGTTCCGCTGGCTGGATACGCTCGGCAGCGCCCGCTATCTCGATATGGCGCAGCAGTATCAGCACCTCGGCCCGCTTTATGAAGTGCCGGAAGGGCTGCGTAACAAAGCGCGCCATAACGAACCCTACTATCCAGCAGTTGAGCCAGCCCGTCCGGTTGGCGCGCTGAAAACGGCTTAAGGAGTCACAATGGAAAAGGTTGTCATTGTTGATGCGATTCGCACCCCGATGGGCCGTTCAAAAGGCGGTGCGTTCCGTAACGTGCGAGCGGAAGATCTCTCCGCGCACCTGATGCGTAGCCTGCTGGCGCGTAACCCGGCGCTGGACCCAGCAGCGCTCGACGATATCTACTGGGGCTGCGTGCAGCAAACGCTGGAGCAGGGCTTCAACATCGCCCGCAACGCGTCGCTGCTGGCGGAGATCCCGCATTCGGTTCCGGCGGTCACCGTCAACCGCCTGTGCGGTTCGTCAATGCAGGCGCTGCACGACGCGGCGCGCATGATCATGACCGGCGATGCGCAGGCCTGTCTGGTCGGCGGCGTTGAACACATGGGCCACGTGCCGATGAGCCACGGGGTCGATTTCCACCCGGGCATGAGCCGCAACGTGGCGAAAGCCGCAGGCATGATGGGCCTGACCGCCGAGATGCTCTCCCGCCTGCACGGCATCAGTCGTGAAATGCAGGATGCTTTTGCCGCGCGCTCTCACGCCCGCGCCTGGGCCGCCACGCAGTCCGGTGCCTTCAAGAATGAGATCATCCCGACCGGGGGCCACGATGCAGACGGCGTACTGAAGCAGTTCAGCTACGACGAAGTTATTCGCCCGGAAACGACGGTCGAAGCGCTTTCTACCCTGCGTCCGGCATTTGATCCGGTCACCGGTACGGTAACGGCAGGGACGTCGTCGGCGCTGTCCGACGGTGCCGCCGCGATGCTGGTGATGAGCGAAAGCCGCGCCCGCGAATTGGGCCTGACGCCACGCGCTCGCGTGCGTTCGATGGCGGTGGTGGGCTGCGATCCTTCAATCATGGGTTACGGCCCGGTTCCGGCCTCGAAGCTGGCGCTGAAAAAAGCGGGCTTAACTGCCAGCGATATCGATCTGTTCGAGATGAACGAAGCGTTTGCCGCGCAGATCCTGCCGTGCATTAAAGATCTGGGGCTGATGGAGCAGATCGACGAGAAGATTAACCTCAACGGCGGCGCGATCGCCCTCGGTCACCCGCTGGGCTGTTCCGGGGCGCGTATCAGCACTACGCTGATTAACCTGATGGAACGCAAAGATGCCCAGTTTGGTCTGGCAACGATGTGTATCGGCCTGGGTCAGGGTATCGCGACGGTGTTTGAGAGAGTGTAAGTAAGGAAAAGTATCTCAAAGCCAATGACGTCAGAACAAGGCGGCAAGCGAGCGAATCCCGATGAGCTTACATTAGTAAGTGATTCGGGTGACCGAGCGCAGCCAACGCAGTTATGGCGTCATTGGCGAAGAGAGACAGTTTAGTTGCCGTTCTTCCCGCCTGTCAGGGGCGGGTTTTTTATTTAAATGAAGGCAAACGCATCGCCAAACAGGCGATCTTCACGCGCATCGCGTTCGTTACAGAACAGGTCGCGGGCAATTTTCGCCATCTCGAAACGGCCTGCAATGTAGATATCATGTCCTGCCAGCGTGCCGTGATCCTGCAGTACCGCCGTCAGCACCGTCCCGCTACGTCCACGCCAGCCCTCTTCCGGCTGCTCGACCACTGGCTCAATGCGCAGGTTAGGATGGTTAACGCTCAGCGCTTCCAGTTCAGACAGGTCGTACAGGTGCTTCTCTTCGCGGCCGCCCCAGTAGATGGTGATGTCACGGTCTGGATTACGCGCCAGCGCGGTCAACAGAATAGAGCGCACATAGGAGAAGCCCGTACCGCCCGCGATCAGAATCAGCGGACGGTCTTCGTCATCACGCAACCACGCGTCGCCGTGCGGAATGTCGACCACAATCTCACGCTCTTTCAGGATGCGGTCCATCACGGCCATCGCGTACAGGTTAAGCTCAGACGCACCAATATGCAGCTCAATAAATTCCTGCTCTGCTGGCGTAGAGGCCATAGAGAAAGGACGCTTATCACGCTCATCCATCACCACCATCAGGTACTGGCCGGCACGGAATGAGAATGCCGCTTCAGGAACCAAACGGACGCGATATACGGTGTCGGTAATAGCATCTACCGACGTCACTTTACAGCTTAAGGTTGTCATTCGCTCTCTCTGTCGGGAAATCTATAGGGCTTAACGGTCAGCTCAGGGTTTACCGTTATTCATTATGGCCAGTTCGTCCCAGATCGCGTCAATTCGCGCGGTCACAGCAGGATCTTTTTTGATCGGGCGACCCCATTCACGGTCGGTTTCGCCAGGCCATTTATTTGTGGCATCCAGTCCCATCTTTGAGCCAAGACCGGAAACCGGCGAGGCAAAATCCAGATAATCTATCGGCGTATTTTCGACTAACACCGTATCACGCGCAGGATCCATTCGCGTGGTTATCGCCCAGATAACGTCGTTCCAGTCACGGGCGTTAACGTCATCATCGCAGACAATAACAAATTTGGTATACATAAACTGGCGCAGGAAAGACCATACGCCCATCATCACGCGTTTAGCATGTCCGGGATACTGCTTCTTCATCGTGACCACCGCCATGCGATACGAGCATCCTTCAGGCGGCAGATAAAAATCAACGATTTCCGGGAACTGCTTTTGCAGGATCGGCACAAATACTTCGTTCAACGCCACGCCGAGCACCGCCGGTTCATCCGGTGGGCGGCCAGTATAGGTGGAGTGATAAATCGCATCTTCACGCTGAGTAACATGCGTGACGGTAAACACCGGGAAGTTATCCACTTCGTTGTAATAGCCGGTGTGGTCGCCGTATGGGCCTTCTGGCGCCATTTCACCCTGCTCAATGTAACCTTCCAGCACAATTTCGGCGCTGGCCGGCACTTCGAGATCGTTGGAGATACACTTCACGACCTCGGTTTTAGTCCCGCGCAGCAGGCCAGCAAACGCATATTCAGAGAGCGTATCCGGTACGGGCGTGACCGCCCCCAGAATGGTGGCCGGATCGGCACCTAACGCGACAGACACCGGGAACCGTTCACCCGGATGTGCAGCACACCACTCCTGGAAATCCAGCGCGCCGCCGCGGTGCGACAGCCAGCGCATGATGAGCTTATTCTTGCCAATCAGCTGCTGGCGATAAATACCGAGGTTTTGCCGCTCTTTATGCGGTCCGCGCGTCACGGTGAGGCCCCAGGTGATCAGCGGCGCAGCATCTTCAGGCCAGCACTGCATGATAGGGATTTTGGTGAGATCCACCGCATCGCCTTCCAGCACTTTCTGCTGACACGGCGCGCCGCGCAGGCGTTTGGTGGGCATGTTCAACACCTGCTTAAACTGCGGCAGCTTATCGAACAGATCGCGGAAACCTTTCGGTGGCTCAGGCTCTTTCAGAAATGCCAGCAGTTTCCCCACTTCACGCAGCGCGGTAACGTCTTCCTGCCCCATTCCCAGCGCGACACGACGCGGGGTGCCAAACAGGTTGCACAGCACCGGCATTGAATAACCTTTTGGATTTTCAAACAGTAATGCAGGGCCACCGGCACGCAGGGTGCGGTCAGCAATTTCTGTCATTTCCAGATAAGGATCAACAGGAAGTGTAATGCGTTTCAGTTCACCCTGCTTTTCCAGCAGCGTCAGGAAGTCGCGGAGATCGTGGTATTTCATGCAGTTAGTCATGGCCTCTCTGTAAGCGCTTCATTATACGGCGTAAGCCTGCTTGATGCTGTAATTTTGTTAAATTAGCGTGAACTTATCCGCTGTGTTCGAATTTCCCCCATTATAATCAACTTAGCGATCCCTCCAGGGTTTTGATATGCTTGCGCCCCGAACTAAGGGAAAGAGTGATTATGCAGGCCTGGTATTTACTGTATTGCAAACGCGGGCAACTTCAGCGCGCGCAGGAACATCTTGAACGTCAGTCTGTAAATTGTCTGACACCCGTGATCACGCTTGAAAAAATGCAGCGCGGGAAGCGCACAACCGTCAGTGAGCCTTTATTCCCGAACTATCTGTTCGTGGAGTTCGACCCTGAGGTGATCCACACCACTACCATCAGCGCAACGCGCGGCGTCAGCCACTTCGTTCGTTTTGGTGCCCACCCGGCAACCGTTCCGTCGACCGTCATTCATCAGCTTTCTGTTTATCAACAGCCTGAAGGGATCACCGACCCGGAAACCCCTTACGCGGGCGATAGCGTCGTCATTACCGAAGGCGCATTCGAAGGCCTGCAGGCGATTTTCGCCGAGCCGGACGGTGAAGCGCGCTCCATGCTGTTGCTCAATCTGCTGAACAAGCAGGTGCTGCAGAGCGTGAAAAACACCGACTTCCGCAAAGTTTAAACGTTTATCCCGAACAGGCGACGCACGTTGTCATCCGTCTGCGCGGAAAGCCAGTGCGGATCCTCTCCGCGCCAGTGCGCTACGCGCTCAACAATGTGCCCCAGCAAGGCGGGCTCGTTTCGTCGCGATGCCGGTTTGGGCTTCATATCTCGCGGCAGCAGGTATGGCGCATCGGTTTCAAGAAGCGAACGGTCTGCCGGGATTATCGGCAGCAGCTCGCGAAGCTCAAGCCCGCGGCGCTCATCACACACCCAACCGGTGATCCCCAGATACAAACCGCGGTTCAGGCAATCCAGCGCTTCCTGGCGAGACCCGGTGAAGCAGTGGAGCACTGCGCCGGGCAGTTTATCCAGCCACGGGTCCAGCAGTGCGAGAAAACGTTCATGCGCGTCGCGACAGTGCATAAAGACGGGCATTTCAAGCTCTGCCGCCAGCG
This sequence comes from Enterobacter cloacae complex sp. HYC042_NIDB, assembly GCF_056673315.1. Taxonomy (NCBI): domain Bacteria; kingdom Pseudomonadati; phylum Pseudomonadota; class Gammaproteobacteria; order Enterobacterales; family Enterobacteriaceae; genus Enterobacter; species Enterobacter cloacae complex sp. HYC042_NIDB. The sequence goes on from NZ_CP109650.1 coordinate 4,676,158, forward strand.
CAAGCTGGGCAGTGAACGCCTTTTCCTGTTCTTCAGGCGTGGAGAAGTTGCGGTTAAAATCGAGCCCGCACTCGCCAATAGCCACCACCTCTGCCTTTTTTGCCAGCGTGCGCAGGGTTTCTGCGCTCTCCGCCGTCCACTGGCTGCTGTCATGAGGGTGGACGCCGGCGGTTGACCAGCAGTGTTGATAGCGTTGCGCCAGCAGCAGCGCCTGCTCGCTCTCATGCAGGTTGGTCCCGGTCAGGAGCAGCCCTTTTACGCCAGCCTCAAAAGCACGCGCAACCACCTCGTCACGATCTTTCGCAAACTGCGAGCTGGTCAGGTTGAGTCCGATATCAAACATGCGATTCCCCATAGAACAACCGCCCTGACGGGCGGCTGGTTTTACTCTTCAGTGGTCTTTTCGGACGCATCGTCTTCATCGTCCGACCGGCGTCCTTTTCCCACGTAGAAACGCGAGAAGAATACGCCAACCTCAAACAGGCAGTACATCGGTATTGCCAGCAGCGTTTGTGAGAAGACGTCCGGCGGCGTCAGCAGCATGCCGACTACGAAGGCGCCCACCAGAATATAGGGACGCTTCTTACGCAGGTCATCAGGGGTGGTTACCCCAACCCAGCAGAGCAGCACAATGGCCACCGGCACTTCAAACGCCACACCGAACGCCATAAACAGCGCCATCACAAAGCTGAGGTAGCTGGCGATATCCGTCGATACCTGAACCCCTTCCGGCGCGGTATGCGTCAGGAAGCCAAAGGCTAGCGGGAAGACAACGAAGTAGGCAAACGCCATGCCGATATAGAACAGCAGCGAACTGGAGACCAGCAGCGGGATCACCAGTTTACGTTCGTGCCTGTACAGTGCTGGCGCCACAAATGCCCATACCTGATAAAGGATGACGGGTGCAGACGCAATCAACGACACCCAGAAGGTGAGCTTAATCGGGGTGAAAAACGGTGATGCAACGTCTGTTGCAATCATCGTTGCCCCCAGTGGCATCTGCTTGATCAGCGGCGCAGAAACCACCTGATAAATATCGTTGGCGAAATAGACCAGGCACAGGAATATGAGGAATACCGCAATAATGCAGTTTAACAGGCGCTTACGCAGCTCAATAAGGTGCGTAATAAGCGGTTGAGTATCATCTACTGCCATAGTTACGCTTTATCACTCGACGAGGGGGATGATTCGGAAACGGGCGCGGCGGGTTTCGCTTCAGCCGCTTTTACCACCGGCTCTTCCGGCTGCGCCTGTTTTTTCAGTTCAGTTTCCTGCGGCGTTTGTTCAGGCGCTGCGGCCTGGTGCTCCGCACTCGCTGGCGTCACGCCCTCACGCTGCGCTTCGCTGTCCTTCACCACCGGGTTATGAATAGTGTTCGCTTCATCGCTCGCTTTTTCAGGATCGTTAACGCTGTAAGAGCGCTTCATGGATTCAGCCGCTTCGCGCAGCTCATCCATTGAGGCTTTCAGTTCCGGCGTCAGGTTATCCATGCTCGCCTTCTCAACCTTTTTCAGGCTTTCCTGAAACTCCTGCAGCTTAAGTTCCTGCGCCAGCTCGTTCTGAACGGTCGAAGCCAGCGATCTTAGCGCTCGAACCCAGCCCACGACGGTTTTCACCGCTACCGGCAGACGCTGCGGCCCCAGCACGATCAGACCAATCACAAAGACCAGCAGCAGCTCACTAAAACCAATGTCGAACACGACTTACACCTGCTCTTTATCGTGGCGTTTAGCGTCTTCCTTTTTGGCATCTTCCTGCTTATCGGAGATGGATTTAGCAGTAAAGTCAGCGTCCTGGCTGGTTTTATCCTGCTTGCTCTCATCATCGCTCATTGCTTTCTTGAAGCCTTTGATAGACGCGCCCAGATCGGAACCAATAGAACCGAGCTTTTTGGTGCCAAACAGCAGCACAACGATGACGGCAATAATGACTAATTGCCAGATACTGATACCACCCATACATATTCCTCAGGGATAGATGATTAATTGGTCAGGTCGCATTATACGTATGCGACCTGTCGATGGCGATGCAAACTCAGCGCGTTTTTCTCCATCCTGCAAGCCAGACAACAACCCCGCCAGCCATCAGCCAGGCGGGCATCATCTGCCAGTCAGGACGGTTGATCAGCAGCAACGTACCGCTCAGCAGCAGCGTTGCGCCAATGCCAAAGAGGTAGCGTGACTGTCCCTGGCGCACACGGCTGGACTGAAGCTCGCGGGCGATTTTATCCATGCTGTGCTGAAGATTCTTGCTCTGACGCAAACTGTCGTAAACCAGTTCAGGAATTTCAGGCATTTTTTCGATCCAGAACGGTCCTTTCTCTTTCAGCGAACGCACCAGCGCTGGAAGGCCAACCTGATCCTTAATCCAGGATTCCAGGAAAGGTTTAGCCGTCTTCCACAAGTCTAACTGAGGATAGAGTTGTCGACCTACACCCTCAACGTAAAGTAATGTTTTCTGAAGTAAAACTAACTGTGGCTGAACTTCCATATTAAAGCGGCGGGCCGTATTGAACAGGTTTAACAGCACGTGTCCAAAAGAGATCTCTGCCAGCGGTTTTTCAAAAATCGGTTCGCAAACGGTACGGATAGCAAACTCGAACTCTTCGACGTTGGTGTCTGGCGGAACCCAGCCGGAATCCACATGCAGCTCGGCCACCTTACGGTAGTCGCGGTTGAAGAAGGCGATGAAGTTCTCAGCCAGATAACGTTTATCTTCTTTATTCAGCGAGCCCACAATTCCGCAGTCGATACCGATGTATTTCGGATCCTCAGGATGCTCATAGCTCACGAAGATATTGCCCGGATGCATGTCCGCATGGAAAAAACTGTCGCGGAATACCTGGGTAAAGAAGACCTGCACGCCACGTTCGGCCAGCAGCTTCATGTTCGTTCCCTGCTTCTCCAGGGCCACCACATCCGAAACCGGAATACCGTAGATGCGCTCCATGACCATCATGTTCTGGCTGCAATAGTCTGAATAGACTTCAGGCACGTAGAGCATCGGGCTGTTTTCAAAATTGCGGCGCAGCTGAATGGCGTTTGCCGATTCACGCAGCAGATTAAGCTCATCAATCAGCGTTTTTTCATATTCCCGCACCACTTCCATCGGGCGCAGTCGACGGCCGTCCGGCAGCAGACGCGGAACCCAGCGCGCCAGACGATAAATTAGCTTCATGTCGGCTTTGATGATCGGCAGGATATCCGGGCGGATCACCTTGATCACCACCTCTTTGCCGTTCTCTTTCAGACGCGCAGTGTGCACCTGAGCGATAGAAGCCGACGCCAGCGGTTCTATTTCGAAATCGTCAAACCAGGTTTCAACGGGAAGGTTACCCATCGCCTCCTCGATCTGTTTCTTCGCTCTCACCCCGTCAAACGGGGCGACACGGTCCTGCAGCATCGCCAGTTCATCGGCAATGTGCGGCGGGAAGAGATCGCGGCGGGTTGAGAGCATCTGTCCGAACTTAATCCATACCGGGCCGAGCTCCTGCAGTGCCAGACGCAGGCGTTCACCCAGCGGCTGACCTTTATGTCGATTTGGCATCCAGAACAGCGTCCGCCGCCAGATCCTGAGCGGCAGCGTGATACGCATTTTGGGGATGAGCTCGTCGAGCCCGTAACTCAAAAAGGTGTGGATGATAAAATAGAGGCGCCGAATTTCACCAGGCGTCATTTGCCCTCCAGTTTTTCCAGCCGTTTGCTTAGGGCATCAACCGCACGTTCAACCGCGGCCGTCTCTTCTGCGAACCACGCAACTTCCAGCGGCCCGGGCGCCATGCGCCACTCTTCGGTCAGCACTTCCGCGGCATAACGCTGTTGGCGTTGCAGATTTTTGCGCAGGAACGCCGTGCCGCCATGAATAACTTTCCCGATCCCTTCAGCGGCGATGTCGCCAATAAAAGGCGCCAGCAGCTCTGCCGGGTCAAACTCAGCCAGATCGCTGAGCGCAACGAAGTTCTGCACGACCTGGATGTCGCCTTCCACTTCCAGCTCACCGCTGCGGATAAGCGCCGTTAATTGCTGGCGATCGCGCAGTTTTGGCAGCACGCTCATATGGGTAATGACCGAGCAATCAGCTTCACCTTCCCACTCACCCAGAACGTCAAGCTGACGTTCGCTGAAAACCAGCACGAGCGGCGTCGAGAACTCTTTTAACACAATGCGCAGTACCTTCCCGTTTAGCCGCTGACGTGCGGCTTTCAGCGCCGGAGCGCGATACAGGAAGGCATTCAGCACATTCTCGATGCCTGCGGTGACTAAGGGTTTAAAGGGCACGGGACACCTCCACTCAGAATTTGTAACCGCGATGCAGCGCGACGACACCCGCCGTCATGTTGAAGTACTCAACGTTCTCAAATTCCGCATCCTGCATCATGGCTTTTAAGGTGTCCTGATCCGGATGCATGCGAATTGATTCCGCAAGATAGCGATAGCTTTCCGCGTCGTTTGCCACCAGTTCGCCAATACGCGGCAGCACGTGGAAGGAATAGGCGTCGTAGGCTTTGCTCAGCGGGTCGATAATCGGTTTAGAGAACTCGAGCACCAGCAGGCGTCCACCCGGCTTCAGCACGCGGTACATGGAACGCAGTGCTTTTTCTTTATCGGTGACGTTACGCAGACCGAAGGAAATCGTGATGCAGTCAAAAGTATTGTCCGGGAACGGCAGCGCTTCGGCGTTGGCCTGCACGTATTCCACATTACCCACCACGCCGATGTTACGCAGTTTTTCGCGTCCCATTTTAAGCATGGAGTCATTAATATCAGCCAGTACAACGCGACCGGTTTCGCCCACCAGACGCGAGAATTTCGCCGTCAGATCGCCCGTACCGCCAGCCAGATCGAGAACCGTTTGTCCACGACGCACACCGCTGCAGTCGATGGTGAAGCGCTTCCACAAGCGATGAATGCCGAACGACATCAAGTCATTCATCACATCGTACTTCGCCGCCACGGAATGAAATACGTGGGCCACCATGTCAGCTTTCTGCGCTTTGGCTACAGTCTGAAAGCCAAAGTGCGTCGTGTCTTGTGAATCGTCAACCATCTCAGAGCCTGCTAATCAGTCAAATGTTCGTGAAGTGTAACAGATTGGGCGCAATTGCCCTACGATTCAACCACCGCGAAAGAAACGCGCTGGCTGCTCGTCTGGCGATAAATCCGCCGCTAAATCGTTGTCCTGGTTGGGGGTATTTTGTTCATCCCCGCCCTCACGCAGTCGGAACTCTTCGTCCTGGGCTGTCGCCTGTTCGACCAATTCCGGATTAATCTCGCGTTTAACCTCCACTCCCAGGCTGCGGAATGCTTCAGCCTGCGCAAGCAGGTTGCCACGCCCGGAGGAGAGCTTTTTCATCGCCTGGCGGTAGTTATCCTGCGCACGATCCAGGCTTTGCCCGACGGAGGACATATCGTCCACGAAGAGGCGCATTTTGTCGTACAGCTTGCTGGCGCGGTCGGCAATCTGCTGCGCGTTACGGCTCTGGTGCTCATAGCGCCACAGGTTCGCAATGGTGCGTAAGGCCACCAGCAGCGTGGTGGGGCTGACCAGCATAATGTTATTTTTCAGCGCTTCGGTGATCAGCTCGGGCTGTCTGTCGAGCGCCAGCAAAAACGCGGGTTCGACCGGGATAAACATCAGCACGTAGTCCAGCGAGCGCAGCCCCGGCAGCTGCTGATAATCTTTTCTGCCCAGCAGGCGAATATGGTTACGCACGGAGGCAATGTGCTCCTGCAGCGCCGATTCGCGCGTATAGTCATCTTCAGCGTTGAAGTAGCGCTCATAGGCCACCAGCGTCATTTTGGCGTCAATGACCACATCTTTGCCCTGCGGCAGACGCACAATCACATCCGGCTGCATTCGCGAGCGGGCATCGTTTTCGATACTCACCTGCGTTTCGTATTCATACCCTTCCCGCAGGCCAGAGGCCTCCAGCACGCGGGTGAGCACCACTTCCCCCCAGTTACCCTGGGTTTTGTTATCGCCTTTCAGCGCCCGCGTCAGGTTGACCGCCTCCTGCGCCATCTGGGCATTCAGCTGTTGAAGATTGCGGATCTCATGCGCCAGCGTGTGGCGTTCGCGGGCTTCCTGACCAAAGCTGTCCTGTACCTGACGGCGAAAGCCGTCCAGCTGTTCGCGCAGCGGCGTCAGCAGGCTGTTCAGGCTCTGGCGATTTTGCTCATCAACGCGGCGGTTGCTGTGCTCGAAAATGCGGTTGGCGAGGTTCTCGAACTGCTCGCTGAGGCGCTGCTCGCTGTTGATCATCTGGCGGATTTTGTCTTCGGCATGCAGCTGGGTGGATTCAAGGCGGGTAGTCACTTCGCGGAGATCGGCCTCCAGCGAGGTGTTGATGTCGCGCAGATTACGCAGTTCGTTATTGAGCAGTTCACACTCGTCGCGCCAGTGGTCGGTCAGCGCAAGCTGTTGTTTTGCGGCGCTTAAATCGGCGACGATCTCTTCGCGTTCAGCCAGTTGCTCGGCCTTCTGCTGTGCATGCTGATAGCTGGATATCAGCCAGCCTATCGCCACGCCAGCCAGCGCAATTACCGCATAAATCAGGATTGAGATATCCACAACGCCCCCTGCATCAACGTATTACCCGCACAAAATAAGATTGTGCTGTATAAACGTCCAGTTTGAAAGGGTTTTCCTGCGAGGCGCTACGCAAAAAATAAAGGCCGAACGCGTCGGCCTTTTATCTCAGAGAGGAGGACTAGATCAGGCGGCGAGCCGCTTCAACCACGATTTTCACCGCGTGACTTTCTGTCTGCTTCATGGTTTCGGCGTTCGGGATCTCCTGCTGGGTGCGGTTGACGATAACGCCCGCCACCATACCGGCACGCAGACCCTGGCTTGCGCACATGGTCAGCAGCGTTGCGGATTCCATCTCGTAGTTCATCACGCCCATGGACTGCCACTCTTCCATTGAGCCTTTGAAGCGGCTCACTACGCGGCCTGAGAAGGTGTCGTAACGCTCCTGGCCCGGATAGAAGGTATCAGAAGAGGCAGTTACGCCCACGTGAGTGGTTGCGCCCACGGATTTCGCCGCTTCAACCAGCGCGGTGGTGCACTCGAAGTCAGCCACTGCCGGGAATTCCATCGGTGCAAAGTGCAGGCTTGCGCCGTCCAGACGCACGGATGCGGTCGTCACCAGCACGTCGCCGACGTTAATGTGCGGCTGAATCGCGCCGGTGGTGCCGATACGCAGGAAAGTACGAATGCCCAGCTGCGCCAGCTCTTCCACGGCGATAGAGGTAGACGGGCCACCGATACCGGTAGAGCACACAATCACCGCTTTGCCATCCAGCTCTGCGCGCCAGGTGGTGAATTCACGATGGGCAGCCAGCTTGACCGGCTTATCCATCAGCGCGGCGATCTTTTCCACACGCTCTGGGTCGCCAGGGACGATAGCGAGCGTAGCCCCTTGTAAATCGTTTTTAGTGAGGCCGAGATGAAAAACATCAGACTTAGACATAGGTGACTCCTCTGTGGGTCGGTTAGTCAGAAGAAGTAAAACGGTACTTTACAGAAGCGGTAAGCATAATTTCGTGACGCATCTCACCATGAATGAAAATGATTGCATTGAATTTCCATCAAAAAGTGATTCACATCACATTAACAAGTTATATCGTCGGGTGCTGCACAAAAGATAGACCGTTTAAGGCACTGTGAGTTGTTAACCTGGTGTCTATATTTACCTTTGCGCTAACTCATTGGTACGGAGAATGCCATGACTGAAAAAACCGGATTTGCACCTGCTGCGGCTCCGCATGCTTCAACCATCGTCTCAACCTCAGAAGAGGCCATTACTGCAGGCGAGACCTCCATCCCCTCTCAGGGGGAAAATATGCCTGCATATCACGCGCGGCCAAAGTCAGCAGACGGCCCGCTGCCCATCGTGATTGTGGTTCAGGAGATTTTCGGCGTTCACGAACATATTCGCGACCTCTGCCGCCGCCTGGCGCTGGAGGGTTATCTGGCCGTTGCGCCAGAGCTCTACTTCCGTCAGGGCGATCCGAATGACTACAGTGATATCCCGACGCTGTTCAGCAACCTGGTCAGCAAAGTGCCGGACGCACAGGTGCTGGCAGACCTAGACCACGTCGCCAGCTGGGCGGCGCGCAACGGCGGCGACCCGCACCGCTTAATGGTCACCGGTTTCTGCTGGGGTGGACGCATTAGCTGGCTGTATGCCGCGCATAACCCGCAGCTGAAAGCCGCCGTTGCCTGGTACGGCAAACTGGTGGGCGAAAAGACGCTTAACTCACCGAAGCATCCGGTTGATATCGCTACCGATCTCAATGCGCCGGTGTTAGGGCTGTATGGCGGCCAGGATACCGGCATTCCGCTTGATACCGTCGAGACGATGCGCCACGCGCTGCGGGCGGCGAACGCGAAGGCCGAAATCGTGGTGTATCCCGATGCCGGACACGCGTTTAATGCCGATTATCGTCCGAGCTATCACGCGGAATCCGCGAAAGATGGCTGGCAGAGAATGCTGTCATGGTTTAGCCAGTACGGTGGGAAGAAAGCATAAAAAAAGCCCGGTGGCGGCTGCGCCTTACCGGGCCTGCGCGTCATCAAGCCTGACGTAAGTTCTGCGCCGCCTTCACCATGTTGGCGAGCGCCGCACGCGTCTCCGGCCAGCCGCGGGTTTTCAGGCCGCAGTCCGGGTTTACCCACAGGCGTTCTGCCGGGATACGCTGGGCAGCTTTCCTCAGCAGCACTTCAATCCACTCCACGCTCGGCACGTTCGGGGAGTGAATGTCATATACGCCCGGCCCAATTTCGTTCGGGTAGTCGAACTCTTCAAACGACTCCAGCAGCTCCATGTCTGAACGCGAGGTCTCGATGGTGATCACGTCTGCATCCAGCGCGGCAATAGAATCCATGATGTCGTTAAATTCGCAGTAACACATATGGGTGTGGATCTGGGTGTCGTCCTTCGCCACTGCGGCGTTGATGCGGAATGCTTCCACGCCCCACTGCAGGTAAGCATCCCAGTCGCTGCGGCGCAGCGGCAAACCTTCGCGCAGCGCCGGTTCGTCAATCTGGATGATGCCAATCCCCGCCGCCTCCAGATCCGCCACTTCATCACGCAGCGCCAGGGCGATCTGTTTGGCGATGGTTTCACGGGTCACGTCTTCGCGCGGGAACGACCAGCAGAGAATGGTCACCGGGCCGGTCAGCATGCCTTTTACCGGCTTGTCGGTCAGGGACTGGGCGTACTTCGCCCACTCCACCGTGATCGGTTCCGGGCGGCTGACGTCGCCAATGACCACCGGCGGCTTCACGCAGCGGGAGCCGTAGCTCTGCACCCAGCCGTTCTGGGTAAAGACGAAGCCGTCCAGGTGTTCACCGAAGTATTCCACCATGTCGTTACGCTCGGCTTCGCCGTGTACCAGCACGTCCAGCCCGAGGCGTTCCTGCTCGATAATCGCCTGCTTGATGTGTTCCGCAATGCCGGTGCGGTAATGATTCGCGTCCAGATTGCCCTTTTTGAAGTCCAGACGCAGGCCGCGGATCTCGGTAGTTTGCGGGAATGAACCGATGGTCGTGGTCGGCCACGCGGGAAGATTGAAGCGGGCGCGCTGGGCTTCGGCACGTACCTCGTACGGGCTCTGACGCTGGCTGTCCCGGGCGGTTATGGCCGCCAGACGTTTTTCCACCGCCGGGTTGTGCACGCGAGCCGAGTGACGACGCGCCTGAATCGGTGCGCTCCAGTCGGTAATCGCCGCCGTATCGCCGCTGTTGAGCGCGTCGCGCAGCAGTGCCAGCTCTTCACATTTTTGCAGGGCGAAGGCAAACCAGCTCTTCACTTCAGGGTCGAGACGGGTCTCCACGCTCAGATCGATCGGACTGTGCAGCAGCGAGCAGGATGAAGCCACCCACAGCTCGCGTTTACCGACGATGTCTTTAATTTGGGCGTATTTCTCGCTCAGATCGGCGCGCCAGACGTTACGGCCGTTGACCAGACCGGCGGAGAGCAACCACTCCTCAGGCAGGCGCTCGTGCAGCTCTGCGACATCGTCCTTACCGTGAACCAGGTCAACGTGCAGGCCCTGAACCGGCAGCGCGGTGATAGTGTCGAGGTTCGGCGTCACGCCCTCGAAATAGGTGGTCAGCAGCAGCTTCACCTGTCCGGTGAGCGCGTCATACGCCGGTTTGAAGGCATCGAGCCACTCCTGCGGCAGCTCCAGCACCAGCGCGGGTTCGTCGATTTGCACCCACTGAATGCCGCGCTTGCCCAGCTCAATCAGCACCAGCTTATAGACCGGCAGAATATCGTTCAGCAGGCTGAGGCGGTCAAATTGTTCGCCCTTCACTTTACCCAGCCACAGGTAGGTTACCGGCCCCAGCAATACGGGCTTCACCTGGTGGCCCAGCGCCAGCGCTTCATCCACTTCGTCCAGAAGCTGCGTCCAGGTCAGCGTAAACTGCTGACCTTTGACGAACTCCGGCACCATATAGTGATAGTTGGTGTTAAACCACTTGGTCATTTCCGCCGCTGCCGCTGGCTCACCCGTTGGCGCGCGGCCACGGCCGATGCGGAACAGGGTGTCGATATCCACCGATCCATCTTTGTTCTGATGACGAGCCGGCACGTTGCCCAGCAGCAGGCTGGTCGTCAGAACATGGTCGTACCAGGCGAAATCGCCCACCGGCAGCAGGTCAATACCCGCCTGTTTTTGCTGATCCCAGTGACGGGCGCGCAGCTCCCGCCCCACCGCCAGGAGTTCTTCACGGGTGGCGTTGCCCGCCCAGTAGCTTTCTTGCGTTTTTTTCAGCTCGCGACGCAGGCCAACGCGAGGAAAACCGAGAGTGTGAGTGCGGATTGTCATGGTATGCCCCTTGTGAAATTTGTTATTTAGACGTCCAGATGTTTACACATCTATAATTGGCAGGTACTGTATATTCCTCAAGCGCAAAATGTTCATGGCGGAGTGAAGGACTTTCATGATCGAGATTAAACACCTGAAAACGCTACAAGCGTTGCGGAACTGCGGTTCGCTCGCGGCGGCGGCGGCCACGCTGCACCAGACCCAGTCCGCCCTTTCTCACCAGTTCAGCGATCTGGAACAACGCCTCGGATTTCGTCTTTTTGTGCGTAAGAGCCAGCCTTTGCGCTTTACGCCGCAGGGTGAAATTCTTCTTCAACTGGCGAATCAGGTACTGCCGCAGATCGCCAGTGCGCTGCAGGCGTGTAACGAGCCGCAGCAGACCAAACTGCGGATCGCCATTGAGTGCCACAGCTGTATTCAGTGGCTGACCCCCGCGCTTGAGAACTTTCGCCAGAAGTGGCCGCAGGTGGAGATGGACTTTAAATCCGGCGTGACGTTCGACCCGCAGCCCTCGCTCCAGCAGGGCGAGCTGGATCTGGTGATGACGTCCGACATCCTGCCGCGCAGCGGCCTGCACTATTCGCCGATGTTCGATTTTGAGGTGCGTCTGGTGCTGGCGCCGGACCATCCGCTGGCGGCCAAAACGCGCATTACGCCGGAAGATCTGGCGACAGAAACGCTGCTGATTTACCCGGTTCAGCGCAGCCGCCTGGATATCTGGCGTCATTTCCTGCAGCCGGCAGGCATCAGCCCGCAGCTGAAAAGCGTGGATAACACCCTGCTGCTGATCCAAATGGTGGCGGCCAGCATGGGTATCGCGGCGCTGCCGCACTGGGTGGTGGAGAGCTTTGAACGCCAGGGTCTGGTGGTCACCAAAACCCTGGGGGAAGGACTGTGGAGCCGATTGTACGCCGCCGTGCGCGATGGCGAGCAGCGTCAGCCGGTTACGGAGGCGTTTATTCGCTCAGCGCGGAACCACGCGTGCGACCATCTTCCGTTTGTGCGGAGCGCGGAGCGACCCAGCGGCGATGGACCCACAGTGAAGCCAGGATCACCGCCCCCCCAATAAGGAAGCTCGGCCAGTGCGGCTGTTCCTGCCAGATGGCAAGGTTCACCAGCAGCCCCGCCGGGACGTGCACGTTGTTCATGATCCCCAGCGTACCGGCGTCTACCTGCGTAGCGCCGTAGTTCCACATAAAGTACCCCAGCCCCGACGCCACCACGCCCAGCCAGACCAGAACGCTCCACTGCACGGTGGTGGTCGGCAGCTTTTGCGGGTTGCCGAGCATAAACCACGCCGCCACCGCGACGATCGCCGCGCCCATATAGAACCACGCAAACGCGTTGTGCTGCGGCATCGGGCGAGTTTCCATCAGGCGTTTGTAGCCCACCATACCAATGGCAAAGCTGATGTTGGCAAGCTGGACGAACATCAGCCCTGTCCAGAAGTGATCGCTAACTTTATCGTAGCGAATGATCGCCGCGCCAATAACCGCCAGCGCGGCGCTTAGCAGATATCCCCAGCGCAGACGGCGCCTGCTGAGCAGATCGTAAATCAGCGTGATATAGAGCGGCGTCAGCACGGTAAAGAGCAGGAATTCGGAGACGGACAGGTAGACGTAAGCCCGGAAGCTGAACAGATACATGATGCCAAGCTGCATCGCCCCCACCAGCATGTACAGCAGAATGGTTTTCAGCGATTGCCCGCGCGTGCGCAGGAACGGCAGAAATACCAGCGCCGCCAGCCCCACGCGCATCAGCACCGAGAAGTAACTGTCGACCGAACCGGCAAGGTATTCGCCAATCAGGCTAAAGGAGAAGGCCCACAGGATAGTGGTGATAATGAGTAGCGCCACAATGCTTGTCTCTCAGAAAGAAGGACAGGCATTGTAGCGAACTCTTTAGTTGACAACTGAACAATAAACAACCGAATGAAGATTATTCAAGGAACAGTTTGCGCAGGTATTTCGGTACCGCGTTGTCTGCGTTGGTGCCGATGACTTCCAGCTCCGGATGCAGATCCTTCAGACGCTGGTGCGCGTTTTCCATGATGCAGCCTTTGCCCGCCATAGAGAGCATCTCGGCGTCGTTCATGCCGTCGCCAAAGGCGATACAGTCTTTAAGCGCGAAGCCCAGACGTTTCGCAACCGCTTCGAGCGCGTGACCTTTAGAAACGCCGCCCGCCATCACTTCCAGACAGGTCAGGGTAGAGAAGCTCACGTTGACGCGATCGCCCCAGCGGGCGTTGATCGCCTGCTCAAGCGGCAGCAGCTCTTCGTGGCTGTCGCAGGTGAAGAACACCTTGCTGATCCCCTCTGGATCCAGCAGGCCCGGCTCATACAGGGAGTAGTTGAATACCGCTTCCTTGAAGAAACGCATTTCATCCGGGCGGTGGCGGTTCATGAACCATTCGTCGTCGCGGTATACGTTGGTGACGATAGCCGGATTGTTATGCACCACGCCGAAGAGATCGGCAGCAATATCGCGATCCAGGTTATGGGTGAAGATCAGGTTGCCGTCGGTATCATGCACGCGCGCACCGTTGGAGGTGATCATGTACGACTTGATCTCCAGATTATCGCGGATCTGCCCCACGTCCACGTGGTGGCGGCCGGTAGCGAACACAAAGTTCACGCCACGGGCGGTCAGAAGCTTTAAGGTCTCTTTCGCATAAGGCGACAGGGTGTGGTCGGGGGAAAGCAGCGTGCCATCTAAATCAGATGCAACAACCTGGTACATAGGAAAATTTAACCTCAATAGAAAATCAGTTATGCCGGTCGAAAAACTCGACGATGGCGTTAAGCGCGACTGAGCGCATAGCGTCCTTTTCAAAAAGGATCTCATGGTACGCGCCGTTGATGACCAGCGGTTTACCCCCTTCACAAGGGTGACCGGCGGCAGCGCGCAGTTCACAATAGCGGTCATGCATGCGGTTATCCACCACACGCTCTTCTTCCGCCTGAATCAGAAGCGTCGGCGTGTCATCATCACCTACGCCTGCCAACACCTGCTCACCGGCCAGAATACCCTCACGCACCCAGTGCCAGGTCGGGCCGCCGACGCGCAAGCGCGGTTCATCGGCATAAAAGCGCAGGTTGCGGCGATAGCGCTGCCGACTGTGGGTTAAGACGTTGATGGCGAACGGCAATGCGCGCCAGCGTCCGGTTCCGATGGCATAGCCTTCACGAATGCGCTGATGGCCCTCAGCCCAGTCGAGAAGATGGCGCACCATCCAGTCGGGAAAACGAATGACAATACCGTACATCGGCGCGGTGAGCGCAATGGCGTCGCACTGGTGCTCATACCGCTGCAAAAACAGCGTCGAAATGGCGCCGCCCATGGAGTGCGCAAGGATGTACCGCTTGCGCCAGGGGCCGGGCTGAACTTCCTGCTGCCAGAACGCGGCAAAATCGTCGACATAATCGCTGAAGTGATCCACATGCCCGCGGTGCGTATCCGGTAGCATGCGCCCGGACAGCCCCTGTCCACGGTGGTCGATGATCAGCACGTCAAACCCCATGTTGACCAAGTCGTAGGCCAGTTCGGCATATTTAACGTAACTTTCGATACGCCCGGGGCAGACCACGATCACCCGGTCATTTTTTTCATTGCGGAAGCGAACGAAGCGCACCGGGATGCCACCGACGCCCGTAAACTCGTCTTCCTCACGCTGCCGCCAGAAATCGGTCAGCGGCCCCATTGAGAAAGCAGCAAACGCGTTTTCTCGTGTTTCCCAGTCCTTTTTCTGCTGAAACATTGGGTTTCCACTCACGTAATCCAGGGAATATCGTTTTTTTTCGTCACTGGTCACAAAATGACTCAACAATAGCGTATTGTGGCATAAAAATAGACGGTTCGGGAGCTTCAAATGACCTTCGAGTGGTGGTTCGCCTACCTGCTGACATCAATCATCCTTAGCCTTTCGCCCGGCTCTGGCGCCATTAACACTATGACCACCTCCATCAACCACGGCTATCGCGGTGCGGCGGCGTCCATTGCCGGTTTACAGACCGGGCTCGGCATTCATATTGTGCTGGTGGGGATTGGTCTGGGGACGCTGTTCTCTCGTTCGGTGCTGGCGTTTGAAGTGCTGAAGTGGGCCGGTGCGGCGTATCTGATTTGGCTCGGTATCCAGCAGTGGCGCGCGGCAGGCTCGATTGACCTGAATACGTTCTCCAGGACGCAAACGCGCGGCCATCTGTTTAAGCGCGCGGTGTTCGTGAACCTGACGAACCCGAAAAGCATCGTGTTCCTCGCCGCCCTGTTCCCACAGTTTATCGTGCCACATCAGCCCCAGGTGATGCAGTATGTGGTGCTGGGCGCGACAACCATCATCGTCGATATCATCGTCATGATTGGTTACGCGACGCTGGCGCAGCGGATTGCGGCGTGGATTAAAGGGCCTAAGCAGATGAAGGCCCTGAACAAAGTCTTTGGTTCGCTGTTTATGCTGGTTGGCGCGCTGCTTGCGTCAGCGCGTCATGCTTAGCGAGAAATGATGAGATGAATGCCGAAGCCGGCGAACAGCGCGCCGGCGAAGCCGTCGATCCACTTCGCGATGCGCTGGTAGCCGCGACGCATTGCCGGTAAGGCGAACAGGCTGGCAACAATAGTGAACCAGGCGAACGTCTCAACAACGATCAGCAGGAAGATCCCCCAGCGCGCGCCTGCGCCGACGCTGTCACCCACAAACAGCGAGAACACGGAGCCGAAATAGATAATCGCTTTCGGGTTTGCCAGGTTAGTCAGGAGCCCTTTTACAAAGCTGCGGCCGCCCGTTGCCAGCTCTACCTTTGGCTCTTCCGGTTTTTTCTCTTCTTTCTTCAGCGCCCCGCGCAGCATCTGGTAGCCCATCCAGCACAGGTACAGCCCGCCGCCAACCATAATGATGTTATGCAGCCACGCCATCTTCGCCAGGATCAGGTTCAGACCGAGCAGCGCGACCGCCGCCCAGACCATAACGCCCATGGTAATACCGAGCACGCCCATCATCGCTTCTTTGCGGGAGCGGCTGACGGCAGTTTGCGACACGAAGAAAAAGTCTGGTCCAGGGCTCATCAGCGCAACGATGTGCACTAACGCCACGGTGAGAAATAGCATTAACATAATTAGCTCGCGGGGAAATAATTCAGTGAGTCATCATCCTGGCACTTTTTCGCCCGTCTGACTACTCCTCATCATCACCATCGGCGTGAGAGCGGATAAGCGCCATAAACTCTTTACCAAAGCGCTCCAGCTTGCGCGTGCCGACGCCGTTGACGCTGAGCATCTCGCTGGCGCTGAGCGGCATCTGTTCCGCCATCTCAATCAGCGTCGCGTCGTTGAACACCACGTATGGCGGGATGTTCTCTTCGTCAGCGATAGCTTTACGCAGCTTGCGAAGCTTGGCAAACAGCTTGCGGTCATAGTTACCGCCGTAGGATTTCTGCATCACGCGCGGCTTGAGGGCAACCACGCGCGGCACGGCGAGCTTGAGCTCAACATCACCGCGCAGCACCGGACGCGCTGCTTCGGTCAGCTGTAGCGCGGAGTGTTGAGCAATGTTCTGCGTGGCAAAGCCGAGGTGGATCAGCTGACGAATAATGCTGACCCAGTGCTCGTGGCTCTGATCTTTACCGATGCCGTAAACCGGCAGCTTGTCGTGGCCCATGTCGCGGATACGCTGGTTATTGGCACCGCGCAGTACTTCCACCACGTAGCCCATCCCGAAGCGTTGATTCACGCGGTAAATGGTCGAGAGCGCTTTGCGCGCGTCCATCAGCCCATCGTACTGCTTTGGCGGATCGAGGCAGATATCGCAGTTGCCGCACGGCTCCTGTCGCCCTTCACCAAAGTAGTTGAGCAGCACCAGACGGCGGCAGGTTTGCGCTTCAGCGAAGGCACCCATCGCGTTGAGCTTGTGGCGCTCGATGTCCTGGAGTTGTCCCTGCGGCTTCTCTTCCAGACAACGACGCAGCCACGCCATATCGGCCGGATCGTAAAACAGCATCGCTTCCGCAGGCAGGCCGTCACGCCCGGCGCGGCCGGTCTCCTGATAGTAGGATTCGATATTGCGCGGAATGTCGAAATGCACCACAAAGCGCACGTTCGGCTTGTTGATGCCCATCCCGAACGCCACCGTCGCGACCACGATTTGCAGGTCGTCGCGCTGGAATTTCTCCTGCACGTCGGCGCGGATGTGGTTCTCCAGCCCGGCGTGATATGCGGCGGCGCTAAAGCCGCGATTTTGCAGACGCGCGGCGGTGTCTTCCACCTTCGCGCGGCTGTTGCAGTAGATGATACCGGACTTGCCGCGCTGCTCCTGAACGTAGCGCAGGAGCTGGTCCAGCGGCTTGAATTTTTCCATCAGCATGTAGCGGATGTTCGGGCGGTCGAAGCTGCTGACCTGAATATACGGGTCGTTCAGCCCCAGCAGGCGAACGATATCCAGGCGCGTGGTGTCATCCGCCGTGGCGGTAAGCGCCATAAACGGCAGTTCAGGGAAGCGCTGACGCAGCTGGCCGAGGGCGGCATATTCCGGACGGAAATCGTGTCCCCACTGGGAGATACAGTGCGCTTCATCCACCGCCAGCAGAACCGGATTCCAGTGCGCCAGGTGATCGAGGAAGTTGTCCAGCATCAGGCGTTCCGGCGCGATATACAGCAGGCGGATCTGCCCGGTGCGGCACCCGGCCATCACCTCTTGCTGCTGCTCGCGGGTTTGCGTCGAGTTCAGGCAGGCCGCCGACACGCCGTTGGCGAGCAGCTGGTCGACCTGGTCTTTCATCAGGGAAATGAGCGGGGATACCACGACCGTCAGGCCGTTCAGCACCAGCGCGGGCACCTGATAACAGAGGGATTTACCGCCGCCGGTCGGCATCACCACCAGGCAATCGCGGCCTTCCAGCACGGTTTCAATGATGGTTTCCTGGCCCGGGCGGAACTGCTGGTAGCCAAAGGTTTCATGCAAAACCTGTTTAGCCAGCGACTCCTGATTCAATACTTCCGCCTGCGCCACGTTAACCCCATTTGCGAAAAATAAAACAGGCGCTATTTTCAGCGCCTGAGAGAGAAACTTCAACGTTTAACGCAAAAACATTCGAGCAGCTTAGAGAATATCGTTCAGCATTACGCCCACGCCAACGCGAGTCTGATTGAAGTTGTAGTCGATCAGCGACTCGCCGTAGCCGCTATACACCTGGGTATAGAGACGCACGTGCTTCGTCACCGGGTAGCTCAGACCGAGCTCCGCACCGCCGTAGCCGGTGTTCCAGTTGTACTGCCCCTTCGCGCTCAGCACGGCTTCACCTAACTGGTAGCCAACTTTGAGCTGGTAGTAGCCCATATATTTGGTGATATCCGGGTTGTCATCGGTGCTACCGACCACATACCACGGCTTCACTTCCACCATCCAGTTACCGTTCTGCGCCATCAGGCGCGTATAGGCGCGGTTCCAGCTACGGGAGGTTGGATCGGAACGTCCGTTAGAATCATGGTTAAAGCCCACTTCGACGTCGCGCAGCGTCCAGCCAGCAAATTCATAGTCCGTTGCGAAGCCGAGGAAAAGCTGCGGCTCATAGTTGGTTTCACGGAACGGTGAAGATTCGCCGCTGTTGGAGAGCTGCCACCAGGATTTCTGCGTATAAGAGGCACCGAGCACCGAGTTTGGCCCCAGAATACCGCGCCAGAACGGGAACGCGAGGCTAAGCTGGAACTTCACCTCATCCTTACGCGCATTATCAGACCAGTTATAGGAGCTTATCGCTTCTTTGTTGAGATCGCTGGTTTGGGTATAAATCACGTAGTTCGTGTCATACGGGTAGAGCGTGAACGGATTGTCATGCTCCTGCAGCATATTGGCGATAATGCTGCCCTTAACGGCAGGTTTATCATGGACTTCTTTAATCGTCGCTTCCTGCGCATATGCTGTGAGGGGCAGCGCAACCGCCGCCAGTAACCAGGCCAGATACGTCCGCATCGGTGGTGTTCTCCTGCAAAGAGTAAAATTACCTGAATAGTTATGAGGCGAACATTCTACAGACTTCTGCGATAACTGCTGCATCCTCGTTTCTGAAAGTGGAATTCCTTATTGCTGAAGCATAAAATCAACATTTCATTAACAATAAGGATGTAATGCCTCATGTCAGCCATGCTTACCGCCGAAGAAGTGTTAAAACTCGTGGGCGAGATTTTTGTTTACCACATGCCGTTTAACCGTGCACTGGGTCTTGAGCTGGAGCGTTACGAGAAAGAGTTTGCCCAGCTGAGTTTCAACAACCAGCCGATGATGGTGGGTAACTGGGCGCAAAGTATTCTGCACGGCGGGGTGATTGCCTCCGCGCTGGACGTGGCGGCAGGCCTGGTCTGCGTGGGCAGTACGCTGACGCGCCATGACACCATCAACGAAGATGAACTCCGCCAGCGTCTGGCGCGCATGGGCACCATTGATTTACGCGTCGACTATCTTCGCCCGGGGCGCGGAAACCGCTTTACCTGCACCAGCAGCCTGCTGCGTGCCGGGAACAAAGTTGCCGTTGCCCGCGTTGAGCTGCATAACGAGGAGCAGGTTTATATTGCCAGCGCAACCGCCACTTATATGGTGGGTTGAGGCGGCAAATTCGGGTAAAATTGATTCACTTTTTTGTCACGGATTTTCCCGATGGATGCTAAACAGACGCGGCAGGGCGTTTTACTCGCCCTTGCCGCTTATTTTATTTGGGGTATCGCCCCGGCGTACTTCAAATTTATCGCCTATGTTCCGGCCGACGAGATCCTCACTCACCGCGTCATCTGGTCGTTTTTCTTTATGATCGCGCTGATGAGCATCAGCCGTCAGTGGTCCGGCGTCAAAACGCTGCTGCAAACCCCTAAAAAGGTCTTCCTGCTGGCGCTTTCTGCGGTGCTGATCGGCGGCAACTGGCTGCTGTTTATCTGGGCGGTGAATAACCACCACATGCTCGAAGCGAGCCTGGGGTACTTCATTAACCCGCTGGTGAATATCGTGCTGGGGATGATTTTCCTCGGCGAACGCTTCCGCCGGATGCAGTGGGTGGCGGTGATTCTCGCCTTCTGCGGCGTGCTGGTGCAGCTGTGGACGTTTGGCTCGCTGCCGGTTATCGCCCTCGGTCTGGCGTTCAGCTTTGCTTTTTACGGCCTGGTACGTAAGAAAATTGCGGTGGAAGCGCAAACCGGGATGCTGTTTGAAACCCTGTGGCTGCTGCCGGTGGCGGCGATCTATCTGTTCGGTATCGCCGACAGCGCCACCAGCCATATGGGCAGCAACCCGTGGTCGCTGAACCTGATGCTGATGGCGGCGGGCGTAGTGACCACCATTCCGCTGCTGTGCTTCACCGGTGCGGCAACGCGCCTGCGCCTCTCCACGCTGGGCTTCTTCCAGTACATTGGCCCGACGCTGATGTTCCTGCTGGCGGTGGTGTTTTACGGCGAAGTGCCGGGTGCGGATAAGATGGTGACCTTTGCCTTTATCTGGGTGGCGCTGGCGATTTTCGTCGCCGATGCGATTTATACCCAGCGCAGAACCCGCAGAGGAATGTAGGTGTTTTGTAGGGCGGGTAAGCGCAGCGCCACCCGCCAGATTTTACAGCCAGTTCCGACGCTTAAAGTACAAATACGGCGCCAGCCCGGCGAGGATCATAAAGATAATCGCCCCCGGGTAGCCAAAGCTCCACTTCAGCTCCGGCATAAACTCGAAGTTCATCCCGTAGCTGGACGCCACCAGCGTCGGCGGCAGGAACACCACGGACACTACCGAGAAGATCTTAATGATGCGGTTCTGCTCGATGTTGATAAAGCCCATCGCCGCCTGCATCAGGAAGTTCACCTTCTGGAACAGGGATTCGTTGTGCGGCAGCAGGGATTCGATATCGCGTAAGATCTCACGCGCCTGCTCCAGCTGACCGCCCGGCAGACGCGCCTTGCGCACCAGGAAGTTCAGCGCGCGCTGGGTATCCATCAGACACAAACGCACCTTCCAGCCGATATCTTCCAGCTCTGCCAGCGTCGAAAGCGCTTCGTCGTACTCATCCCCCTGATGGCCTTCCATGATCACGCGGCTCAGCTTTTCCAGATCGCTGTAGATGTTTTCAATTTCATCCGCCAGCTGTTCAATTTTAGTCTCGAACAGATCGAGCAGCAGCTCGTAAGCGTTGCCGTCCACCATCGCCTGGCTGCGGGCACGCATGCGGTAGAGACGGAATGCCGGCAGTTCGCGTTCACGCAGAGTAAACAGACGACCGTCGCGAATGGTAAACGCCACGGTGGAGTTGCCCGCGTGATCTTCCGCATCTTCAAAGAAGAAGAAGGAGTGAATGTGCAGGCCGTCTTCATCTTCAAAGAAACGCGCGGAGGCTTCGATGTCTTCCAGTTCCGGGCGGGTTGCCAGGCTTTGCCCCAGCTCAGATTGTACGCGAAGGCGTTCATCGTCGTCCGGCTCGACCAGATCCACCCATACGGCATCAATGAGGGGCTGTGACTCTTCGGCTTCAAGCCGAGTCAGTCGGTTATTTTCGAGTTGAAATGCGCTCAACATGACCGGGACTCCCAATGCAAAAAATATCGGACAGTTCGGTGGGCACACAGAAACAAATTGGGTTTCAGACCATTAAACAGCCTGACTCAGCGCGACGGGAATAATGCAGTCGCTGACAACCACTAAGGCCATCAGCATGAGGAGATAGCCTTAGGAGTTGTTCCTGGATGACAGGGAATTGAGCCAGTATCTACTGGGTGTGTCCAAGGCGAATGTCCTCTTAGCGTAATCGTGCGCGCATGTTACGCCAGCAGTAACTGTGGCGTCAACACGCAACGGAACGCTGAAGGGCATTAATTGACCTTCACTGTATAAGGCTAGCAGATTATTGCAAAATAATGATATTTTTCTGAATGTTAGACTGTTTCCAGCTTCGCGTAGGCCGCCACCAGCCATTTGATCCCCTGCCCCTGGAACGCGACCTGCAGGCGGCTGTGCTCGCCGCTGCCTTCCAGATTCACAATGGTACCTTCGCCAAACTTCGAATGGCGCACGCGCTGGCCCAGCTTGTAGCCGGTGTCGGTTTCAGAGATCGGCGAGCCCATGCGCGGATGGCTAACCGGACGGCTGATGCTCGCCCGCAGACGCACCTCTTCCACGCACTCTTCCGGCAGTTCGCCGATGAAGCGCGACGGACGGTGATAGACCTCTTTACCGTACAGGCGGCGGGTTTCAGCGTAGGTTAGCGTCAGCTTCTGCATCGCTCGCGTCACGCCCACGTAAGCCAGACGACGTTCTTCTTCCAGACGCCCGCCTTCATCGAGCGACATCTGGCTTGGGAACATGCCCTCTTCCATGCCGACGATAAACACCTGCGGGAACTCCAGACCTTTGGCGGAGTGCAGGGTCATCAGCTGAACCGCGTCCTGCCAGGTGTCCGCCTGCCCTTCACCCGCCTCCAGTGCGGCGTGAGAGAGGAACGCCTGCAGCGGCATCAGGTCTTCGTCTTCTTCGTTGTAGCTGAACTGGCGCGTTGCCGTGACCAGTTCCTCTAAGTTCTCTATACGGGTCTGCCCCTTTTCGCCTTTTTCCTGCTCGTACATGGTACGCAGCCGGAGTCTTTAATCACCCGGTCGGTCTGCACGTGCAGCGGCATGTCGGCGGTTTCCTGCGCCAGGGCATCAATTAATTCCAGGAAGCGCTGGAGCGCGCTGGCGGCGCGCCCGGCGAGGGCTTTTTCCTGCAGCAGCTCGCGGCACGCCTGCCACAGCGTCAGCTGGCGGTCGCGCGAGGCCTGACGCACCACGTCCAGCGTACGGTCGCCAATCCCGCGGGTCGGCGTGTTCACCACGCGCTCAAACGCCGCGTCGTCGTTGCGGTTGGCGATCAGGCGCAGATACGAAAGCGCATCTTTGATCTCCTGACGTTCGAAGAATCGCATGCCGCCGTAAATGCGGTACGGCATGCTCACCTGCAGCAGCGCCTCTTCCAGCACGCGCGACTGGGCGTTGCTGCGGTAGAGAATGGCGCACTGCTCCAGCGCGCCGCCGTTGTCCTGCCAGGTTTTGATGCGGTTCACCACGAAGCGCGCTTCGTCGAGCTCGTTGAAGGCGCAGTAAATCGAGATCGGTTCGCCGTCGACGCCGTCGGTCCACAGCTTTTTGCCCAGACGCCCGTTGTTGTTCTCAATCAGGGCGTTGGCCGCGCTCAGGATGTTGCTGGTTGAGCGATAGTTCTGCTCCAGACGGATGGTTTCCGCGCCGGGAAAATCGTTGAGGAAGCGCTGGATGTTCTCCACCTGCGCGCCGCGCCAGCCGTAGATAGACTGGTCGTCATCACCCACGATCATCACCTTGCCGGTATCTCCGGCCAGCAGGCGGATCCACGCGTACTGGATGTTGTTGGTATCCTGGAATTCGTCCACCAGGATGTTGGTGAAGCGTTCGCGGTAGTGCTGCAGGATATGCGGTTTGTTGAGCCACAGCTCGTGGGCGCGCAGCAGCAGCTCGGCGAAATCCACCAGGCCGGCGCGGTCGCACGCTTCCTGATAGGCCTTATAGACGTTCTGCCAGGTCTGCTCGACCGGATTACCGAAGCTCTGGATATGGTGCGGGCGCAGCCCTTCGTCTTTCTGACCGTTGATGTACCACATCGCCTGACGCGGTGGCCACTGCTTCTCGTCGAGGTTCATCGCCTTGATCAGGCGCTTCAGCAGACGGAGCTGATCTTCGCTGTCGAGGATCTGGAAATCCTGCGGCAGGTTAGCGTCCATATGGTGCGCGCGCAGCAGACGGTGCGCCAGGCCGTGGAAGGTGCCAACCCACATGCCGCCCTGGCTGGTGCCCATCAGCTGGGCGATACGGTGACGCATCTCCGCCGCCGCCTTGTTGGTAAACGTCACAGCCATAATCGAGTACGGTGAGCAGTTTTCCACGCTCTGCAGCCAGGCGATACGGTGAACCAGCACGCGTGTCTTACCACTCCCCGCCCCAGCCAGAACCAGCAGGTTGGTGCGCGAGGCGGCAACCGCGTCACGCTGTTTGTCATTAAGGCTGTCGAGCAGGTAAGAAACGTCCATTGGCACCGTCACGTCATGTCGGGCAGGCAAATGTTTCCACTCGCCAAAACCCTGTTAATTTATACAGAACAATTGATGATTATATCAGCGTCGTGAGGGATGCCAACCGCGAAATTTCCACGTGCGGCAGAAGACGGCTGTCTGTTGCGGTCATCAGCTCCGCATTTTCTGGCTTGATCCAGCAGGCCTGCATGCCGCAGCGGATGGCACCGGCCACGTCTGTGGTCAGGTCATCGCCCACGTGCAGGATCTCACCCAGCGGCAGGTTAAGCTTCTCCGCTGCCAGATGGTACATGTCGCTGAACGGCTTCGCGCGCCCGTGCGGACCCGCGCGCAGCACGAATTCAAAATAATCGCTGAGGCCAAACAGCTCCGGCTGGGCATTGCCGTTGGTGATGGCCACCAGCGGCCACTTTTCGGCAAGCTTCGCCAGCGTGTCGTGGGTTTCCTGTGGCACGTCGATGCGGCTACGCCATTTGGCGAAGTTTTCCATTGCCGCTTCGGCACCGACGGCGGCATCCTGTGCGCTCAGACCCGCGTTCAGCATCGCCTGCTCAACCGCGCGACGACGCCATTCGGTCACGTCGTGGTAAATGTCCGGCTCGGTCTCCCGCAGGGACTGGCGCAGCTTCTGGAAATCCTTGTTTTGCATCGCTTTCAGCGCCGGATGGTAGTTCTGCACAAACGCCAGCGACTCCTGCTCGGTACGCAGGATCACCTCGCGGTTGTCATAAAGGGTGTCATCAAGGTCAAACGTCAGGGCTGAGATCTGACCGAGTGGGCGGTAAAAACGCATTATTTCCCCCGTTTGGCGCGTGGATGCGCCGCGTCATACACCGAGGCAAGGTGTTGGAAGTCTAAGTGGGTATAGATTTGAGTGGTCGACAGATTCGCGTGGCCAAGCAGTTCCTGTACGCCACGGAGATCGCCACTCGATTCCAGCATGTGTGTCGCAAAGGAGTGGCGCAGCTTGTGGGGATGCACGTGGCTGTTCAGCCCCTGCTTGATGCCCCACTCCGCAAAGCGCTTCTGCACGTTACGCGCGGAGATCCGCTTGCCGAGCTTTGATAAAAACAGCGCATCCTCTTCCGCGCCAAACAGGCCGCGCAGATCCAGCCAGTGCTCAATCCAGGAGACGGCGTTGCGGCCAATCGGCAGGCGGCGCTCTTTGCTGCCCTTGCCCATCACCCACACTTCGCCGGATTCCAGATCGAGATGCTTTAAGTCGAGTTTAACCAGTTCGGAGAGACGCAGGCCCGCGCCGTACATCACCTCCAGCATCGCGCGGTCGCGCACGGCGAGCGGATCGTTCAGATCGATATCCAGCAGGCGGTTTACGTCGTCGACGTCGATATTTTTCGGCAGATGGCGCGGGGCTTTTGGCGTGGCGATCCCTTTTGCCGGGTTAGCTTTCAGCTTGCCCTGGCTGACCAGCCAGTCGAAAAAGCTGCGCAGGGCAGAGAGCCGGAGCGCAAGGCTCGCCGGGCTAAGATTTTTTTTACGGCTACGCACGACGAACCCGCGTACCGTGGCGGCGTCACATTGTTGCCAGCTTTTCAGGCCGATTTCTTCGGCAATCTGCATGATGGCATCAAGCTGACGCTGATAGTTAAGCAGCGTGATGGGGCTGAGCTGACGCTCAACGCCCAGATAGCGCAGAAACCGCGAGACGTCAGTGGCGAGCAGTCCGTCCGTCATACGCGTTCAATCCAGCGCTCCAGCAGCTCAGGCAGCATCAGGGCGATCTCCTGCAGCAGGTGCGTGGCTTGCCCCTGCTCATAGTGGTGCGCGTCGCGGCTGGTAAATAATATGACCCCCAGGTCGCCATCGCGTCCCATCAGCGACATCGCCACCGAGCCAATCGCTTTGGCTTCCGGCAGCACTACCAGCAGCTCAGGTCCGTTCAGCGGCCCCAGATAGTGATGCTCATGGCCCAGGCGCTGAATGCGCAGCGGTTCAAACGCCTGACGGCTGAGCGCCAGATGGGTAAAGCCGGACGGCGCGCCGATGCGCCAGCGGTCAGGGAACAGACGAATCGTTGCGCCCGCCAGCCCCAGCTCGCGCGCCCAGCGGTGGAAGCGGCTGAGAAACTCTTCAAGGCTGTGCGCCGAAGCCAGACGCGCCTGCAGGTGCAGAAGGCGATAGAACAGGCTTTCGTTGGTGCTGGCCTGCTCCATCAGCAGCGTCATGTTCTCTTCGAGCTGATGGATGTGATTGCGCGAGCGCGCCATGTGCCATTCAACCAGCGACACGGTCTCGCGAACCGGATGCGGCACGCGCATCCGTTCGACGACGCGTGCATTGCGGATAAAAAACTCAGGATTGTGCAGCAGGTAATCCACAACGGCGCTGTCGTCCAGCTCCGTTAAGGGTTCCCGCAGTTCTTCCCCTGGTTGCTTCATAGATGGATAAACCCGTCATAAACATGTGTCGCCGGGCCAGTCATGTACAGTGGATGACCCGCTCCTTTCCAGGCAATATCAAGACGCCCGCCCGGTAATTCCACGCGAACCTCTTCTGCCAGTAACCCCTGCGAGATACCCACGGCCACCGCCGCACAGGCACCGCTTCCGCAGGCCTGGGTTTCGCCTGCGCCGCGCTCGTAAACCCGCAGGCGAATGTGTTCACGCTTCACCACCTGCATGAAACCGATGTTCGCCCGCTCCGGGAAGCGCTCGTGGCTTTCCAGCACCGGGCCGAGCGTTTCGACCGCGGCAGTTTGCACATCATCCACCTGAATCACGCAGTGCGGGTTACCCATCGAGACAACGCCGCACAATACTGTCTGCTCGGCCGCCCGCATAATATAGGTCTTTTCCGCTTTGTTTGCGCGAAACGGCACGGCGGAAGGCTCGAAGTTAGGCTCACCCATATTGACGCGCACCAGCTCATCGTCGGTAACGCTGAGCACCATACGACCGTTGGCGGTACTGACGCGGATATCGCGCTTATTGGTGAGCCCTTTCAGGCGGACAAAGCGGGCGAAACAGCGCGCGCCATTGCCGCACTGGTTAACCTCACTGCCGTCAGCGTTGAAAATACGGTAGTGGAAATCGAGGTCAGGATCGTAGGGCGGCTCAACCACCAGCAGCTGATCGAACCCCACGCCCACGTGCCGATCCGCCAGGCGGCGGATCAGTTCCGGGGAGAAAAACACATTCTGCGTTACCGCGTCGACGACCATAAAATCGTTGCCAAGGCCATGCATTTTAGAGAACTGCATCATTTGCTCCATTGCGCGGGTACAGAACGTTGTCGTCAGAGGTTAACCTGAGTCGGACCGCCGTTATCGCCACGATCGTTAGTCTTTGGCGTGGAAGACTCGATGCCGCTGTTAACCGGTTTTGTCGGCGGCGGCGCGGTTTTATCCGCAGGCGGGAAGTAGAGTGGTCCCTTCAGTCCGCAGCCGGTCAGGCTAAACAGCGTGATGAGAACGGCAAGCGTTCGGAAAGCGTTTTTCATTATAAAGTTGCCCGTAAGTTCAAATCTGTTTCTATCATCGCAGGAGAAGACACAAAAGCAAGAGTTTGCCGCTTTCCTGCAACGGGAATTATTTAGCGTTATACTGCCGCCATCACGAAAAACAGGAACAAAACCATGAACGACAGTGAATTCCATCGCCTTGCCGACACCCTGTGGATGACCATCGAAGAACGTATCGACGACTGGGACGGCGACAGCGATATCGATTGTGAAATCAACGGCGGCATTCTGACCCTGAGCTTCGAAAACGGCAGCAAAATTATTATTAACCGTCAGGAGCCGCTTCACCAGGTGTGGCTGGCGGCCAAACAGGGCGGCTATCACTTTGATTTGAAGGGTGACGAGTGGGTTTGCGATCGCAGCGGCGAAACGTTCTGGGATCTGCTGGAACAGGCGGCGACCGCGCAGGCGGGCGAGGAAGTGCGTTTCAGGTAGTTTTGTTGCCCGGTAGCGGCTGCGCCTTACCGGGCGAAAAGCCTCAGGAGAAATACTGCTGCAACAGCGGTGCAGTATCCTGATTCGCAGGCGCCGCAGGGGTAATCGCCTGCGTACGGAACGGGATCACCTGCGCTCGGCCATCCACGTTCACAATCTGGTAGAACTGCGGCAGGTTGAAGTTGATAAAGCTGGAACCGTAGGTGAAACGGTCATGCGAGGAAGAGTAGAAGCGGCTGACGTCGCGCACCAGCTCCTCTTTGCTGCCTTCACAGTGGTGATACACCTCGGCGCGGTTGGTCTCATCCAGAATGTAGATGTTGAACCCGGCATCGTCGCCCGACTCTTCAAAGAAGAACTGAATAATCCCTTCACTGGCAAAGCCATCCACCACCTGCGGCAGCTTGACGTGGTTGGTTTCCACTTGAACCGACAGGCCGTGCAGCTTGTTGTGTGAAATCGCGCCGTAGAACTCGATAGCGTTTTCCAGCTTCTGCACCGACACGTTCAGACGCTCGAAGAACAGGCCCCACGTCTGCCCGGAGACGCGCAGCGCTTTAAAGCGCCCGGTTTCCTGACGGGTGCTGGAGAGGCGCAGTTCGATGCATTCAGAGACCAGCTGCTGCACGCGGGTACGAATCAACCCACGCAGATGCTGGCTGTAGCAGAACACTTCCACGCTGTCCGGCGGCGCGGCATCCTGGTGCATCTTGCCGAGAATGGTTTTCAGCGCTTCAATCATCGCCTGCTCGCCGTTGAAGTGCAGGGTACGCACTTCGTTCCACGAGTTGCGGTAAAGCAGGTCTACGCTGCCCACCAGGCAGTTTTGCTGCTCGCCAAAGCTGAAGACGTCCAGCTTGCGGAAGTCAAAATGGACTACCTGATTGCGGAAGGCCGCCGTCGGGTCGTACTCCAGGTTGACGATAATCGCCAGATGGCGAATCTCACACGGGCTGTAGAGCGCTTTTGGCGTTGGGGCAGGCAGACGCAGCGGGAAGTGGTGCGACACATCCGCCACCATCTCCTGCAGCTTGGCTAAATCGACGACCTCATTGCCCTTGATAAACAGGCGCGTGCGCGAGGTCAGCAGGCCGTTAAACCAGGCCCACGCCACCAGCTTGTTCAGATAGCGGTTATATTCCAGCGGCTGATGGCTGATGATGGAATCCATGCTTGGCGCACGGTTGTACAGATACCACCCGGTGCGGTTTGCGCGGCCCGGCGGCACATAGATAAAGGTCAGGTTTGGTTCAGACAGGTCAGGCGAAATCTGCGGGTTAACCAGGGTCACTTTGCCCGGCAGCGCTTCAAACGCGGCGTACAGCTTACGGGTTAACACCCCGATATCCTGCGGGCTGGCGGAAACGCTAAGGTTATTGCGGCGCGCAAAGCGGATCAGGTTACGGTAGCTTTGCATCATCGCGTCGAGCAGTTCGTTGTGCGCTTCACGCACCTGATCGATCTTCCAGTTGGCGCGGTTATCAAGCATGGACAGGCGCGCTTCGTCCCATCCCCACTCTTTCACTAGCTGACTGACCACTTCACGACGCCAGCCCACGCAGGCGCGCTCGCGGCTCAGCTTTTCACAGACCTTGAGATAGAAACATCGACGCACCAGGTCAAGACGCGTGGCGTCATCAATGGCTTTCAGGTATTCGGTAACGCGCTCCAGCATCATGCAGTAGGCGTCGAGCCCATAGGAGACAATTTCGCCATCGTGCAGGCGCTGCTTGATATCTTTCGCCAGCAGGCGCGGCGTAGGGTATTCCCACGAGTAGGCTTCAAGCAGCAGGGTTTTCAGCACCGCTTTGTACGGTGAATCAATGCTCTTGTAGAGCTGCCAGAGGCTTGCGCCAAAGTACTCTTCGGCGGACAGGGAGCTGAGGCCGCCCAGGTCCAGCCATTCGTTTGGCGTCAGTACGCCCTGCGCGTAAAGCGACATGACGTAGTCGTCGTAATGCTCTTCTTCTTCGCACGGGACCATATTCCACAGAATACGCTTCCCGGCCAGACGAACGGCAGTACGGTAAAATTCATCCAGCAACAGGATGTGCTGAGTCGAGCCGCAGTCTTCACCACCCAGACTGCCGCTTTCATTATGGCGGAAACGGTTTTCATCAATCAGGAAGAAGCTCACTTCCACGCCAAGCGAGGCCGCCCAGCTTTCCAGCAGGCTGCATTTACGCTGTAGCAGCTGGCGCTCTTCGTTATCGAGCCAGGATTGATGGCAGACCCAGATATCCAGGTCCGAAGAACAGCTCTGCCCTACCGATGAGGTGCTCCCCATCGAGTAAACGCCGGTAATCGGCAGTTCACCTTTCGGAGAAACCTGAGGCGGCATGCCGCGGTAGAGTTCCAGCTCGTTCAGATAATGCTGTTGGGTTTCATCAGGCGTGAAGAGGCAAATGCCCTGGGGAACGTTACCATCAAGGTAGCCAGGCATTAGCGGGTGGTGATAGTGCAATAATGTCGGCAGCAGACTGTATACCTGCTGGAAAGCAGGGCCCATGGCAGCAAGCGCGCGATCCACACGCAGTTGATTTATGGCATCCAGTCTCTGTTTCAGAGTCTCAATATAGAGGTACAAGACGTATCGCCTGATGTTTCCGGGTGTCGTAAGCTATTCAAAACACGAATAACAGCGAGCCCGCAGTATTTCAAAAAGATAACCGTTACCCTTTTTTCGCCCTTGTCATTATGGTGGTACCGACGAAAAAATGGTCTAAAACGTGATCAATTTAACACCTTGCCGGTTGACCGTAAAGAAAGATGCGCTACATACAAGTGTAGCACCGTTCTGTACGTGTAAATTCCTGAATACGGCTATGGCTGACGAATACGCCGCCTTGTCCCTCTCACGCTTCATCAACCGTAAAACTGCCATCCCAGAGTCAACAATGTTAGGATGGTTAGCGATTGATAATGACGGTAACAAGCATGTTAGACAATGTTTTGAGAATTGCCACACGCCAAAGCCCTCTCGCGCTCTGGCAGGCACATTATGTTAAGCAGCGCCTTGAAGCCTGCCACAGTGGATTGCGCGTCGAACTGGTGCCGATGGTCACGCGCGGTGACGTGATTCTGGATACGCCGCTGGCGAAAGTGGGCGGCAAGGGCCTGTTTGTCAAAGAGCTGGAACTGGCATTGCTTGAGAACCGCGCCGATATCGCCGTACATTCGATGAAAGACGTGCCCGTCGAGTTCCCGGAAGGGCTGGGGCTGGTGACCATCTGCGAGCGCGAAGATCCGCGTGACGCGTTTGTCTCGAACCACTATGACTCGCTCGACGCGCTGCCGGCGGGTAGCGTGGTTGGCACGTCCAGTTTACGCCGTCAGTGTCAGCTGGCGGAGCGTCGTCCTGACCTTATCATCCGCTCGCTGCGCGGTAACGTTGGCACGCGTCTGGGCAAGCTGGATAACGGCGATTACGATGCCATTATTCTTGCGGTTGCAGGCCTGAAGCGCCTGGGGCTGGAGGAACGCATTCGCGTGGCGTTGCCACCAGAGCTGTCGCTGCCGGCCGTCGGACAGGGCGCCGTCGGCATTGAGTGCCGTCTGGACGATGCGCGCACCCGCGAGCTTCTCGCTCCGCTGAACCATGACGAGACCGCAACCCGCGTAAAAGCCGAGCGGGCGATGAATACTCGCCTCGAAGGCGGGTGTCAGGTGCCGATTGGCAGCTATGCTGAACTAACAGACGGTGAACTGTGGCTGCGTGCGCTGGTGGGCGCGCCGGACGGTTCACAGATGGTGCGCGGCGAACGTCGCGGCAAGCCGCAGGATGCCGAGCAGCTTGGCGTGTCGCTGGCAGAAGAGCTGCTGAATAACGGCGCGCGTGAAATTCTGGCCGAGGTCTATAACGGAGAACCCCCTGCATGAGTATTCTTGTCACCCGCCCTTCTCCCGCAGGAGAGCAGTTAGTGAGCCGTCTGCGCGCACTGGGGCAGGTGGCCTGGAGTTTTCCGCTAATTGAATTCTCCCCCGGTCGGGAGCTCTCTGCGCTCGCCGACCAGATGAATACCCTGCAGGAAGGCGACCTGCTGTTTGCGCTATCGCAGCATGCCGTGGAATTTGCCCATGCGCAGCTGCAACAGGCGGGGACACGCTGGCCGACCGCTCCGCGCTATTTCGCTATCGGCAGAACCACCGCGCTGGCCTTACATACCGTGAGTGGAACAGACGTTCGCTACCCGTTGGATCGGGAAATCAGCGAAGTCTTGCTACAATTACCTGAATTACAAACTATTGCCGGAAAGCGCGCGCTCATTTTGCGCGGCAACGGTGGCCGCGAACTGCTGGGTGAAACGCTGCGGGAACGCGGGGCTGACGTCACGTTTGTTGAGTGCTACCAGCGCTGTGCGAAACACTACGACGGTGCAGAAGAGGCGATGCGCTGGCACGCGCGCGGTATTAATACGCTGGTGGTCACCAGCGGTGAAATGTTACAACAGCTTTGGTCGCTGATACCGCGTTGGTATCGCGAAAACTGGTTACTCCGCTGTCGGCTTCTGGTCGTCAGTGAGCGTCTGGCGAACCTCGCCCGGGAACTGGGCTGGCAGGATATTCGGATCGCTGATAACGCCGACAACGATGCGCTGCTGCGCGCATTACAATAACTCTCAAATGGGAAGCCATAATGACGGAACACGAAAAATCCTCCGCCGTGGTTGAAGAGACCAGGGAGACTGTGGAGACAACGCCACAGCCAGAGACGACTGAGAAAACCGCTGAGAAGAAAAACGGCAGCAATAAAACCAGCCTCGCGCTGAGCGCGATTGCCATCGCCATTGCGCTGGCAGCAGGCGTCGGCCTGTATGGTCTGGTAAAGCAACAGAGTGCTAACCAGACGGCCACCAGCGATACGCTGGTCAATCAGCTTACCTCCCTGCAAAAAGCGCAGGAAACGCAGAAAACCGAGCTGGAAGCGGTGATTAAGCAGCAGGCCGCCGCGCTTGCCGAGGCGAACAGCAAACAGGAAGAGCTGACCAAACAGCTGGGCGAAGTACAGCAGAAAGTAGCCACCATCTCCGGCACCGATGCCAAAACCTGGCTGCTCTCGCAGGCCGATTTCCTCGTCAAACTCGCCGGGCGTAAGCTGTGGAGCGATCAGGACGTGACCACCGCCGCCGCGCTGCTGAAAAGCGCCGATGCGAGCCTGGCCGACATGAACGATCCGAGCCTCATTACCGCGCGCCGTGCGATTACCGAAGATATCGCCAGCCTCTCCGCCGTTTCACAGGTGGATTACGACGGCATTATCCTCAAGGTGAACCAGCTTTCGAATCAAATAGATAACCTGCAGCTGGCGGATAACAATGACGACGACTCCCCGATGGACTCTGACGGTACCGAGCTGTCCAGCTCCCTGAGCGAATGGCGCATAAACCTGCAGAAAAGCTGGCAGAACTTTATGGACAGCTTCATCACCATCCGCCGTCGCGATGAAACCGCCGTACCGCTGTTAGCGCCGAATCAGGATATCTATCTGCGCGAAAACATCCGTTCCCGCCTGCTGGTCGCGGCGCAGGCCGTGCCGCGCCATCAGGAAGAAACGTACAAACAGGCGCTGGATAACGTCTCGACGTGGGTACGCGCCTACTACAACACCGATGATGCAACGACCACCGCCTTCCTCGAAGATATCGACAAGCTGAGCCAGCAGAACATCACCATGAACGTGCCGGATAAACTGGCCAGCCAGCCAATTCTGGAGAAGCTGATGCAGACGCGCGTGCGTAACCTGCTGGCGCAGCCGGGCGTTCCGGCCGGGCAGACCGGCACAGCGGCGGCACCAGCGCCTGAAAGCGCGCCACAGGGAGAGTAATGATGCTAAAAGTCCTTTTACTCTTCATCCTGCTGATCGCCGGGATCGTCCTGGGCCCGATGCTTGCGGGTCATCAGGGATACGTCCTGATCCAGACCGATAACTACAACATTGAAACCAGCGTAACGGGTCTGGCGATCGTGCTGATCCTCGGCGTCGTGGTCCTGCTTGCCGTTGAATGGATCCTGCGCCGTATTTTCCGCACCGGTGCCCATACCCGCGGCTGGTTCGTTGGCCGTAAGCGCCGCCGCGCCCGTAAGCAAACGGAACAGGCACTGCTAAAGCTGGCCGAAGGCGATTACCAGCAGGTTGAAAAGCTGATGTCGAAAAACGCCGACCACGCGGAACAGCCGGTGGTGAACTATCTTCTGGCCGCCGAAGCGGCGCAGCAGCGCGGTGATGAAGCCCGCGCTAACCAGCATCTGGAACGCGCGTCAGAACTGGCGTCTGGCGACCCGATTCCAGTGGAAATTACCCGCGTCCGCCTGCAGCTCGCGCGCAATGAGAACCACGCGGCGCGCCACGGCATTGACCGTCTGCTGGAAATCGCACCGCGTCATCCGGAAGTCCTGCGCCTTGCGGAGCAGGCCTATATTCGTACCGGAGCGTGGGGCTCGTTGCTGGATATCATTCCGTCGATGGCGAAGGCCGAGGTGGGTGATGATGAACATCGTGATGAACTTCAGCGTCTGGCATGGATTGGCCTGATGGATCAGGCGCGCGCCGACCTGGGCAGCGAAGGCCTGAAAACCTGGTGGAAGAATCAGAGCCGGAAAACGCGCCTGCAGGTCCCCCTGCAGGTGGCCATGGCGGAACATCTTATTGAATGTGACGATCATGACACCGCCCAGGAGATCCTTCTCGACGGCCTGAAGCGCCAGTACGACGATCGCCTGGTCATGGTGATCCCGCGCCTGAAAACCAATAACCCTGAGCAGGTCGAAAAAGTGCTGCGCCAGCAGATCAAAACCGTCGGTGACCGTCCGCTGCTGTGGAGTACCCTGGGCCAGTCGCTGATGAAGCACGGCGAATGGCAAGAGGCGAGCCTGGCCTTCCGTGCGGCACTGAAACAGCGTCCGGACGCGTTTGACTACGCGTGGCTTGCCGATACGCTGGACAAACAGCATAAGCCAGAAGAGGCGGCCGCTATGCGGCGCGATGGGCTGTTGCTGACGCTGCAAAATAACGGTAACCCGCAATAAATAAAAAAGGAGGCCAGACGGCCTCCTTTTTTTATCGCCTTTCTCCTGCTACATTCTTTACACCCACATCTGCAAACGAACCCGCCAATGTAACGATGTCTTTTCATTAATCTTTTTTCACACACGCGCACTTTCTGCAGCGTGGATTAAATCGTTTTTGAAAGGAAATCTTCATGAACTCGCTTTTGTATGCGCTTATTGAAGCGCTGCGCTGCCACCGCTGGCTGCGCCTGCTTGCCTGTGCTTTTATCTTTTCTTCGCTGGGAAATGGTTTAACCCAGGTCGTGGTCTTTGGTTTACTGTTAGCGTGGTCGGCCCCGCCCGCCCTGCTCACCCTCGCTTTTCTTTTCGCAACGGTTCCGGGATTCATCGGCAGCGCGATCGGCGAAAAGCTGTGCTCGCGCTATTCTCCAGTATTCCTGCTGATACTGACCGAGGGGCTGGGATTGCTCGCCCTACTCTTCCCCCTGCTCGGTGCGGGTTATCACAGCATTGCCTCGCTACTCGCCGTGCAATCCACCGAAGCGCTGCTCAGCGGGATGAGCTGGCCCGCGCTGACATTGCTCTTTAAACGCGGACTTAGCGAAACAGAGCTGCCTGCTGCGACCTGTCTGGAAAATGTGATTTTTGCTTCTCAGGTGTTATTAGGTACTGGACTCGGCGTGGTGCTATTCAAGCAGACCTCCGTGTTTACCTTGCTGGCTATTGATGCCGCCAGTTTTCTCGGGTCGCTGCTGCTGCTGTGGCTGGCTGGGCGGCGGTTTTCTGCGCCATTGCTACCTCTCCCCGGTGAAGAGGCAGCCCACGCGCCACTGCGCTGGCGGACGTTGACCGTTCGGCAAAAGCGCAGCCTGCTCATTTTGCCGGCGCTGGCGGCCGTCGGCTCACCGGCTATGGCGCTACTTCCGGCCCTGGCGCAGCAGCTCCATCCTCAGGATGCGGCGGGCCTTGCTCTGCCTCTGCTTTTCGCAAGGAGCATGGGGCAACTTTGCGGCCCCATGCTGCTAAAAAAAGAGAGCCTGACGCGCTTTGCCGTCCACACGCCGCGAATCATCGTTTGTCTCGGTATTTTTCTTGCCGCTTATGGAATGCTGCCGTTGTTATCCGGGTGGATGGCATGTGCGCTGGGGATAATCTTTATCGCGCATCTGGCCTCAAACGTTCTCTTCGCAGCCGGCACGTTTGGCGTACTCAGCAGTTTTCATATCGCGCAAACCGCGTCAGCCAGCGGTAAAGCCTGGCGCTGGCAAACGCTCAGCGCCTCGCTTTTCACCGGCATTACAGCGATAGTGGCTGTTGGGCTTGGCTCCGTGCTGGCGCTCTATACGGTCTCGTCAGCCGCCCTGCTGTTGGTCGCCCTGATCATGCGTGGGTATCGGGAATAAGACATAAAAAAACGCCTGCTATAAAAGCAGGCGTTAAAACAGGTCTGTAAGACAACATATTTGGTGCTTCACTCAACGTTATGTCCATGGTGTCTGATGAGGCCGAAGCGACATCTGTCAGTGGACGATAAGCACCGTAAATGGCTCTGCGTCATTCCTGAGTTTATGAGGCACTAAGGCGAACATAAGAGATGGAATGAGCATCTACGCGCATATTATTGCACGTAACGTGCCAGATTTACACGCAGAACTTTTACATGGCGCAACATTTTAAGATAAAAGGAAATTATGCTGTTAAGTAGCCTCTGAAGCTTCATAGCGTATCGGCAAAAGCAGAAATATGTCGCCAGGAAGAGACAGTAAATCCCATAAATAATTATTTATCTTATTTTCAATGATTTGCATGTCACTGAATCGCGACAATGATAAAGGGTACTTTCTGGAGATAACGACAGGGGAGAAAACTTACAGAAAACAAAAAACCCCGCCGAAGCGGGGTTCAAAA
The DNA here is from genome assembly GCF_056673315.1 of Enterobacter cloacae complex sp. HYC042_NIDB. Classification (NCBI taxonomy): domain Bacteria; kingdom Pseudomonadati; phylum Pseudomonadota; class Gammaproteobacteria; order Enterobacterales; family Enterobacteriaceae; genus Enterobacter; species Enterobacter cloacae complex sp. HYC042_NIDB. The sequence continues at coordinate 4,712,876 of NZ_CP109650.1, forward strand.
TTGGTCGGCGAGAGAGGATTCGAACCTCCGACCCACTGGTCCCAAACCAGTTGCGCTACCAAGCTGCGCTACTCGCCGATGTACTGCTTTTTTGAATTTTTAGTTCAATTCATTTAAAAAGTCGTGGTGCGAGGGGGGGGACTCGAACCCCCACATCCTAAGGACACTAACACCTGAAGCTAGCGCGTCTACCAATTCCGCCACCTTCGCAATTCACAACTCTTTCAATAATGGGGTGGCTAATGGGATTCGAACCCACGACAACTGGAATCACAATCCAGGGCTCTACCAACTGAGCTATAGCCACCACTGTATTCTTTCACGCGGTACTGACTACTTCTCAGACCACCGCAGCTCTAGCGCCGGGAACTAAAATGGCGCGCCCGACAGGATTCGAACCTGAGACCTCTGCCTCCGGAGGGCAGCGCTCTATCCAGCTGAGCTACGGGCGCTTAGCGCCGTTGCGGGGCTGGATATTACGTACCTCCGTCCCCGCTGTCTAGTGCTTTTTTGAAAAAAATGCGCGTTTGGTTATGGTTTGCACATTTTGCCGCTTATTCCTCCACTTTCTGCGTAGTGGCACGGCGACCCAGGCCAAAAAGCTTATACGCGACCGTCACTGCCGCCAGGAAGATCAGCCCGACAAACAGCGACATGCGGGTATCTTCATTAAAGTACATTCCAATTAATACGCAAATCAGGAATGCCATCGTCAAATAGTTCGCATACGGGAAAAGGATCGAGCGGAACGGATGGCTGGCGATCACTTTTTTATGCGCATGGCGAAAACGCAGCTGGCTAATGAGGATAACAAACCACGGCACCATGCCCGGCAGCACGCTGGCGCTGTAGACGTAAACAAACACGCGCTGCGGATTAGGGATGATGTAATTCAGGCAGGAGCCAATCAGCAGGATGAAAATGGAGACCGCGACGCCCGCTACCGGCACGCCAGCACGTGAGACTTTACTCATTGCCGCAGGCAGCTGGTTATTTTTCGAGAGCGCGTAGAGCATACGGCCACAGCTGTACATCCCGCTGTTACAGCCTGAAAGCGCTGCCGTCAGGACCACAAAGTTGATGATACCCGCTGCTGCTGTAATCCCAATCTTCGCAAAGGTTAATACGAACGGGCTCCCCGTCGTGCCGATTTCGTTCCACGGGAAGATGGTCACAATAACGAAGATTGCGCCCACGTAGAAAATCAGGATGCGCCACAGCACTTTGCCCACCGCGCTACGCAGCGTAACCTGCGGGTTTTTCGCTTCCCCGGCGGTAATCCCGATCAGCTCCACGCCCTGATACGAGGCCACAACAATACACAGCGCCGTCAGGAAGCCCTTCCAGCCGCCGGCGAAGAAGCCGCCGTGTTCAGTCAGGTTGCCAAAGCCGATGGCGTGTCCGCCGTTGCCAAAGCCATAGAAAATCACGCCCAGGCCAATAACAATCATCACGATGATGGTGGTTACTTTGATCATCGCAAACCAGAACTCGATTTCACCGTAAAGGCGCACGGCGGCCAGGTTTGCCAGCGCCACCAGCCCCACGGCAATGAGTGCCGGTATCCACTGGACCATGTCCGGGAACCAGAACTGGACATAAACCCCTATGGCGGTGATTTCAGAGATGCCCACCGCCATCCACATAAACCAGTATGACCAGGCCGTCAGGTAGCCGAAGAACGGGCTCATATAACGGTGTGCGTAAACGGCGAAGGAACCGGTCACCGGCTCCAGAAAGAGCATTTCGCCCATTGAGCGCATGATGAAGAAAACAAACAGCCCGGCGATGATATACGCCAGTAATACGGAAGGGCCTGCCCATTTGAGGGTGCTTGCGGAGCCCATAAACAGGCCAACGCCGATAGTGCCGCCCAGCGCTATCAGTTCGATATGACGAGCTTCCAGCCCACGCTGTAGCTCCGGTTGTTTCTCTGCCATAGATCCTCGATTGTGTTTGCTGTTTCCCGGCTTAATACCGGTTATTGTTTTTTAGGGGTACTAAAATACGGTGCGAATGGTTTCTTAAAATAGGCCAAATGGCAAACGATGCATTAAAAAAATGAATGCATTGCACAAATTATCAGCAGTTTTGCAGGTGAGTTGCAGCGCGAACAGCATATCGCGCTACATTTTGATTACATTTTACCGGTATAGTGCCAGGTGAGGTAGCGAAGCAGTCGAATCTGTCGTTTAATGCGGGTGGGTTGGGAGAGCAGACGGTAGAGCCACTCCAGCCCCATATTTTGCCAAATCTTCGGCGCGCGCTTCACGTGGCCGGTAAAGACATCGTAGGTGCCGCCGACGCCCATATAAAGCGCATCCGGGCAGACCAGACGGCAGTCGCGCATCAGGATCTCCTGGCGCGGGGACCCCATCGCCACGGTGACGATTTTTGCCCCGCTGTCGCGCACGCGGGCAAACAAAGCCTGCTGGTCTTCAGGCTTGAAGTAACCATTCTGGCTACCAACAATATTAACATTCCATTGACGACGCAGTTTCTCTTCGGTCTCGGCCAGCACCTCAGGCTTACCGCCAATCAGGAACACCGGCGTACCCTCCGCACCAGCGCGGGCCATAAGCTGCTCCCAGAGATCGGCACCCGCCACGCGAGATACATTAGCGTCAGGATATTTTTTACGGATAGAGCGGACCACGCTGATACCGTCCGCGTATTTAAATTCAGCCGCTTCTATCAGGCTTTTGACTTCGGCGTTATCTTCCACCGCCAGCATCTTTTCCGCATTGATAGCGACCAGCGTACCGGATTTCATCTGCCCATCGGCGAACAGAAAATCCAGCGCGTGCTGCATGTCTCGCCAGCCAATCAGCTGCAAACCACGAAGCGCATAGCGCGGTGCAGAAGTTTTATCAGTCATTACTTTCCCTACTCAGACTTGCGACAGCGTTGTGCTGCCCTGTGGCTCGCGCTTGTGCACAAGCCCTGCGCTGTCGAACAGCCAGTACAACAGTTTGGCCAGTAACAGGCAGATGCCAAAAACGACCATGAAGAACACCACGCGCGAAACGAACGAGTCCAGCCCCTCGCGCGCCAGAACGATCATATTGAAAATGGCACCAAAGCAGAAACTGTGCAAAATGGCCGCTTTATAGCGGTTGGTCTCTTCGTTACCGCGCACGTAAAGCCAGTCAAACCACTTAATAATCAACCCTACGACAAACGCGCCCGGCAGGATAAACCAGCCTCCCCCCATCACCACCAGGGAACCAATCAAGGTTGGCGAGATCGCCAGGCCCGAATGGTTGTTCAGCACTTCCCAGGTAAAATAGTTCGCGGTATTGAGTACTACGCCAGGGCGGTCCGGCCACAGCCAGCTCGGGATAAAGACGTAGAAATCGCGCACAATCGGCGCCAGCCCCTGGAAATCAATCTTGTCGTAGTTTTGCAGCAACAATGCCAGGTTTTCCCACGGCGAGAAGGTGTCGCGCGTCAGGTAGAGGAACGTGTAAAACGCCTCGTCGCCCGCCACGTTCATCCCGTAGCGCTTCAGCGCCAGCCAGAACATCCCCACAATGCCAAATACCCCTGCCGCAACCAGCATCCACAGCGAGATCCAGCCGCGGATGATGCCGATGAACAGGAAGATAGCGAAAGCGATGATAATGTTGGCACGCGTACCGCCCACGATCATGTAGGTCAGGATACCGAACGCAACCGTACTGACCAGGAAGAACAGCCATGCCTTGCTGTCCTGGCGAAGGAAGAAGATCACCAGCATCGCCGGGATGAAGAAATAGAAGAATCGCTTAAGCGCCACGCCTGAGACTTCAGCCGAAAAAATCTGGCTGTAGGAGTGGAGCTTAAACAGCAGGAAGCCGTTATGCATGAAGAAGATGCCGACGCTGACCAGGGCGATCGTCATGAGCATCACCCACGTCAGATGGGTCTCCACCCGGTTCATGGTAAAGAGCGCCCGACGCGGGGCAGCGGCCTGCGCTGGTCGCAGACGCGTTTTATAGGTGACGTAGTAAACACCATAGAAGCAGGTCGCCGCCAGCAGGGCCTGGAGAAGAATTTCCGGCGGCGCGACGCTCACGTCAAAACGGAAGACCAGAATGCTGGTCAGCGGGAAGCCGAAAAAGAAGGTCAGCAAAAACAGCAACGAGAAGAACACGTTAAAGTTGAAGCGCACCCGGCGGAACTCAAACCAGGTGAGCGTGGCGATAAATAGCGTGCTCAGAAGCCAGACAACCAGTAAGCCGCTAAACTGCAACTGACTCATGCGTTGTCTCCTGAAGCGATACGCAGCGCGCGGTGCCACGGCGTGAGGTAATTCGGGCTGAAAAAGTCGATGCTATTTTTATCCACCAGCGTGAGCTGGCGTTGTGCTTCACGTACCACTTCGACATTCAGCGCGTCTGAGGTGAACAACACCGGAATATGCTGCTCGGCCATGTCCTGCCAGAACGGGTTTTCACGATTAAGCACGCACGGTACACCCGCCTGAATCAGCAGGCACAGCGTACCAATCCCCTGCTGGCGAGCAAAGATGAAATAGCCCAGATCGCATTTTCGCAACAGCGCAAGATAGTCATCAAACTCCAGCTTTTCGCTGAGAATGTGCAGATTTTCTTCGCTGAATAACGCAAGCCCCTGCTGGCGAACCTCATCAATGTAGGCGTCGTTGTTGGCCGGATAACCCATCGGCACCACCACGTTCACCGTGTCGCCAAACTGCTGGTGTACCGCCCGGAGCGCGGCGACATGTTCGTTACTGCGGTCGCCGGAATTCCCCACCAGCACCGTCAGCTTGCCTTCGCGAACCGCGTCATTCGCCATGGTGTTCAGCGCCGGATCCATACGGGTTGGGAAATAGAGTAGCTCACCGCGCACGTTAGGGTGCTGCTTCGCAAAATAATTCAGATCGCCACGGGTGGCAAAAACGCGGCCCACCCTTCCCTGCGCCATGCGACGCAGCGGATAGAAAAGACGGAATTTCCAGCCGCGCGAGACTTCGTAGAGATCGGCTCCCCAGATATGCCAGCTGCACTGGGAGGGTTTAATTCCCCCGCTGAGCAGAGCCAGCCACAGGCCGGTATTGAACTGCCCGTGGAAAAAGAAACGTTGCTCACGATCCGCTTTGGCTTTGGCAATAACCGCCTTCGCCAGGGTAGCTTTATCCGGCCAGAAGGTGATTGTCAGCGCCGGAAACGCCGCGCTCAGGCCATTATCCTGACCTGCAACCATAAACTCGCGCGCATCAGGATTGCCCGATGCCAGCTCGTCGTTGAAGAACCGCAAAACGGTCTGGTTATGGTGTGGGATATCCGATCCCAGGATGTGAATCAGTGCAGTCATGCGCGTTTACGCCACAATAAAAATACGCCGCAGCAGGCAGCGAAATAAACGATATAGGTTGCCATGTAGGCCTGAGCCGCCCCCAGCGCACCGTGCGCGGGTATCAGCCAGTGTGAAAATGCTGTCAGCAATGCAAACTGGCTAACCTCCGCGAGGATATACAGCCGCAGCGAGGCTTTCGCAATCACCAGATAGCCGAAAACGTAAGCACCCACTTTCAGCACATCACCCACCAGTTGCCAGGCAAAAAGATCGCGCATGGCGGTAAACTTCGCCGAGAACAGCAGCCAGATGGCGACATCACGCAATAACCAGACGGTCAAACTGGCCGCCGCCACTGCGGGTAATACAAAACGCAGGGAGCGGAAAATTTCGCGGGTAATATCCTGCCTGGACGTCAGACGCGATAAGGTTGGCAGCAAATAAACGCTAAAGGAAGCCGTTATAAACTGGAGGTAAGCATCGGAAATACTGCTTACGCCCTGCCAGATCCCCACCTCATCCCAGCTGTAATGCGCCGCTAGCAGGTTTCGCATCATCACGTAAGCCACCGGCAGCGTGACGGAAGTAATGAGCGCCATCAGGGTAAACTTACCCAGCTGGCTGGCAAGCACCTTGTCCCATTGCGGTTTCAGGTAGCTCAGAGGGATAACGCCCTGGCGCATCAGCATGAACGCCGCAGGCACAACAACCAGTGCGGGAACCAGCGCCAGCCCAAGCAGTGCGCCTTCATAGCCACCCAGGCGGTAGCAGAAATAATAGGCAATCACGCCGATGACGCTACCCAGGATGAGCGCAAGCGCGTTCCCGGCAGCATCGCGAAAACCTTTCATCAGCGCCAGCAGCAGGTTGGCCCAGGCAATGCCCATCTGGACCAGCGCGACCAGACGCACCAGCCCCTGATAATGGGTGTGCCCGAACAATCCCTGGCTAATGGGCGCCGCGGCCAGCAGAAACACAATCGCCAGCAGGGTCGAAAAGCCCGTGACCATTGCCGACGCGGTGCCCACCACCCTGCGAAGCTGAGCCGCATCATCATGATACTGAGCAACGTATTTGGTCACGCCGTTGAAGATCCCGGCACCTGCCAGCACCCCAAGGACGGTAACAAGCTGGCGGAAGTTGCCCGCCAGCCCGACGCCTGAGGGACCGAATGAGACGGCCAGCAGCTTGACGACCAGCAGTCCGGCACCAATTTTTACAAGCGTGGACGCGGCGGTCCACACCGATGCTTTTGCCAGAGACATATCAGCCGAAATAGCTCAGAAGGGTATTGATCACCGTACGCTGGTTAACTGGCGCGAGGTTGAAGAACAGTGGCAGGCGAAGCAAACGCTCACTTTCTTTCGTGGTGTAACGGTCTTCCCCTGCGAACATCCCAAACGCTTCACCCGCCGGGCTGGAGTGCAGCGGAATATAGTGAAAGACCGCCATAATTTCGGCTTCTTTCAGCCAGGCGATGAGCTGGCTGCGATCGTCGTTATCGCGCAGCTTGATGTAAAACATGTGGGCGTTGTGAATGCAATCGGCCGGAATGGTTGGCAGCTCAATGCGACCGGCTTTTGCCAGCGGCTCAAGCGCATCGTAATAGGTTTGCCACAGGGACAGGCGCTGGAGATTAATTCGCTCTGCCGCTTCCAGCTGTGCCCACAGGTACGCTGCCTGCAGGTCGGCCATCAGATAGCTTGAGCCGATATCGCGCCAGGTGTACTTATCAACCTGACCGCGGAAGAATTGGCTGCGGTTGGTGCCTTTTTCACGGATCACTTCCGCACGCTCAACCAGGGCACGATCGTTAATCAGCGTCGCACCGCCCTCACCGCCGGCAGTGTAGTTTTTCGTTTCGTGGAAGCTGAAGCAGCCGATGTGGCCGATAGTGCCCAGCGCGCGCCCCTTGTAGGTGGACATCACGCCCTGCGCGGCATCTTCTACCACAAACAGGTTGTGCTTTTTGGCGATTGCCATGATGGTGTCCATTTCACAGGCCACGCCCGCGTAGTGAACCGGCACAATCGCACGCGTTTTGTCGGTGATCGCCGCTTCAATCAGCGTCTCATCAATGTTCATGGTGTCCGGGCGGATATCCACAAAGACGATTTTCGCTCCGCGCAGGACAAATGCATTCGCGGTAGAGACGAAGGTATAGCTCGGCATGATCACTTCATCACCGGGCTGGATATCCAGCAACAGGGCCGCCATTTCCAGCGATGCAGTGCAGGACGGGGTCAGCAGCACTTTAGCACTGCGAAAACGCTGCTCCATCCACTGCTGACAGCGACGGGTAAAACCGCCGTCACCGCAGAGTTTGCCGCTGCCCATGGCAGACTGCATATAGTCGAGCTCGGTTCCCACGACGGGTGGTGCGTTAAATGGAATCATCTTGTCACCTGTATAACCAGTAGGCGGTGGCGTCGATGTTGGCACCACTCGCAATATAACGTTTAAGCGCGGCGGTGTTGCCCACCTGGGTCGCCACCCGCAGCGTCTCAACCTGCTGCAGCTGCGCCCAGTGCAGCGCCGCCTGCATGAGTTTCTCCCCCATGCCGCGCCCGGCTAATAAGCCAATACGCGCCTCGCGCTCGTTAAGCTTGCGCAGCGAGACAAATCCCTGGATCTGGCCGTTCGCTGCACGGAAAATCAGGCAGACGTGGTCAAAGGTACCTTTGACCGCATTCTCTACCCACTGGGCATAGAAACGTCCGCTATCGTCAGGCGCATACCAGGGCGTGCGAAAGCGGCTTTGCGCAAACGCCCGGGCCGCCATCTGGCACAGCACAGGAATGTCCTGTTCCGTTGCAATTTCCGCGCCGGACGCATCGTGCCGGGTGAGGGTGATGGCAAGGTCTACCTCGCCTTCAACCAACTGAAAACCGTGTTGCTGGAGCGCGTCAAGCAGGTCGGCACGGTCCGCCGGGATCTTAGCCTGCACGCGCTGCCAGGCGCTGAAGTCCACTTCCTGCAGGGCGGGCGCATTCTCGCGCCAGCGGACTATCGCCGAGGGGAGGGCAAAAAATGCGCTTTCCCACTCAAGGGACTCAAGCACGCCGTGAAGTTTACTCAACGCCAGACGCCTTTGGTATCAACCACATACTGTTGACGCACCGCGTCACCGGACGTCGCTTTAAACTCTTTATGGTCCACCAGCAGCACCAGCACATCCGCTGTCGCCAGCGCGTCATCCAGCGCCGTCAGCATGCAGTGCCCCGCCAGTTTTGCCGGCAGTTCATGAATATTTGGCTCGACCACCAGCGTTTCGCCCTTATGCCATTCGGCAATCATCTCAGCAATTTCCATCGCCGGGCTTTCGCGCAGATCGTCAATATTGGGTTTAAATGCCAGACCAAAGCAGGCAATTTTCAGCTCGCTGGCGCGCTTGCCGCTCTCTGCCAGACAATCCGCTACCGTCGCTTTAACCTGATTCAGTACCCAGTGAGGTTTGCTATCGTTCACTTCACGCGCGGTGCGAATCAGGCGCGCCTGCGCCGGGTTCTGCGCCACAATAAACCACGGATCGACGGCGATACAGTGACCGCCCACCCCTGGGCCAGGCTGGAGAATGTTGACGCGCGGATGTCGATTCGCCAGGCGGATTAACTCCCAGACGTTAATCCCCTGATCGGCACAGATCAGCGACAGTTCGTTTGCGAAGGCGATGTTAACGTCACGGAAGCTGTTTTCCGTCAGCTTGCACATCTCGGCGGTGCGGGAGTTGGTTACCACGCATTCGCCTTCCAGGAAAATCTTGTACAGCGCGCTGGCGCGTTCAGAACAGACCGGCGTCATGCCGCCTATCACCCGGTCGTTTTTAATCAGTTCGACCATCACCTGCCCCGGCAGCACGCGCTCCGGGCAGTAGGCGATGTTGATATCCGCCTGCTCACCGGCCTGCTGCGGGAAGCGTAAATCAGGACGCGCATCGGCCAGCCACTGCGCCATCTGCTCGGTAGCGCCGACGGGAGAAGTCGACTCCAGAATTACCAGCGCCCCTTTCTTCAGCACGGGGGCAATAGATTTTGCCGCCGCCTCGACGTAGACCATATCGGGCTCGTGGTCGCCTTTAAAGGGCGTTGGAACGGCAATCAGGTAGGCATCCGCTTCCACTGGCGTCGTGCTGGCGCGCAGGAAGCCGCCATCAACCGCCTCTTTCACCACGCGTTCAAGATCGGGCTCCACAATATGAATTTCGCCACGATTAATGGTTTCTACCGCACGTGCGTTGATATCCACACCAACAACCTGCTTTTGACGGGAGGCGAATGCCGCCGCAGTAGGCAGGCCAATGTAGCCAAGACCAATAACAGAGATGGTAGTAAAACTCATAGCGATACCCGATTGTGTTTAAGTGCTTGCAAGATACGGCCACAAGCCTGCCCGTCTCCGTAGGGATTGTGGGCCCGGCTCATCGCCTGATACGCTTCATCGTCGTGCAGAAGGCGCGTGACCTCTTCGACGATGAGCTGTGCGTTGGTGCCGACAAGACGCACGGTCCCGGCTTTAACCGCTTCCGGACGTTCAGTGGTTTCACGCATCACCAGCACCGGCTTGCCAAGAGAGGGCGCTTCTTCCTGAATCCCACCGGAATCGGTGAGGATCAGCCAGGCGTGGTTCATCAGCCAGACAAACGGCATGTAGTCCTGCGGTTCAATCAGCAGGACGTTTTCGACGTGGCCCAGGATGCGGTTGACCGGCTCGCTGACGTTAGGGTTAAGGTGTACCGGATAGACAATTTGCACATCGTCGTTCTGCGCGGCGATTTCAGCCAGCGCGTGACAGATTTGCTCAAAGCCCCGACCAAAGCTTTCGCGACGGTGGCCAGTGACCAGAATGGTTTTTTTGCCGTTATTCAGGAAAGGATAGCGGGCAGCGAGTTCTTTCTGCAGATCGCTGTTTGCCAGCACGCGATCGCGTACCCAAATCAACGCGTCAATGACCGTATTGCCGGTAACAAAGATGTTGTTATCGGCGACATTTTCACGCAGCAGGTTCTGGCGAGAGTTCTCGGTTGGCGCAAAATGGTACATCGCCAGATGCCCGGTAAGCGTACGGTTGGCCTCTTCCGGCCACGGAGAATAAAGATTGCCGGTGCGCAGACCCGCTTCAACATGGCCGACGGGAATACGCTGGTAAAACGCGGCCAGGCTTGTTGCCATCGTCGTCGTGGTATCCCCGTGCACCAGCACGACGTCGGGCTTGAATGACTCCAGGATCGGCTTGAGATCCTGCAGAATGCGGCAGGTTATTTCCGTCAATCCCTGTCCCGGCTTCATAATATTAAGGTCGTAATCCGGGACGATGGAAAAGAGGGTTAGGACCTGATCGAGCATCTCACGGTGCTGGGCCGTGACGCAGACCTTCGCTTCAATATCAGGATCGCTGGCCAGCGCATGAACCAGAGGCGCCATCTTAATGGCCTCTGGCCTGGTGCCAAATACGGTAAGTACTTTCACATCGATTCTCTTCGATTAGGCGATGAAGGCCGCAGCCTTCATCGTAAACGGCGTTCTTAGTTTGTACGACGACGCGTTAACGCCACGCCAGCACCAACGAGTGCACCCACAATACCCCACATGATCATCAGGAATGCGCGGCGCGGACTGTCGCGTTTTACAGGTTCTTCAGGCGTTCTCAAATAACGATAGGTCTGAAAACGCGGGTCCAGGGAGGGACCGACATTAAGCGTGTTAAGCATCGCGCGGTTTTGATCGTAGTCGAGATCAAAATCAGGCCCAACGGCCTGCAGGTTTTCCAGACGGGCCTGCAGCATTGGGCGACCAAGAAGGAACATTTCAGAATCAGGCAATTCATCAGCCGGAACATCCGTCTCAGTGCGGGAAATGTTGTGCTGTTCCGCAATTTTCAGCGCCTGCTGAATATTATGCACGCGGCGCGCAAAAATGGCGTTTGCCACCTCTTCCTGACGTTTGACCTGCGCCTTCATCTGGATAGTGCGGGCTGCCCAGGCGCCTTTAAGCTCTTCATTCAGATGGCTTGCGGCACGCTGGCTGGCAAACGCGACGTACTGGCGCAACAGGTTGTTTGCATCCGGCGCGGTTTCGGCAATCAGCTTGACGCTGTCGTTGACGTTACGCAGCACGTCGCCTGGCATGAACTGAATATTGTTAATCAGATCGTCCAGCAGCGCGGCATCGGCTTTGGTGTTATCAACCCGACGCTGCTTGAAGTAATCTGTCTGGGACCAGAAATCGCGGCGCGTATCCCACGAGGCCAGCTGCATCACAAACTCTTTGTAGGCCTCATCCATAACGGAAGCCTGGTCCGGGGTGGCAAGGCTGGCTTTAATATCCAGGTTTCGCAGGAACTGCTGCTGGGAGTAGTACCCCCCGAGCATGTTAACCGTGGGTCTGTCCGTGATTGCCGTGGCGCTCCACTCCTGTTTTGCAAAGAACGTGTAGGCTAGCGCTAACAGTGCAAACCCCAGCGCGATCCCCACAATCCAAAGTTTGCCTGCCCATAACACGCGAAACAAACCCCGAATGTCCAGTTCATTCTCTGTTACCACTGATTTCGCTCCCGCCAACGGTTGAGTCATCATAGTCCCGGTTTTACTTAGTTAATGTTGTGTTTTTGCTACTGTTACGTCGCATCCTGCGCTTAATACGTTTAATGAATCGCGCCACCTTCCATGCGCGCTTAATGCAGTAGCCGTAGAGAGAAAATGCTAGCAAGAACAATACCAACATGGCCCACTCAGGCACAAAGTGCGTATATTCCGCCGTCACGCCAATCCCCGCTAGAATAGCAGCCGCCAGCGTAATAAGCACAAATGCCTGCCGGGAAGTGAATCCGGCTCGCATGATCAAATGATGAATGTGCTGACGGTCAGCAGAGAATGGACTCATTCCTTTACGCAGGCGGCGATACATAATCGCAACCATATCCATTAAGGGGATGGCAATAATCCATAGCGCCGTTACCGGGCTGATGGGATGCACATCGCCCTGAGTGGTTTCCAGCAAGATCCAAATGACAGTAAAGCCGATAAGCGTGCTACCCGCATCGCCCATGAAGACTTTATAGCGTCGGCCCAATGCGCCGAGATTTAACAGGATATAAGGCAGGATGGCAGCAATCATGGCGAAACACCACATAGCAAGGCTATATTGCCCATCGAACCATAAAATGAAACCAATGGCGGCAAATGAGACGCAGGACAGGCCACCAAGCAAACCATCAATACCGTCAACCATGTTGAACGCGTTAATCGCCACCCACACGGCAAAAAGTGTCAGGAAATAGCCGAATGGGCCGAGTTCCATCTCCCA